>NZ_CM141436.1:0-4800000 GCF_045809005.2 Mycobacterium cajalii
TTGACCGATGACCCCGGTTCGACCTTCACGACGGTGTGGAGCGCGGTCGTTTCCGAACTCAACGGCGACTCCGCGGGGGACAACGCCACCGGCAACCGTTCGACGCTCGTCACTCCCCTCACCCCACAGCAAAGGGCGTGGCTGAACCTCGTTCAGCCACTCACCATCGTCGAGGGCTTTGCTCTGTTGTCGGTGCCGAGCAGCTTCGTGCAAAACGAGATCGAACGTCATCTGCGCGAGCCCATCACCGACGCGCTGAGCCGCCGGCTCGGACAACAGATCCAACTCGGGGTGCGCATCGCTCCGCCCCCCGACAGCCCCGACGAAGGCGCCGTCGCACCGACGGAACACCTGGCCTACGACGCCGAACTCGACGCCGACGAGATCGACGAGGCCGACGAGAACGGCGACGTGCCCGTCGGCGCAGAGCACAGCTGGCCCAACTACTTCTCCGAACGCCCGCGCAACTCCGATTCCGCGGTCGCCGGCGGGACCAGCCTCAACCGCCGCTACACCTTCGACACGTTCGTCATCGGCGCCTCCAACCGGTTCGCCCACGCGGCCGCCCTGGCGATCGCCGAGGCACCGGCGCGCGCTTACAACCCCTTGTTCATCTGGGGTGAGTCCGGCCTGGGCAAGACCCACCTGCTGCACGCCGCCGGCAACTACGCGCAGCGGCTGTTCCCCGGGATGCGCGTCAAGTACGTCTCCACCGAGGAATTCACCAACGACTTCATCAACTCGTTGCGCGACGACCGCAAGGTCGCCTTCAAGCGCAGCTACCGCGACGTCGACGTGCTGCTGGTCGACGACATCCAGTTCATCGAGGGCAAGGAAGGTATCCAGGAGGAGTTCTTCCACACCTTCAATACCTTGCACAACGCGAACAAGCAGATCGTCATCTCCTCCGACCGGCCGCCCAAACAACTCGCGACCCTCGAAGACCGGTTGCGGACCCGGTTCGAGTGGGGTCTGATCACCGACGTCCAGCCGCCCGAACTCGAGACCCGCATCGCCATTCTGCGCAAGAAGGCACAGATGGATCGGCTTGCGGTGCCCGACGACGTCCTCGAGTTGATCGCCAGCAGCATCGAACGCAACATCCGCGAGCTCGAGGGGGCGCTGATCCGCGTCACCGCGTTCGCCTCGCTCAACAAGACGCCCATCGACAAGTCACTGGCCGAGATCGTGCTTCGTGACCTCATCGCCGACGCCAGCACGATGCAGATCAGCGCGGCGACGATCATGGCCGCCACCGCCGAATACTTCGACACCACCGTCGAGGAGTTACGCGGTCCGGGCAAGACCCGCGCGCTGGCTCAGTCCCGCCAGATCGCGATGTACCTGTGCCGCGAGCTCACCGATCTCTCCCTGCCCAAGATCGGCCAGGCATTCGGGCGTGACCACACCACGGTCATGTACGCCCAACGCAAGATCCTCTCCGAGATGGCCGAGCGGCGTGAGGTCTTCGATCACGTCAAGGAGCTCACCACACGGATCCGGCAACGGTCCAAGCGCTGACCGCGCCTCTTTTTTCGAAAAAACTTCTCACTCCCCTGTCACAACAGTCACAGCGGTGCATTGTGCGCAGGCATGTGCACAACCCTGCCGAACAACCGATCGCTGATCACACTCCAGTGCACACCCGGCGTTCATCCCCAGCCACTCAACGACCGACGCACAACCGCCGAGCGTGTCATCCACAACCCGATGAGTCCCCTAGCTGCGCCGACCCCTGCTGTCCCCAGCATGCACACGCCTTATTACTGGTACTGAGATATCTTCGATCTTCCTTCTTTGAAAACCGGCCCTGGGGACGTTCGGATCACACGGGTCCGCACCGTCGACGAACCGGCGCCTTGTCGGGCCCTGCGATTAGCTTTCAAGATGGCCCCCGACGATCTACGGTTGTTCTTCGGCTGCCGTTGCGGTCGTCATGGCTCGCTTTGTGCCATCGACGTTCGTCGCGGGGACCCACGCTAGTGGGAGGGCTAGCCCGGGGATTTGGACACGTGGCAGGTGAAGGGACGCTTTATGGACGTGGCGACGACAACAGCTGGCGTCACCGACCTGAAGTTTCGGTTGGTGCGGGAGTCCTTCGCCGATGCGGTGTCGTGGGTGGCGAAGAATCTGCCGTCCAGGCCGGCGGTGCCGGTCCTTTCCGGGATCCTGTTGTCCGGCGCCGACGACGGCCTGACCATTTCCGGGTTCGACTACGAGGTTTCGGCGGAGGCGCAAATCGCAGCCGAAATCGCTTCTCCGGGAAGTGTTTTGGTGTCGGGACGGCTGTTGTCCGACATCACGCGGGCGTTGCCCAACAAGCCCATCGATTTCTACGTCGACGGCAATCGTGTCGCATTGGCCTGCGGGAACGCCCGGTTCTCGCTGCCGACGATGGCGGTCGAGGATTACCCGACGCTGCCCGCCCTGCCGGAGGACACCGGAACTTTGCCCGCGGATTTGTTCGCCGAGGCGATCGGACAGGTCGCCATCGCCGCGGGCCGGGATGACACTTTGCCGATGCTGACGGGTATCCGCGTCGAAATCTCGGGTGACAAGGTGGTTCTGGCGGCCACCGACAGGTTCCGGTTGGCGGTGCGCGAGTTGACCTGGTCGGCGTTGTCCCCCGACGTGGAGGCGGCGGTGTTGGTACCGGCCAAGACGCTGGCCGAGGCCGCGAAAACCGGCACCGACGGATCCGAGGTGCGGCTGTCGTTGGGAGCCGGTGCCGGGGTCGGCAAGGAAGGCCTGCTCGGTATCAGCGGGAACGGCAAACGCAGCACCACCCGGCTGCTGGATGCGGAATTCCCCAAGTTCCGCCAGCTGTTGCCGGCCGAGCACACCGCGGTGGCCACCATGAACGTGGCCCAACTGACCGAGGCGATCAAGCTGGTTGCGCTGGTCGCCGACCGCGGTGCGCAGGTCCGCATGGAATTCGCCGACGGCATGCTGCGGCTCTCGGCGGGCGCCGACGATGTCGGGCGCGCCGAGGAGGACCTGCAGGTAGATTTCGCCGGCGAGCCGTTGACGATCGCGTTCAACCCGACGTATCTGACCGACGGCCTGGGGTCGGTGCACTCCGAGCGGGTGTCGTTCGGCTTCACGACCCCGGGCAAACCGGCACTGCTGCGGCCGGCGTCGGCCGACGACGGCCACCCGACCGGCCCCGGCCCCTTCGCGGCCCCGCCGACGGATTATGTCTACCTGCTCATGCCAGTTCGGCTGCCCGGCTAGGTGTACGTCCGGCATTTGGGACTGCGTGATTTCCGGTCCTGGGCGCAGGCCGACCTCGAACTGAGACCGGGACGCACGGTGTTCGTCGGTCCGAACGGATTCGGGAAGACGAACCTGATTGAGGCGCTGTGGTATTCGACGACGTTGGGTTCGCACCGAGTGGGCACCGACGCGCCGTTGATCCGGGCGGGCGCCGATCGGGCCGTGATCTCGACGATCGTCGTCAACGAAGGCCGGGAGTGTGCCGTCGATCTGGAGATCGCGGCGGGGCGCGCCAACAAGGCGCGACTGAACCGCTCGCCGGTGCGCGGCACGCGCGAGGTGGTCGGGGTGTTGCGGGCGGTGCTGTTCGCCCCGGAGGATCTGGCGCTGGTCCGCGGCGACCCGGCCGACCGGCGGCGTTACCTCGATGATCTGGCAACCGTGCGCCGGCCCAGGATCGCCGCGGTGCGTGCCGACTACGACAAGGTGCTGCGCCAGCGCACGGCGTTGTTGAAAGCCCTTGGCGGGGTAAGGCATCGGGGCGACCGGAGCGCGTTGGACACTCTCGACGTGTGGGATGCCCGGTTGGCCGAGCACGGTGCCGAGTTGATGGCCACCCGTATCGATCTGATCGAGCAGCTGGCGCCCGAGGTCGAAAAGGCCTACCAGTTGCTGGCGCCCGGGTCGCGTCCGGCCTCGATCGCTTACCGCCCGAGCCTGGGCGGGGACTGGGCGGGCGGCGGCGACCGTGAGGAGCTCGAGGCCGCGCTGGTCTCGGCGCTGTCGGTACGGCGCGATGTGGAGCTGGAGCGCGGGATGTCCCTGGTCGGGCCGCACCGCGACGACCTCGAGCTGCGGCTCGGCGAGCAGCCCGCGAAAGGCTTTGCCAGCCACGGCGAGTCGTGGTCGTTTGCGGTGGCGCTGCGGCTGGCCGCTTACGAGTTGCTGCGGGCCGACGGCGGAGAGCCGGTGTTGTTGCTCGACGATGTCTTCGCCGAACTCGACACCACCCGGCGCCGCGCCCTGGCCGGGGTCGCCGAATCGGCCGAACAGGTTCTGGTGACCGCGGCGGTGCTGGAAGACATTCCGGCGGACTGGGATGCTGAACGGGTGCACATTGAGTTGCGTGACGGGGAGTCTGGGCCCATGTCGGTGGTACGGCCGTGACCGGTGACGTCGACGGCAGCGACGACGGCGGCACCCCGTTGCCTGCCGGGTTGACCGGTATCGACCTGGTGCGCCGCACGCTCGAGGAGGCGCGCGCGGCCGCGCGCGCCCAGGGCAAGGATGCCGGACGCGGCCGGGCGGTCCCACCAACCCCGCGCCGGGTCGCCGGTCGGCGGCGAAGCTGGTCGGGCCCGGGGCCCGACGGGCGGGATCCCCAACCGCTGGGCCGGCTGGCGCGCGACCTGGCGAAAAAGCGTGGTTGGTCCGCCCAGGTCGCGGAAGGCACCGTCCTGGGCCACTGGTCGTCGATGGTGGGCCAGCAGATCGCCGACCACGCCACACCGGTCTCCCTCAGCGACGGGGTCCTGAGCGTGGCGGCCGAGTCCACCGCCTGGGCCACCCAGCTGCGCATGATCCAGGCGCAGCTGCTGGCCAAGATCGCGGCGGCGGTCGGCAATGGCGTGGTGACCTCCCTCAAGATCACCGGGCCGGTCGCCCCGTCGTGGCGGAAGGGCCCGCGGCACATCGCGGGCCGGGGACCCCGCGACACCTACGGATAGGTGGCGGGGGGCGTCGTTGGGGGCTGTCTCAGATCCGCCAGGACGAAACGGACCCGGGTCACGCACGTCAGGACGCGACCCAAATGAAGAAATCGAGCACACGGCGCGGCCAGGTGGGCAGAAACGCGCCCAGAAAATCGGTCCTGGCGGCCCCTCACGGTAGACTTGACCGGATGCGACCGCTGCGGTGACTGAACCGCTCGCATGAAACCCCGAGGAGATCATTCCGACCGTGGCTGCCCAGAAGAAGAAGGCACAAGACGAATACGGCGCTTCAGCCATCACCGTGCTGGAAGGGCTGGAGGCTGTCCGCAAACGCCCCGGCATGTACATCGGCTCCACCGGTGAACGCGGTCTGCACCACCTCGTCTGGGAGGTGGTCGACAACTCGGTGGACGAGGCGATGGCCGGCTACGCCAGCAAGGTCGACGTCCGCCTGCTCGACGACGGCAGTGTGGAGGTCGCCGACGACGGCCGCGGCATTCCGGTGGCGATGCACGCCACCGGCGCCCCCACCGTCGACGTGGTGATGACCCAACTGCACGCCGGTGGGAAATTCGGCGGCGAGAACAGTGGCTACACCGTCAGCGGCGGCCTGCACGGCGTCGGTGTGTCGGTGGTCAACGCGCTGTCCACCCGACTGGAAGTCAACATCCAACGTGACGGACACGAGTGGTTCCAGTGCTACGACCGCGCCGTCCCGGGCACCCTCAAACAAGGGGAGGCGACCAAGAAGACGGGAACGGTGATCCGGTTCTGGGCCGACCCCGAGATCTTCGAAACCACCCAATACGACTTCGAAACGGTCGCGCGCCGGCTTCAGGAGATGGCGTTCCTGAACAAGGGCCTGACGATCAACCTGACCGACGAGCGGGTCAGCAACGAGGAAGTCGTCGACGAGGTCGTCAGCGAGACCGCCGAGGCGCCCAAGTCCGCGCAGGACAAGGCGGTCGAATCGACGTCGCCGCACAAGGTCAAGCACCGCACGTTCCATTACCCGGGCGGTCTGGTGGATTTCGTCAAACACATCAACCGTACAAAGAGCGCGATCCACAGCAGCATCGTCGACTTCTCCGGCAAGGGCGAGGGCCACGAGGTCGAGATCGCGATGCAGTGGAATGCCGGCTACTCCGAGTCGGTGCACACCTTCGCCAACACGATCAACACCCACGAGGGCGGTACCCACGAAGAGGGCTTCCGCGCCGCGTTGACGTCGGTGGTCAACAAGTACGCCAAAGACCGCAAGCTGCTCAAGGACAAAGACCCCAACCTCACCGGCGACGACATCCGGGAAGGCCTGGCGGCCGTGATCTCGGTCAAGGTTGCCGAACCCCAGTTCGAGGGTCAGACCAAGACCAAGCTGGGCAACACCGAGGTCAAGTCGTTCGTCCAGAAGGTGTGCAACGAGCAGCTGACACACTGGTTCGAAGCCAACCCCTCGGACGCCAAAGTCATCGTCAACAAAGCGGTTTCCTCGGCACAGGCGCGCATCGCGGCCCGCAAGGCGCGAGAGTTGGTGCGCCGCAAGAGCGCCACCGATCTCGGCGGCCTGCCCGGCAAGCTCGCCGACTGCCGCTCCACCGACCCGCGGAAGTCCGAACTCTACGTGGTGGAGGGTGATTCGGCCGGCGGCTCGGCCAAGAGCGGCCGCGATTCGATGTTTCAGGCCATACTTCCGTTGCGCGGCAAGATCATCAACGTCGAGAAGGCGCGCATCGACCGCGTGCTGAAGAACACCGAAGTCCAGTCGATCATCACCGCGCTGGGCACCGGGATCCACGACGAGTTCGACATCAGCAAGCTGCGCTACCACAAGATCGTGCTGATGGCCGACGCCGACGTCGACGGGCAGCACATCTCCACGCTGCTGTTGACGCTGCTGTTCCGGTTCATGCGGCCGCTGATCGAAAACGGGCACGTGTTCCTGGCGCAACCGCCGCTCTACAAGCTGAAGTGGCAGCGCACCGAACCCGAGTTCGCCTACTCCGATCGCGAGCGCGACGGCCTGCTCGAGGCGGGGCAGAAGGCCGGCAAGAAGATCAACAAGGACGACGGCATCCAGCGCTACAAGGGTCTGGGTGAGATGGACGCCAAAGAGTTGTGGGAGACCACGATGGATCCGTCGGTGCGGGTGCTGCGCCAGGTCACCCTCGACGACGCCGCGGCCGCCGACGAGCTGTTCTCCATCCTGATGGGCGAGGACGTCGACGCGCGCCGCAGCTTCATCACCCGCAACGCCAAAGACGTTCGTTTCCTGGATGTCTGACCGGTCGGACGCGCCAACCCCAAACGAGGAATAGATGACTGACACCACCCTGCCGCCGGGTGACCAGCCCGGCGAGCGGATCGAACCCGTCGACATCCAGCAGGAGATGCAGCGCAGCTACATCGACTACGCCATGAGCGTGATCGTGGGCCGCGCGCTGCCCGAGGTGCGCGACGGCCTCAAGCCGGTGCACCGGCGCGTGCTGTATGCGATGTACGACTCCGGTTTCCGCCCGGACCGCAGCCACGCCAAGTCGGCGCGGTCGGTGGCCGAGACGATGGGCAACTACCACCCGCACGGGGACGCCTCGATCTACGACACCCTGGTGCGCATGGCCCAGCCGTGGTCGCTGCGGTATCCGCTGGTGGACGGGCAGGGCAACTTCGGCTCCCCGGGCAACGACCCGCCAGCCGCCATGAGGTATTGCGTCACTGAAGATGCGTTGGTGCGCTTACCGTTCGGGCAGTCCGTACGGATTGGGGATGTGGTTCCGGGTGCTGCGCACAATTCGGACAACGCGGTCGAGTTGAAGGTTCTGGATCGGCACGGCAACCCCGTTCTGGCGGACACACTGTTCCACTCGGGCGAGCATCAGACTTTCAGGGTACGGACGGTTGACGGCTACGAGGTCACGGGTACGGCCAACCATCCCTTACTGTGCCTGGTCGACGTCGGCGGCGTACCCACCTTGCTGTGGAAGCTGATCGAAGAGATCCGCCCCGACGACCACGTCGTGTTGCAGCGCACGCCACCGGTGGAACTCGGACCTGGTGACTGGCATGACGTGCTGGAAGCCCTGCTGCTGGGTGCTTTCATCAGCGAGGGCTTCGTATCCGAAACTCGCGCCGGGTTCAACAACCTCGACCGCGACTACTTCGACATGGTCGTCGGTGCGTACGACGCGGTCGTCGGAGGCCGGCGGTATGTATCCGCGCGGGTGATCGCCTCCGGTTCGATGTTGCACGAACTTGACGTGCAGAATCTGTCGGAACTGAGCAAGACACGGCTTGGTGGGTTGATCGGGCAACGCTCGGCCGACAAGTCGGTTCCGCATTGGCTCTGGCAGTCCCCTGCCGCAGTGAAACGCGTCTTCTTGCAAGCGCTGTTCGAGGGTGACGGCTCGTGTTCGGCGCTACCGCGCAACACAATTCAAATATCTTACTCGACACGCAGTAGGCAGCTTGCCATCGACGTTCAGCAGATGCTGCTCGAGTTCGGAGTCGTCTCAAGGCGATACCGGCATGCTGTTGGCGAGTACAAGGTCGTCATCACCAATCGTGCTCAGGCCGAATTATTCGCAACCCGTGTGGGTTTCGGCGGTGTTAAACAAACCAAGTTGACCAGCGTTCTCGCTGAGATGCCGACTTGTCGCGGACGGGACGGAGATTACGTACCCGGACTAGCTGCGTTCATCCGCAAGTCCGCCGGCGGCTCCTGGGCCGACCGCGACTGGCTCAACCGCCACAACGTCGACCGCATCCAACGCTGGCGCACGCGCGGCGACGAGATCCTGGCCCACATCGCCGACCCCGACGTCCGCGCCATCGCCACCGACCTCACCGACGGCCGGTTCTACTACGCGCGGGTTGCCTCCGTCACCGACGCGGGCGTGCGACCGGTGTACAGCCTGCGCGTCGACACCGAGGACCACGCGTTCCTCACCAACGGTTTCGTCAGCCACAACACCGAAGCGCGGCTGACCCCGCTCGCGATGGAGATGCTGCGCGAAATCGACGAGGAAACGGTCGATTTCGTCCCCAACTACGACGGCCGGGTGCAGGAACCGACGGTGCTGCCCAGCCGGTTTCCCAACCTGCTGGCCAACGGGTCGGGCGGCATCGCGGTCGGCATGGCGACCAACATCCCGCCGCACAACCTGCGCGAATTGGCCGAGGCGGTCTACTGGTGCCTGGAGAACCACGAGGCCGATGAAGAAGCCACCCTGGCCGCGGTCTGCGAACGCGTCAAGGGACCCGACTTCCCGACGCACGGGCTGATCGTCGGGTCGCAGGGCATCGCCGATGCCTACAAGACCGGGCGCGGGTCCATCCGCATGCGCGGTGTGGTGGAGGTGGAAGAGGATTCGCGCGGCCGCTCGTCGCTGGTGATCACCGAATTGCCCTATCAGGTCAACCACGACAACTTCATCACCTCGATCGCCGAGCAGGTCCGCGACGGCAGGCTCGCCGGAATCGCCAACATCGAAGACCAGAGCAGCGACCGGGTGGGGCTGCGCATCGTCATCGAGCTCAAGCGCGACGCCGTCGCCAAGGTGGTGCTCAACAACCTCTACAAGCACACCCAGCTGCAGACCAGCTTCGGCGCCAACATGTTGTCGATCGTCGACGGGGTGCCGCGCACCCTGCGGCTCGACCAGATGATCCGCCACTACGTCGCCCACCAGCTCGACGTGATCGTCCGGCGCACCACCTACCGGCTGCGCAAGGCCAACGAACGCGCCCACATCCTGCGCGGTCTGGTCAAGGCGCTCGACGCGCTCGACGAGGTGATCGCGCTGATCCGGGCGTCGGAAACCGTCGACATCGCCCGGGCCGGGCTGATCGAACTGCTCGACATCGACGACATCCAGGCCCAGGCCATCCTGGACATGCAGCTGCGGCGCCTGGCGGCCCTGGAACGCCAGCGGATCATCGACGACCTGGCCAAGATCGAGGCCGAGATCGCCGACCTCGAAGACATCCTCGCCAAGCCGGAGCGCCAGCGCGCCATCGTCCACGACGAGCTCGCCGAGATCGCCGACAAGCACGGCGACGACCGGCGCACCCGGATCATCGCCGCCGACGGCGACGTCAGCGACGAGGACCTGATCGCCCGCGAGGACGTCGTCGTCACCATCACCGAAACCGGGTATGCCAAGCGCACCAAGACCGACCTGTACCGCAGCCAGAAGCGCGGCGGCAAGGGCGTGCAGGGTGCCGGGCTCAAGCAGGACGACATCGTCAGGCACTTCTTCGTGTGCTCGACGCACGACTGGATCCTGTTCTTCACCACCCAGGGGCGCGTGTACCGGGCGAAGGCCTACGAACTGCCGGAGGCCTCACGCACCGCGCGCGGCCAGCACGTCGCCAATTTGCTGGCCTTCCAGCCCGAGGAGCGCATCGCCCAGGTCATCCAGATCCGCGGGTACGAGGACGCGCCGTACCTGGTCCTGGCCACCCGCAACGGCCTGGTCAAGAAGACCAAGCTGACCGACTTCGACTCGAATCGATCCGGCGGGATCGTGGCCGTCAACCTGCGCGACGGCGACGAACTGGTGGGCGCGGTGCTGTGCTCCGCTGACGAGGACCTGCTGCTGGTGTCGGCCAAGGGCCAGTCGATCCGGTTCTCGGCGACCGACGAGGCGCTGCGACCGATGGGGCGCGCCACCTCCGGCGTGCAGGGCATGCGGTTCAACGCCGACGATTACCTGTTGTCGCTCAACGTGATTCGTGAGGGGACCTTCCTGTTGGTCGCCACGTCGGGTGGTTACGCCAAACGCACCGCGATCGAGGAGTACCCGGTGCAGGGCCGCGGCGGCAAGGGCGTTCTGACGGTCATGTACGACCGCCGGCGCGGCCAGCTGGTGGGCGCGCTGATCGTCGACGAGGACAGCGAGCTCTACGCGATCACCTCCGGAGGCGGCGTGATCCGCACCGCCGCGCGCCAGGTCCGCAAGGCGGGCCGGCAGACCAAGGGCGTCCGGTTGATGAACCTCGGCGAGGGCGACACGTTGCTGGCCATCGCGCGCAACGCCGAAGCCAACGCCGACGATGTCGTGGAGGAAGCCGAGAATGCCGGGGAAGCCGACGACTCCGACGAGTAGCCGGTAACGATCCGGGCGGGCGCTGCCGCGCGGGCGCGCCGGGCAACTACACTCGGCCCGGTGACGAAGCGGGCCACTGCACGGCCCGAGCGCGATCCGACTGCCACCGCCTGGGTTGGCCGAGGTAGGACGGTAGGGAACGTTAGGAGTCGGGGTGACCTCACCGAGCGAGCCGGGCGCCCCCAACAAGGGCGACGGCCTTAATGGGGATGGTTCGGCCGAGCGGAGCGGCGCGCACCGCGCGACACCCGCACCGGGCGGCCGGGGTCAGGACACCGCGGAGTCCCCGCCGTGGCAGCGGGGCGCGTCCAGGGCCGCCGCCCAGTCGCCGCACCGTCAGGGCGAAGCACACGGCGAACCGCGGGCGTCGGGCGCGCCGGCCGGTGCCGACGCCCGGCTGAACCGGTTCGTTTCCGGTACGCCCGGGGCAGGCGCCGCCGGGCCCATCAGGAACCCCACCCAGGAGATCGACGCCGTGTCGGCGCGCGGCGAGGGCTCGCCGGCCGAGGCATACGCCAGCGAGCTGCCCGACCTGTCGGGCCCGGTGCCGCGTCCCCCGCAGCGCAAGGCCACACCGCCCGAGCGCGGCGCGGAGGCGTCGAAAGGGCCCGGATCGGGTCGTCCGGAGGCCCGGGAGCCGCGCGAGGACCGCGTGCAGGTGTCGCGGCGGTCGCGGGGGCCGGTCCGGGCGAGCATGCAGATCCGCCGGATCGATCCGTGGAGCACGCTGAAGGTGTCGCTGCTGCTGTCGGTGGCGCTGTTCTTCGTCTGGATGATCGCGGTGGCGTTCCTGTACCTCGTGCTCGGCGGCATGGGTGTGTGGGCCAAGCTGAACAGCAACGTCGGCGACCTGCTCAACAACACCAGCGGCAGCAGCGGCGAACTGGTGTCCAGCGGCACCATCTTCGGCGGCGCCATCCTCATCGGCCTGGTCAACATCGTCCTGCTGACGGCGATGGCGACGATCGCGGCGTTCGTCTACAACCTGACCACGGATCTGATCGGGGGCATCGAGGTGACGCTAGCGGACCGCGACTAGCGTGGATGCCAGCGTTTTTGGGGGTAGGGCGTCGATTGCGGTAATCTCGTCGCTCGGCCGTATGCGAGTGCGGGCCTATAGCTCAGGCGGTTAGAGCGCTTCGCTGATAACGAAGAGGTCGGAGGTTCGAGTCCTCCTAGGCCCACAACCATGGGTCCGTTGAGACGTTACGTCAGACTGGCATTGCCGCTGGGACTGCTCGCCGCGGTCGCGGCGGTGGTGCGGTCGCGACGTGAGGTCGAGGTCTGGCACATGGCGGTCGCCGATACTCCCGACCCCGGCAACGGTCAGGGGCCTTAGCTCAGTTGGTAGAGCACCGCCTTTGCAAGGCGGGTGTCAGGGGTTCGATTCCCCTAGGCTCCACAGATACATCCGGAGCTGGACAGCGCGCGGTCGGGTTCGCCGGGGCTCGAGCCCGGCGGTTGAGCAATCGAGTCTTTTAATGCGGTCCGTCGGCTTTCGGCGCAGGTGAGGGCTCGAACAACGCCGGATCGGCCAGGATGACGGTGGGCGACACATCGCCTATCCGTGTCATCACCATGGGTGTCCGGTAAACCGCGCCTTGAACGCCGCACTCGTTGGTGAAGGTGTTCTCGGTCAGGAAGCCGCGCAGCGTGCCGTCAGGCTGGGGCTTCAACGACCAGCTACTTGTTTCAGCGCCGGTGGCGGTCAGGCTTTCTCCGGGGCAGAACGTCGACTTGATATACGGTGCGTTCCGCCAGTGACCGTCGGCGAAATCGAGAACTTCCGCCGCGTCACCCACGGCCTCCCGGTGGTACTGGTCCAGCATTGCGCCCGTCGCGACGCATCCCGCTGATGTGCATGAGGACCGAAAGGCCCAGAAATACGCGGTGTCGGTGATGGTGCCGGCTATCGGGGCGCCGTTGACCGTCTGGTTGGCATAGTCATAGTCCACGCGATAAGTGCCCTCGAGCACCGGACCGGGAACGGTCGGAGCCGGGCCGCTGTTCCGCGGGACGGCAACCGTCGCTGGGTCGGCCACCGTGACACCCGGCGGCACGTCGCCCGTCCGCGTGGCCACAAAAGGGGTCTGGAACACATCCCCCCGATAGCCGCATTGATTGGTGAGCACGGTGTCGGTCGAAACGCCGCGCAGCGTGCCGTCGGGTCGGGGCTCCCACGTCCAGGCGATCACTTCGGTATCTGTGCCCGCGACGACGCTTTTTCCGTCCGCGCCGAGGCAACGCTGATACGTCCGTCGGCTTTGCCGAGGTGTGCTTTCCTGCCAACGATTGCCGGTGAACCGGACAATGTCTGTATCGGCTGGTGTGTTCGGCACTCGGTGATCGTTGCCGTCGAGCTTGGTCCCGGTGGCGATGCACCTGGCGTGTGTACACGACGAACGAAACGCCCACCAAGCGGTGTTTTCCCGGTTGTTGTTGCCGTCGGGTGGAGGGTTGGGAGTGCCGTTGACCGTGGTCTTCGCGGAGTTGTAGTCCAGCCGATAGGTGCCGTCGAGTACGGCAGCAGCGGCTGGCACGGCGGGGGTTGGTTGAGAGCCGGTGTTGTTTGCCTCGATCATGTATCCGATGACGCCGGTGGCGACCAATATCGCCACCGCCATAGCCGCTCCGACGAGGACCGCTGGGCGCCTGCGCTTGTCCGTCGCCGTGGTCGGCGTCGGCGTGGTGGGCGCTCGAGGGGCGGACCCGTCGGCCGGTCCGCCGACCGCGACGGTGGCCCGCGCACCGAGCGCGGTGGCGAACTTGCGGCACCGCTTGAACCGGTCGGCGGGATCTTTGGCCAACGCCTTCGACAGCACTGGATCGAAGTCCGCCAATTCCGGGCGTCGATCACTCAGCTTGGGCGGTGCCGCATTGAGGTGCTGGCTTATGACGGCCACCGGGGAATGCTGATAGGGGGGTCCACCCGTCAACAGGTGAAACGCGTTGGCCGCCAATGCGTACTGGTCGGCACGCCCGTCGATAGGCGCGCCCGTCAACTGCTCGGGCGCGGCGTAGGCGACCGTTCCCACCGTCATCTTGGTAGCGGTCAGTCCGCTGACATCGCCGAGCCGCCGGGGGACGCCGAAGTCCGCCAACAAGATCCGGCGTCGGCCGCCATGCGGCGCAGTGAGCAAGATGTTGGCCGGTTTGACGCCGCGATGCAGCAGGCCCCGACGATGGGCGTAATCGAGGCCGTCAGCCACCGCGGTGACGATCGTGCACACCTCATCAACCGGCATCCCGGCCGGGTAGTGGTCTTTGACCAGCCGCCCGGCGTCGGTGCCCTCGACGTAGTCCATCGCGATCCACAGTTGGCCCTCGAACTCGCCGCGATCGTGCACTCGGACGATGTTCGGGTGCGACAGTGTGGCGGCGAGGTCGGCTTCCCGGTGAAACCTGTCCCGGAATTCCCGGTCCGCTGTCATTGCCCGGGGGAGGATCTTCAAGGCGTCGCGACGCGGCAGCCGGGGGTGTTGAGCGAGGTAGACCGCGCCCATTGCGCCATATCCGAGCTGGCGCACGATGGTGTATCCGGCAAAAGTGGTGCCGCTCGCCAACGGCATGCGGGAATACTATCGCCACCGTCGCGGCGCTGAGCCGGGCCGGTCGGCTGGGCAGCGCACCGGCCGGTGGCCGCGGACGCGCCGTGGTGCAGACGGACGGGGTTGCGGTGTGAGGCCGGTCGTCAAGGACGCGGCTGCACGTCGACGCTGGGCGGACGCGGGGACGGTTCCTGAGGCCGCTGACGCGTCGAACGCCGGACGACGCTGAATGTCACCGCCCCGCCGGCCAATACCGCCGCGGCGGCTCCCGCGATCAGTAAGGGCCTCTTACTGCGGCGACGTCGCGCCCGGCGCGCGTCGCGCAACGCCTGCGGCAGGTTGGTGACGACTTCCTGGGCGGCGGCCAGCTCGTGGCCGATCGTTTCCTGGGCGGCCGCCACGTCGCGGGCCAGCCGGCCCTCCCGGTAACGGCGGCGCAGCCCGCCGGCGGAGGCCTGCGCGGCGTCGACGCCAAGTCCCACCACGCCTCGGGTGACGTACACCGGCCCCACCACCGAGTAGGTCAGTCCTCGGGCCAGCCGCTCCCGATGGGTCAGCCGGGATTCCGCCTTCGCGTTCATCTGCCGCCTTTCTGCGCCGGTCTGTGGGCCGGTCGTGAAACCTGCTGTGAAAGTTAGCCCAGAGGCCGTCCGGGATCTCCACAGACTGCCACCAAAGGGGCGCCGGCGGGACCCTTGGCTCGGGATTGCGCGCCGCGGTGGCACCGGCTGCGGCGAGGCCGGCGCGTGATGGCAGACTTGGCAGTCGTGACCAACAGCCCCATTCAGACTGCCACTGCCACGCTGCACACCAACCGCGGCGACATCAAGGTCGCCCTGTTCGGGAACCACGCGCCCAAGACCGTCGCGAACTTCGTCGGCCTGGCGCAGGGCACCAAGGACTACTCGACCCAGAACGCGTCGGGCGGATCCTCGGGCCCGTTCTATGACGGTGCCGTGTTTCACCGGGTGATCCGAGGCTTCATGATCCAGGGCGGCGACCCGACGGGTACCGGCCGCGGCGGTCCGGGCTACAAGTTCGCCGACGAGTTCCACCCCGAGCTGCAATTCGACAGGCCGTATCTGCTGGCGATGGCGAATGCGGGGCCGGGTACCAACGGTTCGCAGTTCTTCATCACCGTGGACCAGACGCCGCACCTGAACCGGCGCCACACGATCTTCGGCGAAGTCACCGACCCCGAGTCGCAAAAGGTCGTCGACGCGATCGCGACGACGGGCACCGACGGCAACGACCGTCCGACCGAGGCCGTCGTCATCGAGTCGATCACCATCGCCTAGGGCCGCGTCCCGGGCCGCCGGGAGGCTTGCGCTGCACCGAACGTGAACGTGTTGTGATAATCCGTGCGAGTTTTCGCAGTGGCTTCACGTTCGACGGCGCCCGCGCTCAGCGCCGCTTGCGGCCGGCGTAACCGGCTGCCGTAAGCGCGTCGAGCACGTCCAGCGGGTTGGTGCCGAGGTCCCAACGGGAAAGCAACACCATGCCGCCGTCGACCGTTTCGATCTCGAGTAGCCGGACCGTGCGCCCGTAACGGCGGAACTCGGCGATGCGGATGATCTTGACGTCTGAGGTTTGCATTACCTGCGTTCGGAACCAGCCCCGCAGCGCCAGGCCGTCGGGGGTGATTGCCAGCTTCGGACGCGCGCGCCACGTCAGCGCCGCAAACAACATCAGGCCCGCCGCGGCAATCGAGGTCATGACCCGCCCCGGCACGTCTGTGACCATGGTCACACTCGCGATAGCCATGAAAACGCCCGCGAGGCCACAACCAGCGATTCCAGCCGGACGTGGCGCCCATTGTGTTTGCTGCATGCGGTTCTCGGCCCCTCCCACCACTGCCTATGCAGTTATCCACAAGCGCTATCAACAGTGGGGATAAATCACACGCGTGTCATTGGGTGGTCACGACGTTGCTGACGCGACGGCGGACCGACCCCTATTTGAATTCATTACCCGGCGGGCCCCGCTCAGTGCCAGCGCATCGTGAGCAGCAAACCCGTGATCATGAAAGCGAACGCGATGGCATAGTTCCAGGGGCCCAGTTGCGCCATCCAGTTGAGCGCCGTGGGTGCCTGGCTGCCGACCGCGGCCAACTGGAACACCATCAGCCAGACGAGCCCGATCAGCATCAGGCCGACGAACAGCGCGACGAACCACACACTCGACGGCCCGACTTTCACCTTCACCGGGGTGCGGCTGACGGCGCCGACGGTGAAGTCGTTCTTCTTGCGGACCTTCGACTTGGGCATGGGTACCTCGCGGATATGTGGGGTTACCTGGACGACACGGTGAGGGCAACGGGATGCAACGATAACGAGGAGGTTGCACACCCAGCTTGGGTATGAGACTAGCTCACCTGGCAGGCCGACCGGGAAATGGAGAAACGATGAGCGACACGCGCCGCTCGCCGTGGCGGTTCGGCGTTCCGCTGGTCTGCCTGTCGGCCGGTGTGCTCCTGGCGGCGACGCACGGGGTGTCCGGCGGCGCCGAGATCCGCCGCAGCGACGCGCCGCGGCTGGTCGACCTCGTCCGCGAAGCCCAGGCGTCGGTGAACGACCTGACCGCGCGGCGGGACGCGCTGTCGAACGCCGTCGACGCAGCCCGCGGCCGGTCACCGGATGCCGCGCTGGCCGACCTGCTGCGGCAGTCCGCCCGGCTGGCCGGCGAGGCGGGCATGGATCCCGTGCACGGCCCGGGGCTGGTGGTGACCCTCGACGACGCCCAACGCGACGCCAACGGCCGCTTCCCGCGGGACGCCTCCCCCGACGACCTGGTGGTGCACCAGCAGGACATCGAAGCCGTCCTCAACGCGTTGTGGAGCGCAGGCGCGGAGGCGATCCAGATGCAGGACCAGCGGATCATCGCGACGTCGGTGCCGCGTTGCGTCGGCAACACCCTGCTGCTCAACGGGCGTACCTACAGCCCGCCCTACACCGTCGCCGCGATCGGCGATCCCACCGCCATGCAAGCCGCCCTTGCCGCCGCACCCCTGGTGACTCTCTACAAGCAATACGTGGTCCGGTTCGGCCTGGGTTACCACGAACAGGTCGAGTCCGACGTGCGGATCGTCGGCCACACCGGGCCGCTGCGGATGCACTACGCGCAGCCCGTGCCGCCGGTGACCACCGCCCCCGGTCGGCGCGGACGGTAGCCTGTCACGATGCGGATCCTGGTTGTCGACAACTACGACAGCTTCGTGTTCAACCTCGTGCAATACCTGGGACAGCTCGGCGTCCAGGCCGAGGTGTGGCGCAACGACGACGCCCGGCTCGCCGACGAGCCGGCCGTCACCGCGCAGTTCGCCGGTGTGCTGCTGAGCCCCGGACCGGGCACGCCGGAACGCGCGGGCGCGTCGATAAGCCTCGTCCGGGCGTGCGCGGCGGCGCGGACGCCGCTGCTGGGGGTCTGCCTGGGCCACCAGGCCATCGGCGTCGCGTTCGGTGCCCGGGTGGACCGTGCGCCCGAGTTGCTGCACGGCAAAACCAGCAGCGTCTTCCACACCAATGTGGGCGTGCTGCAAGGCCTCCCGGATCCGTTCACCGCCACCCGCTACCACTCGCTGACGATCCTGCCGGAGTCGCTGCCGCCGGTGCTGGAGGTGACGGCCCGCACCCGCAGCGGTGTGATCATGGCGGTGCGCCACACCGAGTTGCCGATTCACGGCGTCCAGTTCCACCCGGAGTCGATCCTGACCGAGGGCGGGCACCGGATGCTGGGAAACTGGCTCGCCGACTGCGGATGGGCGCGCGACGACACGCTGATCCGCCGGCTGGAGAACGAGGTCCGCGCCGCTGTGCGGCCGCATCTGCCCCCGGATCCGGTGGCTACTGACCGAACTTCAGCGTGATGATGCCGTCGCGGTTGACCCCGGCCCCGGCGGGCGGGTTCTGATACACGACCTTGTTGTGCATGGAACCGCCGGCGTCGACGTCGGGACCCTTGTCCAGCACCCCGATCCAGCCCAGCGCGCGTAACCGCGGTTCGGCGTCGGTCCAGAACATGTTGGTCACGTCGGGCATCACGAACTGGTTGCCCTTGGAGACCTGCAGCTCGATGACCGAGTCGACCGGGACCGTGGTGCCCTTGGGCGGGTTGGTGCCGATCACCTCGCCGGCCGGCCGGGGACTGTCCACGTCGGCCTGACTGAACTTGGTGAAGCCGTACACGGTGAGGTTCTTCTGCGCGACGTCGACGGTCTGGCCCGCCACGTCGGGGACCTGCTTGGTCTCGGGGCCGGAGCCGACGATGACGGTGATGACGTTGGTGATCGCCGAGGTCTGGTTGGCCGGCGGGTTGGTCCCGATGACCTTGCCCATCAGGTCCGGGGTGGACGGCGAACTGGCCTGCTTGAACTTGGTGAAGCCGGCGGCTTTGAGCTTCTTGACCGCGTCGCCGTAGCTCAGCGAGGAGACGTCGGGCACCTCGCGCTGCTCGGGTCCGGTGGAGACGTTGATGGTGATCTCGTCACCGGCACTCACCGACGCGTTGGCGTCGGGGTCGGTGTTGATGACGTGGTCCGGTGGGATCGTCGAATCCGGCTTCTGCAGGGTGCGCGTCTTGAAGCCGCGGTTCTGCAGTACCGCGATGGCGTCGGCGGAGACCTGGCCCCGCACGTCGGGCACCTGGACGTCGCGGGTGCCGCCGCCGAACGTGTTGAAGGCGATGACGACGACGATCGTCAGCACCGCGAGCACGGCCACCGCGACGACCCAGCGGGCGACCGAACCGCCGAGCCGCTCGTCGTCGGTGTCGGCGCCGCCCAGCGCCTGGCGGGGCAGCGGGTCGGTGCGGGGGTGTCCGCCGTGTCCGCCCGAGTGCGAGAGCAGCGACGTGCGCTCGGCGTCGGTGAGCACCTTGGGCGCCTCCGGTGGCTCACCGTTGTGCACCCGCACCAGATCGGCGCGCATCTCGGCCGCGGTCTGGTAGCGGTTCTCCGGGTTTTTGGCCAGCGCTTTGAGGACGACGGCGTCGAGGTCGGCGGAGATCCCCTCATGGCGATGCGACGGGGGAATCGGGTCTTCCCGCACATGCTGATAGGCGACCGCGACCGGGGAGTCGCCGGTGAACGGCGGCTCGCCGGTGAGGATCTCGTACAGCACGCAGCCGAGCGAATAGACATCGGATCGCGCGTCGACGGAATCGCCGCGGGCCTGCTCGGGCGACAGGTACTGGGCGGTCCCGATCACGGCCGCGGTCTGGGTGACGCTGTTGCCGCTGTCGGCGATCGCGCGCGCGATGCCGAAGTCCATCACCTTGACGGCGTTGGTGGTGCTGATCATGATGTTGGCCGGCTTGACGTCGCGGTGGATGATGCCGTTCTGGTGACTGAAGTTCAGCGCCTGGCAGGCATCGGCGATGATCTCGATGGCGCGCCGCGGGGGCAGCGGCCCCTCGGTGTGCACGATGTCGCGCAGGGTGACGCCGTCGACGTACTCCATCACGATGTAGGGCAGCGGGCCGGCGGCCGTCTCGGCCTCGCCGGTGTCGTACACGGCCACGATGGACGGGTGGTTCAGCGCCGCGGCGTTCTGGGCCTCCCGCCGGAAGCGCAGGTAGAAGCTGGGGTCACGGGCCAGATCGGCGCGCAGCACCTTGACCGCGACGTCGCGGTGCAACCTGACGTCGCGCGCCAGGTGAACTTCCGACATGCCCCCGAAGCCGAGGATCTCGCCCAGCTCGTAGCGGTCGGACAGATGCTGCGGGGTGGTCATCGCGGTGTCTCGTGTCGGGCCGGCAGCGCGACCGGGGTCAACGGGAGGCCCCGAACCGTGAACCGCGGGGGGCCCAGGCCGGAGGGGGTCTTGCTCGGCGATGACGGGCCCGAGGATCCCGAGGAGGAGGGCGGGCCGCCGGTGTCGGTGACCGTCGGGGGCGGCGTCGGCTGTTGCTGGGCGTCGCCGCGGGAGTTGATCACGATCAGCACCGCGATGATGATCGCCAACGCCCCGAGCACGCCCGCGGCCCACAGCAGCGCGCGCTGGCCCGACGAGAACGTGCGCCGCGCCGGGGGTGGCCGATGCCCGCCGGTGGTCGGCCGGGACCGGCGCGCCGCCGGGCTGCGCCCACTCGAGGCGCCCGCGACCCGGGTCGGGGCGCCTGCGGACGGGATGGCGGCCGGCGAGGCGCGCCCGGGCGGCGGTGACTGGCTGGGCCTCGGCGGACGGCGGCCGGCGCGCACCGCGGCGACCGCGTCGGCGAACGGTCCCCCGCTGCGATAACGCATCCCGGGGTTTTTGACCAGGGTGATCTCGATCAGCTCGCGGACGTTGGGCGGCAATTCGGCGGGCAGCGGCGGCGGGGGTTCCTTGATGTGCTTCATCGCCACCGTCAGCGCGCCGTCGCCGGTGAACGGCCGCTTGCCGGAGACGACTTCGTAGCCGACCACGCCGAGGGAGTAGACGTCACTGGCCGGGGTCGCGTCGTGGCCCAGCGCCTGTTCGGGCGCGATGTACTGGGCGGTGCCCATCACCATCCCGGTCTGGGTCACCGGTGCGGCGTCGACGGCCTTGGCGATACCGAAGTCGGTGATCTTGACCTGGCCGGTGGGGGTGATCAGGATGTTGCCCGGTTTGACGTCGCGGTGGACCAGTCCGGCGGCGTGGGCGACCTGCAGGGCCCGGCCGGTCTGCTCGAGCATGTCCAGGGCGTGCCGCAGCGACAGCCTGCCGGTGCGCTTGAGCACCGAGTTCAACGGCTCGCCGTTGACCAGCTCCATGACCAGGTAGGCGGTGCGCCCCTCCCCGTCCAGCTGGCTCTCGCCGTAGTCGTGGACGGCGGCGATGCCCGGGTGGTTGAGCATCGCGGTGGTGCGCGCCTCGGCGCGGAAGCGCTCGATGAATTCGGGGTCCTGGGAGAACTCCTGTTTGAGCACCTTGACCGCGACGCGCCGGCCCAGCCTGCTGTCGACGGCCTCCCAGACCTGACCCATGCCGCCGGTGGCGATCAGGCGTTGCAGGCGGTACCGGCCGGACAGCGTCACACCTACTCGCGGGCTCATGGTCCCCCCTGTAGCGCGGCTTCGATCACGGCCCGTCCGATCGGCGCGGCGAGTGCACCCCCGGTCGCGGACAGGCGATCTCCGCCGTTCTCCACCACGACCGCGACGGCGACCTTCGGCGCTTGCGCGGGCGCAAACGCGATGTACCACGCGTGCGGTGGGGTGTGTCGCGGATCGGTGCCATGTTCTGCGGTACCAGTTTTCGATGCGATCTGCACGCCGGGAATGGCCCCTTTCTGCTGCGCGACCTTCTCGGCGCTGACCATCAGCTCTGTCAGCTTAGCCGCGACCTGCGGTGACACCGCGCGGCGCTGTGCGTAGGGCACGGCGGTGCTGATGTTGGACAGGTCCGGGCCCTTGAGGCTTTCGACCAGGTACGGCTGCATCGTCACCCCGTTGTTGGCGATCGTCGCGGCGACCTCGGCATTCTGCAGCGGCGTGACGGCGACGTCTTTCTGTCCGATGCTCGACATCCCCAGGGCGGCGGCGTCGGGGATCACCCCGACGGTGGATTCGGCGACCTGCAGCGGGATGACGGGCGGGGCGCTGTCCAGCCCGAACGAATGCGCCGTGCCGCGCAGCGCCTCCGTACCGGTCATGAGCCCCAGCTGGACGAATGCGGTGTTGCACGATTTGGCGAACGCCTCGGCGAGCGACACCGTCGGTTCGGGTCCGCATGGCGTCCCACCGTAGTTCTCCAAGGTGGCGCTGCTGCCGGGCAGCGGGATCGAGGGTGCCGCGGTCAACTGCTCGCCGACCGTGGCGCCGGCCTCCAGCGCGGCCGCGGTGGTGATCACCTTGAATGTGGAGCCCGGCGGATAGGTTTCGGAGATGGCGCGGTTGGCCAGCGGATTGCCCGGGTTGTCACGCAGTCGCTGCCAGGCCTGCGCCTGCAGTTGGGGATCGTGCGAGGACAGGAGGTTGGGGTCATACGACGGCGACGACACCATCGCCAGGATCTTGCCGGTGGACGGCTCGATGGCGACGATGGCGCCTTTGCACGGCGGCCCCCCGCAGCCCTGCTGCATCGCGTCCCAGCCGGCCTGCTGGACCCGCGGGTTGATCGTGGTGTCGACGTTGCCGCCGCGCGGATCGCGGCCGGTGAGGAAGTCGGCTAGCCGCCGTCCGAAGAGCCGCGCGTCCGAGCCGTTGAGCACCGGGTCCTCGGCGCGTTCCAGGCCCGAGCTGGAATAGCGCAGCGAGTAGAAGCCGGTGACCGGCGCGTATACGTCGGGGTCCGGGTAGACCCGCAGGAACCGGTAGCGGCTGTCGGTGGCGACCGAATAGGCCAGCAGCTGGCTTCCGGCGACGATCTGGCCGCGTTGACGCGAGTACTCGTCGAGCAGGATCCGCTGGTTGCGGGGATCGGCCCGTAGCCCGTCGGCGGCGAAGACCTGCGTCATCGTGGCGTTGAGCAACAGCAGCACCATCAACGCCATCACGGTGACCGAGATGCGGCGGAGGGAGGCGTTCATACCCGCTGTATCACCTCGGTGCCGGCCGACGCGATCGACGACGTGTTGCGCGCGCGGGTGCGCAGCGGGCGCCGCGCGCTGTGGGAGATCCGCGCCAGGATGGCCAGCAGCACATAGTTGGCCAGCAGCGACGACCCGCCGTAGGACATCCACGGCGTGGTCAGTCCGGTGAGCGGGATCAGCTGCGTCACCCCGCCGACGACGATGAACAGCTGGATCGCCAGCGCCGACGCCAGACCGGCGGCCAGCAGCTTGCCGAAGCTGTCGCGGGTGGCGATCGCGGTGCGCAGGCCGCGGACGATGACGATGGTGTACAGCAGCAGGATGCTGGCCAGCCCGACCAGCCCGAGCTCTTCCCCGAAGGCCGCGATGATGAAATCGGTCGCCGCGGCGGGCACGGTGTCGGGCTGGCCGTTGCCCAGGCCGGTGCCGAAGATGCCGCCGGTGGCGAAGCTGAACAGCGACTGCACGATCTGGTAGCCGCTGCCGTCGGGATCGGCGAACGGATCCCACCACGTCTGCACGCGGACCCGGACGTGCTCGAAGGCGAAGTACGCCGCGACACTCCCCGCGGCGAACAGCACCAGCCCGATGACCACCCAGCTGAATCGCTGTGTGGCCAGGTACACCACGACCAGGAAGGACGCATAGAGCAACAGCGAGGTGCCCAGGTCCTTCTCGAAGACCATCACCCCGATCGAGATCACCCAGGCCGCCAGCAGCGGCGCGAGGTCGCGTGGGCGGGGCAGCGTCATGCCCATGACGTGCTTGCCGACGCTGGTGAACAGGCCCCGCTTGGCGATCAGGACCGCCGAGAAGAAGATCAGCAGCAGGATCTTGGAGAACTCGGCCGGCTGGATCGAGAAGCCGGGGAGGCGAATCCAGATCTTGGCGCCGTTCTGTTCGGACAGCGAGGCGGGGAGCAGCGCGGGCACCGCCAAGAAGATCAGGCCCGCCAGCCCGCAGATGTAGCCGTAGCGCGCCAGCTGGCGATGGTCCTTGAGGAAGGTGACCACCAGCGCGAACGTGGCCACCCCGACCAGGGTCCACAACATCTGCTGGGTCGCGCTGGGATGGTGGCGGCCGCTGAGTTCGTTGTCGGCGAGGTCGAGTCGGTGGATCATCACCAGGCCGAGTCCGTTGAGCAGCGCCACGATCGGCAGCAGCAGCGGGTCGGTGTAGGGGGCGAACCGCCGAACGGCCAGGTGTGCGCCGCCGAACACGGCCAGGAAGACCAACCCGTAGATCGCGAAACCCCAACGCACGCCGCGTTCCTGGTTGGCCTGCACGATGAGCAGGGCGGCGACGGTGATCAGCGCGGCGAAGCCCAGGAGCAGCAGTTCGGCGTTGCGCCGGGTCGGTAGCGGAGGCGTGACCGCGACTGGCGGCTGGAGCTGGGTGGTCATGCCACCGTCCGGCAGTCGATGCCCGGCTGAGGTGGGGGTGGAGGGAGTGCGGTCACCGTTTGTGCGGGGGGCGTCGTGGGCGACGTGGTCGCAGGCGACGCCGGCATGGTGCCGGAGGGGGCGCTGGTGGGGGTCCGGGTGGGACTCGTGGAACGGGGTGAGGTGGTGTTCGACGAGGGCGGGGGCGCGGTCGTGTTGCTGGTGGTTGTCGTGGTTGTCGTGGTTGTCGTGGTTGTCGTGGTCGGCGGAGAGGTGGCGCGGGGTGGCGGGCAGGGGGGCAGCAGCGAGTTGGCGGACAACTCACGCAGCTGCGCGATCGCGTCGTCGAGCGTCCCGGACGGTAGCCCGGCCTGGACCTGGGCCCGTTCGGGCGGGCGCAGGTCCTGCAGCTGCATCAGGTGGCAGTCGAGGGTGCCGCGGCTCTGGCTGAAGCTGACGAGGGAAAGCTCGTTGCGGGCATTGAGGCACCCGATCAGGTACGGCTCGTGCATGGAGATGCCCAGGAGCGAGCCCTGGATTCCGCGCACGATCGACACCAGGCCGTTGTACTCGGCGACGTAGTAGTTGCTGCGGATGATTGCCCGGCCGATCGCCAGGCCGGCGAGCGCCACGAGCACCACCAGCGTGGCGACGATCGCCGTCCGCCGCCGCGACCAGCGCGGGCGGCTCGGCGTTTCGGCTTGCGGCGCAACACGTTTGGCGGCTTCTTTGCGCGGCCCGATAGCGGAGGCGCGGCCGGCGGAGGTGTTGGGCAGCGTCAGTTGGTCGTCTTCGCCGGACACCGCACCGGCGAGAATCGGCTGGGTCTGGCCGTAGTCGTAATCGACGACGTCGGCGACGACGACGGTGACGTTGTCGGGCCCGCCGCCGCGCAGCGCCAGCTCGATGAGGCGGTACGCGGCCTCGGCGACATCGGGGATCTGCAGCGCCTCCTGGATGGTTTCGTCGCTGACCGGGTCCGACAAGCCGTCCGAGCAGAGCAGGTAGCGGTCACCGGCGCGCGCCTCGCGCATGGTCAGGGTCGGTTCGACCTCATGTCCGGTCAGCGCCCGCATGATCAACGACCGCTGCGGGTGGCTGTGCGCCTCCTCCCGGGTGATGCGGCCTTCGTCGACCAGGGTCTGGACGAAGGTGTCGTCCTTGGTGATCTGGGTCAGCTCACCGTCGCGCAACAGGTAACCGCGCGAGTCACCGATGTGCACGAGTCCAATGCGGTTGCCCGCGAACAGGATTGCGGTCAACGTGGTGCCCATGCCCTCGAGCTCGGGCTCCATCTCGACCTGCGCGGCGATGGCGGCGTTGCCGGCGCGCACCGCGGCGTCGAGCTTGGCGAGCAGATCGCCGCCGGGTTCGTCGTCGTCGAGATGGGCCAGGGCCGCGATCACCAACTGGGAAGCGACCTCGCCGGCGGCGTGGCCGCCCATCCCGTCGGCCAGGGCCAGCAGCCGCGCGCCGGCGTAGACGGAGTCTTCGTTGTTCGCGCGTACCAGGCCGCGATCACTGTGGGCGGCGTATCGCAAAACCAGCGTCACGGGCGCAACTCGATCGCCGTTTTGCCGATCCGGATCGGCGTTCCCATGGGTACTCGTACCGCAGTCGTCACCTTTGCCCTGTCAAGGTAAGTGCCGTTGGTCGATCCTAGATCTTCGACGTACCATTCCGTGCCGCGCTGAGAGATCCGGGCATGCCGTGTCGAGGCATAGTCGTCGGTCAGCACCAGAGTCGAGTCGTCGGCGCGCCCGATCAACACCGGCTGACCGCTGAGCGTGATCCGCGCGCCGGCCAGCGCGCCTTCGGTCACCACCAGGTAGCGGGCGGCGTCCCGGCGTTGCCGGGACGGCAGCAGCGTGCCCCGCAGTGCCAGGCCGCGGCGTACCATGACAGCGCCGGTCGGAGCGTAGATGTCGGTCCGCAGTATGCGCAGCACGGACCAGATGAATACCCACAACAACGTCAAAAACCCGGCACGCGTCAGCTGCAGTACCAGTCCCTGCATCTGGCGTCCTTTCCGTCCTCGCTCGGTACTCGCGGCACCCGTGACACCGAGCACATCAGCAACGTCACGATACTTGGACGGTCGTCGTGGCGGGGCGAAGCGCGGCGGCGGTGAGCCTGGGGGCGTCAGTGAATGCGAACGATGATCTCAGAATGACCCAGCCGGATCACATCGCCGTCGGCCAGCTGCCATTCCTGCACCGGTGCGTTGTTCACGGTGGTGCCGTTGGTGGAATTGAGGTCGGAAAGCAGCGCGACCTGCCCGTCCCAGCGGATCTCCAGGTGGCGGCGCGACACCCCGGTGTCCGGCAGGCGGAACTGGGCGTCCTGGCCGCGGCCCACGATGTTGGAACCCTCGCGCAGTTGATAGGTCCGACCGCTGCCGTCGTCGAGCTGCAGGGTGACGGCAGTCCCGGGGGCGCCGTAGCCGCCCTGGCCGTAACCGCCGTAGCCGCCCGGTTGCTGGCCGTAGTCGCCGTACTGGCCGTAGTCGCCGCCCTGGCCGTAGTCGGCCTGTTGACCGTAGTCGGGCTGTTGACCGTAGTCGGGCTGTTGACCGTAGTCGGGCTGTTGACCGTAGTCGTAGTCGCGGTGTGCGGTCTCGGAGTACCCCGGGCCCTGGGGGCCTTGCGGGGCGTATCCCCCGCCGGGGACGCTCTCGGCGTACTGCGTGTGGTCGCCCGGTCCGTAGTCGGGGCGGCTGTATGCCTGGCCGCCCTGCTGGTAGCCCTGGTCGTATCCGCCGCCCTGGTCGGGGTAGGCCGGCCGTTGCTGTTGGGGGCCCTGCTGGGGCGCGTAGCCACCCTCCTCCGGGCGGCCCGGGCCGCGACCGTAGTCGCCGTAGCCGCCGCCACCCGGCTGACCGCCACCGGGCGGGCCGTAGCCGCCCTGGCGGTAACCCTGGTCGTAGCCCTGTCCGCCGTAGCCGGGCGGACGCTGTTCATACGACTGCGGGTAACCGCCTTGGTCCGGGTAACCGCCTTGGTCCGGGTACCCGCCCTGGTCTTGATAACCGCGCTGGTCCTGATAGCCACGCTGATCCGGGTAGCCGCCCTGCTCCGGGTACCCGCCGCGCTGGTGGTCTTGGTAGCCCCCACCCTGCTCGGGGTAGCCGCCCTGGTCCGGATAGCCGCCCTGGTCCGGATAGCCGCCCTGTTCGGGAGGGCGGGGTGGCGCGTATCCGCCCTGCGGCGGGTAGCCGCCCTGCTCCGGCCGGTGCCCCCCTCGGGGGTCCGGCCCACCGGGCCGGTCCGGGCCACCCTGCGAATCGTCTTGCGGACGCCCGTAGCGGTCGTCGTAGTACTCCTCGCCGGGCCGTCCCTGCCCCTGATCCCCGCGGTAGCTCGAATTGTCAGTCATTGCTGCTACTCCTCGTTCTGCGCCGAACGCGTGATTCGATTGTGGCCGGAGCGGATCGTCGACCGTCGGGCGGGGCTTGGCGTCGGGGTTGACAGCACCGCGTGTGCGGAACTGGCCGGTGTGCAGGTTCGACGTCTGCTCGAACCGGACGACCACCTCACCATACGTTTGCCACCCCTGTTCATGGATATAGTCGGCCAAGTACCGCTCGAAAGCGCTCGACGTCAGGTCCGGATCGGCGCCCACTTTCGCGAAGTCGTGCACACCGAGGGTAATGATGTATTCGTTGGGCGCCAAAAGACGATTGCCCTGAAGCGGCCGCACGCCGTACTCGGCCTCGCGGCGCAGCAGGGCCTCCACCTCCTGTGGAACGATCGATCCTCCGAATACCCGGGCGAACGCATCACCGACGGTTGCCTCGAGCTTGCGCTCGATCCGCTGCGCCAGGCCCCGGTGGCTACCCATGTCTCAGCACGCACCCGCACACGTCCGGGCATTCGGCCGATGCACGGCAAACGCCTCGCCCGCGTGTCGCGTCACCCAAGCATGGTATCGGTACACCACGACGATGCGGCACCTCGGAAACTCTGAGAATATGGTATCCGCGCAGCTCAATGCGGTTGCAGGAAGCGGCGGTCCCTTCGGAGCGCCCCGGGCGGCACGAGCCAGTTGGGTCCGCGGCCACTACAGTGGTATGTTCCAGCGGTTGATTTTCGGGGCGAGTGGCGGAATGGCAGACGCGCTGGCTTCAGGTGCCAGTGTCCTTCGGGACGTGGGGGTTCAAGTCCCCCTTCGCCCACCGGAGTGATGTCTCACGACATCGGAATTGGTCCGAACCCCCGTCGGGGTTCGGATTTTTTCTTTGGGCGCCCGGTGGCGGTCCAGTACGGTGGTCGTCCCTGGCGGGTCAGCCGGCGCGACGCCGGACGAGTTCTCCGAATTGGTCGATGCGGTCTGTGCTGGCAGCTGCAAGAATTGGCGATATCAGAGAATAAAGAATAGGCCCACATGGAAGCCCACAATGCTTCGGTCTGAACATGAAATTTCGTTGTATGCCCGCACCGGGTCACCGGGCGTATCAAAAGCGTACGCGGTGAGCTGATCTACGACGCAATGCCGCACTGGATGTCCGAATCGCCTCGTAGACCGATAAGTCGCGACACCGGGCAGCGGGAGTGCGAAACCCTCTATGAAGCTTGCCAGTAATACCCCAGCACTTCGTCAGCACATGCCCATGACAGTGCAACGCACCGCCGGAATGGGATCCATAGCTTTCACACTGCTGATACTCAAGGAACACCTAGGAGCAGGCGCGCACATCCGATTTTCGGATCAAATGAAAGCTTGTCGTACCGAGCGGCAATGCGGCCCTTACGTTGATTCGTGCACACGCAAACTGCCGGGAGGTTCGAGGTGTCATTTGTATTCGCGCAGCCGGAATTCGTACAAAATGCGGCATCAGAGTTGGCGGGCATCGGTTCGGCGATCCGCACCGCCAATGCCGCGGCCGCGGCCCCGACGACCGGTGTGCCGGCAGTGGGCACCGACGAGGTGTCGTTAGCGGTGACATCGCTGTTTTCCTCACACGCCGCGGCATATCAACAGGTGAGCACGCTCGTCGAAGATTTTCACGCCCGGTTCGTCCAGACATTGATCGGAGCCGGCCAGACGTATGCGGCGGCCGAGGCCCCAACGTTCTGCCGTTGCAGAGCCTGGAGCAAGGCCCCGTAGCTGCGATCAACGCAGCCGGCGGTGCCGGCGGCGTGGGCAACATCGCCGCAGCCGCCCAGACGAACGCTGGCCAACTACGGCTACGGCAATGTCGGTCAGGGCAACGTCGGCTTCTTCAACACCGGGACCCCAAGAGAAACACCGGAACTTCGGTATCGGCAATGTCAGCCCGAACTTCACCCCGACCAATCCGTCGACCCAGTTCGGCAACCTGGGTCTGTTCAACAACGGGATCGACAACATCGGTATCGGCAACGTCGGCGGCAACAACCGGGGCCTGCCCGTGCCCCTGCTGGGCCTGCTGGGCGTGGGCAACCACGGCACCTTCAACCAGGGCCTGTTCAACACCGGCAACTACAACACCGGCATCGGTCTGGTCGGCGACCACCTCATCGGTGTCGGCCCGTTGCACGTCGGCGACTAGTCGAGACGGGCAAGAAGTTTTCAAAAATCTGTGCCGCCAGGGCTTTCGGCCGAGGCGCCAGGGCCGCCGCTCCGCAGATGTCCTTCGCGCAGCAGCGCGTTGACCGACTCTTCCCAGCGGTGCATCTGGGCGGGCGTGCCGAACGGTTGCGGAAGGTGACGGTCGAGGTGAGGACGCAGTACCAGGGTGCCCAGGACCAGGATCAGCGGGTGCAGCGGCGCCCATAGCCGATCCAGGTCCGGTCGGGTCTGTTCCAGGTCGCTGAGCTCGTTCCACCGATCGGCGCCGAGGGTGGCCAGCGCATCGAAAAGGACTGTCCCCAAGGGCCGCCCGCTGACCACCGCGTCGAGAACGTAGTCGACGACGTCGGGTTGTTCGACGAGCAGAGCGGTCACCCGGCGTCCCATCTCGGCGACCGAGTCAGCGGGCGGATCAGGGATCGGCTGCGCCATCACCGCACCGACCACCTCGAGGACGTGGGCGTCCACGGCGGCGATGAGGTCGGCCTTGGTGGCGAAATAATGTTGCACCAACCCCAGGGAAACCTCCGCCGCGGCGGCGATCGTGCGCAGCGAGGTCGTCGCCGTGCCCTGGGCGGCGAAGAGTCGAAGTGCCGCGGCCCGGATCCGCGTGGCGCTCGGCGAACTCGCCGGATCGGCTGCGGCCGGACCCGCTGGTGCTGATGTCATCTCCGACACTGTACGAACCCAGCTGTAATACACATGTGCAATACTGATGTATTGTGACATGCATGACGCGGTCGCCCGACGATCAGGTGACGATCAAGTTCGTCCGAGACTTCCAAACCTCCGATGGGTCGGTCAGCTACACCAAAGGTTCGGAGTTCCGCGTCGACGCCGCCACCGCCGATGCGCTGCTATTGGCCGGCGTCGTCGTGACGGTTTCCGCGCCGCGGGCCATGTAGTCCCGGGTGACTCCGATCCGCCCGCCCTGCTCGAGGGGCCCGACTCAACGAGGCCCACGCCACGCCGCTGCGACGCTGCTGCCCGACATCAATCTGGATGCGTCCGCGCTCATCGGCCACGAACCGTGGCAGTAGCCCGTATGTCGCCGCGTCGAGGAGCCCTTGTGCGCCAAGCGCATTCAGCACCGACCGCGCTCGCGCCGGGACATCGCCAGCATCCATGACAACCCTTTGAAGCCGGTCGCGATCAGACGTGACACTGCTGGTTACGCGGGCTTCAAGCCCAAGGGCGCCGGCGGGCCGCCGTCTTCGGCGCAGCCGAGCAGATCGAGTTGCAGCCATGCGACGTCGTGCCAGGTGCCGTGTTTCCATCCCACCCGCCGGAACAGGCCGGCCGGCGCGAATCCGAAGGACCGATGAAAGGCATCGCTTGCCGGGTTGGGTTGGGTGAAGCCGGCGAAAGCCCGGCGGTATCCGCGGTCTGCGAGCCGGCCAAGCAACTGGGTGTAGAACTCGCGGCCACCGCCGGAGCGGTGCCGGCCGCCGGCGAGGTAGATGCTGGTCTCCGTCGACCACTGATACGCCGCGCGGGAGTTGAACGGGTGCGCGTAGGCGTAACCGATCAACTCACCGTCGCGCTCGAGGACAAGCCACTCGTGGGCTATCCGTGTCTCGGCGATCCGGGCGGCCATCTGCTTCGGTGTCGGAACGGCGGTTTCGAAGGTGATCGCCGTGTTCTCGACGTAGGGACGGTAGATCGCGGCACAGGCGCCGGCATCCTCGGGGCGCGCGGGACGCACCAGGCTATGTGCTGCCATGCCGACCACCTTCCCAGCCCATGGCTTTCCCCGCGCGCGGGTTCCGCAGCGCACGAGCCTTCTGCGCGGATCGCGCTTGACATCGTGCCCGAGCGGGTAGATGTCCTAAGGAGATCGCCCCTCCCCTCAACAGATTGGGTACTCATGATGATCGAGAATCCGACCGCCCGTCGTTTCGTCGTGGCCGCAGCGCTGACGACGGCCGTCGGGCTGGGCACACTGACCGCGGCCTGCGGCTCGAGCGGACACGAGAACAAACCGTCGACCACGACGGTCACGACGACGGTCACCCCGCCCACCACCACCCCGACCACGCCGCCCCCACCGCCCGCCGAGCCGGGAGGACCGGGCGGAGGGACCGGGCCCGGCGGGGTCACCACCAACGCGCCGGGTGGCGCGGGCGCCGGGGCGGGTCCCGGCGGGGCGAGCGCGGGTGTGCCGGGCGCCGGGGCTTCGGCCGGGCCCAATGGCGCCGGGGCGTGCGCCGGTGGCGTCTGCGTCGGGACTCCCCCCGGCTAGTAACCGCTCCGCTGCGGGCGGCAGCGTCGGGGAAAACTACCTGCTGGACCGGGTCCGCAGCCACCGCAGGACGTCGTCGGTGACGGGGTCGGTGAGGTCGTCGAATTCGGGATGTTTGCGCAGCACCGTGCCGATCATCGAGCACACCGGGACGATGCGCTTGCCCGCATCGCGGGCGTCGTTGAGCGCCTCCTCCACCAGAAGGGTCGCCAGGCCGCGTCCACCGAATTCGGGGTGGATTTCCGTGTGGTCGAAGACCCGTTGGTCGCCGCGGTCGGCGAACGAGGCATGACCGACGACCCGGTCGCCGACGGCAATCGTGTACCGGGCCTCCTCGGCGCTGATGGTGGCGTGCGCACCGGTCTTGTCGGCAGGCATCTGATCTCCCCTGGGGTTCCGGTGTGCGGACAATCGCGACCGTACCCGCTCACTTGCCGGGCGGCCGCAGGACCTTCATCGCCAGCCGCATGATCGGTGCGGGAACGCGATCCTGCACGGATAGGGCCGTGTCGGCGGCACGGGACCGCAGCGGGGCGCCGCGGCCGAAAATCCGGTTCAACGGTCCCCCGGACGGCTCGATCACCACGTGCAGCGGCGGGGTGCCGACGGCGGCGCCCAGCGCGTTGGCGATGACCATCCGCTGGATCTCGCTGGTGCCTTCGAAGATGGTGTACAGCTTGGCATCTCGATACCGCTTCTCGACCGACCATCGGCCGGGTCTGTTCGAAGGTACCCAGCGTCGCCGAGCCGGACCGCTTGCCGCCGGCCACCACTTCGCGCGCCTTCGCGAGCTTGTGTTCGAGTTTGTCCTGTCCGCCAAGGAGGTTGGCGCCGGGCACGCGCACGCCTTCGAGCAGCAGCTCGGCGGTGTGCGAGGCCCGGCAGCCGAGCTTGTCCAGCTTGCGCACCAGCCTCAGACCGGGAGTCCCGCCCGAGACGATGAACAGTGCCTGCCCGCGGTGGCCGAGTTCCTCGTCGACCACCGCGTTGACGACGTGCACGTTGGCGATGCCGCCGTTGCCGATCCACATCTTGTGCCCGTCGATGACCCAGTCGGCGCCGTCGCGGCGGGCGTGGGTGCGCAGGTTCCGTACGTCGCTGCCGCCCTCGGGTTCAGAGATCGCCAGCGCCGCGAGCTTGAGATCGCCTGGGGCGCCGAAGCATTCGGGGCCCCATTCCAGCATCTGCTCGGGGGTCGCGGCCTGGCCGACGGCCGAGAGCGCCAGCGCCGGCATGACGATCGCCAGCCCGATCCCGGCGCAGCCCCAGAACAGCTCCTCCATGAACATCGGCAGCGACAACCCGGTGGGGTCGCCGACGAGATCGCGGTAGAAGAGCGGACCGTAGAAGCCGCGCTGGGCCGCCTCCTCGAGCACGGGCCACGGAAATTCCTGGCGCTGGTCGTAGTGGAGTGCAACCGGCCGGATCACTTGCTCGGCAAACTCGTGGGTGCGGCGGGCCAGGTCGTGTTGCGCTGCCGTCGGTGTCAGGTCGAAAGTCATGATGCGCCTTCGGGTCTCGACGGGCTCGGTCGTGCCGAAGCTCGACTACCCGGCCAATCGGCACAGCAAACGGTCCCGTGGGCCTTTCAGGCGGCCGAGCGCGGCCCGGCGTGGGCGATCGGCAGATGCAGTACCACCGCCGCCGCCGGAACGGCATCGTGTTCGTGCCGGGCCAGCAGGGCCGCGTTGTCGGGGAGCTGACGCGAATTGATCTCCCCGCTCGCGATGCGGCGCAACGTGTCGTGGGCGCGGGCAAGCTGTTCGCGCTTGCGGTACTGACCGCCGGGCAGTTTGACGCCCGCCCAGACGCCGTACTCCTCCCGGTGCGCGATGGCGTGCTGGGCGCACCGGCGCTGTTGCGCCAACGGGCACCGGCGCAGGCACTGTATCCGGGCCTCGGTGGCAGACGCTTCGTACGCCCGTGCCTTTGCCGCGCCGTCGGCGCCGTCGTCGTCGGGATAGCCGAACCACAGTTCCGGATTGGTTGTGCAGGGATGTCCCATGCCGCTCTCCTCCTCAGGCTGAAACGTCGACAGAAGCGTATACATATAGGGGCCCGGCGCGCAAGATAAACGCGACAAAAACGTATAACCAAGGAGGGGCTCGCGCGCTGTGTAATATCCGCCCTATGGCCGGAGCGTGTGGTGAGCCGTGAATCGGCCGGCGCGGCCATCCGCGCGTTGCGCGAATCGCGCGACCTTTCGCTGGCCGACCTCGCCGCGACCACCGGCGTGAGCGTCATGGGCCTGAGTTTCCTGGAGCGCGGAGCCCGCAAGCCGCACAAAAGCACAGTTCAGAAGGTTGAGAACGGGCTCGGCCTGCCGCCGGGCACGTATTCGCGGCTGCTGGTGGCCGCCGATCCGGACGCCGAGTTGGCGCGGTTGATGGCGGCGCAGCCGCCGGACGCGACGGCCGCCCGGCGCCCGGGGACCGTGGTGGTCGACCGGCACAGCGACACCGAGGTGCTGGAAGGGTATGCCGAAGCGCAGCTCGACGCCCTCAAGTCGGTCATCGAACGACTACCGGCGACGACATCAAACGAATATGAGACGTATATTCTCTCTGTGATCGCGCAGTGCGTGAAGGCGGAGATGCTGGCCGCCGGTTCCTGGCGGGTGGCCGTGAACGCCGGCGCGGATTCGACGGGCCGGCTCATGGAACACCTGCGGGCTCTCGAGGCCACGCGCGCCGCCTTGCTGGACCGGATGCCGCAGAGCCTGGGCGCGCGTTTCGACCGCGCCTGCGCGCGCTCGTCGCTGCCGGAGACGGTCATCGCGGCTCTGCTGGGTGTCGAGACCGCGGACATGTGGGACATCCGCAACAGGGGGGCCGTGCCACCGGGGGCCCTCCCCCGCGTCCGCGCCTTCACCGAGGCGGTCGAATCGGCGGCTCGCGACGCGGCGGAGCGCGACGACTCCGAGGGGGATCAGTGATCGAGAGTGAACTCATGGTGCTCGACCGGGCCCATCGCCTGTTCGCCGGCCACCCCGAAGCGCCGGCGTGGGACGCGGGACGCCCGCCGCACCGCGGTGCGGCGCGTTACCCGCAGGCGCCGAATGTCGGTGCAGGACAACGCGCCTACGAACTCGCCGCCGATCGCGGCCGGGAACTGCGCGCGGCGGCGGCCCACACGGATGCCGAGACCGGCCACGTCGTCGCCGAAGCCCACCGGGACCGGGAACGTGCCCACGCGCTGACCAAGAGCGTCGTCGACGAGGCCCGCGCCGACGCCGCCACGCCCCCGCGGACGCCGATGGCCCAGCGAGAGGCGATGCGCCGCCGGGCGGCGCGGCTGCGCGCGCAACGGGCGCACGTGCTGGCGGCCCGGGCGCGGTCCCGACGACACGCCGCGGCGCTGCGGGCCCTGGGATACCGGCTCGTGCACCATCGCGGACCGCGGGGGGTGGGACTGTCCCCGAACGGTCGCGCCGCCCGCGCGGTGCGCGCCGCGTTGTCGCGGCTGGGACGACCGTACGTCTGGGGCGCGGCCGGCCCCGACCGGTTCGACTGTTCCGGGCTGGTGCAGTGGTGCTATGCCCAGGCCGGGGTTCACTTGGACCGCACCACCTATCAGCAGATCCACGACGGCGTCCCAGTGCCGCGTTCGCAAGTCCGCCCGGGTGACCTGGTGTTCCCGCACGCCGGTCACGTGCAGCTGGCGATCGGCAACGACCTGGTCGTCGAAGCGCCCTACCCGGGGGCGTCGGTGCGGATCAGCCGGTTGGGCGGCAACGTTCAGATTCGACGCCCGCTATGACGAACCACCGCCCCGCCACCCGACGAAGGGGTTGAACATGTCCGAGCAGGCCGGGCCCTCGGTGGCTGCGCTGCGCGCAGGCCAGGCGGCGCTGGCGGGCCGACACGCCACCGCGGCCGACGCCGACCGTGTCCTGGCGGACGTGCTGGCCGGCGTGCACGCCGCAACCCGGGAGAGCATCCGTCGCCTCGATGCCATCGCCGCGGAGGTCGACCGCGCCGTCCTCGACCGGGCGGCCCTGGCCGCCGATACTCCCCTGGGCGCGCGTGAGTTCCACAACTTCCTGGTCGCCAAGCTGCGTGAGATCAGGGCGGTCGTCGCCGACGCGGACGAGCTCGGCCGCGCGAAACGGGCTGTGCTGGAACGCCTGCGGGCACAGTACGTCGCCCCGGTCGGCTAGCGGGGCCGTCCGTGCACAGCCGCGCCCCCAGTGAATTGTCGACCCCAATCCGCCTGGGTACTGTCGCCCGTCATGGAGGGGCCCACGCCGGGAGCGGCTGCCGACGCCATAGCGGCCGCCGAAGCGGCGCTGGCCCAGCAGAATTCGGCGGTTTCGCAGCTGGACCTGCAGGTCGTTGCGGCGATCCTGAACGCACACCTGACGACCGTCGAGGGCAAAGAAGCGTTGAGCGGGTTGCAGCAGGAGACCGAAGCCGCGGTGCGCACGCGCTCCGACCTGGACACCCCGGCGGGTGCGCGCGACTTCCAGCGGTTCCTCATCGGCAAGCTCAGGGACATTCGAGCGGTCGTGCTCGACGCGAGCCTCGATGACACGTCGAAATCGGCGCTGATGGCCGCCTGGACGTCGCTGTACGGCGCCGCCAAAGGCGGCGCGGACACCGTGGACGACCCACCGGAGGAGGCGGAGGCGTCGGACGACCCCGGCGGCGAGTGGGATCCGTTGCTCGACATGCTCTCGGCCGACGACCCCGGCGCGCCGGGTACCGACCTGCCCGGACCCGGCCCTGCGGAAGGCGTCGCGGCCCCGCCGGCCGTGGCGGCCCCGGCGCTGCCGGCCCTTCCCGCCTTCGGGGCCGGACCGCTGTCGGGACCGGGCACGGCCCCGGGTGCCCCGGCCGACTGGGCCCTGCCGGCTCGCGGTCTGCAGGACGGCGAGCTCGAGTCGGCGCTGCGCGACCTCGACGACGAAGGTCTGCAGCGACCCGAAGAGCCGGATCCGGGTGACGAAACGGCACCCTCGACGCAGGACGCCGAGAACCATGACGGGCCGGACACCACGCACGCACCCGCGGTGGGACCGACCGCGGTCATCCTGCCCGACGGCGAGGCGGTGACCGCCGCCAGCCCGCAGGTGGCCGCGGCCATCAAGGCCGCGGTCAACGGAACGCCGATCGCCGAGGCGTTTGCGCGGCAGGGCATCACCATCCCCGCGCCGGGCACGGCGGTCGCCGATCCGATCGACCCGCAAGACGTCACGCCCGGCGATATCGGCGTGCTCACCGACCGTCACGCACTGGCCCTCGGGCCCGGTAAGGCGCTTGTGGACGGGCAGATTCGGCACATCGCCACCGTGAGCGGGCCGGACTTCCTAGGCTGGGAGCACCCACCGGCGGCGACGGCCGCAGCGGCGGCCCCGACCGGGCCCGACGCACCGACACCGACCCGGCCGGCGGGCACGTGACCAGCGACAAGACCACTGCCAACAGCGAACTCGCCGGTTCCGCCGGCGGCGCATGAACAGGAGACAGCGGATGGCCGATTCGATCCACGTGGAGCCCGCGCAGCTGCGGCAGGCCGCCGCCCAGCACCAGGACGCCTCCGACTACCTGCGCACCGTGCCGTCGACGCATGCCGCGATCCAGGAGAGCCTGGACTCCCTGGGGCCGATCTTCGGCGACCTGCGCGAGGCCGGGCGCGAACTGCTCGAGCTCAGGCGCCAGTGCTACGAGCAGCAAGCCGACGACCACGCCGACATGGCCGACAAGCTGCGGGTGTCGGCGAGCAGGTGGGAACAGCACGAGCAGGATGCGGCCAGCGAATTCGGCGGCATCGGCGACGGCGGTCGATGACCGACCCCAATCCCGCCTTCGACACCGTCCACCCCAGCGGGCACATCCTCGTCCGGTCCTGCCGCGGCGGCTACCTGCACAGCGTCATGCTGAGCGACGAGGCGATGGAGACCGACGCCGAGACGCTGGCGCGGGGCATCCTGCTGACCGCGGACGTGTCGCATCTGAAGGCGCTGCTGGAGGTGCGCGACGAGATCCTGGCCGCCGGCCACACGCCGTCGGCTCAGGTGCCCACCCCCTACGATCTCGACGCCGCGATCGAAAAGCTGCTGGCGCACGATATGCGGCGCCGCGACGGTGTGCGGTAGCCGCGCCGCCGGGACGCGGGACGGGCCAGCTAGCCCAGCCGCGTCTCGACCGCACCGGAATCCGGCGCGATATCGGTGGGTGGCTCGATCGGGTTGGGGCCGAACAACTCCCGCGCCCGTGCGAGCAGGGCGCGCACTTCGTCGAGTTGCTGCTGCAGGGCAGATTCAGCCATGCCTGCACGCTACCCAGGCCTGCGCGGCCGCACAATTCACCGACTCAGCCATGCGCGCGTGAGATGCCGTTACGCTGGGCCGGTGGTGATGGATCGGATAACGGCGCGCCGGCGCCTGCGGAGGGCCACCCGAGAATCGTTGGCGATTCCGGCCTTCAGCGCTCCGGTCGATTGCACCCCGTGGGTGACGGGCGGGCTCTGGCCCGCCTTGCTCTCACCGGTCACCGACGAAACCGCCACGCTCGCAGAGTATTTGAAGGCCGATCTGCAGCGAATCGTCGAAAGCGCCAACGACGTGCTGAAGAAGCTGCAGCGGGCGGGACTGGTGGAGTCGATCCGGCAGGAAGAGGAGGCCCGGATCGTCGACGAGGCCCGTGCCCTGGCCGTGCAACGGGTCGAGTCGACGATCCGCCAGTTGCACGCGCTCAGGGGTGACGCGCCGGCGGCCGGTCACGACGCCGCAGCCCCGCCGGGCCGGCACCGCGCCACCGTGGCGGGGAATGCCGAGCAGGAGGCTGCGCCCGCAACCGAGGTCACCCAGGTCATCGAGGTCGTCGAGGCCGCCGGGGCCGAGTCGCCCGACCAGCGACTGCGCCGTCTGCTGACCTTCGCGGCCCGTCAGGCACCACGGCTGAACTGGGCGGTCGGCGACCGCTCCGACGGCAGCACGGTCCTGGTCACCGACCTGGCCCACGGGTGGATACCGCCGGGCATCACGCTTCCCGCCGACGTGCGACTGCTGCCGCCGGAGCGGCGCAGCGGCACGGTCGCCGGCCTGGTAGGTGACGCCACGCGCGTCGCGGCCTACGCTCCCGGGGACCGCCTGGGCTGGCCGGACGACTTCGACCCGACGACGTCCTCGCTGCGCCCCCGCGAACTGCCCCCGGTCCCGGATGGGAGGCGGGTGCTGAGCGACGCGACGCGTGAGCGCGCCGGCCTGCCCCGGCTCGTGCACGCGTTGGCCGCGGCCGCGGCCGGCGGGATCCGGGTCCTCGACGACGAGGTGGACCTGCTGCGGGTGCATCTCGACACCGCACTGCACCAGCTGCCGGTGCAGCATCGCGGTGCGGGCCCCGGCTTGTTGCGCAACTGCCTGCTGCTGGCGGCCACCGAGGCCGCCGTCACAGGGGATGCGACCTCGGCGAACTACCACCTGGCCTGGTTCCAGAAACTGGACGCACCGGCGGGTCAGTGAGCCCGCGATCATGAATTGACGCTGGTCGGAGCGCTGAAGGATACTTGGCGGCGTGTCGGGATCGGGCGGTCGCGCGAACCTGAGCGACAGGGATCTCGTCGACGCGGTGCTGCGCGATCTGAGCGAGGCGGCCGACAAATGGGAGGCGCTGGTCGCCCAGGCCGAGACCGTCACCTACAGCGTCGACCTCGGCGACGTCCACGCCGTCGCCAACGCCGACGGCAGGTTGCTGCAGCTGACGCTGCACCCCGGCGTGGTGACCGGCTACAGCCACGGGGAGCTGGCGGACCGGCTGAACCTGGCGATCGCCGCCCTGCGCGAAGAGGCCGAGACGCAGAACGAGGCCGCCTACGGCGGCCCCCTGCAGTGAGCGCGCCGCGCCGCCTCAGCGGCCGGCGCCGGGCGGGCCGGCGAAAGCCTGGGCGATCTCCAGCCAGCGCCGCGCGTCGGCGCCCTCGGCGGCGATGTCCAGTTCGCGCAGCGGGCGCCGCTGAGTGACCAGGAAGCAGAAGTCCAGGGCCACGCCGGTGACCCGCTGGGGGGCGTCGGGTGGTCCCCACGACCAGGTGTCGCCGTCGGGGGCCCGCAACTCGACGCGGAACGGCTCGGCCGGGGCTGCCAGGTTGTGGACGAAGAACGCGTAGTCGCGGGTCCGCACCCCGAGGTGGGCGATCGACTGCAGTCGCGGCGTGGCGGGCCGGGTGACGCCGAGGGCGTCGGCGACGTCGAGGCCGTGCGCCCAGGTCTCCATGAGCCGGGCGGTGGCCATCGACGCCGCGCTCATGGGTGGGCCGAACCACGGCACCTTGCGCCCCTCCGGCACCGCCAGCAGCGCCTCGTGCAGTCGCGCCCGGTTCACCCGCCAGTCGCTGAGCAACCCCGACGGCGGTAGGGCCGCCAGTTCCGCCGCGCCCGCGTCGACGAAGCCGTTCGGGTCGGCCGCGGCGGCCTCGAGCGCGGCCTCGAACGCGGCCTCATCGGTGATCGCGGTGAGCGCGACCCGGTCAGTCCACAGCAGGTGCGCGATCTGGTGGGCGATGGTCCAGCCCGGCGCGGGCGTCGGAAGGGCCCACTGGTCCTCCGCAAGCGGCGCCACCAGGGCGTCGAGGTCGTCGCTCTCGGCGCGCAGGTCGGCCACGATCGGCCCGGGGCCGGCCATCATCGCCTGCCCACGAAGGCGTGGACGAGCAGCCCGCCCAGGTACAGAGCCGACCCGAACAGCGCGAACGCGGGGGCGTGCCCGTCGGCTGGGATCAACGCCGCGGCCACGGTGATCGCGGCGATGAACGCGACCCAGAAGAGCGCGTCCTGCACCGCGAACACGTGCCCGCGCAACGCGTCGTCGACGTCGATCTGCATCGCGGAGTCCGCGCACAGCTTGACCACCTGGCCGGCCACGCCGAGCAGGAAGCCGCACACCACCATGACCGGAATCCGCAACCCGGCGCCCGCGGTCTGCATCAGCGCGGCGGCGGCCAGCGCGCCGTTGGCCGTGGCGTAGCGGCCCCACCGGCGCACCGCGACCGGCGTCAGCAGGTTGGCCAGGAACGCCCCGAGGCCCGTGGCGGCGAAGAAGATCAGCGCGGTGCCCAGTCCCCCGGCGGCCGGCCCGCTCAGGTGGCGGACCAACAGCAGGATCAGCAGCGAGTTGATGCCGACCGCCATCCGGTGCGCGGCCAGCCCCGACAGGGTGCCGGCCACCGTCGGGTAGCGCACGACCGTGCGCGCCCCGTGCAGCCAGCCGGTGAGGACCGCGTACAGCGCCGACCCGTGGATGGCGCGCACCGTGTCGTCCGGGCCGAGCACCCGGGGGCCGAACCGCAACGACAGCAGCAACGCGATCGACACCGGGATCGCGGTGAGGAAGATGATCGCCGAGGCGCCGTCGTCGCCGGCGCCCATCAGCAAGCGGGGCACCAGCATGAAGTTGGCGCCCAGGAACGCCGCGACGGCGCCCGACGCGGTGGCGACCGCGTTCATGGTCACCACCTGTTCGCGCGGCACCACGTGCGGCAGGGACGCCGACAGCCCGGACCCGACGAACCGCGCCAGGCCGTTGGCGAACAACGCCGCGATCAGCAGCGCCACGTCTCCGGCCCGCACGGCCAGAATCGTGCCGATCGCGGCGATCAGGACCAGCCGGGCCGCGGTGGCGCCGACCAGCACCAGGCGCCGATCCCAGCGGTCCATCAGCGCCCCGGCGAACGGCCCCAGCAGCGAGTAGGGCAAAAACAGCACCGCGAACGCGCGGGCGATCGCCATCGGGTCGGCGGCCCGGTCCGGGTTGAACAGCAGCGCTCCGGCCATCCCCGCCTGGAACAGACCGTCCCCGAACTGACTCGCCATGCGCACCTGCAGCAGCCGCCAGAAATCGGGCAAACCGCGCACCGACCGCCAGATGTCCGCGGGTGCGCGCGTGGGCGTCCGGGTTTGAGTCACAGAACCGACTTCCGTGAGGGGGCAGGCACAATCGCTGCGGTCGACGCCGCTTCCCACAACAGTACAAATATTTGCGGGCGACGCTCGATTCCCCCGGGCGGGGCTGCCCGGGGATGCGATGATGGTGTGATGGCCCCGCCAGAAGATCCGGAGGACTTTGTCGCTCGCGCCGCACAGCGGGTGCGTGCGGGCACCTTGCTGCTGGCCAACACCAATCTCCTCGAACCGACGTTTCGGCGCAGCGTGATCTACATCGTGGAACACAACGAGGGCGGCACGCTGGGTGTCGTGGTCAACCGGGCCAGCGAGACGGCCGTGTACAACGTGCTGCCCCAGTGGACCAAGCTGGTGGCCAAGCCCAAGACGATGTTCATCGGGGGCCCCGTCAAGCGCGACGCGGCGCTGTGCCTGGCGACGCTGCGCGTCGGCGCCGACCCGCAGGGTGTGCCGGGTTTGCGTCACGTCACCGGCCGGGTGGTGATGGTCGACCTGGACGCGGACCCGGACACGATCGCGCCGCTGGTCGAGGGCGTGCGGATCTTTGCCGGATACTCCGGCTGGACGATCGGTCAGCTGGAAGGCGAGATCGAGCGCGACGACTGGATTGTGCTGTCGGCCTTGCCCTCCGACGTCCTCGTCGGGCCGCGGACCGACCTGTGGGGGCAGGTGCTGCGCCGGCAGCCGCTACCGATGTCGCTGCTGGCCACCCATCCGATCGACGTCAGCCGCAACTGAGCCCGGGCGCCGTCAGCCGCAGGACTGCGTGCAGCCGGCGCAGGCGCCACCGCAGCCGGGGGCCGTCGCCGCCTGATTCAGCGCGAAGCGCGCGCTCTGCCACGAGCCGGCGGCCAGCGTCCCCAGGGCGCCGGCGACGCACACGATGAGCACGACCAGGGCGGTGTGCGGGGCTGCGGCCAGGGCCACGACGCCGCCGGCGGTGAGCATCACCGCGGCCGCCAGCTGGGTGGGGGCCATCGCCCGCAGCGCCCGCTGCACGGTGTCGGCGGTGTGGCCCCGGGAAAGCGACCAGATCCCGAACCCGGCGGATGCCACCGCCGCACACACGCACAACACCCCCGCGATCAGCATGGGCACACAATACGAGCCGGCCCGGGAACGCGCGCGCCAGGGCCTGCGCCGACGCTAGCGTTGCGGGCCGAGGTGGAGGTTGGGCAGCGGCGGCAGGCCCGGCACCAGGGCCAGCAGGTTGGGCATGGGCTGCTGGGGCGGCGTCTGGTTGGACAGGGCCGCCTGCCCGGGAAGGCCCAGTGGGGTCGTGGCCGGCGCCGTGGCGGGAAGCCCGACCGGCGCCGTAGCGGGCGCGGCGCCGGGCACGGTGGCGGGCACGGTGCCGGGTAGGCCGACGGGTGCCGCGGCGGGTGCCTGAGCGGCGGCGGGTGCCTGAGCGGGCGCGGGGGCCGGTGCGCCGGGCACGGCGACCCGGAACCCGTTGATGATGGCGTCGGTGGCCGGCGCGTCCGCCACCGCCTGGGCGCGGTCGGTGGTGACCGCCAGCGACACCAGATATCTGTCGTGCCCGGAGGTGGCGACGACGTGGCGCCGCGACGTGTTGAGCATCATGTCACCGTCGCGGTAGGTGCCCTCGATCACCGACGACGGGAACCCGTCGAAGTCGGCCATGGAGGCGTTCGTGGCCTGCCAGGCCGGGAGCTTCTGGCTGTCGACGTAGCCGTGCGTGATGGCCTCTCCGGGATCGAAGGTGCCGACCAGTTTGTAAACCACGACCTGCGCGTTCGAGGTGTAGATGCTGTTGCCCTGGCGGTCGGCGATCACCGCGAACGCGTCGGGCACGTTGGGGTCGGGCACCTGGGTCCAGCGGGTGGGCACCGGCAGTGTGATGTCGAGCGCCTTGAATCCCTGGGGCTTCTGGGCTTCCAGCTTGACGCCCTTGGTCTGCAGGTACTCGCGGAGCGTTCCCGTGGTCGCGGGTGCCGCCACCGGTGGCGCCGGTGCGACCGGGGGGGCGGCTCCGGCCGCCGCGGCGCTCGGCGGGACCAACGCATTCGACACGGGTGGGGTGGCGACGACGCGGTTGCCGCCCACCCCGCCGGGTACCGTGGCGACGTTGGGCTGCACCGGTGCCGGCGCGGGCACGGCGGGCGCGGGTGCGGGAAGCACGGGATCCGCCGATGCCTTGGCGCCCGCGACAACCCCGACGGCGATCAAGCCGGCAACCATACCCCCGAGAAATGCCCGCCGGGCGGGGGCGAACTGAATCATCTGCGTCGGTCCTTCCCACGAGGCTTCGGCACGAGCGCCCGTCGTTAGGGGCTGACTGTATCCAGTGGTCAAATGCGGTGAACAGGCCCGAAATAGAGCTGGGATGAAGCTCTGATCGCCGCGCAACGGAAACGAGACCAACCCGTGGCCGGCGGGAGCGCCGCGGCGGTCCTTATACCCTGTTGGCGTGACCGAATCCCCGACCGCCGCGAGCGGCAGTGCCGCAGCGCCAGGTCCAGTGCCGGACTCCGATGCGCCGCCGCACCGCTACACCGCGGCGCTGGCGAGCCGCATCGAGAGCGCCTGGCAGGACAACTGGGCGCGGCTGGGCACGTTCAACGTCGCCAATCCGGTGGGTGCGCTGGCGCCGCCGCAGGGGACGCCGGTGCCCGAGGACAAGCTGTTCGTGCAGGACATGTTCCCGTATCCGTCGGGGGAGGGGCTGCACGTCGGCCACCCGCTGGGCTACATCGCCACCGACGTGTACGCGCGCTACTTCCGGATGACCGGCCATAATGTGCTGCACGCGTTGGGATTTGACGCTTTTGGGCTGCCCGCCGAGCAGTACGCGGTGCAGACCGGCACCCATCCGCGGACCCGGACCGAGGCCAACATCGTGAACTTCCGCCGTCAGCTGGCCCGGCTCGGTCTCGGCCACGACAGCCGGCGCAGCTTCTCGACCACCGACGTCGAGTTCTACAAGTGGACGCAGTGGATCTTCCTGCAGATCTACAACGCGTGGTACGACACGGCGGCGGGCAAGGCCCGCCCGATCGCCGAACTGGCCGCCGAATTCGACTCCGGTGCACGACGCCTCGACGACGGGCGGGACTGGGGCGCGCTGTCGGCGGGGGAGCGGGCCGACGTGATCGACGGCCACCGCCTGGTCTACCGCGCGGACTCGATGGTGAACTGGTGTCCCGGGCTGGGCACGGTGCTGGCCAACGAGGAGGTCACCGCCGACGGCCGCAGCGACCGCGGCAACTTCCCGGTGTTCCGGAAACGGTTGCGGCAGTGGATGATGCGCATCACCGCCTATTCCGACCGGCTGCTCGACGACCTGGACGTGCTGGACTGGCCCGATCAGGTCAAGACCATGCAGCGCAACTGGATCGGCCGTTCGACCGGCGCGCAGGCGCTGTTCTCGGCGGCCACGCGCGACGGTGCGGCCGTGGACGTCGAGGTGTTCACGACCCGGCCCGACACGCTGTTCGGTGCCACGTACCTGGTCCTGGCGCCCGAGCACGACCTGGTCGACCGGCTGATCGCCACCGCCTGGCCGGGCGGCGCCGATCCCGCCTGGACCTACGGCGCCGCCACGCCGGCGCAGGCCGTCGCCGCCTACCGCCGCGCGATCGCCGCCAAGTCCGACCTGGAGCGCCAGGAGAGCAGGGAGAAGACCGGCGTCTTCCTGGGCGCCTACGCGACCAACCCGGCCAACGGCGAGCCGGTGCCCGTCTTCATCGCCGACTACGTGCTGGCCGGCTACGGCACGGGGGCGATCATGGCGGTACCCGGCCACGACCAGCGGGACTGGGACTTCGCCCACGAGTTCGGTCTGCCGATCGTGGAAGTCATTGCCGGCGGCGATGTTTCGCAGGCCGCGCACACCGGCGACGGGGTGTTGGTGAATTCCGGTTTTCTCGACGGCATGGACGTGGCGGCGGCCAAGAAGGCGATGACGGCCCGCCTGGAGTCCGACGGCCGCGGCCGCGCCCGCATCGAATTCAAGCTGCGCGACTGGCTTTTCGCGCGCCAGCGGTACTGGGGTGAGCCGTTCCCGATCGTCTACGACGGCGACGGACGCCCGCACGCCCTCGACGAGGCCGCCCTGCCCGTCGAACTGCCCGACGTGCCGGACTACTCGCCGGTCCTGTTCGACCCCGACGACGCCGGCAGCGAGCCGTCCCCGCCGCTGGCCAAGGCGACCGACTGGGTGCACGTCGAACTGGACCTGGGGGAGGGGCTGAAGCCCTACAGCCGCGACACCAACGTGATGCCGCAGTGGGCGGGCAGTTCCTGGTACGAGCTGCGCTACACCGACCCGCACAACTCGGAGCGGTTCTGCGCCAAGGAGAACGAGGCCTACTGGATGGGCCCGCGGCCCGCCGAGCACGGCCCGAACGACCCCGGCGGCGTCGACCTGTACGTCGGGGGAGCCGAACACGCGGTGCTGCACCTGCTGTATGCGCGGTTCTGGCACAAGGTCCTCTACGACCTGGGCCACGTCAGCTCCCGGGAGCCCTACCGCCGCCTGGTCAACCAGGGCTACATCCAGGCGTTCGCCTACACCGACGCCCGCGGCTCCTACGTACCAGCCGACGACGTGGTCGAACGCGACGGGCGCTTCGTCTACGCGGGGCCCGGTGGCGAGGTCGAGGTCTTCCAGGAGTTCGGCAAGATCGGCAAGAGCCTGAAGAACTCGATCTCGCCCGACGAGATCTGCGACGAGTACGGCGCGGACACGCTGCGGGTCTACGAGATGTCGATGGGCCCGCTGGAGGCGTCGCGCCCCTGGGCCACCAAGGACGTCGTCGGCGCGCACCGCTTCCTGCAGCGGGTGTGGCGGTTGGTGGTCGACGAGGGCACCGGTGCGAGCCGGGTGGCCGACGCGCCCGAGCTGGACCCCGCAACCCTGCGGGTGCTGCACCGCACCATCGCCGGGGTGTCGGAAGACTATGCGGCACTGCGCAACAACACCGCCGCGGCCAAGCTCATCGAGTACACCAACCACCTCACCAAGGAGCACCGCGACGCGGTGCCGCGCGCGGCGGTCGAGCCGCTGGTGTTGATGCTGGCGCCGCTGGCCCCGCACCTGGCCGAGGAACTGTGGTCGCGGCTGGGCCACAGCGCCTCGCTGGCGCACGGTCCTTTCCCGCAGGCCGACCCCGCCTACCTCGTCGAGGACACCGTCGAGTACCCGGTGCAGGTCAACGGCAAGGTGCGCGGGCGGGTCGTGGTCGCCGCCGACGCCGACGCCGGGTCACTGGAAGCCGCCGCGCTGGCCGACGAGAAGGTGCAGGCGTTCCTGGCCGGCGCCACCCCCCGCAAGGTGATCGTGGTCCCCGGCCGGCTGGTCAACCTGGTGATCTGAGGCCCGTCAGCGCGGCCGCAGCACCACCTCGTGGACGTGACCGTCGGGTGCGGTCCCGACCGCCCCGGCGACCGCGGCCGCGACGGTCTCGGGCCGCAGGAACCTGGCGGGGTCGTACTCACCGCCCTCGAACGCGACGAGTTCGCGTTGCATGTCGGTGTCGGTGCGGCCCGGAAAGATCGTGGTCACCCGAAGATCCGGCTCGTCCTCGCGCAGCGAGTCGGCGAACGCCCGCAGCGCGAACTTGCTGGCCGAATACGAGGCCATGCCCGGTGACACCCGGCGCCCCGCGCCGGAGTTGATGAACACCACCTGGCCGCGGGCGCGCCGCAACGCCGGCAACAGCGTCAAGGTAAGCCCCACCGCGCCAAAGACATTCACCTCGAAGGTGGCGCGCCACTCCTCGACGGCGGACTCGGCGACGTGGCCGGGAACGGACACCCCGGCGTTGTGCACCAGCACGTCGAGCCCGTCGATCACCTCGCAGCCGGATTCGATGCCGTCGGGGTCGGCCAGGTCGAGGGGGAACGTGGTGGCGTCGAGCCGCTCGGCGACGGCGTCGAGCCGCCCGGAGGGCCGGCCGGCCAGCAGCAGGGTGTGCGTCGGCGCGAGCGCGGTGGCGATCGCCGAGCCGATTCCGCCGCCGGCGCCGGTGATGAGTGCAGTGGGCATGTCCCGAGCCTAGGCGATGGCCGAGAATCGTTGACCGGCAGCTGGTTTCACGCCTGCTTGCGCGCGGGTGACTCTCCGGCGGGACCCGACGTCGGCTCGCCGGAGGCCAGCCGTTCCAGCGGCGCGAGGGCCTGCATCAGGGTGTCCAGGTCGGAGCCGGGCAGCTGGGTGAGCATCGCGGCCAGGGCGGCGCGCCGGTTGGCCAGCGACTCGCTGAGAACCGCCCGTCCGCGCGGGGTGATGTCGACGAGCACGGCCCGTAGGTCGGACGGATCCCGCGAACGCTTCACCAGCCCGATCTTTTCCAGCCGCCGGATCGCGACCGTGGTGGTGGGGGTGCGGACCCGTTCGTGCGCGGCCAGGTCCGTCATGCGGATGGGTCCCTGATCCAGCAAAGTCACCAGGATCGACAGCTGCGCCAGGGTGAGCTCGCCGGTCGTGTCGGTGTTGGGGTCGCCGCGGCGCAGGATCGAGAAGAGCTTGGACAGAGCGCGATGCAGACCTTCCGCCAGCTCCGTCACCTCGGCCGCGGTGGACTCGCTTTCCGCCATAATCCGCCCAGTCTAACCCGAGGTGGGGCGCCGACGAGATAGCTCACGCCGACTATTTTTAGGTCATCAAAGAACTTGGTCCAGGAAGCGCTGCAGGCGCTCCGTCTGCGCGGCTTCGAAGATCTGAGCGGGCGGACCCGATTCCACGACCTTGCCGTGATCCATGAAAACGACGGTGTCGGACGCGGAGCGGGCAAACCCCATCTCGTGGGTGACGACGATCATCGTCATGCCCTCGGCGCCGAGCGCGGCGATCAGTTCGAGAATGCCCTTGACCGTCTCCGGGTCCAGCGCCGACGTCGCCTCGTCGAACAGCATCACCTGGGGGGCCATCGCCAACGCGCGGGCGATCGCGACCCGTTGTTGCTGGCCGCCGGACAGCATGGCGGGCCGCGCGCCGGCCTTGTGCTCGAGCCCGACGCGCTCCAGCTGCGTCCGCGCCAGGTCGCGGGCCGCGCCGGCGGACAGTCGGCGCAACTTGCGCGGCGCCAGCGCGACGTTGTCCAGCACGCTGAGGTGGGGGAAGAGGTTGAAATGCTGGAACACCATGCCGATGCGCTGACGGAGTTCGTCGGGGTCGTCGCGCAGCACCGACCGGCCGTCCAGCAGGATGTCGCCGCTGTCGGGTTCGTGTAACCGGTTCAGGCTGCGCAGCAGCGTCGACTTGCCCGACCCGGACGGTCCGACCACGGCGGTCGTGCTGCCCGCGGGAACCTCGATGTCGACGCCGCGCAGCACCGCCAGCCCGCCGAGAGTCTGGTGGATTGCCTTGGCCGCCAACGATACCGACGAGCGACCCGCCGTGCCGGTCGTCACGTCATCTCCTGGTCGAACACCGCTTCGGTGTCGGCCGCCGGTTCGGACGGGGCGCGCCCGCGGCGCAGCCGGGTGTCGATGTGGTTCACCAGATGAGTCAGGGGCACAGTCAGACTCAGGTAGAACAGGCCGGCGGCCACCAGCGGCGACAGGTTGCCGGTCTGCGCGTTGAGGTCGCGCCCCACCTGGAACAGCTCGCGCTGGTCGGCGACCAGGCCCAGGAAGTACACCAGCGCCGAGGCCTTCAACAGCGCGATGAACTGGTTGACCAGCGCCGGCAACACCCGCCGGATGCCCTGCGGCACCACCACCAACCGCATCGCGGCGGGGTAGCTGAAGCCCAGCGCGCGGGCGGCCTCCAGCTGGCCGGGGTCCACGCTCTGGATTCCCGAGCGCAGGATCTCGCCGATGTAGGCCGCGGCCATCATCCCCAGGGCGGCAATGCCCAGCGGATAGGGGTTGTGGTTGGTCAGGCCGCCGACCAACGGCCCGAAACCCAGCCCCACGATGAGGATGATCACGACCTCGGGAAGGCCGCGGAACACGTCGGTGTACACGCGTGCCGGCCAGCGGACCCAGCGCGAGTGCGAGATCCCCGCGATCGCCAGGCCCATGCCGAGCAGCAGCCCGATGACGCCGGCGCTGCCGGTCAGGATCAACGTGTTGGGCAGGCCGGTGGCGAACAGGGTCGGGACGGCCTGCCGGTAGAGGTCCCAGTCGAGGAAGGAGTCGCGCAGCTGCGCCAGCCCCGATTTCGGGGCGGTGGGGTCCACCGGCCGGCTGTGATGTTCGGCGGCGATCGCGGCGAAGTCCGGCAGGCTGGGCGCGGCAACGGCTTTCGAGCCCGGTTTCCAGCCGGGTGGCAGGGTGCGCGGCACCCAGTGCGAATACAGGTTGGCCCAGGTGCCGTCCGCGATCACCGCGTCCAGCCCGGAGTTCAGCGCGTCCAGCAGCGGCTTGTTGTCCTTGGCGACCGCGTACGCCACGAAGCCGCCCGGGCTGTAGGTGTTCGCCACGATCACCGCCGGATCTCCGGACCGCAGCGTGGTCGACGCCTGCAGCGCCGGAGCCACCCACGCGTCGATCTGACGCGTCTTGAGGCTGGTGTACACGGTGGCGAAGTCGGGATATTTCACCGGCTGCAGGTGCAGGGTGTCCACGACGTAGGCCTCCTCGACGGTGCCCTGGACCACCCCGATGCGCTGGCCGGCGGTCAGGTCACCGAACGACGTGATCGGCGACCCGGGCGGTACCACCAGCGAGTAGTAGCCGAAGTCGTAGCCGTTGGTGAAGGCGACGGTGCGCCGCCGCGCGTCGGTGGCCTTGATCGACGCCGACCCGACGTCGAAGCGCCGCGACGCGACCTGGGCGAGCAGACCGGCGAAATCCGTTCCGACGAAGCGGACTTGCAGGCCCAGCTTCTTGGCGATGGCGATCAGCAACTGGTTGTCGAAGCCGCTGAAGCCGCCGGTGGGGTTGATGCACGCGTTCGGCGGGGCATCCGAGAGCGTGCCGACGGTCAGCACACCCGGTATGCCGAGCCCCAGCGTGTCGACGTCCACCGCGCTCAGCGGTTCCACGGTGGCGGTGGTGTACCGGTCGCCCCGCTCGGTGGCGGCGCGGTTGATCAGGTCCTTCGGCAGCACCGTTGCGCTGTCCAGGCCGGCCGGCGCGCACTGGTTGCGGTCGGCGGCGGCCCGCGGCGCCAGCGCGCCGGACAGGCCGCACACCAGCAGGAGCGTCGCCACGAGACGGCCCACCCACGAAGTCATCCGTGCCACCGTATCGACCCGCCGGTGGCCCGGCCCGCCGCGGACCGCTCAGAGCGCGATCGACGGCTCGCCGAGGACCGCGTCGGAGCCGGCGAGCACCGGGACGGCCTCGGCGGGGACGGGGACGATGTCGTCGGGCGCGGTGAAGACCCTGCGCCGGGACAGCTCGGCCAGCATCGCCTGGGCCGTCCCGTAGGAGCGGCCGACGCACGCCGCGCGCGCGGCCTCGGGATCGCGCCGGTGTATCGCGACCGTCTCGTCCTCGTAGAACGGCAGCACGTCGCCGTGGCCGTTCTGGTAGCTCACCTTGAACGCGTGGGGGATCAGTTCCTGCGAGGCGCGCAGCATGGCGTGCAACCGCGGTCCCGCGTACTCGTCGTTGACGGTGCGCCGGTACTCCGCCGCCGCCGCGAAGAACGTCCGCGAATCCTTGGCGGCCCGCAGCGAGCGCAGCAGCGCGTCGAGCTGACCGAGGATCCGCGGCGTGGGGTTGGCGGCCGCGCGCGCCGAGGCGGTGCCGTTGAGCAGGCCCTCGAGTTCGTAATGCTCGAGCACGGTGGCCTCGTCGAACCGCTCCACGAACGCGCCGCGGTGGTAGCGGGTCGACACGATGCCGTCGTGTTCGAGCTGGACCAGCGCCTCCTGGATCGGAACGCGACTGACTCCCAGGCCGACGGCGATCTCGTTGCGGTCGACGCGGTCGCCGCTGCGCAGCTTGCCCGTCAGCAGCAAATGCAGGATATGCGCGACGACCTGGTCCTTCTCCTTGACCCCGTATTTCTTCGGCATCTGTTCTCGCGTCTCTTTCAACGGCTTTTCAGCGACTCTTTCAGCGACCGTCGGCCAGCCAGCGCTGTGAAGTTTCTCATGACTTCGCGCGTGCTACCAGATGTTGGGCCGATGAAGCCGGGGCAAACAGCAGGCGCGGCGGGCGGCCGGCTATCCCCGGCTATCGCGCCACTTGCACAGCTCTGCGGCGGCGCTCAGGTCATAGTCCGGGCCGTCGCAGCCGACGGTCAGCATCGTGACACCGTGCCCCACCAGCGCTTCGGCGTTGGCGACCAGCCCGCCGCCGCCGCCATCGACCGCGGCCGAGCGTTCGATCCCGGACGGGTCGCGGCCGACGTCGGCGCAGTGCCGGGCAAGCACTTCGGACTTGGCCGCGAAGTCGTCGGCGGAGGTGAAGCTGTGCCAGATCCCGGCGTGCTGGGCGACCAGCCGCAACGTCTTGCGCTCGCCGCCGCCGCCGATCAGGATCGGAATGTCGCGGGTCGGCCGCGGATTCAGCTTGGCCAGCCGGTCTTCGATCAGCGGCAGCGCGTCCGCCAGGTCGTCGAGGCGGCTGCCGACCGTGCCGAACTCGTAGCCGTACTCGTCGTAGTCCTTTCGCTTCCACCCGGAACCGATGCCCAGGATGAGCCGGCCGTCGCTGATGTGGTCGACGGTGCGGGCCATGTCGGCCAGCAGTTCGGGGTTGCGGTAGGAGTTGCAGGTCACCAGCGCGCCGATTCCGATGCGCGAAGTCTGCTCGGCCCAGGCCCCCAGCATCGTCCAGCATTCGAAGTGGGCCCCGTCGGGATCGCCGAACAAGGGGAAGAAGTGGTCCCAGTTGAACGCGACGTCGACACCGATGTCCTCGCAGCGGCGGACGGCGTCACGGATCTGGCCGTAGTGCGGGGCGTGCTGGGGCTGCAACTGCACGCCGATGCGAACGGGGAAGGTGGGAGTCATACCCCCCACCGTAGGCTCAGCGGGCGCCCCGCACCGCGCGCAGCAGGTCGATCAGCGCGCGCGGCTGGTCGCTCTGCACCGAGTGCCCGGAGTTCTCGACGACGTGCGCGCCACGGAAATGCCGTGCGCGCCTGCCGAGTTCGGCCGCGTCCTCGTCGTTGACGAAGCCCGATGACCCGCCGCGGATGAGCGTCACGGGCGCCGCCAGGGCGTCGACGTCCTCCCACAGGCCGGCGAAGTCGGGGAATTCGCGGATGGTGTCCCAGCGCCACGTCCAGTTGCCGTTGTCCAGCCGCCGCGAGTTGTGGAATACGCCGCGGCGCAGCGCCTTCACCTCGCGGTGCGGCGCGGCAGCGACGGTCAGATCCAGCATCGCCTGGAAACTGGGGAACTCCCGCTCGCCGTGCATCAGGGCCACCGTGCCCTGCTGCTCCTTGGTCATCTCGGAATGACGTTGCAGCGCCGACGGGGTGACGTCGATGAGGACGAGCTCGTTGACGAGGTCGGGCGCCAGCGCCGCCACCCGCACCGCGGTCAGCCCGCCCAGCGACATGCCGACCACCAGTTCGGCCGACGGCGCGTGCTCGCGCAGCATCGGCAGCAGGGTGGCCGCGTTGTTGTGGGGCGAGTAGTCGCCGTCGTCGCGCCACGCGGAATGGCCGTGACCGGGCAGGTCGACGGCCAGCGCAGGTTCGCCGAGCCCGACGATCACGGTGTCCCAGGTGTGCGCGTTCTGCCCGCCGCCGTGCAGGAACACGATCCGTGGGGGAGTGCCGCCCCAACGCAGCGCGCTGATCCGGTCGTTGCCGGTGCCGGACTCGACCCGCTGCACCTCGGGCGGCGGGCCGGTCACGCCGGCCTGCTCGGCGTTCTCGGTCAGCAGGGAGAACTCCGACAGGCCGGTCAGCTCGTCCTCAGACATCTCGCTCACGGCTCTGACACTAAAGGACCGCTAGAGGATATAGCGGCGCCTGATGCCATGAAATCGTTCCCACATCGCGGCCGTGCGTTGCGCCGCGTCCACCATGGCGGTGTCCTCCGGGAGGGTGGCCATCAGCCCGTCGAGGGTGACGGTCCGGGTGTCCAGCACGGCGGGCTCGCCCTCGAGCATGTGCCGGTAGGTCAGGTTGCCGCACTCGAAACCCTGGGTGTCCAGCCAGTTGTGCACGCCGGGATCGCGATGCGCCAGCACGAGGCGGATGCGCCCGTCGCGGTCGACGCTGGTGCGGCTCGGCGTGTAGCTGACCGGGCGGTACAGGTAGTCCATGCTGTTGAAGAAGGCGCCCATGTTGGTGAACATCCACAGCCCGTCGTGGGCGTCGAACTCGACGATCAGCGCCTCGTCGGGGGCCAGCTCCCAGTACATGTTGGCCGCGGCCCGGCCGCGCCTGCCGTCGGCCTCGGTGGTCCCGATGCGGGGGAACGCGTTGGGATGCCCGGCGTCGACGCCGCCGTGGGTGAAGGGGAACTCGGGCCAGTCGGACATCAGGCCGGTGACGAAGTCACCGGCCCAGCCCATCGCCTCGGCCATCCCCGCGGGCGTGGGCAGCGGCTTGGGGGAGGTCATCTCGACGCGCTCGATGCGCATCCGCGCCGGCACCTCGTCCCACCGGTCGAAGCCCTGACGTATGAACAGTTTTCGCGATCCCGGGGTGGTGGGCAGCCAGTTCGGGCCGCGTTCCGGCCCGCCGATGTAGAGCTCGAACGTCCCGTCGTCCTCGACGTGGAGCCGATGGCCGAGCAGGTTGGCCTCCGGGGTGTCGCCGAAGGGCTCGTGCAGCACGCCCGGCCCGGGCGTGCGGGGTCCCTGGACGGTGACGTTGAAGAACCGCGACGTGCCGCGGGTCCCGGTGAGCAGGTAGGTCGACTCGCCGTCGATCCACGCCTGCTGGTAGGTGAAGTCGGCGCAGTCGCCGCCGAGCTTGCGGGTCGGGCCGCAGAACGTGTGCAGCACCGGGTAGCGGGTGTCGCGGGTTTCCAGCGCGAGGTCGAAGGCCTGGCCCAGGTTCTGGGTGAGGAAGCGGAACGCGTCGGCACGCTGCACCCCCGAGGCGGGGTTGGCGTCTTTGAAGACCCCTTCGCCCGCACGCTGCAGCGCGGCGCAGAATTCGGTCCACGCCGCCCGCAGTGCCGCGTCGTCGGGGCCGTCACCGTAGGCCATGGTCATGCCCCCAGTCTGTCGAGCATCGCGCCGACGACATCGCATGCGCGCCAGGCGGATTCGAGCCTGCCCCCGGCCTCGATGCGGGGTCCGATGAGTTCCAGGTCGAAGCCGCGCCGATATCCGCCGGCCAGCGTTCGGGCGACGAACGCCTCGAGGGGGATCGTGCCGTCGCCGGGAACGGCGCGGCCCGGCAGCGCCCGGTCGCCGAGCACGTAGTCGCTGAGCTGGACGAGCGCGGTGCGCGGCAGCGCGCGCCCCACCATCTCCTCGAAATCGCCTTCGGCCCAGCAGTGGAACACGTCGATGCAGATACCCAGCCCGGCCATCTCGGCCAGGGTGACGGTGTCGCGCAGCGTGTGCGCGAGGTGGATGTCGGCGTACAGGCTGGAGGCGTTCTCGATCGCCAGTGTCACCCCGGCCGCCTGCGCCCGTGCGACGCAGGGCGCAACCATGTCCGAAAAGCGTTGGGCTGCTTGGCTCCAGGTGAGCCCGCCGCGGCCCCCGGTGAGCAGGTAGACGGTGCGCGCGCCCACCCCCGCGGCGGCGTCGATCACGGCGCCCAGTGCGTCTTGCGCGGCCCGCGGGTCGCCGGCCAGGGCGCCGCCCGCGAAGACGTGACAGACCGCCTCGACCGTGAAGACGTTGCGCTGCAGCAGTGTTGGGAACAACGGATCGAGCAGCTGGCCGTCCAGGACGCTCAGCCGCGACACCCCGAGCGTCTGCCAGTGCGACTCCAGCTCGGCCAGGGGGGTGCCGTAGAAGGTGACGCTGTGCACCGACAGGCGCTCGTGGGCCGGCATGGGTCAGGCCCGGTTCTCGATCGCGACGCCGAAGCGTTCGCGGAAGGGCCGGAACTCGGCGTGCAGGGCGTCGAGGTCCTCACCGATGTCGGTGAGTAGGCGGGTCGAGTAGGTGAACTTGCCGTGGCGGTCGCCGCGGTTGGCGGCCAGATAGTCCCGCATCGCCGCCTCGGGCCCGGCCGCCAGGTCGCGGCCGCAGAACGTGTAGTAGCGCCGCACCGTTTCGACCGGATCGGCGATGAAGTCGGTGTAGCGGACGTGCAGGATGCGCGGGTCGTCGACCAGGGGATTGCTCATCGTGTTGGCGATGCCGGCGCGGGTCAGCTCGAGGTGCATCGTGGCCGCGGCGTGCAGGTCGACCGGGCCGACCATGCCTTCGGCGATGTCGGCCATCATCATGGTGCGCGACGCGGCGACCTGGACCGGGTCGCGGTGCAGCCACACCATCCGGGCGTCGGGGTAGGTGTCGAACAGCTCCGCGAGCCGGAATCCGTGAAACCCTTTGAGAATCCAGCGTTTGCGTGGGCGCCGGTACTGCAGTTGCTGCAGCATGGCCTTGTGCAGCCGGTATTGTGCGGCCGCGTCGGTGGGCAGCCCGGCCACCAGCGACTGCATCGGCACCCGCCACCACGCGGTCGGCGTCATCACCCGGAAGTCGAAGGCCCAGGCGCGTTCGTCCTCGGGCAGCCCGTCACCCAGCATGTCGTTGTAGGGGTGGCTGTGCAGCCACTTGGGCATCTTGGCGTTGATCTCGCGCCAGTCGGCGTCGGCGCGGGCGCGGCGGGGGTCGTCCGGGCCGGCCAGTCCCGGCGGCGGCGACGGGTACATCACCTCCCAGAAGCGCAGCGCCCGCGCGTCCGGGTCGACGGACATCAGCGCGTGCATGAGCGTGGTGCCCGACCGGGGTTCGCCGGTGACGAACATCGGCGCCTCGATCACCTCGTCGCCGACGGGATGGCGGTTGCGGTCCTCGACGAACTCCAACCGCGAGGTCAGCAGCCAGTGGCACACCCGGGCCGCCTCGCGCGCGCCGTCGGCGTCCATGCCGAGCGCGTTGAGGTGGTCGACGGCGACGGCGAAGCGGTGCGGCAGCGTCGGGTCGGCGTAGTCGCGCAACCCGGTCTCGGCCTGCGCGGCCTCCAGCAGCGCCGCCGCGTCCAGGCTCACGAGACGGCCCCGCACAGCCGCAGCAGTTCGTCCTCGGTCGCGCGGACGTTGGCCGCCGAGGCCTCGGCGTACTTCTGGCCGGCCATGGCGCCGTAGTCGAGGATTTTGGGCACCCGCAGGCCCGCGTCCACGTACGCCTTGACGATCTCGGCGACCCGCCCCGGGGTGCCGTGCGGCACGACGGCCAGGACCATCTCGGGTTGCACCTTGTCCAGGAACTCCACGATCCGCTCGCGGGGCAGCGTCGCGGGGTCGATGTCCTGAAAGCCACGCCAGCCCCCGCCCATCGGGTGCTCGAACCCGAAGCCGCGCAACGTCTCCGCGGAGACCTGCAGCAGGAACGCCCGGACCAGCGGCGCCCGCAAGATCTCGGCGAGCGCGTCGTCGTCCGCGCCGATCAGGCACACCTGGATGAAGCACGGCGTGATCGCCATCGGGTCGCGGGCCGCGCGTTCGGCGGAAGCCCTTACCGCCGAAAGCATTTCCGCGTAGTGCTCCGGTGTCCAGGCGCCGGCCGGCCACCACCCGTCGGCGTGGCGGCCGACGATGTCGAGCATCCGCGGGCCGCTGGCGCCGATCCAGATCGGGGGGAACCGCCCGTCGTAGGGTTCGGTGTCCAACCGGGCGTGCCGCAGGGTGTAGAACCGCCCGTCGAAGTCGACCGGGCCGTCGCTCTCCCACAGCAGCCGGATCACGGCGAGCGCCTCCTCGAAGCGGGCGACCGGCCGGGCGAAGTCGAAGCCGTAGGGCACCGTGTTCTCGCTCTCGCCGCTGCCCAGGCCGAGGACGAAGCGCCCCCGAGCGAGGTGGTCGATGGTCAGCGCCGTCTGCGCGAGCATGCTCGGGTGGCGGCGGACCGTGTCGACGACGGCGCTGACCAGCGGGACGTTCTCGGTCAGCACCGCGGCCGCCGCCGCGACCGCCAGCCCGTCGAGGTGGCGGTGCGGCGACGGCGAGGCGGTGGCGAGGTCGGTGAACTCGGGGGTCCACAGCGCGTCGGGCCAGAAGCTGACCATGTGATCGGGAAGCCAGATCGAGTGGTAGCGGCCGGTGTCCAGTTCCGCGAGGCGAGACAGGTCCAGGGGCAGGGTGGTGCGCAGGAACGCGGCGGGCTGAACGGTCATCGAGAGATGATGCTAAGCAAGCGCACAGCATTCTGTCGACGAATTGGCGCTCGCGCGGGGCGGACGCCGGAGTGCTATCGGCCGCCGATCGCACCCGCCACTCCGGTACCGCCGAGAAGAGCACCACCCTTTCCCCCAAAGTGATAGCGCATGCGCTATCACTTTCGGGGAAAGCCACCTGATGCTCGGTGCGCCGCCGCGCGGTGCTTACGCCCCGATGATGAACTCTTCGAGCTGGGTGCGCGCGATGTCGTCGGGTAGCTGCTGCGGCGGGCTCTTCATCAGGTAGGCCGACGCCGGGACCACCGGGCCGCCGATGCCGCGGTCCTTGGCGATCTTGGCCGCGCGCACCGCGTCGATGATGACGCCCGCGGAGTTCGGCGAGTCCCACACCTCGAGCTTGTACTCGAGGTTCAGCGGCACGTCGCCGAAGGCGCGACCCTCCAGCCGCACATAGGCCCATTTGCGGTCGTCCAGCCAGCCGACGTGGTCCGACGGGCCGATGTGGACGTCCTTGGTGTTGAACTCGCGGTGCAGGTTGGAGGTCACGGCCTGGGTCTTGGAGATCTTCTTGGACTCCAGGCGCTCGCGCTCGAGCATGTTGAGGAAGTCCATGTTGCCGCCCACGTTGAGCTGCATGGTGCGGTCGAGCTGCACACCGCGGTCCTCGAACAGCTTGGCCATGACCCGGTGGGTGATGGTCGCACCGACCTGGCTCTTGATGTCGTCACCGACGATCGGGACCCCCGCGTCGGCGAACTTCTTGGCCCACACCGGGTCGGAGGCGATGAACACCGGCAGCGCGTTGACGAACGCCACGTCGGCGTCGATGCAGCACTGGGCGTAGAACTTGTCGGCCTCCTCCGAGCCCACCGGCAGGTAGGACACCAGGACGTCGACCTCGGCGTCCTTGAGCACCTGCACGACGTCGACCGGCTCGACGTCCGAGAGCTCGATGGTGTCGGCGTAGTACTTGCCGATGCCGTCGAGGGTGGGGCCGCGCTGCACCACCACGTTGGTGGGGGCCACGTCGGCGATCTTGATCGTGTTGTTCTCCGAGGCGAAGATCGCGTCCGACAGGTCGAAGCCGACCTTCTTGGCGTCCACGTCGAACGCGGCCACGAACTTCACGTCGCGCACGTGGTACGGGCCGAACCGGACGTGCATGAGGCCGGGCACCGACGACGTCTCGTCGGCGTTCTGGTAGTACTCGACGCCCTGGACCAGCGAGGACGCGCAGTTCCCGACGCCGACGATGGCGACTCGTACCTCCGTCAGCGCCCCTGACGGGTTGTGCTCGGTCATAGAGCGTTCTCCTAACTTCATAACTGTTTGAGCCTCGGTGTCTCGGCTGTCGTGCGTTTCGTGCGGGGATTACGTTTGTTCGGACAGGCCAGGCGCGGCCCGCTCCGCGGCGATGAGCTCGTTGAGCCACTTGACTTCACGTTCGCTGGACTCGAGTCCGAGCTGGTGCAGCTGCCGGGTGTAGCGGTCGAACGAGCTGCTGGCCCGTGCCACGGCTTCGCGCAGGCCTTCGCGACGTTCCTCCACCTGACGGCGGCGGCCTTCCAGGATCCGCATCCGGGCCTCTGCCGGAGTGCGATTGAAGAACGCCAGGTGTACCCCGAAGCCGTCGTCGGTGTAGTTGTGCGGGCCGGTGTCGGCCACCAGCTCCCCGAAGCGTCGGCGACCCTCGTCGGTGAGTCGGTAGACCCGGCGAGCCCGCCGCACCGGGGTGCCGGTCGGGGCGGCATCCTCGGCGATCAACCCGTCGGCTTGCATGCGCCGTAACGCCGGGTAGAGCGAACCGTACGAGAAAGCCCGGAACGCACCGAGGAGGCCGGTCAGCCGTTTACGCAATTCGTAGCCATGCATCGGCGACTCGATGAGAAGCCCCAGGATGGCAAGCTCCAGCATCGACCCACCTCCTTATGCATGTCCGGTTACGACGGCCCGACGCCTCGCGTCATCCTATCGCGTCGATATATTCGCCACAACACCGCCCATTCGCCCCGGCACCACCTGCGATTGGGGTGGCATTTGACCGGTGTTAACGCCGCGGGCGCGCCTCGGTAAGGCTGCGGCCCCGTCGTCACGACGACGGGTAATTCACCCGTTTGACGGTTCCGTCCGCGGCCAAGGTGATGTAGCCGCCACCGTAATCGCTCGAGACGTACACCGACAGCGACAGCGCGCCGGGCGTGGTGGGGGCCTCGCCGGGCTCCACGATCAGGTAGGTGCTCTTGACGTCGGCCGGTTTGATGCCGAGGGTTTCCGGGGCGCCCCGCAGGATGCCCACGGTCGTCTTGACGTCGAATTTGCTCAGGTCGACGAGGGTGGCGTCGGTGCTGCTCTTGGCGTTGCTGTTGGGGTCGCCCCACCCGCCCCGGTAGGTGTAGCCGAGCACGCGCCGGTCGTTTCCGGGGTCACGGCGGTCCAGCACCGCGTATTCGGGGTAGACCACGAGCCGGAAGCCCAGGGTGTCGCCGAACCGTTTGCGGGTCTGCTCCAGCAACCCGGTCAGCCCACCCAGGGACTGCAGCTGCCGGGGCGGGGTGAGCACCACGGCCGCGACCCCGTCGGGCTTGGCGCCGGGATCTTTCGTGAAGTCCAGCGGCGAGCCGGTGTTGCCGTAGAGGCCCCAGCCGATGCCGACGCCCAGCAGCACCGACGCGACGAAGGCGCCGGCCAGGATGCCCCACCGGCCCGGGATCGACGGCGGCTTGACGGCCGGCGGTGCGGCCGCGGTGTTGTCGGCCTGCAGGTCGGTCACCAGCTCGCGCAGGTCGCCGAGGGTCACCGCATTGGTGGCCGCGCTCACGCGTTGCCGGTGTTCCTCCATGGACAGTTCGCCGTCGGCGAGGGCGTTGTCGAGAACCTTGCAGATGTCTTGGCGGTCGCTGTCTTTTGCGCGCGTCCTGGCCCCACCACCGAGCGGTGTTCCCAGCCATTTCGCCACGCGGATGATCGTAGAAGCGCCGCGGCGAATCGGCACCGTAATCGGCGGTAGCCGGGCCGGGCCCGGGCCGACGAACGCGCCGGGCATCAGCTTGCCGCGTATCAGTGGGGCGGATGGCGACGTACTCTGGTGGGCGTGCGACTGCAGCGACAGGTAGTGGACTACGCGCTTCGGCGGCGCTCCCTGCTGGCCGAGGTCTATTCGGGCCGCACCGGAGTGTCCGAGGTCTGTGACGCGAACCCGTACTTGTTGCGCGCCGCGAAGTTTCACGGGAAACCGAGCCAGGTGATGTGCCCGATCTGCCGCAAGGAGCAGCTCACCCTGGTGTCGTGGGTGTTCGGCGAGCACCTGGGCGCGGTGTCGGGGTCGGCCCGCACCGCCGAGGAGCTGGTCTTGCTGGCGACCCGCTTCGAGGAGTTCAAGGTCCACGTGGTGGAGGTATGCCGCACCTGCAGCTGGAACCACCTAGTCAAGTCGTACGTGCTCGGCGCGACGCGGCCACCGAAGGGCACCCGCGGAACGCGCAGGGCACGCAACGGCGCCCGCACCGCCATTGAATGACGAAGGCCGCCACGAGCAGTCGTCCACCGGCTCGGACGGGTCGGAGACTGAGCGTTTCGGCAAGCATGCGAACACCGACGGTCCCGGCGACCCCGGCCGCCCGGGCCCCGGCCGGCGTCCGGTTCCGCCCGACGACCGGCTGACGGCGATCCTGCCGCCCGTCACCGACGATCGCGCCCCGCGGCGAGCGGACCCCATCGACGAGGTCAAGGCCGCGTTGGACAACCCGCCCTCGACGCCGCTGCAGGCCGAGCGGGATCAGCTCGCGGAGGTCAAGGCCGCCCTCGACGGCCGGCAGGACCGGCCGTTGTCCGGGCGACAGTCCGTGTCGGGTCCCCCGCCACCGCCCCGTCGGGGCGGCCCGGGTGGACCCCTTGGGCGTTCACCGGGTCCCGGCTCGAGCTGGGTGGAGCGGGTCAATTGGCGGTGGGTGCGACGGGCCTCCTACCTCGCGGCGGCGGTGCTGGTGCTGTTGCCGCTCGTGACCTTCGCCATGGCGTACGTCATCGTCGACATCCCCAAACCGGGCGACATCCGCACCAACCAGGTCTCGACTATTCTGGCCAGCGACGGCTCGGAGATCGCCAGAATCGTTCCGCCGGAAGGCAACCGGGTCGACGTCAACCTCAAGCAGGTGCCGGTGCACGTGCGGCAGGCGGTGATCGCCGCCGAGGACCGCAACTTCTACTCCAACCCCGGGTTCGACTTCGCCGCGTTCGCCCGGGCGATCAACCACGATCTGTTCGGCAACGGCGGCCTGCAGGGCGGGTCGACGATCACCCAGCAGTACGTCAAGAACGCGCTGGTCGGTTCGGCGCAACACGGGTTCAGCGGCCTGATGCGCAAGGCCAAGGAACTGGTCATCGCCACCAAGATGTCGGGGGAGTGGTCCAAGGACGACGTCCTGCAGGCCTACCTGAACATCATCTACTTCGGCCGGGGCGCCTACGGGATCTCGGCGGCCGCCAAGGCGTATTTCGACAAGCCCGTCGAGCAGTTGACCGTGTCCGAGGGGGCGCTGCTGGCCGCGCTGATCCGGCGGCCGTCCACGCTGGATCCCGCCGTCGACCCCAAGGGGGCGAGGGCCCGCTGGAACTGGGTTCTCGACGGCATGGTCGAGACCAAGGCGCTGTCCCCGGCTGACCGCGCCGCCCAGGTGTTCCCGGAGACCGTGCCGCCCGATCAGGCCCGTGCGGAGAACCAGACGACCGGCCCCAACGGGCTGATCGAGCGCCAGGTGACCAAAGAGCTGATGGAGTTGTTCAACATCGACGAGCAGACCCTGAACACCCAGGGGCTGCAGGTCACCACCACGATCGAACCGAAGGCCCAGCAGGCCGCGGAGAAGGCGGTGGCCAAGTACCTCCACGGGCAGGACCCCGACATGCGGGCCGCCGTGGTGTCGATCGACCCGCACGACGGCGCGATCCGCGCCTATTACGGCGGTCCCGACGCGAACGGCTTCGACTTCGCCCAGGCCGGGCTGCAGACGGGCTCGTCGTTCAAGGTGTTCTGCCTGATCGCCGCGCTGGAGCAGGGCATCGGCCTGGGTTACCAGGTGGACAGCTCCCCGCTGACGGTCGACGGCATCAAGATCACCAACGTCGACGGCGAGAGCTGCGGGACCTGCAACATCGCCCAGGCGCTCAAGCAATCGCTGAACACTTCTTATTACCGGCTGATGCTCAAACTCAAGGGCGGGCCGCAGGCCGTCGCCGACGCCGCCCACCAGGCCGGCGTCGCGAAGAGTTTCCCCGGCGTCGAACACACGCTGTCCGAAGACGGCAAGGGCGGGCCGCCCAACAACGGGATCGTGCTGGGTCAATACGAGACCCGGCCGATCGACATGGCGTCGGCCTACGCGACGCTCGCCGACTCGGGCGTCTACCACCGGCCGCACTTCGTGCAGAAGGTGGTCAACGCCGAGGGCCAGGTCCTGTTCGACGCCGCCAACTCCGACAACAGCGGTGAGCAGCGGATCGACAAGGCCGTCGCCGACAATGTCACCGCCGCGATGGAACCGATCGCGGGCTACTCGCGCGGCCACAACCTGGCGGGCGGGCGGCCGTCGGCTTCCAAGACGGGCACTACGCAGCTGGGTGACACCAAGGCCGACAAGGACGCCTGGATGGTCGGCTACACGCCGTCGCTGTCGACGGCGGTGTGGGTGGGCACCGTGAAAGGTGACCAGCCGCTGGTCACCGCTTCCGGCGCGCCGGTGTACGGGTCGGGGCTGCCGTCGGACATCTGGAAGGCGACCATGGACGGTGCGCTGAAGGGCACGCCCAACCAGTCGTTCCCCAAGCCGACCGCGATCGGCGGCTACGCGGGCGTGCCCGCCCCACCACCGCCACCGCCGCAGGCGCCCGCGCCACCGTCGGAGACGGTCATCCAGCCGACCGTGGAGATCGCGCCCGGGATCACCATTCCGGTCGGCCCGCCCACGACGATCCCGATCGCGCCGCCGTCGTCGGACACCGGGGCCGCACCGGGCGGCGTCCCGCCGGGCGGCCCGCAAGCCCCCCCACCGCCGCCGTGACCGGCGCCGCCGAGCAGAGCGCCGCCATCTCGCCTGGGCGGCTGGCCACCGACCGGCGCAGCCTGGACACCCGCGACTGCCCCAGCCGCACCGACTTTCTGGGCGCCGCCTTCGCCGACGTGGCCGGGGGGCCCGTCGGCCGGCACGCGCTGATCGGGCGCACCCGGCTGATGACCCCGCTGCGGGTGATGTTCGTGATCGCGCTGGTGTTCCTGGCGCTCGGCTATTCGACGAAGGCGGCGTGCCTGCAGAGCCACGGCACCGGGCCGGGGGACCAGCGGGTGGCCAACTGGGACAACCAGCGCGCCTACTACGAGCTGTGCTACTCCGACACGGTGCCCCTCTACGGCGCGGAGTTGTTGAACCAGGGCAAGTTTCCGTACAAGTCGAGCTGGGTCGAAACCGACGCCGACGGTGCGCCGCAGCTGCAGTACGACGGCCGGCCCGCGGTGCGCTACATGGAGTATCCGGTGCTGACCGGGCTCTACCAGTACGGGTCGATGGCGCTGGCCAAGACCTACACCGCGCTCAGCAAGCTGGTGCCGCTGCCGGTGGTGGCCGAGGTGGTGATGTTCTTCGACGTCGCGGCGTTCGGCCTGGCGCTGGCCTGGCTGGCGACGGTGTGGGCGACCGCGGGCCTGGCCGGGCGCCGGATCTGGGACGCGGCCCTGGTGGCCGCCTCGCCGCTGGTGATCTTCCAGATCTTCACCAACTTCGACGCCCTGGCTACGGGTTTGGCGATGGCCGGGCTGCTGGCGTGGGCGCGACGACGACCGGTGCTCGCCGGCGTGTTGATCGGGCTGGGCGCCGCGGCCAAGCTGTATCCGCTGCTGTTCCTGGGCCCGATGCTGGTGCTGGGCATCCGGACCGGGCGCCTCGGCGCGTGGGCCCGTACCGCCGCGACCGCCGCGGCGACGTGGCTGTTGGTGAATCTGCCGGTGCTGGTGCTGTTCCCGCGCGGCTGGTCGGAGTTCTTCCGCCTCAACACCCGCCGCGGCGACGACATGGACTCGCTGTACTCCGTGGTGAAGTCGTTCACCGGGTGGCGCGGCTTCGATCCCCACCTCGGTTTCTGGCAGCCGCCCACGGTGCTGAACATCGTGGTCGCGGTGTCGTTCGCAACGTGTTGCGCGGCAATCGCTTACGTCGTGCTCACCGCGCCGCGGCGGCCGCGGGTGGCGCAGCTGGCGTTCTTGGTGGTGGCGGTGTTCCTGCTGACCAGCAAGGTGTGGAGCCCGCAGTTCTCGCTGTGGCTGGTGCCGCTGGCCGTGTTGGCGTTGCCGCACCGCCGGATCCTGCTGGCGTGGATGACGATCGACGCGCTGGTCTGGGTGCCGCGAATGTATTACCTGTATTCCGAGCCGAACCGCTCGCTGCCGCAGCAGGTCTTCACCACGACGGTGCTGCTGCGCGACGTGGCCGTCGTCGCGTTGTGCGCGCTGGTGGTGTGGCAGATCTACCGGCCCGACGAGGATCTGGTGCGCATGCGTGGGTGCCTGGACGACCCGGCCGGCGGGCCGTTCGACCGGGCTCCCGACGCGCCGCCCGGCTGGCTTCCACAGTGGTTGCGCCCGGCCGGGCTGCGCCGGTCGGCGGCGCCGGCGGAGACTGACACCGAAGCGGCGACCATCCGGAGGATGGCATGACGCAAGTTGCGATCCCGTTGTTTCCCCGCTTCACCGCGCTCGACGCGGTGGGGCCCTACGAGGTGCTGCAGCGCGTCCCGTCGATCGACATCGTGTTCGTCGGTCACCGCCGCGGTGAGGTGCGGACGGAGAACGGGATGCTGGGCTTCACCTGTGACGCGACCTTCGACGAGGTCGCGGCGCCCGACGTGGTCGTGTTCCCCGGCGGCGTGGGCACCCGTCAGCTCATCCACGACGAGACGGTGCGCGGCTGGCTGCAGGCGGTGCACCCGAACACCACGTTCACGACGTCGGTGTGCACGGGCGCGTTGCTGCTGGCCGCCGCCGGCCTGCTCGACGGGCTGACCGCGACCACCCACTGGGGCGCGGCCGACGTGCTCAACGGGCTGGGCGGCAGCTACGTGGCCGAACGCGTCGTCGAGCACCTGCCGCAGCGGATCATCACCGCCGCGGGGGTGTCCAGCGGCATCGACATGGCCCTGCGGCTGGTCGAACTGCTCGTCGACCGCGAGGCCGCGCAGGCCGCGCAGCTGCTCATCGAGTACGACCCGCAGCCGCCGTTCGACTCGGGTTCGCTCGCCAAGGCCGACGAGGCCACGATGGCCAGGGCCGTGGAGTACGTGCGCGTCCGGGAGTGAGTGGCCGCCGGATTTCCCGGATTGCCCCGGATTTCGCTGGCCCGCCCGCCGTCCGGTACCCTGGGGCGGTTGCCGACGCAGGCGACTCTCCTGCCACGGAACGACCGTGGCCGTACAGACCAGAGGAGGTGGTGAGGTTTCCATGCGTCCATACGAAATCATGGTCATTCTTGACCCCACGCTCGACGAACGCACCGTCGCCCCGTCGCTGGAGACGTTTCTCAACGTCATCCGCAAGGACGGGGGAAGCGTCGACAAGGTCGACATCTGGGGCCGGCGCCGGCTGGCCTACGAGATCGCCAAGCACGCCGAGGGCATCTACGTCGTCATCGACGTGAAGGCCGCGCCGGCGACGGTGTCCGAGCTGGACCGCCAGCTCAGCCTCAACGAGTCGGTGCTGCGCACCAAGGTGATGCGCGCCGACAAGCACTGAGTCGACAGCACTGACTGTTCGCCGTCGGTGCGGCTGCGTAGGCTTCGCGAGAACATGCTCATGACATCGACCGTTGTAGCAGCGGACCCAGGAGGAAATTGTGGCTGGTGACACCACTATCACCGTCGTCGGAAACCTGACCGCTGATCCCGAGTTGCGGTTCACGCCCTCGGGTGCCGCCGTCGCGAATTTCACCGTGGCGTCCACCCCCAGGATCTACGACCGCCAGAGTGGGGAGTGGAAGGACGGCGAGGCGCTGTTCCTGCGGTGCAACATCTGGCGGGAGGCCGCCGAGAATGTTGCCGAGAGCCTGACCCGCGGGGCCCGCGTGATCGTCACCGGGCGGCTCAAGCAGCGGTCCTTCGAGACCCGCGAGGGCGAGAAGCGCACCGTGGTCGAGGTCGAGGTCGACGAGATCGGGCCCTCGCTGCGGTATGCCACCGCCAAGGTCAACAAGGCCAGCCGCAGCGGCGGCGGCGGCGGGGGCGGCGGCTTCGGTGCTGGCGGTGGCGGCGGCGGATCGCGTCAGGCGGCCCCTGCGGCTCCGCAGGCGAGCAGCACACCGGCCGACGATCCGTGGGGCAGCGCCCCGGCGTCGGGCTCCTTCGGCGGCGGCGACGACGAACCGCCCTTCTAGAACACGTGAACTTCACCCACGAGAACGGAAAGAACAACACACATGGCCAAGTCCAGTAAGCGGCGCCCCGCTCCGGAGAAGCCGGTCAAGGCACGCAAGTGCGTCTTCTGCTCGAAGAAGGGCCAGCAGATCGACTACAAGGACACCACGCTGCTGCGCACCTACATCAGCGAGCGCGGCAAGATCCGGGCACGCCGGGTCACCGGCAACTGCGTGCAGCACCAGCGCGACATCGCGATCGCAGTGAAGAATGCCCGCGAGGTGGCCCTGCTGCCCTTCACCTCCTCGGCGCGATAACCGCCGGAACGCTCAACCGAAAGTACGAAGACGATGAAGCTGATTCTGACGGCCGACGTTGACCACCTCGGGACCGTCGGCGAGACGGTCGAGGTCAAGGACGGGTACGGCCGCAACTTCCTGCTCCCGCGCGGCCTGGCGATCGTCGCCTCGCGCGGCGCCCAGAAGCAGGCCGACGAGATTCGCCGCGCCCGCGAGACCAAGATGGTGCGCGACCGCGAGCACGCCGACGAGCTCAAGTCCGCGCTGGCGGCGCTCGGGTCCGTCTCGCTGCCGGTGAAGACCGCGGCCGACTCCGGCAAGCTGTTCGGCTCGGTGACCGCCGGCGACGTGGTCGCGGCCATCAAGAAGGCCGGCGGCCCCAACCTGGACCGGCGGATCGTCCGGCTGCCCAAAGCGCACATCAAGGCCGTCGGCACCCACCGGGTGTCGGTGCACCTGCACCCCGAGGTCGACGTCGACGTCGCGATCGAGGTCGTCGCGCAGGGCTAACTCCCCCGTCTTTGCCTGCCTCCGGCAGCGGCCGTGCCCGGCCGCTGCCGGAGGCAGTCGTGGCGTCTGTGCACGCCGCTTTCGGCCGCGGGCGCGGTCGCACACGGCCGCTCCAGCGAACTCTTTCCGCGTAACGTCCGCGCGCGTTCCTTAACCCTGGTGTAACGAAGCGAAAATCTGGCCGAAAGGCAACACGCCCGGCGCAGTAACCTGGCCCGACACGCCGATCAGATTCTTGTCCACACCAAATGTGTGGCGTTGTATGACGCGTATCTGCGGAGATGCCGTAGTACGTCGATTTGATCCACAGGTTCTCCACACCCCGCTCAACACAGGTGTCGACGGATATGCACACACCATGCACAGCCTTATGAACAACGGCCCCTTTCAGTCCGCGCCAGCAACGTTTACCGTTCTCCCGGCACGAGGTGATGCGGGTGCTGTGGGTCGGGGGTGTCAGTGCCTTGGCTTATGGTCTGAATACCGGTTATCGAATGTACGTTCGGACACCTGAGTCAGAGGAGGATGCACCCGATGGCGGTCGTCGACGACCTGGCGCCCGGCGCGGAGTCCGCGCCGCCCAGTGAGGACTTCGGTCGTCAGCCCCCGCAGGATCTGGCTGCCGAGCAGTCGGTGTTGGGCGGGATGCTGCTGAGCAAGGATGCGATCGCCGACGTGCTGGAGCGGCTGCGGCCCGGGGACTTCTATCGCCCCGCCCACCAGAACGTCTACGACGCGATCCTGGACCTGTACGGGCGCGGGGAGCCGGCCGACGCGGTGACGGTGGCCGCCGAGCTGGACCGCCGCGGCCTGCTGCGCCGCATCGGCGGGGCGCCGTATCTGCACACCCTGATCTCGACGGTGCCGACCGCGGCCAACGCCGGCTACTACGCGGGCATCGTGGCCGAGAAGGCGCTGCTGCGCCGGCTGGTGGAGGCCGGCACGCGGGTGGTGCAGTACGGCTACGCCGGCGCCGAGGGCGCCGACGTCGCCGAGATCGTCGACCGCGCGCAGGCCGAGATCTACGACGTCGCCGACCGCCGGACGTCGGAGGACTTCGTCGCGCTCGAGGACCTGCTGCAGCCGACGATGGACGAGATCGACGCCATCGCCTCCAACGGCGGAATGTCGCGCGGTGTGCCGACCGGGTTCACCGAACTCGACGAGGTGACCAACGGCCTGCATCCCGGGCAGATGATCATCGTGGCGGCCAGGCCCGGCGTGGGGAAGTCGACCCTGGGACTGGACTTCATGCGGTCGTGCTCGATCAAGCACCGGATGGCCAGCGTCATCTTCTCGTTGGAGATGAGCAAGTCCGAGATCGTGATGCGGCTGCTGTCGGCGGAGGCGAAGATCAAGCTCGCCGACATGCGGTCGGGCCGGATGAGCGACGACGACTGGACGCGGCTGGCGCGGCGCATGAGCGAGATCAGCGAGGCACCGCTGTACATCGACGACTCGCCCAACCTGACCATGATGGAGATCCGCGCCAAGGCGCGCCGGCTGCGCCAGAAAGCCAACCTCAAGCTGGTCGTGGTCGACTACCTGCAGCTGATGACGTCGGGCAAGAAGGTCGAGTCCCGGCAGATCGAGGTGTCCGAATTCTCTCGGCACCTGAAGCTTTTGGCCAAAGAGCTCGAGGTGCCGGTGGTCGCGATCAGCCAGCTCAACCGCGGTCCCGAACAGCGCACCGACAAGAAGCCGATGCTCTCGGACCTTCGCGAGTCGGGATGCCTGACCGCCGCCACGCGAATCCTGCGCGCCGACACCGGCGCCGAGGTCACGTTCGGTGAGCTCATGCGGACCGGCGAACGGCCGTGGGTGTGGTCGCTGGACGAGCGGATGCGCATGGTCGCCCGGCCGATGACCAACGTCTTTCCCAGCGGGCACAAAGAGGTGTTCCGGCTCCGGCTCGCCTCGGGCCGCGAGGTCGAGGCCACCGGCAACCACCCCTTCATGAAGCTCGACGGCTGGACGCCGTTGGAGCAGTTGCAGGTTGGCGATCGCATCGCGGCGCCCCGGCGTGTCCCGGAGCCCGTCGACACCCAGCGCATGGACGAGTCCGAGCTGATCCTGCTGGCCCACATGATCGGCGACGGATCGTGCGTGAAGCGCCAGCCGGTCCGCCACGCGTCGATGGACGAGGCGAACCTCGGCGCGGTGACGATCGCCGCCGCCCACTTCGGCGTGCGGGCCATCCGCGACGAATACCCGGCGGCACGGGTGACCACGCTGCGCCTGCCGGCGCCGGAGCGGTTGACCCACGGCAAGCGCAACCCAATTGCGGCGTGGCTGGACGGCTTGGGGCTATTCGGCAAGCGTAGCCACGAAAAGTTCGTGCCGGAGGCGGTATTCCGCGCTCCCAATGACCAAGTCGCGCTGTTCCTGCGGCACCTGTGGGCGACGGCCGGGTCGGTGCGGTGGGACGACAAGTCCGGCCAGGGGCGTATCTACTACGCGTCGACCAGCCGGCGTCTCATCGATGACGTCGCGCAACTTCTGCTTCGGCTGGGCGTACAAAGCCGACTTACGCGAGCTCGCAAGGCGGGATATCGCGACTGGTGGCATTTACGCATCGACGGCTCGACCAACCAAACGGCGTTCCTCACCAAGGCAGGCGTCCACGGGGCTCGGAGCATGACGGCGCGGGAAGTTCTCCAGCAGCTCACCTTGCGAACACGGCGACCGGGCGCGGACACCATACCCAAGGAGGTTTGGACGAGCGTACGGGCGACCATGGCTGCCAAAGGAATTACGAATGACGCCCTCGGGCGCGCTACAGGATCGCCGTTTGGAGAGTCGAAATGGAACTATTCACCTGGCCGACTGAAATTGCATCGCGTCGCTGCTCTGCTAGGCGACGACTGCATTCATGATCTGGCTACCAATGATGTGTTCTGGGATTCAGTCGTTGAGATTACTAGTCTCGGAGAACAAGACGTCTACGATGGAACCGTAAGCGGTACACACAATTTCGTTGCTAACGGGATCGCAGCCCATAATAGCCTTGAACAAGATGCCGACATGGTGATCCTGCTGAACCGGCCGGATGCGTTCGAACGCGACGACCCGCGCGGGGGAGAGGCCGACTTCATTCTCGCCAAACACCGCAACGGCCCGACCAAGACGGTCACCGTCGCGCACCAGCTGCACCTGTCGCGATTCGCCAACATGGCGCGGTAACTGTGGGTTCTTGTTTCCTGAATGCAGAGGTGTCGGCCTTCTCGAGTCTGTACGAGGCGCTTCGCCGTTCCGCTTGAGAATGGCGAGAGTTAGCCATCCGTCATACTCCAATGGCAGGCGAAGCGTTGCACTCCTGGCTCGATGGAATTGCGCGGCGGAGCGGAGGTGGGCCCCTCTGAGTGGTCAACTGGACCACCAAACGGGTCCCCCTCAATCCCACTCGGCGATGCGCGCCGGATGAGACATCTCCGTGCAGACGTCCAACCTGTGGGCAGTGAGGACGCCGCGTTCACCGCGCACGCCTACCGGCGCAACGAACGGTTCTCGAGGACGCGCGCGACCCCGACGGCGAGGATGTGCAGACCTACCGTTCTGCCCCCGGCAAATGCCGTCGAGAGTCTCACTACTACCACCGCCGGGAAGGGGCGGGCGCCTTCATGGCGCGGCATCGGTCGATGCGCATCGGAACACTTTCGCCGGCGCCGGAACCGTTCCAAACGGTGTCAGACCGTGGGCGCCTGATTGTCCGGCTGCGGTGTGACCGCGAAGCTCAGCTGACCCTGGGCGTCCTGCTGAACGTCGAGGACCTTGTCGTCGAGGAACGCGGTGGCCTGCGGTCCCAGAAAGACCTTGGCACCGTTCTGGGTGCCGACCACCTGGTCACCGGCCTCGGGCTGGTCGGTCACGGACAGTGTGAGCCGAGCGCCCTCCGGATGCTCCTGCACCGCGAAGCGCAGTCCCGCGGACTCCTGCTTGCCTTGCTGGTTGGTCAACGCGCTGATCGCCTCGGCGGCTGGATCGGTAATCGCGAGCATGGTCATCATCCCTTCGGTTAGCGTGCGCTCGTCACTCCGACGGTAGGCGCCCGGCGCGCCCGTGTCAGGGGGGAAGGGGTGAAAGCCGATACCGGCTGACGGTCGCGATCCGCGCACGACGAGCGCGCCGTGCGGCTGTCACCAGCGCATAGTCGTTTCAGCGGAAGCGGACGTGCACCGTCGCCAGGCCGAAGATTTTTCTGCCTCCGGACTTCGCGGCGACGATGATCACGCCGGAGCGGGTCTCGGGATCCAAAGACTTGATCCGGCCGCTGAATTCGATGTCCGCACCCTTTGCGGCGGACACGATCGCGGGCTGGGACAGCCGCACCGCGTACCGGGTGACCGCGCCGGGGTCGCCCGACCATGCGGAGGCGAAGCCGGCGCCCAAGCCCATGGTGAGCATCCCGTGGGCGATCACGTCGGGCAGCCCGGCCAGTTTGGCGATGCCCTCGTCCCAGTGAATGGGGTTGGCGTCCCCGGCCACGCCGGAATAGTTGACCAGGTCGCCGCGGGACAGTCGGGCGTGGCGCACCGGTAGCTCGTCGCCGACCGCCAGGTCGTCGAAGGACCGCGTCCCCGGCGTGCGGGCAGCGCCTGCCCCGGCGATCCGAACCTCGCCTTCGGGGCGGACCGTCTTCTCGTAGGCGCCGCCGGAGTTGCCGATCGCCACGAGGTCGACGTCGTGCATCATGATTTTCGGCGCGGTCAATTTGACCGCCGGGTCGACGTCCTCGGCGGTGACGCCGACGACGGTGGTGTGCAGGGTGTGCACCCGCTCGCCGGCGGTGTCGGTGAAGGTGTTGGTCACGGTGATCAGGTCTCTGCCGGCGAACCGGCGCACGGACGTCAGTTCGACGTCGACGCGCAGCTCGTCGCCGGCCACGATCGGGCGGTGCTGCTCGAAGACCTCTTCGGTCTGCATGTAGGTGTCGTAGCCGACGACGACCGATTCGAACATGCGGCGGTTACAGGCCATGCCCGGCACCGAGGTGAACGTCAGCGGCGCCACCAGACCCGCATACCCCAGGTCGGCGGCGGCGGCGACATCCCAGTGCGCGGGGTGGTAGTCCTGCACGGCGCGGGCGTACTCGCGCACTTTCTCGCGGCCGACCAGGTAGGTGCCGTCCATCTCGTAGTAATGGCCGACCCGTGATTCGAGCACCGACGCTTCTGTTGTTGCGGTCATGAATTTGCTCAACTCTTCTATCGGCCTGTTCGCTGAGGCCAACCCATGCACACTAGCGTGCGAACTCCGCGGCGACGCGGTCCGATGCGCTTCGGCGGTTTGTTCCCCAGGGAGTCGCGACACCGCCATCCTGGCGCAGGCTGCCCGCGGCCGCGCGTTGCGGAAAGGCCCGCGATTAGGCTGAGCGGCGCGGGACAGCCGGGCCGGGCGCCGGTGAACGCCGCTGACGGCGCGACATCCGCCAAAGGGGCCGGTATGAGCCGATTGCCGCAGATGCACCACGTCGTCTACGCAGTCGCCCGAGATCGGCTCGACGCGGCCGCCACGTTCTTCACCGAAATCGGGTTCGAGTCCTCGAACTGGCCGAACTGGGGCCGGCGGCGTGGAACTGGTGATCCCCCTGGACACCGAGGCGGGACGCAGCAGTGCGGTGGCCGAATTCCTGGCGGCACACGGTGACGGTGTCTTCTCCATCGCGGTTCGCGTGGCAGACATGGCGGCCGCCGAGCAGGTGCCCGCGCGTTACGGCGCGGTGACGAAGTTCCGTTCGCACCGGGAGGGCGAGGGTTTCGAATCGGACGAATCCGAGATGACGGTGCAGGGGCTGCCCCTGACATTCCTCGCGACCGACTTGCCCTGAAACCGCGAACGCCGGAGCAAGATGTAACGCGTGAGTTGGGCGAGGCACGAGGGACGCGCGCTGGTGGATACCACCCTGAGCGGGGATGCGCTGTTGGCCGCGCTGGAAGACCGTGTCCGCGCGCAGAATCCGACGCTGACGGACGTGCGACTGGAGGACGCGACCGCGACCGAGGAGTACGACCCGGGCACACAGCCGCCCGGCCGGTGGTATTCGGTCACCTACCTGGCCGATGACGGCGAGGGCTACTAGCTGGGCCACACCGGGTCGTGCGCGTCGCGACGAGTTGGCCGACTGCTCACACGGCCGCTACCCGGGCGTGGCACGGTACACGCGTGCAACCCGACGTGAATGCAGGCCGGCTGCCCCTGGTCGAGCGATTCCACGGCGGGTGTGAGGCGTTCGTCGCCCGCCTCCCGTTGGGGCTCAGCTCGGTCGTCGCGCCGACGTTCGTCGGGTACTGCCTGATCAACGGCCTGAGCTTCGGCGCGGATCTGTCGCTGCTCACCGGCCTGCACAGCGGGCTCGGCGTGCCGGTGCCGGTCGCCGTCACGCTCGCCTACGTGTGCGCCTTCGCCCTCAGCTACGCGCTCAACCGCAGCGCCAACTTCCGGTCCCACGCGCCCGTCGGGCCGCAGGTCGCGGTGTATGCCGCGGTGGTCGTCGTCAACTACCTGGCGTTCATCCTCGGGGTCACCAGCCTGCTGGCGGCCCTCGGCGTGCAGTACCAGCTGTCGCGGCTGGTGGCGGGGACCTGCGAGGCCGCGTACATGTACTGTGCGATGCGATGGATCGTGTTCCGCTGCTGAAGTCCAGGTGAGCGACTTGTCCGTACCGAACGCCGGCTCCGGCGCACCGATCGCGATGCTGAACGCGTTGTGGTTCAAGCCCGGCGGAATGGAACTCTACGGCGAATACGGCGGGGCCGTCCTGCCGATCCTGGCCGACGTAGGCGCCGAGCTGTCGACCCCGTTCCTGCAAGTCGAGCAGTCGCTCGAGGGTGGCTTCGATCCCGACCTGGTCGGATTCGTCCGGTACCCTTCGGCGGCCGTGTTCGACGAGATGTGGCACAGCGAGCGCTATCGGCAGGTCGCGCACCTGCGCACCGACGCCGTCCACCGGGCGGTGCTGACTCGTTGCGCCATCGACCCTTCCGACGGCGGTGAGGCGGTGCTCGACAGCGGTGTCGTCGTGCTGAACATGTTGTGGTTCCACGAGGGTGGCCGCGAGCGCTACGACGAATACCTCGCGGCGGCAGCGCCTTTGGTCGAGGCCGTCGGGGGCCGCTACGTCGTTCCCCGGTTCCTTCCCGACTTGGCCTACGACGACGACTTCGTACCCGACCTGATCTTTTTGGGCAACTACCCCTCCACGGCGGCGGTGTTCGATCTTGTGACGGGGCCGGCCTACGCGGCGGTCTCCGAGATCAGGACGGCCGCCGTCGCGCGGTCGGCGACCACCGTCCTGCGGGTGCCCTGAGTCTGCGGCGCGAACCAGCACCGTTGCCCCGGCTCGAATAGCGCTGCGGTGTGGCGGCTTTGGACAGCGCCGCTGGGATGGAGCGGGCCATCGACGCGATTGGCGGCCTGGCCGGGCGCAAATCGGGCTATGGTGTGCTCGCGAGGATGCGTTCGGCAGGCGCACAACGGAGGTGGGATGCCGTCGACGAGATGGCGCGATCATGTCAGCGACGCCTTGCGGACGCGGCTGTGGCCGGTGCCCTTGATCGGCGTGCTCCTCGCGATCGCGGCCGGGATACTTCTTCCCGCGTTCGATCAGACGATCGGGCGCGCGTTGGCGCCGCTCCGGCCGGTGTTCGCGAGCAGTCCCGACGCCGCGCGCGAGCTGCTGGGCACGATCGCGACCGCGCTGGTCACCGTGACCTCACTGACCTTTTCCCTCACGGTGGTGACGTTGCAGCTGGCCAGCGGGCAGTATTCGCCGCGGCTGTTGCGGACCTTCGCCCGGGACAGGTTCGTGCAACGAACGCTGGCGCTGTTCCTGGCGACCTTCGCCTATTCGCTGACCGCGCTGCAAAACGCACACGACGAGCACGCCGGCGACACCGCCCAGGTCTCCGTGAGCGTCGCCGTGTTCCTGGCGCTGCTGAGCGTCATCGGGTTGGTGTTCTTTCTCGCTCACCTGGTCGCCGAGATTCGGGTCGAGACCATGATGCACACCGTGTGGGCCGACTCGATTGCGGCGGCCGGCCAGATCTTCGAAGCGACCGATGCCGCGGAAGAAGACGCGCGGATGCCCCAGCCGCCGCACGACGCCGATCTGGTCGACGCCGGCTCAACGGGGTTCTTGGTCAGCGTTGACGAGCAATCGCTGATGTCGGCCGCCGCGCAAGCCGAAGCGGTGGTTCTGGTCAACCGGGCTCCGGGCGATTGGCTGGTCTGCGGCGAACCGCTGGCCTACGTGTGGAGCTGCGACCGGCGCGACCCACTGGATCGCCGGCGGCTCGAGCTGCTCGCCGGCGCCGTGACGGCCGCCGTGCGGACCGGAAACGAAAGGACCCCGGTCCAGGACGTCGGTTACGGCCTACGGCAGCTGACGGACGTTGCGGTGAAGGCACTCTCGCCGGGAATCAACGACCCCACCACCGCCGTGCACGCACTGGGATACAGCTCTGCGCTGCTGTGTGATCTGGCCCAGCGCCGCCTGGGCTACAAATCGCTGCGCTGCGGCGAGGTGACCCAGGTGGTGATACGCCAGCCCACGTTCGCCGAGCTGCTGGATCTGGCGATCGCCCAGCCGCGCCGGTACGGCGCCGGCGATCCTGCCCTGCTCGCCCGCGTCTTCACCTTGCTCCGCGAGGTTGCGCGACAGGCCACCGACGCCAGGCACAAGGACCCGATTGCCGCTCAGCTCGAACGGCTTCGGCGCACCGCGTCCGCACAGGACTTCGATGCCGCCGAGCGCGAATTCCTGGTCGATCTCGGGCGCGACGTGGAGGCGGTGCTGGCCGGCACCTGGCGACCCCCGGTCGGTGACCGGTCGTGAGCGAACGCGACGCTAGATCTTGAGATAGCCCTTGTCGGCCGGGATCTGGGCGGCGGTGATCAGCGACGACGCGTCGCCGGCGAGCCACACCACGATGTCGGAGACCAGGTCGGGGTCGGCCAGCGACTCGGTGGGCAGCGCGCCCGGCGAGAAGCTGTAGATGTAGTGCGGGTGGTCTTGAAACACTTGGTACATCGACACGTCGTTGCCCATCGGGGTATCGGTGCCGTAGGGGTGCACGGAGTTGACGCGGATGCCGTACTCGCCGAGTTCGACCGCCAGCGAGTTGGTGAGCCCGACCACGCCGAACTTGCTGGCGCAGTAGTGGCCACAGCCCGGGACGGCCTTGATGCCGGCGGCCGAGCTGATCGCGATGATGGACCCGCCGTTGCCGGCCGCGATCATCGGCGGGACCGCGGCTTTGACGGTGTTCCACAGCCCGGTCAGGTTGACGTCCAGCACGTCCTGCCACTGCCGGGGCGAAATCTCCCACAGCCGGCCCCAATTCAGCACGCCGGCGTTGGCCACGACGATGTCGAGTCGGCCGAACTGCTCGACCGCGTTCGCCACGATCCGCTGCTGGCCGGCCAGATCGCGGACGTCGATCTCCCCGGCGAGGATCTTGCGGCCCTCGCCCTCGACGAGGCTGACCGTCTCGGCGAGGTCCTCCGGCGCCGCGGGCGGATAGCCGTTGTGTTCGGCCACGGGGGCGCAGGCGTCGATCGCGACGATGTCGGCGCCGGCGCGGGCCAGCCGGATGCAGTGCGAGCGGCCCTGGCCGCGGGCGGCGCCGGTCACGTAGGCGACCTTGCCGGCCAGCGGGGTGACGGGATCGGTCATGCCGACATCTCCTCTGCGTGCGGCGCGGCGCGCCGATGGTGGAATTCGTAGTCCGGCAGCGGGGAATGGCGGCTGAATCGCCTTGAGCCGGTGATTGTTTGGGGGCGGTGATAGACGGTGTCGCGCTGGGAGTTGACGAAGTAGGTGGACAGACCGGGGTTGCACGCCGTCAGGTACAGGTGCACGGCCTTGCCCCGGCGGTGCATCTGCTCGTTCCACCGGTCGAACGCCGCCGGGCTGACCGCGACGCTGTCCGCGCCACGCTGCCGGGTCTCGTCGATGACGCGCACGGCGTGGGCGGCCATCGTCCCGACGAAGTCCGGCCAGGCGAAGCCGACGAAGCCCAGGGGCCCGACGATCTCCCACCGGTTGGGCAGCCGGGGATGCGCGGTGCCGGCGTAGCTGCGCAGCCCGTGGGCGCGGTAGTCCTGGGCGAGGTCGAAGTCGTCGGAGCCCAGAATGGTTCCGGGGCGGTAGGTTTCGGGATCCGTCCACAACTCGTAGCCGGTGGCCAGCACGATGAGGTCGGCGGGGCGCTCGGCGCCGTCGGCCGTGCGGATGCCGGTGGGGGTGACCCGCTCGATCGGGGTGGTGATCAGCCGGGTGCCGGGGTGGTTGAACACCGGCAGGAAGCTGCTGGAGATCACCGGGCGTTTGGCGAGCAGGCCGTAGCGGGGAACCAGCGCGCGGCGGGTGGCCGGGTCGTCGACCACGGCACGCAGCAGCGCCCGGTACAGCAGCCGGCACCACGCGTCGTACAGGGGCATGAGCCGCACGAGGATTCGGTCGGGGAGCCGCGGCAGCAGGTGCACCAGCGGGGCGACCATGAACGCGTCCATGCCCGCCCGGCCCAGCGCGTTGGCGGCGCCGACGACGCCGGGCACCCGCCACAGCACCCGCATCCAGCGCGGGATGTCGAAGTCGATCTTGGGCAGCACCCACGCCGGCGTGCGCTGGTAGATGTCCAGGCCGGCCGCGCGGGCCGACAGTGCCCCGGCGATCTGCACGCCGCTGGACCCGGTGCCGATGATCGCGATGCGTTTGCCGGCGGGGTCGTAGTCGTCGTCCCAGGCGTTGGGGCGCAGGAGGGTTCCGGCGAAGTCGTCGAGACCGGCGATGCCGGTGACGTCCTTGGCGTTGACGTAGCCGCCGACGGAGTTGACCACGAAGCGCGCCGACACCGGTTGTCGGCCCGTGATCGCGAGGCGCCACAGGCCGGCCGACGCGTCCCAGCGCTGTTGGACGACTTCGGCGTTGGTGTGCAGGTGCGCGTAGAGCCCGAGGCGCTGCGCCGTGTCGCGCAGGTACCGGTAGATCTCGGGACCCGGAGCGAAGAAGCGCGTCCAGTCGGGGTTGGGGGCGAACGACAGCTGGTACCAGAGCACCGGGATGTCGACGGCCAGGCCGGGATAGTGGTTGTCGCGCCAGGTGCCGCCGAAGTCGTCGCCGCGCTCCAGAATGACGAAGTCGTCGATGCCCTTGTCCCGCAGTATTTTCGCCGTCGCGATGCCGCCCGGCCCGGCCCCTATGATCGCCACCTCGTAGTCGGGTTCAGCCACGGCCGGCGCCTTTGAGACCGGTGACGATGTGGTCGCCCACGAAGCGCCGCACCGCGCGGGGGTGATCCAGGTTGACCGCGATGGGCGGCACCAGCTCGAAACTGAACAAGATCCGGATGATCCATTCGCTCGCGCGCGCCGGGTCGAGCGTCGCATCGACCTCCCCGGTGCGCTGGGCGGCTTTGACCAACGGCCGCCACAACTCGACCGAGCGGCGCATCAACTCGTCGCCGCCGTGTTCGAGCAGCAGGACCAGGATGCTCCGGTCGATGCCCCGCGGCGCCGACCGGGAGCGCCGGCGGTGCGCGCAGATGAGCACCGCCACGGCCGCCGCCTGATCGGCCAGGGTCGCCTCCTTGGCCACCTCGACGGCCATGGTGTCGATGAAGCCGGCCGCCAGGTGATCGAGCGCGGTGGCGATGGCGTCGTTGCGGGTGCCCAGCGCGTTGTGCACGGTGCCCCGCGACACGCCGGCGGCCTCGGCGACCGCGGTCAGGCTGAATCGCCGCGGCCCGAGGTGGCGCAGCGTGTCGGTGGCGGCGGTCAGCAGGGCGCTCGGCACGGGCTTGGCTTCCGGGGGCGCATCGACCGGCATTTGCACACATTAGCGATATGTGTTCAAGCCGGTCAACATGCGGGCGCTCCGGTGGCCTACGGCATGATGCCAGGGTGACCTACCGTTCTCCGTCCCTCGCCGACGTCATCGCGACGCTGCGCGTCGACCGCACGGGCGAGCGGCACTTCGTCGCCGCCCAGCTTGACAACCCGGCGCACCACATCGTCGGCGGCCACATCGCCGGGCAGGCGCTGATGGCGGCCGGGCTGACCGCGCCCGGGCGCACGCCCCACAGCGTCCACGTCTACTACGTGCGCGCCGGGGACGCCCGGCTGCCGGTCGATCTGCACGTCGACGTCGCACGCGACGGGGGCACGCTCTCGACCCGGCAGGTCACGGCGCGGCAGGACGGTCAGATCCTGCTGGAGGCGCTCGCGTCGTTCAGTGCGCCGGTCGAGTCGTTCGCCTACCAGCAGCCCATGCCCGAGGTCCCCGACCCGGACACGCTGCCGCCGGTGCAGGAACAGCTGGCCGCCTATGCCGACGAGCTGGGCGGGCACTGGGTCAGGGAGCAGCCGTTCGAGCTGCGCTACGTCGACGCGCCGCTGCGGCTCGCCATCGAGGCGCCGGCACCCTCGCCCCGCATCCGCATGTGGTGGCGGCCAACCGAACCCGTGCCGGACGACGAGATGCTGCACTGCTGCCTGCTGACCTATCTGTCGGGCACGACGATGCTCGAGACCGCGCTCGCGATGCGGCGGGCCACGCCGCCGACCACGTTCAACGCGCTGATCGACCACGCGCTGTGGTTTCACCGGCCGATCGACCTGTCCGATTGGGTGCTCTCCGATCAGGTTTCGCCCAGCGGCGTCGCGGGACGCGGACTTGCGACGTCGACCATGTACAACCGCGCCGGCCAGCTGGTCTGCGTCGCCACCCAGGAGCTCTACTTCGGCCGGGGCAAGGGCTGAACGATAGGGTCGAGCGGTGACGATCAGCTACGACGACGCGCTGCGGGAGCGGATCCGCGCGCACGTGGCCGGTCACGCGCGCCGCACCGTGACCGACCCGAGCAAGCGGCACGCGGCCGTCGCGGTGGTGCTGGTCGATTCCGAGGTCGGCGAGGACCGGGTTGACCCGGCGCCGGTCGACGAGTGGATCGGCGGGCGGCCGATGCCCGAGGCCAACCTCGACGGCCGCATGGTCGACGTGTCGGGCGGTGCTGCTTTCCTGTTGTGCCGCAGGGCCATTCGGCTGTCGTCGCATTCGGCGCAGTGGGCCCTGCCGGGTGGCCGCCTCGACCGCGGCGAAACGGCGGTCGACGCGGCGCTGCGGGAGCTGGACGAGGAGGTGGGCGTCGCGCTGCCCGGGTCGGCCGTGCTGGGGCTGCTCGACGACTACCCGACGCGGTCGGGCTACGTCATCACCCCGGTGGTGATCTGGGGTGGCGGCCGGCTCGACCCGCGACCGGCGCCCGAGGAGGTGGTCGCGGTCTACCGGGTGGGGCTGCACCAGCTGCAACGCGACGACTCGCCGCGCTTCGTCTTTATCCCCGAAAGCCCGCGCCCCGTCGTGCAGATCCCGTTGGGCAACGACCTGATCCACGCGCCCACGGGTGCGGTGCTGCTGCAACTGCGGTGGCTGGGCCTGGAGGGGCGGCACGACCCGGTCGACGAGCTCGAACAACCGGTGTTCGCCTGGAAGTAGGTCAATCCGCGCGATGCCGTTCGAGGTAGGCGCAGATCACCTCGACGAGCGCCCGCTGTTCGCGGGTGGTGTCGACCGGTATGCCGGCGACGAGCTGAGAGACCACCAGCCCGCGCATCGCCGCCCAGATCAGGTCCCCGATCGCGGACGCGTGCGGGCTGTCGAGGCCCGCGGCGACGTCGCGGCTCAGGTCGTTGACGGCTTGCTGCAACCGGCGCAGGTGCCGGGTGGCGCGCCGGTCGCGCCGCGCCCTGGTGGCGATCAGGATCTCCAGCGACGCCCGCGTCGTCGGGCTGGAGAACACCTGCCAGACCGCGTCGATGACCAGGCGCACCCGCTCGTGGCGGGTGGCGCCCGCCGTGGCGGGCGGCAGGGTGCGCAGGGCGCCGACGAGTTCGGCCAGCCCGCGGTCGGCGACGGCCATCAGCAGGCCGTCCCGGTCGCCGAAGTGGTACTGCACCACGCCCCAGGTGACCCCGGCCCGCTCGGCGATGTGGCGGGCGCTGGCGGCGGCGAAGCCCTCCTCGTTGACGCAGCGCACGGTTTCGTCGAGCACCCGTTCGCGGGTGCGCTCGGCGCGCTCCTGACCGCCGCCGGGTGGCCGGCGGGGCGCGATCTTGCCCGCCACGCTCACCACATCGCGGTGTGCGCATGGGCCGCCGGAAGATCCTGCGCGGCAAGCAGTCCCGGCGGCGCGGCGCACACGTCGCCGATGGCGTTGACGGCCCGCGCGGCGGTGGCGACGACCCCGCCCTGGTTGTGGTCGACGCCGTCGAGGCCCAGGTGGGTGTTGATCTCCACACCCGGATTTCCCCGCACCACCACGCGGTGCACGCCCGGCCTGCCGTCGGGCGGGTAGGGCCAGTGGGGGGCCGCCGCGGCGGTGAGCCTGTTGACGTGCTCCATGGTGATCACGGGTTCGCCGCGGTGGATCCCCTCCACCGCGAACCGGACCGCGGCCACCCGCCCGGGCGGGACCGTCATCATCGTGCAGTCGATCTGGGCCGGTGTCACCCAGTTCTCGTGCCGCTCGCGGACCTCGTCGAGGGCGACGCCGAGCAGGGCGGCCAGCGACCGGACCTGCCCGCCCCACAGCGAGGCCAGCACGCCCGGCTCGAACATGATCGGACGCTGATCCGGGGCGAAGCCGAAACCGAAACTGACGCCGGTGAACTCGGCGTCGTCGTAACTTCCGTAGTCGCAGATCTCCGACACCGTGATCGCGGTGGCCCGACCCGCCAGCGTCAACGCGGTGTAGACCAGGCTGTCCCCGGAGAATCCCGGGTCGACGCCGTTGATGTACAGCGACGTGCCGCCGTCCTGGCATGCCTTGGTCAGCGGCTCGGTCAGCCACGCGTCGGCGTGCCGCGGGGCGACCAGCCAAACCATCGACGTGCCAACCACATTGGTGCCCGCGCGCAGGAAGCGGCAGATCTCGGCGATCGCCTGGTGGGGGCGGGTCTCGGCCTGGGCGGTGTACACCACGCAGTCGGCGCCCAGCGCCACCAGCGCGTCGACGTCGTCGGTGGCCACGATCCCCGTCGGCTCGGCCAGCCCGCACAGCCGCGCGGCGTCGCGGCCCACCTTGTCGGCGCCGTGGGCGTGCACGCCGGCCAGGCGAAGATCGGGACGCTCGACGATCATCTGCAGGGCGTGCCGGCCGACGTTGCCGGTGGAGAACTGGACGACGCTCTTCACAGCAGGTCCGTGATCGTCTTGAGGCCCGCCTCGTAGAGCACGCCCGGCAGCATGCCGCCGTCGATCTCGATCGTGGTGCCGTTGATGAAATCGGCTGCGCCGCTGCACAGGAACACCGCGGCGCGCCCGACCTCGGCCGGCTCGCCGGCGCGGTGCAGCGGTACGTCGGCGAAGTACCGGGCGCCGTCCGGGTCGTCCTTGGGCAGCACGAACGACTTGAAGTTGTCGGTCATCGTCGGCCCCAGCGCCAGACAGTTCACCCGCGCCTTCGGGCCCCACTCCTGGGCCAGCGACCGGGTCAGGTGGTTGAGCCCGGATTTGGCGGCGCCGTAGGACACCAGCGTCGGCGAACCCGCCGGATGACCCGCCCCGCTGGAGATGTTGACGATCGAACCCACCCCGTCCTGCGTGCGCATCTGGCGGAACACCCGGATGGCGAACCACAGGGGACTGATCAGGTTCATCTGGATCGCGAACGCGTGGAACAACATCGTGCGTTCGAGGTCGTCGGCCCCTTTGGGGGCGCCCTGGATGCGCTGGACCAGTTCGGGAACGTCCTCGACGTGCGGGGTGGGGACCGTGCCGCCGGCGTTGTTGACCAGGATGTCGACGCGGCCGTAGTCGGCCACCACCGCCGAGACGAACTCGTCGATCGCCCGATAGTCGCCCTGATCGCAGACCCGCTGCGACGAACGCCGCGCCCAGTCCGGGTTGTCGCTCACCCCCGGCATCGCGTCCAGTGCGCCCCGGGAGCAGCCGACGACGGTCGCCCCGGCCCGCAGCAGTTCATGTGCGATGCCGACCCCGACGCCGCGGCTCGTTCCCGTGACGATGGCGACCTTGCCCTCCAGCGGTGTCCCGTCGTGCATCGCGGCCGTTCCCTTCCGGAATATGCTTCCCCGAAGTAACATTGAATGCGCAATATAATTGCATGCTCAATGTTTCGGCGCAACGGTCGCGGCCCCGTATCAGCCAAGTTCTCTCGAGAAATGATGCGCCGATATCCGCAGGTGGTTCCTCATGTACAGCCGGTGGGCTGCGGCCCGGTCATCGCCGACACCCGAATCCAGATGGATTGCTTCACATTCGCGATTTCGCGCTTCGGCGATCACCCACCGCAGCAGCGCGTCGGCGTACCCGCGGCCGCGTGCTGAGGCCACGGTGCTCACGTCGTCGACATACAGGGAATGCCCCCACGCCGCCGACCACGCTTCCCGGAAGCCGACCACCGACACGGCCGCATCGGAGGGGCGTTCAAAAGCGCCGGCGAGCCGGTAGCCGGCGGGCCGCAGAACGGTATCGATGAAGTCGACCATCGCATCGGCGGTCTTCCATCTCGGCCGCAAGGCGAGCATTGCCCCGGCGGCCTGCGCTGTCTGCCCCGTCGCGATCTCACGTATTTCCACCATGCCAGGGATCCGACCAGACGAAACGGCATCGCATCAACCCGTTTTCCGATGGGTGCGGCGACCGCCGCGGCGTAGCCTCCGTTGACGACGAGAGAGTCACGACGATGCGAATAGGCATCATGCCCAACACGATCAACCCGAAGTCTGGCCCGAAACCGGCGCCGATTGCTGCGCCGACTGAAAAAGCTTTGACCGCTACGCCAGGGTCGCCGTCAGGTAGCCGGACGCGTCGCCGAACGAGGCCAGGTCGTCGTTCGGCAACTCGAAGCCGTGCTCGGCGTAGGCCCGCTCGGTCGTTCGGATGTCGATCCGCCAGCCGTGGCCGGCGAGGTACTCGGCGGCGGTGTTGCGGTCGCCGGTGTAGAACAACTCAGCCAGGTTGATGTTGGAGCCCAGCCGCCGCGACCGCTCGGTGAGCTTCTGGGCCCAGTCCGACGGGATGTTACGCAGGTCCAGGTGTTCGGTGGCGATCCTGCTGCCCGGCGCCGACAGCGCGGCGATGTTGTCGAACAGGCGGTCCTGCGCCTCGGGCGGCAGGTACACCAGCAGGCCTTCGGCGCTCCACGCCGTCGGTCGCCCGGCGTCGAAGCCGGCCGCTTGCAGCGCCGCCGGCCAATCGTCGCGCAGGTCGATCGCGACGGTGCGCCGCTGCGCGGCGGGTTCGGCGCCCAACCCGGCCAGCGTCCGCGTCTTGAATTCGATGACCTCGGGCTGGTCGATCTCGTAGACCACCGTGTTCGCAGGCCACGGCAGCCGGTAGGCCCTGGTGTCGAGCCCGGAGGCCAGGATCACCGCCTGCCCGATCCCGGAGCCGGTGGCCTGGATGAAGAAGTCGTCGAAGAACCGGGTGCGCACGGTGATCTGCTCATTCATGGCCTGACGGTTCAGCAGGGGATCGTCGGCCCGCTGCAACTCGCCGTCGATGAGCTTGATGAACGTGTCGATGCCCACCGCCCGGACCAGCGGGTCGGCCCACGGGTCGTTCAACAGCGCGTCCGGACCCTGGGACGCCGTCGCGCGCGACGCGGCGACCGCCGTGGCGGTGGCGCCGACGCTGGACGCGAGATCCCAGGTGTCGTTTTCCGTGCGGCTCATCTGCCGAACCCCTCTCTGCGGCCAAATCAATTAATTAGTTGAGTTAAGTATACCCGGAGCGGGGAGTGAGGCGCGGCGGCGCTACTTCAGGTCGGCGGCGACGCGTTCCAGGACGGCAAGATGGTCGTCGACCGTCGTCAGGCCGGCGTTCATGGTGTTGACCGAGACATGGGTGGCCCCGGCGGCCTTCCAGGCCTCGAGGTCGGTGGCGACCTTGTCCGGGTCGCCGGTCCAGCTGACCCGGCCCTCCATCCCGAGGCCGTCGACGTCACGGCCCGCGGCCGCCGCCGCGGCGTTGACCTGCTCGCGTGCGTGGTCGAGCTTGGGGCCGGGCTCCACCATCGGGAACCAGCCGTCGCCGAGACGTCCGGCGCGTTCGTAGGCGCGGTCGGAGGCGGCGCCGAACCACACCGGGATCGGCCGTTGGGTGGGCAGCGGGGCCAGACCTGCCGCGGTCACGGTGTGGTACTTCCCGGAGAACGTGACCGAGCGTTCGGTCCACAGCTTGCGCATGAGCTCGACCTGCTCCTCCGAGCGCCTGCCGCGGTCGCGGAAATTCTCGCCGAGGGCCTCGTACTCGACGGCGTTCCAGCCCAGGCCGACTCCGAGCCGGAAGCGCCCCTCGGTCAGCAGGTCGACCTCGGCGGCCTGCTTGGCCACCAGCACCGTCTGGCGCTGCGGCAGGATGATGATGCCGGTCACGAGCTCCAGCGAGGTCACCGCGGCCAGATAGCCGAACATGACGAACGGCTCGTGAAACGTCGAGTCGATGTCGTAGGGGCCCTGCCAGTCCCGGTGCACCCGCGGGTCGGCGCCCACCACGTGGTCGTAGGCGAGGATGTGGGTGAAGCCGAGTTCTTCGACGCGCTGGCCGTAGGCGCGGACGGCCGCCGGATCGCCGCCGAGTTCCGTCTGTGGGAATACCGCTCCGATACGCACCCGACGTTCAACCATGCCGCACCGCCATTGCTTCCCCCTACCCGCTTTCGGGGCGGGTAATCGGCAGCGGGCTAGCCCAGATGCGCGGACAGCAGCCACGCCCGCATCGACGTGCGGCCGTTGCCCTCGTCGCGCATGTCGACGCCGGCGAAAGACTCGTGGCCCTGCACCAAGCTCTCGGGCATGTTGGCGTGGATGCGCGCCGGCCGGATCTCGTCGACCACCCAGTACGGCGAAACCGCTTCGCGCAGTTCGGCTTCGGTGACCGGATTGACCGGACCGTCGGCCGGCATGCCCGCGCGGTCGAAGGTCAGCACGAAGTAGGACGCGCCGGGCGCCGCCGCGCGCACGATCGAGCGCTGGTAGCCCCCGCGCAGCTCGACGGGCATCGAGTGGAACAGCGTGGAGTCCACGATGGTGCCGAAGCGGCCGTCATGGCCGGTGAAGGTGCTGATGTCGGCGACCTCGAACGTGGCGTTGCTCAGACCCCGCCGGGCGGCTTCCTCGCGGGCCATGGCGATGGCGGTTGGCGACTGGTCCAGGCCCACCGCGGTGAAACCGCGCTCGGCCAGGTACAGCGACACCGCCGCCTCGCCGCAGCCGGCGTCGAGCACGTGGCCGCGGAACTTCCCGGCGTCGATGAGCGCCGCGATCTCGGGTTGCGGCTCGCCGATGCTCCACGGCGGCCGGTTGCCCTCGCCCATCTCGGGGGTTTCGCCCCGGTAGGCGGATTCGAACATTTCTCGCGTCGGTTGTGACATGCCCCCTTTATATCAACCGGCCTGATTCATGTAAACCTAGTTGATATACGGGGCGGCCATGACCGCCGTCGGGGCGGGCCGGCTCAGCGGTTGCCGTGAATCGTCGAGGCCGCGAAGTCGGCCGCCTGGTCGGTCATGCCGTTGAACCGGTAGGAGCTGTGGGCGGCCCGGTTGAACCCCGTCGAGGAGCACACCGGGTCGTCGGTGGCGCACAGCTCGATCGTCTTCCCGGCGTAGAGATGCCCGATGGAGATGGGCGGCGCGCTGCGGTCGACGATGTCGAGGAAGCGGTTGGACGGCTTGGCGAACAGCGTCACCGCCGACACGTGCCGCGCGGTGCTGGCCGGCATCGGGCCGCTGATCCCGGGCGGCAGGGGGTAGCCCGGCGGGATGCTGTCGGCAGTCAGGTACGCGGCGATCGCCGCGCCCTGCGAGTAGCCACCGACCACGATCTTGGTGTTGGGGCAGCCGGCGGCCGTGTCGAGGACCTTGTGGCTGGCATCGACGACGCCGTCGGCCGCGGTGTTGAAGTCGAGCGACGCCGGGTAGTCGACCGGGTACACGTCGATGGAGGTGCCGGGCAGGCGTTCGGTGAGTGCATCGGTGAAGGCCTGTCCGGTGGCCCCGGGCCCCGGGGGTTCCAGCGTGCCGCGGGCGAACACGACCTGCACGTCAGGGCAGGGGTCGCCGTCGGCGGCCGCGCTGACCGCCGGCGTCGCCACCATGGCCGCGCCCGTCAGCACCAGCACGGATGCCCACGCGGAAAAGGTCTTGACGGGGCCGGTCGGTCGGGGTGCTGAATCGCGTGGCGGCGGTGCGGTGTTCACTCGGGTCTCTTTCCGTGTCTTCTGCAGGCAATCGGAGGCCGGCCGGGGATGATGCGGCCTCGGCGTCGTCGCCGATAAGGGGGATTGCCGAAGAATAATGCCCACAAACGGTGCGCGCGCGGTGACTTCGGCTACTGCTCCCCGCCGGGTGGCGGGGCGACGATGCCCGGCTTCTCGCCTCTCGGCAAGTGGTCGCTCGCGGCGACGGTTCTGGTGTGGTACCCAGGGGAAGCCCGGCACCGTCGCGTCGGACAACGGCGCGCCGCGGCCGGTTATTCCGCTTGTTCCGCGGCCGGCCTTTTCGGGCGCTTCGAAGGTCACACGGTCAGGTAGCCGCCGTCGACGGCGATGCTGGTGCCGGTGATGTAGGACGCGGCGGACGTACACAAGAACAGCACCGCGCCGGCACAGTCCTGCGGCGTGCCGGGCCTGCCCAGCGGGGTGTGGAAGCCGATCTCGGCGTCCACGATCTCGGGGATGCTCATCATCGGCTGGGTCATGCGGGTGCCGATGATGCCGGGTGCGACGGCGTTGACCCGGATGCCGTCGCCGGCCCAGCGGCGGGCCAGGTTCATGGTGAGCGCGAGCAGGCCCATCTTCGAGGACGCGTAGCCCGGCACCAAGGTCGCCGAACGGAACGCCGACATGGATGCGATGTTGACCACGCTCGCGCCGCCGGGGGCGCCGCTGGCTTTGAGTCGCTCGTGGCATCTCACGGTCAGCCGCATCGGCCCGAACATGTTCTGGGTGACCGAGGCGATGTAGCCGTCGGGGTCGTACTCGTCGCCGGCCGGGTAGGGGCCGCCGGCGTTGTTCACCAGGACGTCGAGGTCGCCAAGCGAATCCGCGAGGGCGTCAATGGCTTCGGGATCCCGCATCTGGCACTGCCGGTAGCCGAACGCGCTCAGGTCGTCGTCGTAGTCGGCCGCCGACGACCGGGTGCCGGTGATGGTCACGGCGCCGCCGGCGTCGGCGAAGGCGGTGGCGATGCCGTTGCCGATCCCGGAGGTGCCGCCGGTGACCAGGACGTGGGACCCGCTGAAGTCGAAGGTGACCGTGTTCAACCGGTGCTCCTGAGTTCGTCGATGGATTTGGTGAGCCACGCTACGAGGCCGCCGAGCCGGCATCGCCGCCGACCGCGCCGTCGGCGACGCGGACCCACCCGCAGCGCCCCTGTCGGACGCCTCACAGCGCGGGCATGTGGCCGCACCGGCGCATAACGGGTATAGGAGGGGTTCGCCGTGGTCTACCTGTGAGGAACGTCGCCATGCCTGAGACGACCCGACGCCAGCTCGGTGAGCACGACAGCCTGATCGAGGACGAGCTCGAGGACGCCTTCACCAGGATGCTGAGCGAGGGCACCCAGCGCCTGCACCGCACCTGGCGCGGGGTGCTGGTCACCAGGTTCCTCGGCGGTACCGAGGTGGCGCTGGGCATCCTCGCCTACCTGTCGGTGCTCGACGTCACCCACCGCCCGCTGGTCGCGGGCCTGGCGTTCTCGATCGGCTTCCTGGCGTTGCTGCTGGGCCGTGGCGAGCTGTTCACCGAGGGCTTCATCATCCCCGTCGTCACGTTGGCCGCCAAGCGCGCCGGCCTGCGGCAGCTGGCCAGGCTGTGGGGCGGCACGCTGTTGGCCAACCTCGTCGGCGGCTGGGTGATCATGTGGCTGATCATGATCGGGTTCCCGCAGCTGCGCGCGCAGACCATCGAAGCGGCCACCCACTTCGCCACCGCGCCGGCCTCGGCGCAGACCCTGTCGCTGACGCTGCTGCGCCTGCTGCGCAACAAGGACCGGCTGCAGGAGGAACGCGCCGAGGTGACCAACGGCGCGTGACGGCGGCGGGCGTCAGCGCAGCTGGGGAATGACCTCACCCGCCAGCAGTTCCAGGTGCTCCAGATCGGACAGGTCGAGCAGCTGCGTGTAGACGCGGCGCACGCCGATGTCGCGCCACGGCGCCAGCTTCTCGACGATCTCGCCGGGCGTGCCGACCAGCGGGCTGTTGGAGCGCAGCTCGTCGACGTCGCGACCGATCGCGTCGGCGCGCCGGGCGACCTCGGCGTCGTCGCGTCCGGCGCAGACCACGAACGCGCACGAGTAGACGATCGAGTCGGCCGGCCGGCCCGCCGCGACGACCGCCTCGGCCACCCGCCCGAACTGCGTCGCGACGGCGTCCAGCGGCTGGAACGGCACGTTGAACTCGGCCGCGTACTGCGCGGCCAGCCGGGGGGTGCGGTTGGCGCCGAGGCCGCCGATCACGATTGGCGGGTGCGGACGCTGGACCGGCTTGGGCAGCGCCGGTGAGCCGGCGATCGTGTAGTACTCGCCGGCGTGGTCGAACGTCGTGCCCGGTTCGGCCGTCCACAGCCCGGTGACGATCGCCAGCTGCTCGGCGAGCCGGTCGAAGCGCTCCCGCAGCGGCGGGAACGGGATGCCGTAGGCCCGGTGCTCCTTCTCGAACCAGCCGCTGCCCAGGCCCAGTTCGACGCGCCCGCCGCTCATCTCGTCGACCTGGGCCACCGCGATGGCCAGCGGGCCCGGGTAGCGGAACGTCGCGGAGCTCACCAGGGTGCCCAGCCGGATGCTCGACGTCTCGCGCGCGAGGGCGCCGAGCGTCACCCAGGAATCGGTCGGCCCGGGCAGGCCGTCGCCGCTCATCGCCACGTAATGGTCGGAGCGGAAGAAGGCCGCGAAGCCGAGTTGTTCGGCGGTGCGGGCGACGGCGAGCTGGTCGGAGTAGCGGGCGCCCTGCTGCGGCTCGACGAAAACGCGAAACTCCATGGCATCCTTCTGTGTCTCGTGGGGGTGCGACCGATCTTGAACCTGTACCCAATCTGTGTCCAAACCGAGACTTGGAACGTTATCGCCCGGGCCGGAACTGGGTATGTCCACCGGCATGGGTCGACGTTCACCGATGGCCGCTCCCGGGCGGCTGGTCTGCGCCGGTGCCGCGGACGCCACGACCGCGGCGCAGCTGCGCCGCGCCCTGCAGCGCTGGCTCCGGGAGGTGGCGCGGCCCTCCGCCGAGGTGCGCGAGGACATCATCCTCGGCGTCAACGAGGCGCTGGCCAACTGCGTCGAACACGCCTACTGCGCCCGGGACACGGTCGGCACCATGCGGCTCGAGGCCAGCCACGACCCGTCCGCGCACTGCATCAGCGTGCGCGTCAGTGACCGCGGAACCTGGCAGCGGCCCCGGACGAGGAAACCCGACGACCCTGCCGCGTCGCGCGGCATCATGCTGATGCACACCCTCGCCGACCACTGCACCATCAGCGCCCGGCCCAGCGGTACCACGGTGTGCCTGGACTACGCCACCGGGTCCACCGGCGGGGTGGCGTCCGGGGGCGTGTCCGGGTCGGCCATGTTGGTGCCCTGAGCCGCCGTCGCGGTCTCGGGTCCTCTCACGCGCCGGCGGCGCGTTCCAGGTCTTTCAGCGACGTCTCCAGCTGGCCCAACAGCCGCTGTAGGTGCGGGACGCTGCGGCGGCAGCCGACCAAGCCGAAGTCGAGGTTGTCGGCGTTGTTGGTCACGGTGATGTTCATCGCCTGCCCGTCGAGCGCGATCGACAGCGGATAGCTGCCGTCCAGGCGCGCACCCCGCCAGTACAGCGGCTCGGAGCGGCCGGCCGAGACGTTGGAGATGACGATGTTGAACGGCGGCGCGGCGTTCGAGAGGTAGCCGGGGATCAGCCCGAAGGCGAGCCCCCCGACGTTGAACGCCGACAGGGCCAGCTGCTGCACCCGGGGCAGCTGGCCGAACACGTCCTTGGTGTCGCGGATCGATGCGCTGATGACCTCGAGGCGCTTGGCGGGATCGTCGACGTCGGTGGCCAGGTTGCACAGGAACGTGCCCACCATGTTGCCGCTGCGGTCGTCGTCCTCCTTGCGCAGGTTGACCGGCACCATCGCGGTCAGCGGGCGGTCCGGCAGGGCGCCCTGCTCGAGCAGGTAAGCGCGCAGCGCCCCGGCCGACATGGCCAGCACGACGTCGTTGACCGTCACGCCGGCCGCGGACTTGACCGCCTTGATGCGGTCCAGCGACCAGGACTGCGCCGCGACCCGGCGCGCGCCGCCGATGCGCACGTTGAACATCGTGCGCGGCGCCCGGAACGGCAGGGTCAGTTGCTGTTCGAGCAGCGCAGCCCGCGCGAGCCGCAGCGTGGACGGCGCCAGCGTGAACGCCGAACCTGCCGTGCGGCCGGCCTGCTCGAGCAGCGACGGCCGCCGCCGGGGCGCCTTGCGTTGGCGCGGGCCCAGGCTCCACGGCGTCCGGATCTCGTCGTCGTCGGGGTCGGTGGTGAACGCGCGCTGCATCAACCGCAGCGCCGACACCCCGTCCATGAGGGAGTGATGGAACTTCGTGTACACCGCGTAGCGCCCGTCGCGCAGGCCCTCGATGAGGTGCGCCTCCCACAGGGGGCGGTGCCGGTCGAGCAGGCTGCCGTGCAGCCGGGAAGCCAACTCGAGCAGGTCGCGGACGCGGCCCGGCTCGGGCAGGGCGGAGCGGCGCAGGTGGTAGTCGAGTTCGACGTCCTTGTCCGAGGACCAGGCGAAGTTGGTGACGCCGCCGAAGAACGCCGGATGCTTGCGGAAAGTCGGCTGGATCTGCGTGCGTTCGAGCATGGCCTGATAGGACTCGCGCACGAAGTGGGGTCCGGCGTCCTCGGGTGGCTGGAAGAGTTGCAACGACCCCACGTGCATCGGGTGTTCGCGGGACTCGCCGAGCAGGAACATGGCGTCCATGGGCGAAATCGGTTTCATCGTTGTCGACCCCATTCCTTCGGGCTGAGCCGTCCACCGCAGAACCGCTCTACTCCCCCTTTAGCCAATGCGGGCCTCGGCTACACGCGAATGCCGCAACGGACTTTCCGGGCCGCCCTAGGGGCTGTCGGGGGCCGCGAACGCGTCGACGATCTCGCCGACCCGGGGATCGGCGCGCAGCTGCTCGAGGGTTTGCGGCAGCGGCAGCCGCCAGTTCGGGTACGCGTCGACCGTGCCGGGCAGGTTCGGCTGGCGGGGTTCGGCGAGCACGTCGTAGGGCGAGACGAACTTGAGCCGGCACGGGGTTGCCGCCAGCAGCCTGTGCATCGCGGCGATGATCGCCGGCTCGTCGGGCTCGTCGGGCTCGCCGGCATCCGGCAGCAGGCCCTCGGAGCGCAGCAACGCCAGCCACTCGGCCCGCTCCCGGTCGGCCGCGGCCCGTTCGGCCGGCACGTCGTCGAGCAGCCCCAGATCGGCGCGCGCCTGCACGTGCTCGCCCCGCAGGAATCCCGCCGCGGTGGGCAGGTCGTGGGTGGACAGGCTGGCCGCCGCCCGCGACGGCCACCGCTGCGGCGGCAGCAGCGGCTCGCCGGGCGCGGACTCGTCGCGGGTGAACCACGACACCGCACACCCGAGCATCCCGTTGCCGGCCAGCGCGTCGGTGACCTCCGGTTCGACGGTGCCCAAATCCTCGCCGACGACGGTGGCGCCGGCCCGGTGCGCCTCCAGCGCCAGCACCGCGAGCATCACGTCGGCGTCGTAGTGCACGTAGGTGCCGCGGTCCGGGCCGTCGCCCGGCGGGATCCACCACAGCCGCCACAACCCGGCGACGTGGTCGATCCGCAGGCCGTCGGCGTGGGACAGGACGGCGCGCAGCATGTCGCGCAGCGCGGCGTAGCCCGTGCGCGCCAGGCGGTCCGGCCGCCACGGCGGCAGCCCCCAGTCCTGGCCGCGCGGGGTGAAGTTGTCCGGCGGCGCCCCCACGCTCACCCCGGTGGCGAGCACGTCGGCCAGCGCCCACGCGTCGGCGCCGTCGGCGTCGACTCCCACCGCGAGGTCGTGCAGCACGCCCAGGGCCATGCCCGCGCCCCGCGCCGCGTCGCGCACCGCGACCAGCTGCTCGGCGCAGCGTTGCTGGACCCACGCGTGAAACGCCACCCGCGGCGCCAGCTCCCGGCGTGCGGCGGCGACTGCGGGCCCCGCGACGTCGCGCAGCGGCCGCGGCCATCGGGACCACCGGCCGCCGTGCCGCTCGGCCAGCGCGCAGTAGGTGGCGAAGTCCCCCAGCGCGGCCGAGCCGGCCGGCGGCGCGTCGAACGGGTCGGGGCGGCCCTCGGCGCGCCAGAGCAACTCCAGCGCCGACCGCTTGGCCGCCCACACGAGGTCGTAGTCGATCCGCTCGGTCGTGGGCGAGACCCGCAGCGCGTCCACCTCCGCGCGCGTGACCGGGTCGGCTCGCCGGTAGGCGTCGAGGTCCTCGACGCGCAGGGCCAGCGGGTTGGCGAACCGCCGGCTCGACGGCGTGTAGGGGGACGGTTGCACCGGGTGCGTCGGCCCGGGCGCATGCAGCGGGTTGAGCAGCACCGCGCCGGCCCCGTGCTCGGCGCCGGTCCACTCGACGAACTCCCGCAGGTCGCCCAGGTCGCCGACGCCCCACGAGCGGGCCGAGCGCAGCGCATACAGCTGCAGCATCCACCCCCAGGCGGCCGGGGCCGTCGGCACCTGCGGCGGGGCGGCCACCAGGGTGGCCTCCCGGCCGTCGCGGGTGTGCAGCCGGTACCAGCCGGGTAACAGCCCCGCCGGTATCTCGTCGCGCACCTCGAACCGGTAGCCGTCGTCGCGCACCAGCGCGGCGGCCCCGGGCATCGGCCGGGGGCGGCCGTCCACCCGCACGGCCACGGTCGGCGGCAGCGCCCCGGCCCGGTTGCGCTCGGCCAGGCGGGCCAACTCGCGCCGGCGTCCGGCTTCGGTGCCGGCGTCGACGTCGAGCAGCCCGAGGACCCGGACCACCACCTCTGCGTCGACCTCGACCGGCTCGCGGCGCTCGTTGCGGTAGGAGGTCGCCACCCCGTGCGCCGCGGCCAGGCGGCGCAGCGCGTCGGAGACCGGTCGGGGATTTGCCATCACCGGGTCCGCACCGGCACGGCGACGGCGGCGGCCGGCGCCATGCTGTTCGGGGACACGACGCGGGCGCTGACACGATCCTGGGCGGACGGCACCCGAGCGATATACCCGCGCGGGGATTTTCCACACGATCGATGCTGCCGCGACGGCCCTTGCCGGATGCGGCCCACCGTGGCGCCGGCCCCGCGGGCGCGGTCCCCGGCGCCGCGCCCCCCCGGGCGATCCGTTTGCCGGGGATCACCCCGTCAGCGGGTCACGATGGCGGTCGCCGGGGACGGCAGGAGCGCATTCCCGATGTTCGCCGCCGGATCTCGGCGGCCCTCTCGGCCGCCTCGACGCGGCGAAGCATCCGCTGCACGTCGTCGCGGGTCAACGGCGCGCGTTGACTCACCAAAAATGCGCGCGTAGACCCATTCGTTGCCTCAGCTGAGAATGCGCGCGTGCGGCGCGCCTACCCGGCCGGAGATGTATCGCTGGATAGGCCCAGAGGATGGGACTGACGGTGAGTCAACGCAAGGCTGTGACGAAGGCGATCGCGACCCGCTACGCGCGAGCTGACAAGGCCGGCAAGGGCCGGATCCTCGATGAGTTGTGTGCTACCACCGGCTGGCACCGCAACCATGCACGCAAGGCATTGAAGAATGCACTGCGCCCGAAGGTCGTCAAGATCAGGGCGCCGCGTCCACCGAAGTATGGGCCGAAAGTTATTGCGGCGCTGACGTTCTGCTGGGCGGTGCTGGGAATGCCCGCCGGCAAACGACTGGCGCCGATGCTCGACGAGTTGGTGGCGATCTTGCGCCGGTTCGGCGAGCTGATCATCGATGACGACACCGCGGCGCTGCTGGTGGGCATGTCGGCGGCCACCATCGACCGCCGCCTGGCCCCCGAGCGCAAGCGCCACGAGCTCAAGGGCCGCAGCCATACCAAGCCGGGATCACTGCTCAAATCCCAGATCCCGATCCGCACCTGGGCGGACTGGGACGACGCGGTGCCCGGGTTCGTTGAGATCGACCTGGTCGGCCATGAGGGCGGCAACGCCGCTGGTGAGCACGCTTACACGCTGACCGTCACCGACATCGCCACCGGGTGGACCGAGAACCGCAGCGTGCCCAACAAGGCCCGTAAATGGGTGCTCGCGGCGTTGGACGATATCGCGAAGGCCATGCCGTTCCCGATCCTGGGCGTAGACAGTGACAACGGAAGTGAGTTCATCAATCATCACCTGTTGGCCTGGTGCGAGCAGCGGAAGATCACCTTCACCCGCTCACGGCCAGGCAACTCCAACGACGGTTGCCACGTGGAGCAGAAGAACTGGGCGATCGTGCGCACCGTGGTCGGCTACCACCGTTACGACACCACCGCGGAACTGTTGCTGCTCAACAAGATCTGGGTATTGCAGTCACTGCTGACCAACTACTTCTACCCGCAGCAAAAACTCGTTTCGAAGACCCGTGTCGGCGCGAAGGTCAGCAAAAAACACGACAAGGCCACCACCCCGCATCGTCGCGCGGAGCGCCACGAGGCGGTCTGCGCCCAGGACAAGGCGATCCTCGCCGACACCTACACCGGCATCAACCCAGCCGCCGTGCAACGCCAGATCCAGGCCCTGACCACAGAGCTACTCACGATCACCACCAGCAAGGCCGGGCCGGCCAAAAAAGCCCCCGTTACGCGCGCATCCTCGAATGAGGCAACGAATCAATCCTCGCGCGCATCTTGACACGAGGCAACAGGGGTGCGGCATCCGTCGTTCAGCACCGGGTGTGCGGCCGCGCGACGATGGGTGGCCCGGACGTTCGGGACGGATGCGTGCGCCGGGCCGGCCCCAGCCGCCGCATGGCTTGGTCCAGCGACCCGGCGACGGCGAGTACCGAAGAGTCCTCGAGCGAACCCAGGTGGGGCCGTAGCGCCGGCCCCTCGACCGCGACCATCGGCACGCCGGCTTCGCGGTACCAGTAGCTCAGCGCCACGAGGGCCCGCCACCCGGACCGGCTCAGCGAACGGAGCTTGCGCAGGTCCACCACCAGGGGCGTGCGCACCGAGATGAACCGGATGAGCGCGGCCGTCACGCTCTCGATGTTGGCGCGCTCGACGTCGCCGCCCAGCCGGATGACCATGGCGCCGTTGCGCGCCTGTGCCTGCACCCAGGCCCCGTCGCAATCGGTGAGACGGCCCCCGCCGTAGCAGGTAACGCCGGACCCTATGTTGCTTTGGCTCAACGTCATTGACTGCCCCCTGATCTGAACCTCTGAATCGTTGTCGCAGAGACACACGGCAGCCCAGTCCGCGGCGATGGCACGGCCGGCGTCGCCCGGCTGCACACTCGACCGCCCGCAACTCTGCCGGCAGCGCCGGTCACCCGGGCCCGGCTATCGGCAACGCGGACAACGGATCTGTGTCCGCCGACGCTGATCCGGACAGTTCAGTCTCGGTCGGCGCCGCTCCCGGAGCGAATCGGGCGTTCGTTCGCCGGACATCTGCGCGCGGTCCTTTTCGTTTCGTGACCGGCCCCCCGCGGGCGCGCACGAAGGCGTTCTGCCGCAGCGGATTCGGCGGCTCCATCGCTCACCCCACGCGGGTCGGTCTGTCGTCGAGGTCGCCGAACCTGACGCTGACGCGCTGAAAGCCCTTGAGCCGTTCGGCCCGGACCTTCTTGGCGTAGATCCTGCGGTCGGCGGGCGTCAGGTCCGCGTCGTCGGTGAAGGGGCTCAGCAACGCCCGGGGGTGGAGCCGCTCCACCAGGACGACGTTGATCTCGGCGCAGAGCACCAGCGTCACCGACACCAGAAACAGGAAGCCCAGCAACCCCAGCACCAACGCGAAAACGCTGTTGATGGCGCTGGCCTTCTTGACGGTGTGCCCGACGAATCCGGCTCCGAACGACTGCAGCAGCTGCCAGACGAACGCGGCCGCCAGCGCCCCGGGCAGCACCTGGCGGTAGGTGAGGTCGCGCGCGGTGGTGACCCGGTAGGCCACCAGACAGATGAAGGCGTTGATCACCACCGCCGCCACGGCGGCGACGATCTCGCCGAAGACACCCAGGGCTCCGGTCACCTGGCCGACCGCGGACAGCAGGGTCGCCGTGATGGCCGCCGAGCCGAGCACCAACAGCAACAGCAGGCTGCGCAGCCGCGATCGGATCGGGTTCGGGCGCCGGTCCCGGGGGACGGCCCAGATCGAGTCCATCGCGTTCTGCACGGCCTGGCCGATGCCCAGCCCGCCGTACAGGGCTCCCAGCAGTCCGATGACCACGGCGGCCGCGCCGCCGCCGAGTCCCTCCGGTTGGTGCAACTGGCTGCCGATGACCGGGAACTGGCTCAGCGTGCTGTGCACGATCTGCTGCTGCAGGCCGGGCCGGCCCGCCAGCACCACGCCGAGGCCGGTGGCGGTGGTCAACACCAGCAGGAGCGGAAACAGCGACACGAACCCGTAGTAGGCGATCAGCGCGGCCAGATAACCGCCCTGGTCGTCGGCGTACTTGTAGATGACGGCGACGATCAACCCGACGGCCCGGTTCCGTCGCTGGAGCCTGTCGAGCCAGCCGACCATCGCCCTTCCCCCGCACGTAGATGAGTCGGCCGGGGCATACCCGGATCGGTCAACCGCCAACCGCGCGGGCCCGCGGGCTCACTCGCCGCGGGAGCGGGCGTGCGCGAACTCCCGGTCGTCGGCGCGGCCCTCGTCGTCCGCGCTGCCCGGGCCCTCGAAGGCGCGGCCGCGTTCCTCGGCCCCGGGGCTGCCGGTGAACAGGCTGGAATCCGCGCGCGGCTGCCCGGCGCCGACGTGGGGCCGCACGGTGTCCGCGTCGCGGGCGGTCGCGTGCTCGAGCCGGTGGCGCAACAACGCCCCCGGCTGGGTGCGCTGCAGCCAGGTGACCATGCCCTCGCGGACGTGACAGCGCAGGTCGAACAGCGAACCCGCGTCGGCGGCGCTGACCAGGATGCGCACCCGCACCGAGCCGTCCACCGCATCGATGACCTGCAGCACGCCGGCGCGGCCGTCCCAGAGCTCGTCGGCGCGCAGGAGGCGGTCCAGTTCGGCGCGCATGGCCTCCAGCGGCACCGTGAAGTCGACGTCGAGCTGGACCGTGCCCAGCAGCGCGGTGGCGTTGCGGGTCCAGTTCTGGAACGGCGTCTTGATGAAGTAGGTGCACGGCAGCACCAGGCGCCGTTCGTCCCAGATGTGCACGACCACGTAGGTCAGCGTGATCTCCTCGATGCGGCCCCATTCGCCTTCCACCACCACGACGTCGCCGACGCGGATAGCGTCGGAGAACGAGATCTGGATTCCGGCGAACGCGGCACCGAGCGAGGTCTGTGCGGCCAGGCCGGCGACCACCGAGAACACGCCGGCCGAGGCGAACAGCGTCTTGCCGATGTTGGTGAATGCCGGGAACGTCATCAGAACCGACGCCAGACCGAACACCACGACCAGTGCGACGACCAGCCGGCGCAGCACCGTGATCTGGGTCCGGACCTTGCGCCGGTGCCGGTCGGCGTCGGTCATCGCCTTGTCCCCACCGGCGAAACCGGCGATCGCGCGCCGCTCGGCGACCAGGATCAGGCTGGCGACCAGCCAGGTGTTGGTCGCCATCAGCGCGATGACCAGCGCGTGGTCGATTCCTGCGCGCCACATCGAAGACGGGTCCGAGGTGTGGTGCACCGCGGTCTTGGCGGCGATCACCATCAGCATCGCGCGCAGCGGACGCCGCGTGAGCTCCTCGATGTCGTCGACGACGGCGCTGCGGCCGTGGATGCGCTGCAGCAGCCACGACAGCGCCATGCCGAGGCCGTAGGCGACCGCCGCGGCGCCGACCACCCAGGCGACGTTGACGGCGACGTGGGTTACCGGTTCGAGCTGGATCGCTTCGGGCATGAAGAAGTCTGCTCCTGGATCGGGGATGAGCATGGGCTGCAGATAGACGTTCCCGTTGCGCGGCGGCCAGAAAACGTCGGGCGGAAGTGTTTCGCGATCGAGACCGGGGTCACACCGGTCGCGGTCGGCGGCCCGGTCGAACGGGCCGGATAGACTAGCACGGCAGCGCGTCGGCCGGCTTCGACCACGCGCGGCCGTACCCGACACGAAACCAGAGGTTGTGACTTGCCCGACGAACGCAGCGAATCCGACAGTCTGGAACCGCATTTCGAGGACGTACAAGCCCATTACGACCTCTCCGACGAGTTCTACCGGCTGTTCCTGGACCCGACGCAGACCTACAGCTGCGCCTACTTCGAGCGCGACGACATGACGCTGGAGGAGGCGCAGCTCGCCAAGGTCGACCTCTCACTGGGCAAGCTGGGGCTGCGGCCGGGCATGACCCTGCTCGATGTCGGTTGCGGGTGGGGCACCACGATGGTTCGCGCGCTCGAGCGCTACGACGTCAACGTGGTCGGCCTGACGCTGAGCCGCAACCAGCAGGCCCATGTGCAGCAACGGCTCGACCAGCATCCGTCCCCGCGCGACAAGCGGGTGCTCCTGCAGGGCTGGGAGCAGTTCGGCGACAAGGTGGACCGGATCGTGTCGATCGGGGCCTTCGAGCACTTCGGGCGCGACCGCTACACCGACTTCTTCAAGATGGCCTACGAGGCGCTTCCCGCCGACGGCGTGATGCTGCTGCACACCATCATCAAGCCCAGCGACGAGGAGTTCGCCGAGCGCGGCCTGCCCATCACCATGACCAAGATCCGGTTCATGAAATTCATCATGGACGAGATCTTCCCGGGCGGAGACCTGCCCAATGCCAAGGCCGTCGTGGACCACGCGCAGGCCGCCGGCTTGGCCGTCACGCGGGTCCAGCAGCTGCGCCTGCACTACGCGCGCACCCTGGACACCTGGGCGGCCGCGCTCGAGTCGCACCGCGACGAGGCCGTCGCGATCCAGTCCCAGGAGGTCTACGACCGGTACATGAAGTACCTGACCGGTTGCGCCGACCTGTTCCGCGAGGGCTACACCGACATCGCGCAGTTCACCCTCGCCAAGGGCTGACGGGCGGGGACGGGCTACCGTCCGGTGCGCTCGCGGTGCCTGCAGCCGGGCCAGCAGCAGGGCCGGCGCTTGCCCTCCTCCAGCTCCTCGCCGGTGCGGCGGATGCGGTGCTGCCGGGTCTTCTCCTGCTTGGCGTCCTCGACCCAGCAGATGAACTCGTTGCGCGCCAGCGAGGTGATGTCCTGCCACGCCGCCAGTGGGTTGGCCACGAGCGCGTCGCGCAGGTCCGCGGGCAGTTCGTGGACCACCCCGCCGAGCACCCGCTGGTCGCTCACCGGCTCAGGGTAGCGCGGGCGGCGCGGACGACGGCGCGGCGGATCGCCTCGTAGCCGGTGCAGCGGCACAGGTTGGAGGTGAGCAGCTCCCGCAGCCGCTCGGGATCCTCGGCGAGGCCCGGATCGGCGTCCAGCGCGCCCGCGACCAGCATCAGGAAGCCCGGCGTGCAGAAGCCGCACTGCAAAGCGTGTTCGGCCGAGAACGCCGCCTGCAGCGGGTGCTCGGAGCCGTCCGCCGCGGCCAGCCCCTCCACGGTGCGGACCTGCCGGCCGTCGCACTGGACGGCGAACATCAGGCACGAGCGCACCGCGTCGCCGTCGACCAGCACCGTGCACGCCCCGCAGACGCCGTGCTCGCAGCCGAGATTGGTTCCGGTCAGCCCGCACTCCTCCCGCAGCGCGTCCGCCAGCGTGCGGCGCGGCGGCACCTCGATGTCGTAGCCGGCTCCGTTGACCCGCAACGTTATTCGCATCCCGTCAGCCTCCGGCCCGGGCCTGGGTGAGCGCGCGCCGGGTGAGCACGGCCACCGCGTGGCGCTGGTAGGCGATGTCGGCGTGGGGCTGCGGGCGCGGGTCGGCGTCGTGCGCGGCGGCGGCCGCCGCGGCGCCGGCGATGGCGTCGTCGTCGAACGGCCGGCCGATCAGCGCCGCCTCGGCCGACGTCGCCCGCACCGGGCGATCGGCGGCGTTGACCAGCCCCACCGAGGCGGACACGACACGGCCGTCGCCGACGGTGACCGCGGCCAGCACCGCGAGCTGGGCGAAGCTGGCGTGGGTCCGCCGGTGTTCGACGAAACCCACGCCGGTGCCGGGCGGCAGCAACGGCAGGCGCACCTCGGCGAGCAGTTCGTCGGGGCGTCGGGCGGTGCGGAACGGGCCGGTGAAGAACTCGCCGGCCCGCACGACGCGACTGCCGGCGGGGCCGCGCAACTCGATCTCGGCGTCCAGCGCGGCGGCGACCGCGGGCCACTCGGCGGCCGGGTGGGCGTAGGCGAGGCTGCCCGCCATCGTGCCGCGGGCGCGGATCGGCGGATGGGCGATGTGGTGGGCGGCCCGCTGCAACAGCGCGCCCAACGGACCGGGTATCGCGGCGGACTCGAAGGCGCGGTGCCGCACCAGCGGGCCGATCCGCAGGACCGTCGCGTCCAGGGCGATGTCGCCGAAGCCGGCGACGCCGTTGATGTCGACGAGCCGGCGCGGCCGCGCGCGGCGGAAGTTCATCTCCAGCACCAGGCTCTGCCCGCCCGCCAGCACGTGGGTGTCGCCGTCGGCGAGGGCGGCCACGACGTCGTCGGCGCTCTGCGCGGCGACGTAGTCGAACGGCGCGGGCTTCATCGCGCGGCGCTCCAGCACGTGTACGGGGTCAGCGGCATCTGCAGCGCCGACGGGTCGTCGACGCCGAGCGCGTCGACGACGGCGTTGACGATCGCCGGAGGCACCCCGATGCAGCCGGACTCGCCGGCGCCCTTGGCGCCCAGCGGCGTGTTCGGGTTCGGAGTGCACGTCTCGGCGAAGCCCAGCGGCGGCACTTCGGACACCGTCGGGATGAGGTAGTCGAGCAGGCTGCGCGCGGCGGGGGTGCCGTCGGGTTCGTAGCGGACGTCCTCGTACAGCGCCTGACCGAGGCCCTGCACGGTCGAGCCGTAGGCCTGACCGTCGACGATCAGCGGGTTGACCACGACGCCGTAGTCGTCGACGGCGACGATCCGCAACACCGTGACGTCGCCCAGCTCCGGGTCCACCTCCACCACCGCGGCGTAGGCGCCGAACGGGAACGCCTCCGGCGGCGCGGTGGTCACCTCCGCCCGCAGCTGCCCCGCACCGGCCAGCTCGCCCAGCGGCATGCGCCGGTCGCCGGCGACCAGCTCGCCGCCGTCGTAGCCGACGTCGTCGACCGGCACCGCCCACTTCTCGGCCGCCCGCTGCCGGGCGACGTCGATGAGCTCACCGGCCGCCCGGTAGAGCGCGGCGCCCCCGATCTGCATCGACCGGCTCGCGAACGACCCGATGCCCCGGGGGATCACGGCGGTGTCGCGCTCGACCAGCCGCACCCGGTCGACGTCGACGTCCAGCACGTCGGCGACGACCTGCGGGAACGACGTCGCGTGGCCCTGGCCGGTCGAGCAGCAACCCGACAACGCCACGAAGGCGCCGTCCGGGCACGCCTCGACGGCGCCGAATTCCTCGCCCATGCCGGAGCGTTCGACATAGGTGCACAGCCCGATGCCGATCGGGCGCCCGCCGGTGTCGCGGCGGCGGGCCTGTTCGGCGCGCCACCCGGCGTAGTCCAGGTCGCGCAGCGCGGCGGCCAGGGCGCCCGCGTAGTCACCGCTGTCGTAGGTGAAGCCGGTCGGGGTGGCGTAGGGAAAGTCTTGCGGCGCGATGAAATTGCGCCGCCGCAGCTCCGCCGGGTCCATGCCGAGCCGCCGGGCCAGCAGCTCGACGGTCCGCTCGATCGCCGCCGCGGCCTCCGGCCGCCCGGCGCCCCGGTAGGGGCTGGTCGGGGCGGTGTTGGTGACCACCGAGCGGGTCTTCACGTGCACGCGGGGGATCGCGTAGGCGCCGGTGGCGATCATCGCCGAGATCATCGGCACGATCGCGCCGGTGTGCGGATAGGCGCCCACGTCGGCGTCGATGTGCAGCTCGTAGGCCAGGATGCGGCCGTCGGCGTCGGCGGCCATGCGGGCCCGCTGGTTCTGGCCGCGCCCGTGCGGTGGACCGGTCAGGGCCTCGGCGCGGTCCTCGGACCACCGCACCGGCCGGCCCAGCTGGAGCGCCGCCGCCACCACCGCCAGGTATTCGGGCCAGGTCTGGCTCTTCCCACCGAAGGCCCCGCCCACGTCGGGCACGATCACGCGCACCTGTTCGGTCCGCAACCCGAACGCGCCGGCCAGGTCGGCGCGCAGCCGGTGGGGCGCCTGGTGCGAGGCCCAGACCGTCATGCCGCCGTCGGGGCGCGGGTCCACCAGGATCGCCCGGGCCTCCAGGTAGGTGTGGGCGAGCAGCTGCTGGCGGTAGCCGGCCTCGACCACCACGGCCGCGTCGCGCCACACCGCGTCCTCGATAGGCTCGCCGAAATCTCGCTGCAGGGCCACGTTGTCCGAGCCGGGGAACAGCCGTACGGCGCTCGCGGCGGCCTCGGTCGGGTCGAGGACGACCGGCAGCGGCGCGATGTCGACCCGCGCGGCGTCGCGGGCGTCCTCGGCCAGGTAGCGGTCGGCGGCGACGACGATCGCCAGCGGCTCCCCGACGTAGCGCACCCGCCCGGTGGCCAGGGCCGGCCAGGGGCGCCCGCGCACGGACTCCGGATCCAGCATCGGCGGGGTGTCGGGCAGCGCCGGCAGATCGGCGTGCGACCAGGCGCCGGCCACCTCCGGCAGCCGCCGGGCCGGCGCCAGGTCCACCGCGCGCAGCTCACCGTGGGCGACGTCGCTGCGGACGAACGCGGCCTCCAGGCAGCCGGGCACGCGCAGGTCCCCGACGTAGGTGCCGGCCCCGCGCACCAGGGGCGGATCCTCGCGGCGCTGCAGGCGGGCGCCGATCAGCCGGGTCATCGGCCGTCGGCTCACAGCCCGAGCAGGCGCTCGGCGTTGCGGTGGGCGATCTTCTCCTTGTCGGCGGGGCTGATCGGCATCTGGTCGAGGAAGCGCCGGCACGCCGTCATGTTGCCGTAGGGATAGTCGGCGGTGAAGACGATGCGGTCGATGCCGATGGCGTCGACCATGGCCTGGTAGGCGGTGAACGACAGGCTCCACGTGGGATCCAGCGCGCCGGGGTCCTGGCTGTAGAAGTCGCCGGCGAGGATGCCGCCGTAGAAGTTCTCTCGAAGGTAGTCCTTGACGGTGCGTTCGAGGCCGGTCGCTTCGGGCGGGAACGAGTAGTCGGCGCGCCAGCCCATCCAGGTCAGCGCCTCGAAATGGTGGCCGACGATGACCTGCAGCGTCGGGAACCGGTCGAACACCCCGCCCAGGATCAGGCGCAGGCAGTGGATCCCGGTGTCGATGTGCCAGCCGACGCCGGCGGCCGCCAACCGCGCCGATATCTTCGGGTCGAAGCCGCCGTAACACGCGTCGATCACCGGCTGTGGCGGGATGGTGGGGTGCAAATAGATTGGCACGCCCAAGCTTTCGGCGGTCTCGAAGACCGGCCAGAAGAAGCGGTCGTCGAGGTAGCGGCCGTTGACGTGACCGTTGACCAACGCCCCGACGAAGCCGCGCTCGCGGACGGTGCGCTCGAGCTCGGCCGCGGCCGCTTCCGGGGCGAGCATCGGCAGCGTGGCGAAGCCACGGAACCGGTCGGGGTACTCGCCGACCGCGGCGGCCACGGCGTCATTGGCCTGCCTGGCCAGCTCCACCGCCACCGACGGCTCGAGGGTCTCGGGTCCCGGGACGCTGTGCGAGAGGATCTGGACGTCGATGCCCGCGGCGTCCATGGCCGCGATCCGCCCCGCACCCAGGTCGTAGATGCCCGGTGGCCACTCGCCCTGGGGGCCGGTGCCCCCGTAGCCGGCCGCCGCGAGCAGGTCGGTCGCCGACGTGCTGCCCTGCCTGCGGTGTTCCTCCGACACGGCCGCAAGCTTGTAGTGCTCCTCGAAACCGATGACCTTCACGCCACCTCCTGGCTGTCGCGTTCACCCGCATTACTCAACGCGAGTGGGGGCCCGTCATTCCGGGGGCGCGCGGCCGGTGGTGTCAGTTGCCGAAGCCCCCGCCGGTGGTAGCTCCCGCGACGGAGACCGGTGCCTGGGGGTCGGGGGTGCCGTTGATGCGGCTGGCGGCGAAGGCGGCGCCCTTGTCGATCATGCTGACGTCGTCGATGTAGGTGTTGTGGGCGGCGAAGTTGAGCCCGTCGGAGCACACCGGGTCGTCTTGGACGCAGACCTTGATGGTCTTGGCCTGATACAGCGGGCCGATGGTGAGGTTGGGTTCGCCCAGAAAGCTCATGGCGCGCTCGTTGGGTGTGCCGAACAGCACGACCGAGGAGACGTGGTTGGCGACCTCGGGGCTCAGGGGTTTGGGCACGGTGGCGGGGTTGATGCCGTCGGGCACCGCGGGGGAGGTGACGAAGCCCATGATGGCCGCACCCTGGGAGTAGCCGCTGAGCACCATCTTGGTGTTGGGGCATTGGTGGGCCATGGAGAGCACGTGTGCCCCAGCGTCTTTGACGCCCTCGACGCCGGTGTCCCATTGGTCGCTGGCGGGGTAGTTGACCGAGTAGACGTCGAAGGACTTGCCGGCCACGCGGGGGCGCAGGTTGTCGATGAAGGCCTGCACGGTCGGGCCGGGGCCGGGGTCTTCCCCGGTGCCGCGGGCGGCGACCACTTGGACGTCCGGGCAGCCCTGGGCGGCGGCGAGCGGAACGGCGGACGAGGTGAGGACGGAGGCGCTGAGTCCGGAGGCGGCGACGACGGCCGGACCGAGAAAACGAGCGAGGTGACGTGCGATCATGCCGGGATAATCCCCCCTGCCCGCGGAGCCCAAACCTGCGAGATCGTGGGCGGCTTGTGACCGTCGTCGCACACCGGCACGCCCGCCCGCGACCGCGCCGGAATCCGGCGTACACTGTAGTTAGTTATACGAACGAAATACCGGTTGCCGGGTGCGGTCCTGCGCGCAGACCCGCGGCGGTACCGGCGAAGAGGGGAGGTCGTGGTGGCCCGCACTGCCGGTGACACCTGGGACATCGTCACGAGCGTCGGTTTCACGGCGCTGGCCGTGTGCGCGGCGCGGGCGCTCGATGCCGCGCTGGACCCGCCGTTGGCGGACGACGTGTTCGCGGGCGGCTTCGTAGCCGCCGCCGGCGAGCCGAATCTCGCTGCGGCGGTGGCCAACACGGACCTGTCGAGCACGGCGGGAGTCAACGCCCAGTGGGTGGGCGTGCGCACCCGATTCTTCGACGACTTCTTCGCCCGCGCCGGTCGGAGCGGAGCGCGGCAGGCGGTGATCCTGGCGGCGGGCCTGGACAGTCGCGCCTACCGGTTGTCGTGGCCGGCGGGCTGCACGGTCTTCGAGGTCGACCAGCCCCGGGTGCTCGAGTTCAAGCAGCAGGTGCTGGACCGGCGCGGGGCCGTCCCGGCGGCACCGCGCGTCGCCGTCGCCGTCGACCTGCGGGAGGACTGGGGCGGCGCGCTGACCGCGGCCGGCTTCGACCCCGGCCAACCGACGGCGTGGGCGCTGGAGGGCCTGCTGCCCTACCTGCCCGGGCCCGCCCAGGACGCGCTGTTCGAAAAGCTGCACGAACTGTCGGCCGCGGGGAGTCACGTCGCGGCCGAACTGGGCCCGCGGCCCGGGGAGCTGGCCGAGTTCGCCGCGAGCATGCCGCCCGGCGACGACGGTACCCAGCCGCCGGTCGCCGACCTCTGGTACGACGATCCGCGCCGGGACACCAAAAGCTGGCTCGCCGAACGGGATTGGGAGGTCACCGGCGTCGACCTGGTGGACAAGGCCGCCAACGAGTACGGAAGGCCGTTCCAGGGCCTGCCGCCGGTCTTCGAGCGCCTCCTCAGCAGCAAGTTCTTCACCGCCGCCCGCATGCGTTGAGCAACCACCGGCCGTGCCCGCTCGATAGGCTGCGCTATGGCCACCGTCGTCGCGTTCCACGCCCATCCCGACGATGAGGTGTTGCTGACCGGCGGAACGCTCGCCCGTGCGGCGGCTGAGGGCCATCGGGTTGTCGTCGTCGTCGCCACGGATGGATTCGTGGGCGAGCCCGGCGACCGGCCGGCCGTGGATCGCATGGTGGAGTTGCGCGCCAGCGCCGGCGTGCTCGGTGTGCATCGGGTGGCGCACCTCGGCTATGCCGACAGCGGTTACGGGCCGGTCCTCTTCCCCGATCCGCCCGGCCGCACCCGCTTCGCGCGGGCCGACGCCGACGAGGCCGCGCGGCGGATGGCCGACGTCCTGCGAGAAGAGCACGCGGACCTGCTCATCAGCTACGAGGCCAACGGCGGGTACGGCCACCGCGACCACGTCAAGGTGCACGAGGTCGGCGAGCGCGCCGCACGGCTGGCGGCCACACCACGCATCGTGTACGCGACGATGCCGCGTGAACTGCTCATGCGCGGGCTCCGGATCGCCCGGCGCCTGCGCCTGCCCTACTTCTACGACGCCGCAATCGTTCCCTCCGCGTACAGCCCGCAGTCCTCGATCACCCACCGGATCGACGTGCGAGCGTTCGTGGCGCAGAAGAAGCGGGCGCTCGCGCAGCACCGGTCCCAGCTGCCCGGGCCGGCGGAACCGCTGTTGGCGCTGCTGCCGTCGGCGGCGTACGGGTTGGTCGCGGGGCGCGAGTGGTTCGTCGATCCCGACGCGCGGGACGCGACCACGGTGCGCGACGACATCTTCGCCACCTGAGGGTCCTGAGGGTCCTGAGGGTCCTATGCCGCCCGGCGCTCACTCGCCCTTCAGGCTGCCGATGCCGAGCGAATAATCACTGCGCCGGGGCCGCGCGTTCTCGACGTCTTCGACGTAGCCTTCGGGGTCGCGATCGACGATCGGCACCCCCTCGGTGGTGGGATGCTCGGCCACGAACTCGCTGTACTGCCGGCCGAGTGCCTCGCGAAGGCCGATCGGGGCATGGCGCCGGAAATCCGAGAGCCCTTCTCGCTCCTCTTCGCTCATGTGCTCGTCGTTGGCCTGGCGCGCGCGGCCGACAGCGTCCCACCACCCGGCGGAGCCGGCCTCCGCCGAGTCGGCGGCGCGCACCGCGTCGCGGATGTCGTTGTGATCGCCGATGGCGTCGAGCGTCTCGCCCTCGGGGTCGTCGGCGCCGCGCTGCAGGAGCTGCGGGTAGAAGATCTTCTCCTCGATGTAGGCATGCACGTCGAGTTGGTCGGCGAGCGGTCGCCAGACCCGCTCGAGCGCGGCGCCGTCGACCTCCGGTTGCGCCTGCAGCAGGTCCAGCTCGGCGAACTGCTCGCGAAACCGTTCATGGTCGGCGAGGATCAACATGGTGATGTCAGCCATTCCCACCCCCGGTATTGCGGTTCACTTGGCCTTTCCGCCATCGTGTCCCATGCCGGAGCGGGCCGTCAACCCGGCCGGTACCGGCGCGAACCAGTCGCCCCCAACCGGTCCCGCAGGCGCAATGCGGCACCCGAAACGAAAGGCGAAGTGTCGGAGCGCCGCGCGGTTCCCCCGGCCATAAGATGCCCCCCAGGAGGCGATCCCATGGACTTTGACCGCATCACCCACCCGCTGAGGCTGGCCCGTGGGTCCCACCAGCCCGGCTCGGGCAAAGGGTGCGCCATGAACGTCATCTCCTACATCAACGGCGACGCGCGGGTCACCGACTTCCCGGCCACGTCGGCGCGTCCGCTCGCCTCCTTCGTGCAGTTGTGCAACGACTGGCTGGCCGGACCGGACGGCTATCTGTCCCCGGCGGACGCGGTCCTCGTCCTCGACCTGGGCTGGCTGACGGTGGGCACCGCCGACGTCGCCGACCACGTCATTCACACGTGGGTGGTCAAACTGCTGACCAGCCCGCCCTGGGGTGTCATCCGGTACGCCAACGGTGCTGCGGCACAAGCCATCACCGATATCGCCGGACTGCATCGCCGCCTGGTCCCCGGCGAGACGCCGCCGGTCGCGGCCTGGGACGCCGCCGCCCGCGCCGCCCGCGACGTGAGTGCACCGATGTCGGCATGCGCCGAAAAGTACGCCGTGCGGGCCGCTTACCAGTCGACGTCGCTCGTCGACACCGAGGACGCGGACACCCTGGATGCCGTCGCCGGCAATGCACTGCGCGCCCACCGGCTGGCCAATCTGGACGACGAAGCCACCCGGATCGTGGACGTCACCCGCCACGCCATCCGCTCCTGGCGCCGGCTGGCGGGGTTGAGCGTCGTCAACAGCGCGCCGGTGCCGGCCGTCGTTCCGGGCAAGGTGACCGCGGCATGAGCCGGGCCGTGGCGTGCGCCGGCCGAGTGTGACCGGGCGTCGAGCTCATACCTGCGCCGGCTCCGCGGTTTTGGCGTGGGCCTTGCCGCGGCCGACGTAGGATTCGGCGCGCATCCGCTGCACCATGTGCGGATGATGCAGTTCGAACGCGGGCCGCTCGGAGCGGATCCGGGGCAGTTCGGTGAAGTTGTGCCGCGGCGGCGGGCAACTCGTGGCCCATTCCAGCGAGTTGCCGTAGCCCCACGGGTCGTCGACCGTCACCAGTTCGCCGTAGCGCCAGCTCTTGAACACGTTCCACACGAACGGCAGCACCGACACCCCGAGGATGAAGGCCCCGGTCGTCGACACGAAGTTGAGTGTCTGCCAGCCGTCGGTGGGCAGATAGTCGGCGTAGCGGCGGGGCATCCCCGAATTGCCGAGCCAGTGCTGCACCAGGAAGGTGGTGTGGAAGCCGATCAGGGTCAGCCAGAAGTGCAGCTTGCCCAGCCGCTCGTCGAGCAGGCGACCCGTCATCTTGGGGAACCAGAAGTAGATGCCGGCGTAGGTGGCGAACACGATGGTGCCGAACAGCGTGTAGTGGAAGTGCGCGACCACGAAATAGGTGTCGCTGACATGGAAGTCCAGCGGCGGGCTGGCCAGCATCACGCCGGTCAGGCCGCCGAGCAGGAACGTGGCCATGAAGCCGACCGAGAACAGCATCGGAGTCTCGAACGTCAACTGCCCCCGCCACATCGTGCCGATCCAGTTGAAGAACTTGATCCCGGTCGGGACGGCGATCAGGAAGGTCATGAACGAGAAGAACGGCAGCAGCACCGCCCCGGTGGCGAACATGTGGTGGGCCCACACCGCCACCGACAGCGCGGCGATCGACAGCGTCGCGTAAACCAGTGTCGTGTAGCCGAATATCGGCTTGCGGGAGAACACCGGGATGATCTCGGAGGCGATGCCGAAGAACGGCAGCGCGATGACGTACACCTCCGGATGCCCGAAGAACCAGAACAGGTGCTGGTAGAGGATCACCCCGCCGTTGGCGGGGTCGTAGACGTGCGCGCCGAGGTGGCGGTCGGCGGCCAGCCCGAACAGCGCGGCCGTCAGCAGCGGAAAGACCACCAGCACAAGGATGCTGGTGATCAGGATGTTCCAGGTGAAGATCGGCAACCGGAACATGGTCATCCCCGGTGCCCGCATGCACACCACGGTGGTGATCATGTTGACCGCGCCCAGGATGGTGCCCAGGCCGCCGACGCCGATGCCCAGGATCCACAGGTCACCGCCCGCCCCGGCACTGTGCGCCGCCTGCGACAGCGGGGTGTAGGCCGTCCACCCGAAATCGGCCGCACCGCCGGGAACGATGAACCCGCCCAGCGCGATCAGCGCGCCGAACACGAACAGCCAGAACGACAACGCGTTCAGCCGCGGGAACGCCACGTCGGGCGCACCGATCTGCAGGGGCAACACCAGGTTGGCGAACCCGAAGACGATCGGGGTCGCATAGAACAGCAGCATCGCGGTGCCGTGCATGGTGAACAGCTGGTTGTACTGCTCGTTGGACAGGAACTGTAGCCCGGGCGCCGCCAGCTCGAGTCGCATCAACAACGCCATCAGGCCGCCGATGAAGAAGAACGCGAAGCAGGCGACCATGTACATGATGCCGATCGTCTTGTGGTCGGTGGTGCTGATGATCTTGTAGATGAGGCTGCCCTTGGGGCCGAGCCGCGGTGGAAAGGGCCGACGGGCTTCGAGTCCGGCGACGGGCGGTGCTTCCGCGGTCATCGAGTTACCTCCACAAGGTTCAGCAACGGGCGCAGCATTCGATACGGCGCCTCAGTATTCCGAGCCGTGAGCGCTCGTCCCTAGGGCCAAACGTCCCTAAATCAGGCCATTTTGGGTGCTCCGCACGCGCGGGAAGGAAAGGCTCACCATGCTCGCCGGCCGGGTCGTTCGCCGAGCAGGGCTATCGTGTGACGGTGCGGCGTGGACCGGGGCGACGGGCCGGCGGGCTGCTCGTCGCCCTGCTGATCACCGCGCTCGCCTCGGGTCCGGCCACGCCGTCGCCGGCGCCGCGCGCGGTGCCGCTGACCTGCCTGGACACCGCGCTTGCGGACTACGCGAACTCCGGTGCCGGGTGGACCGGCGGGGATTCCACGTGGACGTCGCCGCTTCCCGACGGGAGGGAGGTCTTCGCCTTCTCGGACACGTTCCTGGGCCCCGTCACCGCGCGGGCCCGGCCACCCGACGCGGCCTTCGTGCACAACTCGTTCGTCGTGCGTGACGCCGTGGGACGCTTTTCCACCATCGTCGGCGGGACCGCCGCCCGACCCGCGGCGCTGATCGCGCCGGCCGATCCCACCCATTGGTTCTGGCTGGGAGCCGCGACGTACCTCGATGGGGCACTGCAGGTTCCGGTCACCGAGTGGCGGCCCACCGGTCCCGGTCCGTTCGACTTCGCCTTCGCGGGATCCGCGTTGGCCCGGTTCGACGTCCGCGATCTGCGGGTGCCGGCGGTGACGCCGCTGCCGTGGTCGCGCGGCATCCAGTGGGGTCAGTGGGTGCAGCCGGCCGGCGCCTGGACCTACGTGTACGGTGCCGAGACCGACGGCGAACACAGGTATCTGCACGTGGCCCGCGTCACGGGAGGCGATCTGCGCCAACCTTTCTCCTACTGGACCGGCCGGGGCTGGTCGACGGCGGAGTCGGATTCGTTGCGGGTGACCGACGGCATCGCCGGCGAGTTCTCGGTGCACAGGCTGCGCCCCGGCGCGTACATGCTCACAACGATGCAGGGCGGCACGGGATTCAGCGACCGGATCGTCGGCCGGTTCGGCCCCGCCCCGACGGGGCCGTTCGGGCCCGCGACCACCCTGTACGTGACGCCCGAGAGCGGCAGCTCGGGGATTTATCACGACGCCGACGTCTACACCTACAACGCCCACGTTCATCCCGAGTACTCGACGCCCACCGCCGTCGTGGTTTCCTACAACGTCAACAGTGTCGACACCTCGCCCGGCGGCGACCTGTACCGCCGGGTGGGCCTGTACCGGCCGCGGTTCGTCCTGATCTCGCTGGGCTGGAACGGTGCCGGGCAGACGTCTCCGGGCGCGATGCGGCGTCCGTGCCCCTAGCGAAAACGGCTGCGCTACAAGGCGAACCGGCTAGAGGGCAGTTGCCGCCCCGCCGGCCGCGGCGGTCAGGGTGGCGACCAGGGTGTCCTCGTCGGTGTCGATGTCGCCGTGCAGCCAGGCGACGATGAGGTCGGTGGTCCCGGCGACCAGCGCGCGCGTCGCCAACTTCCGGTCGACGGATGGCCTGGGGCGTCCGGTGAAGACGATGGCGTCGGCCGCCATGCGGTCGGTGAAGTCGCGCACCGCACGCCGTTGATGTTCCCGCAGCCGCGGAAAGCCCGGGCACTCCATGTACAGCCGCGCGTCCGCGCGGTCGGATGCCAGAGCGCGCACCACGGCGCGCAGGGTGCCCTCGACGCGATCGGCGAGCGGGGCGGTGGTCAGCACCTCGTCCATCCGGGCCACCAACCGCCGGAACAGATCGTCGGCGCAGGCGTCGAGCAGGTCGTCCTTACCGGCGAATTCGGCATAGAAGTACCGCTTGCTCAAATTCGCCTGCTGGCAGACCAGATCGACGGTCAGTGAGGCCACGCCGCCCTCGGCGACGAGCATGCGGGCGGCCTCGATCAGGCGTTCGCGGCGTCCCTGCGCACGCTGTTCGGGGGTGAGCCCGCCGTAGTTGCGGCCCGCGGCAGTCATGATGACCAGGAATCGTAGCGCGCAAGCCGCGCTGGTTTGGAGCGCGGTTAGCGCATCAAGTTGGTGGATGAGGTAACCACTGGCGCAAACCAGCGGCGTAGCCGCTGCGTGGATCGGCCCGTGTCGGGCGTAGCCCGATGTTATGAGGGGCCGGGTTTGGTTTTCGCTGTAGCGTTTGATCACCGACAACGGCGCTCCGCCAGCGGAGGCGGCGAAATACGATGGCGACCACAGGTGGCTGCGCATGCGGGCCCGCACGCACGGTGCGGTGTATTCGCGGCGTATCTCGTAGCTGGAGCGGCCTTTGCGCCGCCGTAGCAGTGTGGCGACCGCCGGGGTGGGCGGGTGAGAGACCAGCAGGTGCACGTGCTCGGGCTCGCCGTTGAACTCAAACCAACTCGGCGCCCAGATCGGAGCAGACACCCGACATGGTGTGCTCGCAGAAGTCCAGCATCGCCGAGTTGAGAATCCGCCGGCGGTATGTGGTCACGAAAACAAGATGTGCCCACGGCGCCGACACGCTGTGGGCGGCGCGCCGGTAGTCGTAGCTGCCCGCTGGCGCCGCGATGTCGGTGGTGTCTTTTACCGTCGTGGCATGCACACCGAAGGTGTCTACCCGCCGGAACCGACAACACCTGTTGGCGCCGGTGATCGGGCGCGCGGTGAGCGCAAGCCGCGGGCGCGCAAGCGCCCGAAGGACGCGCCCACAAGCGGCGAGGCCGCAGGCATCCGCCCTCGCGGAGGTCCGTGGCGCGCATCAAAGCCAGGCGTAAAGCCAAGGCCGCGATGCGACAGAGCCGCTCGGCGCGAACCTCCACTACCGACCAGCCCACGGCGATAGCCGCATGAACGCCTATCGAGACAGCCGGCCGGCACGAGGAATCCCCGCAGTTTCACTGCGGGGAGGACGTCAAACCTTGACGCACGCGCGCGACGCGCCATAATTCAGGAACGAATCCGTTCTAGATTCCGTGAGACGGCGAACCCTACCCGAGGAGCACCTATGAGCACCCGCATCATGGACGACGCCGCGCGGCTGCTGACCGACCCTGAGGCCTACACCGACGAGAAGCGGCTGCACGAGGCGCTGGCCCACCTGCGCGCCCATGCCCCGGTGTCCTGGGTCGACGTCGAGGGATACAAACCGTTCTGGGCGGTCACCAAGCACGCCGACATCATGGACATCGAGCGGCAGAACGACCTGTTCACCAACGACCCGCGCCCGCTGCTGATGAACACCGAACTCGACGAGAAGCTGCGCGCGGACCGGGAGGCCGGCATCGGGCTGCGCACGCTGATCCACATGGACGACCCGCATCACCGGGACATCCGCAAGGTCGGGGCGGACTGGTTCCGCCCGGCGGCCATGCGGGCGCTGAAGGCCCGCTGCGACGAGCTGGCCAAGATCTATGTCGACCAGATGCTGGAGAAGGGCCCGGAGCTGGAGTTCGCGCAGGAGATCGCGGTCAACTACCCGCTGTACGTGATCCTTTCGCTGCTGGGCCTGCCGGAGTCGGACTTCCCCCGCATGCTCAAACTCACCCAGGAGATGTTCGGCGGCGAGGACACCGAATTCCAGCGCGGCGGCACCCCCGAGGACATGCTGGCCGTGCTGCTGGACTTCTTCAACTACTTCGCGGCGCTGACCGCCTCGCGTCGCGAGCACCCGACCGAGGACCTGGCCTCGGCGATCGCCAACGCCACGATCGACGGGGAACCGTTGTCGGACATGGACACCGCGTCGTACTACGTGATCGTGGCCAGCGCCGGTCACGACACGACCAGCGCCGGCATCGCCGGCGGGCTGCTGGCACTGCTGGAGCACCCCGGCGAGCTGGCGCGGCTGCAGAACGACATGAGCCTGATGGGCACCGCGGTCGAGGAGATGATCCGCTGGGTGGTGCCGGTCAAGGAATTCATGCGCACCGCTCAGGCCGACACCGAGGTGCGCGGCATACCGATCGCCAAGGACGAATCCGTGCTGCTGTCCTACGTCTCGGCCAACCGCGACGAGGACGTGTTCGCCGACCCGTTCCGGTTCGACGTCGGGCGGGATCCCAACAAGCACCTGTCGTTCGGCTACGGTGTGCACTTCTGCCTGGGTGCGGCGCTGGCCCGCATGGAGATGAACAGCTTTTTCTCCGAACTGATTCCGCGGCTCAAGAGCATCGAGCTGGCCGGCGCGCCCGAGCTCGTCGCCGCGACGTTCGTCGGCGGTGTCAAGCGCCTGCCGATCCGCTACTCACTGAGGTGAGCTCGCCCGGCAGCTCGTCGCCCAGCGCCGCCTCGGCGAGCAACTCGCCGAGCAGCGGGCCGAACTTCATGAGGTTGGCGCCGACGAACGCGACGACGCGGCCGCGCCGCGCGACCGACCATCCGTCACCGCCCGCGTCGAGCCACGGCGCGCGCACCGTGACGCAGTCGACCCGGCCCACCGGTGACAGCGAGGGGAACAGCGCGCGCACGGCGGCCGGGTCCGGGACGTCCTGGCCGAAGGCCCAGCGGCCGGTGCCGCCGAGCGGCAGCCCGTAGCCCTCGGGCGCCGACAGGCAGGCGGCACCGGCCGCGTCGGCGCCCTCGTAGGTGAAGCGGGTGTGCGGGGCGAACTCGACGCCGATCGGGCCGAACAGCGCGGCGGTGTCGGCTCCCGCGCAGATCAGCACGCGCTCGCCGCGCAGCACGGTGCCGTCGGCAAGCGTCGTCGAGCCGTCGTCGGCGACCGACCGCACGTCGCAGCGGTCGACGGTGACGCGCCCGGCCAGGGCCGACAGCGCGCGGCGGCTGCGCAGGCTGCCGCCCAGGGGGTCGAACAAACCGGTGTCCCAAGGGTTCTGCAGGAACGGGATGCGCGCCGTGAGCTGGCGCCGGTCCAGCCGCGAGAACGGTGCGCCGGCCGGCGGCGACGAAGCCCTCCGCGCCCAGCAGGGGCCCTGCGCCCAACTCGGATTCCCAGCGCTGCCAGGCCAGCCGGGCCCGCAGGGCCAGCCCGCACAGCGCCGGACGGCGGTGCGCGATGCGGAAGATCCGCGCCTGCCCCGCGGACTGTTCGGCGAACGGTTCGCCGCGCTCGAGCACGACGACCTGCTCCCCGCGACGGGTCAGCTCGTAGGCGGCCGCGAGCCCGCAGATGCCCGCCCCGACGACGACGATCACGGCTGCGCCCGCCGTGCGCCGCCGCTAGAAGAAGAACCCGGCGTAGGGGGCGTCGGGCACCTCGAACAGCCGGTCGGCCGCGGCGACCGCCTCGGGGTCGTCGGCGCGGGCGAGCCCCGCCACGGCCAGGCTGCGCCACGTCGCACCGCCGAGCAGGACGGCGGCCAGTCCCTCGATCCCCACGTGCAACCGGGCGCGCCGGTCGGTGCGCTCGGCGCCCGCGGCGCTGACGGCGAAGTGGGCCGAATTGTGCGGCAGGACCAAGTCGTTGACGGCGATGGTGAGCTCACCGTCGCCGGAGTATCGGCGCGCCGACAGCGCCTTGCCGCAGTCGACCACGCGCAGCCACGTTTCGTCATGCACCGCGGTTACCCGCATCGCGCGCCGATCAACAAGCAACCACGGCAGCGGATCGTCGAGCGGCAGCGACCAGAACACCACGCGGTCGATCAGGTCGAGTCCCAGCAGGAAGCGCAACAGCCCCAGGTAGGCGTCCTCGGTGGGGGCGAAGAAGTCCTCGACCACGATCGTGCGCTGTTTGCTGACGAACCACCGTTCGGTGTCGACGGGGCGATAGCGGACGAACCCCGTTTCCTGCCCCGGCTCGCCGTGCACCGCGACATACCAAGGGGCCGAGGATGCTTCGGTGCGCAGCCGCACGCTTCGCCACCACACGCCCGGGCGGTCGACGGTCCCGGGCCGGGACGGCCGGTTCGCGGCGCCGATCCGCGGCAGGACGTCCCAGGCCCCGGCGCCGTCGAGCAGCCGCACCGGACCGCCGCGCCCGACGTCGGGGCGCAGCGCCGCCCGCGCTGTCGCCACCTCCACGCTCTGCGACGAGCTCGCCACGCCGTAGCCGAACCGTTCGTAGATCGTGGCCTCGGACGCGCGCAACGTGGCCACGACCTCGCCCCGCGCGGCGATGTCGCGCAGCTGATGACCGACCAGGTCGGTGGCGATGCCCTTGCGGGTGAACGACGGCAGCACCCCGATGTGCGTCACGGCGGCATGGCCCACGACCGCACCGCCGGGCAGCGTCAGGCCGCTCGTTGCGGCGTCGGCGGTGCCGACCAGTTCCCCGTCGACGAACGCCCCGATGGTGCGGCCGGGCTCCAGCAGTTCGGTGATCCGGCCGGGCGGCAGGTCGGGCAGCGGCGGAAGGCCCACCATCGAGGCCCGGAACACGTTGGCCGCGGCGATCAGGTCGTCTTCGTCGTCGAGTACGCGGATGTCGGTGGTCACCAGGCCATCATGTCTGGTGCCCGCCGCCGCCAACATGGCTACCGGATGGACAGCCCCGTCAGCGCCCGCGAGATGACCAGCCGCTGAATCTCGCTGGTTCCCTCGAAGATCGTGAAGATCTTCGCGTCGCGGTGCATCCGCTCGACGGGGTAGTCGCGGGTGTAGCCGTTGCCGCCGAGGATCTGGATGGCCTCGTCGGTCACGTAGACCGCGGTCTCGCTGGCCACCAGCTTGGCCATCGAGCCCTCGGCCGAATCGAAGTCCTGGTTGTTGTTTGCCATCCAACCGGCCCGCCACACCAGCAGTCGCGCCGCGTCGATACGGCTCTTCATGTCGGCCAGCTTGAACGCCACCGCCTGGAATTCGCCGATCTTCCGGCCGAATTGCTCGCGCTGGCAGGCGTATTCGAGCGCGTACTCATAGGCGGCCCGGGCCACGCCGACGGCCATCGCGCCGACGCCCGGCCGGGTGCGTTCGAACGTCTTCAGCGCCGCCTGCCCGCCCGCGGACCCACCGGACTTGACCCGGGCGATGCGCTCCTCGAACTTCTCCCGGCCGCCCAGGATGGCGTCCTCGGGCAGACGGACGTCGTCGAGCACCACCTCCGCGGTGTGCGACGCGCGGATCCCGTGCTTCTTGAACTTCTGCCCCTGCGCAAGGCCTTGGGTGTCCGGCGGGATCAGGAAGGTCGCCTGGCCGCGGGTGCCGAGCTCGGGGTAGACCGATGCCACCACGATGTGCACGTTGGCGATACCGCCGTTGGTCGCCCATGTCTTGGTGCCGTTGAGCACCCACTCGCGGGAGGCCTCGTCGTACCGGGCGCGGGTGCGGATGCCGCCGACGTCGGAGCCCGCGTCGGGCTCCGACGAGCAGAACGCGCCGAGCTTGGGTTCTTCGGGGGTGCCGAACATCTCGGGCAGCCAGCGGCCCAGCTGTTCGGGGGTGCCGTTGCCGGCCAGCGCCGCCGCGGCCAGCGCGGTACCCATGAAGGACAACGCGATACCGGCATCGCCCCAGAACGTCTCCTCGAACGCGATGAGCATGCCCAGCCCCGACGGCTCGGCCGCCTGCTGCACGAAAAAGTCCGACGAGTAGAGCCCCACCTTGGAGGCCTCCTGGATCACCGGCCACGGGGTTTCCTCGCGCTCGTCCCATTCGGCCGCCGCGGGGCGGATCACTTCGGCGGCGAACTGGTGCACCCAGTCGCGCATCTCGATCACGTCGTCGCTGAGTTGCAGTGAAAAAGCCAAGGTTCTACTCCTGAATCTCATGGTGTCGGTATTGGGTGAGGACGCTGACCGTCTGGCCGACCCACGCCTCGAAGTAACGTTTTGCATCGATGTTTCCGGGCAGGCGACCGGTCAGCGCCTGCAACGTCGCGGCATAGGACAACGACCCGATGGCCACGGCGGCGGCCGCCTCGGGATCGGGAATGCGGGTGCGCCCGGATCGGTTGGAGGCGGCCAGTTCGTCGGCGAACCGCTGGTAGGCGTTGTCGGTGATGACCTGCCAGGTCTTCTCGTCGAGGTCGCCGAGCTCGTCCGGTTCGCGCAGCATGACCTTGAGCAGGTCCTCGCTGTGCCGCAGGTTGTCCCAGATCAGCTGGCCGGCGGTGCGTACCGCGGCCTCCGCGCTGCCCGGCTCCCCGGCGTCGTACTGCTCGCGCGCGGCCACGATGCGCTCGATGCGGTGCGCGACCGCGGCCTCGAGCAGTTCGCGCTTGGAGCCGAAGTGCTTGTAGAGCGCGCCCGACCCCGGCGCCAGGCCGGATGCCCGCTGGATGTCGGCCACCGACGTCGCCGCGTATCCCTTGGCCGCGAAGAGTTTCAGCGCCTCGGCCAGCAGGCGGTCGCGACCGGAGATGACCATAGTGAGAGAGTACTCACTCACCAGCGGCGCGGCAAACGGGCGCGGTGAGACGCTCGTCACCCGGGGACCGCTTGTCGGGGGCCGGCCGGCGCGGCCGTGCACCATAATCGACCCATGATTTCCGCCCCGCCGCAGCCCGACTGCCGGCCTGTCGCCTGATGGAGCACGGGTCTCGCATGCTTCGGCTGGTGCGGCTGCCGATGCGGGTGCTGTCGTTGCGCACCATTGTCATCATCGCCCAACTCGGGGTGATCGGCTTCGCCGTCGCCCTGGCCGCATGGGTGTGGATCGGCGTCACCAACGACCAGTACAGCCAGCTCGACCGGCGGCTGGATTCGGTCAGCAGCCTCGGCGATATCAACACGCTGCTCAACAGTGCCCAGCTCAGCAGCCCCGACCGACCGACACCGGACGGCAACCTGGTCCGCACCGCGCGCATCGGCGGTGTGACCGTCTCCGTGCCCAGCGACATAGTGCTGCCCAAGCTGCCCAACGGCTATGCGAACACCACCATCAACGGCGTGCAGTACCGGGTCCGCACCTTCACCGCGGGCCCGGCCTCGATCGCGCTCGCGGCCCCGCTGGCCGAGGCGCAGCACCGCATCGACGAACTACACCTGCGCGTGATGCTGATCTGCGCCAGCGTGATCGGCGGCACCGTGCTCGTCGGCTGGGTGATCTCGCTGATCATGGTCAACCCGTTCCTGCTGCTCGCCCAGCAGGCGCGGGCCATCAACGCCCAGTCCAGTCCGGACGAGGTCCAGGTGCGCGGCGTGCGCGAGGCCGTGGAGATCGCCGAGGCCGTCGAGGGAATGCTGGCACGCATCGGTAACGAGCAGCAGCGCACCAAGGCGGCGCTGGAATCGGCACGCGACTTCGCCGCCGTCGCCTCGCACGAGCTGCGGACCCCGTTGACCGCCATGCGCACCAACCTGGAGGTGCTGTCCACCTTGGAGTTGGCGCCCGAGCAGCGCCACGAGGTGATCAGCGACGTCATCCGCACCCAGAGCCGCATCGAGTCGACGCTGACGGCACTCGAACGGCTCGCGCAGGGGCAGCTCACCACCTCCGACGATTTCGTGCCGTTCGACATCACCGAACTGCTGGATCGCGCCGCCCACGACGCGCTGCGCGTCTACCCCGATGTAGACGTATCGCTGTTGCCCTCGCCGACCGTGCTGATGGTGGGCCTGCCCACCGGGCTGCGCTTGGTCATCGACAACGCCATCGCCAACGCCGTCAAGCACGGCGGCGCCACCGAGATTCAGCTCAACGTCACCAGTTCCGTTGAGGGCGTGCAGATCACGATCGACGACAACGGCACCGGGGTTCCGGAACACGAACGCACCGCCGTCTTCGAGCGCTTCTCCCGCGGCTCGACGGCCTCGCGCTCGGGCTCCGGGCTGGGGCTCGCGCTGGTGGCACAGCAGGCCGAATTGCACGGCGGGCAGGCATCTTTGCACGCCAGCCCGCTGGGCGGGACGCGACTGCTGTTGAAACTCGCCGGCGACGGGCGCGGCCCGGCGTGACGCACGTAGCCCTCGGATACTGAGCCGATGCTGGGTCACCTGGGTGTCAACGTGCCGGATCTGCCGGCCGCCAGGCGCTACTACGACGCGCTCATGCCCCTCGTCGGATTCGAGCCGTTTCTCGCCGCTGACGACGAATTCGCCTACCGGCCGGCCGGTGGCAAGCCCGGCACATACGTGTTCTTCTACCCGGCGACAAGCCCGGGGAAGTGCTCGTCGCAGCGAACGGGGTTGCAGCACTTGGCCTTTATGGTGCAGCGCCGGGCAGCGGTGCGCGCCGTGCACGACCATGTCATGGCGATCGGCGGCACCGTCATCGACCCGCCCGGGCATTTTCCCCAGTATCCCGGGCATTACTACGCGACATTCTGGTACGACCCGTTCGGGCTCAAGCTCGAAGCGGTCTGCCACCACGACCGCGCCTGAGAAGCCCCGACGCCCGTCGGCGCCGAAGATTTGCATTCGATATGCGCTCGGCTCGCCGGGTTGACCCGGCCCGGCCACCCACCTACCTTCGAGCGTAGAAGCCAGGCCGGGCCGGCCGGATGACGGCGTTGGGATATGTGATCGCCTGGCCTTCAAAGTATTACGCGGGCATGACCGGCTGCGACATGCGGCGGGCGGCGCGGCACTTGCCAGGACACCACGAGGGAGGGATCGATGCAGCGCATCCAAATGCTCGACGACGCGGGCGTCGAGCAGGGGCCGCCGTCGCGTACTGACCGGCTGCGCGCGGTGGTGCGCCACGACCTTCCGGCCTCGCTGGTCGTCTTCCTGGTGGCACTGCCGTTGTCGCTGGGGATCGCGATCGCCTCGGATGCGCCGGTGCTCGCCGGCCTGACCGCCGCGATCGTCGGGGGGATCGTGGCCGGCTTTCTCGGTGGCTCGCCGTTACAGGTCAGTGGCCCCGCCGCGGGCCTGACCGTCGTCGTGGCCGACCTCGTCACCCAATTCGGCTGGGGGGCGACGTGTTTGATCACCGCGGTCGCCGGTGCTCTGCAGGTGCTGCTGGGGCTGAGCCGCGTCGCGCGGGCCGCGCTGGCGATCTCGCCCGTCGTGGTGCACGCCATGCTGGCGGGCATCGGCATCACCATCGCCCTGCAGCAGATGCACGTGCTGCTCGGCGGCAAGTCCAAGAGCACGGCCTGGCAGAACGTCGTCGGCCTGCCGGGGCAGATCGTCGACGCGCACCGCCCGGGCGTGATCCTCGGGGTGCTGGTGATTGCGGTCCTGATCGGCTGGCACTGGGTGCCGGCCGGCCTGCGCCGCGTCCCGGGCCCGCTGGTCGCCATCGTCGCGGTGACGGTCCTCTCGGTCGCCTTCCCGTTCCAGGTTCCCCGGATCCGGCTGGAGGGATCGGTGCTGGACGCGATCCGGCTGCCCGAGATGCCCGACGGCAACTGGGCAGCCGTCGCGATGGGCGTGCTCACCGTCACGCTCATCACCAGCGTCCAGAGCCTGCTCACCGCGGTGTCGATCGACCGGATGCACAACGGGCCCCGCACCGACTTCGACCGCGAGCTGATCGGCCTGGGCGTGGCCAACGTCGCGGCCGGCGCGATCGGCGGGCTGCCGGTCAGCGGTGTCATCGTCCGCAGCGCGGCCAACGTCAACGCCGGCGCGAAGACACGCGCCTCGGCGATCATGCACGGGATCTGGATCCTGCTGTTCACCATTCCGTTCGCGGGGCTGGTCGAAGAGATTCCCACGGCCGCGCTGGCGGGCCTGCTCATCGTCGTCGGCGCCCAGTTGCTCAAGCCCGCCCACATCGAAACGGCGCTGCGCAACGGGGACCTGGCGGTGTACGTGGTGACCACCGTCGGCGTGGTCTTCCTCAATCTGCTGCACGGCGTCATGATCGGACTCGCGCTGGCCATCGTCCTGACCGGATGGCGGGTGATCCGGGCCCGGATCGAGGCCGCGCCGGTGGGCGACGAATGGCACGTCGTCGTCGAGGGCGCGTGCACGTTCCTGGCGCTGCCGCGGCTGACCCGCGTGCTCGCCTCCGTCCCGCAACGGACCACGGTCACCGTCAGTGTGCTCACCGACTATCTCGATCATGCTGCGCACCAGGCGATCAGCGACTGGCAGCATCAGCACCGCAGCACCGGCGGAACGGTACACATCGATGGCGACACCGAGGCGGGCGTGCTGGTGGCGGCGCGGTCGGAGGCCAACCGCCGCAGGGCCCGGCTGACGTTGGTCGCCCGCCAACACCGCGAGCAGACGTAAATGCCCCCGACACGCCGGTGAATGGGGAGCTTTTGCGGCTGCTCGCGGGGTGCCGCTAGAGCGCTGCGCCCTGCTGGGCCAGGTTCAGCAGCAGGTAGGCGACGCACAGCAGGAAGTGCAGGACCACCAGAACCAGACCGGCAAGCAGCAACGAGCGGGAGCCGCGCCGCTTCAGCCGCTTGATCCTGGCCGCGCGCGTCGCCCGGTTCATCTCGAGCGCGATCAGCGCGAAATGGACATCCGTCACCTCGTCGGCCGCGACGGGCAGCCCGGCCGCGATCGCCCGCAGGCGTCCCGGCGCGGTCCGGACGCCGACGCTCGCGAATTGCTGACACAGCCGCCGTGCCCGGACCCGGCCCAGTGGCTGATATCGCATCTGCAGTTGATGCGAGAGGTGGTGGCGTTCGTCGCCCCAGCGGTCAGACGGGGTCGTCACAGGCGGAAGTCTAGTGGGCCGCACACCACTTTTCCGAGTGTCTGCGCCGATTACGTCGGTGGAGTTTCGTCGGCCGTGCCGCCACGCATGCGTTCGGGCCCGGGGAGGTCGAGATAGCGCTCGAGGTTGCGGTGCATGTTGATCACGCGCCGCTCCTCACCGGAGAGCACCAGATGGGTGAAGCCGGGCTGATGCATGCCCCGCTGCACGCCGGGGAGCACCCGAATGTCCTGCGTCAGAACCACACCCGGCTCAGCCGTCTCAGCCGTCACGCGAACATTCGCCGGCTTGGTGCGTGGCGCGCCCGGTGCCATCCGCGTCATCAAGAACATCACCAGCTCGCCCTTGTCGGGATCGGGGTCGGCGTCCCGCGGCCGCGAGCACATGACGGTCAAGTGGTCCGCGTTGGTCAGCAACGTCATGTTCGGGAACACGTTGTACTGGTGCAGTCGGGTGATCCGGTCGGTATCGGCCCAGCTCAGGTCGACCCCGCGCCCGGCGGCGAAAGCCCGGGTTTGTGCCGCGATCGCGTCCGCCACCGTCTGCCCGGGTTCGCGTTCCGGCAACGGCGTGCCCTCGGCCACGCCCATCAGCGCACCCTGGGTGTGCACGTAGGCGTCCCACACCTCCTCGTCGCTCAACACGCCGGCAAAACGCGGGCTCTGCACGCCGTAGGGCTGGTCGGACTTGCCGGTGTGTCCCCAGATGCGTTGCGGCGCATGTATGTCGTCCACGCAGCGCAGCAACTCCGGATGCAGCGTGGCGATGTGGTAGGTCTCGCTGTATCCGTCGGCGATGGTCTTCCAGTTGGCGTCCACCTCGACGGTCAGCGTGGCGTAGCAGCGGAAGTCGCCCAGCCCGCACCAGGCGATGTCGTCGGGTACCGCCTCCAGGTAGTCGGCCAGCGGCACCGCGGCGGGGTCGAGGTTGACGAAAACGAGCCCCTCCCAGACGTCGACCCGGACGGAAACCAGCGGAAAATCCGACATTCGCAGCGCGCCGAAGCCCTTGCGGCCGGGCACCCGTTTCAGCGCGCCGGCCAGGTCCCAGGTCCAGCCGTGATAGCCGCACCTGATCTCGCGCAGCCCCTGCCCGGAGCCCACGCACAGCGAGTTGCCGCGATGGCGGCAGGCGTTCTGGAAGGCGCGCAACCCGCCTCCAGATTCCGCGTCCCCGCGGACGATCAGCACCGAGTACGGCCCGCAGCGGTACTCGAAGTAGTCGCCCGGCTCGGCGAGGTGGTCGACCGTGCAGGCGAGTTGCCACACCTTCGGCCACATGCGTTCGACCTCGAGCGCGGCGAACCGAGGTGAGTAGTAGCGCACGGCCGGCACCAGCGTCGGGCCCGGCGGCGGGGTGCCGATCGCGTCCTCGTCGTGCGCCCGGACGGGATGGCCGGCGGTCACGTTGGGCGACTCCTCAGCGCGCCCCGCGCACCAGGCGGCCGGGACGGGCTCCGGTGTCGACGTCGTCGCGGCGGGTCACCGTGCCGCTGACGATGGTCGCGGCGTAGCCGCTGGCGCCCTGCAGGATCCGGTTCCCGCCGGCGGGCAGGTCGAAGGCCATCGCCGCGGGGTGCAGGGTCAGCGCAGCCATGTCGATCACGTTGATGTCGGCTTTCTTGCCCGGCTCGATCGTGCCGCGGTCGGTGAGGCCGAACAGGTGTGCCGTGTCGCGGGACTGCTTGCGGATGACGTACTCGAGCGACAACTTTTCGCCGCGGCGGCGGTCCCGCGCCCAGTGCGTGAGCAGGAAGGTGGGGTAGGACGCGTCGCAGATCATGCCGCAATGTGCGCCGCCGTCGGACAGCCCCAGCACCCCGGCGGGGTGCAGCAGCATCTCCCGGATGGCGTCGCAGTTGCCGTCGGCGTAGTTGAACAGCGGCAGCATCAGCATCGAGGTCGCCTCCGCCTCGAGCATCAGGTCGTAAAGGGTCGACAGCGGGTCCTCGCCGCGCGCCGCGGCGATGGCGGCGACGGTGCGGTCCGGGGTGGGCTCGTAGTCGGGCGGGTTGCCCAGCGCGTAGAGCCGGTGCAGCGAGTGCTGCACCAGCGCGAACATCCCGTCGAACAACAGGGTGGGGTCGACGGGCAGGTCGTCCTCGGCCAGGATGGCCGCCTTCACGGCGGGGTCGGCGAGGCGCTGCGCGAGTTCCTCGCGGCTACACTCGGCCTTCAGCCGGCGGTAGGTGGGCCGGTGACTGAAGCCGTGATGCCCCTGGAAGCCGATCATCATCCCGAACGGGCGCGCCGCGATCTGCGGGTAGAGCCGGGCGCCGGCAGCGTGGGCGTCCGCGGAGAGGTCCAGCATCTCGCGCCACAGCTTCGGGTCCGCGTCCACCTGGATCAGGGCGAACGACACCGGCCGGTCGATCTCGCCGCTCAACCGGCGCATCCAGTCCAGTTCCTTCTTCGGGCCGATGATGTCCTCGCCCGCCGCCCCCTGCGGCGCCAGCTCGAACACCGCCTGCCCGCCGGCGGCCATGGCGCGGCCCAGGCCGAACAGCTCCTCCTCGGCGGCGAACGTACCGGGCACGGGTTCGCCGTCCATCGCGCGGTGGCCCAGGGTCCGCGACGTCGAAAACCCAAGGGCGCCGGCCTCGATCGCCTCGGTGACCAGCCGCCCCATCGCCGCGATGTCATCGGGGGTGGCCGGCTCGTTGCGGGCGCCCCGCTCGCCCATCGCGTAGGCGCGGACGGCGCCGTGGGCGACCTGGGAACCCACGTCGACCGCGAAGCGCTGCTTGCCGATGGCGTCGAGGTACTCCGGATAGCTCTCCCAGCCCCAGGTGATGCCCTCGGTCAGCGCGGTACCGGGAATGTCCTCGACGCCCTCCATCAACTCGATCAGCCATTGCTCACGGCCCGGCCGGACCGGGGCGAAGCCCACGCCGCAGTTGCCGGTGACCACGGTGGTGACGCCGTGGCCGCTCGACGGCTCCAGTGAGCTGTCCCAGCTCACCTGGCCGTCGTAGTGGGTGTGGATGTCGACGAAGCCGGGGGTCACCACGCGGCCCGTCGCGTCGATGGTCTCGGCCGCCTCGGCGGTTTGTAACCCGCCCGGCCCAGGGTCGTCGGCCCCGCGGCGCACGACGTCGACGATCTTGCCGTCCTTGATCCCGATGTCCGCGCGGTAGCGCTGCGCGCCCGTGCCGTCGACGACGGTGCCACCGATGATTTTCAGGTCGAACATGTGGGCTTCTCCTTGTCGTCGTGCGGCATTACGCGACGCGACGTAGCGTAACTACAGACGATATTCCCGGAGCCGGGCCGAGTCAATGGACTGCGGGTGACGGCCGCCGCCGCGGGCCGGGCCGCCCGACCTATGGCGACAAATCAAGGGGCACAACGAGATTGCCGGGCGCAGCGGAGGCTACAGCGACGCCTGCAGCGCGGCGACGGTCTCCAGGTCCTCCAGCGCCGCCACACCGCGGCGCAGGCCTTCCATCGCGATGTCGTCGGCCTGCATCCCGCCCATTCCGGCCGTGATCAGCGGGGCGACGTAGGCGTACAGGGCACCCTGGCGGTACCGCAGCCACAATTCGTCGCGGTCGAGGCCGGGGCCGCCTGCTGCGGCCAGGCCGCGCCGGTAGTCGTCGAGCAGGTCGCGCTGGGCCGCGCGCCGGTCTTCCGGTGTCAGGCTGGTGATCAGGGTGTAGGCGAGTTCGCGGCCGGGGTGTCCGCGCCGCACCGCCTGCCAGTCCAGCAGCCCCGCCTTGCCGCCGTGAAAGTACATGTTGCCCGGGTGTGCGTCGCCGTGCATGACCGTGTGCGGCGGGGTGTCGATCAGCGCCGCCACGGCGCGGTAGTTGTCGGCGATGAACCGGCCCCGCTCGACGGGGATGTCGGTGCGCCCGGCGAGGCGCTGCATCGAGGCGTTCATCAGGGACCCGGTCAACAACGAGGTCACGTCGCCCGACGGGGTGTAGAGCCACCCCAGCGGGCCGCGCCCGTCGCGGGGCAGGCGGTTCCAGAAGGTGGCGTGCAGGTCGGCCAGCAGGTCGACGATCAGGGCCGCCTGGTCGGTGGAGATCGGGTGCAACGTGTCGGGAAACTCGCACGCCTCGGCGGGCAGGTCCTCCAGAACCAGCAGATACCGGCCCGTCCAGCCGTCGAAGGCGGCGCCATAGCAATACGGCACGCCGTTGACCTGCGGTGCGAGTTCGCGGTAGAAGCGCACCTCGGTGTGCCCGAGGCGGCCCAGTTCCCCCATCAGCCGGGTGGCAGCTGACTTCGCGCCGATCTTGACGAATACCGATTCGGGAACGTCCGTGCCGGTCAGCACCAGCCGGGCCCGCGACGACGTCCCCGCGTCGCTGCTCAGGACGCGCACCGACCTCACGGTGGCCCCCGTGACCCTGGACAGCACCGTGGCGTCGATGTCGTCGACCGTGCGGGAAAGGCCCGCCCGGCCGCCCACGATCGCGTCGTTGCTCACCCGGCCGAGCCCGCGGGCCAGGTGGGCGCCCAGCCCGACGACGGAGACCGCTTGTGCTGCAGCAGTTTTCATGTCCGTCCATTCTGGTCACGAACACCGGGCCCGGCGGCCGCCGGGCCCGGCGCAACGCTCCTCGGACAAAAATAGCTCAGCGTCTCGACATCAGACAATATAAAATTATTGTCTGATTGGTGGCACCAGGGCGCGCACCACGAACTGCTCGACGAACTGGCGCTTGTCGGCCACGGGGCGATAGCGCCACGACGGTGCCAGCAAGAACAGCGTCGTGGTGTGCAACCACTGGACGACCGAGCGGGGATCGAGGTCGTCGTAGAGACGGCCCGCCGCCTTCCACCGCTTTAGCAACGGCCCATAGTGCCGCAGCAGCAACTCCACGAGGGGTTCCGAGCCCTTCTCCAGGGCGCTGGACACGGCGGTGCTCTCGGCGGCGAACAGCGCCTCGTTCAGCGGATTGCCCGCCACCGACTCGACGCGGGCCAGGACCATCTCGGGCAGCGACCGGCCCGGATCCTCCGGGGCGGGCAGCGAGCGGACCAGCTCCCCGAGCGCACCGTCGACGCGCATCAGCAGCATGCCCAGCAGGACGTCGTCGCGGCCGGGAAAGTAGCGGTACACGGTCGAGCGCGACACCCCCGCCTCGTCGGCCACCTCGCCCATCCGGAACTGGGTGTTGCCCCGGCGGACGATGCAGCGTCCCGCGGCGTCCAGGATGCGCCGGCGGGCCTCCTCGTCGTCGAGGATCGCGCGGTCATCGCCCCACCGGCGGCTCGGTTCCATGCCGCCGATGTTACGGGATGCGTTGCGCCACGCAAGATCCCAATGGCAGCTACTCGAAAGGCCAATAGTGGGAACGGACGCGGCGGACCAGTCGTTCACCGGCCGGCACGTCGCCGGCCCGGCGGGGTGGAGTTGCGGTGGGCCACTGCAGAACTGGCGTCTCGACCTGGCTCCCTGCAATTCGGGGATCGACGGCGGCACCGCCCGCAGCGACGCGCCCCGCGCCTTGCCCGAGGAAACCGCCGAGCCCGTCGGGGGCCGGCCGCGCCGAGCGCATCCGGCGGCTGCTGACGCCCGCACCATGACCGGGCTGTTCCCGGCGTCCACCGACCCGAATATGATCGGGCCAGGCTCAAGCTGCGCCGCGATCACAGGGGACCACGAGGGAGTGGAGAGTTCCATGCCGAACGAGAAGCAAGCGGACCGGATGACGTCGGGCAAGGGGTTCATCGCGGCGCTCGACCAAAGCGGTGGATCGACCCCGAAGGCGCTGCGCCAATACGGCATCTCCGACGACGCGTACTCCTCCGAGAAGGAGATGTTCGACCTCATCCACGAGATGCGGTCCCGCATCATCACCTCACCCGCCTTCACCGGAGACCGGGTGCTGGCGGCGATCCTGTTCGAACAGACCATGGACCGCGACATCGAGGGCAGGCCGTCGACCACCTACCTGTGGGAGACCAAGGGCGTGGTGCCCATCCTCAAGATCGACAAGGGGCTGGCCGAGGCGTCCGACGGCGTCCAGCTGATGAAGCCGATGCCCGGTCTGGACGAGTTGCTGGAGCGCGCCGTCGGCAAGGGCGTCTTCGGCACCAAGGAGCGTTCGGTGATCGGCGGCGCCAACCGCGACGGCATCGCCGCGGCGGTCGCCCAGCAGTTCGAGGTGGGCCACCAGGTGCTGCGCCACGGGCTGGTGCCGATCCTGGAACCCGAGGTCACGATCTCCATCCCGGACAAGGCGGAGGCCGAGGCGATCCTGCGCGAGGAGATCACCAAGCAGCTCGACACCGTGCCCGACGGGCAGCGCGTGATGATCAAGCTCAGCCTGCCCAGCGAGGTGAACTACTACCGGCCCCTGATCGAACACCCGAAGGTGATGCGGGTGGTGGCGCTTTCCGGCGGCTACTCCCGCGAGGAGGCCAACGAGCTGCTCGCCAAGAACACGGGCCTGATCGCCAGCTTCAGCCGCGCGCTGACCGAGGGGCTTTCCGCCGACCAGACCGACGAGCAGTTCAACGCCACGCTGGACAAGGCGATCCAGTCGATCTACGACGCCTCGGTCGCCGGCTGAGCCGGCGGGCTCAGTAGCGGTGGTCGGCCATCGGCGGCCGGCCCTGGCGTGCGTCGCGCTCGTCGGAGACCAACGCGGGCACCATCTCGCTGGTCACCAGCCCGTCCTCGCGGGTCAGTTCGTCGACCACCTCGAACGACTCGGCGATGTTGGCCGGGGTGTCGATGATGGTGGTGACGACGGGGACGCGGCGGCCCAGGGTGAGCACCTTGTCGCCGTGCGGCGGGTGATCGCCGTGAAAGCCCCAGATACCGCGCAAAACCGTCGCGCCGTCGGGCGTCTTGCGCCGCCAGAGCCGCTGCACCAGCGCGCGGTGGATCGGCACGCCGCCGCGGCGCGCCGACTCGGAGGTGTACACCGACAGCTTCTGCCACAGCGGCAGGCCGTGCTCGTCGGCTTTCGGCAGGGCGTGCGGCGGTTCCAGTAACGCCCCGTCCCGCTTGCACACGCGCACCCGCTCCAGCGTGATCATCGGCTGTTCGAGCAGGCCGCCGAGCTCGGGCAGCACGCGGCCGACGAGCTCGCCGGACCCCACCACCACGACCATCAGGGGCACGTCGGCGTTGACGGCGAAGAACCGCGCGCGCCGCCGTTGCCCGTGCGCGACGCCGTCGACGCCCAGGAACACCGAGGCGCCGGCGATGTGGCGCCGATGCATCAGGTCGCAGATCGCGATGTAGGCGGGAACTCCGTAGACGCGCTCCTTGCGGCCCAGGTAGATCGTTAATTTGACGGCTTCGTGGAGCCCGTCGCCGAGTTCGAGCGCGCCGATTTCCCCGCGCAGCAGCCGCGCACGTTCGAGGGTGACCAGCCCGCGTTGTTGGACGGCGAGCACGTCGTCGAGCAGTCCTTCGATGACCGGCCTACTGTCCACCGCTGTGATCAGCACGGGCGGGTCCTCCGAGAGCGTCAGGGACTGGTCGGAGCGGTAGTGGCGGCCCGTCCCGAAGCCGCCGACCCCGCGCAACAGCACGCTGCTGGCGACGCCGCGCCGCTGGTAGAGGCCCAGCAGCACATCCGAGACGAACCCGTTGTCGGTGCGGCGGCGTTCGGCCAGATACGTGCTCAGCTTCAGGCACTCTTCATCCACGACGACTCCTAAGGCCCTGTTATGCAACAGTTTTCGATACCGTCACCAACATGCCCGCCTGTCCCCGTCCAAGTGCCCCGTGACCTTGCGGATATCTTACCCGCGGCGGCCCTATGCGATAGGCTGCTCACTGGCCATGGCGGTGGGGCTCGCCATAATCGTCCGTCATACATCGGCGGCCAACGGTCCCTGCGACTCAATACATCGATGCCGGACTGACCAACATGGAAATCCCAATGTGACGCGGAGGACGCAACGTGACGATCCAATTTTCGTCGGTATCTGCAATCGAGATCCTCGATTCTCGCGGCCGCCCCACGCTGGCCGTGTCGGCAACGCTGGGGGATGGTAGCCGGCTTCGCTCGGGCGTACCCGCTGGTGCGTCGACCGGCAGCCGCGAGGCCGTCGAGTTGCGCGACGGTGACAAGCGTTACGACGGTATGGGTGTGCGCCGCGCCGTGGCATACGTCAACGGGCCGATAGCGGAGTCGTTGACCAGTCGCCCGTTCACCGCTCTGGAGGACGTCGATTCGGCGCTGCGGCAGCTGGATGGCACACCCGATAAGTCTCGATTGGGTGCCAATGCGATTGTCGGCGTCTCCATGGTTGCTGCCCGGGCGTTCGCGCGCCAGTCCGGACGACCGCTGTGGCAGTGGCTGACTCCCGCCGGTGTGCAGGCGCGGCTGCCGGTGCCGCACTTCAACGTGGTCAATGGTGGAGCCCACGCGCGCAATCCCCTGGATTTCCAGGAGTTCATGATCGCACCGATCGGGGCGCCGTCCTTGCCGGAGGCGGTCCGCGCCGGCGCCGAGGTGTACGCCAGGTTGCGGTCGGTGTTGGCCGAGCGCAACCTGGCGACCGGGTTAGGCGACGAGGGTGGCTTCGCGCCTGAGATCGGCTGTCCGGAAGATGTTTTGGCCCTTCTCGTGCAGGCGATCGTTGACGCCGGCTATGTCACCGGGACCGCGGGCGTCGCCATCGCGCTGGACCCCGCGGCCAACGGCTTCCACCGGGACGGCTTTTACCGGGTCAACGGCGAAACTCTGTCCAGCGACGACCTCATCGAGCGTTACACCAATATTGTTCAGAAGTTTCCGGTCTGGAGTATCGAAGACGGGATGGACGAACACGACACGGCGGGTTGGCGAAAGCTGACCGAGAAGCTGGGTGACAGAGTCCAACTGGTCGGGGACGACAATCTGGTGACCAATCCCGACCTGATCGCTTCGGCGGTCCGCGCCGGCATCGGCAACGCCGCCCTGATCAAGGTCAACCAGATCGGTACCGTTTCGGAAACCCTTGAGGCACTGGCCGTGTGCCGGGAGGCGGGCTACGGCGCGATGATTTCGCACCGATCAGGGGAAACCACCGATTCCTTCATCGCGGATCTCGCCGTCGCGGCGGGTTGCGGCCAGATCAAATCGGGCGCCCCTGCACGCGGAGAACGCGTCGCCAAGTACAACCGCCTGCTTGAGATAACGGCGAGCGTGTCCGACCTGCCGTTCGGGTTGCCCATGGCGCATCGTCCGGATCCGCGCTGACCCGGGTCGCTGCGTATCACGTCGCGTAGGCTATCTGTACTCGTTTTTTCGAAAGTGCTTGTTGTTCAGCGTATTTATGTGTCCGATACGTGAGGCACGTGGAAGGTTGTGTAGCCCGGCTATGTCAGTGCCTCAGTGCCCTGCGCCGCTTCGGCAAAGGGTGGTGTTTATTGCAGTGGAAAATCTGAGCGGCTCAACCCACGCGCTGCGCCCGGTGCGGGATTGATCAAGAGCCCCCGTCCGTCAGAGTAGGTACCAAGCACCAGGACCTCCGAGCGCACGGGACCTACTTGGCGCGGCGGAAAGTTCACGACGCCAAGGACCATTCGATTGAGCAGTTCATCGCGAGAGTAGTTCGCAATCTGTGCTGAGGACCGCTTGAGCCCGATCTCGGGACCGAAATCGATACGCAGCTTCCAAGCGGGGCGCCGCGCTTCTGGGAAGTCGTCGACTTCGATCACACGGCCCACCCTGATATCGACCGCTGCGAACTGCTCGAAGGTCGAAGTCTACCCTGCAGTCAATGCCGAATCAGCTGTGCCAGTGGTTGGTGTCGCCCAACACTACGACCGGCTGCGCGAGCGCTTTGCGCCCAGTGCACCGTCCTGGTGCCCGACCGCCGCGGGCTAGGTGTGCGCGTCGGTGAATGCTGTCGCGCTCATGCCTCGGTTCGAATTGCACGGCGGCCTTACCAAGTACACCGCAAAAATCCCAGACTGCACTGATTCCGTTGTGGCATTGACGATTTGATGGCTTATCCATGGTGGTGACGCCAAAAGACGAACAGTGTTCACCAAACATGCTGCCGATTAGGGAATTACGCCGACTTGGGCTTCGATGCCGAGACGGAAAACACTTTCTCGACGGCGGCCGGGACGTTCTCGATGGCCTCGGGACCGCCGAGGGCCAGCCGCATGAGATACCCGGGCAGCACACACAGCAAGAGGTCGGCAAGGGCGGTCGGGTCGAGTGAACCATGCCTCCCACGTCCCGGTTTCGGGTCGCCCAACGCGGCGAGGGCGTTCGCAGTGGCGTCGCGCAGGTGTGCGGCCAGCGTGGGGTTGCGCAGGGCTTCTGACCACACCAGCAGGGCTATCGCCGCGAACCCGTCCTCTGTATGGCGTCTGGTGACGAACTCGAGCACCGTGGCGATCGCCGCCGGGGGGCTCGCGCCATCCTCGATGGCCTGTTCCAACACCGTGACGACCTGTGCGAGGTTCTCGGCGGCGATCGCCTCGATCACCGCGTCCTTGCTGGGGAAGTAGCGGTAAACCGCGCCGGAGGACATGCCGGCCTCTTCGACGAGGTCCTGCATGGAGGCGGCGTGGAATCCGTCGCGAACGAAACAGCGCCGCGCAGCCGCAATCACCTGAGCGCGGCGCTCGGCACGGTATTGCTGGGTCACCTTCGGCACCAAGTCACCGTAGCACAAAAAACATGAGCGTTCGCGTTTGACAACTCAGGGCGAGGGATACTATAAAAAGTGAACGTTCGCTCGCGGATATCTCTCGGATGGTGAGGAGATGACGGCTTATGAGTACCGACACCGACACCGACTTCGGCACGTTCGGCCGATTCGTGGAAACACCAGTCGACGAGATGCCACCGGCCATGAAGCAGGCCTATGAGTTCACCCGCAAACTGCGGGGACTGGTGCCCGGCCCGCACAAGATCTGGCTGGCCAACCCGGCCCTGTCCACGACGATCGTGCCGACCGGCGCCTATTTTCAGCACGACTCCACGCTGAGCAAGGCCGAGATCGAAATCGTCACCGTTCTGATCACCGCACGATGGCGCAGCGCTTACGCCACCTACGAACACGAGATCATCGCCGAGCGCGACGGCCACCTCGAGGCGCGGCAGGTCCAAGCGCTCATCGCTGGGCTTGCGACGTCATTCGATGACCCGCGAGAGCAGGTGGTCTACGAGCTGGCGTCGGCACTGAGCGCGCAACGGGTGGTACCGACAGGGCTTTACCGACGCGCTCATGATCTGTTAGCCTGGATTTTGCGCGCGAGTTGGCGTGACACGCTGCTGATTTAGCGAAAGTGCCTGTCCTGCAAGGGATAATAAGACTGCTGAAGGTCCATCATTCCGAGCGGGAGGGCACTTTCTAGGTGAAGGGTAGCGCAGCGGTTTCTCGGTTCAAAGTGTCGGCGGACGGCCATGGCGTGGTGTCGCACGCCGGGGTGGGCATGTTGCGTGAGATCGCTGATTCGACCGGGCTGTCCTCGCAGGTCACAGCCGCGTTGGCCGACACCTACCAAGGGCCGTGGATTCATGCGCCCGGGGATGTGTTCGCCGATCTGGCCGCCGCGGTGGCCGACGGTGCTGATTGTGTCGATGGGGTTGGCCAGTTGTGGGGGGATCGTGAGCACGTGTTCGGTCAGGTCGCCTCGACAACCACGCTGTGGCGGTTGGTCGATGAGCGCATCGACGCCGTTCACCTACCGCGGATCCGGGCCGCCCGTGCCCATGCCCGCCAACAGGCCTGGGCCGCCGGTGCTGCCCCCGACCGTGATGGTTGGCTGCATCTGGATGTCGATGCGACCATCACCGTCGATCATTCCGATCACAAAGAAAACGCCGCGGCGACCTGGAAAAAGACGTTCGGGTTTCACCCGCTGCTGGTGTTTTTGGACCGCCCCGACATCGCCGCCGGGGAGGCGCTGGCCGGGCTGTTACGCAAGGGCAACGCCGGAAGCAATACCACCGCCGATCACATCAGCGTGCTTGAGCAGGCGTTGGCGTCGCTGCCGGCGCAATACCGCCCCGACCCGGACAATCCGGATGCCCCCAAGGTGCTGATCCGCTCGGACTCGGCCGGCGCCACCTACGGGTTTGCGGCCGTCTGCCGCAAATCAGGGGTGGGGTTTTCCCTGGGAGCAGCAATCGACGCGCCGATCCGCGACGCGGTCGAGGTGCTCCACAGCGCCGATGGCTGGTATCCAGCGATCGATTCCGGCGGCGGCATCCGAGAGGGCGCCTGGGTCGCCGAAGCCACCGAGCTGGTGGACTTGTCCAAATGGCCGAGCGGTACCCGGTTGATCCTGCGTAAGGAACGCCCGCATCCGGGTGCGCAGCTGCGGTTCACCGACTCCGAGGGACACCGCATTACCGGTTTTCTCACCGACACCCCCGACGGTGTGGTGCTCGGTCAGCTCGCCGGGCTGGAACTGCGGCATCGCCAACACGCCCGCGTCGAAGACCGGATCCGTCAAGCCAAAGCCACCGGCCTGCGCAACTTGCCGTTCAACGCCTTCGACGCCAATTCCGCCTGGCTCGAAATCATCATGGCAGCAACCGATCTGATCGCCTGGGCCAAACTCATCGGCTTCACCGACCACCCCGAGTTAGCGCGCTGCGAAATAGCGACATTCCGCTACCGCGTCCTGCATGTGGCCGCCCGCATCACCTGCAGCGCCCGACAAACCCGGCTGCGTATCGACGCCAGCTGGCGCTGGGCACACGCTATCGCCGCGGCCTGGACCCAAATCCGCGCCGCCTTTGGCTAACCGCTTCCCCCTGGCCCAACCACATGAAAGACCATCCCGGCCCTGGAAAGCCCGCCACCGAGCGACACCGGGCGAACGGTCACACCCACACGCCACAATCAACATCACCAGCCCGCCCCAGCTGGGTCAGCCCGCCCCGGTCAAGCCGCGCGAAAAATCGAGGTTAGGTGAGGCAGGCATCGTCGATGTCGCGGTGCTGCTGGGCTGGTTCACCATGGTGTGCATGACGCTGGGCGCCTTCGATGTCCCGGCCAACGCGCGGGGACTCGACCAGTGAGCGATGCTGACGTTCTCGGCGGTCGCCTGGCCCTGGCCGATCGGAACGCTCTCGACGACCCGGCGCGAGAGTTGTTCGACGACATCACGGCCACCGCCGTGCCGTGGGCCCAGCGCAGTGGATTTATGGCGAGCACCACAGACGGGCGGCTGATCGGGCCGTTCAATCCGTGCCTGCTCAACCCCGGGCTTGCCGCCGCCTTCCTCAAACTGCAAGCAGCCGAACAGCAATGCACCTCGCTCGACGAGCGCACCCGACAGGTCGTCATCCTGACCGTCGGCGCGGTATGGGATGCCCCGTATGAGCTGTACGCGCACTCCGCGGTGGCCCGTCACGCCGGACTCCCAGAACCTGTCATCGCCGAACTGGTCGCCGGCCGCGAACCTCAGGCGCTCCCCGAGGACCAACGGACGGCCCACCGCCTGGCCCGGGCACTGTCCACCGCCCATCAGGTCGACGAAGCGCTCTATAACCAAGCGGTGCAACGGTTCGGCTCCGCCGGGGTCTTCGACATCACGGCATTAACCGGGATCTACCACACCGTCTGCGGCATCCTCAATGCCTTCGCGATCCCGGCCCCCGGCCGGCACTCGCAGTGACCGTCGCGCCCGCCCGGCGCCATCCTCATGGAGAACGACCATGTCCCTTCCGCCCCTGCCCGCCGTGACCCTTGCCCCGGTGGCCCATTTCCCCCGGGGTTACTTCCTGGAGAATCTCGCCGTGCGCGCCGATGGCTCATTGTTGGTCACCGCCGTCCTGCAGCGCGAGCTGTGGTGGGTGCCACCAGCCCGGCACGGCACGCTGGTCGAGCCCGTCCTGGTGCACACCTTCGATCACCCGATCACCGGGATCGTCGAGGTCGCACCGGAGGTCTTCGTCGTCAGTCTCACCGAGGGCTACACCACTGGCGAATCGCATTTGGCACGAGTCGATCTCACCGGCTGGGCACCCCGACAACCGGTGACACCAGAGATCATCTGCACCTTCGACGAACGAGCCCGCGCACTCAACGGCAGCTGCCTCCTTGCGCCCGGAGTGCTGGCGGTCGCCGACTGTTTCGCCGGGCTGATCTGGCGGGTCGATCTCACCCAGGATGCTCGACACGGCACCGCTCGGGTGTGGCTCGCCCACGACACGATGGCCTTCGACCCCGACAGCGACCTACCGCCGCCACCGCAGCCGGGCGTCAACGGCGTGAGGTACAGCCCACGCACCGGCTACCTTTACTACACCTCGACCGCGCAGAAAGTGTTCATGCGCGTGGCGGTCGACCCGTCGACACAAAACCCGGTCGGCTCAGCGGAATTCGTCGCAGCGATCGATAACGCCGATGACTTCTGCGTCGACGAACACGCCGGGTTCGCCTACATCACCAGGCACCGCGCCAACACGATCGAGCGGGCGCCGTTGGAGCCGAGGCGCGGCAGTGAGGTCCGTCACATCGCCGGCGACCCGTTCGACGACACCTTGATCGGGCCGTCTGGTGCGGCCTGGGGCCGAGCAGGCGGCGAGCCCGGCCGGGTCGCCTACGTCACGACTGATGGCGGCACCACCGCCCCACCGGATGGAGTCGTTCGGCGCGCCGCTGTACTGCGCGTCCAATTGGACTACACCGCCGCGCTGACGAGCGAGGCGACCGCGTGACTCGGCGCATCGTCAGGACCGGGCAGGCGTCGATCGACACCCGCGTCGAGGGAAACGGACCGGCCGTCCTCGTCATCCCCTCCTACGGGCGCGATGCCGGACCTGACTTCGACCCGTTGGCTGCTGCGCTCGTCGCCGCCGGCTACCGGGTGCTGCGCCCCGAGCCGCGCGGCGTCGCCGGGTCTTCGGGACCGATGAGCGGTGTGACCTTCGCCGACATGGCCCAACGTGATCGACAACTTGGCCGACGGGCCTGCGGTCATTCTCGGGCATGCGTTCGGAAACGGCGTGGCCCGCGCGACAGCCGTACACCATCCCGATAGCGTGGCCGGGCTGATCCTGGCGGCTGCGTCCGGGAAAACCGTTGACCCACAAATCAATTCAGCACCGATGCGCGCAGGCGACCTCACCCTGCCCGAGGCAATCCGCATGGCGGCGCTGCGGCTGGCGTTCTTCGCTCCCGGCCACGACCCCACACCCTGGCTGGTCGGCTGGTATCCCGAAACGCTTGCCATGCAAGTGGACTGCGTGCAACGCACCGACGTCGCGCGCTATTGGGGAGCTGGGAACGCACCGGTGTTTGAGATCATCGCGGCCTGCGACCCATTTCACCAGCGCGACGAATGGGGTGACTTGCGTGCCCGTTACGGCGACCGGGTTACCACCACCGTCATCGACGACGCCAGCCATGCTCTGTTTCCCGAACAGCCCGACGCGGTTGCCGCCGCGGTCGTCGACTACCTGCGCACCGTCGAATACGTCGCTCGACGAGGAGAGCAACCACGCAACAGCCCGTCGCCAACAACCCCACCCAGGACAGCACCCGGCGAGACCCCTGGGCGGGAGAATGACTCAACCGACGAAGGATTGACCGCTTCTTATGCATTGCGATGGGATGCCGTGGCTTGCTGCGGACAACATTGTCTATCAGACACACCGTTACAACCGTACAGATCGGTTGACGAGCACCAGGAGGTAAACGCAAATGGCGAAGCCAAGCCCTTACAACGCGGCCGTGGTGGTTCCGCTTCCCGATGATGCCGAGTTGACGGCGCTGCTCGGCGATGCGTACAACCCCGATACCGCGCTCAACGTCATGAAGATGATGAGTGGCACCGGCGACATGTTCCCTGCCCTTATCGGTATGGTGCAGGCCGTCTTCAATGAACCGGATATTGACGCCAAACATCGGGAAGTCATCATCTTGCGTGCTGCATCCGTGCTGAACTGTCCCTATGAGTGGCAGGCCAACGAGCAGATGGCCAAAAACGCCGGACTCACCGATGCCGAGATTGGCGCGGTCGCTGGGGAACCCACGGATGACGGCCTCAGCGCCGATTACAAGCTCTTGATCGCCGCCACAGATGAACTCCTTGTTTCGGGCACCCTCACCGATCATGTGCTCCAATCTCTACTCGATGCGTTCGGGGTCACCGCCACACGCAAGTACATCGCGACGATCGGCTGGTTCAGCCTCTTGAGCTTGTTCCTTAACGGCACAAGGGTGCCGTTGGAAACCACTGACAAGATCGGTTCACGGACCTCGCCGTTAGGGTGATGTCATTTCGCGTACAGCTACACGACGTGCTATTGCAAGTTAGCTTGCGGTAATAAGGAATTGATCATGCGATTCATGTTCGACACCGACGAATCGTTCTCGTTCGAGACGTTGCGTGCGGTCGGATACACCTCCTTCGGAGGGGCCGATATCGGCGAGGTCATCACAACCGCGGAACGGATCACGCCCGGCGACACTGAGTCGTGCCCGCGGCTGTCACCGACCCGGACGTCATCATCTATCGGCAGCAAGTACTGGCTGACTGCCTGGCGAATCGGGAAGCGGTGCAGCGAATGTATGCCATCGCTGTCGACGGTGTCGAAGTTCGGCGCAAAGTGTTTCTCGGGGGATTGATGTCCCGTGACCCGCAGGCAATCCTGCGCCGCTCCGTGCGGACTCTTGAATTTCTCGCGACCAACCTCCGTCAATTGCGCAGTGTGTGTGACAAGCACGCCGGAGCGTTCGCCTCACCGGGATTTCGGCAACTGCTGGAGATGATCACGGAACAGCTCAGCGTGGATTACCTGGAGCGGCTCGGCGCAGAGCTGGCGGAGTTGCACCTCCCGCGCGGTGCCCGAACCGGTCTCGATGCCCATGGTGACGAAGGTAACCGCGTGGCGGATCGGTAAACGGTCCGGTGGCCCGGGCGGTTTCGCGGAACCTGACAATGCCCGCACCGGCAAGACGAGAGTGGCTGTCGGGCGACGCCTTTGGTGACCGGGAGCCGCGCCCGACGTCGACGCCGTTCGGTGCGCGGCGGTGACATTGGACCCTATCGCCCGCCGCCTGCCCGCCGTTCGATGTAGCCATGCCGCCGCACCCCGGGCCGTCGACGTCGCACGGGAAGGATGGTGGTCGGCCCGCCGGCGCAGCGGTGCTCGATCACCGGGCGGCGGCCGACTACGTACTGAGACGGCAGACTCCTGCCGGCGGATTCTGCTTTTATCGCACTCCGCAGTGGGGCGTCGAGGAACCGAACGCGCCGGACACGTTGGCGGCGCTGGCGTCGTTGCTACTGCTCGGTGTCGAGCCTCCCGCGCCCGAAGCGACCGGTCAATGGCTGCGGCACCTGCAGAACGACGAGGGCGGCTACCCCAGCCTGACCATCGGCTGGGCAGCGCTGCGGGGACTGGAACTCCTCGGGTCAGCACCGTTGCGTTCACCGCGGACGTGGCTGGCCGGCTGGGCTCAGCGGTTGCTGACAACGAGACGAGCCGTACCGCAGGACACGCGCGCCGCAATCCAGGGTCTCCTGCGATTGGCTGAACTGCTGGCACTCGACCCGGACCAGTCGACGGAGGTGGCCCACCTGCTCGCCGTCTCGGCCGAGCCCCGCGGCGGCTGGACGCGTCCGGGTGCAGATGTCGAGACCACCGCGTTGGCCGTGCAACTGGCCCGCCGCGCCGGTGAAATTCCCGTGGATTCCCGCGCGGTTGGCCGCTTCCTGCGCGGCTGTGAGGATTCGGCGGTTGGAATTCGGGTGCGCCCCGATTCGCACGCGACGACGGTCGGCGCGCTATGGGGAGGGTTGGTGATCGCCGCCGCGCTGGAAATGCCGCCTCGGTGGCCCGCGGCGATCGCCGCAAGCCTGGTTCTTCTCCAGCGTCCGAACGGCGGTCTCGGGGCGCGTCACGGTGCGGTGGCCACTTTGCGCGACACCTGGCGCGGGCTGTGCGCTGAACACCTGCTGCGGCACGAGCCACGCCGACCGAACGAAGGTACCGCATTCCCGCAGCTCGAGCGGGCATCGGAAACCCCCGGGCCACCGCTTGGCGCCCCCCGCAGCACGCTCAGCACGCGCCCCGCCCCCCCGCGAGCGCACCGACGATGAGGCGCGTTGTCAGCTCGGCCCGGGACAACGAATACGCTTGTGCGTCAGACAGTATCGGATACACCACGCCCCCGACGACGGCGTCGGCGGCCGACTCCGCAGTCGCCTCGTCGGTGCCGTGTGCCAGCAGCCGTGCCCGGACGCTGTCGTGCAGCGGAGCGCTGAAGCCGGCCCGCAGCTTGACGGCGGTGTCCTCGTGTTCCATGCACGCGACGGTCAGGATGCGCAGCATCGCCGAGCCGCGGGCCGTGGTCAGGGCCGCGGCGAGCTTGCGCACCCACCCCACGAGGTCGGCGGCCAGGTCGGGGGTGTGGTCGACAGATCCCAGGATCCGGTCGGCGTCTTCGAGGACGACGTCGGCGACCAGCGCGGGACGGCTGGGCCACCAGCGGTAGATGGTCTGCTTGCCCACCCCGGCCCGGGCCGCGACCGCCTCGATGGTCAGGCCGTCGAACCCGCGCTCCATCAACAGCTCCCGGGTGGCGGTGACGATCGCGGTGCGCGACCGCTCGCTGCGGCGGCGCGGCGGGTCGACCCGGGTGAGATCGGTTGGCATCCGGTGATCCTCCCGCTTTACAGATCGTGGCCCGCCCCGTAGTCTGCCACAAGACGAGACGGTTCGTCTTGTAAGGAGGGATGGCAGTCCGTGCGGTTCACGCAGAACACGTTGTCATGACGCTCGGACTGACCCCGGAACAGCAGGACCTCAGCGACGCCGTCGGGCGGTTCGCCGGCCGCTACGCACCCATCGCCGAGACGCGCGCCGGCTTCGGCGCCCTGGCGGCCGGTGAGCTGCCACCGTGGTGGGACACCCTGGTGGCGAACGGATTTCACGCTGTGCATCTGCCTGAGCGAGTCGGCGGGCAGGGCGGACGGCTGATCGACGCGGCCTGCGTGCTGGAATCGGTGGGCAAGACGCTGCTGCCCGGCCCGCTGCTGGCGACGGTGACGACGGGAGCCGTTGCGCTGCTGGCCGATCCGGCGCCGGACGCCGAATCGCTGCTGCGCGATCTCGCGGCCGGCCGGCCCGCGGCGGTCGTGCTTCCCGGCGACGGCGATCTGCGCGCGCGTGCCGACGGTGCCGTATGGCGGGTCACGGGAACGTCGGCGGTCACCGCGGGCGTGTGCTCGGCCCGGGCGATCCTGGCCGCCGCCCGCACCCCCGACGACGACGTCGTCTGGGCGGTCGTCGAACCCGGAACACGCACGGCCACGGTCGAACCCGTCGCGGGCACCGACCTGGTCGGCGACGTCGGAGTGCTACGGCTGAGCGATCACGCCGCGTCGGCGGTGCTGACCGGCATCGACGCCGACCGGGCCCGCTGCGTCGCGGTGGGCCTCGTGGCGAGCACGACGGCCGGTATCACCCAGTGGTGCGTCGAGGCGGCCACCGCGCACCTGCGGACCCGCGAGCAGTTCGGCAAGGTGATCGGGACCTTCCAGGCGCTGCAGCACAACGCGGCGATGCTGTTGGTCAACAGCGAACTGGCCACCGCCGCGGCCTGGGACGCGATGCGGGCCGTCGACGATCCCCTCGAACAGCACCGGATCGCCGCCGCCGGGGCTGCGGTGATGGCAATCTCGCCGGTGCCCGACCTGGTGCTCGACACGCTGACGCTGTTCGGCGCGATCGGCTTCACCTGGGAACACGACCTGCACCTGTACTGGCGGCGCGCGATCAGCCTGGCCGCGTCGATCGGTCCGGCGAATCGCTGGGCCAGGCGGCTGGGGGAGCTGACCTGCACGCGGCAACGCGACATGTCCGTCGACCTGGGTGCCGCGGAAGCGGAGTTCCGGTCGTGGGTGGCCGAGACCCTCGATGCTGCACTGCAGTTGCGCAACGACACACCGGCACCGCACGGCGACTACCCGGACCAGGCCTCCGGGCCCCAACGCACCTTGCTGGCCGATGCCGGCCTGATCGCGCCGCACTGGCCGGCACCGTGGGGCGTCGACGCGGGTCCCCTCAAGCAGCTCATCATCGACGAAGAGTTCGCCAAGCGACCCGGGCTGGTCCGGACGTCGCTCAACATCGCTGAGTGGATCCTGCCCTCGGTGCTAGCCGCCGGACCGAAAGACCTGCAAGAAAAGCTGATTCCGCCGACCCAACGCGGCGAGATTCATTGGTGCCAGCTGTTCAGTGAGCCGGGCGCCGGCTCCGACCTCGCGTCGCTGGCCACCCGGGCAACCAAGGTCGACGGCGGTTGGCGGATCAATGGCCATAAGATCTGGACGTCGTTGGCGCAGTACGCCGACCTTGGCGCCCTGCTGGCGCGTACCGACCCCGACGCCGGCAAGCACCGTGGCATCGGTTACTTCATCCTGGATATGCGGTCGCCCGGTATTGAGATCCAGCCGATCAAAACGGCCACCGGGCAGGCGCACTTCAACGAGGTGTTCCTCCACGACGTGTTCGTCCCCGACGAGATGTTGCTCGGCGGGCCCACCGACGGCTGGAACCTCGCTATCTCCACCATGGCCGAAGAACGCACGGCCATCAGCGGTTACGTCAAGTTCGACCGGGCAGCCGCGCTGCGCCGGCTCGCCGCCGAGCCGGGACCCGACCGCGGCGACGCGCTGCGCGCCCTCGGCGAACTCGACGCCTACACCAACGCGATCAAGGCCCTCGGTGTCCGCGAGACCATCCGCCTGCTCGGCGGCGAGGCCTCCGGCCCGGCGTCGAGCATCGCCAAGGTGGCGATGAACGTGTTGCTGCGCAGGACGTTCGAGGCCACGCTGGAGCTGACCGGCCGCGCGGCGATGGTCGCCGACTCCGACCCCGACGTCGTGGAGCGCTACCTGCACCTGCCCGCCGAGTTGATCGGCGGCGGCACCCGGGAGATACAACTGAACATCATCGCGCAGATGATCCTCGGACTACCCCGAAAGTAGGCGGCGCCATGGGATTACGCGGCGAGGCGGCGATCGTCGGATACGTCGAGCTACCCCCCGAGCGGCTCAACAAGGCCTCGCCCGCGCCGTTCGTGCTCGAGCAGTGGGCCGAACTGGCCGCGGCCGCGCTCGACGACGCGGGCCTTCCGGCCACCGTCGTGAACGGCATCGCGGCGTCACACCTGGCCGAGTCACAGATTTTCGTGCCGTCCACCATCGCCGAATACCTCGGCATCGGTGCGCGATTCGCCGAACTGGTGGATCTGGGCGGGGCCAGCGCCGCGGCCATGGTCTGGCGGGCCGCCGCCGCGATCGAACTCGGCATCTGCGACGCGGTCCTGTGCGCGCTGCCGGCCCGCTACATCACGCCGTCGTCCGACAAGAAGCCCAGACCGGTGGTGGACGCGATGTTCTTCGGCTCGTCCAGCAACCAATACGGCTCTCCGCAGGCCGAATTCGAGATCCCCTACGGCAACCTGGGGCAGAACGGGCCCTACGGCCAGGTGGCCACGCGATACGCGTCGGTCTACGGCTACGACGAGCGGGCGATGGCCAAGATCGTCGTCGACCAGCGGGTCAACGCCAACCACACCGACGGCGCGATCTGGAAGGACAAGCCGCTCACCGTCGAGGACGTGCTGGCCAGCCCGGTGATCGCCGACCCGCTGCACATGCTGGAGATCGTCATGCCGTGCGTCGGGGGCGCCGCCGTGGTGGTCGCCAACGCCGACCTGGCCAGACGGGCCCGAAACCGTCCGGTGTGGATCAAGGGGTTCGGGGAGCACGTGCCGTTCAAGACGCCCACCTATGCCGAGGACCTTCTGCATACCCCGATCGCCGCGGCGGCCGACACCGCCTTCGCCATGGCCGGTCTCGCGCGCGACGAGATGGACATGGTGTCGATCTACGACTGCTACACGATCACCGTGCTGCTGTCGCTGGAGGACGCGGGGTTCTGCCCGAAGGGCACCGGCATGCGGTTCGTCGCCGAGCACGACCTGACGTTTCGCGGCGACTTCCCGCTCAACACCGCCGGCGGGCAACTGGGCTTCGGCCAGGCGGGCCTGGCGGGGGGCATGCACCACGTGTGCGACGCGACCCGGCAGATCATGGGCCGCGCGGGGGCGGCGCAGGTCGCCGACTGCAACCGCGCCTTCGTGTCGGGCAACGGCGGAATCCTCTCCGAACAAACCACGCTCGTGTTGCAGGGAGACTGACGTGACCACCTTCGAGCGGCCGATGCCGGTGAAAACGCCCACCACCGCGCCTTTTTGGGATGCGCTGGCCCAGCACCGCATCGTCATCCAGTATTCACCGGCGTCGCAGAGCTACGTGTTCTATCCCAGGGTGCGCGCCCCGCGCACCCTGGCGAACGACCTGGAGTGGTGCGAGATCTCCGGCCTGGGAACGCTGTACACCTACACGGTGGCCCGCAGGCCCGTCGGCCCGCACTTCGCCGACGCCGTGCCGCAACTGCTCGCCATCGTCGAATGGGACGAGGGGCCGAGGTTTTCCACCGAGATGGTCAACGTCGAGCCCAGCGGGCTGCGGGTCGGGATGCGGGTGCGGCCGGTGTTCGTCGACTACCCGGAGCACGACGTCACGATGCTGCGCTACGAACCGTCGGACTAGGGTCTTAGCGCAGCTGCTCGGTCGGCACCCCGTAGCGGTCCTGGTAGGCGGCGACCCGGGCGCGCACCTCGCCGGTGTCGAGGCCGGTGTCGGACCACGTGTAGCGGCCGCGGCCGCCGTCCGAGGGGCGAATCACACGTCCAGGCCACCCTCGCGGCGGTGCGCTCCGCGAGCGCCGCGATATCGGGTGCCGCCTGGCAGCCGCCCGGCCCGTCGGCGGTGCCGATCGAAGAGGGACCGAAGATCTTGCGGCAACACGCGGTCGAGTTGCTGGGGACCCGCCCCGCCCATCGCATGGCACGGATCATGGTCACGCTGCCGTCGGAGGCCGCCACCGACCCCGACTTGGTACGCGGGTTCGTGCAGCGGGGCATGAACATCGCACGGATCAACTGCGCCCACGACGATATACGGGCGTGGCGAGCGATGGTTCCGCCATCCGCTCGTAACCGGCCCGAAGCTCTACTCCTGGAACAGCCGTGGGCCGCGCAGCGTTGTTCGTGGCCACTCCGGTCACCTTTCAGGCCCAGCCCGGAGCCGCACTAATAGTCTTTCCTCGAAGCGCCGGCACGGACGCCGCGCCAGCCTCCGCAACCGCCACACCGCGCCGGTTCAGCCAGTGTGCGCCAGCGAGTCTCCCACGCGTGCCACCACCCTCGGGCCATACGACGGCCCGGTAACAACGTTGACACTGTGATGACGGTCATTGTCTACTAGTCGCTGAATCCACCGAGGCGAGGAGTGTGGCTGTGATCAAGGACGATCTGATCCTGATCAGCGTGGACGACCACATCGCCGAGCCCGCGGACATGTTCGACGCCCACGTCCCGGCCAAGTACAAGCACCTCGCGCCGCGGGTGGTCACCGAGCCCGACGGCATCCAGCAGTGGTATTACGGCGAGGTGCGCGGCCGGAACATGGGCCTGAACGCCGTCGCGGGCAAACCCCGCGAGATGTACAACGTCGACGCCTCCCGCTACGACGAGATGCGCCCGGGCTGCTTCAACGTCGACGAGCGGATCCGCGACATGAACGCGGGCGGTCAGCTGGCGGGCCTGAATTTCCCGAACTTCACCGGCTTCTCGGGCCAGGTGCTCAACCAGGGGCCCGACCGCGAGGTCAACCTCGTGATGATCAAGGCATACAACGACTGGCACGTCGACGAGTGGTGCGGGGCCCACCCCGGGCGGTTCATCCCCTGCGGGATCCTGCCGCTGTTCGACGTCACCGAGGCGGCCAGGGAAGTGCAACGACTGGCCGGCAAGGGCTGTCACGCGGTGACGTTCTCGGAGAACCCGGAAGCGTTGCAGATGCCCAGCATTCACACCAAGTACTGGTACCCGCTGTTCGAGGCGGCCTGCGCGAACAACACGGTGCTGTGCACGCATGTCGGCTCGGCGTCGCGGTCGCCCATGGTCTCCAGCGACGCGCCGCCCAGCGTGATGATGACGGCGTCGTCGATGATGAGCATGTTCACCTTCACCGAGCTGATCTGGGCCCAGTTCTACGCCGACTTCCCCGAGATCAAGTTCTCGCTCACCGAGGGCGACGTCGGCTGGATACCGTATTTCCTGTGGCGCGCCGAGCACGTCTACAACCGGCACTCTGGCTGGACGCAGGCGAAATTCCCGCCCGGCTACGGCGGTCCCGCCGACGTGTTCCGGCGCCACTTCTACACCTGCTTCATCAGCGACAAGGTCGGCGTGCACAACATGGACTGGTTCAACGAGGACATGCTCTGCTGGGAATCCGACTTCCCCCACTCCGACAGCAACTGGCCGTTCGCGCCCGAGGACGTGATGGCGACCATGGGCCACCTCGACGACGCGGTCATCGACAAGATCACCCACGAAAACGCCATGGCGGCCTATTCTGTCGACGCGTTTCGGCACATCCCCAAGGAGCGGGCCCGGGCCGGGTACCTGCGCGGCCAGGCCGCCGACGTCGACGTCGTCACCCACGTCGGGCACGAGGCCAGCCAGCGGGACCGCGACGCCTGGACGCGCATGACCCAGTTCGCCCTGCGGGCGCAGGAAGCGGCGCCGGTGACGGCCGAGGCTAGTGATATTTCCGGGCGATCCGCCCGGCTGCGCGCCACCACCCTGGGCAACTGAACGTGGCAGCCCGCGCGCCGTTCGGGGACTGGCGTGTCCTCGAGTCCTCCAACGGCATCGCCGCGTCGTACTGCGGCAAGATGTTCGCCGACGCGGGCGCCGACGTCGTCAAAATCGAAACGCCACGGGGTGATTCGCTGCGCGGCTGGTCGGCCGGCGGGGCGGCCGGGGCGCTGTTCGACTACCTGGCTGCCGGGAAGCGCTCGGTCGTCCGCCGCGACGAGGCGGAGATCGACGCGCTGCTGGCCGGCGCCGACATCGTGGTCACCGACCTGACCGACGGGTGGACGCTCGACGACATCACCGCCCACACCGGCCCGGCGGCGGTGGTGGTGGCCGTGACGCCGTTCGGGACGACCGGCCCCTACGTCGACGAACAGGTGATCGCCAACGAGTTCATCCTGCAGGCGCTGTGCGGCTCGATCGCCGGACGCGGCTGGCCGGGCGACGAACCCGTCCAGGCGGGCGGACGGCTCGGCGAGTGGCTGGCCGGCACCTTCGCCGCGGCGGTGGCCGCCGCGACGGCGCGGCACGCGTCGCGCAGCGGGCGCGGTGAGGTCGTCGACGTCTCGACCTACGAGGCGATGGCCATCGCGATGGGCGGGCTGTCCGCCATGTCGGCCAGCGTGCTCGGCGCGGATTCGCTTCTCCACCAACGCAGTCTGGAACTGCCGTCGATCGTGCCCACGGCCGACGGGTTGGTCGGTTTCTGCACCATCACCGCGCAGCAGTTCCAGGACTTCCTGGTGATGATCGAGCGCGCCGATCTGGTCGACGACGCCGACCTGGCCTCGTTCGCCGGCCGCGTCGAGCGCCGCGACGAGTTCCTGGCCATGGTCACCCGATGGACCCGGGCCCGCACCACCGCGGAGATCGTCGACATCGCGGTCGCGTTCCGGATACCGGTGGCCCCCATCGGCACACCGGAAATGCTGCCGAAGATCGACCACTTCGTCGAGCGCGGCGTCTTCGTCGAATCGGCCGCCGGTTTCCTGCAGCCGCGGGTGCCGTATCGCAGCGACGCGATGACGACGATGCCGCCGCGGCGCCCGCCGCGGCTCGGCGCCGACAACGGCGGCGTGCGCTGGCCGCCGCGTCCCGCGCGATCCCCCGGCCCCGACTCGCTTCCGCTGGCGGACATACGCGTCGCCGATTTCACCGCGTTCTGGGCGGGGCCGTTCGCCACGCAGCTGCTGGGTGCCCTCGGCGCCGACGTGATCAAAGTCGAGGGCGTGCGGCGGCCCGACGGGATGCGCTTCTCCGCCGGCCGCCCACCCACCTGGGAGCAGTGGTGGGAGACCGGCCCCGTCTTTTTGTGCAGCAACAACAACAAGCGCGGCGTCAGCATCGAACTCAGCACCGAGGCCGGCCGGGCCACCGCCCTGGACCTCGTCGCCGCCAGCGATCTGGTCATCGAGAACTTCTCGCCGCGGGTGATGGCGAACCTCGGCCTACAGTGGGACGCCGTCCACGCCGCCAACCCGCGCGCCATCATGGTGCGCATGCCGGCCTTCGGCCTCGACGGCCCGTGGCGCGACCGCGTCGGCTTCGCCCAGACGATGGAGCAGGCGACCGGAATGGCGTGGCTCACCGGGCACGCCGACGGCCCGCCGGTGATCCCCCGCGGGGTCTGTGACCCGATCGCGGGGCTGCACGCCGCGTTCGCCGCCGTGGCGGCGCTGAGGATCCGCGACCGCGAGGGAATCGGCCTGCACGTCGAGTCCACCATGGTCGAGGCCGCGCTCAACGTGGCCGCCGAGCTGATCGTGGAGTACTCGCGTAACGGGATCGAGCTGCACCGCAGCGGAAACCGCGGTCCCGGGGCGGATCCGCAGGGGCTGTACCGCTGCCGCGGGGATGACGAGTGGGTCGCGATCGCCGCCCCGGACGACGCGGCCCGCGCGTCGCTGGCGCGGCTGGTCGGCCTGCGCGGCGCCGGACCGGACGAGGCCGACACGCTCGTCGCGGACTGGGCTGCACGGCGTTCGGCGCCGGAGGCGGTCGAGGCGCTGCGCGCCGGCGGGGTGGCCGCGGCGCGGGTGACGCCGGCCGCGGAACTGCTGGGCGATCCGCAGTTGCTGGCCCGCGGGTTCTGGGAGACGATCGACCATCCCGTCGCCGGCACCTTCCTGTGCACCGGCATGCCGTTCGCGTTCCGCGGCCGGCCGCGGTGCTGGCTCCGGCGGGTGCCGCCGCTGTACGGCCAGCACACGGACGAGGTGCTCAAAGGCATGCTGGGCCGAGACGAGCACGACCTGGCCGCGCTGCGGGCGGCCGGGGCCACCAGCGCGCGGCCGGCGGGCCTGTGACGTGGCCGTCACCCTGTGCGTGCCGCCGCGTGCCGGCGAGTTGTGCGCACCGGTGCGCTTCCTGCTGCGTCGGGACTCCGTGGTGATGGAACTGACCGCGCGCCACCGCATCACCGGCGTCGAATGGGACCAGGCCGAGCGGGCGGTCGCGATGACCGTCGAGATCACCGACCCGCAGACGGCGCGGCCGGTGGACGTGCGAATCGACGTGGTGCCGGCCGGCGCGCAGCACACCGACGTGCGCACCCGCAAGATCGGCACCATCGCACGCGACGGGCGGCACCACGACGTCGTCGGCACCTACCTCGGTGTCGTCGCGGACGAAAACTGAAGGGCGACAAATGGGTAGAGCTTGCACCGCGGCCATCGTCGGAGTGCACAACACCCGGCAGGGACGCCGACTCGACGGCGAGACGTCCCGCAGCCTGGCGCTGCAGGCCATCCGCGGCGCGCTCGACGATGCCGGCCTGCGCCTGGACGACGTGGACGGGATCAGCGCGGGGCCGTTGTCCACCGCGCTCATCTACGACCTGCGCCTCGGCCCGGCCTGGCAGGGGCTCGGGTTCGGGGTCGGGATGATCACCGAGGCGGCCACCGCCATCGAGCACGGCATGGCCGACGTGGTCGTGCTCGTCGCCGCGCAGGCCGGCGAATACCGCGACCACGAGGCCACCGCGCCGTGGACGCGACCCGAGAACGAGTTCGTGGCGCCGTGGGGGATGTTCACCACCGCCGAGTTCGCGCTGATCGCCCGGCGCCACATGCACGTCTACGGCACCACGCGCGAACAACTCTCGATCGTGGCGGCGACCGTCCGCAACAACGGGTCCCGCAACCCCGAGGCCGTCTACTACCAGCGTGGGCCGTTCACGCCCGAGGACATCACCGCCTCGCGGCCCATCGCCGATCCGTTCCACCTCCTCGACTGCGCCACCACCTCCGAGGGTGGTTGTGCGCTCGTCGTCGCCAATCTCGACAAGGTCGACACCGCAGGCCAACCGGTCTACGTGCTGGGCAGCGGCGCGGACTTCCACGGCCCGTCGTATCAGCACCCCCCGGCGTGGGACCTCGCCGGGCGGCGCGGCGATCACGCGAACGGCGTCGTGGGCAGGCGCGCGGCCGACCGCGCGTTCACCCACGCCGGGCTGCGCCGCGACGACGTCGACGTGCTCGAACTCTACGACCCGTTCTCCTTCGAGATCATCCGCCAGCTGGAGGCTTTCGGTTTCTGCGGCGACGGCGAGGGCGGGCCGTTCGTCGCCGACGGCCACATCGCCCTGGACGGCAGCCACCCGATCACGACCGACGGGGGGACCATGTCGTTCAGCCACGCCGGCTCCAACCCGCAGATGATGCAGCGCGCCGTGCGCGCCGTGCAGCAGCTGCGCGGCCGGGCGGGCGACCTCCAGGTTCCCGACGCCCACATCGCGTTGTGCAGCAACGGCGGCGCCGGAGCCCTGTTCACCACCGTGCTGATCCTGGGAGACGAACCGCGTTGAACACCATGCGACCGCAGACCGGGCCCGTCCCGCACGCCAGCAGCCCGCTCAGCGTCCCGTTCTGGGCCGGCTGCCGGTCGGGGGAGTTGCGCTACCAGCGCTGCGCGGATTGCGGCGTCGCGAACTTCCCGCCGACCGAGCACTGCCGCCACTGCCTGTCGGACGGCCTGAGCTGGCAGCGCAGCGGCGGGCGCGGCGAGATCTACAGCTGGACGGTGGTGCACCGGCCGGTGACCGCGGAGTTCGCGCCGCCCTACGCCCCGGCGATCGTCACGCTGGACGAGGGCTACCAGATGCTGACCAACGTGATCGGCGTGGCGCCCGAGCAGCTGGCGATCGGAATGCGGGTCCGGGTCGAATTCCGTTCGTTCGGAGACGATTTGACGCTGCCGTATTTCACCCGCCAGGAATAGACGGCCCCGTGAGTCACGCCCGCACCACCAACGGCCTGCCCGTGACCGCCTACCTCGTCCTGGGGGTCCTGGCGGCCAACGACGAGCAGCTCACCGCCGGCGAGATCAAGACGCGCGCCGAGCTGTCGGTCGGGCACTTCTACTGGTCGCCGTCGGTCAGCCATGTGCGCCGCGAACTGAGCCGCCTGCTGGTGCGCGGGATGGTCAACCAGACCGGCGCCCGATCCGGCAAACGCGCCATCACGCTCTACGAGACGACCGAGGCCGGGCTCGAGGCGTTGCGCCGCTGGGTCCAGCACTTCCCGGGGCAGGACCAGGTCGTCGTCAAACACCCCGTCATCCTCAGAACGTGGCTGGCCCGCGGCGAGGATCCCGAACGCATCGTCGACACGCTGGACCGCCATCTCGAGGCGACCCGGGTGCGCCTCGACGAGGCGCTGTGGTCACGGCAGCGCTCCCGCGACCTGGGCATCACCGACGACCCGGAGCAGCGCTTCTCCTTCGCCGTCCTGGACTACGCGATCCGCGGCCTGTACGCGGAGATCTCCAACATCGCGCAACTGCGCGACGAGATCGCCCGCGGCACAACGCGAGACCCCATCAAACGGGTGCGGCGGTCGAAGGGGCAGATCCGCCGCCGCGCACCGCGGGAGTAGGCGCGGCGCTGCGGTAGGCGGTGCCGCGCGGTTCGCGCTCCCAGAGCGTCTCACCCTCGCCTATCGCCGTGCCCTCGGCGATCAGCCGGCGTTTGAGCACCTTGTGGGTGGCGGTGCTGGGCAGGTCGGCGGCGATGCGGACATACCGCGGGCGGGCCTTGGGTGACAGGTCGGGTTGGGCGTCGAGGAACGCCGCGAACGAGTCGGGGTCGAGGGTGTGGCCGTCGTTGAGCACGACCGCGGCCATCACCTGGTCGCCGACGCGCTCGTCCGGGACGGCGTACACCGCGACGCGGTTGATCGCGCCGTGGCGCAACAGGATCCGTTCGACCGGCGCCGCGGTCAGGTTCTCGCCGTCCACCCGCATCCAGTCGGCGGTGCGGCCGGCCAGGTAGATCCAGCCGTCGGCGTCCTTGTAGGCGAGGTCGCCAGACCAGTACATGCCGTGGCGCATGCGTTCCGCGTTGGCGTCGGGGTCGTTGTAGTAGCCGGTGAAGAAGCCCGAACCGGTCGTGTTGACCAGCTCGCCCACGGCCTCGTCGGCGTTGGCGAGCGCACCGTCGGCGTCGAAGCGCGCGATCGCGCACTCGGTGACGGTGTCGCTGTTGTACACCGCGACCCCCTCGGCCCCCCGGCCGATCGAGCCCTTCGGCGTGCCGGGTTCGCGGATCACCATCACGGCGTTCTCGGTGGAGCCGAAGCCGTCCTCGACCTGGACGCCGAAGCGGCGCGCGAACTCCTCGATGTCCTTGTCGTTGGCCTCGTTACCGAAGGCGACGCGCAGCGGGTTGTCGGCGTCGTCGTCGCGTTCGGGGGTGGCCAGGATGTAGGCGAGCGGCTTGCCCACGTAGTTCATGTAGGTCGCGCCGTAGCGGCGGACGTCGTGCAGGAAGCTGCTCGCCGAGAACTTCGCCGGCACGATCGCCGCGCCGGAGACCACCGCGGGAGCCCAGCCCGCGACCACCGCGTTGGAGTGGAACAGCGGCATGGACACATAGCAGGTGTCCCGCTCGGTAAGGGCGAAGCGCTGGGCCAGGTTGAGGCCGGCGAAGGTGGCCATCAGGTGGGAGACCTGCACGGCCTTGGGGTTTCCGCTCGTGCCGGAGGTGAAGATCATCATGAACGGGTCCATCGCGGTGACCTGCCGATGGGGGACGAGTTCACCGGCGGCCGCGACGAATTCGGCCCACTGCGGTGTCGAGGTGTCCAGCACCCGCGTTCCCTCGAGGTCCAGGCCGTCCAGCAGCGGCCGGTGTTCGGCGTCGGTCACGACGAACTGGCAGTGTGCGCGCGAGATGTCGGCGGCCAGCGCCTCGCCGCGCCGGGTGGTGTTCAGCCCGCACAGCACGTAGCCGCCGAGCCCGGCCGCGGCCATCTGGCTCAGCATCTCGGGGTTGTTGCCCAGCAGCGCGCCGACGTGCAACGGCCGCTCCGGGTCGGCGGCGGCGATCAGGGCCGCCGCGCGAGCCGCCGACTCGCCCAGGTATCGATCCCAATCCCATTGCAGATCACCGTGTTTGACGGCCACCGCCGCGTCCGACATGCGCTTGCGCAGCAGCGCCTGAATCGTGTCCTCGGTCATCGGGGCCACCTACTCAACGTTAACGAGACGAGACGGTCCGTCTTATAGTAGCGGGCGCCGCGGCCCCCTACCCGCCCACCATCATCAGCCCGCCGTCGACGGCGAGCAGTTGCCCGGTGATGAAGTCCGAGCCGGAGCCGGCCAGGAATACCAGCATGGGGCCGACGTCGCGCGCGGGATCCCCCAGCTTGCCGCCGAGCGGGATCATCATCTGCATCTGCTGGTCGATGAGCGCGCCGGCCTCGGGGCCCAGGAACTCCCGCAACCGCTCGGCGCCGGGCGTCTGCACCGCCGGCGCCAACGCGTTGACGGTGACCTTGTCGGTGGCCCACGCCTTGGCGGCCGACCGCGTCCACGCCTGCACGGCGCCCTTGGTCGCGGCGTAGACGGCCGAGATCGGGCTGCCCATCGCGGCTTCCGACGACCCGAAGTTGATGATCTTGCCGCCCTTGGGATCCTGGTCCTTCATCACCGCGTAGCCGGCCTGGTTGGTCAGGATGGTCGCCTTGACGTTGGTGTCCAGCAGGAACGAGATCTCGTCGGCGCCGATGTATCCCGGTATCCCGGCCTGCCACAGCCCGGCCGCGTTGACCAGCACGTCGAGCCCGCCCAGGTGATCGGCCGCACCGTGCACCGTCGCCGAGACCGCGTCGGGGTCGCGGGCATCGCACTGCAGCCAGGTGGCCGCGAGGCCGTCGGGCGGCGGTGTCCGGTGGTAGGTGGCGACGACCTCGGCGCCCGCCCGTGTGAGGGCTCCGACGGCGGCCGCGCCGATGCCGGTGGCCGCGCCGGTGACCAGGATCCGTCGGCCGTGCAGTGGTGTCACGTTTGACATGGACCAAGACGCTACCGCCGGTGGTGTCGGCCGGTGCGTCAGCCGCCGCGGACCTCGGCCACGCCCGCGATGACGCCCCGGATCAGCCGGTCGAGGCGTTCCGCGTCGTCGACGGCCGGCTGACCCGCCACGAACGTCAACATGACCCCGTTGATGAACGCCAGCGTGGCGACAGCCTGGTCTTCGATCAGCGCCGGATCCGGCGTGCTTCCGGCGGGATACCACTGCGTCACGACCTGGCGTGCCAGCGCATGCAGCCGTTCCGCGGACTCACTCAGGATCGCGGTCAGTTCGGGGTCCCGACCGGCGAGCAGAACGAGCTCGTAACGCGCCTTGGCGCGGGTCAACCAGGGCTCGCTGTTGACGTACATGACGATGCGGGCCAGCCCCGCGGTGCCGGCTAATTGCGTCGACTGACCCTCGGCAAGTTCGGCGACCAGCGAGAAGTCGGCCACGTCGAGTTCGGCGAGCCGGGCGGCGACGGCGTGCAGCAGCGCCTTGCGGGTCCGGAAGTAGAACGAGGCGGTGCCGGCCGGGACGCCGGCGTGCTCGTCGACCTTCGGGTGGCTGACGCCGTGGACCCCGTTCTCGCCGAGCAGTTCGATCGCGGCGTCGGCGAGTTGGCGGCGCCGCGCGGGCGCGTTGTGCTTTCTACGTGCAGCGATGCGTCCAGTCTATCCGCCGGCGGAGGAACCCCGGAGGCTTCAGAAGTCGCCGCAGTTGGGCGCGGTGGGTTCGCCGTTGAAGCGGGCGGCGACCCACTGCATGGCCCGTTCGCCGTCGACGAGCATAGGCAGGGCGTGGTTGATGACGAGCTTGTTGAGGAAGGGCGGCTCTTCGTTGGTGCGGAATTCGACGTCGGCACCCTGGTCGCACCAGTCGCGGCCGAGTTGGTTCGCCGCCGTCCACGGCACCAGCGGGTCGTAGCGGTTGCTGTCGATCAGTACCGGCGCGTTGGGTTTGTGGCGGCCGATCCGCTGCTCGTCCAGCAGGGTGCTGAACGGTTCCTCGTTGACCAGTTGGCCGATGTCCTCGGTGAAGTAGGGCTGCAGGTGGCGGAACATGAAGTCGAGGATCGTCTGGCCCACGCACTGGCGAGACACCGACTCCAGCATCGCGAGCCCGCGCGGTGTCATCTTCGAGCGGATCAGGTCGGCGGCTTCGGGATAGGCGGCCAGCACGCTGTTGAGCGCATACCCGACGACGCCGACCAGGGCGCTGCCGTCGGCGTAGGGGAACAGCTCCTTGAGGTTGGCCGGTGGCGCCCCGGCGTAAGTACCCACGATGTGCAGCTCGGGCGCATACGACGAGGCCAGTTCGGCTGCCGACGCGGTCGCGCCGCCGCCCTGGGAATATCCCCAGAAGGCAACGGGCCCAGACGGATCCAGGGACGTTTCGGGCAGGTGCATGGCCGCCCGCGCGGCGTCGAGCACCGCCTGGCCCTCGGCCACCCGGCCCACGTAGGTGTGCATGGACACGGTGCCGAGGCCTTCGTAGTCGGTCATCACGACGGCGAAGCCGCGGGCGACCATGGTGGCGACGAACATCTCCTCGTAGTTGAACATGATGTCCCAGCCGCCCGAATAGTGGATGCCCTGGTTGAACATCCGGGACGGGGCGCATTGATTGCCCTGACCTTGCGTGCCGGGCGCGTAGCTGATCAGGGGCCGCGGTCCCTTGCCGGGCCAGTCGTCGTGCGGCTCGAAGTAGGTCCCGGTGACCGCGATCGGGTTCCCGCGGGTGTCGGTGCTGCGGTACATGATCCGGGTCCCGGTCGCCATGATCGCGCCGAGCTGGCCGGAGGGCTCGAGCACCAGGCGCGAGGGCTCGGTGCGGATCAGGTCACCGGGCCGGCCGGGCGGCAGTGGGTCCGGCGGAAGGTAGAACTCGGCGTATCGCGGCTCGTCGCCGCTGTCGGCCCGGGCGTCCGCCAGGCCGGCCGATGCGGCAACGAGCAGCAGTAGGACCGCGAAAATCCCCCCAAACCCGCGCATTACGGAACGGTAACAATCAACCACCCGTGAGCGGAAGGCAATCTCTAAAATTTTAGAGATCGGTGTGGCTGGCCTAACCGCGGTGCGCGTCGAAGAATCGCCATATGGTGTCGGTCGCATCGAATGCCGTCGACGGCTCGGGGACGCCGGCGAGTTCTGCCGGCGGCGTGCGCTGGCCGCCGGGCCACTGGTGCCCCGCACCGGCCACCGAGATCAACTCCACGGTCCGCCCGTCGGCGCAGCCGGCGGTTTGCGTGGTGACGTCGCCGGCGGTGGCGGAGGTGGGCGGCCCGCAGGCGTCGATCGAGCGCCAGGTGGCGTTGACCGACTCCACCGGGGGGCCGTCGACGCGCGGATTCCCGTTGACTGCGAACGCTCTTCCGGGTCCGCCGGCATAGGGCACCCGGTCGTCGGCGGTGCCGTGGATCTGCAGGACCGACACCGGCCGGGCCCGCGAGCAGTCGGTCAGCAGGGTGCCCGCCACCGGAGCGATCGCGGCGAAGGTGTCGCTCTGGCAGCCCAGGCGCAGCGCCATCATGGCCCCGTTCGACATCCCGGTCACGTAGACGCGGGCGCGGTCGATCGGCATCTGTTCCTCGATGGCGCCGACCATGGCCGTGATGAATCCGACGTCGTCGACGCCGCCGCGCTGGGTTTCGCCGCAACAGGTCCCGGCGTTCCAGGCGCGGTTGAGGCCGTCGGGTTAGGCGACCAGGAAGTGCCCGTTGTCCGCCTCGGCGTCCCAGTGGTAGGAGCGCTCGGCCTGGGCGCCGCTGCCGAAGCCGCCGTGCAGCATCACCACCAGCGGCACCGCGTCGGTCAACCCCCGCGGGCGGTACAGGTGGAAGGTCCTGGCGATCCCGCCAGAGTCGATGACCTGGGTGGACTGCCCCACCGGGATCGGCTGGGGCCCGCGCGTTCCCGAGGCGGGCCCGCCGCCGAGGCACCCGCCGAGCACGGCGACCAGGGCCGGCAGCAGGCACAGTCCCAGCGGCCGGGCGCGGCGCGATTTTGACAAGAAGCTCGTCAATGGTGGGGATCGTGGCACATTGTTCGCCATGCGTGACGTCGACGGGGAGCCCACCCTGCCGACCCTGGTGAACCTGCTGGCGGCGTCGCGGGCCCCGCATCTGCGCGATGCGTTTGCTGCGGCGGGGCTCGACGGGATCCGCCCCGCCCAGGCGGTCGCGCTGGTCCCGCTGATGAACGGGGGGATGCACGCGTCCGACCTCGCCGACCGCCTCAAGGTGAGCCGGCAGGCGGTGGCGCAGGGGATCGCCGCCCTGGAGGGGCAGGGCTACGTCGCCCGGGTGCCCGATCCCCACGACGCCCGCGCGCGGATCGTCGAACTGACGGCGCGGGGCCGCCATGCGCTGCGCGTAATGCACTCCAGCGCCAAGGAATTGGAGTCGCAATGGGAAAATACCCTGGGGCGCCGCCGGTTGACCGAACTGCGGGAGAGCCTGCAGCTGCTGCTCGCTGCCCAATCTCCCACGACCGACGGCTGACGGCGCTGCCCCGCTACGGGGTTCTGAGGAAGACGTCGTCGAGCGTGACGGTGCGCAGGTTCCGCGACCGGATGATGTCGATCAGTTGCGGGTAGACGTGCGTGACGGGCGGGTGGTTGAGGTGACCGATCACAATGGCCTGCGGCGTGAAGTACTGGTCGGCCATCTGCAGGATGTAGTCCTCGGTGATCAACGTCGAATCCGACAGCGAGCCGGACCATAGCGTGGGGGCGCTGTAGCCGAGGTCGGCCGCCACTGCGTCGACGGTGGCGTTGCGTTTCGCATAGGGGGGCCGGTAATACGGTTTCGCGCCCACGCCGTACGTCTTCTTCAGGAACGCGTCGTTGCGGGTGAGTTCGTCGGCAATCCTGTTGGGGGACAACGCCGTCAGGTCCGGATGCGACCAGGTGTGGTTGCCCAGCTGAATCTGCCCGGATTCCACCAGCGGCAGCAGCATGTCGCGGTTCTCGGTCCACGAGGCGTAGATCCCGTTGACGAAGAACGTCATCCGCACACCGGTGTCCCGCGCGAGCTGCGTGTAGGCGCGGACCACGTCGCTGTTTACCCCGTCGTCGAGGGTCAGCGCGAGCAGATCGCCCTCGCCGGGCAGCGTTCTCAGGGCGCCGCCCCCGGGCAGCGGGACACGGGCGCTCGGCGGCGGGGGCGGTAACAGTGCCCGCGGGGCGAGGGGACCGGAGGTGGGCACGGAACCGGCCGGCGCCTGCGCGAACGTCCGGGGTTGCGGGTCGACGACGAGGCGGGCGGCGCCGACGCCGGCGACCACCGACGCGGCGAGCGACCCGAGGAAGCGGCGGCGGTTCATCGCCGGGTCGGGCCCGTACCGGTCGGGCGGAGCACCCGTGGGCCGCGCGCACCGGGCCGCCCCGCGTGCCGACCGTCCGCATAGCCCGACCTTGCCGTCACAGCAGCGAACGTAGCACCGCCGCAGCAAATGCGCGGGGTTCGTGACGGGAAGGTCAGCTGTGAAATTCGTATCGAATCGGCAACGGTTTCTCGCCGGCGCGGCCGCGCCGGGCCGCGGTCAGTGCCGGAACGGGACGGGTTCGGTCTCGGGGGTGTTCAGTGTCGCGGCCAGCCACGGCAGCGAGGCGGCGAACGCCTGGGCGGCGAACGGCCAGTCGTGCCGGCCGGGCTGGGTGACCACCGCGCAGTCGATGCCGTGTGCGCCGGCGATCTCGCACAGTGCCCGGGCGGCGGCGTCCTGGCCCTCGGGGTTGGCGGCGGGGTCGACGCTCGCGGCGGCGAGGGTGGTGCCGGCCTCGGCGAGGTTCCGGGTCCTCGACGACGGAACGTCGAACCATCCCGACACCCCGGAGTAGTGACCGTGCCGGGCCATGACGGTCGCCGGGTCGAACGACGCCCAGGCGGCGGCGTCGCCGGCGAACAGCTGGGTGATCGTCTGCTCCCGCCCGCCGATGTCGGGCCCGCGGTCGCCGGCGATGTCGACGAACGCGCTGAACGTCTCCGGGTGCATGACGGTCAGGTCCACGGCGCACGTCCCGCCCATCGACCAGCCCACGACGCCCCAGTTCGCGCGGTCGGCGCTCACGCCGAAGTTCGAGACGACGAACGGGACAACGTCTTTGGTCAGGTGGTCGGCCGCATTGCCGCGGCGGCCGTTGACGCACTCGGTGTCGTTGTCGAACGAGCCGGTGGCGTCGGCGAAGACCAGGGCCGGCGCGAAACCGTGGTGGCGGGCCGCGAAGTCGTCGACGGTGTTGAACGCGTTGCCCGCGCGCAGCCAGTCGGCCGGGGTGTTGAAGGCCGAACTGATCATCAGCACCGCCGGCAGCCGGGGCGGCGGATTGCTGCCGAACCAGGCCGGCGGCAGGTACACCAGTTCCTGGCGGTGCGGGAAGTGCGACCCCTCGGTGCCGGTCATCACGGGCACCACGACGCCCTTGGTCGGCCGCGTCCGCGCGATCTGCATCTCCGTCACCCGAAGCCGATCGATCTGATCGGGCAGCGGCACCCCCGTGAGCTGATTCCACGCGGCGAGCACGGTGGAGAAGTAGCCGACCCAGCCGTTCAGCGCCAGGGTCGCGCACAGCACGCACAGGGGCACCGACAGCAGCGCCAGCCCGCGCCGCCACCACCGGGCACCCGGCCAGCCGAGCACGAGCACCGCGGCGGCGAGTCCGCTCATCGCTATCCAGAGCCACAGCGTGACCGGGGCAGGGTCGCCGGCCACGCCCAGCGTCGTGATGTACCAGTACGACAGCGCCGTCACCGCGGCCGCGACGCCCAGCGCGGCGGGCAGCGCCCAGCTACGCCAACGCCGCCGGTGCCACCCGGCCGCAGCGACGGCCACGGACAGCGCCAACCCCTGGGCCGTCGCCGGCAACCAGCCGTGCAGCAAAGACAGCCGGTCGAAGAAGTTGCTCAACAGTCCTGACCTTCGCTAATTCCGATCGCGGCCGGCATCATGTTCCCCCAGCGATGACGCGAAAGGCCGGAATCAACTATCCCATACCGCCCGGGCGTGTCGCGGCGGCAAACGAGCGCAGGCGCAAACCGTTACCGGCGACGGCGGCGCCCGCAGGCATCCGTTGGTCCACTCTTTAGGCCACGGGGACCGCTTCGTAGCCGGCCTCGTCGACGGCCGCCAGCACCGCCGCGGGGTCGAGTGGCGCGGAGCTCGTGACGACGAGCCTGCCGGTGTCCGCGGTCACGTCCACGCGCTCGACTCCCGGGATCTGGCTGACCTCGCCGCGGACGGCGGCCTCGCAGTGCGCGCAGGTCATCCCGGTGACCTGGTACTCGCTCGTCGCCACGACGCTCCTTCCCTCATACCCGGAAGGGTATGAACCCGGCGAACACATCCGCTCCCCACGGTATTACCCGCCGGCCTCAGACATAGCCGACCCCGATGTCCACCGACACCTGACTGGCCGTCACCAGCCGGGACGCGTCGGAAACCAGCCAGGCGACCGCGTCGGCGACGTCCTCGGGCTGCGCGACGCCCTCCGGCAGCAGCGGCTTGTGCAGGCCGCGCAGGTGCGGATAACTGTCGGCGGCCGAACGCAGCGCGTCGCGCATCCGGCCGGTGCCCATCGGGGTGGCGACCGCGCCCGGGTTCAGGCTGTTGACGCGGATGTTGTGCCGGCCGAGTTCGGCGGCGAAGGCGCGCGCCATCCCGACGACGGCGTGTTTGCTGGCGGTGTAGTGGATCATGAACGCCTGCATGTTGATGCCCGCGGCCGATCCGATCAGCACGATCGAGCCGCCGCGACCGCCGTCGACGATGTGCGGCGCACCGGCCATCACGGTGTTCCAGGTGCCGGTCACGTTGGTGTCGATGGTGTCGCGGAACGCCTCGGGGGTGATCCGATCCCAGGGCGCCGGGCTGCAGATGCCGGCGTTGGCGACGATGATGTCGAGCCGGCCGAGTTCGCCGACCGCGCCGTCGACCGCGACCTTGAGCGCGTCGAGGTCGCGGATGTCGACCACCGCGGTGATGGCCCGCCTGCCGTTGGCGCCGACCAGGCGCGCCGTCTCGGCCAGGTCGTCCGGCGTCGGCGAGTCGTAGGGAACGCTGGGCGGCAGGGGTCCGGCGATGTCGACCGCGATGATGTCGGCGCCTTCGGCGCTGAGCCGTAGCGCGTGCGCTCGGCCCTGTCCGCGTGCGGCGCCGGTGATCAGCGCCACCCTGCCCGGGATCGACTGGCTCATGGTTGTGGACTTCCTTTCTCACCAAGACCGACTCGGCGAAGCGTAATGTTCGTCCCGGCGCCGCTGCCTGATCGGAGGGAGACAACGTGACCGTCACTGTCGTCGATGCCGGGCCCCGGCAGGTAAGCCGGTCGGTGGAAGTGGCCGCGCCGGTGTCGGAGCTGTACGCGCTGGCCGCCGACCCGCGCCGCCACTGTGAGCTCGACGGGTCGGGCACCGTTCGCGAGACCGTCAAAGCTCCCGCGAAAGTCGTGGTCGGGTCGAAGTTCTCGACCAACATGAAGCTCTATGGTGTGCCGTACCGCATCACCAGCACGATCACCGCCCTGACGCCGGACGAAGTGGTCGAGTGGCGTCATCCGATGGGCCACCGCTGGCGGTGGGAGTTCGAGTCGCTGTCGCCGACGCTGACGCGGGTCACCGAGACGTTCGACTACCGCGACGCCGGTCCGATCAAGAACAAGTACTTCGAACTCAGCGGCGCCCGTAAGACCAACGCCGCGGGCATCGAGGCGACGCTGACCAAGCTGCGCGATCGCTACGCCGCGCGCTGATTCGCACGCGGGCCGGAACCCCGTCGGTCAGCAGGTGAAGGCTGGCCCAGCCCGCCTCGATCGGCAGCCCGCCGACGAGCGGGTTCATCAGGATCTCTTCCCGGCCGCCGCGGATCTGGCTGATGCGCACGTTGCGCGTCCGCCCGGCCAGCGCCGCGGCCAGGATGAGCGGCGACGGGAGCCGGCCGGTGGCCGCCAGGTGGTGTTCTTCCGCGCCGACCGCGGTGAATCCGTGCCTGTCGGCGTACTCCGCCATCTCCAGCGCGGCCCGGTAGCGCGTCGCGTGCCGAGCCGACGGGTCGGCGACATCGGTCATGTTGAGCCGCAGGGCGGTGAGCAGGCTCATCGGCGGGAACCACCGGGCCCGCGCGCGAACAACGTCCCCCGGATCAGCCCCTTGGCCGAGGCCAGCGTGGCGGCGTAGCGCGCGGGGGTCAGGCTGGCCGCCCGCTCCGTCAGACCCCGCGTCAGGGCGTAGAGGGCGTCCACCGCGGCGCCCGGATCGGTGTCGGCGGGCAGCGATCCCCGGGCCCGGGCGTCCTCGATGATTTCGCCGATGACGGCGCGCAGGGCCTGCAGTCCCGCGTGCGCCGGCCGGCCGGGCCCGGCGACGGCGGTCTCGGCGCGGAGCGCCCGCTCGAAGGCGGCGAGGTCGGGATACTCGCGCATCAGCCGATCCGACTCCTCCAGCACGGCCTCGAGGCGCCCGACGACGTCGCCGGCTTGCGCGGCGGCCGCCCGCAGCCGGGGCACGGCGATCTCCTGGATCTCGCGCACGGCCGCGTCGAGCAACTCGGACTTGTTGGGAAAGTAGTGGTATAGGCTGCCGCTGGTCATCTCGGCGGTCCGCGCGATCTGGCGGATCGTCGCCCGCGAGTAGCCGACCTCGGCCACGCAGCGCCTGGCTGCGCCGAGGATTCGCGCGCGGGTCTGGGCACCGTCGGCGCCCACCGGGCGGCCCGGTCGGGCCCGGGTGCCGGTCATGCCGTGTGACGCCCGCCGCCGGGCGGTCGAACTCCCACCGCGCACCTCCGCGCCCGTGCCACACTAATCGATCACCCGATCGTATTCGGCCGTGCCGACGCCGCGCCCGACGGACCGCGCGTCGCCAGGAGGAAGACCACGATGACCAAGACGCGACTGGGTCGCCCGGTCGGCTCCAGCGGCGAGGAGACCCGCCGGCGGATCATCGCCGCGACCATGCGCTGCGTGGCCGAGGTCGGCTACTCGCGGGCGACGATCCGCCAGATCGCCCGCACGGCGCGGGTGACCAGCGCCAGCCTCTACAACTACTTCCCGAACAAGTCCGACCTCATCGAGGCCGCCGTCGCGGAGCGGACCGAGGTGGCGCTGCCGCGGTTGCGGGCGGCCGCCGCCGGGCCCGGCGACGTCGTCGACCGAATCGAGGCGGTGCTCGAGGAGTCGGGCCGGCTGATGCGCGAGTATCCCGACCTGGCCGCCTTCGAGTGGGCGATCCGGGCCGAAGGCGCCGCCGCGCCGGGCTCCCGGGCCCCGCACGACACCGGCTTCCACGCCTTGCGCGAGATCATCGAGGCCGTCGTCGCCGACGGACACCGGCGGGGCGAGCTGGCCGGATGGGTGGATCCGCACGGCGCGGTCGAAGCCGTCTACTCGCTGGTCTACGGCTTGACCGAACTGGCGGCCACCCTGCCGCCGGAGGACTACCACGCGGCACTGGCGTCGGCCAAGCGGATGGTCGGGGGCACGCTGCTCGGCGGCGCACCCTTGATGTGATCAAACGATTGATTATATAGTCGGGATCGCGGAACAGGAGCCCGAGACCTTGACCGAGACCACCGGCCTGGCGTTCGACGTCGAGGCGCTGCGCGCCAAATACGCCGAGGAGCGGGCACGCCGGCTGCGGCCCGACGGGATCGCGCAGTACGTGGAGACGTCGGGCGCCTTCGCCCGGTTCGCCGAGGACCCCTGGGTGGACGGGACCTTCACCCGCGACCCGCTCACCGACGAGGTCGACGTGGCGGTCATCGGCGCCGGCTTCGGGGGCCTGCTCACCGGTGCGCGGTTGCGCCAGTCGGGCGTGGACAGCGTGCGGCTGATCGACCGGGCGGCCGACGTCGGCGGCACCTGGTACTGGAACCGGTACCCGGGGATCGCCTGCGACGTCGAATCCTACGTCTACATCCCGTTGCTCGAGGAACTCGGCTACATCCCCACGCAGAAGTACGCCACGGGTGCGGAGATCTTCGCGCACTGCCAGCGCATCGCGCGCCACTACGACCTCTACCGCGACGCGTGCCTGCAGACCGACGTGCACGAAATCCGCTGGGACGCCCAGGTTTCCCGCTGGCTCATCCGCACCAACCATGGTGACCAGATGCGCGCGAAGTTCGTGTCCATGGCCAACGGCTACCAGGCCAAGCCCAAACTGCCCGGTATCGACGGCCTCGACAGCTTCCGCGGTCACGCCTTCCACACCAGCCGGTGGGACTACGGCTACACCGGCGCGCAGCTGGAGAACCTGGCCGGCAAGCGCGTCGGCATCATCGGCACCGGCGCGACGGCGGTCCAGTGCGTGCCGCATCTGGCCGCGGCGGCGCAGCGGCTCTACGTATTCCAGCGCACCCCCTCGTCGGTGGACGTGCGGGCCAATCGCCCCACCGAGCCCGGTTGGGCCGACACGCTGCGGCCCGGCTGGCAGCGCGAGCGCATCGACAACTTCCAGATCCTCACCGCCGGAGGGCAGGCCGCCGAGGACCTCGTCGCCGACGCGTGGACGAGCATCACCCGCAAGCTCCCGGTGATGCGCCACGACGCCGCGGGTGTGGCCGATCCCGAGCAGCGCGGCCGCGACATCGAGCTGGCGGACTTCGCCAAGATGGAGGAGATCCGGGCGCGGGTCGACGACATCGTCGCCGACCGCGCGACCGCCGAGGCGCTCAAGCCGTGGTACGGCTACTTCTGCAAGCGCCCCTGCTTCCACGACGAGTACCTGCAGACCTTCAATCGTGACAACGTCACCCTGGTCGACACCCACGGTCGCGGGGTGCAGCGCATCACCGAGTCCGGCGTAGTCGTGGACGGCGTGACCTACGAGCTCGACTGCCTCATCTTCGCCACGGGTTTCGAGGTCGGCACGGACTACTGCCGCCGCACCGGGTTCGACTTGGTCGGCCGCGACGGGGTGACGCTCACGCAGCGGTGGCGCGACGGCGTGCGCACCTTCCAGGGCCTGTGCGCCAACGGTTTTCCGAACTGTTTCATCGAAAGCATCGCCCAGGCCGGGCTGACCGTGAACTTCCCGTATCTTCTCGACGTGCAGGCCACCCACGCCGCGTGGATCATCGCGTGGGCGCTGCGACACGGCGTCACCGAGGTCGAGGCGTCACCGGACGCGGAAGCCGCCTGGGTCGACACCGTCGTGGTTCGCTCGGCCGCCACCGCCGAACGCGCCGCGACCTGCACCCCCGGCTACTACAACCGGGAAGGCAAGGCCGACGCCAAGACCCGGCAGGGCAGCTTCTTCTTCGGCGGGCCCACCGAGTACGCCGACATCCTTGCGGCGTGGCGGGACCGGGGAGAGATGGAGGGGCTCGTGCTCCGCGGCGCCGCGGCCGGCCCATGACGAGCCGGCGGGCCCGCCGGCGCTACGCCGTCGGGCGGGTGCGGGCCGCGACCCGGCGCAGGCGCGCGCCGCGGGTCGCGATCATCGGCGCGGGCTTCGGCGGCCTCGGCGCGGCGGTGGCGCTGCGCCGCAAGGGCATCGACGACCTGGTGATCATCGACGGGGAAGACGGGGTGGGCGGCACCTGGCGGCGCAACACCTACCCCGGCGCAGCGTGCGACGTGCAGAGCCACCTCTACTCGTTCTCCTTCGCGCCGAACCCGAACTGGAGCCGCACGTATGCCCGGCAACCCGAGATCCTGGCGTACCTGGAATCCGTGGCCGACGACTTCGACCTGAGCCGGCACCTGATGCTGCGGACCCGGGTGCGGCATGCGCGCTGGCGCGAGGACACCGGGCAGTGGGAATTACAGCTGCAGCAGGCCGACGGCGACACCAGCACGCTGGTGGTCGACGTCGTGGTCAGCGCCGCCGGCCTGTTCGGCGCCTCCAGGCTGCCCGACATCGAGGGCCTGGCCGGCTACCGCGGCCACCTGATGCACACCTCCGCCTGGGACCGGGACGTCGACCTGACCGGCAGGCGGGTCGCGGTGATCGGCACCGGCGCCAGCGCGGTGCAGGCCGTCCCGGAACTGGCCCGAATCGCCGCGCGTGTCACCGTATTTCAGCGCACGCCCCCGTGGATGGTGCCCAAGGACGACCGCCCGTTCAGCGCCGGCGAACTGGCCCGGTTCCGCCGGCACCCCTGGGCCACCCGGCGGGAACGGTGGCGGGTCTGGAAGCAGTTCCACGACTTCACCGGCAACGCACTCGACGATCCGACGGCCGCCGGCCGCGCACAGATCGCGGCATCCTTCCTGGAGCGCACCGTGCCCGACGAACGGTTGCGCCGCGCGCTCACCCCGGACTACCCGTTTCGCTGCAAGCGGGTGCTGCTGGGCGCCGACTACTACCTGGCGCTGCAGCGCGAGCACGTCGACCTGGTGACCGACCCGATCGCGCGGGTCACCGAGACGTCGATCGTCACGGCCGGCGGCGACGTGGTCGGCGTCGACGCGATCGTGTGCGCCACCGGATTCCAGACCAGCCACTACCTCAGCGGTATCGAGGTGATCGGCCGCGGCCGCGAGAGCCTGCACGAACGCTGGGGCGAGGACCCCAGCGCCTACCTCGGCGTGGCGGTCAGCGGGTTCCCGAATTTCTTCATGTTGTACGGCCCCAACACCAACCAGGGCGGCAACTCGATCGTCTACATCCTGGAGGCCGGCGCGCGACTGGTGGCCGGCGCGGTGAGCCGGCTAGCGCGCCGGGGCGGCTTCCTCGACGTGCGCCCCGAGGCCGAAAACCGCTACAACGAAGAGCTTTCCGCCGCGCTCGAGCGGACCATCTGGACGCAGTGCGACAGCTATTTTCGCTCGCCGACGGGCCGCATCGTCACCCAGTGGCCCTACACCGAGCTGGAGTACGCCCGCCGGACCTGGCGGCTGCGGCCGCGTGACTGGGTGCACCGCACCGCGGGCCCGCCGACCGGTGACGGGTCAGCCGGTGCCGAAGTCGATGACGCCGCGGATCAGCCGGCCTGAGGCCAGGTCGGCGTAGGCGTCGTTGATGTCGTCGAGCCCGTAGCGCCTGGTGATCATCTCGTCGAGCAGCAGTCTGCCCGACCCGTAGAGCGTGGCCAGCAGCGGAATGTCGCTCTTGGGGTTGCAGGACCCGAACACGGTGCCGCACAACGTCTTGTTCATCAGGATGAAGTCCTGCAACGCCATGGGCACCGAGCGCAGTGCCGGCGCCGGCAGGCCGGTGAGCACGCAGGTGCCACCCTTTCGGGTGAGCGCGAGTGCCGCGCCCACGTCGGCCTCGCCGATCATCGCGGGGGACACGACGACCGCGTCGGCCATCACGCCGCGGGTCAGGTCGCGCACCAACTCGAGCGCCTCGGCCGCCGTTGCCGCGGTGTGGGTGGCCCCGAAGCGCGGGGCGGACTCGCGCTTGAATTCGTTGACGTCGACCGCGACGATGCGGGCGGCACCGTTGATGCGGGCGCCCTGGATGGCCGCGGTGCCGATGCCGCCGGCGCCGATCACGACCGCGGTGTCGCCGCCGCGCACGCCCGCGCGCCGGGCCGCCGAGCCGTATCCCGTCGGCACCGCGCAGGCCAGCAGTGCGGCGGGCACCAGCGGGACGTCCCGATCGATTTTGACGAGCGAATCCGCCGCCACCACGGTGTGTTCGGCGAACGCACCGATCTTGGACACATGCCCGAGGTCACGGCCGTCGGCGGTGTGGTGGCGAAACGTGCCGTCGGTCGGCATGCCGGGGGTCAGCGTCCCTGCCCCCTTGTCGCACAGGTACTCCATCCCCGAGGCGCACCATCGGCACTGTCCGCACACCGCGAGGAAGGACGTCACCACGTGGTCCCCCGGCGCGAAACCGGTGACGCCCGAACCCACTTCGAGGACCACGCCGGAACCCTCGTGCCCGCCGATGGTCGGCGACATGGCGGGCAGTCCCAAAGAGTTCAGCACGTCGGAGGGCGGCGCGAGCTTGCCCTGTCGGATGTGCTCGTCGGAGTGGCACAGGCCGGTGGCGGCCAGCTTCACCAGCACCTCGCCGGCGCGCGGCGGGTCGAGCTCGAACTCCTCGACCGACCACGGGCGCCCGTACTCGTAGAGAATGGCCGCGCGGCTTCGCATCGATGCTCAGCCGTTCGCGGCGGCCACCCGGGCCCGCTCCGTCATCGAGGCGGTCACGCCGCCGTCGTTGAGGATGTCGGTGCCGGTGAGGTAACCCGCTTTGTCGCTGGCGCAGAACGCCAGCAGCTCGGCCATCTCCTCCGGTTTGCCCCACCGCGGGACCGCGGCCTCGGTGACCATCGCCCCCGCCCCGGCCTGTTCCTCGAGCCTGCCCATCTCGGTGTCGATGGACCCCGGGGACACCGAGACGATGCGCAGGCCGCGCGCGTTGAACCGTTCCGCCTGCGACTGGCTGTACCACCGCACGAAGCTCTTGCTCACCGCGTAGGCGATGCCGGATCGCCCCTCTTCGGGCACGATGTCGCACGCCGCCAGCATGGCGTCCAGGAAGGCGTCGGCGTCGTGCAGCGCCAGCGGAAACTGGCTTGCGGGAATGAGTTCCGCGGGCAGCAGGTGGGCCGCCATCGACGCCACGTTGACGATCACGGCGCCCTCGCCGGCCACCGCGTGGAACACCTCGTTGACGTGCAGGGTGCCCAGCGCATTGGTCCGCATGACGTAGTCGGCCGGGCCCATGCTCGGGCTCACCCCGGCGGCGTGGATGACCGAGACGACGGTTCCGAGGCCGTTCGCGGTGTCGAACAGGTCCGCGACCGCGCGCCGGTCGGTCACGTCGCAGTTCACGAGCGTAGGTGTCACGCCGTGTTCTTGCAGCGTCGCGGCCGCGGTGGTCAGGCGGTCCTGCCTGACGTCGCAGAGCACCACGGTGTGGTCGCGGCCGACGACTGCGGCCGTGGCCAGGCCCATGCCACCCGCACCGCCTGTGATCACCGACACTCGAGTCATACGTGGACCGTATACGCCGGGGCGCTACGTCGGGAGCCGGGGTTCGGGCACCGCGTCGTGCGGGTGACCGCTGTGCCGAAGGGCGTTGGTGAAGAACGGTGCCCGCACGGTGGCGGCCAGATGGCGGCGGTTGACGGCCAGCCCGGCGAGGGCCACCACGGTGTAGACGCCGCACAGCAGCAGCCGCCCGTGCGTCGAGGCGATCGGGAACTGGACGACGAACAACACCAGCAGCGCCCACGCCGTGGCCCGGTGGAAGCGCAGCCCCATGAGCAGCGCCACCCCCATCATGGTCTGCGTGGCGGTGAGCAGGATTTCCTCGACCTGCCGCGGGTCGAGGGCCAGCGAGGGTCCGCCGCCGCCGAGCAGGTGGGCGAGCGGCAACGACCCGATCAGCAGGGACCACTGGTTCACCTTCGCCGAGATCAGCATGGCGATGGCGGCCGTGCCCTTGCCGCGCGCGGCGAGGATGGTCGCGATGATGAACTCCGGGGCTTCGGAGGCCAGGGGCGCGAGCCACTGCACCAGCAGGAACCGGTCGATCCCCAGTTCACCGCCGGCGGCGACCAGGTTGTCGGCGAACGGTTTGGCGCACAACAGGATCACCGCGCCCGACGTCGCGAACAGGCAGACGACGGCCAGGTGGCGGCGGCGATCGGGCAGCTCGCCCAGGGCGGCGGCGGTGCCGATCAGCGCGGGCTCCTCGACGTCGCCGTGGCTGACCTTGTAGAGGTAGAAGCCGAACCAGGCCAGCAGCGCCACCCCGGAGGCCAGGTGGATCTGCGAGCTCGCCGGGATGACGAACGCGAACACGCCGGCGATCAGCAGGAAGCCGAGTTCGACGCGGTTGGCCGGCTGCAGCGCCAGCCCGCCGGGTCTGTCGGCGCCGGCCCGGCGCGCCACGAGGATGCCGATCAGCACGACGACGGGCCAGCCCAGCCCCATCAACAGCCGGTTGGACCCGGTCATGTTGGCCGAGGCGTACTGGGTGTACTCGGGGTGGTGGCCGGACACGTACGCGTAGTAGAGGTCGACGGCGTATTCGGGCAGCACCGCGATCAGAGCGAGCACCGCCGTCGCCAGCCCGCTGGAGACGTCGATCTGGGCGGCCTCGGCCGCCCAGGCCAGCAGGAAGCTGGCCGAGACCACCGCGGCCCCGAAGATCAGGAGGGCGGCCACCGGGTCCGGATGCAGGCCGGCCACGGCCACGACGACCGCGGGGGCGATGAACGTCGCCGTGATCAGCGCCGAGCGGCTCAGGGTGCGACGCCTGTGACGCGAGGCCCCGGCGGCCGCGGGCCTGTCTGTGGCGAGCATCGTCATCCTTCGAACTCTTCGAGCGCGGCTACCGTAGCGAATCCTTACCTAAGCTACCCGCCGAGTCGGTGGTCAGCAATGCGGCGCGCGACCCAAGCGTCAGTGGGTCGCCTTTTCCCACAAGGGGATCCGAAAGTTCGGGTGGGCCAACTCACAACTTAGGCAAACCCCTGCTGTCGCGTTGGCCCACACTTGAGTCCGACGGGCCGGCGGCCCGCATGGTTCCGTCCGGCCCGGGCGTCCGTGCGCGGCCTACTCGGGCCGATCGGCGCCCATCGCCGCGGCGCTGGCCTGCGCCATGAGCCGCACCAGTTGGTTGCGCGTCAGCGATCCCATCATCTGCGTCGCCGCGCGCAGGTCCTCACCCACGAACCAGGTCGGGCCGTTGGCCAGGTTCTCGAACGCCTCCGCGATCACGTCGTCCACGGCGGCGGCGCCGGGGGGCACGTCGTCCGGCGAGTCGATCTGGCCGCGGCTGTGTTCGAGCCGCCGCAGCGCGGGCGTGTCGGTCTTGCCCAGGATCAGGCCCAGGACGTCGACGCCCTTGTCGTGCAGTTCGGCCCACAGCGCCTCGGCGAAGACCATGTCGAACGCCTTGGAAGCGCCGTAGGCGACCATGTTGGGCCCGCCGGCCAGCCCGGCACCCGACCCGAAGATGACGATCCCGCCGCGGGCGCGCGCGACCATCGCCGGCGCGAAGTGGTGGCACAGCTGCATCGGCACCATGCAGTTGCGCTGCACCATCGCCTCGGCGGCCGCGAGCGGGCCGGCCAGGAACGGCTTGAAGTCGGGGTCGGCGCCCGCGCAGTACACGAGGAACCCGATCTCCAGATCGCCGGTGCCCTCGGCGATCGCCGCCGCGGCGCCCGGCTGCGCGAGATCGATTGCCAGGGTGCGCGTCTGGGCCGACGTGCGGGACGCTATCCCGGCGGCGACCTCATCCAGCACGTCCTGGCGCCGGGCCAGCAGCACCACGTTGACGCCGCGCTCGGCGAGTCCCGTGGCGAAGGCGGCGCCCACCCCGTCCGACGCGCCCGCGACGAGCGCCCACGGCCCGTAGGTGTCCGCGAACGTCATCTAAGCGTTCCCGACCGTCGCGACGCGCACCGCGGTGAACCGGCGCCGGGCGATGCGCCACCCGTCGGGGGTCCGCACGATCTCGTCGTCGTAGAAGCCGATCCCGTTGGCTCCGGATTGGTTGTCGCCGAACATGATCAGCGCATCGACGTAGGTTCGCGCCATGGCCTTGTCGCCGTCGAGGGTGATGGCCTGGTTGGTGAGGCGGTGCAGCGTGTGGCCCGCCGGGGCGTGCACCCGCTCCATGAAATCGGTGACGGCCTCCACCCCGCTCCATGCGCCGATCTCGCCGTAGTCGAGTTCGCAGTCGTCGGTGAACACGGTGCGGAACAGCGGCCAGTCGCGGCGGTCGATCCCGGTGGCATAGCGCACCAACAGATCGGAGATGTCCTGGCGATCTTGCTGGTCGGTCATGGGGCGTCTCCGTTCGGATGGACCACGATCGGGGCGGGCCGGGCGAAACGCAGTTTCTCGAATAATCGATATTAAATCTCGAATGTTCGGGATAACCTTACGAAGGCCGGAACAAGGGAGTCAAGCGATTCGTGGGTCGACGTCCGCGCCGACCGCCCGGGTGCTCGATGTGGTGGAGCTCCTGACGCGGTCGGCGAATACGCGCCTGCGCTTCTCCGACGTCGTGCGCGAGCTCGACCTCACGCAGGCGACGGCGCACGCCATCCTCAAGACGTTGTGCGACCGGGGCTGGGCCACCCGCGACCCCGTGACGAAGACGTTCGCGCTCGGGCCCGCGCTGGCCGTGGTTGCCGCCCGCACGGACACCGCCCGGCCGTTGGCGAACGCGGCCCGTTCCGCGTCGCTGCGGTTGTCCAAGAGGGTCGGCTACGCCAGTTCCGTGGTCGAGCGGTTCGGTGATTCACTGGTGGTGACCGCTTTCGAGAACGAAGCCGCCACCGCGCCGGCGGGAATCCCGGGCGACCGGATCCCCTATGCGCCGCCGTTCGGTGTGGCTTTCGCCGCCTGGGACACCGACGAGGAACAACGCGCGTGGATCCGCCGCGGTGCCGGCGACAACCCGGAACGCACCCACCGGCTCGAGCAGGTGCTGGCACACACGCGCGAGCGTGGCTTCGACGTCGACTGGACCACGCCCACGCTGGCCCAAGCCGTGCAGGCCGTAGCCACCCTGGACAGCGACGAAATGCCGTCGTCGGTGCGCCCCATCGTCGACCAGTTGCTCGTCGAGTTCACCGCCATAGGTTTTCTCTCCGACGACAACCCCGGACGCCGCAAGCAGCCGGTGGTGACCATCTCCGCACCGGTCTTCGACCATCGCCACCACGTCGGCCTGATGGTCGCCGTGCATCCCCTGTGCCCGCTCAGCGCCCGCCAGGTCCGGACGATCGGCAAGCAGCTCACCGACGAGACGACGGCCATCAGCGAGTCCCCGCCGCCGGGCGCCGTCGAGCGGGCCGGTTGAGACGACCCGATTCGGTCGTGGCGGACCTCGCCGACTTCGTGGTCGGCGCACAGCAGCCGGACCGGTGCGGTTCCCGCTCGCGCGTGTCGACGTCACACCCGCCGCCGACCTGACCGCCGGCTACCCGCAGCGCACCGCCGCACGCGTGCGCGTGGTGACGCGCGAAGACCGCGAATTCGGTTGCGAGCGAGGAGAATACGAGGGGTCTCCCAACCGGCCGATGTCCTGGGCACGCGTGGTGGGCAAGTCCCACTGGCTCGCCGAACCCTGCTGCGGCGAGGCGCCGCGCGCCGAGATCGTCGACGCGGTCGACCACCTGGACGACATACCCGTCGCCGGGCTGACGGCCCTGCTGGGCGAGGCGAGCCCGGTACCGGTGCGCCCACGCGGCAAGCGGCGCTTCTGACCGCCCCGCGCGCCCTCTTGCGTCTTTTGCCGACCGCCCTGGATGATCGGTGGTCATGCACGTAGATCGCGGTGGCGACCGTTGGGAGTTGGTGACCTGCGGCCTCGCGGGGCACGCCACCTTCGTGCCGGACGACGAGGCGCTGGCCGACCGGCTGCGCGGCGACACGGCCGTGGGACCGGTGTGGCGCTGCCTGCGCTGCGGGGAGTTCGTTCTCGGCGAGCCGCGCCGCCGCGGCGCCACCACGGACGCCCCGACGGTCTTGCGCGGCAAGGCTTTGCGCCAGGCGATCATCGTCCGGGCCCTCGGGGCCGAACGCCTGCTGCGGGCGCTGCTGATCGCGCTGGCGGCCTACGCCGTGTGGAAGTTCCGCGGTGCGCGCGGATCCATCCAGGCCACGCTGGACCGCGACCTGCCCCTGTTGCGCGCCAGCGGATTCCAGGTCGACCAGATGACGGCGGTGCACGAACTGGAGAAGGCGCTGGCGGCCAAGGCATCCACGCTGACCCTGCTCACCGTGGCGCTGACCGTCTACGCCCTGGTGGAGGTCGTCGAAGGGGTCGGGCTGTGGTTGTTGCAACGCTGGGGCGAGTACTTCGCGGTGGTCGCCACCTCGGTGTTCCTGCCGCTGGAGATCTCCGAGCTGGCCAAGGGGGTCACGACGACCCGGGCGGTCACCTTCACAATCAACGTGGCCGCCGTCGTCTACCTCGTCGCGTCGAAACGGCTGTTCGGGGTCCGGGGCGGCCGCACGGCCTACGCGGAGGAGCGGCGTGGCGAGCAGCTCCTCGACGTGGAGCGGGCGGCGACGAGGGCCGCGGCATGAGCGAGAACTCGCGCGTCGTGGCCTGCCCCCACTGCGGGAGGAAGAATCGCGTGCCGGCAGCCACTGCCGGCAAACCCCGCTGCGCGCAGTGCCGGCAGTGGCTGCCGTGGATCGTCGATGCGCGTGACGACACCTTCGCCGACGTCGCCGAGAAGGCGTCGGTGCCGGTGCTGGTCGACCTGTGGGCGACGTGGTGCGGTCCGTGCCGGACGGTCAGCCCGGCCCTCGAGCAGCTGGCGCGGGAACGGGCGGGCGGGCTGAAGCTGGTCAAGGTCGACGTCGACGCCGCACCCGCGGTGTCTCAGCGCTTCGCGGTCCGCGCGGTGCCGACGCTGCTGCTGATGCGGGACGGCCGGGTGCTGTCCCGGCAGTCCGGTGCCGCGCCGCTGCCCGCGCTGCGCGCCTGGGTCGACGACACGCTGAAGTGAGGGTCAGCCCCGGTACTGCCTGGGCAGGATGAAAACGCCCTCGGCCTCGACGGTGAGGCCGTCCTCGGCCGCGAGGTGGCCGACGGCGAAGATCTTCACCCCTTCGGTGCGCTCGATACGCGCCTCCGCGCGCAGCGGCCGCTCCAGCGGCGTCGGCCGTCGGTAACGCAGGGTCAGCGTGCCGGTGAAGGCGGGCCTGTCCGGTTGGTGGGCCACCGCGCCGAGCACATGGTCGAGCACCAGGGCACACACGCCGCCGTGGACCTTGCCCGGCGGTCCCTCGTAGGCCACGCCCAGTACGAACTCCGACCACACCAGCCCGTCCGGGTCGTGATGGATCACCAGGGGCGGCGCGACGGGGTTGCGCACACCGACCACGGCGTTGCCGCATGCGATGGTCTGGCCGTCGGGCATCCGGTGCACACCGAACGGCCCCGGCCGCAGCGCCCGGCTCAATTCGTCTGCGGCACTGTCGATCCGGGCCTTGGCGGCCGCCACCTCCGCCGCGCCCGCCTCGGTGCGGATGCTGACGTCGATGAGCCGGCGGATCGACTCGGCCAGCGGCACATGGTCCGACTCGAGCCGGCCGGGGTCGACGCAGGGCATCTGGTTGTGCATCCCCGCAACCTAACAGTGGGGCCCCGGCGGCATACTTCCCCTGGCAGGAACGGAGATTTCATGGGCACTTACGCGATCACCGGATCGGCGTCCGGGATGGGCCGCGAGACCGTGCAGCGGCTGCACGGCGACGGCCACACCGTGATCGGCGTCGACGTCAAAGACGCCGACATAATCGCCGACCTGTCGACGCCGCACGGGCGCCGGGAGGCCGCCGACGCCGTCCTGGCGGCCGCGGGCGGCAGGCTCGACGGCGCGGTGCTGGCGGCGGGTCTGGGTCCGAGCCCAGGCCGGGACCGGGTGCGCCAGATCGCCCAGGTCAATTACCTGGGGGTCGTCGAGCCCCTGGTCGCCTGGCGGCCGGCGCTGGCCGCGGCCGGGCGCGCCAAGGTCGTCGTCGTCGCCAGCAACTCCACGACGACCGTGCCCGCGGTCCCCGGCCGGGCCGTGCGGGCCCTGCTGGCCCACGACGCCGACAAGGCGGTACGGGCGGTGCGGTTCTACGGGCCGGGCGCACCGACGATGATGTACGCGGCGTCCAAGATCGCGGTCAGCCGCTGGGTGCGCCGGCACGCCGTGCTGCCGGAGTGGGCGGGGGCCGGGGTGCGCCTGAACGCGCTGGCTCCCGGTGCCATCATGACTCCGCTACTGCAAGAACAGCTTTCGACGCCGCGGCAGGCCAAGGCGGTGCGGTCGTTCCCGGTTCCGCTGGGCGGGTTCGGCGAGGCCGGGCACATGGCCGACTGGATGTGTTTCATGCTGTCGGACTCTGCGGATTTCCTCTGTGGCAGCGTCGTGTTCGTCGACGGCGGATCGGACGCGTACTTCCGTGCCGACGACTGGCCTACGGCGATCCCGGCGCACCGCCTGGTCGGCTACCTGCGCCGGTTCCGCGCGCGAACCGCCGGCCCGGTGTGACGGGGCCGGCGCGGTGCCCGCGATTGTGTCCGACACCACAACCGGCTTCTCGCGCCGTTTACCCGGTCGCCGTGCGACCGTAAAACGACCGCGGTGCAATTCAGTGAGGTCAAGCGGCCGAACAGATTTAAGGGGAGGCACCCATGCCTACGCTGCAGGACTGGATCCCTCAGGACCCCACCAGCCTCGATGTCGTCGCGCCCCTCAGGGCGCGGGCCTGCGACGCGTTGCAGGCCGTGCTGAAGAGAAGGCGGCGCCCGGCCCCGGGCCCCGCCGACGCGCGCCTGATGCGCAGGGGCGCCGAACGCTGCTGAGGGCGCGGACCGGTCGAGGCGCTTCGGGCGGGGTGAGTCGCGACGTGTTTGGATAGCGGTATGTCCGACTTCGAGGAACGCATCGTCAGCGCCACCCGCGTCATCTCGGCCCGCGCCGAGCGAATCTTCGAACTGATCGCCGACCCGTCGCGGCAGCCGAGCTGGGACGGCAACGACAACCTCGCCTCGGCTGCCCCCGGACAGCGCGTGCGCCAGGTCGGCGACATCTTCAGGACGACGCTGACCAACGGCGCCGTGCGGGAGAACCACGTCGTGGAGTTCATCGAGGGCAGTCAGATCGCCTGGCTCCCGGCAGAAAAGGGCAAGCAGCCGCCCGGCCACCTGTGGCGCTGGCAGCTCGAGGCGCTCGCCGGTGACCTCACCAGCGTGACCCACACCTACGACTGGACCGCGCTGACCGACCAGAGCCGCCTCGAGCGGGCCCGGTCGACCACGCCCGAGCGGTTGCGGGCGTCGCTGGACCGGCTCGCCGAGCTGGCGCGGGAAGCCTGAGCCCGGCGAGCCGGTGTCCTCAGCGCCGGCTCAGCCCTTCTTGCCGCGCACCCATTGCAGCGTCCCGAGGTTCGTGACGCGCACGCTGGCGAACCCGTTGTCCTCCAGGATGTCGCCGATCTCGTCGTCGCCGAACGCGCGCACCCCGATGTTGGGCAGCATCTGCCACAGCCGCGCGGCGCGTCCGGCTGTCGGGACCATGACGGCCAGCCTGCCGCCGGGGCGCAGCACCCGGGCCATCTCGGCCAGGGCGGCCGCCGGATCCGGGATCAGCTGCAGCACCGCGATCGAGGCGACCGCATCGACGGTGTTGTCGCGCAACGGAAGTCGCTGAGCGTCGGCGCGGATGAAGCCGACCTGCGAGCCCGCCTCGTTGCGCACGGCCCGCGCCAGCATCGCCTCGGAGATGTCGACACCCAGCGCCAGCCCGTCCGGGCCGGCCGCGCGCGCCAGCGACGAGGTGACGTTGCCCGGGCCCGAGCCGACGTCGAGCGCCGTGCCCCCGGCCGGGATGTTCAGCCACTCGACGGGGTGGCGCCAGGCGCTGATCAGCCGCCGCGACAGGGCCTGGGCGTTGTCGTAGAGCATCGACCCGATCGGCGATGCCCACGCGGCCTGGATCGGGCCGGTGTTCTTGGCGACGCCGGCGTCCCCGGCCGGTGCGGTGCCGAGCAGATCCAGATATCCCCTGCTGACGTCCGGGTCGGCCGGGGGATCGGTAAGCAGGTCCATCGCGCGGCGCAGCGCGGGCGGCAGCGAGACGTGCACATCGGTCATGGGTGCTCCTTCGATCAAATGCCAAGCTGTACGCCGCAATTGGCGCTCTCGGCTCGGATGTCCCTCATGTGTAGCCTACGCCGGGCGGTGGGCGCCGGACTGTCCGGCGAATGTGGGATGAGTTAACGCCTGACGATGGCTTGCCCGCGGGACAGGGCGTACAGGCGCCACCGACCCGGCACCCCTTTGAGCGCGCTCTCGCCGCGGTCGTCGAACCGGTGCCGCGACCCGGTGACGATGTCGCGCACCGTGGAGGACACCAGCACCTCGCCCGGGCCGGCCAGTGCGCCCACCCGCGCGCCGATGTGCACGGCCATGCCGGCGACGTCGTCCTTCGCGGCGCCACGCACCTCGACCTCGCCCGCGTGAATCCCGACCCGCACCTCGACGCCCAGCACCCGGACGGCGTCCACGAGGGCGTCGGCGCAGGCCAGCGCGGCACTGGGACTGCTGAACGTCACGACGAATCCGTCGCCGGCCGTGTTGACCTCGCGGCCACCGAACCGCTGCAACTCGTGGCGCACGATGGCGTCGTGGTTGTCCAGCAGGTCGCGCCACCGGCGGTCGCCGAGCGCGGCGGCCCGCTCGGTGGAGCCGACGATGTCGGTGAACACGATGGTGGTGAGCAGCCGCTCGGCGTCGGAGCCGCCGCGCACCCCGGTGGCGAACTCCTCGATCTCGTCGAGCATCGGGCCGGTGTCGCCGACCCAGTACAGGGCGTCCCCGCCGGCGAGTTCGACCAGGCGCGATCCGGGGATGCGCTCGGCGAGGTAGTGGGCGTGCGCCACGGGGCTGAACGCCGGATTGTCGCGGTGCAGGATCAGCGTCGGCACGGCGATGCGGCCGAGGCGGTCGCGCACGTCGCCCTCCCTGATCTTGCGGACGAAGGCGCGCGCCATGCTCGGTGACGCCGCCCGGTTGCCGGCCATGTCCCACCAGGCGCGGAAGGCGTCGTCGTCGGCGACGCTGGGCGCGATGATGCCGAGGAGGTCGAAGCCCTGCTCGACGGCGTCCGGCTCCATGGCGGTCGTCGTGTACGGGTCGGCCGCGCTCAGGTCGGAGCCCATCGGGTAGTCCGGGGCGCGCAGCGTGCGCGCCGCGCCGTTGACGGTTACCAGGCCGCTCACCCGGTCGGGGTGATCGGCGGCCAGGACGATGCCGGCCAGCGACGTGAAGCTGGGTGCCAGCACCGTCGCGCGCTCGCACCCGGCCGCGTTCATGACCGCGATCGCGTCGTTCGCCCAGGACTCCGGTCCGATCATGTCCGGCGACGGGACCCGCGAGGACAGTCCGATCCCGCGGTGGTCGAAGCGGATCACCCGGGCGAACGAGGCCAGCCGCCGATGGAAGCGGTACATCGACGGCTCGTCGTCGACGCAGTCGATCGGGATGAACGGCCCCGGCAGCACGAGCAGGTCGACCGGGCCGCCGCCGAAGACCTGATAGGCGATGTCGATCTCGCCGCAGCTGACGTACCTGGTCCGCGTTACCGGCACCACGCGTCCAGGCTAATCCAGGTCGCCGACGGGGTCTGCCCTTTGCCGACCGCCGATGATCGGGACCAGGTAGCGGGCGGCGTAGGCGCGCACGGCGGCCGGGTCGGCGGTGTCGAGTCGGTCGGTGGGGAACACGATGATGCCGAGGGCGACCCGCAGCAGGATGTCGGCGACGTCGGCCAGCTCGGGGTCGGGCAGATCGGCGCCGCAGCGCCGCAGCGTGTGGGCGATCCCGTCGGCGAACTGCCGGATCGGGAAGACCTCGGAACGCGAGAACAGCCCGAACAACTCCGGTTCGCTCTCGGCGATCCGGGAGTACAGCGGTGAGTCCTGCACCAGGCGCACCCCCAGGGCGAACGCCTCTACCACGGCCTGCTGCGGGGTGCATCCGGCGGTGGCCCGGTCCAGCGTGGCGAAGAAGTGGCCGGCTTCGCGGCGGACCACCTTCTCGAACAGGGCGTCTTTGCTGGGAAAGCGCCGGTAGATGGTGCTGCGGCTGACCCCGGCGCGGGCGGCGACGTCCTCGATGTTCGCCCGGCGCACGCCGTAGGTTTCGAACACCGCCCGCGCGGTGTCCAGGATGACCCGGTCGACGTCGGCTTTCGCGGCTTTCTCGGCCTTGTGGGCCTTCTCGCCGAGGTCGCCGCCAGGGTTGTCAAACCGCATGGATCACGACCCCCACTGCAATCTCGACGTAGAAATGTTAGCCTGACACAAAGACACTATTTTGTGTCAATGAATCACGCAGGGCACGCGCCGACGAGGGGTGAGCATGACCGCCGGATCCCGGTTCGACCGTGATGTTCGCGAAGCGGTGCCCGTGCTGGTCGACGACGGCCCCGACGCGACACCGCGGCTGGGGCCCGACTCGCTGATCTGGAAGTTCTACGGCGATCACCGCACGCAGTTCTTCGGCTTCCAGCGCACGGCCGGGGTCGAGAACTGCATCGAGCAACTCGCCCAGGGCGTGCTCGACCACTCGGTGGTGTTCAGCGACACGCTGGGCCGGGCGCGGCGCACCGCGCCGCCCCTGATGGAGACCGTCTACTCCGGCGACCCGCACACGTGGGGCCGCAAGGTCCGCGACTTCCACAGGCCCATCAAGGGGACCGTCAGCGACGGCTCGCGGTACCACGCGCTGAATCCCGAGCTGTTCTATTGGGCGCACGCCACTTTCGTCGACCAGGTCATCTACACGGCCGACACCTTCATCCGCCGGTTGTCCCGCGCGGAGAAGGAACAGATCTTCGACGAGGGCAAAACCTGGTACGGCCTCTACGGGGTCAGCGACCGCGGGCAGCCGCAGACCTACGACGAGTTCCTGGCCTACTGGGATGCGATGCTCGACCGGTTCGTCCCCCACAAGACCGTTCTGTACGGCACCGGCTACATCCGCAAGGGGATACCGGGTCCGCGCCGGATCCCTGCGCCGATCTGGAAGGTCCTGTCCGCGCCGCTCAACGCCTACACCCGGCTGGTCCTGGTGGGCACCCTGCCCCCGCAGATGCGTGCGGTGTGCCAGTTGGACTGGAACGACAAGAAGGAGAGGCGCTTTCAGCGGTTCGCCGCCACCATGCGGGCGCTGAACCCGCTCATCAACCGCCTGCCCCTGTCGATGGTCTATCTGCCCTGGGCGGCCAGAGCGTGGCGCCGCGTGGGGGTCGATCCGCGTGGGCTGCACAACGGCGCCTGAACAGTTGAACGGCGCGTGACCGGAAGCGAAATTCTCTGTGCCGTAAGCCAATCGGCAGCCGAAGCCATTTGCCGCGCGGGTCCTGTGACAGGATCGGTGGCATGGCCGACATCGACTTCGCGCTGCTGGACGTCCCCAGGACGGCGCCGATCGACGACCCCGAGGCCTACCTGCGGGCCGCGATCGCCTGGCATTTCGGTCCGGACACCGGTTCGGCGTTCTGGCTGCGCACGGCCGAGGCGCTGGACTTCGACCCGCGTAGCGACGTCACGACCTTCGCCGACCTGCGCCGGTTTCCCAACCTGGTCAACGAACTGCGCGCCGTGCCGGTCGAGGACCTGGTTCCCCGCGGCTACGCCGCTCAGGGATACCCGGCGCCGCTGCCCCGCATCTTCGAGTCCGGCGGTACCACCGGCGCCCCAAAACGCACCGCGCAACTGCCGGATTGGTGTGCCCAGGTCGTCGAATGGCAGACCGAGGACTTCGCGACGGGCGGCTTCCTGCCCGGGCGCGGCTTCCTGTGCCTGATGCCCAGCGGGCCGCACGGGGTGGGCTACTTCTCGCGCCTGGTCTCCGAGCGGCTGGGGTCGGTGTTCCACCCGATCGACATCGACCCGCGCTGGGTCAAGAAGCTCACCGCCCGCAACGCCGCCGCCGAGGTGGCGGCCTACGTCGAGCACGTCATCGAACAGGCCGTCTTCGTCCTGCAGACGCAGGACGTCGCGAACCTGCACGCCACGCCGCCGCTGGTGCAGGCGATGGCCCGCGACGACCGCGTGGTGGACCTGGTGAACGCCAAGATCCGCTACCTGTTGCTCAGCGGCGCGCACGTGGACGCCGACACGCTCGACCTGCTGCGCGACATCTTCCCGGCCACGACCATCACGATGGCCTTCGGCAGCACCATGGTGCTGTCCCAGGCGGTCACCCGGACCGCCGACGACGGCACGTTCGTCTTCGACCCGCGCAGCCCCTACGTCGTGTTCCGGGTCGTCGACCCCGACACCGGCGCGGAAGTGCCCTACGGCGAACTCGGCCGGGTCGTGATGAACCACGTCAGCAAGGGGATGTTCATCCCGAACAACCTGGAACGCGACCTGGCCGTCCGCATGCCGGGACCGGCGGGTCAGGTCGGCGACTCGGTCAGCGCGGTGCGGCCGGTGAGCACCTTCGAGGGCGAGGCCGTCATCGAAGGCGTGTACTGAAAGGCGATCTGGTGCACATCGATGCGCTCGGCCCGCAAGGCGAGTACCGCACCCGAAACCGCGAAACCCTCCCCGGCGCGGCCGGCGACGCGGTGACCGAGCTGAGCATCGTTCCGCCGCTGTATGTTTCGCGAACCCTCACCGCGCAGCGCAAGGCCCGGCCGCTGCCGTTCGCGCAACGCGAGGCCGCGCTGGCCGAAGCGGCGCAGGTCTTCGCCGCCGCGACCATCGCGGGACTGGACTTCGAGGGCTATGTCGCTGCGGCGAGCCGGATCTCGGGGCTGCCGATCGCGGTCACCCGCGCCGGGGCGCGCGGAGTGGCCGGCGCGGTCGGCGGCGCGTTCGCCGCGGTGCGCCCGGCCCGTCCCGTCGGCGCGGCGCCGGACTGGCGCGACGAGCGGATCCGCGGCGGGGGCGCGGTGTGGGTGCGCCGCGGCGAGGTGTTCGCCGTGCACGCCGCCGGCAACGGCCCCGGTGTGCACGGCCTGTGGCCGCAGGCGCTCGCGCTGGGCTACCGGGTGGCGGTGCGTCCGTCGCGGCGCGAGCCGCTGACCGCGCACCGCCTGGTCACCGCGCTGCGCCGGGCGGGGTTCCGCAACGAGGACGCCGCCTACCTGCCGACCGATCACGGCGGGGCGGACGAGTTGATCCGCGCGGCCGACCTCGCGATGGTCTACGGCGGGCAGGACGTCGTCGACAAGTACGCCGCCGACCCCACGGTGGTGGTCAACGGGCCGGGACGGGCGAAGATCCTGATCACCGCCGACCGCGACTGGCGCGAGCACCTCGACGTCATCGTCGACTCGATCGCCAACCTGGGCGGCATGGCCTGCGTCAACACCACCGCGGTGCTCTGCGAGGGCGACCCCGCGCCGCTGGCCGCGGCGATCGCCGAACGCCTGGCCACCATCGAACCCCTGCCGAGCGGGGACGAGCGGGCCGTCCTGCCCACCCAGCCGCTCGAGAAGGCGCACGCGCTGGCGAGCCACCTGGCGGCCCGGGCCGCCGGGACCACCCCACTGCTCGGCGCCGACCAGGTGGTGGCCGAGGTGGGCGACGGGTGCGCCGCCCTGCGCCCGGCCGTGCACCTGTTGGCCGGGCCCGGCGCGGGCCGGCTCACCGACACGCTCAACACCGAACTGCCGTTTCCGTGCGTGTGGGTGTCGCCCTGGTCGCCCGCTGCGGGCGTGGCGCCGCTGCGGCATTCCCTGGTCATCACCGCGATCACCGGCGACGACGCGCTGATCGACGCGCTGCTCGCCGAACCGACCGTGAGTAACGTCTACCGTGGCCGCCACCCGACCTTCCAGGGGGCGCCCGAGATCCCGCACGACGGTTTCCTGGCCGACGTCCTGATGCGCAACAAGGGCTTCATCGACGACTGACCGGGGCCGCCGAAAGGCGTTCGCGACGCCGTGTGGTCTGCTAGCTGTAGAACGGTCGAGGCGCACGGTTGAGCCAGAGCCACCCCTCGGCGTGCACTCCAGCGGATGCGGCAGTCAAAGGTGAACGTGATAGCGCAGGCCCTTCAAGCGGCCACCGACCGATTGGCCAACCCGGCGCGGATCTCCGATCCGGACCGGCTTCGCGGCGCCGTTTCCGGCAAGACCGCCCTGGTGACGGGCGCGTCGTACGGGATCGGGGAGGCGACCGCGCGCAGGCTGGCCGCGGCCGGGGCGACGGTGCTGGTGGTCGCCCGGTCGGCCGACCGGCTCGACGACCTCGCGGCGTCGATCAACGCGGGCGGCGGGCAGGCCGTCGCCTACCCCACCGATCTCACCGACGAGGCCGCCGTCCGCGCGCTGACCAAGCAGATCATCGACGACCACGGCCCGCTCGACGTGGTGGTCAGCAATGCCGGCAAGTCGTTGCGCCGCTCGCTGCACCAGCAGTACGACCGGCCGCACGACTTCCGGCGCACCATCGACATCAACTACCTGGGGCCGATCTGGCTGCTGCTGGGGCTGCTGCCGGCGATGCGCGAGAACGGCGGCGGGCACATCGTGAACGTCTCCAGCGTCGGCGTGCGGGTGGTGCCCGGCCCGCAGTGGGGCGCCTACCAGGCCTCCAAGGGGGCCTTCGATCGCTGGCTGCGCAGCGTCGCACCGGAACTGCACGCCGACGGCGTGACCGTCACGTCGGTCTACTTCGCGCTGGTCCGCACCCGGATGATCGAGCCCACGCCGGTGCTGGGCAGGCTTCCCGGCCTGTCGCCGGACGGCGCCGCCGACGCGATCGCCAAGGCGGTCATCGAACGCCCGCGCTCCGTCGAACCGCCCTGGGTGTGGCCGGCCGAGCTCGCCTCGGTGCTGCTGGCCGGACCGGCCGACCAGGCGGCCCGGCTGTGGTACCGCCGGTTCTTCACCGAGACCGACACCGACGAGGCCGCGCGATGACCGACGGCGTGCTCACCACCGCCACCCGGGCGCTGCTGCGCTCCGGGCTGCTCAGCCCGCTGTCCCCGGCCGCCGCGTACCGGCTCCTGCACGAGGCGGGGCGCAGCCGCACCAACCCCTACACCCTGCTGGCGATCACGGCGGCCCGCTGGCCACGCCGGTCCGCCATCGTCGACGACGACGGCGCCCTGAGCTACCGCGACCTGCAGCGGGGGGCCGAGGCGCTGGCGCGCCGGCTGGCCGGCGAGGGCGCCGGCCCCGGCGGGGCGGTCGGGGTCATGTGCCGCAACGGCCGGGGCTTCGTCGAGGGGTTCTTCGCCGCCGCCCTCCTCGGCGCAGACGTGGTGCTGGTCAACACAGAGTTCCGCACCGACGCGCTGGCGGCCGCGCTCAAAGGTCACCGGATCACCGCGATGGTCGCCGACGACGAGTTCACCGAGCGGGTGCGCGCCGCCGACCGGTCGGTGGCCGTCGTCGACCCGGCGACGGCCACGGTGCACGACGGCGACCCGCGGCCACGGGTGGCCGCGCCGGGCCGCATCGTCCTGCTCACCTCGGGCACCACCGGAACGCCCAAAGGCGTGCCGCGCACCCCGCAGCTGCGTTCGGCGGTGGGTGTGTGGGTGACGATCCTGGACCGCACCCGGCTGCACACGGGATCGCGAATCTCGGTGGCGATGCCCATGTTCCACGGGCTGGGCCTGGGCATGCTGATGATCACGGTGGCCCTGGGCGGCACCGTGCTCACCCAGCGCCACTTCGACGCCGAGGCCGCCCTCGCGCAGGCGTCGCTGCATCGCGCCGACGCGTTCACGTCGGTGCCGGTGGTGCTCGCGCGCATCCTCGACCTGCCCGAGCGCGTCCGGGCGCGCAACCCGGTGCCGCACCTGCGGGTCGTGATGTCCAGCGGGGACCGGCTCGATCCCACGCTCGGGCAGCGGTTCATGGACACCTACGGCGACATCCTCTACAACGGCTACGGCTCCACCGAGGTCGGCATCGGCGCGCTGGCGACGCCGGCCGACCTGCGCGACGCCCCCGAGACCGTCGGGAAACCGGTCGCGGGCACCCTGGTGCGCATCCTCGACAAGCACGACCGGCCGGTCGGGCCGCGCGTCACCGGCCGCATCTTCGTCGGCGGCGACCTGGCCGGCGAGGGCTACACCGGCGGGGGAACGAAAGCGGTGGTCGACGGCATGACCAGCACCGGGGACATGGGTTATCTCGACAACGCGGGCCGGCTCTACATCGTCGGCCGCGAGGACGACATGATCATCTCCGGGGGGGAGAACGTCTACCCGCGCGCGGTGCAGAACGCGCTCGCCCAACACCCCGACGTCGCCGACAACGCGGTCGTCGGGGTGCCCGACGAGCGGTTCGGCCATCGGCTGGCCGCCTTCGTCGTGCTCCAGCCGGGCCGCGCCACCGACATCGCGGCGTTGCGCGAGTACCTGAAAGACCGGGTTTCTCGCTTCGAACAGCCCCGCGACATCCAGATCGTCGCGAGCATCCCGCGCAACGCCGCGGGCAAGGTCGTGCGCAGGGAACTGCCCATCTGAGGTGCCGTGCGCGGTGCACCGGCGCCGCGGATCGAGGACCTTGAGCCGCGGTATCGGGGACCAAAGACCCTGCGACGCCGACCGGTGGTCGGGGATTCTCGAAGGCGTGAACAAGCGAATCGTCATCCTCGGCGGCGGAACGGGTGGCACGTTGATGGCGAACCGGTTGCGCCGCATGCTCTCCGACGCCGTCATCACGGTCGTGGACCGTGATGACGCGCACGTGTATCAGCCCGGGTTGCTGTTCGTGCCGTTCGGGTTGATCGGCCCCGAGAAACTCGTCAAGTCCCGGGCCCGCCAACTGCACTCCGGTATTCGCTACGTTCAGCGCGATATCGACCGCGTCGACATCGAGGGCGACCGGGTCCATCTCAGCGACGGAACCGTGCTGGAGTACGACGTGCTCGTCATCGCCACCGGTGCCGTGCTGCTGCCCGAGGAGACCGAGGGCATGACCGGGCCCGGGTGGATGCGCAACGTCTTCACGTTCTTCAACCTCGAGGGTGCAAAGGGGCTGCACGACGCGCTGGCCGCGTTCGACCACGGCCGCATCGCGGTGAACGTCGTCGACATGCCGGTCAAGTGCCCGGTCGCGCCGCTGGAATTCTGTTTCCTCGCCGACGCATATTTCCGGCGCCGGGGCATCCGGGACCGGGTCGAACTGGTCTACGTGACGCCGCTGGACGGCGCGTTCACCAAGCCGGTGGCCGCCCACGAACTGGGTAACCTGCTGCAGCGCAGAGGCATCGAGCTGGTCACCGAGTTCAACACCGGAGAGGTCGACGGCGAGGCGGGCCGGCTGATCTCCTACGACGAGCGAACGGTCGACTTCGACCTCGCGGTCATGATCCCGGTGCACGGCGGGGCAGGGTTCATCGGCCGCTCCGCCGGCCTGGGCGACGAGCTGAACTTCGTGCTGACCGACCAGCACACCCTGCAGTCGAAGGCACGGCCGAACATCTTCGCGATCGGCGACACGACCAACGTGCCCACCTCCAAGGCGGGTTCGGTCGCCCACTTCGAGGGCGACGTGCTGGCCCACAACATCGTGCAGTTCCTCGCCGGCCGGCCACTCGATGCGCACTTCGACGGGCACACGAACTGCTTCATCGAGAGCGGGGACCAGAAGGCGCTGCTCATCGACTTCGACTACGACACCCAGCCGTTGCCCGGGCACTTCCCGCTGGCGGTGGGGATGCCGCTGCTGCGCGAGTCCCGGCTCAACCACCTGGGAAAGCTCGCCTTCCGCTGGCTGTACTGGAACGTGTTGCTGCGCGGCCGTGACATTCCCGGCATCGCCAGCCGGATGCCGCGCTCCGGCAAACGATTCGACACCGTGGCACAACAAGAGGAGCAGGTGACATGACGACAAAGGTCTACGCGGGTACCGAGGTGACCGTGAACGACGAGGGATTCTTCACCGACCCCACGCAGTGGAACGCCGACATGGCCCCTGAAATCGCCCAGGAGTGGGGCGTTCCCACGCTGACCGACCAGCATTGGCAGGTCGTCAAACAGATGCGCCACGAATACGAGCAGAGCGGCAGCGGACCGTCGGTGCGCGCGCTGAGCAAAAGCTCCGGCGTCAGCATCAAGGACCTCTACCAGTTGTTCCCGAAGGGACCCGCGAAGGTGGCCGCGCGAATCGCCGGCATTCCCAAGCCGATCGGCTGCATTTAACAAGGACGGAGCATCACATGGACGACGCGATCGAAAAGGTCTCCATCGTCATCTCCCAGGGCTCGCTGGAGGGTATCTACCCCGGCCTGATCATGGCCAACGGCGCCCGCGCCGAGGGCATGGAGGCGAACCTGTTCTTCACGTTCTTCGGCCTGGACGCCGTTCACAAGAGCAGGCAGAAGCGCGTCAAGCTCGCCTCCGTCGGCAACCCGGGCCTGCACATCCCCACGTGGATCGGCGGCCTGCCCGGCGTTTCCGGGCTGATGACGCGCTACATGGAAGACCGGATGGCCAAGCTCGACATCCCGTCGGTACCCGAGTTCGTCGAGATGATCGGCGACACCGGAGCCGGCTTGTACGCCTGCAAGGCGTCGGTGGATCTGTTCGGTCTCGGCCCGGACGACTTCATCGAGCCGGTGCAGGACAAGATCATCACGGTCGGCGACTTCTACCAGTTGGCCGCGGGCGGGCAGATCGTCTTCACCTGACCGCGGGCGAGGCCGAGGCCTCCGCGAAGAGCACCGGCAGGCGCGATCGCACGAGCCCACTTCGGATGCGGGCGCGCAGCACCGCGTTTTCGGCCAGCAGGTCTCCGGCGCACACGACGACGTCGGTGGGCTGGGCGCGGAGCAGTCGCGCGAGCGCGTCGGCGACGAAGTCCCCGAACGATTCGAAGACCGAGTTGGCCAGCAGGGGCGCGGGCGCGTCGGCGATCCGGTAGCTCATCAGGCTGCGCAGCAGGCGCCGCCCGTCGAACATGTTCCGTCCGTCCCGGTCGATCACGATCGTGTCCACCTTGACCCCGCCGGAGGTGTGGTTGGCCGCGGCGAGGTCGGCGTCGTCGAGGGACAGGACGAGACCGCGCCGGCCGTCCTGTTGGAACCGGGCACGCTGGCGCCGGGCTCCTGGGTGCTGATCCACCTCGGCCTGGCGATGTACGAGATCGACGAGGCCGACGCGAAGGCGACGCTGGCCTTCCTCGACGCCGATCCGGCGTGACGATTGCCCCTATTCGGGCTTCGGGCCGCCGTTCCAGACGCCGGGAATCTGCGCGGCGATCTCGGCGGCCTTGGGCTCCAGGGCCGCGACCCGCCTGGCCAGCCAGTTGGGTGCCAGCACCGAGACGGCGGTCGCGCCGGCCGTGGCGCCGATGACACCGCTCCAGGCCACCGGTCCCAGCGGGGTGCACCCGAAGAAGTGGCTGACGCCGGGGGTCTGCACGATGGCCACCAGCACGCCCGCGCTGCCCAGCGCCGTGCCCAGCACCAGCGGACTGTGGCGGCGCGTCAACAGGGTCTGCGCCAGCTGCGTCGTCACCAGTGCGGTCAAACCCATTGTGGCCGTGCGTTTTTCGGTGCCGAAGGTGTAGCGCCCGATGCCCCAGGCCGCCGTCGCACCGGCGGCGGTCACGGCGCCGCGGGTGACGATCTGGCGCAGCAGCGGCGCGTCGAGCGACGGCGCCGGCCCCGCGAGGGCGGCCCGCTGGAAGGCGCGATGCAGTTCTTCGGCGTCGGCGTCGGCCACGGTGCCGGCCGCTTCGTCGGTCTCGTCGGGCTGCGGGTATTGCGGGGTGACGGCCACCGCGAGCGCGGGGAACATGTCGGTGAGCAGGTTGACCAGCAACAGCTGCCGGGTGCCCACCGGCGCCCGGCCGGTACCCAGCGCCGTGCCGATGATGGTGAACAGGACCTCGCCCACGTTGCCGCCGACCAGGATGCCCACCGCGTCCCGGACGCCGCCCCACATGCCGCGCCCCTCGACCAGCGCGTCGAGCAACACGCCCAGGTCGCTCTCGGTCAGCACGATGTCGGCGGCCCCGCGGGCGGCCGAGGACCCCCGCCCGCTCACCCCGATGCCCACATCGGCCATCCGGATGGCGGCGGCGTCGTTGGCGCCGTCACCGACCATCGCGGTGACCTGCCCGCACGCCTGCAGCGCCGACACGATCTGCACCTTCTGTTCGGGGCTGACGCGGGCGAAGACCTGCACGTCGGCGGCGACCTTGGCCCTGGCCTCCTCGTCGAGGGCGGCGAGTTCGGCGCCGGTGATCTCCCGCGCGTCCGACGGCAGCCCCAGCTGGCGGGCGATCGCCCGCGCGGTCACCGGATGGTCACCGGTGATCAGCACCACCCGGCGGCGGGCGGCGATCAGCGCCTCGATCAACGGCCGCGCGGATTCGCGCGCGGTGTCGGCCAGGCCGACGTAGCCGACCATCTCGAGGTCGCGGGCGGCGGCGTCGACCGCGTCGGCGTCGGTGTCGTCCTCGGCAAGCCCGTGCTCCCAACGGCGCTGCGCCACCGCCAGCACGCGCAGACCCTGCTCGGCCAGGCGCAGCACCAGGGCCTCGGCGTGCTCGCGGCCGGCGTCGGCGTCGGCGAAGCGGCAGCGCGGCAGGATCTCCTCGGGGGCGCCCTTGACCACGAGCGTCGGCACCTCGCCGGCTCCGGCGGTGCCGATCGCGGCGGCATAGCCGCGGCTGGACTCGAACGGCACCTCGGCGAGCAGCGTCCACCCCGAATCGCCTTGCCCGTTCAGGGAATTCGCCGCGGTGAGGATGGCCTCGTCGGTGGCGTGCGCGTGCCCCTGCCCGTTCTGCGGCTGGGTGCTGCTGCGTGCGGCCGCACGCAGCACTGCCGCCGCCCGCGGGTCCGTCGCCGCGGGCAGCTCGGCGTCGACGGCGGTTTCGTGGGGGACGCTGCGCACCACCCGCAGATGGTTCTCGGTGAGCGTGCCGGTCTTGTCGAAGCACACCGTCTGGACCCGGCCCAGCGCCTCGACCGCGCGCGGGGTGCGCACCAGCGCCCCGCGCCGGGACAACCGCTGGGCGGCGGCCAGCTGGGCGAGGGTGGCCACCAGCGGCAGGCCCTCGGGGACCGCGGCCACCGCGATCGCGACGCCGTCGGCGACGGCCTGACGCAGCGATCCCTTGTGCACCAACGCCAAACCCGTCACCGCCGCGCCGCCGGCCAGCGTCAGCGGCAGCACCTTGCTGGTCAACTCCCGCAACCGCGCCTGCACCCCGGCCGCCGACTCGACGTCGGCGATGGCCGAGATCGCGCGTTGCGCCGCGGTGCCGGCGCCGGTGGCGACCACGATCGCCCGCGCGCGCCCGGCGACGATGGTGCTGCCCTCGAACAGCATGCTGGCGCGGTCGGGGTCGGTGACGGCGACGGGATCGACCTGCTTGTCGACCGGCAGCGACTCACCGGTGAGGAAGGACTCGTCGACCTCGAGGTCCTCGGCCACCAGCAGGCGCGCGTCGGCCGGCACCACCTCCGGCGCCACCAGGTCGATGACGTCGCCCGGGCGCAGCGACTTGGCGCTCACCGTGGCCGTGCGCGGCGCGGAGCGGGCCGCCTCGAGCCGCCGCTGCGAGGTCGCCATGGTGGGAAGGACGACGCGGCGCGCGAGTTGGTCCTGCTCGGCGAACAGCTCGGCCACGGCCGCCTCGGCCCGCAACCGTTGCATCCCACCGACGATCGCGTTGGCGGTCATCACGCCCGCCACCAGCAGCGCGTCGATGTTGCTGCCGACGATCGCCGAGGCCGCCGCCCCCACCGCCAGGATCGGTGTCAGTGGGTCGGCGAGCTCGGCCCGGGTGGCGGACAGCAGCCGTCCCAGCTGGGCCGCCGGCGCCCGCAGCGGCGCCAGCGCCGGGTTGTAGGACAGGTCGTCCAGGACGCGTTGCCACGGCGCGATGCCCGGCTCGACGGCCAGCGGCCGGGTGCGGCTGGACAGGCGGGAGTAGACGATCTCGGGATCCAGTGCGTGCCAGGCGGTCAGCGGCTGGGGGGTGGGCACGGGCTGGCGCAGCACGCGGGTGGCCGAGAACGCCCCCTGCACCAGCGCGGCCGCAGCGGCTGCGTTGACCGGGTTGAGCCAGCGCTGCAGGGCCAGGGGGTTCGCGGTGGCCCCCGGGTCGCCGGTCACCAGCAGCAGCCCGGCCAGCGTGCTGCCGCCCTTGGCGAGGCGCACCGACGACTCGGTGGCCTCCCGGGCGACCGGCAACGCGGACAGGATTCGCACCGCCGCGGCCAGATCGGTGCCCGTGATGATGTCGGCGGTCCACGGCGTCGCGGCGTGGGGATCGTCGAGCGCGACACCGACGTCGGCGACGGCCAGCGCCGCCAGCGTGTCGGTCGAGGCGAAGTCGGGGTGCAGCGCGGTGATCAGCAACACCGGCCCGCGGTCGGTCCGCAGGTCGCGCACCAGCTGCAGCAACGGCGTGCCCGGCGGGTGGGTCACCGCGACGCTGGCCGCGAGGTCCTCGGTGCCCGCGACGTGGCGCAGCACCACCCGGGCGCCGGTGCGGTGTGCGGTCTGCAGCAGCGGGATCGCGAAGGGATCGACCTCCCAGCCCACGTCGACGCTGCCCACGACCTCGCCGTCGACGACGAGATCGGCGTGCTCGAGGCCCTGGGCCGGCGCCGCCGACGGGCCCTGCGCGGGCACCCGGCGCAGGCGCGCCCCGGTGGCCGGCAACTCGTCGGCGTCGGGCTCGGGCGGTTGCTCGGCGTGCAGCAGCGCGTCGGCAACCTCATAGACCCGGTCGTCGTCCCAGCCGGGCATGTCCCCGTGCGCGCGCAACACCGCGCGGTGGTCGCCGCGCAGGGCCGCCCCGTCGATGACGACCACCTTGACCCGGTCCAGCCGGCGCAGGGCCCCGGGGTCCAGGATCAGCTGCCCGGCGTTGGCCAGGCCGCGGCCCAGCACCGCGGCGAACGTCTGGCGGCCCATGTGGGCGGCTCTGGGTACCCCGGCCAGCAGGGCGCCGGCGGCGTCCTCGGTGCCGCCGCCGGCCAGCAACGCGGTGGCCGCGGCGATCAGCGACGCGTTGGCGGCCTGGTCGGCGTACTCCTCCACGGGCCCGGCCATCGACCCCTTCGCGGTGTCGATGGCGGCATGGACGGCCCCGCCGACCATGACGTGGGACGCCTCACCGGCCGCCGCGGCCGCCGAGTTGTGCCGCAGGGCCTGCGATTTGGGCCCGGCCGACGAGATGACGGGCACCACCGGGGCCTGCGGCCGCCGCGGCGAGGCGAGCTCCGGTTCGCGCTCGCGCCATCGTTGCCGGTGCGCCGCCGCCTCGGAGATCTGCAGGCTGCGCTGCGCCAGGTCGAGCATCGGTGTGCCGATCGCCTGGGTCAGCCCGTTGGAGACCGCCGCCGAGGCGCTGAGCAGCACGTCGGTGCCGACCCGGCCCAGCCGCGACTCCAGGACCGAGACGATCCTCGGCTGATGGTTCAGCAGGGCCGACGCCGCGCGCGCGCTGCGCGGCGCGACGGGCAGCCGGCCCACCCAGCCGGTGACCGCGGCGCCGATCGCCGCGACGTCCATCGCCGCGGCCGTCAGCGGCACCAGGATCGCCAGCGGGTTGCCCGGGTCGGCGAACGGTGCGGTGCGGGTGGCCGGGCGCGCCCCGGCCAGTGCCAGGTCCTCGGCCACCCGGGAGACCGTCCGGCGCACCTCGCCCAGGACCGCGTCGCAGTCGGCCTCGCCGTCCAGTTCGACCACCAGCCGGCCCAGGGCCCCCTCCACGTGGGCCGTGGCCACGCCGGGAATCCGGCGCACCGGCTCCTCGACGACCGGCGCATGCTCGTGCCAGCTGGGGAACGGCAGCAGCGGGTCGAGGTCCAGGTGCACCCGCCGCCCGCTCTGCCAGCGCACCTGCGGCATGACGTGGTTCGCCGAACCGTTGGAGGAGGCACTGCCGATGCCGATCGCCCGGCCCGTCGTCTGCGCCATCGACTGCATCACGGGACCGGCCAGCTCGGTGACCGGACTGGTCAGCATCTGCACCGCGCCCACGGCGCCGGCTGCGGTGGATACGCCGGCTCGGAGGACCTCCGCGGCACCGCCGGTCACACCGGCGATGACGCCGGCCACACCGGGAATCCTCATTCCGTCACCCTATCGATCACGTCTACCGCGCCTAATGGTCCTGGCGTGCCGGGAGCCTGTCCACAGGTGCGCGGTACCAAGGCCGAGCGATGACAAGGGAAAACGCGGCGGCCCGGGAAATCGCGCGGTTACCGGCGTGTCGAATCGCTTCACTGCCGTAAATCGTACCGGGTTCGCCGGAGGGCGAAACGTGGAGCACGGGCGCGCGGCGGGCGACGGGCCGGCCCCGATGGCGCGATCGTGTCCTGAAATGTTTTGGGCGTCAAAGGGAACGGAGTGGGTGCGAGCAATGCGGCCCGCCGCTGCCCGGCCCGGGAAATCGGGCCTACAGATACCGGTGGTTCGAGCGTCCGACCTGGTAGCCCGCCGGGAAGGTCTTCTCGATGACCTGCAGGTGATGGTCCACCCTGGACTCCAGCTCGAGGACCACGCAACTGTCGCCGAGGGCTTTGGATTCGAGAACGATGTAACGCTGACCACAATCGATGATCGGGTCGCCCGAGTGCAATTTCTCGACCGGTACCGACTCCGGAGTTCCGTCTGGCTCCATCCATGACACGTTAGGTCAATTCCTCGGGTGAGGGAATATGCCGGCGTCGGCGCGAACCTTCGCGGCGCGGCGGCCTTCGCGCTTGCCGGGCGTCCGCGTCGGGCTAGGTTGTCACCCATGAGTTGGTGGTTCGCCCATGCCGAGCGGACGCTGTCCGAACAGGTGCCCGCCGCGCCGGATCGGGTCCACGACTTCTACGTCGACCTGGACAACATCAAGGTGGTGCATCCGTTGATCGTGTCCGTGGCGGCCGGGCCCCGCGTCGACACCCCCGACGGCTACCGCCAGGGCTATCGCGTGGTCGATCGGATCCCGCTGGGGCCGTTGACGTTGCGGATCACCTACCGGGCGACGCTGCACGTGCCGGCCCACGGCGACGTGCGGACCGAGGCCGACCAGTCCCCGGGGGTCCGGCTGCGGGGAACGGTGAGCTTCGCGCCGGCCGCCGGCGGCACCCGGCTTACCGAGCACATCCGCATCACGGCGCCGCGGCCGCTGGCCCCGGTGACGACGCGCGAAGCGGTCAAAGCGCACACCGCGATGCTGGCCGGCATCCGGCGCCACTTCGAATCCGCTTGAGCAACAGCCGTTCTCGCCAGGCCTACCGGGCGGATTTGTCGGGCGCGTAGCCCAGGATGCTCTTGACCTCCAGGTACTCGTGGAACCCGAACGAGCTCCACTCCCGGCCGTTGCCGCTGCGCTTGTAGCCGCCGAACGGCGCATTCAGGTCGAAGGCGTGGTTGATGGTCACCCACCCTGCCCGGATCTTGCGCGCCACGGCGCGCGCCTTGTCGAGGTCGGCCCCCGAGACGTAGCCGGCCAGGCCGTAGTCGGTGTCGTTGGCCAGCGCGACGGCGTGGTCGAGGTCGTCGTAGCCGAGCATGCACAGCACCGGACCGAAGATCTCCTCGCGGGCGATCGTCATGTCGTTGGTGACGCCCGCGAAGACGGTGGGCCGCACGTAGTAGCCCGCGCCGAGGCCGTCGGGCCGGCCGGGGCCGCCGGCGACGACCGTCGCGCCCTCGTCGACGCCGGTCTGGATCAGCCGCTGCACCTTGTCGAACTGCGCCCGCGACGCCACGGGCCCGATCGCGGTCTTGTCGTCGGGGTCGCCTACCCGCACCTGCTCGGCGGTCTCGCGCGCGATGGCGACGGCCTCGTCCATGCGCGAGTTCGGCACCAGCATGCGCGACGGCGCGTTACAGCTCTGCCCGGAATTGGGCATCATGTTGGCCACCCCGGCGCGCACGCCGTCGGCGAAGCCCGCGTCGTCGAGCACGATGTTGGGGCTCTTGCCGCCGAGCTCCTGGGTCACCCGCTTGACCGTGGGGGCGGCGGCCTTGGCGACCTCGACGCCGGCGCGCGTCGACCCGGTGAAGGACACCATGTCGATGTCGGGATGGCCGGCCAGCGCCATGCCCACGCCCGGCCCGTCGCCGTTGACCAGGTTGAACACCCCGGCCGGCACGCCGGCGGCATCCAGGATCTCGGCGAAGACGCGGGCCGAGAACGGCGCGACCTCCGACGGTTTGAGGACCATCGTGCAGCCCGTCGCCAACGCCGGGTACACCTTGACCGCGATCTGGTTGAGCGGCCAGTTCCACGGCGTGATCAGCCCGCAGACGCCGATGGGCTCCCGGGCCAGCAGCGTGGCGCCGTGTTGTTCGGAGAACGGGAAGTTCTTCAGCACGTCGATGGCGGTGGCCAGGTGCGCGAGCCCGAGCCCGACCTGCGGACCCGCCGCCAGCGACGGCGGTGCGCCGATCTCCTCGGTGACCGCGTCGGCGAGATCGCCCGCACGCATTTGGTATTCGGCGAGGATGGCCTCCAGCAGCTCGAGGCGCTGCTGCCGACTGGTCTGCGACCAGCCGGCGAAGGCGCGACGGGCCGCGGTGACCGCCACGTCCACGTCGGCGGCCGAGCCGAGCGAGATCTTCCCGGCGACCCGCTCGGTCGCCGGGTTCTCGACGTCGAACGGGTTGGGCCGCACCGGTCCGACCCACCGGCCGTCGATGTAGAAATCCAGGTATTCGCGCATCAGATCCTCCTCGTCCTACTGGGTGCTCCTACTGGGTGCCTTCGGCGTACCAGGTGCGGAATTCGTCGTACTTGGGCATCTCCTCGGAATTGGCCTTGGGGTCGATGCAGACGTGGACGACGGCGGTCTTGCCGCTCGCGTACGCCCGCTCGATCGCCGGGCCGATCTCCTCCTCCTTCTCCACGTACTCGCCGTGGCAGCCGAACCCCTCGGCGACCTTGTCGAGGCGGACGTCCTTGCTCCAGTGCACACCCGGCTGCGGCGACGGCTGGGTGAACGTGCGCTTGTAGACCCCGACCTCCAGACCCCACTGGTGGTCGACACCCACCACGCACACCAGCGGAAGATGCAGCCGCGCCGCCGTTTCCAACTCGGCGATGTGGAAGAGGAACGCCGAATCGCTGGTCAGCAGCATCACCGGACGCTTGCCGCCCTCGGCGACCGACGCACCGACCGCATAGGGCAACCCGGTGCCGAGATGGCCGAAGTTCTGGTTCCAGATGACGTCGCGCGGCTTGGCCTGCGAGTAGGTCCAGCCGAAGATCACGGTCGCGCCGCCGTCGCGGACCATGATGCCGTCTTTGGGAAATGCGTTGGTGGCCTCGACGATGAACCGCGCCGGGTGGATCGGCGTCCGGCCCGTCGGGGCGCTCTCGGCGAGCTGCGCCAGCTCCGCCGCGTCCTGGTTGATCCAGCGGTCCAGGTCGGCCGACGGCGTGCGCGGGCTGTCCCGCAGCGCGTCGACCAGCTGGGGCACCACACCGCGAAGGTCGCCGACCAGGGGAACGTCGATGGGCCGGTTGACCCCGATGGCCGCTGGATCCTGTTCGACCAGAATCCATTTGCGCTTCGCGTCGTTCTGCGCCCAGTGGCGGGTCCTGCCGTAGTGGCTCGGTTCGCCGAGCTCCGTGCCGAGCGCGACGCACAGGTCGGAGGTCACCACCGCCTCGACGGCCGCCGGCGAGAATCCGTAGGCGAAGGTGCGGTCCTGCAGACCGTCGATGAACGACGTGCCACCGGAGGTCTGGATCACCGGGCAGGCCATCAGGTCGGCCAGCTCCCGGACCGCCGCACCGGTGCGTGACGTGTGGACCCCGTGCCCGACCAGCAGGATCGGGCTCTGCGCAGTCCGGATCAGCTTGGCCGCCTCAGCCACCTCGCGCTCACCGGCGGTCTGGTCGACGAGGCGGTACCGCTGCGGCGGCAGCGGATCCGGCACGTCGAGCTCTTCGAGGATGACGTGCGAGGGGTACTCGATGTAGGCCGGACCGGGTGTGCCCGACATGGCCCGGCGGATCGCCTCGTGAACGATCTCGTCGGTCTGGTCGGCGTACTCGATGGAGGCGCTGTACTTGACCGACGGCGCGAAGAGCGGTTCCTGCCGGACGAATTGGATGCGACCGCGCCGGACCCGGCGCTCGGTGATGCGGGCCCGCTGACCGCCGAGGAAGATCACCGGCGAGTTCTCCACCTTCGCGCACTGGATCGCCCCCGCGATGTTGGCCATTCCCGGGCCGAGCGTGCCGACGCACAGGCCGGGCCTGCCCGTCATTCGCGATGCCGCCTCGGCCATGAAGCCCGCGCTCAGTTCGTGGTGCGGTGCGACCACCGACCACCCGCGGGAGTCGGCCTCGGCGAACATGTGCACGAAGTTCGGGTCCGGGATTCCGAACAATGTGTTGACGCCCTCGGCCTCGAAGAGGTCGAGGATGCGCTGGTAGACGGGCACACCCATGGTCACAACTCCTTTCCCTGGCGAGCAGACGCAGAATCGCGCTGTGGCGACGAGTTTCGTGCGATTCTGCGACTGCTCGCGCCGATTTCGGCGAGCACTTCCTCGGTGTCGGCACCGAGCTCCGGCGCGGGCCCCGCCACGCGGCCCGGTGTCCGGGAGAACCAGGCCGGCACGCCCGGGAATCGCACCGGCCCGTGCGGGGTCTGCACGGTCTCGAACATGCCGACGGCGTTGAGGTGCGGGTTGTCGTACAGCGCACCGGGGGTGTTCAGCGGCGCCGCGGGGATCTCGAGCTCGCGGAACAGCGTCAGCCACTCCCCGGTCGTGCGCTCCTTCATCGTCTCGGCCAGCAGGCCGTAGACGGCGTCGATCTCGCGTGCGCGCTGTTCCAGCGTGGCGTAGCGCTCACCGGCCCACGGCGGCCGCACGGCGTCGACGAACGCGTTCCAGTGCTTGTCGTTGTAGATCAGGGCGGCGATGTGGCCGTCGCTGGTGCGGTACGGACGGCGGTTGGGCGCCACGGTGCGCGGATACACCGCGGGCCCCAGCGGCGGGTCGAACAGCGCACCGTTGGCGTGTTCGACGAGCATGAACGAGGCCATCGTCTCGAACATGGCGACCTCGACCTCCTGGCCCTCCCCGGTGCGCTCGCGGTGGAACAACGCCATCGTCGTCGCGTACAGCGCGGTCAGGCCGGCGACCTTGTCGGCCATGATCGTTCCCACGTAGTCGGCCTCTCCGGTCAGTTGCTGCTGCACCGCCGGCAGGCCGCATTCGGCCTGGATCGTGTCGTCGTAGGCGGGCCGGTCCCGGTCGGGTCCGCGACGGCCGTACCCGTAGCAGTTGGTGTAGACGATCGCCGGGTTGATCGCGGCGACGTCGTCGTAGCCGAAGCCGAGCCGGGCGATCGCCTTGGCGCGCATGGAGTGGATGAACACGTCCGCGGTCTCCAGGAGCAACCGCAGCGCGCGCGCTCCGTCTACGGTCTGCAGGTCCAGCACGATGCCGCGCTTGCCGCGGTTGACGTTGACGAACACCCCGCTCATGCCCGGCGCCGGGCCGACCGAGACGTAGCGGGTGTCGTCCCCTTGGGGCGGTTCGACTTTGATCACGTCGGCACCCATGTCGGCCATGATCTGGGTGCAGTAGGGGCCCATCACCATGGCGGTCAGGTCGATCACCCGCACCCCGGCCAGCGGGCCCGCCGGCGGGCTAGGCATGCAACGCCCCCTGACCGCGGTGCGCCAGGTCGAAGCTGTAGCGGATGTGGTCGCCGTGGCCGTCGGGCAGGACCGGGAAGATCAGCGGCGCCTCCGCGCGCCGGATCGCTTCCAGATGCTCGCCGACGTCCTCGACCGTCCACGACGGGCGGTACACGCCCGGGGTTTCGGCGATCACCGCGCGCGCCACCCGGCCCGCCAGGGCGACGAAGATCTCGCCGCTGACCGAGCACGATTCGTGCGCGAGCCAACCCACCACGGGCGCAACGAGTTCGGGGTCCATCGGCGGGTAGGCCGAGACGTCGATGCCGGCGGCCATCCGGGTCACCGCGGCCGGGACGATCACGTTGGACGTGACGCCCTGCGCGGCGCCCTCGAGCGCCGCGACGCTGGACAGCCCGACCACCCCGGCCTTGGCGGCCGCGTAGTTGGCCACCCCGTGGTTGCCGTACAGGCCGCCGATCGACGAGGTGAGCACGATCCGTCCGTACCCGGCGTCGCACATGCGGGGAAACGCCGGCCGCACCACGTGGAACGCGCCGCGCAGATGCACGTCGAGCACGGCGTCGAAGTCTTCGTAGCTCAGCTCCTTCAGCGAGCCGCGACGGACGTTGCCGGCGTTGTGCACCAGGATGTCGAGGCGGCCGTAGGTGTCGAGCGCCGCGTCCACGATCGCCTTGCCGCCGGCGGCGGTGGCCACCGAGTCGGTGCTGGCGACCGCCTGACCGCCGGCGGCGCGGATCTCACGCACCACCTCGTCGGCCGGAGCGGCGTCGGCGCCGTCACCGGTGAGGCTGCCCCCGGGATCGTTGACGACAACCTTCGCGCCTCGCGACGCGAGCAACATCGCGTAGGAGCGGCCGAGCCCGCGACCGCCCCCGGTGACGACCGCCACCCTGCCCTCGAAGTCCAAGGATCTCAAGTCAGTCATCTGCGTTCTCGAGCACCAGACCGTCCAAGTCGCCCTTGGCGCGCCATTCCCTGAGCAGGTCGTCGAACGCGTAGAAGCCCGGCATGTAGGGATCGCCGATGGCCGAGCGGATGCCCTCGCCGCCACCGCCGCCCTCGTTGTTGTAATAGCCGGGCGTGCAGGAAATCGCGAATTCCGTTCCGTCTATCGAGGTTTCGCGGATCGTCTTGGTCCAGTTGTCCTGGGCTTCCCGGCTCGGCTCGACGGTACTCGCGCGGCGCGCCACCGCCTGGGCGATGATGTAGGCGATGTGTTCGGCCTGCTGCTCGAGCATCGCGGTGGTGTTGCCCGCGACGCCGCCCTGGATGAAGCCGGTGAAGAACTGGTTGGGGAAGCCCCGGCTGGTCATCCCATGCAGTGATTTGTAGCTGTCGCGCCAGTGCTCGAAGAGCGACAGGCCCCCGCGGCCCTCGATCACCTCGACCGCGTACCGGCGACTGATATCGGTGGTGATCTCGAAACCGCTCGCGAAGATGATGCAATCGACCGGGTACTCGATGCCGCCCGCGACGATCCCGTTCTCGGTGAGCCGTTCCACGCCTCTGGATTCCGACACGTCGACCAGGGTGACGTTCGGGCGGTTGAACGTCGGCAGGTATTCGTCGTTGCTGCAGGGCCGCTTGCACATGAACCGGTAGTACGGTTTGAGCGCCTCGGCGGTCTCCGGGTCCTCGACGACGGCGGCGACGCGTCGCCGCAGCCGCTCCATCACCTTGTAATCCTCCTCTTCGCGCATCGCCATGATCTGCTCGACGGTCAGGGCTGCGGGATCGTCGGCAGCCGCTACCCGCGCGGTCAGGTTGCGCCCCAGTTCGGTCCAGAAGTCGCAGACCATGTCCGGCTCGTCGAACACCACCCCGTCACCCAACGGTGACCAGCGGTGAAAATTGCGCTTGCGTTCCTCCTGCCAGCCCGGCCGCAGGGCAGCCGCCCACTGCGGATCCGTCGGCTCGTTGCCGCGTAGGTCCACCGATGACGGCGTGCGCTGAAAAACATAGAGGTGCCGGGAGTCTCGCCCCAGGTGGGGAACCAGCTGCACGCCGGTCGCCCCGGTACCGACGAGCGCGACCCGCTTGTCACCCAGCTTGTGCAGTCCGCCGTTGGCATCCCCGCCCGTGTAGGCGTAATCCCAGCGCGCGGAATGGAACATGTGTCCCTTGAAGTCTTTGATGCCGGGAATGCCGGGCAGTTTCGGCCGGTTGAACGAGCCCTGCGCCATCACCACGAACCGGGCCCGAATGTCGTCACCGCGGTTGGTGCTCAGACGCCAGCGCTTCATCCGCTCATCCCATCGCGCCGTGCGAACCTGGGTCGACAGGATCGCGCCGTCATAGAGCCCGAAATGCTTTGCGATGCGACGGCAGTGCTCGTAGATCTCGGACCCGTCGGCGAACTTCTTCGACGGGATGTAGTCGAGTTCTTCCAACATCGGGATGTAGCAGTAGGCGTCGTTGTCACACTGGATTCCCGGGAAGCGATTCCAGTACCAGACCCCGCCGAAGTCCCCGCCCATCTCGATGACGTGCACGTCATCGACGCCTGCCTTCTTCAGATACGCGCCGGCCAGCAGCCCGCTGAAGCCGCCGCCGAGGACGGCCACCTCGATGTTCTCGTCGATCGGCATGCGCGGCGTCACCGGAGTGTGGGGATCCACCTCGGCGAATTCCGCGTAGTCGTCCTTGAGTTCGAGATACTGCTTCGAGCCCTCCGGGCGCAGCCGCTTGTCGCGCTCGTGCCGGTATTTCTCGCGCAGCGCGTCGATGTCGATGTCGTCGGGCGTCTGGGTGGGGCCGCACCGGTTGTCGGGAGTGGTCATGCCGGTGGGCGCTCCTCGTCGGAAAGGGCCTGGGGCGCACCGGTGCCCATGTACCTCGACAATTGGTAGTGCAGGTTCACGGTGCTGCGTTCGCGGTAGGGATTGGGTTTGGTGCCGCCGAAGCCGAGGGACTTCATGCCCTGCTGCACGGCGGCCATGTTGGAGAAGTCTTGCGGCAGCACCGACAGCCACCGCGGGTCGTCGGGCGGAGTGTACTGCCACTGCGTCTGCGGCTCTTCGCCTTTCGGGTACAACTCGAACACCGAAACCTCGAAGATGCATTTGTTCGGGTCGTAGCCGGGGTGCGGGCGCGCGCTGTAGCACAGCGCGACCGTCAGACCCTGACCGATCTGGAAGTTCGGGAAGACCTGCCACGCGGTGCCGGCCTGCCCGAGGATGTCGGCCGGAATCGTCGGCCAGATCACGCCGCGGGCCTCGTCGTCGCGGCGCGCCGACGCCAGCCAGTGCTCGAGGACCTTGTCGGCCGGTGTGCCCTCGGGCAGCTCGTCGACCAACCGTTTGGCGGCGTTCACCAGCGTCTCGGTGGTGGAGGTGTTGGTCTCCTCCATCGTGTAGATCTGCATCTGGGCGGTCGAGACACGGGGATCGGCGCCCGTGCCGAGGCGGATCTTGGACTTGGTGGCCGCGAGGTCGTCGGGGGCGTCGTAGCCGATGTTGCTGTGCCTGCCCTGCGCCTTGGCCCAGCCCTTGAACTCGCCGAACTTGTTGAACTCGGGGTGGGTGGTGAAGACGTGGTAGGTCTCGTTGAAGGCCTCCAGCGCGACCTTCCAGTTGCAGTCGAATTCGAGCCATCTGCGCCACTTGTAGCGCATGTTCTCACACCCGAACGGGTCGAGGATCTTCGCGGCCGGGAACAGGTAGTCGGCCAGCGGCTCGCAGTCGGGGTCCATGTTGATCCACAACCAGCCGCCCCAGGTGTCGACGTGGACCGGCCGCAGCCGGGTGTTGTCGGGGGTGAGGGCCCCCTTCCAGTCGTCTTGTTCCCGGATGTGCGTGCAGGCCCCGTCCAGGCCGTAGGTCCAGCCGTGGAAACCGCAGACGAACGATTTGCGGGTGCGCCCGCACGCGTTCTTGGCGCCCTCGGGAGTATCGATCAGCCGGCGACCGCGGTGCATGCAGACGTTGTGGTGGGCGGCGAATTCGTTCGGCCCGGTGCGCACCACGATGATCGAGTCGTCGAGGATGTCGTAGGTCAGGTAGCTGCCCACGTCGGGGATCTCCTCGACGCGGCCGACCTGTTGCCACACCTTGCGCCACAGCTTGTCGCGCTCGGCGCGCGCGTAGTCCGCGCTGACGTAGGCCTCCACGCCGATCGTCATCGGCTGCGAAAGTTCTTCGGCCGCAGCGGTATTGTTGGCGAGATCGGTCATCACATCCTCCTGATGGCGGCGCGGAAGGACTCGTCCTTGAGGAACAGCGAGGTGTTGTCGGCGCCCAGATGGCTCCATTTGAGGTCGAGCCCGCCGTCGACGAGCAGCGTCTGGCCGGTGATGTAGCTGGACATCTCCGAAAGCAGGAACAGGATCGCGCGGGCCTGTTCCTCGGGCCGCCCGCGCCTGCCCATCGCGATCGCCTGCCGATCCCGCTCCGGGTCCTCGTCGACGTAGGTGCGCGAGGCCGCGGTCTCGGTGACGCCCGGCGCCACCGCGTTCACCCGGATCCCCGCCTGGGCCAGCTCGAGCGCCATGGTGCGGGTCATCGCGGCGATGGCGGCCTTGGCGGTGCCGTAGGCGATGTGAAACGGCGCGGTGTTCATGCCGCTGATCGAGGAGATCGACACGATCGACCCGGGCCGCTGCTGCGCGACGAGTTCGGCGGCCACCGCGCGGCTCATGAAGAACGCCGTCTCGAGGTTGTCGGTGAAGATCTTGCGCCAGTCGCCGCGGTCCACCCGCGTCGACGGCATCCACGTCGACGGAGCGGCGCCGCCGGCGACGTTGACCAAACCGTAGAGGTCGCCGTCTGCGGCCCGCGTCCGGTCGATGGCGGTGGCGATGCCCTCGTCGGTGGACGCGTCGGCCGCGACGGGCACGACGGGCAGGCCGTGGCGCGCCAGGGGGACGACGTGCTCGTCGAGGTTTTCCTTCGAGCGGCTCACCGCGATCACGGTTGCGCCCGCGCGGGCGGCGAGCTCCGTGACGGTCGTGCCGATGCCGCCGCCGCCGGCGCCGGACACCACCACGATGCGACCGTCGAGCCCGAGAAGATCCGCCATGACCTGCTTTCCCCGGCCGCGGACGCCGTTACCGCCCGCGACGCGATGCTCAACTATTTTGTCCGGACAACATATTGGGTTCTGCCCGTTGGAGAACACTATTCCCATCGGGATACTGCGCTGTCAAGGCTGATCGGCGGGCCGGCGACAGCTATTGTCTGGACTAGCACGACTTGATAGCGTCCAGCCCGAACAGGCATTTGCGGGTCGAGGGAAAGGATCCCGGCGAGACCATGACCATCGCGGCGCAGCCATCGCGGTACGCCCCCCTCGATGCCGGACCTCACCCGGCCGGCGTCGCGGAGGGCTGGCGACTCGAGCGGGTCACCGCCGCCAGCCGCCTGTTCGGCGCCAACGGCCTGCGCACCGGCCCGGACGGCCGTGTCTACATCGCGCAGGTGACCGGGAGCCAGATCAGCGCGCTGAACCCCCGCACCGGCCAACTGGCGACCGTGAGCGCCAGGGGCGGCGACATCGTCGCGCCCGACGACGTCGCCTTCGACGCCGACGGCAACCTCTACGCCACCGAGGTCATGGACGGCCGGGTCAGCATGCTCGGCACCGCCGGCCGCACCCGGGTGCTGCGCGACGACATCCCGTCGGCCAACGGCATCACCGTCCATCGGGGCCGGTTGTTCGTCGGAGAATGCCGCGAGGGCGGTCGCCTGCTGGAACTCGACCTCCGCGGCGGGCCACCGCGGGTGCTGCTGGAGAACGTGCCGTCGCCCAACGCGATGGAGGTGGGCCCGGACGGGCTGCTGTACTTCCCAGTGATGGGCGCCAACGCGATCTGGCGCGTCGATCCCGAGGGTGGCGAACCGCAATGTGTCGCGGCCGACCTCGGTGTTCCCGACGCGGTGAAGTTCGACCCGCGGGGCCAGATCGTCTCCACGCAGGTCGCCAGCGGTCAGGTGCTGCGCATCGATCCCCGCACCGGCGAGCGTCGGCTGCTGGCCCAGCTGACCCCGGGCCTGGACAACTGCACGCTGGTCGGCGAGAAGGTGCTGACGTCCAACTTCACCGGCGAGATCACCGAGATCGCACCGGACGGCGCGACGCGGACGGTGCTGCCCGGCGGGCTCAACTGGCCGCTGGACCTGACCGTCGGGCACGACGGGCGGCTCTATGTCGCCGACGGCACGTATTTCTACGTCGTCCAGCCGGACGGATCCCCGCAGACGGTGGGGATGCTGTTCAGCCCCGGCTACCCCGGCTTCGTGCGCGGCGTCGTGGCGAGCGGTCCGGGCGAGTTCGTGGTGACGACCTCGGGCGGTCAGGTAAGCCGCTACCGGCCCGCCGCCAGCGAAACCGAGGTGCTGGCCGACGGTTTCGACCAGCTGTACGGTGTCGCGCTCGGCCCCGGCGCGGTGGTGTTCGCCGAGTTGGGCACCGGAAGGGTGCTGGCGTCGGCCTCGGGTCGCGTCGAGGTGCTGGCGGCCGGCCTGCGTGACCCGGTCGGCGTCGCGATCGACCCGGACGGTGCGTGCCTGGTCGCGGAATCCGGCGCCGGACGCGTGGTGCGGGCCAACGGGTCCGGCACCGTCGTCGCCGACCTTCAGCGCCCCCAAGGCCTTTCGGTGCGCGACGGTGTGCTCTACATCGTCGACGCCGGAAGCAAGGAGGTGATCGCGTTCGACCTGCACACCCGGGTTCGCCGCACCCTCGCCTCCGGGCTGCCGATCGGCCCTCCCGCCGGGGTGGAACCCAAGCCGCTCAAGGGCATGCCGCCGTTCTCCGGACCGCAGGGCCCGTTCGCCGGCATCGCCGCCGCGGCCGACGGCACGCTGTTCGTCTCGGCCGACGGCGACGGCAGCATCCTGGCCCTGCGCCCGTCCCGGGACGTCCGCTGATGCCGCAAGCCGTCTCGAACGACCACCGCTACCTGCAGATCGCGCGCACGCTGCGCAAGGAGATCGTCGACGGGGTGTACCCGGTGGGCTCGCAGCTGCCGACCGAACACCAGCTCTGTGAGCGGTTCGCGGTGAGCCGCTACACCGTTCGCGAGGCCATACGCCGGTTGCGTGAGGACAACCTGGTGGCGTCGCGGCCGCGGGCGGGCACCCGCGTCGTTCCCCGGCCGGCGTCGAGTTCCTATGCGCAGGACGCGATGTCGATCGACGACCTGCTCGCGTTCGCGTCCGGTGCGCACCTGAGCATCGAGTCCAACGCCATGGTGACGATCGACGACGACCTCGCCGCCCGGACCGGGCTCGACGCCGGCACGCAGTGGCTGTCGGTGCGCGGCTACCGGCGGGCCGACGGCGCGTCGGCGCCCCTGTGCCGCACGGAGTACTACATCAGCCGCGACTTCGCCGCGGTCGGCCGGCTGCTGCAGCGCCACACCGGGCCGATCTTTCCGCTGATCGAGGACCTGTTCGGGGTGAGCGTCGCCGAGTTGCACCAGGAGATCGCCGCGGTGCTGCTCTCGCCCGAGCAGGCCGACGGCCTCGGGGTCGAGGCGGGCACCGCGGCGCTGCAGATGCGGCGCACCTACCGGACCTCCGAGGGGGACGTCGCCCAGGTGACGATCAACACCCACCTGTCGTCGAAGTTCCGCTACGCGATCACCATGCGTCGTGTGGACGGCCAGGCCGGCTGAGGTGCGGCGACGGTGATCACCCCCGCCCGCCGCGACCCGGCCCGCGCGGCCGACGCCTACCGGCGCGGCCTGTGGGTGCACACCACCCTCGCCGATGCGCTGCGCGCGGCCGCGGACACCTCACCGGGCCGAACGGTCCTGGTGGACAACGGCGTACGGGTGGACTGCGGCACGCTGCAGGCACGGGCCGCCGGGCTGGCGGCCGCCCTGCTGGAGCGCGCGCCGGTGGGCAGTGTGGTGTCGTTCATGCTGCCGAACTGGCACGAGGCCGCCGTCGTCTACCTGGGCGCGACGCTGGCCGGGATGGTGGTGAACCCGATCCTGCCGTCGCTGCGCGACCACGAGCTGCGCTTCATCCTCGAAGACGCGGGCGCCGCGCTGGTCTTCGTGCCGCACCGCTTCGGCGGTCACGACTACGCGGAGATGCTCGACCGCGTCACCGCGGCGATGAGCGCACCGCCCGAAGTGGTGGTGCTGCGCGGCGACGCCGGCGCCCACACGCCGTTCGCGGCGCTGTCACGAACCGGCGCTGCCGAGCTGCCGGACCTCGATCCCGACGCCGTGCGCATGGTACTCTACACCTCCGGTACCACCGGGCGGCCCAAAGGCGTTCTGCACAGCCATAATTCGATCCATGCGCTGATCTGCCAGCTCCGCGACCACTGGAGCATCGACCCGGGCGACTCGTTCCTGGTGCCGTCACCGATCGCCCACATCGGCGGCTCGATCTATGCGTTCGAATGCCCGCTGCTGCTGGGCACGACGGCGGTGCTGATGGACCGGTGGGATCCGGCGGCGGCGGTGGCGCTGATGGACGCCGAGCGGTGCACCCACATGGCCGGGGCCACGCCGTTTCTGCAGCAGTTGCTGTCCGCCGCCGAGCGCGCCGGCACGCGGCTGCCCGCCCTGAAGGTGTTCGTGTGCGGCGGCGCCTCCGTGGCACCGTCGCTGATCCGGCGCGCCGCGGGCTATTTCGATCGGGCGGTGGTCACCCGGGTGTACGGGTGCACGGAAGTGCCCGTCGCGACGGTCGGCGCGCCCCGGCGGGACGAGGCCGACCGCGCCGCGGCCACCGACGGCAGGCCAGGCATCGCCGAGGTCGAGCTCGCCGCCCACGCGGTCGGCCCGGCCGGGGAGGGGGAGATCTGCGTGCGCGGACCGCAGATGCTGCTCGGGTACCGCTGCGCCGAGGACGAGGCCGGTTGCTTCGACGGCGCAGGGTTTTTCCGCACCGGTGATCTGGGGCGCTGGGTCGACGACCGGTACCTCGTCGTGACCGGTCGCGCCAAGGACGTCATCATCCGCAACGGCGAGAACATCTCGGCCAAGGAGGTCGAGGACCTGCTCGCCGACCACCCCGGCATCGCCGAGATCGCGGTCGTCGGGCTGCCCGACGAGCGCACCGGCGAGCGGGCCTGCGCGGTGATCGTGGCGGCGGGCGCCGGGCCCCCGGACGTCGCGAGCCTGCTGGCGCTGTTGGCGAGCAAGGGCGTGGCGAAATTCAAGGCGCCCGAACAGGTGGTCGTCTGGGATGCCCTGCCGAAGAACGACGCCGGAAAGATCCTCAAGCACCGGATTCGGGCGGCTTTGACGGAGGTCACACAGGATGGGTGAGATGCAGGTCGCGATCATCACGGGAGCCAGCAGCGGGATCGGCTTCGGATGTGCCACGAAACTGGCCGAAATGGGAATGGCGGTCGTCGGCACCGGCCGCGACGAGACCCGGCTGGCCGCGCTGGCCGACGCGGTCGGCGATCCCGAGCGGGTCGCGACCCTCGCCGTCGACCTTACCCGCGACGACGCGCCGCGCCGCATCGTCGACCTCGCCGTGTCCCGTTGGGGTCATGTTGATTTCCTGGTCAACAACGCCGGAGTCGGCAGCCCGAAGCCGCTGCACGAGACCGACGACGAAACACTGGACCACTTCCTGGGGCTGATGCTGCGCGCCCCGTTCCGGCTCGCGCGCGACGTGCTGCCCCACATGGGCCCCGGATCGGCGATCATCAACGTCACGTCGACGTTCGCCGTCGTCGGCGGGCTGCGCGGCGGCGCCTACTCGGCGGCCAAGGGCGGGCTGACCGCGCTGACCACCCACATCGCCTGTCAGTACGGGGCCTCCGGCATCCGCTGCAACGCCGTCGCGCCCGGTGTGACGCAGACGCCGATGGTCGAGAAACGCCTGCAGGACGAGCGTTTTCGCAAGATCAACGTCGAGATGACGCCGCATCAACGCCTGGGCAGCATCGACGACATCGCCGGCACCGTCGCGTTCCTGTGCTCGCCGGCGGGAAGCTTCATCAACGGGCAGACCATCGTCGTCGACGGCGGCTGGAGTTCCACCAAGTACCTGTCGGAGTTCGCGCTGTCGTCCCGGTGGATCGGGCGGTGAACCTCTTCGCGGTGCTCGACCAGACCGCGAACCGGTTCCCCGACCGCGGGGCGGTGTATCACGGCCAACGCCGGGTGTGCACGTGGACCGAGTTGCGCGACAGGGCATTACGACTGGCAGGGTCGCTGCGCCAACAGCACGGCGCGGGTGCCCGGGTCGCGATCGCGGCCCACAACCGGCCGGAGGTCGTCGAGCTGATGTTCGCCACCTGGGCCGCCGGATGCGTCGTCGTCCCGGTCAACTGCAAGCTGCACGAGCGCGAGATGGCGCTGATCCTCGACGACGCCGGCGCGTCGCAGGTGTTCGCCTCACCCAAGATCGGCGCCGCACTCGGCTCCGTCACCAGCAGGCCCGTCGAAACCCTTGGCTCCGAGGCCTATTCACGCCGATTCGGGGCCGCCCCGGTGGCACCGCCGCACACCGAACCGTCGACGCCGGCGTGGCTGTTCTACACCAGCGGAACCACCGGCCGGTCCAAGGGCGCGATCCTGTCGCACCGCAACCTGACTGCGATGGCCGTCGCGCACCTGGCCGACATCGACGCCCCCACCGAGAACGGCAGCCTCGTGCACGCGGCACCGATGTCGCACGGCTCGGGCCTCTACGTCGTGCCGTACGTGCTGCGCGCGGCCCGCCAGGTGGTGCCCGAGTCCGAGGGGTTCGATCCCGGCGAGTTCCTCGACCTGTGCGAGCACCACCCCGCCTGCAGCGTGTTCCTGGCGCCGACGATGGTGCAGCGCCTGGTCCGGACGGGCCGCCCCCGCCCGGCCAACCTGGCGACGATCGTCTACGGCGGCGGGCCCATGTACGTCGAGACCCTGAAGGAGGCGATGGCGGCGTTCGGGCCGGTCTTCGCGCAGATCTACGGGCAGGGCGAGTCGCCGATGACCATCACCGGCCTGCGCCGCGCCGACCACGAATCCGGCGACGACGCCGTGCTGGGCTCGGTCGGCTATGCCCGCTCGGGCATGGAGGTCGCGGTGCTGCGCGCCGACGGCCGGCCGGCGCCGGCCGGTGAGGTCGGGGAGATCGTGTGCCGCGGCGACGCCGTCATGTCCGGCTACTGGGAAGACCCCGCCGCGACCCGCGCCACGCTGCGCGACGGCTGGCTCTACACCGGCGACCTGGGCGCCTTCGACGCCCGCGGATACCTCACCCTGCGCGACCGGTCCAAGGACGTCGTGATCAGCGGCGGAACGAACATCTACCCGCGGGAGGTGGAGGAGATGCTGCTCGAGCACCCCGCGGTGTCGGAGGCGTGCGTGGTGGGCGCACCCGACGCCGAGTGGGGTGAGGTGGTGGTCGCCTTCATCGTCGGCGCGGCCGACCCCGCCGAGTTGGACGCGCATCTGCTGCGGCGCATCGCCCGCTTCAAACGGCCCAAGCGCTACGAATTCGTCGACGAGTTGCCGAAGAACAGCTACGGCAAGGTGCTCAAGCGCGAACTGCGCGCGACGCTGCGGTGACCGGCGCCGCGGCCGTCACACGGTGAGCAGGACCTTGACCGCGCGCCGCTCGTCCATCGCCTGGTACCCCGCGGCGGCCTCGGCAAGCGGCAGGCTCAGGTCGAAGACCTTGCCCGGGTCGATCTGGCCGTTCCAGATCAGCCTGATCAGCTCGGGCAGGAACCGGCGCACCGGCGCGAGCCCGCCGTGCAGGTGCACGGCGGAGAAGAACAGCTCGTCGCCGGGGAGCTTGACGTCGTGGGACAGGCCCACGAAGCCGACGTGGCCGCCGGGCCGGGTCGCCGAGATCGCCTGCGTCATCGACTGCTGGGTGCCCACCGCCTCGATGACGCTGTGGGCGCCGAGGCCGTTGGTGAGGTCCTTGATCCGGGCGACGCCCTCGTCGCCGCGTTCCTCCACGACGTCGGTCGCGCCGAATTCACGGGCCAGCGCCTGGCGATCGCGGTGGCGGCTCATCACGATGATCCGCTCGGCGCCGAGTTGTTTCGCGGCCAGCACCCCGAGCAGCCCGACCGCCCCGTCGCCGACGACGGTGACGATCCTGCCGGGGCCCGCGTCGGCGGCGACGGCGGCGAACCAGCCGGTCCCGAGCACGTCGGAGGCGGCCAGCAGGCTGGGGATCAGCGTGTCCGGCGGCGTCCCGGGGGTGGCCACCAGCGTGCCGTCGGCCAGGGGGATGCGGGCGTACTGGGCCTGTGTGCCGATGTTGCCCATCAGCTCGCCCTGCACGCAGCGACTCTGGTAGCCGGCCGCGCAGATCTCGCAGGTGTTGTCGGACGCGACGAACGACCCGACCACGAACTGGCCCGGCTTGACGGTGCGCACCTCGCTGCCGACCTCCTCGACGACGCCCACGTACTCGTGGCCCATCGGGGCGTCGTGAACCTCGTCCTCACCGCGGTAGGGCCACAGGTCGGAGCCGCAGATGCAGGTCGCCGACAGCCGGATGATGGCGTCCGTCGGGTGGACGATCCGGGGGTCGTCGCGGTCTTCGACCCGCACGTCGCCCGGGGCATGCATCACCACACCACGCATCGATTGCCTCCCGTTGAGTGATCGCTCGGTCTGGTCTCGACCCTAGTCGGGGGGCCGGCCGGCCGCCCGGCGCGGTGACGCGACGGCGGCAGGCGGCCGCTGCCGGAAAAGCGACCCGGACTCCGCGCGTGTCATCTCCGGAATCCCCGCGGGGCGAATTTAAGCTGGCTGCGATCTAGAGGAGGGGCAGCGACGTATCGGCATCAACGATGGCGCCGGGCAGCAGCGTGGGCAGGGCGCGTTAGCAGAAAGCACCGAGCCGGGCGGGACTTCCGCGCCGGCTCGTGAGGCCGGGCGGCCCCGGTGGGTCGCCCCGGTGCGCCGGGTGGGGCGGCTCGCAATCTGGGACCGCCCGGAGCGGCGCGGCGGGATTCCCGCCCTCGACGGGCTGCGCGCGATCGCCGTCGCGCTGGTGCTCGTCGGTCACGGCGGCGTCCCCGGCGTGGCCGGGGGCTTCATCGGCGTCGACGTCTTCTTCGTGCTGAGCGGGTTTTTGATCACGTCGCTGCTGCTCGACGAACTCGGGCGCACGGGCCGGATCGACCTGACCGGCTTCTGGATCCGGCGTGCGCGACGGTTGCTGCCCGCCCTGGTGTTGATGGTGCTCACGGTGGCCGCGGCCCGCGAACTGCTCCCGTACCAGGCGCTGACCGGGTTGCGCAGCGACGCGATCGCGGCATTCTGCTGGATGGCGAACTGGCGGTTCGTCGCGCAGAAGACCGACTATTTCACCCGGGGTGCGCCGCCCTCGCCGCTGCAACACACCTGGTCGCTGGGCGTGGAGGAGCAGTACTACTTCGTCTGGCCGCTGCTGCTCATCGCGGTGACGCTGCTGCTGGCCGCGCGGGCCCGGCGGCGCTCCACCCGGGCCACCGTGGGCGGGGTGCGGTTCACCGCCTTCCTGCTCGCCACGGCGGGGGCGCTCGCCTCGGCGGCGGCCGCGATCGTCTTCGTCTCCGACGGCACACGTGACCGGATCTACTTCGGCACCGACACCCGCGCGCAGGCACTGCTGGTCGGCGCCGCCGCCGCGGCTCTGCTGGTGCGGGACTGGCAGTCGCTGAACCGCGGGTGGTGCCTGATCCGCAGCCGGTGGGGGCGGCGGGTCGCCCGGGTGCTGCCGTTGCTGGGCCTGTCCGGGCTGGCCGCGGCGGTCCACTTCGCGACCGGCGCCGCCCGGGAGTTCCGGCACGGCCTGCTGATCGGGGTTGCCGTCGCGGCCGTCCTGGTGGTCGCCCCGGTGGCGCTGGAGCAGCGCGGGCTGGTGGCCCGCGTGCTGGCGCTGCGCCCGCTGGTGTGGCTGGGCACCATCTCCTACGGCGTCTATCTGTGGCACTGGCCGATCTTCCTGGCGCTCAACGGCGAACGCACCGGATGGGACGGGCTGCGGCTGTTCGCGGTCCGGTGCGCGGCCACCATCGCGGTGGCGGCCGCGTCGTGGTGGCTGATCGAGCAACCGATCCGGCGCTGGCGTCCGGCGCGGGTGCCGCTGCTGCCGCTGGCCGCGGCGACCGTGGCCAGCGCGGCCGCGGTGACGTTGCTGGTCGTCCCCGTGGGCACCGGACCAGCGCTGCGCGAGGCCGGCCTACCGCCGGGGGTCTCGGCGGTGGCGGCCGTCTCGCCGTCGCCGCCCGACGCGGGCCGCCCGGCACCGCCCAGGCCGCGAGACCCCAACCGCCCGTTCACCGTTTCGGTGTTCGGCGACTCGATCGGGTGGACCTGGATGCACTTCCTGCCGCCGACACCGGGGTTCGCCTTCCTCGACCACACCGTCATCGGCTGCAGCCTCGTGCGCGGAACGCCGTACCGCTATGTCGGCGAAACGCTGGAACAGCGTGCCGAATGCGACGGCTGGCCGATCCGCTGGGCCCGCCAGGTCAGCCAGGACCAGCCCGACGTGGCGCTGCTGATCATCGGCCGCTGGGAGACGGTGGACCGCGTCAACGAGGGGCAGTGGACCCACATCGGCGACCCGACGTTCGACTCCTACCTCAACGCGGAACTGCAACGGGCGCTTGACATCGCCGGCTCCACCGGTGCCCGCGTGGTGGTCGCCACCGTGCCCTACAGCCGCGGCGGGGAGAAGCCGGACGGCCGCCTGTACCCGGAAGACCAGCCCAACCGGGTCAACCAGTGGAACACCATGCTGCGCGCGGCGGTGAGCCGGCACCCCGGCGTCCAGATCCTCGACCTCAACAAGAAGCTCTGCCCGGACGGGGTCTACACCGCCAAGGTCGACGGCATCAAGGTGCGCAGCGACGGCGTGCACCTCACCTCCGAGGGGGTGCGGTGGCTGACGCCGTGGCTGGAGAAGTCGTTGAAGTAGCGGCGACGCTCAGGTGCGGCAGCTCAGTTCCATGCTGTCGCTTTCCCGCACACCGAAATTGAAGCTGACGTAGCAGTTGGCGGGGTCGCGCACGCGGTCGAGATAGGGCTGGGTGTCGGCGGCGCCGGTGTTGTCGGCGACGACCAGCGCACCCGTCGACAGGCGCGGTTCGAGCAGCTCGATGACGGGCAGGTACAGGTCCTTCCACCCGTCCAGCAGGACGAAGTCGACGGGCCCGTCCAGTTCGGCCAGCGTGGCCAGCGCATCACCCTCGAGGATGGTGATCACGTCGTCCAGGCCGGTGTCAGCGAACGTCTGCCGCGCGGCGGCGATCTTGGTGGCGCTCAGCTCGGTGGTCACCACGCGGCCGGAACCGTTGTCGCGCAACGCGGCAGCCAGATGCACCGCGGAGATGCCGAACGACATGCCGAACTCCACCACCGTGGTGGGACGCGTCGAGCGCACCAGCGCGTACAGCAGCCGGCCGGCCTCGGGGGTCACCGGGATGTAGAACTCGCTCATCGCCTCGGTGCGCTCCTCGGTGGTCATCGGTCGGTCGAACTCACCGCGCCGCTCCTGCAGCAGCGACATCTGGTTCCGCGATTGGGCATACATCGTCTCGAGCGTCGACGCCACTCTGGGGTCCTGCAACGTTGTGGGCATGCACTCGAGGGTATGCCTCCTCGGCGCGGCGTTTGACGGGCGGCGGGTGGCGGTGTCAGCATGGACCGGCAAGCACCTCGGTAGGTGAGGCGTCTGCACGGATACAGGCCACTGACCCCGAACGTCGAGAGACGCCCCGGGTCAGGACAGCTCTTCCCGGACCCAAGGGTTGAGCCCAAGTGGCTTCCGGACGAAGCGGGTCGCGACCCGCGGCTGAATCCCGGATACGCCGTGCAGTGCCGAAGCTCCGACGAGAGGGGTGCGGTCGGCGGTTCGCCGCCGTCATTCGTGCCTCTCCCGTTCAGGTGAATGCGACGACACCCGCGTGTGTCCCGGCCGTGAGGAGGTGAGGGCGAGATGAGCAGGACCAGTCCAGGCGATAGTCCCCATCCGAATTCCGTCTCGTCCCAATCCGGTTCCGGCCATCACTGCGCCGGCTGATCGCCGGGCGCGTCTGACGCGCTGCACGTCGTGAGCCGATCGGGCCTCCACCAGGAGAACACCATGGCTTTTGTTGCGGTACTTACCCATTGGTGCGCACGGCACCGCCCGAACCCCCAGGAGCGGGCGAACCGCTACGTGTCGCGGATGCCGATCGCCGTGCTGGCCGCTCCCGCCGCGCAGTCGTCGGACGGTGTGCACCGCCGGCGCTGATCGCTCCGCGCCCCGTCCCGTCATATCGACGGTCTCAGTTGTCCAACGCATTTGGGCGTGACTCTCGCACAGACAGTGAGAATTCGATGGCTTCACTCTCCACGCAGCAGCACGGCCTGCCCGACGCGGCCGGGCAGGCCGTGCTGGACTCCGCGCACGCCGGCGACATCGTCGGCGCGTTCGGCCGGATCCGCCACGACGGCGCCGGCGGCCGCTGGCGGCGCCTGCGCACCCTGATGGTCATCACCGGACCGGGGCTGATCGTCATGGTGGGCGACAACGACGCCGGTGGCGTCGCGACCTACGCACAGGCCGGCCAGAACTACGGGATGGCCCTGTTGTGGACGCTGGCGTTCCTGGTCCCGGTGCTGTACGTCAACCAGGAGATGGTGCTGCGGCTCGGCGCGGTCACCCGGGTGGGGCACGCGCGGTTGATATTCGAGCGGTTCGGCAAGTTCTGGGGTGCGTTCAGCGTCGGGGATCTGCTGATCCTCAACGCCTTGACGATCGTCACCGAGTTCATCGGGGTGGCCCTGGCCCTCGGTTACCTGGGCTGCCCCAAAATCGTCGCGATCCCCGCCGCCGCCGTGCTGTTGTTCGCCGTGGTGGCCGGTGGCTCGTTCCGGCGGTGGGAGGCGCTGATGTTCGTGCTGATCGCGGTGAACGTGCTGATCGTTCCGATGGTGCTGCTGGTGCATCCCACCCTGGCGGGGACGGCCGGGGGGCTGGTGCCGCGGTTCCCGGGTCGCCCGGACTCCACCGTGCTGTTGCTGATCATCGCGATCGTGGGCACCACGGTGGCGCCGTGGCAGCTTTTCTTCCAGCAGTCCAACGTGGTGGACAAGCGCATCACGGCACGCTGGATTCCGTACGCGCGCGCCGATCTGGTCATCGGGATCGTCGTGGTCATGGTCGGCGCCACCGCGTTGATGGCGGTGACCGCGTTCGGGTTGGCCGACACGGGCGAGTTCACCGACGCGGGAGCCGTCGCCTCGGGCCTGTCCCGCCACCTCGGCGGCACGGTGGGGGCGTTGTTCGCGATCATCCTGCTCGACGCGTCGCTGATCGGCGCGAATGCCATCGGGTTGGCCACCACCTACGCCGTGGGCGACGCGATGGGACGGCGACACTCCCTGCACTGGAAGGTCGGTGAGGCGCCCCTGTTCTACGGCGGCTACGCGCTGCTGCTCGCCGTGTCGGCGGCGGTCGCGTTCAGCCCCGACCACGTGCTCGGCCTGGTGACCCAGGGCGTGCAGGCGCTCGCCGGTGTCCTGCTGCCCTCGGCGACGGTGTTCTTGGTCCTGCTGTGCAATGACCGCGCGGTGCTGGGCCCGTGGGTGAACACCGTGCGGCAGAACATCATCGCGTGGACCATCGTGTGCTCGCTCGTGCTGCTGTCGCTGGCCCTGACGGCGACGACCTTCTTCCCGGGCTTGTCCACGAACACGATCGAGGCCGGCCTCGCGGGTGGCGCGGTGATCGGCGTCGCCGTCGGAGCCGCCGGGATCGTCGCCGGCCGACGGTACACCGCCCGGCGCGAGGCCGAAGCCATCGTGCGGGCGCTGGGCGGGGGCCTGGACCCCGAGCAGGTCGACCAGCTCGACGGCACCCCGCTGCTCTCGCGTGCCGAACGCCGCGCGGTGCTCCGGCAGGACCGGATGAACTGGCGGACACCCGAATTGGCCGGGCTGGACCGGCCCACCATGTCGCCGGTCCGGCGGATGGGGCTGTTCACCCTGCGCGCCTACCTGGTCGTGGCCGTCGTGCTGGTCGTCGTCAAGATCGTGCAGGTCGGCATCGTCGCACCCGCCGTGTCACTGTGAGCCACCGGGCAGCAGAACGATTTTGCCGCGGGTGTGCCGCCTCTCGAGTTCTGCGTAGGCGTCGGCGACGCGGTCCAGCGGATAGGTGGCGGCGATCTCGAAGTCGATCGCGCCGGCGGTGATCAGGCCGGCCATCTCGGCGAGCACCTCCGGTGTCGAGGCGTCCATGCTGCCCTCGGTCCGGGCGCCGATCTCGGCGGCCTTCTGGAACGAGATGATGGTCTCGATGCGCTCCGGTGCCACACCGAGGTCCACCGCCAGGTCGAGGTAGTCCGGCCCGAACAGGTCGATGAACGCGTCGATTCCGCCCGGGGCCGCCGCCCGCAACCGCTCCGCGAGGCCGTCGCCGTAGGCGATCGGGATGACGCCGTGGTCGCGCAGCCACCCCGCGTTCCCGGGCCCCGCGATCCCGAGCACGACGGCCTCCCGCAGGCCCAGCAGTTGCACGACCAGGCTGCCGACCCCGCCGGCGGCCGCCGACACGGCGACCGTCTCCCGCGGCCGCGGAGCGACCGCGCGGACGGCGGCGTACGCGGTGACACCGGCGACATACAGCGAACCCGCTACCTCCCAAGCCAATTCGGCCGGCTTGCCGATCAGTTGATGCACCGGCACCGCGGCGTGGGTGGCGTGACTGGACCGGCGCAAGCTGAAGCCCAGCACCTCGTCGCCGACGGCGAATTCGGTCACTCCGGGTCCCAGCGCGGTCACGACACCGGCGAGGTCGCTGCCCTGGCCCGAGGGGAACGTCGCGGGGAACATCTCGTGCATCGCCCCGGTGCGGATTCCGGCCTCGCCGGGATTGATCCCGGCGGCGCGGACTTCGACCACCACCTCGCCCGGCCCCGGCGAGGGCATCTCGATGTCCGCCACGTACAGGACGTCGCGGCCCCCGTAACGGTCGAACCGCACCGCGCGCGCCATCGCGCCTCCTTCCCGGCGAAACCGCCCTTTGGCGCCAGCATAGGTCGCGATCCGGCACCCACCGCCGGGCATGCCGCGTATGTTCATAAGCTGGCCGGTTCACGCCGGCGTTTCGCTGCAGCGTCAGGCGCCGCACCGACAGGGGTTTCTCGACGGGGAAGGAACGCCCATGCAGACTGCCCGCAAAGCCGCCACCGGCTGCGCACTCGCGCTCGTGGTGGGCGCGGCGGCCGCCGGCTGCGGAAACCACCGGACCACTTCGGCGCCGACGTCGTCGAGCACGACGACGTCATCGGCCGCACCGACCTCGTCGGCCCCGCCGGGCACGGTGACGAGCCCGCCGCCGGGACAACAAACGGATTACAGCGTGCTGCTCATCAAGCCGGCCGACATCGGGCCCGATTTCAGCGCTCCCCAACCTCCCTTGCTGAACCCGGACAACGGCCTCGGCGTTGCGCAGTTGTTCGTCAACGCCGACAACAGCAAGCGGGTCGGGGACTTCATCTTGATCCTGGCGGACCCCGCGGCGGCGGCGGCCGGTGTCGAGAACACCAAGAAAAACTACGCGGGCAAGGTCAGCGGCACGTGGCAGCCGGTCGACGTCGGCTCCCATGGGGCCATGATCTCCGGGGGCTCGGGCACCGCGCCCGACAGCGCCAAAGTGGTCACCGTGCTGCTGTTCACCGAGGGCAACGCGCTGGTCAACATGGAATTCGACAGCCCTCCGGACGCACCGATGGATCCGGACGCCGTGATCGACATCGGCCGCAAGCAGGACGCCGCGATCAAGGACCAGCTGCCCGGTTGACCGAGCGGCTCGGCGACGGGCGCGGTAAGGGCTTCGGCCGCAACGGCATTGGCGGGCTGAGTTTGCCGGGGCCCACCGCCCACCTCGGCCGGCCCCGCCCCCGACCCGGGTCGAACCGGGACCGCGCCGGCAAACATCGCGCCGGCCGGCGTCAGGCCACGACGGTGATCGGATCGCCGACGTTGACGGTGTTGAAATACCAGGCGGCGTTGTCGGGGCTGAGGTTGATGCAGCCGTGGCTGACGTTGGCGTAGCCCTGCGAGTCGACCGACCACGGCGCCGAATGCACGTAGACGCCGCTCCAGGTGACCCGGACCGCGTAGTAGGCGGTGATCTTGTAGCCCTCGGGGGAACTGAGCGGGATGCCGATGGTGCGCGAGTCCATCACCACGCTGCGCTGCTTTTCCAGGGCGGTGAAATGCCCGATCGGCGTGGGCCGGGTGGGCTTGCCCATGGACGCCGGCATGGTGCGCAGCACCTCGCCGTTCCTGCTGACGGTGAAGGTGTGCGCGGAGATGCTCGCGACGCCGACCACCGCGTCACCGACGTCGAAGCCCGTCGTCAGCGCCTGCACCCCCACCGAGACGTGGCTGTGGGCGGGCCAGTACCGGTCCGGCACCCACTGCACGACGTCGTCGCGGGGCCACTCGAAGTGGCCGGGCACGTTGCTCGCCGTCGACACGTGGATGGACCGCTGGGCGGCGGCACGGTCGGAAACCGGCGCGGTGAACGTCACCACCACGGGATGCGCCACCCCCACCACCGCCCCGTCGGCGGGCAAAATCGCGGCGACCCCGGGAGCCGGTTCGGGTGCCGGAACCGCGCCCACGCTGCGGGGCGCGGAGCCCACCAGGCCGGTCGCTGTGATCGCCACCATAACAAATAGATAACGAACCCATCGACGCATAGCGTCCGCCCTCCGAGATGGTGCGACCAACACAACGACATTCTAGTTGCCGACTACCCGATGCCGGTTTCAGCAAACGATGACGCATCACTGCGGTGTGCGGATCACGATCCGGTCCCCCCTCGGGCGCGATTTCGTCACCGAGCGGTGCACGGGTGTGCCGGGGCGCCGCGGGATTGGCCGACGCGCGGGCGACGCGTTAGCCTCGGCGCAGCGGTGCCCGGAGGCCAGGAGGTGCGGGTGCTCTTCCGTCAGTTGGAGTACTTCGTCGCGGTGGCGCAGCAACGCCACTTCGCCAGGGCGGCCGAGAGGTGCTACGTCTCGCAGCCCGCGTTGTCCTCGGCGATCGCCAAACTGGAGCGTGAGCTGAACGTCACGCTGATCAATCGTGGACACAGCTTCGAGGGCCTGACCCCCGAAGGCGAGCGGTTGGTCGTGTGGGCCAAACGGATTCTCGCCGAACACGACGCCTTCAAGGCCGAGGTGCACGCCGTGCGGTCGGGCATCACCGGGACGCTTCGGCTGGGCACCGTTCCGACCGCCTCGACGACCGCGTCGTTGGTGCTCTCGGCTTTCTGCTCGGCGCACCCGCTGGCCAAGGTCCAGGTGCTGTCCCGGCTGGCGGCCACGGAACTGTACCGGCGCGTGCGCGAGTTCGAGCTGGACGCCGCCATCGTGCACGCCGCGCCCGACGAAGCTCGCGACGTCGACCTGGTCCCGCTCTACGAGGAGCGCTACGTGCTGTTGTCACCCGCGGACATGTTGCCCTCCGGTGCGACGACGCTGACGTGGCCGGAGGCCGCGCAGTTGCCGCTGGCGCTGCTCACCCCGGACATGCGGGACCGGCAGATCATCGACGAAGCCTTCGCCGGCCACGCGATGGCCGTCACCCCGCAAGTCGAAACCGATTCGGTGGCTTCGCTGTTCGCGCAGGTGACCACGGGCAACTGGGCGTGCATCGTGCCGCACACCTGGCTGTGGACCTCGCCGCTGAACGCCGAGATCCGCGCGGTCGCCATGGTGGACCCGGTGGTGAAGGCCGAGATCGCGCTCGCGACCAACTCCGCCGGGCCCGGCTCGCCGATCGCGCGCGCGCTCGCCGCCTCGGCCCAGGAGCTCGCACTCGACGAGTTCTTCGACGCTCAGTTGCTGGGCCTCACGCACCGGCGCTGACCTTGGCGGCCGCCGCGGCGGCGCTGGTCGGGTTCAGGCTTGCCAGGTGCCCACTTTCGACGCCGGCCGACGGGTCGAGTTCGCAGTCGATGACCGACGGGCCGCCGGTGGCGATCGCCGCGGTCAGCGCCGAGCGCAGTTCGCCGGGGGTGGTGACGTGATGCCCATTGCCGCCGAACGCCTCTGCGATCAGCTCATGGCGCGCCCGCGCGTTGAGCACCGTGGGCGCCGGATCGCTGCCGGCCGGCGCCTCGTCGCCGCGGTAGACGCCGCCGTTGTTGAGGATGACCACGGTCACCGGAAGCCGGTAGCGGCAGATGGTCTCGACCTCCATGCCGGAGAAGCCGAATGCGCTGTCACCCTCGATCGCGACCACCGGCCTGCCCGTCTCGACCGCGGCCGCGATGGCATAACCCATGCCGACGCCCATCACGCCCCAGGTTCCGGTGTCGAGCCGGTGGCGCGGTGCCTCCATGTCGATGACGTTGCGGGCCAGGTCCAACGCGTTGGCACCCTCGTTCACCACGTACACGTCCGAGTTCTCCTGCAGGACCGCGCGGATCGCGCCCAACGCGTTGTAAAACCGCATGGGGTGCGGGTTTTCGGCCAGGCGCTCGCGCATCGTCGCCTCGTTGCGCGATTTACGCTCGGCCAGCTCCTCGACCCATTCCGCCGGCGCGGTGATCGGGCGCGCGAGCGCACCGTCGCGCAGCGCCGACACCACCGAACCGATGTCGCCCGCCAGTGGCGCCGCGATCGGCTGGTTGCTGTCGAACTCCGAGGCCTCGATGTCGACCTGGATGAAGGCGGCATCGGCCGACCACTGCGGCGACGCGCCGTGGCCCAGCAGCCAGTTCAGCCGGGCGCCGACGAGCAGCACCGTGTCCGCGCGCGAGATCGCCAGCGAGCGGGCCGGCGCGGCGGACTGCGGGTGCGAGTCCGGCAGCAGCCCCTTGGCCATCGACATCGGCAGGAACGGAATCCCCGTGCCCTCCACAAACTTCCGGATCGCCTCGTCGGCCTGGGCGTACGCTGCGCCCTTGCCGAGCACGATCAGCGGGCGCCGGGCCCGCGCGAGCAGGTCCAGAGCGCGCTCGACCGCGTCCGGCGCCGGGAGCTGGCGCGGCGCCGGGTCCACGACCCGCCACACGGTTTGCGCGGCGGCGGCCGCGTCCATCGCCTGGCCCAGCACCTCACCGGGGATGTCGAGGTACACCCCGCCCGGCCGGCCGGAAACCGCGGTGCGGACGGCGCGCGCGATCCCACGGCCGATGTCCTCGACGCGGGAGATCCGGTACGTCGCCTTCGCGAAAGGCTTTGCGGCGCTGAGCTGGTCGAGATCCTGGTAGTCGCCGCGCTGCAGATCGACCAGCGCGCGATTGCTGGAACCCGAGATCTGGATCATCGGGAAGCAGTTCGTCGTGGCGTTGGCGAGTGCGGGCAGGCCGTTGAGGAAACCGGGCCCGGACGTCGTCAGGCAGACACCCGGACGCCGGGTGAGGAACCCGGCCGCGGCGGCGGCGTTGCCGGCCGAGGTCTCCTGGCGGAAGCCGATGTAGCGGATCCCGGACGCCTGCGCGACGCGGGCCAGGTCGGTGATCGGGATGCCGACGATCCCGTAGACGGTGTCGATGTCGTTGGCCCTGAGCGCGTCGACGACGAGATGGAAGCCGTGGGTCGAACGCGTCGACTCCGGAGGTGCCGAATCGGTGGTCATGGTGGCGACTCCTCGTGTCCTGGTGGTCGATGGGATCCGTGATCACTGTGTTCCGCGGTGCCGGAGGTGTCCAACACTAAGCCGCTATGCAGCGATTCACGCAATTTATCGACGGCGTTGGCGGGCCGGTCATCCCCGCTCGATAGCCATCGGTTATCAATTGTGAGGGCATCGGTATTGGACGGCCGTCGCGGCGGCGCGGCAGGGTGCGAGCAGGAGTTTTGCGGCCCGGCAAGGGCCCCGAGGAAGGGACATGGCGATGGGGACTGAGTCGACCGCGGCGTCCGCGAGCCCGCGCATCGCCGACCTGGTCGCGACGGCGGCGGCCGCGCACCCGGAGGCGCCGGCGCTCGTCGTCACCGGGGACCGCATCCGGGTCAGCTACCGCGACCTGGTCGGACTGGTCGACGACCTGGCCGGCCGCCTCAGCGCGGCCGGGCTGGCGGCCGGTGACCGGGTCGCGCTGCGCGCGGGGAGCAACGCCGAATTCGTCGTCGGCCTGCTGGCGGCGTCGCGCGCGGAGCTGGTCGCCGTCCCGCTGGACCCGGCCCTGCCCGTCGGCGAGCAGCGGCGGCGCAGCGAGACCGTGGGCGCCCGGGTGGTCCTCGTCGACGGGGACGTGCCCGACGAGCAGGAGCCGGCGCCGGGGTGGTGGCCGATCGCGGTGACCGTCGGCCCCGACCGCGGCCCGACGGTCGACCTGGACGCCGCGCAGGCTTGCGGCTCGCCTGCGCCGGCGCCCGAGGGGCTGCGGGACGACGACGCCATGATCATGTTCACCGGGGGAACCACCGGCCTGCCGAAGATGGTCCCGTGGACGAACGCCAACCTCGCGGCCTCGGTGCGCGCGATCGTCGCCGGCTACGGCTTCGGGCCCGACGATGCGACCGTCGCGGTGATGCCGCTCTACCACGGTCACGGGCTGCTCGCCGCGCTGCTGTCGACACTGGCGTCCGGGGGTGCGGTGTTACTGCCGGCGCGCGGGCGGTTCTCGGCGCACACGTTCTGGGACGACATCGACGCCGTCCGGGCCACCTGGTACACCGCGGTCCCGACGATTCACCAGATCCTGCTGGAGCGGGCCAAGACCGATCGGCAGCAGACCGAAAGGGCCGCGCTGCGGTTCATCCGCAGCTGCAGCGCCCCGCTCACGCCGGAGACGGCGCAGGCGCTGCGCGACACCTTCTCCGCGCCGGTGGTGTGCGCGTTCGGCATGACCGAGGCCACCCACCAGGTGTCCACCACGGGCATCGACCAACGCGAAAACCCCGCCGAGACACCGGGTCTCGTGGGCCGTTCGACCGGACCCGAGATCAGGATCGCCGGGTCCGACGGCCAGCCGCTGGACGCCGGGGCCGTCGGCGAGGTCTGGCTGCGCGGCCCCACCGTCGTGCGGGGCTACCTCGGCGACCCGGCGATCACCGCGGCCAACTTCACCGACGGGTGGCTGCGCACCGGCGACCTCGGGTCGCTGTCGGCGGCCGGCGACCTGAGCATCCGCGGCAGGATCAAGGAGCTGATCAACCGCGGCGGGGAGAAGATCTCACCGGAGCGGGTCGAGGCAGTCCTGGCCAGCCACCCCGGTGTGCTCGAGGTCGCGGTGTTCGGCATGCCCGACAAGATGTACGGGGAGACCGTGGCCGCGGTGTTCGTTCCCCGGCAACTCGCCGCGCCGACCCCCGCCGAACTGGTGGCGTTCTGCCGGGAGAAGCTGGCGCCCTACGAGGTGCCCACCATCTTCCAGGAAGCCGGGGAACTGCCCCACACCGCAAAGGGCTCGCTGGACCGCCGCGCCGTGGCCCGGCAGTTCGGTCCTCAACAGGGGTAGCCCGCCGAGCGCGAGCGTGCGCAGAATGTCAGGCACACCGGCGTGTCGCCGTACAGACACGCACGCTCGCGGTCTAGGGGGCTGGTGTTTTTCGCGTGGCGTTGACCGGGTAATCGGGTGCGGTCGGCGAGAATGGTTGGGTGAGTTTGGGTTTGACGCCGAAACAGGCGGATTTGTGGCGGTCGACGGTGGATTTCTGCGAGGGCCGGGTGGCGCCGGACTCGATTTACAGCGTGCTGCACCGGGAGTGCTTCAACTTGTTCGGCGATGAAATGTTCGCCGACTTGTTCACCGATGTCGGCCGGCGCAGCGTGCCGCCGATGATTGTGGCGGTGGTGATGGTGTTGCAGCGCATCGAGGGGCTTTCGGATCGGGAGGCGGTGGATCGGTTCGCGTTCGACGCGCGGTGGAAGTATGCCGCGGGCGGGCTGGACTTCGATTATCCGGGGTTTGTGCACACCGTGTTGGTGGACATGCGCGCGAGGCTGGCCCGCTCGGATCGCCCGGACCGGATCTTTGAGGTCACCCTGCAAGCGGCCAAGGCGGCCGGGCTGGTGGGCCGTAAGCGGGTGCTGGACTCGACCCCGCTGTATGACGCGGTGGCCACCATGGACACGGTCACATTGATCCGCTCGGCGATCCGGGGACTGCTGGCGGTCGCCGGCGCGGAGCTGCAACCCGCGCTGCGGGCGCGGCTGTCCCGCGACGACGACTACGTCAGCGCCGGCAAACCGGTGTGTGACTACGACGACGTGGCGGCGCGCGAGGCGCTGGTGGACGCGCTGGCCCGCGACGCGTCTGCGCTGCTGGCCTGCCTGGATGAGCAGGCGCTGAAGCCCGAGGTGGACAAGGCGGCCAAACTGTTGGCCACCGTGGTCGGCCAGGACCTCGACCAAGACGCCGCCGACGGGATATTCCGCATCGCGCGCCGTGTGGCCGCCGATCGGGTGATCTCCACGGTGGACCCGCAGGCACGCCACGGCCACAAGACCTCCGCGCGGGGTTTCGACGGATACAAGGGTCACATCGCGATCGACCCCGACGCCGAGATCATCACCGCCACCGAAGTCACCGCCGGCAACGCCGGCGACGCCCAACCCGCCACCGACCTGCTGGCCGGCGACCTACCCACTCCGGTGACCAGCGACACCAACACCGCCGACGGAGATTGCGTTGATCCTCAGGACGACTCGAGCCTCGGTGCAAGTGCTGGCACGACGACCGCGGCCAGCGCGGTCGGTGATGGTGATGGCGACGGGAGCGCCCCCAGCGTGTGCGGAGCCCAAGACCAGCGATGCCCGGCGGTTTACGGCGACGCCGCCTACGGTGCGGGCAAACTGCTGGCCGTGTTGGAAACCGCGGGCGCGGAAATCTTCACCAAGGTGCAGCCACCGACCGCGCCGGGTGGCCGCTACGCCAAGGACCGCTTCGTCATCGACCTCGACGTCGGCACGGTCACCTGCCCGGGCGCGGTGACCGTGCCGATCCGCCCGGCCAAGGGCGGCGGCGGCAACGCGGTGTTCGGCCCGGCTTGCGCCTGCTGCCCACTGGCCGAGCAGTGCACCAGCTCAACCGCCGGGCGCACCATCGCGATCAGCCGCTACGAGGCCGAACTCACCCGTGCTCGCACCACCCAAGCAGATCCGGGCTGGGTCGCCGACTACAAGGCCACCCGGCCGAAAGTGGAACGCAAGATCGGCCACCTGATGCGCCGCCGCCACGGCGGCCGCCGTGCGCGCGTGCGCGGCACCACCAAGGTCGCCGCCGATTTCTCCCTGCTGGCCGCCGCGATCAACCTCGCACGCCTGGGTGTGCTCGGATTACACCGGGAAGGCGCAAACTGGGCCGCCGCCACGACCTGAGGCCGGTCGGCGATGCCAACCGGCCCACCAGGACCGCCTGTAGACCAGCCAAGCAACGGAATCGCCAATCCCGACAACCGAATTCACCTGAGCTAGGAACCGCTCACGACCACACGAGCATCGCCCAATAGCCCGACCGGTCAACCAGCGCCCCCACAATGGCCGTTCGACACCAGCCACCTAGGGGGTGGCTGAGGACACCGTGCCCCACGCCGCCCGGGCGCCGGAATCGCCGATGCGGTAGGTCTGGATCAGCGTCGCGGCCGCGGCGACGACCACCAGCACCCCGACCACCGACTGCGCCACGAGGCTGACCGCCGTTCCGCGCGTCTGGCGGACATGGACGGCGGCCAGCAGCGCGACGGTGGCCAGCAGCGCCGCGACGATGTAGATCAACGTCGAGCCCAGCTGCTCGTGCGCGGCCAGCACGGGCACCGCGGCGGGCGCGGCGCGAACCCGCGCCGCCAGCCACGCGCCCGCGCCGGCGGTCACCGGGGTCAGGGCCACCGTGGCCACCGCCAGCAGGACGACGAGCCAGATCAGCCGCCGGCGCGCCGCCGGCCACAGCGCGCACAGGATCGCCAGGACCGCCGTCAGCGGCGCGAGGACCACGACGAAATGGTTCAGCAGGATATGGGCGGGAAGTCCGTTGAATGTCGACATGCCTTGTCAGACAGTAGCCGCCACCTTTGCGGCCGCCGATTCCGGCATCGGTTCGTAACGGGCGAACGACCGGGTGAACGACGCGGCCCCGTGCGCCAGGGAACGCAGATCGATGGCGTAGCGGATCAGCTCCACCTGTGGCACCTCGGCGTGCACGATCGTGCGGTCGCGACCGGCCTCGGTGCCCAGGACCCGCCCGCGCCGGCTCGACAGGTCGCCCATCACCGCGCCGACGAAGTCGTCGGGCACCAGAACCGAGATCTCGTCGATGGGTTCGAGCAGCGCCACCCGGGTCGTCGCCGCCGCCTCCCGCAACGCCAGCGCGCCGGCCGTCTGGAACGCGAAGTCCGAGGAGTCCACGCTGTGCGCCTTGCCGTCGAGCAGGGTGACGCGGATGTCGACCACCGGATAGCCGGCGTGCACACCCTTTTCCATCTGGGCGCGCACACCCTTCTCCACGCTGGGGATGAACTGGCGCGGCACCGCCCCGCCGACCACCTTGTCGAGGAACTCGAACCCGGAGCCCTCCGGCAACGGCTCCACCTCGATGTCGCACACCGCGTACTGGCCGTGCCCGCCCGACTGCTTGACGTGGCGGCCCTGGCCTTTGGCCTTGCCGCCGAACGTCTCCCGCAGCGGGATTCGGACGTCGACGGTGTCCACGGTCACGCCGTAGCGGTTGGCCAGCGCGTCCAGGACCACACCCGCGTGGGCCTCGCCCATGCACCACAACACGATCTGGTGGGTCTCCGGGTTCTGCTCGATGCGCAGTGTCGGGTCCTCGGCGGCCAACCGTCCCAGCCCGACCGACAGCTTGTCCTCGTCGGTCTTGGCGTGCGCCGCGATGGCGACCGGCAGCAGCGGTTCGGGCATCGTCCAGGGTTTGAGCACCAGGGGCTCGGACTTGTCCGACAGCGTGTCGCCGGTCTCGGCACGGCTCAGCTTGCCGATCGCGCAGATGTCCCCCGCGACCGCCGCCTGCGCCGGGCGTTGCTGCTTGCCCAGCGGAAACGACAGCGCCCCGACGCGCTCGTCCTCGTCGTGGTCGGGGTGGGTACTGCCATGGGAGTCGGCGCCGTTGCCCGCGCCGAAGAACGACGCAAAATGGCCCGACACGTGAACCGTCGCGTCGGGCCTGACCGTGCCGGAGAACACCCGGACCAGGCTGACCCTGCCGACGTAGGGGTCCGACGTCGTCTTCACCACCTCCGCGAGCAACGGCGCGTCGGCGTCGCAGGCCAGCGTGGTGTGCGGGGCGCCCTGCGGCGTGAACACCTCCGGCAGCGGGTGCTCCATCGGGGAGGGGAAGCCGCGGGTGATGATCTCCAGCAGTTCCTGGGTTCCGACGCCGGTCCCGCTGCACACCGGGATCACCGGGAAGAACGACGCCCGGGCCACGGCCCGCTCGAGGTCCGCGATGAGCACGGCCTCGTCGATCGTCTCGCCGCCCAGGTAGCGCTCCATCAGCGACTCGTCCTCGGACTCCTCGATGATCCCCTCGATCAGGGCGCCGCGGGCGCTCTCGATGCGGTCGGCGTCCGACGGGTCGGGCGGGTGGGTCGTGCGTCGCCCGTCCGCGTAGCCGTAGCAGGTTTGCGACAGCAGGCCGATCAGGCCGGCGCAGGCCGGCAGCGAGGCGGGCAGGTACAGCGGTAACACCTTGTCGCCGAACGCGTCCTGCGCGGCGGCCAGCGCCTCGGAGTAGTCGGCCCGTGCGTGGTCGAGCTTGGTGATCACCACCGCGCGGGGCATGCCGACCTGGCTGCACTCCTGCCACAGCAACTTCGTCGGCTCGTCGACCCCCTCGTTGGCGGCGATCACGAACAGTGCGCAGTCCGCCGCCCGCAGTCCGGCCCGCAGTTCGCCCACGAAGTCGGCGTATCCGGGGGTGTCGACCAGGTTGACCTTGATGCCGTCGTGCGCCAGGGACGCGACGGCGACGCCCACCGACCGTTGCTGACGGATCTCGGCGTCGTCGTAGTCGCACACCGTGGTGCCGTCGGTGACCGAGCCGGCCCGGGACAGCACCCCGGCCGCGACGAGCAGGGCTTCGACGAGGGTGGTCTTGCCGGCCCCGGACGGTCCGACGAGGACGACGTTGCGAATGTCGGCCGGGCCGGTGGCGGCGGGGGCGGCCGTCGCGCCGTGGGAACCGTTCGTCCTGTCCGCCATGGCTTCCCTCCGACTTTCCCGGGTCGCTTACTGCCGTACGTCTGTCTGGATATCTAGCTACCCTTCACCCAACAATCGGGGACCACAAGAGCCCGGGACGAATCGTTGACCGGCCCGCGCCGGGCGTGCTCAGGCCTGCCAGCCCGACCACCGCTGCACCGTCACCGCGATGACCGGGCCGTCCAACGAAACCGATTGGTACTGGGGGTATTTAGCGCGCAGCAGCCGCCGTCCGGCGTCCATCGCCGGGCCGTCGTCGTGCACGGCGGCGACACCGTCGGCCCGGACCCACCACAGCCGCGTCCAGTCGTCGGCGTAGTGGTCGACGAGCAGGCTCACCCGCGGGTGCTTCTCGATGTTGGCCAGCCGCCGCAGCCGCCGGGTGGTTTTGGGCTTGGCGTCGACGGCGGTGTACACCACGTCGCCGCCGGCGCCGTCGTCGAGCGCGAAAACCACCGGCACCAGGTGGGGGAGGCCGTCGGGTGTGATCGTGGCGAGCCGGGCCACCGGCGAGCGGGCGAACCTGGCCCTGGCGTCGAAGTCGCCCACCGTCTCAGCTTAGGCACCGGGACCGGTCGCCGTTCCCGTGGTCGGGGCGGCCGCGCAGCAAACCGGCGGCTTCCCGCCGCGGCCGGCTCGGCGCCGGCGGTCCCCGCGCGGTTACGCCGACCGCGAAACCCTGACGAGCGCCTGAATGGCGATCTGCATTACGGTTATATATTCAAAGTCGTCCCGCCTCAGAGCCGGAGGCCGGGGCGATTTCTGATTCTCGGCTACAGGAGGTACGGATGAGCAAAGGGCATCACCGCTCAGTCTGGTGGTCATGGTTAGCCAGCGTGCTGGCCGTGGTCGGTCTGGGCCTGGGCCTGGGCGCGGTGCCCGCGTCGGCCGCACCTCCCGGGTTGTCCACCCCCGCACTGGATCGGATCGCCGACCGGCCCATGCTCGCGCTCGACCCGGCGGCGCTGGTCGCGCAGGTCGGGCCGCAGGTGGTCAACATCAACACCAAGTTCGGCTACAACAACGCGGTGGGGGCCGGCACGGGGATCGTCATCGACCCCAACGGTGTCGTGCTGACCAACAACCACGTGATCGCCGGCGCCACCGACATCAGCGCGTTCGACGTCGGCAACGGCCAGACCTACGGCGTCGACGTGATCGGCTACGACCGCACCCAGGACGTCGCGGTGCTGCAACTGCGCGGGGCGGCCGGCCTGCCGACCGCCGCGATCGGCGGCGGCGCCAACATCGGCGAGCCGGTGGTCGCGATGGGCAACGCCGGCGGACAGGGCGGAACGCCCAGCGCGGTGGCCGGCCACGTCATCGGCCTCAACCAGACCGTCGATGCCACCGACACCCTGACCGGCGCCCAGGAGACGCTGGGCGGGTTGATCCAGGCGGACACGCCGATCAAGCCGGGCGACTCCGGCGGGCCGATGGTCAACGGCAACGGCCAGGTGATCGGCATGAACACCGCCGCCACCGACAACTACAAGATGTCCGGCGGGCAGGGCTTCGCCATCCCGATCGGCCAGGCGATGGGAGTGGCCGGCCAGATCCGCTCCGGTGCCGGCTCGAACACCGTGCACATCGGCCCGACGGCCTTCCTCGGCCTGGGCGTCGTCGACAACGGTGGCAACGGCGCGCGGGTCGAACGCGTGGTCGGCGACGGCCCCGCCGCGGCGGCGGGCTTCGCGCCGGGCGACGTGATCACCTCGATCGACGGTGCCCCCATCCACGGGGCCACCTCGATGACGGACGCTCTCGTCCCGCATCACCCGGGCGACAACATCACGGTGAGCTATCGCTCCGTGTCGGGCGGCGACCGCGAGGCTGTCGTGACCCTGGCGGACGGCCCGCCGGCCTGACACCCGTCCGGGGTGGTGCCCGCCGTCCAATCCGCTTGCCGCCCGGCGTGGTTCGCCGCGGCGTCGCGGGCGTGATTCCCGGCGCGCCGCCTCGGGTACCCGTGGCATCGTGGAATTGATGAACGACACACGAGACGCTGTCGAACACCATCCCGCAGAGGGCAGCCACGTCCAGGGCGGCGTGGTCGAGCACCCGAACGCAGAGGATTTCCGCAACGCGGCGGCACTGCCGGCCGACCCGACCTGGTTCAAGTACGCGGTTTTCTACGAGGTGCTGGTGCGGGCGTTCTACGACGCCAGCGCCGACGGGGCCGGCGACCTGCGCGGGCTGCACCAACGGCTGGACTACCTGCAATGGCTGGGCATCGACTGCATCTGGCTGCCCCCGTTCTACGACTCGCCGCTGCGCGACGGCGGCTATGACATCCGGGACTTCTACAAGGTGCTGCCCGAGTTCGGCACCGTGGAGGACTTCGTCGCGGTGCTCGACGCGGCCCACCGGCGCGGCATCCGGGTCATCACCGACCTGGTGATGAACCACACCTCGGATTCGCATCCGTGGTTCCAGGAGTCGCGCCACGACCCCGACGGGCCCTACGGCGACTACTACGTGTGGAGCGACACCAGCGAGAAATACACCGACGCGCGGATCATCTTCGTCGACACCGAGGAGTCGAACTGGACGTTCGACCCGGTCCGCCGCCAGTTCTACTGGCACCGGTTCTTCTCCCACCAGCCGGACCTCAACTACGACTGCCCGGCGGTGCAGGAGGCGATGATCGACGTCATGCGCTTCTGGCTGGGTCTCGGGATCGACGGGTTCCGGCTTGACGCGGTGCCCTACCTGTTCGAGCGCGAGGGCACCAACTGTGAGAACCTTCCCGAGACGCACGCGTTCCTCAAGCGGGTCCGCAAGGTCATCGACGACGAGTTCCCCGGCCGGGTGCTGCTGGCCGAGGCCAACCAGTGGCCCGCCGACGTCGTCGAGTACTTCGGCGAGCCCAGCACCGGCGGCGACGAATGCCACATGGCGTTTCACTTCCCGCTCATGCCGCGCATCTTCATGGCGGTCCGGCGGGAATCGCGGTTTCCGATCTCGGAGATCCTCGCGCAGACCCCCGAGATTCCCGACATGGCCCAGTGGGGCATCTTCCTGCGCAACCACGACGAGTTGACGCTGGAAATGGTCACCGACGACGAGCGCGACTACATGTACTCCGAGTACGCCAAGGACCCCCGGATGAAGGCCAACGTCGGGATCCGTCGCCGGCTGGCGCCGCTGCTGGACAACGACCGCAACCAGATCGAGCTGTTCACCGCGCTGCTGTTGTCGCTGCCCGGATCGCCGGTGCTCTACTACGGCGACGAGATCGGCATGGGTGACGTGATCTGGCTGGGTGACCGCGACGGGGTGCGCACCCCGATGCAGTGGACACCGGACCGCAACGCCGGGTTTTCCGCCGCCAACCCGGGTCGGCTCTACCTGCCGCCCAGCCAGGACCCGGTGTACGGGTACCAGGCCGTCAACGTCGAGGCCCAGCGCGACACGTCGACGTCGCTGCTCAACTTCACCCGCATGATGCTGGCCGTGCGCCGGCGGCACGAGGCGTTCGCCGTCGGGAGCTTCGAGGAACTGGGCGGGTCGAACCCGTCGGTGCTGGCATTCGTGCGTCAGGCGGCCGATGATGGCGACATCGTGTTGTGCGTCAACAACCTGTCGCGGTTCCCGCAGCCCATCGAGCTGAACCTGCAGCACTGGAGCGGCTACACACCGACGGAGCTGACCGGGCATGTGGAGTTTCCGCGGATCGGCCACCTGCCCTACCTGCTGACGCTGCCGGGACACGGCTTTTATTGGTTTCAACTGTGCGCATCGGAGGAGAGGCATGACCCACACCGCCGCGACGATGCAGAGCGAAGCGATGAGGAGGAGCGGCGCTCATGAGCATGAGTGAGCCGGCCAAGCTGCCCTGGGCCGAGTGGCTGCCACAGCAACGGTGGTACGCCGGACGTAACCGCGAGTTGTCCGCCACCGATGCGAGTCTGGTCGTGCCGCTGCGCGAAGACCTCGACCTGGTGCTGATCGACGCCGACTATGCCGATGGCTCGTCGGAGCGCTACCAGGTGATCGTGCGCTGGGATACGGCGCCGGTCTCCGAGTACAGCACCGTCGCCACGATCGGCGCGGCGGGCGATCGGACCGGTTTCGACGCCCTGTACGACACCGATGCGCCGCAGTTCCTGCTGTCGCTGATCGACGCGTCGGCCGAGCGGGACGCGTCGGGTACGCGGCTGAGGTTCGTCAAGGAACCGGATGCCGAGCTGCCGCTGGAGGCGCTGCCGCACGTCGCGGATGCCGAGCAGAGCAACACCAGCGTGATCTTCGACCGCCGGGCCATCTTCAAGGTGTTCCGGCGGGTCAGCAGCGGCGTGAATCCCGATATCGAACTCAACCGGGTGCTCGCCCGCGCCGGCAACCCGCACGTCGCGCGGTTGTTCGGCACCTATGAGATCGCCGGGTCGGACGGCACCGACGACACGGCGTGGCCGCTGGGCATGGTCACCGAATTCGCGTCCAACGCGGCCGAGGGCTGGGCGATGGCCACCGCCAGCGTCCGTGACCTGTTCGCCGAGGCCGACCTCTACGCCCACGAAGTCGGTGGCGACTTCGCCGGCGAGTCGTACCGGCTCGGCGAAGCGGTCGCCTCGGTGCACGCCACGCTGGCCGAGAACCTCGGAACCAGCCGGGCGACGTTCCCGCTGGACACCGTGCTGGCGCGGATGTCGTCGACCGTGGCGAAGGTGCCCGAACTCGAGGAGTACGCGACGGCCATCGAGGAGCGCTTCCAGAAGCTGGCAGGCGAGACGATCACCGTCCAGCGCGTCCACGGTGACCTGCACCTGGGGCAGGTGCTTCGGACACCGGAGAGCTGGCTGCTGATCGACTTCGAAGGCGAGCCGGGCCAACCGCTGCAGGAGCGCCGGGCACCGGACTCGCCGCTGCGCGACGTGGCCGGGGCGCTGCGGTCCTTCGAGTACGCCGCCTACGGGCCGCTGGCGGACCAGGCCACCGACAAGCAGCTCGCGGCCCGGGCCCGGGAATGGGTCGAGCGCAATCGCACCGCGTTCTGCGAGGGCTATGCGGCCGCGTCCGGAGTCGATCCGCGCGACTCGGCGGAGCTGCTGGCCGCCTACGAACTCGACAAGGCCGTCTACGAGGCCGGCTACGAGTCGCGGCACCGCCCGGGATGGCTGCCGATTCCGCTGCGCTCCATCGCACGGCTCACCGCGGACTAGGACAACGCGCGCCGCTGCGCCCGCCACGCTTGTCTGGAAATATGTACGCGTGACCGAGGAAGCGTTCAACAGTGAGGCTCGTCTGTCGTGGGTGCTGGCCGTGCTCGCCGGTGTGGTGGGCGCGATCTCATTCACCCACTCCGCCGGTTATTTCGTGGTTTTCATCACAGGCAACGCCCAACGCGCCGTGCTCGGATACTTCACCGGCGAAGTGTGGCTGGCCGCGAGCGCCGGGCTGCTCATTGTGGCGTTCGTCGCCGGCGTGGTGGTCGCGTCATTGTGCCGGCGATATTTGTGGGTGGACCACCCGCATGGTCCGACGGTGCTGACAACCCTGAGTTTGGTGGCCGCCACCGTGGTCGACGTCATCGACGAAGGGTGGGCACAAAACCTCCTCGACTTCGCGCCGATCGTGCTGATGGCCTTTGGCACCGGGGCCTTGAACACGTCGTTCGTCAAGGACGGCGAGGTGTCGGTGCCGTTGAGCTATGTGACCGGCACGACCGTCAAGATGGGCCAGGGCATCGAACGCCACATCGCCGGTGGTGGAAACGCCTCGGACTGGCTGGGCTACTTTCTGCTGTTGGCCAGCTTCGTCATCGGCGCCACGGTGGGTGGCCTCATCAGCGTGGTCGTGAACGGGACCTGGATGCTGGTGCTGGCAACGGCGTTGTGCGCGTTGACAACCGCGTACACGTACTTCCACCAGGACCGCCGTGCCCTGCTCGACCAGGCACCCAGAAGGCAGCGGCAGCGACGCTGACCGGTGCGCCGCTGCCGCTGCTGGTTCTATCAGGCGGCGGGCGCCTCCGGGGCGGGTGCGGCGCTGGTGAGAAGCACGTGCTGGATGTCGGGCTTCATGGCGACCAGTTGCTGGTTCCAGTAGGGCCACGAGTGCGTCCCGTTGGCGGGGAAGTTGAACGTCCCATTGTTGCCGCCCGCGGCCAGGTAGCTGTTCTGGAACTGCTGGTTGGTGCGCAGGGTCAGGCCCTCCAGGAACTTCGCGGGCATGTTGTCGCCGCCGAGGTCGCTCGGGGTGCCGTTGCCGCAGTAGACCCAGATGCGGGTGTTGTTCTGCACCAGGCGCGGGATCTGCAGCATCGGGTCGTTGCGCTTCCACGCCGGGTCGGTGGACGGGCCCCACATGCTGTTGGCGTTGTAGCCGCCCGAGTCGTTCATGGCCAGCCCGATCAACGTCGGCCACCAGCCCTCCGACGGGTTCAGGAAGCCCGACAGCGAGGCGGCAAAGGGGAACTGCTGGGGGTAGTACGCGGCCAGCACCAGCGCGGAACCGCCCGACATCGACAGACCCACCGCGGCGTTCCCGGTCGGTGAGACGTTGCGGTTGGCCTGCATCCACGCGGGCATCTCCCGGGTCAGGAAGGTCTCCCACTTGTAGGTGTAGGTCTGGCCGTTGCCCTGCGACGGCTGGTACCAGTCGCTGTAGAAGCTGGACTGGCCGCCGACGGGCATGATCACCGACAGCCCGGACTGGTAGTACTCCTCGAAGGCCGGGGTGTTGATGTCCCAGCCGTTGTAGTCGTCCTGGGCGCGCAGACCGTCGAGCAGGTACACCGCGTGCGGCCCGCCGTATTCGAACTGGACCTTGATGTTGCGGCCCATCGACGGCGACGGCACCTCCAGGTATTCGACCGGAAGGCCCGGCTTGGAGAACGCCCCCGCGGTCGCCGAGCCGCCGATCGCGCCGACGAGACCGGACAACAGGGCAGCCCCGATAGCCGCGATAGCCAGCCGGCGTGGCATACCTGCCGCCGCGCCGCGCACCGTTTCCACGAACTTCATGGCTCCCATCCATCCCAACTTTTTGTCTGCCGCATGACGCGGTCGGATCTGTTCTGGGGAGTGAAACACAGCGGAAGGGCGCGATCGGACCGTCGTGGCCGCAGCGCGACATCGCGGTTGGCTAACGATTGGACATCGCGCCGGAATCGTCTCGGTCAGGTCACGATTGGTTATCGGGTTGTTCCGGCGCGCCGCCGAATGCGGCCGGTACGGCCAAGCGAGCCTAGGCGACGAGGCGGCGCAACAGCGTTGCCGCCGTGACGATTCCGAGCACCGGCGCTACGAACAGCACGACGAGGTCCAGGAGGTCGAACGGCGCGCCGATCAGCAGCGCCCGCAGGGCGTTCACTTCGTAGCTCAACGGGTTGACGACGCTCAGCGCATGCAGCCACCCGGGCATCACGTTGATCGGGTACAGCGCGTTGACGCGAAGAACAAGGGCATGGTGATGGCCTGGCCGATGCCCATCAGGCGATCGCGGCTCCGGACCAGCCCGGCCAGCGTCATCGACAGGCACGCGAAGAACGCGGCGCCGAGCATGACGACGCCCATCGCCGCCAGGATCCGCAGCGGATTGACGGTCAGCCCGACGCGCATCGCGTAGGCCAACACCAGCACCCCGATCACCTGGGCGACCGAGCGCACCCCGGCCGCGAACGCCTTGCCGGCGATCAGCGCCGACGCGGGCGCCGGAGTCGCCATGAGCTTGGCCAGGACACCGGCGTCGCGGTCCCAGATGATCTGTATCCCATAGAAGATCGAGATGAACAGCGCCGACTGGGCGATGATCCCCGGCGCCAGGAAGGCCAGGTAGGACACCGGCCCGGTGTCGATGACGCGCAGGTGGCTGAACGTGGTGCCGAAGATCAGCAGCCACAGCGCCGGTTGCACCGTCCGGGTGAGCAGTTCGGTGCGGTCGTGCCGCAGCTTCTGCAGTTCCACGATCGCGAAGGCGCCCACGTTGCCCCATGTCGCGGCGACTCGTTGCCATCCGCGCGGCGCGCGCAGCAGCCACGCGGGGGCCTGCTGGTCAAGCGACACGGCCGGCAACCTTTCTGCGGGACTGGATTTCGCGAAGGGACGTGCCCGATTCGGTGGTGTCCCGGGACAATCCGGTGGCCGCGTGGTGGCGGAAAACGTCCTCGAGCGTGGCCTGCGGGGACAAGGCCGACTTAAGCCCGCCGGGCGTGCCCACCGCCTGCAACACCCCGCGGTGCATCAGCGCGACGCGGTCGCACAGCGCGTCGGCCTCCTCCATGTAGTGGGTGGTCAGCAGCACGGTCATGCCGAACTCGGCCTGCAGGTGCCGCACCTGTGTCCAGACGCCGTCGCGGGCGATCGGATCCAGCCCGACGGTCGGTTCGTCGAGCACCAGCAGCGACGGGCGGTTGACCAGCGCCTGGGCCACCTCCAGTCGGCGCACCATGCCCCCGGAGTAGGTGGCTGCGGGCCGGTCGGCGACGTCGAGCAACCGCATGGCCTGCAGCGCCTGGTCGACGCGCTCCGTCCGCTCGGCGCGGGCCACACCGTACAACCGCGCGAACCAGGCCACGTTCTGCCGGCCCGTCAGCGCCGGCTCGATCGAAAGCTGTTGCGGCACATAGCCGATGTTGCTGCGTATGTCGACGGCCTGGGTGCGCGCGTCGAGCCCGAACATGTGCAGCTCGCCGTGCCGCACGGGCGTGAGGGTGGTCAGCACCCGCACCACCGTCGTCTTGCCGGCACCGTTGGGGCCGAGCAGTCCCATGGTCTCGCCGGGCCGCACCTGCAGGCTCAGGCCGTCGACGGCGGTGAAGTCCCCGTAGCGGCAGGTGAGGTTGCGGCAGTCGATCGCCATGATGTCGGGCGCGCTCATATCGATTTCTCCTGCAGCATCGTGGTCAGCCTCTCCAGAACCGCCAAACCCTTGGCCAGCGCAGCGATTTCGGTGTCGTCGAGCTTGTCGAGCAACTCGGCGACCAGGGCGCGCCTGGCCGCGGCCGAGGCGTCCATGACCTGCTGGGCCGGTTCGGCCAGGTGCAGCCGGCCGACGCGCCGGTCACGGGGATCGACGTGGCGGTCCAGCAACCCCGCACCGACCAGCTTCGACACCAGGGTGGAGGCGGTGTTGGGCACCAGGCCGAGTTCGGCGGCGGCCTCGTTGACCGAGATCCCCGGCCGCCTCGCGATCAGCCGCAGCAGTTCGGCCTGGGACTCCGACAGTTGCCCGGGAGCGTAGCCGGTCCCGGCGGAGCGGCGCAGGTGGCGGCGGAACCGGCCGACGGCACGGGTCACGTCGGCGGCGAGCTCGGAGCGGGGTGTCACCCGGCCGATAATACCTCTTTAGGGAAGCTATCTTTCAAGCGCGTGGAGGTTGACGCTGGTCAGGGCGCCGCCGGCCGCGGTCGCGGTCATGTACGTGCAGTGGGGTTGGCGACGGCGGTCGGTCGGCGAGCCGGGGTTGAGCAGCCGCAGGCCGGAAGCCGTCGTGGTGTCCCAGGGGATGTGGCTGTGGCCGAACACCAGCACGTTGCTGTCGGGGTAGAGCCGCGACATCCGGGCCTCCCGCCCAGCCGCGGCGCCCGTCTCGTGGACCACGGTGACGCGCAGGCCGTCGAGCACCGCGTCGGCACGCTCGGGCAGCCGCGCGCGCAACCGCGCTCCGTCGTTGTTGCCCCAGCACGCCAGCAGGCGCGCGGACCGGTTCTCCAGCTCGTCGAGCAGTTCGACGCTCGTCCAGTCGCCGGCGTGGACGACGACGTCGGCCGCGGCGACCTCGTCCCACACCCGGGCGGGCAGGTCGTGCCCGCGCCGCGGGAGGTGGGTATCGGCGATGAGCAGCAGCCGCACCGCCCCATCTTGCACCAGCTACTTCTCGTTGGCGCGGGCTTCGGCTCCGGTCTCGCCGACGTCGAGCGAGTCGTCGGGGCTGGTCTGGCCGACGTACGTGCCGTCCTCGTCCCCGCGGCCGGCGCGCGAGCGCGACTCGTGGGTTTCGGGCTCGACGTCGGATTCGGCCTTGTGGCCCTTGGATTCAGGCATGTGCGGGGTCCTTTCGCTGTTTGCTCCTGGGTTCCCGTGACGGTGCCCGGCAAACCGCGCTCGGCTACAGCGGTAGGAAGTCGCGCCGGCGATGCCATGCGCCGTCCCCCGGCGACCACCCCCGCGACCCCCGGACAAACATGCCCCGATCCGGCGCTATTGTTACCACCCGGACCCAAGGAGGACACCGCATGCGCACCTTCGAATCAGTAGCCGACCTCGCCGCCGCGACGGGGGAGACGATCGGGCAGAGCGACTGGGTGACGATCACCCAGGAGGACGTCAACCTGTTCGCCGACGCGACCGGCGACCACCAGTGGATCCACGTCGACCCCGAACGCGCGGCCGCCGGGCCGTTCGGCACCACCATCGCCCACGGGTTCATGACCCTGGCGCTGCTGCCGCGGTTGCAGCACCAGATGTACACGGTCAAGGGCATCAAGCTCGCAATCAACTACGGCCTCAACAAGGTTCGCTTTCCGGCCCCGGTCCCGGTGGGTTCCCGCGTACGCGCGCAGAGCTCACTGGTCAGCGTCGACGACCTGGGCGACGGCGCCGCGCAGGCGACGGTGTCGACCACCGTCGAGATCGAGGGCTCGCCCAAGCCGGCGTGCGTGGCCGAGAGCATCGTCCGCTACATCACCTGACGGACCGGCGGCCGACCATCTCGGCAGCATCTCGGCGAGCAGAAGACACCAAGCCGGCGTGGGGTCAGAACTCGGCGATCGAGTGCTCCAGGCGTTCGGCCAGGCGGGCCTGCGCCTCGGCGCGCCGGGTCGGTATGTGCGCGGACGGGAAAGGTGTTGTCACCGGCTGGTATTCGCGCAGCGTGCGGCGGGCGACCGTCATCTTGTGCAACTCGGTGGCGCCGTCGGCGATGCCCAGTGACTCGGCGGCCACCAGCATCTTGACGAACGGCATCTCGTCGGAGACGCCGAGCGCGCCGTGCAGGTGCAGGGCCCGCTGGGCGACGTCGTGCAACACCTGCGGCATGGCGACTTTGACGGCGGCGATGTCGCGGCGCACCTTCTGGTAGTCGTGGTGCTTGTCGATCAGCCAGGCCGTGCGCAGTACCAGCAGCCGGAACTGTTCGATCTGGATCCAGCTGTCGGCGATCTTCTCCTGGGTCATCTGGAAGTCGGCGAGCCGGCCGTGCCGTGTCTTGCGGGACACCGCGCGCTCGCACATCATGTCGAATGCGCTGCGCGCCAACGCGATCGTCCGCATCGCATGATGGATGCGGCCACCGCCCAGCCGGGTCTGCGCGATCATGAACGCCTGGCCCTCGCCGCCCAGCACATGATCGGCCGGGACCCGGACGTCGTGGTAGCGGACGTAGCCGTGGCTGGCTCGCTTGGACGATTCGGCGCCCACGCCGACGTTGCGCACGATCTCGATGCCCGGTGTCTCGGCGGGGACGATGAACAGCGACATCTTGTCGTAGGTGCGCGACTCGGGATTGGTGACGGCCATGACGATGAAGAAGGATGCGTGCTTGGCGTTGGTGGAAAACCACTTCTCCCCGTTGATGACCCAGTCGTCACCGTCGCGGGTGGCGGCGGTGACGAACTGCCCGGGGTCCGAACCGCCCTGCGGTTCGGTCATCGAGTAGCAGGACGTGATCTCCCCGTCGAGCAGGGGTTGCAGGTAGCGGGCCTTCTGCTCGTCGGTGCCGAACAGCGCCAGGATCTCGGCATTGCCGGAGTCGGGCGCCTGGCAGCCGAACACCGACGGCGCCCACCGCGAGCGCCCGAGGATCTCGTTGAGCAGCGCGAGCTTGACCTGGCCGAAGCCCTGACCGCCGAGTTCGGGCCGCAGGTGCGCGGCCCACAGACCCTGGTTCTTGACCTGCTGCTGCAGCGGCCGCAGAACCGCCATCGTCTCGGGGTTCTTCTTGTCGTAGGGATCCAGGGCGACCAGGTCGAGCGGTTCGAGTTCGTCGACCATGAACTTTTCGACCCAGTCGAGCTTCGCCTGGTATTCCGGGTCCGTTTCGAAGTCCCACACCGTCGCCAGCCGTTCCCCGGTGCCGCGCCGCACCGGCATCGTTGATGGAGTCCCATCATCGTAGAGGCAGCGACCCGGCGGTGGGGCCGCCGCCACCCGGCCTCAGTGGCGGTCGCGGCGGGTCTCTACGACGCGCTGGGCGATGGCGGCCAGCTTCATCTGTCCCTCCTGGGAGAGCTGCCGCAGCATCTGGAAGGCGCGGATGTCGTCCACGCCGTAGCGCTCCATGATGATGCCCTTGGCCTGGCCGATGCGGTCCCTGGTGGACAGCGCGGTCAGCATCTGCTCCGCGTGCCGCCCGGCCAGGATCGCCGCCGCGGCGTGCGCGGCCAGCACCGAGCCGACGGTCTCGACCTCGGGCTCCCACGCACCGGCGGTGAAGCCGAACACGTTCAGCGCCCCGGCGGTCCGGTCCGAGGTGTACAGCTTGAACGACAGGGCGCGCAGCACCCCATGCTGCACGGCGCCCGGCGCGAACCGCGGCCAGCGCGTCTCGGCGCGCAGATCGTCGCTGCGCACGATCGTTTCGTGCAGGGCGGCCTCGTCGCAGGGCCCCTCGCCGAAGGTGATCTGCAGCTCGTCGAGCTCGCCGACCACCTCGTGGGTGCCTGCCACGGATTCGAAATCCCCGCCCCTTTTCACCAGCAGCACCCCGACGGCGTCGGCCCCCGGGATCATCTGCGTCGCGGCGTCGGTGACCTCTTCGAGGGTGTGCTCGACCGGGCGGGTGACGGTGAGCGTGCGGGCCAATTCGGCCATCCTCAAGGCCAGCTCGTGTCTGGATTCCGGGTCGGTGGGCTCGGGGGCATCGGATTCCCCGCGTTGTTCATCCGACATGACATCCAGCGTAGCGACCGGCGACCGTGGGCACTTCCGGCGCGACGGGGCACTGCCGCTCAATCGCTGGAGTGCTCCTTACCGAAGGCGCTGACGTGCATCTCCTCGCGGATGCGCTCGATCATGTGCGGGTAGTGCAATTCGAACGCCGGACGCTGCGAGCGGATCCGGGGCAACTCGGTGAAGTTGTGCCGCGGCGGCGGGTAACTGGTGGCCCATTCCAGCGCCTTGCCGTAACCCCAGGGGTCGTCCACGGTTACCGGTTCGCCGTAGCGATAGCTGCGAAAGACGTTCCACACGAACGGGATCATCGACACGCCCAGGATGAACGCGCCGATCGTCGAGACGACGTTGAGCGGCTGGAACCCGTCAGTGGACAGGTAGTCGGCGTAGCGGCGCGGCATGCCCATGTCGCCGAGCCAGTGTTGCACCAAAAACGTCGTGTTGAAGCCGATGAACGTCAGCCAGAACTGCAGCTTGCCCAGCCGCTCGTCGAGCAACCGGCCGGTCATCTTCGGGAACCAGAAGTAGATCCCGGCGAAAGTCGAGAACACGATGGTCCCGAACAATACGTAGTGGAAGTGCGCGACCACGAAATACGTGTCGTGGACGTGGAAGTCGAGCGGCGGGCTGGCCAGTCTCACACCCGTCATGCCCCCGAGCAGGAACGTGACCAGAAAGCCGAACGAGAACAGCATCGGCGTCTCGAACGTCAACTGGCCCTTCCACATCGTGCCGATCCAGTTGAAGAACTTGATCCCGGTCGGCACCGCGATCAGGTAGCTCATGAACGAGAAGAACGGCAGCAGCACCGCGCCGGTGGCGAACATGTGGTGCGCCCACACCGAGGCGGACAGCAAGACGCTGGACCACGTCGCGAAGACCAGCCCGACGTAACCGAACGTGGGTTTGCGCGCGAGGACCGGGAAGATTTCGGTGACGACCCCGAAGAACGGCAACGCCACGATGTAGACCTCGGGATGGCCGAAGAGCCAGAACAGGTGCTGCCACAGCAGCGGGCCGCCGTTGGCGGGATCGTAGACGTGAGCACCGAGATTGCGATCGGCGAGCAGCCCGAACAGCGCCGCCGTGAGCACCGGGAAGGCGAGAAAGATCAGCACGGAGGTGGCCAGAATGTTCCAGGTGAAGATGGGCAGCCGGAACATCGTCATGCCCGGGGCGCGCAGGCACACGATCGTGGTGACCATGTTGACCGCCGCCAGGATGGTGCCCAGCCCGGACACGATGAGTCCGGCCGCCCACAGGTCGCCGCCGGCCCCCGGCGAGTGGACGGAGTTGGACAGCGGGGTGTAGGCCGTCCACCCGAAATCGGCTGCGCCGCCCGGGGTGATGAAGCCGGAGACGACGATCAGTCCGCCGAACAGAAACAACCAGTACGAGAACGCGTTGAGCCGGGGGAACGCGACGTCGGGTGCGCCGATCTGCAGCGGCAGAACGACATTGGCGAAGCCGAACACCACGGGGTGGCGTACAGCAACAGCATCAGCGTGCCGTGCACGGTGAACAGCTGGTTGTACTGCTCGTTGGACAAGAACTGCAGCCCCGGCGCGGCCAGCTCGGCGCGCAACAGCAACGCCAGCAGGCCGCCGATCACGAAGAAGCCGAACGTGGTCACCAGGTACATCTGCCCGATGATCTTGTGATCGGTCGTGCTGACCAGGCTCAGCACCCAGCCGCCCAGCGATCGGCCGCGCGGGGAGAAGGGCCGCCGCGCCTCCGGCACGCGTACCAGTTCGACTTCTGCGACCATGCGATCCTCCCCGCCGCGGCGTCCCGGGCCAGTCGTCCGTCCGGGTGCGGATACCCGGGGGTGCCGCCTCAAACGAGCGACCTCAGTGCAGCTCGGGCAGGACGCGGGAGGAATAGAAGTCGATGGCGGTGACCGGATCTTCCTGGGGGAAGTGCAGGAACGGGACGGCGCCGGCGTCGAGAACCGTTTGCGCGGCGGCGATGTGGGGCGCCGGGTCGATGCCGACGGTCCAGTCGGCGAGCACCTTGTCGATGGGGTTGGACTCGGCGGCGCGCTGGATCTCGACGGGGTTGGGCTGGTCGACGGCCCCGGCGGTGAACCGCCACAGGACCGCGGCCCGGGTGGCCTGGTCCTTGTCCCCGACGACGGCGAACATCTCGGCGCGCTTGCCCAGGGTGGCGGCGTCGCGACCGGCGGCCCGCGCGCCCGCGGCGAATGCGGCGGTCAGCCGGGGGTTGGTGACGTCGCGGGCCTGGCCGATCCACCCGTCGCCGTAACGGCCGGCCAGGGTCGCGCTCTTGGGGCCGCTGGCCGCCACGAAGATCGGCGGCGGCGTCGGCGGCAGGTCGTAGAGCTTCAACGAGTTCGTCTGAAAGTATTTGCCGGCAAAAGAGATCCGTGAACCGCTCCACAGCTGGCGGATCAGTTCGATGGCTTCGAGCAACCGGTCGTGGCGCTCGGCGTAGGGGCCGAACTGGTTGGTGGCGGCCTGCTCGTTGAGCCGTTCGCCGGTGCCCAGTCCCAGGAACACGCGCCCCGGACTGAGCACCGCCAGCGAGGCGAAGGCCTGGGCCACGACGGCGGGGTCGTAGCGGTAACTGGGGCAGGTCACTCCGGTGCCGAAGGAGATGGCCCTGGTGGCGTTTCCCACCAGGGCCAGGGTCAGCCAGGGAAACATCGAGTGGCCCTCGTTGTCCTGCCATGGCTGGATGTGGTCGCTGGCCCACACGTATCCGAAGCCGCCCCGCTCGGCCGCCTTGGCTTGCGCCACAAGCTGATCGGTGCGGAACTGCTCGTGCGAGAGCACCACGCCCACGCTTTTGGCCGCGGCCGGGGGCGGGCCGGCGGGTCCGCCGCGATCGCCGCCCGGTTCCCCGCAGCCCGCGGCGAGTCCGGCGGTGCCGAGCGCGCCCGCCCCGGCGGCCAGCTGCCCGAACAGGCGTCGCTAGATGCCGGTCACCCGACTAAACTACCCGCCGCGGCGTTTAACGGACGAGGGCTCGGGCAACCGTCTCGGTATGGCTAGCGACGATGGCGAATTCGGTGCCGGTGACATGGTCGACCCCGCGGACTTCCCCGAGGAGGGCGGCCCCGGCGCAACGCTGAACCCGAGCGAGGGCACGGATTCCGACGAGGTGCGCAACGACGACGGCGACATCGTCGTCGACCCGCCCGAGGGCTGGCGCGAGGCGAACCGCTTCGGCGTGACGGCGCGCGAAGAACGCGAAGGCGAGTCCCTCGACCAGCGGCTGGCACAGGAGCGTCCCGACGTGCCCGAGGGCGCGACCGGGCCGGTGGCGGACGAACCTCCCGGGCGGGCGCACCGGGGCCAGATCGACGGCGCCCTCGAGGACGGCGAGTCGCTCTACGAGGTCGTCGACGAGAACGCCGCTCCGGACTTCACCCGGCGCGAGCGATGAGCCGAGTCAGGGGTTGCTGCGCCAGCCGGCGATGCCGACGGCGATCATCCTGAGCTGTTTGACGGCGATGCGCCGGATCTCTTCGAGCGCCTCGGCGCTCTGCGCGTCCTCGATCGCCTCGGCGATGGCGATCATCGCGTTGACGAACAAGGTGGCCAGCACGTTGAGATCCTCGGTGCTCCACGCGTTGAGCCCCGGGAAGCGGGCCAGGTCGGTGGCCAGCTCCGAGGTGATCAGCCGGATCTCGGTGCGGATGGCGTAGCGCAGCACGCTCAGCCCGCTGTTGCGCTCGCGGCCGATCAAGCGCCAGTGCTCGCGGCGGTCCGCGACGCTGGCGATCAGGATCTCGACGGACGACTCGATGACCCGGTTGGGGTCGAACCTGCCGCCGCGCGCCGCGCGCAGCGTGTCGCGCAGCGAACGGAACGACTCGTCGATGAGCACCAGGCCGAGCGCCTCCATCGACTCGAAGTGACGGTAGAACGCCGCCGGCACGATCCCGGCCTTCCGGGTGACCTCGCGCAGGCTCAGGCTGGAGAAGCTGCGGTCTCCCAGCAACTTGAGCGCAGCGTCGATGATGGCGCGCCTGGTGGCCTCCTTGCGCTCCTCGCGCGACGGGCTGTCGCGGGAGCGTTCGCGCCCGGAACCCCGCGGCCGTGAGCCAGGCGTACGGCTGTTCACTGTGTGAACCCTAACACAGAGCTGCGGGAAGGCCTTGACTACCTGGGCCTGCCGGTAGCACTGTGTACACATGTTCACTCAAACTACGCACACCTCCGGTGGGACCCTCGCCCGGGCTTTCCGGAAGCGAGTTCTGGGTTCCGATCTGCTCGACCTGCTCACCGGTCCGCACGGCGTCGACCGGTACGCCGAGCTGGTGGATCCGACCTGGACGCGGGGGGAATCCCGCGCCAGGGTCGTCGACGTCCGGCGGACGACTCCGCGCAGCGTCACCCTCACCCTCGCCCCGAACGAAACCTTCACCACCGCCCACGCCGTCAAGGCCGGTCAGTACGTCAACCTCACCGTCGAGATCGACGGCCGCCGGCACACCCGCTGCTATTCACCGGCCAACGCCGAAGGGGCGGCCACTCTCGAGTTGACGGTCGGTCGCCACGACGGCGGGCTGGTGTCCAACTATCTCTACCACCGCGCCCGCCGCGGCATGGTGGTCGGCGTGTCCGGGGTCGGGGGCGACTTCGTCCTGCCGGCCCGGCGGCCGCGGCGAATCCTGTTCGTCTCCGGCGGCAGCGGCATCACGCCGGTCATGGCGATGCTGCGCACCCTGGTCGCCGAGGGCCACCCGGACACGCCCGGTGCCGAGGTCGCGTTCGTCCACTACGCCCGCACCCCAGCGGAGGCGTGCTACCGCGACGAGCTGGCCGCGCCGCCCCCCGGCGTGCGGGTGCTGCGCGGCTACACCCGGTCCGGAGGCGGCGACCTCGTCGGCCGCTGCGGGCCCGAACACCTCGCGGCCGCCATGCCGGCACCGGACGCGGTGTTCGTCTGCGGCCCGGCGGCCCTGGTCGAGGCGGTCCGCGAGCACTGCGACAACGTCTACGCCGAGAGCTTCGTGCCGCCGGCACTCGACGCGCCGGCGACGCCGTCGGGTGGGCGAATCACGTTCTCCGACAGCGCCATCGACGTCGTCGACGACGGCCGGCCGCTGCTCGAGCAAGCCGAGTCGGCCGGCCTGGCGCCGGCCAGCGGATGCCGGATGGGCATCTGCCACACCTGCACGCGGCGCAAGAGCGCCGGCACCGTGCGCAACCTGGTCACCGGCGCGGTCTCGACCGTCCCCGACGACGACGTGCAGATCTGCGTGTCCGTCCCGGTCGGCGACGTCGACATCGCGCTCTAGATCCCGGAGGGAAAACCATGCCACAGAACAAGATCACGCTGACCCCGGATCAGGCCGACGCCTTCGGCCGCGAACTCGACGCCATCCGGGACCGCGTCCTGGCCGACCTCGGCCAAGAGGACGCCGACTACATCCGCCGCGTCATCAAGGCCCAGCGGGCGCTGGAGGCCGGCGGGCGGGCGCTGCTGTTCGCCGGGATGCTCCCGCCGGCCTGGCTGGCCGGCACCGCGATGCTGGGCCTGTCGAAGATCCTCGACAACATGGAGATCGGCCACAACGTCATGCACGGTCAGTACGACTGGATGCGCGACCCGGCGATCTCCGGCCGCTCCTTCGAGTGGGACACCGCCTGTCCCGCCGACCAGTGGCGGCACTCGCACAACTACATGCACCACACCTACACCAACATCGTGGGCATGGACCGCGACATCGGCTACGGCATCCTGCGGATGAGCGAGGACCAGCCGTGGGAGCCCTACTTCCTGGGCAATCCGCTGTACGCGTTCCTGCTGATGGTGTTGTTCCAGTACGGCGTCGCACTGCACGAGCTGGAAACCGAGCGCATCCGCGCCGGCGAGATCCGGCTTGCCGACAAGCGCGAGGTGCTCCGCGAGATCTGGAAGAAGACCCGCCGCCAGACGCTCAAGGACTACGTCGCCTTCCCGTTGCTGGCCGGACCGTTCGCGCCGTTCGTCTTCGCGGGCAACCTCTCGGCCAACCTGATGCGCAACGTGTGGTCGTACATGATCATCTTCTGCGGCCACTTCCCGGACGGCACACAGGAGTTCAGCATCGAGGAGACCAAGGACGAGTCCCGCGGCAGGTGGTACTTCCGGCAGGTCCTCGGCTCGGCGAACCTCACCGGCGGCACGATCTTCCACCTGCTGTCCGGCAACCTGTCGCATCAGATCGAGCACCACCTGTTCCCGGACCTGCCGGCCCGCCGCTACCCCGAGATCGCGCCCGAGGTGCAGCAGATCTGCGAGCGCTACGGCATCCCGTACAACCGCGGTCCGCTGCTGCGCCAGTTCGGGACCGTCGTCCGCAAGATCGTCAGGCTGACGCTGCCGGATGCGGTGCTGGGGAGGGGCCGGGCCGACTCGCCGGCCGCGCAGGCGCCCGTCGCGGCGTGACCGGCCGTCGAGCCTGCGTCCACGGCGTGCCCGCCCGGTAACGGATAGCACTGGACGCAGTCTCGATTCGGTCCGGCTGGGCCACATCCGGGTCGCGGCGGTGGCCAATGGTCGGCGTGGAATGGACCGGCGCGCGCTATGCGGACAGTCCGACGGTGGAGGCGTCGACGTGGATCGACGCCGACCCGGCCCGCGTGTGGAGCCTGGTCTCCGACATCAAGCTGATGCCGACGCTGAGCAACGAGCTGCAGTCGGTGGAGTGGGCCGACGGCGGCGACGGCCCGCGCGTTCGTTGTGCCCGCTTCGTCGGGCACAACGAACACCAGGCGTTCGGGCGCTGGAGCACCACCTCCCAGATCGTGGCCTGCGACCAGCACCGCGAATTCGCCTGGGCGGTCGGTGAACCCGACAACCCCGCGGCCACCTGGCGCTTCCGGCTCACCCCGCGCGACGGGGGCACCACCCTGAACTACCGGATGCAGATGGGGCCGGGGCGATCGGGGTTGTCGGTGGCCATCGAGGCGATGCCCGACAAGGAGCAGAAGATCGTCTTCGTGCGATTGCGCGAGTTCGAGACCGCGATCGACAAGACGCTGTCGGCGATCAAACGGCTGGCCGAACACGGCGTGCGGTGACGTGATGCGCACCGCGACGACGGTCGAGTTGTCCGGGGGGACATCCTCGGCCGCCGGCGACGTCGTCACGCTCGCCGTCGAGGCGGAGAACCTGGGTCTGGACGTGTGCTGGGTCGCCGAGGCGTGGGGTGCGGACGCGGTGTCCGCGCTTCTTTTCTTAGTGCACGGCCGTCGGCGCTTCGGCGACCTTGACGAGTCGCACCTGCGGGCGCGCCGGCACCTCGTCCGCCAGAAACCAGCGGAACGCGAGGTTGCCGCGCGGATAGCCCAGCGTGGTAAGCGAATTCGGGTGGGCGGTCCGCGCGCGGGACAACACGATCGTCACCGATCCGTCGCCGTTGGGCACGGCGCTGTGCCCGTTGATCGAGCAACGCGCGTCGGGACCCTCCGCGGCCCCGTAGGTGGCCATGAACTGGTTCCACACCACCAGGTTCCAGAACCGGCACGACGGCGGGCGGTGGGTGATGACCAGCGCCTCGTCGTCGGCAAGCACGAAGCTGCCGTAGGAGTAGCAGGCGTCGCGCGCCGACCAGCCGAAGTTGGCGTCGGGAACCTGGTAGGGATCGGCGAATTCGTTGGCGGCGTGCGCGGTTTGGTGCCCGAGCGCGTGTTGGTCGTCGGCGCGGGTCCCGACGGCCAGCGGGACGATCGCGAACATGGTGCGCAGCCACGCCGCGGCGGCCCGCAGCGCCGCGGCGGTTTCCGCGTCGCCGTGGCGGATCGGGTCCGGATCGTCGAGCGCCTCGATCCGCCAGTCGACGGGGCGACCGGTCAGCGGGTCGGCCTGGTAGTCGCGGGTCATGAGCACGGCGGCGTCCAGGGTGGGGCCCAGTTCGAAGGAGAAGTTGCCGCCGGCGTCGATGTCGAGGTCGCTGTCGCGGACGATCGCCACGACGCGGTCCGACCACGCGCCGGGTGCGGGTTCGTTGTAGGCGGTCAGCGAGAAGTACACGCTGTCGCCCCTGTTGCCGCTGACGCGGTAGCGCCGCGCCGGATCGACCGGGCACAGCAAGTAGTAGGCGTCGGTGTTGTCCCCGCCCCAGCGGCGGTCGCGGCGGAACGGGGTGTTGACCGCGACGAACTGCGGCCGGCCGGGCTCGGCGAACAGGTAGGCGTCGAACGCCACGCCCAGCGTGGTGGCCAGCATGCGGTAGCCGTCGGCGACGTGCCGGTCGTCGCTCACCGCGCGGTCGCCCTCCAGGAACGAGCGGTCCAGCCCGCCAAGGGTTTCCAGCAGTTCCCGCCACGCCGCGGTCGACTCGTGCGTCATGCGCTGATTCCTTTCAGGAGCAACTCGGTGGTGCGATCGATCCACGCGTCCCCGAGTTCGCGGGAGCGGGTGAGCAGGCCCAGCAGCGCGATGCCGGCGATCGCCTCGGCCAGCTCCGTGGCGGTGAGGTCGGCGCGCACCAGGCCCGCGCTCGCGGCGCCCGCCAGCCAGCCGGCAAGACCGCCGGCGATGACGTCGGCGAACCGCTCCAGCAGCGCCGAATGCAGCGTCGGGTCAGCCGCCATCTCGCCGATCAGGCCCGGCAGCGCCGCGCGGGCCGCCGGGTTCGACAGGAAGGCCACTGTGCGGCAGACCATTTCGCGCAGGTCGTGCCGCAGCGACCCGGTGTCGGGTATCGCGGTGGCGGCGCCGACCGGAAACACGGCCTCGTGCACCAGGTGTGCCTTGCCCGGCCAGCGCCGGTAGATCGCGGGCTTGCTGGTGCCGGCCCGCTGGGCGATCGCGGCGATGGACAGCCCGGAGTAGCCGGTTTCGGCGAGCAGTTCGACGGTCGCGCGCAGCACCGCACCGTCGATGCGGGGGTCACGGGGGCGCCCAAAATCCACTGCCATTACGAAACTCAACGTAACATAAGTCGCCGTGACCCAAGTCCGTCTCGACGACCTCGCCCACCCGCGCTTCGGTGAAGAAGCCCGGCAGATCCTCGACATGATGTCCTCGATGGCGCCGCTGTGCCCGTTGGACGCCGCCGCGCTGCACGCCCGGGCCGGCGCCGACACCGGCCTGCACGACTTCGGGCCCGACGACTACCGCGAGCGACTCGACGTCTACCTCGCGGCGCTGCGCGAGATCGACGGCCTGCACGAGGCGGGCGTCGTCAACTTCTACGGGCAGCTGCTGCAGTTGCTCAAGAACCGGTTGCTGCTGGCCGACCTGCTGCGCCGGCACCCGGAGATCGAGGACCTCGCAGTGCAATCGCCGGTGGTGATCGCCGGGCTGCCCCGCACCGGCACCACCCACCTGCACAACCTTTTGGCGGCGGCGCCCACCTTCCGCACCATGCCGTACTGGGAGAGCGTCGAACCCTTTCCCGTGCCGTCCGAAGAGGGAACCGAGCCCGATCCGCGGCGCGCCCGGATGGACGTCGCGGTCGGGGTGATCAACACCGTGATGCCGCATTTCGCGCTGATGCACGAGATGACCACCGACCACGTCCACGAAGAGATCCAGCTGCTGGCCAACGACTTCTCGACGATGCTCTTCGAGACGCTCGCCGAGGCGCCGCGCTGGCGCGAGTACTACCAGGCCCACGACCAGACGCCGCACTACCGCTATCTGGCCACCCAGCTCAAGGCGATGCAGTTCCTGCGCGGGGGACGGCGCTGGCTGCTCAAGTCGCCCCAGCACCTCGAGCAGGTGCCGGTGCTGGACCGGGTGTTCCCCGACAGCATCGTGGTGTTCACCCACCGCGACCCGGTGCCGGTGGCGCTGTCGATGATCGCGATGATCACCTATTCCGCGCGGATGCACCGCTCGCCGGTGCCGGTGCAGCGGATCGCGGCGTCGTGGGTCGACCGGCTCGATTCGATGCTGAGCGCGCTGGTCCGCGATCGCGACACCATCGGCCCGCACCGCTCGATCGACGTCCGCTTCGACGACTTCACGGCCGACGAACTCGGCGTCGCCGAGCGGGTCTACGCCCTGGCCGGCGAGCCGTTCACCGCCGCGGCGCGCACGGCGATCACCGGCTACCTAGGCGGGCACCGCCGGGGCCGGCTGGGCAATGTGGAGACGTCGGCGCAGATGTTCGGGCTGAGCGAGCGGGATTTGCGCGCGCGCTTCGCGCCGTATGTCGAGCGGTTCCTGGCGTAGCCGGTACGGTCACCGGGCATGGTCACCATGCCCGCGCTGGACGGCGTCGCACACCGGTTCGTGGATCTGCCCGGCGGCGTGGTGATCCATGTCGCCGATGCTGGGCCGGCCGACGGGCCGGCGGTGATGCTGGTGCACGGCTTCCCGCAGCACTGGTGGGAGTGGCACGAGCTGATCGGTCCGCTGGCCGCCGACGGCTACCGGGTGCTGTGCCCCGACCTGCGCGGCGCGGGCTGGAGTTCGGCGCCCCGGTCGCGCTACCGCAAGAACGACATGGCCGACGACCTGGCCGCGGTGCTGGACCGGCTGGGTGTGGCGACCGTCAAACTGGTCGCCCACGACTGGGGCGGCCCGGTCGCGTTCATCATGATGCTGCGCCATCCCGAGAAGGTCACCGGGTTCTTCGGGCTCAACACCTCGGCGCCCTGGGTTCGGCGCGACCTGTCGGTGCTGCGGGAGGTCTGGCGGTTCTGGTACCAGATCCCGATCATGCTCCCGGTCATCGGCCCGCGGGTGATCGCCGATCGCAAGGCCCGGTTCTACCGGATGCTGGCGTCGTGGGTCGGCGGGGGATTCCTGGCGCCCGAGGAAGAGGTCCGGATGTACGTCGAGTGCATGCGCCAGCCCGGGCACGCGGTGGCCGGGTCGCGCTGGTACCGCACCTTCCAGACCCGGGAGCTGGCGCGCTGGCTGTTCGGCGAGTACGACGGGGTGCGCGTCGACGTCCCGGTCCGCTGGCTCAGCGGCACCAAGGACCCGGTGCTGACACCGGAGCTGCTGAACGGATATGCCGAGCGGATCGGCGATTTCGAGGTCGAGCTGGTCGACGGCGTCGGCCACTGGATCGTCGAGCAGCGGCCTGAACTGGTCCTGGACCGGCTGCGCGCTTTCTTGCGCCTCGAAACGTAGTGGGCTGCACGAGGCTTCGGCGGTGTGGTTACTCGACGCCGATCATGACCTCGGTGGACTTGACGAACACGGTCGCGGGCTGACCGACCGCGAGGCCGAGTTCGGCCGCCGCGTCCTTGGTGATCGAGGACGTGACGACCTGCTCGCCGCCGTCGAGCTTCACCTTCACGATCGCCATCACGCTGCCGAGGTTGACCTCGGTGATGGTGCCTTTGAGCTGATTCCGGGTCGACAGACGCATCGCGGGCCTCCAGGGGACGAGGGGTGTGCGCTGAGCTTAGCGGGCGGGTGGGCTCAGCCGCGCGGGCCGAGCAGGGCTATGGACGCGTCCACCGCCGGTTCGACGATGTCGCGGACCGCCTTCCCGTCCTCCATCGCCAGGGCGGTCAGTTCGCGCAGGCCGCCCAGCAGGATGACGGCCAGCGACCCGGTCAGCGGCGGCAGGCCGGCGCGGCGGAACCCCGGGCTGGCGCTCAAATCGATCAGCAGGTCGGACAGCAGCTGAATCCCGCGGCGCTGCGCGGGCCGGGCGATCGCACCGAGCGAGGGCAGCTCCCGGATCCAGCTCAACGTGAGGGCGGGCCGGGCCTCGATGTGTGCGGCGTAGGCCTCGACGGCCTGCCGGATCTGCACGGGCCAGTCGGCTTCGGGGTCGACCGCCGCGGCGATGCCGTGCCCCAGCTTCTCGTTGTCGGCCTGCAGCAGTTCCAGGAAGCACGCTTCCTTGCTGGTGAACCGGTCGTAGAAGGTGCGTTTGGACGTGCGGGCGTTGCGGACGATGTCGGCGACGGTGCTGGCGCGGTAGCCGCGCTCGTCGATCGAGGTGGCGAGGCCCTCGAGCAGCCTGAGCCGGAACGGATCGGCCTCGGCCGGCGGGTCGCCAACCGCGTCGTCGGCGGCCGCCGTCATTGCTGAGGTCACCGCCGGCGCCCCTTTCGTGATCGCGACACCCTTGTCAGGAAGTGGTACCTCAAAGTACCGTACCGGGAAAGACCTGCGGTACATGGCGGTACCACCCCGCAGGGGTCGACAGGTGTTGGGAGATCATCGAAATGAGCGAAGTCGTCACCGACGCGCCCCCGGCGGTACGGATGCCTCCGGCGACGCGCCTGCCACCGATGGTGCAGGCCCTCGCGTTCGCCACGGCCCGGCGGTCGATGATGAACCGCCTCGCGCGCCGGTACGGCCGGGTCTTCACGGTCGCGATCCCGCTCTACGGTCAACAGGTCGTGGTCGGCGACCCGCAGCTGGCCAAGCAGGTGTTCACCACCAGCCCCGAGGTGCTCGGCAACATCCGGCCCAACCTGAGCCGGCTGTTCGGCTCCGGCTCGGTGTTCGGGCTCGAAGGCGAGGACCACCGGCAGCGGCGGCGGCTCCTGGCTCCGCCGTTCCACGGCAAGAGCATGAAGAACTACGAGAGCATCATCGAAGAAGAGACGCTGCGTGAGATCGCGGACTGGCCCGAAGGCGTGCCGTTCGCGACGCTGCCCTCGATGATGCGGATCACCCTCAACGCCATCCTGCGCGCGGTGTTCGGGGCCGAAGGCGCCGAACTCGACGAGTTGCGCCGGCTCATCCCGCCGTGGGTGACGCTGGGTTCGCGGTTGGCCGCCCTGCCGAAACCCCGACGGACCTATGGGCGCTACAGCCCCTGGGGGCGGCTGCGGGAGTGGCGCCGCCGCTACGACGTCATCATCGACAGGCTGATCGACGCCGAGCGCGCGGATCCGGACTTCGCGGAGCGCACCGACGTGCTCGCGCTGCTGCTGCGCAGCACCTACGACGACGGATCGGTCATGTCGCGCAAGGACATCGCCGACGAGCTGTTGACGCTGCTGGCGGCGGGGCACGAGACGACCGCGGCCACGCTGGGCTGGGCGTTCGAACGGTTGAGCCGGCACCCCGACGTGCTGCGGGCGCTGGTCGCCGAGGTCGACGACGGCGGCGGCGAGCTGCGCCAGGCCGCGATACTCGAGGTGCAGCGGGTCCGCACGGTCATCGACTTCGCCGCCCGCCATGTCTGTTCGCCGACCTATCGGCTCGGGGAATGGGTTATCCCGCAAGGTAATTCGGTCCTGGTCTGCATTTCGCAGATCCACGGCAATCCCGAGGTCTTCCCCGACCCGGAGCGCTTCGACCCGCAACGGTACCTGGGCAACAAGCCGCCGGCGGCCGCCTGGATCCCGTTCGGGGGTGGTACCCGCCGGTGCGTGGGGGCCGCGTTCGCCAACATGGAGATGGATGTGGTGTTGCGAACGGTGTTGCGCCACTTCACCATCCAGACGACGACGGCGCCCGGCGAGCGCTGGCACTCGCGCGGCGTCGCGTTCACGCCGAAGGACGGCGGGCGGGTGGTGGTGCGCCGGCGCTGAGCGACTGCCCTACTGGTCGGCGGTGGCCCGGCGCGGCAGCTTCCAGCCGGGACGCACGTAGTGGCAGGTGTACCCGTGGGGGTAGCGCTGCAGGTAGTCCTGGTGCTCGGGCTCGGCCTCCCAGAAGTCGCCGGCCGGGCTGACCTCGGTGACGACCTTGCCCGGCCACAGGCCCGAGGCGTCGACGTCGGCGATGGTCTCCAGCGCGATCCGCTTCTGCTCGTCGTCGAGGTAGAAGATGGCCGAGCGGTAGCTGGGTCCCAGGTCGTTACCCTGACGGTTCTTCGTTGTGGGGTCGTGGATCTGGAAGAAGAACTCCAGCATCGTGCGGTAGTCGGTGACCGTGGGGTCGTAGACGATCTCGATCGCCTCGGCGTGGGTGCCGTGGTTGCGGTAGGTCGCGTTGGGCACGTCGCCGCCGGTGTAGCCGACGCGGGTGGAGACGACGCCGGGCTGCTTGCGGATCAGATCCTGCATGCCCCAGAAGCAGCCGCCGGCGAGGATGGCCTTCTCGGTCGTCATAGCTTGTCCTCCTCGGGCTCGCGCTCCTCGGGATGGGATGACGTTGCCCAGGCTACACTTCGGCGATGCTGTGTAACGGGGCGATGACGTGTAACGGTGCGAAGGAGCCCTCGTGACCGCGCGCGAATTCTCCCGCGATGAGCTCTCGGCCGCCTTCGACAAGTTCGAGGCGAGGGTCGCCCGCGCCGCCGAGACGCGGGACTGGGACGCCTGGGTCGAGCAGTACACGCCGGACGTGGACTACATCGAGCACGCGATGGGCACCATGCACGGCCGCGACGAGGTCCGCACCTGGATCCAGCGCACGATGACGACCTTCCCGGGCAGCCACATGGTCGCGTTCCCCTCGCTGTGGTCGGTCCTCGACGAGTCCACCGGGCGGGTCATCTGCGAGCTGGACAACCCGATGCGAGACCCCGGCGACGGGACCGTCATCAGCGCCACCAACATCTCCATCGTCACCTACGCCGGCGACGGCCAATGGTGCCGTCAGGAGGACATCTACAACCCGCTGCGCTTCCTGAAGGCCGGGATGAAGTGGTGCCGCAAGGCCCAGGCCCTGGGCACCCTCGACGACGACGCCGCGCGGTGGATGCGGCAGAACGGAGGGGCCCGGTGAGCGCCAAACCCAAGCTGGTGATCGGCGCCAACGGTTTTCTGGGCTCGCACGTGACGCGCCGGCTCGTCGGCGACGGCGCGCAGGTCCGGGCGATGGTGCGCCCGAACGCCAACACGCGCGCCATCGACGACCTCGAGCTCACCCGCTTTCACGGCGACGTGTTCGACACCGCCACCCTGCAGCAGGCGATGGACGGCGTCGACGACGTCTACTACTGCGTCGTCGACACCCGCGCGTGGCTGCGCGATCCCTCGCCGCTGTTCCACACCAACGTCGAAGGCCTGCGCAACGTCCTCGACGTCGCCGCCACGGCCGGCCTGCGCAGGTTCGTCTTCACCAGCACCTACGCGACGGTGGGCCGGCGGCACGGGCACGTGGCCACCGAGGACGACGTCATCGCCTCGCGGGGTCTGACCCCCTATGTCCAGTCGCGGGTGCAGGCCGAGAACCTGGTGATTCGCTACGTGGCCGAGGCCGGGCTGCCCGCCGTGGCGATGTGCGTCTCGACCACCTACGGCAGCGGCGACTGGGGCGGCACCCCGCACGGCGCGTTCATCGCCGGCGCCGTCTTCGGCAAGCTGCCCTTCCTGATGAACGGCATCGCGCTCGAGGTCGTCGGCGTCGACGACGCCGCCCGGGCGATGATCCTGGCCGCCGAGCGCGGGCGCGTCGGCGAGCGCTACCTGGTCTCGGAGAAGATGATCGCGCTGAACGACGTGGTGCGCATCGCCGCCGACGAGGCCGGCGTGCCGCCGCCGCGCCGCTCGATCTCGGTGCCCGTGCTCTACGCGATGGCCGCGCTGGGCAGCCTGCGGGCCCGGCTCAGCGGCAAGGACGCCGAGCTCAGCCTCGCCTCGGTGCGCATGATGCGCGCCGAGGCCCCCGTCGACAGCGGCAAGGCCAAGCGCGAACTGGGTTGGCAGCCGCGCCCGGTCGAGGAGTCGATCCGGGAGGCCGCCCGGTTCTGGGCGACGATGCGCACGCCGAAGAACACGAGCACGACCGCCCGGCCCGAGTAGGCGCGCCTAGGCTCGGTGGCGGGCCGTGCAGACGCACGCGCCTGAGGAGGTAACACCCATGAGCCACCCCGAGATCAAGGAGCCCAGCGCCGGGCACCCGATCACGATCGAGCCCACACCGGGACGGGTACAGGTGCGCGTCAACGGCGAGCTGATCGCGGACACCACCGCCGCGCTGCAGCTGCGCGAGGCCACTTTGCCGGTCGTGCAATACATTCCGATGGGCGACGTGGTCGTCGAACGGCTGACCCGCACCGACACCGGCACGTACTGCCCGTTCAAGGGTGAGGCCAGCTACTACAGCGTGACCACCGGCGCCGGGGACACCGTCGACGACGCGATCTGGACCTACGAGCAGCCCTACCCCGCGGTCGCGGCGATCGCCGGGCACGTCGCGTTCTACCCCGACAAGGCCGACATCAGCGTGTCCGCTCAGTAGGGGACCCACCCGGGCAGCGCCGCGGCCTGCGCCCGGGTGTCGCTGTACAGGCGCATCGAGACGATCAGCCCCTCGCGGGTGTCGACGATGCACACGAACGGGCTGTCGTAGGCGACGCCGTCGATGGTCGTTCCGGTGGCCTGCGCCTCCACGACCACCGTGTCGCCCTCGTTGACGCAGCGCAACAGGTCGACGGTGACTTCGAGGTTCTGTTTGCGCCGTTCGATCGCCCGCCGGAACGTCTCCTTGTCGCAGGAGGTGCGCGTATACAGGGTCCAGTAGGTGAAGTCGTCGCTGAGCAGCGAGAAGCCCTCGTCCAGGTCGCCGCCTTCGCTGGTGCACTGGAAGAACATCCAGGCCAGCTCTCCCTGCGGGTCGTCGAACGGCGTCGTCACATCGCAATACTGTCCTGGGAGGCGGTCGACGGTCAATCGAGCCGGCGTTGCCGGGATCGGAGGGAACGGGTGCACAGCGAGCGCACTGTCGCCTTCCCGGGACCGGTCGACTTCCGGACCACCCTGGCGCCGCTGCGGCGGGGCCCCGGTGACCCGTGTTTCCAGGTCGCGGGCGACGGCGCGGTCTGGCGGACCAGCCTGCTGCCCGCCGGCCCCGTCGCCGCCCGGATCGCGCGCCTGTCGCACGACGCCGTGCACTGCGTGGCGTGGGGCGCCGGCGCGCCGCAGTTCGTCGAGCTGCTGCCCGCGATGCTCGGCGCCGACGACGACGCATCGGACTTCGTGCCGACCGACCCGACGGTGGCCGCCGCCCACCGGCGCGTCCCGCACCTGCGCCTGGGCCGCACCGGGCTGGTTCTGGAGGCGTTGATCCCGGCCGTCATCGAGCAACGGGTACCGGGTGCCGACGCGTTCCGGTCGTGGCGCCTGCTGGTGTGGCGCTACGGCACGCCGGCCCCGGGGCCGGCGCCGGCGGGCATGCGGGTTCCGCCGTCGGCCGAGGTCTGGCGCGGCATCCCGTCGTGGGAGTTCCATCGCGCCAACGTCGATCCCCGACGCGCGCAGACGGTGGTGTCCTGCGCACGCCGGGCGGACTCGCTGGAGCGGCTGGTGTCGCGGCCGCCGGAGCAGGCGCGTGAGGCGCTGACCTCGCTGCCGGGGGTCGGGGCGTGGACCGTCGCAGAGACCGCGCAGCGGGCGTTCGGGGACGCCGACGCCCTGTCGGTGGGCGACTACCACGTGTCGAAGATGATCGGCTGGACGCTGCTGGGCCGCCCGGTCGACGACGCGGCGATGGTCGAGCTGCTCGAGCCGATGCGGCCCCACCGTCACCGGGTGGTGCAACTGCTGTACGCCAGCGGGCTGGCCCGCGAACCGCGCCGCGGGGCGCGGTTGCCCGTGCAGCACATCGGCCGCCTGTAGCGCACCGGGTTACCCGACGGCCGGGTCGGGTACCCGTCGGGGGAACGCGACCGTGTCCGAACGTAGGGGAGAAATCGCATGACACAGTTCACAATTCCCGGACTGACCGACAAGCAGGGCGCGCAGCTGGCCGAACTGCTGCAGAAGCAGCTGAGCACCTACAACGATCTGCACCTGACGCTCAAGCACATCCATTGGAATGTGGTGGGCCCCAACTTCATCGGGGTGCACGAGATGATCGACCCGCAAGTCGAGGCGGTGCGGGGCTACGCCGACGAGGTGGCCGAGCGCATCGCCGCGCTGGGGGCCTCGCCCATGGGCACCCCCGGCGCGATCGTCAACGACCGCACGTGGGACGACTACTCGGTGGGGCGCGACTGCGTGCAGTCCCACCTGGCCGCGCTGGATTTGGTCTACACGGGCGTGATCGAGGATCTGCGCAAGGCGATCGACGAGACCGAGGACCTCGACCGGGTCACCCAGGACATGCTGATCGGCCAGGCCGCCTCGCTGGAGAAGTTCCAGTGGTTCGTCCGGGCGCACCTGGAGAGCGCGGGCGGCAAGCTGGCGCACGAGGGTTCGTCGAGCGAGCGGGACGCCGCGAGCAGCGCGCGCGGCTGACGGCAACGCCCGCGCCCGGCGGTCAGGCCCGGTTGTCGGACCTGGCCGCCGAATCGTGCTCGCGCGCACCGTTGGTGGGCACCAGGATGTTGACCCGGTCGCCCGGTTCGAGCCGGACGGCCACGTCGGCGTCCATCAACTGGCGCTGGTGGATGACGGACACCGGGTAGTGCCCGGGCGGCCACTCGAGTTCGCCGATGCTGCGGCCGACCGCAGCCGAGTCCGGACCCAGCGTGTATTCGACGATGCGGTAACCGGACAACTGGCTACGCGGGTCATGTTCGGCCGTAATGGCTTTCGGGTCGGCCCACTCGGCCGCCTGGTGGCTGGCCGCGATGTCCGGATAGGAGGCGGCGAGGTGGGCCGCCACCGCGCGCAGCACGTCCTGGTTGGTCAGCCAGCCCTGGACGTGCCGCTCCTCGGTGTCGATGACCGGCAGTCCGTCGCGGCCGTAGAGCACCAGCTGTCGCAACGCCTGGGCCAGGCTGTCGTTGGCGAACAGCGCCTGCGGCCGGCGGACGCGGGTGACCGGTCCCAGCCGCGACGTCCAGTCCTCGTCGGCGGCCGTCGCGCGGCCCAGGTCCAGCGGAACGGTGAACGGGTGCATGGCGTCGGCGGCGGTCAGGTGGGCGAATGCGTGGGTCGGCGTCGGGCGGTCGATGTCGATGCCGCGGCGCAGCAGCTTGGTGGTGTAGATGGTGCCGTAGGACAGCATGCGCGACACCGTCGTGCCGACGGCCACGGCCAGCATGACCGGCAGCGTCAGCGTGAAGTCCCCGGTCATCTCCACCGTGCTGGCCAGCGCGGTGAGCGGGGCCCGCGCGGCCGAGGCGAACACCGCGCCCATGCCGACGATCGCGTAGATCGCGGGGTTGCCCACGGCCGGGCCGATCAGCTGGTGCACCACCATCCCGAAGGCCATGCCGGAGGTGGCCCCGATGAACAGCGAGGGCGCGAACACGCCGCCAGAACCGCCGATGCCGATGGTCAGCCCGCAGGCCAGCATCTTGCCCGCCGTGAGGATGACCAGGAACCACAGCGCGTAGTGCCCGGCGAAGGCGTTGTACATCACGGGGTAGCCGACGCCGTACAGCTGCGGCACGGCGAGCAGCAGCAGCCCCAGCACGAGGCCGCCGACGGCCGGGCGTGCCCAGTCCGGGCGGGGCTCCCAGATCCGGTCGCACAGGTCCTCGGTCTTGTAGAGGACGTTTTTGAACAGCACGCCGAGTAGTCCCGCGATCACGGCCAGCAGCGCCACCAGAAGGTAGTTGGCGATGTGGTCGAGCTCGATGCCCTCGGGCAGCCGGGTCAGGAACGGGGCGGCGCCGAAGAAGACCCGGCCGATGACGTCGGCGACCATCGCCGAGAGCATGATCGTGAAGATCGCCTCGACCGAAAGCTCCCGCAGGATCAGCTCGACGGCGAAGAACACGCCGGTGATGGGGGCGTTGAAGGTCGCCGAGATGCCGCCGGCGGCGCCGCAGGCCACCAGCACCCGCAGCCGGTTCTCCGGCATCCGGACCCACTGGCCCGCGCTGGACGCCAGGGCCGCACCGATCTGCACGATCGGGCCTTCCCGTCCGACCGAGCCGCCCGAGCCGATGCACAGCGCCGAGGCCAGCGCCTTGACCACCGTCACCTGAGGCCTGATCCGGCCGCCGTTCTCGGCCACCGCGATCATGACTTCGGGCACCCCGTGGCCCCGCGCCTCACGGGCGAAGCGGGAGATCAGCGGGCCGTAGAGCAGTCCGCCGAGCACCGGGATGACCACGAAGAACCCGACCCCCAGCCACGGCAGGTGGTCGCTGCCCACCCAGCCCTGCCGGCCGAACTCGTCGTGCCCGGTCGCCAGCCAGGTGAAGCTGAAGATCAGATAGCGGAACCCCACGGCGCCGATCCCGGCGCCCATGCCCACCACGAGCGCGATGCAGAACAGCCCGAGGCGATTTGCTCGCAGCCAGCCGGCGGCCCGCCCGGCCGCGTGGGACAACATCCGCGGCCCCCGCGCCGAATCGGCGACCGTCTTTTCCTGCGCCATTCGCCGTCACCCTCTCCGCCGTCGGCCCTTCACCATTCGAGCATTTCAGACGGGCGCGTCACGACGATCCTCCGCCCCGGCGACTATTGCACTATAAAAGTTTCGCTGCGGACGGCGATGCGGTGCAGGTCACACGGGGAACCGGGCGTCGGCCCGGTCGATTTGCGCGGAATAATCGGACCGTAGTCCGGTTATATGGGTGGCTCTCGAATTGGAGGTACACATGCCGCCCGTCACCGCAGACCCACTCACACTGTCCCGGATCGGCCCGGCCGGACCCGCCGACACCGAACGCCCCGTCCGGTCGGTCCACACCGGCCGACGCGGCTACGAGGGGGTGGGGTTCCCCGTCGTCCGGGCGTTCGCCGGAGTCGGCGCCGCCGCCCTCGACCCGTTCGTGCACATGGACCAGATGGGTGAGGTGGACTACCAGCCGGGCGAACCGCGCGGCACCGACTGGCACCCGCACCGCGGCTTCGAAACCGTCACCTACATGCTCGACGGAACGATGGCCCACCAGGATTCGCACGGCGGTGGCGGCCTGATCACCGACGGCGCGACGCAGTGGATGACCGCCGGTGCGGGCATCCTGCACATCGAGACCCCGCCCGCCGAACTGGTCGAGCGCGGCGGCCTCTTTCACGGCATCCAGCTCTGGGTGAACCTGCCGGGGAAGGACAAATTCGCACCGCCGCGGTACCAGGCGATCGAGGGCGGCGACGTGTCCTTGCTGGCCTCCGGCGACGGGGGCGCGCTGGTCCGCGTCATCGCCGGTGAGATCGACGGCCACCGCGGCCCCGGCGTCACCCACACGCCGATCACGGTGGCCCACGCGACGATCGAGAACGGCGCCCGGCTCAACATCCCGTGGCGGCGCGACTTCAACGCGCTGCTCTATGTCCTGTCCGGCAGCGGGTATGCCGGTCCGCTCGAACATCCGATCCACCAAGGCCAGCTGGCCGTGCTGGGCCCCGGCGACCGCATCACCGTCGGCGCCCCGACAAACCGGCGCCCGACGGGAATTGACGTGATGCTCCTGGGCGGACGGCCCATCCGCGAGCCGGTATTCCATTACGGCCCATTTGTGATGAACTCGCGCGCGGAATTGATCGAGGCGCTGCGCGACTACGAAGCCGGAAAGTTCGGCACCATTCCGCCGAATGCTTTAATGCCGCATCACGGGGGTGGCACACTTTACTGATGTCGCCAGCGGTGGGTCGTCGCGCGGGCCGCCCGCCGGCGGCCAGGGCGGATCAGACGCGCACGCGCATCGTGCGTGCCGCTCGCCAGGTGTTCAGCGAACGCGGATTCGACGGGGCGACCTTCCAGGAGATCGCCGTTCGCGCCGACCTGACCAGACCGGCCATCAACCACTACTTTTCCAGCAAGCAAGACCTGTACCGGGAGGTCGTCCGGCAAGCCAACCACGACGTCGTCGGCGCCGGCATCGAACGGGCGCGCCGGGAGGGCACGCTGCTCGGGCGGCTGGGCGCATTTCTCACCGTGGCCCGGCAGGCGGATATCGACAATCCCGCCACGTCGGCATTTCTGGTCACCAATGTGCTGGAAGCGCAACGCCATCCCGAACTGAATGCCGCGGAAAATGACGCCGTCCGAATGACCCGGGAATTTCTGATTTGGGCGGTCGGGGACGCGATGGACCGCGGCGAGATCGGCGTCGAGATCGGCGCCCCGGCGTTGGTCGAGGTCTTGTTGCTGCTGCTGTGCGGCACGGGGTTCTATGCCGGTTATCTACGCAGCCACCAGGAGATGCAGGCCGTCACCGAGACGCTGCGGCGGCTGCTGCAAGGCGCGCTCACCCGGGCCGCGGGCTGACCCCGCCCGGGCAGTGACATCGAGCACAATCGCATAGCTTGCCTAACTTATTCCGGTAGTGTAGGCGCGTCATGACTGATCTCGGCGACTCCTCCCCGGCAGGGGCCCCGTCGGAGCCGGCTTCGCGACGGACCGCGGGCGACTCCTGGGCCATCACCGAACTCGTCGGCGCGACCGCCCTGGGCGTCGCCGCGTCGCGGGCGGTGGAAACCGCCGGGCCCGACCCCCTGATCCGCGATCGGTTCGCCGCGATCCTGGTGTCCTCGGCCGGTGCGCCGTGGGCGCGGCTCGCCGACCCCGAACTGGCGTGGCTCGACGGTGACGATCACGGGCAGCGCGTGCACCGGCTCGGCGTCGACTACCAGGCCGTGCGCACCCACTTCTTCGACGAGTACTTCGGCGGGGCCATGCGCGCCGGGCTCCGCCAGGTGGTGATCCTGGCGGCCGGGCTGGACTCGCGGGCCTACCGGCTGGACTGGCCCGCCGACACCACGGTCTACGAGATCGACCAGCCCAAGGTGCTGGAGTACAAGAACGAAATCCTGGAATCCCACGACGCCGTTCCCACGGCCCGGCGGCGCCCCGTTCCGGTGGATCTGCGCGACGACTGGCCGGCGGCGCTCACCCTGGCGGGTTTCGATCCCGGCCGCCCGACCGCGTGGCTCGCCGAAGGCCTGCTGCCCTACCTGCCGGCCGACGCCCAGGACCTGCTCTTCGAGAGGTTCACCGCCCTGAGCGTGCCGGGCAGCCAGGTGGCGGTCGAGGTGTTCGGGATGAACTCGCGCGTCACCACCCAGCGGTGGCAGCGGATGCGGGAGCGTCTCGGTCTGGACGTCAACGTCCAGGCGCTCACCTACCACGAGCCCGAGCGTTCGGATCCCACGCAGTGGCTGCGCGACCGCGGCTGGCAGGTGGACGAGGTGAACAACCGCGAGGAGATGGCCCGACTGGGCCGCCCGGTACCCGAAGACCTGGCCGACGAGGCCGTCAGCAGCACGTTGCTGCGCGCGCGCCTCGGCGCGCCATCCGAGTGACCGTCAAACACGTCAAACACGTCGAACAGAGGAACACCCGATGAGTTCACTGCGCACCCACGACGACACGTGGGACATCAAGACCAGCGTCGGCTCCACCGCGGTGATGGTGGCCGCCGCCCGGGCCGTCGAGACCGAGCGGCCCGACGCGCTGATCCGCGACCCGTACGCCAAGTTGCTGGTCGGCAACTCCGGCGCGAACGTGCTCTGGGAGAAGATGCTCGACCCGGCCATCGTGGCCAAGGTCGAGGCGATCGACGCCGACTCCGCGGCCCACCTGCACCACATGCGCAGCTACCAGGCGGTGCGCACCCACTTCTTCGACGCGTTCTTCAACGACGCGGTGGCCGCCGGCATCCGGCAGGTGGTCATCCTGGCGTCGGGGCTGGACTCGCGCGCCTACCGCCTGGACTGGCCGGCCGGGACCACGGTCTACGAGATCGACCAGCCGCAGGTGCTGGAATTCAAGTCCGCGACGCTGGCCGAGAACGGTGTCACGCCGACGGCCGACCGCCGCGAGGTGGCCATCGACCTGCGCCAGGACTGGCCGGCGGCGTTGCGCGAGGCGGGCTTCGACCCGGCGGCGCCGACCGCGTGGCTGGCCGAGGGCCTGCTGATGTACCTGCCCGCCGACGCCCAGGACCGGTTGTTCGCCCAGATCAGCGAGCTCAGCGCGCCCGGCAGCCGGGTCTCCGCCGAGACCGCGCCCGCCCACGCCGAGGAGCGGCGCCAGCAGATGCGGGAACGGTTCAAGAAGGTGGCCGCCGAGATCGGCCTGGAAGAGACCATCGACGTCGGGGAACTGATGTATCGCGACGACGACCGCGCCCACGTCGCCGACTGGCTCAACGACCACGGCTGGCGGGCCCAGTCGCAGGCCGCCACCGACGAGATGCGCCGCCTGAACCGCTGGATCGAGGGCGTGCCGTTCGCCGACGACAAGGGCGCGTTCTCCGACTTCGTGACCGCCGAGCGTTTGTAGCCGGCCGGCGCTGCGGATCCTTCCTACTGCTCTCCCAACCGCATGGTTAGGATCGCGGTTATCGCCGATTGAGCGGCGAACGCACGCTGCACTGCGTGCCTTCGCTCAGGAAGGACAATGATGACCACCGAATCGGTTGCACCGAAGTCACCAGCATCCGCGAACGGCGGGCCGGGCGCCGCGCCGGTCGACGTCGCCGCGACGGTGGACCGGCTGCGCAAAACCTTCGCCACCGGGCGCACCCGCGACATCGAGTGGCGCAAACGCCAGCTGCTGCAGCTGCAGAAAATGATGGAGGAGAACGAGGCCGCGCTCGCCGCCGCGCTCGCCGACGACCTGGACCGCAACCCGTTCGAGGCCTACATCGCCGATATCGCGACCACTGCGGGCGAGGCGAAGTTCGCGGCCAAGAACCTGCGGCGCTGGACACGGCGCAAGCACGTGCTGCTCGAGGTGCCGCAGCTGCCGGGCCGCGGCTGGATCGAGTACGAACCGTTCGGGACCGTGCTGATCATCGGCGCCTGGAACTACCCGTTCTACCTGACGCTGGGCCCCGCGGTCGGCGCGATCGCCGCGGGCAACACCGTCATCCTCAAGCCGTCCGAGCTGGCGCCCGCGTCCTCGCACCTGATGGCCGAGCTGGTGCCCCGCTACCTGGACCGCGACGCGATCGCGGTCGTCGAGGGCGACGGCTCGGTGAGCCAGGAGCTGATCGCGCAGGGCCTGGACCGGGTGATGTTCACCGGCGGCACCGAGATCGGCCGCAAGGTCTACGAGGGGGCCGCACCCCACCTGACCCCGGTCACCCTCGAGCTGGGCGGCAAGAGCCCGGTGATCGTGGCCGCCGACGCCGACATCGACGTCGCCGCCAAGCGCATCGCCTGGATGAAGCTGCTCAACGCCGGTCAGACCTGCGTGGCGCCCGACTACGTGCTGGCCGACGTCAAGATCCGCGACGAGCTGGTCGACAAGATCGGCGCGGCCATCACGAAGTTCCGTTCCAAGGACCCGGCCGGGATGCGGATCGTCAACCGCCGCCAGTTCGACCGGCTCAAGGGCTACCTGTCCGGCAAGGACGGCAGGATCACCGTCGGCGGCGAGTGCGACGACGCGACCCTGCGCATCAAGCCGGCGGTCGTGGTCGACCCGGACCTGGACGGGCCGTTGATGTGCAACGAGATCTTCGGGCCGATCCTGCCGGTCGTCACCGCCCAAAACCTGGACGACGCAATACGTTTCGTCAACGCACGGCCCAAGCCGCTGGCCGCCTACCTGTTCACCAAGTCGCGGGCGACCCGCGAGCGCGTGATCAAGGAGGTGCCGGCCGGCGGCATGCTGGTCAACCACCTGGCCTTCCAGGTCTCGACGGCCAAGCTGCCCTTCGGCGGGGTCGGCACGTCGGGGATGGGCGCCTACCACGGCCGCTTCGGGTTCGAGGAGTTCAGCCACCGCAAGTCGGTGCTGACCAAGCCGACCCGGCCCGACATGTCGAGCTTCATCTACCCGCCCTACAGCAACTGGGCCTTCAAGCTGGCCCGAAAGCTGTTCTGACACCGACGTTTTAGCCCCTCCCAACCCCTCGAAAGGAACCTGATGCCAGGAGTGCAGGATCGCGTCGTCGTCGTCACCGGAGCGGGCGGAGGTCTCGGGCGCGAGTACGCCCTGACCCTCGCCAAGGAGGGCGCCAGCGTCGTCGTGAACGACCTCGGCGGCGCGCGCGACGGCACGGGTGCCGGCCACAACATGGCCGACCAGGTCGTCAACGAGATCCGCGAGGCGGGGGGCCGGGCGGTGGCCAACTACGACAGCGTCGCCGACTCGGCGGGCGCGGCCAACATCATCAAGACCGCGATCGACGAGTTCGGTGCCGTGCACGGGGTGGTGAGCAACGCGGGGATCCTGCGCGACGGCACGTTCCACAAGATGACGTTCGAGAACTGGGACGCCGTGCTCAAGGTGCACCTCTACGGCGGCTACAACGTGCTGCGCGCGGCGTGGCCGCACTTCCGCGAGCAGAGCTACGGCCGGGTCGTCGTCGCCACCTCCACCAGCGGGCTGTTCGGCAACTTCGGCCAGACCAACTACGGCGCGGCCAAACTCGGCCTGGTCGGCATGATCAACACGCTGGCCCAGGAAGGGGCCAAGTACAACATCCACACCAACGCCGTCGCCCCGATCGCGGCCACCCGCATGACCGAGGACATCATGCCCAAGGAGGTGCTGGAGAAGCTCACCCCGGAGTACGTCGCGCCGGTGGTGGCCTACCTGTGCACCGAGGAATGCGCCGACACCGCATCGGTTTTCATCGTCGGTGGCGGCAAGGTGCAGCGGGTGGCGCTGTTCGGCAACGAGGGCGCCAACTTCGACAAGCCGCCGTCGGTGCAGGACATCGCCGCGCACTGGGGTGAGATCACCGACCTGTCGGCGGCCAAAAAGGCGGAATTCAAGCTGTAGGTCCAAGGCGATGAAAGCCTGCGTCGTACAGCGCCTGTCGGGCCCGGCCGGTATCGCCTACACCGACATCGACGACCTCGCCGAGGATCCCGACCACGTCATCATCGACGTGCGGGCCGCCGGGGTGTGCTTTCCGGACCTGCTGCTGAGCAAGGGCGAGTACCAGCTGAAGCTGCCGCCGCCGTTCGTGCCCGGCATGGAGGCCGCCGGGGTGGTGCACTCTGCGCCGGCGGGCTCGGGCTTCACAGTGGGCGACCGGGTTTCGGCGTTCGGCATCCTGGGTGCCTACGCCGAGCAGGTCGCCGTGCCGGTGCCCAACGTGATTCGCAGCCCCGCCGAGCTCGACGACGCCGAGGCGGTGTCGCTGCTGGTGAACTACAACACCATGTACTTCGCGCTGGCCCGCCGGGCGGCGATGCGGCCGGGCGACACGGTGCTGGTGCTCGGCGCGGCCGGCGGGGTGGGGACGGCGGCGATCCAGGTGGCCCGGGCGATGGGCGCGAAGAAGGTGCTGGCCGTGTTGCACCGCACGGCGGCCACCGACTACGTCTCCTCGCTGGGCGCCGACCTGGTGCTGCCGCTGTCCGGGGACTGGGCCGACGAGGTGCGCAGGTACACCGGCGGTCGGGGGGTGGACATCGTCGTGGACCCCATCGGCGGCCCGGCGTTCGACGACGCGGTGCGGGTCCTGGCCATCGACGGCAAGCTGCTGGTCATCGGTTTCGCCGCGGGCAGCATCCCGACCGTCAAGGTGAACCGGCTGCTGCTGCGCAACGTCAGCGTGGTGGGGGTGGCGTGGGGCGAGTACCTCAACAAGGTGCCCGGCTCGGCGGCGTTGTTCTCCTGGGGGCTGGGGCAGCTGGTCTACCTGGGCCTGAAACCGCCTCCCCCGCAACGATATCCGTTGTCGGAGGCGCAGGCGGCGCTGCAGTGCCTGGCCGACGGCGGGGTGCTGGGCAAGCTGGTGCTCGAGCCGTAGGCGGCGGGTCGCGACACCCCACCACTGACACACGCAAACCGGGGTCGCCGTTGCCGTCGCCGACGGGCACGGTGGTGGCGGTGATCGGTGACGACCGGCCCGCATCATGGCCGGCTGACGATCGATCAGGGGCCGACCAGTCGCGATTGGCCCAATCGGGTCAGGCTTGACCCGGGCGGACCTTACAGGCGGTGTGAGCGGCGTCATACGGTGGCGTTACCCAGGGATACAGGGGATTACCTAGCGGGAAGGACCGCCGCATGACCGAGATACTGACCCGCATGGAGCCGCTGCCCGGCGAAGTTCCGCTCGAAGACGAGGCATTGGCCGCTTACGAGAAGAAGTTCCGCGAGGACAACACCATCTGGGCCGAGCTTTTGCAGGAAAACCTCGACCGCCTTGGGCGCGGGTCGTTTTCGCTGCACTGGATGGACACCGAAAAGGCGAATTGGGGGGTGCGGGCGCGGCCGAGCTCGCGGGGATTGACCTACACCGACATCAACCGTCCGCCGGCCTACGGCACGCTGCCCGAGCACAATGCGACACGCAACTTCGCCCCGCGCGGCTCCGTGCGCGACCCGTACGCCGAGCAGATGCCGACGATCGACGCCTACGACATCCTGGACAAGAAGGAAGCCTGGGCAGACAACGTGATGACGCTGTATGAGGAGGCCAAGGCGCGGCAGTGGAACTCCACCAGCGACATCCCGTGGAGCGAGCTCGAACCGGTCAGCGAGGATCTGGAGAAGGCGGCGTGCCAGCTGGCCACCTCGCTCACCGAGGTCGAGTTCGTCGCCGGCGACTTCCCGTCCCGCTGGGTTTACCGCACCTCACCGGATTTCTTCGAAATCAAAAATTTCCTCGTGACGCAGATGATGGACGAAGCCCGTCACATGGAAGTGTTCCGCAAGCGCGCTCTCGCCGGGGGCGGCGGCTTGTTGCACGCCAGCCCGGCTTTGGAGTGGGCACTGAAGGCGATTCTCGAGTCGCCGACCCACACCCAGGGCACGTTCCTGCTCAATGTCCTGGGCGAAGGGCTCGTTCTCACCATATTCCGGGCCGGCGAATTCCTGTCCAAGACCCATGTCGACAAGGAAATCTTCCGGCGCTGCATGCAAGACGAGGCCCGACACGTCTCCTACGGCACGCTTGAGCTGAAGAACTTCCTCGACTGCTCCACCGACAGGGACAAGGCGCTTTCGGATATGCACCGCTTCGCCGACCTTGGTGAGCAGATCATCCTCACCGCGCTGAGCAGTCCCGGACTGCTCGAGCCGCTAGCCGTTCTGATGGGTGGAGGAGTCGACAAGATCGACGACGGCATGGAGGGTGTGTCGTTCCTTTGGGGGACGATTGTCGAGGAGTACCTGCAGCGCTGTGATCGCGCTGGGTTCGACCGCCGCGACAAGGTGACGATCCCGTTGGAGATGCCGTGGACGGCGTGAGCACGAGTACCGACCTTCCCACCGTCGAGTGGCTGACCAGGCTCGCGGAGACCAACATGGCAGACCTCGCCGAGTTTCGGAAGCTCGGCGAGGTCGACTGCCGGTTCGCCGTCAACATCTTCGACGGCGGCCCCGACGGGTCCGCGCTGATCGTCCAACTGCTTTTCGACGGTTTCGACGTCAGCGAGATCAAGGAAATCGGCGACACCGAACTGGATTCGATGGATTTTGTCATCGAGACCGACCGGGACTCGTGGCAGGAGATGGTGGACAGCATTCGCGCCGGACACGGCCGGCCGGACCTTGATCACACCCTCAACGCGCTGAGCATGGCGGCGACACCGATACGGGTCTGGTCGTCAGACCCGCTGGGCCGGGACTTGTTTTTCCGCAATAATCAGAGTTTGCAGCAATTCTTCAACAACTGTGCTCGGTTGTGAATCGCCCCATCAGGGAAGAGAAAAACTGATGAGCCGGACACGGCGAGGCAACTTCTATATCGATGACACGTGCATCGGGTGCGGAGCGTGCGAGCATGCGTGCCCGGGACGCATCGATGCCATATCGAAGAAAGCCGACGATTTCCTGGGCCGATTCGTGATCGACCTCGACCAGTGCATTGACTGCGGGAAATGCGTGCCGCTGTGCCCGGTCGACTGTATTCACGACGGCCGAGTCGAAGCGGGATTCGTGCCGGACAATGGCTACACGAAGATCGCCGAGCTGCACGAGTGGGCGGCCCGCAAGGACAGCTGAGTGCGTTGAAGGATTCAGGAAGCTGAGGTGCTATACCGTGGGTGTTTTCAAAGACGGCGACGAGGCGACGAAGTACATTGCCGGGATTTTCGAGAAGGCAGTCGCAGACGAATCGATCGGCGACCAACTCGCCGCGTCCGGTGTCGTGCTGCAACTCAACTGCTCCGACCCGGACATCCAGATCACGGTCGACATGCCCAACAAGAAGGTGTTCACCGGCAGTTGTGACCTTTCGCCCACCGTGGCGATGTCGATGACCTCCGACATGGCCAACCGGTTCTGGCAGGGCAAACTCAACCTCGCTGTCTCGCTGGCCAAGGGCCAGGTCCGCGCGAAAGGCCCGGTGCCGAAGATCCTCAAGCTCGTGCCTGTCGCCAAGAAGCTTTTCCCGCGCTATGAGGAGTTGTTGCGGGCCGAGGGGCGCACCGACTTGCTGGCTGTTTGACGCCGGCTTGGCACCCCGGCGGACTCGAATCCTTACTGGGAAATCCTTACTGGGAAATCCTCCCTGGGAAATCCTTACTGGGACCGGTCGGACTCGGAGAGATCATCGAGCAGTCGGAGCCGCCCGGCCATCGCGGCGGCGGCGATGCGATTGGTGACGCCGAGTTTGTGCAGCAACGCGGCCACCATCCGTTTGGTGGTGCGCTCCGAGACCATCATCCGGTGCGCGATATCGCCGGTCTCCATGCCCGTGGCAACCAACCGCCATAACTGGAGTTCCTGCGTGCTGAGATTGTCCAGCAACGCCGATCGCGGTTCGCGGGACTTCGCCAGCAGCGCATCGAGCAGCGCGCCGTCGATGACCCGCAAGCCTTCGGCGACGGTCCACAGCGGGCCGGCCAGTGCTTCGGGCCGCGCCGTCTTCGGCAGGAATCCGTCGGCGCCCGCGCGCAGCGCCTCCTCGGCGAGCTCGAGGTTGCCGGTCCCCGACAGCGCCACGATCCGGGTTGTGGGATGACGCGCCTTGATATGCCGGATCGCGGCTATCCCGCCGAGTGGGGGCATGGACAGGTCGATGATCGCGACGTCGGCAGCGCAGCGCGCCACCAGGTCGGCAGCCTCCTCGACGTAAGTGGTCTGCCCGCCCACCGTGAACAACTCGCCCCATTGGCGGTCGAGCAGCAAAGCCAGCCCTTGTGCGAAAAGCTCGTGGTCGTCGACGATTACAACGACGAACGGCTTGCCGGTCATTGCTGTGACGCTACCCCGGCCCTAATGTCGGCCCGGTGAGATCGGTCGATCGGCACCGTTGGACGGCGGAGGGACACGGCAGCGGCTACGGGCTGGCACGCACCGTCGTCGCCGTGCGGGTCGCGGTGGTGATCTCGATCGGCTTGCTGTTGCCGGTAGAGCCGGCCGGGGCGCGCGTGTATGTCGCGATCCTGATAGCGGCGGCGCTGGTCTATGCGGCGATCGTGTTCGTCCATCCGCAGTTGGAGGTGCGCCGCACTCGTTACCGTTGGCTGGTCACCGGCTTCGACTCGATGTTCACGCTGGTGTTCATCGCGCTGACCGGCGGGGTGCACAGCCCGGCGGTGTCGGTGCTGGTGCTGGTTGTCATCGCCTCCGCGGCACGGCTGTCGCTTACCCAGACGCTGGTGTTGGGGGTGCTACTCGGCGCCGGGTACATCGCCGTCGCGCTATTGGCCTCCACTGACGGTGTCGCGCTCGCACCGGTGCCGCAGAGTAGCTGGTGGGCGCTGTACCTGCTGTTCACGGCGATCATCACGGCTGGGTTGTCGTCCCTGGCCGAACGCGAACACCAATACAGCGTAAAGGCGATGGTGGAGGCCGAAGCCGAACACGCCGCCGCTGAAGAGGAACGTGACCTGCGCAGCCGGCTGTTGCAGTCCTACCAGTCGCAGCAGGACGGGTTACAGGTGCTGGTACACGAATTCCGCACCCCCATCGCTTCCTTGGAGGCGCTCATGTCCGCGCTCGCATCGGCGACGCCGATGCCGGAGTCCGACCGTGCCGCCAGTCTGCAGCTGGCCGGCCGCCACGTTCAGCACCTCGGCGACATGCTCGACGCCCTGTCCGACGTCGCGTTGAGCCGGCGCCCCGCCTTCTCGTCGGGCCGGGTCCGGCGGGTCGACATGGCCGGCCTGATCACCGCTGCAGCCGACGCCGCGGGCCTGGTTCCACCGCAGCTGCGGCTGACGGTGGGCGACGACGTGGGCGCGGTCGCGGTCAACGCCCAGGGACTGCGGCGGGTGCTGACCAACCTGCTGGAGAACGCTTCCCGGCATAGCCGTGATGCCCCCGTCGACGTGACGTGCGCCCAGACCGGCAACGACATCGTCATCGAGATCGCCGACCACGGTCCTGGCATACCCGCTCAGAGTCTGGGCCGGCTGACGGCCAAATACGTCAGCATCGGTGACCGGCGCGGTACCGCCGGGCTGGGCCTGTGGATCGTGCAGCAGATCCTCGAGGCGATCGGTGGGCGGGTCGATTTCAGCGCGCGCGACGGCGGCGGGCTCGTGGCGACCGTTCGCGCCCCGATCGCGTGATTCGATCGGGCGGGGATTGGCCCGCGGAGGCCACTGATTGGCACGCGCGCGACTGGCACGGCGGTGCTGTGGTCGCCACCATGGCACCAGCACGGCTGGTGGCGCACACCACAATGCCGCGCCCGCGGCGACGCCCGCACGCCCGAGCATGTCACCTGATGCACAGAACGGAGGCCGGGATGGCCGTCTTCACCGATGAAGATGAGGTTTACGCCTATCTGGGTGGGATTTTCCGGCGTGGGCTGGAAAAGGAAGGGTTGGCCGACAAGCTGGCGGCTTCGGGAGTGGTGTTGCGGGTTCACTACACCGACCCGGATGCGGTGGTGACGGTGGATATGCCTAACAAGGTCGTCGAAACCGGAGCGTCGAGTACGGCGGTGCCCAACGTTGAGTTGTTCATGTCGGCGGACATGGGAAACAGGTTCTGGTTGGGGAAGGTGAACTTGACGGTGGCGATGGCCAAGGGCACGGTGCGGGCCAAGGGTCCGGTGGCCAAGCTGATCAAGCTGATACCACAGGCCAAGAACTTGTTCCCGGAGTACCGGCTGATGCTGGAGGCCGCGCAGCGTCAGGACCTCATCGATGCGTGAGCGGCGCTGGACTGGTCTGCTGAGCGCGGTGGTGCCGCGGTGAAGTCGACGATGCAGGACGTTCAGTTGGGTGTCGCCGGGATCGTCGAGCATGCGGCGACGGTGCATGGCGAGCGGGAGGTGTTCAGCGCGCGCGGTCCCGGCACGATTTCTCGGGTGACCTACCGCGAGTTGGCGGTTCGGGCGGCCCGGCTGGCCAACGCGTTGCGTCAGGTCGGTGTGCGCGGTGACGAGCGGGTCGCCACGCTGCAGTGGAGCAATCAGGAGCACCTGGACAGTTACGCCGCGGTGCCGTCGATGGGTGCGGTGCTGCACACGTTGAACCTGCGGTTGCCGCCGCAGCAGTTGGCGTGGATCGCCAACGATGCCGACGACCGGGTCGTCATCGTCGACGACACGGTGCTGGGCGTGCTGGCGGCGGCGCTGCCGACGATGGCCTCGGTGCACACGGTGTTGGTCACCGGTGAGGGTGACCTGTCGCCTCTGGACGGTTGCGGGAGAACCGTGCTGCGCTACGAGGAGGTGGTGGCGGGCCAGCCGGAGACCTTCGACTGGCCCGGTGTTGACGAGCGCTCCGCCGCGGCGATGTGCTACACGAGCGGGACCACCGGTCACCCGAAAGGAGTGGTCTACAGCCATCGCTCGACGTGGCTGCATTCGCAGGCCGCCTGCACGGCGAACGCGTTGGGTATCGGCCATGACGACACGGTGCTGGCCATCGTGCCGATGTTTCACGCCAACGCCTGGGGGCTGCCCTATGCGGCGATGATGGCCGGCGCGCAACTGGTGTTGCCGGACCGCTTCTTGCAGGCCGCGCCGCTGGTGGAGATGATCGAGGCGACGCGCCCGACGATGTCGGGTGCGGTGCCGACCATTTGGACCGACATCCTGCACTACCTGCGCGACAATCCCGGCCATGACCTGAGTTCGCTGAAGTTGGTGGCGTGCGGGGGATCTGCGGTGCCGCGGTCGTTGATGAGCGCGTTTGACGAGTTGGGCATCCGGATCGTGCAGGCGTGGGGCATGACAGAAACGTCACCGCTGGCCTCGGTGGCCCTGCCGCGCCACACCGACCCCGCCGATACCGCGCAGCGACTGCGGGTGACACAGGGTCGGGTGGTGGCCGGCGTGCAAGCCCGCATCGTTGACGACACGGGCGCCGAACAACCCTGGGACGGTGAGTCGGTCGGGGAGATCCAGGTGCGCGGGCCGTGGATCACGGAACGCTACTACGGCCAGGACGTGGTCGCGGTCGCCGCCGACGGGTGGCTGCCAACCGGTGACGTCGGCACGATCTCCGAGGATGCGTTCATCACGTTGACCGACCGGGCCAAGGACGTGATCAAATCCGGCGGTGAATGGATTTCCTCGGTGGAACTGGAAAACGAATTGGCCGCTCACCCCGGGGTGCGCGCCGCGGCGGTCATCTCCGTGCCCGACCCCAAATGGCAGGAACGGCCGTTGGCGGTCATCGTGCGTCACGCCGGGCACACCGCGACAGCCGCGCAACTGGCGGACTTCCTGCGCGACCGGGTGGCCAAGTGGTGGCTGCCGGAGCGGTGGACGTTCGTCCCCGAGGTCCCGTTGACCTCGACCGGCAAGTTCGACAAGAAGACGCTCCGCCGGCAGCACGCGGACGGCGCGTTCGTCATCGAGACCCTCGGTTGATCTTGTCCCGTCGATAAACCAGGAGCACCCAGTGCAAGGAGTGAAACGGTGAAGACACGCGCAGCGATTCTGTGGGATCTGGGCCAGAAATGGGAGGTCGAGGAGGTTGAGCTGGATCCCCCCGGTCCCGACGAGGTGCTGGTCCGGCTGACCGCGACCGGGTTGTGTCATTCCGATGAACACCTGGTCACCGGCGACCTGCCGATACCGCTGCCGGTGGTGGGCGGACACGAAGGTGCCGGCACCGTGGCCGCGGTCGGGCCCGGCGTCGACGACGTCGACGAGGGCGATTCGGTCATTTTGACGTTCCTGCCCGCGTGCGGACGCTGCTCGTATTGTGCGCGCGGCATGGGCAACCTGTGCGAGATGGGTGCGGCGATCATGATGGGCCCCCAGATCGACGGCACCTACCGCTTCCACGCCCGCGGCCAGGGCATCGGTCAGATGTGTTTGTTGGGAACGTTTTCCGAGTACACCGTGGTGCCCAAAGCCTCACTGGTCAAAATCGACGCCGGAACCCCGCTGGACAAGGCAGCCTTGATCGGGTGCGGTGTCACGACGGGGTACGGGTCGGCGGTGCGCACCGGGGAGGTGCGCGCCGGGGACACCGTGGTCGTGGTGGGGGCGGGCGGTATCGGCATGAACGCCATCCAGGGCGCCCGCATCGCCGGAGCGTTGACGATCGTCGCGGTCGACCCGGTCGCGTTCAAACGCGAGCAAGCCGCCCGCTTCGGCGCGACGCACACCGCCGCCACGATCGATCAGGCGTGGGCGTTGGTCAGCGATCTGACCCGAGGCAAACTCGCCGACGTCTGCGTGTTGACCACCGACGTGGCCGAGGCGTCCTACATCGGCGAGGCGCTGTCATTGGTGGGCAAGCGGGGCCGGGTCGTGGTGACCGCGATCGGGCACCCCGACGACGCCTCGATGTCGGGATCGCTGCTGGAACTGACGTTGTACGAAAAGCAGATTCGCGGCGCGTTGTACGGGTCGTCCAACGCCGCCCACGACATCCCACGGCTGGTCGAACTCTACAACGCCGGGCAACTCAAACTCGACGAGCTGATCACCCGGGAATACAGCCTCGATCAGATCAACGAGGGATACGACGACATGAGATCAGGCCGCAACATCCGAGGCCTCATCAGGTTCTGATGACTGGCGCGACAGGGTTGGGTCAGACGTCTGTGCAGATACCGTACCGGCACCGGAGGGGTGGAGACTGCGGGTCGGGGGCGTTGCGTGATCTCACCGAGTGGGCTCGACTCGGTTGGGGGCCTGAAGTGCCAACCGAGGGTTTGGTGTTCGCTCTCGGCGGCGCCCTGGATTTTGTCTATGTGCGTTGCGCGCGGCTACGGCCCCAAGTCTATTTGGTGGGGCGCGGAGGCGGGCTGGAAGAGGACTACCTGACCCGTATCGGCGCCGGGTTCCGTGTGCGCTGCACTGACGACCCGGAAGTCGGCTGGGCGTGGGTGACCGGTGAAATCGACTCCGGCCGACCGGTCATGGTGTGGGCCGACATCGCCGAACTGCCCTACTGCCGCCGCACCGCTGCAGGATCGCTGTATCGCGGTCGCCGAACTGGCCGCGGGGCTTCCCGACGCCGAACACCGTCTGGCTGGCGCCCTGGACTGCGCCGCGCGATCGGTGACAACTCACCGAATACCACCATGTAGATGACGAAAGGCCCTCTGTGACGCACACATCGACCGAGCCCGATCCAAGCTTTCTGGACACCACGGAGTTCCTGGACTGGCGCCACGACAACGTTCAGCGCTTCACCCGGGCGGCGGTCGGCGACAGCCGCGATCCGGTGACGAGGGCTCAGCGCCTTTTCCTCGCCGTCCGCGACAACATCTGGTACGACCCCTACAGTGTCGATGACGATCCCGGCCACTACCGCGCCAGCTACGTCGCCACCGCTACCCGCGCCTACTGCGTCCCCAAGGCGGTCCTGCTCACCGCGGCGGCCCGCGCCGCGGGTATACCAGCCCGACTGGGTTTCGCCGACGTACGCAACCACCTACAAACGGCCACGCTGCGAGCCCGGATGGGCGGCACCGACCTGTTCGTCTACCACGGCTACAGCGAACTGTTCGTCAACGACCGCTGGGTCAAGGCGACACCGGCGTTCAACGCCGAACTATGCGCCCGATTCGGTGTGTCCCCAATCGACTTCGACGGCGAACACGACGCCCTCCTGCACGCCTTCGACAGCGAAGGCCACCAGCACATGGAATACCTTCATGACCGCGGCTGGTACCATGACCTGCCCTTCACCGAAATCATCACAGAACTCCGGCAACGTTACGGCCCGCTACTGCAAACCCACCCCACCGAGCGCGACGCCTTCGCAAAATAAGCTCTACCGGGGCGGCTCACACGTCGCGATAACCGCGAAATTTATTCGCTTACAGTGTCCGGCCGGATCGAACAATCGTGGCTGATCTCAGGTCCACGAGTTAGCCGTACCGGGCGGCGGGCGAGGCCGCGCGCTGATGCGGGTGGTTTGGCCAGGGCCTACGACGCGTGCTCATCGAACTTGCGGCGGTGCGCGGCGAGGAAGTCATCGGCGATGCGCTCACAGTCGTGACGATCGACCACCACCACCCGAGAACTAGGTTCGGGAATGGCAGCGCGTCGACGCTGAAGAATCTTGGGGCACAGAAAATGTCGTTCGCGCGGGAACCGTAGCCGGCTACGGCGAGGGGTGCGGCGTCCCGGTCAGGATGGTGTCGAGCGCGCTGGCGACGGTGAGGAATTCGACACCGCCGGCCAGGGTGCCCAGGCCCACATCGGCGGCGATGGGCTGGCCGATCGCGTTGGCGAGGCCCTGGAGCGGCTGGCCGTTGATCGCCTGCGTGATCCCGTTGAGGAACAGGTTGGCGTCGTAGGACGGCAGCGTGACGACCAGGGCCGTCGCGATGTCGGCGGTCGGCAGCAGCGTCGCGTAGGCGGTCGAGACGTCGGAGGCGAGGGCGTTGGCGAATCCGGTGTTGGCGTTCTCGAGGCCCGAGATGGCGCCGTCGAGCGCGGACGTCAGCGAGATGCCCGTCGGCACGGCCGGCGGTGCGCCGCCCAGGCTCGGCAGCGCCGGCGCCGACAGGCTCAGCGACGGCAGCCCCTGCGCGCTCAAATCGCTTCCGGCGGCCAGGATTCCCTGGTAGGCGCCGCTGAGCAGGTCGGGGCCCAGGGCCAGGGTGGCGTTGAGCGGCGGTAACACCCCGAACGGCGTGGTGACGTTGGCGTAGCCGGTCGAGTAGCCGTAGTTGGGGTCGCCGTAGCCCCAGTTGACCAGATACCTCAAATCCGGCTGCAGCAGGTCGGCCAGCGGGTTGCCGATGCCCGGGATCGCGCGCAGCGGTTCCAGCAACGGCAGGTTCTGGGTGGGGATCATGTAGTAGTGGGAGCCGCCGTCGTAGCCCGGCGACACCGGAAGGGTGATGGCCTGCGAGATCTGGCTCGCCGGGATCGTCAGGTACGTGCCGTGCACGAACGCGATGCCCGCGAAGGCGTTGAGATCGGCCAGGATGTCGATCGGGTACTGCGGGAAGTCGGCGAAGCCGTCGTATTCCAGCGTGTAGTTGTAGATCGAGTACCCGGTGTTCGAGGCCATTCCGCCATAGAAGGGGATGCCGAGACTGGGCAGGTCCAGGCCGGGGAAGCGGGCGAGCATGCCGCCGTTGGGGGTCATCTCGTTGCCGACGAGCACGAAGCTCACGTCGGACGTCGGCACATGGGCGGCAACGAGATTCGGCAGCTCCAGGGCGGCCAGGATGGCGCCCTGCGAGTAGCCGAAGACGGTGACGGGCTGGGTCGGCGCGTTGGGCCCGGTGAGCGCGTTGTTGAGGATCGTCAGGCCCCGGTCCACCGAGATGTTCAGGGTCAGGTCCTTGATCCCGGTGATCGGGTACAGGCCCTCGGGGGTGAACAGACCCTGGATGTTGCTCGCGGTGAAGTCGCGGGAGACGTAGTTGCCGTACGCGGTGGCGATGTACTTGGCGTCGGGGATCGGCACGCCGCTGGCGCCCAGGATGAGCGCGGTCTGCACCGGTGTCGTGCTGGTGGCCAGCGCCGTGGTGCCCGCCGCGCCGGATGCGCCGAGGGCAGTGGCCGCCGCGGATTCGGTTGCCGCGTAGGCGGTTGCGGCGCCGGTCAGCGCCCGGGCGAACTCGTCGTGGAAACTCTGCGCCTGCCGCAGCAGCGCCTGGTATTCCTGGGCGTACGCGCTGAACAGGTTCGCGGTGACCGCGGACACCTCGTCGGCGGCCGCGGCCTGCAGGCCGGTCGTCGCGCCCGCCGCGTCGGCGTTGGCCGCCCCGATCGCCGACCCGATCCCGGAGACGTCGGCGACCGCCGTCGCGATCGCCTGCGGCTGGGCGAAGACAAACGGCATCGGGTCACCCTATCTGCGGTCGGACGGCGTCAACGCGGTTTTGTTTGGCGCTCAAAGCTTTTCGGTGCGGGAACGGTCAGTAGGGGCCCGGGTTCGGCGTCCCGAGCAGGATCGTCTGCAGGGCATTCTCGAAGTTGATGAACTCGAAGCCGCCGGCCAGCGTGACCAGTCCGGTGTCGGCGGCGATCGGGTCGCCGATCGCGTTGACCAGGCCCATCGGGTTGCCGTTGATGGCTTGCGTGATCCCGTTGAGGAACAGGTTGAGGTCGTAGGACGGCAGCGACACCACCACGGCCGTGGCGATGTCGGCCGTCGGGAGCAGGGTGGCGTAGGCGGTGGAGATGTCGGTGGTGAAGCCCCCGACGATGGTGTTGTTGGCGTTCTCGATGCCGCCGATGAGGTTGGTGAGCGTGGTCGGGATGGACGCCACGGTGGGCAGCGCCAGCGCGGTTGTCCCCGACGACGCGCCGCCGGACAGCGCGCCCGCGATGCCCGGCACCGACAGGGTGGGCAGCGCCATGGCGGGCAGCGACGTGGGCAGCATGGCCGAGATGTCGGCCCCGAACGCGGCCGCGCCCTGCTGGGCGCCGCTGACCAGCAGCGGTCCCAGGGCGGTGGTCGCGCTCAGCGGCGGCAGGAACCCGAAGGGGGTCTGCACGTTGGCCAACCCGGTGGAGTAGCCGTACTCGGGGTTGCCGTAGCCCCAGTTGACCAGGTAGCGCAGGTCGGGCTGGACCAGGTCGGCCAGCGGGTTGCCGATCACGGGGATGGCGCGCAGCGGGTCCAGCAGCGGCAGGTTCTGGGTGGGGATCATGACGTAGTTGGTCAGGGCGCTGCCGCCGGGAGTGCCGAGCTGCGCCGACCCCGGCAGCAGGAACCCCGAGGCGATCTGCGAGGCCGACAGGGTCGGGTAGGTGCCGTGGATGAAGACGATGCCGGCCAGCGCGTTGAGGTCGGAGAAGATGTCGATCGGGTACTGCGGGAAGTCGGCGAAGCCGTCGTACTCCAGCGAGTAGATCGTGGTGTTGAACATGTCGCTGGGCGTCGAGTTGCCGAACGTGACCCCCAGGCTCGGCAGGCTCAGGCCGGGGAAGCGGGCGAACAGCCCGCCGTTGGGGGCGCTGGGGTCACCCAGCAGGGTGAAGTTGATCTGGCTGGACGTGTAGCCAAGGTTGTGCAGGATCGGCATCGCCATCGACGCGGCGATCGAGCTCTGCGAGTAGGTGAGCACGGAGATTGCGGAGCCGTTGCCGGGTGCGAACCCTGTGACACCGGTGATGGCGTTGTTCAGCTCGGTGACGTCGCGGGCCAGCGAGATGTTCAGCGTCAGGTCCTTGACCCCGGTGAACGGATACAGCCCCTCGGCGGTGGAGACGGCCTGGTTGACAAAGCCCGAAGGAAGCGTGAACTCGGTCAGGTAGCGGCTGGCGACATTGTTCATGTAAGTCAGCGACGGCGTCGCCGTGCCGCTGCCGGTCAGGATCAGCTGGGCGATGACGTTGGTCTGCGTCGGAGTGTACGGCGTGCCTGACGACGAGGCGGTGGGAGCCGCGGAGCTGAGGCCCAGCGTGCCGGCGATGCTCGCCTCGGCCTGGGTGTAGGCGTTGGAGGCCGCGTTCAGCGCCGCCACGAACTGGTCGTGGAACGTGCTCGCCTGCGCCATCATCGCCTGGTACTGCTGGCCGTAGGAACCGAAAAGCGCTGCGGTGGCCGCGGAAACCTCGTCCTCGGCCGCCGCAACCAGCCCGGTCGTCTGGGCCGCGGCCGCCGAGCGGGCCTGCTCGATCGCCGAACCGATTCCCGCCGCGTCGGACGCGGCCGTCGCCATCAACTGGGGCTGCACAAGCATGCTCGTCATCGGGCATTCCCTTCACGACCAGGATTCTTGAGTTGGCCAGCGCTTCAGCAGGCACGGTTATCTTAGAGCCGCGAGCGTCTCTTCGTGCGGCTTTTGCACACCCAATTTCCCGGCCGCTGCGCCGGCCGCGAGAACCGTTGCGGGGCCGGGCTTCCGGCGCCGGTCAGCCGAACAGCGCGGCGCGCAACCGGTCCACGTCGTCGGTGGTGATGCCCGCGTCGTGCAGGTACGCCTGCAGCGACCCGAACTCGCCGTCGATGGTCTGCCACGCGGCGGCCAGATACTCCTCCCGCACGCCCAGCACCCCGTCCGACAGCCGGGCCTCGGCGAAGGTCTCCACCTCCGGGGTGACCTCGGCCTCGGCGCGCTGGCGGATCATCTCGGAGATCTCGGCCCGCAGCTGGGGGACGGCGTCGTTGCTGCGCAGGAAATCCGCGACGATGACGTCGCGGTCGACGCCGACCGCCGCCAGCACCGTCGCCACCACGAAACCGGTGCGGTCCTTGCCCGCGAAGCAATGCGTGAGGACCGGGCGGCCGGCGGCCAGCAGCGTGACGACCCGGTGCACCGCGCGCTGCGCCCCGTTGCGCGTGGGGAACTGCCGGTATTCGTCGATCATGTAGCGGGCCGCGGCCTCCTCGACCGACAGGCCCTCCTCGCGCTGGAGCAGTTGCCGGAACGCGTGCTCGTGCGGCGCCTGCCCTTCGTCGCCGTTGGCGGGGTCGTCGTCGGCGAGATCGGGCACCGGCAGCAGGTGGATATCGACGCCGTCGGGCACCCGCCCCGGGCCGCGGCGGGCGACCTCGCGCGCCGACCGCAGGTCGGCGACGTCGGTGACCCCCAGTCGGCGCATCGTGGCGCGCCCCGCGTCGTCGAGGCGGCTCAGCTCACCGGAGCGGAACAGGCGCCCGGGCCGCAGCGCCGACACGGCGTCGGAGACGTCGCGAAAGTTCCACGCCCCCGACAGTTCCCGGGGCGCCTCAGCCACGCGACGTGACCGCCGCGGCCAGCGGGGACTTGGCCGCGCCGAGTTCGGCGCGCGCGATGGTCCGCATGTGCACCTCGTCGGGCCCGTCGAAGAGGCGCATGGCGCGGTGCCAGCCGTACGACCGGGCCAGCACGGTGTCCTCGCTGACGCCGGCGGCGCCGTGCACCTGGATGGCGCGGTCGATGACGTTGCAGGCCACCTGCGGCGCCACCGCCTTGATCTGGGAGACCAGCGTGTGCGCGGCCTTGTTGCCGTGCTGGTCGATGGTCCACGCCGCCTGATGGCACAACAGCCGGGCCTGGTCGATCTCGTTGCGGGACTTGGCGATTGCCTCGCGCACCACGCCCTGCTCGGCCAGCGGGCGGCCAAACGCCACCCGGTTCTGTACCCGGTCGACCATGAGGGCCAGCGCCCGTTCGGCGCCGCCGAGCGCGCGCATGCAGTGGTGGATGCGGCCCGGACCCAGCCGGGCCTGGGCGATCGCGAAGCCGCCGCCCTCCTCGCCGAGCAGGTTGGTGACCGGCACGCGCACGTTGTCGTAGACGATCTCGCAGTGCCCGGGCTGGTCCTGATAACCGAACACCGTCGTTGAGCGGACCACCGTCACACCCGGGGTGTCGATCGGCACCAGGACCATCGACTGCTGCTGGTGGCTCGCCGCGTCAGGGTTGGTGCGGCCCATGACGATGAGGATCTTGCAGCGCGGGTCCGAGGCCCCCGACGTCCACCACTTGCGGCCGTTGATGACGTAGTCGCCGCCGTCGCGCACGATGGAGGTCTCGATGTTGCGGGCGTCGCTGCTGGCGACCGCCGGCTCGGTCATCGAGAAGGCGCTGCGGATCTCGCCGGCCAGCAGCGGCTCCAGCCACTGCCGGCGCTGCTCCTCGGTGGCGAACAGGTGCAGCGTCTCCATGTTGCCGGTGTCGGGTGCCGCGCAGTTGAGCGCCTCGGGCGCGAGTTCCAGGCTCCAGCCGGTGAGCTCGGCCAGCGGCGCGTACTCCAGGTTGGTCAGGCCCGACTCGGCCGGCAGGAACAGGTTCCACAGGCCGCGCTCCTTGGCCTTGGCCTTCAGTTCCTCGACGACCGGCGGGACGGTGTGGTCGTCGGGGCCGGCCTGGAGGCGGTATTCGTCGTAGGCGGCCTCGGCTTCGAAGACATGCTCGGTCATGAACTCGGTCAACCGCTGGTGGTAGTCGCTTGCTTTGGCCGACATCGCGAAGTCCATGCCCGTCACGATAGGGCACCTCACATTCGGCGGCGCGAGCAGACGCGGACTCGCATTCAACAGCGCAGATCCATGCGATGGTGTGTCTGCTCGCGGTGGAAAATGTGTGCCATGACCGAGACGCTGCCTCCCTTCCCCCCGTTCACCCGCGAGACCGCGATGCGGAAGGTGCAGGCCGCCGAGGACGCCTGGAACACCTGCGACCCCGAGCGCGTCAGCCGCGCCTACACGCCGGACTCGCGGTGGCGCAACCGCGGCGAGTACGTCGTCGGCCGCGCCGACATCGTGGCGCTCCTGACGCGCAAGTGGCAGCGCGAACTCGACTACTCGCTGCGCAAGAGCCTGTGGGACTTCCACGACAACCGCATCGCCGTGCGGTTCCAGTACGAATGCCGCAACCGCGACGGCCGGTGGTACCGCAGCTACGGCAACGAACTGTGGGAATTCGCCCCGTCGGGGCTGATGGGGCGGCGCGAGGCCAGCATCAACGACGTGCCGATCGACGAGTCCGAGCGGCGCTGGTTCGGGCCGCGCCCGGCCGCCGAACACGGCCAGGACATCCCCATGTGGTGACGGTGCGGCTGTTGGTCACGCGTTGTCGCAACACAACGCCGTCTTGTGGCCCCACAACACAGCGACAGCTACCGAATCGCCGCCCGGTGGCGAAGCATCGACCGGGACAGCCGATCGGTTGCCGGGTTGGTCTGCCCGGCTGATCAGGGGTCGGTGGTGAATGCGGCGCGCGTTATGGTAGCCAAGCGCGCGGCCGAGCCGGCGCCATATCCATCGGTGGAACCATCCACCGGCAGAAAGCACGGGAAAGTAGATGTACGCGTCATGACAGATTCGCAGGCAGCGCCCGTCACGGTCGGTGTGGTCGCCGAGTCCGGGGCCGGCGAGCGCAGGGTCGCGCTGGTCCCCAAGGCGGTCGCACCCCTGGTGAAAAGCGGTGTCAACGTCGTCGTCGAATCCGGCGCCGGCGAGAAGGCGCTGCTGCCCGACGCCCTCTACACCGAGGCCGGGGCGAGCATCGGCGACGCGTGGGGCGCCGACGTCGTGGTCAAGGTCGCCCCGCCGACCGCCGCCGAGGTCGCCAAGCTGCGCGCCGGCCAGACGCTGATCGGCTTCCTGGCGCCCCGCAACGCCGACAACGCGATCGGCGCGCTGAAGAGCGCCGGGGTGCACGCCTACGCGCTCGAGGCCATCCCGCGCATCTCGCGCGCCCAGGCGATGGACGCGCTGTCCTCGCAGGCCAACGTGTCCGGCTACAAGGCCGTGCTGGTCGCGGCCTGGGAGTCGACCCGGTTCTTCCCGATGCTGACCACGGCGGCGGGCACCGTGAAGCCGGCCACCGTGCTGGTGCTCGGCGTCGGCGTGGCCGGGCTGCAGGCCCTGGCGACCGCCAAGCGCCTGGGTGCGCGCACCACCGGATACGACGTGCGGCCCGAGGTGGCCGACCAGGTGCGCTCGGTGGGCGCCCGGTGGCTCGAGCTGGGCATCGACGCGGCGGGCGAGGGCGGCTACGCCCGCGAGCTCACCGAGGAGGAGCGCGCCCAGCAGCAGAAGGCCCTCGAAGAGGCCATCACCGGCTTCGACGTGGTGATCACCACCGCCCTGGTCCCGGGCCGGCCCGCACCGCGGCTGGTGACCGCCGCGGCCGTGCAGGGCATGAAGCCGGGCAGCGTCGTGGTGGACCTGGCCGGCGAGACCGGCGGCAACTGCGAGCTGACCGAACCCGGCCAGACCGTCGTCAAGCACGACGTCACCATCGCCGCGCCGCTGAACCTGCCGGCCACGATGCCCGAGCACGCCAGCGAGCTGTACAGCAAGAACATCACCGCACTGCTGGACCTGCTGGTCAAAGACGGCAAGCTGGCCCCGGACTTCGACGACGAAATCGTCGCGGCGGCGTGCGTGACCCGCACCGGAGAGGACTCCTGATGTACGACGAGCTGTTGCAGAACCTGGCGATCCTGGTGTTGTCCGGGTTCGTCGGGTTCGCGGTGATCTCCAAGGTCCCCAACACGCTGCACACCCCGCTGATGTCGGGGACCAACGCCATCCACGGGATCGTGGTCCTGGGGGCGCTGGTGGTGTTCGGCAAGGTCGAGCACCCGTCGATCGCCCTGCAGATCATCCTGTTCGTGGCGGTGGTGTTCGGGACGCTGAACGTCATCGGCGGCTTCATCGTCACCGACCGGATGCTGGGCATGTTCAAGGGCAAGAAGAAGCCCGCCAAAATTGAGGAGCCTGCGGGCAAATGAACTACCTGATCACCGTCCTCTACATCATCGCGTTCTCGCTGTTCATCTATGGCTTGATGGGCCTGACCGGCCCCAAGACCGCGGTGCGCGGCAACCTGATCGCCGCGGTCGGCATGACCCTGGCGGTGGCGGCGACGCTGGTCATGATCCGCGACACCACCCAGTGGCCGCTGATCATCGCCGGCCTGGTCGTCGGTGTGGTGCTCGGCGTGCCGCCGGCGCGGCTGACCAAGATGACCGCGATGCCGCAGCTGGTGGCGTTCTTCAACGGCGTCGGCGGTGGCACCGTCGCGCTGATCGCGCTGTCGGAGTTCATGGAGACCAGCGGCTTCTCGGCGTTCCAGCACGGTGAGTCGCCGACCGTGCACATCGTGGTGGCCTCGCTGTTCGCCGCGATCATCGGCTCGATCTCGTTCTGGGGCTCGATCATCGCGTTCGGCAAGCTGCAGGAGATCATCTCCGGCAAGCCGATCGGCTTCGGCCGGATCCAGCAGCCGATCAACCTGCTGCTGCTGACCGCGGCCGTGGCCGCCGCGGTGGTCATCGGCCTGCACGCCCATCCCGGCAGCGGCGGTGTGTCGCTGTGGTGGATGATCGGCCTGCTGGCCGCCGCCGGGGTGCTGGGCCTGATGGTGGTGCTGCCCATCGGTGGCGCCGACATGCCGGTGGTCATCTCCCTGCTGAACGCGATGACCGGCCTGTCGGCCGCCGCGGCGGGGCTGGCGCTGAACAACACCGCGATGATCGTGGCCGGCATGATCGTCGGCGCGTCCGGTTCGATCCTGACCAACCTGATGGCCAAGGCGATGAACCGCTCCATTCCCGCGATCGTGGCGGGCGGGTTCGGCGGTGGCGGCGTGGCCCCCGGCGGCGGCGACGCCGGCGACAAGGTCGTCAAGGCCACCTCGGCCGCCGACGCGGCGATCCAGATGGCCTACGCCAACCAGGTGATCGTGGTGCCGGGCTACGGCCTGGCCGTGGCGCAGGCCCAGCACGCGGTCAAGGACATGGCGGCGCTGCTGGAAGACAAGGGTGTGACGGTCAAGTACGCCATCCACCCGGTGGCCGGTCGCATGCCCGGCCACATGAACGTGCTGCTGGCCGAGGCCGAGGTCGACTACGACGCGATGAAGGACATGGACGACATCAACGACGAGTTCGCCCGCACCGACGTCGCGATCGTCATCGGCGCCAACGACGTCACCAACCCGGCGGCCCGCAACGAGAAGTCCAGCCCGATCTACGGCATGCCGATCCTCAACGTCGACAAGGCCAAGTCGGTGATCGTGCTGAAGCGGTCGATGAACTCCGGTTTCGCGGGCATCGACAACCCGCTGTTCTACGGCGAGGGAACGACCATGCTGTTCGGCGACGCGAAGAAGTCGGTGACCGAGGTCGCCGAGGAACTCAAGGCGCTGTAAGCGGTCTGCTAGACGGGCGGGTAGGCCGGCGGCGGGTAGCCGTTGCCGTCGACGACCCCGCGCAGACCCCACGGCACATAGCGCAGGAAGAACTCGATCTCGTCGCTCGCGTCGTAGTCCGGGCTCGGATCCATTGGGCCACCCCTGTAGTCGGTAACGACTGGTTCGGCGTTAAGTCTAGTCCCATCCACCTCGGCGCAACACCCGCCTAAACTGTCCAACCAGTTGATTGACAGCTAGCCTGGTCCGGGGTCGCGCCCGGCCCCGGCAATGGACGATAGCGAGTGCAGATGCCATCCGAGACCGGGGTTTCCCGCCGCGAGGAATTACTGGCCGTTGCCACCAAGCTGTTCGCCGCCCGCGGCTATCACGGCACCCGGATGGACGACGTGGCCGACGTGATCGGCCTGAACAAGGCGACCGTCTACCACTATTACGCCAGCAAGTCGCTGATCCTGTTCGACATCTACCGCCAGGCCGCCGAGGGCACGCTGGCCGCCGTCCACGACGACCCGTCGTGGACGGCGCGTGAGGCGTTCTACCAGTACACCGTGCGGCTGCTCGGCGGGATCGCCGACAACCCCGAGCGCGCCGCCGTCTACTTCCAGGAAGCGCCCTACATCGCCGAGTGGTTCACCGCCGAGCAGGTCGCCGAGGTGCGCGAGAAGGAAGCCCAGGTCTACGAGCACGTGCACGGCCTCATCGACCGCGGGATCGCCAGCGGCGAGTTCTACGAGTGCGACTCACACGTGGTCGCGCTGGGCTACATCGGCATGACGCTGGGCAGCTATCGCTGGCTGCGGCCCAGCGGGCGGCGCAGCGCCAAGGAGATCGCCGCCGAGTTCAGCACCGCGCTGCTGCGGGGGCTGATCCGTGACGAGACGATCCGCCAGACGTCGCCGCTGGGGCCGTAGGGGCGCTAGCAGTACGGCCCGGGCGGGATCAGCCGGAAGATCGAGCCGAGGGCCCCGCTGAGCAGGGACAGCCCGGTCACGCTGGGTTGTCCGAGGTTCAGCGAGAGGCCCGGGTCCGCGGACGGAAGGTACGGGTAGGCGTCCGGCAGGCACGACGGCGGCAGCAGGCCGACGTCGACCAGGGCGGCCTGGGGGCCCTGCACGGCTCCGATGGCCAGATCGGCGCCGACGGTGAACGGGTCGATGACCTGGAACAGCCGCGCCGGGGTGGGGACGTTCGCGTAGTCGCCGCCCGGCCCGTAGTTGCCGTAGCCGAGGTCGACGAGCACCCGCAGGTCGGGCTGGACCAGGTCGGCGATCGGGGGGCCCACGAACGGGATGCCGCGGATCGGGGCCAGCAGCGGCAAGTGCTGGGTCAGCACCATGTAGTAGTGGGTGTCGCCCGTGTAACCGGGAGACACCGGCAACGGTTGGGCGGTCGCGATCTGGGTGGGCGTGAAACCCGCGTAGTCGTGCGCGTAGAGGTCGCCCATGAACGCGTTGAGGTCGGTCAGGAAGTTGAACGGGTATTGCGGGGCGTCGGCGATGCCGTCGTACTGGGACGTGTAGATGCTGGTCGGGAACGGCGAGTTCGGCGGGGTCGCCCCGTTGAAAGACATATCGAGGAACGGCAGGTAGAAGCCCGGGAAGCGCTCGAGTAGACCCCCGTCGGGGTTGTTGGGATCGGCGGTCAGCACGAAGGACAACCGGCTCGGGTCGGGGCGCAGCGCGGCCGGCAGCGCCGCCAGCGCACGGATCTCGTCGGTGGCGACCGCGGCGCTCTGCGAGTAGCCGAAGACGACGACGTCGTTTCCCGCGCCGAGTTGCGCGCGGATCGCGCTGTCCAGCAGCGGGACGCCCGCGGCGACGGACTGGCCGATCTTGAGGTCGCCGAGGCCAAAGGTGAACGGCCAGAACTGTTCGGGGGTGAACAGGCCCTGCGGGATCGCGCCGGGGAACAGGGTCTGGATGTAGGACGTGTTGACGGACCCGATGTAGCCGGGCGCCGGTGCGGAGTTGCCCGTCCCACCCATGATCAGCGCGGTGAGCGGGGGCGCGGCCGCCGAGCCGATCGGCGTCTGACCCGACAGCAGCGCCGCGTTGGCCGCCTCCGCGTGCGCGTAGGCGTTGCCCGCGGCGGCCAGCGCCCGGGTGAACTCGGCGTGAAACGCCGCGGCCTCCTCGACGGCCCGCCGGTACGCCCGCCCGTACGCGCCGAACACGGCAGCGACAGCGGCCGACACCTCGTCGCGGCCCGCCGCGACCACGCCGGAGGTTGATCCCGCCGCGGCCGCCTGCGCCGCGCCGATCGACGCGTCGACCGCCTCGAGGTCCGCGGCCGCCGTCGTCATCAACTGCGGGGACGTGAGCACGTACGACATCCCGCGCCCCCTCGATGACGACGACTCCTACGCGGCCATCGTGACCGCGGGGACAGGGCGGTGAGAAGGGTAGAAAGTCCCGCGGCCGATCAGAGCTGGGGCAGGTCGGTCACGGGCGGGATCAGGTGCAAGACGGGCCCGACGGCCCCGGTCAGCGTCGACAGCAGCGTCGTACTCGGCTGGCCGAGGAAGACGTTGAGGTGCGGACTGAGCGCCGGCGCGTACGGGTAGGCGGTCGGCAGCGCGGACGGGGGCAGGTAGCCCAGGTCCACCATCGCCGCCTGCACCCCCTGCACGGCGCCGGTGCCCAGGTCCGGGATGACGGTGAACGGGTTGGGGATTTCGAACAACCCGGCCGGGGTCGGGACGTTCGCGTAGTTGCCGTCGGGGCCGTAGTCGGCGTAGCCCAGGTCGACCAGCACCCGCAGATCGGGCTGGACCAGGTCGGCCAACGCATTGCCCACGTAGGGGACGTAGTCGCGGATCGGTTGCACCAGCGGCAGGTTCTGGGTCAGGACCATGTAGTAGTCGGTGTTGCCGCCCGACGTCGGCAACGGCACGGCATTGGCGACCTGGCTGGCCGTCAGCAATGGGTAGTGGGAGTGCAGGGACAGGCCCATGATGGCGTTGAGGTCCGACACCAGGTTCAGCGGGTACTGCGGGAAGTCGGCGATGCCGTCGTATTGGATCGTGTAAATCGAAGTGTGCCAAGGGGATTGGGGGGTGGCTCCGTTGAACGGCACGTCGAGCAGCGGAACGTAGAAGCCGGTGAACCGCTCCAGGATGCCGCCGACGGGATTGTTGGGGTCGCCGAGCAGCAAAAACGCGAGCTGGCTCGCGCTGGGTTGCGCCGCGGTGGGCAGGGCCAGCAGCGCGTTGATCTCGTTGGTGGCGATCGTGGCACTCTCGGAGTAGCCGAGCACCAGTGCGTTGTTGCCCAGCGCGATCTGGTTGTTGATCGCGGTGTTGAGCAGGCTGACCCCCTGGGTGACGGACTGGCCGAACGTGAGGGTGTTGCCGAGTTCGGGGGTGATCGGCCAGAACTGCTCGGGGGTGAACACGCCCAGCGGATTGGCCCCGCTGATCAGCGGCTGGATGTAGGCGGTGTTGACCTCGTCGATGTAGTACTGCACCGGGCCCGGGTTGTGCGCGCCGCCCATGATCAGCGCCGTCACCGGCAACGACGGCAGCGTGGACGCGAAGCTCACGGCCCCCGTGGGCGCGGTGGCGACCGCGGACTGGCCCAGCAGGCTCGCCCCGGCGGCCTCGGCCTGGGCGTAGGAGTTGCCGGCGGCGGCCAGCGCCTGGGCGAACCGGTTGTGGAAGTCCGCCGCCTGCGCCAGCAGGGCCTGGTTCTGCTCGGCGTAGGCGCCGAACAGCCTGGCGACCGCCGCCGACACCTCGTCCTCGGCCGCCGCGACCAGGCCGGTCGTCGGGCCGGACGCGTCGGCGCCGGCCGCGTCGATCGCCGCACCGATGCGCTGCACGTCCGCGGTCGCCGACGCGAGCGCGTCGGGCGCGGTTGTCAAATACGACATGTTCCCCGTCAATCCCCCTGCCCCGGCGGTCGGGCATCAGAAGAGACTGGAGCCGTCCGGCCGGGACGTCCTGCGCTTGCCGAACCTTCATAGCATGCTCAGGTGCGGCCGGCCGGGCTCAGTTCAGGACCGGCGGAATGAGGTCGAGCACCTGCCCGGCGTCCCCGCTCAGCACCGACAGCAGCGTCGTGCCCGGCTGGCCGAAGAAGACGTTGAGGTGCGGGTCGACCGAGGGGACCCACGGGTAGACGCTCGGGTACATCGACGGCGAGAGCAGCCCGGCCTCGACCCCGATGTCCACCGCGGCGCCGTAGGGGCCCTGCACGGAGCCCAGCGCCAGGTCGGGAATGACGGTGAACGGGTTGGGCACCGAGAACAGCCCCGCCGGGGTGGGGATGTTCGCGTAGTCGCCGCCGGCCCCGTAGTCGGCGTAACCCATCTCCACGAGCACCCGCAGATCGGGCTGGAACAGGTCGGCGATCGGCGGCCCGGCATAGGGGATGTCGCGGATCGGCTGCAGCAGCGGCAGATTCTGCGTCATGACCATGTAGTACTGGGTGTAGCCGGGCGACGTCGGCAACGGGACGGCGTGGGCGACCTGGTCGGGCGTCATCATCGGGCAGGTGTCGTGCACGTAGAAGTAGCCCATGAACGCGTTGGCGATGGCTGCCAGGTACTGCGGGCCGGGCAACGCGGTACCGGTGTGGCCCAGGATCAGCGCCTCCGTGGTCCCGCCGGCGGCCGGCGTCGACAGGGCGGCCAGCGCGGCGGCGGGCCCGGCGCTCACGGTCGGCGCCGGTCCGCCGATCCCGCCCGGCAGCAGCGCCGCGCCGGCCGCCTCGGCCTGGGCGTAGGTGCTCGCCGCGGCCGCCGGCGCGCGGGTGAACTCGTCGTGGAAGGCCGAAGCCCGCGCGACCACGGCGTGGTAGTCCCGGCCGAACGCGGCGAAGAACCGGGCGGCGCCCGCCGACACCTCGTCCTGCGCTGCTGCCGCCAAACCCGTTGTGGGAACGGCGGCTTGGGCGATCGCCGCGCTGATCGCCGAACCGATGCCGGCGACGTCGGCGGCCGTCGACGCCAAAACCCCGGGGCGGTGAACACCTGCGACATCTCCCCCCGTCCTTGCCGAGGCGACTAGGTGTGCACCGAGGGTAGGGTCGGGTCGCCGCAAAAACGGCCGTTTGCACAGAGTTCGCGGCGGCTAATCGCGCGCCGCCTTCAGGTGCTCGTCGAGGAACGCGATCTGGTCGGCGACGACGCGCTCGAACGCGGCGCCGACGTAGATGTCGAAATGGCCCTCGGGGTAGGACTTGATCTCACCGCGCGGGGCCCTGGCCGCATAGCGCAGCGTGGGACCCGCGGGCGCCACCGAGTCGAACTCGCAGACGCAGAACAGGATCGGGCAGGCGATCTTCGCCGCGGAGCGCCCCGGCCGGTAGGTCATGACCTGCAACGCGATCCGGGCGGCCACCGCGTTGGTCAGCCGCGCGCCGTCGGGCACCAGTCGCAGGTACCCGTCGTAGGCGTCGGGCGTGTTCAGCAGCGCAGCCTCGCCGGGGCGGCCCGCCGTGGCGACCATGACCGGTGGCCTGCCCAGCCGGCTCGCCACGACGTCGCGCACCGCGAGCGCGAAGATGCGCGCGGTGGCCAGCGGGTTGGCGATCGTGCGCGCCGAGGCCAGGCCGTCGGTGAAGGGGCACTGCGCCACGGCGGCGGCGATGCCCGGCAGGCGGGCCGCCGAGGCGATCACGTGCCCGCCGCCGAACGAGGTGCCCCACAACGCAATCCGATCATGGTCGATGCCGTCGAGGGTGCGGGCGTAGGCGACGGCCGCCGCCCAGTCCGCAAGCTGCATGTCGACGTCGAGCACCTGGCGGGGCCGCCCCTCGCTGTCGCCGAAGTTGCGGTAGTCGAACACCAGGCAGGCGTAGCCGGCCGCGCTGAACCGTTCGGCGTAGGCGTCCAGCCGCATGGTGCGCACCGCCCCCAGGCCGTGTGCCATCACCAGCAGCGGCGCGGGGCCGCCGGTGGCGGGCCGGTAGAGCCACGCGCTGATCCGGTCGCCGCCGGAATCGAACCAGACGTCCTCGCGTTGCGTCATCGCGGTCTCCCTTCTGCGCGCCGGCGCCGGCACCGGCCGTGGTAGGCCATTCAAAAATAATGGACTAGTGTCTAGAAACGCTTTCCAACGTTCACCTCAGGACGGAGGCCGCTCATGGCGATCCGCGTCGCCCACGTCGGGACCGGGAATGTCGGCCGGCTGGCCCTGGCCGAACTGATCACCAACCCGCAGTTCGAGTTGACCGGGCTGTGCGTCTCGTCGCCGGAGAAGGTGGGCAAGGACGCCGGCGCGCTGTGCGGGGTCGCGCTGGACGACGAGGTCGTCACCGGCGTCACGGCCGTCTCCGACCTGGACGCCGTGCTGGCCACCGGGCCCGAGTGTGTCGTCTACTGCGCGATGGGCGACACCCGGTTGCCGGACGCGATGGCCGACGTCATGCGCATCCTGGCCGCCGGGGTCAACGTCGTCGGGTCGTCGCCGGGGCTGCTGCAGTACCCGTGGGGCGTGATGCCCGACAAGTACATTGCGCGCGTCGAAGACGCTGCCCGGCAAGGCAATTCGAGCATCTTCATCAGCGGGGTCGACCCGGGGTTCGCCAACGACCTGATTCCGCTGGCCCTGGCCGGGACCTGCCGGCGCATCGAGCAGGTGCGCTGCATGGAGATCCACGACTACGCCAGCTACGACGGCGCGGAAGTGATGCACTACATGGGCTTCGGCCGCCCGCTCGACGAGATCCCGATGCTGCTGCAACCGGGCGTGCTCAGCATCGCCTGGGGCACCGCGATCCGGCAGCTGGCGGCCGGGCTGGGCATCGAGGTCGACGAGATCGCCGAGTCCTACCAGCGCGAGCCCGCACCCGAGGACTTCGACATCGCGGTCGGCCACGTCGCCAAGGGCACGCTGGCCGTGCTGCAGTTCGAGATCCGCGGCATGGTCGAGGGCCACCCCGCCATCGTCATCGAGCACATCACCCGGTTGCGGCCCGACCTGCGGCCCGACCTGCCCCGGCCCGCCTCCGGCGACGGCTCCTACCGCGTCGAGATCACCGGCGAGCCGTCCTACGCCGTGGACATCGTGCCGAGCAGCCGCAAGGGCGACCACAACCACGCCGCGATCGCCGGCGCGGCCGGCCGGGTCGTCAACGCCATCCCGGCGGTGATCGCGGCGCCGCCGGGCATCCGGACCACGCTCGACCTGCCGTTCATCACAGGAAAAGGCCTCTATGCGCTCACCGGGCTGGTGGCCACCTAAACCGAAGGGAGCCCAGCAGTGGGACGGGTTGACGGAAAAGTAGCGCTCATCAGCGGTGGCGCCCGCGGGATGGGCGCCGAACACGCGCGCCTGCTCGCGGCCGAGGGCGCCAAGGTGGTGATCGGCGACATCCTCGACGAGGAGGGCAAGGCGCTGGCCGAGACGATCGGCGACGCGGCCCGCTACGTCCACCTCGACGTCACCCAGCCCGACCAGTGGGACGCCGCGGTCGCGACCGCCACCGGCGAGTTCGGCAAGCTCAACGTGCTGGTCAACAACGCCGGCATCGTCGCGCTGGGGCAGCTGAAGAACTTCGACCTGGGCAAGTGGCAGAAGGTGATCGACGTCAACCTGACCGGCACCTTCCTGGGCATGCGGGCGGCCGTCGAGCCGATGACCGCGGCCGGGGGCGGCTCGATCATCAACGTGTCCTCGATCGAGGGCCTGCGCGGGGCTCCGGCGGTGCACCCGTACGTCGCGTCGAAGTGGGCGGTGCGTGGCCTGGCCAAGTCGGCGGCTCTGGAGCTGGCGCCGCTGAACATCCGGGTGAACTCCGTGCATCCCGGCTTCATCCGCACTCCGATGACCGCGAACCTGCCCGAGGACCTGGTGACCATCCCGCTGGGCCGCCCCGGCGAGGTGCGAGAGGTATCCACGTTCGTGCTGTTCCTGGCCAGCGACGAGTCGTCCTACGCGACGGGCAGCGAGTTCGTCATGGACGGCGGCCTGGTGACCGACGTGCCGCACAAGGAGTTCTGAGCGCGGCGGTGCTATAACCGCGAGCATGCTGCGCGCGCTGGAGACCGTGGTCGGAGCGAGCCACGTCGTCACCGATCCCGACGTCCTGGCCGGCCGCGCCGTCGACCACACCGGCCGCTACCGGGGGCGGGCCGGCGCGCTGGTGCGGCCGGGCTCGGCGGAGGAGGTCGCCGCGGTGCTGCGGGTGTGCCGCGACGCCGGGGCCCACGTCACCGTGCAGGGCGGCCGCACCTCCCTGGTGGCCGGCACCGTGCCCGAGCACGACGACGTGCTGCTGTCCACCGAGCGGCTGAGTGCCCTCGGCGATGTCGACACCGTCGAGCGCCGCGTCGAGGCCGGCGCCGGGGCCACGCTGGCCGCCGTCCAGCACGCCGCCGCCGCGGCGGGCCTGCTGTTCGGGGTGGACCTGGCCGCCCGGGACACGGCCACCGTCGGCGGCATGGCCTCGACCAACGCCGGCGGCCTGCGCACGGTGCGCTACGGCAACATGGGCGAGCAGGTGCTCGGCCTGCAGGTCGCGCTGCCCGACGGTTCGCTGCTGCGCCGGCACAGCCTGGTGCGCAGCGACAACACCGGCTACGACCTGCCGGCGCTGTTCGTCGGCGCCGAGGGCACCCTCGGCGTCATCACCTCGCTGGACCTGCGGCTGCATCCCGCCCCGTCGCACCGGGTGACCGCCGTCTGCGCGTTCGCCGACCTGGACGCGCTCGTCGAGGCGGGCCGCACGTTCCGCGACGTCGACGGGATCGCGGCGCTGGAGCTGATCGACGGCCGGGCGGGCGCGCTGGTCCGCGAGCACCTCGGGGTGGCGGCGCCGGTGGACGGCGACTGGATGCTGCTGGTGGAGCTGGCCGCCGACCACGACCAGACCGACCGGCTGGCCGACCTGCTCGACGGTGCGCAACTGTGCGGGGAGCCCGCGGTCGGGGTGGATGCCGTTGCGCAGCAACGGTTGTGGCAGGTCCGCGAATCGCTCGCCGACGTGCTCGGCGTGTACGGGCCGCCGCTGAAGTTCGACGTGTCCCTGCCGCTGTCGGCGATCGCCGGGTTCGCCCGCGACGCGACCGCGCTGCTGGGTGCGCTCGCGCCCGACGCGCTGCCGCTGCTGTTCGGCCACGTCGGCGAGGGCAACCTGCACCTCAACGTGCTGCGCTGCCCGGTCGAGCGGGAGCAGGCGGTGTACGGCCCGATGATGGACCTGATCGCCGCGTGCGGCGGCAACGTCAGCTCCGAGCACGGCGTCGGCAGCCGCAAGCGCCCCTACCTGGGCATGTCGCGCGAACCCGCCGACATCGCCGCGATGCGCGCGGTCAAGGCCGCGCTGGACCCGACCGGCTACCTCAACGCCGCGGTGCTCTTCGACTGACCGATCTCGGTCCGCGAGCGTGCGCAGTTGTACGCCCAACACGGCGTGTCAGCGTGCAAACACGCACGCTCGAGGGGGACCGGGGGGCCGGGGGTCAGCCTTGCGGCTTGATGCCGACGGCGTGGCGCAACTGCGCCAGGAACTGGTCGGCGTCGTCGCTGCGCACGATGTAGTGCGAGATGGCGATGCGGATCACGGTCGCCGCCTTCACCGCGGCGTTGGGCCCGGGCAGGTGTCGCTGCAGGCCCTCGCGCATCTCCGGGATCGCGGTGGCGAACTGGGCGATGGTGTGCTCGGGTTCGACGTCGACCATGCGCACCCCCGAGTACGAATGCTGGTACTCGACGATGAAGCGCAGCACCGCGTCGAGCTTGTCGACGCCCTTGAGCCCGGCGGTGGCCCGCACCAGGCCGCTCTCGAAGGTCTGGCGCTCGTAGCGCGAAAACGCCGACAGCAGTTCCTCTTTGGAGGCGAACCAGCGGTACAGCGTCGGACGTGACACCCCGGCCTGGGCGGCGACCTCGGACAGGCTGAGCTTGGTCTTGCCGTTACGGCCCAGCACCTCGGCGGTGGCTGCCAGGATCCGCTGGCGCGTCGAGGTGTCGGTGTCCGTGACCGACGCCGGCTGGCTCATATCTCAAACTCTACGAAGTTGCGCCGGGACGGCGGCGCACCAGCACGCATTGCTGGATGGCGCCGACCGCGCCCCGCTCGTCGAACAGCGTCCCGATCGTCGTCCCGACGCCGTCGGGGCCGTAGCTGGTCTCGGCGCGGATGCCGATCCACTCGCCCTCGGGGATGCGGAACACGTGCACGGCCAGATCGGTGTTCAGGAACGTCCACTTGCGGATGTTCAGCTTGCTGCCGATGCCGTTGGCGCAGTCGGCCACCGCGAACAGCCGCTCCAGCGGCGACATGGTCTCGCCCTGGACGAGGTCCACTTCCGGGCGGATCCAGGATTCGCCCGGGCCCCCGCTCATCGGTTCGGTCAGCCACAGCCAGTCCAGGCTGTGTACGTAGTTGCGGTCCCAGTCCTTGGCCTTGAGGTTGCGGTCGCGGGCCTCGGACCGCGGGCGCGGCGGGGGAGCCGCGGCGTGCGCCACGGCCGTCGTGTCCTGCCGCTGGAACCGCCACCCGGTGGCGCGCGCGACCGGGCGGGGTTCGCCGTCGGGGCCCGGCGCCAGCATCTCGGCGCCGACGAGCTCGATCTGCTTGCCGCCGCGCCGCAGTTGCGCGCCGACCCACAGGTCACCGTCGGCCGGCACCCCGCCCAGCAGGTCGATCACAACCCGGCTCAGCCGGGTGTCGTCGCGGTGTTCGCACCGCTCCATGGCCCGGACCAGCAGCGCCGAGACCGGCCCGCCGTGCTGGATGGCCGCCGACCAGGTGCCGCGCGTCAGGTCGGTGGCCCGGAACCTCTCGCCGTGGGCGTCCGCGTCGTCCATCAGCTCGTAGTAGGAGTCGGTCATGTGCGCCTCTCGGATGTCACGGCAGGCCGGCGCCGGGCGTCTCGACCGTCACGGCGTCCAGGCGGGACAGCCGGGTACCCCGCAGTCGCTCAGGGTAGGCGTCGGTGCTGGACAGCAGGAACAGCGTGCGGCGCCGGGGCCCGCCCAGCGCGCAGGCGATCGCGACGCGGTCGCCCATGTCGATGCGGTCGGTCACCTCGCCGCCCTCGATGACGCGCTCGAACTGGTGGGCCAGCGTCATCGCCGTCCACACCCCGCCCTCGGCGTCCAGCGCGATGCCGTCGGGCGGGCCGTCGAGGCCGTCGGCGAAGACGCGGCGGCCGGTCAGGGAGCCGTCGTCGCCGATGCCGAACGCGGTCAGCCGCCGGCCCGTCGACTCGGCGACGACGAGCTCCCGGCCCGGCGTGATCACCATGCCGTTGGGGAAGTCGAGGTCTCCGGCGACGACGGTCGCGGTGTCGTCGGGGTCGAGCCGGATGATGACGCCGCCGTGGGGCGCCTGGGATCCGATGTAGGCGCGCCCGTCGGCGTCGACGACCATGTCACCGAGGTTGGCCGGTGCCAGGGCGGCGAGGTCGGCGACGGGTGTCACGGTGTCGCCGTCGTAGCGCAGCACCTGCCGGTCCTCGGCCGAGACGATCAGCAGCGACCCGTCCGGGCGGAAGCCCAGCCCCGAGGGGCAGCGGCCGGGCAGGGGCAGCGTGGTCACCGAACCGGCCATCGTTGCGGTGTGCACGGCCTCGCCCAGCATGTCGGAGAACCACAGCAGGCCCTCGAACCAGCGCGGGCCTTCGCCGAAGCAGAACCCGTTGGCCAGGGGCTCCGGGATCATCGGCTCGCGTCTTTACAAACCACCGAGAAAGTGTCATGCACCGCGGGTGCCGGTGTCAATGTGGGCGAGTCCGCGCGCCACCGCTCCCGCGCGGTCGTTAGCCAAGCTTTACAAATCTTACGCAAAGTGTCACGCTGAGCCGTGAGCTGGCAGCGCGAGAGATGGAGCGGACTTGAGTAAGGTCTCCGAGGAATCCGGGCAGGCCGAGTGGACGGTGCAGGGCCTGCTGGACCTGTTCGACGTGCGGGCCGACGGGCAGGACCGATTCTTCGGTGACACCGGGATCGCCGGCGGCGACGAACGGCAGGTCGTGGAGGGCACGCAGGTGCTTGCCCAGGCGATCGTCGCGGTGGCCAAACGATTCCCGGACAAGTCGGTGCGCTCGGCGCACGCGGTGTTCTCCCGCGCCGTCACCGTCGGCCCGCCGGTCGAATTCGTCATCGACGTCGTGTCCGAGGGCCGATCCACCGCCACCGCGGTCGTCGCCGTGCACCAGAACGGCCGGCGCTGCCTGAGCATCACGGTGCTGGCCGACGTGCCCACCGCCGACGTCATCCGCCACCACCTGCCGCGGCCGGACGTGGCCGCCCCGGCCGATTCGCATGTGTCCGAGATGCCGATGGTCGGGCGGGAGCTGCGGCTGGTCGACGTCGTCGACGTCAACAGCCCCGACGAGGTCGGTCCGCCCGAACTGTATGCGTGGCTGCGCTACGACCCCATCCCCACCCGCGACGACCTGGCCAAGGCGCTGGTCGCGTACTTCACCGGGCACCTGGGCATTTCGACCACCATGCGCGCGCACCCGGGCATCGGCACCAGCCAGGCGCACCTGACGGTGTCCACCGCCCCGATGAGCATCTCGGTCGCCTTCCACGAGCCGGTGCGCTGGGACGGCTGGCTGCTCTACACCCACGAGAGCACCCAGGTGGGCGCGGGAATGTCGTACGTGCGCGGCACCGTGCACACGCAAGAGGGCGAGCTGCTGGCCTCGTTCGCCCAGGAGGCCCTGATCCGGCCGCTGCGCACCAGCGACACCTCGATCGACTCGCGCTCCCGGTTCTGACGGGCGGACCGATGCGCTTCGCCTTCACCCACCCGATGCACACCCATCCCTACAACCCGGAACTGGCGACGGGGGAGGGCATCGCGACCGTGGCGGCGGCCGCCGAGGCGGCCGGGTTCCACGGGTTCGGCTTCACCGACCACCCCGCCCCGTCGCAGCGTTGGCTGGAGGCGGGCGGCCATGATGCGCTGGATCCTTTTGTCGCACTGGGTTTCGCGGCGGCCAGGACGACGACGCTGCGGTTGATCCCCAACATCGTGGTGTTGCCGTACCGAAACCCGTTCGTGGTGGCCAAGTCCGGCGCGACGCTGGATCTGCTTTCCAACGGCCGGTTCACTTTGGCGGTCGGCGTGGGCTACCTCAAGCGGGAGTTCGCGGCCCTCGGCGTGGACTACGACGAGCGTGCCGAGCTGTTCGAGGAGGCGTTGCAGGTGATCCGCGCCGCATGGACCACCGACGACTTGTCGTTCGAGGGAAAGCATTTCACTGCGCGGGGCATCACCGCGCACCCTCGCCCGGTCAGCCGGCCGCACCCGCCGATCTGGATCGGCGGCAACACCGCGTCCGCCCGCCGGCGCGTCGCGCAATACGGCGACGGCTGGTGCCCGTTCGCCGCGCCCGGGATGCTGGCGCAGACGGCAGGCACCGCTCCGCTCGACTCCCAGGAGCGCCTCGCCGCGGGAATCGAGGACCTGCGCCGGCGCTGCGACAAGGCGGACCGGGACTTCTCGGCGTTGGAAATCACCTTCACCAACTTCGAGGGTGGCAGCCCCGGAAGCGACGAATTCGACTCCCGCGCATACCTTTCCGGACTGCACAAGCTGGCCGCACTCGGGGTGACCTGGGTGCAGGTCGGTCTGCCGGGCGACAGCCTGGCGCACCTGCTGGAAAGCATCGAGCGCTTCGGGAAACTCGTCATCGAAGCGCGCTGATGGACTTCTCCCGGGTCGAGCTGTCGGCCGACGACCAGGTGTTCCTCGACGAGTTGCGTGCCTTCATCGCCAAGCACGTCACCGACGCGGTGCTTCATCGACAGCTGGAGTTCGGCGAGAACTTCGACGAGCGAGTCCACCTGGCGCTGGGCAAAGCCGGCTACCTGGCCGCGGACTGGCGGCTCGAGTCCGAGGGCGGGTTCAGCCCGGTCCGCCGCCGGATCTTTCAGCTGGAGATCGCCCGGGCCCACACACCGTGGTACCACTGGGGCACGACGTCCGTCGTCGCGCGGCTGGTGCAGCAATTCGGCGCGCCGGAGCTCATCGACAAGGTGTTGCCGGGAGTGCTCTCCGGCGAGATCCGGCTGTGCCTGGGCTACACCGAGCCCGAGGGCGGCTCCGACGTCGCCGCCTGCAAGACGCGGGCGGTGCGCGACGGTGCCGGCTGGGTCATCAACGGCGCCAAGATGTTCACTTCCAACGCGCAGAACGCCCGCTACGTCTTCCTGCTGACCAACACCGACCCGCAGGGCCCCAAGCACAAGAACCTGACCATGTTCCTGGTGCCATTGGACTCGGCGGGCATCGAGATCCAGCCCCTGCGGACCGTCGACGGCGACCGCACCAACATCGTCTACTACAGCGACGTACGCGTCGACGACCTCTGCCGCATCGGCGAGGTCAACGCCGGCTGGACCGTGATGCGCGCGGCGCTGGACTCCGAGCACGGCATCGTCGACCGGGAAGACCACGGCCTGCAGTACGTCGCGGCGATGTCGGCGCACGGCGACATCATGGCCGAGGTGGTCGACACCGTGGCGGGGCTGGTGGCGCGGTGCGACGACGATTCGGTGAGATACCGGCTGGGGCGCGACATCGCGCGCATGGAGGCCGCGCTGTCCACGCCCGGGATGTTCGGCCGCGTCGCGATCGCGCAGACGATGCGCGACATCGCCCCGGACCTGATGGACATGCTGGGGCCGGCGTCGGCGTTGCCCACCGAGGCAACGGGCGCCGCGAGTGACGGTACGGCCGAACACCTTTTCCGGCTGTCACTGCCGCTGGGCATCTACGGCGGCACCCTCGAGGTGTTCCGCAACATGATCGCCCAGCACGCGCTGGGACTCGGGCGTCCCCGCTACTCGTGACGCCCGCGAGAGTGCTACTGCCGACGGCGGCACTTGGGATATGCGTCGCCGGTTGCACTTTCGCGGCTAGGCTAGGTGGCCGGCAGCTCGGCCAGCAGCCCGACGCGCGTCTCGTCGAAGCTGAGGAAGCCCTTGATGGGCAGGCTTTCCGGGGGCGGGTCCGGGTAGCTCCAGGCGATGTCGTCGACGACCCGCCCGCCCACGACGGCGGTCCAGTAGGTCGCAAAGCCTTTGTAGTTGCAGTAGCTCGACGTCTGCGAGCGCCGCAGCGCAGCGGTGTCGACCAGGGTGGGATCGACGTAGAGCCGTGGCGCGAGCGCCGTCTCGAACACGATCACCGTGTCGTCGGTGTCCACCAGCACGGCGCCGTCGACCGCGACGCGCAGGCGGCGTCTCGTCGGGCGGCAGTCCACCCGGTGGTACGGGTTCGGCGGGTAGTGCACGAGTTCGCGGCCCTCCTCGAGCCAGGTGTCGACCGCGTCCCACGGGACGTGGACGAAGCCCGGCGCCGCCGGCTCGGGCTCGGTCGGTAGCGCGGCCACCTCATCGACCGGGAAGACGTAGCTGAGCGGGTGGCCCCGGCGGTGCACCAGCAGCGCCCGTTCGGTGTCGAGCACCGGGCGGCCGGCGCGCAAGGCCTGCACCCGCCGCGGGTGCGGCTCGACGTAGACCACCTCACCGGGCAGTGGGGGCCAAAACCGCCCGGCCGGGTCGCTGCTGAGCGGGCCACGTCCGGCGACCAGGGTCATAGCGCTCCTTGGGGGAATGAGAGTTTCGGCGGATATCCCTTATTAAAACCACAATCCGGGGCCTCGGTCGCGGGTCCTGGCGAAGCCGGGCCGTGCCGCCCGTAGTGGCCACTCATGCCATACCGGCGGTCGGACGGGCCAGTAGCAAACCGCGCAGTGTCGCACGGGCGCCGTTGTGACAACGGTAAGGAAACGCGCAGATCACAAACCTTGACCTCATCGTGTTGTAAACGTGACGTAAGGCGATCACTGTTACCAAAGTGAAATGGGTTGGCGCTGATGCACTTTCCAAGACCGCTGAGGAGCGACGCATGACCGCACTGATGATGTATCCGCCCTGGGTCGAGCAGCTGGTGCGCCGCGCCTCCGGGGTCCGCCCGGCCGCATCCGCGGCGCTGCGGCCGCTCGCGGTGACGGCGGGCGTCGTCGCTGCCGGGGCGATGTCGCTGGCGCCCGCGCACGCCGACCCGCCCTCCGACCCCATCACCAGCGTGCTAGGCGGCGCCGGCACGGGCGGCGGTTCCCTCAACGACACCCTCGCCGGGTTCGGGCAGTCGCTGTGCCCGATGTTGGTGCAGCCCGGGGCGCAACTGGCGACGATCGCGTCGCAGCTGTCGGGCAAGCCGGGCCTGCCGCCGGAAATGGTCGGGGCCGTCGCCAGCATGGCGATACAGGCGGAATGCCCGGGTGTCATGACGTCACTGGCCAACGGGCAGATGCCCTCCGCGCTACAGGGTTTGGGCGGCAATTCGGGTATGCCGCTGCCGTTCCAGATCCCGGGGGCCGGCGGGGCGCCCGGAGGCCCGCTGCAGCTGCCGGGGCTGAGCCCCGCGGCGCCGAACCCGCTGCAGGTTCCGGGGCTGAGCCCCGCGGCGCCGAGCCCGCTGCAGGCGCCGGGGCTGAACCCCGTGGCGCCAAACCCCGTGGCGCCGAACCCCGTGGCGCCGAACCCCGTGGCACCGAGCCCGGCGGCGCCGGGCGTAATCCCGGTGGCCGCGAACGCGCCCCAGGTACCGGTCTCCTGAGACGGCGCGGCGGGCCCTCGATACGTGTCGCCGGGGACCCGCCACCGGCACCCACCGGCACCGCGGAGTAGGAACTTACCCATGGCGGGACCGGTGGAGGGCATCAAAGTCGTCGAGCTCGGGGTCTGGGTGGCCGGCCCGGCCGCCGGGGCCATCCTGGCCGACTGGGGCGCCGACGTCGTCAAGATCGAGCCGCCGGCCGGCGACCCGGGCCGCATGTTCGGCCGGATGCTGGGCTGCGACCTCGGGGTCAACCCGCCGTTCGAGATGGACAACCGCTCCAAGCGCAGCATCGTGCTGGACCTGACCACCGGGGCGGGCCGCGACACCGCCTTCGAGTTGCTCGGCGGCGCCGACGTTTTCGTGACCAACGTGCGCCCCGCTGCGCTGCAGCGGCTGGGCCTGGACTACGAGTCGGTGTCGGCCCGCAACCCCCGGCTGGTCTACGGCCTGATCACCGGCTACGGCGAGACCGGGCCCGACGCCGACCGCGCCGCCTACGACGTGGCCGCGTTCTGGTCCCGCGCCGGCCTGGCGCACCTGCTCACCCGGCCCGGCGACACGCCGCCGTTCCAGCGGGGCGGCATGGGCGACCACTCGGCCGGCATGACCCTGACCGCGGCCATCTGCGCGGCCCTGATCGCCCGCGAACGCACCGGGACCGGCCAACTGGTGAGCACGTCCCTGTACCGGCAGGGCGCCTACACCGTGAGCTTCGACCTGAACACCTACCTGTTGACCGGCCAGCAGATCGCCATCGGGCAGCGCGAATCGATGGGCAACCCGTGCATGAACAACTACACGGCCGCCGACGGGCGCCGGTTCTGGATCGTCGGCCTCGAGGCCGACCGGCATTGGCCCGCGCTGTGCCGCGCCGTGGGCCGCCCGGAGTGGTTGACCGACCCGCGATTCGAGGACGCCCGCGCCCGCGCCCACAACGCGGTGCCGCTGATCGCCGCGCTCGACGAGATCTTCGCGACCCGCCCGCTCGACGAATGGGCCCAGGCCTTCGCCGCCGAACCGGACTTCTTCTGGTCACCGGTCAACACGCTCGAGGACGTCGTCGCCGACGAGCAGTTCCACGCCGCCGGCGGCATCGTCGATGTGCCCGACGGCGCGGCCGGCGTGGCGATGGTGGCCACGCCGGCGGACTTCCACGGCACGCCGTGGGCACCGCGTTCTGGCGCACCGGAACTGGGCCAGCACACCGACGAGATCCTCGCCGAACTCGAGGCGCGCCGCGGGTCGTGACCGGCCCGGCGGACCTTTACAAATTTGCGCCAAAGTGTCACGCTGTCGGGTGAGTCGCGTCCCAACGCAAGCGCCGACACGTCAACCCCTCCCGGCGTGCGGCGGTGAGGAATGGATTGATGGTCACTTCAATGTTCGACGTCCGCGCGAGCGGCCGGGTCACCCCCGCGCGGACCACGGCCTCGCTGCGCTACCGGCTCGACGTCGTCGCGGCCGGCGCCGCCGACGTCGTCCAATCGGCCGGGGGCTGGCTCTACGACCGCGTGATGGCCGGATGGGAGGTGACCGTGCGGCTGCCGCACAGCTGCGACGCCCGCGCACTGCGGATCCTCGGCGCCCGGGTGTCGGATTGCCGGTCCGGGTGGTACGAGACCGAGATCGCCGATCAGGGCCTGGCCGTCAGCGCCGCGGCGTTCCGCGCCGACCCGCTCGTGCGGGACCGGGTGCTGGCGTCCCTGGACGGCGGGCTGACCGAGGTCGCGCTGTGGGGTGACGGGTGGCCGCTGAACGTGGACCGGGCGATGAGCCGGGCCCAGCACGTGCTCAGCGCGGCGGCCCGGGCGTTCAAGGGCCATGCCCTGCTGGCCGCCGGAATCCCTTGTGAGGCGGTCGGTCCCACCGAGCCCCTGCTGGTTCGGCCGGAGCGATGAAGAAGTACCACGGCCACACGCTGCTCTACCTGCACGAGACCATCGCCCTGGGCTCCGGGCGCGGCGACGGTTTCACCGAGGTCTTCACGGACACCTACCAGCCGCTGATGCAGGAGCTGGGGGCCCGGCTGTTCGCGCTCTGGGAAACCACCCCCTACAACGGCCACTGGCCGCAGGTGACGATCATCTGGGAGATCGATGGGTTCGCCGACTACTCCCGGATCGGGGCCGCCCAGGCGCGCGGCGGCAGCCACGAGGCCGCGGCGACCGAGTGGTCGGCGTTCCTGGCCGGCACCGGGGCCTCGGGCGAGGGCCGGATCATGTACCCGGGCCCCAGCAACAAGACGCTGGCCCAGCTCCGCGACGCCGGATTCACCGCGCCGCTGGTGATTCAGGAGATCATGCAGACCAAACCGGGACGGCAGGACGACTACATCCGCGAGCTGGAACGGCTCTACGTGCCGTGGTCGGAGCGCACCGGCAAGCGCTGGCTGGGCTCGTTCACCACCACCTTCCGCTACAACGAGGTGATCCACTACTGGGCGCTGGACGGAGGCTGGGAGTGCTTCGCCAACCACTACCCCTCCTGGAAGGAGAGCCCACCGGCCGAGATCGTCACCTGGATGAGCCTGGCGCCGGCGCTGCGCGACGGCTGGGAGGACTCGATCCTGCAGGCCCTACCGCCCTCGCCGCTGCAGTGATGCGACGACCCGCTTTCGCCTACGACCCCTTCGACGCCGCGGTGATGGCAAACCCGTTGCCGTACTACAGGATCCTGCGCGACGAGCACCCGGTGTACTACATGCCACGGTGGGACACCTACGCCCTGTCCCGCTTCGAGGACATCTGGCGGGTGCTGGAGGTCAACGACGGGACCTTCGTCGCCTCGGAGGGCACGCTGCCCGCGGCGTCGGTGCTGGCCGAACACAACACCGGGCCGGTCGCGGATCCGCCGCTGCACCCGTTGCCGTTTCACGCGGTGTTCGACGCCGGCCTGTACGGCGAGATCCGCCGCGCGCACTCACAGCCGTTGCGCCCCAGGCCCGTCGCCGGGCTGGCGGACCGGATCCGCGCGCTGGCCGACGAACGGCTCGACCTGCTGCTGCCGCAGGGCTCGTTCGACCTGACCCAGGACTACGGCGGCATCGTCGCGGCGTCAATGGTATGCGACTTGCTGGGCATCCCAACCGATCTCGCGCCGCAGGTGCTGGCCGCGGTCAACGCCGGCAGCCTTACCGAGCCCGGCGTCGGGGTGGACACCGCCGAGGCGCGGCCCAACTACCTGGAGTTCCTGGTGCCGGTTGTCGCGGCCCGCCGGGCCGGGCGCTCGACGGGCGCGCTGCCCGTCGTCGACGGCCTGCTCGGCTACCGGCTGCCGGACGCCAGCGCCCTGTCCGACGTCGAGGTCGCGACCCAGATGCTGTGCATCTTCATCGGCGGGACCGAAACGGTGCCCAAGATCGTCGCCCACGGACTGTGGGAGCTGCGCCGGCGGCCCGACCAACTGGCCGCCGTGCGCGCCGATCCGGCCACCAACGTCCCCCTCGTGCGCGAGGAGATGATCCGGTTCTGCGCGCCCGCCCAGTGGTTCGCGCGCACGGTGCGCAAGCCCTTCGGCCTGCACGGCCGGACGCTCGAGCCGGGCCAGCGCGTCATCACGCTGCTGGCCTCGGCCGCCCGCGACGAACGGGAGTACCCCGACCCCGACGAGTTCGTCTGGAACCGGCCCGTCCAGCGTTCCCTGGCCTTCGGCCGCGGACAGCACTTCTGCGTCGGCTACCACCTGGCCAGGCTGGAAATCGACGTGCTGCTGACCGAATGGCTGCGCCGGGTGCCCGACTACGCCATCCGCGACGAGGACGCCACCCGGCTGCCGTCCAGCTTCCAATGGGGATGGAACAAGATCCCGGTGGAGGTCTGACGTGTGGTCCTACCGGATCGTGGCCCCCTACGCCTTCGAGCGGATGTCGATCCCCGGCAAGACACCCGAAGACCTGGCGGACGGCCAAGTGCTGCTGCGGTTTCTGGCCGCCGGTGTCTGCGGCAGCGACCTGCCGGCGTTCCGCGGGGTGCGGGGCCGGGTGCCCGGCGACGACGGGCCGGGCGCGGCGGAGAAGGACGGCTTCCCGATCCACGAGGTGGCCGGCGAGGTGATCGCCAGCCGCCACCGCGACCACCGGGCCGGTGACCGCGTGGTGGGCTGGGCCTCCGGGTTCGACGGCATGATGGAGCGCGTGATCAGCGACGGCGACGGGCTGGCGCCCTACGACCCTTCTCTCACCCCCGCGCAGGCCGTCGGGCTGCAACCGCTGGCCTGCGTGCTCTACGCCTGCGAACAACTGCCGGACCTGGCCGGCCGCCACGTCGCGGTCATCGGCCAGGGCTCGATCGGACTGCTGTTCTCCTACGTCGCCAAGGCCGCCGGGGCGCGGCGCGTCACCGGCGTCGACCCGGTCGACCGGCGCCGCGTCGCAACGGAATTCGGGGTCGACGACGCGGTGCGCGCCACCAGCGACCGATGGGCCGGCCGGCTGGCCGCCGGTGATCGCGCCGACGTGGTCATCGAGGCCGTCGGACACCAGGTGGCCACCCTGAACCACGCCATCGCCGCCGCGGCGATGGGCGGCACGGTGTTCTATTTCGGCGTCGCCGACGACGACGCCTACCCGATCAGCATGCGCACCATGCTGCGCAACAACCTGACGCTGAAATCCGGTGTCACACTGGACCGGCGGCGGATGCTGGAACTGGCCGGCAAGTTCGCCGCCGACCACCCCGGGCTGCTCGGGGCGTATCTCACCCACACCTTCGGCGTCGACGACGTCCAGGCCGCGTTCGACCTGGCCTGCCGTCCCGACCCGGCGCGCGTCAAGATCGCGATCGCGGAATGAGCATGCCGGACAGCAACCTGCAACGGGCGCTGCGCCGCGGCGGCCCGGTCTGGGGCGGCTGGCTCACCGGCCCGACGTGGCTCGGTCCGGTCGAATTCGCCCGCGCCGGCTACGATTACGTGGGATTCGACGCGCAACACGGTTACCTCGACGACGCCGACATCGCCGGCGCGCTGCGCGACGTCGAACAGGTGCCGATCGGCACGGTGGTGCGGCTGCCCGACGCCGGCGCCGCGCCGATCGGCCGCGTGCTGGACGCCGGCGCCGACGCCGTCGTCATCGCAATGATCGAGTCGGCCGAGCAGGCCGCGGCGGCGGTGGCCGCCACCCGCTATCCGCCGGCCGGAGTGCGCAGCTTCGGCCCGCTGCGCGCCGGCCTGGGCCTCGACCCCAGGGCCCACGAGTCGCGGGCGAGCGTGTTCGCGATGATCGAGACCGCCGCGGCGCTGTCCGACCTCGACCGGATCTGCGCCGTCGACGGCCTCACCGGAATCTACGTCGGCCCGGCCGATCTGGCGATCTCCCTGGGCGCCGACCCGGTCGGGGCCACCCGGCATCCGGAGGTGCTCGACGCGATCGTGCGCACGCACCGCGCCGCCACGGACGCCGGCCTGGTCACCGGGATCCACGCCGGGGACGGCAAGGCCGGGCGGGCCATGGCAGAGCTGGGATTCCAGATGATCACGCTGACCGCCGAATCGCAGGCCCTGCGCAGGGGTGCGGCGGAGTATCTCCGGGAGGCCCGGGAGGTCGAGGGAAGGTGAGCGACGACACGAACCACCCGGTGGCCCTGGTGACCGGCGCCGCCGGCGGGCAGGGCTGGGCCATCACCAAACGCCTGCGCGCCGAGGGGTTCTCGGTGGCCGCCTGTGACCGGCGCATCGGCGAACTCGGCACGGCAGTCGAGGAACTCGGCGACGACGCGGTGCTCGCGCTCGAACTCGACGTCACCTCGCCGGCGCAGTGGCGGGCCGCCGTCGACCGCGTCGTCGAGCGCTTCGGCGCGCTGAGCACCCTGGTCAACAACGCCGGCGTGCTGCACCGGGCCTCGCTCGAGGAGGAAACCCCCGAGGGGTTCGAAAACTCCTGGCGCGTCAACTGTCTGGGGGCATTCCTGGGGATCCGGGCCGCCCTGCCGCGGCTGCGCGAGGCGCCACAACCGTCCGTCGTCAACATCTGCAGCACGGGCGCGATCCGCCCGTTCCCGCAACACACCGCCTACGGTTCGGCCAAGTGGGCGCTGCGCGGGCTGACCCAGACCGCCGCTGCCGAGCTGGGCCCGGCCGGCGTCCGGGTCAACGCCGTGTTCCCCGGGCCGATCTCGACACCGATGCTCGACGCGGCCACCCAGACCCGGCTGGCCGCGACGGCGATGTTCGGCCGGCTCGGCCGCCCCACCGAGATCGCCGACGCCGTCGCTTTTCTGGTCTCCGACGCGGCGGCGTTCATCACCGGCTCCGAGCTCGTCGTCGACGGCGGGCAATGCCTGCAGATCCGATGAGCCAGGGCTGTCGGTGGGCATCGTCGGCGCCGGCGCGTAGCTTCTGGGGGATGACCCGCAGATTCGAACCCGCCGACTTCAGCTGGTCGGCCCATGAGTGAGCTCGACGGCATCGAACGGCTCGACCCCGCGCTGCGCGCCGTCGCCACCACGCGTACCGATTTCTCCGCCGCCGCAATCGAACTCATCCGTGAGCCGTTCAACCAGCGGCGGCTCCTGGCGGCCGAGCTGACCGACGCGCGGGACGTCGACGTCGTCGACGACGAGGTGCCGGCGGAAACCGGGCCGGTGCCGGTGCGGATCTACCGCGGCGGCCCGGCGCCTGCACCGGCGGTCGTCTACTGCCACGCCGGCGGGTTCGCGCTGGGGAACCTGGACACCGACCACCGCCAGTGCCTGGAGCTCACCCGCCGCGCCAGCTGCACGGTGGTGTCGGTGGACTACCGGCTGGCCCCCGAGCACCCCTATCCGGCCGCGCTCGACGACGCGACCGCGGTGCTGCGCTGGGTGGCCCGCGACGCGTTCGAACTCGGCGTCGACCCGGCGCGGCTGGCGGTCGCCGGCAGCAGCGCCGGGGCCACCCTGGCCGCCTGCCTGGCGCACGGCGCGGCCGACGGGTCGCTGCCGGCGGTCGAGTTCCAGCTGCTGCACCAGCCCGTGCTGGACGACCGGCCGACGGCCTCCAAAGCCGAGTTCATCACCAGCCCGGCCTTCGACGGCGAGGCCGCCGAACTGATGTGGCGCCACTACCTGGGCCCGGCCGCCGGACCGGCGGCCGCCGTGCCCGCCCGGCGGGCCGAATTCAGCGGTCTGGCTCCGGCATTGATCACGTGCGCCGAGATCGACCCGTTCCGCGACGAGGCCGTCGACTACGCGCTGGCGCTGCTGCGCGCCGGGGTCTCGGCCGAGCTGCACGTGTTCCCGCGCACCTGCCACGGCTTCGACTCGCTGCTGCCCGACTGGGTGGTGTCCGAGCTGCTGTTCGCCCTGCAGGGCCACTCGTTGTCCACCGCGCTGCACGGCGCCCCCGGCCCCGGCCGCCCGACACCCGCCTAGGACCTAAGCCTCTACCCCGGCCGCGCGGCCGGCGCCACAATCGGCGGTCATGAAGATCACCGGCGTGGACGTGGTGCCGTTCGAGACGTTCGTCGACTGAATCGCGTTCGGCCAGTTGCTCACCGACCGCCGCGTGGTGCAGACCGTGACCACGGTGCGCACCGACGACGGCGCGCAGGGCCACTACTTCGGCGGCCACTTCCACGGCGACCAGGACGGCCTGCTCGCCGGGGACCGGGCGCTGATCACCCAGTTCCTGGGACCCCTGCTGGCGGGGCAGGATCCGCTCGACCGGGCCGAGATCTGGCGGCAACTCTGGGCGGCGAAGCTTCCCGAAAATGTCTGCAGCGTGATCGATCTGGCCCTGTGGGACCTGGCCGGCCGGGTGACCGGGCTGCCCGTGCGCAAGCTGCTGGGCGGCGCCCGCGCGCGGGTCAAGGCCTACGCCAGCAGCCGGGTCGTGCGGGCCGCGGTCGGCGACGAGATGGTGCTGATGTTGGACCCGAGCACCGGGTCGACTCCTACGTGCGGCTGGCCCGCGACCTCGAAATCCCGCTCTGCTCAACGGAGATCGCCGAGGGCGGGATCTACACACGGGCGGAATGGATCGGCCGGCGCGCGTCCGACATCAGCCGCATCGACGTCCTGCGCGGAGGCATCACCGGGGTGATGAAGGTGGCCGGGATGTGTGAGGCCTTCGGCATCCGCTGCGAGATCCACATGAGCGGCTTCGGCAACCTGCAGGTGCTGGGCGCCACCAGCGAGGACGTGTGCGAATACTACGAGCGCGGCCTGCTCGGCCCGGGGGTGCGCTACGACACCACGCCCCCTACCTGAAGGCGCCCTGCGACCCGCTCGGCCCCGACGGATACGTCGACGTGCCCTCGGCCCCGGCTACCAGATCGTGTGGGACTACATCGACGCCCACCGACTCGGCGAGTCGCAGGCCGAACCGGTCGCGCCCCTGCACCCGAGGTAGGCGTGCTGGAATACACCCATGGCTATTCCGTCCGCACCGGATGCTCTCACCAGCGACGACTTCCCGGTGTTGTGGCCGGTCGGCACCCGGTGGGCCGACAACGACATGTTCGGCCACCTCAACAACGCGGTCTACTACCAGCTTTTCGACACCGCGATCAACGCCTGGATCAACACCACCACCGGCCTCGACCCGCTCACCACGCCCGCGCTGGGCATCGTCGCCGAGTCGGGCTGCCGCTACCTGTCCGAGCTGGCCTTCCCGGACAGCCTCGTGGTGGGCGTGGCGGTGACGCGGCTCGGCAACAGCAGCGCCACGTACCGGCTGGGCGTGTTCCGGAGGGGAGAGGGGCAGCCGATCACCGCGCTGGGCCACTGGGTGCACGTCTACGTCGACCGGGACACCCGCAAACCGGTGCCGATCCCCGACCCGATCCGCGCGCTGCTCTCGACGGCCCGTGTGGGCCAATAGATATGCTTCGCCCATGCCAGTTCTGAGCAAGACCGTCGAAGTCAGCGCCGCCGCCGCGGCGATCATGGGCATCGTCGGCGATTTCGAGCGGTATCCGGAGTGGAACGAGGGGATCCGGGGCCTGTGGGTGCTCGCCCGCTACGACGACGGGCGCCCCAGCCAGCTGCGTCTCGACACCGAGGTGCAGGGCATGGAGAGCACCTTCATCCAGGCCGTCTACTACCCGGGGGACAACCAGATCCAGACCGTGCTGCAGCAGGGTGACCTGTTCTCCAAGCAGGAGCAGCTGTTCAGCGTGGTGGAGACCGGGGCGTCGAGCCTGCTGACGGTGGACATGGACGTCGAGACCTCGATGCCGATCCCCGCGCCCATGGTCAAGCAGCTGCTCAACCAGGTCCTCGACCACCTCGCCGACAACCTCAAGCAGCGCGCCGAACAACTCGCCGGGTGAGCGGCCACGGCGAACGCCGGGTCAGTCGAAGATCCCGGCGCGCTCCAGCATCTCGGTCAGCCGCTGCGCCGCGTCGGTGAACTGCCAGACCGTGTGCTCGGTGACGGCGGCGGCGTCGCGGCGGCGCAGCGCGGCGATCAGCCGGCGGTGGTTGTCCACCGCGGCCGCGCCCCAGTCCGGGTCGCCCGCGTACACCAGCACCGGCATGTAGCGCGCGGCGTTCAACAGGAACCAGGCCAGCTTGATCCGGCCGCCGGCCTGGTTGAAGACCCGGTGAAACGCGAACTCGATGTCGGCGATGGTCTCGGCGTCGGCGGATCCCACGGCCGTCGACAGGGCGTCGTTGGTGCGCTCGAGCTCATCGATCTGGGCGTCGGTGATGTGGGCGGTGGCCGCCGCCGCCAGTTGCTTGGCGATCGTCTCCTGCAGCCAGAAGATGTCCTGGATGTCCTGGCGGGTCAGCGGCAGGACGACATGGCCGCGGTGCGGCTCCAGCTGCACCATGCCCTCGCCGCGCAGCTTGAGCAGCGCCTCCCGCACCGGGGTGACGCTGACCCCGAGCTCGGCCGCGGTCTCGTCGAGGCGGATGAACGTACCCGGGCGCAGCTTCCCCGACATGATCGCCGCCCGCAGATGGCCCGCCACCTCGTCGGACAGCTGCGCCCGGCGCAGCGGCCGCCGTCTCCTCGGCCGGGCCGATATCGGTGCGTTCACGGGGGCTGCCAGGGCTTTCAGGGACTTGTCACGGGACCTTCGAGGCCATAGTGTGACCTACACAACACCATGTTTAATCAAATATCAAACTGGCGCAAGCGGTGCGCGAGTGAGGGGAAGGCGTTGAGTTGACCGCGCAATTGGCCGGCCACCGGACACAGGCCGCACAGGCCCACGATCGGGCGCACGAACAGCCCTACCGGGCCCGCAGGCAGAACTGGGTCAACCAACTCGAGCGGCACGCGCTGATGCAGCCGAACGCGACCGCGCTGCGGTTCCTCGGCAGGACGGTGACGTGGGACGAACTGCACCGCCGCGTCTCGGCGCTGGCCGGCGCGCTGAGCCGTCGCGGCGTCGGCTTCGGCGACCGGGTCATGATCCTGATGCTCAACCGCACCGAATTCGTCGAGGCGGTGCTGGCGGCCAACATGCTCGGCGCCATCGCCGTCCCGCTGAACTTCCGACTCACCCCGTCCGAGATCGCCCTCCTCGTCGAGGACTGCGAGGCGCGGGTCGTCATCACCGAGTCGGTGCTGGCCCCGGTGGCCACCGGGGTTCGTGACATCCAGCCCCTGCTGGCGACGGTCGTCGTCGCGGGCGGCCCGGCCGAGGGTTCCGCCGACAACGGGGTGCTGGGCTACGAGGACCTCGTCGGCGAGACCGGTGACGCCCACCCGCCGGTGGACGTCCCGAACGAGACGCCCGCGCTGATCATGTACACCTCCGGCACCACCGGCCGCCCGAAGGGCGCCGTGCTGACGCATGCCAACCTGACCGGCCAGACGATGACCGGCCTCTACACCATGGGCGCCAGCATCAACGACGACGTCGGCTTCATCGGCGTCCCGTTCTTCCACATCGCCGGAATCGGCAACATGCTGACCGGGATGCTGCTGGGCACACCGACGGTGATCTACCCGCTCGGCGCCTTCGAGCCCGGGCAGCTGCTCGACGTGCTGGAGGCCGAGCGGGTCACCGGCATCTTCCTGGTCCCGGCGCAGTGGCAGGCCGTGTGCGCCGAGCAGCGGGCGCGGCCCCGCGACCTGAAACTGCGGGTGATCTCGTGGGGCGCCGCGCCGGCGCCGGACGCGCTGCTGCGGGAGATGTCGGCGACCTTCCCGGGGGCCCAGATCCTGGCCGCGTTCGGCCAGACCGAGATGTCGCCGGTGACGTGCATGCTGCTGGGCGAGGACGCGATCCGCAAGCGCGGCTCGGTCGGCAAGGTGATCCCGACGGTCGCCGCCCGCGTCGTCGACGAGAACATGAACGACGTGCCGGTCGGTGAGGTCGGCGAGATCGTCTACCGGGCGCCCACGCTGATGAGCGGCTACTGGAACAACCCGGAGGCCACGGCCGAGGCGTTCGCCGGCGGCTGGTTTCATTCCGGGGACCTCGTCCGCATGGACGCCGACGGCTACGTCTGGGTCGTCGACCGCAAGAAGGACATGATCATCTCCGGCGGCGAGAACATCTACTGCGCCGAGGTCGAGAACGTCCTGGCCGGCCACGAGCGCATCGTCGAGGTCGCCGTGATCGGGCGCGCCCACGACAAGTGGGGCGAGGTGCCGATCGCGGTCGTTGCCGTCACCGGTGAGCATCTGCGGCTCGACGAGCTCGACGAGTTCCTGACCGAACGGCTGGCGCGCTACAAGCATCCCAAGGCGCTCGAAATCGTCGACGCCTTGCCGCGCAATCCCGCCGGCAAGGTGCTCAAGACCGAACTGCGGGTTCGCTACGGAACCCTGGAGACATCTCGAATGCGTTCCACAACAACGGATTCCATCAGTGAAGAGGGGGATTGGCGGAAACTGTAACGTTTGCCCACTGTTGACGAAGGGTTAATTGTGCAGATGCGGTTCACACGTGCATGGCCATCGGGTACATTCCTGTGGTCCCGGTTACTACTGGCGAGTAGATAGCCGATGGTCACACACGTGGAGTCTGGGCGAGGAGGGGGCGTGCGACACGATCCGCGGGGGTCTCGCCGGGCAGGCGGGACCGGCGTGAGGGTCTCGTGGTGACGTCAACTTCGACGAACCGGCGCGGCACCTACCTGGTCGGCTACCTCCGCGACCAGATGCAGACGCCGATGACGGTGATCGGCGGATTCTTCCGGATGTGCGTGCTGACCGGACAGGCCTTGTTCCGCTGGCCGTTCCAGTGGCGTGAGTTCGTCCTGCAGTGCTGGTTCATCATGCGGGTGGCGTTCCTGCCGACGATCATGGTGTCGATCCCGCTGACCGTGCTGCTGATCTTCACCCTCAACGTTCTGCTGGCCCAGTTCGGCGCGGCCGACCTGTCCGGGGCGGGCGCGGCGATCGGCGCGGTCACCCAGCTGGGCCCGTTGACCACGGTGCTGGTGGTGGCCGGCGCGGGGTCGACGGCGATCTGCGCGGACCTGGGCGCCCGCACCATCCGCGAGGAGATCGACGCGATGGAGGTGCTCGGCATCGACCCGATCCACCGCCTGGTGGTGCCGCGGGTGATCGCCGCGACCCTGGTCGCCACGCTGCTCAACGGGCTGGTGATCACCGTCGGCCTGGTCGGCGGATACCTGTTCGGGGTCTACCTGCAGAACGTGTCCGGGGGCGCATATCTGGCCACGCTGACCACCATCACCGGGCTGCCCGAGGTGGTCATCGCGACCGTCAAGGCGGCCACGTTCGGCCTGATCGCCGGACTGGTCGGCTGCTACCGGGGGCTGACCGTGCGCGGTGGCTCCAAGGGCCTGGGCACCGCGGTGAACGAGACGGTGGTGCTGTGCGTGGTCGCGTTGTACGCGGTCAACGTGGTGCTGACCACCATCGGTGTGCGGTTCGGGACGGGGCACTGACATGTCGACATCTGCTGTGCTGCGCTCCCGCTTCCCGCGGGCGGTGGAGAACCTCAACCGCTACGGCGGGGCCGCCGGGCGCGCGGTCGACGACATCGGGCAGATGGGATGGTTCGGGGCCCAGGCCGTCGGGCACATGCCGCACGCGCTGCGCAACTACCGCAAGGAGACGCTGCGGCTGATCGCCCAGATCGGCATGGGGACCGGTGCGATGGCCGTGATCGGCGGCACGGTGGCGATCGTCGGTTTCGTGACGCTCTCGGGTAGCTCGCTGGTCGCCATCCAGGGGTTCGCTTCGCTGGGCAACATCGGCGTCGAGGCGTTCACCGGGTTCTTCGCCGCGCTGATCAACGTGCGCATCGCCGCCCCGGTGGTGACCGGCATCGCGATGGCGGCCACCGTCGGCGCCGGGGCGACCGCGGAACTCGGCGCCATGCGCATCAGCGAGGAGATCGACGCCCTGGAAGTGATGGGCATCAAGTCGATCTCGTTTCTGGCCAGCACCCGGATCATGGCCGGGCTGGTGGTGATCATCCCGCTGTACTCGCTGGCGATGATCATGTCGTTCCTGTCCCCCCAGATCACCACCACGGTGTTCTACGGGCAGTCCCACGGCACCTACGAGCATTACTTCCGTACCTTCTTGCGCCCCGACGACGTGTTCTGGTCGTTCCTGGAGGCCATCATCATCACCGCGGTGGTGATGATCACCCACTGCTTCTACGGGTATGAGGCCGGCGGCGGACCGGTCGGCGTCGGCGAGGCCGTCGGCCGGTCGATGCGCTTCTCGCTGGTCTCGGTGCAGGTTGTCGTGTTGTCGGCCGCGCTGGCGCTCTACGGCGTCAACCCGAACTTCGCGCTGACGGTGTAGCCGCCATGCCCGCCCAGATCAACAAGCCGCACAACCCGCCCTACAAACTGGCCGGGGTGGCGGTGCTGGTCGCGGCCGTGGTGGCCGGCGCGTTGGTGTACGGGCAGTTTCGCGGTGATTTCACGCCGAAGACGAAGTTGACGATGCTGGCCTCGCGGGCGGGGCTGGTGATGGATCCGGGGTCGAAGGTCACCTACAACGGGGTGCAGATCGGCTTGGTGGCCGACATCGCCGAGACGCAGCACGACGGCAAGCCGGCGGCGAAGTTCACCTTGGACGTCTATCCGCGGTATCTGCATCTGATCCCGGCCAACGTGACCGCCAACATCGAGGCGACCACGGTGTTCGGTGGGAAGTACGTGTCGTTGACGACGCCGAAAAACCCTTCGCCGCAACGGATCACGCCGTCGATGGTGATCGACGCGCGCGGTGTGACGACCGAGATCAACACGTTGTTCCAGACGATCACCTCGCTTGCCGAGCGGGTGGATCCGGTGAAGGTGAACCTGACCTTGAGCGCGGCCGCGCAGGCGCTCTCGGGGCTGGGGGAGAAGTTCGGGCAGTCGATCGTCAAGGGCAACGCGGTGCTCGACGACGTGAACCCGCAGATGCCCCAGATCCGCGACGATGTGCGGAAGTTGGCGGATCTGGGCGACACCTATGCCAACGCCTCGCCGGATCTGTTCGATTTCCTGAGCAACGCGGTCATCACCTCGCGCACCCTCAACGCCCAGCAGAAGGACCTGGATCAGGCGTTGCTGTCGGCGGCGGGCTTTGGTAACACCGGTGCGGAGCTGTTCGACAAGGGCGGGCCGTATCTGGCGCGTGGGGCCAAGGACCTGGTGCCCACCGCGCAGCTGCTGGACACCTACAGCCCCGAGATCTACTGCACGTTGCGCAACTACCACGACATGGAGCCCAAGGTCGCCGCATTCCTCGGCGGTAACGGCTACTCGCAGAACACCCACACCGAGGCGCTGTCCGGGCTGGGGTTGGTGCTCAACCCGCTGTCGCTGGTCGCCTCGGCCGTGCTGACGATGGGCCTGGGCGGCATCGCCGGCGTGGTCGGCGGCGCGCCCAATCCCTACATGTACCCGGAGAACCTGCCGCGGGTGAACGCTCACGGGGGACCGGGCGGCGCCCCGGGCTGCTGGCAGCAGATCACCCGCGACCTGTGGCCGGCGCCCGAGCTGGTCATGGACACCGGCAACAGCATCGCACCGTACAACCACCTCGACACCGGTTCGCCGTATGCGATCGAGTACGTCTGGGGCCGCCAGGTAGGGGATAACACGATCAACCCATGAAAATCACCGGTACCCTCGTCCGACTCGGCATCTTCTCGTTGGTGCTGCTGCTGTTCACCGCGATGATCATCGTGGTGTTCGGCCAGATGCGCTTCGACCGGACATACGGGTATTCGGCCGAATTCAGCAACATCAGCGGGTTGCGGGCCGGCCAGTTCGTCCGGGCCTCCGGGGTGGAGGTCGGCAAGGTCAGCTCGGTGCACCTGGTCGACGGCGGCAAGCGGGCGCGGGTCGACTTCGCCGTCGACCGCTCGATCCCGCTGTATCAGTCCACGACCGCGCAGATCCGCTACCTGAACCTGATCGGTGACCGTTACCTCGAACTCAAACGCGGCGCAGGCGAGGGCGCCGAGAAGGTCCTGCCGCCCGGCGGGTTCATCCCGCTGTCGCGCACGTCGCCGGCACTGGACCTCGACGCGCTGATCGGCGGATTCAAACCCCTGTTCCGGGCGCTGGACCCGGAGAAGGTCAACACCATCGCCACCACGCTGATCACGGTGTTCCAGGGTCAGGGCGGCACCATCAACGACATCCTCGACCACACCGCGCAACTGACGTCGCAGCTCGGCGAGCGCGACCAGGCGATCGGCGAGGTGGTCAAGAACCTCAACATCGTCCTGGACACGACGGTCCGGCACCGCCAGCAATTCGACCAGACGATCAACAACCTCGAGGTGCTGATCACCGGCCTCAACGACCACCGCCAGCAGCTGGCCGGCGGGACCGCGCACATCAGCAACGCCGCCGGAACCGTGGCCGACCTGCTGGCCGAGGACCGTGCCCTGCTGCACAAGACCCTCAACAACCTGGACGCGATCCAGCAGCCCCTCATCGACCAGCGCGAGCAACTGAACGACTACCTGCACAAGGTGCCGACGGCCCTGAACATGATCGGACGCGCCATCGGCTCCTACGGGGACTTCGTGAACTACTACGCCTGCGACATCACGCTCAAGCTCAACGGGCTGCAGCCCGGCGGGCCGGTCCGCACGGTCCGGCTCTTCCAGCAGCCGACGGGGAGGTGCACCCCGCAATGAGAAGCCTCGAACCCGCCAACCGGCCCCGGATCGGCCTCATGGGCATCCTGGTCATGCTGCTCGTCCTCGGCGTGGGCCAGAGCTTCACCAGCGTTCCGATGCTGTTCGCCAGGCCCAGCTACTACGGGCAGTTCACCGATTCCGGTGGCATCAGCACCGGCGACAAGGTCCGCATCGCGGGCATGGACGTCGGCAAGGTCGAGGGCCTGAAGATCGACGGCGACCACGTGCTGATGAAGTTCTCGATCGGGACCAACACCATCGGCACCGAGAGCCGGCTGGCCATCAAGACCGACACGATCCTCGGCAAAAAGATCATGGAAATCGAGACGAGGGGTTCGGAGCGGCTGCGGCCCGGGTCCACTCTGCCGATCGGCCAGAGCACCACCCCGTACCAGATCTACGACGCGTTCTTCGACGTCACCAAGGCCGCCTCCGGCTGGGACATCGACACGGTCAAGACGTCGCTGCACGTGCTGTCGCAGACCATCGACCAGACCTACCCGCACCTCAGCGCCGCGCTGGACGGCGTCGCCAAGTTCTCCGACACCATCGGCAAGCGCGACGACCAGATCAAGCACCTACTGGCCCAGGCAAACCAGGTGGCCGGCGTCCTGGGTGACCGCAGCGAGCAGGTCGACCGGCTGTTGGTCAACACCAAGACACTGCTGGCGGCCTTCAACGAACGCGGCCAGGCCATCAACGCGCTGCTGGGCAACATCGCGGCCTTCTCCGAGCAGGTCAAGGGGCTGATCAACGACAACCCCAACCTCAACCACGTGCTCGAACAGCTTCACCAGATCAGCGACATTTTGGTGCAGCGCAAAGACGACATCGCCACGGGGTTCACCGAGGTCGGCCACTTCCTGCCCTCGCTGAATGAGGCCATCGCGTCGGGACCGTTCTTCAAGGTGGTCCTGCACAATCTGGCCCTGTATCAGATCGTTCAGCCCTGGGTCGACGCGGCGTTCAAGAAGCGCGGCATCGACCCGGAGAACTTCTGGCGCAGCGCCGGGCTGCCGGCCTACCGGTTCCCCGACCCCAACGGCACCCGCTTCGCCAACGGCGCTCCACCACCGGCTCCCCCGGTGCTCGAGGGCACCCCGGACCATCCGGGACCGGCCGTCCCGCCCGGTTCGCCGTGCTCCTATACGCCGGCCGCCGACGCGTTGCCCCGGCCCGACAACCCGCTGCCCTGCGCGGGCGCGATCACCGGACCGTTCGGTGGCCCGGGCTTCCCGGCACCGATCGACGTGCAGACGTCGGCGCCGAACCCCGACGGCCTGCCGCCCACGCCGGGCATCCCGATCGCCGGACGCCCCGGTGACCCGCCGCCGGACGTTCCCGGCACCCCGGTGCCGCTGCCGACGCAGGCACCGCCGGGCGCGCGCACCGAGAACCTCGCGCCGGCGGGCCCGGTACCGCCGCCGTCGACGTTCGCCCCGGGCCTGCCGCCCGGACCGCCGGCCCCGCCCGGGCCCGGCGAGCAACTACCGGCGCCGTTCATCAACCCCGGCGGCACCGGCGGCAGCGGTGCGGCGGGGGGAGGTAGCCAGAATTGAGCACCATCTTTGACATCCGCAATCTGAGACTGCCCAAGCTGTCGCGGGCGTCGGTCATCATCGGGTCGCTGGTGGTGATGCTGGCCCTGGTCGCGGGGTACGTCGGCTTCCGGCTGTACCAGAAGCTGACCAACAACACCGTGGTGGCCTATTTTCCCGACGCCAACGCCCTCTATCCCGGCGACAAGGTCCAGATCATGGGCCTGCAGGTGGGGTCGATCGACAAGATCGAGCCGGCCGGCGACAAGATGAAGGTGACCTTCCACTACGAGAACAAGTACAAGGTTCCGGCCAACGCCTCCGCGGTGATCCTCAACCCGACCCTGGTGGCCTCGCGGGCGATCCAGCTGGAGCCGGCCTACAAGGGTGGCCCGGTGCTGGCCGACAACGCGGTGATCCCCGAGAACCGCACCCAGGTGCCGGTGGAATGGGATCAACTGCGCGACAGCGTCACCAACATCGTGTCCAAGCTGGGCCCCACCAAGGAGCAACCGACCGGGCCGTTCGGCGAGGTCATTACGGCCTACGCCGACGGGCTGGCCGGCAAGGGCAAGCAGCTCAACACCACGCTCAACAGCCTGTCGCAGGCGTTGACCGCGCTCAACGAGGGCCGCGGCGACTTCTTCGCGGTGGTGCGCAGCCTGGCGCTGTTCGTCAACGCGCTGCACGCCGACGACCAGCAGTTCGTCGCGCTGAACCAGAACCTGGCCGACTTCACCACCCGGCTCGCCAGCTCCGACGGGGCCCTGGCCAACGCGGTGCAGCAGTTCGACGGCCTGCTGGCCGCGGTGCGCCCGTACCTGAAGCAGAACCGGCAGGTGTTCGCCAAGGACATCGACAACCTGGCGACCGTGACGAACACGCTGCTGCAACCGGATTCCCTCAACGGGCTGGAGACCTTCCTGCACGTCGGTCCGACCGCATTGTCGAACGTCAACCAGGTCTATCACCCGTCGCACGGATCGGTCGTCGCCGTCACCGCGATCTCCAACTTCGCCAACCCGATGCAGTTCATCTGCAGCGCGATCCAGGCCGGCAGCCGGCTGGGCTACCAGGAGTCGGCCGAGTTGTGCGCGCAGTACCTCGCGCCGATCCTGGACGCGATCAAGTTCAACTACCCGCCGTTCGGGTTGAACCTGTTCAGCACCGCCGAGGTGCTGCCCAAGGAGGTCGCCTACTCCGAGCCGCGGCTGCAGCCGCCCGACGGGTACAAGGACACCACCGTCCCGGGCATCTGGGTGCCCGATACGCCGACGTCGCACCGCAACACCCAGCCGGGCTGGATCGTGGCCCCCGGGATGCAAGGGCAACAGGTGGGGCCGGTCACGGCCGGGCTGTTGACCCCGGACTCGCTGGCCGAACTCATGGGTGGCCCCGACATCGCGCCGGTCCAGTCCGACCTGCAGACCCCGCCGGGGCCGCCGAACGCCTACGACGAGAACCCGATCCTGCCCCCGATAGGGCTCAACGCGCCGCAGGTGCCCATACCGCCCCCGCCGCCGGGCCCGGGCGTGGTCCCGGGTCCCGTCGCGCCGACACCGGCGCCCGTCGCCGCGGGGCTGGGCCAATGAGGGGAACGATGAGCGCGCTGCGCGCGAAGAGTGCACCGAATCGTCGGGTTCCGAGGGGAACGATGAGCGCGCTGCGCGCGAAGAGTGCACCGAATCGTCGGGTTCCGAGGGGAACGATGAGCGCGCTGCGCGCGATCCGCCACCGCTCCTGGCAGGCCCTCGCGCTGGGCGTGGCCGCGCTGATGCTCAGCTCGTGCGGCTGGAAGGGGATCGCCAACGTCGCAATCCCGGGCGGGCCGGGCACCGGGGCGAACTCCTACACCGTCTACGTGCAGATGCCCGACACGCTGGCAATCAACGGCAACAGCAAGGTGATGGTCGCCGACGTCTACGTCGGGTCCATCCGGGCGATCCAGCTGAAGAACTGGGTGGCCACGCTGACGCTCGGGATCGACAAGAGCGTCAAGCTGCCCAAGAACGCCACCGCCAAGATCGGGCAGACCTCCCTGCTGGGCTCCCAGCACGTGGAGCTGGCCGCACCGCCCAACCCGTCGTCGCAGCTGCTGAAGGACGGCGACACCATCCCGCTCAAGCACTCGTCGGCGTTTCCCACCACCGAGCAGACGCTGGCCAGCCTCGCGCTGATCCTGCGCGGGGGCGGCATTCCGAACCTGGAGGTGCTGCAGAACGAGGTCTACAACATCCTCAACGGCCGCGGTGACCAGATCCGCTCGTTCCTGGGCAAGCTGGACACCTTCACCACCCGGCTCGACGAACAGCGCCACGACATCACCCACGCGATCGACTCGACGAACCGGCTGCTGGCCTACGTGGCCGGGCGCGCCGACGTCCTCGACCGGGTGCTGACGGACGTCCCGCCGCTGCTCAAGCATTTCGCCGACACCAAGAACCTGCTGATCGACGCCACCGACGCGGTGGGACGGCTCAGCCAGTCCGCCAACCAGTACCTGTCGGAGGCGCGCGGGCCGCTGCACGAGGACCTGCAGGCGCTGCAATGCCCGCTCAAGGAGCTGGGACGGGGCTCGCCGTACCTGATCGGCGCGCTGAAGCTGATCCTGACCCAGCCGTTCGACATCGACACGGTGCCGAAGATCTTCCGCGGGGACTACCTCAACATCTCGCTGACGCTGGACCTGACCTACAGCGCCATCGACAACGCGTTCCTCACCGGCACCGGACTGTCGGGATCGCTGCGCGCTCTCGAGCAGTCGTTCGGGCGCGATCCCGAGACGATGATCCCCGACGTCCGCTACACGCCGAACCCGAACGACGCGCCCGGCGGGCCGCTGGTGGAGAGGGGGGACCGGAATTGCTGACCCCCTTCGTCAAACGCCAACTGGTCGCGTTCGGGATCATGACGGTGATCTCGCTGCTGGTGCTGGGTGTCTACTACCTGCAGATCCCCAGCCTGGTCGGCATCGGCCGGTACACGCTGCAAGCCGACCTACCCTCCTCGGGCGGGTTGTATCCCACGGCCAACGTGACCTATCGCGGCATCACGATCGGCAAGGTCACCGACGTCGAGCCCACCGAGCGGGGCGCCCACGCGACGATGAGCATCGACAGTCGCTACAAGATCCCGGTCGACGCCGTCGCCAACGTGCACTCGGTGTCGGCGGTCGGTGAGCAGTACCTGGACCTCGTGTCGACCGGCCACCCCGGCAAGTACCTCGCGCCCGGGCAGACGATCACCAAGGGCACTGTGCCGGCCGCGATCGGGCCGGCGCTGGACACCGCCTACAAGGGCCTGGCCGCGCTGCCCAAGGACAAGATCAGCCAGCTGCTCGACGAGACCGCACAGTCGGTCGGCGGCCTCGGCCCGGCCCTGCAGCGGCTGGTCGACTCCACCCAGGCGATCGTCGGAGACTTCAAGACCAACATCACCGACGTCAACGACATCATCCAGAACTCCGGGCCGCTGATCGACAGCCAGGTCAAGTCCGGGGACGCGATCGAGCGCTGGGCACACAACCTGAACAAGCTGGCCGCGCAGACCGCCCAGCAGGATCAGAGCCTGCGCAGCGTGTTGCGCCAGGCGGCGCCCACCGCTGATCAGGTCAACGAGGTCTTCGGCGACGTCCGGGAGTCGCTACCCCAGACGCTGGCCAACCTCGAGGTCGTCTTCGACCTGCTCAAGCGGTACCACGCCGGCGTGGAGCAGGTGTTGGTGTTCCTGCCGCAGGGCGCCTCGATCGCCCAGGCGGTCGCCGCGCCGAACCCCGGCATGGCCGACCTGGACCTGGCGCTGTCGATCAACCAACCACCCCCGTGCCTGACCGGCTTCATCCCGGCGTCGCAATGGCGGTCCCCGGCCGACACCAGCCTGCAGCCGCTGCCGTCGGGCACGTACTGCAAGATCCCGATGGACACCCCGGCCAACAGCGTGCGCGGGTCGCGCAACATCCCCTGTGTCGACGTGCCCGGCAAGCGGGCCGCCACGCCCCGGGAATGCCGCGACCCCAAGCCCTACGTCCCCGCGGGAACCAACCCCTGGTACGGCGACCCCAACCAGACCCTGACCTGCCCAGCACCCGCGGCCCGCTGCGACCAGCCGGTCAAACCGGGCATGGTGATCCCGGCGCCGACGGTCAACAACGGCCTGAACCCGGCGCCGTCGGACCACGTAGCCGGCACCCCCCCGCCTACCAGTGACCCGCTGACGCGGCCCGGGACCGGTTCGGTGGAGTGCAACGGGCAGCAGCCCAACCCGTGCGTCTACACTCCGGGCGGGCCACCCTCGGCGGTCTACAGTCCCCAGAGCGGCGAACTGGTAGGGCCCGACGGAGTCAAGTACTCCGTCGAAAACTCGACCAAAACAGGAGACGACGGATGGAAGGAGATGCTGGCACCAGCCGGCTGAACCCCACCGACGCGGACGACTCGTCGCGCACCCAGGACATGACCGACGACGCCCCGGAATCCGAGGCTTCCGAAGCCGATCAGGACGCCCCCGAGGACTCGGCGGCGCCCGCCGATGACCAGGTGCCGCGCGGCCCGTCGCGGCTGGGCCGGGGCTGGGTGGCCGGCATCGTCGCGCTGCTGCTCGTGTGCGCCGGCGCCGTCGGGGCCGGCGGTTATTTCGCGTTGCGTTTCCACCGGGAGGCCCTGGCCATCGCCCGCGAGGACGCGGCCGCGCTGAAGGCGGCGGTGGAGTGCGTGTCGGCGACGCAGGCGCCGGACCCCAACGCGATGGCGGCGAGCGAGCAGAAGATCATCGACTGCGGCACCGACGCCTTCCGGTCGCAGGCCCTGCTGTACACCAGCATGCTGGTGCAGGCGTATCAGGCCGCGAACGTCCACGTGCAGGTCTCGGACGTGCGGGCGGCCGTGGAGCGCACCAACAAGGACGGCTCGGTCGACGTGCTGGTCGCGATGCGCGTCAAGGTCGTCACCGACGAGACGCAGAACGAGACCGGCTACCGGCTGCGGGTGAAGATGGCGCTGGCCGAGGGCCAGTACAAGATCTCCAAGCTCGACCAGGTGACCAAGTGACGGTGGTGGTCGAGGAAACTCCCACCACGGCGGTGTCACCGGTGAACCCGTTGGCGCCGTGGCACATTCGCGCGTGCGCGATCGCGGTGGACGTCGTTCCGGGCGCCGCGGTGACGACGACGTCGGCGCTGGTGGCCATCACCGTCCGTGAGCACCCCGTGTGGTGGTGGCTGTGGCTGTCGGTCGGCGGCCTGGCGATCCTGGCGACGGCGGTCAACCGGTGGGTGCTGCCGGCCGTCACCGGCTGGAGCCTGGGCCGTGGCGTGTGCGGGATCGCGGTGGCCCGCCCGGACGGCGACGCGCCGACGGCGTGGGCGCTGCTGCTGCGGGATCTGGCCCACCTGCTCGACTCGGTCTCGGTGGTGGGATGGCTGTGGCCGCTGTGGGACTCCCGGCGCCGCACGTTCGCCGACATGGTGCTGCGCACCGAGGTGCGGCAGGTCGAGACGGATCGGCGCGCACTGCGGAGGTGGACCGCGGTGACGGTGCTCGCCGCGGCGGCGGTCTGCCTGGCGGGGTCGGCGGCCGGCTACGTGCTGGTGTACTCCCGCGAACGCGCGACCGATCGGACCGTGGCCCAGCTCGCGATCCAGGGGCCGAAGATCGTCGCACAGATGCTGACCTACGACCCGAAGTCGCTGCACGACGACTTCGCGCGCGCCCGTTCGCTGGCCACCGACAGCTACCGGGACAAGCTCGCCAAGCAGCAGGAGGTCGTGGAGAAGGGCCATCCCGTGATCAACGAATACTGGGTGACCGACAGCTCGATCCAGTCCGCGAGCCCGGACCGGGCGACGATGCTGCTCTTCATGCAGGGCCGACGCGGCGCCAGCCCCGACGAGCGGTACATCACCGCGACCGTGCGGGTGAGTTTCGCCAAAGCCAAGGGGGGCGACTGGCGCGTCGACGACCTCACCGTGCTGACCAAACCCAAACCGCCCGGGAGCGAAAAGTGAGCCCACGCAAGAGGTTTCATCCCGGCGAGGCGCCGTTGCTGGTCGGGCGCCCGGCGCCGGGGCCGCGACCCTGGGGCCTACCGGTCGCCGCGGCGATCGCCGCGCTGCTGACGGCGGCCGCGATCGCGGTGTGCAGCCTGATGCTGGTCTCCCACGAACACCACGAGCGCGCCGCGTCCAGGGACCGCGCGGTGCTCGGCTACGTGACCGGCTTCATGACGCAGTTCACCTCCATCGACCCCTTCCACGCCAACGACTACGTGTCGCGGATACTGGCCCAGGCGACCGGGGAATTCGCCAAGCAGTACAAGGAGAACGCGAACAACATCCTGCTGCAGGTGGCCCGCGCCGAACCGGCCACCGGCACCGTGCTCGACGCCGGCGTGGAACGCTGGAACGACGACGGCAGCGCCAACGTGATGGTGGCCACCGCGGTGACCTCCAAGAGCCCGGACGAGAAGCAAGTGATCGAGAACACGAACCGGTGGACGGCAACCGCGAAGCAGGAAGGGAATCAGTGGAAGATCAGCAACCTGGCTCAGGTGATCTGACCGCCGATGCGGGCGCTGTCGAGCCCGACGAGACCGCCGATGCGGGCGCTGTCGAGCCCGCCGCGGACGCCGAGCCCGCCGGCGAGGAGGCGACGGCCCTCGAAGACGGCGCCCCGGAGGGCCCCGTCCGGACCAGGCGTCCGGCCGGCAGGCGCCTTGCCGCCGCCGTCGCGGTCGCGGCGTTGCTGTTCGTCGGGTCCGCCGCGTTCGCCGGGGCGGCGGTGCAGCCCTACCTGACCGACCGCGCGACCGCCGCCACCAAGATCGAGGTGGCGCGGACCGCGGCCAACGCGATCACCACGCTGTGGACCTACACGCCGGAGAACATGAGCTCCCTCGCCGATCGCGCGTCGCGCTACCTCAGCGGCGATTTCGAGGCCCAGTACCGCAAGTTCGTCGACGCGATCGTGGCCCCCAACAAGCAGGCCAAGGTGACCAACAGCACCGAGGTCACCGGCGCGGCGGTCGAATCGCTGGAGGGTCCCAACGCCGTCGTCATCGTCTACACGAACACCACGTCGACCAGCCCGCTGACCAAGAACATCCCGGCGCTGAAGTACCTGTCCTACCGGTTGTTCATGAAGCGCACCGGCGGGCACTGGCTGGTGACCAGGATGACGACCATCACCTCGCTGGACCTGACACCGCACGTGTAGCGCGGCGCCGGTTAGTTGAACGCGAGCCAGCTGGGCAGCGCCCGTTCGTGGGAGTCGCACAGCACCTGCCGGGTGTCGCAGGAACCCCGCGGCGAACCCGCGCCGGCCCACATGCCCCCGGTGTCGCGGCGCAGCACGATGGCCGACGATCCGCCGCCGTCGAGCAGGATCGCCGTGTCGCTGCCCAGGCCGCGGAACAGGTCCTGCATGTTGTCCGGTGTGTAGCTGCCCCCCTCGAAGACGTACATCTCGTCCTTCTGCCGCGCATAGGCAAGGGCGGTTCGCGCCGCGCTGGGACCGGGATCGTGCAACTGGCCGGTGTCCCCCGGGGCCAGCAGCCCGAGCCCGGACACCGCGACGAACCTCTCGTTCTTGTTGAGCAGGTCGTTGATCACCGGGGAAGCGGCGTCGTAATCCTGCTTGCTCCTGGGCGCCACCACAAAGGGTGCACGACCGGCGGGCAGGACCATCGTCGTCAGCGCGGTCCACACCCCGTCGCCGTTCGACAGGGCCGGCTTACCGGGGTAGGCCGCGTTGCCGGTGATCGGCTGGTTGGCGCGGCCCAGCCCATGGGTGTTGTCCACGAAGGCGCCCAGCGGTGAGCTGCAGCCGGTCTGGCGCCACGAGCCCGCCTGCTGCGAGCGGATGTCAAAGAAGTTGGCGTTCACCGCGATCGTCGGCTGCCCCATGCGCTGCCAGGCGTTCAGCGGCGTGTACAGCTCGGACGCCTGCCACGATCCGTCACTGGCGCGGGCACCCGGTTTGTGTTCGCACAATGCCTGGATGCCCCGATGGGTGTCGACCAGCAGGTGTGGGGTGAGTCGCGCGGAGGCGTTCTTGATGATCATCAGGTGCCCGCCGTTGTTCATCTCGTACCAGCTGCCAGCGGCGTTGAGCATCGGCGCGGGGTGGCCGGCGCCGAAGTTGTAGACCAGGTAGGTGCCCTTGGTCGCGTTGATCGCGTTGGCCAGTTGATCGCGCCCGTCGGCGGCGTGCGCGACGGGCTGTCCCGCGGTGGCGGCCGCCAGGGCGCACGCGACCGCGGCGGCGCCCAAGACCGCCAGTCGGCGCAGGCCGCCGGTCGGTGTCAGCACGGTAGCCCTTTCGGCCCTGAGGTGAACGTCAGCACTGACAGCATCAGTCACACCAGCCGCACTGTCAACTTAAGTCACGTGCGGGTGACGGTTGGGTCGCGCCCGAATTACGTTTCCTCGCTTGAGCTTTCGGGTGCGTCGGCCCCCACGCCGTCCGGCGCGGTCGCCGGCTTGTCCCCCCGGGGCCGTTGCCGCGCCTGGTGCTGGGCCTGGTGTTCCATGGCGATCGCCATCTCCACCGCCCCGTGGATGCGGTGAAAGCCCTTGCGGTCGTAGAGGTGGGTGACGACGCCGCCCAGCAACAGGCCGATAGCCAGGCCGATACCGGTCTTCCACAAAGCCTGGGACAGACCGGCATCGGCGTCACCGGCGAGATACAGCAGCGACCGCGTGCCCAGGAACACCTGGTGCATCGGCTCGAAATCGGCCAGCCAGCGGAAAAACGGCGGCACCGCCTCCAGCGGGACCGTGGCGCCGGCCGACGGCAGTCCGAGGAACACGAAGATCAACAGGCCGACCAGCAGGCCGATCGTCCCCAGCACCGAGAGCAACGACGTCGACGTGACGCCCACCGCGGCGATCGCGAACGCTCCATACGCCCACAGTTGCCAGCCGAGGTCGATGGGCATGCCGAGCCCATGGGCGATCGCCAGGTAAGCCGCCGACGTGAGCAGCGCCAGCAGCACCATGATCCCCCACTTGACCAGCAGCGTCTGGAAGCGTGAGATCTTGACCTGCTCGGCGAAGCGGTACACCGGCCCGAACTCGGCCGGCACGTAGCCGAGCAGCGCGTCCACCAGGGTGTTGACCACGATGCTGCCGGTGAAACCGGCCAGCAGCAGCAGCAGTGCGTAGTAGAAGGCCGACAGCCCGTTGCCGGTGCCGTTCGGCAGCGGGTGGTACACGACCGACTTGACGTCGATCGGGCTCGCGAGGCCCACCGCCGAGGCGCCGGAGAGCGGCGCACCCTCGGCCTGGGCCGCGACGTCGGCCGTAAGCTGTTGGCCTACTTGGCCTTCCACAACCCCCATCGCCATGATCAGGGTCTGGTTGGCGATGCTGGCGCCCAGCGTGCCCGCCCGCGGGTTGGTCGAGACGGTGATCACCGGCCGGGTCGCGTGGGTGGGCGTGACCGCACTGGCGCCGTACTCGCGCAGGCTCGAGGAGAAGGTCGGCGGTATCAGCACCTCGCCGTACACCTGGGCCCGGTCCAGCCGCTGGGTGGCTTCCTGCCTGGACAGGATCCGGACCTCGAACTTCCGGTTGTCCAGGCCCGCGACCAGACCGGCGGCTATCTGGGCGCCCGCCGGGCCGGCGTCCTCGTTGACCACCGCGATGGGGAAGTCCCGCAGGTTGGTCCTCGGATTCAGGATGCCGCCGAGGTAGAGCGCGCACAGCGCCGACATCAGCGCCAGCGTGATCAGCAGCGGTGCCAGCCAGAACCGTACGGTCCGAAGCGCCTTGATGTTCCGATCAGGGTTCGGCGCCGCGTGCTTGGCCTGCGATTGAGACATGTGGGCTCCCGTCCGTCCTGCCCACTCTAGGTCAGGGCACCCCGGCGGTGAGCAATCGCTGGGCCTGGCGCAGTGCGTCGTTCAGCGCATCCAGGGTCAGGCCGACGGGGTGGCCGAGGTGGATCTCGATCTGATACTCCGGCTGGCCGTGCTGCCCGAAGATCGGCAGCACGACGAATTCGGTTGTGGTCAAGGCGGTTTCCAGCACGTCGGTGACCGATTGCAGCGTCACCATCGTCATCAGGGTGGTGAGTTGCCGGGTCACCCGCGCCGTCGGCTCCAGCGACGCCAGCACGTCGGCCAGCCGGTGGTGCAGCGACTGGTGGGTGTCGTCGAAGCGCCACGCCCCGTAGCCGCGGGCGCGGATGTCGGCGAGTACCCGCTGCTGCTGGGCTATTTCGGCGCGGCCGAGTCGCGGCATGACCCGGTGCAGCCAGGCTCGGACGAACTCGTCGTCCCGCCAGGCCATCGCGACCAGCCCGAACGGCGGGTCGATGGGGAAGCGCTGGCCGACGGCGTGCTCACCGTCGGTGCCGTGGCCGACGGCGTCGACGGTGGTCAGGTGCTTCTCGCCGATCTTCGACATCGAGCACCCCGCACCGAGGGTCTCGTGCAGGAGCGTCAGCACCGCACGGCCGCGGTCCAGCAACGGGAACTGCCGGCGCAGGCCGTGCACCAGCCCGAACAGGCCGCTGCCCAGGGCGTAGCGGCGATCCCCCCGGCGCGTCACCCATGCGCGCCGTTCCAGCTCGGCGAGTACCAGCGCACAGGTCGAGGTGCTGATCCCGCAGACCTTCGCGACCTCGGCCGACGTCCGCCCGTCCGGCGAATCCGCCAGCGTGGCAAGCACCTCGACCACGCGCGCGGTGGGCGGTGACTTGGCGGTTGACGTATCCATGCGCGGCTTTCTAGCATCCGTCCGAAATATGAGGAAGTGCGTCCTAATAATAGGAGAAACGGTGTACAAGGTGGGTGTCTGGGGGCCGGGCTCGATGGGGGTGATCGCCCTGCGGGGTGTCATCGACCACCCGCAGCTGCGATTGGTCGACCTCGTCGTGCACAGCGACGCCAAGGCGGGCCGCGACGCGGGTGAGCTGTGCGGCAGCGCCCCGGTCGGGGTGGCGGCCACCCGGGACCCGGGCCCGATGCTCGCCGGCGGCGCCGACGTGGTGGTCTACGCCGCCGGCGCCAACCTGCGACCGCTCGAGGCCGTGGAGGACATGGTGTCGATCCTGCGGGCCGGCAAGAACGTGGTGTCGTGCTCGGTGGTGCCGCTGGTCTTCCTCGACGCGGTCGACGGCGCGTTCACCGGCCCGCTGCGGGAGGCGGCGCTGCAGGGCGGCGCGTCGTTCTTCACCACCGGCATCGACTCGGGATTCGCCAATGACGTTCTGCCGCTGGTTCTCACCGGTGTGTCGCGGGTCATCGAGTCGGTCCGGGTGACCGAGATGTTCAACTACGCCACCTACCCGGACCGCTCGGCTGTCTACGAGATTCTCGGGTTCGGCAAGCCGCCGGAGTACCAGGCCTTCGCGGCCCAGCCCGGCATCTTCACCTTCGGCTGGGGTCCCGTCCTGCACCAGCTCGCCGCCGGGCTCGGCGTCACGATCGACACCATCGAGGAGGACAACGAACGCGTCGCCGCCACCGAGTCCTTCGATACCCCCACCGGCCACATCGCGGCCGGGACGATCGCGGCGATGCGCTCGACGCTGACCGGATACGTCGGTGGCATGCCGACTTTCGTCCTCGACCACGTCACCCGGATGCGCGACGACATCGCCGGAGACTGGCCGCAGCCGCACATCACCATCCCCCCGAGGGACCTGGGCTACGGGCCCGCATCCGGACGCGGTCTCTACCGCGTCGAGATCGAGGGTTCCCCGAGCATGCGGTGCGAGTTCGAGATGGCCGAGGACCACGACCACGACCTGGGCGCGCGCATCGCCGGCGCCTCCCGGATGGTCAACGCGATCCCCGCGGTGTGCGCGGCCGCCGCCGGACAGCCGGCTGTTCTTAGACCGGATACGTCGCGGCGGCCAACCGCAGGATCTCGTCGCGGTCGGCGGCCAGGACGACCCCCGAGCCGATCGCACCGTCGAGCGCCGCGGTGAAACTCTCGAGGTACTGGCCGGCCCCGCCCGGGTACAGCCGGCGCAGCGTGGCGGCGTCGAAGGGCTCACCCGAGCCGAAGAGCGCGGCCATGACGCTCTCCTGAGAGCCGACGCCGGAGGTCCGCGCGGTGGGCACGTCCACCCAGGGGGTCCTGACGCCGCCGCGCGCGAGCCCGTTGGCGTCCAGGGCGGGCGCCGGCGACTCGGTTTCGACCACCTCGATGGGCGGGGCCGCCGCCGCGGGCCGGCCGGTCCGCACCCAGGTGTGCAACGCGTCCAGCGCCGCCTGCACGACGTAATGGTGCTGCGGCCCGAAGTTGATGTAGTGCTCCAGTCGTCGGCCCATCAGCATGCGGGTCGGGGCGTAGGCCGCCACCAGGTCGTCGAGCGGTGCGCTGCCGTCATCGATCGGCGCCACCTGGATCGTGTAGTTGTCGGCGTGGGCGGCGCCGGGAATCTCCCAGACCCGCAGCCGGTCGGTGTCCGGCTGGCGCGCGAAGTAATACCCGTGCCGGACGCCGCCGAGAAGATCGGTTTCGGTGATGATCGCGACGAGCGGGACCCGCAGGTCGGCGCGGAACCGGGACGCCGCCAACCCGCCGGAGTCCTCGAAGATCGAGCCGCCGTCCAGCGGCGCCGCGGGCCCGAAGCGCGAGTGCACCAGAAAACCGTCGTAGGCACGGGCCAGCGGGTCGACGGCGTTGACATAGGTCGTCAGGAACATGGCCGACTGGGACTCGCCCACGGCGATCACGTGCCGGGCGTCGAGCCCGCGCAGCACGCCCTGGGCGCCGCCGCCGTCGCGGCCGTCGCCCAGGAGTCCGGCGACTTGGGAGAAGATGTCGTAGCAGAAGGCGTCGCCGGGGTGGTGCAGGGGCGCGTACCGGGCGGGGTCCTGGCTTTTCAGGGACATGTCCGCGCCCAGCATGCTGGCGCCTCCCTCGACCCCCACGCGCTGGGCCGACACCGCGACGTAACCGTAGCCCGCGCGCACGATTTCGCGGTGCGCCATCATCCACACGGCCGGCGCGTCGATGCCACCGCTCACGTTGAGCCATTCGACCAGGACCGTCCCGTTGAACCGCGCCCGGTCGGCGGGCGTCACGACCACCAAACGGGTCGTGTAATCGGCTGTTTCACAAGGGGTTACGCTCCATTGGCCGTCCGGGCCCAGCGGAGCGGTGGGAAGGTAGGCCGAGGCCGTGCCGGAGACGAAGAACTCCTCCGCCACACAGCCCACCTCGGCGATGTCGAAGGCCCCCAACAGCAGCAGCGGCTTGCCGGGCACGGACGTGACGCGGGGGGAATCGGTGAGCGGCCGCACGCGCACGAGCCTAAACGGCGACCCGGGGGCGCGGCCCGGCCGGGTGTTCGTTAAGTCCGCGTTATAAACGAGGAAGCCAATGGCTTTCGGGGCTTTGGTCCCTTCAGCGGCACCTGGGTCCGGATTAGCGTGGTCCCTGCTGGACGCCCACTGCCCGACAACGCACCCGAGGAACATGAACGACTGGGACGCATCCGACCTCGCGTGGGCACTGGCCGATGCGATCGCCCCCCTGCTCGCCGACGGCGACCGCGCCCGTATCTATGCCATCGTCGGTTCCGGCGAGTCGGACACCGCGATCGGCATCGTGCTGCAGACCGTTGCCCGGCGCGGTCTGTCCCTGCCGCCGGAGCTCATCGCCAAACTCGCCGACTGGCTCGGGGCCTATGCGCACAGCGACGACGCGTCCCGACTGCAGCGACTGCTCCGCGCGATCGAACCGTCACCCACCGACTGAACCGGCCGTCCGCAGCGCACCGGCGCGATGACGAGAGGTCTGCTCGCGGAGCCGTTACGCTGCCCGTAATGGCTACCACCCGCACCGAACGAGATTTCGACGGCGTCGGGGGCGTGCGCATCGTCTACGACCTGTGGACGCCGGACGCTTCCCCCCGAGCGGTGGTCGTGCTCTCGCACGGCCTCGGCGAGCACGCCCGCCGCTACGACCACGTCGCGCAGTGCTTCGGCGACGCCGGCCTGGTCACCTACGCCCTCGACCACCGCGGCCACGGCCGCTCGGGCGGCAAGCGGGTGCTGGTGCGCGACATGTCCGAGTACACCGGCGACTTCGACACGCTGGTCCGCATCGCGACCCGGGAGCACCCCGGCCTCGCCTGCGTCGTGCTCGGGCACAGCATGGGCGGCGCGATCGTGTTCACCTACGGGGTGGAACGCCCGGACAACTACGACCTGATGGTCCTGTCGGGTCCGGCGGTCGCGGCCCAGGACCAGCTGTCGCCCCTGCTGGTGCTGGCCGCCAAGGTGCTCGGCGTCCTCGTGCCCGGCCTGCCGGTGCAGGAACTCGACGTCGACGCCATCTCGCGCGACCCGGCGGTGGTGGCGGCCTACAAGGACGATCCGCTGGTGTACCACGGAAAGGTCCCTGCCGGGATCGGCCGGGTACTGGTGCACGTCGGCGAGACCATGCCGCAGCGAGCGCCCGCGCTGACCGCGCCGCTGCTGGTGGTGCACGGTTCCGACGACCGGCTGATCCCCGTCGCCGGCAGCCGTCGCCTGGTCGAGTGCGCGGGCTCCGCCGACGTCGAGTTGAAGGTCTATCCGGGGCTCTACCACGAGGTCTTCAACGAACCGGAGCGCGACCGGGTCCTCGGCGACGTGGTCTCCTGGGTTCTGCAGCGGCTGTGAGTGGCCGGACGCGGAATGTCGTACCGCTGCCGTAGTTTGGCGCCCATGACTCGCGCCGTCGACGATGCAGAGCGTAGCGATGAGGTGGGGGCACCTCCCAGCCGCGAAGCGGCGAGGGGGAGAGTGGCGCCCATGACTCGCGCCGTCGACGATGCAGAGCGTAGCGATGAGGTGGGGGCACCTCCCAGCCGCGAAGCGGCGAGGGGGAGAGTGGCGCCCATGACTCGCGCCGTCGACGATGCAGAGCGTAGCGATGAGGAGGAGTGGCGCCCATGACTCGCGCCGTCGACGATGCAGAGCGTAGCGATGAGGAGGAGTGGCGCCCATGACTGACGACAAGATGCTGGCCCGCATCGCCGCCCTGCTGCGCCAGGCCGAAGGCACCGACAACCCGCACGAGGCCGAGGCGTTCATGGGCGCCGCGCAACGGCTGGCGACGGCCGCGTCGATCGACCTGGCGGTGGCGCGCTCGCACGCGGCCGACCGCTCGCCGGCGCAGGCCCCGACGCAGCGGACCATCACCATCGGGACGGCGGGCACCCGGGGCCTGCGGACCTACGTGCAGCTGTTCGTGGGGATCGCGGCGGCCAACGACGTGCGCTGTGACGTGGCGTCGAATTCGACGTTCCTCTACGCGTACGGCTTCGCCGAGGACATCGACGCCACGCATGCCCTCTACGCCAGCCTGGTCGTCCAGATGGTGCGGGCTTCGGACGCCTACCTGGCCTCGGGCGCGCACCGGCCCACCCCGACCATCACCGCCCGGCTCAACTTCCAGCTGGCCTTCGGGGCCCGGGTCGGCCAGCGCCTGGCCGAGGCCCGCGAACAGGCCCGCCGGGAGGCCACCGAGGACCGCGGGCGCGCCCCGGGCACCGCCGTCGCGCTCCGGGACAAGGAGATCGAGCTGCGCGATCACTACCGCAGCGCGTCGAAGGCGCGCGGCACGTGGCGGGCCACCAGCGCGTCGGCCGGATACTCCTCGGCGGCCCGGCGTGCCGGTGACCACGCGGGGCGGCGGGCACGGCTGGGCGACAGCCCCGAGCTCCCGGGGGCGCGGACCGCGCTGGGCCGGTGAGTCCGGCGGGTGCCCCGCGGGACTTCCAGCGCGCCAAAGTGTATGCGGCCGAAGGGTTCGTCCGCACGTTGTTCGACCGCGCCGCGGAGCACGGGTCACCGGCGGTCGAGTTCTTCGGCACGCAGTTGACGCTGCCGCCGGAGGCCCGATTCGGCTCGGTGGCTTCTGTGCAGCGCTACGTTGACGAGGTGCTTGCGTTACCGGCGGTGCGGCGACAGTGGCCCGACGTTTCGCCGCTGAGGGTGCGCTCGCGGCGGTCCGCCACCGCGGCGCACTACGAAAGCCGCGACGGCGCGGGCGTCATCGCTGTTCCCGACCGCGACACCGCCGACTGGGCGCTGCGCGAGCTGGTGGTGCTCCACGAGGTGGCCCACCACCTGTGCCGGGCGCAGCCGCCGCATGGTCCGGAGTTCGTCGCGACCAGCTGTGCGCTGGCCGAGCTGGTGATGGGCCCCGAGGCGGGGCACGTGCTGCGCGTCGTCTACGCCACCCAGGGCGCGCGGTGAGCGACCCGGCCCTGTGGGCGCGCGAGGTGGAGGCCCGGATGACCGACGACGAGCGGTTCTCTCTGCTGGTCGGCGTGATCGGCGCCGGGGAGGGGTAGCCGTTGCGCGACGGGCTCATCCCACAGGACGTTCCAATGACCGCGGCGACCCTCCCGCTGCCGGCGATCGGCCTGCATCCACATTTCCGTGCGCTCGGCTTCGGCGTTCCGGCAGGCGACGTGATGGTAGGCACCGAGGTCCAAATCGGCGCAGCGAGCCGGTATCGCGGCGTGTGTCGGTTGGTACTCGGCCAGCCGGGTGATCTGATCGAACAGGTCGCTTCCCGCCGGATCGTAGAACCATCTGGGCGGCAACGACTTCGGTGTCTTGCGCAGGCGCGCGTCGTACGCCGAGTCAGCGGCGAGGTGGTTGAACAGCGACAGCGTCATCGGTCCTTCCTCGGATCGAGCCGGCTCAGCGAACCCACGGCTGTTCCTGCGCCAGCCGCGCGACCGTGGCCGCGATGCCCTGATCAATCACCCGGTCGGCGAAGTCGTGGGCTGGGCAGCGGCCCTGTTCGACCGCCCGGACCAGCCGATCCATAGCGTCAGCAAGCGGTTTTGGCGCCCGTTCGGCGGCGGTGGCCACGCAGCGGTTGGCCGCCGCGTACAGGCGCCGGTCGGCCAGCCCGATACGGGCCGCGGCGTCCCAGGCGGTGGCAACCGGTTCGACTGCTTCGGCCGCGATGTCGGCGGCAACCGGGTTGTCCAACAGTGCCACCAGGGTGAACACCACAGCCGGCCAAATGGTTTCGGGAACGGCATCGAGGTAGCGGATCTCCAGCCAGCCGCGCGGACGCACCGGCGGAAACAGCGTGGTCAGGTGGTAGTCCAGGTCGGCGGTGGTGGGGCGGCGCCCGCCGAGCAGCGCCCGTCCGTCCGCCCACTCGGCGAACGGCACGTAGTGCGTCACCGGCACCGCGTCCGGGTCGCGCACCAGCATCACAGGCGCCTTCAGCGCGTAGCGTGCCCAGTCGATGCCGGGATCCTCCCCGCTGGCGGCCAGGATGGGTCCGCAGCGCGCGGAGTCCAGCTCACTCCAGACCCGTTGGCGAGTCGACAGCCACCCGGAGAACGTCCCGCCCAGCAGCGGGGAATTGGCGGCGATCGCGATCATCGTCGGCCCCAGGGCGTGTGCCAAGCGCACCCGCGCCGCCCAGCCGGCCCGCGGCCCGCCGTCGAGGTTGACCTGCACCGAGGCCGTCGACGTCATCATCGCCGCCCCGGCTACACCGCTGCGGCTGGCAGCGAAGAACCGCTCCATGGCGCGATACCGCGCGCCCGGATTGACCCGTCGGGCCGGCCGTAACGGGTCGGTGCCCAGCAACACCAACCCCAGGCCGGCCTCGGCGAACGTCGTGCCCAGCACCGCCCGGTCGCGAGCCATCGCGTCAATCGCCGGCACCGCGCCGTCGGCGGGCGGACCGGACAACTCCACCGCACCACCGGGTTCCACCGTGACCACGCTGCCGCCCGGCAACGCGGGAAGTGCCTCCAGGACAGCGGCGATTTCATCCCAGCCGGGCCGACGGTAGGGGTCTGCGGGATCGTAGCAGTGTGCTTCGATCTCCAGGCCGACCCGCCCCAGCGGGATATCGGTCAGGCAACTGTCGCTGATGTAGTGCGCGGCGGCCGCCGAGCTGGCCAGTCCGCTCTCGGTCAGGCGCGGGTCGTCGCGCTGCGCCGCGATGCAAGTGCCGGGAGGAGCCAACGTCACAGCACGACCTCTTGACGCCCGCGCCGTCCCAGGCGCGGGCAGCAGTCCGTTGTCATTCGGCGTGTCAGTCTCATCGATCTCCTGCGGTCGGGTCGTCGGATCAACAGCGTCGTGCCGGGGGTCCAGTGAACCGGTTCGGCGCGGCCGCCGTCCAGGCACTGTTCGCCAGCTGACAATGCGGCCGGTTTCCGATTGTTGAGCGTCTCTTTGGATGACGACCACGGTGGGGCTGCGCGTCAGTGTTGTTGAGCTGCAGCGGTGTGCATGGTGTCGCGGTCGTGAGGTTGGGCCAGTGGCGATGCCTTGTGGGGCAACCGGAGCGCCGTTAGTTGCGGGGGCCGAGGCTGGTGCGGAAGGGTGCAACACCGATCGCCCCTTGTCGATGACGGGGTGCGGCGAGACGGTGGGACCTATGCCAGGAGCCCAACGCGGTGATCATCGTTGCCAACGCCCTCGAGGCACAGGCTGGGCTACGCGAGGGCCGGCTGGTGTGCCCGGCCTGTGGTGGGCGGTTCCGCAAGCATGGATTTTCGCGGCGGCGGTGGGTGCGTACCTACGGCGGTGGGCGTCGCCACCTACGTCCGGCTCGGGTGTGCTGTACGAACAAGGCGTGCGGGCGTACGCAGGTGCTGCTGCCGGCCTGGTGTGTACCGGGCCGGGCCGACGATGCCAGCACCATCGGGGCGGCGCTGAGCGCCGCTGCCGGCGGCCAGGGGCACCGGCCGATTGCCGAGCGGTTGGGCGTGTCGGCCGGCACCGTGCGCGGTTGGCTGCGTGCCGCACGCGCCGGTAGCGAATGGCTTTATCAGCGCGCCGTCATAGTCCACGCCCGGGTCAACCTGGTCTGTGAGGACCCCGCCTTGCCCGTGGCGGGTGGTACGGCGTTGGCCTATGCGGTCGACGCGTTGGGTGCCGCTGCCGCGGCGATCCGGCGTTTTTTCGGCGCCGCACTGCCACTCTCGGGGTGGCAGTTGATTGTGTTCATCACCGGCGGCCGCCTGTTGCGGCCCGTGCGGGTCAGGTCCGGCTGAACTTACGCACCGAAAATTGGTGAAGTCTGTGTTCTTCACCACACCACCCGGATTCTCGGCCGCATATTCGTCGACAGGCAGGCGCGTCTCATCGTCAAGCTGACGCCCCAAACCGCAGGAAAGCGTGTGCACCGTGCATGTCGCCGCCATCCTCAAAGCGAGTGTCGCGCAACACCGATCACGTCGACGGTGATCGTCAGATTGCTGACACATTGGTAGGCCGAGGCGGCGGCCGTGTTCGTTACTGTGCCGGCATCAACAGTCGGCGGAAAGGTCAGACAGCGTGCGGCGAGTCGATGATCTGCGAACCTCGCGGGTGGGACGCATGGCGGGCATCAGTGCGGCGAGTGTGGGCGTCATCTATGGCTACGACTTGTCGAATTTCGCGAGCGCGCTGCGCTACATCACCGATGACTTCAACCTGTCGACGCACCAGCAGGAGATGGTGACGACTGCGGCGGTGATCGGGCAGCTGGCCGGGACGATTGGCGGGGGCGTGCTCGCCAACGCAATCGGGCGAAAATCCTCGATGGTGCTGGTGGCTGCGGCCTACGCGGTGTTCGCGGTGCTGGGTGCGGTCGCGGTGGTGTCGCTGCCCTCGCTGGTAGCGGTGCGGTTGCTGCTCGGGCTGACCGTCGGAGTATCGGTGGTGGTGGTCCCGGTGTTCATCGCCGAGTGTGCGCCGGCTCGGGTGCGCGGGTCGTTGCTGGTCGCCTACCAGTTGGCAACGGTGCTCGGTTTTATCGCCGGATACATGGCGGCCTACCTGCTTGCTGATTTGCACAGCTGGCGATGGATGCTCGGTCTGGCCGCGGTACCCGCGGTGCTGGCCCTGCTGCTGTTGCTGCCGATACCCGACACTGCTCGCTGGTACATGCTCAAGGGCTCGGTAACACCGGCACGCCAGGTATTGCGGTGCGTGGAGCCCGAGGCAGAAGTCGAGCACGACCTCGCCGAAATCGCCGGCACGCTGTCCGAAACGCGCGGCGGCGCGCTCACCGACATGCTGCGACGGCCGTACTCCCGGGCCACGGCTTTCGTGGTGGGGCTCGGCTTTCTCGCGCACGTCACGGGCGTCAACACCGTCATCTACTACGGCCCCCGCTTGTTCGCGGCGATCGGATTCGCCGGCGACTTTGCGCTGCTGGTTCTGCCGGCGCTGGCGCAAGTCGCCGGGTTGGCGGCTACGATCGTTTCGCTGACCCTGGTCGACAAGCTGGGTCGGCGGCCGGTTCTACTGTCCGGCATCGCCATGATGATCGCGGCTGATGGCCTGCTGATTGTCGTGTTCACCGCCGGTTCAGGAGCCGACGGGCGCGTTCCTGGGCTGGAACTGGGCCTGGGCTTGGCGGGCGTGATGGTGCTCGCCGCTGGTTTCAGCTTGGGCTTCGGCTCGCTGCTCAGCGTGTACGCGGGTGAGAGTTTCCCGGGACGGCTGCGGTCAATGGGATCGAGCGCGATGCTCACCGCGGATTTGGTGGGCGCCACGATCGTCGCCGCGGTGTTCTTGACCATGCTCAGTTCGCTCGGCGGTGCGGCTACGTACACGGTATTCGGCGTACTGGCGCTGGGGGCGTTCCTCTTCGTCTACTGGTTCGCCCCCGAAACGAAAGGCACTCAGCTCGAAGAGATCCGGCACTTCTGGGAGAACACCGGCAGACCCACCGATCGGGCCATGCCGGGAATCCTGGTCCCCAAGGCGCGTGACGAAGTCATTGACCCACCGGCCGCGCTCCCCGTGGTGCGTGAGCGGTGAAGCCGTGCCCGATCATCCCCCGTTCAACGCCGTCACACGCCGAGCCAGCAGCGCGTCCACACTGGCCTTGCCGGCTCCGACGCACAACAGCCATGCCAGCAGACCGATCAGCAGCCACTCCGAGGAATAGAACACGTTACTCAGGAAATGCCACGGATCCGGATATTTCTGCGCCAGGCCCGGACCGATGTCGGTGATCAGCGCGCCGACCATGTCCCCGGCGAGAACCAGCGACACCAGCCGGGTGCCAAGGCCCAGCATCAGCGCCGCGCCACCGAGGAGTTCCACCACAGCGGTGAACGGGGCCAGCACCGGCGCGGCGGGAATGCCCAAATCGGCAAACATCGCGGTGAACTTCCCGAGATCACCGAGTTTGCCCACGGCGCCGCTGAAGAACATGAATCCGACGGTGAGTCGCAGCACGAAGTTCGGCAGCCAGCCCAGGTTGTTCAGTGTGTCCGTCGCCTGGCGGTATGCGGGCTGAATACGTGCGACGAGGGATTTACGGGCCATCACGGGGTGGGTCATGTTTTCTCCGCGTTCATCAGGGTGTATCCGCTGCGGCCACCTGCGACCGCACCGGTCGCCAACCGGGTGTATGTCAGCACTTCAGCTATGTCAACACTTCAGCTATATCAACACGGTGCGCCTGGTGCGCGGTGGGCGAATGTCAGCTGCCAGACAATATGCGGGGTTTCCGTGGGAACGTCGTGACCTTCCACGGCGAACCCGAAGGCGCACCGCGTACGTTCGTAATTCGCGCCACGGTTTGCCTGGAATAGCGGAGTTCGACGTCATCGCCGGCGGTGGGTCGAGGTGCACGCCCAGGTGGCGCGCGTTCGTCCGCAAACGCAAATTTTGCTCACCGATGCCCATTTTCCCTGATCTTCTCTATTCGGCTCTCAATGATGTTCAACCCGACGTAGCTCTGAAGCGCGATAACAAAGTAAGCGGCGTTGCCGCTGTTCAGGGCGGCGCCGATGAAGACTAGGACGTAACTGTCGTATATCGGGTTCCTAAGCAAATTGAATATGCGAGCGTGCGATATCTTCCCGCGCCCGAACCAGTTGCCGTTAAGTAGAGATGGCCAGCCAATCTCGCGTATTGCCAGCGCGAAAATCAACGTCGCCAGCGCGAAAAATGTATAGCCCACGACCGGCATGGCCGGGAAACGGAGGAGGTAATGGCTGTTCAAACGGAGTACTCGGTATATCGCGATTATCCAGAACGGCAGTATGACCAGGCCGTGAACCAACCAGCCGTTTTTTTGCCAGCGGTTGTAAATTCGGAATCGCTTTTGGGCGAACACGCTGGCGGAATTCATACCGACGGCGAGGGTGAAAATGACGCAAGTAAGTGACAAATATCCCATATCAACCTCGGTGGCTGGACGACGTTGTTCCGAGCGTCGGCCAAATGGCGATACCTCGGCTGAATACGCGTGACGAGAGATTCACGTGCCGTCCGGGGGTGGGTCAGCTTTTCTCCGCGATCATCAGGGTGTATCCGATGCGGCCCGCTTCGACCGCGTCGGTCACCAGCCGGGTGTATGCCAGCACGGTATCAGGTTCAATACCGCTGTCGGCGAGAATTTGTGGCGCTGCGATGCGCAGCGCGGTGATCCGAGCGTCGATGCGTTCGATCATTTTCAGCAGGCCGTCGTCATGGGCCTGCGTGTGTCGTACGTGCAGTCCCGCGCCGGCGAAGATCTCGGTGTAGTCGGCGACCGACCGGGCATCAGCGATGCAGGCCACCCACGCCGCCAGTGTAGTCAGCTCCGCCGGTAGGCCGGCGTCGGTGATGGTGACATCGGTGATTCCGGCCAACCCGCCCGGACGCAGGATGCGCGCGAACTCTCGCGCGGCGGCGTTCTTGTCGGGGAACGTGCACAGCGAACATTCGCAGACCAGTGCGTCGAAGGCGTTGTCGGGCAGTGGAAGATCTTCAGCGTCACCATGCTGGAAGCGCGCTCGCTGGTCCAGCCCGTCCGCTGCGACGGCGGCTCGCGCGTGGTCGACGTTGATCTCGCTGAAGTCGACGCCGTCGACGGTGACGTCGTATTCACCGGCCAGCAGCCGGGCAGTGGCGCCGCGCCCGCAGGCGACATCGGCCACTCGGCGCGCAGCGGCGCCCAGTCCGAGCGCCCCGGCCAGTGTACGGGTCAACGCCGCCCCGCCGGGATGGTAGGACTCGCCGAGCAACAACGCCACGGCGTCGCTGGAATACGCGTCGGCGCAACACGTTTTGATGCGCTGCGGCGGTACCGTCATCGGCGTACGGCTCTGCTGCCGGTGTTGGTGGCGTCGTGCCCGGTACGGGGACCGCCGGCTGTTTTGGAGCCGTTCGGGGAGTCGGTCAGCAGCCCGGCCAGCGGGGCGGCGTTGGGCACGATGTCGGGCACCGCCACCCCGGTGAGCTGTTCGCGGACCTGCTCGCGGTAGCCGACCGAGTTGAAGGCGCAGAACGGGATCAGCCGCCCGTCCGGGGTGATCTGCTGCACGCAGCATTTCATCAGCTGCTTGACGTTGAGGGTGAACGGATCCTGGAAGTCCTGGATCACGATCGCGAACACCCGGTCGGTGAGATTCGTCAGCGCGTCGGGCAGGTTGATCCCGCACGCGTCGGCGCAGTCCAGGGCACGGACAGCCTTCTGGAGCTGCTCGGTGGTGATGTCGCTGCCCATCACCGCCGACGCCGACCACAGCTTCTCCAACGCCTCCCGGATCGCCAGATCGGGGATGACCCGGTTGGAGACGTAGTCCAGGTAGTCCTCGACGGCCAGCAACCGCGGGATCGGCGCCACATGCTCGCCGTCGGTGAGCAGGTAGGTGATCGAGCGGCAGCTGGGGAAACAGCACGGCACCGGGAAAAAATCGCTGGCCTTGAGCCACTGCGGCAGCTGTGCGGCGATGCCATGGATGATGTCGGAGTTGGTCAGCCGGGTCAGCGGGTCGAACTCGACGTGCCGTCCGGCATGGGTGACCGGCTGAAACACCACTGTCTGCACGGCGGGGTGCGCCATGGCGTGGCGGATGACGGCGCCGAGTTCGTGCTCGTTGATACCGCGTTCCACCGCGGCGACCAGGCTGACGGTCAGGCCTGCCTGCGCGCAGTTGTCCAGCGCCCGGGCTTTGACGTCCCGTAAATCGCGGCCCCGGATCGCGCGGTGCGTGGCTTCCTCGAGTCCGTCGAACTGCAGGTAAATGTGCACCGGGCGGCCGGGCCGGTTGCGCTCGGCGAGCCCGGCGACAAACCGCCGATCCGAGGCCAGCCGGATGCCGTTGGTGTTGATGATGACGGTCTTGACCGGGCGCGCTTGGGCGGCGTCGACGAAATCGAGGATCTGTCTGTGGACGGTCGGTTCGCCGCCGGAAAACATCACCACCTCGGGTTCACCTTCGGCGGCCACCAACGCGTCGAGCATACGGTCACACTGCTCCATGGTGATGGCGAACCCATCGGGTTGGTGACCGGAGTCGGCGAAACAGATCGGGCAGTCCAGGTTGCAGTGGCTGTTGACCTCGATCAAACCCAGGCAGGCATGCTGCTTGTGGTCCGGGCACAACCCGCAGTCGCTGGGGCAGCCGTCGCGAATCTCGGTCTGGAACCGCAGCGGCAGTGTACCGGGCTTGTTGAAACGGGCTGCGTCCATGTACATTTCGGCGTCCCCGTGCACCAGTGCCTCGAAAGAGCCGTGGTCGCGGCAGCGTTTGCGCAGATACACCTTGCCGTCGCGGATGTTGACCTGGGCATCGACCACTATCTTGCACACCGGGCAGATGCTTTTGGTGTATTCGACGAACACCTCGTTGAGTTCTCGCTTCACGGTCGTCACCGATGCTCTCCTGTCAGCCGCACAACTCAGCGATTTCAGCACTGTGCGTCTCGTGCGCGATGCGCGACTGTCAGCAGCCGGACAGTTCGCCGCGGCGGGCGGCACTGTCTGCGCGATGACAGTTCACCGGTTTGGCGCACCCCGCAAGAGTGCAATGGGGTAGCAACACCTATGAGGAGGACTGCACCATGATCCGCGCCGTATGGAACGGGACCGTGCTCGCGGAGGCGCCGCGAACCGTCCGGCTGGAGGGCAGCCACTACTTTCCACCCGCGTCGCTGCACCTCGAGCATTTCATCGACAGCCCGACCAAATCGGTCTGCCCGTGGAAGGGCTTGGCTCGCTACTACAGCGTCACCGCCAACGGGGAGGTGAACCCGGACGCCGCCTGGTATTACCCACGCCCCAGTCCGCTAGCACGCCGGATCAAAAACCACGTCGCGTTCTGGAGCGGGGTGACCGTCGAAGGCGAACCCGAAGATGCAGCGCACGGGTTTCGCACGTCGCGTGGCGGACTGGCGGGAAAACAACATGGCGCGACGCGACAGCAACACACGAAACGGACAACAACTGAGGATCTCGCCCAGAGACGCCGCTCGACAACCGACGACGCGCTGCCGATATGGCGCGTCGGCGTCACCGGCGGGCTGGTCGGCATCCTGTGTTGCGCTGGCCCCACCATTCTCGCGCTCTTCGGAATAGTCAGCGCTACAACGGCATTGGCGTGGGCTAACAATCTGTACGGTAATTACGCGTGGTGGTTCCGCCTAGGCGGGCTGGCTGCACTCGTGCTGCTGACCTGGATTGCACTGCGGCGACGTGATCAGTGCAGCATCACCGCTATCCGGCGACTACGGTGGCGACTGACGACACTGCTTGCGATCGCGATCGGAACGTATGGTGCGCTCTATGCGCTGACGACCTGGCTTGAAAGGTTCGCGTAATCCGGGGAGCCACGCTGCGCAACGTTACCGGCACTGTCTCAACGCAATTAACTCAAGAAGCACGCTCACCTCGCTCGACGCCGCGCTGAACGTGCACGCATGAGTCACCATCAATTGAAGTCGCCCGTTGGGGCGCCTCACTGACTAGATCAAGGGACTCAGATAGGGGGAGACATGGCAGTTGTAAACGGAAACCTGCGGGGTTGGTCGCGCCTGCTGGGGGTGGCCGCGGTTGCGACCGCAGCTATTCTGGGCCTGATCAGCCTTGCGGGCGGAGCAGCGACCGCGCGGGCGTTTTCGCGACCCGGTTTGCCGGTCGAATATCTGCAAGTGCCGTCGGCGTCGATGGGTCGCGACATCAAAGTCCAGTTCCAAAGCGGCGGAAAGAATTCGCCCGCGGTGTACCTGCTCGACGGTCTGCGCGCCCAGGACGACTACAACGGCTGGGACATCAATACGTCCGCGTTCGAGTGGTACTACCAGTCGGGGTTGTCGGTCGTCATGCCGGTCGGCGGGCAGTCCAGCTTCTACTCCGACTGGTACAGCCCGGCCTGCGGCAAGGCAGGATGTCAGACCTACAAGTGGGAGACGTTCCTCACCAGCGAGCTGCCCCACTATCTTGCTTCCAATCGCAACGTCAAGCCGACTGGCGGCGCCACGGTTGGCATCTCGATGTCCGGGTCCTCGGCGATGGTTCTGGCGATCTACCACCCGCAGCAGTTCATTTACGCCGGTTCGTTGTCGGCGCTGCTGGACCCCTCGCAGGGGATGGGGCCGTCGCTAATCGGTCTGGCGATGGGGGATGCCGGCGGCTACAAGGCCGCCGACATGTGGGGGTCGTCCAGTGACCCGGCTTGGCAGCGCAACGACCCGTCGCTGCATATCGCGGAGCTGGTCGCCAACAACACCCGGTTGTGGGTCTACGTGGGCAACGGCACCCCGAACGAGTTGGGCGGCGCGAACATGCCCGCCGAGTTCCTGGAGAACTTCGTGCGCAGCAGCAACGTCAAGTTCCAGGACGCCTACCACGCCGCAGGCGGCCACAACGGGGTGTTCAACTTCCCCGACAACGGCACCCACAGCTGGGAATACTGGGGTGCCCAGTTGCAGCAGATGAAGCCCGACCTGCAGCGTGCCTTGGGGGCTGCCTGACTTGGCTGGGCTCCGGTCCGCCTCATGCCGCGCGAGCCCGCAACCCGTCCGGATCGGTGATCTCGATGACCGCGTACCCGACGGTGATCAGACGATCGCGCTCAAACTCTTTAAGGATCTTGTTGATCGACGGACGCTGCGCGCCGAGCATCGCAGCGATGGTGCGTTGCGCGAGTTCAACTCGCTTCTCGACGGCCTCGTCGACAAGGAGTTGCGCGAGCTGTGCGGGCAGGGGTCTACCAAGCATGCTGATCAGCCTGGCCTGCCCCGCGGACACCCGTTGCGCCACACTCGACAGCCACCGCCGCGAGATGGCCGGGCGGGTGGCGAGCAGCCGCTCAAACGCCTGCCGCTCCAGGAACAGGCAGGTGGCATCGGTCAATGTCCGCGCCGTGTAAAACAGCGGCATATCCAACAGCAGGGGGATGTCTCCGTCCACATCGCCGGGACGAAGAACATCCACGACTGCGCGACGCCGTCCGGACCCGACCGCGAGCTCGATCTGTCCCTGCCGCACGATCCACACCCCGTCAGCGGCCTGATCGCCGAGGAAGACCACCTGCCCAGGCGCGAACTGCTTGGCTTGCAAAGTTTCCGCGAGTGCCGACAGATCGTTGGGGTGCAGCGGCGCCGCTGCGCCGCGTCCCACGCAGCGTGCGACCCAGGCCGCGTGTCGCACCTGCGCCTCAGGCGGCTGCTGCCCGCCGGTCAGTGACTGCACAATATGCCGCAGCGGACCCGCAGAGTGGTCGGACATCGTGCCCCCTCGGTCGCTTAGCCAATAGTGCCATCCTGCCGACAATCTGGCCATCGTAATGTCATATTGCTGACAAGTTCGCGGTTCGACTCCGGTCGGCGAGTCCGCACGACATCGCGCTGTGCGCGATCGACGAGGGCTTGATCAGATGAGCGGCCGGCGAGGTTCCAGCCAGTGCCGACGGGGTCGTCGGGGTGTAACGGCGCCAAGGCCCCGTGTCCGACCCACCGCGTTGTCCGGGGCTACGTGTCGCGCCTGTGCGTCAGCTGCACGCTGACCACCGGTCGACCCGAGTTTGTTTGCTGCCCTGGTCGGGCCGGCGGAGCCTTTCATCGATCTCGACACTCACCCGCCTCATCGGAGTGTCACCACAACGACAATCGCGACAAAGCCCGGTGCTCCCGGCTGTTAGGTGAAAATATGACGACAGCGTTCGTGCTCTCCGGGGGTGCGAGCCTCGGTTCGATTCAGGTTGGGATGCTCCTCGGTCTCGCCGAGGCCGGGATCATGCCGGACCTGATTGTCGGCACTTCTGTGGGCGCGGTCAACGGCGGCTGGATGGCTTCGCGGCCGGATACCGCTGGGATCGGCGCGCTGGCCGACCTATGGCGGTCGCTGGCGCGACAAGACGTGTTCCCCACCCGCCCGATCGTCGGGCTCCTGGGGTTTCTCGGTTGGCGCTCCAACCTCGTGCCCGCCACGGGCCTGCGACGACTTCTCGGCGACCACCTGCAGTTCGCTCGGCTCGAGGAAGCACCGATCCCCCTGCATGGGGTGGCCGCCGACGTGCTTTCGGGCCAAGATGTCCTATTGTCGTCGGGAGATACGGTCGACGCGATCGCCGCCAGCGCCGCCATTCCCGCCGTCTGCCCGCCGGTGACTGTCAACGGACGCGACCTGATCGACGGGGGTGTGGTCAACAACACCCCGCTGTCTCACGCCGTCGCGCTCGGCGCCGACCTGATCTGGGTGTTGCCGACCGGCTACTCGTGCGCCCTGCCCGAGTCACCGAAGGGGGCTTTGGCGATGGCGCTGCACGCCATGACCCTCGCTATCAACCAACGCCTGGCCGTCGACATCACCCGCCTTGAAGGCGTGGCCGACCTGCGCGTCGTCCCACCGCTGTGCCCGCTCAGCATCTCACCAATCGACTTCACCCACTCGGTCCAGCTCATCGAGCGGTCGCATGCCAGCACCCGTGAATGGCTGGCAACGCGGCACCCCGTCGCCGGGCAGGCAGCTTTGCTTGAGCCGCATCGGCATTGAGCGCGGCGCCGCCCGCCGAAAACGCTTTCAGGGCAAGATTTTTACCCTAGCTGTCCTCCATCCGATACGCTTGCTGAGAGCCTAGGCCAGTGCTGACGGTGCCCACCTCGATCGGAATCGGAGTCGCTGAAGGCGTTGCTGTTCAGCCTGGTTCGTTTTCGTCACCCACGGCCGCCTCAACCTCGACCGGGGAAATGCGCGCTGGTTGTGCGACGTTTTCGCACAGCGCGATGTCCCAACACCCGCACCCGGCGACTGAGCCTCTGAAGCCGAATAAACCTTGCGTGACGAACAATTCGATAGTGAGCCGAGCCCGGAGAGGCGAACGGATAAACCGAAACAATGTCAGCGAGAGGACGATTTGCGTGCCTGGCTCATGCGCACAGGTTGAACTCGGGCATGCTCCATTCTTTTCTCTGCCCCACTAAGGCAACGTCTTTGCGCGCGAGACGGCTTCGGCGGGCCCCGGGTCGAGTCGGTAGTCGAAGACCGTGATGGTCGAGCTGCCTTTCAGGGGCAACGCCTGGTGGGTAAACCCGCGGTGCTGTGGTTTTGGACACCATGGTGTCCGACCTGTCTAGGCGAGGCGCCGATAGTTGGCCGAGTCGCCGCGGCACGCCCGGGTGTGACCTTCGTCGGAGTCGTCGGACTGGATCAGATAGCTGCCGTGCAGCAGTTCGTCGACAAGTACAAGCTGCAAGGATTTCAGCGAGCTGGCAGTGCTCGTTGCGCGAGGACGCCGGCTTCGTCGAACGCGCGCTGCACTTGGTGGTCGCGGCTTTCCGGGCCCGCCAATGTCACCCGTTCGATGATGCGATCCATCCCAGCGATGCCGGAATCCGATGTGCTACCACACCTTTCGGTGATTCGGCCATGTCGGTTGTGCTCCAGTCGTCTATCGGGACGGCCGGGGAGGATTTGGGCAACGTGTTAGCCGAAAACGCGATAGGCCTCTACAAAAAGTCGCTTACTCGTGTTACGTCGGTCCGGTTTCTGTCGCGGCGGCCAGCCCGCGATTGACCGCCACCGCCGAACCCGCCGACCGCCCGTTCGGGCGGTGACCGGCAGCAGGGCAGGAGCCTGAAGGTACGACCGTCGGTGCCGGATCTACTTGACGGGCACCAACTCGTCGCCGCAGGTGCAGCGGTAGGCTTGACCGGCACCCGAGCAGTGGCAGGGCCCTTCGATGCGGACGCGGCAGCCGCAGCCCTCGTGGCCACAGGTCAGCAAAGTTCCGGCTTCGTAGCTTGCCATGATGGATCACCCCTTGATGTCGTGAATTTCTCGTGCCGTCCCACTGTATACCCCACGCGGGTATATGGGAACGGTGCCGGCCGAATTTCACAGCGGCCGGCCGGTCGGTGCGGTCACGGGCCGCATCCGGCTAGCGTTGTCGGCATGGTGCGTCCTAGAAGCTGGATCAGGCTTGCGGGTGTAAGTCCCGTCCCGGTAGGCACCGGAGCGCCGGGTAGCAGGCCCCGGTTCGTCGTTGAGAGGCGGCGGGCTAAGCGGGGTGTCGAGAGCCTCTTTGGAGGGAGCAAGTGCGCGGGCCGTAGTGCCGCTAGGCGCGAGTCCTGCAGCCTCGTCAAATGTACAACGGAGGAGCCGAGCCGCTCATGTCACGGCGAAGGCCTATGTCCGTCGAGCCCCGGTCCGGGGTTAGCTCGGCGGGTCCTTCCGGGGTATGGGGAGCGGCACGTGCACACAGTCTGGTTCGGAAGGGGAGAGACCCGTCTGCCTGGCCTGCGTCAGGCAAAGACCAAGGGTATAAGCCGATGGTGAAATCCTTTGGAGGGCAGCGGGAGTCCGAGGGGGTCGTAGTACCGCTGATCGGCGTGAGAGACACGCCGGGAGGGAAGGGCCCCTGCTTTGATCACGCGCGCGAAGCGGGTAAGCATCAGGGCATGACCGAGGTGACTCGGTCCAATTACCCCGGCAAGCCATCGCTTGCTGTAGCCGACGACGAGCCGTTGGTGGCCTCGCCGGTGAAAGTGCAACAACTGCAACGGGTGCTATGGGCTGCGGCCAAGCAGTCTGAGGGTCGGCGTTTCCACGCTCTGTATGACCGTGTCTACAGGGGTGACGTCCTGTGGGAGGCGTGGGAGCGGGTGCGTAAGAACAAAGGTGCGGCCGGGGTGGATCGGATCACCGTGGCTGCGGTGGAGGACTACGGCGTGGACCGCATGTTGCGCGAGTTGCGTCGTGACCTTCGCGAGGGTGTGTATCTTCCCGCGCCAGCCAGGCGTGTGGAGATTCCGAAACCACGAGGTGGTAAGCGGCCGTTGGGGATTCCCACGGTGCGAGATCGGGTGGTCCAGGCGGCGGCCAAGATCGTGTTGGAACCGATTTTCGAGGCGGACTTTTTGTCGTGCTCGTTCGGGTTTCGGCCGAGGCGGTCGGCGGTGATGGCCAAGGAACGCTTGCGGACCGGGTTCATCGAGGGCCAGGTGTTTGTGGTCGAGTTCGATATCGCTAATTTCTTCGGCGAGATTGACCACGACCGGCTGCTCACGCAGGTGGGTAGGCGGGTCTCGGATCGGCGGGTGCTCAAACTGCTGCGGTTGTGGCTGCAAGCAGGAGTGATGGTCGAGGGGGTGACCCAGCGGACGGTCGCGGGCACCCCGCAGGGCGGGGTGATCTCGCCGCTGTTGGCCAATATCTTTCTGCATGTGCTCGACACCGAACTCGCTGCCCGTGGGGTGGGTGAGTTGGTGCGTTACGCCGATGACGGTGTGGTGTTGTGCCGCACGGCGGAACAGGCCGAGCATGCTTTGGCGGCGGTGGGAGAGATCCTGGCGTCGTTGGGGTTGCGGCTGCATCCGGAGAAGACGAAGGTGGTCGATCTGCGGGCAGGGCGTGAGGGCCTGGACTTTCTGGGCTGTCATTTCCGCGCCCGCATGTCGGGACGGTTGTGGGAGCAGAAGCGGGTCATCCGCTACTACTTGCACCGCTGGCCCAGTCAAACGGCTATGGCCCGGTTACGGGCCAAGGTGCGCGACCGCACCGGCCGCAACCGGGTCGGTCTCGATATCCGTGACGTGATCGCGGAGTTGACGCTGATTCTGCGCGGCTGGGGCAACTACTTTCGTACCGGCAATGCCGCCGTTAAGTTCCGCCAGATCGACCGGTACGTGTGTTGGCGGTTGTTTCGCTTGATGGTTAGAAAGCGGGGCCGCAATCTGCGTGCTGGACAAGCTGAGCAGTGGACCGAAGAGTGGTTTAACGGGCACGGCCTGCACCGGCTTCGTGGCACCATCCGTTACCCGAAAGCTGCGTAACCATGTCTAGAAGATCATCGGTAAGCCGTGTGCGGGAAAACCGCACGCACGGATTGAAAGGGGGAAGGGGAAACGGGCTCAACGAGCACCGCGCCCCCGACTACCAATGAGCCCGAAACCCACGCCCCGCGACGTCGACGAATTCCTCGATACCACAATGCTTGGCGACGACCCGGCCCTGGCCGCGGCGGCGGAGGCCAGCCACGCGGCCGGCCTGCCCCCGATCGCCGTCTCCGCGCAGCAGGGCAAATTCCTCAGCCTGCTGGCCGGGGCGGTCGGCGCCCGGCGGATCCTCGAGATCGGCACCCTGGGCGGATACAGCGCCATCTGGCTGGCCCGGGGGGCCGGCCCCCGCGGGCGGGTGGTCACCCTGGAATACGAGCCGAGGCACGCCGAGATCGCCCGCGCCAATCTGCAGCGCGCCGGGGTCGCTGACCGGGTTGAGGTGGTGGTCGGGGCGGCGCTGGACACGCTGCCGACGCTCACCGGCGACCCGTTCGACCTGGTTTTCATCGACGCCGACAAAGAGAACAACGTCGCCTATCTGCAGTGGGCGGTGAGGCTGGCCCGTCGCGGCGCGGTCATCTTGCTGGACAACGTGATTCGCGAGGGCAAGATCCTCGACCCGGCGGCCGCGGACGCGGCGGCGCTGGCGTCCCGCCAGGCGCTGCAGCTGATGGGTGATCATCCCCGCCTGGACACCGCGGTGATCCAGACCGTCGGAGCCAAAGACTGGGACGGCTTCGCCGTCGCGCTGGTTCGCTAGACGACGCCAGGGCGAGGAGCGTGGGCGCATCCGCCGCGCGAGACATAAATCAATGCGATTCCCACCGGCGTGTCGTCGCAACGGTTTACGTGTCGCGGAACCAGGGGAGGACCGGGAGAACCAGGCCGGCGGTGATCGACGGCGCGCGGCCTAACCGCAGACCGCGCCGCCGGCCGCCGACCCGACCAGCTTGACGTATTTGGCGAGCACACCGGAGGTGTACCGCGGCGCCGGCGGTGTGACGCTGTCGCGCCGCGCGGCGAATTCGTCCGGGTCGGCCAGCACGTCGAGGGTGCGGGCGCCGGCGTCGAGCCGGATCCGGTCGCCGTCGCGCAGCAGGGCGATCGGCCCGCCGTCGAGGGCCTCCGGAGCGATGTGGCCGACGCAGAAGCCCGTCGTCCCGCCGGAGAAGCGGCCGTCGGTGAGCAGCAGCACGTCCTTGCCCAGGCCGGCGCCCTTGATCGCGCCGGTGATGGCGAGCATCTCGCGCATTCCCGGGCCGCCCTTGGGGCCCTCGTAGCGGATCACCACGGCGTCGCCCTTGACGACGGTGCCGTCCTCGAGAGCGTCCAGTGCCGCCCGCTCGCCGTCGAAAACCCTTGCGGTTCCCTCGAACACGTCGGAGTCCAGGCCGGCGGTCTTGACGACCGCGCCGTCGGGTGCCAGCGATCCGCGCAGGATCGTGATCCCCCCGGTCGGGTGCATCGGGTTGCTCAGCGCGCGCAGCACCTTCCCGTCGGGGTCGGGCGGGGCGATCGCGGCCAGGTTCTCGGCGACGGTGCGGCCCGTCACGGTCAGGCAGTCGCCGTGCAGCAGGCCCGCGTCCAGCAACGCCTTCATCGCCACCGGGATGCCCCCGATGTGGTCGACGTCGGACATGACGTGGCGGCCGAACGGCTTGACGTCGGCCAGGTGCGGCACCTTTGACCCGATCCGGTTGAAGTCGTCCAGCGCCAACGCGACCCGGGCCTCGTGGGCGATGGCCAGCAGGTGCAGCACCGCGTTGGTCGAACCGCCGAACGCCATCACCACCGCGATGGCGTTCTCGAACGCCTCCCTGGTGAGGATGTCGCGGGCGGTGATGCCGCGCCGCAGCAACCCGACGACGGCCTCGCCGCTGCGGCGGGCGAACCCGTCGCGGCGGCGGTCGGTGGCCGGCGGGGCCGCGCTGCCGGGCAGCGACATGCCCAGCGCCTCGGCGGCGCTGGCCATCGTGTTGGCGGTGTACATGCCGCCGCAGGCGCCCTCGCCGGGGCAGATCGCGCGCTCGATCGCGTCGACGTCCTCCCGCGGCATCAACCCGCGGGCGCAGGCACCCACCGCCTCGAAGGCGTCGATGACCGTGACCTCGCGTTCGCTGCCGTCGGAGAGCTTGGCCAACCCCGGCAGGATGGTGCCCGCGTAGAGGAACACCGAAGCCAGGTCCAGGCGGGCGGCCGCCATCAGCATCCCGGGCAGCGACTTGTCACAGCCGGCCAGCAGCACCGAGCCGTCGAGCCGCTCGGCCTGAATCACGGTTTCGACGCTGTCGGCGATCAGCTCGCGCGAGGGCAGCGAGAAGTGCATGCCCTCGTGCCCCATCGAGATGCCGTCGGACACCGAGATGGTGCCGAACTCCAGCGGGTAGCCGCCCGCGGCGAACACCCCTTCTTTGACCGCCACGGCGAGGCGCTGCAGTGACAGGTTGCACGGCGTGATCTCGTTCCACGACGACGCGACCCCGATCTGCGGCTTGGCGAAATCTTCGTCACCCATCCCGACCGCGCGCAACATGCCACGGGCGGCGGTCTTCTCCAGGCCGTCGGTGACGTCGCGACTACGCGGTTTGATGTCGGCGACTGGCGGCGAATCGGTTGGTGTGGCCATCGTGCAAGTATGCGCGAGCCCCCCGCGCGGCAAATGCGCGGGTCATACCCCGGCGGGGTATGAGGTAGAATTCGGGCCGTGGGCCCGTACCACGGCAGGCACGTATTGGCAGGGGTGAGAAAAGTTGGCAGGGGTGAGAAAAGCGATGACGACCGCGCACGGATACTCGCAGCAGAAAGACAATTACGCCAAGAGGCTGCGGCGTATCGAGGGTCAGGTGCGCGGCATCGCGCGCATGATCGAGGAAGACAAGTACTGCATCGACGTCCTCACCCAGATCAGCGCGGTCAACAGCGCCCTGCGTTCGGTGGCGCTGAACCTGCTCGACGAGCACCTGAACCACTGCGTCACCCGAGCCGTGGCCGAGGGCGGCAGCGACGCCGAGGACAAACTGGCCGAGGCATCGGCCGCCATCGCGCGTTTGGTACGTTCCTGATAACGCAGGCGTGTTGAAACGCAAAGGCGGGGGAACCCGTCGTTGCGGTGCGTACGGTAGGGACAGCGTGATCTCGCAAGCACCTCGCCCGACAGGTTGCGCGCCCCGAAGCGATGACTGCCATGACTGCCGAAACCGCCACCGTTGCCGCGCGAACGTGGACGCCACGGGTCGCCGCGCAGCTCGCCGTGCTGGCCGCGGCCGCCTTCACCTACGTCACCGCCGAGATCCTGCCCGTCGGCGCCCTCCCGTCGATCGCACGCAACCTGCACGTCAGCCTGGTCGCGGTGGGCACACTGCTGACCTGGTACGCGCTGGTCGCCGCGCTGACGACGGTCCCGCTCGTGCGCTGGACCGCGCACCTGCCGCGCCGGCGGGCGCTGATGCTCAGCCTGACCTGCCTGACCGCCTCGCAGGTCATCTCGGCGCTGGCGCCCAACTTCGCGGTACTGGCCGCCGGACGGGTGCTCTGCGCGCTGACCCACGGCCTGCTGTGGTCGGTGATCGCCCCGATCGCGACCCGGCTGGTGCCGCCCAGCCACGCCGGGCGGGCGACCACGTCGATCTACGTCGGGACCAGCCTGGCGCTGGTCGTCGGTAGCCCGCTGACGGCCGCCCTGAGCCTGATGTGGGGCTGGCGCCTGGCGGTCGTGTGCATCACCGTCGCCGCGGCCGTCGTCACGGTGGCGGCCCGGCTGGTGCTGCCGGAGATGGTGCTCAGCGAGGACCAGCTCGCCCACGTGGGCCCGCGGTCGCGGCACCACCGCAACGGGGCGCTGATCACGGTGAGCCTGCTCGCGATGGTCGCGGTCACCGGCCACTTCGTGTCCTACACGTTCATCGTGGTGATCATCCGCAACGTCGTCGGCGTGCACGGCCCGAACCTGGCCTGGCTGCTGGCGGCCTACGGCTTCGCGGGCCTGCTGGCGATGCCGCTGGTGGCGCGGCCGCTGGACCGCCGCCCCCGGGGCGCCATCATCTGCTGCATGGCGGGGCTGACCGCGGCGTTCGTGGTGCTCACCGCGCTGGCGTTCGGCGGCCGGCTCAACGCGGCGACCGTGCTGATCGGGACGGGCGCGATCGTGCTGTGGGGGGCGATGGCCACCGCCGTGTCGCCGATGATGCAGGCCGCGGCGATGCGCAAGGGGTCCTCCGACCCGGACGGCGCGTCGGGCCTGTACGTGACGGCGTTCCAGGTGGGCATCATGGCGGGTTCGCTGGCGGGCGGGCTGTTGTACGAGCGCAGCGTCGCCCTGATGCTGGCCGCGTCGGCGGGCCTGATGGGCGTCGCACTGGTCGGCGTGGCCGCCAACAGGAAGATGCTGGACGTCACACCGGCAAGCTCACGCGATTCATAAGTCCCCAGCTCAAAGGGGGTTTTGCGGCCATTTTCCGGTCGCGCGGCGGCCGCGGAAAAGGTAGCTGGTCACCGCGTTGTGCCACACTGTTTCAGGAAGGTGACGGGAGGGATACACATGTCGCGCTGGACGAGGGCAGCCGGACTGGCCGCGGTCGTGGCGCCGCTGCTGGTGCTGACCGCGGGGCCCGCCGTGGCGGATCCGGATCAGGCCCCCGGGGATCCGGGGCTGGTGGCCGGCCCCGTCGACCCGCCCGCCCCGCCGCCGTGGGGCGTGCCGCCGGCCGACCCCGCACCCGGGCCGCTGGCGCCCGGGCCGCTGGCGCCGGCGCCCATGGCGCAGCAAGCCTACACGGGTCCCGCCGCCGGGCAGAACCCCGCGCCGTTCACCGGCGTCGCGCCGTTCGGTCCGCCCAGCTTCGTCCCGGCGCCGGGCTCGACCGTCGGGGTGGCCCAGCCGATCATCATCAACTTCCCCGGCCGCGTCGACGACGCCGGCGCCGCCGTGGACGCGGTGCACGTCTCGTCGGTTCCCGCGGTGCCGGGCAAGTTCTACTGGATGACCCCGACGCAGCTGCGGTGGCGCCCCCTGAGCTTCTGGCCGGCCCACACCGCGGTGACCATCGACGCAGGCGGCACCGTCTCCAACTTCATGACCGGGGACGCGCTGGTGGCGACGGCCGACGACGCCACGCACCAGCTGACCATCACCCGCAACGGCGTGGTGGAGAAGACCTTCCCGATGTCGATGGGGATGGCGGCCGGAGGCCACCAGACGCCCAACGGCACCTATTGGGTGCAGGACAAGAAGGCGTCGGTGGTGATGGACTCCTCGACCTACGGGGTGCCCGTCAACTCCGCCTATGGCTACAAGGTGACGGTGACCGACGCTGTCCGCTTCGACAACGTCGGCGACTATGTGCACAGCGCGCCGTGGTCGGTGAGCGACCAGGGCAAGCGCGACGTCAGCCACGGCTGCATCAACATCAGCCCCTCCAACGCGAAGTGGTTCTACGACAACTTCGGCCCTGGCGACCCGATCGTCGTGAAGAACTCCGTCGGCACCTACAAGAAGAACGACGGCTCCAACGACTGGCAGAACTAGCCTGCTCGCCCAGGGTCAGTTCCAGATGCGGACGCGGCGCGCCGGCTCCAGGAACAGCGCGTCGCCCTCGCCGACACCGAACGCCTCGTAGAACGCGTCGATGTTACGCACGACCCCGTTGCAGCGGAACTCCGGCGGTGAGTGCGGGTCGACGGCCAGCCGCCGGATCGCCTCGGCGTCACGGGATTTGGTGCGCCACACCTGGGCCCAGCCGTAGAACACGCGCTGCACGCCGGTGAGCCCGTCGATGACGGGGGCGGGCTTCCCGCCCAGCGACAGCTCGTAGGCCAGCAGCGCGATGGACAGCCCGCCCAGGTCGCCGATGTTCTCCCCGACGGTGAACGCGCCGTTCACGTGGTGGCCGTTGCTCAGCGCCCGGGGGATGTACCCCTCGTACTGCTCGATCAACGCCTTGGTGCGGGCGCCGAACTCGGTGCGGTCGTCGTCGGTCCACCAGTCGACCAGGTTGCCGTCGCCGTCGTACTTGGCACCCTGGTCGTCGAAGCCGTGGCCGATCTCGTGCCCGATCACCGCGCCGATCCCGCCGTAGTTGGCCGCGTCGTCGGCCCCGGCGTCGAAGAACGGCGGCTGCAGAATCGCTGCGGGAAAGACGATCTCGTTCATCCCCGGGTTGTAGTAGGCGTTGACGGTCTGCGGCGTCATGAACCACTCGTCACGGTCGACCGGACCGCCGAGCTTGGCCAGCTCGCGGTCGTGGTTGACGGCGTATCCGCGCCGGTAGTTGCCGTACAGGTCGTCGCGGTCGATCACCAGCGCCGAGTAGTCGCGCCACTTCGCCGGGTAGCCGACCTTGGCGGTGAACTTGGCCAGCTTGGCCAGGGCGCGCTCCCGGGTCTGCGGCGTCATCCACTCCAGATCGTTGATGCTGACCCGGTAGGCCGCCTCCAGGTTCTCCACCAGCGCGTCGATGCGGGCCTTGGCGCCGGGCGGGAAATGTCTTTGCACGTACAGCTTTCCGACGGCATCGCCCATCAGGCTCTCCACCAGCGACACGCCCCGCTTCCAGCGGTCGCGGATCTGCTCGGCGCCGGTCAGCAGCCGTCCGTAGAAGTCGAAGTCGGCGGCGACGACGGCGTCGGTCAACCAGGCGGCGCGCGCCCGGATCACCCGCCAGTGCGCCCAGCGCTTCCAGTCCTCGAAGTCCTCGCTTTGCCACAGGCCGGCGAAGGCGGTGAGGTAATCGGGTTGGCGCACCACGACTTCGGCGACCGCCTCGGGCGTGCCGCCCAGCGCGCCGACCCAGCCGTCCCAGTCGAAGCCGGCCCCTTCGGAGCGCACCTCGGCGAACGTGCGCAGGTTGTAGGTCAGGTCGGCGTCGCGGCGCTTGACCACATCCCAGTGCGCAGCAGCCATTTTCGTCTCCAGCGCCACGATGCGGGCCGCGGTCTCGGCGTGGTGTTCGGGGTCGCCGCCGAACACCAGCGAGAACATCCGCGCGATGTGGCGCGGATAGGCGGCCAGCACCGCGGCGTGCCGCTCCTCGCGAAAGTACGACTCGTCGGGCAACCCGATGCCCGACTGGGTGAGGTGCACCAGGTAGCGGGCCGAGTTCTTGGAGTCGGTGTCCACATACAGCCCGACGCCGCCGCCGACCCCGGTGCGCTGCAGGGCGCCCAGCACCGCGGCCAGCGCGGCCGGGTCGGCGGCCCCGTCGATGCTCGCCAGCTCGTGTCGCAGCGGCTGTAGGCCCCGGCGTTCGACGGCCTGCTCGTCGAGGAAGCTCGCGTAGAGGTCGCCGATGCGCTGCTGATCGGTGCCCGGGGCCGCTCCGCCGCCGCCGGCCTCCCTGATCAGGTCGCGCACCTGCTCCTCGGCGCGGTCGAACAGCTGGCGGAACGCACCGTCGGTGGCCCGGTCCGCGGGAATGGCGTATTCGGCGAGCCAGCGGCCGTTGACATGACCGAACAGGTCGTCCTGGGGGCGGGCGTTCGGGTCGACATGGCTCAGGTCGATGCCCGAGCGGATGGCCTCAACTGTCACCCTGCCATCCTTCCATCTGCGCGGGGGTGCGACGATCGGGCCATGTCCGACGGCGAGCAAACCGGGTCACCGGCGCGCGAAGAGGCCGACGACTCCGCCCCGCCGGACACCGGTCCCGCCGACGACCGCATCTTCTCCCACTACGGCGTCGCCTCGGCCGTTCTCGGCGTGCTCTCGGTGGCCGCGGTCGTGCTCGGCGCCCTCGTCTGGTCCGGCCACCGCGACGCGGTGGCCGAGCGCACCTACCTGACCCGCGTCATGCAGACCGCCGCCGACTGGTCGGGTGTGCTGATCAACATGAACAGCGGCAACATCGACGCCAGCCTGCAGCGGCTGCACGACGGGACCGTCGGGGAACTCAACGCCGACTTCGACGCCGCCGTGCAGCCCTACCGGCAGGTGGTGGCGAAGCTGCAGTCGCGCAGCAGCGGCCGCATCGAGGCGGTGGCGATCGACACGCTGCACCGCGACCTGGACACCCAGCCCGGCGCCGCGCGGCCCCCCAGATCCACCGTCACCACGAAGTTGCCGCCGTTCGCCAGCCGCACGGACTCGGTGCTGCTGGTCGCGACGTCAGTCAGCGAGAACGCCGGCGCCAAGCCGCAGACGGTGCACTGGAACCTGCGGCTCGACGTCTCCGACGTGGACGGCAAGCTGATGATCTCCAAGCTGGAGTCGATCCGATGAGGAACGCCTGGCGGCTGCTGGCCTTCGACGTCGTGGCCCCGCTGGCCGCGATCGCCGCGCTGCTGGCGGTGGGGGTGGTGCTCGCCTGGCCGCTGTGGTGGGTGGCGGCATGCTCGGCGCTGGTGCTGCTGATCGTGGAAGGGGTGGGCGTCAACTTCTGGCTGCTGCGCCGCGACTCGGTCAGCGTCGGCACCGACGACGAGGCGCCGGGACTGCGGCTGGCCGTGGTTTTCCTGTGCACGGCCGCCCTGGCGGCGGCGGTGCTGACCGGCTACACGCACTGGACGCGGGCCGATCGCGCCTTCGACCGGGACTCGCGCGAGGTGGTGCAGATCGCCACGAGGATGGCCGAGGCGATGGCGTCGTTCACCCCGGGCGCACCGGCGAGTTCCATCGACCGGGCCGCGGCGATGACGGTGCCGGAACGGGCGGGGGCGTTCAAGGAGCAGTACACCAAGTCCAGCGCCGAGCTCGCCCGCCAGAACGTCACCGCGCAGGCCACCGCGCTGGCGGCCGGGGTCGAGGCCATCGGCCCCGTGGTGGCCAGCGTGGCGGTGATCCTGCGGGTGACGCAGAGCGCGCCCGGGCAGCCGCCCGGCCGCGCGGCGCCGGCGTTGCGGGTGGGGCTGGTCAAGCGCGGCAGCGCGTGGCTGGTGTCCGACGTGGTGCCGGTGAACTCGCGCTGAGCGATCAGTTGGATTCCGCGGCGCGCGCGGACTTGACCTTGACGAACCGGTCCGACAACCGGCGCATCCGGATCATCAGCGAGGCCGACGGGCTGGCGCCGCCGGCCAGGTAGGTGGCCAGGTCTTCGGGATCCACCCCGATGCGGGAGGCGAATTCGTGTTCGGCCAGGCCGGACCGGTCGATCAGCACCCGCACGTGGCGGGCCACCTCGGCGCGTTCGTTGGCGTCCAGGTGGGCGCGGGCCCGTTCCAGCACCTCCCACAGGGCCCTGGAGATGCCCGTGATGCCCGTGATGCCGTACGGCCGGGTTACGTCCAGGACCTCCTCGACCTGGCGGGCGGTCCGCCCGTACGGGTCGCGTTTCAGGGCGGCCGCGATGCGCTTCCAGGTCGCGATGTCCCCGCCCTGCAGCGCCGACCGGATGGCGGCGGTCGACCAGAATTCGACCGGCTGGTCGGGGTCGGGCAGGGATTCGCCGCCGGACCGCTGCGACGGCGACGCGGGGCGTCGGTCGGATGCCAACGTCACCTCGCCTCCTCCAGCATCGCCACGGCCACCGACAGGCAGCGGTGTCTCACCTCGTCCCAGTCCGCCCTGGCGTCCGGTCCGGACCACTGCTCTTCGGTGAAGTCGCAAGGATGTGGGTCTGCGAGCCGACGGACCAACTGGGTGGCGATCCATTCCCGCCCCGATGACCCACAACAGTAGTACCTGTCCATTGTGCCCAGAACGAGAGCGGCGGTTTCGGGTTCCACCGTGCCGACCATATCCGCGAAATCGGCGTAGTCGCGGCTGGTGTTACGGCACATGATCAGGTAGCCCTTCAGGCGCAGCGCCTCGGCGCCGGTCGGGACCAGCAGGCGGTCCCCGGTGGGCAGTTGCACGTTGGCGGTCTCCACCGGGCTGCGCCGCTCGAACCGCGACTCCTCGCCGACGTCCCCGCTGGTCTGCAGCGCGTCGAGGGCGACCGACAGCCGCCCCCGCCACAGCGTGACCGGGTGCACCGGACGGCCGTTTCCGGTGATCGCGCGGGCGATGCCGTTGCGGGAGGCCCGCACCCCGGCCGGCCTCGTGGCGGGATGGCCGTTGCCGTTGCCGTTGCCGTTCCGGGCCGGGCCTGCCGCGACCAGCGCGCTTTCCTCGCCGAGGTCGACGTGGTGCGGAATCTGGCCCGGGCCCAGTCCCCGGTCCCGGCCGGTGCCGGCTTTCGCGCCGTTGCGGGCACAGCCGGTGAAGGCCAGCGGGTCGGCCACGCAGATCGCGTCGGGAGCCAGGTGTTTGAGCTTGGCGGCCGACTTGAGCACCACGCGCAGGTCGGCGCTGGGGGCGACCAGGGCCGAGATGTCGTCGGGGATGACCACGACGTCGCCGAGGTCGACCTCGGGCAGCGGCCGGTCGAAGTCGACCGACGGCAGGACGCGCGACAGCCAGGGCGGAATCCACCAGTTCCACTGCGCGAACATCGCCATCAGCGCCGGCACCAGGACCAGCCGAACCACGGTGGCGTCGACCGCGATCGCGACCGCGCAGGCCACGCCGATCTCGGCGACCAGCGGCATGCCGGCGGACGCGAACCCGATGAACACCGCGATCATGATCAGGGCTGCGCTGGTGATCGTGCGGGCGCTGGTGCTCACGCCGCACGCGACGGCATCGCGGGTGTTCCCGGTGTGCAGGAACCGTTCCCGGATGCGGGTGAGCAGGAAGATCTCGTAGTCCATCGACAGCCCGAAGGTCATCGCGAGCACCAGCGGGGGCACGGTGCTGTCGATCGAGTCGATCCGGGGGAACCCCAGGTCGGCCAGCCAGCCCCACTGGAACACCATCACCAGGCTGCCGTAGGCGGCCGCCACCGACAGCAGCGTCATCACCACGCCCTTGAGCGCCAGGAACACCGAGTGGATGGACAGCAGCAGCATCACGAACGCGATGAGGGCGACGAAGAGCAGCACCAGCGGCTCGGTCTGCGACACCCGGTCGTCGAAGTCCTTGATCAGCGCGGTCGGTCCGCCGACGTCGACGCGGGCCGTTCCCGCGCCGGGCACCTTGGGCAGCTGCGCGCGCAGCCAGCCGACGGTCTGCCGGGCGCTCAGGTCGTCGGGGTCGACCGAGAGCACCGCGGACAGCAGGGCGCTGCCGTTGTCGTCGGCGAACTGCGGCGGCGAGACCGAGGTGACGTCGGGGGCCTGCGCCATCCGCTGACGGATCGCGCCGAGTAGCCGGCTGTGCTCGGGTGCGGACGCCCCGCCGTCGGGGAACGTGACGAGCACCTGGATCGGGCCCAGCGTGCCGGGGCCGAGCGCCTGGGCCGCGGCGGCCACGCCGGCGCGGATCTCGTGCGAGGAGTCGAACTGGCGCAGCAGGCTGTTGCCCAGCACCATCGACGAGACGGGTACCGCCATGACGAGCAGAAGGGCCGACGCGGCCAGCGCCGAGATCCACGGCCGGTGCATCACCCCGCCGATCCAGCGGTTCCAGAACCTCGACTGGGTGCAGTCCGGCTGGCGCGACCAGCGCAGCAGCGCCGACCTGCGGGCCGCCGCGCGGCCGAACGTCGCCAGCACCGCCGGTGTCAGGGTGGTCGACGTCAGCATCGCCACCGCGACGGCCAGGATCGCCCCGGTGGCCATCGACTTCAGCGCCGGGGTGTTGATCAGGTAGATCGCGGTCATGGAGGCGACGACGGTCAGCCCGGACAACACCACGGCCAGCCCGGACGTGGCCATCGCGGCGTCGACGGCCTCGCGGGGCTCCCGGCCCGAGCGCAGCTCCTCGCGGAAGCGCATCAGGATGAACAGCGAATAGTCGACGGCCAGCGCGATGCCGAACATCGACACCGTCGGCGCCGCGAACACCGACATGGTGGTGTAGTCGGACAGCAGGTAGACCAAACCCATGGTGACCACGACGGTGCAGATGCCCAGGGCGAGCGGGATCGCGGCGGCCGCCAGGGACCCGAACACCGCCAGCAGGACGATCAGGATGATCGGCAGGTTCCAGCGTTCGGCGGCCGCGATGTCGTGCTTGGTGTTGGCCGCCGCCGCGGCGCTGAGCGCGCCCTGGCCGATGACGTACAGCCGCACCCGGCCGTTGGCGGTGTGACCCGGTTGGTCGCCCTGGACGCCGATCCTGGTGCGCAGCTGTTTGGCGACGTCGCTGGTGCCGGAGTTGTGGGCGTCCAGCCGCAGCGACAGCACGTAGGGCCGGTCGGGTTGCGGCGGCCGCTGCCGGGGACTGGGTGCCTCGGTCACGCCGGGGAACTGCCCGACGATCCCCCGCAGCTCCGCGACCGCGTCGCTCATGTCCTGGTAGGTGGCGTCCGGGCGGGGTGCGGCCACCAGCGCCAGCGACGACGCCCCCAGTTCGCGGTACTGATCCTGCAGTTGGTCGTGGACCAGCAGCGACTGCGAGCCGGCCACCTCGAAACCACCGCCGGTGAGGTTTCCGGACTGCGTCAGCGCCAGGTACACCGCCGGCACCAGCGCCAGCAACCAGCCCGCGAACACGACCCAGCGGTATCTGCGCAGGCTGCGGCTGACGCGCATCATGTACTGCTGGATGTTGGGCTCCCCGGTCTTCTCACGCGACGCGTGCAGGCGAGGATACCGCAGCCGGCTGTGTACGTGTTGGGCTTATTCGCATCCTGAGCTGCGGCAACACCGATGTTGCCAAGACGGGGCCAAGTCGTTGCGCATCGGTGACCTCGCCCGCCGCAGGCGATGTCGATCACATGCGTTGGCAGCCGCACCGCCGGGCTGGCAGGATGGCCGGTGGCCGCGCGAGGGGTTGGGGAACTCTGCGAAAAAAGGGCCGTTGACCGCAGCCGATCCGACGGCGTGGCACCCGGGGGAAATCCGGTCGCGCCGTCGCAAGCTTGGAGGATTTCTTCGATGACCACAGGCCCCGCGACCGTGCGCCGCAGACTGCGCAGACTCTCGCTCGGAACGCTCGCCGCGCTGGTGCCGGGCGCCGTCGCCGCGGTGGCGGTGGCGGCCGGGCCGCCCGCGAGCGGCGCCAAGGACCCGTGCTCGGCCAGCGAGGTCGCCCGGACCGCCGGTTCGGTCGTCAAGTCGATGGGCGACTACCTGGACTCGCACCCCGAGACCAACCAGACGATGACCGCGTTGCTGGAGCAGCAGTCCGGGCCGCAGTCCCTCGGGACGCTGAAGACCTACTTCGAGGCCAACCCCAAGGTCGCCGCCGACATGCAGAAGATCTCCGACCCGCTGACCGGGCTGTCGCTGCGGTGCAAGCTGCCGATCAGCATCCCGCAGGCCATGGGAATGATGCAGCAGATGCAGGGCGCCGGCGGGCTGCCGGGCGGTGCGGCCGGCGCGCTGCCGGTCGGCGGGACGACGGGCGCCCCGCCCGCGGCGACCGGACCGGCGCCGGCGGCCGCCAACCCGCTCTCGGGCCCGCCGCGGAACAACACCGTCGGCTAGTGATGTCGCGCCGAGCGTGAATCCACTGCGAAAATCCTCGCCGAATTTCGCAGTGGGTTCACGTTCGGTGACATCGCCCGTTCGGTGACATCGCCCGACGACGCGTCAACCCCCGGCCTCCGGGTCGTGGTCGGGCGGCGGCAGGGGGCCCTGCAGGGCCGTTTCGGTCGGGTCGGCCGGCCCCCGATCCGGCATGGGTGACCGTGCGGCCGGGGCGTCGTCGTCGTCGTAGTCGGGGACGGCGACGTCGTCGGCGTTCTCGGTGCGGAACACGAAGAAGAACACCACCCAGCCGACGGCGGCGATCAGCAACCAGCTGATCAGCCGGTAGATCAGCATCGCCGAGATGGCGCTGGGCAGCGACATGCCGCTGGACACCAGGCCCGGCACCAGCACCGCCTCGACGATCAACAGCCCGCCCGGCATCAGCGGTATCGTGCCGACCGCGCGGGCGGCCGCGTAGGCGACCGTCAACCCGGCGACCGACGCGTGGTCGCCGGCCGCGTAGGCCGCGAAGCCCAGGCAGGCGACGTCGGCGATCCAGTTGAACAGCGACCAGCTGAACGCCACGGCCAGGTCGCGCCGGCCCAGGCTCACCGACTCCAGCTGCATCAGCGTCTCGCGCCACTTCTCCAGGCCGGTGTCGGCCGGCCTGCCGCGCACGGAGTTGACCCATGACAGCACCCGGCAGCCGATGCCGTCGATCAGCTCCGGGCGCGAGGCCACCGCCTGGGCCAGCAGCAGCAACGCGACGAAGCCGCCCAGGGTGAACAGCAGCGAGAACGGGTTGTTCTTCGCGCCCAGGAAGAACGCCCCGCCCAGGCCCAGCAGCGCCAGGCCGACCGCCTGCAGCACCCCGGACATCACCAGCTGCCACGACGCGACCACCGTCGAGGCGCCCCAGATCCGCTGCTGGCGCAGCAGGAACGTCGCCGACAGCACGGGCCCGCCGGGCAGGGTGGTGCTCAGCGAGTTGGCGGCGTAGAAGGCGGCCTCCGACCGCAACTGTTTGACGTGGACCCCGGCGGACTTCAGCAGGGTTCGCTGGATCTGGGCGAAGCTGTGCATCGACGCGGCCGCCGCCGCCACCGCCGCCAGCAGCCACCACCAGTTGGCCTCGTAGACGCTCACCCAGCCCTTGGTCAGCTGGTCCCAGCCGAGCGAAACCTCGACGGCCAGCACGATTCCGACGATGCCGAGAATGACCCACCGCAGCCACCAGTACTTGCCGCGCGAGGTCTCCTCGCGGGGCAAGTCGAGCTTGCGGGCGGGTGCGTCGTGAGACACGTGCTTTAGGGTAACCGTGCAGGTGGCGCGGCGGTCGGGACGCGGCTCCGACCGTGTCGCCGTCGTAACCGGATCGTGCCGGCATCGAAGGCCGCGACGCGCACATCGATAGGCTGGCGCAATGTCGGGAAACGTCGACAAACCCTCTGACGCGGCCGCCGTCGAGCCCCTGGTCCGCAAGACCGCGGCCTGGGCGTGGCGTTTGCTGGTCATCTTTGCCGCGCTGGTCGCCCTGGCCTGGCTGCTCAAGAAACTCGAGATCATCGTCGTACCGGTGTTGCTGGCGCTGATGCTGAGCGCCCTGCTGGTGCCGGCGGTCGACTGGATGGACCGGCGGGGCCTGCCCCGCGGCGGGGCGGTGGCGCTGGTCCTGCTCGGCGGACTGGCGATCCTGGGCGGCATCCTGGCGTTCGTCATCACCCAGTTCATCGACGGCCTGCCCGGCCTGACCGACCAGGTCACCCAGAGCATCGACTCCACCCGCAGGTGGCTCATCCAGGGGCCGCCGCACTTCAGCGGCGACCAGATCGACAGCGCGGGCAACGCCGCGATCGAGGCCCTGCGCAACAACCAGGCGAAACTGACCAGCGGCGCGCTGTCCACCGCCGCCACCATCACCGAGGTGGTCACGGCCGCGGTGCTGGTCCTGTTCACCCTGATCTTCTTCCTCTACGACGGGCGCAACATCTGGCAGTACGTCGCCAAGATCATCCCCGCCCACTCCCGCGACCGGGTGCTCGCGGCCGGCCACGCCGGGTACGGCTCCCTGATCGGGTACGTGCGGGCCACCTTCCTGGTGGCGCTGACCGATGCCGCCGGGGTCGGCACCGGCCTGGCGATCATGGGGATACCGCTGGCGCTGCCCCTGGCCTCGCTGGTGTTCCTGGGCGCCTTCATCCCCCTGGTCGGTGCGGTGGTCGCCGGGTTCCTGGCCGTGATAGTCGCGCTGCTCGCCAAGGGGTTCGTCTACGCGCTCATCACGCTGGGGTTGCTCGTGGTGGTCAACCAGATCGAAGCCCATCTGCTGCAACCGCTGGTGATGGGGCGCGCGGTCTCGATTCACCCGCTCGGGGTGGTGCTGGCGATCTCCACCGGCGGTGTGCTCGCCGGGATCGTCGGCGCCCTGCTGGCCGTGCCGTCGGTCGCCTTCCTCAACAACGCGCTGCAGGTGCTGCTCGCCCGCGATCCCGACGCCGAAGCCAGGGAGCAGACCGGCGACGACGAGGACGTCGGGGTCATCCTCCGGGCGGAACCCGACCAGCCCGAGGACGGCCGGGATTGAGCGCCGCCGGACCTACAGCCGGCCCTCGCGGCGCAGCAGGTCCTGGGCGCTGAGCGCGCCGCCGATGCGACGGCGCTGGCGCGCCTTGTCGGTGTCGTCCTGCTGCCCGGGTTCCTGCGCGCGGGCGTTGAGCTTTTCCGTGGCGGTCTCGGAGTCGTCGGCCTCCGAGCGCATGACCGGCATGGCCTTGGTGGGTTCGGCGGGATCGCCGGCCTCGGCCTTGTCGGCCGCGTCCGCGGTCGGGACCGGAATGGCCCGGGTCTGACCGGCGGAGGGCGGCGGCGCCGGAGGTGACGGGGGCCGCGCGGGGGCGGGCTGGCCGGGGCCGCGGGAGTCGGCCGGCCGTTCCCGGCCGGGTGGTTTCTGGTTGCCGGTCGCGGCGCTCGCGCTCCGGTCGGGCGCGTCGGCCCGGGCGGGGCCCGACAGGCGGGGCCGCGCCGGCTCGGGCGCGCCCGGGTGCGTGGGGTCGTGCAGTGTCCGCGGGGCGGCGGCGACCAGCGCGCCCGCCGAGACCGGGGGCCGCGCGGGCCGGCCGTTGATGGTGGGCCGCTTGCGCTCGTCGGGCAGGTTGGTCTCGCCCAGGCCGAGGCGGTTCTGCAGCCGCCGGGCCCAGCGCGGCGCCCACCAGCAGTCGTCGCCGAGCAGCTTCATCACCGACGGCACGAGGAACATCCGCACCACGGTCGCGTCCAGCAGCAGCGCCGCCATCAGGCCGAAGGCCAGGTATTTCATCATCACCAGGTCGGAGAACACGAACGATCCCGCGACCACGGCGAGCACCAGCGCGGCCGCGGTGATGATCCGGCCGGTGGTGGCGGTGCCGATCCGGATGGCCTCCGCCGTGGACATGCCGCGTTCCCGCGCCTCGACCATCCGCGACACCAGGAACACCTCGTAGTCGGTGGCCAGGCCGTAGCCCACCGCCACGACGAGGGCGATCACCGGCGCGGTCAGCGGGGTGGCGGTGAAATTGAGCCACTTCGCGAAGTGCCCGTCGACGAAGATCCACGTCAGGATGCCCATGGTGGACCCGAGCGTCAGGGCGCTCATCACCGCCGCCTTGACCGGCAGCACGAACGACCCGAAGGCCAGGAACATCAACAGCATGGTCGCGGTCAGCAGCACGACGAGCATGAGCGGCATCTGGGCGAACAGGCTGTGGATCGAGTCCTGTTCGAGGGCGGGCGTGCCACCGACCCATATCTCGAGCCCCTTGGGCGGGGCGATCGAGCGCAGCTCGCTCAGCTTCTTCGGGGCGTCACCGGGGTTGATCAGCCCGTTCTGCAGCACCCGGACCGAGGGGTCCTTCGACGCGCCCGGCGCGTAGCTGCGCTCCTGCCACATCTTCGCCGGATCGTTGTCCGGGTCGATGAAGCCGCTGATCGACATCGCCCGGTTGCGGACGTCGGCGATCTGGGCGTCGGTGACGGGCTGGTGGTTGGTCGTCTGGATCACCAGGGTCAGCGGATTGGTGCGGTAGCCGGGGAAGAGCTTGTCGAAATGCTCCTGCGCCAGGCGCACCGAGTTGTCGGGCGGCAGGTACTTCTCGCTCATGCCGCCCAGCTTCAGGTTGCCCAGCGGGATGACCAGCAGGATCATGCCGACGACGATCGGGATGGCGAACACCAGCGGCCGCTTCATCACCCAGTTGACCAGCTTGCCCCAGAAGCCGGCCTCGACCTCTTCGCGGGTCTTCGTCTTCTGCAGGCGGTCGGCGAGCCAGTTGAGGTAGGCGCGCGAGACCTTCCAGTTGCGCAGGAACGGCACGCGGAACAGCGTCCGCACGCCCAGGGCGTCGACGTGCTTGCCCAGGATGCCAAGGCAGGCGGGCAGCAGCGAGATCGACAGCAGCGCGGCAAGCCCCACCGCGGCGATCAGCGCGTAGGTCAGCGACTTCACGAAGCCCTGCGGCAGCATCAGCAGGCTGGCGCCCGACGCGATGATCAGCACCGCCGAGAACGCGATGGTGCGCCCGGCGGTCATCACGGTGCGCCGCACCGCGGACTCGGTGTCGTAGCCCTCGGCGATCTCCTCACGGAACCGGCTCACCACGAACAGGCCGTAGTCCACCGCGATACCCAGCCCGATCAGCGAGACCACCGGCTGGGCGAAGAAGTGCACCGGCCCGAAGACCGCGAGCAACCGCAGGATGCCCAGGCCGCCCGCGATGCTCAATCCGCCGACCATCACCGGCAGGCAGGCGGCGATCACGCCGCCGAACACCAGGAACAACACCACCGCCACCAGCGGCAGCGCCAGCACCTCCATCCGGCGCTGGTCGGTCGCGATGGTGCCGGTCAGCGCGTTGGCCACCGGTTCGAGCCCGGCCAGCTGGACCGTGCCGCCGTCCAGCTTCTGCAGGGCCGGGGCGACGTCCTTGTAGTTGTTCAGGATGGTGTCGTCGTCGTCGCCCTTGAGCGGGATGGAGACGAACGTGTACTTCTTGTCGTCGGTCGCCATGCCCTTGACCACGGGGTTGGTGGTGTCGGGTGCGCGGAGGTAGCCGGCCCAGCCCATGACCTGGTCGGGGTGGTCCTTCTGGAACGTGTTGAGTTCGTCGGTGATCTTCTTCGACCAGGCCGGGTCGTTGACGGTCTTGCCGGCGGGCGCCTTGAAGATGGCCACGATGTGGCCGCTGCGGTCCCGGCCGTAGACGTTGTCACCGATGATCGAGGCCTTGACCGACTGGCTGCCCTCGTCGTAGAAACCGCTCTGCGTGACGTGCTTGCCCAGGCTTATCCCGAATGCGCCGCCGATCAGGCACAGAGCTACCGTGACCCCGATAACGATGTACCGGTAGCGGTACACAGTTCGACCCCACCAGGCGAACACGCAAACTCCTTACTGGATCGTTACCGACCCGCGCATAGGTTTTCCAGTGTCACACACGGGTGGTCAACAGCGCTGACAGCGGCCGGAACGGCTGCAGCCACGCCCCCTGATCTGGCAGCGAATCCAAACCGATCCGCGGCAACGGCTCCCTGAAGACACCGGCGATGTCCTCCAGGTCGACGAAATCCAAGGTATCCGACGCTAGCGCCCAACTCGCGTGTTCGCGAAATCCGAGCACCTGCACGGGCACCCCGGTGTGGGCGATCTCCTCGAGCGGTTCCCGGAACGCCTGACCGTCGGCCGAGGCCACGACCAGCGCCGCGAGCCCCTCTTGGCGCCGCTGTTCGATGTGGGCGAGCATGTCCCGGTCGACGTCGCTGTCCTCGTCGATCTTCGGTTTGGCGAAGACCGCGAACCCCACGTTGCGCAGGGCGTCCACCCAGGGCCGGACCACCTCGGCACTGCCCGGGGCGATGTTGGTGAAGACGGTCGCCTCGGGTTCGACGACCACCCCGGGACTCTCGGCGCTGACCTCGGCCGTCCGGGACAGCAGCCACCGGCCGAGCGCGTCGAAGCGGGGGCGCTCCATGGCCGTCGGCCGGCGGCCCAGGATCGAGCCGAGGCCCATGTCGAGGTTGGGTGCGTCCCACACCAGCAGGACCCGCCCGCCCGACGCCGAGAAGCCCGACATGCCGGAATCGGCCGGGTCGGCCGGGGATTCCAGGGGTTCGGGCGCTGCTGTGGTCTCTTCCGCCAGGCTCATGCTCGTCTTATCCAGATCAGCTCGGTCACGGCGCTGCCCGCCTCGTGGGCCTTGGTCTCGTACTTGGTGGTGGGGCGGGCGACCGAGACCGGCAACTCGGTGCCGGGATCGACCCGGCGCAGTCGCGGTTCGCCCATCCCGGCCTCGGCGATGTGCTCGGCGTAACCCGGGTGGTCCGTCGCCGCGTGCAGGACACCACCGGGGAGTAGTCGGTCGGCGATCATGCCAAGCGTGACCGGCTGCAGGAAGCGGCGCTTGTGGTGGCGTGCCTTCGGCCACGGATCCGGGAAGAAGACGCGGACCCCGCTCAGCGAGCCCGGGACGATCAGGCGTTGCAGCACGTCGATTCCGTTGCCGCGGATCAGCCGGATGTTGCCGACCTGCTCCCGGTCGATCGCGCACAGCAGCTGGGCCAGGCCCCGCCGGTAGACCTCGACCGCGATCACGTCGACGTCGGGCTCCACCTGGGCCATCGCCAGCGTCGACGACCCGCTGCCGCAGCCGATCTCGAGCACCACCGGTGCGGCGCGGCCGAACCAGGCACGGGTGTCCAGCGGCTCGCCGCCCGGGACCTCCTGGTCACCCAGCGACAGACCAAGCTCCGGCCACCGGCGTTCCCAGGTGTCGCGCTGGGCCCCGGACAGCGCGGAACGCCGCGAGCGGAACGCCGTGGCCGGCAGGCGGCGCTGTTCGCGATCGGTCCCCGACGGGCCCGGAGCGGGCGTCATGCCCGGCGCCCCCGCATCCACCGGTGTGTCGGGCCGTACCCCCACGCCGGGTTGCGCATGCATTTGTTCATCGTGGCCCATAAACGCCCCTGAATGCCCGATGTAGCCGACCCTGGTCCGGATTGATACCCAACAGTTGCCTTCGGCTGGTAACAGATGAACGGTGGCTCGCATCTCTTTCATCCGGGTGCCACCATTCGGTGGTACCGCTCGGCGACGACGCGGGCCGCACCCGGCCGCCACGGTGTGCTGGGACCGGGGGCGACCGCGCACCGCCCGGCAAACGCACCCGGCCTCGCAGACGAGGCTACAGCCGGATCCACGGGGGCGGGCGGGCCGACCGGACGGGGGCAGGGCATGAAGGGGCAGGGGCACCGAATCTTCGTCGACGAGCTGAGGCGATTCGCCGCCGGGCACGCCGACCCCCGGGTGACGGCGATCGCCGAGCGCACCGCCGAACCGCTGCGCGTGGTGGTCCGCGGACGCCGGGGGGCCGGACGCAGCACCGTGGCGCGCGCCCTGCGGGCGGCGGGGGAGCGGGCCACCGCCGGGCCGGCGACGTTCCGGGAGATACCTGCGGCGCGCGCGGTGGGCTCCGGCGTCGACCTGATCGTCGACTTGATCGTCTACGTGATCGCCGAGGTGATCAAGCCCGAGGACGCCGAAGCGATCGCGGCCGCCCGGCACCCGGTGCTGGCGGTGCTGAGCAAGGCCGACCTGGTCGGCTCCCTGTCCGGCCGCACCGGTGACGGGCCGACGGCGGCGGCGCGCGCCCGGTGCGCCGATCTCGCGGCGCTCGCCGGAGTGCCCGTCGAGCCGATGATCGGGTTGCTCGCCGTCGCCGCGCTCGACGGCCTCGACGACGGCCTGTGGGCCGCGCTGCGGGTGCTGGCCGACGAGCCCGGCCACGCCGACCTGTTCGACCTGTCCTGCGACGGGTTCCTCACGGCTGACGCCGCGGTGCCCGCCGACGTCCGGCTGCGCCTGCTGGACACGCTGGGCCTGTTCGGCGCCGCCCTCGCGGTGGCCGCGCTGCGCCAGGGCAGGACGGCGGCGCAGGTCCGGGTCCTGCTGCGCCGGATGAGCCGCGTCGATGCCGTCCTGGGCGCGCTGTCGGCCGTCGGCGCCGAGGTGCGCTACCGGCGGGTGCTCGATGCCGTCGCCGAGCTGGAGGCCCTCGCCGTCGGGGACGAGGCGATCAGCGGCTTCCTCACCCGCGACGACACGGTGGTGGCCAGGATGGCCGCCGCGGTCGACGTGGCGGAGGCGGCCGGGCTCGAGGTCGGCCCCGTCTCCGCCGGGGGCGCCGACGCCGACGCGGCCGCCCACCTGCCGCGGGCCGTGCGGTGGCAGCGCTACAGCATGGGCAGGCTGGGCCCGGTCAGCGACCTGCACCGCGCCTGCGGCGCGGACATCGCCCGGGGATCGCTGCGGCTGTGGTCACGGGCCTGCGGCTCGTTGCCCGAGCAGTCGGGCAAGGCGTGGTGAGCGGCGACGCGCCCGACGGAGACGATCCGGTCGCCCGGGTCGACGACCGCGTCGCGGCGGTGGCGCCCCAGCTGGGTCCGCCCACCCTCACCCGGCGCGACGTGGTGTTGGTCACCGGACCCTGGCTGGCCGGCGTGACCGCGGTCGCCGACGCGCTGCGCGAGCGGCTGCCGCAGCACAAGTTCGTCGAGTCGGCGGACCTCGGTCCCGGTGACGCGCCGGCGGCGGTGGTGTTCGTCGTGTCGGCGGCGGCCCCACTGACCCCGTCCGACTGCGCGCTGCTCGACGCCGCGGCCGCCGGCACCGACGTGGTGGTGGGGGTCGTGTCGAAGATCGACGTGCAGCACGGCTGGCGCGACGTGCTCGAGACCGACCGCGAGACGCTGGCCGCCCACGCGCCCCGCTACGCCGCCGTGCCGTGGGTGGGCGCGGCCGCGCTGCCCGACCTCGGCGAGCCCAGGATGGACGACGTGGTCGAGTGCGTGACCGCCCGGCTCGCCGATCCCGACCTGGTGCGGCGCAACCGGTTGCGGGCATGGGAGGCGCGGCTGCGCCACGCCGCGCAACGCTTCGACCGCGACGCCGACGGGCCCGGCCGCCGGGCCCGCGTCGATGCGCTGCGGGACGAGCGCGGCGCCGCGTTGCGGCAGCGGCGCCAGGCGAGATCCGAGCGCACCATCATGCTGCGCGGTCAGCTCCAGCAGGCGCGGGTCCAGTTGTCCCACTTCGCGCGCAACCGCTGCGCGTCGGTGCGGACCGAGTTGCAGGAGGACGCCGCGCGCCTGTCGCGGCGGGACATGCCCGGCTTCGAGGCCGGGGCGCGGGCGCGGGCGGACGAGGTGGTCGCCGAGGTCAGCGAGGGCACCGCCGCCCACCTGGCGGATGTGGCCCAGGTGGTGGGCGTGCCCCTGGAACTCCCGGGCCTCGAGCTGGACCCGGGGGAGCTGCCGTCGGTCGACGCCGCCGGGCCGCCTCTCAAATCGCGGCGGCAGGAGACTTGGCTGATGACGCTGCTGGGCGCCGGATTCGGGTTGGGCGTGGCGCTGACGTTGAGCCGGATGGTGTCCGGCCTGGCCCCCCGCCTCGATCCCGCAATGCAGATCGCCGGTGCCGTGGTCTGCGTGGCGGTCGGGCTGGCCGTCACGTTCCTGGTGGTCAACCTGCGCGGCCTGCTGCACGACCGCGCGCTGCTGGACCGCTGGGCGGGCGAGCTGACGTCGTCGCTGCGCTCCGTCGTGGAGGAGTTGGTCGCGACCCGGGTGTTGACCGCGGAGTCGGCGCTGAGCAACGCCCTGGTCGTCCGTGACGAGGCGGAGAACGCGCGGGTCGGCGAGCGGGTCAGCGCCATCGACACCGAGCTGCGCGAGCACGCCGCCGCCGCGGCGCGGGCCGCCGCGGCGCGGGACAGGGAGATGCCGGCGCTGGCCGCCGCACTCGAAGTCGTGCGTGAGGAACTGGGCGAACCGGGTATACGGCAGCTTGAGTGCCGGGCCCAGGGCGCCGACACCCGCGAACCGCCGCCTAGGAGCGCAAATGACAGCGATTGCTGACTTTTGGCACCGGTTTCTGAATCGTTGTAGTGAGCAGGCTTATACCCGCCCGAGCCTTACTCGACAAGTTGCTCACGATAACCTGTAGTTAACGCCACCAGGTCAATCGTTGTGTGGGCCTGGCTATAAATACAGACGCCCGTAAGCACGCAGGAGAATTCAGGAGAGTTCGATGACCTCAGCGACCATTCCCGGTCTGGATAACGCGCCGACGAAGCACCAGGGTCTGCTGTCGTGGGTACATGAGGTCGCCGAGCTCACGCAGCCCGACCGGGTGATGTTCGCCGACGGCTCCGACGAGGAGTGGCAACGGCTCTGCGAGCAGCTGGTCGAGGCGGGCACGTTCAAGCGGGTGAACGAGAAGAACTTCCCCAACTCGTTCGTGGCGCAGTCGGATCCCTCCGACGTGGCGCGGGTGGAGTCCCGGACGTTCATCTGCTCGGAGCGCGAGGAGGACGCCGGGCCGACCAACAACTGGAAAGACCCGGCCGAGATGCGGTCGACCCTGACCGACCTGTACCGCGGCTGCATGCGCGGCCGCACGATGTGGGTGGTGCCGTTCTGCATGGGCCCGCTGGGCGCCGAAGACCCCAAGCTGGGCGTGGAGATCACCGACTCCGAATACGTCGTCGTCTCCATGAAGGTGATGACCCGCATGGGCAAGGCCGCCCTGGAGAAGATCGGCGACGACGGATTCTTCGTCAAGGCGCTGCACTCGGTCGGCGCCCCGCTGGAGCCGGGCCAGAAGGACGTGCCCTGGCCGTGCAACGACACCAAGTACATCACCCAGTTCCCGGAGACCCGGGAGATCTGGAGCTACGGCTCCGGCTACGGCGGCAACGCGCTGCTGGGCAAGAAGTGCTACGCGCTGCGGATCGCCTCGGTCATGGCCCGCGACGAGGGCTGGCTGGCCGAGCACATGCTGATCCTCAAGCTGATCTCCCCGGAGAACAAGGCCTACTACATCGCGGCGGCGTTCCCGTCGGCGTGCGGCAAGACCAACCTGGCGATGCTGCAGCCCACCGTCCCGGGCTGGCGCGCCGAGACGCTCGGCGACGACATCGCCTGGATGCGTTTCGGCAAGGACGGGCGCCTGTACGCGGTCAACCCCGAGTCGGGGTTCTTCGGCGTGGCGCCGGGCACGAACTGGAAGTCCAACCCCAACGCCATGCGGACCATCGCCGCGGGCAACACGATCTTCACCAATGTGGCGGTCGACGACGACGGCGACGTGTGGTGGGAGGACCTGGAGGGCGAGCCGCCGCACCTCATCGACTGGAAGGGCAACGACTGGTACTTCCGGGAGACCGAAACCGCGGCGGCCCACCCGAATTCGCGCTACTGCACCCCGATGTCGCAATGCCCGATCCTGGCGCCGGAGTGGGACGACCCGCAGGGCGTGCCGATCTCGGCGATCCTGTTCGGAGCCCGCCGCAAGACGACCGTGCCGCTGGTGACGCAGGCCCGCGACTGGCAACACGGGGTGTTCATGGGCGCCACCATGGCCTCCGAGCGCACCGCCGCCGCCGAGGGCACGGTGGGCTCCGTGCGGCGCGACCCGATGGCGATGCTGCCGTTCATGGGCTACCACGTCGGGGACTACATGCAGCACTGGATCGACATCGGCAAGAACTCCGACGAGTCCAAGCTGCCGAAGGTGTTCTTCGTCAACTGGTTCCGTCGCGGCGAGGGCGGCAAGTTCCTGTGGCCCGGGTTCGGGGAGAACAGTCGGGTGCTCAAGTGGGTCATCGACCGCATCGAGCACACGGCCGGTGGCCAGGACACCGCGATCGGCACGGTGCCGTCGGTCGAGGACATCGACATGGACGGCCTCGACGCCAGCGCCGAGGACGTGGCGGCGGCGCTGGCCGTCCGGCCCGACGAATGGCGGGAGGAGTTGCCGCTGATCGAGGAGTGGTTCGAGTTCATCGGCGACAAGCTGCCCACCGGTGTCAAGGACGAGTTCGAGGCGCTCAAGCAGCGGCTGGCCGAGGCCGACTGACCGCCGCTCGGCGGTCGGCTAGGAGCCGCGCCGCCGACGCCTCTCGATCGGCGTGACCGTCGCGGGGGTGGGCTGTGTTTCCGGGTCCCGTTCGGGCGTTGGGCCGCCGTGGCGCGGCTGTGCTGCCACGCTATGGCGGGGATCGCGGGCGCACATCCGTAGCCGGGTACGCGATCTCGTCCGGCCGGAACGCTGACGCTACGTGGAGTCGGCCGCCTACGCGCCCGACTCCACCGGCGGTTCGCTTGGAGACCACGAGCCGCTCGGCGATCTCGCGGGTGCTCAGCCCCGCAACCAGCAGGTTGGCGATCTCGCGTTCCCGGGCGCTGAGCGGCAGCGGCCGGGCGGCCGCGGTCAGCGCCGGCGTGTGCATGCCACCGCCCGCGCGCGGAACATCTCGGCGGCTTGCGCGGCGGCGTCGGCGGCCGGCAACAGCGCCCCGAGCTGCTCGTCGACCAGCGAGGCGAGTTCCTCGCTCACCGCGGCGCGTCCGCGCAGCTGCCAGATGCCGCGCACCTGGCGCAACGTGCCGGCCTCCACGGCCCCCTCGACGAGGTGGCGCAGGAGCGCGTTGCCGCCGGTGTCCCCCCACATCGCGTCCGCGCTGAGGCCTTCGACGGGCCGCCGAGCACCCGCTCGACCCGCTCGACGGACTGCTTCTTGTCGAATGGCCGCGGCCAGGAACGCCGTCGGGTCGCGGGTGGTGCCCGCCCCGACGAGGTAGGTGAACGAGCCCAGCGGGATGCCGCGCGACGAGGCCGTTCCGGCCACCCAGCGCACCCGGTTGGGCAGCGACCCGGCGACGTCACGGGCCAGGGTGGTCTTCCCGACGCCGCCCTGCCCGGTCAGGGCAGCGCGGACCGCCGCGAACTCCGGCTCGCGGCGCATCAGCGGCCAATCGTCGGCGCCCACCAGAGCCAAGTCAGCGCCAGCAGAGGTAAAAGCCCCCCTTTACGGGCACAGAATGGGGGCTTCTACGTCTGGTCGGCGGGTGGGTAATACAGTCTGCGCATGGAGATCCGCCCCCACACTTCCGCTCGGGGAGGCGCGGGCAAGCCCGCGGTCATCCTCCACCCGTCGGGCACCGTCGTCACCTTCGATGAGCTGGAGGCGCGGGCCAACCGGCTGGCGCACTACTTCCGCAAGGCCGGCCTGGTCGAGGGCGACGCCGTCGCGATCCTGATGGAGAACAACGAGCACATCCACGCGGTGATGTGGGCGGCGCGCCGCAGCGGCCTGTACTACGTGCCGATCAACACCCACCTGACCGCGGCCGAGGCCGCCTACATCGTCGACAACAGCGCCGCCAGGGCGATCGTCGGCTCGGCGGCGCTGCGCAAGATCTGCGAGAACCTCGGCGAGCACCTGCCCGGCGGCCTGCCCGAGCTGCTGTTGATCGCCTCGGGCGAGGAGGATGCCGAGCTGCCCGGGTGGCAGCGCTACCCCGAATGCGTTGCCGACCAACCCGACACGCCCATCGACGACGAGCTCGAGGGCGACCTGCTGCAGTACTCCTCGGGCACCACGGGCCGCCCCAAGGGCATCAAACGCGCCCTCCCGCACGTCCCGCCCTCGGAGGCGCCCGGCATGATGTCGGCGCTGGTGAGCTTCTGGATGACGCCGGATTCGATCTACCTGAGCCCGGCGCCGCTGTACCACACCGCGCCGTCGGTGTGGTCGATGAGCGCGCAGGCCGGGGGCATCACCACGGTGGTGATGGAGAAGTTCGACCCGGAGGGCTGCCTCGAGGCGATCCAGCGCTACCACGTCACGCACGGTCAGTTCGTGCCGGCGATGTTCACCAGGATGCTCAAACTCCCCGAGGCGGTGCGCAATTCGTACGACCTGTCCAGCCTGCAGCGGGTGATGCACGCGGCGGCCCCGTGCCCGGTGGAGATCAAGAAGCAGATGATCGACTGGTGGGGTCCCATCATCGACGAGTACTACGCCTCCTCGGAGGCGATCGGGTCGACGCTGATCAGCTCCGAGGAGTGGCTGGCCCACCCGGGTTCGGTCGGCAAGCCGATGTCGTGTGAGATCCACATCCTCGACGAGGCCGGCAACGAGCTGCCGCCGGGTGCGTCCGGCGAGATCTACTTCGCCGGCGGCTACGACTTCGAGTACCTCAACGACGAGGAGAAGACCGCCTCCTCCCGCGACCACCGCGGGTGGGTGACCGTCGGCGACGTCGGCTACGTCGACGACGAGGGGTACCTGTACCTGACCGACCGGCGGCACCACATGATCATCTCCGGCGGGGTGAACATCTACCCGCAGGAGACCGAGAACCTTCTGGTCACCCACCCGAAAGTCCTCGACGCGGCGGTGTTCGGCATCCCCGACGACGAGATGGGCCAGAGCGTCAAGGCGGTGGTGCAGACGGTGGACCCGGCCGACGCCACCGAGGCGTTCGCCGACGAGCTGCTGGGCTGGCTGCGGGATCGCCTGTCGCACTACAAGTGTCCGCGGTCGATCTCGTTCGAGGCGCAGCTGCCGCGCACCGACACCGGCAAGCTGTACAAGGGGGAGCTGGTCAAGAAGTACTCGATGTGACGCTGCGCGTCGTCGATCTGGCCGAGCCGGCGGACGCCGACGAGCTCATGTCGGCAGGGCAGCCGCCCGGGGTGCTCGTCGCCGTCGGACCGGTCGCCGGTGCACCCGAATACTGGCTCGAACGAGCGACTTTCACCCTCACCGAGCAGCGCTGCGCGGACCGGCGGGTCGTCACCGTCGACTCCGTGCCCGACGCCCTGGCCGAGCTCGACGAGCGCTGCCGACGTTGGCCGCACGCCAGCAGCGTGTGCGACGACGTGCTGCGCTGCATCGATCCCGACGGCCCGGCGCTGACCGGTGTGGTGACCGAGTCGCTGGCCTACTCGACCCTGCAGGCGGGCCCGGAGTTCGCGCGCTGGCTCGCGCAGCGCGGGCCCGCGCGCATGCCCGGCAGCGCCGAGCCGGTGCAGGCGCGCCGCGACGGCGACGTCCTGCGGATCAGGTTCAACCGCCCGCACCGGCACAACGCGTTCTCCACCGGGGCGCGCGCCGCGCTGCTGGAGGCGCTGGCAGTCGCCCGGCTGGACCCGTCGGTGACCGGGGTGGTGCTGAGCGGCAACGGGCCGTCGTTCTGCAGCGGGGGAGACCTGGCCGAGTTCGGCACGCTCGCCGACCCGGCGAGCGCACACCTGGCCCGCACCCGTCACAGCCCCGCCCTGGCGCTCGACGCGCTCACCGCCAGGCTGGGCCGGGACTGCCGCGCCGAGGTGCACGGGCGGGTGCTGGGCAGCGGCCTGGAGATGGCGGCCTTCTGCGGGTGGGTCGCCGCGGCGGCCGACTCGGTGTTCGGGCTGCCCGAGCTGGCGCTGGGCCTGATCCCGGGCGCCGGCGGGACCGTCAGCGTGACGCGCCGCATCGGGCGCTGGCGCACGGCGTATCTGGTGTTGTCGGGACGCACCATCGGCACCGAGACCGCCCTTGACTGGGGGCTGGTGGACGCTAGTTACCTTGGCGTGCAAGGTGTTCAGGGCGTTCAGTAGCCCGGAAGCGTCGTGGCGGCGGGCGTTCGGGGCATCTCGGTCACCGCGACCGTGAGGATGACCAGGTACAGCACCCCGATGATCAGGTAGAAGGAGGCGGCCGCGATCGCGCCGATGACGGCCCACCTCTTGGCGTCGGCGGCCGCGGTCTGTGCCTCGGCGAAGCGCCCCTGGGCCCACAGGCCGGACACCTTGCTGGAGTACACGATCGACACGATGCCCAGCGGCAGGCAGCACAGGACCGCGCACAGGACCGCCCAGAGGAGGTAGTTGTCCGGCTCCCGCGGGGCCGGCCAGCCCTGCCAGCCCGGGGAACCCCCATAGGACCCCGGCGGATAACTCATGGCGACCGACTTTCCCGCTCGGCTCGCCTGATGGGAGAAGTCAGGCAAATAGAGTGTCAGAGGCCGCCGCGGGCCACCAGTTGCGCGGCGATCACGTTGCGCTGGATCTCATTGGTTCCCTCTCCGACGATCATCAACGGCGCGTCGCGGAAGTACCTTTCGACGTCGTACTCGGTGGAGTAGCCGTAGCCGCCGTGGATGCGCATGGCGTTCAGGGCGATCTCCATCGCCACCTCGGAGGCGAACAGCTTGGCCATCCCGGCCTCCATGTCGGCGCGCTCGCCGCTGTCGTAGCGCTCGGCCGCGTAGCGGGTGAGCTGGCGGGCCGCGGTGAGCTTGGTGGCCATCTCGGCCAGGTAGTTGCCGACGGACTGGTGCTGCCAGATCGGCCGGCCGAAGCTCTCCCGCTGCCGGGCGTAGTCCAGCGCGTCCTCGAGCGCGGCCGTGGCCACGCCCAGCGCCCGCGCGGCCACCTGAATGCGGCCCGTCTCAAGGCCTTTCATCATCTGCGCAAAGCCCTGCCCCGGTTCGCCGCCCAGGATGGCCGAGCGCGGAGCGCGGTAGCCGTCGAAGGACAGCTCGCAGGCTTCGACGCCCTTGTAGCCCAGCTTGGGCAGGTCCCGCGAGACTGTCAGGCCGGGCCCGTGCTCGACGAGGAGCACCGAGATGCCCGCGTGCCGCGGCGCGGCGTTCGGGTCGGTCTTGCACAGCAGCGCGATCAGCCCGGAGCGGCGCGCGTTGGAGATCCAGGTCTTGGACCCGTTGATCAGCAACCCATCGGAGCCGTCGGGCAGCGCGGTCGTCGACATGTTCTGCAGGTCGGAGCCGCCGCCCGGCTCGGTCAGCGCCATGGTGGCCCGCAGCTCGCCGGTGGCCATCGGCGGCAGGTACGTCCGCTTCTGCTCGTCGGTGCCGAACAGCGTCAGCAGCTTGGCCACCACGGTGTGGCCGCCCATCGCGCCGGCCAGGCTCATCCAGCCGCGCGCCAGCTCCTGGGTGACCCGCACATAGCACGGCGTCGACACCGGCGACCCGCCGTACTCCTCACCGATGGCCAGGCCGTAGATGCCGATCCGCTTCATCTGCTCGATCCACGCCTCGGGGTAGGTGTTGGCGTGCTCCACCTCGCGGACGGTCGGCTTGACGTCGCGGTCGACGAACGCCCGGACCGTGGCCACCAGCATGTCTTCTTCGTCTGTCACGCATGCCATATTGCCCCCGATCGGACGGGCTGCCAGCATGTGGCGTTGTGACGTACGCCGGAATCCGCGAGGGTGGTCCCTACTTCGACGACCTGTCCGTGGGTCAGGTCTTCGATTGGGCGCCCCCGATGACGCTCTCGGCGGGGGTGGCCGCCGCGCACCAGGCGATCGTGGGGGACCGGTTGAGGTTGTGCCTCGACGCCGAACTGTGCACCGCGGTGACCGGGGAGCCCGGTCCGCTGGCGCACCCGGCGCTGGTCTGTGACGTCGCGATCGGGCAGTCGACGGTGGCCACTCAGCGGGTCAAGGCCAACCTGTTCTACCGCGGCCTTGTCTTCCACCGTTTCCCGGCGGTCGGTGACACCATCTACACCCGCACGGAAGTGGTTGGGTTGCGCGTCAATTCGGTCAAGCCGGGGCGCGCGCCGACGGGCATGGCGGCGCTGCGGATGGTCACGACCGACCAGGCCGACCGCATGGTGCTCGACTTCTACCGGTGCGCCATGCTGCCGGCGAGCCCCGGCTGGACGCCCCCGGCGGAGCCCGGCGACGACCTGTCGGCGATCGACGCCGACGTGCCCGGCCCCGCCCACGACCCGGCCGGGCAATGGCAGCCCGAGGTCTTCCGGGCCAGGGTGCCCGGGCCCCATTTCGACGCGGGCGTCGCGGGCTCGGTGCGGCGCAGCAGCGGCGACGTGGTCAGCAGCGCTCCGGAGCTGGCCCGCCTTACGCTCAATGTCGCCGGTGCGCACCATGATTCGCGCGTGGGCGGCCGGCGGCTGGTCTACGGCGGGCACACCATCGGGCTGGCGCTCGCGCAGGCCTCCCGCTTGCTGCCGAACCTGGCGACGGTGCTGGGCTGGCGGTCGTGCGACCACACCGGGCCCGTCCACGAGGGCGACACCCTCTACAGCGAGCTGCACGTGGAGTCGGCCGAGCCGACCGGTCGCGGGGGCGTGCTGGGGCTGCGCTCGCTGGTCTACGCCGTCGGCGAGGCCGACGGTGCGCCGGATCGGCCGGTGCTGGACTGGCGGTTCAGCGCGCTGCAGTTCTGACCGCCCTGGCTCAGCCGTGGCTGCCGGCCCTCCCTGGGTGGTGGGAAGACGTCGGATGTTCGCCATGAACTCGGGTCTACCGGTGTTAGTCGATCACTGGATACAATCCCGAAACCCATCCCGTATGCGTGGCGGCATTGCGAGGCGAAAAATGAACTTGGCCGGTTGCCGGACGCGCATTGTTGCGCTTCTGCGTGGGGGGGACGGGAGAGTGGCGTCGGCTGTGGCCGTGTGCACGGCGCTGGTTCTGGCCGGCTGCGGAGGCCACATCCACTACTTGCCGTTGTCCGCGGTGGGCGTCGAGTCCGCGCCGTCGCGCGCGCCGGCCGATCCGGACACAGCGCTCGTCGGGCGTGACATACCCAATCCGCTGCGGGGCCAATACGAAGATCTCTTGCAACCGCTTTTCCCCCAGGGCAATCCCGCGCAGCGGCGGTATCCGTCGTGGCCCGCGGCGCACGACGCGGGTTTGCGCGTCTCCTGGCGGCAGTTGCAGCCCACCGATCCGCGTGCGTTGCCGCCCGATGCGCCAGATGATCGCAAGTTCGACTTCAGCGTGATCGACAATGCGCTGCAGACACTGGGCAACCGCAACATGCGGCTGATGCTCCGGGTGTATGCCTATAACTCGTGTTGCGACGACCACTACCCGAACCACACGAACATCGCCGTTCCCGATTGGGTGGCGGCCATTCCTGGCGCAACCACCAGGTATCCCGGGCCACCGAACAGTCCCGAAGCCTGGATAACGCAGGTGGTGCCGAACTGGAACAACCCCGATTACCTCAGCGGCTTTTCCGGGCTGCTGGCCGCGCTCGGCCGACGCTACGACCGAGACGAGCGGCTGAGCGTGTTCGAGTTCTCCGGGTACGGGGACTTCAGCGAAAACCACGTCACCTACTTGCGAGACTCGCTGGGTGCGCCCGGTCCGGCGCCGGGCGACAGCGTCGCGGAACTGGGGTATTACAGCCAGTTCCGCGACCAGAGCATCACCGCCGACTCCATTCGGCGGCTCGTCGCCGCCAACGTTGACGCCTTCGGCCATACCCAACTCGTGGTCACCCCCCAGAATCCGGAGATCGTCCGCGAACTGCTTTCCGACCAGGTCACGAATAGACTGTCCACGCCCGTCGGCATCCGCTCGGATTGCCTTGGCACTTACTCGCCGTTGCCGGTATGGGCCGAGTCCGGCGCCTCCCCGTATGTGCAGACCGGCGACCCGGTCGTCGCGGCGATCAGGCAGCGGCTGGCGACGGCGCCGGTGATCACCGAATGGTGCCAGCTACTGCTCGACGAAATCCCCCGGTCCTATTACGAGAAAGCCCTGCACGACGTCGTCAATTACCACGTTTCGATGACGGCGAGCTTCAATTTTCCGGACCGGGAATCCACCTCCCCGATGGCCGCCGACCTGTATGCGCTGTGGGCGCAGGCCAACGCCGCCGCCGGCTACCGATACACGGTGGATGCCCGGCCCGGGTCGCAATCGGTACGTGCCGCGGCCGCGACCGTAGCGGTCACCTGGGCCAACTACGGTTCCGCCGCCGCCACGGAGCGATGGGTCCCGGTCTACCGGCTGGTCGATTCCTCCGGCGCGGTGGTGCGCACTCTGCCGGCAGCGGTCAACCTCAACAGGCTCGTCCGTGACGGCCTGAGCCCATCACCTCACGAAGTCCTGGCGCCGTCTGCCACCGAGTCGGTCCGCCTCGACCTGACGGGCCTGGCGCCGGGGCGCTACACGATGCGCGCCGCGGTGAAGTGGAAACAGCACAAGCCCGGCGCCTCCCATGTGGTGAACTACCCCCCGATGGTGTTGGCGCGCGACGGCCGCGACGACGCCGGGAGCTATCCCGTCGCAACGCTCGACATACCCCGCGACGTACCCGCTCTCGCCCACCCCTGAGCGGCTTGGCTGGTCGTGGTTGCTGGCTTGAGGGGGCGGACGTCCGGATTGCGATTCGGAGGCTGCGGCGTGACGATTCTTGCTAACCTGCGATGTGCTTTGCTCGGCGGGTAAGGCGCAAACGGGATTGATGTTGTGTCGCACCGTCGGCTTAGAAAGGCTCGTGGATGGATTTCCGCACCTTCGTCCGGATTCTCCTTGCGCACTGGAAACTCGCCATGGGTGCGCTCCTGGCCTGTATGGTCGGCGCCGTCGTCGTCACGCTGTTGCAGACGAAGCACTACCAGTCGTCGGCCACGGTTCTGGTCTCCTTTTCCGGTGCCACTGATCTGAGCGAGTTGTACAGCGGCACGACGGCCGCGCAGGAGTGGCTGTCCTCGTACGCCCAGATCGCCGGCGGGCGCACCGTGATCGAGCACGCGATCAGTCAGCTTCAGGTCCCGTTGAACGCCGACGACGTGCTGAGCCAAACCAAGGTGAAGTACACCCCCAAGTCGATGCTTCTCACGATCAACGTTCAGGACACCGATCCACGGCGCGCTGCGGCGCTGGCGGGGGCGATGGCCGATCAGTTCAGCATTTTCGTCGCGACGCTCGGGACAAGTCTGCGGCCCGGTGGCACGACTACGACGCCGGCCCAGGCGCAGGACCTGCCCGCGATGGTAGGGCCGGCGGGCAAGGCGTTGCCGGCGGCTCGGGCGAAGGTGGTGGAGCCGCCCCGGGTCCCCGACAGTCCGGTTTCGCCGGCGCCGTTGCGCAACATGGTGATCGGGATCATCGCCGGGGTGCTCCTCGGCGTCGCGGTGGCGCTGACCCGCGACGTCAGCGATCGCACCGTGCGCACCCGCGAGAAGCTGGAAGAGCTTTCCGGTTTGCCGACCCTGGCCGAGCTACCCGGGACTCGTGGCGCGGCACCGCGGTTCGGCACGAACGCCGCGTTCGACGACGCCGTGCGTGACATGCGCGCGCGGCTGCGCCGGGCGATCGGACCGGAAGCACGCCGCGTCCTGGTGACGGCGCCGTTCGGCGGCGAGGGAACGACAACGACGGTGCTGAACCTGTCGCGGGCATTCGCCGAGGTCGGCGAAGACGTGCTGGTCGTCGAGGGCGATACGCGCCGCTCGGTGATCGCCGGTTTGCTCAATGTGACGTCGGGGGAGGGGTTGGCCAGCGCGCTGGCCAACCCCGAGATCGCCATGGAGGCCGTGAAGCCGACGCCCATCGAGAAGCTGTTCGTTCTCGCTTCGCGGATGGTCCGCCGCGACGCCCCGTCCTGCAGCGCCTTTCCGCCCGAGGTCGTCGACCATGTGCTGGCGGACCTGTCGTCGCGTTTCGACCGGGTGCTCATCGACGGCCCCCCGGTCTTGGCGACCGTCGACACCGCTCTGCTGGCCGGCGCCGTGCAGGCGACCGTGCTGGTCGTGCGGGCGAGGCGCACCACCGACGACGAACTCAAGGACGCGCTGACCGCTCTGCGCGCGGCACACACCGAGATCGTCGGGACCGTGCTGACCGACGCCCGACCGTCCTTCCGCAACGTGGCAGCCGGGCGCAACTATCGGGCCAAGGTCCGAGGCTAAGGGTGATCTTCTACCTGCAGAGGCGCCATCGCCTGGCGACGAATGCGGCCGCGCTGGCGGTGTTCGTGTTCGGGTGCTTCGTGTTCGGTGTGTTCTCGGTGCGCAGAACCACCGAGGGAGTGTTGCTGGTCGCCGCGCTGTTCTGCGTGGTCGTGTACTGGGTGAAACCTGAAGGGATGGTGGGGGTCACGCTGTTCGGGGCGTTTGCGGCGCTGCCGCAGGGATTGCACGTAGGCAAAGTCTTTGGCCCCGTGACGATCTTCGCGTATCAATTGGCCGCGGTGCTGGCGATCTGCTACCTGCTGCCGGCTGTCAGAATGCGACGATCCGATTTCCTGTTGCCGGGAATGCTCACGCTGATGGTGGTCTTCTCCACGGTGGTCGGATTCGAGACCGGAAGCGACGCCAAGTTGGTGATGCGTGAATCGACGACGATGCTCGAAATGATCGTCGGATTCGTGCTGGCCTTATTCGTCGTCTACGGCAACTACATCACATGGGCGATCCGCGTGATGGCTGTGACACTGTGGTTCTCGGCGGGCATGGCGATAGTGAGCTCGTTTCATGCCATCCGCCTAGCCGGCCGGGCGGAGACCCTGCGAGGGACCGGCGCCGGTCAGGCTCTCCGCATCATCCTCACCACCCAGACGCCGGCCACCGCCGTGATATGCGCACTGATCGCCGCCGCGATCATCGGCCGGCTTAGGCGCGCAACGTTTTTCGCGTTGGGCGTGCCCGCGTTGATCATCGCGTTTCTGGCCTTCACCCGTAACACGCTCATCGCCATGGCAGTGTCCGCCGGCGTGGCCCTAATTGGCGGCTTGAGCTGGTCGACCCTGCGCCGGACGGTCATGGTTGTGGCGGTCGCCGCGGCGGCCGTCGCGGTGACCGTACCGGGATCGCTGTTTTTGCTGCACGACACGGCGGCCGGGGGCTGGCTCAACGATCAGCTCTCTGTGTTCAATCAGCGGGTCCTCGGCGGCGTCTCGGAAAGTGCTCTCGCCGTGGACGAATCGACGCAGGAACGACTGCGTGAGGACGCCCTGCTCAACCATGAGATCGCCCGGGCGCCGGTGTTCGGCCACGGTCTGGGCTACGCCTATCAGCCCCCGAAAGGGGAGGGCGATGACGAGTTCAACTGGACCTACTACCCCGCCTACTCGCACAACTTCTACCTCTGGTGGTTGGCCAAGGCCGGGGCGGTCGGCATGGCGGCCTTCGTCGTCTTCGCGCTGACGCCCCTGTTCGCGGCGCTGCGGCGGGCGTCGGCGCCGGCGAAGATCAGCGCCGCGGCCAGCGCCGGCCTCCTGGCGATCTCAGCCGTCTGGCCGTTGCCGGAGATGCCCCCGGACGCTCTGGCGGTGGGGTTGGCCCTGGGAGCGGCGATGGCGTTCGCCGGCCTGCGGCGCGGGGTCCGGGATGCGGGCCAGCCAGACGCCGACCGGACGCCGGAGCCGATCGGCGCGACCACAGCCGGTTGAATACCGACGTGGCTTATCTCGACCGGGTGGCCGGTTTGCCGGGAGACCCGCGAGGGCCGCAAACGATCACGGTGATCCACGTGGGGCCCGACCGATACAGCGTGGGCGGGACCCAGTCGGTAATCCGGGTCATTCACGACAACAAGATCGGCGCCGACGAGGTCCGGGTTCTTTCGACGTGGAACGGGCCGCATCAGGCGAGGAACCTGCTGCTGACCGCGCGTGCCGCGGCGGCGTTGGCGCGTGTCCCGCGCACCACCATCGCGCACTTTCACATCTCGCACGGCGGGGCGTGGCTGCGCGAAGGATCATTGCTGCGACTGGCGAAGGCTCGCGGGTTACCGGTGCTCGTCACCGTCCACGGCTTCGATTTCCCCGAGTTCGCCCGGTCGCACCCCCGTTTTGTGGGTGCCACGTTGCGCCACGCCGGCCACGTGATCGTCTTGTCGGAGGACGCCCGCGCGGCCGTTGCCGAGGTGGCACCCTCGGTGCCGACCTCGCTCGTGGCGAACCCTGTGGTGATCGACCGAGACGCGCCCAAGGCCGGCTCGACGCCACTGGTGGTGCTCTTCGCGGGCGCCGTCGGCCTCCGCAAGGGCGTCGATACCCTCGTCGCGGCCTGGCGGTTACTTGTCGCCGAGGGCGTCGAAGGTCGTTGCCGAATAGTCGGTCCCAGAGAGGATTACACCCCGCCCCCGACGGAGCGGCTTTCGCTCGAGGGGCCGGTGCATCCGGACGCGGTCCGCGAATTGATCCGGTCGGCCCGAGTGGTTGTGCTTCCGTCGCGCGCTGAAGCGATGCCGCTGATCGTGACCGAGGCCCTCGCCGGCGCGCGACCGGCCGTGGCCACTCCCGTTGCGGGCATCCCGGCGATCGTGCCGGACCCGGCGATGCTCGTGCCCGTCGATGATGCGCCCGCGCTGGCCGCGGCGATCGCCCGGTACCTGCGCGATCCGGACCTGGCTGAGCTCGACGGGCTGCGGGGTCAAGCGCACATTGCGGCCACACGCAGCCCCGAAGTCATCGGCGCGCAGTTGCGCACGATCTACGAGAGCCTCGACGGTGCAGCGGGTTGAGCTTCCGGGACCCCGGCTGACGGTGAGTGTGGTCGGCTTCGGCTGCGGCGGCTTGATGCGGTCGCCGTCCCGCAAGGAACGCATGGCCGTGCTCGGCAGCGCCGTGGACAACGGCATCACCCACTTCGACACCGCGCGGATGTACGGCCTGGGAATGGCGGAGGCCGAGCTGGGCGTGTTCTTGCGCGCGGTGGGGCGCGACGCGGTCACGGTCGCCACCAAGTTCGGCATCGACGTCGGCGGAGCGGCAGGCCGCCTCGCCCGGTTTCAGGCCCCGGCGCGGGCGGTGCTGAAACGAGCCCCCGCGCTGCGGCGCGCGGTCAAGCGTCAGCACCAACCCGCCGGCAGCGCGCGACGGTACGACGCCGCCGTCGCGGCCCGCAGCCTCGACCGGAGCCTCGCCGCGCTCGGCGTCGACTACATCGACATTCTGTTCGTGCATGCTCCCCGGCCCGGGGACACGGTGGCGGCCGGAGAACTCCGCGAGTTCTTCGAGCGCGCGCGTCGGCAGGGCAAGATCCGCGCTTGGGGTGTCTCCCAGGACGAGGGGCTCGAGGTGGATTTCGCGCAGGCTTTCGCCCCCGAGGGGGTGAGTCAACTTCGCAGCGATCTGCTCGATCCCTCGCCGCGTCCCGCGGACATCGCGTTCGGCGTGCTGAGCGGGCCGTTGGCGACGCTCTCAGCGGCGTTGCGGGCGGATGCGCGGTTGGCCGGCCGATGGCGCGAAGTCCTCCAAGTCGATCCGCTGACCCCCGGCGTGCTCCCGAGGCTGATCGTTGGATCCGCCGCGACGGCAACGGGTTGCCGCGCGACGCTTTACAGCACCACCGATCCGCGCCGGGTCGCCGAAGCGGCGGGCGCCGTCGCGGCGCCGCCGGAGGCGGAGACCTTGACGCGATTTCTCGCCCTCGTCGAGAAGTTCCGCAAGGGTGCCGCCCCATGATCCGTGGTCCGGACCAGTTCGCCGCGGGCACGACGATCGAAACCGACGTCGCGATCGTCGGCGCGGGTCCGATCGGCATCGTGATTGCGCTGGAACTCGCGAAATCGGGCGTGCGGGTGGCGCTGATCGAAAGCGGTCTGCGGCGCGCGGACCGGGCGGCCCAGGAACTGGCGATGTTCGATTCGCGCCAAGACGACTACTTCCATGCGCGCAGCGGGCTGACCGTCCGTCGGCAGGTCGGGGGCGCCTCGGCGCTCTGGGGCGGGCGCTGCGTCAAGTTCGACCCCATCGACTTCGAAAACCGGCCGATCACCGCGGCGGCGCCGTGGCCGCTCGGGCACGACGATGTCGAGCCCTACCTGCAGAGGGCCTGCGATTGGGCGGCGTGCGGTCGGGCGGTCTTCAACGCGCGCGAGATTCCGGAACTCGCGCATAACGACATGATCGACGGGCTCCCCGACGGCGTGGTGCGCACGACCGACCTCGAACGCTGGGCTTTGCCGACGCGCTTCGGGCGCGAGTACCGCGCCGCGTTGCGGGACGCACCCCGGCTCACTCTGTGGTCCGGCCTCACCTGCACCGAGATCGTGACGGCAGAAGGCGGCGACTCCGTCGACCACCTCGTCGTCAAGAGGCTCGATGGCCGCGAGGGGCGAGTCATGGCGACCGACTACGTCGTCGCGACCGGGGGTGTGGAGGCGACCCGCCTGCTGCTGGCATCCAACCGCCACCATCCCGCGGGGCTGGGAAACGCCGGCGGACACCTGGGGCGCTGGTACATGGCCCACGTCGAGGGCCGGGTCGCGCGCGTGCATTTCAGCACCGACAAGATCATCTACGAACATGAGCGAGACGGCGAGGGCGTGTACGTTCGCCGGCGTTTCACGTTCAGTCCGTGCCTGCAGCGCGAACTGGGCATGCCGAATGCCGCCGTCTGGTTGGTGAACCCGCCGATCAGCGACCCGGCGCACGGCAGCGGCATCTTGTCGGGCGTCTACCTCACCCTGATCTCGCCGCTTGGGCGTTTCCTGCTCGCGGAGGCGATTCGCGAGGCGCACACCAAGACGGACGCTTCGCCCCGGGTCCTCGCGCACCTGCGCAACATTGTGCGAGACCTGATCCCCTCGGTCCGGTTCGCGGTCACCTTCTGCTACGCGCGGTTCCTCCGCAAGGGCCGCAAGGCGCCGGGCTTCTTCGTGAAGACCGCCGACAACAGCTATCTGCTGCACTACCACGGCGAGCATCTTCCCCACCGGGAGAGCCGGGTCGAACTGACCGACGAACGCGACGCGCTCGGCATGCGCAGGATCCGCACCCACCTGCACTTCCGCGACGCGGACTACCAAAGCGTGCGCAAGGCCATCACCCTGATCGACGAGCACCTCCGCCAGCACGGCGCCGGACACGTGGAGTGGCTGACCGACGACGCCGAGGGCTCGGTGCGCGCGTTCATGGCGGGGAATGCCGGCTTCCACCAGGCCGGAACGACCCGGATGTCCGAGACGGCCGAGGGCGGGGTGGTGGATCCGCACCTGCAGGTCCACGGCGTGCGCAGGCTCTACATCGCCAGCACGTCGGTCCTTCCGACCTCGAGCCAAGCCAACCCCACGCTGCTCGGGATAGCGCTGGGCGTCCGACTCGCCGAGCGCCTGGCGGCGGCCCGAACGCCCTGATCTACCAACGAATCACGTTGGCACTTGCCACAGTTCGTCGATCAGCGACTTCGTCTGCGCGATGTGGGCACGGCTGGAAGCCCCGAATACGATCGACTGGATCTGCGGTTGCCGGCAGACGTAATCGATGGCCTCGCGGGGCGGGATTGCGCCCGAGGCGAAGACGGACATCGCGATCACCCGGCAGCGCTTTTCGCGGATCGTCTTCTCGTAAAGCTCCGTGCCCCCGCACATCCGGAAGCCGATCTTGTTGATGTTGGCGCAGACGATGGGGTTGTCTATGCCTTGTCCCTCGAGCACGTCGAGAAGGCGCGGGAGGTTCATCGTGATGAAGCCCGGCTCGGCGTTGTACCTGAGCTTCACGTGGTCGCAGAAGAGCGGGAAGATCTCGTCCATTCCGAGGCCGAGGAGCAAGTCGGTGACGATGTTCTGGATGAAGATGACCGGCGTCGAAAGCCCGGCGTACATCTTCATCTCGGCGTCGACGAGGAGCTGCATCATCGACTCGACGTCCTTGGTGGCCAGCGCCACACCACCCTTGAACATCGACCGGACGGCGCCGGTGTCCGGAAGGAACCGCCGCAGCGCCTCGACCATCCCGAACTCGGTCACGGCGTTGGCGTATTTGTGCGCGTAGGGCATGCACGGGTAGAAGACGTAATCGGGATATTCGGCGCTGTTGGCGCGGAAGTGATCGCAGATTTCGCCGACGCGATCGTGGGTCGTGCAGACGAACGTGCGGATGCCTTCCCGGTAGGCGTCGTCGAGCGTCGCGAGAATGGCGGGGAGGCGCTGGAAGCGCATCGCCTGTTCGCGCGCCTTCTCCTCGGACATGTGGTTGACGCCGAAGAACTGGTTGTCCCCGAAAAGCACCCGGTCCATGGTCAATGCGCCGCGGTGGCGCGTCTCGCGAAGCGCGCGACGATCTCGCGGCGCAACGAGACGCGCACGGACCCGCCCTCCGCCGGCGGCGATGGCGCCGCGGGGCGCGCGCTGAGCGCGGTGCCCGCGATCATGTCGACCACGCGATCGACGTCGAGCGCCGAGCGAAATGTGTTCTCGCCGTTGACCCGATTGGTCTTCACGCTCTCGGCGAAGTAGTCGATCTGCGCCGAGTACTCCTCGCCGCGCAGGTAAAACCAGACCTCCTCGGTGAGGTCCGTCGTGTACCGGGAGGTCCAGCCCGTCCCGAGCTCGGGGAGTCCGGGATGCGGTTCCCGCAGATAGATCCGGCACTCCTGGCGGTCGGCGGTGATGCGGCCGTTTGTCCCCCACACCGACACCTTGACCGACATTTTGCGATAGCTCTCGTCGCTCCAGTTCACGCACAGCTGGCCGCTTGCGCCGTTGGGATAGCGCGTCGTGCAGTAGACCTCGTCGTCGACGTCGCGCGAGTAAATACTGTGGCGGACGACTCCGTCGACCGCATGCGGCACGCCGGCGATGAAGTTCATCAGGTCGATGGCATGACACGCGTAGTCGTAGAGGGCGCCGCCGCCTTCGGACTTCACCCCGCGCCACGTGCTGCCCTTCTGGCGCAGCACGACGGGGCCGTATGCCTCCGCGCGCACGTGGTCGACGCGCCCGAGGGCACCCGATGCGACGATCCGTGCCGCTTCCCGGAACGCGCCGACGAAGCGGTAGTGGTAGCCGACCTGAGTGACGAGCTGACGGCTTTCCGCCAGGGCAACCAGGTGTTCGCCATCGCGCACGTCGAGGACGAACGGCTTCTCGCAGAAGACATGCGCCCCGCTCATGAGGGCCTTCTCGACCAGCGGCGCGTGCAGCCGCGACGGGACGGCGATGACCACCGCATCGGGCCGGGTCTCCGCCAGCATCCGGTCTACGTCGTCGTAGCACGAAAGACCGGTGTATTTGCCCAGGACGTCGCGCACGTATCCGGCCGAATCGCAGGCACCCACCACGTCGAGGTCCGGATGCGTACCGAGGATCGCGAGGTGCGACAGACCCATCTTGCCCAGGCCGACGACGGTCGTCCGAATCATTGTCTGCGCCTCTCAGTCTTCTTTCGAGTCCCGGATCGGCGATGTGTACAGCTACCGTGTCGAGCCGGAGCAGCAAGAAGGATTGCATACTTCTCAGCGCGGGGCTAATGATTCCGTCTTTTCGGCGGTCTCTTTGCCGTCGGCAGTCTCCGCAGATGGCGCGTATGCCGCGAAGACAGTGGGCGGCTTTTCCCAGGCACGGTGCGCTGCGCTGCAATATTTCTCGCCGTGCGCGCGGGCAATTCCGATAACGCTGTGAGGCGATGCCACGTTTCACTACCATGAGCCTGCCCTTGTTCAATGCGTCGGAGGGGAGAGGTCGATCGTCCGCTTCAAGTTCGGTAAAGCCAGATTTGCCTTTGCGGACGGCTGCATCGCCGCGCACGGAAGCCCTGGCCGCCTTCTCCTTATCTCGTCATCGGGCGGGCATATCTACGAGATGTTCTGCCTGCGGGACTTCTGGCAGGACAAGGATCGGTACTGGGTGAGCTTCGGGACCGCCGACGCCCGATACCTGCTGCGTGAAGAGGAGGAGGTTTACTGGGCGGCGCACCCCACCGTCCGCAATGTCCCCAATTTGCTGCGCAACCTGGTGCTGGCATTGCGACTCCTGATCCGGCGTCGGCCCGCGATGATCCTGACCACCGGTTCGGGCGTGGCGGCCCCTTTCCTCTGGCTGGCTTGGCCGTTGCGGATTCCCACCGTTTTCGTCGAGTCCATCACCCGCATCACCGAGTTGTCGCTCACCGCGCGGATGGTGAAGCCCTTCGCCTCCCGTTTCCTGGTGCAATGGCCCGAATTGGCCGACCAAATTCCCGGCACGGAGTACCACGGGCGGATCGTGTGATCTTCGTGATGATGGGCATGGAGGTGCATCCCTTCGACCGGCTGGCACGCGCGATCGACGAGTTGGCCTGGGCCGGTGCGGTCGGCGACGATTTCTCGTTGCAGCTCGGAAACTGCACATACGAGCCGCGCCACGCCCGGTTCGAGCGCTTCCTTTCCTACGGGGACGTCTGCGAGCAGATCCGGCGCGCCGCTGTGGTCGTCACCCACGCCGGCGCGGGATCGGCCCTGCTGTGCATCGAGTTGGGGAGGTGCCCGGTGATCGTCCCCCGTCGCTCGTCGCGCGGGGAGCACGTCGACGAGCACCAGCTGCCGTTCGCCGAGAAACTGGAGGCCGCCGGCCTGGCGACCGTGGTCACCGAAATGGAGGAGCTACCGGCGGCCATCGCGGCGGCTCGGTCCCGGTCCGCTCCGCCCGACGTGCTGGGCCGGGCACGCGAGCTGACCGGGTGGTTGGAGACGTATTGGCGGGGCCTTGCGCGCGGGCGGGCCGCGCCGTCGTTGGGTGCGGGGCCTAAAAGCTAATCGCGCCAGTCGATCCGGTCAACACCGCTGGGCCAGCACCTCTGCGACGATCTCCAGGAGACGCTCCGCGACCATGTCGACGGCGCACCGGCGCGCGTAGTGGCGCGTCGCGGCGGCCCCGCGCTCCGCCGCGACGGACGGATCCGCCAAGGCGTCGAACGCGGCGGCGAGACCGGCAACGTCGTCGACACCGACCGGCGGGCAGCCCGGCGGCTGGTATTCGGGCAGGGCGCCGGCGGTGGACACGATCGGCATGACGCCCAGCTGCATGGACAGCACCTGCACGCCGCTTTGCGAGGCGCGCCGATAGTGCGTGACCGAGCCCTTCGCGGCGGCGAGTGTGGGGATGACATCGGCGTAGCGGTAGCTACCGGTGCGCCACACGGTGTGTTCCGGTAGGGCGCCGGCGTCCAGCTCTCCGGCGCCGATGAGCACCAGGTTGTCGCCGCACCAGCCACCGCCGCCGGCATGTCGCCGCCAGGCCTCGAGCACCAAGCCGAGGTTCTTGTAGGGGTTGAGCCGGCCGAACATGACAAAGTCGTGCCGGCCTTCGGGCCCCACGAACGGCGGAACCCGGTCCAGGTCGAGGTCGCTGGCAAGCGGGACCACGTGCACCCGTGTGCCGGCAACGTCGCGGCGCGTGGCGACGGCGGTGGCGACGTACTCGCTGTAGGTGATCGTCGCCGCCGAACGCGCGCCCCACCGGTCCAGCACCGCGAGTTCGTAGGCCGCCTGCTGTTCGCCGGGGTCGTGCGGACGGTCGTCGTGCACGATCTGAATGCGGGGAGTCAGCCCCGCCAGCACCATCCAGCGTGGGTCCCTGACCAGTTCGGTGAGCACGATGTCGGGCCGGAACTCGCGGATGCGGCGCCAGGCCTTCAGGGTCGGGAGCCAGGTCGCTGCCGTGCGGAACCGCGGATCCAGCACCAACTCGTAGTCACGTGCGGCGTCGGACTCCGGGTGTTGATCGGAGGTCACCAGCAGCACGTCGGCTCCTCGCCGCTGCATCGCCTCGGCCTGCACGCGCACCGCCGGGCGCGTCCACGGCGAAAACCACAGCACCCGAGGCGAACTCACAGCACTGCCTCGATCGCAGCCAGGTAGGCGTCGGTCATGGCCTCCACCGTGTAGTGCTTGCGCATGCGCTCGTAGCCGCGTCGTCCGACCGTCGGCAGTGCGGCGGAATCCGCCAGTATCCGGGCCAGGTGCTCCCGCCACCCTGACATCGACACGGGCTCGACAACGAACCCCGCCCTGCCGAAGTCCAGTATTTCCGGAACCGCGCAAATCGCCGACGCCGCGACCGGTACCGCACGCGCCATCGCCTCCACGATCACCAGCGGGAACGCCTCCGAGCGGCTGGGAACGCAAAGCAGATCGGCGTCGGCCAGCGCGGGGCCGGGGCCGGCCGACCACCCGCGCCACTGCACCCGCTCGCGCAACCCGGCGGGCGTACGCGCCTCTAGCCACTCCCGATCGGGGCCGTCCCCGAAAATCGAGAGCCGCCAGGGCAGGTCGACCAGCGTCGCGAGCGCTTCGATCAGCAGATGCGGGTTCTTGTGCTCGACGATGCGCGAGAGCATCACCAAGTGCGGCGGCGCATCGGCGGCCCGGATGCGCGGGCCGGGGTCGCCGCTCGCCACGACGCCGTTGGGTGCGACGAATCGGCGTCCCCGGAGCCTATGCTGCGCGGTCAGCATGTCCCAATGCCGTTGGGCCAGAACGATGAAACCATCCGCGCGACGCATGGCGGCGGTCAGCGGCCGCGAGTAGACGGGCCGGTCCTCCTCTGGGGGGACATGCGGCGCGGCCAGCCAGCGCCGGCCGGTGCCGGCTCCGCGCCACAGCGTGCCGAATCCCGTTTCGGTGTTGGTGTCGCCGGTGATGAGCACTGCCGGGCCCTCGGGAATGCCGACGATCGGCGCCCACCAGGGCCGGCGCACCACGCGCACGGTGTCCGGGATTTCCCGGATGATCGGCCCGAACCGCTGCAGGCAGACGATGGTGACCGAGTAGCCGCGGCGGTTCAACTCCGTTGCCAACAAAGCTTTTTGGCGTTCGGCTCCCCCGTAGACCAGGCGGTTGGTGGTGATCACGATCGACGGCAGGTTTGTGCGGCCCCGGCCGGTGCCGGCGAGCGTCGGCGCCGCACCGCCCCCGGACCGCTGCCGTCGCTCCAGCAGTGCGGCGCCGGCCAGGTAAGCGTCCGCCCGATGGACGCCGACCTGATGTTCGAGCAGCAGCGCGGCACTCGCGCGCGCCAAGTCGCGACCTCGGGAGCGCTCGGCGGCCGCGGCGACGGCCGGTCCAGCGCGGTCGACGCCGAGCTCGTCGGCCAGCAGAACCCGCCAACCTGCCGCGCGGGCACGGGCCTGCCAGTCGGCCGCCGCACCGTAGTCGTAGAACTCCTCGTCGAAGCCGCCTGCGGCGTTCCAGGCCGCGCGGCTGATCGCCAGGCAGCTGCCGCCCAGCTGTCCGTCGATGCTTTGCGACTCGGGCGGTTGGCGGGCGAAGAGCTCGGAAACCGGTGCGCCGCGTAGCGAATTCGAGCGCTCGGCGGCCGCGGTCAGCGACCGGACCAGAGTCGGGCGCCGGGTCGCGACGTCCCACGGCCGGCGGCCGGATGCGCTGTCGTCACCCGCCATGGGCGCAACCGCGGCCACTCGCGGTTGGCGAAGCAACTCCCGGGTCCGGGCCAACGGCCCCAGCAGGCGGGCGCCGGCGTCGAGGAACAGCAGGTCGGCGTCGCTCGGCGCGTGCTCTACCAGCGCGTTGACGGCCGCGGCGAAGCCGAGGTCCGCCGGCCCCGTCACCCAGCGCGCCTTCGGATAGCGGGCGGCCAGTTCCTCGCGGCGCCGGATTTCCCCGGCGTTGTCCGCGTGCACGTAGACCGGCAGCTCGGGCAGATGCTCGCCGACGCTGCGGAGGCACGCATCGAGCGCGTCGCGACAGTCGTGGTGCACGATCAGCACCGCGAGCGACCGCTTGGTCGGCAGGGCGGCCGTGCCGCCGACCGGGCGCCTGAGATAGGCCCGGTCCATTTCACGGGTCATGTCGCCGGCCGATTGCGCCGCAACGGGGCATCGGCCGCAGCAATGAAGAAAATCGGCTAATCCTCCGTGGTCGGCGTGATCGGCGTGGTCGGCGTGTTCGGGCGGCGGTCACGGACGATTCGGGCCGGATAGCCGGCGACGTCGACATCGTCGGGCACCGATTTGGTGACAACCGCACCCGGGCGGATGGCGACGCGGTCACCGACGTCGGCGCCCAGCACCATGGCCATGGGCGAGATGAAAACATCGTCGCCGACGGTCGGGTAGTGACCAGGGCGCCCCTCACCGATCGTCACGCCGTGGTGAATCCGGCAATTCGCGCCGACCCGGGCCTTGTAGTGCACGACCACCAAGCCGGCGTGAGCGATCGACAGGCCCGGGCCGAAGACGTTGCGCGGGATGTCGAAGCCGAGCCTCTCACCCAAGAGCTTGGTTCGCAGCCTCAGATACGCGGCGACGATGTGTCCTGCCGGCGTCCGGGCAGTGTTGGTCCAATACTCAGATTTGCGCAGCAGGCGCTGAAAATGGGCCGGGCGCTCCAAGATCCGGTGACGCAGTCGCCAACGCGGTAGGCCGTATGCTGTCAAGTCCGCAGCCAGGTACGCGCGCAGGTCCTCGCGAGTCCTGATCATGTCGGCTGTTTTCGGCGCACGGCGGCCAACGTCGACCAGGAGAGGGGGCCGACCGCCGCGCTGGTGGCCAGGTAGACGACAGCGGCAGCCGTCAGCACCACAACCACGTGGTGGCCCCAGAGCAGCAGCGTGACGACGACGCTCGCTCCCGTCGGAATCAGCAGCCGCAGCAAGAACACCACCGGCGTACGGTAGCCGCACCGACGGCGCAACCACCAACTGGAAACCACCATGTTGAACAGCTCCGTGCATACCAGCGCGACGCCGGGTCCGACGGCGCCGTAACGCCCGGCCAATGCCAGATTGAGCGACACGTTGAGCGCGAGGGTGGCAACCGTCAACCAGAACAAGACGTGCTGGAAATGCGCGGCGACCAACCCCTGCCCCAGGGTGCCCCCGACGATCCGCAGGGCCGCCGCGACGAACAACAAGGCCAGCGTCGGCGTCCCGCGCTCGACGAACGCCTTGTCGCCGAAGAACCCGATCAACGGGCCCGCCAGCAGCACGCCGACCACCGCGACGGGCGCCGCCACGAAGCACATCAGCTCGACGCTGCGGCGCAAGAAGCCGGCGAACGCGGCGACGTCACGGGAAAACAGCCCGGTGGCCGTCGACAGCGTCGACTTGAGGAACACCAGGGAGACCACGACGGTGTTGAACGCAATCGTGAAAGCCAACCCGTAGACGCCTACCTCGGAGTGGGTGCTCAACAGCGACAGGATCACGCCGTCGGCGCGACAGTACAAGAATCCGACCACCAGGAATCCGATCAGCGGCAGGCTTTCCAGTAACAGGTCGGCCGCCTCCCGCGGCGCGAAGACCGGACGCACGGAAATGTGCCGCATCGCCGCGCTGCCCTGAATCAGCAGAGCGACGGTGGGTGGGATGAGCTGCGCGACGGCGAACCAGATGACGTCGGACCGCGCGACAACCAGGTAGGCGACCATGGCCAGGGTGCCCAGCCGGCCGACGAGGTCCGAGATGGCCACGGCGGTGAACCGCACGGTGGCGAGAAAAACCGGCTCGAAGCGCGTCGTCATGGTTTGCAGCAGTAGGCCGCCGGACAGCACCACGAGCATCACCCGCACGTCGGCGTCGCGATAGACGAGCAGCCCCGACCCGGCGGCCAGCGCCGCCAGCGGAACGCAGTACACCAGGGCCATGGCGCTGTTGACGCGCACCAGGCGCTCGAGGTCGCCGCGGCCGGAGGCCACGCGTCGCACGATCACGGTGGCGGTGCCGAGATCGGCCAGGCTGGTCCACATCGCGATGAAAAGAACCGCGATGGCGAGCTGGCCGTAGCGCCCCGGGCCCAGGTAGCGAGCCGTCATCGCCACCGAAACCACTGAGGCCAGCATTCCCATTGCGCGGCCGATCAATTGGATCGAGAAGGCGTGAGCCATCCGGGCGAGAGGCACCGATGGGATGACCGCGGCCTGTATCGTCGGCTCAGACATGGCCGGTGGGCACCTAGTGTGCGCCGTGGCGTGTTGAGACGGGGGCCACCGCCTCGGCGATGCTCGCCCGATCAACCGCCGTCGAACACTCGGCGACACAGGAGATATCGAGCCGGAACACCGACACAATCTAACACGTCCAATAACATCGGCCTGGTTTGCTGTGGATCACTCCGACGGCTCGGTCGGCGCGTTTCGCGGGGGGCCGCAGACCTCGGCGATAAGCTGTCGCGTCCGGGAATACGCGGTAGCCGCAAAGCGCAGGATTCGGCGCGGTCCCGCGGCCCGGCGCCAACGGATGGCTGATTCTGGAGACACCGTCTCCCGCCGCATGCGCGCCCCTGCCCTGGGCGGCGTCCCACGGGCAGGTTGCCTGCTCACATGCTCCCCGTCCCCTCGGTGGACGCGTGCTTTTCGGGCGCCGGGCTCTTTCGCCGGGGCCCGCGTGGATTCGTCGAGGAGCCCGGCATCGGCCCCCGGAATTCGTTGAAAGCCAGGCGATTGCCCCGAGCACGGCGGCGGCGAAAGGGCCGATCCCGCGGTCCGCCGTTTGAAGTATTCGGTTGCCGGTGGTGATTCGCTGGCGACAATGCATACTGTTGCGGTGACGTTGTGGAGATGGCCGGGCAAAGCCTTCGCACTGGCCGGTGTGGTGGGACTGCTGGTGATCAGCGCTCCGGCTTCGAGTGCGCTCGGCGACCCGGGCACGGTCGTCGAGGCGCCGACGATGGCTTTGAAGGACATCGGGTCCACGGACGTGTTGACGTTCTGGGGCCTGACAACGAGCCAGCAGTTGACCGTGCCGGTCCTGCACGGGCTGACGCCGACCGCCCTGAACGCGAACGTGGAAGTGCCGATCAACCTGCGGTCGGGATTGCTCACCGTCACCCAGGGCGAGCGCACCATCGCGAGGGTGGGCCTGCCCACCAAGGATCAAGATTCCATTGTCATCCCACTGGAGGGAGCGGAAGTCTACGACAACTCGGTCACGGTGACGATGCGCTCGTACCTGGTGCCGTTGGAGGGCTTCTGCCTCTACCCGGAAAGCCCGCTGCGTCTGGTCAACGGGACGGTCAACTACGCCGGCGTGGAACAGCCGCCCACCACGGTGGCGCATTTCCTGCCGCCCGTGCTGCGGAAGTTGACCATCTTCCTGCCGCAGTCGCCATCGACGGCTGAATCCGACACGGCAATTCGAGTGGCCACCCTCGCGGCAGCGCATTACGGCGGGCAGGACCCGGAGATCGTGCTGGCCGCGTTGACCGAGGGACAGGCGGCGCCACCGACGCCTCCGCAACCGCTGGAACGCCAGATCGTGGTGAAAGAGGGTTCGGACAGCGGCCTTTCGTTGCAGGGCGCTGTCGGTGTGCCGTGGCTGCTGATCACCGAGCCGTCTGGACGAACTGACGATTCGGACACGGCTCTACTTTTCAATGACTTGTCACAGCTTGCCCTTTCGTCCAAGGCTGTCGCGCAGTCCTTTAAGCCCGATCAGCACCTGCCCGGCAACACCGCCACCTTGCGTGAGCTCGGGAAGGCGGTCGCCGAGGACACTTCGCTGCAGCCGCGGGTGGCGATCGGCCTGGATCAGACCCGTTTCGGCAGAGCCGTCCACGGGATGCGCGTGCATTTGCAGGGCTCCTACACCCCGACGCCCGCCAATGTCGCCGGGCAGATTTCCGTCACGATCGGTCAGGAGACCATCGACCACTGGCCGACCGACGGCCATGGCACCGTCGACCGCTGGGTCGATGTGCCGGATCGGCTCTTGCAGCGATACACAACGCTTGAAGTGGTGCTGGATGTCCCGGGAAACGTGGGGCATTGCGGGGATTTCTACACCGCCGGTTTTGGCAACCAACTACTCAAGTTGACCATCAACGGTGACAGCACGGTGGAGAGCGGCCTCGCCGCGCCGCCGGTGCCGGATGGCATGCAATCGATGCCGCAGGCGCTGATGCCGCGGGTGCAGGTGGGCATCGCGCCGCACTCGTTGAGCGACACCGAGCGCGCGATCGAGATCATGGTGAACCTGCAGCGAATGAGCTCGATACCGATCCAGACGACGGTCACCACCGTGCAACACGCGATCGATTCGCCCGATCCCGCGATCGTGATTTCCCCAGACGGGTGGAACCACCCCGATGTCGTGCTTCCGGTATCCGCGGGGCCCAGCGGGCCGATCACCGTCAACGCCGTCGAGTCCGGTGGCAAGCCGACCACGCTCGTGCTGGACCCGACACTGCAGTATGCCTCTCTGCAAACGGTTTTCAGCCGCGGCCGGTCCCTGCTGATCGCGACGTCCAACGGGGCGTCGGACAAACTCGACGAGCTTCTCCAATGGCTCAACGGCGACAACAAGCGTTGGCAGCGACTCGAGGGCGTCGCGGTGGTCTTCGTACCCGGCCAGGACCCGGTGAGCGTGAACCACCCGAACGTCCCCGGTGGTGGCCCGGCCGTGGCGGCCGGAAGTCACTCGGACCTGAGCTGGCTGTGGTGGCTCGGCGCCGGATGGCTTGCTGTCGCCGTCGTCGGCACCGGAGTGATCTTGGTGCGCACCAGGCGGATCCGGCGCTAACAGGAAGCCCCATGACCAGGCCACGATTCCGCGCACGTGCGCCGTTGCGGATATCGTTCGCAGGGGGTGGCACCGACGTGCCGCCTTTCCCGTCCGACGAGGGTGGCTGTGTCCTCTCGGCGACCATCGACCGCTACGCCTACGGTTCCCTCGACCCGCGCACCGATCGCATGGTCACGATCGAGTCGGTGGACTTCAAGACCACTACCGAGATGACGCTCGACGGGGAAATCCTCAACGACGGCAGCCTCGATCTCATCAAGAGCGCCGTGCGTCGGTTTGGTCGTGAGGGCACGGACGGCTATGACCTGGTCCTGCGGTCGAGCGCTCCGCCTGGCTCGGGACTGGGTTCGTCCTCGACGATGATGGTCGCGCTCACGGGCTTGCTCGCCCAGCACTACGGGGTGCCCCTCGGTGAGTACGAGACCGCCGAACTCGCCTTCACCATCGAACGCGGGGACCTGGGCATCACGGGCGGCATGCAGGACCTGTATGCGGCAACGTTCGGCGGATTCAACTTCATCGAGTTCACCGACCATGTGATCGTCAATCCACTGCGCATCCGCGAGGAGATCGCTTTGGAACTCGAACTCAGCCTGTTGCTGTGTTTCACGGGCATGACGCGGGATTCGGCGCGGGTGATCGAGGACCAAACGCGCCGCGCCACCACGGGCGTGGCGGACACCCTCGCCGGCTTGCGGGCACAGAAGGAACTGGCGGTCGCCATGAAGGCCGCACTGCTGACCGGCAAGCTGCACGAGTTCGGTGTGCTGCTGGGCGAGGCGTGGAGCCAGAAGAAGCGCATGTCGCCCTACATCACGAACGAGCGCATCGACGGGCTCTACGATCTCGCCCTGCGCCACGGCGCGCTGGGCGGCAAGCTCACCGGAGCCGGCGGTGGCGGCTACATTCTGTTGTTCTGCGACTTCGCCAAGAAGCACCGACTCATCGAAGCGCTCGAGCATGCCGGGGCCGCCGCAAGCGAGTTCGCTTTCGAGAGCAGAGGATTGACGACATGGCCGGCATGAGCCCAGCGGATGTGGTCGCGCCGAGCGTGGAGACGGCCAGGGAGCGGTTGGCCGAATCGATTGCCGTCAAACAGCAGATGCTGTTGGGCGACTGTGCCGCCCAGACGGTCGAGGTGGCGCGGGTGATGATCAGCTGCCTGCGCTCCGGTGGAAAAGTGATCTTCTTCGGCAACGGTGGATCCGCCCAAGACGCGGGCCATCTGGCCGCTGAGCTCATGGGCCGCTTCGCTTTTGACCGTCCGGGTCTTGCCGCGATCAGTCTTCCGGACGCCACGGCGGCGATGACGGCGATCGCCAACGACTACTCTTACGAAGAGGTGTTCACACGCCAGTTACTCGCCGCCGGACGCCGAGGAGACGTGGTGGTCGCACTGAGCACGTCGGGTAACTCACCCAATGTGGTCCGCGCGCTGGAGACTTCCGGCCAAGCCGAGATGGCCACCGTGGCGCTGACCGGTGCACGCGGCGGGAAGGTGGCCGACCTGGCCGACATCTGCATCCGGGTGCCGAGCCACGATACCGGCCGGGTTCAAGAGGCGTGCCTGCACCTGGGCCACACGATCTGCGAGATGGTCGAAGCGGCCCTGTTTCCCAGGCCATCCTGACCATGGCGGCGCTCGATCTGTGCAACGTGCGGACTGTTTTCCTGGACCGGGACGGGACGATCAACGTCAAGCCCGCGGCGGGCGAATACGTCACATCGCCGGCAGAGTTGGTGCTGTTGCCGGGTGCGGCCAAGGCGGTGGCCGCATTGAACGCGGCCGGCCTACGTACCGTGCTGGTGACCAACCAACGTTGGCTCTCGCAACAACGCGATCCGGCCCGTTTCGCCGCGATCCAGAAGCGTCTGGAACAGCTCCTGGCCGACGAGGGCGCCCGGCTTGACGCCGCCTATCACTGTCCCCATGCGGCGGACAGCTGCGAATGCCGCAAACCCGCTGCCGGCATGTTGTTGCAGGCGGCTCGAGAGCACGGTCTGAATCTGGCCGAATCGGTGATGATCGGTGACAGCGACGCCGACGTGACGGCGGGCCGTTCGGCCGGTGCTGCGACGATCCTGCTCCGCGCCGGCGGTGAAGAGTCCTCCGGCGCCGGCGCCGGCGCCGGCGTCGTGGTCGAGGACCTCCCCGCCGCCGTGCGGCTCATCTTGACCGCTCTGCAGTGGGCGCACCCATCCTCGTCCGATTAGCATGCCGGCCCCTAGGACAACTGGGCGCGCTCGGGGAAGAAGGCGAAGTTATTGACGTAGGGACCGTGCGCCGCCCAGCCGTCCTGCCGGCCGCCGACGTTCGCGGGGTTCTGGTGCCGGGCCGGATCGAACTCCGCGATGGACCGTCGGCCGTCACCGGGGTCGAAGTAACCCGCGTAGCCGAGGCGGGTCAGCAACGCGGTGATCTCGCCGACGGCGTGGGGATGATGGCGTTCCTCGGCTTCCACCAGGATGACCGGCCGATTGCGCACGAGTGTGTCTGTGGCTCCGCGCAGCACGGCCAGTTCGTGGCCCTCCACGTCGATTTTGATCAGGCCGACGTCGTCTAGGTGGAGATCGTCAAGAAGTATCACCGGAACGACGATGCTGTGGACCGCATCGCGATTCACGTCGCTCAGGGCATTGTCGGTGTCGATCGTGCTGCGGCCCGGGTCGGCTTCGACCACTCGCATGGCCGCCACGCCGGGTTTGTCCGACAGCGCCACCGCTTCCACGCGGACCGGGGCGCCGACCGCATCGAACATCGATGCTAGGTCCCGGGCTTGCGCCGCGCGGGGTTCGAACGCGATCACCGAGCGCGACCATGCCAGCATCGCGATCGTGAACTCGCCGACATCGGCCCCGATGTCCAGCGAGATCCGGTTCGGATCGCACAACGAAGCCACGAGTCGTACGTCCGGACGGAACTGCCCCAGGCGTTGCAGGATGCGATATCTTCGCCGCCAGAACAGGCGCGGTGCGAGAGCCTTTGCCGCCGGGGCGAGCCAACGTTTAGCCGAGTGTGCGACGGGCATACGCGGTGGTCTCCTGTGCGATGTGCAGAGTCATCAGCCTAGATGAGTGATTCCAAGGGGTCAGTGGTCGTAGGCGGTCAGTGATCGCAGGACGGGTTGGCTGGAGTGGTCGTTGTGCCAGATCGCGGCGGTGAGGGCGAGGACGCGTTGCAGGACGCGGGCGGCGACTCCCGCGATCGTACGCCCGCCGTGGCGTTCGAGGTCCAATTGGGCTTTGAGCGTGTTGTTGATGGATTCGATGCCGTAGCGTTTTGAAAAACCGTTGTCCGGCAGGAGGTTTCTCGCCCTTGCGGGCCGGCCGCAGCAAGGTGACCCCCTTGCTGGCAAGCTCGGTTTCGAACTGTTTGCCGTAGTAGTTCTTGTCCGCCATTAGCTGTTGGTTGGGGCGGGCGGCCAGCAGGGCAGGATCGGCATCGAGCATGCCCAGCAGCGTTTCGCGTTCGTCGGCCTTGGCCCCGGTGAGCGCGAACGCGACCGGCAGCCCCGCCGGAGTGCACAGCAGGTGCAGTCGCAGGCCCCAGAAGTACCGTGAGTGCGACGCGCAGTACCCGTACTCCGCCCAGCCTGCCAGATCGGCGCGTTTGGCAGTCTCTCGTGAGCGCCCGCACTCCACCAGGGTGGAGTCCACGACCCACACGTCGTCGGCTGACGGCGAGCAGCACTCGACCAGATGCGCGAACACTGCGCGCAGCATCCCGGCCGCTGCCCTGACACGCTTGTTGTAGCCGGATTGTGTTGGTAGATCCGGAAACATCCCACGCAGATGGGTATTCGCATAGCGCAACCACCGCGCCTGGGAAGTAAAGCCGAGCAATGCCTGCATCACCATCAACGTGACCAGTTCGGCGTCAGACAGTCGCGGCTTGAGTCCCACCTTCGGCCGCCACGGCCGGTGTTGCGGATTGTCTGCGAGATAATCGTGGGTCGTCACGTACAGTGCGGTTGCGAGGGTGTCGGCGTCCACTTCGGCCTCCAGTGCCAGGTTGGGTTTGCAACGCCAATCCTGGACACCCTCCACCCGCAATTCACAGCAGCCACACCAGTAACCCCCCTTGGAATTACTCATCTAGCCAAATTGACCTTGTGGTCGCCCGTTCCGGGGTGAAAATGGTGTGGTGGTCGCCTTGCGACGCCGTCGCTCTATGGTCCTTGCAGGCCGTCGTCTAGCCGGGTGCTGGGATCGCGTTGTGGGCCCTTCATTGTTGCCGCTTGTTCGAGCACGAGGATTAGATTCTGTTGTTGGCCTTGCGATTCCACGGGCGACCACACCCTTAGATATAGATCGGTGTGGAGACGGGAGGTCAGTGGCGGTGTTGCAGGAGTCCCATGATGACGAACAGATCATCGCCAGGGTCGCGGCCCTGGATATCGGCAAGGCCGAACTGGTGTGCTGTGTGCGTGTTCCTGCGCCCGACAGCGCGCGCAAACGGTTGCAGGAGGTGTCGACGCAGTCGACGATGACCGGCTCGCTGATCGAGTTGGCCAACCGACTGGTCGAGTTACGGGTCGAGCGGGTGGTGATGGAAGCCACCTCGGATTACTGGAAACCGGTGTTCTACCTGCTGGAGGCCCACGGGCTGGATCCGTGGCTGGTCAACGCCCGCGATGTCAAACATCTCCCGGGCCGACCCAAGACCGATGTGCTGGATGCGGTGTGGTTGTGCAAGGTGGCCGAACGCCAGATGCTGCGGCCCAGCTTTGTGCCACCCCCACCGATCCGGCGGTTGCGGGATCTGACCCGCTACCGCATCGACCTGGTCGGGGTGCGCACCGCGGAGAAGAACCGGGTCGAAAAGCTGCTCGAGGACGCCTGCATCAAGCTCTCGGTGGTGGCCTCCGATATTTTCGGGGTGTCCGGGCGCGCGATGATGGCGGCGTTGATCTCCGGCGAACGCGACCCCAAGGTACTCGCGCAGATGGCGCGGTCTCGGATGCGGACCAAGATCGGCCGGCTCGAGGACGCGTTCAACGGCCACTTCGACGCCCATCACGGGTTCCTGCTGGCGCGGATGTTGGACCGCATCGACGGTATCGACGCCGACATCGCCGCCCTCGACGAACAAATCGAGGCCTATCTGGCCCCTTTCGCCGCGGCGGCGACACGCCTGGATGAAATCCCCGGCATCGGGCCCATCGCCGCCGCGATCATCCTCGCCGAAATCGGCACCGACATGTCGCGCTTCCCCACCGCCGGGCACCTGTGTTCATGGGCGAAGTTCTCACCGGGGATCAACTCCTCGGCAGGCAAAACCAAGGGCAACGGCTCGACCGGGCACGGTAATCGCTACCTGGCGCGGGTCCTGGGCGAGGCCGCCGTGGTGGCCGGGCGCACCGACACCTTCCTGGGCGAACGCTACCGGCGCATCGCCCGCCGACGAGGCAAGAAACGCGCCATCGTCGCCGTCGGCCGCTCCATCCTCGTCATCGTCTGGCACCTCCTGGCCGACCAGGACACCCACTTCACCGATCTCGGCGCCGATCACTTCACCAAACACACAAACCCAGAGGTCAAAAAACGCAACCACATCCGCCAACTCGAAGCACTCGGCTACACCGTCACCCTCACCCCCGCAGCCTGACCACACCCGTATCGAGTCAGCGCACCGCCATTTTCGGATTAGTGCGCACCGCACGCTGTGCGATACTGACTTGTGTTCTGTGCCGAGCGAACTATTTTCAGCGCAGTGATGGTCTCAACTTCGGCGAAACGTGCGGCGGTCGTTGCCGTGTGCGTGGCGCTGGTGCTGACCGGATGCGGTCATCGGGGTAACCACGGCCCGTTGACCGTGGTGCACAGCCCAGCCATACCGTTGGCCGTGCAGGAGGTACCCAATCCGCTGCGCGGCCAGTACGAAGACCTCCTGATGCCGCTGTTTCCGCAGGCCAATCCCACGCAGCGGCGGTATCCCGCGTGGCCCACCGCTCACGACGCAAGCTTGCGTGTCTGGTGGCGGCAGTTGCAGCCCACGGATCCGAGCACCCTGCCGCCGGACGCGCCCGACGACGTCAAGTTCGACTTCAGCGTGATCGATGACGCGCTGGCGAAGCTGTCCGACCGAAATATGCGGCTCACCCTTCGCGTGGTGGCCTACGCCTCCTGCTGCAACACCGTCTTTCCGAACAACACCAACATCGCGATTCCCGACTGGATGCGCTCGGCGGCCACCGACTATCCCGGGCCGCCGCGATGGTGGGCGCCGCGGGTGACGCAGGTGGTACCGAACTGGAATGACCCCAATTACCTCAACGCTTTCGGGCAGTTGCTCGCCGCGCTCGGTCGCCGCTACGACGCCGATGAGCGGCTCAGTGTTTTCGAGTTCTCCGGCTACGGGGATTTCAGCGAGAACCACATCTCGTATTTGCGCGACACGTTGGGGGCACCCGGTCCGGCGCCGGAGGACAGCGTCGCGAAGCTGGGATATTACAGTCAGTTTCGCGACCAGAACATCACCGCCGCCTCGATTCAGCAGCTGGTTGCCGCGAACGTGAACGCCTTCCCCCAGACACAATTGGTGACGACGGCGTTGAATCCGCAGATCGTGCGTGACTTGCTCTCGGACGACGTTACGCGGAAATTGTCGGCGCCGGTGGGCATCCGGGCGGATTGCCTAGGGGTCCAGGCGCCGTTGCCCGCTTGGGCCGAGGTGGAGGGTTCGCACTACGTGCAGTCGAAGGATCCGCTCGTGAGCGCGCTGAAAGAGCGGCTGACCGCGGCGCCGGTGATCACCGAATGGTGCCAGTTACCCAGCGGGACCGATCCGAAGTCCTACTACGAGAAAGGCCTGCACGACGTCATCAAGTACCACGTCTCGATGACCTCGAGCTACAACTTTCCGGCCGTGGATTCGACCACCGCGATGAACCCGGCGTTGTACCTGCTGTGGGCGCAGGCCAACGTCGCCGCCGGCTATCGATATTCGGTTGAGGCGCGGCCGGGATCGGAATCGGTCCGCGACGGGGTGGCGAAACTCGACGTCACCTGGACCAACTACGGTTCCGCAGCCGCAACCGAGACCTGGGTTCCCGGCTACCGCCTAGTCGACTTCTCGGGGGCGGAGGTCCGCACGTTGCCCGCCACCGTGGCGCTGAAGAGCCTGGTCGGCAAGCAATCCGGCGGCGGGTCCGGCAAGGACCCGGTCGCGACGTCGTCGACCGAGACCGTGGCCTTCAAGCTGGACGGCTTGGCGCCGGGGAGTTACACGCTGTGCGCCTCCGTGGATTGGCAACAGCACAAGCCGGACACGTCGCACGTGGTGAACTACCCGCCGATGAGTTTGGCGCGCGGCGGGCGCGACGGCTCCGGTCGTTATCCCCTCGCCACGCTCGACATATCGCGCGACGAGCTGACGTCGGCGCCCGGAAACCAATAGCGCGACGCGTCAACTGGCCCGCACGTCGCCAAGGTGGCCGGAACCGTCCCGTGCGTGGTGGACCGTCGGTGCGGCCCCGCCGATCCGGGGTTCCTGGTCCGCGGGATGGGCCACGGCTGAGGGGCAGTAGACATTGCGTGCCGCAACCTCTTCCACCCCGACCTGTAAGTCGAAAAAGTCCAGATGGCGTGCGGCGAGGAAGCTGCCTCCGGTCCGGATCCTTGCATCGATCGGAGCATCGCTCTCCACGGCGCAGACTTCATGCGCGTCGTTGACCAACGTCCGGTCGTCCGGCCACTTCCAATGCCCCTGTCCCCAACTCCTGCAATGAGTGGTGTCCAAGACCTCGTTGTGCACACAGGGTTTATGGATGACCGCCAGATAGTGCTTGTCCTGGTCCGTGAATGGCGATGTCCGGGTGCCGAGCTCGGTCATGGACCGTCCCGAGGACACGACGAACAGCACGAGCCCCGCCGCCAAGAACGCGCCCAAGACGATTGCGGCGTTGTGTTCCCAGTGGTTGCGCCGCGGCGGCCGCAGAGCCAGCGGCCGACCAGCCGCGGGGTATGTCCGCGGTGACGGGTCGTGCCGCTGGGAGGGCACCCTAATACGCTCCGCGGCTCGTCAAGACGGCTTTCACGGTTTTGGCGATGATCATGAGGTCGCCCGCCATCGACCAGTTGTCGACGTATGACAAATCAAGCCGGACCGATTCTTCCCAGGAGAGTTCCGAACGGCCGCTCACCTGCCATATTCCGGTGACACCGGGCTTCACCAGTAACCGCCGCATCACATGGCCGTTGTATTTATCGACCTCGCGCCGCAGCGGAGGCCGCGGTCCGACCACGCTCATATCCTGCTTGATCACGTTGATGAATTGCGGGAGCTCGTCGATGCTGAACCTGCGCAGTACCCTGCCGACTGGCGTGATCCGTGGATCTTGGCGCAATTTGAACAACACTCCGCCGGCGCCCTCGTTCAGCGATAACAGGCGGCCGATCTGCGCATCGGCTCCCACTGTCATCGTCCGCAGTTTGAACATCGTGAACGGCTCGCCGTTCATGCCAATGCGTTCCGAATGGTAGAAGACGGGTCCCTTGCTCGTGAGCTTGATTGCAATGGCGGCGACAATGAGCAGCGGCGACGTCATGATGAGAGCCGCCAGCGCGAAACCGAAGTCGAACGTGCGTTTTTGGAATCGCTGAGCGCCTTCGTACTGCGGCTTCTCGACATGCAGCAGCGGGAATCCGGCGATCGGCCGCAGCGTCAATCGCGCTTCCGCGACATCTACCACCCCCGGCGACATCATGACGTCGACGTCCATGGTCTCCAACTGCCACATCATGTGTCGGATCGCGCGGACGCCGAAATGCTCGGTCTGCGTGACCACCACGGCGTCCGCGCCGCAGTTGCCGATCGCGGCCGCCGCGTGGGATTCGTCGCCGAAAATGGGGATTTCGCTGCCTGCGACCGTCAGGCTTTCGCCACGCGGAGGGCCATATCCCGGTATGCAGGCACCGCAGACCACGTAGCCGTCCAGCGGATTACGGTGCAACTCGTCGGTGAGGCGGGTGAGTCCCTGCCGGTCTCCGATCGCCAGCACCGACGTCTGGCATTGCCCGTCCGCGCGCTTGCCGCGGATGTACCTGCGCCACGCTTTCCGGGTCGTCAGCAAGCCAAACGTACCGACGGGGAGCGCAACCGCCAGATAGCCGCGGGCCAAATCGATCTTGGCCAATAGCGTCACTATGGCGATGAAGCCGAATGTCCAAAACGATGCGCTGCAGATTCGGCGGTACTCGTCGATCCCGGCCCCGATAACCTGAGTTGACCTTGTGCGGAATATCGCCAGCGACGACAACCACAGCGCCGCGAAGATGAGGGAGAACAATGTCATGACCGGGCCCGGGTAACCCGACATGTTCGGTGCATCCCCGAAACGCACGTACTGGGCCAGCATCACCGACGCGCAGACGATCAGTGAGTCGCTGATCCGTAAGTGGTGCGAATAGCGGTCCTGCCAGCGCCCCGAGCCTTGGGGCGCGGTCCTGACCACCGGATCGGAGATTCGCGATGCGCCGATTGCTCGTTGGTGAAGCGATGACGTCATGCCGATGTGCTTTCGTCCGGCCCTATGCGTATCCGCCGGACGGCGGGCGCGTCATCACCGTGGGGATGATCCCGTACCGGGGCCCCAGAGACCTGCCGGCACCAGCCAGCGCGGCCCGCGGCGCGGCGCTCAAGAGGCTTGGCGGCGCGTTCAGTCCATTAATGCCGGCGTTGGGCAATGCCGTGACGGCGCTCACCTGCGCTGCGGGAATTACGCTGGTCCAGCTCGCGGGCACCGACAGCGGGCCCAAGGAGGCCGCGTTGCCGAGGCTGGCCGCCACACCGGATCCGAGCGCAGCGGCTCCCGAGGTGGCCGCGTTCGCCGCCTGGGAGGCGGCGCTGGCCGCACCCGCCGCCGCAGCGCTCATCAAACCATTGGTGGTCTGGGCGATCGAAAGTATCGCGGACATGCCGTAAAGGGGGGTCACCGCCGCGTTGATGTAGTTGGGAAGTGCGTAGGCGGGAACGACCGCGAACTCGCTGGGCACCGACGCCATCAAGTTGGTGAGCGTCGAGGCGGGCGATGAGGCAAAGCTCGAGACCGGTGATACGAGCGACTGCAGCGTGGCGGGAATCGAGGAGATCGCGCCGGCTAGCGACAGTTGCTGCGCGGGCGTCACAGCGGCGGCATTGGCAACCGCGGTGGCCTGGCTGGTCACCCCCGCCGGGTTGACCACCTCCGGCGGCGAGACGAGAGGTGTCAGTGTGCACGCCACGGCGGAATGGGCGGCGTACTCGTACATCGCGATGGCGTCCCGCGCCCACATTTCACCATATTCGGCTTCGGTGGCCGCGATCGCCGGCGAATTCTGGCCGAAAAAATTGGTGGCGACCAGCGCCGCGAGTCGAGCCCGGTTTGCGAAGACCGCCGGGGGCGGCACTGTCATCGCGAAGGCGGCCTCATAGGCCTCCACGGCAAGCCTGGCCTGACTGGCCGTCTCCGCGGCCCGCGCGGCAACTCCGGCCGTCCATGCCATAAACGGCGCGAACGCGGACGCCATGGACAACGACGCGGGACCCATCCACCGTCCCGCGGTCAATCCCGAGATGACCGATCGGTAGTAACCCGTAGCGGCGTGGGATTCGGTCGCCAAACCTTCCCACATCGCCGCGGCGGCCGACAGCGACCCCGGGCCAGGACCGGAGTACATTCTCGCGGAGTTGATCTCCGGCGGCAGAGCACCAAAATCAGTCACGTGGATGCCAGCCCGGCGCCCGACCTGGGGTGATGTCTTTGAATCGCGCGGGCCCGCGAAAGCGCAACGCCGTTGACAACCGGGACACCCGAATGGATGTCGGCCGGCTCACCGACCGACGCCGTCTTCAGCGCCGCGATCAGGAATGACATCAGGACCCGCCCAAACTAGCTAACAACCACGACTCTTGACCCTCAAGGTCGTGCACGGCTCCCCCTGATCGCCGACGAGTCGGCAGTACCGAACTGTAGACGATCTTCGCTCGGTGACAAATCAAATTCTTGGAAATGTGACCAAGATAATGAAAAAAGTCTCACTAAGGGGGGCGGACGATTACCTGAGGGGGTTACGGGATCGCTTGTCCAGACCCAATGCGACATGGGTAACACTGTTTGATGGTTGCAGGTACGGTAACTACCGCCGGTTGCCCGCCCGGATGGGGAACTCCGTCCCGGGCCACGGAACGCCGCGCCGGCCGGCTCCTCGGGCCCGGTTCGGTCCGCCCCGGCTGTGCATGCGAGCACCGGGGCGTCGCTGCGGCGCGCCAGCTGCTGAGGACGGATCATACCCGGCGTTCGCGCAGATGACCTGGCGTAACCGGTTGCGCCACGCCGCCGAGTTTCGGCGCCTGGGACCCGAGTGCGCGCGGACGTGACACGGCAAGGCCGACGGATGTCTTGTCGCCGCCGGGCGTCGGCGCGTCGAGGGATCGGTGCGGCCGCTTCCGCGTCGGGGATCTTCTGGCCGGAGCTCATGTCGGCGAAGCCCGGGGCCCTGGCCGACGGCCCCGTGGCGCCGCGATTTCGCCGCAGGGGACCCGAAGCCGGCCCCACCTGGGCGCCCTGGCTGAGGGGAAGTGGCCTGAGGGGAAGAACGCCGAGCCTTCGGGCCCGGAGATGCATACCGAATAGTAATATTTTTACTAGAAACCATCCTATTGGTCTTTCTGCGGCGGGCGCCCTGCCGGCCCACCATGCGCGCACCATGGTGGGGTGAGTCCGACGCCGTCGCCGTGGTCCAGCCGGTGGGGGAGCAGCGGGCTGGCCTACCTGACCGGGTGGCCCGATGGGCCCCCCGACTTCTCCCGGGCGAACGTGCTGGGCCGCGCCGACGCGGTCGCCGCCGCCTTCGGCGACCGCACGGGTGTGGCCGTCGACGCGGCCGGGCTGCTGGCCGGGCGGGCGGCGTTGCTCGGGCTGCACCGTGGCGGCCGGGTGTCGGCCGGCGGTGCCACCCGGTTGCTGGCGGCCCGGGACGGGTGGTGCGCGATCACGCTGTCGCGGCCCGAGGACGTCGCGGCCGTGCCGGCGCTGGTGCAGGCCGACGAGGTGCCGGACGGACCGTGGTCGGCGCTGCACACCTGGGTCGCGACGCACCCGGTGCCGGAGGTCATCGAGCGGACGGCGCTGCTCGACATCCCGGCGGCCGGTCTGGGCGAGGCCGCCGCCACGCCGCCGCGGCGGGGGGCGCTGGGCCCGTGCGCCCCGGGGCGGCAGTGGGCCGGCCTGCTGGTGGCCGACCTGTCGTCGATGTGGGCCGGGCCGCTGTGCGGGCAGCTGCTGGCGCGTGCCGGAGCCACCGTCGTCAAAGTCGAAAGCCCGCGCCGCCCGGACGGCACCCGAAACGGCAACCGCGCCTTCTTCGACTGGGTCAACGCCGGAAAGCTCTCGTGCAGTGTCGATTTCGACGAGCAGGCCGACGAGCTGCGTGAACTGCTCGCGGTCGCCGACGTCGTGATCGAGGGCTCGCGTCCGGCCGCGCTGGCCCGGCGCGGTCTCGGGCCGCAGTGCCTCGCGCCGAGACCCGGCCGAATCTGGTTGCGCATCAGCGGATATGAAGACCACAGGCCGGCGTTCGGCGATGACGCCGCGGTGGCCGGGGGACTGGTCGGCACCAGCCCGGAGGGGCCGGTGTTCTGCGGCGACGCCATCGCCGATCCGCTGACCGGGCTGGAAGCCGCCGCGGCACTGGCCGACTCGCTCGACCGTGGTGGCGGCGAACTGATCGAGGTGTCGATGGCGGGCGTCGCCGCGACCTATGCCGCGCTGCCGGCGGAGCCGTCGGCGTCGCGTGCCGCGGCGCCGCCACCGCGGCCGCCGGCCGCGGTGGCACCCGCGGCAGAGCTCGGCGCCGACAACGGCGCCGTACGCCGCCTGGTGGCCGAAAGGCGTTGCCCGTCATGCTGATCAAGCAGGCGACATTGCTCGACGGCCGTACCGTCGACGTCCGGGTGAACGCCCGGATCGAGGAGGTGGCCACGCTCTCCGACGGCCTGCAAGCCGGGCGCGGGGAGGGGGTCCTCTACGCCAACGGAGGCACGGTCCTGCCCGGGCTCCACGACCACCACGTGCACGTCCGCTCGGCCGCTGCCGCGCTGGACTCCTTCGTCGTCGGGCCGCCCGGCGTCAGCACCGAGGCCGAGCTCAGGCAACTGCTCTCGAATGCCACCCCGGGTCCCGACGGATGGATTCGCGCCATCGGATACCACGAATCGGTCGCCGGGGAGTTGGACCGCAGCTTCCTGGACGCCGTGGTGCCCACGATCCCGGTGCGCATCCAGCACCGCAGCGGCGCGCTGTGGATCCTCAACTCCGAGGCCCTGGGCCGGGTCGGGCTGGCCGAGCATCCCGACGGGCGCCTGCGCAGCGCCGACCGCGGCTGGTCGGAGGCCGTGCTGCGCCGCGAAAGCGACCTGGCCGAGCTCAGCCGCCGCATCACCGCCTACGGCGTCACCGGCGTCACCGACGCCACTCCCGACCTCGATCCGGCCGAGATGGAGTCGCTGTCGGCGGCGCACGGCCGCGGCGAGTTCCGGCCGCGGCTGCGCTTCCTGTCACCGGGCAAGCGGATCCTGGCGGAGGATCGCCTCGACCTCGACGAGCTCGCCCGCTGGATCGGCGAACGCCACGCCGCCGGCGGGCCGGTCGCCGTCCACTGCGTCACCGCCGCCCAGCTGGTGGTGACGATCGCGGCCCTGCGCGCCGCCGGGAGCCATCCGCTGGACCGGATCGAGCATGCCGCCATGGTGCCCGACGACACCCTGGCCGACCTCGCCGATCTCGGGGTCACGGTGGTGACGCAGCCCAACTTCGTCGCCGAACGCGGCGACCAGTACCTCGCCGACGTCCCCGCCGCCGAGCACGGGCAGCTGTGGCGCGTCGCCTCGTTACTGGACGCGAGGGTGCCCGTGGCGCTGTCCACCGACATGCCCTTCGGCCACGGCGACCCGTGGACCGCGATGCGCGCCGCGGTGTACCGCACCGCGCCGAGCGGCGCCGTCCTCAACGCCGGCGAGAGCGTGTCGGCGCGCCGGGCCGTGACGATGTTCCTGGGCCGGCCGGACCGGCCGGGCCGGCCGCGGAGCATCGAAACCGGGCAGCCGGGCGACCTCTGCGTGCTCAGCGAGCCGCCGGCCACGGTGCTGGCCGAGCTGGACGCCGGCATGGTCGCGGCCACCGTCATCGGCGGCGAGCTGGTCTACTTCGCGATGTGAGCCGCGGTCAGGCCGCCGCGGTCAGCGCCGCGCGCAAGCTGTCGCACTGGCTGTCGAAGAAGCGTTGCGACACAGCGGCTTTGGGCGCCCACATGTCGAAGCCGTGGAACGCTCCGGGGATGACCTCGAGCTGGCACGCCACCCCGGCCGCCCGAAGCCGCTCGGCGTACGCGAGGTCTTCGTCATGGAACAGGTCGTGGGTGCCCACCCCGATCCATGCCGGCGGCAGACCGTGCAGGTCGGTGCGCCGGGCCGGGACGGCGACCTGCGGGTCGGCGCCGCCCAGATACGCCGCCCACCCGAACCGGTTGCTGCGCGCGCTCCACAGCCGGTGGTTCGGGTGATCCCCGGACGCCGAACTGCGGTCGTCGAGCATGGGATAGGCCAGCAGCTGGAACAGGGGGGTGACCTCGGCGCGGTCCCGGGCCAGCAGCGCCAGCGCCGCCGCCAGTCCGCCGCCGGCGCTGGCGCCGCCGATCGCGACCCGCCCCGCATCCACCGATCCCAGCCCCGCCAGCCAGGTCAGCCCCGCATAGCAGTCCTCCAGCGGCGCCGGATACGGATGTTCGGGCGCCAGACGGTATTCCACCGACGCGACGGTGATACCCAGGCGGGTGCTGAACCGCCAGCACACCGGGTCGTCCTGTTCGGCGCTGCCGATCACGTAGCCGCCCCCGTGGATCCACAGCAACGCGGGCGTCGGCCCGGTCACGCCGACGGGCCGGAACACCCGCACACCGTTGCCCGGACCCAACTCGATCACCTCGACGTCGTCGGCGCCGCCGCGTCCGCGCAGCCTCGTCGCCGCCCGCATGATCCGCAGCGTCCGCGGACCGATCATGTGCCGCGGCGCGAGGCGGGCGGCTCTACGCAAGTCGGGGTGAACGTCGCTGTTCGGCATGGGTCGAGTATTGCGCACGCAGCGGTTCGTGCGCGCCGGCGGAGCCGGTGACCCGCACGCCGAACCACCGCGCGCCGCCGGCGCGCGGCTGTGGCAGGCTCTGGGTTAGCCGAGCAAAGATCGGGGTATCGGTGGGAGTGCCGGTGGCGCGGTGCAGGCCGGCGCACCGGCGATGCGGGTTGGCCACGACCCCTCCCCGACGGGCGCCCCACGCGCCCGGGCCGGCGGGCCGGGCAGGAGCGAGGGACAGAATTGCTGGGGCATCTCTACGATCGGGCGCTGGGCGGTGAACGATGCTGGATCCGCCACGAGGACGGAGAGGTTCGGCTGCTGCCGGTTCACCGGTGGCTGGGTGTGCGGTCCCCGCCGGGCGAAGCGGCCGCCCCCGACGAGGCCCCCGACGAGGACTTCGACGAGGCGGTCACCCAGCTGTGCAACGGGCCGACGATCGAACTCGGTTGCGGGCCAGGGCGATTGGTGGCACGGCTGATTCAGCGGGGGGTGCCCGCGCTGGGTATCGACCGATCCGCGACCGCGATCCGACTGGCCGGCCGCGGCGGTGCGCCGGCCCTGCTGGGCGATGTCTTCGCGCCGCTGCCCGGAACGGGGCAATGGCAGACGGTCCTGCTCGTCGACGGCAACATCGGCCTCGGCGGGGACCCGCTGCGCATCCTGGGCCGCGCCGCGGAGTTGCTGTGCCGCGGCGGACGCTGCGTCGCCGAGTTCGACGCCGAGGCCATCGGCATCCGGGTGCGCTGGGTGCGCCTGGAGTCCGACGGCGACATCGGGCCCTGGTTCCGCTGGGCGTCCGTCGGTGTCGACAGCGCTGACACGCTGGCCGCGCAGGTGGGGCTGACGCTGACCGACGTCCGCCTGGTGGGCGCGCGGGTGATCGCGAGCCTCGCGGCCCTCTAGGCGGTGCGGACGCGTTCGACGCAAACGTCAGTTTCCGTGCAGCGCGCGGGGGTACCCTCGCGGAATGACGGCGAGGTACCGGGCATGACATCGTGCGTGAAATGGTTGCTACGGGCCCGCCCCGGCGATTACGCGCTGGCCCTCAGCGTTGCGGGGGCGTCACTGCCGGTGGTCGGCAAGCATCTGGAGCCGCTGGGCGGTGTCACCGCGATGGGCGTCTGGGGGGTGCGGCAGGCGCCGGAAGCTTTGGCCTCGTTGACCAAAGACCTGCTGACGCCCGGCATCCAGGACGCGCGCCGGCGCGACCGGCAGAGCACCCGTGACGTCTCCGTCGCGGCGCTGCGCGAAGTCGTGCCGACAGCCGATCTCGACGCCGAATGGCCCACCGCGGACCGCACCCCGCCGATCTGGGACGCGCTGCGCCGCCGTCACCTCTACCGCCGCGCGGTCCACTACGGCGACCACCCCGCGCAGGTGCTCGACGTCTGGCGGCGCAAGGACCTGCCGGCGCAGCCCGCGCCCGTCCTGGTGTTCCTCCCGGGCGGCGCCTGGGTGCACGGCAGGTGCGTGGGCCAGGGGTCCGCCCTGATGTCACGGCTGGCCGAGCAGGGCTGGGTGTGCCTGGCGGTCGACTATCGCGTCGCGCCGCACCACCGGTGGCCGCGCCACATCGTCGACGCCAAGACCGCCATCGCCTGGGCGCGGGCCAACGTCGACAAGTTCGGCGGGGACCGCGATTTCGTTGCGGTGGCGGGATGTTCGGCCGGCGGGCACCTGGCGGCGCTGGCCGGACTGACCCCCGGCGACCCCGCGCACCGGGAGAGGCTGCCGGAGGGGGCCGACACCTCCGTGGACGCGGTGGTCGGGATCTACGGCCGCTACGACTGGGAGGACCGCTCCACTCCCGAGCGCGCCCGCTTCGTCGACTTCCTGGAACGTGTTGTGGTCAAACGCTCGATCGCGCGTCACCCGGAGTTGTTCCGCGACGCGTCGCCCATCGCGCGGGTCCATCGCAATGCCCCGCCGTTTTTGGTGATTCACGGCAGCAAGGACTCCGTGATCCCCGTGGCGCAGGCCCGCAGCTTCGTCGAACGGCTGCGCGCGGCGTCGCATTCAAAGGTCGGCTACGTCGAATTGCCCGGCGCCGGCCACGGTTTTGACCTCGTCGACGGCGAGCGGGCGGGCGAGATGGCGCACGCGACGGCGCTGTTCCTCAACCAGGTCCACCGCACCAAGGCACGGATCGGCGCAAAAGAGGTCATCTGAGGCCACCGCTGAGTATCGTCGCCGTATGGGCAAGGGGCAGCGGTGAAACGGCTCAGCGGCTGGGACGCGGTCCTGCTGTACAGCGAGACGCCGAACGTGCACATGCACACGATCAAGGTCGCCGTCATCGAATTGAGCGAGGACAGACGCGACTTCGGCATCGAGGGCTTCCGCCAGGTCATCGGCGGCCGGCTGAACAAGCTCGAGCCGTTCTGCTATCAGCTCGTCGAGATCCCGCTCAAGTTCCACCACCCGATGTGGCGCGAGCACTGCGAGGTCGACCTCGACTACCACATCCGCCCGTGGCGGCTGCCGGCTCCCGGCGGTCGCCGCGAGCTCGACGAGGCGATCGGACGCATCGCCAGCACCCCGCTGGACCGCGACCGGCCGCTGTGGGAGATGTACTTCGTCGAGGGGCTGGCCGACAGCCGGATCGCGGTGGTCGGCAAGATCCACCACGCGCTGGCCGACGGCGTCGCCTCGGCCAACCTGATGGCCCGCGGCATGGACCTGCAGCCCGGCCCCGAAGGGGGCCCCTACGTGCCGGACCCGGCGCCCACGACGGGCCGGCTGGTGGGTTCGGCGTTCGCCGACCACCTGCGCCACATAAGCCGGATCCCCCACACGATCCGCTACACCGCCGACGGCCTGGCCCGGGTGCGCCGCAGCTCGCGCAAGCTGTCCCCGGAGCTGACCCGGCCGTTCGAGCCGCCGCCGACCTTCATGAACCACAAGATCACTCCGGAGCGGCGATTCGCCACCGCCACGCTGGCCCTGGCCGACGTCAAGGAGACCGGCAAGCGCCTCGGGGCGACGATCAACGACATGGTGCTCGCGATGTCGGCCGGAGCGCTGCGCACGCTGCTGCTGCGCTACGACGGCAAAGCCGAGCCGCTGCTGGCGTCGGTGCCGATGAGTTTCGATTTCTCTCCCGAGCGAATCTCCGGAAATCGCTTCACCGGCGTGCTGGTGGGCCTCCCGACGAATTCCGACGACCCGCTGGAGCGGGTGCGGTGCAGCCACGAGAACGCCATCTTGGCAAAGGAGGGCAACCAGCTCATGGGCCCCGAGTTGGTCAGCCGATGGGCCGCCTACATGCCGCCGGCGCCCACGGAGTCCTTCTTCCGGTGGGCGTCCGGCCGGGAGGGGCACAACAAGGTGCTCAACCTGAACATCTCCAACGTTCCCGGTCCCCGCGAGCGCGGCCGGGTGGGCGGGGCGGTGGTCACCGAGATCTATTCGGTGGGCCCGTTGACCGCCGGCAGCGGGCTGAACATCACGGTGTGGAGTTACGTCGACCAGCTCAACATCTCGGTGCTGTCCGACGGCGCCACCCTCGAGGATCCCCACGAGGTGACCGAGGCCATGGTCGCCGACTTCATCCAGATCCGCTGCGCCGCAGGGCTGTCCAAGGATTTGACGGTCGTCGACACGGTGATGGCTCCCGCCTGAACGCGGCCCGCGCCGCGGAGGGTAATCGGACTCTCGACTGCCGCTAACGCCATTTCCGGCGACCGCTACCATCAGTCGGTAACAGCCACTGACTTGGTAAGGAGCTGCGGCGCACCGTGAGCACAGGGAACGAACAGGCCGGCACCGGGGAACCCGAGGTCCTGGTCGAGCAGCGGGACCGGATCCTCATCATCACGATCAACCGCCCCAAGGCCAAGAACGCGGTCAACGCCGCGGTCGCCCGGGGCCTGGCCGACGCCATGGACCGGCTCGACGCCGACGCCGGCCTGTCGGTGGGGATCATCACCGGCGCGGGCGGATCGTTCTGCGCCGGTATGGATCTCAAGGCTTTCGCCCGCGGTGAGCTGCCCGTCGTCGAAGGCCGTGGCATGGGGTTCACCGAGCGTCCGCCGGACAAGCCGCTGATCGCCGCGGTGGAGGGATACGCCCTGGCCGGGGGCACCGAGCTGGCGCTGGCCACCGACCTGATCGTGGCGTCGAGGGACTCGGCGTTCGGGATCCCCGAGGTCAAGCGCGGTCTGGTCGCCGGCGGCGGGGGGTTGCTGCGGCTGCCCGAGCGCATCCCGTACGCGGTCGCGATGGAATTGGCGCTGACCGGGGACAACCTGTCGGCCGAGCGCGCCCACGAACTCGGGCTCGTCAACGCGCTGGCCGAGCCGGGCGGGGCGCTGGACGGAGCGATCGCGCTGGCCGAGCGGATCGCCGCCAACGGGCCGCTCGCGGTCGCGGCCACCAAGCGGATCATCGTCGAGTCCCGCGGCTGGAGCCGGGACACCATGTTCGCCGAACAGATGAAGATCCTGGGCCCGGTGTTCGCGTCCGACGACGCCAAGGAGGGCGCCATCGCGTTCGCCGAGAAGCGTGCGCCGCGCTGGACGGGTTCCTGAGCCCCGCTACACTATGTTCGTAGAGTCCACTTCGGGGGTTCAGGGATGAGCGTTTCGTTGCTGCTCGAGATGGCCGCGTCGGGTAACCCCGATCGCACGGCGGTCGTCTGTGACGACGTGCGCTTGAGCACGCAGCAGCTCAGCGATCTCGCCGACGGCGGCGCGGGCGTGATCGCGGCCTCGGGCGCCGGGCATGTGGCGTACGTCGGCACCGGCGGCGACATGCTGCCCGTGCTGATCTTCGCGGCCGCCCGCGCCGGGGTGGCGTTCACCCCGATCAACTACCGGCTGTCGGCCGAGGGCATCCAGACCCTGATCCGGCGACTGCCCGAACCGCTGGTGATCGTCGACGCCCGCTACCGCGACGCGGTCGGGGACGCCTCGCCGCGGGTGATGCTCTCCGACGACTTCCTGACCGCCGCGCGCGAGTGCGAGCCGGGCCCCGACGTCCCTGCGTTCGCCGACCCGGATTCGGTCGCGATCGTGCTGTTCACCTCGGGCACCACGTCGCAACCCAAGGCCGTCGAGCTCACGCACAACAACCTCACCAGCTACGTGACCGGCAGCGTCGAATTCGCCTCGGCCGCCGACACCGACGCGGCGCTGATCTGTGTGCCGCCCTACCACATCGCCGGCGTGAGCGCCGCGCTGTCGAACCTGTACGCCGGGCGAAAGATGGTGTACCTGCCCAACTTCGACGCGCGCGAGTGGGTCCGGCTGGTCAACGCCGAGCGGGTGACCACGGCGACGGTGGTGCCCACGATGCTGGACCGCATCGTCACCGCGCTGGAGGCCGACGGCGCAGCCTCCCGCGAGCTGCCGTCGCTGCGCAACCTGGCCTACGGCGGCTCCAAGGTCGGGCTGCCGCTGGTGCGCCGGGCGCTGGAACTGCTGCCGGGGGTGGGTTTCGTCAACGCCTACGGTCTGACCGAGACCAGCTCGACGATCGCGGTGCTGACCCCCGACGACCACCGCGCGGCGCAGGCCGCGTCCGACGCCGCCGGCGCCCGGCGGCTGGGCTCGGTCGGGCGGCCCCTGCCCGGCGTGGAGGTGCAGATCCGCGACGAGAACGGCACGCTGCTCGGGCCGGGGCAGACCGGGGAGTTGTTCGTGCGCGGCGAGCAGGTCTCGGGACGCTACACCGGGATCGGTTCCGTGCTGGACGAGGACGGCTGGTTCCCGACGAAGGACATCGCCATGCTCGACGAGGACGGCTACCTGTTCATCGGCGGGCGCAGCGACGACACCATCATCCGCGGCGGGGAGAACATCGCCCCGGCCGAGCTGGAGGAGGTGCTCGTCGAGCATCCGCACGTGCGCGACGTCGCCGTGGTCGGGGTGGAGGACGCGCAGTGGGGCCAGGCGATCGTCGCGGTGGTGGTGCCGGCCCCGGGGTGCGAGCCCGACCCGGAGGAACTGCGTGAGTTCGTCCGCGAAAACCTGCGCGGGTCACGCACCCCGGACCGGGTCGTGTTCCGCGACGAACTGCCGACCACCCCCACCGGCAAGGTGCTGCGCCGGGAGATCATCGAGAAGTTGGAGGGACTGCACGCATGATCAAGAACGGAACCCGTCTGGCCAGCCAGGTGTGCGACACCCAGGTCATCGTGGTCAGGAGCGCCGACAGCCTCGACGACCTGCGGTGCGGCGGTGCGCCGATGGTGGCCGTCGGCGCCGAGCGGTCGGGCGAGCTCGACCCGGCGTTCGCCGGGGGCAGCGTGATGGGCAAGCGCTACGTCGACGACGACGGCGCCGAGGTGCTGGTGACCAAGCCCGGCGCCGGGAGCCTGAGCATCGGCGCGACGCCGCTGCAGCTCAAAGAGGTCAAGCCGCTACCGGCCAGCGACTAGCTCTCCCGCTTGTCGGGCAGGCCGTTGCGGATAACGAATTCCTTTGCCTTGATGAGGAATTCGATCTGATCGCCGACGTGGTGGAGCGGGTCGATGCTGCGCGTCGAGCGGGACAGCAGGATCGCGCCCTCCAGCGCGGCGATCGACGTCACTGCCAGTGACGCCGCGTCGCCCTCGTCGAAGCCGTCGGCGACGAACGCCCGCGTCATCGCCGCGCACCAGCGGCCGAGGATGGCACCGGCCTCCGTCGACAGCGCGCGCTCGTCGTCGGTGGACCCGATCGCGGCCGCCACCACCGGGCAGCCGGCGCCGAAGTCACCCTCGATCAGCAGGCGCTCCCAGAACTCGACGAACTCGCGCAGCAGCGCTCGCGCGCCCCAGCCCGCGGCGTCGTCGATCATCGCGGTGATGGAGTCGCCGGAGTACCGCAGCGCCTCGCTGAGGATCTGGTTGCGCCCGTCGGGGAAGTGGTAGTACACCGAGCCGCGCGGCGCGCCGCTGCGGGCGAGCACCTCGTCGATGGTCACGCCGGCCGCCCCGCGTTCGCGCATCACCTCGGCTGCGCTGATCAGCATGTTCGTGCGCGTGTCGCACCGCTTGGCGGTGGGACGCTCGGGAGCCTTGTCGGTGGTCGTCGGCCTGTTAGTCGGCACGGTCGTACCTCCCGTGGCTGGGGTCATGCAGCGTGCGAATGCCGGGGTACCGGCCGGTGCATATTACGCGGACCGAAGCGGAACGGCCGCCGCTTGAGGTCTGGCAATTGTCGCGCGAACTGGTAGCCGCCGACGTTGAGTTCGATGATCCACATGGTTTTCTCCCCGGCCGTGTGGGGCCTTTGATTATGCTGAGGATCATATAAGACATCCGTCCAGTGAGCAATTTTTATTCCCTAACTAAACCCTGCACCACGGGAAACGGGTGAGACCGCCGTCACACCGCCCGCTCGGCGCACAAGGTCACGGCCCGGTTTCTATGGTGTATCGCATAATAACTAGGCGGCAGCCGTGCGCCGAAAAAACGCCGAGCGTGCACCCGGCGCGAGAAGTCGGAATCTCGCGGTGAGTGCACGCTCGGCGCGCGGCGTGTCAGCCCTGGCTAGCCCTCGACGGTGTGGCCCATCGGCATGAGCAGGCTCTTCTGCTGGGTGAAGTGCTCGACGCCCTCGGGCCCGTTCTCGCGACCGATGCCCGAGTTCTTGTAGCCGCCGAACGGGCAGCACGGGTCGAAGGCGTACCAGTTGATGGCGTAGGTACCGGTGCGGATCTTCTCCGCGACCTTGATGCCCTTGTCGATGTCGGTGGTCCAGACGCTGCCGGCCAGGCCGTACACCGAGTCGTTGGAGATCTTGATCGCGTCCTCTTCGGTGTCGTATCCGATGATGCTCAGCACCGGGCCGAAGATCTCCTCCTGCGCGATCGTCATCTTGTTGTCGACGTCGGCGAAGACGGTGGGCTGCACGAAGAAGCCGCCGTCCAGGCCCTCCGGGCGGCCCCCGCCGCACACCAGCCGGGCGCCCTCCTCGATGCCCTTGGCGATGTAGCCCTCCACGCGGGAGCGCTGCTTCTCCGAGATCAGCGACCCGATCTGGGCCGCCGCGTCCGACGGCGGGCCCACCGGCAGCGCCTGCACGAAAGTGCTTACCGCCTCGACGATTTCGTCGTAGCGCGAGCGCGGGGCCAGGATCCGGGTCTGGGCCACGCAGGCCTGCCCGGTGTTCATGATCCCGGAGAACACCAGCATCGGGATCGAGGAGGCGAGGTCGACGTCGTCGAGGACGATGGCCGCCGACTTCCCGCCGAGTTCGAGGGTGCACGGCTTCAGCATGTCCGCGGCGCGCCGGCCGATCTCCTTGCCGACGGCGGAGCTGCCGGTGAAGGAGAAGAGGTCGACGGCCGGGTTGGAGGTCAGCGCCTGGCCGGTCTCGACCCCGCCGGGCACCACCGAGAGCACGCCCTCGGGCAGGCCGGCCTCGGCGAAGGCCTCCGCCAAAAGGTTTGCGCTCAGGGGTGTTTCGGCGGCCGGCTTGAGCACCACGGTGCAGCCGGCCAGCAGCGCCGGGCCCAGCTTGTTGACCGCGAGGAACAGCGGCACGTTCCAGGCGACGATGGCGGCCACCACCCCGATCGGCTCACGGTAGACGATGGTCTGCCCGTAGCCGCCGTTGCGGATCTCCCGCCACTTGACCTCGTCGGCCGCGGGGCCGGCGAAGTAGTTCAGCGCGCCGATCGAGCTCATCCAGTGCATGGTCTCGATGCCGGTGGGTGGCTGACCGGTCTCGCCGGCGAGGACCTCGGTGAACTTGTCCTTGCGTTCCTCCATCAACTTCAGCGCGTTGGCGATGACGGCCGCGCGCTCCTTCGGCGGTGTGGTGGGCCAGGGGCCGTTGTCGAACGCGGCGCGCGCCGCGGCGACCGCCGCGTCGACGTCGGCCGCCGCCGCCAGCGGCGTCTTGCCGACGTACTCGCCGGTGGCCGGGCAGTGCACCTCGATGACGTCGGAGGTCGACGGCTCGGCCCACTTCCCACCAATGAAAAGCTTGTCGTATTCGGTCTTGATGTCGCCCATGGGCGCCACCCTACCCAAGGGGACGCGAAACGAGAACATGTTTCATTCCCGCGGTTTGAGGACCAGCACCAGATTGCTGACGAGGAACTCGCGCAGCACCGGCACCGACGTCATCCACCAGGCCCATCGGGGGTGGTAGCGGGGAAATGCGGCGACCGCCGCGCCCGTGCTCGCGGCCCAGGTCAGCCCGTCGGCGGCCGACACCGCGAACAACGACGACCCGTAGTCGTTTTTGGCCCGGTGGCCGTGTTTGCGGGCGTACCGCGCGGCGGCGCGCGCGCCGCCCAGATAGTGGGTCAGCCCCATCTCGTGGCCGCCGAAGGGGCCCAGCCAGACGGTGTAGGACAGGACCACCAGCCCGCCCGGCCTGGTGACCCGCAGCATCTCGCCGCCGAGCTGCCACGGCCGCGGCACGTGCTCGGCGACGTTGGAGGACAGGCAGATGTCCACCGAGTCGTCGGCGAACGGCAGCGCCATGCCCGACGCCCGCACGAACGTGCCGTTCCCCCGGTCGACCGCCGGGCCGCCCGCGTGCATCTCGTTCGGGTCCGGCTCGACGCCGATGTAGCGGACACCGGCGCGGCCGAAGGCCGCCGCGAAGTAGCCGGGGCCGCCGCCGACGTCGAGCAGGGTGCGGCCGGCCGGGGCCTCGCCGCGGCTCGCCCGCCACAGGTCGTCGACCATCGCCGCGGTGTCGGCGGCCAGCGCCCGGTAGAACCGCGGCGGGTCGCGCTGTTCGAACCGGAACGCCGAGAGCAGCCGCAGCGAGCGGGCCAGCGTCGCCCGGCGGGCGAAGACGTCGGTGACGGCCACCGGCCAACCCTATGCAGTCTCCCCCCGGCTAGGCTGAACTCGATGTCTTCCCTGCGCTCCGTACTGCTGTTGTGCTGGCGCGACACCGGCCACCCCCAGGGCGGAGGCAGCGAGGCCTACCTGCAGCGCATCGGCGCGCAACTGGCCGGCTCCGGCGTTGCCGTCACACTGCGGACCGCACACTATGCGGGCGCGCCGCGCCGCGAGGTGGTCGACGGCGTACGGATCGTGCGCGCCGGTGGCCGCTACTCGGTGTACGTGTGGGCGCTGCTGGTGATGGCCCTGTCCGAAGCCGGGGCGCGGCTGGGGCTGGCGCGGCTGCGGCGGGCGCGGCCCGACGTGGTCGTCGACGCGCAGAACGGCCTGCCGTTCCTGGCCCGGCTGGTGTACGGGCGCCGGGTGGTGGTGCTGGTGCACCACTGCCATCGCGAGCAGTGGCCGGTGGCAGGGCCGGTGCTCGGCCGGGTCGGCTGGTTCGTCGAGTCGAAGCTGTCGCCGTGGCTGAACCGGCGCAACCAGTACCTGACGGTGTCGCTGCCCTCGGCCCGGGACCTGGTCGCCCTCGGGGTGGACGACGAGCGGATCGCGGTCGTGCGCAACGGCCTCGACGAGGCGCCGGCGCCGTCGTTGTGCGCCCCGCAGGCGGCGACCCCGCGGGTGGTGGTGCTCTCGCGGCTGGTGCCGCACAAGCAGATCGAGGATGCGCTGGAAGCGGTCGCGGAGCTGCGCCGCCGCCGGCCGGGGATCCCCGGTCTGCGCCTCGACATCGTCGGCGACGGCTGGTGGCGGCGGCGGCTCGTCGAGCACGTGCACTCCCTGGGCATCGCCGACGCGGTGGTCTTCCACGGCCACGTCGACGACATGACCAAACACCACGTGCTGCAGAGCTCGTGGGTGCACGTGCTGCCCTCGCGCAAGGAGGGCTGGGGCCTGGCGGTCGTGGAGGCGGCCCAGCACCGGGTGCCCACCATCGGCTACCGGTCCTCGGGCGGGTTGTCCGACTCGATCGTCGACGGGGTCACCGGCATCCTGGTCGACGACCGCGCCGAACTGGTCGACCGCCTCGAGGAGTTGCTGACCGATGCCGTGCTGCGGGATCAACTGGGCATCAAGGCGCAGACCCGCACCGGCGAGTTCTCCTGGGCGCAGAGCGCCACCGCGATGCGCGACGTGCTGGAAGCGGTTCAGGCCGGGCAATTCGTCAGCGGGCTGGTGTGCGGCGCCGAAGCGCGCTGACCGCCGCGCCGGCGCCGCTACACATCAACAGCGCCAGCCACGCCAGGTGCGCGGCCAGGGTCACGCCGCGCCGGGCCGCGGACACGCCCGGGGTGTCGCCGCCGATCCGGTAGAGCGCGATGTCACGGTCCCGGTAGGCCGGTGTCAGGGCGTCCAGGGTGCGCAGCGCCGCGTCCGTGTCGCCGGGGGTGCCGGATTCGACGACCACCCATCCCACGCCGGCGGAAGCCAGCGCGGACGGCGCGGCGCCCGCCAGCAGCAACCCCTGCACCGCCCGCGCGTGATCGCCCTCCCCGGGCACGAGAACCCCGGAGATGACCAGGTCGCCGCTGCTCAGCACGTCGGCGCGCACCCAACGCGGCAGCGGGTCCAGCACCGGCGCGGGACCGGACCAGCGGAAGCGCCGCATGGTGCCGGCCGGCAACACGACGACAGCGCGGGGATCGGCGTTGACCGCCGCCGCCACGGCCGCCCACCCCGGCGGGTAGCGCACCGGCGCGACCCTGCCGCCCACGCCCCACGCCAGGTCGGGCAGGGCCGCGACCAGCACGGCGCAGCACACCAGCGCCGTGATCGCCGGACGCACCCGGCGTCGCAGCGTCACCACCGCGCCGGCGCCGGCCAGCGCGTAGCCGGGCATCGCCAGGGCCACCCACTTCTGCCCGTCGCGCAGCACCCCGAGGCCGGGCGCGGCGTCGACGAGCGCGCTCAGCGCGTGCAGGCCGGGCCCGGTCGCCAGCGCGGCCGGCACCAGCACCGACACCACCGCCAGCACGAGCAGCGGCGCGGTGGCCCGCCGGCGGGCCACCGCCGGCGCACCGGCCAGCACCACGCCCAGCAGCGCGACAGCCGACCAGATCGCGAAAAGTGTTGCCCGCGAAGCGGGTACGGCCTGGCCGTTCCAGATGCCGCCGAGGCTGGCCAGGCTGAGCAGCGTGCCCAGGCCCGGCTCGGCGCGCGGCGCGAACGCCCGCACCCCCGGCGCCGCGGCGGTGGTCAGCGAGGAGCCCAGCACCGCCGCCGTCAGCCAGGGCAACGCGGCCACCAGCGCGGCGGCCACCGCCACCGCGGCGCACAGCCGGCGCGAGCGCCCCGGGCCCGGCGCCCCGACGCACACCAGCGCGACCGTCGCGGCGAGCAGCAGCCCGGTCGGGGTCAGGCCGGCCAGCGCGATCCAGAACGCGAGGGCGAAAAACCCGCCCGCGCCGCCGGACGACCGCAGCGCGAGCATCGCCGTCGCCACCCACGGCAGGCAGCCGTAGCCGACCAGCAGGCTCCAATGTCCCTGCAGCAGCCGTTCGGCCACGTAGGGGTTCCAGATCGCCAGTGTGGTCGCGACGAACTGGCCGGCCGCGCCCGCCGCCGGCAGCGCCGTGGCGACCAGACGCGCCGCACCCCACCCCGCCAGCCACAGCCCGGCGACGAGCAGCACCTTGACCACGACGCCGCCGTCGACCACCCGCGAGGCCAGCGCCACCGCGAAATCCTGCGGCGTCGCCCGTGGCGCCGACGTCAGTCCCAGGGCACCGTCGGACAGGTACGACCGCGGCGTCGACACCGCGTCGCGCAACAGCAGATACCCGGGCCCGAGCAACGGCGCGGTGACCAGCAGGGCCAGGGCCAGCGCGTACCCGGGCCGAGTCCAGCGCACGGTGAGCCCGTCCGAGCCGGGCTAGTCCCGCTCGGGTGCGCCGCCCGGGGTGTCGGGCTCGGACGCCTCCGGTTCGGCCGGCTCGTCGGACGCCTGAGTCGGCGCATCCGGGTCGGCGCCCTCGCGACTCAGATCGGGACGCTGGGTCGGCAGTTTCTCGGTCTCGGCTTCGGCTCCGGGCACGGGGCCGTCGCCGCCGCGGCCGAAGAACTCCTGGTCGCCGCGGTCCAGGCCGGGATCGGTCAGCGCGCTCTCGGTGCGCAGGCTGAACGAGGCCAGCAGCGCGCCGCCGATCACCGCGATCAGGCCGACCGCGGTGAAGGTGATCGGCAGCACCCGCGACCACAGGGCCAGCCGGTCGCGCTCGTCGCGGGCGGCGTTGACCTGCGATTCGACGGTGTCCTCGTTGGAGGTGACCTTGTAGTCGACGAGCGTCAGCTCCGGCTTCAGCGGATCACGCGCGTAGTAGTGGTTCGCGTGCACGGCCTGCTTGACGATGGTGCCCGACACCGGGTCCACCCAGAAGGTCTTCTGCGCGGCGTAGTAGCGGGTCATGGTGATCTGCTCGCCGGGATCGCCGGGCACGCCCCACATCGACGCGGGGGCGGTGACCTTGCCGTCCTCGTTGCCGCCGTACAGCGACGGGTAGACGACGGGCGCCACCAGCTTGCCGGCGCCGTTGTAGCCGATGTTCTGCGTGAACCGGTACGTCGTCAGCCCGTTGACGTCGTCCTGGCTGTCGTAGTTGACGTCGAACGCCTTCTGCGCGATCGGGTCGAAGTACGGGTACGTCTTCTTCTCGGTGTGGAACGGGAACCGGTAGGACAGCCCGTCGTGGCGCAGCGGGATCGCGGTCGGCGGGTTGTCGTCGCCGAAGGCGCGGGGCTTCTGGACCGAGCCGCCGGGGTGGGTGTCGTCGGACACGGCCATGGCCGTCTTGCGGTTGAGGGTGACGGTGTCGACGATCGCCAGCAGCAGCCCGCTGTCCTTCTGCTTGTCGGTGCGCCGGACCGTCGACCCGGCCTGCAGCGTGACCACGTCGGCGTTGGCGGGCGACTCGACGGTGATCTGCTGCTGGGAGACCAGCGGAACGTTCTTGTTGGTCACCAGGTGTTCCGTGGACAGGGACCCCAGGTCGAGCGCGGTGCCGGTGCCGTTGCTGACCAGCGTGGTGTCGATGTCGAGCGGAACCTTGGTGATCCTGCTGCTGGTGTACGTCGACAGCAGCAGCGCGGCGATCAGCAGGGCGGCTCCGAGTCCGATGATTCCGCACGCGGCGAATCGCAACATGACTGCTCGGTTCACGTTGCCGTGTCCTCCTCATGCTCCATCGAGGCCCCTCGCTGCTCCCCGGGCCCGCCGGCCGGACCAGGCAGCAGGCAAACCCGTTTGACCCTAACAGCAGATCATCGGGCCCCGGCGGAGGAACCTGACGCCGCAGTCGGGTAGTGGGGTGTACCCGGAATGGGGCACGACATCACGGGCACACTGTGATGATGACCGACGGGACGATGACCGACGGCCGGCTGGTGGGGGGGAGCCGCAGCTTCCTGCCCGCGGTGGAGGGCATGCGCGCGTGCGCGGCGATGGGCGTGGTCGTCACCCACGTCGCCTTCCAGACGGGCCACTCCAGCGGCGTCGGCGGCCGGCTGTTCAGCCGCTTCGACCTGGCCGTCGCCGTCTTCTTCGCGCTGTCGGGATTCCTGCTGTGGCGCGGCCACGTCGCGGCGGCGCGCGGCGCCGACACCGCGAGGCGCCCCCGCACCGGGCACTACCTGCGGTCGCGGTTCGTCCGCATCATGCCGGCCTATGTGGTGGCGGTCGTGGTGATCCTGACCCTGCTGCCCGACGCCGACCAGGCCAGCCCGACGGTGTGGCTGGCCAATCTGACGCTCACCCAGATCTACGTCCCGCTCACCCTGACCGGCGGGCTGACCCAGATGTGGAGCCTGTCCGTCGAGGTCGGCTTCTACCTGGCGTTGCCGCTGCTGGCGCTGCTGGCGCGGCGGCTGCCGGTCCGGGCCCGGGTGCCCGCGATCGCGGCGCTGGCGGCCCTCAGCTGGGCGTGGGGCTGGACCCCCCTGGTGGCCGGGCACACCGATTCCGGCGCCAACCCCCTGAACTGGCCGCCGGCGTTCTTCTCCTGGTTCGCCGCGGGGATGCTGCTGGCGGAGTGGGTTTACAGCGACGTCGGGTGGCCGCACCGGCTGGCCCGCCGTCGGGTGCCGATGGCGGTCATCGCGGTGCTGGCCTACCTGGTCGCGGCGTCGCCGCTGGCGGGTCCGGAGGGCCTGGTCCCGGGGACACCGGCGCAGTTCGCGGTGAAGACCGCGATGGGCTCGCTGGTCGCCTTCGCGCTGGTGGCGCCGCTGGTGCTGGACCGGCCCGGCACGCCGCACCGGCTGTTGGGCAGCACCGGCATGGTCACGCTGGGGCGCTGGTCCTACGGGCTGTTCGTGTGGCACCTGGCCGCGCTGGCCATGGTGTTCCCGGTGATCGGGACGTTCCCGTTCACCGGCCGGATGCCGACGGTGCTGGCGCTGACGCTGCTGTTCGGTTTCGCGATCGCGGCGGTGAGCTACGCCCTGGTCGAGTCGCCCTGCCGGGAGGCGTTGCGGCGCTGGGAAAAGGGGCGCCGACTGACGGACGTCCCGGTTGTCGACGCGGAGGCGGACGCCATTGCGCCGTGACGATGTCGATGACCAGCAGTGATGCAGATTTGCATGATACAGTGCGTTTATGCCTAAGACGGTACAGATCCGTGACATCGACGACGACGTCTATGCCGGCCTGCTCCGCCGCGCCGCGGAGGAGGGCATCACGGTGCCCGAACTTCTGCGCCGGGAGGCGGTGCGGCTGGCCTCGCGGCCGTCGATCGCGCAGTGGCTGGCGCGAACCGGACGCCGGCCTTCGACCGTCTCCAGCGCCGAGGTGCTGGCCACGTTGGACGAGTGGCGCGGCGAGTGGCCACATGCTGATCGTTGACGCTTCGTGCCTGTTCGAGGTCGTTGCGGACACACCTCGCTCCGGCGTGATCGCCGCACGCCTCGCCGCCGACACCGAGCACGCCGCGCCGCACGCCATCGATGTGGAAGTGATGGGTGTGATCCGCGCCCAGCACCTGCGCGGCCGGCTCGACGCGACAGGCGCGTCGCAGGCGATCGTCGATCTGCGGGACTGGCCCGGGGAACGCGTGGGCCATCGCTGGCTGCTGGAGCGGGCGTGGCAGCTACGCGATTCGGTGCGTGGCTGGGATGCGTTCTACGTCGCGCTCGCCGAGGCCTTCGAGGCGACGCTGGTGACATTGGATGCGCGGCTGGCCCGCGCGCACGGGACGAAGTGTCGCATCGAGGTCCTCGATTGACCGCTCACCGGGCTTGCGATCGCGCCATGATCTCCGCGCGCACCGCCGAGCGCCGCGCCTTGCCGGCGTCGTCGCGTAACGGGGTGTCGACGAACTCGACGAATTCGGGGCTGCGCGGCAGCTTGTAGGGCGCGAGGTGCCCGCGCAGGAACTCCCGCACGCCGTCGGCGTCCAGCCCCGAGCCGTCGGCGGTGTGCACCAGGGCGTAGGGCACCTGGCCGAGGTCCTCGTGCGGAACCCCGACGACCAGGCACGACAGCACGTCCGGATGCGCCGACAGGGCGTTCTCGATCTCGGCGGGGTACACGTTGCGCCCGCCCACGGTGAACATGTCGACGCGGCGGTCGGACAGGTACAGGAACCCGTCCTCGTCGAAGTGGCCGAGGTCGCCGAGTGAGTCCCAGCCGTCGCGGTTCTTGGCCGTGGCGCCCACGTAGCGGTAGGTCGGCGCGCTGCCCGGGGCGGGTCGCATGTAGATCTCGCCGACCACGCCCGGCGGGCAGGGGTTGCCGTCGTCGTCGAGCACCTTCATCTCCCCGGCGACCACCACGCCGACCGAGCCGCGATGGGTCAGCCACTGGTCGCCGGAGATGAAGGTCAACGCCTGTAATTCGGTGCCGCCGTAGAGTTCCCAGACCTTTTCCGGCCCCAGCAGGTCGATCCAGGCCTGCTTGACGGCCGGCGGGCACGGCGCGCCCAGGTGCCAGAACCGCCGCAGCGACGACAGGTCGTAGGCCCCCGGGTCGGCTTCGCGGGCGGCCAGGTAGACGGGCAGCACCCGCTGCATGATCGTGGGCACCGTCGTCATGAAGGTGACGCGATGCTCGGTGATCAGCCGGAGGAACTCGTGCGGGTCGAACCGGGGCATCACCACCAGGTGGTGGCGCATCAGCAACGCGATCGTCGCGGTGGTGAAGCCGGTGTTGTGGCTCATCGGCACCGACATCAACGTGGTGTCGCCCTCCTGCGCGCCGAGGGGATAGCCGATGGCGGCCGGCACCCGGCTGTCGCCGCCGGACTCGATGAGCTTGGGCCGGCCGGTGCTGCCGCCCGAGCCCATCGCCTTCCACACCGGCGAGACCGCCTCGGGCAGCGCGGCGTCCGACAGCGACGGGTCGGGCGCGAAACCGGCCGGCACGCTGGGGATGTCGGGGCTTTCGCGGCCGACCAGCAGGGCCGGTGGCCGCAGCTCGAGCAGGCCGGTCAACTCCGCCTCCGGCAGCCGCGCCGACAGGGGCTGGGGCACCGCGCCCAGCTTCCAGCACGCCACCGCGGCCTGGATCCATTCGATGGAGTTGGGCAGCACCATGGTGACGTAGTCGCCGACGCCGACGCCGACGCCGCGCTCGGCGTAGGCGCGGGCCAGCCGGTTCGTCGAACGGTCGAGTTCGGCGCGGGTGAGGGTCACCCCGTCGCAGGTGACCGCGGGCTCGTCGGGTGCGAGCGCGGCCAGCGCCGAGATCTGGGTTCCGATCGGCGGAATCGGCTCGCTCTGCGTCACTCGTAGGCGCCCCGTCGCTCGAAGATCTTCCGCGGGTTGTCGACGAGCATCGTGTGCAGCTGCTCGTCGGTGACGCCGCGCTGCTTGAGCGCGGGGATCACGTCGTTGTGGATGTGCAGGTAGTGCCAGTTCGGCATGACCTGCGGCACCAGCTCCTCGGGCAGCGCGTCGAAGTAGCAGTTGGCGTCGTGGGAGAGCACCATCTTGTCGGCGTGCCCGCGCTCGCACATCTGCGCCACGATGTTGACCCGGTCCTCGAACAGGGAGATCACGTCGATGCCGAACCGGTCCATCCCGAGGTAGGACCCGGCGGCGATGAGCTCCTCGAGGTAGCCGACGTCGGTGCTGTCGCCGGAGTGGCCGATGACCACCCGGCTCAGGTCGACGCCCTCCTCCTCGAAGATCTTCTGCTGCTCGAGCCCGCGCCGCAGCCCGGCGTGGGTGTGGGTGGAGATCGGCACCCCGGTGCGCTTGTGCGCCTGGGCCACCGCGCGCAGCACCCGCTCGACGCCCGGGGTGACGCCGGGAGCGTCGGTGGCGCACTTGAGGATTCCGGCCTTGATCCCGGTGTCGGCGATGCCCTGCTCGATGTCGCGGACGAACATGTCGGTCATGATCTCCGGGCCGCCCAGCTCGGCGCCGGGACCCAGGTAGTGGAAATAGAACGGCACGTCGTTGTAGGTGTACAGCCCGGTCGCGACGACGATGTTCAGCTCGGTGGCCGCGGCCACCCGCGCGATGCGCGGGATGTAGCGGCCCAGCCCGATCACCGTCAGGTCGACGATGGTGTCCACCCCGCGGGACTTCAGCTCGTTGAGGCGGTCGATGGCGTCGGCGACCCGCTGCTCCTCGTCGCCCCAGGCTTCGGGATAGTTCTCGGCGATCTCGGTGGTCATGATGAACACGTGCTCGTGCATCAGCGTCACGCCGAGGTCGGCGGTATCGATGGGCCCGCGGGCGGTATTGAGTTCTGACACGCGACTGATGCTAGGTCGGCCGGCGCTCGGCCAACAGGGTCCCGGCGAAGCCGTTTTGGCAGTACGGTCACGTCATGTTGCTCAACCCCAATCACCTGCAGCGCAAATACCCGGACCGTCGCTCGGGGGAGATCATGGCCGCGACGGTGGAGTTCTTCGAGTCGCGGGGGAAGGCCCGGCTGAAGGCCGACGACCACGACCGGGTGTGGTACTCCGACTTCTTGGACTTCATCGCGCGCGAGCGCATCTTCGCCTCGCTGCTGACGCCGGGCGCCTACGGTGCGGACGACTGCCGCTGGGACACCTACCGCATCAGCGAGTTCGCCGAGATCGTCGGCTTCTACGGGCTGAGCTACTGGTACCCGTTCCAGGTCACCGCGCTGGGCCTGGGCCCGATCTGGATGAGCGACAACGAGGACGCCAAGCGCAAGGCCGCCGCCCAGCTCGAAGCCGGCGAGGTGTTCGCCTTCGGCCTGTCCGAGCAGGCGCACGGCGCCGACGTGTACCAGACCGACATGGTCCTGACGCCCCGCGCGGACGGATGGGTAGCGAATGGCGAGAAGTACTACATCGGCAACGCCAACGTCGCCCGGATGGTGTCCACGTTCGGCAAGATCGCCGGCGCCCCGGCACAAGACGACGAGTACGTCTTCTTCGCCGCCGACTCCCGCCACGAGCGCTACGAGCTCATCAAGAACGTGGTGAACTCGCAGAACTACGTCGCCAACTACGCGCTGCGCGACTACCCGGTCACCGAGGCCGACATCCTGCACCGCGGTCCCGGCGCGTTCCACGCCGCCCTCAACACGGTCAACGTCTGCAAGTACAACCTGGGCTGGGGCTCGGTCGGCATGTGCACCCACGCCATGTACGAGGCGATCACCCACGCGTCCAACCGCCGCCTGTACGGCACCGTCGTCACCGACTTCAGCCACGTGCGCCGGCTGCTCACCGACGCCTACCTGCGCCTGGTCGCCATGCGGCTCGTCGCCACCCGGGCCTGCGACTACATGCGCAGCGCGTCGGCCGCCGACCGTCGCTACCTGCTCTACAGCCCGCTCACCAAGGCGAAGGTGACCGGCGAGGGCGAGCGGGTGATGACCGCGCTGTGGGACGTCATCGCCGCGAAGGGCGTGGAAAAGGACACCTTCTTCGAGACCGTGACCCGCGAGATCGGCCTGCTGCCCAGGCTGGAGGGCACCGTCCACATCAACGTCGGGCTGCTCGCCAAGTTCATGCCCAACTTCCTGTTCGCCCCGGATGCCGCGTTGCCCGTGATCGGCCGGCGCGACGAGGCCGCCGACGACGCTTTTCTGTTCGCCCAGGGCCCGACCGGCGGCCTGGGCAAGGTGCGGTTCCACGATTGGCGCGCGGCGTTCGAGCGCTACGGTCACCTGCCCAATGTGGCGTTGCTGCGCGAGCAGGTCGACGTGCTCGCCGAGATGCTGGCGGCCGCCACCCCGGACGCGGCGCAGCAGCGCGACGTCGACTTCGCGTTCGCGGTCGGCCAGCTGTTCGCGGTGGTGCCCTACGCGCAGCTCATCCTCGAGGAGGCCGGGTTGTCGGGAGTGGATCCGGCGGTGATCGACGAGATCTTCGGCGTGCTGGTCCGCGACGTCAACGCCTACGCCGTGGAGTTGCACGACAAGCAGGCGACCACCGACGAGCAGGCCCGCTTCGCGATGCGGATGCTGCGCCGCCCGGCGCACGATCCCGCGCGCTCCGATCAGGTCTGGAAGGAATACGTGCTGCCGATGGGCGGCGCCTACCGGATGCGGCCCTGAGCCGCAATCCGGTTTGCGCGGCTAGTCAGTGGTGTGATCGCGGTCGCGAGATCCGCCGATGCGCCCTGCAGACCGGGAATGAGACCGCCGAACTGCGTGCCCCCGAGCGTGACGGTTTGGGTGACCGGAGGCCCAACCACTGGTTTGGCCACCGCGGTCGCCACCACCGGTTGCAGCGGCGTGAGGATCCCGCCGATCGGGATGGCCGCGGTCAACGACTGGGTGGTAGCGCCCGGGATCGTCAGCAGCGACGCCGGCAGATCCAGCGTGATCGTGCCCTGGCCGTTGAGGAAGCCGTTGGCGATGACGGCCGGAGCATTGGCGAGTGCACCGAACGCGCCCGCGACGTTCCCGGTCTGCACCGCGGTGAGGAACGTCGTGCCGTTCAGCGTCGCGGCCTGCCCGGTGATCGATCGGCACGCCGAGTGCGTCCGCTCACGTACCGAGCAGTTCGAGCATCACATCGCCGGCGACTTTGGCCCCGAACGGGACCGCCGCCAAGTCCACCCGGTAGTCCGGACTGTGCGGGGAGTAGGGAAACAGCTTCCCGGCCGCGAACGCCTCGGTGTACACCTGAGGGTCGGCCACCCCGACGAACAGGTACGCCAGCGGTACGTCATGGTGCGGACCTTTGAGCAGTTGGCAGTCTTCCGACGCCGTCACCGGCGTCAGGTGCGTCAGGACGTGGTCCGGCCCGATCGCCTTGCCCAGCGCCGCGGCCAGCCGCGCGCACAGGTTCTCGTCGTTGACCAGCGGCGTGCAGCCGCCGGGAAGCGTGATCTGCGGGAGCTGATCCTCGGGCATCCCGTAGGTGCGGGCGATGCCGTCGCAGACGGCCCTGATCCCGTCGATCAGCCGCTCGCGCACCTGCGGGTGGAACCATCGCAGATTGACCTTCAGCAGGGCCTGGGTCGGGATCACGTTGTGCGCCGAGCCGGCCCGCACCGAACCGACGGTCAGCACCGCGGTCTCGTGCGGGGGGATCATCCGGCTGACGATCGTCTGGAATTCGACGACCGCCAAGGCGGCCATCAGCACCGGGTCCTTGGCCAGCTGCGGCATCGACCCGTGGCCGCCGACGCCGTGAAACACGATGTCCACCTGGTCGGAGCCGGCCAGGGTCGGACCGCCGGCGGCGGCCACCATGCCGACCGGGCCGGGCGCGGTGTGCATACCGACGAGGTGATCCGGTCTGGGCACCACGTCGTACAGGCCGTCGTCGACCATGGCCTGCGCTCCGGCGATCAGTTCCTCGGCCGGCTGGCCGACCAGCACCGCGGTACCCGACCATGCGTCGGTCGCGCCGGCCAGCACCTTGGCCATCCCCAGCATCCAGGTGACGTGGGCGTCGTGCCCGCACACGTGCGCGACCGGTAACGGGGTGTCGTCCTCGCCGGAAACCTGCACGGTGCTCGCGTAGTCCAGGCCGGTGTTTTCGGCGACGGGCAGGGCGTCCATGTCGGCGCGGTACATGACGGTCGGTCCGGCGCCGTTGCGCAACACTGCCGCCACGCCGGTGCCGCCGATCCCGGTCGTCACCGCGAAGCCCAGCCCGGCCAGCTCGCGGGCGACGATCCCTGCGGTGCGGGTCTCGGTGAACCCCAGCTCGGGATGGCGGTGCAGGTCTTTGAACAGCTCGACCAGGCGAGACGCGTCGGCGTCGACTGCGGCATCCACGAGTTTCGAGCGTGTCGTCATTGCTGCCGGCCTTTCGCTGTCGGAGCGGGCTGAAAGGTCACCTCGGCGATCTCGCTTCGCCGATTCGGTCGCGCACCGCTTGGATCGACGGTAGTCCGCGCACTGGCCCCGGCACCGCCATCGGTCCCGCAAAGACCCCAGTCAGGATGTGGAACGCACAAATCACGCCGGTGTGGCACGCGAACACCGCACCGCTTGACTGTGACGCACCTCACGATAGGGTGACCAGTGGTCACCAACGACGGGAGACACCATGCCAACGGTGACGTGGGCGCGCGTCGACCCGGCCCGGCGGGCCGCCATCATCGAGGCCGCGGAGGCCGAGTTCAGGGCGCACGGCTTCTCCCGGGGCAGCCTGAACGTGATCGCCCGGCGCGCGGGCGTGGCCAAGGGCAGCCTGTTCCAGTACTTCGCGGACAAGCGCGACCTGTACGCGTTCGTCACCGACATCGCCAGCCAGCGGGTGCGCTCCTACATGGAGGACCTCATCCGGGAGGTGGACCCGAGCCGCCCGTTCTTCGAATTCCTCACCGACGTGCTCGACGGCTGGGTCGCCTACTACGCCGAGCACCCGCACGAGCGCGCGATCCACGCCGCGGTGACCCTCGAGGTCGACACGGAGGCCCGCGTCAGCGTGCGCAGCGTCAGCAACCGGCACTACCTGGAGGTGCTGCGGCCGCTGGTGCGCGATGCGCAGGCCCGCGGTGATCTGCGTGCCGACGCCGACGCCGGCGTGCTGTTGTCGCTGCTGTTGATGATCTTCCCGCATCTGGCGCTGGCGCCCTACATGCGCGGCCTGGACCCCGTGCTGGGGCTCGACGAGCCCACCCCGGAGCAGCCGGCGCTGGCCGTGCGCAGGCTCGTCGCCGTGCTCGCGGCGGCGTTCGCGGCACAGCCGGCCCTGCAACGATCCGAGGAGGTCTCGTGAAGAGGACACACGTGGGTTCGCTGGCTGCCGGCGGGCTCAACTGGGACAGCCTGCCGCTCAAGCTGTTCGCCGGCGGGAACGCCAAGTTCCGGGATCCCGCCGCCATCGACTTCTCCCGCGACCGCGCGGACTGGGAGAGGCTCTCCGACCTCGAGCGCGACTACGCCGTCCGGCTGTGCGCCGAGTTCGTCGCCGGCGAGGAGTCGGTGACCGAGGACATCCAGCCGTTCATCTCCGCGATGCGGGCCGAGGGGCGGCTCGGCGACGAGATGTACCTGACGCAGTTCGCGTTCGAGGAGGCCAAGCACACCCAGGTCTTCCGCATGTGGCTGGACGCCGCCCAGGTCCGGGCCGCGGTGACCTACAACCACATCGTGGAGGGCATGCTGCGCTGACCGGCTACTACGCCTGGCACCGGATCTGCGTGGACCGCGGCATCCTGCCCGGCATGCAGCAACTGGTCCGTCACATCGGCGACGACGAGCGGCGCCACATGGCGTGGGGCACCTTCACCTGCCGGCGCCACGTGGCCGCCGGCGACGCCAACTGGGAGGTGTTCGAGACGCGCATGAACGAGCTCATCCCGCTGGCGCTCAAGGTCACCGAGGAGGGCTTCGCGATCTACGGCGACGAGGTGCCCTTCGGCATAGCGCCGGAGGAGATGCTGCAGTACGCCGGCGACAAGGGGATGCGGCGCTTCGGCACCATCTCCGGCGCCCGCGGCCGGCCGGTCGCCGAAATCGACCTCGACTACTCGCCGCTGCGGCTCGAGGACACGTTCGCCGACGAGGACGCCAAGGTGCTTGCCGCCCTCTCGTAGTGGCGGCCGCTGGGCGGGGCGGCTACGCCACCCAGACGCTCTTGGCGTTGCAGAACTCCTTGATTCCCAGCCCGGCCAGCTCGCGGCCGTAGCCGGAGCGCTTGATGCCCCCGAAACCGAGTTCCGGGTAGGACACCGTCATCCCGTTGATGAAGACCTGCCCGGCCTCGATCTCGTCGATGAACCGCCGCTGCTCGGCCTCGTCGCGGGTCCAGGCGTTCGAGCCCAGCCCGAAGCTCGTCGCGTTGGCGATCTCGATGGCCTCGTCGATGCCGGCGGCCCGGTACATCGATGCGACCGGCCCGAAGACCTCCTCGGTGTAGAGCGCCATGTCCCGGGTGATGTCGGTGACCACCGTCGGCGGGTAGAACCACCCCGGCCCGTCGGGAACCTTGCCGCCGGTGCGGACCTTGGCGCCCGCCGCGACGGCGTCGTCGACCTGCTTGGCGATCTCGTCGCGGCCCGACTCGGTGGCCAGCGGGCCCACGTCGGTGTCCGGGTCGGTCGGGTCGCCGACCTTCAGGGCCTGCATGCGCTCGACGTACTTGTCGACGAACGTCTCGTAGATGTCGGTGTGCACGATGAACCGCTTGGCCGCGATGCAGGACTGCCCGTTGTTCTGGACGCGGGCGGTGACCGCCGTCTTGACGGCTTCGTCGAGGTCCGCCGACGGCATCACGATGAACGGGTCGCTGCCCCCGAGCTCGAGCACGGTCGGCTTGATCTCGTCGCCGGCGATGGCGGCCACCGACTGGCCGGCCGGTTCACTGCCGGTCAGCGTGGCCGCCGCGACCCGGGGGTCGCGCAGGATGCGCTCCACGGCGGCCGACGACACCAGCAGCGTCTGGAAGCAGCCGTCGGGGAAGCCGCCGCGGGCGATCACGTCGGCGAGGTAGAGCGCGGTCTGCGGGACGTTCGACGCGTGCTTGAGGAGGCCGACGTTGCCGGCCATCAAGGCGGGCGCGGCGAACCGGACGGCCTGCCAGAGCGGGAAGTTCCACGGCATCACCGCCAGCACCACGCCCAGCGGCTGGTAGCGGACATATGCCCGCGACGCCCCCACCTTTTCCGCGTCGGCCGGCTCGTCGGCCAGCAGCTCCTCGGCGCTCTCGGCGTAGTATCGAAAACCTTTGGCGCACTTGAGAACTTCGGCCTTTGCCGCTTTCAGGGTCTTGCCCATCTCCAGCGTCATCATCGCGGCGGTGGCGTCGGCCTCGGCTTCGAGCAGGTCGGCGGTGGCGTTTGCCCACCGCGCCCGCTGGGCAAAGGTGGTGTTATGGCGGTAGTCCTGGAACCGGGCGTGCGCGCGAGCGATCGCCGCGTCGACCTGCTCGTCGGTCGCCGGGGTGAAGGTTTTGACTGTCTCGCCGGTGGCCGGATTGATGGTGGCGATGGGCACGCTGACATCCTTCGTTTCGCGGTGGGTGTGAAAGGTTCCGATATCCAGCCTGCCACTATCGTGGCGACGAGGGAGGTGCCGGATGACTAAAGCGGCCGAGTTGATGGTCAAGTGCCTGGAAAACGAGGGTGTTTCCGTCGTCTTCGGTCTGCCGGGCGAGGAGAACATCCGCTTCGTGCAGGCGCTGGCCGCCTCCGGCATCCGCTACGTGCTGACCCGGCACGAACAGGCCGCGTCGTTCATGGCCGAGATGTACGGACGCGTCACCGGCCGCGCCGCGGTCGTGTCGAGCACGCTCGGGCCCGGCGCGATCAACATGCAGCTCGGCGTCGCCGACGCGACCACCAACAGCACGCCGCTGGTCGCGATCTCCGCGCAGGTCGGCCACGACCGCGAGTACAAGGAGTCGCACCAGTACGTCGACCTCGTTTCGATGTTCGCCCCGATCACCCGCTGGGCCGCCGCGGTGCCCACCGTGCACGCCATCCCGGAGATGTTCCGCAAGGCGTTCAAGACCGCCGAGACCGAGCGCCCCGCCGCGGTCTATCTGGCGGTGCCCGAGAACATCGATGCGGATGTCGCCGATTACGACCTGAAACCGCTGCGCCGCGACGTCGTCCACGCCGACGCGCCGGCGCCCGGCCAGGTGGAGCGCGCGGTCGCCATCCTGCGCGGGGCGCAGCGGCCGGTGCTGCTGGCCGGGCACGGCGCGGCCCGCAGCGACGCGACCGGGGCCCTGGTGCGCTTCTCCGAGCAGTTCGGCATCAAGGTCGCGTGCACCTTCCACGGCAAAGGCGTCATGCCCGACGACCACCCCAACAGCATCGGGACCATCGGGTTCATGCGGCACGACTACGTCAACTTCGGCTTCGACAACGCCGACGTGGTGATCGCCGTCGGCTACGAGCTTCAGGAGTTCGATCCGATGCGGATCAACCCGCAGGCCGACAAGAAGATCATCCACGTCCATCACTTCCCGGCCGAGGTCGACGCGCACTATCCGGTCGACGTCGGGATCATCGGCGACATCAGCGCTTCGCTGGACGCGCTCACCGAGGCGCTCGACGGCCACCGCTATCACCGCGACGGCGAGGTGCCGGGCTCGGGACTGCTCGCCGAGGAATTCGCTCGGGGACAACAGGATTCGCGGTACCCGCTGGCGCCGGCGCGGATCGTCGCCGACACCCGCGCGGCGCTGGGCCGCGACGACGTGGTCCTGGTCGACACCGGGGCCACCAAGATGTGGATGGCCCGGCTCTACCCGACCTACGAACGCAACACCTGCCTGGTCTCGAACGGGTTGTCCACCATGAGCTTTGCGCTGCCGGGGGCGCTCGGCGTCAAGATCGCCCGGCCGGACGCGAAGGTGCTCGCGGTCGCCGGCGATGGCGCGTTCCTGATGAACTCCCAGGAGATCGAGACGGCCGTGCGGGAGCGGATCCCGTTGGTGGTGTTGATCTGGGAGGACGGCGGCTACGGCCTCATCGAGTGGAAAATGGACCTCGAGCTCGGCGAGCACTGCTACGTCAAGTTCGGCAACCCGGACATCGTGAGCTATGCGGAAAGCTTCGGCGCCAAGGGATATCACATCGACAGCGCCGAGGAACTCCTGCCGACGCTGCGGACCGCGCTGGCCGACGACGGCGTCTCGCTGATCTGCTGCCCGGTCGACTACTCGGAGAACCTGCGGCTGACCAACCGCCTCGGGGAGCTGGACGAGACGCTGTAGTTTCATTGAAATAACTTGTGTCACTTGTGTTTCTGTGGTCACATTCCGGGGTTTTCTGTCGGTGGGTGCGCATAGTTTCGGGGTGTGAGTGTTGACCGGGAGGCGTTGGGTGCGGCGTTCGACGCGCTCGACGCCGACCTGGACACGCTGCTGGGGTTCGACTGCGAGGCGTTGACCACCCCGGAGTTGCTGGCCTGGCTGGGCCGGGTGGAAAAGGTGCGCCGGCGCCTGCCCGCCCTCGAGCATGCGGTGATCAACACCCTGGCCCACCAAGCCACCCCGGAGGAGTTGGGCGGCAAACTCTCCCACGCCATCGCCGAGGCCACCCTGATCTCGCGTGCTGCAGCCAACCGGCGGGTGCGCGACGCCGCCGACCTGGGCGAGCGCCACGGGCTGACCGGGGAACCCCTACCCCCGGTGCTGGCCGAGACCGCCGAGCGTCAGCGCCAGGGCACGCTCGGTTGCGAACACGTCACCGTGATCCGCCACTTCTGCCACCAGCTGCCCGGCTGGGTCGACCAACCCACCCGCGACCGCGCCGAAGCCGACCTGGCCCGCCACGGCACCCACATCCGCCCCGAACAACTCGGCACACTGGCCGAGCAACTCGACAACGCCCTCAACCCCGACGGCAACTACACCGACACCGACCGGGCACGCCGGCGTGGGCTGATCCTGGGCGCCCAGGGCCCCGACAAAATGTCGCACCTGAGCGGCTGGATCACCCCCGAACTGCGCGCCACCCTCGAAGCGGCGTGGGCCAAACTCGCCGCGCCGGGCATGTGCAACAACCTCGACGACAAGCCCTGCGTCGACGGCACCCCCACCCAGGACGCCATCGATAAAGACACTCGCGGCCCCGCCCAACGCCAGCACGACGGCCTGCTCGCCGCGCTGCGCGCGATGCTGGCCTCCGGGGAATTGGGTAAGCACAACGGGCTGCCCGCCTCGATCATCGTCACCACCACCCTGGCCGAACTCGAAGCCGCCGCCGGACAAGCTCTCACCGGCGGGGGCACCCTGCTGCCGATGAGCGATGTCATCCGCCTGGCCCGCCACGCCCGCCACTACCTGGCCATCTTCGACCAAGGCAAAACCCTGGCCCTCTACCACACGAAGCGGTTGGCCTCACCCGCGCAGCGAATCGTGTTGTACGCCAAGGACCGCGGCTGCAGCGCACCGGGCTGCACCGTGGGCGGCTACTACTGCGAAGTCCACCACGTCACCCCCTACGCGAAATCCGGCACCACCGGCATCGACGACCTCACCTTCGGCTGCGGCGGCCACCACCCCATCACCGAAAAAGGCTGGACCACCCGCAAAAACACCAACGGCGACACCGAGTGGATCCCACCCAAACACCTCGAGCGCGGCCAACCCCGCACCAACACCTACTGGCACCCCGAAAAACTCCTGCGCCACGAAGACGACGAAGACGACGACGATCAGTGCTGACTCAGGGACCTTCTCTTCGCCGCTACTGCGTGGTCCAGAACGAACCACCGGGCGGGGCGACGAGGTACGGGTCGCCGACGCAGTACGCGTTGTCCGCGGTCGCCCCCGCCCTCCCCCTCGGCAAGGATGCGGCAGTCGGTCGCGCCGCGGCGCGCGGCGCAATGGTTCACCGCATACGCCTCGACATGGTCCAGGCTGGCCAGGCCGCCGCCCACCGTGGTTTCGAAGGTATGGGTGGAGTCCGATCCCGCCATCACGATGTAGCCGCCGTCGGCAGCGATCACTGCGGACGCGATGGACTTTGAACAGGACGCCAGTTTCACCCGCGACCAGTGTATCCGCCAGTCAGGCCGAATTGGCCTGCGCCGGAAGAGCCTACTGTTTCCTTCTCGAATCCCCGGTGCCGGTGACACCCCGACCGCGACGCGCGGGCGGCGTGATCGAATGAGTCCGTGTTGTTCCGTCAGCTGGAGTACTTCGTGGCGCTGGCTCGTGAGCGGCATTTCGCGCGCGCCGCCAGCGCCTGCTACGTGTCGCAGCCCGCCCTGTCGGAAGCCATCCGCAAGCTCGAACAGGAACTCGACGTGCCGCTGGTCCGGCGCGGCCAGAAATTCGAGGGCCTCACTCCCGAAGGCGAGCGGCTGGTGCACTGGGCGCGGCGCATCCTGGCCGACCGCGACGCCCTCAGGCAGGAGGTCACGGCGCTGCAGACCGGCCTGACCGGCGACCTCCAGCTGGGTGTGGTGCCGGCGGCCTCGACTACCGTTGCGCTGCTCACGGATCCGTTCTGCGCCGCGCACCCGTTGGTCCGGGTCCGGCTCGAGATGAATCTGCGATCCGCCGGAATCGTCGAACGCGTCCGCCGGTTCGAACTCGACGCCGGGATCGTCTACCCCGACCAGCAGGACACCGACGAGCTCGTCGTCACCCCGCTGTACCGGGAGCGGCCCGTGCTCATCGCCGGTACCGAATTGCTCACCGGCCGCTCCGGCACCATCGCCTGGTCCGAAGCGATCGAATTGCCGCTGTGCCTGTTGACACCCGGCATGCGTGGCCGCCGGCTCATCGACGACGCGCTGCAACGCCAGGGGCTCGAGGTGACGCCGCAGCTGGAGACCGACTCCCTGGTGACCCTGCTCGCCCATGTACGCACGGGCCGGTGGGCCAGCATCGTCCCGCAACCGTGGATCGAAACGCTCGGCCCGCCCGCGGGGCTCGTCACCCTGCCGCTCGACCAGCCGCCGGTCAGGGCGCTCATCGCGCTCGTCACCAACAAGGCGGAGCCCGGCTCGCCCATAACCCGCGCGCTGCTACAGGTCGCGCGCGACGGGCCTCATCACCCGTGATCGGCGTGGCCTATCACGCGGTCGGAACCACGTCTTGGACACCTGGGTCGCCGTCCTCCGAGACTGGGATCGGTTGTCGCCGAAGGAGGATTCTCAATGGCCAGGTGCGTGATGGTGCTCTATCCCGATCCCGTCGGCGGGTACCCGCCGACCTACGCGCGCGACGGGATCCCCGAGATCGCGGGTTACCCCGACGGCAGCACCCTGCCGTCCCCGGCACGGACCGACTTCACCCCCGGGGAGCTGCTGGGCTGTGTCTCGGGCGCGCTCGGGCTGCGGGAGTTCTTCGAGGAGCGCGGTCACGAGTTGATCGTGACGTCGGACAAGGACGGGCCGGATTCGGAATTCGAACGGGCCCTGCCCGGCGCGGATATCGTGATATCCCAGCCCTTTTGGCCGGCGTACCTCACCGAGGAGCGCATCGCCGAAGCCCCTCGGCTCAAACTGGCGCTGACCGCGGGGATCGGCTCGGACCATGTGGATCTCGACGCGGCGAAGCGTCGCGGCATCACGGTGGCCGAGGTGACGTACAGCAACAGCATCAGCGTCGCCGAGCACACGGTGATGCAGATTCTGGCGCTGGTGCGCAACTTCCTGCCGTCGCATCGCTGGGCCGTCGAAGGCGGCTGGAACATCGCCGACTGCGCGCAGCGCGCCTACGACCTGGAGGGCATGGACGTCGGGCTGATCGCCGCCGGCCGGATCGGGCGGGCGGTGCTGCGCCGGTTGGCGCCGTTCGACGTCAACCTGCACTACACCGACACGCGCCGGCTCGCACCGGAAGTGGAGAAGGAGCTGAACGTGACGTTCCACCCCGACGTAGAGTCGCTGGTGAGGTCCGTCGACGTCGTGTCCATCCACTCGCCGCTCTACGAGGACACCCGCCGGATGTTCGACGAGAGGCTGCTGGCCACGATGCGGCGCGGCTCCTACATCGTCAACACCGCACGCGGCGAGGAGACCGTACCCGAAGCCGTCGCCGCCGCGCTGGCGAGCGGTCAACTCGCCGGCTACGCCGGCGACGTGTGGTACCCGCAGCCGCCGCCGGCCGACCACCCATGGCGCACCATGCCGAACAACGCGATGACGCCGCATGTTTCGGGCACCACCCTGTCCGCCCAGGCGCGCTACGCCGCCGGAACCCGCGAGATCTTGGAGTGCTTCTTCGCGGGGACGCCCATCCGTCCCGAGTACCTGATCGTCGAGGGCGGGAGGCTCGCGGGCACCGGAGCGCTGTCCTATCAGAGGTAGCGCGCCGCCTCCTGCAGCGTCATCGGCGCGACGTACCCGCCCACCTGGGTGCGATGCCACCACGCCCGGTCGCGCCGCAGTTCCGCCGGTGTGGTGAACCGGTACTCGTAGAGCTGCGCGCGCACATACCGGGGCGGGGCGCCGGGAAAGGGGTTGTGCCGCAACAGGCGAAGCGTCGGGCGGTCGTTGCGCAGCAGCCGCTGCAGCAGTGGTCGCAGCCACGGCTGGGCGTAGCCGGGGGAGATGGCCGCGAACCACATCAGCCAGTCCAGCCGCAGGTGATACGGGGCCCACTGGCGGGGCATCCGGCGCACCGCACCCGGTTTGCCCTTGAACTCGTATTCCTTCCAGACGGTCTGGCCGGTGATCTTGGCATCGTCGGTCCCCTCGATCACCACCTCCCGCCGCACCCGGCCGATGCTGCCGAAGGCGCCGTAGGTGTTGACCAAGTGGAACGGGTTGAAGGACATGTTCATCCGCTGGCGCGCGGAAAGCATGTTGCGCACCGGCCAGTAGCTCAGGAACGACACGGCCACGGTGAACGCCAGCACCAGGGCGGCGAACCACACCGGCGGTGAAGCCGGCGCGGAATGCGCGGGCACCGGCAGCAGCGCGCTCCAGGAGGAGTCGTCGATCGCGCTGCACGCCAACAGGATCGTCACCCAATTGAGCCAGGCGAAGTTGCCCGAGGCCACCAGCCACAGCTGTGTGACGACGACGATCGCCGCGGCGATGCCGGCCACCGGCTGCGGTGCGAACAACCCGAAAGGCACGATGAGCTGGGCGAAGTGGTTGCCCGCCACCTCGACGCGGTGCAGCGGTTTGGGCAGGTGGTGGAAGAACCAGCTGAACGGACCGGGCATCGGCTGCGTCTCGTGGTGGTAGTACAGGCACGTCAGGTCCCGCCAGCACTTGTCGCCCCGCATCTTGATCAGCCCGGCGCCGAACTCGACCCGGAACAACAGTAGGCGGGCCATCCACAACGTCAGCACCGGCGGGGCCGCGCGGTCGTTGCCGAGGAAGATCACCAGAAAGCCGGCCTCCAGCAGCAGCGACTCCCAGCCGAACGAGTACCAGGCCTGCCCGACGTTGACAATCGACAGGTAGAGAACCCACAGCGTCAGCCACATCAGCATCGCGGCCCACAGCGGCGCGAGGTCGCCCGCGCCGGCGACGACGGCCGCCGCCAGCGCCGCACCGAACCAGGAGACGCCGGCGAACACCCGATCGGAGTAGGCCAGATGAAAGACGCTGGGCGCGGTCCAGAACGACCTGCTGGCCAGGTACCGCGGCACCGGCAGGATTCCGTGCTCCCCGATCAGGGCGCGAAACTGCAGGGCGGCCCCCACGAACGCCACCAGGTAGACGGCGGCGGTGCCGCGCTCGAGCACCAGTCTGCCCAGCCAGTATTCGGGTGCGGACAACCAGCCCATGGCCATGACTCCTCACACGGTGGCGGTTACGCCGACCGGCATATCCAGTGAACCAGCCGGTAAACCGGCAGCCAAGGCCCGAGCCGGGCTATTCGGCCCGCTCGTCGCGGGCCCCGCGCACCCGCCCGGGCAGCACGACCGCGCAAGCCGCGACCGCGGCGAGCGAGATCAGCGCCGGCAGTTGCACGCTCGCCGAATGCCCGGCGTAGAAGTCGACCGACCGCCACGGATGCCGGGACAGCAACGCCCCCGCCAGGATCAGCCCACCCGCGCTCAGAGCAACCATGACCGCATCGGCGTTGCGGAGCGCATACCGCAGCGCGAAAGCGGCACCGGCCACGACCACCCCCGCGGCGCCGGCTATCACCGCCGCGGCCGCCAGCACCGCGACCGCGGCCCACCCACCGGGCGCCCACGGTGCCGCGGGCGGGTCGCCGTCGCAGCGACGGCGTCGCCACCAGGCGAGCAGGGCCAGCAACGGCAGCAGCGCCAGCCCCACCGCGAGGCCGGCCCGATACTGCGCGTTCGAGGCGAACGTCAACGTGATGGTGCCGGGATCGCCCGCGGGCACCACCCAGCCCTGCTGCCACCCGTTGACGGCCACCGGCGTCAGCCGGACCCCGGCGGCGGTGCGCGCCACCCAGCCGGGGTTGACGCTCTCGGGAACGACCAGCACCCGGGGCCGCGGCGACGCGGACGCGCGCACCTCGCGGTGATCGGAGCTCCAGGCTCCGGTCGCCGCGGGCGTGGCGGCGCCGGAACCGACGGGCAGCTCGGTCGTCCCGGCAGCCGCCAGCTGGGCCCCGTCCACCACGAACGCGGCGCCCGGGCTGATCAGCAGCTCCTGCCGGCCGGCCGGCAGTGCGATCGGGTCGCGTTCGCAGGGCAGCGCGGGCACCGGGTCACCGGCCAGCAGTGCGCCCGCGGTGGTCCGGATCGAGGTGTGCACGAATCGGCCGGCGACCGCGATGACCGGGCCGTGGTCGCAGTCGACGGTGACCTCCCGCGACCGGTTGCGGGCGGCGTCGGCGGGCGCGATCGGCCTGCCGTCGGCGCCGAGGACCGTGATCTCGGCCAGCCCAGGGGGTTTGAGCTGGTCGAATCCCAGCGCGTTGCGGTCGATGACGTCCTGCCAGTGCAGCAGGCTGACGGTGACGGTGCCGGTGACCCGGGGCTCGAGCGACAGGACTTGACCCACCGCGTCCGGCTTCACCTCCCGGACCTGGGGGCCGTCGCCCAGGTTGACGGCCACCAGCGTCGGGCGCGCCGGCAGTGCCGAGCCGCTGGGAACCACGCGCAGCCCGGTCACCTCGGTGGGCCGCGGCAGGGTGAGGGTCAGCGTCGGCGGGACTTTGTGTTGCACCAGCCGCTGCGGTGCCGTCCACGCGGTGGCCGGGTCACCGTCGGTGGCCGCGTACGCGGAGCCCAGGACGTCCACCGTATCGGCGTCGCCCTGTGCCCGAGTGGTATTCGGCTCGGCGATCAGGTCGGCCAGCTTGGGTCCCTGCCGGGGCCGCACCCACACCGTCGGGGTCACCGACGTCCGGTTCGGCACGGCCAGGGTGCGGCTGACGGTGACCGGCTCCTCGGCCACCAGCGCCAGCGACGCCGCGCAGCGCACGCTGTCCGGCGCCGGGGCGCATCCCGGCCGGCCGAGCAGTTCCGGGCCCAGGTCCCAGCCCGCGACGGCCGCGCCCGGCGGCGGCGCCGGAACCAGCGCGGTGTGCCGCAGGTCGACGGGATGGGCGAAGCCCGACGCGTCGTACTGGGTGATCGACAGCTCGGTGATGCCGAACTGCACGCCGGAGGACCCGTTGTCGGTGCCGGACGCGGTGATCCGCACCCACGGGGTCTCGCCGTAGGGCAGTGCCGCGGTGAGCGGCTCGCCGGCCTTGTCGAATCGCAAAGTGGTGCTGCCGGTGGCGGTTTCGATCAGGATCCGGCGCACCTGCGCGCCGACGGCGGTCGGGCTGGGCGTCACGGTGATGACCGCGTTGGTCAGCGGATGGTCGAAGTCGACCTGCAGCCACTGCCCGACGGCGGCCTGCAATCCGTTGGACACCCAGGCGGTCGCCGGGTCGCCGTCGACCGCGGCGGCGGGGGAGGTGGCCGGGGCGACGTCGGGCATCGCCGTGGCGTCCGACGAGGAACTGGACACGGTGATGCGGCCGCCGGTCCAGGCGCCGTACACCGTGTCGGCGCCGGGAGCGGGGTAGTCGGGCACCCGGTTGAAGGTGTGCCGGCTGTCGCCGGCCGCCCTTACGGCCGAGGAGTGCTGGTCCACCCGGCCGTAGTCGGTTTCGCGGGCCACCGGGGTGTCGGTGACGGTCACGAGCGGTGTCGGCAGACCGGCGCGCCGGGCGTCCGCGGTCATCAACACCGGGCCCAGTGCGGGCTGTCCCCGCAGCCGCCGGCGCTCGTCGAGGCGCAGCAGCACCTCGGGCCCGCCGTCGACGCGGGCCAGCCCGTCGGTGTCGGCGAAGTAGGGCGCGCCGGGGTCGCCGGCCACCTCCACCCGGTAGATCTCGACCGCGGGGTAACGCGGGCGCAGCCCGCTGTCCGCGACGAAGCCCGCCACGGCCCCGGGGCCCACCGGCGCGCCGAACTGCGCCACCTTCGCCAGGCGCGGCGATCCCTCGACCGCGCGGTGCACCAGGATGGGGCGCGCCGAGCGCGAGGTGTCGGGATCCAGGTCGTTTCGCAGCACCAGATACGAAATGCCCTGGCGGGCAAGGGTGTCGGCGAGTCCGGCCGACGGGCGTCCCGCGGCGAACAGACGTTGCACCGAATCCAGCGCCCGGATGGTTTGCGGCGGCGTCAGCGGGATGGAGTCGCGCACCCCCCACGGGCTGTCGCCGAGCACCTGCAACGGCTCGTCGTGGCTGGTGCCCCACACCTGGGTGGCAAACGGCGCCCCGGGCACCACGAGCACGCGCCCGGGCCGCGGCGTCCCGGTGTTGTGCTCGTCGAGCCACGCGGCGGCGTCCTGCCAGTAGCGCGGTATCGCGGTGAACGTGCCGGGCGGGGTGAGCCGGCCGGTCCAGGCCAGCGACGTGCTGACCAGCAGCGCCGTGAACACCACGATCGCGACCGCCACCCGCTTGTCGCGTTCCGGGTGGGCGAACGCCCGCAGCCACACCCGCGCCGGGCCGAAACCGGGAAGGGGCACCCGGCCCAGCAACTGGGCGATGCCCAGCACCACCGGGATCCGCACGAGCGATTCCAGCTTGTGCACGTTGCGCAACGGCGCGCCGCCGGCGTCCAGGAACGCCTGCACCTGGTGCGCCAGCGGCGATCCCAGCCCACCGCTGTAGCCCGCGGCCATCAGCAGCACACCGACCAGCAGCATCGTCACCAGCCGGCCCCGCGCGGGCATGCCCCCGCCGTTGTCGAAGCCGGCGAGCCCGGCCAGCCCGGCCGCCGCGACCAGGCAGGTGCCCAGGATGGCCGCCGACCCGGTCACCAGCGGCGCGCCCGCGGTGGCGCTCGGCGCGACGAACGGGGTCCAGCTGTCGGTGCCGCGCAGTATCTCGGTCAGCGACGACCACTGCGTGGTCACGCCCGAGGATTCGATGAAGTCCAGGAACGGGGGACTGATGGCGTGCAACTGGGCCAGCGCCACCACCCACCACAGCACGGCCAGCGACACCGAGAGCGCCCACCATCCGGTGTAGCGCCACCACAGCCGGTTCGGCCGGTGGCAGGCCCACCAGATCACCGCGGGCAGGCAGCCGGCCAGCGTCGCGATGGCGTTGACCGCGCCCATCAACGCGACCGCAAGCCCGGCCTGCCCGGCCAGCGCCCGCACGGATCTGCCGGAGCCACCCCGCAGTGCCAGGATCGTCGGCAGCAGCACCCAGGGCGCCAGCATCATCGGCAGCGTCTCCGACGAGATCGACCCGAGCGTGGTCAGCACCCGCGGCGACAGCGCGAACGCCGCCGCGGCGATCACCCGGGATGCCGGGCTGCCGACGCCCAGCGCCTCGGCGACCCGCAGCAGCCCCCAGAAGCCCGCGGCGAGCAGCAGCGCCCACCACAGGCGCTGGGTCGCCCAGCCGGGCACCCCCAGCAGGTGGCCGGCCAGGAAGAAGGTGCCGTGCGGGAACAGGTAGCCGTAGGCCTGGTTCTGAGCCTGGCCGAACGGCAGGTCGCTGTTCCACAGGCTGGTCGCGCGGCCCAGGAACCGCAGCGGGTTGGCGGTCAGGTCGAGTTTGGTGTCGGGGGAGATCCGGCCGGGGGACTGGGCGAACGTCAACGCCAGCGCGACCGCGCCGGCCAGGAGGAGCCACCGCCGGGACAGCGGGGCGGCCGGCGGGGGCGGGACCGGCACACCGGCTCGCGTCCGCGCCGGGTCAGCTACGGTTGCCGTACTCGACCCGGTTGAGCACTGACGACTGCGGATCGCCCCCGGGAAGTGGCGGCTTCGTGTCCTGCTGCACCATCAACGTCACCCCGAAAGTCGCTGCTGCGCCCAGCAACAGACCCACCACCACGCTGGCGGTGGCGGGCGCGACGATCCTGTTCATCGGGGGCTCCTCGGGGCGTGCAGATCTAGCGCCAACCTAGCAGACGGGCCGTCTCACGGCCGCGGGCAATCCTGCCCGTGACCACACCGGTCGCCGTACTGCACGACGGCGGGGCCGGCCGGGGCGGGCGGCGCCTGGGCGGGCGCCATGTCGTGGTCCTGCACGGCGAGCGTGACGCCGACGGTCGCGGCGGCGCCGATCGAGAGGCCCGCCGCGACGCTGGCCGCGGCGGCCAGCAGCAGCCTGATCATTGGTGGCTCCTTGGGTTCCGGCTCTGCGAATCCCCCGTGGAATGCCCCGGGGATCGGGCGTGAAACGTCACGCGGCGCGCCCCGAGACGGGAGGCCCGGACCGGGCCGTGACACCATGTGCCGATGCCTTTTCCGCGCACCCTGGCCGCACTGGCCGCAACGTCGGTAGTGGCGGGCGCGCTGGTGGCGGGCTGCGGCCAGCACGCCGCACGGCCCCCCGCCGCCTCCTCGGGCACGGCGGCCAAGCCCGCTCCCGCGCCGGCCTGCGGCGACCCCACGGCCCAGCTCTCGACCCGCGACAAGCTGGCGCAGCTGTTGATGGTGGGGGTGAAGAACGCCGACGACGCCCGGGCCGCCGTCGACGGATACCACGTCGGCGGCATCTTCATCGGCAGCTGGACGGACCTGTCGATCTTCCGGGGGCCCCTGGCCGACATCGCCGCGCACGCGGGTCCGCTGCCGCTGGCGGTCAGCGTCGACGAAGAGGGCGGCCGGGTGTCCCGCTTGAGGTCGCTGATCGGGTCGTCCCCCTCACCCCGGGTGCTGGCCCGGACGCAGACCGTCGCGCAGGTGCACGACCTGGCTGCCGAGCGCGGCAAGAAGATGCGCGAACTCGGCATCACCGTCGACTTCGCCCCGGTGGCCGACGTCACCGACGCCCCCGACGACTCCGTGATCGGCGACCGCTCGTTCGGCAGCGACCCCAAGACGGTCACCGACTACGCCGGCGCGTACGCGCAGGGGCTGCGCGACGCCGGGCTGCTGCCGGTGCTCAAGCATTTCCCCGGGCACGGGCACGGCTCCGGCGACTCGCATTCCGGTGGGGTGGTGACGCCGCCGCTGAGCGAGCTGCAAACCGACGACCTGGTGCCCTACCGGACGTTGGTGAAGGCGGCCCCGGTCGCGGTGATGATGGGCCATCTGCAGGTTCCCGGGCTGACCGACGGCGTCCCGGCCAGCCTCAGCAGGCCCGCGGTGCAGTTGCTGCGCGACGGCACCGGCTATGGCGGCCCGGCGTTCAACGGCCCGGTGTTCAGCGACGACCTGTCGAGCATGGCCGCGATCTCCGATCGCTACGGCGTCGCCGAGGCGGTACTGCGCAGCTTGCAGGCGGGCACCGACGTCGCGCTGTGGGTCACCACGGCGGAAATTCCCGCGGTGCTCGACCGGCTCGACAAGGCGGTCGCCGCGGGGGAGCTGGCGATGCCGGCAGTCAACGAGTCGGTGGTGCGCGTGGCGGCGATGAAGGGCCGCAACCGGGCGTGCGGGCACTGATACTCCGCGCCGCCCCGCGGGGTCGTTACTCTTGGTGCATGGCAGGTGGTACCAAGCGGCTGCCGCGTGCCGTGCGCGAGCAGCAGATGCTCGACGCCGCGGTGCAGATGTTCTCGGTCAACGGCTACCACGAGACCTCGATGGACGTCATCGCGGCCGAGGCGCAGATCTCCAAGCCGATGCTCTACCTGTACTACGGCTCCAAGGAGGACCTGTTCGGGGCGTGCCTGAACCGCGAGCTGAGCAGGTTCATCGACGCGGTGCGCGCCGACATCGACTTCACACAGAGTCCCCGGGACCTGCTGCGCAACACCATCGTGTCGTTCCTGCGCTACATCGACACCAACCGGGCGTCGTGGATCGTGATGTACACCCAGGCCAGCAGCTCGCAGGCGTTCGCCCACATGGTGCGCGACGGCCGCGAGCAGATCATCGAGATGGTGGCGGGCCTGGTGCGCGCCGGCAGCCGCACCGCGCGGTCGGAGATCGAGCACCAGATGATGGCCGTGGCGCTGGTGGGCGCCGGTGAGGCGATGGCCACCCGGCTCTCCACCGGCGACATCGACGTCGACGAGGCGGCCGAGCTGATGATCGACCTGTTCTGGCACGGTCTGCGCGGCGCCCCGGAGGATCGCGAGACCGCGCCTGCGCTGCACAACGCGGGCGGTCCCGGCGTCGGTTCCGGCTAGCCCCTGCCTTCGTGCGCCGCAACCTGGACTTCTTCTGCGCGGTGATCGCCGTCGGCTTGCTGGCCGGGGTCGCCGGGTTGACGACGTCGGCGGTGCTGCGCTTCGTCGAGCACCTGACGTACCACTACACCTTCGGCACGCTGCTCACCGGGATCACCGGCAGCAGCCCGGTGCGTCGCGCGCTCGGGCCGATGGTCGGCGCTGCGCTGGCGGCGATCGGCTGGTGGATCCTGCGGCGCACGACGGAGGTGCCAGAGCTCGCGCAGACCGTCGCCCGCCGGGATCGGGTACCGCGCCTGACCTGGAGCATCGACGCCCTGCTGCAGGTCGTGCTGGTCGGGTCCGGGGCGTCCCTCGGCCGGGAGGGCGCCCCGCGCCAGTTTGCGGCCGCACTCGGCGACGTGGCCATGGGTTGGCTCAGGCGGTTGTCCCCGGGCGACCGGCAGCTCCTGCTGGCGTGTGGGGCCGGTGCCGGGCTCGGCGCGGTCTACGCCGTTCCGCTGGCCGGTGCGCTGTTCTCGGTGCGCATCATTCTGCGCACCTGGCGGTTGCGGGCGGTGGGGGCGGCGCTGGTCACCTCCAGCCTCGCCGTCGCGGTCGGTTCGCTCATCACCAAGGACAAACCCGTGCTGCACTGGCCCGGCCTGGGTCTGTCCCCCGTGCTGACCGGGCAAGCGCTGCTGCTGGCCCCGGTGGCGCTCGCGGTGGGTTTGGCGTTCGACCGGCTGATGGCCGCGGCGCGGCCGCCGCGCCCGATGCGGACCTGGGTGCTGGTCCCCGCGCTCGGGACCGCCGGGCTGGTGATGGGCGTCTGCTCGCACTGGTGGCCAGACCTGCCCGGCAACGGGCGCAGCATCCTGACCGTCAGCCTGGCCAGCGGCATGACGCTGTCGGCGGCGGCGGTGATCCTGGTCCTCAAACCGCTGTTGACCGCGTTGTTTCTGCGCGCCGGCGGCGCCGGCGGCATGTTGACGCCGTCGCTGGCCACCGGCGCGGCGGCCGGTTCGCTGATGGCGCTGATCGCCGACTGGGCGGTCGGGACGCATCTGCACATGCCGACGGTCTCGCTCGCCGGTGCCGCGGGGGTGCTCGCGGTCACCCAGGGGTCGCCGCTGTGGGCTGCGGTGTTCGTCTGGGAGCTGGCCGAGCCCCCGCTGTGGCTGTTTCTGGTCTTCCTGGTCACCGCGGTCGGCGCGCACCTGCTCAAAGCCCTCGTGCCCGTTCGCGACACGCCGCCCCCGACGCCGTACCCGCGCACCCGCTGAATCCGGAAACCGTTCAGAGCGTGCGGACGGTGCCCGTGAGGTACGGGTACTTCTTGGCGACGTTGCGCAGCTCCAGGTCCCAGCCCGCGGCGCCGGTGTCGCATTCCCGGACGTACAGGCCCGCGGTGGCGGGCAGCACCAGCGGCTTGCCGAAGCGCACCGAGTACCGCACCGCGTCGGGCAGGCGGGCCTCGATGTTCGCCAATACCGCTGCGGCGCTGAACATCCCGTGCGCGATGACCGTCGGGAACCCGAACATCTTGGCGGCGACCGGGTTGGTGTGGATCGGGTTGTGATCGCCGGCGACGGCGGCGTAGCGGCGGATCTGTCCCGGTGTGACCCGCAGCAGCGCGTTGGGCGGCGGCAGTTTCGGCGGCTTCTGCGGCGGCGGCTTCGGTTCGTCCGACAGGCTAGTGCGCTGCTGGTGCAAAAACGTCGTCACCTGGTGCCACGCGGGCTCCTGGGAATTACCGCCGACGCTGACCTCGGTCACCAGGTCGACCAGCAGGCCTTTGCGGTGTTCGCGCAGGTTCTCCGCGCGCACCCGCACCCCGACCGTGTCGGTCACCGCGATCGGCCGGTAGGCGGTGATGTGGTTCTCGGTGTGCACCGCTCCCATCGCCGCGAACGGGAAGTCGAAACCGGTCACCAGCGACATCACCGCGGGGAAGGTCAACGCGAACGGGTAGGTCAGCGGCACGTGGTTGCCGTAGCGCAGGCCGGTGAGCGACGCGTACGCGGCGACGTTGGCGTGGTCGATGGGCAATTCGTCGACCGTGACCGTGCGGGTCGGCAGCTGGTCCGAACGGGCCACCAGGGGGAGGGCCCCGGCCGCTGCGCGCAGCATGTTCAGCATGCCGCTCGGCTGATTCATCGTGTTCTCCCGGGAGTTCTGGTCACGCGCCCAGCATGGCCTGGCCGCAGACGCGGATGACGTTGCCGGTCACCGCGTTGGAGGCCGGGTTGGCGAAGTAGGCGATGGTCTCGGCGACGTCGACCGGTTGGCCGCCCTGCAGCAGCGAGTTCATCCGCCGGCCCACCTCGCGGGTCATCAGCGGGATGGCCTCGGTCATCTTGGTCTCGATGAAGCCGGGTGCGACGGCGTTGATCGTGATGCCCTTCTCGTAGAGTCCCGGCGCCAGGGCCTGGGTCAGGCCGATCATCCCGGCCTTGGTGGTGGCGTAGTTGGTCTGCCCGCGGTTGCCCGCGATGCCCGCCATCGAGGACAGGCCGATCACCCGGCCGCCTGCGCCGATGCTGCCGCCCTCGACCAGCCCCTCGGTGAGCCGCAGCGGGGCGAGCAGGTTGACCGCCAGCACGGCGTCCCAGCGGGCGTCGTCCATGTTGGCCAGGAGCTTGTCGCGGGTGATGCCGGCGTTGTTGACCAGGACGTCGGCGTGGCCGCCGTAGTGGTCGCGCAGGTGCTGGGTGATCCTGTCGACGGCGTCCGCGGCGGTGACGTCGAGCGCCAGCGCGCTGCCCCCGACGCGGCTGGCGGCTTCGGCCAGGGGCTCGGCGGCCGACTCCACGTCGACCGCGACGACGCGGGCGCCGTCGCGGGCGAACACCTCGGCGATGGTCGCGCCGATGCCACGGGCGGCGCCCGTCACGATGGCGACCTTGCCGTCCAGCGGGCGGTCCCAGTCGGCCGGCGCCGTGGAGTCGGCCTCCCCGATGTAGAACACCTGGCCGTCCACGTACGCCGACTTGCCCGACAGGATGAACCGCAGTGTCGATTCGAGGCCCGTCGCGGCCGGCTTGGCGTGCGGCGACAGGTACACCAGCGCCGCGGTGGCGCCGTGGCGCAGCTCCTTGCCCAGTGAGCGCGTGAAGCCCTCCAGGGCGCGCTGCGCGATCTGTTCGTCGGTGCCGGCGGCCGCGTCGGGCGTGGTGCCGACGACCACGACGCGCGACGAGTGGCCGAGGTTGCGCAGCACCGGGGTGAAGAACTCGTACAGCCCCCTGAGCCCGTCCGGCGCCGTGATGCCGGTGGCGTCGAAGACGAGGCCGCCGAACTTGTCGGCCCAGCGGCCGCCGATGTTGTTGCCGACCACCTCGTAGTCCTCGGCCAGTGCCGCGCGCATCGGCTCGACCACCCGGCCTTCCCCGCCGATCAGCAGCGATCCGGCCAGGGGCGGGTCGCCGGGCCGGTACCGGCGCAGCGTCTCGGGCTGGGGGAGCCCGAGCTGTTTGGCCAGGAACGACCCGGGGCCGGAGTTGACCACCTGTGACAACAGATCGGACGAAAGCTTGGGAGCCACTGCGCCGCCTTCCATTTCCTCGTGGGTCGGTAGGTTCGATTCCTATAGGGCCAACCGTATCGGTGCTGAACTTACTTCAAAGTAAGAACAGCCGGTAGGATGGCCCCCAGTGGCCCTTGGTGGCCGACCCACACCGACATACCGGAGATGATCGTGGCCCCTGCAGAGGCAAACAACCAGGCTGCCCGGACGAGCGCTCAGACCAGGCGACGCGTCGCCGTGCTGGGTGGCAACCGGATCCCCTTCGCCCGCTCGGACGGCGCCTACGCCGAGGCGTCCAACCAGGACATGTTCACCGCGGCCCTGGACGGCTTGGTGGACCGGTTCGGCCTGGCCGGCGAGCGGCTGGGCGTGGTGGTCGGCGGCGCGGTCCTCAAACACAGCCGCGACTTCAACCTGACGCGCGAGAGCGTGCTGGGCTCCGAGCTGTCGTCGTACACGCCCGCGTTCGACATCCAGCAGGCCTGCGGAACCGGCCTGCAGGCGGCCATCGCCGCCGCCGACGGGATCGCGTCGGGCCGCTACGAGGTGGCCGCCGCCGGCGGGGTGGACACCACCTCCGACCCGCCGATCGGGTTCGGCGAGGACCTGCGCCGCACTCTGCTGCGGCTGCGCCGGGCCGCGTCGCACGTCGAGCGGCTCAAGCTGGTCGGCAAGCTGCCCGCCACCCTCGGCGTCGAGATTCCGGCCAACAAGGAGCCGCGCACCGGGATGTCGATGGGTGAGCACGCGGCCGTCACCACCAAGCAGATGGGCATCAAGCGCGTCGACCAGGACGAGTTGGCCGCCGCCAGCCATCGCAACATGGCCGCCGCCTACGACCGGGGCTTCTTCGACGACCTGGTCACGCCGTTCCTGGGGCTCTACCGCGACGACAACCTGCGCCCGGACTCCAGCGCGGAGAAGCTGGCCAGGCTGAAGCCGGTCTTCGGGGTCAAGGCCGGTGACGCGACGATGACGGCCGGCAACTCGACACCGCTGACCGACGGGGCGTCCGTGGCCCTGCTGGCCTCCGAGGACTGGGCGGACAGCCAGTCCCGGGCGCCGCTGGCCTACCTGGTGGATGCGGAGACCGCCGCGGTCGACTACGTCAACGGACGTGACGGCCTGCTCATGGCGCCGACCTACGCAGTGCCGCGGCTGCTGGCGAGAAACGGCCTGGGACTGCAGGACTTCGATTTCTACGAGATCCACGAAGCGTTCGCGTCGGTGGTGCTGGCGCACCTGCAGGCGTGGGAATCCGAGGAGTACTGCAAGGAACGGCTGGGCCTCGACGCGGCCCTGGGTTCGATCGATCGGTCCAAACTCAACGTCAACGGTTCGTCGCTGGCTGCCGGCCATCCCTTCGCGGCCACCGGCGGCCGGATCCTCGCCCAGGCGGCCAAGCAGGTCGCCGAGAAGAAAGCGGAGCGAAAAGGCGGTGGAACCGTGCGGGCGCTGATCTCGATCTGCGCCGCCGGCGGTCAGGGCGTCGCGGCGATCCTGGAGTCCTGACGCCCCGACCCGCCGGCAATGGCGTGGGTCACACCCGGTTAACCGCCCCGATGGTGGGTAACCCACGGTCCGGAAGCCCCGTGTTGTGGTCTGACCCCCCGACCCCGACGGCAATGCGGGGCATCCCTGACTCTGGTGCCCGTCGGGCCCGACAGGTGCGAAAAGACCGCCGCTGGACGGAGGGGATCCAGCGGCGGTCTTTTCGCCCTCTTTTCAAGACCCCTAATCCGAAAATGGCGGTGAGCTGACTCGATACGGGTGTGGTCAGGCTGCGGGGGTGAGGGTGACGGTGTAGCCGAGTGCTTCGAGTTGGCGGATGTGGTTGCGTTTTTTGACCTCTGGGTTTGTGTGTTTGGTGAAGTGATCGGCGCCGAGATCGGTGAAGTGGGTGTCCTGGTCGGCCAGGAGGTGCCAGACGATGACGAGGATGGAGCGGCCGACGGCGACGATGGCGCGTTTCTTGCCTCGTCGGCGGGCGATGCGCCGGTAGCGTTCGCCCAGGAAGGTGTCGGTGCGCCCGGCCACCACGGCGGCCTCGCCCAGGACCCGCGCCAGGTAGCGATTACCGTGCCCGGTCGAGCCGTTGCCCTTGGTTTTGCCTGCCGAGGAGTTGATCCCCGGTGAGAACTTCGCCCATGAACACAGGTGCCCGGCGGTGGGGAAGCGCGACATGTCGGTGCCGATTTCGGCGAGGATGATCGCGGCGGCGATGGGCCCGATGCCGGGGATTTCATCCAGGCGTGTCGCCGCCGCGGCGAAAGGGGCCAGATAGGCCTCGATTTGTTCGTCGAGGGCGGCGATGTCGGCGTCGATACCGTCGATGCGGTCCAACATCCGCGCCAGCAGGAACCCGTGATGGGCGTCGAAGTGGCCGTTGAACGCGTCCTCGAGCCGGCCGATCTTGGTCCGCATCCGAGACCGCGCCATCTGCGCGAGTACCTTGGGGTCGCGTTCGCCGGAGATCAACGCCGCCATCATCGCGCGCCCGGACACCCCGAAAATATCGGAGGCCACCACCGAGAGCTTGATGCAGGCGTCCTCGAGCAGCTTTTCGACCCGGTTCTTCTCCGCGGTGCGCACCCCGACCAGGTCGATGCGGTAGCGGGTCAGATCCCGCAACCGCCGGATCGGTGGGGGTGGCACAAAGCTGGGCCGCAGCATCTGGCGTTCGGCCACCTTGCACAACCACACCGCATCCAGCACATCGGTCTTGGGTCGGCCCGGGAGATGTTTGACATCGCGGGCGTTGACCAGCCACGGATCCAGCCCGTGGGCCTCCAGCAGGTAGAACACCGGTTTCCAGTAATCCGAGGTGAGCCTGTCACGATTTCTGTGTAAGTCAGAGGTGATTTGACTACGAGTTGTATTCTAGCACAATGGGATTCGCCCAGGGAATAGTCTGGCGAGTGTGTTGAGCGCCACAGTCCAGTTGTGCGTTCCAGTACCCGAATAGCCTCCTCTCTCGCTGGAGATGTTGCGCAGCCCGAGGTACAGCAACTTCATCGCGGCGTCCTTGTCCGTGAAATGACCACGGTTCTTGGTGATCTTGCGCAACTGGAAGTTGATCGACTCGATCGCATTGGTGGTGTAGACGATCTTGCGCAACTCCACCGGATAGTCCAGGAACGGAACGAATTCCCCCCAGGCGTTGTGCCACACGTCAATTGCACCCGGATATTGGGCGCCGAATTGCTGGTCGAACTCCTTGAGTGCGAGTTCGGCTCCATCGACGGTCGGCGCACTGTAGATCGCCCGCATCGCGGTGGCGACCTTCTTGCGGTCCTTATAAGACACGAAGCGCATCGCATTCCTAATGACGTGCACGACGCAGGTCTGCACCACGGTATCGGGATAGATCGAGCGGATCGCATCAGGCAGACCGGTCAGCCCGTCGCAGCAGGCGATGAGGATGTCGCGCACCCCGCGGTTGCGCAGGTCGATGACGACCTTCTGCCAGAACTTCGCCCCCTCGGAGTCCTGGATCCAGCAGCCCAAGGCGTGTTTGCGGCCCTCCAGATCCACGCCAATGGCCAAATAGGCGACCTTGGTGGTGATGACCCCGTTGTCGCCGATCCGCAGCCGCAGCCCATCGATGTAGAGGATCGGGTAGACCTCATCGAGCGGGCGGGCCTGCCAGGCCTTGATCTCATCGACCACCACCTCGGTGATATTGGAGATCAACTCCCGCGACACCGACGCCCCATAGACCTCCTGCAGGTGGGCTTCGATATCGCGGGTGGTCATTCCCCGTGAATACAGCGACAACACCACCGAATTGATGTTGTTGAGCCGGCGGGTCTTCTTCGGCACAATCGCCGGCTCAAACGAGCCGTTGCGATCACGCGGCGCATCGATCTGCACCGGGCCGTTGACGGTGGTCACCGTTTTCGGCGTGGTGCCGTTGCGCGAATTTCCCGATCCGCGTCCGGCCGGATCGCCGGCCTCATAGCCCAGATGGTGGGTTAGCTCCGCATTCAGCGCCCGCTCCAGCACGGCCTTAGTCAGCTGGTTCAGCAAACCGTCCGCGCCGTCGATCGGGGTCCCGGTCTTCACCGCATCCTTAATCAACGAGTCCAGCGTCTCTTCGGTGAACATCTCGGCCAGCCGCCGCGCCGCGGTCGTCTCCTCAGCCGGCATCTGCATGGTCTTGGTCACAAAACACTCCTTCTGTCCGCCCAACGGCGGTCCGATGATGGACCACCCCGGACTTACACAGATGGAATGACACGCCCTCCGAGGTGGCTTCCATCACCACCCGCTCGACCCGTAACTCGACCAGTCGGTTGGCCAACTCGATCAGCGAGCCGGTCATCGTCGACTGCGTCGACACCTCCTGCAACCGTTTGCGCGCGCTGTCGGGCGCAGGAACACGCACACAGCACACCAGTTCGGCCTTGCCGATATCCAGGGCCGCGACCCTGGCGATGATCTGTTCGTCATCATGGGACTCCTGCAACACCGCCACTGACCTCCCGTCTCCACACCGATCTATATCTAAGGGTGTGGTCGCCCGTGGAATCGCAAGGCCAACAACAGAATCTAATCCTCGTGCTCGAACAAGCGGCAACAATGAAGGGCCCACAACGCGATCCCAGCACCCGGCTAGACGACGGCCTGCAAGGACCATAGAGCGACGGCGTCGCAAGGCGACCACCACACCATTTTCACCCCGGAACGGGCGACCACAAGGTCAATTTGGCTAGACGCGGAAATCCCCCGCCCGGCGGCGGGGGATTTCCGCGTGGGTGACTCCGGCGCCCGTCAGAAGGCGGCTTCGTCGAGCTCCATGATGTCGTTGTCCAGCGTCTCGATCACCTCGCGGGTGGCGGCCAGCATCGGCAGGAAGTTCTTCGCGAAGAAGGACGCGACCGCGACCTTGCCCTCGTAGAACGACCGGTCCTCGCCGGTGGCACCCGCGTCGAGCGCCTGCACGGCCACCGCGGCCTGACGCTGCAGCAACCAGCCGATGACCAGGTCGCCGACGCTCATCAGGAAGCGCACCGACCCCAGTCCGACCTTGTACAGGCTCGTGACGTCCTCCTGTGCCGCCATCAGGTAGCCCGTCAGCGCGCCGGCCATCGCCTCGACGTCGGCCAGCGCCTTGGCCAGCAGCTCGCGCTCGGACTTCAGCCGTCCGTTGCCCGACTCGCTGTCCACGAACTCCCGGATCTGACCCGACACGTGGGCCAGCGCCACGCCCTTGTCGCGGACGATCTTGCGGAAGAAGAAGTCCTGCGCCTGGATGGCGGTGGTGCCCTCGTACAGCGAGTCGATCTTGGCGTCCCGGATGTACTGCTCGATCGGGTAGTCCTGCAGGAAGCCGGACCCGCCCAGGGTCTGCAGGCTCTCGGTCAGCTTCGCGTAGGCCTGCTCGGAGCCCACGCCCTTGACCACCGGCAGCATCAGGTCGTTGACCTTGACGGCCAGATCGGCGTCGACGCCGTGCAGCGCCTGCGCGACCGCGGCATCCTGATAGGTCGCGGTGAACAGGTACAGCGCCCGCAGCCCCTCGGCGTAGGCCTTCTGCGTCATCAGCGACCGGCGCACGTCCGGGTGGTGCGTGATGGTCACCCGCGGCGCGGTCTTGTCGGTCATCTGGGTCATGTCGGCGCCCTGCACGCGCGACTTGGCGTACTCCAGCGCGTTCAGGTAGCCGGTCGACAGGGTCGCGATCGCCTTGGTGCCGACCATCATCCGGGCCATCTCGATGACCTCGAACATCTGCGCGATGCCGTTGTGCACCTCGCCGACCAGCCAGCCCTTGGCGGGCACGTCGTGCTGGCCGAACGACACCTCACAGGTCGCCGACACCTTCAGGCCCATCTTGTGCTCGACGTTGGTCACGAACACGCCGTTGCGCTCACCCGGTTCGCCGGTCTCGAAGTCGAACAGGAACTTGGGCACGATGAACAGCGAGAGTCCCTTGGTGCCGGGGCCGGCGCCCTCGGGGCGGGCCAGCACCAGGTGGACGATGTTCTCGAACAGGTCGTCGGAGTCGGCGGAGGTGATGAACCGCTTCACGCCCTCGATGTGCCAGGAGCCGTCGTCCTGTTGCACCGCCTTGGTGCGGCCGGCGCCCACGTCCGAACCGGCGTCCGGCTCGGTGAGCACCATGGTCGCGCCCCAGCCGCGCTCGGCGCACAACACCGCCCACTTCTTCTGCTCCTCGGTACCGAGGTGGAAGATGATGTTGGCGAATCCGGCACCGCCGGCGTACATCCACACCGCCGGGTTGGCGCCGAGGATGTGCTCTTGCAGCGCCCACACCAGCGCCTTGGGCATCGGCATGCCGCCCAGCGCCTCGTCGATGCCGGCCTTGTCCCAGCCCGCCTCCAGGACGGCCCGGACGGACTGCTTGAAGGATTCCGGCAGCGACACGGCGTGGGTCTTCGGGTCGAACACCGGCGGGTTGCGGTCTCCGTCGACGAACGACTCGGCGACCGGCCCCTCGGCCAACCGGCTCATCTCTGTCAACATCTCGCGGGCGGTCTCGGCATCCAGGTCGCCGTACTCGCCCGCCCCTAAAGCCTTGTCAACGCCCAGCACGTCGAACAGGTTGAACACCTGGTCGCGGACGTTGCTCTTGTAGTGGCTCACTACGGTCCTCCTCGTTGAGAGTGCCACACAGTGGTTGGGTACTAGGTCTAAGTTACCCACCAGTAACTCTGTTAAAATATCCCCGCCGGACAGCTCCACGCAAGTCGTTGTGAGCTAAATTTCACAATCTAATTAACCAACCGGTTGGGTTGGCGCGCTGTTCCGGACTCTCGGGTACCCGCGCCGTCGCCCGTCGGCCGGCCGGCGGCTCTAGTAGGGTCGGGCGAGAAGTCGTCCGTCGATCCCGAGCGAAGGCCGATGAACTCGAACAACAAGCTGACCCCCACCTCGCTGCGCGAGGCGTTCGGCCATTTCCCGTGCGGAGTGGTCGCGATCGCGGCGCAGGTCGACGGCACCCGGGTGGGCCTGGCGGCCAGCACCTTCGTGCCGGTTTCGCTGGAGCCGCCGCTGGTCTCGTTCTGCGTGCAGAACACCTCGACCACCTGGCCCAAACTGCAGAGCGTGCCGATGCTGGGCATCAGCGTGCTGGGCGAGGCCCACGACGAGGCCGCGCGCACCCTGGCCGCCAAGACCGGCGACAGGTTCGCCGGCCTGGAAACGGTGTCCAACGACTCTGGCGCGGTGTTCATCAAGGGCACCGGCCTGTGGCTGGAGAGCGCGGTCGAGCAACTGGTCCCGGCCGGTGACCACACCATCGTGGTGCTGCGGGTCAACGAGGTGACCGTGGACGCCGAGGTGGCGCCCATCGTGTTCCACCGCAGCGGCTTCCGGCGGCTGGGCGCCTAGCTAGCCCGATGGTGGCGACCCGCTTCGCCCGGCTGCGCCGCGCTCGCGATCGCCACGAGCCCCTCAGCGGCGGAACAGCTTGTTACCCAGCCAGACGATCGGGTCGTACTTGCGGTCGGCGACGCGCTCCTTCATCGGGATCAGCGCGTTGTCGGTGATCTTGATGTTCTCCGGGCACACCTCGGTGCAGCACTTGGTGATGTTGCAGTAGCCGAGGCCGTGCTCCTCCTGCGCGTCGTTGCGCCGGTCCCGGGTGTCCAGCGGGTGCATCTCCAGCTCGGCGATGCGCATCAGGAATCGGGGCCCGGCGAAGGCCTTCTTGTTCTCCTCGTGGTCGCGGATCACGTGGCAGACGTTCTGGCACAGGAAGCACTCGATGCACTTGCGGAATTCCTGGGAGCGCGCCACGTCGGCTTGGTCCATCCGGTACTCGCCGGGCTGCAGATCCTTCGGCGGCGCGAAAGACGGTATCTCGCGGGCCTTCTCGTAGTTGAACGACACGTCGGTGACCAGGTCGCGCATGACGGGGAAGGTCCGCAGCGGCGTCACGGTGACCACCTCGTCCGCGGCGAACGTCGACATCCGGGTCATGCACATCAACCGCGGCTTGCCGTTGATCTCGGCGGAGCAGGAACCGCACTTGCCGGCCTTGCAGTTCCAGCGCACCGCGAGGTCGGGTGTCTGGGTCTGTTGCAGGCGGTGGATGATGTCGAGCACCACCTCGCCCTCGTTGACCTCGACCGTGAAGTCCTGCAGCGCGCCGCCGGCCTCGTCGCCACGCCACACCCGCAGGGTCGCGTTGTAGCTCATCTACTTCTCCGTCCTTGAGGTCCGTCCCGGATGCCCGGCCAGTTCGTCGTCGGTGAAGTACTTCTCCAGCTCGGAGATCTCGAAGAGCTCCATCAGGTCGGCACGCATCGGCACCTGATCCTCACGGGTGACCGTGATGTCGGGGATCACGTCGTCGCTGCCCGTAGCCGCGCGGCAGACCAGCAACACCTTGCGCCACGACGACTCCATCGACGGGTGGTCGTCGCGGGTGTGCCCGCCGCGGCTCTCGGTGCGCTCCAGCGCGGCCCTGGCGATGCACTCGCTGACCAGCAGCATGTTGCGCAGGTCGATGGCCAGGTTCCAGCCCGGGTTGTACCGGCGTTGCCCCTCGACGTGGATGTTCTTGAACCGGTCCCGCAGCTCGGCGAGCCGGTCCAGGGCCTCGGAGATCTCGTCCGCGTTGCGGATGATGCCGACCAGGTCGTTCATCGACTGCTGCAGCTCCAGCTGCAGGGTGTAGGGGTTCTCCGCCGCGGACTTGTCGGCGGGGCCCTCGAAGGGGGCCACCGCCCGCTGGGCGGCCGCGTCGAGCGTCTCCGGTGCGATCGCCGGGCGGCTGCTGAGCGCGCGCACGTAGTCGGCTGCGCCCAGGCCCGCCCGACGGCCGAAGACCAGCAGGTCCGACAGCGAGTTGCCGCCCAGCCGGTTGGAGCCGTGCATGCCGCCCGAGCACTCGCCGGCGGCGAACAGGCCCGCGACCGTGGCCGCACCCGTGTCCGCGTCGACCTCGATCCCGCCCATCACGTAGTGGCAGGTGGGTCCGACCTCCATCGGCTCCTTGGTGATGTCGACGCCGGCCAGTTCCATGAACTGGTGATACATCGACGGCAGCCGCCGCTTGATCTCCTCGGGCGTCAGCCGGGAGGCGATGTCCAGGTACACCCCGCCGTGCGGGCTCCCGCGCCCGGCCTTGACCTCGGAGTTGATGGCGCGGGCCACCTCGTCGCGGGGCAGCAGGTCGGGGGTGCGACGGGCGGAGTCGTTGTCCTTGAGCCACTGGTCCGCCTCCTGCTCGCTCTCGGCGTACTGGCCCTTGAAGACCGGGGGGATGTAGTCGAACATGAAGCGCTTGCCGTCGGAGTTCTTCAGCACCCCGCCGTCGCCGCGCACGCCCTCGGTGACCAGGATCCCCTTCACGCTCGGCGGCCACACCATGCCCGTCGGGTGGAACTGGACGAACTCCATGTTGATCAGCGACGCGCCGGCCCGCAGCGCCAGGGCGTGCCCGTCGCCGGTGTACTCCCAGGAGTTGGACGTCACCTTGAACGACTTGCCGATCCCGCCGGTGGCCATGACGATCGCGGGGGCCTCGAACACGATGAAGCGGCCGCTCTCGCGCCAGTAGCCGAACGCGCCGGCGATCCGGTCGCCGTCCTTGAGCAGCTCGGTGATCGTGCATTCGGCGAAGACCTTGATCCGCGCCTCGTAGTCGCCGAGCTCGGCGTAGTCGTCCTGCTGCAGCGAGACGATCTTCTGCTGCAGCGTGCGGATCAGCTCCAGCCCGGTGCGGTCGCCGACGTGCGCCAGGCGCGGATAGGTGTGCCCGCCGAAGTTGCGCTGGCTGATCTTGCCGTCCTTGGTGCGGTCGAACAGCGCGCCGTAGGTCTCCAGCTCCCAGACGCGGTCCGGGGCCTCCTTGGCGTGCAGCTCGGCCATCCGCCAGTTGTTGAGGAACTTCCCACCGCGCATGGTGTCGCCGAAGTGGGTCTTCCAGTTGTCCTTCGGGTTGGCGTTGCCCATCGAGGCCGCGCAGCCACCCTCGGCCATCACCGTGTGGGCCTTGCCGAACAGGGACTTGCACACCACCGCGACCTTCAGGCCGCGCTCGCGCGCTTCGATGACCGCCCGCAACCCGGAGCCGCCGGCACCGATGACGATGACGTCGTAGGAGTGCCGTTCGACCTCAACCATGGAACCTCACTCAGCCTTTTCTGGTTTTTCCTGAAATGGCTCTTCAGCCAACAAATCTCGGGTCAGGGATGGTGCCGCTGGCCACCAGCGCGATGTAGAAGTCGGTGAGCATCAGGGTGCCCAGCGTGATCCAGGCGAACTGCTTGTGCCGGGTGTTGATGTTGCTGACCTGGGTCCAGATCCAGTACCGCACAGGGTGCTTGGAGAAGTGCTTGAGCCGCCCGCCGGTCACGTGCCGGCACGAGTGGCAGGACAGCGTGTAGGTCCACAGCATGACGACGTTGCCGACCAGGACCAGGTTGCCCAGGCCGAAACCGAATCCGCCCGGCCCGTCCTCGGAATGGAAGGCGACGATGGCGTCGTAGGTGTTGATCACCGAGATGAGCGCGGCGACGTAGAAGAAGTACCGGTGACTGTTCTGGATGATCAGCGGGAGCCTGGTCTCGCCGGTGTAGTGGACGCGGGGCTCGGCCACCGCGCACGCGCTGGGCGACTGCCAGACCGTGCGGTAGTAGGCGCCGCGGTAGTAGTAGCACGTCAGCCGGAACAGCAGCAGGAACGGCAGCGTCAGGGCCGCATACGGCAGCCACCACACGTCCGGCAGGATCTGCGGCCAGAACTCGCTGGCCTCCTTGGCGCAACCGGTGCTGACGCACGGTGAGTAGAACGGCGTCAGGTAGTGGTATTTCGGCACGAAGTAGTTGTCCTGCATGAACGCGCGCACCGTCGCGTAGATGAGGAATGCCGCGAACCCCAGGTCGATCCGCAGCGGCGACATCCACCACCGATCGGTGCGGAGGGTCCGTTGCGGGATGCGGGCGCGCGTGGGTGAAAAGACACCCGACGCAGGACGGTTCGCCGTGGGTGCGCTCATCTAGTGTTCCTCTTCGAACGGGCTGTTGGTCGAAGGGTACACAGAGAGCCCCCCCTGGTTTGCAGAGGGTTTCGGTTGTCAGTACCTGCTGTGGCCCCCGACACCCTCGTCGTCGGCGTCGCGCCAGAACTCGCTGTCGTACGGGGTGTCGGGGATGACGATCTTTTCGCCGGGCCGCCGCACCGGGGCGCGCGCCAGATCCAGTTCGGACACGTCGTTGTCGAGCAGGTCGACGTCGGTCAGGATCCGGTCGGCGTCGATGACGATGCGGCGCAGCGCCGGGCTGTCGCCGTATCGCGCCTTCAGGGAGCCCACGCAGCGCCGCAAGCCGCCGATGAGGTCGTGCAGTTCGGCGAGCTCGGTGGCGCCGGTCGTGCTCGTCAACGAATCTCCCAGGGCAGGCGGTGTTGTGGATCACACTACGCCCCCGGCGCCGGCGGGGCGGCGCGCGGTGAATCCGGCGGAGCCGCCCGTGCCCCGCCGGATTCGCCCGGGCTGTTACTTGGCGATCGCGATGCGCTGCGGCTGGGTTCCGGCCCGATCCTTGTAGACGCCGGCGACTCGCACCGTCAGCACGCCCGCGTCGTACGAGGCCGAGACGGCCTCGCTGGTCACGTGGGCGGGTAGCTGGAACGTGCGGCGGAACGCGCCGTAGCGAATCTCACGCAAGGTGCGGCCCTCCTGCTCGTCGGCGCGCTCGTCGCGGTGTTCGCCGTGGATCACCAGGCGGCCGCGCTCCACCTCGACGTTGACGTCCTTCTCGACGTCGACACCGGGCAGTTCGACGCGGACCACCGCGTCGTCGCCGTCCTTGACGATCTCGGCCGCGGGCCGGAAACCGCCGTCCGTCGGCTCCTTCGCGGGCTTGTACCAGTCCGTTGCCGCTGCGGGCCCGAAGAAGTCGCGGAACCACCGGTCGGTGTCCCACGCCGGTCGCGACCACAATGCGAGGTTGCTCATCGGCATCTCCTTACGCTTCCTTGTGAGTTGGCTGTGACCGGCGCGGTGGCGGCCGGCTACCTCTACAAACATGAGCCGACCACGCTTAAGTTCCACCTGCGCGTTCGCCGTGAGCGAACCGCCTCACGCGCTGCGTTTTTCCGTGTGAGCCAGTCGTGATCTGTGCGTAACACACGGCGACGGGCCCTTAATCAGCCGCCGGTACGCTCAAATCCGTGACTGCTGAGGGGATTTCGCGCGCGAACTGTGCGATGTGTCACATTGTCGTGGTGGGGCATGGCATGGTGGGCCATCGGTTCGTCGAGGCGCTGCGCGCCCGCGACAGCGAAGGCGCGTGGCGCGTCACCGTGCTCGCCGAGGAGCCCGACGCGGCCTACGACCGCGTGGGGCTGACCTCCTACACCGAGAGCTGGGACCGTAACCTGCTGGCGCTGCCGGGTAACGACTACGCCGGCGACGAGCGGGTTCGGCTGCTGCTGAACGCCCGCGTCGTCGACATCGACCCGGCGGGCAAGTCGGTGGTGACCGCCGACGGGCAACGCCACGCCTACGACAAGCTGGTGCTGGCCACCGGGTCGTATGCGTTCGTTCCGCCCGTGCCCGGCCACGACCTGCCCGCGTGCCACGTCTATCGCACCCTCGACGATCTCGACGCCATCCGCGCCGGCGCACAGCGCACGATCGAGGGTGGCCACGCCCGCGCGGGGGTGGTCGTCGGCGGCGGCCTGCTGGGGCTCGAGGCCGCTAATGCGCTGCGCCAGTTCGGGTTACAGACCCACGTCGTCGAGATGATGCCGCGTCTGATGGCCCAGCAGATCGACGAGGCCGGGGGAGCGCTGCTCGCCAGGATGGTCGGCGACCTGGGGATCTCGGTGCACGTCGGCACCGGCACCGAGTCGATCGAACCCGTGGAGAACTCGGTGCGGGTGCGCCTGACGGACGGCGACATCATCGACGCGGGCCTGGTGATCTTCGCGGCGGGCATCCGGCCCCGTGACGAGCTGGCGGCGGCCGCGGGCCTGACGCTCGCCGAGCGGGGCGGCGTGCTCACCGATTTGTCGTGCCGCACAAGCGATCCCGACATCTACGCGGTGGGAGAGGTCGCCGCGATCGGGGGCCGCTGTTACGGGCTCGTCGGTCCCGGCTACACCTCCGCCGAGGTGGTGGCGGACCGGCTGCTGGGCGGATCCGCGGAATTCGGCGAAGCGGACATGTCCACCAAACTCAAGCTGCTGGGCGTCGACGTGGCCAGCTTCGGCGACGCGATGGGCGCGACGCAGAACTGCCTCGAGGTCGCCGTCAACGACGCCGTGAAGCGGACCTACGCCAAGCTGGTGCTCTCCGATGACGCCAAGACCCTGCTCGGCGGGGTGCTGGTGGGCGACGCGTCGTCCTACGGGGTGTTGCGTCCGATGGTGGGCAGCGAGCTGCCCGGCGACCCGCTGGGGCTGATCGCACCCGCCCAATCCGACAGTGGCGCTTCGGCTCTGGGTGTCGGGGCGCTGCCGGACTCGGCGCAGATCTGCTCCTGCAACAACGTCACCAAGGGCGACCTGAAGTGTGCGATCGCCGACGGCTGCGCCGACGTCGCGGCACTCAAGTCGTGCACGGCGGCCGGCACCTCGTGCGGCTCGTGCGTGCCGCTGCTCAAGCAGCTGCTGGAGGCCGAAGGCGTCGAGCAGTCCAAGGCGCTGTGCGAGCACTTCGACCAGTCGCGGGCGGAGCTGTTCGAGGTCATCTCGGCCACCGAGATCCGCACCTTCTCGGGCCTGCTGGAGCGCTACGGCCGCGGAAAGGGTTGCGACATCTGCAAACCCGTGGTCGCCTCCATCCTCGCCTCCACCGGCTCAGAGCACATTCTCTCCGGCGAGCAGGCCGCGCTGCAGGACTCCAACGACCACTTCCTGGCCAACATCCAGAAGAACGGCAGCTACTCGGTGGTGCCGCGGGTGCCCGGCGGGGACATCAAACCCGAGCACCTGATCCTGATCGGCCAGATAGCGCAGGATTTCGGGCTCTACACCAAGATCACCGGTGGCCAGCGCATCGACATGTTCGGGGCGCGGGTGGAACAGCTGCCGGAGATCTGGCGCCGCCTCGTCGAGGGCGGCATGGAGTCCGGCCACGCCTACGGCAAGGCGCTGCGCACCGTGAAGAGCTGCGTGGGCACCGACTGGTGCCGTTACGGCCAGCAGGATTCGGTGCAGCTGGCCATCGACCTGGAACTGCGCTACCGCGGCCTGCGGGCGCCGCACAAGATCAAGATGGGCGTCTCGGGCTGCGCGCGGGAGTGCGCCGAGGCGCGCGGCAAGGACGTGGGCGTCATCGCCACCGAAAAGGGCTGGAACCTCTACGTCGGCGGCAACGGCGGCATGACCCCCAAGCACGCGCAGCTGCTGGCCGCCGACCTGGACACCGAGACGCTCGTCCGCTACATCGACCGGTTCCTCATGTACTACATCCGCACCGCCGACCGGCTGCAGCGCACCGCGCCGTGGGTCGACTCGATCGAGGGCGGCCTGGACCACGTGCGCGAGGTCGTCTGCGAGGACTCGCTGGGTCTGGCCGAGGAATTCGAGGCCGCGATGCGGCGCCACGTGCAGAACTACCGATGCGAATGGAAGGGCGTGCTGGAGGACCCGGACAAGCTGTCGCGGTTCGTGTCCTTCGTCAACGCCCCGGACGCCGTCGACCCGACCGTGACGTTCACCGAGCATGCGGGACGCAAGATCCCCGTGTCCATCGGAATGCCCCGGGTCCGCGACTCGATTCAGGAGGAATCGTGACGTTAGTCAACGATATTCAGGACATTCAGGTGTGGACGACCGCCTGCGCCTACGACCATCTCATTCCCGGCCGGGGCGTCGGCGTGCTGCTCGACGACGGCACGCAGGCGGCGCTGTTCCGGCTGGACGACGGGTCGGTGCGCGCGATCGGCAACCTCGACCCGTTCTCCGGTGCGGCGGTGCTGTCCCGCGGGCTCGTCGGCGACCGCGACGACCGTACGATCGTCCAATCGCCCATCCTGAAGCAGGCTTTCGCGCTCGACGACGGGACTTGCCTTGACCACCCGGACGTTTCGGTACCGGTCTACCCGGTGCGCGTCACGCCCGGTGGTTCCGTCGAGATCGGGCGGCCCGCCACCGCGTAGCCTCACCGGGTGATGTCACCGACCAGGTAGCGCTGCAACGTCGGGCCGATGGCGTCCACGAGGGCGTCCACCGACATCGAATGCAGCGGTTCGGAACGCAGGCCGTAGCGCATGATGCCCAGGCCCACGAGCTGAGAGGCGCACAGCGACGCGCGCAGTGCCACCTTGTCCGCCCCCAGTGCTCTGAGCAGCGGGCCGAACACCGGGCCGATGAACATGCCCTCGACGATCTCGGCGGTCTTGGCCATCCCCGTGGACGCGACCGCGCCGGCCGCGAAGGGGCCGCCGCCGGCGGCGTCCCACGTGGTGATCAGCATGCGCAGGGTCCGGCGGCCCACCTGCTGGATGCTTCCGGTGACGATGCGGTCGACGAACTCCGGTGTGGCGAAGGGCAGATGCAGCATCTTGGCGACCGGATCGAAGATCCCGTGCGACGGGTCTTCGCGGCGGGGCATGCTGCCAGGATCACCCGGTCCGAATCAAGAATCAAGCACCGCCGGGCTCAGCCCGGTGGCCCCGGTGGGTCGTCGAGCGCGAGCCGGTAGCCGCGCTTGACGACCGTTGCGACGATGTTCTTGTCGCCCAAGGCGGTTCGCAGTCGGAGCACCGCCGTGTCGACGGCGTGCGGGTCGTTGCTGTTGCCGGGCAGAACGCTCAGCAGGTCGGCGCGCGCGACGACGTCGCCGGGACGCTGCGCCAGCGCGCGCAGGGTCGCCATACCGGCCCTCGACAGGGATTTGACCGAACCGTCCACCACCACGCAGGTCCCGCGGATCTCGATCTGGTGCCCGGCGGCCCGGATGCTGCACGAGCGCCGCGACGGGAGCTCCTGGGCGATGTGCCGGGCGAGCGCCCCCAGCCGCATCCGGTCGGGTGAGGAGGTGGGGACTCCGGCCCGGGTCAGGGGCTGCGCGGTCACCGGACCCACGCACATCGCGTGCACGTCGGTGCGCAGCGCGGCCAACAGTTGGTCCTCGATGTCCAGCTCGCGGCTGCGTTCCAGCATTGCCGCCGCGGCCGGTGCGGAGGTGAAGCTGACCGCGTCGAACTGGCGTCTGGCGACGGCGGTGAGCAGTTGGTCGAATTCGCCGCCGACCGGTGTCGGCTTCCAGCGGTACACGTGGATGGGCACCACCTCGGCGCCCGCCGAGCGCAGCTCGTCGAGGAACCCGGGATGGGGGTCCCAGCCCTCGGCCGCGCCGTGCAACTGGACGGCGATCCGCTTGCCGGACACGCCGGATTCGAGCAGGTATTTCAGAACCTCGCGCGACGACTCGGATTTCGGTGACCACTCCTCGGGCAGGCCGGCCGCGCGCAGCGCCCCGGTCGCCTTCGGTCCGCGCGCGACGATGCGTGCCCGCGAAAGCGCGGTGACGAGCTGGTTGGCCACGCCCCAGCCGTCAGCCGCGGCCATCCAGCCGCGGAAGCCGATTCCGGTGTGCGCCAACACGATATCGGGCGGCCGGTCGATCAGGGAGGTGGTGTTGCGGTACAACTCGTCGTCGTCGGGCAGGGCGATCATGTCGATGGCCGCGGCGCTGAAGACCTCGGCACCGTTGCGGCGCAGCAATGCACACAGCTCCTCGGCGCGGTTGGCCGAGGTCACCGCAATCCGGTAGCCGGTCAGTGGCGCAGAGGCGGCGCTCACCGGCACCGTCGCACGGTCACACCCGGGCCGGTTCGGTGTGGGGCCGGGTCTGGGCACCGGGGCCGGCCGTGGTCGCGGCCGCCGAGGCCGGGCGGCGGACGTACCTCGACCAGGTCATCGCCGCGGCGGCCGCGTAGAACAGCAGAAACGCCCAGTACGCTAGCGTGTCGGTGCCGGTGCTCAGGTAGGACTGGCGCAGCGCGAGGTTGATCGCGACGCCGCCGAGCGCGCCGAACGCGGCGACGAACCCGATCACCGCCCCCGACGTGGCCTGCGACCAGCGGCGCCGGTCATCCTCGGCGAGCCGGAGCCGGTGGCTGCGCGACTCGAAGACCGAGGGGATCATCTTGTAGACCGATCCGTTGCCCAGCCCGGCCAGGATGAACAGGGCCATGAACCCGCAGACGTAGCCGGCCATGGTGGCCGCGCTGGTCAGCCCGTGGGCGTGGTCCTCGTGCGTGCTGACGGCGACCAAGAACGCGGTGACGAGGCCCATCGTGGTCAGGACGGCCAGGGTGACGCGGCTGCCGCCGACGCGATCGGCCAACCGGCCGCCGTAGATGCGGGCCAGCGACCCCAGCGCCGGGCCGATGAACGCGAACTCGGCGGCGTGCAGCGCGGCCTGCGCGTGGCTCTGCCCGGTGCCGACGAAGTTGATCTGCAGGACCTGGCCGAACGCGAACGAGAACCCGATCCAGGAGCCGAAGGTGCCCAGGTAGAGCAGTGCGAGTACCCAGGTGTCGCGCTCGCGCAGGATCGAGCGCAAATGGCTCGTGTCGTACGTCGCGTGATCGAGGTTGTCCATGTAGCGGGCCGCACCCACGGCGACCACCGTGAGCAGTAACAGGTAGAGCCCGCACACCCAGTACGGTTCGTCGCGGCCGGCCACGGCGAGCACCAGCATCCCCACCAGCTGGATCATCGGCACCCCGAGGTTGCCGGCACCGGCGTTGAACCCGAGCGCGAAGCCCTTGCGCCGGTGCGGATACAGCGCGTTGGTGTTGGTCATCGACGCCGCGTAGTTGGCGCCGCCCAGCCCGGTCAGCGCGGCGCACGCCAGGTACATCCAGAAGGGCAGCCCCGGGTTGGCCATCAGCCAGATCGTGCCGATGGTGGGAACGATCAGCGCCACGATCGAGAAGACGGTCCAGTTGCGGCCGCCGAACGTGGCGATGCCCAGCGAGTAGGGGATGCGCAGGCACGCGGCGACGAGGGTGGCGGTGGCGCCGAGCAGGAATTTGTCGGCCAGGGAGAAGCCGTACACGTCCTGGGGCAGGAACAGCGCCATCACCGGCCACAGCGTCCAGACCCCGAAGGCGATGTGGTCGCAGGCGATCATCCAGAGCAGGTTGCGCCGGGCGATCTTGTTGTTGCCGGCCTCCCAGGCCGCACCGTCCTCCGGATTCCAGTCCGTGATCCGATGGTTGCGGCCCATGCGCTCTGTACCTTTCGTAGACAGGGTTGGCCCCTGGGGCAGCCGTGTCGCGATGAAGCCCGCAGCGGCGCGGTGTGGACCCGCGTGCGGGAGCCGTGTGGGCACCCCGGACGAAGAGGCATGCCCTGCCGTGTCTTTCGATGCTCACACTGAGAACGGAAGCGCGTCAACTTGATCCGGTCGATATCGCCTGTCAGTTGTATCCCAGTTATCTGGCAAATCGCTGAGGGGCGTTGTGGCTGTGATGTCCGTCTCCGCCAAGCGGTTTCGGTGCCACACCGGTGTGGGGAGTGCGGTCGCCCACGGCGAATCCGTGTGGCGGGCAGCGCAACAACGGCGCGGACGGCGAATCCCCGGTGGCAGGCGGCGACGTCGACAAGCGGGCCGCCGCGGCGGCAAAGGCCGTTGCGGGCCCGGGGTTGCCGGTGGGCCGGCGGCTCGACGGTGCGCGATGCCGGCCCGGCCACGCCGCGCAGCGAACAACGCTGCGCGGCAGAGAGCCCGGCGCCGACCTACCAGACGTCCCCTACGCGCCAGTCGCACATCAGGGGTTCGGAGGTGTCCGGCCTCAGCCCGACCGGCAGCACGAAGACGACGCCGTCGGCGTCGGGCGTGGGGGCCGGGCCGGTGGGTGCCGGCACCGACGTCGGCCCCCGCCAGCGCAGCCAGCCCCGGGAGGTGAACAGCCCGCGGCCGCGCCCAGCCCTGCCCGCGGCAGTCCTCCCGCAGCGCCGTGATGCCAGATCAGGGCGTGCATGCCGCCCAGCGAGTGGTCCCAGTCATCCTCGGTGAAGTTCCCCACGAATGCCGCGGTGACCATCTCGCGAAGGTGCTGCCGGGTCTCGTTGTCGAGATCGGCGGTATGGACCAGGCGGGCGGTGTGAACCCGGGCTCGCACAGCCGCAAAGTCTACGGAGAGATGTCTACGAAAAGAGGGCAACACCCGTGCGCGGCCCGGCGCCCAGCGGAGACCGGGACCGCGTCCAGTGCAGCCGCACGCGCTGGCCGGGCCGCACCTGGGCGACCTTGTCCATGTCCTCGGCGGTCAGCACCCCGACGACCGGGTAACCTCCGGTGACCGGGTGGTCGGGACCCAGGATCACCGGTAAACCGTTGGGCGGCACCTGAATCGCTCCGCGGCCTGCGCCCTCGCTGGGGAGCTGCCGGTCCGGGAAGTGGTATTGCAGGGGCCGCCCGACCAGCCGCATCCCCACCCGGTCGCTGTGGTCGGACGCCACCCAGTCGCCGTGTACCAGGACGTCGGGGTCGACGAACCAGTCGTCGCGCGGCCCGGGCACGACCGACAGCTCGACCACCTCGCCCGTGAGCGCGGCGACCGGGGCCTGGTCGAGTTCCGGATAGTCGGTGGTGTGCTCGCCGACCGGCAGGCGATCCCCGGGCCGGAGCGGGGACGGCCCGATCGCCGACATGACGTCGTAGCTGCGGGAGCCCAGCACCGGCTCCACACAGACGCCGCCACGCACCGCGACGTAGCTGCGCAGCCCGGCGCGCGGCACGCCCAAAGCGATCACCTGGCCGTCGCGAACGCGGTGAATGCTGTTGGTGCCGAACTTGATTCCGTTGACGGTCGGGTCGGTGTCGGCGCCCGTCACCGCGATGTCGACGTCGCCGCCGCGGACGCGCGCCGAGAAGCCGCCGAACGTCACTTCGACGGTGGCGCGGTCGTCGGGGTTGGCGACCAGGCGGTTGGCCAGCTTGTGCGCTCGGCGGTCGGCCGCCCCGGAACCGCTGACGCCGAGGTGCGCCAGCCCGGTCCGGCCGAGGTCCTGGATGACGGCGAACGGCCCGGTGCGCAGGATTTCCAGCGTGATCATGGCTCGGTTGCTCCTCACACGGCGCGGAACTGGACCCACATGCCCTGCGTCAGCAGCGCCGGGCTGGGCCGGTCGAGATCCCACAGGGGGGCGTCGGTGTGGCCGATGAGTTGCCACCCGCCCGGCGACTGCCGGGGATAGATCGCGCTGAACTCGCCGGCGAGGGCGACGGCACCGGCCGGCACCGAGGTGCGCGGCTCCGGACGCCGGGGCACCCGCAGCCGCGGGTCGCCGCCGAGGAGGTAGGCGAAACCCGGTGCGAAGCCACTGAATCCGACTTGCCACACGGTCGAGGTGTGGGCCTCGACCACCGCGTCGGGGGTCAGTCCGGTCAGGCCGGCGACCTCGTCGAGGTCCGGGCCGTCGTAGACCACGCCGATCACCGCGTCGGGGCCGCGGTCCGCCGGGGCGGCGGGGGCGGCGCCGACCCGCATCGTGCGCAGCCGCCGGCGCACGACGCCCTGGCGGCGGGGCCCTTCGAGTTTCACCAACACCGTGCGCGCCGCGGGAACGATGTCGACCACGCCCGGCAGTGCGGCGGCCCGCAGCGCCGCGACCCATGCCAGGACGTCGGCGGTGTTGCCGCACTGCACCATCAGCGCGTGGTCGCCGTAGTCGAGAACGGTGTTGCCGACCAGGTCCGTCGGCAGGTCCGTGGGGAGATCCGTCACGCTCATTACTCGACGGTAACCCCACATCCACCTGCGGACGAGTGATTTTCGAACACTGCCAGAGGTGCCTTACCGAACGCTCAAAAGACGCGCCGCCGGGCGCAGTTCAGCCGAGGATCCTGCCGATTTGCGGGGGCAGCTGCTCGGCGACCACCGGGTAGCTGAGCGTCGACGAGAAGGCGATCGCGCCGGCCTGCTCCTTGGAGGTGAAGACGTGGCGATGCTGCGCGGTCGCCTGAGATGCGGCCACCTCCGGGTCGGCCAACAGCGCCTGTTGGTCCTCCGGGCTCTCGGTCGCCCAGATCACCACGTCCGCGGAATCGAGCACCGCTTTGATGTGGTCGCGCGGGATGACGGCGCGGTAGCCGCTGCCGAAGGGTTTGATGCTGTCGGGGACGACCAGGCCCATGGCGGTCAAGAAGTCGGTCCGCCAGCCCGCCGTCGTGGCGACCACGGTGCCCTGCCACAGCCTGCCGTGCATCAGCAGGACCTTCTTGTCCTTCCAGCGCGGGTTCTGCTGGGCGACGGCGGAGAACTTCGCATCGACGCCGTCGACGAGCGACTTCATCCGCTCCGCCTGGAACACCGCCTGGCCGATCGCAGCGGCCTGGACCCGCCACGGCTCGAAGAACGCGTCGCCGCCGGCCTGCGGCAGGGTGGGGGCGATCGCCGTCAGCTTCTGGTAGGTGTCCGCGTCGACTCCGGCGTTGATGGCCACGATGAGGTCGGGTTTGAGCTTGGCGATCCGGTCGACCTGGATCCCGTTGTCGAGGCTCAGCACCACCGGTTGCGCCGGGCCCAGCTTCGGCCGGGCCCACGGCCACACCGCGAACGGCTCGTCGCCGAACCAGTTGGTCACGGCGACGGGCACGACGCCGACCGCGAGCAGGTCGTCCTGCTCGGTGTAGCCGGCACTGACCACGCGCTTGGGCGGCTCCTTGACGACCGTCTCGCCGAAGAGGTGTTTGATCGTCACCGACCCCCCGCCGGCGGGGCCCGGGGCCGGTTTGCGTGACGAGCACGCGGGCGACGCGCCGGTGACGGCGGCGGCCCCGGTGGCGCCTGCGAGCTGCAAGAATCGCCGTCGATTCCATCCCTGTCGCACCGCGTGAGAGTATCGCGTCCCCGTCCGGGTGCCGCGTCGTCGCGGCCCGCCCGCGATGGCGCGCCACGGCGTCTAGCGGTCCCGGCGGGTGTCCCAGGGGGAGTAGTCCGCGATCAGCTCCTCCTGCGCCGGCCGCTCGTCCACGGGAACGTGCTGCAGGTTGATCCGGATGCGGTACCAGATCGAGCTCGGCCCCCGCATGCCGTCGACGAGGACGTCGGCCGGCGCCAGCAGTTCGGCCGCGGCCGGATGCCGGTCGCGCCAGGCGTCCAGCGCGGCCAGCGCCTCGTCCCTGGTTTTGGTGCGCGCGACCTCTATGAGCGGGGCCGTCTTCTTCGCGCCCTTCGGGGCGCGCTCGGGCGGTCCCAGTTCCTCGGCCAGCATCAACAGGCGGTCCAGGTCGCCGGGCGCGTCGTCCATGCCGGCCCAGGGATCCCCCGAGCCGGCGAAGCGGCCGGGCACGGTGTCGACGGTGAAGGACCCCGGGTCGCAGTCGGCGACCTCGTCCCAGTGCAGCGGGGTCGACACCCGGGCGTCCGGCGTCGCCCGCACCGAATACGCCGACGCGACCGTGCGGTCCTTGGCGTTCTGGTTGAAGTCGACGAACACCCCCTGGCGTTCCTCCTTCCACCAGCGGCTGGTGGCCGCGTCGGGCACCCGCCGCTCGACCTCGCGCGCCACGGTCTGCGCGGCCAGGCGCACCTGCCGGAAGCCCCAGCGGGGGAGATCCGCGCGTAGATGTGAAAGCCCCGCGACCCCGACGTCTTCGGCCACGCGACCAGGCCGTGGTCCTCGAGCACCTCGCGGGCCGCGAACGCGACGTCGACGATCTGGCCCCAGCCGACCCCCGGCATCGGATCGAGGTCGACCCGCAGCTCGTCGGGATGGTCGAGGTCGCCGGCGAGCACCGGATGCGGGTTGAGGTCGATGCACCCCAGGTTGACCACCCAGGCCAGCCCGGCCGCGTCGTGGATCACCGCCTCGGCGGCGGACGTGCCCCGCGCGTAGCGAAGTTCGGCGACGTCGACCCAGTCCGGGCGGTTCTTCGGCGCGCGCTTCTGGAACACCGCCTCGGTGGAGATGCCCTTGACGAAGCGTTTCAAGATCATCGGGCGGCCCGCCACACCGCGCAGCGCGCCCTCCGACACCGACAGGTAGTAGCGGACCAGGTCGAGCTTGGTGTGGGGCGGCCGGCCGTCGTGGGCGGGAAAGACCACCCTGTCCGGATGGGTGACGGCGACCTCGCGTCCGGCCACCTCCAGCGAAACCGGACCGGACATGCGGTCCATGCTAATTCGGCGGGATTTTCCGGTCGCATTGCGACGGGCGTCACATATGGTGAGGGCATGCCTAATCTCCTCGGCCTGCCCGGGCAAACCGTGGCGAAAGTCCAGCAGTACCTCGAGCGCGGCTCAGCCGAACTGCACTACCTGCGCCGCATCATCGAGTCGGGGGCGTTTCGGCTGGAACCGCCGCAGAACTACGCCGCGATGGCCGCCGACATCTACAAGTGGGGCGAGTTCGGCATGCTGCCGTCGCTCAACGCCAGGCGCACGCCCGACCGCGCCGCGTGCATCGACGAAGACGGCGAGTTCACCTACCGCGAGCTCGACGAGGCGGCCCACGCCGTGGCCAACGGCCTGATCGGCAAGGGCGTCAAGGCCGGCGACGGTGTGGCCGTGCTGGCCCGCAACCACCGGTGGTTCCTGATCGCCTACTTCGGGTGTGCCCGGGTGGGCGCCCGCATCATCCTGCTCAACAGCGAGTTCTCCGGGCCGCAGATCAAAGAGGTGTCCGAGCGCGAGGGCGCCAAGGTCATCATCTACGACGACGAGTACACCAACGCCGTCAGCAAGGCCGAGCCGCCGCTGGGCAAGATACGGGCGCTGGGGGTCAACCCGGACGCCGACGAGCCGTCCGGCAGCACCGACGAAACCCTGGCCGACCTCATCGCGCGCAGCAGCAAATCGCCCGCCCCGAAGGCGGGCAAGCACGCGTCGATCATCATCCTGACCAGCGGGACGACCGGCACGCCCAAGGGCGCCAACCGCAGCACCCCGCCGACGCTGGCGCCGATCGGCGGCATCCTGTCGCACGTGCCGTTCAAGGCGGGCGAGGTGACCTCGCTGCCCGCGCCGATGTTCCACGCGCTCGGCTTTCTGCACGGCACCATCGCGATGTTCCTGGGGTCGACGCTGGTGCTGCGGCGAAAGTTCAAGCCGCCGCTGGTGCTCGAGGACATCGAGAAGCACAAGGTGACCGCCATGGTGGTGGTCCCGGTGATGCTGTCGCGCATCCTGGACACCGTCGAGAAGATGGACACCAAGCCCGACCTGTCCAGCCTGCGGATCGTGTTCGTCTCCGGATCGCAACTGGGCGCCGAGCTGGCGGCCCGGGCGCTGAAGGACCTGGGCCCGGTCGTCTACAACATGTACGGCTCCACCGAGATCGCGTTCGCCACGATCGCCGGCCCGCACGACCTGGAACGCAACGCGGCGACGGTCGGTCCGGTCGTCAAGGGCGTGAAGGTCAAGATCTTCGACGACAACGGCAAGCAGCTGCCGCGGGGTGAGGTCGGCAGGATCTTCGTCGGCAACACCTTCCCGTTCTCGGGCTACACCGGCGGCGGGAACAAGCAGATCATCGACGGGCTGCTGTCGTCGGGAGACGTCGGCTACTTCGACGAGTACGGCCTGCTGTACGTCAGCGGGCGCGACGACGAGATGATCGTCTCCGGGGGAGAGAACGTCTTCCCCGCCGAGGTCGAGGACCTGATCAGCGGGCACCCCGACGTGGTGGAGGCGACGGCGATCGGCGTCGAGGACAAGGAGTGGGGGCACCGGCTGCGCGCCTTCGTGGTCAAGAAGGACGGCGCTCAGGTCGACGAGGACGCCATCAAGGGATACGTGCGCGACCACCTGGCGCGCTACAAGGTGCCGCGCGAAGTGATCTTCCTCGAGGAGCTGCCGCGCAACCCGACGGGCAAGATCCTCAAGCGCGAGCTGCGCGAGCTGCAGGTCGACTGAGGAGTCCCCGCAGCCGCGGCGTCAGCGCCGCTCCTGGATGGCGCGGGTGATCTGGGCCGTGAGCTGGGGGTCGGCCAGCAGTTGGTCGATCAGCGCGGAGATGACCTCTTGTCCGGTGACGCGGGCGACGCCCAGCCGGTCGGCCGCTTCGCGCTGCCAGATGTCGAGGGCGCGGTGGGTGGCCGCCGGCAGGTCGACGGTGCGGCGGGTCCGGCGGCCGCGTGACGGCTGCTCGGCCGCCGGTGGGGTGGCCGCGCGCTGGGGGCGCCGCGGCCGGAAGCCGGTGATGCGCTCGGTGGGCGCGGCGTCGGAGGGGGATGCGGCGCCCGGCGGCGGGGCGCGGAAGGTTCCGCCACCGGGTCCGACGTGGCCTGGGTTGAGGTTCACTGCGGCGATCGTCCTCCCATGAGTGGCCAATCCAATCGACACTACGGTCAGTCGATACTGATTCTCTCACCGATCACCGCGCGAGTCGCGCCCCGGCGGGCAAACCGTCCACACAGCGAAAAGGCGGCGACCGGAGGCCGTCGAATTCGCAATGCCGAATAGTTCGCGACAAAATGCGCTGACTCAGCAAAGGATAATTTATTGGACCGACGCGCAATAGACTCGCCGCACCATGTTTCGCCGTTTTCTGCGAATACGCCGACGCGGGTTTACTGAATTCCGTAAGGCGGCGGCAGTAGATCAGTAGAAGCCATCCCAGCTGCGGCTTAGCGGATGATCTCGGCTGTGGCGCCGCATGATCCCCTGAATTCAGTGAGTACCATTTCGCGCAAAAAGACATCAAACTCAGATATGGCCTGAGACCTAATTCACAGCGGGAGTTTCGCTTTCTCTATTGTTTGCGCGCCATTTTCTTGATTAATGTTTTCGGCATAGCGCCGACAGCGTCAGGAGGAGCCCGCCGATGAACAACTTCCCGCGGACGATGCGCCGGCCGGCCATGTCCGCGGCCGAAGCCGCCCCCGCACCGGCGCCCGGCACGGGCTTCGCCCCCGCCGCGTCGCACGGCCCGGCCGAGCCTCCGGCCAGTCCCGCCATAGTTCCGGCCCGAGGGGGCAGCGGTAGCCCGGGGCATGGGGGACGGGGTCACCGGAGTGACGCGGCCGTGGCCATGGCGGCGGGTTCTGGCGCCACGGGCGCTGTGGGACTGGTGGTGGTCAGTAGACCGCCACCGGCGGTGCCGGCAATCCACGTCCTGCCGCAAGTGGATTGACCGGCGCCAGTGGGGGGGAACCATGCCGATCCGACCAATGTCGGGTCGGCATGGCCCTTTCCGCAACCCTGGTTAGGGATCCCGCGGCAGGCCGAGCAGCCGTTCGGCGATGATGTTGAGCTGCACCTCCGAGGTGCCGCCGTAGATGGTGGTGGCGCGGCTGGCCAGCAGGTACTCGCCCCACTTGCCCGGCAGTTCGGCGGTGTCGCCGATCGCGGCGTCGGTGCCGAACGACGACACCGCGAATTCGGCATAGCCCTGGCCGGTGCGCATCGACAACAGCTTGGAAATCGCCGCCGACGGCATCGCGTCACCACCGGCCAGGGTCAGCAGCGTGGAGCGCAGGTTGAGCACCTTGGCGGCATGCCCCTCGGCGATCAGCTGGCCGGCGCGGTGCTGGCCGACCTGGTCGAACTGGCCGTCGCGGACGAAGTCGACGAACTCGGGCAGGCTCGCCAGGAAGTTCGCGTCGCTGCTGCCTAGCGAAACCCGTTCCGCGGTCAGGGTATTGCGGCTGACCTCCCAGCCGCGGTTGACCTCGCCGAGCACACACTCGTCGGGCACGAACACGTCGTCGATGTACACGGTGTTGAACAACGCGTTGCCGGTGAGCTCGCGCAGCGGCGTGACCGTGACGCCCTCGCTCTTCATGTCCAGCAGGAAATACGTGATGCCGTTGTGCTTCGGGGCGCTCGGGTCGGTCCGCGCCAGCAGCGCGCCCCACTGCGAGAGCTGCGCGGCGGTGGTCCAGATCTTCTGCCCGGTGATGCGCCACCCCCCTTCGGTGCGCGTCGCCTTGGTCGACAGCCCGGCCAGGTCCGACCCGGCGCCCGGCTCGGAGAACAGCTGACACCAGATCATGTCGCCCCGGAAGGTCGGCGGCAGGAACCGCTGCTTCTGCTCTTCGGTGCCGAACGCGACGATCGAGGGGATGATCCACGCGGCGATGCCGACCTGCGGCCGCCGGACCCGCCCGGTGCTGAACTCCTGGGCGATGATGACCTGCTCGACCGCGCTCGCCGCCCGGCCCCACGGCTTGGGCAGATACGGCAGCACCCAGCCCGCTTCGGCGATCGCGACCTTGCGCGACTCACGGTCCATCTCCTTGAGCGCGGCGACCTCCGACCGTATCTCGGCCCGCAGCTTCTCGGTCTCGGGGTCCAGGTCGATGTTCACCGGGCGCATGCCCGTGGTGGTCGCCGTGTCCACGACCTTCTGCGGGAATTCGGTGCGGCGGCCGAAGCAGGCGGCCAGCATCAGCGCCCGGCGGTAGTAGACGTTGGTGTCGTGCTCCCAGGTGAAGCCGATGCCGCCGTGCACCTGGATGCAGTCCTGGGCGCAGCGCTGCGCGGCCGCCGGTGCCAACGTGGCCGCCACCGCGGCCGCGAACTCGACGTGGGAACCCGCGATGTCCCAACCGTTTTCACCGGCTTCGCGCGCCTCGTCGAGGGCGCGGGCGGCATCCCACACCGCGGCGGTGGCCCGCTCGGTGTCGGCCGTCATCTCCGCGCACTTGTGCTTGATGGCCTGGAACTGGCCGATCGGCCGCCCGAACTGCTCACGGATCTTGGCGTAGGCCGACGCCGTGTCGGTGGCCCAGCGCGCCACACCGACGGCCTCCGCCGACAGCAGGGTCGACATCAGCGCGTGCGCGGTGGCCATGCTCAGGTTGCTCAACACGGCGTCGTCGCCGATCTCGACGGCGTTGGCGCGCACGTGGGCGACGGGGCGCAGCGGGTCGATGCTCTTGACCGGCACGATCTCGAGCTGCTCGGCCCGCAGCACCACCCACTCGTCGCCGCTGTCGATCGCCACCGGCAGGACCAGCACCGAGGCCTGCGCGGCCGCCGGGACGGCGCGCACCTCACCGCGGATCACCAGTGCATCGTTGTTCGGGCCGTGCCGCGTCGCGGTCAGCCCGGAATCGAGCGCGTAGGCGGCGATGGCCGCGCCGGAGGCCAGTTCGGACAGCACCTTGGCCCCGGCGTCGTGCGCGGAGATCAGCGCGCCGGCAATTGCGGACGGCACGAACGGGCCGGGCACCGCCCCATAGCCGAACTCGGCCAGCACGATGGCCAATTCGAGGATGCCGAAGCCCTGTCCGCCGACCGACTCGGACAGGTGGACACCCTGCAGCCCCTGTTCGGCCGCCGCCCGCCAGTACGGCGGGGGGTTTTCCAGGGGCGACTCCGGTGTCGTCTCCAGGGCCTCGTGCAGGACCTCGGACGGCGCCACCCGCGCCACCAGGGATCGCACCGAATCGGCCAGGTCTCGGTGCTCGGGGGTTATCGCGATCGGCATTACGTGCCTTCCATTGCTTTGCTGGGCTTCTGCTCAAATCTCGTAGTGAGGTATTTCCCTCTCGGGTTACGGCCAAGCACCCTTCAATCTAGCCAACGGTCCCGCAGCGGGGTGAACGGTCTCAACGCCAGCGCCTGGCGATCCACCTGGCGATGATGTCGGCCTGCTCGCTGCGGGCGCCCGGGGTGGTGAAGTAGTGGTCGCTGTCGATCGAGACCCGCTCTTTGTCGGCGCCGGCCAGCGCGTCGTGGATGCGCCGGGCGTCGGAGGGGAAGACGCCGGTGTCGGCGTCGGCGTTGATCACCAGCGCCGGGCAGGTGATGCGGGCCAGGTGCGGTTCGGCGCGGGTCTGGGCGGTCCGCAGACTCCACATGCCCAGCCAGTTGCGCAGGGTGCAGGCGGCGGCGATGCCGTGCGCGGAGCGGTTGGCCTTGGCCGGGACGCCGGCGTAGCACGAGTTCGGTGCCCGCTTGCTCGGCTCGAGCGCGGGATCGACCATGCGCGGATCGGCCCAGGTCCGCATCACGGCGAAGGGACGATCGGAAAACCCCGCGGCACGAATGCGTTTGAGCTCCGACTCGGCCCAGTCGGTGATGTCGTGATTGCGCGCGGTCTGCGCCGAGCGGTAGCGGGCGACGAACTCCGGCGAGTACGGGGGCCCGTTTCGCTCGTCGAACAGGTCGAGGTCGGGATCGGTGGCGACCGGGTCGTTCTCGTCGACCACCGCGGCGTCCATCCAGGCGGTGAGCACCTCCGGCCGGCCGGGGTGCGCGGCGGTGGCGACGTAGCCGTCGGCGGGCGGCAGCTCCGTCACACCGGCCGCGGGCCGCATGCCGTCCAGCGGTGTGACATTGGGCTCGACCGCCTGCGACTGGTAAGCCGCCATCAACGATCCGCCGCCCGAATTCCCGAGCAGCACAACATTCTCCACCCCCTGCGTCTCGCGCAGCCAGCGCACACCGACGCCGATGTCGACCAGCGCGTGGTCGAGCAGGAAGCTGGACTCGAAGCCGCGAAACCTGGTGTTCCAGCCCAGGAACCCGATGCCGCGGGTGGCCAGGTAGTCGGCCAGGTAGTGCTCGGAGAAGTCGATCTGGTAATGCGTGGCGATCATGGCCACCTTCGGCTTGCGCCCGATGCCGCGGTAGTACAGGCCCTGACACGGATGGCCGCCGGCGCCGGCGCGCCGGGCGGTGGGTGACGGTAGCCCGACGAATTCGCGGATGACCCCCGCGGCGGTGTGGCGGCTCAATTCAGCGGCCCTCGGTGCAAGAAAGTGATTGGGATGGGGCATATCTCGGCCCGGCTCCGGCCGCGGTCGGCATCGGGCGCACCTCCCCTTGGATCAGAGCTGATTCCGATGTTAGATTCAGATTTTGATCTTGGCCAGGACCCCGGCGCCGGGGACCGAGGGGAGCCGCACGATGATCAAGCCGCACAACACCAACGGCGAATTCGAGCTCGGCGGCATCAACCATGTCGCGCTGGTGTGCTCTGACATGGCGCGCACCGTGGACTTCTACACCAACGTCCTGGGCATGCCGCTGGTCAAGTCCCTCGATCTGCCCGACGGGCAGGGGCAGCACTTCTTCTTCGACGCCGGCAACGGCGACTGCGTCGCGTTCTTCTGGTTCGCCGACGCGCCGGACCGGGTCGCGGGCGTGTCGTCGCCGGGGGCCATCCCGGGCATCGGGGACATCACCAGCGCGGTGAGCAGCATGAACCACCTGGCTTTTCACGTGCCGGCCGAGAAGTTCGACGCCTACCGGCAGCGCTTGAAGGACAAGGGCGTTCGGGTCGGTCCGGTGCTCAACCACGACGAGAGCGAGCGTCAGGTGTCGGCGACTGTGCACCCGGGGGTGTACGTCCGCTCGTTCTACTTCCAGGATCCCGATGGCATAACGCTGGAATTCGCCTGCTGGGTAAAGGAATTCGGGGCCAGTGACAACCAGGCCGTGCCGAAGACCGCGGCCGACCGGAGATGACCGACGCCGGGAACTGATCTCCCGCGTGGAGTAGCCCCTGAGCGACGTGGTCGACCCCGCGTTCGTCAACCGCGTGCGACGCGTGGTTCGACCTGATGACCGCCGGGCCCAGGGACCTCCGGTTGTCCCTCGTCACCGCGCTGCTGATCGAGGTGCCGTTGGCGGTGTTCCTGATCTACGGCGCGCAGCGCATCATGCGCCTCACGATGATGCGGTTGTGGCGGCTGGACCCGGGGATGCGGCTGTGGCATTTACCCCTTTTTCCCTGAGGCCTCTTTTTCCCTGACCCGGTACAGGTTTGGTTCGGCGAGTTCGTCGAGCAGCGAGGCCAGCTGGTCGACGAGCTCGTCCGGCTCGAGCCGGACGTCGCCGGCCAGCCAGGCGCTGAGGGTCTGCCCGACGCCGCCGACCACGAAGTGCGCCGCGGCCTTGATGCGGTCGTTGGCCGGGACGTGCAGCGCATCGCCGACGTGCTGACCCGAGAGCATGGCGAACAGGGCGCTGGACTCGGCGCGTTTGCGCACCACGACCGGATCGGCCAGCTGGGTGCTGAACAGCAGGCGCCCGACGCGGGCGTCGCCGGCGACGGCGCGCACGATGTTGGCCATCCCCGCGCGGGTCTGCTCGGGCGCCGGTACCGCGGCCACGGCGGCCTGGGTGGTGGCGGCCAGATCGGCGACCACCCAGTCGAACACGCAGCCCACGAACGCGTCCTTGTCGGCGAAGCTCTCGTAGAAGTAGCGGGCGGCCAGGCCGGCGTGCCGGCAGACGCCGCGCACGGTCAGCGCCGAGATGTCCTGCCGCTCGGCCCCCAGCAGGTCCAGGCCGGCCGCCAGGAGCCGGGACCGCCGCGCGGCGACCCGCGCGGCGGCGTCGACGCCGCCGTAGGGTCGCACGCTCGACGCCTCGGACTCCCCGGCCACGGGCACCATCTTGACACCGGGCGCGACCGCGGACAATATCAGGAAACAAGCGTTCGCACATTCGGTGCGACGGGCGCCGCGGGAGGTCAGGCATGGCGATTCACCAGCCGGTTCGCCAAGCGACGCCGCACGTCGAACGCGCGGTCACCGACCCGGCCCGCCCGGGGCGCACCCGGCGGCGGGGGTCGGGGATGGACGAGGGCCTGATGGGCGTGGCGCTGCTGGCCGGCCCGGCCAACGTGATCATGCAGCTGGCCCGGCCCGGGGTGGGCTACGGGGTGATGGAGAGCCGCGTCGAAAGCGGCCGGGTGGACCTGCACCCGATCAAGCGGGCGCGCACCACCTTCACCTACCTCGCGGTGGCCACCGCGGGCAGCCCCGCCCAGAAGGACGCCTTCCGCCGCGCGGTGAACCGCGCGCACGCGCAGGTGTACTCCACCCCCGAAAGCCCGGTGCGGTACAACGCCTTCGACGTGGACCTGCAGCTATGGGTGGGAGCCTGCCTGTACAAGGGCGGGCTCGACGTCTACCGCATCTTCGTCGGCGAACTCGACGAGCGCGACGCCGACCGCCACTACCGCGAGGGCATGACGCTGGCGACCACGCTGCAGGTGCCGCCGCAGATGTGGCCGGCCGACCGCGCGGCCTTCGACCGGTACTGGCAGGAATCGCTGGACAAGGTGCACATCGACGACGCCGTGCGCGGCTACCTGTTCCCCATCGCCGCGGGCCGCATGCGGGGCGTCGTGCTTCCGGGCCCGCTGCAGCGCATGTCAGACAATCTGGCACTGCTGATCACCACCGGCTTCCTGCCGCAGCGGTTCCGCGACGAGATGCGGCTGCCGTGGGACGCCGCCAAGCAGCGCCGGTTCGACCGGCTGATGGGCGCGCTGGGCACGGCGAATCGTCTGCTGCCGCGGTTCGTCCGGCAGTTCCCGTTCAACGTCCTGCTGTGGGACGTCGACCGCCGGATCAGGACGGGCCGGCCCCTGGTCTGAGCGCGCGAACCGAGCCGAACCGCGCGAAGTCGCGGTCCAGGGTCACCACGTCGCAGTGGTGTTCGGCGGCGACGGCCGCGAGTACGGCGTCGGGAATCAGGTCTCCGGAGGCGTCGGCCTCCTCGCAGGCTCGTCGCAGCAGCGCGAGGTGTCGTGGGCCGGGGCCCGTCGGCAGGTGGTGGGGCTGGGCGACGATGGCGTCGATGAATGCGAACGCCTCGTCCCGCGGCGTGGGGATCTCGAAGATACGACGGTTCGTCGCCAAGCGCAGAAACGACGCCCATACGACGTTCGGCACCGTGAACTGGTCGTCGCCCGCGAGCAACCGATCGAACCAGGGGCGGACGCTCTCGTGCTGCGGGTGGTCGCCGCGGTGCGCGGCCAGCAACACATTGACGTCGAGCAGCAACATCTACTTGAGGGCGTTCAGGTCCAGGCCCTCGTCGAGAACCTCGGACAGCGCCCGGTTGGAGGTCAGGTCGACCCCGGGCCGCGGGCCGGTGCCGCCCTGAAAAACCGGCACGGCCGGCCGGGCCGAGCCGCCCGGAACTGCGGCGAGTTCGCGGCGCAGGGCGTCCTCGATCACCGAACCGAGCGATTGACCCCGCTCGCGGGCCCGGCGTTTGGCCGCTGCGAGCAGTTCGTCGGAGATCGACACGGTGGTGCGCATGATGACAAGCCTAACGCATCACGCGCATCATAGTAGTTCATCGGCCATATCGGGGCGCTCAACCGACCGTTGTTGTTAACGACAACCATTTTCACTAAGCTTTCCCGCAGTGACCGGGAAGGGCGACTGACGATGACGGCACCGATTTGGATGGCCGCACCGCCGGAGGTGCACTCGGCCTTGCTGAGCAGTGGGCCCGGGCCGGGGTCGCTGTTGTCGGCGGCGGGGGCATGGAACTCGCTGAGTGCCGAATACGCCTCGGTAGCAGAGGAACTCACGGCGCTGCTGGGGTCGGTGCAGGCCGGCGCGTGGGAGGGGCCGAGCGCCGAGTCCTATGTCGGCGCCAATGCGCCGTATGTGAGCTGGCTGATGCGGGCAAGCGCCGACAGCGCGGCCACGGCCGCCCAGCACGAGGTTTCGGCCGCCGCCTACACCGCCGCGCTGGCGGCAATGCCCACCCTGGCGGAGCTGGCCACCAACCACGCCATTCACGGGGTCCTGTTGGCAACCAACTTCTTCGGGATAAACACCATCCCGATCGCGGTCAACGAGGCCGACTATGCGCGGATGTGGGTCCAGGCCGCCACCACGATGGGGACCTATCAGGTGGTCTCGGGTACGGCGCTGGCATCCACGCCGCAAACCGGCCCGACGCCGCCAATCCTGAAAACCGATACGCAAAATCCCGCGCAGTTCTCGGTGGCCACCAATCCGCTGCAGGGATTCGTGCAGCAGGTCGAACAGTTCCTGCAAAATCCGTTCGGTGTCCAGCAGGACATTCTCAACATCCTGAACAGCAATATCCAGAGCAATAACCCGCTGGGGCTGCCGCAGTGGTTCCAGAACATTCTGCAATCGGTCGGTGTCTCGAACACCCAAGTGGCACACGACCCGGCGATCGACCTTCCGTTCGACAACATGCTGGCCAGCTTCCTGCAGCACGTCGGCATCAATTGGGATCCGGCCGCCGGAACGATCAACGGTGCCACCTACGACACCTATGCGAACCCCGGCCAGGCGATGTACTGGGTCGCCCGCAGCCTCGAACTGTTCGAGGACTTCCAGAATTTCCTGGTGGACCTGACGCAAAATCCGGTGCTGGCGTTTCAGTGGCTCGGCAGCTGGCTTTTCTTCGACATCCCGACCCACATATTGGAAGTGGTGGCTTACGCGGTCAGCAACCCGGCGCTGGCCCTTGCCGCCCTCCCCGCCATCGCTCCCCTGGGAGCGGTGGGCGGCCTGGCGGGCATGGCGGGACTGGCCGCCATCCACCCGGTCGCGGCCGTCGTGCCCGCGCCGGCACCGCCCGCACTGCTGCCCCTGGCCCCCGTGGCCCCGACGATCGCGGCGCCGGCGGCGCCCGCCTCGGCGCCGGGCCCGGCGCCCACATCGTCGGCCCCGCCCGCGCCCCCGGGCCCCGCGCCGGCGGCGCCGCCGCCCGCTCCCGCGTCCCCGGCGGGCTTCTTCCCTCCGTACGCGGTGCCGCCGGGGCTCGGGTTCGATTCGGGAATGAGCGCCCGGGCGAGTTCGAGCGCGAAACGGAAAGCGCCGGAACCCGACAGCGCGGCCGTCGCGGCGGCGGCGTCCGCGCGGGAAGCCGCGCGTGCGCGGCGGCGCCGGCGGGCGAAGCAGCGTGACCACGGCGACGAGTTCCTGAGCATGGACTTCGACGTCGAACCGGCCTGGGAAGCAACCTCGAACGGCGAGGCCATCGCCTCGGATCGGGGTGCCGGAGGCCTCGGGTTCGCTGGCACTGCGCACAAGGACGCGGTCGGGGCGGCCGCGGGGCTGACCTCTCTGGCCGGCGACGGGTTCGGCGGTGGCCCGAAGGCCCCGATGATGCCGGGCACCTGGAATGCCGACGGCCGCCGGGGTGCCGGCGAACGGCGGGATGTCTAGCGCGGCTCGTCGGCTACCTCAGTTGCATCGACTCGAGTTGACCGCCCAAATCTGAAATCCGCCGAGCTGCTTCGGCAAGGGCGTGCTTTCCCATTCCCCGAGCTCCAGCCAATCGCGCAGGGCGGCCGCCTGGGCGTGGCCGGTGATGGGGCCGATCCAGTGCGGCGGGCCGCACGCCTCCCGTTCATTCGTGCAGGGCTGTACCACGGCCATGACGCCGCATCCGGCCGGTCGCGCCGCGCAGGTGAGCGTTCCCAGCATGCAGGCGGCGGAGACGAGCATGGCATGTGGGCAGCACCGGATTGTGGGCCGTAGTTCGTCGACCACCGAGAGTTCGAGGCCGCTCGCACAGGCGGCGCACACGATCACGGTGAAGGGACGGTCGGTGCCGCGGTGCGGGGCCGTCACCGGCTGATGCCCTGTCCCGGGTACGGGAGCAGCGCCATTTCGCGGGCGTTTTTGATGGCGGTCGCGACCTGTCTTTGCTGTTGGACGGTCAGGCCGGTGACCTGGCGGGAACGGATCTTGCCTCGTTCGGAGACGAACACCCGCAGCGTGGGGGTGTCCTTGTAGTCGACGGCGGTGAGCCCGAGGCTGGCGAGCAGGTTCTTCTTGCCGGACTTGAGGCCCGGCTGGCCGGGGCGACGCGGACGCTGAGTTTTCTTGGCCATCACCAGCTCGCCTTCCGCACCCCGGGCAGCTGGCCGACATGGGCCAGTTCGCGGACGCGTACCCGGGAGAGCCCGAATTTGCGCAGGTGCCCGCGCGGACGCCCGTCGACGGCATCGCGGTTGCGCACCCGCACCGCGCTGGCGTCGCGCGGCTGGCGCGCCAGCTCCGCTTGCGCCGCCGCTCGTTGCGCACCGGTGCTCGATGGTGACCGGATGATCTCTTTGAGCTCGGCGCGGCGCTCGGCATAACGCGCCACCACCGCGCGCCGCCGGTCGTTCTTGACGATCTTGGACTTCTTCGCCATGTTCAGCGCTCCTCGCGGAATTCGACGTGGCGGCGGAGCACCGGGTCGTACTTGCGCAGCACCAGCCGGTCCGGGTCGTTGCGCCGGTTCTTGCCGGTCACGTAGGTGTAGCCGGTGCCCGCCGTGGAGCGCAGCTTGACGATCGGGCGGATCGCGTTGGCCGCCATCAGATTCGCTGTCCTTCCCGGCGCAGCCTCGCCACGACGGCCTCGATGCCGTCACGGTCGATGACCTTGATGCCCTTGGCGCTGACCCGCAGCCGAATCCGGCGGTCCTGCGAGGGCAGGTAGTACGTCTTGAGCTGGACGTTGGGTGACCAGCGCCGGCGGGTTCGGCGGTGGGAATGCGATACGGCGTTACCGAAACCCGGGGTCCGGCCGGTCACCTGGCAACGAGCAGACACGGGCAGCCTCCTTGACCGCTTATTGAAAATCGTTTTCGACATGCATCGGCGGAGACGGTACCGTACAAGCAGCCTTAATGAAAATGATTACCAATAAGGAGGACGATGCGGACGCCCGTCATCCTGGTCGCCGGCCAGACAGACACCGATTCGGTTGTGGGGGAGTTGCTGAGTGCACCCGGAACCACGGTCGTCGAGCATCGTTTCGACGGTCACGTGGTGCGGCGGACTGTGATGACGCGGCGGGGCGGCGCGATGACGAGCGCCGAGTGCGGGCTGGAGCTCGCACACGGCTGCGTGTCGTGCACCATCCGCAACGACCTCCTGGTGTTGCTGCGCCAGCTCCACCGCCGCGCCGACGTGGACCGCGTGGTGGTGCACCTGGCGCCCTGGCTGGAGCCCGAACCGATCTGCGTGGCCATCGACCACGTTCGGGTGCGAGTGGGCCCGGGCTACATCGACGGGCCTGCGGCCCTGGACGTTTCGATCGCAGCCGTGGTCACCTGTGTCGACTCGGCAGAGTGGCTGAGTCAAGCGCTCGGTGACGACCTCCTCGGCGACGGACGCACCCGGGCTCAGGTGGTGGTCGGGCAGGGCGAATTCGCCGACGTGGCCGTCCTCAACCGGGCCAACCCCTTCGTTGTCTCCGTGTTGCGCCGTCTGTCGCCGCGCGCCCGCATCCGCGTGGGTGCCGACGGCATCGAGGACGCGCTGAACAGCTTGTACCGCGATGCGCGGCGGGGCCGAAGCGACGATCCGCATGGCGCATTGCTGGCCGGACAGCCGCCCCTGGATTCGCGTGGCCCGATCAGCCTGGTCGAGTTCAATGCCCGGCGCCCCTTCCATCCGCACCGCCTGCACGCGTGCGTGGACCTGCTGCTCGAAGGCGTCATCAGAACACGGGGGCGCGTCTGGCTGGCCAACCGGCCCGAACACGCGATGTGGCTGGAATCCGCAGGCGGCGGAATGCGTGTCAGTTCGGCCGGCAAGTGGCTGGCCGCACTGACGGGTCCCCAACTGGCCGCCATCGATGCAGAGCGACGAGCCTTCGCCGAACTGGCCTGGGATGACCGGTACGGTGACCGGCACACGGCGATGACCATCCTGGTCTGCGGCGCGAGCGCCACCGACATCCTCGATGCCCTCCACGGCGCGTTGCTCACCGACGACGAGCTTTGTTCTCCTCAGGACTGGGGCCACTACGACGACCCGTTCGGCGATTGGCACGAAGACCCCTGCGGGGACCTGGCGGAAGCCGCCGCGGACAACCCCTCCCACGTCCGTGACGGGGATCGCTGATGAAGCCCGGGATTCACCCCGACTACCATCCCGTCGTCTTTCTGGATGCCACGACCGGGTCGATGTTCCTGACCCGATCGACGGTGACCGGTTCGCGCACCATCGAATGGGAGACGCCGCGCGGACTACGCACCTATCCCGTCGTAGTCGTCGAGGTCACCTCGGCTTCGCACCCGTTCTGGACGGGCAGCCGCCGGATCGTCGACAGCGCCGGGCAGGTGGAGAAATTCCGTCGCCGCTACGGCGGCCGCGAAACCCGGTGAGCGCCTGGCTGAACCGGTTCAGCCGTGTCGAAAGCCCTTGCCGGTGCGATCCTGTGGGTCGGGCTTCAGCCCCAGGAAGGTGGCCCGCAGCCGGTCCCACAATTCCAGCTGTCCCCACGCGGGCTCGTCGCGAAGCTGCTGGTCGTTGGTGAGGAACGGGTTCGGCAGCAGCAGCGTCATCATCTGTTCGTCGCGGCCGTTGTGGAGCCGCACGCCCCACGAGGTGGGGGACCCGTCACCGCCGATCCGGCGATACAGCTCGGCGCGAGCGCATCGGCGGATACGGCCCAGCTCGGGTCCGCTTGCCCGGTGCTCGCCGATGCAGAGGTGAAAATGCCAGCGGCCGAAGTCAACCGTCACGTACCCGTCGTTCACCGTGATGCGCTCGGGTGCGTTGGGCGCCGCCACTTCCCAGGCCGCACCCTCGATCAGGGTGCCGAACCAGATATCTTCCCAGTACTCGCCGAAGCACACGTGGATCAGATCCAGCAGGCTTTGTTCGTCGGCCGGCAGCGACCAGCGCTGTTCCCGTCCGCCACCTTCGGTCTCGATCATCGGTGGGGTGGCGGTGTCGACGTCGGTCATGACGCCCTCCTTCCCGGTCGCGTCAGCGGCGTGCTGAAAGCTAATCCCGCCGAAGCCGCACCTGCAAGGTGCTGGCAGGTGTGGCTTGCGCAGGGCCGGGATGAGACACTGCTTCCCGTAAGGCGATGACGACGCAGGAAGCCGGTGTGAGTCCGGCGCGGTCCCGCCACTGTCATCGGGGAGCGACCCTCATAAGCCACGGCCACAGGCTGGAAGGCGAGGCGAGCGGCGATCCGAGAGCCAGGAGACTCGCGTCATCGCGTCCTGCTAGCCCGGGGCGGTGCACCCCGAGAAAGCTGACCGGTCATGAGGCTGCACGCCCTCTCCGGCGGCCCAGCCGCCCCGATCTGGATGGCCTCGCCTCCCGAGGTGCATTCGGCCCTGCTGAGCAACGGCGCGGGGCCCGGCCCGCTGTTGGCGGCCGCCGAATCCTGGCGCTCGCTGAGCGCTGCGTATGCCGCGACGGCCGACGAGCTGGCCGCGTTGTTGACCGCCGTGCAGGCGGAAAACTGGGAGGGCTCGACGGCCGGGGCCTATGCCGCCGCACATGAGCCGTACCTGGCATGGCTGACGCAGTCCGGCGCCGAGAGCGCCGCGAGGGCCGCCGAACTGGAAACCGCCGCTGCCGCCTACACCACCGCCCTGGCCGCCATGCCGACGCTGGCGGAACTGGCTTCCAATCACGCCGCTCACGCTGCGCTGGCGGCGACGAATTTCTTCGGTGTCAACACGATTCCGATCGCGCTCAACGAGGCCGACTACGCGCGGATGTGGATTCAAGCCGCCACCGTGATGGCCACGTATCAGGGTGTGGCCGGCGCGGCGGCGGCGACGCCGCAGACCACACCCGCCCCCCGTATCGCGAATTTTCGCCTGCCATCGGTATGGGATTTCTTCACGGGCGTAGACGATCTCATCGAGCAATCCCTGCCGCCTGATCTCCGGCAATCGATCGGAGCGGTGTTCTGGTTCCTCGAAAGTCCTGCCAATCTGGCAAGCCAGCTGCAGTACAACTTTCCCACCACTGACATCCCGGCGATAACGTGGGCCGGTGCGTACCAGGAGCTTTTCGTGCAGGACCCCTACTATTACGCCGCTTACTGGCCGACGGTCGTAGCGGCAGCGGGCAACAATCCCGAAATGCTGCTGTGGGTTTCTCTCATCTACGGAACGCAGATCGGCATCGACTACATGTGGGAAATTGCCCACGTCACTTATCTTCTGGGCGCAAATGGGCTCCTGACGCCGCTGGCGTCACCGCTGCTGGCCGCGCCGACCGGTGCGGTCGGGGGTTTTGCGGGGATGGCGGGTCTCGCCGGGCTCTCGCACCCGCCTGCGGTGCCCCTCGCGCCCCCCGCCCCGGTCGTCCCCCTCCTGAGTCCACCGCCGGTCTCGGTGCCGGCCATCGCGCCGGCCTCTGGCGCGACCGTGACGCCGCCGCCGGCTTCGGCTCCCGCGACGGCCGCACCACCCCCGCCCGCCGCGCCACCGCCGGCGCCGGCGCCGCCGACCGTCGGCCCCGGGCCCTTCCCCTATCTGGTGGGGGCCGTGGGGATGCCCAACCGGGCGGGCGCCGGCGCCGGTGCGAAGAGGAGAACGGCCGAGCCGGACATCGCCACGACGCCGGCGGCCGTCGCGGCGGCCCTGGAACAGTCCCACCGGCGCAGACGTCGACGGGTGGGTTCCCGGCAGCTCGGCCGCGGTTTCGAATACATGGATCTGGCGCCGGACGCAGAGCCCGACGCCTCCACGGGCTCGATGTCCGACTCTACGGCGGTTTCCGGGCGCGGGGCGGGAACGTCGGGCATCGACGGAACCGCTCACCGGGCCGGTCCCGCGCGGGCGGCGGGATTGATCACGCTGGCCGACGACGCGTTCGGAGGCCGCCCGTACCTGCCGCTGTTGCCGGGAACCTGGGACGCCGACCCGGCACCGCCCCCGAATCCGCGCGACCGGGCGGACAACGGCTGACGATCCAGCGGGAAGGGCGCCACAGGCCGTCGGCGTAGTGTCGGTTCCGTGCGTAGCGAAGGTGACACCTGGGACATCACAACGAGTGTCGGCTCGACGGCGTTGTTCGTCGCGACCGCGCGGGCGCTGGAAGCGCAGAAGTCCGATCCGTTGGCCGTCGACCCCTACGCGGAGGTCTTCTGCCGCGCCGTCGGCGGCCGCTGGGCCGACGTGCTGGACGGCAACGCCCCCGACCACGACCTCAAGACCGCCGACTTCGGCCAGTTTTTCGTCAACTTCCAGGGCGCCCGCACCCGGTACTTCGACGAGTACTTCCGCCGGGCCGCCGCAGCGGGCGTGCGGCAGGTGGTCATCCTGGCGGCGGGCCTGGATTCCCGCGCCTACCGCCTGGACTGGCCGGCCGCGACGACGATCTTCGAGCTGGACCGCCCGCAGGTCCTCGACTTCAAGCGCGAGGTGCTCGCCGACCGGGGTGCCCAGCCGCGCGCGTTGCGCCGCGAGATCGCGGTCGACCTGCGCGAGGACTGGCCGCAGGCCCTGCGGGACAGCGGGTTCGATCCGGCCCTGCCCTCGGCGTGGATCGCCGAGGGACTGCTGATCTATCTGCCGGCGACCGCGCAGGAGCAGCTGTTCACCGGCATCGACGGCCTGGCCGGCCCCGGCAGCCACGCCGCCATCGAGGACGGCGCGCCGCTGGACCAGCGGGAATTCGAGGCCAAGCGCGAGGAGGAGCGCGCCGCGATGGCCGCCGGTGAGGACCAGCGGCCCTTCTACCAGCTCGTCTACAACGAGCGCTGCGCGCCGGCCACCGAATGGTTCGGCAATCGGGGCTGGACAGCGAGCGGGGTCTCGCTGGCCGACTACCTGCGCCAAGCCGGCCGCCCGGTGCCCGGGCCGGAGACCGACGCCGGGTCGATGCTCGTCCGCAACACGCTGGTCAGCGCCGTCAAGGCGTAGTCCAAGGCGTAGTCGAACGCCCCTGGCGTTGCGCGAGCGCGCGATAGCCGGCGGAACCACGAAGCCCTTTTCGACGACCTACTTTCGACGGGTGCGCCGGTGAGGTCCGGCTCGGCCCCGAGATGGACGAAAAGGGGAAGTGCCCATGGGTTTTCAGATGCTGCCGCCCGAGGTCAATTCCGCGCTGATGCACGCGGGTGCGGGGTCGGCTCCGATGTCGGAGGCGGCGCTGGCCTGGGACGGGTTGGCTGACGAGTTGGGCTCGGCGGCGTCGGCGTTCGGGTCGCTGACCTCGAATCTGGCAGGTGCGGCGTGGCAGGGTCCGGCATCGGCGGCGATGCTGGCCGCGGCGTCGCCGTATGTGAACTGGCTGAACGCGGCGGCGGCCGGGGCGCGAGGGGCCGCCGGCCAGGCCAGGGCTGTCGTCGGTGCGTTCGAGACGGCGTACGCGGCGACGGTCCACCCACTGGCGGTCGCGGCCAATCGCAGTCGGTTCGTTGACCTGGTGCGGTCCAACTTTCTGGGGCTGAACGCGCCGGCGATTGCCGCCGCGGAGTCGGCGTACGAACAGATGTGGGCCGCCGACGTGGCCGCGATGACGGGTTACCACGGCGGGGCCTCGGCGGCGGCCGTGCAGTTGTCGTCCGCCCTCGGCCTGCCGTCCCTCAACACCGGCCTGGGCAACATCGGCAGCTGGAACCTGGGCAGCGGCAACACCGGCAATACGAACCTGGGCAGCGGAAACGTCGGCAACACCAACCTGGGCAGTGGGAACCTCGGCAACGGCAATGCGGGTAGCGGCAATATCGGCAACGCCAACCTGGGTAGCGGGAACGTCGGTAGCGGCAACGCCGGTCTCGGCAATGTCGGCAATTTCAACCTGGGGGGCGGAAACCAGGGCAGTAACAATGTCGGCAGCGGGAACATCGGCGCGGGCAACGTCGGCGGCGGCAACTCGGGTAACGCCAACTTCGGGTTCGGCAACCACGGCAGCGACAACGTCGGATTCGGTAACACCGGAAGCGGCGATATCGGCATCGGGCTCACCGGTGACCACCAGGTCGGCATCAACTTCGCCGGGCTGCTGAACTCCGGCACAGGCAACATCGGCTTCGGAAACTCCGGCAGCGACAACGTCGGTTTCTTCAACTCCGGCGACGGCAACTTCGGCGTCTTCAACTCCGGCAACGGCAACACCGGGTTTGCGAACTCGGGCAACACCAACACCGGCTTCTGGAACGGCGGCAACTTCAACTCCGGCTTCGGCAACGCCGCGGACCTCAACTTCGGCTTCGCGAACTCGGGCCCCGGCAACATGGGCTTCGGGAACGCGGGCAGCGGAAACCTCGGCTTCGGGAACGCGGGCCTGTTCAATGACGGCAACTTCAACTCGGGCGGCGGTACCTTCGACTACTCCGGCGGCACGCCGGCGCCGCCGGGTGTGGGTGCCAACACGGGCAGCTTCAATTCGGGGAACGTCAACACCGGCTTCTTCAACTCGGGTAACAGCAATACGGGTCTGCTCAACTCGGGCAACCTGAACACGGGTATCGGCGGCTCTGCCGACCTGACCGGGATAGTCGCCAACTCGGGCTTCGGCAACTCCGGAGCGGGATCGTCGGGCTTCTTCAACTCGGGCGACGGCTCCTCCGGGCTCTCCAACCACGGCTCGCAGAGTGCCGGGCTGTTCAACACCGGCGATGTCCAGACGGGCGTGTTCAACACCGGCGGCGCGAACGTGGGGATCTTCAACCGCGGCAACGACAACGTCGGCTTCGCCAGCAGCGGCCAGTTGGACAGCGGCTTCTCCAACTCCGGCACCGCCGACAGCGGCTTCGAGAACGCCGGGAACTTCGATTCGGGCGCACTCAACCGCGGTGACTACCAGGCCGGAATCCTCGGCAACTGAGGCAACCCGATAGCCCGGCGGGAACTTTTGTCTGCCGGGCATCGACTACTCACAGAGTCCGGTCCAGCCCGATGAGGAGTCTCTGCCATGGCGTCACGGGTTGCTGCCCCGGGATGAGCGCGCCGATCTGGATGGCTTCGCCGCCGGAGGTCCATTCCGCCCTGCTCAGCGCCGGTCCCGGACCGGGCAGCTTGCTGGCTGCCGCCGGTTCGTGGAGCGCGCTGAGCGAGACCTACACCTCGGTCGCGGACGAGCTCACCGCCATCTTGGCCGACGTCCAGGCCGGGGCGTGGGACGGCCCCAGCGCCGAGAAGTACGTGGCCGCGCATGTGCCCTACCTGATGTGGCTGCTGCAGGCCGGCGCGGACAGCGCGGCCGCGGCCGCCCGGCACGAGACTGCGGCCGCCGCGTACACCGCCGCGCTGGCCGCGATGCCGACGCTGGTGGAATTGGCCGCCAACCACGCGATCCACGCGGTGTTGGTGGCGACGAACTTCTTCGGACTCAACACCATCCCGATCGCCGTCAACGAGGCCGAATACGTGGGGATGTGGGTTCAGGCGGCCGCCACCATGGCCCAGTACGAGCTGACGTCGTTCTCGGCGGTGGCCGCCGCTCCGCAGACCACGGCCCCGCCCCAGATCGTCAAGCCCATCCAGAGCGGCGACAGCAACAACACCGGCAGTGCTCCGCAAGACATCGTCGACAGCGACGTCGGCAACCCGTATCAACTGAATTGGTGGACGAACAGGGTCCTCGAAATCACCCAGACCCTGCAGCGCGACATCCTCGAGTTTCCCCAGAACCCGGCCGGCGCGTTATCGCAGCTGCAATCCGACATTCCGGCACTGATCGCCGACGAAGTGGGTCACGCGGCGGAGGCTTACCAGGCGTTCTTCCCCGAGATCAATGCCCTGGCGGTCGCCCTGTCGGCCGCCAATCCCGGTTTCCTGGCCGGCTTGGGCGGTCTGGGCGGGCTCGGCGGCGTCCAGCCGCCCGCGGCGCCCACCCCCGCCGTGGCCGCTCCCGCACCGCAGGCACCCGGCCTGTCGGTGGCCGCCGGCTCCCCGGTGAGCGTCGCCGCGGCGCCGGGCCCCGCGCCGTCCCCGGCCCCGGCTTCCGCCCCGGCGACCGCGCCCGCCCCCGCGGCCCCGGCACCACCGGCACCGCCGCCTCCGGGCGCCGGGGGCGGCGGCTTCCCCTACCTCGTGGGCGGCCCGCAGGCGGGCGCCGGCGCGGGGATGGGTACCGGCGCCCGGCGGAAGGCCCCCGAGCCCGACGTCGCCGCGGCCGTCGCCGCCGCCGGGGCCGCGGCGACGCAGCGCGAGCGGTCGCGCCGGCGCCGGCAGGCGGCGATGACGAGCCCGGACCGCGGTTACCGCTACGAGTTCCTGGCGTCCGGCGGGGGAGCGGGGTCCCTGGGCTTTGCCGGCGCGGCCTCTTCGGACACCTCCGCCGAGGCGGGCGGGCTGGCGGTGCTGGCCGGTGACCGATTCGGCGGCGGGCCGTCGGTACCCATGGTCCCGGGTACCTGGGCGCCCGACGATACTGCATAATGAAAATCATGTTCAGTAAGCCGTGGTTCGGCTGTACTCCGAAAATGCGGATAAAGCCTGGCCATGGAATCTCAGTTGCGGTAAAGAGTGGAGAGGGACCGGGGATCCGAGGGGCCCGGGCGCGTGGACAGTTAGCTTATGCAATGCTAACTTCAGGCAAGTTAGGTTAGGGAACACTGTGCACAGGAGAAGAAGCGGCCGTGGATCGCGGTGACACCGGCGTGCTGGCAGCGCAGCCCGCGAATTCCCCTTCCAATGGCAACCCGAACGGCAGGGTCGACGGCGAGGTCGTCAGCCGGTTCGCGACGTGTTGCCGCGCACTGGGGCTCGCGGTGTACGAGCGGCAGCGCCCGGCCGACCTTGCCGCCGCGCGCTCCGGTTTCACCGCGCTGACCCGCATCGCCCACGACCAGTGCGACGCCTGGACCGGCCTGGCCGCCGCCGGCGACACGTCCCTGGGGGTGCTCGAGGCGGTCTCGCGCACCGCGGCCACGGCGGGCGTGCTGCAGCGCCAGGTGGAACTGGTGCCCGGCGCGCTCGGCTTCCGCTACGACACCGGGCTGTATCTGCAGTTCCGCGCCACCACGCCCGACGATTTCGGGCTCGCGTACGCGGCCGCGCTCGCGCAGGCGGGGCGCCTCGCCGACGCCGCCGGGATCGTCGCGGGCCTCACCGAACGCCGGCCCGGCTGGCGCGCGGCCCGCTGGGTCGCCGTCGTCGTCAACTACCGGGCCGAGCGCTGGTCGGACGTCGTCAAGCTGCTGACCCCCGTCGTCAACGACGCCGACCTCGAGGAGGCCTTCGCGCACGCCGCCAGGATCGCGCTGGGCACCGCGCTGGCCCGGCTGGGCATGTTCGCCCCCGCGCTGTCCTATCTCGAGGAGCCCGACGGCCCGGTCCCGGCCGCGGCGGTCGACGGAGCGCTGGCCAAAGCGCTGGTCCTGCGCGCACACGTCGACGAGGAGTCGGCCGGCGAGGTGTTGCAGGACCTGTACGCGGCCCACCCCGAGAACGCACAGGTCGAACAGGCCTTGTCCGACACCAGTTTCGGGATCGTGACGACCACCGCCGCCCGGATCGAGGCCCGCACCGATCCGTGGGACCCGGCCACCGAGCCCAGCGTCGAGGACTTCGTCGACCCCGCCGCCCACGAGCGCAAGGCGACGCTGCTGGCCGAGGCCGAGCGCCAGCTCGCCGAGTTCATCGGCCTCGACGAGGTCAAAAACCAGGTGTCGCGGCTGAAGAGTTCGGTGGCCATGGAACTGGTGCGCAAGCAGCGCGGGCTGCAGGTCGCCCAGCGCACCCATCACCTGGTCTTCGCCGGCCCGCCCGGGACCGGTAAGACGACCATCGCCCGCGTGGTGGCCAAGATCTATTGCGGGCTCGGGCTTTTGAAGCGGGAGAACATCCGGGAGGTGCACCGCGCCGACCTGATCGGCCAGCACATCGGTGAGACCGAGGCCAAGACCAACGCGATCATCGACAGCGCGCTGGACGGCGTGCTGTTCCTCGACGAGGCCTACGCGCTGGTGTCCACGGGCGCCAAGAACGACTTCGGCCTGGTCGCCATCGACACGCTGCTGGCCCGCATGGAGAACGACCGCGAGCGGCTGGTGGTGATCATCGCCGGCTACCGGGCCGACCTGGACAAGTTCCTCGACACCAACGAGGGGCTGCGGTCGCGGTTCACCCGCAACATCGACTTCCCGTCGTACGCGCCGTCGGAGTTGGTTGAGATCGCGCACAAGATGGCCGAACAGCGCGACAGCGTCTTCGAGCGGGCCGCCCTCGACCACATGGAGGCGTTGTTCTCCAAGCTGGCCGCGGAGACGACGCCGGACTCCAACGGAATCTCGCGGCGCAACCTCGACATCGCCGGTAACGGCCGGTTCGTGCGCAACATCGTCGAACGCGCCGAGGAGGAGCGGGAATTCCGGCTCGACCATTCCGAACACGCCGGAACAGGTGAATTCAGTGACGAGGAGCTGATGACGATCACCGACCAGGACGTCGAGCGGTCCGTGGAGCCGCTGTTGCGCGGTCTCGGGCTTTCGGTGCCGGCATGAGCGAGCACGAGCCCGACGAGCCCCGGCGTTCGTTCTCCTCGCGGACCCCGGCCAACGACAACCCCGACAAGGTCGAGTACCGCCGCGGCTTCGTCACCCGCCATCAGGTCAGCGGCTGGCGTTTCGTGATGCGCCGCATCGCCTCCGGGATCGCGCTGCACGACACCCGGATGCTGGTCGACCCGCTGCGCACCCAGTCGCGCGCGGTGCTGATGGGCGTGCTGATCCTGGTCACCGGCCTGGCGGGCTGCTTCGTGTTCTCGCTGATCCGGCCCGCCGAGTCCGCGGGCACCAGCGCGGTCCTGGCCGACCGTGCCACGGCAGCGCTGTACGTGCGGGTCGGCGACGACCTTCACCCGGTGCTGAACCTGACCTCGGCACGCTTGATCGCGGGCCGGCCGGTCAATCCCACGATGGTGAAAAGCTCTGAGCTGGACCGTTTTCCGCGCGGCAACCTGATCGGCATTCCCGGTGCGCCGGAGCGCATGGTGCAAAACCCCGCGCGCGACGCCGACTGGACGGTGTGCGACGCCGTCAGCGGCCGGGCCGGCCACGGCGCGCACAGCACGGGGGTCACGGTGCTGGCGGGTCCGCCCGACAGCGGGGGTGCGCGCGCGGCCGCGCTGCACGCCGGGCAGGGAATTCTGGTCGGTGACGGCACGAAGACCTGGCTGCTGTGGAACGGCCGGCGCAGTCAGATCGACCTGGCCGACCACGCCGTCACCAACGCGCTGGGCCTGGGCACCGACATCCCGGCGCCGCGCCCGATCGCCCTCGGGTTGTTCAACGCGATCCCGGCCGGGCCGGCCCTCACCGCGCCGGAGATCCCCGACGCCGGCAACCCGGCCGGCTTCGACGTCCCGGCGCCGGTCGGCGGGGTGGTGATCTCGTATGTGCTCGACCAGCGCACGCCGGGTGCCGTGCGGTACTACGCGGTGCTGCCCGACGGGTTGCAGCCGATCTCGCCGGTGCTCGCGGCGATCCTGCGCAACGCGAATTCCTATGGCCTGGAACAGCCGCCGCGCCTGGCCGCCGACGAGGTCGCCAAGCTGCCGGTGTCGCGGATGCTGGACGTCGCGCGCTATCCCGACCGGCAGGTCGCCCCGGTCGACGCGGCCGAAGACCCTGTCACGTGCGCGCATTGGAGCAAACCGGCCGGGGCGGCCACCAGCACGCTGAGCCTGCTCGCCGGCTCGGCCCTACCCGTGTCCGACGGGGTGCACACCGTCGACCTGGTCGGTGCGGGCAACGCCGCCCGCGTCGCCCTGCCCCCGGGCACCGGCTACTTCACCCAGACGGTGGGCGACGGCGCGTCCGCGCCGGCCGCCGGGTCGCTGTTCTGGGTGTCGGACACCGGCGTGCGCTACGGCATCGACAACGAGGCCGAGAACGGGCCGGGGCAAGGCAAAACCGTTGCGGCCCTTGGCCTGAACCCCCCCGCGGTCCCCATCCCGTGGTCCATGCTGTCGCTGTTCGCCCCCGGCCCGGCGCTGTCGCGCGCCGACGCGCTGCTGGCTCACGACGGCCTGCTGGCGGAAGGCGGAACACGATGAGCCGGTTGATCTTCGAAGCGCGGCGCCGGCTGGCGCCGCCCGGTTCCCGCAAGGGCAGCATCGCCATCGAGCCGCCCCCCGAGCTGCCCCGCGTGATCCCCCCGTCGTTCCTGCGGCGGGCGATGCCCTATGTGATCGTGATCCTGATCGTCGGCATGATCGTCGCGCTGGTCGCGACCGGGATGCGGGTGATCTCCCCGCAGACCCTGTTCTTCCCCTTCGTGCTGCTGCTGGCCGCCACCGCGCTGTATCGCGGCAACGACAACAAGATGCGCACCGAGGAGGTCGACGCCGAACGGGCCGACTACCTGCGCTACCTGTCGGTGGTGCGGGACAACATCCGCACCCAGGCCGCCGGGCAGCGCGCGGCCGCGCAGTGGTCGCATCCCGACCCGGCGGCGCTGGCGGCCGTGCCCGGGACCCGGCGCCAATGGGAGCGCGACCCCCACGACCCCGACTTCCTGGTGCTGCGGGCCGGGCGCCACCAGGTGCCGCTGGACACCGCGCTGCGCGTGCAGGACACCGCCGACGAGATCGATCTGGAACCGGTGTGCCACAGCGCGTTACGCAGCCTGCTCGACACCCAGCGCACGGTGCGCGACGTGCCGACCGGAATCGACCTGGCGAAGGTCTCCCGGATCACCGTCGTAGTCGGCGGCGGCGACGCCGATGACGAAGCGCGGGCGGCCCTGCGCGCCTGGATCGCCCAGGCGGTGACCTGGCACGACCCGACGGTGCTGGGCGTGGCGCTGGCCGCCCCGAACCTGGAGGGCCGCGACTGGTCCTGGCTGAAGTGGTTGCCCCACGTCGACGTTCCCGGCGAGCTCGACGGCGTCGGGTCGGCGCGTTTCCTGTCCGCCGACCCCGACGAGCTGGTCGCGCTGCTGGGCCCGGCCCTGCTCGACCGTCCGGTGTTCACCGGGGAGCCGGCGGATGCGCTGCGGCACCTGCTGGTCGTCGTCGACGACCTCGACTACGACCTGAACGCCTCGGCGCTGGCCGCGGGCCGGGCCGGGGTCACCGTCGTGCACACCAGCGCCACGCCGCCGCACCGCGAGCAGTACTCGGACCCGGAACGACCGATCCTGCGGATCAGCGCGGGCGCGATCGAACGCTGGCAGACCGGCGGCTGGCAGCCCTACATCGACAACGCCGACCAGCTCGGCGCCGACGACGCCGCCCACCTGGCCCGGCAGCTGTCGCGCTGGGACTCCAACCCCACCCACACCGGGCTGCGTTCGGCGGCCACCCGCGGTGCGGCGTTCACCACGCTGCTCGGCATCGGCGACGCGTCGCGGCTTGACGTGGCCACGCTGTGGTCGCCGCGCCGGCGCGACGACGAGCTGCGCGTGCCCATCGGGGTCACCGCGACCGGCGAGCCGCTGATGTTCGACCTGAAGGACGAGGCCGAGGGCGGGATGGGGCCGCACGGCCTGATGATCGGCATGACCGGGTCGGGCAAGTCGCAGATGCTGATGTCGATCCTGTTGTCGCTGTTGACGACCCATTCGGCCGACCGGCTGATCGTCATCTACGCCGACTTCAAGGGTGAGGCCGGCGCCGACGCCTTCCGCGATTTCCCGCAGGTCGTCGCGGTGATCTCGAACATGGCCGAGAAGAAGTCGCTGGCCGACCGCTTCGCCGACACGCTGCGCGGGGAGGTGGCGCGCCGCGAGACGCTGCTGCGCGAGGCCGGCCGGCGGGTGCAGGGCAGCGCGTTCAACTCGGTGACCGAGTACGAGAACGCCCGCGATGCCGGCGCCTCCGACCTGCCGCCGATCCCGACGCTGTTCGTGGTCGCCGACGAGTTCACCCTGATGCTGGCGGATCACCCGGAATACGCCGAGCTGTTCGACTACGTGGCGCGCAAGGGCCGCTCGTTCCGCATCCACATCCTGTTCGCGTCGCAGACGCTGGACGTCGGCAAGATCAAGGACATCGACAAGAACACCTCCTACCGCATCGGTTTGAAGGTGGCCAGTCCCAGCGTTTCTCGCCAGATCATCGGGGTGGAGGACGCCTACCACATCGAATCCGGCAGGGAACACAAGGGCATGGGCTTCCTGGTGCCCGCACCCGGTGCCGCGCCGATCAAGTTCCGCAGCACCTACGTCGACGGCATCTACGAGCCGCCGCGGCGGCCGAAATCGTATGTGGTGCAAGCGGCCCCGGAGCCGAAACTGTTCACCGCCGGAAGAGTGGAACCGGATCAGGACACGGTGGTCCCCGGCGGCGACACCGACGACATGGCCGGGCCGCCGCGCAAGCTGATCGCCACCATCGGGGAGCAGCTGGCGCGCTACGGGCCGCGGGCACCGCAGCTGTGGCTGCCGCCGCTGGACGAGCCCATCGCACTGACCGCGGTGCTGGCGCGGGCCGGCCTGCCGCAACGGCAGTGGCGCTGGCCGCTCGGCGAGATCGACAAGCCGTTCGAGATGCGCCGCGACGCACTGGTTTTCGACGCCAACTCGTCGGCCGGCAACATGGTGATCCACGGCGGCGCCAAGTCCGGGAAGTCGACCGCGCTGCAGACGTTCATCATGTCGGCGGCCAGCCTGCACTCACCGCGCGACGTCACGTTCTACTGCCTGGACTACGGCGGCGGGCAGCTGCGGGCGCTGGAAGACCTGGCCCACGTCGGCAGCGTCGCCTCGCCGCTGGAGCCCGAACGCATCCGGCGCACCTTCGGGGAGATCGAGCAGCTGCTCCGGTCCCGCCAGCAGCGCGAGGTGTTCCGCGACAGGCACGGATCGGCGCCCGACGACGGCTTCGGCGAGGTGTTCCTGGTCATCGACAACATCTACGCCTTCGGCCGGGACAACACCGACCAGTTCAACACCCGGAACCCGTTGCTGGCCAAGGTGACCGAACTGGTCAACGTCGGGCTGGCCTACGGCATCCACGTGGTCGTCACGACCCCGAGCTGGCTGGAGGTGCCGCTGGCGATGCGCGACGGCCTGGGCCTGCGGCTCGAGCTGCGGCTGCACGACGCGCGGGACAGCAACGTGCGGGTGGTCGGCGCGCTGCGCCGGCCGGCCGACGCCGTCCCGCACGACCAGCCGGGCCGCGGGCTGACCATGGCCGCCGAACATTTCCTGTTCGCCCGGCCGGAGCTGGACCAGGTGCCCGCCCTCAACGCCCGCTACCCGGGCATGGCCGCGCCGCCGGTCCGGTTGCTGCCCAACGACCTTTCACCCGACGCGGTCGGGCCGCTCTACCGCGGCCCGGAGCGCGTGGTCGTCGGGCAGCGCGAGGAGGACCTGGCGCCGGTGGTGCTCGACTTCGCCGCCAACCCGCTGCTGATGGTGTTCGGCGACAGCAGGTCCGGCAAGACCACGCTGCTGCGCCACATCATCCGCACCGTGCGCGAGCACTCCACGGCCGACCGGGTGGCCTTCACCGTGCTGGACCGGCGGCTGCACCTCGTCGACGAACCGCTGTTCGAGGACAACGAATACACCGCCAACGTCGACCGGATCATGCCGGCGATGCTCGGGCTGGCCCACCTCATCGAATCGCGCCGGCCCCCGGCGGGCATGTCCGCGGCCGAGCTGTCGCGGTGGACCTACGAGGGCCACACCCACTACCTGATCATCGACGACGTCGACCAGGTGCCGGACTTGCCGGCGGTCAGCGGCCCCTACGTCGGGCAGCGGCCGTGGACCCCGCTGATCGGGCTGCTCGCGCAGGCCGGCGATCTGGGTTTGCGGGTGATCGTCACCGCCCGCGCCAGCGGCTCCGGCCACGCGCTGATGACCAACCCGTTGCTGCGCCGCTTCAACGACCTGCAGGCGACCACGCTGATGCTCGCGGGCAACCCGCAGGACGGCGGCAAGATCCGCGGCCAGCGCTTCGCCAGGTTGCCCGCCGGGCGCGCGATCCTGTTGGGCGACAGCGAGGCTCCGACGTACGTGCAGTTGGTCAACCCGCTGGCGTCGGCGTCGGCGATGGCCGGTGAGTTCGGAACAGAAGGACTACAGGAGGAGTAGCCATGACGTTGCGAGTGGTTCCCGAGGGCCTGGCCGCCACCAGCGCGGCCGTGGAGGCGCTGACGGCGCGGCTGGCGGCCGCGCACGCGGCGGCGGCCCCGGCGATAACGGCGGTGGTGCCGCCGGCGGTGGACCCCGTGTCCCTGCAGACGGCCGCCGGCTTCAGCGCCCAGGGCCAGGAACACGCGGCCGTCGCGGCGCAGGGCGTCGAAGAACTCGGCCGCGCCGGTGTGGGCGTGGGCGACGCCGGCGCGAGCTATCTCGCGGGCGACACCGCCGCGGCCGCCACCTACGGGGTCACGGGCGGCTGAGAGATGAGCTCGCCCATCTGGATGGCCGCCCCGCCGGAAGTGCATTCGGCGTTGCTGAGCGCCGGTCCGGGGCCGGGGCCGCTGTTGGCGGCCGCCGGCGCCTGGACCGCGCTCAGCGCCGAATACTCTTCGGCGGCAGCCGAACTGGGCGGGCTGATCGGCTCGGTGCAGGCGGGGGCCTGGCAGGGGCCCAGCGCCGGGCAGTACGCCGCGGCGCACGCGCCGTACCTGGCGTGGCTGCAGCAGGCCGGCGCCGACAGCGCCGGTGTCGCCGCGGAGCACGAGGCCGCGGCGACGGCCTACAGCGGCGCCCTGGCCGCGATGCCCACGCTGGCCGAGCTGGCGGCCAACCACGTGATCCACGGGGTGTTGATCGCGACGAACTTCTTCGGCATCAACACCATTCCGATCGCGCTCAACGAGGCCGACTACGCGCGGATGTGGGTGCAGGCCGCCACCGTGATGAGCGCCTACCAGGCGGCCTCCGGCACGGCGCTGGCGTCGGCGCCGCGGACCGCGCCCGCGCCGCCGATCGTGAAAGCCGACGGCGGCAACGCCGCGGCCCAGGCCAACCCGTTTTCCGGACTCATGCAACTGGTGCAGACCTTCGCGAACTTCTACCAGCAGGGGTTCGGCGAATTCGAGACGCTGCTGCAGAACCCGGTGGGGACGCTGCAGCAGATCATCACCGCCTTCGCCACGAATCCCGCTGCGGCGCTGGTGGCTTACGGCCCGCTGTTCTTCTTCGCGGCCTACGAAGTCGTCTCGCCGATCGCGACGTACGGCCCGATGCTGATGGCGCTGTCGCTGGGCGTGAGCCTGAGCCTGGGCACGATCAGCTGGCCGGCCGGCGGGCTCGCGCCGATCGCCGCGCCGGTCGCGGCCGGGGCGGCCGGCGCGCCGGCGCTCGCGGCGGCCGGCCGGCCGGCATTGCCGGTGGCGGCCATGGCCCCGACCGTCGCGGCCCCCACCGCGGCCCCGGCCTCGGCGCCGGCCACCGGCGCGGGTGCTCCCACCGCGCCCGCCCCGGCGGGGGCGACCGGGAGCTTCGGCTACGCGGTGGCCCTCGGCGGTGGCCCCGGGCCCGGCTTCGGGCCGACGCTGGGTGGCCGCGGCGGCGCCAAGGCTCCCGCGGCGACCATCCCCGCGGCGGCCGCCGGGGTGGCGAGCCGGGCCGAGTCGCGGGCGCGGCGGCGCAAGCGGGCCACGATGCGCGAGTACGGTGACGAATTCCTGGACCTGGACTCCGATTTCGGGGTCACGCCCGACTACGACGACACCCAGGTGTTCGCCGGCGCGAACGGTGCGGGGGAGTTGGGCTTCGCCGGCACCGCCCACAACGGCGACGTCCTGCGCGCGGCGGGCCTGACCGAGCTGGCCGGTGGCGAGTTCGGTGGCGGCCCGCGCATGCCGATGGTGCCCGGCACCTGGGACCACGACGGCGACGGCCCGGACCGCGAGTCAGCAACACCCAGAAAATCAGGAAGAAGGGAAACACCATGAGCCTCTTGGATGCTCACATTCCGCAGTTGGTGGCCGCGCAGTCCGCGTTCGGCGCCAAGGCGGCGTTGATGCGCAGCACGATCAGCCAGGCCGAGCAGGAGGCGATGTCGGCGCAGGCGTTCCACGTCGGCGAGGCGTCGGCGGCGTTCCAGGCCGCCCACGCGCGGTTCGTCGAGGTCGCCGCCCGGATCAACGCGTTGCTCGACATCGCCCAGGCCAACCTCGGTGACGCCGCGGGCACGTATGTGGCCGCCGATTCCGCGGCCGCGTCCACCTACCCCGGATTCTGATCTCCCCGGCCGACCCACGAAAGGATTTGTGATGTCACAGATCATGTACAACTACCCGGCGATGCTGGCGCACGCCGCGGACATGTCCGGCTACGCCGGAACGCTGCAGGGGCTGGGCGCCGACATCGCCAGCGAGCAGGCGGCGCTGTCCAGCGCCTGGCAGGGCGACACCGGCATGACGTATCAGATGTGGCAGGCCCAGTGGAACCAGGCCATGGAGGACATGGTGCGGGCCTACCAGGCGATGGCCAGCACGCACGAGGGCAACACCCTGTCCATGTACGCCCGCGACGCGGCCGAGGCCGCCAAGTGGGGCGGATAGGCACCGCGTCGGCGACGTAGATGAACACAGCACCCAACGCCGTCGAGCTGACGGTCGACCAAGCGTGGTTCATCGCGGAAACCATCGGGGCGGGCAACTTCCCCTGGGTTCTGGCGATCACCACGCCCTATCGCGATGCCGCGCAGCGGGACGCGTTCTGCCGGAGTCAGAGCGACGAGCTGACCCGGATGGGTCTGGTGTCGGCCGAGGGTGTCGTCAACGCGGCGGTGGCCGACTGGATCAGGGTGGTGTGCTTTCCGGACCGGTGGTTGGACCTGCGTTTCGTCGGCCCGGGCGCGGACGAGTTGCTGCGCGGCGTGGTGGCCAAGCGCCCGGGCGTCACCGGCAAGACCGTCGTGGCCCTGCGCAGCGCGCAGCTGATCACGTTGACCGCCATGGACATCGAGGACCCCCGGGCGCTGGTTCCCGTCCTCGGTGCCGGGCTGGCGCAGCGGCCCCCGGCCCAGTTCGAGGATTTCAGCCTGCCGGCGCGGGTCGGGGCACGGGCCGACGAGCGCTTGCGTTCCGGTGCGCCGCTGCCGGAAGTCCTTGACTACCTCGGGGTTCCGGCTTCGGCGCGGCCGGTGGTCGAATCGGTGTTCACCGGTCCGCGCAGCTACGTCGAGGTGGTCGCCGGCTGCCGCCGCGACGGGCGGCACGCGACCACCGAGGTCGGCATGAGCCTGGTCGACACCACCGCGGGGCGCGTGCTGGTCAGCCCGTCCCGCGCGTTCGACGGCGAGTGGGTCTCGACGTTCGGCCCGGGCACCCCCTTCGCGACGGCCGTCGCCGTCGAACAACTGACCGCCCTGTTGCCGGACGACCCGTGGTTCCCCGGTCAGCGGCTGTCCCGAGACTTTTCCGCAACAACACACAGATAGAGAAGAGAGCACGATGTCCCAGCAACCGTGGCGGGTCCGATGACGTCCGGCACCGTCATGCCGATCGTCCGCGTCGCCATCCTCGCGGACAGCAGGCTGACGGAGATGGCCCTGCCCGCCGAGCTGCCGCTACGCGAAATCCTGCCCGCGGTGCGGCGTTTGATGGTTCCGGCGAACTCCAACGGCCACGGCGACGCGCCCGGCGACGACGGGGGGGCCGTCCAGCTGAGCCTGGCGCCCGTCGGCGGGGCGCCGTTCAGCCTGGACGCCAGCCTTGACACCGTCGGCGTCGTCGACGGGGATCTGCTTGCGCTGCAACCGGTTCCGGCCGGGCCGGCCGCGCCGGGCATCGTCGAGGACATCGCCGACGCCGCGATGATCTTCTCGGCCTCGCGGCTGCGGCCCTGGGGTACCGCGCACATCCAGCGCGGCGCGCTGGCCGCGACGATCGTCGTGGCGCTGGTGGCCACCGCCTTGTCGGTCAGCTACCGGGCGGCCACCGGGGCGCTGGCCGGACTGGTCGGGGTCAGCGTGGTGGCGGCGCTGACCGCGGTGGCCGGCCTGCTGGTCACCGCGCGTTCGCCCCGCACCGGCATCGCGCTCTCGATCACCGCCCTGGTGCCCGTCGCCGCCGCCCTGGCGCTGGCGGTGCCCGGCCGGTTCGGGCCGGCGAACCTGGTGCTGGCCGCGGCCGGGGTCACCGCGTGGTCGCTGATCGCGCTGATGGTGCCCGGCGGCGAGCGCGAGCGTGTCGTCGGCCTGTTCACCGCGACGGCGGTACTCGGGGCCGGCGTGCTGGTGGCCGCGGGCATCGAGATGTACTGGCGGCTGCCGATGCTCACCCTCGGCTGCGGCCTGATCGTGGCGGCCCTGCTGGTGACCGTCGAGGCGGCCCCGCTCTCGGCGCTGTGGGCGCGCTTCCCGTTGCCGGTCATCCCGGCGCCCGGCGACCCCACGCCGTCGGCGCCGTCGCTGCGGGTGCTCGAGGATCTGCCGCGGCGGGTCCGGATCGGCGACGCCCACCAGAGCGGGTTCATCGCGGCCGCGGTGCTGTTGAGCGCGCTGGGTTCGGTGGCGATCGCGCTGCGGCCCGAGGCCGTGGGCGGCTGGGGCTGGTACGTGGTGGCGGCGACGGCCGCGGCGTCGGTGCTGCGCGCGCGGGTGTGGGACTCGGCGGCCTGCAAGGCCTGGCTGCTCGCCCAGCCCTATCTGGTCGCCGGCGTGCTGCTGGTGTGCTACACCGCGACGGGCCGCTGGGCCGCCGCCCTGGGTGCGCTGCTGGTGCTTGTCGCGCTGCTGTCGGCGTGGCTGGTGGTGGCGCTGAACCCGGGCATCGCCGCGCCGGAGAGCTATTCGTTGCCGCTGCGCCGGCTGCTGGGCTTCGCCGCGTCCGGACTGGACGCGTCGCTCATCCCTGTCATGGCGTATCTGGTCGGGCTGTTCGCCCTGGTGCTCAATCGATGATGCGGGCCGGATCGGCTTGCCTGGCAGCGGCGTTCGCGGCTGTGCTGTGGGCGTGCCCACCGGCGTTCGCGATCGGCAAGCCCCAGCTGGATCCGGGGGTGCCGCCGCCCGCCGGCACGCCGGGGCCCGTGCAGCCGATGGAACAGCGCGGCCCGTGCAGCACCTCCGGGGTCATTCCCGGCAGCGATCCCGACGTGGTGTCGCCCAGCCAGGCGATGCTGAACCTCCCTGCGGCGTGGCAGTTCTCGCGCGGTGAGGGCCAGCTGGTCGCGGTGCTGGACACCGGGGTGCGGCCCGGTCCGCGGCTGCCCAACGTCGACCCCGGCGGCGACTTCGTGGAGACGACCGACGGCCTGACCGACTGCGACGGGCACGGCACCCTGGTCGCCGGGATCATCGCCGGCCAGCCCGGCGCCTCCGGTGCCGACGGATTCTCCGGGGTCGCGCCCGCGGCGCGGGTGCTGGCGATCAGGACGACGTCGGCGAAGTTCTCGCCGCGCACCCCGGGCGGCGATCCGCTGCTGGAGCGCGCCTCCCTCGACGTCGCGGCGCTGGGCCGGGCGATCGTGCACGCGGCCGACCTCGGCGCCCGGGTGATCACCGTTTCGGCGATCACCTGCCTGCCGGCCGACCGCCCCGTCGACCAGGCCGCCCTCGGCGCGGCGCTGCGCTACGCGGCGGTCGAAAAGGACGCGGTGATCGTGGCCGCCGCGGGCGACGGCGGTCCGAGCGGGTCGATCGCCGGGGGGGCGCCCTGCGAGTCCAACCCGCTGACCGACCTGAGCCGTCCCGAGGACCCGCGCAACTGGGCCGGCGTCAGGTCGGTGTCCATCCCGTCGTGGTGGCAGCCCTACGTGCTGTCGGTGGCCGCGCTGACCCCGGACAGCCGGCCGTCGAAGTTCACGATGGCCGGGCCGTGGGTGGGCATCGCGGCGCCCGGGGAGGACGTCGTGTCGGTGAGCAACGCCGACGGCGGCGGCCTGGCCGACGGGCTGCCCGGCAACCACCAGCAACTGGTCGCGCTCAGCGGCACCGGTTACGCCGCCGGCTACGTGTCCGGGGTCGCCGCGCTGGTGCGCAGCAAGTACCCCCAGCTGACGGCCGCCGAGGTGGTGCACCGCCTCACCGCGACCGCGCACAACGGCGCCCGGGCGCCCTCCGACGTCGTCGGGGCCGGCAGCGTCGACCCGGCGGCGGCCCTGACCTGGCAGCTGCCCGCCGCCGGCCACGGGGCCGCGGCGCCGGCCAAACCGGTGGCCGTGCCGCCGGCGGCGGCGCCGGCCGACACCATGCCGCGGACCGTCGCGGTGGCCGGTACCGCCGCGCTGGCGGTGGCGGTCGCGGCCGTCGCCGCTTTCACCGCGATCGGCGCACGCCGACGGAAGGAGTCACCAAAGTGAGCCCGCTTCGCTCGATACCGGTTCCCGGTCCCGGCCGGGTGACACTGGCGCTGCTGTTCGTCGTGCCCGCGGCGATGGCGTACCCGTGGCGGTCCGAACGCGCCTACTGGCTGGTCGGCGCCGCCGCCGTCGCGGTGGTCCTGCTGTTCGGCTGGTGGGGTGGTCTGCACTTCACCACGATTCTGCGGCGTCGGCTCGCCATCATGAGCCGCCGCAATCTCTACGTGCCGGGATCCGCGTCCGCGACCAAGGCGACCGCGCTGCTGCGGGTGGGGCCGCCGGCCGACGAGTCCGAGGCGCTGCCGCTGCCGCTGATCGCCCGGCACCTGGACTGCTACGGCATCCGGGCCGACGCGATACGGATCACCATCCGCAGCAGCGCGGCCCGGGTGCAGGAGACCTGGATCGGGCTCACGGTGTCGGCCACCGACAACCTCGCGGCGCTGCGGGCCCGCTCGGCGCGGATCCCGCTGTCCGAGACCACCGGTGTCGCGGTGCGCCGACTGGCCGACCACCTGCGCGAAATCGGTTGGGACGCCAACGTGGTCGGGCCCGAGGACGTCCCGCGGCTGCTGCCGGCCAACGCTCGCGAGACGTGGCGCGGGTTGCAGCGGGGCGCATCGGATTACGTTGCGGTATACCGGGTCTGCGTCGACGAGTCGCTGCCCGAGACCCTGGACGCGGTGCTGTCGCATCCGGTGCGCGAGACGTGCACGGCGCTCGAGATCGCCGGTGACCGCGCCGGGCGGACGCTCGCGGCCGCCTGCGCCTTCCTCACCGAGTCGCCTCCCGAAGCCGCCGCGCCGGTGGCCGGGCTGACCCCGCAACGCGGCAACCACGGGCCCGCGCTGGCGGCGCTGGATCTGCTGTCCACCCAACGGCTCGACGGGCACACCGCGGAGCCGGCAGGTCTGCTGGCACGGCTGGACTGGCCCGCCCCGGTGGCCGGCGCACACCGGGCGGCGATCGCCTAGCCCGTTGTTGGCCCGCTCACTGCGCGCAGCCCGAGCTGCCCGGCTGCCAGTCCGGCTGGTGCATTCTGGAGGTTCCCTGTGCATCGGGCGGCTCAACTTGTCGAGTGGGCGCCCACGGGTTTCTAATATTCCTACAGAGAAGGCAATTCCTACACTCGGCGTAGTTGAAAAACTGGCGCATGTTGGTGGTGGGGCTCACCCTGAATGCGGTCGATTTCGGCCGCCAACGGTCCCTGTGCAATAGCGATACGCGGTACGCCGCCGGCAGCCGTGCTCGACGCAGGGGATGATGATGTCACCACCCAGTTTCGGTCTTGAAAGCAAGCTTCGCGTTCAACCGCGTCGCAACGGCGTGACTTGGACCCGGCTCGGGGCTGCGCGTCGGTCCTCGGCCCGTCAGACCTGCGCCGCGCGCCAACCCTGCCCCAGCAGAGCATCCAGCTCGACACAGGAAATGAGGTAGTCCCCGAATGACCGAAATGGTCTGGCTGGCTCTGTTTCTCGCGCTCTTTGTCGGCACCGTGGTCGGCATCCTGGGCAGCGGCGGGTCGGTCCTGTCGGTTCCCCTGCTCGTTTACGTGGCCGGCATGGACCCCAAGCAGGCGATAGCGGTCGCACACCTGATCGTCGGCGCCACCAGCACCGTCGCCGCAATGTCGTTCATTCGGGCGGGCCGGGTGCAGTGGAGGACGGCGGTGTTCCTCGGCGGTGGTGGTCTCGCCGGGGCGTACGTGGGTGGCCTGCTCGCCGGCTTTTTCAGCGGTCGGGCGCTGCTTCTGGGATTCGCCTCGATCGTGGTCATCACCGGAATCGCGGTGCTGCGCCATCGCCGCCGTGGCGCTTTGGCAGAAGAGCACCGACCGCTGCCCACGGCTGTGGTCGTCCTCGGTGGCCTCGCGATCGGGCTGGTGTCCGGACTGGTCGGGGCTGGTGGGGGTGTCTTCATCGTTCCGTTCCTGATCTTGGTCGGCGGAGTTCCCATGGCCTACGCTGTGGGCACCTCTCTCATCGTCGGCGCCGTCAACTCGTTCGCCGGACTGGGCGGCTACCTGAGCAGCGTCCACGTCAACTGGAAACTGGCCGTGACCTTCACCGTGATCACGGTGATCGGCGGACATCTCGGAACGCGCGTCCACGAAAGATTCGATCCCGGCACGTTGCGCAAGGCCTTCGGATTGTTTGCGTTGGGGATTGCGTCGATCACCTTCGGGCGTGAAATCAACGCCGAGACGGGGATTGCCTTGGCGGCGGCAACAGCGGTCGTCGGCGTGTTGACCTTCGCCCGCGAGGCCAGAGAGCGGCGCGCCGCCGTAATCCGGCCGGCCGGGTATACGGCCCCCGACACGGATCAGCGAGCCGAGCACGCCGGTTCGAAGCCCATGTTGACGCCGGACCCCCAGTAAGGTCTCCGACTTTGATGCCTTCCAGCGGTCCGGACCTGATGTAACCTGCTCGGCCGGGCCGAAGGGAACCGTAGGGCAGTGCCGCGGTGGCCCGGAGGGCTTCCCGGGACCTGGACCGCTCGACGCCTTCGCACGGCTCGCTCGCGGGAATCGCATCGCGGTTTGGAACCCGGAAAACCCCCTGGCGTGGGATGCCGGCAACAACGTCATCGCTCGCCGTAACCTGCGCTGGTCGATTGTGACCTCGCATGTGGCCTTCTCGGTCTGGTCTTGTGGTCGGTGATGGTGCTGTTCATGCCCCGGTCCGTCGACGGTTTCTCGACAGGCGACAAACTGCTGCTCGGTGCCACCGCTCCACTCGTCGGTGCCCTCGCGCGCTTGCTCTACCCGATCGCCAACGCCAGGCTCGGCTGCCGCGACTGGGCGGACTAGAACATCACGGACCGCAGGAACCGCGTCATCCGGCGCAGGTAGTCCAGCTGGCTCACGTGCATGACGTGGCTGCCCGGGAACCAGTGCAGCGCGCAGCGGTCCCAGTGCTCCCACAGCATGACGGCCTGGTCCGGCGGCGCCATCCGGTCGCCGAGGCCGGTGATGAGCATGCGCCGGTCCCTGGGCACCAGCGGCCGGTAGTTCAGCGGGCCGTGGTAGGCCAGGCCTGCCGCGAGCTCGTCGCTGTCGATGCCCGACATGCGTAGCCCCAGGCCGACGAGTTTGTTTGCCGGGAACCAGGTTTCGAGCATCGTCGCCGGGGTGACGACCGGGCAGTTGGGGATCACGGCTTCGAGCCGGTCGTCGACCGAGGCCACCAGAGCGGACGTGTAACCGCCCATCGATATGCCGGTCAGCGCGATGCGGTCGACGCCGGTGTGGCGCAGATGGTCGAGGATGGAACGGAAGTCGTGCACGGCCTGGGCCATCGCCTCGGCGAAACCGCCGAGGCCCCGGGAGAAGTAGCCGAAACCGCTGAACGGCGAGAGCCGTCCGCGTCGCTTGCCGTGAAACGGCAGCGTGTACATCAGCACGTCGTAGCCGGACCGGTAGTACCACGGCAGCGAGAAGAACCGCCCGTTGGCCAGGTACGACGAACCCATGAAGCCGTGGATCACGCACAGGGTGGGCCGCGGACCGTCGTGGTGGCGCCAATGCTGCGCGCGCACGATGTTGTTGGCGGTCAACGCGTTCCACTGCGCACGCAGGGCGGGGTTGACCGCGGTGAAGCTGCTGGGGAACGCGATGTTGTCGACGGTGCCGCCGGCGATCCACTCGGCGACCGGATGGGCCGGGCGCGACCGGACGCGGGGCACCCCGGTGGGAGCCGGGAACGACTTCGCCGGGTCGCGTTCGGCGGCCAGGTCGGCGTAGAAGCGCAGGTTGGCCCGCTCGTCGCGGGACTCGGCGCGCCGCGCCGCGGCGGCGACCACCACCGGCGCCACGGTGGTGGCCAGCACGGACGCCACCCAGGTGCGCAGCGCGAGATCGCCGAGAGCCGACGCCTCGACCACCAGGCGCTCGCGCGCCGACAGCGCCGAAAGGGGCGGCAACCCGTCGGCGCCGGCCGGCACGTCCGCGCCCTCGAAGGCGTCCGGAATGTCCGGAACGGGGAACGGCGGATCGGCCGGATCCGTGTCGGACGTCACAAACGCCGATGGTATCCGCCGGACCGGGTACGCGCCGGGACGGCATACGGTAATACGGTTTGTCTGAAGGCGACGAGCGAAGATCAGGAGGACCGATATGTGGGACCCCGACGTCTACCTGGCCTTCGCCGACCACCGCGGCCGCCCGTTCTACGACCTGCTCACCCGGGTCGGGCCGGAGCGCGCACGCCGTGTGGTCGACCTCGGTTGCGGCCCGGGGAATCTGACCGCCTACCTGGCCAAACGCTGGTCGACCGCGGTGATCGAGGCGATCGACAGCTCCGCGGAAATGGTCTCGGCGGCCCGCGAACGCGGCATCGACGCCACCGTCGGCGACGTGCGCGAGTGGACGCCGCGGCCCGACACCGACGTGGTGGTCAGCAACGCCGCCCTGCACTGGGTGCCCGAGCACGCCGATCTGCTGGTCCGGTGGGCCACGGAACTGGCGCCGGGGTCCTGGATCGCCGTGCAGATGCCCGGCAACTTCGAGTCGCCCTCGCATGCGGTGGTGCGCACGCTGGCGCGTCGCGAGCCTTACGCAAAGCTGCTGCGCGACATACCGTTTCGTGTCGGTGCCGTGGTGCAGGCACCGACGCACTACGCGAACCTGCTGCTGGACGCCGGCTGCAGGGTCGACGTGTGGGAGACGACGTATCTGCACCAGCTCACCGGTGAGCACCCGGTGCTGGAATGGATCACCGGCACCGCGCTGGTCCCGGTGCGCGAGCGGCTCGGCGACGAGGACTGGGAGCATTTCCGCCGGGAACTGATACCGCTGCTGGACGACGCCTATCCGGCCCGGGCCGACGGCACCACCATCTTCCCGTTCCGCCGGGTGTTCATCGTCGCCGAGGTCGGCGGCGCGCGCCGCTCAGGTCGGTAGCCCGAGCCGGGGGGCCTCGTCCCGGTAGCGGTCGACCCACTCGTCGGATCGCTCGTCGGCCTGGCGTGCGGTCATCGGCTCGGGTGCGCGCCGCCGATCCTGCCCCAGCGCCTCGAGGATGTCGCCGACGATGGTCGTGAGGTTGCGCCACAGCACCGGGTACGCGATGTCCGTCGGCGCGATATTTTTCTCGGAAAACCAAGTGCGCCAACCAGTGTCCTGCTCGCGCAGGATTCCCACCACGTGGGCGATGGCGCCGGCGTGGTAGGCGGCGCGCGCGTCGCGCTCAGGGTCGGGGTGCCCCCGCCAGACCTGGGTCTGCGCGGCGCGCCAGAACGACACCGCCTGCGACACCACGTCGGGCCGGTACACGTGCACGTACACCGGCTCGCTCCCGATCAGGTCGCGGATCGCCGAGCGCAGGCAGCTCCCGGAGCGGTCCGGCAACAGCGCCGCCCGCCGCAGCAACGTATCGGTCTGGTTCCACATCAGCTTGCCGCCCCACACGCCGTTGGGCGTGCGGCCGGACCTGCGGACGTGTTCGCGCCAGGCGACCGGCGGCGTGACGTCGGGGACACCGGGCACCAGCGGGTCCAAGAGCCGCAGGATCGAGTCGTCGTCGACCCCGGCGAACCACTCGCGCGGTTGCGGGGGCAGTCCGGTGGCCGGGAGGTACTGGAAGAACTCGTGCGGGTCGCCGGCGCATCCCGTCGCGCGCAGCGACTCCATCAGCAGGGTGCTGCCGCTGCGCTGGGTGGCCAGGATCAGGTAGGCGGTGGCGGGAGCGGACATCGTTGCGCTTTCCCGCTACTCGTCGACGCCGCGGTCCGCCGCGATCGGCGACCGGCTGCTCGGGGGTCGGTCATGGGTTTGCAGGTAGGCCTCGAGCTTGCGCATCATGATGCGGCTCCCGGCGAAGTCGGAGGGGATCACATCCCCGATCCGCTGGCGCCAGTCATCGAGGCGCAGGGCCAGTTCGGTCGCGATCGCGTCCGCGGCGCCCTGGGCGCCCTGGGCGCCGAGGTCCCCGGCCAGCAGGTTGGTGGACTCGGTGGGGTCGCTGCGCAGGTCGTAGAGTTCGCGGTCGGGACGCGGGCCCGTGACCAGCGCCGCGAACGCCGCTCCCGACGGGCTCTCGGCGACGTCCAGCGGCAGGTCCACTCGGGGCCGGGACGCGTAGTTCTCGATGTAGCTGTGGTCCTTGGTGCGAATCGCGCGGATCGGGTCGAACGAGTCGTGGTAGGTCTTGCCGGTGATCACATGGTCCCGGACCGGCGTGCCGCGAGGCGGGTCCGGCGCGAGCAGGGCCGCCGCGTGGGACAGGCCGTCGACGTCGTCGGGAACGTCGAGACCCAGCAGGCCCAGCAGCGTCGGGACCAGGTCGACGCCGCTGAACAGTTCGTCGTAGACGCGGGGCCCCACGGTGCGCCCGGTGGGCGGGCGCACGATCATGGCGATGCCGGTTCCGGCGTCGTAGAGCGTCGATTTAGCGCGCGGCAAGGCCGGGCCGTGGTCGGTGAAGAACACCACCCAGGTGCGCTCGTCCAGGCCCGCCTCGGCCAGGGCGTCCAGCAGCCGGCCGACCGCGGCGTCGGCCACGGCGATCGCCCCGTAGAAGGCGGCGAGGTCGCCGCGGACCGCGGGGGTGTCGGGCAGGTAGCCGGGCGGCTCCACGGCGGCGGGGTCGGCCGGCCGGTAGCGGTCCCGCGGGTAGGGGCGGTGCGCCTCGAAGAAGCCGGCGGTCAACAGGAAAGGTTGTTCTGCTGAGTCTTTCGAGGCCTGCCGCCGCAGCCATCGACCGGCCCGGTCCACCACGTGGTCGCAGTACGAGTCGGATACGTCGAACTCGTCGAAGCCCAGCCGCTGCGGGTGCGAAGTCTCGTGCTGCATCCCGAAAAGTGCCGAGCGCCAGCCGGATTCGTCCATGATCTGGGGCAGTGTGCGGACCCCGGCCCGGTACTCCCAGCCGTGGTGGGCCAGGCCGACGAGCCCGTTGGTCTGCGGGTAGCGGCCGGTGAACAACGACCCGCGCGACGGCGAGCACTGCGGCGCCGTGGCATGGGCCCGGGTGAAGAGGATGCCCTCGGCGGCGAGCCGGTCCAGCCGCGGGCTGGAGACGTCCGGGTGGCCGTAGGCGCCCAGGTGGCGGCCCATGTCGTGGCAGTGCACGATCAGGACGTTGTCGCGCTGCCCGTCCGCCACGTGTCCGCCGCCCCTCCTGGTCGCCCTCCGTCGGCGACGATACCCGCTGCCCGAAAGAGGCCCGCTCAGCGCGGTTTCGGTGACTCGGCGGGTAGCCGATCCCAGCGGTTCTCGCTGACGAACTCCGGCAGCGGCCGCGCAAACGCCCACCCGTCCAGTTCCAGCGCCGGCCGCTCCGGGAACTCGGGCACCGGGCCCAGGCACAGGATGGCCACCGGCTCGGCACCGGCGGGCATCGCCAACAGGTCCGCCAGCCGCTGCGGATCGAACAGGGACACCCACCCCACGCCGAGGCCCTCCGACCGGGCGGCCAGCCACAGGTTCTGGATGGCGCAGGACACCGACGCGAGGTCCATCTGCGGCAGGGTCCGGCGGCCGAACACGTGTCGCTCCCGGTCCTCGCACAGCGCGACGACGAACAGCTCGGCGCAGTCCAGGATGCCCTCGACCTTCAGCGCGAGGAACTCCTCACCCCGCTCGCCCAGGGCCGCGGCGGTCAGCGGGCGCTCCTCGTCGACGAGTGCGTGGATGCGGCGCCGCAGGGAATCGTCGGTGATGCGCACGAAGCGCCAGGGCTGCATCAGGCCGACGCTGGGCGCGGCGTGGGCGGCCTGCAGCAAACGGGCCAGCACTTCGTCCGGCACGACGCCGCCCGGGGTGAAGCGGCGCATGTCGCGCCGCTCGGAGATCACCCGGTACACGGCCCGCCGCTCGTCCGCGCTGAACGCCTGATCGCTCACGGGCTGTAGGTGACGCCGACGGCCCGGTAGATGTATTCGGCCGGCATGTCGAACGCCAGCGACCGCCGCGGCAGGCGGTTGAGCACGTCGTCCGGGATGGCGGCCTTGTAGTGCAGCGACAGCTCGCCGCTGAACCTGTCGTCGACCGCACCGACGTCGAGGTCGACGTGTAGGCCGGTCGGGGAGATCTCGGCCCGGGCGGGGCCGGCCTGCGGCGCGTCCCAGCGCACGTCGACGGTCGGGCCGGCCAGCCTGGGCAGCATCGACACCGTCGCCAGTACCCGCTCGGCGGTGAACACCAGCGACCCCGAGTAGCTGGCGACGCCGTGCGGCAACCGCACGCCGGGGATGGCGCCGCTGAACCGCCGGGTCACCGCGACGTAGTCGGCAAGGTAGACAAGGCCTTCCGCCTCGGCCCGGGCGTGCAGCTCGTCGGGCAGCTTGCCGATGCCGAACAACTTTCGGACAAACACCGCCATGACGCCAGTATGACCCGTGCGGCCCGGGATCGACTCGCGGCGCCCGCATCACGGGGCCGTGACCCAACCGGGGCTAAAGCTTTACTTGACCCTGAGGTTCGCGCCGCCCGACGATGGGACGCATGCGCCTGTTGGCTTTGCTGTGCGCTGCGGCGTGCACGGTGTGCGGGTGGCTCTGGCTCGCCCCGAACAGCGGCGCGGCCGGCGCCCCCTGGTTCGCGAACGCGGTCGGCAATGCCACCCAGGTGGTTTCGGTGGTGGGGACCGGCGGTTCGGCGGCGCAGATGGACATCTATCAGCGCACCACCGCCGGCTGGCAGCCGCTGCGGACGGGGATCCCCACCCACGTCGGCTCGGCGGGCCTGGCGCCGCAGGCCCGAAGCGGGGTGCCGGCCACCCCGATGGGTGTCTACACCCTGGACTCCGCCTTCGGCACCGCGCCGAATCCCGGTGGGGGACTTCCGTACACGCAGGTCGTCGGGCCCAATTACTGGTGGAGCGGCGACGACCACAGCCCCACCTTCAACTCGATGCAGGTCTGCCCGAAGTCGCAGTGCCCGTTCAGCACCGCCGAGAGCGAGAACCTGAACATCCCGCAGTACAAGCACGCCGTCGTGATGGGCGTCAACAAGAACAAGACGCCCGGCGGCGGGGCGGCGTTCTTCTTCCACACCACCGACGGTCACCCCACCGAGGGCTGTGTGGCGATCGACGACGCGACCCTGGTGCAGGTCATCCGCTGGCTGCGGCCGGGCGCGGTGATCGCGATCGGCAAGTAGCGCCGCAGCCCAGGTGATCAGTCCAGGGCGCGGCCGGGGGTGAGCTTGAAGTCCAAGCCCGCCAACGACATCGTCGCCTCGTAGGTGCGCTCGTAGCCGGTGGCGCTGATCTTCCAGCCGTCGTCGGTGCGCCGGTAGGTGTCGTGGTAGAAGGCGGCACCGATCAGCATGAAGTTGAAGTCGGCCACGATCACCCGGTCCTGCAGGTACCAGGTGGCCGACGCCTCGTCGCCGGACACGGTGATCTCCGGATGCGTCACCCGGTGTTCGGTGATCACCGCCGGCCCAAGGGATTTGCGCATGTAGTTGACCAGGTCGACGCGGTTGGTGAAGTGGTGCTCCTCGCCGACCGACGATCCGTAGTCGCCGACCACGTCGTCGGCCAGGGTGTCGGCGAACTCGTCCCAGCGCTTGGTGTCCAGCGCACGCAGATACCGGTATTTGACCTGCTTGACGGCTTCGATGTCGGCGAACTCTTGGGGGGTCATCCCGTCATTGCAGCACATCGGGGCTGCCGCGTTGCAGGTAATGGGTCACCATGTCGATCAGCGCGCGCCGCTCGGCGCGCCAGTCGACCGGTGCGCCGATGATCATCTGCACCAGCACCACGCCGCGGAGCGCTGCCCAGATGACCTCGGCGACACCGTCATTGGCGGGATCGTCGGTGATCAGCCGGCCGAGCTGTGCGATCGCGGCGTTCATCTCGAGGAGGTGGTGGCGCGACGCCGCGCCCGGCCCGCCCCGGGTGGCCCGCAGGATCTCGAAGGCCGCCGTCGAGGTGGGGCTGCTGTAGCAGGCCCAGGCGGTGTCGACGACGACCTCGATGCGCTCGCCGGGCGCCAGCTCGCCGACGTCGGCCGACGAGAGGCTGTCGACCAGCCGGGCCACCCCGTCGTCGACCACGGCCATCAGCAGTCCGTTGCGGTCGCCGAAGTGGTACTGGATGACCCCCCAGGTCACGCCCGCGCGCTCGGCCACGTGCTTGGCGGTCGCGGCGGCGAAGCCCTCCTCGACGATGCAGCGGACCGTCTCGTCGATGATCCTGGCCCGGGTGTCGTCGCCGCGCTTGCGCGGCGCGCTGGTGCGCCGCGTGGGGCTCGCGGAGCGGCCGGGGGTCTGACCTGCGGAAATCGACATTGTTGACTTTATAACATAGCCGCATCTATTTTTGGGCGGTGACTCAATCCCGATACGCGCAGCTGTCCCGTCAGGAGCTGGCCGTCCTGGTCCCCGAACTGCTGCTGATCGGGCAGCTGATCGACCGCTCCGGCATGGCCTGGTGCATCAACGCCTTCGGCCGCGACGAGATGGTGCAGATCGCGATCGAGGAATGGGCCGGCGCCAGCCCCCTCTACACCCGGCGCATGCAGCGGGCGCTGGGCTACGAGGGTAACGACGTGCCCACCATCTTCAAGGGCCTGCAGCTCGACATCGGGGCCCCGCCGCAGTTCATGGACTTCCGCTACACCATCCACGACCGCTGGCACGGCGAGTTCCACCTCGACCACTGCGGTGCGCTGCTCGACGTGGAGCCGATGGGCGAGAAGTACGTCTTCGGGATGTGCCACACCATCGAGGACCCGACGTTCGACGCCACCGCGGTGGCGACCAACCCGCGCGCGCAGGTCCGGCCCCTCCACCGGCCGCCGCGGCGGCCCGCCGACCGGCAGCCGCACTGCGCGTGGACCGTCGTCATCGACGAGTCCCATCCCGAGGCGCAGGCCATCCCGGCGCTGGACGTGGTGCGCCGGACCAACGCGGCCGCCTGGGAATTGGCGGCGATCGATCCCGCCGACGAGGGGCTCGCCGACTACTCGGGGCCGGTGCTGTCCGACCTGGACTTCGGCGCCTTCTCGCATTCGGCGCTGGTGCGCATCGCCGACGAGGTGTGCCTGCAGATGCACCTGCTGTACCTGTCCTTCGCCCTCGCGGTGCGCGCCCGTGCCGCCGACGAGGCCCGGGCGATCGAGGTGTGCACCCGCGGCCTGATCGGGATAGCCGGCCTGGCCGCCGAGCGGATCCACCGCGCGCTGGGGCTGCCCGCCGGCGTCGAGGGCGTGCTGCGGGCGCTCGAGTTGCACCCGCTGCTCAACCCCGCGGGCTACGTCGTGGCGCAGACGGCGGGCAACGGGCTTTCGGTGCGTCGGTCGCCGGCCCACGACGACCGGGCCTGGATCTCGTTGTGCTCGCCGGACTCGGTGCAGCCGCTGCAGGCGATCGCCACCGCCGTCGACCCGCGGCTGCGGGTCGAGATGGGCGGCACGGCCGCCGAGTGGACGGCGGAGTTCGTGGCGGGCGACACGCCGGCCGACGAGCTGCCGGAGGTCGCGCTGGCCAAGGTCAGCGGCGGAGCGACGTTCGAGTTCCAGCCGCGGCGCTCGCTGCCCCTCACGGTGGTGTGATACCCGCCCGGGTGGAGTTGTCAAGGGGTCTGCGGTACCACTTCGGTGACACAATCGCATCGGCGGGGTACCAATGACGTTGCAAGCCATCGGCTTTGGGCGTGTCTGCGGCTATGGTTAACGCTGGCCACCGACCCCTGTAGACGAAGGTATTCGCTCTATGTACGACCCACTAGGGTTGTCGATCGGGACCACTAACCTGGTCGCCGCGCGCAACGAAAGCCCGCCGGTTTCGCGGCGCGCCGTGCTGACGCTCTATCCGCACTGCGCGCCGAAAATCGGCCTGCCCCTTGACGCTCCGCCTCTGAACGAGGCGGGCGTGCTGATGAGCGGCTTCGTGGAGCGCATCGGCGACTCGGTGGCGCTGGTGTCCGGGGACGGCTCGGCGCACGATCCGGACCTGCTGATGGTCGAGGCGCTGGACGCGATGGTGCTCACCGCCGGCGCGGACGCGGCGTCGTCGGAGATCTCGATCGCCGTTCCGGCGTATTGGAAGCCGGCGACCGTGCAGGCGCTGCGCAACGGCCTGCGGACCCACGTGGGCTTCGTGCGCAGCGGCATGGCGCCGCGCGTGGTGTCCGACGCGGTCGCGGCATTGACCGCGGCGAACGCCGAACTGTGTTGCGCAACAACCGGTGTGGTCGGGTTGCTCGACTTCGGCGGCAGCGGAACCTCGGCCACGCTGATGAACCTCGACGGCGACTTCGAGCCGGTAAGCCCGACGATGCGGTTCCCGGAGTTCTCCGGCGACGAGATTGACCAGGCGTTGTTGCTGCGGGTCTTCGAGGAACTCGGGCACGGCACCGGCATGGACCCGGGCAGCACCGCCGCGGTCGGGCAGCTCGGCCGGCTCCGGGAGCAGTGCCGCGCGGCCAAGGAGAGGCTGTCCACCGAGGCGGTGACCGAGATCGCCGCCGAACTCGGCGGGCGCCGGTGCACCATCCGGCTGACCCGCGAGGAGCTCGGTGACCTGATACAGGACCGCCTGACCGGCTTCATCTATGCGCTCGACGACATGCTGGTGCGCAACAACAGGAGCTGGTCGGACCTCTCGGCGGTCGTCACCGTCGGCGGCGGCTCGAGCATTCCGCTTGTCACCGAACGCCTTTCGGTGCATTCCCGCAGGCCGGTCGTGTCCCCGTCGGAGCCCGCCTTCGCGGCCGCGCGCGGTGCGTTGATGCTGGCGTCCCGCGGCGAGGAACTCGACTTTCGCACGCGCACCTCCGTCGGCCTGCTCGCGGCCGCCGCGGACGTCTGCGAAGTCGTCGACCTGGGGTGCGGCGACGTGTTGGTGATCGACGACGAGGCCATGACGGATCGCGAATTGGCTTGGTCGCAAACCGAATACCCCGGCGCCGTGCGGCTGCCGTACACGCCCGAGGCCTACGACGAGGACGGGCCCGCCGGCTGGTCGATGCGCCTCAACGTGATCGACGATGCGCCCAGAGCGCGGCCGTGGCGACGGCTCCGGCTGTCCCAGTTGATCATCGGAACCTGCGCCCTGGTGGCCATGACGGCGATCGGCGGGGTGGCCTACACGTTGACGGGCATCGAGAACCGCCAGGCCCCGCCCGCGCCCAGCGTGGCGCCGCGCCCGGCGCCGCCGCCCAGCGCAGTGCTGCCGACGGCCGTGCCCCCGCCGCCGTCGCCGCCGCCGGTGCCCAGCGCCGCACCGCCCCCGCCGCCGCCCCCGTCGTCGCCGCCCCCGCCTGCGCCACCGGTCGTGGTGACCACGCAGCCACCACCCCTGGTCGTCACCACCCCGCCGCCCCCGCCGCCGCGCCGGACCCACCCGCCGGCCGCGACGACGACGGCCCCGCCGCCCAGCCCGACCGAGACGCCCACGACGACACCGCCGCCGCCACCGAGCACGTCGGAGACGCCCACCACGACGACGGTGCCGATGACGACGGAGTGGATTCACGTCCCGCTGCTGCCGGTGCCGATCCCGGTGCCGGTCCCGGCGAACCAGGTTCCCCAGAACCAGGCACCCCAGTACCAGGCGCCCCAGTACCCGGGCACCGGGCAGAACCCGTTCCTGGGTCCGGGTTACTGATCGCAGCGCTGCACCTCACAAGCAGCTCACAGCTACTTTCGGTCACACGCGGGTAGCGTGGAAGCAACGATTCGGGTGTGCGTCGGGCGCGCACCGTAACGCGGCTTGGAGGACCTGGAGGCGCAAGTGGACATCGTGCTGGGGGTGTCGATGGCTGCCACGACGGTCCGGTTGTTGCTGATCGAGGGGGCCGACGCCGACGGCGTCACGATCGAAGAGGACACCTTCGACGTCGGCGAATCGTCGTCGACCGGTGCGGTCGAGCAGGTGATCGCCGCCATCGACGGCACCCGGGAAGGCGCGATCGAGGGCGGCTACCGGCTGGCGTCGATCGGGGTCACCTGGAGCGATCCCGCCCAGGTCGGCGCGTTGCGCGAAGAACTGGCCGCCCGCGAGGTGGGCGGCGTGATGCTGGTGTCGCCGCTGCTGGCCGCCGCCGCGCTGGCCCAGACGGTGGGCCACGCGATCGGCTACGAGCACATCGCGATGCTGTTCGTCGAGCCCGACCACGCGACGCTGGCCGTCGTCGAGGTTTCCGACGGCTCGATCGTCGACCTGCACCGCCGGGCGTTGGCGAACGCCCATCCGGAGGCGCCCCGCGAGGCCCTGGCGGCCGAGCTGGCCACGATGGTCGCCGCCCTGGACGCGCGGGGGTCGTGGGCCGACGGCGTGTTCCTCGTCGGCTGCGGCACCGAGATCGTCTCCGTCAAGCCCGCCCTCGAGGCGGTCACGCCGCTCGACGTCACCGCTCCCGAGGAGCCGGAGATGGCGCTGGCCCGCGGGGCGGCGCTGGCGTCGGCGAACGCGCCGCTGTTCGCGTCGTCGACGGCCGCGCTGGCCTACGCCCTGGACCCGGGCACCGGAGAGATCCACCCCCGCGGCCTGACCCCGACCTACCTGGACATCAGCGCCAACGCCGACCTGGGTGACGAGGCCCTGGCCTACAGCGCAATCGCCGAGGACGACGACGAGGCCCCGCGCCGTCGCCGCCGGCCGTTGATGTTGACCGGCAGCGCGCTGGCGGGCATCGCCGCCGTCGCCGCCGGGGTGGTGCTGCTGTCGCTGCCGTCGGACCGGCCGGCGTCGGCCGTGCAGCACAAGCCGCGCGTCAGCGTGGCCGCCCCGGCGAAGCACCTGCCGGCTCAGGCACCGGCCAAGCCGTCCCCGCCGAGCGCGCCGCCGCCCCCCGCGGCCGCCGCGCCGCCGCCGCCCTCGGCCGCCCCGGCCCCGGTCGAACATCCGGTACCGCACACCCCGGTGGAGGCGCCGCCCCCGGCGCACGTCTACCACCGGCAGGCGCCCCGGTACGTGCCCACCCCCGTGCAGCGGGCCGTGCCCGCACCGGCGCCGGCCGCCCCGCCGCCGCCGCCACCCGCCGCCGTGCCTCCGCCGCCGCCCGCGGCAGCGCCGGCGCAACCCAGCAGGCCGCTGACGACGGTGTATCTGCACTTTCCGTTCGTCACCGTGCCGATTCCGATCTACCCCCCGGCCCCGCCCCCGCCGCCGCCCGCACCCTAGGAGGTCGCATGAGAAGCCCTATGTCAAGCCGCCTCGTCTTGGGTGAGGATTCGTTGGAGTGCGCGGTGTTTGTCGGGGGCGTAGGCGAGGTTGTCTTGCCAGCAGTGCCAGATGATGTGCAGCCAGGCGCGGGCGAGGATGCGTACGGCGTGGGGGTGGTCGTGCCCGCGGGTTCGGGCCCTGTCGTAGAGGTCGGCGGCCCAGGGGTTGACCAGTCGGGTGTCGGCGGCGAAGTCGGTGACGGCGTCACGGAGTTGTTTGTCGCAAGCCCAGCGGAATCCGACAATGCGGGATTTGCCGGACTGGCGCGTAGAGGGCGCGGCGCCGGCCAGACAGGTCAGCGACTCCGGGGTGGGGAATCGAGCACGGCAGTCCCCGATTTCGGCAAGCAGGCGCGCGGCGCGGACCCGTCCGGCGCGGGGCAGGGACGTGAAGATGTGGGCGTCGGCGTGGGTGTCCAGTTGTGCCTCGATCTGGGTCGAGAGCGCTTTGATCTGTGCGACCAGGGTGCCCAGCAGTGCGACGTAGCTGGCGGTGATGTGGGCCTGGGTGCTGCCGTGAGAACCGGTTGCGCCGGGGGCAGCGTCAAGGATGCGGTGGTGCAGCACGGCGGGGTCGACCTTGCCGGAGTAGCCCTGCTTGGCGAGCCAGTCGCCGAGCCGTTTGGGGGTCAGCCAGTCGATCTTGTCCTGGGTGTCGAATCGGGTCAGGAACGCCAGGCTGATCGCGGAGTCGATGTCTTTGAACAATCCGACGGCGGCAGGCAGCACGTTGCGCAGGTGTGCGCGCAGCTGATTGGCAACGGCCACACGGTGATTGACCAAGTCCTTGCGGGCGCGGCAGGCGCGCCGCAGGGCGACGGTGGCGTCGGTATCGGGGATCAGCGCCCGCAGCCGGGCGCGGTCGGTGCGCAGGGTGTCGGCGAGCACGTAGGCGTCGAACCGGTCGTCCTTGTTGCCGGCCGAGCCGTAGCGGCCGCGCAGGTTCTTGACCTGATTCGGCGAGATCACCACCACGGCCAGACCGGCGAGCAGCAGGGCGTCGACGACTGGCCCGTCGGGACGTTCGATGGCGACCTCACCCACTCCATGGCGGCGCAGGAAAGCGATGAGTTCCCGCAGTCCGGGCGCGCTATGGGGCACCGTGGCTCGGTCGAGTTCGCGGCCCCGGTCATCGACGACGCTGACCGCGTGGTCGTCGCGGGCCCAGTCCAGACCGGCGGTCACACCCCCCGGCGGCTCCTGCGGCAGGGTGGTATCGGTCGGGGTATTGCTGGCAGACTTCACGTCAGCCTCCTCGCTGCTAGTCCCAGTGGGGAGGCACCCATCTTTTCTGGTGCCGCTGGTGCCGGGACGTGGTTGCCGGTCCGCTCACTGATCGGCGCTCGCAGCCAGACGCGGCGTTGGCGCTCAGCCCTATCGACGGTCGACACGCCCCGGGCAACCACCAGGGCCTGCAGATCTCATACTGGACATCAACCGCGTCAAGCGAGCAGGGCAGTGACCTGGTGGCACCTCGGGTGCATCAACGCTTCATCCAGAAGCGATGACCTCAGGAAGGTAGTCCAGTGAGCGAGTACGGTCCGTTCGGGTTCGATCCCGACGAGTTGCGCGGCGTGTTCGAGCGGATCGGCAAGTTCGTCGGCGCCACCGGGGCCCGGGCGGGCTGGTCGGCGGTCTTCGAGGACCTCGCGGGGCGGGCGCGCTCCGCGCCGGAGACCGCCGGCGAGGCCGGTGACGGCGTGTGGGCCGTCTACACGGTGGACGCCGACGGCGGCGCCCGCGTCGAGCAGGTCTATGCCACCGAGCTCGACGCGCTGCGGGCGCACAAGGACAACCTCGATCCGCGGCGCAAGGTCCGCTTCCTGCCGTACGGCATCACGGTCAGCGTTCTCGACGACGATTCGGACTCACCGGCTTAACGGCGTTCCGGCGAGTGGGCCGGGCCTGTAGTTTCTGCTTCGTGCCCGACTTGCCGAACCGTCAGATACTGTTGCGCCGCCGCCCGACCGGGCTGGTGAAGCCCGACGACACCGAGCTGGTCACCACGCCCGCGCCCGAGCCCGCCGAGGGGGAGGCGCTGATCCGCACCACCTACGTCGGCATCGACGCCGCCGCCCGCACCTGGCTGGACGACCAGCCCAGCTATCTGCCACCGGTCCAGCTCGGCGAGGTCATCCGGGCGGCCGGCATCGGCGAGGTCGTGACGTCGCGCTGTGACGCCTTCGCCGTCGGCGACGTGGTCACCACGCTGACCGGCTTCTCCGAGTACGCGATCATCCGCGACGACATGTTCAGCACGCCCATCCCGGGCGAGGACGACCAGCTCGCGATCATGTCGGTGTACGGCCCGACCGGTGCCACCGCCTACTTCGGGATGACCGACATCGGTCGGCCGCAGCCCGGGGAGACGGTGGTGGTCTCGGCGGCCGCGGGTGCCACCGGCTCGGTGGCCGGACAGATCGCCAAGATCGCCGGTGCCCGGGTGGTGGGGATCGCGGGCGGCCCGGAGAAGTGCAAGGCGGTGGTCGAGGACTTCGGCTTCGACGCGTGCATCGACTACAAGAACGACGATCTGGCCGCCGCGCTCAAGGAGCACTGCCCGCGACGGGTCGACGTCTACTTCGACAACGTCGGGGGGCCCATCCTCGACGCGGTGCTGGGCCGGATCGCCAACCGGGCGCGCGTGGTCCTGTGCGGGGTCATCTCCAGCTACCTCACCGGTGAGCACCCGGGTCCGGCAAACTACGTCAACCTGTTGTCGAAGACGGCGTTGATGCAGGGTTTCAACGCCCTCGACCAGTGGGGGCGTTTCGACGAGGCGTTCGCCGCGCTGCGCCGGTGGGAGGCCGACGGCCTGCTCCGGCACCGGGAAACCATCTTCGAGGGCATCGATTCCTGCGTCGACGCCCTCAACGGGTTGTTCACCGGGGTCAACATCGGCAAGACGCTGGTCAAGCTGAGCGAACCCACGTCCCGCTAGCGCGGCGAGATGCGGCGCGGGCCCGCCGCGTGGTTTCATAACACCGTTTGCAGCGTTGCTTCGGGGGAATGTCGGAGTAGGGCTTTCCGGCTTGCGGATGGGTGGTGTCTAGGAATGGATCGTCGCAACATGTTGACGACGGGGATCGGCATGCTCGCGGCCGCGGCCGCGGCCTCGATCCGTCTCCCGCAGGCCGAGGCCCAGCCGGTGCCGCCGCCGTCGACGCCCGCCCAGGCCACGGGCGGGCCCTATATCTTCCAGGACGAGTTCGACGGCCCGGCGGGCTCGGGCCCGGACCCGGCCAAGTGGACCGTGCAGACCTGGCAGGACGACGTGTTCCCGCCGGTCGACGGGATATACCGCGACGATCGCCAAAACGTTTACGTGGACGGCAACTCCAACCTCGTCCTGTGCGCCACCAACGACTTCGGCACCTATTACACGGGCAAGCTGCGCGGCAACTTTCGCAGCATGATCAACCAGACGTGGGAGTCGCGGATCAAGCTGGACTGTCTGTTCCCCGGTCTGTGGCCCTCGTTCTGGGCCGTCAACGAGGATCCGCTGCCCGACGGCGAGGTCGACATCTTCGAGTGGTACGGCAACGGCAGCTGGCCGCCGGGCACCACCGTCCACGCGGCGTCCAACGGAAAGACCTGGGAGGGCAGGTCGATTCCCGGGTTGGTCGACGGCGGGTGGCACACGTGGCGGATGCATTGGGGCGAGGACGGATTCCAGTTCTGGCGCGACTACGTCGACGGCGCCAAGCCCTACTTCAGCGTCCCCAACAAGCCGATCCCGGTGCACGGCAACCCCAGCGACCTGCGCTGGCCGTTCAACAATCCCGGCTACTGGCTGACGCCCATGTACACCCTCGCCGTCGGTGGGGTCGGCGCCGGAGACCCCGCCCTGGGCACCTACCCGTGCACCATGCTCATCGACTACATCCGAATCTGGTAGTCCTCACCGCTGCGCCTTGAGCACCTGAACCAGGTTGAACTGCCAGCGCTCGACGAGGCGGAAGCCCAGGTCGCGCGGCACCGCGAAGGCCGGGGTCGCGCCGTAGCGCGGACCCGGCGGCAGCGCGGGCCCCTGCTCGTGGGCGGGCCGCGACTCGTCGGCCTGGGTGATGATCCAGACGACGCGGCACCGGCTGAGCGGCTGGGCGACGACCTCCGGGATGAGGTTGGTGTCGAAGACGTCGTCGCGGTCGGTGGCCCGTTGCCACAGGGTGAGGTCGACCAGCTTGCGGTACGCATCGGGGCGGGCCGCCAGCAACGGGCGCATCGGGGCGGGCATGAACGTGACCGTGTCGTTCACCAGCAGGCAATCGCCCGGCGACGCCTGCGCGGCGATCAGGTCGGCCACCTGGCTGTAGTCCATCCCGTATTTGGCGTACGGGTTGCGCTGCGCCAGAACGTAGTTCGGTGTGGCGACCACCGCGAACAAACCGACCAGCACCATCGCCCGCCACGGCCTGACGGCCACCGCCGCGGCGCTGCACCCCAGGATCAGTGCCATCGCCGGTGCGGTGAACGACAGATAGCGCGGCGTGTAGACCGGGTGGATCGCCGCCGACCAGAACACGATCGCGGCGGTCGGGATCGCCAGCCAGGCGAGCGCCAGGGTCACCACCTGCCGATCCGCCGGCCGTGACGCGCGCAGCCGCACGACGGTCGCGGCCGCGACCAGCAGGGCCGCCAGCACCGCGAACTGGGGGTTCCTCTCGAAATACTGCTGCACCGCCACGTCTTCGAACGTGCGGCGCCCGATCGGTGCGATCCAGCTGATCTGGTGCACCTGCCCGGCGGCCAGGGCCAGGAACGGCGCCGTCGCGCACCCCGCCAGGGCCGAGGCGACGGCAAACCGCACCAGGACGGCACGCCGGCGCCGGAACGCGACGACTAAGGCGGCGTGCACCAGCACCAGCAGCGCCAGGTAGACGTCCAGCACGATCGAAACCGCTTGTGCCACAGCGTAAAACGACCAAATGCGGGTGTCGCCGCGGCGGCCGGCGTACAGCAGCAACACGGTCAGCCAGACCGCGGCCATCATCGAGACGGCGTAGGGCCGGGCTTCGATGCCCGCCCAGGTGGAACGGGGCAGGATCGCGCAGAACACGCCGGAGGCCACCGCGACCGTGCGCGACGAGAGCTGCTTGCCCAGCACCACCAACCCCGCCGCGGCGCCGCCGACGGCCAAACCGCTTGGGGCGCGGGCCCAGAACTCCGTGGGCGGAAAGATCGCGAACCAGCCGTGCATGAGCAGGTAGTAAAGGCCGTGCACGGCGTCGACGTTGCCCAGCATTCGCCACAACTGGGCCGGCGAGCGGCTGTAGGCGGCCGAAATGGTCGCCGCCTCGTCGTACCAGAAGGACGGGCGGCCGGCGCCGACCAGGCTGACCGCCGCGGCCAGCAGCCCCACGACCAGCGGGTCCAGCGCGGCCGGCGGCGGGCACAGCCGGGCGCGGGTGGACATCACCGCTATGTTGCCATGCGCACTGCGCGGTTCCGCGCATTCGAACGTATGATCGATCGATGGGCCAGCTCGGGGCGATCGGGTACAACGGGCAGCCGGTCCGCAGCCCGTTCCGCGTGGTGCGGCCGCCGGTCCCGGTGCTGGTGGACCTGACCGCGCTGTTCCCGCGCGAGCCGCACCGCTCGGGCCGTTACCAGCCCAACGGCCTGCAACTGCACAAGGTCGTCGAGGGCAGGCTGAGCTGCTGGGGCATCTGCGAGCAGGGCGACTGGTGGGGGCTGGTCACCTACCCGGTCGCCTACGGCGCCAAGCAGAGCACCGTGACCCACTGGGTGCCGGCCTGGACGCTGCGCCGCAGGGGCTGAGATCGTCTAAGGCCGCAACCGGCGCCCCTGCACGTACGTCGCGGCGACGGACGTCTCGCGCGCGCCCATCAGCACCGCGAACAGGGTCTGGTCGCGCGCGGTGGTCGCGTCGCCGGAGCGCAGTCCGTGGGCGACCGCGGCGTGCAGCGACGGTGTGCGCGCCGGGTCCACCACGACGAAGTCGGCCTCCTTGCCGGCGTCGAAGTTGCCGAAGCGGTCCTCCATGTCGAGTGCGCGTGCGCCGCCGAGCGTTCCGAGGAACAGCAGCTGGGCCGGATGCAGCGAAACCGCGGCCGCACCGGGCTCCGAAATGTGGGCCTTGAATGCGGCGTTGAGCACCTGGGGTATGGGCCACTGGTCGCCGGCGCCGAAATCCGTTCCGGCGCAGACATTGACGCCGGAAGCCACCGTCCGCCGCCACGGCATGGTGCCCGTGCCCAGGAACTGCTGGGAGACCGGGCAGTGCGCGATCGACGCGCCCGCCTCGCTCATCCGCGCAAGCTCGGAATCGCGGCAGTGCACCGCGTGCGCGAAAACGCTGCGCCGCCCCAGCAGGCTCGGCCCGCCGACCCGCGCCCCGGGCAGGAACCTGCCGTCGTAGAGGTCGAGGCAGGCGTCGACCCCGTAGGTCTTCCTGGTCTCGTCGACGTCGCCGGTGCCGGGGCGGTTGTCCTCGTTGAGGTGGGTGTGGAAGTACACGCCCCGGTCGCGCACCGAATCATACAGCTCGCCAAGGCGTTTGAGCGTGCGTGCGGTGACGGCCAAGGAGAACCTGGGGACGATCGCGACGTGCAGCCGCGCGGTCCCCGCGTCGCCGCCGGTGTCCGCCGCGTGCCACCTCTCGATCTCGTCGCCGACCAGCCGCAGCGCTTCGTCTTCGGAGGTGATCAACCGTGCGGCCGCGTGGGGGCCCGTCGTCTGGATTCCGCGACCGCTGACGATCCGCAGTCCGCGCCGCGCCGTCTCCGCGAACAAGGCGTCCTGGGCGTGGGGAAACGCGGACCCGAAGACCATGGCCGCGGTGGTCCCCGACACGACGCGCCGGTCGCAGAACTCGGCGGCGGCCCGCGCGGCGAATTCCGGATCGGCGAAGCGGGCCTCGGCGGGGTAGGCGCACGCGCTCAGCCAGTCCAGCAGGTGCCCGCCGAAGTGGGAGTCGCCGGCGAACGTCTGCGGGAAGTGCACGTGGGTGTCCACGAAGCCCGGGAGCAGAAAGCCGGGCCGGTGATCGCAAACCGGCGCCGACCGGTACTGCGCCGGGACATCGGCCCGGTGGCCGCAGAACGCGACGCGGCCGTCCTCGGCGACGACCAGCGCGCCGTCGGCGATCGACACCAGCGCCGCGGCCGCGTCGTTGACCAGCGGGGTTCCGGCGAGGTGAAAGATGTGTCCCAGATGGATTTCTGCCACGTGCCTCCCCAGCCTCAGGTCCATCATGCCGAAGCGGCGCGCCAATGCGATGATTGCTGCCCGTGGCACAAAGTTCGGGTTCCGTACTGACCGCGCTCGTCGCGCTGGCGCTGGTCATCGCGGTCTCACCCATCACGGTCATTCCGGCGGTACTGGTCCTGCACGCGTCCCGGCCGCGGCCCGTGGGTCTCGCCTTCCTCAGCGGGTGGGTGGTGGGCCTGGCGGCCGTCACCGGCGCGTTCGTCGCGAGTTCGGACCTGCTCGGCGACCTGCGCAAGTCACCGCCGACCTGGGCGTCGTGGCTGCGGGTGGTGCTGGGGTCGGCGCTGGTCGTCTTCGGCATCTACCGCTGGGCGACCCGCAACCGCCAGGGCAGCATGCCGGCCTGGATGCGTTCGTTCTCCAAGCTGACCCCGGTGCGCGCCGCGCTGACCGGGGCGCTGCTCGTGGTGATACGACCCGAGGTCCTGATCCTGTGCGCGGCGGCCGGCCTGGCCATCGGCAGCAGCACCCTCGGTGTCGCCGACGGGTTCGCCGGCGCCGCGTTCTTCGTCGTCATCTCCGCGTCGACGGTCGCCCTGCCCATCCTGGCCTACGTCGGCGCCGGTGACCGGCTCGACGACACGCTCGAGCGCGTCAAGGACTGGATGGAGCAGAACCACGCCGCGATGATGGCGGTGATCCTGGTGCTCATCGGTTTCATGGTCATCTACAACGGAATTCACGCTCTGCCCTGAGCTCCTGTGGGAGGATTGCTGCCCATGGCAGGTAGCTGGGGTGCGGTGCTGACCGCGCTCGTTCCGCTGGGGCTGGTCGTCGCGCTCTCGCCGATCACGGTCATTCCGGCGGTCCTGGTCCTGCAGGCCCCGCGGCGGCGGCCGAGCAGCCTGGCATTCCTGGCCGGCTGGCTGGGGGGCCTGGCCGCGCTGACGGCGCTGTCCGTGGCGGCGTCCGGCCTGCTGGGCGGGCTGCACAAGACCCCGCCGGCCTGGGCGTCGTGGCTGCGCGTGGTCCTGGGGTCCGCCCTCATCGTCTTCGGGATCTATCGGTGGCTGACCCGGCGTCGCCACACCGAGTCGCCGTCTTGGATGCGGTCTTTCGCCACCATCACCCCGGCGCGGTCGGGGATCACCGGGGCGGCGCTGGCGGTGCTGAGACCGGACGTGTCCCTCATCTGCGTGCCGGCCGGATTGGCCATCGGCACAAGCGGACTGGGCGCCGATGGTGACTGGATGGCCGCCGGGTTCTTCGTCGTCGTCGCCGCCTCGACGGTCGCGGTCCCGATCCTGGCCTACGTTGCCGCCGGCCCCCGCCTCGACGATCCGCTGGCGCGGCTCAAAGACTGGATGGACGAGAAGAACGCCGCCCTGCTCGCGGTGGTCCTGGTGGTGATCGGGGCGATGGTGCTCCAGCACGGAATTCAGGCCCTGTAGCCCCCGTCGGACAGGCCGGCGTCCGCTTCGAGCCGGTTCACCTCGCCGAAGGCCCACTCGCGGACCAGTTCCCGGCCGTAGCCGAAAAGCATTCCCGCATAGCCCTTTGCCGCCCATTGCCGGCTGTGGATCTCCTCGTGGTGCAGCACCCGGTCCAGGTCGGGATCGCTCCGGCGAGACGCGATGATGCGGCGCAACCGCTCGGCGGGGTCGGCGACCCTGCCCGCGTTGACCATGAAGATGTCACCCCAGGTGGTGCCGCCCCGGCGGCTGAACTGGCGCTGGATCCAGTTGCCGCCCAGGCCCATCAGCATGCCGTTGGGGGTGGTGACCAGGCGACCGCCGTGTCGGTGCACGAACCCGACGTCGCGCGTGTAGCTCCAGCCGTTGCGGCTCTGCCGGTTGAGGATTCGGCTCACCTCGGCGGCGCCGTAGGGCGTCTCGGGGAAGTCCGTGGGCTGCCCGCCCGCCCTGCCATAGCCGGTGCCGGCGTTCAGGACATAGGTCAGCAGCACCGCCCGTCGGGTGTCGGCGCCGCCGGTGCTCCGCGGGATCAGGAAGAACGACTTGCCCTGGCGGTCGCGGATCTCCTCCATTCCCGCGAGGAGGTGAAAGCCGGCGGGCGGGATGTGGGGCACGATGCCGGTGAGGGCCTCCGCGGGCACGCCGTGCCGTTCGGCGTTGTCGAGCCATTGCCTGGCGTGATCGTCCATCGGTCCTTCCTCGCAGAACTTTCTAGCAGCCCCGCGCCCGTTAGGGTGGAGCCAATGAACGGACGGCCCTGGCAACGCGTGCGCGGCGTCAAAGAGATCACCCGCGGGCTGGGCACCCTGGACCGGGAACTGTTCGACACCATCGCCGCCACCCCCACCCCGCTGCTCGACGCCGTCATGCCGCCGCTGACCCGCGCCGCCGACCATTCCAAGCTGTGGATCGCCGTGGCCGCGGGTCTGCTCGCCTCGGGCAATGCGAGCGCACAGCGCGGTGCGACGCGCGGTCTCGTCACGCTCGGCGTCACGAGCCTGGTCACCAACCAGTTCGCCAAGCGGATCCGCCGGCGGCCCCGTCCCCGCTTCGACGCGGTGCCGGTGGTCCGGCGGGCTGGCCGCCGGCGGACGTCGAACTCTCTGCCGTCCGGGCATTCGGCCAGCGCCGCCGCGTTCGCCGTCGGGGTGGGTCTGGAGATCCCGCTGCTGGGTTTCGGGCTGGGACTGGTGGCCGCGCTGGTCGGGCTGTCGCGGGTGGCGACCGGCGCGCACTACCCCGGCGACGTCATCGCCGGCTTCGGCATCGGGGCCGGCGTCGCGGTCCTGGGCGGGCGGCTGGTCCCGCCGATCGTGGCCACGGCCCTGCCCAACGCCGAACCGCTGTGGGTCGCGACGCCGGAACGCCCCGACGGGGCCGGCGTGGTGCTGGTGATCAATCCGGCGTCGGGCGGTGGCACGGGGGCCCGCGTCGTCGACGAGGTGCGCGCCGAACTGCCCCGGGCCGAGATCGTCGAACTGGGCCGCGACGACGACCCGGAACAGGTGTTGCGCAGCGCCGCCGCGCGTGCCGAGGTGCTCGCGGTCGGCGGCGGCGACGGCACCGTGGCGACCGCGGCGGCAGTGGCGACCGACGCCGGGCTGCCGCTGGCGGTGTTCCCCGGCGGCACGTTCAACCACTTCGCCAAGGACATCGGCTGCGACACCGTGGCCAAAACGGCCGACGCGGTCCGGCGCGGCAGCGTGGCCCGGGTCGACCTGGTGTGCCTCAACGAAACCCGGATGGTGCTCAACACCGCCAGCATCGGCGCGTACCCGGCGTTCGTCGAGCAGCGCGAGAAGCTGGAGAAGCGGATCGGCAAGCCGCTGGCCGGTTTCTACGCCATGCTGCACACGCTGCGTCACGCCGAGCCGGTCCGGATCCGCTACGACGACACCACCCTGCTGACATCGCTGTTCTTCCTTGGCAATTCGCTGTATCTGCCCTCCGGATTCGCCCCCTCGCTGCGGCCGCGCATGGACGACGGCCTGATCGACGTGCGCATGCTCGAAGCCGGTCGCCCGTGGGGCCGCACCAGGATCCTGACGGCGCTGGCCCTGGGCCGTCTGCAGCGCAGTCCGCTCTATCACGAGTTGCAGGTGCCCGAGTTCGGGTTCTGTGCCCTCGACGGTCCGACGGTCATCGCCCACGACGGCGAACTCGGCGACGAATACGACCGCGCGGCCTTCAATGCGAAGTATCGGATCCTGCCGGTGTACCGCCCGCGTCCTCGGTGCTGAGTGCCGCGTCGCGGTTGTGGTTCCACACCCACTCGGTGACGTCGGCGAGGCTGACCAGCAGGACCGGGTCGTCCTCGCGCAGCAGCATCGTGCCGAGGACGGCGACTCTGACGGCGCCTTCGGGTCGGTGCCGCCACACGGTGGTGACACCGACCGCCGCGCGAAGTGTGTCCAACGCGCTCACGCGTGGGCGTCGCGCCTCGGTGACCAACAGGCGGTGCAGGGGCGTGCCGTCGAGCCCGCCCTCGCCGTAGCCGAGCATGGACACGCACGCCGGGTTCGCGTAGACGACAGTGCCGTCCTGGTCGAGGGCGATCACCGGACTTGCCAGTCGCTGCAACAGCACGAGCGCGGGCAACTGCTGCAGGTATCCCTGCGGGGTGTCGGGCCGAGGCGCGCGTCGACGGTCTTCGGTCGGCGCGGGCGCAGGGCTGTCGGCTTGTGCCGGTTTGTCTTTGGCTGACCGCATCGAAGACCCCCAGGGTGGCGCGTGCGATGCTACTGACGACGAGGCCAACGATCATGCATCCCGGTTGCCGCCGCTAGGGCCGAAAGTCCCGGTGGCGCAGCAGAACCCCGCGTCTTTCGCGGCGGGCGTGTGCGACGTTACGGATAGTCGTAACGGTCGGGCCTATTTTGCATTGGTGTCATTGCCGTTGGAAACGGCAAACCGCACAATGTATTGGGCTGGGGCTTGAGGGGAGGTGCCGTGGTGGCCGTCGAACCCACGGAGTCTGCATCTGCCCGATCGGGCGAACGACAGGCCGAGGCGGACCAGGAGTTCCGCCGAATGGTCGAGGACAGCCCCGTCGCGATCTGCGTCCACGCCGACGGGCGCTTCCTCTACGTCAACGACACCATGGTGCAGAAGCTGGCGGCCGACTCCGCCGACCAGTTGCTCGGACACCGCATCATCGACGTCGTGGCGCCGCAGTCGGTCCCCACGGTGCTCGGTCAGATCGCGGCGCGCCGACGCGACGGGGACGTCTCACCGCCGGTGGAGATGGTGATCCTGGCGTTGGACGGGACGGCCCGCGCGGTGGAGGCGGTGGCAGTGCGGGCCCAGTGGCAGGGCAGACCGGCCCACCAGGTCGCGTTCTGGGACGTGACCGAGCACAAGACCGCCGAGGCGGACCTGCGCTACCAGGCGGCGCTGGTCACCCACGTCAGCGACGCGATCGTCGCCACCACCCTCACCGGCGTGGTCACCACCTGGAACCCCGCGGCCGAAGCCATCTACGGCCGCTCGGCGGTGCAGGCCCTCGGCCGACCGGTCGGTGAGGCGGTCGGCGCCGCCCTGGACCCGGCCGCGATCATCGCCGCAGGGGGCGTCGTGCACGCCACCCACCGCGCGGCCGACGGCTCGCCGCTGGTGGTGCGGGTGTCGGCGTCCCGCATGGACACCGGATACGTCGTGGTGTGCGCCGACCGGACCGCGCTGCGGCGTGCCGAACAGCATTTCCAGACCGTCGTGGCGTCCCTGGAGGAAGGCGTCGTCGTCATCTCGTCCGAGGGGATCGTGGAATCGGTGAACCCCGCGGCCCTGCGAATAATGGGTGTGCCGACGACGGAGGCCGTGGCCGTCGAGATGGCGACGGTGGTACCGATTCCGATCTATGACAGCGACGGCGAGTTGCTCATCGCCGATCAGCGTCCGGTGCTGGAATCCCTGAAAATCAGCCCCCGGGGGAGCCGGGTTTACGGTGTCGACCGATTCGACGATGGACGACGGGTCTGGCTCTCCGTGACGTGTTCGCTGCTCGACCCCGCCGATCCCGACGGTTCGTCGGTGCTGGTGTCGTTCGCCGACGTCACCGCGCAGCACACCAATTACCAGCGACTCGTCCATCAGGCGACACACGATCACGTGACCGGGCTGCCCAACCGCGCCCACATCCTGGACCTGGTCACCGAAGCGCTGGAAAGCGGAAGTCACCGGTTGGGCGCGGTGCTGTTCATCGACCTAGACAAATTCAAGGGAGTCAACGACGCGCTCGGGCATCACGCCGGCGACGCCGCCCTGCGGATCACCGCCGAACGCCTGCGGGACGCGTTGCGGCCCGACGACGTGGTCGGACGTGTCGGTGGCGACGAGTTCGTCGCGCTGCTGGCCGCGCCGATCGAGCCCGAGGAGGCCGACGTCGTCGCCGAGCGGCTGCAAGGTGCGCTCGGCGAACCGATCGTCGTCGGGCGCGACAGCGACGGGATTCCGGACGTCTTCCGCATCAGCGCCAGCATCGGCGTCGTCGCGGTGCCGCCCGGCGAGCAGCGCGCCGCCGCCGAGATTCTGCACGAGGCAGACCTCGCGATGTATCGGGCGAAGGCACGGGGACGGGCGTCGAGCCACTTCACGCTCGGGGCCCTCGAGCGGCACGGACCCGCCGACAGCTGTAGCGCCTAGCTCATCGAACCCGGCGTCACAGCCAGCCGGTGCGGGCGGCGGCGACCGGCTCGGCGGGGGCCGGGGCCAGTTCCCCGTCCCGCACCTGCTCGAGCATCCGCTTCACCGCGGCGACGATCTCCGGGGCCGCCGCGGCGAGTGCGGTCTTGTCGGCCTCGCCGACCTCGTCGGGGTCGACGCCCGCCCGGGCCAGCACGGCCGCCGGGTCGGCCAGCTGACCGGCCAGCCACGACACCGGGTCGGCGGACAGCTCGGGGACGAAGTGGCGGCGTCCGGGTTCCCACCCGTTGAAACGGGGGTGGTGATGGGCCCGGTCCAGCGTCCCCGGCGGGCTCTCGGTGGACCCGAACAGGTCGACCCGCCACACCGGCCGGTCGAAGGAGATCGGGACTCCGGCGTAGATGGATCCCTGCGGCGCGCCGCGGTCGACGAGGCGCAGTTCCAGCCTGACCCCCCGCTCGGGGGTTTCCTGCCCTTCGAGCGGAGACGGGTCGACGAAGAACATGTCCCCGATGACCACACCCAGGGTGTCGAATCCGAACGCTGCGAGCATCGCGCACCTTCCCCAGTCTCTTGGGTCGCTTGTCGTTCGTCATCGAGGGTAGACCGGGGCGGGGCGCAATTCAGCCGTACTGAAGCGGTATCGGACCGACCGGCTGGCTACGTCGCGGAGCGGGTCGCTGTCAGCCAGTGTTTTCGCGCCAAAACGCAATAAGAAGTCGGAAGGCTGCACGGCGATTTCGCAATGATCGGGCGGTCCCGAGACGACTGGAGGAACCAGAAACCTTGTGCGTTATGCAAATCACACAACGTGCGTTAGGCTCGGCCGGTGGCGCAACTGACATTCCAGCGCGCTCGCACCGAGGAAGAGAAGCGCCAACGTGCGGATGCTCTCGTGGAAGCCGCACGCTCGCTGGCAATGGAAACGGGCGTCGCGTCGGTCACCCTGACCGCGGTCGCCAACCGGGCCGGAATTCACTATTCGGCGGTACGCCGCTACTTCACCTCCTACAAGGAAGTCCTGCTGCGTCTGTCCGCCGAGGGCTGGGTGCGATGGTCCAATACCGTGTCGGAGAAGCTGGCCGAACCCGGCGCGAAGTCGCCCTCGCGCATCGCCGAGACATTGGCCCAAGCCCTGGCCGAGGACCCATTGTTCTGCGACCTGCTGGCCAACCTGCACCTGCACCTGGAACACGAGGTGGACGCTGAGCGGGTCATCGAGGTCAGGCGGATCAGTACCGCGGCCACACTCTCGCTGGCCGATTCGATCGGATGCGCGCTGCCCGAACTCGGACGATCGGGCTCGCTGGACATCCTGCTGGCCGCCTACTCGCTGGCGGCGACGCTGTGGCAAGTCGCGAACCCGCCGGAGCACCTGACCGACATCTACGCCGAGGAGCCCGAAGTGGTTCCGCCCGAGTGGAATCTGGACTTCGCAACCGCCCTCACCCGCCTGCTCACGGCCACCTGCATCGGCCTGATCTCGGGGTCCTCATGAACGCCGCAACCGGTACGGGGCCGGAGGTCAAGCCGCGGGCGTCGGAAACCAACCGGCGCAGCGACGCCCGGATGAAGGAAGGCCGTCGAAGGGGGACTGCTGTGGCCAACCAGATCGAGAACCTGTGGGGTATCTCCAAGGTTGCACACACGCTAGCTAATGTTGCGCCCGTGCTGAAGGACTTGAAGCGCCCATGACGACGACTGAGCATAGGACCGAGCCGCTGAAGAAGCAGGGCTCCGCCGGCAGCGAGGGCGACACGGTCGGCCCGCCGCGGCGCGCCAAGAAACAGGGAATCTTGGGGCGCTTCTGGTTGGTGCTCACGATCGCAGCCGTCGTTGCGGTGTCGGGATTCGTCGTATACCGACTGCACGGTATCTTCGGCGTCCACAAGGGTTCGTTCGGTGGTGGCACCTCGGGCGAGGTCCTCGACCAGTTCAACGCCAAGACGATCACCCTCGAGGTCTGGGGCTCACCGGGCAGCACGGCGACCATCAACTACCTCGACGAAAACACCCATCCGCAGCAGGCACTGAACGTGCCCTTGCCCTGGAGCAAAGTATTGAGTTCAACGAAGCCCGGCATCCCGGCAAACCTGGTGGCGCAAGGAGACGGCAGTTGGATCGCGTGCCGATTCGTCGTGAACAACCACGACGGTCGCGGTGACGTCATCAAGGCCCCGAATCGCTCGGATTCCAACGAAACCGTGAACCCCTTCGTCTACTGCCTGGACAAGTCCGCATGAGCGAGCCGAGCGAGGCTCCGCCGCGCGTCGATCAGCCGCTGATCCCGCCGTTCCTACCGCGGATGATCCACCGGCTGGCGCTGCCGATCGTCCTGGTGTGGTTGGGCATCGTCTTCGTCACCAACACCATCTCGCCACAGCTGGAGGTCGTCGCCAAAACGCACTCGGTGTCGATGAGTCCGACTGCCGCGGCGTCCTTTCAGTCGATGATGAAGGTCGGATCGACCTTCAAAGAGTTCAACTCCGACAACTCGGCCATGATCTTGCTGGAGGGCGACAAGCCGCTCGGGGCCGAAGCGCACCGCTACTACGACGAGATCGTCAGGCGCGCCGAGCAAGACAAGATACACGTTCAGCACGTGCAGGATTTCTGGAGTGATCCGCTGACGGCGGCGGGTTCCCAGAGCCACGATCAAAAGGCCGCCTACGTCCAGGTCTACCTCGCCGGCAACATGGGCAGCGGGCAGGCGAACGAGTCTGCCCTGGCCCTGCGCAAGATCGTGGACTCGGTTCCCGCACCGCCGGGAATCAAGGCGTATGTCACCGGCGCGGGTCCGCTGTTCGCCGATCAGTCCCATGCCGGCGAGAAGGGCGTCATGCTCGTCACCCTCATCACCTTCCTGGTGATTGTGGTGATGCTGCTGTTCGTCTACCGCTCGGTCATCACCATGCTGATCATGCTGGTGATGGTGTTCATCGAGTTGGCCGCGGCTCGGGGCGTCGTCGCGACGCTCGGTAACTACGGCGTCATTGGGCTTTCCACGTTCGCCAACAACATGCTGGTGCTGATGGCGATCGCGGCCGGGACGGATTACGCGATCTTCGTGGTCGGCCGCTACCACGAGGCGCGCGGTCTCGGCGAGAACCGCGAACAGGCGTTCTACACCATGTTCCACAGCACGGCGCATGTCGTGCTGGGATCGGGGCTGACCATCGCCGGCGCGATGTACTGCCTGAGCTTCTGCCGCTTGCCGTACTTTCAGTCGCTCGGGGTGCCGTGTGCGGTCGGCATGCTGGTCGCGGTGTTGGCGGCTTTGACGCTGGGGCCGGCCGTGCTCACGGTGGCCAGCTTCTTCAAGCTGCTCGACCCGAAGCGCAAGCTGCAGACCCAGGGATGGCGTCGCATCGGCACCGCGGTCGTCCGCTGGCCCGCACCGGTTCTCGCGGTGACCATCGGGGTCGCATTGGTTGGTCTGCTCGCCCTGCCCGGTTACAAGACCGACTACGACAACCGCCACTTCCTGCCGGCGGACACCCCGGCCAACGTTGGTTATGCCGCCGCGGACCGGCACTTCGACCAGGCTCGGCTCAATCCCGAGCTGTTGATGATCGAGACCGATCACGACCTGCGTAACCCGGCCGACTTCCTGGTCCTGGACAAGGTCGCCAAGGCGGTCTTCCACATCCCTGGCATCGGCCGCGTGCAGACCATCACCCGGCCGTTGGGCACGCCGCTCGACCACAGCACGCTGGGGTTCCAGATGAGTGCGCAGGCCGCAGGGCGGATCCAGACCCAGCACTATCAGGACGAGCAGGCGAAGAACTTACTCAAGCAGGCGGACGAACTGCGCAAGACGATGGCGACCCTGCACGAACAGATGCGCGTCACCCAGGACCTCAGCAACACCACGCACGAAACCACCAGGCTCACCAAGCAAACCGTGCAGATCACCGAATCGTTGCGCGACGACATCGCCAACTTCGACGATTTCTTCCGGCCGATCCGCAGCTACTTCTACTGGGAGAGACACTGCTACGACGTTCCGGCATGCTGGGCGATCCGGTCGATCTTCAACGCGCTGGACGGCATCGACCAGGTGGCGCAGAACATCGTGAACCTCAGCGCGAATCTGGACAAGCTGGATCGGATTCAGCCGAAGCTGGTGGCGCTCATACCGCCGCAGATCGAGAGCCAGCAGCACAACCTGGACACCATCATGTCGAACTACGCGACCACGATGGGTCTCAACGAACAAGCCAAAGCGCAGTCCGACAACGCCACCGCCGAAGGCGATGCCTTCGACAAGGCCAAGAACGACGACACCTTCTATCTGCCGCCGGAGGCATTCAAGAGTCCGGATTTCGCGCGGGGTCTCAAGCAGTTCATCTCCCCGGACGGGCACGCCGTCCGGTTGATCATCTCCCATGAGGGCGACCCGGCGACCCCTGAAGGCATCAGCCACATCGGGCCGATCAAGCAGGCCGTGCACGAGGCGATCAAGGGCACGCCCTGGGAGGGCGCCAAGGTCTACCTCGGCGGTACCGCCGCGACGTACAAGGACATGCACGACGGCTCCAACGTCGACCTGATGATCGCCGGAATTGCCGCAGCCACACTGATTTTCATCATCATGCTGGTGATCACCCGAAGCGCCGTGGCGGCCGTGGTGATTGTCGGCACGGTGTTGTTGTCGCTGGGCGCCTCATTCGGGCTCTCCGTGCTCCTATGGCAGTACATCCTGGGCTTGAAGTTGCACTGGATGGTGCTCGCGATGGCGATCATCCTGCTGCTGGCCGTCGGCTCGGACTACAACCTGCTGTTGATATCGCGGTTCAAGGAGGAAATCCACGCCGGGCTCAAAACCGGGACGATTCGCGCGATGGCCGGTTCGGGCTCGGTGGTGACCTCGGCCGGTCTGGTGTTCGCCGCGACCATGGCCACGTTCATGTTCAGCCCGCTGCTGGTGATGGCCCAGGTCGGTACGACGATCGCGCTGGGGCTGCTCTTCGACACCTTGATCGTGCGGTCGTTCATGACACCGTCGCTGGCCACCCTGCTCGGCCGCTGGTTCTGGTGGCCGCAGCACGTGCGTCCACGGCCGGCCAGCACCATGCTGCGACCGTACGGACCGCGTCCCGCCGTGCGCGACCTGCTCCTCAAGAACGTCGACGAGCACCCGCCGGGCGGAGTGGTACAGCCGCGCTGACTCGGCCTCGGGGCGCGTGAGTGTCGAGGTTCGCGCCGGCGTGGTCGAATTGCGACTCGGCTTTGATGGAGGCGCGACGCCGGTTCTGTGCTCAGCGGTGAACGACCGGCCACTGCCAGGAGTTTTGTGGAGCCGATGACGGGAATCGAACCCGCGTATTCAGCTTGGGAAGTCGAATTGAGGTGTCCTTAGTTGTCTCGGTGTGCCCGCCTGGCACTCTTCGAGTCGCGTCAAACATGCCGTGAGGTTTCCTGCCGCTGCCTCCGCCGCCGCTCCCGTTCGCTTTGGGCCTTCGCGCACCGGTGCGAGCAGTACCGCACGCCCGCAGTGCGGTTCCACTCCCCGACGGTCCCCGGCCTACCGCGCTGCTTAGTGAATAACTTCCGGCATGACTCGTTGGCGCAGCTGCCGAACGGGACGCCTTCGACGATGTAGTTGTAAAGCTGCAGGGCGCAAGCTTCGTAGAGTGTCGGCATTGCCTTTGCGCCCGTCAGCAGTCCAAAGAGTTCAGGGTCGGATTGGATGCTTACGTGGTACGGAGTAAGCGCCTGGTTGATCGCGGAGTCGAACCATAGCCACGCCATGCCCTCCGTAGATGGCTCAACCGGGTGGCCGTGGGCCACCCAGGCTTGCTGATACGCCTCCAGGTCGCCGCCCGACAGGTATACGTGCAAGTGAGCGGCCATCGCACGTAGGAACTGAACGTGTAATGCGATGAGCCGGACAGGAACAATGAAATCAGCGGAATACCCTTCTTCCGAAACTAATTCGATCCACTCACGGTGTTGCTGCTCGCCGTGACGGCCGGAGTATGTGCCGGGAGGAAGGCTATTAAGGCGCTGATCACCGAAGTGTGTCAGCCATCCCCACCGACTCGTAAAGTCGGCGAGCGCCTCGGCGTCATCGACGTCGAACCCGAACACCTCTTGGAGCACAAAGTCGTCGGGCAGCGCCACCGATGACTGTTCGCGCCCTGCAACGTCGTACTCAATAACCAAGTCGTCAAGGGGAAACTCTTGCAAAACCTTGGCCGGCGTCCGGTGCACCTTGGGGACCGGGATCGTCCCACCTGGCCATGGCGTGGGACGAAAACGCCCGGGTGTCGTTCCTTGCATTTACCCATTGTGCCGTGGGACGCTATGCGACGTCAACGTCCCACGGATGAGAAGGTTGCGCAACGACGATGCATGAGAAGAGGGCGAGGTGGAGTTAGTCCCAAGCGGGGAGCATGTCGAGCCGAAACGCATAGAGCATGTCCAGTGACTGATCGACACGTTTTCATCGACGAAAGCAAGCGTCGGGATTACGTCGTGGTCGCTGCGGTCCTAGTGCCCGATGACCTTCGAGCATTGCGGCATGTCGTCACGGAGCTGTTGCTGCCGGGTCAGCGCAGCCTCCATATGACAGATGAGAGCGACGGACGGAGAACAACAATCGCTCAAGCGTTCGTTAGCGCAGGCGTTGAAGCGACCGTGTACGACGCCGGCCGCAGTTACAGAACTCAGTTGCAGGCCCGGGCGGCATGCTTACGTCTGCTCGTCGATGACTTGGCAACAGCCCCGGACGACGCGTTCCTGATCATCGACCAGGATGACAGCTTGGTTCATTCGGATCGCCAACTCCTCTTCCAAGCCGTCAGAAAGGTAGACAGGCTAGAAAGCATGCGTTACGACCATCGACGGCGCCACGAGGAACTTCTGTTAGGCATACCCGACGCGATAGCTTGGTGTTGGGCCAAAGGCGGGCGGTGGCGGAATCTTATCGGTCCGATGGTCAGCAGTGTCAGGAACCCATGAGACCAGAAAACGCGAGGCCCGAGCGCCGCGGTCGTCCGGCCGGGTCTCGGGCTCACTTTCTACGGCTAGTGCCGCAGACACACCAACTATAGCGACACATCCTCGAATGGGCCACAAGTCGGCGTGCCTCACCTACTTTGAGCGCGTGGCCGGTGGTGATGCCTCAGCTATTTTGAGCGCGTAGCGCGGAAGGCTTGCCCGGTATGGAGGGCAAGATCGACATGGCCGCAAGACGGCAGGTAACCAACAAACTGCGAGGTCAGTACGGCAAGGCGTGCAAGGCGGACAAGACCAAGATCCTGGATCGGGTGGTGGCCACCACCGGGATGGGCCGTTCGACGGCCCGGCGGATGCTGACCGGCCCGAGACTGGTGGATCCGGCCGAGCAGGTCGACAGGCGATCGTTGCGGGCGCGGGGCTTCAGCGACGACGCCAGGGCGCTGCTGGAGCACGTGTGGGCGTTGATGGGCATGCCGTGCGGCAAGTACCTGGTGGTCATGCGTGATCTGTGGCTGCCGTTGCTGGAGAAGGCCGGTGATCTGGACAAGCCGTTCGCCACCGAGGCGGCCATGGCCGGGGTGAAGGCGATGAGCGCGGCCACCGTGGACCGCTACCTCAAACCCGCCCGGGATGCGATGCGCATTAAGGGCATCTCGACAACGAAACCCTCACCGCTGCTGCGGAATTCGATCGCCATCCGCACCTGCGCCGATGAGGCGCCCAAGGTCCCGGGGGTGATCGAGGCCGACACCGTGGCGCACTGCGGCCCGACGCTGATCGGCGAGTTCGCCCGCACCCCTGACGATGACCGACGTGGTCATCGGCTGGACCGAGAACGCTTCGATCCGCAACAACGCCTCCAAGTGGATCACCGCTGGCATCGAGGAGTTACAGCGGCGGTTCCCGTTCCCGATGGTGATCTTCGATTCGGACTCGGGGTCTGAGTTCATCAACCACGAGGTCGCTAACTGGCTGCAGGCCCGCGACATCGAACAGACCCGCTCGCGGCCCTACCAGAAAAACGACCAGGCCCATGTGGAATCCAAGAACAACCATGTGGTGCGCAAACACGCCTTCTACTGGCGCTATGACACCCCCGAGGAGCTGGAGCTGCTCAACGAGCTGTGGCCGGTGGTGTCGCTACGGTGCAACTTTTTCACCCCGACCAAAAAGCCCGTCGGCTACACCACCACAACCAACGGTCGCCGCAAGCGCGTCTACGACAAGCCGGCCACCCCGTGGCAGCGCCTACAGGAATCGGGTGTCCTTGATGCGCAACAGCTTTCAAACGTGGCCACCCGAATTGAGGGCATCAACCCCGCCGATCTGACCCGCCAGATCACCACCATCCAGATGCAGCTGCTGGACCTGGCCAAAGCCAAGACCGAGGCCCTCGCCGCCGCCCGCCACATCGACCTGCAAGCATTACAACCGTCAATCAACCGATTGGCCAAGGCGAAGTAATGCAAGCCCCCCACGCGCTCACTATGCGTGAGGCACCAGCCACCGCTTCGCGCTCACTTTTACGTGAGGCACCTCGCAAGTGCGGCGTTGCATTAATGCGCATGAGTTCAGACAAGCTTGCAGAAGCAACACCTCGTGCAGCCACTAACCACGACGCGAGCCAAACTGGAATACGACCTTGGGCCGCTGCGGGGAACGGTACGGGCGGCTCTCGGTGCAGCGACTCACCAAAGCTCACACCGATGCTCTGGTCACCGATTTCGTTGCCGGTGGGGCGACCACGGCGAAGGGCCGCACCCGGCGACCGTGGTCGGCCGACTCGGTGAACAAGGTGATCGGCACCGTTGAGCAGGTGCTTGCGGACGCGGAATCCCAAGGACTGGTTGCACGTAACGTCGCCAGGCTGGTGAACCGGGTGGCGATCCCGCATCAGGAGGTCGACACCTACTCCGAGGTCGAAGTGCAGCGACTGCTGGCCTCGATCACCGGCGATCGGATCCGGCATGCGTGGGAGTTGGAGCTGAGCGGCCTGCGGCGCGGTGAGATCGCGGGCCTGCGGTGGTCCGACGTCGACCTGGACGCCAAGACGCTGTCGGTCGCAAACAACCGGGTGGACGCGTGCGGTACGGCGGTGGAGAACGATCCGAAGTCGGCCACGTCGCGGCGGACGTTGCCGTTACCGGAGCGGCTGGTGACGGTTCTGCGGCCGGCGAAGGCCCGGCAAGGGCGGGAAAAGTTGGCGCTCGGTGCCGACGGCGGTCCATGGGAGTAAGTCGTGTGCAATCCTGAATCGAGTTGTCCGCGAGTTGTGACAACGTGTGACATTGAGGCTAGGAGTTCGAACGATTCGAACAGCGTTCGTGCTGCTAAATGTGGAGCCGATGACGGGAATCGAACCCGCGTATTCAGCTTGGGAAGCTGATGTTCTGCCATTGAACTACATCGGCGGTGTCGCTCCGAAAGGCTAGCACCCGCTGCCGGGGCCGGGCCGTCGGTCGGTCGTCGCGGCAGCCCAGAGTAGCCGCTCGAGTCGCACCGGCTGAGCAGGCCCCGACACTGACGGCGTGATGTTTACCCTTTCGTGATAATTCGTTATCTCGTAAGGTGCCTCCTTGTGGGCAGGCACGAATTACCCAGGACGCGCCGCAAGTCGGCAACGCTCCTGGCAGCGGTAGCCGCCCCCGCCGTCGTCTTCTTAGCGGCGAGCGCCGATGCTTACCCGGGCGCCGCGCGTGAGGTCGTCGCCGAGCCGGTCGTGGCCGACGTCGAACCGTGTTGTTTCGAGGTGGTGGCGGCGATGTCGGCCCCGGGAACCGCCGGTGACGGCGCGGCCCGCGGCGCCGAGTTCGCTGCCGCCTCCCGCTACCACCGGCAACCCAGATTCTTGCCGGCCGGCGTCGCACCGGAGCATGGCCTGCAGGTCAGGACCATCTTGGCGGCCCGCGCCATCAGCGCCGAGTTCCCCGAGATCCACGAGATCGGCGGGGTGCGGCCGGACCCGCTGCCGTGGCATCCCAACGGTCTGGCGATCGACGTGATGATCCCCAACCCCGGCAGCGCCCATGGCATCGCGCTCGGCAACCAGATCGTCGCGTTCGTGCGCCGCAACGCCCGTCGATTCGGCATGCAGGACGCGATCTGGCGCGGCGTCTACTACACGCCCAACGGCGCGCAACCGAGCAGGCTGGGCCACTACGACCACGTCCACGTCACCACCACCGGCGGCGGATATCCCACCGGCCGGGAGATGTACCTGCGTTGAGCCGGGGCCGTCTGCGCGGCAGATAGGCTCTGCGGATGCTGCTCTCCGATCGTGACCTGAGGGCCGAAGTCGCCGCCGGCCGGCTGGGCGTCGACCCGTTCGACGACACCCTGGTGCAGCCCTCCAGCATCGACGTCCGCCTCGACCGGCTGTTCCGGGTGTTCAACAACACCCGCTACACCCACATCGACCCCGCCAAGCAGCAGGACGAGCTGACCAGCCTGGTCGAACCCGACCCCGGCGAGCCGTTCGTGCTGCACCCGGGCGAGTTCGTGCTCGGCGCGACGCTGGAGCTGTTCACCCTGCCCGACGACCTCGCGGGACGTTTGGAGGGCAAATCGTCGCTGGGCCGCCTGGGCCTGCTGACGCACTCGACGGCCGGGTTCATCGATCCGGGTTTCAGCGGCCACATCACGCTGGAGCTGTCCAACGTCGCCAACCTGCCGATCACTTTGTGGCCGGGCATGAAGATCGGCCAGCTGTGCATCCTGCGGCTCACCAGCCCGGCGGAACACCCGTACGGCAGCTCGGCCGTCGGTTCGAAATACCAGGGCCAGCGGGGACCCACGCCGTCGCGCTCCTACCAGAACTTCATACGAAGTACCTAGCTTCGGCAGGCCCGCAGCACAGCTTCATCGCCGAATATCGATGCAGCGGTCCGCGTGGTTGCTCCTCCGCCCAGACCACGGCCGGCTGCGGGATTTTTGGAGGATGGGTTTTGGACACCGTGCTCGGGGTGTCGATGGCACCGGCAGCGATCCAGCTGGTTTTGCTGGAGGGCGAGAACGCCGACGGCCCCACGATCGAAGAGGACGAGTTCGACGTCGCCGCCGGCGCCCCCGATCGGGTGATCGCCGCCATCCTGGGCACCCGCGAGGGCGCGGCCGACGCGGGCCTGGAGCTGTCCTCGATCGGGGTGAGCTGGACCGATCAGCAGGAGGCCGCCGCGCTGCGCGACGCGCTGGCCGCCCACCGGATCGACAACGTCATGCTGGTGTCGGCGTTCCTGGCCGCCACCTCGCTGGCGCAATCCGTCGGCGGCGCAATGGGTTACGAGCGCACCGCGGTGCTTTTCGTGGAGCCCGGCACCGCGACGACGGCGCTCGTGGAGACCTCCGACGGCTCCATCGCCGACGTCCGCAAGACCTGCATCGATGCCGAGTCCTACGACGAGGCCGCCGCGCAACTCGGGGCGATGGTGGCCGGGCTCGACGATTCGGCACCGACCGCGGGCGGGCTGTTCGTGGTGGGGTCCGGTGTCGACGTCGCCCCGCTGCGGCCGACGCTGGAGGCGGCGACGTCGCTGGACGTCAGCCTGCCCGAGGAGCTGCAGACGGCGCTGGCCCGCGGCGCCGCGCTGGCGTCGGCGAACGCGCCGTTGTTCGCCTCGTCGACCGCTGCCCTGGCCTACGCCCAGGACGCCGGCACCGGTGCGGTCGACGTATCCGGCCTGCCGGACTACCTCAGCCTCTCCGGGGTTCCCGGCGACGACGACGTCGCGTACAGCGCGGTGCCCGACCCGGACTCCGAAGCCCCGACCGCCATCATCGAAGGACTTTTCGCCCCCGACGCGGGCCAACCGCGCCGCCGGCCCGCCCTGCTGATCGGCAGCGGGCTGGCGGTGGCCGGCATCAGTGCGGTGCTGGCGCTCGAGATCGCGCTGGCGATCGGCATCCGCACGACGGTCGCCCTGCAGCCCACTCCCGGCCAACATCTCATCGTCCCGGCCCAGCAGGCACCGGCGCCGAAGCCGGTGCAGGCCCTGGCGCCGAAGCCGGTGCTCAATGTGCCTATACCGGTGGCCGCGCCCAAGCCCCTGAACCCGCCGGTGGCCGCCCCGGTGCCGGCGGCGGCGCCCCCGGTCCCGGCGGCTCCGATCGTGCCGGTGCCCGTGGTGGTCCCGCCGTTGGTGCCGGTGCCGCCGATTCACGTGCCCGCGCCCGTGCTCGGCGTGCCCTTCCCCGACCACGTCCTGAGCCCGCCGTCTGCGCCTGTGCCGCACGTGCCGCGACCCGTGGTGGTCCCCCCGCCCGTCCACGTGCCGCACCCGCAGTCACCGCCGTCGGGCGGTGCCACGGGTCCGCTGTCGCCGCCGCACCCCATTCCCGGCGGGCAGGGCACGCCGCCCAAGCCGGGTGCAGGCCCGGGTGCGCCTGGGGGTGGTCATGTGCCGGTGCCCGGTGGGGGTCCGGGTAAGCCCGGTGGTGGTCATGTGCCGGGTGCAGGCCCGGGTGGTCCCGGTGGTGGTCATGTGCCGGTGCCGGGTGGGGGTCCGGGCGGTCCCGGCGCTCCGGGGGGTGGGCCTATTCATGTTCCCGGTGGTCCCGGTGGTCCCGGTGGTCTGGGTGGTCTGGGTGGGCCTGGTGGTCTGGGTGGGCCTGAGGGTGGTCATGTGCCGACGCCCGGTGCGGGTCCCGGTGGTCCCGGCCCGTTCGGTGGCGGGGGACCGCTGGGTGGCGGCCACGCTGGTGGGCCGATCGGTGGTCCCGGCCCGTTCGGTGGCGGGGGGCCGTTCGGTGGCGGCCACGGTGGCGGACCGTTCGGCGGGGGCGGACCCTTCGGCGGCGGAGGGCCGTTCGGCGGATTCGGTGGCGGCGGCCACGGCGGTGGCTTCGGCGGATTCGGCGGGGGCGGCCACGGCGGTTTCGGCGGTTTCGGTGGTTTCGGTGGATTCGGCGGGCACCACTGACGTTCGGCCCGGTGCTGCAGCACGCTGAACCGGGCTCGGCCAGAGTCCGCGCGCCGCGGGTACGCTCGGATCATTGCGGTCGGTCTAGAGCTGTGCCATCGCACCTGTGAGCCGGAACACCACGAGGCGTGAGGGTTTCCGTCGACCGGTGACCAAGGCGATCCCGGTTTGTACCGTGGACGGCGCAGCGAATTACCCAGGGGGATGGGAAAAGTGGTGGGCATCGTGCTCGGCGTCTCGATGACGCCGACCAGGGTCCGCATGGTGCTCGTCGAGGGGGAGAACGCCGACGGGGTCGTCGTCGACCAGGACGACTTCGACACCGGGCAGTCATCGCCCGCGGACGCGCCGCGCCAGGTGGTGTCGGCGATTCTCGGCACCCGGCAGGGCGCCGAAGAGGGTGGCTACCAGCTGCTGTCGACGGGAGTGACCTGGACCGATCACGTCGAGGCCGCGATGCTGCGCGATGCGCTGATCGACCACAAACTCGAGAACGTCATGCTGGTCTCGGCGTTCATGGCCGCGGCCGCGCTGGCTCAGTCCGTCGGCGACGCCACCAATTACACGCACACGGCGCTGCTCTTCGTCGAGCCCTACACCGCGACCCTCGCCGTGATCAACACCGCCGACGGGTCGGTTTCCGATGTGCACCGCCGGGTTCTTTCCGACGACGACCAGGAGGCGGTGGCCGAACTCGCCGAGATGGTTTCCGGCGCCGAAGCGCTCGACGCGCGACCCGAGGGCGTGGTCGTCGTCGGATCCGGCGTCGATGTCCCGCTGATCAAGCCGGCGCTGGAGGCCGCGACGTCGCTCGGCCTGGCCGTGCCCGACGAGCCGGAGACGGCCTTGGCGCGGGGTGCGGCGCTGGCGGCGGCCAACGCGCCGTTGTTCGCGTCGTCCACCGCCGCGCTGGCCTACGCGCTGGATCCCGGCGCCGACGAAATCGATCCGCTCGCTCTGGCCGGGCAGTCTCCGGGGCTGCTTTCCGCCTATCAGGGCGCTTCGGACACGTCCGGCGATGGCGGGGACGGCGAGGACAACGTCGCCTACAGTGCCGTGCCGGACGAGGACGCCGACGCGCAGACCGTCGTCTTCGACCCGCGGGCAAAGACACCGCGGCGCAAATCCCTGATGTTGGTGGGCAGCACGTTGACGGTGATCGTCATCGCGGCTGTCGTCGCCCTGGAGATCGCCCTGGCCATCAACATTCGCCCCACCGTCGCCTTGCGACCCAGCCCGAACGAAAACATCATCGTCCCAACGCATTCCGCACCCGCGCCGCCGGTCCAGGCGAAGCCGCCCCGGCCGGTGGTGGTGCCCCGCCCGATGCACCCGCCCGCGGTGGCTCCGGCTCCCGCGGCCCCGCGCGCGCCCGCACCGATTCCGGTGGTTCCCCCGCCCGTTCCCGTGCCCCGGGTGCCGATCATCCGTCCGCCGGTGCCCCGGGCGCCGGTCGTTCATCCGCCCGCCCCGCGGTGGGGAGGCCGGGGCCCGCTCAACGGGCCGGGTGTTCGCGGGCCCTTCGGGGGCGGCCACGGTCCCTTGCGCGGCGGGCCTTTCGGCGGCCACGGCCCGTTCGGTGGGCCGGGTCCGCGGGGTCCGCTGGGTGGCGGCCCGTTCGGTGGGCCGGGTCCGCGGCGTCCGTTCGGCGGCCCGTTCGGGGGCGGCCGCGGCCCGCTGGGCGGCCTCTTCGGCGGCGGCCATGGCGGCTTCGGCGGGGGCCACGGCTTCGGCGGCCACGGTTTCGGCGGCTTCGGCGGTGGGCATGGTTTCGGTGGATTCGGTGGTGGTTTCGGGCGCAGGTAGCCGTCGCGCGCCGGCGGGGCGAACCGAGAGGCGAAGGTGGAGGAGCAGTGGACGTTGTACTCGGCATGTCCGTGGCGCGGGAGGCTGTCCGCACGGTGCTCGTCGAGGGAGCGGGGGCCAGCGGAGTCACCGTCGACCAGGATGACCTGCGCGTAGCCGGCACACCCTCGGCCGCCGCCGCGACGGACCTGGCCATCGCCACCGTGCTGCGTACCAGGGAGAGCGCGGCGGCGGGCGGCTACCGGCTGCGGTCGACCGGGATCACCTGGACCGACGACGCCGAAGCGGCCGCGCTGCGCGACGCGCTCGCGCGGCGCCGCATCGAGGGCGTCACGCTGGTCTCGGCGTTCACCGCGGCCGCGGCGCTCGCCCAGGCGCTCGGCAGCGCGTCCAATCGCGACCGGACCGCGCTGCTCTTCGTCGAGCCGGCCACCGCGACGCTGGTGGTGGTCGACACCGTCGCCGGCGCCGGCGCCGGCGCTCGGCGGCAGGCCCTGGCGAAGGGGGATGCGGCAACAGCCCAGCTGGCCGCGATGGTCTCGGGGGTCCCAGCCCGGCAAGACCGCCCCGACGAGGTGTTCCTGGTGGGCTCCGGTGTCGACATCCGGTCGATCAAGCTGGCGCTGGAAGCCGCGACGCCGCTCCCGATGACCGCTCCCGAGGAGCCCGAGCTGGCGCTGGCGCGCGGGGCTGCGCTGGCCGCGGCGACTGCGCAGCTGGGAGAACCGCCCACCCTCGCGATCCCGTCGAAGGATCTGGCGGCCCCGGCGCGGGGGCCGGCCGAGGACACCGAAGCCGAAGCCGAGCCGAACCGCGGCCGGCGTCGCCGCCGGTCGGTGCTGCTGGCCGGCGCCGCGGTTGCGGTCCTGGTCGCCGGGGTGGCGGCGCTCGCGCTGGTGCTGACCCTCAAGACCGGCGCCCACGGCCCCGCGACGCAGGCGCCGCCCCCGAAGACCGCGGCTCCCGCCCCGCCCCCGCCGTCAGCAACGCCGGCGCCGCCGCCCGCGCCGGCGCCGCCGCCCCCGGCGCCCTCGCCCGCACCCGCGCCCGCCGCGCCGCCGCCCGCACCGACCGCGCACCCCCCGCAACAGAGTCCCCCGACCAGCCCCGGTGGCGACGATCACGACGGGGGCGCGTGGCTCCGCCGCCACCTGGATCGATACGGCATACCTGTTCCCTGGCCCTAGGCGAGCCCCGCCCGCCCCGCCGGAAGCGCGTAAAATCGTGGCCCAAGGGGAACACGGGTGGGGACGACCGGCGCGTCAGCGACGCCGGAGGGTGAGAGGAAGACGGCTCGAAGCCACCGCCTGGCAAACGACGATGGAGGAGCTTTGGACACGGTACTCGGCGTGTCGATGGCGCCGACGGCAGTCCGGATGGTCCTGGTCGAGGGGCAGGGCGGTGACGGTGCCACCGTCGACGAGGACGAGTTCCGGATAGCCGCCGACGACCAGGCGGCGACCATCAGCGCCGCCGACCAGGTGGTGTCGGCGATCCTGGGCACCAAGGAAGGCGCCGCTGAGGGTGGCTACCAGCTGGCCTCCACCGGGGTCACCTTCTCCGATCCCGCCGAGGCCGCCGCGCTGCGCGATGCGCTGGCCGCTCACAAGATCGAGAACGTCATGCTGGTCTCGTCCTTCCTGGCCGCGGCCGCGTTGGCCCAGGCGGTCGGCAACCACACCAACTATGCCCAGACCGCGCTGCTGTTCATCGAGCCCGACACCGCCACCCTGGCGGTGGTCGACAGTGCCGACGGCTCGATCACCGACGTTCACCGGCAGGTGTTGCCCGACGACGACGACGCGGCGGTCGCCCAACTGACCACGATGGTCTCCAAGGCCGAGGGGCTGGCCCCGCGTCCCGACGCGGTGTTCGTCGTCGGGGCCGGCATCGACATCCCGATGATCAAACCGGCGCTGGAAGAGGCGACCACGCTGCCGCTGACCACGCCCGAGGAGCCGGCCACGGCGCTGGCCCGCGGCGCGGCGCTGGCGTCGGCGAGTGCCCCGCTGTTCGCGTCGTCGACCGCGGCGCTGGCCTACGCCCAGGACCCCGGCACCGGCGCCATCGACCCGATGGCCATCACCCCCGGCTACTTCGAGGCCGGTGCTGACGCGGGCCTGGACAGCCTGGCCTACAGTGCCGTCGCCGACGACGACGCCTACACCGGTGCCTACCCGGGCGCCCAGACCGCGGCGACCAGCCTCCTCGACGGCGGTTACCGCGATCGCAGGTTCAGGTTGCTGGGAACCGCGCTGGCAGGAATCTTCGTCGTCGGTGTGGCGGCACTGGTCGTGGCCCTGGCGGTCGCCATCCGGCCCCACGCCGGCGTCAAACCCAACCCCGGCCACAAACTCGTCGCTCCCACGCATCAGGTGCCCGCACCGGCCGCGCCCAAGGCGCCCGCTCCCAAGGCGCCCGCGCCCGAGCCGGCGGCACCCGCCCCGGCCCCTCAGGCCCCGGCCCCCCAGGCCCCCGCCCCGGCGCCCGCCGCGCCGGCGCCCGCCCCACCTCCGCCGGCCGCCCCGCCCCCGCTTCCACCGCCCCCGCCGGTGCAGATCCCGCTGCCGCTGCCCCCCTTCCTCGGTGGCCCGGGGCCCGCTCCGAGGGGGCCGTTCGGCGGCGGCGACGACCACGGCGGATTTCCGGGGATCCCGCACGGCGGGTTCGGTCGCGGCCACGGCCATGGCGGGTTCGGAATTCCCGGCATCGGTATCCCAGGGCTGTAGTGCGCCTGGCCGGCCGGTGTCAGGTGTCATCTGCCGTTTAACTACCGCTCAGCGAGTCGATGCAGTTAGCTCATCGCGGCCGCCTACACCGGTCTTATGCGATGCACCGTATTCGGCACCGGCTATCTGGGCGCCACCCATGCGGTCGGGATGGCGGAACTGGGCCACGACGTCGTGGGGATCGACATCGATCCGGGCAAGGTCGCCAAGCTCGCCGGGGGCGACATCCCCTTCTACGAGCCCGGACTGCGCAAGTTGCTGACCGAGAACCTCGCCGCGGGGCGGTTGCGGTTCACCACCGACTACGACCTGGCCGCCGACTTCGCCGACGTGCACTTCCTGGGCGTGGGCACCCCGCAGAAGAAGGGCGAGTACGGCGCCGACCTTTGCCACGTCCATGCCGTCATCGACGAACTGGTGCCTCGGCTGACCCGGCCGTCGGTGCTCGTCGGCAAATCCACGGTGCCGGTGGGCACCGCGGCCGAGTTGAGCCGGCGGGCCGCGGCGCTGGCGCCCCGCGGGGTCGACGTGGAGATCGCGTGGAACCCGGAGTTCCTGCGCGAGGGCTACGCCGTGCACGACACCCTGCAACCGGACCGGATCGTGCTGGGCGTGCAAGAAGATTCGACCCGCGCCGTGGCCGCGGTCCGCGAACTGTACGCACCGCTGCTGGCGACCGGTATTCCGTTCCTGGTGACCGACCTGCAGACCGCGGAGCTGGTCAAGGTGTCGGCCAACGCCTTCCTGGCGACCAAGATCTCGTTCATCAACGCCATCTCCGAGGTGTGTGAGGCCGCGGGCGCCGACGTCAGCCTGCTCTCCGACGCGCTGGGCTACGACCCGCGGATTGGGCGCCAGTTCCTCAACGCCGGCCTGGGTTTCGGCGGCGGCTGCCTGCCCAAGGACATCCGCGCGTTCATGGCCCGCGCCGGCGAGCTGGGCGCCGACCAGGCGCTGACGTTCCTGCGCGAGGTGGACAGCATCAACATGCGCCGCCGCACCCGCATGGTCGAGCTCGCGAGCACCGCCTGCGGCGGGTCGCTGCTGGGCGCCAACATCGCCGTCCTCGGGGCGGCGTTCAAACCCGAGTCCGACGACGTGCGCGACTCACCCGCGCTCAACGTCGCCGGCCAGCTGCAGCTCAACGGCGCCGCGGTCAACGTCTACGACCCCAAGGCGCTCGACAACGCGCAGCGGCTGTTCCCGACGCTCAACTACGCGGTGTCCGTCGAAGAGGCCTGCGAGCGCGCCGACGCCGTGCTGGTGCTGACCGAGTGGCGGCAATTCATCGACCTGGACCCCGACGACCTGGCCGACCGGGTGCGGGCCCGGGTCGTCGTCGACGGCCGCAGCTGCCTGGACGTCGCCCGCTGGGAGCGGGCGGGCTGGCAGGTCTTCCGGCTGGGGGCGCGGCGGCCCTAGCGGCCGCTGGTGCCGACGTTCGCGCCGGCCAGCAGGTCGGTGAGTTCGTCGGCGTAGGCGAGGTGACGGCGCAGGCGCGCCGCGCTGTCGCGGGTCTGCGCCCAGCACTGCGTCAAAACGGCGCGGGACCGCTCGCGTCGCGCGTCGGACGCCCCGGTGCCGTCGGGGTCGCCGCGCAGCACGTCGAGCGCGTCGAGCAGCTGTTTCATCTCCGCCAGGGAGAACCCGAGCGGCTTCATCCGCCGGATCACCAACAGCCGCTGCACGTCGGCCTCGGTGTAGAGCCGGAAGCCGCCCTCCGACCGCGCCGACGGCTCGACCAGCCCGACGTCGTGGTAGTGGCGCACGGTGCGCACCGACAGCTCGGTGCGCAGCGCCACCTCGCCGATCCGCATCATCTCAGTCCGCGGCCGCGATCAGCGGCTCCAGCACGAGGTCCGGGTTGTTGCGCTGGATGGTCTCCATCCACCACTTGTCCGAGAACAGCGCCAGCAGCGCGCCGTCGGTGCGGGTCAGCACCTCGACGCCGCGTTGGGCCTGCAGGAACTGGGCGTCCTCCGGGCGGGTGCGGCGCGCGATGGTGTAGCTCAGGTGCTCGAGCTGGATCGGCGCGCTCAGCTCGCCGCCCATGCGGTGGCTGGCCACCTCGAACTGCATGGGGCCGACGGCGGCCAGCACCGGCGCCTGGTCGCCGCGCAGATCCGAGCGCAGCACCTGGACCACGCCCTCCTGCTCGAGCTGGGCGATACCCCGCCGGAACTGCTTGTGCTTGCTGGTGTCGGAGCCCCGGGCCACGGCGAAGTGCTCGGGGGCGAAGCTCGGGATCGCCGGGTACTCTACCGGCTCGTCGACGTAGAGGGTGTCGCCGGGCCGCAGGGCGGTCGCGTTGACCAGGCCGATCACGTCGCCGGGGTAGGCGGTGTCGAGGCTGGTGCGCTGCTGCCCGAACACCGACTGCGCGTACTTGGTGGTGAACGGCCGCCCGCTGGCGGCATGCGTGACGACCTCACCGCGGCGGAAGGCGCCCGAGCACACCCGGGCGAACGCGACGCGGTCGCGGTGGGCCGAGTCCATGCCCGCCTGCACCTTGAAGACCAGGGCGCTGAACGGTGCGTCGATGGCGCGCTGCCGGCCGGCGATGTCGACGGGCGCCTGCGGCGCCGGCGCGTGCTCGATGAGGGCCTCCAGCAGCTGGCTCACCCCGAAGTTGAGGATCGCCGAGGTGAACAGCACCGGCGTGGTCCGCCCCGCCAGGAAGGTCTCCCGGTCGAAGTCGGCGCCGTCGGCCGACAGCAGCGCGCATTCCTCCTGCGCGGTGTCGAAGTCGGCGCCGGTCAGCTCGCGCGCCCGGTCGGCGCGCATCCGCTCCTCCGGCGCGAGTGTGGCCCCGCCGGCGGTGCGGGTGAACCGCACGAATTCGCCGGTGGCGCGGTCGATGACGCCGTGGAAGTCGCCCGCGATCCCGACCGGCCAGGTCAGCGGTGTCGGGCGCAGCCCGATCCGGCGCTCGATCTCGTCGAGCAACTCCAGGGCGTCCCGGCCCGGGCGGTCCCACTTGTTGATCACCGTGATGATCGGGATGCCCCGGTGGCGGCACACCTGGAACAGCTTCAGCGTCTGCGGTTCCAGGCCCTTGGCCGCGTCGATCAGCATCACCGCGCAGTCCACGGCCGACAGCACGCGGTAGGTGTCCTCGGAGAAGTCGGCGTGCCCGGGGGTGTCGACCAGGTTCACCACGCATTCGGCGCCGTCGCGGTGGTGGTAGGCGAACTGCAGCGCGGTCGACGAGATGGAGATGCCGCGCGCCTTCTCCATGTCCATCCAGTCCGACACCGTCGACTTGCGCCCCGCTTTGCCGTGGACGGCGCCGGCTTCGTTGATCACCCGCGCGTGCAGCATCACCGCCTCGGTGAGCGTCGACTTGCCGGCGTCGGGGTGGCTGATCACCGCGAATGTGCGCCGGCGCAGTGCCTCCCCGGCGATTTCCGGGGCGCTCGGCGACACCACGTCGGGGGCGACCATCGGCACTCCTTGGTTACGGGGACAGGGCGGCACCACACTACACGTACTCTTACGTAACGGTAGATTTCGGCGTTCCCCTAGGCGGGCGGGGCCTCCGGAGCGCGGCGTGATTGCCCGCCGGGTTGGATCTCCGCCATCTCCCGCAGCTGCTGGGCCATGAGGCGGTCCTCGTCCGCGAACTTGCGGTGCTGAGCCGCGTGCCGCAGGTATTCCTCCCTGCGCGACTCGTTTTGTTCGGCCGCTTCCTCGTAAGCCCTCGCCGTGCGCTCGTGGCTGTTAGCGGAGTGGTCCACGCTGTCGGCCGCGGATCGCTGCGCCGCCTGCGCGCCGCGCCGCGCTTCGGCCGCCCGCTGCCCGGCGCGGAACGCCTCTTCGGCGAGCCAGCGCGGGTCGGAGCCGGCCTGGACGCGGTTGTCGCCGTCAGGCATAGCCATGCCCCTCGGACGGCGACTGTTCCCCGGCGTCGCGTTCGCTGGCCGACATCTCGCGCCCGATGTCGGCCTGGTCGCGCCGCTCGCGGGCCCGCTCGCGCTGTTCCTGGTCGTAGATACGCTGCACCCGTTCGCGTTCGCGTTCGGCGGCGGTGCCCTCGCGTTCGTCGGCGCTTGCCTCCCGCTCGTCGGCCATCTGCTCGCGGTTGTTGGCGATCAGGTCCCGTTCGTCGGCGATGCGATCGCGCTCGTCCGCCGAATACTCGCGCTTGTCCAGCTCGGCCTCGCGGTGCGCGACGGCCCGCTCGCGCTCGTCCAACTCGGCGGCCCGGCGGTCCAACTCGCCCCGCCGGGCGTCGCCGTCCTCAGCCGTCACTGTCCGTTCCCGTACCGATGAGCCCGCCGGGACCCTGCCTGACCTGTTCGGCTTCGCCCTCGGCGCGTTGCCGCGCGAGGGTTCGTTCGCTGGCGGCCTGCTCGCGTTCGACGTTGGCCTGTTCGCGCAGCACGGCCTCGTGCTGCCGTTCGCCCTGATCGGCCGCCCGCTCGGCGCTGGGGCCGGTCGCGCGATCGAGCAGGTGGTCGGTGTTCAGCTCGCGGTTGTTGGCGGCGCGCTCCCGTTCGTCGGCGAGCCGCTCCCGCTCGTCGGCGAGCCGCTCCCGCTCGTCGGCGATGCGTTCCCGCTCGTCGGCCAGGGTTTCGCGGCGGTCGGCCAGGATGGTGCGCGACTCGAGGTAACGCACCCATTGCTCCAGCCCTTCGGTGAGCGCCTCGCGTCGCGTCGCGACCTGCTCGCGCTCGGCGGCGACGTGCTCGCGCTCGGCGGCGATGCCCTCGCGTTCCTCGGCGATCCGCTCCCGCTCGATCGCCACGCTCTCCCGCTCCTGGGCGCTGGGGGCACCCGGCATGCTCATGGTTCCATCGCAGCACACCACGGCCGGCCTCGGTAGGGGCCAAGTCCCCTACCGACGGGCGTTTCGCCGCAATCGTGCCGCGGTAGCCTGGCCGGCGTGGACTATGCCGCCGCCTTCCTCGACGAGAACCACGCCTTCGCCGAGCTGTTCCGCGACGGCCGGGACGCCGACGATGTCACCCCGGTGCCGACCTGCCCGGGGTGGACGCTCAAGCAGCTGTTCCGCCACGTCGGGCGGGGCCAGCGCTGGGCGGCCCAGATCGTCAGGGACAGGCTCGACCATGCCCTGGACTTCCGCACCGTCGAGGACGGCAAGCCGCCACCGGATTCCGCCGGCGCGATCTCGTGGCTGCAGGGCGGGGCCCGGCGGCTTATCGACGCGGTGGAGCTGACCGGTGCCCAGACGCCGGTGTGGACCTTCCTCGGGCCGCGCCCGGCGAACTGGTGGGTCCGGCGCTGGCTGCACGAGATCGCCGTGCACCGGGCCGACGCGGCCATCGCCGTCGGCGCCGAGTTCACGCTGCGCCCCGAGATCGCGGCCGACGGCATCACGGAATTTCTGGAGCGCATCGCCGTCAGGGCCGGCGAGGACGGCGCGGAGCTGCCGCTGGCCGACGGCCAGACCCTGCACCTGCACGCCACCGATGCCGGCCTCGGCGACGCCGGCGAGTGGACCATCGCCGTCGAGGACGGCCGGATCGGCTGGTCGCACCAGCACGGCAAGGGCACCGTGGCGCTGCGGGGCGCCGCCACCGAACTGCTGCTGGCGATGGTGCGCCGGGTACCGCTCGCGGACACGGGCATCGAGCTGTTCGGCGACGACGCCGCGTGGCGGAACTGGCTGGAGCGGACCCCGCTCTAGCAACGCAGGGTTTCCGGCAACGGGGTTCGCCGGGCACGGTACCTTGCACCCATGACCACATCGGAGATCGCCACCGTTCTGGCGTGGCATGACGCCCTCAACGCCTCCGACGTCGACACCCTGGTGGCGCTGTCCAGCGACGACATCGACATCGGCGACGCGCACGGGGCCGCGCAGGGCCACGAGGCGCTGCGCCACTGGGTCGCGTCCCGCAGCCCGGCGGCCGAGATCGGCCGGATGTACGTGCACGACGGCGTCGTGGTCGTCGAACAGAAGTTCTCCGGTTCCGACGAGCCGACCGCGGCGTCGGCGTTCCGGGTGGTCCACGACCACGTCACCTCGGTGTTCCGCCACCAGGACCTGCCGTCGGCGCTGGCGGCCACCGAACTCACCGAGTCCGACCTCGTTCAGTAGGAGACACGCATGCGGGGAATCATTCTGGCCGGCGGATCCGGCACGCGCCTGCACCCGATCACCCAGGGCATCAGCAAGCAGTTGCTGCCGGTCTACGACAAGCCGATGATCTACTACCCGCTGTCCACGCTGATGATGGCCGGGATCCGCGACATCCTGGTGATCACCACCCCGCACGACGCGGCGGGCTTCCAGCGCCTCCTGGGCGACGGGTCGCAGTTCGGCGTGAACCTCAGCTACGTGACCCAGCACAGCCCCGACGGCCTGGCGCAGGCCTTCGTGCTCGGCGAGAACCACATCGGTAACGATTCGGTGGCTCTGGTGCTGGGGGACAACATCTTCTACGGCCCGGGGCTGGGCACCAGCCTGAACCGCTTCCAATCCCTGGCTGGCGGCGCGATTTTCGCCTACTGGGTGGCCAACCCGTCGGCCTACGGTGTCGTCGAGTTCAGCGCCGACGGCACGGCGCTGTCGCTGGAGGAGAAGCCCGCCACACCGAAGTCGCAGTACGCGGTCCCCGGTCTGTACTTCTACGACAACGACGTGATCGAGATCGCCAAGGGGCTGAAGAAATCCGACCGCGGCGAGTACGAGATCACCGGCGTCAACCAGATCTACCTGAACCGGGGCCGGCTCACGGTCGAGGTGCTCGCCCGCGGGACGGCGTGGCTGGACACCGGCACCTTCGACTCGTTGCTGGACGCCAGCGACTACGTCCGGACGCTGGAACGGCGGCAGGGCCTCAAGGTCAGCGTGCCCGAGGAAATCGCCTGGACGCAGGGCTGGATCAGCGATACGGAGCTGGAGGAGCGCGCGCGCACGCTGGTCAAGTCCGGGTACGGCGACTACCTGCTGGGGCTGTTGGAGCGGCGCTGAACCGGCGGGCCTACTGCCGGTAGCCGGCCAGGAAGTTGCCCAGCCGCTCGATCGCGGCCGCCAGGTCGCGGGCCCACGGCAGCGTCACGATGCGCAGGTGATCCGGTGCGGGCCAATTGAACCCGGTGCCCTGGGTGACCAGGATCTTCTCCTGCAGCAGCAGGTCGAGGACCAGCTGCTCGTCGTCGGCGATGTCGTAGACCTCGGGGTCCAGCCGCGGGAACGCGTACAGCGCGCCCTGCGGCTTCACGCAGGACACCCCGGGAATCTGGTTGAGCTTCTCCCAGGCGACGTCGCGCTGCTCGAGCAGCCGGCCGCCCGGCAGCACCAGGTCCTCGATGCTCTGGTGGCCGCCGAGGGCGACCTGAATCCCGTGCTGGGCGGGCACGTTGGGGCACAGCCGCATGTTGGCCAGCAGGCTGATGCCCTCGATGAAGCTGCCGGCGTGGTCCTTGGGCCCGGTGATCGCCAGCCAGCCGGCCCGGTAGCCGGCGACCCGGTAGGCCTTGGACAGGCCGTTGAACGTCAGGCACAGCATGTCGGGCGCGAGCGTGGCCACGCTGATGTGCTGGGCGTCGTCATAGAGGATCTTGTCGTAGATCTCGTCGGCCAGCAGCAGCAGTTGGTGCTTGCGCGCCAGGTCGACCATCTGGGTGAGCACCTCGCGGCTGTACACCGCGCCCGTCGGGTTGTTCGGGTTGATCACGACCAGCGCCTTGGTGCGCTCGGTGATCTTGGATTCCAGGTCGGCGAGGTCGGGCTGCCAGCCCTGCGTCTCGTCGCACAGGTAGTGCACGGGCGTGCCGCCGGCCAGGGAGGTCGACGCCGTCCACAGCGGGTAGTCCGGCGACGGGATCAACACCTGGTCGCCGTTGTCGAGCAGGGCCTGCAGCGTCATCGTGATCAGCTCGGAGCACCCGTTGCCCAGGTAGACGTCGTCGACGTCGAACCGGGGGAACCCCTCGACCAGCTCGTAACGGGTGACCACCGCGCGCCGGGCCGGCAGGATGCCCTGCGAGTCGGAGTAGCCCTGGGCGTAGGGCAGCGCCTGGATCATGTCGCGCATGATCACGTCGGGCGCCTCGAAGCCGAACGGCGCCGGGTTGCCGATGTTGAGCTTGAGGATGCGGTGCCCCTCGGCCTCCAGCCGCGCGGCGTGCTGGTGTACCGGGCCGCGGATCTCGTACAGGACGTCCTGGAGCTTCGACGACTGCGCGAACACCCGTTGCCGGTGATGACCGGTGGTGTGCACGGGCAGCTGGTGGGTTGTCACCCCACTATGGTGCCATCACTGTCCACCGATATTTTGCTGACCGGCGTCAACGGGTGGTCAGCGCTTCCCGGGTGGACGGGCGCCGCGGGCGATGCCCAAGCCTTTGACGGGCGCTGCGGGAGGCGCCTCGTCGTCGCCGGTCTGCTTTGCCGGCTCGGATTTCGGTGCGGCCTCCGGCTCGGCTTCCGCGGTCTCGGGAGCGTTCTCCGGCGCCTTCTCGGGCACCGCCTGGGCCGGGGCCTTCTTCGCGCCGGGCCGCTTGGCGCCGGCGGCGATGCCCAGGCCCTTGACAGGCGCGGCCTCGGCCTGCGGCTCCGCCTGTTCGGGCGCCTTTTCGGGGGCCTTTGCCGCGGGGGCGGACTTCTTGGCGCCGGGCCGCTTGGCGCCGCCGGCGATGCCCAGTCCCTTGACGGGAGCGGCCTCGGCCTTCGGCTCCGCCTGTTCGGGGGCCTTTTCCGGGGCCTTTGCCGCGGGGGCGGCCTTCTTGGCGCCGGGCCGCTTGGCGCCGCCGGCGATGCCCAGGCCCTTGGCGGGTGCGGGCGCGGCGGGGGCCTCGGCGGCGGGCTCCTCGGCTTTGGCCGGCGCCTGAGCGGGTGCGGCAGGCGCGGCGGCGGCCTCGGCCTTGGGCTTGGGCTTGGGCGCCGCCTTCGCCGCGGCTTCGGCGGCCGCACCCTTGGCCGGCAGCGTGGCCTTGTCGTACTCGAGCGACCCGAGCAGGATCTGCGCGACGTCCATCACCTCGACGCCCTCGCGGCCGGCCTCCTCCTGGCGGTCGTTGACGCCGTCGGTGACCATCACCCGGCAGAACGGGCAGGCGGTGGCGATGGTCGCGGCCCCGGTGGCCAGGGCCTCGTCGACGCGCTCGTGGTTGATCCGCTTGCCGATGTGCTCTTCCATCCACATCCGCGCGCCGCCCGCGCCGCAGCAGAAGCTGCGCTCGGCGTGCCGCGGCATCTCGGTGAGGGTGGCCCCGGCGGCCCCGATGAGCTCGCGCGGCGCCTCGTACACCTTGTTGTGCCGGCCCAGGTAGCAGGGGTCGTGGTAGGTGATGTCCTGGGACACGGGGCTGACCGGGACCAGCTTCTTGTCGCGGATCAACCGGTTGAGCAGCTGGGTGTGGTGCAGCACCGAGTAGTTGGCGCCCAGCTGGCGGTACTCGCGGCCCAGGGTGTTGAAGCAGTGCGGGCAGGTGACCACGACCTTGCGGTCGACGGTCTCCACGCCCTCGAACACCCCGTCCAGGGTTTCGACGGCCTGGGCCGCCAGCTGCTGGAACAGGAACTCGTTGCCCGAGCGGCGAGCGGAGTCGCCGTTGCAGGACTCGCCGGTGCCCAGCACCAGGTACTTCACCCCGGCGATCGCGAGCAGTTCGGCGACGGCCTTGGTGGTCTTCTTGGCCTTGTCGTCGTAGGCGCCCGCGCAGCCCACCCAGAACAGGTACTCATAACCGTCGAAGCTCTCGACGTCCTCGCCGTAGACGGGGACGTCGAAGTCGACCTCGTCGATCCAGTTGGTCCGGTCGGCGGCGTTCTGCCCCCACGGGTTGCCCTTGGTTTCCAGGTTCTTGAACAGCGTGGACAGCTCGGAGGGGAACTCCGACTCCATCATCACCTGGTAGCGGCGCATGTCGACGATGTGGTCGACGTGCTCGATGTCGACCGGGCACTGCTCGACGCAGGCCCCGCAGGTCACACACGACCACAGCACGTCGGGGTCGATCACGCCGCCCTGCTGCTCGGTGCCGACCAGCGGGCGGGCGGCCTGTTCCGGCCCGTGCCCGGGCACCCGGCCGAAGCCGGACTCGGGGACGTGGTGGCCTTCTTCGTGGACCGATTCGAGGTCGAGGCCCTCGAGCGGCTCGGCGGTTTTCTCGCCCAGGATGTAGGGCGCCTTGGCCATCCAGTGGTCGCGCAGGTCCATGATGAGGAGCTTGGGCGACAGCGGCTTGCCGGTGTTCCACGCCGGGCACTGCGACTGACAGCGCCCGCACTCGGTGCAGGTCGCGAAGTCCAGCATGGCCTTCCAGCTGAAGTCCTCGATCTTGCCGCGGCCGAATCGTGCGTCGTCGGGCGGGTTTTCGAAGTCGACCGGCTTGCCGTCGTACTCGACCGGCAGCAGCGGGCCCAGCGCGTCCGGCAGCCGCTTGAAGATCACGTTGATCGGCGCCGTGAAGATGTGCAGGTGCTTGGAGTGCAGCACGATGACCAGGAACGCCAGCATGACCGCGATGTGCGCGAGCAGCGCCGTCGTCTCGATGATCTCGTTGGCGGGCTGGCCCAGCGGGCGCAGGATCGCCCCGAACAGCTGCGACAGGAACGCCCCCTTGCCGTAGGGCAGGGTGCCGTTGTTCACCGCCGAGCCGCGGACCAGCACGTAGGTCCAGATGACGTTGAAGATCATGAACAGGACCAGCCAGGCGCCGCCGTTGTGCGAGCCGTAAAACCTTGAGCTGCGCCCGATTTCGCGTGGGTTACGCATGGTGCGGATGATCGCGAAGGTCGTGATGCCGAGGAAGACGGCGGTGGCGAAGAAGTCCTGCAGGAAGCCCAGGGCGTTCCAGCGGCCGATGATCGGGATGTGGAAGTTGGCCTGGAACAGGAAGCCGTAGGCCTCGATGTAGACCGTGAGCAGGATGAAGAATCCCCACATGGTGAAGAAGTGCGCCAGGCCGGGGATCGACCATTTCAGCAGGCGGCGTTGCCCGAAGACCTCGGAGATCTCCGTCCAGATCCGCTGGCCGGGGTTGTCGGCGTGCCCGGGGGCCGGCTGCCCGGACGTCGTCAGCCTGAACAGCCACCAGACCCGTCGTAGGGCCAGGGCGGCCACGACCAGCGTCATGCCCATGCCCACGGTCAACCTGATGAGCATCTGTGTGGTCACAGAGGATCTCCCCAATGCATCGTTAGTTCAGCCTGCGTGATTTGCCTGCTTAGCCCTGCTCATAGTTGCATCCCCGGCGCTTTCGACGCGAGAAAGGGTGCCCTAACCTAGGGTTCGTCGGTGCCTCTGGCCTGCGCTTCAGGCCCGGCCGGGGCCGGCTTCGCCGACGCCCGGCCACATCAGAAACCCCCGGGGCAGGGTGGGGCCGGTCGGCGTGACGGGCGGCAGGGTCAGCGCCCGAAGGGGGGCTGGAGCCGGGGAAACGGCCGCTCGCGGGTGGTCGTGGGCGGCGGGGTCGTGGTCGCCTGCGAGGTGGTGCTGGGCTCCGTCGTCGTGGCGGTGGTGGTCGGGGCCGGGGTGGTGGTCGCGGTGGTGGTCGGCGGCGCGCTGGTCGTGGTGGTGGTGGTGGTGGTGGTGGTGGTGGTGGTGGTCGTCGTCGTCGGCGTCGCGCTGGTCGTCGGCGCGGCAGGGCTGGTCGTCGGCTCGGTGGACGGGGGCGGTGGCGGGATGACCGTCACGGTGGGGCTGTTGTTCGGCCCGGTCACGGTCACGGTCTGCGGCGTCGGGGGGGGCGCCGCCGGGCTCGGTTTGCCGCGGCCCAGGGTGAGCGCCAGCAGCACCGCGACCAGCACGGCGGCACCCGCTCCGACCAGGCTCAACACGAGCGCCGTGCGCTTGTACCACGGCAGCGGCGCGCCCGCCTCGGCGTCGTCCGCCTGCGGTTGGTGGGCGTAACTGCCGGTGTACTCGGGACCGGTGTAGGGGACCAGCTCCTCCTCGTCGGCGTCTTGCGACCAGGCCACTGGCTCGTCGCTGCCCGACTCGCCCGCGTCCGCCCCGGCGGCCCGGGCGGCCCGGGTCATGTCGTCGGGGGCGGCACCGACCATCTCGGTGGGGTTCTCGACGGCCGGGGCGGCCGCGGTCGGGAGCCCCGCCGACGCCCGCTGTTCGCCGAGCAGCGCCGCGCCGATCGCGGCGCTGTAGCCGGGTTGCGGCGCGGCCAGGACCGGCAACCGCAGCCGCCCCGACAGTCTCGTGGTGATCAGCGGAATCCCGGCGCCGCCGCCCACGATCGCCACGGTGGTCACCTGCGACCGCGCAATCCCGTTGCGTTGCAACAGCTCTTCGACGGCGTCGAGGAAGCGGTCCAGCGGTTCGGAGATGAGCTGGTCGAACTCGGTGCGGGTCAGCCGGACCTCGTCGCCCGACGTTCCCGGAACCCCCGCGATGGTGGCCGCCGTGGCCGCCGACAGTTGTTCCTTGGCGCGCCGGCATTGGCCGAGCAGGCGGCCCGGTGACCCCATCCGCGTGGTGGCGTCGGCATCGGGTGCGGTCCCCCGCACGTGCTGAAGGACGAGCCGGTCGATCGCGTCGCCGGAGAAGTCGGCGTAGCGCAGCGACGGCGCGAGCAGGCGGAAGTTCGATCCCGCATCGCTGAGCGTGACGCTGGTGCCGCCGGCCCCGAAGTCGCAGACGACCACGACCCCGTCGGCCGGCAGCCCCGGCCCGGCGCGCAGCGCCGCGAGCGCCGCGGTGGCGTCGGACACCAGCATCGGCGGCACGCCGCCGGCCGCCAGGTCCGGCTGGGCGAAGAACTCCTCGCGCAGCGCGGTGGACTGCGCCTCGGACCAGTACGCCGGCACCGCGACGGTGATCGGGGTCCCGGAGCCGACGGTGCGGGCCATCGCCTCGATCGCCTCGACCGTCAGCACCTCGCCGAGGTACTTCGTCCCGTCGGCCGCCACCAGCGGAGTCCGGTCGCCGACGCGTTCGACGAATCCCCGCAGCACCAGTCCGGGTTCGGTGAGCTTCGGGTTCTCGTCGGGCAGACCGACCTCGGTAGCCCGGTCCTCGTAGAGCGTCACCACGGGGCTGCGGCGCACCCGGGCGCCACCCGGGTGGGCCGCGACCAGGTTCGCCACCCCGATCGACAACCCGAGCGACTCGCTCATCTGGCACACCTTTGCGTCCGTTGTCAGCCCGCCCCGCCGCGGATTGCAGCGAGTCTAAGGGCGCCGGCGCGCTACGGCCCCGGTGACGCGGCGGTGCGCGCTCAGGGCAGGCCGGGCGGCAGCGTGATCACCGTGGGCACCTCCGGGATGGTGATCACCGACGGCAGATGCGGCAGATGGTGGTGCGGCGGCTCCGGCCGCCGCGTCGGCTCCTGGGCCGGATGCTGTACGGGGGGTGGCGGCGGCGCCGCCGAGCTGGACGGCGTCGTGGTGGTGGGCGTGGTGGTCGGCGTGGTGGTGGTCGTGGTGGTGCTCGTCGGCGAGGTGGTGCTGGTCGTGGTCGTCGACGGGGCGTTGCCGCCCTGGTTGCCGCCGATCAGCTCGACGATGCCGAACACGATCAACCCGATCAAAATCAGGACGAGCACGACCCAGCCCACCAGCATCACGGGCCTGCGATACCAGGGTCTGGGCTCTTCTTCCTCGTCGAAGGGGTCGGGGTCCTGCGGTTGCCCGAATTGACCGGGCTGGTCCGGCGGGATTTCGCCGCCCTGCGGGGGGTGTCCGCCCAAGCCCCAATTGGCATGCTCGGTCGGCTGGTTGTGGAAGTCGTCAGGTGGGCCGTAGCGTGCCACGGCAACGATGTTACTGACTCCCGGGCGGTTGCGGTCGCCGCCGCCCGGAAACGGCGGTACTCAGAAGGTGTCGACCTTCTCCACGCTGACGAACATCCCGTGGCCGGTCTTGTCGTTGGTGAAGCGGGTGCCCTCGGGGGTGGCGTTGATGGTCCAGCCCTGCGCCGCGTAGGTCTTGTAGTCGATCGTGACGGTCGGGATGGCGCCCAGGTTGCCCAGCACCCACTGCACGGACCCGCCGGCGGTGATGCTGACGCCGTTGGCGTGCTCGCCGTCCTTGAGCGGGGAGTCGGTGAACGGCGCCTCGCAGCCGACGGTGTCCTTGTTGATCTGGCACCGCGTCTGACCGGACTTGGTCTCGATGAACACGTAACCGTTGTTGTCGGGCGGCAGCGGGATGGCGCCCGACGGCGTGGTCGGCCCGGTCGGGGCCGGCAGGCCGGTGGCCGGCGGCGGCGGCGACGGTGCCGGGCCCGGCGTGGGAATGCTGGGCTCGACGGGTCCCGCGCCCGGCGCGGCGACCGGCCGGCCCTCGATGCTGGAACTGCAGCCGGACACCGGCACGGCGCTCACCAGAACGGGCGAGAACAACAGCGAACCCCCGGCCAGACCCCACCGCGCCTTCTGCGACAACCGCACGAGCTGCTCCCGAACATCATGAAATACAGGACCTCAGATTATTCACCGAAGTCGCGCGGCCTACCGCGGTGACGCGCCCGGGGATGCGCCGGAATCGGCGCCGCGCATCGCCTCGGCGGCCCGGTGGGCGGCCGCGACGATGCCCTGGTAACCGGTGCAGCGGCAGAAGTTCCCGGACAGGCCCTCGCGGATCTCGGCGTCGGTGGGCTCGGGGTTGTCGCGCAGCAACGCGGTCAGCGACATGACGAAACCCGGCGTGCAGAAGCCGCACTGCAGCCCGTGGCACTCCCGCAGCGCCGACTGCACAGGCGACAGTGCGCCGTCGGGCGAGGCGATGCCCTCGACGGTCGTCACCTCCGAGTCGTCGGCCTGCACGGCGAACATCAGGCACGAGCGCACCGCGGCGCCGTCCAGCAGCACCGTGCAGGCGCCGCACGCCCCGTGCTCGCAACCCAGGTGGGTGCCGGTGAGCCCGCACCGCTCGCGCAGGAAGTCGGCCAGCGTCATGCGTGCCTCGACGCTTGCGCTGATCGGAGTTCCGTTGACGCACAACCGAATCGGTTCTTCATGCATGGCGGGCCTGCGCTTCCTGTACGGCCTGGGTCCAGGCGCGCGCGGCCATGGCGGCGCCCACCTGGGTGCGGTAGGACGCCGACCCCTGCAGGTCGGTCGGGATGTCGTCGAGCCCGCTCATCGCGGCCCGGCCGACGTCCCCGGGATCCAGCTCGCCGACCGGCTCGCCGATCACCGCGGCCTCGGCCGCGGTCGCGCGCCGGGGCGTCGACCCCAGGCCCAGCAACCCGATCGCGGCGCGGGACACCCGGTCACCGTCGTCGAGCTGGACCGCGACCAGCGCCCCCGCGATCGCGAAATCGCCGTGCCGGCGGGTGAATTCGTGCACCGCGAACCCGCACCTGCCCTGCCACGACGGGAAGCGCACGCCGGTGAGCGCTTCGTCGGGCGCCATCGTCGTCTCCCACAGGCCGACGAAGAAGTCGGCGGCGGCGATCTCGCGGCGCCCGCGCGGCGAGGCGACCTCCAGCACCGCGTCCAGCGTGAGGGCCACCGCCGGGTACTCGCCGGCGGCGTCGGCGTGGGCGATCGACCCGCCCAGGGTGCCGCGGTTGCGGATCTGGAAGTGCCCGACCAACGGTGTCGCCCGGGTCAGCAGCGGAACCGATTGGCGCACTTGGGGATCGGTACCCACCTTGGCCTCGGTGGTGCCCGCGCCGATCCACACCTCCTGCCCGCGCCGCTCGATGCCCTGCAGCTCGCGCAGCCGGGAGATGTCGATCAGGTGGTCGAAGTAGGCCAGCCGCATCGACAGCATCGGCACCAGGCTCTGCCCGCCGGCGATGAGCTTGGCGTCCTCGCCCAGTTCGGCCAGCAGCCCGACCGCCTCGTCGGTGCTGTCGGGCCGGTGGTAGGCGAACGACGCGGGCTTCACCGGTTCCTCCCGGCCAGCAGCGCGGCGATCGAGGCGGGGCTGGCGGGCAGGCGGATGACCGTCACGCCCAGCGGCGCGAGCGCGTCGTTGATCGCGTTGATCACCGCCGGGACCGACCCGATCGCACCGCCCTCCCCGGCGCCCTTGTAGCCGCCTGGCCCGGGGCCGGGTATCTCGACGTGCCCGAACTCGATGGGCGGCACCTCGGTGGTGGTCGGCAGCAGATAGTCGACGAACGTGGTGGCCAGCGGGTTGCCGTCGTCGTCGTAGCGCAGGTCCTCCAGCAACGCGCCGCCGATGCCCTGGACCGTCCCGCCCGCGATCTGGCCCTCCACGATCGCCGGGTTGATCATCGGCCCGACGTCCTCGCTGACGATGTAGCGCAGCAGGGTCACCTTGCCCGTCTGGATGTCGACCTCGCAGGTGCAGGCGTGGGTCGCGTTGGCCCACAGGATCGGGGCCGCGGCGACATAGCGGGCGGTGGCTTCCAGGTCCGGGGACGCGCCCGGGGGCAACAGCTGCGGCGAGTAGTGCGCGAGGTAGGCCAGCTCGCCGAAGGTCACCTTGCGCGACGGGTCGCCGCGCACGATCGCGGTCGAATGTGCCAGTTCCACTTCGGATTCGGCGACCTTGAGCTGGTGTGCGGCCAGCGCCACGATCTTGCCGCGCAGCGTGGCCCCCGCCTGGGCGACGGCGCCGGCGGTCATCGGGCCGCTGCGGCTGCCCTGCGTGCCGGCCCCGTACGGGGTGATCGCGGTGTCGCCCTGGATGGTGGCCACGTCGTCGATGTCGGCGCCCAGCGCGTCGGCAGCCAGCTGGATCACCGTGGTTTCCAAACTGTTTCCGCTGGAGCCGCCGTTGACGTAGACGTTGATCCTGCCCGTGGGCTCCATGCGCATGGTCGCGCCCTCGGTGGCCAGGTGCCCGGTCGCCGCGCCGGTGGGCTCGATGTAGGCCGAGAAACCGAGGCCCAGGTAGCGGCCCTGCGCCAGCGCTTCGGCCTGCTCCTTGCGAAACCCTTCGTGGTCAAGGATTTTCACCGCCTGCTCGAAGGTCTCGATCGGGGCGACGTGGTCATACGGCATGCCGTTGGGATTGACGTAGGGCATCTCGTCGCGGCGCAGCAGGTTGCGCCGGCGCAGCTCGACCGGGTCGATGCCCATCTTGCGGGCGGCGACGTCGAGCACGATCTCGCGGGCCAGCGACTCGTATTGCCACGGGCCGCGGTAGGCGGCCAGGCCGCTGGTGTTGGTGAACACCGTCTTGTAGTTGAAGCTGGCCCTGGGCACCCGGTAGGGGCCCGGGAAGAACATGCCGATGGCGGCGGTGGTCAGCACCGGGTAGGGCGTCGGGTAGGCGCCGACGTCCTGCACGAAGTCGATGTCGGCCGCGGTGATGGTGCCGTCGGAGTCGAACGCCATGCGCGCGGTGCCGTCGACGTGGCGGGCCTGCCCGGCCGACATCAGGTTCTCGCGCCGGTCCTCGATCCACTTCAGGGCCGCGGGCACCTTGCGCGCGGCCAGCATGATGCACATGTCCTCGCGCATCGGGACGACCTTCTGGCCGAAGCCGCCGCCGGTGTCGCGCATGATGACCCGAACCCGTTGCGCCGCAATGCCCAGCAGGCGCGCGCAGAACGCGCGCAGCTCGTGCGGGGTCTGCGTGGAGGCCCACAGCGTCAGCTCCCCGGAGGCGGCCGACCACTCGGCGACCAGGCCGCGGGTCTCGATCGGCACCGGCGCGTAGATCTGTTGGTAGATATGCTCTTTCGCCACGTACGCCGCGCTGGCGAACGGCTCCTCGTCCGGCGGCGCCCCGCCCAGGCCGCCCGCGACGTTGTCGGCGTAGGCCTCGTGCACCAGCACCTCGGAGGTCTGGGCCCGGGTGAGGTCGGTGATCGCGGGCAGCGGCTCGTAGTCGACGTCGACGAGTTCGAGCGCGTCCTCGGCGACATACCGGTTCTCGGCGACGATCAGCGCGACCGGGTCGCCGACGAACTTCGCCTCGCCCTCGGCCAGCGGCGGGCGCGGCGTGTCGGGCACGTCCTTGCCGGCCACGGCGTGCCACGCCTCGTGCACATCGGAGTTGAGGTCCTCGGCGGTGAACACCGCGCGCACGCCGGGCAGCTCCAGCGCCGCCGAGGCGTCGATGCCGTTGATCCGGGCGCGGGCGAAGGGGCTGCGCACGAAGCAGGCGTGCAGCATGCCGGGCCGGGAGATGTCGTCGACGAAGCTGCCGCGGCCGGTCAGCAGCCGCAGATCCTCCACCCGCTGGACGCGCGTGCCGGCGTAGCGGGGCGCCGGGCTCGTCGGGGCTGCCTGCACGTCTTGGGCCATGACGCTCCATCAGATTGTCGCTGAATGAGAAGCTCGATGCCATCATAGGAGAGTGGGGTTACCGCAGTCGACACCGCGGCACGTGGGGATCGTGCTTGCCGCCGGCGCGGGCCGGCGGTACGGCAGGCCGAAGGTCCTGGTCGACGGCTGGCTGGACATCGCGGTCGGCGCGTTGCGTGACGGGGGCTGCGCCGGCGTCGTGCTGGTGCTCGGCGCCGCCGAGGTGCCCGCCCCGCCCGGGGTCACCGCGATCACGGCGTCGCGCTGGCGCGAGGGGCTGAGCGCGTCGGTGCGCGCCGGCCTGGCCGAGGCCGACCGCCTGCGCGCCGACTACGCGGTGCTGCACGTCGTGGACACCCCCGACGTCGGCCCCGACGTGGTGGCGCGGGTGCTGGGCCGCGCGGAGGCGTCGGCAAGCGGCCTGGCGCGCGCCGTCTTCGGCGGCCGGCCGGGGCACCCGGTCGTCATCGCGCGCCGGCACTGGCCCGAGGTGCTGGCCCGGATATCCGGGGACCAGGGCGCGGGGGCGTACCTGCGCGAGCGGTCCGACGTCGCGAACGTCGAGTGCGGTGACCTCGCCGGCGGTGAGGACGTCGACGAGCAGTAGGCCGTGCGCGTCGGGGAATCCCCGCCTGTCAAACCACGGCGTAACCCAGGCGTTTCGCTGCGCCGGCGATGCGGCCGGCCAGATCGGGATGGTCCAGGGGCAGCGATATTCTCGGCCGGGCCGGCATCGCAGATGTGGCCGGTGTGAACAGCGCGAGGCAGGGGTCGCCGGCGAATCGGCTGTTGTAGCGCAGGCCGCCGAGATGTGGGAATGCCTCTGTGACGTGCCGCGCCCACTGTTGAGTCACCGTATGCGGGGCTGTAGAGATGGCGAAGGTGCCGCCGGCGCGCGTGGCCCAGGCTCCTTGGCTGTCAGCGGCGAGGTCGAGGACCAAGAGCCGGCGGGTGAATGACAAACCGGTGAGATATGGGCGACCGCGTTCACGATCGATTGTCCGGTCCACTTGGTAGGCCTCGCCAAGTGCAGCGCACGGGGTCGAGGCTCCATACCAAACGCCATGCTGCACATGTTCACCTTTGGGCAGGGGGTGCGGGTCGAAGCGCAGCACCGGCCCGAAAGTGCGCAGGACGTTCCACGCCAGTACGTGCTCGCCCTCAGTGCGATGGACGCGCCACCAGATCTCGTCGACGGCGATCGCGCGCGTCTCGTCGTCGTCGATGCCGAGCGAACGCAGTACGTGCGGTGGCGGAGGGCCCGGCAGCATGGGGTCGACGGTCAAGTCGCCGCCCACTCGCCGATCTCGATCAAGCCGAGGACAGGCTCGACGGATTCGCCGTGCAACAGCCACTCCCGCACCGACTTCGGTTGACCGTCGATTCGCAAATCGGACTGGGGGGCCATGAGAAAACCGGCCACCGCAGTGGGGTGCAACTGCCTGGCGAGCAGAGCCGGTAGCACCTCGTCGAGGCCACGCACCTGCTTGAGCTTTAGTGGCTCGCCACGGTCGATGAGCTCGAACTGGATCGCGGGGTACACCCACGTGCCGCCGTCGCTGATCGCCCACAGCGTGCGAGCGAGGCGGCGTTGCCGCACGCGGGAATCGTTGACGCCCAGCCCTTCTCTGACCTGGGCGGCGGTGTAGGCAGTGCTGTACAGCCTGGCCATGTGGGCGGTGACATCGGCTGCGATCTCCGCGTAGGCTGCGGGATCTTCGGTGAAGCCGGCGTCGTCGAGTAGCCGGGCTTCGTCGGTGGTGAGCGTGGCCGCCCACGGCCGGTGCGCGGGGAGCGTCTTGAGTGCCGCGATCAGGTCGGAGCGGCGCAAGTTGAAGCGGTCTAGCAAGAGTCGGTCGAGTTCATCGGTGGCCATCAGCGAACCCTTCATGTCTACTAACGCTAGTTAACGGGATCGTATCACCGTTAGTCGGATCTGGCGCCGGGCGCGAACTCGTGCAGTCGACCAAACCTTCGACGGCGTGATTGTGTTCACCGGCGCCTGGGAACAGGCCGGTCCCCGATGGTCCCGCCCCGGCCGCGAGCCTCGATGTGCGTCGATGTGTTTACCTGGTTCGGGTTCGGTCGTACCGGGAGAGGAGCAGCGTGGCAGCGATACCGGTCATCGCACTGACCGGCTATCTGGGTGCGGGCAAGACGAGCCTGCTCAACCACGTGCTTCGCGCGCGCGGTGCCCGCATCGGGGTCGTCATCAACGACTTCGGCGAACTCAATGTCGACGCCGGGCTGGTGACGGGTCAGATCGACGAGCCGGCGTCGATCGCCGGTGGGTGTATCTGTTGCCTGCCCGACGACGGCGGCCTCGACGAAGCCCTCGCCAAGCTCGCCGACCCCCGGCTGAACCTCGATGTCATCATCGTCGAGGCCAGCGGTCTGGCCGAACCCACCGCGGTGTCGCGGATGATCCGGTTCAGCGGTGTGGAGCGGGTACGTCACGGCGGCGTGGTCGACGTCATCGACGCGGCCCGTCACTTCGACACCGTCGACCGCGGCGGGGTGGCCCCGGCCCGCTACGGTGCGGCGTCGCTGGTGGTGGTCAACAAACTCGATCAAGTACCCGCCGACGACCGCGCGCCGGTGTTGGAGCGCATCGGGGCGCGGATCCGGGGCAGCAACCCGGATGCCCACATCGTCGGCGCGGTCGGGGGGCGGGTCGACCCGACTCTGCTGTTCGACGTCGCCGAGGCCGACTCGGGCCAGTTGTCTTTTCGCGAACTGCTTCTCGACGGTGAGGCTGGTGCCGAAGCCCCCGGACACGACCACGACCACGCGCGCGTTGCTTCTGTGACGGTCACCGGCGACGGGTGCGTGGATCCCGGCGCGGTCTTCGATCTTCTCGAGGATCCTCCGCTCGGGGTGTATCGGATGAAAGGCACCGTCGCCGTTCGCTATCGGGAACGCTTGCGCCGCTACGTCGTCAACCTCGTGGGCACCTCGGTGCATGTCGCGTCCGCCCCGCCCGGCGCGCACGCCAATGCGCTGGTCGCGATCGGCACCGGACTCGACGTCGACCGGGTGCGCGAAGGCATGACGGCCGCGTTGCGCCCCATCGACGGCCCCGCCCCCGCCGCCTGCGTGCGTCGGTTACAACGGCACCGCAGGCAAAGCATCTGAGCTCCCGGGTCTTGTCGTGGCCCATGGTGGTCAGGGTGCGGTAGCTGCCGTCGACGACGATGCCGGCCCCGCCGCCCAACGCGAAAATGTCGTCGGCCGCGGCGGTGATGTCGGGCACGCCGGCCCGGGCCGGCGAGGTACCTGCACGCCGCAGCGTACTCGGCTGAACATGCTGTAGGTCCTCGCCGACCTCGTCGGAGTCGAGCACCCGCGACCTGGGCTGAGGTGTCCGACGTCGCCGGTCAAGGCCGGCAAGGCGCAGCCCGTGCGAAGGGACCGCCAACCAGATACCCAGTCTACATTTCGTCTACACTGGGTTCATGGGTTCTGGGGACACTACAACCATTCGGGTTCGCCGGTTGGACTCTGAGCGGCTCCAATCGCTCGCTCGGGATCACCAGACCACGGTGATCGACGTTCTGCACTCCGCCATCGATGCCTTGGAACGCCAAGACTTCCTGCGGGGGCTGAACCAGGATTACCAGCAGTTGCGTAGCGACCCTCAAGCGTGGCAGCAGTACCTGGCGGAGCGCCGGGAGTGGGACACCCTGGCTTGATCTGGCGCGGAGAGGTCTACAACGTCGACCTCGGTCAACCGATCGGACACGAGCCTGGCTTTGTCCGGCCTGCTTTGGTGGTCTCGGTCGACATTCTCAACAACGGAGCCGGCGGACTCGTGGTCGTCGTTCCCATCACCTCTGTGGCCTACGGGCTACGGAGCCACATCGAGGTCGAGCCCGGGACCAGCGGGTTGGACCATACGTCGTATGCGCGCTGCGACCAGCTCCGGGTCATTTCCACCGAGCGCCTGGAATCGCGGATCGGCATTATCGGGCCCGACGATCTCCGAGCCATCGACCAGGCATTACGGTTCGTGCTCGACTTGTGATCCGGAGTTGAGAACCAGCCGCTGAGCATTCTCGCTGCCGTGCGTGATGGTTCCCACCAGGGCAATAGCCGAGAGGCCACCACGGTCATCGCGAGGCGTTGTCGGTGTGCGCGTGCAGTCACCTGCGCTCCTGTTGCGCGTCGGATCGCGAGGCGTGGGTTGGGGACCATTGTCGTCCCCGGGAACAAGACGGCAATGCCCGCCGTTAGGATGTTCGACAACTTGAGTGCGTCCGGCTCAACCCTAGGTTGACACCGCCGCTCCGCGAGGAGCAGGCTTGAGCGGGGAGAACTCAGACTAGTGCAGTAAGACGTTCGACTACTCAGGAGGAATCACTATGGCTCGTGCGGTCGGCATCGACCTCGGGACCACCAACTCCGTCGTCTCGGTTCTCGAGGGTGGCGACCCCGTGGTCGTCGCCAACTCCGAGGGCTCGCGGACCACGCCGTCCATCGTCGCGTTCGCGCGCAACGGCGAGGTGCTGGTGGGCCAGCCCGCCAAGAACCAGGCGGTGACCAACGTCGACCGCACCGTGCGCTCGGTCAAGCGGCACATGGGCACCGACTGGTCCATCGAGATCGACGACAAGAAGTACACCGCGCAGGAGATCAGCGCCCGGGTGCTGATGAAGCTGAAGCGCGACGCCGAGGCCTACCTCGGTGAGGACATCACCGACGCGGTCATCACGGTGCCCGCCTACTTCAACGACGCCCAGCGTCAGGCCACCAAGGAGGCCGGCCAGATCGCCGGCCTGAACGTGCTGCGCATCGTCAACGAGCCGACCGCGGCCGCGCTGGCCTACGGCCTGGACAAGGGCGAGAAGGAACAGACCATCCTGGTGTTCGACCTGGGCGGCGGCACCTTCGACGTCTCGCTGCTCGAAATCGGCGAGGGCGTGGTCGAGGTCCGCGCCACCAGCGGTGACAACCACCTCGGTGGCGACGACTGGGACGAGCGCGTCGTGCAGTGGCTGGTCGACAAGTTCAAGGCCTCCAGCGGCATCGACCTGACCAAGGACAAGATGGCGATGCAGCGGCTGCGGGAAGCGGCCGAGAAGGCCAAGATCGAGCTGTCCTCGTCGGGCAGCACCTCGATCAACCTGCCCTACATCACCGTCGACGCGGACAAGAACCCGCTGTTCCTCGACGAGCAGCTCACGCGGGCGGAGTTCCAGAAGATCACCCAGGACCTGCTGGACCGCACCCGTCAGCCGTTCCAGTCGGTGATCAAGGACGCCGGCATCTCGGTGTCCGAGATCGACCACGTGGTGCTGGTGGGTGGTTCCACCCGCATGCCCGCGGTGACCGACCTGGTCAAGGAACTCACCGGCGGCAAGGAGCCCAACAAGGGCGTCAACCCCGACGAGGTGGTGGCCGTGGGCGCCGCGCTGCAGGCCGGTGTCCTCAAGGGCGAGGTGAAAGACGTTCTGCTGCTTGACGTCACGCCGCTGAGCCTGGGCATCGAGACCAAGGGTGGCGTGATGACCAAGCTCATCGAGCGCAACACGACCATCCCGACCAAGCGGTCGGAGACGTTCACCACCGCCGACGACAACCAGCCGTCGGTGCAGATCCAGGTGTACCAGGGCGAGCGTGAGATCGCCGCGCACAACAAGCTGCTCGGCTCCTTCGAGCTGACCGGCATCCCGCCGGCCCCGCGCGGGGTCCCGCAGATCGAGGTCACCTTCGACATCGACGCCAACGGCATCGTGCACGTCACCGCCAAGGACAAGGGCACCGGCAAGGAGAACACGATCAAGATCCAGGAGGGCTCCGGCCTGTCCAAGGAGGAGATCGACCGGATGATCAAGGACGCCGAGGCCCACGCCGAGGAGGACCGCAAGCGCCGCGAGGAGGCCGACGTCCGCAACCAGGCCGAGACGCTGGTCTACCAGACGGAGAAGTTCGTCAACGAGCAGAAAGAGGCCGAAGGCGGCTCGAAGGTCCCCGAGGAGACGCTGAGCAAGGTCGAGGCCGCCGTGGCCGACGCCAAGACGGCGCTGGCCGGCACCGACATCTCCGCGATCAAGGCGGCGATGGAGAAGCTGGGCCAGGAGTCCCAGGCGCTCGGGCAGGCGATCTACGAGGCCACCCAGGCCGCCGGAGGCGCCGGCGGCGCTGAGGCGGGCGGCCCGTCCGGTTCGGCCGACGACGTCGTGGACGCGGAGGTCGTCGATGACGACCGGGAGTCCAAGTGAGCGACGGAAACCAAAAAGCTGAAGGCAACCAGGAACACGTAACGGTCACCGACAAACGCCGCATCGATCCCGAGACCGGCGAGGTCCGGCACACCTCTCCCGGCGCAGCAGCGCCGGGAGAGGGGCCGGCGGCCGGCTCACCGGGCGGGTCCGGCGAGGCGGAGACCAGGGTCGCCGAGCTGACCGCCGACCTGCAGCGCGTGCAGGCCGATTTCGCCAACTACCGCAAGCGGGCGCAGCGCGACCAGCAGGCCGCGGCGGACCGGGCCAAGGCCGGCGTCGTCAACGAACTGCTGGGCGTGCTGGACGATCTCGATCGGGCGCGCAAGCACGGCGACCTGGACTCCGGGCCGCTGAAGTCGGTGGCCGACAAGCTGGACAGCGCGCTGACCGGGCTGGGCCTGACGGCGTTCGGCGCCGAGGGCGAGGACTTCGACCCGGTGCTGCACGAGGCCGTGCAGCACGAGGGCGACGGTGCCGACGGCGCCAAACCGGTCATCGGCACGGTCATGCGCCAGGGCTACCGGCTCGGCGACCAGGTGCTGCGGCACGCGCTGGTCGCGGTCGTCGACACGGTCGCGGCCGGTGAAACCGGGCAGGACACGCACGATAACGGCCCCGGCTCCGGTGACTAGAACGCACAATCAGGACACAACGATCGGTGAGAGGAGGTGACGCGGCATGGCCCAGCGTGAGTGGGTCGAAAAGGACTTCTACAAGGAGCTTGGCGTCTCCTCTGACGCCAGTCCCGAAGAGATCAAGCGCGCCTACCGCAAGCTGGCGCGCGACCTGCACCCGGACGCGAATCCCGACAACCCCGCCGCCGGCGAACGCTTCAAGACGGTGTCGGAGGCCCACAACGTGTTGTCGGACCCTGCCAAGCGCAAGGAGTACGACGAGACGCGGCGGCTGTTCGCCGGCGGCGGGTTCGGCGGGCGCAGGTTCGAAGCCGGCAACTTCGGCGGGTTCGGCGCGGGCGGTGACGGCGCCGAATTCAACCTGAACGACCTGTTCGACGCCGCGGGCCGCAGCGGCGGCGCCACCATCGGCGACCTGTTCGGCGGCCTGTTCGGGCGCGGTGCGGCCGCCCGGCCCAGCCGGCCGCGGCGCGGCAACGACCTGGAGACCGAGACGGAGCTGGACTTCGTGGAGGCCGCCAAGGGCGTGGCGATGCCGCTGCGGCTGACCAGCCCGGCGCCGTGCACCAACTGCCACGGCAGCGGCGCGCGGCCGGGCACCAGCCCGAAGGTGTGCCCGTCCTGCAACGGGTCCGGCGTGATCAACCGCAACCAGGGTGCGTTCGGTTTCTCCGAGCCGTGCACCGACTGCCGGGGCAGCGGCTCGATCATCGAGCACCCCTGCGACGAGTGCAAGGGCACCGGGGTCACCACCCGAACCCGCACGATCAACGTCCGGATCCCGCCCGGGGTCGAGGACGGCCAGCGGATCCGGCTGCCCGGGCAGGGCGAGGCCGGGCTGCGCGGTGCCCCCTCGGGGGACCTGTACGTGACCGTGCATGTGCGCCCGGACAAGGTTTTCGGCCGCGACGGCGACGACCTGACGGTGACCGTCCCGGTCAGTTTCACCGAATTGGCCCTGGGCTCGACGATTTCGGTGCCCACGCTGGACGGCAAGGTCGGCGTGCGGGTGCCCAAGGGCACGGCCGACGGGCGCATCCTGCGGGTGCGTGGCCGGGGCGTGCCGAAGCGCGGCGGCGGCAACGGGGACCTGCTGGTCACCGTGAAGGTGGCCGTGCCGCCGAACCTGGAGGGCGAGGCCCAGGAGGCGCTGGAGGCCTACGCGGCCGCCGAGCGCTCCAGCGGCTTCAACCCGCGGGCCGGATGGGCGGGGAACCGCTGATGGCCGGGAGCGCGAGGAACCCGGAACGGGAGTCCCGGACGTTCCTGATCTCGGTGGCCGCCGAACTCGCCGGCATGCACGCACAGACCCTGCGCACCTACGACCGCCTCGGGCTGGTCCGGCCGCGCCGCACTTCCGGTGGGGGACGCCGTTATTCGGAGCGCGACGTGGACCTGCTGCGTGAGGTGCAGCGGCTCTCCCAGGACGAGGGGGTCAACCTGGCCGGGATCAAGCGCATCATCGAGCTGACCAACCAGGTCGAGGCGCTGCAGTCGCGGGTCAAGGAGCTGACCGACGAGCTGCTGACGTCGCGCGCCAGCCAGCGCCGCGACCTCGCGGTGCTGCCCAAGAGCACCGCGGTGGTGGTCTGGCAGCCCCGCAATCCCCGGGGCCGTTAGACGCGGATCGAGAACCGGGCCTGCGCCGGCTCGCCCGGTCGCGCACACCGGTAGCCGCCGCGGCGCAGTGCGTCGGTCGGTGCGGTCATCGGCTCGAAGCACACCACGTCCTCGGCGGGTGGGGCGAAGATCTGCGTGGCCGGATACCCACGCTCGAAGTGGACCTCCAGGCGCCGCCCGCCGCCGGACACCGCGAACACCGCACCCTCGGGTACCTGATCGTAGGCGTCGTCAAAACCCTTGTCGCCCAACAAAATTTCTTGCTCCGGCTGGAGTTCTGCTGAGCCGGTGGGCAATCCGCGTTCGTCGAGGGCCAGGTGTCGCAGCGGCGGGGTCTGGATCGTCCAGTCGCCACGCGCCACCCCGGGCAGATGCAGGTACGGGTGGAAGCCGAAACACAGCGGGACCGGGGTGTCGCCGGTCGCGGTGACCGTGGTGCTCACCGTCAGCGTGCGCCCGGCCAGCTGCGCCGACACCGTGAGCACGTGCGGATAGGGGAACCCGGCCAGCAGCCGCGGGTCGGCACCGACGTCGACCTCGGCGGTCAGCGCGTCGGCCGTTTGCGCCGTCACCCGCCAGCCCGGATAGGCGGCCATGGTGCCGTGGATGGGCAGCCCGTTGGGGTCGGCGCGCACCCCGTTCTCGCCCGGCGTCAGCCGCACCGTCGCGCCCTCGGCGCTGTAGGTGTCGCCGCCCAGCCGGTTCGCCCACGGGTACAGGATGGGGATGCCCATCGTCTTGCCGGCCTCGACGTAGGCGTCCAGGCCGCGGCGTTGGCCCAGCAGCTCCACCCCGTCGTCGGTCAGTGAGGTGCCGATCATGCCGGCTCCCGGCACGAACCGGGCGGCGAGGGGCGAGGACGGGTCGCGCAGTGTGACGGTGTGCATGCCCTACCTCGGTCGACCTCGACTCACCCGGACAGTGGGTCGTGCTGGATGCGTTCCGGCGGAGCGCCTTTGGCGATCAGGGCGGCCCTGGTGGCCCGCACCATGTCCGGTCCGCCGCAGATCAGGATCTGCCGGTCGCCCCAACCACCGTATCCGGTCACCACGTCGGGCAGCCGGCCCTTCTGATGCACGTGCAGGCCGCGGGGCGGGGTGCAGTCGGGATAGTCGGCGGCCCAGGGCGGGTCGGCGCCGTACTCCGACACCGGCGAGACCGACAGCCACGGATTGTGCGCCGCGACCTGCCACAGGGTGGGCAGGTCGTAGAGCTCGCAGCGGTAGCGGGCCCCGAAGAACAGGTGCACCCGCGGGTTGACCGCGTAGCGGCCCAGGTCCAGGATCAGCGCGCGCAGCGGCGCCAGCCCGGTGCTGCCGGCCACCATCAGCACGTCGCCGCCGTCCCGGTCGACGTGCAGCCCGCCGTGCGGGCTCGACAACCGCCACCGGTCGCCGGGACGGGTTTCCCCGACGACCGCGGTGCTGACCAGGCCGCCGGGGACCACGCGAACGTGGAACTCGATCAGCCCGTCCGGGTCGGCCGGGATGGCCGGGCTCAGGTAGCGCCAGCGGCGCGGGCACTGCGGGACCTGGGCGGTGACGTACTGGCCGGGGTGGTAGTCCATCGGGCGGTCCAGCTGCAGCCGCACGATCGCCAGGTCGCGGGAGGCCCGGATGTGCTCGACGACCGTGCCGTCCCACCAGGCGGGCCCCTCCTCGGCGTCGGCGGCACCGCTCATCACCCCGCTGATCAGGTTCAGCGACTGGCGCGCGGCCTCCGCGACGGGCCCGGTCCAGGCCTCGCCCAGGTGATCGCGCAGCGTGTCGTGCAGCGCCCGGCGCAGCGTCGCGTAGTGCGGCGCGGTGACCCCGTACTTGCGGTGGTCGCGACCGAGCTGGGCGAGGAAGGCCACCGGCTCCTCGGCGCGCCGCTCGACCAGCTCGCCGTAGACCCAGCGCAACGCCTGGGCGAAAGCGGCCCGCTGGCCTGCCATTTCGGCCGGGAACAGGTCGCGCACGGAAGTGTCGAGGGCGAACCAGTGGGTGTAGAACCGGTGGACGAGCGGGTCCTGCGCGATGGCGTCGCGCAGGACCCGCAACGCCTCGGGGTCCTCCAAGCTCACGGAGCCGAATTCTAGGCGCGCCGCGCCCCGGCGATCAGCCCTGCCGGACGGTGTTGGCGGTGCCGGCGTCGACGACGTCCGGCGAGCCCCAGTGGTAGGTCACCCGGTTGTCGGTTCCCGAGGTGCTCACGGCGTCGGCGCTGTCGACCGTGACGCGGTTCTCGTTTCCGGAGACGTTGAGGCTCGCGCAGTGGCCGGTGACCGTGATCGCGTTCGTCACCCCGCTCACCGACAGATAGCCGTTGTTGCAGGGGATCGTCTTGCGCGTGCCGGTGCCGCTGAGCTGTAACGTGCCCGCCCGGGGGACCGTCGTCGCGCGGGTCTCGTCGCGGCCGCGGTACTCGGTGCGGAACCCGTTGCCCGCCAGGCCGGCCAGTGCCAGCCAGCCGGTCACCAGGGCCAGCCAGCAGGCCATCCCCACCCGCAGGCGCGGCCGCAGCCGGCCGACCCAGTCGCCCGCTTCGTCGCGGTCGAGGTCGTAGGCGAACGACGTCACGCAGCGGGACCGCGCCGGGTTGCGGTCGTCGGCCAGGATCACCCCGTCGACGTATTCGCGGCCGCGCACGATCGCCTCGCCGCGGCGCCCGTCGAGGGTGTAGCGGACTTTGGTCTTGGCGTTCGGACCGCTCCACCGCCGGCGGGTGACGGTCCAGCCGCGCGCCAGCGGGAGGTGGACGTTGTACCACGTCGTCCCGCCGCGGTAGGTGGCGCGCGACAGCGCCTCCGCGCCGGTGACGGTCGCCGCCCGGCCCCACTTGAGCAGGACGAGGCGGACCCGCGCCTCCCACAGCTGCGTGGCGTAGACCCCCGCCAGGGTCAGCACCGCCACGACGGCGAACGCCTTGGGCAGCTCGATCCACAGCGCGACCGGTGCGACGGCGACCACGAACAGCGTCCACACGTACCACCACCGGAACGGCAGCAGTTCGGCCAGCCAGAAGGCCTTGGGGACGCGCCGCGGGGTGGGCGAGAGCCGCTGCTCGGGTTCGGGCGGCGGATTCATCGACGAAATCGTCCCACAACATTTAGACTTGAGCGGAACAGACTCAACCTTGACGGCGTTAGATATCGCGACAAGCATTTTGACCCGTAACCCGACCCGAACGGAGGCGTCGTGGACTCTTTCAACCCGACCACCAAGACCCAGGCTGCGCTGACCTCGGCGCTGCAGGCGGCCTCGTCCGCCGGCAACCCCGAGATCCGGCCCGCCCACCTGCTGATGGCCCTGCTGACGCAGGCGGACGGGATCGCCGCGCCGCTGCTGGAGGCGGTCGGTGTGGAGCCGGCGGCCATCCGCACCGAGGCCCAGCGCCTGCTGGACCGGCTGCCGCAGGCCAGCGGCGCCAGCGCGCAGCCGCAGCTGTCCCGCGAATCGTTGGCGGCCATCACCACCGCCCAGCACCTGGCCACCGAGATGGACGACGAGTACGTCTCCACCGAGCACCTGATGGTCGGCCTGGCCACCGGCGACTCCGAGGTGGCCAAGCTGCTGACCGGCCACGGCGTCTCACCGCAGGCGCTGCGCGAGGCCTTCGCCAAGGTGCGGGGCAGCGCGCGGGTCACCAGCGCCGATCCCGAGGCCACCTACCAGGCGCTGGAGAAGTACTCCACCGACCTGACGGCGCGGGCCCGCGAGGGCAAGCTCGACCCGGTCATCGGCCGCGACAACGAGATCCGCCGCGTCGTGCAGGTGCTGAGCCGCCGCACCAAGAACAACCCGGTGCTGATCGGCGAGCCGGGTGTCGGCAAGACCGCGATCGTGGAGGGCCTGGCCCAGCGCATCGTGGCCGGCGACGTGCCCGAGAGCCTGCGCGACAAGACCGTGATCTCGCTCGACATGGGCTCGATGGTGGCCGGCGCCAAGTACCGCGGCGAGTTCGAGGAACGCCTCAAGGCGGTGCTCGACGACATCAAGAACTCCGCCGGGCAGATCATCACGTTCATCGACGAGCTGCACACCATCGTCGGCGCCGGCGCCACCGGCGAGGGTGCGATGGACGCCGGCAACATGATCAAGCCGATGCTGGCCCGCGGCGAGCTGCGGCTGGTCGGGGCCACCACGCTCGACGAGTACCGCAAGTACATCGAGAAGGACGCCGCGCTGGAGCGCCGCTTCCAGCAGGTGCTGGTCGGCGAGCCGTCGGTGGAGGACACCGTCGGCATCCTGCGCGGGCTGAAGGACCGCTACGAGGTGCACCACGGCGTGCGTATCACCGACTCGGCGCTGGTCGCCGCCGCCACGCTGTCCGACCGCTACATCACCGCCCGCTTCCTCCCGGACAAGGCCATCGACCTGGTCGACGAGGCCGCGTCGCGGCTGAAGATGGAGATCGACTCGCGCCCAGTCGAGATCGACGAGGTCGAGCGCCTGGTGCGCCGCCTCGAGATCGAGGAGATGGCGCTGGCCAAGGAGGAGGACGAGGCGTCCAAGGAGCGGCTGGAGAAGCTGCGCTCGGAGCTGGCCGACCAGAAGGAGAAGCTGGCCGAGCTGACCACGCGGTGGCAGAACGAGAAGAGCGCGATCGACGTCGTCCGCGAGCTCAAGGAACAGCTCGAGGCGCTGCGCGGGGAGTCCGAGCGCGCCGAGCGCGACGGCGACCTGGCCAAGGCCGCCGAGCTGCGCTACGGGCGCATCCCGGAGGTGGAGAAGAAGCTCGACGCCGCGCTGCCGCACGCCGAGGCCCGCGAGAACGTGATGCTCAAGGAGGAGGTCGGGCCGGACGACATCGCCGACGTGGTGTCGGCGTGGACCGGCATCCCCGCCGGCCGCATGCTCGAGGGCGAGACCGCCAAGCTGCTGCGCATGGAGGACGAGCTGGGCCGGCGTGTGATCGGCCAGAAGAACGCGGTGACGGCGGTCTCCGACGCCGTGCGGCGGTCGCGGGCCGGGGTGGCCGACCCCAACCGGCCGACCGGGTCGTTCATGTTCCTGGGCCCGACCGGTGTCGGCAAGACCGAGCTGGCCAAGGCGCTGGCGGAGTTCCTCTTCGACGACGAGCGCGCGATGGTCCGCATCGACATGAGCGAGTACGGCGAGAAGCACTCGGTGGCCCGCCTGGTCGGTGCGCCCCCCGGCTACATCGGCTACGACCAGGGCGGTCAGCTGACCGAGGCGGTGCGGCGGCGCCCGTACACGGTGATCCTGTTCGACGAGATCGAGAAGGCCCACCCCGACGTGTTCGACGTGCTGCTGCAGGTGCTCGACGAGGGGCGGTTGACCGACGGGCAGGGCCGCACGGTCGACTTCCGCAACACCATCCTGATCCTGACGTCCAACCTCGGGTCGGGCGGCAGCGAGGAGCAGGTGATGGCCGCGGTGCGCTCGGCGTTCAAGCCGGAGTTCATCAACCGGCTCGACGACGTGATCGTGTTCCACGGCCTCGAGCCCGGCGAGCTGGTGGCCATCGTCGACATCCAGTTGGCGCAGCTGCAGAAGCGGCTGGCCCAGCGGCGGTTGCAGCTCGAGGTGTCCGATGCCGCCAAGAAGTGGCTGGCCCAGCGCGGGTTCGACCCGGTCTACGGCGCCCGGCCGTTGCGCCGGCTGGTGCAGCAGGCCATCGGCGACCAGCTGGCCAAGATGCTGCTGGCCGGCGACGTGCACGACGGGGACACGGTCGCGGTCAACGTCAGCCCCGAGGGCGACTCGCTGATCCTGGGCTGAGTGACTAGAACTGGACCTGCGGCGGCGCCTGCTGGCCTTCCGGCGCCTGGTAGAACGGCCGCTTGGTCACACCCGCCAGACCGGTGAAGAACACCCAGGGGATCGTCACCACCCGCCGGTTCAGGCTGGCCGCCGCGTCGTTGTAGTACTGACGCGCGAACGCCAGCTGGTTCTCGGTGTCGGCGAGTTGCTCCTGCAGCGCCAGGAAGTTGGCCGAGGCCTTCAGGTCCGGGTAGTTCTCGGCGACGGCAAGCACGTTGGCGATCGCCCGGTCCAGCCGCCCCTGCGCCCGCGCCTTCTCGTCGATGCTGCCCTCCGCCGTCGCCCGGGCCACACCCGCCCGGGCGGCGGTGACCTCTTCGAAGACCGATTTCTCATGCGCCGCATAGCCTTTGACGGTGTTGACCAGGTTGGGCACCAGGTCGGCCCGGCGGGTCAGCTGCACGTCGATCCCGCCGAGCGCCTCCTGGGCCTTGACGTCGAGACTGCGCAGCGTGTTGAACGCGACGACACCGAGCACTACCAGGCCCGCCAGCGCGGCCACGACGATGATGACGATGGTGCTACCCATTTGCTCTCCTAGCTCCTGCGGCCTGAGCCGAACCGATCTACCACGTGCCGCCCCCGCCGCCCCCGCCGCCGCCCCAGCTGCCGCCGCCGCTGCTGAAACTCGACCCGCCCGAGCTGGACGAGGAGCTCTGCGCACTCTTGTAGGCGCTGATCGACGCCGACACGGCGGAGTCGAAGCTGTCGAATCCGCCGGATGACGAGTACAGCGTCGCCGGGCGGGTGCCGGAAGAAACCGGATACCAGGCGGGGGCCGGGGGTTCGGACCCCGTGGCGGTCCGGTACTTGGCGGCCCACTTCTCGGCGGCGTCGAAGGCCACCGCGTAAGGGATGTAGGAGATGAACAGGTCTTTGCGCGCGGCGTAGTCGAAACGGTCCTCGGCGGACGGTGTGGTCAGCAGCCGCTCGAAGCCGGCGGCGCGCGACCACAGCCGCCGGCCCGACGGGGTGCGGCGGGTGCCCACGCCGCCGGCCAGCAGGCCGATGCCCCCGATCGCGAAGGCCGCGGGCGGCAGCCCCCACATGGTCCAGGTGAAAGCCCCCGCGAACCCGACGACGGCCAGCACCAGGGCTGCGACGACCAGCAGCCGACCGGCCCACTCGGCGGCCACGTTCACCATCAATCCCCGGGTGCGCGACCAGGATCGGCAACCGGCCTCGAGCCGTTCCCTGGCGTCCGCCAGTTTCTGGCCCGCCGTCTGACTGCCGGCGACGTTCAACGTCGCGCCGGCGGTGGTGACGCCCAGTGCCTCGCCCACCTCCCGCGTCACCGGGTCGACGGCCGCCCACTGCTCCGGGGTGCCGAGGCCGGCGACCTTCCAGTGCTTGGCTGTGGTCTTGTTCAGTCGCACCAGGCCCCGCTCGGCCATGTACAGCAGCGTGGCCACCAGCGCGTGGCCGCCGGCCTTCTCGTTGACGATGTAGGCGGTCTGGACGGGTCCGAGGCCTTCGGGCGGGACGTACAGCACCGGGGCCCCCGGGGCCGCCTCGCGCGACCGCCGGTCCCACAGGTAACCGCCGAGCCCGGCCAGCACCGACAGCAGCGCCACCGTCGCGGCGATCGGAACCGATCGGGAAAGGATCTTGTCGAAGCGCTCGGTCCACGGCAGCGTGGCCCGGTGCGGAAGCGGCACCTGCAGGTCGAGCCGCACGGTGACCGGGTTCTGCGGCGGCAGGGCCGCGGTGGTGACCGTGACGTGGTCGGTGCCCGCACCGGCGAGCACGCACGGGATGGACCCGGTCTCGTCCGCGGCGCACTGCACCAGCCCCGACGGACCGGGCAGGTCGATGCTCACGTGCGCGGCCGCGATCTTCATGGCCCAGAAGCCGACCACGTTGTAGTAGAACGACGCGGTCGGGGCGCTCGGGTTGGTCCCGGCGCGGTTGGTGAACTTCCCCGGCGCGGTCGGCGGTTTCACCAGCCCTCCGTCGACGGTGTACCTGATCGTGTAGGTGTGCGGACCCGGACTCACCGTCTCGTCGGGGTCGCCGATGCGGGCGACGTAGATGCCGCGCCGGTCGCGCCACTCGTAGCTCACCGGCACCGGCCGGTCGTCCAGGGTGATGCCGGTGATGGTGGGGACCATCCGCGCGTGCGGGTCGGTGGGGTCGGTGACCGGGAAGAACCGGAAGATGCCGTGCCGGCCGGCGCCCAGTCGCACCGTGAGCACCTCGGTGGCCGCGATGTGTCCGTCGGCGGCCACGCGATAGGTCGCGGCATAGTCGTCGATCTCCGACGACCAGTCGACCGCGCCCGGCCCGGGCTTCGGTGTGGCGCCGTGTGCGAGCGGCCACAACAAGCCGAGGCCCGACAGCGCGACGAGCACCATCGACGCGACCAGCTTCTTCATCGCACCGGGTTTCCTCCGCCCGAAGGTGTGCCGCGTGTTTGCTGCAATCGCAATGCGGCACGCGGATTCTCCCACGGGCGTGCCCGAATTACTTCCCGAAACCGTTTACTGGACTCGTGCGGGAACGCCGACCCCGCCGCGCGGGCGTGCCGTCACGCGCCTGATGCGCGGTTGTGACCTGGTGGCATTCTCCACTCCGGCCCAAGAGCAGATAACCTACTTGGGATGGTCCCCCTTTGGTTCACGCTGTCCGCCCTTTGCTTCGTCGGCGCGGGCGTGCTGCTGTACGTCGACATCGACCGGCGTCGCGGCCGCAGCCGGCGCCGCAAATCGTGGGCGCGGTCGCACGGGTTCGACTACGAGCGTGAGTCGACCGAGATCCTCAAGCGCTGGAAGCGCGGAGTGATGTCGACCGTGGGGGAGGTCGCCGCGCACAACGTCGTGCTGGGCCAGATCCGCGGCGAGGCGGTCTACATCTTCGACCTCGAAGAGGTGGCCACGGTGATCGCGCTGCACCGCAAGGTGGGGACCAACGTCGTGGTGGACCTGCGGCTCAAGGGGCTCAAAGAGCCGCGGGAGAACGACATCTGGCTGCTCGGTGCGATCGGGCCGCGGATGGTGTACTCGACGAACCTGGACGCGGCCCGGCGGGCCTGCGACCGGCGCATGGTCACCTTCGCGCACACCGCGCCCGACTGCGCCGAGATCATGTGGAACGAGCAGAACTGGACGCTGGTGGCCATGCCGATCGCCAGCACGCGCGCCCAGTGGGACGAGGGTCTGCGTACCGTGCGCCAGTTCAACGACCTGCTGCGGGTGTTGCCGCCGCTGCCGCAGGAGACCGCCTCGGAGTCGGGGGCGCCGGCGGGCCTGCGCAGTGCCTCGCCGAGCCGTCCGCTGATGCCGGCCGGCCGCGAGGAACTGCCGCCGCGGCGCGCGCAGCACGACGTGGCGGGCCTGGCCGGCCCGGACGTTCAAGCGGGCCGGCGCGAGCCGGAGCCCGTGCGCCGGGACCAGCCCCGCACCGAGGGCCGCCCCGAAGGCGTGCGCCGCCCGCCGCCACCGGTCAACGGCCGCGAGGCCTCCAACTACCAGCGCTGACCGCTGCCGGTCGCTCATGCCTCGCCCCGTAGCCCTGATCACCGGGCCCACGTCCGGGATCGGCGCGGGTTACGCGCGCCGCTACGCCGCCGCCGGCTACGACCTGGTGCTGGTCGCCCGCGACGTCGACCGGCTCGCCGCACTCGCGGCGGAACTGAAGACCGAGGCGGGCGGTGTCGACATCCTGCCCGCCGACCTGTCCGATGCGGCCGATCGCGACGAGGTCGTCGACCGGCTCGCCGGGGGAGTGCGGGTGTTGGTGAACAACGCCGGATTCGGCACGTCGGGGGAGTTCTGGGCGACGGATCCCACGCTGCTGCAGGCGCAACTGGACGTCAACGTCACCGCGGTGATGCAGCTGACCCGGGCCGCGCTGCCGGCCATGCTCGCCGCCGGTGCGGGCACCGTCATCAACGTGGCCAGCGTGGCGGGGCTGTTGTCCGGGCGGGGGTCGACCTACTCGGCGTCCAAGGCCTGGGTGGTGTCCTTCAGCGAGGGCCTGGCCGGTGGCCTGCGGGGCACCGGGGTCGGCGTGCACGCGGTGTGCCCGGGGTTCGTGCACACCGAATTCCACGAGCGGGCGGGACTCGACATGACCAGGCTGCCGTCGTTCCTGTGGCTCGAGGTCGACGACGTGGTCGAAAAGAGCCTCGCCGACATCTCCGCCGGCAAGGTGGTCAGCGTGCCCGGGCTGCAGTACAAGGCGCTCGTGACCGCGGGGCGGATGATCCCGCGGAACCTGGTGCGCGCGGCGGCAAGTCGGGTCGGGGGCGGCCGTGGACGAAGCTGACCGCGCGGAGCTGGCCGAGCTGGTCCGGCGCCTGTCGGTGGTGCACGGACGGGTCACGCTGTCGTCGGGCAAGGAGGCCGACTACTACGTCGACCTGCGCCGCGCCACATTGCACCACCGGGCGTCGGCGTTGATCGGCACCCTGGTCCGGCAGCTCACCAGCGACTGGGACTACGCGGTGGTCGGCGGACTGACCCTGGGCGCCGACCCGGTGGCGACGGCCGTCATGCACGCGTCCGGGCGGCCGATCGACGCGTTCGTTGTCCGTAAGGCAGCGAAAACCCATGGGATGCAACGACTTATCGAGGGCTCCGAAGTGACCGGGCGGCGGGCGCTGGTGGTGGAGGACACCAGCACCACGGGTAACTCGGCGCTGACGGCGGTGCATGCCGTCCAAGAGGCGGGCGGCGAGGTGGTGGGTGTGGCGACCGTGGTGGACCGCGCCACCGGCGCCGCCGAGGCCATCCGCGCCGAGGGGCTGTTGTACCGCAGCGTGCTGGGCCTTGCCGATCTGGGGCTGGGCCAGGCAGCAACGTGACTGATGCGCTGTAGATCCGGGCCGCCGAAGCGCGCCGCGGGTGTTTTCCTCGTCATCGCCGCCTGCCTGGCCGGCTGCTCGAGTTCCGCCCACCCCGTCCGTCCCTATGGCGCCGAAGGGGCGCGGCTCGGCGAGTCGCTGGCGTTGCTGGGCTGGAACATCGGGGTGTCGAACCTGCGCTGGTCCGAGGACTACGTGCTGATCGACGTCGACGCCGGCGTCGCGTCGCCCAACAGCCCGCACGCAAAACCGGAGGACGTCCGCTTCGGGCTCTACGGGGCGCTGGCGCACCCGCGGGAGGCCACCGCGCTGGGCAGCTGCGACAGCGCGGTCAGCAGCGGGCGGCAGATCCCCTCGCCGCTGTCGGCGCCGCCCGACCGGCTCACCGGCACCGTCTGCCTCGGGCCGCTGAAGGACCGGAGCCAGGTCCGCGGCGTGTACGCCTACTCGCCGCGCGACCGCATCCCCAAGACGTCGGCGGCCTACCCCGCGGCGTTCCCCGTGGGGCTGATGCCGACCAACGCCAACGACACCGGCCTGGTCGTCAAGACCGTCAACCTGTCGGCCTGGCACGCCGACGGCACCCCGGTGACCAAGGCGCAGCTCGGTGACCCGGCCGCGTTCACCGGCAACGGCTACATGCTGCTGGGGCTGGAGGCCACCGCCCTCGCGGACCGCTACCGCGACGACTCCGCCAAGCGCGGCGGCCCCATGATGCTGCTCGCCTCGCCGACCCTGCCCGCCCCGGGGCTGAACCCGGCCTGCTCCGCGTACGGGTCCTCGGTGCTGATCCTGCCCGACGCCTCGCTGGACGCGGTGCACGTCGACGCGTCGCTGTGCACCCAGGGCGACATCAACGAGGCGCTGCTCTACGCGACGGTCGCGGTCGACGGCACCCACGCCGGCGTGTGGACGCAGCGATGAACGAGCCCGGGCCCACCGAGTGGGGGGCGCCGGCCGCCGGCGTCGGGCCCTGGCCGGGCGAGCCGCCCGACGACCCCCGCTACGACCCGATCCTGTTGCGCGACGGCGACACCCGCAACGTCGTCGACGCCTACCGGTACTGGACCCGGGAGGCGATCGTCGCCGACATCGACACCCGCCGCCACCCGTTGCACGTGGCGATCGAGAACTTCGGCCACGACGCCAACATCGGCTCGGTGGTGCGCACCGCCAACGCCTTCGCGGTGCACACCGTGCACATCGTGGGGCGGCGGCGCTGGAATCGCCGCGGCGCCATGGTGACCGACCGCTACCAGCGGCTGTGCCACCACGACAGCATTGCGGAGTTGCTGGGCTTCGCGGCGGGCGCCGGGTTGAGCGTCGTCGCGGTGGACAACGTCCCGGGTTCGGTGCGCCTGGAAGAGGCCGCGCTGCCGTTGCGGTGCCTGCTGGTGTTCGGCCAGGAGGGGCCGGGCATCACCGGCGACCTGCGCGCCGGCGCGGCGATGACGGTCTCGATCGCCCAGTTCGGCTCGACGCGCAGCATCAACGCCGGGGTGGCCGCCGGGATCGCGATGCACGCCTGGATCCGGCAGCACGCCGACCTCGATCGCGCCTGGTGACAACCAGGATTCACGCTCAACTCCACAGCGTGACGTGCACCTTCGGCCGAAACCTCGTCACCCCGACGCCGGACCCGCGGATCATCGCCTGCGTGCACCGCGGTGTGGTGATGAAGCGCACCAGCTCCGACACGGCGGGCTGGCGGGCCGCCGGCGCCAGCGTCGCCGCGCACCATTCGCCCGAGCGGTCCAGCCCCGGCCCCTTGACGTGCACCAGCCGCCCGGCGGCCAGGTCCTTGGCCACCGCGAAGCCGATCGCCAGGCTCACCCCACCGACCCGCTGCACCTCCTCGAGCGCGGCGGCGTCGCTCTGGAAGATCCGCTGCTGTGACTCCGGAATCTCCAAGGCGCGCAACATGACCGCGATCTCACCGTCCACTCCGCCCGCCGACGGCCCCAGCATCCACTGCTGGGCACGCAGCGCTGCGGCCGTCGGAACACCTTTGGCCAGAGGGCTTTTCGGCCCGACGACGGCGATGATCTGATATTTCAGGAAGGCTCGCACGAAGATCGTCTCGTCCGAACCGACCGAACCGGCCGGGCCGATCGCGATGTCCACGGCGCGCGAGCAGATCAGCTCGCGGAACCGGCTGGTCGGGTGCACGCTCAACTCCACCGACAGGTCGTCGGCGCGCGACGAGAAGAGCTCGATCAGCCCCGGCGCGGCGTGCTCGGCGAACGCCGACGACGCCGCGATGCGCAGCAGGCGGCGCCCGTGGGCGGCCTCGGTGACCTCGATGGCGGTCTGCTGCTGCAGGCCCAGGATCTCCACGGCGCGGCTGGCCAGCCGCAGGCCGCCGGGCGTGAACGCCAGCCCGGCACCGGTTCTGGTGAACAACGGGTCGTCGAGCTCCTTGCGTAGCGCCGCCACGTGCATCGAGATCCCGGCGTCGGAAACGCCCAGCTCCGCGGCGGCGGCCCGCACCGATCCCAGCCGAACCACCGCCGAATAGGCCCGAAGTTGAGCCGGAGTCATGAGTATGAGCCTACGTTGGAACCCGTGCGGGAAGTGCTTGCTCAGCTGATGCCGATCTGGCGTGCCGGCGCGACCGCGGGGCTGGGCACCGTCGTGCGCACGCTGCGGTCGGCGCCGCGGCAGCCGGGCGCGTCGATGCTGGTGGCCCCCGACGGCTCGGCGACCGGATCGGTGTCGGGCGGCTGCGTGGAGGGCGCGGTCTACGAGCTGGCCACCGAGGTCGCGCACACCGGGACGCCGCGACTGGAACGCTACGGGGTCAGCGACGACGACGCGTTCGAGATCGGCCTGACCTGCGGCGGCATCATCGACGTCTTCATCGAGTCGGTCTCGCGGGCAACGTTTCCCGAGTTGGGGTCGATCGCCGACGACGTCGCGGCGGGTCGTCCCGTGGCGGTCGCGACCGTCATCGCCCACCCCGACGCGGCGTGGGTGGGCCGCCGGCTCATCGTCAGGCCCGACGCTCTGTCGGGGTCGTTGGGCTCGCCGCGCGCGGACGCCGCGGTCACCGACGACGCCCGCGGCCTGCTGGCGCTGGGCCGCAGCGAGGTCCTCGCGTACGGGCCCGACGGCCAGCGCCTCGGCGACGGCATGGAGGTCTTCGTCTCCAGCAACGCCCCGCCGCCCCGGATGCTGGTCTTCGGGGCGATCGACTTCGCCGCCGCCCTGGCCCGGCAGGGGTCGTTCCTGGGCTACCGGGTCACGGTGTGCGACGCGCGCGCTGTGTTCGCCACCCGCGCGCGCTTCCCGTCGGCCGACGAGGTCGTCGTCGACTGGCCGCACCGATATCTGGCCGCGCAGGCGGCGGCGGGCGCCGCCGACCGGGACACGGTGGTCTGCGTGCTCACCCACGACCCGAAGTTCGACGTCCCGCTGCTCGAGGTGGCGCTGCGCCTGGACGTCGGCTATGTCGGCGCGATGGGATCGCGCCGCACCCACGACGACCGGATCGACCGGCTGCGGGCGGTCGGGCTCACCGACACCGAGCTGAGCCGGCTGGCCAGCCCCATCGGGCTGGACCTCGGCGCGCGCACCCCGGAGGAGACCGCCGTCTCGATCGCCGCCGACATCATCGCCCGACGCTGGGGCGGCGGGGGCCTGCCGCTGGGTCTCACCACGGGGCGAATCCACCACGACGCGCGGCTCGAGGGCCAGTTCAGGGATTCCTTAACTCGCTATTGACGCCCCCACGGGGCGGGCTGACACTGTGGCGCATGCAAGTACCCGGCCCCTTCGAATACGAACGCGCGACGAGTGTGGACCACGCCATCGGACTGCTGGATCGGCTGGGGGAGGGCGCGCGGGTGGTCGCCGGCGGGCACAGCCTGCTGCCGATGATGAAGCTGCGGATCGCCAACCCCGAATACCTGATCGACATCAACGACCTGGCCCTCGAGCTCGGCTACGTGATCACCGACCCGACGCTGGTCCGCATCGGCGCCATGACCCGGCACCGCGAGCTGCTCGAGTCCGACACCCTGGCCGCGGTGTGCCCGATCTTCCGCGACGCCGAACGGGTGATCGCCGACCCGGTGGTCCGCAACCGCGGCACCCTGGGCGGCTCGCTGTGCCAGGCCGATCCGGCCGAGGACCTCTCGACGGTGTGCCTGGTGCTGGACGCGGTGTGCCTGGCCCGGGGACCGTCGGGCGAACGCGAGATCCCGATCGACGAATTCCTGGCCGGCCCGTACGAGACCACGCTGGCCCACAACGAGATCCTCGTCGAGGTGCGAATCCCGCTGCGGCACAAGAGTTCCAGCGCATACGCGAAAGTGGAACGGCGGGTGGGGGATTGGGCCGTCGCCGCGGCGGGGGCCGCCGTCAGCCTCGGCGGCCCGGCGCTGGCCTCCGTCCGCGTCGGGCTGACCGCGGTCAACCCCGACCACGATGCGCTGGAAGCACTCGCGGCGTCGCTGGCCGGCTGGCCGGCCACCGAGGAGACCTTCGCCGAGGCGGGCCGGCTCGCCGCGCAGGCCTGCGAACCGGTGACCGACATCCGCGGCACCGCCGAGTACAAGCGGCACCTGGCCTCCGAGCTGACCATCCGCACGTTGCGCTTCGCGGCGCAGCGGGCCGGCGCACAAGGGAGTGACTGACCATGCAGGTGAACATGACCGTCAACGGCGAGCAGGTGAGCGCCGACGTCGAACCCCGCATGCTGCTCGTGCATTTCCTGCGGGACCACCTGCGGCTCACCGGCACCCACTGGGGTTGCGACACCAGCAACTGCGGCACGTGCGTGGTCGACGTCGACGGCGTGCCGGTGAAGTCGTGCACGATGCTGGCGGTGATGGCCTCGGGGCACGCCGTGCGCACCGTGGAGGGTCTGGCGGTGGACGGCCGGCTCGACCCGGTGCAGGAGGGGTTCATGCGCTGCCACGGGTTGCAGTGCGGTTTCTGCACCCCCGGGATGATGATCACCGCCCGCGCCCTGCTGGACCGCGACCCCGACCCCGACGAGGACACCATCCGCGAGGCGATCTCCGGCCAGATCTGCCGGTGCACCGGCTACACGACGATCGTGCGCTCCATCCAGTGGGCCGCCAAGCACGCCGACGCGGTGGAGGCCACCTCATGACGACGATCGAATCGCGGCCCCCCTCACCCGAAGACACCGCGGACAACGACCAGAAGCCGTGCGGCTACGGGCGGATGCTGCGCAAGGAGGACCCGCGCTTCATCCGCGGCCGCGGCACCTACGTCGACGACGTCGCGCTGCCGGGCATGCTGCACCTGGCGATCCTGCGCTCGCCCTACGCGCACGCCCGCATCGCCGGCATCGACGTGTCCGCGGCCCTGGCCCACCCGAAGGTCAAGGCGGTCGTCACGGGTGCGGACCTCGCCGAGAAGGGCCTGGCGTGGATGCCGACGCTGTCGAACGACGTGCAGGCCGTGCTGGCCACCGACAAGGTGCGCTTCCAGGGCCAGGAGGTGGCGTTCGTCGTCGCCGAGGACCGGTACTCGGCCCGCGACGCGCTGGAGCTGATCGACGTCGACTACGACCCGCTGGACCCCGTCATCGACGTGCGCAAGGCGCTCGAGGAGTCCGCGCCGGTGATCCGCACCGACCTCGAGGGCAAGAAGGACAACCACATCTTCGACTGGGAGACCGGCGACGCCGCGGCCACCGAGGCGGCGTTCGCGCGCGCCGACGTCGTCGTCACGCAGGAGATGGTCTATCCCCGGGTGCATCCCGCCCCGATGGAAACCTGCGGCGCGGTGGCCGATCTGGACCCGGTCAGCGGCAAGCTGACGCTGTGGACCACCTCGCAGGCGCCGCACGCGCACCGCACCCTCTACGCGTTGGTCGCCGGCCTGCCCGAACACAAGATCCGGGTGATCTCGCCCGACGTCGGCGGCGGATTCGGCAACAAGGTGCCGATCTATCCCGGCTACGTGTGCGCCATCGTGGCCTCGCTGGTGCTGGGCAAGCCGGTCAAGTGGATGGAGGACCGCAGCGAGAACCTGACGTCGACCAGTTTCGCGCGCGACTACATCATGGTCGGCGAGATCGCGGCCACCAAGGACGGCAAGATCCTCGCGGTGCGCTCGAACGTGCTGGCCGACCACGGCGCGTTCAACGGCCAGGCCGCGCCGACGAAGTACCCGGCCGGGTTCTACGGGGTCTTCACCGGCAGCTACGACCTGGAAGCGGCGTACTCGCGCGTGACCGGGGTGTACACCAACAAGGCGCCCGGCGGGGTGGCCTACGCGTGCTCCTTCCGGATCACCGAGGCGGTGTACCTGGTGGAGCGGCTGGTGGACTGCCTGGCCTACGAGATGAAGCTGGACCCCACCGAGCTGCGGCTGCGAAACCTGTTGCGCCCCGACCAGTTTCCCTACACCACCAAGACCGGCTGGGTGTACGACTCCGGCGACTACGAGACCACCCTGCGCAAGGCCATGGACATGATCGGCTACGACGCGCTGCGCGCCGAGCAGCAGGAGCGCCGCGCCCGCGGCGAGCTGATGGGCATCGGGATGTCGTTCTTCACCGAGGCGGTCGGCGCCGGCCCGCGCAAGGACATGGACATCCTGGGCCTGGGCATGGCCGACGGCTGCGAGCTGCGCGTGCACCCGACGGGCAAGGCCGTGGTGCGCCTGTCGGTCCAGACCCAGGGCCAGGGTCACGAGACGACGTTCGCCCAGATCGTCGCGGAGGAGCTGGGTATTCCGCCCGACGACATCGACGTCGTGCACGGCGACACCGACCAGACCCCGTTCGGCCTGGGCACCTACGGCAGCCGCTCGACGCCGGTCTCGGGTGCGGCCGCGGCGATGGTGGCCCGCAAGATCCGCGACAAGGCCAAGATCATCGCCTCGGGCATGCTCGAGGTGTCGGTCGCCGACCTGGAGTGGGAGAAGGGCTCGTTCCACGTCAAGGGCGACCCGTCGGCGTCGGTGACCATCGCCGACATCGCCATGCGCGCGCACGGGGCCGGCGACCTGCCCGAGGGCCTCGAGGGCGGGCTGGACGCCGAAGTGTGTTACAACCCTTCGAATCTCACCTACCCCTATGGCGCGTACTTCTGCGTGGTGGACATCGACCCGGGCACCGCGGTGGTCAAGGTGCGGCGCTTCCTGGCGGTCGACGACTGCGGGACCCGCATCAACCCGATGATCATCGAGGGGCAGGTGCACGGCGGCGTCGTCGACGGCATCGGGATGGCGCTGATGGAGTGGATCGCCTTCGACGACGACGGCAACTGCCTGGGCGGCTCGCTGATGGACTACCTGATCCCGACCGCGATGGAAGTGCCGCACCTGGAGACCGGGCACACCGTGACGCCGTCGCCGCATCACCCGATCGGCGCCAAGGGGATCGGCGAGTCGGCCACCGTCGGCTCCCCGCCCGCGGTGGTCAACGCGGTGGTGGATGCGCTGGCGCCGTTCGGCGTTCGCCACGCCGACATGCCGTTGACGCCGTCGCGGGTGTGGGAGGCCATGCAGGGCAGAGCGAGGCCGCCGATCTGACCATGATCATCAGCGAACGAGCCCAGCAGCTGCTGGCGGCACGGACACCGTTCGTGCACGCGACGGTGGTGCGGGCCCAGCCGCCCACCTCGGTCTACCCGGGCGACGAGGCGATCCTGCTCGCGGACGGCACGATCGAGGGCTTCGTCGGGGGCCAGTGCGCGCAGAACTCGGTCCGCAAGGCGGCGCTGGGCGCGCTGCAGACGAACGAAAGCGTGCTGCTGCGGGTGCTGCCCGACGGCGACGTGCACTTCCCCGAGGCGCCCGGCGCCTGCGTCGTGGTCAACCCGTGCCTGTCCGGCGGTTCGCTGGAGATCTTCCTGACGCCGCAGCTGCCGCCCCCGTTGATCCGGGTCCACGGCGCCACGCCGATCGCCGACGCGCTGGTGCGGGTGTGCACGGTGCTGGGGTACGACGCGCGCGCCGACGCCGACGCCGACCCGGCCGACGTCACGGCCTTGCCGACCGCCGTCGTGATCGCCAGCCACGGCGGTCCCGAGGCCGAGATCATCCGCGCCGCACTGGATCACGGCATCGGGTACATCGGGCTGGTGGCCAGCCGGGTGCGCGGCGCCTCGATCCTGAACTCGCTCGACCTCTGCGAGGACGAGCGGGCCCGCGTGCACACCCCGGTGGGTCTGCCGATCGGCGCCAAGACGCCCGCGGAGATCGCGGTCTCCATCGCGGCCGAGCTCGTCGCCGCCGTCCGCGGCGCCGGCGGCCCGGGCCTGCTGCCCGCGGCGGTGCGCACGGTGCCGGAGGCGATCGACCCGGTCTGCGGCATGACGGTGCCGGCCGGGCCCGCCGCCGAGCACCTGCAGGTGGCCGGGGTGGACTACTGGTTCTGCGGCCCGGGATGCCGCGCGGCGTTCGCCGCGGGCCGCGCCGGCGCATGAGCGCGATCTTCGAGAGTCCGGCCGACGTCATCGACCGGTTCGACGCGCGGGACTACCTGCTCGACACCGGGACCGCGTCGGCGATCTATCTGGCGGTCACGCTGGGCCGGCCGCTGCTGCTCGAGGGCGAGCCCGGTGTCGGCAAGACCACCGCCGCGAAAACCCTTGCCGCGGTGCTGGAGACCCCCCTGGTCCGGCTGCAGTGCTACGAGGGCCTGACGGCGAACGAGGCCCTCTACGACTGGAACTACCGGCGGCAGCTGCTGTCCATCCGGCTGGCCGAGGCGAGCGGCACGGCGATCGGCGAACAGGATCTCTACACCGAGACCTACCTGGTGGACCGGCCCATCCTGCGCTGCGTGCGGCACCGGGGCCCGCGCCCGCCCGTACTGCTGATCGACGAGATCGACCGCGCCGACGACGAATTCGAGGCGCTGCTGCTGGAGTTCCTCGGCGAGTCTGCGGTGACGGTCCCCGAGCTGGGCACCTTCGTCGCCGAGCGCCCGCCGATCGCGGTGCTCACCTCCAACCGCAGCCGCGATCTGCACGACGCGCTGCGCCGCCGCTGCCTCTACCACTGGATCGACTACCCGGAACCGGCCCGCGCCGCCGCCGTCGTCCGGCGCACGGTACCCGGGGCCACCGCCGCACTGATCGACCGCGCCGCCCAGTTCGTCGGCGCGGCAAGGGAACTCGACCTGGACAAGCCGCCCGGCGTGGCCGAGACCATCGACTGGGTGGCCGCGCTGGTCTCGCTGAAAGTCGCGGACCTGGTCGACCCGGCCGCGCTGATGACCCTGGGGGCGCTGGCCAAGACGCCGGACGACCGTACGCTGATCCGCGACGCGTACGTAACCTTCACCGAGTGCAGCCTTACCTGAGAGGACCCGCAGCATGAAGATCGCCAACCAGTTCACCGTCAGTGCGCCCATCGACAAGGCGTGGGACGTGCTGTGCGACCTGGAGCAGGTGATCCCGCTGATGCCGGGGGCCGCGCTGACCGGCCACGAGGGCGAGGACTACTCCGGCAAGGTCAAGATCAAGGTCGGCCCCGTCACCAGCGAATTCAACGGCAAGGTGCACTTCGTGGAGCAGGACCGCGGCCAGTACCGCGCGGTCATCGACGCCAAGGGCAAGGAGATGCGCGGCACCGGCAACGCGGCCGCCACGGTGACCGCGCAGCTGCACGAGGAGGGCGACCGCACCAGCGTCACCGTGGACACCGACCTGAAGATCGTCGGCAAGCTGGCGCAGTTCGGCAGTGGGATGCTGCAACAGGTGTCGGAGAAGTTGCTGGGCCAGTTCGTGGAGTCGCTGGAGGCCAAGCTGGCCGCCGAGAACGCGCCGGCGATGCCGCCGAGCAACGGTTCGGCCGCGCCGGTCCCGGGGCCCCGCCACGCCGGGCCCGCTCCCGAGCCCGAACCCATCGACCTGCTCGAGCTGGCCGGCGGCGACCAGCTCAAGAAGTACGGTGCGCTGGCCCTGGGGATGCTGGCCGTGCTGGTGCTGATCTGGGTCATGCGCCGGAGGCGTTGACGTCCCCCATGGGTGGTCCGGCGCTGTTGCGGGGCGTCGACCTGGCGGCCTTCGCGGCCGCCCTGGTGGCGCGGCTGCGCGGTGCCGGGGTGCACGTGTCGGCCGACGGGCCGGCGAGTTTCGTGCAGGCGCTGCGGCTGCTGGGGACCCGCACCGGGTCTGCGCTGTATTGGGCGGCCCGGCTCACGCTGGTCAACCGGGCCGACGACCTGGGCGCCTTCGACGCGGTGTTCGCGGCGGTGTTCGGCGCCGGCGAAACCGGGCGATCCACGAGTTGGGTTGCCGCGCAACAACTCGCGAAGCGCGCATCCGGCCCGGTACGGGGCGCCGAAACCCAGTCCGGTGTGGCCGCGGGCCTACCCTGGGCGACGCGGGCCGCCGCCGGGCGCGACGATGACGACCCGGGCGCCGCGCGGGTCGCGGTCCCCGACGTGCTGCCCAGCCGCATCGCCGCACGCGCCGACGAACCGTTCGACCGCTTCGACGCGCGCGACCTGCGGTTGCTGGGGGACTGGATCGAGGAGACCGTCGTGCGCTGGCCGCGGCGGCGCAGCATGAGGTTCGAGCCCAGCGCCGCCGGCAAGCGCATCGATTTGCGCGCCACGATGAACGCGTCCCGCAAGACCGGCTTCGAGGCGCTCACCCTGGCGCGCACCCGGCCGCGGCGCAGGCCCCGCCGGGTCGTCCTGGTCTGCGACGTGAGCCGCTCCATGCGGCCCTACGCGGCGATGTATCTGCACCTGATGCGGGCCCTGACGAAGGGGCGTGGCGTGCGCCGGGCCGGGATCCGCCCGGAGGTGTTCGCGTTCTCGACGTCGCTGACCCGGCTCACCGCGGTGCTGTCGCACCGCTCGGCCGAGGTGGCGCTGCAGCGCGCCGAAGCGACGGTCACCGACCGCTACGGCGGCACCTCCGTCGGCCGCAGCCTGGCCACCCTGCTGGCGCCCGGCCTTCCGGGGCACGGCAACGCGCTGCGCGGGGCGGTGGTGATCGTCGCCTCCGACGGCTGGGACGGCGATCCCCCCGACGTGCTGGCGCGCGCCATGGCCCGGCTGCGCCGCCGCGCCGCCGTGGTGGCCTGGGTCAATCCGCGTGCGGCCCAAGCTGGTTTCGAGCCGCTGACCGGTTCGATGGCGGCGGCGCTGCCGTACTGCGACCTGTTTCTGCCGGCGCACTCACTGACCGGGCTGCGCCAGTTGCTGCTCGCGTTGTGTCTTTGAGCGCGACGCCCGAGCGGCCGAGTTCGCGGGCCCCGGCGACGAGCGCGGCGGTGATCGCCGCGGCCGTCGCATAGTCGAGGCCGTCGGGCGGGTGGATGTTGGAGATGCAGTTGCGGTCCGCGTCGGTGCGCCCGGGCGCCGGATGCTGCGTCAGGTAGATGCCCAGGCTGTCGGCGACCGAGAGCCCCGGACGCTCGCCGATGAGCACGAGAACCGTTGCGACGCCGAGTGCCTGGCCGATGTGGTCCCCGAGCGCGACGCGCGCCTGGGTCGCGACGACCGGCGGGGCGATGCGGTAGCGATCGCCGAATTCGCGCAGCAGCGCCGCGAGGGTGCCCGCGGCGTGGTCGGTCAGGGCGCGCGGGGAGAGCCCGTCGGCGAGCACGAAACCGATGTCCGCCCCGGTCTTCGGCAGACCCGTCAGGTCGGCCGGGCTGCGGCCCAGGTCGGGCCGGCGCAGGTACTCCCCGCGCGAGGCCGCCCTGCTGCCCACCCGCAGCGGCTCGGCGACGCCGACACCCCGGAGCCGCGCGACGAGCTCGTCGACGTCGAGCGGGTCGTGCACGGCGTCGCGCGCCGCGGCGTGCGCGGCCCGGAACTCTAGCACGCGCCGGGTGGGCAGCGAGTTGCCCGCCCGCCCGAGCCCGATGCGCGCCTGCGTGGTGGCCCGCAGCGGCGCCCACACGTCGGGAGCGTCCATCAGCCCGCCGCCAGTTCCCGCAGCGGCGACGCCGCGAGGTCGACGGGCAGGATCCGGCCCTGCGCGTCGGCCATGCCCAGGCCGGCCAGCCAGGCCTCGAACTCGGGCGCGGGGCGCAACCCCAGCGCCTGCCGCACGTACAGCGCGTCGTGGAACGACAGGCTCTGGTAGCCGAGCATGATGTCGTCGGCGCCGGGAACGGCGATGACGAACGCGGTGCCCGCCACGCCCAGCAGGGTCAGCAGCGTGTCCATGTCGTCCTGGTCGGCCTCGGCGTGGTTGGTGTAGCAGACGTCGACGCCCATCGGCAGGCCGAGCAACTTCCCGCAGAAGTTGTCCTCGAGGCCGGCGCGGATGATCTGCTTGCCGTCGTAGAGGTACTCCGGCCCGATGAACCCGACCACGCTGTCGACCAGCAGCGGCCGCAGCGCCCGGGCCACCGCGTAGGACCGCGCCTCCAGCGTCTGCTGGTCGACCGGCTTGCCGCCGACCCCGAAATGGGCCCCGGCCGACAGGGCCGAACCCTGCCCCGTCTCCAGGTACATGACGTTGTCGCCGACCGTGCCGCGGTGCAGCGAGCGGGCCGCCTCGTCGGCCTCGGTCAGCATCGCGAGGGAGGTCCCGAACGCCGAGTTGGCCCCCTCGGTGCCCGCGATCGACTGGAAGACGAGGTCGACCGGCGCGCCGCGGTCGATGAGTTCCATGGTGGTCGTCACGTGGCACAGCACGCACGACTGCATGGGAATGGCGAACCGCCGGCGGATGTCGTCGAGCAGGTGCAGCAGGTCCGACGCGGCGGCCGGCGAGTCGGTCGCGGGGTTGACGCCGATCACCGCGTCACCGCAGCCCAGCAGCAGGCCGTCGAGCAGCGCGGCGGCGATCCCGCGGGGGTCGTCGGTGGGGTGGTTGGGTTGCAGCCGGGTGGCCAGCCTGCCCGGCAGTCCGATGGTGGTCCGGAAGGCCGCGGTCGCGGTCGCGGCGGCGGCCACCAGGATCAGGTCCTGGTTGCGCATGATCTTCGACACCGCGGCAACCATTTCCGGGGTGAGCCCGGGGGCGAGGGCCGCAAGCCGCACCGCCGCATCGGTGCGGGAGGCGTTGTCCAGCAGCCAATCCCGGAAACCGCCGACGGTCAGGTGGGCGACCGGGGCGAAGGCCTCGCGGTCGTGGCCGTCGATGATGAGCCGGGTCACTTCGTCGGTTTCGTACGGCACGACCACGTCGGACAAAAACGACGCCAGCGGGATGTCGGCGAGCACCCACGCGGCCGCGGCGCGTTCGGCGTCGGAGCCGGCGGCGCACCCGGCGAGCTGGTCGCCGGAACGCGGGGGCGTCGCCTTGGCCAGCACGTCGACCAGCCCGTCGAAGGTGTAGCTGGTCCCCGAGACGGTTTGCCGGTAGCTCACCTGGAGAACAGTAGGTCACGCCCGGGCGATGAGGCAGGATCGACGGTTATGGATCAGCTATGGGCCAACCGGGCGGCCAGCTGCGAAGCCGCTGTGGTGCAACGACACCTGAAGCGGCTGTGGGCGCTGCCGGGCACCCAGCTGGGGGTGGTGGCGTGGCCGCCGACGCGGCGCGACCGGCTGTTCGGCAGCTGGCACTACTGGTGGCAGGCGCATCTGCTGGAATGCCTCCTCGACGCGCAGCTGCGCGACCCGCAGCCGCACCGGCGCACCAGGATCAACCGGCAGGTCCGAAGTCACCGGCTGCGCAACAACTTCTCGTGGACCAACAGCTACTACGACGACATGGCGTGGCTGGCGCTGGCCCTGGAACGCGCCGCCCGGATCGCCGGCGTGCAGCGCCGGCGCGCGCTGCCCAAGCTCGCCGACCAGTTCGTCAAGGCCTGGGTGCCCGAGGACGGCGGCGGCATCCCGTGGCGCAAGCAGGACCAGTTCTTCAACGCCCCGGCCAACGGCCCGGCCGCGATCTTCCTCGCCCGCTACTCGGACCGGCTGCGGCGGGCCCAGCAGATGGCCGACTGGATCGAGGAAACCCTGATCGACCCCGAGACCCACCTGGTGTTCGACGGCATCAAGGGCGGCTCGCTGGTCCGCGCGCAGTACACCTACTGCCAGGGCGTGGTGCTCGGGCTGGAAACCGAACTCGCCGCGCGCACCCACGACGACCGGCACGCGCCGCGGGTGCATCGCCTGGTCGCCGCGGTCGGGGAGCAGATGGCGCCGTCGGGGGTGCTGCGGGGCTCCGGCGGCGGGGACGGCGGCCTGTTCGCCGGCATCACCGCCCGCTACCTCGCGCTGGTGGCCACCGCGCTGCCGGGCGAGGGGGCCGCCGACGCCGCGGCCCGCGACACCGCCCGCACGATCGTGCTGGCCAGCGCGAAGTCGGCGTGGGACTACCGGCAGACGGTGGAGGGGCTGCCGCTGTTCGGCCCGTCCTGGGACCGCGACGCCGAGATCCCCACCGCGGGGCCGGGGGCCGGGGCGCAGGCGCGGTTCGTCGACGGCGCCGTGAGCGGGTCGGGGGTCGCCGAACGGGACCTGTCGGTGCAGCTGTCGGGATGGCTGCTGATGGAGGCCGCCTGCAGCGTCACCGGTCGGGGATCGTGATCTGCTTGCGCTCCTCGGGCGCGCCGCGCTGCCGTCCCCGGTACCCGCGCCAGGCGGCGATGAACGCCGGCAGCAGCGAGACGACCAGGATGCCCAGGATGATCTTCTCGAGGTTCTGGTGCACGAACGGCGCGCTGCCCAGGAAGTAGCCCGCCAGCGTCACCCCACCACCCCAGGCGATGCCGCCGACGATGTCGAACGCCAGGTACACCGGGTAGCGCATGTAGGACACCCCGGCGATCACCGGGACGAACGTCCGCACGAACGGCGCGAACCGGGCCAGGATGACCGCCCACGGGCCGTACTTCTCGAAGAACGCGTGCGACTCGGTCACGTAGTGCCTCTTGAAGAACCGGGAGTCTTCCTTCTTGAACAGCGCCGGACCGATGCGGCGCCCGATGAAGTACCCGGTCTGGTCGCCGAGCACGGCGACGAGGGCGACGCACGGCGCCAGCACCCAGATGTCCGTCGGCGGGTGGGGGTGCGCGCACAGCAGCCCGCCGGTGAACAGCAGCGACTCGCCGGGCAGCAGCGGGAACAGCAGACCGGTCTCGATGAAGACGATGACCAGGATCCCGGGCAGTACGGCCGAGCCGAAAACGCCCCCGGCGCCCAGCCAGTACATCGGGTCGAGGATGTCGGGCAGGGCCGTCACCGCTGTGCTCACGATTTCTCAACATACCGGCGCCGTCCCGCGGGGGCCGTGAAGTCGGGGAAGTGCCGGGTCACCGGGCTAGCCGCCGGCGGACTGGCAGACCTTCCACTGGTCGTCGCGGTACTGCAGGTCCAGGCTGCGCGTCGAGCGGAGCTGGGGGTCGTAGGCCATGAACGTGGTGACGTTGGCCTCGGCGTGCGGGCCGTTGACGACGACCTGGTCGATGCTGGCGATGACGGGATATTGCCGGGCGGCCGAGACGCGGCGGTAGGTCTCCGCCCACTCGTGCTCGTCGAAGTCGACGTAGCCGTCGCGCGTGCTCCCGCACGTGAGCGTCCGCAGCGTCGTCAGATCGCCCCTTTGCACCGCGGCGTCGAAAGTCTGGATGGTGTGCCGGACCCGGTCCTCCTGCGAGACCTTGGAGTGTTTGCCGCGGGTCAGCAGCACGGTGCCCAGGATCGCGATCGCCGCCAGTGCCAGCACCAGCACCACCAGCGCCAGCACCCAACCCCAGTTGACGTTCGGCGACGTCCGCAGCTTTGCCCCGAGTCGCGGTGGAATCCATTGTGGCACAGCGGCTTTCGGTGGCTGTCCCGCTTGCCCCACCGGGTTCCCGGGCGGCGAGGCGAAGACCTCCGTGGCGGGTTCGGGGGTGGTGGGCATGACGGTGGTCTCTTTGGCGTCGAATCCGGGCGCGGTGTAGCGGCGTTCGCGCTGCTGGTTGTCGGGATCGGCCTCGGGGGCCTCGCCCCGCTCGGACTTGTTCATCACGACGGTCTCGGTCTCGGGATCGTCGGGCACCACCGGGTAGCTCTCGGTTGCTTCGTCGCCGGGTTCCACCGGGTGCTCGCGGTCGGGCTCGGGCGGTTTGACCATGAGCGCTGCTGTCCTCCTACGAGTGGATAGTTGGGAGCTTAGCGACCCGCCACCCGGTTGGGGTCGCGGCCGAGGCGCGCCGTGACGCGCAGGCGGGAAACGGCACAATGGGGTCCATGACGTCGATGGGTGATCTCCTGGGGCCTGATCCGATCCTGCTGCCGGGGGACATTGAAGCCGAAGCCGAACTGCTCGCCGAGGAGAACCCGAGCATCGTCGCCGCCGCCCATCCGACGGCGTCGGTGGCCTGGGCGACGCTCGCCGAGGAGGCGCTGGCCGAGGACAAGGCCGTCACGGCGTACGCCTACGCCCGCACCGGCTACCACCGGGGCCTCGACGCGCTGCGCCGCAACGGCTGGAAGGGTTTCGGCCCGGTCCCGTACTCCCACGAGCCCAATCGCGGCTTCCTGCGGTGCGTGGCGGCGCTGGCGCGCGCCGCCGACGCCATCGGCGAGACCGACGAGTACGCCCGCTGCGTGGACCTGCTCGACGACTGCGATCCCGCGGCCCGCCAGGCGCTCGGGCTTTAGCCGGGGGCGTCAGAACCAGGCGCTCCAGAACCGGGTCAGCGAGTTGCCCCACCCCACCAGCACGTGCGGCACCCCGGAGAAGTCGAACAGCACGTACACGATGCCGAAGAGCCAGCGATTCAGTGCCGGCGCCAGGATCAGGAACAGCAGGACGAAGACGCCCCACTGCTTGGCCGGCGCCACCGCGCGCTGCGTCTCCGGGCTCAGGTGCGGCTCCAGGGCGTCGTAGCCGTCCAGGCCCGGGATCGGCAGCAGGTTCAGCACCATCCCGGTGACCTGCAGGAACCCGAGGAACGCCACCCCGGCCCACAGCACCGCGTGGGCCGGGTCGAAGAAGAACCGGGTCAGGGTCAGCAGCAGCACCGCGAGCAGCAGGTTGGCCGCCGGGCCCGCCAGGCTGACCAGGGTGCGCCGGGCGGGCGTCATGAACCACGTCTGCAGATACACCGCGGCGCCGGGCAGGCCGATCCCGCCCAGCGCGACGAACACCATCGGCAGGAGCAGCGAGAGGGCGGGATGGCTGTAGCGCCGCGGATCCAGGGTCAGATAGCCGCGCACGGCGGCGTCGTGGTCACCGAACCGCCAGGCGGTCAGCGCGTGCCCGAACTCGTGCAGGCACAACGACACCAGCCACCCCGCGACGACGAAGACGAACACCCCGGCGTAGGACAGCGGCCGGACGCTGGACCCGGCCAGCCAGGCCAGCACGCCGCCGGCCGCCGTGGTCGCCAGCAGGGCCAGGAAGATGGGGCTGGGGCGCACCGACTCGTGCTGCCGCGCGGGAAAGCTCACCGGTCGAAACTATCGGACGGCGAGCCAACCCTCGATGTGGCGGTACAACGTCGAGCGGCGCGCCGCGCGCGGCGCCGCGACGCCGTCGCGCACCACGGTGACGCCGGTGCAGCCCAGCTGGGCCGCGCGGCCGGGCACCCACCTGCGGCCTTGTACCCGGGCGCGCAAGCCGGGCAGCGTCCGCGTCGGCTCGATGCGCACCGCGGCGACATCGCCGTCGAACAGCGTGGTGTCGTCGACGACCGCCTCCCCGTGCAGCGGGTGCCCGTCGTCGGCCGGCAGCCAGCGGGCCCGGCCCGCGATCGCGCACCCGGTGTCGTCGCGGATCAGCGGCACCCGGTGGGCCGCTCCGCGCCGGGCGCGCCGCGCGGCCCGGCGCCCGGCGGGCAGCCGGTAGGCGCGGGTCGCCGCGGTGCGGCGGCGCGGCACGTAGGCCACCTCGACGTCGAGCCGGTCCGCGCGCAGCAGCCGCGTCAGCACCGCGGCCAGGTCGGCGTCGTCGCCCAGTACCACCAGCCGGCGGTAGGGCCCGACGGCGGCGTCCAGAGCGTTCGAGTCGGCCCGGCTTCCGGGCCGGAGCACGGCCAGGCCGCGCAGCGGCGCCGGGAGCCGGCGGTCGCCGAAAGCCAGCACCGCCGACGTGGGGGTCTCGCTGTTCCCGCTCACCGGCTCCGCCATGACTTTCCCGGCCGCACGACCGGAAGCTACCAGCCGGCGTGGTACATTCCCGCATCGTTTCTGGTAGGTGTGCGGAGGCTCGCGATGGTCAAACGGCGATGGAACGAGTCGGACGAAGCCAAGAGCACTTACGTCGAGGAGTTGTTCTCGGCGCTGGCCAGGCGCTACGACGTGATGACCGACGCGTGGACGCTCGGGCTGCACCGCCTGTGGAAGCGGCAGGCCATGAAGCTCTGCGCCGTCCGGCCCGGCGAACGCGTGCTGGACGTCGCGACCGGGACGGGTGATCTGGCGTTCGCCGAGGCGGCGGCCGTGGGGCCGGAAGGCCAGGTCGTGGGCGTCGACTCCTGCGCGGCGATGCTCGACGTCGCCCGGGGCCGGCGGCGCGGGGCCGTCGACTTCCGGGAGGGCGACGCCATGGACCTGCGGTTCCCGGATGCGTCTTTCGACGTGGTCACCATCGGCTTCGGGCTGCGCAACGTCGCCGACCGCGACCGGGCGCTGCGCGAGTTCCGGCGCGTGCTGCGGCCGGGCGGCCGGTTGCTGGTGCTCGATTTCAGCACGCCGACCTCGAAGAGTCTGAAAGCCCTGCACGACGCGCTCTACTTCGGCGTGATGCCGGCGGTGGGCTGGGTCTTCGCCTGGCATCGCGACGCCCATCACTACACCTCCGACTCGATCCGCACCTGGATGTCGCGGGAGGAAATCCGCGAGGTGATGCTGCGCGCGGGTTTCGCCGACGCCCGCTACATCTCGCTGAGCACCGGGTTCGCAACGGTCCACCTCGGTTCGCGCGAGGCCGGTTGACGGTAACCGCGCCGCAGCCGGTTCCCCTCGCAAAAGCGCCGACGCTTTAGGATCACCACCGTGAGTGCAGTAAGCATCGCGAAGGGTTGCCGGGCGGCAAACCGGAGGCGCTGCGGCGCGGCAACTGCACGGACAGCGGCGCCGAAACGAAAACCGTTGCGGCGCTTGCAGGTAGACTGCCTTTCCCGGCAGTGCCACAATCAGCAGGCGAGACCAGGTGGGAGCATGTCATGCCGGCAATCGTCCTCATCGGCGCCCAGTGGGGCGACGAGGGCAAAGGGAAGGCCACTGACCTGCTCGGTGGACGGGTGCAGTGGGTGGTGCGCTACCAGGGCGGCAACAACGCCGGTCACACGGTCGTGTTGCCCAGCGGGGAGAATTTCGCCCTGCACCTGATCCCGTCGGGGGTGCTGACGCCCGGCGTCACCAACGTCATCGGCAACGGCGTGGTCGTGGATCCCGGCGTCCTGCTCGACGAGCTGGCCGGCCTGCAGGACCGCGGCGTCGACACCTCCGGGCTGCTGATCTCGGCCGACGCGCACCTGCTGTTGCCCTACCACGTCGCCATCGACAAGGTGACCGAGCGCTACATGGGCAGCAAGAAGATCGGCACCACCGGCCGCGGCATCGGACCGTGCTACCAGGACAAGATCGCCCGCATGGGCATCCGGGTCGCCGACGTGCTCGACCCGGAGATGCTGACCCACAAGGTCGAGGCCGCGCTGGAGCTCAAGAACCAGATCCTGGTCAAGATCTACAACCGCAAGGCGCTGGACCCGCATCAGGTGGTCGACGCCCTGCTCGAGCAGGCCGAGGGCTTCCGGCACCGCATCGCCGACACCCGGTTGCTGCTCAACAACGCGCTGGAGGCCGGGGAGACCGTGCTGCTGGAGGGCTCGCAGGGCACCCTGCTCGACGTCGACCACGGCACCTATCCCTATGTGACGTCGTCGAATCCGACCGCCGGCGGCGCGGCCGTCGGTTCGGGCATCGGACCGACCCGGATCGGCACCGTGCTCGGGATCCTGAAGGCCTACACCACCCGCGTGGGTTCGGGCCCGTTCCCCACCGAGTTGTTCGACGAGAACGGCGAATACCTGACCAAGACCGGCGGCGAGTTCGGGGTCACCACGGGGCGGCGCCGCCGCTGCGGCTGGTTCGACGCCGTCATCGCCCGTTACGCCACCCGCGTCAACGGCATCACGGACTACTTCCTGACCAAGCTCGACGTGCTGTCCAGCCTGGACACGGTGCCGGTGTGCGTCGGCTACCGGCTCGACGGCAAGCGCACCCACGACATGCCGATGACGCAGCGCGATCTGGCCCGCGCCGAACCGATCTACGAGGAGCTGCCCGGCTGGTGGGAGGACATCTCGGGGGCGCGCGAGTTCGACGACTTGCCCGCCAAGGCGCGTGACTACGTCTTGAGGCTGGAAGAGCTTGCCGGGGCGCAGGTTTCATGCATCGGTGTCGGCCCGGGCCGGGAGCAGACGATTGTGCGCCGCGACGTCCTGGCGGCCCGCGCGTGACGGACACCGCACCGGATCCCAAAGCCCTCGATCCCGAATACGAGCACCACGGCGGCTTTCCGGAGTACGGCCCGGCCAGCCCCGGCCCCGGGTTCGGCCGCTTCGTGGCGGACATGCGCCGGCTGCAGGACCTCGCCGTGTCCGCGGATCCCGGCGACGAGGTCTGGGACGAGGCGGCCGGCCGCGTCGCGGCGCTGGTGGAGCTGCTGGCTCCGTTCGAGGCCGCCGAAGGCAAGGCACCGGCGGGGCGCACACCGGACCTGCCGGGCATGGGAAGCCTGCTGCTGCCGCCGTGGACGCTGGCGCGTTACGGCCCCGAGGGCGTCGAAATGACCGGCTATTTCAGCAGGTTTCACGTCGGGGGCAACCACGCGGTGCACGGCGGCGTGCTGCCGCTGCTGTTCGACAACCTGTTCGGCATGGTCTCGCACGCCGCGGGCCGGCCGATCAGCCGCACCGCCTTCCTGCACGTCGACTACCGCAAGGTCACCCCGATCGACGTCCAGCTGGCCGTGCGCGGCCGCGTCACCGGCACCGAGGGCCGCAAGGCTTTCGTGTCCGCGGAACTGGTCGACGGCCAGGACGCGGTGCTGGCGGAGGCGAACGGCCTGATGGTGAGGTTGCTGCCCGGCCAGCCCTGAGTCGGGTCCGCCGCGCCCGCCCGCCGCGCACCTATCCTTGAGCGGTGACCGACGGCGTGACTGACGAAGGACAGCAAGAACCCGACGACCCGGACGGCCGGACCACCGCGATCGAGCTGACCCCCCCGGTCGGCGGGACGGATCCCGGCGCGCAGGCGCGCGGAACCGCCGAACCCGACAGGGCCCACGTGCTGCTGCTGGGTTCCGGTGAGCTCGTCCAGGAGCTGACGCTCGCGTTGCGGCGCCTCGGCGCGGAGGTGAGCGTCGTCGACGCGGACGCCGACGGGCCCGCGCACGCGTTCGCCGACCGGTCGCTGGCCGTCGCGCTGGACGACGCCGACGCGCTGTCGGAGGCCGTCGGACGGTTGCGGCCGGACTTCGTGGCGACCGCGACCGGGTCCGTCGCCGGCCTGGCCCTCGAGTCCCTGCAGGGCACCGAGCTGGTGCCGGGCGCCCGCGCCGTGCGCCTCGCCGGTGACCCCGAGCGGCTGCGCCGGCTCGCCGCCGACGAACTGGGCCTGCCCACCGCGCCGTTCTGGTTCGTCGGGTCGGTCGGCGAACTCGAGGCGGTGGCCGCCCACGCCGGGTTGCCGTTGCTGGTGAAGCCGGTGGCCGGAGCGCCCGGGCGCGGACAGTCCGTCGTCACCAAGCGCCACGACCTCGAGACCGTATGGCAGGGCATTGTAGGAAAGCCAGTGGACAAGCCGGCGGGGGAGGGACAGTACCGCGTGCTGGCCGAAACGCTGGTCGACGTCGACTCTTTCGTCACCCTGCTCGCGGTGAGCAGCCAGGGGCCGCGCGGCCTGCAGATCGAGTTCTGCTCGCCGATCGGGCACAGCCGCGCCGAGGCCGACGTGCTGGAGTGCTGGCAGCCGCAGCAGATGAGCCCGGCCGCGCTGGACGCCGCCCGCTCGATCGCCGCGCGGATCGTCAAGGCGTTGGGGGGCCGCGGGGTGTTCGGCGTCGAACTGATGATCCACGGCGACGAGGTGTACTTCGCCGACGTCACCACGTGCCCGCGGGAGAGCGCCTGGGTGACCCTGCGCAGTCAGCGGCTCTCGGCGTTCGAACTGCAGGCGCGCGCGATCCTGGGCCTGCCGGTGGACACGATGATGACGTCGCCGGGTGCCGCGCGGGCGGTGAGCCCGGGCGCCGGGCTGCCCGGTGCGGGCGCGCTGGCGCGCGCGCTCGGCGTGCCCGAGAGCGACGCACGCCTGTTCGGGCCGGGACCGCGGGGCGGGTCGTGGGTGGCGCTGGCCACGGCACCGGACGTCGCGGCCGCCCGCGAGCGCGCCCGAGAGGTCGCCGGCCGGGCGCATATGCCAGACTCGGGACGATGAGCTACGCGGGGGACATCACGCCGCAGCAGGCGTGGCAGATGCTAAGCGACAACCCGGATGCGGTGCTGGTCGACGTGCGCACCGACGCCGAATGGCGCGTCGTCGGGGTGCCCGACCTGTGCAGCCTGGGCCGCGAGGTGATCTACCTCGAATGGCATTCGTCCGACGGACGGCTCAACGACAACTTCGTCGCCGAGTTGCGGGAGCGGATACCGTCGGCCGCGCGCGAGCGTCCCGTGGTGTTCCTGTGCCGTTCCGGCGGCCGCTCCGTCGCCGCCGCCACGGTCGCCACCGAGGCGGGCATCGCCCCGGCCTACAACGTGCTGAACGGCTTCGAGGGAAACGCCGACGCGGGCTGGCGGGCAACGGGGTTGCCCTGCAAGCGGTTCTGAGGCGTCAGCCGGCCTGCCGTTCGGCGGCGTCGGCGCTTTCGGCCGCCGCCAGCGTCTCGGCCTGCTGCTGCGCCCAGTTCACCAGCGGCCGCGCGTAGATCATCTGGCTGGTGATGGCCATCTGGCCCCGGGTGCGGCCCAGGAACGATATCCCCCAGGCCAACAGGGCGGCGACCCGGTTCCGGTATCCGACAAGGTAATACAGGTGCAGCAGCAGCCACGCCAGCCAGGCGATGAAGCCGCCGAACTCCAGCTTGCCGACTTTCGCGACGGCGCTGTAGCGCGAGACGAGGGCCATGCTGCCCTTGTCGCGGTAGCCGAACGGTTTTCGGTGGGCCGGGTCGTCGGTGCCCTTGACCGCATGCTTGATGATCGTGGCCGCGTACTGCGCCCCCTGGATCGCACCCTGGGCCATGCCGGGAACGCCGGGCACCGACATCAGGTCGCCCACGACGAACACGTGCGGGTGGCCCTTGACGGTGAGGTCGGGTTCGACGATAACCCTTCCGGCGCGGTCGGTTTCGGTGCCGTCGGACTGGTCGGCGATCATCTTGCCCAGCGGACTGGCCTGCACGCCGGCCGCCCACACCTTGCAGGCGCATTCGATCCGCCGTTCGCCGCCGTTCTTCTCCTTGATCGTGATGCCCATGTAGTCGACCGCGGTCACCATCGCGTCGAGCTGGACCTCGACGTCCATCTTCTCCAGCCGGCGCTGCGCGATGAGGCCCAGCTTCTGGCCCATCGGCGGCAGCACCGCGGGGGCGGCGTCGAGCAGGATGACCCGGCAGTCGCTGGGCTTGATGGTGCGAAACGCCCCGGCCAGGGTCCGTTCGGCGAGCTGGACGATCTCGCCGGCCAGTTCGACACCGGTCGGTCCGGCCCCGACCACCACGAACGTCAGGCGCCGATGCCGCTCGGCCGGATCGGTGGCGACCTCGGCCGCCTCGAACGCGCCGAGGATGCGGCCCCGCAGTTCGAGCGCGTCGTCGATGCTCTTCATGCCGGGCGCGAAGGCGGCGTACTCGTCGTGGCCGAAGTAGGACTGCTGGGCGCCGGCGGCCACGATCAGGCTGTCGTAGGGCGTCACCGTTTCGATGCCCATCAGGTGCGACCTGACCGTCTTGGCCGTGAGGTCGATCGCGCTGACTTCGCCCCACAACACCCGGATGTTCCTCTGCTTGCGCAGGACCAGCCTGGTGGTCGGCGCGATGTCGCCCTCCGACAGGATGCCCGTCGCCACCTGATACAGCAGCGGCTGGAACAGGTGGGTGGTCGTCTTGGAGACCATGGTGATCTCCACGTCGGCGCGCTTGAGCGACTTGGCCGCCGTCAACCCGCCGAATCCGCTCCCGATGATCACGACGCGATGGCGCGACATACTCGTCCCCTCTGATTTTTCGTGCTGGCGGTTTGCAGCGCACCAATACCGTACGACGCCGGCGGCGGTGCCGGGGGTGAGTGTCGTCGTACCCCGGTGGCATACCCGCACGTATGTTCGGCTGGGTTTCGGGTTTGTGGCCGTCGGCGGAGTCGGCGGCGTTCGCGGAGTTGTTCGCCTATCGGCTCTCGCGGTGCGCCGAGGACGAGGTTGCGTCGGGGCACTGGCCGCCGGGGCGGACCGGCTGGGATGCCGCTGTGGGCGCACCCAGTGTGCGGGGGCTGGCCCCACTCATGCCGCCAAGGTTAGATGCTGCTAATATACCCCCATGGCGAAGATGAAATCCGCTGGTCAGCGGGCTGGGGTGCGGTCGGCGGCGATTTACGCGCGTATCTCGGCTGATGTGGAGGGCACCGGGTTGGGGGTGGCGCGGCAGTTGGAGGATTGCCGCAAGCTGTCTGCTGACCGCGGTTGGCCGGTTGGCGATGAGTATGTGGATAACGATGTGTCGGCGTTCTCGGGCAAGCCGCGTCGGCAGTATGCGCGGATGCTGGCCGATCTGGCATCAGGGGCGCGGGATGCGGTGATCGTCTACAACTTGGACCGGTTGCATCGCCGACCGGTGGAGTTGGAAGAGTTTGTCGCTTTGTGTGAGTCGGTGGGTGTGCGAGACGTGGCTACCGTGACCGCCGATATTGACCTGGGTAACGATGACGGGTTGTTCATGGCCCGGATTTTCGCCGCGTTCGCCGCCAAGGAGTCCGGGCGCAAGTCCGCACGTATTCGCCGCAAGATGTTGCAGAACGCCGAACAGGGACTACCGCACGGCTCGGTGCGTCCGTTCGGCTACGAGGACGACAAGATCACGCTGCGGACGTCGGAGGCGGCGGTGGTGCGTGAGATGGTGGACCGCTACTTGGCGGGCCAGTCGTTGTTGTCGTTGACGGTGTGGCTCAACGACTCCGGCGTTTCCCCGGCGGTGGCCAAGTCGTGGCAGACCTCGGCGGTGCGCCAGATCCTGTGCTCGGGCCGTATCGCCGGGCTGCGGGAGCATCGTGGTGAGGTGATCGGCCCCGCGAAATGGCCGGCGATCATCACCCCGGCGGAGCGGGACCGGATCTTGGCGCGTATCGCGGCGCGGTCGGTGACCAAGACGCGGGCGGCGCGCACGTATGTGTTGTCGGGGATGCTGCGGTGTGGGCGTTGCGGTAATCGGCTGTATTCGCAAGCCCGGCACAGTAATCCCGATCATCGGGTGCGCCGCTATGTTTGTCTGAAAGGACCCGATCATGGCGGCTGTGGTCGGCTGACGGTGGTCGCCGAACCGGTTGAGGCGTTGTTGACTGATGCGGTGTTGACCCGCCTGGATTCTCGGGATCTGGCGAAGGTGTTGGCCGGCAAAGCCAGCCCTAATCATGATGTGGCGGCGTTGGCGGCGGCCGTGGAGGCCGATCAAACGCGCCTCGATGAGCTGGCCGGGTTGTATGCCGACGGCGCGATCAGCGCGCGGGAGTGGATCGCGGCCCGCGACCCGATCACCAGCCGCATCCAGCAGGCCAGGCGTGACATCGCTGAGGCCACCGATACCAGTGAGGTTTATGAGTTGGCGGGCACCGGCGGGGCATTGCGCCAAGGGTGGCCCGACCTCGACGTGGAACGTCAGCGGAGCATCGTTAAATCGATCTTGGATCACGCGGTGATCGCACCGGGCACCCCGGGTTCGCGCAGTCTGGACATTAACCGCGTGCAACCCTGTTGGCGTATCTAGGTTTTCGGCGTCGTGGATGATCCCTGGCGAGTGCCGAGTGTGTCTCTGGGTTGGTGGGCGGTCAAGGCCAAAGCCGCGCGCGCTCGAAGCCAGCTTCGAGCCTGGACAGCCCGCCAGCCCAGACGTCAGGAATGCTCTTATCGCCGGGAAGGGTTGTTTTGAAACGGCTTTCGTCGTCTATCCGGTTGGCCGGTGACGGTACGGTGCCATTGCGTGCTTAGCGCAGGAGGGTTGCGATGGCGGCCAGGGTGGTGGGGTCGGTGACGGTGACCGCCAAGTTCTGGCGTTCACATGAGGCGGTCAGCCAGGCTATGAACTCCGGGCGCTCGTGCAGCGGGACCGCGCCGGCATCGTGGTTGTTGGCGGCGCCGCCCGCGGGCGTCGTGGCCATCACCCTGCCCCGCGTGGTGGCGGCGGGATGCGGGTGGAGACAGTCCGGGATTCGGTGATACCGGTGATGCGGGCGCTGATGTGGCGCAGGGCTGCGGAGATGACCAGGACGCGGTCACCGGCGCTGGTGTGTCCGGCGCGGTCGAACTCCCACAGCATCTCATCGGTGTCGATCGGTTGCTGCTGCCTGCCTGTGCTCGCCGTCACGTCGTCAGCGAAATGGGCGGATTGCGTATCGTCCTGTCGCCCTGAATGTTTGGCTATCTGGTTACGGGTCCAGGTGGCGCGGGCGGCGCGCAGGGCACCCATGGTGGTCGAATAGCGCCGCGATTTGGTGGTGATGTGGCCGCGGTAGCCCAGGGTGTGCAGCCAGCGCCCGATCCCCGCCAACGACGGGCCTGCGGAGGCTGGGTGTTCGGCGAGTCCGGCGATGGTGGACAGGATGGCCCGCACATGTTCAGTAACGTCGAGTTCGCCGATCGCTTCTGCGGACAGCCGGCGCGCGGTGATGCCGAAGTCGTGCAGGGATTTGGTGACGTATTTCGCCAGATATGCCGCAACCCTGCGCGGCGACAACCGCGATGTCGTCATGCGCGCGGTGTCGTCGACTTCGGAATCGCTTGCGGTTATTGGTTCGGGTGTCAATGGTTGGGTATCAATTTGGGTGCCGAACCGCACCGTGCGCACCCCGCCCGGGTTGGGGTAATCGTCGTCGCCGGCGGGCACGTCGATACTGACGCGACTGGCGGCGTGTTGGATCAAGGCGGCCAGCTCGGCGGCGGTGATCGGTGACGACCAGCCGGGATGCTGCTCGGCTACCGGACGAGACACCCCACCACCCCGCGGGGCGGCGGGGCCGTGACGATCGTGGTCACCTGATTTCGTGGTGTCGTTGGTGGCGGGTGGCGGGTCGAGGCGGATCAGGGCATGGATGTGGGGTATGGCGCGGGCTTGCAATTCAACGACTTTGACAAAGCTGACCCGCACCGAGCCGGGCTTGACGCCAACTGTTTTCAGGTGCGTCGCCACGGCGCGCCGTAGTGCGATGGTGAACCGCCGCCACAGTTCGGGCAGATGCCAGGTGAACAAGACATGTCCCAGATAGTCGTAGCAGTCCGCGCACAATGGTTGGCCCACCACAGGGTCATCGACACTGTGGATTATGGTGCAGCGCAGGCAGTTTCCGTGCCGGCAGCGGCCCGCCGACCTGTTGGGTATGGCGTGACACGGGGTTCCGGTGGCGTTATGCACGGCCCCGTAGCTGGGGGCGGTCAAGGTGGTGAACACTTGCGGACGGTTGGCGACCTCGACGGGTATGTCGTGGTGGCCGCCGGCGGCTCCGGCGTGCACGAGTTGCCAGGTGTCACGGGCGTAGAGGTCTGAGCATGACGGGCACACCGACGCGCGGCGGTTGTTGCAGCGCGTCCACACCGTGTGCTGACGCCCGGCGGTGTCGGCACCGAGCAGCTGGATCGGGTGGGCGCAGTAACCGACCGATTCCACTCGCCGCCACCACGACCCGAAACCGGGTGAGGAGGCGCGCCGGCACATCTGGGTGACCACCGCATCGGCATCGATGGTGGCCGGCAGGCCCGGCAGCACGATCACCGGGCTCTGCGTCGTTACGGTCTTCACCGATTTCCCTGTTCGCCTGAACGCGGTGCCCGAAAGGTGCGGGCCAACAAGGTGATATCGCGATCGGTGACGTGAAAGGCCCGGACCCGTATCGGGTCGGCGGTGCCATCGATCATCACGTACCCGACACCGGGCGTGGCATCAGCGATCAGGTCGCATTCGGCGCCGGCATCGCGGGCTCCTTGACCCAAGACCATCGCGGTCTGGGTGGCTTCGGTCATGCGCAGCCCGATCCGCACGGTGAACAACTGCCGCACCGGCAGGGTGTCTTTGGCCGGGTCTTGCACCGCGGCCACCACCGATATCCCGACCGCGCGGCCTTGGGAGAGCAACAGGCCCAACAGTTGCTCGGTTTCGGTGCGCAATTTGCGGTCGCTGACATAGGCGGTCAGCGCGGCGATCTCGTCGATGATCACCACGATCAACGGCTCGGTGGTGCTGGGGGCGTGCAGGCGGGTGTGTCCGCGCAGCCGGTTGGCCCGCGCCTGCATCAACCCCACCAGCCCGCGCAGCAGTTCAACGGTGGGCTGGCCGGTGTGGTGGCAAAACACCGAAAACATCGGGGCGCCCGCACCCAGCTCCATGCCGCCTTTGGGGTCGATCACCCACAACCGCACCCGCCCTGTCGCGACCTGTGGTGCCAGTCCGGCGATCAGCGACCACAACACCGAGCCCTTCCCGGCTCCGGTGGCACCGGCGATCAAAATGTGCTGGCCCACAACGGGTAGCTGCCACCAGGTCCGCATCTCGGTGATCCCGACCCGCACCGCGGTCAAGTCGACCAAGGTTGCCCGCGTCGGCATGGGCAGGGCAATGGGTTGGGCCAGCACGTCACCGCGACTGATGATGATCCGCAGCTCACCGGGGGTGGTGGCGCGGATCATGAGCCGATTGGCGCGCCACGCCGCCGCCAGCGCGTCGCCGCACTTGTGCCAATCACGGATCGATTGGCCGGCCACCAGCCGCACGATGAGCACGTCGGCGTGGTCTCCGATCTGCACCGACCGCACCGCGGGTATCAGGGTGCGCTCACCCAGCCGGGCGGTCAAACCGTGCAGCGCGCACACCGAGTCCCAGGTGCGGTGATACCGCCACCACGACAGCCAGCGCTGGCGCACCGGCGCGGTTACCCACGCGGTGAACGAGGACGGCTCCAGCGCTGCCCAGCCGATATAGGCCGCAGCAGCTAGGGCGGCGGTCAGCGCACCTGCGCGGGGGCCGTGGCCGATGGCGACCCAGATCGAGACGATGACGGGGATACTGAGGACCGGGAACAGGATTGCCCACCACAGCAGCTGCCCGGCGGCTTTGACCAATCCCCAGATCAACTCACCGATCCAGTCATCATCAGATGACTGATTAGTGTTGCGGTTGTAGCGGTTTGAGGTGTTCGACATGATGGCACGCTTTCCATTGCGACGGGTTGTGGTGTTGCCGGGGCGGCCGGCCCGACAGCCACACCGCGCTCATGCGGGTGCTGCCGGGCCAGCCCTTCGGTTACCGGGCCTGCTGGCCCGCCTTCGCGGCCGCTGCCGGGTCGGCGGCGGTGATGGCCTCGGCGCGATACGCGATGCCCGAGCGGCCGTCTTGGGACCACGGCAACGCCACCAGATCCGACACCGCAACAGGTTGGCCGACAGTAACTTTCGGCTCGCCAACCACGGTGACTGCCAGCACCTCGCCGCCGGTGGCGTCCAGGGCGATCAGCTGGACCTGCCACAACGCCTGCCCGGTCGCCTTGTCGATGCGTGGTGCGCCGGTGTCGAAATTGGTGCGCTGCTCGGGAATCCGGGTGCACAGAAACGTCACGCCGGTGGTCTCGATTCGCAACTTCATGATGATGTGTCCTGTCTTCTCTGGTGAGCGGCCCAACGGTGTTGTTGGACGCGCCACCCAGTGCAGCCCGACACCAGCCAAGGTCGAGAACGGAGGACCAAAACACACAGCGCGGCTGTGCAAAACTGTGCGGTGCCTCGCACCGTCGCGCGTGGATTCACGGGTTGCCGCCGCCCCCGCCGGTGCCCGCTCTTGTCGTCAACGCCGCCAACGAGGCAGCCCGGTAGGGTGTGCTGCAACCGCGCACACGAGAACGACAACAACGCGCCACAGCCGTGTCGCACGTTGGGAGTGACATTGTTCGCACTGCTGGTCAGGTTCACTATTCGCGCGGGACACGAGGACGCCTTCGACGCACTCGTCGCGCACACATTGGCCGCGATCACTACCGAGGAACCCGACACGATCGTGTATGCCAGCCACACCCAGGCCGACGAGCCCAGCGTGCGGGTGTTCTACGAGTGCTACCGAAGCCACGACGCGTTCCAAGCACACGAAGCCGCGCCGCACACCCGCCGGTTCCTGGCCGAGCGGACCCAGCATCTGGCCGGCCCGCCCGAGGTGTGGACACTTACCCCCGTTGCCGGTGCGATCAACGGAAGGCCCCTTCGAGGCGACGGTGCCCCGCGCTGACCCCACACCCGGCGACCTGGTTCGTACCTACCGAGAAGAAAAGAACTGGTCACGGGAGCGCCTGGCCGGCCAGATGCACAAATCGGTCAGCTGGATCGCCCAGATCGAACGCGGCGAACTGCCGCTGGTCGACATCACGGTTTTGGGGCGACTCGCCGCGCTGCTGGGCGCCCCGCTGCAAGAGTTCATCGAAGCCGCCCTGGGACCCGACGCCGAGACCGCCCGCAACCGGCCCTACGTGGAGCGGCTTCGTCTGGCCATCGCCGGACACCCCGCCCCCGACAGCATCATCACACCGGTAGCCGACGGTCCACCCTGCGATGTGGAATCACTGCGACAACGCACCGGCCACATCTGGGAGCGCATCCACGCCAGCGCCTACCGCGACATGGGACCAGCCATCGCCGCCCTGATCGGCGAGCTGGAAAACGCTAGCCGCACCGCCGCGAAAACCCAACGTCCCGAACTGTTTCCGCTTCTTGCCCAGACCTATCAAGCCGCCGCGGCGATGCTGGTCAAAGTCGGTGACCGCGGTGCGGGATGGGTCGCCGCCGACCGGGCCATCGCCGCCGCCGAACGCACCCACGACCCCGCCCTGATCCTGGCCGGTCAACTACGCATGGCCCGCACCCTGCTCGACTCCAGCGAACAAGCACTGGCCCGCCACGTCTTAACCCAAGCAACCCAACGACACGAATCCATCATCGCCGGCGGCGATCACGCCCTGATCTCACTCGTGGGCTCCAGCGCGCTGCTGTTGGCGATTCTGCACGCCCGCGACGCCAACACCGCGGACGCCGAACAATGTCTGACGGTGGCACGCCGGCTCGCCGCCGTCCTGAGCGCCGACCGCAACCACCACGACACCGAATTCGGACCCACCAACGTGGCCATGCACGCCGTCGGTGTCGCAGTCGAACTCGGCAACGGACAACAAGCCCTCGACCGCGCCGCCCATGTCCGCCACCCCGAGCAGCTCTCACCCGAACGGCAAGCCCGGTACCTGGTCGACCTCGCCCGCGCCCACCTGCTCACCCGCTCCGGGCGCGGCGCACTGCTGGCCCTGATCAAAGCCGAACAGATCGCTGCCGAAGAACTCGCCGAATCACCGCGCGTCGCCGAACTCATCGACGACATCGAAGCCCTGCACCGACGCCCGCGCCTGTCCGGCCTGCGTGAACTCCGCCAACGCCTCTACGGGTAAACGCCCACTCCCGCGATCCCCGCGACACGGCCGCTGCCGGCCCGCCGCCTCGGCCACCGCAGCACCGTTCCCACAGCTCACCACCCACCTGAGCAGATCCGCCCTGGCGGGTGGCTACCTCCGGGCTCCGCTGCGCTCCCTCTGCTTCCGTCCGCTGGCGCTTCCGTCCGCGCCGGTCGCTGCACTGCGCCCTGCGTCCGCCACCCGCCACCGAGACCAGCCCACCGGTGAGCCGTGAGAGAACTTCCGCCGGCCGGCCGGACATCGGGCAGCGACGATCGTGCGCATGGCGCTCCCAGGCGCAGCCGTCGAGTCGCCCTCGCTGGCGCAGATCAGATCACGACCGACTCCTGAAACAATGATGTCTGACATCGGCGGTGAGGACTTTCTTCACTGCTATCAGGCGCGGTTTCGTCCTTCAAATTCCGAGGAAACCCCTGACGCCGCAGCGTCTCGCCTGCTACGTTCAGGAGCTATGACTACGCCGAACTACCCGCAGCTCGCAACAACTTTCCAGCAACTTACTGACAAGGCTCAGTCTCTGGTGCAACAGTTCCAGAAACAGGGCACTGCAGGTAGCCCTCAACTGGTGAGCATCACCACTCCCGGCTCCTACACCGTCCAGATCCCGTCCGGTGCGACTTCGGTCGACATGATCGCGCGTGGCGGTGGTGGTGGCGGCGGCGGATACGACGACGAGTCCGGCGTCGCGGGCGGGACGGACGGCGGCGAAACGACCGCATCGGTGAACGGTGGAGGTGTCTCGATATATGCCACCGGCGGCACCGGAGGCGGCGAAGGCGATGGAGGCACTGCGGGCTACGGTGGTGACTCGCCGAGCGTCATCTTCAATGGGCAAAGTTACACGGGCGGTATCGGCGGTGCCGCAGGTGACAACAGCGCTGGGGGCAACGGTGCGTCGCCGGGCGGGGGCGGCGGCGGTGGCGCTGGCGGCACATCTGGCACCGAGGGCGGGGGCGGCGGTGGCGGTGGCGGGGTCGAGCGATACACCCAGACCATCAGCTCCGGGATGACCGAGATCGCAGTAACCGTCGGAGCCGGAGGTATTGGTGGTGCCTCAAGCACTAACGCACCGGGCGGCAACGGTGGTGACGGCGCCGTATACCTCTACTTCCATACCTGACCACCGCATGCTTGCGATTGACCGCGCCGCGCCCCCAGTCCTGTTTCTTAGGTCGCGGAATCAGCATGGCCGCCGCTGCCGTGCCGCGATGATTGGGATGGGTTTCGCCCCATGCTGACACCCCTGATGACGTGACTGAACGAGTGACCAACGACCCGGTAGCGGGGGAGGCTGTCGATGATGCGGGCGGGATATCGCTGGTGGGCCGGAGTGTGCGTGTCCGTGCTGCTGCTTGCCGTCGTGTGTGCCCCCGCCGCCTCTGCGGCGCTCCCGCTGGGCGGCGGAGCGGGCATCATCGTCGACGGCACGTACTGCACGCTGAACACGATCGGCCACGACAAAACCGGAGACCTGGTTGGGTTCACCGCCGCGAGCTGCGGCGGACCTGACTCCCCAGTGGTTGCCGAGGGTTCGGAAAACCTCGGTCCCGTAGGCACCGTGGTGGCCCTTGCCAACGACCCTGGTCTGAAGTACTCCGTGATCAAATTCGACCCCGCCAAAATCACCCCGATTGCTAACTTCGCCGGATTCGTCATCAACGGCATCGACACCAGCCCTTTCGAGCGGGGCCAGCCAGTGTGCCGACTCGGGGCCGCCACCGGTGACTTCTGCGGCCGCATCGGCTCCCTTCCATTCCGGAACCGGCGAATGTCCATGGGCGGGGGCGCCTATCAGCCAGGCGATGACGGCGGCCCGGCCACGTCCGATGGCCTGCTTCTCGGCCTGATCACCGGTGGCATGTTCATCCCGCCCGACCTGCAGGGAGCGCCGCCGCATCAATTCATAGAGATGACGACGTTCAGCGCCATCCTTGATGATGTCAACAGCACTGGTGGCCCCGGCGCGGGATACATCCCGGTTCCTGCCTAATGCTGGCAGTCCAAGGCCGGCGTGCGTTGGCCATTATATCGAGGCTGAGTCAACTTTGGACGGCTTGTTCAGGGACTGGAGTCGCTGTACTACGAGGAGGAATGTCGATCCTTGTCGATCGGGAATTGTCAGGCGACCTCTGTTCCGGTGATTTGCGAGTTCGGCGGCCGGTCTGATGTCGGTCGATCATTCCAGCGGTTTGCCATCGTTGAAGGTGGCAGCAGCTGGGACAGGACGATCAAGCTCGCCTGCGTTGACCTTGCCCTGGCGGGGCTGTTGCTGACCCGGGCCGCGCGATCGGGTGCGATTCACCATCAGGCGCGGGCGGCGAGCGCGGTGAATGCGCTGCTGGGAAGGTCCCGGGCGGGTGCGCAGCTGGTGGTCGCGACGATGGATCAGGATTTGGAAGCGATCCAGCGCCAGTTGGATCAGACGACGGCGCAGAATCGGTTGTTGGCGGTGCGGTTACGTGCGTTGGCTGCGGTCTATCGGGGCGGCCCGTCGGACCGCCCCGCCCAACACCCCCGAACGACACCCGATCCCGGCTCGTCACACCCACGACCAAACATCACAACAGCCACACCCGGCCACACGCGTCGCGCCACACTGACGACCCAAGGATCAAGCAGTCAACTTTCGCTACGTGGCAGTGGTTTCGGGGGTTGAATGAAGCTGAGTTGGTGGTAATGTCGAGAACGTGACAGAAGATCAGTTCCTGATAGCGCTCTATGGAATTGTCACCGAGGCTGCCAATGCATTCGCCGGGTTTTTGACGGGCCATCTTATCCTTGATGATCTCGATGACCTCTTGGAAGCGTTGTCGTTGCTTTTTCTTGCCGCCGATATCGCACTGCACTGGGTTCAAGTAGGCGTTTGCCTTGCCGCGGATTTCGCCCCCTAATGAATTGACGTAATCTATCAAACAGTCACTATTGGTGGCTTTCGCCTGAATCTACTGACGTTTCTGTAGGTTCGTTGACTCGCGAATATCAAAATATGGAGAATACTCCACACCGACTACCGGCGCCCGCTGTCAACATTCCAGACCGCGTTCACCGCAATCCGCGGCCTCATATTCTTCACCCAGGGTTTTGAATAAGCCTCCTTGTTAATATCCCTAGAAGCCCAAGACGCTGGCCAAACTATGCATGAACGGCACACGGAACTATCCGCTGTCGGCCGCGAAATGCCACCCCGCCGCATCTACGGTAAAGCATCGACAATGATTTCCGCAGCACATCCAGAAATTTCGACGATATCGTCAACTATAGAAGGAGTTGACGTTGAAACCTCCGTAATAAGGTCTGCTGCTGAGAAAATAAGAGATGGGTCTGTGATGACATGCTCAATGAATATGCCGAACGCGGCGACGAGATTGTTGAGCGCATCCGTCATCTGCTGCTGAGCTTCAGCAACGGCCCCGGGATTTTGCAGATTGCTCATTTCGTTAACCTCGCAAAGCTATGGTCGTGGGACGTAACTTTCGCGGTGCCTCGTCCCTGGGATTAAGCGGGTGTGGAAGCGGAAGCAAGCAGCGCCGTTGCCACCCGTTGTCGCCCGCGGTTCCACTGCTGCTGGACGCCACCGCCCGGCCCGCCCTGCGCCATCCAGCACCACGTCAACGATAGTTGCACCGGACGGATTGGTGACGATGTAGACAGTATACCAGCTAGGAGTAGTGGTGGTGCTGACCAGTTGAGGGTTACGACCGATACCCTGTTTTCCGAACTGCTGGACCAGAGCTTGCGACTTGTCCGCAGGCAACTGCAAAACCGCTGCGGGCTGCGGGTAAATCGGTGCCATCATAGTTCGCTGACGCTAGCAGACCGCACCTCGGCATGGGCCGGATTTCACAGACAGATGTGACCCAAGATGTCACAGAAATTTGGCAGGAGATCACCAGTCCGCTCCCACGATGTCGACGGCGAAATTGCTTCAACCCGAAACAATTTCGCTATGGCATCACACGATGTCACGTGATAGCGTCGGTCGCCCGCGTCTTATCAGTAACGAAGCGCGCTGAATTGGGCGTTTGGGCTGGTTCTACTGTCGGCGCCATGTGTAAGACGCGGCGGTAAGGCTGGTTTCGTGGTGTAGCCACGTGTCTGCGTGAGGCGCGCGCGCCAGCCCCGAAGTCGCGCCGAGCAACAAGGGCGGGGGCTCCAGCTGGCTAGCGTGCGCCGGCGCGTCACGTCACCGGGGCTGGTAGCTTTGTGCCCGGTGTGGGTGAGGGTCTGATGGCTGAGTGGTGGTGTCGATGACGTCGGTGGCCGTGGTGCCGGAAGCCCTGGTAGCGGCGGTGTCTGATCTGGCCGGTATCGGTTCGGCGGTGAACAGTGCCCGCGCGGCCGCCTCACCGGCCACCACGGCGATCGCGGCCGCGGGCGCCGATGAGGTGTCGGCCGCGATCTCGGCGGTGTTTTCTGAGTTCGCGCGCGATTATCAGGCCGCGGGTGCGGCTGCGGCGGTGTTTCACCAGCGGTTCATGGACACCCTGAATTCCGGTGCGGGCGCCTACGCGGCGGCCGAGGCCGCCAGCGCCAGCCGCCTGCAGGCCCTGCACACCGTTGAGTGTGACGTGTCGGGGGCGATCAACGCGCCGTTCCTGCGGTTCACCGGGCGCCCGCTGTTCGGCAACGGCGCCAACGGCACCACCGTTGATGGTGTGGGCACCGCCGGTGGGGCCGGGGGGTGGCTGTTCGGCGACGGCGGGCATGGCGGGGCCAGCACCGCTCCGGGAGCCACCGGCGGGGCCGGCGGGGCCGGGGGGTGGCTGTTCGGCGACGGGGGAATCGGCGGGGCCGGAGGGCCGGCCACAGGAGCCGGAAACGGGGGAGCCGGCGGGGCCGGTGGGGCCGGTGGGGTCTCGGGATTGCTGTTCGGTATCGGCGGCACCGGCGGGACCGGTGGGACCGCCACCACCGGTGCCGGCGGTACCGGCGGGGCCGGCGGGGCCGGGGGTCTTCTCCTGTCGTGGGGCGGCACCGGCGGGACCGGTGGGACCGCCACCACCGGCACCGGCGGGACCGGTGGCGCGGGCGGCAGCGACGCCGGCCTGTTTCTTGGTTTCGGTGGGCACGGCGGCGCCGGTGGCGCGGCCAGCGGGGCCTCCGGTGTCGGCGGGCACGGTGGCGCCGGCGGCCTCGGCGCGGGCCGCAGCCTAATCGGGATCGACTACGCGGTGGGCGGCGCCGGCGGCGCCGGTGGTGCCGCCACCGGGACGGGTGGCACCGGCGGCGCGGGTGGCGCCGGTGGTTACGGCGCTGGCGTCTCCTTCGTCGGGTTCGACGTCGCGCACGGCGGCGCTGGCGGTGCCGGTGGCGCTGCCACCCATGTGGACGGCACCGGCGGCGTGGGTGGTACTGGCGGTGGTGCCGCCGGCTTGGCGCTTGCCGGGTTCGACGTCACCCACGGCGGGGCCGGTGGGGCCGGCGGGGCCGCCGCTCTGCACGGTGGCGCCGGTGGCACCGGCGGCATGGATGTCAGCCTCGCCCTGTTCGGCGGCAGCCTCGATCACGGCGGGGCCGGCGGGGCCGGCGGGGCCGCCACCGGCGCCAGCGGTCACGGCGGTGCCGGAGGTGACGGCGGTGTGGGCGCCACGTTGGTGGGCATCGCCAGCGGTGGGGGCGGCGGGGCCGGCGGCGCCGCTACCGGCGCCAGCGGGCACGGCGGTGCTGGCGGTGACGGCGGCCTGGGCGCCGCATTGGTAGGCGCTGGTCTCGGCGGTGGCGGCGGGCACGGCGGCAACACCACCCTCGGCCACGGCGGCCACGGCGGTGACGGCGGTGACGGCCTCGGATTGTTCGGATTCGGCGGCAACGGTGGTGACGCCGGGAGCGGCGCCTACCCCGCCCACGGCGGCGACGGCGGCAACGCCGGGGCAAGTATGAACGGCAAGTTCACCCCGGCGCTCTACGGCGACGGCGGCAACGGCGGTGACGGTGCCAGCGGCGGCAACGGAGGTCCCGGCGGCACCGCCGGCTTTTTCGGCGGCACCCCAGGGACCGACGGAACGCCGTAGCGCCGCCAGCAGGTCCCGGCACCGGTGACCGGCCGCGGGGGCGGATCGCTCAGGACGGGCATCCGGCCGGGGCGGGCACCAGGATCCACGCTCGAAGCCGGCATTTCGGATCATCCCCCTGGGGGAAATGGCGGAAGCCGGGGGGTGCGATCCCCCGGCCGCCCAGGGTGCCGGAAAGGCCGATGTGTGGGGCTGGGACCCCGGCGTTTATCGTCTCATGACCGGCGTGGCTCCTGGTGCGGGTGTGACCTATGGGCTTGGATTCGGGGTAGAAGCCAACGATCTGAACCCAAGGTCACACCCGTATGCCAGAGCCACCCAACCGTGGGGTGGAGGGCACCTGCCAGCCCGCATATCGGCGCTACCATTTCCCGGTGACGTGACGGAATAAGACGGAATAAGGGGTCGCCGGTGAATAAACATGGTCATGCTACGCGGGCCGGGGAAGTTCGCCGCCAAGCCGGGGCGGTCGCCACCGCGGTCAAAACCGATAACGGGCTGTGCTGGCAGGTGCGCCGCGACCGTGATGGGCTGGTGCGGATCACCAAATATCTTGCCCAGACCGGCCATTGGCACCGGCCGTGACGCTGTTTTACCCCGATTGCAGCAACAACAACTGGTCGTCTGTCCAGGACGCGATTAGTTTCCTGGAACAGCTCGTGCCAGAAGGTTTTAGCGGGATGTGCCACAAAGTGTCCGAGGGCAACTATTACGAGGACCCGTACTGGCCGCCGGTGCGGCAATGGTGCCAGCAGCATAACCTGCCCGTCATCGGTTACCACTACGTGACGACCGACGACCCCGCTTCGCAGGTGCGAACCTGGCACGCCAACAACGGCGGAACGCGCGCGATGCTGGACTGGGAGGACAACGGCGGCGACCTGGCTAATCTCACCGCCGTGGTCGACGCGTTCAACGCCGCCGGGATCATCGTGCAGCTGGGCTACTACCCCCAGTGGTACTGGCGGCAGCAGGGCCGCGGCACCCTGTCCGGCCTGGCCGACGCCCTGGTGTCATCCGGGTACCCGGACGGCTCCGGCTACGCCTCAACCATCTACGCCGACTCTGGCGGCAATACCGGCGAAGGATGGGCACCCTACGGAGGTGTTACCCCCGCCGCGTGGCAATTCACCAACAGCGCAAACATCGCCGGACACACCGTCGACTGCAACGCCTACCAAGGAACCGACCTCCGAGTCCTGTTCGACACCACCCCGACCACCCGCACGCCGACACCCGACAGGGCAAAGCTATAGCGCCTGGCCGCCACACCCTCGGGTACAGGCCCCTGTCCCGAGCGCAAGGGGTAGATTCCCGACTTGCGACAAAGGTCAGATGTTTCTGGCGCTTCGCTTGACTGTCAGCTACAAAAGGGCTGGTAAACGCCGGCGATGGGGCCTGGGGTGTCATTTGCGACATGTGAGGTAGGTGGGTCGCGTCATGCCCGTGCCACTGAAGACCAGGCCCGATCAAGCGCATGCAATTCAACTATAGTTGTATTACTCTAACTTTAGTTGGAGTAAGGGGTGTCTGCGATGCAGCTCAACAAGCCGTTCGCCACGGTGACACCGACCCTGGATGGTGACGTGCTCGCGGTGCTCGCGACCGCCGACGCGACGTTCACGGTCGCTCAGATCCAGCGCATGCTGACCGCGGTCTCGGGTGAGGGCATCCGCAAGGTCCTGACGCGGCTCACCGCGCAGGGGGTGGTGCTCCACGATCAGGTCGGCCGGACCCACACTTACCGCCTTAACACCGAACATCTCGCGGCCGGTCCGATCACGGCGCTGTCGCGCCTGACCGCCGCGTTCCTCGACCGCCTGGAGAAGCACCTGAAGGGGTGGGGTGAGGAGCTCGCGTACGCGGCGGTGTTCGGGTCGGCGGCAACGGGGCGGATGACGCTCGACAGCGACATCGACCTGTTCCTGGTGCGCGCCTCCGGCACCGACCGCGGTAAGGACCTGCAGTGGGAAGAGCGGCTGACCGAACTCGCGCGATCGGTCGCCGCGTGGACCGGGAACGACGGCCAGATCGTCGAATACACCACAGACGAGCTCATCGCCGCAGCCGTCGCGGGTGAGCCGCTGCTCGACGACATATCCAAGCAGGGCCTGACTGTCGCGGGGACACGGTCGTGGCTGAACCGGCAACTGAGAGAGAGGTCCTGATGGCGGGACAACGCGACTGCGATTCCGCGGTCATCGCGGGACGCATATCGAAGGCGATCGAATTCTTCGACGCCGCGGACCTCCTGGGAAAGGAGATGGCCAACGCGGCGGGTGATCTTTACGTCGACGCCGGCATCGCCGCCGCGGACGTGATCTGTTGCGTACGCCTCGGTGTGCATTCGAACACCGGCAGTCACAACGAGGCCGTCGCGCTGCTGAAACAGGCCGACAGCGGATCCGAGCGGCACTTGAACACGTTGCTGAACTTGAAGAACAAGGCAGCGTATACCCATCAGGATCTGACATCGGTCGAGCTGAAGAAGATGAACCGCGCAGCCGAGCAGCTGGTGGAGACGGCCAAACGGGTGACAGCATCGCGCACATGACCGCCTCACCCTGGTCGGAAACCTGATCCACCTGCACCACTACTAACCGCGAAGACCCCGTCAAAGGGGGTTCCCGACGTGCGAGCAAGGACAGATGAATCTGGTGGCTGGCCGTCCGCTTGCCGCTTTCTGTCTGCCCTCCTGGCGTCGAGTGTGAACAGGGGGCGGAATTTTCGCGATTTTCTCGCCCACGTTTCACGCTCGACGCCAGGATTCACACTCGATGCATTGGACCCGAAAACACCCGCACCAGGGGGTAGTTTCCCGACTTGTCAGCAAGGTCAGATGTTTCTGCCGCTTCGACGGCGGCTGATCAGCAAAATGGCTGGTAAAAGCTACTGATGGAGCAAGGGGTGTCGTTTGGGACATGTGAGGTGACCCGGATTGGTGGGCTTGCTGGCGACTCCACGGACGAAGGCCCCCGATGGACAAGCTCCGACAGAACACGAGTCGGAGACCGCACGTTTCGCGGCCCTCCCCACATGCCCAAGCGTTTGCTTCCGTGATGGCAGCGACGTGGTATAAAGTTGAACGAGCCTGGGGCGTTGAGCTTCAGGAAGTGAGCCCGGCTCCTCTCCGGACGGTGAGCGGCCGGGCTTCGCGTTTTTCAATGGACGACACGCTCTAAGTGCGCGACAAGCGGGTGAATCCGTTCAGCCCACACTCCACCGGCCGACGAGCACCAGGCGACGGCGTCGGCAACCCACAACAACGGGTCGCTATGTGCGGGCATGTGGTCGTAACCGAATCCGGCAGACTGCTCGCGCAGTTCACCGACGAGCACTTGCCGATCCAGATGGTCGCGGCCCTCGCGCGATTCGATAACCAACCGGGTGACGTTGCGGTCGAGTAGTAGGCGCACCATTCGGCGGAAGCTTTCAGCTCGGACCGTGGTCTCGTCACCCTTGCCGTGGAAAACCAGCGCCGTCGTCGAGGCGTTGCTAACGAGCGCATCGACGATTTGCCGGCGCCGGCTAACGCGTTCATGCACGAAATGCCACCGTCGTTGCCCTGGTAAGCAAAGCGAGCGTGCCAAGCGACGCAATGAGTCCACGTCCCCATCGGCCACCACCGCTACGCACACGTAGTAGCGGGCTCCCCTGCCCGACTCGTCGACGAACGCCTGAGCGGTCACCGGTCAACATTGACACACGGTGCGCGCCCCTCGACACGGTCGACTCCAACACCGAAGATCACGGCAAATTAGAAACCGCTGCCGAGCCTCTGACACGGCTCGACCGCAAAGGGGGTAGATCACCGACTTGCGAGTAACCTCATGTCGTTCGGTCATTTCGGCGTTGGTCGCTGGCGAAACTTGCTGGTAGGAGCAATGATCGAGTCAGGGGTGTTATTTGAGACATCTGAGGTGATCCGCATAAGTCGGCCCAATGCACGGGCGGGCGGCAACGCCGATCGACGCCTCGGAAGCCCGACGCAGCTACAGCTGGCATTGTGCGTACCGCCAACGTGTCGACATCGTTGTGCAAGGGCCTGGCGGGCTTCACGCCACTTGCGAAACCCGCCGTTCAGTCTGCTGTCGAGTCGTGCCAGCGCTCGCCGAGCGCCTTGGCCGCTGTGGACACCTTCATCACGAGGCGGCGCTCGCGGTGCCGGACGGGAACGAAGTGGTAGTGCTCGTAAAACGACTGAGCTTGGTCATCTATCGCATCAACGACGACAAGCCGCCCTCCGCCGATCTCCGACGCGGCAACGGCTTTCCCCAGTGCGTCTAGGAGTAGCTGCTCGCCGTACCCTTGGCCATGCAGCGCTGCATCGATGGCCAGACGGGCAATCAAATATCCGGGTATGCGGGTATAGCCCCCAGCCATCGACCCCGACACGCCGTCGTCTTTCCGCACGATTTCGGTGGGGCAGATGGCGAAATAGGCGCAGACCTTCGGCTCTCCGTGCGGGGTCCATACGTAAACGTGCGCTACTCTGCTGCTGTCCGCGCGGCGAGCCTGTTCGATCAGCCAGCTATTCAGTGACTCATTGCCGCAGTCGAACCCTTCCAGCGTGTGCGCGTCGTCGAGCCGCGCGGACTCGAACATTGCTCAACGCCGTTTGAACGCCGCAGGCTTGCGTGCGGCTGCCGCAAGTCGTGGTGCAGCGTCGGCAGCATCGAGCGAGGACATCAGCTTGTCGAACTGTTCGGGCTCCATCACCGTTAACAGCTCTTGGCGCAGGATGTCCTCGGCACGTTGGATCGCGGCTTTCCGGACGAACTCCGAGGTCTGCTCATGCACGACGTTGGCGGCTAGCTGGATGCGGTCCAGGGTTGCCTCCTCCGCGCGAAGTTCGAAGCGCTTCGCTTTGACTGCCACGACAACATCTCCTTAACTGATCAGCTGTAGTGTACGGTACCTGTACGTACGTCTCTAGGGCAAACGATACCGGCCGCGAGTCAGCGCCAGGAGCGGGTTGTCGTCGGACTCGCGCAGTCCCCAGGCCGCGATCCTCGTCGAGATTGATAACGCGCGACACGTCAACCGCGACGCTGAACGACCTGCGCGCGGTTCGGTGTTCGATGGCCATCCGTGCAGACCACCTGTGACCTGTAGAAACGCACCGCCGGGTGCCGGGAGGCAAGTCGGTTCCGGTCGTTCCTGCCACCGCCCAAGTGGGGGTAGATTCCCGACTTGCGACCAAGGTTAGATGTCTCTGGCGCTTTGACCGTGAGTCCTTGACAAAATGGCTGGTGAAAGCTTCGACGGGCGCATGGGGTGTTGTTTGAGACATGCGAGGTGGGCCAGACATGTCTGGCGGTTTAACCCGTGGGTGTGCCGGCGATGGTGTCGGCAACCTGCAGGATGGTGTCGGCGGCGCCGGTTAGCCGTTCGCGTAGCTGAGCCAATGCGCGCGGGCTTTCGAAGTGGTCTTCGGCGATTAGCCGCAACAGCTGCTCGCGGGCAATCGTCGACACCGGTAGCTCGCGGCTTCGGGCGATACGTTCCAGCGACTCCAACTCTTCTGGGTTGAGCCGGATTTGCAACACCTTGCTGCGTGGGTTGCCGCGGGTGATCGTCACGTGTGGAGGAATCGGCTTGTCGGCCTGGTCGGCCTCGGCGGCCTCGGCCTCGTCGCCGACTTTGGCTAGCAAATCATCAAGTTTCTCGTTCATCTGGACCTCGCTCGCGGTAGTAGTTGCGGTCACGGCTATTGGATTTCCACGCGTTGACGCCCCATACGACGCCGTCCTTGGCAAGGGTGATCACGCTCAGGACAGTCCGGGCGCCTGGCGAGTAGCCGACGGTGCGGACCTGCTGGCCGCTTATGGTGTTGTAGTCGGGGTCGAAGACGACTGCGTTGGCATCGTTTAGCGCCTCGTCGGCCTGCTCAGGTGTGACTCCATGCTTGGCGATGTAGTCACCGCGTCTGGACCAGTCGACCAACACACCTAAATGTAATACATGGCCGTATTACATTTCAAGTGTTTTCGCGGCCATGCCCTGGCATGTCCCCGGTGAATGAGTCCGCCTTGTTTTAGAGTCCTGTGGCCCCGAACGGGGGCTGGAAGGGACGATGAAGAACATGGCTGGCCGGAAGAAGCATTCCGCTGAGGACGTGGTGCGTAAGCTGCGCCGCGCTGATGAGCTCGCTGCGGCGGGCAAGACCAACGAAGAGATCGCGGCCGAGTTGGAGGTGTCGCCGGCCACGCTGTACAACTGGCGGCGCAGCTATGGCGGCATGGACGTGGACGCGGCCAAAGAACTCAAAGAGCTACGGGAACAGAACACCCGCCTCAAGCGGCTGCTGGCCGAGGCCGAGCTGGAAAAAGACGCCCTGCGGGAGGTCGCCAAGGGAAAATTCTGAGCCCGGACGCCAAACGCCGCGCTGTGGACATGCTCAAAGACGTGCTGGGCATGTCAGAACGGCTGGCGTGCAAGGCGGTCGGGCTGGCCCGCTCCACCTATCGCCGCACCCCGCTGGCGGCTACCCCGGCTGACCCTGACGCGCCGCTACGGGCCTGGCTGCGGGACTATTCCGCCAAACACCCCTGCCATGGGTTTCGCCGCGCCTGGGCGGCCCTGCGCCACGACGAACACCGTGAGGTGAACAAGAAGAAGGTGCACCGGCTGTGGAAGCAGGAGGGGCTGCAGCGCCGGGTGCACAGCCCGCGTAAACGCTGCGGGGCCTGCACCGCCCCGCAGGTCGAGGCAGACGCGCCCAAGGTGGTGTGGGCGCTGGATTTCCAGTTCGATTCCACCATCGACGGCAAAGCGGTCAAGATCGCCTCGATGCTCGACGAGCACACCCGAGAATCGCTGCTGAACATCGTGGAGCGCTCGATTACTGCCCAGCGGCTCATCGCCGAGCTGGAGCGGGTGTTCGCCGCGGCTGGCGGTCCACCGAAGGTGCTGCGGATGGATAATGGCCCTGAGCTTATTTCCCAAGCGCTGCAATCGTTTTGCGCTGGAAAGGTGGGGCTGTCCTACATCCCGCCCGGGACCCCATGGAACAACGGCTACATCGAATCGTTCAACAACCGGCTACGAAGGGAGTGCCTCAACCGCAACCACTGGACCAACCTGCTCGAAGCCCGCGTGGTCATCGGCGACTTCAAGCACGAACACAACCATCGACACCGTCACTCAGCGCTGGGCTACCTCACCCCCGCCGAGTACGCTGCCCGATGCAGCCACACCCATCACCCCGTGGCCTGCGAGATCAACTGAAATCGGTATCAACACAACCTGGCTCCAAAACCAGGCGGACCGACTATCGGGGACCTGCCAGCCCCGTCGTCCGAGGCACTCTGCACGCACTGCTGAAGCGGGTAGATTATCGACTTGCGACGAAGGCCAAATGTCTGTGTTGCGCAATGGAATTCGCTGGTCATGCTGCGTGAATTACGACAGAGTGGCCCAAGGTTACTGAGGCGTCGTTAATCCACCCACCGGCCAGGAGCCCGGTTGCGCACTGTTGGTAGAATGGCGGACGCGGTCGTGCCGGCCAGGTCCAGCGCTGGCGCTGGGAGCTAATCGGTGGCGGAGGAGTGGCCGAGACCGGCGTAGCCGCAGGGTGTATTTCTCGGTGTCGACGACGTACCAGAGTTGCCCGCCCCCTGTTGGCCTCGTATTGCCATTGCTTTATTGCGACACCGCGGTGCACAACACTGGCGAGCCGGTCTACGAACGGGTGGTGTCGGCCCATCGCTACCGGTTTGTCCGGCCGGGCACGCAGTTCTTGCCACGCCTCCGCGGTATTGGCCGGCGCTTGCCGGCATAACGCCTCCCAACCCTTTGCGGCTTCGCTGGTGGCAAGCCGCTGCTCCGGTCGGTAACCGCAGAAAACAGAGCAGATGCCATACGTTTGTAATACACTGGCCTGGTGACCGAGTTGCATTGGCCGAGCGACGCGGTGACCCACATGTGGGACAAGCACAGCACCACAGTTGAGATGGCAACCGAGGCCGTCAACGATCCCGACGTGGTGGGGTTTATCCCCGATCCCAAAAGCCGCTCGGGCAAAAGTAGCCGGTTCATTGGATTCTCGCCGACCGCAGATTGAGTGCTCGTCGTCATCGTCGTTAGCTACGAGGACCGGCAATACGGTGCGAACTGCTGGCCTGCCAACCTCACCGACCAGAGCACATACCGGGAAAGGAACAACCAGTGAACAACGAGCTCAGCCACCTGCTCGACGAGGCGCGCGAGTTGGAAGCCGTCGACAGCTCTGAATACACCACCGCGTCGGCCACCCACCCCAACCGCGAAAAGGCCCAAACCCTTACCGTGCGCCTCACCGCCGATGAGATGACCCGGCTACGCGCCGCTGCCGCAGAACGCGGCCTACCGGTATCGGCCGTGGTGCGCACGGCCATCGCCCACGAACTGGCGCCAGAACGCGACGACGGCACCCGCGCACTTATCACCGCGCTACATGATCACGACCTCACTGTCGTCAGAACGGCGAAGTGACTGCGGCGCAATGGTTCACGGTCAAGCCCGGCGTGTCGATGTCCTTGGCCAGCCGACTGACAGGTGATCCTGAGTCAAGGGGGTAGATTCCCGACTTGTAACAAAGGTCAGATACCTCTGTCGTTAGATCGCCGGAGTCCCCACGCTGGGGTTGCGCACCTGCGTGGGGTGACGCTGGTGACGGCCAACGACACCCCGAACCGGCGCTTGATCAGTTCCCGCACCATCTCCCGGGTCCACAACGCGAACTCGAACTGCAGCTGGCGCGGGTCATTGCCCGCCACCAAGGCGTAGAGCTCGCCCAGCTGCTGATCGGTCAGCTTCGGCGCACGACCAGGCATCGGCCTGGCCTTCAGTGCCGCCCAACCCCCTTCGTTGTACGTGGCCACCCACCCGTACACCGTCTTGCGGTGCATCCCCAACGCCAAGGCCACCGATTCTGGATGTTGGCCGTCGAGAACCGCCTGCACCGCACGCATTCTCATCGCTTCAAGCGTTCCGTGATCGAGCCTGCGGCCATCATCATCTCGCACAACATAATTCAACATAATTCAACCATAAAGTCGACTAAACTAATGACCGTTTTAGTAACTGGCAAAACACCAGCCCAGATGGTCCCATCAATGGCAAACAGGTGGCCCCATCCTCATGGCAAAACCAGCCCTGAAGTGGTCCCTTTCGCCTGGCAGTCGACAGATGGCGATGGCACGTACCAGACAGTCCCCGGCCTCGTCCCGGTACCCGGCAGCCGCTCGGCCGCCATCGTCGTACTCCGCGTCAAGGGGCCCATCAGTCATCGTCAAACGATAGGCCAAATCGCCCGCGATATCCCGGCGTTCCCTCCAAAGCCTTACCGCGCACTGCCGACGTGCGTCGGGCTTCGGGCTCTACAAAATCTTGTCGCCCCGTCCGTCGGTGCTGGAGCGGTGTCGCGCAAGGGCTTTCAAGGTCATTCGAGATCATCGGACTTACGCAAGGACGACGGCCTTCTCCGGCGGATTGTGGTAGAGGCCGACAACATCGACGACCTTGTCGACGAACAGTTGTCCAACAGGATCGACGGCGGGCGACCGGTACGCGGCTCGTCGACCAGCCCATCGAGCCGCTTGTCGACAAACCGGGTACGCCATTTGCCCACCGTGGCTGTGACACACCCAATTTCGCGGCCACCGCCTTGTTGGACAAACCCTCGCCGCAGGCCAGGATGATCCGTGACCGCAACGCCAATGCCTGCGACGACTTCGGCCGCCGTGACCACCGAACCAGAGTCTCACGCTCCTCCTCGGTCAAGGCCAACTCCGCCGTCGGTCGCCCACGTGATGCCATACATGAATCATCCCATCCACCAACGTGATTCGTTGCGGAACGCCGCCGAAGCCCATCGATTACAATTATGTAACGAATTAATGGCGCAGGACACTAGCCAGCCGTCAACATTATCTGATCAAGACGTTCCTCGGCTGGGCCGAAAAGCGGCTTCCCGACGGCACGCTGATCCAGCCCGCCCGGTCGGCGGCTGTCCCGCCACCGACACTGACCCCGAACCCCAGGACTACTGCGCCCAGTGCACCGCGATGACGAGGTGCCTCACGTAAAAGTGAGCGCGAAGCGGTGGCTGGTGCCTCACGCATAGTGAGCGGCGTGGGGGGCTTGCATTACTTCGCCTTGGCCAATCGGTTGATTGACGGTTGTAATGCTTGCAGGTCGATGTGGCGGGCGGCGGCGAGGGCCTCGGTCTTGGCTTTGGCCAGGTCCAGCAGCTGCATCTGGATGGTGGTGATCTGGCGGGTCAGATCGGCGGGGTTGATGCCCTCAATTCGGGTGGCCACGTTTGAAAGCTGTTGCGCATCAAGGACACCCGATTCCTGTAGGCGCTGCCACGGGGTGGCCGGCTTGTCGTAGACGCGCTTGCGGCGACCGTTGGTTGTGGTGGTGTAGCCGACGGGCTTTTTGGTCGGGGTGAAAAAGTTGCACCGTAGCGACACCACCGGCCACAGCTCGTTGAGCAGCTCCAGCTCCTCGGGGGTGTCATAGCGCCAGTAGAAGGCGTGTTTGCGCACCACATGGTTGTTCTTGGATTCCACATGGGCCTGGTCGTTTTTCTGGTAGGGCCGCGAGCGGGTCTGTTCGATGTCGCGGGCCTGCAGCCAGTTAGCGACCTCGTGGTTGATGAACTCAGACCCCGAGTCCGAATCGAAGATCACCATCGGGAACGGGAACCGCCGCTGTAACTCCTCGATGCCAGCGGTGATCCACTTGGAGGCGTTGTTGCGGATCGAAGCGTTCTCGGTCCAGCCGATGACCACGTCGGTCATCGTCAGGGGTGCGGGCGAACTCGCCGATCAGCGTCGGGCCGCAGTGCGCCACGGTGTCGGCCTCGATCACCCCCGGGACCTTGGGCGCCTCATCGGCGCAGGTGCGGATGGCGATCGAATTCCGCAGCAGCGGTGAGGGTTTCGTTGTCGAGATGCCCTTAATGCGCATCGCATCCCGGGCGGGTTTGAGGTAGCGGTCCACGGTGGCCGCGCTCATCGCCTTCACCCCGGCCATGGCCGCCTCGGTGGCGAACGGCTTGTCCAGATCACCGGCCTTCTCCAGCAACGGCAGCCACAGATCACGCATGACCACCAGGTACTTGCCGCACGGCATGCCCATCAACGCCCACACGTGCTCCAGCAGCGCCCTGGCGTCGTCGCTGAAGCCCCGCGCCCGCAACGATCGCCTGTCGACCTGCTCGGCCGGATCCACCAGTCTCGGGCCGGTCAGCATCCGCCGGGCCGTCGAACGGCCCATCCCGGTGGTGGCCACCACCCGATCCAGGATCTTGGTCTTGTCCGCCTTGCACGCCTTGCCGTACTGACCTCGCAGTTTGTTGGTTACCTGCCGTCTTGCGGCCATGTCGATCTTGCCCTCCATACCGGGCAAGCCTTCCGCGCTACGCGCTCAAAATAGCTGAGGCATCACCACCGGCCACGCGCTCAAAGTAGGTGAGGCACGCCGGATGATGCCACGACGCGCGCGGGCCGCCTTACGCTTAGCGGGTGGAAGAGGCAACCAAAACCGACATCCTCGCCGCGCTGGATGACAGTGGGAAGCGGTTCGTGTCGATGGTCCGGGGGCTCGATCCGGATCGCGCCGCGCGACCGGTGCCTGGGCTCACCTGGACGGCGGTGGAAACCGCGGCGCACGTGGTAACGGTGCTCGGCAGGCTGCTTGGCGATCGTCGACGCGCCGCCACAGGCGAAGGGGTTGCCGAGCTGAACGCGACCTGCCTCTCCGAGTACACCGACCGAGATATCAACGATATCGCCGACAGGCTCGAGGCAAATCTGCGTACGGTGATCGACCGCGTCTACGCCAAAGTCGCCTTCGACCGTCAGTATCCCTTCCACGGTGGATCAACGATCTCTGGCGGTGGTGGGGCTCGATGGATCGTGTGCGAGCTGCTCGTCCACGGCTACGACATCGCCGCTGCAACCGGAAACGAGTGGGCGATACCGGCCGCAGAGGCATCCATCGCGATTCGTGGCCCTGCTGAGTCGATGAATCGGCTGGTTGAGGGCAAGACTTCTAACCGACACCGGGTCCGTCTGGGAGAAGACGACACAGTCGAGTTCGTCGCATCCTCGGGATCCCCGGCCGCCGGTGACGAGCCGATCGACGTAGAACCGGACGAGTTCCTCCTGGCTTTCTTCCGAAGGATGGAAGTATCCGATCCGCGTGTCGCGGCGGTTGTCGCTGATCTGCCGCCCCTCTGAAGCGCACAGCGCATCGCCACCGAACGCCACCACAACCCCGCGGGCCCCGCGAACCGGCCGGCGACGACGCCCCCTTCCAGGTCACGGCCAGCCGCGGGCGTTGTCCTTGAGCTTGTCGTTGAGGTCGGCGCAGAAGTCGGCCGAGGTCCCGGCGAGCAGGATGTAGTAGGTCTCGACCTTGCGCAGGTCGCCGTTGGTCGGGGTCTCCCAACTGCCGTTGCACATCGCGTGTTCCCCGCCGGCGCTGGCCCGGCGCCAGTTGGTCATGACGCACTGCTTGAACGCAGCGATACTGGCGTCGTTGAAGCCGCTCGAGCCGCTGCTCGAGCCGTTCGAGACGTTGCTCTTGGCGGCGACCAGCATCGCGCCGCCCCACTTGCCGTCGGCGCGCCGGTAGGCCCGCGCCCCGAACCCGGCGTTGTCCTTCTGGCAGGACAACCCCCGGCGCAGCAGCGAGAAGGGGGCCGCCAGCTCCTGGTCGGTGACCGAGGCGGCGGCGTTGATGAAGTTGGCGGCATCCGTGCCGTCGCCCTGCTGGATGTCCGGGTTGGCCAGGTCGATCAGCTGTTTCGCGATCCCGGCGCTGGCGCCGCCGCCGATGATCGGCCCGCCGCCGGAGGTCAGCGGGGGCAACGTGGCGGTCGGGTCGGCGTGCGCCACGGGCGGCGCGGCTGAAGCGAACAGCAACGACGCGGCGAGAAGTGCAACTGTCCTCAGGCTCATACGTCCTATGATCCGTCATCGCTCAGCAGCGCGTTGAGCACGTGCCGGGTCTGCAGCCGGATGTACTCGTCGACGGTGTAGGTCGGGCCGAAGTGCCAGTGCTTGAGCGCCCAGCCGTGCGCGATCAGCACGATGTCGAACACCGTGAGGTCGACGTCGACGTCGCGGAACACGCCGGCGGCGATCCCGTCCTCGATGGCCTTGCGCAGCGGCGCCGCGCTGGCGATCTCGAGCTCCTTGATCCGCGCGCGCCCGGCGGGTCCCAGCGTACGGCTCTCCCGGTAGGTCAGGACCACGCCGTCGAGGTTCTCGTCGACGATCTCGATGTAGCGGCGGATCCCCGCGGTCAACTGCCCGACGACGTCGTCGCCGGCCGCGGCCATCACCGGCGCCAGCTGATCGCGGAACACGTCGAGGATCCGCACGATCGTGGCCAGCAGCAGGTCCTCCTTGCCGCCGAAGTACTTGTAGATCAGGCCGACGCTCACCTCGGCCTCGCGGGCCAGGTCCTGCATGGACATCTGGTGAAAACCGTTGCGGCCCATGACCGCGACCGCGGCATCGAGCAGCTGGCGGCGCCGGGAGCTGGCCCGCGCCGCGCGCACCGCCTCCTCGACGGGCAGCTCGCTGTAGTCGACCGCCATGAGACGCCTCTAGATACCCAGGTCCTTGGCGATGATCGTCTTCATGATCTCGTTGGTGCCGCCGTAGATGGTCTGGATGCGGGCGTCGACGAACGCCCGCGACACGGCGTACTCCCGCATGTAGCCGTATCCGCCGTGCAACTGCAGGCAGCGGTCGGCGGTGCGCACCTGCAGGTCGGTGGTCCACCATTTCAGCTTCGCGGCCCGCGCGGCGGTCAGCTTGCCTTCCAGGTGTTCGGCCAGGCAGTCATCGAGAAACGTTCGGGCGATGTCGATTTCGGTGGCGAGTTCGGCGAGCACGAACTGGCTGTGCTGGAAGCTGGAGATCGGTGAGCCGAACGCCGTGCGGCCGCGCACGTAGTCCAGGGTCTCGGCCAGGATCGCCTCGGCGGCGGCCACGGCGCCCACCCCCAGCGCCAGCCGCTCCTGCGGCAGGTTGCCCACCAGCTGGTAGAAGCCCCTGCCCTCCTGCTCGAGCAGATTGTCCACCGGCACGCGCATGTCGGTGAAGGTGAGCTCGCTGGTGTCCTGCGCGTGCAGGCCGATCTTCTCCAGGTTGCGGCCGCGGCAGAAGCCGGGGGTGTCCGCGTCGACCACCAGCAGCGACAGCCCCTTGTGCCGGTCCGGCGAGGTGCGCACCGCGATGACGAACAGGTCGCCGCACTGCCCGTTGGAGATGAACGTCTTGGCGCCGTTGACCACGTAGTGGTCACCGTCGCGCACCGCCGACGTCCGGATGCCGGCGAGGTCGCTGCCGACGCCGGGTTCGGTCATCGCGATCCCGAGCACGGTCTCCCCGGTCACCACTCCGGGCAGCCAGCGTTGCTGCTGCTCGGGTGTGGTCAGGTCGGTGAGGTAGGGCAGCACGATGTCGTTCTGCAGCGTGACGGCGATCGACTCGGCGGCCGCCCCGGCCCGCTGCAGCTCGTCGATGACGATCGCGTTGTAGCGGAAGTCGTCGACGCCCGGGCCGCCGAACCGCTCGGGCACCGAAAACCCGAGCAGCCCAAGCTTTCCGGCCTCGGTGAACAGCGACCGGTCCCATTGGCCGTCGCGCTCCCAGCTCTCGTGGTTGGGGGCGACGGCCTGCCGCACGAAATCGCGGACCAGCTCGCGGAACTGCTGGTGCTCGGCGGTGTATTCCAGGCGTGCCATGCGGGTTCTCCTGTCAGCGGAAGGCGTCGCTGCCGGTGAACGCCTGGCCGAGCACGAGTTGGTGCATCTCGGCCGTGCCCTCGTAGGTCAGCACCGACTCGAGGTTGACCATGTGCCGGATGACGGGGTATTCCAGCGAGATGCCGTTGCCGCCCAATATGGTTCGGGCGGTGCGGCAGATCTTGATCGCCTCGCGGGTGTTGTTGAGCTTGCCGAAGCTGACCTGCTCGGGGCGCAGCCCGGCGCCGTCCTTCAGCCGGCCCAGGTGCAGCGAGAGCAGCTGACCCTTGTGCAGCTCGAGCGCCATGTCGGCGAGCTTGGCCTGGGTCAGCTGGAATCCGGCGATCGGGCGGCCGAACTGGGTGCGTTGCGTGGCGTAGTCGAGGGCCGCCTGCCACGCCGAGCGGGCCGCCCCCATCGATCCCCAGATGATGCCGTAGCGCGCCTCCGACAGGCACGACAGCGGGCCGCGCAGTCCCTTGGCCGCGGGCAGCATCGCGTCGGCGGGCAACCGGACGTCGTCGAGCACGAGCTCGCTGGTGATCGACGCCCGCAGCGACAGCTTGTGGTGGATGGTGTTGGCGGCGAACCCCGGGGTGTCCGTGGGCACGACGAAGCCCCGGATCCCGTCGTCGGTGGCGGCCCACACGACCGCGACGTCGGCCACCGAGCCGTTGGTGATCCACATCTTGCGGCCGTTGAGCACCCAATCCGAACCGTCTTGGCGCGCCCGGGTTTTCATCGCGGCCGGATCGGACCCGGCGTCGGGCTCGGTCAGCCCGAAGCAGCCGAGCAGCTCGCCGGCGGCCATGCCGGGCAGCCACTGCCGCTTCTGCTCCTCGGATCCGAACTTCCAGATCGCGAACATCGCCAGCGAACCCTGCACCGACACCATCGACCGGACGCCGGAGTCGGCGGCCTCCAGTTCGGTGCAGGCCAGGCCGTAGTGGACGGCCGAGGCCCCGCCGCACCCGTAGCCGTGCAGGTGCATTCCCAGCAGGCCGAGTTCGCCGAACTGCTTGGCCAGTTGGCGGACCGGGAGGTCGCCGATCTCGAACCACTCCCCGATGTGGGGGAGGACGTGCTCGGCGCAGAATTGTCGGACCGTGTCGCGCACGGCGATCTCGTCGCCGGACAGCGACGCGTCCAGGGACAGCGGGTCGGCGCGGTCGAAGGGGGGCGGTGTCTGGGTGCTCATGGGACTCAGCCTGCCACTAACCGGCCATCGTCAGGCCGCCGCTCACGCTGATCACCTGTCCGGTGATGAACGACGCCGCCTCGGAGGCGAAGAACAGCACCGGCGCGGCGACCTCGTCTGGCCGCGCCAGGCGGCGAAACGGGATCGCCTTGACCAGCGCTTCTTTGAGCTTCTCGGGTTGCGCGTGGAACAGCGGGGTGTCGGTGGGGCCGGGGCACACGCAGTTCACCGTGATCTGGTGGCGGGCCATCTCGCGGGCCAGCGACTTCGTCAGCGCGATGACCCCGCCCTTGGCGCCGGCGTAGATTGATTCGCCCGCGCTGCCGACGCGGCCGGCGTCGCTGGCCACGTTGACGACGCGCCCGCCCGAGCCCGCCTCGATCATGCCGGGCAGGAACGCCGAGCACACGTGCACCGGTCCCAGGTAGTTGATGGCCACCACCTTCGCCGCGAATTCCGGTGTGGCATTGAGGAATTGATCGGTGCGGTCCCAGCCGGCGGCATTGACGACGATGCTGGGCACGCCGGCTTCGCTGTGGGTCCGGTCGCGCAGCGTGTCGACCCGCGCGGGGTCGGCGACGTCGACCGGCAGCGCGGTGATCAGGTCGGGTTGCTGCTCGGCGGTGGCCGCGGCGGCCGCCTCGTCGAGGTCGGCGGCGACGACGCGGTCGCCCCGGGCGGCGAAGGCCAGCGCGATCGCCCGGCCGATGCCCGATCCGGCGCCCGTCACCACCGCGAGCCTGCTCTGTGAATGGCTGTTCATTGCCGACGAATCTAGGTTCACCGCGCCCGCAGGGTCAAGGGCACCGGCGCCGCCCGGTATCCTCGCTGCATGCGACGGCTCGCGTACCTGGTCGTAGACGTCGTCGGTGTGCTGGTGTTCTGCGCCGTCGGGCGTCGCAGCCACGACGAGGGCATCACCGTGAGCGGCGTGGCGGCCACGGCGTGGCCGTTCCTGTCCGGCACCCTGATCGGCTGGGTGGCGGCGCGTGGCTGGCGACGGCCCACGGCGGTGGTCCCCACCGGGGTGGTGGTGTGGCTGTCCACCGTGGTGGTCGGCATGGTGTTGCGCAAGGCCACCTCGGCGGGGGTGGCGGCGAGCTTCGTGGTGGTCGCCTCCTCGGTCACCGCGGTGTTGTTGCTCGGCTGGCGGGCTGCCGTGGAGCTGGCCCGGCGGCGCCGCTCCGGCGCCTGACCCGATGCAACCCGCCGACCACGACAGCTGGGATCCCTCCACCGGCGTGGGTGTGACGGCGACCTTCGGTGCGGTCGCCCGGGCGGTGTGCACCGACAAGGGGTTGCTGAAGGGCGACACCCCGATCACGACCGGACTCATCGACATACTCGCGGCGCACACCCCTATCTCGGCGAATATCGTTATTTCCCAAAGCAGTTGACCGGGCCCGGCTGGCTCACCGTCGAACGCGACGTCGCCGCGCTGTTCGCGGACATGGGGATGGCCGGCGCGGCGGACTCGACGACGCGGCACTGTTCCCGGGGTTCGTCACCGCGACCCGGCGTTAGCGCTCACGGCGGACCGCCGGATCCAGGGTTTACTTCAGTAACTTAATGGTTAATAATCTGAATATCCGGGCTCGGCTCGCCGGTCCGCGCTCGAGCGCTGGCGAAACGTTGACCATCGCCACGGCGCGACCGAGGAGATCGAATGCATGATCAGCGACCGCGTCGACTGCGCGCGAAGGCCGTTGGACGACATCGCGCTCAACGAGCGGGAACTCTGGACGTGACCCGGATCGCCGTCGCCGCGCCGCGACGGGTCGTCGCGCTCGCGATCTTGTTCATGATCGCCGCGGGAGCGTTCGGTCTTCCCGCCGTGCGCAGCCTGTCGGCGGGCGGATTCGCGGATCCGGCATCCGAGTCCGCCCGTGCCACCGCGCTGCTGGCGGACAAGTTCGGCCAGGGCGGGTTGGACATGGCGCTGCTGGTCAGTGCGGACGGCGGCGTACGGGCCGGCCCGGGCAAGCTCGTCGGCATCGACGTCGTCCGGCAACTCGCGGCGTCGCCGTGCGTGGCGCGGGTGGCTTCGCCCTGGGACTCGCCGCGGCCGGCGCCGGGCCTGATCAGCGCCGACGGGAAGTCCGCGCTGATCATCGCCGAACTCAAAGGCGGCGAAACGGAGGCTCCCCGGCACGCGCAGGCGCTGGCGGACCGGCTGACGCGCGAGCGCGACGGCGTGCGGGTGCGGGCGGGCGGCACGGCGATCGTCTATGCGGAGGTCAACCACCAGACCGAAAAAGACCTGGTGCGAATGGAAGTCATCGCGATCCCGCTGAGCTTCCTGGCGTTGGTGTGGGTCTTCGGCGGGCTGCTGGCCGCGGCCGTCCCGCTGGCCGTGAGCGGATTCGCGATCCTGGGTTCGCTCGCGGCGCTGCGCGCCCTCGCGCTGGTGACCGACGTGTCGGTCTTCGCGCTGAACGTCGCGGCCGCGCTGGGGCTGGCGTTGGCGATCGACTACACGCTGCTGATCATCAGCCGCTATCGCGAGGAGCTGGACCGTGGTACCCCGCGCGAACAGGCCCTGCGGAAGACCATGGCGAGCGCGGGGCGCACGGTGTTGTTCTCCGCGACGACGGTGGCCCTGTCGCTGGCCGCGATGGTGTTGTTCCCGATGCCGTTCATGAAGTCGTTCGCCTACGCCGGCGTCGCGGTGGTGGCGCTTTCGGCCTTGGCGGCCGTCGCCGTGGCCCCGGCCGTGTTGGTGCTGCTGGGCGACCGGATCGACGCGCTGAACGTCTGGCGGGCGGGTCGCCGGCTGTTGCGACGCCCCGAACCGCAGCCAGGGCCCGTCGAGCGGAGCTTGTGGTATCGGATCGCGAATCTGGCCATGCGGCAGGCGATCCCGGTGGGCCTGGCCATCATCGCCCTGCTGCTCGTGCTCGGCACCCCCTTCCTCGGCGTCCGATGGGGCTACCCCGACGACCGGGTGCTGCCGGCGTCGGCGACCGCGCGGGCGGTCAGCGATCAGATGCGCAGCGCATTCGCCGCGAACTCCGAGACCAGGGTGACCGTCGTCATCCCGTCGATCGCCGGCCTGACGGTGCCCGATCTCGACGCCTACGCCGCCCGGCTGTCGCGCGTGCCCGACGTGTCGGCGGTGTCGCCGCCCGTGGTCGCAGAAGGCAGCGCCTACCTGACGGTCGACGGCACCGCCCCGCTGTACTCCCCGGCATCCGAGGACCAGTTGGACCGTCTGCACGCGGTGGCGCCGCCGGGCGGCCGGGCGGTGCAGATGACCGGGATGGCGCAGACCAATCGCGACAGCGTGGACGCCATCGTCTCGCTGGTGCCGCTGGTGTTCGGTTGCATCGCGGTCGTCACGCTCGCGTTGCTGTTCGTGCTCACCGGCAGTGTGGTCCTGCCGATCAAGGCGGTGCTGCTCAACATCCTGTCGCTGACGGCGGCGTTCGGCGCCCTGGTGTGGGTCTTCCAGGACGGGCATCTGGGCGCGCTGGGCACCACCCCGACGGGCACCCTGGTGGTCAACATCCCGGTGCTGATGTTCTGCATCGCCTTCGGATTGTCCATGGACTACGAGGTTTTCCTGATCGCCCGCATCCGCGAGTACTGGATGGCCTCGCCGCGGACCCGCGCCGCCAACGGCACGAGCATCGCGCTGGGCGTCGCCCGCACGGGCCGGGTGATCACCGCCGCGGCGCTGTTGATGTCGATTTCGTTCGCCGCCCTGCTTTCGGCCGAGGTCTCGTTCATGCGGATGTTCGGGGTCGGGTTGACGATCGCGATCGTCGTCGACGCCACGTTGGTGCGGATGCTGCTGGTCCCGGCCTTCATGCACGTGTTCGGGGAGCTGAACTGGTGGGCGCCCCGGCCCCTGGCGCGGCTGCATCGTCGGCTCGTGGGCGGCGAAGCGGCGGTGCCGGCGCCGGCCCCGGTCGCGACCGGCTGACCGCCGCGCGTGAGAGGCTTATCCGATGCTTCGGTTCGTCTCCGTTGCCCAGGATGACCCGCTCGCGCAGCCGTTGCTGGCCGAACTGGCCGTCGAGTACGCGCAGCGCTACGGCGGCACGCCCAGCACGCACCTGGCCTGGTTGCCCGTCCCGCCCGGGGAACTGGTGTCACCGGACGGCGCCCTGCTGATCGGCGTGCTGGACGGCGTCCCGGTCACCGGCGGCGCCTTCCGCCGTTACGACGCCGACACCGCCGAACTCAAACGGATCTGGACCGGCCGCGCGCATCGGCGCCGGGGGTACGCGCGGGCGCTGCTGGCGGCGCTGGAAGCCGAGACCGCCGCGCGCGGATACCGGCGGCTGTACCTGATCACCGGCAATCGCCAACCCGAGGCCGAGGCGCTCTACGACGCCACCGGCTACACCCGGGTGCCCGCCGATTCCCTCCCGTCCTGGGGCCCGTTCCGCCCGATCGCGTTCGAGAAGATGCTGGGGCCCGACGCAAAGCGGGCGTAGGTCACCGCCGATCAAGGCCTTTCGCCTCTACGAGACCCACCCTGACATGGCAATTCTTGCTGGGAGGGCACATCGGAGGTTGGTTGTGGGGCACATCGGCGAACTGCGCGAACAGGCGCGCATGGGAATGCTGATCACGGCATTGCGGGACATCCAGTGGCGACAGCGACGCTTCGTCATCGCGGCCGTCGGCACCGGAATGGTCTTCGCGATGACACTCATCATCGCCGGGATGATGGTCGGTACGCGGGTCGAGGCACAGCGCCTGGTCGACTCGATAGGCATCGACACCTACCTCATCAAGGCGGGCGCGGTGGGTCCGTTCATCGGTTCATCGAGGTTTCCGGAGGCGGATGTCCGGGATATCGCCCGGCTTCCGGGCGTCGAATCGGCGATCCCGGTGATCTACAGCAACATCATCCTGCAAGATGCCCGCTCACCGGAGAACGTCAACGTCTACGGTGTGCCCTTGCAGGGCATGCCGCCGATCGCGGCGGGGCGGGCACCGGTGAGCCTCGGTGAGGTCGCCGTGTCGACCACGCTGCGGCGCTCCGTCGGCGACAACGTCGAGATGGGCTCGCAGCTGCTGCGCGTCGTCGGGTTGGTCAACAAGTCGACCACGCTGGCGGGCCAACCCAATGCGTTCGTGACCGTTGCCGAGGCGCAGCGGCTGATGTATTCGGGGCAGAAGGTGATCTCCGCCGTCGGTCTGCGCGGCACCCCCACCCACGTCCCCGACGGCTTTCGCATCGTGGACCGCCGCGCCGCGGTCGAGGACATGATCCGCCCGCTGCACATGGCCCGCCTGGCGATGCGGTACCTGACGATTCTGCTGTGGGCGGTTGCCGCGTCGATCGTGGGATCGCTGGTCTATCTTTCTGCGCTGGAGCGCACCCGCGACTTCGCGGTGTTCAAAGCCCTTGGTGTCGCCACACACTCGGTGCTCGCCGGGCTCATGCTGCAGGCGGTGCTCGTCGCGTTGGCCGCCGCGATGCTGGGTGGTCTGCTGGCCGTGCTGATCGGCCCGTTGTTTCCGATGCTCGTGGTGGTGACCACCTCGGCCTTCCTGTCGCTGACGGCGACCGCGGTGCTGATCGGCCTGTTGGCGAGCCTGGCCGGCTTGCGGCGTGCGGTCGCGATCGACCCGGTGCTCGCGTTCGGAGCCGCGTGACCATGGGCGACCTACGCGTCAAAGACCTCGTCGTCGAATACTCCAACGGCGCAGAGCCGTTCCGCGTCTTCGACGGCCTCAACCTGGAAGTCACGGCCGGATCGCTGGTGATCCTGTTGGGCCCCAGCGGGTGCGGGAAAACCACGTTGCTGTCCTGCGTCGGCGGCATACTCAGCCCGACCAGCGGGAGCATCCAGGTCGGCGACATCGACGTCACGACGCTGGACCGGCGCAGGCTGACCACCTACCGGCGCCGCACCGTGGGCATCGTCTTCCAATCGTTCAACCTGGTGGCAAGCCTCACCGCGGTGGAGAACGTGATGGTGCCGCTGTGGGCGGCCGGCTGGTCGCAGCGGGCGGCGCGCGAACGCGCCGCGGAGTTGCTGGTTCGTGCCGGGTTGCACGACCGCATGACGCATCGGCCCGGTGACCTCAGCGGCGGTGAGCGAGAACGGGTGGCGGTGGCGCGCGCGATCGCACTGGACCCGCCCCTGATCCTGGCCGACGAACCCACGGCTCACCTCGACTACGTCCGCGCGGAAGGGGTTCTGCAGCTGCTGCGGGAGTTGGCCGGCGGGGACCGCATCGTCGTGGTCGCCACCCACGACACGCGGATCCTGCCGTACGCCGACCGCGTGGTCCGGCTGATGCCGGACTTCGCCACGACGGACGGCGAGCCCGAAACCGTGCATCTGGCAAGCGGTTCGGTGCTGTTCGAGCAGGGCGGCATGGGCGACCTGATCTATGTCGTCGCCGACGGCGAACTGGAGGTGGTCCGCCAATCGGCCGACGGATCCGAGGATCTGGTCAAGATCGTCGCCCCCGGCGAGTATGTCGGGGAGCTCGGGCCGCTGTTTCGCATGACGCGCTCGGCGACGGTGCGCGCACGCACCGATGCGGTCGTCGACGGCTACACCGTGGAGGCGTTCCGCAAACGGCTCGAGGAGTACACCGAGCATCGTCTGCCGCCACGCCCGACGGTCGACACGGAGAAAAGCTGATGGCACAGAAATACGATCAGGACGAACCCGAAAGCGCTACGGACGATTACGCGGGCCTGATGGCACCGACGTTGATCGGGCAACTGCAGTACCGGGCGGGACGCTATCGGGATGCCGCCGCCTTCACCTATTCCCGCGATGGCGAGGAAACGCAGAGCAGCGTGCTGACCTATGAGGGGCTGGACGCCCGGGCGCGGCGGATCGCGTCGAACCTGCAGCAGCAGGGCGCCGCGGGCGAGCGCGTCCTGGTCCTCTGCCCACCGGGTCTGGACTTCATCGCCGCCCTGTTCGGCTGTCTTTACGCCGGAGCGGTCGCCGTACCGGTGCATCCGCCGGTGCGCGATCACCTGGTCCCGCGCGTCGAGTCGATCATCGCCGACGCGCAACCCGTCTTCGCGCTGTCCAACGCCGAGATGCTGGAGAGAATCAAGCCGACGGTGGACGGGCTGGTCAAGGGAAGTCCGTTGCGGTGGTTCGTCACCGACACGGCGGGCGACGCACGGCTGTGGGTGCCGCCGGAAGTCGACGGCGGCACGGTCGCCATGGTGCAGTACACGTCGGGGTCCACGGCCGCACCGAAAGGTGTCGTGCTGTCGCATGGCAACCTGGTGCACAACCTGGAAACCATCCGCCAGACCTGGAAATCGGGATTCGACAGGACCGGATACGGAGTTTTCTGGCTGCCGCCCTACCACGACATGGGTCTCATCGGCGGCATCCTCGAGACGCTCTATGTCGGGGGGACGTGCACCCTCATGCCGCCGAACGCCTTCATCAAGCGTCCGATGCGGTGGCTGGAATCGCTGTCCCGGCATCGCGGCATGATCACCGCCGCGCCCAATTTCGCCTACGAGCTGTGTGTCGAACTCAGCACCCCCGAGCAGCGCGCGGCACTCGACCTGTCCAACTGGTCGATCGCCATGTGCGGTGCCGAGCCGGTACGCAGCGAAACCCTCGAGCGGTTCGCAGAGGCCTTCGCCCCGTCGGGTTTTCGTCCGGAGGCGTTCTACCCGGTGTACGGGCTGGCGGAGGGAACGCTGCTGGTCTCCGGAGGGTCGGACTCGCCGGTGCCGGTGGTGCGGCACATAGACCGGATCGCGCTGCGCGACGGCCGTGTTGCGGAGGTCGATCCGGAAAACCCGAGCGCCACAACGTTGGTCGGTTTGGGTCATCCGCAGGGCGGTCAGGAGGTCGTCATCGTCGACCCGGAGACCCGGCGGCCGTGCGACGCCGACGAGGTCGGCGAGATCTGGGTCGCCGGGCCGAGCGTTGCACACGGGTACTGGGGGAGGCCCGAGCAGAGCGAAGAGACGTTCTCGGCGTATCTCGCCGACACCGGGCGTGGCCCGTTCCTCCGTACCGGGGACCTGGGATTCTTCCGGTCGGGAGAGTTGTTCGTCACCGGACGCCGTAAGGACCTCATCATCATCCGCGGCAGCAATCACTACCCCGAGGACATCGAGGTGACCGTGCAGGCCTGCCATCAGGCGCTGCTGCACGGCCGGGGTGCGGCCTTCTCGGTCGCTCCCGGACCCGGTCTCGCCGAAGAGCTCGTCGTCGTCCAGGAGGTGAACCACCAGCAGCTCGGCGAGGCCGAACTCAACGAAATCCTGGACTCGATCCGGACCGCGATCACCGAGCGCCACGAGATCCAGGCGCACGCCGTTGTCCTGGTGGAGCCGCTGCGGATTCCGACCACGTCCAGCGGGAAGATCCAGCGGTCCGCCTGCCGGCAGCAGTTCCTCGACGGCAGCCTCGAGCCCGTCGCCGAATGGCGCGCACCGGCGCCCGATGCGCCCCCGGCCACCGTCTCGCCGGAACACGTCGGGCCCAGCGCCGCGGAGATCGCCGAATGGCTGGGCGCCCGGCTCTCCCGTGAACTCGGCGTCCCGCCGGCGAATATCGACCCGTCGCGTCCGTTCGCCTACTACGGCCTGGATTCCGTTCGTGCGGTCCAGCTGACTGCCGACTTGGAATCCTGGCTGGGGCAAGAGCTTTCGCCCACCCTCGCCTACGAATACCCCACGATCGACGCCCTTTGGATCTACTGACGTTGTAGTGGGTCATTTCCGTCCGGGTAGTGCTGGGCAGAGGCCGCCTCGGGTGAGCATGGCCATGGCGATGAGTGCGTCTGGGCTGTGGAATCCGTAGGCGCGTTTGGTTAATGCCCGCAGGTGGGTGTTAGTGGCTTCGGATCGGGCGTTGGACAGGCCGTGATCGAGCGTGTTCCAGATGAGGTCGCGGTAGCGGCGGATGCTGCGGGCCAGCGCGGCGAACTCGGGGATGCGTGAGTGCGACGCCCACGACAGCCAGCCGGCCAGCAGCTGCCGCCCGTGGGTGCCCTTGACCCGAAACACCTCGCGTAGTTGCTCTTTGAGCAGATACGCCCGGTAGAGGGTGCGGTTGGTGTCGGCGATCTTAGCGAGGCTGGTGCGCTGCTCGCAGGACAGGTCAGCCGGGTTCTTGCGGGTCGCCCACATGGCGTGCCGATCGGTGATCCCGGCGCGGGTCATGGTGCGTACCCGCACCTTGTCCAGTGCCTTCATGGCCCAGGCCACGACATGAAACCCATCCAGGCAAATCAGCGCCTGCGGCGCGCGGGCACGCACCAGGGCGTGGATCCATTCCGCCCCGTCGCAGCTGACGTGGGTGAGCAGCTTGGCCCGCTCGGCGCCGAGCTGATCGAAGAACCGGCCCAGCGTGTCCTGGTTGCGGCCCTCGCCGGCCCACACCAGCCGGCCTGTCGTGTGGTCAACCACGCACGTCAAGTAGCGATGTCCCTTGCGGTAGGCGATCTCGTCGATGCCGATCCGCGACAGTCCGGCGAGCAGGTCGTTGGTGTCGCGGCCATCGGCCACCACCCTGGTCACGATCGCCGCCACGGTGCGCCAGGCGATCTGCAGCAGCACCGTGAGCACACTCAATGCGGTGTGCGCGGCCAGCCACGCGCAGGTGTCCTCGAACGCCCAGGTGTGTTTGGCGCCCGGCCGCGCCCACGGCACATGCGCAACCACCACCCCATGCTCGCCGCATGCCACCCGCGGGGCCGCGGCCTGCAGATACGCCTTTGTGGTCCCCACATCCAGGGTCCGCCAGCGCCTGATCCCGTTCCCGTCCCGGCCCCCCGCGTCATAGCCCGGGCACCGCTTCCGGCACCGCGAGCACCGGCCCGCCTGCGACGCCTTGGGCCGCACCGAGAACACCAGAACTTCGGAGGTCTTCGGCTGCTTCCGACCCGTGGTCTCGGTCTCGATCGTCACGTCCTCGATCACCATGTTTTGGTCACCCAGACCGCTCGCCAATACCCTGGACATGCGCAACGCCGTAGCTCCTTCTCGCGGATTGAACCCTAGACAGTCCAAAACGTAAGCAGGACACGGCGTTGCGCCCAAATTCCCAGGTCAGCGAACCCACGACAACGTCACAAGAGCCCGCCCTTTCCCGGCATCTCGCCGGGGAAGCCCCCGCCCCCGCCCCCGCGCCGGCCGCCGACGTCGGCGGCGCCCGCGCCACCGACGAGCCGATCGCCATCATCGGGCTCGGCTGCCGGTTCCCGGGTGCCGACGGGCCGGCGGCATTCTGGCGGGAGCTGTCGGACGGCGTGGACGCGATCGGCGAGATCCCGCCGGACCGCTGGGACGCCGACGCCTTCTACGACCCGGATCCGTCCGTGCCGGGCACCGCGGTCACCCGCCGGGCCGGCTTCGTGCCCGCGATCGAAGAGTTCGACTTCCAGTTCTTCGGCATCTCGCCGCGGGAGTCGGCGCAAATGGATCCCCAGCAGCGCCTGCTCCTCGAGGTCGCCTGGGAGGCACTCGAGGACGCCGGGCAGGTGCCGGAGCGGCTTGCCGGTAGCGCCACCGGCGTCTTCGTCGGCATCTCCACCAGCGACTATGCCACCGCCCGCGCCGGTGACCTGCGGCTTGTCGACGCCTACACCGGCACCGGCAACGCGTTGAGCGTCGCCGCCAACCGGCTCTCGTACTTCTACGACTTCCACGGACCGAGCATGGCGCTCGACACCGCCTGCTCGTCGTCGCTGGTCGCCGTCCACCTGGCGTGCCGCAGCCTGCGTGACGGCGAGTGCTCACTGGCGCTGGCCGGGGGCGTGAACGCCATCCTGTCGCCGGCGCTCATGATCAACTTCACCAAGGCCAACATGATGGCCCCGGACGGCCGCAGCAAGGCATTCGACGCCGGGGCGGACGGCTTCGTGCGGGGCGAGGGCGCCGGGGTCGTCGTCCTCAAGCCGCTCAGCCGGGCACTGGCCGACAACGACCCGATCTATGCGGTGATCCGCGGCACCGCCGTCAACCAGGACGGCCGGACCAACGGGCTGGTCGCACCCAGCCGGCAAGCCCAGGAGGCCGTGCTGGCCGCGGCCTACCGCCGCGCCGGTCTTTCGCCCGGCACCGCCCAGTACGTCGAGACGCACGGCACGGGAACGCTTCTCGGCGACGCGATCGAAGCGAACGCGCTGGGCACCGTGCTGGCGAACGGTCGTCCGCCGGGCAGCCGGTGCCTGATCGGCTCGGTCAAGACCAACATCGGCCACCTGGAGGCGGCGGCCGGGGTGGCCGGCCTGATCAAGGTCGCGTTGGCGTTGCGGCACAGGGCGATCCCGCCGAGCCTGAACTTCGTCGAGCCCAACCCCGAGATTCCCTTCGACAGCCTGCCGCTGCGGGTGGCGCAGACCCTCACCCCCTGGCCGGAAAGCGGCGGGCGAGCGGTCGCGGGCGTCAGCGCCTTCGGCTTCGGTGGCACCAACGCGCACGTCGTGCTCACCGAAGCCCCGCAGGTCCGGGCGGTTGCAGCCGCGCCTGGCACGGCACCGGATCGCGCCGAGTTGCTGCCGCTGTCCGCGCGTTCCCCCGAAGCGCTGGCCGCACTGGCCGGCCGCTACGAGTCGGCGCTGGCATCCGGGGAGGCGCTCGCCGACCTGTGCTACACGGCCGGCGCCCGCCGCGGCCACTACGAGTATCGGCTGTCCGCGGTCGCCGACTCGCCCGCCACGATGTCCGAGTCTCTGGCCGCCTACCGCCAGGGGCAGTCCCGAGCGGGGCTTTCCGTCGGGCAATGCCGTCCCGGCCAGCGACCCGACGTGGTCTTCGTCTTCTCCGGCCACGGCTCGCAGTGGCACGGCATGGGACGGCGACTGCAGGTGCAGGAGCCGGTGTTCCGCGACGCGTTGGCGACGTGCGACCGCGCGCTGAAGCCCTACCTGGAAAGCTCCGTGCTCGATGCGCTGGCCGGGGAAGACGAACTCACCGACATCGGCCTGATCGAACCCGCGATCTTCGCCATCCAGGTGGCACTGACCGAACTATGGCGCTCATGGGGGGTCGAACCCACCGCAGTGGTGGGGCACGGCGTGGGTGAGGTCGCGGCGGCCCACGCCGCCGGCGCGCTGAGTCTCGAAGACGCCGCACGGGTGGTCTGCACTCGATCCCTCATGCTTCGAACCATGCGCGGCCGCGGAACGATGATGGCGGCCGAGCTCAGCCTTGCCGAGGCGCGCGAGCTGATCGCCGGCCGGGAGGGCCAGGTCTCGATCGCCTCGAGCGACAGCCACCGCGCGACGGTGTTCTCAGGGGACCAGCCGGTTCTGGCGGAGCTGATGGCGGTGTTGCAGCAGCGCGACCGATTCTGTCGGTGGGTCGACGTCGATGTGGCCGCCCACAGCCCGCAGATGGACGCTTTGGTTCCCGCTCTGCGCGCCGGCCTCGCCGGACTGCGGGCGAGCGCGCCGACGATCCCCCTCTACTCGACGGTGACCGGCGACCTGCTGACAGACCGCCTGCCCGACGCCGACTATTGGGCGGAGAACCTGCGCTCGCCGGTGCGCTTCTCATCTGCGCTGCGGAGGCTGCTGGACGTCGGCCATGACGCAGTTGTCGAGGTCAGCCCGCATCCGATCCTGCTGACCGCGGTGGCCGAGGACGCCGAGGACCTCGGGCGACGCTGTACGGTGCTGCCGTCCCTGCGCCATGACGACGGGGGGCGCGCTACCGCGTTGGCGTCTCTCGGCACCCTCTACACCCTAGGCCAGCCGATCGCGTGGGAGCAGCTGTACCCCACGGGCAGTCACTGCGTGGCCGCACCGACCTACCCGTGGCAGCGTGTCCGTTCCTGGGTGGACATCACGGTTACCGCGCCGCCGCGCGCCACCGCCGCGGGGGCCGCGGACCTGCGCGAACGGATCTACCAGGTGCGGTGGCAGCTCGCGTCCATCCCGCCGGGGCAAGAAGGGTCGGGACGGCCGGTCGCAGCCGGAAGCTGGCTCATCCTGGGTGACGGAGGGGGGGTCACGGAGGTCCTCCGGAAGCGCCTCGAATCGCAGTCTCAGACGTGCGTGCTGGTCGAGCCGGACCTCGACCGGCGACGCTTCGAGCGCCTCACGCCCGACAGCTATCGGCTGGACCCCGCGCAGCCCGACCACTTCCGGCGGCTGCTCGAAGACGCCTTCGGGGAGGGGCGGCCACCGTGCCGCGGCGTGGTGCATCTTTGGAACCTGCTGGCCGCATCGCCGGCCGACACGTCGGCTGAGTCGCTGGAATCGGCTGTCACCCTGGGCCCGGTGAGCGTGCTGCATCTCGTGCAAGCGCTGGCGCGGGCCGGTTGGCCGGCCTCGCCGCGGATGTGGCTGGTGACCCGCGGCGCGCAGGTGACAGACGCCCTGGAAATCGAGGGGGAGACCAGAGCCGAACCGGTGTCGATCGCGCAGGCTCCGGTGTGGGGGATGGCACACACCATCGACCACGAGCACCCGGAACTGCACTGCTCCTGTGTCGACCTGTCGGCTGACGGCGGCCCCGAAGAGGTCCAGGCCCTGTTCCGTGAGGTGTGGGCGGACGGCCGCGAGGATGAGGTGGCGCTCCGGGGCGACCGCCGCTACGTCGCGCGGCTGGTCCGCGACGACGCGGCCGAAGCCGCCGCGGCCCCGGCGGCCAAGGCCTTCAAGGAAGAAGCGACCTATCTGATCACCGGGGGACTCGGCGCGCTCGGACCCGTGGTGGCCACGTGGATGGCTGAGCAGGGCGCCCGCCATCTGGTCCTGATGGGACGGGGCGAGCCCTCGGCGTCGGCGCAAGAGAAACTGGACGTGCTGCGGGCTTCCGGCACGGAGGTGACGGTCGCGCAGGGCGACGTCGCCAGAGCCGAGCATGTCGCGGCCGTCCTGGCGTCGATCGGCGAGTCGATGCCACCGCTGCGTGGGGTGGTGCACGCAGCCGGCATCACCGACCACGCCATCCTGCAACGCCTCGACGAGCCGAAATTCCGCAAGGTGATGGCGCCCATGGTTCAGGGCGCCTGGAACCTGCACGCCCTGACCCGAGACGCGGATCTGGACTTCTTCGTGCTCTTTTCGTCGGCCGCGTCACTGCTGGGTCCGCCCGGGGCAGCGAACTACGCGGCCGCCAACGCATTCCTGGACGCGTTGGCGTGGCATCGACGTGCCGAAGGTCGGCCGGCCGTGAGCGTCGACTGGGGGCCATGGGCCGGGCTCGGCTTTTTCGCCCGGTCGGAGTTGCAACGCTACTTCGCCCAGTACGGAGTCGAGGCCATGCCTGCGGCCGACTGCCTCCGGGCGCTCTCGTCCTTGCTGGCGAGCTCGGCTACCCAACGCGCTGTCCTCGACATCGACTGGGCGCGGTGGCACCCGGACCTGCAGCCGCCGCTGCTCGCCGAGCTCGGCGGTGCAACGTCGGGCGCCACGCCGGAAGGCGGGCATGCGCCCGGGCCGGGAAGCGGCCTGCACGACGCGCTGCAGGTTGCGGCACCGGACGAACGCCAACGGCTACTCGAGTCGTACCTGCGTGAACTCGCCGCTGGCAGGCTCGGTATGGACCCATCGGCCCTGGACATCCAGGCGCCCCTGAACAGCCTCGGTGTCGACTCGCTCATCACGCTGGAGCTGCGGATGCAGGTGGAACGCGACGTGGGTGTCGTCGTGCCGGTCACCCGGTTGCTGGAGGGACCCACCGTGGCCAGTCTCGCCGGCTGGCTTCGCGACCAACTGGCAACCGGCACAACGCAGCCCGACGGGGCGCCTCCGCAGCAGACCGCGCCGGAGACAACGGGCCCGCGGGAAGCGGACGGCGCGCCTCCCGGTGGGCTCGACCTGCTCGCCCGGGTGCCTGAGCTTTCCGACGATGCCGTGGAAGAACTGCTGCAGAAGGTCCTTGCGGACAAGGGTGCGGAGCGGGAGCTTGCCGCAAACGAGGGGAACCGAGGGGGAGAATGATGGACGAGCGCATCGACATTTCGGGTTTGTCAGCAGAGAAGAAGCGGGCGCTGCTGTCCCGGCTGCTCATGGAGAAAGCGGAGGCGTCGGCCTCGGTGTACCCGCTGTCGTATGGACAGAGATCCATGTGGTTCATCCATAAACTTGCACCGGCCAGCGCCGCCTACACCATCACCTATGCCGGGCGGATCAGCGGCGAGCTCGACGTGCCGGCGCTGGAACGCGCGATCCAGGCACTCGTCGACCGCCATGCCGTGCTGCGGACCACCTACGCCGAGCGCGACGGGCAACCGGTCCAACTCGTTCATCCACAATGGCCGGTGCGGATCGCCCGCCACCAGCTCGGCGCCGATGAGTCCGAGCTAATCGAGTGGATCCGCCGGGAGACCGATCGTCCTTTCGACCTGTACACCGGTCCGGTGATGCGCGTAACGCTGCTTGAGCGCACACCCGAGGACCATGTCCTCCTGTTGGCGCTGCATCACATCGCCGTCGACTTCTGGTCCATCGACGTCATTCTCGACGAACTCGGCCTGCTCTACGCCGCCGAGCACGGTGCTGCCCCGCCTCCGCCGCCGGCGGAAAGCTTCGTCGACTACGCCGACCAGCAGACCCGGGCACTCGCAGGTGCCGAGGGCGAGGAGCTCTGGGCCTACTGGCGCGAGCAGTTGGCCGGCGACCCGCCGGTCCTGCAATTGCCCACCGACCGGCCGCGACCGGCCGTCCAGACCTACCCGGGCGCCGTGCACCGCTTCACCCTCGACGAAACAATGACCTCCGGGCTCAAACAGTTGGGCCGGAGCGTGGGCGCGACGCCTTACATGACACTGCTGGCGGCCTACGCCGTATTGCTGCACCGCTACAGCGGCCAGGACGACCTGATCATCGGCTCACCTTTCGCGTGCCGCGACCGGGCCGCGCTGGAGGATCTGGTCGGCTACCTCACCAATCCGCTGGCCCTGCGCGCCGACCTGCACGACGATCCGACGTTCACGGTCTTGCTCGGCCGCATCAAGGACACCGTGCAAGGCGCCCTCGAACACCAGGACTATCCGTTCCCGCTGCTCGTCGAGCGGCTTGCGCCGGTGCGCGACGCGGGCCGCACGCCGCTGTTCCAGGTCGCGTTCACCTGGGAACAAACGCGCCGCTTCTCCGACGAGCCCGGCGCGGCACACGGGGGCCTGCAGCTGAAAACCCTCCACATCGCACAAGGCGGCGCGCCGTTCGATGTCATGACGGAGATAGGAGAACGCGGCGGGAAGCTGTCCGGCCTGATGCAGTACAACACCGACCTTTTCGATGCCACCACGATGGAACGCATGGCCGGGCACTTCGCCACCCTCCTCGGCGGAATCGTCGCCGATCCCGGCCGGCCAGTCTCGCAGCTGCCGCTGCTCACCGGGGAGGAGCTGCGTCAGCTGGCGGCATGGAACGAAACCGAGGTCACCTACGACGCGCCGGCCTGCCTGCACGAGATCGTGGCGGCGACGGTCGCGCACGTCCCGGAAGCCATCGCGGTGACGTTCGAAGACCGCGAGTTGACCTATGCGGAACTCGACAGCCGGGCCGACGACCTGGCACACCGGCTGCGGCAGCTCGGCGTGGGTCCCGACATCATCGTGCCCGTCCTGATGGACCGCTCCGAGGACCTGGTGGTGGCGCTGCTGGGCGTCCTCAAGGCAGGTGGCGCCTTCCTGCCGCTGGATTCGACGCAGCCGTCGCAGCGGATGGCCGCGATGCTGGCCGACGTTGCGGACGCGCCGGCCTGCGTCACCCACGAGCGCCACCTCGTGCACCTGCCGCCGGAGTTCACCGGTCACCGGCTCTGCCTGGACCTGCCCTCGGCGCCATCGGACGGGGATGCCCCCGCCGCCCTGGAAGTCGCCGGTACGACGTCGGCGAACCTCGCCTACGTCATCCACACGTCCGGTTCCACCGGTAAGCCGAAGGGCTGCCTCAACACCCACGCCGGGATCCGTAACCGGCTGCTGTGGATGCAAGACGCCTACCGGCTGACCGGCGACGACCGGGTGCTGCACAAGACCCCGGTGAGCTTCGACCCGTTCGTCTGGGAGATCTTCTGGCCGCTGATCGTCGGCGCCCGGGTGGTCATTGCCAAACCCGAGGGCCACAAGGACGCCGGATACGTGGTTCGGACCATCATCGAAAAGGGCATCACCACGATGCATTTCGTGCCGTCGATGTTGCGCCGCTTCCTCGCCGAGCCCGGCGTCGCCGGGTGCACCACGTTGCGCCGGGTGTGCTGCAGCGGCGAGGCCCTGCCGTATGACCTGCGGGACCACTTCCTGGCCACCCTGGACGCCGAGCTCTACAACCTCTACGGTCCGACTGAGGCCGCGATCGATGTCACCCACTTCCACTGCCAGCGCGGCGACACCGGCACGCTGGTGCCAATCGGGCGACCGATCGCCAACACCGGCGCTCACATTCTGGACGCCCACATGCAACCGGTGCCGGTGGGTGTGCCAGGCGAGCTGTTCATCGGCGGTGTCGGGCTCGGGCGCGGCTACCTCAACCGGCCCGACCTGACGGACGCCGTTTTTGTCCCCGATCCGTTCCGTTCTGGGGAGCCCGGCCAGCGGCTTTACCGCACCGGCGACCTGACCAGGTATCTGCCCGACGGCAACATCGACTACCTGGGACGCCTCGACTTCCAGGTGAAGATCCGCGGCTTCCGGATCGAGCCGGGCGAGGTGGAGGCCGCGGTGGCACAACACCCCGCGGTGTCCGAGGCCGCGGTGGTGACCAGGACCGACAGCCGCGGAAACACCATGCTTGTCGCCCATGTCGTGGCAGCCGACGGCGCCGCGCCGTCGACAGCGGAGTTGCGCCGCTTCCTGCTGGATCTGCTGCCCGCCGCGATGGTGCCGGCCGTCTTCGAGGTGAGGGACGCGCTGCCGCTCACGTCGAGCGGAAAGGTGGACCGCAAGGCCTTGATGGCGGCCGCCGGCGCAACCGGGTCGCAGGCGCCGGCATTCGTCGCCCCGCGCACGCGCACCGAGCAGGTGCTGGCCAAGATCCTGTGTGAGGTATTGGGTCTGGAACGGATCGGCGTCGACGACGATTTCTTCGCGCTCGGTGGTGCCTCGACCCAGGCCCTGGAGGTCGCGGCGCGGGCGAACGCGGCCGGCCTGCCGCTGCGGCCGGAGTCCCTATTCGTGTACGGCACGATCGCCGAGATCGCCGCCGAATACGGGCAGGTCGCCGAGGATCGCCCGGCCGACCACGAAAGCCCCGCCGAGGCGGTCGTCACTGCGCCTGAACCCACACCGGTGCAACCCAAACCCGCAGAGAAGCGCAACACGGTGATCGAAAGCCTCGGTGTGTACCTGCCGGCACGGGCGGTGTCGACCGAGACGGTCATGGCGGAGTGCGCCAACGAGATCCGCATACCGCTGGAACGCCTGACCGGCATCAAGAACCGGCGGGTCGCCGGCGAGGACGAGTTCTCGATCGACCTCGCCAGGAAGGCGGCGGAGGACTGCCTGACCCGGTCGAGCTATCGCCCCGAGGAGATCGACCTGGTCATCGCCTGCAACATCTCCCGCTGCGACGGACCCGGGCACAAGTTCACCTTCGAGCCCAGCACCGCGTCGCGGCTGCGCCACCAATGTGGGCTTGTCAACGCGCTGGTGTTCGACATCAGCAACGCCTGCGCCGGAATGTTCACCGGCATCACCGTGGCGGACGCTTTCCTGCAAACCGGACTCATTCGGAGCGCACTGGTGGTCAGTGGGGAGTACATCACCCACCTCACCGAGACCGCGCAAAAGGAAATCGAGGGGCCGATGGACCCGCGGCTTGCCTGCCTGACCCTCGGTGACGCCGGCGCGGCGGTGGTCCTGGAGCGCGGGCCCAACAACCGGGTCGGCTTCCATGACATCGACATCAGCACCGTCAGCCGGTACGCCAAACTGTGCATCGCCAAGGCGACCGAGGGCCCGCACGGCGGTGCCATCATGACCACCGACTCCGTCACGCAGACCGCAGTCGCGGTCAAGCATGCGGTGCCCTACGCCCTTGCGGTGATGCAGCGGCACGGGTGGCGCCCGGAAACCTGTGACCACCTGCTGATGCATCAGACCTCGGAGTCGTCGATCAACGACGCGGTCGCCGCCATCAACCGGATTTTCGGGGAAGGCGCAGCCAACCGGGGTAACACCATCTACAACCTGGCGGAGCGGGGGAATACCGCCACCACGACCCATTTCGTCGCACTGAACGACTACATCCTCAGCAACCGGATCGAGTCCGGAGACAACGTGGTCTTTTCCATCACCGGCTCCGGGCAGAGCGTCGGTGCCGCGCTGTATACGTTCGACGACCTGCCCGACCGGATACGCCGGGGGGCCGGCGGCCAGCACGGCCACGGCACCGACAGCCACCGCGCGGAGATGCCGGCGACGGCCCGCCTGCGCATCGACAGCGTCGGCCTGGCGCCCGCCGGTCAATCGGGGCCTCCGGACTCGGTACAGCTCGCGGTGCAAGCGGCAACGACATGCCTTGACCGCAGCAGCCTGGACCGGTCAGCAGTCGACCTGATCCTCCACACCGGCGTCTACCGCAACGACTTCCTCAGCGAACCCGCGGTTGCCACGCTCGTCGCCGGCGAACTGGACATCAACAGCGACGTGCAGTCCCCGGACGGGCCCAAGACCCTCGCCTTCGACGTCCTCAACGGCGCGGTCGGCTTCCTCAACGCCTGCCAGGTGGCCGCCGGAATGATCGGGGCGGGAAAGGCCGTACATGCGATGGTCGTGGCGTCGGAGATAGAAAACAACACACCGGAGAGCGGCCATCCGTTGAACGGCATCAGCCAGACTGGCTCGGCCGTCCTGCTCAGCCGAAGCGACGGCACGGACGGCTTCGGCCGCTTCGTCTTCCAGCAGCACCCGGAGTACCGCGGGGCGCTCGCCACCTACACGCAGGAGCGGGACGGGCGGACCTTTCTGCAGGTCGACCGCGACCCCAACCTCGCAGCCATCTACGGGAGCTGTATCCCATCGGCCGCCAAGGAACTCCTGATGTTGGAGGGACTGGACCCCGCCGACATCGCGGTCGTGCTCCCGCCGTATCTGCCCTCGGCGGCGCTTGACGAACTAGCCGCTCAGATCGGCATCCCGAGATCACGATTCGTCGACCTCGGCGCCGACTGCGACCCGTTCACCTCGTCCGTGCCGTACGGGCTGGAGCAAGCCCGGCGGCACGGGCTGGCACGGCCGGGCGACATCGCGCTGATCGTGACGGTCGGCTCGGGCGTCCAGGTCGGTTGCACCACTTACCGTTTCTGATTCCGATGCTGGCGTTCGTCACCGGAGGAACCGGGTTCGTCGGGTCGAACCTGGTGGCCGCCTTGATCGACCGAGGGATAGTTGTCCGTGTGCTGCGACGACCAACCTCGTCGCTGGCGGGACTCGATGGCCTGGCCTTCGAGACGTCTGTCGGCGACGTGCTGGACAGTGTTGACACGCTCGCCGCCGCGATGGCCGGCTGCACCTGGGTGTTCCACACCGCGGCAATCTCCGCCTACTGGCGCTACCGCGGGCAGAATCGCCTCTACCGCACCAATGTCGAGGGGACCCGCAACGTGTTGGCCGCCGCCTTGCGCGCCGGTGTGCAACGGTTTGTCCTCACCAGCTCGATCGCCGCGCTGGGCGTACCGGAACCCGGGCGAACGCTCACCGAGGCCGACCACTTCAACCTGGCTCCGCGCAGGTTCCCGTACGGATACAGCAAGCATCTCGCCGAATGCGAGCTGCGCCGTGCGGTCGTCGCGGGACTTCCGGCCGTGGCGGTCAATCCGTCGGTCGTCATCGGGCCGCGCGACGTCAACCGCACCGAAAGCGCGATGTTCGTCCAGGCCGCGCGGGGAGGGCTGCGCGTCGCCGCGCCCGGCGGCACCAACTTCGTCGCGGTCGGTGACGTGGTGCAGGGGCACATCGCCGCCGCCGAACGGGGATGCGTCGGTGAGCGCTACATCCTGGCCGGCGAGAACCTAAGTTTCCGTGACGCTTTCACGACCGTCTGCGACATCGCCGGCCAGCCCGGGCCGGCGGTCGTCCTGCCGCGGTGGACCATACCGGTGGCGGCGGCCGCAGTGGGCGCCGCCCGCTTCGTAGTCGGCCCTCGCCTGCCCATCGACGGAAATCAGATGCGGCTGTCGTCTGCTGCCATCTATGCCGACGGCAGCAAGGCCCGCACCGAGCTGGGCGTGCCCTGTACACCGTTCCGCGCGGCCGCCCAGAGCGCCTACGACTGGTATCTGGATAACCACTTTCTGCGGAAACGGGCCGCCATCCCCGGGACACGCTGACAGCGATGGCACGACCGATCCACGCGGTTCCCGGCTTCATCGGCGGCGTGGTCCATCCTGGCGCGACCTGACCCGGACAACCGCTTCGCCCTCAATCACAACATCGAGCCGGCGGCGGACGCCTAATCGGCTTGCCCAACCACTCAGTAGTTGGGGCAGGCGTTAGCGAGGGGAATGACAATGTCCTGGAACATTGCCGCCTCAGGGGTGTCCTTCATGTCGAGGAGCATCTGCTGGCGCCGTTGCGGCGGCGAATCGACGAGATCATGCAACCAGGCCTGCGCCTCGGGGGTTGAGTTGAATTGCCAAGCAGCATCTGGAAATTTGGCATTCAGTGCCGCCACCACCTGCTTGTAACTGCATCTGCTGTACATGACCGGTGTCAAATCTGGTTGTGCGGATGCGACTCCTGCTCCAACGGTCAACGACAATGCCAGGGCGCCAAGCGCGGCGGCCAGTCTGCTCAAAGACGGTGTGGCCATTTGCGGATACCTTCTCACGATGGATCGATCGCCACATGCCGATGCTATCGGCGTAGGAGCTTGCCCTTTTTAGTCCCGATTTAGCCAGTATAGCTACGACGGCGCCGAACATGCACCGATTCGGCAACCGGCCTCACCTAGCAAGATCACGCCAGAAAAATAGTGTGTAAAACAACGAAAACCACGGCACCATACGAGACTTATGGGGTTCTGGCAGCCGGCGGATTCGACGGCGACTAACTGAGGGGCAACGCCAAAATTGTGGGCCATCTGGCACGAATTGGCCCGGTGGCGAGCTGGCGAGCTGATCTGCAGAAGCGTTGTCGGCTCCGGGTCAACGCCAGGTGTGACGTGGCGCGCTGTGGCGTCGTGGCATCTCCCCGGATCGGATCATGCCCCGAGCGCGAAACCATTTGACCGCGTCGCGGATTGCGGGCTCGATGGGTCCCGCGACATAGCCAAGTTCGCGAGCTGCCTTATCGCTGCTGTACCGGTAACGGTCGGTGAAGGCGTATCGGACGGAGACCGAATTGACCGTGGTTTCCCGACGGGTGACGACCTCGAAGAGGTCGCCGGCCTTACCCCCGATCCACGCGACCGGATACGGGAGCCGTCTGCGCGGCGGGTCGACCCCGGCCACCCGCGCCACCAGTTCCATGTAATCGCGATACGTCAGCTCCTCGCCGCCCAGAATGTAGCGCTCGCCGCGTTTCCCGCGCAGCCATGCGGCGATCATCCCGCGCGCCACTTCGCGGACATCCGCAAAATCGTTGTATCCCGGTGTCCAATAAGGGATTCGGCGGTTGGCGACCTCGACGATCAGGCGGCCGGAACTGGGTCTGGCATCGCGCGGGCCGACCAGGTAGGTGGGGCTGATGATCACCGCGTCCAACTTGTCGCAGGCCCGCTTCACCACGTTTTCGCCCTGCCGTTTGGTGACGGCGTAGCCAGACGCCAGCCCGGCTTCGTCCATCGCCCACGGGGTCCGCTCGTCGGCAGGAGTGCCGTCGGGCGTGGGTCCGATCGTGTTCGCGGTCGCCGTATGAACCAACCTCGGCGTACCGACGGCAATCGCAGCTTCGATGACAGCTCCCGTAGCGCCGACGTTGACGGCCGTCATCGCCGCCGTGACCCGCCGCCCGGTCGATACACATGCGGCGCAGTGGAAGACCACGTCGGCGCCGGCGAACACTCCGCGGAGCTCGGCGGCCGAACCGAGGTCGGCGTGCACCCACTTGACCGGGAGGTCGGCGAGCGAGCTCGTATCGGTGCTCGCGCGCCGCGTCGCGGTCACGGTGTGCCCCTGCGCGATCAGTGCGGCGGCCAGGTTGGCCCCCAGCAGCCCGCTCGCTCCTGTTACCACAGCGTGTGCCATCGGGCTTTCCGTTCGGGAGATGGTGAAGAAGGGGCGCCCAGCTCAGTTTACGCACACCACCGTCCGCGGCGGGGGCTCCGGCGGTAAACGGCTCGGCGAAAGACGGCGGAGCGCAAAGCCAATCAGCGATCATCGGCGACCATCGGGCACGTGACGGTCGCGACATCGATACGCGCGGAGACGTTTTGGGTTAGAGCGGAAAATGAGGGACGGGAGCAACTGGGCGTCTGGCAAGGCGAACGTGCGGCGGGCCCACGGAAACGGGACCCAAAACCGATGACTTTGTCCTCCGGTAGCAGGACTTTCGGCTCTAACCCGCAGTGCCCGCCGGCAGGAGAATCGGCGACACGTGCGAGGAGGCCACGGACTGCGCAGGCAGGGGGATTCCGATGTCAGAGCCGATGCCGCGCCTGTGTTTTTCCGGGCGCAACTCCGGACCTCTGTGCCCATCGGCGGTACGGCGCGACCGGAACGAAGTGCAGCGATGACCACCAACGTCGGCCTGGACCGGGACAGCCTCGAGATGATGCTGACGTCACTCGACGAGTTCGTCGCCGAGGCGTTGCCGGATGACCGCCGCTTGGAGCTCGACCACGACGACGTCTGCCCCGAGGAAACCGTCCGCGCGATGTGCGGGGAAGGCCTCGGCGTGCAGCTCGTCTTCATCCCGGAGGAGTACGGCGGATTCGGGGGCGGGACGTTCGACTCCTACCGGGTCTGCGAGCGGCTCGCCCGCTTCGACATCGGGATCGCCACCTCGGTATTCGCCACGTTCCTCGGTAGCGACCCGATCGTGGTCGGCGCCACCGCCGAGCAGCGCAAGGAATGGCTGGGACGCATCGCGGAACAGGGCGTGCTGTTCGCCTATGCCGCCACCGAGCCCGAAGCGGGAAGCGACCTGGCCGCGCTGACGACGACAGCCATGCCGGTGTCGACCGACGGTCAGGTGACCGGCTATCGACTCAACGGGCGCAAGCAGTGGATCAGCAACGGATCGATCGCGGACTTCTACTCGGTTCTGGCACTGGCGCCGGGCGGCCCCTCCTGGTTCGTCGTGGAGAAGGGCACCCCCGGCTTCTCGCACGGGCCTCCGGAGGACAAGCACGGCATCCGATTGTCCGACACAGCCGCGCTGTTCCTCGATGACGTGACGGTGCCGGCGGAGAACCTCGTCGGCCGGGAGGAGGGCCGCGGGCTCATCCAGGCCCAACAGGTGTTCGGCTATACCCGGGTGATGGTGGCCGCCTTCGGCCTGGGCGGCGGCTGGTCGGCATTGGACCGGGCGATCACCTATTCCGCCGAGCGAGTGCAGGGCGGCGCCCCGCTGTCGACCAAGCAGGGCTTCACCCACAAGCTGATCGTGCCGCACGCGGTGCGATTGGAGGCGGCGCGCGCGTTCATCGAGGAGACGGCCACCCGAATCGACGACGGCGAAGGCGCCGGTGGCGCGCTCAACACCGAAGGCGCGATCGCCAAGTATCTGGCCACCGAGGCCGGCAACGCGGCCGCCGAAGCCGCGATCCAGGCACACGGCGGCTACGGCTACACCCGTCCGTATCTGGTGGAAAAGATCAAGCGCGACGTCCGGATCACCATGATCTACGAGGGGACCTCGGAGATCATGGAGATGACCATTGCCCGCGGCCGCTGGCAGCAACACCTCAAGACGTCAGGCGCCTATTACCGTGACGCGGCGCGCGACCTGGACGGCGTACCCGGGGAATGTGGTGGGCCCACGGCGGCGCTGGCGCTGGAATGCCTGGCCGCGGTGCTGGAGGCCTGCCGGCTCGGCCGGCTGACCCGCAGCCAGCACGTTCTGCTGCGGCTGGGTGAACTGATCAGCTACGCCGAGTGTGCCGCCGCTCTGGCCCGCCGCGCCACGGCCTCCGCCGCCGGTGCGTTGCCGGAGAAGTCGGACACCCGCTTCGATGCGGCCGCGCTCGCCGCGGTCAGCCGGGTTTTCGCCCGGGAGGCGGCGCTCAAGGTCGCCGAGGAGGGCTTGCGGTGGGTGGCCGGCGCGGGCTCCGGGGCTGACCTTGCCGCGGCCCTGCCGCTTGACCGGGTACGGGCCGCGCAGGCCGGCCTGCTCAGCGACATGGACAGGGTGGGGGACGCGCTCTATCGAAGACAGGGGGGATCACCATGACGACCACGATGCAGGAGCCGATCGCGGTGGTCGGGGTCAGCGCGATCATGCCCGACGCGCCCGACGCCGCCACCTTCTGGGCCAACATCAAGGCCGGCCGATACAGCATCAGTGACGTGCCGCCGGAGCGGTGGGATCCGGAGCTTCACTACGATCCCGACCCCCGCGCGCCGGACAGGACCTACTCCCGCATCGGTGGTTGGGTCCGCGACTTCTCGTGGGAGCCGCTGGCGTGGCGGCTACCGATCCCGCCGGCGGTCGGCGCGCAGATGGACGACGGCCAGAAGTGGGCGGTCGCGGCCAGTCGTTCGGCTCTGCTGGAGGCCGGCTGGCCGGACTGGACGGTGGACCCGGAACGGGTCGCGGTCATCATCGGCAACGCCATCAGCGGCGACAAGCAGCACCGCACCAACCTGCGGATCCGGTTTCCGGTGTTCGCCCGTGAGCTGCGCGCGGCCCCGTCGTTCGCGGCGCTGCCCGAACCGGTGCGCGAAGCCGTGCTCGCCGAGACCCACGCCTCGTTGGTCGCCGGAATCGGCGAAATCACCGAGGACACCATGCCCGGAGAGCTGGCGAACGTGATCGCCGGCCGGGTGGCGAACCTGTTCAACTTCCGCGGCCCCAACTTCACCACCGACGCGGCATGCGCCTCGGGGCTGGCCGCCATGTCGGTCGCGGTGCGGGGATTGCAGGCCGGCGACTTCGATGCCGCCGTCACCGGCGGCGTCGACCACAACATGGACGTGGCCGGGTTCATCAAGTTCTGCAAGATCGGCGCGCTGTCGGCCACCGGCACTCGCCCATTCGACGCAGGCGCCGACGGCTTCGTGATGGGTGAGGGGGCCGCGCTGTTCGTCCTCAAGCGACTGTCCGACGCCGAGCGGGACGGTGACCGGATCTACGCGGTGCTGGTCGGCCTGGCCGGCTCCAGCGACGGCCGCGGCAAGGGCATCACGGCCCCCAATCCGGTTGGACAGCGGCTGGCGGTGGAGCACGCCTGGGCGGCGTCTGGTCTCGACCCGGCGGTGGCCACCTGCATCGAGGCGCACGGCACGTCCACGCGCGTGGGCGATGCCGCCGAGCTGGCCAGCTTGACCGACGTGTTCGGCAAGGCCGGTGCGCCGACCGGTTCGATCGCACTGGGCTCGGTGAAGTCCAATATCGGCCATCTCAAAGGCGCGGCCGGTGCCGCCGGCCTGTTCAAGACGGTGCTCAGCCTGCACGAGAAGGTGCTGGCGCCCAGCCTGCATTTCGAGCAGCCCAACCCCAACGTGGACTGGGATGAGATCCCGTTCCGGGTCAGCACCGAGCTTCGTGAGTGGCCGGCGCCCGAGGGCGGGGTGCGCTGCGCCGGGTTGAGCGCCTTCGGGTTCGGCGGCACCAATTTTCACGCCGTGCTCGAGGAGTATGTGCCCGGTCGGCACCGCCCTCCCCAGGAGGCCCGGTCGTATCCGGGCGCGACGATCGAGCGCCGGTCTTCGGCGGCGCCGACCGCGCCGAGCGCGCCGACCGCTGCGCCGGTGGGGTCGAAAGCTCCGCTGCGGGGAGCGGCAGTGGTGGGCGGGGCGGATGATGCCGAACTGATCACACACCTGGAGCGGCTTGCCGCGCAGGCTGAGGTCATGAAAAAGGCCGGCCACGCCCCTGCAGTGGCTGCGCCGGACCCCGCCTTGGCGAGCGCGGCCGTTCGGGTCGCCATCGACTACGCCGACGCGGCCGACCTGGCGACCAAGGCGACAAAGGCGGTAGAGGCGCTGCGGGACGGGAATCCGGCCGTGTGGCGGATATTGCGCACCCAGGGTGTCTTCCTCGGCCGCGGCGCGCCGGGCAAGGTCGCGTTCCTCTTCACCGGTCAGGGGTCGCAGTACGTGAACATGCTGGCCGACCTGCGAGAGCGCGAGCCGATCATCCGGGCGACGTTCGACGAAGGTGACCGCGTCACGAGACGGTTGCTCGACAAGCCGCTCACCGAGTACATCTTCGCGGACAACCCCGATGAGGCCGCCGCGCAACGGCTGGAACAGCAGCTCATGCAAACCGAGATCACCCAGCCGGCGGTGCTGACCGCGGATGTTGCCCTGGCCCGGCTGCTCGAGGCATACGGCGTGCGGCCGGACATGGTGATCGGCCACAGCCTGGGTGAATACGGCGCCCTGATGGCCGCCGGCGTGTTGTCGTTGGACGCTGCGCTGGAAGCGGCCGGCGCCCGCGGCCGGGCGATGGCGGACCTGCACGGTCCTGACAACGGTGCGATGGCGGCCGTGACCGGTCCGCTCGCCGAGATCGAGCGGATCGTCGGTGAGACCGACGGATACGTCGTCGTCGCCAACATCAACAGCACCAACCAGGCTGTGGTCGGCGGTGCCACCGACGCCGTCGAGCGTGCTGTCGCGGCATTTCGGGCCGCCGGCATGAACGCCTCCCGGCTCCCGGTCAGCCACGCGTTTCACACCGCGATCGTGGCGCCGGTCAGCGAACCACTCAAGACGGTCCTGCGTCGGCTCGGCGTGCATCCGCCGCGTCTGCCGGTCGTGTCGAACGTGACCGGCGACTTCTACCCGGCGGACGCCGACGTCGACACCGTGCTGGACCTGCTCAGCCGTCAGATTGCCTCGCCGGTGCGGTTCGTCGACGGGCTGCGCACGCTGTACGAGGCGGGCGCCCGCGTCTTCGTCGAGGTCGGCCCGAAGAAGGCGTTGCACGGTTTCGTCGAGGACGTGCTCGGCGACCCAGAACACGACGATGTGCTCGCGCTGTTCACCAACCACCCGAAAACCGGCGATGTTGCCTCGTTCAACCGGGCGTTGTGCGGGCTCTACGCCGCCGGGCTGGGTTTCACCCCGCCGCCGGCGGCCGACGCCGACACCCCGGTCGTGGCGACCGCTCCGCAAACCGCGGTGCCGAACGGGAGGACCGCGATGACCAGCGAGCAGTACGCCGAATTGGGCCGGCTGGTCGTCGATGTCGTCGAACACGGCATGGACGCCGCATCCGGCGCCGCCGCTGCATCGACGTCCGGCACCGCCGCGCCGGCTGCTGCCGAACCGGTGGTGATAACCGGCGCAGCGCTCGGGCTGCCCGGGGTCGAGCGGGTCTTCGACGACGAAAACATCGCCAGGATCCTCGACGGCCAACAGTTCATCGACACCATTCCGCACCGGCTGCGCCGGTCGATTGTCGACCGGCACATCACCCGTCTGGTCAAGCGCGCCTCGGGCGACCCCACGTTCGAGACGATCGCCAACGAGGCGGACGTCATCAAACTGGCCGGCCGCAGCGCACCGCTGGACGTGGTGGCCGAGTTCGCGGTCGACGCCGCCCGCGACGCCGCGCTGGACTCGACCACCAAGCTGGCAATTGGTGCGGGCTTCGACGCCCTGCGCGACGCAGGGATCCCGCTGGTCATGCACTACAAGACCACAACGCTGGGCACTCAGCTGCCCGACCGGTGGGGGCTGTCGAATTCGATGCGCGACGACACCGGCGTCATCTTCGCCTCCGCGTTCCCGGGTTACGACAACTTCGCCCGAGACCTCGAGCGGTATTACGTCGACCGGAGCAACAGGGAGCAATTGCTTGCACTGGAAGCTGTGCGCGCCCGGATGAGCGGCGACGAACCCGCCGCGGCGGAGGTCGACCGGCGCATCCACGAGCTGCGCCACGCGTGCGAGTCGGACCCGCACGTGTTCGACCGCCGGTTCATCTTCCGGTGCCTGGCGATGGGTCATTCCCAGTTCGCCGAAATCATCGGCGCCCGCGGGCCCAACACGGCAATCAACGCCGCGTGCGCGAGCACCACGCAGGCGACCACGCTCGCCGAGGACTGGATCCGGGCCGGCCGCTGCCGCCGGGTGATCGTGGTGTCCGCCGATGACGCCAGCTCCGACGCGCTGCTGCCCTGGCTGGGGTCGGGATTCCTGGCTTCCGGGGCCGCCGCCACCGACGACATCGTCGAGGAGGCCGCCACACCGTTCGACCAGCGGCGGCACGGAATGATCCTTGGCATGGGGGCGGCCGCCTTTGTGGTGGAGTCCGCCGAAGCTGCCCGCGAGCGCGGGCTGCAGCCGATCTGCGAAGTCCTCGGCTCGGTCACCGCGAACAGCGCCTTTCACGGCACCCGGCTCGACGTCGAGCACATCGGCGGTGTCATGGAAAATCTGCTTGCCCAGGCCGAGGCTCGCGGCGTGGACCGCCATGCCATCGCCGCCAGCACCGTGTTTGTGTCCCACGAGACCTACACGCCGGCCCGCGGGGGCAGCGCCGCGGCCGAAATCAGCTCTCTCCGAAGGGTTTTCGGGTCCGATGCCGATGCCGTGGTCATTACCGACACCAAGGGCTTCACCGGGCACGCGATGGGCGCCGGCATCGAGGACGTCGTGGCGATCAAGTCGCTGGAGACCGGTCTGGTACCCCCCGTCCCGAACTTCAAGGAGCCCGATCCGCAGCTTGGCCGGCTGAATCTGTCGGTCGGCGGAAGCTACCCGGTGCACTATGCGCTCAGGTTGGCCGCGGGCTTCGGTTCGCAGATCGCGATGACGCTGATGCGCTGGACGCCGGTGCCCGACGGTCGGCATCGGCCGCCGGACGAACTCGGTTACGAGTACCGGATCGTGGATCGGCCCGCCTGGCGGCGCTGGCTCACGCTGGCTACCGGTACCTCCGATGCGCAGCTCGAGGTTGTCCAGCACCGGCTACGGGTCGTGGACACCGGTGCGCGCGAGAAGGCCGTGCCCGCTCCGGCTCCCGTGCATGCCCCGACCGTGCAGCCTGGCCGGGTCGCGCCAACGCCCGTTTCGGCGGAGCCGCCTCCTGCCCCGGCACCCGAGCCGCCGCCGGCCCCGGAGCCCGCGGCGCCGGCCGGGGACGAGGTCACCGACGTCGTGGTCGGTATCGTCTCTGAGCTCACGGGTTATCCGCCCGATCTGCTCGACGTGGATCTGGACCTGGAAGCCGATCTCGGGGTGGACACGGTCAAGCAGGCCGAGATCTTCGCCGCGATCCGCCAGCACTACGGGGTGGCCCGCGACGACACGCTGAAGTTGCGTGACTTCCCCACCCTCACCCATGTCGTCGGCTGGATCCGCGACAAAACGGAGGCCGCTGCGCGCCCAAAAGCGCCAGCTGAGAGTCCCGAGGCAGCGCACAGCTACGTCGCGGCGGCTCCTGTCGTCGAGCCCACCATCGAAGGGGACATTTCCGCGACGGGCCGGATCACCCGGCAGGTGCCGGTACCCGCGCTGCGCCCGGCCCTGGCGGCCTGTGTGCCAACCGGGGTCACGCTCGGCAACGGCACGCGCGTCGCCGTCATGCGCGACCAAGGCGGTGTTGCGGATGCGCTGATCAGGCGGCTGACCCGGCTCGGCGTCGATGTGGTGGCTATGCAGCCCGACGACGACATCGAAGCCGTCCTGGACACCGTCCCGGGCGACGCGGTCGACGGCGTTTACTGGCTGGCGGCACTGGACGATGAGGGCCCGCTGCACGAGCTGGACCTGGCCGGCTGGCACGAAGCGCTCCGGCGCCGCGTGCGCAATCTCTACACCGCCATGCGACGCCTGTACGAGCGCAGTCCGTTCCTGGTCGTCGCCACCCGGCTGGGTGGACATCACGGCTACGACGCGGCGGGGGCGACCTGCCCGCTGGGCGGAGCGGTCACCGGGTTCGCCAAGGCGTATCGGCGCGAGCGGCCCGACGCCCTGGTCAAGGCGGTCGACTTCCCCGTCAACCGCAAGACCGTGGCACTGGCCGACGTGCTGATCGACGAGACACTGCGCGATCCGGGCTGTGTTGAAGTCGGCCATGCCGATGGCCGCCGCTGGGGTGTCGGCCTGGCGGAACGTCCGTTCCCGGAGGTGGCCAAAGCCCCTGGCGAGGTTCTCGGCACCGAGCCGGTATTCCTCATCACCGGCGCGGCAGGCAGCATCGTTTCGGCGATCACCGCCGACCTGGCCGCGGCGTGGCGCGGCACCTTCCACCTGCTGGACCTGGCACCGGAACCCGACGCCGCCGACGCCGACCTGCGCCGGTACACCCAGGACCGGAAAGGATTCGAAGCCGAACTGGCGACGCGGATGCGTAACCGGGGCCAGCGTCCGACACCGGTCCTGATCGAGCGCGAGTTGGCGCGCTTCGAACGCCTGCAGGCCGGGCTGGTCGCGATCCGTGCGATCGAGGCCGCCGGCGGTTCGGCGCGCTACCACAGCGTCGACCTCACCGACGCGGCCGCGGTGGCCGAAGTGATGGCCGAAGTGCGCAAGACCAGCGGTCGCATCGACGTTCTGCTGCACGCCGCCGGGGTGGAGGTCAGCCACCCGCTGCCCGACAAGGAGCCCGAGGAGTTCGACCTGGTGCTCGGGGTCAAGGGCGACGGGCTGTTCAACGTGCTGCACGCCGTCGGTCGCGGAGGGGCCGACCTCCCGCTGGGCGCCGTCGTGGCGTTCAGCTCGGTGGCCGGCCGGTTCGGCAACTTCGGACAGACCGACTACAGCGCTGCCAACGACCTGCAGTGCAAGATCTTGAGCAACCTGCGCCGCACCCGTCCGGAGGTGCGGGCGCTGGCGATCGACTGGACCGCCTGGGGCAGCATCGGCATGGCCACCCGTGGGTCGATTCCGAAGATCATGGCGGCGGCCGGTGTGGACATGCTGCCCGCGGAGGCGGGCGTGGCGTGGATCCGGCGCGAACTCGGCGCCGGCATGCCCGACGGCGAGGTGGTCGTGGCCGGGGCGCTGGGCGCTCTCGCCGCCGAATTCCATCAGACCGGCGGCATCGACCCGACCGCGCTGAGGCCCGAAGGACCCATGATCGGCGAGGTCCTGCGCGCCGGTGTGCACGACGGGTTGGTGCTGCGCACCACGCTGGACCCGGCAACCCGGCCGTTCCTGGATCACCACCGCATCGACGGCACACCCGTGCTACCCGGCGTGATGGGCATGGAGGCGTTCGCCGAAGCCGCCCGGCTGCTGGCGCCGGACCTGCACATCGCCGCTGTCGAGAACGTCGATTTCGGGGTGCCGCTCAAGTTCTATCGGGACGAGCCACGCACGCTGACGGTCACGGCGTTGCTGCGCCCCGACGGAGACGACCTGCTGGCCGAGTGCCGGCTGTCGGCCGAGCGCATGCTGCCCGGTTCCGGCCAGCCGCAGCGCACCGTGCACTTCACCGGCTCGGTGCGGTTGACGGCCAATCCGCCCGAGCTCGCCGACGACCTCGTTGATCGCGGGGCCGACTCCGGCGGAGAAGTTCCGGCGCTGACCCCCGAGCAGATCTACCGGCTCTACTTCCACGGCCCGGCCTATCGGGTCGTCGGCTCCGCCTGGGCACGGGACGGCGGTGCGGCCGCCAGGTTCGCCGCCGATCTGCCGCCGCAGGCCGATGAGCCGGTGCTGATGGGGCCCCGACTGGTGGAGCTGTGCTTCCAGACCGTCGGGCTGTTCGAGGCCGGCACCGAGGGCGTCCTGGCGTTGCCGATGCACGTGGATGCCGTACAGCTGGGCGCCGACCCGACCGAACGTGCCGGGCTGGTCGCCTCCGTGCGCCCGGAGGGACACGGCGGTTTCGTCTGCACGGTCCGCGACGACGACGACAACCTGGTGCTCCGCGTCGACGGATACCGCACCGTGCCGCTGCCGGACGCCACGCCCGTGGACATCATCGCCCCGATCCGCTCCGTCCTGCACGGCTGAGGAGACACTTCATGGACAGGCAGATCCGCCGGCTGGCGATCGTCAACCGCGGCGAGCCCGCGATCCGCGCACTGACCGCGGTGGCCGAACTCAACCAGGCCGGCGACCAACCGCCCATCCGGACCGTGGTGCTCTATACCGACCCGGACGCCGACGCCTGGTATGTGCGCCAGGCCGACGAGGCCGTGCCACTCGGGACGGCGACCTTCGTTGACCCCGCCGACGGTAGCCGCCGGACGCGCTACCTGGACCGGCCCGCGGTGATGGCGGCGCTGCGCCGCAGTGCGGTCGATTCGGTGTGGGTCGGCTGGGGCTTCTTGGCGGAAGATGCCGCGTTTGCGCAGGCGTGCGAAGAGGCCGGCATCAACTTCGTCGGCCCGGACAGCGCCACCATCCGGCGGCTCGGCGACAAGGTGGCCGCCAAACGGCTCGCCGAGCAGGCGGGTGTCCCGGTGGTGGCCTGGAGCGGTGGACCGGTCGACGACGTGGCCGACGCGACCGCACGCGCGGCCGGGCTGGGCTATCCCCTGCTGGTGAAGGCGGCCTCCGGTGGCGGCGGGCGTGGGATCCGGACGGTTGACAACGACGCCGAACTCGCCGCGGCACTGCCGTCGGCTCGCGCCGAGGCGCAGCTCGCTTTCGATGACCCCACGGTGTTCCTCGAGAAGCTCGTACCGGCCGCACGCCACGTCGAAGTCCAGGTGATCGCGGACCACTACGGCAGCGTCTGGGCAGTGGGCGTCCGCGACTGCAGCCTGCAGCGCCGCCGCCAGAAGGTGCTGGAGGAATCGGCGTCAACGGTGCTTGACGCCGAGGCGGAGCAGGCGATCCGCGACGCGGCGGTACGCCTGGCCGCCGCGGCGGGCTACCGCAACGCGGGAACAGTGGAGTTCCTGGTGGACCCGGACACCGGGAGCTTCCTGTTCATGGAAGTCAACACGCGGCTGCAGGTCGAGCACCCCGTGACCGAGGCGACCACCGGGCTGGACCTGGTCAAGCTGCAGCTCCACGTGGCGTGTGGCGGGCGGCTGATCGGCGCGCCGCCGCACGTGTCGGGGCACGCGATCGAGGCACGGGTGTGCGCCGAGGATCCCGAGGACGCGTTCATCCCCGCGCCGGGCCGGTTGGCTCGCCTGCGCCTGCCGACCGGCAACGGAATACGCGTCGACGCGGGCGTCCGCGAAGGGGACCGCATCCCGCCCGACTTCGACTCGATGATCGCCAAAGTCGTCGCCTGGGGCGGCGACCGCCCCGAGGCCCTTGCCCGACTCCGCCGTGCACTGCTTGACACCACCATCGTGGTGGAAGGCGGCACTACCAACCGCTCGTTCCTACTGACCTTGCTCAATCGACCGGAGGTGCGCGACGGGCACTTCGACAACCACTGGCTGGACTGGCTGACCGGGGAGGCGGCGCACCTGCCCACCCCTGATCCCGTTGCCCTGCTGGTCGCCGCCGTGGAGTCGTACGACCTCGACGAGGCCGCCGAGCGGGCCGCGTTCCATGCCCGCGCCGCGCGCGGTGGCGCCGAAACGTCGGCCGAAGTGGGTCACCGCTGCCGCCTCCGTTACCGGGGCCGGCGCTACATCCTGGACGTCTACCGCACGGGTCTGGGTACCTACCGCGTCATCGGCGCCGGCGCAGCGGACGTCACCGTCTCCAACCGGGACGGCTACGAGCGGCGGGTCGCCGTCGGCGGCCGGGCGCACCGGGTGGTGTCGGTGGTGGAAGGTGCCACCCTGCGCGTCGACGTCGACGGCGCCGCGCACGCCGTGTTCCGCGACGACGGGGGGTTTGTGCGCAGCCCTGGGCCGGCATTCGTGGTCTCGGTTCTCGTGGCACCCGGTGATCAGGTCGCCGAGGGGGACCGGCTGGCCGTGCTGGAGAGCATGAAGATGGAGACCACCCTCACCGCGCCCTTCCCCGGAACCGTCGCTTCCGTCGAAGCCGGCGCGAACGTGCAAGTGGAAGCGGGAGCGCCCGTGGTCCGCATCGCGACGTCCGACACCGGTGAGAGCTCCGGCGCCGGCGCGGTCGACTTCACCGGGCTACGCGCCGCGGAGCCGCCCGGAACGCCGCCGTGCGAGCGCGTGTATGGCGCGCTGCGCTCGTACCTGCTCGGCTACGACCTGGATCCAGACTCGCTCCGGGCAACGCTGACGCGGCAGCGCCGACTGGGCGAGATTGCGGCGCCCACCGACACCGGTCTGCTGCGTTGCGAGGACGGCTTGCTGGACCTGTTCACCGATGTCGGCTCGCTGTACCGACCACGCGGCGAGCTCGAGCCGGAGGAGGCGCTCGTCAACGGCAGCACCCAGGAGTACCTCCTGTCGTTCCTGCAGTGGCTGGACGCGGATCGGGCCGGCCTGCCCGACGCATATCGGCGCCGGCTGGAGCGGGCGCTGTCGCGGTACGGACTGCACGGGCTGGAACGCACGCCGGAGCTCGAAGAAGCCGTCGTCTGGATGTTCCGCTCCTTCCGTCGGCTCGGCGAGCTGGCAGGAGCGGTGACCGCCGTTCTCCAGCGCAGGCTCCGCCACCGCGCCGAGCTGGCGCACCTTGCGGACCCCGAGATGCGGGCCCGGCTTGACCGGCTGGCGGCCATCGGAGGGCGCCAGCGCAGGGTCGCGGACCTGGCTCGCGATGTGCGGTTCCACTATTTCGACGAGCCGCTGCTCGCCGCGGCCGTCGCCGACGAGTACGCCCGTGTGCAAGAGGATCTCGATGCGCTGCGCGACGATCCCGACGGCGCCGACCGACCCGGCCGGATCGACCGCCTCGTCGCCTGCCCTCAGCCGCTGCGTGCCGAGCTGCTACGGCGATGGCGTTGCAGCCGCGACCCGGCCCTGCGTCGGGCGTTGGTGGAGGTGTACGTCCGCCGGTTCTACCGGATCAGGCAACTTCGCGATCTGAACGTCGGCGAACGAGACGGCCGGCTGCTGGGTAGCGCCGACTACGACGTCGACGGCAAGCCCATCCACTTGGTCACCGCATACGCGCCCTGGGCAGAGCTGCCCGAGCTGTCCCGCGTGATCGCCGGGCATCTGCGCACGGCCGATCCAGATCGGCAGGTCGTCGTCGATCTGGAGCTGTGGCGCTACGGCGAGACGGCTGATTTCGACACCGTCGCCGTCGAGGCCGAAAAACTGCTCACCGGATGCGATTTCGGACGCCTGTTGCGGCGCCTGGATCTGACCGTGACGACCCTCGACGGGGCCGCGCCGGAGCGCTTTCGCACCCATCACGTGACCTACCGGCAGCGGGACGGTCAATTCGTCGAGGAGCCGCTTTATCGCAATCTGCATCCGATGTTGGCGAAGCGTCTGGATTTGTGGCGCCTGGAGAACTTCGAACTGCGGCGGTTGCGCTCGGCCGAAGACGTGTACCTGTTCCATGCGGTGGCCCGCGACAACCCCGCCGATCAACGGCTCTTCGCGCTCGCCGAAGTGCGCGACCTGATCCCGGCCCGGGCCACCGGCGGTGCGCTGCGGTACCCGCGGCTGGAGCTGATGGGTTCACTGGCGCTGTCGGCGATGCAGGAGGCGCTGACCACATTCGAGGGGCGCAACCGGCCGGCCGCCAACCGGATGGTGCTCTACGTGCGGCCACCGTGGGGGGTCCCGCGTGACGCGTGGGACGAACTGGCCGGGTCGTTGGCCCCCTTGGCGGTCGACGCCGGGCTGGAGAAGGCAGTGCTGCGCGTGCGGTTCCGCGACGGTCGGGATGCAGTGCTCGAGATGGAGGGGCTCGACGCGGGTGTGACCGTGCGCGAACGCCCGGTGGGCCGGGAGCCGGTCCGACCGTTGACCGCGTATCAACAAAAATTGTTGCGCGCCAAGCGCTTCAATGCTCCCTACCCGTACGAGATCGTGCGCATGCTCACCCCTCCGTCCGGGGCCGTGTCAAGTTTTCCCGCTGGGCGGTTCGTCGAACACGACCTGGACGAGCACGCAGGCCTGGTTCCGGTGTCGCGACCGTACGGGAACAACAGCGCCAACATCGTGGTCGGCCTTTTGCGCAACGACACCGAAAAGGTGCCCGAAGGCATGACCCGGTTGGCGCTGTTGGGCGATCCGACCCGTGGCCTGGGCAACCTGGCCGAACCCGAGTGCCGGCGCATCATCGCGGCGCTGGATCTGGCCGAGCGGCTGCGGGTACCGGTCGAGTGGTTCGCGCTGTCGTCGGGAGCGAGGATCGCCATGGACAGCGGCACCGAGAACATGGACTGGATTGCCGCGGTGCTGCGCCGGCTCATCGAGTTCACCCAGGCCGGCGGCGAGGTGAACGTCGTTGTCACCGGGGTCAACGTGGGCGCCCAGCCATACTGGAACGCCGAGTCGACGATGCTGATGCACACTCGGGGCATCCTGGTGATGACTCCGGCCAGTGCGATGGTGCTGACAGGCAAACAGGCACTGGACTTCTCCGGCGGGGTCTCCGCCGAGGACAACTTCGGTATCGGCGGTTTCGACCGGATCATGGGGCCCAACGGCCAGGGACAGTATTGGGCGCCCACGCTGGCCGACGCCTGCGACATTCTGTTGCGCCATTACGAATACACCTACGTGCCGCCCGGTGAGAGATGGCCGCGTCGGCGCACCGCGACCGACCCGGTAGACCGTGACGTGCGATCTGCGCCGCATGCGGGCTACGACATGGCCACCGTCGGCGAGATCTTCTCGGCCGACCGCAACCCGGAGCGCAAGAAGCCGTTCGACATGCGCTCGGTGATGCGTGCGGTGACAGACGCCGATTCGGCGCCGCTGGAACGCTGGGGCCACTGGCGGTCCGCCGAAACCGCGATCGTGTGGGATGCCCACATCGGCGGCATCCCGGTGTGCCTGCTCGGAATCGAATCGCACACCGTGCCCCGGCGCGGTTTCGTGCCGGCGGGCGGCCCCACCTCGTGGTCGTCCGGGACGCTGTTTCCTCAGGCGTCCCGCAAGCTGGCCCGTGCGATCAACGCCGCCAGCGGCAACCGCCCGGTGGTTGTGCTGGCGAACCTGTCCGGGTTCGACGGGTCGCCGGAGTCCATGCGCCGCTGGCAACTGGAGTACGGGGCCGAAATCGGCCGCGCCGTAACGAATTTCCGCGGCCCGATCGTGTTTGTGGTGGTTTCCCGCTACCACGGCGGTGCTTTCGTGGTGTTCTCGACGAGGCTCAACGAGCGACTGGAGATCGCCGCCGTCGAGGGATCGTTCGCCTCGGTGATCGGCGGTGCGCCTGCCGCCGCGACCGTCTTTGTCCGAGAGGTGGAAGCCCGCACCGATTCCGATCCCCGGGTACGCGAGGCCGCCGAAAGGGCCAGCTCTGCGGCGGGTTCCGACGGCGGCGTCACACTGGCCCGTCTGGGCGAGATCAGGGCGTCGGTCCACGCCGAAAAGCTCAGCGAAGTCGCCGACGAGTTCGATCGCGTGCACACGGTTGAGCGGGCCCTCTCGGTCGGCTCGGTGGACCGCATCATCTCCGCAGAAGGGTTGCGGCCCTACATCGTCGATGCGCTCGACAGGGGTATGTCAGCGGTGTAGCGGCCGGTCGAGCCAAGAATGTCGCGGTTGGGCCGCAGCCAGCACGCCCGGATCGCGGAGGGTGACCGGCGGTTCTGCTGCCACCGCTGTCACCTCAGCGGCCACGGTGAGCAGGAAACGGCCATCTCGCCGCCACCAGCCGGGGAACACCGTTCCCTCGGTCGCATGCACCGTCAACTCGCCCCAGCCGTCACCGCGCGGAGCTGCCAGTGTCACCTCCAGGCTGCGGGTGTCCCGGCGCAGCCCGGTGCGCAACACCTTCAGTGCACTTTCTTTCGCCGACCAGATCAGGTTGGCCGCCGCGTCGCGCTCGTCGCCGGCGGGGTGCGAGGCCACCAGCCGTTGCTCGGTCGCGGTGAGGAAGTCGAGCACAAAACCGGGTGTGCGCGGCTCCACCAGCTCCAGGTCGCAGCCGACGGGATGTCTGCAGGTCACGCAGACCGCCCAACCGGCACGGTCGGTGATGGACACCTCCAGCCCGACCGGAGTTCCCTCGACGCACACGTACGGGGCGCCCCCGGGAGCATTGCGGACCTCGATGCCCGCCAGCGCCGCCGGGTCGGTAGACCGGCCGGTCACCGCAGCGACGGCATGCTTGGCGACCAGCCGGCGCAGCAGATACTCGGTGCGCCGCTTGGTGAACCGCAGCCCGGCCAGGCTGGCGGCCTCCGCGGGCGCCAGCCATCGCTCGCCGGCGGGCAGCGCGTCCTCGCCCATGGCGAGCCATCGCATGTGCGTCATCCGCCGCGGGCAAGCGCGAGCGCGCGCTCGGTGGCCTCGCGGATCGGGCCGCGCCACAAGTCGCCGTGGCCGGGCGCCAGCAGGTCGGTTTCCAGCAGCGCCAGGGCGGCCAGGCTGCGAACGCAATCGTCCTGGCGGTAGCTGAACGCCGCAGGCAGCAGTTGCGGCCCGTCGCGGGACAGCAACGGATGCCCGGTGATCAGCGCGTCGCCGCTGACCAGCACCCCGTCGGCGAGAAACGAGCAATGCCCGCCGGTGTGCCCCGGCGTGGGAATGGCCATCGGGTGGCCCGGCAGCCCGGCGGCCGTCGCGGAGGTCAGCGGCTGCGCCGACGGGATGCCGTCGCGGATCAGGCCGCCGCTGCGCACCACGTGCAGACCCCACGCCGCCCACCGGGGCCGCCAAATGCGCAGTGCGACATCGAAAACCGACGCCTGTTCCAGGTATTCCCGCTTGGCGTGACCCACCTCGTCGGCATGGCAGTACACCGGCGTGCGGTATTCGTTGGCGAACCAGATCGCCGAGCCAAGGTGGTCGATGTGCGCGTGCGTCAGCAGGATGGCGCGCACGTCGCCGGCCTCGTAGCCCAGCTGCCGCAGCGAGGCCAGCACGTCCTGCCGGTCACCGGGATAACCGGCGTCGATCAGCATGACCCCGGTGTCGTCGGCGACCAGTGTCCAGTTGACGGCCTCGCCCCGCGCGAGGTGCACCATGTCGGTGACCTGGACAAGAGTCGGCGCCGGTCCCATGCCCGTGAGTGTAGGCAGCACGAGAGGAGCGATCGCAAGCGCGGCGAAGGCGGGCGCAGCGGGTCGCGACCAAACCGGTAGGAGTACAAAGAAACGGTGGCTGAACTGAAACTCGGATACAAGGCGTCCGCTGAACAATTCGCACCGCGCGAGCTCGTCGAGCTGGCGGTCGCCGGCGAGGAACACGGCATGGACAGCGCCAGCGTCAGTGACCACTTCCAGCCCTGGCGGCACGAGGGCGGGCACGCCCCGTTCTCGCTGGCCTGGATGACCGCCGTCGGTGAACGCACCAAGCGGATCACGCTGGGCACCTCGGTGCTCACCCCGACGTTCCGCTACAACCCCGCCGTCATCGCGCAGGCCTTCGCCACCATGGCCTGCCTGTACCCCGACCGCGTGTTCCTCGGCGTGGGCACCGGTGAGGCGCTCAACGAGATCGCGACCGGATACGAGGGCGACTGGCCGGAGTTCAAGGAACGGTTCGCCCGGCTACGCGAATCCGTGCGGTTGATGCGCGAGCTGTGGCGCGGCGACCGTGTCGACTTCGACGGCGAGTACTACCGCCTCAAAGGCGCCTCGATCTACGACGTGCCCGAGGGCGGCGTCCCGATCTACATCGCCGCGGGGGGCCCGGCGGTGGCCAAATACGCCGGACGGGCCGGTGACGGCTTCATCTGCACCTCCGGCAAGGGCGAGGAGCTCTACAAGGACAAGCTGATGCCCGCGGTGGCCGAGGGCGCCGCGGCCGCCGAGCGCAATGCCGACGACATCGACAAGATGATCGAGATCAAGATCTCCTACGACCCGGACCCGGAGCTGGCGCTGGAGAACACCCGGTTCTGGGCGCCGCTGTCGCTGACCGCCGAACAGAAGCACAGCATCGACGATCCGATCGAGATGGAGAAGGCCGCCGACGCCCTGCCGATCGAGCAGGTAGCCAAGCGCTGGATCGTCGCGTCGGACCCCGACGAGGCGGTCGAAAAGGTCAAGGACTACGTCGACTGGGGCCTGAATCACCTGGTGTTCCATGCGCCCGGCCACGACCAGCGGCGTTTCCTGGAGCTTTTCGAGAAGGACCTGGCGCCCCGGCTGCGCCGGCTGGCCTGAAGGCGGGCCGATGGCCGCCGGTTCCACCACAGCGATCTACATCGCCGCGCCCGAGCCGGAGACGGGCAAGTCGACGATCGCGCTCGGGCTGCTGCACCGGTTGACCGCGAGCGTCGCCAAAGTCGGTGTGTTCCGGCCGATCACACGCCGCAACGAACATCGCGACTACATCCTGGAGCTGCTGCTGGGGCACACCACCGCGGGACTGTCCTACGAGCAGTGCGTCGGCGTCACCTACCAGCGGCTGCACGCCGACAGCGACGCCGCTGTCGCGGACATCGTCGACGCCTACCAGGCGATGGCCCAGGCCTGCGACGTGGTGGTCATCGTGGGCAGTGACTACACCGACGTCACCAGGCCCGCGGAGCTCTCGGTCAACGCCCGCATCGCGGTCAACCTCGGCGCACCGGTGCTGCTGGCCGTCAGCGGCAAGGGCCGCACCCCCGATGAGGTCGGCCGCGTTGTCGAGGTCTCGCTGGCCGAACTCTCCGCTCAGCGCGCCCACGCCGCCGCAGTGGTGGCCAACCGGTGTGAGCCGACGGAACTCGCCGCGGTGGCCGAGGCGTTGCAGGCCTTCGACCAGCGCATCTACGTGTTGCCCGAAGAGCCCCTGCTGTCGGCGCCGACGGTGGCCGAACTCGAGCGCGCCGTGGCCGGGACCCCGGTCAGCGGCGAGGAGTCGCTGCGCGAGCGGGAGGTCACCGCTGTGATGGTCGCCGGGATGACCGCCGACCACGTGCTGGAACGGCTGCGCGACGGGATGGCGGTCATCACCCCCGGCGACCGTTCGGACGTGGTGCTCGCGGTCGCCAGCGCGCATGCCGCCCAAGGGTTTCCGTCGTTGTCGTGCCTGGTGCTCAATGGCGGATTCCCGCTGCATCCCGCCATCGCAGCCCTGGTCGCGGGGCTCCGGCTGCGGCTCCCGATCATCGCTACGGCGCTGGGCACCTACGACGCCGCCAGCGCGGCGGCCTCGGCCCGGGGCCGGGTCACCGCAACCGCCCAACGCAAGATCGACACCGCGCTGCAGTTGATGGATCGCTACGTCGATATCCCGGATCTTCTTGCTCAGCTAGCTATTCCGATCCCCACGGTGACCACACCCCAGATGTTCATTCACCGGTTGACGCTGCAGGCGCGTTCGGATCGCAAGCACATCGTGCTGCCCGAGGGCGATGACGACCGCATCCTCTCCTCGGCCGGGCGGCTGCTGCAGCGCGGTGTCGCCGACCTGACCCTGTTGGGCGACGAGGCCCGGATCCGGCACCGCTGCGCCGAACTCGGTGTGGACCTGGGCGAGACGCGGGTCATCGATCCGCGCACCAGCGACATGCGTCAACGATTCGCCGAGCAGTACGCCGAGCTGCGCAAGACCAAGGGAATCACCGTGGAGCAGGCGCGCGAGATCATGCTTGATGCAACATATTTCGGCACCATGCTGGTGTTCAACGGCATGGTCGACGGAATGGTGTCCGGCGCCGCGCACACCACGGCACACACGGTTCGCCCGGCACTGGAGGTCATCAAGACCGTTCCGGACGTCTCGGTGGTGTCCAGCGTTTTCTTCATGTGCCTGCCCGACCGGGTGCTCGCCTACGGCGACTGTGCGATCGTCCCCGACCCTACGCCCGAGCAACTCGCCGACATCGCGATCAGTTCGGCGCGCACCGCCGCGCGCTTCGGCGTCGAGCCGCGGGTGGCGATGCTGTCGTACTCCACAGGCGACTCCGGCGCCGGTGTCGATGTCGAAAAGGTCAGGGCAGCAACGCAGTTGGTACGCCACCGCGAGCCCGGTCTGCCGGTCGAGGGCCCCATTCAGTACGACGCCGCGGTGGAGCCCTCGGTGGCCGCCACGAAGCTGCGCGACTCACCGGTGGCCGGCCGGGCGACAGTGCTGATCTTCCCGGACCTCAACACCGGCAACAACACCTACAAGGCGGTGCAGCGCAGCGCGGGGGCGATCGCGATCGGCCCGGTGCTGCAGGGGTTGCGCAAGCCGGTCAACGACCTGTCCCGGGGCGCGCTGGTCGAAGACATCGTGAACACCGTTGCCATCACCGCGATCCAGGCGCAGAGCAACCCATGACCGGTGATCCCCTCGTGCTGGTGATCAACTCCGGCTCGTCGTCACTGAAGTACCGGCTGCTCGACCCCGATTCGGGCGTGGCCCGCGCGTCGGGCCATGTGGAGCGGATCGGGGAGCCGTCCTCTGCGATCCCGGACCACGACGCGGCCCTGCGCCGCGCGTTCGACACGCTGGCCTCCGACGGCATCGACCTGCGCGCGTGCGGGCTGTCGGCCGTCGGGCACCGGGTCGTGCACGGCGGCAAGACTTTCTACCGGCCCACCATCGTGGATGACGCGGTGATCGCCAAACTCAAGGAGCTTTCGCCGCTGGCGCCGCTGCATAATCCGCCCGCCATCCAGGGGATCGAGGTGGCCCGCCGGTTGCTGCCCGACGTCCCGCACATCGCGGTCTTCGACACGGCGTTCTTCCACGAATTGCCGGCGGCCGCGGCGACCTACGCCATCGACCACGAGCTGGCCGAGAAGTGGCGGATCCGGCGCTACGGGTTTCACGGCACGTCGCATCACTTCGTCAGCGGGCGCGCCGCGGAGTTTCTGGGCCGGCCGGTCGGCGAGCTGAATCAGATTGTGCTGCATCTGGGTAACGGCGCGTCGGCATCGGCGATCGCGCGGGGCCGGCCCGTGGACACCTCGATGGGGCTGACCCCGCTGGAGGGCCTGGTGATGGGTACGCGCAGCGGCGACATCGATCCCGGCGTCTTCAGCTACCTGTCGCGCGCCGCGCACATGAGCGTCGGCGAGATCGAATCGATGCTCAACCACCGGTCCGGGATGCTGGGCCTGGCCGGTGAGCGCGACTTCCGACGGCTCGGGGAGATGATCGAATCGGGTGACGCCGCGGCGCAATTGGCCTACGACGTGTTCATCCACCGGTTGCGCAAGTACATCGGCGCCTACCTGGCGGTGCTGGGCCACACCGACGTGGTCACCTTCACCGCCGGCATCGGCGAGAACGACGCCGCGGTGCGCCGCGACGCGCTGGCCGGTATGCGGGAACTGGGCCTGGTGATCGACGACGAGCGCAACTCCGCCGCGGGGGACGGCCCGCGCCGCGTCTCCGCCGACGACTCCCCGATCGCCGTGCTGGTGGTTCCGACCGACGAGGAGCTGGCCATCGCGCACGACTGCGTGCGGGCGCTGTCGCGGCCCGGCCCCTAGAACGTGCTGATGGGCCGCACGGTGTTGGCCATGTCGACCAGCGTGTAGCGGTGCCGCTGGGTCGGGGCGACCCGGGCCAGGTTGCGCAGCGAAGCCTCGACGCCCAGCCGCAGCCCGTGCTCGGTGAACGGGTAGCCCAGGATGTGGTTGGTGCTGGCCTCGTTGTCCTCCAGCCAGTCCAGCGCCCCGCCGAGCACCAGGGCGCGGATCTGCAGCACCCGCGGTTCGGTGGGGGGCAGCGCCTCCACCCGCCGGGCGGCGTCGCGGATCTCCTCCTCGGTGATCTCGCCCGCCGACCGGCCCGACATCAGGGTGACCGCGCTGGTCAGGCGCGCGGTGGTGAAGTGCCGGGAGGTCGCGGGCACCTCGTCGAGGGTGCGCACCGCGCCCGCGCGGTCGCCCTGGGCCGACAGGGCGCGGGCCCACCCGAACGCCGCCGAGATCACGCCGTCGTTGGTCTTCCACACCGTCTCGTAGAACCGGTGCTCGTCGGTGTTGCCGGCGAGCTCGGCGGTGGCCGCCAGCGCCAGCTTGGGCGCCAGCTCGCCGGGGAAGGTGTCGAGCACCTCGGTGAAATGCTCGGTCGCGGCGTCGTAGTCGCCGGTGAGCAGTTCGGCGACGGCCCGGTACCACACCAGCCGCCACTGCCAGCCGACCCGTTCGGCCAGGTCGTCGAGCTTGCGGGTGGCCTTGGCCACGTCGCCGAGGTCGAGCAGCGCGCGGACCTCCATCAGCGGCAGCTCGATCGATTCGGACAGCTCGACGTCGTCGGCGCTCAGCGACCCGTGGCGGGCCGCGCGCAGCGAGTCCAGCGTCTGGACCGGCTGGGAGAGCACCGTCGCCTGCAGCACCGGGGCGGCGACGTCGGCGGGATTGACCAGCGGCACCGCCATCGCGGTCACGATCTCGCGGGCGGTCAGCCGTTCCGAGTGCACCTGGCCGTCCAGGTAGACGTCGGTGTGGGCGACGAGCAACTCGACCCCGAACGTCGAGCGGCTGGGGGAGAAGATGGTCGACAGCCCGGGCCGTGGCACCCCGCTCTCCCTGGACACCACCTCCCGCAGCACGCCCATCAGCTGCGCGGACATCTCCTCGGCGCTGACGAAGCGGCGGCGCGGGTCGGGGTCGGTGGCGCGGCGCAGCAGCCGGCCGAACGAGTCGTGGGTGGCCAGCACCGGGTCGTCGTCGGGCAGCCCGTCCACGTAGCGGCCGTTGCGGGTGCGCAGGTTCAGCGTGAGCGCCGCCAGCGTGCGTCCGACCGTGTAGATGTCGGTGGCCACCGTGGGGCCGGTCCGCACGATCTCCGGCGCCTGGAAGCCGGGGGTGCCGTAGAGGTAGCCGAACGAGTTGACCCGCGACACCGCCCCCAGGTCGATCAGCTTGAGCTGGTCCTCGGTGAGCATGATGTTCTCGGGTTTCAGGTCGTTGTAGACCAGGCCGATCGAATGCAGATAGCTCAGCGCGGGCAGGATCTCCAGCAGGTAGGCGATGGCCTCGGCGACGGGCAACTTCTCGGCCTTGCCGTCTTTGGGGCCCTGCTTGAGCGACTGCCCGCCGATGTACTCCATGACGATGTAGCCGACCGGGTCGCCGTGGGAGTCCTTGTGCTCGACGAAGTTGAAGATCTGCACGATCTGCGGGTGCACGACCTCGGCCAGGAACTGCCGTTCGGCCATCGCGATCGCCTGCGCCTCGGCGTCGCCGGAGTGCACCAGGCCCTTGAGCACCACCGGGCGGTCGTTGACGTTGTGGTCGAACGCCAGGTACACCCAGCCCAGACCGCCGTGCGCGATGCAGCCCTTGACCTCGTACTGGCCGGCCACGATGTCGCCGGGATTGAGCTGGGGCAAAAACGAGAACGGGCTGCCGCAGGCCGGGCACCAGCCTTCCGACTCCCCTTTGCCCTCCTCGGTGGAGCGCCCGACCGGTCTTCCGCAGTTCCAGCAGAACCGCTTGGACTCCGGCACCACCGGATTGGTCATCAGCGCCTCGAGCGGGTCGATGTCGCGCCCCCGCGGGATCTCGACCAGGCCACCGCCGAGCCGCCGGACGGGTGGCAGGACCCGCGTGGCCGCGGTGCGTTCCTGCGGTTCGGAGCTCAGGCTGCCCAGGGAGATGTGCGGCAGGTCGTCGTCGTCGAAGTCGGGGCGGAACACCGCCTGGGTCGCCTGGACCCGCGCCGACCCCGTGGTGGTGAGCAGCACCTCGGCCCGCTGGGTGCCGGGGCCGGCGTCGTCGGCGTCGGAATCCCGCTGTTCCGACGCCTCGTCCGGCGTGTGCTCCGATTCGGCCATCAGTCCACGTACCTCGGCGTGGGCGGGGCGGGCGCCGGCCCGAGGACCGTCAGCCACTTGCGGTACAGCGTGTTCCACGTGCCGTCCCGCCGGATGCGCTCCAGCGTGCCGTTGACGAAGCGGACCAGCCCGGTGTTGTCCAGGTTGATGCCGACGCCGTAGGGCTGGGTGGCCATGTTCGGCCCGACGATGTGCAGGTAGGGGTCTTCCTCGACCAGGCCGGCCAGGATCGAGTCGTCGGTGCTGACGGCGTCGATCTGCCGCTGTTGCATCGCCACCAGGCAATCGGCCCAGTTCACCACCGACACGATAACCGGCGGCGGCGTGATCTGCCGGATCCGGTGCAGCGAAGTGGTGCCGCGGGCCACGCACACCCGCTTGCCGGACAGGTCGGCCGGTTTGGCGATCGGGGAGTCGCGCGGGGCGAGGATGCGCTGGGCGGCGTCGAGGTAGACGGTGGAGAAGTTCACCAGCTTGCGCCGCTCGCAGGTGATGGTCATCGTCTTGACGACGACGTCGACCTCCGATTTCTGCAGCGCGGTGATCCGTTCCTCCGACGACAGGATCCGGTACTCCACGTGCGACGGCGCGCCGAAGATGTCCCGGGCGATCTCGCCGGCGATGTCGACGTCGAATCCGGTGATCTCTCCGGTGATCGGGTCTCGGAAGCTGAACAGGTTGCTGCCGATGTCGAGCCCGACGATCAGCCTGCCGCGGGCGCGGATGTCGGTCACCGCCGCGTCGGCCTCGGCCTTGTCGGGAAACGGGCGCAGGCTGGCGGTGGCGTCGCAGCCCTGCGCGGCGTCTTCCCGGGGCAGCGGCGGCTCCGGCGGCAGCTGGCGCATGCCGACCGGGGTGGGCGGCGGCAACGTCAGCATCGAGGTCGACGTCAGCGACTCCGTGTGCCCGCAGGCGGCCAGCAGCAGCGCCGACATCGACACGGCGAGCAGGGCGCACCCCCGCCGGAGCCGGCGGACCGTCCCCGGGCGGCCCATCAGCGATATTCTTTCAGCCGCGGCCACAGGCCGAGGGCGACCGCGATGGCGGCCCCGAGGCTGAGCACCACGCCGCCGACCTGGGCGCCCGACAGCCCGCTGCGGGCGTTGAGGACGTCGTTGCGCAGGCGGCTGCGGCCCTGATCCATGGCCTTGACCAACTGGTCCTCGAGCTGGTCGAAAGCGGGGGTGGCGTCGTTCTCCCCGCCACCGAGGGCGACCTGGGTCGCGGCCCGGTAGTTGCCCACCGAGATGTAGGAGTTCATCCGGTCGTTGGCCTGCCGCCAGCGCACCAGCAGCTGGTCGGCGCCCTGCAGGTCGGGCTTGTCGACGGCGTCGCTGCGGGACATGTACTGCTCGAGCTGCCGGTGCATCGCGTCGATGCGGTGATAGAAGGCCTGCTTGCGGATGTCCTCGTCGCCGCGCCGGATCAGCGACAGCGTCTCGTCGGCGCGCGCCTGCTGGGCGGTGATCTCGACTTTGGTGATGGTCTTCAGGGAGTCCGCGGCCGTGTCCTTGGCGCTGCGGCTGGCGGTCGTGGAGATGGTCAACGCAGTCCCGACCCACACCACCATGACGAGGATAGCCAGCCCGCCCACGATCAGCCCCGGGTTGATCCGCCGCCGGGTGCGCCGCGCCAGCCAGCGGTGGGCGAACGCGCCGAGGGCCACCGTGGTGCCGACCACGAGGATCACCGGGGCCGGAATCTTGGTGGAGGCGGTCGTTTCGTCGTCCACCCGGTTCGAGGTCGCCTCGTAGAGCCGCGCCGCGTCCGGCAGGATCGTCGCCTGCATCAGGCCCGACGCCTCGGACAGGTACGACGACCCCACCGGGTTGCCCTCCCGGTTGTTGGTGCGCGCGATCTCGATGAGCCCGGTGTACACGGCCAGTTCGGCGTTGATCCGGCCCAGCAGCTGAATCAGCGGCTCGTCGGTCAGGCCGCTCGACGCCTTGGTCACGGCGACGGTGGCGTCGGTGATGGCCTGCTCGTAGCGCTCCCGGACCGGACGCGGTTCCGCTTCGGCGATGAAGGCGGTGGCCGCCGCGGCGTCGGCCACCGACAGGGTGGTGTAGAGCCGTCCGGCGGCGAACGACAGCGGCTCGGTGTGGTTGAGCACCGTCGTCAGCACCTGCTGGCGGTGGTTGATGGTCGTCGACGTGGCGAAGGCGGTCAGGCCGCCCAGGGTCGCCAGGACGATGCCGAGGGTCAGGATGCGGCCGGGCGTCGTCGAGATGAACCACCAGCGCGGGTGGGCCGGTTCGACCGGCGACCGGGATCCCTGGGGCTCGGTCGTCGGGTGGGCCAGCTCAACCGTCACGTCTGTGCAGACCTCGTCTCTCGGTCTCGGGGATTCACGGCACCAACTTCTATAAGCGAATTCTAAGAGGATGTTCCCGATGATGTGGGAGGCCGAACCAAATGACCCGCGCCTATTCTGAACGCGTGCACGGCGACGGCGACGGGTGGGTGATAGCCGAGAACGGCGCTCACTACTGGGGCCGGTTCGGCGCGGCCGGTCTGCTGCTGCGGGCCCCGCGGCCCGACGGCACCCCGGCGGTGCTGCTGCAGCACCGGGCGGTGTGGAGCCATCAGGGCGGCACCTGGGGTCTGCCGGGCGGCGCCCGCGACAGCCACGAGAGCCCCGAGCAGACGGCCGTGCGCGAGGCGCACGAAGAGGCCGGCCTGCGCATCGAGCGGCTGGTCGTGCGGGCGACGGTCCTCACCGCCGAGGTCTCGGGGATCGCCGGCACCCGCTGGAGCTACACCACCGTGGTCGCCGACGCCGGGGAGTTGCTGCACACCGAGCCGAACATGGAAAGCGCCGAGATGCGCTGGGTCGCCGAGGACGAGGTGGCCGCCCTGCCGCTGCATCCCGGTTTCGCCGCGAGCTGGCGCCGGCTGCGCACGGAACCGGCGCTGGTCCCGCTGGAGGCAGGCGACGAGCGACGGCATCACCTGCCGCGCACGCTGCGGATCGACGACGAGGCGTTCGTGTGGTGCATGCCCGGCCCCCCGCTTCAGGCCGACCAGGCGCCGTCGCCGCTGAGCCGCCGGATCAGCTCGCTGCTGCAAGCGCCGACTTGAGCCGGTGCGCCGCCGCGCGGGGATCCTGGGCCGCGGTGATCGCGCGCACCACCACGACGCGGCGGGCGCCGGCGCCGAGCACGTCGGGCAGGCGCTGCGCGTCGATACCGCCGATCGCGAACCACGGCTTGCCGGCGTCGAGCCGGGCGGCGGCGCCGACCAACTCCAGGCCCGCCGCCGCGCGGCCCGGCTTGGTGGGGGTGGGCCAGCAGGGCCCGACGCAAAAATAGTCGGCCGCGCCGTGGGCGGCGGCGGCGAGCTGGTCGGGGTCGTGGGTGGACAGGCCGATCAGCATGTCCGGCCCGACGAAGTCGCGCGCCACCTGCAGCGGCAGGTCGCCCTGCCCCAGATGCAGCACGTCGGCGCCGGCCGCGCGGGCGATGTCGGCGCGGTCGTTGACCGCGAACAGGGCGCCGTGCCGGCGGGCCGCGTCGGCGAGGATTTCGAGGGCGGCCAGCTCGTCGCGGGCCTCCAGCGGCCCGAACCGCTGCTCCCCGGCCGACCCCTTGTCGCGCAGCTGGATGACGTCGACCCCACCGGCCAGGGCGGCGTCGGCGAACTGCGCCAGGTCGCCGCGCTCGCGGCGGGCGTCGGTGCACAGGTAGAGCCGCGCTGCGGCCAGAGCGGAGACGCGTGTCTGCACACCGCGACGCTAGCGCGCTAGCGTGGAACCCGGGAAATACACAACACGGGAGCCCCGGGTAGCTGCGGGGCTGAGAGTGGGCACAGCCGGGGAACCGGATCTGCCCTTACCGTCACACCTGATCCGGGTAATGCCGGCGATAGGGAGGCCGAACATGCCGTCAGATCCGCGGTCGCTGGCCGTCGTCGGCGGCGGCGTCATCGGGCTTGCGGTGGCGCGCGCGGCGGCGCGCGCCGGGTGGTCGGTGCGGGTGCACCGCACCGCGGCCTTGGGCGCCTCCTGGGTGGCCGGCGGGATGCTGGCCCCGCACAGCGAGGGCTGGCCCGGCGAGGAGCGGCTGCTGCGGCTGGGCCTGGACTCGCTGCGGCTGTGGCGCGAGGGCGGGTTCACCGACGGCCTGCCCGCCGAGGTGGTCACCGCGCACGAGTCGCTGGTGGTCGCCGTCGACCGGGCCGACGTCGCGGACCTGCGCACCGTCGCCGACTGGCTCTCCGCGCAGGGCCACCCGGTGATCTGGGAGTCGGCCGCCCGCGACGTCGAACCGTCGCTGGCGCAGGGGATCCGGCACGGCTTCCGGGCGCCCACCGAGCTGGCGGTGGACAACCGGGGCGTGCTCGACGCGCTGGCCGCGGACTGCGAGCGTCTCGGGGTGCGCTGGGCCCCGCCGGTGAGCGAGTTGTCCGGGGCCGGCGGCGACGCGGTGGTGATCGCCAACGGTGTGGACGCGCCCGCGCTGTGGCCCGGGCTGCCGGTGCGCCCGGTGAAGGGCGAGGTGCTGCGTCTGCGTTGGAGAAAGGGGTGTATGCCGGTGCCGCAGCGAGTGATTCGGGCCCGTGTGCACGGGCGGCAGGTGTACCTGGTGCCGCGTCACGACGGGGTGGTCGTCGGGGCCACCCAATACGAACACGGTCGCGACACCGCCCCGGTGGTGTCCGGGGTGCGTGACCTGCTCGACGACGCGTGCGCGGTGCTGCCCGCGCTGGGCGAGTACGAGCTGGCCGAGTGCGCCGCGGGCCTGCGCCCGACGACGCCCGACAATCTGCCGCTGGTGGGACGGCTGGACGCGCGCACGCTGGTGGCCGCCGGCCACGGGCGGTCGGGCTTCCTGTTGGCGCCGTGGACCGCCGAGCAGATCCTCGCCGAGCTCGAGCCGGTCGGGGCGCGGCGATGATCGTCGTGGTCAACCAGAAAGAGGTCGAGGTCGGCGAGCACACCACGGTCGCCGGGCTGCTGGAGTCGCTGGGATTGCCGGACCGCGGCGTGGCGGTGGCCCTGGACTCGTCGGTCTTGCCGCGTTCGGACTGGGCGACAACGCTTTTCGATGGTGCGCGGATCGAGGTCGTGACGGCGGTGCAGGGTGGCTGACTCTGACTCGAAACTGACGATCGCCGACCGCAGCTTCGCCTCGCGGCTGATCATGGGCACCGGCGGCGCGGCCAACCTCGCGGTGCTCGAAGAGGCGCTGGTCGCCTCGGGCACCGAACTGACCACCGTCGCGATCCGCCGCGTCGACGCCGAGGGGCGCACGGGCCTGCTGGACCTGCTCAACCGGCTCGGCATCACGCCGCTGCCCAACACCGCGGGCTGCCGCAGCGCGGCCGAGGCCGTACTCACCGCGCGGCTGGCCCGCGAGGCGCTCGACACCAACTGGGTCAAGCTCGAGGTGATCGCCGACGAACGCACCCTGCTCCCCGACGCGCTCGAATTGGTCCGGGCCGCAGAGCAACTGGTCGACGACGGATTCGTCGTCCTGCCCTACACCAACGACGACCCGGCGCTGGCGCGCCGGCTGGAGGACACCGGGTGCGCGGCGGTGATGCCGCTGGGCTCGCCGATCGGGACCGGCCTGGGCATCGGCAACCCGCACAACATCGAGATGATCGTCGCCCGGGCCGGCGTGCCGGTGGTGCTCGACGCCGGCATCGGCACGGCCAGCGACGCCGCGCTGGCGATGGAACTGGGTTGCGACGCCGTGCTGTTGGCCACGGCCGTGACACGCGCCGCCGATCCGCCGGCCATGGCCGCCGCGATGGCCGGCGCCGTCGCCGCCGGCCGCCTGGCCCGGCGTGCGGGGCGGATCCCCAAGCGGTTCTGGGCGCAGGCGTCGTCGCCGGAGCGATGACGGTCGTGGCGATGGAACGTTATGTCGCGCTGGGCAGTTCGATGGCCGCCGGTCCCGGCATCGGGCCCCGCGCCGCGGACGCGCCACGCTGGTCGGGCCGCTCGGCGCGCAACTACCCGCATCTGGTCGCCGAGCGGTGCAACCTCGAGCTGGTGGACGTCACGTTCTCCGGCGCGACCACCGCGCACGTGCTCGCCGACCGCCAGCACGGCCGGCCACCCCAGATCGACGCGCTGGACGGGTCGGAAGCGCTGGTGACGATCACCGTCGGCGGCAACGACGTCGGCTACGTTCCCCTGCTCATGGCCGGCGCGCTGCCGCGCCCGGTCCGGCGGCTGCCGGTGCTGGGCGGGCGCATCGCGGAGTTGCTGGACCGCGACGCCCGCGACCGCGCCCTGGGGCAGGTTTTCGACGCGCTGTGCGCGGTCGGTGCCGCCGTGCGGCGGCGCGCCGCGGACGCACGGGTCTGCTTCGTCGACTATTTGACGATCCTGCCGCCCGCGGACGTCGCGGCGCCGCCGCTCACGGCGGCGGACGCCGGCCTGGGCCGCCATGTGGCCGCCGCCCTCGAACGACTCACGGCCGACGCGGCGGCGGCTACCGGCTGCGAACTCGTCGGCGCCGCCGCGGCCAGCCGGGCGCATCACGCGTGGTCGGCCGACCCCTGGACGACCAGACCCGGGCTACCGCTACCGGGCCGTCCGGCGCCGCTGCACCCCAATGCCGCCGGGATGCGCGCGGTCGCGGAACTCGTTGCGCCCCAAGCGTAGTCAGCCGTTGTTCCGCCACCACTCGTAGAGCGCGGGGACGTCGTTGTTGGACGCCCGGATGTAGCTCAACACGTTCTTGGCGTCCACCGTCCAGATGACCTCGGCGGCGTTCTGGAAGGTCCCGCACGCCACCTGCCCGGCGTTGCTGGTGGCGGAGCTGCCCTGGTGCCATTTCGTCGGGGACTTCTCGTTCCCGCAGTTGGCCAGGGTTTCCTCTTTGATGCTGGTGCTGAACATGTTGCCCAGATCGTTGCCGTTGCTGAACAGGATGTACTTCGCCTCGGCGGGCCCGTCGGGATCGGGGCTCTGCCCGCACTGCAGCGAGGCCAGCTGGCCCGGGGCGATCGGTTGGGGGGCGCAGACTTTCAGGTCGTATCCCTTCGACAGCGCGTTGGACAGCGTGTCGATGTCCGACTGGTTCCCCGTGTTGGGATCGGCGGCGGCAGGTGCGGCGCCCGTGAAGGCCAGGCTGCCCGCGAGCACCGTGAGCGACGCGACCCGCAGCGCATTGCTGGAATGGGACAAAACTGAAACTCCTGAACTGGGATCAGTAGGGCTACCCGCCGACTATGCCATACGCCGGCCGGGGAATAACGCGGCAAAGTGGAAATTCCGCGGCCCGCAAAAGCGCGCCAGCGATTGGGCGAAGCGCGATTCCGTCCGAGTTTCCGCTGATGTAGTGCTGTGGTGGCGTCTCTCGGGTAGGGTGAGCACCGCTTTAGGTCAGCAAACTCCTGACTGGAGAATTCAATGACCGCACAGCCCCCGCCACCCCCGCCCGGTTACCCGCCGCAGCCGCCGGCCGGGCAGGCGCCGAACAACTATCTGGTGTGGTCGATTCTGGCGACGATTTTCTGCCGCCTTCCGTTCGGGATCGTGGCGATCGTCAAATCCAGTCAGGTCAGCGGGCTCTGGGTCCAAGGGCGTTACGCCGAGGCGCAGGCGTCCGCCGACAGCGCCAGGAAGTGGGTGATGTGGTCGGTCATCATCGGCCTGGTCGTCATCGCGATCAACGTGATCCTGGCTCTGGCGGGCGCCTTCAACGCCTCCGACACCAGCACGGCGATGCTTGCCGCGATGTTCTGAAGCGGGGCTCGCGCTCATGGTGACCCGCCAGGGGCCGGTCGCGTCGGGCCTGGGGGCACCGCTGGCGGTGGCGGCGGCAGCGGTGCTGGTGTGCGGTGCGGTCTGGGTGGGCGACCCGACGACGCCCCACGGCCCGCTGCCGGTCTGCCCCACCAAGGCGCTGCTGGGAATCGACTGCCCCGGCTGCGGCAGCCTGCGCATGCTGTACTGCCTGCTGCACGGCGATCTGCTGGGCGCCACCCGGTTCAACGCGTTGGCCCTGCTGGCGGTGGTGTTGTTGGCGTGGGCGTACCTGGCGTGGGCCTACGGCCGGGTGGCGGGCAGACGGATACGGAGCTGGCAACACCGTCGGTGGTCGGCGGCGGCGACACTGGTCCTGGTGACCGTTTGGCTGGTGGTGCGCAACATACCGTTCGCACCGTTCAGCGCACTGCACGTCTGATCCGGGTCTAACCTGGGGCGCGATGGTGAACAAATCAAAGCCGCCCGCGGTGGTACTGGCAGTCGTTGCCCTGGCCGCGCTGTTGACCGGCTGCTCCCACTGCTCCACCAAATACCAGCAGGCGACCGGCAACGCCGACGCGGTGAAGTTCGCGACCACCTTGCATCGCAAGGTCACCACCGACGCGATGATGGCGCGCCTGTCGAAACTGCAGGACATCGCCAACGCCAACAACGGCACCCGGGCCGTCGGTACGCCCGGGTACGAGGCCAGCGTCGACTACGTCGTGCAGACGTTGCGCAACAGCGGTTTCGACGTCCAGACGCCCGAGTTCTCGGCGCGCGTCTTCCACGCCGAGAAGCCGGTGGTGACGGTCGGCGGCACGACCGTGGAGGCGCACGCGCTGGAGTTCAGCCTGGGCACCCCGGCGGACGGGGTGAGCGGTCCGCTGGTGGTCGTCCCCGCCACCGGAGATGCGCCGGGCTGCAAGGCCGCCGACTACGACCGGGTGCCGGCGCGCGGCGCGGTGGTGCTGGTGGACCGCGGCACGTGCCCCTTTGCGCAGAAGGAGGACGCCGCCGCCCAGGGCGGCGCCGTGGCGATGATCGTCGCCGACAACGTCGACGAACAGCAGATGGGCGGCACGCTCGGGGCCAGCACCGACGTCAAGATCCCGGTGGTGAGCGTCACCAAGTCCACCGGCCTGCAACTACGCTCTCATCCGGGCCCGACCACGATCAAGCTGGTTGCCTCCAGCCAGAACTTCAAGGCCCGCAACGTGATCGCCCAGACCAAGACGGGCTCGCCCACCGACGTCGTGATGGCGGGCGCGCATCTGGACAGCGTGGCCGCCGGGCCCGGGATCAACGACAACGGATCCGGGGTGGCCGCCGTTCTGGAAACCGCGGTGCAGCTCGGGAATTCACCGCAGGTGCACAACGCGGTGCGGTTCGGATTCTGGGGTGCCGAGGAACTCGGGCTCATCGGCTCGCGCAACTACGTCGAGTCCCTGGACGTCAAGGGGCTCAAAGCCATTGCGCTGTACCTGAATTTCGACATGCTGGCATCGCCCAACCCCGGCTACTTCACCTACGACGGGGACCAGTCGCTGCCGCTCGACTCCCGCGGCCAGCCGGTGGTGCCCGAGGGCTCGGCCGGCATCGAGCGCACACTGGCCGCCTACCTGGACGACGCCGGCAAGACAGCCCAGGACACCGCGTTCGACGGGCGCTCCGACTACGACGGGTTCACCCTGGCCGGTATCCCGGCCGGCGGATTGTTCTCCGGCGCCGAGAACAAGAAATCCGAGGAGCAGGCCAAGCTGTGGGGGGGAACCCCCGACCAGCCCTTCGACCCCAACTATCACGAGAAGACCGACACCCTCGACCACATCGACCGCACCGCGCTGGGCATCAACGGGGGAGGCGTGGCCTACGCGGTCGGCCTCTACGCCCAGGACATCAACGGCCGCAACGGTGTTCCGGTGATGGCGGACCGGACGCGGCACCTGCTGGCCAAGCCCTGACCCGCGGGGCGGGTGGAGCCTTCGGGATCACGCGATTCCGAATTCCTTGATCTTGCGGTAGATGGTGGCGCGCGACATCCCGAGCGCCTCGGCGGCATCAACTTTGCTGCCGTCGTTGTCCAACAGGCTGCGCACGATGGCGTCGCGTTCGAGTGACTCGAGCCGGGTCAGCTTGCGACGGGCCAACGACCGGCACTCGGCGGGCAACTTGTCGACGCCGATGATCCCAGATCTCTGCACCTCCAGCGTCGCGGCCAACACTTTGCGTAGCTGCGCGATGTTTCCCGGCCACGGCAGCTTGGCCAGCTGGCGCATGGCCTCGGGGGCCAGACTCACATTGGCGCCGCGCGTCAACTCCCGCAACAGCTGCGGCACGAGCTCCTCGAGATCTTCGATGCGGTGACGCAATGCCGGCATGGTGACTGTGTGGGGAAAGAACGGCAGGACCAACATGTCCACCAGTGCGGGGCGCGTTCCCGTGCTGATCGTCGCGGCGATCCAGCCGTGGCCGGCGCGGCTCTGCAGGACGACGCCCAGGCCCTCGAGTGTCTCTTCCGGAAATTCGTCGAGATTGGCGACCACGACCGCGAAATCGTCGCCGATGGTGGCCTCGGCCTCCAGCTCAGCGATGAAGTCGTCGGAATTCTTGAAGTCCGCGAGCCGAAGCACACGGATGGCGCGTTCGGGGGTGATGTGCTGGGCCACGGCCTGTGCCAGGGTAGCGCGTCCGGATCCGCTCTCGCTTTCGATGACGACCCAGTCGCGGTCGCGGTAGCAGCGTTCGACCTGCTGGCAGCTGCGCCGCCAGGAACTGCTGCGGCCGGCCAGGCGCGGTATCGACTGAACTGCTCTGTGGTGGACCGTGGTGGCTTTGGCCGCCGGCTGCATCTGCACATGAAACACGGCGTTGCGATCGCGGCCGCGCGACCCGACGTACTCGGCGACCGAGATTCTGACAGTGTTGTTGCCGGGGAGCACGGCGACCGCGGTTGCCGTACCGGCTGCCTGGGCCAGGTCGGTCGCGTGATCCAGCAACGCCGTCTGGTCGCCAGCGTTAAGCGCTTGCCGCAGAAACGAATTCATGAGCACAATATCGCCGCCGATGGCCAGCACACCGCCGGGATAGCGGCGGCTTTGCCGGCGGTAGGCCTCCAGCAGCGCGGTCTCGCTTTCGCCGGCGAGCGTGCTGATCCGGTCCTCGATCTGGTGGCTGGCGCGCTTCGCGAGCGCGAACAGAAGCGGGTCGGAGTGGCTGGCCCAGCAGGTGAGATCCACGACCCCGAGGACCCTGCCGGTGATCGGATCGTGGACGGGCGAGCCCGCGCACGCGAGGCGGCTCAGTGCGCCGATGTAGTGCTCGCTGCCCCGGATGAAAGTGGGGGCACCGCTGGTCAGCGCGGTGCCGATGCCATTGGTGCCCGTGAACTCCTCGGCGTAGGAGTAACCGGGCGCCAGCTGTACGTCGTCGAGCGCATGTACCAGCCTGGTGTTGGCGGCGACCCGTTCGACCACCAGTCCGTCCGGGGATGTCAGGATGACGCTGATGTCTTGCGGCGCCAAGTCGTCGGCCAGCGCCTTGAGCACCGGGGTCGCCGCGCGCAGGAGGATGGTGTCGGTATCCGGATCACGGACGTAATCCAGGTACACGCGGTCGGGATGGACACGCAGCGTGCGTGACCGCCGCCATGAACTGGCCACCTTCGGTGAGACAACGTGCGCGCTCAGCTCGCCGGTGGTGAGGAACTGCTCCCTGGCCCGCTGCAACTCTGCGGCAGATCCTGCTTTCGACATAGTGGATAAAACCTCGGTCCTGACTGGCTGAACCCGCAGCTTAGACCGTCCCGCTGTGACGGACGTCTCGATTTGATACTACGGCACGCTGCGCCCTGACTGTGACCCGCGTCTCAGACTGAGACGCCCGCCCGCGGGGCCACATGCTTGCATTTCTTACACATCGTTCCCTGCCGGAAACGCCCTGGCATGAATACAGGAAGGCGCACTATGAGCAGGCAAAGCCTGACAAAAACTCACGCAAAAATCACCGAACTGTCCTGGGAACCCACATTCGCCACCCCGGCCACGCGGTTCGGCACCGATTACACCTTTGAGAAGGCTCCGAAGAAAGACCCGCTGAAGCAGATCATGCGGTCGTATTTCCCGATGGAAGAGGAAAAGGACAACCGCGTCTTCGGCGCCATGGATGGGGCCATCCGGGGCAACATGTTCCGTCAGGTTCAGCAGCGCTGGATCGAATGGCAGAAGCTGTTCTTGGCCATCATTCCGTTCCCGGAGATCTCGGCGGCGCGCGCAATGCCGATGGCCATCGGCGCGGTGCCGAATGCGGAGATTCACAACGGGCTGGCCGTGCAGATGATCGACGAGGTTCGCCACTCGACGATCCAGATGAACCTCAAAAAGCTCTATATGAACAATTACATCGACCCGGCCGGATTCGACATCACCGAAAAAGCGTTCGGAAACTGCTACGCATCCACGATCGGGCGGCAGTTCGGTGAGGGTTTCATCACCGGTGACGCCATTACCGCGGCTAACATCTACCTCACCGTGGTCGCCGAAACGGCTTTCACCAACACCCTTTTCGTCGCCATGCCCGACGAGGCCGCGGCCAACGGCGATTATCTGCTGCCGACCGTGTTCCATTCGGTGCAGTCCGACGAGTCGCGGCATATCTCCAACGGTTACTCGATCCTGCTGATGGCGTTGGCCGACGAGCGCAACCGGCCGTTACTGGAGCGTGACCTGCGCTATGCGTGGTGGAACAACCACTGCGTGGTCGACGCGGCCATCGGCACTTTCATCGAGTACGGCACCAAGGACCGTCGCAAGGACCGCGAAAGCTACGCGGAGATGTGGCGGCGTTGGATCTACGACGACTATTACCGCAGCTATCTGCTTCCGCTCGAGAAGTACGGTCTGACCATCCCGCACGACCTGGTCGAAGAGGCATGGAGGCGCATCGTCGACAAGAGCTACGTGCACGAGGTCGCGAGGTTCTTCGCCACGGGCTGGCCGGTCAACTACTGGCGCATAGACCCGATGACCGATTCGGACTTCGAGTGGTTCGAGGAGAAGTACCCGGGTTGGTACTCGAAGTTCGGCCGGTGGTGGGAAAACTACAACCGGCTGGCCTACCCCGGCCGCAACAAGCCCATCGCCTTCGGGGACGTCGACTACGTCTATCCGCATCGCTGCTGGACGTGCATGGTGCCGTGCCTGATCCGCGAGGACACGGTGACCGACAAGGTCGACGGCCAGTGGCGCACCTACTGCTCGGAAACCTGCCATTGGACCGACGCGGTTGCCTTCCGCGCTGAATACCAGGGCCGGCCGACGCCGAACATGGGCCGGCTCACCGGGTTCCGCGAATGGGAGACCCTGCATCACGGCGGCGATCTCGCCGACATCGTCAGCAATCTGGGATATGTGCGCGACGACGGCAAGACGCTGATCCCCCAGCCGCACCTGCACCTCGACGATCCGTCGAAGATGTGGACGCTCGATGACATCCGGGGTAACACCTTCAACAGCCCCAACGTGTTACTCAACGAGATGAGTGATGAGGAGCGCGAGGCGCACATGGCGGATTATCGCGCCGGCGTCGGTCACCACTGATTCGACATCCATCGGTACCCGGTCGGCTGCGGTTTCCTCAGACCCGGGCCTGCGGCCGGCCGGGTGCCCCCGTTCATATCGACTGCGTAGGTGAATTCGTGACCGATATCCATCGCGTCAACTTCGAACCCGTTGACCTCCAAATGGAGGTGGCCGAGGACGAGAACATCCTCGATGCGGCGTTCCGCCAAGGCATCCATCTGATGCACGGGTGCCGGGAAGGCCGGTGCTCGGCGTGTAAATCGTATTTGCTCGACGGTGACGTCCAGATGGCAAACTATTCGACTTTTGCCTGCAACGACGCGGAAGTCGAAGAGGGTTACGTCCTGCTGTGCAGGTCGCACGCGTTCAGTGACTGCACCATCGAACTGTTGAACTTCGATGCCGACGAGTTGCTCAACGGCGTGCCCATCCAGCATGTCCGCGCCCGGGTGGCGGCGCTGGAGGCGATGACACGCGACATCGTCTCCTTGCACCTGGAAGCTGTGGAGCCGCCCGCCTTCGAGTTCAGACCGGGCCAGTACGCCGACATCGGCATCCCGCACAGCGACGAGCATCGCTCGTTTTCGATGGCGAGCACCCAGGCGCAACCCGGTCGGATCGAGTTCCTGATCAAGAAATACCCGGGCGGGAAATTCTCCGGCCTGCTCGACGACGGAATCCGGGTCGGCGACGAACTGACCCTGAGCGGGCCGTACGGCACCTCCACCCTCAAAGAGGGGCATGTACTACCCGTGGTCTGCGTCGCCGGGGGCGCCGGGATGGCGCCGATACTGTCGATCCTGCGGCACATGCGCGAGACGGCCAGCCGGCGCCCGGTCCATTTCTACTACGGGGCGCGCACCCCCGCGGACCTCTTCTATCTGACGGAGATCACCGAAATCGGCAAGGAACTCGCGGATTTCGTGTTCACCGCGTGTCTGTCGGAGTCGACGGAGGGAGCGATACCCGACATGATCGCCGTCGAAGAAGGCAACGTGACCGATGTGGTCGCCCGCAACGAGGACGACCTGGCCAAGACCGAGGTCTATCTCTGCGGACCCCCACCCATGGTCGATGCGGCGCTGGCACTGCTCGAAACCCGGTCCGTCCCCAAGGACCAGACCTTCTACGACAAATTCACCAGCCCGCTCTTCGAATAGCCACCGCCTGACCGGCGAGACAGAACCGAAAGGAACCACCGATGACGACAGATGCGAAACCGCGCAGTTTCCCCAAGATCGAACTCACCGACGCGGAGGCGGGCGCGCTGGACTTCCCGAGCTCCAAGAGTCGCAAGTTCAACTATTTCAAGCCGGCAAAGCTGCGGGCGACGGTGTACGAGGGCGTCACCGTCGACGTCCAGCCCGACCCGGAACGTTATCTGACGCAAGGCTGGGTCTACGGATTCGGCAGTGGTCCCGGCGGCTATCCGCATGACTGGACGGCCGCCAAGTCATCGAATTGGCACGCTTTTCGTGACCCCAACGAGGAATGGGAACAGACGATCTACCGCAACAACTCCGCGGTGGTGCGCCAGACCAGCCTGAGCATGGGGAACGCCAAACGCGCGCGGGCATACGAAGGTTTCAATTCCGCATGGGTGAATTTCCTGGCGCACAACCTCGGCGCGTGGATGCACGTCGAGAACGGTCTTGGGCTGCACGTCTTCACCGCCATCCAGCGTTCGGCCCCGACCAACATGATCAACAACGCGGTTTCGGTGACTGCGGCACACAAGCTGCGCTTCGCCCAGGACCTGGCGCTGTTCAACCTCGATCTCTCCGAGGAGGTCGAGGGCTTCGACGACCAGGTGCACAAAGAGGTCTGGCAGTCCGCCCCGGAGTGGCAACCTACCCGCGAGGTCGTGGAAAGGCTGACAGCCGTGGAAGATTGGTGCGAGCTGTTGTTCGCGACGAACGTCGTCTTCGAGCAGCTGGTGGGTTGTCTGTTCCGCAGCGAGTTGGTGATGCAGATCGCCGCGCGCAACGGCGACTACATCACCCCGACGATTGTGGGGACCGGCGAACACGATTACGACCGCGACCTGGCATACACCCGGGAGCTGCTGCGACTGCTCACCCGCGATGAGAAGTTCGGTGAGTCCAACAAGGCACTTTTCGGCACCTGGTTGGCGACCTGGATGCCGCGTTGCCTCGACGCCGCTCACGCACTGCAACCGCTGTGGTCACAGCCGGCGGACAAGAGCGTCACTTTCGCATCGAGTCTTGATGCGGCCGAAGGGAAACTCACATCCCTTCTCGAATCGATCGAGTTCGAAATCCCTAAGGAGCTTAAGAAGTGACCACCCAGTCCAAAGATGGGGCCATGCAGTTCGGATCCGCCGTCGAGCGTTCCAACAAATGCGGTGTGACGCTGATGAACACCCAGGTGGGACGCGTCGTTGCCGACGTCATGGGAAGCAAGGACGGGGTGGCGCTGGTGGAGTACCCGTCGATGATCCGGGTCGACGGCGAGAACCTGCTCGACTTCGACTACGCCGAGCTGACCGAGGCCCTCGGTCAGGAATTCGACGGCTCGGTCTTCGAGGAAATCAGCTCCACCCACTACGGGCGCATGGTGCACCTCGACGATCGGACGCTGCTCTTCGCCAACCCGGAGGATGCCGCCGAGTACATCGGCTTCGACCTGACGGCGATATGACAATGGTCCAGGAAGGTGATTCTCACTTCGTCGTCGACGGTTCCCCGACAGCCCAACGGGAGTCGGTGCGGCGATGAGCGGCACCGTGCGGCTCCTCGAGGTAGAGATCCTGGAGGCGCTGTCCGCCGTCACCGACCCGGAGCTGGACGAGTCCATCACCGATCTGGGGTTCGTGCGGTCGGTGGCCGTGGACGATGACGGCGTCACCGTGCACCTGCGGCTGCCGACGGCGTTCTGCTTACCCGATGTCGCCTACCTGATGGCTTCCGACGCGCGCGACGCGCTGCGGGAAGTCGAGGGTATCGGGCAGGTGCGGGTGCTGCTCGACGAGCACTACGACGGCGCCGAGATCAACGCCGGGCTGGCCGGGGCGGCCGATGATGCGGACAGCTTCGCAGCGGGCGCCGAACACCGGCTCGAGGAGCTGCGCCGCAGGTATCTGCGCGAGGCGCACAGCGCCGCAATGGAGCGATGCGTCTCGGCGCTCATGCAACGCGAGGCACTCGACATCGGGGATGTTCCCCGGTTGACCCTGCGGAATCTTCCCGACGACCAAGCCAAGCACGCACTGCTTCGACGCCGCTTGGCGTTGGGTCTCAGCATGTGCTCGAACGCCCGGGTCGCGGTCGATGGCGAGGGCAAACCGTTGCCGCTCGAACAGTTGTCGGCATCGCTGCGACTCGCCAGGTCCGTCCGGATCTCCATGGAAGGCAGCGCCCGCTTCTGCCGCGACTCGCTCGCCGGTCGAGACGACTACGCCGGATCCAGAGTCCGGGTCACCGATACCAGGACGGGGAGCCGGCAACGATGACCCCTGAGGCACCCCGGTTCGGTTGCGGTCCGGGTCGGCAACCAGCGGTTCGCGGAATTCCGTTGTGCCTTCGACGACCTCGATGCCGGACAGGAACATAGGGAAGAAGGGAAGAATATGGCAAAGGAGCTACGCTTCAGCACCGATGCGCGCACACGGCTGGAGCACGGTGTGAACGCGCTGGCTGACGCGGTACGAGTGACGCTGGGCCCCAAGGGTCGCAACGCGGTCCTGGAGAAGCTTACCGGGCCCCCGACGATCACCAACGACGGTGTGACGATTGCGCGCGAGGTCCAGTTGGCCGACCCGTTCGCGAACATGGGTGCCCAGCTGGTCAAGGAAGTCGCCATGAAGACCAATGGGCTGGTCGGCGACGGCACTACGACGGCGACGGTCCTGGCCCAGGCCATGGTGCGGGAAGGGTTGCGCGCCATGGACGCCGGCGCCAACCCGATGCGGGTGCGCCGTGGTATCGAACGCGCGGTGTCGGCCGTGATCGACGCGGTGACCGAGTGTGCGGTGCCGGTGAGCAACCGGAGCGCTCTGCTGCGCGTCGCGACGTTGGCCGCCGGTGACGACGAAGCGATTGGCGAGGTGATCGCCCGCGCGGTCGAACACGTCGGCGAGTTCGGCGTCATCACCACCGAGGAGAGCGACACGCTCGGGCTGGGCATTGAGGTCGTCGACGGTATCGAGTTCGACCACGGCTACATCTCGGCCTACATGGTCACCGATCCCGAGCGCATGGAAGCCGTGCTGGACGACCCGCTGATCTTGTTGACCAACAAAAAGCTCACCGCGGTCCAGGATGTCATGCGCAGCGTGGAGATCGCCAAACGCGCCGATCGTCCGCTCGTGGTGCTCGCCGAGGACGTGGACGGGCCGGCACTGCAGCTGTTGGTGGGCGGCAACATGCACAACACAATGCGGTCGGTGGTGGTGCGCGCACCCGGGTTCGGCCACCGGCGCATCGCGGAGCTCGAAGACCTCGCCGTCGCCCTGGGCGGTCACGTGGTCGCCAAGGACACCGGCATCGAATTCACGGAATTGACAGTTGATCATCTCGGCTCCTGTGAGCGGATCACGGTGACCGAAGATTCCACCACCATCGTCGGTCCCCGCGGCGAGCAGCGGCTCGTCGACGCGCGTGTCGCCCAGCTCGAAGTGCAGCGTGACCGGGCCCGGCTGGACCCCGATCGGGACAGTCTCGATCTGCGCATCGCCCGGTTGACCGGGCGCGTCGCGGTGATCCGGGTCGGGGGTGCCACCAGCGTCGAAGTCAAGGAACGCATGCTCCGGGTCGAAGACGCGCTGGCGGCCAGCCGTGCCGCGATGGAAGCGGGCGTGGTTGCCGGCGGCGGCACCGCATTGGCTCAGGCACATCGCGTGCTGAGCGAGTCGGGGCTGCCGGGCGACGACGAGGCAATCGGAGCACAGGTGGTGCGCCGGACGCTCGCCGAGCCACTGCGCTGGATCGCACACAATGCCGGCTTCGAGGGCGACCAGGTTGTCAAGATGGTCGAAGATCTGCCGCTCGGGCATGGATTCGACGCACTGACAGGGGATTACGGTGACATGTTCGGTGCGGGAATCATCGATCCACTCAAAGTCACCCGCGCCGCGCTGGAGTGCGCCGCCTCCATCGCCGCGCTGCTCATCACCACCGAGACGGCCATCGTCGAACAGGTGGTCGTCAACCCGGGTGCCATCATCGCGCCCGGGTTCGGCGATCTGGCCGAGGGCATCGTTCGACCGTCCAACATCTACTAGTGACCGCGCGGGGCACGTCGCCGATGCGAACCTCGGGGTTTGCGAGCCCTTTTGGCCCCGGGCAGCAGCGGCGGCGACACGCCGCGGCCCGAAACACTACGACGAGGAGCTCGTGATGAAAGCCGTCCAGGTGGTCGGATACCACGCCAAGCCGGAGCTGGTGGAGGTGCCCGAGCCCGAAATCGAAGGCCCGTTCGACGTGATCGTTCGAATCGGTGCCGCCGGGGTGTGCCGCACCGATCTGCACATCCTGGAAGGGCAGTGGGCGGAGATCAGCGGGGTCGTGTTGCCGTATACGATCGGCCACGAGAACGCCGGCTGGGTGCACGCCATCGGCGCAGCGGTCACCAATGTCGCCCCGGGCGACAAGGTGATCGTCCATCCGCTGATCACCTGTGGGCTGTGCCGCGCTTGCCGGTTCGGCGATGACGTGCACTGCGAAAGCAGTCGGTTTCCGGGTATCGACAGCAGCGGCGGCTACGCCGAATACTTGAGGACCAGCGCGCGCAGCCTGGTGAAGCTCGATGACAGCCTGGAACCCGCCGACGTCGCCGCGCTCGCGGATGCGGGCCTGACCGCATACCACGCCGCCGCCAAGGTGGCACGGTTGACCCGTCCGGGCGATGTCTGTGTCGTGATCGGCGCCGGCGGACTCGGCCACATCGGGATCCAAGTGCTGAAAGCGATTTCGGGTGTGACGGTAGTGGTGCTCGACCGCAGTCCCGAGGCGGTGCGGCTCGCCGTGGACCTGGGAGCCGACCAGGGGATCGTCGCCGACGGCAGTCACGTGCAACAGGTGCTCGACCTCACCGGTCAGCGGGGCGCGGAGGCCGTCCTCGATTTCGTCGGCGAGGGTGTGGCGACCAAAGAGGGCGTGGCCATGTTGCGGCGGGCCGGAAACTACTTCGTGGTCGGCTACGGCGGGAACATCGACGTTCCGACCATCGACATCATCTCCAGCGAAATCAACTTCATCGGCAACCTCGTCGGTTCCTACAACGATCTTCAGGAGCTGATGGTCCTGGCGGCCCAGGGCAAGGTCGCGCTGCACACCAGCAAGTATTCCCTCGACGAATTCCAGCGTGCTCTCGACGATCTCGACGCCGGGCAAGTGCGTGGCAGGGCGATACTCGTCCCATGAGCCGCGCCATCCACCGAGTTCTCCGTCCCGGAACCCGGGCCGCCCAACCGTCCACCAGGAAGGCAGGCTGACCATGCTTTCGGTTTTCTGCTCCCCCGCGCGCTATACCCAGGGTAAGGACGCCACCGCCGCGCTGGGTGCCGAAATGACTGCGATCGGGCTGGAGGGGCCCGCGCTGATCGTGGCGAGCCGGAGAATCGCCGGCTTGTTGGGCACCACCTGGAAATCCAGCCTGGCCGCCGCGAACATCGCCTACGGCGTCCACCACTTCACCGGTGAATGTTCAAGCGCGGAAATCGGACAGGTGAAAGAGCGGGCGCGTGATCTGTCGGCCCGAACGATCATCGGCGCCGGTGGCGGCAAGGTACTCGATACGGCGCGCGCCGCGGCATCCGATCTGTGCCTGCCCATCGTGAACTGCCCGACGATCGCCTCGAGCGATGCCCCCTGCAGCGCCCTTTCCGTGGTCTATTCGGACGAGGGGGTGTTCGAGGAATACCGAATCTATCCGCAGAACCCCGACTTGGTGCTGGTTGACACCGCGGTCGTCGCGCAGGCGCCGGCGCGGCTGCTCTCGGCCGGAATGGGCGATGCACTGGCGACCTGGTTCGAGGCCCGAACGTGCGCCGCCGGTTCGGTCCGCAACATGCGCGGCGGCGCCTCGACACGTTCTGCCCTCGGTCTTGCCGAGTTGTGTTATCGCACACTGCTGGCCGACGGCACCGAGGCGCTGGCCGCCGTCGCCGGCAATTCGGTCACGCCGGCCCTCGAACGACTCGTCGAGGCCAACACGCTCCTGTCCGGCCTCGGCTTCGAGTCGGCCGGATTGGCGGCGGCCCACGCCGTCCACAACGGCCTGACCGTCGCCCCCGAGACGCACGACTACTACCACGGCGAAAAGGTCGCCTTCGGCACGCTCGTCCAACTGGTGCTCGAAGGAGCCCCGCGCGAAACCGTCGCCGAGGTGTTGACGTTCTCCCGATCGGTCAATCTACCCATCACCCTCGAGGCGATCGGGCTGGGCGATGTCTCGCGCGAACGCCTTGCGCCGATCGCCGGACGCGCGACAGCGCCCGGCGAAACCATCCACAACGAGCCCTTCGAGGTCGGGCCCGAGAACGTCGTCGACGCCATCCTCACCGCCGACGCGATCGGGAGGGACTTCATGCTAGGAGCGCGGCAGTGAGATGACCCGGACGGCCGAGGTGGGCGCGGTCCCGCGGCACGGCCGCCACGCCACGCCACGATCGCAGCCCATTGAAAAGCACTGCAATGCACTGAAAGGTGGACCCGGTGGGTGCCTACGCCGACAACTACGCGCGAAGCCTGGCCGACCCGGAGGGATTCTGGCTGGAGGCGGCGCGGGCGATCGACTGGGCGCGCCCGCCGCGCCGCGCGCTGGATGCTTCCGGGGCACCGTTCTACCGGTGGTTCGGTGACGGGACGCTCAACACCTGCTACAACGCGCTGGACCGGCATGTCGCGGCGGGTCACGGCGACCGCCCCGCATTGATCTACGACTCGCCGGTCACCGGCACGAAGCGGCGCTACTCCTATGCCGAGCTCACCGATGAGGTGGCGAAGTTCGCGGGGGTACTGGTGGATCTCGGCGTCGGCAGGGGCGACCGGGTGGTGATCTACATGCCGATGGTGCCGGAGGCGGTGGTGGCGATGTTGGCCTGCGCGCGGATCGGGGCCATCCACTCCGTGGTGTTCGGCGGGTTCGCGCCGAAGGAACTCGCCGCCCGCATCGCCGACGCGAGGCCCAGGGTATTGGTGTGCGCGTCCTGCGGCATCGAGCCGTCCCGGGTCGTGGAGTACAAGCCGGCCGTGGACGAGGCCGTCGCAGCGACCGCAACGGGCGCGCGCCCGGAGCGGGTGGTGGTGCTGCAACGGCCCCAGGCCGAGGCCAAAATGGCCGCGCGGGACGTGGACTGGGACCAGGCGATGGCACGAACCGGGCCGGTGGGTTGCATCGACCTGGCGGCCACCGACGAGCTGTATGTCCTGTATACCTCCGGCACCACCGGCCGGGTGAAGGGCGTGGTCCGCGACAACGGAGGCCATGCGGTTGCCCTGGCCTGGTCGATGGCCAACATCTACGACATCGGGCCCGGTGACGTGTGGTGGACCGCATCCGACGTCGGTTGGGTGGTCGGCCACTCCTACATCGTGTATGCGCCGCTGCTGGTGGGTGCCACCACGGTGCTCTACGAGGGCAAGCCGGTCGGAACCCCCGACGCCGGCGCGTTCTGGCGACTGATCGCAGAGCACAAGGTGAAGGCGCTGTTCACCGCTCCCACCGCGCTGCGGGCCGTCAAGAAGGACGATCCGCAGCTGGCTGAGGTCGCCAAGTACGACCTGTCAAGTCTGCGAACAATTTTCACCGCGGGGGAACGACTGGATCCGCAGACGTTTCACTGGGCCGGCGACGGACTGGGCGTCCCGGTGGTGGACAACTGGTGGCAAACCGAGACCGGCTGGCCCATCGCGGCCAACCCCCGCGGGATGGAGCCGCTGCCGATCAAGCCCGGCTCGCCGACGGTCCCGATGCCCGGTTACGACGTGCGGGTCCTCGACGAGCAAGGCAACGAGGTGCCCACCGGCGCGCACGGCGCGGTCTGTGTCAAGCTGCCCCTACCGCCGGGAACGCTGACCACGCAGTGGCGCAACGACGAGCAGTACCGCTCCTCCTATCTCGCCCAACATCCCGGTTACTACCTGACCGGCGACAGTGGCTATCTGGACGCCGATGGTTACCTGTACGTCATGGGCCGCACCGACGATGTCATCAATGTTGCCGGCCACCGCTTCTCCACCGGCGCACTGGAAGCGGTGCTGGCCGCGCACCCGTCGGTTGCCGAATGCGTCGTCATCGGGGTGTACGACGCGCTCAAAGGACAAGTGCCACGTGGCCTGGTGGTGCTCAAATCCGGGGCGGAGGTCACCGACGCGGAGATACTGCGCGGGGAGCTGGTCACCGCGGTGCGCTGTGAGATCGGTGCGGTCACCTCCTTTCACCAGGTGTCCGTTGTCGACGGGCTGCCAAAGACCCGCTCCGGCAAGATCCTTCGCAAATTGTTGCGGGCCATCGCCGACGGCAGGGACGAGCCGGTGCCCGCCACGATCGAAGACCCCCGGGTGCTGGAGCAGCTGCGCCCGGTGCTACAGCCGGCGGCGGGCGTCGCGCCGCGACCGTGTGCATGACCTTCAGCCGCTGATGACCATCCGTACGAAGACGGGAGCAGCCGATGACCCACCCGACACTCGACCCCGCCCACGACTACCCATTGGGCGTCAACCGTTCGGAGCTGCTGTACACCTCTACCGGAAAGAACATCGCGGAGCTCACCATGGCCAATGTCATGGGGGGCGCGATCACGCCGGAAGATCTGCGGATCGCGCCGGAGACGCTCCGGTTGCAGGCCCAGATCGCGGAGCGGGTGGCGCGCCCGCAACTCGGTGCGAACCTGCGTCGGGCCGCGGAGATGACGGCGATCTCCGACGCCCGCGTGCTGGAGATCTATAACGCCCTGCGGCCCCGGGCCGCCACCAAGCAAGAGTTGCTGGGAATAGCCGACGAACTGGAGTTTACTTATGCCGCAACGCTGTTGAGCTCTTTGGTGCGGGAAGCAGCGGAGGTCTACGAGGACCGCGATCTGCTGGCGGTGCCGGAGTGAGCCGGGAGATGGGCGTGACCGCGCCGGCTGGCTCCCGGAACGCGACGCAGACGGGGGGCGCCCGCCGGTCGCTGCGCACCGAGGTGCTCGAAGCGCGCCCGGTCAACCGCGACGGGTTCGTCGAGGAGTGGCCCGAGGTCGGGATGGTGGCGATGGACAGCGCCTTCGATCCGCAGCCCAGCGTGCGGATAGCGGACGGCGTGATCGTCGAGATGGACGGCAAGCAGCGCGCCGACTTCGATTTCATCGATCAGTTCATCGCCGACAACGCCGTCGACGTGGCCACCGCGGAGTCGTCCATGCGGCTGACGGCGCAGGAGATCGGCCGGATGATCATCGACCCGAATGTTTCCCGATCCGAGATACTGCAGGTGACAAAGGGACTGACACCGGCCAAGCACCTCGAGGTGGCAAAGACGCTGAACATCGTCGAGATCATGATGGGAATGCAGAAGATGCGGGCCCGTCGTACCCCGGCGAACCAGGCCCACTGCACCAGCGGGCGCGACAACCCGCTGCAGGTTGCGTGCGAGGCGGCAGAGGCCGTGCTGCGGGGCTTCTCGGAATTGGAGACCACGCTGGGTGTCGTGCGCTACGCGCCTCTGGTGGCGATTGCGCTGCAAATCGGCAGCCAGGTCGGCGCCGGCGCGCTGACGCAGTGCGCACTGGAAGAGGCCACCGAGCTGGATCTGGGTATGCGGGGCATCACTTCCTATGCGGAGACCATCTCCGTCTACGGGACGGAAAAGGTGTTCGTCGAGGGCGGTGACACCCCGTGGTCCAAGGCTTTCCTGGCCTCCGCCTATGCCTCCCGGGGCATCAAGATGCGCTTCACCTCTGGAACCGGATCCGAGGTGCAGATGGGTGACGCGGATGGCAAGTCCATGTTGTATCTGGAGATCCGCTGCATCATGGTGGCCAAAGGCGCCGGGGTGCAGGGACTGCAGAACGGGTCGATCTCGTGCATCGGGGTGGTGGGGGCGGTGCCCGCCGGTATCCGAGCCGTCGCGGCGGAGAATCTCATCGCCTCCCTGCTGGACCTCGAGTGCGCCTCCGGCAACGACCAGTCCTTCTCGCATTCACCGATGCGGCGGACCGCGCGGCTGCTGCCGCAACTCATGCCGGGAACCGACTTCGTCTGTTCCGGCTATTCGGCTACGCCCAACTACGACAACATGTTCGCCGGCTCCAACATGGAATCCGACGACTACGACGATTTCAACACGATCCAGCGTGACATGCAGATCGACGGCGGTCTGCGGCACGTTGGCGAGGACGAAATCATCGAGGTCCGGACGTGCGCGGCGCGGGCGCTGCAGGCAGTCTTCGACTACCTGAATCTCCCGCCGATCACCGACGCGGAGATCGCCGCTGCGGTGTACGCCAACGGCAGCAACGATTTGGTCCCGCGCGACGTTCTCGAGGACCTCAAGGGCGCCAGGCAGGTGATGGAGCGCAACATCACCGGCCTCGACCTCGTCAAGGCGCTCGAGTCCAAGGGCTTCCACAAGGTCGCCGACAACCTTTTGACGGTGCTGCGCCAGCGTGTTTCGGGAGACCTGCTGCAGACGTCGGCGATCCTGGACGCCGATCTCAACCCTCTTTCGGCGATCAACGACTGCAACGACTATGCCGGCCCGGGCACCGGTTACCGACCTTCCGGTGCCAGGTGGGAGCAGATGAAACGGCTGCGGCACGTCACCAGCGCATCCGATCCGGAGCAGGAACTTGCCTGAGAGCACGGGTACGGAGGATGCCATGACCCGCAGCGCCGGTGTCTCCGAGCGGCGGTTCGCGCTCGAGACGGTGGGCGTCGCCGGTCCGGGGACGATGCCCGACGAGGTGGTGCTCGCGGTTTCGCCGGCGTTCGCCGACGTCTTTACGCGGACTATCGTCGACCTGCCGCATGCCGACGTGATCCGGCAGGTGTTGGCCGGGATCGAAGAGCAGGGTGCACCGGTGCGGATCATCCGCGTGCTGCACAGCTCGGATTTGGCGACGGTGGCGCACACCGCCGCTCGGCTGAGTGGGTCGGGGATCGGGATCGGCATCCTTTCGCGCGGCACCACGATGATTCACCAGCGGGACCTGCCCAGGCTGTCGAGCCTGGAATTGTTCCCGCAGTCACCCCTGATGACCTTGGAGACCTACCGGCATGTTGGCAGTAACGCCGCCCAGTACGCCAAAGGCGAGTCGCCGCCGCCCGTGCCTTCGATGAACGACCCGATGGCGCGCCCACGGTTTCAGGCGAAGGCCGCACTGCTCCACATCAAGGAAACCGAACAGGTGCTGCCGCGGGTCAAGCCGGTTGAGGTCGCCGTCCATATCATTGCGCCGCCGGGTGCGTGAGGACCGGCTGACGATGGGGCGGGTGCACGGTCTCGTGGTGGGAGTCGACATCGGTAACTCCACCACGGAGGCCTGCGTCGCTCGCATCGACCGGGATGGCGGCGTCGAGTTCCTCGGCGCCGCCCTGACGTGGACGACCGGTGTGAAGGGGACGGTCGCCAACGCCGAGGGGGTCGTGGTGGCGGTACACGACGCGCTGCGCACCGCGCGGGTGGCCCTGGGAGACGTCATGGCGGTGCTGGTCAACGAGGCGACGCCGGTGATCGGCGGCCTGGCCATGGAGACGATCACCGAGACGATCATCACCGAGTCGACGATGATCGGACACGACCCGTGCACCCCCGCCGGTGCGGGACTCGGTGTCGGCGTGACCACCCGGATCGAAGCTCTGGATGGGGTGGGAAGCGGACAACCCACGGTTGTGGTGGTGCCCTCGGGATGGGACTTCGAGGACGCGGCCGCGACGATCCGGGACGCTCAGAGACGCGGGGCGGACGTGCGCGCGGCCATCGTCGGCAACGACGACGCCGTACTGATAGTCAACCGGCTCGCGCACCCGGTTCCCGTCGTCGACGAAGTCTCGCGGATCGACGCGGTACCGATCGGCATGGTCGCGGCGGTGGAGGTGGCCGACCCGGGCCGCAGCATCCGTACCCTTTCAAATGTGTACGGCCTGGCAACGATTTTCGGCTTGGACGGGGAGCAGACACGCATGGTGTCGCCCGTGGCCCGGGCGCTGGCCGGGAGCCGCTCGGCGGTGGTCGTGCGCACCCCGGAAGGGGGTGTGCGCGAAAGGAGCATTCCGGCAGGGTCGCTCGAGTTGTTCGGCCCCACCCGGCGTGGGCGCGTCGCCGTAGCGGAGGGGGCAGAAGCGATCATGGCGGAGGTTGGGCGGGTGTGTCCGCTCGACGATGTCATCGGTGAGGTGGGCACCTGCGTCGGCGGAATGATCTCAACCGTACGACAAAGGATGGCGGAGCTTTCCGGACAACCCGTCGGCGACATCCACATCCGCGACCTGCTCGCGGTGGACACCGTTATCCCCCAGGAGGTTCGGGGTGGGCTGGCCGGCGAGGTGGCGCTCGAGAACGCGGTGGGTCTGGCCGCGATGGTGCGGACCACCGAGAGCGGCATGCGTCAGGTGGCCGGCGCCATAGAGCGCGACCTGGTTGCCCTTGGCGCGGGGCGGCTGCGCGCGATCGTCGGCGGGGTGGAGGCGGAGGTGGCGATCCGCGGCGCGTTGACCACGCCCGGAACCGACACGCCGCTGGCGGTGCTGGACCTGGGCGGGGGATCTACGGATGCGGCGTTCATCGGCGGCGAAGGGGCGATTCGCACCGTGCACATGGCCGGCGCAGGTGACCTGGTCACCAAGTTGATCGACACCGAGCTGGCTCTGGGCAGCCGCGAGATCGCAGAGGAGATCAAGCGTTGCCCGCTTGCGAAGGTCGAGAGCTTTTACCATGTACGGCTGGAGAACGGCACCACCCGGTTCTTCGACCAGGCACTGCCGGCGGACACGTTCGCGCGGGTGGTGACGCTCGGCGAGGCCGGCCTGGCGCCCATCCCCACGTCGCTTGGCCTGGACCGGGTGCGGGAAGTTCGTCGCTCGGCGAAGCGGCGGGTGTTCGAGGTCAACGCGCTGCGGGCGCTGGCGGCGATCGCCCCCGGCGCAGACCTGCGGCGAATCGGGTTCGTCGTGTTGCTCGGCGGCAGCGCGCTCGACTTCGAGATACCGGCGATCATCACCGACGCGCTCGCGCCATACGGAATCGTCTGTGGCACGGGTAATGTCCGTGGGACCGAGGGTCCGCGCAACGCGGTGGCCACCGGCTTGGTGGCCGGGTGCGCGGAACGTGGCATCGAGGGCTGGCCGCGGACGGCGGAGGTGTGACCGATCGTGGGTGACAAGGCGCCGACTGAGGTGCCCACCATCGTCGTGGTGAGCCGGGGCGCTCAGGTGATCGTGCGTGAGGTGCTGGCCGGGATCGAAGAGGAAGGCGTGCCATGCTCGTTGTGCGATACCGCGGCGGAGGCGTCTGTTGTCGCGGTGGGCGCCGTTGCGCTCGCGTACTCCGCTGCCGGCCGTTCGCGCCTGGAGGTCGGCGTGGCCGTCGGCACCGGCGGGCTGGTCTGCGTGCACCACGTCAAGCGGCCGGCGACCGACCCCATCGTGGTAGAGGAGGTGGGGGAGGACCTTCCGACGGCTAGGAGACTCGGGCACAATGCGGCGCGAGTCGTCGTTGGGGTTGCGTTGAAACCGGACCTGCCTGCTGGTGTCGTGAGCCGCTGATCCGCCCGCAGTGCATACGTCCGCCGGCCGGGGCGGAGTGCACCCACGGTCCCGGGTCGGGCCGTCCTGCGTTGTCGGTGCATCGGCGGCTCACGACACCGGCGGGTGAGGCAACCGAACCGGTAGGCACACATGTTCTGCCGCAAGTTATTTCGAACGTCTCCAGCGCAGTCATGCCGCTCGATGGGCGACCACGCAACTTTGTTATCTCTGCTTTTGTGATTGCTTGATCATCAACACCGCCGCGCGCCTGAGCAGGTCCCGCTTTTTCGTGACGGCGGCGAGTTGGCTGCGAAGCTGTTCGACTTCGCCGTGGTCGCGCCCGTTCAACGCGCTGACGGTTTTCTGAGCGGTGCGTGGCGGCGCCTGCTGTGGCGCGCGGCTCCGCGTGTATCCGTGAGCGCCTGGTTCGGTGGTCCACGACGGGAGTGCCTTGCTACGCATGCGCTGCGGGAGGGCCTCGGCCCTTCGCGGCGTGTTGACCACGCTGCCGATCGGACCGCCGGGCGCAGGCATGCCGCAGAACGTTCCCGGCGGTGCCGCCGCGGCGTCGAGAGCGGTGGTCGGCGATCCCATCGGAAATCCCATGGCGGCCAGCCGGACCGCCGGCGCGGCGGTACCCCACGCCGGTGGTACCGACAACCCGCCGACCAATGTCGATTCGCCCATTCCCGCCGAGACGCCGGCCCGGCCCAGACCCGCCGGGCCCACGGCACCCGCCGCCGAATCAGACGACCCCACCAGGGTGCCCAGTCCGGCGTCGAGTCCCGGAGGCACCGCAGCCGCTTTCGCCGCGGAAAGCGAAGCCACCAAAGACCCCTCGGCAGTCGCCACTTCCGGGAAGACGGTGAACAAGGTTCCGGTGGCTGAAAACAAGGCACCGGGGGCCAGTGCGAAGAACCCCGAAACATCGTCGAACAGTGTCTGGAATGTGTCGAGCGCGTTGTTCACACCGCCGGGCAGTGCTCCGGCGGAGAGTTGGTTGAGCGCGCCGGGCACACTGGCCAGGACTGTTTGGGCGGCGTTGGTGGTCGAGGTGGCGGCCGTCTGGCTGGTTGCGGCGTGTTGGGCGGCTGCTCCGGCGGGGTTGGTGTTTGGTGGTGCGGGGGTGAATGCGGTCAGGGTGGTGGCGGCGGCGGAGGCGCCGGCGTAGCCGTACATCGCCGCGGCGTCCTGGGCCCACATCTCACCGTATTGGGCTTCGGTGGCTGCGATGGCGGGGGTGTTTTGTCCGAGGATGTTGGTGGCCACCAAGCTGGCCAGTGATGCCCTGTTGGCGGCGATGAGCGGGGGTGGGACGGTGGCGGTGTAGGCCGCCTCGTAGGCCGCTGCCGCGGATCTGACCTGGAGGGCGGTTTGAGTTGCCCGGGTGGCCGTGGCGTTCATCCACGTCACGTAAGGTGCCGCCGCGGCGGTCATCGATTCCGACGACGTACCCAGCCACAGGTTGTCGGTCAGCTCGGTGACCACGCCGCGGTAGGAGGCGGCCGCCGAACTCAGTTCCGCGGCCAGTCCGTCCCAGGCTGCCGCGGCCGCCATCAGTGGTCCCGCTCCCGCTCCCGCATACATCCGACCGGAGTTGACCTCCGGGGGCAACGCCGCAAAATCCAGACCGATCATCGGATCACCTCCATGGTCACGCTCGCGCCGGACGTGCGGTGGGAGCGAGTTCGCCGGCTCGTCACGGTTGACGCGGTACCTTCACGCGGCGCGCGGACAACCGTCCGGGACTCGTACGCTTTCCGCCGCATCATGTACCTTCCGAAACTCGTTGCTAGCCCGCAACATCGGGCAGGTCGCCGCGCCTCTCCGCTCTTGGCCGGAGCTATGCGGCAGGAGTTGCTATTTCTGTGCTTCCTGGATCAAAAAGGCGGCCGTCTGCTTGAGTACGTCGCGCTCCTTCGCCAAGTCGGTGAGCTCTTGATGCAGCTGGTAGAGAATTTCCGGATCGACGAAGGCGGCAGTCTCCGTGTCCACTGCGCCGCGCTGCGGCTGCGGTGAGTGCTCCCGCGTGTGCTCGCAGCCGCCCGCATCTCCGGACCCCGAGCCCAGCAGCCTGCTTCGCAGGCCCCGTGAATACGTGTCGTTGCCCCTCGGCGCGTTGACGATGCTGGCCATCGGCGGGATCCCGCCGAGAAAGCCCGGTGAAGCCGCCGCCGCGGGGGCGGCGCCGAGACCGGTGGTCGGCGATCCCATCGGAGATCCCATGGCGGCCAGTCGGATTTCCGGCGCCGCGCTGGTCCACGCCGGTGGTACCGACAACCCGCCGACCAATGTCGATTCGCCCATTCCCGCCGAGACGCCGGCCCGGCCCAGACCCGCCGGGCCAAGGGCACCCGCCGCCGAATCAGACGACCCCACCAGGGTGCCCAGTCCACCCTCGAGCGCCGGAGACACCGCGGACACTTTCGCTGCCGAAAGCGTGGAGACCAACGGACTCAATGAGGTGTCAATCATGGGGAAGATGAGATACAGCGAACCGGACGCCACAAAGCTGTTTCCATACTCGAAGGCGAAGAATCCGGAAACGTCGCCGAACAGTGTCTGGAATGTGTCGAGCGCGTTGTTCACACCGCCGGGCAGTGCTCCGGCGGAGAGTTGGTTGAGCGCGCCGGGCACACTGGCCAGGACTGTTTGGGCGGCGTTGGTGGTCGAGGTGGCGGCCGTCTGGCTGGTTGCGGCGTGTTGGGCGGCTGCTCCGGCGGGGTTGGTGTTTGGTGGTGCGGGGGTGAATGCGGTCAGGGTGGTGGCGGCGGCGGAGGCGCCGGCGTAGCCGTACATCGCCGCGGCGTCCTGGGCCCACATCTCACCGTATTGGGCTTCGGTGGCTGCGATGGCGGGGGTGTTCTGTCCGAGGATGTTGGTGGCCACCAAGCTGGCCAGTGATGCCCTGTTGGCGGCGATGAGCGGGGGTGGGACGGTGGCGGTGTAGGCCGCCTCGTAGGCCGCTGCCGCCGATCTTACCTGGTAGGCGGCCTGTTCTGCCTGGACCGCGGTGGCGTTCATCCACGTCACGTAAGGTGCCGCCGCGGCGGCCATCGATGCCGACGACGCACCCAGCCACAGGTTGTCGGTCAGCTCGGTGACCACGCCGCGGTAGGAGGCGGCCGCCGAACTCAGTTCCGCGGCCAGTCCGTCCCAGGCTGCCGCGGCCGCCATCAGCGGTCCCGCTCCCGCTCCCGCATACATCCGACCGGAATTGACCTCCGGGGGCAACGCCGCAAAATCCAGACCGATCATCGGATCGCCTCCATGATGAGGCGAGCTGCTGCGTCACGCTCCAGTGCCGCCTCGGCGATCTCCCTACGCAACTGCGTGACCAGATCGGGTTCACCTTCCCTCGCTGCGATTTCGGCATTCGGGGCACCACGCTGTGGTTGCGGCGGCCGACTTCGCGTGTTGCCCGTCTTTCCGGCATCCTGCTCGAACAGCTTGGTGCGCAAGCCTTGCGAATATGTGTCAGTGCCCCTCGGCGCGTTGACCACGCTGGCCATCGGCGGGATGCCGCCGAAAAAGCCCGGTGAAGCCGCCGCCGCGGGGGCGGCGTCGAGACCGGTGGTCGGCGATCCCATCGGAAAGCCCATGGCGGCCAGCCGGACCGCCGGCGCGGCGGTACCCCACGCCGGTGGTACGGACAACCCGCCGACCAATGTCGATTCGCCCATTCCCGCCGAGACGCCGGCCCGGCCCAGACCCGCCGGGCCCAGGGCGCCCGCCGCCGAACCGGGTGAGCCCAGCAGGGTCGCCCCCACGCCGCCCCCGAGTCCGGGGGACACCGCAGACGCGTCTGCCGCGGCAGCCGCCGCGGGCAGCGCAAGGGACATGAGCGGAAAGGTTTGCGCCAGTACGCCACCGGTCAAATACGCCGACGAGGCAAAAACCAGAGCGGTAGACCCCGAATCCCCGGCCAGCGCGTTGAGGTGTTGGAACGCGGTGCTACCCAGAACGTTCTCGAGGTAGGTGATCGGGTTAAAAGACGTTCCGCCCTGCGCGATGCTTTTCAGGGAGTTCGGCACATTGGCCAGGACTGTTTGGGCGGCGTTGGTGGTCGAGGTGGCGGCCGTCTGGCTGGTTGCGGCGTGTTGGGCGGCTGCTCCGGCGGGGTTGGTGTTTGGTGGTGCGGGGGTGAATGCGGTCAGGGTGGTGGCGGCGGCGGAGGCGCCGGCGTAGCCGTACATCGCCGCGGCGTCCTGGGCCCACATCTCACCGTATTGGGCTTCGGTGGCTGCGATGGCGGGGGTGTTTTGTCCGAGGATGTTGGTGGCCACCAAGCTGGCCAGTGATGCCCTGTTGGCGGCGATGAGCGGGGGTGGGACGGTGGCGGTGTAGGCCGCCTCGTAGGCCGCTGCCGCGGATCTGACCTGGAGGGCGGTTTGAGTTGCCCGGGTGGCCGTGGCGTTCATCCACGTCACGTAAGGTGCCGCCGCGGCGGTCATCGATTCCGACGACGTACCCAGCCACAGGTTGTCGGTCAGCTCGGTGACCACGCCGCGGTAGGAGGCGGCCGCCGAACTCAGTTCCGCGGCCAGTCCGTCCCAGGCTGCCGCGGCCGCCATCAGTGGTCCCGCTCCCGCTCCCGCATACATCCGACCGGAGTTGACCTCCGGGGGCAACGCCGCAAAATCCACCGCTAATACCTCCTCACATGGTGGCTGCGGTTTCTTGGCGGCTGAAGGCCGCCATCATTGCGCAACCGATTCCTACAGAAATTTCTGGTGTCGTTCCAGGCGTTTGGGGTTGTGTTCGAAATCGGATTTCTTTACTGTCTTTGGCCGCTCGTGGTTCAAGCCCAGCTGGAGCCGACCGCGCTATCGGTGCGTGCCATGTCGGAACCAGCGGTTTGCGGCTCTTGTGACGTTGTCGTGGGTTCGCTGACCTGGGAATTTGGGCGCAACGCCGTGTCCTGCTTACGTTTTGGACTGTCTAGGGTTCAATCCGCGAGAAGGAGCTACGGCGTTGCGCATGTCCAGGGTATTGGCGAGCGGTCTGGGTGACCAAAACATGGTGATCGAGGACGTGACGATCGAGACCGAGACCACGGGTCGGAAGCAGCCGAAGACCTCCGAAGTTCTGGTGTTCTCGGTGCGGCCCAAGGCGTCGCAGGCGGGCCGGTGCTCGCGGTGCCGGAAGCGGTGCCCGGGCTATGACGCGGGGGGCCGGGACGGGAACGGGATCAGGCGCTGGCGGACCCTGGATGTGGGGACCACAAAGGCGTATCTGCAGGCCGCGGCCCCGCGGGTGGCATGCGGCGAGCATGGGGTGGTGGTTGCGCATGTGCCGTGGGCGCGGCCGGGCGCCAAACACACCTGGGCGTTCGAGGACACCTGCGCGTGGCTGGCCGCGCACACCGCATTGAGTGTGCTCACGGTGCTGCTGCAGATCGCCTGGCGCACCGTGGCGGCGATCGTGACCAGGGTGGTGGCCGATGGCCGCGACACCAACGACCTGCTCGCCGGACTGTCGCGGATCGGCATCGACGAGATCGCCTACCGCAAGGGACATCGCTACTTGACGTGCGTGGTTGACCACACGACAGGCCGGCTGGTGTGGGCCGGCGAGGGCCGCAACCAGGACACGCTGGGCCGGTTCTTCGATCAGCTCGGCGCCGAGCGGGCCAAGCTGCTCACCCACGTCAGCTGCGACGGGGCGGAATGGATCCACGCCCTGGTGCGTGCCCGCGCGCCGCAGGCGCTGATTTGCCTGGATGGGTTTCATGTCGTGGCCTGGGCCATGAAGGCACTGGACAAGGTGCGGGTACGCACCATGACCCGCGCCGGGATCACCGATCGGCACGCCATGTGGGCGACCCGCAAGAACCCGGCTGACCTGTCCTGCGAGCAGCGCACCAGCCTCGCTAAGATCGCCGACACCAACCGCACCCTCTACCGGGCGTATCTGCTCAAAGAGCAACTACGCGAGGTGTTTCGGGTCAAGGGCACCCACGGGCGGCAGCTGCTGGCCGGCTGGCTGTCGTGGGCGTCGCACTCACGCATCCCCGAGTTCGCCGCGCTGGCCCGCAGCATCCGCCGCTACCGCGACCTCATCTGGAACACGCTCGATCACGGCCTGTCCAACGCCCGATCCGAAGCCACTAACACCCACCTGCGGGCATTAACCAAACGCGCCTACGGATTCCACAGCCCAGACGCACTCATCGCCATGGCCATGCTCACCCGAGGCGGCCTCTGCCCAGCACTACCCGGACGGAAATGACCCACTACAACGTCAGTAGATCCCGGTTTGCACCGTCGACCCATGGGCGTCGGCCTGCTCGTAGGTCACCTGGAAATTACGGCCGAGCTTGGTGATGAATTCTGGTTCGGGTCGGTCATAAATCGGATGGGTATTTCCATCTCTCCTCAGCGGGAAATTTCATTGGTGACAGCACAATATTGGCGACGATTCGTTTAGCCGGTTGCGATCGCGTTGACCGCTTCGGTCATCGCATAGGAACCGGCACTGGTAGCCAGCGTGTTGACGAACATTTCGTGTATCGCCGCGGCCTGGGCGCTGAACGCTTGATACATACGGGCGTGCGCGACGAACTGAGCGGCAGTCAGCGCGGATACCTCATCGGCTGCCGCGGGAAGGATAGCCGTTGTCGGGGCCGCCGCAGCCGCGTTCTGGGAACTGACCGCAGAGCCGATAACACCTAAATCACCGGCTGCCGCCGACAAAGCTTCGGGCTGTGTGGTGACAAACATTCGTCAACTCCATTCTCGAGGATTGCTCGGCCCCCCTGCTGCACGCGGAGCAGCCGAAGAGTACATAGATTTGCGTTGTGACCTGAGTCTCAAATTGAGATTTCGCGGGGCTGCGTCACATCCCCGGGGTGCGCGACGGGTCAACGGTATGGGCGTACGCCGCCGAAGGCTGACTCCGTCTGCGGCGATGCATCAGGAGGCGCCGAGTTGCGGTCCGGTCGTAACGTGCGCGGGATCGGCTTCGTGATGGAAAGCCGGGCTGCACAGCGGCGCCGGTTCGCCGCCCCGCTGAGGACCGCGATCGGCGAAGCGGCGTCCGGGCCCTGTCGATGCTCGATGACCGTTTAGGGTGACGGGCCTGCCCGCGACCGACGGCCCCAGCGGGATTCGCCCGGACGCGCCGAAGCCCACCGGCTGGGTCCTCGACACAGACAACGGCGGTCGGCTAACTGGTGTCCTACGGCTCCCGGGACCCTCACGGCCCGGTCGTGTGCCATAGCAGCACCTACCGGCTCGCCAACGCGTTCTTCGCATCGCGGTGCAGCCTGATCGCCTGGGGCCGTATGGTTTTCATGCCCGGCCGCACAACGCTATTTCAGGGAGATGTCCGTCAACGGCGCGCTGCGCACGAGTTCGGGCTTGCCCTGCAGCGGATGGCTACGCTGGTGACCGGGGCAGACCCCGCCCTGGTGCGCGAGCGGCAGGCCGACTGCTTTGCCGGCGCGTACCTGTCCTGGGCGGACGGGGCCATCGACACCCGCGACCCGGTGATGGACGCCGACATCGACAACGACGACGCGCACGGTTCGGCGCCGGCCGGCCTGGCGCACCGCAGGATGGCCGAGCCCGTCGGCGCAGCATCAGCTGCTGCTGACCGCCGGTGCAATCGATGAGGCGGTCGCCGGCGACGAAGACGGCACCAGCGCGCCGGCAACATGGACGCGTGCTACTCCCGTCGCCCGGGCTGACGGCTGCGGTGTCGATCCTGTGGTGGCCAATCGGGTTGTCCGGCCTGGCGAATGCGGGCGGTCACCGCTCGGCGTGGGTTTGGCGGCCGGGACGTGTCAGACCCCTCTGGTTTACTCGCTTGTATGTTCGAAGAGCAGGCGGGTCCGGCGGGGTTGGTGGATCGGATCACGGCTGCCGCGCGGACGGAGAACAGGGCGGCCGCGGCGGGTTTGGTGGCCATCGGGGAGCTGTTCGGGTATCGGCTGGCCCAGGGTGAGGAGGCCGAGGACTGGGCGATCGACACGATGGCGGCGGTGGCCGCCGAGGTGGGGGCGGCGTTGCGGATCGGGCAGGGGTTGGCCGCCAGCCGGGTGCATTATGCGCGGGCGATGCGCGAGCGGCTGCCGCAGGTGGGGGCGGTCTTTGCGGCCGGGGATATCGATTTCCGGTTGTTCGCCACCATCGTCTACCGCACCGACTTGATCACCGACCCGGACATTTTGGCTGCCGTGGATGGGCAGTTGGCGGTGGCGGTGGCGCGGTGGCCCTCGATGACGCGGAGCCGGGTGGCCGGGGCCGTCGACAGGATCGTGGCCCGGGTCGACGCCGATGCGGTGCGCCGTCGGCGTGAGGAACAGCCCGGGCGCCGGGTGGAGTTCGATGAGGGGGTGGGCGGGCTCTCGCAGTTGCGCGGCTACGTGCTGACCCCGGATGCCCGCGCGCTCGATCAACGGTTGGACAAGCTGGCGGGCACGGTGTGTGCCGAGGATCCGCGCTCGCGGGCCGAGCGGCGCGCGGATGCGTTGGGGGCGTTGGCCGGCGGGGCGGATCGGCTGGGGTGTCGCTGCGGGCGCGACGATTGCCCGGCCGGGGGCCGGGCGGGGGCGCCCGCGGTGGTGATCCACGTGCTGGCCGAACAGCCCACTCTGCACGGTGACGGCGCTCCGGGTTCGCAGGTGTGCGCCGATGGGTTGATCAGCCCGGACCTGGTGGCCGAACTGGCGGCGACGGCCAAACTCGTGCCGCTGGTTCATCCCGGGGACGCCACTCCCGAGCCGGGGTATGTGCCGTCGAAGGCGTTGGCCGATTTCGTACGCTGCCGGGACCTGACGTGTCGCTGGCCCGGCTGTGAACGTCCGTCCTTTGACTGCGAGCTCGACCACACCATCCCTTACGCCCAGGGTGGGCCCACCCATGCGGCAAACCTCAAGTGCTACTGCAAAACCCATCATTTGGTCAAAACTTTTCTGGGCTGGACCGAAAAGCAGCTGCCCGACGGCACCCTGATCCTGGCCTCCCCCTCCGGGCACACCTATGTCACCACCCCGGGCAGCGCGCTGCTCTTCCCGAGTTTGGCCCGCGCGGTCGGGGGCTGCCCGGCCCCCGAAATCGACATCCCGCCCAAGGACTACTGCGCCGACCGCACCGCGATGATGCCCAAGCGCCGGCGCACCCGCAGCCAGGACCGCGCCTACCGCGTGGCGGCCGAACGCCGAAAAAACCGCGAGGCCCGCACGGCCCGAAGATCCGAAAGCCACTTCGGGCCTGCACCGCCCGCATACGACGACGACCCGCCGCCGTTCTGACTCGCATCGCGGCGGGCGCCCGTTGATCGGCGCACCTAGAATGAGATCCCTTTGATGCCGATGCCGCGTGCAGGCAGGCCGGGATGAGGTTGGCATGACAGACGGCGGGCGGAATCGACGTCGGTTGGCCGCAGGCCAGCCACGCGGAGGGATCACGATAATCGCCTGCCTGGCGGCCATGGCGGCCCTGGCGGTGGTGGCGGGTTGCACCACGTTCGTCGGTGGCCGGGCCCTGTCGATGCTCAACGACCCGTTCCGGGTGGCGGGCCTGCCCGCGACCAACGGCCCCAGCGGGATACGCCCGAACGCGCCGAGGCCGAGCGGGCGGGTGTTCGGCACCGACCACGGCGAGATCGACAAGCTGTCGCTGCTCTCGGTCAACGACATCGAGGGCTATTGGGAGTCCGTCTACGGCGAAACGCTGAAAGGCGTCTTCAAACCGGTCCGCAAGCTGGTGTCCTACGACTCCGAGAACCCGGACGCCCCGGTCGTGTGCCACAACAGCACCTACCAGCTCGTCAACGCGTTCTTCGCGTCGCGGTGCAACCTGATCGCCTGGGACCGCGGGGTTTTCATACCGGCCGCGCAACGCTATTTCGGCCCGATGTCGGCGACCGGCGCGCTGGCGCACGAGTTCGGGCATGCCCTGCAACACATGGCGAAGCTGGTGACCGGCGCGGACCCCACCCTCGTGCGCGAGCAGCAGGCGGACTGCCTTGCCGGCGTGTACCTGTTCTGGGTGGCCGACGGCAGATCGCCGCGCTTCACCCTGAGCACCGCCGACGGCCTCGACCACGTGCTGGCCGGGGTCATCAGCACCCGCGACCCGGTCCTGGACGCCGGCAGCGAGAACGACGACGAACACGGTTCGGCGCTGGACCGGATCAGCGCGTTCCAGATGGGGTTCATCAGCGGCACCCCGGCCTGTACCGGCATCAACGCCGAGGAGATCGAGCGGCGCCGCGGCGACCTGCCGACGGCGCTGCGGCCCGGCGACAGCGGGAACCCGGAGACCGGCGAGGTCCCGATCGACCCCGACACCCTGTCGACGCTGATGGCACTGTTGGGCAACGTGTTCTCGCCCCGCAAGGCACCCACGTTGGCCTACCGGCCCGCCGGCTGCGCCGACGCGAGGCCGAGCCCGCCGGCGTCCTACTGCCCGGCCGGCAACACCATCGTGGTGGACCTGCCCGCGCTGGCCTCGATGGCGAAGGTCGAAGACGTCCGGCAGCACGCCCTGCCGCAGGGCGACGACACCGCCCTGTCCATCGTGATGTCGCGGTACGCGCTGGCGGTGCAGCACGAACGCGGCCTGCCGATGCACAGCCCGTGGACGGCGCTGCGGACGGCATGCCTGACCGGCGTGGTGCACCGCAGGATGGCCGAGCCCGTCGACCCGTCCGCGCAGCACCAACTGCTGCTGACCGCCGGCGATCTCGACGAGGCGGTCGCCGGCCTGCTGACCAACCACCTGGTCGCCAGCGACGCCGACGGCGCCGGCGTGCCGGCCGGTTTCACCCGGATCGCCGCGTTCCGCGGGGGCGTGGTCGGTGTCATCAACGCGTGCTACTCCAGCTACCCTGGCTGACGGAAAGCCCTGTGGATCAGCCGATTTCGCCGAGGCGGGGGATCAACTCGTCACCGAGGCGGCGGATGAAACCGACCGGGTCCGGGTTGCCGGGGATCGGGCCGAGGTTGATCATCGCGATGCCCATCCCGGCGTAGCGCTCGACCGCCCTGAGGTATTCGTCGGGATCGGCGAACGGATCGGCGAAAAAGCCGACGGTCTTGCGAATCTCGCCGGGATCCCGGCCCGCCGCGTCGCAGTGCCGGTGCAGGACCTCGATCTTGTGCTGTAGTTCGCGGACATCGCTGGTCGTGCTGTTCCACACGGCGGCGTACTGCGCCACCAGGCGCAGCGTCTTGCGCTCGCCGTCGCCGCCGATCAGCACGGGGGGCCGCCGAACCGGTTGCGGCACACAGATGGTCTCGGCCAGCCGGTAATGCTCGCCGTCGTAGGGTCCGTTGTCGTCGCTCCACATCTGGGCGCAGATCTGCAACGTCTCCTCCAGCATCTCGAAGCGCGCGCTCAGCGGCGGATACGGGATGCCCAGGGCGGTGTGTTCGCGGTCGTACCAGGCCGCGCCGAGCCCCAGCAGCGAGCGGCCGCCGGACAGCACGTCCAGGGTGGTGACCGCCTTGGCCAGCAGGCCGGGATAGCGGTAGGTGACGCCGGTGACCAGCAGACCCAGCTCGATCGTCGATGTACGGCCGGCCAGAAAGCCCAGGGAGGTGTACCCCTCCAGGAACGGGTCGTCGGCGCGTCCGACGTTCTCCATCTGGAACAGGTGGTCGGCCAGGGTGAACAACGTCGCGCCGCCATGTTCGGCGGCCGTGGCCGCGTCGGCCAGCGTGGGACCCAGGGCCGCGGGGTCGCCCGGTAGAAAGTCGATGAAATGCACTCCCAATTCCATTGCTGCTAAAACCCTTTCATGACTCGGTCAAGCGCTCCAGCAGCGACAACGCGTCGAGGATGACGCGGCGTTCGCGTTCGGTGTAGCGCTCCTGCATGGTGCGCGCCAGCCATTCCTCCCGGGCCTGGCGGTCGCTGGCGGCCCGCTCGCGGCCCGCCTCGGTCAGCGAGATGACCTGGCGCCGGCCATCTTCGGGATCCGGGGATCGCTCGATGAGCCCGCGCCGGCCGAGGGCGGCGACGATGGCGGCCATCGACTGGGGCCGGATCCGCTCGGCGCCGGCCAACACGCCGGCCGACGACGGGCCCTCCTTCCACAGCCGGATGAGCACCGCCGTCTGGGACGGCGTCAGGTCGCCATCGACCGCGACCTCGCGCAGTCTGCGCCGCAGCCGGCCGATCACCACGCGGAGGTCGCGCGCGGCCGCCGCCGCGGACTCGCCGGCACTGTCCATGCCACCGAGGCTAAATTAGTCAGTCGAAACTGTCCAGTCTTGACTGACTAAATTCGGGGCCGCGAGAGCGGCTCAGGCCAGCAGCCGCAGGGCGGCGTCGACCGCCAGCGCGGGCACGTCGAGCGTCTTCGAGCGCAGATCGTGCCGCGCGCCGGCGACCTCGACGACCTCGGTCGGTGCGGGGATCAGCGCCGCGGCGGCGCGCAGTTCGGCGATGGTGCCGAAGGGGTCCGACGTCCCGTGGGTGAACACGGTGGGCACCGCGATCTGCGGCAGATGTTCGGTGCGGGCGCGTTCGGGCTTGCCCGGCGGGTGCACGGGGTAGGAGAACAGCGTCAGCAGGTCGACGTCGACGGGCGAAGCTTCCTCACCGGCGACCACCATCGACGTCTGCCGGCCGCCGTAGGAGTGCCCGCCGGCGACCAGCGGGCCGCCGGCCAGGCCGCGGCACAACGCGATCGCCTCGATGATCCCGGCGCGGTCGGTGGCCGCCGAGCCGGACGGCGGACCGGTGGGCCGGCGCCGGCGGTAAGGCAGGTTGTAGCGCACCGCGAGCCACCCGCGCCGCGCCCACTCGTCGCAAACCTGTTGCAGCAGAGTAGAATCCCGGTTTCCGCCGGCGCCGTGGGTGAGCACCACGACGCCCTGGGGGGGCCCGGACGGCTGGTGCGCGACACCGGCGATCGGGTCGAGGTTCATGACAGCCGGAACAGGGGGGACACGGGGCCGTGGCCGTGTCCCAGCGGATAGGCGGCGCGCAGGCATTCGGTGACCCACCGCTTGCCGAAGGCGACCGCGTCGGGCACGGCGAACCCGTGCGCAAGCGCGCACGCGATCGCCGCCGCCAGCGTGTCACCGCCGCCGTGGTCGTTGCCGGTCGGCACCCGCTCGGCGTCGAACTCGTGGAAATCCGCGCCGTCATAGAGCAGGTCGCGGCTGCGCCCCGACGACCGCAGGTGCCCGCCCTTGACCAGCACCCACCGCGGGCCCAGCGCATGCAGCGCCGTGGCCGCCGCGCGCTGCGACTCCTCGTCCACCACGTCCACGCCCACCAGCAGCCGCACCTCGTCGAGGTTCGGGGTCACCACCGTGGCGAGCGGGAACAGTTGCTCGCGAAGGGAATCCAGCGCCGCGGGCGCCAGGAGTGGGTCGCCGTGCATGGAGGCGCACACCGGGTCGACGACGAGCGGGACCGTCAGCTGCAGCCGGCGCCACGTGGCGGCCACCGTGCCGACGATGTCCGCCGAGGCCAGCATCCCGGTCTTGGCGGCCTGGATTCCGATGTCGGTGACCACGGCCTCCATCTGGCCGGCGACGACGTCGTCGGGAACCGCGTGAAAGTCCTTGACCCCCAAAGTGTTCTGAACGGTGACCGCGGTGACCGCGACGCAGGCGTGGACCCCGAGCAGCGCGATGGTGCGCAGGTCGGCCTGGATCCCCGCGCCGCCCCCGGAGTCCGATCCGGCGATGGTCAGGACGCGGCGCGGGGTCGTCCCCGGCGCCGGCAGGGGCAGGTACGTCACTGGGTGATCGGCAGGTACACCCGGTTGCCGTGCTCGGCGAATTCGCGTGACTTCTCGGCCATGCCGTTGGCCAGCATGGCCTCGATGTCCTCCTCGGTCTCGAGACCGTGCTGGGCGGCGAAGTCCCGGACGTCCTGGGTGATGCGCATCGAGCAGAACTTCGGGCCGCACATCGAGCAGAAGTGCGCGGTCTTGGCCGGTTCGGCCGGCAGCGTCTCGTCGTGGTACTCCCGTGCGGTGTCGGGGTCCAGCGACAGCGCGAACTGGTCGTTCCAGCGGAACTCGAAGCGTGCCTTGCTCAATGCGTCGTCGCGCTCCTGGGCGCGCGGATGACCCTTGGCCAGGTCGGCCGCGTGCGCGGCGATCTTGTAGGCGATGACGCCGTCCTTGACGTCCTTGCGGTCCGGCAGGCCAAGGTGTTCCTTGGGGGTCACGTAGCACAGCATCGCGGTGCCGGCCTGGGCGATGATCGCCGCGCCGATCGCCGAGGTGATGTGGTCGTAGGCCGGGGCGATGTCGGTGGCCAGCGGGCCCAGCGTGTAGAACGGGGCCTCCTCGCACAACTCCTCTTCCAGCCGCACGTTCTCGACGATCTTGTGCATGGGCACGTGACCAGGGCCTTCGATCATCACCTGCACGCCATGGGATTTCGCGATCTTGGTGAGCTCGCCCAGGGTGCGCAGCTCGGCGAACTGCGCGGCGTCGTTGGCGTCGGCGATCGAGCCGGGACGCAGCCCGTCGCCCAGGGAGAAGGTGACGTCGTAGCGCGCGAAGATGTCGCAGAGTTCGTCGAAGTTGGTGTAGAGGAACGACTCTTGGTGATGAGCCAGGCACCAGGCGGCCATGATGGAACCGCCGCGGGACACGATGCCGGTGACCCGCTTGGCGGTCAGCGGCACGTAGCGCAGCAGCACACCGGCGTGCACGGTCATGTAGTCCACGCCCTGCTCGCACTGCTCGAGCACGGTGTCGCGGTAGATCTCCCACGTCAGCTCGGTGGGGTCGCCGTTGACCTTCTCCAGCGCCTGGTAGATCGGCACCGTGCCGACCGGCACCGGGGAGTTGCGCATGATCCACTCGCGGGTCTCGTGGATGTTGCGGCCGGTGGACAGGTCCATGATGGTGTCCGCACCCCATCGGGTGGCCCACACCATCTTGTCGACCTCCTCGGCGATCGACGACGTCACCGCCGAGTTGCCGATGTTCGCGTTGACCTTGACCGCGAACGCCTTGCCGATGATCATCGGCTCGCTCTCGGGATGGTTGTGGTTGGCCGGGATCACCGCCCGCCCGCGGGCGACCTCGTCGCGCACCAGCTCGGCGGGCATGCCCTCGCGGGCGGCGATGAACGCCATCTCCGCGGTGATCTCGCCGGCGCGGGCCCGCTGCAGCTGGGTGCCCCGGTCGCGGATCACGCCGGGGCGCGCGGGCAGCCCGACCGCCAGGTCGATCACCGCGGCGGGATCGGTGTAGGGCCCGGAGGTGTCGTAGAGGTCGAAGTGCTCCCCGGTGGACAGGTTGACCCGCCGGAACGGAACCCGCAGCGCGGTGCCGCCGCCGGGCCCCGGCACCTCCTGGTAGGCCTTCCCGCTGCCGGCGATGGGACCGGTGGTCACGGACGGTTCGATGGTTGTGGTCATCCTGTCATCTCCCTACGCCGGCATTACCCGGTCAGGTTCGTACGGTCGACGGCCCCGAGCCGTCCTCTCAGCGCACTGGTCGTGCGCTCCCGCGGTTTGTGTTGTTGATCGACCCCCCAGCGAGGCTACCCCCGCCGGACCCGTCCGGCACCCGGGCGGGTGGTCAGGCCTCGTGCCGGGTGGGAAGATACGCAGGTGCACCAGTCCCCGGGCATGGGCCCCGAGACGCCGATGAACACCCGCGAGCAGCCACCCGGGCTGGTCGGGACCGCCCCGGGATACCTGAACGTCGGCGCCTTCCGGTTCTGGTTCCTGGGCCAGCGCTGGGAATGGTCCGACCAGGTCGCCAGGATGCACGGCTACGAACCCGGCGCCGTGACACCGACGACGAAACTGCTGCTGTCGCACAAGCATCCCGAGGACCGCGCGCACGTCCAGGACCTGCTCGACTACGCGCTGCAGTCCGGGGAGCCGTTCTCGAGCCGGCACCGCTTCATCGACACCACCGGCCGGGTGCACGACGCGATCGTGGCGGCCGACCGGATGTTCGACGAGCGGGGCGCCGTGGTGGGCACCGCCGGTTACTACATCGACCTCACCGACACCTTCGAGGAGGCCCGGCAGGAGGTGCTCGACGCCGCCCTGCCCGACCTGTTCGAGAACCGCGCGGCCATCGAGCAGGCCAAAGGCGTGTTGATGTTCGTCTACCGCGTCAGCGCCGAGCAGGCCTTCCGGGTCCTGCAGTGGCGCTCCCAGGAGACCAACACCAAGCTGCGCTCGCTGGCCAGACAGCTGCTCGACGACGTCTCGACGCTGGTGAGGCCCGCGGCCGCCGTCCAGGGTCAGTTCGACCACCTGTTGTTGACTGCGCACGAACGGATCCCCCCGGAACCGGGCGGCTGACCACCGCAATCGCGAACGCGGTCGGTCGGGCGGGATTAGTATCCAGACAATGCGCTGCGCGCCAAACGCATCCGCGTGCCGCGTCATCGGGCTCAGCGGCTGAATGTGACACGTCCGGCTGGCGAAAGGCACGGGATTGTTGGCGGTCGAACACGAGGCCCACGAGGATGCCGTGGTGGTCCGGATCAAAGGTGACGTCGATTCCAGCACGGTCGACGAGCTCACCGCTCAGCTCACCGCGGCCCTCGAGCTGGCCGCCACGCACCCGGCCGGGCTGGTCGTCCTCGACCTGCAGGCCGTCGACTTCTTCGGCAGCGCGGCCCTGAACGCGGTGTTGGGCTGCCACGAGGCGGGCCGGGCGGCGGGGACGGCGGTCCGCCTGGTCGCCGCCCACGCCCACGTGCTGCGGCCGATCCAGGTCACCGAGCTGGATCGGGTCTTCGACATCTACCCGACGCTGTCGCAGGCATTGCAGCGCAAGCGACGGCAATGAACGGGGCGCTGCCGGCGGACCTGGCGGCTGCGGCCGCGCTGGGTGGGGAGATGGGCCGCCGGTTCGCCGAGTTCGACTGGGCGGCCCACCCGCTGGGCCCGCCGCAGGACTGGCCGGCCGAGATGCGCGCGGCGGTCGCCACGACCCTGACATCGCGGTTTCCGCTCGTGCTGTGGTTGGGCACCGACGACCTGTTCGTCGTGTACAACGAGGCCTACATCGAGATCCTCGGCGACAAGCACCCGGCCGCCCTCGGCCAGCCCGGCCGCCACGTGTGGTGGGACATCTGGGACTCGATCGGCTCGATGCTGGCCGGCGTGGTCGCCAGCGGGGAGGCGACCTGGTCGCGTGACCTGATGCTGCCGATGGTCACAGCCGGCCGGCGCGAGGAACGCTACTTCTCGTTCACCTACAGCCCGCTGATCTCCGCCGACGGCCGGCCCTTCGGCATCTTCTGCCCGTCCTACGAGACCACCGACCGGGTGCTGAGCGAGCGCCGGCTGCACCTGCTCAACGCGGTGGCGTCGGCGACGACGGAGGCGCGCAGCTTCGACGAGGCGGTCGAGGCCGCCGTCGCGGTGTGCGCGGGCCAGCCCGCGGACCTGCCGTTCGTCGCCGTCTACGTCGAGGATGCGGGTTCGGGGCGGCTCGCGCTGTGCGGCGCGACGCCGGCGGTGTCGGGCCTGCTGCCCCGCACGCTGGAGGAGCTGACCGGACACGATCCGGCCGCGCGGTCCCGGGCGGAGGTGCGGCTCGCCGACGACGTGCCCGCGGTGATCCAGGGTGTCGCCGAGGTCCTGGCCGACGACTGCCCGCAGCAGGCCCTGGTGGTGCCCCTCGGCGAAGCCTCGACGGCCGGCGCCCTGGTGGTGGGGCTCGCTCCGCGGCGGCGCCTGGACACGCAGTACCGCGGCTTCTGCCAGCTGCTGGCCGACCAGCTGTCGTCGTCGTTCGCCCAGATCGTGTCCTTCGAGCAGCAGCGGCAGCGGGCCGACGCGCTGGCCGAGCTGGACCGGGCCAAGACGGCGTTTTTGACCAACGTCAGCCACGAGTTCCGCACGCCCCTGACGCTGCTGCTCGGTCCGCTGGACGACGCCCTGTTCGACGCGCCGCCCGGCAGCCTCCTGGCCGAGCGGCTGAGCACCGCGGGGCGCAACGCGCGCCGCCTGCAGCGGCTGGTCGACTCGTTGCTCGACTTCTCCCGCATCGAGGCCGGCCGCGCGAACGCGAAGCCGGTGTGCACCGACGTCGGCGCGCTCACCGAGCACATCGCGTCGTCGTTCAGCGAGCTGTGCCACCGGGCGGGGCTCGACCTCGTGCTGGACTGCGCCGCGGCGACCGCCGACGTCGATCCCGCCATGTGGGAGACGATCGTGCTGAACCTGCTGTCCAACGCGGTCAAATACACGCTGCAGGGCTCGATCTCGGTCGAGGTGCGCGCCGAGGCGGGGTGCTGCGTGATTGCGGTCCGCGACACCGGGGTCGGGATCGGCGCCGACGACCTGGACCGGCTGTTCGAGCGCTTCTACCGGGCCGACACCGCGCGCGGCCGCAGCGTGGAGGGCACCGGGATCGGGCTGTCGCTGGTCCGCGGCCTGGTCGAGCTGCACCGCGGCAGCGTGCACATCGACAGCGAGGTGGATCGCGGGACCACGGTGACGATCCGGCTGCCGGAATCGGTCGACGGCGCCGCGGTCGACCATTCGCCCGCCGCGCTGCTCGACGAGATGGTCGACGAGAGCAACCCGTATGTGGCCGAGGCGACGCAGTGGCTGCAGTCGGGGCCCGCCGAGGTGGCGGCCGCGCCCGGTGCGCCCGGCCGCCCGGTGGTGCTGATCGCCGACGACAACGCCGACATGCGGGCCCACCTGAACCGGGTGCTGTCCGCGCACTACGAGACCGTTCTCGTCGCCGACGGGCAGTCGGCGTTGGCGGCCGCGCGCAGGCTGCACCCCGACGCGATCGTGACCGACGTCATGATGCCCGGCGTCGACGGGTTCGGGCTGGTGGCGGCCATTCGCGCGGACCCGGCGCTGGCGGCCACGCCGGTCCTCATGCTGTCCGCGCGGGCCGGCGCCGAGGCGATCACCGAAGGCTTCGCCGGCGGGGCCGACGACTACCTGCCCAAGCCGTTCCGCTCGCAGGAACTGGTGGACCGGGTGGCGTCCCGGCTGTCCGCGGTGGGCCGCGAGCGCGTCCGGCAGCAGCGCGAGGCCCATCGGCGGCTCGCCGCCGATCTGGTGCAGCTCGACTCGGCGCTGCAGTCCGCCGACTCGGTGGCGGGGATCCTCGAAGCGTTCTCCAACTCGCCGTTCGGCTCCGGTGACGCCGCGGCGGTCACGATCGGGGTGGTCGACGGCGAGCGGCACATCCGGTTCGAGTACGCCGGCGACGTCCCCACGGAGTTGCGCGATCGCTACCACGTGGCCGCGTTCGAGGCCCCCCTGGTCGGCGCGGACGTCGTGCGCACCGGCGAGCCGATGATCATCCCCGACACGTTCGACCTCCCGGCGCGCTACCAGCACGCGGTGCAGGACACCGCGGCCGACGTCCGCGCGTGCGTCGCGCACCCGCTGCGCGACGACGCGGGCCGGATCGCGGGCGTGCTGGCGTTGCTGTGGCCCGCGCCGCGCCAGTTCGAACCCGCCGAGCTCGAGACCTTCCGCCGGATGGCCGAGCTCACCCAGTCGGCCCTGGACAGGGTCCGGGTGATGGCGCGCGAACACCGCATCGCCGTCGACTTCCAGGAACACCTGCTCGACCTGAACCGCGGCTCGACCGCGGGAGTCGTCGCGGCGGTGTACCAGCCGGCCGGGGAGGCGATGCGGGTCGGCGGCGACTGGTATTCGGTCACCCCGCTGGCCCCGGCGGGCAGGGTCGGGATATCGGTCGGCGACGTCGTCGGGCACGGCCTGTCCGCCGCGATCGTGATGAGCAGGCTGCGCGCCGCGGTGGCCGCCTCGGCGCTCACCGCCCCCGAACCGGATGCGGTGCTCACGGCGCTGGACCGGTACGCGGCCAGCGTCACGGGCGCCCGCTGCGCGACCGTCGCCTACGCCCTCGTCGAGACCGGACCCGACCCGGGGACCGCCACCGTCAGCTACAGCTGCGCCGGGCACCCCTACCCGCTGGTCATCCCGGCCGACCGGGCCCCGGCCTTTTTGGAGTCCGGCCGCCGTCCCCCGGTCGCCGTCACCGAAAGCGTCGTGTACGACGACCCGCTCGCCGCCACCGCGACGACGCAGCTGCAACCGGGCAGCCTGATCCTGCTCTACACCGACGGGCTCATCGAGCGGCTCGGCGAGACGCTCGACGACGGGTTCGCGCGCCTGAGGTCGGCGGCCGCGGACTGCGCCGACCTGCCGGTCGAGTCCCTCTGCAACGAGCTGTTGCAGCGGATGACGCCGGCGGCCGGCTTCCGCGACGACGTCGTGCTGCTGGCGCTACGCCCCAGCCACGCGGCCGCGACCAGCTTCGCCACCGTGGTGCCCGCCGCGCCGGCACAGATCCCCGTCACGCGGGGCCGGCTGCGGGGCTGGCTGAACACCATCGCCGTCGGCCCGCGCCGCGAGCTGGACATCCTGCTGGCCGCGGGCGAAGCGGTCACCAACGCGATCGAGCACGGCAGCGGCAGCGAACCGCACAAGACCGTCTCCGTCGAGGCGTTCCTGCGCCGCGACACCGTCGCGATCACCGTCAGCGACACCGGCCAGTGGGTCGGCGATTCCTCGGCCAGCATGCGCACCAAGCGGCGCGGGCGCGGGCTCACGCTGATGGGCGGGCTGGCCGACCGCGTCGACACCGTCCGCACCCCCGCGGGCACCCGGGTCACGCTGGAGTTCGACCACGCCCTGACCGGCTGACGAGCAACGGGTCAGGCCTCCTCCATCGCCTCGCCGAGCTCCTCCAGCAGCCGGTTGTGGTGGTTGTTCGCCATGATGTGGCCGGCGGCGATGACGAGGGCCACGGGCCAGTCGATGAGTTCGAAGGCCGCCAGGGCGGCCAGGCCGCCGTAGTACGCCAGCTGCTCGGGCCGCGGAATCTCCACCTGCCCCACCAGCGGCAGGTTCACGGCAAACGTCTCGCCCTCGCGGATCCTCTGCACCGCCTCGTGCTGCGACGTTCCCCGGCGTGCCTGCTTTTCTGCCATCGTTTGCCTTTCTGTAACGAAGGGTTTCCCGCCCCGCCGGGTCACCCGGCAACCGTCGGGTTCATGACGACGTCCGAGACCCTGGCGGATCCTCTGATATCGCCGGTTGCTTCGGCGCTCGCCGTGCCCCTGAGGCATGTCTATGCGTTGTTGTGGCGCGTGGGGATTGTGGAGATTGTCGCGACCGGGCGGCCGCGCCGTCAATCGGCGGATCTGTGTCCGGACTGCCCCATCTCTCCGCGACACCGTTCGCCACGGCCAGGGCGACCGTCGCGGCCGCGGCGCTTCCCAGAGCCTGCGCCCAGCCGAGCGGATCCAGCGGAGTGCAGCCGAGCAGCTGGCTGACCACCGGGATGCTGATCAGGGTGGCCATCGTGGCCATCGAGCCGACCGTGGTGAGCAGCACCAGCGGTGCGTGCGAATCCAGCAGCGTCTGGCCCAGTTCGGCGCCCACCAGGGCCACCAGCGCGACGGTGGAGGCACGCCGGGGCAGGCCGGTGACCCCCGCCATCGCCCACGCCGCCGTCGCCGCGGCGGCCGTGGTGGTGCCGCGGACGGCGACGGCGCGCCACAGCGCGGGCTGATCCGGGCCGCGCAGGCCCGGGTTGACGGGACCCCTGGGCTTGCTGACGGCGAGCGCCGCGGCCGGCAGCGCGTCGGTCATCATGTTCACCAGCAGCAGCTGGCGGGTGTTCAGCGGCGAGGTGCCCGTCAGCGCGCTGCCGATGATCGCGAACAGCACCTCCCCGGCGTTGCCGCCGAGCAGCACTGAGACCGCCGACTGCACCCGCTGCCAGAGCTGGCGTCCCTCTTCGATGGCCTGCACCAGGGCCTCGATGCTGGCGTCGACCAGCACCACGTCGGCCGCCAGGTGCGCCGGGTCGCTGCCGCCGGCGACGACGCCGATACCGACGGTGGCGGCGCGGATCGCGGCCGCGTCGTTGGAGCCGTCGCCGACCATCGCGCACAGCACGCCGGCGGCTTCCAGCGTCTGCACGACCTGGACCTTGTTCTCCGGTGTCATCCGCGCGAAGATCACCCGCTCCGTCACGACGCGTTCCTGGTCCTTGCGCGACAGCGCGTCCCACTCGGCACCGCTGATCACCTGGCCGACGGTCACCGGCAGCCCCAGCTCGGTGGCGATCGCCGTGGCGGTGATCGGGTGGTCGCCGGTGATCAGCTTGACGCCCACCCGCTGCCGCCGCAGCTCGGCGAGCAGACCGGCGGCCTCGGCGCGCGGGGTGTCGGACAGGGCGAGGAACCCGGCCAGGGCCAATCCGTGCGCGCAGAATTCGGCGATGCCGTCGGGGTCGTCGCGGATCCGGCGCGCCTGCTGCGGGGTGAGCTCCCGCCGCGCCACCGCGATGACCCGCAGCCCGCGGGCGGCCAGCTCACCGACCGTGGGCTCGGGGCCCGGGGCGCCGCAGGCGGCCAGCACGACCTCGGGTGCCCCCTTGACTGTGAGCTCGTGATCGGTGACCGACGCCGAGAACGACCTGCCGGACCGGAACGGCAGGTGTGCGTCCGGCTGCGGCACGGCCGTCGGGGCCCCGAGGGACTCGGCGGCCGCCGCCACGATGGCGGCGTCGGTCGCGTGCACGTGCGGGTCGCCGTTGGTCGCCGGGGCGGCGTGCGCGGCGCAGCGCAGGACCTCCTCGCGCGAATGTCCCGGCGCCGGGTGGACCTCGGCGACGCGCAGGCGGTTCTCGCTGAGCGTTCCGGTCTTGTCGAAACAGACCACGTCGATGCGGCCCAGGGCCTCCACCGAGCGCGGCACGCGGACCAGCGCCCCGAACTTCGTCAGCCGTCGCGCCGAGGCCGCCTGCGCGAGCGTGGCCACCAGCGGCATGCCCTCGGGGACCGCGGCCACGGCGATCGCGATCCCGCTGGCGACCGCTTCGCGCAGGGCCGCGCGCCGCAGCATTCCGAGCGCGCCGACCAGGGCGCCGCCGGACATGCTGACCGGGAAGGCCCGGTTGGTGAGCTGGCTGAGCTGGTGCTGCAGGCCCACCTCGGACGAGATGCCGGCGGACACCAGCTCGGCGGCGCGGCGCTCCTGGGTGTCGGCGCCGACGGCGGTCACGACGGCGACCGCGGTGCCCGCCACCAGCGTGGTGCCGGCGTAGAGCATGCAGCGGCGCTCGGCCAGATCGGCGCCGGGCGTGGCCTCGACCTGCTTCTCCACCGACAGCGACTCACCGGTCAGCGTCGACTCGTCGACCTCGACGTCGACCTCCTCGAGGATGCGGGCGTCGGCGGGCACCACCTCGTGCGTGCGCACCTCGATCACGTCGCCGGGCTGCAGCTGCGCGGCGATGACGTCGGCGTAGGCGCGCTGGCCGTCCGGCCCCGTCACCAGCTTGCGGGCGGGCGGGATCTGTTGCGCCAGAAGGTGATTCAGTCGGTTCTCGGCGCGCAGCCGCTGGCTGGCCGCCAGCATCGAGTTCGCGGCCAGCACCGAGAAGACCAGCACCGCGTCCACGGGCGAACCGAGCACCGCGCTGGCCGCCGAGCCCAGCGCCAGCACGGGCGTCAGCGGGTCGGTCAACTCGGCGCGGACCGCCTCGAGGAACTGCAGGAACGCACGCGCACCGGTGTCGGGCTGCGCGGCGCCGATCGCGGCCAGCGCGAGCCGGCCCGGCTCGCCGGCCGGCTCCGACTCGGGCGCGGGCAGCACCGCGCGGACCTGCTCGACCGACATCGCATGCCAGTCGTGCACCGAGCACGGCCGGGGCGCCTCGGCGCCGACGATGCCGCGGGCCAGCAGGTATCCCGACAGCAGCCCCGCCGCCGCGCCGGTGTTGATCGGCCCGGGCCCCAGGCCGCGCACGCCGGGGATCATCAGCAGCGACCCCATGGCCGTCGCGCCGGCCGCTATCCCGGCGCCGCGCCGGGTGGCGGCCCGGGCCGCCGGGAGGGCGCGCAGCACCCGCCACGCGGCGGCCAGGTCGGGCAGCAGCAGGTCGGCCTCCCAGGGCAGGGGATCGGTGTCGTGGCGCGGCAGGATGCCCAGCGCCAGGTCGGCCGTTTCCAGGGCGGGGCCCGGCAGCGCGGACAGCACCGCGACGGCGCGGCCCGCGCGATGCAGGTCGGCGACCGTCGCGGCGAGCGCGTCGTCCAGGGATCGGCCGCCGGGCGGCCGGAGGTCGTCGAACGCGTGCCGCAGCTCGCCCAGCGCGTCGACGTCGACCGACACCAGGTCGGCCCCCGACCGGTGGGCCTCGGCGACCACCGCCGCGGCCAGCGGATCGTGGGGCGGGCGGAACAGTGCCTCGACCGCGGAACCCGGCTCGGCGGCCGAGATCCCGGGGACCGGGTGCCAGCCGGCCTGCAGACCGTCCCTGGCCAGGACGAGCTGGGCGCGGTTCCACGCCGCGGGCAGCTCGTCCTCGGCGGCGCCGCGCACGCGCGCCACCTGCAGGCCGCTGGTGCACAACGCCCGGGGGTCGACGACGATCGCGTCGATTCGGTCCAGGCGGCGCAGGGCGTCGGGCCGCAGCGTCAGCACCGCGTGCCGATCGGCCAATCCGTGCCCGAGCGCCGCGGCGAACGCCTCGGGTGTGGTGCGGCTCGCCTTGGGCGCGGTCACCAGCACCGCGGTCGCGGCCAGGTGCACGCTGCGGGTGGTGGCGCCGATCAGCCCCGCGCTGAGCGCCTGCGTCAGCGCGAAGCGGCGCCCGGCGGCGGCCGGGGATCTGCCGGGCCGCGGCCGGCGCTCGGGCGTCGGGGCGTCCCGCTCGGCGCGGCGCGCCAGTTCCGCTTCGTGCAGGCGCCACACCCGCGCCTCGGCGCGGCTCTCGGCGGCGCGCAGCGACTGCATGAGCAGGCCCACCGACAACGCCCCCGGTGACTGGGTGACGGTCTCGGCGGCCACCCCGGCCAGGGCCAGCACGGTGTCGGTCGCGGGCCGGCCGATGGCGTTCTCGATCAGCCGCCGCGCCCAGGGCTGATAGTCCACCGCGACGACGCCCGCCAGCACACCGATCGGCGCCCGCGGCCAGTGCAGGGCGCGTCCGGTCAGTGCGATGCCCAGCCCGGCCGCGTTGGCGGCCACGGTCACCACCCTGATCACCGGCACCGCGCCTGCTGCGGGCGGCTGCACCGGGGGCGCCGCGGGTGCGGTGGGGGTCTGCTGGGGCAGCTCGCCGGTGATCGCCCGGGCGCCCTCGCGCAGCGGGATGGCCGCGATGTTCAGGGAGGCGCCCGCCAGGGCGGTGGTGGTCTGGACTCCGGCGGCCAGGACGCGCAGCGGTATTCGAATGGAGGAGGTGGCAATGCTCAAGGGCTGCTCAACGGATCCCGGCTAGTTGGTGCTGCGCAGCTCGCTCGCGCCCGCCCGGCGCCCGGCCGTCTTCTTGGCCGCCGGCTTGGCGGCCTTCTGGGGCACCGCTTTCTTCGGCGCGTCGTCGGTCGGCACCGGCTTCAGGTTGGCCTTCGGGGGCGGTTCGGGTTTGCGGTGCATGCGGTGCAGCAGCAGCGCGCCACCGCCCACGGCCAGCAGCACCGGCCACTCGACCAGGCCGGCCACCCCGAGCGCACCCATGGCCAGCGCGGCCGCCGGCGTGGAGTGACTGCCCGAGCTGACGCCGCGCTTGATGCCCTCCGCGGCACCCGTGACGCCGCCAACGATCCCGTTGACCGCCGCGCCGCCCACGGCGCCGGCGGCGGCGGTGGCCGCGTCGGCCGCACGGTTGACGGCGTTACCCACGTTTCGGGCTGCCCCACCGACGACACTCATGATGGCTCCTGATCTCTGGTCGTCCTCGCGGCGACCGGTTGACGTCGCCTGTATACCCGTTGAACGGAACGTAAACAGCGGCACCGAAATTTTACCTGTATCTTTCCAAAGAAAAGCCTGCCACGCTACTTGGGCGTAATACAACGAGTGGGCGCGCGAGAATTCCGACCGCCCCTATACCGTCCCCACCCGGTCTAGCCGTCGCGCAAATCCACCAGCACCGGGGCGTGGTCGCTGGGCGCTTTGCCTTTACGTTCCTCGCGGACGATCTGCGCGGCGCTCACCCGCCCGGCCAACGCCGGCGAGGCCAGGATGAAGTCGATGCGCATGCCTTGTCGCTTGGGGAATCGCAGCTGGGTGTAATCCCAGTAGGTGTACACGCCGGGGCCGGGCGTGAATGGCCGCACGACGTCGGTGAATTGCGCGTCGACGACGGCCTGGAAGGCCCGGCGCTCGGGTTCGGAAACGTGGGTGGCCCCGGCAAAGAATTCGGGGCTCCAGACGTCTTCGTCGGTGGGCGCGATATTCCAGTCGCCCGCCAAGGCGATCTGCGCCGCGGGGTCGTCGTGCAGCCAGCCGGCCGCCGCGTCGCGCAGCGCGGCGAGCCAGTCCAGCTTGTAGCCGTAGTGGGGGTCGGCCAGGGCGCGGCCGTTGGGCACGTACAGGCTCCACACCCGCACGCCGGCGCAGGTGGCGCCCAGCGCGCGGGCTTCCCGGGCAGGGTCCAGCCCGGGTTTGGCGCTCCAGCCGGGCTGGCCGTCGAAGCCGACCTGCACGTCGTCGAGGCCCACGCGCGATGCGATCGCCACGCCGTTCCACTGGTTGAACCCGACGTGGGCGACCTCGTAGCCGAGTTCGAAGAACGGCAGGGTGGGGAACTGGCTGTCCGCGCACTTGGTCTCCTGCATGGCCAGCACGTCGACGTCGGCGCGAGCCAGCCAGTCCACGACGCGGTCCAGGCGGGTGCGAATGGAGTTCACGTTCCAGGTGGCCAGCCGCATGGCTAGACGGTAGCGCCGCCGGGGTCGCCGGCCGGGAAGTACCGGCGGCGGTGGTGCGGCCGGAAGCCCAGCGCGCCGGCCACGGCGGTCCCGGCCGGGTCGGCGTCCTCGACGAGCGCCAGGTAGCCGCGGGTCGCCCCGCGCCCCGCGGCCCAGGCGAGCAGGGCTTCGCACACGCGGCGAGCGGCGGCCGCGTCGCCGGCGGCCGGCACCCACAGACCCACCCAACGGGCGCCGTCGGGGGAGTCGGTCACCGCGGCGCGCGCCGCCGCGGCGCCCGGTTGCACGCCGAACCTGAGCTCGCCGTCGGTGACGGCGGTCAGCGTCTGAACGTCGAGCCCGGCCCCCGACGTCGGCAGCCAGGCGTCGTCCGGGCGGGCCGAGAGGGTGGCGGCCGCGGCGGGGTCGCCGGCGGCCATTCCGGAGACGTCGCGCACCAGAACCTGTTCGGTTCGTTCCGCCGTCAGCCCGGCCGGCAGTGGCAGCAAGCGGTCCGGGATCGCCAGGCGCGGCTCCGCACCGCGGCGCCGGTACCAGTCGACGATGGCGGGCAGGCTGCTAATGTGAGCCGAAGTATCAAGCGGCACAGCTGAATTGACCGTCACATCCGCGCCGTGCCCGGCCCGCAGCAGCCAGCCGTCCAGCCAGGTGTGCTCGACGCCGGGCCAGGCTCGCGCGGCCGCGTGCTCGAGAGCGCGGATCTGGGACGTGCGTACCGGTGCGTCGGTCAGCACCCGCAGCGCCACGACGTCGTCGGGGGCGAACTCGACGACCGCGCCGGTCTTCGTCCGCACCCGCACCACCGGATCGACCGTCAGCAGGTGGCCCACCGCGTCGGTCAGCGGCGGGACCGACCCGGCGGCGCGCCGGTAGCGCACCGTCACCCGCGTGCCGGGCTCTGGCCACGCGACCATCAGTGACCGAACGGGTCGGGTCCCTCGCCCGGCAGCCACGACAGCCCGGGCACCCCCCAACCGTGGGCCTTGACGGCCCGCTTGGCGCCGCGGGCGTAGCGGCCCACGAGGCGGTCCAGGTACAGGAACCCGTCGAGGTGCCCGGTCTCGTGCTGCAGCATCCGCGCGAACAGGCCGGTGCCCTCGAGCGCGACCGGGTTGCCCTCGGCGTCCAGGCCGGTCACCTTCGCCCACTTCGCCCGGCCGGTCGGAAACGACTCGCCGGGGACCGACAGGCAGCCCTCGTCGTCGGCCTCCGGGTCGGGCATCGTCTCGGGCACCTCGGAGGTCTCCAGGACCGGATTGACGACCACGCCGCGGCGGCGCTCGCTAGTCCCGCGGTCGTCGGCGCAGTCGTAGACGAAAACCCGCAACCCGTACCCGATCTGGTTGGCCGCAAGACCGACCCCGTGGGCGGCGTCCATGGTGTCGTACATCGTGGCGATCAGCTCGGCCAGATCGGCCGGCAGCGAGCCGTCGGCGGCGACCGGCACGGGATCCGTCGGTCTGTGCAACACCGGGTCTCCCACGATGCGGATCGGTACGACTGCCATGGTCGGCTAGCTTAGGCGCGTCGACGATGCGGGCCGAAACGGCCCGAGGAGGAGGCGCGCGATCGGGCTGGGCGGGCGAGATGCGGGGCAATACGGCGACTCGCGGTCCGGGTTCGCCGCACCAGACTTCGCGGCGTGGTTCAATATTCGCGCAAAACATGCCCGTATTTAGGTCACCAGAGCAATTCGAGAATCCGCCGGAAGGGTCCAGGGGAAGCAATATGGACAGCGCCATGGCGCGGGCAAATCAATCGGGGGACGACGCTGACATCGCCGATGGGCTCACCCGACGTGAACACGACATCCTGGCGTTCGAACGCCAGTGGTGGAAATTCGCCGGGGTGAAGGAAGACGCCATCAAGGAGCTTTTCTCGATGTCGGCGACGCGCTACTACCAGGTGCTCAACGCGCTGGTCGACCGGCCCGAGGCGCTGGCCGCCGACCCGATGCTGGTGAAACGGCTGCGGCGGCTGCGCGCGAGCCGGCAGAAGGCGCGCGCGGCGCGGCGGCTCGGCTTCGAGGTGACCTGACTCGCTACAGTGGGCTCGATGAAAGAGCGCGTCCCCGATTCCACGGGGCTTCCGCTGCGGGCCATGGTGATGGTGCTGCTGTTCCTCGGGGTGATCTTCCTGCTGCTCGGGTGGCAGGCCCTCGGCTCGGGGAACTCCGACGACGACTCGGCGTCGGCGGTGTCCAGCATGACCAGCACCACCAGCTCCCCGGCCACCTCGACGACACCCGCGGCGAACCAGGCGGACGTCCGCGTCTACAACATCTCGGCCAAGGAAGGCGTCGCCGGGCGCACCAAGGACGAGCTCAGCTCCGCCGGTTTCCGGGTCACCGAGGTCGGCAACCTCACGATGCCCGACGTCACGACCACCACGGTGTACTTCACCGACGCCGACGGTGAGCATGCCACCGCCGACGCCGTGGGCAAGAAGCTGGGCGCACCCGTGGAAACGCGAATCCCCGCGCTCAGCGATCAGCCGCCGGGCGTCATCGTCCTGGTGGCGGGCTGAGACGTCCGGCCGCTCGATCGGTCTCGGGGCGCCGGGTTAGGCTCTCGTCATGCCTATGCTCGCCGGTCACCGTAATGCCGCTGCCGCCACCATGTCCGCACTGTCAACGTGTTTACTGGCCACCTGCGCCGGACTGCTGAGTGCCTGTTCGCCGGGCCAGAACCCCGCGACGTCCCCGGGCACCACGCCGCCGGTCTGGACCGGCTCACCCGCACCCGCGGCGTCCCCGGGCTCCGGGAACGCGGCGCCGGCCGCGCAGAGCATCATCACCGTGCTGAAGAACGCCGACGGCGCCGAGATCGCGACCGCCAAGTTCGATTTCGGCAACGGTTTCGCCACCGTCACGATCGCGACGACCGGGCCCGGCCACCTCGCGCCCGGCTTCCACGGCGTGCACATCCACAAGGTGGGCAAGTGCGAACCCAACTCGGTCGCCCCCGGTGGCGGCGAGCCCGGCGACTTCCTCTCCGCGGGCGGGCATTTCCAGGCGCCCGGGCATTCGGCCCACCCCGACAGCGGCTACCTGCCGCCGCTTCAGGTCCGCCAGGACGGGACGGGGATGCTCGAGACCACCACCGACGCCTTCGGCATGGACGACCTGCTGACCGGCCAGAAGACCGCGATCGTCATCCACGCCGGTGCCGACAACTTCGCCAACATCCCGCCGGACCGCTACCAGCAGACCAACGGCACGCCGGGCGCCGACCAGACGACGATGAACACCGGTGACGCCGGCAAGCGAGTGGCGTGCGGTGTCATCGGTTCCGGCTAACCGGGGCAACACCCGCATCGACTTCGCCCGCTCGCCGCGGCCGACGGTCGGGGTGGAGTGGGAGTTCGCGCTGGTCGACGCCGAAACCCGCGACCTGAGCAACGAGGCCACCTCGGTGATCGCCGAGATCGGCGAAAACCCGCGCGTGCACAAGGAATTGCTGCGCAACACCGTCGAGGTGGTCAGCGGCGTCTGCGAGTCCGCGGGGGAGGCCATCGAAGATCTGCGGCAAACCCTGGGACCGGCCCGGCGGATCGTCCGGGACCGCGGCATGGAGTTGTTCTCCGCCGGCACCCACCCGTTCGCGCGGTGGTCGTCGGCGAAACTCACCGACGCGCCGCGCTACGCGGAGTTGATCAAGCGCACCCAGTGGTGGGGCCGCCAGATGCTGATCTGGGGAGTGCACGTGCACGTGGGCATCCGCTCCGCGCACCAGGTGATGCCGATCATGAGCTCGCTGCTCAACTATTACCCGCACCTGCTGGCGCTGTCGGCGTCCTCGCCGTGGTGGGGCGGTGAGGACACCGGGTACGCCAGCAACCGGGCGATGATGTTCCAGCAGCTGCCCACCGCGGGGCTGCCGTTCCAGTTCCAGACCTGGGCCGAGTTCGAGGGCTTCGTCTACGACCAGAAGAAGACCGGCATCATCGACCACATGGACGAGATCCGTTGGGACGTCAGGCCGTCTGCGCATCTGGGCACCCTCGAGGTGCGGGTCTGCGACGGCGTGTCCAATCTGCGGGAGCTGGGCGCGCTGGTCGCCCTGACGCACTGCCTCATCGTCGACCTGGACCGCCGGCTGGAGGCCGGCGAGACGTTGCCGACCATGCCGCCCTGGCACGTCCAGGAAAACAAGTGGCGCGCCGCCCGCTACGGGCTCGACGCGGTGATCATCCTGGACGCCGACAGCAATGAGCGGCTGGTCACCGACGACCTCGCCGACGTGCTGACCCGGCTGGAGCCGGTCGCGAAATCGCTGAATTGCGTTGACGAACTGGCCGCGGTGGCCGACATCTGGCGCGGCGGCGCCTCCTACCAGCGGCAGCGGCGCGTGGCCGAGGAACACGAGGGCGACCTGCGCGCCGTTGTCGACGCGCTGGTGGCCGAGTTGGAGATCTAGCCCCATGACCGGTGCCGAAACCCTCGAGCTGGCGATGTTTCCGCTGGAATCGCCGCTGCTGCCCGGCCAGGACTTGCCGCTGCGGATCTTCGAGCCCCGCTACGGCGCGCTGGTGCGGCACTGCATCGAGAGCGGCGACCCGTTCGGCGTGGTGCTGATCTCGGCCGGCCGCGAGGTCGGCGGGGGCGATGCGCGCTGCGACGTCGGGGCCCTGGCCACGATCGGCGAATGCGTCGACCACGGCGCGGGCCGCTACTCGCTGGTGTGCCGGACGGGCGAGCGGATCCGGGTGTGCGAGTGGCTGCCCGACGATCCCTACCCGCGGGCCGCCGTGCGGCGCTGGCCCGACGAGCCGGGGGACCCGGTGACTTCGGCCCAGGTGCGCGAGCTCGAGGATCGCGTGATGGCCGTGTTCGGGCGCATCGCGGACGCGCGCGGAGCCGAACTGCCGGACCGCGAGGCGTTGTTGGGTCCGGCCGGGGGCGAGGATCCCGGGCAGCGGCTCTTCGTGCTGGCGTCGCGCGTCCCGATCGGGGCCGCCGACCGCTACGCCGTGCTGGCGGCGCCGTCGGTCGCCGAGCGGCTGGCCGCCTTCGCCGAGGCCGTCGACGCGCTCGCCGACGTGGTCGAATTCGAGCTGTCCTGACATGAAGGTGCATCTGCAGATCGACGGCGCACCGGCGGGTGCGCGGGCAAGCGCGGCAGGGATCGCCGAAGCGGGCGCCGACGGCCTGTTCACCTTCGAGGGTCAGCACGACGTGTTCTTCCCGCTGCTGCTCGCCGCCGGCGACACCCGTCTGGACCTGATGACCAACGTGGCGATCGCGCCGCCGCGCAGCCCGCTGCACCTGGCGCACGCGGCCTACGACCTGCAGGAGCACAGCGGCGGCCGGTTCCGGCTCGGCCTGGGGTCGCAGGTGAAGGCCCACATCGAGAAGCGTTACGGCAGTAAGTGGGAGCGGCCGGCGGCCCGCATGGCCGAAACCGTCGCGGCGATCAAGGCGATCTTCGCGGCGTGGGAGGGCCGGGGCCGCCTGGATTTTCGCGGCGAGTTCTTCACGCACACGATCATGGCGCCCAACTTCAACCCCGGGCCCAACCCGTTCGGGCCGCCGCCGGTGCTGCTGGGCGCGCTGGGCCCGGTGATGACCCGCACGGCCGCCGAGTCCGCCGACGGGCTGCTGGTCATGCCGTTCAACAGCGCCCGCCATCTGGCCGAGCGCACGATCCCCGCCGTCGCCGAGGGGCTGCGCCGTTCGGGGCGCTCGCCGGGCGACTTCCAGATCGTGGCCCAGGCGATGGTCGCCGTGGGCCGCGAGGAGGCCGACCTGGCGGCCGCGGTCGACGGGGTGGCGTCGCTGATCGGGTTCTACGGCTCGACGCCGGCCTACCTGCCGGTGCTCGAGGTCGAAGGGTGGGCCGACATCCAGCCCGAACTCAACGCGCTGTCCAAGCAGGGCCGCTTCGCCGAGATGCGGGCGATGATCACCGAACCGATGGTGGCCCGGATCGGGGTCGCCGGCAGCCCCGAGGAGTGCGCGCGGCAGATCGCCGAGCGGTTCGGCGAGCACGCCGAGGAGGTGTGCTGTTATTTCCCGGGCTACACCCCGCGCGGCCAGGACGTCGCGGACCTGATCGCCGCGCTGCACCGGGCGCCGCGATGACCTCGGCGGTGACGGTGGAGGTTGCCGCGGGTGTCGCGGTGCTCACCCTCAACCGCCCCGAGCGTCTCAACGCCTACACCGCCGAGATGGGCCGGCTGCTCAGTGCGGCGTACTCCGAATGCGACCGCGACGACGACGTCCGGGCGATCATGCTGACCGGTGCGGGCCGCGCCTTCTGCGCCGGCGCCGACTTCTCCGGCGGCGCATCGCCTTTCGACTCCCCGGCGGACGACGGCACGTTCTCGGCGTCGCCGATCGACCCGGCCGCGTTCGAACTGCGCAAGCCCGTTCTCGCGGCGGTGAACGGTCACGCGGTGGGCATCGGCCTGACGATCGCGCTGCAGGCAGACCTGCGTGTCGTCGCCGCGGACGCGAAATACGGTGTGGTGCAGGTGCGCCGGGGCGTGATCCCCGACTGCATGGCGCACTGGACGCTGGCGCGGCTGGCCGGGCTCGGGGTCGCCGCGGAGCTCCTGCTGACCGGGCGCACCTTCGGCGGCGCCGAGGCCGTCGCGCTCGGCGTCGCGAACCGGGCGCTGCCCGCCGGCGAGGTCTTCGAGCACACGATGGAGATCGCCCGCGACATCGCGGCCAACGTGGCGCCGATGTCGGCCGCGCTGTGCAAGCGGCTGCTGTGGGACACCGCGATCCACGGCTACAGCCCGCGGCAGGTGGCGGCGCTGGAAACCCAGCTGCACCACCGCGTGCTGGGCGGCGACGACGCCCGGGAAGGGGTGGCCGCGTTCCGGGAACGGCGGGCCCCACGGTTCGCCGCGCGGCTCTCGACCGACTGGGCGGCGCTGCCGGAGCCGTGAGACCCTATCCGGCCCCGGCGAACGCGCGCAGCGAATCCACCTGCACCGGATCCAATGAGGGGCGGACGGTTTCGCGGGCCGCCGCCAGGTCGGCGGCCGTCACGTCGGCGGCGTCGATGGACCGCCGCATCGCGGCCAGCGCCGCCTCCCGCAGCAGCGCCACGCAGTCCGCGGCGCTGTAGCCCTCGAGCCCGGCGGCCACGTCGTCGAGGTTCACGTCGGCGCTCAGTGGTATCGATTTGCCTGCCGTGCGCAGGATTTCGCGGCGGGCAGCGGCATCGGGCGGTTCGACGAACACCAGGCGCTCCAGCCGCCCGGGCCGTAGCAGCGCGGGGTCGATCAGGTCGGGACGGTTGGTGGCGCCGAGCACGACGACGTCGCGCAGCGGGTCGATGCCGTCGAGTTCGGTCAGCAGCGCGGCCACCACGCGGTCGCTCACGCCGGAGTCGACGCTCTGCCCGCGCCGGGGCACCAGCGCGTCGACCTCGTCGAGGAACACCAGCGCCGGCGCGGAGTCGCGGGCCCGGCGGAACAGCTCCCGGACCGCCCGCTCGCTGCTGCCCACCCACTTGTCCATCAGCTCCGAGCCCTTGACCGCATGCACGCTCAACTGCCCGGTGCTGGCCAGCGCGCGGACCACGAACGTCTTGCCGCAGCCGGGCGGGCCGTAGAGCAGCACGCCGCGGGGCGGATCGACGCCCAGCCGGGCGAAGGTGTCGGGATGCTGCAGCGGCCACAGCACCGCCTCGGTCAACGCTTGTTTGGCCTCGGCCATGTCGCCGACGTCATCGAGGGTCACGCTGCCGACCGCCAGTTCCTGGCCGGCCGAGCGGGACAGCGGCCGGATGACGCCGAGGGCGCCGGCCAGGTCGTCCTGGCTCAGCCGGGGTGGCTGCCCGTCGGTGCTGGCCTGCGACGCGGCCCGCAGCGCCGCCTCGCGCATCAGCGCGGCCAGATCGGCGACGACGAAACCTGGCGTGCGGGAAGCGATCTCGTCGAGAAGGAGGTTCTCGGTGGGCACCGGCTTCAGTAGGGCCTCCAGCAGCGCCTTGCGCGTCGCGGCGCCCGGCAACGGCAGGCGCAGCTCCCGGTCGCACAGGTCGGGGGCGCGCAGCCTGGCGTCGAGCTGGTCGGGTCGCGCGGTCGTGGCGATCAACGCGACGCCCCCGGTGCCCACCGCGGTGCGCAGCTCGCCGAGGATCAGGGCGGCCACCGGCTCGGCGGTGGCCGGCAGCAGGGCGTCCACATCGGCGATCAGCAGCACGCCGCCGTTGCCGCGAACCTGCTGCGCGGCCGCGGCCACCGCCGCGAGCCGGTTCTCGGGACTCAGCGCGCCGACCTCCGGGCCGTCGAGTTCCACCAGCGGGCGGCCGTCGCACACCGCGCGCACCAGCGTCACCTTGCCCACCCCGGCCGGGCCCGACACCAGCACCCCCAAATTGGCGCCGGCGCCCAGCGTCTCGAGCAGGTGCGGTTCGTCGAGCGCGAGCTTGAGCCATTCGGCGAGCTTGGCGGCCTGCGGCTGCGAGCCCTTGAGCTCCTCGATGAGGATCGCCGGGGTTCCCGTGCTCATCGGCTCCCGGGCGACCGGCCCGGCGCCGGCCGGGACGCCGGCCCCCCAGGTGACCAGCGTGTTCGGCTGCACGCTGACCGGCCCGTGCGGGTCGGCGCCGGTGACGGTCAGCAACTCCGACGTCCAGCTGATGCCGACCGCGGCCGCCAGCGCGCGGGTGGCGTCCGACGTCGAGGTGCCGGGGCCGAGGTCGCGGGGCAGCAGCGACACGGCGTCGCCGACGGTCAGCACCTTGCCGAGCAGGGCCTGGCGCAGGGTCACCGGCGACACCGACCGGGTCGTCAGGGACGAGCCGGCCAGTGTCACCGAGCGCGCGCCGTACACGGTGACCGCGCCGACGAGCACCGCGGTGCCCTCGCGCAGCCCGGCGTTGGACAGCGTCACGTCGTCGAGCAGCACGGTGCCGACGGGGATGCGCGGGCGGGCCAGGCCGGCCACGGCCGCCGTGGTCCGCGAGCCGGTCAGCGACACCGCGTCCCACTCCCGGATCCCGAGCGCCGCGACGGCGCTGGGGTGCAAGCGGACGACGCCCCGACGCGAGTCCAGGGCCGAGGTGTTGAGCCGGGCGGTGAGCGTGAGCCGACCGGGCCCCGTCATGTCAGACGCCCGCCCGGTTTGCGCAGCCCCAGCCGCGCCATCGACCGGCGGTGGGGCCGGGCCTGGCGGATCGCGCGCCGCGCGGCCCGCCGCTGCTTGGGCTTGTCGGCCCAGGCCTCGGGGTGGGCGGCCAGCCAGCGCTGGTTGCGCACGCCGAACGGGATGTGCACCAGGTAGGCGAGGATGATCGCCCAGATCAGCAGGTAGGGGGCCAGCACCGCGGCCGCGGCGAAGATCGCCAGCACCGCCAGCAGCGGCGCCGCCCAGCTCGGCGGCACCGCCACGGCGTGCATCTTCTTCATCGGGACCTTGCTGACCAGCAGCATCGAGGTCCCCACCACCCAGACGCACAAGAACACCGGCGAGGTCCACCAGCCCGCACCGAACTGCAGTTTGAGCCCGATCAGGCCGATGATCGACACCGCGCCGGCCGGCGCGGGCATCCCGACGAAGAACTCGCGCGCGTAGGCGGGCTGGCTGCCGTCGTCGAGCAGCGCGTTGAACCTCGCCAGCCGCAACACCACGCACACCGCGTACAGCAGCACCACCACCCAGCCGGCCGGCGACGTCGACAGCATCGTCACGTAGAGCACGATCGCCGGGGTGACCCCGAAGTTCACCGCGTCGGCCAGCGAGTCGATCTCCGCACCCATCCGCGACTGGGCGTCCAGGATGCGCGCCACCCGGCCGTCCAGACCGTCCAGGATGGCGGCCGCGGCGATCAACGCCATCGCGGCTTTCGGCTGGTGCTCGAGGGCGAACTTGACCGCGGTCAGCCCCGCGCAGATCGACAGCACGGTCATCGAGCTGGGCAGAATCTGCAGGCTCACCGCCCGCCTGGCCCGCGGCCTGATGCTCATGGCAGCTCGGCCAGGACGGTCTCGCCGGCGACCGCCCGCTGGCCCACCTCGACGAGCGGCACCGCGCCCGGCGGCAGGTAGGTGTCCAACCGGGAGCCGAACCTGATCAGCCCGTAGGTGTCGCCGACGGACAACTTGTCGCCCACCCGCGCGTCGCAGACGATGCGGCGCGCCAGCAGCCCCGCGATCTGCACCGCCACGACCTCTGCGCCGCCCTCGGTCCGGATCCGCAGGCTGGTGCGTTCGTTCTCGGCGCTGGCCGACGCCAGGTCGGCCGACCCGAAGCGACCCGGGCGGTGTTCCACCGCGATCACCTCGCCGGTCACCGGCGCGCGCTGCACGTGGGCGTCCAGCAGGGACAGGAAGATGCTGACCCGCGGCAGCGGCGCGTCACCCATGCCGAGTTCGGCGGGCGGGGCCGCGGCGTCGACCACGCAGACCACGCCGTCGGCCGGCGCCACCACGGCGCCGGCCCGCGAGGGCGGCACCCGCGGCGGGTGCCGGAAGAACCCCGCGCAGGCACCCGCGGCCAGCAGACCCGCCCGGCGCAGCCAGCGGTGGTGGCGGCCCGCCAGGGCGAGCCCCAGGCCGGCGGCGACGAACGGCCGCCCGGCCGGATGCAGGGGCGGGACCGTGGAGCGGACCAGCTCCAGCACGTGTCGCGGACCGAAAGTCGGGTCCTGCGCGGTCGGGCCGATAATGGGCGGGCGTCGGGCCACGCGGTCATCTTACGGAGCCGCGGCGCGTGGCGCCGCAGAGTCGAGCCGGGGGGCGGCCCTAGGTGGCTGGTGTCGAACGGCCATTGTGGGGGCGCTGGTTGACCGGTCGGGCTATTGGGCGATGCTCGTGTGGTCGTGAGCGGTTCCTAGCTCAGGTGAATTCGGTTGTCGGGATTGGCGATTCCGTTGCTTGGCTGGTCTACAGGCGGTCCTGGTGGGCCGGTTGGCATCGCCGACCGGCCTCAGGTCGTGGCGGCGGCCCAGTTTGCGCCTTCCCGGTGTAATCCGAGCACACCCAGGCGTGCGAGGTTGATCGCGGCGGCCAGCAGGGAGAAATCGGCGGCGACCTTGGTGGTGCCGCGCACGCGCGCACGGCGGCCGCCGTGGCGGCGGCGCATCAGGTGGCCGATCTTGCGTTCCACTTTCGGCCGGGTGGCCTTGTAGTCGGCGACCCAGCCCGGATCTGCTTGGGTGGTGCGAGCACGGGTGAGTTCGGCCTCGTAGCGGCTGATCGCGATGGTGCGCCCGGCGGTTGAGCTGGTGCACTGCTCGGCCAGTGGGCAGCAGGCGCAAGCCGGGCCGAACACCGCGTTGCCGCCGCCGCCCTTGGCCGGGCGGATCGGCACGGTCACCGCGCCCGGGCAGGTGACCGTGCCGACGTCGAGGTCGATGACGAAGCGGTCCTTGGCGTAGCGGCCACCCGGCGCGGTCGGTGGCTGCACCTTGGTGAAGATTTCCGCGCCCGCGGTTTCCAACACGGCCAGCAGTTTGCCCGCACCGTAGGCGGCGTCGCCGTAAACCGCCGGGCATCGCTGGTCTTGGGCTCCGCACACGCTGGGGGCGCTCCCGTCGCCATCACCATCACCGACCGCGCTGGCCGCGGTCGTCGTGCCAGCACTTGCACCGAGGCTCGAGTCGTCCTGAGGATCAACGCAATCTCCGTCGGCGGTGTTGGTGTCGCTGGTCACCGGAGTGGGTAGGTCGCCGGCCAGCAGGTCGGTGGCGGGTTGGGCGTCGCCGGCGTTGCCGGCGGTGACTTCGGTGGCGGTGATGATCTCGGCGTCGGGGTCGATCGCGATGTGACCCTTGTATCCGTCGAAACCCCGCGCGGAGGTCTTGTGGCCGTGGCGTGCCTGCGGGTCCACCGTGGAGATCACCCGATCGGCGGCCACACGGCGCGCGATGCGGAATATCCCGTCGGCGGCGTCTTGGTCGAGGTCCTGGCCGACCACGGTGGCCAACAGTTTGGCCGCCTTGTCCACCTCGGGCTTCAGCGCCTGCTCATCCAGGCAGGCCAGCAGCGCAGACGCGTCGCGGGCCAGCGCGTCCACCAGCGCCTCGCGCGCCGCCACGTCGTCGTAGTCACACACCGGTTTGCCGGCGCTGACGTAGTCGTCGTCGCGGGACAGCCGCGCCCGCAGCGCGGGTTGCAGCTCCGCGCCGGCGACCGCCAGCAGTCCCCGGATCGCCGAGCGGATCAATGTGACCGTGTCCATGGTGGCCACCGCGTCATACAGCGGGGTCGAGTCCAGCACCCGCTTACGGCCCACCAGCCCGGCCGCCTTGGCCGCTTGCAGGGTGACCTCAAAGATCCGGTCCGGGCGATCCGAGCGGGCCAGCCTCGCGCGCATGTCCACCAACACGGTGTGCACAAACCCCGGATAATCGAAGTCCAGCCCGCCCGCGGCATACTTCCACCGCGCGTCGAACGCGAACCGATCCACCGCCTCCCGATCCGAAAGCCCCTCGATGCGCTGCAACACCATCACCACCGCCACAATCATCGGCGGCACGCTGCGCCGGCCGACATCGGTGAACAAGTCGGCGAACATTTCATCGCCGAACAAGTTGAAGCACTCCCGGTGCAGCACGCTGTAAATCGAGTCCGGCGCCACCCGGCCCTCGCAGAAATCCACCGTCGACCGCCACAAATCCGCCTGTTTCGGCGTCAAACCCAAACTCACCCAACCATTCTCGCCGACCGCACCCGATTACCCGGTCAACGCCACGCGAAAAACACCAGCCACCTAGGCCAGGTCCCACACCTGCAACTCGGTCCCGGCGGCCACCTCGACGACGTCTTCGGGGATGTCCAGCAGCGCGTTCGCCGACGCCAGCCACCGCAGGTGATGAGACGCCGGAGGCCCGTAGCTGATGACCGTGCCGTCGCCGGCGTCGAGGATCGCGCGCCGGAACTGGCGTTTGCCGCGCGGCGAGGTCAGCGACTCGGTGAGGATCGCGGGGCGCTGTGGGCGCTCCGGGTCCGGCAGGCCCATGGCCCGGCGCAGCGCCGGGCGGATGAACACCTCGAAGGACACCAGCGCGCTGACCGGGTTGCCGGGCAGCGTGACGATCGTGGTGCCGGCGACGCGGCCGATGCCCTGCGGCATCCCCGGCTGCATGGCCACCTTGACGAACTCGACCCCCTGGTCGCCCTCCCGGCCGAAGGCGTCCTTGACCACCTCGTAGGCGCCCGCGCTGACCCCACCGCTGGTGATCACGAGGTCGGCCGCGGCGGCGTGCCGGTCCAGGATCGCGGCGAACTGCGCGACGTCGTCCTCGGCGGTCTCGACGGCGAGCACCTCCGCGCCGGCCTCGCGGACGGCGCCGGCCAGCATGACCGAGTTGGACTCGTAGATCTGGCCGGGGCGCAGCGGGAGACCCGGAACCACCAGCTCCGACCCGGTCGAGATCACCAGCACCCGCTGGCGCGGGAGTACCGGCAGGCCGGCCATCCCCAGCGCCGCGGCCAGGCCGAGCATCGCCGGGGTCACGACCTGGCCGCGGCGCAGCACGGTGGTGCCCGGGGCGACGTCCTCACCCGCCCGCCGGATGTGCTTGCCGGGCTCGCGGGGCGCCCGGATCGCCACCGTGTCCATCCCGCCGTCGGTGTCTTCCACCGGCACCACGGCCGTCGCGCCCGCCGGCAGCGGCGCACCGGTCATGATGCGGTGTGCCGTCCCGGGTAGCAGCGCCAACTCGTCGGTGCGTCCGGCCGGGATGTCCTCGGCGACGGGCAGCACGACTGGGTGCCCGGGTGTCGCGGCGGCGATGTCCTCGGCCCGCACCGCGTATCCGTCCATCGCGGAGTTGTCGAACACCGGCAGCGCCAGCCCCGCGACGACGTCGTCGGCCAGGACCAGCCCCTGGGCGTCCGCCAACGTGGCCGTGGTCGCCGGCCGGGCCCGGATCAGGCCGGCGACGACCCGCTGATGTTCGTCGACGGAGCGCACTCAGACTCCGAACGTGACGCCGGTGAGCTCCTCGGAGACGGCCCACAGCCGGCGCTGCAGTTCCTCGTCGTGGGACTGCGCGCTGGACGTCACGAGCTTGGGGTGGCCGCGCTGTTCGAGGAAGCCGTCGGGGCCGTAGTACTGCCCGCCCTGCACGTCCGGGTCGGTGGCGGCACGAAGGGTGGGCAGGGCTCCCATCGCCGCGCTCTGGAACAGCACCGGCCCCAGCACCGCCTTCAGCGGCTGGAAGATCGCCGGCAGGTTGCGGGCCAGCTCGGTGTTGGAGCCGCCGGGGTGCGCAGCGACGGCGATGGTCTTCGCCTCGGGGTTGGCGGCCAGCCGGCGCTGCAGCTCGTAGGTGAACAGCAGGTTGGCCAGTTTGGACTGCCCGTAGGCGGCGATCCGGTCGTAGTTGCGCTCCCACTGCAGGTCGTCGAAGTGGATCGCGGCGCGCAGCCGGTGGCCGAGGCTGCTGACGGTCACCACCCGCGAGCCGCGCACGTCCAGCAGGTGGTCGAGCAGCAGGCCCGTCAGCGCGAAGTGGCCGAGATGGTTGGTGCCGAACTGCATCTCGAAGCCGTCGGCGGTGAGCTGTTTGGGGGTCCACATCACCCCGGCGTTGTTGATCAGCAGGTCGATGCGCGGGTAGGCCGCCCGCAGCGCGTCGGCCGCGGAACGCACCGAGTCCAGCGAGCTCAGGTCCAGGGCCTGCAGGGTGACGTCGGCGCCGGGATGTGCGGCGACGATGCGCGACAGGGCGGCGTTGCCCTTGGCGAGGTCGCGCACGGCCAGCACCACGTGGGCGCCGCGGTAGGCCAGCACGACGGCCGCCTGGTAGCCGATTCCGGTGTTGGAGCCGGTGACGACGGCAACGCGGCCGCTCTGGTCCGGGACGTCGGCTTCCGACCATTTGTTGGACGTCATGGCCAAAACATACTCACCCGGGCCCGGCGCCGCCGTTCAGCGCTGATCCGACCACCGGAAGACGCTGAGGCACGCGATCAGTCCGCCGGCACTCCACGCGAGGAGGACCAGCAGTATTCGCCCGTGCTCCCAGCTGCCGGCCGGTTCGAACGTGGCCATCCGGCTTGGCAACAGCACCGAGCGGAATCCCTGAGCCATCCACTTGACGGGAAACAGCGACCCGATGGACAGCATCCATTGCGGCAGGACCATGAGCGGCACGTAGGTTCCCGAGACGAATTGCAGACCCACCGCGGGCCCGTTGGTGATGACGGCGGCCGACACCGCGTTGCTTGCGACGTTGCTGATGAAGATGCCCGCGAGCGAGCAGCTGATCACACCCAGAAGGAAGACCCACGTCAGGGTGAACCATCCGGAAAGGCTCGTCGGCAGGTGCAGGTCGAAGGCCAGCACCCCGACCAGGAGCAGGATGACGGCCTCGGCGAGGCTGACGATGGCGACCAGGCAGACCTTGCCGACGAAGTATGACGCCGCGGTCGTCGGGGTGCCGCGAAGCCGCCGCAACGCCCCGGTGTCACGGTCGGCGGCGATGCTGATACCGAGGTTGATGAACGACGTCGACAGGATGCCGTAGGCGAGCATGCTCGCCGCGATCACGGCGCCGGTGCTGATGTCGCTGCCGGGCAGCTTCGCGGAGAAGATCGACCCCAGCAGAACGCAGATCACCGCCGGCATCGAGAACGTCAGGGCCAGCTGCTCGGGCCGACGGTAGAACATCTTCAATTCGGGGATCACGCGTGAGAATCCGATCCGCACCACCGACGGAAGCGATGACTTGGCCGGCGTGGCCCGATGGCGTCGTCGCGCGGGCGCGGCCGCGCGCTCGATGGTGTTCACGCCACCCCGATCAGACGCAGGTAGGCGTCCTCGAGCGACGGCCGGGTGACCGTCAGCTCGGCCAGCTCCGCGCCGTCCTCGCTGAGCCGCCTGATCAGCTGCGTCGGGAAATCCGTTTTCTGCATCCGAATTTCGCCTCCCTGAAGCCATTGCACGGTCGCAGCCGAGTCGACGTGTGCGGTCAGCTTCGTCGGCGAGTCCACGGCGACCACCCGCCCGCCGGCGATGACCGCGACGCGGTCGGCGAGCGCTGCGGCCTCCTCCAGGTAGTGCGTGGTCAGCAGGATGGTCGTGCCGTCGGCCGCCAAGAGCCTGATCAAGTCCCAGAACTGCCGCCTGGCTTCGGGATCGAACCCGGTCGTCGGCTCGTCGAGGAACAGCAGTTCGGGCATGCCGATGATGCCGAGGGCGACGTCGAGGCGGCGGCGCTGTCCCCCGGACAGCTTCCTGACCCGCGCACCGGAAACCGAAGCGAGCCCGACCAGTTCGAGCGCCTCACCGGGCTCGCGCGCGGTGCCGTAGCACCTCGCGAACAGCGACGCGGTTTCCCCGACCGTGAGCATCCCGGCGTCGCTGACCTCTTGCAGAACTATGCCGATCCGGGCGCGCCAGTCCCTGCCCGCCATCCCCGGGTCCGCGCCGAGCACCCGCACGTCTCCGGCATCCCGCCGCCGGTTGCCCTCGAGGATCTCGATGGTCGTCGACTTGCCGGCCCCGTTGGGGCCGAGGATCGCGAAGATCTCGCCGTAGCCGACGTCGAGATCCAGATCCCGCACCGCTCGCACCCGCCCGTAGTCCTTCGACAACCCCCGAACGTGCACCGCGGATTTTTCAGTCACGGGTTCGCCCCTCCGGCCTCGGGCCGGGCGTCCTGCGCCCCGAGTTCGGCCAGCAGTTCGGCGAGCTCGTCGTCGGAAAGCTCGTCGATCAGCCGGTCGACGTCGCTGTCGGACGGTTGCGCGGCAACCGGTTCCGCGGAGCTCGCGGGCGTGTCACCGTGAATGCGGAGTAGTTCGGCGAGCACCCGATCCGACACGGAGTTCACGCTCACGCCGCTGAGTATCTCCAGCACCGGCAGGTCGATCGAGAACGCCGTGTTGATCCGCACCCGGAAGTCCATGGCCATCATGGAATCCAGCCCGATCTCATCGAGGATGGCATCGGGCTCGATGTCGGTGACGGCGCAGTCGAAGACCGTGGCGACGATGCGGCGAACGTGGTCCGCGACCAGCGCCGCCCTGTCGGCGGCCGCCGCACCGGCCAGGACCTCGAGGATCGAGGATTGCGGATCGCTTGAGTGCGAGGGTGTTTCGGTGGCCTCGAGTTCGGCGAACATCGGCACTACTCGCCCCCCGAACGCGGCGCGGCGGGCCCGGCCCCAGTCGGCGCCGATGGCGATGACGTTCGGCGCGCTCTGGTTGATCAGCCGATCCAGGATCCGCGCACCCATCGCGGGTGTGATCAGCTCGATGCCCCGCTGCGTGTAGACGTCCTCGAGCCCGAGCTCCTCGACCATGCCCACCGACCAGGGCCCCCACCCGATCGTGACGGCCGGCAGCCCCTGAGCCTGCCGGTAGTGGGCGAACGCGTCGAGATAGGCATTGGCCGCCGCGTAATTGCCCTGGCCCGGCGAGGCGATGGCCGACCCCGCGGACCCGAACATGACGAAGAACGCGAGGTCGTGCCCGTCGAAGGCGTCGTGCAGCACGCGGGCGCCGACAACCTTGGGCGCCAGCACTTTGGCGAAATCCGCGTCGCTCATGTTGAGCAGGAGTTGGTCGTCGACCAGCCCCGCGGCATGGATGATGCCGCGGACCGGCCGGCCGGCCTCGGCCATGTGATCGCTCAGCCACGCCCTCACCTGCGCGGCGTCGGTGACATCGACGGCGGCGGTCGCGACGTGGGCGCCGAGGCGCTCGATCGCCCGGATCGCGGTCACGGCCGCGAAGTGGGCGTCGCGGTCCGTCAGCGCCGCCCAGTCGCTTCGCGGGGGGATTGCGCTGCGGCCGAGCAACGTGATGTGGCGGGCGCCCCGCTCGGCCAGGTAGGTGGCGGCGACGCGGCCCAGCGCTCCCGCCCCGCCGGTGACGACGTACGTCGCGTCGGCGGCGAGCTTGGTGGGGAAGGGCTTCGTCAGGCCGGTGCACGGGCGCAGCCGCGGAACGAACGTCGTGCCGCCCCGGATCGCGATCTGGTCCTCGGCCGAGTCGCCGAGGATGTGGGCACAGATGCGCGCGGCGGTGGTGCCGCGATCGTCTGCCTCGTCGACATCGATGAGGCCGCCCCAGAATTCGGGGAACTCCTGGTGACCGATGACCCGGCCGAGTCCCCAGACGGCGGCCTGCGGGCTCGCGGTCAGCCGGGTTCCGGGTGCCGGTTGCGCGTTGGCCGTGACCAGGAAGAGGCGCGGCTTGCCGGCGGCGCCCGTGGCGAGGGTTCTCAGCAGATCCAGAACGGGACGCCATGTCCCGGTGTCGGTTTCAGAGCGGGCGTCGAGCGGCCAACAGTCGACGACGCCGGCGAGGCCGGTGTCACCGCCGAGGTGCGCGCCGAACAGGTCGTCCAGTCGATCGGCGGCCTCGGCGCGCTCGACCGTGTGCACCCGGTGGCCACGGCGGCGCAGCTCACCGGCGAGCAGCGAGCCGGTGCCCGACGTGTCGGCGAGGACCAGCCACGACGAATCTCCGGTGGGGTCGGCGAACCGGTCGCCGGCGTCGTCCATTGGGCGCCAGTGCAGTTCGTAGAGTCCCTTGTCGATGTGCTCGGGCGATACGCGGGACGAGGCGCTCAGCGACTGCACCGTGAAGCCGTCGAACACGGCGAGCGGGACCCCGCGCAGGTCGCTGACGGTGATGTCGCTCTCGATCGCCTCCCTGGTCGCGGACACTACGCGCACGCGCACCGTCATGTGCTCGTCGGGCGGGCCGTAGACGGCGCAATGGCGGATCCGGGTCGGCAGGTACGGCACCTCGTTTTCTTCCTTGCCGAGGAACGGTGCGCCGAAAAGCGTTTGGAAGGCGCCGTCGATGAGCACCGGATGGAATCGGTACTCCGCCAGCTCGGCCGCGATCCGGGCCGGGACGGTGATCTCGGCGACCGCCCAGTCCTCTCCGGCGGTCACCCGCTGCACGCAGCGGAACGCCTCGCCGTAGTCGAATCCGACGGCGCCGGTGCGGGCATAGAACTGCGCACCGTCGATCGCGGCGAGGCCCATGTCGTCGGGCGGACCGCCGCGGGCCGGGGCAGCAGGTAGGGTGTTGAGTTCCGCGGTCGCCGTGAGCGCCCACTTGAGCTCCCCGTCGGCCGTTGCGCTGAACGCGGTGAACTCCAGCGTGCCGTCCCGTTCGTCGAGCGTGGTCCGCAGAATGGGGTCGCACGTCTCGTCGAGGATGACGGCGCGGTGCAACACGAGGTTGTCGACGCTGTGCTTCGAGCCGTAGGTGAGCTCGGCGGCCGCGAGGCCCATCTCGACGTACACCGACCCGGGCAACACCACGCTGCCCTGCACGCGGTGATCGGCGAGGAAAGTGTTGACGACGCCGGTGATTTCGGCTTCCCAGGTGGGGTGGACGGCGCCGACCGGCTGCCCCAGCAGCGGGTGGGCCGGGTTGTAGTACAGCGACTCCACCGCTTCCTGCGTTTCGGTCCAGAAGCGCTTCGTCTGCCATGGATAGGCGGGCAGCTTCAGAAGCCGCGCGCCGGCGCGCGGTTGCAGCGCCTCCCAGGCGATCTCATGGCCGTGGCAGTGCAGCGCGGCGAGGCAGTTCATGATCGTTCGGCCGTCGTCGTGGTCACGGCGCTGGGTCGCGTGCACCGTGACCCGTTGGCTCCCGGCGGTTTCCTGGATCGAGGCCGCCAGGACGGGATGCGGGCCCAGTTCGACGAAATGGGTGTAGCCGTCCTCGATCATGCGGCGGATCGCCGGTTCGAACAGGACTGTGGCGCGGGTGTTCTGCCACCAGTACGCGGCGCCGGCGTCGTATTTGTCCAACGTCTCGCCGGTCACCGTCGAGTACAGGGGCAGCGTGGCGGCCTTCGACGACATTCCCCGCAACGCACCGTGGAGGTCCTCCTTGAGCGGGTCCATGTGGTAGCTGTGGTAGGGCACCTTGACCGAGAGGTGACGGTAAAAGATCCGGGCCTCGTCCAACTGCCGGGCGACGTCGTTCAGGACGTCGTTGTCCCCGGCGATGGTCACCGTCGACGGGCCGTTGATCGCGGCCACCGACACCCGCCGTCCGAACTCGGCTCGGGTCGTGTCCGTTACGGTGCGCAGGAGCGTTTCGGCGTCCAGGCCGACGGCGAGCATGCCGCCCCGCCCGCTGGCGCGTTGCTGGAGCCGGCTTCGGTGGTAGATCACCTCGATCGCCTGCTCGAAGGTGAGCAGACCGGCCAGATGGTGAGCGGCGACCTCCCCGGCGCTGTGGCCGATCACCGCGTCGGGTCGGATCCCGAAACTCGCGAGTTGCTCGGCCAGCGCGATCTGGATGGCGAAGTTCGCCGGTTGCGCGATCTCGGTTTCCGCCATGCGAGAACGGGCTTCGTCGCGTCCCAGCTCTTCGATCAGGGACCAGTTGGTGTAGCGGGACAGCTCACGATCGGTCCGCCGGATGCTGTCGGTGAACGCGGGGAAGACGTCGAGCAGGCCTCGGCACATCTTCCACCACTGGGGACCCATTCCGGTGCAGACGAACGCGAGTCTGGGTGCGGTCGGCAGGGCGCGCTCCGTGAGGAGCTGTCCCGCGTCGGCGACGGCTCGAAGTTGTTCTCGCGCTTCGGCGATGGACTCGGCGACCACCGCGCAGCGGTGGCTCAGATGGGCGCGTCGCCGACTGAGTGTGTACCCCAGGTCCGCCAGGGTCACCTCGGGGTGGGTCGCCAAGTGCTCGGCCAACCGGCCGGCCGCCGCGACCGCCGCCTCCTCGCTGCGCGCCGAGACCGGCAGAACCGTCAGCGGCAGAGGACGCGATTGCTCCGGTTCGCGGGCGCACCGCGGGGCGGGCGGCTCGGCGAGCACCACGTGCGCGTTGGTGCCGCCGAATCCGAACGAGTTGACGCCCGCCACGCGTCGCTCGCAATCGGGGAAAGGCCGGCCCGCGGCGGGAACGTCGATCCTCAGATCCGCCAGGCGGACGTGTCTGGTCGGGGTGCGCAGATGCAGGTTGGCCGGGATGTGGCCATGCTTGACCACCAGCGCCGCCTTGATCAGTCCGGCGACGCCCGCGGCGGCCTCGAGGTGGCCGATGTTGGTCTTGACCGATCCGATCAGGAGGGGTTTGGTCGCCGGCCGGTCCGCCGACAACGCCCCGGCCAGCGCCCGCATCTCGATGGGGTCCCCGACGGGTGTCCCGGTGCCGTGCGCCTCCACATAACCGACCTGTGCGGGCTGGACAGCGGCTCGCCGCAGAGCCCTCCTGATCGCGGCCTCCTGGGCCTTTTCGCTCGGCACGGTGATGCCGTCGGTGTGGCCGTCCTGCGACACCGCCGTGCCGAGGATCTGTGCGTAGATCTCGTCGCCGTCGCGCAGCGCCTTCTCGAGCGGTTTGATCACCACGATCGCCCCACCCTCTCCCCGGGCGTAGCCGTCCGCGGAGTCGTCGAAGGCCTTGGAACGCCCGTCCGGACTGAGAAACCCGCTCTTGGATTCGGCGATGGCGGTGTTGGGTCCGATCATGACGTTCACGCCGCCGGCCAGGGCGACCTGCGATTCGCCGTTCCAGATGCTCTGCGCCGCAAGGTGAATCGCGACGAGCGAACTCGAGCACGCGGTATCGAGCGTCATGCTGGGCCCGCGGAAGTCGAACGCATACGAGATCCGGTTCGCCAGCATCGTCATCATCATCCCGGTGGCCGAATGCGGCTTGAACCGGTAGCGACTGGTGCGGCCCTGGTTCTGCAGAAGTTGATAGTCGAGGGTGAAGCCGCCGACGAAGACCCCGACATCGGTGCCCGCCAGCGTGTCGGCGGGTATGCCCGCGTCTTCCAGCGCCTCCCACGTCGCCTGCAGCAGGAGACGTTGTTGAGGGTCGAGCGAGTGCGCCTCCCGGGGCGAGATGCCGAAGAACTGCGCATCGAATTGGTCGATGTCGCGCAGGAATCCGCCGCGGGAGGTGACGATCTTGCCGACCTTTGCCGGGTTCGGGTCGTGGTAGCGCGCGGCATTCCACCGTGTCTCGGGAACCACGCTGGTGGCGTCCGTCTCGCTGCACAGCAGGCGCCAGTAGCTCTCCGCCGAGTCGCCCCCGCCGGGGAAGCGGCACCCGATCCCGACGATCGCCAACGGCTCGTGGTCGCCGCGGTCAGTGTGTGCGTTCATTGTTCCCCTCGCGGCCCGGGTGCGCGTCTTCGCCCACGGGCGCCCGGTGTCAATTCGGTTGCAGCGCGGCCGAGGTGGTGATCACCCAGCCGCTGCTGATCGGGTGGGTCGCCTGCTCGCGCCGGTAGGTCGCGCGGAGCTCTCGCAAGAGCGAGTCGACTTGCCACGATTGCACCTGCCGCATGACGGCGTCGTCGCCGAATAGCGGGGATTTGTCCGCCAGGACGGTGTCGACAAGCTGGCCCGCGAGTTGACGCAGTAGGCGCGCGTTCGCGTCGAACTGCTCGGCGAAGTCCGGGCTGGGCCCCATCATCGCGGTGTGCAGGGCGACCATGAAGTTCAGTGGCGAGTACAAGTCGAGGAATGGCACCGGCGAGAGGTCGCCCTCGATTGCGGCCCACTCCCGGAAGAAGCGCTGCACCCGATTGCTGAGCGCGATGAGCCCGTCGAGGTGCGGAACGAAGTCGGGTTCGTCGGCGACGCCGACGAACCGGCCGTTCATGTAGAGCAGGCCGATGAATCCCCAGTAGAACGCGACGTCCCAGATGATCTTCGCCGACATCACGGTCGGCTTCCCCATCAATGCGTACTGATCCTGGTAGACGGCGAGCCACATGTCGGTGAGGGATCGGAACAAGGTGTCGCTGATCTGTGACCGCGCGACGACATCCTCCCCGTCCATGTCCCGGACGATCATGTCGGTGATCAGGCCGTTGCCGATGGCGACCAGATCCATCCCTGACGAATACAACGGATCGAGAAAGATCCCGGAATCGCCGGTGATGCACCAACGTTCGGAGCCGTCGAACGCCTTCGCCACGCCGTGGCTGTATCTCTTCATGACGCGGAAGTCCATGATCAGGTGCTCGTTCGCCGCCAGGGTCGCCGCGCACTGCGGCTCGTGTTCACCGAGCCACGCCTTCGCCTTGGCGAGGGTGTTGAACTCGTCGAACGCGTGAAACGTGGGGTCGGCGACGATCCCGACACTCGTGGCTCCGGAGGCCAGGCGGATGAGCCAGACCCAATATCCTTCGCCCATCAGGTGATTGGTCGACATCGCCCGGTCGCCCTCGACCAGGCGGCCCTGCCATGCCGGGTCGTCGCTCCACCGACCGACGTCGATCTCGGCGGCCACGCGCAACCACGCGGAATTGCAGGCGTGGCCATTGCCCCGCTTGAGACCGAGTTGCCGGGGCAGCATCCGGTTGCGGCCGGACGCGTCGACCAGCCATCGTCCGGTCGTGGCTGTTGTCGCGTCACCGTTTTGGATCGACACGCTGTGCGGACGGTTCTCGGAGCCGAATCGCACCGAGTGCGCCCGGCCGCGAGCGATTTCCACGCCGCTCGACAGGCAACGGCGGGTGAGCTCGTTTTCCAGGCGTCCGCGATCGACCTGATAGGTCACTTGCGGCACGAACGACGAGCTTCCCAGTTCCATTCTCTGGGCGATGTCCGTGTTCGCGCCGTGGGCGAAAAACATCCTCAAGCCCATCTTGCGGATGTGCGACGTGCTCAGGTGCTCGCCCAGACCGAGGCGATCGCGGAAGTAGTGCGCCGAGACCTCGACGGTCGATTCGCCGACGGTGTGGGTGATTTCGGGCAGCGGGTGGGCGCGCGGGTCGATGACCAGAACCCGCGTCGCGGGCCGCTCGCGGCGAATCTGCAGCGCCAGCGTGAGCGCCGCGACGCCGCCGCCCAGGATCACGACGTCGTGTTCGGCGGCGGCGTCGCTTTTCGATCGCCGACTCTTGATCCGGCGCGCCAGAGCCTCCCGTGTTGCGGTATCCAACTGCGAAAGCTGGGCTCGTACGTCCACGGGCTTTCCTTCTCAGTTCTCGGCTTCGGCCGGCACGACGTGCCGGTTGCGGCGCCGCATGGGCGGGATCCGGGACGAATCGCGGAGCCGTCCCGACGGCGGGCGGTCGGCTTCAAAGCTGTTGGGTTGCAACGAGTCGCCGGCGTATCCGGCGCCGACTCCGGGGAGCGGACCGCCCATCCGGGCCGACCCCGCGCACCGGGGCGTCCCCTGGTCAAGCTTCATCAAGCGCCAAGACTAGCGCGATCCCGCAACTGATTCAATTAGTTAATAGTTAAGTATCTGAATCCGACGGCACCCGGCCGACGGGGGCCGATCGCTCACACCCAGTGGTTGTCGTGGCGGATGAACCACTCCCTGCGATCGTCGTCGGTCATGTCGGCCAGGGCGCCGAATCCCTCGAAGTAGGCCTCGCGCGGCGCGCCCGGAGCGAACAGCATCAGGATCGACGCCGGTGCGTCGGCCTCGTTGCGGAAGCCGTGGACGCCGCCGGGCGGGACGTAGAGGAAGTCGCCCGCATGCCCGTCTGCCCAGCGGGTGCCGTCGTAGAGCTTCATCGTTCCGGACAGCACGAAGAACGCCTCGGACATGGCCCGGTGGAAATGCGGCCCCGGCCCGCCGCCGGCCGGCGGGAGGTCGACCCGGTACAGGCCGTAGTCGCCGTCGGTGGCCCGCTGGTCGGCCAGGTAGTGGTAGCGGGCCCCGGTCGGGGCTTCGTAGTCCGGGGGCGCCCCTCCATTTTCGGGGGCCCGCTTGAGCCAGGCGCTGACCTCCGGCTCGTCGGCGGTGTAGCGGCGCGGCGGATACGGCGGCACGACCAGGGACATGCCTCCAGTGTGGCCCCGCGCCGCCGCTCAGCCGACGGGAAACACGACGCCGGTGAGTTCCTCGGAGACCGCCCACAGCCGGCGCTGCACGTCGGCGTCGTGGGACTTCGCGCTGGACGAGACGAGCTTGGGGTGCCCGCGCAGCTCGGCGAAGCCGTCGGGCCCGGAGTACTGCCCGCCGAGCACACCGGGGTCGGTGGCGGCGCGCAGCGTCGGCAGCGCGCCGGCGGCGGCGTCCTGCATGAGCGGGTTGAGCACCGGCGTGACGAGGCGCTCGACGAGCGGGGGCAGGTTGCGGGTCAGCTCGGTGCGCGACCCGCCGGGGTGGCGCCTGCGCCGCGCCCGCGCCCGAGGACGCCTTCAAGGCCATGATCGCCCGCCTCCTGCGCGCCGCGCAGGAGGCGGGCACGGCGCGGCGCGACGTCGAGATGCGAGACCTCAAGGCGATCCTCGTCGGGTGCCAGGCGATGCAGGCCTACGACTCGGCGCTGGCCGAGCGGGCGACCGACGTCGTCATCGACGGCCTGCGCGCCGTCCGTCCGTAGCATCGGAACGGTGAACCCGGTCGCGACGAAGGAGTCCGCGCGCAGCGGCTGCTCGACCTGCCCTGAGGGGTTACGCGCAGCGCGATAACGGCGGACGCATTCTTGCACTCGGCATAGGCGAGTGCTAAGAATGACGTTGGCACTCGCGACCGCTGAGTGCTAGGTCGGGACGGTGAGGCCAGTCTGGTCGTCCGTCGCGGGCACTGCGCCCGGCCAGCGTAAGTAATTGGGGTTGTCGTCACCACGGTGGCCCCCGTTTCATTCCCGACCCGGAGGAATCACTTCGCAATGGCCAAGACAATTGCGTACGACGAAGAGGCCCGTCGCGGCCTCGAGCGCGGGCTCAACGCCCTCGCCGACGCGGTAAAGGTGACGTTGGGTCCCAAGGGCCGCAACGTCGTCCTGGAGAAGAAGTGGGGCGCCCCCACGATCACCAACGATGGTGTGTCCATCGCCAAGGAGATCGAGCTGGAGGAGCCGTACGAGAAGATCGGCGCCGAGCTGGTCAAGGAGGTCGCCAAGAAGACCGACGACGTCGCCGGTGACGGCACGACGACGGCCACGGTGCTGGCCCAGGCGCTGGTCAAGGAGGGCCTGCGCAACGTCGCGGCCGGCGCCAACCCGCTGAGCCTCAAGCGCGGCATCGAAAAGGCCGTCGAGAAGGTCACCGAGACCCTGCTCAAGCAGGCCAAGGAGGTCGAGACCAAGGAGCAGATCGCCGCCACCGCGGCCATCTCCGCCGGCGACCAGTCGATCGGCGACCTGATCGCCGAGGCGATGGACAAGGTCGGCAACGAGGGCGTCATCACCGTCGAGGAGTCCAACACCTTCGGCCTGCAGCTCGAGCTCACCGAGGGCATGCGGTTCGACAAGGGCTACATCTCGGGCTACTTCGTCACCGACGCCGAGCGGCAGGAAGCGGTCCTCGAGGACCCCTACATCCTGCTGGTCAGCTCCAAGGTGTCGACGGTCAAGGACCTGCTCCCGCTGCTGGAGAAGGTCATCCAGGCCGGCAAGCCGCTGCTGATCATCGCCGAGGACGTCGAGGGGGAGGCGCTTTCCACCCTGGTCGTCAACAAGATCCGCGGCACCTTCAAGTCGGTGGCGGTCAAGGCCCCCGGCTTCGGTGACCGCCGCAAGGCGATGCTGCAGGACATGGCGATCCTCACCGGTGGTCAGGTGATCAGCGAGGAGGTCGGCCTGTCGCTGGAGAGCGCCGACGTGGCGCTGCTCGGCAAGGCCCGCAAGGTCGTCGTCACCAAGGACGAGACCACCATCGTCGAGGGCGCCGGCGACACCGACGCCATCGCCGGGCGGGTGGCCCAGATCCGCAGCGAGATCGAGAACAGCGACTCCGACTACGACCGCGAGAAGCTGCAGGAGCGCCTGGCCAAGCTGGCCGGCGGTGTTGCGGTGATCAAGGCCGGCGCCGCCACCGAGGTGGAGCTCAAGGAGCGCAAGCACCGCATCGAGGACGCGGTCCGCAACGCCAAGGCGGCGGTAGAGGAGGGCATCGTCGCCGGTGGTGGCGTGGCCCTGCTGCACGCGGCGCCCTCGCTGGACGAGCTCAAGCTCGACGGCGACGAGGCGACCGGCGTCAACATCGTGCGGGTGGCGCTGTCGGCACCGCTGAAGCAGATCGCCTTCAACTCCGGGCTCGAGCCCGGCGTGGTCGCCGAGAAGGTCAGCAACTCCAAGCCGGGTGTCGGGCTCAACGCCGCCACCGGTGAGTACGAGGACCTGCTCAAGGCCGGCGTCGCCGACCCGGTCAAGGTGACCCGTTCGGCGCTGCAGAACGCGGCGTCCATCGCGGCGCTGTTCCTGACGACCGAGGCCGTTGTCGCCGACAAGCCGGAGAAGGCGGCCGCTCCGGCGGGCGACCCGACCGGCGGCATGGGCGGCATGGACTTCTGAGTCTGTCCAACGGGAAAGCCCGGTCCCTTTGGGGGCCGGGCTTTTTCGTGTCGTCACCTCCGTCACGGCGTGACGGCCGGCACTCGATTCGCGAAACCGATATCGCCGACGCTATCGGTTTTCGACGTCGCCTCGTGGTCGGAAGCGCGGTGACCCCCGCCTGACCCTCGTCGCCCGCCGCGAAGACCGGCTGCGCGAACTGGCCGACGAACTGGCCCGGGGCGGCTCGCACGTCGAGGTGATCGCCTGCGACGTCGCGGATCCCGCCGCCCGGGCCGACCTCCTCGACGAGGTCGGCAGGTGCGGGTCGACGTCGAGGCCGTCATCGACCTGACCACCCGCGCGGTCCAGCAGATGGTGCCCCGCGGACGCGGCGCGATCCTCAACGTCGGATCCACCGCGGGTTTCCACCCCTTCCCCGGGCAGGCCGGCTACGCCGCCACCAAGGCGTTCGTGAAGACCTACACCGAAGGGGTGCGCGCCGAGCTCGCGGGTACCGGTGTCGCCGTCGCACTGCTGTGCCCGGGACCGGTGCGCACCGAGTTCCTCAAGAACGCCGGCACGGACGAACGCAAATTCGCCGACGCGTTCCCGAAGTTCACTAGCGGCCAGGGCCGCATCCAGCCCTCCACCTCAGCGCGGGGTGGCGCTGCAGGCAACGCACCAGCAGCAGCGGCTCATAGGCGCGGTCGGGATGGCCCCAGCTGTTGATGCTGACGGCATCTTCCTGGCTCCGCGGAGGGGCGAGCGGTGCGACGCGGCTCACGGATGAGACTGTACGGCGCGCGTTAGGCCGGCAGCGAGAACACGACGCAGTCGTGCAGACAGCCCCTGGCCGCCTCGGGTGAGTCGGGGGCGGCGTCGCGGTGCAGCAGCGCGCGGTCGGGCACGACACCCAGGGACGCGGAATCGGGCCCCGCGGCCTGCGCGTGCCCGTCGACGATGAGCGAGTAGCCGCCCGGCTCGGTGGGGGGCCACAGCAGGGTGACGTCGCCGCGCCGGACGAGGTTGTCGCGGGTGTGACCGCCGATGGGGCCGACGTCGAGAGTCCCCCCGCGCAGCGTTGGCGCGACTGTCACGGTGTGCACGCGATAGCTGTCGTCGACGGTGATCAGATACGCGTACGGGTAGTCGGTGAGAGCGGCGGCGAGCCGCTGCAGGTCTACCTTCTTCTCCGTCCGCATGGTGTCGTCTACTCAGACGGGGTCGGCAGCAGGGTCAGCTCCCTGATGCCCGTGTTGGGACCGGTCGGGGTGCGGTCGGCCTTGCCGAAGAAGCCCGAGTTGGGGATGCCGGGCTCGCGAACGGGCGGGTTGCTGCGCGCCCCGGGGTCGCCGGCGGTGGGCGTGAAGGCACCCGTGAGAGCGGCGGCCATGGTCCGCACGCCCACGGTGGGCGTGGGGCCGCCGGCGGCGGTGACGGCGGCGGCGTTCGCGCCGAGCGACTCGACACCGCCCGCGATGGCGGCGGGCTGGCTCACCGGTGCGCCGAAGGCGGCGTTGGCCGCGGGCGGGTTGAGCAGGGCCGCGTTGCCCAGGCTCGCGCTCAGCCCGCCGGTGTTGGCCGCGGCCGAGCTGAGTAGGCCGGAATCCAGGTTGGCCGCGCCCAGGCCGCCGGTGATGTAGCGGCCGGATCCGAGCATCCCGGCGCCCGACTGGGCGCCCAGGGAGTTGTCCTGGAAGAAGCCCGTGTTGGCGGCGCCGTTGTTGAACAAGCCCATGTTCATGCTGCCGGAGTTGGCAAAGCCCGTGTTGAACGAACCGGCGTTCCCGATGCCGAAGTTTCCGTTGCCCGAGTTGAAGAAACCGATGTTGTTGTTGCCCGAGTTGAACAGGCCGATGTTCCCGGTCCCGGAGTTGAAGCCGCCGAAGCCGAACTGGTTGTTGCCGGTCAGCCCGATGCCGAAGTCGTTGTTGCCGGTGTTGCCCAAGCCGACGTTGCCGTTGCCGAGGTTGCCCCACCCCAGGTTGTTGTTACCGGAGTTGCCGGACCCGACGTTCTGGGCGCCGCTGTTGCCGAAACCGAGGTTGGATCCCTGGCCGCTGCTGCCGGGCAGGATGCTGGTGAGCTGGCCGTTGCTGAACTTCAAACCGAGCTTTTGCAGGACCTGCTGCCAGGGCGCGAGTTGACCGGCGGCCGCCGACGCGTCGGCGTGGTAGTTGAACATGGCCGCGACGTCGGCCGCCCACATCTGCTCGTACGCGGCCTCGGTGTCCATGATCGCCGGCGCGTTGAGCCCGAACCAGTTCGTGTTTGCCAGCGCCTGCACCAGCATCCGATTCGCCGTGACCACCGCCGGCTGGATCGTGGCCGCCAGCGCCGCCTCGAACGCGGCCGCGATGGCCGTCGCCTGGCTTGCTGCGCCTTCGGCCTGGGCCGCCGCCGCGCTCAGCCACCCCGAGTACTGCGTGGCGACGGACAGCATCGCCGTCGCCGACGCGCCCTGCCATGACGCGCTGGCCAGGTCCGTCGTCACCGTCAGGAACGACGACGCTGACGACGCCAGATCCTCGGCCAGCCCTTCCCACGCGGTCGCCGCAGCAAGCAGCGGCGCCGCTCCCGGTCCGGCGAAGAGTAATGCCGAGTTGATCTCAGGCGGCAACCACGCAAAATGCGGGCTCGTCACTGACCCAACTTAACCGGGACGGGCCGCCCTTCGTGGCGTTATCGAACGGCTACTGGGGATGACCGCCGGCCCCGGACCAACTTGCCGGGACGAGCGTCGGTGGGCACGCCGTCGGCGGCGATCACCTCCCCGGACACGATCGTGGCGACATAACCGTCGGCGGTCTGGTCCAGGCGGCGCCCGCCGGCGGGCAGATCGTGGCGGATCACCGGCTTGTGCAGCCGCAGCGCGGCGTGGTCGATGACGTTGAGGTCGGCCTTGTAGCCGACGGCGATGCGGCCGCGGTCGCCCAGGCCCGCCACCCGGGCCGGCACCGACGTCAGCGCGCGGACGGCCTCGGGCACGCTGAACCGGCCCGACTTCCGGTCCCGCGCCCAGTGGGTCAGGAAGTACGTCGAGTAGCTGGCGTCGCAGATCATCCCGTAATGGGCGCCGCCGTCACCGAGACCGAGCACCACGTCGTCCCGATGCAGCAGCCTGCCGACCGTGTCCAGCGAATTGTTTGCCAGATTGCTGGTGGCCACCAGCAGCATGGCGCGCCCGTCGTCGTCGAGCAGCCGGTCGTAGGCCTCCTCCATCGGCGCCACCCCGCGGGCGCGGGCGCGGGCGCCGATGCTCGTCGACGGGTCGGGCTCGTAGTCGGGGGTGTCGCCGAGCGGGTAGATCCAGTCCCACATCTGCGCGACGTAGAGGATCGGGTGGCCGTGGCCGGGCTTGTCGGCCAGGATGCGGGCGCGGACCTCCGGCTTGCGCATCTCGGCGACCCGCTCGGCCAGCGGCAGGTGCGCGATCTCGCGGTAGCTGGGGTAGAGCACGAAGGGGTTGGCGGTGAGCTGCAGCCCGATGATCAGCCCGATCGGGCGCGGCAACAGCTGCGCGGTGATGTCTCCGCCCGCGGAGTTCGCCTTCTCGATCATCGTGATGGCGTCCTCCCACGTCGGGTCGCCCGCGTTGGCGACCACCAGGGTGAACGTGACAGGCAGCCCGACGTCCTCGGCGACGTCGAACACCGTCTGCAGCACCGGCTGGTAGCCGCCGGCCGGGATGTCGGGAACGAACTGCAGCAGGCCGCCGCCGCCGTCGACGACGCCCTTGGCGATCTCCTCGATCTCCTCGCGCGCGGCGTCGTAGCTGGGGATCGGCGAACCGCTCTCGGTCTTGTGGATGGTCAGCCGCGACGAGGCGAAGCCCAGCGCGCCCACCTCGATCGCCTCCTTGGCCAGCGCCCGCATCTTCGCCAGGTCCTCCGCGGTGGCCGGCTCGCGGTCCGCGCCGCGCTGCCCCATCACGTAGACCCGCAGCGGCGAGTGCGGCAGGTAGGCGGCCACGTCGATGTCACGCCGTCCCGCCTCGATGGTGTCCAGGTACTCCGGGAAGGTCTCCCAGGTCCACGGCAGGCCGTCGGTCATCACCACGCCGGGAATGTCCTCGACGCCGGCCATCACGTCGACGAGCACGTCGTGGTCTTCCTGGCGGCACGGCGCGAAGCCGACCCCGCAGTTGCCCATCACCACGGTGGTCACCCCGTGCGCCGACGACGGGGTCAGGCGCTCCGACCAGATGGACTGGCCGTCGTAGTGGGTGTGCAGGTCGACGAAGCCGGGGGTGACCAGCAGCCCGGTGGCGTCGATCTCGCGCTCGGCGGTGGCGCCGTCGACCGCGCCCACCGCCGCGATGATCCCGTCCTTCACCGCCACGTCGCCGACGTACGGCTCACTCCCCAGCCCGTCGACGATGGTGCCGTTGCGGATGATGAGGTCGTAGGTCATCTAAATAATCTACGACCGTCGCGGGGGTCGTGCCAGGGCCGAAACCTCCCCCCGAAACCTCCCGTAGTGTCGGCGGTATGGCCGATCCCGACGCCGCCGTTCAGGAACTCCTCCGAGACGCGTTCACCCGGTTGATCGAACACGTCGACAACCTCACCGACGGCCTGACCGACGAGGTGTCCGCCTACCGCCCCACCCCGAGCGCCAACAGCATCGCCTGGCTGCTCTGGCACAGCGCGCGGGTGCAGGACATCCAGCTGGCGCACGTGGCCGGCGTCGAGCAGGTGTGGACCCGCGACGGATGGGTGGACCGGTTCGGGCTGGACCTGCCCCGCGACGACACCGGCTATGGCCACGGCGCCGACGAGGTGGCCAAGGTCCGCGCCCCGGCCGGCCTGCTGTCCGGTTACTACCACGCGGTGCACAAGCTCACCCTCGAATACATCGCCGGCGTCACGGCCGACGAGCTGGCCCGCGTCGTGGACACCAACTGGGATCCGCCGGTGACGGCCGGCGCCCGGCTGGTGAGCATCCTCGACGACTGTGCCCAGCATCTCGGCCAGGCCGCCTACGTGCGGGGTGTCCAGTAGGTTCGCGGGCGTGCGGTTCGCGGTGACGGCGCTGTTGTGGCTGGCCACCACCGTGGCCGTGGGCGTGGCCGTCCCCGCGGCGTGGGCCCAGGTCCATGTCGTCGACGAGCGCGGCTTTGCCGCGCTGGCCCAGAAGGCCGCGACCGACCCGCGGCTGCAGTCCGCGATGGCCGACGAACTCACCGCCCGCACGATGGCGCTGATCGCCGCCCGCGGTGGCGGGCATTACCGGGTCGACGGTTCGCGGGTGCACGCCGCCGCCGCCGCGTTCACGGCGGGCCCGGCCTTCCCGCCGCTGTTCGCCCAGGCGAACAGGGCCGCGCACGCCTGGTTGTTCACCGACCCGCGCTCCGGGCGGACCGGCACCGCGTGGGCCGTCGACGTGTCGCCGATGCTGCGCGACAGCGCGTTGGCGCAGTTGCTGGCCGACTACCGCGTCACGGTTCCCGCGGACCTGACCGTTGCGCTGACGCAGGCCGGACCGCCGCTGCGGCAGGGCCAGCTGAGCCGGCTGTCCACCTGGGGGCCCTGGCTCAGCATCGGCGCGGCGGCGCTGGCCGTGGTGAGCGCCCTGCTGACGCTGGCCGCCGCGCGCCGCCGCGGCAAGGCGCTGACGAGCCTGGGCGTGTCCGCGCTGGTCGTCGGCGCGGCCGGCTGGGCCGGCACCGAGGTCCTCGGCCGGCGCGTCGACGGCGTGCTCCGGCGCGGCACCGGCGACATCCGCCGGGTCGCCGAGGTGATGGTCGCCCACGCCGAGGCCGGCCTGCGCCTGTGGCTCGACGTGACACTGCTCGCCGGCGTCGCGCTCGTGGTGCTCGGCGTGCTGGTCGCGATGGCGGGCAGCCTCGTCCGGAAGGGCGGCTAGCCGAAGGTGAACGAAAAGACTTGCAGGCCTGGGCTGACCCGCATGTCCAACCGGTCGCGGCGGGCGGTCGGGTCGGACACGATCCGGTGCAGCGTGGGCGGCCCGCCGATCGGCGTCGTGGTGGTCGTGCCGTCGCGGGTCACGGCGATGCTGCCGGTGCCGCCGACGACCACGTACACGTCCTTGCCGGTGTAGTTCAGCCGGACGGCGGCGTCCTCGCTCTCGGCGGTGGCGCCCTGGTCGTCGATGCTCCAGCGGCCCCGCAGCGCGAAACGGTCGTCGGGCAACGTCGCCGGGAAGCCGAATGTGGCGGTGCCGGAGTCGTAGCGGCCGGCGCCGCCGTAGTAGAGGGCCTTGCCCGCGCCCAGGTAGGTCTCGGGCGTCAGCCTGGTGCGCGGCGTGTCGTCCGCCGCACCGGACGCCGGGGGCAGCCGGACGGCGGGGTCGGCGGCCACCAGCAGCCGGCGGATCAGCGTCTCGGTGCCGTCGTAGTCGCCCTCGCCGAACTTGGTGTGCCGCACGTTGCCGTCGGCGTCGATCAGGTACTCGGCCGGCCAGTACAGGTTCTGGTAGCTGTTCCAGGTGGCGTAGTCGTTGTCCAGGGCGACGGGGTAGGTGATGTGCAGTGCGGCGGCGCCGCTGGCCACGTTGGCGGGGACCCGCTCGAAGGCGTACTCGGGGGTGTGCACGCCGATCACCACGAAGCCGTCGCCGCGGTAGCGGTCGTACCAGCCGACGACGTGGGGGATGGCGCGCTGGCAGTTGATGCACGAGTACGCCCAGAAGTCGATCAGGACCACCTTGCCGCGCAGCGAGGCGAGGTCGATCGGCTTGTCGTCCGGGGTGTTCAGCCAGCCCGTGATCCCGGTCAGCGCCGGCGCCGGCCCGCACTCCTGCAGCCGGTCGGCGCCGTCGATGCAGTCGGCCAGCCGGCCTTTCGCGCCACCCGGGTCGAGCTCCTGGCGAATGTTGTTGGCGCCGAGTCCTTTCTGCATGGCGCTCGAGTAATCGGGGATGGCGCGCTGCAGCATCGCCGGCAGGTTGAAGACCAGCGCGACGGCCAGCACGATCATCGTGATCCCGCCGGCGATCCGCACGGCGCGCTGCCGGCGGCGGAACGCGGCGACGCGCTCGGCCACGCGCCGGCCGGCCAGCGCGAAGGCCAGCAGCGGCAAGGCGGTGCCGACGGAGAACATCAGGGTCAGGACGAGGACCGGCGCGCCGATCTTCGCGGTGCCCCCGGCCACCACGATGGCGGCCAGCACCGGGCCCGCGCACGGCACATACAGCGCGCCCAGCGTCAACCCGAGCCCGAATCCGCTTCTGCGGGAGGCGAATCGGGGTTGCGGTAGACGGGCGAACGGTCGTTCGATCAGCTGTTGCAGCGGCGGGAAGATCAAGCCCAGGCCGATCAGGGTCAGGATCACCAGGGCGGCCCAGCGGATCGCGTCCTGCGGCAGGTGCAGCGCCGACAGCAGCGCCGAACCGGCCAGGGTGACCGCGCCGAAGCTGCAGACCAGGCCCGCGATCACCAGATACGGCCGGGCGGAGGACCTTTCGCCGGAGGTGTCCACGCCGGAGAAGAACACCACCGGGAGCACCGGCAGGATGCACGGCGAGATGCCGGTGATCAGGCCGCCGAGGAACCCGATGAGCGCGATCGTGTCCATGGGGGAGGGCTAGTCGCTGTAGGCGAACGAGTGGTCGGGCGGCCGGACGGTGCTCGCCGGGACCCGGGGCGGCCGTGACCGCACCCGCATCGGCCACCAGAACCAGCGGCCCAGCAGCGCGGCGATGGACGGGGTCATGAACGCGCGCACGATCAGGGTGTCGAACAGCAGGCCCAGGCCGATGGTGGTGCCCACCTGGCCGATGACGCGCACGTCGCTGACGACCATGGAGGCCATCGTGAACGCGAAGACCAGCCCGGCGTTGGTGACCACCTTGCCGGTGCCGCCCATGGACCGGATGATGCCCGTGTTCAGGCCGGCGCCGATCTCCTGTTTGAACCGCGACACCAGCAGCAGGTTGTAGTCCGACCCGACGGCCAGCAGCACGATGACCGACATCGCCAGCACCAGCCAGTGCAGTTCGATGCCGAGGATGTGCTGCCAGAACAGCACCGACAGGCCGAACGAGGAGCCCAGCGATATCGCGACCGTGCCGACGATGACCGCGGCGGCCACGAAGGCGCGGGTGATGATCAGCATGATGATGAAGATCAGGCACAGCGAGGAGACCCCGGCGATCACCAGGTCCCACCGGGCGCCCTCGGAGATGTCCTTGAACACGGCCCCGGTCCCGCCCAGATAGATCTTGGCGTCCTCCAACGGTGTTCCCTTGAGCGACTCCTCGGCCGCGGTCTGGATCTTGTCGATGCTGGCGATGCCCGCGGCCGACGCGGGATCCCCGCGGTGCAGGACGATGAACCTGGCCGCGTGCCCGTCCTCGGACAGGAAGTTGTTCATCGCGCGCTTGAAGTCCTTGTTCTTGAAGACTTCCGGGGGCAGGTAGAACGAGTCGTCGTTCTTGGCGGCGTCGAACGCGTGCCCCATCGCGGTGGCGTTGTCGCTCATCTGGTCCATCTGGTCGAAGATCCCCGACATGGTGCTGTGCATGGTCAGCATCATGGTGCGCATGCTGACCATGGTCTCGATCATGGGCGGGAACTGGGCGACCATCTCGGGCATCAGCCGGTCGAGCTCCTTGATGTCACCCACCAGCGTGTTGAGCTGATCGGAGATCTCGTCCACGCCGTCGATCGCGCCGAACACCGAGCGGATCGACCAGCAGATCGGGATGTCGAAACAGTGCTTCTCCCAATAGAAGTAGCTGCGGATGGGCCGCCAGAAGTCCTCGAAGTCGGCGATCTCGTTGCGCAGTTCGTTGGTGATCTGCTGCATCTGCTCGGTGTCGCCGACCATGTGGTGGGTGGTGGCGACGAGCCGGGTCATCAGGCCGTACATCCGTTGCATCGTCGCGATCGTCTTGGCCATCTCGTCGGCCTGCACCAGCATGTCGTTCATGCGGTCGCGCTGGTATTTCATGTTCTGCAGCTGACCGGCGTTCTGCATGCTCATCTGGAACGGGATCGAGGTGTGGTCCATCGTCGTGCCGTCGGGCCGCGTGATCGCCTGCACGCGAGAGATTCCGGGCACGCGGAAGACGCCCTTGGCCAGCCTGTCGAGGATCAAGAAGTCCGCCGGGTTGCGCATGTCGTGGTCGGACTCGATCATCAGGATCTCCGGCTTCATCCGGGCCTGCGAGAAATGGCGGTCCGCGGCCATGAAGCCGGCGTTGGCCGGGATGAAGGTCGGCAGGTAGTTGCGGTCGTTGTAGTTGGCCTTGTAACCGGGCAGGGTGAGCAGCCCGACCAGCGCGACCGCACACGTGACGGCCAGGATGGGCAGCGGCCAGCGCACCACCGCGGTGCCGACCCGGCGCCAGCCGCGCACCTTGAGCAACCGCTTCGGATCGAACAGGCCGAACCGGCTGCCCACGGTCAGCACCGCGGGCCCCAGCGTGAGCGCGACCGCCACCGCGACCAGCATCCCGACCGCGCACGGCACGCCCAGGGTCTGGAAGTAGGGCATCCGGGCGAAGCTGAGGCAGAACGTGGCGCCGGCGATGGTCAGGCCCGAGCCCAGGATGACGTGCGCGGTCCCCCGGTACATCGTGTAGAACGCCGTCTCCTTGTCCTCGCCGGCCTGGCGGGCCTCCTGGTAGCGGCCGATGATGAAGATCCCGTAGTCGGTGCCGGCCGCGATCGCCAGCGAGGTGAGCAGGCTGACCGCGAAAGTGGACAGCCCGATGAGCCCGGTGTGCCCGACCAGCGCGACCGCGCCCCGGGCCGCGGTCAGCTCGAAACCGACGGTGACCAGCAGCAAAAACACCGTGACCGGCGAACGATAGACGAACAACAGCATGATCAGGATCACGGCGACCGTGGTCGCGGTGATCCGCAGCATGGACCGGTCGCCGCTGTGGTGCAGGTCGGCGGCCAGCGCCGACACGCCGGTGACGTAGGCCTTGACCCCCGGCGGCGGGGGTACGCCGTCCACGATCTTGCGGACCGCCTCGACGGATTCGTTGGCCAGCGGCTCGCCCTGGTTGCCGGCGAGGTTCACCTGGACGGTCACGGCCTTGCCGTCGTTGCTCTGTGCGCCCGCCGCGGTGAGGGGATCGCCCCAGAAGTCCTGGATGCTCAGCACGTGCCGCGTGTCGGCGCGCAGCTTGCGGATCAGGACGTCGTAGAACCGGTGCGCGTCGTCGCCGAGGGGCTGGTTGCTCTCCAGCACGATCATCGCCGAACTGTCGGTCTCGCCCTCCTTGAAGACGTGCCCGATGCGTTTCATGGCCACGAACGACGGCGCGTCCGAAGGGCTCAGCGACACCGACCGTTCCTGGCCGACCTCTTCCAGCGACGGGACGAACATGCCGAGCAGGACGGTGACGGCTACCCAGAACAGGATGATCGGCACCGCCAGGGTGTGGATCATGCGGGCGAGGAAGGGCCGTTCGGCGTGGGGGGAGCCGGCGGCTTGCGACCCCGGGGGCGGCGCGCTCACGCGGACTTCACCAGGCAGAAGGTGTAGGCGTGGACCTCGTGGGAGATGCGCTCGGCCTTGACTTCGCCGTCGACCGTGATCCGGCAGCCGAGGGTGTCGCTATCCCCTTGTGCCACAAGGTTTCCCATCACCGCCGCCTTCGTCGTGGTGATGTGCAGCGACCAGGGCAGCCGGGCGCCGTCGACGCGCTGCGGGTCGCCGTTGACGTCGAAGTAACTGATGTCGGCGACCGCCCCCGCCGGACCGAAGACCTCGTAGCTGATCCGTTTGGGGTTGAACGGCTTCGGGTTTTCCAGGTTGCTGTCGGCGTAGGACTCCCGCTTGGCGGAGCCGAAGTAGCCGTGGACCCGGTACACGACGAATCCCCCGACGACGACCACCGCCAGGACCACCAGCGGAATCCAGGTCCGCGAGAGCAACTTGAAGATCGGAGTCCCCTTCACCGGTCGGCGGTTCGGCCGGGCGGACCGGGTGCGCCGTCCGCTCGAGCATGTTCAACTACGGATCACCGCGTCGCGCCGGCCGCCCCCGATCCCGGTGGTGGTGCGGCCGTAACACAACCAAGGCTTACCTAAGTAAATCACGGTGCCGCAAGCCTAGGTCCGGACGGTCGCGCCCTTCCCTCGTGCCCCTGAAGTGTAAGGCGTATCACGTGCGTAACGCGAAGCTGCGCGGGATGCCCGCCGGTCAACAAATCACACGGCGTGCGTTACGTTCTGCCGGTGGCGCAACTCGCTTTCCAGCGCGCCCGCACGGAAACTGGTGATGGTCGAGGCCGACCACGATCTGCGCAATCCGGCCAGCATCCGGTCGATGGTGGTGACGACGGTCCGCGTGGGTGCCATCCGGCACTCCTTTGCACTTGGCTCCGCGGTGATCGCGGATGCCTGTCCAGCGTCGGGTGCGGGGGACCGGCCGGGATCAGTCAAATGACTCGAACGTGGGCTCTCCGGCGTCGAGCGCGCCGAGGGCGGCGTGCAATCCGGCGCGGCTGGTGACGCCCAGCTTGGGGAACGCCCGGTACAGGTGCGCGCTGACGGTGCGGGGCGAAAGATACAGCCGGGCGGCGATCTCCTTGTTGGACAGGCCCTTTGCCGCCAATTCGGCAATCCGCCGTTCCGCGGTGTCCAGCAGCTGCGGGCTTGCGATCACGAACGCATGGCTTTTGCTCCCGTCGCCGCGAACGTCTCTCGCGGCGACGGGTCAAGCGTCGCGTGTGCGGGCGGCCCGGGATCAGTCAAATGACGCAATCTCGGGGCCGTGCGGCCCCGGCGCTACCGGGGCTGCTCGGGTGCGACGGCGAGCTTGGCGTTCACCAGGATCGTCGGCGCGTCCCCGTACTCGGACTGGGGGATGGCCGAGAAGTTGAAGTCGGCGATCGCGCCGGGGCGGAAGACCAGGCAGTGCGTCGAGCCGCCGAACTGGAAGTAGCCGAGTTCCTCGCCCTTGTCCACGTGGTAGCCGGGTTTGATGTGCTGGCCGATCAGGGTGGAGGACACCTCGCCGATGCCGACCGCCACCAGCGCCATCAGGCCGATGACGGGGTTGTCGGCCTCGATGAGCAGGATCGCGCGCGCCGAGACGTGGGCCATGTAGGACTGGGAGTCCGGCGGCTTGAGGGCGTCCCAGCTCTTGGAGACCGTCTCCGAGAAGTAGGTGCCCGGCTGGACGAACGCCCGGACGATCGTCCCGGCCACGGGGCTGTGCCAGTGGTGATACTTCATCGCCGACAGGTACGCCTGGTAGACGGTTCCGCCGACGAACTGGTCCACCGACTCGTCGTTGGCCAGCATGTCGCACAGCGAGTACGGCTGGTGCTTGATCCAGAACCGGTCGCGGTGCGCGATGTTGGTGGCGATGCGGTAGGGCGTCGACTCGCAGGCGCTGACGATCACGCTGTCGTCGTCCGGCGAGGCGACGGGCCGCTGGCCGTCCTTGAGGCGCCGGGTGAAGAAGTCGTTCCAGGATTTGAAGCCCCAGTGCTCGTCGTCGGGGTCGTAGACGAACTGCTCGATGCCCAGCGTGTGGCGCGCCTTCTCGGATTTCCAGCCCTTCGGGGAATCGTTGAGCACGTACAGCGAGTCGGGGCTGTCGAGGAACTCGCACCACGCGCCGAGGATCTTTTTGATCATCCCGTTGATCCGGGGGTCGCGGAACGCGGCGAAACCGGCCGGGGTGGTCGTCGCCCAGTCGAGGACCGCGCTCAGAGGGATGATCACCGCCTCGTCGCCGAACTCCGGGGCGATCGTGAGGACCTCGTTGATGAGACACAGCATCTGGTCCACGTCGTGCAGGTGACGGTTGCGGTATTGCTTGGTGCGCGGCACCTGGTCGATCATCTCGTTGACGTACATGTTCACGACGGGGTCGTCGTCGATGAGTTGCCTGAACTCCTTGAGCACCGGGTGCAACTCGGTCTGCTCGCCCTTGAGCTCGGCCCGCTTCCGGTGGCCGTGCAGCCACGACTCCAGCGTGTCGTGGTTCTCCGGCAGCCAGCCGGCCCGGCGGCGCACGTCCAGGTCAACATTCACATCAACATCATCGGCATTGATCGTCATGACGATCAGCCTTCCCCCGCCCCCGGCGGGTCAAACAGAATGCCTCGCGAACGACGCGGGCCGCGCTATCCGGGTTCGGTGGAAACCCTCAGCCCCAGTTCCACACCGACATGTCGCCGGGGGGGTAGTTGTTGCACACGTCGGTCGCCTTGGCTACGACGCCCTTGTTGTTGAAGAAGAGCTTCATGTGGTTGCGCCAGCCCCACCACAGCGGGTCGATCTGGTCGTAGAAGTGCTCGGAGTACTCTCGGCGCCCGGCCGGGTTCATGCCGAAGAACCAGTGCACCTTGTCCTGGGTCGCCTGCGCGTACTGCTGGTGGTTGTTGTAGTCGATCATGTAGCGCTCGTAGTACACCGGGCTGGTGTCCCGGGCGGCCGCCATGTACTGCTCGGCGTCGCAGGTGGTCGCGATCATCCGGCGGGGGATCGGGAAGTCTTCCGTGGAGTCGGCGGTGGCGGTCGTGGGGAAGACCACGGCGGCCAGGGCCAAAGCGAGTAAAACGGCGCCCGCACGCAGGCCAGAGCTCAGCCGAGACATAGTCGTTACCGTAGCACTTCCGGGGCACGGGCGTAGGGGCCCTTGGTCATATTCGTGATTTTTATAGTACAGCTCACTATCCATCGTTATCAGGGACGATGACGTGTGTGGGATCGGGCCGCAGCTCCGGCGGGGCCTGGCTGTAATCCCCGAACGGGCCGTCGCGGCGCTCGACGGCGGCCCGCACGCCCTCCGTCTCGGCGGTGCGGACGAAGTTGAGAGCCTCGGGGGTGTTGCGCATCAGCCCGTCGAGGATGCCGCCCAGCATCTGGGTGGACGCCAGGCCCATGTTCTCGTAGGCCTGGTTGACGATCAGTTTCTGCGCCCGCAACTGCGACAGCGGGATGCATGCCAGCTCGGCGGCGATCTCGGCGACGCGGGCCTCGAGGCGCTCGAAGGGCACCGCCTCGTTGATCAGCTCGACCTCGGCGGCCTGCACGCCGCTGAGCGGGCGGCCTGTCAGCGAGTGCCACTTGACCCGGGCCAGGCTGAGGCGATACAGCCACATCCCGGTCAGGTAGGCGCCCCACATCCGGGCATACGGGGTGCCGATCACCGCGTCCTCGCTGGCGATGACGATGTCGGCGCACAGCGCGTAGTCGCTGGCCCCGCCGACACACCAGCCGTGCACCTGCGCGATCACCGGCTTGGAGGCACGCCAGATGGCCATGAACTTCTGCGTCGGCCCGGTCTCGCGCGCGGTGACCATCGCGAAGTCCTTGCCGGGGTCCCACCGCCCGTCGGTCGTCATGGCCTCGCCCCAGTGTCGGAAGCCCCTGCCGAAGTCGTAGCCGCCGGAGAAGGCCGGGCCCGCGCCGCGCAGCACGATGACCTTGATGGCGTGGTCGCGTTCGGCCAGGCCCACGGCCGCCTCGATCTCGTCGGGCATCGGCGGGACAATGGTGTTGAGCTGCTCGGGGCGGTTCAGCGTGATGGTGGCCACCGGGCCGGCCGTGGTGTAGAGCAGGGTTTCGAAGCGGGGTGCCGGCTCGCCAGGTTTCATAGCCCGGCAGCCTACGGATCCGGCTGTCGATTCTCCGGCGTCGACGCGTAGATGCGGCCGTTGATCTTGAGGTACGGCGTGCTCAGGTAGGCCGAGAACACCACTATGGCCACGAAGACCGACGCCGCGAGGATACCGTTCGGCCAGATCTTGCCCACCCCGATCGCAAAGCAGACGATGCCGACGATCGAGGTCGTCCAGTAGTACCGCCGGCCCGCCCGGCGGTGGGTGATGTAGCGGAAGCGTGCCTGCGTTGCCCCGGCCGCGATGCCGATCAGGCCGGTCACCAGCAGCGTGAGTTCGATGCGTTCGATCGCTGACACGTCGATGATCCTATGTTCGGGGACCGGCGCCTGCGCGCCCACCGGACCAGCAGGGCGACGGCGACGGGCGGCCACGGCGGCCGGCACGTACCTCTGGTAGCGCTGGACCGCGCGCCGATGTGGTCGCCGGCCGGGTGCCCGGCCAGCACCCAGAGGCGCACCCACGCGGCGGCGCCCGACGGGCCAACTGGGCAGCAGGGTGCCCTCCGGGCGCGGTGGCTAACCGGAGGACCCGGGCAACGTGCGGTGCAGGAACGAATAGCTCAGCGCCGCCTTGAACGCCAGTTGCTCGTTGTCGGCCGCCCCGGCGTGTCCGCCCTCGATGTTCTCGTAATACCAGACCTTGTGCCCGGCCGCCTCCAGGGCCGCCGTCATCTTACGGGCATGGCCAGGATGGACGCGGTCGTCGCGCGTGGACGTGGTGATCAACACCGGCGGATAGCGCCGCGATGCCGAGATGTTCTGGTACGGAGAGTATTCGGAGATGAACTTCCAGTCGTCGGGATTGTCCGGGTCGCCGTACTCGGCCACCCATGAGGCGCCGGCCAGCAACAGGTGGTAGCGCTTCATGTCCAGCAGCGGCACGTCGCACACCAGGGCGCCGAACTTCTCCGGGTACCTGGTCAGCATGATGCCCATCAGCAGCCCGCCGTTGCTGCCGCCGCGCGCGCCGAGCCGCTCCACCGTCGTGATGCCGCGGGCAACCAGATCGGTTGCCACCGCGGCGAAGTCCTCGTCCACCTTGTGCCTGCCCTCGCGGATCGCCTGGGTGTGCCAGCCGGGCCCGTACTCGCCGCCGCCGCGGATGTTCGCCAGCACGTAGGTGCCCCCGCGGGCGAGCCACAACCGGCCCAGCACGCCGTTGTAGGCGGGCGTGTTGGCGGTCTCGAACCCGCCGTAGCCGTACAGCAGCGTCGGGCCCGGCCCCGGCGCGTCGGCCGGCCCCACGACGAAGTAGGGGATGGCGGTACCGTCGGCCGACTCGGCGAAATGCTGTGCGACCGAGAAGTTTTCGGCGTCGAAAAACGCCGGCGCCGACTTGATCGCCTCCAGTGGCCCCGCGCCGGTGCCACGCATCAGCCGGGACGGGGAGACGAATCCGCTGGAGTCCAGGAAGAACTCGTCGCCGTGTTCGTCGGCGGCGGCGATCACCGTGTTGGTCGCGGCCGGGATGCCCGCCACGGGCTCGCGCCGCCAGGTGCCCCGTGACGATCGCAAGCGCGGCGAAGCCGGGCGCAGCGGGTCGTCACGCGAGGGCGGCGTGGCGATCTCGACGCGGCTGGCCACGTCGGCCAGCGTCACGATCAGCAGGCGGTCCCTGGTCCAGGCGTAGTGGTGCAGTGCGGTGTGCGCGTCGGGCTCGAACACCACCCGCAATTCGGCTGTGCCCGAGAGGAATGGGTCGTAGTCGGCCGCCAGCAGCGACCCGGCGCGGTACGTCGCGGTGCCGTGGTACCAGTCGCTGCGCAGCTCGATCAGCAGCCACTCGCGGTGTATCGACACGCTGGCGTCGGTCGGCGCGTCGATGCGGATCAACTCGGAGTCGTCGGGGGAGCCGCGCAGTTCGTAGATCTCCTCGTTCCAGAAGTCGACCGCCCGTGCCAGCAGGGTGCGCTCGAACCCCGGCGTGCGGTCCACCGAGGCGGAGACGCGCACGTCGGTGTCCGCGCCCTCGAAGACGGTTTCCGCGTCGGTCAGCGGTGTGCCCCGGCGCCACCGCTTGACCACCCGCGGGTAGCCGGACTCGGTGAGCGAGCCGGCGCCGAAGTCGGTGCCCACCAGTACGGTATCGGCGTCTTCCCACGCGATCTGGGACTTGGCCTCCGGTAGCTCGAATCCTCCCGTGACGAATCGCCGTGTGAGCATGTCGAATTCGCGAACGATGGACGCGTCGGAGCCGCCGGGGGACAAGCCGACCAGCGCGCGCGTGTACTCGGGTTCGATGACGCCGGCGCCCGCCCACACCCACTTCGCGTCGTCAGCTCGGCCCAATTCGTCTACGTCGATCAGCACGTCCCACTCGGGGGAGTCGGTGCGGTAGCTGTCCAGGGTGGTGCGCCGCCACAGCCCGCGCGGGTTGGCGGCGTCGCGCCAGAAGTTGTACAGGTGCTCGCCGCGGCGCACCACGTAGGGGATGCGGGCGTCGGTGTCGAGCACTTCGAGCGCCTCGGTGCGCATCCGCTCGAAGCCGGCGTCACGGAATTCCGCCAGCGTGGGTGCGTTACGCGCACGCACCCAGTCCAGCGCCTCGTCGCCGCTGATGTCCTCGAGCCACAGATACGGGTCGGCGCGGTCCGGGGCAGACTCAGATGTCATGGCAGCCATTGTGGCCCCGGCGGTACTGTGAGGTGTGTTACAGCGGTGAGAACGAGGAGCCGAGCAGATGACTGTTTTCGCACGTCCGGGTACGGCCGGGGCATTGATGTCGTATCAGTCCCGGTACGGGAACTTCATCGGGGGGCAGTGGGTCGCACCGGTGGGCGGCCGGTACTTCGAGAACCCGACGCCGGTGACCGGCCAGGCCTTCTGCGAGGTGGCCCGCTCGGATGCGGCCGACGTCGAGAAGGCGCTCGACGCCGCGCACGCGGCGGCACCGGCCTGGGGCAAGGCCGCGCCGGCCGCGCGGGCGGCGATCCTGAACAAGATCGCCGACCGGATGGAGGAGAACAAGCTCGCGCTGGCGGTCGCCGAGGTCTGGGACAACGGCAAGCCGATCCGCGAGGCCATGAGCGCCGACATCCCGCTGGCGGCCGACCATTTCCGGTACTTCGCCGCGGCGCTGCGCGCCCAGGAGGGCTCGCTGAGCCAGATCGACGAGGACACCGTCGCCTATCACTTCCACGAGCCGCTCGGGGTGGTGGGGCAGATCATCCCGTGGAACTTCCCGATCCTGATGGCCGCCTGGAAGCTGGCGCCGGCGCTGGCCGCCGGCAACGCGGTGGTGCTCAAGCCCGCCGAGCAGACACCGGCGTCGGTGCTCTACCTGATGTCGCTGATCGGCGACCTCTTGCCGGCGGGGGTGGTCAACGTCGTCAACGGGTTCGGCGCCGAGGCCGGCAAGCCGCTGGCGTCGAGCAACCGCATCGCCAAGATCGCGTTCACCGGCGAAACCACCACCGGGCGCCTGATCATGCAGTACGCCAGCCAGAACCTGATCCCGGTCACCCTCGAGCTCGGCGGCAAGAGCCCCAACATCTTCTTCTCCGACGTGATGGCGGCGCACGACAACTTCTGCGACAAGGCCCTGGAAGGGTTCACCATGTTCGCCCTCAACCAGGGCGAGGTGTGCACCTGCCCGTCGCGCAGCCTGATCCAGTCCGACATCTACGACGAGTTCCTCGAGCTGGCCGCCATCCGCGCCAAGGCCGTGCGGCAGGGCGACCCGCTCGACTCCGAGACGATGCTGGGTTCCCAGGCCTCCAACGACCAGCTGGAAAAGATCCTGTCCTACATCGAGATCGGCAAAGACGAAGGCGCGAGGGTCCTTTGCGGCGGCGAGCGCGCCGAGCTCGGCGGTGACCTGTCCGGCGGCTACTACATGCAGCCGACGATCTTCTCCGGCAACAACGCGATGCGGGTCTTCCAGGAGGAGATCTTCGGCCCGGTGGTGACGGTGACGTCGTTCGACGACTACGACGACGCGATCGCGATCGCCAACGACACCCTCTACGGTCTGGGCGCGGGCGTGTGGAGCCGCGACGGCAACACCGCCTACCGGGCCGGCCGCGACATCCAGGCCGGGCGGGTGTGGGTGAACTGCTACCACGTGTATCCGCCGCACGCTGCGTTCGGCGGATACAAGCAGTCCGGCTTCGGGCGCGAGTGCCACCAGATGGCGCTCGAGCACTACCAGCAGACCAAGAACATGCTGGTGTCCTACTCCGACAAGGCGCTCGGTTTCTTCTGATGGACCCGGGTGCCCCGGTGGGGGCCGTCATCACCGCCCCCGCCGCCGAGTTGCTCGCGCGGCTGGCCGAACGCCACGGCCCGCTGATGTTCCACCAGTCCGGCGGCTGCTGCGACGGGTCGTCGCCGATGTGCTACCCGCAAGGGGACTTCCTCGTCGGCGACCGCGACGTGTTGCTCGGGGTGCTCGACGTCGGGGACGGGGTGCCAGTGTGGATCTCGGGCCCGCAGTACGAGGTGTGGAAGCACACGCAGCTGGTGATCGACGTGGTCGCGGGCCGCGGCGGCGGATTCAGCCTGGAGGCCCCCGAAGGGGTGCGGTTCCTGTCCCGCGGCCGCGTCTTCACCGACGGGGAGCAGGCCCTGGTGCGCGCCGCGCCCGTCGTCACCGGCGCCGCCTACGAGCGGGGGCAGCGCCCGCCGGTGCGGGGTCAGGTGGTGGTCCGCGACACCGCGGCCGCGGCGGCAACGTGCCGTCCCCCCACCGGGAAACCGCAGTAATCTCGTCACCGTGATCCCGCTTCCGCGTCCCTGGCTGCTGGCGAGCGCCATGCTCCTCGGCTGCGCGGCCGGGCTGCTGGCCGGGGTCGCGTTCACCTCGGTGGCCCACGCCGGCATCCGCCCGGTCGTCGCGATCGCGCTGGTGGTCGGGATTCCCACCGTCACCGGGCTGCTGACGATCCTGTTCTCCGGGCGGCGCTGGGTCACGACGCTGGGCGCGTTCGTCCTCGGACTCGGGCCGGGATGGTTCGGTGTGCTCGTCGCCCTGCGGGTGGTCGCCGGTGGCTGAGGATCACGACCCCGAGTCCGGCCCGGGCACCGCGGCGTTCGTGCCGGATTTCTCGGACGACGAGCACACCGGCACCCAGTCCTGGGTCCCCGATTTCTCCGACGACACCGGCTCGCAGCCGGTGCCCGTGGTCACCGGGCCCGAGGCGCCCGAGCCGCCCTCCGAGCCGCCCAATGCGCCGGCGGAGCGCGAGCCGACCGGGGCGCCGGTGCCGGTCACCGTTCCCGGGCGTTACCTCTACCTGAAGTGGTGGAAGCTGGCGCTGGTGATCGCCGGCGTGTGGTCCGCGGCGGCGCCGGTGGGACTGGGACTGTTCTCGTGGTGGTACACCACGATCGACAAGTCGCTGCCGGTGTTCGTGGTCCTGGTCTACGTCATGGCCTGCGCCGTGGGCGGCGTGATGCTGGCGATGACCGAAGGGCGGCCGCTGGTCTCGGCGCTGTCGGTGGCGGTGATGTCGGGGCCGCTGGCCTCCGTTGCCGCCGCGGCGCCGCTGTACGGCTTCTACTATTGCCAGCAGACGGGCCACTGCCTGGTCGGGATCATTCCGTATTAACGACCGGCCCGGCCGCCCACTAGGGTGGGCTCGTGACTTCTCACTATGACGTCGTCGTCCTCGGAGCGGGCCCCGGCGGGTATGTCGCCGCCATTCGCGCCGCTCAGCTCGGCCTGAACACGGCCATCGTCGAACCGAAGTACTGGGGCGGGGTCTGCCTCAACGTCGGCTGCATCCCGTCCAAGGCGCTGCTGCGCAACGCCGAGCTGGCCCACATCTTCACCAAGGAGGCCAAGACCTTCGGCATCGGCGGGGAGGCGACGTTCGACTACGGCATCGCCTACGACCGCAGCCGCAAGGTCGCCGAGGGCCGCGTCGCCGGCGTGCACTTCCTGATGAAGAAGAACAAGATCACCGAGATCCACGGGTACGGCAGGTTCACCGACGACCACACCCTGTCGGTCGAGTTGAACGAGGGCGGCAATCAGGACGTCACGTTCGACAACGCCATCATCGCGACCGGCAGCAGCACCCGGCTGGTGCCGGGCACGTCGCTGTCGGCCAACGTGGTCACCTACGAGGAGCAGATCCTGTCCCGGGAGCTGCCGGAGTCGATCATCATCGCCGGCGCCGGCGCGATCGGCATGGAGTTCGGCTACGTGCTGAAAAACTACGGCGTCGACGTGACCATCGTGGAGTTCCTGCCCCGCGCGCTGCCCAACGAGGACGCCGAGGTGTCCAAGGAGATCGAGAAGCAGTTCAAGAAGCTGGGCGTCAAGATCGTCACCGGGACCAAGGTCGAGTCGATCTCCGACCCTGGATCCAGTGGCGCCCAGGTCACCGTGACGGTCAGCAAGGACGGCAAGCCCGAGGAGCTCAAGGCCGCAAAGGTGTTGCAGGCCATCGGGTTCACGCCCAACGTCGAGGGCTACGGCCTGGAGACGGTCGGCGTGGCGCTGAACGAATACCGGGGCATCGGCATCAACGAGTACATGCGCACCAGCGTTCCCCACATCTACGCCATCGGCGACGTGACCGCCTTCCTGATGCTGGCGCACGTCGCGGAGGCCATGGGGGTGGTGGCGGCCGAGACCATCGCCGGGGCCGAGACGTTGCCGCTGGGGGACTGCCGCATGCTGCCCCGCGCGACGTTCTGCCAGCCGCAGGTGGCCAGCTTCGGGCTCACCGAGGAGCAGGCCCGGGACGCGGGATACGACGTTCGGGTCGCCAAGTTCCCGTTCACCGCCAACGCCAAGGCCCACGGTTTGGGCGACCCCAGCGGTTTCGTCAAGCTGGTCGCCGACGCCACGCACGGCGAGCTGCTGGGCGGGCACCTGATCGGCCACGACGTGTCGGAGCTGCTGCCCGAGCTGACGCTGGCGCAGAAGTGGGACCTGACCGCGGCCGAACTGGCCCGCAACGTGCACACCCACCCGACCATGTCCGAGGCGCTGCAGGAGTGCTTCCACGGCCTGACCGGCCACATGATCAACTTCTGATGGCAGCGGTGCGATGATCCGCGGTGACACCATCGTCGGTGCCGTCGGCGGCGTGGCCACCGGTTACGTCCTGTGGCTGGTGGCCTTTTCGATCGGGAACGACACCACCACGGTGAGCCGGTGGGCTCCGCCGGTGTTGCTGCTGGCGGTCGTGCTCGGTGCCGGCGGCGCGGCCTGGGCATGGTGGCTGCGGCGACGCCGCAGCCACGCCTGGGCGGCGTTCGCGGCCGGGCTGCCGCTTTTGCCCGTGGTCCTGACGGTGGCCGTGGTGGCCGACACCTACCTCTAGCTCCTCTCGCGCGGATTGTCCAGCGGAATGTCGAGCGCGGTGATCGTCGCGGCGAGCCCGTCGTATTGGCTTGCCAACAAACAGAATTCGATCAACTGTCGCTGATCGAGGTGGCATGCCAGCTGTTGCCAGGTCGCGCCGGTCAGCCTGCGGTAGGCCAGGAACTCGTCTGTGGCCCGCAGCAGCGCGACCTGCCGGGCGTCGAGCGCGGCGGCGCCGTCGGCGGAGTGCGGCCAGGCGAAGATCGCAACCTGGGTGGCCGCGTCCAGGCCCGCCTGGCGGCCCATCCGCCGGTGGTGCTGCAACTCGTACTCGCACCCGCGCACGTGCCCGACGCGCAGGATCACCAACTCGGCGTCGGCCCGCGGCAGCCGGCCCCGCAGCAGTGCGCCGGAGTAGGGCATCCAGAACCACAGCAGCCGCCGGTGCCGGCCCAGCGTGGTGAACAGGTGCATCTCCGGCGCCCGCACGGTGCGCGCCATCACCCGCGCCGCCACCCAGTTGATCAGCCCCAGGTCGCGAAGCTTCGTCGTCGAGGGAATGCGGCCCGGCCCCCCGGTCATGGCTGCTTCACCAGGTAGGGGGACACGGTGCTGCGGTGCTCGTCGAGGTCGAGCGCGCGCCCCAACGCCGGGAACGCCCGCTGCGGGCAGTTGTCGCGTTCGCAGACACGGCAACCCGCGCCGATCGGTGTGGCGATCTCACCCGACAAGTCGAGTCCTTCCGAGTAGACGAGCCGGTGCGCGTGGCGGAGTTCGCAGCCCAGCCCGATCGCGAAGGTCTTACCGGGCTGACCATACCGCGCGGCACGGCGCTCCACGGTGCGGGCCACCCACATGTAGTTGCGCCCGTCGGGCATCTGGGCGATCTGCACCAGGATCTTGCCGGGGTTGGCGAACGTCTCGTAGACGTTCCACAACGGACAGGTGCCGCCGCTGGAGGAGAAGTGAAAACCGGTGGCGGACTGGCGTTTCGACATGTTGCCCGCCCGGTCCACCCGGATGAAGGAGAACGGGACGCCGCGCATCGACGGCCGTTGCAGCGTGGAGAGCCGGTGCGCGATCGTCTCGTAGCTCACCGCGTAGAACGACGACAGCCGCTCGACGTCGTAGCGGAAGTTCTCCGCGACGTCGTGGAACTGGCGGTACGGCAGCACCGCGGCCGCGGCGAAGTAGTTGGCCAGCCCCAGCCGGGCCAGGGTGTGCGACTCGTCGCTGGTGAACTTTCCCTCCTCGACCAGGGTATCGATCAGGTCGCCGAACTCGAGGTAGGCCAGTTCGGCGGCCATCTTGAACACCTGCTGGCCCAGCGACAGGTGGGTGCTGATCTCGAGGGTCTTGGTCCCCGCGTCGTAGCGGTGCAGCACGGTGTCGCCGAGGTCGATGCGCCGGTTGATGTGCACCCCGTGCACCTCGGTGAGGCGGCGGTTGAGCTCGCGGGCCAGATCGCCGTGGTGCAGCCGCATCTGGATCGTGAGGTCCTCGGCGGCGGTGTCCAGCTCGTGCAGGTAGTTCTGACGTTGGTAGAAGTAGTCGCGGACCTCTTCGTGGGGCATGGTGATGGACCCGGTGCCGCTGCCGTCGAAGAACCGCTCCTCGGTGGCGGCGGCCAGTTGTGCGGTGGTGATTCGGTAGCGCCGGTGCAGGTTGACCACCGCCCGGGCCAGGGCGGGGTGGTCGCTGACCATCTCGGCGACCTCGGTGGGGTCGACGTCGATGTCGAGGTCGCGGTCCATCGTCACCTCGCGCAACTCGGCCACCAGTCGGGTGTCGTCCTGCGAGGCGAAGAAGGTCGCGTCCACCCCGAACACCTCGGTGATCCGGAGCAACACGGCGACCGTCAGCGGTCGCACGTCGTGCTCGATCTGGTTGAGGTAGCTCGGCGAGATCTCCAGCATCTGAGCCAGCGCGGCCTGGGAGAACCCGCGCTCGTTGCGCAGCTGGCGCACGCGCGAGCCGACGAATGTCTTCGACACGCCAGCGAGCCTACCCGTCCTGCGAAGACCGGCTTTGCAGAGTTGGCATCCGGATACGGCTTTGTCACAATTGGTATTCGGGGAACGTCATTGGCATGATTCGCATCGGGCCCGGCGTCAAGCTTGGGTGCCGACAAGAGTACGGGGAGCGACGCCGTGAGCCTGGATAAGAGAATGATGCCGGTCCCGGATGGCCACCCCGACGTGTTCGATCGCGAATGGCCGCTGCGGGTCGGCGACATCGACCGCACCGGCCGGCTGCGGCTGGACGCCGCCGCCCGGCACATCCAGGACATCGGGCAGGACCAGCTGCGTGAGATGGGGTTCGAGGAGACCCATCCGTTGTGGATCGTCCGCCGCACCATGGTGGACCTGATCCGCCCGATCGAGTTCCAGGACATGCTGCGTCTGCGCAGATGGTGCTCGGGCACCTCCAACCGGTGGTGCGAGATGCGGGTGCGGGTCGACGGCCGCAAGGGCGGGCTGATCGAGTCCGAGGCGTTCTGGATCAACATCAACCGGGACACCCAGATGCCCTCGCGCATCGCCGACGACTTCCTGGACGGGCTGCGCAAGACGACCGACGTCGGCCGGCTGCGCTGGAAGGGCTACCTGAAGCCCGGTGGTCGCGAGGACGCGGGCGAGATCCACGAGTTCCCGGTGCGCGTCACCGACATCGACCTGTTCGACCACATGAACAACTCGGTCTACTGGAGCGTGATCGAGGACTATCTCGCGTCGCACACCGAGCTGCTGGCGGGCCCGCTGCGCGTGACCATCGAACACGAGGCGCCGGTGGCGCTGGGCGACAAGCTCGAGATCATCTCCCACGTCCACCCGGCGGGATCGACCGACCGGTTCGGCGCCGACCTGGCCGACCGGGCTGTTACGACGCTCACATATGCGGTCGGTGACGAGACGAAAGCCGTCGCCGCGCTCTTCGCACTCTGACCCCCGCCGCCCGGCGCGGGTCCGCCGGCAAATGCGCGCCTGACCTGCGACTTTGCGATTACTGACCGGTAGTTTCTGAAACGGTTAAGTTTTCGGCCGCCTTCGCAAGATTTGCAAACTCGGCGGAACTCGTTGCCGAAATTGGCAATTGAAATGGGTGGACTCCGGTCCGCACGCTGTGCCATCGTCGAGTTAGCACATCAGCGAAGTCGGGCCCGTAGCTACGCCGCAAGGCGGCACCGGCCTCGACGATCAAAGTTTGTTAAGGAGTCAAGCCCGATGTCTGTCGTTGGCACCCCGAAGAGCGCCGAGAAGATCCAGCAGGACTGGGACACCAACCCGCGCTGGAAGGACGTGACCCGCACCTACAGCGCCGAAGACGTCGTCGCGCTGCAGGGAACGGTCGTCGAGGAGAACACGCTGGCGCGCCGCGGCGCCGAGGTGTTGTGGGACGAGCTGCACGACCTGGAGTGGGTCAACGCGCTGGGCGCCCTCACCGGCAACATGGCCGTCCAGCAGGTGCGCGCCGGCCTCAAGGCGATCTACCTGTCGGGCTGGCAGGTCGCCGGTGACGCCAACCTGTCCGGCCACACCTACCCCGACCAGAGCCTGTACCCGGCCAACTCGGTGCCGCAGGTGGTTCGCCGGATTAACAACGCCCTGCAGCGCGCCGACCAGATCGCCAAGATCGAGGGCGACACCTCGGTCGAGAACTGGCTGGCGCCGATCGTCGCCGACGGCGAGGCCGGCTTCGGCGGCGCCCTCAACGTCTTCGAGCTGCAGAAGGCCATGATCGCCGCCGGCGTCGCGGGCACCCACTGGGAGGACCAGCTGGCGTCGGAGAAGAAGTGTGGCCACCTGGGCGGCAAGGTGCTGATCCCGACCCAGCAGCACATCCGCACGCTGACGTCGGCCCGGCTGGCCGCCGACGTGTGCGACGTCCCGACCGTCGTGATCGCCCGCACCGACGCCGAGGCCGCCACGCTGATCACCTCCGACGTCGACGAGCGCGACCGGCCGTTCATCACCGGCGAGCGCACGCGGGAGGGCTTCTACCGCACCCGCAACGGCATCGAGCCCTGCATCGCGCGTGCCAAGGCCTACGCCCCGTACGCGGACCTGATCTGGATGGAGACCGGGACCCCCGACCTCGAGCTGGCGCGCAAGTTCTCCGAGGCGGTCAAGGCCTCCTACCCCGACCAGATGCTGGCCTACAACTGCTCGCCGTCGTTCAACTGGCGCAAGCACCTCGACGACAGCACCATCGCGAAGTTCCAAAAAGAGCTTGCCGCAATGGGGTTCAAGTTCCAGTTCATCACGCTCGCCGGCTTCCACGCGCTGAACTACTCGATGTTCGACCTGGCCTACGGCTACGCCCGCAACCAGATGAGCGCCTACGTCGAGCTGCAGGAGCGCGAGTTCGCCGCCGAGGAGCGCGGCTACACCGCGACCAAGCACCAGCGTGAGGTCGGTGCCGGGTACTTCGACCGCATCGCCACCACGGTCGACCCGAACTCCTCGACGACCGCGCTGACCGGCTCCACCGAAGAGGGCCAGTTCCACTGAGGGCGTTGGCGCCGAGCGTGAACCTGCTGCGAGTTTTCGGCTGATTTTTCGCAATGGCTACACGCTCGGTGCACTGAGTATCAGCTGAAGTAGCATTGGCCCCGCCCGGCGCTGTCGGGCGGGGCCAATTGCGGTGCAGGACAATACGACGCGAAAGAGAACTCGGGTGAGCGACGCAGCTGCGATCCAGCGGGTAGGGGTAATCGGGGCCGGCCAGATGGGATCCGGCATCGCCGAGGTCTCGGTCCGTGCCGGTGTCGACGTGACGGTGTTCGAGACCACCGAGGCGTTGATCACGGCGGGCCGCAACCGCATCGTGAAGTCGCTCGAGCGCGGCGTCAGCGCGGGCAAGGTGACCGAACGGGAGCGCGACCGCGCGCTGGGCAAACTCACCTTCACCACCGACTTGAAGGACCTGGCCGACCGGCAGTTGGTGATCGAGGCCATCGTCGAGGACGAGGCGGTCAAGGCGAAGGTCTTCGCCGAGCTGGACCGGGTCGTCACCGACCCGGACGCGGTGCTGGCGTCCAACACCTCCAGCATCCCGATCATGAAGATCGCCGCGGCCACCAAGAACCCGCAGCGCGTGCTGGGCCTGCATTTCTTCAATCCCGTCCCGGTGCTGCCGCTGGTCGAGCTGGTCAGCACGCTGGTCACCGACGAAGCCGCCGCCGCCCGCACCGAGGAGTTCGCCGGCGCGGTGCTGGGCAAGCAGGTGGTGCGGTGCTCGGACCGTTCCGGTTTCGTCGTGAACGCGCTGCTGGTGCCGTATTTGCTGTCGGCGATCCGGATGGTTGAGGCCGGCTTTGCCAGCGTGGAGGACGTCGACAAGGCCGTGGTTGCCGGGCTGTCGCATCCGATGGGCCCGCTGCGGCTGTCCGACCTCGTCGGCCTGGACACCCTCAAGCTGATCGCGGACAAGATGTTCGACGAATTCAAGGAGCCGCAATACGGCCCGCCGCCGCTGCTGCTGCGCATGGTGGAGGCGGGCCGGCTCGGCAAGAAGTCGGGCAGGGGTTTCTACGCCTACTGAGCCTGTATGACATGCTCCCGCCGATCGGTTACTATTCTCCCGTTCAACAGTCGGGAGGTTCACCAAGAGCATGACAGCGCTGCAGCCCTACTACGAAGAGTCGCAATCGATCTACGACGTCTCCGATGAGTTTTTCGCGCTATTCCTAGACCCCACCATGGGTTACACCTGCGCGTACTTCGAGCGCGACGACATGACGCTGGAGGAGGCGCAGAACGCGAAGTTCGACCTCGCGCTGGGCAAGCTGAACCTCGAACCCGGCATGACGGTGCTCGACATCGGGTGTGGCTGGGGCGGCGCGCTGCAGCGCGCGGTCGAGAAGTTCGACGTCAACGTCATCGGAATCACGTTGAGCCGCAACCAGTTCGCGTACAGCAAGAAGAGGCTCGCCGGTATTCCCACCGAACGCAACATCGAGGTGCGGTTGCAGGGCTGGGAAGAGTTCGAGGACAAGGTCGACCGGATCGTCAGCATCGGCGCCTTCGAGGCATTCAAGGCGGATCGCTGGCCCGCGTTCTTCGAGCGCGCCCACGACATTCTGCCCGACGACGGCCGGATGCTGTTGCACACCATCCTGACCTACCACTGGCAGCAGATGTCGGCGCTCGGCATCTCCCTGACCATGCGCGATATCCGGTTCGCGCGATTCATCGGCACCGAGATCTTCCCGGGCGGACAGTTGCCGACCGAGGAAGACATTGTCAAATTCGCCGAGCCCGCCGGGTTTTCCGTCGAGCGAGTGCAATTGCTGCGCGAGCACTACGAGCGGACCCTCAACATCTGGGCGGCCAATCTGGAGGCCAACAAAGAAAAGGCGATCGCCATCCAATCGCAAGAGGTCTACGACCGGTACATGCACTATCTGACCGGGTGTGAGAACTTCTTCCGTAAAGGCATCAGCAATGTGGGGCAATTCACTTTGGTGAAGTGAGCGACGCCCCGGATCGTCGCTGACGAACCGGGGCGCGCCGCGCCGCTACTTTTCCAGCGTGAACTGGTTGACGTCGGTGTATCCCTGACGGAACAGCTTGGCGCAGCCGGTGAGGTATTTCATGTACCGGTCGTAGACCTCTTCGGACTGGATCGCGATGGCGTGGTCCTTGTTCGCCTCGAGGGCGGCGGCCCAGTGCTCCAGGGTTCTCGCGTAGTGCAGTTGCAACGACTGGATCCGGGTCACCTCGAAGCCCGCCGCGAGCGCGTGCTCCTCGACCGACGGGATGGTCGGCAGCCAGCCGCCCGGGAAGATCTCGGCCAGGATGAACTGGGTGAAGTGAACGACCTCGTGGGTCAGCGGCCTGCCCTTCGCCCGGGCCTCCTTGAAGGTGGGACGCGTGATGGTGTGCAGCATCATGAGGCCGTCCGCCGGCAGCACCCGGTGGGCCATGTGGAAGAAGTGGCCCCAGCGCTGGCGGCCGAAGTGCTCGAACGCGCCGATCGAGACGATCCGGTCGACCGGTTCGTGGAACTTCTCCCAGCCTTCGAGCAGCACCCGCCGCGAGCGGGCGGTGTCCATCTGGTCGAACGTCTCCTGCACGTGTTCGGCCTGGTTCTCCGAGAGCGTCAGGCCCACCACGTTGACGTCGTACTTCTCGATGGCCCGCCGCATGGTGGCGCCCCAGCCGCAGCCGATGTCGAGCAGGGTCATCCCCGGCTCGAGCGCGAGCTTGCTCAGCGACAGGTCGATCTTGGCGAGCTGCGCCTCCTGCAGCGTCATGTCGTCGCGCTCGAAGTAGGCGCAGCTGTAGGTCTGGGTGGGGTCCAGGAACAGCCGAAAGAAGTCGTCGGACAGGTCGTAGTGAGCTTGCACGTTGCCAAAATGCGGCGTGAGCTGCACGGACATCACGTAATGGGCCTTTCTGTGTTACTGAGGCACGGGCGCAGTCAACGGCGCATCCCGAACTACCCCCTACGCATCCCCTGCATGCTAGCCGCTCTCTCGGTCAAAGTCCCCTTACGCCGGGTACGTCACGCGCGACCGTTGCGATCCCGAAAGGGAAATGTTTTGCCGGTATTCGGGCGGACGCGACGGCCTCATTCCCCGGGCGGCGGGACGATCGGCGAGGGGTGCGGCTCCGCGCGGAACTTGTCCAGCGACCCGCCTACCTCGACGATGCCGCGCAGCGCGCTCCAGCTGAGCATGGTCAGGTAGTCGATGAGCTCGTCGCTGGTCATGCGCGGGTCCGACATCCAGGAGTGGGTGGCCAGCTGGACCCCGCCGACGATCAGATAGGCCCACGGTTCCACCCCGCCGGTGTCCATCCCGGCCTCGTGCATGCGCCGGCGCATCAGCACGGCGAGCATGCGCGCGATGATGCGTTCGGAGTCGGCGATCACCTTGCTCTTGCTGGCCGAGCTGTTTGCCATGACGAACCGGTACGGCTCGGGTTCGGACGCCACCGTGTCGACGTACACCCGGATGACCTCGCGGGTCAGGTCGATGCCGTCGAGGTTCGACGACAGCGCGGCCGCCATGTTGGGGATCAGGGTGGTCTGCGCGAAGCGCATCATCACCGCCGTCGTCAGGTCGTTCTTGTCGACGAAGTAGCGGTACAGCACGGTCTTGGACACCCCGATCTCCGCGGCGATCTCGTCCATGCTCACGAAACGGCCCTGGCGACGGATCGCGTCGATCGTGCCGTCGACCAACTCGTTGCGACGCTCCACCTTGTGCTGGTGCCAACGCCGTTTTCGGCCGTCGGTCTTCACGGTCCCGGCCGGGAGGTGCTCAGCCACTGTCACGAATTCCCATTCACTAGACGACCTCGATACTACGGCCCGGCGGGCGCCGCGGGGCGCACCGTCCGCACGGATGCCGACGACGGCCCGGTGGTGCATGGATGATGGTGTGGTGGCACGAGGATGCTGGCCCGGTGGCGCATAGGCTCCCCGCTCGGGTCGAGACGGCGGCGCGGCCCCGCGCGTCGTTCGCGGAGTCGTTCGCAGGCGCGGATCCGCAGGCCGACGCCGAGCGGCGGGTCGGTCTGCGCCGGATGAAGCTCGTGGCGCTCGGCTTCCTGGTCGGTGCCACCGGTGTGTTTCTCGCCTGCCGGTGGGTGCAGGCGCAGGGCGGCGCGGCCGCCTGGGTCGGCTACGTCGGTGCCGCCGCGGAGGCCGGGATGGTGGGTGCGCTGGCCGACTGGTTCGCCGTGACCGCGCTGTTCAAGCATCCGCTGGGCATTCCCATCCCGCACACCGCGATCATCAAGCGCAAGAAGGACCAGCTCGGCGAGGGCCTGGGGACCTTCGTGCGGGAGAACTTCCTGTCGCCGGTGGTCGTCGAGACCAAGCTGCGCGACGCAGAGGTGCCCGGACGGCTGGGCAAGTGGCTGTCGGAGGCCCCGCACGCCGAGCGGGTGGCCGGCGAGACCGCGACGGTGCTGCGGGTTCTGGTGGAGCTGCTGCGCGACGACGACGTTCAACAGGTCATCGACCGGATGATCGTGCGCCGCATCGGCGAACCGCAGTGGGGCCCGCCCGTGGGGCGGGTGCTGGGCACGCTGCTGGCCGAGAACCGGCAGGAGGCGCTGATCCAGTTGCTGGCCGACCGCGCCTTTCAATGGTCGCTGAACGCCGGCGAGGTCATCCAGCGGGTGGTCGAGCGCGATTCGCCGAGCTGGTCGCCGCGATTCGTCGACCAGCTCGTCGGCGACCGCATTCACCGCGAACTGATGGATTTCACCGACAAGGTGCGCCGCAACCCCGAGCACGAGTTGCGCCGCTCGGCCACCCGATTCCTGTTCGAGTTCGCCGAGGACCTGCAGCACGATCCGGACACCATCGCGCGCGCGGACGCCGTCAAGGAGCAGCTGATGGCGCGCGAGGAGATCGGCAACGCCGCCGCGACCGCGTGGCGGACGCTCAAGCGGCTGGTCCTCGAAGGCGTCGACGACCCGTCCAGCACCCTGCGCTCGCGCATCGCCGACACGGTCGTGCGCATCGGCGAATCGTTGCGCGACGACGCCGAACTGCGCGACAAGGTGGACGACTGGATGGTCAGGGCGGCGCAGCACCTGGTCACCCAGTACGGGGTGGAGATCACCGCGATCATCACCGAGACGATCGAACGCTGGAACGCCGACGAGGCCAGCCGGCGCATCGAGTTGCACGTGGGGCGCGACCTGCAATTCATCCGGATCAACGGCACGGTGGTGGGCGCGCTGGCGGGACTCGTCATTTATGCCGTCGCGCAGCTAATGTTCTGAGAAGTGCTAACCAGTGCTTGCAAAAGCAAGCACCGCTCCGTACGCTGGTGCCGTCCAATAGGCCCGACGACCCAGGAGTGCGCAATGCCAGCGGAGGAGAAGCTCTCCGCCAAGGTGTCCACGGCGGCCTCTGACATGGCCTCCGACATCGGCAGCTTCATCCGGAGCCAGCGCGAGCTCGCCCAGGTGTCGGTGCGGCAGCTGGCCGAACGGTCCGGCGTCAGCAACCCGTACCTGAGCCAGGTGGAGCGCGGGTTGCGCAAACCCTCCGCCGACGTCCTGAACCAGATAGCAAAGGCACTGCGGGTCTCCGCGGAGGTTCTCTACGTGCGGGCGGGCATTCTCGAGCCGGGCGAGACCAGCCAGGTCCGCGACGCCATCGTCACCGACATGGCGATCACCGAGCGTCAGAAGCAGATCCTGCTCGACATCTACGCCTCGTTCGCCCACCAGAACGAAGCCGCCCTCGAGGAGGGTGGCGCCGGCCCCGGTGCCGACGAGCCCGCCGGTGAGCCGGCGACGCATAGATAATCGGCCGCCGGGCTATCCAGAAACCATCGGGAGGTCTTCCGGCAAATTGCGCATCACGACACAGCGCGGCTCTTGACGACCGCAGCGGCGGCGGCCGACGCTGGCCCTAACTCTCCGACGCACCACGGAACAACCACAGACCACGAAAAGAAACCATGAAAGGAACAACCATGGCAGAAAACTCGAACATCGAAGACCTACGGGCCCCGTTGCTGGCGGCGCTGGGCGCGGCCGACCTGGCGCTGGCGACCGTCAACGACCTGGTCGCCAACATGCGCGACCGCGCCGAGGAGACGCGCACCGACACCCGCAGCCGGGTCGAGGAGAGGCGTGCCCGCCTGGCCAAGATGCAGGAGGACCTGCCCGAGCAGCTGACCGAGCTGCGCGAGCGGTTCACCGCCGACGAGCTGCGCAAGGCCGCCGAGGGCTACATGGAGGCGGCGACCGGCCGGTACAACGAGCTGGTCGAGCGCGGCGAGGCCGCGCTGCAGCGGCTGCGCAGCCAGCGGCCCTTCGAGGACACTGCGGCGCGCGCCGAGGGCTACGTGGACCAGGCCGTCGAACTGACCCAGGAGGCGCTCGGCACCGTGGCGTCGCAGACCCGCGCGGTCGGGGAGCGGGCGGCCAAGCTGGTCGGCATCGACCTGCCCAAGAAGGCCGAGGAGCCGGCCAAGGCCGTGGCCAAGAAGGCCCCCGCCAAGAAGGCTCCGGCCAAGAAGGCGCCGGCCAAGAAGGCGCCGGCCAAGAAGGTCACCCAGAAGTGAGCCGGGGTCCGGGTCGCCCCTCGCGCGACCCGGACCACCAGAGTCGACGTTTCCGGCGGCGCCCGCATACCCTTGAGGCGTGACACACCTCGTGGGCACCGTCATGTTGGTCTTGCAGATCGCCGTCCTGGTGACGGCCGTGTATGCCTTTGTGCACGCGGCGCTGCAGCGGCCCGACGCCTACACGGCCGCCGAAAAGCTGACCAAGCCGGTCTGGTTGGTGATCCTGGGCCTGGCCGTGGCGCTGACCTCCATCCTGAGTTTCGTCTTCGGCGTGCTGGGAATGGCGATCGCCGCCTGCGCGGCCGGCGTGTACCTGGTCGACGTCCGGCCCAAGCTCCTCGAAATCCAGGGCAAGTCGCGCTAGCGGGATGAGGGCCCTGTCGGCTGCGCTGACCGCGGCGCTCGTCGCGCTGCCGGGTCCGTTGGCCACCGCCGATCCCGGCCGCGGCGCGGGCGGGTCCGCGCTGCCGCCGCCGCCCTACGTCGATCACACGCAGTGGACGCAGTGGTCCGGCATGCCGCGCCTGCGGGTCTTCCCGACACCGGCCGCGCGGGTCACCTCCCTGCGGCCCGGGACGGCCGACGCGGCCGACGAGGCCTGGTCGGAGTTGCTCGCGCTGGCCCCGAACGCCGGAACCCCCGGCATGCGCGCGCAGTTCGTCTGCCACTGGCAGTTCGCCGAACGGGCGCTGCCCGGCAAGGTCAGCTGGAACCTGGAGCCGTGGAGGCCCGTGGTCGGCTACGACGACATGGTGGCATCGGGGTGCAATCCCGGCGGCGCGGAAGACGTGTCCTAGTGGCGGGCCGGCCCACCCGGGCGCAACTGGCCGCGCTGGTGGACCACACGCTGCTCAAACCCGAGGCCACCGACGCCGACGTGACGAGCCTGGTCGCCGAGGCCGTCGAGCTGGGTGTGTACGCGGTGTGCGTGTCGCCGTCGATGGTGCGGGCCGCCGGGGGCGGTGTGCGGGTCGCCGCGGTGGCCGGTTTCCCGTCGGGCAAGCACGTGCCGGCGGTCAAGGCGCTCGAAGCGGGCGGGGCCGTGGCCGACGGCGCCGCCGAGATCGACATGGTCATCGATGTCGGCGCGGCGCTCAGCGGCGACGTGGACGCGGTGCGCCGCGACATCGAGGCGGTGCGCGGCGCCGTGCCCGGGGCGGTGCTCAAGGTGATCGTGGAGTCGGCGGTGCTGTTGGGGCAGGCCGGTGAGCGCGCGCTGGTGGACGCCTGTCGCGCCGCCGAGGCGGCCGGTGCCGACTTCGTCAAGACCTCGACCGGCTTTCACCCCGCGGGCGGGGCGTCGGTGCGCGCGGTCGCGCTGATGGCACAGACCGTCGGCGGCCGGCTGGGCGTCAAGGCCAGCGGCGGGATCCGCACCGCCGCCGACGCCCTGGCCATGCTCGATGCGGGCGCGACCCGGCTCGGCCTGTCGGGCACCCGGGCGGTGCTCGACGGGCTGGACTGAACGCCCGGCCTCAGAGGTTGGCGAAGCAGGGGTCCTGGCCGCTGCCGCCGCTGCCGGTGGGGATCGTCGCGTTCTGGGTGGAGAACTTGCTCACCACGCCGGTGTCGGTGACCTGCACGCTGTCGGCGTGAATGCCCAACGGGTAGTTCTGGGTCAACTTCGTGGTGAAGTTGTCCAGCGTCGACTGCACGGATTCCTTCGGCATCGTGAAGCCCAGCGCGTTGAACGTCTGGATCTGCAGCTGCAGCCCCTTGCCCTGCACGATCGGCTTGGCGGTGATGTTGTCGAGCATGCCCTTGAGCTCGATGGTCCCGTCCTTGGGGTGGGTGGTCACGCTGTTGGTGACGAACGGACCCAGGACCGGGATGGAGTTCTGCACGGTCTGCTTGATGCCTTCGGCCGTCCAGGTGATGGTGGCGTCCAGCGATCCGACGGTGCCCTTGGAGTTGGCCGTCGACTTGAGCTGGACGTCCCGGATGTCGATGGCGATCTTCATGCCCTTGGCGTCGCGGATCTGGTTGCCGGCCGTCGACACCGAGATGTTGGTGAAGTGCTTGGTGGCCAGCTGCCACAGCATCAGCGGCGTCACCCCGAACGACGCGGTGGCCTTGTCCTTGACCTCGCAGGCCACCGCCTCGGCGACCTTGGTGTCGGCCACGTGGCGGGCGTACAGCTCGGCCCCCACCAGCCCCCCGATCAGCAGCGCGAACACGATGATGAAGACCAGCAGGATGGACAGCGGGTCACGCAGGAAGCGCCGTTTGCGCTTCCCGCCCGACGGGCCCTCGTTGGCTGCCGCCATCCGTTCCGTCGGCGGCGTGGGCGGGCTCGGCGGCGGGGCGTAGGGGGGACGCTGCCGGGGCGCGTGCGGCGCCCCCAGCTGGTCGGTCTGGCCGGGCTGCTGGCCGGGGCCGGGAGCCGGCGGTCCCTGGGACGGATCGCCGGTGGGCATCCGCTCGGTGGGCCGCTCGGTGGGTGGTTGACCGAAGGGACCTTGGTTGCCGGGACGGGACCACATCGGCGGGCCCTCGTTCGGTGGTCCTTGTGGGTTCGTCACTCAACCGATTGTGCCCTATCGGCGCGAGCGAACGCCGAGCGGTTGCGCAGCACCGCGATGGCATCCCGGGCGCGCGCCACCCGGTCGACGTCGATGTCGGCGAACACCAGTTCGGGGTGCGACCCGGCCGACGCGATCACCTCACCCAGCGGCGAGGCCACCAGGCTGCCGCCCACCCCGGTCGGCGCGCCCGAGGCCGCGAGGTCCTGCCCGGGGTCGGCCTGGCCGGCCGCCGCGACGTAGCTCGTCGAGTCCAGCGCGCGGGCACGGGCCAGCAGCCGCCACTGCTCGAGCTTGCCCGGGCCCGCACCCCAGGAGGCGCAGACGACGATCAGCTGGGCGCCACGCCGGGCGAGTTCGGTGTAGAGCTCGGGAAACCGAATGTCGTAGCAAACGCTCAAACCCACCCGGACGCCGTCGACGGTGATCACCACCGGCTCGTGGCCGGGCGCGACGGTCCGCGACTCGGTGAACCCGAACGCGTCGTAGAGGTGGATCTTGTCGTAGTGGGCCCACAGCTGGTCCGAGGGCTGGTTGGGCGATCCCGGTCCCGCCGCGATCAGCGTGTTCGTCACCCGGCCGTCGCCGGACGGGGCGAACATCCCGGCGATCACGGTGACACCGAAGTCGGCGGCGATCCGCCGGACGCCGTCCGCCCAGGGCCCGTCGACCGGCTCGGCCACGGGCGCCAGCGGGACGCCGAACCGGCACATCGTCGCCTCGGGGAACAGCACCAGGCGCGCGCCGGCGTCGGCGGCCCGGCCGGTGTACTCGCGGACCAGCTCCAGGTTCGCGGCGGGCTCGGTGCCACTGAGAATCTGCGCCAGGGCGATCCGCATGGGCGCCAGCTTAGAGCGTGTTGCCCGCGATCCACTCGCTGGTGAAGCGCTGTTCGGCCGCCACCAGCTCGGCCAGGCGCGTGCCGATGATCCTCTCGACCTTGCCGCCGATGATCGGCGCCCGCACCTGCACGGTGATGCGGAAATCCAGGCGGGCGCCGCAGGGCGCGGGCGACAGCTCGGCGGTGCCCCACACGTTCACCGGGGCGTCCACGATCTCCCCGGCGATGGAGGCCGTCGCGGCCCCGTCGGTGACCGGCCCCCAGGTCTCCTCGCGCCGGATGCACAGGTCGCCGCGGTGTAGCTGCGTGACCATGGCGGGCAGATTGTGACTACACACCACCTGCCGGGTGACCACCTCGATGGTGGCCGCGTCACCGGACCGGCCGCCGACCCGGATCGACTCCAGCTCGGCCTCGTCGACGGGAATGTCGGCCAGCCGGGCCCGCCAGTACTCCTCCTCCTGGAAGGCGCGGTGGATGTCTTCGACGCCGCCCGAGTAGTCGGCGGACAAGTCGAATGAACGCGGCATAGCTGGTCAGGCTACCGTTACGGCCCATGACACCCAGCGGTGCCGGTTCCGGCTACGCCGGTGCGCAGGTCGGCGAGGCGGTGCCGCTGGCGCCGCTGACCACGTTGCGCGTCGGCCCGGTCGCGCGTCGCCTCATCACCTGCACCAGCACCGAGCAGGTGGTCGCCGTCGTGCGGCAACTCGACGCCGAGGCCCGCGGCGGCGGTGCCGGCGTCGACGGCGGACCGCTGCTGATCTTTGCCGGCGGCTCCAACGTCGTGATCGGGGACACCCTGACGGACCTCACCGCGGTGCGGTTGGCCGGCGCCGGCATCACGGTCGAGGGCGATCGGCTCCGCGCGGAGGCCGGCGCGGTGTGGGACGACGTCGTCGTCACCGCCATCGAGCACGGGCTGGGCGGGCTGGAATGCCTGTCCGGCATCCCGGGCTCGGCGGGGGCGACCCCGGTGCAGAACGTCGGGGCCTACGGCGCGGAAGTGGCCGACACGATCACCCGCGTCCGGGTGCTGGACCGCAGCAGCGGTGCGGTGCGCTGGATACCGGCGGGTGAGCTGGGCTTCGGCTATCGCACCAGCGTCTTCAAGCGGGCCGGCCAGTCCGGGCGCGGGGTGCCCGCCGTCGTGCTGGAGGTGGAGTTCGCGCTGGACCCGTCCGGGCGCAGCGCACCGCTGCGCTACGGCGAGCTGACCGCCGTGCTGAACGCGGCCGCCGGCGAGCGCGCCGATCCACGGTCGGTTCGCGACGTGGTGCTCGGCCTGCGCGCCCGCAAGGGCATGGTGCTCGACGCGGCGGACCACGACACGTGGAGCGTGGGATCGTTCTTCACCAACCCGGTGGTCGCCCACGACGTGTACGAGCGGCTGGTCCGCGAGGGGCCGGTCCCGCACTACCCGGCGCCGCACGGCGTCAAGCTGGCCGCCGGCTGGCTGGTGGAGCGGGCGGGCTTCGCGAAAGGGTTCCCGGACGACGCGGCGGCGCGCTGCCGGCTGTCGACCAAGCACGCGCTCGCCCTGACCAATCGCGGGGGCGCCACCGCCGCGGACGTCATCGCCCTGGCCCGGACCGTGCGCGACGGGGTGCGCGACGTGTTTGGCATCACATTGTCGCCGGAGCCGGTGCTGTTCGGCTGCGCGCTCTAGCTGCCGGTTTCCGGCGGTCAGGAGCGGTTCGCGAGTCGTCGCGTCCGGGCGTGGTCGTTATCTCCCGGTATCTTTGTTTGGCGTGAGCAGATCCAGCGTCCCGCCGCCGATCAACCGGCGCCTGGCCTTGGCTGCTCTGGGGCTCGGCGCCTTCGCCCCCGGCGTCCTGGCCGCCTGCGGCGGCACCGTGACCAGGCATGTTCAGAAGAACGAACCGCCGGCGCCGCAGCTGAAGTTCCAGCCGGCCGACGCCGCCGCCAACGTGGTCCCCACCGCCGCGATCAGCGCCCAGGTCGGCGAGGGCTGGTTCCAGAAGTTGGCGCTGACCAACTCGGCGGGCAAGGTCGTTGCCGGGGTGTTCAACTCCGACCGCACCGCCTACACGGTCACCGAGCCGCTGGGCTACGACTCGACCTACACCTGGAGCGGTTCGGTGGTCGGCCACGATGGCAAGGCGGTTCCTGTCGCGGCCAAGTTCACCACCGTGTCCCCCACCAAGACGATCGACGGGGGATTCCAGCTGGCCGACGGCCAGACCGTCGGTGTCGCGGCGCCGGTCATCATCCAGTTCGACTCGCCGATCAGCGACAAGGCCGCCGTCGAGAAGGCCATCACCGTCACCACCGAGCCACCGGTCGAGGGCTGCTGGGCCTGGCTGCCCGACGAGGCGAAGGGCTCCCGCGTGCACTGGCGCCCCCGCGAGTACTACCCGGCGGGCACCTCGGTCAACGTCGACGCCAAGTTCTACGGGGTGCCGTTCGGCGACGGCGCCTACGGGGCGCAGGACATGTCGCTGAAGATCGCGATCGGCCGGCGCCAGGTGGTCAAGGCCGAGGTCACGTCGCACCGCATCCAGGTCCTCACCGACGCCGGCGTCATCATGGACTTCCCATGCAGCTACGGCGAGGGCGACCTGGCCCGCAACGTCACCCGTAACGGCATCCACGTGGTCACCGAGAAGTACTCCGACTTCTACATGTCCAACCCGGCCGCCGGCTACACCAACGCCCACGAGCGCTGGGCGGTGCGCATCTCCAACAACGGCGAGTTCATCCACGCCAACCCCTCGAGCACGGGCGCGCAGGGCAACAGCAACGTCACCAACGGCTGCATCAACCTCTCGACCGCCGACGCCGAGGAGTACTACCGGACCGCGATCTACGGCGACCCGGTCGAGGTGACCGGCAGCCCGATCCAGCTGTCCTACGCCGACGGCGACATCTGGGACTGGGCCGTGGACTGGGACACGTGGGTGGCGATGTCGGCGCTGCCGCCGCCGACCGCACACACGCCGGCCTCCCAGATCCCCGTGACCGCACCGGTCACGCCGTCGGACGCCCCCACGCTGTCCGGGACACCGACCACCGCGACGACCCCGACCACCACGACGACCACAACCACCACGACCACTACGACCACTACGACGTCGCCTGGCTTCGGCGGTTGAACCGACTGGTCGAGGCCTGGTCGCGCGGCCGCATGACGACCAGGTCCAGGTCGACGTGGGCGGGCCGGGAGGCCACGAAACCGATCACCTCGGCGACGTCGGCGGCCGTCAGCGGCGTGATGCCCGTGTACACCGCGTCCGCGCGCTGTTCGTCGCCGTCGAAGCGGACCAGGGAGAACTCGGTCTCAACCGCCCCCGGGGCAATCTCGGTGAGCCGCACCGGTTTTCCGAGCAATTCGCCGCGCAGCGTGCGGTGCAGCGCGCCCTGGGCGTGCTTGGCCGCGGTGTAGCCCGCGCCGCCGTCGTAGACCTCGAATCCCGCGACCGAGGTGACGGTGACGATGAGGCCGTCGCCGGAGTCGACCAGCTTGGGCAGCAGCGCGCGGGTGACCCGCAGCGTGCCCAGCACGTTGGTCTCCCACATCCACCGCCAGTGCTCGAGGTCGGCGTCGGCGACCGGCTCCAGCCCCCGCGCGCCGCCGGCGTTGTTCACCAGCACGTCGACGCGATCCAGCGCACCCGCCAGCGCGTCGACCGCCGCGTCGTCTGTGACGTCCGCCACAAAGGCGGTCCCGCCGACCTCGTCGGCCAGGGCTTCGATCCGGTCCGCGCGGCGGGCCACCGCGACCACGTAGAACCCTTGCGCGGCGAGGGTTCTGGCGGTCGCCGCCCCGATCCCGGAACTGGCGCCGGTGACTACCGCGACCCGTCGGTCCCCGCCCGCTGTCGTCATCGGAGCAACTCTAGTGAACGTGTTAAATTTCCGATGTGCACCCCAGCGCCTTGTCCAGCACGAGCACCGCGTGTCGTCTCGCGGGCCGCTCGTGTTGTCGCCGCGCACTTTGCCGCTCCTGATCTTCTGGCGTGGCCAAAGACCGGCGATCGAAAATCGGACAAAGGACGCTCGTGCGCTCTACCACCCTCACCTCCGGCCGGCACGGGGCCGGCCGAAAGGCCCACACCCGGCCACACCCCCGGATCTTTCCGCCGGCCCTGCACCTCTCGGACTCCGCGGCCGCGTCCGTGTTCCGTGCCGTGCGGTTGCGCGGCCCCGTCGCGCGTGACCTCATCGCCGGCGTCACCTCGCTGAGCGTCGCGACGGTCAACCGCCAGGTGACCGCCCTGCTCGACGCGGGCCTGCTGCGGGAGCGCGCTGACCTGGTCGTCGCCGGGGCCATCGGGCGCCCGCGGGTGCCCGTGGAGGTCAACCACGAACCGTTCGTGACGCTGGGCATGCACATCGGTGCGCGCACCACCAGCATCGTGGCCACCGACCTGTTCGGCCGCACCCTGGACACCGTCGAGACGCCGACACCGCTGCATCCGGCCGGGACGGCGCTGGCCGCGCTGGCCGACAGCGCCGCCCGGTATCTGCGGCGCTGGCACCGGCGCCGCCCGCTGTGGGCGGGGGTGGCCATCGGCGGCACCGTCGACGGCGCGACGGGCTGCGTCGACCACCCGCGGCTGGGCTGGCGCCAGGCCCCCGTCGGCGCGGTGCTGGCCGAGGCGCTGGGCCTGCCGGTGTCGGTGGCCTCGCACGTCGACGCCATGGCCGGCGCCGAGCTGCTGCTCGGCCAGCGGCGGTTCGCGCCCAGCTCGCCGACCAGCCTGTACGTCTACGCGCGCGAGACGGTGGGTTACGCGCTGGTGATCGGCGGCCGGGTGCACATCCCGGCCAGCGGCCCGGGCACCATCGCGCCGCTGCCGGCCCACTCCGAACTGCTCGGCGGCACCGGGCGGCTGGAGTCCACCGTCAGCGACGAGGCGGTGCTGGCGGCCGCGCGTCGGCTGCGGATCGTGCCCGCGGGGCCGGCCAACGGGCCCGCCGGCGCCGTCACCGACCTGCTGCGGGTGGCCCGCGCCGGCAACCGGCAGGCCCGGGAGCTGCTGGCGGAGCGGGCGCGGGTGCTCGGTGAGGCGGTGGCGTTGCTGCGCGACCTGCTCAATCCCGACGAGCTCGTGGTCGGTGGCCAGGCCTTCACCGAATATCCCGAGGCGATGGAGCACCTCAAGGCGGCATTCGCCGCCCGCTCGACGCTGCCGCAGCGCGAGATCCGCGTCACCGCCTTCGGCGACCGGGTGCAGGAGGCCGGGGCGGGCACGGTGTCGCTGGCCGGCCTGTACGCCGACCCGGTGGGCGCGATGCGCCGGACGCGGTAGGGCCGTGCCACGGGCGCGCGCGGGCCGCCCGCGGACCCGTCCTGTAAAGATGAAAGCGTGCGGCACGATGACGCCTCCCGGCCATCCGGCGACAAAGCGAGTCGGTTTGCGGTGACCCCGCGCCGGGTCGCGCTGCTGGCGGTGCACACCTCGCCGCTGGCCCAGCCGGGCACCGGCGATGCCGGAGGCATGAACGTCTACGTGCTGCAGAGCGCCCTGCACCTGGCGCGCCGGGGCATCGAGGTGGAGATCTTCACCCGCGCCACCGCGTCGGCCGACCCGCCGGTCGTGCGGGTGGCGCCGGGCGTGCTGGTGCGCAACGTGGTCGCCGGGCCGTTCGAGGGCCTCGACAAATACGACCTGCCCACCCAGCTGTGTGCGTTCGCGGCCGGGGTGCTGCGGGCCGAGGCGTCCCACGAGCCCGGCTACTACGACCTCGTGCATTCGCACTACTGGCTGTCCGGGCAGGTCGGCTGGCTGGCCCGCGACCGCTGGGCGGTCCCACTGGTGCACACCGCCCACACCCTGGCCGCGGTGAAGAACGCGGCCCTGGCCGACGGTGACGCACCCGAGCCGCCGCTGCGCACGGTCGGCGAGCAGCAGGTCGTCGACGAGGCCGACCGGCTGATCGTCAACACCGACGACGAAGCGGGACAACTGGTTTCGATCCATCATGCCGATCCGGCGCGCATCGACGTGGTCCACCCCGGGGTGGACCTCGACGTCTTCCGGCCGGGCGACCGCCGCGCCGCCCGGACCGCGTTGGGGCTGCCGCTCGACGAGCCCGTGGTGGCCTTCGTCGGCCGGATCCAGCCGCTGAAGGCGCCCGACATCGTGTTGCGGGCCGCCGCGAAGCTGCCCGGGGTGCGCGTCGTCGTGGCCGGCGGGCCGTCGGGCAGCGGGCTGGCCTCCCCGGACGGCCTGGTCTCCCTCGCCGGCGAACTCGGCATCACGCAGCGGGTGACATTCCTGCCGCCGCAGTCGCGCGCGAACCTGGCCACCTTGTTCCAGGCGGCCGATCTGGTCGCGGTGCCCAGCTATTCGGAGTCGTTCGGGCTGGTCGCCATCGAGGCGCAGGCCTGCGGCACGCCGGTGGTGGCCGCCGCGGTCGGCGGGCTGCCGGTCGCGGTGCGCGACGGGGTCTCCGGCACGCTGGTGGCCGGGCACGACATCGACGACTGGGCCGCGGCCCTCAGCGATCTGCTGCGGCTCACCGACGGGGCGCGGGCCGGGGCGATGAGCCGGGCCGCGGCGGCACACGCGGCGACGTTCTCGTGGGAGAACACCACCGACGCCCTGCTGGCCAGCTACCGGCGGGCGATCGGGGAGTTCACCGCCGGGCGCCGGCGCCGCGGCGGCGCGTTGTCGTCGGACCGGGCCTCGGCGCGCGGTCCGCGCCGCTGGGTGTCGCGCCGGGGGGTGGGGGCATGACGTCGTCCGATTCCGATCAGTCCGTGCGGCAGGTGATCGAGCGCGCGCTGCAGACCAGCGGCCTGACCTACTCCGAGACCCCCGGATCCCACGGCGGCCCCCCGGGGCTCGTCGTGGAGCTGCCCGGCGAGCGCAAGCTCAAGACCAACACCATCCTGAGCATCGGGGAGCACTCGGTGCGCGTCGAGGCCTTCGTGTGCCGCAAACCCGACGAGAACCACGAGGGCGTCTACCGGTTCCTGCTCAAGCGCAACCGCCGCCTCTACGGGGTCGCCTACACCCTGGACAACGTCGGCGACATCTACCTGGTGGGCAGGTTGTCGCTGGCCTCGGTCGACGCCGACGAGCTCGACCGGGTGCTCGGTCAGGTTCTCGAGGCGGTGGACTCGGACTTCAACACGTTGCTGGAGTTGGGTTTTCGCTCGTCGATCCAGAAGGAGTGGGACTGGCGGGTGTCGCGGGGCGAGTCGCTGAAGAACCTGCAGGCGTTCGCCCACCTGATCCACGAAGACGACGACGCAGAGCGCGAAGCGCGATGAGGAGGAGTCGAGCAAGAATCCGCGAAGACGACGATGCAGAGCGCGAAGCGCGATGAGGAGGAGTCGAGCAAGAATCGGCGAGGACGACGAGGGCGACGGTTCGCGTCCATGAGATGCTAGGCCGATGCAACCGCGAAACCCCGGCACGTTGGTGCTGCTGCGCCACGGTGAGAGCGAGTGGAACGCCAGCAATCAGTTCACCGGCTGGGTCGACGTCGGGCTGACCGACAAGGGGCGGGCCGAAGCGGTCCGCAGCGGCCGGTTGCTGGTCGAACACGACTTGTTGCCCGACGTGCTGTACACCTCGTTGCTGCGGCGCGCGATCAGCACGGCGCACATGGCTTTGGAGACCGCCGACCGGCTGTGGATTCCGGTACGGCGCAGCTGGCGGCTCAACGAACGCCATTACGGTGCGCTGCAGGGCCTGAACAAGGCCGACATCAAGGCGCGCTACGGCGAGGAACAGTTCATGGCCTGGCGGCGCAGCTACGACACCCCGCCACCGCCGATCGAGCAGGGCAGCCAGTTCAGCCAGGATGCCGACCCGCGGTACGCCGACATCGGCGGCGGCCCGCTGACCGAGTGCCTGGCCGACGTGGTGGACCGGTTCCTGCCGTATTTCACCGACGTCATCGTCCCGGATCTGCGTAGCGGCAAAACCGTGCTGGTCGTCGCGCACGGCAACTCGCTGCGTGCCATGATCAAATACCTCGACGGGATGTCGGACGAGGAGATCGTCGGGAGCAACATCCCCACCGGCATCCCGCTTCGCTACGACCTGGATGCCCAGCTGCGGCCGATGGTTGCCGGCGGCACCTACCTCGACCCGGAAGCCGCCGCCGCCGGCGCCGCGGCGGTTGCCGGGCAGGGCCGCGCCTAGCCCACGGCGGCGTGCGCGGCGCCCCGGAACCCGGGTTTGCCAAACATCACGTGAACGACAGCCGAATACCTGTTGCGTAGCCTGTGACTTGTCCGATTTTGGCCTCATTCCGCTAGGGCTGCGTTCAGAAGGATTTGTAGGATTTCTTATGTGACTGTGTTCTCGGCAGTGTTGCTGGCCGGGGTCTTGTCCGCGGTGGCGCTGGCCGTGGGTGTTGCGGCCGGTATTCGGCTGTCGTCGCGGCTGGCCCAGCGCCGGCAGCGGGCGGCCGCCGAGTCCACCGGGATCACGGTCGCGCAGATGCTGCAGCGAATCGTCGGACTGATGCCGTTGGGCGCGGCGGTGGTGGACTGCCATCGCGACGTCGTCTACCGCAACGAGCGGGCCAAGGAACTGGGCCTGGTGCGCGAGCGGCAGCTTGACGACCAGGCCTGGCAGGCCGCGCAGCAGGCGCTGGACGGTGACGACGTCGAGTTCGACCTGCGGCCGGCGAAACGCGCGCCGGGGCGGTCGGGGTTGTCGGTGCACGGGCACGCCCGGTTGTTGAGCGAGGAGGACCGCCGGTTCGCCGTGGTGTTCGTCCACGACCAGTCCGACTACGCCCGCATGGAGGCGACCCGGCGCGACTTCGTGGCCAACGTCAGCCACGAGCTCAAGACCCCGGTCGGAGCCATGACTCTGCTCGCCGAGGCCCTGCTGGCGTCGGCGGACGACTCCGAGACCGTGCGCCGGTTCGCCGAGAAGGTGCTCATCGAGGCCAACCGGCTCGGCGACATGGTCGCCGAGCTCATCGAGCTGTCCCGGCTGCAGGGCGCCGAGAGGCTGCCCGACGTCACCGCCATTGACGTCGACACCGTTGTCTCCGAGGCGATTTCGCGCCACAAGGTGGCCGCCGACACCGCCGACATCGAGGTCCGCACCGATGCGCCCAGCGGCCTGCAGGTGCTGGGCGACCCGACGCTGCTGGTCACCGCGCTGGCCAACCTGGTGTCCAACGCGATCGCCTATTCGCCGAAGGGGTCGCTGGTCTCGATCAGCCGCCGCCGCCGCGGCGAGAACGTCGAGATCGCCGTCACCGACCGCGGTATCGGGATCGCGCTGGAAGACCAGGAGCGGGTTTTCGAGCGGTTCTTCCGCGGCGACAAGGCGCGCTCGCGGGCCACCGGCGGCAGCGGGCTGGGCCTGGCCATCGTCAAGCACGTCGCGGCCAACCACAACGGCAGCATCGGCGTGTGGAGCAAGCCGGGCACCGGGTCGACGTTCACGCTGTCCATCCCGGCTGCCCTGGCGTCCCAGCGGGACGACGAGGGGGAACTCGAGCACCCACGGGGCCGCGAGGTGCGGCCCAACCGGCCCCAACGAGAGGAAGAACTGAGCCGATGACCCGCGCCCATGACGATGCAGAGCGCAGCGATGAGGAGGAATGGCGCCGATGACGAGTGTCCTGATCGTGGAGGACGAGGAGTCGCTGGCCGATCCGCTGGCATTCCTGCTGCGCAAGGAGGGCTTCGAGGCCACGGTGGTCACCGACGGGTCGGCCGCGCTGGCCGAGTTCGACCGGGCCGGTGCCGACATCGTGCTGCTGGACCTGATGCTGCCGGGCATGTCGGGCACCGACGTGTGCAAGCAGTTGCGGGCCCGTTCCAGCGTGCCGGTGATCATGGTGACCGCACGCGACAGCGAGATCGACAAGGTGGTCGGGCTGGAACTGGGCGCCGACGACTACGTCACCAAGCCGTATTCGGCGCGTGAGCTGATCGCCCGCATCCGCGCCGTGCTGCGCCGCGGCGGCGACGACGACTCCGAGATCAGCGACGGCGTGCTCGAGTCCGGGCCGGTGCGCATGGACGTCGAACGCCACGTCGTCTCGGTCAACGGTGACACGATCACGTTGCCGCTCAAGGAGTTCGACCTGCTCGAGTACCTGATGCGCAACAGCGGGCGGGTGCTGACCCGCGGCCAGTTGATCGACCGGGTGTGGGGCGCGGACTACGTCGGCGACACCAAGACGCTCGACGTCCACGTCAAGCGCCTGCGGTCCAAGATCGAGGCCGACCCGGCCAACCCGGTGCACCTGGTGACCGTGCGCGGGCTGGGCTACAAGCTGGAGGGCTAGCGCGGCTCGTCCCTCGGCGGCGAACCGTTGGAGTCGAAGACGGTTCGGGCGTCGCCGCGGGCGCTCAACTCGATACGGCGACGCATGTCCTGCGTCATCCGCGGAAGCTCGTCGGGGTCGAACCACGCCGCGGCGGTGCTCTCGTCGTCGGCCGCATACGGCTCGCCGGACACCCACTGCATCCGGAACACGTGATCCAGGTATTGGGCCCGGTCGCCGTTGGCGTGGACGGCCCGCCGGGTCACGTGCACCCACACGAGCCGGATGGCCCACGCGCTTACCCCGGTTTCTTCGCTCACTTCGCGCGCGGCGCAGTCCGCGGGATTCTCTCCGGGCTCGACGATCAAATCGGGGATCGGCATCCAATTGAGTGTGCGTCGAGGGCGTTCAGCGTGCATCCAGGGCGGTGGGCACCGGCGTGTCGTCGCCGAGGTTTCACCCTCGTCGCGGAGGTTTCACACTCGATCAGCGGGCGCTGAGCACCTCGTCGGCCACGCCCAGCGCCACGGCCATGATCGACACCTGCGGGTTCACCTCCGGGCAGCTGGGCAGGATGGACGCGTCGGCGACCCAGACGCCGTCGACGCCGCGCAGCCGCCCCGTCCCGTCGACCGGGCAGCGCTGCTCGTCGGCACCCGCCGCGGCGGTGCCCGTCGGGTGAAACGCGGCCAGGTGCAGGCTTTTCGGGTTGCTGCCCCGCAGCGCGTCGCGCAGCGCGGGCAGCGAGGTGACCGTCGCCGCGCCGGGCAGGCCGGTCAGCACCTCCACGGCGCCCGCGGCGAACAGCAGCCGCCCCATGGCCTCGATCGCGGTCATCAGCCGGGCGACGTCCGCGCGGTCGATGTCGTAGCGCACCACGGCCTCGCCGCGCACCGAGGACACCGAGCCGACGCCCCGGTCGGCCACCATGGCGCCGAACGTCGCGACCTGCGGGGCCCGGTCGAGCCAGCCGAGCAGTTCGGCGCCGTAGCCGGGGAAGACCATCGACCCCATCCCCGGCGGCGTGGAGGTGGCTTCGATCAGCACGCCGTGCGACTCGTGCAACTCGTCGACGGCGGCGCTCTGCAGCACCCCGTGCCAGGCGACGACGTCGTCGTCGAAGCGCCCGGCGAGCATCGTCGCCGGATGCAGCGCCAGGTTGCGGCCCAGGCGCGGGTGCGCGCCAAGAGCGCTGCGCCGCAACAGGGTCGGAGTCTCGGTGGCGCCGGCGGCCACGACGACCGTGTCGGCCAGGACGTCGATCGCGGTGCCGTCGGGACGCCGCGCGCGCACCCCGAGCGCGCGCCCCTGCTCGTGCAGCACCCGTTCGACGCGCGCCTGCGCGATGATGCGGGCGCCGGCCGCGCAGGCCTCGGGCAACGCGTTGAGGTGCACGCCGAACTTGGCGTTGCGCGGGCAGCCGATCGCGCACTGGCAACAGCCGCCGCAGCCCGGCGCGTTGCGGGGAATGGGCGCCGCGCGCCAGCCCAGCGCCGCGGCGGCATCGAGCAGCGTGCGCCCGTTGCGGCCCATGACCTCCAGCGGGACCGGCGCGACCCGCAGCGTGGCCTCGACATCGTCGAGATGAGCGGCGAACCGGTCGGGATCGGCCGGCCGCAGGCCGAAGTCGTCGTGCCACCGGCGTTGTACCGCCGGCGGGGGCCGGTAGCAGGTTCCGGAGTTCACCACGGTGGTGCCCCCGACCGCACGCCCGATCGGCAGTACCACGGACGGTCGCCCCAGCGCGACGGTCGCCCCCGCGCCGCGGTACAGCCCGGCGTAGCGGTCGATCGGGTGGGTGCTGCGGAACTCCTCGACCGTCCAGCGGCGCCCCTCCTCGAGCACGACGATGTCCAGACCCGCCCGGGCCAGGGTGCGGGCCGCCATCGCGCCGCCCGCGCCGGAGCCCACGATCACCGCGTCGGCGGCCACGACGGAGCCGCTCTCGGTGGAGGGCGTGACGTCCAGGTCCGCGTCCGGCCGCGCCGCCCCGTCCTGCGTGGCACGCGAAAGAAGTTCCGGCGCAAAGGTGTCCGCGCCGTTGGCGAGCAGCACGATCGCCTTGAGGGCCTCGACGGCCGCACCCGTCTCCGGGGTGAGCGCGCCGACGCGCCGCAGCACCGCTTCGCGGCCGCGCGGGTCGAGCCGCGACAGCGACCGCCCGGTGCACAGGTAGCTCGCCGCGGCCACCGAGGCCAGCCCGGCCCGCATGGCCAGCCGCGAAGACGGCGGCAGCTGCCGCAGGTAGCGCTCCACGCGCTCGACGAGCTGGGCCGGTGTCGGGCCGCCGTGTTCGGCGGGCAGCAGCGCGGCGCCGAACGAGGCGGTCACCCGGTCGGCGAACCGGCTCACAGCAGCCGGCCGGCCCGGCGGCCCAGTTTGAGGAACAGCGGATAGGTCGCGAAGATCGCGCCCGCCGCCGCGTGCATGGGCCAGCCGAGACGCTCGGTCTGCACGCCGAAAACCCCGCTGTTCCACATGAAGTCGCGGCCGTCACGGGCCCGGAAGGGTCGCCAGAGCAGCCCGAGGCCCGGCACGTTCTGGTAGAGCCCGAACGAGCCGCCGAAGAAGACCCCGAGGGTGGCGGCCTCGGCGACGTCGCGGCGGTCGGCGGGCAGGCGCCGCTCGATGAGCACGCCGGAGGCGAACAGCATGGGGGGGTCGAACAGAAAGCTCATGTCGTCGGGGTCCTTTCGTTCACGACGGGTGCCTCGTCACCGCGCAGGCCGACTTCGGCGTGCCCACTTCCCAGCACCGACCAGCGCCGCTCGCCGATCTCGATGTGGATGTCGGCCTGTTCGGTGTTCGTGCACACCGCGGTGCCCCCGTCGGGGTCGGTGTAGGCCAGGCTGACGCACCGCTCCGGTGGCTGGTCGACGCGGATGAGCGCACGACGGCCACCGAGGCGTCCCTCCAGCTGCCAGTGCATCACGCCGAGCGTTGTCCGCATCCACAGTGCCGGCAAAGGGCTTGCGGGCCAATCCCTTCCGTTGATGCGGAACCGAACGAACGCCAGCGGCGCGAGCCGGCGCAGGCCCGGCTTGTGTGACACGGCGGTGACCACCTCGAGGGCGTCGCCGTCACCGAGGTCGGCGTGCAGCCACCCCCAGCGCCTGGCGTTGCCGTGCCCGTAGATGTGCGCGACACCGCCGCGCCACCCCTCGACGCGCGCGGCGGTGCCGTCGACGGTCAGGCTGCCCGCGAACTCGGCGGTGGGGGCGAGGACCACCTGGGCGCCCGGCAGCAGTTCGCGGTCCCAGGCCGCACGGGGGAACGTCCACAGCGGCCCGCCGGTGTCCTGCCAGGACACGTCCCATGCCAGCGAACCGGCGCTTCCGGCCAGCCGCTGTGGGGCCGCCCGCACGCCCGCGGCGTCGAACCACGTGGCGCCGGTCGCGGGACGGGTGGGTTCGGGACCGAATCGTTCGGTGCGGGGCGGGCCGTCGGGCGGGAACCGGCTCACCCAGCCGTGCGCGTAGGCATCGCCCCGCACCGGGGCGACCGTTTCGCAGTGGATCCACAGGCCGGCGCGCGTCAGCGGATCCGACAGGGTGACGTACCAGACTTCCAGGCGCCCGGCCTCGCCCCGCCAGCGCGGAGCCGACGCCGAACGCATCTCGTCGTCCATCGCTGCACCTCCCACGCCGGTGCGTCCACTATATTGGTTGGACCAATGAACCAGTCAAGTCCGATCCGGCCGCCGGACCGCCACCGCGTGGACGAACAGATCGCCGCGTCGATCGCCGACGCCATCCTCGACGGCGCCTTCCCGCCCGGCTCGGCGCTGCCGCCGGAACGGGAGCTGGCCGAGCAGCTCGGCGTCAACCGCACGTCGCTACGGCAGGGGCTGGCCCGGGTGCAGCAGATGGGACTCATCGAGGCCCGGCACGGCAGCGGCAACGTGGTGCGCGACCCGCAGGGCCTCACCCATCCCGCGGTGGTCGAGGCGCTGGTCCGCAGGCTGGGCCCCGAATTCCTGGTCGAGCTGTTCGAGATCCGCGCCGGACTCGGGCCGCTGATCGGCCGGCTGGCGGCGCAGCGCAGCACCCCCGCTGACGCCGAGGCGCTGCAGTCGGCGCTGACCGCGGTACGGGAGGCCGACGGCGCCGGGGAGTGTCAGGCCGCCGACCTCGCCTACTTCCGGGCGCTCATCCACGGCAGCCGCAACCGTGCGCTGGGTTTGCTGTACCGCTGGGTCGAGCAGGCCTTCGGGGGCCGCGAGCACGAGCTGACGGCGGCCTATGACGACGCCGCGGCGGTGGTGGCCGGACTGCGGGCGATCACCGAGGCCGTGCTGGCGCGCGACCCGGACGCGGCCGCCGCCGCGGTCGAGGACTACCTGCGGGCCAGCGCGCAGCGCATGGTCGTGGCCTACGGCACCAGCCGGGCGGCCGCCGAGGCTGTGCTACTCGGCGAATCGAGTGGCGGGATGCACCGCGACGAGCCCTAACTTGCTGCGCCGCTTGCACATCGCCGCCAGTTCCGCGTAGGCCTTCGCGCCCAGCAGTTCGGTGAGCTCGTCGGCCAGGCTCTCCCACACCTGCGTGGCGCCGATGTGGGCGCCGGGGTCGCCGGTGCAGTACCAGTGCAGGTCCGCTCCGCCGGAGCCCCAGCCGCGGCGGTCGTATTCGGTGACCCAGGTCTTGAGGATCTCGGTGCCGTCGGGCCGGGTCACCCATTCCTGGCTGCGCCGGATCGGCAGCTGCCAGCAGACGTCGGGCTTCATCGTCAGCGGCGCGACACCCAGCTTGAGGGCTTTGCTGTGCAGCGCGCACCCGGCGCCGGCGGGAAAGCCGGGGCGATTCAAGAAGATGCATGCGTCCTTGTGTTTGCGGGTGCGGTACTGCGGTTGCCCCTCGTGCTCGTCGAGCTCCAAATACCCCTTGCGACCCAGGCCCTTGTCGCGGAACTGCCAGTCGTCGTCGGTCAGCTCGGACACCGCGTCGTCCAACCGGGCGCGGTCGTCGTCGTCGGACAGGAACGCCCCGTGCGAGCAGCAACCGTCGTCGGGTCGACCGGCCACCGTGCCATGGCAGGCCGGCGTCCCGAACACGCACGTCCAGCGCGAAAGCAGCCAGGTCAAATCGGCCGCGATCAGGTGCTCGGGGTTGTCGGGGTCGTAGAACTCCACCCATTCGCGGGCGAAATCCAGATCGACCTCTTGCCCGGGGCGGGGGTCCGGATTCGGCACGGATCCCACGGTAGACCACGATTCCGGCCCGACGGCCCGCTGACACCCCGGGCCCCGGCGCGAGCGTGCAGCGCCGGGCTGGATCGGATTGCCCGCCTCCTCCTCAGACCGCCACGCGGTCTGCATCGTCGCCGGGCTGGATCGGATTGCCCGCCTCCTCCTCAGACCGCCACGCGGTCTGCATCGTCGCCGGGCTAGGTTGTTTGCGTGCGATTGGGCGTGCTCGACGTGGGTAGCAACACGGTCCATTTGTTGGTGGTCGATGCCCACCGCGGCGGACACCCCACTCCGATGAGTTCGACGAAGGCCACGTTGCGGCTCGCCGAGGCGACCGACAGCTCGGGCAAGATCACCAAGCGCGGCGCGGAGAAGCTCATCTCGACGATCGACGAGTTCGCCAAGATCGCCGACAGCTCGGGCTGCGCCGAGCTGATGGCCTTCGCCACCTCGGCGGTCCGCGACGCCGAGAACTCCGAGGACGTGCTCGCCCGGGTGCGCAAGGAGACCGGCGTCGACCTGCAGGTGCTGACCGGGGTCGCCGAGTCGCGGCTGACCTTCCTGGCGGTGCGGCGCTGGTACGGCTGGAGCGCCGGGCGCATCGTCAACCTCGACATCGGCGGCGGTTCGCTGGAGCTGTCCAGCGGCGTCGACGAGGAACCCGAGGTGGCCCTGTCGCTGCCCCTGGGCGCGGGGCGGTTGACCCGCGAATGGCTGCCCGACGACCCGCCCGGCCGCCGCCGGGTGGCGATGCTGCGCGACTGGCTGGACTCCGAGCTGTCCGACGCCAGCGTCGCCGTGCTCGACGCGGGCGCCCCGGACCTGGCGGTGGCGACGTCGAAGACGTTCCGCTCGCTGGCGCGGCTCACCGGGGCGGCGCCCTCGGCGGCCGGACCCCGGGTGAAGAGGACACTCACCGCAAACGGCCTCAGACAACTCATATCTTTCATCTCTAGGATGACGACCGCTGACCGCGCGGAGTTGGAAGGGGTGAGCGCCGAAAGAGCACCGCAGATCGTGGCGGGTGCCCTGGTGGCGGAGGCGAGCATGCGAGCGCTGTCGATCGAAACGGTGGATATCTGCCCGTGGGCCTTACGCGAGGGCCTCATCTTGCGCAAACTCGACAGTGAAGCCGACGGAACGGCCCTCGTCGAGACCGCGGTGCGCGATGCTGGAGACCGGGTAGGGGATCGGAACGCGAACCGATCGAGAGGCAACAAAGCATGACCGGACCACACTCCGACACCGAGAGCCCCGGCACTCGGCCCATCTCGGTGGCCGAATTGCTGGCCAGAAACGGAACGATCGGCGCCCCCGCGGTCACCCGGCGCCGCCGCCGCCGGCGCGGTGACAGCGACGCGGTCACGGTCGCCGAGCTGACCGGGGACATCCCGGTCATCCGGGACGACCACGTCCCCGGACGCGAGACCAACGGCACCCGCACGGCCGAAGCCCCCGAAGCCCCCGAGCAGGAACCTGGCGTCGCCGCCGACGACGGGCGGAAGAGGCCGTACTGGTCGGAGCCCGAGCCGCGCTGGCCCACGTCGCCGCCGCCGCCGCCCGCGCGCGTGTCCGGGCCCGAGCGCAGCGCCTACCCGCGGCCCGTGCGCCAGGCCGACGAGCACGACGCCGAGCAGCAATCCGGGGCCGAGGGGATGAGTCCCGACCCGGTCGACGACTACGCCGGCATGCCCGTGGACGTAATGGACTCCGAGGTGCGCGACGCCGATCTGGTGGACGAAGACTCCGCCTACGTCCGCTCCTACCTGGACGATTCGACCCTGTTCGGCGGCCAGACGCTCGCCGACGAGCTCGCCCGACGGCGCGGCGGCGCCGAAGCGGTGGAAAGCGGCGAAGACCGCGACTCCGACGTCGGCGACCGCGCCGTCGAGCCGCGCCGGGACGAGGCCGGCGGGCCGGGCAAGTTGGAGGCGCTGTGGCGCGGCAGCGTGGTGGTCGTGCAGTCGATCCTGGCGGTCGTCTTCGGGGCCGGGCTGTTCATCGCCTTCGACCAGCTGTGGCGGTGGAACAGCATCGTGGCGCTGGTGCTGTCGGTCCTGGTCATCCTCGGGCTGGTCGTCGGAGTCCGGGTGGTTCGCAAAACCGAGGACATCGCGAGCACGCTGATCGCGGTCGCGGTCGGCGCGCTGATCACGCTGGGGCCGCTGGCGCTGTCGTTGCAGTCGGGCTAGACACACCCACTCGGAACCCAGTCGGAACCACGGACAGTGCGCCCAGCCATCAAAGTCGGTCTGTCGACGGCCTCGGTGTACCCCTTGCGCGCCGAGGCCGCGTTCGAGTACGCGGCCCGGCTCGGCTACGACGGGGTCGAGCTGATGGTGTGGAGCGAGTCGGTCAGCCAGGACATCGACGCCGTCCAGAAGCTCTCACGGCGCTACCGCGTGCCGGTGCTGTCCGTGCACGCGCCCTGCCTGCTGATCTCCCAGCGGGTGTGGGGCGCGAACCCGATCCCCAAGCTGGAGCGCAGCGTGCGGGCCGCCGAGCAACTGGGCGCCCAGACCGTCGTCGTGCATCCGCCGTTCCGCTGGCAGCGGCGCTACGCCGAGGGATTCAGTGAGCAGGTCGCGGCGCTGGAAGCGTCGAGCGACGTGCTGGTCGCCGTCGAGAACATGTTCCCGTTCCGGGCGGACCGCTTCTTCGGGGCCGGTCAGTCCCTCGAGCGGATGCGCAGGCGCGGCGGCGGGCCGGGACCCGCGATCTCGGCGTTCGCGCCCTCCTACGACCCGCTGGACGGCAGCCACGCCCACTACACGCTCGACCTGTCCCACACCGCCACCGCGGGCACCGACGCGCTGGACATGGCGGAGCGGATGGGCGCGGGGCTGGTCCACCTGCACCTGTGTGACGGCAACGGGCTGCCCGCCGACGAGCATCTTGTTCCCGGGCGCGGCACCCAACCCACCGCCGAGGTCTGCCAGATGCTGGCCGCCGGCCATTTCGCCGGACACGTGGTGCTGGAGGTCTCCACGTCCTCGGCGCGCTCGGCCCACGAGCGCGAGACCCTGCTCGCCGAATCGTTGCAGTTCGCCCGCACCCACCTGTTGCGCTGACCCCCAGGAGATCATGACCGCGTTATTCACCACCGCAATGACGTTGCGGGAGGTCGACCCCGGCGTTTTCGAAGGCGAGCTCGACAAGCGCTGGACGATCGGTCCGAAGGTGCACGGCGGTGCCATGCTGGCGCTGTGCGCGAACGCCGCGCGCATCGCGTGCGGCGGGCCGTCGAACGGGCTCGAACCCGTCGCCGTGTCGGCGAACTTCCTGTGGGCGCCCGACCCGGGGCCGATGCGGCTGGTGACGTCGGTCCGCAAGCGCGGCCGCCGGATCAGCCTCGTCGACGTCGAGCTCGTGCAAGGGGACCGCACCGCCGTGCACGCCGTGGTCAACCTCGGCGAGCCGGAGCACTATCCGCCCGGGGGGCACGCGGCGCCGCTGCTGTCGGCGAACCCGGTTGTGGAGCTGATGGCGCCGGAACCGCCCGACGGCATCGAGCCGATCGGGCCCGGCCACCCGCTGGCCGGCCTGGTGCACCTGGGTGAGGGCTGCGACGTTCGGCCGCTGCTGTCGACGATGGGCCCCAGCACCGACGGGAAGCCGCCGAGGCTGCAGATGTGGGCCCGTCCCCGCGGCGTGGCCCCGGACGCGCTGTTCGCGCTGATGTGCGGGGATCTGTCGGCGCCGGTGACCTTCGCCGTGGACCGCACCGGCTGGGCTCCCACCATCCAGCTCACCACCTTCCTGCGGGCCCTGCCGGCCGACGGCTGGCTGCGGGTGCTCTGCACGTGCATGGAGATCGGCCACGACTGGTTCGACGAGGACCACTTCGTGGTCGACAGCCTGGGCCGGATCGTGGTGCAGTCGCGCCAGCTGGCATTGGTGCCCCCGCCGCGCTAGCGGGCGGTGTCTGCGATGCTGTCCGGCATGGCAAGGATCGCGATCATCGGGGGCGGCAGCATCGGCGAGGCATTGCTGTCCGGGTTGCTGCGCGCCGGTCGGCAGGTCAAAGACCTGGTGGTGGCCGAGCGGATACCCGAACGGGCCAAGTATCTCGCGGACACCTACTCGGTGTTGGTCACCTCGGTGACCGAGGCGGCCGAGAACGCGGCCTTCGTCGTCGTCGCGGTGAAGCCCGCTGATGTGGAGTCGCTGATGGGGGAGTTGGCCCGGGTGGCCGCCGCGGCCGAGGACGACTCCCCCGACCAGGTCTTCGTCACGGTCGCGGCGGGGATCACCGTCACCTACCTCGAATCCAAACTGCCCGCCGGGACGCCGGTGGTGCGGGCGATGCCGAACGCCGCGGCGTTGGTCGGGGCGGGCGTGACTGCGCTGGCGAAAGGCCGGTTCGTGACCCCGGCGCAGCTCGAGGAGGTCTCGGGGCTGTTCGACGCCGTCGGCGGCGTGCTGACCGTCGCCGAATCCCACATGGACGCCGTGACCGCGCTGTCCGGCTCGGGGCCGGCGTATTTCATGTTGATGGTCGAGGCGTTGGTCGACGCCGGTGTGGCGGCCGGCCTGACGCGCGAGGTGGCCACCGAGCTGACCGCGCAGACGATGGCCGGGTCGACGGCCATGCTGCTCGAAGCGCTGGATCAGGAGCGGCGGCCGCGCGCGGGCGAGGGACTGGGCAAGCGGGTGGACGCCTCGGCGGCCCAGTTGCGCGCGACGGTGACGTCGCCGGGCGGTACGACCGCTGCTGCGCTGCGCGAACTGGAGCGGGGCGGGTTGCGGGCCGCCGTCGATGCGGCTGTCCAGGCCGCGAAAACGCGCTCTGAGCAGCTGAGAATTACATCGGAATAATTCGGCTTTTTTGAATTGATTGTCCCCCACCAGTACCAGTAACCCCATTAGTCCCGCTATTCTCCTCCTTGTATGCACGTGTGGGTGCCAGCGGAGGGGAAGCCGCTGGCATTGCGCGTGCCTGACACGATTGGGTTGCGATGACGTCTACGAACGGGCCATCTGCGCGAGATTCTGCCGGCAAGGCGCGGGACACCAGTCCCGGCGATGGCCAGCAGGGCAGGGCACAATTTCTCACCGTCGCGGAGGTGGCCGCGCTGATGCGGGTCTCCAAGATGACGGTGTACCGGCTCGTGCACAACGGCGAGTTGCCCGCGGTGCGGGTCGGTCGATCCTTCCGGGTGCACGCCAAGGCCGTCCACGACATGCTCGAGACGTCGTACTTCGACGCCGGCTGACCCGAATCCCCGTGGCCCCGCAGCGCGGCCCGGTGGTCGCGCGCCCGCCGCACGGTCCCGGTTTGGTGTTCGCGGCGGGTGGCCGGGTAAAGTGGCGGGGTCTTTTCAAGTCCTTCACCAACCGGTCACGGGTCAGATAGCGGAGTTCATGGGTTCAGTAATCAAGAAGCGGCGCAAGCGCATGTCGAAGAAGAAGCACCGCAAGCTGCTGCGTCGCACCCGGGTGCAGCGCAGAAAACTCGGTAAGTAACCGTTGCAAGTGGGTGATCATTAGTGATCATGCGACTTGCACCCCGTCTCGGGGGTGTTCCCCAACCGTGCGGTTGGTTCCCTTCCGCGCTTCACAGCCACCTGCCCGGCTCGGCCGGGTCTTACGGTCGGCTCCACGCTTGACGGCGGCCCCGACTGGGCCGACGACGCTAATGGGTTCCTCGTAGCGTGCGAGGTTGACCGCGGCGCAGTCATCACGTTGATGGGGTGACCGAACAGCCGTCGCATTGCCAGGTTTTCGACGAGGGAAACCATCGGTCGGCTACCACCAACTCCGGCCACCATCCCGTCTCGCCGCTAGCTAGGCTGTCCGGGTGGATTTGTCGAGCGGAGACGGTCCCGGCACGAGCGGCGCCGGGGGGGAGACCGTGCACTACCCCAAGGTGGTGCTGGTCACCGGCGCGTGCCGGTTCCTGGGCGGCTACCTGACCGCCCGGCTCGCGCAGAACCCGCTTGTCAACAGCGTCATCGCGGTGGATGCGATCGCGCCCAGCAAGGACATGCTGCGCCGGATGGGTCGCGCGGAGTTCGTCCGCGCCGACATCCGTAATCCCTTCATTGCCAAGGTGATTCGCAGCGGCGAGGTCGACACGGTGGTGCACGCCGCGGCGTCCTACGCACCGCGGTCCGGGGGCAGCGCCGCGTTGAAGGAACTCAACGTGATGGGCGCGATGCAGTTGTTCGCGGCCTGCCAGAAGGCGCCCTCGGTGCGCCGGGTGGTGTTGAAGTCCACCTCCGAGGTGTACGGGTCGGATCCGCACGACCCGGTGATGTTCACCGAGGACAGCAGCAGCCGCCGGCCTTTCCGCGCGGGCTTCGCCAAGGACAGCCTCGACATCGAGGGCTACGCGCGCGGCCTGGGGCGGCGCCGTCCCGACATCGCGGTGACGATCCTGCGGCTGGCCAACATGATCGGCCCCGCGATGGACACCACGCTTTCGCGTTACCTGGCCGGGCCGTTGGTGCCCACGATGTTCGGCCGCGACGCGCGCCTGCAGTTGTTGCACGAGCAGGACGCGCTGGGCGCGCTGGAGCGTGCGGCGATGGCCGGCAAGGCCGGCACGTTCAACGTCGGCGCCGACGGCATCATGATGCTGTCCCAGGCGATCCGGCGGGCGGGGCGGATCCCGTTGCCGGTGCCCGGCCTCGGCGTGTGGGCCCTGGATTCGCTGAGACGGGCCAATCGCTACACCGAGATCTCCCGCGACCAGTTCGACTACCTGAGTTACGGCCGCGTCATGGACACCACCAGGATGCGTACCGAACTCGGCTTCCAGCCGAAATGGACGACGGCCGAGGCGTTCGACGACTACGTCCGCGGCCGCGGCCTGACTCCCATAATCGACCCTCATCGGGTACGCTCCTGGGAGGGTCGCGTCATTGCCTTAGCGCAGCGTTGGGGAAGCTGGAAGCCAATTTCGTGGGGTGGGGTCAGGTAGAGATCGTGGCAGGTGACACCAGAGCGAACGTGATTCCCCTGCACACGAATCGGGGTCGGGTGGCGGCGCGCCGGAGGGCCGATCAGCGGGCCGAATCCGCGCGCCAGCATCCCTCGCTGCTCTCGGATCCGCGCGGCCGCGCGTCGGTCGAACAGATCGCCGCAGTCGTGCGCGAAATCGACGAGCACCGGCGCGGCGCGGGCGCTGCCGCGGGGACCGGCGAGGCGCCGCTGAACGAGCTCGCCCAGCGGGTGGCCGCCGTGGCCGGCTTCCTCCGGCAGCGGCTGACGGGCGACTACACCGTCGACGAGTTCGGCTTCGACCCGCACTTCAATGACGCGGTCGTCCGGCCTTTGCTGCGGTTCTTCTTCAGGTCGTGGTTCCGCGTCGAGGTCAGCGGTATCGAGCACCTGCCGAGCGAGGGTGCCGCGCTGTTGGTGGCCAACCACGCCGGGGTGCTGCCCTTCGACGGGCTGATGCTCTCGGTGGCGGTGCACGACGAACATGCGGCCCAACGGGACCTGCGGCTGCTGGCCGCCGACATGGTGTTCGACCTGCCCGTGGTCGGTGAAGCGGCCCGCAAGGCCGGTCACACCATGGCGTGCACGACCGACGCGCACCGGCTGCTGGCGGCCGGCGAGCTCACCGCGGTGTTCCCGGAGGGCTACAAGGGGCTGGGCAAGCGCTTCGAGGACCGCTACCGGCTGCAGCGGTTCGGGCGCGGCGGCTTCGTGACGGCGGCGCTGCGCACGAAGGCGCCGATCATCCCGTGCTCGATCGTGGGCTCGGAGGAGATCTACCCGATGCTGGCCGACGTGAAGCTGCTGGCGCGGCTGTTCGGGCTGCCCTACTTCCCGATCACCCCGCTGTTCCCGCTGGCCGGTCCCGCGGGCTTGGTGCCGCTGCCGTCCAAATGGCGCATCGCGTTCGGGGAACCGATCTACACCAACGACTACGCCGCCTCCGACGCGGAGGACCCCATGGTCACCTTCGAGCTGACCGATCAGGTGCGCGAGACGATCCAGCAGACGCTGTACCGGCTGCTCGCCGGCCGGCGCAACATCTTCCTCGGCTGACTCTGCCTCGGCCGACTTCCCTGGCCCACCGACCGCAGCGCCCCGGTGCCTGAACGACACCGGGGCGCTTGGCGGCAAGCTTCGAGGGACTACTTGACGAGCGTGAACTGACAGACGTTGGTGTAGCCGTCGCGGAACAGGTCCGAGCATCCCCGCAGGTAGTGCATGTAGATGTCGAAGGTCTCCTGCCCCTTCAGGGCGATCGCCTCGTCCTTGTGCGCCTCCAGCGCATCCGCCCAGGCGGTCAGCGTCGGAACGTAGTTCTTCCCGATCAGGTGATGACGCTCGATCTGGAAACCCGCCTCCGTCGCGTAGCGGTCGACCTGCGCGATCTGGGGCAACTTCCCGCCGGGGAAGATCTCCCTGAGGATGAAGCTGATGAAGCGCAGCAGGCTCATCGTCGTCTTCAGGCCGAGTTCCTGGGCCTCCTCGGTGGTGGGCACCACGATGGTGTGCAGCAGCATCCGGCCGTCGTCGGGCAGCAGGTTGTAGAACTTCTTGAAGAACGTGGCGTAACGCTCGTATCCCGCGTCACCGGCGCCGTCGGCGAAGTGCTCGAACGCTCCCAGCGAGACGATGCGATCGATCGGCTCGTTGTCGAATTCCTCCCAGCCCTGAATGCGCACCTCTTTGCGGCGGGGGCTGGCGATCTCCTCGAACTTCGCGACGTCGTGGGCGTACTGGTTCTCGCTCAACGTCAGGCCGATGACATTGACGTCGTATTCGGAGACGGCGTGCCGCATGGTCGAACCCCAGCCGCAGCCGATGTCGAGCAGGGTCATGCCGGGCTCGAGGTTCAGCTTGTCCAGCGCCAGCTTCCGCTTGGCGTACTGGGCCTCTTCCAGCGTCTTGCCCGGACGGTCCAGGTTCAGCTCCGAAGGCTCGTCGAAGTAAGCGCAGCTGTAGGTCATCGACGGGTCGAGCCAGAGCTTGAAGAATTCGTTCGACTTGTCGTAATGGGATCGCACCGCCGCGACCGGCGGTTTCAGCTGGGTCCTGCCCGTCTCCCCCTGTGGAGTCATTGAATCGACCCTACTTTCCGGCTGATATGGATGCAATTGCGGCGACGGTTTCTTCAGCGCCGGCTTCCTGGTGTGCGGCTTCGCCCAGCATCGTGACCGTGCTGGTCACTACGGGGTTGCCATCCGCGTCCGTTACCTCGCTGCGGATTTCTGCAATCACCGTACCGTGCGACTCGATGACCGCGTCAAGATAAGTGTCGAAATACAGCCGGTCCTGGGCGACTATCGGCCGGTGGAACTTGAACTTCTGGTCTCGGTGGATGACGCGTGCGATGTTGATCGGGATGTTGAACTTGGTGAAGATCTCCAGTTGCACACGCCGGCCCGCCACCGCCAGGAAGGTCAGCGGGGCCAGCACGGTGGGATAGCCGGCGGCCTCGGCGTCGGCCTCGTTGAAGTGCGACGGGTGCTCGTCTTTGATCGCGAGGGCGAACTCCCGGATCTTCTCGCGACCCACCTCGAAGTAGTCCGGCGCCCGGTAGTGGCTGCCGATGAGGTCTTGGGTTCCTTCGGGAATTGTCATGCCGGTGCCGCTTTCCGCTCGAAGACGTATTCAGCGGCGGAGCTTATCAGCGCGGTTGGCGTCGTGACGCCAGTGCGGCCAGCGCCCCCCCGGCCGCGCCCAACGCCAGCGCCGACGGGACACCGATCCGGGCAGCCTTGCGGGCGGTGCGGAAGTCGCGTATCTCCCACCCCTTCTCGCGGGCCAGGCTGCGCAGCCGGGCGTCGGGGTTGACGGCGACCGCGGTGCCCACCAGCGAGAGCATGGGTACGTCGTTGTAGCTGTCGGAATAGGCGGTGCAGCGTTTGAGGTTCAGGCCCTCCCGGATCGCCAGCGAGCGCACCGCGTGCGCCTTACCGGTGCCGTGCAGGATCTCGCCGACCAGCCGGCCGGTGAACACCCCGTCGACCGACTCGGCGACGGTGCCCAGCGCGCCCGTCAGCCCGAGCCGGCGCGCGATGGTCGCCGCGAGCTCGTAGGGCGTGGCGGTGATCAGCCACACCTGCTGGCCGGCGTCGAGATGCATCTGGGTGAGCTCGCGGGTGCCGGCCCAGATCTTGTCGGCGATGATCTCGTCGTAGATCTCCTCGCCGAGGTCGACGAGCTCCTGGACGGGCCGGCCCTCGATGAACGTGAGCGCCTTGCGCCGCCCGGCCGCCACGTCGTTGCTGTTCTCCTTGCCCAGCAGCTGGAACTTGGCCTGGGCGTAGATGAATCCGAGCACGTCGCGATACGTGAAATAGTCGCGGGCGGCCAGCCCGCGGCCGAAGTGCACCGCCGAGGAGCCCTGCACCAGGGTGTTGTCGACGTCGAAGAACGCGGCGGCGGTCAGGTCGACCGGGGGCTGCGCGGGGACCTCGCCGGCCTCGGCGGCCGCCTGCAATCCCTCGAGCGCCCGCGCGGCGCTGGCCTCGGCCGCCAGCGTTTCCAGGTCAACGGGACCGGGGCGATCCGCGCTGCCCGACTCAGCGGAAGCCATCGCTCAACCTCCTACCTGCTGTGCCGCCGCCCGGTGGCCCGTGGCCGGCCGGTATCAACCCTATCCGGCGGATGCCCGGGACAGGATTACGTGCCTGGCCTGGGTTGGACCGCCGGACGCGACGGCGATGCCCTAATGCCGGTGGGCATCAGAATTCGGAAACGCACGCCGCTTGTACCAGTCGTGCTCCAGTGACATCATCTCTGCCTTAACGGGGTACCGATCGGAATCCATTTCTTCGGCACCGTTAAATACAGCTCCGCTTCCTTCATTCGGTCAGGCGGGCCGGCAACGGCGGAAACGCCTGGCCGGGTCAGTCTACGACTTTGATGCTGAACCACTCACGTGGAATTCCTCGACGCAGCGTTTCGTCAAGTTCCTCGAAGGTGAGAACGATCAGATGCGATGCTGCTATGGCATCGTGCTCTGGCATCCATCCACGATCAGTTGATTCATGGTCTACCGTCATGCTGACGCGTCCGGGGTGATTGATGGGATCGGGCTTCGTCAGAGTGACCCTGGGGTTCAGTCCCTCCCGATACCAGCGAAAACTGGGAGAATCGCTGTACTTCCCTGGTCGGGCTGCTTGGCTGATGAGAAACAACATGTATTTTTCGGCATCCTCGAACCGTCTGAACATCCAATAGCGTTCTCGTGAACTGCGCGACTTTTTGTCAAAATAATATCCGTTGTCGCCGATGACGAGGTAATAGACGAGTTCGCTATCGTTGAAGAAGCAGAGCTCCCGATCGCCGATCATCGTGGGAGGCTTTGCGCCCCAGCCGGACTCCTGGTTTTCCTCTGTCGCTGCGAAATTGTGTTGCGGTACAGGACTGCCCATTTTGCGAAGGTAGATCTCTTGCCACGAGTACCATGATTTGACGATCCGGTGCAGTGGCGGGGGGAATTCGTGCAAATCGATGCGATATTCGCCGGTCACGCGTGCGCTCCTTAAGTGTTGCGTTCAGTCCCTCAAAAACCCTGTGTCAATAAGCTGCTGAACGCTTGGGTTCACGTCTTTTGGTGCCAGTATAAGAAGTTGCGGTTCACCGCCGGGATGGCCGAACCAAGGCGCCGCGATGGAAAATTCCATTCTCCAACCGGCAGGCAGTGTGGCCGAGGCGTCGACTTGATAGGTTTGGTAGGGCTTATCGAGACTAGTGTGCGGTAGTGCGCGTCCCTCATACGGCGTCCCTTTGAAAGCGAGCCAATTGCCGCCGGGGTGACCGATGCGATCGACCCACTTGCCGTGCAGCGCAGCAATCTCCTCAGGCGTCAAATCGTGGACCGTGCCAGGAATCGCGTAGGGCTTTGCAGGATCGTTGACGTCGGGATATCTCAGGTCGCCGTTTTCGTCTTCAAATAACTCTCGGTATCGTTCTTCCGAGAGTTCGCCATACTCGCTGGCTTCCGGGAAAATGTCCCTCGCTTTTGGGGGATTGTGATCGCCGGCGCCGTGGGTATGATCGCTCGGCCCATCGCCGCCATCGTCCGGGTTCGAGTCGTGGGGTGCGGTGCCATCGCCCGGCGGATGCGGCCGATCCCCGTCGCCCGGTTGATGCGGTGTGCCGCCCTCGCCGGGCGGATGCGGGGGGCCGCCGTCGTGGGGCAGCTGCGGTTCGGGCGGGTGCATGCCGGGTTCCCCGCCGTGCGGCCCGCCTGCAAAGGCCGACGGCACCTCGGCCGGGGCTGCGTTGCCCGTGGGCGCGGAGGGCGTCGTCGGCAGGTGCGGCGCCGCCGGGGCAACGGGCGCGCCCGGCTCGCCGGCGGGCATAACCGGTGGGCGCGCGGAAACCGGCTCGGGCGGCGCCGGGTGGGGGAGCGGTGTCCGTTCTGCCGGCGCGGGAACCACCGGCTTGCGCCCATGTTCTGGCCGGGCGGCCGGTTCGGCCGGCGCACCCGCGGCCGGTTTCTCGGCGACGGGCGGTTTGGATTCGGTCGGGCTGTGCGGCAGTGGACCGTCGGCGGGCCCCGGTGCCGGCGTGGCCGGGGGTGTCGACCGGCCCGCTTCCGGCGCCTTGGGACCGGTCGCCGGTGGCTCCACCGGAGCCTTGACCGGCGGCGCCTCGGGAACCTCCGGCAGGGGCGGCTTGCGCACGCCCTTGAGCGCGTCGGCGGCGTCGCGCCCCACCTTGCCCAGCTTCGAGAGCGGCCCGCCCGGCACCGCCAACGTGGCCCCGTCGAAAACGGTCTTGCCGAGCGCTTCGGCTGGGTTTGTGCTCCACTCGTCCCAGTGGGTGACGTCCTTGCCCAGCGCCTTCCAGGATTCGGCCACTCCGGTCCCGCCGTCGGGGCCCAGACCGACCAGCGGTGCTTCCCCGGAAACCATGCCGGCCAGGTCTCTGAAGTAACCCACCGGATCGGTTTGGAGCCGGTTCGGGCTGAATTCCCAGAGCCCCTTGGCGAATCCATATCCCTCTTCGCCGACGCCTTTGAGGACCTGGCCCACCTGATTGACGGCCCTGCCCACCTCGGTGCCGTGCAGAAAGTGGTCCCACCCCCTATCCGCCCAGCGGCCCGTGTCCGCGGCCGCCGCGGCGGCCGCGGACACGGTGGCGTTGATCTGGCCGGCGAGTGCCTGGGCTTCGCGGGCGAAGTTGTCGATCACCGTGCGGATGTCGTCGGCGATCCGTTTGATCTCGTCTTCGTCCTCGTCGGTCAGGAACTCCCAGACCTCTTTGATCCCGGTCAGCGGGTCACAGATGCGCGCCAACAGATCCAGGATCGCCGCGTGTACCTGGTCGATCCCGGCTGCGTAGCCGCTGAGCTGCGCGGCGATCGCCTGGCATTGCCGCGCGATGTCGACGGTGGCGTCGGAGGCATCCGACAACGCCTTGGCAATGGCGGCGCCCTCCGGGATCTGCTGGGCGGCGATGGCGGCCATCGTGCCGCCGCCCGCCGCGGTCTCGGTCGCCATGAAGTTCGCGCCCGCGGTGGTCCACGCCGCCGCGGCGGCTCGCAATTTCGCCGAATCGCCACTGGGCCAGATCATTCCGACATACGGCGCCACCCAGCCCCAGCCGGCGGGGGCGCCGCTGCCGGCGCCCACCGCAGAAGGCGGTGGCGAGCCCACGATCAACGGCCCGGTCACCTGCGGCCTCGGCAGGGCCGCGGCCCGACCGCTGACATCCGACATCGCCTCGGCCAGCGCGTAGTTGTGTGCCGACACCCGCACGCCGTCACCGATGCTGCACAGCCCGTTGCGGGCGCCGGCCATCGCCTCGATCACCTTCGCGGCGGCGTGGTCGTAGCTGTGACCCAACGCCGCGCCCACCGGATCGTCACCGGCCATGCCGGCACTGCCGGCCAGTGCCGCGGTCACCGCCGAAATCACCGATCCCAACGAAACGCCGGTGTCCACCACCGTGGCGCCGGCGCGGTCTAGAGCCGTCGGGTCACACGCCAGCGGCGCCATCGGTTCACGACCACATGCCGAGATTCGTCGACATCGCCCCGGTGTAGTTGCCGTGCGCTGTCGTGGCCGCCTTCTCCAGTTGCGCGAGCGCCTCCCGCATCATCGCCTCGCCGCGCTCCCAGTGCCGGTGCGCCTCGGCGTGCGCGGCGGCGGCCTCACCCGACCATGTCGCGTGCAAACGCGTGGCGCGAGAATCGATCTCGGCGATCGTGTCCTCGGCATAGCGCTGGAACGCCGCCATCTGCTGCACCGCCTCGGCCAGCGCTTGCGGATCCACCGCGAACGCCTCAGCCACCGCGCACCGCCCGCTCCGCCTGGGCGGACCCGGCCTCGTTGGCCTGGTAGCGCTCGCCGGACTCGCCCACCAGACGGGCCAGCATCGACAACCCGAGCTCGACCTCGCGGGCACCCCGGTGCCACAGCTCCCACGCCGAGGCGTATGCCGTCCCCGAGGCGCCCTGCCAACCGCCCAGCATCTGGCCCACCCGGTCGTCGAGATCGGCCAGCTGAGCAGAAAGGTGCTCGGCGGCACCGCCGAGTGCGGCGGCGGCCCCCTGCATCACCAGCGGGTCGACGCGGACTGTGTCGTCGGCCATAGCGGCAACCTAGCCAGTGCCCGCCGGTCCCACAATTCACGCGGCCCGGCGGGGGCCCCGCCGCCGATGACACACTGGCGGGCATGACCCAGTCCCCGAGCCGCCGGCAGGTGCGGTTGTTGACCCGCAACGGGTGCGCGATGTGCGTGCACATCGGCGAACGGCTGGCCGAACTGGCCGCTGAGCTGGGCTTCGACCTGGCGACGACCGACGTCGACGCGGCCGCGGCCGCGGGTGATCCCGCCCTGCGGGCCGAGTTCGGCGACCGGCTGCCGGTGATCCTGCTCGACGGCCGCGAGCACAGTTACTGGGAGATCGACGAGCCCCGGCTGCGCGCCGATCTCGCCCGCTGAGGACGCCCCGAAGCCGGAGGTCGCCAGGCATTTATTTGGTAGGCCAGCTCAGAACCGACTACCGTGGATGTCAACTTCAGTAACTGACCGAGCAAGGGAGCTGGCCAGGTGATGCTGCCGTGAGCATCCTGCTTTTCGGGGTTTCGCACCGCAGTGCGCCGGTCTCCGTCCTGGAACAACTCAGCATCGACGAATCCGATCAGGTCAAAATCGTCGACCGGATGCTGCAGTCCCCGCTGGTGACCGAGGCGATGGTGCTCTCGACCTGCAACCGGGTCGAGGTGTACGCGGTGGTCGACGCCTTCCACGGCGGGTTGGCGGTGATCGGGCAGGTGCTGTCGGACCACTCCGGCATGTCGATGGCCGACCTGACCAAGTTCGCCTACGTCCGCTACAGCGAGGCCGCCGTCGAGCACCTCTTCGCGGTGACCAGCGGGCTGGACTCGGCGGTCGTCGGCGAGCAGCAGGTGCTCGGTCAGGTGCGCCGCGCGTATGCCGGCGCCGAAGCCAACCGCACCGTGGGCCGGGTCCTGCACGAGCTGGCCCAGCGGGCGTTGTCGGTGGGCAAGCGGGTGCACTCCGAGACCGGTATCGACGCCGCCGGCGCCTCGGTCGTCTCGGTCGCCCTGGACCTGGCCGAACGCCGGCTGGGCGGGCTGGCCGGCGAGACCGCCGTGGTGATCGGCGCCGGGGCGATGGGTGCGCTGTCGTCGGCGCATCTGACCCGGGCCGGGATCGGGCGCGTCCACGTGCTCAACCGGTCGCTGTCGCGGGCGCAACGGCTGGCCCGCAAGATCCGGGAAACGGGCGCCCACGCCGACGCGCTGCCGCTGGAACGCCTGCCCGAGGCGCTGGCGCACGCCGACGTCGTCGTCAGCTGCACGGGGGCCGTCAGCCCGGTCGTGTCGCTGGCCGACGTGCATCACGCGCTGGCCGCGTCGCAGCGGGACGAGGCCGCCGAGCCACTGGTGATCTGCGACCTGGGCATGCCCCGCGACGTCGACCCCGCGGTGGCCGGGCTACCCGGAGTCTGGGTCGTCGACGTCGACCGCATCCAGCACGAGCCCTCGGCCCACGCCGCGACCACCGACGTCGACGCCGCCCGCCACATCGTCGCGGCCGAGGTCGCCGCCTACCTGGCGGGGCAGCGGATGGCCGAGGTCACCCCCACCGTGACGGCGCTGCGCCAGCGGGCCGCCGATGTCGTGGAGGCCGAACTGCTGCGCCTGAACAACCGGCTGCCCGGCCTGGAGAGCGCCCAGCGCGAGGAGGTGGCGCGCACCGTGCGGCGGGTGGTGGACAAGCTGCTGCACGCGCCCACCGTCCGGATCAAGCAGCTGGCCAGCGCACCCGGCGGCGACAGCTACGCCGAGGCGCTGCGCGAGCTCTTCGAACTCGACCCGACCGCCGTGGACTCCGTTGCCGCCGTTGCCGCGGGTGAATTGCCGTTCATATCAAGCGGATTCGACGCGGGTATGCCGCCACCGTACGCCGAGTAGCCGATTGGCGAACGTGATCCGGATAGGCACCCGGGGCAGTCTGTTGGCCACCACCCAGGCCGCGACCGTCAGGGACGCGCTGATCGCCAACGGCCATCCCGCGGAACTGGTGACCATCAGCACGGCGGGCGACCGCTCGTCGGCGCCGATCGACACCCTCGGGGTGGGCGTCTTCACCACCGCGTTGCGCGAAGCCATCGACGACGGCCGCGTGGACGCCGCGGTGCACTCGCACAAGGATTTGCCGACCGCCGACGACCCGCGGTTCACGATCGCGGCGATCCCGCCGCGCAACGACCCCCGCGACGCGGTGGTGGCCCGTGACGGACTGGTCCTCGGGGAGTTGCCGGCGGGGTCGCTGGTGGGCACGTCGTCGCCGCGGCGGGCCGCGCAGCTTAGAGCATTGGGTCTCGGTTTGGAAATTCGCCCCCTACGAGGCAACCTAGATACCAGGTTGAACAGGGTAAGCAGTGGTGATCTTGACGCCGTCGTGGTGGCGCGGGCCGGCCTGGCCCGGCTCGGCCGCCTCGACGACGTCACCGAGACGTTGGAGCCGGTACAGATGTTGCCCGCACCGGCGCAGGGCGCGCTCGCCGTGGAGTGCCGCGCCGGTGACAGCCGGTTGGTGGCTGTGCTGGCCGAGCTGGACGACGCCGACACGCGCGCGGCGGTCACCGCGGAGCGAGCCCTGCTGGCCGAACTGGAGGCCGGTTGCTCCGCACCGGTGGGTGCGATCGCCGAGGTGGTCGAGTCCATCGATGAGGACGGCCGCGTCTTCGAAGAGCTGTCGCTGCGCGGTTGCGTGGCGGCGCTGGACGGATCCGACGTGATCCGCGCGTCCGGCATCGGCACCCCCGGTCGGGCACGGGAGCTGGGGCTCTCGGTCGCGGGGGAGCTGTTCGAACTGGGCGCCCGGGAGCTGATGCGCGGAGTGCGGCCGGATCCGGCGCAAGAAAATTGAGTCGAACGACGTGGGAGCGACAATGACGACGCGAGGGCGTAAGCCAAGGCCGGGCCGCATCACTTTCGTGGGTTCCGGTCCGGGCGACCCCGGGCTATTGACCACGCGGGCCGCCGCGGTGCTGGCCAACGCGGCGGTGGTGTTCACCGATCCCGATGTGCCCGACGCGGTGCTGGCGCTGATCGGCAGGGACCTGCCGCCCGTGTCCGGCCCGGCGCCGGCCGATCCGGCGGCGGGCAACGCCGACGGTGATCACGCCCCGGCCACCCCCGCGGTGGTTCCCGGCGGCCCCGACATCCGCCCGGCCCTGGGCGAGCCGGCCGAGGTCGCCAAGACGCTGACCGCCGAGGCCCGCTCCGGTGCCGACGTGGTGCGACTGGTCGCCGGTGATCCGCTGACACTCGACGCGGTCATCACCGAGGTGAACGCGGTCGCGCGCACCCACCTGCACATCGAGATCGTCCCCGGTCTGTCGCCGGCCTGCGCGGTCCCGACGTATGCGGGGCTCCCGCTGGGTTCGGCCCACACCGTCGCCGACGTGCGCGACCCACATGTCGACTGGGACGCGCTGGCCGCGGCCCCCGGGCCGCTGATCCTGCAGGCCACCGCCTCGCACCTGCCCGAAGCGGCCCGCACGCTGATCGAGCACGAACTGGCCGAAACCACCCCGTGCGTGGTGACCGCACACGGCACCACCTGCCAGCAGCGTTCGGTGGAGACCACGCTGCAGGGGCTGGGCGATCCGGGTGTCCTGGCGGGCATCGACGCCGCGGGCCCGGCCGGCGGGAACGGCAGGGAACCCCAGACCGGCCCGCTGGTGGTCACGATCGGCAAGACGGTGAGCAACCGGGCGAAGCTGAACTGGTGGGAGAGCCGCGCGCTCTACGGCTGGACCGTGCTGGTGCCCCGCACCAAGGATCAGGCCGGCGAGATGAGTGAGCGGCTGACGTCCTACGGCGCGCTGCCGATCGAGGTGCCCACCATCGCCGTGGAGCCGCCGCGCAGCCCCGCCCAGATGGAGCGGGCGGTCAAGGGCCTGGTCGACGGCCGCTTCCAGTGGGTGGTGTTCACCTCGACCAACGCGGTGCGCGCGGTGTGGGAGAAGTTCGGCGAGTTCGGCCTGGACGCCCGGGCGTTCTCCGGGGTGAAGATCGCCTGCGTCGGCGAGTCGACGGCCGACCGGGTGCGCGCGTTCGGGATCAGCCCCGAGCTGGTGCCGGCCGGGGAGCAGTCCTCGCTGGGCCTGCTGGACGAATTCCCGCCCTACGACAGCATTTTCGACCCGGTGAACCGGGTCCTGCTGCCGCGCGCCGACATCGCCACCGAGACGCTCGCCGAGGGGCTGCGCGACCGCGGCTGGGAGATCGAGGACGTCACCGCGTACCGCACCGTGCGGGCCGCGCCGCCGCCGGCGACCACCCGCGAGATGATCAAGACGGGCGGCTTCGACGCGGTGTGCTTCACCTCCAGCTCCACCGTGCGCAACCTGGTCGGTATCGCGGGCAAGCCGCACGCGCGGACCATCATCGCCTGCATCGGACCCAAGACGGCCGAGACGGCCGCGGAGTTCGGTCTGCGGGTCGACGTCCAGCCCGAGATCGCCGCGGTGGGCCCACTGGTGGATGCCCTGGCCGAACACGCCGCGCGGCTGCGCGCCGAGGGGGCGCTGCCGCCGCCGCGCAAGAAGAGCCGCAGGCGCTAGTGGCGGTGAGCGCCCCCCTCGCGAGCGTGCGAGTCTGTACGCCGACACGCCGTCGAGACCGGCATTCTGCGCACGCTCGCGGCCGCCACGCGTCATGAGCCCCTACCCTCGGCAACGTCCGCGCCGGCTGCGCTCCACCCCCGCCTTCCGCCGCTTGGTGGCGCAAACTTCTTTGGAACCAAGGCATCTGGTGCTGCCGATGTTCGTCGCCGACGGGATCGGCGAACCGCGGCCGATCCCGTCGATGCCGGACGTGGTGCAGCACACCCGGGACTCGCTGCGCAGCGCCGCCGCCGCCGCGGTCGCCGTCGGGGTGGGCGGGCTGATGCTCTTCGGTGTGCCGCGCGAGCAGGACAAGGACCCGGCCGGATCGGCCGGCACCGACCCCGACGGCATCCTCAACGTCGCCCTGCGTGATCTGGCCGGGGACCTCGGCGAGGCCACCGTGCTGATGGCCGACACGTGCCTCGACGAGTTCACCGACCACGGGCACTGCGGCGTGATGGACGACCGGGGCCGGGTCGACAACGATGCCACCGTCGCCCGCTACGTCGAACTGGCTGTGGCACAGGCGGAGTCGGGTGCCCACGTGGTGTCGCCGAGCGGGATGATGGACGGCCAGGTGGCCGCGATCCGCGACGGCCTGGACGCCGCGGGCCACACCGACGTGGCGATCCTGGCGTATGCCGCGAAGTTCGCCTCGGCCTTCTACGGCCCGTTCCGCGAAGCGGTGTGCTCGAGCCTGTCCGGGGACCGCCGCACCTACCAGCAGGAGCCGGGCAACGCGCGGGAGGCGCTGCGCGAGATCGAACTGGATCTGGACGAGGGCGCCGACATCGTGATGGTCAAGCCCGCGCTGGGGTATCTGGACGTGGTCGCCGCGGCGGCCGGCGTCTCGCCGGTGCCGGTGGCCGCCTACCAGGTGTCGGGGGAGTACGCGATGATCTGCGCCGCCGCGGCCAACGACTGGATCGACGGGCGGGCCGCGGCGCTGGAGTCGTTGACCGGCATCCGGCGCGCCGGAGCCGATATCGTGCTCACCTATTGGGCCGCCGCGGCGGCGGGCTGGCTTTCGTGAGACGGGACGTGCTGTGACATCGAAGACATCGGCGAGGGGCACCAGGGAGAAGCCCTTGTTCTACGAACCCGGCGCCAGGTGGTACTGGGTGCTGGCCGGGCCGTTCGCGGCGGTGTCGATGATCCTGATCGAGGTGTGGAGCGGGGCCGGGGTGCAACTGCTGACCCCGGCCATCTTCCTGGTGATGGTGTCGGCGTTCGTGGCGTTGCAGGTGAAGGCGGCGCGGATCCACGTCTCGGTGGAACTCACCGAAGACACGTTGCGTCAGGGCACCGAGACGCTGCTGGTGCGCGAGATCCTCAAGGTGTACCCGGAGCCGGAGAACCACGAGGCGTCCGGCAAGGAGCTGGCCAAATGGCAGTCGGCGCGGGCGCTCGGCGAACTGGTCGGTGTCCCGCGCGGCCGGATCGGCATCGGGCTCAAGCTCACCGGGGGCCGCACGGCGCAGGCGTGGGCGCGGCGCCACCGGCACCTGCGGGAGGCGCTGACGCCGCTGGTCCAGGAGCGGGTGCAACCGCCCGCGGCCACCACCGACCGCGACGACGACGGCGTCGGGCCGCAGCGGTGAGTGCACGGCGCCGGGCGCCCTATCGTGCCCTGATCGAACTCGGCCTGGCCTGCCTGGCGCTGGTGGGCGCCGGGCTGAGCTGGTCGCACGCGAGCCAGAGGCAACGTGTCGCCCCGATCGTGGACGGCCAGCCCTTCACCACATCGCTGGTGTACAACCCGCAGTTGCTGTTGCTGACCCTGGTTCTGGCGACGGCCGGGGGGGTGCTGATGGTCGCCGGGACGTCCCGGGCGCTGCGGGCGCGCCGCGACGGCGACGGCTGAAGGCCGAAAACGGCTACGCGGTCTTGCGCACGAGCGGCAGCATCAGTTGACGGCGGCTGGCGATGCCGTCGGCCAGGTCGTGCAGCGCCTGGCGCACCGAGTCTGAGATCGGGAACCGCGCCTGCGGCCCGTCGTCTCCGAGCGCGTCGGTGACCGCGGGGCCGGCGACGAGCGCCCACTCCAGCCCGGCGGCGCGGCACTGCTCGTCGAGCGTGGTGAGCAGCGAGACCGCGGGCGCGGCAAAGGCGTGCACCTCGCTCATGTCGAGCACCACAGGACTCTCGCCGAGGACGAAGCGCCGTAGGTGTTCGCCGATGCCATCGGCATTGCCGGCGTCGACCTCCCCGCGGATGGTGACCACCGTCGCCAGGTGACGGCAGTGGGCCCGCAGCTGCGCGCCACCGTAGGCGAAGGTGCTGTTCCCCTGTCGAGTCCTGATGTCTGCGATCGTCATGAGCTCCTCGTTCTCCGTGCTCCACACGAAATCTTTGGAGGCCGAGTCGACGCCGACCAAGCCTGGTAGTAGTACGGTTACCCCCCAAACTAAGGAGACCGACAACCCCGTCTAACTCTTCACTAAGAAGAGGATTCCGGGCCCCAGAAAAGGGCCGAAAACGGCGGTGCGGGGCCGTTTCGGTCGCCGGCAAACCGCCACGGGACGCCCCGGCCGGGCTGACGGGGCCGCACCGGCGGCCCTCACCCCGCCCCGGCGTTCTCGCTGTTAGGCTGCCAGGGCTGTCGGTTGCCGGGTCAGGGGGCTTGGAGAAAGCGTGCGCGCGCCGCAGCGGCGCGCGGAGGGGTTGGGCAATCGGCCGGCAACGGCACAGTCCAACGGAAAGAGCAGCGTGCGCACCGGAGCGATCAAGGGCGAGATCAAGGCTCTCACCGGGCTCCGCATCGTCGCCGCAGTGTGGGTGGTGCTGTTCCACTTCCGGCCGATGCTGGCCGACGCCTCCCCCGACTTCCTGGACACGCTGGCGCCCGTGCTCAACTGCGGCGCGCAGGGCGTCGACCTGTTCTTCATGCTCAGCGGGTTCGTCCTGGCCTGGAACTACCTCGACCGCATGGGGCGGACGTGGTCGACGCGCGCCACCGCGCACTTTTTGTGGCTGCGGCTGGCCAGGGTGTGGCCGGTGTATCTGGTCACGTTGCACCTGGCCGCGCTGTGGGTGATCTTCACCCTGCACGTCGGCCGGGTGCCCGCACCCGACGTCGCCGACTTCACCGCGATCAGCTACATACGGCAGGTGTTGCTGGTGCAGTTGTGGTTTCAGCCGTTCTTCGACGGGTCGAGCTGGGACGGGCCGGCCTGGTCGATCAGCGCCGAATGGCTGGCCTACGTGTTGTTCGGGGCGCTCGTCCTGGTGATCTTCCGGATGACGCACGCCACGCGGGCGCGCAGCCTGGCGGTGCTGGCCTGCGCGGCGACGCTGCCGCCGGTGGTGCTGCTGCTGGTCAGCGGCCACTTCTACACCCCGTGGAGCTGGCTGCCGCGGATCGTCACGCAGTTCACCGCGGGCGCGCTGGCCTGCGCCGCCGTGCGCAGGCTGCGGCTGACCGATCGCACCCGGCGCGCCGCCGGGTACGTCTCGCTGGCACTGCTGGCCGCCATGGTGGGTGTCCTCTACTGGTTGCACGCGCACCCGATATCCGGAGTCGTGGAGAACGACAGCGGCGGGGTGGTCGACGTGCTGTTCGTCCCGCTGGTGATGACGCTGGCGATCGGCGTGGGCAGCCTGCCGAGGCTGCTGTCGGCCCGGGTGATGGTTTACGGCGGGCAGATCTCGTTCTGCCTCTACATGGTCCACGAGCTGGTGCACACGGCATGGTCCTGGGCCGTGATCCAGTTCAACCTCACCCCGTGGGAGCAGGACGATCCGTGGCGGTGGAACGTCCTCGGCCTGCTCGCGATCGCTGTGGCTTTCTCGGTGCTGATGTACCACTTCGTCGAAGAGCCCGCCCGCCGCTGGATGCGCAGCATGGTCGGCGGCAGGCCCGCGCAGGCGGCGACCGGTCCCGGCGAACCGGCGAGCGCCCGCGTCCGCCAGATCGATCGTGCGCGGGAGACGGTTTCAGCCCGGGCGGTGTGACCGGCCCGCAGGACACGCGGAACGTCGCCCGCGAGTCCGTCCCGGATTCTTCGTACGATTCCCTGGGTAGCGCGTGCGGCGCCGTTCACAGGGGAGGTGGCAGTGAGTCGTCGGGCCACGGTCGTCGCCGGCCTCGCGTGTGTGCTGGTGATCTTCGGGCAGCTGGCGCGGCCGGCGCGGGCACGGGCCTTCGACACCGTGGACACCCGGCTCTACCGCATCGCGGTCGTCGGCGACTCGTACACCACCGGCACCGACGAGGGCGGCTTGGGCCCGTATTCCTGGACCGCGCGGGTGTGGCGCACGCTGGCCGGCGAGGGCGTGCGCATCGCGCCCGACGTGGCGGCCGAGGGCAGGGCCGGCTACGTCGTGCTCGGCGACCACGGCAGCGTCTTCGAGGATCTGACCGCGCGCGCGGTCCAGCCTGACGACGCGCTGGTGGTGTTCTTCGGCTCCCGCAACGACCAGGGCGCCGATCTGGGGATGCTGGCCGGAAAGTCGCACGACACCTTCGATCTGGCGCGGCGCCTGGCGCCGACGGCGCGGTTTCTGGTGATCGGGCCGCCGTGGACGAGCGCCGACGTGCCCGAGTCCATCCTGCAGATCCGCGACGTGCTCAACGCCGAGGCCCGGGCAGCCGGAGCGGCTTTCGTCGACCCGATCGGCGACCGCTGGTTCTTCGACCGGCCCGACCTGATCGGCGCGGACGGCGTGCACCCCACCGACGCGGGTCACGAGTACCTGGCGGACAAGATCGCACCGTTGATCCGCATGCAGCTGCCCCGGTGAGCGGGCGGGTCAGTCCTCCGCGTGCCTTTCGTGGTCCCACTGCTCGAGGCGTTCCTGCAGCCGGACCAGGCCGGCCCCCACGACGGGGGTGGCGGCCGCGATGCATACCAGCAACAGCGGAGTCATCCGTGAAACCTCCAAAACCCTTTCACTGCTGAGACGTTGACTCGTCCTGTGAAGTTCATTTCTGCGCTCCGACGTCTCGGCTAGGCCGCCAGCCAGGCCAGCTCGCCGGGCAGCTGCCCGCGCCAATAGAACATGTCGTGGCCGCCCAGCGAGAAGCTGCCCGACGGCGGGGCCGTGAGTTGGCCGACGAATTGGCGGGTGGCCAGGGCGAAGCGGTCGAAGGTGCCGCAGTCGACCCGCAGCGGGATCTGCGACAGCGCCGGCACACCCAGCACGCTGTTCTGCACCCAGTCGTCGTCGCTGTCGAACGCCCCGGGATCGCTGGTCGCGAACGAGGTGAACAGCGCCGGGCTGATCGCGCAGATCCCGGCGGTGCGGGCCGGTCCCAGCCGGGCGCCAAGGTGCAGCGCGCCGTAGCCGCCCATCGACCATCCCATGAAACCCACCCGGGAGGTGTCCATGCCCATCGAGGTGAGCATGGGCAGCAGCTCGTCGAGCACCATGGCGCCGGAGTCCACGCCCGACGCCCGCCGGTGCCAGTAGGTGTTGCCGCCGTCCACGCCCACCACCGCGAACGGCGGGCGGCCCGCCCGGACCAGTTGGGCCAGCCCGTTCTCGACGCCGACCTCGAGCATCTGGTTGGCGTCGCCGTCCACCCCGTGCAGCGCGATCACCGGGCGCAGCGGTGCGCTCTGGCCCGGCGGGAGGGCCATGACCCAGTTGGTCTTGATGCCGCCGCGGGCGGCGGAGACGAACGAGCCGGTCAGCCGGGTCGGCAGGGTCGTGTCCGCGGTCGAGGGCTCGAACGGCGCCGGTGCCTGCGGCAGCGGCGCCGCCCGCGGCTCCAGTGGGTCCAGCAGCGCGCTCAGCGCCCACACACCGGCGGCGGCCGCGCCGGCACCGGCGCCGATGCGCAGCAGCGCACGGCGATTCACGTCAGCCACGGGCGTCATGATGCCCGCGCCGACCGATCTGAGCCCGGCCGGGCACGCCGCGTGGCCGCTTTCGTGATGAACCGGTCACGAAAGGGTGACATTCGGTGCCGCGGGCGGTTCGCGGCGTCGCGGGTTAGGGTCGGTCGTGCTCTGGCGCAGGGTGGTACGACTCGTCCTCGCGCTCGTCGTCGTCGCGTCCTGCGTCCTGCGCCCGGCATCCCGCGCCGCGCGGCGCCGGGGCTGCGACTGCCACGCCCATCCACCACCTGGTGGTGCTGTTCCAGGAGAACGTGTCGTTCGACCACTACTTCGGGACCTACCCCCACGCGGCCAACGTCGACGGGCAGCCCTTCACGGCCGGGGCGGGCACCCCGGCGGTCGACGGCCTCACCCCGGAGTTGTTGTCGCACAATCCCAACGCGGCACAGCCGAGGCGCCTGGGCGGGCCCGGTGAGCAGGTGACCTGCGACCAGGACCACGCCTACCGGGCCGAGCAACTGGCCTTCAACGGCGGCGCCATGGACCGCTTCGTCGAGAACACCGACGGCGGGGCGTGCCCCTCGGCGCGCCCGGCCTGGTGATGGGCTACTACGACGGCAACACGGTGACCGCGCTGTGGAACTACGCCCAGCACTACTCGTTGAGCGACAACTCCTAGGGCACCACGTTCGACCCCTCGACGCCGGGACACCTCAACCTGATCTCGGGCCAGACCCACGGCGTCACGACGACGTTCATGCCGCAGGGCCGGCCGTTCCCGCCGCACACGGTCATCTTCGACGCCGGCGGCGGGCAGGGCACGCTGATCGACGACGCCCAACCGCTCGGCGACGACTGCTCCACCCGGGACCAGGTCCGGTTCGACGGCCACCGCAACATCGGTGACCTGCTCAACGCGAAGGGTGTCACCTGGGGCTATTTCCAGGCGGCTTCAAGCAGTACTTCCCGTCCACGGCCAACCCGCACCACCTGCAGCCGGAGGCGACCGACAGCATCGGCCGCACCGACCAGGCCAACCACCAGTACGACCTGTCGGACTTCTGGGCGGCGGCCGACGCGGGCCGGCTGCCGTCGGTCAGCTTCCTCAAACCGCCGGCCTACCAGAACGGCCACGCCGGATACTCCGACCCGCTCGACGAGCAGCAGTACCTCGTCGAGACCATCAACCGCCTGCAGCGGCTGCCGCAGTGGCGCGACATGGCGATCGTCGTCGCCTACGACGACTCCGACGGCTGGTACGACCACAAGGCGTCGCCGATCGTGTCCCCGTCGGCCACCGCCGAAGACGCCCTGAACGGCCCCGGGCGGTGCGGTGACCCGGCCGGCACCCCCGTCGCCTACCAGGGCCGGTGCGGATACGGCCCGCGCCTGCCGCTGCTGGTGATCTCGCCCTATGCCCGGGCGAACTTCGTGGACCACACCCGCACCGACCAGACGTCGATCCTGCGGTTCATCGAGGACAACTGGGACATCGGCCGCGTCGGCGACCACTCGTTCGACGAACGCGCCGGTTCGCTGGCCGCGATGTTCGACTTCACCGGACCGGAGCAGCCGACGCTGCGACTCGACCCGCACACCGGCGAGCCGCGGTAGCGGGGGCCGGGCCCGGCAACCCGGCCCGCAACCCGGGGCCCGCCCGAGGTGTTCGCCGTTTCGTAATTGTGACCGTGGTTCACAGTTGCACACGGCTACGGGTACACTCAGCTACCGGTGTGAGAATGACGGGTCGTGTGGACAGTTTCGCGTGCGAAGTGGCACGAATGGGACTCAACCCGGACCACGTCGTTTTCGCTCGACGGAATGCACCGGCATTGATTTCGCTCACGGCTCGGGGGCGGGCGGCGGCGCATTCCGTGACTGTAGGTGCACCGAACGCACCACCGAGTTGCAGATTGCGTCGGGCGACTGGAAAGAAAGGTTAGATGACTAGCATATCCGCGTCGCGGGAGAACGTAGAACTCGAGTTACACGACCAAGTTTACGGCGATGACCCGCTGTCGGACCGCGAGACCGGGTTATATCGTGCCGAATATGTGATGAGCTTCGTCGAAAAATGGGATCAATTGATCGACTGGGATGCTCGCGCCGAATCCGAGGGTCGGTTTTTCGTCGACGTCCTGCGCGCGCGAGGCAAGCACCACGTCCTCGACGTGGCCACCGGCACCGGCTTCCACTCGGTCCGCCTGACCCAGGCCGGTTTCGACGTGACGAGTGCCGACGGTTCGGCGGCGATGCTGGCCAAGGCCTTTGAGAACGGCAGAAAGCGCGGTCTGATCATCAGGACCGTCCAGGCCGACTGGCGGGAGCTGAACCGGGGCATCCAGGGCAAGTACGACGCCATCATCTGCCTCGGCAATTCTTTCACCCACCTGCACGAGGAGCACGATCGCCGGCGGGCGCTGGCCGAATTCTATGCCGCGTTGCGCCACGACGGAATTCTGATCCTCGATCAGCGCAATTACGACGAAATCCTGGACCACGGTTTCAAGTCGAAGCACAAATACTACTATTGTGGTGATCAGGTCTCGGCGGAACCCGAGTACGTCGACGACGGTCTGGCACGTTTCAAATACACGTTCCCGGACGGCGCCGAATACACATTGAACATGTTTCCGCTGCGAAAGTCTTACGTTCGCCGCCTTATGTTCGAAGCGGGATTCACGACCGTGCGCACGTACGGCGACTTTCAGGAATCATACGAGGACACCGAGCCGGATTTCTTCGTCCACATTGCGGAGAAATCGATCCACGGCGACGGGGGGGAAGGGCCAGATAGCGAACGAGGCCTGACCGACAGCAACGCCGAGTCGGAGGCCTACTACGACAGCGCCGACGCCGACGCGTTCTACTCGATGGTCTGGGGCGGCGAAGACATCCACGTCGGCTGCTACGAGAACACCCGCGACATCGGGGCGGCCGGCGCCGAGACCGCCAACCGCATGATCGGCCGGCTGTCGAAGGTCGACGGCGACACCACCGTGCTGGACCTGGGGTCCGGCTACGGCGGATCCGCGCGGCACCTCGCCAAGGAGCACGGCTGTTCGGTCACCTGCCTCAACCTCTCGGAGGTGCAGAACGAGACCAACCGGGACAAGAACCGGCACGCCGGCCTGCAAGACAGGGTCCGGGTGCTGCACGGCAGCTTCGACGACGTCCCCGCGCCGGACGGCAGCTACGACGTCGTGTGGTCCCAGGACGCGATCCTGCACGCCGCCGACCGCCGCAAGGTGCTCGAGGAGGCGTTCCGGGTGCTAAAGCCCGGCGGCGAGCTGATCTTCACCGACCCGATGCAGGCCGACGACGTGCCCGAGGGGGTGCTGCAACCCGTCTACGACCGGCTGAACCTGTCGGACCTGGGATCGATGCGCTTCTACCGCGAGGCGGCGCACGCGGTGGGCTTCGAGGTGGTCGACCAGATCGACCTGGTCGGCAATCTGCGCACCCACTACCAGCGCGTGCTCGAGGAGCTCGAGGCCCGGCGCGGCGAACTCGAGGAGAAGGCGTCGGCGGAGTACCTCGACAACATGCAGGTCGGGTTGAAGAACTGGGTGAGCGCGGCCGATGACGGCCACCTCGCCTGGGGCATCCAGCACTTCCGTAAGCCCAGCTGAGTCCGGTAGGCGCGGCGGTGTGCGCTCGGCGCCCCACCGCCGCGCCGGCCGGTATCGTGAACTCCTCAGCTTGCGGAAGGGCACGGAAGGGCACGGAAGGGCACGGAAGGGCACGGAAGGGCCACGTAATCGACACCCAGCCAGCACTGCACCGGGGGCTGTCGCAGCGGCAGCTCAACATGATCGCCATCGGCGGCGTGATCGGCGCCGGACTGTTCGTGGGATCCGGCGTGGCCATCCGCGCCACCGGCCCCGCCGTGTTCCTCACCTACGCGCTCTGCGGCGCGCTGATCGTCCTGGTGATGCGCATGCTCGGCGAGATGGCCGCCGCGGACCCCGTGACCGGTTCGTTCGCCGACTACGCGGCGCAGGCCCTGGGCGGCTGGGCCGGGTTCTCGGTCGGCTGGCTGTACTGGTACTTCTGGGTGATCGTCGTGGGGTTCGAGGCGGTCGCCGGCGGGAAGGTCGTCAACTACTGGTTCCACGCGCCGCTGTGGCTGACGTCGCTGTGCCTGATGACGTTGATGACCGCGACGAACCTGTTCTCGGTGTCGTCCTTCGGTGAGTTCGAATTCTGGTTCGCCGGAATCAAAGTGGCGACCATCGTGGCGTTCCTGCTGCTCGGCACGGCGTTCGCCTTCGGGCTCGTGCCCGGCCACCCGATGGACTTCTCCAACCTCACCGCCCATGGCGGGTTCTTCCCCCACGGTGTGGGTGCGGTGTTCACCGCGATCGTGGTGGTGGTCTTCTCGATGACCGGCACCGAGGTGGTCACCATCGCCGCGGCCGAAAGTCGTGACCCCGAACGCGCGGTGCAGCGGGCGATGAACTCCGTGCTGGCGCGGATCGGGGTCTTCTTCGTCGGCTCGGTGTTCGTGATCGTGGTGGTGCTGCCGTGGAACGCCGTGCAGCCCGGCAGTTCCCCCTACGTCGCCGCGCTACGGCACATGGGGATTCCCGGCGCCGATCAGTTCATGAACGCGGTGGTGCTCACCGCGGTGCTGTCGTGCCTGAACTCGGGCCTGTACAGCTCGTCGCGCATGCTGTTCACGCTGGCCACCCGCGGCGAGGCGCCGGCCCGCCTGGTCAAGATCAGCGCGCGCGGGGTTCCCGCGCCGGCCATCCTGAGTTCCTCGGCGGTGGGGTTCGGTTGCGTCGTCCTGGCGTGGGTCGCGCCGGACACGGTGTTCATCTTCCTGGTGAATTCCTCGGGCGCCATCGTCCTGTTCGTCTACGTGCTGATCGCGGCGTCCCAGATCGTGCTGCGCCGCCGGACGCCGCCCGAGCGGCTGCGGGTGAGGATGTGGTTGTACCCGGTGCTGTCGCTGCTGACGGTGGCCGGGCTCGTCGCGGTGCTGGCGCGCATGGCGTTCGATCCGGCGGCGCGCAGCCAGTTCTGGCTCGGCCTGCTGTCCTGGGCGGTCGTGATCGCGCTGTACTTTCTCGCCCGGTGGCGGCGCGGGCGGCGCGAGCCGCAGGCCGCTGCGCCGGCTGCCCCGGCGCGCGTCCCCGGCGGGCGGAGCCCGAAAGCGTTGGGCGACTGCGCGCAGTAGGCACCGCGCGTCGGCGTCAGACCCAGCGCCGTTCGACGGCCTTGACCAGCGCGGTCAGCGTGGCGTTGACCGGTGCCGCGACGCCGACGCGCGCGCCGTGCCGCGGCACCGCGCCGTTGATGACGTCGACCTCGCTGACCCGGCGGGCCTCGTGGTCCAGCAGCGCCGAGGGTTTGGCATCGGGCAACTGCGCGCCGAACGCGCGGGCGTGCGCGACCGGGTCGGTGACGGCCACCGCCACGCCGCACGCGCGCGCCACCGTCCACGCCTCCGTCGCGGCCGCCCGACTCACCGGGCCCATCTCCGCGTCGTCCATCACCTGGCCCACCGTCATCGAGGTCAGCGCGCACGGCGCGCTGTAGGCGGCGTTGCAGATGAGCTTCTCCCACTGCATGGCGGCGATGTCGGTGACCGCGGCGGCGTCGAAGCCGGCGCCGGCCCAGGCCCGCGCGATGGACTCGACCGTGGCGTGCGGCAGCGACGCGTAGGCGCCGAACCGCATCGCCCGCATGGCGTTGTGATGCACGTGGCCGGCGGCCACCCGCGACGCGCCGAACCCGCTGGCGATGCCCACCGCGACGCGCTGTTCCCCCAGGATGCCGGCGACGGTCTCCGCGCAGCCGAGCCCGTTCTGGATCGTCAGCACCGGCGTCGACTCGCCCAGCATCGGAAGTGCTTGCTGCGCAGCGGTGTTCACGTCGGCAGCCTTGACGGCCAGCACCACCAGGTCCATGGCCTCGGCCGGGGCGGCGGTGCTCGCCCGCAGCGCGACCACCTGATCGGAGCCGGGGCCGGTGACCCGCAGCCCGGCCCGGTTGATCTGCTCGACGTCGGCGCGGTGCCGGTCGATGGCCACGACGTCGTTGCCCGCGGCCGCGAGTTTGGCCGCGTAGATGGAACCCATTGCACCGCAACCGATCACCGCGATCTTCATCCAGACTCTCCTAGGCTGTCAGTTCGACGATCAGCTCGGCCAGGCCCGCCTTCTGCTCGAGCCCGAAGCCCGGCGCGTCGGTCGGCGCGATCCGCCCGCCGGCCGGCGCGCACCGGCCGGGGTAGCCGCCGAACGGCGCGAACACCCCGGGATACGACTCGCAGCCGCCCAGCCCGAGGCCGGCCGCGATGTGCAGGTTGATCAGGTGCCCACCGTGCGGGAAGGCGAACCGGCGGTCGAACCCGTGGGTTTCGAGCACGAGAAGCATCCGCGCGTACTCCGTGAGCCCGTAGCTCAGGGCGGCGTCCATCTGGAAGACGTCGCGGCCGGGCCGCATGCCGGCGTAGCGCACCAGGTTGGTGACGTCCTGGGTCGAGAACAGGTTCTCCCCGGTCGCCACCGCGCCGTCATAGCGGGCCGTCACCGCGCGGTTGAGCTCGAAATCCAGTGGGTCGCCGGGCTCTTCGTACCAGCGCAGGCCGTAGGGGGCCAGCGCGGCAGCCCACCGCGTCGCCGCCTGCCGGTCGAACCTGCCGTTGGCGTCGACGGCGACCCGGCCGGTGTCGCCGACGACGTCGACGACCGCCTCGACCCGTTCCAGGTCGTCGTGCAGGGCCGCGCCGCCGATCTTCATCTTGACCGCGTCGTAGCCCGCGTCGAGGTACCCGCGCACCTCGGCGCGCAGCCGGTCGCGGTCACCGCCGCGGTGGTAGTAGCCGCCGGCGGCATACACCTGCACCGCGTTCTCGGGCTCGCGCCCGTGCTGGCGTGCGATGGTCACGCAGGCGGGCTCGTCGCCGAGTTTGGCGTTCAGGTCCCAGCACGCCAGTTCCAGGGCGGCCGCGGCCGCCGCTCGATCGCCGTGGCCGCCGGGCTTCTCGCCGCGCAGCGCACACGCCAGCACCTTGGCGGGGTCGATGCGACCCGAGCCGTCCAGCAACGCCTCGGGGGCGGCGGCCAGCACGCGCGGGATCATCCGGTCGCGCAGGATCCCGCTCTGGGCGAAGCGGCCGATCGAGTCGAAGGCCACCCCCGTCACCGGCCTTCCGCCCCGGATGACGTCGCTGCGCAGCGCGACGAGCGAGACGGTGTGGCCCGAGAAGTCGACGACCGCGTTGGCGGGGCCACCCTTGAGCGCGACCGGCCGTTCCAGGATCGCGGTGATGCGCATCGGGCCGTCTCACGGGGTCCGGGTCAGCAGCACCGCCTGTTCGAACGGCAGTCTCCGGAAAATCGGTTGCCACCGGGGAGCGACGTGCCCAGCCGCCTCGGCCTTCGGCACCACGCGCGGGTCGATAACACCGAAAGCCTTACCGTAGCGGCGCATCCGCCCGCCCCCCGCGGCGGTGAGGTTCTTCAGCCAGTCGCGGTCGGGGCCGTAGGTCAACAGGATGGCCACGCCGGGCTTGCCGTCGATCTCGGCGCTGAAGACGGTGACCGGCGTGCGGTACGGCTTGCCCGAGCGCCGGCCGGTGTGCTCGACGATGGCGAACGTGGGGGCCCAGCCGGCCCACATCCGCTGCACGGGGTTGGTGACACGTCGGTTGAAGCGAGCGAGCCCTTGCGGAAGTTTCATACCGACATCCAACTCGTTCGCCGTCGCCGACATCAACAGCTCTCGCGCGCAGCCGCCGGCAAGGGGGGCTAATCTCGCGGTCATGGCCGACTCGCCGGGTGACGAGGCCGCACAGCGCGCCGCCGAACTGTCGCGCCGGGAACGGGATCTTGCCGCCCACCGGCCCGTCACCGAGGACGACGTCAAGCGCGCGGCCGAGCGGGCCGCACGCGCCCGCGAGCGTGACGTCGAGGCCCACCGGCGCCTGCTGCAGCGCCACTATGCGGCCGCGGCGGCCCACGAGCGCGCCGCCGAGGCCCACGAGCTGGCCCTCGAGGAGGGCCTGGGCGACGTCGCCGCCCACCGGCTGGCGGCCGAACGGGAACGCGAAGCCGCGCGCCGCGACCTGATGACGGCCCAGGAGGCCGAGCAAAACCCCGATTGACCTGCGCAGGTCGCCAGCGGCGAGTGTGGGCGGGCATGATGTAGCCGGTCTGCTACACCCTGTAGTGGACCGGGTCAAGACGGCTGGGACACTGGTGGCCATGGGTAGTTCGGAGCAGACGACGACGTCGACCGCGGTTTCCGCGCGTCTGTTCGCGGAAGCCTGCGCCGTCATCCCCGGCGGGGTGAACTCCCCGGTCCGCGCGTTCGCCGCCGTCGGCGGCACCCCGCGGTTCATCACCGCGGCGAGCGGCTGCCGGCTCACCGACGCCGACGGCAACCGCTACGTCGACCTGGTCTGCTCCTGGGGGCCGATGATCCTCGGCCACGCCCACCCCGCGGTCGTCGACGCCGTCGCCCGGGCCGCCGCGTCCGGCCTGTCGTTCGGCGCGCCCACGCCGGCCGAGAGCGAGCTGGCCGCCGAGATCATCGGGCGGGTGCCGGCCGTCGAGCGGATCCGGCTGGTGAACTCCGGCACCGAGGCCACGATGAGCGCGGTGCGGCTGGCCCGCGGATTCACCGGCCGGGCCAAGATCGTCAAGTTCTCCGGCTGCTACCACGGCCACGCCGACGCGTTGCTGGCCGACGCCGGGTCCGGGGTGGCGACGCTGGGTCTGCCGTCGTCGCCCGGGGTCACCGGGGCGGCCGCCGCCGACACGATCGTGTTGCCCTACAACGACATCGAGGCCGTCCGGCAGACGTTCGCCCGGTTCGGCGACGAGATCGCGGCGGTGATCACCGAGGCCAGCCCCGGCAACATGGGCGTCGTGCCGCCGGCGCCCGGCTACAACGCGGCGCTGCGCGCGATCACCTCCGAGCACGGGGCGCTGCTGATCTCCGATGAGGTGATGACGGGCTTTCGGGTCAGCCGAAGTGGTTGGTACGGAATCGATCCCGTCGCCGCCGACCTTTTCACGTTCGGCAAGGTGATGAGCGGCGGGCTGCCGGCCGCGGCGTTCGGCGGCCGGGCCGAGGTGATGGAACGGCTGGCGCCGCTGGGGCCGGTGTACCAGGCCGGGACGTTGTCGGGGAACCCGGTCGCGATGGCCGCCGGGCTGGCCACGCTGCGGGCCGCCGACGACGCCGTGTACGCCGCGCTGGACGTCAACGCCGACCGCCTGACCGCGCTGCTCTCCGAGGCGCTGACCGAAGCCGGTGTGCCGCACCAGGTTCCACGGGCCGGCAACATGTTCAGCGTCTTCTTCGCCGACGCGCCGGTGACCGACTTCGCCGCCGCGCGCGCCAGCGAGACCTGGCGCTTCCCCGCCTTCTTCCACGCCCTGCTCGACGCCGGCGTCTACCCGCCCTGCAGCGCGTTCGAGGCGTGGTTCGTCTCGGCCGCGCTGGACGACGCCGCCTTCGATCGGATCGCGGCGGCGCTTCCCGGTGCGGCCCGCGCGGCCGCCGCGCAGGACGGGCCCCATGGCTGAGAAAACCCGGGTGCATGTGATCCGCCACGGCGAGGTGCACAACCCCAGCGGGATCCTCTACGGCCGGCTGCCCGGATTCCGTTTGTCGGAGCGGGGCAAGGCGCAGGCGGACGCGGTCGCCGCCGCGCTGGCCGGCCGCGACATCGCGGCGGTGATCGCCTCCCCGCTGCAACGGGCGCAGGAAACCGCCGCCCCCATCGCCGCCGAGCACGACCTGCCCGTGGACACCGATCCCGACCTCATCGAGTCGGCCAACTTCTTCGAGGGCCGCCGCGTGAGCCCGGGCGACGGCGCCTGGCGCGACCCGCGGTTCTGGTGGCGGCTGCGCGACCCGTTCACCCCGTCGTGGGGCGAGCCCTACGCCGAGATCGCGGCCCGGATGAGCAGCGCGGTGGACAAGGCGCGCGCCCGCGGCGCCAGCCAGGAGGTGGTGTGCGTGAGCCATCAGCTGCCGGTGTGGACGCTGCGGCTGCACGTGACCGGCAGGCGGCTCTGGCACGACCCGCGGCGGCGGGAATGCGGCCTGGCCTCGGTGACCACCCTGGTCTACGACGGCGACCGACTGGTCGACGTCGAGTATTCCGAGCCGGCGGCGCCGTGAGGAGGAGCGGCGCCGTGACCGTGCGAGGGCTGGCGATGGCCGCGATGATGCTGGCGGGCCTGCTCGCCGGCTGCACCGGTCGCGACGCGGTGGCCCAGGGCGGCACCTTCGAGTTCGTCTCGCCCGGTGGCAAGACCGACATCTACTACGACCCGCCGTCCAGCCGTGGCCGCCCGGGCCCGCTGTCCGGGCCGGACCTGGCCGACCCGGCGCGCACGTTGTCGCTGGACGACTTCGCCGGCCGCGTCGTCGTCGTCAACGTGTGGGGGCAGTGGTGCGGTCCGTGCCGGGCCGAGATCGGCCAGCTGCAGCGGGTCTACGACGCCACCCGCGACGCGGGGGTGTCCTTCCTGGGCATCGACGTGCGCGACAACAGCCGCCAGGCCGCGCTGGACTTCGTCGACGACCGGCACGTGACCTACCCGTCGATCTACGACCCCGCGATGCGCACGCTGATCGCGTTCGGCGGCAAGTACCCCACCACCGTCATCCCGTCCACCCTGGTGCTGGACCGCCGGCACCGGGTCGCGGCGGTGTTCCTGCGGGAGCTGCTCGCCCAGGACCTGCAGCCCGTCGTGGAGCGGGTCGCCCACGAGTCCCCGGCCGGCCAGGCCGCGCCGCGATGAGCGGCTTCGCCCACCTCGCCGCCGCCGGCCCGCTGGTGGTGGCCCTCGGCGTGTGCCTGCTCGCCGGGCTGGTGTCGTTCGCGTCACCGTGCGTGGTGCCGCTGGTGCCGGGCTACCTGTCGTATCTGGCGGCCGTGGTCGGGGTGGACGAGCAGCCGCTGCCGGGCGCGACCGAGGCCCCGCCGGGCGCCCGGTGGCGGGTCGCGGGGTCGGCGGCGTTGTTCGTCGCCGGGTTCACCACGGTGTTCGTGCTGGGCACCGTCGCCGTGCTCGGGATGACGACCACGCTGATCACCAACCAGCTGCTGCTGCAGCGGGCGGGTGGCGTGCTGACCATCGTGATGGGGCTGGTGTTCGTCGGCCTGATCCCGGCGCTGCAGCGCCAGGCGCGGTTCAGCCCGCGGCAGTTCACCACGGTCGCCGGCGCGCCGCTGCTCGGCGCGGTGTTCGCGCTGGGCTGGACGCCGTGCCTGGGCCCGACGCTGACCGGGGTGATCACGCTGGCCTCGGCCACCCAGGGCGCCGACGTCGCGCGCGGGATCGTGCTGGTCATTGCCTATTGCCTGGGCCTGGGGATCCCGTTCGTGGCGCTGGCGTTCGGCTCGGCGGGCGCGGTGGCGGGCCTGGGCTGGCTGCGGCGGCACACCCGGGCCATCCAGGTGTTCGGCGGCGCGCTGCTGATCGCGGTCGGCGCGCTGCTGGTCACCGGGGCGTGGAACGACTTCGTGTCGTGGCTGCGCGACGCGTTCGTCTCCGACGTGAGGCTGCCGATCTGATGGCGCGAGCAGACGCAGAATCGCCCAAAACGGGACGTTTTGGGGCGATTCTGCGTCTGCTCGCGCAGAAGGGGCGCAACACCTGGCGGACGCTGACCTCGATGGGCACCGCGCTGGTGCTGCTGTTCCTGCTCGCGCTCGGCGCGATACCCGGGGCCCTGCTGCCGCAGCGCAGCCTCAACGCCGGCAAGGTCGACGACTACATCAAGTCGCACCCGGTGATCGGCCCGTGGCTGGACCGGCTGCAGGCCTTCGACGTGTTCTCCAGCTTCTGGTTCACCGCCGTGTACGTGCTGCTGTTCGTGTCCCTGGTGGGCTGTCTCACCCCGCGGATGATCGAGCACGCCCGCAGCCTGCGCGCCACGCCGGTGGCCGCGCCGCGCAACCTGGCCCGGCTGCCCAAGCACGCCGACGTTCGGCTGGCGGCCGATCCCGCGGAGCTGAACGCCCTGGCCAACACGATCCGTGGCCGGCTGCGCGGCTGGCGCACGGCCGTGCGCCAGGAGGACGACGTGGTCGAAGTGTCCGCCGAGAAGGGCTACCTGCGCGAGTTCGGCAACCTCGTCTTCCATTTCTCGCTGCTGGGCCTGCTGGTCGCGGTGGCCGCCGGCAAGCTGTTCGGCTACGAGGGCAACGTGATCGTCGTCGCCGACGGCGGACCCGGCTTCTGCTCGGCCTCCCCGGCCGCGTTCGACTCGTTCCGCGCCGGAAACACCGTCGACGGCACGTCGCTGCGCCCGATCTGCGTGCGCGTCGACGATTTCCGGGCGCACTACCTGCCGTCGGGGCAGGCCACCTCGTACGCCGCGAACATCGATTACCAGGCGGGCCGGGACCTGGCGGCCAACCGCTGGCGGCACTACCGGCTGGAGGTCAACCACCCGCTGCGGGTCGGCGGCGACCGGGTCTACCTGCAAGGCCACGGGTACGCCCCCACGTTCACGGTGACGTTCCCGGACGGGCAGACCCGCACGTCGACCGTGCAGTGGCGCCCCGACAACCCGCGCACCCTGCTGTCGTCGGGGGTGGTGCGGGTCGACCCGCCGGCCCGCAGCTATCCCGACGCGAGCGAGCGACGTCAGCACGAGATCGCGATCCAGGGCCTGCTGGCGCCTACCGAGCAGCTCGACGGCACCCTGCTGTCCTCGCGGTTCCCGGCCCTGGACGCCCCCGCGGTGGCCATCGACATCTACCGCGGCGACACCGGGCTGGACAGCGGACGGCCCCAGTCGCTGTTCACCCTGGATCCCCGGCTGCTCCAGCAGGGCCGGCTGACCCGGGAAAAGCGGGTCAACCTGCGCCCCGGGCAGGAGGTCCGGATCGAGGCGGGCCCGGCGGCGGGCACCGTCGTGCGCTTCGACGGCGCGGTGCCGTTCGTCAACCTGCAGGTGTCGCACGATCCGGGCCAGGCCTGGGTGCTGGTGTTCGCCATCACGATGATGGCGGGGCTGGTCGTGTCGCTGCTGGTGCGACGCCGCCGGGTCTGGGTGCGTCTGACCCCCGTCGGCGAAACCGACCCCGGTACGGTGAACGTCGAACTGGGTGGCCTGGCCCGCACCGACAACTCCGGTTGGGGCGACGAGTTCGAGCGGCTGAGCGAGCGGTTGCTCGCCGGACTGGACGCGGCCCCCGAGGCCGCCAAGAGGAGCCTTCAGGTGGACGTCACATGAACACCCTGCACGTCAACATCACGCTGGCACGCTACTCGGACTGGGCTTTCACCTCGGCCGTGGTGGCCCTGGTGGTGGCGCTGCTGTTGCTCGCCGTCGAACTGGCCTACGCGGGCGGGCGCCGCGTGGACCGTCGCGAGCGGGTGCTGGCGGGCTCGGTCGGCACCGACAGTGACCTTCCCGGCATCGTGGACGACGTCCCCGCGCGGCCGTTCGACGAACGCACCGGGCGGGCCGGGCTGGCCGTGGTCTACCTCGGCATCGGGCTGCTGGTGGCGTGCGTCGTGCTGCGCGGTCTGGCCACCCTGCGCCCGCCGTGGGGCAACATGTACGAGTTCATCAACCTGACGTGCCTGTGCGGCCTGCTCGCCGGCGCCGTCGTGCTGCGCCGCCCGCTTTACCGCCCGCTGTGGGTCTTCCTGCTGGTGCCGATCCTGATCCTGCTGACGGTGTCCGGCCGCTGGCTCTACACCAACGCGGCCCCGGTGATGCCTGCGCTGCAGTCCTACTGGCTGCCCATCCACGTGTCGGTGGTGAGCCTCGGGTCGGGGGTGTTCATGGTCGCCGGCATCGCCAGCGTCCTGTTCCTGTTGCGCACGTCGCGGCTGGGGCAACCCGAGACCGACGGAGCACTGGCCCGGCTCGTGCAGCGGTTCCCGGATGCGCAGACGCTGGACCGCATCGCCTACCGCACCACGATCTTCGCGTTCCCGGTGTTCGGTTTCGGCGTGATCTTCGGCGCTATCTGGGCCGAGGAGGCCTGGGGCAGGTACTGGGGCTGGGACCCCAAGGAGACGGTGTCGTTCGTCGCGTGGGTGGTGTACGCGGCCTACCTGCACGCCCGCTCGACCGCGGGGTGGCGGGACCGGAAAGCGGCCTGGATCAACGTCGCGGGGTTCGTGGCCATGGTCTTCAACCTGTTCTTCGTTAATCTGGTGACCGTGGGCCTGCACTCGTACGCGGGCGTGGGCTGACGGCTGGTCTGACAGTGGGCAAACGACCCGCATAACCGATCCAGGGGGAGTGCACATGTCCGAGGAGCCGACGACGGGCGTCGAATCGCCCGATCAGCCGACCAGGCAGTTGCGCCCGCAGGAGGCTGCCGAACAGCAGGCCGGGGCGCCGCGCGAGCCGGGCGGCGATGCGCCGACCCGCGCCTTCGCCGGGTTCCGCACGGAGCGGCGGGGCCCCGGCAGGCAGGAGTGGCCCCCCTCGGGCGGGATGCCGCAGTGGGAACCGACGCCGGCCACCGGCATGACGCGCGTCGACCCGACGGCCTACGGCGCGTACTACACCGGACCGGTCGATGCGGGCCCCACCGAGGTCCGCCCCGCGCCGGCGGCGCCGTCGGGCCCGCGCCGTCCCGAGCCGCTGCCGCACACGCCGTACCCGGAGCTGTCCACCAGCATGCTGTTGCGCCCGGTGAAGCCCCCGCCCACCGAGGGCTGGCGCCGGCTGCTGTACGTGCTGTCCAACGGGCTGATCAACGTGGGCGAGGGAGCCCGGGCCGCCCGCTACAACAACCTGGTGGCCCAGGTCAACCGGCCGCTGCGGGGCTGCTACCGGATCGCGTTGCTGTCGCTGAAGGGCGGGGTGGGCAAGACCACGATCGCCGCGACGCTGGGGGCGACGTTCGCCGAGATCCGCGGCGACCGGGTGGTGGCCGTCGACGCCAACCCGGACCGCGGCACCCTGAGCCAGAAGGTGCCGCTGGAGACGGCGGCGACGGTGCGCGAGATGCTGCACGACGCCGGGAGCATCGAGCGCTACAGCGACATTCGCCGGTACACCTCGAAAGGGCCGAGCGGGCTGGAAGTGCTGGCGTCGGAGACCGATCCGTCCGTGTCGGAGGCGTTCAGCGCCGCCGACTACGACCGCACCCTCGACGTCCTGGAACGGTTCTACGGCCTGGTGCTCACCGACTGCGGCACCGGGCTGCTGCACTCGGCGATGTCGTCGGTGCTGGACAAGGCCGACGTGCTGGTCGTCGTCAGCTCGGGATCCATCGACGGCGCGCGCAGCGCCTCGGCGACGCTGGACTGGCTGGACGCCCACGGCCACGAGGACCTGGTCCGCGATTCGATCGCCGTGATCAACGCGGTGCGCCCGCGCACCGGCAAGGTCGACATGAACAAGGTGGTCGACCACTTCTCCCGCCGCTGCCGCGCCGTGCGCATCGTGCCGTTCGACCCGCATCTCGAGGAGGGCGCCGAGATCAGCCTGGACCGGTTGCGGCGGGGGACCCGCGAGGCGCTCGTCGAACTGGCGGCCGTCGTGGCCGACGGGTTCGGTGGCGACCAGCGCAACCCGGGTCTGGGCTGAGCGGCTAGCGAGGGTTGTTGTCCCCGTGGCCTAATCGCCGGAGGAAGTCGGGATCGTCGTCGGGTCCGATGACGCGCGTCTTCGGCCGACCGTTCTGCAGCCGCGCCGCGCGCCAGCCGACGTAGATCAGGGTCCCCAGGATCAGCACGACGAGCAGATAGAGCACTCAACACCTCCTGCAGCGAATATACCCGCGTCGTAGGCTCGACCCGTGGCAGCAGAGCCGGGCCCCGAAGGCACCGAAGGCACCGAAGGCACCGAAGGCACCGGACACCGGGGCGGCGGCACGATCGGCGGTGTCCTGCCTTACGCGGCAGCGCGGTTGTTGCTCGTGGCCGCGCTCACCGGGGTGATCTACGGGATCGCCCGGCTGCTGGGGATCGCGCAGTTCCCCGTCATCGTCGCCGCGTTGTTCGCATTGATCATCGCGATGCCGCTGGGCATCTGGTTGTTCAGCCCGCTGCGCCGGCGGGCCACCGCCGCGCTCGCGACGGCCGGGGAACGCCGCCGCCGGGAACGAGAACAGCTGCAAGCCCGCCTGCGCGGCGAGGACGTCGACGAGGACTAGCGCACACCCGATCAGCGCGCCAGCGTCAACGCCAGCGCCACCGCGACCGCCCAGACGACCATCGCCAGGCCGGTGTCGCGCAGCACCGGGATCAGCGCCGGGCCGCCGCGGCCCGATCGCACCGGCCCCGCGGCCCGCAGCGCCAACGGCGTGGCCACCAGGCCCGCCGCGCACCACGGCGTGGCCGCCGTCAGCACCAGGGTCAGCGCCCCGGCGGTCACCAGCAGCGCCTGGTACAGCGTGCGGGTGCGGGCGTCGCCGAGACGCACCGCCAGCGTGATCTTGTGCGACTGCGCGTCGGTGGGGATGTCGCGCAGGTTGTTGGCCACCAGCACCGACGACGACAGCGCCCCCGTCGACACCGCCAGCACCAGCCCCACCCAGTCCACCCGCAGCGCCTGGGTGTACTCGGTGCCCAACACCGCGACCAGGCCGAAGAACACGAACACCGCGACCTCGCCGAAACCGGCGTAGCCGTAGGGCTTCGACCCGCCGGTGTACAGCCAGGCCCCCGCGATGCAGGCGGCGCCGACCGCGATCAGCCACGGCGCGGACAGCAGTGCCAGCGCGACGCCCGCCGCGGCGGCCACCGTCAGGCTGACCACCGCCGCGGTCAGCACCGAGCGCGGCGCCGCCAGTCGCGCCCCGACCAGCCGCACCGGGCCGGCGCGGTCGTCGTCGGTGCCGCGCACGCCGTCGGAGTAGTCGTTGGCGTAGTTGACGCCGACGGTCAGCGCGACCGCGACGGCCAGCGCCAGCAGCGCCTTCCACCACACCGCGGCGTGCAGCCACGCCGCGGCGCCGGTTCCGGCGACCACGGGCGCCACCGCGTTGGGCAGCGTCCGCGGCCGCGCACCCGAGATCCACTGCCCGAAACTGGCCACGAAAACATCCTGCAACATCCCGCCGAAGGCCCATGCACCAGAATGGGCGGATGCTCGGGGTGATCGGCGGCAGCGGCTTCTACACGTTCCTCGAATCCGACGTTCGCACCGTCACCGTGGACACCCCCTACGGCCGGCCCAGCGCCCCGGTCACCCTCGGCACGGTCGGCGGGCACGAGGTCGCCTTCCTGCCCCGCCACGGCGCCACCCACGAATTTTCGGCGCACACCGTGCCCTACCGGGCCAACATGTGGGCGCTGCGCAAGCTCGGGGTGCGGCGCGTCTTCGGCCCGTGCGCCGTCGGCAGCCTCGACCCGGCCAACGGTCCGGGCACGGTCGTCGTGCCCGACCAACTGGTCGACCGCACGAGCGGCCGCTCCGACACCTACTTCGACTCCGGCGGCATCCACGTCGACTTCGCCGACCCGTACTGCCCGACCTTGCGCGCCGCCGTCACCGGCCTGCCCGACGTGGTCGACGGCGGCACCATGGTGGTGATCCAGGGCCCGCGGTTCTCGACCCGCGCCGAGAGCCGATGGTTCGCCTCGGCGGGGTTCGGCCTGGTCAACATGACCGGCTACCCGGAGTCGGTGCTCGCTCGTGAGCTTGAAATATGTTATGCAACAATAGCTTTGGTCACCGATCTGGATGCGGGCGTGGCGGTCGGGGAGGGGGTGAAGACCGCCGAGGTGTTCGCGCAGTTCCAGCGCAACGTCGAGCTGTTCAAGAAGCTGGTGCGCGAGGCGATCGCGCGGGTGGCCTCCGAGCGCACCTGCACCCACTGCCTGCCGCACACCGGCGTCACGCTGCCCGTCGAGCTGCCGTGAGGGTGCTGCTGACCGGCGCGGCCGGTTTCATCGGGTCGCGGGTCGACGCGGCGCTGCGGGCCGCGGGTCACGACGTGGTGGGCGTCGACGTGCTGCTGCCGGCCGCCCACGGCCCGGACGCGGACCTGCCGCCCGGGTGCCACCGGGTCGACGTCCGCGACGCCGACGCGCTGGCCCCGCTGCTGGCCGGCGTCGACCTCGTGTGCCATCACGCCGCGATGGTGGGGGCCGGCGTGGACGCCGCGGACGCGCCCGCCTACGGCGGCCACAACGACCTGGCCACCACGGTGTTGCTCGCGCAGATGTTCGCGGCCGGCGTGCGCCGCCTGGTGCTCGCGTCGTCGATGGTGGTGTACGGACAGGGGCGCTACCACTGCCCCGAACACGGGCCCGTCGACCCGCTGCCGCGCCGGCGCGCCGACCTGGACGCCGGGGTCTTCGAGCACCGCTGTCCGGTCGGCGGTGAGGAGTTGCGGTGGCGCCTCGTCGACGAGGACGCCGCCCTGCGGCCGCGGAGCCTGTATGCCGCCAGCAAGACCGCGCAGGAGCACTACGCGCTGGCGTGGTCGGAGGCGACGGGCGGGTCGGTGGTGGCGCTGCGCTACCACAACGTCTACGGCCCCGGGATGCCGCGTGACACGCCCTATTCGGGGGTGGCGGCCATCTTTCGGTCCTCGTTGGAAAAGGGAGAACCACCAAGGGTTTTCGAGGACGGCGGCCAGATGCGTGACTTCGTCCACGTCGACGACGTAGCCGCCGCGAACGTGGCCGCGGCGGCGAGCGACCGCGGCGACTTCCTCGCGGCCAACGTGTGCTCGGGGCGGCCGGTCTCCATCATGGAGGTGGCGACGGCGCTGTGCGACGCGCGCGACGGTGCGCCGGCGCCGGTGGTGACCGGCCAGTACCGCAGCGGCGACGTGCGCCATATCGTCGCCGATCCGGCCCGGGCCGCCGAAGCTCTGGGGTTCCGGGCCGCCATCGAACCCCGAAAAGGCCTGCGGGACTTCGCTTTCGCGCCGCTGCGCGGTTAACGGCCGTAGCGGCGCGTGACCCCGGCGGACGGGGCTGCGCGGAAGGCCGGTGATTAGTCCGGATTTTTGGCTCTCCTGACGTATCCGTGGGTCGATCAAGCCCGGTTTCAGCGGCCGGTGCAGTGATGGTTGGACGTTTCTGTGGTCCCTTCCGCGATAGTTGCTCCTTGGCGCTGCCCCGCGTGGGAGGTGTCCATGTGGAGCCCCCGAGCGCAGCGAGGCGGAACGACATGGACGCCGACGAGCGGGTGGTGCAGAATCGGCAACGCTTGGGGAAGGGACATCCCTGGGACATCCCCGAGAGGTGGCCCTGATGGGGGTGTCAGCCGCGGCCGGGTAGGGCGGGTCGGTGGCCCCCGAGGGCGAGCATGGCCAGGGCGATCAGTGCGGCGGGGTTGTGGAATCCGAACGCGATGCGGGTCAGGACCCGGATCTTGGTGTTGGTGGATTCGATTAGCCCCTGGGACAGGCCGTGGTCGAGGGCGGCGTCGATGCTGTCGCGGTGTTTGACGATGCGGCGAGCCAGATCGACAAACACCGGAATGCGGCAGCGGCGTGCCCAGGAGATCCACTTGTCGAGGGCGTCCTTGCCTTCTTGCCCCTTGACCGAGAACACATGCCGCAGGCCCTCTTTGAGGAGGTAGGCACGGTACAGCCGGGTGTCGGTTTTAGCGATCCAGGCCAGCTTCTGGCTTTGCCGTTCGGTGAGGTCCTCGGGATTTTTCCACAGCGCGTAGCGGGCCCCTTTGAGCTTGCGGGCCCGCTCGTGTCCCGGTCGCGGCGGCGTGTCTTCGCTGGGCCGGCCGCGGCCCCATTTGGGCTCGCTACGAGCCAGCGAGCGCGCGTCGTTCCAGGCCCGCCGGCGCTCGGTGTCGAGTGCCTCGGTGGCCCAGGAGACCACATGGAACGCATCGGCGCAAAGGATCGCGCCCGGGCAGCGCTCGGCCACCACGTCGGCGATCCAGTCCGCGGCGTCAGCGGACACGTGGGTGATCAACCCGCAGCGCTCGGCGCCCACAGCGTCGAAAAACTTTCGCAGGGTAGCCTTGTCGCGTCCCGGTGCGGCCCAGATCAGATGCCCGCTGTCGTGGTTAACGACCACGGTCAAATACTTGTGATGGCGTTTGTAGGAAATCTCGTCGATGCCGATCCGGCGCAGGTTGGCAAACCGATCAGCGGTCTTTTCGGTGTCGGCCCAGACCCGCGCCACGATCGCGCCGACAGTGCGCCACGCGATCCGCATAAACTCGCACACCGCGGTTTTCGAACACGCCACCACCAGCCAGGCCACCGTGTCATCGAAGGCCAAGGTGTGTCCGGCGCGATGACGCGCCCACGGCACCGCAACCACGGTCGGCCCGTGTGTGGGGCAGTTCACCCGCGGCGCGTCGGCCTCCAACAGCACCTGCACCGTCCCCAAATCCAGGCCCCGCCATCGGCGTGGACCCTCACCGCGGTCATACCAGGGCGCCTTGCTTCCACAGCGCCCACAACGCTGTGAAACACCGCTGCGGGGACGCACCCGCGCCACCACCACCTCGGCGTCCTCGCCCTCGTCGGAGAACTCGATGTCCTCGATCACCGTGCGCTTATCGACACCCAGCAGCGCACGCCATAACCTCACATTCCGCACGTCGTTGCCCGCTCCCTTGGTTCCTGACCTTCGACAAGCCAGAAACCTTAGGCGACAACGACGTGCGCCCCTCCCTCGCGGCTACCCACCCACGGAAGTGTCAGGGGAGCCGGATTTTTCGCGGAATGCCGACGTAGCTGTGTGTTGATGCGCGAAAGTGCCTGTCCTGCAACGCATAATGGGAATTCTCTAGGTTTCCATATGGCGAGCGGAAGGCACTTCGCACGTGAAGGGTATCGCGGTGGCGCGGCGGGTGAAAGTATCGGCGGACGGTCGCGGGGTGGTGTCGCACGCCGGGATGGGGCTGTTGCGGGAACTGGCCGATCTGACCGGGTTATCCGCGCAGGTCACGGCGGTGTTGGCCGATACTTACAAGGGGCCGTGGACCTATGCCCCGGGTGCGGTGTTCGCCGATCTTGCCGCGGCGGTAGCCGACGGGGCGGACTGCATCGACGGGGTCGGCCAGTTGTGTGGAGATCGCGAGCATGCGTTCGGGGCCAAGGCCTCGACAACGACGATGTGGCGGCTCGTTGACCATCGCATCGATGCCGCGCACCTGCCGAAGGTTCGCACCGCGCGGGCATCGGCGCGGGCGGCGGCCTGGGCGGCCGGGGCCGCGCCCCCGGCGGGTGTGCCGCTGTACATCGACATCGACGCCACGCTGGTCATCGACCATTCCGACAACAAGGCGCAGGCGGCCCCGACGTGGAAGAAGTCGTTCGGCCATCACCCGCTGCTGGCGTTTCTGGACCGCCCGCAGATCGCCGGCGGTGAGGCCCTGGCCGGGCTGCTGCGCAAAGGCAACGCCGGATCCAACACCGCCGCCGATCACATCACGGTCCTTCAGCAGGCTTTGGATTCGCTGCCGGCAGATTGGCGTCCCGGCCCGCAGAACCCGGCCGCGCCGGCGGTGGTGGTGCGCTCAGATTCCGCCGGAGCCACCCACAAGTTTGCCCAGGCCTGCCGCGATCACGGGGTCGGGTTCTCCTTCGGGTTTCCCGTCGATGCCCGGGTCCAGGACGCCGTGGACACCCTCAACCTCGGCGATGGCTGGTATCCGGGGATCGACTCCGATGGGCAGATCCGTGACGGGGCGTGGGTGGCCGAGGCCACCGGCCTGGTCACGCTGTCGAGCTGGCCTGCCGGGACCCGGCTGGTGCTGCGCAAAGAACGCCCACACCCCGGGGCGCAGCTGCGCTTCACCGACATCGACGGCATGCGGGTGACCGCCTTCATCACCGACACCCCACCGGGGATGGTTCCCGGGCAGCTGGCCGGTCTGGAACTGCGCCACCGCCAACACGCCCGCGTCGAGGACCGCATCCGCGAAGCCAAAGCCGCCGGCCTGGCCAACCTGCCCTGTCATGATTTCCAGTCCAACGCCGCCTGGCTCGAAATCGTCCTGGCCGCCGCCGATCTGGTCGCCTGGGCCCAACTGATCGGATTCACCGACGCCCCGCAGCTGGCCCGCTGCGAGATCACCGCCTTCCGCTACCGGGTCCTACACGTCGCGGCCCGCATCACCCGCAGCGCCCGCCAACTACGGCTGCGCATCGACGCGACCTGGCGCTGGGCCGGCGCCATCGCAACCGCCTGGCAACGCATCCGCGCCGCCTTCCCCTGACCACCGCAAACCCGCCCCGACGACCCGAAAGACCCACCGGCCATAGGAAAGCCCGCCCACCCCGGCGACACGGGACGGCCAAACACACCCCAAGTCCAAAATGCGCTATCGCTCAGCGATCTTCATGGCTCAGCACCCCCGAACCCCACCAGTGCGAAAAATCGAGGTTAGTCCGGCCACACCGAGGTATTCACACCTTCGTCGCGGCGCCAGACCACGGCCGACGACAGGCAGCGATGACGTAGGAGCCCACCATGCAGTCGCTGATCCTGGCATACGGCGTGATGCTGCTCATCGCCGTGTCGGTGTCGGGTATCGCCGCCCGGACCGTGCTGTCCAACTCGTTGGTGTTCATGGTCGCCGGAGCGCTGCTGGGGCCGGGCGGCTTCGGGCTCACCCACATCGAGGTGGGCGACACCATCACGCGGCAGCTTCCCACCATCGCGCTGTACATCGTCGTGTTCGCCGGCGGGCAGCGGGCGAGTTTTCAGGCGCTGAAAGAGAACTGGCCGCTGCCGGGCAGGGCGCTGGGGCTGGGGATGCCGTTGACGATGGTGGGGATCGCGGTCCCCACGCACTTCATCACCCACCTGCACTGGTCGGGATCGTTCGTCTTCGGCGCGCTCCTGGCACCCACCGACCCGGTGTTCGCGTCCGCGATGGTGGACCCGCAAGGACATCCCGTTGCGGTTGCGCCGGTTGCTGAACGTCGAGTCCGGCCTCAACGACGGGCTCACCCTGCCGTTCGTCATGATCGCCCTCGACATCGCACAGCACCAGCAGATCAGGCAGTGGGTTCTCGGTGCGGAACTCTTCGGGGGCGCGGTGGTCGGGTTCGTCCTGGCGTTGGTCGTCGCGCTGATATGGCGGATACCGGCCCTGGGCGCCGCGCCGCGCCTGCAGCCGCTCGCACCGGTCGCGCTCGCGATCGTCTTGTTCGCGATCACCCACCTGGCACACCCCGGCCGCTTTCTCGACGCCAACCCGTACCTGGCGGCGTTCGTGGCCGGGTCGACGTGGGCCACGCTCAACAAGGAGTCGACCGAGAAGTTCAAGCCGTTCGGCGAGTCGCTGTCGGAGCTGTCGAAGTTCGCGGCGTTGCTGGTCTTCGGGGCGTTGATCACCCCCACGCGGCTGCTGCACGCCGGCTGGCAGGGGTGGGTGCTCGCGGTGATCGCCATCGTGGTGGTCCGCATCGGGGTCATGCTGCTGTCGTTGGTGCGCTCCCGGTTGACGATGCAGGAGCGGTGGGTCGCCGCCTGGTTCGGCGCCAAGGGCTTCGCCTCGGTGATCTATGCGCTGATCGCGGTGAAGGACCCCTTCCCCGAGGGTGACCGGGTGTTGACCCTCGCCGCGGTGACCATCGCGCTGCACTCCTCGAGCGATGTGCCGGTGGCGAAGAGGCTCGACGTGGAACCACCCGGCAGCCTGCCGACCGACGAGCGAAGCTAGGCGTCCGACCGCCGCCTAGGTCGAGTCGTGCGGGGACCGGAAGATCCTGGGCTTCGGCACGGGGATCTGCCGCGTGGCCGAGTCGTCGCCCCGGAAGATCCGCGGGCCCGGCCCCGCCTGCGGAATCACGGTGGTGGGGTGCTCCGCGTCGGCGCGGGGGGCGCCCGTCGGGATCCGCGTGGTCGCCGCCGCCGAGGGCGGGGCGGGGCGGGGCACCCGGACGCGGGTGGTCGGTGCCGCCGACGGCCGGCGGCCGCCGGCCGGGGCGGCGCGCTTGCGGCCCCGGTGCCGGCGGCCGGTGACGATCGCCGCGGTCAGGATGCACAGGGCCAGCCCGCACAGCGTCACGTCGAAGACGCTGGTGATCTGTTGGGCGAGATCGTTGCCGTACACCGGGTTCCGCGCGGTGGCGTTGGGCGGCTCCTGGAACCGCGGCGCCAGCGCGACACCCAGCACGACGCGCGAGACGCTCAGCGTGGCGACGAGCCCGCACAGCGACGACACCAGCCGCGCCGAGACCGCGTCGTTTGCCAGGTTGACGCGCAGCCAGATCGCCAGGGCCGCGGTGACCAGGTCGAAGCCGGCCAGCACCATGCTGTCGTACCGGGAGAACGGGTAGTTCAGGCTGACCGCGACGGTGAGGTCGGTGAGCCGCATGGCCATCGACCCCAGGCACCAGACGGCGATCAGCGCCAGGCCGTTGCGGGCCGCCGCCCGCCAGGCGTTCGCCTCGGTCGCGCGCGTGCCGCGGTGGTCCAGGAACGTCCGGGGCGCGAACACCGCCGCGGCCGCCGCCCACGCCAGGTAGCCCTCGAACCCGACGCCGGCCGTCGAGGTGTTCTGCGCGATGCCGTGGAATGCGTCGACGTCACGGCCGACGGGCAGGATCCACACCAGGACACCGGCGACCGGCGCCGACACCCCGAGCGCCACGGTGGCCAGCCGGGACGCCTTGGTGGTGCGGACGAGCCAGGTGGAGGCGACGAGGACGGCGACCAGGGCCACCACGCCGTAGACCACCGCGCTCGTGATGACCGCAAGGTTCTGTTTGCCGAACCCGGAGCCGCCCAGCGCGTACTTCACCCGCCAGAACAGGTTGAAGCCGAAGCTCAGCGCCGCCCCGAGCATCGACGCGTAGCCGATGACCCGGACGAGGGGGAACTTGGTGTCCGTCGACTCGAGGCTCACCGGTTGAGCGCTCAGCAGCGCGCCGGCCACACCGAGCCACGCCCCCGGCCCGACACCGCCCGGCACCTCCACGGTGCCGGCGAAACGGACCGTCTCGAACACGTCGAACCCGACGAACGCCAGCACCAGCAGCAGATAGGGGACGTTGCCGCCCGCGCGAAGCCGGCCGGCCACGGCGGGCCGGGACCGCACCGGGCCCAGCCGCGTCACGCCCAGCGCCAGCAGCGACAGCACGGTCACCGCGATCAGCACGGCGAACACGGCGCCGCTGGTGCCGGGGATGCCGAGCCCGAAATAGAGGTTCCACGGCAGCAGCGGCGCGACGACGAGCAGGCCGGCGGCCGTCAGGTCGCGGGCCCGCGACCAGCCGCGGGCCGGTCCCGGGGCGGCGGCGGCCTGGGCCCGGTGCGCGGCGGCGCCGGGCATGCGCTGCGTCTGCCCGCCGATGGGGCCGGTAGGCGTGTCGTCGCTGCTCTGGCTCACGAGGCCCCCCGGGTCTCAAGGACGGTTACCGCTGGCGCGGGTTCGGTGGTGCGGCCGGGGAACACCCCGGCGGGCCGACTGCGCTGCTCGCTTGCGACCATAATCTCCGTTCGGACGCCGCGGCGGCGGCCCCCCGGGTGTCGTTGCGCGGCGACCGTGCCGTCGTTCGCCGCCGCTGGTTACGCTGCGCTGGTAGGCGAACTGATACTGCCGACGGTATCGCAGTGTAGTGATGCCGGGACATTGCTGGCTGCGGGGTCGCCAGCCGAAGGAGAGCCGGGATGGACGTCGTTTTGGGGGTCGCGGTCACAGGCCCCGTTGCCCGCTTGGCCCTGCTGGGGCCGGACGGCGAGGGCAACGACGTGATCGACCAGTCCGTCGTCGACCTCGAAGACAGCCCGGTCGCGAAGCTGACCGAGACCGTCGTCGGCACCAACCGGCTCCTGGCCGACGAGAGTCACCGCCTGGTCGGCACCCGGCTGTGCTGGACGGATCATCCCAGGGCCGAGCAGCTGCGGCGGGCGCTGGAAGACTCCGGTGTCCTCAACGTCGCGGTGCTCTCGGAGTCACAGGCGGTGGCGGCCCTGATGCGGGCGGCCGGGCGCCCCGGTGCCGCGCTGGTGGTCGACGACGAGACGGCGACGTTGTCGCTGGTGGGCTCCGGCTCCGGCTCCGGGGACGTCGACGCGCCGCCGACGCTGTTGGCCTCGGGGCCCCTCGCCGGCGACGACGCCACGGCCACGTTCGACACGCTGATGGCCAGGCTCGGTGAGCACCCCGACGCTCCCGGCGAGGTCTACCTGGTCGGTGCGTCCGATCGCGCTTCGTCCGACCTGACCCGCATCGCCGGCCAATTGGGCGATGCCACCGCCCGGGTGCAGATTCCCGAAGACCCGACGTTCGCCCTGGCCCGGGGTGCGGCGCTGGCGGCCGCCCCGGCCGCCGGCGCGCCGGACGCCACGCGGGCCGCGCCGGTGCTGGGCGGCGACGAAACCGCGATGATGGCGGGCGGCGACGCGACCGCCCTGGCGCCCGCGGCCGAGCCGGACGCCGAGGAACAGCAGCTGGCCTACTCGATGGCCGGCGACTCCGAGCTGTTGCCGGCCTTCGAGGAGTACGGCGACGAATACGACTACGACGATGCCGCCGCCGGCCGGGCGCCCCTGAACCGGCGCGCGCTGCTGATCGGCAACGCCGTCATCGCGTTCGCGGTCATCGGGTTCGCCTCGCTGGCCGTCGCGGCGGCGATCGCGGTGCGGCCGACCGCGAGCCAGGAACCCGTGGTCGGACACCAGAACGCCGCCCCCGGCAAGTTCATGCCGCTGTTGCCGACGCAACAGCAGGCCCCGGTACCGCCCCCGCCGCCCGAGGCGCCCGACGCCGGGTTCCAGGGCGGCACCATCCCGGCCCCGGCGAACGGAGGCGCGGCCCCACAGCCGGCGTCGCCACCCGCCCCGGGCGGGCCCGCTCCGAACGCGCCGGCCGCGCCCGGCGGGCCGGGCGGGCCGGGCTTCGTGCCCAACCCCCTGCCGAATGTGCCGATGCCCATCCCGATCCCCATCCCGTTCCCGGGCTGGCAGCCGCCATATCCGAACCCGCCGTACAATCCGCCGACCACGAATCCCACCCCGCCCACGACGTCGAGCGCGCCGACCACGTCGATGGCGCCCACGACGTCGAGCGCGCCGACCACGTCGAGCGCGCCCACCACGTCGAGCGCGCCGACCACGTCGAGCGCGCCCACGACGTCGAGCGCGCCGACCACGTCGATGGCGCCCACGACGTCGAGCGCGCCGACCACGTCGATGGCGCCGGTGACCCCCACCGAGCCGCCGTCGACGGTTCCGAGCACCCAACCCACGACCCAGGCGCCGGTGCCGACGTACACGCAGCCCCAGACCCAGGCGCCCCAGACCCAGGCGCCCCAGACCCAGGCCCCCCAGACCCAGGCCCCCCAGCCGGTGGCGCCCCAGCCGGTGGCGCCCCAGCCGGTGGCGCCGAAGCCTCAGACGCCGCAGGGGTCGGGCGGGGCAGGTGGCGGTCAACACGGTTTCGGGTTCTGAGCGGCCGCCCCATGCCGGAGCCGGACGCCGCGGTCACGGTGGTGCTGCCCTGTCTCGACGAGGAGGAGTCGCTGCCGGCGGTGCTGGCGGCCATCCCCGAGGGGTACCAGGCGCTGGTCGTGGACAACAACAGCACCGACGACACCGGCGCCGTCGCGCGCCGCCACGGCGCCCGGGTGGTCGTCGAGCCGCGGCCCGGGTACGGGTCCGCGGTGCACGCGGGGGTGGTCGCCGCGACGACCCCGATGGTGGCGGTCATCGACGCCGACGGCTCGCTGGACCCCGGTGACCTGCCGCGGCTGGTCGCCGCGCTCGACGACGCCGACCTGGTCATCGGCCGGCGCCGCCCCGTGGCGGGGCTGCACTGGCCGTGGGTCGCGCGGCTGGGCACCGTGGTGATGAGCTGGCGGTTGCGCGCCCGTCATGGCCTGCCCGTGCACGACATCGCGCCGATGCGGGTGGCGCGGCGCCAGGCACTGCTGGAATTGGGGGTCGCCGACCGGCGGTCCGGCTATCCGCTCGAGCTTCTGGTCCGTGCCGCGGCGGCCGGCTGGCGCGTGGTCGAGCTGGACGTCGCCTACGGTCCCCGGACCGGCGGCAAATCCAAGGTCAGCGGGTCGCTGCGGGGCAGCGTCATCGCGATCCTGGACTTCTGGAAGGCGATCTCGTGATCCGGCCGGTGACGTTGCTGGTCGTCGCCAAGGCGCCGGAGCCCGGCCTGGCCAAGACCAGGCTCGCCGCCACGGTCGGCGAACGGGTCGCCGCCGACATCGCCGCGGCCGCGCTGCTGGACACGCTGGACGCCGTGGCCGCCACGCCCGTGGCCGCGCGGGTGGTCGCACTCACCGGCGACCTGGACGCCGCCGCGGGGGCCGCCGAGATCCGGCGGCGACTGGATTCGTTCACCGTGATCGCGCAGCGCGGCGAGGACTTCGGCGACCGGCTCGCCAACGCCCACGCCGATTCGGCGCAGGGGTATCCGGTCCTGCAGATCGGGATGGACACCCCGCAGGTGACCGCCGGGTTGCTGGTCGGTTGCGCGAAACGCCTACTCGCAGCGCCGGCCTTACTCGGCCCGGCGTGTGACGGCGGGTGGTGGGTGCTCGGGGTGGCGACGCCGGCGATGGCCGAATGCTTGCGCACCGTTCCGATGTCGCAACCCGACACCGGAAAGCTCACCCTGAAGGCCTTGCGCGCCAATGGAATCGACGTTACGCTTGCAGATGAATTGTCCGACTTTGACGTAGTCGACGACATCGCCGCCGTGTACTCGGCGTGCGCAGCCGAGAGCCGCTTCGCGCGGGTTGTCCGCGCGGCCGGGCTCTGACGACGGCGATCGCAGCGTTTCAGCGGTCGGCGCCGGGACGAGGCTGACCAGTAGTCAAAGATGCGGTGTCGATCACCGTCCAGAGCCCGTTCGGCGACGGTCCCCGCGGAACGGAGTCTCGATGTCCACCACTACCACCGTCGCCGCCGTCACCAGTCACGCCGGCGCACTGGTCACGGCCCTCGTCGTGCTCACCGGCGGCGCCTCTCTGTCCGGCGGTGCGGCCGCGGCCGATCCGAACCAGGACGCGCAGTTTCTGGCGCTGCTCGACCAGGAACAGATCCCCGCACTCAAGGGCGTGCCCAGCCTCATCGCCACGGCCCACAAGGTCTGCCGCAAACTCGACGGCGGCATGACGGTGGACTCCCTCGTGGACGACATGAAGGACCATGCGCTCATCAACCCGTCCTGGCGCGGAGTCCCCGAGCGTCGCGTCATCTCCACCGTCACCCGGTTCATCACCGCGTCGGTCGAGGCCTACTGCCCGGGCGACCAGAGCAAGATCGTTTCCATCATGGTCTATGCCCCACCCGGACCGCATATTCCGACGCAGGCCGTCTCCCTGCGCACCCGGGTGCTTCCCCAGGGGGACCTCGCTCCCGACCCGCCGGAGATCCCGGTGCCACCGCCCCCGGACGCACCGACTCTGGTGCCGCCCAGGCCGATCGCGGTACCGCCTCCGCCGAAGCGGTCACCGCCACCGCCGAAAAAGACGCCGCCCCCGCCGAAGCAGTCACCGCCGGGTACCGCCGGCGGCGGCGCCGGCGGGCCCGGCGGCAACGAGGGCGGTGCGCCCGCGGATCCGTCACCGGCGCCGCCCCTGTCGCCGGGCTGGGTCAGGCTCGCACCGTGAGACGGGACCCGGCGCCTACCAGTTCGTGACGATGACGGTGTTGACCAGCAGTGCCCCGGCGGCGTTGAGCACCAGCCACACGCGATGCGACCGCAGCGGCAGCAGCGCGGGCGCGGCGGTGAGCCAGACCGTGAACGGCAGCCAGATCCGTTCCACCTCGGCCTTGCTCAGCGTGGTCGCGTCCGCACTGACGACGGCGAGCAGCATCGCCAGCAAAACCAGGTGGAATCCGCAGCGGCGCCGCAGCGCGGCCACGTCGAACACCCGGGTCAGCCCGGCCACGCTGCCCAGTCCGATCGCGCACACGACGCAGGCCAGGTTGGCCCACCACCAGTAGGCGAACGGCCGGTCCTTGGCAATGCCCTGCCAATAGCGTTGCTGGACAAGGGTATAACCCTCGAACCAGGAGAACCCCGCGACGGCGAACACCGCCACCACCGCCAGCGCCGCCGCGACGGCGGCACCCGAAGCCCGCAGCGCGGCCGGCCGCGCGGGCGCCGACACCAGCACCGCCAGCGCCGGCAGGCCCATCAACACCAGGCCGTAGCTGAGGAAGATTCCCCAGCCGAGCAGCAGTCCCGCGCCGGCGGCCGCCAGCGCGGGGAACCGGGCCGTCCCGTGCACCGCCACGGCCAGCAGGGCGAGACCCCACGCCGCGACGCCGGCGAAATATCCGTCGGCCGACACCGCCATCCAGATCGCCGTCGGGGCCACCGCGACGAACGGCGCGACCCGCCGCGCGGTCGGCTCGCCGGCCAGCGCGCGCACTGCGACGACCAGGGCCGCCGCCGCGCTCGAGCCGACCAGCAGGCACAGCAGGCCGGCCCAGGCGCCGCCGTGCAGGCCGATCCGGTCCAGCCACACGAACGTCAGCAGCGCACCCGGGGGATGGCCGGAAACGTGCGTCGTCCAGGAGTGCGGCTGGAAGTCGAGGATGCGGGCGGCGAACGTGCGCAGCGTGGCCGGGATGTCGGTGATGCCCGGCACGTCGTGCAGGTACTCGTCGCGGGTGGTCAACCGGCCGGCGAAGCCGCGCTGCCAGCCGTCGATCATCGCCAGCGCGAACGCCCACGAGCACGCGGCGGCCCAGGTGCCCAGCGTCAGCACGCGCCAGGAAAGGCGTTGCGCCACAGCGGGTCCCCACAGCACCGCGGCCACGGCCAGCAGGACGGCCGGCCCGGTGCCCCAGCCGGCGTGAATCTCCCACGCCCCGAAGATCGGCGCCGACCCGGCGTGCGTGGCGAATCGCTCCGGCCCGACCCCCAGCAGGGGTTTGACCCCCAGATGCAGGCGCGGCAGCACGAACGCCGCCAGCACCAGGGCGGCGCCGGCCGCGACCGCCACCGCCTCCCGGGCAAACTCCCCCAGCGCAGTCTTCACGGTCGACAAGCCTATTGACCGGGGGAGAACCGCCGCACCAGTGCCCGCCGGTCGAGCTTGCCGATGCCGCGGCGCGGCAGCGCGTCGACGACGTGCAGTTCGCGCGGCGCCGCGGTGGCGTCCAGGGTGCGCGCCACGTGCGCCCGCAAGGCCTCCAGCGTCGGCGGGGCGCAACCGTCGGCGGGCACCACCGCGGCGACCACACGCCGGCCCAGCCGGTCGTCGGGCAGGCCGAACACCGCGCACTCGCGCACGGCGGGGTGGGTGCCCAGCGCCGCCTCGACGGGCTGCGGCAGCACCGTCAGCCCGCCGGTGCTGATCGCGTCGTCGGCGCGGCCCAGCACGCTGAGCACGCCCGCGTCGTCGATGACGCCGAGGTCGTCGGTCCGGAACCAGCCGGGCTCGGCGAACGGGTCGGGCACGACCGGGTTGCGGTAGCCCTTCGCCAGCGTCGCGCCCCCGATGACGACGCGCCCGTCGCCGCTCACCCGCACCCGGACACCGTCGAGGGGGACGCCGTCGTACACGCAGCCGCCAGCGGTCTCGCTCATCCCGTAGGTGCGCACCACCGTGACGCCGGCGGCCGCCGCGGCGTCCAGCACCCGATCCGGTGCCGGTCCGCCGCCGAGCAGCACGGCGTCGAGGTCGGCGAGGGCGGCCGCGGCCGCCGGGTCGGCGAGCGCTTTGGCCAGCTGGGCGGCGACCAGCGAGGTGTAGCGGCGGCCGGGGCCCAGCCGCCCGATCGCGGCGGGCAGTTCGGCGGGTTCGAAGCCGGCGGAGACGTCGAGTTCGACGGGCTCCGCGCCGGCGAGCACGCTGCGCACCACCACCTGGATGCCGGCGATGTGATGCGGCGGCAGGGCCAGCAGCCAGGCGCCCGGCCCGCCGAGCCGGTCATGGGTGGCCGCCGCGCCGGCCCGCAGGGCGGCGGCGCTCAGCAGGGCGCCCTTGGGCGCACCGGTGGTGCCCGACGTGGTCGCGACGAGGGCGACGTCGTCGTCGATGGCTTCCCCGACCCGCAACGCGCGCAGCGCTTCCGGGTCGGGGTCGGCCGGCACGGCGAGGATCGCCGGACCGTGGCCGGCCAGGACGCGTTCCAGGGCGGGCAGCAGCACGGCGGCGGCGCGGCCCGCCGGGACGCCGAGTGCCCGCAGGACGGCTATGGGCGCGCTCCCGCGTCCTGCTCGTCGTCGAACGGCCAGCCCCGTTCGGCCAACCGGGCCCGCACCCGCTCGATGTCTGCCGGCGACGGCAGCTCGTCGGTGATCTGGGTGATCGCCACGCCGATGTCGATGTGGTCGAGCTCGTCGCGCTCGATCAGTTCGTTGGACACGGCAACGACCTCGTCATGGCTCAACCGGCGGGTCAGCAGCGCGAGGACCGCGAAGGTGTCGGTCGGTGGCACGCCCTCGGGGTAGCCGGCGCGTAGCCACGTCACGATCGAGCTGAGGAATCCGTTCACTGTGCAACCTGTTCCGGGCAGTGGGCTCGGCTTCGGCGGAGAACCGACTCCGATGCTACTTGGTCTTTGCTCCGAGGAACGGATACCCGGTGTGGTGCGCGATGAAATCCCGGGAGATGTACGCCAGAGCGAGCAGGATCACCGCGACCACCAGCGCGTAGATCGCCCACGCGAGCGCGGTCAGCGCCGGGTTGCGCTGCGGGGCGGCGCCGTTGGTGCGTACTTCCCCGGCGCCCATGGCGTGCAGCCGCAGCCCGACGGCGAACAGCCCGGGCAGGGCGGCGCCGGCCAGCATGCTGAACACCAGGATCTTCAGGGACGCCTCGTAGTTGAACCACGCGCTGAACCCGCTCATGACAGGTTCCCCGCACCGACCGTGGGGTCGTCGGAGCCGGAGCGGGGCGTCGCCCCGTTGCCGGTCGGGGGTATCACGTCGGTCGGCGGCGGAATCTCCTCGGCGGCGTCCAGGCCGGCGGTCAGGCTGCCCTCCCATTCGGCGTTGACGTTCTTGGGGTCGACCTTGACCTTGCGCGACCGGACGTAGATGACGGCCGAGACGGCGACCAGCAGCCCGAAGCCGATGATCGCGCCGGGGTAGCCCCCGATGAGGTGGACGATCCAGTAGGTCACCGCGCCGACGAGCCCGGCCAGCGGGAGGGTGACCAGCCACGCGACCACCATCCGGCCGGCCACGCCCCAGCGCACCACCCCGCCGGGCTTGCCGAGCCCGCTGCCCAGCACCGAACCGGTGCAGACCTGCGTCGTCGACAGCGCGTAGCCGAAATGGGTGGACAGCAGGATGACCGCGGCCGAGGATGACTCGGCGGCCATGCCCTGCGGCGACTGGATCTCGACCAGCCCCTTGCCCAGCGTGCGGATGATCCGCCAGCCGCCCAGGTAGGTACCCGTCGCCATGGCGAGGGCGCAACTGACGATGACCCACAGCGGTGGCATCGAGGCGCTCTTGCTGACCGACCCGTACGACATCAGCCCCAGGAAGATGATGCCCATCGTCTTCTGGGCGTCGCCGGTGCCGTGCGCCAGCGAGACCAGCGACGCGGAGCCCCACTGGCCGTAGCGGAACCCCGACTCGGTGCGCTCGGAGCCGACGCCGCGGGTGAGCCGATAGACCAGCCAGGTTGCTATCGCCCCGACGGCGATGGCCAGGATCGCGGCGACGACGGCCGGGATGAGTACCTTGGACACCACGCCCTGCCAGAGCACCCCGTGCGCGCCCACCGCGGCGATCGCGGCACCGACGATGCCGCCGACCAGCGCGTGCGAGGAACTCGACGGGATGCCGAGCAGCCAGGTCATCAGGTTCCAGACGATGCCTCCGACCAGGCCGGCGAACACCAGCTCCAGCGTCACGATGTGCCCGTCGATCAGCCCCTTGGCGATCGTGGCGGCGACCGCGGTGGACATGAAGGCGCCCACCAGGTTGAGCACCGCCGACAGCCCGACGGCGACCTTGGGCGCCAGGGCTCCACTGGCGATCGAGGTCGCCATGGCGTTGCCGGTGTCGTGGAAGCCGTTCGTGAAATCGAAAGCGAGTGCCGTGATTACGACAATGATCAAGAGGAACAGTTGGATGTCCACAGCGCCTGATTCTCGTAGTGGGGGGATTGCATTGTCGAATGGAGGAAGACCGCAAATGTGGGTGTACCTTGAGTCGTCGCCATAAGTTACCTCGTCGTTAATCTGACTTGGGCTCCCGTTCACCACGGGTGTCGCGGCGAAGCGGATGCTCAGGCGGGATTTCGACGAAGATCAGCGTGATCCCGTCCGGGTCGGTCACGTGCATCTCGTGCAGGCCCCACGGTTCCTGGCGCGCCTCGCGAGCAATCATCACGCCGCGGGACTCCAACTCTGCCTGGGTTGCGCGGACGTCGCGGACCTGGAGCCACAGCGCGCCGGGAAACGGGCCCCGCGAATGATCCGGCGAGCCGAAGCCGGCAAGCTCCAGCAGCGACTGGCCGGCGAAAAACACTGTGCCCGCACCATATTCGCGGAAGATCGCCAGCCCGATGCGGTCCCGGTAGAAGCTCAGCGAACGCTCGTAGTCCGCCGGTCGGAGCAGCATCCGGCTGGCCAGGATCTCCATGGCGTTGTGTCTATCACGTTCGCGTCGCCGCGGCGATGGCCTTGGGTCAGTTCCCGGCCGGGCGGTTGGGCTGGAGGCTCTGCCGCTGCATGAGGGCGTTGACCCAGCGCGGGCCGATGGTGTCGAGCGCCTTGGCCGCGAGCGCCATCCGCGGCGCGATCCGCACCGGCCGGGTGCGCGCCGCGGTGATCATCCACTCGGCGGCCTCCTGCGAGGTCAGCGCGGGGACCCCCTCGTAAGCCTTCGTCGGGGCGATCATCGGCGTGGCCACCAACGGGTAGTACAGCGTCGTCGAATGCACGCCCCGGTGGCCCCACTCGGTTTCGACCACCCGGCTCACCATCGACAGCGCGGCCTTGGAGGCGTTGTACACCGCGAACAGCGGCGAGGCCTCCGACAGCACGCCCCACGTCGAGACGTTGATGACGTGGCCGTCGCCGCGCTCGAGCATCCCGGGCGCCAAACCGCGGATCAGCCGCAGCGGCGCGTAGTAGTTGAGCACCATGGTCCGCTCGACGTCGTGCCAGCGTTCCAGCGACTCGGCCAGCGGGCGGCGGATGGACCGGGCGGCGTTGTTGACCAGGATGTCGATCCCGCCGAGGCGCTGCTCGACGTCGGCGACCAGCGCGTCGACGGCGTCCATGTCCGAGACGTCGCAGGGCATCGCCAGCGCGGTGCCTTCGGCGGCGGTGATCCGCTCGGCCAGCGCGTCCAGCAGCTCCCGGCGGCGGGCGGCGACGACCACGGTGGCGCCGAGGCGGGCGAACCGCTCGGCCGCGGCCTCCCCGATGCCCGAGGACGCCCCGGTGATCAGGATCCGCTTGCCGGCCAGTTCGATCGGCTTGATCGCGGGCCGGTTGACCAACACCTGCGGCGCGGCGGGTGGTCGCATGGTGGCCAGCACGAGCTGGTCGGTGAGGCGGCGAAGCGGGCTTTTGCTCATCGAGGCGAGTCTAGGTGGTGGGCTGCCGCTCAGAAGTACCGCGGGAACGGGCTCCAGTCCGGGGGGCGCTTCTGCAGAAACGCGTCGCGGCCCTCGACGGCCTCGTCGGTCATGTACGCCAGCCGCGTCGCCTCGCCGGCGAACAGTTGCTGGCCCACCAGCCCGTCGTCGAGCAGGTTGAACGCGAACTTCAGCATGCGTTGGGCCTGGGGCGATTTCGCGTTGATCTCCGACGCCCACTGCACGGCCACGCGTTCGAGTTCGGCATGGTCGACGACCTCGTTGACCGCGCCCATGTGGTGCATCTGCTCGGCGGTGTACGTGCGGCCCAGGAAGAAGATCTCGCGGGCGAACTTCTGGCCCACCTGGCGGGCCAGGTACGCGCTGCCGTAGCCGCCGTCGAAACTGCCGACGTCGGCGTCGGTCTGCTTGAAGCGGGCATGCTCGCGGCTGGCCAGGGTGAGGTCGCAGACCACGTGCAGGCTGTGCCCCCCACCGGCCGCCCACCCGTTGACCAGGCAGATGACGACCTTGGGCATGAACCGGATCAGCCGCTGCACCTCGAGGATGTGCAGCCGGCCCGCGCGGGCGGCATCGACGGTGTCGGCGGTCTCGCCGGAGGCGTACTGGTAGCCGGATCGTCCCCGGATGCGCTGGTCGCCACCCGAGCAGAAGGCCCAGCCGCCGTCCTTCGGGGACGGGCCGTTGCCCGTCAGCAGCACCACGCCGACGTCGGGCGACATCCGGGCGTGGTCGAGCGCGCGATAGAGCTCGTCGACGGTGTGCGGCCGGAACGCGTTGCGCACCTCGGGCCGGTTGAACGCCACCCGCACGGTGGCGTCGGTGACGTGGCGGTGGTAGGTGATGTCGGTCAGGTCGCCGAAGCCGCTGATCGGCCGCCACGCCTGTGCGTCAAAGGGGTTGTCGCTCATGCTCGTAGCGGATCGAGCCGGAAGACGGCGCAGCGCCCGGCCAGCGCCTCGAACTCCTCGGGGCGCCCGTCGGTGACCAGCCCGGAGCGCCTCATGAAACCGACACCGGTGGGCACCTCGGTGGGGAACGCCCGCAGCACCGGCCCGGCGTCCTCGGCGGACAGTTCCACCATCCGGACCCGCTCGCTGCGGCGGCCCCGTTGCAAGGTGGCTTCGCGCGCGGCCCGGGCGTTGCGAACCCAGTCGGCGCCGGGGAAGCCGCCGACGACGTAGCGCTTGTCGTCCAGCGTCATCGGGGTGACCGGCGTCGACCGCGGGGCCCCGGTCTTGCGGCCCGGGACGGTCAGCACGACCGGGCTCTCCCCGCCGAAGCTCAGCCCGAGCCGCGACATCAGGATGAAGGCCTTGTTCGCCGGCTTCAGCCACCGGGGCGGCTTGAGGGGTTCTGCACCTGCCATGCCTGACACAGTAGTCAGGCGTTCGGCGCCTCCACCGCGTCCAGCCGGGCGATCGCGTCGGAGCTCAGGGTGACGCCGCCGGCGCCGAGGTTCTCCTCGAGGTGCGCGATCGAGCGCGTGCCGGGGATCAGCAGCGTGTTCGTCGACCGGGCCAGCAGCCACGCCAGCCCCACCTGAGAGCCCGTGACGCCGAGCTCGGCGGCGATCTCGGCGACCACCGCGTCGTCGGCGACCTTGGGGAACCCGGGGAACGCCGAGCCGAGCGGGAAGTACGGCACCCAGGCGATGCCTTCGTCCGCGCAGAAGTCGACCATCTCCTCCTGCGAGCGGTCCAGCAGGCTGTAGGCGTTCTGCACGCAGGCGATCCCCGCCGGCAGCGCGCGCCGCAGCACGTCGAGGGGCACGCTGCTGATCCCGATCGCGCCGACCTTGCCCTCGTCGCGCAGCGCGATCATCTCGGCCAGCTGGTCGTCGAGGTCGACGACCTGGTCGCCCTCCGCGCGCACGCCCGGGCCGAGGTCCATGCGCCGCAGGTTCACCACCGGCACGCAGTCGAGGCCGAGCTGGCACAGGTCGTCCTCGACCGCGGCGCGCAGCTCGGCGGGCCAGCAGTTCGCCGGAGCAGACGGGCCGCATGCTCGACCTGCTGATCGCGGGGGTGGCCACTACCTAGGCCGGCGCCCCGCCGCGACAGCCCCGCCAGCCGGGCGCCCGCCCGCGAGGGCCCCGCCGGCCGGGCGCTCGAGGCCCAGAAACTAGCCGACCGCGCGGCCGGCGCCCTCCCAGAACCGGGCCCGCACGGCCTTCTTGTCCGGCTTGCCCAGCGCTGTCACCGGCACCGACTCGACGACGATCACCTGCTTGGGCGACTGCACCGAACCCTTGCGCTCCTTGACCGCGGACTGGATCTCGACCGTCACCCGCGCCACCGACTCCGCGTCGCAGGGATGGTCGGGCCGCAGCACGATCACCGCGGTGACGGCCTCGCCCCACTTCTCGTCCGGCGTGCCGATCACGCACACCTGCGCGACGGCCGGGTGCTCGGCGACGACGTCCTCGACCTCGCGCGGGAACACGTTGAACCCGCCGGTGACGATCATGTCCTTGACCCGGTCGACGATGAACCAGAAGCCGTCGGAGTCCTCGCGGGCCATGTCGCCGGTGTGCAGCCAGCCGCCGGAGAACGTCTTGGCCGTCTCCTCCGGCAGGTTCCAGTAGCCGCCGGACAGCAGCGGCCCGGACACGCAGATCTCGCCGACCTCGCCCTGCGGCACCGGGTTGCCGTCCGCGTCCAGCAGCGCGGTGCGGGCGAACAGGGTGGGCCGCCCGCAGGAGGTGAGCCGCTTCTCGTCGTGGTCCTTCTTGGCCAGATACGAGATCACCATCGGGGCCTCGGACTGCCCGTAGTACTGGGCAAAGATCGGCCCGAAGCGGCGGATGGCCTCGGCCAGCCGCACCGGGTTCATCGCCGAGGCGCCGTAGTAGACCGTCTCCAGCGAGGACAGGTCGCGGGTGTGCGAATCCGGGTGGTCCATCAGCGCGTAGATCATCGACGGCACCAGCATGGTCGCGGTGATCTTCTGCTCCTCGATCACCCGCAGCACCTCGGCCGGGTCGAACTTGGTCAGCACGACCAGCTCGCCGCCCTTGATGATCGTCGGCACGAAGAACGCCGCCCCGGCATGCGACAGCGGGGTGCACATCAAAAAGCGCGGGTTTTCCGGCCACTCCCACTCGGCAAGCTGGATCGTGGTCATCGTGGTGATCGACTGCGCGGTGCCCAGCACGCCCTTGGGCTTGCCGGTGGTGCCGCCGGTGTAGGCCATCCCGCCGATGTGGTCGGGCGGAAGGTCGGCCGCCACCAACGGCTTCGGCGGATACTTCGCGGCCTCGGCCACCAGGTCCACCGCGGCATCGCCCAGGGCTTCGGGGACCGGGCCGATGGTCAGGACCTGCTTGAGGTCGGGCACCTTCTCCAGCAGGCCCAGCGCCCGCTCGACGAACATCGGGTTGGGGTCGATGATCAGCGACGTCACGCCGGCGTCGCCCAGCACGTAGGCGTGGTCGTCCAGGGAGCCCAGCGGGTGCAGCGCCACGCGCCGGTAACCCTGGGTCTGGCCGGCGCCGATGATCATCAGCACCTCGGGCCGGTTCAGCGACAGCAGCCCGACGGTCGCGCCGGTGCCCGCACCGAGCGCCTCGAACGCCTGAATGTACTGGCTGATCCGCTCGGCGAGCTGTCCACCGGTCAGCGTGGTGTCGCCGAGATGCAGCACCGGCTTGTCCTTGTTGCGCTTGAGCGCACCGACGGTCAGGTGTCCGGAATGAATGGGATGGCGTAGCAGATCATCACCCATGGCGTCGCTCCTCCTCATCGCATCGCTTTCGCATCGTCGCCGACGCGACCCATGGGCCAAGACTAGAACGTGTTGCAATTCCGGTCAGCCACACCCTCACAGCACTACGATCCCTGCACATGGCGCACGCTGATCTGGTCTTCACCGGAACCGTACTGACCGTCGACGAGTCGCGGCCCACCGCCGAGGCCCTCGCCGTCGCCGACGGCCGCATCGTCGCCGTCGGGACCCGTGCCGAGGTGGCCGCGCTCGTCGGCGCCGGCACGACGACGATCGACCTCGGTGACGGCTGCGTCATGCCGGGATTCGTCGAGGCGCACGGTCATCCGCTGATGGAGGCCCTGGCGCTGTCGGACCGGATCGTCGACATCCGGCCGGTGACGGTGCGCGACGCCGACGACGTCGTGGCCGCGGTCCGCCGCGAGGCCGCCGCCAGGGGCGCGGCCGGCGCCTACCTGAGCGGCTGGGACCCGCTGCTGCAACCCGGCCTGCCCGAGCCGACGGCGGCCTGGCTCGACGACACGGCACCCGAGGGGCCGCTGGTGATCGTCCACAACTCCGGGCACAAGGCCTATTTCAACTCGGCCGCCGCGCGCAACGCCGGGCTCACCCACGCCACCCCCGACCCGAAGGGCGCCCGCTACGGCCGCGGCGCCGACGGCGAACTCGACGGCAGCGCCGAGGAGATCGGCGCGGTGTTCCCGCTGCTGGCCGGGGCCATCGAGCCCGAGAGCTACCCGCAGATGCTGCGCGACGAATGCGCGCGGCTCAACCGCGCCGGGCTGACCACCTGCTCGGACATGGCGTTCGACCCCGCGTTCGCGCCGTTGCTCGCCCAACAGCACGACGAGCTGACCGTGCGGCTGCGCACCTACGAGATGTCCACGCCGCAGATGTCGACGGCCGCGACGCCCGGGCAGGGCGACGACCTGGTGCGCCAGGTCGGCATCAAGATCTGGGTGGACGGCTCGCCGTGGATCGGCAACATCGCGCTGAGCTTCCCCTACCTGGACACCGCCGCCACCCGCACGATCGGTGCCGCCGGTTCCTGCGGGCACGCCAACTACACGCGCGAGCAGCTGGCCGAGATCGTCGGCGCCTACTTCCCGCTGGGCTGGCAGATGGCCTGCCACGTGCACGGCGACGCCGGCGTGGACACCATCCTCGACGTGTACGAGGAGGCGCTGCAACGCAATCCGCGCCCCGACCACCGACTGCGGCTCGAACACGTCGGCGCCATCCGCCCCGACCAGCTCCAAAGGGCAGCCGACCTCGGCGTCACCTGCAGCATCTTCGTCGACCACATCCACTACTGGGGCGACGTCATCGTCGACGGCCTGTTCGGCGAGGAGCGCGGATCCCGTTGGATGCCTGCGGGTTCCGCGGTGGCCACCGGCATGCGCATCTCGCTGCACAACGACCCGCCGGTCACCCCCGAGGAGCCGCTGCGCAACATCGGCGTGGCCGTGACGCGCACCGCGCCGTCCGGCCGGGTGCTTGGGCCGCAGGAGTGTCTCACCGTCGAGCAGGCCATCCGCGCGCAGACCCTCGACGCCGCCTGGCAACTGTTCGCCGACGACGTGACCGGTTCGCTCCAGGTCGGCAAGTACGCCGACCTGGTGGTGCTGTCGGCCGACCCCCGCACGGTGCCACCGGAGCGCATCGCCGACCTGGAGGTGCGCGCGACGTATCTGGCGGGCCGCCGGGTCTACGGCCGGTGAGGCCACCCCTACAGGACCTGCTGGACCGCCTGCACGTCGTCGCGTTGCCGATGCGGGTCCGGTTCCGCGGCATCACCACCCGCGAGGTCGCGCTGATCGAGGGGCCCGCCGGGTGGGGGGAGTTCGGGGCGTTCCCCGAATACGGGCCTTCCGAGGCGGCCGCCTGGCTGGCGTCGGGCATCGAGGCCGCCTACCGCGAGCCGCCGCCGCTGCGGCGCGACCGCGTGCCGATCAACGCCACCGTGCCGGCCGTCGGGCCGGCAGAGGTGCCCGGCGTGCTGGCCCGGTTCCCCGGGGCGCGCACGGCCAAGGTGAAGGTCGCCGAGCCCGGGCAGACGCTGGCCGACGACGTCGCCCGGGTCAACGCCGTGCGCGAACTCGTCCCCGTCGTGCGGGTGGACGCCAACGGCGGCTGGACCGTCGAGGAGGCCGCCGCCGCCGCGGCCGCGCTGAGCGCCGACGGCCCGCTGGAATACCTCGAACAACCCTGCGCCACGGTCGACGAGCTCGCGGCGCTGCGCCGCCGGCCAGACATGCCACGCGTGCCGATCGCCGCCGACGAGAGCATCCGCAAGGCCGACGACCCGCTGGCCGTGGTCCGCGCCCGCGCCGCCGACATCGCCGTGCTCAAAGTCGCCCCGCTGGGCGGGATTTCGGCGCTGCTGGACATCGCCGCGCAGATCGACATCCCGGTCGTGATCTCCAGCGCACTGGATTCGGCGGTGGGCATCGGCCACGGCCTGATGGCGGCGGCGGCGCTGCCGCACCTGCATCACGCCTGCGGGCTGGGCACCGGCGGGCTGTTCGTGGAAGACGTGGCGGACGTCGCCCCGCCCGTCGACGGCTTCCTGCCCGCCGGGCCGGTCACGCCGGATCCGGCGCGGCTGCGGACGCTGGCCGCGCCGCCCGGGCGGCGGCAGTGGTGGGTCGACCGGATCGGGGCCTGTTATCGATTGCTGGCCTGATCGGTAGCGTGAGGGCCGTGGAAAATGTGGCGGGGAACACCCGCACCGAGACCGGGGCCACCGCGCTGCGCATCGTGTTCGGCGTGGCCTGGGCGATCGACGCCTGGCTGAAGTGGCAGCCGGGCTTCCGCGCCACCATGCTGCCGAGCATGGTCGCCACCGCGCAGGGCGAGCCGCACTGGCTGAGGCCGTGGTTCGACCTCTGGATCCATCTGATGCAACCCGCCCCGGGCCTGTGGGTGGATCTCATCGCGCTGACCGAGACGGGGATCGCGGTCCTGCTGTTGACCGGTCTCGCCCGTCGCGCCGTCTACCTCGGCGGCGCGCTCTACAGCCTGAGCATCTGGTCGACGGCCGAGGGGTTCGGCGGGCCGTACACCGCCACCTCGGGCGCGACCGACGTCGGGACGTCGATCATCTACGTGCTCGTATTCCTGGCCCTGCTGGTGAAACTCGAGCACGGGCTCGACCGTCGCCTGGCGCTGGACATCCCGATCGCGCGCCGCGTCCCCTGGTGGCATCACGTGGCCGGACCCTCGGTGTAGCGGACAGCCGCGCACCCGGGCACCTGTACCGTCGTGCGGGTGATCAACCTGGCTTACGACGACCGCGGCTCCGGGGAAGCCGTCGTCTTCATCTCCGGCCGTGGCGGCCCCGGACGCACCTGGCTGCCGCATCAGGTGCCGGCGTTTCTGGAAGCGGGCTACCGGGTCATCACCTTCGACAACCGCGGGATCGGCGCCACCGAGAACGCCGAGGGGTTCACCACCCAGACCATGGTCGCCGACACCGCCGCGCTGATCGAGTCGCTGGACGCCGCGCCGGCGCGCATCGTCGGGGTTTCGATGGGCTCGTTCATCGCCCAGGAGCTGATGGTGGTCCGGCCGGAGCTGGTCAGCTCCGCGGTGCTGATGGCCACCCGCGGACGCCTCGACCAAGCCCGCCAGTTCTTCCACGACGCCGAGATCGAGCTGTACGAGTCGGGGGCCCAGCTGCCGCCCTCCTACGACGCGCGCTCACGTTTGCTGGAGAGCTTCTCCCGCAAGACGATCAACGACGACGAGGCCGTGGCCGACTGGATCGCGATGTTCTCCACCTGGCCGATCAAGCAGACCCCGGGGCTGCGCTGCCAGCTGGACGTCTCCCCGCAGACCAACCGGTTGCCCGCGTACCGCAGCGTCGCCGCCCCGGTGCTGGTGATCGGCTTCGCCGACGACGTGGTCACCCCGCCCTATCTGGGCCGCGAGGTGGCCGACGCCCTGCCCAACGGCCGGTACCTGCAGGTCCCCGACGCCGGCCACCTCGGCTTCCTGGAGCGGCCGCAGGCCGTCAACTCCGCGGCGCTGCAGTTCTTCGCCGGCGTCAAGGTCTGAGCGCGCCGTCGCCGGTGTGACACCCTGTATGGGTGAACCCCTCGACGACCCAGGCCCGCGTCGTCGTTGACGAGCTGATCCGCGGCGGCGTCCGCGATGTCGTGCTGTGTCCCGGGTCGCGCAACGCCCCGCTGGCGTTCGCCCTGCAGGACGCCGACCGCGCCGGCCGGGTCCGGTTGCACGTCCGCATCGACGAACGCACGGCCGGCTATCTGGCCATCGGCCTGGCGATCGCCGCCGGCGCGCCGGTGTGCGTCGCGATGACGTCGGGCACCGCCGTGGCGAACCTGGGCCCGGCGGTGGTCGAGGCCAACTACGCCCGGGTGCCGCTGATCGTGCTCTCGGCCAACCGGCCCTACGAACTGCTGGGCACCGGGGCCAACCAGACCATGGAGCAGCTGGGCTACTTCGGCACCCAGGTGCGCGCCGCCATCAGCCTGGGCCTGGCCGAGGACGCGCCCGAGCGGCTGGACGCGCTCAACGCCACCTGGCGCTCGGCGACCTGCCGGGTGCTGGCGGCCGCCACCGGGTCGCGCACCGCCAATGCCGGTCCCGTGCAGTTCGACATCCCGCTGCGCGAGCCCCTGGTGCCCGACGCCGAACCCCGGGCGGTGACCGCGCCGGGCCGGCCCGGCGGGAAGCCGTGGACCTACACGCCGCCGGTGACGTTCGACCAGCCGCTGGACATCGACCTGTCACCCGACACGGTCGTCATCGCCGGGCACGGCGCGGGCGTGCATCCCAACCTGGACCAGTTGCCGACCGTCGCCGAGCCGACCGCCCCACCGGCCGCCAATCCGCTGCACCCGCTGGCGCTGCCGCTGCTGCTCCCCAAGCAGGTGATCATGCTCGGCCGCCCGACCCTGCACCGGCCGGTGTCGGCCCTGCTGGCCGACCCGCAGGTGCCGGTGTACGCGCTGACCACCGGGCCGCGCTGGCCGGACGTGTCCGGCAACTCGCAGGCCACCGGCACCCGGGCGGTCACCACCGGAGCGCCGCACCCGGCGTGGCTGCGGCGCTGCGCGGAGGTGAACCGGCACGCGAGCCAGGCCGTGCGCGGTCAGCTCAAGACGCACCCGCTCACCACCGGCCTGCACGTGGCCGCCGCGGTGGCCGACGCGCTGCGGCCGGGCGACCAGCTGGTGCTCGGCGCCTCCAACCCGGTCCGCGATGCGGCCCTCGTCGGCCTGCACCCGCGCGGCATCCGGGTGCGCTCCAACCGCGGGGTCGCCGGCATCGACGGCACCGTCTCCACCGCGATCGGGGCCGCTTTGGCATTCGAGGCGGCACACGAGGGGCGCACGATCGCCCTGATCGGCGACCTGACCTTCGTCCACGACAGCTCCGGGCTGCTGATCGGGCCCACCGAGCCGACGCCGCAGCGCCTGACCATCGTGGTGTCCAACGACAACGGGGGCGGCATCTTCGAGCTGCTCGAGCAGGGCGACCCCAGGTTCTCCGACGTGTCGTCGCGGGTGTTCGGCACCCCGCACGACGTCGACGTGGGCGCACTGTGCCGGGCTTACCACGTCGAGAGCCGCCAGATCGAGGTCGGGGAGCTCGACGCGGCCCTCGACGAACCCGCGGCGGGCATGCGCGTGCTCGAGGTCAAGGCGGACCGGTCCTCGCTGCGTGGCCTGCACGCCGCCATCAAGGCCGCGCTGTGAGCCCGGTGCGATGCCGGACACCCTGACCTCGGGGAAGGCGGTGCTGCGCATCCTGATCCACGGCCGCAGCGACGAACCGCCGAAGACCCGGGCCCGCGTCGTGCTGCGGTGGGCGCGCATCGCGGTGCTGATCGTGGCCGGTCTGGTCACGCTGCAGTCGGTGCTGCTGGTGGCCGGCGCCTGGCGCGACGACCTGGCGATCCGGCACAACATGGGGGTGGCGCAGGCCGAGGTGCTCAGCGCCGGGCCGCGGCGCTCCACGATCGAGTTCGTCACCCCCGAGCGGGTCACCTACCGGCCCGAGCTCGGTGTGCTGTACCCGTCCGAGTTGTCGACGGGCATGCGCATCTACGTCGAATACAACAAGAACGACCCGAACCTGGTCCGGGTGCAGCACCGCAACGCCGGGCTGGCGATCATCCCGGCGGGTTCCATCGCGGTGGTCGGCTGGCTGGTCGCGACGGCGCTGCTGATCGGTCTGGCGGTGCTGGACAAACGGCTGGACCGGCGCCCCGGGACCGGCCCCGAGGGGGCGCCGTCGGCCGTGTCAGGGTCGTGAGCAGCAGATTTCAAACGACGTATGCCCGTCGGCAACCTAATCGACAGTCGGCCCTGACACTATCGTGACGTGCGCGTTGCGATCGTCGCCGAATCCTTCCTCCCGCATGTCAACGGTGTCAGCAACTCGGTGATCCGGGTGCTCGAGCACCTGCGCAGGACGGGGCACGAGGCCCTCGTCATCGCACCCGACACCCCGCCGGGTGAGCCCCCCGCCGAGCGCATTCACGACGGGATCCGGGTGCATCGGGTGCCGTCGCGGATGTTCCCGAAGGTGACCACGCTGCCGCTCGGGGTCCCCACCCCCCGCATGGTGCGCACCCTGCGCGGGTTCGACCCCGACGTCATCCACCTGGCCTCGCCGGCGCTGATCGGCTACGGCGGGGTGCGGGCCGCGCGCCGTCTCGGGGTGCCGGCCGTCGCGGTCTACCAGACCGACGTCCCGGGTTTCGCGGCGAGCTACGGCATGGGCATCACCACCCGGGCGGCGTGGGCGTGGTTCCGGCACCTGCACGGCCTGGCCGACCGCACCCTGGCCCCCTCCAGCGCCACGATGGAGTCGCTGGTGGCCCAGCGCATCCCGCGGGTGCACCAGTGGGCGCGCGGGGTCGACATCATCCGCTATGCGCCCTCGGCGCGTGACGAGGCGCTGCGGCGGCGCTGGTCGCCGCAGGGCAAGCCGATCGTGGGGTTCGTGGGCCGGCTCGCGCCGGAAAAGCACGTCGAGCGCCTCGCCGCGTTGGCCGCCGGCGGCCAGGTGCAGCTCGTCATCGTCGGCGACGGCGTCGACGAGGCCAAACTGCGCTCGGCGATGCCGACGGCGTTGTTCACCGGTGCGCTCTACGGCGCGGACCTCGCCGCGGCCTACGCCAGCATGGACGTCTTCGTGCACACCGGCGAACACGAGACGTTCTGTCAGGTCGTGCAAGAAGCGCTGGCGTCGGGGCTGCCGGTGATCGCCCCCGACGCCGGCGGCCCGCGTGATCTCGTCACGCCGTGCCGCACCGGATTGCTGCTGCCCGTCAACGAGTTCGAGGCCAGGCTGCCCGCCGCCGTCGCGCATCTGCTCGCCGAACGGCAGCGCTACGCGCAGGCGGCCCGGCGCAGCGTGCTGCACCGCAGCTGGCCGGTCATCTGTGACGAGCTGCTCGGCCACTACGAGGCGGTGCTGTCGCCGTTCGCCCGGGCGCAGTTGTCCGCACGCCGGAGGCGGCGCGCGTAACGCCCGCCGCGTCAGGGCATCAGGATGTAGGACATTCCCGGGACGCTCCTGGCGTCGCGGGTCCACCACTGGCCGGCGCCGCCGTGGGATCCGTTGTTCATCTCCGTGATGTTCACCCACGTGCCGTCGAAGCGTTCGGAAACCGAGTTCACCCAGGCGGCATGGCCGTACGGGCTGACGCCGGGCAGCCACGGCTGGAACACCACGATCGCGCGTGGCTGCGCGTCGGTGACGACCGTCCAACCGTGCGCCCGCGCCGAGTCCGCCCAGTCCATGGCGTTGCCCTCGAGGGCGGGGTAGTACCCGCCGGCCTCGAACCACATCTGCAGGGCGCCCCACGTGCACTGGCCCTCGGTGGCGGCGTTGACGAAGCGGCGCTGTCCCATCGCGCGCCCCGGGCTGGCCGCCGGTGCAGCGCCGCCCGCCGCGGCCGGTTCGGCTTCTGCGGTCGCGGCGAAAACCAGCCCGCCCGCGGCGAGGGCCGTGGCCGCCGCGATGCCGGCGCGCAGCAGTCCGCGACGGGCAACCACCCGGCATCGCTGTAGCGATGGCGATCTCAGGCCGAATCCCATTGGCGTCGCGTCTCCGTGTGATGAGTGCGGAGTTGAGCTTAGGTAACGGCCGTGCGCGCCGAGGGGGAATCCGAAGATCCGTGCGGGGATATCGGGGTGCGATCCGCCCCGGTAGCGTCTACGGCGTGAGTCGCGCCGCCCTGGACAAGGATCCCCGCGCCGTCGCGTCGATGTTCGACGGCGTCGCCCGCCGGTACGACCTGACCAACACCGTGCTGTCGCTCGGCCAGGACCGGTACTGGCGCAGCGCCACCCGGTCCGCGCTGCGGATCGGGTCCGGCCAGAAGGTACTGGATCTGGCCGCGGGGACCGCGGTGTCCACGGTCGAGTTGGCGAAGTCCGGGGCGTGGTGCGTGGCGGCCGATTTCTCGGTCGGGATGCTGGCGGCGGGTGCGGCCCGCAAGGTGCCCAAGGTCGCCGGCGACGCGACCCGGCTGCCGTTCGCCGACGGCGTGTTCGACGCGGTCACGATCAGCTTCGGGCTGCGCAACGTCGCCGACCTGCAGGCGGCGCTGCGCGAGATGGCCCGCGTCACCAGGCCCGGCGGTCGGCTGGTGGTGTGCGAGTTCTCCACGCCCACCAGCGCGGTGTTCGCCACCGTCTACAAGGAGTACCTGATGCGGGCGCTGCCGCGGGTCGCGCGGGCGGTGTCCAGCAACCCCGAGGCCTACGTGTACCTGGCCGAGTCGATCCGCGCCTGGCCCGACCAGGCCGCGCTGGCGCACCAGATCGGCGCGGCGGGATGGTCGGGCGTGCGGTGGCGCAATCTGACCGGGGGCATCGTCGCGCTGCACGCGGCGTACAAGCCGCTGCGGTGAGGCGAGGGCCGGGAAACCTCGAAACTAGGTCCCGGCGCGCTGGATGAAGCCGACCTGCTCGGGGCAGTAGTGGTCGATCCCGGCGCCCAGGAACTGCAGCGCCTGGCCCTCGGTGGTGCCCAGCGGCAGGTTGCGCTGCAGGAAGACGGCGGATTGGTGGGCGTCGTGGTCCACGCCTCGCTCGATCCGCTGGCATTCGATCTTGGCCAGCCACGCGAGCTGGTCCTGGGGGCCGTAGACGCCGAAGTCGTTGACGGTGTTCTTGAAGTCGGTGTCATAGTCGGCGTGCGCCAGCGGAGCCAGCGCGATTGCTGCAGCCGCCACGGCAACGCCCGTGACCAGCCTCGTACGCTTCATTAGCGGGACTATACACCGCGATCACGAATTGATCTCGGGGTCAGGTGAACGGCGCTCGCCGGTCGATCAGCCGGGACAGCCGGCCGGCGCCGCGCCAGGCCCGCGCCACCCAGTCGGCGTCCTCGTCGGTGACCAGGTTGGCCATCACCCGCACCGCGATCGCCATCAGCGCCGGCGAGCGCATCGCGATCGGCCCGGTCGCGGGCAGGAACCGCTGGAAGGTCAGCAGCAGCCCCAGCCGGCGCGCGACCGAGAAGCCGCGGGCGTAGTGCTGTTGCAGCAGCCGCGGCCAGACCTGCGACAGGTCGCCGCAGTCCAGCAACTCGGCGGCCAGCCGCCCGGTTTCCAGGCCGTAGTCGATGCCCTCGCCGTTCAGCGGGTTGACGCAGGCCGCGGCGTCGCCGATCAGCATCCAGTTGGGCCCGGCCACCCCGGACACCGCGCCGCCCATCGGCAGCAGCGCCGACGCCACCGCCCGGGGCGGACCGGTGAAGCCCCACTCGTCGCGGCGCAGGTCGGTGTAGTAGGAGATCAGCGGGCGCAGCGCCAGCTCCGCGGGCCGTTTGGACGTCGACAGGGCTCCCACGCCGATGTTCACCTCGCCGTTGCCCAGCGGGAAGATCCAGCCGTAACCGGGCAACACCGCCCCGTCGGGGGAGCGCAGTTCCAGATGCGAGGTCAGCCACGGGTCGTCGGCGCGCGGAGTGGCCAGGTAGCCGCGCGCGGCGACGCCGTACACCGTCTCCTGATGCCAGCGCCGGCCCAGCGTGCGGCCCAGCGACGACCGGGCCCCGTCGGCGACGATCAGCTGCTCGCAGCCCACCTGGGTGCCGTCGGCCAGGCTCAGCGTCACCACCCGCCGCGACGCGTCATGATGGGCGGCGACCACCTTGGCGCCCAGCAGCATGCGCGCGCCGGAGTCTTCGGCGCACCGGCGGATCCGGTCGTCGAGCTCGAGGCGGGCCACCGCGCTGCCGGTGGACGGGAACGACGGGCCCGGCCAGTCCACCTGCACCTCGCCGCCGAACCCGCTCATCCGCAGCCCGCGGTGCCGGATGCGGGTGTCGAGCCAGCCGCCCAGTCCCAGCCGTTCGAGCTCCGCGACCGCGCGGGGGGTCAAGCCGTCGCCGCACGCCTTGTCGCGGGGGAAGTCCGCCGAGTCGACGACGAGGACGTCCCTGCCCGCCCGGGCGGCCCAGGCGGCGGCCGCCGAGCCGGCGGGCCCGGCGCCCACGACCACCACTTGGGCCCGGAGGGCTCTGGTCGCTCTCGTCTCCATGCACACCAGTATGTTTGGTCGGGTGAGGACTCCGGCGACGGTGGTGGCGGGCGTTGACTTCGGCGACGCCGCGTTGGCGGCGACCGTCCGGGGCGGCGTCGAGCGGATCGAGCAGCTCATCGGCACCGAGTTGCGCAGCGCCGACGCGGTGATGACCGACTCGCTGACGCACCTGTTCGACGCCGGTGGCAAGCGGTTCCGGCCGCTGTTCACGGTGCTGTCGGCGCAGCTGGGGCCCAACCCCGACGCCGAGGAGGTCACGGTCGCCGGGGCGGTGATCGAGCTGGTGCACCTGGCCACGCTCTACCACGACGACGTGATGGACGAGGCCGAGGTGCGCCGCGGCACCCCCACCGCCAATGTGCGCTGGGGCAACAACGTCGCGATCCTGGCCGGGGATTACCTGTTCGCCACGGCGTCGCGGCTGGTGTCCCACCTGGGGCCCGACGCGGTGCGGCTCATCGCCGAGACATTCGCCCAGTTGGTGACGGGGCAGATGCGCGAGACCCATGGCGCGACCGGCAACGACGACCCGATCGAGCACTACCTGAGGGTCGTCTACGAGAAGACCGCCTGCCTGATCGCCGCGGCCGGCCGGTTCGGCGGCATGTTCTCCGGCGCCGACGACGACCAGGTCCAGCGGCTGAGCCGGCTGGGCGGCATCGTGGGCACCGCCTTCCAGATCTCCGACGACATCATCGACATCGACAGCGACTCCCACGAGTCCGGCAAGCTGCCCGGCACCGACGTGCGCGAGGGGGTCAAGACCCTGCCGATGGTCTACGCGCTGGGCGAACCGGGGACCGAGGCGGCGCGGCTGCGCGAGCTGCTCGCCGGGCCCGTCGAGGACGACGAGGCGGTGGCCGAGGCGTTGACGTTGTTGCGGGCCTCGCCGGGCATGGCCAAGGCCAAGCAGTTCCTGGCGCAGTACGCGGCGCAGGCGCACGAAGAACTGGCCAAGTTGCCCGACATCCCCGGCCGGGACGCGCTGCGGACACTGGTCGACTACACGATCAGCCGGCACGGCTAGCCGCGAACGCCGGGCGTGGCGGAACTCGGAATGCCATTCTGAGCGTTCAATGAGAAGTGGTCGGTCCTGACCGAGCTTTATCTGAGTGTTCTGAGGAGGACACCGATGACCTGGCATCCGCATGCCAACAGACTGAAGACCTTCGTCCTGTTGGTCGGCATGTCCGCGCTGATCGTCTTCGCCGGTGCCCTGTTCGGCAAGACGGCGCTGATCTTCGCGATGCTGTTCGCCGTCGGCATGAACGTCTACGTCTACTTCAACAGCGACAAGCTGGCCCTGCGGGCGATGCACGCGCAGCCGGTGTCGGAGCTGCAGGCTCCGATGATGTACCGCATCGTGCGCGAGCTGGCGACCTCCGCGCACCAGCCGATGCCGCGGCTGTACGTCAGCGACACCAATGCGCCCAACGCGTTCGCCACCGGGCGCAATCCGCGCAACGCCGCCGTGTGCTGCACGACCGGCATCCTGGACATCCTCACCGAGCGTGAGCTGCGCGCGGTGCTGGGACACGAGCTCTCCCACGTCTACAACCGCGACATCCTGATCTCCTGCATTGCCGGCGCGATGGCGTCGGTGATCACCGCGCTGGCCAACATGGCCATGTTCGCCGGCATGTTCGGCGGCAACCGCGACGGCGAGAATCCCTTTGGGCTGCTGCTGGTTTCGTTCCTGGGGCCGGTCGCGGCGACGGTGGTGAAGCTGGCGGTGTCGCGGTCGCGCGAGTACCAGGCCGACGAGTCGGGGGCCGTGCTGACCGGTGACCCGCTGGCGCTGGCGTCGGCGCTGCGCAAGATCTCCGGCGGCGTGCAGGCCGCGCCGCTGCCCCCGGAGCCGCAGCTGGCCAGCCAGGCCCACCTGATGATCGCCAACCCGTTCCGCGCGGGCGAGCGGATCGGGTCGCTGTTCTCCACCCACCCGCCGATCGAGGACCGCATCCGTCGGCTCGAGGCGATGGCGCGCGGGTAGGCGATTCGATATCGCCCGCGCTATCAAATTCGGCGTGAGCCATATGGTCGGAGAGCCGGGGTCCGGAGAGCCGGGCCCCGGAGAGCGGCCTCGTCGGCCCCCGCGTGCGATGGACTCCAGCCTGGGGATGAGTGACTCCCGTATTTGATAGCACCCGTGCTATCAAATCCCGCGTGAACCGCTATACCTACCGCGCTCAGTGGCTGCCCGACTACAACGAGTACGTGGGTGTGTGCGTCGAATTGCCCTACATGAGGCGCGAGGCGCCGACCGCGCCACAGGCCGTGGCCGCCGTCGAGCAGGCCGTCAAGGACCATGTCGAGGGCCTGCGCGCCACCGGAGAGCAAGTTCCCACACCGTTTTCCGAACGCCGCTACAGCGGGAAATTTCTTGTCAGGACGTCGCCGCAGCTGCATGCCCGCCTGGCGCTGGAGGCCACCGAGCAGGGGGTGCCGATGAACCAGTGGATCGTGCAGAAGCTCAGCGGCCGGGCGCCCAATAGCACCTTCGGTCTCTCCGGGTTCGATTAGTCGAGCCCGATCACGCTGCGGCTTCGGGCCTTTCGGCTTCGACGACCTCGCCGGCGGTCTTGCGGGCGGCGTGGCCCGTCTCGAGCCTTCCCCGGATGTGGACCGTTCCGCCGTTGGCCTCGTGCTGGCGCTGCCAGTCGCTGATCGCCTGGTGCGCCGCATGATCCAGGTAGTGCGCCGAAATGTCCACCGTGACAATGGCCTCGGCGGGGGTGGACGCGAGCACCCGCGTCAGCCGGGGGAGCGCAAGGAATGTGCACGCCGCGCCGTCGATCACCACATGCCACTCGTCGCCGGCCGGCCCGGCCTCGACCCTGGCGCGGATCACCCGCCACCCGGTGAGCGCGATCGCCAAAGCCAGCCCGAGCAGCACCCCGTGCAGCAGGTTGAGGAAGACCACACTGAAGGCGGTCACCAGATAGACCGCGAGATCGCCGTGCCGCATTGCGGTTTCGATGTGGGCGGGCTTGAGCAACCCCACCCCGATGACGATCAGCAGCCCGGCCAGCGCCGCGGTCGGGATCTCGTCGACCAGCCCCGCGAACGGAATGGTGAAGAGCAGGATCCAGATGCCGTGCAGCACCGCGGACGCCCGCGACCTGGCGCCCGCGGTGACATTGGTCGAGCCGCGCACGATCACGCCGGTCACCGGCAGCCCGCCGATCGCCCCGGACACCATGTTGGCGGTGCCCTGCCCGACCAGCTCGCGATCGAAGTCGGTGCGCGGCCCGTGGTGCATCCTGTCGACCGCGACCGCGGACAGCAGGCTCTCGACGCTGGCGATCAGCGCGACGGTGATGACGCCGGTGGCGATCGCACCCCAGTTGCCGTGCGGAACGTCGGGCAGCCGCAGCGCATCCAGCGGCGAACCTTCGAGGTCGATCCGCTTGACGTGGAAGGGCAGGGCCAGCGAGAGCACCGTCACCGCGACGATGGCGACCAGTGGGCCCGGGATGCGGCGCACGGCGGCCGGCGCCCAGCGCCAGGCGACCAGGATGGCGATGACCAGCGCCCCCAGCAGCGCCCCGGGCCGGTGCGCGCCGATCACCTGGCCCGGCAGGCCGATGAGGTTGTGCCACGCCGTGCTCTTGGACTGCCCGCCGAGCAGCACGTGTGCCTGCTGCAGGGCGATGGTGATGCCGATGCCGGCCAGCATGGCGTGCACGACGACCGGCGAGATCGCCAGTGCGGCGCGGGCAACTCGGCTGAACCCCAGCAGCACCTGCACGGCGCCCGCTGCGACCGTGACGAAACATGTGCGCGCCCAACCGAAATTGGACACGAGGTCGGCCACGACAACGGTCAGGCCGGCCGCGGGACCGCTGACCTGCAGCGGTGCCCCGCCGAGGGCTCCGACGACGATTCCCCCGACGACCGCGGCGATCAGGCCGGCCAGTACCGGGGCGTTGGAGGCGATGGCGATCCCCAGGGACAACGGGAGCGCGACCAGGAAGACGACGAGCGAGGCCGGCACGTCGTGCCGGAGCATCGGTCGCAGGCGGGCGCTCGGGAAAGCGTTGCGGGCCAGGCGTTTTGGCATCTTCGCTTCCCGTCGGTAGAGCGGGGACATGCCGATCGCCGGCCCGTAACGTGTTGGCGCACAGGAGGTTGCGTTCCCAGCCCGCATTTCGCGGGCTGGGAACTCCCGGCGGTATGTCTCGACGGTAGGTGGGCTTCGCGGCGCCGGTCAAGCCGGCGGCCCGGTCCCATAGGGAATGCAAATTTTCGGCGGCGGCGCCGGTCAGAACCCCGAGCCGTGCACCTCGTGCCCCGGGACCTCGACCATCAGACCCCGGTAGGCCTGCTCCACGGTGGAGCCGTGGTTGATCACGGCGTCGACCTCGCGGGCGATCGGCATCTTCAGGGCGTGGTCGTCGGCGAACTCCATGATCACGCTGGCGGCTTTGACGCCCTCGGCGACCTGGTTCATCGAGGCGATGATCTCGTCGATCGGCTTGCCGGCGCCGAGTTGTTCGCCGACGTGGCGGTTGCGGCTGCGCTGGCTGGTGCAGGTGACGATCAGGTCGCCCAGGCCCGCCAGTCCGGGGAAGGTGTCGGGGTCCCCGCCCATCGCGACGCCCAGCTTGGTCATCTCGCGCAACGCCCGCGCGATCACCAGCGCGCGGGTGTTCTCGCCGATGCCCAGCGAGTAGCCCATCCCGACGGCGATGGCGTAGACGTTCTTCAACGCGCCGGCCAACTCCACGCCGACGACGTCGTCGGTGGTGTACACGCGGAACCGCCGGGTCCGCAGCAGCTCCGAGAGCCGGGTCGCCAGGTGCTGGTCGGGCATCGCCAGGACCGCCGCGGCGGCATAGCCCTCGCCCACCTCCCGGGCGATGTTCGGTCCGGCCAGGATTCCCGCCGGATGACCGGGCAGCAACTCCTCGACGATCTGCGACATCCGCATGTTGGTGCCCTGCTCGAGTCCCTTGACCAGGGACACCACCGGGACCCAGGGCCGCAGTTCCCTGGCGAGTTCGGTGAGCACGCCGCGGAATCCGTGCGAGGGCACGCCCATGACCACGACGTCGGCGCAGTGGGCGGCCTCGGCGAAGTCGGTGGTGGCGCGCAGGCCGTCGCTGAGCACGACGTCGTTGCCGAGGTAGCGGCTGTTGCGGTGGTTGTCGTTGATGTCCTTGGCGGTCACCTCGGAACGCACCCATTGCAGTGTCGGTCCCCGGCGCGCGCAGATCGACGCCACCGTGGTGCCCCAGGAACCGCCGCCGAGGACGACGACATTGGGTTCGCGTTGTTCACCTGCCATGCCGACCAGCGTATTGCCGACACCCGAGATTTAGAAGCAGTTCACCGCCCGCGCGGCACCCGAATTCGAACCCAACGACCCCCCGGGCAGGGGACTTCGGTCCCTAGCCGCGCCGGCCCGGCCTGCCGGATCGTCAGATGGTCTGCAACAAGGCCTGGAAACGAGGGAAAGAGGAACGATGCCCATGCTTCGGTGGGGCCGCACGCTCGCGGCGCTGTCCGCGGCCGCGCTCGCGGTGATGACGGCGCCGGCGGGCATCGCCTCTGCCGAGGGTGGGCGTCCGCAGGCCAATCCGCAGGAACGCGCGGCGGCGATCATCCGGCCGGCCGTGATGTACCTGTCGGGCCAGGCGTACGGCCAGGTCCGGTTGCCCAACGGGCAGTTGCTGTCGCAGTTCGGCGAGGGCTCCAACATCCCCTTCACGGCGACCTGGTTCTGCACCGCATTCATCGTCAACCCCGACGGTTGGGCGGCTACGTCGGGCCATTGCGTGGACCCGGACAACGTCAAGGACCTGATCCTCAAGCGCGCCGCCAACGAATACGTCATCCAATACCCCGACTCACCTGTCGGGCAGGATCCGGCCGCGGTCTTCCAATGGCTCCGGCAGAACGCGAAGGTGGAGGGCGACGCCCCCGACCGGGGTCCGCAGCCCGCGCTGATCCTGGTGTACGGCAGCGGCAGCCGGGTCGCCGGGAAATTGCTCGCCAACGTCGTGGACTTCCGACCCATCGGCAAGGGCGACGTCGCCCTGCTCAAGGTCGAGAAGCACAACATGCCGTCGTCGGTGCTGGCCGCTGACGCCGACGTCAGCATCGGCACACCGATTCTCGCGGTGGGTTACCCGGAGAGCACGAAACGGATCACCGATCCGTCGCTGGACCCGACGAACAAGAGCGGCACCGTCAGCAAGAAGTCGTCCATGGGCAGCGTTCCGCAGTACGAGATCGATGCCCCGGTCACCGAAGGGATGAGCGGCGGCCCCACCATCGACCTCGACGGCAAGGTGATCGGCATCAACAGCTTCTCACCCATCGGCGAGCCGCAGCCGTTCAACTTCGTCGCGCCGGCCGGCAACCTCGCCGCGCTACTGGCCGGCAAGGGGGTCAAGGCGACGCTGGGGCCGGCCGACGTCTTCTACCGGAAAGGGCTCGGCCAGTACTTCTCCGGCCACTACACCTGCGCCATCGACGAATTCGACAAGGCGCTGGCGATGTCGCCCGACTACCCGGGTCTGGTGGAACTCAAGACGAGCGCGGTGAACCTGCGCCAGCGTTACGGCGACGTCTCGGCGCTCAGCGGCACCACGCTGATGTGGTACGTCATCGGTGAGGTCGCGCTGGTGCTCGCCGCCGGCGGGGGATTGACCCTGTTGGTGGTGCGGAGGCGGTGGCGCCTGTACGCGCCCGCGAAAGCCCCTGGGGTTCAACTTGTTTCCCCCGGAGACGGCGACACGGTCAAACCGATCCGCGCCCGCAGGGGCATCAAAACCGGCGCCGCCCGGCTCATCGGCGTGGCCCCCGCGCACGAGGCGGCGGAACCGCACTTCTGCGCGAGCTGCGGGGCCGAACACCACCCCGCCGAGAAGTTCTGCCCCAACTGCGGCGCGGAGATCCTGCCCGGGGATTCCGCCGTGGGGTCCGACCGGATCGGCTGACGCTTACCCCGCCAGCGCCGCCCGGTCGGCGACGCGCCCGAACACCATGGCTTCCTCGATGCGGTCGAACTGGTAGTCGAGGGCATCGGCGAGGTAGTTCTGCCGCACGTTCCACGGCCGCCTGGTGCCGGACTTGGGCAGCGCGTGCAGCGAGCGCAGCACGTAGCCGGCGTTGATGTCCCAGGCCGGCTTCTCGGTCATCGGTTCGCCGCCGAGATGCGGGTAGGCGTGCGTATATCCGTGAGAGGCCATGTGGGCCAGCAGCTTCGCGGTCGCACGGGCGGTGATGTCGGCGCGCAGCGTCCAGGAGGCGTTGGTGTAGCCGACGCACCAGAACAGGTTGGGCACGTCCTCGAGCATGTGCGCCTTGTAGACGAAGCGGTCCCGGGGATCGATCTCGACGCCGTCCAGGCTGATCGCGGTCCCGCCGAGCGCCTGCAGTTGCAGGCCGGTGGCGGTGACGACGATGTCGGCGTCGAGGTGACCGCCGGATTCGAGCGCGATGCCGCTGGCGTCGAAGTGGTCGATGTGGTCGGTGACCACCTCGGCGCGGCCGGCGCTGATCGCGTTGTAGAGGTCGGCGTCGGGGATCAGGCACATCCGCTGGTCCCACGGGTCGTAGCGCGGCTTGAAGTGGGTGTCCACGTCGTAGCCGGCGGGCAGCTCGTTGATCGCCTTGCGGCGCAACAGCCACCGGACGAGGCGGGGCGCCTTGCGGGACAGGGCGAAGAACACCGCCTCGGTCAGTGCGCTGTACATGCGGATCACCAGATGAGCGGCCTTGCTTGGCAACAGCTTTCGGGCGACGGCGGCCACCCTGCCGTATCGGGAGGCCGAGACCAGATAGGTGGGGGAGCGCTGCAGCATGGTCACCTTCGCTGCGCGGTCCGACAGCGACGGCAGCAGGGTGACCGCGGTGGCACCGCTGCCGATCACCACGATCCTCTTGCCGGTGTAGTCGAGGTCTTCCGGCCAGTGCTGGGGATGCACGACGGTCCCGGCGAACTGGTCGATGCCGGGGAAGTCGGGGGTGTAGCCCTCGTCGTAGTTGTAGTAGCCGCTGCCGAAGAACACGAACCTGGCGCGGTAGGTCCTGCGGGTGCCGTCCTGCTCGGCGGTGATCGTCCAGGTGTCGGTGGCCGAATCCCAGTTCGCCGAGCGGACATGGTTGTTGAATCGGATGTGGCGGTCGATGCCGTACTTGCGCGCGGTGTTCGTCAGGTACTCGCGGATGTGCATGCCGTCGGCGACGCCTTCCCGGCGGGTCCAGGGCTCGAAGGGGAACGACAGCGTGAAGATGCTGCTGTCGGAGCGCACGCCGGGGTAGCGGAACAGGTCCCAGGTGCCACCGATCTGCGCGCGCCGCTCCAGGATCGTGTAGCTCAGGTCCGGGTTGCGTTCGGTGATGCGGTAGGCCGCGTCGATGCCGGAGATCCCGGCGCCGACGATGACGACGTCGCAGTAACCGTCGCCCTGGCCGTTGGTGTGGGGCGCGCCGCCGGCGGCTTCCCGGGGAGTCACGGTCATCGTGAACCTCGCTTGCTAGGGGCCTCGAAAAAACTGTGTTCCCCACCACACTAGAGGGGGGCCGAGAGTCGCGGATCAGCGGTGACGGTCGCCCCGGGGTTTCCGATCCCGATGTTTTGATTGCGCGCGGCGAAGTTTACGATCAGGCCAAGTTGGGATTACGCAACGGGTCCGCGAAATATCCACACGCTGACAATTTCAACGTCAGCGATCGCCGCGGCGCAGCTAGCGGTAGTTGACGAACTGCAGCGCGACGTCCAGGTCGGCGTTCTTGAGCATGGCGATCACGGCCTGCAGGTCGTCGCGCTTCTTGCTGGTGACGCGAATCTCGTCGCCCTGGATCTGGGTCTTGACGGTCTTCGGGCCCTCGTCGCGGATGAGTTTGGTGATCTTCTTGGCGTTCTCACTGCTGATGCCCTGTTTGAGGGTGCCGTTGACCTTGAAGGTCTTGCCGGATGCCTGCGGATCGCCGGCGTCGAACGCCTTCATCGAGATGTCGCGGCGGACCAGCTTCTCCTTGAAGACGTCGACGGCGGCCTTGACGCGCTCCTCGGTCGACGACGTCAGCTCGATTGCCTCGTCGCCCTTCCAGGCGATCGAGGTGTCGGTCCCGCGGAAGTCGAAGCGGGTGGCCAGCTCCTTGGCGGCCTGGTTGAGCGCGTTGTCGACCTCCTGACGGTCGACCTTGCTGACGATGTCGAACGATGAGTCCGCCATGGAATCCGTCCCTTCTTGCGGTGGTGGCCGTTTGTGCTTTGTCTACCCGTTCGTTGTAACCTGTCTGGCGGCAGGTTGCCCGAGCGGCCAATGGGAGCGGACTGTAAATCCGTCGCGAAAGCTACACAGGTTCGAATCCTGTACCTGCCACCACAGGTCAAAGGCTGTTTCGGCTAGTCGCCCTGACCCTGACATGTCACGGATCACCACAACTCGCGGCCAACTATGACCGCGCGGTAGGCGAACACCGGTTCGACTCAGCTAACCGTTGGGGCGGGGCGATGGCTTTCCTGGGGGAAGTGCGCCAATTAACGAGCCAGTCCGAGGAACACCATCAAAGACCGTTCGATTTCCGTCATAAGTGCGGACGGCGCCCGACCGATACGCGCGCAAAGATTCGATCGGCGGACGGTCGTGATCTTGTCGATCATCGCGAAGCTGGGCTCGGCGATCTTCGTCGTCTTGTCGTTCGGCACGGCGACCCTGGATATCGGCGTGTCGGTGACCGTCGTGGTCAGCGGGATGACGACGACCGAATCTGTCTCCGAAAACAGGTCGTCTTGGACGATGATCGCCGGGCGCGGCTTGGCTGCGTAGACACCGCCGGAGACGGTCCATAGCTCGCCACGGTTCACGCGTCGTCGTCCAGGGAACCGAGAGCGGAGATCGATTCGACGAACTCCATGTCGTCGCTGTGTCGGTCGGCCTCGGCGAGCGCCAGCGCCTCACGGTGCGCTTCGGCGGCGAACGCAGCTGAGCGGACATCCGGCACCCACACCTGGACCGGGCGGTACCCGCGCAGGCGCATCCGCTCGCGGTATTGGCGGGCTCTCCGCGTCGATGTGCTCACGCTCCCCATGTTGCATGAAACGACTGTTGCATGCAACGAGGCCCAAATCAATTGTCGGTGGTTGAAGCCCGCCGCAGCAAAGCGGCGCCGCGAAGCGACGTCCACGGCGTTCCTGCTCAGTGGCGGAACCTCCCAACCCTGCTGCAAAACTAGAACGCGTTATAGATAACCGATTGTGCGACTTAGCCTGGGCTAATGGCCTGATATCCAGCTAAGATTATGACTTGCTCTAGTCTATGCATCAGCCCCGCACTTCGGGAGGAACGACAGTGATGTCGATTCAGCAACGCAACGCCCAATCGGTCTTGGCCGGCATCGATGCTCTGCTGCCGCGGATCCGCGAGCGCGCGCGGGCGACGGAGGAGCTGCGGCGGCTGCCCGCCGAGACCGTGCAGGACCTCCAGGACATCGGTTTCTTCACCCTGTTGCAGCCCGGGCAGTGGGGCGGGTTGCAGTGCGACCCCACCATGTTCTACGAGGCCGTCCGCCGGCTGGCGAGCGCGTGCGGCTCCACCGGCTGGGTGAGCTCGATCATCGGTGTCCACAACTGGCACCTGGCGCTGTTCGAGCAGCAGGCCCAGGAGGACGTCTGGGGCGAGGACTCCAACGTGCGGGTCTCGTCGTCGTATGCGCCGATGGGCGCCGGCGTCGTCACCGACGGCGGGTACCTGGTCAACGGCTCGTGGAACTGGTCGTCGGGTTGTGACCACGCGACGTGGGCCTTTTTGGGCGGTGGCCAATGACGCTCCGATCCAACGGTTCTGGCGCGACGCGCACGCCGGGCGGGTGCACGCCGCCAACGACCCCGAGCGCGCGTACGTGATCTTCGGCAACCACGAGTTCGGGTTGCCCCCCGGCGACACCATGGTCTGACGCGGACAACCGGATCCCGATCTGCCTCATGTTCAACGCGACCGCCGACCACTGCCGGACCTCGCGCCGGTGTCCAAGCCCGAACGGCTGCGCTCGGGATGGCTCAACGGGATCAAGCACTGGCAGGTCGACTACCAGGGTGGGTCATCGTCCGGGTGTCCGGTCAAGCACTAAGCGGCACAACCGGATTCGCCCGGCTCCGCACCGCCAAACGCTCCTTGGGGAGCGCGCCGGACCTCAGCCGACCGCTACTGGAACTGGTCCGCCCGGCGTTGCAGGTTCTGTTCCACCTCGGCCTGCCAGTATTCGTTGGCGGTGCTGGTGTCGACCTCGAACTCGAAGCGATCGGTCATCTCGGCCGTGACGTCGGCGGCGTCGACGTAGAACTGCTCGTACCACCGGCGCAGCTGGTAGACCGGGCCGTCCTCTTCCACCAGAAGGGGGTTTTCGATCCGGGTCTTGTTCTTCCAGATTTCGACGTCCTGCAGGAAGCCCATGCTGACGCCTTCGGTGAAGGCCTTCGAGAGTTTCTCGGTGTCGGCCTCGTCCATACCCTGGGGCTTCTGCACGGAAATGCCCCATTGCAACATGAAGGAGTTCTGCGTGACGGGGTAATGGCAGTTGATCAGAATCGACTCCACCTTGTAGCCGCCGTAGCTGTTGTGCAGCCAGTTGATCATGAAGGACGGACCGAAATACGACGCCTCGGAATCCAGGATTTGTTCACCGGTGTAGTGCGAACCGCCGAGCATGACGTCCTGGCGGCCCACGGTGCGCAGGTATTGCGACGCGATGTGGCCTTCGAAGACATTCTTGAAGTACGTCGGGAACCCGTAGTGGATGTAGTAGAAGTGCGCCATGTCGACGATGTTGTCGATGATCTCGCGGCAATTGGAGCCCTCGATGAGCTTTCTGTTCCAACGCCATTCGGTCCACGCGTCGCTGTGGGCCTCGGGGATCTCGGGGATCTGCAGTTGCGGGGGCGGTGGGCTGCCCTCCGGGTCGTGCCAGACGAACAACAGACCGCCGCGCACGTCGGTGGTCCACGACCGGGTGCGGGCAAACCGTGGCGTGCGCTTGGCGTACGGCACCTGCTGGCACCTCCCGTCGCCGGTCCAGCGCCAGTCGTGGAACGGACACGCGACCGCACCGTCCTTGATCGTGCCCTGCGACAGGTCCCCACCCATGTGCCGGCAGTAGGCGTCGAGGACGTTTGGGGTGCCATCGCTTTGGGGGTCGGCGAAGACGACCAGCTTGGTGCCGAACGCGTTGATGGCGTGCGGCTCGCCGTCGAGGAAGTCCTTGACCGGGCCCAGGCAGTGCCAGCCGCGGGCAAACCGCGTCGGCGGGTCGCCGACGTCGATCTCCCGGATGCCGACTCCGCCGGTATCGGTTTTCACTGTGTGCCTCCGCTCTACGAGACGACTAGAACACGTTACAATTCTGTCTCTTTGTTGAGCAATAAGCACAGGCCATAACCGCTAGATATGTGACTTATGGCCCTTATTTGTTTCGAGGGCTTGCGGCGACTCGTCGTCCTGCGGTACGTCGTCGACGACGTTCTGGGTTACCCGTCGGGCGCCACCGGGTCGGCGTCGACCGTCGCGCGCGGCGCCGCGGTGGGGCGTTCGTGCCGGCCGGCGGACTCGTCGATGCCGATGCGGGCGTGCAGCCAGGCCAACGGTTTCGGGGCCCACCAGTTGGCCCGGCCGAGCACGTGCATGACGGCCGGAACCAGAATCATGCGCACCAGGGTGGCATCGGCGAGCACGGCCAGCGTCAGGCCCACTCCGAACATGCGCATGAACGACACCTGCGAGGCGCTGAGCGCCGCGAACGCCACGGCCATCACCAGCGCCGCGGCGGTGATCACCCGGCCGGTGTAGGCCACCCCCAACGCGATGCTTTCGTCGTTGTCGGCGGCAGTCTTTCGGGACGCGAGCCAATATTCGCGAATCCGCGCGATGAGGAAGATCTCGTAATCCATCGACAACCCGAAGGCGATGCAGAACAGCAGGACCGGCATGTTGGCGACGAGCCGTCCCGTCGGCGTGATCCCCAGGCCGCCTAGGTGGCCGTCCTGGAAGATCCAGACCAGCGCCCCGAACGTCGCCGACAGCGACAGGACGTTGAGCACGAGCGTCTTGACCGGCAGCACCACGCTGCCGGTGACCAGGAACAGCAGGACCGCCGTGATGACGGCGATCAGGCCCAGCACCAGCGGCAGCCGCGCGGTGATCCCGTCGACACCGTCGCGGTTGGTGGGGCCCAGCCCGGTCAGCTGAACCGGTCGCCCGCGCGGGCCATCGACCGCGTGCAGGCGGTCGAGTTGCAGGTCGGACGCCCGGGAGAACGGCGCTGTCGTGCTGGTGACGGTGAGAAACGCGCTGCCGTCGGCGATTCCGGTCGGCGCGGCCGGCGGGCCGACGGCGTTGCCCGCGACGAAGGTCGCCGTCGGTGCGGTCACCGCGGCGACGTCGGGCACGCGGGACAGGTCGGCGGCGTAGCGGTCGAGGTCGTCGGCGTCGAGGCCCCGCGCGTCGGGGATGACGACCTGCACCGTCGTGGCGACGTCGGCGGCGAAGTCGTTGCGCAGCTGATCGCCGACCTGGTGCGCCGAGGCCGAACGCGGCAGGACCCGGTCGTCGGGGAAACCCCACTTCACGCCCAGGAACGGAGCGCCGGCCAGCGCCACCAGGGCGGTGACGGCGAGGCCGACCGGCACGGCGTGGCGCATGACGAACCGGGTGGATCGGTACCAGAACAGTTGCTGTACCGGTATACGGCCGTGCTCGCGACGCCGCAGCATTCCGCGGAGCAGTCGGCGCATGTCCATCGCGTCCAACCGCGGTCCCAGCCACACGATCGCCGCGGGTGTCACCACGACCGCGGCGACGGCGGCGAATGCGACGGTCGCGACGCCGGCATAGGCGAACGACCGCAGGAAGTACATCGGGAACAGCGCCATCACGGCCATGGACAACGCGACTGTGGTCGCCGAGTACAGCACCGTGCGACCGGCTGTCTGCATGGTCCGGATCAGGGCCCGGTCGGGAAGGCCGCCCCGGGCCAGCTCGTCGCGGTACCGGCTCACGATCAACAGCGTGTAGTCGATCGCCAGCGCCAAACCCAGTGCGGTGGTGAGGTTGAGCGCATAGACCGACACGTCGGTGGTGAAGGTGAGCAGGCGCAGTATCGACATGGAACCGACGATCGCTGTCAGTCCCACCGCGATCGGCAACGCGGCCGCCAGCAATCCGCCGAACACCCAGATCATGGCCAGGAAGCTGAGCGGGATCGCGATCGATTCCATCGTCAGAAGGTCGTGCTCGATCTGATCGTTGACCTGTGCGTAGGCCACCGCCAAGCCGCCCGCGCGGACGGTGACGCCATCGCGGTCGTGCACCGATTCAGCGCAGAGCGTTCGGGCGTGTTTCTGCGCGTCGTTCTCTCCGCCCCTGAGGTTCGCGACGATCAGACCGGATTTGCCGTCTTTGCTCACCAGATGCCCCGCCGATTGCGCCGTCGACGTCCACGGCGAGGAGACATTGAAGACAAACGGCGAGCGTTCCAGATGCTCGACGATGTCGGTACCGACGGCGCGCGCCGGCGCACTGCGTGCGCCGCCGGGGGCGGTGACCACGACCAGAAGTTGCTGTTCGCTTTCCCCGAACTTCTGCTCGAGCAGCCGACTGCCTTTGCTGGATTCCGACGCGGGGTCATAAAAACCTCCGGCGGACAGATATTTGGCGACCGGTGACCCGAAACCGACCGCTCCCAGGAAGACCAGCAGCGCCACCGCGATCACTCGACGCGGCGCCGCCAAGGCCAGCAACGCAATGCGACGCGGCACGCTCCCCCTCTTTCCCCGATCTTCGACGCGGCGCATCTCACGACCGGGCCCGGCCACGCACGCGGCGGCACGTCGATCCGAAACTAGCATCGGTCACCGGGCGTTCGGGCTTCCGAACGTGCTTGTCGCGCCGTGTTTCCACGCGCGCCGCCACCACTGTTTCAATCATTGGATCTTTCGCGCTGTATCTGCCGACTGGCACGAGCTACCGCCTGCACGACGCGGGCAGGCGCAACGAAGCGCGCGCGACAAATCCACCAACTCGGAGGCGAAATCGACACCGCTAAGACCAACTAGTGCCCGTGAAAATACCCAATTGCAACGATCCGTACAAGTTTTGCGGTTCAGAGCGTCGGGCGGGACGGACGTCGACCTAATGGACAAACCTGCGTCGAAGTTTTCGCATTGTCGCGAACGTGGGTCGCGATCGCCATTATTCAGTGCGCCACTAGCCTTTTTCGGAGAAATGCGGACGGCGGTGTGATGTCGACCGTACGGGCGCACGCAGGTTGACGGATATACCCTGTGGGGGTATGTTCATGGCGTGGGCACCCCAGGTGGGGTGGGGGATATAGTCCCGGGCGAGGTTTCGGGATGGCCCGCGGCGGTGATCGTCGACGACGGAAGGGAAGTGGTCGGGATGGCTTGGCAGGGATTGATGGGTAAGGCGGTGCCCGCGCTGGTGACCGGTGTGGTGGGTGCCGCGGCGTACGAGGCCTTGGCGAAGGCGCCGTGGCGCAGGATGACGGTCAGCGCTGCTGCCGTGGGTTTGCGCGGGGCGCGTGCCACCGAACGGGTGACCAGGGAGGCCGCCGAGAGGGCGCGTCTGGCGACGGCCGACGTGCTCGCCGAGGCGGCCGAGCGCGTCGGGGAACGGGTTTCCGCGCCGGCGGACTCTTCTTCCGTCGCCGGCGGCGGGGGTGACAATGCCTGCCACTGACACGGCGCTCAACGCTGGGGCCGGCGCCACGTTGAAGGTCGTCTCCCAGGGGGGCGGGCGAATGCGGGTGCGCATCAGCGGGTTTGGGATGGACGCGGCCCTGGCGGTGGCGATCGAGGAGACGGTCGCCGCGGTGGCCGGGGTGCGGGCGGTGCAGGCCTATCCGCGGACGGGATCGGTGGTGATCTGGTATCTGCCCGACGACTGCGACGTCGCCGCGGTGTCGGCGGCGATCGTGGCGGCCCGGGACGTGCCCGCGGAGTCGCTGCCCGTGCGCGCCCCGTACTCGGTGAGTGTGGGTGAAACCGGGGTGCTGGCGCGGATCGCCGGCGGACTTTTGCGTGCGCTGGGCGTGTCGACCGACGCCGGCACCGCAGAGTCCGACGGTGGGGGCAGTTGCCACCAGCCGGCGCCGTCGTGCCATGGGGCGCCGGCCGCCGATGCCAACGGCGAGCAGCGCAAATGGCTGCGGCGGGTGTGGCTGGCCGCGCCGTTGGGGCTGGTGTCGATGGCGGCGCCGATGTTGTTCGGCGGCGCGTGGGCGGGATGGCTGGCGTTTGCCGCGACGGTGCCGGTGCAGTTCGTGGCCGGCTGGCCGTTTTTGGTGGGGGCCGTGCGGCAGGCGCGGGCGGGGTCGGCGGGCATGGACACCCTGATCAGCCTGGGCACCTTGACCGCGTTCGCCTACTCCACCTATCAGCTGTTCGCGGGCGGGCCGTTGTTCTTCGACACCGCGGCGTTGATCATCGCGTTCGTGGTGCTGGGCCGCTATTTCGAGGCCCGGGCCACCGGCAAGACCCGCGAGGCGATCAGCACGCTGCTCGAGATGGGCGCCAAGGAGGCCTGCCTGCTCGTCGACGGTCAAGAGGTGCTGGTGCCGGTGGAGCGGGTGCAGGTCGGTGACCTGATGCTGGTGCGGCCCGGGGAGAAGATCCCCGTCGACGGCGAGATCGTCGACGGGCGCGCGGCCGTGGATGAGTCGATGCTGACCGGCGAGTCGATGCCGGTGGAAAAGACGGTGGGCGACCGGGTGGCCGGGGCCACCGTGAACACCGACGGGCTGTTGACCGTGCGCGCCACCGCCGTGGGCGCCGACACCGCCCTGGCCCAGATCGTGCGCCTGGTGGAGCAGGCCCAGGGCGGCAAGGCGCCCGTACAGCGGCTGGCCGACCGGGTGTCGGCGGTGTTCGTCCCCGCGGTGCTCGGTGTGGCGGCGCTGACGTTCGCCGGCTGGGCGCTGCTGGCGGCCAACCCCGTCGCCGGGATGACCGCGGCGGTCTCGGTGCTGATCGTCGCCTGCCCCTGCGCACTGGGCCTGGCCACCCCCACCGCGATCATCGCCGGCACCGGTCGCGGCGCGGAGATGGGCATCCTGGTCAAGGGCGGCGAGGTGCTGGAAGCCTCCAAGAAGATCGACACCGTGGTGTTCGACAAGACCGGTACCCTCACGCGTGGTCAGATGCGGCTCACCGACGTCGTCGCCGACAAGCGGCACAAGAGCGATGTGGTCCTCCGGCTCGCCGCGGCGGTCGAGTCGGGTTCCGAGCACCCCATCGGCGCGGCCATCGTCGCCGGCGCACGCGAACGGGAGCTGGACGTCCCGGCCGCCACGGCGTTCACCAACCTGGCCGGCCACGGCGTGCGCGCCGAGGTCGACGGCCGGCCCGTGCTGGTCGGACGGCGCAAACTGGTCGAGGAAAACGACCTGCGCCTGCCCGACCAGCTCGCGACCGCGGCCGCCGACCTCGAAGCGCAGGGCCGCACCGCGGTGTTCGTCGGCCGCGACGACCGGGTGGTGGGCGTGCTGGCGGTGGCCGACACGATCAAAGACGACGCCGTCGACGTCGTCCGCCGGCTGCACGAGATGGGGCTACAGGTCGCGATGATCACCGGCGACAACGCCCGCACCGCCGCCGCGATCGCCGAGCAGGTCGGCATCGACCGGGTGCTCGCCGAGGTGTTGCCCGAAGACAAGGTCGACGAGATCCGCCGGCTCCAGGACGAGGGCAGGCTGGTCGCGATGGTCGGCGACGGCGTCAACGACGCCCCCGCCCTGGTCCAGGCCGACCTGGGCATCGCGATCGGCACCGGCACCGACGTGGCCATCGAGGCCTCCGACATCACCTTGATGTCCGGCCAACTCGACGGTGTGGTGCGCTCGCTGCAGCTGTCGCGGCAAACCCTGCGCACGATCCACCAGAACCTGGGCTGGGCCTTCGGCTACAACACCGCCGCGATCCCGCTGGCCGCCTTCGGGGTGCTCAACCCCGTCGTGGCGGGCGCGGCGATGGGCCTGTCCTCGGTCAGCGTGGTCACCAACTCGCTGCGGCTGCGCCACTTCGGCCGCGACACGACGATCAAGGCCCTGCCCGAGCGGCCCGCGACCGCATGATCCACGGCGTCCTGCTGAGGTGGGCCGTCACGGGATTGTTCGCGTTGGGTGCGGTCGAATGCGCCCTGCCGATCCTCACCCGGCGCCGGCCATGGCCGATGGTGGTCAGCCACGGTTTGCACGTGCTGATGGCGGTCGCGATGGCGGCGATGGCCTGGCCGTGGGGAATGCGCGCCCCGACAAAGGCACTGGCGGTGGTGTTCCTGCTGGCGGCGGCGTGGTTCGCGACGATGGCCGTCGCCGCCGCCGCCCGCACGCCCGCCCAGCGGCGGTTGAGCGGGTACCACGTACTGATGATGCTGGCGACGGCCTGGATGTATGCCGCCATGGACGGCCCACCGGACACCCCCTGGCTCACCTGGATCACCGCCGTGAACTGGCTCGGCGCCCTGACCTTCGGGGCCGCGACGCTTTTCTGGACGCTGCGCTACCTCACCGACACCGACACCGCCCGCCTCAAATCCCTGGGAAACCTCGCACAAGCCGCCATGGCCGCCGGGATGGCCGTCCTGTTCCTCGCCGGGGTGTCCCGCATCTGAGTTGTCGGGGCACCTCGCGCGGATCGGATGACGAATTTCGCGCGCGCTCGGCAGTGAGCACCGGAATCGGACCGGAACGAATCGATGCCGTACGGTCGAGGAAGCCTGCCCGTCGGGTCCGCGCCGGTCGCGCCGGTGCAGCGCGCCCCGGGCACCAAGCGCCGCCGGTTTCCGCCGTCGTGCACGTCCGCTGTCTAACGAGAGGGTTGGTCGAGAGTTGACCGATACCACCACGCCGGTGGCGGACGAGCGCGACGACCGGCCGCGTGCGGCGATGCGCCGTCGCCTCCGGTGGCTGCGGTGGGCGCTGCTGTCGGTGTGGGGCCCGGGCCTGGTGGTGATGTTCGCCGACACCGACGCCGGCTCGCTGATCACCGCTGCGCAGTCCGGCGACCGCTGGGGCTACCGCATGGTGTTGCCGCAGCTGATCTTGATGCCGATCCTCTATGTCGTCCAGGAGATGACGGTGCGGCTGGGCATCGTCACCCGCCGCGGACACGGCGCGCTCATCCGGGAACGGTTCGGGCGCGGCTGGGCTTGGGTCTCGGCGTTCACGCTGTTCGCCTCGGCGATCGGGGCACTGCTGACCGAGTTCGCCGGCGTCGCCGGGGTCGGCGAACTGTTCGGCGTCTCCAGGTGGGTGAGCATCCCCATCGCCACCGTGGCGCTGCTGGCGCTCGCGCTCACCGGCAGCTACCGGCGCGTCGAACGCATCGGAATCGTCTTCGGGGCGGCCGAACTGGCGTTCCTGGTCGCGATGGTCATGTCCCGGCCCGATCCGAACGCGCTGGTGCGCGGCCTGGCGTCGATGCCGCTGGGCGACCCCTCGTATCTGCTGCTCGTCGCGGCCAACGTCGGCGCGGTGATCATGCCGTGGATGATCTTCTATCAGCAGGGCGCCGTGGTGGACAAGCGCCTGTCGGTGGCCGCGCTGCGCCAGGCCCGCTACGACACCGCCTTCGGCGCGGTGCTGACCCAGCTGATCATGATCGCCGTCGTCGTCACCGTCGCGGCGACGCTCGGGACGCACAACGGCGAGACGACGCTGCAGACCGTCGGCCAGATCTCGCACGCGCTGACCCCCTACCTCGGGCGCGTCGGCGGCACCGTGCTGTTCGGACTGGGGATGCTGGGCGCGGCACTTGTCGCCGCGATCGTCGCGTCGCTGGCCGGCGCATGGGGGCTCGCGGAGGTGTTCGGCTGGCACCACACGCTCAACGAGCGGCCCAACCGCGCCACCGCCAAGTTCTACATCACCTACGCGCTCGCCCACATCGTCGGCGCGATCCTCGTGCTGGCCAGCGTCGATTTGGTCAACCTCGCCGTGGACGTCGAGGTGATGAACGCCCTGCTGCTGCCCATCGTGCTGGGTCTGCTGCTCGCGCTGGAGGCCCGGGCCCTACCCGAACAGTGGCGGATGCGCGGGCTCTACAAACACCTCACCCGCGGCCTGTGCCTACTGGTCATCGCCTTCGGGCTGTACATGGTTCCCCAGGCGTTCGGCTGGGTCTGACTCAGAACCAGGGCCCGGGATAGCGGCCGTCCTGGTCCTGCACCAGCACGATCTCCTGGCAGTCACCGTTCGCCGACGCGGCGCCGCGACACACCAGCGTCCAGTCCGAGATCCGCCCGAAGGGCCGCACCGACCAGTTCGAGGCGACCGGCTCGGTGCCCGGCAATGCGAGCACGGAAAACGTGCCGTCGGCCTTGGTGATGTAGAGGTGGTCTTCGAAGAACGACAACTTGGTGATCGACATCTTCTTCGCGTCGTCCCGGCTCTTCAGCAAATCCCATTGCCGGGTGCGCAGGTTCCACACACCGAAGCCGAATTTCGAGTCTTCGGAGTCACGACCGTCGACGAACAATTTCCCGGCCGACAGTGTCGCGGCCAATCCGCCGCCGGAAATCTTGTCCGAGTCGCCGATCTTGATCATCTGTTTCGCATTCAGGTCGAAGAACACGGTCGACACGGCCGGGGGCTGATGGGAATCCCAGTGCGTCAATTTCACCAGCTTGTCGGGCCCGTCGGACAACTCCGCGTCGACGGACCGCACGTCGTTGTCCTGGTAGATCGGCTCCCCGGTCGGCCGGCGCAGCTCCGCGCCCGACGTCGTGGCGCCCCCGGTGTTGCGGTGGAAAGCCAGCACGTCCTGCCACACCTGGGCCTGCTCCGGATCGTCCCACAGCGACGCCAGGTCGGTGCCCGACAGCACCACCGTCCGGGGCGGGGAGGCGGGCGCGTGCCCGTCGGTGAAGGCGTTCACCCAGGCCACGCCCGTCGCGGTCGAGCCAAACCCCCATCGGTCGGCCGCGGTCAACTTCAGGTCGGGGGTCGGTGGTTGCAGCTCTTTCGTGGCCACCGGGCGGTCCGACTTGAGGTCGAACGCGTAGGCGGTCACCTTGGTGGTTGCGGGCTCGGACGCCTGCGCAGGTGTCGCGGTGGTGAGCACGTACACGACCCTCATGTCGTCGGCCGTGCCGGACAGCGCGCACACGGCGCCGGTCAACTTCTCCCCCGCGGGGACCATGGGGGTGCCCGGCGTCACGTACTGCCCCGTCGTGGTGTCGAAGATCTTCGGGCGGATGTCCTCCAAGGCCGATTTCCCGTCCGACACTTTCTCGGGACACCCGAAATATGCCGTGCCGCCATAGCTTTTCCAGTCCTTTTCCAGCGGCCCGGTCACCGGTGCCGGCGGTGGCGCGGTGCTGCCGGTCTTACCGGCCGTCGGCGGTGTGGTGGACGGCGACGTGGAATTGGTCGTCGTCGTGGCCGCCGGTGGGGAGGCGGTTTCCGAGCAGGACGCGATGAGACAGGCGGTCGAGCCCAATAGGGCGATTCTGCGCATGGGCGCGCGCAGACCGTCAATCGTGCTCATCGGCAAATCCCCCGTTAAGATCCTGTAACCGCCGAGCCTATAGCCGGTCAGGTGCGCCCGCGACCGGGCCGGGATCCCGCGAGCGCTACGTCACAGGGCCCTGCGTCACGGAATCGGCTCGGCTTCGGGAAAGACCCACGCGCCGCTGAGGATCGCCTCGCGCGGGCTGTGGAGCCGGACGATGTAGTTCCAGCCCGGAGTGATCGGCAGGCAGTTGGCCGTCGGTGGCTCGCAGCCGCCGAACTCGATGACGATCGTGCCGTCGGCGGAGCGTTGCGCGGTGAGGTTGTTGAGCGAGTAGGCGTTCTGCGGGTTGGCGGTGAAGTAGCCGTCCTTGTTGTAGACGGTGACCGACCAGAAGCCGTCGACCGGCACCTGGTCCACGCACAGCCGGTACCGGGTGGCGCCGTCGGTGTGCGCCCGGATGGACGCTGAAATACATGGCGTCCCTTTGCGGATTGCCGCCCCATGCCGCCGCCGAGCCGATCAGGCGTCGCACGGGGTCGGTGTCGTCCTTGGTGCCGAACATTCCCGCGGAGTAGAGGGTCGCTTTCCGCCCTGACGAAGTTGTCCGGCGAAACGAGCACCGCGCCGTCGGGCGTCGTGCGCACTTTCATCGTTGGGACGGTACGCGGCCGGCGCGGTGCGGAGGATCAGTTCGCGTCGAATTCGACGGGCAGGCTCGTCGGGCCGCTCAGGGTGGCCATCGGCTTCCAGGGCGCCGGCCCGGCCAGGCGCGGGTTGCGCATCCGGTCGGCGAGGACGTTCAGGGCCTCGGCGGGCTCGACCAGCTCGTTCATCACCGCGCCCATGGTGTCGTGCAGCCGCTGCACCGCGCGCGGGGTGAAGGCCTTGGCGGTCAGGCTGCGCAGCCGATGATGGGCCTGGCCCTCCGGGCAGAGCAGGCTGTTGGTCACCTTGTCCCACAGCGGTTGTCCCACAGCGGTTGTCCCACAGCGGTTGTCCCACAGCGGCCCCGAGCTGATGCCCTGGGCGAGCATGTTCAAGCCCGGCGGGATCTGGAATCGGGCGTCGCGGAGCACGGATCGCACCAGTCGGTAGGAGAGCACCTCGGGCCCGTGCGGGCCCAGCGCGACCGGAGCCTGCTGCAGGGCGGCCCGCAGCCGGGGGCGGATCTCGGCGGGGGTCGCCTCGTCGTCGTATGCGAGCGTCGGCAGATCGGCGTCGAAAACGCTTGCGGCAGAAGAGCCGACGATCATGGCGGTCTCCTATCGGCTCCCGGTGCGGTGCCTCGGACGACTATCGCACAATGTATGGCCGTCAAAGGCGGCTGTCAATCACGCGTGCGGGTTATACTGCGGACGCACGATGTTCGGGTCGGCCCCCGCCGGATCGCCATACATCGAAGATGAAATGTATAGCCAGCAGGGCCGGTTGCCGGGCTCACTCGTCGACGCGCAGCCGCACCATCCGGGTGGTCGACGTCTCGTCCAGCTCGACGGCGTCGGCGCGCGAACGCAGAAAATCGCTGAAAGACTTGAATCCCAAAGACTTTTCGCTGAACGACGGATCCATCCGTTTCATCTGCGCCTTCACCGCGGAGTTGTGCAGCCAGTCGACGTCGTCTTTCTCCAGCCCGATCTGCAGCGCCCGCGTCAGCAGCGCCGTGGCGGCGGCCTGCGGATCGGGCGGCTCCGGCTCCTCGGACTGGGCCGCCTTGGCGCGTCCGCCCCGCCGCTTCGGCGGGGTCTTCTCCGCCTCCGCCCCGGCCTGCGCGGGTGCCGGTTCGAGGGCCGGCACCCCCGGGAGGGCGTCGTAGATGACGAAGTCGTCGCAGGCGGCAGCCAGCGCGCGGCTCGACGAGCCGGCCACCCCGATGCCCACCACGTACCGGCCCAGCCGCTTGCAACGCTGCGCCAGCGGGATGTAGTCGGAGTCGCCGGCCACGATCACCACGTGGGTCAGGTCCGGCAGCCGGAACATGTCCTCGACGACGTCGACGGCCAGCCGGATGTCGGCGCCGTTCTTGCCGTAGGCCGCGGCGGGGAACAATTGCACCAGGTCGACCGCGCGGGCCACCAGCTGTCCGCGGTACCCGGCGTTGACGTCGGCCGACCAGTCGGCGTAGGCGCGGGTCAGCACCAGCGTCCCGAACGACGACGCGAAGTCGAGGATCGCCGCGACGTCGACCGTGGCGCGGGCCTGCCGCTCGGGATCGAGCCCCTTGGCCTTGTCCCGCTGGAACGAGTTGCGCCCGTGAACCTGGTCGTAGCGCGAGATCACGATGTTGTCGAAGTCGAGGTAGACGGCCACGCGGGCGGCAACCGGTTCGGTCATGCAGTAGATCATCGCCGAGTCGCCGGCCTCAGGGGTACACCGGAGGTATGAACCAGCTGAAGTTCCTCCAGTTGCACGGCGACCGCGTCGCCTACCGCGACGAAGGCGATGGCGGTGGCGGTGGCGGTGGCGATGGCGAGATCCTGCTGCTCATCCATGGTATGGCCGGGAGTTCGGAGACCTGGCGGTCGGTGATACCGCCGCTGTCCAGGAAATTCCGGGTCATCGCACCGGACCTGCTGGGCCACGGCGCGTCGGCCAAACCCCGGGGTGACTACTCGCTGGGTGCGTTCGCGGTCTGGCTTCGCGACCTGCTCGACGAGCTGGGCGTGAGTCAGGTCACCCTGGTCGGGCACTCGCTGGGCGGTGGTGTGGCGATGCAGTTCGTCTACCAGCACCCCGACTATGCCAAGCGGTTGATCCTCATCAGTAGCGGCGGTCTCGGTCCCGACGTGGGGCTGGTGCTCCGGCTGCTCTCGGCGCCCGGGGCGGAGCTGGTGCTGCCGGTCATCGCGCCGGCGCCGGTGCTCGCCGCCGGCAACAAACTCAGGTCGTGGTTGCGGGGCGCCGGCATCCAGTCGCCGCGCGGCGACGAGTTGTGGAGCGCCTACTCGTCCCTGTCGGACCGCGAGACACGCCAGTCGTTCCTGCGGACGTTGCGATCCGTGGTCGATTACCGCGGGCAGGCGGTCAGCGCGCTCAGCCGCCTGCGGCTGCGCGAGGAGCTGCCGGTCATGGCGATCTGGGGCGAGCGCGACGGCATCATTCCCGTCGACCACGCCTACGCCGCGCACGAGGCGCGCACGGACAGCCGGCTCGAGGTGCTGCCCGACGTCGGTCACTTCGCCCAGGTGGAAGCGCCACGCGAGGTGGTCGAGCTGATCGAGGACTTCATCGGATCCGGCGACCGCCGCGACATGGGGAGCCCGCAGCCCAGGGCGTGATCCCAAAGCCGCGGTCCTGCGGCCCGGCTTCGTGCCCTCGACACCGGTCGTAGAATCGGGGGCCGATGCGCAAAACCGCAGGTGCAGCGCTCCCGCCGGGCGTCGTCGTCGTGCGGCCTCGGGTGGCCGAACACCGCCAACAACCCGTCGCCCTTGATCGAGCTGATGTGGCCCTCGTACCGATCGATGATGCGCTGCACCTCCTGCCGGTAGCGGCCGACCAACGTGTGGTACGCCTCCGGTTCCAAACGGGTGGACAACGCCGTCGAATCGACCAGGTCGGCGAACATGATTGTCAGGCGCCGAATTTCCCCATATCGGGCAGGGGTGGCGAGCAGGTCCTCGGCCTCCGGATTGCCGTGGTCGACGGAAAGAACGTGGGCGGCCAGGGCGGTCGCGGTGGCATGGTCGCCGTTGTTCGCGGCCCGCACCGCGCGGTCCAGTAGCTCGTTTATCGATCCACCGTTATCGCCAGGAACCACCTGCTTTTCCAGCCCGGGACAGCTAAGAATAATCCCGACCGGTCACTTTGGTCATTTTGAAACCGGAATTTTGGAACAATCGCCATGTGCATGTGTTTCTTCGTGAACCGATGCCGTTCGGAAAATCGCTGTTATCGACGTAATTGTCTGGCGGTGAACGCAACAATTCGGCCCGAATTCTGCGAACTCCTGGCAAACGTTTCGCGCCCGACGGGCGTGATCGACACGCGCGCCCGGGGGTCAGCCCGCAGTGGGGGCGCCAACCCGGGTGTCGTCGCGCGCCCCGAGGTCGGCGGCCACGGTGGCGACGAGCCGGTCGATCTGGCGCAGCGAGTGCACCGCGGTGAGGAACCGGCGGGTGTCGGGCCGCGGCGGCGACCCGCCGTCGTGCTGGCGGGCCAGCGCCTCGGCGGTGTCGAGCGCGTCGGTAGCCGACGCGATGGTGGGGGCGCGGGCGCCGTCGAGGGCGGCGATCAGCGCGTCGATGTTGCGCCGGGTCTGGGCGGCGGTCGCCGTGAATGCGGTCGCCGACTCGTGGGCGAGGGGACCGCCGAACCGCTCGGCGGTGCGCGCCAGGGACCTCGCGAAGTGATCACACGCGGTGAGAAGTTGCAGGCCGCGGCGGACGCTGCGGCGGCCGGCGAATCCGGCGACCCCGACCAGGAGCGGCTTGGCGGTGGTCCGGAACTGTTGCAGGTCCCGGTCGAGCTGGCGTGCCCGCTCGGTCGGGCTCACGGCGCCGCCGCCGCCGAGCATGGCCGCCGCGGACGTCTCGATCAGCGCGGACAGCGTCGTCAGGAACGCGCGGGCGTCGTCGCGGATGGCGGTGCGGGTGTTGGTCGGCAGCACCAGGATGGCCACCCCGACGCCGATGACGGCGCCGATCGCGGTCTCCTCGATGCGCAGCAGCAAGACGTCGAAGCTGAATTCGCCGAGCAGCCCGTACAGCAACGCCAGCATCGTGGTGATCCAGAAGATCATCAGGCTGTAGGTGACCGTCATGAAATAGAACGCGCAGAACAGGCAGACGAAGATCAGCACGAGCGAGGCGACGGCGTTGCCGGAGACCAGCGTGGCCACCAGCATCCCGCACGGCACGCCCAGCACCGTGCCCAGCAGCCGCTGCCAGCCCTTGGTCAGGGTTTCCCCCCAGGAGTTGGTGCCGGCGAAGATCACGAACGCCGCGATCACCGCCCAGTACCAGCGCAACGGCGACACCAGCTCGCCGGTGACGATGGCCAGCGACGCGGCGACGGACACCTGGATGGCCTGCCGCGTCGTCGGGAGCAGGCCGGTGCGCCGATCGGTGCCGGGAGCCGCGCCGGCATCCGGGCCGCCCGATGCCGGCGCCGGTGCCCCGGCGGCGGTGCGCTCGACGATCGCCCGGACCTCGGCGCTCGCGTTCGCGGCGTTGGCGATCGCCAGGGCGAGACGGCGCACGGCGGCGTCCGCCGGATCGCCGGCCCCGGGAGCCCCGGCGGTCCGCGGAACCGTGGACGTCACCCCGGCGGGCACCGGGCTCCGTTCCAGCAGCCCGCGGGCGCGTTCCCCGGCCCGCCGGAGACCGTCGGACCGCGGCGACCGGATGGCCCGCGCCAGCTGGGCCAGCGTGTCGACGAGCTCGTGGCGGGTCGACTCGGGTATCTCCGCGGCGACGTCCGCGACTCTGCGCCCCGCGGTGGCGACCCATTCGATGGCCAGCTCGGCGTCGAACAGCCAGGGGGCCAGCTGCTTGCCGGCGACCCCGAGCGACAGCATGGCGGGATCGGCCTTGTCCTCGATCTGGGTCTGCACCATCAGAGCGGTCTCGTTGAGCCGGATGGTGCGCGCTCGCATGCGCCGCCGCCGCTCGTCGAACCGGCCCGTGCGCACCGTGTCGGCGGTGGTGTCGACCACGATCGCCATCCGCGCCCGCAACGCCCGGATGGTGGCGCGCAGCACCCGTTCCGGCCGGTCGGGCAGCACATAGGTGCTGATCACGTACGTGCACACCGTGCCCACCGCGACCGCCCCGATCATCCAGGGCAACTCCGTGATGCGGGCCCGCAGGTACAGGCTGAAGAAGTAGGACATGAACGCGACCATGCCGAGCGCCCGGCCGCGCGCGCCGAAGCGGCGGCTGTAGGCCGCGCCGAACACGACCACCACAAACACGGCGTCGCCGGCCACCCGGTGCGGCGCCAGCAGCGCCGCCGCGGTGATGGCGACCGCGGCCGGCACCGGAAGCAGTCCCATCGTGATCCGCTGCTGGCGCGGGTCCGGCTCGTTGATCGACCGGGACGCCACCATGGTGATCACGACCCCGAGCAGGGCGACGGTCAGGGGCTGCCCCGTCGCCTTCGTCAGGAGGAAGAGGACGACCAGGGAGCAGGCGAGCGCGGCCGTCGTGCGGCCGGCCATCCGTAACCGCAACCATCCGGGATCCGAGCCGATCGCCCGGGTGCGGGCACGCTCGTACAGACCAGTGATCTCCCCGACCGCCTCTCGTATCGCTGACACGCCTGGATTACCCCGAACCGCGCCGCGGCGATCAAGCTACCCTTCGAGACCATGGCGCCGACGCGGGCGAAGCTGGCCGATGGCCGTGACCTGCTGTTCTTCGCGCTGCCCGGGCACCGCCCGGCGCCCGTCGCCGACCGCAGGCCCCTGCCCGCGCGCGATCCCGACCAGTCGCGGCTGCGCTACGACCAGACGACCGGGCAGTGGGTGATCGTCGCGGCACGGCGCCAGGACCGCACCTACAAGCCGCCCCATGACCAGTGCCCGCTGTGTCCGGGCCCGACCGGGTTGACCAGCGAGGTGCCCGCCCCCGACTACGACGTCGTCGTCTTCGAGAACCGGTTCCCCAGCCTGTCCGGCGCGGGCCCGGCGGCGCCGGACCCCGGTGACGGCTTCGTCTCCGCTCCCGGGCACGGCCGCAGCGAGGTGGTCTGCTTCTCCAGCGCCCACACCGGCTCGTTCGCCGGGCTTCAGCCGGCGCACGCGCGGCTGGTCGTCGAGGCGTGGCGGCACCGCACCGCCGACCTGATCCAGGCTCCGGGCATCGAGCAGGTGTTCTGCTTCGAGAACCGCGGCGAGGAGATCGGGGTGACGTTGACCCACCCGCACGGTCAGATCTACGGCTACCCGTACCTGACGCCGCGCACCGCCGTCATGCTGGCGCGGGCGCGCGAACACCGGAGGCGGCACGGCGGGAACCTGTTCACCGACCTGCTGGCCCGCGAGGTCGCCGACGGCGGCCGCATCGTGGCGCGCACCGAGCTGTTCACCGCGTTCGTGCCGTTCGCGGCGCGCTGGCCGGTGGAGGTGCACATCTACCCGAACCGCTTCGTCCACAACCTCGTCGAGCTCGGCGAGGAGGAGCTGGACGGATTCACCCGGATCTACCTCGACGTGCTGAAGCGGTTCGACCGCATGTACGAGGGCCCGCTGCCCTACATCTCGGCGCTGCACCAGTACGCCGACACCCAGGCGCAGGCCGACGGCTGTTTCCACGTGGAGCTGATGTCGATCCGGCGCAGCGCGGACAAGCTGAAATACCTGGCGGCCTCCGAGTCGGCGATGGACGCCTTCATCAGCGACGTCACGCCCGAAGACGTGGCCCGGCGGCTGCGGGGGCCGGGATGACGGTCCGTTACGTCGCGCCCGGCCGGGTCAACCTGATCGGGGAGCACACCGACTACAACCTGGGCTTCGCGCTGCCGATCGCGCTACCCCAACGCACCGTGGTGACGTTCGCGCCCGACGGCGGCGACACGCTCATCGTGGGCAGCAACCGCGCACCCGACGTCGTGCGGTTCGCGCTCGGCGTCGTTCCCGGCCAGGTGACCGGCTGGGCCGCCTACGTGGCCGGGGTCGTGTGGGCGCTGCGGCAGGCCGGCCACCCGGTGCCCGGCGGCGCGATGAGGATCACCAGCGACGTGGAGATGGGCTCGGGGCTGTCGTCCTCGGCGGCGCTGGAATGCGCGACGCTGGGCGCCCTCGCGACGGCCGCCGGCGTCCGCATCGACCGGAAGGAGCAGGCGCGCCTCGCCCAGCGCGCCGAAAACGACTACGTCGGCGTTCCCACCGGTCTGCTGGACCAGCTGGCCGCCCTTTTCGGCGAACCGTCGACGGCCCTGCTGATCGATTTCCGCGACCTCACCGTTGCGCCGGTGCCCTTCGACCCGGACGTCGAGGGCGTCGGGCTGCTGCTCATCGACTCCCGCGCCCGCCACGCCCACGCGGGTGGCGAATACGCGGCCCGCCGCGCCTCCTGTGAGCGGGCGGCCGCACGTCTGCGGGCAACGTCGTTGCGCGAGATCTGGGATCGCGGGAGCGCGGCGCTGGACGAGATCGGCGACCCGATCGATGCCCGTCGCGCACGCCATGTTCTCACCGAGAACGGCAGGGTGTTGGATTTCGTCGCGGCGGTGGGGGAGCCGGACTTCGTCGAAGCCGGACGCATCCTGACCTCCTCGCACGTGTCCATGCGCGACGATTTCGGCATCACCACCGAGCACATCGACCTGATTGCCGACACCGCGGTGCGCGCGGGTGCGCTCGGCGCCCGGATGACCGGCGGCGGATTCGGCGGCTCTGTGATCGCGCTGGTGCCGGACAGCCGGGCCGACGCCGTCACCGAGACGTTGCGCCGGACGGTGACCGCGGCGGGCCACCCGAGGCCGGTGATCATTCGCACCCGCGCGGCCGCGGGCGCGGGTCCGGACGGGTGAGCGAGCCGGTCGGCTCCGTCGAGGTCGGCGCCTACGCCGAACTCGACGACTTCCTGGCACCCGGGCCCCGCGGCGTCACGGTGCCGCGCGACGGGTGCGCGCGCATCTACTGGGCCGGGTCCCACCACGCGAAGCTGGTCCGCCTGGTCGAGGGGCTTCGGGACAGGCTGGCGCCTCGGTGACGACCGGCAAAACCTGTAACGTAACGGATATGGCCTCGACTGTCTGCGCCGTCTGCGGTGTCGGATTCACCGGGCGTCGCGACGCGGTGTACTGCTCGTCGGCATGCCGGCAGAAGGCCCACCGCGCCCGGACCGCCGGCCGCCTCGACGCCCTGCAGCAGCGCCCCGCGAAGGGCTCCGGCCCGGACCCGCTGCGGCGCGAGGACGCGAGATCGCTGCAGTGCGCCGTCGCCGACTCGCTGCGGGTCGCCCGGGAGCGGGTCGAGCGGTCCCGCGAACTGTGTCGCCTCTCCGAGGAACGCCTGCGGCAATGCAGCACCGCCCGGCAACGACTCGACCGGCAGTACTGGGCGGCCGCGGGTACCGCCGAAAAGGCCCCGCTGTGACCTGGGAACTGGACGGCCAGGGGGAAGCGGTCGAGGAGGCGCTCGCCGGCGGGGTTCCGCAGCGGGTGGGCTGGTTCCGGTTCTTCTTCGAAGACCAGCGCTGGGAATGGTCCGACGAGGTGGGCCGGATCCACGGCTACGAACCCGGAAGCGTGACCCCGACCACCGAACTGGTGCTCGCGCACAAACATCCCGAGGATCGCGAGCGGGTGGTCGCGAGCATCGACGACATGGTCAACCGCCGTCAGGCGGCGTTCAGCACCCGGCACCGCATCGTCGACACCGGCGGGGCCGTCCACGACGTCGTCGTGGTCGGCGATCAGATCCGTGACGAAGACGGTGACGTCATCGGCACCCGCGGGTTCTGCATCGACGTCGCGCCGGCGTCCGCCGAGGACGCGATCACCCGGAAGGTCGCCAAGATCGCCGAGCGCCGCAGCGTGATCGAGCAGGCCAAAGGCATGCTGATGCTGATCTACGGCATCGATGACGAGGCCGCGTTCAACGTGCTCAAATCGCTCTCCCAGGTGCACAACATGAAGCTGGGTCTCCTCGCCCAGCAGATCGCCACGGACTTCTGCGCGCTCAGCGGAACCCTCATCGGCTCACGCTCCCGCTTCGACCAGGATCTGCTCACGGCGCATCTGCGGGCGGCCGAGTCCGCCGGACACCTCGACGGCGCCACTCCCTGAGCTGCGGCGAGCCGCGTTCAGGCGGTGATCCTGGTTTGCTTGTCGATGACGGAGGTCGCGTCCATCAGCGGCTCTAAATCGCTTTCCAGCGCGTCGGCGGTGATACGGAGCACGAACACCGCTCCCCGGCCGGGGATCACCACCGTCTTCTGCGCGACCGCCCGGGTCGCGCCGCCCTTCGCATACGTGCCACCGAGTTGCCACGCCCGGAAGCCGCCGAGGGTGGACGCAGAACCGCCGCCAAAGCCGTCATATCCGGGCAGATTCTGCAGCTCGCCCGGGGCGTACTCGAGGATCTTCGCCGGGTCGACGTCACCGGTCAGCTTGGACAGCAGCGCCGAGATCGTGGGCGGATCGGCGGGATCCGCGGGGTGCGCCAAGCTGATGCTGCCGTACGACGCCGCGCTTCCGCTGCTCGACTGCCAGCCCGGGGGCACCGCCAAATCGATGGTGGGACAGCCGGGATCGCCCCGATGGACGGCGGTCTCGGTGATGCCGTTGTCCCTGATGTAGTCGGCGATGGTCTTGTGGGCCTGTGCGCCCGGCGTCGCGCCGGCTGTCGAGGTCGACGTGGACATGGACGTCGACGTGGACGTGGACGTGGCCCCGCTCGTCGACGTCCGTTTGCCGACGGCTCGGTGGTCCGGGCCGCAACCGGCCAGCGCCAGAATCACCGCCACGGAAATGGTTGCTACAAGGAAGTGTTTCGGCACGGAGATCTCCTGAAAAACTCTCGGCGACTGGGGTAGTCGCGTCGAGACGAGGCTAGCGCAGGTGCGTCCACAACGTTGCTGGTTCGCCTCGAGCCGCCCGGTGTCGGCGTGGTGCCGCGCGCCCGTCGCGTGCGAAATACCGCGCGAAGCGCCCGCCATGCAGTAAGGAACAGCTATGCGGTCACGAAGCGCCCTCCTCGCGCTGGTGGTGGCGGCCGCGGTGTTCCTGACGTTCATCGCGGCGGCTCCGCCCACCGCCTACGAGGGGGAGCCCAAGCTCGTCGCGAATCCCGTCGATTACGTCGACACCCTGATCGGCACGGGGACGGGGGGCGAGACCGTCGGCGAGATCAACAACTTCCCGGGCCCGGCGGTGCCCTTCGGCATGGTGCAGTACTCACCGGACACCGTCTACAACTACGCCGGCTACAACTACGACAACCCGCGCTCCACCGGGTTCAGCATGACCCACGCGTCGGTCGGCTGCGCCGCCTTCGGCGACATCTCGATGCTGCCGACCACCACCGCCCTGGGCTCGCAGCCGTGGAACGCCTGGGAGACGATCGCCCACGACGACACCGAGGTCGGCGAGCCGGGCTACTACCGGGTGCGGTTCCCCGACACCGGGGTGAGCGCCGAACTGACCGCCACCACCCGCACCGGGGTCGGCCGGTTCAGCTACCCGCACAACGGCCGGCCCGCCCTGTTCCACGTGCGCTCCGGCGCGTCCCTGGCCGGCAACTCCCGCGCGGCCATCCAGATCGGCGAGGACAACACCACGATCACCGGATGGGCGACCAGTGGCGGGTTCTGCGGCAAACACAACACCTACACCGTGTACTTCGCGATGAAGTTCAACCGGCCGTTCCTGTCCTACGGCACCTGGGACGGCTACTGGATCTATGCCGGCGCCCGCGGCGCCGCGTCGCCCTACAGCGGGGGTTACGTGGAGTTCCCCGCCGGCTCGCAGATCGAGGTGCAGACCGCGATCTCCTACGTCAGCATCGACGGGGCCAGGGCGAACCTGGAAGCCGAGAACGTGGACGGCTTCGACGGGATCCGCGCCGCCGCCGCGTCACAGTGGAACGCCACGCTGTCCCGAATCGCCGTGGCCGGTAACAACTCCGACAATCTGGAGACCTTCTACACCGCGCTCTATCACTCGCTGCTGCATCCCAACACCTTCAACGACGCCGACGGGCGCTACCTCGGCTTCGACGGCGCCATCCATACCGTGCCCGACGGGCACACCCAGTACGCGAACTTCTCCGACTGGGACACCTACCGGTGTCTGGCGGCCCTGCAGGCGCTGCTCTTCCCGCAGCGGGCAAGCGACATGGCCCAGTCGCTGGTCAACGACGCCACGCAGAGCGGGGCGCTGCCGCGCTGGGCGCTGGCCAATTCCGCGACCGGGGAGATGACCGGGGACAGCGTCGTGCCGCTGATCGCCAACTTCAATGCCTACGGCGCCGAGAACTTCGACCGCGCAACGGCATTGCGATACATGGTGCACGCGGCGACCAAGGGCGGGGTGGGCCTCGACGGCTACGTGGAGCGGCCGGGCATCGCCACCTACCTGGCGCTGCGGTACGCGCCGTTCACCCTGGAATTCCGCACCGGCGGCCGCATCGCCGACGCCTCGATCACGCTGGAATGGTCGATCGACGACTTCGCCATCTCCCGCTTCGCGGACGCGCTCGGGGACACCGCGACCGCCGCCGAATTCCAGGCCCGGGCGCAGTACTGGCAGAACCTGTTCAACCCCAGCACCCGCTACATCTCGCCCCGCAGCGCGATGGGGTTCTTCAGCGGGGGACCGGGATTCGTCGACTCCGAGGGCTTCGGCCAGGACGGGTACGACGAGGGCAACGCCGAACAATACGTCTGGTCGGTGCCGCACAACGTCGCCGGCCTGGTGACCGCCCTCGGCGGACGCAGCCGGGTGGCCGGTCGGCTCGACCGCTTCACCCGCAAACTCAACGTCGGCCCCAACGAGCCCTACCTGTGGGCCGGTAACGAGCCCAGCTTCGGGGTGCCGTGGCTGTACAACTACGTTGGTCAGCCCTGGAAGACTCAGCTCACGGTCGACCGGGTGCGCGGGCTCTACGGCCCGACGCCCGACGGCGCGCCGGGCAACGACGACCTGGGCGCGCTGTCCAGCTGGTACGTGTGGGCCGCGCTCGGGCTGTATCCGGCCATCCCGGCGGTGCCGGTGCTCAGCGTGGGCGCGCCGTTGTTCGACCGGGTCGTGATCGGGCTCCCGGGCGGCAAGTCGATCCGGATGACCGCACCGGGCGCCTCCGGGCCCCGCCACCTGAAGTACATCAGCGGCCTGCGCGTGGACGGCCGGGCCACCGACCACACGTTTCTTCCGGAGTCGATCATCCGCACCGGCGGCGACCTGGCGTTCTCGCTCGCCCCCTACCCCGACAAGCGATGGGGGACAAGCGCATCCAGCGCCGGGCCGTCGTTCGGCACGAGCGCCTCGGCGGTGACCGCGAACGTCCCGCGGCCCGCGGTCACGATCGCGCCGGGAGGAACGGGCACGGTGAAGGTCGACCTGCAGCGCATGACCGACGACGCCGGCGGCTACACCGTCACCGGCGTCTCGCCCGAGCCGGGCATCGCACCGTCGCGGGCGTTCGGGGAGTTCGGCGCCGATGGGTCGGCCACCGTCAGCGTCGCGATCACCCTCACGCCGCAGGTGCCCGAGGACTACTACCCGGTCTTTCTCTCCACCACGGTCGGTGCAAGCGTGCGGCGCTCGATGGTGCTGGTGGTGGCCGCCGGTTCCGAATAGGTATGCGGCCCAGCGCGATCGCCGGCGTCAGATCAACTCGTGGCTGGTCAGCCAGCGCATCACCGGCCAGCCGACGAACACCGGCAACCAGCAGGTGAGCACCCGGTACAGCAGCACCGACGGCACGCCGATGGCCGCGGGCACGCCGAATGCGGCCAGGCCACCGATCAGCGCCGCCTCCACCGCCCCGACGCCGCCGGGTGTCGGTGCCGCGGAGGCCAGCGTCCCGCCGACCATCGTCACCACCGTGACGCTGACGAACGACGCGCCGCCGCCGAAGGCCTCGGTGCTGGCCCACAGCGCCAACGCCGCGCCGAGAGTCGTTCCGGCGCAGCCGAGCACGATCAGCCCCAGGCGTTTGGGCTCGCGGGCGACATCGACGAGGTCGGCGCCCACCTCCTGCAGCTTGGGGCGCACGTCCGTGGCCAGCCAGCGCCGCAGCTTGGGCACGAACAGGAACGTGCCCGCGATGCCCAGGGCCACGCCCGCGATCAGGTACAGCACGGTGGCGGTCGGCACGAAGTGGGAAAGGTCCGTCGACGCACCGGCCAGGGTGCTGAACAGGATGAGCAACACCAGGTGCATGATCACCTGCACCGATTGCTGCAGCGCCACCGCCGTGGTGGCGCGCACCGCCGACAGCCCGCCCCCCTTCTGCAGGTACCGGGTGCTGAGCGCCAGTCCACCGACGCCGGCGGGCGTGGTGGTGGCGGCGAAGGTGTTGGCCACCTGCGCGACCGACAGCTTCCAGAAGTTCACCGACTCGTCGGCGCTCGCCCACAGGGCGGCCGCCGCGCCCACGTAGGTCAGCGCCGAGATCGCCAGCCCCAGCAGCGCCCACCACCAGTTCGCGGTACTCAACTCGGAGAAGAACGTGGGCACGGTGCTGATGAAGGGGTAGGCGACGTAGACGAGCGCCCCGAACAGCACCAGCTGGATGATCTGGCCGCGGGTGAACCGGGTGATGGTTTCGGGTTTGATCTGGTCGGCGCCCGTTTGCCGCTTGACCTCGGCGCGTGCGCTGGAGATGGTGGCGCCGGCGTTCGGCAGCGACTTCCGAAGCCGTTTGGGCACCGCGATCTTGGTGAGCCTGCGCGAGGCGGTCAGGATGGCGTCCTCGCCGAAGGCGCCGATCGCGGCGCCGACCGCCGACTCCGCGTCGTACAGCGCCGTCGTGGTGACCAGGAGTTGGGCCAGGTCGGACTGGAACTGCGCGTCGGTGGCGCCGTACTCGGCGGCGCCGAACCCGCCGAACAGCACCGCGCCGTCGGCCACCGTGATCTCGCGGCCACGCAGATCCCCGTGGGAGATCTGGTGGTCGTGCAGCGTGCGCAGCGCCTTCCACACCCGCGCGACCGGGACCTCGGGCGCGCACTCGTCGAGCGTCCTACCGCGAACGGGGTTGTGGGCGTAAAGCATCCAGTCGCGCGCCAGCGGCGTCACGGCGATCGTCGAGGTGTTGGCGACGCCCGCGTCGCCGATGGCGATGGACATCAGCGCGCGGTGTTCCACGGCGCGGCGCATGGAGGCCACCAGGGGCGCGGTCTCGTTGTCGCGCAGCCGCACCTTGCGCCAGATCTGGCGCAGTGCGCCGCCGCTGCGCTGATGGGGCCCGTAGAGCTCCATCACCGCCGAGGCCGTCGTCGCCGGGTCGGCATGGGCCGACGCGGCGCGCAGGACCAGCGGCCCGGCGCTGGCCGGCCGGACCACGGTCAGCTGCGACACGAAGAACCCGCGCCGGGCCATCGCCCGGACCGCGCTGTCGAGCGGCACCTCGAGGGCGGGGGTGCCGACGGCCAGCACCACCAGCGCCCCGACCAGCCACCCGACGGCCAGCCCCAGCAGCGAACGCGCCGGCACGATCGCGCTGATGACGAGGTGGATCGGCACGAAGGCGAGCAGCAGCGCCCACCACCAGCGCCGCCAGCGCGCCGGCAGCCAGGGGCCCGACACCGTCAGCACCGCCGCCAGCATCGCGATCCACCGCGGATCGTCGAGGAACTGGGCGGGCATCGTGGTGAGCCGGTCGGACAGCTCGAAGTGCCATCGGGGTGCCGCGATGTGGTTGCTGCTGATCGACAGCAGGACGACGGAGACTATCCCGGCCCCCGCGTAGGCGCCCAACAGCTTCCACTGCCGGGAGAAGATCAGGCCCATCAGGATCACGAACGGCAGCGCCACGATCGCGAACCCGTACACCAGGTAGACCGCGTCGGACTGCGCGGGCGACAACACCCCGACGATCTGGGACACGGACCTCTCGAGCGAGACCCAGTCGGGCCGGGTGATCAGCGAACTCGTGATCACGGTGGCAAGGAACAACGCGGCCAGGACCAGTCGCAGGATGTCGTTGGTCCGCCGGATCAGCGGTTGCAGCAAGTTGCCGGAAACACCGATGTCGCACCCGTCAACTCGCATGCTTCAAGTGTCCCTTGAGATCCTTCGGATCAGCGCCGCACGCGCGGCGGCCCGGCGTCAGGGTAACCCGCCCCGCAAACCGGACGGCCGGGCGAGGACGCCTTCGGCGGCCCCGGCCGCACCGGGCGGTGACGCCACGTGCGCCACCGTGGCGCCCGGAACCGTTGGGCCGCAGCGATTTCGGCGGCGCGCGTAGGGTCGTGCAGGTAGGCGTGCCAGCGATACGGAGGAGTCGAGCGTGGCCAGAACCGACAACGACAGCTGGGAGATCACCGAAAGCGTGGGGGCGACGGCCCTGGGTGTCGCGGCGGCCCGCGCCGCCGAGACCGAGAGCGAGAACCCGCTGATCAGCGACCGGTTCGCGCGGGTGTTCCTCGACGCCGCCGGCGAGGGCATGTGGAGCTGGTTCGCGGCCCCGAACCTGCCCGCGCAGATCACCGCGGCCGAACCCGACCTGAAGCCCCGCATGCAGGCCATGGTCGACTACATGGCCGCGCGGACGGCCCTCTTCGACACGTTCTTCCTCGACGCCGCCGGTGCGGGCGTGCGCCAGGTGGTCATCCTGGCGGCGGGGCTGGACTCGCGGGCGTGGCGGCTGCCCTGGCCGGACGGCACCACGGTCTACGAACTCGACCAGCCCCGGGTGCTTCAGTTCAAGGCGTCGACGCTGCGGGACAACGATGCGCAGCCGACGTGCAACCTGGTGCACGTCCCGGTCGACCTGCGCCATGACTGGCCGGCCGCGTTGCGGCGGGCAGGTTTCGACGCCGCCGCGCCGAGCGCCTGGTCGGCCGAGGGGTTGTTGCCGTTCCTGCCGGCGGCCGCTCAGGAGCTGCTCTTCGAGCGTGTCCAGCAGCTCGGCGCGCCGGGCAGCCGGATCGCCGTGGAGGCGCCCGGGCCCGACTTCCTCGACCAGGCCGCGCGCGAGAAGCAGCGCGAGACGATGCGGCGGTTGCGCGATCTGATGGCCGAGGCCGAGCCGGACCGGGAAATCCCCGACGTCGCAGACCTGTGGTATTTCGAGGAGCGCGAGGACGTCGGCGACTGGCTGGGCCGCCACGGTTGGGACGTGACGGTGACGCCGGCCGAGGAGCTGATGGCCGGTTACGGCCGCACACCCCCGCAGGGCATCGAGGACGCCGCCCCCCGGACGCTGTTCGTGACGGCGCAGCGCCGGGACCCCGCCGCCACGTAGCGGCCGCGCGGGCTCGGGCGCGCCCGCCCGGCGACACGCTGGTCTTACCACTTGACGTCTGGCCACCCGGCCCACAGACTTGCCGCATGGCGCTGCAACCGGTGATTCGCCGCTCGGTGCCCGAAGAGGTCTTCGAGCAGATCGCCGCCGACGTGCTGAGCGGGGAGATGCAGCCCGGTGCGGCCCTGCCCAGTGAGCGCCGGCTCGCCGAGGTGCTGGGCGTGTCGCGGCCGGCCGTCCGCGAGGCGCTCAAGCGGCTGTCGGCGGCCGGGCTGGTCGACGTGCGCCAGGGCGGCGTCACCACGGTGCGCGACTTCCGCCGGCACGCGGGCCTGGACCTGTTGCCGCGGTTGCTGTTCCGCAACGGCGAGCTCGACGGCGCGGTCTTCCGCAGCATCCTCGAGGCCCGGCTGCGCAACGGCCCGAAGGTCGCCGAGCTGGCGGCCGAACGACACGGGCCCGACCTGGCCGGGCTGCTCGAGAACTCGCTGCGCGCGCTGGAGTCGGAGCCGGACCCGCTCGAGTGGCAACGCCGTGCGCTCGTGTTCTGGGACCATCTGGTCGACAGCGCCGGATCGATCGTGTTCCGGTTGATGTACAACGCGTTTCGCGCCGCATACGAGCCGGCCGTCGCCGCCGTGGCCCCGGGGCTGACCGCGCAAGGCAACCGTCCGGAGATCTACCGGGCCCTGGCCGATGCGATCTGCGCCGGCGACGCGCCCGGCGCGAAGGACGCCGCCCACCACGCGCTGGAACTCGCGAATGCGGCCCTGCTGGACGCACTCGAGCGCCGGGGGAGGCGGCAGTGAGCACCCCCGCGGTGATCACCACCTACCTGCGCGGCCAGATCCAGCCGGGGGTCGACGCCGTCGGCGGGTTCTTCCGGACCTGCGTGCTGACCGGTAAAGCGCTGTTCCGGCGGCCCTTTCAGTGGCGCGAGACGATCGAGCAGGGCTGGTTCATCACCAGTGTGTCGCTGCTGCCGACCCTCGCGGTCGCGATCCCGCTGACCGTGCTCATCATCTTCACGCTCAACATCCTGCTGGCCGAGTTCGGCGCCGCCGACATCTCCGGCGCGGGCGCGGCGCTGGGCGCGGTCACCCAACTGGGCCCGCTGACCACCGTGCTCGTGATCGCCGGCGCCGGGTCCACGGCTATCTGCGCGGACCTGGGTGCGCGCACCATCCGCGAGGAGATCGACGCGATGGAGGTGCTCGGCATCGACCCCATCCACCGGCTGGTGGTGCCCCGCGTCGTCGCCGCGACCATCGTCGCGACCCTGCTCAACGGTGCGGTGATCACCATCGGCCTGGTCGGCGGTTTCATCTTCGGCGTTTACATCCAACATGTTTCGGCGGGCGCCTACGTCGGCACCCTCACCCTGGTCACCGGCCTGCCCGAGGTGGTCATCTCGGTGGTCAAGTCGGCCACGTTCGGAACGATCGCCGGGCTGGTGGGCTGCTACCGCGGCCTGACCACCAAGGGCGGTCCCAAGGGCGTCGGCATCGCCGTCAACGAGACGCTGGTGCTGTGCGTGATCGCGCTGTTCGCGGTCAACGTGGTGCTGACGACGATCGGTGTCCGGTTCGGAACGGGGCGCTGAGATGTCCACCGGTGTCGTCGCACGGGGCCGCTTCCCGCGCACCGCGGCCACCATCGGGCGCTACGGAGGCGGCACGGCGCGCCGGTTCGAGCGGATCGGGATCTTCGCGCGGTTCACCCGGATCAGCGTCTGGCAGATCGGGTGGGCGCTGCGCCGCTATCACCGGGAGACGCTGCGGCTGATCGCCGAGATCGGCATGGGAACCGGTGCGATGGCCGTCGTGGGTGGCACGGTCGCGATCATCGGGTTCGTGACGCTGTCCGGCGGATCGCTGATCGCCATCCAGGGCTTCGCGTCGCTGGGCAACATCGGTGTCGAGGCGTTCACCGGATTCTTTGCCGCACTGGCCAACACGCGCGTCGCCGCGCCCATCATCTCCGGCGTCGCGCTGGCCGCCACGGTCGGCGCCGGCGCCACCGCGCAGTTGGGTGCCATGCGGATCAGCGAGGAGATCGACGCGCTGGAAGTCATGGGCATCAAGTCGATCTCGTTTCTGGTCTCGACCCGGATCCTGGGCGGGCTGGTGGTGATCGTGCCGTTGTACGCGCTGGCCCTCGACATGGCCTTCACCTCCGGGCAACTCGTCACGACGGTGTTCTACGGCCAGTCCAACGGCACCTACGAGCACTACTTCCGCACCTTCCTGCGACCCGAGGACGTGGGCTGGTCGGTGCTCGAGGTCGTCATCATGGCGGTGGTGGTGATGATCACCCACTGCTACTACGGCTACACCGCCAGCGGCGGCCCGGTCGGGGTCGGTCAGGCCGTCGGCCGCTCGATGCGCTTCTCCCTGGTTTCGGTGGTGGTCGTGGTCCTGCTGGCCCAGTTGGCGCTCTACGGCGTCGACCCGAACTTCAACCTCACGGTGTGAGGCCATGACGACGCCGTCGATGCGGACCGACCGACGCGTGTGGCTGTATGTGGAGGCCGTGGTCCTGCTGTCGGCCTGCGGGCTGGTCCTGGCGTTGGTGTACATGCAGTTTCGCGGCGACTTCACACCGAAGACGCCGCTGACGATGGTGGCGTCGCGGGCGGGGCTGGTGATGGAACCGGGGGCGAAGGTCACCTACAACGGGGTGGCGATCGGCCGGGTGGCCGGCATCTCGGAGATCGAACGTGACGGCAGGCCGGCGGCCAGGCTGCTGCTGAACGTGAACCCCCGCTATATCGAGCTGATCCCGGCCAACGTGGTGGCCAACATCGAGGCGGCCACCCTGTTCGGCAACAAGTACGTGGCGTTGAGCGCGCCCAAGAACCCGGAGCCGCAGCATATCTCGACGCACGACGTCATCGACGTGCGGTCGGTGACGACCGAGTTCAACACGTTGTTCGAATCGGTCACCTCGCTGGCGGAGAAGGTCGACCCCGTCGAGCTGAACGCGACGCTGTCCGCGCTGGCGCAGGCGCTCAACGGGCTGGGCGGCAAGTTCGGGGAGTCGCTGGTCAACGGCAACCAGATTCTGGCGCAGCTGAATCCGCGCATGCCCGCGTTCCGGCACGACGTGCGGCGGCTGGCGGACCTGGCCGACGTCTACGCCGGCGCCTCACCCGACCTGTGGGGCTTTCTGCGGAACGCGGTGACCACCGCGCGCACACTGACCCGACAGCAGAACGATTTGGACGCGGCGCTGCTGGCGGCGGTCGGGGTGGGGCGCAACGGCGAAGAAATCTTCGCCCGGGGCGGGCCGTACCTGTCGCGCGGGGCCGCCGATCTGGTGCCCACCGCGCGGCTGCTCGACACCTACAGCCCCGAACTGCTCTGCACGATCCGCAACTTTCACGACGCCGCACCCAAAGTCGCCCACGCCGCCGGCGGCAACGGCTATTCGCTGGCGGCCGCCGGAACCGTCGTCGGGGCCCCCAATCCGTATGTCTATCCGGACAACCTGCCGCGGGTCAACGCACGCGGCGGGCCCGGCGGCGAGCCGGGCTGCTGGCAGACCATCACCCGCGACCTGTGGCCGGCGCCGTATCTGGTGATGGACACCGGTGCCAGCGTCGCGCCGTACAACCACCTGGAGCTCGGCCAGCCGATGTTCACCGAATACGTCTGGGGCCGCCAATACGGGGAGAACACGATCAACCCATGAGAACCACCGGCACAGCGATCAAACTCGGCGTCCTCTGGTCGGTGCTGGCGGTGTTCACCGTGGTGATCATCGTGGTGTTCGGCCAGATGCGGTTCGACCGCACCACAGGGTATTCCGCGGTGTTCACCGACGCGAGCGGGTTGCGCGCCGGCCAGTTCGTCCGGGCGGCGGGAGTGGAGGTCGGCAAGGTCTCCAAGGTGACCCTGATCGCCGGGGACAGCCGCGTGCTGGTGGACTTCGCCGTGGACCGCTCGCTGCCGCTGGACCGGGCGACGACGGCGTCGATCCGCTACCTCAACCTCATCGGCGAACGCTACCTGGAACTGGGCCGCGGCGACAGCGGCGAGCGGCTGGCCCCGGGCGCGACGATCCCGGTCGAGCACACCCGGCCGGCGCTGGACCTCGACGCGCTGATCGGCGGGTTCCGCCCGTTGTTCAAGGCGCTGGACCCGGACAAGGTCAACGGCATCGCCTCCTCGATCATCACCGTGTTCCAGGGGCAGGGTGCCACCATCAACGACATCCTGGACCAGACCGCGTCGCTGACGGCCGCTCTGGCCGACCGGGACAAGGCGATCGGCGAGGTCGTCACCAACCTGAACACCGTGCTGGCCACCACCGTCAAGCACCAGAAGGAGCTCGACGGGACGGTCGCGAACCTGGAACTGCTGATCACCGGGCTGAAGAACCGGGCCGATCCGCTGGCCGCGGCGGCGGCACACCTGAGCGACGCCGCGGGCACCCTGTCCGCCCTGCTGGGCGACGACCGGCCGGCGCTGCACGGCACCCTGGGACACCTCGAGGACGTCGTGCAGCCGCTCATCGACGACCTGCCCGCCCTCGACGACGTGCTCGAGAAACTGCCTCAGGCCTACCGCGTGATCGGCCGCGCCGGCGGCATCTACGGCGACTTCTACAACTTCTATCTCTGCGACATCGCCATCAAGGTCAACGGTTTACAGCCCGGCGGCCCGGTGCGCACCGTCAAGCTGTTCGGGCAGCCCACCGGGAGGTGCACGCCGCAATGAGAACCCTCACGGAGGTCAACCGCGGCCGCGTCGGGCTGATGGGCGCGCTGGTCACGCTGCTCGCCGTCGGCGTCGGGCAGAGCTTCACCAGCGTGCCGATGCTGTTCGCCACACCGACCTATTACGCGCAGTTCGCCGACACCGGCGGCATCAGCACCGGTGACAGGGTGGAGATCGCCGGGGTGAACGTCGGCCTGGTGCGCTCGCTGGTGATCCGGGGGAACAGCGTCCTGATCGGATTCTCGTTGCCCGGCAAACGGATCGGGACGCAAAGCCGCGTGGCGATCCGCACCGACACCTTTCTGGGCCGCAAGAACATGCAGATCCAGCCCCGCGGCTCGGAACCGTTGCGGCCGAACGGCATCCTCCCATCGGGACAGACCACCACGCCCTACCAGATCTACGACGCGTTCGTCGACGTCACGAAGGCGGCGACGGACTGGAACATCGACCTCGTCAAGCGGTCCCTGAACGTCTTGTCGGAGACCTTCGACCAGACCGCTCCGCACCTGAGCGCGGCCCTCGACGGTGTGGCCAGATTCTCCGAGACCATCGGCGGGCGCGACGAGCAGATCAAGCAGCTGTTGGCCAACGCCAACAAGGTCGCCGGCGTCCTCGGCGACCGCAGCGAACAGGTCAACGGCCTGCTGGTCAACGCCGAGACGCTGCTGGCCGCCTTCCGGGAGCGCAGCCAGGCGCTGAGGATTCTGCTCAGCAACGTGTCGGCGGTGTCGGCCCAGGTATCCGGGCTGATCAGCGACAATCCCCGCGCGCACCACGTGCTGCAGCAGTTGGGCACGGTCAGCGACGAGCTGGTCAAACGCAAGAACGAACTGGCCGATGTGCTGGTGCTGCTCAGCAGGTACACCGCATCCCTGACGGAGGCCGTCGCCTCCGGGCCGTTCTTCAAGGCGATCGTGGCGAATCTGCTGCCCTACCAAGTCCTGCAGCCGTGGGTCGACGCGGCGTTCAAGAAGCGGGGCATCGACCCGGAGAACTTCTGGCGCAGCGCCGGGCTGCCGGCGTTCCGCTGGCCCGACCCCAACGGGACCCGGTTCCCCGACGGCGCGCCGCCGCCGGCGCCGCCGGTGTCGGAGGGCACTGCGGATCATCCGGGACCCGCCGTCCCGCCGGGATCGCCGTGTTCGTACGCGCCGCCGGCAGACGCGTCGCCGCGGCCCGCAAACCCGCTGCCCTGCAGGGTGTCCGAGCAAGGCCCCTTCGGTACCGTCGCGGGCGGCTTCCCCGCGCCCCTGGACGTCCAGGCGTCGCCGCCCAATCCCGACGGGACGGCGCCCACACCGGGGATACCGAGTGCGGCGCGGCCCGGCGAGACGCCGCCGGACGTCCCGGGCACCCCCGTTCCCCTGCCGGCGCACGCGCCACCGGGGGCGCGCACCCAACCACTGACGGGCGGTGAGCACCCATGAGCACCATCTTCGACATTCGCAACGTGCGGTTGCCGAAAGTGTCGGGCAGGGCAATGGTCGTCGGGGTGCTCGCGGTGGTGTTCGTCTGCATCGCGGCGGTCGCGGGGGTGCAGCTCTACCGGAAACTGACCAACACCACGGTCGTCGCATATTTCCCCGAGACCCTCGCCCTGTACCCCGGCGACAAGGTCCAGATCATGGGGGTGCGGGTCGGTTCGATCGACGCGATCGAGCCGCTGGGCGACAAGATGCGAGTCACGTTGCACTACAGCAACAAGTACAAGGTGCCCGCCCGGGCCACGGCATCGATCCTGAACCCCAGCCTGGTGGCGTCGCGCACCATCCAGCTCTCACCGCCCTACACCGGCGGGCCGGTGCTCGAGGACGGCGCGGTGATCCCGATCGAGCGCACCCAGGTGCCCGTCGAGTGGGATCAGCTGCGCGACTCCATCAACGGGATCCTGCGCCAACTCGGCCCGACGGCCCGGCAGCCGAAAGGGCCGTTCGGTGAGGTCATCGAAAAGGCGGCCGACAACCTGGCCGGAAAAGGCAAGCAGGTCAACGACACCCTGAACAACCTGTCGCGGGCGCTGACCGCCCTGAACGAGGGCCGGGGCGACTTCGTCGCGATCACGCGAAGCCTCGCGCAGTTCGTCGGCGCCCTGTACCAGAACGACCGGCAGTTCGTCGCACTCAACGCCGACCTCGCCGAGTTCACCGGCTGGCTCACCAGATCCGACCATGACGTGGCGGACACGGTGGGCCGGATCGACGACGTGCTGGCAACCGCCCGGAAGTTCGTCAGCGACAACCGGTCCGCGCTGGCGCACGACGTCGGCAACCTCGCCGACGTGACCACCACGATCCTGCAGCCCGAGCCGCGCGACGGCCTGGAAACCGCGCTGCACGTGCTGCCCACCTTCGCGGGCAACTTCAACAACCTCTACCACCCGCTGAACAGCTCGCTGGTGGGCCTGTTCGCGTTCCCGAACTTCGCCAACCCGCTTCAGTTCGTCTGCAGTGCCATCCAGGCCGGCAGCCGACTGGGCTATCAGGACTCGGCCGAGCTGTGCGCGCAGTATCTGGCGCCGGTGCTGGACGCCATCAAGTTCAACTATTTTCCCGCCGGCGCGAACTTCTTCAACTCGCCGGCCACCCTGCCCAAGGAGGTGGCCTACTCCGAGGAGCGGCTGCACCCCCCGCCGGGGTACAAGGACACCACCGTCCCGGGGATCTTCGCGCGCGACACACCGCTTGCGCACGGCAACCACGAGCCCGGCTGGGTCGTCGCGCCCGGCATGCAGGGCACGCCGGTGCAGCCGCCCACGGCGAACATGCTCACCCCGGAATCGCTGGCCGAGCTCATGGGCGGCCCGGATGCCCCGCCCCCGCCGCCGGGTGTCAACATGCCCGGTCCGCCGAACGCCTATGACGAGTCCAATCCGCTTCCGCCGCCGTGGTATCCGCAGCCCGCCCACCCGGGGCCGGGCCAGTGAGGCGCGGCGTGAGCGCGGTACGCGCAGGCGGCCGGCGGCCGGCGTGGGTGCTGGCCGTCCTGCTGGTACCGGTGATGTTGACGTCGTGCACCTGGCGGGGCATCGCCAACGTGCCGCTGCCCATCGGTCAGGGCACGGGCGCCGACCACCTTACGATCTATGTGCAGATGCCGGACACGCTGGCGCTGAACACCAACAGCCGGGTAAGGGTAGCCGACGTGTGGGTCGGCACGGTGCGTGCGATCAGGCTGAAGAACTGGATCGCGACCCTGACGTTGGACGTGGACCCCGGCGTGCGGCTGCCGGCCAACGCGACCGCGAAAATCGGTCAGACCAGCCTGCTGGGCACCCAGCACGTCGAGCTGGCCGCGCCGAAAAACCCGTCACCGCAACCGTTGCGGAGCGGCGACACCATCCCGCTGAAGCACGCCTCGGCCTACCCCACCGTCGAACGGACGTTGGCCAGCATCGCGGTGATCCTCAACGGCGGCGGGATTCCGAACCTCGACGCGATCCAGTCCGAGGTCATCGACATCCTCGACGGCCACGTCGACCAGGTTCGCGAATTCCTCGGGCGCCTGGACACATTCACCGGCGAACTGAACCGGCAGCGCGGCGACCTGACCCGTGCCATCGATTCGAGCAACCAACTGCTGGCCATCGTCGCCAACCGTAAGGACACGCTGGAACGGGTGCTCACCGAGATCCCGCCGCTGATACAGCATTTCGCCGATACCCGGGTCTTGTTCGCCGACGCCACCGAGTCTTTGGGGCGGTTCAGCGACGCCGCCAACCGGGCGCTGGTCGCCACCCGGCCCAACCTGCACCAGAGCCTGGCGTCGCTGCAGCGGCCGCTCAAGCAGCTCGGCCGGGCCTCGCCGTACGTGGTGGGCGCGCTGAAGCTGGGCCTCACGGCGCCGTTCAACATCGACGACGTGACGCAGGTGATCCGCGGCGACTACATCAACGTGTCCGCCACGCTCGACCTGACACTTTCCACCATCGACAACACCACGCTCAGTGGAACGGGTTTCTCCGGGGCCCTGCGGGCCCTCGAGCAGTCGTGGGGACGGGATCCGGAAACCATGATCCCCGACGTCCGCTACACGCCCAACCCGAACGATGCCCCGGGTGGGCCGCTGGTGGAAAGGGGTGACTGAAAGGTGTTGACCCGCCTGATCAAAGCCCAGCTGGTGGTGCTGGCGGGGGTCGCCGTGGCCGCGGTGGTCGTCCTGGTCTGGTACTACCTGCAGATACCGAGCCTGGCCGGCGTCGGGCGGTACATGGTGTATGCCGAATTGCCGCAGTCCGGCGGCCTGTATCGCACGGCCAACGTCACCTACCGGGGCATCACCATCGGCAAGGTCACCGGTGTCGACCCGACCCGGCGCGGCGCGCGCGCGGCGATGAGCATCGACAACCGCTACCAGGTCCCCGCCGACGCGTCGGCCAACGTGCACTCGGTCTCGGCGGTCGGCGAGCAGTTCATCGACCTGGTGTCGAGCCGCAACCGCGGGCCGTTCCTGCGCAACGGGCAGACGATCACCAAGACCACCGTGCCCAGCCAGATCGGCCCGGCGCTCGACGCCGCCAACGAGGGCCTGGCGGTGCTGCCCAAGGACAAGGTCGCCGCACTGCTCCACGAGACGGCCCAGGCCGTCGGGGGGCTCGGGCCGGCGCTGCGGCGGCTGGTCGACTCCGCCCAGGGCATCGCGCACGACTTCCGGGGCAGCCTCGACGACATCGACGACATCATCGCGCGCTCGGCGCCCATCATCGACAGTCAGGCCGATTCCGGTGACAACATCGGGCGGTGGGCCGCCAATCTGAACACGCTGGCCGCGCAGACCGCCCGGCAGGATCCCGCGATACGCAACATCCTGGCCAACGCGGCGCCGACCGCCGAGCAGGTCAACGCCGCGTTCGGTGACGTGCGGGAGTCGCTGCCGCAGACGCTGGCCAACCTCGAGGTCGTGCTCGACATGCTCAAGCGCTATCACCACGGCGTCGAGCAGGCGTTGGTGTTCTTGCCGCAGTCGGCGTCCATCGCCCAGTCGGTGACCGCGCAATCTCCCGGCCAGGCCAACCTGGGCGTCGGCGCGATCGCGCTGAACCAGCCACCGCCGTGCCTGACCGGATTCCTGCCGGCCTCCCAGTGGCGGGCACCGGCTGACACCACCGTCGCGCCGCTGCCGGCCGGCACCTACTGCAAGATCCCCATGGACGCGGCGAATGTGGTTCGCGGAGCGCGCAATTACCCGTGCGCGGACGTGCCCGGCAAGCGCGCCGCGACCCCGCGCGAGTGCCGCAGCCCCAAACCCTACGTGCCCATGGGTACCAATCCGTGGTACGGGAACCCCGATCAGATCCTCACCTGCCCCGCGCCGGGCGCGCGTTGCGACCAGCCGGTCAAGCCGGGCAACGTGATCCCGGCGCCGTCGGTCGACAACGGCCTCAACCCGCTGCCTTCGGACCGGGTGCCGGGCACGCCGCCGCCGCGCAGCGATCCGCCGCAGCGGCCGGGTTCGGGGACCGTCGAGTGCAACGGCCAACAGCCCAACCCGTGCGTCTACACCCCGAACGCGATCCCGACCGCGACGTACGACGTGCGCAGCGGCAAGGTCGTCGGGCCCGACGGGGTGGTGTATTCCGTGGAGAACTCGAGTCATCTCGGCGACGACGGGTGGAAGGAAATGCTGGGGCGGACGGGCTGATTCGGCCCGGGTGCGCTCAGCGGGTGACCGAAGCCGCCGGAGCCGAAGTCAGGCCCCGGCTTCCGGTTCCGGGGCGTCGCCCTCCTCGGGGTGGCCCGCATGCCCGCGCCATCTCCGATATCCACGCCGCGCCGCGAACGCGCCGACGATGGCGGTGACACACCACACCGCTATCGCCGAGTACGCCAACGGCGACGACAGGTTCCCGATCGACGCGCCCAGCACGGTGTAGACGAAAGCCCGGGGCAGCGAACCGATGAGCGCGCCGGCGCCCATCTGCCACAACGGAACTCCGAACGCGCCGAACGCATAGGAGGCGAGCGCGTCGGAGAGGCCGGGGATGAATCGCTGGCCGACGACCGCCCACAGGCCGCGGCGTTCGATCAGCGCGTCGAGCCGGTCGGCGCGCGCCGGTCCCAGCAGCGCCCGCGCGCTGGTGCGGCCGGCGCGACGGCCGACGAAGGCGGCGACGACCGCGGTGCCCACAGTGGCCCCCAGCGTCACGCCGATCCCCAGAAGAGGCCCGAACACCAGCCCGCTGCCCGCGGCGAGGATCGGGCCCGGCACGAACACCGCGCCGAGAACGGCCGAGGCCACGGCATAGGCCAGGGGCGCCGCCGGACCCGTCGCGGCGACCGCGCTGCGCACCCGCCCCACGTCGATGACTTGCGCCACGGCCACCAGATAGAACAGCACGAGCAGAAAGCCCGCGAACGCGGCGAGGCGCACGACGTGGCGCCGCCGCGGCGCCGGCGCGGATTCGTCTTCACCAACCATGTCGACCATGCTGACCGGAATTCTCACACCCGCATGCCGGGCCGTGAGACCGATCCCGGCGGCATGTTAGTGTCCGACGGGGTCGACTCGGGGGATGCGGAAGGCGAAGAATTCGCCCGCCGCTTCGGGCTGGGCTTTTCCGCGCAGGCGCGCGAAGAGAACATCAGGCGCATCGGTGCGGTGGCGCAGTTGTTCTGCGACGACGGCATCGTGGCGCTGACCGGCTTCATCAGCCCCTATCGCCGCGACCGCGACCGGGTCCGCGCCTCCCTGGCCGCGGGCGACTTCATCGAGATCTTCGTGGACTGCCCCCTCGAGGTTTGCGAACACCGGGACCCCAAAGGCCTCTACAAGAAGGCCCGGGCCGGGGAGCTCAAGGGATTCACCGGAATTGACGACCCCTACGAAGCCCCGCTGAACCCCGAGATCAGGCTCGACGCGCAGAAAGACCCGGACCTGCTGGCCGAGGAAGTGGTTTCCTACCTCGAACAGGTGGGCGTCATTTCCGACGAGCCCACCCGCTGAGCGTCGCGGGGCGTCAGCCCCGCAGTCGTTGCCGCAGTCCCGTCGCCCGCACGGCCCGGCGCCCGATCGCGGCACGCACCGCATCCGGTGACCCCACCACCCGGACCCTGGTCTCGGCGCGTGTCACGGCCGTGTAGAACAACTCCCGCGTCAGCAGCCGCGAATCCTCCGGCGGCAGCAGCACCGTCACCTCCTCGGCCTGGCTGCCCTGGCTCTTGTGAATGGTCATGGCGTGCATGGTCTCGACGTCACCGAGGCGGCCGGTCGCGAAGCTCAGCGCGCCGGTCGCGCCGGCGATGACGGCACGCAGACCGTCCGGGCCGGCCACGGTCACACCGGTGTCGCCGTTGTAGACGCGCAGGCCGTAGTCGTTCGCCGTCACCAGCAGCGGACGTCCCGCATACCAGTCCGACCACGGCGGCTGGCCCGTCTCCTCGCAGATCCATCGCTGCACCGTGGCGTTCCAGTGGGCCACACCGAAGGGACCGCGCCGGTGCGCACACAGCAAGCGGTGCTCGTCCAGCCGTGCCAGCGCGACGTCGGCGGCGCCGAGCAGGGCGGCTTCCCGCAGCCGCAGCGCGTGCGACACCAACACCGCACGCAGGCGCTGCGACGGGTCCTCGCCCTCCCCGCACTCGAGGAACTCGACGTCCGCGGCACCCGAGCGCAGCACCGACAGCGCCCGGTCGGCGTCCCCGACGCGGACCGCGTCGGCCAGCGCGCCGATCGATCCGCCGAAGCGGTGCGACGTGCGCAGCGCCGCGACGCGGACGTCGTCGCGCGCGGACAGGCCGTCCACCAGGTCGGCCAACACCGCCCCGGCCTCCACCGACGCCAGTTGGTCGGCGTCACCGACGAGCACCAGCCGCGCGTCCGGGCGCACGGCCTCCAGCAGCCGCGCCATCAGCGTCAGGGAGACCATCGACATCTCGTCGACGACGATCAGGTCGTGCGGCAGCCGGTTGGAGCGGTCGTGGCGAAACCGGGTCGAGCTGCCGGGCCTGGAACCGAGCAGCCGGTGCAGCGTCACCGCGTTCAGTTCGGCCAGCCGCGCGCGATCGACCGCGGCAAGCCCGGCCAACTGATCGGCCACCGCCTCCTGCAGCCGGGCGGCGGCCTTGCCGGTGGGCGCGGCCAGCGCGATGCGGGGCCGCGGGTCCCCGGCGAGCTCGGCCCGTTCGGCCACCAGTGCCAGCAGCCGCGCGATCGTCGTCGTCTTGCCGGTGCCGGGGCCGCCCGTGAGCACCGTGACCGGTTGGGACAGCGCGGTTTCGGCGGCCCGGCGCTGTTCGGGGTACGCGGCGGGGAAAAGTCGCTCGGGGGCGGGCACGGAGGGCGCCGGCCCCCGTGCCAGCAGCGCGAGCAGGTCGTCGCGCACCTGCGTCTCCACGCGCCAGTACCGGTCGAGATAGAGCAGCCGGTCCGCATCCAGGCGCAGGACCGGCGGCTCACCGAGCAACGGGCTGGCCCGCACCGCCGACAGCCACGCCGCGGGGTCGGGCCAAGGCAACCCGACGGAGCCCACCGTCTCGGCGACCGTCGGCAGGTCCAGGCACACCGACCCGCCCCGCAGCGCACGCACGGCCAGGGCCACCGCGAGTGCCACCCGTTCGTCGGGTTCCTTGCCCAGGGCGCAGAGCCGCTGCGCCACGTGGATGTCGGAGACATCCAGGACGCCGGCCTCGTTGAAGCCCCGCAGCGCACCGGTGGCGCCGATGGCGACCTCCGCTTCGGTGGCCGTCACGCGGCCCGCCTCCCCTCGTCGAGCAGATCCGACAGCGCGATCACCAGCCCGGCGGGCGGGCGCCAGCTGAAGACGCCGCACGGGTGCCCGTCGACCACCGGGGTGTCCACTCCGCACATGCCGCGCACGTAGAGGTAGAGCACCCCGCCCAGGTGCGCCCGGGGGTCGTAGCCGGGCAGGCGCCACCGCAGAAAACGGTGCACCACAACGACATACAGCAGCGCCTGCAGTGGGTAGTCCGAATGCAGCATCGCCTCGGCCAGCCGCGCGAAGCCGTAGTCGGAGGCGGTGTCGCCGAGTTGGTTGGTTTTGTAGTCGACGACCAGGTACCGCTGCCCGGGCAGCCGCAGCACCGCGTCGATCGAGCCCGCCAGGTACCCGCGCAGCGGCTGCGCCCCCCATGCCGCCGACATCAGGCGGTCGGCGTAGGGCGCCACCGGGTCGGCGGCGCCCAGGTGCTCGCGCAGCAGCTCACCCACGTCGCGCAGGTGGACATCGGGGGCGCCGCCGTGCAGGTCGCCTCCGGCCAGCGGGATCTCGAAGTCCATCTCCCGCAACCGGTCCCGCACCCCGATCTGCCGCAACGTCGCGCCGGGCGCCAGGGGTCCCAGCGGTGTGTCGTGCATCGGCACCAGCGCGGCGCCCAGTGCGCCGGCGTCGGCGTCGACGGGCCCCCACGCCGACTGCCGCCGCACCTGCGCCGTCAGCTCGACGGCCAGGTCGGGCGCCGACGGGTCGGCCGTCTCGAGCACCGCGTGCACCAGCGAGCCGAACGCCGCCCCGCCCGGCATCGCGGCCAGCGGGGAGGCCGGATCCGCGCCGCCGCCGGCCCCGGGCACCGTGACGACGACCGCCTCCACCTCGTCGTCGCGCGCGCCGGCCTCGGGCTCGCTCGCCACGCCGAACACCTCGGCCGCGCGCACCAGCGCCGAATACGACGTGCGCCGCCACGCGGTGTCGATCGTCCGGTGAAAGTGACGTACCGCGAGAACGTCTGCGCAGCACGGAGTTCGGGCCGCCGCGGCCGTGACGATCTCGGACTCCTCCACCGACGGGCCGCCCGCGGCCTCCCACCCCTTGAACAGCGTCCAGGCGTCCGCGTCGGTGACCCGGGGCGCGCACTGGTCCGGCACCTCCGCCCCGCCCGGGGCGCGGCCCCGCAACAGCCGCGAGAGCCCGCCGTTGACCTCGTCGCGGGTCGGCGCCCACCACGCCACCACCTGGGAGCACGCCCGGGTGAGCGCGACGTAGGTGAGCCGGATGTTGGCGCGCGCCTCCTCGGCGCGCTGCAACTCCTCGACCGCCTGGCGTTGCGGGCCGCGGGTCTTGCCGCCGACGTACAGGCAGCGGGCGTCGTCGTGGTCGTGATAGAGCAGGACGTCGCCGGTGCCGACGTAGCGGTTGAACGTGAACGGCAGGTACACGATCGGAAACTGCAGACCCTTGGCCACGAACACCGTCATGATCTGTACGGCCGCGGCGTCGCTGTCGAGGCGGCGGTCGCGTTCGGCGACGCCCCTGCGGGCGTCGCATTGACGCCGCAGCCAGTCCCGCAGCGCCGGCAGGCCCAGGTGCTCGCGGTGCGCCGTCTCGTGCAGCAACTGCGCGATGTGGGCCAGATCGGTCATGTGGCGTTCACCGCCGCGCTCGCCCAGCACGCGCCGGCCCAGGCCGGCCAGTTGCGCGGCTTCGAACACCGCCGCCACCCCGCGCCGGCGGGCGTGGTCGGCCCATTCGCGCAACGTGCCGGCCACCCGGTCGGTCAACGCATCACCCTCGGCGGCAAGGGTTTCGGCGGTCGCACCGAAGAACATCGTGCAGGCCGCGGCGCGGACCAGCCCGCTGCGCTGCGGCGCGTCGAAGGCCTCCAGCAGGCACAGCCAGTCTTCGGCGGCCCGGGACTTGAAGACGTCGGTGTCGCCGGTGTAGACGGCCGGCACGCCCGCCGCGGCCAGCGCGTCACGGCACGCGCGCGCGTCCTCGTGCCTCTCGACGATCACCGCGACGTCACCCGCCCCGACGGGCCTCCCGGCATAGGTGGCGTCGCCGGTCAGCAGCGCCGCGATGTCGGCGGCCAGGTCTTTCGGGATGTGGCCGCGCAGCACGTCGATCGGGATGGTGTCGGTGCCGGTGTATCCCAGGGCGGGGCGGGTGACCACGCGCAGCCGAAACGGCGCGTTGTGCGGTGCGCCGGCCAGCCGGTGCCCGTCGTGGTGGGCGCGGATGTCGCGCACGACGATGTCCGGGTGGCCCAGCGTCGCGCCGCGCAGCACGGTCTGCAGGCTGTCGACGAGGACCTTGTCGCTGCGCCAGTTGACGTCCAGCGTGTAGCGCGCCCCGGCGCTGCGGGCTGCCCTGAGGTAGGTGTAGATGTCGCCGCCGCGGAAGCCGTAGATCGCCTGCTTCGGGTCGCCGATCAGGATCAGCGTCGCGCGCCCGCCGAACGCGCACTCGAGGACCCGCCACTGGACGGGGTCGGTGTCCTGGAACTCGTCGACCAGCACGATCCGCCAGCGCCGCCGCATCCGGTCGCGAGCCGGGGAGTCTGGTGCGTCAAGGGCTTTCGCGAGCCGGGTGAGCAGGTCGTCGTAGCTGAGGATGCGCAACCGGCGCTTGCGGTGTTCGAGCTCGACCTGGACGGCGGCGGCGAAGCGCAGCCGCACCTCGGCCGCCCCGCCCGGCTCGGGATCGAGCGGGCGCAGCTGCGCGCACGGGTCGCCCACCACGGTGCGGGCCAGGCCCAGCGCCTCGTGGTATTTCAGCAGCGGGTCGCCCTCTTGACGGCCGAACTCCGCGAGGTAGAGATCGTCGACGATCTCACGGACCAGGTCGTCGAGGTTCTCCTGCAACCGGACGCCGATGGCGGTGTCGCCGGCGACGCCGAGGGATTTCAGTACCGCGCCGCAGAACTCGTGCGTGGTGGCGATGGTGGCCGCGTCGAAGTTCGCCAGTGCGTCGCGCAGCCGCGCCCGCCGCAGGGCGCGCTCGCCTGCGCCGGCGCCTACCAGGTGGGCGACCAGATCGCTGCCGGGCGGCACCCGGCCCTCCAGTGCGGCGATCGCCTGCACGATCTGGTCGCGCACCCGGTCGCGCAGTTCCCGGCTCGCGTTGCGGTTGAAGGTGATCAGCAGCATCTCGTCGAGTGTCGCGCCGGTCTCGGCGAGGTAGCGGGTCACCAGCCCCGTCAGGGCGAATGTCTTGCCGGTGCCGGCGCTGGCCTCCAGCACGGTGGTGGAGGCCTCGGGCGGCAGCGCGCCCATCAGGTCGAAGCGGTCCATCACGGGTTCCTCTCGCCGGCCAGCAGGGGCAGCCACACCCGCGCCGCCAGCGCGCCCAGCCGGGTGTCCTCGCCGGGCGCCTCCTCGCCCGGGCGGGGCGGGCCCAGCAACAGCGAGAGCGGCGCGCGGTTGCCCCACACCCGCACGTGTGCCCGCTCGGCGTCGTCGCCGGGATGAAAGTCGGCGCTGCGCCACTTGTGCTGGGCGGCCGCGCGGGGATCGTCGCCGTCGCGGCGGGCCTCGGCCCACGCACACGACGTCTTCAACGGCAGCGGCAGCGGCTCCCGCCGACCCGTGTCGTAGAGCGCCACCAGGTCGCGCAGCACCCCCACCGGGTCCGGCGGCGGCACGAACAACCTTCGCGCGATACGGTTCTTGCTCTTACCGCGGCCGATGCACAGCGCCGTCCACTCCTGGCCCGGCCGCTGCGCCGCCAGCGCGACCAGTCCGATCCACGACGCCAGCACGTGCTTGGGCGCCAGCTTCGAGTAGCTCACCGCCACCGAGCGCGACCCGAAAACCGGTGTGACCGTGCCGGTGAGCCGGCGGCCGCCGCCGAGGGCGACGTCGACGTCGTGCGCGTCGCCGTCGGCGTCGCGATACCGCAATGCCTCCACCGCCAGGTCGCGCGCGCGGTCGCGGATCTCCATCGCCTTGCGCATGCCGAGCCGGCCCGGTGGCAGCGTCCCGCGGCGCCACTCGGCATTGGCCGCGGCGTCCGGATGCATTCCGTGCAGCATGTCGCGCAGCATCCGGTCGCCGACCGTCCACTCGTCGAGCGCGTCGATCTCCACCGGCATCGCGTCCTCGACGGTGTCGACGTCCCACGGCAGTGTGCAGTCCAGCGCGCGGAAGAACCCCTTGACCGGGTCTTTGAAGAAATCCAGCAGGTCGGCCAGCGAAACGTCGGCGGGAGACATCGCCGGCAGCGGACCGCTGATGAAAGCGTTTGGCGCATAACGCGTCCCGGCTGCAGCTTCGGCCGCTGCCAGCGCGGCGGGGTCGAACGTGAACGGCCGGCCGGGCACCAGGTCCCCCGGCCTGACGTTCCGGACGTCGAAGGGCTGCAGCGGATGACGGGTCACGACCTGCTCGCGCACCGGCGCCTGCGTCGTCCGGTCCAGCGCGTCGAGCACCTCGGCCAGCGGCACCGCCGGCGGGCACGGGTGGCCGGTGTGCTCGTCGGCGCCGGTGTAGGTGATCACCAGGGTTTCGGTGGCCGCGCCGATGGCGTCGAGCAGCAGCTGCCGGTCCTCCGAACGGATGTCGCGCTCGCCGGTGCGCGGGTCACGGTCCAGCGCGTCGTCGCCGTCGGGGACGTGGTGGCGGGGGAACACCTTGTCGTCGAGCCCGACCAGGCACACCACCCGGTGCGGTACCGAGCGCATCGGCACCATGGTGCACACGGTCAGCGTGCCGGTGCGGAAGTTGGCCCGGGTGGGCCGCCCGGCCAGGTGCTGATCGAGCAGCGCGCGGGCGTCGGCCAGCCGCAGCGGTGTCGAACCGCGAGAACCTGCCTGCTGCAACACCTCCGAGAACTCCCGCTGCAGCTGGGGCTCCTGCCAGGAGTCCTCGGGGCGGGTCAGCAGGCCCACCCCCTCGGTCAGCGCGTCCAGCCAGTCGTTCAGCGGCATGGTGCCACCGAGGTTTTCGGTGACGTGGTGCAGCCGTTCGACGAATTCGGCCAGCCGCCCGGCCAGTTCGACCTTGTTGCTGCCGACGTCGTCGAGCGGCAGCGCGGTGTCCAGCCACGCCCGCGAGTCGTCGGACATGGCCACGCCGGTCAGGACGCGGTCCAGGCCGAAACGCCAGGTGTTGTGCACGACGTGGCCGAGCCCGTACGGCCGGCGGTGCTGCTGGTCGAATCCCCATCGGACGTTGGATTCGCGCACCCAGTCGGTGATCGCGTCGAGGTCGTCGTCGGTGAGTCCGAACCGCGCGCGCACCGGGGCGGCCTGCGCGAGGTTGAGCACCTGGCCGGCGGTGGCCCGGGTGCCGGCGAGGGCGAGCAGTTCGGCGGCGACGCCGAGCAGCGGGTTGGTCTGGGTCAGCGCCCGGTCAGCCAGCCTGACCCGCAGCTGGTGCGACGGGTGGCCCTGGCCCGCCGCCTCGCCGAGCCCGAAGCCGGCGACGAACAACGGCGCGTAACTCTCGATGTCCGGGCACATCACCACGATGTCGCGGGGCTGCAGGGTCGGGTCGTCGTCGAGCAGCCCCAGCAGCACTTCGCGCAGCACGTCGACCTGACGTGCCGGGCCGTGACAGGCGTGCACCTGCACCGAGCGGTCGCCGGGCCGCAGCGCGCGTCCTTCGGGGCACAGCTCGTTGGCCTCGATGTCGGATTGCAGCCAGCCCAGCAGGGTGTCGGATTTGGCGGCGGCGCCGAGGAATTCGTCGGTGGCCGGGTCGGCGGGCAGCGAGCGCTGGAGCTCGCGCAGGTCGCGTCCCAGCGTCTCGAGCAGCGGGTGATGCGCCGCGCCCCGGCTGCCGTCCTCGCGGCGGGGCACCACGCCGTGCAGCCCGTCGAGCGCCCGCCACAGCGGTTCGCTGGGGTGCGGCAGCCACAGGTGCAGATCGTGGTGGACGGACAGCGCCTCGAGCAGGTCGATGTCGGTGCTCGCCAGCCGGGTGTGTCCGAACAGCGACAACCGGGCCGGCAGGTCGGCCGGGCCCGCGCGCAGCCGGGCCACCGTCTTCTCGTGCCGGACGTGGGGGGGATCGGCCGGCACGACGGCCACCAGCGCCCGCCACAGGTGCGGCTGCCAGGCCAGGTCGGCCTCCACGTCGCCGGCGCCGCCGTCCAGCCACCCGGCCAGCAGCCGGGGACGCTGCCGGGCGTACGAGGCGAACAGGCCGGCCAGCCGGCGCGCCACCGCGTAGCGGCGGGCCCGGCGCAGTTCCGCCTCCAGCTCGTCGGTGTCGAAGTGGCCCAGATGCGTTGCCAGGGTTGCGCACCACGGCTCGTCCAGCGAGCAGTCGATCACCTGCAGCAGCGGCCAGGTCATCGCCTCCGGCGACCACGGATCGTCGTCGGCGCGGCCGGCGATCTCGGCGACCAGCGCGGCGGGGCTGCGGAACGCGACCCCGGCGCACACCCCGTCGGCGCGGCCGGGCCTGCGACCCAGCACGTGCGACAGCCGCTGGCTCAGCCAGCGTTCCACGCCCCGGGCCGGCACCAGCACCAGTTCCTCGGCGAACGGGTCCGGCAACGGGTCGGCCAGCAGGGCCGCGAGCCCGTCGGCCAACCGGTCGGTGCGCCCGGCACGGTGCAGATGAAGCGCCATCGGGCTGCACATTAGCTCGCCGGACCGACAGAGCGGGAGGATCGGGTGCCGGACGCCCGGGGCGTGCTGGCACCATGGGTAGGAAGGTGACGGATTCCTACGACATCGGCCAGGCCACGATGGCGATGATGATCGCGGCCACCGACCTGGGCGTCGGCACCGGCCATTCCGCGGTGGGGGACCAGGACAGGGCGCGCGAGATCCTGGGCGTACCCGACGGCCACCTGGTGGCGTTCATGCTCGGCGTCGGATATCCCGCCGATCGCCCGCTGACCCCGATCCGCAGGCCCGACCGGCGCCCCTTCGGGGAGGTCGTCCATCGCGGGCGGTGGTGACCGCGGGGCCGGCGATGTGTGCGACGCTTTGACCATGGTCGGTGCCGCGGACGCCCTGGACTGGGCCAGAAGGCAGCTCACCGACCGGGTGCCCAGGGCCGACCTGGATCAGCGCGACCCCGATTTCATCCGCGACCAGCTGCCCGGCACGTGGCTGCTGGCCTCGCTGTATTTCCGTGCCGATGTGCGCCACCTCGACCGGATACCGCCGGAGGGGCCGGTGCTGCTGGTCGGCAACCACAGCGGTGGCAACGTGCCGCCCGACACGTTCGTGTTCACCCTGGCCTTCTGCTCGTACTTCGGCGTGGAGCGCCCGTTCTATCAGCTCGCGCACAACCTGGTCACCGCGTACCCACCGCTGCGCTGGCTGCGCAAGTTCGGCACCGTGGCGGCAAGCCCCGAAAACGCCCGCCTGGCACTGGAGTCCGGTGCCGCGGTCCTGGTGTACCCGGGCGGGGACTACGAGGTGTACCGCCCGTCGTGGCAGCGGCACGTCGTCGACTTCGGCGGCCGGATGGGCTTCGTGCGGCTCGCGCGCGACGCCGGCGTGCCGATCGTGCCGGTGGCCGCCGTGGGCGGGCAGGAGACGGCGTTGTTCCTCACCCGCGGGCAGGGATTGGCCAGGCTGCTGCGGCTCGACAAGATCGCGCGGCTCAAGAGCTTGCCCGTCTCCCTGGCGCTGCCGTGGGGCCTCAACGTCGGCGACCTGCTGGGCCACATCCCGCTGCCCGCCAAGATCGTGGTCGAGGTGCAGGAGCCGATCACGGTGCGCGACCCGGACGTGCCGGACTCGGCCGTCTACGACGAGGTGATCGCCAGCCTGCAGGCGGGCGTGGACCGACTGGCCGCCGAGCGACGATACCCGGTGCTGGGCTGATGCGCGTCGAACGCAAGATCGTCGTCAACGCCGGCCGCGACGCCGTCTGGGAGGTGCTCAGCGACCCCGGGCGCTATCCCGCCCTGCTGCCCCACTTGGAGCGCTGGGAGACGCTGACCGAAGGCCCCGCCCGGGTGGGTGCCCGCTACACCGTGCTGTGGAAGATCGGGTCCATCCCGGTGGGCGGCGTCGCCGAGGTGGTGGAGTTCGACACCGGGCGCGATCTGGCCTGGATCAACATCACCGGCGTGACGCAGCGCGGCAGGTTCCGGTTGCGCGACGCCGGGCCCGGCCGCACCGCGGTGACCTTCCGGCTCGCCTACAGCTCCGAGGGTGGACTGCTCGGTCTGATCGCCGACCGGGTCGCCGCGTTCTGGGTCGGCCGCTCCCTGGACGAGAGCCTGAAAAACCTTCGGCGCCTGGTCGAGTCGTGACTGCGCGCCGCCGAGCCCGGTTGATTCAGGGCCGGACCTCGTCGTAATCGACGAGCAGATGCCGGGGACCCCGGAACACCTGGCTGGTCCGGTACGGCGGGGGATCTTCGACCAGCCGCGCGTTGTGCACGGGGCGCTGCGGGTCGAAGGCGTTCGGGTCGGTGCAGCGGCGCGGATAGCGGTTTGCCGCGCCGTACATGAGATAGATCGGCGACCCCTGGGGATCGTGGTGCGGGCGATGTCGATGTCGGCCAGCGCCGATCGGGTCGGGAAGAACTGCACGGAAGACTGCAGCCGCAGCACCTCCTCGATGGCGCCCGGGACCAATTCCGGCCGGCCGCGCAGCAACTCGATGGACCACAGGTTGCGCAACACGGTCAGCACGCAATGCGAGATCAGGTTGACCGTCGAGTCATGACCGGCGACGAACAGCAGGATGGCGTTGTTGACGATCGCGCTCGGCGACATCGGCGCGGCCGGGTCTTGCGGGGGTCCGAACTCACCCGCGGATCGTGGGCCAGCGCGATCAACAGGTGCGCTCACCGGTCGACCTCGTCGCAGACCATGTTGTGGGCGGCGACCCGGGCGCCCAGCACGGCGTTGTCCCAGTGTTCCATCGCCAGGAACTCGTAGGCGTAGAGCACGTGGGGAGCGCGCGATGTCGCCCGCGACGAAGACGTGGTCGGTGACCACCCCGTTGATGTCGAACGCGCGGCACCCGGCGTCGCACCCCACACCCCACGGGCCGGCGGACAGCCCGTCAGGACCTACTTGGACAGCGGCGGTCGGTCATAGGGTTCGTCGGGCTCGTCGCCGCTGAGCTTGAGCACCTCCGGGGCCAGCGGCGCGCACTGGGCGTACCCCAGGCAGCGGTTCAGGTCCACGACAATCCGCATGGCGGCCCCGATCTTCGTGGCTGAAGATCCGACGGGGGCAGCGTCCCCCCGCGTCCCCGCCCGCGCGCCGATCGCGGGAGTGCATGCTGGGGCGATGAACCGACACGAACTCACCGAACAGATCGTCCTGGCCCGCCTGGCGCGAGGCCTGAGCTGGCAGCAGCTGGCCGACGCCATCGGCAGACCGGTCGTGTGGACCACGTCCGCCCTGCTCGGCCAGCAGCCGGTGCCCGCCGAGTTCGGCGAAATCCTGCTGGAGATGCTGGGCCTGGACGCATCGGCGGTGCCGCTCCTGGCCGCTCCGCCGATGCGCGGCGGGCTCCCGACCGCGGTGCCGACCGACCCGACGATCTACCGCTTCTACGAGGCGCTGCAGGTGTACGGCGGCGCCCTCAAGGAGCTGATCCACGAGCAGTTCGGCGACGGGATCATGAGCGCGATCAACTTCAGCGTCGACCTGCACAAGGAACCGCACCCGTCCGGCGACCGCGTCGTCGTGAAGTTCGACGGCAAATTCCTTCCATACCAATGGGTTTCAGCGGAGGACTGAATGCCGGGCAGGGCACACCGGCCGGAACGTGCCGACCTCATCCTCTCCGGCGGGGGGTGTCAAGTTCATGGGACTGGTAGGCGCCATCACCGGGCTCATGGACGCCGGATACTCGACCTACCGGGTGTCGGGCGTCTCGGTGGGTTCCGTGGTGGCGGCGATCGCGGCTGCCGCATCCCGGGGCGGCGCAGGGCCCGTCCCCATCCTGGGGTCCGCCTGCCTTGACGTGATCGCGGCCTGTCGAGCGATATGCAGGGTGGCGTGACGAGAGCGCGCCGACGTGCCAGACTCGTTGACGGAGGAGGTGGTTGGGGGCGGTTGCCCCGCAGCCGCCCCTTTCCTCACACGCCGCAGTTCTACAGCCCGAACTCGGCTTCGATCCCGTCGATCCCGGCGCGAATGGCCTGCAGCGCGTCGGCGCGGGCCCGCAACTTGGTCGCGGCGTGGGCGCGCTGGTGCAGGCCGGCGAATTCCCGCGCGGCTTCCTGGGCGCGGTTGAGCACCATCTCCGGCAGCACGATCTCGTCGACGAAACCGGCGGCGAGGGCGGTCTCCCCGAAGAACGTCTTGGCCAGGCCGGTGGCCTGCTGGTACGCCGAACGCGTCAGCCGCAGCTTCATGATCTCCAGGGCCGCATACGGGATGGTCATGCCGATCGCGACCTCGTTGGCCTGGATGTTGTAGGCGTGGGCGGCCACCCGGTGGTCGCCGGACGACAGCAGGAAGGCCCCCATCGCGATCGCGTGGCCCGTGCAGGCCATCACGACCGGCTTCGGGTAGGACAGCAGCCGATACGCCAGTTCGAAGCCGCCCCGCAGCATGTCGATCGCCGGTTGCACCTCGCCGGAGGTGAGGACCTTCAGGTCGAACCCGCCGCTGAAGACCCGGTCGTTGCCGGCGATCACCACTGCCCCGGCGTTCTCCCGGTCGGCCCGGTCGATCGCCTCGCCGAGCGCCTGCTGCATCGCCGGGCCCAGCGCGTTGACCTTGCCGTCATCCATCCGGATGACGGCGACGGAATCCTCGAGGCTGTAGACGACCGGGCCGGTCATGGGTGCTCCTTCGATACGGACAGCGGAGTCGATTGAATCAGATCGACCGTCGAGCACCCCGGCGGACCGGGTGTCACACGTGCTGACCGCGGTGCCTGCCCAGCTCGTCCTGGGCGTCGCCGCAGCGCAGGCTGACGTCGGTGGGCTGGTCGAGCTGTCGGGAACGCCACCTGTCCTGGGTCTCACGCACGGCGCCGTTGATCCGTTCGATCTCGGCGCGGAACACCTCGGGACGCGTCTCCTTGCTCGCATAGTGGAAGTAGGTCAAGAGGCCGCGCAGCAGTTCGAGCCTCTGCTTCTCCCGCTTCGCCAGGTCGTGCGTGGTCAGCAGTTCGATCGCCAGAAGCCCGATCCCGCGTCGAGGACCCCGTGCCGGCCGCTCTGGATCCGCCCCAAGGAATCCACCCTTCGCTCATCTCGCCGTGGTCGTGCGCCGGGCCGTTCGCCGGGTCGATCGTAAATGCTTCCGGACACCGCCGACCGGGGAACTCTCCGACGGGACCGGGCGCCCGCGGGTGCCGCTCAGCCGCCCATCAGCATTCGCCACTGCTCGAGATCGGCGGCGCGGTACACGTAATTGGAACGTTTGACCTCGGACAGCGATGCGCTCGGGTCGGCCGAGTACCAGTGCCCCGGAAACACCGTCGGATCGCCGGGCAGCGTGGCCAGCCGCTGCAGGCTCCGGTACATCTCGTCGGAGTCCCCACCGGGGAAGTCCGTGCGCCCGCAGCCGTCCAGGAACAACGTGTCGCCGGCGACCAGTCGGCCGTCGAGCAGAAAGCACTGGCTGCCCGGCGTGTGTCCCGGGGTGTGCAGCAGCTCGATCTCGATGTCGCCGACGGCGACCTTGTCGTGATTCTCATGGGTGGTCAGGTCGCTCATCCCGATTCCGGTCACGCGCGAGACCCACAGTGCCTCATGGGTATTCACGTGCACGGGCACGGCCTTGCGATCCAGCAGCTCGGCCAGGCCCTTCAATTCGAAGCCCATCATCGAACCGCCCACGTGGTCGGGATGATGGTGGGTGACCAGAACCCCGGACAGGTGCATGCCGTCGGCCTCCAGCGTGTCGGCCAGGTCGCCGGCGGCGTAGGCCGGGTCGACGACGACGCAGTCGCCGGTCTGTCGATCGCCGATCAGGTAGGCGAAATTGCGCATCTGCGTCGCGACCACATCGCCGGCGGCGAAGTCGCGACCGGAGAGCAGTTGACGGAAGTAGAGACGGTCCTCTGACACCCCATCAGACTAGGACTCGCCCGGGATGCGCCGACCGCAGCCGTGCGGCAGCGCGGGCGACGCGTTCTGCGGATGCTCCGTGAGTGTCGGTTGCGCTTGTATGCACCGGGTATCGTTGGCGCATGAGGGAGAAGGTCGAGATCGTGATCGACACCGATCTGGTCGACGAGGCGATTCGTCGGTACGGCCTGGCAGATGCGCGCGAAGCCGTTCACCTCGCGCTCCGGACCCTGCTCAACGAGGGTGACGCCGGGGAGGGCGAACCACCCGACGACGAGTACGACGAGTTCAGCGACCTCAGCGCGTGGGAACCCCGCCGCAGCGAGAATCGGGGGTGATCCTCCTCGTCAGCCCGTTGTTCCGCCGTCGGGCAGTTCTCGTCGCCCGGTTACGGAATCCGCACGTGGTTTGGTGACGCCGCGAGCCGGGTTGTACCCTCTTCTAGGCCCGCGGCATCACCGGTCGATTCGGGTGAACGGCCCCCTTAGCTCAGTCGGTAGAGCGTTTCCATGGTAAGGAAAAGGTCAACGGTTCGATTCCGTTAGGGGGCTCGGCGGACGCCGGGCAGGCTGGCGGCGTACAGAGGCGATGTAGCTCAGTCGGTTAGAGCGAACGACTCATAATCGTTAGGTCGCCGGTTCGAGTCCGGCCATCGCTACAACACAACAATTTTCGAGAGAGAACGGGACATGGCTTCCAGCACCGATGTACGGCCCAAGATCACCTTGGCGTGTGAGGTGTGCAAGCACCGCAACTACATCACCAAGAAGAACCGCCGTAACGACCCCGACCGGCTGGACCTGAAGAAGTTCTGCCCGAACTGCGGCAAGCACCAGGCGCACCGCGAGACCCGCTAGCGCCGACACGCGAGTGGATATCCAGATCGACTAGGTAGGTTCGAACGCCGTGCCGTTGACGAGGATCGTCGGGATGCACTACCGCTATCCCGACCATTACGAGGTGGAACGCGAGAAGATCCGCGAATACGCGGTCGCCGTGCACAACGATGACGAGGCGTTCTTCGAGGAAAAGGCGGCCGCCGAGCTCGGGTATGACGCTCTGACGGCGCCGCTGACGTTCATCAGCGTGTTCGGCTATCGGGCGCAGTCGGCGTTCTTCGAGCATGCCAACGTCGCGGTTACCGACCAGCAGATCGTCCAGGTCGACCAGGTTCTGAAGTTCAAGAGGCCCATCGTGGTGGGCGACAAGCTCTACTGCGACGTCTACGTGGACTCGGTGCGTGAGGCGCACGGCACCCAGATCATCGTGACGAGGAACATCGTCACCAACGAGGCAGGCGAGGTCGTTCAGGAGACCTACACGACCTTGGCCGGCCGTGCCGGCGACAACGGAGAAGAGGGATTTGCACATGCCACTACGTGAGTTCAGTTCGGTGAAGGTGGGCGACCAGCTGCCGGAGAAGATCTACCCGCTGACGCGCCAGGACCTGGTGAACTACGCGGGGGTCTCCGGCGATCTGAACCCGATTCACTGGGACGACGAGATCGCCAAGGTCGTCGGGCTGGACACCGCCATCGCGCACGGGATGCTGACCATGGGCATCGGCGGGGGATACGTGACGTCCTGGGTCGGCGACCCCGGGGCGGTCACCGAGTACAACGTGCGGTTCACCGCCGTGGTGCCGGTGCCCAACGACGGCAAGGGCGCCGAGCTCGTGTTCAGCGGGAAGGTCAAGTCGGTCGATCCCGAGACCAAGTCGGTGACCATTGCCCTCACGGCCACCACCGGGGGTAAAAAGATCTTCGGCCGGGCCACCGCGTCGGCCATTCTGGCGTAGCTGATGGCGCTCAAGGTCGACATCCGCGGCATGGTCTGGCGGTACCCGGACCACTTCGTCGTGGGCCGCGAGCAGGTCCGCAGCTTCGCGCGCGCGGTCAAGTGCACCGATCCCGCGACCTTCTACGAGGAGAAGGCGGCCGAGCTGGGCCACGACAACATCATCGCGCCGCTGACGTTCGTGTCGATCTTCGCGAAACTCGTGCAGGACGATTTCTTCCGGAACGTCGACGTGGGCATGGAGACGATGCAGATTGTCCAGGTCGACCAGAAGTTCGTCTACCTGAGGCCGGTGCGCGTCGGCGACAAGCTGTTCGCCAGGATGGAGGTCTATTCGGTGGACGAGCGCTTCGGCGCCGACATCGTCGTCACGAAGAACACCTGCACCAACGAGGACGGTGAGGTGGTCCTGGAGGCCTACACGACCCTGATGGGGCACGAGGGTGACAACTCGATCCAGCTCAAATGGGATGCGGAATCGGGACAGGTCGTCAGAACTGCGTGATTAGTAACTGACTCGCGCGTCGATGTACACTCGAACCTCGGGGTTTTCCCAGCATTAACGCGCTTCCCACGAATTGCACGAGCGGAAGCGCGCGCCGTGCAAGCCCTGAGGACAGGGTTGGACCGGGTCGGAGGTGGATCTGTCCTGCCAACCGCGAAGGGGCGTAGCTCAACTGGCAGAGCAGCGGTCTCCAAAACCGCAGGTTGCAGGTTCAAGTCCTGTCGCCCCTGCTGACGGCGTACGTCCGACGACGATGCAGGCCGGGACGGCCTGAGGAGGAGTCGGACACTGGGTATCGTGCCATGGTGGACACTGGAAGTGTGCCTCATCACAACGGGACGGCTCACGAAATAGTTATCGGACAAAGGAGCATGCGGTGAGCGACGAGAAGGACGTTGCCGACGACGCCGCACGCGACGGCGGCGACACCGAGCAGAGCCGCGGGAGCGGCGGCCGCACGGCGGTGGCGACCCAGACCGCGGCGCGCCCGCAACGGCCCACGGGTAAGCGGTCACGGCAGCGGGCGGACGACGCGGGCGGCGCCGGCGGAGACGAGTCGTCGGCCGAGGCCGGGACGGGCAAGGGCAAGGCCAAGAAGGGCCTCAAGAGCAAGGCCACAAACGCGCCGAAGACCACGAAAGCCGGCAGTTCCGCCAACCCCTTCGTCTTCGTCTACAACTACCTCAAGCAGGTCGTTGCGGAGATGCGGAAGGTGATCTGGCCGAACCGCAAGCAGATGCTCACCTACACCTCGGTGGTGCTGGTGTTCCTCGCCTTCATGGTGGCGCTGGTCGGCCTCGCGGACTTCGGCCTGACCAAGCTCGTGCTGCTGGTGTTCGGCTGAGCTTTCGAGACTGACAGGAAGGACTGAAAACCGTGAGTACCTTCGACGGTGACACGTCCGCGGGCGAAGCGGTCGACGTGGAGGAGCGCGAAGAGGCGCCCCAGGCGCTGGAGGCCGCGGAGCCCCACCAGGCTCTGGAGGCCGCTGAGGCCTCCGACGCCGCCGGGCCCGAGGCTCCGGCGGAGTCGGCCGAAGACGTCGACCCGGCCACCGCGCTCAAGGCGGAGCTGCGCCGCAAACCCGGCGACTGGTATGTCATCCACTCCTATGCCGGGTACGAGAACAAGGTCAAGGCCAACCTGGAAACCCGGGTGCAGAACCTCGACGTCGGCGACTACATCTTCCAGGTGGAGGTTCCCACCGAAGAGGTCACCGAGATCAAGAACGGCCAGCGCAAGCAGGTCAACCGCAAGGTGCTGCCCGGCTACATCCTGGTGCGCATGGACCTGACCGACGACTCGTGGGCCGCGGTGCGCAACACCCCCGGGGTGACCGGTTTCGTCGGCGCGACGTCGCGACCGTCGGCGCTGACCCTCGACGACGTGGTGAAGTTCCTGCTCCCGCGCGGCGCGGCGAAGAAGCCCGCCAAGGGTGCGGCCAGCACCGCCGTCGCCGCCGAGACGGGTGGTCTGGAACGTGCGGCCGTCGAGGTCGACTACGAGGTCGGCGAATCGGTGACGGTCATGGATGGGCCGTTCGCCACGTTGCCGGCCACGATCAACGAGGTCAACGCCGAGCAGCAGAAGCTCAAGGTGCTGGTGTCGATCTTCGGCCGGGAAACGCCGGTGGAGTTGACGTTCGGCCAAGTCTCCAAGATCTAGCCGGCGGACCGGCTGCACAACCCAGGAAGGAACACCCACATCTCATGGCCCCGAAGAAGAAAGTCGCCGGGCTGATCAAGCTGCAGATCCAGGCCGGGCAGGCCAACCCGGCCCCGCCGGTTGGCCCGGCGCTCGGCCAGCACGGCGTCAACATCATGGAGTTCTGCAAGGCCTACAACGCGGCCACGGAGAACCAGCGCGGCCAGGTCATCCCGGTGGAGATCACCGTCTACGAGGACCGCAGCTTCACCTTCGCGCTCAAGACGCCGCCCGCCGCCAAGCTGCTGCTCAAGGCGGCCGGTGTGGGCAAGGGCTCGGCGGAGCCGCACAAGACCAAGGTCGCCAAGGTCAGCTGGGACCAGGTCCGCGAGATCGCCGAGACCAAGAAGTCCGACCTGAACGCCAACGACATCGACGCCGCCGCCAAGATCATCGCCGGGACGGCCCGGTCGATGGGCATCACCGTCGAATAACCGTCACCAACGGGTGGGAGGGCCAGCTTCGGCCCGCTTGAAACCACAACCAACCACGAGATTGGATATCTGATGAGCAAGAACAGCAAGGCCTACCGCGCCGCCGCGGAGAAGGTGGACCGCGACAACCTGTACAGCCCGCTGGAGGCGGCCAAGCTGGCCAAGGAGACGTCGTCGGCCAAGCAGGACGCGACCGTCGAGGTCGCGATCCGGCTCGGCGTCGACCCGCGCAAGGCCGACCAGATGGTCCGCGGCACCGTCAACCTGCCGCACGGCACCGGCAAGACGGCCCGGGTCGCGGTGTTTGCGGTCGGCGAGAAGGCCGAACAGGCGCAGGCCGCCGGGGCCGACATCGTCGGCAGCGACGACCTGATCGAGAAGATCCAGGGCGGGTTCCTGGACTTCGACGCCGCGATCGCGACGCCCGACCAGATGGCCAAGGTCGGGCGCATCGCCCGGGTGCTGGGCCCGCGCGGCCTGATGCCCAACCCCAAGACCGGCACCGTCACCCCCGACGTCGCCAAGGCCGTGGCCGACATCAAGGGCGGCAAGATCAACTTCCGGGTGGACAAGCAGGCCAACCTGCATTTCGTCATCGGCAAGGCGTCCTTCGACGAGAAGAGCCTCGCCGAGAACTACGGCGCCGCGCTCGACGAGGTGCTGCGGCTCAAGCCGTCCGCGTCGAAGGGCCGGTACCTGAAGAAGATCACCGTCTCGACGACCACCGGCCCGGGCATTCCCGTCGACCCGTCGATCACCCGCAACTTCGCCGAGGCGTAGTGAGTCGGCGCCCGCAGGGTGCCGAAAAATGAAGCGTGCCCGCGCCTGAACCATTAGACAAGTTTCAAACGCGATATCGCCCGCGATATCGGATTTGCAATCGGAATGGCGGCTTCCCGCGCGTTACCGCTGTGACTGGTGTGGCGAACGCTTAGCCGCCGCACTCGGCGATGCGGCGCCGCAGAAACGCCCGGCCCGGCTCGGATCCGTTGGATTCCAACGCCGCCCGGTACCAGGTGACGGCCTCGGCCGGTTGCCCGGCGCGCCGCAGCAGGTGGGCGCGCACCGTCGCGACGAGGTTCGAGCGGGCCAGCCGGGCATCGTCGGCGACCTCGTCCAGGGCGGCCAGGCCGGCCTGCGGCCCGTCGCGGAACCCGACGGCCAGCGCGCGGTTGGCGCGCACCACCGGCGAGCCGGTCAGCTGCGCAGCGCCTCGGCGCAGGCCTCCTGGACGGCGTCCTCGGCGACGGTGAGGTCACCGGACCACCGCGCGAGCGCGGCGACGGCAGGTCGCCATTCCCTGCGGAAGACGCCATCCAGGTCGGTCATCGGCGCAGCGTCAGAGGCCGGACACCCCGGCCAACCGCAGCGCCAGGTACTGCATGTCTCGTCACCTCCGGTAGGGGGGCGAAGCCATGTGCTTCACTGTCTACCTGTCTACCTGTTCGACGAACGGCGCGGCGCCATTCCGACGAGCTAGGCGGCCGCCCCCGGCTTGAGGTAGGTCACCAGGCTGCAGTCCAGCATCTCGTCGGAGAAATAGTGCTCGCAGCCCCGCAGGTACTTCATGTAGCGCTCGTAGACCTCTTCGGAGGTGACCTCGATGGCCTTCTCCCGGTTGGACTCCAGCGTCTCGCCCCAGATGTGCAGCGTCTTGATGTAGTGCGGGCGCAGCGAAAGCGGTTCGGGCACAACGAAACCCGCCTTCTCGCCGCGCTCGACCATCATCTCGGTGGAGGGCAGCCGGCCACCGGGGAAGATCTCGGTGACGATGAACTTGATGAAGCGCGCCGTCTCCCACGTGATCCTTTTGCCGCGAGCCGCCATCTCGTAGGGGTGGTAGCTGACGCTGCTCTGGACGGTCATCCGGCCGTCGTCGGGCATGATGTCGAAGCACCGCTTGAAGAAGTCTTCGTAGTTCTCGTGCCCGAAGTGCTCGAAGGCCTCGATCGACACGATCCGGTCGACCGGCTCGGTGAAGTCCTCCCAGCCGTGCAGCCGCACCTGGCGCGAGCGGGTGGTGTCGATCGCGCCGAGCACCTGCTCGCAGCGGGCGTGCTGGTTCTTCGACAGCGTCAGCCCGATCACGTTGACGTCGAAGCGTTCGACGGCCCGCTTCATCGTGGTGCCCCACCCGCAGCCGATGTCCAGCAGTGTCATCCCGGGCTTGAGGTCCAGCTTGTCCAGGTTCAGGTCGATCTTGGCGTACTGGGCCTCCTCGAGGGGCATGTCGTCACGCTCGAAATACGCGCAGCTGTACGTCCGGCTCGGATCCTGGAACAGCGCGAAGAAATCGTCGGAGACGTCGTAATGGGCCTGGATGTCCTCGGCGCGTGTCCGCGTCTTGGTCGGCCTCGTCGGTTGCTCAGCCATGGTGGTGTTGTTCTCCTGGGTGATGTTCGTTGCAACCATACCGACTGCGCCGTGTGCACCCGAAACACGCTGGTCGGCGCGAGAGGCTTACTTTGCCAGCGTGAACTGGTTGCAGTCGATGTACCCTACCTGGAACGCCTTGGCGCATCCGGTCAGGTATTTCATGTAGCGCTCATAGACCTCTTCGGACTGGATCGCGATCGCCTCGTCGTGTCGTCCCTCCAACGCGTCGGCCCAGAAGTCGAGGGTCCTGGCGAAATCCGACTGCAACGACTGGATGCGGTTCACGGTGAACCCCGCGTTCGCCGCGTGCTCTTCGACTGCCTCGATCATCGGCAGCCGGCCGCCGGGGAAGATCTCGGTCGCGATGAACCTGGCGAACTTCGCCATCTCCATCGTCAGCGGGATGCCGCGCTCCATGGCCTGCTTGACGTGCAGCCCGGTGATCGTGTGCAACAGCATGACGCCGTCGGTGGGCAGGGCGTTGTAGACGAACTTGAAGAAGTCGTTGTACCGGTCGAACCCGAAGTGCTCGAGCGCCTCGATGACGACGATCCGGTCGACCGGTTCGCCGAACTCGGCCCAGTCGCGCAGCAGCACCCGCCGTGAGCGGTCGCTGTCAATCCCGTCGAGGACCTGCTGGCAGTACGCGTGCTGGTTCTTCGACAGCGTCAGGCCGACGACGTTGACGTCGTAGCGCTCGACGGCGCGCTTCATCACCGAACCCCAGCCGCAGCCGATGTCGAGCAGGGTCATCCCCGGTCGCAACCCCAGCTTGTCGAGCGTCAGGTCGAGTTTGGCGAGCTGAGCCTCGTGCAAGGACATGCCCTCGTGCGGGAAGTAGGCGCAGCTGTAGGTGCGTGTCGGATCCACGAACAGCGCAAAGAAATCGTCCGACAGGTCGTAGTGCGCCTGCACGTTCTCGAGATTGCAGTCATGATTGGACCGTTTGAGCGTGGCCCCCGCCCGGTGCTCGAACATCGTGGCCTCCCGACCGAACCGGCACCTGTACTCGATGCCGCTGCGGGAACCCTACTCGCGGTCTGGCGCGAGCGATGGATTTAAAACACGCTTGCGCGGGATTTCTCGATTCGGGTCAGCTGATCGTGTAATCGGTCAGCGGGAAGCGGGACGCCTCCCGCACCGCGTTGAGCACCGACGTGGGCCGCAGCAATGACGCCCTGCCGCTGGGGTCGAAGTAATAGGACCGCGAGGTGGCGCAGTCGCCCGCGTGGAAGACGGTCTTGTCGAGGCGGGCGGTCATCCGGTCCATGAACCGCGCCATTGCCCCCTCGGTCACCTCGAACTCTGTGGCTCCCCGGCGCTGGAGCTCACCGAAGAGCCGGTCCATGTGCCGCATCTGATATTCGACGGTGTTGAAGAACGACAAGCTGGAAAACGCGAACGGACTGGCCAGGCTCAACAGGTTGGGGAAATAGGGAATGGACACCCCCTGGTAGGACTGGAACCCGGCATCGCGCCACCATTTCCCGAGGTTCCGCTCCTTTCGCCCGACCACCTCGAACGCGGGGAAGTTGGCGTCCCAGAGGTCGAAACCGGTGGCCAGCACCAACGTGTCGATGACGGTCTTGTGCCCGTCGGCGGTGACGATGCCGTCGGGCTCGATCCGCTCGATGCGATTGGTCTCCACGTGTACGTGGGGCTTGGCGAAAGTGCGGTAGTAGCTGTTCGACCACGTCGGGCGTTTGCAGCCGAAGTCGTAGTCGGGCGTCAGCTTGCGGCGCAACTCCTTGTCGCGGATCGCGATGAAGCGGTTGATCTTCGAGAGATCCGACGCGGCGATGTTCAGCCGCCGCAAACCGCGGTAGTGCAGCGCGCCGTCCAGGATCACGTCGAAAACGGTGTCGGTCACCTGTCTGAGGGCTCGCTGCACAAGCGGGATCTGAGCGAACACCCATCGCAGCCAGGCCGGGATGGCGAAGTCGATCTTGGGCACCACATGGATCGCGGTGCGCTGGTACACCGTGAGGTCGGAGGCTTTGGCGGCCAGTTGGGGAATCAACTGCACAGCGGTCGCTCCGGTTCCGATGAGCGCGACGCGGCGCCCCTCGAAGTCGTAGTCGTGATCCCACGCCGTGGTGTGGACGATCTTCCCGCCGAAACCCTCGATGCCGGGAATCTGCGGTGTGTGCGGCTGTGACAGGAAGCCGGTGGCGGTGATCAGAAAGCGTGTCGTCAGGCCATCGCCGCCGGCCAGCGTCACCCGCCACACGTGGGCGTCCTCGTCCCAGCGCGCACTCTCGACCGTCGTGTCGAACCGGATGTGGCGGCGCACGTCGTACTTGTCGGCGACGTCTTCGGCGTACTGCCGCAACTCCTCACCGGGCGGGAACAGCCGTGACCAGTGCGGGTTGGGCTCGAACCAGTACGAGTAGGTGGTGCCCGGAACGTCCACGGCCAGGCCCGGATACCGGTTGAGGTACCAGGTCCCCCCGAGGCCGGGCTCGCGCTCCAGAATCGCGATGTTGTCGTATCCGAGTCGTTTGAGCTGTATCGCCGCGCCCATGCCGCCGAAACCGGCACCGACGATGACCACGTCGTAGCCGGGCCGGACGTCGTCGAGTGCGGGAATCGCCGGTTGCTCGGGCATGCTGGAAATGCTCTCCTGATTTACGTTCGCAGCGATGCTACCCAGCGGTCGCTTGTTTGCCAACGCGCCACGACGTCGGCCAGGGCGGGCGCCGATCGGGCGAGAATGGGCTCACCTGTCCGTGGGTGTCGGGGGTTGGCCGAAGACGAGGATCCCGGCCGTGAAAGCGCCAAGCCGTCGAAGATGCACGAGGCGGGCCGTCAGCGGCATGCGCGTCGGACGATCTGCGCGCCGCGCGAATCGTCGGCCGAACCCAAGGCGGCGCAGCGGGATCCGGCGGCGCGCGGTGGGCGCCCGCCCTCACTTCGTGAGCGTGTACTGGGCGACGTTGGAGATGCCCTTGCGGAACAGGCCCGCGCAGCCGGTGAGATAGCGCATGAAGCGGTCGTAGACCTCTTCGGACTGGATGGCGATGGCGCGTTCGCGGTTGGCCTCGAGGTTGGCCGCCCACATGTCGAGGGTTCGGGCGTAATGGGGCTGCAGGTATTGGACCTGCTCGATGGAGAACCCGCTGTGGTGTGCGTTGTCGACGATGTCGGGTTCGCCGCACATCTGGCCGCCGGGGAAGATCTCCTTGCCGAGGAAACGCAGGAAACGCAGGTCTGTCATCGTGATCGGGATGCCGTGCTCGTGCCAGTACGACTGCGGCCGCGTGAAGATGCTGTGCATCATCATCCGGCTGTTGTCGGGGAGCGTCTTGTAGGCCCAGTCCCAGAACACGGGCCACCGCTCCTTTTTGAACGCGTCGAAAGCCTCGAAACTGATGATCCGATCGACGGGTTCGTCGAACTCCTCCCAACCCTGCAGTCGGGCCTCGGCCCGCCGGGTCGTCGGGATCGCGGCCAGCCTATCTCTGGTGCGCGCGTAGTGATTTCGGCTGAGCGTGATCCCGATGACGTTGACGTCGTATTTCTCTAGGGCTCGGACCACGGCCCCGCCCCAGCCGCATCCGACGTCGAGCAGCGTCATCCCCGGCTCGAGGTGCAGCTTGTCCAGCCCCAGGTCCAGCTTCGCGAGCTGTGCCTCTTCCAGCGACATGTCGTCGCGCTCGAAGTAGGCGCACGTGTAGACCATGTTCGGATCGAGGAACAACGCGAAGAAGTCGTCCGAGAGGTCGTACGTCGCCTGCGACTCTTCGTAATAGGGTTTCAGGTCACTCATCGTCAACCATCCTTCCAACGCCACGATTTTGGCCCTGACAGAGTTCCCACGGAATTCGCTCCCAACCCCGTGAAAGCCCGGCCGACCGACCTCAGCGGGCCTCGGCGAAATTGCTCGTCAGCACGCCGATCAGCCGATCCCACAGTTGTTGAGGTAGGTCGTGGCCCATGCCGTCAAACAAGAATAGTCGCGCCCCGGTGACGGCGCGCGCAACGGCACGGCCCCCGGAGGGGCGCATCAGCTTGTCGGCCCGGCCGTGGATCACGACGGTCGGCGCACCGATGCCCCGGTTGTACCGCCTCAGACTGCCGGTGCCCAGGATCGCGCCGAAGTGCCGGGCGACGCCTTGCGGGTAGTAGCTGCGGTCGTAGCCCTCGGCGGCTTCCGCGCGGACCTGTTCCTCGGTGGCGCGGAAGCGCGGGCTGCCGATGATGTTGGTGACGCGCACGGCGTTGTCGATGATCACCTCGCGCGGTGAGCCCGGCGGTGGGCCCTTGAGGAGCGCCAGCAACGCGCGCGGGGCCGGCGGCGGCAGGAACGGGCGGTTGTTGCTGGAGAACAGGATTCCCAGCGTCCTGGTCCGTTCGGGGAACCGCGCCGCGAAGACCTGGGCGATCATGCCGCCCATCGACGCCCCCACGACGTGGGCGTGCTCGATGCCCAGGTGATCGAGCACCGCGGCGGCGTCGCCGGCCATGTCGTCCAGCGTGTAAGCCGCGTTGCTGCGCAGACCGACCCAGAAGCGGGCCAAACGGACCGCCAGCGGCTGCCCGGAGCCGCGATGCTCGGTCTTGCTGGACAGGCCGACGTCGCGGTTGTCGTAGCGGATGACCCGCAGCCCGTGCCGGACGAGCTTCTCGCAGAAGGCGGTCCGCCACAGCAGCAGCTGGGCGCCCAACCCCATGATCAGCAGCACGGGCGGATGGTCGATGTCGCCCATGTCCTCGTAGTAGAGCTTCAGGTCACCGGCGGGGGAGGGCGAGACGGCGTGCCCGCTACGTATTTCCATCGGTCTCGGTCAGGCCTCGAGGTCGGAGGAGTGCTCGCGGCTGAGCTCGACCATGAAGTTGGCGAAGTACCCCGTCAGCTGCGGGTCGGACATCATCTGCCACTTCGGCGCCAGCAACTTCATGTACCGCTCGACGTAGAGGAACTGCTTGCCGATCAGCACGAGCTCGCGCGGCAGCTTGACGTCGTAGGCGTCGGCCAGCGCCGAGAGCTGCCGGCCGATGTCGGCGTACGACAGGTCGCCCAGGGTCTGCAGCGTCAGCGGGGTGGCGAAGCGCTCCAGGTCCTTGGCGGCCTCGGCCTCGGGCTTCATCGCGCCGACCGCGCCCATCAGCACGACGATCTTGCCGGCCGCGGCGTGGTCCTTCTTGACCAGCAGCGCGTACACGAGTTCGCGCAGCAGCCAGCGGGTTCGCGGGTCGATGCGCCCCATGATCCCGAAGTCGAAGAACACGATCCGGCCCGCCTCGTCGACGTAGAGGTTGCCCGCGTGCAGGTCGCCGTGGAACAGCCCGTGCCGCAGGCCGCCCTCGAACAGGCTGAACAGCAGCGCCTTGACCAGCTCGGTTCCGTCGAAGCCGGCCTTGCGGATGGCGGCGGCGTCGTCGATGCGGATGCCGTGCACCCGCTCCATCGTCAGCACCCGGTCGCTGGTGAAGTCCCAGTGCACCTCCGGCACCCGGATGCCCTGGCCCAGCGGGGAGGCGTGCAGGTGGGAGACCCAGGCCTCCATCGACTGCGCCTCGAGGCGGAAGTTCAGCTCCTCGGCCAGGTTGTCGGAGAAGTCGGCGACCACGTCCTGCGCCGAGAGCCGGCGGCCCAGCTTGGCCAGTTCGACGGCCTGGGCGAAGCGCTTGAGGATCTGCAGGTCGGCGGCCACCCGGCGGCGGATGCCCGGCCGCTGGATCTTGACGACGACGTCCTCGCCGGTGTGCAGGGTCGCGTAGTGCACCTGGGCGATGGACGCCGACGCGAACGGCTTCTCCTCGAAGGTGGCGAATAGTTCGGCGGGTTCGCGGCCGAGCTCCTCGACGAACAGCTTGTGCACCTGTGCGTTGTCGGCCGGGGGCACGCGGTCCAGCAGGCCACGGAACTCGCGGGACAGCGATTCGCCGAACGCCCCGGGGCTGGACGCGATGATCTGTCCGAACTTCACGTACGTCGGGCCGAGGTCGGCGAAGGTCTGCGGGAGCTGCTTGATCACCTTCTGCTGCCACGGCCCCCGGCCCGGCAGCGTGGTGAGGAAGCGGGCGGCGGCGCGGGTGACCTGCCAGCCGGTGACGGCCACCCGGGCCGCTTCGGCCGGCAGGGGCACCCGGTCCAGCCTGGCCACCTCTCGGTGGTTGGTAGAGCTCATTCCAGCAGTCTGCCAAACCGGCGGTGTCAACTCCCAATCTCTGCGCGGCCGCTCACCGGCTCCAGGGCTTGACCCAGCCCTGGATTTCCCAGCCCTCCCGCGCGGCGACCAACTCGTACATGGTGGCGCCGTCGATGCTTTCGCGCACGATGTCGGCGTGCCCGGCGTGCCGGGCCAGCTCGTTGATCACGTGCAGGATCACCCAGCGCACCGACCAGGCCCGCTGGTTCTTCGGGAACCACGGGATGTCCTGCGGGACGGGCACGGCGGCGTCGAGGTCGGCGGTCTCGACCAGCCGCAGCGACGCCTCGTGCTGGGCTTCCAACGCCGCCAGCAGCCCGGCCAGCGTCTCGTCGGGCCGCATCACGTGCTGGTCGGCGAACTCCGCGGCGATCTCCTGGAACGGCCGGGGGTCCTTCGGTGGCGCGCCCGGCGCGGCGGCGACGCGGGCCATCCAGCTGCGCTGCATCCCGGTGGCGTGCTTGACCAGCCCGCCGATCGACAGGGCGCTGACCGACGGTGTGGACCGGGCCTGCTCGTCGCTGAGGCCGTGGGACACGGCGAAGTAGGCGCTCTGGTGGAAAGCCAGGAACTCGCGCAGGGCGCTTCGTTCGTCGGCGACGGGCGGGGCGAGTGCGGGCATGGGACGATCCTTCCCCGTAAGGTGCGGGCATGCAGGTGGTTTCGGCCGATGCGACTGAACTGTTCGTCGGGCCGCCGGATGCGCCGCTGCAACTGGTGCGGGTCACGGTTTCCGGGTGCACGCGCCCGATGCCGGTCCGCATCGACGGCGACGGCCTGCAGGGGGAAGCCGTCGCGGCCGCCGGGCAAGGGGTGGTCGAGGTTCCGGTGGTGGTGGAGCGGCCGGTGGTCGGCGAGCGGCGCGCCGCCCGCGTCCAGCTGTCGGCCAGGTCGTTCGAACTCAACTTCGAATTCGTGATAGCCGAGCCCGGCTGGACGATGTTCATGGTCAGCCACTTCCACTACGACCCGGTCTGGTGGAACACCCAGGGCGCCTACACCAGCGAGTGGACCGAGGACCCGCCCGGCCGGGCGCGCCAGCGCAACGGCTTCGACCTGGTACGCGCCCACCTGGAAACGGCCCGCCGCGATCCCGACTACAAGTTCGTGCTGGCCGAGGTTGATTACCTCAAACCGTACTGGGACACGCGCCCCGAGGACCGGGCCGACCTGCGCCGGTTCCTGGCCGAGGGCCGCGTCGAGGTGATGGGCGGCACCTACAACGAACCCAACACCAACCTCACCAGCCCGGAGACGACCATCCGGAATCTGGTGCACGGCATCGGCTTTCAACGTCACGTCCTGGGCGCCGACCCGGCCACCGCGTGGCAGCTCGACGTGTTCGGCCACGACCCGCAGTTCCCCGGGCTGGCGGCCGATGCCGGCCTGACGTCGAGTTCGTGGGCGCGCGGTCCGCACCACCAGTGGGGTCCGGCCCAGGGCGGTCCCGAGACCGGTGGGGTCGATCGCATGCAGTTCAGCAGCGAGTTCGAGTGGATCTCGCCGTCCGGTCGTGGCCTGCTCACCCACTACATGCCCGCGCACTATTCGGCGGGCTGGTGGATGGACTCCGCGAGCACGCTCGCCGAGGCCGAGGACGCCACCTACGCGCTGTTCGCACAACTCAAGCGGGTGGCGTTGACGCGCAACGTGCTGCTGCCCGTCGGCACCGACTACACACCGCCGAACAAGTGGGTCACCTCGATCCACCGGGACTGGGCCGCCCGCTACACCTGGCCGCGTTTCGTGTGCGCGCTGCCGCGGGAGTTCTTCGCCGCGGTGCGCGCCGAACTGGCCGGGCGCGGGTGTGCGCCGTCGCCGCAGACCCGCGACATGAACCCGATCTACACCGGCAAGGACGTGTCCTACATCGACACCAAACAGGCCAACCGGGCCGCCGAGAACGCCGTCCTCGCCGCCGAGCGCTTCGCCGTGTTCGCCGCGCTCGCGACCGGCGCCGAGTATCCGCAGGCCGCGCTGTCCAAGGCGTGGGTGCAGCTGGCCTACGGGGCGCACCACGACGCGATCACCGGATCGGAATCCGACCAGGTCTACCTGGACCTGCTGACCGGCTGGCGCGACGCGTGGGAGCTGGGCCGCGCGGCTCGCGACAACTCGCTGGCGCTGCTCTCGGAGGCGATGACCGGGGACGTGACCGTGTGGAATCCGCTGGCGCGGCAGCGCACCGACATCGTGACCGCCCGGCTCGACCGCGCCGCCGCACCGGGGGTGCGGGTGGTCGACGCCGACGGCGCCGAGGTGCCCGCCCACGTCGGGCACGACGGCCGGTCGATCACCTGGCTGGCGGCCGACGTGCCGTCGCTGGGCTGGCGTGCCTACCGCCTGCTCCCCGCCGGGGCACCGACGGGCTGGGAGCCCGTACCCGGATCGGAGATCGCCAACGAGCACTACCGGCTGGCCGTCGACCCGGCGCGGGGCGGGGGCGTGGCGGCGCTGTGGCACGGTGCCCAGCAGCTGATCGCCGACGGCCGGGTCGGCAACGAGCTGGCCGTCTACGAGGAGTACTCGTCGCACCCGACGCAGGGCGAGGGCCCCTGGCACCTGCTGCCCAGGGGTCCGGTGGTGTGCTCGGCCGGTTTCCCCGCGCGGGTGCAGGCCTACCGTGGCCCGCTCGGTCAGCGGCTGGTGGTCCACGGCCGCGTCGGCGCGCTGCTGCGCTACACCCAGACCCTGACGCTGTGGCGCGGCGTGGCGCGGGTGGACTGCCGCACCACCGTCGACGAGTTCACCGGTGCCGACCGCCTGGTGCGCCTGCGCTGGCCGTGCCCGGTGCCCGGCGCCATGCCGGTCAGCGAGGTGGGCGACGCCGTCATCGGGCGCGGTTTCGCCCTGCTGGGCGACCGGGAACGCTCGGTGGACACCGCACAGCACCTGTGGACCCTGGACAACCCGGCCTACGGCTGGTTCGGGCTGTCCGCGGCGGCCCGGGTACGGGCCGGGGCCGCCGCGCGGGCGGTGTCGGTGGCCGAGGTGGTCTCGCCCGACGAGACGAACTCCGCACCGCTGGCGCGCGAACTGCTGGTGGCGCTGGTCCGCGCCGGTGTCACGGCCACCTGCAGCGGCGCCGCCAAGCCGCGCTACGGCCACCTCGACGTCGACTCCAACCTGCCCGACGTGCGGATCGCGCTGGGCGGGCCGGCCCGCAACGTCTTCACCGCGGCCGTTCTCGCGCAGGCCGGCCCGGCATACTCCGCGGAACTCGACCGGCAACTGGCCGCGACCGGCCGGGCCAGGGTGTGGGTGCCGGCCGCGGCCCCGCTGGCGGTGGTCTGGGTGCCCGGTGCCGACCTGCGCCCGCCGCGGGCGCTGCCCGTGCTGGTGCTCGACGGCCGCGACGAGGAAAGCCTGCGCGCCGAGATCGCGGCGGTGGCCGAGGATCTCGCCGACGCCGAGATCGCCGTCGCGCAGCGGGCGCCGTCGGGGATGGGCCCCTGCGAAGACCGCACGGTCGCGCTGCTCAACCGCGGGGTGCCCAGCTTCGCCGTCGACATCGAGGGCACGCTGCACACCGCGCTGCTGCGATCCTGCACCGGCTGGCCGTCGGGCACCTGGATCGACGAGCCGCGCCGCACCGCGCCCGACGGCTCGAACTTCCAGCTCCAGCACTGGACACACGCCTTCGACTACGCGCTGGCCTGCGGCGACGGCGACTGGCGGCAGGCCGGAATCCCGGCGCGCAGCGCGGAATTCTCGCACCCGTTGCTTGCCGTCGTCGCCGGCGAGCGGGAGGCCGTGCTGCCGCCGGCGGGATCGCTGCTGCGCGCCGACCCCGCCGACGCGGTGCAGCTCGCCGCCCTCAAGGCGGCGGGCAACCCGCTGGCGGCGGGCAGCGCCCGGCCGGTCGACCCCGGCGCGGTGGCGTTGCGGTTGGTGCAGGCGACGGGGACACCCACCCGTGTGGCGCTGGGCTCCTCGATCGCCGCGATCACCGGCCTGCGCGCCGCCGACCTGCTGGAAGCGGCGGGCGAACCCGTCGACTCCGTGCACCTGCACGGCTATCAGGTGGCCACGGTGCTGGCGTGGCTCGAAACACCCCGGCTGTCGACGACTTCCGCCGCGCTGGCCCCGCACGCCGAGGCCGCCCAGCCCCTCTACGCGCGCTACTGGCTGCACAACCGGGGGCCGGCGCCCCTCGGTGGATTGCCCGCGGTCGCCCACCTGCACCCCACCCGGGTGACCGCCGACCCCGGCACGGAGGTGGTGCTGCGACTGACCGCGGCCGGCGACTGCAGCGATGCCGCACTGGACGGCGCGGTGACGGTGGTGTGCCCGGACGGTTGGTCGGCCACGCCGGGTGAGCTGCCCTTGGCGCTGGAGTCCGGCGGGCACCGGGAAGCCGACGTGACGGTGGCGATCCCGGCTCGCGCACGACCCGGGCTCTATCCGGTCCGCGCGCAGCTGCGCCTGGCAGGCGGCGAAATCCCCGCTGCGTGGCGTCAGGTGGTCGAGGATGTATGCGTGGTGGCGGTGGGCGGCGACGCCGATCTCGGCGGACTGGCCTATCTGTTGGACGGCCCCGCCGACGTCACGCTGCGCGCCGGGGACACGGCCCGGCTGGCGGTCACGGTCGGCAGCCACGCGCGGGCCGACGTGACGCTCGAGGCGCATCTGATCAGCCCGTGGGGCACCTGGGAGTGGCTGGGCCCGGCCGTGCGCGGCGCCGTGCTGCCCGCCGGCGGCACGATCGAGCTGGGCTTCGACGTGACCCCGCCGGCCTGGCTGGAGCCGGGCCGGTGGTGGGCCCTGGTCCGGCTGGGCTGTGCCGGGCGGCTCGTCTACTCACCGGCGGTGCAGGTGAGTGTGACATGAGCGGCCATCCGGTGGCCGCCGTCGGCGGCGCGCCCGTCGCGCTCGCCGACCTCGACGCGGCCGAGGCGCGGTTGCGCGCCGGTCCGGGTGCGGCGGCGCTGCCCGCCGCCGGTAGCAGCGAGGGACGTCAACTGCGGCGCTGGCTGACCCAGCTGATCGTCACCGAGCGGGTGGTCGCCGCCGAGGCCGGCGCGCGCGGACTCACCGCGGGCGGCGCCCCGACCGAGGCCGAGCTGCTGCCCGACGCCGCGGCCCGGCTGGAGATCGGCAGCGTCGCCGCCGCCGTGCTGGCCGATCCGCGCGCCCGAGCGTTGTTCGCCGATGTCACCGCCGGGGTCGCGGTGACCGACGACGACGTCGCCGCCTACCACGCCCGCAACCCGCTGCGGTTCGCCGCGCCGACCCCGGCCCCGCACGGCTGGCGGGCCCCCGCACTCGTCGGCCCGCCGCTGGCGGAGGTGCGGTGCGCGATCGCCGAGCACCTGCGGGGTGCCGCGCGCCGCCGCGCCTTCCGGATCTGGCTGGACGAGCGCCGCGCGGCGCTGGTCCGGCTGGGGCCCGGCTACGAGCATCCCGGGGACCCGCGCCAACCCGACAACACCCACCGGCACTGAGCGCCATGTACACCCTCTGCCTGGACATCGGGGGCACCAAGATCGCCGCCGGGCTGGCCGACGCCGCCGGCGCGCTGGTGCACACCGCGGTGCGCCCCACCCCCACCGGCGGGGTCGCCGAAGCGGTGTGGGACGCCGTCGCCGCGGCGATCGCCGACGTGCAGCGCGTGGCCGACGCTCCCGTCGGCGCCGTGGGCATCGCGTCGGCCGGCCCCGTCGACCTGCACCGCGGAACGGTCAGCCCCATCAACATCAAATGCTGGCGGCGCTTCCCGCTGCGCGACCGGGTCGCGGCCCTGATTCCCGGGGCGCCCGGCGTGCCGGTGCGGTTGGGTGGCGATGGCATCTGCATGGCCCTGGGCGAGCACTGGCGGGGCGCGGGCCGCGGGGCGCGCTTCATGCTGGGCATGGTGGTCTCCACCGGCGTGGGCGGCGGGCTCGTGCTCGACGGCGTGCCGTATGCCGGGCGCACCGGTAACGCCGGGCACGTCGGTCATGTGGTGGTCGAACAGGACGGGCGGCCCTGCACGTGCGGCGGCCACGGCTGCGTCGAGACCGTGGCGTCGGGGCCCTCGATGGTGCGCTGGGCGCGGGCACACGGCTGGTCCGCGCCGCCCGGTACCGGCGCCAGGGGTCTGGCCGCCGCGGCGGCGGCCGGGGATCCGGTGGCGCAGCGGGCCTTCCGCAGGGGCACCACCGCGCTGGCGGCGATGATCGCCTCGGTGGGCGCGGTGTGCGACCTGGACCTGGTCGTCGTCGGGGGAGGGGTCGCGAAATCGGGTTCCCTGCTGTTCGAGCCGCTGCGGGCGGCGCTGGCCGGCTACGCCGGCCTGGACTTCCTGGCCGGCCTGCGGGTGGTGCCCGCGGAGCTCGGTGGGGAGGCGGGTCTGGTCGGCGCGGGCCGGCTGGCCACGCTGGACCGGCCCCCCGCCGCGGCGTGAGTTCCGCGGTGGGCCCGTGGGCGGCGGTCCCCGGCGTGTCGGGCCGTTTTGGCCGACCGCGGGTGGCCGGGCTATCCTGATGGCCGATCCACCGAAGACCGTCGGTCACCGAGCAATCGGTCGAAGGTCCGGGAGCATCCCGGCGGCCCGCGCAGGAGGACGAGGCATCATCGCCGGCGCGCTCCGGTGCACCGTTGACGCCCCGGCCGCTGCTGCGCCGGGGCGTTCGTCGTTCTTCCGGTGGGTCACATGGACACGACCACACCAGGAGGTATGCATGGCCAGGGCTGACAAGGCCACCGCCGTTGCAGACATCACCGAGCAGTTCAAGGGCTCGACTGCCACCCTGATCACCGACTATCGCGGCTTGACGGTGAGCAACCTGGCCGAGCTGCGCCGGTCGCTGGGGGCCTCGACCACCTACTCGGTCGCCAAGAACACGCTGATCAAGCGGGCTGCGTCGGAGGCCGGGATCGAGGGCCTCGACGAGCTGTTCGTGGGCCCGACGGCCATCGCGTTCGTCACCGGCGAAGCCGTCGACGCCGCCAAGGCCCTCAAGACCTTCGCCAAGGAGCACAAGGCGCTGATCATCAAGGGCGGCTACATGGACGGCCGCGCCCTGACGGTCGCCGAAGTCGAGCGCATCGCCGACCTCGAGTCTCGCGAGGTGTTGCTGGCCAAACTGGCCGGCGCCATGAAGGGCAACCTCGCCAAGGCGGCCGGACTGTTCAACGCCCCGGCCTCGCAGATCGCCCGGCTCGCGGCCGCGCTGCAGGAGAAGAAGGCCTCGTCCGCACCCGCTTCGGAAGCCCCCACCGAATCTTCCGAGACCCCGGCCGAAGCCGAATAAACCCCAAACCGAAATCAGGAAGGACCCACACCATGGCAAAGATGTCCAGCGACGAACTGCTCGACGCGTTCAAGGAAATGACCCTGTTGGAGCTCTCGGACTTCGTCAAGAAGTTCGAGGAGACCTTCGAGGTCACCGCGGCCGCCCCGGTCGCCGTCGCCGCGGCCGGCCCGGCCGGTGGTGGCGCCCCCGCCGAGGCCGCCGAGGAGCAGTCCGAGTTCGACGTCATCCTCGAGGGTGCCGGCGACAAGAAGATCGGCGTCATCAAGGTCGTCCGCGAGATCGTCTCGGGCCTGGGCCTCAAGGAGGCCAAGGACCTGGTCGACGGTGCCCCCAAGCCGCTGCTGGAGAAGGTCGCCAAGGAGGCCGCCGAGGAGGCCAAGGCCAAGCTCGAGGCCGCCGGCGCCAGCGTCACCGTCAAGTAGTTCGTCACCGCGAAGCCCCCGGCGCCGCCCTGCGGTTCCGGGGGTTTCGCGTGCTCAGGGCGCGCCGGTCGCCGCCCGCTGCGACCGTCGCACCCGTTCGGGCGAATCCCCCAGCGAGACGAGCAGGTTCGTCGTCATCGTGCCCAGCACCGGCCCGACGACCGCGCCGTCGCCGCCGAAGTAGCCGGCCAGTTCGAGCATCACGAACCCGTGCATCAACGTCCAGAACTGCGCCGCCGTCGCCACCACGCCGGCGTCGCCGGCGGGCTCGTCGGCGTGGGTCGGCCCCGCCGCGATCCGCCCGGCCGCCATGCACCGGTGCACCCCCCGGACCACGTGCGCGAAGCTGGGGTGGTGCTGTTCGATCTCGGCGACCGTCAGGTTCAGGACGTTGCGCGCCGGGGCGTTGATGCCGTGTGCGCTGGTGCTGCCGAACATCAGCCGGTACATGTGGGGCCGTTCGATCGCATAGCGCCGGTAGGCCAGGCCGGTGGCCAGCAGGTCGGCCACCGGGTCGTCGGTCTGCGGCGCCGCCAGCGCCGCGTCGAACTGGCGCAGCCCCTCCTCGGCGACCGCGGCGATGAGCCCGCGCATCCCGCCGAAATGGGTGTACACCGCCATCGTCGAGGTGCCCGCGGCGCCGGCGACCTTGCGGGTCTGCAGCGCGTCGGGCCCGTCCTCGTCGAGCAGGCCGACGGCGGCGACCAGCATCTCCTCGCGGACACCGCCGACGCTGCGCTGCCGTGCCGAAGTCGTCTCCGAAGCCATCCTTGTCATCTTCTCACCCGAGGCGTACGGTTCCGATAACGCTGAAATAACAATGTTATAGGAGCTCGGCCATGACTTCCGCCCCGCCCGCTTCCGCCCGGACCGCCGAAAACCACAATCCCTACCTCGAGGGCTTCCTCGCGCCCGTGCGTGCGGAGCTGACCGCGACCGACCTGGAGGTCACCGGACACATCCCGGAGTACCTCGACGGGCGCTACCTGCGCAACGGCCCCAACCCGGTCGCCGAGGTCGACCCGGCCACCTATCACTGGTTCAGCGGCGCCGGCATGGTGCACGGGGTGGCGCTGCGCGACGGGAAGGCCTGCTGGTACCGCAACCGCTGGGTGCGCAGCCTGTCGGTGTGCGCCGCCCTCGGCGAGCCGGCGCCCGGCCGGCTCGACCCGCGGGCGGGCATGCTGGCCCTGGGCGCCAACACCAACGTGCTGACCCACGCCGGAAAGACCTTGGCCCTGGTGGAGGGCGGGATCGCCAACTACGCACTCACCGACGAGCTCGACACGGTGGGCACGTGCGACTTCGACGGCACGCTGGCCGGCGGCTACACCGCGCATCCGCACCGCGACCCGATGACCGGCGAACTGCACGCGGTGTCCTATTCGTTCGGCCGCGGACGCACCGTGCAGTACTCGGTGATCGACACGGCCGGCCGCGCCCGCCGGACCGTGGACATCGAGGTCTCCGGGTCGCCGATGATGCACGACTTCTCGTTGACCGACAAATACGTGGTGATCTACGACCTGCCGGTGACCTTCGACCCGGCGCAGGTGTTGCCCGCCTCCGTGCCGCGCTGGCTGTCGCTGCCCGCCCGGCTGGTGCTGCAGTCGCTGATCGGGCGCGTCCGGGTGCCGGGCCCGGTCAACGCGGTGATGAACCGCAGCCCGCGGCACTCCGACCGGATGCCCTACGCCTGGAACCCCCGCTATCCCGCCCGCATCGGCGTCATGCCCCGCGAGGGCGGCAACCGCGACGTGCGCTGGTTCGACGTCGAACCCTGCTACGTCTACCACCCGCTCAACGCCTATTCCGAGATGCGCGACGGCGCCGAGGTGCTGGTGCTCGACGTGGTGCGCTATGCGCGGATGTTCGACCGCGACCGGCACGGCCCGGGCGAGACGGCGCCCACGCTCGAGCGGTGGACCGTCAACCTGGCGTCCGGCGCGGTGGGCACCGAAACCCGAGACGGTCGGCCCCAGGAGTTTCCCCGCATCAACGAGACCCGGCTCGGGGTGCGGCACCGGTTCGGCTACACCATCGGCGCGTACTTCGCGGACCGCTCGTCGGCGCTGTACAAGCACGACTACGCGACGGGCTCCACGACGACGGCCGCGCTCGACCCCGACCTGCTGATCGGGGAGGTGTGTTTCGTGCCCGACCCCGCGGCGGACGCCGAGGACGACGGCATCCTGATGGGCTACGGTTACCACCGCGGCCGCGACGAGGGGCAACTGCTGTTGCTCGACGCCCAGACGACCGAGCCGGTCGCCACCGTGCACCTGCCGCAGCGCGTACCGATGGGGTTCCACGGCAACTGGGCACCGGCCCGCTGACCCGGGGCGGTCTCGGGTGGGCCACTTTTGTCCCGCGGGGCCGCGCAACCGCGATGCCACGCCTCAGGCGTGCGCTACAGTGACTCAAGCCACACAAACGGGCAGGTGGTGGGCACACGCGAGGACGGAAGGATCCCCCATGGGCGTCGCTATCGAGGTCAACGGACTCACGAAGTCCTTCGGGTCCTCGAGGATCTGGGAAGACGTGACGCTGGATATCCCCCCCGGGGAGGTCAGCGTCCTGCTCGGACCGTCGGGTACCGGCAAGTCCGTGTTCCTGAAGTCCCTCATCGGGTTGCTGCGCCCGGAGCGCGGCTCGATCACCATCGACGGCACCGACATCATGCAGTGCTCGGCGCGCGAGCTGTACGAGATCCGCACGCTGTTCGGCGTGATGTTCCAGGACGGCGCGCTGTTCGGGTCGATGAACCTGTTCGACAACGCGGCGTTCCCCCTGCGCGAGCACACCAAGAAGAAGGAAGGCGAAATCCGTGACATCGTCATGGAGAAGCTTTCGCTGGTGGGCCTGGGCGGCGACGAGAAGAAGTTCCCCGGCGAGATCTCCGGTGGTATGCGCAAGCGCGCCAGCCTGGCCCGGGCGCTGGTGCTCGACCCGCAGATCATCCTCTGCGACGAGCCGGACTCCGGTCTGGATCCGGTCCGCACCGCATACCTGAGCCAGCTGATCCTGGACATCAACGCCCAGATCGACGCCACCGTGCTGATCGTGACGCACAACATCAACATCGCGCGCACCGTCCCGGACAACATGGGCATGCTGTTCCGCCGCAAGCTGGTCATGTTCGGGCCCAGGGAAGTCCTGCTGACCAGCGACGAGCCGGTCGTGCGGCAGTTCCTCAACGGCCGCCGCATCGGGCCGATCGGCATGTCCGAGGAGAAGGACGAGGCCACCATGGCCGAGGAGCAGGCCGCGCTCGAGGCCGGCCAGCACGCCGGCGGTGTGGAGGAGATCGAGGGCGTGCCGCCGCAGATCGTGGCGTCCCCGGGCATGCCGGAACGCAAGGCGGTGGGGCGTCGCCAGGCACGGGTGCGCGAGATGCTGCACACGCTGCCCAAAAAGGCTCAGGCCGCGATCCTCGACGACCTCGAGGGCACCCGCAAGTACCAATCCCACGAGTTCGGCGACTGAGGGCTGGGCACGGCCGGGTTTCGGCGACATTTCGCCGCAACTTGCCGCCCCGCCCCCTTGACGGCGCGGCCCAAACGGGTCAATCTGTTGGTCAGCATGTGTCCACGGGAAAGTCGAGATGCCAGCCAGCGCCGATGCCCCCAAGGGCTGGTAGTGATGGGTAGTTGAGGAATGCGCCGTCCTGAGCTATTGTTGGACGTTGCGCTGGCTACCTCCTGCCCACCTCACCCGCCACTGACACTGTGGTCCTAGGTTGAGTCGCCCTTTGCGGCTCAGCTGTCTAGTTGCGTGCGTGAGATCCGGACAGATCGTTCGCCAGCCCTAACGAAACAGTTTCGCGGCGAACAGGCCCGGTGGCCGCCGGTTCCACCAGTGAGTCGCACGAGGTGCTGGAAGGATGCATCTTGGCAGATTTCCGCCAGAGCAAGACGGATCGCCCACAAAGTTCCTCTCATGGAAGTTCCTCGAACGGCTCCGTGCCCGGGGCTCCAGACCGGATCTCCTTCGCCAAGCTGCGCGAACCCCTCGAGGTTCCGGGGCTGCTCGACGTTCAGACCGACTCGTTCGAGTGGCTGATCGGATCGCCGCGCTGGCGGGAGTCGGCGCTCGCCAGGGGTGAGGCCAAGCCGGTGGGCGGCCTCGAAGAGGTGCTCTACGAGCTGTCGCCGATCGAGGACTTTTCCGGCTCGATGTCGCTGTCGTTCTCCGACCCGCGCTTCGACGAGGTCAAGGCGCCGGTCGACGAGTGCAAAGACAAGGACATGACGTACGCGGCCCCGCTGTTCGTCACGGCCGAGTTCATCAACAACAACACCGGCGAGATCAAGAGCCAGACGGTGTTCATGGGCGACTTCCCGATGATGACCGAGAAGGGCACCTTCATCATCAACGGGACCGAGCGTGTGGTCGTCAGCCAGCTGGTGCGCTCACCCGGCGTCTACTTCGACGAGAGCATCGACAAGTCCACCGAGAAGCTGCTGCACAGCGTCAAGGTGATCCCGAGCCGGGGTGCGTGGCTGGAGTTCGACGTCGACAAGCGCGACACCGTCGGGGTGCGCATCGACCGCAAGCGCCGCCAGCCCGTCACCGTGCTGCTCAAGGCGCTGGGCTGGACCAACGAGCAGATCACCGAGCGCTTCGGCTTCTCCGAGATCATGATGTCGACACTGGAGAAGGACAGCACCGCGGGCACCGACGAGGCGCTGCTGGACATCTACCGCAAGCTACGCCCGGGCGAACCCCCGACCAAGGAGTCCGCGCAGACGCTGCTGGAGAACCTGTTCTTCAAGGAGAAGCGCTACGACCTGGCCCGCGTCGGCCGCTACAAGGTCAACAAGAAGCTGGGCTTGAGCGCCGAGCCGGCCCAGACGTCGTCGACCACGCTGACTCAAGAGGACGTCGTCGCCACCATCGAGTACCTGGTTCGCCTGCACCACGCCCGTACGGATGGCCAGCCCGCTGTTATGACCGTGCCGGGCGGGGTCGAGGTGCCGGTGGAGACCGACGACATCGACCACTTCGGCAACCGCCGGCTGCGCACGGTGGGTGAGCTGATCCAGAACCAGATCCGGGTCGGCATGTCCCGGATGGAGCGGGTGGTCCGCGAGCGGATGACCACCCAGGACGTCGAGGCGATCACGCCGCAGACCCTGATCAACATCCGGCCGGTGGTGGCCGCGATCAAGGAGTTCTTCGGCACCAGCCAGCTGTCGCAGTTCATGGACCAGAACAACCCGCTGTCGGGTCTGACCCACAAGCGCCGCCTGTCGGCGCTGGGGCCGGGCGGTCTGTCCCGCGAGCGCGCGGGCCTGGAGGTCCGCGACGTGCACCCGTCGCACTACGGCCGCATGTGCCCGATCGAGACCCCGGAGGGTCCGAACATCGGCCTGATCGGCTCGCTGTCGGTCTACGCCCGGGTCAACCCGTTCGGGTTCATCGAGACGCCCTACCGCAAGGTCGTGGACGGGGTCGTCACCGACGAGATCCACTACCTGACCGCCGACGAGGAGGACCGCCACGTCGTCGCCCAGGCCAACTCGCCGATCGCCGAGGACGGCCGGTTCGTCGAGTCGCGCGTGCTGGTGCGCCGCAAGGCGGGCGAGGTGGAGTACGTGGCCTCGTCCGAGGTGGACTACATGGACGTCTCGCCGCGCCAGATGGTGTCGGTGGCCACCGCGATGATCCCGTTCCTCGAGCACGACGACGCCAACCGTGCCCTGATGGGCGCCAACATGCAGCGCCAGGCGGTTCCGCTGGTGCGCAGCGAGGCGCCGCTGGTGGGCACCGGCATGGAGTTGCGCGCCGCGATCGACGCCGGTGACGTCGTCGTCGCCGACAAAGCCGGGGTGATCGAGGAGGTGTCCGCCGACTACGTCACCGTGATGGCCGACGACGGCACCCGGCACACCTACCGGATGCGCAAGTTCGCGCGCTCCAACCACGGCACGTGCGCCAACCAGTCGCCGATCGTGGACGCCGGCGACCGGGTCGAGGCCGGCCAGGTCATCGCCGACGGCCCGTGCACCCAGAACGGCGAGATGGCGCTCGGCAAGAACCTGCTGGTGGCCGTCATGCCGTGGGAGGGCCACAACTACGAGGACGCGATCATCCTGTCCAACCGCCTCGTCGAGGAGGACGTGCTGACCTCGATTCACATCGAGGAGCACGAGATCGACGCCCGCGACACCAAGCTGGGCGCCGAGGAGATCACCCGGGACATCCCGAACGTCTCCGACGAGGTGCTCGCCGACCTGGACGAGCGCGGCATCGTGCGCATCGGCGCGGAGGTCCGCGACGGCGACATCCTGGTCGGCAAGGTCACCCCGAAGGGGGAGACCGAGCTGACTCCCGAGGAGCGGCTGCTGCGCGCGATCTTCGGCGAGAAGGCCCGGGAGGTCCGCGACACCTCGCTGAAGGTGCCGCACGGCGAGTCCGGCAAGGTGATCGGCATCCGGGTGTTCTCCCGGGAGGACGACGACGAGCTGGCCGCGGGTGTCAACGAGCTGGTGCGCGTCTACGTGGCGCAGAAGCGCAAGATCTCCGACGGCGACAAGCTGGCCGGACGGCACGGAAACAAGGGCGTCATCGGCAAGATCCTGCCGGCCGAGGACATGCCCTTCCTGCCCGACGGGACCCCGGTGGACATCATCCTCAACACCCACGGGGTGCCGCGACGGATGAACATCGGCCAGATCCTGGAGACCCACCTCGGGTGGGTGGCCAAGTCCGGCTGGAATATCGAGGGTTCACCGGAGTGGGCGGCCAACCTGCCCGAGGAGCTGCTGCACGCCGAGCCCGACCAGATCGTCGCGACCCCGGTGTTCGACGGCGCCAAGGAGGAGGAGCTGCAGGGTCTGCTCTCCTCCACGCTGCCCAACCGCGACGGCGAGGTGCTGGTCAACGGCGACGGCAAGGCGAGGCTGTTCGACGGGCGCAGCGGCGAGCCGTTCCCGTACCCGGTGACGGTGGGCTACATGTACATCATGAAGCTGCACCACCTGGTGGACGACAAGATCCACGCCCGCTCCACCGGGCCGTACTCGATGATCACCCAGCAGCCGCTGGGCGGTAAGGCCCAGTTCGGTGGCCAGCGCTTCGGCGAGATGGAGTGCTGGGCGATGCAGGCCTACGGCGCGGCGTACACGCTGCAGGAGCTGTTGACCATCAAGTCCGACGACACCGTCGGCCGGGTCAAGGTCTACGAGGCGATCGTCAAGGGCGAGAACATTCCCGAACCCGGCATCCCCGAGTCGTTCAAGGTGCTGCTCAAGGAGCTGCAGTCGCTGTGCCTCAACGTCGAAGTGCTGTCCAGTGACGGCGCGGCGATCGAGCTGCGCGAGGGCGAGGACGAAGACCTCGAGCGGGCCGCGGCAAACCTGGGAATCAACTTGTCGCGCAACGAATCCGCGTCCGTCGAGGACTTGGCTTAATAGTTACCAAACCCGAAAGGGGAAAGGGAGTTACGTGCTAGACGTCAACTTCTTCGATGAACTCCGTATCGGCCTGGCCACCGCGGAGGACATCAGGCAATGGTCGTACGGCGAGGTCAAGAAGCCCGAGACGATCAACTACCGCACGCTCAAGCCCGAGAAGGACGGCCTGTTCTGCGAGAAGATCTTCGGACCGACTCGCGACTGGGAGTGCTACTGCGGCAAGTACAAGCGCGTCCGGTTCAAGGGCATCATCTGTGAGCGCTGCGGCGTCGAGGTGACCCGCGCCAAGGTGCGCCGGGAGCGGATGGGCCACATCGAGCTGGCCGCACCCGTCACGCACATCTGGTACTTCAAGGGCGTGCCCTCGCGGTTGGGCTACCTGCTGGACCTGGCGCCGAAGGATCTCGAGAAGATCATCTACTTCGCGGCGTACGTGATCACCTCGGTCGACACCGAGATGCGGCACAACGAGCTCTCGACGCTCGAGGCCGAGATGATGGTGGAGCGCAAGGCCGTCGAGGACCAGCGCGACGCCGACCTGGAGGCGCGCGCGCAGAAGCTCGAGGCCGACCTGGCCGAGCTGGAGGCCGAGGGCGCCAAGGCCGACGCGCGGCGCAAGGTGCGCGACGGCGGCGAGCGCGAGATGCGCCAGCTGCGTGACCGCGCGCAGCGTGAGCTGGACCGGCTGGACGACATCTGGAACACCTTCACCAAGCTGGCCCCCAAGCAGCTCATCCTCGACGAGAACCTGTACCGGGAGATCGTCGACCGCTACGGCGAGTACTTCACCGGCGCCATGGGCGCGGAGTCGATCCAGAAGCTCATCGAGAACTTCGACATCGACGCCGAGGCCGACATCCTGCGTGACGTCATCCGGAACGGCAAGGGGCAGAAGAAGCTTCGTGCGCTCAAGCGGCTCAAGGTGGTCGCGGCGTTCCAGCAGTCGGGCAACTCCCCGATGGGCATGGTGCTCGACGCGGTCCCGGTGATCCCGCCGGAGCTGCGGCCCATGGTTCAACTCGACGGTGGCCGGTTCGCGACGTCGGACCTCAACGACCTGTACCGGCGGGTGATCAACCGCAACAACCGGCTCAAGAGGCTGATCGACCTCGGTGCCCCCGAGATCATCGTCAACAACGAGAAGCGGATGCTGCAGGAGTCCGTCGACGCGCTGTTCGACAACGGCCGCCGCGGCCGGCCGGTCACCGGGCCGGGCAACCGCCCGCTGAAGTCGCTGAGCGATCTGCTCAAGGGCAAGCAGGGCCGGTTCCGGCAGAACCTGCTCGGTAAGCGTGTGGACTACTCGGGCCGTTCGGTCATCGTGGTCGGTCCGCAGCTCAAGCTGCACCAGTGCGGCCTGCCCAAGCTGATGGCCCTCGAGTTGTTCAAGCCGTTCGTGATGAAGCGGCTCGTCGACCTCAACCACGCGCAGAACATCAAGAGCGCCAAGCGCATGGTGGAGCGTCAGCGCTCGCAGGTGTGGGACGTGCTCGAAGAGGTCATCGCCGAGCATCCGGTGCTGCTGAACCGCGCGCCCACCCTGCACCGCCTGGGCATTCAGGCCTTCGAGCCGATGCTGGTGGAGGGCAAGGCGATTCAGCTGCACCCGCTGGTGTGTGAGGCGTTCAACGCCGACTTCGACGGCGACCAGATGGCCGTGCACCTGCCGCTTTCCGCGGAGGCCCAGGCCGAGGCCCGCATCCTGATGCTGTCGTCCAACAACATCCTGTCGCCGGCGTCCGGCCGCCCGCTGGCCATGCCGCGACTGGACATGGTGACCGGGTTGTACTACCTGACCACCGAGGTCCCCGGCGACAAGGGCGAATTCGTCGCGGCCGCCAAAGACAGCGCGGAGTCGGGCGTGTACGCCTCGCCGGCCGAGGCGATCATGGCGTTCGACCGCGGCGTGCTGTCGGTGCGGGCCAAGATCAAGGTGCGGCTGACCCAGCTGCGCCCGCCGGCCGAGATCGAGGCCGAGGTCTTCGGGGTCAACGGATGGCGGCCGGGCGATGCCTGGACGGCGGAGACCACGCTGGGCCGCGTGCTGTTCAACGAGCTGCTGCCGCACGGCTATCCGTTCGTGAACAAGCAGATGCACAAGAAGGTGCAGGCCGCGATCATCAACGACCTGGCCGAGCGCTACCCGATGATCGTGGTCGCGCAGACCGTCGACAAGCTCAAGGACGCCGGCTTCTACTGGGCGACCCGCAGCGGGGTGACCGTGTCGATGGCCGACGTGCTGGTGCCGCCGCGCAAGAAGGAGATCCTCGATCACTACGAGGAGCGTGCCGACAAGGTCGAAAAGCAGTTCCAGCGTGGCGCTTTGAACCACGACGAGCGCAACGAGGCGCTGGTGGAGATCTGGAAGGAAGCCACCGACGAGGTCGGCCAGGCGCTGCGCGAGCACTACCCCAGCGACAACCCGATCATCACGATCGTCGACTCGGGCGCCACGGGTAACTTCACCCAGACCCGCACGCTGGCCGGCATGAAGGGCCTGGTGACCAACCCCAAGGGTGAGTTCATCCCGCGCCCGGTCAAGTCCTCGTTCCGCGAGGGTCTGACCGTGCTGGAGTACTTCATCAACACGCACGGCGCCCGGAAGGGCTTGGCGGACACCGCGTTGCGTACCGCTGACTCGGGCTACCTGACCCGTCGTCTGGTGGACGTGAGCCAGGACGTCATCGTCCGCGAGCACGATTGCGAGACCGAGCGCGGTATCCTCGTCGAGCTGGCCGAGCGTCAGCCCGACGGCACACTGATCCGCGACCCGTACATCGAAACCTCTGCGTACGCCCGGACTTTGGGCGCCGACGCGGTCGACGAGAAGGGCAACGTCGTTGTCGCGCGTGGCGAAGACCTGGGTGACCTGTCGATCGACGCCCTGCTTGCCGCGGGCATTACGCAGATCAAGGTGCGCTCGGTGCTGACCTGCACCACCGGCACCGGGGTGTGCGCGACGTGCTACGGCCGGTCGATGGCCACCGGCAAGCTGGTCGACATCGGCGAGGCCGTCGGCATCGTCGCGGCGCAGTCCATCGGCGAGCCCGGCACGCAGCTGACCATGCGCACCTTCCACCAGGGTGGTGTGGGTGAGGACATCACCGGCGGTCTGCCCCGTGTGCAGGAGCTGTTCGAGGCCCGCGTCCCGCGCGGCAAGGCGCCCATCGCCGACGTCACCGGGCGGGTCCAGCTCGAGGACGGCGAGCGCTTCTACAAGATCACCATCGTTCCCGACGACGGGGGCGAGGAGGTCGTGTACGACAAGCTCTCCAAGCGCCAGCGGCTGCGTGTGTTCAAGCACGAGGACGGTTCCGAGCGGGTGCTCTCCGACGGTGACCACGTCGAGGTGGGCCAGCAGCTGATGGAGGGCTCGGCCGACCCGCACGAGGTGTTGCGCGTGCAGGGCCCCCGCGAGGTGCAGATCCACCTGGTCCGCGAGGTCCAGGAGGTCTACCGCGCCCAGGGTGTGTCGATCCACGACAAGCACATCGAGGTGATCGTCCGCCAGATGCTGCGCCGGGTCACCATCATCGACTCGGGTGCGACGGAGTTCCTGCCCGGTTCGCTGATCGACCGTGCCGAGTTCGAGGCGGAGAACCGACGGGTGGTGGCCGAGGGCGGCGAGCCCGCCGCCGGCCGTCCGGTGCTGATGGGTATCACGAAGGCGTCGCTGGCCACCGACTCGTGGCTCTCGGCGGCGTCGTTCCAGGAGACCACGCGGGTGCTGACCGATGCGGCGATCAACTGCCGCAGCGACAAGCTCAACGGTCTGAAGGAGAACGTGATCATCGGGAAGCTGATCCCGGCCGGTACCGGCATCAACCGCTACCGCAACATCGCGGTGCAGCCCACCGAGGAGGCCCGGGCCGCGGCGTACACGATCCCGTCCTACGAGGATCAGTACTACAGCCCGGACTTCGGTCAGGCCACCGGTGCCACGGTTCCGCTGGACGACTACGGCTACAGCGACTACCGGTAGTTGCCGCGAAAATGCCCCGGGTTACGCCCGGGGCATTTTCGCGCGCACCTCGAGCGGGGTGGCTTGCTTTCTCGCCGGTATGGGGCGAAAGTCCGGGAAGCCGCCTCATGATCCGCGAAACCGATAGCGCCGGTGATATCGGTTTCGAAAGTCGCCGCATGGTCCCGAGCGCGCCGTCGCCGGTGTAGACACCCGTCACTACACTGGCCGCCATGCTCATCGGTTCGCACGTCAGCCCCCGGGACCCGCTGGCCGCCGCGCAGGCCGAGGGCTCCGACGTCGTCCAGATCTTCCTGGGCAACCCGCAGAGCTGGAAGGCACCCAAGCCGCGCGAGGACGCCGCGGCGCTCAAGGCCGCCAAGCTGCCCATCTACGTCCATGCGCCGTATCTGATCAATGTCGCCTCGGCCAACAACCGGGTGCGCATCCCGTCGCGCAAGATGTTGCAGGACACCTGCGACGCGGCCGCCGACATCGGCGCCGCCGCGGTGATCGTGCACGGCGGCCACGTGGCCGACGACGCCGACCTCGAGGAGGGCTTTCAGCGCTGGGCCAAGGCCCTGGATCAGTTGCAGACCACCGTGCCGGTGTACCTGGAGAACACCGCCGGCGGCGACCACGCGATGGCCCGCCACTTCGACACCATCGCCCGGCTCTGGGATGTCATCGGCGACAAGGGGATTGGCTTCTGCCTGGACACCTGCCACGCGTGGGCGGCCGGCGAGGCGCTCGTGGATTCCGTGGACCGCATCAAGGCCATCACCGGTCGCATCGATCTGGTGCACTGCAACGATTCCAGGGACGCCGCGGGCTCGGGCCGGGACCGCCACGCCAACCTGGGCAGCGGACAGATCGACACCGACTTGCTGGTCGCGGCGGTCAAGGCCGCCGACGCGCCGGTCATCTGCGAAACCGCCGAGGCGGGCCGCAAGGACGACATCGCGTTCCTGCGGGAGCAGACCGCCGGCTGAACCGCTGTTACACCTCTTGTGCGGTTGTCGAGAAAATGTAACATGGGGGGCATGTCAGACACCCATGCCGTCACCAACCAGGTTCCGCCCCTGGAGAACTACAACCCCGCCGCTCTCCCGGTCCTCGTGGAAGCGCTTGTCCGCGAGGGTGGGCAATGGGGGTTGGACGAGGTCAACGAGGTCGGCGTACTGTCCGGATCCGAACAGGGGCAGCGCTGGGGCGAGCTGGCCGAACGCAACCGGCCGATCCTGCACACCCACGACCGGTACGGGTTCCGCGTCGACGAGGTGGAGTACGACCCGGCGTACCACGAGTTGATGCGCGCCGCGATCGCCCACGGTCTGCATGCCGCGCCCTGGGCCGACGAACGTCCGGGCGCTCACGTCGTTCGTGCGGCCAAGATGTCGGCGTGGAACTGCGAGCCCGGCCACGTCTGCCCGATCTCGATGACCTATGCCGTCGTTCCGGCGCTGCGCCACAACCCGGAACTGGCAGCGGTCTACGAGCCGTTGCTCACCAGTCGCGACTACGACCCGGAACTGAAACTGGCCACCTTCAAGCCGGGTATCACCGCGGGTATGTCGATGACGGAGAAGCAGGGCGGCTCCGACGTCCGTGCCGGAACCACCCAGGCCACCCCCAACGGTGACGGCACCTACAGCCTCACCGGTCACAAGTGGTTCACCTCGGCGCCGATGTGCGACATCTTCCTGGTGCTGGCGCAAGCACCGGGCGGGTTGTCGTGTTTCCTGCTGCCCCGCATTCTTCCCGACGGAACCCTCAACCGGATGTTCCTGCAACGACTCAAGGACAAGCTGGGCAACCGCGCCAACGCCTCCAGCGAGGTCGAATACGACGGCGCGGTGGCGTGGCTGGTGGGGGAAGAGGGCCGCGGCGTCCCGACCATCATCGAGATGGTCAACCTCACCCGGCTGGACTGCACCCTGGGCAGCGCGACCAGCATGCGCACCGGCGTGACCCGCGCGGTGCACCACGCCCAGCACCGGAAAGCCTTCGGCGAGTACCTGATCGACCAGCCGCTGATGCGCAACGTCCTCGCCGACCTGGCGGTCGAGGCCGAGGCCGCAACCATGGTCGCGATGCGGATGGCCGGCGCCACCGACAAAGCGGTGCGCGGCGACGAGACCGAGGCGCTCTTCCGCCGGATCGGCCTGGCGGCCAGCAAGTACTGGGTGTGCAAACGTTCCACCCCGCACGCCTCCGAGGCGCTGGAATGCCTGGGCGGCAACGGATACGTCGAGGAGTCCGGGATGCCGCGGCTGTTCCGCGAGGCGCCGCTGATGGGGATCTGGGAGGGTTCGGGCAACGTCAGCGCGCTGGACACGCTGCGTGCCATGGCGACTCGCCCCGAATCCGTCGAGGTGCTCTTCAGCGAACTCGAGAACAGTGCCACCCAGGACGCGCGGCTGCGCACCCACGTCGAGCGTCTGCGCAGTGAGTTGGGCGACCTCGACACCATCGGTTACCGCGCCCGCCAGGTCGCCGAGGACATCTGCCTGGCTCTGCAGGGCGCATTGCTGGTGCGCCACGGGCATCCCGCGGTCGCCGAGGCCTTCCTGACCACGCGGCTCGACGGTCACTGGGGCGGCGCTTTCGGCACCATGCCCGCCGGGCTCGACGTCTCACCCATCCTGGAGCGCGCGCTGGTCAAGGGTTGAGTCGCAGCATGACTCACGCAATCAGGCCGGTCGACTTCGAGGACCTGAAGACAATGACCTACGAGGTCACCGACCGGGTCGCGCGGATCACCTTCAACAGGCCCGACAAGGGCAACGCGATCGTCGCGGACACCCCGCTGGAGCTGTCCGCGCTGGTCGAGCGTGCCGATCTCGATCCCGGCGTGCATGTGATCCTGGTGTCCGGTCGCGGGGAGGGTTTCTGTGCCGGCTTCGACCTGTCCGCCTACGCCGACCGGACCGGCTCGGCCGGCGGCAGCAGCGCATATGCGGGCACTGTGCTCGACGGCAAAGCGCAAGCCATCAACAGCCTGCCCAACCAACCGTGGGACCCGATGATCGACTACCAGATGATGAGCCGCTTCGTGCGCGGCTTCTCGTCCCTGATGCACGCCGACAAGCCGACGGTGGTCAAGATCCACGGCTACTGCGTGGCCGGCGGCACCGACATCGCGCTGCACGCCGACCAGGTGATCGCGGCCGCCGACGCCAAGATCGGCTACCCGCCGACGCGGGTGTGGGGCATCCCGGCGGCGGGCCTGTGGGCGCACCGGCTCGGTGACCAGCGCGCCAAGCGGCTGCTGTTCACCGGCGACTGCATCACCGGCGCGCAGGCCGCCGAGTGGGGTCTGGCGGTCGAGGCGCCGGAGCCCGAGGACCTCGACGAGCGCACCGAACGACTCGTACAGCGGATCGCCGCGGTCCCGGTCAACCAGCTCATCATGGCCAAGCTCGCACTGAATTCCGCACTGCTGCAACAAGGTGTGGCCACCAGCAGGATGGTCAGCACCGTGTTCGACGGGGTGGCCCGGCACACCCCGGAGGGGCACGCGTTCGTCGCCGACGCGGTCGAGCACGGCTTCCGCGACGCGGTCCGGCATCGCGACGAGCCGTTCGGCGACCATGGCCGCAAAGCCTCCGGGGTGTAGCCGATGCCGAACATGACGGCCCGCTCGGTGGTGCTGTCCGTGCTGCTGGGCGCCCATCCCGCCTGCGCCACCGCCGGTGAACTGATCGGGCTGACGGCCGATTTCGGCATCAAGGAGACCGCGCTGCGGGTGGCGCTGACCCGCATGGTCGGCGCCGGGGACCTGATCCGCTCCGCCGAGGGCTACCGGCTCTCGGAGCGTCTGCTGGCCCGCCAGCGCCGGCAGGACGACGCCATGCGCCCGCGAACCCGGGCCTGGCGCGGGGACTGGCTGACGCTGATCGTCACCACCGTGGGCACCGATGCCCGCTGCCGGGCCGCCCTGCGAACAACCATGCACCACAAACGCTTCGGCGAGCTTCGCGAGGGGGTGTGGATGCGGCCGGACAACCTGGACCCGGACCTCGGGCCCGACACGCTGGGCCGGGTCCGGGTGCTCAGGGCGCGCGACGATGCGCCCGCCGAGTTGGCCCGCGCGCTGTGGGACCTGCCTGCGTGGTCGGCGACCGGTCATCGGCTGCTCGACGAGATGGCAACCGCGGCAGACGTTCCGGGCCGGTTCATGGTGGCCGCGGCGATGGTGCGCCACCTGTTGACCGACCCGGTGCTGCCCGGCGAACTGTTGCCGGGCGAATGGCCCGGCGCCCGGTTGCGGGCCGCCTACCACGACTTCGCGACCGAGCTCTCCAAACGGCGCGATACAACCCGACTGGTGGAGGTGAGATGAGCGATCCCGTGCGGGTGGAGCGCAACGGCGCTGTGACGACGGTGATCATCGACCGACCCGCGGCGCGCAACGCGGTCAACGGCCCGACCGCCGCCGCGCTGTACGCGGCGTTCGACGAATTCGACCACGACGACTCGGCGTCGGTGGCAGTGCTGTGGGGTGACGGCGGAACCTTCTGCGCCGGAGCCGATTTGAAAGCCTTCGGCACCCCCGAGGCCAACGCCGTGCACCGCAGCGGTCCCGGCCCGATGGGGCCGACGCGCATGGTGCTGTCCAAGCCGGTGATCGCCGCGGTCAGCGGCTACGCCGTCGCGGGGGGCCTGGAGCTGGCCGTCTGGTGCGACCTGCGAGTGGCCGAGGAGGACGCCGTGTTCGGGGTGTTCTGCCGGCGCTGGGGCGTTCCGCTGATCGACGGGGGCACCGTGCGACTGCCCCGGCTGATCGGGCACAGCCGTGCGATGGACATGATCCTGACCGGCCGCGCCGTGGCCGCCGACGAGGCACTGGCGATCGGGCTGGCCAACCGGGTCGTGTCCAAGGGCCAGGCCAGGCGGGCCGCCGAGGAGTTGGCGGCCCAGCTCGCCGCGCTGCCGCAGCAGTGCCTGCGCTCGGACCGACTCTCGGCGCTCCACCAATGGGGGGCAACGGAATCCGAGGCGCTGGACTTCGAGTTCGCCAGCATCTCGCGCGTCGCCGCAGAGGCCAACGAAGGGGCCGGGCGGTTCGCCGCGGGCGCCGGCCGGCACGGCGCCCCGGACGGCTAGCGAGTCAGCTACCCTGCTTGACGGTGTTGCCCGGGCCGATGTCGTCCACCTTCGGGCTGCCGGCCTTGTAGGTGACGGTGTTGTTGAGGCCCACCACGCTGATGCGGGTGTTGACCTTGTCGAAGGTGATCGTGTTGCTCGCCCCGCCGATGGTCACGGTCTCGCAGGTGCCGGTGACGGTGAGCGTGTTGTTGGAGCCGCCCACGTTCAGCGATTTCCCGTCACCGCAGTCCAGGGTGGCCGTCGTCCCCATGGACCCGTAGTTGAGCGTGTTGCCGATCTGGACGGAGGCAGTGGTGCTGCCGCTGCTCGTGCTCGTCGGCGCGGCCCCGCCACTCGTCGTCGAGGCCGGGCTGCTCGACGTCGTCGAGGTGGAGGTTCCGGGCGGGTTGGCCGTGGAACTGCAACCCGCCAGCACGACGGCGGCGACGGCCGGGGCGAGGGCGAGCGCACCCAGGCGAAGGGAGTGGTCGGTGAAGTCGGCGCGCATCGCTGCTGGGTTCTCCTCGCTCGTTGACGGCATGTGGATGGCAGTCGCTGTGGCTCAGGCGGGCACCTGCTGGAGACGGTTTACCATGCCCAGTTCACGGCCGCGGTCCCACAGGAACGGCGCGCCGTTGTGAAAGAACACCGTCTCGTCGGAGCCGTAGACGGTGATGTCGTGGGTGACCGTGTCCGCGACGACGGTGTTGCCCGAGCCCATGACGGTCACCGCATAGCAGGTCCCCAACGCGGTGACGACGTTGCGGTTGCCGTTGACGAGCAGCGTCGCATCGTTGCAATCCACCGTCTGCTCGACGCCCTCCCCGATGACATGGGTGTCGCCGTTCTTGGCCTGCGCGGCCGGGGCCGGCGCGGCGGGGACGGCGGCGAGGGTGACGACGCAGGTCGCCAGCGACCCGGCGACGGCTGTCCAATTCACTGCGGGCCCCCTTTGCGACGGGTGAATCTGCACGACTGAGACTACGTGCAGTCGGCACTCCGATGGCAGGGTTATCTGCATTTACCGCGCCCCACTAGAGTCATTAGTCGACCCCAGTCAGCGCGATCGAAGGGCATCCGCATGGCAGCTCAGCCGGAACCGCCGTCGGCGGCCGGGCGCCAGCGGGCCGGCAAGTCCGCCTCCCGCCCGGCGAAGCTGAGCCGGGAGGGCATCGTCGACGGCGCGCTGGCGTTCCTGGACCGGGAGGGCTGGGACTCGCTGACCATCAACGCGCTTGCCACACAGCTGGGGACCAAGGGCCCCTCGCTGTACAACCACGTGGACAGCCTCGAGGACCTGCGCCGCGCGGTGCGGATCCGGGTCATCGACGACATCATCATGATGCTGAACCGGGTCGGTGAGGGGCGGGCCCGCGACGACGCGGTGTTGGTCATGGCCGGCGCCTACCGCAGCTACGCGCACCACCACCCCGGGCGGTACTCGGCGTTCACCCGGATGCCGCTGGGCGGTGACGACCCCGAGTACACCTCCGCGACCAGGAGTGCGGCCGCACCGGTGATCGCCGTGCTGACCTCCTACGGCCTCGACGGCGAGGAGGCGTTCTACGCGGCGCTGGAGTTCTGGTCCGCCCTGCACGGGTTCGTGCTGCTGGAGATGACCGGCGTCATGGACGAGATCGACACCGACGCGCTGTTCTCCGACATGGTGCTGCGCCTGGCGGCGGGCCTGGAAAAGCGCACCGCGGGGCACGCCGCACCGGAGGGTGCCCGAGGGTGACGGCCGCCGCTTTGACCTGCCAGACCGGCGGCGGGTATCGTGGAAGCTCGTGCCTGGCGGCTTACGGCGCCTGACGTAAGTAAAGGGATGCCGGGCAAATTCGCATGTCCACGGCGCACCCGGAGAAATCCGCTGCCGGAAGCGTGCGACACACCCGGACGCGGGGTAGTGCGGCCGGACATAACTGCAGTACGACGACTTGAAGAACGCCCGCGAGACCGAAACACCTCGAACGCTCAACACAGAAAGCCTCCTAGATGCCAACCATTCAGCAGCTGGTCCGCAAGGGCCGCCGGGACAAGATCGCTAAGGTCAAGACCGCGGCCCTCAAGGGCAGCCCGCAGCGTCGTGGCGTGTGCACCCGCGTGTACACCACCACCCCGAAGAAGCCGAACTCGGCGCTTCGGAAGGTCGCGCGCGTGAAGCTGACGAGCCAGGTCGAGGTCACGGCCTACATCCCCGGCGAGGGTCACAACCTGCAGGAGCACTCGATGGTGCTGGTGCGTGGTGGCCGGGTGAAGGACCTGCCGGGCGTGCGGTACAAGATCATCCGCGGTTCGCTGGACACCCAGGGCGTCAAGAACCGCAAGCAGGCTCGCAGCCGCTACGGGGCCAAGAAGGAGAAGAGCTGATGCCGCGCAAGGGACCCGCGCCCAAGCGTCCGTTGGTCAACGACCCGGTCTACGGGTCGCAGCTGGTCACCCAGCTGGTGAACAAAGTTCTGCTGCAGGGGAAGAAATCCCTGGCGGAGCGCATTGTCTACGGTGCGCTCGAGCAAGCCCGTGACAAGACTGGCACCGACCCCGTCATCACGCTCAAGCGCGCGCTCGACAACGTCAAGCCCGCCTTGGAGGTCCGCAGCCGCCGCGTCGGTGGTGCGACCTACCAGGTGCCCGTGGAGGTGCGTCCGGACCGGTCCACCACACTGGCGCTGCGCTGGCTCGTCAGCTTCTCGCGGCAACGGCGCGAGAAGACCATGATCGAGCGGCTGGCCAACGAGATCCTCGATGCCAGCAACGGCCTCGGGGCCTCCGTCAAACGGCGCGAGGACACCCACAAGATGGCCGAGGCCAACCGCGCCTTCGCGCATTACCGCTGGTAGGAGCCGGAACCGGCGCCGATTGGCGAAAGTGGCCGGGCGCAACCAAGACAGCGAACTAAGCAATCGAAAGTGGGAAGACTTCTGTGGCACAGAAGGACGTGCTGACCGATCTGACCAAGGTCCGCAACATCGGGATCATGGCGCACATCGACGCCGGCAAGACGACGACGACCGAGCGCATCCTCTACTACACCGGCATCAGCTACAAGATCGGTGAGGTCCACGACGGCGCGGCCACGATGGACTGGATGGAGCAGGAGCAGGAGCGGGGGATCACCATCACCTCCGCCGCCACCACCTGCTTCTGGAACGACAACCAGATCAACATCATCGACACCCCCGGCCACGTCGACTTCACCGTCGAGGTGGAGCGCAGCCTGCGCGTGCTCGACGGTGCCGTCGCCGTCTTCGACGGCAAGGAAGGTGTCGAGCCGCAGTCCGAGCAGGTCTGGCGGCAGGCCGACAAGTACGACGTGCCGCGGATCTGCTTCGTCAACAAGATGGACAAGATCGGCGCGGACTTCTACTTCTCGGTGCGCACCATGGAGGAGCGCCTGGGCGCCAACGCCATCCCGATCCAGCTGCCGATCGGCTCAGAGGGCGACTTCTCCGGCGTCGTCGACCTGGTCGAGATGAAGGCCAAGGTGTGGAGCGCCGAGGCCAAGCTCGGCGAGAAGTACGACGTCGTCGAGATTCCCGCGGACATGCAGGAAAAGGCCGAGGAGTACCGCACCAAGCTGATCGAGGCCGTCGCGGAGACCGACGAGGCGCTGCTGGAGAAGTACCTCGGCGGCGAAGAGCTGACCGTCCCCGAGATCAAGGCCGCGCTGCGCAAGCTGACCATCAACTCGGAGGCATACCCGGTGCTGTGCGGCAGCGCCTTCAAGAACAAGGGTGTCCAGCCGATGCTGGATGCGGTCATCGACTACCTGCCCTCGCCGCTGGACGTGCCGCCGGCCGTCGGGCACGCGCCGGGCAAGGAAGGCGAGGAGATCACCCGCCGGCCGTCGACCGACGAGCCGTTCTCCGCGCTGGCGTTCAAGGTCGCCACCCACCCGTTCTTCGGCAAGCTGACCTACGTCCGTGTCTACTCGGGCACCGTCGAGTCCGGCAGTCAGGTCATCAACGCCACCAAGGGCAAGAAGGAGCGGCTGGGCAAGCTGTTCCAGATGCACTCCAACAAGGAGAACCCGGTCGAGCGGGCCAGCGCGGGGCACATCTACGCGGTGATCGGGCTCAAGGACACCACCACCGGTGACACCCTGTGCGACCCCAACGACCAGATCGTGCTGGAGTCGATGAGCTTCCCCGATCCGGTCATCGAGGTGGCCATCGAGCCCAAGACCAAGAGCGACCAGGAGAAGCTGAGCCTGTCGATCCAGAAGCTCGCCGAGGAGGACCCCACCTTCAAGGTGCACCAGGATGCGGAGACCGGCCAGACCGTGATCGGCGGCATGGGCGAGCTGCACCTGGACATCCTGGTGGACCGGATGAAGCGCGAGTTCAAGGTCGAGGCCAACGTGGGCAAGCCGCAGGTCGCCTATAAGGAGACCATCAAGCGGACGGTCGACAAGGTCGAGTTCACCCACAAGAAGCAGACCGGCGGGTCGGGCCAGTTCGCGAAGGTGTTGATCAGCCTCGAACCGTTCCACGGCGAAGACGGTGCGACCTACGAATTCGAGAACAAGGTCACCGGTGGGCGCATCCCGCGCGAGTACATCCCGTCGGTGGACGCCGGAGCCCAGGACGCCATGCAGTACGGCGTGCTGGCGGGCTACCCGCTGGTCAACGTCAAGGTCACCCTGCTCGACGGCGCCTTCCACGAGGTCGACTCGTCGGAGATGGCGTTCAAGATCGCCGGTTCGCAGGCGCTGAAAAAGGCTGCCGCACAAGCGCAGCCGGTCATCCTGGAACCGATCATGGCCGTCGAGGTCACCACGCCCGAGGACTACATGGGCGACGTGATCGGCGACCTGAACTCCCGCCGTGGCCAGATCCAGGCCATGGAGGAGCGGGGCGGTTCGCGCGTCGTCAAGGCGCACGTGCCGCTGTCGGAGATGTTCGGCTACGTCGGCGACCTGCGGTCCAAGACCCAAGGCCGAGCGAACTACTCCATGGTTTTCGACTCGTACGCCGAAGTGCCGGCGAACGTGTCGAAGGAGATCATCGCGAAGGCGACGGGTCAGTAAACCCTCACGGGGAGTAACCTTGCCGGGTCACTGCAATGCCTTGGGCGCGGCACAACTGAAAACATCAACATTGCTTTAACGAGCACCAACAAGTCCAGGAGGACACAGAAGTGGCGAAGGCGAAGTTCGAGCGGACGAAGCCGCACGTCAACATCGGGACCATTGGTCACGTTGACCACGGCAAGACCACGCTGACCGCGGCGATCACCAAGGTGTTGCACGACAAGTACCCCAATCTGAACGAGTCGCGTGCATTCGACCAGATCGACAACGCGCCCGAGGAGCGTCAGCGCGGCATCACGATCAACATCTCCCACGTGGAGTACCAGACCGAGAAGCGCCACTACGCGCACGTCGACGCCCCCGGCCACGCCGACTACATCAAGAACATGATCACCGGCGCGGCGCAGATGGACGGCGCGATCCTGGTGGTCGCCGCGACCGACGGCCCGATGCCGCAGACCCGCGAGCACGTGCTGCTGGCCCGCCAGGTCGGTGTGCCCTACATCCTGGTCGCGCTGAACAAGGCCGACGCCGTGGACGACGAGGAGCTGCTCGAGCTCGTCGAGATGGAGGTCCGCGAGCTGCTGGCCGCCCAGGAGTTCGACGAGGAGGCCCCGGTCGTGCGGGTCTCGGCGCTCAAGGCGCTCGAGGGCGACGCCAAGTGGGTCGAGTCCGTCGAGCAGCTGATGGACGCCGTCGACGAATCCATCCCGGACCCGGTCCGCGATACGGAGAAGCCGTTCCTGATGCCGGTCGAGGACGTCTTCACCATCACCGGCCGCGGCACCGTGGTCACCGGTCGTGTGGAGCGCGGCGTGATCAACGTCAACGAGGAAGTCGAGATCGTCGGCATCCGGCCGTCGACCACCAAGACGACCGTCACCGGTGTGGAGATGTTCCGCAAGCTGCTCGACCAGGGCCAGGCCGGTGACAACGTCGGTCTGCTGCTGCGTGGCATCAAGCGCGAGGACGTCGAGCGCGGCCAGGTCGTGACCAAGCCCGGCACCACCACGCCGCACACCGAGTTCGAGGGCCAGGTCTACATCCTGTCCAAGGACGAGGGCGGCCGGCACACGCCGTTCTTCAACAACTACCGCCCGCAGTTCTACTTCCGCACCACCGACGTGACCGGTGTGGTGACGCTGCCGGAGGGCACCGAGATGGTGATGCCCGGTGACAACACCAACATCTCGGTGAAGCTGATCCAGCCCGTCGCCATGGACGAGGGGCTGCGGTTCGCGATCCGTGAGGGTGGCCGCACCGTCGGCGCCGGCCGGGTCGTCAAGATCAACAAGTAGTCCGGTAGCACAGCGGCGCTCATCCGACAGGGTGGGCGCCGCTGTGCGTTGCAAGATCATCTCCGAGATCTGATCCGCCGATTAACTAGAACACGTTCCAGTTTCGCTGCTAGCCTGGCTGCTGCGACAGCGCGGCGAAAGGGGCAGACGTGGCGGGATCACTGCAGGGCCGGGTGGCGTTCGTTACCGGCGCGGCGCGCGGTCAGGGCCGGTCGCACGCGGTGCGGCTCGCCGCCGAAGGCGCCGATGTCATCGCGCTCGACATCTGCGCGCCGGTGTCGCCCAGCGTGACGTACACGCCGGCGACGCCGCATGACCTCGCCGAAACCGTCCGCCTGGTCGAGGCCGAGGGTCGCAAGGTGCTGGCCCGCGTGGCCGACGTCCGCGACGACGCCGCGCTGCGGCAGCTGGTGGCCGACGGCGTCGAACAGTTCGGCCGCCTGGACGTCGTGGTGGCCAACGCCGGAGTGCTGGGCTGGGGCCGGGTCTGGGAGCTCACCGACGAGCAGTGGGACACGGTCATCGGGGTCAACCTGACCGGCACCTGGCGGACCCTGCGCGCCGTCATTCCCGCGATGATCGAGGCGGGCAACGGGGGCTCGATCGTGGTCGTCAGCTCGGCGGCGGGGGTGAAGGCCACGCCCGGCAACGGCCACTACTCGGCCAGCAAGTTCGGCCTGACCGCGTTGACCAACACGCTGGCGATCGAGCTGGGCGAGTACGGCATCCGGGTCAACTCCATCCACCCGTACTCGGTGGACACTCCGATGATCGAGCCGGAGGCGATGATGGAGATCTTTGCCAGGCATCCGGCCTTCGTGCACAGCTTCCCGCCAATGCCGTTGCAACCCAAGAGCTTCATGACGGCCGACGAGGTGGCCGACGTGGTGGCCTGGCTCGCCGGGGACGGCGCGGGCACGCTGTCGGGAACCCAGGTCAACGTCGACAAGGGCGCCTTGAAGTACTGATCGACGGGCGTGGTAAGAACACCACGTGACTGAACAGGGCATCGTGATCGTCGGGGGCGGGCTTGCCGCGGCCCGGACGGCCGAGCAACTGCGCCGGTCGGAATACACCGGGCGCATCACGATCGTCAGCGACGAGGGGCACGTGCCCTACGACCGCCCGCCGTTGTCCAAAGAGGTGCTGCGCAAGGAGACCGACGACGTCGCGCTCAAACCGCGCGAGTGGTACGACGAGAACGACATCACGCTGCGGCTGGGTTCGGCCGCCACCGGCATGGACACCCACGCGCAGACGGTGACGCTGGCCGACGGGACCGCGCTCGGCTACGACGAGCTCGTGATCGCGACCGGCCTGGTGCCGCGGCGCATCCCGGCGTTCGGAGACCTCGAGGGCATCCGCGTGCTGCGCTCGTTCGACGAGAGCATTGCGCTGCGCGAGCACGCCTCGCAGGCCCGGCACGCCGTGATCGTCGGCGCTGGCTTCATCGGCTGCGAGGTCGCGGCCAGCCTGCGCAGCCTCGGGGTCGAGGTGGTGCTGGTCGAGCCGCAGCCGACGCCGCTGGCGTCGGTGCTCGGCGAGCGGATCGGCGAACTGGTGGCCCGGCTGCACCGGGACGAGGGGGTCGACGTGCGCCTCGGGGTGGGCGTGGCCGAGGTGCGCGGGCAGGGCCACGTCGAGACCGTGGTGCTGACCGACGGCACCGAACTGCCGGCCGACCTGGTGGTCGTCGGCATCGGATCGCGTCCGGCCACGGACTGGCTGGCCGGCAGCGGCGTCCAGGTGGATAACGGCGTGATCTGCGACGCGGCCGGGCGCACCACCGCGCCGAACGTGTGGGCGCTCGGCGACGTCGCCTCGTGGCGCGACGCGACGGGACACCAAGCGCGCGTTGAGCATTGGAGCAACGTGGCCGACCAGACGCGGGTCGTGGTGCCGGCGATGCTGGGCCGGGAGGAGCCCTCGACGGTCGTCGTCCCGTACTTCTGGAGCGACCAGTACGACGTCAAGATCCAATGTCTGGGGGAGCCGCAGGCCACCGACACCGTCCATCTCGTGGAGGACGACGGCCGCAAGTTCCTCGCCTATTACGAGCGCGACGGGGTGCTCGTCGGGGTGGTCGGCGGCGGCATGCCCGGCAAGGTCATGAAGGCCCGCGGCAAGATCGCCGCCGGTGCGCCCATCTCCGAAATGCTCGGCTAGCGAGCGGTTTTCGCGCTCGCTGTTGGCCCTAGTGCCAGGTCACGGGCGCGCCGTGCGGATGGCACTGCCCCAGGACCGCGAGCCGGCCACCCGGCCAGCGGCGGGCCCGCACCAGGAACCGGAACCCGGAGCCGGACCAGTCGCGCGCGGGTTCCATGGTGAGGTGGGCGAACGGCGCACGCTCGTCGGCGCGATCGGCCAGCGCGCTGACCCCCTCGCACACCGCCCGGCGCTCGTCGGCGCCCAGGTACTGCCAGACGATCGAATGCCACAGCACCGTCAGCGCGCCGTCCGCCAGGGTCAGGCCGGCGACCGCGTCGGCCGCCGTGCGGCGCTCCAGCCGCGCCGGGACGGCCCGGGCCACCGCGATGGCGCCGCGCAGCCGGTCCAGCCGGGCGCCCTGGTCGGGCCAGACGTAGCTCAGCAGGGTCGCTTCCCCGTCGGCTGCGCCGACGTCGACGGGGGCGATGTCGTATCCGTGGCGCTCGACGATGTCGAGCGCGCGCAGGGGCGGCGGCCGGCCGCGCCAGGCGTCGTCGATCGTCACCGGCGAGTCCGCCGGTCCCCACTGCCCGCTCGCGAAGCGGTAGCGGTAGCGGTCGGCGCGCAGGTTCAGGCCAGCGCTCGTGCCGATCTCGAAAAGCCTTATCGGCAAGCCCGATTCGTGACCGATGCACAACAGCCCGCCGAGCAGCGCGGCGGACCGGCCGACCTCGTTGGTCTGGGGCGGCCGTTGCAGGCCGGCCCGCAGCGCATCGACGTGGGCCGCGGCGGCGAGCACGATCTCGGGCCAGGCGGCATCGGCTACCCACGCGCCGCCGGTGCTGGGGTACCAGCGGCGCAGCGCGGGCGCGCGGCCGTCGAGAACCAGCCGGTGCAGCGCGCCGAGCAGTCGCAGCGGCATCGCGTCGCGCGACGGGTCGCTTTCGTGTCCGGCCAGCACGGTCGCGAACACGCCGCCGGATTCGACGTCGCGGGCCACCAGCTCCAGCAGCTCGCCGTACATCGGTGAGCCCAACTCGGCGCAGAAGCGCCCCTGGGCCCGCAACGTGTGCGGCAGGCGTCCGGGGGTCACGTGTCCAGCCTTGCCAGCCCGGCGCCGACCGCGTCGAAGGCGTTGCCCAGCGCCACGGGCAAGGGCACCGATTCGTCGGCCAGCCAGTGCTCGTAGGCGGCCAGCGCCACCCCGAGCATCGTCCAGGCGACGGTCTGCGGCAGCAGGTCGGTCGCCTTGGCGCCCAGCCGGCGGGCCACGAACCCGGCGATCACCTCCCGCCAGCCGGCGTACATCGTCATCGAATATGCTTGCAGCTCCGCAGTTTCCAGGATGACCCGCATCCGCTGGCGGTGCCGTGCGGTCTCCGAGGCGTCGAAGGTGTTGAACGCCAGCAGTGCCGCCCGCAGCGTCTCGCCCAGCGGCGCCGACCGGTCGGCGCCGTCGAGCAGGTCGCGCAGGTGCGCGAGGTGGGTGTCGAAATCGCCCCAGGGGATCGCGTTCTTGGAGGCGTAGTAGCGGAACACCGTGCGGCGCGCGATGCCGGCGGCCTGCGCGACGTCGTCGACGCTGACCTCGGCGAAACCGCGCGCGGTGAACAGCTCGATGGCGACGTCGGTGATGTGGTGCGGGGTTGTCGAGCGGCGCCGGCCGACCCGGGACTGCGGCATCGTCGGACCCGCCCTTCCATTTCGGCACTCGATGCCATATTCTGGCGACGATTGTGACTCAACTCATCGTTGTCAAGAACCGGCGAAAGGCAAGCCCCGTGGACCACGAGACCCACACCGACACCGAACTCGTCACCGAGAGCCTGGTCGAAGAGGTGTCCATCGACGGGATGTGCGGGGTCTACTGACCCCGTGTTCGACCCAGACCTCGGCTGGCGGTTGCATCCCCAGGTGGCGGTCCGGCCGGAGCCGTTCGGAGCGCTGCTCTACCACTTCGGCACCCGCAAGCTGTCCTTCCTGAAGAACCGCGCCGTCCTGACGGTGGTGCGGTCGCTGGCCGAGCATCCCGATGCCCGGTCCGCCTGCCGCGCAGCGGGTGTGGACGACTCCGGGCAGGGTCCCTACCTGCACGCGCTGAGCGTGCTGGCCGAATCGCAAATGCTGGTACCCCAGGAGGCTTCATGACAGCCCAGACATCGGGGGTGCCCCGGCTCATCGAGCAGTTCGAACGGGGCCTGGACGCGCCCATCTGCCTGACGTGGGAGCTGACCTACGCGTGCAACCTGGCCTGCGTGCACTGCCTTTCGTCGTCGGGCAAGCGCGATCCGCGCGAGCTGTCCACGCGCCAGTGCATGGACATCATCGACGAGCTGGAACGCATGCAGGTGTTCTACGTCAACATCGGCGGCGGGGAACCCACGGTGCGCCCGGACTTCTGGGAGCTGGTCGACTACGCCACCGCGCATCACGTCGGGGTGAAGTTCTCCACCAACGGGGTCCGGATCACCCCGGAGGTCGCCACCCGGTTGGCGGCCAGCGACTACGTCGACGTCCAGATCTCGCTGGACGGCGCCACGGCCGAGGTCAACGACGCCGTCCGCGGTCCCGGGTCGTTCGCGATGGCGGTGCGGGCGCTGGAGAACCTGGCCGATGCCGGGTTCGGCGACGCGAAGATCTCGGTCGTCGTCACCCGCCACAACGTCGGCCAGCTCGACGAGTTCGCCGCGCTGGCCGGCCGCTATGGCGCCACGCTGCGGATCACCCGGCTGCGGCCGTCGGGGCGCGGCGCCGACGTCTGGGATGAGCTGCACCCCACCGCCGCCCAGCAGGTCCAGCTCTACGACTGGCTGGTCGCCAAGGGCGAGCGGGTGCTCACCGGTGACTCCTTCTTCCACCTGTCGCCGCTGGGCTCCTCCGGCGCCCTGGCCGGGCTGAACATGTGTGGGGCCGGCCGGGTGGTGTGCCTGATCGACCCGGTGGGCGACGTGTACGCCTGCCCGTTCGCCATCCATGACCGCTTCCTGGCCGGCAACGTGCTGTCCGACGGGGGATTCGACAACGTCTGGAAGAACGCCCCCCTGTTTCGTGAGCTGCGCGAACCGCAGTCCGCGGGCGCCTGTGGCAGCTGTGGGCACTACGACAGTTGCCGGGGCGGGTGCATGGCGGCCAAGTTCTTCACCGGCCTGCCGATGGACGGCCCGGACCCCGAATGCGTCCAGGGTCATGGCGAGCCGGCGCTGGCCGGAGCCCGTGAGACGCCGCGGCCGCGGGCCGACCACTCCCGGAGCGGGCCGGTCCCGCTCACGCTGGGCGTGCGGCCGTCGGCGCGCCTGTGCGAAGAAAGCCCGGTGTAGTCATGGCCAAGTGGTTCGAAACGGTCGCCATCGCCCAGGAACGCGCCAAGCGCCGGCTCCCGAAATCCGTCTATTCGTCGCTGATCTCGGCCAGCGAAAAGGGAATCACCGTCTCCGACAACGTCGCGGCGTTCGGTGAACTCGGTTTCGCGCCGCACGTGGTCGGTGCGCAGGCAAAACGCGACTTGTCGACCACCGTGATGGGGCAAGAGATTTCGCTGCCGGTCATCATTTCGCCGACCGGTGTGCAAGCGGTCCACCCCGACGGTGAAGTCGCGGTGGCGCGGGCCGCGGCGGCCCGGGGCACCGCGATGGGGCTCTCGTCGTTCGCCAGTAAGCCGATCGAGGACGTCATCGCCGTCAATCCCAAGGTGTTCTTCCAGCTGTACTGGCTGGGCGGGCGCGACGCCATCGCCGAGCGGGTGGAACGGGCGCGTGCGGCCGGGGCGGTCGGCCTGATCGTCACCACCGACTGGACGTTCTCGCACGGGCGCGACTGGGGGAGCCCCTCGATTCCCGAGAACATGAATCTGTTGACCACCCTGCGGTTGTCCCCGGAGGCGATCGTGCGGCCGCGGTGGCTGTACATGTTCGGCAAGACACTGCGGCCGCCGGATCTGCGGGTGCCCAACCAGGGTCGCCGCGGCGAGCCCGGCCCCCTGTTCTTCAACGCCTACGGGGAATGGATGGCCACCCCACCGCCGACCTGGGAAGACATCGCGTGGCTGCGCGAACTCTGGGACGGACCGTTCATGCTCAAGGGCGTCATGCGGGTCGACGATGCCAAAAGGGCTGTCGACGCGGGCGTCTCGGCGATCTCTGTGTCCAACCACGGCGGCAACAACCTGGACGGCACGCCGGCGTCGATTCGCGCCCTGCCCGCGGTGGCGGCGGCGGTCGGCGACCAGGTCGAGGTGCTGCTCGACGGTGGCATCCGGCGCGGGGGCGACGTCGTCAAGGCGGTGGCGCTGGGGGCACGGGCGGTGATGATCGGGCGGGCCTACCTGTGGGGTCTCGCCGCGGCCGGCCAGCCCGGCGTCGAGAACGTCCTCGACATCCTGCGCGGGGGGATCGACTCGGCGCTGATGGGGCTCGGGCACGCCTCGGTGCACGACCTGAGCGCCGACGACGTCCTGGTCCCGGCCGGGTTCGGCCGGGCGCTGGGGGTGCCGCCCGCGGCCCGCGACCAGCCCCCGGCGGGGTGAGGTTCCTGGTGCCTGCGAGGCAACCGTGACGCACGAGTCCTGAAATCGGGGCGTTCGATGAACGCCCCAGAAAAAATATTGTTTTCAGGGGACAACAATTGGTGCACGCCAGGTGAATTGGCCTTACCATCGGCGAGTGCCCGTACTCGGCGAACTGGGAAGTGTGACGTCGAGCCAGCTGTTCACGCCGTATCTGCTGATCCCGGTGGGGTCCACCGAACAGCACGGCCCGCACCTGCCCCTGGACACCGACACTCGGATCGCGACCGCGGTCGCGGCCGAGGCCCGGGCGTTTCTGGGCCGGGAATGGCTGGTTGCGCCGGCCATCGCCTACGGCGCCAGCGGCGAGCACCAGAGCTTCGCCGGAACCGTCTCCATCGGCACCGAGGCACTCACGCTGCTGCTTCTCGAGTACGGCAGGTCGGCCACCTGCTGGGCGCGGCGCCTGGTCTTCGTCAACGGGCACGGCGGCAACGTCGCCGCCCTGGGCGCCGCGGTGGGCCGGCTCCGGGCCGAGGGGCGCGACGCGGGGTGGGCCCCGTGCGCCGCGGCGGGCGCCGACGCCCACGCCGGCCACACCGAGACATCGGTGTTGCTGCACATCTGCCCCGCCGAGGTGCGGACCGACCGGTGGCTGCCCGGCAACGACGCACCGCTGGCCGAGTTGCTGCCCTCGATGCGCCGGGGCGGAGTGGCGGCCGTCAGCCCGGTGGGCGTCCTGGGCGATCCGACGACGGCGACCGAGAGCGAGGGGAAGCGCCTTCTCGCGGAGATGGTCGACGGGTGCGTGCGCCGCGTCGCCCGGTGGCGGCCCGGCGTCGACGGGATGCTGACATGAGCCAGCCCCGGCTGCCGGACGGGTTCGCCGTTCAGGTCGATCGCCGCGTGCGGGTGCTCGGCGACGGTTCGGCGCTGCTCGGTGGTTCGCCGACCCGGCTGCTGAAGCTGGCCCCCGCCGCCCAGCACATGCTCTCCGATGGCCGGCTGAAGGTACGCGACGACGTCAGCGCCCAGTTGGCCCGCACCCTGCTGGACGCCACGGTGGCCCACCCCCGGCCCGCCGGCGGCCCGTCACACCGCGACGTCACCGTGGTTATTCCGGTGCGCGACAACATCGTTGGCGTACGGCGTCTGGTCAGTTCGCTCCGCGGGCTGCGTGTCATCGTCGTCGACGACGGTTCGTTCCAGCCCCTCGGGCCGAACGACTTCGTCGGTGCGCACTGCGACGTCGAAGTGCTGCGCCACTCCCGCGCCAGGGGCCCGGCGGCGGCACGCAACACGGGGCTGGCGGCCTGCAAGACCGAGTTCGTCGCGTTCCTGGATTCCGACGTGGCGCCGCGCCGCGGCTGGCTGGAAGCGCTGCTCGGGCACTTCTGCGACCCCACCGTCGCCCTCGTCGCGCCGCGCATCGTCGGCCTGGCGCGCAGCGAGAACGTCGTGGCGCGCTACGAGGCGGTGCACTCCTCGCTGGACCTCGGCGAGCGGGAGGCGCCGGTGCTGCCCCACAGCACGGTGTCCTATGTCCCCAGCGCCGCGATCATCTGCCGCTGTTCGGCCATCCGCGAGGTCGGCGGGTTCGACGAGACCATGCAGTCCGGTGAGGACGTCGACCTGTGCTGGCGCCTCATCGAGGTGGGGGCCCGGCTGCGCTACGAGCCGATCGCGCTCGTCGCCCACGACCACCGCACTCAACTTCGGGATTGGCTGGCGCGCAAGGCGTTCTACGGCGGGTCGGCCGCACCGCTGTCGGTGCGCCACCCGGACAAGACGGCACCGGTGGTCATATCCGGTTGGGCGCTGACCGCCTGGATCTTGATGGCGCTCGGGACCAGCGCCGGCCGGCTGGCCTCGGTCGCGATCGCCCTGCTCACCGGCCGGCGAATCGCGATGGCCATGCGCAGCGTCGAGACGTCGGCGGGTGATGTGCTGGTGATCGCGGCCCGCGGCCTGTGGTCGGCGGCGCTGCAGTTGGCCTCGGCGGTGTGCCGGCACTACTGGCCCCTGGCGTTGTTCGCGGCGTTGACGTCGCGCCACTGCAGACGCGTCGTGGTCGTCGCGGCGGTCATGGACGGCGTGGTGGACTGGCTGCGCCGCCGCGACGCCACCGACGAGGATGCCGAACCGATCGGTCTGCTGACCTACCTGCTGCTCAAGCGCGTGGACGACCTGGCCTACGGCCTGGGCCTGTGGTGGGGCGTGTTCCGGGAACGCAACCTGCGCGCGCTCAAGCCGCAGATCCGCAGCTAGTGCCGCGCGCTCGGTTGGCCGGTGCGCAGGACGGCCGACCCCGGTCCCTCGTGCGCGCCGGATATGTTGGCTACGAGGGGATTTCCAGCTACTCCGGTGCGTACCACCCGGCGCCGGCCGCGGTTGGCCCCGGTTCCCCGCCGCCGTGACCGCAACCGCCCCGCACAGCGACGTGCTGATCGTCGGTGCGGGCAGCGCCGGTTCGGTGGTCGCCGAGCGCCTGTCCGCCGACTCGGGCTGCACCGTCACCGTCCTCGAGGCGGGGCCGGCGCTCGCCGACCCGGTGTTGCTGGCGCTGACCACCAACGGGCTGCAGCTGCCGATCGGCGCGGGCAGCCCGCTGGTGCAGCGCTACCAGACCCGCCTGACCGATCGGCCCGTGCGCCGGCTACCGATCGTGCGCGGCGCCACGGTCGGCGGTTCGGGTGCGGTCAACGGGGGTTACTTCTGCCGCGGGTTGCCGCGCGACTTCGACCGGGCGGCGATACCAGGCTGGGCATGGTCGGACGTCCTCGGTCATTTCCGCGCCATCGAGACGGACCTGGATTTCGACGGTCCCGCCCACGGGGACAGCGGGCCCATTTCCGTTCGGCGCACCCGGGAGATGACGGGCGCCACGGAACTGTTCATCGCCGCCGCGCAGCGCGCCGGGTTTGCGTGGATTTCCGACCTCAACGACGTTGGGCAGGAACATATTTCGGGAGTAGGGGCCGTCCCGCTCAACATCGTCGACGGCGTGCGCAAGGGGTCCGGCGCGGGGTTCCTGGTGCCGGCACTGGGCCGGCCGAACCTCACGCTGCTGGACCGGACGCGCGCGGTGCGCCTGCGTTTCGCGGGCACCAGTGCGGTCGGTGTCGACGCGATCGGCCCGCAGGGCCCGCTGACGCTGCGGGCGAGCCGGATCGTGTTGTGCGCCGGCGCCATTCAGTCGGCACACTTGCTGATGCTCTCGGGTATCGGAGGCGAGGCGGCGTTGCGGGCCGCCGGCGTGCCGTTGGTGGCGGCGCTGCCGGTGGGGCGGTCCTGCAGCGATCACCCGGAATGGGTGCTGCCGACCGATTGGCCGGTTGCGCCGGGCCGGCCCGTGCTCGAGGCGGTGCTGAGCACGGACGACGGCATCGAGATCCGGCCCTACACCGGCGGATTCGTTGCCATGACCGGTGACGGCAGCGCCGGCCATCCCGACTGGCCACACATCGGGGTGGCGCTGATGCGGCCGCGGGCCCGCGGGACGCTGACCCTGGTCTCACCGGATCCCGGCGTCCCTCCGCGCATCGAGCACCACTACGACAGCGAGCCGGACGACGTCGCGGCGCTGCGCCGGGGCAGCGAGTTGGCCCGCGAACTGGCCAGTGCGGCAGCCTCTGTCGGGGAGCCCCTCTGGTCGACGTCGCAGCATCTGTGCGGCAGCGCCCCCATGGGCACCGACGACGACCCACGCGCCGTCGTCGATCCCCGCTGCCGGGTGCGCGGGGTGGGGAACCTGTGGGTGATCGACGGTTCCGTGCTGCCGACGATCACGGGCCGTGGCCCGCACGCCACCATCGTGATGCTGGGCCACCGCGCGGCCGAATTCGTCGGGTGAGCCATCGGCGCGCCCCACGGGGCGCGCCGATTACTCCGCGACGGCGTTCCAGTGCGCCGCGGGCGCCGCCGCCACCGCCGTCTCCTCGCGGGCGGCAGCAGCGGGGGCCGCCGCCGGGGAATACGGCGGCGTCGCCGGGGAGTAGGCCGCCGAGGCGGCCGCCGGCACCGGCGTGCCCGTGCCGACCGGCATCGGCGGCATCGTCGCCGGGGCGACGGCAGACGCTTCCGCCTGCACCGCAGCCGGGGCGCTGACGGCCAACGGCACGTCCGCCGGCTCCGCGGCCGCCGGGGCCGCAGCGTAGGCGGGCGTCGGCGCCTGCATCGGTGCGGCGGGTGCGCTTGCCGACACCGCCGAGGCCGCCGGGACGGCCGAGATCGGCGCGCCGGGCACCACCGCCGCCGCGGGAGGCGGCGCGACCGCGGTCGCCAGGGGCGCCGCCGGGGCGACCGGCGCAGTCCCGCCGGCCAGGCTCGCCGTCGCCGACGGCACCGCAGCGGCCGCCGAACCCGCCGGCGCGGCCGCGCTCATCACCGGCTGCGCGTGCGACAGGGCCTGACCGGACTGGTTGACGGCGGTGCTCAGCATGCCCTGGTGAGCCGTTTGCAGAGGCGAGGCGTTGGCCGCCTCGGTGAGGGCATACTGCGCGGCGCCACCGTTCATCAACTGCACGAACTGGTCGTGAAACGCCGCGGCCTGGGCGCTGAGCAGCTGGTAGGCCTGGGCGTGCGCGCCGAACAGTGCGGCGATGCTCGCCGAGACCTCGTCGGCACCGGGCGGTGTCACGCTCGACGCCGGGCCCATCGCCGCCGCGTTCGCCGAACTGATGCTCGAACCGAGATAACCTAAGTCCGCCGCCGCCGCTGTCACCTGCTCCGGTGCCGCGATTACGTATGACATTTCACTTCCCCCGCGTGTCGAATCGCGTCCAACCGGATGGTATCCCGCACCCCGGGTTCCGCGGGGGCTTTTGGCCCGACCATACCGGCCGGTGCCCACCCGGTCGACCTGTTCGCAGGCAGCCGCCGACCCCCGGCCCCGCCCAGGAAAGGGCGGGCCGCGCCTGCGAACCGTTGCCGGGGCGGGCGCGACCCGCCGGTGAGGGTGGCGACGTTCATGCAGTCCACGTAGATGGCCACGACGAGTGGCGATGCGCGCGCTGGAATGCGTCAGGCGCGAACAATGCGTCGCAAAAAGCGTGGACGGCACGACGCCGTGTCATGGATCTGGTTGTCATGAATCAGCCTTCGCCGGTCACCTCCCTTCGCTCGCTGATGCGACTACGCCGAGCGACCATGCGCGGTGGCAAGCGCCCGGCCCGACCCGGCGGCCGCCGGGCAGGTCGATGGGTGAGTCCGCTACCGGGACAAGCGAATCCCGGAACGGTCCGCCGTCAATCAACATCACATTCACCCCAAATCGCCGAGATGATCTGCAGTTGCTGATATAGATTTTTGATACCAGAAAATCGAGATCTGCGCAAGAGGCCGCCGCACGGCGGCACGGGTGCTGGTCAGGCGCATCGCCCTCCGGCGCAGGCGTCCTCGCGCCGGGCCGACCCCCGCCGCACCGGCCGGAGTCGTCGTCCGTCCCGCCCGGGCGCCCACGGCCCGATCACCACCGCGGCGACGCCCTGCTTGTCGTCGGGGACCGCGCCCATGATCGCCGCCGTCGTCGGCGCGGTGCAGAACCCGATGCCCGTACTGAGGATCAGCGTGGGCCAGGCCAGGTCGAGATAGCCCGAATGCAGGTCGAGGATGCGCATGCAGCCGAAGCCGACGGCCGTGCACAGCATGCCCAGGGTCACCACGAGGCGCAGGCCCAGCTTCGGCACGTACCAGAACGACAGGGCCGAGCAGACGCCCAGCGGCACCATGAAGGGCGCGAAGGCCACCGCCGTCATCAGCGGCGAATAACCCATGATCTGCTGCACGTACTGCATGGCCAGGTAGAAGAAGCCAAAGGTCGCGCCGAACAGCACGACGATCGTCGCAAAGCCGGGATCGGCGAACAGTCGCACGTCCAGGAGCGGACTGCGCCGACGGGCCGCCAGCCGGAACTCGACCACGCCGAACGCCACCGCGATGAGGGCGCCGGCGACCAGTCCGCCCCAGACCAGCGGATCGCTCCAGCCGAGGTCGGGGGCCTCCAGGATCGTTGCCACCGCGATCGCCAAGGCCGCGCCGATCAGGACCGCGCCCCGCCCGTCGATGCGGGGGGCGTCGGCGTCGCGCGACGGCGCCACCGTGCAGGCCAGCGCGAAGATCGCCAGGCCGCCGACGCCCAGCGACCAGAAGATCGCGTGCCAGTCCCAGAAGCGCAGCAGCAGAACGGAACCCAGCATGCCCAGCACTCCGCCGCACCCGGCCGTGCCGGCCCAGATGCCGACGGCCTTCGGGTAGGCCACGGTGAGCAGTGACAGCGTCGCGGGCATCACGAAGGCGGCACCGGCCCCGGCCAGCGATCGGCCGGCGATGATCTGCAGCGGGCTGTGCAGCAGCGCCGGCGCCGTCGATCCCGCCGAGAAGATCATCAGCTGCGACTGCGTCGCCGAGATGGCCACCGCCAGATCGCCCAGCGCGGTGTTCAGCGCCGTCATGGACGCGACGACCAGTGCCACGCCCATGCATCCGACGGTTGAACGCGGCCGCCAGCAGGTCGTCTCCGCTGGGGAAGTGGCGGTACAGGGCGGCCCTGGCTACGTTGGCGTTACGGGTTACGGCCTCGATGGTCTGCCGAGCGAGCCGCTGCGACACGCATCGGCGGCAATCGGCAGGCGCGAACCTGGACCCTGAACCGCCCTGATACCGCCGTCGCCCACGCCGCCGGCCGAGGGCCCGCTGCGGGGAGCGGCTGATCGCTCTGGTGCTCGCCCAGGCCGAGGTCGTGGCCCAGGCGCCGGCCGTGCTGACGGCCATGTCGTGGTTGGCGCTGGGTCCCGACCTCGACCGGTTGCCCGAGCCGCGGCACACCCGCGCCGCCGGCGGTTCCTCCATCACCACGCTGCGCGAACGGATCGCCCGGCAGTACGCGGCGCCCTTCGACGCCGTATTCGACAGCCCGCAGGCCGCCGAGTTGGGCGAGGTGGACCGCTCCCGCGCCATCGCGCTGCTGATCGGCCCGCTGGTGCTGGGCCGGCTGAGCACGTTGCCCGATTTCGACTACGGCGAGTGCGCCCGCGCGGCGGTCGACGGGTTCCTGGACGTGCAGCGCGTGCACAGCCGCGCCGACGCGGCGCGCGCGGAACCGGCGGGTGCCTGAGCCCCTCCGGTCGGCCCCGCCCGGAGGCGGCTTCCCGGCCCGCGAACACGCCGCTGACCGGCGCGTCGGCGGGCCGCTGGTAGCGTTCTCGTGAGGCGTGCCCGGGATTGGGCCGGGGATTTTGCCCCGGGCCTGATCTGAGGCATACTGTTCGGGTTGCCCTGCGCCAGGTTTTCGCCTGGCCGGGCATACGACCAGCGTCCGAACGGGCGCGTCCGGTCCCATCCTTGAGTGCGACTAAATCGGCCGCGCACGAGGCTGCGTGCGGGTGACACACCCGACCGCGGGGGTCGGTGGACCACGACAGGTAAACAGCGGCGCAGCATCCGGCGCGACGCTAGGCCGACCGAAAATCGGGCGGTCGAACTGCGCGCCGGAGGGCACCAGGTCCGGACATCGGACCTCGAGAACGAACGAGGCCCGGACACGGGCTTCACGAGGGAATCAGGTAGGGAGAGGCGTGGCGGGACAGAAGATCCGCATCAGGCTTAAGGCCTACGACCACGAGGCCATCGACGCGTCGGCGCGTAAGATCGTCGAGACCGTCGTCCGCACGGGTGCCAGCGTCGTAGGGCCGGTGCCGTTGCCGACCGAGAAGAACGTGTACTGCGTCATCCGCTCTCCGCACAAGTACAAGGACTCGCGGGAGCACTTCGAGATGCGTACGCACAAGCGGTTGATCGACATCCTCGATCCGACGCCGAAGACCGTTGACGCCCTGATGCGCATCGATCTTCCGGCCAGCGTCGACGTCAACATCCAGTAGGAGATCCAGAGCTCATGGCAAGGCAGGGCAATTCCGCCGCGCGGCGGGGCATTCTGGGTACCAAGCTCGGGATGACGCAGGTGTTCGACGAGAACAACCGGGTCGTGCCGGTGACCGTGGTCAAGGCGGGCCCGAACGTGGTGACGCGCATCCGCACCCCGGAGCGCGACGGCTACAGCGCCGTGCAGTTGGCCTACGGCGAGATCAGCCCACGCAAGATCAACAAGCCGGTGACCGGCCAGTACGCGGCCGCGGGCGTCAACCCGCGCCGGTACCTGGCCGAGCTGCGGCTCGACGACGCGGAGGCGACCGCCGACTACGAGGTCGGCCAGGAGCTGACGGCCGAGATCTTCGCCGCCGGCGCCTTCGTCGACGTGACCGGGACCTCGAAGGGTAAGGGCTTCGCCGGCACGATGAAGCGGCACGGCTTCCGCGGCCAGGGCGCCAGTCACGGCGCCCAGGCAGTGCACCGTCGCCCCGGGTCCATCGGCGGCTGCGCCACCCCCGCGCGGGTCTTCAAGGGCACGCGCATGGCCGGCCGGATGGGCAACGACCGGGTGACGGTCCAGAACCTGGTGGTGCACAAGGTTGATACCGAGAACGGCGTGCTGCTGATCAAGGGTGCGATCCCCGGGCGCACCGGTGGTCTCGTGATGGTCCGCAGCGCGGTCAAACGAGGTGAGATGTGATGGCACTCAAAATCGACGTCAAGACGCCAGACGGCAAGGTGGACGGCTCGGTCGAGCTGCCCGCCGAGTTGTTCGACGCGCCCGCGAACATCGCGCTGATGCATCAGGTGGTCACCGCGCAGCGGGCGGCGGCCCGGCAGGGCACGCACTCGACCAAGACGCGCGGCGACGTCAGCGGCGGTGGGCGCAAGCCGTACCGGCAGAAGGGCACCGGCCGCGCCCGGCAGGGCTCGACGCGGGCGCCGCAGTTCACCGGCGGTGGCACCGTGCACGGCCCCAAGCCGCGCGACTACAGCCAGCGCACGCCCAAGAAGATGATCGCCGCGGCGCTGCGCGGGGCCCTGTCCGACCGGGCCCGCAACGGGCGCATCCACGCGGTCACCGAGCTGGTGTCCGGCCAAACCCCGTCCACGAAGAACGCCAAGGCGTTCCTGCACAGCCTGACCGACCGCAAGCAGGTTCTGGTGGTCATCGGCCGCAGCGACGAGACCGGCATGAAAAGCGTGCGCAACCTGCCCGGTGTGCACATTCTGGCGCCCGACCAGCTCAACACCTATGACGTGCTGCACTCCGACGACGTGGTGTTCAGCGTCGAGGCGCTCAACACCTACATCGCCGCCAACACGACCAGCTCCGAGGAGGTTTCGGCCTGATGGCGACCCTCGCCGACCCCCGCGACGTCATTCTGGCGCCGGTCATCTCCGAGAAGTCCTACGCGCTGCTCGACGACAACGTGTACACGTTCGTCGTGCACCCCGACTCGAACAAGACACAGATCAAGATCGCCGTCGAGAAGATCTTCTCCGTGAAGGTCGCGTCGGTGAACACGGCAAACCGGCAGGGCAAGCGCAAGCGGACCCGCACCGGCTTCGGCAAGCGCAAGAACACCAAGCGGGCCATCGTGACCCTGGCGCCGGGCAGCAAGCCGATCGACCTGTTCGGAGCGCCGGCCTAGCCGCGCGTGAGAGAGAGACCTGATCAGACATGGCAATTCGCAAGTACAAGCCGACGACCCCCGGTCGCCGCGGCGCCAGCGTGTCCGACTTCGCCGAGATCACCCGCTCGGAGCCCGAGAAGTCGTTGGTGCGCCCGCTGCACGGTCACGGCGGTCGCAACGCCCACGGCCGGATCACCACCCGCCACAAGGGCGGTGGCCACAAGCGCGCCTACCGGGTGATCGACTTCCGCCGCAACGACAAGGACGGCGTCAACGCCAAGGTCGCCCACATCGAGTACGACCCGAACCGCACCGCCAACATCGCGCTGCTGCACTACCTCGACGGCGAGAAGCGCTACATCATTGCCCCGCAGGGACTCTCGCAGGGCGACGTGGTGGAGTCTGGCGCCAACGCCGACATCAAGCCGGGCAACAACCTGCCGCTGCGCAACATCCCGGCCGGTACGGTCGTCCACGCCGTGGAGCTGCGGCCGGGCGGCGGCGCCAAGCTCGCGCGCTCGGCGGGGTCCAGCATCCAGCTGCTCGGCAAGGAGGGCAGCTACGCCTCGCTGCGCATGCCCAGTGGTGAGATCCGCCGGGTCGACGTGCGCTGCCGCGCCACCGTCGGCGAGGTGGGCAACGCCGAGCAGGCGAACATCAACTGGGGCAAGGCCGGTCGCATGCGGTGGAAGGGCAAGCGTCCGTCGGTCCGCGGTGTGGTCATGAACCCGGTGGACCACCCGCACGGTGGTGGTGAGGGTAAGACGTCCGGTGGCCGGCACCCCGTCAGCCCGTGGGGCAAGCCCGAGGGGCGGACCCGGCATCCCAACAAAGCCAGCAACAAACTCATCGTCCGGCGCCGTCGCACCGGCAAGAAGCACGGTCGCTAGGAAGCTCAGGAGTAGCTCATGCCACGCAGCCTGAAGAAGGGCCCGTTCGTCGACGACCACCTGCTCAAGAAGGTGGACGTGCAGAACGAGAAGAACACCAAGCAGGTCATCAAGACCTGGTCGCGGCGTTCGACGATCATTCCGGACTTCATCGGTCACACCTTTGCGGTGCACGACGGACGCAAGCACGTCCCGGTGTTCGTCACCGAGGCGATGGTGGGTCACAAGCTCGGCGAGTTCGCGCCGACGCGCACCTTCAAGGGACACATCAAGGACGACCGGAAGTCGAAGAGACGATGACAAGTACTGAGTTCCCGTCGGCTTTCCCGACGGCAACAGCCAAAGCACGGTTCGTGCGGGTGTCGCCGAGAAAGGCGCGCCGGGTGATCGACCTGGTGCGTGGCAGGTCGGTGGCCGACGCGCTGGACATCCTGCGCTGGGCGCCGCAGGCCGCCAGCGAGCCGGTCGCCAAGGTGATCGCGAGCGCAGCGGCGAACGCGCAGAACAACGGCGGGCTGGACCCGTCGACCCTGGTCGTCGCGACGGTGTATGCCGACGAGGGTCCGACCGCCAAGCGCATCCGGCCGCGCGCCCAGGGCCGCGCCTTCCGGATCCGCAAGCGCACCAGCCACATCACGGTCGTGGTGGAGAGCCGCCCGGTGCGCGACGAGCGGTCGGCGAAGTCGACGCGCGCCCGCCGCGCCGAGGCCAGCAAGGCCGCCGCCAAGACGGCGCCGGCCAAGAAGGTGCCCGCCAAGGCGGCGCCGGCCAAGACGGTGCCTGCCGAGCAGACGTCTGAGACTTCTGAAGCGAAGGGAGGCTCAGACTAGTGGGCCAGAAGATCAATCCGCACGGCTTCCGTCTGGGCATCACCACCGACTGGAAGTCGCGGTGGTACGCCGACAAGCAGTACGCCGACTACGTCAAGGAAGACGTCGCGATCCGCCGGCTGCTGTCCACCGGGCTGGAGCGCGCCGGGATCGCCGACGTGGAGATCGAGCGGACCCGTGACCGCGTCCGCGTCGACATCCACACCGCCCGTCCCGGCATCGTCATCGGCCGCCGTGGCACCGAGGCCGACCGGATCCGCGCGGACCTGGAGAAGCTCACCAAAAAGCAGGTGCAGCTCAACATCCTCGAGGTGAAAAACCCGGAGTCCCGGGCGCAATTGGTGGCCCAGGGCGTCGCCGAGCAGCTGAGCAACCGCGTGGCGTTCCGTCGCGCGATGCGCAAGGCGATCCAGTCGGCGATGCGTCAGCCCAACGTCAAGGGCATCCGGGTGCAGTGCTCCGGGCGCCTCGGCGGCGCCGAGATGAGCCGCTCGGAGTTCTACCGTGAGGGCCGCGTGCCGCTGCACACCCTGCGTGCCGACATCGACTACGGCCTCTACGAGGCCAGGACCACCTTCGGCCGGATCGGTGTGAAGGTGTGGATCTACAAGGGCGACATCGTCGGCGGCAAGCACGAATTGGCCGCCACCGCCCCGGCGGGCGCCGACCGCCCGCGCCGCGAGCGGCCCTCGGGCACCCGTCCCCGGCGCAGTGGCGCGTCGGGCACCACGGCCACCAGCACCGAGGCCGGCCGGGCCGCGGGCGCCGACGAAGGCGCCTCGCCGGCCTCCAGCGAAGCCGCGCCGGCCCTCGAAACGCAGAGCACGGAGGGCTGAACCATGCTGATTCCCCGCAAAGTCAAGCACCGCAAGCAGCACCATCCCCGCCAGCGCGGCATCGCCAGCGGTGGCACGGAGGTGAACTTCGGCGACTACGGCATCCAGGCGCTCGAGCACGCCTATGTGACCAACCGGCAGATCGAGTCCGCTCGTATCGCCATCAACCGGCACATCAAGCGTGGCGGGAAGGTGTGGATCAACGTCTTCCCCGACCGTCCGCTGACCAAGAAGCCCGCGGAAACCCGCATGGGTTCGGGTAAGGGCTCCCCGGAGTGGTGGGTGGTCAACGTCAAGCCGGGCCGGGTGCTGTTCGAGTTGAGCTACCCCAACGAGGCGATCGCCCGGGCGGCCCTGACCCGAGCGATCCACAAGTTGCCGATCAAGGCCCGCATCGTGACCCGAGAGGATCAGTTCTGATGGCAGTGGGAATCTCGCCGGGCGAACTGCGTGAGCTCACCGACTCCGAGCTCACCGAACGCCTGCGCGAATCCAAAGAGGAGCTGTTCAACCTGCGCTTCCAGATGGCGACCGGGCAGCTGTCCAACAACCGCCGGCTCCGTACGGTGCGGCAGGAAATCGCGCGCGTCTACACCGTGCTGCGGGAACGAGAACTGGGCCTGGCCTCCGGGCCGGGCGGTGCCGATGGTGAGGAATCGTGATGGCTGAAGCCAAGACCGAAAAGGGTGACAAGCACACCCCGCGCAACCCCAAGACCCGTGGCCGTCGCAAGACGCGCATCGGCTACGTGGTGAGCGACAAGATGCAGAAGACCATCGTGGTCGAGCTCGAGGACCGGGTGCGTCACCCGTTGTACGGCAAGATCATCCGTACCACCACGAAGGTCAAGGCGCACGACGAGAACAGCACCGCCGGCATCGGCGACCGGGTTGCGCTGATGGAGACGCGCCCGTTGTCGGCGACCAAGAGGTGGCGGCTCGTCGAAATCCTGGAGAAGGCCAAGTAGCCGAACCAGACTCGAGCACTCGCGCGAGCAGTCCCCCGCAAGCGGGAGGTAGCCCCAGCGAAAGCCCCCGACGCCCCGGCGTGTCGGGGGCTTTCGCGTCTTCTCGCGCGGGCGCCGGTTGCGGCCGTGTAATCTCCGACCCGACGCCGGGGGATGGCGAGAGCGGAGTGTGAGCGATGGCGAATGAGTCGGGAGAGTCTGGCCGCGCGGGAGGATTCAGCGGCAAGATCGAGCTGGACATCCGTGACTCCGAACCGGACTGGGGCCCTTTCGCCGCGCCGGTGGCGCCGGAGAACTCGCCGAACGTGCTCTATCTGGTCTGGGATGACATCGGCATCGCGACGTGGGATTGCTTCGGCGGCCTGGTCGAGATGCCGGCGATGACGCGGATCGCCGACCGCGGGATCCGGCTGTCGCAGTTCCACACCACCGCGCTGTGCTCGCCGACGCGGGCCTCGCTGTTGACCGGCCGCAACGCCACCACCGTGGGCATGGCCACCATCGAGGAGTTCACCGAGGGGTTCCCCAACTCCAACGGGCGCATCCCGGCGGACACCGCCCTGCTCTCGGAGGTGCTCGCCGAACGTGGCTACAACACGTACTGCATCGGCAAGTGGCACCTGACGCCGCTGGAAGAGGCCAACCTGGCGTCGACCAAGCGGCACTGGCCCACCTCGCGCGGCTTCGAACGGTTCTACGGCTTCCTCGGCGGCGAGACCGACCAGTGGTACCCGGACCTGGTCTACGACAACCACCCCGTCAGCCCCCCGGGCAGACCGGAAGACGGCTATCATCTGTCGAAGGACCTGGCCGACAGGACAATCGAATTCATCCGCGACGCCAAGGTGATCGCCCCGGACAAGCCGTGGTTCAGCTACGTGTGCCCGGGCGCCGGGCACGCGCCGCACCACGTCTTCAAGGACTGGGCCGACCGCTACGCCGGCAAGTTCGACATGGGCTACGAGCGCTACCGCGAGATCGTCCTGGAGAACCAGAAGTCGCTCGGGATCGTGCCGCCCGACACCGAACTGTCGCCGGTCAACCCGTACGCGGACGTGACGGGTCCGTCCGGCGAGCCGTGGCCGCTGCAGGACACGGTCCGGCCCTGGGACTCGCTGAACGACGAAGAGAAGAACCTGTTCACCCGGATGGCCGAGGTGTTCGCCGGGTTCCTGAGTTACACCGACGACCAGATCGGCAGGATCCTGGACTACCTCGAGGAATCCGGCCAGTTGGACAACACCATCATCGTGGTGATCTCCGACAACGGGGCCAGCGGCGAAGGCGGACCCAACGGATCGGTGAACGAGGGCAAGTTCTTCAACGGCTACATCGACACCGTCGAGGAGAGCATGAAGCTCTTCGATCACCTCGGCGGGCCCGAGACCTACAACCACTATCCGATCGGCTGGGCGATGGCCTTCAACACGCCCTACAAGCTGTACAAGCGCTACGCCTCCCACGAGGGCGGCATCGCCGACACGGCGATCATCTCGTGGCCCAACGGGATTGCGGCCCGCGGCGAGATCCGCGACAACTACGTCAACGTCTGCGATGTCACGCCGACGGTCTACGACCTGCTGGGCATGACGCCCCCCGAGACCGTCAAGGGCATCGCGCAGAAGCCGCTGGACGGCGTGAGTTTCAAAGCCGCGCTTGACGATCCGGGCGCGGACACGGGCAAGCACACGCAGTTCTACACTATGCTGGGCACCCGCGGGATCTGGCACGACGGCTGGTTCGCCAACACCGTGCACGCCGCGACGCCCGCGGGCTGGTCGCATTTTGCCGACGATCGCTGGGAGCTCTTCCAGATCGAGGCCGACCGCAGCCAGTGCCACGACCTGGCCGCCGAACACCCGGACAAGCTCGAAGAGCTCAAGGCGCTGTGGTTCGCCGAGGCCGCCAAGTACAACGGACTGCCGCTGTCCGACCTGAACATCGTCGAGACGATGATGCGCTCGCGGCCCTACCTGGCCGGCGAACGGGAGACCTACGTCTACTATCCCGGCTGCGCGGACGTCGGCATCGGCGCGGCCGCCGAGCTTCGCGGCCGCTCCTTCGCCGTGCTGGCCGACGTGACGGTCGACAGCACCGGCGCCGAGGGCGTCCTGTTCAAGCAGGGCGGCGCCCACGGCGGTCATGTGCTGTTCATCCAGGACGGACGGCTGCACTACGTCTACAACTTCCTCGGTGAGCGCCAGCAAGAGGTTTCGTCCTCGGGCGCCGTCCCGCTGGGCAGGCACGTGCTCGGCGTGCGCTACGCGCGGACGGGGACGGTGGAGAACAGCCACACCCCGCTCGGCGACGCCACGCTGTTCATCGACGACACCGTCGTGGGCTCGCTGACCGATGTGGCAAGCCATCCCGGCACATTCGGGTTGGCCGGCGCCGGAATCACCGTCGGGCACAACGGCGGATCCCGCGTGTCCAACCGCTACAAGGCGCCGTTCACGTTCACCGGGGGCACCATCGCCCAGGTCACGGTGGACATCTCGGGTCGGCCCTACGAAGACCTGGAACGCGAACTCGCGCTGGCGTTTGCGCGCGACTGATCTCGGGTCGGCCGCCTAGGTGGCTGGTGTCGAACGGCCATTGTGGGGGCGCTGGTTGACCGGTCGGGCTATTGGGCGATGCTCGTGTGGTCGTGAGCGGTTCCTAGCTCAGGTGAATTCGGTTGTCGGGATTGGCGATTCCGTTGCTTGGCTGGTCTACAGGCGGTCCTGGTGGGCCGGTTGGCATCGCCGACCGGCCTCAGGTCGTGGCGGCGGCCCAGTTTGCGCCTTCCCGGTGTAATCCGAGCACACCCAGGCGTGCGAGGTTGATCGCGGCGGCCAGCAGGGAGAAATCGGCGGCGACCTTGGTGGTGCCGCGCACGCGCGCACGGCGGCCGCCGTGGCGGCGGCGCATCAGGTGGCCGATCTTGCGTTCCACTTTCGGCCGGGTGGCCTTGTAGTCGGCGACCCAGCCCGGATCTGCTTGGGTGGTGCGAGCACGGGTGAGTTCGGCCTCGTAGCGGCTGATCGCGATGGTGCGCCCGGCGGTTGAGCTGGTGCACTGCTCGGCCAGTGGGCAGCAGGCGCAAGCCGGGCCGAACACCGCGTTGCCGCCGCCGCCCTTGGCCGGGCGGATCGGCACGGTCACCGCGCCCGGGCAGGTGACCGTGCCGACGTCGAGGTCGATGACGAAGCGGTCCTTGGCGTAGCGGCCACCCGGCGCGGTCGGTGGCTGCACCTTGGTGAAGATTTCCGCGCCCGCGGTTTCCAACACGGCCAGCAGTTTGCCCGCACCGTAGGCGGCGTCGCCGTAAACCGCCGGGCATCGCTGGTCTTGGGCTCCGCACACGCTGGGGGCGCTCCCGTCGCCATCACCATCACCGACCGCGCTGGCCGCGGTCGTCGTGCCAGCACTTGCACCGAGGCTCGAGTCGTCCTGAGGATCAACGCAATCTCCGTCGGCGGTGTTGGTGTCGCTGGTCACCGGAGTGGGTAGGTCGCCGGCCAGCAGGTCGGTGGCGGGTTGGGCGTCGCCGGCGTTGCCGGCGGTGACTTCGGTGGCGGTGATGATCTCGGCGTCGGGGTCGATCGCGATGTGACCCTTGTATCCGTCGAAACCCCGCGCGGAGGTCTTGTGGCCGTGGCGTGCCTGCGGGTCCACCGTGGAGATCACCCGATCGGCGGCCACACGGCGCGCGATGCGGAATATCCCGTCGGCGGCGTCTTGGTCGAGGTCCTGGCCGACCACGGTGGCCAACAGTTTGGCCGCCTTGTCCACCTCGGGCTTCAGCGCCTGCTCATCCAGGCAGGCCAGCAGCGCAGACGCGTCGCGGGCCAGCGCGTCCACCAGCGCCTCGCGCGCCGCCACGTCGTCGTAGTCACACACCGGTTTGCCGGCGCTGACGTAGTCGTCGTCGCGGGACAGCCGCGCCCGCAGCGCGGGTTGCAGCTCCGCGCCGGCGACCGCCAGCAGTCCCCGGATCGCCGAGCGGATCAATGTGACCGTGTCCATGGTGGCCACCGCGTCATACAGCGGGGTCGAGTCCAGCACCCGCTTACGGCCCACCAGCCCGGCCGCCTTGGCCGCTTGCAGGGTGACCTCAAAGATCCGGTCCGGGCGATCCGAGCGGGCCAGCCTCGCGCGCATGTCCACCAACACGGTGTGCACAAACCCCGGATAATCGAAGTCCAGCCCGCCCGCGGCATACTTCCACCGCGCGTCGAACGCGAACCGATCCACCGCCTCCCGATCCGAAAGCCCCTCGATGCGCTGCAACACCATCACCACCGCCACAATCATCGGCGGCACGCTGCGCCGGCCGACATCGGTGAACAAGTCGGCGAACATTTCATCGCCGAACAAGTTGAAGCACTCCCGGTGCAGCACGCTGTAAATCGAGTCCGGCGCCACCCGGCCCTCGCAGAAATCCACCGTCGACCGCCACAAATCCGCCTGTTTCGGCGTCAAACCCAAACTCACCCAACCATTCTCGCCGACCGCACCCGATTACCCGGTCAACGCCACGCGAAAAACACCAGCCACCTAGGCCCCGATTCCTTGCCGGCCTCGACCAAAGGTGTTGGTGCCCATGACCGCTGAGCCCTCCCCGGCCCCCGACGGTGCGGCCGGAGTCACGACGACGGCAGACGGCGATCACCCCGGGTGTCGTCGTCGGCGTGATCGTCATCTATGTCGTGTCCCTGATCGCCGTGCACCTGCCGGCCAGGTCGGCGCCCCCGCTGCCCGCGGTGGATTTGAGCAAGGTCGCCGCGCACGGCGACCCCAACAACCGGCCGTTCGACTCCTACCAGACGGAGACGATCGCCGCCGACGTGTTCACCGGTTCGGGCCAGAACCGCGAGAAGACGCCCGCCCACGTGGAGGTAACCGGGCAGCTGGACGGCTGGGACGCGACCGTCACCCGCGTGCACGAACCCCGACGAGGCCGAGTCGGACGTCCGGGACGACGTGATCATCACGCTGCGCCGGGCCAAGGGCCCGCTGATCTTCGACGTCGGGATCTGCCTGGTCCTGCTCAGCCTGCCCGCGCTGGCGTTGTGGGTGGCCATCCCGATGGCCCTGGGCCGCACGTCGTTCGTGCCGCCGTTCATAACGTGTCATGGGGCAATGCTTTTCGCCATCGTCCCGCTGCCCAACATTTTGCCGGGCGGACCGCCCTATGGTTCCTGGGTCGACCAGGCCGTGGTGCTGTGGGTGCTGATTGCGCTGGTCGTCGCGATGTCCCTGTTCGTGTCCGCCTGGTGGCGACAGCGCGATCGCGGGGCGCCGAAGAAGGCGTGAGGTCGCCGCGCCGGGCTTGCCCTACCCTGGGGGGATGCTCAGCGAGCTGGTCGACCTGCCGGGCGGCTCGTTCCGCATGGGCTCGACGAGCTTCTACCCCGAAGAGGCGCCGATCCACACCGTGGCCGTGGCGCCTTTCGCGGTGGAACTGCACCCGGTGACGAACGCGCAGTTCGGCGAATTCGTCGCCGCCACGGGTTATGTGACCGTCGCCGAGCAGCCGATCGACCCGGCGCTTTACCCGGGGGTGCAGGAGGTGCGGGCCGGGGCGATGGTTTTCCGACCGACGCCGGGCCCCGTCGACCTGCGCGACTGGCGACAATGGTGGGACTGGGTGCCGGGAGCGTGCTGGCGGCACCCGTTCGGGCCCGACAGCGACGTCGCCGACAGGGCCGACCATCCCGTCGTGCAGGTGGCCTATCCCGACGCCGTGGCCTACGCGCGGTGGGCCGGGCGCCGGCTGCCGACCGAGGCGGAATGGGAGTACGCGGCGCGCGCCGGGAGCACCGCCACCTACGCCTGGGGCGAGGAGGCCGTCCCCGACGGCCAACTGATGGCCAACACCTGGCAGGGCAGCTTCCCGTACCGCAACGAGGGCGCCCTCGGCTGGGTGGGCACCTCGCCGGTGGGGACGTTCCCGCCCAACGCGTTCGGCCTGCTCGACATGATCGGCAACGTCTGGGAGTGGACGGCCACCGAGTTCTCGGCGCACCACCGGCTCGACCAGCCGCCGAAAAGCTGCTGCACCCCGTCGGGACCCGCGGATCCCGGCGTCAGCCAGGCGCTGAAGGGCGGTTCGCACCTGTGCGCGCCGGAGTACTGCCACCGGTACCGTCCCGCGGCGCGCTCACCCCAGTCGCAGGACACCGCGACCACCCACATCGGGTTTCGCTGCGCGGTGTAGCGCACGCCGGACGGCCCGGTAGCTCACGCGCCCGGTGGTCTCCGCCGGCCACCGTGGCGTCCTCGGTGGCCGGCCGGGGAGTTCGCGAAACGGACAACACGTCGGCATTGCGTTGTCGCTGCAGATAGTTTTTAACTCGGTATGTGGCACATGGCCAAGGTCGGGTGCTCAGCTATATCTTGCGGCTCATCTCGATCGGGCGGACGAAGACTGTGAAGGCGATCGCTGCACAAGTTGCCACAACACCGGCGACAACGACTCTCCGTGCGAAACACTTGCCGCGACAACGCGGGGCGACCGCGCGGCCGACGGTTGTCCGGGGCTCGGCGCTGCCGCAGGACTGGCCGGCGCCGCCCGACGAGTCGAGCGAATACGGCGACAGACGGCCGACTCCCCGGGAACAGTGGCCGACAGTTTCGACAGATCCGCAGACAGCCTTGCCCGACCCGCCCGGTCATACGACCGGTTGGCCCAAGGCGTCGGGAATCCCGACGAATCCCTGGAACGCGCCGCTCGCCACCGCGAGTTCGCACAAGAGGATCGTCGGATGGCGCAGCAGCTGAGGCGGCCGGCGGAATCAGGATCAGTCCTGCGAGTGATGCGGAAACGAGCGACCATGACCCAGAGAGAAGACGGCCGCGGGGCCGACGCCGGCTCGCCGCTGGCAACGGTCGAAGAGAGGGTGTTGCGTGCGGCCCGGCGGGCCGCGCAGGCACGGCAAGGCGCCGCCCACGCTCAGCGATCCGCGGCCGACAGCATGCAGAGATCCGCTGAGAGTCAGGAGCGGATCGCACGGGCATATGAGGAAGCAGCCGCATACAGCGGTCATCGCGACGAATATCTCGAACGCGCTTCTCGTCACCGCGATTTCGCGCGGGATGATCACCTGATGGCTCGGGAACTGCGACAACTGGCTGACGCTGAGTGGACGGACCATCCGGTCGTCGACACCGCAGCACCGAACGGCCCGGCGGGAATCGAGCTCGGTCCAATCTGTGGCGAGTAACGAGCAGGCCTTCAAGATGCGCGCGGACATCCCATCGGCCTACCGTCGCGCCACCTCATGGCGGGTCGCGGCGGGAGTGTATGCGGGACCCTGGCGGGGTACACGACGCTCGTCAGTCAAATTTCTCAGGCGGAAATTTTCCGCTCGGCTCTTTGCCGGGCGGTGTGCGGTTCACTAGTCGCTTAAGGTCCCGACGGCCTTTCGGTCATCCTTCTCTTCGGCCCGCTCCGCATCACGCGACTGCGAGAGGATGCCATCCACCCTCATGGACGACCATGACTATGCCCAGGTACTCCGCGACACCATGGAGGAGCTCACCGCGCAATTCGCCCACCCCACCGATATCGGTGCGACTTTGCACAGCGTGACGGCGAGCTGCGTCGAGTTGATCGACGGCGCGGACAGCGGCGACGTAATGCTGATTTCCGGGGGCGAGCGTTTCCGGTCGGTGGCCGCGACCTCGCAACTTGCCGTCGACATCGACCGCTTGCAGGAGCGGTTCGGCGAAGGACCTTGCCTGGACGCCGCCGCCGGTGCCCCGATGGTCGTCTGCAACGGCCTTCGTCAAGAGCCGCGGTGGCCGCGCTTCGCCGAGGCGGCTGTCGGCGCCGGCGTCAACAGCGCATTGTCGTTCCAGCTCTTCACCAACAAGAAGCGCATGGGGGCGTTGAACCTTTTCGGCACCAAACCGAAAGCGTTCACCTTGGAATCGCGGGCGGTGGGTGCCATGTTCGCGACGCACGCAGCCGTCGCGCTCATTGCCGAGGACGAGCGACTGCAATTTCGGTCCGCCCTGGCAAGCAGGGATATCATCGGCCAGGCCAAGGGCATGATCATGGAACGGTTCCATGTCGACGCCGTACGGGCTTTCGAACTCCTGACCAAACTCTCGCAGGACTCCAACACCAAACTCGCCGATATCGCCGACGAGCTGGTCTCGCACGGACCGGAACCCACGTCGGGCACGTCGCGCGCTCCCGCTGCTCGCCGTACCACCCTGCGAGAAACCACCTGAACAAGTTCCTGCTCCACCACGTCGCAGGTGCGGGCGAAAGCGCAGGCTGCGAGGCAACCGGCAGGTGGTCACAGCTGCGCCCCGCCTGCACCGGCGACGACCCAACCGCCATTTCGGGACGAATTTGGCTCTGAGCTGGCCTTCGCCTAGACTCTAGGGGTTGCCGTGGGCAGACCTCGGCCGGCATGTGACCAGCAACCAGCTTTGCAGCCGGCCCCGCGTGCCCTTCGGTGACGCAGACCGCGCACGTCAGGGTGTGGTGAGCAGCGTTTTTCGGGGCTCACCGAGTGCCCTCTCCTGCCGTGCACACGTAAACCAGGTCAGGAGATCGAGTGATTCAGCAGGAATCGCGACTCAAGGTCGCCGACAACACCGGCGCCAAGGAGATCTTGTGCATCCGGGTGCTCGGTGGTTCGTCGCGACGCTACGCCGGCATCGGGGATGTCATCGTGGCCACCGTCAAGGACGCCATCCCCGGTGGCAACGTCAAGCGTGGCGACGTGGTCAAGGCCGTCGTGGTGCGCACCGTCAAGGAGCGCAGGCGTCCCGACGGCAGCTACATCAAGTTCGACGAGAACGCGGCCGTCATCATCAAGCCGGACAACGACCCGCGTGGGACGCGCATCTTCGGCCCGGTCGGGCGCGAACTGCGCGAGAAGCGCTTCATGAAGATCATCTCGCTGGCTCCGGAGGTGTTGTAGATGAAGGTCCGCAAGGGCGACACCGTGCTGGTGATCGCGGGCAAGGACAAAGGGGCCAAGGGCAAAGTCCTGCAGGCCTACCCCGAGCGCAACCGGGTGCTGGTCGAGGGCGTGAACCGGATCAAGAAGCACACCGCGGTTTCGACCAACCAGCGCGGGGCGCGCTCGGGCGGGATCGTCACCCAGGAGGCTTCGATCCATGTCTCCAACGTGATGGTGGTCGACTCCGACGGCAAGCCCACCCGGGTCGGCTACCGGGCGGACGAGGAGACAGGCAAGCGAGTCCGTATCTCCAAGCGCAACGGCAAGGACATTTGATGACAACTGCGGAAAGAGTCATGCCGCGGCTGAAAGAGCGCTACCGCAACGAAATTCGGGATGCGCTGCACAAGCAGTTCGGCTACGGCAACGTCATGCAGATCCCCACCGTCACCAAGGTCGTCGTCAACATGGGCGTCGGCGAGGCGGCCCGGGATGCCAAGCTGATCAACGGCGCGGTCAACGACCTGGCCCTGATCACCGGGCAGAAGCCCGAGATTCGCAAGGCGCGCAAGTCCATCGCGCAGTTCAAACTGCGCGAGGGGATGCCGATCGGTGTCCGGGTCACCCTGCGCGGAGACCGCATGTGGGAGTTCCTCGACCGGCTCACCTCGATCGCGCTGCCACGCATCCGTGACTTCCGCGGCCTGTCGCCCAAGCAGTTCGACGGCGTCGGCAACTACACCTTCGGGCTGGCCGAGCAGTCGGTGTTCCACGAGATCGACGTGGACAAGATCGACCGGGTCCGCGGCATGGACATCAACGTCGTCACCTCGGCGACGACCGACGACGAGGGGCGGGCGCTGTTGCGGGCCCTCGGCTTTCCGTTCAAGGAGAACTGACTATGGCTAAGAAGGCACTGGTTAACAAGGCGGCGCGCAAGCCACGGTTCGCCGTTCGCGCCTACACCCGCTGCAACAAGTGCGGGCGCCCGCGTGCGGTCTACCGCAAGTTCGGGCTGTGCAGGATCTGCCTGCGCGAGATGGCGCACGCCGGCGAACTGCCCGGCGTGCAGAAGAGCAGTTGGTAACGAGCCCACCCAGGATTTGACGACCCCAAGAACAGGTTGCGCGGCAGGCCCCATGCGAAGTTTTCGGCCGGGAACCACCGCGAGGAAGGTGTCAGACGCTGTCATGACCGCGACTACGACGATGCAGAGCGCCGCGATGAACAGGAGCGCGCGCAAATGACGATGACGGACCCGATCGCAGACTTCTTGACGCGTCTGCGCAACGCCAACTCGGCGTACCACGACGAGGTGAGCCTGCCGCACTCGAAGATCAAGGCCAACATCGCCGAGATCCTCAAGACCGAGGGCTACATCAGCGACTACCGGACCGAGGACGCCCGGGTGGGCAAGTCCCTGGTGGTCCAGCTGAAGTACGGGCCCAGCAGGGAGCGCAGCATCGCGGGGTTGCGACGGGTGTCCAAGCCGGGACTGCGGGTGTATGCGAAGTCCACCAACCTGCCGCGGGTGCTCGGCGGCCTGGGCGTGGCGATCATCTCGACCTCCTCGGGTCTGCTCACCGACCGTCAGGCGGCCAGGCAGGGCGTGGGCGGCGAAGTCCTCGCGTACGTGTGGTAGTGGGAGAGGCAGCGTAAACACAGATGTCGCGTATTGGTAAACGGCCGATTCCGGTTCCTTCCGGGGTCGACGTAACGATCGATGGACAGAAGGTCTCGGTCAAGGGCCCCAAGGGCGTCCTGGACCTGACGGTCGCCGAGCCGATCACCGTGGAGCGCAGCGAGGACGGCGCGATCGTGGTCAACCGTCCCGACGACGAGCGACGCAACCGCTCGCTGCACGGGCTGTCCCGCACGCTGGTGTCCAACCTGGTCACCGGCGTCACCCAGGGTTACACCACCAAGATGGAGATCTTCGGGGTCGGTTACCGGGTGCAGCTCAAGGGTTCCAATCTGGAGTTCGCGCTGGGATACAGCCACCCGGTCGTGATCGAGGCCCCCGAGGGCATCACGTTCGCGGTCGAGTCGCCGACGAAGTTCTCGGTCTCGGGGATCGACAAGCAAAAGGTCGGCCAGATCTCGGCGAACATCCGCCGCCTGCGCCGCCCCGACCCGTACAAGGGCAAGGGCGTGCGCTACGAGGGTGAGCAGATCCGCCGTAAGGTCGGAAAGACAGGTAAGTAGTCATGGCGCAATCACAGACTGACGCCGCCGCGCGAAAGCCGGTGGGGCAGAACATCTCCGGGGCCCGGCGGGTATCCCGGCTGCGCAGGCACGCGCGGCTGCGCAAGAAGGTCTCGGGCACCCCGCAACGTCCGCGGCTGGTGGTGAACCGGTCCGCGCGGCACATCCACGTGCAACTGGTCAACGACGAGAACGGCACCACGTTGGCGGCCGCGTCGTCGACCGAGGCCGACGTGCGCGGGCTGCAGGGAGACAAGAAAGCCCGTAGCGTGCGGGTGGGCCAGTTGATCGCGGAGCGCGCCAAGGCCGCCGGCATCGACAGCGTGGTGTTCGACCGCGGCGGATACTCCTACGGCGGACGGATCGCGGCCCTGGCCGATGCCGCTCGCGAGAACGGATTGCGATTCTGATGAACGACATCAGCCTGGTGACAACTGGAAGGACCGCATAATGGCGGAGCAGTCGGCCGGCGGGCAGGACAGCCGCGACAGCCGCGACTCGCGTGGTGACCGCGACAGCCGGGGTCGCCGCGACGGAGGTGGCCGCGGCGGTCGTGATCGGGACCGCGACGGCGACAAGAGCAACTACCTGGAGCGCGTCGTCGCCATCAACCGTGTCTCCAAGGTGGTCAAGGGTGGGCGGCGCTTCAGCTTCACCGCCCTGGTCATCGTGGGCGACGGCAACGGCATGGTCGGCGTCGGCTACGGCAAGGCCAAAGAGGTCCCCGCCGCGATCGCCAAGGGTGTCGAGGAAGCCCGCAAGGGGTTCTTCCGGGTGCCGCTGATCGGCGGCACCATCACCCATCCCGTGCAGGGCGAGGCCGCCGCCGGCGTGGTGATGTTGCGCCCCGCCAGCCCCGGTACCGGTGTGATCGCCGGCGGTGCGGCGCGCGCGGTGCTGGAATGCGCCGGGGTGCACGACATCCTGGCCAAGTCGTTGGGCAGCGACAACGCGATCAACGTGGTGCATGCCACGGTCGCCGCCCTCAAGCTGCTGCAGCGTCCCGAGGAGGTGGCGGCCCGGCGCGGGTTGCCGATCGAGGACGTCGCCCCGGCCGGCATGCTGCGGGCGCGACGGGAAAGCGACGCGCTGGCCGCGGCGGCCGCACGTGAAGGAAACGCATAACCATGGCAGATCTCAAGATCACCCAGGTACGCAGCACGATCGGTGCGCGCTGGAAGCAGCGCGAGAGCCTGCGCACGCTGGGTCTGCGGCGGATTCGCCACTCGGTGATCCGTGAAGACAACCCACAGACCCGCGGGCTGATCGCGGTGGTCAGCCATCTGGTCGAGGTGGAGTCGGCGCCCGAAGGGACAACACAGTGACCATCAAGCTGCACGACCTGCGCCCCGCGCCCGGGTCGAAGACCGCCCGGACCCGCGTCGGCCGCGGGGAGGGTTCCAAGGGCAAGTCGGCGGGCCGTGGCACCAAGGGCACCAAGGCCCGCAAGCAGGTGCCGGTGACCTTCGAGGGCGGGCAGATGCCGATCCACATGCGGCTGCCCAAGCTCAAGGGATTCAAGAACCGGTTCCGCACCGAGTACGAGATCGTCAACGTCGGCGACATCGGCCGGCTGTTCCCGCAGGGTGGATCCATCGGCGTGGACGACCTGGTGGCCAAGGGCGCGGTACGCAAGAACTCGTTGGTCAAGGTGCTCGGCGACGGCGAGTTGATCGTCAAGGTCGACGTGTCCGCGCACAAGTTCAGCGGCAGCGCGCGCGAGAAGATCAGCGCCGCGGGCGGCTCGGCCACCGAGCTCTAGACCGCGCAAGCAGTCCCCCGCAAGCGGGAGGTGCCCCAGCAAAAGCCCCCAAAACCATTGGTTTCGGGGGCTTTTGCGTCTGCTCGTGCCACTAGGTGAGCTGCGGGAGCACCTCCGCGGCAAGGCGTTCCATCTGCTCGCGGTTCTCCGGGACATCGGTGCCGACGGGGTTGAGCAGCAGCGTCTGGGCTCCGGCGTCGATCACCTCGCGTAGCCCGCGGGCGACGTCGCCGGGCGTTCCCGACACCGGCACCGCATCGATGCCGGGCATCTTGCCGTATATCCGCCGCAACCCGGCGAGCACCCGCTCGCGGGCCCGCGCCGCGTCGTCGTCGACCATCAGGTAGACCCGCTTGCCGATCGTGAAGCGCGCCGGATCCTTGCGCTGCTCGTCGAGCTCGCGGCGCACCACTTCGACGGCCCCGGCGAACGCTTCGGTGGTCGACGACCCGGCGCCCAGGAACGCGTCACCGTGGCGCACCGCCCTGGCCAGGGCCTTGGGCGCCAGCCCGCCGAACCAGATCGGCGGGTGCGGCCGCTGCACCGGCTTGGGCGCGACGGGCAGGTCGTCGACGTCGCGGAACCTGCCGTGGAACGTCACCCGCGGCTCGTCGGACCAGGCCGCCTTCATCAGCTCCAGTCCCTCGGTGAAGTAGGAGATGTACGTCGACTTGTCCACGCCGAACGCGGCGAAGCGCCGCGAGCCCCCGCCGGTGCCCACGCCGACGTCCAGCCGTCCGTGGCTGAGCCGGTCCACGGCGGTCGCGGCCGAGGCCAGCTGGAGCGGGTCGTGCAGGGACGTCACCAGCACGGCGACGCCCAGCCGCAGCCGTTCGGTGTTCGCCGCGCACCACGCCAGCAGTTCCAGGGGCGCCAGCAGCGGCGCCGCCCCGATGATCTGCTCGAGAACCCAGCCCGCCTCGAACCCGAGTTCCTCGGCGCGCGCGAGGTAGGAGCGCAGCCCTGCGGCGTCGAAGCCGTCGTAGTCGAATTGGGGGATGGCGATCGAGAACCTCACCCCCTCACCGTACGGGGGGCGATCGGTACGCTGGACGGATATGTTTGCGTTCCTGCCCTCGATTCCCGGTGTTCCCGATCTCGGGAAAGACGTCCGTGCCCTGGCCGGCCGGCTCGACACCGCCCGCCACCACGGCGTGCCCAACGGTTGCGTGCTCGAGCTGGACCTGCGCGCGGTGCCGCCCGAGACGGCGGGCTTCGACCCGCTGGCGATCATCAGCGGCGGCGGCCGGCCGATGGCGCTGCGCGACACGGTGGCCGCGATCCACCGCGCCGCCGAGGATCCGCGGGTCGCGGGGATGATCGCCCGCGTGCAGCTCGCGGCGTCCCCGGCGGCGGTGGTCCAGGAGCTGCGCGAGGCGATCGCGGCCTTCAGCGCGGCCAAGCCGTCGCTGGCCTGGGCCGAGACCTATCCCGGCACGCTGTCGTACTATCTGGCCTCGGCGTTCCGTGAGGTCTGGATGCAACCGTCGGGAACCGTCGGGCTGACCGGCTTCGCGACCAACGCGCTGTTTTTGCGCGACGCGTTGCACAAGGCCGGTGTGGAGGCGCAGTTCGTCACCCGCGGCGAATACAAGTCGGCGCCGAACCTGTTCACCGAGAACGGCTTCACCGACGCCCACCGCGAGGCCGTCACCCGGATGCTGGAAAGCCTGCAGGACCAGGTGTGGCAGGCGGTCGCCCAGTCGCGCACCATCGACCCGCAGTCGCTCGACGCGCTGGCCGACCGGGCCCCGCTGCTGCGTGACGACGCCGTGTCCTCCGGCCTGGTCGACCGGATCGGGTTCCGCGACGAAGCCTACGCTCGGGTGGCGGAAATGCTTGGCGTCGAGGATGTTTCGGACGACAATGAACCGCCCCGGCTGTACCTGGCGCGCTACGCCGCCGCCGCGCGGGCGCGGCTGGCCCCGCCCTTGCCGTCGGTCCCGGGCCGCAAGCCCAAGCCGGCGGTGGCCGTGGTGACCCTCGACGGCCCGATCGTCAACGGGCGCGGGGGACCGCAGTTTCTGCCGTTCGGTAACTCCTCGGTGGGCGGCGACACCATCGCCGCGGCGCTGCGCGCGGCCGCCGCCGACGACGCGGTGGCCGCGATCGTCGTGCGGATCGACAGCCCCGGGGGGTCGGTCAGCGCGTCGGAAACCATTTGGCGCGAGGTGAAAAGGGCGCGCGAACGCGGCAAGCCGGTGGTGGCGTCGATGGGCGCGGTCGCCGCCTCCGGCGGCTACTACGCGGCGATGGGGGCCGACGCGATCGTGGCCAATGCGGGCACGATCACCGGCTCGATCGGGGTGCTCAGCGGAAAGCTCGTGGTCCGTGACCTCAAGCAGCGGCTGGGTGTCGGTTCGGACACCGTGCGCACCAACGCCAATGCCGACGCCTGGTCGGCCGACGCGCCCTTCACCCCGGAGCAGCAGGCGCATCGCGAGGCGGAGGTGGACTTGTTCTACGCCGACTTCGTCGAGCGCGCCGCCGCGGGACGCAACTTGAGCATCGAGGCGGTGGACGCCGTTGCCCGGGGCCGGGTTTGGACCGGCGCCGACGCCCTCGAGCGTGGGCTGGTCGACGAACTCGGCGGGCTGCGGGCCGCGGTGCGCCGGGCCAAGGTGCTGGCCGGGCTCGACGAGGACACCGACGTGCGCCTGGTCGGCTATCCGAGCCATTCGCTGCTGGACCTGTTGCGGCCGCGGGCCTCGTCGCTGCCCGCCGCCGCGTCGTTCCCCGACGCGCTGGGCGCGCTGGCGGGCCGCGTGGTCGCCGGGGTGCTGGACAACCTCGAGCAGACGCTGAACGGCGCGAGCGCGCTGTGGCTGGGGGAGTCGCGCCTCTAGCCGGCGAAAGTGCCGCTGATGAAGATGATCTCGCCGAGCGGGTCGTCATCCTCCGCTGCGGGCACGTCCATGCCGTGGCGTTGGAAAAGTTCCGTGCGGGTCACCCCCTCGACGTTCCAGCCCCTTGAGCGCAGGTAGTCCACGACGTGGTTGCGTTCGCCGGCGTAGACCAGCGACGCCATGTCGATGTCGACGCCGTGCTCCCGGAACGGACTGGACATCTCCCGCACCCGCTCGGCATCGAAATCCACGATGCCGGGCACGAATTCGGTGCCAATCGTGCTGCCCGGCGCGCTGAGCGCGGTGACGTCGTCGAACAACCGGTCCTGGGCGTCCGGCGGCAGGTAGATCAACAGCCCCTCGGCCAGCCACGCCGTCGGCGCCGCCGTGTCCAGTCCCGCCGCGGTCAGCGCGGTGGGCCAGTCGGCGCGCAGATCGATGGGGATGGTGCGCCGAACCGCGGAGGGCTGGGCGCCGATGGCGGACAGGGCGTTCGACTTGAAGTCGATCACCTCGGGCTGGTCGATCTCGTAGACCAGCGTGCCTGACGGCCACGGCAACCGATAGGCGCGCGCGTCCAGCCCGGACGCGAGGATGACCGCCTGACGGACCCCCGAAGCGGTAGCCGCGGCGAAGTAGTCGTCGAAATACCTGGTGCGCAAAGCCATTCCGTCGACCATCGCCTGCATGCGCACCGGTGAGGCGTTCTCGAACGCCGCCGGGTCGAGCTCGCCGTCCAGCAGCTTGGTGAAGAAATCGACCCCGACGGCGCGCACCAGTGGCTCGGCGAACGGGTCGTCGATCAGGTGCCGCGGGTCCCGGGTCGCCATGGCGCGCCCGGCCGCGACCATCGTCGCGGTCACGCCCACACTAGAGGCCAGGTCCCAGCTGTCGTCGTGAGCGCGTGCCATGGGATGACCCTACTTCAAGGTCGCGGCGACGTAATTCAGGTCGCCGAAGGCGGCCGTCAGCTCCTCGGGAAACTCGAAACCGTTCTGCGCATACAGGTCCCTGACCGCATGGGCAGCCACCTGCCACCCGTGGCCGCTCAGGTAGTCGACCACGACGCTGCGCTCACCCTGGTAGAACAGGTTGGCCGCGTCGAGGTCGAAACCGGCGCGCTGCCACCGCTCCGTGATCCGCTGCAACCGCTCGTCGGTGAAGGCGTTGGGATCGGGCACGTGCTCGGTGGCCAGCCGGCTGCCCGGCGCGCTGAGGGCGGTGATGTGGTCGAACAACCGGTCCTGGGCTTCGGGCGGCAGGTAGGGCAGCAGGCCCTCGGCGCTCCACGCGGTCGGCCGGCCGACGTCGAAACCGCCGCGCCGCAACGCCTCCGGCCAGTCGTCGCGCAGATCGATGCCGATGGCGCGGCGCTCGGCGGTCGGGGTGGCGCCGAGGCCGGCCAGGGTCTCCGTCTTGAAAGCGATCACCCGTGGCTGGTCCACCTCGTAGACCACCGTGCCGGCGGGCCAGCGCAGCCGGTAGGCGCGGGTGTCGAGGCCGGAGGCCAGGATCACCGCCTGCCGGACGCCGTCTTCGGCGGCGCCGGTGAAGAAGTCGTCGAAAAACCTTGTCCGGACCGTCATCTGCTCGACCCGCGCTCTGCGGTTGAGTAGCGGGTCGTCGTCGAAGTCGAGTTCTCCTTCGATGATGCGGATGAACGGATCCAACCCCACCGCGCGCACCAGGGGGTCGGCCAGCGGGTCGTCGAGCAGCGCGTCGGGCCCCTGGGAGGCCAGGGCGCGGGAGGCCGCGACCATGGTGGCGGTCGCGCCGACGCTGGACGCGAGATCCCAGCTGTCGCCCTCGGTACGTCCGGGATTCGTGGTCATCGGCTTACGCTCCTATTTCTTCTCGAGGGTGCCGCTGGTGTAGAGCATCTCGCCCATGCGCATGTCGTCGTCCTGCAGGGGCGGGAGCCCGTTGGCCACGAACAGCTCCCGGATGCTGACGCTGTCCAACCGCCACCCGCGATCGGCGAGGTAGGGGGCTGCCTCGTTGCGGTCGCCGAAGTAGACCAGCCCCGCCATGTCGAGGTCGAAGCCGTGCGCGCGCCAGCGCTCGGAGATGGCCCGCATGCGTTCCTTCATCTTGTCCTCGTCACCGGGCTCGGGATTGGGCGCGCTTTCGGTGGCCAGCCGGCTGCCCGGTGCGCTGAGCTCGGTGATGGTGTCCAGCAGCCGGTCCTGCGCCTCCGGCGGCAGATAGCCCAGCAGGCCCTCGGCGCTCCACGCGGTCGGCTGCGCGGTGTCGAACCCGGCGGTGCGCAGCGCGGTGGGCCAGTCGTCGCGCAGGTCCACGGCCACCACGCGCCGGTCTGCCGTGGGCGCGGCGCCCAAATCGGCCAGTGTGCGGGACTTGAACTCGATCACCTGCGGCTGGTCGACCTCGTAGACGACCGTTCCGGCGGGCCAGCGCAGCCGGTAGGCCCGGGCGTCGAGCCCGGAGGCCAGGATCACGACCTGCCTGATGCCCGCCCCGGTCGCCGTCAGGAAGAACTCGTCGAAGAACTTGGTGCGCACGGCCATGTTGTCGGCCATGCGTGACATGGCCCCGGCGGAGCCGGTGGCGCCGTCATGCACGTCGTTGAGCTCGCCCGGGTCCAGTTCACCGCTCGCCAGGCGGGCGAGCAGGTCCACGCCCACCGCCCGCACGAGCGGCTCGGCGAACGGGTCGTCGATCAGCGGGTTGTCGGCGCGGGTGGCCATCGCGCGGGCGGCCGCGACCATGGTCGCGGTCGCTCCGACGCTGGATGCCAGGTCCCAGGTGTCCCCCTCGTACCGGGAGCCGGTGGAAGTCATAGTCGTACCCCTAAGTAGTTAGTCCAACTCGGCTAATAATTAGCCCGTTTAACAGCTTCCTCCACTGTACGCCGTCGCCCGATCGCGGCAACCTCGCTCGACACCGGTCTCAGGCCGGTCGCGTGGCACGGTAGTAATTGAGCCCTCCCACCACGCGCTGCCGATGCGTGGCGATCAAAGTGCGGTCGAACCCCGCCGCCCGCAGCGGCCGGGGGACCGCGTCGCCGAGCTTGCCGGCCGCATGATGGTTGTGCCTCATCAGAGGCGCGGCCAGGCCGTCGCGGACGGTGATGTCGACCCGGTGCAGTCTGCCGCCCGGGCGCAGGACACGGAAAACCTGGCGTTTCCGACGAATCCTGTAGCGGATCAAAGAGATTCGATGTCGAGCCAGCGGTCGACGTCGAAGCCGTCGACCACCGAGCGGATCGTGGCGCCGCCGCGGCCGGGATAGTGCGCGGGTATCACCACTGCTCCCGCCCGGGCGGCCTCGGTGAATATGCGGTGGCGGGTGGCGGCGGCGGCCGGGGCGTCCACGTCGAAGGCGCAGGCGTCGGCGGGCCGGCGCAGCTGCAGCGGGCTGTGGGTGAGGTCGCCGACGAAAACCGCCGGCCGGCCCGCGTCGAGCCAGAGCACCGAGGAACCCGGCGTGTGTCCGGGGGCGGCCCGCAGGTGCAGCGACGGGCTGATCCGGTAATCGTCGGACCACAAGACGAGCTGTCCGGCGTCGTCGACCGGCAGCACGCTGTCGGCGAACACGAGTTGGTCAACGGGCTGCCGGCCCGCGGGTCCGTCGGGGGCGAAATGGCGGTAATCGGCGGCCGGCAACAGATACCGCGCGTTGGGAAACGTCGGCACCCAAATGTCGTTGGCCAGCACGGTGTTCCACCCGACGTGGTCGGAATGGATGTGGGTGTTGACCACCACGTCCACCGCGTCGCGGTCTACCCCCGTCGCCTCCAGCGCGGCAAGGAACCCGGTGTTGAGGTGATCCAGCGGCGGCAGGTGCGGGCGCTGGCGGTCATTGCCGACACCGGTGTCCACGATGACCGTCAGCCCGTCGACGTCGATGACCCAGCTCTGGACCGCGATGTGCCACTGATCGGTGTCGGGGTCGAAGAAGTCCGGCACCAGCAGGTCGGCGTTGTCCCGCCATCCCGACGGCGGTGTCTGGGGAAAACAGCGGGCGCCCAACGAGAATCGGATCTCGACGATGCGCGCGACTCCTGCGCGGCCGAGCCGGAATCGGTGCGTCACGCGTTGGCACGCAGATAGCCGTAGACGGCGGCGAAGTTGCCGTTCACATCGTCGGGAATGGGCACTGCGCCGCCCAGGGCCCTTGCACCCCAGACGATCTGGGCGGTGCGTTCCACCAGCGCGGTGACGTGCAGCACCTTGTCGGGTCGCGGGCCGACGGCCACCAGGCCGTGGTTGGCGATCAGGGCGGCCGCGCGCCCGTCGAGAGCCTGGACGGCGTTGAGGCCGACGTCGGGCGTGCCCGAGGCGGCGTACTCGGCGCACCGGACGTCGCCGCCGCAGTACACGGCGAACTCGTCGATGCAGGCCGGAATGGGCTGGCGCGCAACGGCGAACATCGTCGCCCACACAGGGTGGCTGTGGATGACGCTGCCGACGTCGTCGAACGCCCGGTAGCAGGACAGGTGCAGCTGCATCTCCGACGACGGGAACCGGCCTTCCGCGGCCTGCAGTACGGCGCCGTCGGGGTCGACGAGCACCACGTCGTCGAGCCGCATGTCGCGATAGTCCACCGACGACGGCGTGATGACGATGTTGCCGTCGGCGCACCGGGCGGAGATGTTGCCGGCGGTGCCCTCGACCAGGCCGCGGCGCAGCATGTCCTTGGCCGCGTCCAGGACCGCGGTTTCGGGGTTGTCGACATACCTCACGAGCCCAGCACCTCCGGGTTGACGATATGGGCGGGGGTGTTCCCCGACAACAGCGCTTCCAGGTCATCGGCCACCATCTGCGCCTGCCGCGCCTCGGTATCCCAGGTGGCACCCCCGATGTGCGGGGTCAGGACGACGTTGGGCAGGCCCGCCAGCGGGTGGTCCGTCGGCAGCCATTCGCCGGCGAAGTGGTCCAGCCCCGCGGCGGCCACCTTGCCGGTGTGCAGCGCCTCGACCAGCGCGTCGGTGTCGTGCAGCTGCGCCCGGGCGGTGTTGAGGAACACCACGCCGTCGCGCATGGCCGCGAACTGCGCCGCGCCGATCATCCCGGCGGTTTCGTCGCTGACCGGCGTGTGCAGGGACACCACGTCGGCCTCGGCCAGCAGCTCGTCGAGCCCGTACTCGGCCTCGTCGCTGTAGGGGTCGTGGGCGATGACCCGCAGGCCCAGGCCGGACAGCCGCCAGCGCACCGCCCGGCCGACCGCGCCCAGGCCCACCAGCCCGGCGGTGCGCCCCGCGATCTCCCAGGACCGGAAGCGCTGGTACGGGATGCTCCCGTCGCGAAAGATGTTGCCGCTCCGGACGTCGGCGTCCGCGGGCAGCAGGTGGCGGGTGACGGCCAGCAGCAGGGCCACGGTCATCTCGGCGACCGCGTCGGCGTTGCGCCCCGGGGTGTTCAGCACCGGGATACCGGCCGCGGTGGCCCCGGGGACGTCGACGTTGTTGGGGTCACCCCGGGTGGACGCGATCGCACGCAATCCGAGGTCGAACACCGGCCCGCGCACCGAGTCGCTTTCCACCACAACCACATCGGCGTCTTCGCCGGCGATCCGCTCGGCCAGCTGCTCGGCGCTGTAGATACGCAGGGGCCGCTGCTCTATCCACGGGTCGTAGATGACCTCGGCCAGCTCCCGGAGCTTGGCGAACCCCGGCCCGCGCAGCGGGGCCGTCACCAGGGCGCGTGGTTTGGACGTCACGAGAGCCAATGCTGGCGTACGGTGACGCCCGTGTCACGCGAAGCCGTCACAATCGGCATCGATATCGGCAGCACGTCGGTCAAAGCGGTCGCCGCCGACGCCGACGGCCGCGTGACGGCACGGGCGCGCATCGGTCACCGGTTGCGGGTGCCGGCGCCCGACCGGCTCGAGCACGACGCCGACGAGGCGTGGCGGCGGGGCCCGGTGGCGGCGCTGGACCGACTCGGCCGCCGCGACGCCAAGGCGGTCGCCGTTGCGGCGATGGTGCCGTCGCTGACCGCCGTCGACCCCACCGGCGGCCCCGTCACGCCGGGGCTGCTGTACGGGGACGCCCGGGGCCGGGGCCCGGGGACGGCCGAGCAACCGCTGCCCGCGGTGGGTGAGGCGGCGGAGTTCCTGCGCTGGACCGCGGCTGCGGCGCCCGGGGCGGCCGGGTACTGGCCGGCGCCGGCGGTGGCCAATTATGCGTTGGCCGGCGAGGCTGTGATCGACTTCGTCACCGCCGCGACGACATTCCCCCTTTTCGACGGGACCGGCTGGAACGCGGCGACCTGCGCCGAACGCGGAGCGACCGTCGAGCAGATGCCGCGGGTGGAAACCGTCGGAGCTGCGGCCGGCCGGCTGCGCCAGACCGGCGCGGTGCTGGCGACCGGCGCCGTCGACGCCCTGTGCGAACAGATCGTGGCCGGCACCGACCGCGACGGCGACGTGCTGGTGCTGTGCGGCACCACGCTGATCGTGTGGGCGACCGTCGCGGAGGCGAGGCATGTTCCCGGCCTGTGGACGATCCCGCACACGGCCGCGGGCAAGAGCCAGATCGGCGGGGCCAGCAACGCCGGCGGACTGTTCCTGGGGTGGGTGGATCGCGTGCTGGGGCCGGGCGACGCGGCCGCGACCGACCCGCGGCGGGTCCCGGTGTGGTCGCCCTACATCCGGGGGGAGCGCACGCCGTTCCACGATCCGGACCGCCGGGCCGTGCTCGATGGTCTGGACCTGACCCACGACGCCGCCGCGCTGCGCAGGGCCGCCTACGAGGCGTCGGGCTTCGTGGTGCGTCAGCTCATCGAGCTGAGCGGGGCGCCGGTGACGCGCCTCGTCGCCGCGGGCGGCGGCACCCGGGTCGGGCCGTGGATGCAGGCCGTCGCCGACGCCACCGGCCGTGCAGTGCAGGTCTCCGAGGTCGCCGAGGGCGCCGCGCTGGGGGCGGCGTTCCTGGCCCGCATGGCGGCCGGCCTGGAGACGTCGATCGCCGATGCCGCCCGCTGGGCGCGCACCGGGCGCGTCGTCGAGCCCCGGCCCGCGTGGGCGGCGGCGGTCGAGGATCGCTACCACCGGTTCCTCGAGCTGGGAAGCCGACGCTCCGAGGCGCTACCTCCGGCGGCGATCTAATCTGGTGCAATGACCGACCAGGACCGCAAAGCCGCCCGGCGAGAGATCGCAGATGCCCTGTTGAACGCCCTCGAACGACGCCATGAGATAGCCGACGTCGTGGTGGAGTCCGAGGACAAGGCGGCCGCGGTCGGGGCGGTCGCCGCGTTGCTGGGCACCTCGCACGCGGCCGCCGAGGCTGTGATGGGCATGTCGTTCGACCAACTGACCAAAGATTCGCGCCGGAAGATCCTCGCCGAACTCGAAGACCTCAACAAGCAGCTGAGCTTCACCGTCAAGGAACGGCCGGCCAGCTCGGGGGAGAACCTCGAGCTGCGGCCGTTCTCGCCGCAATCGGACCGGGACCTCTTCGCCCTGCGGACCGCGGAGATGGGCGCCGGGGACGGCTCCGGCGGACCGGCCGGCAACCTCGACGACGAGATCAACGCGGCGCTGCGGCGTGTCGACGACGAGGAAGCCGCCTGGTTCGTGGCCGAGGAGGAGGGGGAGAAGGTCGGCATGGTGTTCGGCGAGCTGGTGCGCGGCGAGGTCGACGTGCGGATCTGGATCCACCCCGAGCACCGCAAGAAGGGCTACGGCACCGCGGCGCTGCGCAAGTCGCGTTCGGAGATGGCGTGGTGCTTCCCGGCCGTGCCTATGATCGTCCGCGCGCCGGCCGCCAGACCCGCCGAGACCGCCTGAAGTCGTCGGTGTTCCCCTGCGCGCCGAACGTGGTGGCTGTGGGCGGATTCCCGTGCGTAGCAACCGCGGTCGACGGATATATTCGGCCAAGCGAGTTGACCACGGGCTCGGGCAGGGGATTGCCACAACACTTCCGGGCGCGCGTAGAGGTCTGACGCTCGAGCGTCACAAATGCCACTGAGCGGCGAGTGGCAGCCACTTTTCAACTGATTGCGAGAAAAATTCTCGACGCCCTTAGGCGACGCAATTTTCGGGCCGAAGTGCTCGGACGGCGTACCGTCCCAGAGCGGCCATTGCTGCCGCCGCTGCAACCATCAAACGACGGTTAGCTATGTTTACGCTGGTCGTACTCAGTACCTGAGGTGTCATCCCAAAACTTCGGCGACACCTCGGTGACGCGATCTTCAGGTGTTACGGCATCTACTTTTCGCTGAAATTCGTCAAAGATTTTCCGTGCGTTCGCCAATTCTTCTTCTGTCGGCGGAGTAACACCCGCTTCTTCGGGTGTCGAAAAGATCTTCCCGGCGAGTTCCTTGCTCATCCTAATCTCCCGTCACGTTCAAGAGACCCATCAATTTTGCTCAGCCCGTTCAATCATTTCGATGATGGTCCTGCCCGTTGATGGATCTATCCGTCTGCCTAGAACATAGAATCGCGAGCGAGCGGGAAATAATATCTCCAGCTCGCCTGGGAAAGCCGAAATGGACGAGACATCCCGTCCTGTACTGGAAAGAATCCTGAACTCTACATTCCCGGCAAACGCCGACGACTGTGCCACTGCGGGATTTGTTGTGGTACTCAAGAACGCTTTTTCTGTGATGACTTCGCCGGGTTGGTACTGAGCGAGGACCTCGGGCGGCAGATCTGTGCCCCGGACTACTGGACCGTGATACGGAGGAAGCTTCGCTAGCGCACGATTTACCGCGTCAACACGAGCTTGCTGAGACGCGTCCAATGCACTACTCCTCAGCGCGTCGTTTAGTTCGAGGTAACCCGTTCCAGTGTAGTCCGCGATAGCCGCGAGATCGTCGGAGCTCAAGCTGTCGAGAGCGGTCGGTGGGCCGCCATCAGAAGCGTCGCGATGGTCAGTGGCATCATCATCGGGTTCGCCCAGCTTTCCGCCGTTAGGTTCCCGCACGTGTTGGGCCCCATGTCGCGGGTTGCCGTCGTTGTGTTCGTGCAGACCACGGTCGTGCTGTCCGGGTGGCCTGTCGTCGGGCCGATGCTCGTCACCAAATCCGTGCGGTTCATCGCCGCGTGGTGTGGGCAGTTCGGCGGGGTGACCGCTGGCAGCGGTGAAGTTGGCGGCCGGCGGGCGCGGTGCGGGCGCCGCGGCAACCGGTGCTGGTGCCGCTTCGGCGGGTGCTGGGCCGGGCGGTGCGGGAGCCCCGGCCGGTACGCGTTCGGCCAGCTGCTGCGGAGCCGCCGATGGCAGGCCCCGAGACGTAGCGGCGGGTACCCACTCCGGTTGATGTGGGCGAGCCACCGGTGTAGCCACCGGTTCACGCGTTCCGCTGGCGGGTGAGGGCTCATGCAAAGATCCCGCGGGTGCCGGTGCCGGCTCGTGCGCGCCACCCGCGGGCGGGTGCTCGGCCGGGTGCGGTGGGTGCTCGACGGGCGCCGCGGGCGGTTTGTCGGGCGGCAGTCCGACGGGTTGGCCACCCAGCGGGGCCTCGGCCCGGGGGGTCAGGTCCCGGCTGAGGCCGTCGAGGTCTTTGGTCAGCCCGGAACCGGCTTTGCCGATATCTCCCAACGCGTCGCCGGCGCCGGCGACCCGACCGGCGGCTCCCGCACCGCGCCCGGCTACGCCGGCGACATCGGCGGCCTGACCACCTTCCTCGGCGGCCCGCCCCGCCGCCGCAGCCCCCTTGGCCCCGGCCCCGGCCTCACCGACCCCGGGCACAACCAGCGTCGCGACGTCGAAAAGGTTCTCCCCCAACCCCAATCCCGGCCGATCGCCGCGCCAATCATCCAAATGCAGCAGCGATCTGAACATCTGCTTGTCGGCGTCCACGGCATCCTGTGGGTTGAGGATGTGGTTGAGCAGGCCCGTCCTGGTCATGCCCTTCCAGGCGGGCGCCGCGCCCTCAGGGTCCAGCACAAACCACCGCGGATCCAACCCCTCGATCCCTTTGGCCATCTCGTAGGCGCCCTTGAGGAACCCCTCACCGGTGTTGACCCAGGTGGCGAACGTCGCCGCGACCTGATTGCCGACCTGCTGGCCCAGAAAATGGGTGAACTGGCCGCGCAGGAACCTTTCCATCCCGACCACCAGGCCGTCGATGACCTGCACGCCCTCATCCATCGACTGTTCGAACGCCCGCGCCTCGCGACCCAGATTGTGCAGAACCGCGTTGATGTCCTCGGCGATCCTCTTGACCTCGTCGAACGCCTTGCCCTCCAAGACCAACACCACATCGTGGCCGATATCGGCCAGCGACCCCAGCCGTTGCAACAGGTCCCGGATCGCGTTCTGGGCGTGGCTCACCTCGTCGGCGAACCGGTCGAGGGTCGCGGCCAGCTTCCCGCATTGCGCGCCGACGCTGTTGGCGTGCTCACCGAGCTGCGACAACACCGCACCGATCTGCGCGCCCTCGGGGATCTGCTGCTCACCGACGAGCGCATTGGACGCGCCCAGCGCACCCTGCACCCCGCCGATCGCCGCCCCGAAACTACGCCAACACCCCGCCGCGGCATACAACGCGCCCACATCGGCGTCGGGCCACACGTCATCGACGAACGCCTGCACCAGCGCCCACCACGGCGGCGGCGGCTGCCCCGGACCCAGGGTCCCCGGCGGCCCGGGCGCGGCGATCGTGACCGGATCCGGCGGCGCCGACAGCACCCCGGCACCCCCACCCAGTGTCGACGCCGCCTCGGCCCGCGAGTAGTTCGACGCCGAAAGCTCGATCTTGGCCCCGTTGAACCGGCACGCGTTGACCACGGCCGCGGCCGCGCTCACCAGCGACTCGGCCGCGCACTGATACGCCAACCCGAACACCGTCCCGGCATGATCGTGCCCGGTGTTGGCCGCAAACCCACCCGTGAGCACCGTGAGATTGGCGGCCAGACCGTCGCCGGCGCCCACCACGGCGGCGCCCGCAGCAGACAACACCGCAGGGTCCACCGCCAACCCAGTCACGCGCGGAATTCTCGCCCAGCCCGCCCGCCGGCGCTAATCACCCAAGGACCGCGCCGCCAAGTTAGCCCTCACGAACAAAACAGCACAACTCACCCATCAACAACCCGACCAGCGCCTCCGACGCCGCCGGGCGTCGGTGGTTCAGCGCAGCGCCGCGGTGACGGCGACGATGTTGCGGAGCTGTGATTCCTCGTCGTCGGGGTAGACGAGGCCGTAATCGGCGAAGAGCTCACGCCGGGGCCGGGTGCTGACCTGCCAGCCCGCGCCGGTCAGGTAATCGACGACGTCGCTGCGCTCGCCGTCGAAAAACAGTCCCGACAAGTCGATGTCGCAGCCGACTTTGGCCCACCGCTCGTTGAACTGCCGCGCGCGTTCGCTCATCGTCCGGCCCGAATCCCCATGGAATTCGGTGGCCAGCCTGCTTCCGGGGGCGCTGAGCCCGGTGATGTTGTCGAACAGCCGGTCCTGGGCTTCGGGCGGAAGGTACATCAGCAGGCCCTCGGCGCTCCAGGACGTCGGCCGGGTCGTGTCGAAGCCGGCGTCGCGCAGCGCGGCCGGCCAGTCTTCCCGCAGGTCGACGCTGGCGGTTCGCCGGTCCGCGGTCGGGGCGGCGCCCAAGTCCGACATCGCGGTGCTCTTGAAGTCGACGACCTTGGGCTGATCGACCTCGTACACCACGCTGTCCGGCGGCCAACTGAGCCGGTAGGCGCGCGCGTCGAGACCGGCGGCCAGGATCACCGACTGACGGATGCCGTCGCGCGCCGCGTTGAGGAAGAAGTCGTCGAAGAAGCGGGTGCGTACCGCGATCGAATCGGTCTCCAGCTGCAGGTCCCGCTCGCCGTCCTCGTCCGCATCGGGGACCACCTCGCCGTCGACCAGGCGGCGGAAGAAGTCGAGCCCGACCGCCCGGACCAGAGGCGCCGCGAACGGGTCGTCGATGATCGGGTTGGTCGCTTCGCTGGCCAGGGCGCGGGCCGCCGCGACCATCGTGGCCGTGGCGCCGACGCTCGAGGCCAGGTCCCAGCTGTCTTGATCACTGCGCGTCATGGTGCTCCATTCCTCCCGGTGCTCACGCCAGGAACGCCGGCTGCCGGTACTTAGCGAGTATAAAGAGTTGTCCCGGTTTTGCGCTTTGCCGCAGGCACAACGGCCCGCTAACGAAACTGTGCAGATCAGCTGTTAGTCTCGTACACGATTTGACGCGCTGTAGATAAGGTCGGCCGTACGTCCTGGCCTGCGGGTGTTGGGCGCGTGACCAGGATGACCCTCGGCTGCGCAGGAGGATAGAGTGCTTTCGGCTTTCATCTCGTCGCTGCGGACAGTCGACCTGAGACGGAAGATTCTCTTCACCCTCGGCATCCTTCTGCTCTACCGGCTCGGTGCCGCGCTGCCGTCACCCGGCGTCAACTACCCCAACGTGCAGCAGTGCATCAAAGAGGCCACCGGCGGCGAGGCCGGGCAGATCTACTCGCTGATCAACCTGTTCTCCGGCGGGGCGCTGCTCAAGCTCACCGTGTTCGCGGTGGGCGTGATGCCCTACATCACGGCCAGCATCATCGTGCAACTGCTCACGGTGGTGATCCCGCGCTTCGAGGAGCTGCGCAAGGAAGGCCAGTCCGGCCAGGCCAAGATGACCCAGTACACCCGCTACCTGGCGATCGCGCTGGCCGTCCTGCAGGCCACCAGCATCGTGGCGCTGGCGGCCAACGGCGGGCTGCTGCAGGGCTGCTCGCTGGACATCATCGCCGACCAGAGCATCTTCACCCTGGTCGTCATCGTGCTGGTGATGACGGGCGGGGCGGCGCTGGTGATGTGGATGGGCGAGCTGATCACCGAACGCGGGATCGGCAACGGCATGTCGCTGCTGATCTTCGTGGGCATCGCCGCGCGCATCCCGTCCGAGGGCAAGACCATCCTGGACAGCCGCGGAGGGGTCATCTTCACCGCGGTCCTGGTCGCCGCGCTGGCCATCATCGTGGGCGTGGTGTTCGTCGAGCAGGGACAGCGCCGGATCCCGGTGCAGTACGCCAAGCGCATGGTGGGCCGGCGCATGTATGGCGGCACCTCCACCTATCTGCCGCTCAAGGTCAACCAGGCCGGCGTCATCCCGGTCATCTTCGCGTCGTCGCTGATCTACATCCCGCACCTGGTCACCCAGCTGATCCGCAGCGGCAGCGGCGGCATGGGCAACAGCTGGTGGGACAAGTTCGTCAGCACCTACCTGTCCGACCCGAGCGACCCCGTCTACATCGCCATCTACTTCGGGCTGATCATCTTCTTCACGTACTTCTACGTGTCGATCACCTTCAACCCCGACGAGCGCGCCGACGAGATGAAGAAGTTCGGCGGCTTCATCCCCGGCATCCGTCCGGGTAAGCCCACCGCCGACTACCTGCGCTACGTCCTGAGCAGGATCACGCTGCCGGGCTCGATCTATCTGGGCGCGATCGCGGTGCTGCCCAACCTGTTCCTGCAGATCGGCAACGGCGGGGCGGTGCAAAACCTGCCGTTCGGCGGTACGGCCGTTCTGATCATGATCGGCGTCGGATTGGATACGGTCAAACAAATCGAGAGTCAGCTCATGCAGCGCAACTACGAAGGGTTCCTCAAGTGAGACTCGTTTTGCTGGGGCCGCCGGGGGCGGGCAAGGGCACGCAGGCCGAGAAGCTCGCTCAGAAGCTGGGAATCCCGCAGATCTCGACCGGTGACCTGTTCCGGCGCAACATCGGCGAGGGCACCGAACTCGGCCTGGAGGCCAAGCGGTACCTGGACGCCGGCGACCTGGTGCCCGCCGAGCTGACCAACCAACTCGTCGACAACCGGCTCGACGACCCGGACGCCGCCGACGGGTTCATCCTGGACGGGTATCCGCGCTCGCTCGAGCAGGCCAAGGCGCTGCACGAGATGCTCGAACGGCGCGGCACCGACATCGACGCGGTGCTCGAGTTCCGGGTGTCGCAGGACGAGTTGCTGCAGCGGCTCAAGGCGCGCGGCCGTGCCGACGACACCGACGACGTCATCCTGAACCGGATGAAGGTGTACCGCGAGGAAACCGCGCCTCTGCTGGAGTACTACCGCGACCAACTCAAGACCGTCGACGCCGTCGGCTCGATGGACGAGGTGTTCGCCCGCGCGCTGCAAGCCCTCGGCAAATAGCGAACCCGGGCGAGGAACCATGACACCGCTGGCACGACTGCGCAGTCGCCGGGTCGTGCCGCAGCGCAGTGCCGCCGAACTGGACGCGATGGCCGCGGCGGGCGCCGTCGTCGCCGCCGCGCTGCACGCCGTCCGCGCGGCAGCGGTCCCCGGGGCATCGACGCTGAGTCTCGACGAGATCGCCGACTCGGTGATCCGCGACGCCGGGGCCACGCCGTCGTTCCTGGGTTACCACGGCTACCCGGCGTCGATCTGCGCGTCGGTCAACGACCGGGTCGTCCACGGCATCCCGTCGGCCGCCGAAGTCCTCGCCCCCGGGGACCTGGTGTCCATCGACTGCGGGGCTGTGCTGGCCGGCTGGCACGGGGACGCCGCGATCACCTTCGGGGTGGGCCCGCTGCGGCCCGCCGACGAGGCGCTCTCGGCGGCGACCCGGGAATCGCTGGAGGCCGGGATCGCCGCGATGGTCGTCGGCAACCGGTTGACCGACGTCGCCCACGCGATCGAGACGGGCACCCGCGCGGCCGAGCGTCGCTACGGGCGCCGGTTCGGGATCGTGGAGGGCTACGGGGGCCACGGCATCGGCCGGCAGATGCACATGGATCCGTTCCTGCCCAACGAGGGAGCCCCCGGCCGGGGCCCCATGCTGGCGCCCGGTTCGGTGCTGGCCATCGAACCGATGCTGACGCTCGGCACGGGCAAGACGGTGGTGCTCGACGACGAGTGGACGGTGACCACCTCCGACGGCTCGCGCGCGGCGCACTGGGAGCACACGGTCGCCGCCACCGACGACGGCCCGCGCATCCTCACGTTGCCTGCGTGAGACCTGCATGAGGCCCGCGTGAACTAACCGCTCCGGCGGCTCGTGTCACTGGGCGGAGGTGATCGGGTGGCTCGAGTTGCTGGCACTGGGGCGGCGGCGGCCGAGGCCGCGCTGATGAGGGCGATCTACGACGAGCACGCCGCGGTGCTGTGGCGCTACGCGCTGCGGCTGACCGGGGACGCGAGCCACGCCGAGGACGTCGTCCAGGAAACTCTGCTGCGGGCGTGGCAGCATCCGGAGATCATCGGGGATGCCGACCGCTCGGCGCGGGCCTGGATGTTCACCGTCGCCCGCAACATGATCATCGACGACCGGCGCAGCGCCCGGTTCCGCCACGTGGTCGCCTCCACCGACGACGTGGGAGCGCCCGAGCAGTCGACACCCGACGAGGTGAACGCGGCGTTGGACCGGTTGTTGATCGCCGACGCGATGGCCCAGTTGTCCGCCGAGCACCGAGCCGTGATCCAGAGGTCGTACTACCGCGGCTGGACCACCGTGCAGATCGCCGCCGACCTGGAGATCGCCGAGGGCACGGTCAAGTCGCGCCTGCACTACGCGGTGCGGGCGCTGCGCCTCACGCTGCAGGAACTCGGGGTCACCCGATAAGTCATGACGAACAGGGAGAGTGATGAGATGAACGCTCGGCCAGGGGACATCGGCCCGCCCGATGACCGCTACGCGATGTGGGATGCCGCCTACGTGCTGGGATCGCTGTGCGCCGCCGAGCGCCGCGAATTCGAGGCGCACATGGCCGGCTGCCGGCCGTGCCGGGACGCCGTCGCCGACCTGAGCGGCGTGCCGGCCCTGCTTTCCCGGCTGGATCGCGAGGAGGTGGCCGCGCTCGGCGAGTCGGGCCCGTTGGCGACCCCGGAGGTGTCCCCGGCGCTGCTGCCCTCGCTGCTGGCTGCGGTGCGCTTCCGGCGACGCCGCACGCGCGTGGCGACGTGGGCGGCCGCCTCGGCCGCGGCCGTCGTGCTGGCGGTCGGCGTGTTCGTCGGCGTGCACGGTCATTCGGCGGCGCCCCCGCCGCAGGCCAGTGCGTCGTCCCAGCCGATGGCGCAGGTCGGCACCACCCTGCTCACCTCGACGGTGCAGGTCAGCCGCCGACACTGGGGAACCTCCATCAACCTCGACTGCGTGTGCCTGGCCCCGCTGACCGCACACCACGACACGCTGGCGATGGTGGTGGTGGGCCGCGACGGCAGCCAGACCCGCCTGGCGACCTGGGTGGCCGTCCCCGGACACACCGCGACGCCGGCCGGCAGCATCTCGACTCCGGTCGACCAGATCGCCGCCGTGCAGGTGGTTTCCGCCGACAACGGGCAGGTCCTGCTGCAGCACTCGCTGTAGACGCGGTAAGAAAGGGGGCGTGACCGCCTCGAGACCGCCCAAACGGGACCCGATCGCCGCGGCACGGGCCAACTGGGAGCGCGCCGGCTGGGGCCACGTGGCGCCGGGCATGGTCGCGGTGACCTCGGTGATGCGCGCGCACCAGATCCTGCTGGCCCGCGTCGAGAACGCGTTGCGCCCCTACGACCTGAGCTTCTCGCGCTACGAGCTGCTGCGGCTGCTGGCGTTCAGCCGCACCGGGGCGCTGCCGATCACCAAGGCGTCCGACCGGCTGCAGGTCCACGTCACCAGCGTGACCCACGCGATCCGCCGACTGGAGGCCGACGGGCTGGTTCAGCGGGTGCCGCACCCGACCGACGGGCGCACCACGCTGGTCCAGATCACCGAGCTGGGCCGCTCCACGGTCGAGGACGCCACCGTCACGCTCAACGAGCAGGTGTTCGCCGAGATCGGCATGGACGCCGAGGCGTCGCAGGCGCTGGTGGCGGCGATCGAGACGTTGCGCCGCAACGCCGGCGATTTCTAGCCGCGCAGCATTTCGATCACCGCGCTGAAATCCTCGTCGGCGTGGGAGGCGTCGGACGCGATGAACTCGGCGTAGATCTCGGCGGCGTGACTGCCCAGCGGGGCCGCCGAACCGGTCGAGGCCACCGCCTCCATCGCCAGGCCCAGGTCCTTGTTCATCAACGCGGTCGCGAACCCGGGCCGGAAGTCGTTGTTGGCCGGCGAGGTCGGCACGGGGCCCGGCACCGGGCAGTTGGTGTGCACCGCCCAGCAGTTGCCGGTCGCGCCGGTGATGACGTCGAACAGCGACTGCGCCGACAGCCCGAGCTTCTCGGCCAGCACGAACGCCTCGCCGATCGCGATCTGCTGCACGGCCAGCACCATGTTGTTGCACACTTTGGCGGCCTGCCCCGCGCCGGCGGCGCCGCAGTGAATGACCTTGCCCGCCATCGGTTCCAGCACCGGGCGCGCCCGCTGCAGCGCGGACTCCTCACCGCCCACCATGAACGCCAGGGTCCCCGCCGCGGCGCCCTTCACCCCACCCGAAACCGGGGCGTCCAACTGGACCACCCCGTGCGATTCCGCCAGCGCGTGGACCTCCCGCGCGTCGTTGACCGAGATCGTGGAGCTGTCGATGAACAGCGCACCGGCCCGCGCGACCGGTAGTACCTCGGCGTAGCAGCGCTTGACCACCTCGCCGGTGGGCAGCATGGTGACGACGACGTCGGCCCCGGCGACCGCGTCGGCGGCGCTGTCGAACACCGCCACGCCGTTCGAGGCCGCCGCCGTCGCCGATGCGGGCACCGGATCGAACCCGCGCACGGTGTGGCCGGCGGCAACGAGATTCGCCGACATGGGTCCGCCCATGTGGCCCAGTCCCAGGAACGCGACGCTGGAAACGTTGGTCATGGCGCCTTTCTACGCGGTGGCCCGGAACCGCGCGGCCTCGGCCCGCCCGACGACCACCCGCATGATCTCGTTGGTCCCCTCCAGGATCCGGTGCACGCGCAAATCACGCACGATCTTCTCCAGCCCGTACTCGCGCAGGTAGCCGTAGCCGCCGTGCAGCTGCAGGGCCTTGTCGGCGACCTCGTAGCACGCATCGGTGACGTAGCGCTTGGCCATCGCGCACAGCTCCACCTTGTCGGCGTCGTCGGCGTCCAGGGCGGTTGCCGCCCGCCACAACAGCAGTCGCGACGTCTGCAACGCGGTGGCCATGTCGGCCAGGGTGAAGCGGATGGTCGGCTCGTCGATCAGGGCGGAGCCGAACGCCTGCCGTTCGCGCACGTAGGCGCCCGCCTTGTCGAAGGCGGCCTGGGCGCCGCCGAGCGAGCATGCCGCGATGTTGAGGCGGCCGCCGTTGAGGCCGTTCATCGCGATGCCGAAGCCGGTTCCCTCGCCGTCGGCGCCGCCGAGCATCGCGTCGGCCGGCACCCGCACCCCGTCCAGGATCACCTGCGCGGTGGGCTGGGCGTGCCAGCCCATCTTCTCCTCCGGCGCGCCGAAACTCAGCCCCGCAGAGCCCTTTTCGACGATGAAGGTGGAGATGCCGCGGGAGCCCGGATTTTCTGGGCCGCCCGTCCTGGCCATCACCACATAGACGTCGGAGGCGCCCGCGCCGGAGATGAACTGTTTGACGCCGTCGAGGACGTAATCGCCCCCCTGCTTGACGGCGCGGGTGCTCAGCGCGCCGGCGTCGGAACCGACACCCGGCTCGGTCAGGCAGTAGCTGGCGATGACGTCCATCGACGCCAGCCGCGGAACCCAGATCTTGCGTTGTTCTTCGGTGCCGTAGCAGTCGATCATCCACGCGCACATGTTGTGGATGGACAGGAACGCGGCGGTCGTCGGGTCTGCGACGGCAAGCTGCTCGAAGATGCGGACCCCGTCGAGGCGGTGCAGCCCGCTGCCGCCCACGTCGTCGCGACAGTAGATGGCCGCCATGCCGAGATCGGCGGCCTCGCGCAGCACGTCGATCGGAAAGTGCTGGGCGGCATCCCATTCCAGGGCGTGCGGGGCGAGGCGTTTGGCGGCGAACGCGGCGGCCGTTTCGGTGATCACCCGTTCGTCGTCGTTCAGCGCGAAGAGTTCCATGGACTCAAGCGCCCTAATCCATTGTCGGGATGACGAATTCGGCGCCGTCTTTGATGCCGGACGGCCACCGCGACGTGACCGTCTTGACCTTGGTGTAGAACTGGATCGACGCCGGGCCGTGCTGGTTGAGGTCGCCGAAGCCGGAGCGCTTCCAGCCGCCGAAGGTGTGGTAGGCCACCGGAACCGGGATCGGCACGTTGACCCCCACCATGCCCACCTGCACGCGGGAGACGAAGTCGCGGGCGGAGTCGCCGTCGCGGGTGAAGATCGCCACGCCGTTGCCGTACTCGTGCGCCGACGGAAGCGCCAGCGCCTCTTCGTAGGTCTTGGCCCGGACCATGCACAGCACGGGCCCGAAGATCTCGTCGGTGTAGATCGACATGTCGGGGGTGACGTGGTCGAACAGCGTCGGGCCGATGAAGAATCCGCCCTCGAGGCTGGCGTCCCCGAACGTCATGTCGTCGCTGGCCCGCTCCCGGCCGTCGACGACGAGCTCGGCGCCGGCGGCCACGCCCTGGCCGATGTAGTCGCGCACCCGCGCCAGCGCGGCCTCGGTGACCAGCGGCCCGTAGTCGGCCTTGGGGTCCAGGCAGTGGCCCACCCGCAGGTTGTTGATCCGCTCGACGAGGCGGGCGCGCAACCGCTCCGCGGTCTGATCGCCGACCGGAACCGCGACGCTGATCGCCATGCAGCGCTCGCCGGCGCTGCCGTAGCCGGCGCCGATCAGCGCGTCGACGGCCTGGTCGAGGTCCGCGTCGGGCATCACGATCATGTGGTTCTTGGCGCCGCCGAAGCATTGCGACCGCTTCCCGGTGGCCGCAGCAGTCGAGTAGATGTACTGGGCGATGTCGGAGCTGCCGACGAATCCGACGGCCTGGATGTCGGGGTGGTGCAGGATGGCGTCGACGGCCTCCTTGTCGCCGTGCACCACCTGGAACACACCCGGCGGCAGGCCGGCTTCTCCGAACAGCTCGCCCAGGCGCAGCGGGACCGACGGGTCGCGCTCGCTGGGCTTGAGCACGAACGCATTTCCGCAGGCCAGCGCCGGGCCGGCCTTCCACAGCGGGATCATCGCCGGGAAGTTGAACGGGGTGATGCCCGCGACGACGCCCAGCGGCTGGCGCAGCGAGTAGACGTCGATGCCCGGACCGGCGCCCTCGCTGTACTCGCCCTTGAGCAGATGGGGTATCCCGATCGCGAACTCGATCACCTCGATGCCGCGCTGGATGTCACCGCGCGCGTCGGGCACGGTCTTGCCGTGCTCGAGCGACAGCAGCTCGGCGAGCTCGTCCATGTGGTCGTTGACCAGCTCGACGAACTTCATCAGCACGCGGGCGCGGCGCTGCGGATTCCAAGCCGCCCAACCCTTTTGGGCTTCGACCGCCGAGGCCACGGCGGCGTCGACGTCGGCCTTGCCGGCCATCGCGACCTGCGCCTGCACCTGTCCGGTGCTGGGGTTGAAGACGTCGGCGGTGCGGGTGGACTGCCCCGTTGTGCGCTTCCCGTCGATGAAGTGGGGGATGGTTGTGGTCATGGGTGTCCTCGGGTACGCGAGAGGGCGGCATTTGATACTAGGACATCCTAGTAAATGCCCACGGTGCTGGCAAGCCGCCCTGGCGCGCGGTGACGCCGTGGGGATCCCCTGCGGCGCTGAAGGCGCCTTCCCCGGGATGTCAGGAAGGGTTGTCGAAGTACATTGTCCCGCCGGTGGGGTTGTAGGAGAGGTAGATCGGCATCTGCAGGAAGGGGGTAGCGCCGGTGTTGAATTGGCCGCCACTCCCGACGGCGGACGTTGCATAGGGCGCAGCGGTGCCCGGGCCGGCCACCTGCGTGTACAGCACAGTCGCGTTACCCCCGTTGACGGCCTCCACGATGATTTTCGTGCCCTCCGGCAGCCGGGTGCCGGGCGCCAGTTGGTTCAGCGGATCCGGGAGCAGGTTGCTCGGGACGGCCCCGGCATGTCCGCCCGTGTCGACGAACGCCCCGGTGGTGCTTTGCAGACTGCCGTCGTTTATCTGCACCAGCAGGTTGTCGGTCTTCGGTGCGCCGGAGACGTTGGCGAAGCTCGACAGCGGGTTGGCGTTGGCGAACTGGAAGTAGTCGCGGGGTTCGTTGATGAGAATGCCCTGATCGAGTTGGGTGGGCAATTGTTGGACGGCGGTGGTGGTGAACGGTGCGCTCAGCGTATTGGCGCCGACACCGACGAGCGTCTCCGGCGCGAGCGGGGTTCCGTTGTGCACCTCGGAGCTGATGACGCCGACCGTCATCGGGCTGGTGAGTACGCCGTGCCCGAAATTCACCGACGCTTGATACGTGGTGTAGGTGACGACCGTCTCGTCGCCCGGCGCGCCGAAGTCGAGGGTGAGATCCTTCGCAATGGGAGCGCCGAGGGAGTTCAGGTTGACGTCCTTCGGGGCGAACAACAGCGCGCTGGACCCGGTATCCACGGTTGCCTGCGAAGTCGGTCCACCGTTCACGGACACCGCCAGTGTCGGGCGGCTGCCATGCATCGTCAGGCTCACGGCGGCTGGACCGCCAGCGGCGCCCGTTGCCCCGGCGTGGCCCAGCCATTGCCCGCTCCCGAGGCCGCCGGTGCCGCCGACACCGGAGACGACGCCGCCGGTGCCGCCCGTACCACCGTTGCCGACCAGGTGCCCGCCGTTGCCGCCGACCCCGCCGTTGCCGAGCGCCCCGCCCATTCCGCCGGCGCCGCCGTCACCGAACCACTGCGCGCTGCCGCCGGTACCGCCGTTCCCGTACGGTCCGCCGATTCCGCCGGTGCCGCCGTTGCCCCACAGCAGACCCCCGTTTCCTCCGGTGCCGCCGACGCCGCCGCTAGCGGTGGTGGTGAACGTTCCGCCCTGACCGCCGGCGCCGCCGGTGCCGAGGAACAGCGCATTGCCGCCGGCGCCGCCGATCCCCGTGGGCCCGCCGAAGCCGCCGGTGCCGCCGTTGCCCCACAGCAACCCCCCGGTTCCGCCGATCCCGCCGGACGCGCCGAACCCGCCCATGCCGCCGGTGCCGCCGGTGCCGAGCAGCCCGGCCGGACCGCCGGCACCGCCGGGGTCGCCGGCGGCCGTGCTGGCGCCGCCGTCGCCACCGTTGCCCCACAGGATCCCGCCGGCTCCGCCCGGCGTCCCCACCCCGTTCGCGGTGGTCGTGCCGTCGGCGCCGTTGCCGATCAGCGGACGCCCCAGCAGCGTGTTGGTCGGCGCATTGATCAGGCCGAGCACGTCTTGTTCGAGGGTTTGCAGTGGCGCCGCGTTGGCGGCCTCGGCGGCCGCATAGGCGCCCGCACCGGCATCGAGGGCCTGCACCAACTGGGTGTGGAACGTCGCGGCCTGCGCGCTGAGTGCCTGATATGACCAGGCGTGCCGGGAGAAGATCGCCGCAATGGCCGTCGACACCTCGTCGCCGCCGGCGGCCAGCAGTCCGGTGGTGGGCGCCGCCGCCACCGCGTGGGCCACGTTGATCGTCGAGCCGAGATTCGCCAAGCCTCTGGCCGCATCGGTCATGGTCTGGGGTGCGGTGAACACGAACGACATCGAAACCTCCACCGGAGCCGGGTTGTTCAGCGGATGCCTGGTGTACGACACGTGCAGAATAGCGGCTCCAAACCGAAAGTCTTTCTTTTCGCTGACAATTAACGAATTGTCAACCCGGTCAGGCGCGCCGGCCCAGCGCCAGCAGGCGGTGGTCGCGGGTGAACACCAGGCGCACCAGGCCGAGGGCGACCACGACGGTGGTGGCCGCGACCGACCCCAAAATGAGGAACATCACCACCGCCTGCACGAGCACGGCCTGCACGGGTGGGACTCCGGCCAGGATGAGCCCGGTCATGGCGCCCGGCAGGAACACCAGCCCGGTGGCTTTCGTGGTTTCGATCTGCGGGCTGATCGCCGAGCGCAACGCGACGCGCAGGTACGGTGCGGCGGCCTGCCGGGACGCTTGCCCGAGCGCGAGCCGGGCTTCGACCTCGTCGCGTTTGTCGCGCAGCTCGTCGACCAGGCGCCGGGCGACCAGCACCATGGCCGTCATCGAGTTGCCGATCATCATCCCGGCGATCGGGACCACGGTCCGCGCCTGCAGGGGGAACACCCGCAGCCCGAAGATGACCCCCAGCGTGATCGCGGCGGCCGCGGTGAACGCGACGATCGCCAGTGCCGCCAACCGGGGCACCTCCGGCGCGCGGCGGCGGGCGACGTCCCCGGCGTAGGCGACCATGCCCGCGATCCACGCCCACGACCACCACAGCGAACGGCCCGGCTCGAACAGCAACGTCAGCGCGCCGCCCACGAGCAGCAGCTGGACCAGGGCGCGCGCCGCCGCCCACAGCACCTGCCGCTCCAGGCCGAGTCGTTGCCACAGTGACACCGCCGCCGCCACGGCGACCAGCGACAGCGATGTCGCCAGCCCGACCCACCCGACCTGCCCGTTCACCGCGTCGCCGGTCCCACGCCCAGGCAGCGGCCCGCTTCGATGCGCAGCACTCGGTCGGCGGCGCGGGCGGCCTGCGCGGCGTCGTGGGTCACCCAGATGGCCGGGATGCCGTCGCGGTCGGCCAGATCGCGCACCGCGCGCTCGATCACGCGGGCCGCCTCGGCGTCCACCGCGGAGGTGGGTTCGTCGAGCAGCAGCACCTGGGGTCGCGCCATCAGGGTGCGGGCCAGGCACATGCGCTGCGCCTCCCCGCCCGACAGCGCGCCGGCGTCGCGGTCCAGCCACGAGCCGGTCAGGGCGACGCGCTCCAGCGTCTCGCTCATCCGCGCGTCGGAGGCGCCCGGGTCGGCGACCCGCAGGTTGTCGGCCACGGTGCCGGGGAACGGCGTCGGACGCTGGAAGCACATGCCCACCCGGCGTCGCAACACCAACGGGTCGAGTTCGGCGATATCGTTGCCGCAGAACAACACTCGCCCTCTGGTCGGCAGTTCCAGCCGGTTGCACAGGCGCAGCATGGTCGACTTGCCCGCCCCGGACGGCCCGAATATGGCCGTCACGCCCCGGCCGGGCACCGCGGCGGCGAAACCGTCCAGCGCCCGCACCCCGTCGCGCTCCACGACGACGTCGACGAATTCGAACACCGGCGGCTGGTCCACCACGACAGCTTCTCATCCGTCCCGGGCGGGGGCGGGGCCGGCGAGGCCGGTGGGTCAGGTGTCGAAGGAGATCGACCCGCCGGGGGAGGTGTAGGAGAGGTAGATCGGGTCGTCGAGGAAGGGGGTGACACCGGTGTTGAAGTCGCCGCCGGCCGCGCTCGAAACCACGGACACCTGTTGGGAGGCGGTCGTCGTGCTGTACAGCAGCGTCCCACTGCTGTTGTAGACCGAGATCTGGGTTCCGGGCTGCACGTACCCGTAGGCGTTGGTGGGCGGGTTGAGCGCGGTCGGGACGGACCCGTACAGGCCGCCGGAATCGATGAACGCGTCACCGGTCGACTGCACGGTTCCGCCGTTGATCTGCACGTCCAGGGTGGTCACCGGCGCCCCGGTCACGGACCCATAGGACGGCAGCGGGTTTGCCCCGAAGTCCATCAACCCGCCGGGTTCGTCGAGCAGCACGCCCCGGCCGAGGCTGCCGGGCAGCGCCGTCACCGGGCTCGTGCTCAGCGGACCCCCGGCGTTCACCCCGACGCCCAGGATGGCGGGCGCCTGCGACGCCGAGTAGGTGTAGCCGTTGGACACCACGGAGGTGACCACGGCCACGGTGGTCGGCGACGTGACGTACCCGTTGCCGAAATTGATTGTCGCGCTGTAGGTGTCGTAATACTCGGTCAGGTAGTTCCCGGGCTCCCCGTAGGTGACGCTGCTGAACCCCGTGATCGCGCCCAGGCTCTGCGCGTCGACATCCTGGGGCGGCACGATGAGACCCATCGAGCCGGTGTCGACGATCACGGGCACGCTGGGGCCGCCGGCGATGGAGACGTCCGCGATCAGGCGCCCATTCTGGTAGGACAGCGGCACAGAGGTCACCGGAACGGTCGGGCCGGCCGCACCGGCGACACCGCTTGCGCCGAACAACAATCCGCCCCGGCCGGCGGCGCCGCCGGCGGCGTTGGGCCCGCCCGTCCCGCCGCTTCCGCCGTTGCCCCACAGCCCGGCGGACCCGCCGGCACCCCCGGTCGCCCCGAGCGCGGTGCTGTTCCCGCCGTTTCCGCCGTTGCCGTAGAGGATTCCGCCGGCCTGGCCGGCCGTCCCCACGCCCTGGGCGTTGGTGTAGCCGTTGGCGCCGTTGCCGATCAGCGGCCGTCCGAGCAATGTGTTGGTGGGCGCGTTGACCAGGTTCAGCAGCAGCTGCTGAACGCTGGCCGCCTCGGTGTGGGCATAGCCGGCCGCGGCCGCCTGCAGGGCCTGCACGTGCTGGTCGAGGAACGCCGCGGCGCGGGCGCTCGCCGCCTGGAACCGCGCCGCGTGCAGGGAAAACACCTCTGCGGCCATCGTCGACACCTCATCGGCGGCGGCCGACAGGATTGTTGTCGTGGGTGCGGCGGCCGCCGCGTGGGCCGCATCGAGTGTGGAGCCCAGAGTCGCCAGATCGTCTGCCGCGTCGGCCAGGAATTCCGGCACCGCCATCACTACCGACATCTGACCCCTCCAGCGCCGTTGCCATCGAGCTGTCGCCCCCCGAATCGGCGATGCACGGATGGTAGATCTTGGCGTCGGCGAAATTAACGGAAATAGCCGGTTTTCACGGGTGTGCCCGGTCGGCGCCGGGCGCGGTTACCCGCTGCGCAGGCTGTCGATGAAGGCCCGGCTCTCCGCCCAGGTGGGCAGTACCCCGGATGCACGAACCTCGTCGAAGCTCGGGGCCGCAGCATCCCGGTCCGACAGGCTGGGCGCAGCCCCGTCGACCAGCGGCCAGTCGATCGCCAGCACCGGATCGGTTGCGCAGATGGTGTGCTCGCGCTGCGGGTTGTACTCGGAGGAGCACAGGTACATGATCGTCGAATTGTCTTGCAGGGCAAGAAAACCGTGTGCCAGTCCTTCGGAGATGTAGATGGTGCGGCGTTCGGAGTCGTCGAGCAGGACCGAGTCCCATTTCCCGAACGTCGGTGAGCCCAGCCGGACGTCGACGACGACGTCGAACACCGAGCCCCGCACGCACGTCACATATTTGGCCTGGCTCGGGGGCACCTGGGCGAAGTGCAGGCCGCGCAGCACACCGGCCGAGGAGACCGAGCAGTTGGCCTGCCGGACGTCCAGGCGGTGACCGGCGAAGCCGGTGAAGTCGCGGTCCTTGAGCCATTCGAAGAACAGCCCGCGGGAGTCGCCGTGGATGGTCGGGGTGATCTCCCACGCGCCGGGGATGTCGAGCTCGCGAACCTTCACTGACCACGCTCCTCGTAGCGGGCTTCGGCGCCGTCCTTGAGCGGCCGCCACCACGATTCGTTCTCGCGGTACCAGTCGATGGTGGCTTGCAGGCCCGCCTCGAAGTTGGCATGCTTGGGCGCCCAACCCAATTCGTTGTACAACGACGTAGGGTCGATGGCGTAGCGCACGTCGTGGCCCGCGCGGTCGGGGACGTGGTCGAAGTCGTCGGGGTCGTGTCCCATCATCTGCAGGATCGTGCGCATCACCGTCAGGTTGTCGCGCTCGCCCTCGGCGGCGATCAGGTAGGTGCGGCCGTTCTCGCCCTTGTCCAGGATCCGTCGCACCGCGCTGTTGTGGTCCTCGACGTGGATCCAGTCCCGGACGTTGGCGCCGGCGCCGTACAGCTTCGGGCGGCGCCCGGTCAGCACGTTGGTGATCTGGCGCGGGATGAACTTCTCCACGTGCTGATACGGCCCGTAGTTGTTGGAGCAGTTGGAGATCGTCGCGCGCACCCCGTAGGACCGCACCCAGGCCCGGACCAGCAGGTCGCTGGCGGCCTTGGTCGCGGAGTAGGGGCTCGACGGGTTGTACGGCGTGGACTCGGTGAACCGCTGCGGCTCGTCGAGTTCCAGGTCGCCGTAGACCTCGTCGGTGGAGATGTGGTGCAGTCGCACTCCGTGCCGTCGCACCGCCTCGAGGATGACGTAGGTACCCACCACGTTGCTCTGCAGCGACGTGCCCGGGTCTTCCAGTGAGTTGTCGACGTGGGTCTCGGCGGCGAAGTGCACCACCGCGTCGGACTCGGCGACCAGCCGGCTGACCAGCTCGGCGTCGCTGACGTCACCTTCGACGAACCGGATCGAGTCCTCGACGCCGGCCAGCGACTCGCGCCGGCCGGCGTAGGTCAGGGCGTCGAGCACCGTCACGGAATCCTCGGGGTGTTCGCGCACGGTGGCGTGCACGAAATTGGCGCCGATGAAGCCGGCGCCGCCGGTGACCAGTAGCCGCATGGCCTAAGACCCTAGCCCAGGGGGCGGCTCAGTTGGGGGGAGTCAGCCCCAGCGGTCCGGCCAATTCGGTCAGCGCGGGCAGCAGGGTTTCTTCGTTCCAGCCACCCAGCACCTGGATCGCCACGTGATCGGCACCGGCCTCCAGGTGTTCGACCAGGCGTTGCACGACGGCCTCGGGGCTGCCGTGGGCCACCACCGCGTCGATGAGCCTGTCGCTGCCGGGCTTGCGGACGTCGGCCTCGGTGAAGCCCATCCGCAGCCAGTTGTTGACGTAGTTGCTCAGGCCCAGGTAGTGCTCGAGGAAGCGGCGGCCGACGTCGCGGGCTTCTTCGGCGTCGGTGCTGAGCACCACCTTGTGCTCGGGGGCCAGGAACACCGAATTGCCGAGCAGCTCGCGCGCCTTGGCCGTGTGCTCGGGCGTGGTCAGGTACGGATGGGCGCCGGCGCTGCGCTCGGCCGCCAGCCGCAGCACCCGCGGCCCGAGCGCCGCCAGGACCCGGCGGCTGGTCGGCACGACGGCCGCGTCGAGTGCGTCCAGGTAACCCACCAGCGCGTCGTAGGGCTTCACGTACTCCCGGGTGTGCTCGGGGTGACCCACCCCGACGCCCAGCAGGAACCGCCCCGGGTAGGCGCCCTCGATGCGCTGGAAGGACGCGGCGACCTCGGGCGCGGGCGCCGACCAGATGTTGACGATGCCGGTGGCCAGTTGCAGCGAGGTGGTCTGCGACAGGGCCGGCTCGACCCAGGACAGGTCCGCGTCCGGCGATCCGCCGATCCACGCCGCGCCGTAGCCGAGCGATTCGATCGCCCCGGCCAGCTCGGGCGTGATCGACCGGGTGGGAAGCCACACGCCGAACCGGCCCAGCTCGGGTTTGAGTGAAACCGCCTCGGTCATCTAAGTCCCCCTTCTGTCCCGCCCGTCAGCCCGAGCGGCCCGGCCAGTTCGGCGAGCGCCGAGACCAGGTTTTCATCTTTGGTCAGGACCTGCACGGGAACATGGTCTGCCCCCGCGTCGAGGTGCTCGCGCAGCCGCGCCGCGATCTGTTCCGGCGTGCCGTAGGCCACCAGGGCGTCGACGAGGCGGTCGCTGCCCGGGCGGGTGACTTCCTCCTCGGAGAAGCCCAGCCGCTTCCAGTTGTTGCGATAGTTGGCGAGATTGAAGTAGATGTCGAGCGCCCTGCGCCCCACCGCGCGGGCCTTCTCGGGGTCGGTGGTCAGCACCACCTTGTGTTCGGGCGCCAGGAACGCCTCCGGAAAGCCCGAGGCGCCGATCAGTTCGCGGGCCTGCGCGGTGTGCTCGGGGGTGGTGAGGTAGGGATGCGCCCCGGCGCTGCGTTGGGCGGACAGCTTCAGCACGCGCGGGCCCAGGGCCGCCACCACCCGGCGGTCGGCGGGCACGCCGTGCGCGTCGAGCTTGTCCAGATACTCCACCAGCGCGTCGTAGGGCTTGCGGTATTCGGTGTGCGCCTCGGGGTGGCCGACGCCGATCCCCAGCAGGAAGCGCCCGGGGTAGGCGGCATCGATGCGGTGGAACGACTCGGCCACCGGTGCGGCGGCCGCCGTCCAGATGTTGACGATTCCGGTGGCCACCTGCAACGTGGTGGTGGCCGCCAGGATCGGCTCCACCCAGGCCAGCTCGGCGGGTGGGGAACCGCCGACCCAGACGGCGCCATAGCCGAGGGCTTCGATGTCCTTGGCCTGCTGTGGCGTGACGCCGCGTCCGAACGATCCGAACCTGCCTAAGTCGGGCTTGCTCGCTGCATCGGTCATGGTGTGTGGAACCGGGGGTGCGGTGCCGCTATTCCGGCGCGGCGGGAGCGCCCGGTCGGTGATCCCGCTAATATGCCCCGGCGGGATTTTGGCTCAGGCTCGATTTCCGGGTATCGTAGATCAACGGTGCGACTTTCGCGCCGGCTTTCTGCGTGCCCTGTCCTAGGAATTTCCTGTCACCGGCTCACGTTTGAAGACCGGGTGACGCTGCGCCGATGCGGGCGGACCGAGAAGCCACCTGAAGACGATTAAAGACGAGGATTTCTGAGAAGTTATGGCCAAGAAGGACGGTGCCATAGAGGTCGAGGGCCGCGTGGTCGAGCCCCTGCCCAATGCGATGTTCCGCATTGAGCTGGAGAACGGCCACAAGGTGCTCGCCCACATCAGCGGCAAGATGCGGCAGCACTACATCCGCATCCTGCCCGAGGACCGGGTGGTGGTGGAGTTGTCTCCCTATGACCTGTCCCGGGGCCGCATCGTGTACCGGTACAAGTGAGCAAGCCCGAAACCACAGGAACGACAGAACAGGATCGACCAGCCGTGAAGGTGAACCCGAGCGTGAAGCCCATCTGTGACAAGTGCAGGGTGATCCGCCGGCATGGGCGGGTCATGGTGATCTGCCCCGATCCGCGCCACAAGCAGCGGCAGGGCTAGTGGCGATCGCCAGCGCGGCGTAGCCGGGCGAAGCGGGTCGCCACCATGTACCCGGCCACCCGCGATCACAACTGAATGCAGACCTCCCAGCACCAGTGAGCCGCTGGCATCTTCAGAGATGGGCGGCTCATCCACGCCCGGACGGAGGCCGGGCCCCACCCCGAACTGTCGGGGCCGGGAACGGGCTGGGACCAGACCTCCGCCGAAAAAAGAGGAAACGCCACCTATGGCTCGACTAGTAGGCGTCGATCTGCCGCGCGACAAGCGCATGGAGATCGCGCTGACCTACATCTACGGCGTCGGCCGGACCCGCTCGAACGAGATTCTGGCGGCCACCGGCATCGACAAGGACCTGCGCACGCGGGACCTGACCGACGACCAGCTGACCCACCTGCGTGACTACATCGAAGCCAACCTGAAGGTGGAGGGCGACCTGCGCCGCGAGGTGCAGGCCGACATCCGCCGCAAGATCGAGATCGGCTGCTACCAGGGCCTGCGGCACCGCCGCGGCCTGCCGGTGCGCGGCCAGCGGACGAAGACCAACGCGCGGACCCGCAAGGGCCCCAAGCGCACCATCGCAGGCAAGAAGAAGGCCAGGTAGAACCCGATGCCACCAGCAAAAAAGGCGCAGGCGAGCTCCCCCAAGAAGGGGCAGAAGACCCGGCGGCGGGAAAAGAAGAACATTCCGCACGGCGCCGCTCACATCAAGAGCACCTTCAACAACACGATCGTGACGATCACCGACCCGCAGGGCAACGTCATCGCCTGGGCGTCGTCGGGCCACGTCGGCTTCAAGGGGTCCCGGAAGTCGACCCCGTTCGCCGCCCAGCTGGCCGCCGAGAACGCGGCGCGCAAGGCGCAGGAGCACGGCGTGAAAAAGGTCGACGTTTTCGTCAAGGGCCCGGGTTCGGGCCGGGAGACGGCGATCCGGTCGCTGCAGGCCGCCGGTCTGGAGGTCGGCGCGATCTCCGACGTCACCCCCCAGCCGCACAACGGCTGCCGTCCGCCGAAGCGCCGTCGGGTTTAGGAGAGAAAAGCAGATGGCTCGTTACACCGGACCCATGACCCGCAAGTCGCGCCGGCTGCGCACCGACCTCGTCGGCGGCGACCAGGCGTTCGAGAAGCGTCCCTATCCGCCCGGCCAGCACGGCCGCGCGCGGATCAAGGAAAGCGAATACCTGCTGCAGCTGCAGGAGAAGCAGAAGGCCCGTTTCACCTATGGGGTGATGGAAAAGCAGTTCCGGCGCTACTACGAAGAGGCCGTGCGGCAGTCCGGTAAGACGGGCGAGGAGCTGCTGCGGATCCTGGAGAGCCGGCTCGACAACGTCGTCTACCGCGCCGGGCTGGCCCGCACCCGCCGGATGGCCCGCCAACTCGTCACGCACGGGCACTTCAGCGTCAACGGCGTGCATGTCGACGTGCCCAGCTACCGGGTCTCCCAGTACGACATCATCGACGTGCGGGACTCCTCGCTGAACACGGTGCCGTTCCAGATCGCGCGGGAGACCGCGGGTGACCGCCCGATCCCGAGCTGGCTACAGGTCGTGGGGGAGCGCCAGCGCATCCTGGTCCACCAATTGCCGGAGCGGGCGCAGATCGAGGTGCCGCTGACCGAGCAGTTGATCGTCGAGTACTACTCGAAGTAGAGCCTCCCGCACCACCGGGTGCGGGTACCCCGGAGCCGCGGCCGCGGCGACGGACCACCTGAGCGGCATCAAATAGCGGGTGCCGAGAAGGAGAAGAAGAGACACCATGCTGATCTCACAGCGACCCACCCTGTCCGAGGAAGTCGTCGCCGACAACCGGTCCCAGTTCGTCATCGAACCGCTGGAGCCCGGATTCGGTTACACCCTGGGCAATTCGCTGCGCCGCACGCTGCTGTCGTCGATCCCAGGCGCGGCCGTCACCAGCATTCGCATCGACGGTGTGCTGCACGAGTTCACCACCGTGCCCGGCGTCAAGGAAGACGTCACCGAGATCATCCTGAACCTCAAGAGCCTGGTCGTGTCGTCGGAGGAGGACGAGCCGGTCACGATGTACCTGCGCAAGCAGGGCCCGGGCGCGGTCAACGCGGGTGACATCGTGCCGCCGGCCGGCGTCACCGTGCACAACCCCGAGATGCACATCGCGACGCTGAACGACAAGGGCAAGCTCGAGGTGGAGCTGGTCGTCGAGCGGGGCCGCGGCTACGTCCCGGCGGTGCAGAACCGCGCCTCCGGCGCCGAGATCGGCCGCATCCCGGTCGATTCCATCTACTCGCCGGTGCTCAAGGTGACCTACAAGGTGGACGCCACCCGTGTCGAGCAGCGCACCGACTTCGACAAGCTGATCCTGGACGTCGAGACCAAGAGCTCGATCAGCCCCCGCGATGCGCTGGCCTCTGCCGGCAAGACCCTGGTCGAATTGTTCGGCCTGGCACGCGAACTCAACGTCGAGGCCGAGGGCATCGAGATCGGGCCGTCGCCCGCCGAGGCCGACCACATCGCGTCGTTCGCGCTGCCGATCGACGACCTGGACCTGACCGTGCGGTCCTACAACTGTCTCAAGCGCGAGGGTGTGCACACGGTCGGCGAGCTGGTGAGCCGCACCGAGTCGGACCTGCTGGACATCCGCAACTTCGGCCAGAAGTCCATCGACGAGGTCAAGGTCAAGCTGCACCAGCTGGGTCTGTCGCTCAAGGACAGCCCGGCGAGCTTCGACCCGTCGGAGGTCGCGGGTTACGACGTCGCCACCGGCACCTGGTCCAGCGAGGGCACCTACGACGACCAGGACTACGCCGAAACCGAACAGCTCTAACGGCCGTCCGGTGACGATGCGGCCGGTCATCGGCCGCCGAGGAGCCGGACGAAATGGCTGCAGTGAGATTTTCATCTAGACAGGAGCGTCAGCAATGCCCAAGCCCACCAAGGGTCCGCGCCTCGGCGGGTCGTCGTCGCACCAGAAGGCCCTCCTGGCCAACCTGGCCACATCGCTGTTCGAGCACGGCCGGATCAAGACGACGGAGCCGAAGGCGCGCGCGCTGCGGCCCTACGCGGAGAAGCTGATCACCCACGCCAAAAAGGGCACGCTGCACAACCGTCGAGAGGTCCTCAAGAAGATCCGCGACAAGGACGTGGTGCACGCCCTTTTCGAGGAGATCGGACCCTTCTTCGCCGACCGCGACGGCGGCTACACCCGCATCATCAAGGTCGAGGCGCGCAAGGGTGACAACGCGCCGATGGCCGTCATCGAACTCGTGCGGGAGAAGACCGTGACCTCCGAAGCCGACCGGGCACGTCGGGTCAAGGCCTCGAAGAGCCAGGAGACTCCGGTGGCGGCCGCCGCGGCGCCGCAGGCGGCGGTCGAGCCGGAGGAAGCGGTCGGACCGACGGCCGAGGAAGTCTCGGCGCCCGTGGCGTCGCCCGAGGCCGGCGAGACCGCAGCCGCCCAAACCGAGGCGCCCGCGGCCGGGGAGGCCCCCGCCGACGAGTCCGATGAGGCCGCCGACAGTTAGCGACGAGGTCCGTCTGCGGCTCGACATTGCCTACGACGGAACCGAATTCGCGGGCTGGGCGGCACAGGTTGGTCAACGCACCGTCGCCGGGGTTCTCGACGAGGCGTTGACGACCGTCTTCCGCACACCGGTGCGGCTGCGCGCCGCCGGCCGCACCGACGCCGGGGTCCACGCAAGCGGGCAGGTAGCGCACGCCGATGTGCCCGTCGTCGCCCTCGCGAACGCCGAGTCGCGCTCCCGGCGGGCCGGCGAGCCGGAGTTCCTGCCGTTGCTGCGGCGGCTCGGCCGGTTCTTGCCTCCCGACGTCCGCGTGCTCGAAATCGTCCGTGCACCCTCGGGTTTCGACGCCCGCTTCTCGGCCCTGCGCCGGCACTACCGTTACCGGTTGTCCACGGCGCCCTACGGTGCGGAGCCGTTGCAGGCTCGCTACGTCACCGCCTGGCCGCGCGCCCTGGACCTGGAGGCGATGGCCACCGCGTCACGAGACTTGCTGGGACTGCACGACTTCGCGGCGTTCTGCCGTCACCGCGACAACGCCACCACCATCCGCGACCTGCAGCGGCTCGAGTGGTCGCGTGCGGGCCACCTGGTCACCGCGCACGTCACCGCCGACGCGTTCTGCTGGTCGATGGTGCGGTCGCTCATCGGGGCGCTGCTGGCCGTCGGCGAACATCGCCGCCCCGCCTCCTGGTGCCGCGACCTGCTGACCGCCACGGCGCGCTCCAGCGAATTCGCGGCCGCGCCGGCGCACGGGCTGACGCTCGTCGGCGTCGACTATCCGCCCGACGACCAGCTGGCCGAACGGAATTCGATCACCCGCGGCATGCGTACCCGCGGCTGAACCGGCGCGCACCGCGGCTACAGCTTGGCGGCGACGAAGCTGGCAGCCTGATCCACCAGGCCGGAATCGATGTACGAGGGCTGGAAATGCGACGGCCAATTGGTGCCGTTCGAGCAGATCGGGTCTCCGGGTGCGCACTGATCGATCGTCTTGCCGGCGAACGCGGGACTGAAATCGCGCAGGGGCCCGAGGATTCGGCGGGTGCCGTTGCCGAACAGCGCGACGGCCGCGATGTGATCGGCCATCGCCGGTGGGAGGGGATTGGTGAACCCGAAGGCCGGTTGGGTCACCGCGACCACGAGGTCGGTGGCCGCGGCGCCCAGCGAGTAGCCGCCGAGCACCATGCGGGTCTTCGGGCAACTGCGCGCCGTGGACTGGACGTGCGCGCTCATGTCGTCGGCGCCCGTGGCGGGGCTGATGTCGGCGGGATAGTTCACCCCATACGACGCGATCGGCATCTTCGGCACCTTGGGGCGCAGCGCGTTGACGAACGCGTTGCCGACGTAGCCGGGGCCCGGTGGCTCCTCCCGGCCCCGCGCGAAGACCACCTCGGCGGCCGGGCAGGGCGACGCCGCCGCCGGCCCCGGCGCCACCGCAGCCGCGATCAGGCAGGCCGGGCCGACCAAAGCGGCGCCCAAAAGACTCGCCAGCCGGCCGGACGCATTCGGCCTGCTGCCCGAACTGCATTGGAGCAGAGGGGCACCCGCGCGAAGCCGCATGGGCCGATGGTAACGATGCGACCGGCCGGGTCAGCCGATCACCGCCGACGGTTCCAGAATTGTTATCGACGCAGCGTCAGTAGACGACGTCCACCAGGTCGGGCGCGCGTGGCGGCGAGGACGACTGGGACGGCGGGGGCACATTGTCGTGGATGGACGGGCCCGATCCCGGCGGCAGCGGCCCGGCCGGTGTCTGCGGCCCGGGCGCCTGCGGGGAACCGCCGGGCGCCTGCGGGCCGAAGACCGGGACCTGCGGGCCGAACCCGGGCACCTGCCGGCCCGTCCCGGCCAGCAGCTTGGACGCCACGAAAGCCGCCGCCTGGGTGGTGTAGACCGGGACATAACCCTCGGTGTGTCCGCTCCACTCGTTGCCGGGGCCCGCGTGGCAGATCGGGTCGGTGGGGTTGCACAGGTCGATCACCTTGGAACCGAACAGGGAACTCTGGGCCGCCAGCGAGCGGCCGGAGCGGTCGGCCACGTCGCCGAAGACGGCGACCGCCGCGACGTCGCCGGCGTACTGGGGCGGTAGCGCGCTGCCCCAGTTGATGCCGCCGATGGGGACCCCGCTCACGATGTCGATGACGTCGGCGCCCTGCGAGTAGCCACCCAGCACCAGCTTGGTGGTGGGGCACGACGACATGAAGGACTTGACGTGCGAGATGACGTCGTTGGCGCCGTCCCCGGTGTGGATCTGCAGCTTGCTGGCGTTGTAGTTCACCGCGTACGTCCCGATGTCCAGACCGCCGGTCTGCTGGCGCAGCGAGTCGACGAACGCTTCGCCGACCCGCCCGATGCCGGGGGGTTCGTTGGTTCCGCGGGCGAAGATGACCTGCGCGTCCGGGCAGCTGTCGGCTGAGGCGACGGGGACGGCGCCGGGCGTGCTCAGCAGCCCCGCGGCGCCGGTCAGAACGGCGGCTCCCAGGCCCACCCAGCGACCCCCCGACCGCGCGCCGGCCGCCCGAGGGCCACGTGTGCGGTGCGAAAACATGCGCCAATATTAGCCCTAACCAGGCCAGACGACACCTCGGCGGCTGTGGATGAACTGTGCGCGGGCACCGGCACACGGGCTACCGTGAGGCCCCACGGATCCGGGACGGATCGGAAAGAGACACGGACGGGGGAGGGCGGCGGGGTGGCGGGCCGGTCGATGACGGCGCTGCAGGTCAGCGGTTACCGCTTTTTGCTGCACCGCGTCGAGCGCGCCCTGGTGGGGGGCCGGTCGTTTGCGGCGCAGCCGGCGCCGCTGACCCTCGGCTGGGTTCTGGCGGCGGTCGCCGTGGCCGGCTGCGCCGTGTTGGCCCTGCTGCGGCCGCAGGCGGGGTTCGACCAGGCGCGGATCGTGGTGGCCCGGGAGTCCGGGGCGCTGTACGTCCGCGTAGGCGACACCTGGCATCCGGTGCTCAACGCAGTGTCGGCGCGGCTGATCGCCGGCGCCGGCACCGGCCCGCGGCTGGTGTCCGAGGCGGACCTGCGTCACACCAAACGCGGCCCTCTGCTTGGCATTCCGGGCGCCCCGACGCTCATCGGAGCGGTGCTGCCCGCGGCGGAGTCGGTGTGGGCGGTCTGCGACGGCCGGGGGCCCGGCGGCGAGGCCACGACGGTCGTCGTCGGACCCACCGACGCCTCGGCCGCCCGTCGCCTGGGCGACGGGCAGGCCCTCCTGGTCGCACCCGGCCCGGGCCCACCCGCCTACCTGCTCTACGGGGGGCGCCGGGCCGTTGTCGACCTGACCGACGCCGCCGTGGTGCGGGCGCTCAGGCTGGAGGGCCGAGCGCCGCGGGCCGTCTCCCGGTGGTTGCTGGACGCCGTCCCGGAGGCGCCGCCGATCACGGCGCCGCGGATCGCCGGAGCGGGCCGTCCCTCGGCGGGCCTGCCGGGTTTTGCGGTCGGCGATGTGCTGCGCATCACACGCGGGGACGGTGACGAATATTACGCGGTCCTGCCCGCCGGGGCTCAGCGCATCGGCCGGGTGGCCGCGGATCTGCTGCGTCTCGGCGACTCGCACGGGATGGCCGAGGTCCGCACGGTGCCACCCGACGCGATCCGCGCCGCTCCGATCGTGACGACGCTGCCGGTGGGCGGCTTCCCCGACCGGGCACCGGATCTGGCCACCGCCGCCGGCACGGTGTGCGTCGCGCAGGACCCGGCCGCGCCCGCCGGCGGCGTCGGCTTCCTGACGGCGGATCGCCTCCCGCTGCCGTCCGGGCAGGAGCCGGTGACGTTGGCCCAGGCCGACGCGGGCGGTCCCGCGCTGGACGCGGTCTATCTGCCGCCGGGTCGCAGCGCCTACGTGCGGGCCGGCCGGGACGCCGACCGATACCTCGTCACCGATACCGGGGTGCGCTTCGCCGTCCCCGACGACGACGCGGCGCACGACCTCGGCCTTCCGGCGGCGGTTCCGGCGCCGTGGCCGATGGTGGCGGCGCTGCCGTCGGGACCGGAACTCAGCCGGCGCGCGGCGTCGGTGGCCCGGGATGTCGGCGTCGGGTCCGGGCGGCCCGCGCAGCAGGCGCGCCGGCCAGCGCGATGAGGCAGATCGCCGCGCCGCCCAGCGCGGTGTTGCGCGCGTCCCGGTTCGGGGACGCCGTCGGGGCGGTGGCCGGCACCGCCGACGGTGCCGCGGTGGCCGCGGCGCCGGGCGGGCCGGAGTCGGTGCTGACCGCGGCCAGGGCATCGACCGTCCCGTGACCGACGAGCGGGTCGCGCCCGGCGGGCGGGTGGTGCGCGGTCGACTCGATGCGCCGCATCACCTGCCGCGCGGTCAGCGCCGGAAAGCGGGCCCGGATCAATGCCGCCACCCCGCTGACGATCGGCGCGGCGAAGCTGGTGCCCGACACCGTGCACCCGAGCGGGCTCACCCGCTCACCGGTCGCGGCGACGTCCACCCAGGGGCCGGCCAGCGTGAACGGCGAGGGCGCTCCCGCGGCGTTCACCGAACCGACCGTCAGGACGTAGTCGTCGTACCAGGCCGGACTGACCGCGACCGTGGCGGTGTCCCAGGTGGCGTCCGGTTCCTGGGTGGGACACTGCCCCGGGCCGCCGGTGTTGCCCGCCGCGGCGACGACGACGGCGTTCTTGACGTCGACGGCGTAGGCCAGCGCGGCGCCCAGCGCCCGGTCGTCGAGCACCGAGGAGGCCGGAACGCAGGCGACCGCGGAGATGTTGATCACCGAGGCGCCGAGATCGGCGGCCGTGCGGACGGCTTTGGCCAGCGTGTCGACGTCCCCGACGCCGGGGCGGGACCGGTCCGCGGCAGGGGCGAACTTGGCGCTGGACTGGCGGATGGCGATCACGGTGGCATCGGGTGCGACCCCGCCTGCGCCCGCGGAATCCGTTGCGGCGGTGATCATCGCGGCCACCAGCGTGCCGTGTGCGTCGCAGTCACGGGTACCGTCGCCGGTGGACACGTAGTCGCCTCCGGGCACCACGGCGGGCAGCCGGGGGTGCGGGGAGACGCCGGTGTCGATCACCGCGACGCGTTGACCCGCCCCGCGGGTGAGCCGCCAGACCCGCGGCAGGTCGAGGTCGGCGAGCGGGTCGGCGGCCGGGGCGGGACCGCTGGTGAGCGGCGCGCAGACGTCGCGCTGCGCGGTCGGCGCCGGCGGTGCCGGCGGTGCCGGCGGCGGCAGCCACCTGTCGTCGACCTGCGGCGGCGAAACCGCATGGGCGGTGGGCGTCCCGAACTGACACAGCCCCGCCAGCGCCGCAACCGCCAGCAGGCGCCCGGCAAGAGCCGGCGTCACCGGACGTGGATTCCGCGAACGGCGCCGTAGACGCCGCAGATCCAGCACGCGAGCGGCGCCATGGCCAGCAGCGCAAGCCATTCCAGCAGCCCGAGGCCACGGCACAGCGGGGGCGGCAGCGACAGGTCGGGGACGGCGAACCCCAGACACAACGCCCCGGCGGCCAGCAGCGCCGCGGCCGCGGCGATGAACGGTCCCCGATCGGGCGCGCCGACCGCCGTAGCGGCGAATACCGCTGCGAGGACGACGAACCCGGCGACGGCCGGCGGCAACGCCCGCCTGGCGTCGATCTCCCTGGCCCTCGACAACAGCAGCGCCCCGGTGACGGCGGCAAAGACCAGGCGGGCCAGGCGCGGTCCGCCGGCCAGCGCGGTGACCACGGCACCGAGGGCGGCCGAGGCGGAGAACGCGCCGGCCAGGCTGGTCGCCCAGCGGTCGGCGCGGACCGCCCCGGCGGCCACCCGGTCCCCGTCGGGTGCGGCGGCATCGAGGCGCGGCGACAGGCCTGCCGCCACGATGGACATCCGCCCCGAGGCTTCCAGCAGGCCGAGGGATGCCAGCGCGGACACCGCACCGATCGCCGATGGCGGGGCCCCGGTCAGCACACCCACGCACGCGGCGGCGGCGACGACGATCGCCACGCCCGCCAGCGCGGTCAAACCGGCTGTGCCGCTGGTCGATACGCGCATCGACAGCACCGACGCGACCCCGGCCGTCGTCGCTGCCAGCAACACGCCCGGCGCGCCCGGGGGGCCGGGAACAGCGAGGAATCCGGCGACCGCGGCGAACAGGGTGGCGATCACGCCCAGCGCGAGCCCGGCCGTGGGGTCCCGGTCCGCCCGGCGGGCGAGCACCGCGGACAGTCCGGCGATCGTGCCGGCCACGGCGGCCGTTCCGGCGGGTACGGTGCCGCAGAACGCGTTCCGGATGAGCGCGAGGCCCCCGACGCCGGCCAGGACGACCGCCGCGACGGCACCCGCGGTGCGGGCCGCGTGGCGGCCGTCGGGCCGGCCTGCCGCGCCGAGCGCGGCCGAGACCGCCTCGGCGAGGTCGTCGTGGCGCGGCGCCGGCGGCGGCGGGGCGCACTGGCTGAGCACCAGAACGGCACCGTCGTGGATGCCGTTGTGCGCCAGCGTGCTTGACCCGGGCAGCGCGGGCAGCCCCGGTGGGGACAACCGGTAGCGGGTCGCCTCCACTGCGCCGGCGGGGCCACCCATGATGTCGACGATCGACGGGATGAGGGCGGCCACGGGCACGTGGGCGGGCAACGTCAGGTCCGCCGCGGCGGCACCGGCGTGCACGCACACCCGGCACAACTCGTCGGATGCAGGCAACGTGCGTCCCCTTCGCTCGAATCACCGGCACGTTAACCGGTTTCCGGTTGGGCCGGTGTCCGGCTGTCCACAGGTGACTTGCCGCCGGACGCGCGGCTGCCTACCGTCCCCGGGCGTGGGCCGCGATGACGCGTGATTTTGTGCCCCCGCCGCGGCGTCCGCCGCCGGCGGTCGCGGCGGCGGACATCGTGGTCGAGGCCCCGCCCGACCTGCCGGCCCCCGCGTCGCAGGGTCCGCTGCTGCGCCTGCTCCCGCTCGTCGCCTCGCTGGCGGCCGCTGGAGCCATGGCGGCGTCGTCGCTGTCGGGGTGGGGCGGGGGCCGCGCCCCGGTGTTTCTGGCGTTGCCCGCGATGATGCTGCTCTCGACCGTGGCGACGGTGACCGCCGGGCGGGGGCGCCGCGGCGATATCGACGCGGCCCGCGCCGCCTACCTCGAACATCTGAGCAGCCTGCGCCAGTCCGTGGCCGAAATCGCAGCGGCACAACGCTTCTCCGAACGCTGGCGTCATCCCGACCCGGACACGTTGTGGACGATGACCGGCGGCCCGCGGATGTGGGAGCGGCGCCCGGCCGACGCCGACTTCTGCCTGGTCCGGGTCGGCGTCGGTGCCCGGCCGCTCGCCGCCCGCCTGGTGGTCGGGCAGCCACCGCCACGCGGAGCCGCCGACCCGGTGACCACCGCGGCCATGCGGCGATTCGTCGAGACCCATGCGATGGTCGCCGACGTGCCGATCGCGATCGGGTTGCGAGCCGGTGCGACCCTCACCCTCGAGGGTGATCCGGCGGCGGTGCGGGGACTGCTGCGCGCCATGATCTGCCAGCTGGCGGTGCTGCATCCCCCGGATCGACTGCTGATCGCGGCCGCGGTCGGCGACCGCCGCCGCGCGCACTGGGAGTGGCTGAAGTGGTTGCCCCACAACGGGCATCCCGCCGAAACCGATGCGTTGGGGCCTGCCCGCATGGTGTACCCGAGTGTTGCCGGGGCGCTGGCGGCACTGGGCGGCCTGCGGGGCGCGGCGCGGGCGGTGCTGATCGTCGAACTCGACGAGCGCGCCGACGCGGCACCGGGCGTTGTCGTCATCGCGGTCGGCGGCGGCCGCGACGGCGCACCCGTGTCGATAGTTCAGGCCGGCGAGACGGATGCCGTGACGCGTCCCGACCGGCTCGACCCGGTGGAGGCGATGACATGCGCGCGCCGGCTGGCGGCCTACCGGGTCGGGGCCGACGGCCGGGCCGTGGGGTCCGGATGGCCGGCGCTGGCGGGAATCGGCGACATCGGGGGATTCGATCCGATGCCGTTGTGGAGCGGCGCAAGTGGTCGTGAGCGGCTGTGTGTTCCCCTCGGCTGTGCGGCCGACGGCACGCCGCTGCGGCTCGACATCAAGGAGCCCGCCGACGGCGGCGTCGGCCCGCACGGCCTGTGCGTGGGGGCCACCGGATCGGGCAAGTCCGAACTGCTGCGCACCGTCGCGCTGGGCATGATGGCGCTCAACTCACCGGCTTCGCTCAACCTGCTCCTCGTCGACTTCAAAGGCGGCGCAACCTTTCTCGACATGGCACGCGCCCCGCACGTGGCCGCGGTCATCACCAACCTGGCCGACGACGCGCCGCTGGTGGCGCGGATGCGCGACGCGCTGGCCGGCGAGATGAACCGCCGCCAGGAGCTGTTGCGGTCGGCGGGGTGTGGCAGCGCCGCGGCCTACGAACGGGCCCGGGCCGGCGGTGCCGCGCACAGCGCGCTGCCGTCGTTGTTCGTCATCGTCGACGAATTCTCCGAACTGCTCGGCCGCCATCCCGACTTCGCCGACACCTTCGTCGCGATCGGCCGGGTGGGGCGCTCGCTGGGCATGCATCTGCTGCTGGCCAGTCAGCGCCTCGAGGAGGGCAGGCTGAGGGGCCTGGAGGCCCACCTGTCCTACCGGCTGTGCCTGAAGACGCTGTCCCCCGGGGAGTCCCGCCTGGTGTTGGGCACGTCCGCCGCGTTCGAATTGCCGAACACGCCCGGCGCGGGCTACCTGCGCGCGGGCAGCGGCGAGCCGGTCCGTTTCCAGGCCGCCTTCGTGTCGGGGCCGGTGCGGACGGAGCCGGCGCCCGACGTGCCGGCCGCGGCGGCGGCGACGGTGCGCCCGTTCGGCACCCGGGCGGCCGGACCGGTGGCGCGTGTCGCGGCGTCCGGCGGCGCGCCGGCGCCGACGGTGTTGCACGCGCTCGTGGACCGGTTGTCGGGGCACGGGCCGCCCGCGCACCGGGTGTGGTTGCCTCCGTTGGGCCCGCCGCCGGCGCTGGCCACCCTGCTGCGCGCGGCCCCACTGCATGCCCTGACGGTTCCCATCGGCCTGGTCGACCGGCCGCTGCAGCAGCGCCGGACGCCGCTGCTGGCCGACTTGTCCGGGGCCGCAGGCAATGTGGCGGTCGTCGGGGCGCCCCAATCTGGCAAGTCGACGGCGTTGCGCACACTGATCACCGCGTTGGCCGCCACCCACGATCCGTGCGAGGTTCAGTTCTACTGCCTGGATTTCGGCGGCGGGGCGCTGGCGGCGCTGCACGACTGGCCGCACGTGGGTGCCGTCGCGGGCAGGGCCGAGCCGCGACTCGCGGCCCGCGTGGTCGCCGAGTGCGAGTCGGTGGTGCGGTCGCGGGAGGCCTTCTTCGGCGAGCACCGCATCGACTCGATCGCCCGGTATCGCCGGCTGCGTGCGCAGCGCGCGGCACCGCGGGGCGATCCGTTCGGCGACGTGTTCCTGGTGATCGACGGCTGGGGGGCCCTCCGGCACGAGCTCGAGGAGCTGGAAGCGCCGATCACCGCCCTTGCCGTCCAAGGGCTTTCGTTCGGCGTGCACGTGGTGCTGTCGGCGGCCCGGTGGGCCGACGTCAGGCCGTCGCTGCGGGACCAGATCGGCACCCGCATCGAGTTGCGGCTCGGCGACCCCGCCGACTCCGAGCTCGACCGCAAGGCCGCCCAGCACGTGCCCCGCGACAGGCCGGGCCGCGGCCTCTCGCCCGACGGCCTGCACATGGTCATCGCCGTGCCCGGCGACGAGATCCCGCACGGCGACTCGTCGGCGCCGCCCATAGCGCTGTTGCCTTCGCAGGTGGACCATCACGCCGTCGTGACCGGTGCGGGTGCCGTGCCCCGGGCGAGCGTCCTGATCGGCATCGAGGAGCACCGATTGCAACCGGTGGTGGTCGATTTCGAACGGCATTCGCACCTGCTGGTCCTCGGGGACAGCGAGTGCGGAAAGACCGCCGCCCTGCGCGTGCTGTGCCGGGAGCTCGCGCGGACCGCGAGCGTGGCCGAGGCGCACCTGCTGATCGTCGACTTCCGTCGCGCGCTGCTGGGCGCGGTCGAGACGGGGCACGTGGGCGGCTACGCCGCCTCGCCGGCGACGCTGGCCGCGCTGCTCCCCGGGTTGCTGGACCGGCTGCGGCGGCGGATGCCCCCCGCGGATGCGACCCAGGAGCAGCTGCGGGCCGGGTCGCGGTGGTCCGGGCCGGACATCTACGTGCTGGTCGACGACTACGAACTGGTCGCCGCGCCGTCGGGCAACCCGCTGGCCGGGCTGGTCGAATACCTGCCCCATGCAAGGGATTTGGGGCTGCATCTGGTGCTCGCGCGGCGCAGCGGGGGCGCTGAGCGCGCGTTGTTCGAGCCGCTGCTGGCGGGCCTGCGCGATCTGGGTTGCGCGGAACTGAGGATGAGCGGATGCCCCGGCGACGGCGCGCCGTTCGGTTCCGGCCGACCGGTGCGGTTGCCGCCGGGGCGCGGGGTGCTGGTCGCCCGGCCCGGTGACGAACAGCTCATCCAGGTGGCCTGGAGCCCGCCGTGAGCGCGCACCTCGCGATCATCGAGGCGGGGCCCGGCACCGTGCGCCGGTTATGTTGTGCAGCAGACGGTTCGGCTGCGACAAAGGTCACGGCGGCGGCCCTGGGGGCGATCGACGACCCGGTGGCGCTGGTCGGGGAGCGGCCGGTGGGCGTCGACGCGCTGTGGCGCGCTGCGCTGCGGTCGGCGCTGTGCCCGGAGGCCGGGGAAGCGCTGGTGCTCGTGCACCCGTCGTGGTGGTCGCCGGCGCGCATCGGCGTGGTCAGCGCGGCCGCGGGGACGCTGGCCGCCGACGTGCGGGCACGCCCGCGGTCGTGGCTGTTGGCCAGGGCGGCCACGGGCGCGGCGGCGGTGGTGGAGATCACCGAGCGGTTGGTGGTGATCACCGGGGCCGAGGTGGTGGCGATACCGCGCGCGACGCGGCGGCACCGCCTGGCCGAGGAGGTCGCGGCGGTGCTCGCCGGGACGACGGGCACCGTGGTCCTCGACGCGCCGGGGGGCGTCACGGGGGCGGCGGCGCTGGCGAAGTCGATCGCCGAGGCGGCGCGCGGTGGCGGGCGCGCGGTCGTCCACGTCGACGACGTCCGCCTGGCCCGCCTGGCCCGGTCGATTGAACCGGCCCCGGCCCGCGCCCCCCGGAACCGGGTCGCGCGCTCGGGCGGGGGCTCAGGTCCGCGGGCGCGGTTGCGCGCCGGGTTCACCGCCGCCGCCGTCGTGCTGGCCGCGGCGGCCCCGGCGGTGGCCCCGGGCGGACGTCACGCCGCGACACCCGCGCCCGCCGCGGCCCCGACGCTGCTGGTGGAGGGCAGGGTGGCCCTGTCGGTTCCGGCCGGCTGGCCGGCCCGGCGCGTGGTCGCCGGCCCGGGTTCGGCGCGGGTGCAGGTCACCTCGCCGTCCGATCCCGAGGTCGCGCTGCACATCACCCAGTCCCCGGTGCCCGGCGAGGCGCTCAGCGGCGCCGCCGAGCGGCTGAAGCGGGCCATCGACGCCGAGCCGGCCGCGGTGTTCGTTGACTTCGATCCGTCGGGCACCAGCGCGGGCCGCCCCGCGGTCACCTACCGCGAGGTGCGCGCCGACCATCACGTGCGGTGGACCGTGCTGCTGGACGGCGAGGTCCGGATCAGCGTCGGGTGCCAGAGCCGGCCCGGTGGCTATGACGCCGTGCGCGACGTGTGCGAGCGGGCGGTCCGCTCCGCGCATGCGATCGGATGATCGGGAACCCGGTGGAACCGCAAGCGGCCCGCCGCCGTCGAACCTGATATGACGACCTCCAACGCCCTGAGCGCCGACTTAGACCTGATGCGCTCGGTCGCGGCCACGACCGACACCCGTAACGAAGAGCTGCGCGCGATGCTGCAGGCATTCATCGGCCGCATGGGCGGTGTCCCGCCGTCGGTGTGGGGTGGGCCCGCGGCGGCGCGGTTCAAGGAGGTGGTGGATCGCTGGAACGCCGAGTCGGTACGGCTGCACCACGTCCTGCACGCCATCGCCGAGACCATCCGCCACAACGCGACCGCCCTGCAGGAGGCCGCCGAACACCACGCCCACCGCGTCGCCGCCTCCGGCGGACACCTGTGACCGGAGAGGAGTAGCCGTGGACCCGGTGCTGTCCTACGACTTCGGCGAAATCGAATACGCCGTGCGGCAGGAGATCCACGCCACGTCGGCAAGGTTCAATGCTGCGCTGGAGGAATTGAGGTCGCAGATCGCCCCGCTGCAGCAGCTGTGGACCCGCGAAGCGGCGGCCGCCTATCAGGCGGAGCAGCTGAGGTGGCATCAGGCGGCGAGCGCGCTCAACGAGATCCTCGTCGACCTCGGCAACGCGGTCCGCGACGGCGCCGAGGAGGTGGCCGACGCCGACCGCCGGGCCGCCGGCATCTGGGGGCGGTAGCCGTCGCGCCCGCGCAGGCTGCTGTGTGGTCCCGGCGGAGGAGAGCCGCCGGGACCACACAGCGATTTTGACCTGCGGGGACGTCCGTCGGTAAGCTGCTCCGTTGGCGTGCGGTAACGCCGGGGCCTCGGGTCAATGTCGGTCGCCGAGACCAGCCCCACCGTGTGACGCCTGACCGGCACCCGGGTTGCACCGGGATCCACCCCGAGAAGAGAAGGTAAGCGCTGTGCCCACTTATGCGCCGAAGGCGGGTGACACCACGCGGTCGTGGTATGTCATCGACGCCACGGACGTGGTGCTTGGCCGTCTTGCCGTCGCGGCAGCCACCCTGCTGCGCGGCAAGCACAAGCCGACGTTCGCCCCCAACGTCGATGGCGGAGATTTCGTCATCATCATCAACGCCGACAAGGTCGGCATCGGCCCCGAGAAGCTGCGCGACAAGCTGGCTTACCGCCACTCGGGATATCCCGGTGGCCTGCGCAAACGCACCATCGGCGAGCTGATGCAGAAGCACCCCGACCGCGTCGTCGAGAAGGCGATCGTGGGCATGCTGCCCAAGAACAAGCTCAGCCGGCAGATCCAGCGCAAGCTGCACGTCTACGCCGGCCCGGAGCACCCCCACGCCGCGCAGCAGCCGGTTCCGTTCGAGATCAAGCAGGTGGCCCAGTGACCGAGACGACCGAAGCCCTGGAAGAAGCCACAGAAGCCACCGAAGCCACGGAGGCCACGGCGGCGCCGGAAGCCCCGGCCGAGGTCCCGGAGACCCCCGAGGCCGTCGGGGCCGCCGGGGTGCCCGCCGCCGACTCCTACGTGTTCGAGCGGCCCATCCAGACCGTCGGCCGCCGCAAGGAGGCCGTGGTGCGGGTGCGCCTGGTGCCCGGTACCGGCAAATTCGACCTCAACGGGCGCAGCCTGGAGGCCTACTTCCCCAACAAGGTGCACCAGCAGCTGATCAAGGCCCCGCTGGTCACCGTGGACCGCGCGGAGAATTTCGACATCTTCGCCCACCTGACCGGCGGCGGGCCGTCGGGCCAGGCCGGTGCGCTGCGGCTGGGCATCGCCCGGGCGCTGATCCTGGCGTCGCCGGAGGACCGCCCCGCGCTGAAGAAGGCGGGCTTCCTGACCCGCGATCCGCGTGCCACCGAGCGCAAGAAGTACGGCCTGAAGAAAGCGCGTAAGGCGCCTCAGTACAGCAAGCGCTGATTCGGCGGTCACTTTCTGGCCGCGAAGCGGCATCTCGCACGAGACGTTGTGCGCGTCTTTCGGCGTGTCTGCGCGCTGTCGTGCGCGGTTTCGGTCAGAAAGGAACGGGCACGTTAGGTGCTGGACCGTCCAAACTGTGAGAGGTTTGTCCGCATGGGTCGACTATTCGGCACCGACGGTGTTCGTGGGGTCGCCAATCGCGAGTTGACCGCCGAGCTGGCGTTGGCGCTGGGCATGGCCGCAGCCGGGCACCTCGCGCGGCCGGGCGGACCCGGCCGGCGGGTGGCCGTGGTGGGCCGGGATCCCCGCGCCAGCGGGGAGATGCTGGAGGCCGCGGTGATCGCCGGGCTGACCTGCCAGGGTGTCGACGCGCTGCGGGTCGGGGTGCTGCCCACCCCGGCCGTGGCGTACCTGACCGGTGCCTATGACGCCGACTTCGGCGTCATGATCTCGGCGTCGCACAACCCGATGCCCGACAACGGCATCAAGGTGTTCGGTCCCGGCGGCCGCAAACTCGACGACGACAGCGAGAACCGGATCGAGGAACTCCTCGCCGCCGGGCCGGGGGTGCGGCCGGTCGGTGCGGGGATCGGCCGGGTGCTCGACGCCGAGGACGCCGCGGACCGCTACCTGCGCCACGTCGGTAAGGCCAGCACGCTGCGGCTCGACGGGCTGACCGTGGTCGTCGACTGCGCCCACGGGGCTGCGTCGGCGACTGCACCGACCGCGTACCGCGCGGCGGGTGCGCGGGTCATCGCGATCAACGCCGAGCCCAACGGGCTCAACATCAACGACGGTTGTGGGTCCACGCACCTGGACGCGCTGCGCGCGGCGGTCGTCGCGCACGGTGCCGACCTCGGCCTGGCGCACGACGGGGACGCCGATCGGTGCCTGGCCGTCGACGCCGGCGGACACGTCGTCGACGGCGACGCGATCATGGTCGTGCTCGCGCTGGCGATGCAGGAGGCCCGGGAGCTGGTGTCCGACACGCTGGTCACCACCGTGATGAGCAACCTCGGGCTGCACCTGGCCATGCGTGCGGCCGGCATCACCGTGCGCACGACCGGCGTCGGCGACCGTTACGTGCTGGAGGAGTTGCGCGCCGGCGACTACAGCCTCGGCGGAGAGCAGTCCGGCCACATCGTGATGCCCGCGCTGGGCTCCACCGGAGACGGCATCGTCACCGGTCTGCGATTGATGACCCGCATGGTGCAGACCGGCGCCCCGCTGGCCGACCTCGCCGCGGCGATGCGGACGCTGCCCCAGGTGCTGATCAACGTCGAGGTGGCCGACAGGGCCACCGCCTCCGCGGCGCCGTCGGTGCAGGCCGCGGTCGAGGCGGCCACGGCCGAGCTGGGCGAAACCGGCCGAATCCTGTTGCGGCCCTCCGGAACCGAGCCGGTGATCCGCGTCATGGTCGAAGCGCCGGCCAAGGAGGTCGCCGAGCGGATCGCCGCCCGGGTCGCGGAAGTGGTCGGCGCCGCGAGCTGATTCTCGCCGGAACCCCGGCGCCGCCCCCGGCGTCGGAATAGGCATGAGACAACGTAGTTCTGCCGAGGTCGACGTGGCGGCGGTGCACCGGGTGGCCGACCGGTTGGGGGCGGCCGCCGAACTCATCGACGGCGCCGTGGGCGAGCACCTGGCCAGGCTGGCTTTCGGTGGGGCCGCTGCCGGACGCGCCTACACCGCGCGCGGTGATGCCCTGCGGGCCGGCCTCCAGCGCCTCGTGACCGAGCTGTCGCAGTGGTCGCGGGCCTCGGCGGCCGTCGCCGTGGCGCTGCGGGCCAGCGCCGAGCGCTACGCCGATGCCGAGCTCTATGCCGCCAGGCGGATCGCCTGACCATGACCGGCCGGTTGGACGTCACCGGGCGCCTCGCCGACGGCCGGCTCGCGGTCGAGCACACACAGACCTACGTGCGGGCCTGTCGCGCGCTCGGCTACCAGGAGCCCGACCTGACGACGCGACCGTCCCAGATCCGCGACTGGTACGACAGCGAACAGGGCCTGGACCTGCACGCGCTGGACCGCGACTGCGCGGAACTGCGGGCGGCGTCCGCCGCGGTCGCCGAAGGCCTGCGCATGCAGCGGGCACAGGTGGACGAGCTGGCCGCGGCGTGGACGGGCCCGGGCGGTGCGGCCGCGGTCGCCTTCCTGCAGCGCCATTGCGATGCCGCCGGCGCCGTGGCCGCCGAGATCCGCGCCGCGGCGCAGCGGTGCGAGTCGCTGCGCGACAACCTGTGGTACCTGCTCGACTCGAAGGTCGCCACCGCCATCGCCGTCGATGACCGTACGCACGCGCAGCAAGCCGCGTGGTTGGCCGCCGCCGCCGCGGTCGCCACCGGGACCGGCGATCGGGCGGCCGAGCAGATCGTTCGCCAACAGATAAACCCCTACGTCGACAACGACATTCGCAACGACTGGTTGACGGCGATGCGTTCGACCGGGGCGGGGATCGCGGCGTCCTACGACATGGTCATCGACAAGATGGCCGCCGCGCCGGCGGTCTACTTCGAGGTTCCGGGTGACTTCGCGCCGACCTACCAACCGGCCCCGCCGGACCCGCCGGCCGTGGCGGCCGCGGTCGCGCCCGCCGCCGCGGTGCCCGCCGCCGCGGTGCCCTCCTTGCCGGCCGACCCGCCGCCGGGCGCTGCCACGGCGCCCGTGGCGCCGGCCGACCCGCCGCCGGGCGCTGCCACGGCGCCCGTGGCGCCGGTGCCGGACTGGGGAGCCGCGCTCGGTGACCCGGCGGGTGCGCCCGCCGGCGGTCTGGGCGGCGGCCTGGGCGGTCTGGGCGGTTTGAGTGGGCTCGCGGGGCGGATCGTCGAGGCGATGAGCGGGTTGCTGGGTTCGGCCGGTCAGCTCGCCGACCCGTCGGCGCTCGACGACGCACTGGGCGCCGCGGACCCGTCCGGCATCGACGATCCCTTCCACCCCGACGACGGGGGTGACGACGCCGACGAGCACACCCACGGCGGCGAGATCGAAGACGTCGACCAGTCGCGCGAAGACGACCACGACCAGCCCGGCGATCCGACTCGAGGCGGGGACCAGGCCCAACCCGGTGACCAGGGCCAACCTGTCGACCAGGTCCCACCGGTCGATGCACCGGCGCCGGCGGCCGGGCCGCCGCCCGCCGCGCCGGTGGCGCAGCCGGTCGATGCGCCGGCGCCCGCGGTGGACGAGGCGTCGACGCCATGTGAGATCGCCGCCGACCAGCTGCCGCAGGCGGGCCGGTGAGGAGTTCAGGCGGGTCGCAGCTCGAGCAGCTCCTCGACATGACGCACCGATTCCGCGGGATCGGCGCTCACGGGGCTGACCAGCAACGTCGTCACGCCGGCCTCGGCGAAGGCGGCCAGGCGTTCGGCGACGAAACCGCGGGGGCCGACCAGCGAGATCCCGCGCACCAACTCGTCGGGCACGGCATCGGTGGCCTCGCGCTTACGGCCGGACAGATACAGGTCTTGAATCCGATCGGCGACCTCACCGAACCCATACCGGGTGGCGAGGTTGTGGTAGAAGTTGCGGCCCCGGGCGCCCATCCCGCCGAGGTAGAGGGCCAGCTGCGGCTTCACCCACCCCAGCCGCTCTTCGACGTTGTCGCCGATGGCCAGCGACGTGTGGACCATGACGTCCAGCGGCCCCAGCGCGGGATCGCGTTTGGCGGCACCGGCGGCCAACGCCTCGCCCCAGACGGACGCGGCCTTCTCCGGAAGGTAAAAGACCGGCTGCCAGCCCTCGGCGATCTCGGCGGTCAGCTCCACGTTCTTCGGCCCCAGCGCGGCGATCGTGATCGGAATGCGTTCGCGCACTGGGTGATTGATCAGTTGAAGAGGTTTGCCCAGGCCCGTGCCGCGATCCTGCGGGACCGGGATCTGATAGTGCTTGCCGGCGTATTGCAGCCGTTCGCGCCGCCACACCTTCCGGCAGATCTCCACAACCTCCCGGGTGCGGCCCAACGGCGCGTCGAACTCCACACCGTGAAATCCCTCGATCACCTGGGGACCGGAGGTGCCGATGCCCAGGCGGAACCGGCCGTCGGACACGAAATCCAGCCCGGCGGCTGTCATCGCCAGCAGCGACGGGGTCCGGATGTAGAGCGGAACCACACCCGAGGCCAGCTCCACCGTGTCCGTCTTGGCGGCAAGGTAGCCGAGCTGGCTGATGGCGTCGAAGGAATACGCTTCGGCCACCACCGCGATGTCGAGGCCGGACTTCTCCAGTTCGACGATGCGGTCGACGGCCTGGTGAAAGCCGCCCGAATAGTCCAGAGCGATCCCGATGCGCATGCACGACAGATACCACGACGGTCGCGGCCCGCTGCGGCGGCCCGCGCTATTTCAGCAGCGCGACAATCTTTTCTTCCAGCGAAACCGGCGGAGCCTCGGGGTCCACCTGGTCCGTCTTGGGTAGGTGCACCTCCGGGTCGGCGAACGCGCGATAGGCCTTGTCACCGCCAAGCGTGCAGAGCAGGTACCCGGTCAGCAGCGCCCGTACCGAGCGCTGCGTGCGCCGGTGCGAGCCCGCCAGCCCGAAGGCCTTGGGCAGTCGCCTGCCCTCGGCCAGCCCCCTGGGTTCGGCCTTGCGGACGATGCGCAGCGTGGCCGACTCCCATGCCTGCGACAGTGCCAGCGCGTTGGAGTTCAGCGACGCGGGTTCTCCGGGCGCGGTCAGAATCAGGCCGGGGACCTTCAGCGTCGCGGCCGGCTCCTCGGCCGGGGGACTGGTCACCGTCGGGAAGATCGCCGCCACCGCACCGGCCGGCTCGCCCGCCATGCCGGCCATGCCGGCCGCGGCGAACACGGCGGCCGACCCCCCGAACCCGTGGCCCGCCAGGCCGAGCTTGGCGGGGTGGACGCTGATCTTGCCCGGCCCGAGGCGGACCCCCGCCATGATGTCGAGCGCGGTACCCAGATCGAACGCCAGGTTCAGCACCGACGGCGCCACGCCACGCTCGGTGTCCGGGGCGCCGGCCACGATGCCCCACGACGCCAAATGCTCCAGCAGACCGTGGTAGCGGGCCGCGCCGGTGAGCCAGTCGTGACCGAACGCCACGCCCGGCAGGTTCAGCCCCGCCTCGGGGGTGTACACCACACCCGGCAGGCCCGCAAAAGCCAGGTCACCGCGCAAAACCCGATGCGGGCCACGGCGGCTGAGGGTCGCGACGAGCTTGCGGATGCGGGCCACGCGTCGACGTTAGCGCACCGCGGGGCTGCTCCGGGCGCCTCCGCGGTCGCTACGCCAGCACCTCGATGACCCCCACCCGCCACAGCGCCGCGTAGAGCTGGCGCAGCGGAATGCTCAACACGCGGGCGGCGGCGTCCACCAGCGGGTCACCGCCGCCGACGATCGGCGACCTCCGGCGCGGCCGCGGCGGCGCCGGGGCCTTTTCGGTGGTGTAGAGGACTTCGTCGTAGAGCACAGCAGTCATGGTTCTCTCCTCGAAGCGCGGGCCGGTGGCCGTTTCGGCGCGATCCGCTGCGAAATTCTCCATTTGCATTTGATTGCGATGGCCCATCTCCGGTTTGCGTGTCGCGAAACATTTGCTGAACACAAATCTTCGGAATGGCGCCCGGTGCGGCATCTGCGCTGCCGGGTCGTCAGCGTCGATGTCGGCCGGCGAAACTCACGGTAAAAGTGGGGTTACCGGGTGGTGTACGATGACGTATGCGATAAGCGTTGAAAAGCACTGTGATTCGACTTCCGAATCGCACAGAACCCATGCTTTCGTGGTCAGGCGGGCGTCAACTCCGTCGTCCTTTCCGCTGTTTCCGGCATGTCCGCAGCGCCGGCGTCCAGCCGCAGAGCGCCACCTGGTCGGTGCCGCTCATTCGACTGTTCGGTAGTTGCCAGCATTCGCTGATATTTCGCACCTTAAGGGCCGGCGGCGCGCGTTCGATGAAGCCGTCGAAAACGTCGGAAATACATCAGGTGACGAACGCACGTTTTTCATGAGGTCGATATGAACCCACCCGCATCGGCCACGGCGCGCCGCCGGCCGCGCTATGCGGGGCATCGGTACACTCCGCCCGCCGCGCGCGTCACCGCCCCGACGGGGGCGCTGCACTACCCTGGGATGGATGTGCGGAATCGTCGGCTACGTCGGGCAGCGGCCCGCCCACGAGGTCGTCATGGACGCGCTACGCCGGATGGAGTACCGCGGCTACGACTCGGCGGGCATCGCCCTGGTCGACGCGGACGGCCGGCTCACCGTGCGCCGCCGCGCCGGCCGGCTGGCCAACCTGGAGCAGGCGGTGGCCGAGATGGCCGCGTCGTCGGAGGCGTCGCTGGCCGGCACCACCGGCCTCGGCCACACCCGCTGGGCCACCCACGGTCGACCCACCGATCGCAACGCCCACCCGCACCGCGACGCCGCCGGCAGGATCGCCGTCGTTCACAACGGCATCATCGAGAACTTCGCGCCGCTGCGCCAGGAGCTGGAGGCGGCCGGGGTGGAGTTCGCCAGCGACACCGACACCGAGGTCACGGTGCACCTGGTGGCGCAGGCCTACCGCCACGGCGACACGGCCGGCGACTTCGTGGCCTCGGTGCTGTCCGTGCTGCGCCGGCTGGAGGGCCACTTCACGCTGGTGTTTGCCAGCGCCGACGCGCCCGGCACCATCGTCGCCGCCCGGCGGTCCACCCCACTGGTGCTCGGCATCGGCGACGGCGAGATGTTCGTCGGCTCCGACGTGGCGGCGTTCATCCCGCACACCCGCCAGGCCGTCGAACTGGGCCAGGACCAGGCCGTTGTGCTGACCGCGCACGACTACCGGATCACCGACTTCGACGGCAACGACGACGCCGCCAACGCTCGCGAGTTCCACATCGACTGGGACCTGGCCGCCGCCGAAAAGGGCGGCTACGAGTACTTCATGCTCAAGGAGATCGCCGAGCAGCCCACCGCGGTGGCCGACACCCTGCTCGGGCATTTCGTCGACGGCCGCATCGTGCTCGACGAACAGCGGCTGTCCGATCAGGAACTCCGCGACATCGACAAGGTGTTCGTCGTCGCCTGCGGCACCGCCTACCACTCCGGGCTGCTGGCCAAGTACGCGATCGAGCACTGGACCCGGTTGCCGGTGGAGGTGGAGCTGGCCAGCGAGTTCCGCTACCGCGACCCGGTGCTGGATCGCAGCACGCTGGTGGTCGCCATCTCGCAGTCCGGGGAGACCGCCGACACCCTGGAAGCGGTGCGCCACGCCAAGGAGCAGAAGGCCAAGGTGCTGGCGATCTGCAACACCAACGGCTCGCAGATCCCCCGCGAGTGCGACGCGGTGCTCTACACCCGCGCCGGCCCGGAGATCGGGGTGGCCTCCACCAAGACCTTCCTGGCCCAGGTCACCGCGAACTACCTGGTCGGCCTGGCGCTGGCGCAAGCCCGCGGCACCAAGTACCCCGACGAGGTCGAGCGCGAATACCGTGAGCTGGAAGCGATGCCCGACCAGGTGGCCCGCGTGCTCGCGACGATCCGGCCGGTGGCCGACCTGGCCTACCGGTTCGCCCAGTCCTCGACGGTGCTGTTCCTGGGCCGCCACGTCGGTTATCCCGTGGCGCTGGAAGGCGCGCTCAAGCTCAAGGAACTGGCCTACATGCACGCCGAGGGGTTCGCCGCCGGCGAGCTCAAGCACGGCCCGATCGCGCTGATCGAGGACGACCTGCCGGTCATCGTCATCATGCCCTCGCCCAAGGGTCAGGCCACGCTGCACGCCAAGCTGCTGTCCAACATCCGCGAGATCCAGACGCGCGGCGCGGTCACCATCGTCATCGCCGAGGAGGGCGACGACACCGTCCGCCCGTACGCCGACCATTTGATCGAAATCCCTTCGGTGTCAACACTTCTGCAACCTCTACTGTCGACCGTCCCGCTGCAGGTGTTCGCGGCGTCGGTGGCGCAGGCCCGCGGCTACGACGTCGACAAACCGCGCAACCTGGCCAAGTCCGTCACCGTGGAGTAGACACCGGCGCGCCGCCTCGCTTTGGCCGTACGGCCGGAGTGCACCCGATCGGTGAACTACATTCCTCGGGGACGGTTCGCCAGGCATACAAAAGGGGAGCAGCATGCGGTCGGCGGTCGGCAGGTTCGGCGTCGTGGGTCTGGTCGTGGGCATCGTCGTGGCATACGTGGCGGCGGTCGCGCTGTATGCCACCGGCGGCGAGGGCCGCCAGCGGGTGGTGAGCCCGCCCGGCGGCGAGGCGACGACGGCGACGATGAATGTCGAAGACATCCAGTCGAATTACAGCGTGCTCGTCGCCAACCTGACCGTGGTTCCCGGCTCGGCGCTGTTGGACCCGCAAACCCACCACCTCAACGAGGACCTCAGCCTGCGGGTCAGGTCGGTGGCCTCGCCCACGCGCCGCACCTGGACCAGGGGCATGCTTCCGGGCACGTTCCCCGTTCCGCTGACCATCGCCGGCGAGATCGAACGGTGGCCCTTCGACCACTACCGCTCGGGGCCCGTCGAGGTCGAACTGTTCCGCGGCGACCATGCCGAGCCCATCCACGTGCCGGTGAAGTTCGTCAACCACCTCTCCGGGTGGGAGGTCGCCGCCGGTAGCCACAACGGGCACGGCCCATACCGGGTGAGCCTGCAGCGATCGCTCAGCACGGCGGCGTTCGCCATCGTCATCCTCGGTGTCCTGATCACGATCGCCGTCCTGGCCCTGGTCGTGGCGATCCAGACGGCTCGCGACCGGCGGAAGTTCCAGCCGCCCATGACGACCTGGTATGCGGCGATGCTCTTCGCGGTCGTGCCGCTGCGCAACGCGCTTCCCGGCTCGCCGCCGTTCGGTAGCTGGATCGACATCACGATCGTCCTTTGGGTGCTCGTGGCGCTGGCGGTCTCGATGTCCCTCTACATCAATTGCTGGTGGCGGCACCTGCGGCCGGACAACCCCTAGGTGGCTGGTGGCCCGTTTGCCGTGGTTTCACGGCGTGGCGCCGGGCATGCGAAGGTTGACGTCGTGGCGGATACATCGGTGCGGACGCGGGCGCGGAACATGGCGCTCGCGGTGTGGCATTGGGTCAGCGACGCGCCGCTGACCTACGGCTGGCTGCTCGTGCTGACGATCACTACGCTCATCCAGAGCCACCTCACCGGCAAGCAGTTGCACGCGGTTTTGCTGCACCGTTCCACCAACATCCACGAGCTGGGCTCCGATCCGCTCGACGTGCTGTTCTCGAGCCTGTTGTGGATCGACGGCAAGAACCTGGAACCGTACCTGCTGCTGTTCAGCCTGTTCCTGGCGCCGGCGGAACACTGGCTGCGCCAGCTGCGGTGGCTCACCGTGGGGCTGACCTCCCACATCCTTGCCACCTACATCGGCGAGGGCATGCTCTACTTCGCGATCGAGGAGCACAGCGCGTCGGAAAGGCTGGTGTTGGCCCGCGACATCGGGGTCAGCTATTTCCTGGTCGGCGTGATGGCCGTGCTGACCTATCACATCGCGCGACCGTGGCGCTGGGGCTACCTCGGGGTGCTGTTCATCATCTTCGGTTTCCCGCTGCTCACGATGAACCGCGTCGAACTCAACTTCACCGCGATCGGGCACTTCGCGTCGATCCTCATCGGGCTCTGCTTCTACCCGCTGACGCGCACCAAGGGCGGCGCGCAACTGGGCCCGGCCAAGCTCAGGGACGCGCTGCGGCGGTTCCGCTCCGGCGAGGCTTCTGCCTGACGGAGTCCTGACCAAGGCCCGTCGGCGCCGGCACGTAGTGTTGGCTTCGATGCGGCATTACTACTCCGTGGACGCGATCCGCGACGCCGAAGCGCCCCTGCTGGCCGGCCTGCCCGACGGCGCCCTGATGAGGCGCGCGGCCTTCGGGCTGGCCACCGCGATCATCGCCGAACTCGTCACCCGCACGGGTGGGGTCGCCGGGCGCCGGGTGTGCGCGGTCGTCGGCTCCGGGGACAACGGCGGCGACGCGCTGTGGGCGGCGACGTTCGTGCGCCGCCGCGGCGCGGCCGCCGACGCGGTGCTGCTCAACCCCGACCGCGCCCACCCCAAGGCCCTGGCGGCATTCCGCAAATCCGGCGGTCGTGTCGTCGAAAAAGTCTCGCCGACAACCGATCTCGTCATCGACGGGGTGGTGGGCATCTCCGGGTCGGGGCCGCTGCGGCCGGCCGCGGCCGAGGTGTTCGCCGGCCTGGCCAGGCCGGGCGCCGACGCCATCCTGGTGGTCGCCGTCGACATTCCCAGCGGGATCGACGTGATGACCGGGGCGATCACCGGTCCCGCCGTGTGCGCCGCGCTGACCGTCACCTTCGGCGGGCTCAAGCCGGTGCACGCGCTGGCCGACTGCGGCCGCGTCGAACTCGTCGACATCGGCCTGGACCTGCCGGGCCCCCCGGACGTCGAGGCGCTGGGGTTCGAGGCCGCCGACGTGCTGGCGCGCTGGCCGGTGCCCGGGCCCAACGACGACAAGTACACGCAGGGCGTGACCGGCGTGATGGCCGGTTCGTCGACCTACCCGGGCGCCGCCGTGCTGTGCACCGGCGCCGCCGTCGCGACCCACTCCGGCATGGTCCGCTACGCGGGCAGCGCGCACGCCGAGGTGCTCGCGCGCTGGCCCGAGGTGATCGCCTCGCCCACCCCGGCCGAGGCCGGGCGGGTGCAGGCCTGGGTCGTCGGGCCCGGCTTGGGCACCGACGCGACCGGCGCCGGCGCCTTGACGTTCGCGCTGGACACCGACCTGCCGGTGATCGTCGACGCCGACGCGCTGACCATCCTGGCGGAGCGGCCCGAGCTGGTGGCCAACCGCGCTGAAAGGGGGGCGCCGACCGTGCTGACCCCGCACGCCGGGGAATTCGCCCGGCTGGCCGGCAGCGCGCCCGGTGACGACCGGGTCGGCGCCTGCCGCAAGCTGGCCGACGAGTTCGGTGCCACGGTGCTGCTCAAGGGCAACGTCACCGTCATCGCCGACCCAGGCGGCCCGGTCTACCTCAACCCGGCCGGGCAATCCTGGGCCGCCACCGCGGGCTCGGGCGACGTGCTGTCCGGGATGATCGGCGCGCTGCTGGCGGCGGGCCTGCCGGCCGCCGAGGCGGCCGCGGCGGCCGCCTTCGTCCACGCGCGCGCGGCGGCGTCCTCGGCCGCCGACCCTGGACCCGGCGACGCGCCGACGTCGGCGTCGCGCATCATCCCGCACGTCCGGGCCGCCCTGGCCGCCTTGTAGAGCTTTATGGAAAGGAACCCCGTGCCCCACCACCCGTCCATGCCCGCGCACGCGATCGCCCCCGCCTACACCAACCGCCTGTTCACCGCCCCGGTCCCGGCGCTGCGCCTGCCGGACGATTCGATGAGTCCCGACGCCGCCTACCGCTTCATCCACGACGAGCTGATGCTCGACGGCAGTTCGCGGCTGAACCTGGCCACCTTCGTGACCACCTGGATGGACCCCGAGGCCGGCAAGCTGATGGCTGAGACGTTCGACAAGAACATGATCGACAAGGACGAGTACCCGGCGACCGCGGCCATCGAGCAGCGCTGCGTGTCCATGGTGGCCGACCTGTTCTACGCCGACGGCCTCAACGACGCCGACCCCTCCAGCGCCTGCGGGGTGTCGACGGTCGGGTCCAGCGAGGCGGTCATGCTGGGCGGGCTGGCCATGAAGTGGCGGTGGCGGGCGAAGGTCGGTAAGGGCTGGGAGAAGCGGACCCCGAATCTGGTGATGGGTTCCAACGTCCAGGTGGTGTGGGAGAAGTTCTGCCGCTACTTCGACGTCGAGCCGCGCTACCTGCCGATGGAGAAGGGCCGCTACGTGATCACCCCCGAGCAGGTCGTCGACGCCGTCGACGAGAACACCATCGGCGTGGTGGCGATTCTGGGCACCACCTACACCGGGGAGCTCGAGCCCGTCGCCGACATCTGCGGCGCACTGGACAAGCTCGCCGCCGGCGGGGGCGTGGACGTCCCGGTGCACGTCGACGCCGCCAGTGGGGGATTCGTTGTGCCGTTCCTGCATCCGGAGCTCAAATGGGACTTCCGGCTGCCGCGCGTGGTGTCGATCAACGTCAGCGGCCACAAGTACGGCCTCACCTATCCCGGCGTCGGCTTCGTGGTGTGGCGCAGCAAGGAGTACTTGCCGGACGAACTCGTCTTCCGGGTCAACTACCTCGGCGGGGACATGCCGACGTTCACGCTGAACTTCTCCCGTCCCGGCAACCAGGTGGTCGGCCAGTACTACAACTTCCTGCGGCTGGGCCGCGACGGCTACAGCAAGGTGATGCAGGCGCTGTCGGGCACGGCGCGCTGGCTGGCCGAGCAACTGCGCGTCAGTGACCGTTTCGAGGTGATCTCGGACGGTTCGGCGATCCCGGTGGTCACCTTCAAGCTCGCTGGTGACTGCGGCTACAACGAGTTCGACGTCTCCCACGAGCTGCGGACCTACGGCTGGCAGGTGCCGGCCTACACCATGCCCGACAACGCCACCGATGTGGCGGTGCTGCGCATCGTGGTGCGCGAGGGCCTCTCGGCCGACCTGGCCCGGTCGCTGCACGACGACGCCGTGTCGGCACTGACCTCGCTGGACAAGACCAAGCCCGGCGGACACTACGACGACCAGCACTTCGCGCATTAATCTCCGCGCCCCGAAAGTGTGACCGCCGACGCATTTCCCGAGTGGCGGCCCCGGCAACTGCACTTTCGCGGCATTCTGCGGGTTCTGGGACAATATCGACCGTGTCCATCACCCCGCTGTCCCTGACGCCGGGCGTCCTCGGCGAGGCCGTCGTGGACCTGGGCGCCATCGCGCACAACGTGCGGGTGCTGCGCGAGCACGCCGGCCACGGGCAGGTGATGGCCGTGGTCAAGGCCGACGGCTACGGCCACGGGGCCACCCGGGTCGCGCGCACGGCGTTGGCCGCGGGAGCGGCCGAGCTGGGCGTGGCCACCGTCGACGAGGCGCTGCAACTGCGCGCGGACGGGATCACCGCCCCGATCCTGGCGTGGCTGCACCCGCCCGGCATCGACTTCGGGCCCGCCCTGCTGGCCGACGTGCAGGTCGCCGTGTCCTCGCTGCGCCAGCTCGACGAGTTGCTGGACGCGGCGCACCGCACCGGTCGCGCGGCCACGGTGACCGTCAAGGTCGACACCGGGCTGAACCGCAACGGTGTACCCCCCGCGCAATTCCCGTCGCTGCTGACCGCGCTGCGCCGCGCCGGCGCCGAGGACGCCGTGCGGGTGCGTGGCCTGATGTCGCACATGGTGCACGCCGACCAGCCCGACAGCGCCATCAACGACGCGCAGGCCCGACGGTTCCGCGAGCTGCTCGCGGCGGCGCGCGATCAGGGGGTGCGGTTCGAGGTCGCCCACGTGTCGAACTCGTCGGCGACGATGTCGCGGCCCGACCTGGCCTTCGACCTCGTCCGGCCCGGCATCGCCGTGTACGGCCTCAGCCCCGTACCCGCGCTCGGCGACATGGGCCTGGTTCCGGCGATGACGGTGAAATGCGCTGTCGCCCTGGTGAAGCCGATCCGCGCCGGTGAGGGCGTGTCGTATGGCCACACGTGGGTCGCCGACCGGGACACCAACCTGGCGCTGCTGCCGATCGGCTACGCCGACGGGGTGTTCCGGACGCTGGGCGGACGCCTGGAGGTCCTGATCAACGGCAGGCGGCGGCCCGGCGTCGGGCGGATCTGCATGGACCAGTTCCTCGTCGACCTGGGCCCCGGGCGGCCCGACGTGGCCGAGGGTGACGAGGCGATCCTGTTCGGGCCGGGCGGCGGCGGCGAGTCGACCGCACAGGACTGGGCCGACCTGCTCGGCACCATCCACTATGAGGTGGTGACCAGCCCCCGGGGACGCATCACCAGGACATACCGCGAGGCCGAAACCGTTGAGCGATGACCGAATCCGTCGGCGCCACTGGGGGAGGGCCTGGTTTGCGGGAGGTGCCGGTCTGACCGCGATCGCCGCCATCGTGGGCGCCTCGGCGCGCCGCTCCGTCACCCAGCGCGCTACCGCTTCCGAAGATCCCTACGCCGGTGAGGATTTCGACAGGATCGACGACGACCGCGGCTACGTGGTGACCACCCCGGACGGGGTGCCGCTGGCCGTCCGCGAGGCCGGGCCCGTGGATGCCCCGCTGACGATGGTGTTCGTGCACGGGTTCTGTCTGCGCATGGGCGCCTTCCACTTTCAGCGCACCCGGCTCCCCGGGCGGCTGGGGCCGCGGGTGCGGATGGTCTTCTACGACCAGCGCGGCCACGGCCGGTCCGGCGACGGCGCACCGGAGACCTACACGCTGACCCAACTCGGCAAGGACCTGGAAAGCGTGCTGACCGTGGCCGCACCGCGTGGGATGATCGTGCTGGTGGGTCACTCGATGGGCGGCATGACGGTGTTGTCGCACGCCCGCCAGTATCCCCGGGGATACGGGAACCGGATCGTCGGCGCTGCGCTGATTTCCTCTGCGGCCGAAGGGTTGTCGCGCTCGCCGTTGGGTGAGCTGCTGACTAACCCTGCGCTGGAAGCCATCCGGTTCACCGCCAGGTCCGCCCCCAAGCTGATGAACCGCGGCCGCAACGTGTCCCGGTCCCTGATCGCTCCGGTGTTGCGGGCCGCGTCGTTCAGCGACCTGCAGGTCAGCCGGAGTCTGGACGCGTTCTCGCAACGCATGATGAACGACACCCCGATCACCACCCTGATCGGTTTCCTGGACGCGCTGGAGCGGCACGACGAAACCGCCGGGCTGTGGACGCTGCTGCGGGTGCCGACCCTGGTCGCCTGCGGCGACCACGACCTGCTCACACCGGACGAGTACTCGCGCAAGATGGCGGCGTGTATGCCGCGGTCGGAGCTGGTCGTCGTCTCCGGGGCCAGCCACCTGGCGCTGCTGGACAAGCCGGAGGCCATCAACGAAGGGCTGATCCGGCTGGTCGACCGGGCCCTGCCCGGCGCGATGACCCGGCGGTACCGCCGGATCCGGGAGAGGTTCGGGCGCCGTGGCTGAGCGCACACCGGAGGGCGGCACGGCCACCTGCGAGCGCGTCGAGGACACCGTCGCGCTCGGGTCCCGCTTGGGCGGGCAGCTGCGCGCGGGCGACGTGGTGGTGCTCTCGGGTCCGCTCGGTGCGGGAAAAACGGTGCTGGCCAAGGGGATCGCGGCCGCCATGGACGTCGAGGGCCCGATCACGTCGCCGTCGTACGTGCTCGCGCGGGTGCATCGGCCCCATCGGCCCGGCGCGCCGGCGATGATCCACGTCGACATGTACCGGCTCCTGGACCGGCCTGGCGCCGACCTGCTGGGCGAACTCGACTCCCTGGATCTCGACACCGAGCTCGACGACGCGGTCGTCGTGGTGGAGTGGGGCGAGGGCATCGCCGAACGCCTCGCCGAGCGCCACCTCGACGTCCGCCTGGAGCGGGTCAGCCGCTCCGACGTGCGGCTCGCGAGCTGGCGGTGGGCCTCATGAGCGTCATCCTGGCCATCGACACCGCGACCCCGGCGGTCACGGCCGGCCTGGTGCGGCGCGACGATTTGTCCGTGCTGGCCGAACGGGTGACCGTCGACGCCCGCGCCCACGCCGAACGGCTCACCCCCAACGTGCTTGCCGCGCTCGCCGACGCCGCGCTGAGCATGTCCGATCTGGGCGCCGTCGTGGTGGGCTGCGGCCCGGGCCCGTTCACCGGCCTGCGGGTGGGCATGGCCAGCGCCGCCGCCTACGGGCACGCGCTGGGCATCCCGGTGCACGGGGTGTGCAGCCTGGACGCCATCGGGGTGCACACCACCGGCGAGGTCCTGGTCGTCACCGACGCCCGTCGGCGCGAAATCTATTGGGCGCGTTACCGCGACGGGGTCCGCACGGCGGGCCCCGCCGTCAACGCCCCGGCCGACGTCGACCCCGGCGGGGCCCGCGCGGTGGCCGGCTCACCCGAGCACGCGGGGATGTTCGGCCTGCCGCGGTGCGGGCCCGTCCATCCGACACCGGCCGGCCTGGCGGCCGCCGTCGGGGACTGGTCGGCGCCGCCGGCGCCCCTGGTGGCGCTGTACCTGCGTCGTCCCGACGCCAAACCGCTCGCGGAGCGCCGATGACCGCCTGCGGCGAGCCCGTGACCATCGGCGCGTTGACCCCGGCCGACGCGCAGCGGTGCGCCGAGCTCGAACTGCAGCTGTTCGACGGCGACGACCCGTGGCCGGCGGCGGCGTTCAACCGCGAACTGGCCAGCCCGCACAACCGCTACGTGGGTGCGCGCAGCGCCGGAACGCTGGTCGGGTACGCGGGCGTCTCGCGGCTGGGCCGCACACCGCCGTTCGAGTACGAGGTCCACACCATCGGCGTGGACCCCGCCTGCCAGGGCCGCGGCATCGGCCGGCGGCTGCTCGACGAGCTGCTGACCTTCGCCGCCGGCGGTGTGGTGTACCTCGAGGTGCGCACCGACAACGAGCCCGCCATCGCGCTGTACCGCAGCGTGGGGTTCGAGCAGGTCGGCCTGCGCCGGCGCTACTACCGCGTCAGCGGCGCCGACGCCTACACCATGCGCAGAGAGGCTCGGAAGGTTCCGTGACCGTCGTCTTGGCCATCGAAACGTCGTGCGACGAAACGGGAGTCGGCATCGCACGCCTGGACCCCGACGGCACCGTGACCCTGCTGGCCGACGAGGTGGCGTCCAGTGTCGACGAGCACGTCCGCTTCGGCGGCGTGGTGCCCGAGATCGCCTCCCGCGCCCACCTGGAGGCGCTCGGCCCCTGTATGCGCCGCGCCCTGGCGACCGCCGGGCTGGACAGACCCGACGTGGTGGCCACCACCATCGGGCCCGGCCTGGCCGGCGCCCTGATGGTGGGGGTGGCGGCGGCCAAGGCCTATGCGGCGGCCTGGGACCTGCCGTTCTACGCCGTCAACCACCTCGGGGGGCACCTGGCCGCCGACGTCTACGAGCACGGACCGCTGCCCGAGTGCGTGGCGCTGCTGGTGTCGGGCGGGCATACGCACCTGTTGCACGTGCGTTCGCTCGGTGAGATCGTCGAGCTCGGCAGCACCGTCGACGACGCCGCCGGCGAGGCCTACGACAAGGTGGCCCGGCTGCTGGGCCTGGGCTATCCGGGCGGCAAGGTGCTCGACGAGCTCGCCCGCACCGGAGATCCCGATGCCGTCGTCTTCCCCCGCGGCATGACCGGGCCCGGCGACGACCCGTACGCGTTCAGCTTCTCCGGGCTCAAGACCGCGGTGGCGCGCTACCTGGAAAGCGCCCCGGACGCGGCGCTCCCCGACGTCGCGGCCGGATTCCAGGAAGCCGTCGCCGACGTGCTGACGCTCAAGGCGGTGCGAGCGGCGACCCGGGCCGGCGTGTCGACCCTGCTGGTCGCCGGGGGAGTGGCCGCGAATTCGCGGCTGCGCGAGCTGGCGGCGCAGCGTTGCACGGCGGCCGGCCTGGCCCTGCGGGTCCCCAGCCGCCGGTTGTGCACCGACAACGGGGCGATGATCGCGGCCTTCGCCGCGCACCTGGTGGCCGCCGGAGCGCCGCCGTCACCGCTGGATGTGGCCAGCGATCCGGGGCTGCCGGTGCTGAAGGGGCAACTGCGGTGACGGCCTAGACGCGCGGCACCCACGGCACGGTGCCGTAGCCGGTCGCCTGGGTGACGATGAGCAGGTCGTCGCTGGTCGACCAGGCCTGGGTGAAGGTGTCCATCGGGATCCGTTCGTCGCGGCCGTCGGGGGTGCCGCTGTCGTTGAGGTGGACGACGTCGTCGGCGGTGTCGACGCCGGTGACGACGACGGCGTGGTCGGGTTTCGTGCGCTGTCCCTGACCGGCGGGGTAGTTCCAGATCGTTTCCGCGTTGAGCGCCGCGATGACCTTGTGCCCGCTGCCGAGGTAGTCCTCCAGCCCCTGCAGGGTGTTTCCGGTCGTGATCTCGGACTGGATGCCGTAGTGCTGCAGCAGCATGACCATGTCCTGCGGCGACGTGCCGTCGAAGAAGTAGACGTCGCCGCCGTGGGATTCGCTGGGGGTGAAGATGCCGCGCAGCTCGATGCCGAGCTGGGTGGGTTCGTGGCCGGTGAGCTGGCCGACCACGTCGGCGACGGCCATCAGGCCGCAGTCTTCCTGATGCTGGTAGCGCCAGTAGGGTGCGGCGGCCTCCGGGTCCCCGTACATCTGGCCGCCCGGCTGGGCGTGGGCCGGGCCGGCCCACCCGACCAGGGCCGCGACGAGCAGTGCGACCAGGGCCGCGGCGCGGCTCGCGTTGGCGGTGCGACTGTGCATGCTTCCACTATTAGCACTCGGGATCAGCGCTCGGGGAACCGCGCGCGGCGACGCCTCACGGTGTCCGCCTTCGGGTTTGGGTGCGGGCGGCGCGGATGCCCGCCCGAGCGGTGTTCTCGCCCGGCACCGGGAGGGCCGGGGAGCCCGGCTTGTCCGCTGAGAGGGGAAGCAGCGGGCCGCCCTTGAGTGCTAGCACTCTCATGTATAGAGTGCTAGGTGGCAATCGGACGTCCCCCTGCGCCGGCACCCGCGACGACGGTTCGAGGGTACGGCCGAATGCCAGACCACCTGACAGGCGGACGGTTCGCGGCACGCCGCGGTCCGACCGCCAACCAACCCCGGCCCGGGCGATGGTCCCGGGCCTGCTACCAACTAACTGGAGGGCTCCCATCGTGGCGAAGGTGAACATCAAGCCACTCGAGGACAAGATTCTCGTGCAGGCCAACGAGGCCGAGACCACGACCGCGTCCGGTCTGGTCATTCCCGACACCGCCAAGGAGAAGCCGCAGGAAGGCACCGTCGTCGCCGTCGGCCCCGGCCGCTGGGACGAGGACGGCGAAAAGCGCATCCCGCTGGACGTGTCCGAGGGCGACACCGTCATCTACAGCAAGTACGGCGGCACCGAGATCAAGTACAACGGCGAGGAGTACCTGATCCTGTCGGCGCGCGACGTGCTGGCTGTCGTATCCAAGTAACCCGTGTTCCGCCCCGGCGATCCCCGTGCGAAGCACGGGCGATTTCCGGGGCGGCATGCGTCAGTAGGCGTGAAGGAGCCTGATGAGCAAGCTCATTGAGTACGACGAGGACGCGCGTCGTGCCATCGAGGCGGGCGTGAACACGCTCGCCGACGCGGTCCGGGTGACCCTCGGCCCGCGCGGCCGCCACGTGGTGCTGGCCAAGTCCTGGGGCGGCCCCACGGTCACCAACGACGGCGTCACCGTCGCGCGCGAGATCGAACTGGAGGACCCGTTCGAAAACCTCGGCGCCCAGCTGGTGAAGTCGGTGGCCACCAAGACCAACGACGTCGCCGGCGACGGCACCACCACCGCCACGGTGCTGGCCCAGGCGCTGGTCAAGGGCGGCCTGCGCCTGGTCGCCGCCGGAGCCAACCCGATGGAGCTCGGCGCGGGGATCGGCAAGGCCGCCGACGCGGTGTCCGAGGCGCTGCTCGCCTCGGCCACGCCGGTGACCGGCAAGGAGGCGATCGCGCAGGTGGCGACGGTCTCCTCGCGGGACGAGCAGCTCGGTGAGCTGGTCGGTGAGGCGATGAGCAAGGTCGGCACCGACGGCGTCGTCAGCGTCGAGGAGTCCTCGACGATGAGCACCGAGCTGGAGTTCACCGAGGGTGTCGGCTTCGACAAGGGCTACCTGTCGGCGTACTTCGTGACCGATTTCGACGCCCAGCAGGCCGTGCTCGAGGACCCGCTGATCCTGTTGCACCAGGAGAAGATCAGCTCGCTGCCCGACCTGCTGCCGATGCTGGAGAAGGTCGCCGAAGCGGGCAAGCCGTTGGTCATCATCGCCGAGGACATCGAGGGCGAGGCCCTGGCGACGCTGGTGGTCAACTCGATCCGCAAGACGCTGAGGGCCGTCGCGGTCAAGTCGCCGTTCTTCGGTGACCGGCGCAAGGCGTTCATGGAGGACCTGGCGATCGTCACGGGCGGCCAGGTGGTCAACCCCGACGCCGGCCTGCTGCTGCGCGAGGTCGGGGTCGAGGTCCTGGGCTCGGCCCGCCGGGTCGTGATCGGCAAGGACGACACCATCATCGTCGACGGCGGCGGGTCCGCCGAGGCGGTGGCCGCCCGCATCAAGCAGTTGCGCGCCGAGGCCGAGGCGAGCGACTCCGACTGGGACCGCGAGAAGCTGCAGGAGCGGCTGGCCAAGCTGGCCGGCGGGGTCGCCGTGCTCAAGGTCGGTGCCGCCACCGAGACGGCGCTCAAGGAGCGCAAGGAAAGCGTCGAGGACGCCGTCGCGGCGGCCAAGGCGGCCGTCGAGGAGGGCATCGTGGCCGGCGGTGGCGCGGCGCTCATCGGGGCCCGCAAGGCGCTCGACGACCTGCGGGCGTCGCTGACCGGCGACCAGGCCGCGGGGGTCGACGTCTTCTCCGACGCCCTGGCCGCACCGCTGTACTGGATCGCCGACAACGCCGGGCTCGACGGCGCGGTCGTGGTCAACAAGGTCAGCGAGCTGCCCGCCGGGCACGGCCTGAACGCCGCGACGCTGCGCTACGGCGACCTGATCGCCGACGGCGTCATCGACCCGGTCAAGGTCACCCGGTCGGCGGTGCTCAACGCCGCGTCGGTGGCCCGGATGGTGCTCACCACCGAGACGGCTGTCGTGGAGAAGCCGGCCGATGAGGAGGACCATGGCCACGGGCATGGCCACGGTCACAGCCACGGGCATCACCACCACCACTGAAGCGAGCAATGCGAAGCGCCCCCGGCTGATGTCGGGGGCCTTCGTATTCGAGGTTCGGCGGGCGTCATCATCACCACTGAGTTGCGTGCCACGGAGTCGTCTCCGATCCAAGCGGCCGGGGTGTTCCTTTTCGGCGCTGCGCCTGTCCCGCCCGGTGTAACATGTGTACACATGGTGCGTCCTAGAAGCTGGATCAGGCTTGCGGGTGTAAGTCCCGTCCCGGTAGGCACCGGAGCGCCGGGTAGCAGGCCCCGGTTCGTCGTTGAGAGGCGGCGGGCTAAGCGGGGTGTCGAGAGCCTCTTTGGAGGGAGCAAGTGCGCGGGCCGTAGTGCCGCTAGGCGCGAGTCCTGCAGCCTCGTCAAATGTACAACGGAGGAGCCGAGCCGCTCATGTCACGGCGAAGGCCTATGTCCGTCGAGCCCCGGTCCGGGGTTAGCTCGGCGGGTCCTTCCGGGGTATGGGGAGCGGCACGTGCACACAGTCTGGTTCGGAAGGGGAGAGACCCGTCTGCCTGGCCTGCGTCAGGCAAAGACCAAGGGTATAAGCCGATGGTGAAATCCTTTGGAGGGCAGCGGGAGTCCGAGGGGGTCGTAGTACCGCTGATCGGCGTGAGAGACACGCCGGGAGGGAAGGGCCCCTGCTTTGATCACGCGCGCGAAGCGGGTAAGCATCAGGGCATGACCGAGGTGACTCGGTCCAATTACCCCGGCAAGCCATCGCTTGCTGTAGCCGACGACGAGCCGTTGGTGGCCTCGCCGGTGAAAGTGCAACAACTGCAACGGGTGCTATGGGCTGCGGCCAAGCAGTCTGAGGGTCGGCGTTTCCACGCTCTGTATGACCGTGTCTACAGGGGTGACGTCCTGTGGGAGGCGTGGGAGCGGGTGCGTAAGAACAAAGGTGCGGCCGGGGTGGATCGGATCACCGTGGCTGCGGTGGAGGACTACGGCGTGGACCGCATGTTGCGCGAGTTGCGTCGTGACCTTCGCGAGGGTGTGTATCTTCCCGCGCCAGCCAGGCGTGTGGAGATTCCGAAACCACGAGGTGGTAAGCGGCCGTTGGGGATTCCCACGGTGCGAGATCGGGTGGTCCAGGCGGCGGCCAAGATCGTGTTGGAACCGATTTTCGAGGCGGACTTTTTGTCGTGCTCGTTCGGGTTTCGGCCGAGGCGGTCGGCGGTGATGGCCAAGGAACGCTTGCGGACCGGGTTCATCGAGGGCCAGGTGTTTGTGGTCGAGTTCGATATCGCTAATTTCTTCGGCGAGATTGACCACGACCGGCTGCTCACGCAGGTGGGTAGGCGGGTCTCGGATCGGCGGGTGCTCAAACTGCTGCGGTTGTGGCTGCAAGCAGGAGTGATGGTCGAGGGGGTGACCCAGCGGACGGTCGCGGGCACCCCGCAGGGCGGGGTGATCTCGCCGCTGTTGGCCAATATCTTTCTGCATGTGCTCGACACCGAACTCGCTGCCCGTGGGGTGGGTGAGTTGGTGCGTTACGCCGATGACGGTGTGGTGTTGTGCCGCACGGCGGAACAGGCCGAGCATGCTTTGGCGGCGGTGGGAGAGATCCTGGCGTCGTTGGGGTTGCGGCTGCATCCGGAGAAGACGAAGGTGGTCGATCTGCGGGCAGGGCGTGAGGGCCTGGACTTTCTGGGCTGTCATTTCCGCGCCCGCATGTCGGGACGGTTGTGGGAGCAGAAGCGGGTCATCCGCTACTACTTGCACCGCTGGCCCAGTCAAACGGCTATGGCCCGGTTACGGGCCAAGGTGCGCGACCGCACCGGCCGCAACCGGGTCGGTCTCGATATCCGTGACGTGATCGCGGAGTTGACGCTGATTCTGCGCGGCTGGGGCAACTACTTTCGTACCGGCAATGCCGCCGTTAAGTTCCGCCAGATCGACCGGTACGTGTGTTGGCGGTTGTTTCGCTTGATGGTTAGAAAGCGGGGCCGCAATCTGCGTGCTGGACAAGCTGAGCAGTGGACCGAAGAGTGGTTTAACGGGCACGGCCTGCACCGGCTTCGTGGCACCATCCGTTACCCGAAAGCTGCGTAACCATGTCTAGAAGATCATCGGTAAGCCGTGTGCGGGAAAACCGCACGCACGGATTGAAAGGGGGAAGGGGAAACGGGCTCAACGAGCACCGCGCCCCCGACTACCAATGAGTACGCATAGTCTGCGGGACCTGCGGGGCAGCCTGGGAGCTGTGGTGCGGGCGGTGGCCGCGACCGGCGAAGAAGCCATCATCACCGACAGTGGCACCGAAGTCGCGGTGATCATCAGCCTGGCCGACTACGAGCGGTTGCACGAGCACGCCGATGTCATCGACGCGCTTCGGCTGCGCGAGCTGCGGGCACACTCGTTTCGCGCGGTGCCTCTGGCGGAGATGCTCGATGAGCTCGGTGTCGACGCGGACGCGTTCGCGGCCGGATGAAGATCTCGTTTCACCCGGACGTACTCAAACAGCTACAGCGGCTCCCACGTGCCGAGTTGGAAGCCGCGCTGCAGGTGATCATAGGTTTGTCCCATGATCCGCGACCCGTCAACGCGAAGAAACTGGTTGGGAGTCAGCGTGATTGGCGTGTGCGCTTCGGACAATATCGGGTGGTGTACTCCATCGACGATGCCGCCGGCGAAGTAACGGTGTTCAACGTGGCCAAGCGCAGCGACGCTTATCGGTGAGACGTTGGCGTCAGCTCGGGCGGCTCGGGCGGCCGGTGCTAGCGTCCGAGCAGCGCCGGGGCGACGAGTGAGGTCAAGCGATGGAAGAACCGCTGCTGCTGCAACACCGCGACGAGCGCGGCGTCGTCACGCTGACGCTGAACCGCCCGCGCGCGTTCAACGCGCTGTCGGAGGCGATGCTCGCGGCGCTCGGTGAGGCCGTCGGCGCGCTCGCCGAAGACGGAGCGGTGCGCGCCGTCGTGCTCGGGGCTTCCGGCACGGCCTTCTGTGCCGGCCACGACCTGAAGGAGATGCGCGCCGAGCCGTCGCTCGAGTACTACCGGCGGCTGTTCGCGCAGTGCACGGCGGTGATGCTGGCTTTCCAGCGTCTGCCCGTGCCGGTGATCGCGCGTGTCCACGGTCTGGCGACCGCCGCGGGCTGCCAGCTCGTCGCGATGTGCGACCTCGCGGTGGCCGGCCGCGACGCGCGCTTCGCGGTCAGCGGCATCAACGTCGGGCTGTTCTGCGCGACACCGGGGGTGGCGCTGTCGCGCAACCTGTCCCGCAAAGCCGCCTTCGAGATGCTGGTCACCGGCGAGTTCGTCTCCGCCGAGGAGGCGCGGGTGCTGGGGCTGGTCAACAAGGTGGCGGCCCCCGAGGCGCTGGACGACGCGGTCGAGGCGCTGGTGGCGCGGGTGGTCGCCAAGCCGCGCGTCGCCGTCGCCATGGGCAAGGCCCTCTTCTACCGCCAGATCGAAGCCGGCATCGAGTCCGCCTACGAGGACGCGGGCGCGACGATGGCCGCCAACATGATGGATCCCTGCGCCCTCGAGGGCGTCCAGGCCTTCATCGAGAAGCGCCCGCCCCGCTGGGCCGGGTGAGGGCCGCACCGGAACGACCGCCGCCGAGGAGTCAGGGCAACTCAGGCCGATCGGCGAATGCCCCGCCCGCGGCCGATGTCGCCCTTGAGCAGCAAGTCGCGCTCGGACTCCGACAGGCCACCCCACACGCCGTAGGGCTCACCGACGTCGAGGGCGTGGGAACGGCACTGCTGGATCACCGGGCACTGCCGGCACATTTCCTTGGCGCGCTGCTCGCGCTGCGTGCGCGCGCGGCCGCGCTCGCCGTCGGGATGAAAGAACATCGACGAGTCAACGCCGCGGCACAGGCCCTGTAGTTGCCAGTTCCAGATGTCGGCGTTGGGCCCGGGTAGCTGCTCAGGCTGTGGCATTGGCTTGTTCCCTCTCTGCACGGCACGCCAGTTGAGGTCGAGTTCGAGAAGCGTCCGAGAAGCGTCCGAAAAGCTGTGGTGCAACTGGAATGAAGCGGCGTCACCGATGACAACCCGTCACGGTTAGACGTTAAGGCGGACGGCGAATTTCCGTCAATAGCCGCTTAGGCCGGCAAAATATGTAAACGTTGGAGCAGATTTTACTCTGCGTTCATCTATGCCGCATTCCCCGACAGGAAGGGCCGCTACCAGGCAATTGGCCGAATCGAGATCTCCCCAGCTCAGTGCCGGGAGGGCGGCACCGGGCAATTAGTCATGGCGCGTTTGCGATTAACATTTCGGTAACACAACCCGCACGAACTGTTTACTACTATGCCGGTGATTGAGACTTATCACACTTTCGGGGTCGACGAAAAGTTGGCCGACGCCGCGTTCGGCGGCGAGCCGGGCCGCTGGCCGTTGCCGACGGCGAGCACCCCGCAGCAGTTGTGGCTGCGGGCGGTCGCGGCCGGTGGGCAGGGCCGCTACGGCAGCGCCTATCGCGATCTGGCCCAGTTGCGGCGCGGCGGTGCGCCGGGGCGCCTGCTTTCGCTGGCCCACAGCACACAGGGGTCGTTCCTGCGCCAGCTGGGATGGCACACCCTGGCGCGGGGCTGGGACGGACGGGCCCTGGCGCTGGCGGCGGCGGACCCCGAGGCCCGCGCCGACGCGCTGACCGGGCTGGCGGCCGACGCGCTGGGCGTCGGGCGCCTGGCCGCCGCGGCGGCGTTGCTGGCCCGCGTGGACGAGGTGCTGGAGCCGGGGCCGGTGGTGCCCGACCGGCTTGCCGTGCGCCGGCGGTGGGTGGCCGCCGAGCTGGCGATGGCCGCCGGCCACGGCGACGCCGCCGTGCGCCACGCCGGTGAGGCGGTGGAACTGTCCCGGGCGATGGCGGTCGCCTCGGCGCGGCATCGGGTCAAGAGCGACGTCGTGCTGGCGGCCGCCCTGTGCAGCGCCGGTACCACCGACAAGGCCCGCGCGGTGGCCGACACCGCGCTGAACGAGACCGCCCGGCTGGGGCTGACGCCCCTGCGATGGGCCCTGGCATGCTTGCTGATCGATATCGGGAGCGTCACGTTTGCGGCACGGAATTTGGCCGAAATCCGCGATATCTGCGCAGGTCAGGTGCGACGCGCCGGTGGAACCTGGCATACCGATTGAACGGCCCTCCGCCCGTTATTGTCATTGCGTAGGTAAGCCCCGGGATGTGTCCGGTCCGTAACGTTGGAGATACCGCCGTCGATGACAATTCAAGGGGAACGTCTCGACGCCGCGGTGGCCGAGGCCGCAGCGGGGGACCGGAAGGCTCTACGGGAGGTGCTGGAGACCATCCGTCCGATAGTGGTGCGATATTGCCGGGCGCGAGTCGGCACGGTCGAGCGAGGTGGTCTGTCAGCCGATGACGTGGCTCAGGAGGTGTGCTTGGCCACCATCACGGCGCTGCCCCGCTACCGCGAACGGGGCCGGCCCTTTCTGGCTTTCCTCTACGGGATAGCCGCCCACAAGGTCGCCGACGCCCATCGCGCGGCGGGCCGCGATCTCACCTATCCGGCCGAAACGGTTCCCGAGCGCTGGTCGGCCGAAGCGGGTCCGGAGCAGCGGGCCATCGAAGCCGACTCGGTGAGCCGGATGAGCGAGTTGCTCGAGATCCTGCCCGCCAAACAGCGCGAGATCCTGATCCTGCGCGTCGTCGTCGGCCTGTCCGCGGAGGAGACCGCCGCGGCCGTCGGCAGCACCACGGGCGCGGTGCGGGTGGCCCAGCACCGTGCGCTGACGCGCCTCAAATCCCAAATCGTTGCGGCAGGTGACTATGCGTGAGTTTGGACGTGCCCTCGGCGACCAGCCGGGAGTGGACGAGTTCGCCCGCACCGATGTGCTGCTCGACGCGCTCGCCGAACGCCTGCCGGTCGATCTGCAGGATCGCGACGACCCCGACGACGCGGCGCTGGCCCAGCTGCTGGAGGACTGGCGCGACAACTTGCGGTGGCCGCCGGCCAGCGCGCTGGTGTCGCCGGAGGAGGCCGTCGAGGCGCTGCGCACCGGGATAGCGGAACGCCGGCGCAGCCGGCGCGGCCTGGCCGCGATCGGGTCGGTCGCCGTGACGCTGATGGTGCTCAGCGGGTTCGGGGCCCTGGTGGCCGAGGCGCGCCCCGGGGACGCGCTCTACGGCCTGCACGCGATGGTCTTCGACCAGCCCCGGGTCAACGACGACCAGATCACGTTGTCCGCCAAGGCGGAGCTGGCCAAGGTCCAGGAAATGATCAACCAGGGCCAGTGGGACCAGGCGCACACCCAGCTGGCCGAGGTCAGCACAGCGGTGCAGTCGATGAACGACAACGCCAGCCGGCACGACCTGATGGACCAGGTCAACCTGCTCGACACGAAGGTTCGCTCGCGCGACCCGAACGCGACGCTGCCTCCCGCGCCCGGCCGGCCCGGGGTTTCGGCGCCGGTGTCCCAGCCGCCGGACGTCTCGATGCCTCCGCCGGCGGAACAGGGATCGAGTCCCGCGCCCACGCCGTTCTCCGGGGATCATCGCCGCCACGGGCAGGCCGCCGTGCCCGCACCGGAGGAACCGGACGGCGCCCCCTAGCCCGGGGCGGGGCGCGGTGCGGCCGACTCAGTGCAGCCGGGGGTATTCGTCGGCGTCCGAGGTCGCTTCGTTGAGCGAAGCGTCGGCGTATCCACGGCAGTAATCCCACGTCACGTAGGAGTCCGGCTCGGGGTCGTAGGCGGGCTCGTGCGGGCGGACGGTGCCGTCGATCAGCAGCTGCAGCAGGTTGGCCCGCAACATGTCCCAGTCGTGGTAGTGGTCTTGCTGGCACTCGTCGCAGCACACCACGAGCCCGCGAATCCCCTTGTGCGCCAACAGCGCCTCGTAGACCGCCAGGTCGGCCAGGTCGGCCTCGACCGCCATGCGCTCCTGCTGGTCCAGCGGCTGACCCGGCTCTACGGCATCCAGCGCCGCCGACGGATCACAGGGGTCGTCGGCGAACGGGTCGGGCGGCAAACCCGGGGGGAGGTGGTCGCGCACCCCTCTAGGGTACGCACGCCCACGACGGGAACGCCAGCAGGTAAACGCGCGCCGTTTCCGCGTCGATTCGCCGGTCCGTCCGCGGCGCGCATCGTCACCGGCGGGGGGCGAGCCGATAGGATGGGTGTCTCACTTCGCATGCGTATGGAGGCCTCACCGATGTCCCGTGGCATGTCCCACCTGGAAGACAGTTCCGACCTGGTTGCGAGCCCTTACCTGCGCGGCGGCCTGACGGAGGACTCGGTGCCGACCGGGGGCGACAATCCCAACAAGGTAGCCATGTTGGGTCTGACGTTCGACGACGTCCTGTTGCTGCCGGCGGCTTCCGACGTGGTGCCCGCCACCGCGGACACCGCCAGCCAGCTCACCAAGAAGATCAGGCTCAAGGTGCCGCTGGTCAGCTCGGCCATGGACACCGTGACGGAGTCGCGGATGGCCATCGCGATGGCGCGCGCCGGCGGGATGGGTGTGCTGCACCGCAACCTGCCCGTCGCCGAACAGGCCGGCCAGGTCGAGACCGTCAAGCGGTCCGAGGCGGGCATGGTCACCGACCCGGTCACCTGCCGCCCGGACAACACGCTGGCCCAGGTCGACGCGATGTGCGCGCGGTTCCGGATCTCCGGGCTGCCGGTGGTCGACGACGCCGGCGCGCTGGTCGGCATCATCACCAACCGCGACATGCGGTTCGAGGTCGACCAGAGCAAGCAGGTCGCCGAGGTGATGACCAAGGCCCCGCTGATCACGGCGCAGGAGGGCGTCAGCGCCGATGCCGCGCTGGGCCTGTTGCGCCGCAACAAGATCGAGAAGCTGCCCATCGTCGACGGGCACGGCCGGCTGACCGGGCTGATCACCGTCAAGGACTTCGTCAAGACCGAACAACACCCGCTGGCCACCAAGGACCGGGACGGCCGGCTGCTGGTGGGCGCCGCGGTCGGCGTCGGCGGCGACGCCTGGGTGCGCGCGATGATGCTGGTCGACGCCGGGGTCGACGTGCTGATCGTCGACACCGCGCACGCCCACAACCGGCTGGTGCTCGACATGGTCGGCAAGCTCAAGGCCGAGGTCGGCGACCGGGTCGAGGTGATCGGCGGCAACGTGGCCACCCGGACGGCGGCCGCCGCCCTGGTCGAGGCCGGCGCCGACGCGGTGAAGGTCGGGGTGGGCCCGGGATCGATCTGCACGACGCGGGTGGTGGCCGGCGTCGGCGCGCCGCAGATCACGGCGATCCTGGAAGCTGTGACGGCCTGTCGTCCTTCGGGCGTGCCGGTGATCGCCGACGGGGGCCTGCAGTACTCCGGTGACATCGCCAAGGCCCTGGCCGCCGGCGCGTCGACGGCCATGCTGGGATCGCTGCTGGCCGGCACCGCCGAGGCGCCCGGTGAGCTGATCTTCGTCAACGGCAAGCAGTTCAAGAGCTACCGCGGCATGGGGTCGCTGGGCGCCATGCAGGGCAGGGGCGGGGGCAAGTCCTACTCCAAGGACCGCTACTTCCAAGACGACGCGCTCTCGGAGGACAAGCTGGTTCCCGAGGGAATCGAGGGGCGGGTGCCGTTCCGCGGCCCGCTGTCCTCGGTGATCCACCAACTCACCGGCGGTCTGCGCGCCGCGATGGGCTACACCGGTTCGCCCACCATCGAGGCGCTGCAGCAGGCGCAGTTCGTCCGGATCACCGCCGCCGGCCTCCGCGAAAGCCACCCGCACGACGTCGCCATGACCGTCGAAGCGCCGAACTACTATGCCCGCTGAGGCAGGCATGGTCGAGATCGGGATGGGCCGCATCGCCCGCCGCACCTATGAGCTCAGCGAAGTCAGCATCGTGCCGTCGCGGCGCACCCGCTCGTCGCAGGACGTGTCGACGGCCTGGCAGCTCGACGCCTATCGGTTCGAGATCCCGGTGCTGGCCCACCCGACCGATGCCCTGGTCTCGCCGGAGTTCGCCATCGAACTCGGCCGGCTCGGCGGGCTGGCCATCCTCAACGGCGAAGGCCTGATCGGCCGGCACGCCGACGTCGAGGCCAAGATCGCCCAGCTCCTCGAGGCCGCCGAGAAGGAGCCCGAACCCTCCGCGGCGGTCCGGCTGCTGCAGGAACTGCACGCGGCACCGCTGGACCCGGAGCTGCTGGCTTCGGCGGTGGCGCGCATCCGCGAGGCCGGCGTCACCACCGCGGTGCGGGTCAGCCCGCAGAACGCGCAGTGGCTGACGCCGGTGCTGGTCGCGGCCGGCATCGACCTGCTGGTCATCCAGGGCACCATCGTCTCGGCCGAACGGGTGGCCAGCGACGGCGAGCCGCTGAACCTGAAGACCTTCATCTCCGAGCTCGACGTGCCCGTGGTCGCCGGGGGCGTGCAGGACCACCGCACCGCGCTGCACCTGATGCGCACCGGGGCCGCCGGTGTCATCGTCGGCTACGGCTCCACCCGGGGCGTGACGACCACCGACGAGGTGCTGGGGATCAGCGTGCCGATGGCCACCGCGATCGCCGACGCCGCCGCCGCGCGCCGCGAATACCTCGACGAGACCGGCGGCCGTTACGTGCACGTGCTGGCCGACGGCGACATCCACACCTCCGGCGAACTGGCCAAGGCGATCGCCTGCGGCGCCGACGCGGTCGTGTTGGGCACCCCGCTGGCCGAGTGCGCCGAGGCGCTCGGCGACGGGTGGTTCTGGCCGGCGGCGGCCGCGCACCCGTCGCTGCCGCGCGGAGCGCTGCTGCAGATCGCGGCCGGCGAACGCCCGCCGATGGAACGCGTCCTGGGCGGGCCGTCCGACGACCCGTTCGGCAGCCTCAACCTGGTGGGGGGCCTGCGCCGGTCGATGGCCAAGGCGGGATACTGCGACCTCAAGGAATTCCAGAAGGTCGGGCTGACCGTCGGTTCCTGACGGCGCGCCGGGCGAACAGAGACCCGAACTTGCGCTGCCGCAGCCGATAACGGGCGGAACGCTGATTGTGCCTGTCACCGCGCAGCGGTCACGGCCGCGGGCGTCGCGGCGACCCGTGGAGCGCGCACCAGATCCGGCCGGTGTTCAGCCGGTGGTCGCGCCGGACGAGTTATCTGTAGACCGGCGGGTTAGGCAATACTGGTGCGATGAAGCCGGATTACGACGTCCTGATCATCGGCTCGGGTTTCGGCGGCAGCGTCAGCGCGCTGCGGCTGACCGAAAAGGGCTACCGGGTGGGGGTGTTGGAGGCCGGGCGCCGCTTCACCGACGAGGAGTTCGCCGAAACGTCCTGGAATCTGCGCAAGTTCCTGTGGGCGCCGAGGCTGGGCTGCTACGGCATTCAGCGCATCCACCCACTGCGCAACGTGCTGATCCTGGCCGGTGCCGGGGTGGGCGGCGGCTCGCTGAACTACGCCAACACCCTCTACGTGCCGCCGGAGCCGTTCTTCGCCGACCGGCAGTGGTCGCACATCACCGACTGGCGCGACGAGCTGATGCCGCACTACGACCAGGCGCAGCGGATGCTGGGCGTGGTGCAAAACCCCACCTTCACCGACGCCGACCGGGTGCTCAAAGAGGTGGCCGACGACATGGGCTGCGGCGACACGTTCGTGTCCACCCCGGTCGGGGTTTTCTTCGGTCCCGACGGCACCAAGGCGCCCGGAAAGACCGTCCCGGACCCGTATTTCGGTGGTGCCGGCCCGGAGCGCACCGGCTGCCTGGAGTGCGGCTCGTGCATGACCGGTTGCCGCTTCGGCGCCAAGAACACGCTGGTGAAGAACTACCTCGGCCTCGCGGAATCCGCCGGCGCGCGGGTGCATCCGATGACGACGGTCAAGGGCTTCGAGCAGCGTCCCGACGGCCTGTGGGAGGTCCGCACCGTGCGCACCGGCAGCTGGCTGCGCCGGGACAGGCGCACCTTCACCGCCTCGTACCTGATCCTGGCCGCCGGGACGTGGGGCACCCAGCATCTGCTGTTCAAGATGCGGGACAAGGGCAGGCTGCCCCGCCTGTCCGAGCGGCTCGGCGTGCTCACCCGGACCAACTCCGAGTCGATCGTCGGCGCCGGCAAGCTCGAGGTCGACCCCGCCCTCGACCTGACCCACGGGGTGGCGATCACGTCGTCGATCCACCCGACGCCGGACACCCACGTCGAGCCCTGCCGCTACGGCAAGGGCTCCAACGCCATGGGGTTGCTGCAGACCCTGATGACCGACGGCGCCGGACCCGGCGGCACCGACGTGCCGCGCTGGCGGCAGCTGCTGGACCAGGCCGTCGAGGACCCGCGTCGCATGCTGCGCATGCTCAACGTCCACCAGTGGAGCGAGCGCACGCTGATCGCCCTGGTGATGCAGCACCTGGACAACTCGATCACCACCTACACCAAGCGCGGCAAGCTGGGCATCCGCTGGTACACCAGCAAGCAGGGCCACGGCGATCCCAACCCCACCTGGAACCCGGTCGGCAACGAGGTGACGCGCCGCATCGCCGCCAAGGTCGACGGCGTGGCCGGCGGCACCTGGGGTGAGCTGTTCAACATCCCGCTGACCGCGCACTTCCTGGGCGGTGCCGCGATCAGCGACAGTCCCGCACAGGGCGTCATCGACCCCTACCACCGGGTGCACGGCTACCCGACGCTGTATGTGGTCGACGGCGCAGCGATCTCGGCGAACCTGGGCGTCAACCCGTCGCTGTCCATCACCGCACAAGCCGAGCGGGCCGCCTCGCTGTGGCCGAACAAGGGGGAGAGCGACCAGCGCCCGCTGCAGGGCGACACCTACCGCCGGCTGGACCCGATCCCGCCCCAGCACCCGGTGGTGCCGGCCGAGGCGCCCGGCGCGCTGCGCTGGGACCGCCCCGGCCATGTGGAACCCGGCTCGGTCAGCGCCGGCTGAGGCCGGTCAGCCCGGAATCGCCCCTAGCTCGCGATCGCCTCGAGCGGCGCTCCGGTGAGGACCCGGCTGCGTTCCCCGTGCACGTTGACGGGGACGTCGCCCATCAGGGTGACCCGGTGCATCAGTCGCGGCTGGTTGTCGTAGTCGTCGATCGCCCGGTGCTGGGTGGCCCGGTTGTCCCAGATCGCGACGTCGCCCGCCTCCCAGTTCCAGCGAATCGTGTTCTCGGGCACGGTGATTCGCCGCTGGATCAGGTCGAACAGCGCGGCGGACTCGTGGCTGTCCAGCCCCACGAAGCCGCGCACGAAGTCCCCTGCCAGCAGCGTGCGCTCCCCGGTTTCCGGGTGCACGCGCACCACGGGGTGCTCGGTCTGGAACTCCCGCTTCTCGAACGCCTGCCGGAACGCCCGCTGCGCGTCGGTCATCGCCTTCTGGGCCGCCTGGGCCTCGGCGGTGACGTAGTCGTAGCGGTTGGTGTGCAGCGCCCACAGGTTTTCCACGAGGCACTTGAGCGGCTCGGGCAGCCGCTCGTAGGCGGCCGCGGTGGAGGCCCACAGCGTCGAGCCGCCGTAGGTGGGCAGGGTGACCGCCCGCAGGATCGAGGCCGCGGGGTAGTTGGCGGCGAAGGTGACGTCGGTGTGCCAGCGGTTGGCCTTGCCGTACTCGGAGTTGATCGGGGTGATGACCGGTGCATCCGTGGCGGCCAGCACCGACGCGGCGGGGTGGCCGATCGGCGTGCCCAGCAGGCCCGCGAACGCGAGCTGCTGCGCGTCGTCGAGGTGGTGCTGGCCCCGGAAGAAGATCACCTTGTGGGCCAGCAGGGCGCGGTGGATCTCATCGACCGCGCCGTGATCGAGGTCGCCGCCGAGGCGCACCCCGTCGACCCGCGCTCCGATGCGGCTGCCCAGTTTCGTGACGGTTACCTGGTCTGTCATTGCTGTCGTCCTTGGCCGAAGTCGAATGTAGTCAGGTGACTACATTCATGAAGCTTAGTGTAGCTACCGAATGGGGGTTCGGCAACCGCCCGCCGGAAGGTGCTTACTTGCTGCGTGACAGCGCGCGCCGGTGCATGGGCTCGCGGCCCGGCGGTTGCGGCGGCGGGGGCAGCAGGGGTTTACGGGTCCGCACCGCGATCGTCTTGGGCGCGTCGGTGCTCAGGGTGACCTCCTCGCCGGCGTGCCGGATCGTCAGCTCACCGCCGGGGCCGTCGTGGACCGTGTAGGTGACCTCGGCGTGGTTGACGTCGACGGTCAGCCGGAAGTCGCGCCAGCGCAGCCGGAACCGCAGCCGGGTGATGCCGTCGGGCAGCTGCGGGTCCAGCGACACGATCCCCTCGTCGTCGCGCAGGCCGCCGAAGCCCACCACCAGCGCCGTCCAGGCGCCGGCCAGCGAGGCCATGTGCAACCCGTCGCGCGTGTTGTGGTGCAGGTCGCGCAGGTCGATCAGCGCGGCCTCGTAGGCGTAGTCGTGGGCGAGTTCCATGTGCCCCACCTCGGCGCACATCACCGCCTGGGTGCACGCCGACAGCGACGAGTCGCGCACCGTGCGCCGCTCGTAGTAGTCGACGTTGCGGGCCTTCTGTTCGGGGGTGAACGCGTGGCTGCGGAACTGCATGGCCAGCACCAGGTCGGCCTGCTTGATGACCTGGGCCGGGTAGAGCCGCACGTAGGGGTCGTGCATGAGCAGCGGGTAGGTCGCGTTGGCCTCGAAGTCCCACTCGGCGAACGTGGTGAACCCCTCGCACTGCGGGTGCACGCCCAGCTCCTCGTCGTAGGGGATGTTGATCGCGTCGGCGGCGTCGCGCCAGGCGGCCGTCTCCTCGGTCGTCACCCCCAGCGCGTCGGCGGCATCGGGGTGGCGGTTGCAGGCCTCGGCGGCGGTGACCAGGTTGTGCGCCGCCATCAGGTTGGTGAACACGTTGTCGCGGACGATCGCGGTGTACTCGTCGGGGCCGGTCACCCCGTCGAGGTGCCAGACGCCGTGCCGGTCGTGGTGGCCCAGGGAGAGCCACAGCCGGGCGGTCTCGACGAGGACCTTCAGGCCGCACTCCTTTTCCAGCGAGTCGTCGCCGGTCACGATGCGGTAGCGCTCGAAGGCCATGGCGATGTCGGCGTTGATGTGCCAGGCCGCCGTGCCGGCCGGCCAGTACCCCGAACACTCCTGGCCGCGGATGGTCCGCCAGGGAAAGCTCGCGCCTTCCAGGCCCAGCTCGCTGGCCCGCTCCTGGGCGTAGTGCAGTGTCGACGCCCGCCAGCGCAGCGCGTCGGCGACGGTGTGCGGGGCGGTGTAGGTGAGCACCGGCAGCACGTAACTCTCGGTGTCCCAGAAGGCGTGGCCGTCATAGCCCGTCCCGGTGAGCCCCTTGGCCGGGAGCGCGCGCCGTTCGGCGCGGGCGCTGGTCTGCAGCAGGTGGAACAGGCCGAACCGGACCGCCTGCTGGGCCTCGGGGTCGCCCTCGACCTCGACGTCGGCGTTCTCCCAGAACTCGTCGAGGTAGGCCCGTTGCGAATCCAGCAGCCCCTGCCACCCGGCGTAGCGGGCGCTGTGCAACGCGGCGGCGACCTGGTCGCGCAGCGCCGGCCGCGACCGCATGCTCGACCACCCGTAGGCGAGGTACTTGACGATCCGCAGCTTCTGGCCCGGGCGCAGCCCGCAGATCACGGTGGTCCGGGCCAGGTCGGGGCGTGCGTCGGTGCTGATCTCGACCCGCCCGGGCACGTCGACCACGTGATCCATCCCGGCGGCCATCATCAGGGCGCTGGCGCGGGTCCGGTGCATGAGAAGCGCACCGCACTCGGTGTTCTCGTGCTCGACGGCCTCGAGCGGCTTGTCCAGGATCGCCGAGACCCGCGGGTCGCCCGAGGTCTCCGGCTGGTCCTCGTTGGTCACCAGCTCCGACTGGACCGTCACGCGGACGAACTCCTCGACGGCCTCGACGGTGTACTCGATGGCCGCGACGCCGCGCTGGGCCAGCGACACCAGCCGGGTGGACACCAGCCTGATCTGCTTGCCCGCCGGGGAGCGCCAGTGCGCGGTTCGGCACAGCGTCCCGGCGCGCAGGTCGAGGGTCCGCTCGTGGGAGATCAGGTTGCCGTAGCGGACGTCGAACGGCTCGTCCTCGACCAGCAGCCGGAAGATCTTGCCGTTGGTGACGTCGACGATCGTCTGGCCGGCCTCCGGGTATCCGTAGCCCGCCTCGGCATAGGGCAGGGGCCGGATCTCGAAGAAGGAGTTGAGATAGGTGCCCGGCAGGCCGTAGGGCTCGCCCTCGTCGAGGTTGCCGCGCAGCCCGATGTGCCCGTTGGCCAGCGTCAGCAACGACTCCGACTGGGCCAGCAGGTTCAGGTCGAGCTTGGTTTCGCGGACCTGCCACGGCTCGACCGGGAACGATTCGTCGGTGATCATGCGCGCAGCAGATCGCCGAGATCGGTGACCACGACGTCGGCGCCGCTGCTGCGCAGCTCGTCGGCCTGGCCCACCCGGTCGACGCCCACCACGCAGCCGAAGTTGCCGGCCCGGCCGGCCGCCACGCCCGACAGCGCGTCCTCGAACACCGCCGCCGCGTCGGGCGCCACGTCGAGCAGTTGCGCCGCGCGCAGGAACGAGTCCGGGGCCGGCTTGCCGGCGAGGTGCTCCTCGCGCAGCGTGACGCCGTCGACCCGCTTCTGGACGAACCGGTCCAGGCCGGCGATCTGCAGGACGTCGTGGGCGTTGGCGCTGGCGGACACCACGGCGATGCCCAGCCCCGCCGCGGAGACGGCCTCCAGATAGCGCCGCGACCCCTCGAACACCTTGACGCCGTCGTCGTGCAGGACCTTCTGGAACATCGCGTTCTTGCGGTTGCCCAGGCCGTACACCGTGTCGGCGTCGTCGGGATCGTCGGGATTGCCGTCGGGCAGTTCGATCTGGCGGCTGTCGAGGAACGAGCGGATCCCGTCCTCGCGCTTCTTGCCGTCCACGTAGCGCCGGTAGTCGGCGTCGGGGTCGAAGGGGACGAACTTCTCGCCCGTGCGCTCGGCCCGTTGCGACAGGAAGGCGTCGAACATGGTCTTCCAGGCCTTGGTGTGGACGCTGGCGGTGTCGGTGAGCACACCGTCCAGGTCGAACAGGCAGGCGTGGACCTTCTCTGGCAGGCCGAGCCCTGGGCTCACGGCGGACCTCTCTCTCCTGGTGTCGGGGACCGGTGACTAGATAGGCCATACCCACTCCACCATGCCGCGCTGCGCGCCGCCAACGCTCATCCCCCGCCCGGCCCGGCACGGTGGCGGACCGGTCGCGGAAGCGGCGCCCTCTAAACTTTGCGGCGTGACGAAAGCTGGTGATCTCGAAGCGGCGGCGCCGCGGCCGGTGCTGGTGGTCGACTTCGGTGCGCAGTACGCGCAGCTGATCGCCCGGCGGGTCCGCGAGGCGCGGGTGTTCTCCGAGGTCGTCCCGCACACCGCCGCGATCGAGGAGATCAAGGCCCGTCAGCCGCTGGCGCTCGTGCTGTCCGGCGGACCGGCCAGCGTCTACAGCGAAGGCGCGCCGCAGATCGACCCCGCGCTGTTCGACCTGGGAATCCCGGTGTTCGGCATCTGCTACGGGTTCCAGGCGATGGCGCAGGCCCTCGGGGGGACCGTCGCCCACACCGGCACCAGCGAGTACGGCCGCACCGAGCTGAAAGTGACCGGCGGGGAACTGCATTCGGGCCTGCCCGCGACCCAGCCGGTGTGGATGAGCCACGGCGACGCGGTCACGGCCGCGCCGGACGGGTTCGAGGTGGTGGCCAGCAGCCCGGGCGCCCCGGTGGCCGCCTTCGAGAACATCGAGCGGCGCCTGGCCGGCGTGCAGTACCACCCGGAGGTGATGCACAGCCCGCACGGGCAGCGGGTGCTCAGCCGGTTTTTGCACGACTTCGCCGGGGTGGGCGCGGACTGGACGCCCGCCAACATCGCCAGTGCGCTGGTCGAGCAGGTGCGCGCGCAGATCGGTGAGGGCCGGGCGATCTGCGGGCTGTCGGGCGGCGTCGATTCCGCGGTGGCCGCCGCGCTCGTGCAGCGCGCCATCGGCGACCGGTTGACCTGTGTGTTCGTCGACCACGGGCTGCTGCGCGCCGGCGAGCGCGCCCAGGTGCAGCGCGATTTCGTGGCCGCCACCGGTGCCAACCTGGTCACGGTCGACGCGGCGGACACGTTCCTGACCGCGCTGGCCGGTGTGCACAATCCCGAGGGCAAACGCAAGATCATCGGCCGCCAGTTCATCCGGGCGTTCGAGGGCGCGGTGCGGGACATCGTGGGCGACAGCGGTTCTGACGTCGAGTTCCTGGTGCAGGGCACGCTGTATCCGGACGTGGTGGAATCCGGCGGGGGCAGCGGCACCGCGAACATCAAGAGCCACCACAACGTCGGCGGCCTGCCCGACGACCTGAAGTTCACGCTCGTCGAGCCGCTGCGGCTGCTGTTCAAGGACGAGGTCCGTGCGGTCGGGCGGGAACTCGGCCTGCCAGAGGAAATTGTTGCGCGCCAACCCTTTCCGGGGCCCGGGCTGGGCATCCGGATCGTCGGCGAGGTCACCGCGCAGCGGCTGGACACGCTGCGGCGCGCCGACTCGATCGCGCGCGAGGAGCTGACCGCGGCAGGCCTGGACAACCAGATCTGGCAGTGCCCGGTGGTGCTGTTGGGCGACGTCCGCTCGGTCGGGGTGCAGGGCGACAACCGCACCTACGGGCACCCGATCGTGCTGCGGCCGGTGTCCAGCGAGGACGCGATGACCGCCGACTGGACGCGGGTGCCCTACGAGGTGCTGGAGCGCATCTCGACCCGCATCACCAACGAGGTGGCCGAGGTCAACCGCGTGGTGCTCGACATCACCAGCAAACCGCCCGGCACCATCGAGTGGGAGTAGTCAGGGCACCAGGGCCGGCATCCGGTCCCAGCCGCGCACGGCCGCCGTCGAGACGAGCGTGGCGTCGCTGAGGTCGAGCTCCCACTCGGGGAAGCGCCGCAGTATCTCGTCGAGCGCGATGCGGCCCTCCAGCCGGGCCAGCGCCGACCCCAGGCAGTAATGCGCCCCGACCCCGAACCCCAGGTGGGCCCGGGGCTCGCGGTGAATGTCGAACACGTCGCCGTCGGGCGGGAACTGGCGATGGTCGCGGTTGGCCGCCCCGGTCAGCAGCAGCATCGCGGCGCCCGCGGGCACCGTCTGCCCGTAATACTCGACGTCGCGGGTGACGTAGCGCCCGACGTTCTGCGCCGGCGGCTCGTAGCGCAGCAGCTCCTCGATCGCCTGCGGCACCAGCGAGCGGTCGTCGGCCAGCCGGCGCCGCTGGTCGGGATGGTCGGCCAGCACCTTGCCCGCCCACCCGATCAGCCGCGTCGTGGTCTCGTTGCCCGCGGTCGCCACGACGTTGAGGTACATGAGCAGTTCGTCGCGGGTGAGCCTGCGACGCACCCCGTGCTCGTCGGTGAACTCGACCGTGAGCAGGTCGGTCATGATGTCGTCGGACGGGTGCTCGGCGCGCCAGTCGAGGTATTCGGCGAAGATCTGTCCGGCGTCGAGGCCGTCGGTGGCCATCCGCATCGGCTTGCCGGCGTCGGTCTTCATCGTCGCGTTGCCGTGGTCGCGGATGGCCTCCTGGTCGGCTTCGGGGATGCCGAGCAGCATGCCGATGACCTTCATCGGCATCTGGGCGCCGAGGTCGGCGACGAAGTCGAACCGGCCCGTCCCGACCAGCGGGTCGAGGCACTGCGCGCAGAAGCCGCGGACCTTGTCTTCCAGTTCGGCGATCTTGCGCGGGGTGAACATCCGGGCCACCAGCTTGCGGTGGATGTCGTGGATGGGCGGGTCCTCGAACACCAGCGTGCCCGGGGGGATCTCGATTCCCGATTTGATCAGCTCGAGTATCACGCCGCGCGCCGAGGAGAACGTGGCGTGGTCCACCAGCGCCTTGTTGACGTCGTCGAAGCGGGTCAGCGCGTAGAAGTCGTACCGCTCGTTGTAGTACAGCGGCGCCTCCTCGCGCAGGCGCCGCAGCGCGGGATAGGGATCGCTGTTCAACTGCTGGTCGTAGGGGTCGTAGTAGACGTCCACGGGGTCGGCAACCGGAGAGCTCACACTGACAACTGTCAGTGGTGGGCGTGCGAATGTCAATGCCGGATCCGGCTGTCGACCAAGGAGTTCGATGCCAAGTGCTATTGACGAGTGTCAATACGTGGATTAGTAATGGAGGGTGGCGGAAGTCGGGGTGCGCAGGCCGAGCGGCTCGGATCGGCAGCGGCGCCAGACCCGCCAGCGGATCTTCCGGGCGGCCATCGCCGAGTTCAAGCGCACCGGCATGGCCGACGCGGACATCGGCGCCATCGTCGCCGCCGCGGGCGTGGCGCGCGGCACCTTCTACTTCCACTTCCCCAGCAAGGAGCATGTGCTGCTCGAGCTCGAGCGGCGCGAGGAGAAGCGCATCGCGGGCGAGCTGACCCGGTTCGCCGCGGGCTCGCCCCCGCTGCCCGACATACTGGGCGAGGTGGTCCGGGTGGTCGTCGCCGCCGAGCGGAGGTTGGGCACCGTACTGTTCAAAGACGTTCTCGCCGTGCATTTCTCGCCGATGCGGCCGGCCGAAGACGAGTGGACCGACCACGAGATCATCGTCGTGCTCGTCGGGCAGATCGAGGCGGCCCGGGCATCCGGCGCCGTCGACGCGTCGGTCGATGCCACACTGTCGGCGATGTACTTCCTGCTGGGTCTGTACGCGCTGCTGACCACCACGCAGCGCTCGACCGCGCTGCGCACGTTCATGCTCGACAACTTCGTCGCGCAGGTGTGGCGCGGCATGGAGGCCCGGTGATGGAAGAGTGAACCCATGACCGCACTCGACATCGGTGTCTATCTGCCGCAGATGGGCTTCACGTATTCCGACGTGCTGCACCGCGCGCTGCGCTGCGAGGAACTCGGCATCGGCTCGGTGTGGCTGTACGACCACATGTACGGGCCCGGCGCGCCGACCATCCCGTCGCTGGAGGCCTGGACGCTGGCGACTGCGCTGCTGGCCCGCACCGAACGGCTCCGCGTCGGACACATGGTGCTGTGCAACCAGTTCCGCCACCCCGCGGTGCTGGCCAAGATGGCGACCACGCTCGACCAGATCTCGGGCGGCCGGCTCGAACTGGGCCTGGGCAGCGGTTCCATCGCCGACGAACATCAGCGACTGGGCCTGCCGTGGGGCACCTTCCGCGAGCGTTCCGCGCGGTTCGGCGAGGCGCTCGAGATCCTCACGCAGGCGTTCGCCGGGGAGCGGGTCGACTTCGCGGGCAGGTACTACACCGTCGACGACATGCCGATCGTCCCCGGGGCGGTGCAGCGGCCGCGCCCGCCGATCGTCGTCGGCGGAGTGGGGGAGAGGTTCACGCTGCCGCTGGTCGCCCGGTACGCCGACGTGTGGAACGTTCCCACCTATGCGCTGGGCGAGCTGGAGCGCAAGCGCGACGTGCTGCGCGCCTGCTGCGCCGACATCGGCCGCGACCCGGACGGCATCGTCTTGTCGGTCGAGGCCGTCATGGCGCTCGCGCCCGACGACGACGCGTTGCCCGGGGTGCGTGCGGTGGCCGAAAAGCGTTTCGGTGCTCCGGCTTTCGGCCTGCACGAGGGCGGCCTGATCGGCACCGCGCCGCAGATCGTGCACCGCATCCAGGAGCTGGAGGCGCTGGGCTTCGGACAGATCGTGCTGTTCACCCACGATCGCGGCAGCGACCCGACGCTGGAACTGCTGGCGTCGCGGGTGATCGGCGCGCTCTGACCGGGCCGGCCGCCGAGACGTCGTCAAAACGCTGCTCAAAAGCACCATCAGCCACATCGGCACCGAGCGCATAAAGCCGCCTCTCACGTTGCTTGACGGTTGGCTTGACGGCGTTCAAGGGCGGGTGTTTACTCGCGATGTCGAACATACTTTCGAATATAGGGAACGGGTATGACAGCGGCTTTCGCCTCCGATCGGCTCCGGGAAAACCGCGCCGAACAGCTCGAATCGCTTCGCCGGCGGATGGCCGTGTTGTCCGGGAAGGCGTCCGCGAGAACCGGCGCCGACGACCCGCTGCCGGAATCGGAAGCCCGGCTGGCGCTCCCGCAGTGGCTGGCGGATGCGCTGCCGACGTCGCTGCCGCGGGGGACGGTGGCGGTGCTGTCGGGGGCGCGGTCGTTGCTGCTGGGCGTGGTGGCCGCGGTCACGGCGGCCGGGGGCAACGTGGCGATCGTCGGCCAGCCCGACATCGGGCTGCTGGCCGCCGTGGAGATGGGCGCGGACCTGAGCCGGATCGCGGTGATACCCGACCCGGGGACCGATCCGGTGGAGGTGGCAGCCGTGCTCGTCGACGGCATGGACCTGGTGGTGCTCGGCCTGGGCGGCCGACGGGTGCCGCAGACGCGGGCGCGGGCGGTGGTGGCGCGCGCCCGCAACAGGGGGTGCACCCTGCTGGTCACCGACGGCGAGTGGCAGGGGGCGCCGACCCGGCTGGCGGCCCGGGTCTGCGGTTACGAGCTGACGGCCGGGGGCCGGCCCGGATTCGGGCGCATCGGCAGGGTGCGGCTGCAGGTCGGCGGGGTCTGTGCGGGCCGGACGGTCGGCCGGGCGCGGACGGGGTGAACCGGTGAGTTCTTCCCGGGTGCTGGCGATCTGGTGCATGGACTGGCCCGCGGTCGCGGCGGCGGTGGCGGCGGACCTGTCCGCGACGGCCCCGGTCGCGGTCACCCTGGCCAACCGGGTGATCGCCTGCTCGGCGGCCGCCCGCGCAGCGGGGGTGCGGCGGGGGCTGCGCCGCCGGGAGGCGGCGGCCCGCTGCCCGCAGCTGCACGTGGCGACCGCCGACGCCGACCGCGACGCCCGTCTCTTCGAGGCGGTGATCGCGGCGGTGGACGATCTGGTGCCCCGCGCCGAGGTGCTGCGCCCCGGGCTGCTGGTGCTGCCGGTGCGCGGGGCCGCCCGCTACTTCGGGTCCGAGCAACGGGCCGCCGAACGGCTGATCGACGCGGTGGCCGTGTCCGGCGCCGAGTGTCAGGTCGGGGTCGCCGACCAGCTGTCCACCGCGGTCTTCGCCGCGCGTGCGGGCCGGATCGTCCAACCCGGCGGCGACGCAAAATTCCTGTCGGCGCTGTCGATCCGTCAGCTGGCCACCGAGCCGAGCCTGGCCGGGCCGGGCCGGGAGGAGTTGGCGGACCTGTTGTGGCGGATGGGGATTCGCACCATCGGACAGTTCGCCGCGCTGCCCCGCCCCGACGTGGCCTCCCGGTTCGGCGCCGACGGCGTCACCGCGCACCGGTTCGCCCGGGGCGAGCCCGAGCGGGGGCCGTCCGGGCGGGAGCCGCCGCCGGAGCTCGAGGCCGTGCTGGACTGCGATCCGCCGATCGACCGGGTCGATGCAGCGGCGTTCGCCGGGCGTTCGCTGGCCGGCACGCTGCACCGGGCGCTGATGGCCGCCGGGGTGGGGTGCACCCGGCTGGCCATCCATGCCGTCACCGAGGTCGGCGAGGAGCGCAGCCGGGTCTGGCGGTGCGCCGAGCCGTTGACCGAGGACGCCACCGCCGACCGGGTGCGCTGGCAGCTGGACGGGTGGCTGAGCGCCCGGAATGCCCGGGCCCGCCCGACGGCACCGGTGACGCTGCTGCGGCTGCGAGCCGTGGAGGTGGTATCCGCCGAGGCGCTGCAATTGCCGTTGTGGGGTGGCCTGGGCGAGGAGGACCGGCTGCGGGCCCGCCGGGCACTGGTGCGGGTGCAGGGCCTGCTGGGTCCGGAGGCGGTGCGGGTGCCGGTGCTGTCGGGCGGGCGCGGGCCGGCCGAACGCATCACGTTGATCCCGCTGGGCGACGAACCGGCACCGCGGGCCGACCCCGGCCTGCCGTGGCCCGGCCGGCTGCCCGAGCCGTCGCCGTCGGTGCTGCTCGACGAACCGGTGGAACTGCTGGACAGCCAAGGGAATCCGGTGCGGGTGACCGGCCGGGGGCTGTTCTCCACCGATCCGGCGCGGATGACCGGCGGTGGCGTCCACGGCGCCGACGAGCGGCTGTGCTGGTGGGCCGGCCCGTGGCCGGTCGACGAGCGGTGGTGGGACCCGGACCGGGGCCCCGCGGGGGCGGGGAACCGCACCGCGCGCGCGCAGGTGCTGCTGGAAAACGAGCGGGCGCTGCTGCTGTGCTATCGCCGCCGGCGCTGGTACCTCGAGGGGAGCTACGAATGACAGCTACGAATAACGTTGTGCGTCAACGTAGTCGACGCGGCGCAACGCCTCGGGGGTCAGGTCCTTCAGGGAGGGATAGCCGTCGACGGCCATGATCAGATCCGCCTCGGCCACCAGGGAGCGCAGCACGTGCACCACCCCGTCGACACCGCCGAGCGCCAGGGCGTAGGCGTAGGGGCGGCCGATCCCCACCGCGGCCGCCCCCATCGCGACGGCCTTGATGATGTCGTCGCCGCCGCGGATCCCGGAGTCGAACAGCACCGGCAGCCCGTCTGCGGCCTCCACCACCTCCGGCAGGACGTCCAACGTGGGCAGCCCACCGTTGGCCTGGCGGCCACCGTGATTGGAACAGTAAATGCCGTCGACGCCAATGTCTTTGGCGCGGCGCGCGTCGTCGGGGTGGCAGATGCCCTTGACCATCAGCGGCAGCTTGGTCTCCGAGCGCAGCCACTCCAGGTCGTCCCACCGGAACGGGCCACCGAAGATCGGCAACTTGCGCACCGCAGCCTCGTTGGCGTCCTCGCCGGGCTTCAGGCCGGCGCGGAACACCGGGTCGCTGGTGTAGTTGGCCAGACACCCGCTGGGCACCTGCGGGTAGTTCCCGCCGGCCAGGTCGCGCGGGCGCCACCCGGTGACCCAGGTGTCCAGGGTGACGGCGATGCCCTTGAAGCCGCACGCCTCGGCGCGGTGCACCAGGCTGGCCGCCATCTCCCGGTCCGGCGGGGTGTACAGCTGGAAGAACGCGGGCGTGTCACCGAGCGCGGCGGCCACGTCCTCCATCGGGTCCGCCGTGAGCGTCCCCACGAAGAACGGGATGCCGGTGCGGACCGAGGCCCGCGCACACGCCAAATCGCCGTGGCCGTCCTGGGCGCACACCCCGATCACCCCGATCGGCGCCATGAACACCGGGGCCGGGAACCTCACCCCGAACAACTCGATCGACATGTCGCGCTCGGCGGGGGCGATGCCCATGCGCGGATACAGGCCCCAGCGCTTGAACGCCTCGCAGTTGATGCGCTGGGTGTGCTCGTCTCCGGCGCCCCCGGCCACATAGCCCCGCACCTTCGGCGTCATCGCGACTTTCGCTTGCGCCTCCAGCTCGTCGAACCTGATCGGGTACTGCGGCTGATGACCGTGCAGCGACTGGTTGTACAACTCGGTCTGGTAATCGGCAAAGGCCATGTTGATGGCAGTACCCTACGGCCGATTCCCCAAACTGCGGTTTGCCGGAACGCTACACACCACACCGGCGGACGCGGCTTCGCGGCCGGGGCTACCCCTGTTCGGCGCGGACCCGCCGCGCCTGCGCCATCAGCCCCCGGCCGCCCGGCAGAGCCCCGATGACGTTGCGGGCCAACCGGTCCCGGAGGCCGCTGGTCGAGGTCTTGGCCTCGCCGGTGTGCAGGTGCCGCAGACCCAGCCCCGCCCACGCGGCGGCGACGACGCCGTCGGTCACGCCCGCCCGGGCCCGCCGCCGGTCGACGCCGGCCAGGCCGAACGCCGTCATCGAGTGCACGGTGTCGACCCAGACGCCGGCCGCCAGCACCTCGGGGGTGGGGTTGATGCCCGACAACAGCGCCTGGGTGAGATGACGCGCCCCCAGGATGCGGGCGACGACGAGCGACGGGCGGTCGACGTGCACGCCGTGCACCCGGGTGAGTACGACACCGGGAGCCGCCAGCAGCGCGACGCCCCATCCCGCGCGAACGATCTCGATGCGGCGAACCTTCATGGTTGCTCAGGCTAGCCGACGCGCGAACGTCCCCACCCGGTCGATGAACCGGTCGAAGAACGCCGCCGGGTCGACCTCAACGCCGATGAGCGCATTGGGTTCTCGTCGCCCCGACCAGTCGGTCACCGTCATGCCGCGGGTGTGTGCGCCCGTGAGCTCGACGTCCACCGTCGCCGGGCGCACGGTGACGAGCCCGGGTTCCAGCGCCGCCGCGGCGGCCAGCGGGTCGTGCAGATGGGCCTCGAACCCGTGCCCGTTGTCGTGGTAGGCCTCCAGGTAGAACCGCATCGCGTCCTCGATCACCCGGATCAACGGGTTGGACGCCGTCGAGCGGGTGCCGCGTTCGTCGCTCGCGCTCACCGGCGTGGTCGTCGACCCCGCGGCGGCCGCGAGCCTGGCGAGGTGGTCGGGCGTCATCGCGACGGTGCGGGTCAGGTCCAGCCCGCACAGGACCGGCGGCTGTGCCCGCCCGGCGCTGAACGCCGCGAGCACCTCGGCGGCGGCCTCGGGGTCCACGCTCATGTTCCATTCCGCCACCGGCGTGACGTTGCCGCGGTGGTCGTAGGAACCGCCCATGATCACCAGCCGGCGCAGCAGCGTCGGCAGCGCGGGCTCGGCGCGCAGCGCCAGCGCCAGGTTCGTCAACGGGCCGGTCGCCACGCCGATCAGCTCACCGGGGAAGGCGCGGGCCGCGCGCACCCAGGCCGTCGCGGAGTCGTGGCCGGTGAGCTCGAGGCTGCTCGGCGGCAGGTCGGCGTACCCCAGCCCGCGGGGGCCGTGCACCTGCGAGGGCAGGCGCAGCGGTCCGGTCAGGGTGTCGCCGGGTCCCTTGGAGACCGGCACCCCGCTGATCCGGCACAGCTCGAGCAGGCCCAGGTTGTTCTCGCAAACCTGTTCCACTCCAACGTTTCCGCCGGTCGAGGCGATGCCGACCAGGTTGGCGCCGGGGCTGCCCAGCAGGTACAGCAACGCCAGCGCGTCGTCGACACCGGTGTCGACGTCGACGAATACCGGGGTCACCGCCGCAAGACTACCGGGGCGCTCACGGCCACCGGGAGGCCAAGGTGACCACCAGGACGTCGCGCTGCGCCGGCGCGCGCGGATCCAGCGGCCGGATCGGTGACACGCCGTGCAGGGTGCGCCGGTCGTCGCCCAGCAGTAACTCACCGGGCTCGGTCAGCGTCGCCGTCAGCAGGGGGCGGCCGGCGTCGTCGCACACGGTGCTCTCCCCGCCGACGGCGTTGCGCCGCCCGACGAAAAGCGCGCTGACCAGGGTCACCCCGTCGCGGTGGATGCCCTCCGGCGTGGGCAGGCCGTCACCGCCGGCGGCGGAGCGGACCCGGAAGGGGTGCACCTTGACGTTCCATTCGGCCACGTCGTCCAACACGGTCGCGACCCGGCCCAGCAGCTTGATCAGCCGGTGCAGCAGCGGATCCCGGGCGAACGCGTCGGTCAGCGGCGCGAAGTCCCGGTCCTGGCCGACGTAGAGCGGATTCGAGTCGTCGGGCTGGGCGAACGTGCGGTCCGGCATCCGGTGCACCGACCCGTCGTGCAGCAGGAACTGGCCGTAGCGGCGCAGCCGCCGCACGCCCAGGGCCTCGGCGTAGGGGTCCGGCGCCAGGTCCTCCCAGTGCCGGCCGAACCTCGCCCACACCTGGGGACCGGCCCGCAGGTTGCGGGTCACATCGCCGCAGGGCATCACGAACGCGCCGGAGGTGGTGAGCGATCGCACGGCGGCGGCCACCGGGTCGGCGTCGGTCCGCTCGTCGCACACAATCGGAGCCATGGGGCCGGAATACCGCAATCGCCTGCGGCTAAACGGAAACCGGCCTACCAGTGCACCCCGGGCACCAAACGCACCAGACGCTTGACCGGCCGGGGGGTGCGCAGGCCCCGGGTGACGGCGCGAGCGGGGCGCCGGGGCCGGCGTTCGGGCGGCCGGGCCGGGGCCGGGGCGGTGGGCAGCCCGCGCGCCGCCGCCGAATCGGGGTAGCCCAGGTACAGCTGGTGCAGGATGCGCCGCGAGAGCCGCGGCGCGAAGTAGTGGCCGGCCTCGGCGAGCGTGCCCAGCGGGGGATCGATGCGCGCCGGCTTGTCGACGAGACCGCGCACCACCATCGCGGCCGCGCGCTCGGGGCTGATCGCCGGCACCGGGTTGAGCCGGTGCGACGGCGCGATCATGGGCGTGGCGACCAGCGGCATGTGGATGTTGGTGAACGTGACGTGGTCCGACAGCGTCTCGGAGGCGACGACGTCGGCGAACGCGTCCAGCGCCGCCTTCGTCGGCAGATACGAGCTGTACTTGGGGTTGCGGGCCTGCACGCCGGCGCTGGAGACGTTGACGACGTGGCCGAACCGGCGTTCGCGCCAGTGCGGCAGCAGCGCCAGCACCATGCGCACCGCGCCGAAGTAGTTGACCGCCATCACCCGCTCGTAGTCGTGCAGCCGGTCGGTCGAGTTGACCACCGAGCGGCGGATCGAGCGGCCGGCGTTGTTCACCAGGTAGTCGACGTGGTCGAAGCGGCCCAGGATGTCTTTGACGGTGTGCTCCACCGACGCGGAATCGGTGACGTCGCAGGGGAAGGCGTGGGCGTCGCCGCCCTCGGCGCGGATCTGGGCGACCAGCTCGTCGAGCGCGTCGCCGTTGCGGGCCAGCGCGAACACCGTCGCACCGCGCCGCGCGACGGCGACGGCCGACGCCCGCCCGATGCCGCTGGATGCCCCGGTGATGATGACGTGGCGGCCGTGCAGCGGTCCTCTCGGGTCGTCGCGGCGGGCGCGGTCGGGATCGAGGTGTTCGGCCCAGTACCGCCACAGCTGCGGCGCGTAGGAGGCGAACTCGGGCACTTCGATGTCGGGGCTTCCGGTGCCCCGCAAGGCTTCCCGGGTCCGCTCGCTGACGAAGGTGGGCTTGAGGTCGACCACGTCGAAGATCTCGGCCGGAATCCCGAGCTGGGTGGCCGCCATGTCGCGCAACACCCGGGCGCGTCCGCGCACCCTCAGCAGCGGCGCGGCCACCGAGCCGGGCAGCGACCCGCGCGCCGGCGGCAGCCCCGCCGCCTTCGCCACGCCCCGGTAGATGCCTTGCAGGCCAATGGTTTTCGGAGCGGTCAAATGGAACGTCTGCCCATCGCGACCTTCGGCGTGCAGGAGCGTGACCAGCGCGTCGGCGACGTAGTCGACCGGGACGACGTTGGTGCGCCCGGTGTCGGGCAGCAGCATGGGGGTCAGCTTGGGCAATACAGCCAGCTTGGCCAGCACGCCGAAGAAGTAGTAGGGCCCGTCGACTTTGTCCATCTCGCCGGTGCGCGAGTCGCCCACCACCACCGCCGGGCGGTAGATGCGGTGGCGCAGCCCGGGCGCCGAGCGCACCAGCGACTCGGCCTCGAACTTGGTCCGGTGGTAGGCGGTCGGCAGCCGCTGGCCCACGTCGAAGTCGTCCTCGGTGTACTCGCCGCGGAAGTCGCCCGCCACGGCGATCGACGACACGTGGTGCAGGGTGGCGTCCAGCCGCAGCGCCAGCTCGATCACCGCGCGGGTGCCCTCGACGTTGGTGGCGCGTTGCGCGGCGTCGTCGGCGGTGATGTCGTAGACGGCCGCGCAGTGCACGACGTGGTCGATCTCGCCGAGATCGTCGAGGGTCTGCTCGGTCAGCGCCAGGTCGGGCAGCTCGCCGACCAGCGGCCGGGCCCGTTCACCCCACTCGGCGGCCAGGCGTTCGAAGCGGCCGAGCGACCCGCGGCGGACCAGCACCCAGACCTGGGCGTCGGGCCGGGTGTCGAGGAGGCGATCCACGACGCGGCGACCGATGAACCCGGTACCGCCGGTAACGACATACCGCATGCAGCCATCGTGCGGGTCGGCGCCGCACACGTCAACCGGTGCGGGCGTGAATCAGTTGGCGAAGCTGCGGATGCCGTCCCAGTCGACCAGCGTCCAGCCCGTGACCGGGTTGCCGGTGAGCACCACGCGGCCGGTGTTGGGCAGGGGATGGTTGGTCAGCAGGCTGTCCTTGCCGTTCTTGGCGTTCATCAGCGTCCACACCATGATCGCCGTCCCCTGGCTGAAGACGACGGGCTTGGCGTGGCCGTCGTCGTAGACCTTGCGGACGGCGGCGGTGAACCGGGAGTTGAAATCGGTGCCGCTGGTCGCCCCGGGGACGCTGTCCTGCCGGTCGCCGTTGAGCCAGTCCGCCGGGGCCAGCAGGTACGTGGAGGCGGCCATGGTCTCGGGTTTGCCGTTGTACCAGCCGGCGTTGATCGGCCGCAGCCCGTCGAGGACCTCGACGTGCTTGCCCATCTCACCGGCCAGCGGCCCGGCGGTCTGCTGGGCGTCGGCCATGTCGGAGGCGTAGACGGCGTCGAAGTCGTGATGGGCGTGCGCCACCTGCTGGGCCTGGCCCTTGCCGTCGGCGCTCAGGCCGGGGCCCGGGATCGAGGTGTCGATGACGCCGTCGGCGTCGGCCTGGGACTGGGCGTTGCGGATGAACGTCAGCGTGATGCTGCGGGCCTGCGGTGATCCACCGCCGCAGGCGCCGACGACGACCGCCGCGGCCAGCACCGAGACTGCCTTGAGTGCGTTCCCCATGCGCGTGGACATGGCGATAGCCTGCCCTGCCGACGGCCCCGGTGGGAAGGGTTTGCGATGGTTGGTACGAAATAGGTGCGCAAAGCTTCGATTCCGGCGAGAAGGAGACTTCCTCATGGCGATTGACCCCAGTGCCGTCGGCGCGGTGAGCGAACCGATGGAGTTCGCATGGACCGACCGGGACACGATGCTGTATGCGCTCGGCGTCGGCGCCGGCCTCGACGACCTGTCGTTCACCACCGAGAACAGCCACGACATCGCCCAGCAGGTGCTGCCCACCTACGCGGTCATCTGCTCACCGGCCTTCGCGGCGGCGGGCAAGATCGGAACGTTCAACCACGCCCTGCTGCTGCACGGGTCGCAGGGCATTCGCCTGCACGCGCCCCTGCCGCCCGCGGGCAAGCTGTCGGTGGTCTCCGAGGTCGCCGACATCCAGGACAAGGGCGAGGGCAAGAACGCCATCATCGTGCTGCGCGGCCGAGGCACGGACCCCGCGTCGGGCGAGCTGATCGCCGAGACGCTGACCACGCTGGTCATCCGCCAGTCGGGCGGGTTCGGCGGGCAGCCCGGTCAGCGGCCGGTCGCCCCGGAGATCCCCGGCCGCGAGCCCGACGCGCGCATCGCGCTGCCCACCCGCGAGGACCAGGCGCTGATCTACCGGCTCTCCGGGGACCGCAACCCGCTGCACAGCGACCCGTGGTTCGCCAAGGAGCTGGCCGGGTTCCCCAAGCCGATCCTGCACGGCCTGTGCAGCTACGGGGTGGCCGGTCGCGCGCTGGTCGCCGAGCTCGGCAAGGGCGTGGCCGCCAACATCACCGCGATCGACGCGCGGTTCACCTCGCCGGTGTTCCCGGGCGAGACGCTGACCACGCTGATCTGGCGCACCGAACCGGGCAAGGCGGTGTTCCGCACCGAGGTGTCGGCGCCGGACGGTTCCGACGTCCGGGTGGCGCTGGACGACGGCGCGGTGGAGTACGCGGCTTAGGGCGCCGTCCCACCGGCGCCGGTGCTGCCTGGACCGAGCGTCGGCCGACGGTGCGGCTCGCTGTGCGCGGGGAACCTCCGCGGGTCAGTTCACGCGATCGTCGGTCAACCGGCGCGCCAGTCGCTCGGTGAACTCGCTCACCTGGGCGGGGTTGTCCAGCCCGAACAGCGCGGCGGTGGCGCGATCGCCGTCCTCGTCATGTCGCACGAGGATGGGCACGCCGCCGTCGCGCACCGCGTCGAACGCATCCTCGTCGGTGATGTCGTCGCCGAGGTAGATCGGCGTCAACGCGTCCGGACCGGCCCGGTGCAGGTGTTCGAGCACCCAGCGCAGCGTCTTGCCCTTGTCCCAGTCGATGTCCGGGCGCAACTCGATGACCTCGCGGCCGGTGGTCACCCGCAGCGCGCTGTGCCGGCCGGCCGCGCGGACCGCCGCGGTCACCTCGCCGACGCGGTCACGCGCGGCGTTGCGGTAGTGCACGGCGACGCCGAACCTCTTGTGCTCCACCACGACTCCGGGAATCGACCCGAGCCGCTCGCGCAGCTCGCCGGCCGCGCGCTCCAGCACGGGGATGGCCGCGGCCGCGGCGTCGTTCTGGTGGTGTGTCCCGTCCGGTGCGGTGAGTTCGAACCCGTGGCTACCGGCATACCAGATTCCGGGCACGCCGAGCCGTCGCGTCACGTCGGCCAGGTCGCGTCCGGACAGCACGGCGACCGGGCACTGCGCGGCCAACTTCTGCAGCGCCGCCGTCGCACCCGCGACGGGCCGGGCCGCGTCCGGGTCGTCGACGATGTCCGACAGTGTGCCGTCGAAGTCGTAGAAGACCGCCGGGTTCGACGGCGGGTCCAGGGCCTGCGCCGCGTCGGGAAGCTGCGACATCCGGCGGTCCCCGGTGCGCACCGTGACCTCACCCACCTCGGCCACCACCGCGTCGGCGCCGGCCTCGTCCAGCGCGTCGCGGCGCCCCGCCCGGTCTTCGCCCCCGACCACGCCGACCACCAACGCGAAACCGCCCTCGCGCGCGGTCGTGACCCCGGCGACGTCGCTCGCGACGACGACGCAGCGGCCCGGCCGCACCCGCAGGCGCTCGGCCGCCGCGGCCGGGTCGTCGGCGCGGGCGGCGAACAGGTCCGCCGGTGCGTCGCGGCGGTCGTCGGCGGCGAAGACGGCGATGCCGAGTCCGACGTCGCGCAACCGGCGCACCACGGTCACCGCGGATTCCAGCGCATTGCCCCCGGCGTCGGTCACCGCGTCGAGGTCGAACAGCACGGCGTCATGGCGGCGTGGGTCGATGACGACAGGCTCCGGCTTGCGCACCACCCCACCTTCTCACGGTGGCCGGTGTTAGCGGGGCCGGGCCGGTGCGGCGCTTGCGCGGGCGACCGTCGGCGAACAGCAACACCGAGTCCTGGCTGAGCGCCACCAGTCGCGCCATGCCGAGTTCGATCCCGGCGGCGAGCCGCTTGACGTCGGGGGCGGCGTGGTAGTCGGCGGTGATGCCGAAGACGAGCTCGTCGCCGTAGCCGAGTACCGCGACACCGGTGCTCAGCCGCGCGGCGGTCGGGGGGATCGGCAGCAGGCGCTCCATCGTCTGGCCCATCAGCCGCAACTGGCGCCGCGGACCGGGGAGGCTGGTCGCCAGCGTCACCAGATCGCCCTGCGGGAGCCGGTCCATGAGTTGGAAGAGATTGCCCCGCAACATTGTTGGCAGGCGTTTCAGTGCCGATTCGACGATGCCGGCACCGGGCTGCCCGGCCTTCCGCCGGTTGTGCACGGTGCGCAGGCGCCGCACCGGGTCGTCGTGGTCGACCGGCAGGTAGGGCGGCACGGCCGCCCGGATCGGCGCCGGCACCACGGTGGTCAGCGAGTCGGCCCGCGGCTGTTGGCCGCGCTGCAGCAGTACCGTGCGGAAGCCCTCGGTGATGGCCGCGAGCGCGACGTCGTCGGCGGTCACCCCGAACTTGCGGCAGACCCGGTCGACGTCGGCGATCGGCACCCGCACCGTGCGGTACCGGCGCATGGTGGATGCGTCGGCCGGCGGTGTCCGCAGCGCGGGCAAGACCGCGCCCACCAGGGTGTCCGCGACGGTCCCGGCGACGGACGAAGCCCGCCACAGCGCGTGCGGCCACCCGCTCCGGGCCGGCTGCGGTGGTGAAACTGGCGTTGCCCCAACTGGTTTGGGGAACCCCGCCGGGTCGGTGTCGTCGCAGAGCCGGGTCAGGATGCGGGCTGGGGAGTCGTCCGCGGCCAGGCAGTGGTGAACCTTCATCAGGATCGCCCACTTCTTGCCCCGCAAACCCTCGATGACCCAGCACTCCCAGGGCGGCCGGTCCGGGTCGAGGGGACGTTCGAGGGCGAAGGCGACGGCGGCCGACAGTTCGGCGTCGCCGCCCGGGCGGCAGATCGCCACGCGGCGTAGGTGGTGGGCGAGGTCGAATCGCGGATGGTCGACCCACTCGGGGCCGTGGGGTCCGATCCGCAGTACCTGGGTGCAGTGCGGCAGCGATTGAACACGTTGCACCAGAAGACTTTCCAGTTGCGCACGGTCGGGGACGCCGGCGACGACGGCGACCGCGCCGAGCGCCAGGCCGGCATGCCGGTCCGCGGAAGCCCGCAGGAACGACGTGTCCGGTGCCTTCAGCTGCGCCATGCTCGGTTCCCGCCGTCCATTTTTCTCGCCCTGTACCAGTATCGGGTCCGGGCGTCGCCGCACGATAGGCCCGCGGCGTTAAGAACGTGTTGTGCAGTTGAAGAAGTGATTAACAACCCACCTGCCCAGTTTTTCGAACATACTTTCGATACACTGATGCGCGTGGGCTGGGGTAACGGGCCGCCGAGCTGGGCGGAGATGGAGCGGGTGCTCGACAGCAAACCGCGCCACGGCGGTGCGCCGTCGCAGCCCGATCAGGAGGGCCCCCTGTCGCGCCATCGCGCGGCCTACCGCCCGCCCGATGGCGGCCGGCGGGCCCGCTCGCCGGTCCCGTACGCAGAGCTGCACGCGCATTCGGCGTTCAGTTTTCTCGACGGCGCCGGCACGCCCGAGGAACTGGTCGAGGAGGCGGCCCGGCTGGGCCTGCGCGCCTTGGCGCTCACCGACCACGACGGTTTGTACGGGGCGGTGCGGTTCGCCGAAGCCGCCGCCGAACTCGACATGCGCACCGTGTTCGGGGCCGAGCTGTCTTTGGGGCCGGGGGCTCGCACCGAGGCCCCGGACCCGCCCGGCCCGCACCTGCTGGTGCTGGCCCGCGGCCCGGAAGGCTACCGGCGGCTGTCACGGCAGCTGGCCGCCGCGCACCTGGCCGGCGGGGAGAAGGGCAAGCCCCGCTACGACTACGACGCGCTGACGCGGGCCGCCGGCGGGCACTGGCACATCCTGACCGGATGCCGAAAAAGCCATGTGCGCCAAGCCCTTTCCTCGGGCGGCCCGGATGCCGCCGAGCGGGCGCTGGCCGACCTGGTGGACCGGTTCGGGGCGGACCGGGTGAGCGTCGAGCTGACCCATCACGGCCACCCGCTCGACGACGAACGCAACGCCGCGCTGGCTGGGCTGGCACCGCGCTTCGGCGTGGGGGTCGTCGCCACCACCGGGGCGCATTTCGCCCAGCCGTCGCGCGGCCGGCTGGCCATGGCGATGGGGGCGATCCGGGCCCGGCAGTCCCTGGACTCGGCGGCGGGCTGGCTGGCCCCGCTGGGCGGTGCGCACCTGCGCTCCGGCGAGGAGATGGCCCGGCTGTTCGCGTGGCATCCCGGCGCGGTGACCGCCGCCGCCGAGCTCGGCGAGCGGTGCGCGTTCGGGCTGGCGCTGATCGCCCCGCAGCTGCCGCCGTTCGAGGTTCCCGACGGGCACACCGAGGACAGCTGGCTGCGGCACCTGACGATGACGGGTGCACGTGACCGTTACGGCCTCCCCGAGGCCGCTCCCCGCGCGTACGCCCAGATCGAACACGAGCTGAAAGTCATTGCCCAGCTGACGTTCCCGGGCTACTTCCTGGTGGTGCACGACATCGCCCGGTTCTGCCGTGCCAACAACATCCTGTGCCAGGGCCGGGGCTCGGCGGCCAATTCCGCGGTCTGTTATGCGCTGGGCGTCACCGCGGTGGACCCGGTGGCCAACGAGTTGTTGTTCGAGCGCTTCCTGTCGCCGGCGCGCGACGGGCCGCCCGACATCGACATGGACATCGAGTCGGATGAGCGCGAGAAGGTCATCCAGTACGTCTACGACCGCTACGGCCGCGACTACGCCGCCCAGGTCGCCAACGTGATCACCTACCGCGGCCGGATCGCGGTGCGCGACATGGCCCGCGCGCTGGGCTTCTCCCAGGGCCAGCAGGACGCGTGGAGCAAGCAGATCGGCCACTGGAACGGGCTCGCGGACTCACCCGACACCGAGGGCATCCCGCCGCAGGTGATCGACCTGGCGCAACAGATCCGCAACCTGCCGCGACACCTGGGCATCCACTCCGGCGGAATGGTGATCTGCGACCGCCCGATCGCCGACGTGTGCCCGGTGGAGTGGGCACGCATGGCGGGGCGAAGCGTCCTGCAGTGGGACAAGGACGACTGCGCGGCAATCGGTTTGGTGAAGTTCGACCTGCTCGGGCTGGGCATGCTGAGCGCGTTGCACTACGCCATCGACCTGGTGGCCGAGCACAAGGGCATCGAGGTGGACCTGGCCCGGCTGGACCTGTCGGAACCGGCGGTGTACGAGATGCTGGCGCGCGCCGATTCGGTCGGCGTGTTCCAGGTGGAGTCGCGCGCGCAGATGGCCACGCTGCCGCGGCTGAAGCCGCGGATCTTCTACGACCTGGTGGTGGAGGTCGCGCTGATCCGTCCCGGCCCCATCCAGGGCGGGTCGGTGCACCCCTACATCCGGCGGCGCAATGGCGCCGATCCGGTCACCTACGACCACCCGTCGATGGAGCGGGCGTTGCGAAAGACGCTGGGGGTGCCGCTTTTTCAGGAGCAGCTGATGCAGCTCGCGGTCGACTGCGCCGGCTTTTCGGCCGCCGAGGCCGACCAGTTGCGCCGTGCGATGGGCTCCAAGCGCTCGACCGAGCGCATGCGGCGGCTGCGCGACCGCTTCTACGACGGCATGCGCGCGCTGCACGGCGCCTCGGACGAGGTGATCGACCGGATCTACGAAAAGCTGGAGGCCTTCGCCAATTTCGGCTTTCCGGAGAGCCATGCGCTGTCCTTCGCGTCGCTGGTGTTCTACTCGTCGTGGTTCAAGCTGCACCACCCGGCGGCGTTCTGCGCGGCGCTGCTGCGCGCCCAGCCGATGGGTTTCTACTCGCCGCAGTCGCTGGTGGCCGACGCGCGCCGGCACGGCGTGACCGTGCACGGCCCGTGCGTCAACGCCAGCCTGGCGCACGCCACTTTGGAGAACGCCGGCACCGAGGTCCGCCTTGGGTTGGGCGCCGTCCGGCACGTCGGCGACGACCTCGCCGAGCGGCTGGTGGGGGAGCGAAAAGCCAACGGCCCGTTCGCCTCCCTGCTGGACCTGACGACCCGGCTGCCGCTGAGCGTGCCGCAGACCGAGGCGCTGGCGACGGCCGGGGCTTTTGCCTGCTTCGGTATGTCGCGGCGCGAGGGCCTGTGGGCAGCCGGGGCCGCGGCCACCCAGCGGCCGGACCGGTTGCCCGGGGTGGGGTCGAGCTCGCACGTCCCGGCGCTGCCGGGGATGAGCGAGCTGGAGCTGGCCGCGGCCGACGTGTGGGCGACCGGCGTCTCCTGCGACAGCTACCCGACGCAGTTCCTGCGGGAAGACCTGGACGCGCTGGGCGTGCTGCCGGCCGCAAAGCTGCTGGACGTGCCCGACGGCGACCGGGTGCTGATCGCCGGCGCGGTGACCCACCGGCAGCGCCCCGGCACCGCCCAGGGGGTGACATTTCTCAACCTCGAGGACGAGACCGGGATGGTCAACGTGCTGTGCACGCCGGGGGTGTGGGCGCGGCACCGCAAGCTGGCCAACACCGCGCCGGCGCTGCTGGTGCGCGGGCAGGTGCAAAACGCCAGCGGCGCGGTCACCGTCGTCGCCGAGCGGCTGGGCCGCATCACCCTGGCCGTCGGCTCGAGGTCCCGCGACTTCCGCTAGACCCCGCGGCCTCACCTCCGCGAGGGTGCGCAGAATGCCGCCGAACCCCGGCGTGTCGCGTACAGGCGCGCACGCTCGGCGGGGCTCGGCGGGGGTCGGGGCCCCGACGGTAGTCTCCGCACCATGACCTTGAACCTGTCCGTCGACGAACTCCTCACGACCACCCGCTCGGTCCGCAAACGCCTCGACTTCGACAAGCCGGTGTCCCACGAGGTGCTGATGGAATGCCTCGAACTGGCGCTGCAGGCGCCCACCGGCTCCAACGCGCAGGGCTGGCAGTGGCTGTTCGTCGAGGACGCCGACAAGAAGAAGGCGATCGCCGACATCTACCTCGCCAACGCCCGCGACTACCTCAGCCTGCCCGCCGCCGAATACCCCGAGGGCGACACCCGCGGCGAGCGGATGGGCAAGGTCAGGGATTCGGCGATGTACCTCGCCGAGCACATGCACGAGGCGCCGGTGCTGCTGATCCCCTGCCTGGAGGGCAAGGTGGACAAGGCGCCGCTCGGCCTGAGCGCGTCGTTCTGGGCGTCGCTGTTCCCCGCCGCGTGGAGCTTCTGCCTGGCGCTGCGCTCGCGGGGCCTGGGCACCTGCTGGACGACGCTGCACCTGATCAACGACGGCGACAAGCGCGCCGCCGAGGTGCTCGGCATCCCGCACGAGAAGTACAGCCAGGGCGGACTGTTCCCGATCGCCTACACCAAGGGCACCGACTTCCGGCCGGCCAAGCGGCTGCCGGCCGACCAGGTCACCCACTGGGACACCTGGTAACTCAGGGTCTGATTGCCCGGCTCCTCCCCGGCCCGTGCACGGGCCGTATCGTCGCCGGGCTACCCGCCCCCGAGGTAGCCGTGCTGGCGCCACGCCTCGTACGCGGCGACGGCCGCGGCGTTGGACAGGTTCAGGGAGCGCCGGCCCGCCAGCATGGGGATGCGCACCTGCGCGGTGATGTGCGAGTCGGCCAGGGTCTGCGCGTCCAGCCCGGTGGGTTCGGGGCCGAACATCAGGACGTCCCCGGCCCGGTATCCGACGTCGGCGAACGAGGTGGGCGCCTGCGCGGTGAACGCGAACACCCGGACCGGCATCAGCGCGTCCCACGCGGCCGGCAGCGACGCGTGCACGGTGACCGACGCCAGGTCGTGGTAGTCCAGGCCGGCGCGCCGCAGTTGCGGTTCGGACAGGTCGAAGCCCAGCGGCTCGACCAGATGCAGCTCGCACCCGGTGGCGGCCGCCGTGCGGATGGCGTTGCCCGTGTTCGGCGGGATGCGCGGGGAAACGAACATCAACTTGAACACAGCTTGCTACCTCCCGGTATGCGAGTCCTTGGCAGGTTACGTCTATCGGGTGGTGCGGCGAGCACGGTACGACTCTCGTCTCGTGCCCGGAGTCGATGGACCTCAGCTCGTGGCTGGCCGAGGGGGAGCGTGCGGCCATCGGCGAACGACAACGGTCGTCGCGGTCCAAGCTCAGGCAATCCCCCCGATGGCCCGGGGGTAAGCCGCCATACGGTCACCGGGCCGTCCAGCACGAGGGCTGTCCGAGGCCCGCCCCCTTGCCGGCGTGGGCTTCTGCTACGGGTGTGAGGCTCCGTTCATCACGACCGGGGCGGCATGAAATATGAACGGCACCAATACGTTTAGCGGAACTACCGGTGTCGCAGCCAAAGAGCACACGATGATCCCAGCCGAGGACCCTGGAGGAGTGATAGAGCACGAGCCCCCGGAAGAGGTCGAGGATCTTCAAGGCCGGGAAAGTGCTTGGTTTCCGGGAGACTCCCGAGAGGCTGAACTACGCGAAACCGCAACCGCGATCGACGAGCTGACCGGAGCTGCTGGCGTGCCCGGCCGGCCACGGCCAGGGAACGGCCAGGGAACGGCCTACGTAAGCAGCTGGACGCGGTGGACGCTCGATTGGCCGAGCTAGATCTACAGGAGAGGCGAGAGCGTCCGCGTGGATCCGGGAACACCATTTCCGTTGGCATCACGGGGGTCTCGGGGGAATGCTCCGGGTCTAACTTCGGAGCATTCCACAGCAGCATCTATCTCCCATACGAGCTTCGCGAGAACCTCGGCGGTTCCTGGCGATGGCGTAGCCGATTATCGCTTTACGACGTGCACGCCGCCCGTACGGATCGTCCTGTCGCCGTGTGTCATTGGTGTGCCGGGCAGCAGATCTGCTCGGCCGCCACATCACCGGGCCCGGGCACGCGTGGCATGTGCGGCACCGATGCCGCCCAAGCCGCGCTCGGCCAGCGCGCTCGGCCAGCGCGCCCGGCGGGCGTAACGGAACCGCGAGAATCCGCTGCTGTTTCCGTATTCGAAGCCGGAGTCTGTAGTGCGCGCGATCGACAAGGAGCTTGTATGCTTAGCCCTCTGATAACGCTTCGCATTGGGTTCCTATCTCCATGACGGACCGCCACGGAGCACCACCAGGAGGACCGGTCGGATGGAAACACAGCAGTCGATCAATCCAACTAACTTCGAGATGCGTACGGGTCTCCTGAAATCTGTTGGCAAGACCCGCCATCGGATCGTCATTGCTGCTGGCGTGTTGGCTTTCGCGGGGCTGATGACGACCGGCATGGGCATCAGCAACGCCGATCCCGAACAGGTGGGGGGCGACTATCCGAGTGAGGGGGACTGTCAGGAAGCCGGCCCGGGTGCCATGGCCGCAACGCCCGGGGACTGGACCAAGTTCTGGTGTATTCCGGATCCTACGGGGCGTACCGGTACCGTATGGCGCTTGGTTCTGGGGAACTGAAGTGAAAACGACCCACCGGCTGGGCCCGCACGGCCCGGTGAGCTGACCGCGCCTTCGGGGGCGGTACACCGGCAAAGCGCCGCTGTCATCTCCGCGCTCGCGGCGCAACCGTCTCCTGGTGGCGCGGGTGTTGACGACCCTAAAACCCGTACCCGGTGGGGCAGCCGCTTTGCCGCCCCGAGGGCCCGGCAGCACCCGAGACTTCGCGTATGACGAAATGCATCACCGCGAACTTGTCCCGCCGTCGAACCACGATCCCCGGCCGCTGCGATTAGAGGGACGCAACTGCGCGCTGAGGCGGATGTGGGGACCCGAACAGCTCAGCAGTTTTCCGCAGGCAACGATGGTGGCGGCCTGTGCGACGGTGTACCGGACCTTTCGCCCGCGGAGGGCAACGACCGAGCCGAAGATTTACTCGCCGGTTGAGCGATTGAGGCAATAGCCATGCATAGTCCGATGTTCGGGGAAACGAACAGCGGTCGGAACATGGGGTGATCACGGCAAAGCCGCGTGCCCGGACACGCGCCGCGGGTTTGCCGCTGCGGCCCGCCGCAGTGCGGGGCCGGCCCCCGGGGCTGTGTCTGCTCAGTAACGATTCTGGTGACCTGGGCCGTGGGCTGTCATACTCGTCGGATTGCCACGTGCATACCGCTCGCGCCCTCTGCGCGCGGCGGGTGGAATAAAGCAGGAAGTTTCATGAGCCTCTGGTTTGTATTGGCGCCGAACGCGAGCGCAGCGGCCGGTCACGCGGCCGCACCCGCGTGACCATGTTCACCCGCCCGGCCCACCTGGCCGCGGCGGCGCCGTCCGGGCCGGCCCTGGCCCCCGCCCCCGGCGGGCATCACGCGAAACGCCCGCCGGCCTGGTCGCTGGGCAACTGGCCGGTCCGCTGGAAGGTCCTGGCGATCGTGCTGGTGCCGCTGATGTTGGCGACCGTCTTCGGCGTGCTGCGCGTCCACGGTGCGATGGCCAACTCCGGTGAGCTCAAGCTGGCCGCCGCCCGCGCCGACGTGCTGCCGGCGGTCACCAAATACATGTCGGCCATGGACGTCGCGCTGCTGGCCGGTTCCACCGGCCGCGACGTCGAAGGCGCCAAGAAGAACTACGAGGCCCGCAAGTACGAACTGCAGCAGCGGCTGGCGGACACCGACGTCACCCCCGACGTCCGGTCGGGGGTCGACACGCTGCTCAACGCCGGTGAGGCGCTGCTGGACAAGGTGGCAGACAACAGCATCGGTCTGCGGGAGCGGATCACGACCTACGCCCCGATCCTGTTGACGGCCGAGGACGTCATCAATGCCTCGGTGCGCGTCGACGACCAGCGGATCCGCTCCGAGACCCAGGGCCTGAGCCGAGCGGTCGGGGCCCGCGGGCAGATGACGATGCAGAAGATCCTGGTCACCCGGGGAGCGGACCTGCCCGAGCCGGCGCTGCGGACGGCGATGATAACCCTGGCCGGCACCGAACCGTCGACGCTGTTCGGGATGAGCCAGGTGCTCGGTGTCGGCTCGCCCGACGCCAAGGCGCTGCAGCAGCAGATGGTGACCCGGATGACGATCATGTCGGATCCGGCCAGCGTGCTCGTCGACAACCCGGACCTGCTGCGCTCGATCCAGACCACCGACGACGTCGCCGGCCAGATCATCGAGGGCACGACGGCCGCGATCACCAAGTCGGTGCGCGCCCAGGCCGCCGACCGGCACGACGCCGCGGTCCTGGACGCCGTCCTGGTGGCGGCCGCGATCGTGATCGCGCTGATCGTCGTCCTGCTGGAGGCGCGCGCGCTCGTCGTGCCGCTGCGGGCGCTGCGCGACGGCGCGCTCAAAGTCGCCCACACCGACCTCGAGGAGGAGGTGGCCCTGGTCAAGGCGGGTGGCGCCGAACCGGTCCCGCAGCCGCTGCCGGTGTACACCACCGAGGAGATCGGTCAGGTCGCGCACGCGGTCGACGAGCTGCACACCCGGGCGCTGCTGCTCGCCGGCGACGAGGCGCGGCTGCGGTTGCTGGTCAACGACATGTTCGAGACCATGTCGCGGCGCAGCCGTTCCCTGGTCGACCAGCAGCTGTCGCTGATCGACCGGCTGGAGCGCAACGAGCGGGATCCCGAACGCCTGGACAGCCTGTTCCGGCTGGACCACCTGGCGGCCCGGCTGCGCCGCAACAGCGCCAACCTGCTGGTGCTTGCCGGTGCGCAGCTCGGCCGCGACCAGCGCGAACCGGTGCCGCTGTCGACGGTGGTCAACGCCGCGGTGTCCGAGGTGGAGGACTACCGGCGGGTCGAGATCCTCGGGTTGCCCGACTGCGCGCTGGGCGGTGCGGTGGCCGGCGGGGTCATCCACCTGTTCGCCGAGCTGATCGACAACGCGCTGAGCTACTCTCCGCCGGCGACGCCGGTCCGGGTCTCCGGCACGCCCGGCGGCGACGGCGGCGTGCTACTGCGGATCGCCGACGCGGGCCTGGGCATGAGCGACGCCGACCGGCGCATCGCCAACACGAGGCTGCAGGAGGGCGGCGACGTCACTCCCGACCCCACTCCCGACAATGCCCGGCACATGGGGCTGTTCGTGGTGGGCCGGATCGCCGCCCGGCACGGGATCCGGGTCGGGCTGCGGGGCCCGGCGGGCCAGGAGGTCGGATCCGGCACGACGGCCGAGATCTACCTGCCGCCGACCGTGCTCGACGGTGTGGCGCCGGCCGCGGTGGAGGCGGCCGGGTCGTGGGCGCCGCCGTTGTTCGCACCGGGCGCCGAACCCCCCGGCCCGCAGGCGGAGCCCGAGCCCGAGCCGGCGCCCCGCAACGGGTCCGGCCCCACGGTGACGCTGTTGCCGCGCCGCGACCCGGGCTCGAGCGGCATCACCGACGTCCCCGCCCCGCCGGCGCCGGAACTGCCCAGGCGCGGCCGCCGCGAGCTGGCCACGCCGTGGTGGGAGGGCGGCGCGCAGGCCGAGCCGGACGCCCCGAAAGCCCCCGAAACCCCGAAAGTCCCCGAAGCCCCCGAGGCCCCGGCCGTGTCGGACACCTCGGCGTTCTTCGCGGCCCGCCCCCGGGAGCCGCGTGACCGTCCGACACCACCGGTCGCCAAGCCCGCGCCCCAGGCCGGCCCGGCCGACGACGACGTGATCTACCGGCGGATGCTCTCGGAGATGCTGGGCGACCCGCACGACCTGGTCAACAGCCCGGACCTGGACTGGCAGTCGGTGTGGGACCGCGGCTGGTCGCTGGCCGCCGAGGCCGAGGACAAGCCGGTCGAGGCGCGCACCGCAGAGCACGGGTTGCCGGTCCGCACGCCCGGGGCCCGGCTGGTGCCCGGCGCGGCGGACGACGCCGCCCATCGCGATGCCCACCAGGACGCCGACGACGAGCGGCCCGGCAACGGCGCGGCGCACCCGGCGCGCGACCCCGAGGCGGTTCGCGCGTCGTTCAGCAGCCACTTCGGCGGGGTGCGCACGGGGCGGACGCACGCCCGCGAAACGAGCAACGGAACGGATCAACCATGACGTCGGGGGGTAGTTCGCTGGACTGGCTGGTGACGAAGTTCGCCCGCGACGTCCCCGGGGTGGCGCATGCGCTGCTGGTATCCGTCGACGGGCTGCCCATCGCCGCCAGCGAGCACCTGCCGCGGGAGCGCGCCGACCAGTTGGCGGCGGTGGCCTCGGGGCTGGCCAGCCTCGCGACCGGGGCCGCGCAGCTGTTCGAGGGCGGGCAGGTGCTGCAGTCGGTGGTCGAGATGCAGAACGGCTATCTGCTGCTGATGCGGGTCGGCGACGGCTCCCATCTGGCCACGCTGGCCGCGACGTCCTGCGACATCGGCCAGATCGGCTACGAGATGGCCATCCTGGTCGAGCGCGTCGGCAGCGTCGTGCAGTCCACCCGCCGGTCCAGCGTGTCGTGATCCGCGATGGAACCCGAGCCCTGGCCGTCCCCGCCTAAGGCGAGCCTGGTCCGGCCCTACACGCTGACGGCCGGGCGCACCGACACCGACGTCGACCTCCCGCTGGAAGCGCCGATACAGACGCTGCAGGCCGGCGTCGCCCCCCAGTGGCCACCCGAGGATCCGAAAGGCAAGATCATCCAGTTGTGCATCGCCAACCCGTCGGTCGCCGAAATCGCGGCCCGGCTCGATCTGCCGGTCGGTGTCGCGCGCGTCCTGGTCGGCGATCTGGTCCTGTCCGGCTACCTTCAGGTGCACGAGACGTTGACCGAACGTTCGACCCGCGATGAGCGCCACGAGCTCATAGGAAGGACCCTGCGTGGCTTACGAGCACTCTGACGCCCGCCCGGACGGCGGAGCGCACGCCTCGACGAAGATCGTCGTCGCGGGCGGGTTCGGCGCCGGTAAGACGACGTTCGTCGGCGCGGTGTCCGAGATCATGCCGCTGCGCACCGAGGCGATGCTCACCGACGCCTCTGCCGGCGTGGACGCGCTCGAGGCCACCCCGGACAAGCGGACCACCACCGTCGCGATGGACTTCGGCCGCATCACCCTCGACGAGGACCTGGTGCTCTACCTGTTCGGCACCCCGGGGCAGCGGCGGTTCTGGTTCATGTGGGACGACCTGGTGCGCGGCGCGATCGGGGCGATCGTGCTCGTCGACGTGCGGCGCCTGCAGGACAGCTTCGCCGCGGTCGACTTCTTCGAGCACCGCAAACTGCCGTTCCTGGTCGCGGTCAACGAGTTCGAGGGCGCACCCCGCTACCCCGCCGGCGAAGTGCGCGAGGCGCTGGCCCTGCCCCCACACATCCCGGTGATCACCGTCGACGCCCGCGACCGCCGCTCGGCCACCGACGCGCTGATCGCCGTCAGCGAGTACGCGCTGGAAAGCCTGGCCGCGAGCTGAGCGCGCCGCAGCCCTGGGCCGACCGCCACTTCGAGGGCCGGGACTTCCGCGACGAGGACCTCAGCCGGCTGCGCACCGAACGGGTCGTGTTCACCGGCTGCGACTTCAGCGGCGCGAACCTGGGCGAGTCGGGCACCGCGGGTCGGCGTTTCGCAACTGCACGTTCCGGCGGACCGTGCTGCGGCACGCGACGTTCGCCCGGTGCAGCATGCTCGGCTCGGTCTTCGAGCAGTGCCGGATGCGCGGTCGCGTTCGACGAGGTGGACTTCACGTTCGCGGTGCTCGGCGGCTTTGAACCCAAGGGGACCTGCGCGGCCTCGACCTGAGCGGCTGCCGGCTGCGGGAGACCAGCCTGGCGTTCGCGCTGGCGCACGGGCTGCGGCTGGACGCCGCCCCGACCTGGTTAGTCCGAACTTCGGGCTAGTGCCGGAGCCGGATGCGCCACCGCACGATCGCCGCGTAGATCACCGTCAGTGCGCCCAGCATCGCCATGTCGAACAGCCAGGCGCCCGGGGTGTGCCGCCAGTGGCTGTCATGGGGCACCAGCGTCCCGGGCACCAGCGCGTCCACATTCACCGTCGACGCCGACGCCGCGTAGCCCCACCGCGCGGGCACCGCCCACGACACCTGGTCCAGCACGATCCGGCCGGTGACCGGGATCAAACCACCGGCCAGCACGAGCTGCAGCATCAGCGAGACCACCAGCAGCGGCATGATCTGCTCGTTGGAGCGCACCAGCGACGACAGCACCAGCCCGAGGATCGCCGAGGCCACGCACGTCGCGGCGACGGTGACGAACAGCTCGAAGCTCGGATCCCCGAGCAACACCGCCCCCTGGGTGGGCGCCCCCTTGCCGGCGATGACGATGCCCGTCGCGATCGCCGCCTGCACGACCGCGAAGACGCAGAACACGACCATCTTGGCGCCCAGGTAGGCCCCCGTCGACAGGCCGACCGCCTGTTCCCGCCTGAAGATGGGGCGCTCGCCGATCAGGTCGCGGATGGTCAGCGCGGTGCCCATGAAGACGGCCGCGATCGACAGCAGCGTCAGGATCTGCGCCGACTCGTCGGGTGTGTCGCTGGTCGGCGCGGCCGCGCCGAACCCGGTGTCGCCCGGCACCGTCAGCGACAGCCCGCCCATGACGAACGGCAGCAGCGCCAGGAACAGGAAGTAGGCGCGGTCGGCGATGACCAGCCGGACCTGGCGGCGGGTGACCGTGGAGAGCTGGCGGCGCACGCTGGTGTGCGCGGGGGCGCCCAGGTCTGCCGGCGCGGCCGGGGCCGGTGGGGGCTGCTTCTGCGCGTCCTTCTGGGCCAGGAAGCGCCGGTTGGCCTCCTCGGGGTCGGCGCCCACCTTGGCGAAGATGTGGGCCCAGTTGTTGGTGCCCATGACGTCGCCGATCCCGCCGGGCGGGCCCAGGAAGGCGGTCCTGCCGCCGGGCGCCAGCAGCAGCACCTGGTCGCAGACGTCGAGGTAGGTCAGCGAGTGGGTGACCACCAGCACCACCCGGCCGGCGTCGGCCAGCTGGCGCAGCATCGTCATCACCTGCAGGTCCAGCGCCGGGTCCAGCCCCGACGTCGGCTCGTCGAGGATCAGCAGCGACGGCCCGGTGAGCAGCTCGAGCGCCACCGAGGCGCGTTTGCGCTGCCCGCCCGACAGCTTGTCGACGCGGGTGTCGGCGTGCTGGGTCATCCCGAGCTCTTCGAGCACCTGCGCGACCACCTGCTCCCGGTCGGCCTTGCTGGTGTCGGGCGGCAGCCGCAGCTCGGCCGCGTAGCCCAGGGCCTGGTTGACCGTCAGCTGGCGGTGCACGACGTCGTCCTGCGGGACCATCCCGATCCTGGTGCGCAGCGACGCGTACTCGGTGTGGATGTCGTGGCCCTCGAAGGTGACCGAACCCGAAGTGGGCGTGGCATAGCCGGCGATCAGCCGCGACAGGGTGGTCTTGCCGGCACCGGACCCGCCGATGATGGCGGTCAGCGTGCCCGGCCGGGCGGTCATCGAGACCCCCTCGAGCAGGTTCTTGCCCTCGACACGGAAGTTGATGTCCCGCACCTCCAGGCCGCCGGTGCTCGTGGCCGCCTCCTGGCGGCGCACGAGGACGCCGTCGCTGAACACCAGGTCGACGTTGCCGATCGTGACCACGTCGCCCTCGGCGAGCACGGCGGAGCCGACCCTGATCCCGTTGACGAAGGTCCCGTTGATGCTGTTGGCATCACGTATCTCGGTGCCGAGCGGCGTCGGCGCCAGGAACGCGTGGTGGCGTGAGGCCAGCACGTCGTGGATGACGATGTCGTTGTCCAGCGACCGCCCGATCCAGGCGGGGCTGCCCGCCGGGGGACGGGCACCGTCGTCGGTCCCCAGTGAGCGGACGCGGGTGGTCGGGAACTCGGCCACCTCCCCGGTGACGCCGATCTGGGTCGGGGGGTCGGGGTCGGGCGGCGGGGGGACCGGGATGGCGGTGGTGCGCTGCGGGTCGTGGGGCGGGTGCCGGCGCCAGCTGCGGGTCGGGGGGTCGGGAACGGCGATGGGGATCGACTCCGTCGGCGGCGCGAGGCCGACGGCGCCGTCGTGGTGTCCGACCTGAAACGTGAGCCGCGGCCCGTCGGGCTTGCCGATGTTGACGGCCTGCCCGTCGTGGATCTCGGCCGTCGGCACCCGCTGGCCGTTGACGAACATCCCGTTCAGCGAGTTGTTGTCGACGGCCGTCCACCTGCCCTCGGCGAAGCGCAGCAACAGGTGCGCGCGGGCGATCAGCGGGTGCGCCACGCGCAAGTCGGCGCGCACGTCGTTCCCCACGACCACGTCGCGGCCCGGGGCGAAGCTGCTCTGCGCTTTGTCGGTCCGAACCGTGAGCACGGGCTGCGCGGGTCGAGTCATCAGTCCAGATTAATGACGGCCGCGCCGGTGCCGGGTTTCAGCGCTTCAGGCGGATGTGCCACCGGATGAAGCCCGCGTAGGCCACCGACAACGCCGCCAGCATGAACATGTCGAACACCAGAATGTGCTTGGAGTGCTGCCAGATCGGGTCGTTGGTCGGGATCTGCTTGACCTTGACCAGCGCCGGGAAGTCGATCGACGACGCGCCCGCGGCGTAGCCCCAGCGGGCCGGGGTCACCCACGCGAGCTGCTCGAGCCCGAAACGCCCGTACACCGGGATCATGCCGCCGGAGAGCACCAGTTGGGACATGATCGACACCACCAGCATCGGCATGATCTGCTCGTTGGACTGCGCCAGCGCCGACAACAGCAGCCCGAGCATCGCCGACGCGACACAGGTGCCGGCGACGGTGACGAACAGCGAGAAGGTGGAGTTGCCCAGGAACAGGGCCGGCTCGGTGGGGGCGCCCTTGCCGATCCGCACGATCAACGTGGCCACCGCGGCCTGGCCGGTCGCGAACACGGAGAAGACGGCGATCTTGGCCAGCAGGTAGGCGTTGGTGGACAGGCCCACCGCCTGTTCCCGCTTGAAGATCGGGCGCTCGCCGATCAGGTCGCGGATGGTCAGCGCCGTGCCCATGAAGACGGCGCCGATGTTGAGCAGCACCATGATGTACTGCGGCTGCGTGGGCGCGGCGCCGAGCGGATTGGCCGGCCCGAGGCCGGGGTTGGACCCCTTCACCGTCAGCGACAAGCCGCCGATCAGGAACGGCAGCACCGCCAGGAAGATCGTGTACCCCCGGTCGGATACAACCAGCCGCACCTGTCGGCGGGCGATCGTGGACAGCTGCCGCCACAGATCCGTCTTGGGTGGCTCGCCCAGGTCCGCCGGGCTCTGCGGCGACGGTGGTCGCTGCGTATGGTCGTCGCGCTCCTTGAAGCGGCGGTTGGCTTCGTCGGGGTCGGCGCCCACGTTGGCGAAGATGTCGGCCCAGTTGCGGGTCCCCATCGCGGCCTCGACCTGGTCGGGCGGGCCGCAGAACGCGGTCTTGCCGCCGGGTGCGACCAGCAGGATCTGGTCGCAGACCTCCAGGTAGGACACCGAGTGTGTGACCACCAGCACCACGCGGCCCGCGTCCGCGAGTTGGCGCAACATGAGCATGACCTGACGGTCCAGCGCCGGGTCCAGGCCCGAGGTGGGCTCGTCGAGCAGCAGCAGCGACGGCTGCGTGAGGAGCTCGAGGGCCACCGAGGCCCGCTTGCGCTGGCCGCCCGAGAGCTTGTCGACGCGGGTGTCGGCGTGCTTGGTCATGTCGAGTTCTTCAAGCACCTGCGCGACAATCTGCGCCCGCTCCTCTTTGCTGGTGTCGGGCGGCAGGCGCAGTTCGGCGGCGTAGTTGAGGGCCTGGTTGACGGTCAGCTGGCGGTGCACGACGTCGTCCTGCGGGACCATCCCGATTCGGCTACGCATGTTCGCGTATTCCTTGTGGATGTCGTGCCCCTCGAAGCACACCGTGCCCGAGCTGGGGCTGGTGTACCCGACGATCAGCCGCGACAGCGTGGTCTTGCCCGCGCCGGAACCACCGATGATGGCCGTCAGCGTCCCGGGACGGGCCGTCAGCGAGATGTGGTCGATCAGTTGTTTGCCGTGCTCGACGCTGAAGCAGACCGAGTTCACCTCCAGGCCACCGGTGCGCGTCGCGGCCTCGGTGCGCCGCACCAGGGTGTCGCGGGTGAACACCAGGTCGACGTTGCCGATGGTGACCACGTCGCCTTCGGTCAGCACCGCCGACCCGACGCGGACGCCGTTGACGAACGTCCCGTTGACGCTGTGCGCGTCGCGGATCTCGGTGCCCAGCGGGGTCTGGATCATGAACGCGTGGTGGCGGGAGGCCAGGACGTCCTGGATGACGATCTCGTTGTCGGTGGCGCGGCCGATCGTGATCGCGCCGGCCGGCTTCTGCAGCGACCCGGACCGCGACGGCATCAACGCCTGCATCATCTTCGTCGCGAGGTTCGCCACCTCGGGTTCTTTGGCGGCGCTGGGCGCCGACATCTGGGTCGGCGGCGAGGACTGCGAGGACGCCCGCGGCCCCGGCGCGGGGATGTGCGGGTGCGGTTGGTAGTTGCCCGGCGGTGGCGGCGGGCTCGCCGGCGGTGGCGGCGGATGCGGTCGCGGTCCGGCCGCGACCGGAGGGCGCATGGGTTGGCCGTGCGGTGGTGGCGGGCCCGGATGCGGTCGCGGCGGGGGTCCCGGCGGCCGGACGGGCGGCGGCCCGGACGGGCCCGGGGGAGCGGGCGGGGCGCCGGGCGACGCGGACCAGCCCCCGCCCAAGGACTGGGTCGCGCTGGCCGGCAGCCGCATCGACTCGTTTTCGGGGGGGCGTCCGGCCATGCCCTGGTGCCGGCCGACCTCGAACCTCAGCTGCGGCCCGTCGGGGTTTCCGATGTTGACGCACTGGCCGTCGTGGATGTCGACGACGGGAACGCGCCGGCCGTTGACGAAGGTGCCGTTGAGCGAACCGTTGTCGATCGCCAGCCACCGGCCCTGGTCGTAGCGGAGCAGCAGGTGGGCCCGCGAGATGAGCGGATGGGTGATCCGCATGTCGGCCCGCAGGTCGCGCCCGACCACCACGTCGTGGCCCGCCGCGAAGGTGCCTTCACCTCCGTCGTAGCGGACGGTCAGGACTGGCGGGGCTGGTGCACTCATCGAACCAACTTTATCTGGTGCAACGAAGGTCCTCGTCGGGCCCGAGCCCCCGCCTTCCCGCACGCACCCCGGCGGCGCGGATCGTCAGCGGGCTGAATCGGGAGCGCCGGTGACCACGCAGTACGTCCGACTGTAGATGGTGGCCATACACTGATTGCAGTGTGTGCAGGCCGAATGCACGCTGTGCCGGTCACCGTCGGCGGCGATCCGGTTGATCAGATCGGGCTCGGCGAGCAGGGCCCGGCCCATCGCGACGAACTGGAACCCCTCGGCCATCGCCAGATCCATCGTCTCCCGGTTGGTGATGCCGCCGAGCAGGATCAGCGGCATCGTCAGCTCGGCCCGGAACAGCTTGGCGTGGCGCAACAGGTAGGCCTCGCGATAGGGGTACTCGCGCAGGAACTTCTTGCCCGTCATGCGCATGCCCCAGCTCAGCGGCGGCTTGAAGGCGGCGGCGAACTGCTTGAGCGGTGCGTCGCCGTGGAACAGGTACATGGGGTTGACCAGCGAGCTGCCCGCGGTCAGCTCGATCGCGTCCAGCCCGCCGTCGTCCTGCAGCCATTTGGCGGTGGTCAGCGCCTCCTCGGTGCTGATGCCGCCGCGGACGCCGTCGGTCATGTTGAGCTTGGCGGTGACCGCGATCCGGCCCGCCCCGCGCATGTCGACCGCGCGCCGCACGGCCATCACCAGCCCGCGGGCCACCTTGGCCCGGTTCTCCAGCGATCCGCCGAACTCGTCGTCGCGGCGGTTGATCAGCGGAGACAGGAAGGCGCTCGCCAGATAGTTGTGGCCCAGGTGGATCTCGACCGCGTCGAAGCCGGCGTCGATGGCCAGCAGCGCGGCGTTGGCGTGCGCGGCGGTCACGTCGTCGATGTCGTCGCGGGTCGCCTTCCTGGCGAACCGCATCCCGATGGGATTGAAGAACCGCACCGGCGCCAGCGCGGTGGCCTTGTTGGACTTGGCGTTGGCGACGGGGCCGGCGTGGCCGATCTGCGCGCTCACCGCCGCCCCCTCGGCGTGCACCGCGTCGGTGAGCCGGCGCAGCCCGGGCACCGCCTCCGGGCGCATCCAGAGTCCGTTGCCCTCGGTGCGGCCGCCGGGGGAGACCGCGCAGTAGGCGACGGTCGTCATGCCGACCCCGCCCGCGGCGGGCAGGCGGTGGTATTCGATCAGGTCGTCGGACACCAACCCGTTGGGCGTGCGCGCTTCGAACGTGGCGGACTTGATGGTGCGGTTACGCAGCGTCACCGGACCCAGCTTGGCCGAGGCGAACACGTCGGGAGGGGTAGACATGCGAGGAGCCTAAACCCGTCGCGTGCCAGACTGTGAGGCGTGGGCGCAATCACACTGGACGGCAAGGTCACCCGCGACGAGATCTTCGTCGACCTGAAGCAGCGGGTGGCCGCGTTGACCGCGGCGGGTCGCACCCCGGGGCTGGGCACCATCCTGGTCGGTGACGACCCGGGGTCGCAGGCCTACGTGCGCGGCAAGCACTCCGACTGCGCCAAGGTCGGCATCACCTCGATCCGCCGCGATCTGCCCGCCGACACCAGCACCGCCACGCTGCACGCCACCATCGACGAGCTCAACGCCAACCCCGAATGCACCGGTTACATCGTGCAGTTGCCGCTGCCCCGGCATCTGGACGAGAACGCGGCGCTGGAGCGCATCGACCCGGCCAAGGACGCCGACGGGCTGCACCCCACGAACCTGGGCCGCCTGGTGCTCAGCACCCCTGCGCCGCTGCCGTGCACCGCGCGGGGCATCGTGCACCTGTTGCGGCGCTACGGGGTCGAGATCGCCGGGGCGCACGTCGTCGTCATCGGTCGCGGTGTGACGGTCGGCCGGCCGTTGGGGCTGTTGCTGACGCGCCGTTCCGAGAACGCCACGGTGACGTTGTGCCACACCGGAACTCGCGACCTGTTCGCCTTTACCAAGCAGGCCGACATCATCGTGGCCGCCGCCGGTGTCCCGCACATGCTGACCGCCGACATGGTGCGTCCCGGCGCCGCGGTGGTCGACGTGGGGGTCAGCCGCACCGCGGACGGCCTGGTGGGCGACGTGCATCCGGATGTCTGGGAGGTGGCCGGCCACGTGTCGCCCAACCCGGGCGGAGTCGGCCCCCTGACGCGCGCGTTTCTGCTGACCAACGTCGTCGAGCTGGCCGAGCGGCAATGAACGGCCGGGCCGTGCTGCGGGCCCAGTGGCCGATACTGCTGGTGGGGGTGATCTTCGCCACGGCTTTCGCGTTGGCGGGGGCCGACTTCTGGCGGCGCGGTTCGTTGCTGATCGGCATCGGCGTCGGCGTGGCCGCGATGCTGCGGTTGGCGCTGCCCGACGACCGGGCCGGCCTCTTGGTGGTGCGCAGCAAGGGCGTCGACTTCGTGACCACCGCGACAGTCGGGGCCGCGATGGTCTACATCGCCTGGACCATCGACCCGCTGGGTACCGGTTAGGCTCCCGGCAGCGCGGGCAGGCCCGGCATGCCCGGGACCTGCGGCAAGCCGCCGGTCAGGTTGCCGTTGGCGATCGACGCGATCTCCTCGGGGCAGTACGTCTGGATCGCGATGGTGGTGAACAGCTGCGCCATCTGCGGGGACATGCCCCCGCCCCGGACCCGCGCCGCCGCCGCGGCGAAGTTCCCGCCCGGCTCCGCGAGCATCGGGCAGATGGACTGGCCCACGCCGATCGCGTTTCCGGGCTCACCGAAGTTGATCCCGGCGTGGTTCAGCGCGTCGATGAAGCCGTCGTCGGTCGTCCAGTCGGCCTCGGCGGGTGCCGCGAGGGCCGCCGCCGCGGTGACGACGGCGGCCGCACCGGCCAGCAGCCGAATGCTCAGGGGCTGATGACGGAACATCCAGATCCAATCGTGAGTGCGTGCCATTGGTTTCAAGACAGCTTCCCCGTCTGTCGTGAGTGCTCCTCCGGCACTCGGATCACCCCGAAAACTTTGGCCTATGCCGGTCACATCGAGGATACGGTGGGATAAAGCTTCGCACACTATGCCGTTTCGCGCGCGCCCCCCGCCCGCGGCATCGGTTAGCGGGCTACGATCCGCGGGCTCGTGGGCGGCGGGCGGCGGACACATCGACGCCACACTGTGATCCGACACGCGCCGCGGCGCGGAGTTTTCCCGCTGCAGATGTTCCAGAATCCGGCCCATGACGACGAATCGAAGCCGTCCGTTGGACCATGCGATCTCGCGCCAGGCGTTCCTACGCGGTGCCGTCGGGATGTTGGCGACGGGGGCGGCGTTCGGCACCGCGCGGGCGGCTGCGGACCCGGCCGGCGGGTGGGGCGGCCTGGCGGCCTCCATCGGCGGCAAGGTGCTGCTGCCGGGCAACGGTGCTCAATTCGCGACAGCCAAGCAGGTTTTCAATTCGTTCTACAGCAATTCGAACCCGGCCGCGGTGGTTGCGGTGTCGTCGCAGGCGGACGTGCAGCGGGCGGCCGCCTTCGCGACGGCCAACAGGCTCCAGATCGCCCCGCGGGCCGGCGGGCATTCCTATATCGGTGCCTCGACCGCCGGCAATGCGATGGTGCTCGACCTGCGGGGCCTTCCCGGCGGGGCGCAGCTGAACGGCGGCAACGTGACGGTGACCCCGGCGACCAATCTGGCCGCCTTGCAGCAGGCTTGCGCCGGCGCCGGCCGGGCGGTCCCGGTCGGCACCTGTCCGACGGTCGGCATCGGGGGGTCCGCGCTCGGCGGCGGCATCGGTGCGGACACGCGGCGCGCCGGCCTCACGTGCGACACCCTGCAGTCGGCCACGGTCGTGCTGCCGAGCGGCGACGTGGTCACCGCCTCGGCGAGCGACCACCCCGATCTGTTCTGGGCGCTGCGCGGGGGCGGCGGCGGCAACTTCGGCGTGACGACGGCGATGACGTTCGCGACGTTCGCCGCCGACTCCACCGACGTGGTGCGACTCGACTTTCCGTCGTCGTCGGCGGTGCAGGTGCTGTCCGGCTGGCAGTCCTGGCTGGCTGCCGCCGACCGGAACACCTGGGGCCGTGTCGATCTCGCCATCGGGTCGTCGCAGACGAACTGCCAGATCCTGGCCACCTGCCCCGCGGGCACCGCGGCCTCGGTGGCGAACGCGATCAAGTCCGCGGTCGGCGTGCAACCCAGTGGCGCGCAGAACACGACGATGACACACCTGGACCTGGCGACGTATCTCGCCGGCGGCAGCTCGGCGTCGTCGCCCCGCGGGTTCGTCGCCGGATCGGACGTGATCTCGACGGTGAACGCCGCCGCGGCACATGCGATTGCCACCGCCATCGGCCAGTGGCCCGCGGCGGCCGGGAAGGCCTCCGTGCTCATCGACCCCCTGGGGGGCGCGGCCGGCGACCTGGCGCCGGGCGATACGGCCTTCCCGTGGCGCAAGCAGTCCGCGGTGCTGCAGTGGTACGCCGAACCCGGCGCCAACCAGGTGCCGGCCGCGACGAAATGGCTGGCCGCCGCACACCAAGCGGTGCAACCGTATTCGGTCGGCGGCTACGTCAACTACCTGGAGGCCAACACCCCGGCGTCGCGCTACTTCGGTTCCAACCTGTCGCAGCTGTCCACCGTGCGGCAGAAGTACGACCCGAATCGGGTCATGTTGTCGGGGTTGACCTTCTGACACCAAAAAACTTGCGTCACTTTGGTTTCTGTGGTCACATTCCGGGGTTTCTTGTCGGTGGGTGCGCATAGTTTCGGGGTGTGAGTGTTGATCGGGAGGAGTTGGGTGCGGCGTTCGACGCGCTCGACGCCGACCTGGACACGCTGCTGGGGTTCGACTGCGATGCGTTGACCACCCCGGAGTTACTGGCCTGGCTGGGCCGGGTGGAAAAGGTGCGCCGGCGCCTGCCCGCCCTCGAGCATGCGGTGATCAACACCCTGGCCCACCAAGCCACCCCGGAGGAGTTGGGCGGCAAACTCTCCCACGCCATCGCCGAGGCCACCCTGATCTCGCGCGCTGCAGCCAACCGGCGGGTGCGCGAAGCCGCCGATCTGGGCCCCCGCCACGGGCTGACGGGGGAACCCCTACCCCCGGTGCTGGCCGAGACCGCTTTGCGTCAGCGCCAGGGCACGCTCGGTTGCGAACACGTCACCGTGATCCGCCACTTCTGCCACCAGCTGCCCGGCTGGGTCGACCAACCCACCCGCGACCGCGCCGAAGCCGACCTGGCCCGCCACGGCACCCACATCCGCCCCGAACAACTCGGCACACTGGCCGAGCGACTCGACAACGCCCTCAACCCCGACGGCAACTACACCGACGCCGACCGGGCACGCCGGCGTGGGCTGATCCTGGGCGCCCAGGGCCCCGACAAAATGTCGCACCTGAGCGGCTGGATCACCCCCGAACTGCGCGCCACCCTCGAAGCGGCGTGGGCCAAACTCGCCGCGCCGGGCATGTGCAACAACCTCGACGAGCAGCCCCGCGTGGACGGCACCCCCACCCAGGACGCCATCGACAAAGATGCCCGCGGCCCCGCCCAACGCCAACACGACGGCCTGCTCGCCGCGCTGCGCGCGATGCTGGCCTCCGGGGAGTTGGGTAAGCACAACGGGCTGCCCGCCGCCATCATCGCCACCACCACCCTGGCCGAACTCGAAGCCGCCGCCGGACAAGCTCTCACCGGCGGGGGCACCATCTTGCCGATGAGCGATGTCATCCGCCTGGCCCGCCACTCCCATCATTACCTGGCGATCTTCGACAAGGGCAAGGCCCTGGCCCTCTACCACACGAAGCGGTTGGCCTCACCCGCGCAGCGAATCGTGTTGTACGCCAAGGACCGCGGCTGCAGCGCCCCGGGCTGCACCGTGGGCGGCTACTACTGCGAAGTCCACCACGTCATCCCCTACGCGAAATCCGGCACCACCGGCATCGACGACCTCACCTTCGGCTGCGGCGGCCACCACCCCATCACCGAAAAAGGCTGGACCACCCGCAAAAACAGCAACGGCGACACCGATAAGAAACACTGCCGACAAACGCTATAGTTACTTCGACCTGAAAAACCCCCGCGTGTGGTGAGCGGGTGTGCGGGCTGTGCCCAATTTGGCGTATGTATGTTTGCTTCGGCGGTGTCGATTACGCGGCGAGGGCGCTGATCTTGACCAGGTTGTGGGTCAGGATTCCATGTCCGGCCCAGATCCGGGCGCCCTCGGTGTTGTCGATGCGGGTTCGATCCCAGCCGTAGCCGCGTTTGAGGGTGCTGATACGGCCTTCACAGCCAGTGCGCCACTTGATGGTTCGCCGAAACGCGGGTCGGTGTTCTTCTTCGCGCCGGGCTTGGGAGGGTTTGCCCTTGCGGGGTATCACGACGGTGCGCACACCGAGGTCGTGCAGGGCGTCTTCGACGCGTTTCTCGCCGTAGCCGCGGTCTGCGGTGACGGTGCGTGGTGTGCGCCCGGTGCGGGTGGTGACCCGCGCGATCGCCGGTGCCAACTGGGGGGCGTCGGGCGGGTTGCCCATGTCGACGGTGTGGTCGAGCACGACGCCGTCGTCGTTGTCGGTGACCTGGGCCTTGTAGCCGAACTCGACCGGTCGCCCGAGGCGGCCCTTGGCGATCGGGCGGGCATCGTCGTCGTGCAGGCTGACCCGCCGGGTGGCGCCCTCGGGGGTCTGTCCGGAAACCCGTTGGCTGGTCTGCGCGGCGATCTGCCGGGTCGCGGCCAGCAGTTTCTGCAGGTCGTTGACCGCGCGCACGAGCCGGCCCCGCCGCCGGCCGGCCACTGCGTCGCGCCCACCTTGAGCACGCAGCGCGGCGGCTTTGGCTTCGGCTCGGCGCACCGCCCGCTTGGCGTTGACCAGCAGTCGCTCGGCGTCCCGCACGGCGGTCTGCGCCAACCCGGCCAGCTCACCGGTGCTCCTGAGCACCGCGGCGGTGGCCTCGTCGCGGCCCAGTGCGGTGCGAGAGCGCAGCTTGGCCGCGACCGCGTGAGCGCGCTTACCCGCCGCGCGGGAGCGATCCCGCACCCGGGTGCGTACCGCACCGCCGGCGGCCTGGATCCGCTTGCTGGTTGTTGCGATCCGCCGTATCGCCTTGGCTAAAAGCCCCGAGTCGGTGGGATAAGCCACGTTCGCCGGAACCACCGTCGTGTCGGCCCGTACTCGGTTGGTGCGCAGCACCTTCGCCTCGGCCGCCTTGGCCAACAGGGCTTCGTTGAGCCCGTCCACCGCCGCCGACCCGCAGCGTGTGGTCAGCTTCATCAGCGTCGTCGGATGCGGGACCGCCACCTCCAGCGGGATCCGGCAGAACATCCGCCACGTGATCGAGTCCGAGACCTCCCGGCACAGGCTTTCGTAGCCCAGCCGATAGCGAAACTTCAAGAACATCAACCGCAGATAGGTCTCCATCGGCGTCGACGGCCGACCGATCCGCAGGTCGAAGTACGGCATAAACGGTGTGAAGAACGTCGGATCGTCCAACAGCGCATCCACCCGCGCCAACTCCTCGGGAAGTCGCCGCACCTCCTCCGGCAGTAACGACTCCCACAACGACGGCTGATCACCTACAGTACGAAACACGATGGCCTCAATCCCTTCCGCAATAAGGGCTTTGAGGCCATCTTTCCAGCTCAGCACCGCCAACCCGCGGATCAACCCACCGACTTTTTCAGGTCGAAGTAGTTAGCGCGTGACCGCAACCGCCGCCGCCGCTCCGACCTCCGCAACGCCGCCAGCAGCAAAGCGAAACGCCCACGGGTCCAAGAGGATTCACGCCGGGCTGCGATCTACGCCCGCGTCAGCATGGACCGCAACGGCGAGGCCAGCAGCGTCAGCCAGCAGGAGGACGCCGCCCGCGACCTGATCGACCAGCGCTGCTGTACGCTGGTCGGGGTCTACGTCGACAACTCGATCACCGGCACCGGCAAGAAACACCGCCCCGAGTTCTACGCGATGCTGGCCGCCGTTCAGCGCGGCGAGATCGACGCCATCGTGGCCCGGCACATGGACCGCATCGCCCGCAACGCCCGCGAGCGGCTGCTGCTGGTCGAGGCGTGCCGCGAGCACGGCGTCATCATCGCCCTGGTGCAGGGTTCTGACATGGACCCGACGACGGCCTCCGGGCGCATGATCATCGACGTGCTCGGCAGCGTCGCCGAGATGGAGGTCGCCATCAAGTCCGAGCGCCACGTCGCCGCGCTGCAGCGGCATGCCCTGGCCGGAAAGGTGCCGCACGGCCCCCGACCGCTGGGCTACTCCACCATCGGCAAGATCGTGCGCTCCGAGGCCAAGATCGTCACCGACATCTTCACGCGGTTCTACGCCGGGGAGTCACTGCGCTCGCTGGTGCGGCTGCTCGACGACACGAAGGTGCCCACCCGCAGCGGCAGGCCGTGGAACACCCGCACGGTGCGCGACATCCTGACCAACCCCCGCTACGCCGGATGGGCGGTGTATCGCGGCGAGATCGCAACCGACAACGACGGCAACCGGGTTCGGGGGCAGTGGAAGCAGCTGGTCTCCGAGGAGGTGTTCGACGTCATCGCGGCCCGGCTCGCTGACCCGGCCCGCAAGAGCAACCGCGTCGGCACCGACCGCCGCTACCTCGGGTCGGGCCTGTACCTGTGCGCCGCCCGACTGGACTCCGGCGAAGAGTGCGACCGGCCGGTGCAGACCGTCAACGGCGGCAAGTACTTCTGCGCGGGCCACCTCACCCGCGAACACCGCCATGTCGATGCGTTCGTGCTCGACGTGATTGCCGAGCGGTTGGCGGCCAAGGACTTCGAGAAGCTGCTCGCCCCCGACGAGGCCCACACCAAGCCGATCACCGACAAGGCGAAGACGCTGCGGGCGCGGCTGGTCAAGATCGACAACGAGTACGACGACGGCATCATCGACGGCCCCCGCTGGCGCTCGGCCAAACAGAAGGTGCAGGCCGAGCTGACCACGCTCGACGCGCAGCTCGCCACCCTCCGTGGCGGCGCGGCGCTGGGGGCGGTGGTGGCGGCACCCGACCCGACCCAGGCGTTCCGCGAGGCGTCCCTGATGGCGCAACGGGTGGTCATCGACGCGCTATGCACCGTGCGGCTGCGGCGACAACCCAGGGGCCGGTTGAAGCGGAACCGGGAGGGCCGCGAGGTTATCGACCCGGCCACCGTCGATATCACCTGGAAGCGGTGATGGAAGCGGAATCGTCTGCCGAGGTCACTACGATCCTGTGGATGATCTCTCCCGCCCGCTCATGATCGGAGAGCCCGCCGTGACTTCAGTGCCTGACCCGTCTCAGATCGTCCCTCGATTTGAGCTTGACCGGCTGATCTCATATGACCACGACAGTCTGGTCGCTGAGCTTCGTCGGGTCGCGGATTTGTGCAGCGGCGAACGGCTCAGTCGGAATACCTTCGACCGATATTCCCGTGTCAGTTCCAGCACCCTCGTTCGCCGATTCGGCGGATGGAAAGAAGCCCTTGACGTCATTGGTCGTGGCGAACTGTACGGCGGCAAGCTCGTCAGCGCCAAGATGCGGCAGCAAGTCGGTAAGAGCCTCACGGAGGAGGACATCATCTGTGAGTTGAAGCGCCTCGCCGCCGAGAACAGCACCACCGTAGTCAGGTTCAAAGATCTCAAGCGGTCGCCGCTACTGTCCCCACGGGTAGTCGTCAGCCGCTTTGGCACATGGAAGGCTGCCGTCGAGGCGGCGGGGCTCACATTGTCGAACATGGGTCGCCGGTGGTCGGACGCCGACTATTTCGAGAACCTACTCGCAGTCTGGACCCACTACGGTCGCCCGCCTCGGTACAGGGAGATGGACCGAGCCCCATCACGCATCACAAGCGGGGCGTACGAGCGCAAGTTCGGTACCTGGGGCCGGGCCAAAGTGGCATTCGTTGAGCGGGTCAACACCGACATCGCCATTGACCAGAAGACAGAAGCAAGCACGAAGTCGGGGCCGATCCGAGCGGTGCCCCGGCAGGAGGACCAGCGGCAAATCTCGATTGGTCTGCGCTACCAAGTCCTGCGGCGAGACAGGTTTCGTTGCGTGCTGTGCGGACGCTCACCAGCAACAGACCTCGGTTGCCAGCTACATGTCGACCACACGATCGCGTTCTCCCGAGGCGGCAAGACCCGGATCGACAACTTGCGTACGCTCTGCGCCGACTGCAACGTCGGCAAAGGTGACCGGGACTGAGTTATCCACAAGAGATCCGCTGGGTTTGTCGGTACCGCGACTTACCATCAGGAGCGGCAGCTTCATACGAACTGCCGCCAGAGACGCCGAGGCCCCGCCGGAGCGGACTCCGACAGGGCTCGAACGTGTATTGGCGAATACCACCGACAGCCTAGAGGGTGAACGACCCCGCGTAGTAGGGATCGGTCACATTCGGGGTCGATCCGGTCTGGTCGCGGCGATGCACCCAGGAGGTCGAACCTTGCCCGATGAACCGCCGCTACGCCGCTCCGTCCTTGACTTCTGCAAGCACTACGGGCTCAACCGGAACCAGTACTTCACCGCCCGATCCAAGGCCAAGGTCAGGGCCAAGGACTGGGGCACGCTGCTATCGGCCAACGACGAGAAGGCCCTGCTGCGGTATATAAGCGCGGCGAAGCAGAACGATCAGATGATGCGGCGGATCCGGGAGCAGCCGACGGTGACTAAGCAGTTCGTGCATCCGCCCAAGTCGCCCATCGACTACGAAGCGGAGATCAGCCGAATTTCGGACAAACTTGCGAAGTGGCGAAAGGTGCTGGTCGAGTTTGCAAAGGGCCACGTCGCCGATCCCAACGGGCGATGCAAACGCTGCCATGAGGAAGCCCCCTGCCAAACTAAGCGGACGATGAACCGGCTCGACAACGAGCTGGTCGAGCACGTTGCGGTCGCCGACTCCGGTGACGCAGCAGATCAGCCCGTACCCGAGGTGGCGCCTGAGCGGACACTCAGACAGCTGCGCGATGCCTGCAATCGCTGTATGCGGGCGCTGACTGATTTGACGATCGACCACATGCTCGAAGACAGGAGGGGCCGTTGCACTCAGTGCCGTGTCTCGGCGCCGTGTGACATCAAGAAGGCAGTAACGCGAATCAACCGGGGCATTGCCCACCAGATCGAGAAGTTCGCGTCGATGGACGACGAAGAACTCGAAGTGGCTCTTGGGGACGCCGACGGGTGGACTACTACCAGGACGAGGACGATTGGGAAGCGATGTGACGGTCAGCTAGGTGCTACGGGCCGACGAATCGGCGCGCAGCGGCTGTAGGGCCGTGGACTGCGGCGATCCCGTCGTCACCCGGCAGGGTCTGGTCGAAGTACTCGGCAACGGCGGGTAGCAGCTCGCGCAGCACCAACTCCGGGTCGACGCCGATTCTCGCGGCAACGGCCTCGTAGCCAGCCCCGCCATAATTCTCATCGCATATCTGGACCGCCGCCCGGAGACCGGCGGCGAGTTCGTCGGGTGTGATCATGCCCGCCAGTATGCGTCGAGGCACCGACAAGACGGGTTCTAGCCCGAGATGATGTTGCCGCCCGCTCCGCCAAGCGCACCGATGGCTACCTGGGACAGCGCGCCGGTCAGCCAGAGCCCGATCTTCTCAGCGCGGCTTCGCTCCTCGTCGGGGCGCGTGTTGTCAGCGGCAACGGCCTCGAACGCGGCGATCAGCCGATCCAATTGCCCCTCGGGGGTGGGCCATTGTCCGGCGATCCGCAGCGCTGCGCTCGTAGGAGCGCCGACAATGATGAATTGCTTCTGGGCGCTACCCAGAGGTTCCTCGAAGTACGGTTCGGTGTACAGGGCGCGGAGCGCACGCTCGACGGTGTCCTGATCGAAGCCGACTCTCCTGGCAACCTCGGTCACGCGGGGACCGCGGCCGGTCTCCTCGAACAGCTCTACGACAGCCTTCAGTACGGGCAGGTCGCGATTTGTCCACGTGTCAGTCATGGGTGCGAGTATGCCCCTGCGCACCGACAAAGGCGGGTATGTCAGGCCCCGGTTCAGCGGGGGTCACCCGATCCGCTGCCGCAGCCAGCCCTCCATGGAAGTGACCGCCGCGCGGCCGGTCAGCGAGCGGCCCAACGACCCCTGCGGCACACCGAAGGTCATTGACTGACCGGCGGCGTGGACGAGCACGTCATGCGCCACGACGAGGGCGGCCAGGCTGTCGGGCTGGTGCTGCCCGGCCTGCCACGTCACCGCCGCCGCCTCGAAGTCGGGCAGGTACCCGGCGAGCCTGACGGTGCCCGTTTCGAGGCCCTGCAGCAGGGCCGAGCTGCGCGCAACGCTGTCGCCGCCGCCCCGGCCCGAGCCCTTCGGCGGCCAGGCGGTCACCCGGATCGGGCGGTCGATCTTGTAGCGGCTCAAGGCTTCCTTGACGACGCGGGTGTACGTCTCGCGGGCGGCGAACGCCTCGACGGCGATCTCCGACGCGCCCACGTCGACCGCCAGCTCGACCGCCGCCCGCGCCCAGGCGTCCGAGGTCATCGGGGCCGACTGGTCGGCGATGACGGCGACGACGCCCTCGGCGGTCATGCTGGCGGCGACGATCCCGCAGCTATCGCCGCTGCCGCTGTCGGACGGGTCGACCCCGACCACGGTCAGTACGGGCCGCTGGGGTGCTGCGGGCAACCGCGAAGCACGGCCTTGATGCGTTCGGCCTGCTCGGCGGTCAGCGGCGGGGCCTCGTCGACCAGCCGCTTGATTGCGGCCCGGTACGGGTCGAGCAGGTGCCCGTGGTCGAGGAGCCAGGCGACGGCCTCGTCCCGGTCGTAGACGTACCGCCGCTGGTCGAGTTGGTAGGCGGGCAGGCCCTCGCCCACCAACTCCTGGATGCGCGACTGCGGGATGCCTGTTTCGAGGCTGAGCTGCCCCGAGGTAAGGAATGGCGCGGGCCGCAAGTTCGGCAGGGTCTTCGGTTTCTTCGCCGTGGTTGTGCTGGGCATGGTGCGGAACTCCGATGTGATCGGTCGGTTCCGCACACTCCCCCGAGCCGGGTTGCCCTGCGCCACCCTCGGGATTCGCGTGCGTGGACATCTACCGATGCCCGGCTGAAGCTGCGCGTACCGCCCGCCGCGCCCATCGGGGGCCGACGTTGTGGTGCCTCCCGGCTCCTGCGGGGCCTGCTCAACGCCGGGGGTCGGGGTTAACTATAGCCCAAGGGCGAGCAGCGGGCTAAATGAAAACCGTTGCGCCGCAGACAAACCCGCTATAGTCGGGCAAGTTATCCGCCCTCTGGGTCACCCGCACGCGACGGCTATAGGCCGCAGATAGTTTGTCGGCGACGGCGCGGCGAATGGATCCCACCCTCACACCTCGAGCGCGGCCAACCCCGCACCAACACCTACTGGCACCCCGAAAAACTCCTGCGCACAGACGAAGACGACGAGGACGAAAGCTGATCGCGCCGTCAGGCCGCCAGCGTCGCCCGGATGCACACGGTGACGTAGGGCAGCGCCAGTCCCGTCGAATTCGCCAGGGCCGGATGGGTGGCCAGCAGCTCGCGCACCCCTTCGAGTGTTCTGGTGCGGACCTCGGCCGGTGAGGTGATGCAGTAGCTGCGTGACGCCACCAGATCGATCAGCGCTTGCGGCGTAAGGTAATTCGTCCACTCCACGCGGTGGCGCTCCAGGTCGGTGAACGGTGCGGGCAGCGTCACGTCGAGCCGGCCGCCGTCGTCGTCGCTGCCGATGATCTCGCCGAGCTCGTGCACCCAGCCGAGCCGCTCGTCGCGGGTGTTCCACACCAGGCCCAGCCGCCCGCCGGGGCGCAGCACGCGGGCCACCTCCGGAAGCGCTCGCGCCGGATCCACCCAATGCCAGGCCTGGGCGACCAGCACGGCGTCAACACTGTTGTCGGGCAACGGAATCTCTTCCGCGGTGCCCAGCAGGGCCCGGGTCTGCGGCAGCGTGTCGCGCAGCACCTCGAGCATGTCGGGGATCGGATCGACGGCCACCACGTCCAGGCCGCGCTCGACCAGCCTGGTGGTCAGCTTGCCCGTGCCCGCGCCCAGATCGAGCACCTGGTGCGCGCCGGCCGGCAGCAGCCAGTCGATCGCCTCCGGTGGGTAGGACGGGCGGCCACGCTCGTAGGCGGCGGCCGCCGAGCCGAACGACAGGGAACGTTCCTGTCTCGGCCGGGTCACCGCCGACACGCGCCTTCGGCCCGTCCTGATTGGGAAGCCAGGACGAGGGTCTTGCGGATCAACTCGCCGACCGCCTCGGACTCCACCAGGAAGCCGTCGTGCCCGCATCTGGAGTCGACCACGTGCAGGCCGGAGCAGCCCGGCAGCAGGTCGGCCAGCTCCTCCTGCAGGCGCAGCGGGTAGAGCCGGTCGGAGGTGATGCCGCCGACCACGGCCGGAACCGGGCACCTGCGCAGGGCCTGGCGCACGCCGCCGCGGCCACGACCGACGTCGTGGCTGTTCAGCGCCTCGGTCAAGATCACGTAGCTGCCGGCGTCGAAGCGGGACAACAGCTTGTTGCCCTGATGCTCGAGGTAACTCTGCACCGCGTAGCGGCCACCGTGCGCCGGATCCTCGTCGCCCTGACGGTCGTTGGCGAACCGGGTGTCGAGTTCCACCTCGCCGCGGTAGGTCAGGTGCGCGAAGCGGCGGGCGATCGTCAGCCCGTCCTCCGGCTTGCGTCCGCTGTCGTGGTAGTCGCCGCCCTGCCAGTTGGGGTCGGCCTTGATGGCCGCGATCTGAGTGGTCTGGGTGCCGATCTGGTCGGCGGTGGCGCGCGCGCCGACCGCCAGCAGCAGCCCGGCCCGGACCCGGTCGGGGTGACCGACCATCCACTCCAAAGCCCTTGCGCCGCCCATGGATCCACCGACGACCGCGGCGACCTCGTTGATGCCCAGCGCGGCCAGCGCGGAGATGTCGGCCTCCACCTGGTCGCGCACGGTGATCAGCGGAAACCTCGAGCCCCAGGGCTTGCCGTTCCGGGCCCGCGAGCTGGGCCCGGTGGAGCCGCGGCAACCGCCCAGCACGTTGGTGGCCACCGCGCACCAGCGGTTGGTGTCGATCGGTGCGCCCGGCCCGATCACGCCGTCCCACCAGCCGGGCGTGGGATGCCCGGGTCCCGCCGGCCCGCTGACGTGGGAGTCGCCGGTGAGCGCGTGCAGCACCACCACCACGTTGTCGCGCGTGGGCGACAGCTCGCCCCAGCGCTGGACGGCGATGCAGACGTCGTCGATCACCGCACCGCCTTCGGTGGTCAGCGCGCCGATGTGGACGAAGCCGATCTCGCCCTCGGTGGGCAGCGTCTGGGTGGGGAACTCCGAGATCGTCATGTCAGATCCGCCTCAGAAGGCCGCCACCGCGTGCGGGTCGCCAGTGGACTGATCCGATCGCCCCGGCCCACCGAATTTTCGGGCCGCGGCGAAACCGAGCTCGAGGTCGTCCAGGATGTCGTCGATGCCCTCGATGCCGACGGCCAGCCGCACCAGCCCAGGGCTGACGCCGGTGGAAAGCTGCTCCGCCGGGCTCAGCTGGGCATGGGTGGTCGACGCCGGGTGGATCACCAGCGAGCGCACGTCGCCGATGTTGGCGACGTGGCTGTGCAGCTTGAGCGCGTTGACGAACGCCTTGCCGGCCTCGATCCCGCCGGCCAGCTCGAACGAGAGGACGGCCCCGGTGCCCTTGGGCGCCAGCTTCTTTGCGCGCTCGTGCCACGGCGAGTCGGGCAGGCCCGCGTAGTTGACCGACAGCACGCCGTCGTGGCCGGCCAGGAACTCGGCGACGCGCTGCGCGTTGGCGACGTGGCGCTCCATGCGCAGGCTCAGCGTCTCGATGCCCTGGGCGACCAGGAACGCGTTGAACGGCGAGGCGGCCGACCCGAGGTCGCGCAGCAGCTGCACGCGCGCCTTGAGCGCGAACGCCGGCGGCCCCAGCTCGGCGTACACCACGCCGTGGTAGCTCGGGTCGGGCGTGGTGAATCCGGGGAAGCGGCCCTGCGTCCAGTCGAACGTGCCGCCGTCGACGATGACGCCGGCGATCGCGGCGCCGTGCCCGCCCAGGTACTTGGTGGCCGAGTGCACCACGATGTCGGCGCCGTGCGTGAACGGCTGGATCAGGTAGGGCGTGGCGACGGTGTTGTCGACGATCAGCGGCACCCCGTTGGCGTGGGCGACCCCGGCGACGCCGGGGATGTCCAGCACGTCGATCTTGGGGTTGGAGATGGTCTCGCCGAAGAACGCCTTCGTGTTCGGCTTGGCCGCGGCCTGCCAGGAGTCCAGGTCGTCGGGGTCCGCGACGAAGGTGACCTCGATGCCGAGCTTGGCCAGCGAGTAGTGCAGCAGGTTGTACGTGCCGCCGTAGAGCCGCGGACTGGCGACGATGTGATCTCCGGCACACGCGACGTTCAATATGGCGAATGTCTCAGCGGCCTGTCCCGAGCTCAGGAACAGCGCCGCCACCCCGCCTTCCAGCGCGGCGATGCGCTGCTCGACGACGTCGGTGGTCGGGTTGCCCAGCCGGGTGTAGATGTTGCCCGGCACCTCGAGGCCGAACAGCGCGGCGGCATGCGCGGTGTCGTCGAAGGTGTAGGACGTGGTCTGGTAGATCGGCAGGGCGCGGGCGTGGGTGGTCGGGTCCGGGTGCTGGCCGGCGTGGATCTGCTTGGTGTCGAAGGACCACTGCGCGGTCGGATCGGTTTCGTCGTTGGCAGACGTACTGTTTTCGGTGCCCACGGATGTTCGCTTTCTGCTGGCATGGACGATTCGGGTATCGGGGGCAGCCGCGCGGAACGTCACCACCGGTGACGTCAACCGGCGCGGCGGCCGGTTAACAACGACACACGAGTCGACACATAAGCCGATCCGAGAGAGCCGGGTAGATGATGCACATCACGTTTTCCCCTCCAGTCAGGGGCCCGTTATGGCGGACCCGCGCTTGCCGCGCAGCCTGTGGCTACTAGACCTGGTCTTTCACCCGGGGCACCCCACCGCGGTTGGAGGGTTGCCGGCCAGCAAGCCGGGGCTTAGCGCTGGCGCTCATGACCGAGATGAAGCTTATCGCATAACACCGAGTCCGTGCCAACTCTCGGCCAAGACTTGCGGGGCCGTGGCCGTTCACCGGCCCTGGGGCCGTCGACGACCTTTAGTAGTCTGGCCTGACGAGCGACCGCTCGCCCAAGCTTCCCAGTTGCTGGAGGATGTGGACACAGATGTCCAAGGACGCCAAGATCAAGGTCAAAGGCCCGGTAGTAGAACTCGATGGCGACGAGATGACCCGCGTTATCTGGAAGCTCATCAAGGACATGCTGATCCTGCCGCACCTAGACATCAACCTGGAGTACTACGACCTGGGCATCGAGCACCGGGACCGCACCGACGACCAGGTCACCATCGACGCCGCCTACGCGATCAAGAAGCACGGGGTGGGTGTCAAGTGCGCGACCATCACCCCCGACGAGGCCCGCGTCCAGGAATTCAACCTCAAGAAGATGTGGCTCTCGCCGAACGGGACCATCCGGAACATCCTGGGCGGCACCATCTTCCGTGAGCCGATCGTGATCTCGAACGTGCCCCGGCTGGTTCCGGGCTGGACCAAGCCGATCGTGATCGGCCGCCACGCGTTCGGGGACCAGTACCGGGCGACCAACTTCAAGGTCGACAAGCCCGGCACCGTGACGCTGACGTTCACCCCGTCCGACGGCAGCGAGCCGATGGTGCACGAGGTGGTGACCATCCCTGAGGACGGCGGTGTCGTGATGGGGATGTACAACTTCAGGCAGTCCATCCAGGACTTCGCGCGCGCCTCGTTCGCCTACGGCCTGAACGCCAAGTGGCCGGTGTACCTGTCCACCAAGAACACCATCCTCAAGGCCTACGACGGCATGTTCAAAGACGAGTTCCAGCACATCTACGAAACCGAGTTCAAGGACAAGTTCGAGGCCGAGGGGCTCACCTACGAGCACCGGCTCATCGACGACATGGTCGCGGCGTGCCTCAAGTGGGAGGGCGGCTACGTCTGGGCCTGCAAGAACTACGACGGCGACGTGCAGTCCGACACCGTCGCGCAGGGCTACGGGTCGCTGGGGCTGATGACCTCGGTGCTGATGACCGCCGACGGCAAGACGGTGGAGGCCGAAGCGGCCCACGGCACCGTGACCCGGCACTTCCGCCAGTACCAGGCCGGAAAGCCGACCTCCACGAACCCGATCGCGTCGATCTTCGCCTGGACGCGCGGGCTGCAGCACCGCGGCAAGCTGGACGGCACGCCGGAGGTGTGCGAGTTCGCGCAGACGGTCGAGGACGTCGTCATCGCCACGGTCGAGGGCGGCAAGATGACCAAGGACCTGGCCATCCTCATCGGTCCCGACCAGGAGTGGCAGCAGAGCGAGGAGTTCCTCAACTCGATCGCCGAGAACCTGGAAAAGGAACTGGCGGCCGGCTCCCGCTAACCGGCCGGCGGCTTCGCGGCGCCCCGCGCCGCCGCGGCGCACGAGTCGAGGAAGCCGGTGATCACCCCGGCGACGCGGTCGGGCGCCTCGAACATGGGGATGTGTCCGACACCGTCGAGCCTGGTGACCTTGTGGTCGTCGGGCAGGTGGGTGGTGAAATGCCGGCTGAACCTGGGCGCGGGCACCACCCTGTCCTTCTCGCAGATCACCAGGTGCGCCGGCACGGCATTCTCCGCGAGCTCACGCAGGCCGTGCAGCAGCACGGACTTGACGAGCAGCTGGAAGTAGGCCGGGCAGTGGGCGACGTCGTCGATGCAGCCGAGCAGTTGTTCGTCGCTGACCCCGTCGGGTGATGCGCTGATCGCGTAGGTGGCCAGTCGGCGGCTGAACGGCAGGCGCATCACGCGTGGCCCGAACAGCCAGGCCAGCACCAACAGCGGGATGCCCAGGACGAACTTGGCGATCACCTCGAACTTGTGCGGGCTCCACCGCGTCCAGCCGCCGGCCGGGGCGATGCCGGTGACGGTGCGTGCCCGCCCGCGCCGCTCCAGCTCGAAGGCGACCCAGCCGCCCAGCGAGTTGCCGACGATGTGGGCGTCCTGCCAGCCCAGCTCGTCCATCTGTCGCTCGACGTGATCGGCCAGCACCGCCGAGGACAAGAACCAGGTGCCCGCCGCCGGGCCGCCGTTGTGGCCGGCCATCGTCGGCGCGAACACCTCGTAGCGGCCGGTGTCGGCCAGCCGCCGGGCCACGTCCTCCCAGACCGCCTGCGACAACAGGAACGGGTGCAACAGCACGACCGGCTCCCCGGAACCCAGACGGATCGGTTGACGACTCCCCATAGCCCGAACCATAAAGCCGGTACCGCCGGTACCGCAAGCGAGCGTCCGCGAGGCGCCGCCGGTGGCTGAGGGGACGGCGGCGGCGCATGAAAAGATCGCAGACATCATGACCACAGCTACCGGATCCAGACGCATCTTCTCCGGCGTGCAGCCCACGTCCGACTCGCTTCACCTCGGCAACGCGCTGGGCGCCGTCGCGCAATGGGTCGCGTTGCAGGACGACCACGAGGCGTTCTTCTGCGTGGTGGACCTGCACGCCATCACCGTCACACAGGATCCCGAGGCGCTGCGCCGCCGGACACTGGTCACCGCCGCCCAGTACCTCGCACTGGGCATCGACCCCGGCCGCAGCACCGTGTTCGTGCAGAGCCACGTGCCCGCCCACACCCAGTTGGCGTGGGTGCTGGGCTGCTTCACCGGTTTCGGGCAGGCATCGCGCATGACGCAGTTCAAGGACAAGTCGGCGCGCCAGGGCAGCGACTCGACCACCGTGGGCCTGTTCACCTACCCGGTGTTGCAGGCCGCCGACGTGCTCGCCTACGACAGCGATCTCGTCCCGGTGGGCGAGGACCAGCGCCAGCACCTCGAACTGGCGCGCGACGTCGCGCAGCGGTTCAACGCCCGCTTCCCCGACACCTTCGTGGTTCCCGACGTGCTCATCCCCAAGGCCACCGCCAAGATCTACGACCTACAGGACCCCACGTCGAAGATGAGCAAGTCGGCGGCCACCGACGCCGGGTTGATCAACCTGCTCGACGATCCGGCCAAGTCCGCAAAGAAGATCCGCTCCGCGGTGACCGACAGCGAGCGCGAGATCCGGTTCGACCCCGAGGCCAAGGCGGGCGTGTCCAACCTGCTGACCATCCAGTCGGCGGTCACCGGGGTCGGCGTCGACAAACTGGTCGACGGCTATGCGGGCCGGGGCTACGGCGACCTGAAGAAGGACACCGCCGAGGCGGTCGTCGAGTTCGTCGGCCCGATCAAGGCCCGCGTCGACGAATTGCTGGCCGATCTCAGCGAACTGGAGACCGTGCTGGCGGCCGGGGCGCAGCGCGCCGAGGATGTGGCGGGCAAAACGGTCCAGCGGGTCTACGATCGGCTGGGGTTCCTTCCGCAACGGAGGTAGCGCGTTTCCTATGGGCGAACCGGGCAGGCCTGGGCTCCTCGATCGGCTGCGGACCCGCTACGGATCGTTCGACCACGCGATGCGCGCCTACCAGCGCTACAGCGACCGCAACGGCGGCTTCTTCGCGGCGGGCCTGACGTACTACACGATCCTTGCGCTATTCCCTTTGCTGATGGTCGGTTTCGCGGTGGTCGGGTTCACGTTGTCACTGCGTCCGCAGCTGGCGGCCCTCATCGAGCACCGCATCACCTCCACGGTGACCGGCGAGCTGGGCCGGCAGCTGGTCGACCTGATGCACTCGGCGATCCACGCGCGCACGTCGGTCGGTGTGATCGGGCTGGCCACGGCGTCCTGGGCCGGGCTGAGCTGGATGTCGCACCTGCGGCAGGCGCTGACCGAGATGTGGTGGGAGCAGCGTTTCGACTCACCGGGTTTCGTGCGCACCAAACTGTCCGACCTGGTGGCGATGCTGGGGACGTTCCTCATGACGGTGGCCACCATGGGCCTGTCGGTGCTCGGTCACGCGGCGCCGATGGCCGCGACGCTGAAATGGCTCGGCGTACCGCAATTCTTCGTGTTCGACTGGATCTTTCAGGCCGTGTCGATCGCGGTGTCGGTGCTGGTGTCGTGGCTGCTGCTGACCTGGATGATCGCCCGGCTGCCGCGGGAGAAGGTCAGCTTCGTCGACTCGATGCGGGCCGGGCTGATGGCCGCCGTCGGGTTCGAGTTGTTCAAGCAGGTGGGCTCGATCTATCTGCAGAAGGTGGTGCGCAGCCCGGCCGGCGCCGCCTTCGGCCCGGTGCTGGGCCTGATGGTGTTCGCCTACATCACGGCCTATCTCGTCCTGTTCTGCACCGCGTGGGCGGCGACGGCGTCGACGGACCCCCGGGCCCGGCGCGTGGAGCCGCCCGCACCGGCGATCATCACCCCGCGGGTGCGGGGGAACGAGGGGCTCAGCGCGCGCCAGGCGGTGACCGCGGCGGCGATGGGAGCCGTTGGTGCGCTGGCTTTTTCCCGGCTGACGCGGCGGCACCGCTAGCCCCGCGGGGCAACCCGCCAGTCGCCGCGGGCCATGACGGCGCTGACCCGCCAATCCCGATCCAGCACAACCAGGTTGGCGTCGTAGCCGGCCCGCAGGCTGCCGACCCGCTGCAGGCCCAGGGCCCGCGCCGGTGTCGCCGCGGTCACCTGCACCGCCTCGGCCAGACCGGAGCGCCCCGCCACCGCGCGGAAGAGCCGGTCCATCGTCGCGGTGCTGCCCGCGATCGTGTCCGTCCCGCGGACCCGCGCGACGCCGGCGACCACCTCGACCGGCACCGCCCCGAGCCGGAACGTGCCGTCGTCGCAGCCGGCCGCGGCGACGGCGTCGGTCACGACGGCGACCCGCTCGGGTCCCGCGGCGCGGATCACCGCGTCCACGACGGCCGGGTGCAGGTGGACGCCGTCGGCGATGAGCTCGACGGTCACGCCCGGGTCCGCCAGCAGGGCCAGCGCCGGCCCGGGCTCGCGGTGATGTAGCGGCGGCATCGCGTTGAACAGGTGCGTGCCGACGGTGGCGCCCAGGCCGATGGCGCGTTTGGTCTGCTCGTAGGTGGCATCCGAATGACCCACCGCCACAACGACTCCCGCGTCGAGAAAGCGCCGGATCGCCTCGTCGCAGCCGGGCCGCTCGGGCGCCAGCGTCACCATCTTGATCGCGCCGCCGCCGGCGTCGAGCACGGCGTCGATCTCGGCGGGCTCCGGGTCGCGCATCAGGGTGCGGTCGTGCGCGCCGCAGCGTGCCGCGCTCAGCCACGGCCCCTCGAGGTGGATGCCCGCGACGGTGCCGCGCCGGGCCGCTGCGGCGAGCGCGCGGACCCCGGCGATCAGCTCCGCCGGCGCGGCGGTGACCAGGCTGGCCATCGTCGTGGTGGTGCCGTGCCGCAGGTGGAAGGCCGCGGCGTCGGCGACGGCGTCGGGGTAGGAGGCCCCGCCCCCGCCGTGCACGTGCATGTCGACAAACCCGGGCACCACAACCGAATCGGGGAGGTCGGTGTCGGGCGGACGGGGCGGCGCGCCGGCGCCGCACCCCAGAATCCGGCCGCCGGAGGTTTCCAGCCATCCGGGCCGGCGGACCTGCCCGTCGAGCATCAGGGTGCCGGCGCCGATCAGGGACATGGTTTGTCCCAGCGCCCGCCGTTCTCCCAGAAATGCCGGATGTCCTCGAGTTCGCGGCCCCTGGTCTCCGGCGCGTAGCGGTAGACGACGCCGAACGCCACCACCGCGAGAACCGCGAACACCGCGAAAGTCCCGGCGCCGCCGAGGGTGTGCAGCATGCTCAGGAAGACCGCGGCGACGATCGCGTTGGCCACCAGGTTCGAGGTCAGCATCGTGCTCGACCCGATGGACCGCAGCCGGGTCGGGAAGCTCTCGCTGGCATACACCCAGCCCAGCGACCCGAAGCCGAGCGTGAACCCCACGATGAACAGCAGCACGCCCGCGAACCCGAGGACCGCGCCGCCCACGCCCCGCCCGAACACGGCCATCAGGACGACGTCGGCGGCGATCATCGTCGCGATGCCGCACAACAGGATCGGGCGCCGCCCCAGCCGGTCGACGAGCAGCATCGCGGTGAACACGGCCGCCAGTCCGGCGACCTGAACCAGCGCCGGCAACCCCAGCAGCGCGAAGTCCCCGGTGAACCCGATCGCCTCGAATATGCGCGGGCTGTAATAGACGATCGCGTTGATGCCGGTGATCTGGATCAGGAAGCCGAGCGCGACCACGAACAGGGTGGCCCGCAGGTACGGCGGGCGCAGCATCTCGGCCATGCCCCCGCGGCCCGCCGAGCCTTCGCCGACCGCGCGGCCGATCTCGGCGAGTTCGCCCTCGACGTCCGCGGCGGGTTCCACCCGCAGCAGCGCCGCGCGCGCGTCGGCGGTGCGGCCCTTCATCACGTACCACCGGGCGGTGTCGGGCATGCGGATCAGCAACGGCAGCAACAGCGCTGCGGGCACGGCGGCCAGGCCCAGCATCCAGCGCCAGGCGTGGGCGCCGGCCAACAGGTAGGCGGTGACGTAGCCGACGATGAGCCCGCTGACGGTGGCCAGCTGGTAGACGGTCAGCAGCGACCCGCGCACCGCCGCCGGAGCCGACTCCGCGACGTAGACCGGCACCACCACGATCGAGACGCCGACGGTCAGCCCCAGCAGGAACCGGGCCGTCAACAGCATCGGCAACGACACCGACAGGGCACCCAGCACCGCGAACGCCGCGTAGGCCACCAGCAGCGACACCACCGACCTCTTGCGCCCGAACGCGTTGGCCAGCACGCCGGCACCCAGTGCCCCGGCGATCTGGCCGAGCACCGCCATCGTCGTCAGCAGCTCCTGTTGCCGCGTCGTGAGCCCGAAGTCGCCGGTGACGAACAGCTGCACGCCGGCGATGATGGACAGGTCGTAGCCGTAGACGACGCCGACGCTGGCGGCGGTCAACCCGACCAGCCGGCCCCCGGGCCGGGTGCTCAACGATGCTGCGGCCGGCGGTTCATCGACCGCGCCGCCATGATCAGCCCGAAAACGACGATCGCCCCGATGACGCCGACGCCCACCCGCACCGGCACCGCGTCCGCCGACGGGAGGAGCCCGGCGGCCTGCGCGGCGCCGGCGTGTCCGGCGGCACCCTCCGGCTTGGCGGGCGCCAGCGAGGGGTCGGGCGCGACCAGCGACCCGACCTGCGTGCCCGGCGGGGTGGCGAACCCGTAGTCGAGCAGATGCGCGGCCTGCTCCCACGGCGCGATCGGCTGCCGGGTCCCGTGCAGCAGCACCGCCACCAGCCGTCGCCCGTCGCGGTTGGCCGCACCGACGAAGGTCTGGCCGGCGTCATCGGTGTAACCGGTCTTGCCGCCCAGCGCGCCGGGATAGTTGTAGAGCAGCTTGTTGTCGTTCTCCAGCTCGTAGCCGGGGTGGTCGCCGTGGCCGGGGAAGTCGAAGGTCTTGGTGGCGACGATGTCGGCGAACACGGGGTTACCCCAGGCGTAGCGGTAGAACAGGCCGATGTCGTAGGCCGAGGTGCTCATCCCCGGGCCGTCCAGCCCGGACGGCGTCGCCACCCGGGTGTCGCGGCCACCGAGCTTGGCGGCGAGCACGTTGATCTTCTCCAGCGCCTGCTGCATCCCGCCGAGCTGCATGGCCAGCGCGTACGCGGCGTCGTTGCCGGAGTGCATCAGCAGCCCGTGCAGCAGCTGGTTGACGGTGTACATCCCGCCCTCGGCGACCCCGACCTTGGTGCCCTCGACGGCCGCGTCCTCCGCGGTGCCGGGAACCACCTTGTTCTCGTTGAGCGCGTTGATGGACGCCATCGCGACCAGCACCTTGATGACGCTGGCCGGGCGGTGCCGGGCGTGCGGGTCCTTGGCGGCGATGACCGCGCCGCTGTCCAGGTCGGCCACCAGCCAGGCGTCGGCCGAGACGTCGGTGGGCAGCAGCGGCGTGTCGGGCGCGACGATGACGCCGCAGCTGCCGAGGGCCTCGCCGCCGACCGGCTTCGGGGGCACCGCCAGCGGCATCGGCGGGTCGCCCGCCTGGGGGACTTCCGACGAGTCCACCGCGGGCGGGGTGGACACCCGGTACGGGCAGTCGGTGGGCCCGGCGTTGGGCACCGGCTCGGCGCTCGCCGCGGGCGCGCCCAACGCGGCCGGGGCGGCCATCATGAAGACCGCCGCTGCCAGGCACGACGCGGATCGTAAGAAGGTCATCGGTGTGCAGACTAGGCGATCGGGCGGCCGATCCCCGGGAGCCGCGCTGTGACTAGTGGGGCGGAAGTTACTCGCCACCGCCGCGAAAGTGCAACCGTCGACGTGTCTACTCGCGCGATGCGTCGCTGGTTGCACTCTCGCGATGAGACGCGCCTACAGCCGCTTCCACGCCTCGGTGAGCACGTCGCGCAGGATGGACTCGATGGCGTCGAACTCGGCCTGACCGCTGATCAGCGGCGGCGCCAACTGGATCACCGGGTCGCCGCGGTCGTCGGCGCGGCAGTACAGGCCGGCCTCGAACAGCGCCGGCGACAGGTAGCCGTGCAGCAGCCGCTCGCACTCGGCGGCGGTGAAGGTCTCCTTCGTCGCCTTGTCCTTGACCAGCTCGATGCCGTAGAAGTAGCCCTCGCCGCGCACGTCGCCGACGATGGGCAGGTCGTACAGCTTCTCCAGCGTCGCGCGGAAGGCCGGCGCGTGATGCCTGACCCGGTCGTTGAGCCCCTCACGCTCGAAGATGTCCAGGTTGGCCAGCGCCACGGCCGCCGACACCGGGTGGCCGCCGAAGGTGTAGCCGTGCGGGAAGACCGTGGCGCCGTCGTCGAACGGCTCGAACAGGCGGTCGCCGGCGATCATCGCGCCGATCGGGGAGTAGCCCGACGCCATGCCCTTGGCGCAGGTGATCATGTCGGGGACGTAGCCGAAGTCGTCACAGGCGAACATCGACCCGATCCGGCCGAACGCGCAGATCACCTCGTCGGACACCAGCAGCACGTCGTATTCGTCGCAGATCTCGCGCACCCGTTCGAAATAACCCGGGGGAGGCGGGATCGCGCCGCCCGCGTTCTGCACCGGCTCGAGGAACACCGCGGCCACGGTGTCGGGCCCCTCGAACTCGATCGCCTCGGCGATCCGGTCGGCAGCCCAGCGCCCGAAGTCCTTGGGGTCGTTGGCAAATGGATCGGGTGCGCGGTAGAAGTTCGTGTTGGGCACGCGGAACCCGCCCGGCGTCACCGGCTCGAACGGAGCCTTGTAGGACGGCAGCCCGGTGATCGCCAGCGCGCCCTGCGTGGTGCCGTGGTAGGCGATCGAGCGCGAAATGACCTTGTGCTTGCCGGGTTTGCCGGTGAGCTTGAAGTACTGCTTGGCCAGTTTCCACGCGGTTTCGACGGCCTCGCTGCCGCCGGTGGTGAAGAACACGCGGTTCAGGTCGCCGGGCGCGTGGTGCGCGAGGCGCTCGGCGAGCTCTATCGCGGCCGGGTGCGCGTATCCCCAGAGCGGGAAGAACGCCAGCGTCTGCGCCTGCCGGGCGGCGGTCTCGGCGAGCTCGGCACGTCCGTGGCCGACCTGCACCACGAACAGCCCGGACAACGCGTCCAGGTAGCTCTTGCCGCGGTCGTCGAAGATGGTGACGCCCTCGCCGCGGGTGATGATCGGATGCGTGATGCCCGCGCCGTGGCGGGCGAAATGCAACCAGAGGTGATCGGTCATGGTGCCCGAGAGTAGCGCTACGCTCGGGCCATGACCTCAGTGCAGGGGGTCGCGCAGTTCGAGGCGTTGCGGCCCCATCTCATGGCCGTCGCCTACCGGCTCACGGGGACCGTCGCCGACGCCGAGGACATCGTCCAGGAAGCCTGGCTGCGCTGGAACGCAAACGACACCGCGATCGCCGACCTGCGGGCCTGGCTGACGACCGTGGTCAGCCGGCTCGGGCTGGACAGGCTGCGCTCGGCCGCGCATCGCCGCGAGAGCTACGTCGGAAACTGGCTGCCCGAACCGGTGGTCACCGGCCTCGACGGGGCCGACCCGCTGTCGGCGGTGGTCGCCGGCGAGGACGCCCGGTACGCCGCGATGGTCGTGCTGGAGCGGCTGTCACCGGGCCAGCGGGTCGCGTTCGTGTTGCACGACGGATTCGCGGTGCCCTTCGCCGAGGTGGCCGGGGTGCTGGGGACCACCGAGCCCGCGGCCCGGCAACTGGCGTCGCGGGCCCGCAAGGCCGTCAGCACGGCGCCGCCGCCGCACCCCGACCCCTCGCACGACGACGTGGTCGGGCGGCTGATGGCCGCCATGGCCGCCGGCGACCTGGACGCGGTGGTGGCGCTGCTGCATCCCGGCGTCATCTTCACCGGCGACTCGGATGGCAAGGCGCCCACGGCGGTTCAGGTCATCGTCGGCGCGGACAAGGTGTCCCGCTTCGTCTTCGGTCTGGCCCGCCGCTACGGCCCGGCGTTCTTCTCGTCCAGCCAACTGGCGCTGGTCAACGGCGAACTGGGCGTCTACACGGCGGGCGGCCCCGGCGGTGACGGCCACCGGGAGCTGTCGCCGCGCATCCTGGCGATGACGGTGCGCGACGGAAAGGTTTGCGCCCTGTGGGATGTCGCCAACCCCGAGAAGTTCACCGGCTCCCCGCTGCGGGTTCGCCGGGCTGCCCGGCCCACGGAATGCGGCAGGCGTCACCGGAATTGAAGCCCTGCTCGGTGATGCCCAGAGCGGTGTTCATCCGCGCCCGCATGTTCTCCAGCCCGATCTGATAGGTCAGCTCGATCACGCCGGCGTCGCCGAACCGGGCCCGCAGGTCGGCGACCTGCTCGTCGGTGACGGTGTGCGGGTCGGTGGTGATCGCGTCGGCGTAGGCGATGGCGGCGCGCTCATCGTCGGTGAAGGCGCAAGACGTTGCATACGAGTCGATCTCGGTGAGCCGGGTGATGTCCAGCCCGTCCAGGCGCTGCAGCATGGACCCGAAGTCCACGCACCAGGAGCAGCCGACCGCACGCGCCGTCCAGAACACCGCCAGCTCGCGCACGCCGGCGGGCAGCACCTGCGACGCCCGCTGCACCAGCGTCTCGTGCACCGCCCCGGCGACCAGCATTCCGCGGTGCTGCGCGGCGACGGCGAACGGTTCGGGAACCTGGCCGAATCGCCGTCTGGCGTAGCGGTACATGGCGCGGGTCAGCAGTCCGGCGCGCTCGGGGGGCAGGGGCTCGATGCGGGTCTTCTGTGTCATACCCCTCAGACGAGATCGGCCGCCGAAGTGTGACGGCCCCACGTCGCGGCGCGAGCGCGCGTGTCTGCACACCGACACGCCGCAAAATATGGCATTTTGCGCGCGCTCGCGGCGATGTAGCATCCAGGCACCACTTCGTTGCGCTCATAGGAGGTTGCGGTGGACGAGGTGGAAGGCGAAGTCTTCGGGCGTTATCGGCTGCTCGAGGTGCTGCGGTCCGGCAGCACCGGCACGGTGTACAAGGCCCGCGACACGATGATGGGCCGCGAAGTGGCCGTCAAGGTGCTCTCGCCGGAGTTGGCCGCCGATCCGGGCCACCGCGAGAGGTTCCAGCGTGAGGTCGCCGTCGCGGCCCGGCTCAACGACCCGAACATCCTCCCGGTCTACGAGGCCGGCGAGATCGACGGGCGGCTCGCCGTTGGCCGGCCTCGACCGCCCCGAGGACATCGCGGTCGACGACGCGGGCGACTTGGTGGTCACCGAGCCAGCGCTCCACCGGGTGCTGGAGCTGACGGCCGGGACGACCAACCCGACCGTGCTGCCGTTCACCGGTCTCGGGGAACCCACGGGGGTGGCGGTCGCCTCGCGCGATCCCGCCAACGACCGCGCCGTCGTTGTCAGCGACGCCGCGCACAACCGGGTGGTGAAGCTGCTCGCGCATTCGACCGAGCAGACCGACCTGCCGTTCAGCGGTTTGGCATTCCCGTCGGCCGTGACGCTGGGTCGCGGCGGCGCCCTCTTCGTCGTCGACCGGGACAACGAGCAGGTGCTGAAACTGCCCTGGAAGGCGACGGTTCCGACCGTGCTGCCCTTCGTCGTCGGACATCCCGACGATGTGGCCGTCGACACCAACGGAAACGTGTACGTGACCGACAGTCACGAAAATCACGTCACAAAGTTCGTCAAGGCCTCCAACACGTCGATAACACTGCCGTTCACCGGAGTTGACCATCCCAAAGGCATCGGCGTCGACACCGCCGGGAATGTCTACGTCGTCGACGCGGGCAACAACCGCGTGCTCGAGCTTCCGCCCGGTTGACCGTCTGCTCGGCGGGCTCAGCGCGAGAACATCAACGCGCGCTTGACCTCCTGGATCGCCTTGGTGACCTCGATGCCCCGCGGGCAGGCCTCGGTGCAGTTGAACGTGGTGCGGCAGCGCCACACGCCGTCGACCTCGTTGAGGATGTCGAGGCGCTCGGCGGTGGCCTCGTCGCGGCTGTCGAAGATGAAGCGGTGGGCGTTGACGATCGCCGCCGGGCCGTAGTAACTGCCCTCGTGCCAGAACACCGGGCAGCTGGTGGTGCAGGCCGCGCACAGGATGCACTTGGTGGTGTCGTCGTAGCGGGCGCGGTCGGCCGGGCTCTGAATGCGTTCGCGCGTAGGGGGATTGCCGGTGGTGACCAGGTAGGGCTTCACCGCCCGGTAGGCGTCGAAGAAGGGCTCCATGTCGACCACCAGGTCCTTCTCCACGGGCAGCCCGCGGATCGGCTCGACCGTGACGGTGAGTTGCTTGCCCTTCTTCTCGGGCAGCAGGTCGCGCATCAGCACCTTGCAGGCCAGCCGGTTGACGCCGTTGATGCGCATCGCGTCCGAGCCGCACACCCCGTGCGCGCAGGAGCGCCGGAAGGTCAGCGTCCCGTCCAGGTAGCTCTTGATGTAGATCAGCAGGTTCAACAGCCGGTCGGTGGGCAGGCAGGGAACCCGGAAGCTCTGCCAGCCACCGGTTTCGGTGAACGCGTCGGGCTGGTCGGGATTGAACCGGGCGATCTTGACCGTCACGAGCACCGCGCCCTCGGGAACCGGCGGCAGGGGCGGGCCCAGCGCGGTTTCGGCATCGTCTTCGGCCATCAGTACTTCCGTTCCTTGGGTTCGTAGCGGGTCTGCACGACGGGCTTGAAGTCCAGCGCGATGTCGCTGCGCAGGTCGCTTCCCTGCTTATCGGCCCCAATTTCCTTGTAGGCCATGGTGTGGCGCATGTAGTTGACGTCGTCGCGCTCGGGGTAGTCCTCGCGGGCGTGCCCGCCGCGCGACTCCTTGCGGTTCAGCGCGCCTACCACCGTCACCTCGGCCAGCTCCAGCAGAAAGCCCAGCTCGATGGCCTCCAGCAGGTCGCTGTTGAAGCGTTTCCCCTTGTCGTGCACGGAGATTCGCGCATAACGCTCCTTGCACGCGTGGATGTCGGTCAGGGCCTTTTTGAGCGTCTCCTCGGTGCGGAACACCGCGGCGTTGTTGTCCATCGTCTGCTGCAGGGCCCCGCGGATGTCGGCGACGCGCTCGTTGCCCTGCTCGGAGAGGATGTCGCCCACCCAGGCGACGACCATCGCCTCGGGGTTCTGCGGCATGTCGACGAAGTCGCGGCCGCGCGCGTAGGCGGCCGCGGCGATGCCGGCCCGGCGGCCGAACACGTTGATGTCCAACAGCGAGTTGGTGCCCAGCCGGTTGGCGCCGTGCACCGACACGCACGCGCACTCACCGGCGGCGTACAGGCCCGGGACCACCGAGGTGTTGTCCCGCAACACCTGTCCGGTGACGGTGGTCGGGATGCCGCCCATCGCGTAGTGACACGTCGGGTACACCGGCACCAGCTCGTGCACCGGGTCCACGCCCAGGTAGGTGCGGGCGAACTCGGTGATATCGGGCAGCTTGGCCGCCAGCACGTCCTCGCCGAGATGACGCACGTCGATGTAGACGTAGTCCTTGTCCGGGCCGGCGCCGCGGCCCTCGAGGACTTCGAGCACCATCGAGCGCGCGACGATGTCGCGCGGCGCCAGGTCGACGATCGTCGGGGCGTAGCGCTCCATGAAGCGCTCGCCCTCGCCGTTGAGCAGCCGGCCGCCCTCGCCGCGCACCGCCTCGGAGATCAGGATGCCCAGGCCGGCGAGCCCGGTCGGGTGGAATTGGTGAAACTCCATGTCCTCCAACGGAAGTCCCTTACGGAACACGATCCCCATACCGTCGCCGGTCAGGGTGTGCGCGTTGGAGGTGGTCTTGTAAATGCGGCCCGACCCGCCGGTGGCGATGACGACGGCCTTGGCGTGGAAGACGTGGATCTCGCCGGTGGCCAGCTCGTAGGCGACCACCCCGGTGGCCACCGGGCCGCCCGGGGTCTGCGTCAAAACCAGGTCGAGGGCGTAGAACTCGTTGAAGAACTCCACGTCGTGTTTGACGCAGTTCTGGTACAGCGTCTGCAGGATCATGTGCCCGGTGCGGTCGGCGGCGTAGCAGGCGCGGCGCACCGGGGCCTTGCCGTGCTCGCGGGTGTGCCCGCCGAAGCGGCGCTGGTCGATGCGGCCCTCGGGGGTGCGGTTGAACGGCATCCCCATCTTCTCCAGGTCGAGCACCGCGTCGATGGCTTCGCGGCACATGATCTCCACGGCGTCCTGGTCGGCGAGGTAGTCGCCGCCCTTGACGGTGTCGAAGGCGTGCCACTCCCAGTTGTCGTCCTCGACGTTGGCCAGGGCGGCGCACATGCCGCCCTGGGCGGCGCCGGTGTGGCTGCGGGTCGGATACAGCTTGGTCAGCACCGCGGTGCGCACCCGCGGGCCCGCCTCGACGGCGGCCCGCATCCCCGCGCCGCCGGCGCCGACGATCACCACGTCGTATCGGTGTTGGGAGATCACGCCTGCCCTCTCAGATGTTGGGGTCGAACGTCAGCAGCACGTAGGTCCCCAGCACCAGCGTGAAACCCATCGAGAGCGCCAGCAGGCTGTTCAGCCAGAACCGGGTGCTGTCCTTGCGGCTGTAGTCGTCGATGATGACGCGCAGACCGTTGCCCCCGTGCAGCTGTGCCAGCCACAGCAGCAGCAGGTCCCAGGTCTGCCAGAACGGCGACCCCCAGCGCTGCGCCACGTAGTTGAAGTCGATGCGGTACACGCCGTCGTCCCACATCAGCATGATGAACAGGTGCCCGAGCGCCAGGAACACCAGCACGACCCCGGAGAACCGCATGAACAGCCACGCGTATTTCTCGAAGTTTCCGACGCCGGCGCGCCGCCGCGGCGAGCGGGGATTGTCCAGGCCCGCGGGGCGGCTCATCGCGGATGCGCCATCAGGTGGATACCCAGCACCACCCCGGCCGGGACGATGAGCAACAGGAACAGGACGCCGACGATCCACAGCATCAGCCGCTGGTGGCGGGTGCCCTCGGACCAGAAGTCGATCAGGATGACGCGGATCCCGTTGAGCGCGTGGAACAGCACGGCGGCGACCAGGCCGAACTCCATCAGGCCGACGATCGGCGTCTTGTAGGTCGCGACCACCTCGTCGTAGGCCTGCGGCCCCACCCGGACCAGGGCGGTGTCCAGGACGTGGACGAACAGGAAGAAGAAGATCGTCGCGCCGCTGATGCGGTGCAGCACCCACGCCCACATGCCCGGATCGCCCCGGTACAGGGTGCGGGGCGGGCGCCGCCTGCGTGCCGCCTTCGCCGGGCCCGCGGTCGTCGCCTGTGTGCTCGCCACTGTGTTCACCGCCTTCCCCGGACGTTCCAGCCTAACTCGGCCGGGTTGCGGCCCAGGTTAGGGTGGCTTACTCACGTCGAGCATCGGTGAACGGGGTGCGCTATGCCTGAGGTCGACTGGAAAGCATTGCGCGGCAAGGCCGTCGACGTCGCGGCCAACGCCTACGCGCCGTATTCGCGGTTCGGGGTGGGTGCGGCCGCGCTGGTCGACGACGGCCGGGTGGTCGTCGGCTGCAATGTGGAGAATGTCTCATATGGCCTTGGTCTCTGCGCCGAGTGCTCGGTGGTGTCCGCGCTGTACGCAACCGGCGGCGGGCGCCTGGTCGCCCTGTCCTGCGTCGACGCGGCGGGGGCGCCGCTGATGCCGTGCGGGCGGTGCCGGCAGGTGCTGCTCGAACACGGCGGCCCCGGGCTGCTGATCGACCATCCGGCGGGGCCGCGCCGACTCGGGGACCTGCTGCCCGACGCCTTCGGCCCCGACGACCTGGCGCGGCGATGACGTTCGACGCGCCGACGGTGATCCGGACCAAGCGCGACGGCGGCCGGCTCTCCGACGCCGCCATCGACTGGGTCGTCGACGCCTACACCCACGGCAGTGTCGCCGACGAACAGATGTCGGCGCTGTTGATGGCGATCGTGTGGCGCGGCATGGACCGCGGCGAGATCGCCAGGTGGACCGCGGCGATGCTGGCCTCGGGACCGCGGCTCGACTTCACCGACCTGCCCGCGCCGACCGTCGACAAGCACTCCACCGGCGGGGTCGGCGACAAGATCACCCTGCCGCTCGTGGCCGTCGTCGCCGCCTGCGGGGCGGCGGTGCCCCAGGCGTCGGGCCGCGGGCTCGGGCACACCGGCGGCACCCTGGACAAGCTGGAGTCCATCGCCGGGTTCACCGCCGAGCTGTCCAATCGGCGTGTGCGCGAACAGCTTCGGCAGGTCGGCGCGGCGATCTTCGCCGCCGGCGAGCTGGCCCCCGCCGACGCCAAGCTCTACGCGCTGCGCGACATCACCGGCACCGTCGAGTCGCCGCCGCTGATCGCGAGCTCGGTGATGAGCAAGAAGCTGGCCGAGGGGGCGGGCGCGCTGGTGCTCGACGTCAAGGTCGGCTCCGGGGCGCTGACGTCCTCGCCGGAGCAGGCCCGGGAGCTGGCGCACATCATGGTCGGGCTGGGCGCGGCCCACGGGGTGCCCACCCGCGCGCTGCTGACCGACATGAACAGCCCGCTGGGCGCGACCGTCGGCAACGCGCTCGAGGTCGCCGAATCGCTGGAGGTGCTGGCCGGCGGCGGCCCGCCCGACGTGGTGGAGCTGACGCTGACGCTGGCCGGCGAGATGCTGGCGCTGGCCGGGATCGACGACCGCGACCCCGCCCAGACCCTGCGCGACGGCACCGCGATGGACCGGTTCCGGCGGCTCGTCGCCGCCCAGGGCGGGGACTTGTCGGTACCGTTGCCCATCGGTGCGCATACCGAGACCGTCACCGCCGCCCGGGGCGGCACAATGGGCGATATCGACGCGATGGCGGTGGGAATGGCGGCTTGGCGGCTCGGTGCGGGGCGATCCCGCCCGGGCGGGGCGGTGCAGCCGGGCGCGGGTATCCGGATTCACCGCCGCCCGGGGGAGCCGGTGGCGGCGGGCGAGCCGTTGTTCACCCTCTACACCGACACCCCCGAACGCTTCGGCGCCGCGATGGCCGAGATGGACGGCGGCTACGGCGTCGGCCCCGCGGCCCCGCGGCCCAGACCGCTGATCATCGATCGGATCGTCCCGTGAGCGAACTGGACCTCGAACAGATCAAGAAGGCGCCCAAGGCCTTGCTGCACGACCACCTCGACGGCGGGCTGCGCCCGGCGACCGTCATCGACATCGCGGCTGCGACCGGCTACGACGGGCTGCCCGCCACCGACGTCGACGAGCTGGCGACGTGGTTTCGCACCCGCTCGCACAGCGGCTCGCTGGAGCGCTACCTGGAGCCGTTCTCGCACACCGTGGCCGTGATGCAGACCGTCGACTCGCTGCACCGCGTGGCCCGCGAGTGCGTGGAGGACCTGGCGGCCGATTCGGTGGTCTACGCCGAGATCCGGTTCGCCCCCGAACTGCACATCGACCGGGGGCTGTCCTTCGACGAGATCGTCGACGCCGTGCTGGCCGGCTTCACCGACGGCGAGAAGGCCTGCGCCGACGCGGGCCGCCCGATCGTGGTGCGGCTGCTGGTGACCGCCATGCGCCACGCCGCGGTGTCGCGGGAGATCGCCGAGCTGGCAGTCCGGTGGCGGGACAAGGGTGTCGTCGGGTTCGACATCGCCGGGGCCGAGGCCGGCAACCCGCCGACGCGGCACCTGGACGCGTTCGAATACATGCGGGACAACAACGCGCGCTTCACCATTCACGCCGGCGAGGCGTTCGGGCTGCCGTCCATCCACGAGGCGATCGCGTTCTGCGGCGCCGACCGGCTGGGCCACGGGGTGCGCATCGTCGACGACATCGACGTGTCCGGCGACGGACAGGTGCGGCTGGGCCGGCTCGCGTCGATCCTGCGGGACAAGCGCGTCCCGCTGGAGCTGTGCCCGAGCTCCAACGTGCAGACCGGCGCCGTCAACAGCATCGCCGAGCACCCGTTCGACCTGCTGGCCCGGACCCGGTTCCGGGTGACCGTGAACACCGACAACCGGTTGATGAGCGACACCTCGATGAGCCTGGAGATGCACCGGTTGGTGCAGGCGTTCGGCTACGGGTGGAGCGACCTGGAGCGGTTCACCATCAACGCGATGAAGTCGGCGTTCATCCCCTTCGACCAGCGGCTGGCGATCATCGACGAGGTGATCAAGCCCCGGTACGCGGTGCTGATCGGCGGCTAAGGGGCCGGGCGGTCAGACGGCCTGCGACTTGCGCAGCAATTCGGCCGGGGTGGGCAGGCGCAGGCAGATGAGCCCGGCGTAGTTGTCGTCGAGCAGGTGCACGCGGTAGATGGTGCTGTGCACCACGGTCCACCCGCCGCCCTTCGCGCGCAGCCGCAGCAACCCTTCGGCCGGCCCCTCGGCGAACTGCTGCTTCATCGTGCGCAGCACGGAGTGGTCGTCGGGATGCACCAGCGGCTGGCCCGCCGTCTCGCCGCGCCAGTCGAAGTGGGGAAACGGGGGGTCGAGCCACTTGAGCAGATTCCACGACCGCAGGTCGACGAGGGCCCGGTGGATGCCCTCCTGCGCCATGTCCCGCAGGATGTGGCGGGCGAGGTCGCCGTCGGGCACCGGCTCCTCGCGGTCGGGCAGGCGCCAGTTCATGGCGCGGCAGACCAGAAATTCGGTGCCGTCCGGCTGGGGCTCGACGCGGGCGCGGGCGACGAAGCTCACCCGGATCCGTTCGCCGTCATGGCTGGTCGTGTCCCACGTGCTGCAGTAGGTGTCCCCGGGCTTGCAGCTCATCGTCAGCGCGAGCACCTGCGTCTCGTCGCGGTTGATGTGGCCGATCGGCAGGTCCGCCGCGAACGGGCGGCCGTCGGTTTGCTCGACGGCCAGATCGAGGCCGGAGTTGACCAGCGCCTGGGGCGTGTCGCTGGCCGTGCCCAGGGTGATGTTCCATGCCACCGCCCCGGGTTGCGGCCGTTCCGCCGGGGGAACGGTTCGGGGACCGGCCCACAGCTGTACGCCGTGCACGTGACCGTCGTTCATCACCACGGCCTCGGTTCGTACGACGGTCTTGCCGTCGGCCATCTCGCGGCTGACGCCCCGGCGTTTGCTGACCGTCTCGTCGACGGCCGCCGTGATCGCCTTGAGGTGCGGGTTTCTGCGCAAGAAGATGCTGAGCGGCACGAATTTTCGCAGCGCATGGCCCTGCGCGACGACGGCGGGCCCGTCGCCGACCACCTCCAGCAACAGCCATTCGCGATTCACGAGTGGGGATCATACGAGGGCATGCGCACCGCCGTTGCCGAAATCGGCGGACCGTGCGCCGACCGGATTCGGCCGGAAACCGGGGCGGCGCCCTCAGGCGAACCCGTACAACACCAACGCACAGCCCCCGGCAACCAGTGTCGTCGCCGTCATCGCGTGGCGGCGCCGCTGGATCCAGCGCCTGATTTGCTCCAGCCGGCGATCGATGCGCGGTCCGGCGACGACATAGGCCAGCACGGGGGCGGCCACGGTCGAAGTCGCCAGCGCGGCATAGCAGGCGACGGCCGCCGCCGCGCCGAGCACGGGCAGCCGGCCGGCGGCGATCTGGGTTCCCGCGGCCGCGCTGGCCGCAAGCACCTTCGGGTTCGCCAGCATGGGGAAGGTCCCTATCGCGGCCGCCACCGCTGGGGTGATCCTGCCTGCGCGGCTGTCCCAGCCCGCCTCGTCCGCGGCCGCGGCGCGCCGCCGCCACACCCACGCGCCGAATGCGACGAGTGCCGCACCGGCGGCCACGACCAGCCAGTCGGTCCACGGCGGCGCGGGTCCCCGGAGGCCGTCGAAGACCCGCGGGATGCGCATCGAGGCCACGGTCAGCCCGGTCAGCGAGAGCAATCTGCCCAGCAGGTAGGCGATGCTGGACGAGCGTGGCCGGTCGTTGTGGACGAGGAGTACCAACGCCAGCACGACGGGCACCGGCGAGAGCGCCACCACCAACGCCGGCGCGGCGAGCTTCGCGACCAGCAGCCCCGACGGACCGAAAGGTTCCAACTCTTCCCCCGACCAAAGTCCGCGGCGAAAATACCCGTCCCACGGTACCCGCGGGGGTATGGCCCCAGCGCGCGAACCGCCGTTCGGGCGGGGCCGGCCGCTCGCGACGGAACGGCTGTGCGGCGCCCGGCCGGGACGAATAGGGTGACTGGACATGAAGCTGCCACTGCTGGGTCCCGTGTCGCTCACCGGCTTCCAGAACGCGTGGTTCTTCCTGTTCCTGCTGATCGTGTTGCTGTTGGTGGGCGGCTACGTCGCCCAGCAGTTCGCCCGCCGCCGGCGGGTGCTGCGTTTCGCCAACATGGAGGTGCTCGAGCGGGTCGCCCCGCCGCGCCCGAGCCGGTGGCGGCACGTGCCGACGATCCTGTTGGCCACGTCGCTGGTGCTGCTGACCACCGCGATGGCCGGCCCGACGTCGGATGTGCGGATCCCCCTCAACCGCGCGGTGGTGATGCTGGTCATCGACGTCTCGGAGTCCATGGCGGCCACCGACGTCCCGCCGACCCGGTTGGCCGCCGCCAAGGTGGCGGGCAAGCAGTTCGCCGACGAGCTGACGCCGGCCATCAACCTCGGGCTGGTCGAGTTCGCGGCCAACGCCACGCTGCTGGTCGCCCCGACCACCAACCGGGCCGCCGTGAAGTCGGCGATCGAGCGCCTGGCGCCGGCCCCCAAGACCGCGACGGGCGAGGGGATTTTCACCGCGATGCAGGCGATCGCGACGGTCGGGGCGGTGCTGGGCGGCGGCGACGGCCCCCCGCCGGCGCGCATCGTGCTGGAGTCCGACGGCGCCGAGAACGTCCCGCTGGACCCCAACGCCCCGCAGGGGGCCTTCACCGCGGCGCGCGCCGCGAAATCCCAGGGCATCGAGATATCGACGATCTCCTTCGGCACGCCCGACGGCACCGTCGAATACCAGGGCGCCACCATCCCCGTCCCGGTCGACGACCAGACGCTGCAGAAGATCTGCGAGATCACCGGCGGGCAGTCGTTCCACGCCGACAGCCTGGAATCGCTCAAGCGGGTCTATGAGACGCTGCAGCGCCAGATCGGCTACCAGACCGTCAAGGGCGACGCGAGCCTGCCGTGGATGCTGCTGGGCGCGCTGGTCCTGGGCGGCGCCGTGCTGGCCGGTCTGCTGCTGAACCGCAGGCTGCCGTCCTGAGCCCTCAGGCGGGCAGGCGCCGGTTGATCAACAGCGCCAGGGCCGCGGCGAGCACGGCGGTCAGGACGCCCAGGCGCAGCCACCCGGCGCTGCCGGGGCCGGCCACGGTGCGGTACCCGATCTCGTTCTCGATGTTGTCGTAGCTCTTCTCGAGCTCGCCGATGTTGGTGGCGGTGTAGTACTGGCCGCCGGAGAGCCGGGCGATCGTCTTCATCTGGTCCGGCTTGACCGGCACCGCGACCCGCACCCCGTCCAGGTCGATCTCGCCGGTCGGCGTCCCGAACGCGATCGTGGAGACCGGCACCCCCTGGTCCTTGGCCAGGCGCGCCGCGGTGTATGCGCCGTCGTGCGGGTCCTGGGGGTCGGCCGGCTTGTTCTCCGCGCCGTCGGACAGCAGGATGATCCGCGCCGGCGGGGGCGCGTCGCCCCCGGTGACGTCGGTGGCCCCGATCGCGTGCAGGGCGGTGAAGATGGCCTCGCCGGTGGCGGTGCCGTCGCCGAACTCGAGCTTCTTGAGGGCGTCGACCGTCGCCTGGTGCTGCGGCGTGGGCGGCACCAGCAGGTAGGGGGTTCCGGCGAATCCGACCAGCCCCAGGTTGATGCCCGGGGTCAGCTGACCGGCGAAGTTGGCGGCCGCCTGCTCGGCGGCCTTGAGCCGGTTCGGGTCGACGTCGGTGGCCTTCATCGACTGCGACATGTCGATCACGAGCATGATCACCGCGCGGTTGCGCGGTATGCGCATGTCATGGGTGGGGGTGGCCAGCGCGACGGTCAGCAGGACCAGGCTGAGCAGCGCCACGGCGATCGGGAGGTGCCGCCACATCGACTGCGGCACTTCCGCTTCGGTGAACCGGCGCAGGCGGCGCCCGCGGCGGGACTGGACGAGGACGTACACGGCCAGCAGCGCCAGCGGGACCAGGCCGAACAGCAACAGGACCGGGCGCTGGAAGCCGTACAGGGGCAACGGGCCGACCCCGGGAAGCGACACCCCGACTCACCTCCGGTTCGGGCCGGCTGTTCAGGCTATTCGCGCCTGAGCCGCCCATCGACGAATTGTTCCAGTTTCTCCCATTCCCGCACCGCCGCCGCGTAGGGGGGCGTGGGCTTGGTCACCGACCCGGGTTCCAGCACGGAGGCCACCAGCTTGCCCAGCGGCCGGCCCGGCTCCAGCGCCGTGTCCACCGTCGGGTCCTCGGAGTAGTCGCCGACGTCGCGGAGCAACTCGACGGCCAGCTCGAGCTGGTCGCGGTCCACGGCGTCCGGCCCGTCGGCCAGGTCGTCGGCCAGGCCGCTGAGCACGTAGACGTTGTCGTCGGTGACCTCGACGGCCAGCGAGCCGTCGGTGGCCGCGGTGCGGATGTCGTCGTAGGTGCTCAGGTCCGACAGGTCGTGGTCGTGCTCGTCGGCCAGGTAGCGGGCCAGGGCGCGCTCGGAGGTGAACACGCTGATCCGCCCGTTGCGCCCGAGGAACACCGGTGCGTCGTCCAGGTAGCAGCGCAGGGTGTAGAACGTGCCGGAGCTCATCATGATCCGGATCGGGTCGATGCCGACCTGAAGCCAGAAGTCCTTGTCCCCGCCCAGCACGACGGTGTCGCCGGACGCGCGGGCCTCCTCCTCGTCCGCCGGTTCCTCCCCGGACTCTGCGGCGGACTCCTCGGCGGCCTCGGCCTCGGTTTCCGCTTCCTCGTCGGTCTCGTCGGTCTCGTCGGCCGCGAGGGTCTCCGGATCTTCGGCGGGCTCCTCGGCCAGTTCCTCTTCGGCCTCGGCCGACGCCGCGGCGGCGACCTCGGGGCTGGTGAGGATCCCCTCGACCGCGGTGAGCACGTCGTCCCAGCCCCGCCCGATGATCTCGGCGATGAGGTTCCAGCGCTTCTGCCCGGCCCGGCCGGCGAAGTTCTCGATCCCGCCCGTGACCGTGCCCAGGCTCGGGTTGCCGTTGAAGAACTTCGACACCGCCGGCAGCTCACACACCGACCCGAGCGACGACACGATCGCCAGCGCGCTCGCCACCGCGGCCACCGACTCCGCGGTCGGCTTCTCGGCCACCAGCTCCTCCACGGCGACCAGGTCGAACCGCGCGTCCTCTTTGGGATCGAACTTGTGCGCGTGCGCCGCGGTCAGGTCCTTCCACGCCGGGTGGTCGACCAGGTCGTTGTCGGTGTCGGAGCGCACGAACGCGACCAGGTCGGCCACGGACTCGAACGCGAACAGGTCCTCGTCCTTGCCCAGGAACGCCTCCCATTCGTCGCCGGCGTCGCGCCAGCGGGGCGCCCACACGGTGTAGCGGTCGCCGATGGACAGGCTCAGGCGGATCGGCACGAGGTCAGCAGCCATGCGGCACACAATAGCGACGGCGTCGCGGCGTTCGGGTTCAGCCCGCCCAGATGTCGGTGATCGCCGGGGCGTTGGCGGCGTACCCGGTCTTGGGCAGTCCGTACATCTGCTCCAGTGTGGAAAGCACGTTGTAGTGGCTGATCTGCTCGCCGTAGGTGCCGGGCCGCACATGCGCGCCGTAGAACACCGTCGGGATCCGGTTGCGGCTGGAGTTGTCGTCCTCGTCCCAGGTCACGATCAGCAGGCTGTTGTTGGCCGCCGCCCAGTTGGCGTACCCGGACAGGTTGCGGTTGAGCCAGGCGTCGGCCTGCGGGATGGAGCCGTCGTGCATGTTGTTGCCGTTGTCGGGGATGACGAACGACACCGTCGGCAGGGCGGAGTAGTTGCCCATGGGGAACGCCGAGAACGGCAGCGACGTGCTGGGCGGCACGTTGGTGAAGTTGGCCCAGGGCACGTGCTTGCGCGCGTACCTGCCCGCGCTGCACACCGGTGAGCCGACCGCGGGCAGTCCCTCGGAGAACCCGGCGAACGTGTAACCGGCGGCCAGCAACTCGGACGCCAGGTTGGGGGCCGCGCCGGCGTTGACCGGGCACGCGTCGGTGGTCACGCCGAACGTGCTGCCGGCGAACAGCGCCAGGTAGTTCGGCTCGCTGGGATGGGTCTCGGCGAACGACGCGGCCATGTTCGCGCCGGCCGCGGCCAGGGCGTTGATGAACGGCGCCGCCTTGTTGCCGATGATGCTGGTCGCCGCGCGGTTCTCCTCGATCACGACGACCACGTGCGCCGGTTGCGGGACCGCGGCCGCCGCAAGGCTCACGCGGGGGGACAGCGAGGCGGCCGCGATGCCCGCCAGCGCCACCGCGATGGCCAGCCCGGTGGCCCGCAGGGCCCGATGTGCCTTGCCTGTCAGTCTGCTTCGACCCCGCACCCCGGGAGTATATGGGCGGGTGCGGGGCCCCCGCGGTACCCGCATGAGCGTGTCAACCGGGTTGGCCCGAATCGTTATATAGGGTCAGGTGCCGTGGACGTGCGCATCGTCGATCACCCGCTGGCCCTGGCCCGGCTGACCACGTTGCGCGACAAGCACACTCCCAACGCCGAGTTCCGGGCCGCGCTGGCAGACCTGACGGTGATGCTGGTCTACGAGGCCACCCGCGACGCGCCCCGCGAGAGCTTCCCGATCCACACCCCGCTGGCCGAGACCCTCGGGGTGCGACTGGCCGGGACGCCGCTGCTGGTGCCCGTGCTGCGCGCCGGGCTGGGCATGCTCGACCGGGCGCTGGCGCTGCTGCCGCAGGCCCAGGTCGGGTTCGTCGGCGTGGCCCGCGACGAGGAAACCCACCGCGCGGCCGGGTATCTGGAGTCGCTGCCCGACGACCTGACCGGCCGGCCGGTGCTGGTGCTCGACCCGATGCTGGCCACGGGGGGGTCGGTGCGGCACACGATCGGTCTGTTGCACCGCCGCGGCGCCGCCGAGATCACCGTGCTGTGCGCGGTGGCCGCGCCGGAAGGCATTGCGGCGCTGGAGAAGGTGGCGCCCGACGCGCGGCTGTTCACCGTGGCCGTCGACGACGGCCTCAACGAGATCGCCTACATCGTGCCGGGTCTCGGCGACGCGGGCGACCGCCAGTACGGGCCCCGCTAGCCCCAGCCGCCGACCTCATCGACCAGTTCGTCGCGCAGCGCGCGGGCCCGCGTCCGGGCCGCGGCCAGCTCGGCGCCCGCCGCGCAGCGAACCTCGATGTAGCACTTCAGCTTCGGCTCGGTGCCCGAGGGCCGCACCACCACGCGCGCCGACACCGCGTCGTCGCCGCCGGCGAGGATCAGCGCGTCGGCGAGGTCGGTGACGGTCGCGGCGAACCCGGCCAGCCGGGCCGGCGGGTCCGCCCGCAACCGGTCCATGAGTGCGGCGGCCTCGCCGGCGCCGGCGACGCGGCGCGACACCGCCGCGACGTCGTGCACGCCGTGCCGCCGGGCCAGTTCGTCGAGCGCGCCCGGCACGGTTTCGCCCCGGGATGCCAGCGCGGCCACCAGGTCGCACACCAGGACGGCGGCGCTGATGCCGTCCTTGTCGCGCACCGCGTCGGGGTCGACGCAGTGGCCGATCGCCTCCTCGTAGGCGTACACCAGGGTGCCGCCGGGCACCTGCGAGTCGGCGCGGGCCAGCCACTTGAAGCCGGTGCCGGTCTCGACGTGCACCGCGCCGCGGTGCGCGGCGATGGCCGCCAGCATGCGCGAGGACACCAGCGAGCTGGCGACCACCGGGGTCCCGGTGTGCGGCTGCGACAGAATGTAATCACCGAGCAGCCAACCGGTTTCGTCGCCGGAGAGCATCCGCCACCCCGATGCGGTCGGGATGCCGACGGCACACCGGTCGGCGTCGGGGTCCAGCGCGATCGCGACGTCGGCGCCGACGTCGGCGGCCAGGGCCAGCAGCGCATCGGTGGCCCCGGGCTCCTCGGGGTTCGGGAACGCGACGGTGGGGAAGTCGGGGTCCGGCGCGAACTGGGCGCCGACGGTGTGCACGCGGCCGAAGCCGGCGCGGCGCAGCGTCTCGACGGCCACCGCGCCGCCCACCCCGTGCAGCGCGGTCAGCGCCACCCGCACCGAACCGGTGGCGCGCCGCACCCCGGCGGCCCGCTCGATGTAGCGCTCGACCAGGTCGGTGTGCGCGGGTTCGACCGGGGCGCGCGCGATCTCGTCGGCCGGCGGGGAGCCGGCCATCGCGGACTCGATCTCGCGGTCGGTGGGGGAGATGATCTGGATGCCGCCGTCGACGTAGACCTTGTAGCCGTTGTCGGTCGCCGGGTTGTGGGAGGCCGTGATCTGTATCCCGGCGGCGGCCCCGGTGCGCCGCACCGCGAACGCGACCACCGGCGTGGGCGTCGGCCCGGGCAGCAGCAGCACCGGAAAGCCTTGGGCGGCAATCACTTCGGCTGCCACGGTGGCGAACACGGCCGAGCCGTGCCGGGCGTCGCGCCCGACGATCACCGGCGAACCGGCGCGGCCGTGGCTCCTGAGCACCTGCGCCACCGCCCAGCTGGCGCTGCAGATCACCGCGACGTTCATCGCGTCGGGCCCGCCGCGCACCGGGCCGCGCAGGCCCGCGGTGCCGAACACCAGCGGGCGGGCGAACCGCGCGGCGAGTTCGCCGGGGCCGCAGGCGGCCAGCTCGGCGGCCGTGGCCGGGTCGGGGTCGTGGGCGATCCACTCCTCGGGCGTCATAGCCGGGCTATCCGCGTGATGACAGAGGCCAGCAGGGCGCCCATCCGGCGGGCCGAGGCGGCCCCGGCGGCGAGCACCTCGGCGTGGCTGAGCGGCTCGCCGCCGATCCCGGCGGCCAGGTTGGTCACCAGCGAGAGGCCCAGCACCTCGGCGCCGGCCGCGCGGGCGGCGATGGTCTCGTGCACCGTCGACATGCCCACCAGGTCGGCGCCCAGGGTCCGCAGCATCCGGATCTCCGCCGGCGTCTCGTAGTGGGGGCCCGGCAGGCAGGCGTAGACGCCCTCGGTCAGTTCCGGATCGGCGTCGCGGGCGAGCCGGCGCAGCCGCGCAGCGTAGGCGTCGGTCAGGTCCACGAACTGCGGACCGGTCAACGGGGACCGCGCGGTCAGGTTGAGGTGGTCGCTGATCAGCACCGGCCGGCCCACGGTCATCTCCGGGCGCAGCCCGCCGGCCGCGTTGGTGAGCACCACGACGCGCGCCCCGGCCGCGCAGGCCGCGCGCACCGGGTGCACGACGTGGCGCAGGTCGTGGCCCTCGTAGGCGTGCACGCGCCCGACCAGCACCAGCACCCGGTGCCCCCCGATCGGCACCGACAGCAGCTCACCGCTGTGCCCGGCGGCACTCGGCGGGCTGAAGCCGGGCACCTCGGCCTGGGGGAGCGTGGCGGCGGCGGCACCCAGCGCGGCGGCCGCCGAGGACCATCCCGACCCGAGGACTACGGCGACGGCGTGCTCGGCGGCCCCGGTGCGCTCGGCGATGAAATGCCCCGCCCGCCGGGCGAGTTCGTCGGCGTCGGTCGCGGCGTCGCTCACACTTGGCGAGCCTAGCCCGGCGGGGGCGCCGGGCCCGGCAATCGCGCCGCGACCTCGTCGATGTAGTAGCGGCGCGGCGCGTTGTCGCGTTCCACCGCCGAGCGGCACGCCAGCGCGTCGCCCTGCGTGGTGAACGGCCCCGCCATGACCGAACACACGTCGTCCCAGAAGAAGCCGTCGAGCACGTACCAACCGGGTGCCAGGCCGGCGGTGTGCCGCTCGATCATCGCCATGCGGTGTCGTATCGAGCGCTCCGCCCCGACCCCGTTTCCTGCCACGTTCTTCTCCGGTGTTCTCCCAGTGCCCTCCTCCGGCGAACTCGCGTTGCGCCGGGTCGGCATCGCCCACCCGGCAACATGGTGGCATGCAAGCGATAAATTGGCATACCATTTGCTTGAAAATCACGGAAATCAAATACCGAATGTGATCGGCGCCTCGGTCTGTGCCTACCACGGACAATCCGCGGCCGGATTGCTGACGGGCGCCGATCAGCGGCGGCAGGCTACGGAGCCTGAAGGCGGGGCGTCACAGCCCGAACAGGCCCGACTGCCCGTCCCCCGGGTTGAACCAGCCCGAGCTCGAGGCGCCCAGGTTCGCGAAGCCCGAACTGAGCCCGCTGCCGACGACGAAGAAGCCGGTGTTGCCGCCCGCGGCCCCGCCGCCCGCGTCTGCGACGCCGACGTTGTTGGACCCGGTGTTGAAGAAGCCGGTGTCGCCCCCTAACGATCCGTAGTTGAAGAAGCCGGTGTTCTCTCCTTGGGCGTTGGTGTTGAAGAAGCCGGTGTTCCACGTGTCCTGGCCCGGGAGGTCTGCCGAGTTGAAGAAGCCGGAGTTGAGGTTGCCGCCGGTGTTGAAGAAGCCCGACGTGCCGGTGCCGGTGTTGCCGAAGCCCGAGCTGGCCACCGATTGGGTGGCCGAACTGCCCACGCCGGTGTTCACGCTGCCCGCATCGAACAGGCCCGTGTTGGTGTTGCCCGAGTTCGCGATCCCGGTGTTGAAGTTGCCCGCGTTGTCGAAGCCGGTGTTCCAGTAGCCCGAGTTGAAGCTGCCCGTGTTACTGCCCCCCGAGTTGAAGCTGCCCGTGTTCCCATAACCCGCGTTCGCCACGCCCATGTCGTTGAAGCCCCCGTTCCCGAAGCCGACGTTCACGCCGTCGCCCGGTAATGCGTCGTAGCCCGCGTTGCCGATGCCGGTGTCGCCGCCGCCGGAGTTGCCGATGCCGGTGGCGATCTGGCCGGAGTTGAACAGGCCGGTGGCGGTGAGTCCGGAGTTGCCGATGCCGAAACTGCCGTTGCCGGAGTTGAAGAACCCGATGTCGTTGTTGCCGGAGTTGCCGAAGCCGATGTCGTTGCTGCCGGAGTTCAAGCCGCCGAAGCCGATCTGGTTGGTGCCGGTGAGCCCGAAGCCGATGTCGCCGGTGCCGCTGTTGCCGAAGCCGATGTTGCCGGCGCCGGTGTTGCCGAAGCCCCAGTTGTTGTTGCCGCTGTTGCCGAAGCCGATGTTGCCGAAGCCCGCGGTGCCCCCGATCCCGGAGTTGCCGGCGCCGATGTTGTAGTTGCCGACGTTGCCCAGGCCGAAGTTGTTGCTGCCGAGGTTGCCCAGGCCGATGTTGTAATTGCCCGCCGTGAGGGCCGGCCCGGCGTTGCCGAAGCCGATGTTGAAGTTGCCGAGGTTGCCGCCGCCGATGTTGAAACTCGACGTGACCCCGTAATACGAGCTGCCGTTGCCGAAGCCCAGGTTGGTGCTGCCGAAGTTGCCGGCGCCGAGGTTGTGGATGCCGATGTTGGCGCTGCCGAGGTTCTGGGTGCCGATGTTGGCGTTGCCCAGGTTCAGGCCGCCGAGGTTGCCGACGCCCAGGTTGACGTTGGGCAGGCTCAGCTGGGCCGTGGTGGTTTGCAGCGCGGTCTGCACCGACGACAACTGCGCGGCCGCGGCCGAGGCGCCGGCGTGATAGCCCGTCATGGCGGCGACGTCCTGGGCCCAGAACTGTTCGTAGTGGGCCTCCACGGCGGCGATCGCCGGGGCGTTCTGGCCGAACAGGTTCGAGGTCACCAGCGAGATCAGCTGGCCGCGATTGGCCGCGACCACGCCCGGGTGCACGGTCGCGGCGAACGCCGCCTCGAACGCCGAGGCCGCGGCCTGGGCCTGGGCGGCCGCCGACTGTGCGTGCGCGCCGGCGGCGCTGAGAAAGCCCGCATACGGTGTGGCCGCGGCCGCCATCGCCGTGGCGGCAGGACCCTGCCAGGCCTCACCCGTGAGCCTCGAGGTCACCGCGGAAAACGACGACGCCGCGGCCTGCAACTCGTCGGCCAGCCCAGTCCAGGCCGCCGCGGCCGCCAGCATCGGGCCGGACCCGGCGCCGCTGTAGAGCAGCGCGGAATTGATTTCGGGGGGACACACCAAGAAACTCATCGTTCACGGTCCCATCTCGGCGGGCCCGTGGTGGTGGCCGGCCGCCGTCACCGCCCCCGCGCCAACGTGACTCAGACAAAACGCCGATGTGACTCTAACGTCCGGGCACGCGCGCCGTCATTAGTTTCACGAACTATCACCGGGGTTTCTTCTGTGCGCCCCGCCATATGTGTCAGGATCTGCCACATGGGTTTTCGTTGCCGGCGCATCGTCGGTCCCATCGTCGGCCCGGCCGTCGCCGTCGTGGCAGCGGCCGTGACGTGCACGGGTGGCGCGCCGAGCGCACGGGCCGACGAGTGCGCCGACGTCCAGCTGATCTTCGCGCGCGGCACCGCCGAACCGCCCGGCCTGGGCGCCGAAGGAGAGGCGCTGCTGGCCGCCCTGCGGCCCGCGCTCGGCTCGCGCAGCGTCGACAGCTACGCGGTGAACTACCCGGCCAGCTACAACTTCCTGACCACCGCCGACGGCGCCAACGACGCCCGCGACCACATCGCCGAGATGACCGGCCAGTGCCCGTCGACCAAGCTGGTGCTCGGCGGCTTCTCGCAGGGCGCGTCCGCGGTCTCGATGCTGGCGGGGGTGCCACCCATCGGCCAGCGCATCGGCAACCTGGGATCGGCCCCCGCGCTGGATCCCGACCTGGCGAGCAAGGTGCGGGCGGTCGCGGTGTTCGGCAACCCCGGCAACCGCTTCGACACGCCCCTGTCGACCACGGGTGAGTTCGCCGGCCGCGCCATCGACCTGTGCAGCCCCGGCGATCCCGTCTGCGTCGTCGGCGGCCGCGACCGGGACGCGCACCACGACTACGCGGCGCCGCCCTACCCCGGTCAGGCGGCGGCGTTCATCGCCGGACTGGTCTAGGGGCCGCCGGAATGCGGCGGTGCGATACTGCGAGGATGCCCACCGCCACTTTGGACAGCGTCGAAGACGTCGTGCGGCGCCGGGGCGCCGACCTCGTCGAGCTGTCGCACTCCATCCACGCCGAGCCCGAGCTGGCGTTCGCCGAGCATCGCAGCTGCGCCAAGGCGCAGGCGCTGGTCGCCGAGCGCGGTTTCGAGATCACCGCACCCGCCGGTGGTTTGGACACCGCGTTTCGCGCCGACTTCGGCAGCGGCCCGCTGGTGGTCGGGGTGTGCGCGGAATACGACGCGCTGCCCGAGATCGGGCACGCCTGCGGCCACAACATCATCGCGGCGTCCGCGGTGGGCACCGCCCTGGCGCTGGCCGAGGTGGCCGACGAGCTCGGTTTGACGGTGGCGCTGCTGGGAACACCCGCCGAGGAGGCCGGTGGCGGCAAGGCGCTGCTGCTGGAGGCGGGGGTCTTCGACGACGTCGCGGTGGCGGTGATGGCACACCCCGGCCCGTCCGACATCGCCGCGGCGCGCTCGCTGGCGCTGTCCGAGGCGATCGTGCGCTACCGGGGCAAGGAGTCGCATGCCGCCGTCGCGCCCTACCTGGGGGTCAACGCCGCCGACGCGGTGACCGTCGCGCAGGTGGCCATCGGGGTGCTGCGCCAGCAGCTCGCCCCGGGCCAGCTCGTGCACGGCATCGTCACCGACGGCGGCCAGGCCGTCAACGTCATCCCGGGACGCGCGGCGATGCAGTACGCGATGCGCGCGGTCGAGTCGGAGTCGCTGCGGGAGCTGGAGGGCAGGATGTTCGCGTGCTTCGCCGCCGGTGCGCTGGCCACCGGATGCGAACACGAGATCGACCGGCCCGCACCGCCGTACGCCGAACTCAAACCCGACCACTGGCTGGCCGAGGTGTTCCGCGAGGAGATGCGCAGGCTCGGTCGCGAGCCGGTGGCCCCCGAGGTGGAGGCGGCGCTGCCGATGGGCAGCACCGACATGGGCAACGTGACGCAGGTGCTGCCGGGGATCCATCCGGTGATCGGCGTCGACGCCGGCGGTGCCACGGTGCACCAGCGCGCCTTCGCCGCGGCCGCCGCCGGGCCCAGCGCCGACCGCGCCGTCGTCGAGGCCGCGATCATGCTGGCGCGCAGCGTGGTCCGCCTGGCCGAGAGCTCCGCAGAACGCGACCGGGTGCTGGCGGCCCGAGAACGCCGGGCCGACTCATGAGAAGCCTGGGCGACGTCGCCGAGTCGTGGCTGGCCGGACACGCCGACGACCTGATCGGCTGGCGCCGGCACATCCACCGCCATCCGGAGCTGGGCCGTCAGGAGTACGCCACCACGCAGTTCGTCGCCGCACGGCTGGCCGAGGCGGGGCTGAACCCGAAGGTGCTGCCCGGGGGTACCGGGCTGACGTGCGACATCGGTCCCGAGCGCGAGCCGCGGATCGCGCTGCGGGCCGACATGGATGCGCTGCCCATGGCCGAGCGGACCGGGGCGCCGTACGCCTCGCGGATGCCCAACGTCGCGCACGCCTGCGGCCACGACGCGCACACCGCGATCCTGCTGGGCGCCGCGCAGGCGCTGGCGTCGGCGCCCGAGCTGCCGGTGGGCGTGCGGTTCATCTTCCAGGCCGCCGAGGAGCTGATGCCCGGCGGCGCCATCGACGCGATCGCGGCCGGGGTGCTGGCCGGCGTGACACGGATTTTCGCCCTGCACTGCGATCCCCACCTCGCGGTCGGCAAGGTCGCGGTGCGGCCGGGCCCCATCACGTCGGCGGCCGACTCGATCGAGATCACGCTGCATTCCCCGGGCGGGCACACGTCGCGTCCGCACCTGACCGCCGACCTGGTCTACGGGCTGGGCACCCTGATCACCGGCCTGCCCGGGGTGCTGTCGCGCCGCATCGACCCGCGCAACGGGACGGTGCTGGTGTGGGGCGCGGTCAACGCGGGCGTGGCCGCCAACGCCATCCCGCAGTCGGGGGTGCTGGCGGGCACCGTCCGCACGGCCAGCCGGCAGACGTGGGTGTCGCTCGAGGGGATCATCCGCGAGGCCGTCACCGCGATGCTGTCGCCGCTGGGGATCGAGCACACCATGCGCTACCACCGCGGTGTGCCGCCGGTGGTCAACGAGGAGATCGCCACGCACATCCTCACCCATGCGATCGAGGCCATCGGTCCCGACGTGCTGGCCGACACCCGCCAGTCCGGCGGGGGTGAGGACTTCTCCTGGTACCTCGAGGAGATCTCCGGCGCGATGGCGAGACTGGGCGTGTGGTCGGGCGAGGGCGCGCAACTGGACCTGCATCAGCCGACGTTCGACCTCGACGAGCGGGCCCTGGCGATCGGGGTGCGCCTGATGGTCCACATCATCGAGCAGGCCGCCCTTTTTTGATCGCGAGCGTGCGTGTTTGTACGGGGACACGCCGCTGCGGCCGGCATTCTGCGCACGCTCGCGCAGGTGAATTGTGGGCTGTCCGCGGCGCCCACACGATAGCGCGCATGCATGCAGGGCTCGAGCGGCTGCTCGATGCGCAAGGCGGGGTGGTGACATCCGCCCAGGCGCTGACCCACCTCAGCCGCCGAGGCCTGGAAGCGGACCTGAAATGCGGTGTTCTGCAGAAGATTTGGTACGGCGTCTACGGCCGGGGTGAGATAACCGACGCGCTGCGACTGAGGGCGCTGGATCTGGTCACCGGCGCGCAGGTCGCGGTATGCCTGAGCACCGCGGCGTCGATGCACGGCTTCGACACCGAATTGGATACGCACCTGCATGTGCTCAACCCGCCCGGGCAACAGTTGCGTCCCACCCGCGGCCTTTTCGTGCACCGTCGCGAGGGGGCGCCGCTCGTGGTCGTCGCCGGGCGCCCGGTCACCTCACCCGCGTGGACGGCGATCGAGGTGGCCCGGGCTCTACGCCGGCCGCGTGCGTTCGCGACGCTGGACGCCGCGCTGCGCAGCCGCACGTGCGCTCGCGAGGAGCTGGCGGCGGCGGTCGCGCGGCAGGCCGGCCGGCGGGGCATCGTGAGCACACGTGAGCTACTGGGCCTGGCCTCGCCGCTCGCGGAGTCTCCGATGGAGAGCGAGGCGCGGCTGGTCATGCTCGACGGCGGATTGCCGCCGCCGGTGCTGCAGTACGAGGTCACCGACCGGAGGGGGCGCACCTGGCGGCTCGACTTCGCCTGGCCGCAGCGGCGCGTCGGCGCGGAGTACGACGGCGTCGACTGGCACAGCGGACCCGACGCATTTCGCCGTGACCGGGAGCGCTCGGCCGCACTCCAAGAACTGGGGTGGTCGATCGTGCCCATCATCGCCACCGATGTCCGGCAACGGCCCGACGACCTGGTCCGCCGGCTCGACGCGCAGCTACGCAGGGCCGCGTGAGCGTGCGCAGAATGCCGGCCGGGACGGCGTGTCGCCGTGCAGACACGCACGCTCGCAAGCGGGAGGCGCCCCCAGCTCGCCGAGGACGGCTAAGTAGTCCCCGGGCCGATGTTGCGGGCCGGGCGGGTACGCAGGTCGTGCACGTAATCCGGTGGGGCTCCCGCGATTTCGGCGGCGTCGGCCATCACGCCCAGATATCGCGCCGACGGCAGGCCGCCCTCCCAGGCGTCGAGCACGTACAGCCATGCCAGCACCGGGTCGGTGTCGGTGTCCGACGCGATGCGCTCCACGCGGCACCGGATTTTCTTGTGGACGCCGAACTCGGAGCCCTCCCACCGGTCGAGGTTTCTCTCGTCCGCCGGTGTCATGTCGTAGAGGACGACGAACACGCGGGATCCGGGGTCCTCGACGACGGTGGCCAGCGCGCCCTCCCAGCCGATGTCCTCGCCGCCGAAGGTCAATCGCCACCCGTGCAGCCACCCCGTCCCGGCCATCGGCGAGTGCGGCGCGCGCTCCAGCATCTGCTCGGGATCCATGTTCGACCCGTAAGCGGCGTAGAGCGGCACGGGGAAAGCTTAAACGCCGGGGGTTGGCACGCCGTTAACCCGCGTGGTTTAGCCGCGCTGCGCAGTGCCCCGGATTCCGGCTAGGTTAGGGCTGTGGTGACCCGCATCGTGATCCTCGGTGGAGGCCCGGCCGGTTACGAAGCCGCGCTCGTCGCCGCCACGTCACACCCGGAGGCCCACGTCACCGTGATCGACTCCGAGGGCATCGGCGGGGCGGCGGTCCTGGACGACTGCGTGCCGTCCAAGACGTTCATCGCCTCGACCGGGCTGCGCACCGAGTTGCGCCGGGCCCCGCATCTGGGCTTCGACATCGACATCGAGGACGCCAAGATCTCGTTGCCGCAGATCCACGCCCGGGTGAAGGACCTGGCCGCGGCGCAGTCGGCCGACATCGCTACCCAGCTGTTGGGCACGGGGGTCCGCGTCGTCACCGGTCACGGCGAGCTGATCGACCCCACCCCCGGGCTGGCCTACCACCGCGTCCGGGCGACCGCTCCGGACGGCACCACCAGCGAGCACGAAGCCGAGGTGGTGCTGATCGCGACCGGGGCCAGCCCGCGGATCCTGCCGTCGGCCCAGCCCGACGGTGAGCGCATCCTGACCTGGCGCCAGCTCTACGACCTCGACGCGCTGCCCGAGCACCTCGTCGTGGTGGGCTCGGGGGTGACCGGCGCCGAGTTCGCCAACGCCTACACCGAGCTGGGCGTGCCGGTGACGGTGGTGGCCAGCCAGGACCGCGTGCTGCCCTACGAGGACGCCGACGCGGCGCTGGTCCTCGAGGACGAGTTCGCCGAACGGGGCGTGCAGCTGATCAAGAACGCCCGGGCCGAGTCGGTCACCCGCACCGGGACCGGGGTGCTGGTCACCCTCAAGGACGGCCGCACCGTCGAGGGCAGCCACGCGCTGATGACCATCGGGTCGGTCCCCAACACCGGCGGACTCGGCCTGGAACGGGTCGGCATCGAGCTGGGCCGCGGCGGCTACCTCACCGTCGACCGGGTGTCGCGGACGTCGGTGCCGGGCATCTACGCCGCCGGCGACTGCACCGGCCTGCTGCCGCTGGCCTCGGTCGCGGCCATGCAGGGGCGGATCGCGATGTATCACGCGCTCGGCGAGGGCGTCACCCCGATCCGGTTGCGCACGGTCGCGGCGACGATCTTCACCCGGCCCGAGATCGCCGCGGTCGGCGTGCCGCAGCGGATGATCGACGACGGTTCGGTGACCGCCCGCACCATCATGCTGCCGCTGCACACCAACGCCCGGGCGAAGATGTCGGGGCTGCAGAAAGGCTTCGTCAAGATCTTCTGCCGGCGTTCCACCGGCGTGGTGATCGGCGGGGTCGTGGTGGCGCCGATCGCCTCCGAGCTGATCCTGCCGATCGCCGTGGCGGTGACCAACCGCATCACGGTCAACGAGTTCGCGCAGACGCTCGCCGTCTACCCGTCGTTGTCCGGCTCGATCACCGAGGCCGCCCGCCGGCTGATGGCCCACGACGACCTGGACTAGAAGGCCGACTCGGCCGAGCCCGACGAACTAGCCTTTATCGAGGACACCTACCGACGAGTAACCGACAGGAGCCCCAGCCGTGAGTGATCCGTTGCGCCCGCCCGGCGAGCGCGGCTCGCCGGCGTCCGAGCTGGGACCGCGGCAGCGCGAGATCGCCTGGCAGCGGCTGGGCTCCGAGCAGTTCGACGTCGTGGTGATCGGCGGCGGCGTGGTGGGTTCCGGGTGCGCGCTGGACGCCGCCACCCGCGGGCTCAAGGTGGCGCAGGTGGAGGCGCGCGACTTCGCGTCCGGCACGTCGAGCCGCTCGTCGAAGATGTTCCACGGCGGGCTGCGCTACCTCGAGCAGCTGGAGTTCGGGCTGGTGCGCGAGGCGCTCTACGAGCGGGAGCTGGCGCTGACCACGCTGGCCCCGCACCTGGTCAAGCCGCTGCCGTTCCTGTTCCCGCTGACCAGCCGCTGGTGGGAGCGGCCCTACATCGCCGCGGGCATCTTCCTCTACGACCGGCTCGGCGGCGCGAAATCGGTTCCGGCGCAAAAGCATCTGACCCGCGCCGGGGCGCTGCGGCTGAGCCCCGGCCTGAAGCGCTGCTCGCTGATCGGGGGCATCCGCTACTACGACACCGTCGTCGACGACGCCCGGCACACCATGACCGTGGCCCGCACCGCCGCGCACTACGGGGCGGTGGTGCGCTGCTCCACCCAGGTGGTGGCGTTGCTGCGGGAGGGCGACCGGGTGACCGGCGTGCGGGTCCGCGACACCGAGGACGGCAGCACCACCGAGGTCCGCGGCCACGTCGTGATCAACGCCACCGGGGTGTGGACCGACGAGATCCAGGGCCTGTCCAAGCAGCGCGGGCGGTTCCAGGTGCGCGCGTCCAAGGGGGTGCACATCGTGGTGCCGCGCGACCGGATCGTCAGCGACGTCGCGATCATCCTGCGCACCGAGAAGTCGGTGATGTTCGTCATCCCGTGGGGCAACCACTGGATCATCGGCACCACCGACACCGACTGGGCCCTCGACCTCGCGCACCCGGCCGCCACCAAGGCCGACATCGACTACATCCTCGGCACCGTCAACACGGTGCTGGCCACCCCGCTCACGCACGCCGACATCGACGGCGTCTACGCCGGGCTGCGGCCGCTGCTGGCCGGCGAGAGCGAGGAGACCTCCAAGCTGTCCCGCGAGCACGCCGTGGCCGTGCCCGCGCCCGGGCTGGTGGCCATCGCCGGCGGCAAATACACCACCTACCGGGTGATGGCCGCCGACGCCGTCGACGCCGCGGTGCAGTTCGTGCCGGCCCGGGTGGCGCCCTCGATCACCGAGAAGGTCAGCCTGCTGGGCGCAGACGGCTACTTCGCGCTGGTCAACCAGGCCGAACACGTCGGCGCCCTGCGCGGCCTGCACCCGTACCGGGTGCGCCACCTGCTGGACCGCTACGGGTCGCTGATCGGTGACGTCCTGGACCTGGCCGCCGACGACCCCGGCCTGCTCGACCCGATCAAGGAGGCGGCGGGTTACCTGAGGGTCGAGGCCCGCTACGCCGTCACCGCCGAGGGGGCCCTGCATCTGGAGGACATCCTGACGCGCCGGATGCGGATCTCCATCGAATACGCGCACCGGGGCGTCGAGTGCGCCCGCGAGGTGGCCGACGTGGTGGCGCCGGTGCTGGGGTGGAGCGCCGAGGACGTCGAGCGCGAGGTCGCCAACTACGCGGCGCGGGTGGAGGCCGAGGTCCTGTCGCAGGCCCAGCCCGACGACGCCTCGGCCGACGAGTTGCGGGCCAGCGCCCCGGAGGCCCGCGCCGAGCTCCTCGAGCCGGTCCCGCTCAGTTGAGGTCCGCGTGAGGCCCGCGCCGCTGCCGGTGCGCGACGGGCTGGGCCCGGCCCGGGTGCGGCTGCGCGGCGGCCCGGTGCTGGCCGAGCTGGCCGAGCGGTTCGGCGAGCCGGCCCGCGCGAAGGTGCTCTCCGGCGAGGTCGTCGACGCCGACGGCGTGGCGGTCGACGCGGCCACCGTGCTGCCGTGCGGGGCCAGCGTCTACCTCTACCGCGAGCTGCCCGACGAGGTCGCGGTGCCCTTCGAGATCCCGGTGCTGTACCGCGACGCCGACCTCGTCGTCGTCGACAAGCCGCATTTCCTGGCCACGATGCCGCGGGGACGGCACGTCGCGCAGACCGCGCTGGTGCGGCTGCGCCGGGAGCTGGGCCTGCCCGAGCTCAGCCCCGCTCATCGCCTGGACCGGTTGACCGCCGGCGTTCTGCTGTTCACCGCGCGACGCGAGCTGCGCGGCGCCTACCAGTCGCTGTTCGCCCGCGGCCTGGTGCGCAAGACCTACCTGGCGCGCGCGGCCGTCGATCCGGCGCTGGAGCTGCCGCGCGTGGTCCGCAACCGGATCGTCAAGCGGCGGGGGCGGCTGCAGGCGTTCTGCGAGCCCGGCGTCCCCAACGCCGAGACGCTGGTGGAGCTGGTGTCCGACGGCCGCTACCGGCTGACGCCGCGCACCGGGCGGACCCACCAGCTGCGGGTGCACATGGCGTCGCTGGGGATTCCGATCCTGGGAGATCCGTTGTATCCGGACGTCGTCGACGTCGCTCCCGACGACTTCAGCGCGCCGCTGGCGTTGCTGGCGCAGCGCATCGAGTTCGACGACCCGCTGACCGGCGTGCGCCGCGAGTTCGTCAGCGGCCGGGGGTTGCCGTCGGGTTGATCGCGGTCGCCCGGTGCCGGCCGCGCGAGTCGTGGGGCGCGAACGGCACGCGATCGGGTAGCCACCGGCCCATGGATGCCATGGATGCCATGGATGCCATGGACGTCGCCGTCACCTTCGTGGGCAACGCCACCACGCTGATCTCGGCCGGCGGCGTGACGTTGCTGACCGACCCGAACTTCCTGCACCGCGGCCAGCACGCCTACCCCGGATACGGGCTGGTGTCCAAGCGGCTGAAGGAACCGGCGCTGGGCATCGACGAGCTCCCGCCGGTCGACGCCGTCGTGCTGTCGCACCTGCACGGCGACCACTGGGACCGCGTCGCGCAGCACGGACTCGACCACGAGCTCCCGGTGGTCACCACCCCGGATGCGGCAAAACGGTTGCGTCACCGCGGTTTCGGCCGCGCGCACGGCCTGTCGACGTGGCAACACCACACCATCGCCAAGGCCGACACCACGGTCCGGATCACGTCGCTGCCGGGCCGGCACGCGCCGGTGTGGGCCCGGCGGCTGCTGCCCACGGTGATGGCAGCATGCTGGGATTCGACTCCGCCGGCCGGTCGCCGCGGCGCCGGCTCTACGTCTCCGGCGACACCCTGCTCGTCGAGGAACTCGACGACATCCCGGCGCGGTTCGACCCGGTCGACGTGGGCGTGCTGCACCTGGGCGGCACCCGGTTGCCGGCGGGGCGGCGGCTGCCCTTCGGCCTGACCGTCACCATGGACGGTCGCCAGGGCGCGGAACTGGTGTCCAGGCTGAAGCTGCCGAAGGTGATCCCGGTCCACTTCGACGACTACGGGGTCTTCGCGTCGCCGCTGGCCGACTTCACCCGCGAGATGGTGCGCCGCGGCATGGCCGACCGGATCGTCGAGTTGGGCCGCGGCGCCTCGGTAACCGTCTAAACTGGCCTGACCTGCGTCGGCCGCCCGCCGGCAAAGGGGGCCAACGGCCGCTGTGGTCCGGGACCTATGCCCCTCGGCCCGCACGTTCCGGCCGGTTAGCGTGATCGGCATAGCGCTCGTCGCGTCTTAACGGGGAAGGACGCCAATATGTCGAATTCCTTACCGCCATCGGAAATCCTGGCCGTCGCGAGCGGGCACGTGCGGGTGCGCGCTACCGTACCCTGGGCCCGACGCCAGACGTTCGCGCCCTCGTTCCACCGGTTTGCCCAGCAATTCAGCGCCGTGTTGCAGAATCTTCCCCAGCACAGTCAACGAGAGATGCCATGGATGTCCTAGCGCCCCCAGAGGTCACCTCCGCGCTCATCTACTCCGGGCCCGGAGCGGCTTCGCTGACAGACGCCGCCGCCGCGTGGCAGCGGCTGGCCGTCGAACTGGAGAACTCGGCCGCGGTCTACACCTCGGTGTTGTCGTCGCTGATCGAGTCCTGGGACGGCGCCTCCTCGGCCGCGATGGCCCAGGCCGTCCACCCCTTCCTGCTCTGGTTGCGCGCCACGGCGCAGCAATCCCAGCAGGTGGGGCTTTCCGCGGAGGCCGCCGCGGCGGCCTTCACCGTCGTCCACTCGACCGTCGTCCCGCCCGCGCAGGTCGCCGCCAACCGGACGCGGCTGGCGCAGCTGCTGGCCACCAACCGGTTCGGAAGCAACACGGCCGCGATCGCCGAGACCGAGGGCCAGTACCAGGCGATGTGGGCCAACAACTCGGCGGCGCTGACCCGCTACCTGACGGCATCGGCGCAGGCCACCGCGCTGCCGCAGTTCTCCTCGCCGGTGACGATCGCCAGCCCGACGGCCGCGGCCGCCCAGGCCGGCGTCGTGCCGACGGCGAGCACCGGCAACGCCGCCTCGGTGCTGTCGTCGCTGTTCGGCACGGGCTCCGGGGGCGTGGTCAACAACGGCTGGTTCCAGCTGGCCAACACCTGGGGCAACCAGTTCATCTCCTCCGGCTTCCCGGTCAACCTGCTCGGCGTGGGGGCGCAGGTCGCGACCGCCCAGGGTGTGCAGTCGGTGGGCGGCGAGGTCGGCCAGGGCCTGGCCGAGGGGGAGGCCGCGCTGGGCGCATCGGCGGTGGAATTCGGCAACGCGCTCAAGGCCGTCGGGTCGGCCGCGTCGGCGCCCACGGCGGCGATGGGCGTCGGGGTCACGGTGGGCAAGCTGACCGCCCCGCCCGCGGTGGTGGGGCTGTTGCCCGCCGCGCAGTCGCCGGTGCAACTCGCGGCCGCGGCCTCGCCGCTCGGCGCGGGGGAGGGCGGGCTGTCCGCGCTGCCGTTGATGCCGATGATGGTGCCGCCGCCGGTCTCCGCGGGCAGCGGCTGGCGCAAGCGGAAGCAGCAGAAGCTCGAGGACCTCGACTACGGTGTCGAGGCCCCGAAACGGGTGATCCATCGGCCGCCGAGCGGGGGATGAGAGCCGACGATGTTACCCCAGGACAGCGAGATGTCCTGTCGTGCAACGCATGCGCGAATCCAGTAGGTAAGCCGCCATGGATTTTGGGATGCTGCCCCCCGAGGTCATCTCGGCGCTGATCCACGCGGGACCCGGATCCGGGTCCCTGCTCGCGGCCGCCTCCGCCTGGCACCAGCTGGGCCTGGAGCTCGACGAATCCGTGCGCAGCCACGCCGCGGTGCTGACATCGCTGGGCGGGACCTGGCACGGTCCGTCCGCGGCGGCGATGGCGAGCGCCGCCGAACCCTACCTGGACTGGCTGGCCGTGACCGCGCAGCAGTGCCAGCAGGTCGGCGCGTCGGTGCACGCGGTCGTCGCGGCGTTCGAGCTGACGCACTTCGCGGTCGTGCACCCGTCCGTGGTCCTCGCCAACCGGACGCGGCTGGCGTTCCTGCTGGCCACCAACTTCTTCGGGATCAACCTCCCGGCGATCGCCGAGACCGAGGCCGAATACCAGGCGATGTGGGCGAACAACTCGGCGGCGATTTATCGCTACGCCGCGTCCTCGGCGAGTGCGGTTGTGCCGGTGCAGTTCTCGGCGCCGCCGCCGATCGCCAACCCGGCCGCGCTGGTGACCCCCGCCGGTGTGGCTCCCGCCGCCACCGCCGACCTGTTCACGTCGGTGCCGGCCGCCGCCGGCTCCGGCGCCCTGATCGACAACCCCTGGTTTCTGTTGGCCAACGACTGGCTGAACCAGGGCATCGCGGCGGGCGGATATCCGGTCAACATCCTGGCGGTGCTGGCGCAGCTGGCCACCGCCGGCGGGTTCCAGGCGTTGGGCGGCGACATCGGGGCCGGCCTGTCGCAGACCGCGGCGGACTTCGCGGCGATGGAATCCCGGCTGGCCGGCGCGCTCGGCGCCGCCGGGCCCTCGTGGGCGCCCTCGGGGTCGATGGGCACCGGGATCCTGGTGGGCAAGCTGACGGCGCCGCCCTCGGTGGTGGGGTTGCTGCCGGCCGCGGAGTCGCCGGTGCGGCTCGCGTCCGCGGCGTCCCCGCTGTCCCCCGAGCTGTCCCGGCCGCCGATCACGATGCCCCCGCTGGGCGCGTCGCCGGCCGCCTCGTCGGGCGATCGCCGGCGCACCGGCCGCGACTACGACGACATCGAACTCGGCAAGGAGCTGCTGGGCACGGTCATGCAGCGGCCGCCGTCGGCGGGATGACGCCCGGCGACCAAGGACTCGCGATTGAGGACCGAGGTCACTAGCAGCCGCGGCCGTCGTTGGCGAGCATGATCGGCATGAATCGGCGATCCGTGGCCGCCCTGCTGGGCGGCACCCTGGCGGGGGTGACGGGCTGGGACCTCGCGCAGCGCCGCCACGCCATCCTGCGCAACTACCCGATCGTCGGCCACCTGCGGTACCTGCTGGAGGCGGTGGGCCCGGAGCTGCGCCAGTACATCGTCACCGACAACGACGCCGAGCGGCCCTTCAGCCGCGACCAGCGCCGCTGGGTGTACACCTCGTCGAAGGCGGCCAACCGCTACTTCGGGTTCGGCACCGACAACGACCTGGAGCGGGTGCACAACTACCCGATCATCAAGCACGCGGCGTTCCCCGTGCCCGCCCCCGACGGCGAGCCGCACCACCCCGACCCGGAGGTGCCGCTGCCCGCGGCCAAGGTGCTCGGCGGCGCGCGGCGCCGCGCCAGGGCGTTCCGGCCGTCGTCGGTGGTCAACATCTCCGGTATGAGCTTCGGGGCGCTGTCCGCCGCCGCCGTCACCGCGCTGAACAAGGGCGCGGCCCTGGCCGGCGCCCTGCACACGACCGGGGAGGGCGCGGTGACGCCGTATCACCTGGGCGGCGGGGACCTCGTCTGGCAGATCGGCACCGGCTACTTCGGCTGCCGCGACGCCGACGGCCGCTTCAGCCTGCCGCGCCTGATCGACCGGGTCGCGGCCACCCCGCAGATCCGGGCCATCGAGATCAAGCTCAGCCAGGGCGCCAAGCCGGGCCTGGGCGGCATGCTGCCCGGCGCCAAGGTCACCCCCGAGATCGCCGCGATCCGCGGCGTCCCGGCCGGGGTGGACTGCAAGAGCCCCGCCGGCCACTCGGCGTTCCGCGACGTCGACGGGCTGCTCGAGCTGGTGGAGACCATCGCCGCCGAGACCGGCCTGCCCGTCGGCGTCAAGTCGGCGGTCGGGGAGGAGCGGTTCTGGCGCGACCTGGCCGCGCGCATGGCCGGCACCGGCCGCGGCGTCGACTTCGTCACCGTCGACGGCGGCGAGGGCGGCACCGGCGCGGCCCCGCTGGTCTTCAGCGACCACGTCGCCCTGCCCTTCAAGTGGGCCATGCCCCGCGTGTACCGGGCCTTCGCCGAGCAGGGGCTGCACCACGACGTGGTGTTCGTCGGCTCCGGCAAACTGGGCATCCCCGAGAACGCGCTGCTGGCCCTGGCCGCGGCTGCGACATGATCAACGTCGGCCGGACCGCCATGTTCGCCCTCGGCTGCATCCAGGCGCAGCGCTGCCACACCGGCCGCTGCCCGTCGGGCGTCGCCACCCAGTCGGCGTGGCTGCAGCACGGCCTGGACCCGGACCTGAAGTCGGTGCGCTGCGCCGACTACCTGGCCACGCTGCGCTTCGAGCTGCTGTGCCTGGCCCGCGCCTGCGGCGTCGTGCACCCGGCGCTGGTGCCGCCGGACGCCGTCGAGCTCCTCGACGTCGACCTCAAGACGGTGCGGCTCGACGCGTTGCTGGACTACCGCGACGGCTGGGGGCTGCCCGGCCCGGCCGACGTCGACGCGATCACCCGGCTGATGGGCCCGACCGGGTAGCCCGCCGGCGGTCCAGCCGGCGCAGCACGAACTTGCGCGCTTCGCTCACCCACAGCACGCTGCTGGACACCGCCAGGCACACCAGCCACCGGCCCGGCGACAGCGGTGTGGTGGTGAAGGCCGTGTTGAACAGCGGCAGCTGCACCACCGCCACCTGCGCCAGCGCCGACAGCCCGATCGCGGACCACAGCCACCCGTTGGCGAAGACGCGGTGGAACGCCGACCGCGTCTCGGAGCGGGCGTTGATCGTGTTGAACAGCTGGGTGAGCACCAGCACCGAAAAACCCGCGGTGCGGGCGGTGTCCAGGGACGACGGCACCGGTCCGCCGGGGGCGTACAGGTGGATCGTGAACAGGGTCGCGGCCGCCACCGCCGCACCGATCACGATGATGTTGTTCCACATCCGCCCGTCGATGACCCGGTCGGTCTTGGCGCGCGGCGGCCGGTCCATCACCTCCTCGGTCGACGGGTCCACGCCCATGGCCAGCGCCGGCGCCCCGTCGGTGATCAGGTTGACCCACAGGATCTGCGTGGCCAACAGCGGCAGCGCGACGGTGTGGCCCTGGGTCAGCCCGATCGCGTCGGCCAGCACGACGCCGAAGAAGACGGTGAAGACCTCGCCCATGTTGGAGGACAGCAGGTAGCGCAGCGACTTCTTGATGTTGGAGAAGATGCCGCGGCCTTCCCGGATCGCCTCGATGATCGTCGCGAAGTTGTCGTCGGCCAGGATCATGTTCGCGGCTTCCCGGGCGACCTCGGTGCCGGTGCGGCCCATGGCGATGCCGATGTCGGCGACCTTCAGCGCGGGCGCGTCGTTGATGCCCTCGCCGGTGGCGGCGACGACGTCGTGGTCGGCCTGCAGGGCCTCGATGATGCGCAGCTTGTCCCCGGGTTCGACCTGTGTGTACCGGGAATGCAGGCGCACCATCTCGCGGAGTTGCTCGTCGCCCAGCTCGGCCAGCTCGGCGCCGGACACCGGCGAGCCCGTGCCGCCGATGCCGAGGTCGGCGGCGATGCGCGCCGCCGCGCGGGGATGGTCGCCGGTGAGCATCACGACCCGGACACCGGCGCGGTGCGCTTCGGCGATCGCCGCGGCCGCCTCCGGGCGGGGCGGGTCGGTGATGCCCACCATGCCCGCCCACACCAGCTCCCCGCGCTGGTCCCGGTACGCCACCGACACCGGGTGCAGCCCGCGGTCGGCGAGCCGCTCGGCGTCCCCGCGGATGGTTGCCCTCCCCGCGTCGTCGAGCGCCTCGAGCCGATCGCCGACCCGCACCCGGGCGCACCGGGGCAGCACCGCATCGGGGTCGCCGGTGGTCACGGCCGGCCCGGAGCGCTCGCCATCGTTTGACGAAACACCTTGCTGTGCAATGAGTTTCGACTCAGCTACCAGGAATGCCGCGGTGACGGGATCGCCGTCGGCGCTCCAGCGGCCGTCCTCCTCCCGCAGGGTGGCCGTGCCCGCCGCGCCGCCGGCGCCGAGCACCAGCGCGATCTGGCGCCACAACTGGCCGCGCCCGTCCAGCGCGACCCCGTCGTGTTCGACCCGTCCCTCGGGGCGGTAGCCGGCTCCGGCGACGGTCGCCTCGCCCAGCGGCGTCACGACCCGGACGATCGTCATCTCCCCGGTGGTCAGGGTGCCGGTCTTGCCCGAGCAGATCACCGAGGTCGAGCCCAGCGTCTCCGCGGACGAGAGCTCCTTGACGATCGCGTGGTGGCGGGCCATCCGCCGCATGCCCAGCGCGAGGACGACCGACATGATCGCGGGCAGCCCCTCCGGGACGGCGGCCACGGCCAGCGACACGCCGAGCAGCACCGCCGTGATGACGTCGGCGGCGCTGTGGATGCCGAAGACGAGCAACACCGTCGCGATCACCACCACGGCGACCACCAGCACCCCGATGCCCAGCAGCCGGCCGGCCCGCGCGACCTCCCGCTGCAGCGGGGTCGCCTCGTTGCCGACGCTGCGCACCAGGCCCGCGATCTGACCCGTCTGGGTGGCCATCGCCGTGGCCGTCACCACCGCCCGGCCCGCCCCCTGGGTGACGGCGGTGCCCTTGAACACCATGTCGGTCTTGCCGTCGAGCGCCGTCGGCCCCGCCGGGGTCCGCGCGTCCTTGAGCACGGGCTCGCTGCGGCCGGTCAGCGCGGCCTCGGACACCCGTAGCCCGGTGGCCGTCAGCAGCCTGGCGTCGGCCGCCACCGCGTCCCCCTCGGCCAGCAGCAGCACGTCGCCCGGCACCAGTTCGCCGGCCGGGATCCGCCGTTCGGCGCCGTCGCGGACGACCCTGGCCGTCGCCGCGGTCAGCCGCGCCAGGGCGTCGACGGCGCGCTCGGCGCGCGCCTCCTGCGCGTAGCCCAGGGCGGCGTTGAGCACCAGGATGACGCCGATCACCACGGCGTCGACGGGCCAGCCGGCCGAACCCTCGGCCACCCACACCGCCAGCGAGGCGACCAGCGCCGCGAACAACAGGTAGATCAGCGGGCTGCGGAACTGCGCGGCCACCTTCCGCCACCGCGGGACCGGGGGGACGCTGTCGAGGTCGTTGGGTCCGACCGTGGCCAGCCGCCGGGCGGCCTCGGCCGCGGTCAGTCCGCGCGCCGGGTCGGTGGCCAGGCGTTCGACGACCGCGGCCGCGTCGAGCAGTGCGGGATCGGGGTCGAGGAGTGCGCTGATCACCGGGACTCGGCGGCCCGGTCCCTGCGGGATTCCAGCATCCGGTTGCGCACGATGTGCTCGACCAGGATCGGCACGAAGGTCTGCAGCGGCGCGTCGACGAACTGTTGCGTGGCCTCCTCGGTCCACCGCCTGATCTCGGCGGCGCGCTGCGCGTCGCCGCCCTCGTGCTGGGCCAGCTTCTCGGCGATGTCGGCCAGCGACCGCGTCGCCGTGGACCCGGCGGGCGGGCACGGCGCGGCGCCGGCGCCGGCGTGCGCCTCCATCGCGCGCCGGGCGACGTCGTCGCCGGCGTCGAGGCGGACGACGTGCAGCGTGAGGTGCCGGCCGTCCTCCCCGATCAGGACGACGCTGGCCGGCTCGTCGCTGGTGAAGCCGAGCAGTTCGACGGTCTGGCCGCCGACGTCGACAAGGGGCGGCGTCTCGTCCCAGCCGTTGCGGCGATAGCCCACCAGCACCACCGGCCCGAGCCGGTCGGACACCGACGCGACCAGGCCCGGCAGCTCCTCGACCAGGTGCCGCGAGCGCGGCCACCAGGCGCCGTCGAAGTGCTCGGAGGCCGGCCGCTTGGGCATCAGCGTCACCCGGGCATCGCCAGTCATCTCAACCACCTGCCAATCCTTCGACCAGTCGTCGTTGCCCTATGTCGGCGGCGCGCGCGAGCAGTTCGGGAGCCGTCGCCGACACCAGGCTCGCCGCCGCGGCGGCCAGCAGGCCCTGACCCCAGGCCACCGGGCCGACCGGGACGCAGCCGAACACCTGGCTGACCCCGGGCGTGGAGATCACCACGAACAGCGCGGCCAGCGAGCCGACCGTCGTCAGCACCACCAGGTGGCCGTGCGAGTCCAGCAGGGTCTGCGTGAGCTGGGCGCCGACCAGCGCGATCAGCGAGACCGTCGCCGCGCGCTGTGGGGTGCCGGTCACGCTGGCCATCACCCAGCCCAGCGTGGCGCCGACCGTGGTGGAGGCGCCGCGGATCCCGATCGCGCGCCACATCGCCGCCTCGTCGCGGTCCACCTCGGCGCTGCCCGCCTGCTCGCTGACGGCCAGCGCGGCGGCGGGCAGGGCGTCGGTCAGCATGTTGACCAACAGCATCTGGCGGGCGTTGAGCACCGAACGCCCGGTCAGGATCGTGGTGATCAGCGCGAAGAACACCTCGCCGAGGTTGCCGCCGAGCAGCATCGACACCGCGGACTGCACCCGCCGCCACAGCTGTTCGCCCTCGTCGAGGGCGTCCAGCAGCGCCTCGATCCGCTCGTCGAGCAGCACCACGTCGGCCGCGGTGCGGGCCGCGTCGCTGCCGCGGGCGGCCACCCCGATGCCGACGCTGGCGGCGCGAATGGCCGCGGCGTCGTTGACGCCGTCGCCGACCATCGCGGTGACCAGGCCGGCCCGCTCCAGGGTCTGCACCACGTCGATCTTGTGTTCGGGCGACATCCGCGCGAACACCTGTCGTGACCTGGCGATCTCGGTCCGCCGGTCGGCCGACAGCGTCTCCCATTCGGCGCCGGTGACGACCTGCTCGGCCGTGACGTGCAGGCCCAGCTCGCGGGCGATCACGGCCGCGGTCGCCGGGTGGTCGCCGGTGATCAGCCGCACCCCGATGTCGCGCTCGGCGAGCTCCTGCAGCACGGCGTGGGCCATGGGTCGCGGCGTGTCGGCCAGCCCCAGCAGGCCGATCGGGGTGAGCCCGGAGGTGCACAGGGCCTCCAGGAAGTCGGGGTCGGCCGCCGCGGCCGCGGCCTCGGCGTCGCCGAGCTGCCGCTCGGCCACCGCCAGCACGCGCAGGCCGTCGGCGGCCATCTCGTCGACCTGCCGGGTCAGCGGCCCGTCGGAGTGCAGCAGCGCCGAGGCGAGCACCTCGGGGGAACCCTTGATGGTCAGCCGGGTGCCGACCAGGGCGGCCGCGAACGGGCGGCCGGACTGGAACGGCAGGAACGCGTCGCGGGTGCGCCGCGCCTGCGGCGGCGCACCGTCGCGCAGCGCGGGGTCGTCGGCGGCCTGGCTGATCGCGTCGTCGGTGGCGTGCTCCACCCGGTGGGTGTGCCGGGCGTAGCTCGTGCTCACCGCCGCGTCGAGCACCTGCCCGGCGGTGAACCCCGAATTCGGGCGCACCGCTTTGACTTTCAGCCGGTTCTCGCTCAGCGTGCCGGTCTTGTCGAAGCACACCACGTCCAGGCGGGCCAGCGCCTCGATGGCGTGGGCGTTGCGGATCAGCACCGATTCGCCGGTGAGCCGGCGGGCCGCGGACAGCTGGGCCAGGGTCGCCACCAGCGGCAGGCCCTCGGGAATGGCGGCCACGATCAGCGTGACCGCGCTGGAGACCGCCGCGCGCAGCGGGGTGCCCCGCGCCACGCTGAGCAGCCCGACCAGACCCCCGCTGGCCACGCTGAACGGCAGCGCCCGCCGGGTGATGTGCCGCAACTGCCGCTGCAGGCCGATCTCCTGCAGCTTGCGCGGTGCCATCGCCAGCGCGCGGCGCGCTTCGGTGCGTGAGCCCACCGCGGTCACCACCGCCACCGCCGTGCCGGCGACCACCGTCGTGTCCGCGTAGAGCATGCAGGTCCGTTCGGCCAGCGGCGCGCCCGGCGTGGGGTCGGTCTGCTTGCCCACCGGCAGCGACTCGCCGGTCAGCGTCGACTCGTCGACCTCGACGTTGGACGCGTGCAGCAGCCGGGCGTCGGCGGGAACCACCTCGTCGGAGCGGACCTCGATGATGTCGCCCGGACGCAGCCGCCTCGTCGGCACCTTCTCGCGGCGCTGCTCCTCGAGCGGGCCCAGCCGCCGCCGCGCCGGCGGATCCTGCACGGCGAGCAGCCGGTTCAGGGTGCGCTCGGCGTGCAGTTGCTGCTCGGCCGACAGGGCGGCGTTGACCAGCAGGACGCTGCCGACCAGCACCGCGTCCAGCGGCGAGCCCAGCAGCGCGCTGGCCAGCGCACCCGTGGCCAGCAGCGGGGTGATCGGGTCCGCCAGGTCGCCGCGCATCTCGGCGGCGAAATCCCGGGCCAGGCCCCAGGTCCGCGCGGCCCCGCCCTGCACCGCGCGCAACGCCGGAATCCGCGCCAGCCCCGGCCACTCGGCGGCGCCCGCCCCGGGTTGCTCCCCGGGCGGGCGGGGCAGCAGCCGCTGCACCTCCGCGACGGGCAGCGCGTGCCAGTCGTGGCCGGCCTCCGGCTCGGGCACCGGGTCCCGGAAGAGCTTGGCGGCGGCCCGGTACCCGAACCACAGGCTGGCGGCCATGCCGACGTTGACCGACGCCGAACTGCGCCCCGGCACACCGGGAATCAGCATCAGCGCGCCCAGCGTCGACGCCGCGGCCGACAGCCGCACGGCGCCGTCGGTGGCGGCTCGCGCCGACGGCAGCGCGTGCAGCAGCCGCCAGGCGCCGGTCAGGTCCGCGACGAACAGGTCCGCCCCCCAGGGCGGGGGCCGGCGCTGCCGCAACACGCCGATCGTGACGTCGGACCGGTGCGCCGCGCGCATCTCCGAAGTGGTCAGCAACGCCACCGTGGCGTCGCCGGCCTTCAGTTCCGCGACGGCCGCGGCCACCGCGACGTCGACCGACTCGCCCGAGGGATACAGTCGGTCGAATCCCTGTGTCAGAGAACGCAACCCGTCATCCTCGAGGGAGAACACCCGCGGGTGGGCCCGGCGCGCCTCGGTCAGCACCGCGGCGGCGAAGGGATCGCGGACCGGGCTGATCAGCGCCTCGCCGGACTCGCCGGCCCCGGGGATGTCGGCCAGCCGGTGCCAGCCGGGCTGCAGCCCGTCGCTCTCGAGGGCGGCCCGGACGGCTTCCCACGCCTGCGCGCGTTCCGAGTTCTGCACGCCCAGAACGCGGCTCACCGTCAGCTCGTCGGTGTAGAGCGCCCGCGGGTCGATCATGATCGCGTCGATCCGGTCGAGCACGCGCAGCGCGCCGGGACGCAGCACCAGCGCGTCGTGCCGGGCGGTCAGGCCGCGGTGCATCGTGGCGCCGAACGCCTCCCGGACGGTGCGCAACGGCTTGGGGACGGCGGCCAGCGCGGCCGCCCCGGCCAGGTCGGGGTTGCGGGTCAGCAGACCGACCGCGAGGCCGGCGCCGACGCCACCGAGCCCGGCGCGGTCGGCGTAGCGTTCGGCGGGCCCGTCGGGCGGGTGCGCGGTGTTCTGCGGCGCGAAGGCCGCGCCGTCGGGTACCGGCTGAGCGCCCAGCCCGGGCTCGTGGCGGGCCCACGTCAGCCGGCCGTTGAACGCCTCGGCCGCCAGCATGGTGCGGGTGGCGGCCTCCGCCGCGGCCGCCGTCGGCGACAGGGTCAGCGCGGCCGTCGTGGCGTTGACGACACCGAACAGGACGTCGGTGCCCTCCGTCCCGATGCGCCGGTCCAGCTCCCGGCGCAGCCGGGGCAGATGGTCGGCCAGCGTCGGGGGCACCGCCACCACGTCGGGCAGCCTGGGCAGCCGCAGCAGGCTGCCGGTCAGGGAAAGACCGAGGCTCGCGGTGGCGGCCGCGGCCGCCACCATCCGGCCCATCAGCAGCGCGTCGTCGCCCGGCAGGCTGGCCGAAGGCTGCCGGGCGGGCCGGGCCCCGCCCCGCCGTTCGGCGCCGGCGACGATCCGGCACAGCTCCGCCAGCGACGGCCCGCCGGCGGTTCCGGTGTCCAGGGTGACCACCAGCCGCGCCAGGTGGTGATTCAGGAAGGCCTCGCGCACACCGGGTGCGGCGCGCACGGCGGCGAGCACGTCGGCGGCGATCGCCGCGGCCCGCTCGCCGTCCAGGCCGCGCACCTCGATCCAGCGGCGCGCACCGTTGCTGCTGGTGCGCCGCACCGGCGGGCCGCCCGCCGCCTCGACCGCCATGCCCGCGGCGGCCCGGGTCAACGCGGGAACGTCCGGGGCGGCCCGGGCCAGCGACCTGCCCACGCTGACCGCCATGCCCCCGCCCAGCAGGGCCGTCCCGGCCACGGTGCCCGCGGCGACGGCGCTCACCGTGACCGCGAGCCGGGTGCCTTCCGCGGCGGCCCGCAGCGGCGCCGCGAGTAGCCCGGCGCCCGGCAGGCCGCGTGGGGCGATGGACATGTAGGTGGCCCCTGCTTACTGTTGCTCACCGTGCCGTCGACCGGTGACGCCCGAAGCCTAACCGGCGGTGACGTCGTGTGCAGGGGCCGTTCGGGCCCACTTGCGGGTGGCTTTCGTCCCTAGCCGAAAGCGCTGCGATGGCGTTGAGTTCGTGTCGCGGTGCCCCGCGACAACGTTGCCCGGAGGTTACAGCGATGCGAACCAGCTACCACACCAAGCTGGCCGAGCTGGCCAGGCAACTCGGGGAGATGTGCGGCCTGGCCGGGGCGGCGATGAAACGCGCCACGCAAGCGCTGCTGGAGGCCGACGCGGCGGCCGCCGAACGGGTGATCGCCGACCACGAAGTCCTCGTCGCGATGCGCGAACAGGTCGAGAAGGAGGCGTTCGCCCTGGTGGCGCTGCAGCAACCGGTGGCCGGTGAGCTGCGGGCGGTCTTCGCCGCCATCGACATCGTCGGGGACATCGAGCGGATGGGTGCGCTGGCCGTGCACGTCGCCAAGATCGCCCGCCGGGAGTACCCCCGGCATGCGGTCCCCGAGGAACTACGCGGGACGTTCGCCGAAATGGCCACGATGGCAATCGATTTGAGCGACAACGCCAAACAGGTGCTGGTCACCCGCGATCCGCAGCAGGCCGCGAAGCTGCACGAACACGACGACGCGATGGACGCGCTCTACCGGGAGCTGCTGAGTGTGCTGATGGGCCGGGAGTGGAAGGAAAGCGTCTCCGTCGGTGTGGAATCGGCGTTGCTCGGCCGTTTCTACGAGCGCTTCGCCGACCACGCCGTGGAGATCGGCCGCCGCGTCATCTTCGCGGGCACCGGCGCCCTGCCGGACGAGGACGAGATCTCCACCTACTGACAAGATGGGGCCCGTGCAGGTAGCTCCGAACGTCCAGGGCCGCCTGTGGCGTTCCGGCGAGCCGCAGGACGATTTCGAGGTCGCCAGGCTCGCCGACTACCCCGGCGAGCCCGACGCCCTGGTATGGGTCGACCTCTGCGATCCCGACCACGGCACGCTGTGCGAGCTGGCCGCCGAACTGGGCCTGAACACCTGGGCCGTTCAGGACGCGGTGGCGGCCTCCGAACGCGTGAAGGCCACCGCCTACGCCACGCACACCTTTCTCACCGCCTACGCCGTCGACGTGGTCGCGGAGCCGGCGTCCGCTGCCGATGCGGGAGGTCGTCAATTCCATTCAGCATCACCGTCTTCAGGACGGGGCCGGCCGCGAGCTGGACCCGCTCTACGCCGACCTCTACGACCACGTGCTGCGCGTGTCGGAGTGGACGGAGTCGCTGCGCCGACCGCGATCACCGGCTTCTACGGCCAGAACGTGCCCTACCCGGGCTTCGGCACCCCCGCGGGGTTCCTGGCCAGCAGCGGCGTGATGGTGGTCCGTGATGGTCGCGCTCTACGCGTTGTTCCGGCGCCGTGACCGGCTCTGAGCTGAGCACCGGCGCGGTCGCCGCGGCCCCGGTCGCCGACGTGCTGCGCCGCCTGGACAGCTCGGCCGCCGGCCTGTCCGCCGCACAGGCGGCCGCGCGGCTTCAGCGCTACGGCCCCAACGCGGTGCGCACCCACCACGTCAACGCGCTGGCGGTACTGGGCCGGCAACTGCGCAACGCGGTGCTCATCCTGCTGGGGGGCACCGCGGTCGTCTCCTACTTCCTGGGCGACAGCATGCAGGCGGTCATCATCGGGATCATCCTGGCGGCCAGCATCGGCTTGGGCTTCATCAACGAATATCGCGCCGAGCGGGCCGCCGCCGAGTTGCATGCGGGGGTGCATCACAACGTTCTCGTGCGCCGCGACGGCGAATACGTCCCGCTCGCGGTCACCGCGTTGGTGCCCGGCGATGTGATTCGGCTGTCGCTGGGCGAAGCCGTGCCGGCCGATGTCCGGCTGATCGAGGTCAGCGGTCTGGAATGCAACGAAAGCATCCTGACCGGGGAATCGACCGGGTCGGAGAAATCGCCGCAGCAGGTGCCCGCCGGAACCGAACTCGCCGAGTCGTCCGACCTGGCCTTCATGGGCACCATCGTCAGTGCCGGCGAGGCCACCGGGGTGGTGTACGCGACCGGCAGAAGTGCCGAATTCGGGCGGATAGCAGCCGGTCTGGATGCCCGGCAACCCGAAACCGACTTTCAAGTGGGGCTGCGCCGGTTCTCCTACCTGCTGCTGCAGGTCGCGATGGCGCTGATGGTCGTCATCCTGGCCGGCAACCTGCTCCTGCACAAGCAGGTCATCAACTCCGTGCTGTTCTCGCTGGCGATCGCGGTGGGTATCACGCCGCAGCTGCTGCCCGCCGTGCTCAGCACCAGCCTGGCCACCGGTGCGCGGCAGCTGGCCCGGGCCAAGGTGCTCGTCAAGCGCCCGGTGTGCATCGAGGACCTCGGCGACATCGACATCCTGATCACCGACAAGACCGGCACCCTGACCGACGGCCGGATCAGCCTGATCGACACGGTCGACCCCGCCGGTGCGCACAGCGACTCGGTCCGGCGCCTGGGGCTCATGGCTACCGACGTGGACCCGGAAACCGGTGGGGCGAGCGGCAATGCGCTCGACGCCGCGCTCTGGGAGTCCCCGCAAGCGCAGCAGCTCGTGGGTGCCGTGCGCCGGGTCGCGATGCTGCCGTTCGACCACGAGCGCCGGGCGACGTCGGTCTTGGTTGATGACGACGGCGAACGCGTGTTGCTGGTCAAGGGCGCGCCCGAACAGGTGCTGACCCAATGCCAGCCGACGGCGACGGCCGCACAAGACACCCTTGCGGCCCTGTTCGCCGCCGGACGCCGGGTGGTGGCCGTCGCCGTCAAACCCGCCGCCGGCCTGACCGCTATCAGCCCCGAGGACGAATGCGATCTGATGCTGGCCGGCTTTCTGGTGTTCGCCGACGAACCCAAACCCGCCGCACGCCGGTCCCTGTCGCGGCTGGCCGGCCTCGGCATCGAGCTCAAGATCGCCACCGGCGACAACCCGCGGGTCGCCGAAAAAGTCTGCGCCGAGATGGGTTTGGCGTCCAAGGGCACGATCACCGGCACGCAGCTCGAGCCCCTCGGCGACGACGACTTCGCCGCCGCCGCCCAGCAGCACACCATCTTCGCCCGCATCTCCCCGGAGCAGAAGGAGCGGCTGATCGTCTCGCTGCGCCGCACCGGGCGATCGGTCGGCTTCCTGGGCGACGGCGTCAACGACGCGCTGGCCCTGCACGCCGCCGACGTGGGCATCTCGGTCGACAGCGCCACCGACGTCGCCAAGGACGCGGCCGATGTCGTGCTGCTGGAAAAAGACCTGGACGTGCTGGCCACCGGGGTGGCCGAGGGTCGGCGAATTTTCGCCAACACCATCAAGTACGTGCTGATGGGCACGTCGAGCAACTTCGGCAACATGTTCAGCGCGGCCGCCGCCTCGGCACTGCTGCCGTTCCTGCCGATGCTACCCAGCCAGATCCTGCTGAACAATCTGCTCTACGACAGCTCGCAGCTGGCGATTCCCACCGACCGGGTCGACGAGGAACAGCTGCAGGCGCCGTCGCACTGGAACGTCGCTTTCATCCGCCGGTTCATGCTGGTTTTCGGCCCGATCAGTTCGCTGTTCGACTTCTTGACCTTCGGGTTGATGCTGGGCGCGCTGCACGCGAGTGCCATCGAGTTCCGCACCGGCTGGTTCGTGGAATCGCTTGCGACCCAGACGCTGATCATTTTCGCCATCCGCACACGCAAGGTGCCGTTCTTCCGCAGCCGATCGAGCCCGTTGCTGGCAATCACCAGTCTCACGGTGGTCGCCATCGGCGTAGTGCTCACCATTTCACCGCTCGCTCACACCCTGGGCTTCACGCCGCTGCCGTGGCAGTTTTTTGCCGTGCTCGGCGGATTCGTCGTCGTCTACCTGGTTTTGGTGGAGCTGGCCAAGATCATGTTCTACGCCGAGCCGGTGCGCCTCGTCGGAGCGCCGCGCCGCACCCGCGGGCGTGCCCATCGGATCCGGCGGCGCGCCGCCCGGTTCCACTACGTGGACGGGACGCCGCGCGGCACCGCGACCCGATGACCTGCACCCCGTGTTCACCTGTTGGGTGTGGTCACCGGTCGCGCCCCCGGCGTACGATCTTGCGGCCGAGCCGGTGCTCGTGCGCTATCGCAGAGGAGGGCGCGAGTGGATCCATCACATGCGGTGGCCGCGGGGGGTGGCGAGCGGCCGGCGCTGCACCTGTCGGAGCTGCTGCGCTCGCCGGTGCTGGCCCGCTCGGGCGAGACCGTGGGCCGGGTCGAGGACGTGATCGTGCGGCTGCGCGGCGCCGACGAGTATCCGCCGGTGACCGGGATCGTGGCCGGGGTCGGTGGGCGGCGGGTCTTCATCGGGAGCCGGGTGATCGGGGAGTACGGCCCCGACCGGATCGTGTTGACCAAGAACAAGGTCGACCTGCGCGGCTTCGAGCGCCGCGACGGTGAGGTGCTGCTGCGCGCGGACGTGCTCGGGCACCGGCTCATCGATGTGGCGGCCGTCGACCTGGTGCACGCCTACGACGTCGAACTCGAGGACGCGGGCGCCGGATGGGTGCTCGCGCGGCTGGACACCCGCCGCCCGGCAAGGCTTTTCGGGCTCATCAAGAGCTCGGGTGGGCACGCGTCGCGCGACTGGAAGGCGTTCGAACCGCTGATCGGCCACGCCCGTTCCAATCCGGTGCGCCGGCACTGGGGCAGGGTCGGCGGCTTGAAACCGGCCGAGATCGCCGACCTCCTCGAGGATGCGGACAAGGCGGAGGGCGGGGAGATCCTGGACCGGGTCCGCAGCGACCCGGAGCTGGAAGCTGACGTGTTCGAGGAACTCGACCCCGACAAGGCCAGCCGGCTGCTCAACGACATGCCCGACGAGGAAGTCGCCGCGCTGCTGGGCCGGATGCGCGCCGACGACGCGGCCGACGCGATTGCCGACCTGCGCCAGGCGCGGCGCCGCCGGGTGCTGGACCTGATGCCCGCGCCGCAGCGCACCAAGGTGGTCACCCTCATGGGGTTCAACCCCGAAAGCGCCGGCGGGCTGATGAACGTCGACTTCGTGTCCTGTGCCGCCGGCGCGACCGCGGGCACCGCACTCGCGCTGGTCGCCGACGCCCGCACCCTGCAGCCCGAGGCGCTGGTCAAGATCCACGTGCTCGACGAGGACAAACGCCTCTCGGGGGTGGTGTCGGTGATCGCGCTGCTGCAGGCCGAACCCGATGACAGCGTCGGGGCGCTGATGGATTCCGACCCGGTGCGGGTCACCGCGACCGCCGACCTGACCGACATCGCGCTGTTGATGGCCGACTTCAACCTGTACTCCATCCCCGTGGTCGACGAGCAGGACCACGTGCTCGGGGTGGTCACTGTCGACGACGTGCTGGAGGCCACCATCCCCGAGGATTGGCGCCGGCGCGAGCCCGCGCCCCGCCCCGCGCCGGTGACGGGAGGGCAGGACGGGTGAGGTCGCCCGACGACGCCACCATCCCCAGCGCCGTGCTCGACAGCGCGCACCTGGGCGACATCGAGGGCGCGTTCGGGCGCATCGCCGTGGGCGAGACCGAGCATGCCGCTACGCTGAAGACGCGGCTGCTGACCCTGCTGGCCATCGTCGGCCCCGGAATCATCGTGATGGTCGGCGACAACGACGCCGGCGGGGTGGCCACCTACGCCCAGGCCGGCCAGAACTACGGCTACTCCCTGCTGTGGGTGCTGCTGCTGCTGATCCCGGTGCTGATCGTCAACCAGGAGATGGTGGTGCGGCTCGGCGCCGTCACCGGCGTGGGGCACGCGCGGCTGATCAACGAACGCTTCGGCCGCGGCTGGGGCTGGTTCTCCGTCGGGGACCTGTTCCTGCTGAACTTCCTGACGATCGTCACCGAGTTCATCGGCATCACGCTGGCCGCCGAGTTCATCGGCGTCTCGAAGTACCTCGTGGTGCCGGTCTCGGCGGTGGCGCTGGTCGCGATCATGGCCAGCGGCAGCTTCCGCCGCTGGGAGCGGGCCATGTTCGTGTTCATCGCGGTGAGCCTGGTGCAGATCCCGATGCTGCTGATGTCGCATCCCCAGTGGATGCACGCGGCGAAGTCCTTTGTGATGCCGAGCATTTCGGGTGGGGTGAGCTCGGATGCGGTGCTGCTGGTCATCGCCATCGTGGGCACCACCGTGGCGCCGTGGCAGCTGTTCTTCCAGCAGTCCAACGTCGTCGACAAGCGGATCACGCCCCGGTTCATCGGCTACGAACGCGCCGACACCGTGCTGGGGGCCTTCGTCGTGGTGGTCGGCGCCGCGGCGCTGCTGATGACCGGCGACTGGGCGGGGCGCTCCACCGGAACCGTGGGCGGCTTCTCCGACGCCGGCGCCGTCGCGCACCTGCTCGGCCGGCACAGCGAGGTGCTCGGTTCGATCTTCGCGATCGTGCTGATCGACGCCTCGATCCTGGGCGCGGCCGCGGTCACCCTGTCCACCAGCTACGCCTTCGGCGACGTGTTCGGCCTCAAGCATTCGCTGCACCGCGGGTTCTCCGACGCCAAACAGTTCTACCTGTCCTACACGGCGATGGTGGCGCTGGCCGCCGCGATCGTGCTGATCCCCGGCGCCCCGCTCGGGCTGATCACCACCGCCGTGCAGGCGCTCGCCGGCCTGCTGCTGCCCAGCGCCAGCGTGTTCCTGCTGCTGCTGTGCAACGACCGGGAGGTGCTGGGGCCCTGGGTGAACCGGCCCTGGCTGAACTGGGTCGCCGGGCTGATCGTCGGCATCCTGCTGCTGCTGTCGGGGATCCTGATGGCCACCACGCTGTTCCCCGACATCGACGTGGTCGCCGTCGCCGGCTACCTGTCGCTGGCCCTGGTGGCGCTGGCCGCCGCCGCGGTCCCGGTGCTGCGCTGGATGGCCCGCCGCCAGCCCGCCCGGCCGGCTGCGCACCTGCCCGCCCGCGGCGTCGACCGCAACACCTGGCGCATGCCGCCGCTGACCCTGCTGGAGCCGGTCACCTGGTCACCCGGAACCCGCCTGGGCATGATCGCGCTGCGCGGTTACCTGGTGGTCGGCGCCGTGCTGCTCATCGTCAAAGCCGTGCAACTCGGCGCCCGGTAGCGCTACGGTCGCCTGCCATGAGCGAAGAACACGCGCTGGTCATCGTCGCCGGCTATCAGGACCTCGACACGGCCCGCCGCGACTTCGGGGCCCTCACCGAACGGACCGGGCGCGCTCACCTCGAGCTGCGGGGCGCGGTGCTGGTGGGCAAGGACGAGCGCGGGGAACCCGTCCTGGTCGACACCGGCAACCGGCTGGGCCGGCGCGGGGCCGCCTGGGGCGCCGGTGCGGGCCTGGCGGTCGGGCTGTTCTCGCCCGCGCTGCTCGCCACGGCCGCCGTCGGCGCCGCCGCCGGCGCGCTGGCCGGCACCTTCGCCGAGCATCGCGCCAAGAGCGGGCTGGCCGACAAGATCGGGGCGGCGATGGCCGCGGGCAGCGGCGTCGTCGTCGCCGTCGTGCCGGCGGACGGCCGGCTGGCCACCGAGCAGGCGCTGGCCGGCTCCCCGATGAAATCGGTTGCCGAGCTGAGCCGTTCGACGCTGCGGGCGCTGGGGTCGGCGCTGGAGGAGGCGATGGGCAAGTTCAACCCCGACCGCACCCGGCTGCCGTTGCCCCGGCCGAGTTTCGGCGGCACCATCGGGCGCACCATGGCCGAGTCGGTGGGCGACTGGACGGTCGTTCCCGGGCCCGGGGCGCCCGAGGGCGCCCCGAACGTGCTCATCGTGCTGATCGACGACGCCGGGTTCGGCGGCCCCGACACGTTCGGCGGCGGCATCCGGACGCCGACGCTGAGTCGCGTCGCGCAGAACGGCTTGTCCTACAACCGCTTCCACGTCACCGCGGTGTGCTCGCCGACCCGCGCGGCGCTGCTGACCGGGCGCAACCACCACCGGGTGGGCTTCGGGTCGGTCTGCGAGTTCCCCGGCCCCTTCCCCGGCTATTCGACGGTCCGGCCGCAAGGTTGTGCGTCGCTGCCGCGCATCCTGCGCGACAACGGTTATGTCACCGGCGGTTTCGGTAAATGGCATCTGACGTCCGACAACGGCCAGGGGGCGGCCGGGCCGTTCGACAACTGGCCGGTGGGCTGGGGCTTCGACCACTTCTGGGGGTTCCTGTCCGGTGCCGCCGGCCAGTACGACCCGATCATCACCCGGGACAACTCCGTCATCGGCGTCCCGGAGGGCAAGGACGGCAAGCCCTATTACTTCCCCGACGACCTCACCGACAAGGCCGTCGAGTGGCTGCACGCCGTGCGGGCCCAGGACGCCGAGAAGCCGTGGCTGATGTACTACGCGACCGGCGCCACCCACGCCCCGCACCACGTGTTCGCCGAGTGGGCCGACCGCTACCGCGGCCAGTTCGACGAGGGCTGGGACGTCTACCGGCGCAAGACGTTCGAGCGGCAGAAGGAACTCGGCATCATCCCGCCCGGCACCGAGCTCACCGAGCGGCCCGACCTGTTTCCGGCCTGGGACGGCCTGTCGGACACCGAGAAGAAGCTGTACGCCCGGCAGATGGAGGTCTTCGCCGGGTTCTCCGAGAACGCCGACTTCAACGTCGGCCGGCTGCTCGACGCCATCGAGGACCTCGGCGAATCCGACGACACGCTGGTGTTCTACATCTGGGGCGACAACGGCGCCAGCATGGAGGGCACGATCACCGGCTCGTTCAACGAGATGACCTTCCTCAACGGCCTGCTGCTGGACGCCGACCGCCAACTCGGGCTGATCGAGGAGTACGGGGGCATCGAGGCGCTGGGCGACGAGTTCACCGCGCCGCACTTCGCGGCGGCGTGGGCGCACGCGAGCAACACCCCGTTCCAGTGGGGCAAGCAGATGGCCAGCCACCTCGGCGGCACCCGCGACCCGATGGTGGTCGCCTGGCCGAGCCGGATCCGGCCCGACCCCGCGGTGCGGTCGCAGTTCGCCCACTGCATCGACATCGCGCCGACGGTGCTGGAGGCCATCGGTTTACCGGAGCCCACGCACGTCGACGGGATCGAGCAGGAGCCGATGGACGGAACCAGCTTCGTGCACACCTTCGACGACGCCGCGGCCGAGGAGCGTCACACGGTGCAGTACTTCGAGAACTTCGGCAGCCGCGCCATCTACCAGGACGGGTGGTGGGCCTGCGCCCGGCTGGACAAGGCGCCCTGGGACCTGTCGCCGCAGACACTGGCGCGGTTCGCGCCCGGCACCTACGACCCCGACGAGGACGTCTGGGAGCTGTACTACCTGCCCGACGACTTCTCCCAGGCCGTCGACGTGGCCGCCGAGCATCCCGACAAGGTCGCCGAGCTGACGAAGCTGTGGTGGCAGGAGGCCGAACGCAACCGGGTCCTGCCGCTGCTGGGCGGGCTGGCCGTGATGTTCGGCAGCCTGCCGCCACTGCCCACCACCACCCGGTTCGTCTTCAAGGGCGACGTGCAGAACATCCAGCGCGGCATGGTCCCGCGCATCTTTGGCCGCTCGTACGCGATCGAGGCGCGGCTGACAGTCCCCGAGGGCGGGGCGCAGGGCGTCATCGTCGCCAACGGCGACTTCATCGGCGGCTTCGCGCTGTGGGTCGACGACGGCGGACGGTTGCACCACACCTACTCCTACCTCGGCGTGGACACCTACAAGCAGGCATCGGCCGAGCCGGTGCCCACCGGCGACGTCACGGTCACCATGCTGTTCGAAACCGACCAGCCCGTGCCGGGCTCCGGCGGCCGGGTGAGCCTGTGGGCCGGCGGGCGGCGCGTCGGCGAGGGACGGCTGGCCGCGACCGTGCCGATCGCGTTCACCTCGTACGCCGGGATGGACGTCGGCCGCGACAACGGCCTGGTCGTCGACCGCGACTACGAGGACTGGGCGCCCTACGCGTTCACCGGGACGGTGCACGAGGTGATCTTCGACCTGCAGCCCGTGCCGCCGGAGGCCGAGCGGGCGCTGCACGGGCACGCGTCGGTGCAGGCCGTGGGGCGGGGCGCGGCGGGCTGACTAGCGGGCGTTTTCGCCGTCGTCCGGGGAATCCGCCAGGGCGGCCCGCAGGCCCTGCTTCACCTGGTCCCGGACGTAGGGGCCGCCCTTCTTGACGGGCTGCGGGCAGTCGGGGCAGCTGAGGACCGTGAACGGGTTGGGGCCCGGGTCGGCGCCGGCCGGTGCCGCCAGACCCGCCGCGGCCGCGCCTGCGAGGGCGAGACACATCACTAGTTTCGTAACCACCCACAACTCCCCAAAACCGACGCTGTCTGAATTTTAGGAGCCGGCGGTGTCGGGTTGCACGTCAACATTGCGTAACGGGGGTAACTACGAGATGTACTGCGGGCAGTAGGCCCGCATGCTGGCGCCGACGAAGTATCCCGCGTGGTAGCCGTCGAGCGGGCTGTTGTCCATCACCGCGGACGCGACCTGGCTCGGCGAGGCGCCGCGTTGCAGTTCGTTGCACACCTCGTGCGCGCCGCTGAGCGCGGCCTCGGGGCTCGGGTAGTGAATGTTCTTGGCCTGCAGCGCGTCCAGGAACGCGTCGTCGTTGGCGTCGGCGCGCGCGGTCGGGGCCACGGTCGGATCCACGGCGGTCAGCGCGCCGAGCAGCGCGACCGACGCGGTCCAGGTGGCGAGTCTCCGGATGGGCGTGATGACTCCAGGATCTCTCGGTGGACCAAGTCGATGAACGGCGGGTGCAGCAAGCTCAAACAGGTTAGCCGGAGCGCCCCGGCGGCGCAGCGGTTCGCGCCACGCGCCGCGCAATCCGTCACCCGCGCCGACCCGGGTCGGTACCTTATCGGCATGCCGTTCGCGCGATGGTTGTCGTTGGCCGGTGTGGTGGCCCTGGCGGTGGCGGCCCTGGCCGGCTGCGGCGCGCGGCATCTCTCGGCGGCCGGCGCCCGCGACGTGCCCGGCACGCTGTTCTCCGGCGGCCTCGACCGGACTTACACGCTGCACGTGCCGCCCGGCGACCCGGTCGGCCTGGTGCTCAGCCTGCACGGCGGCGGCGGCAACGGAACCGGGCAGCGGGGGTTGACCGACTTCGACGGCGTCGCCGACGCGCACCATTTGCTGGTGGTCTACCCCGACGGGTACGACAAGAGCTGGGCCGACGGCCGCGGGGCCTCGCCGGCGGACCGCCACCACGTGGACGACGTGGGGTTCCTCGTCGCCCTGGTCGGCAAGCTGCAGGACGACTACAACATCGACCCGGGACACGTCTTCGCCACCGGCATGTCCAACGGGGGCTTCATGTCCAACAGGCTGGCCTGTGACCGCGCCGACGTCTTCGCCGCGATCGCGCCGGTGGCGGGGACCCTGGGCGTGGGCGTGCCGTGCAACCCGTCGCGGGCGGTCTCGGTGTGGGAAGCCCACGGCACCGCCGACCCGCTGGTGCCGTTCGGCGGGGGCAACGTGCGTGGTCGCGGCGGGATCAGCCACGCCGTCTCCGTCGCGAGCATGGTGGACAAGTGGCGCTCGGTCGACGACTGCCACGGCGACCCGTCGGCGGAGGCGTCGCCCGGCGTCGGGGACGGCACCGCCGTGCACCGCTTCGCCTACACGGTGTGCGCGGCGGCCACCGAGGTGGTGTTCTACCGGATCGACAACGGCGGCCACACCTGGCCGGGCGGCAGGCAGTACCTGCCCAGGGCGGTCATCGGCCGCACCACCCGCGCCCTGGACGGCTCGGAGGCCATCGCCCGGTTCTTCCTCGCGCACGCCCGCGATTAGCCCGCCGCGCTGCCGGCGAAGCCGACGGCTGTCCGCCGAGCCGCGTTGGTGCGATCTTGTTACGATGCCTCAAGCCTGCGGGAGCCGCAGCGCTGCTGGCTGGCCACCGTCCAAAGGAATCGGGTTGCAACTCAATCGGTTTGGCGCCGCGCTGAGTATCCTGGCCCTCGGGGCGATGCTGTCGGGTTGCGGCGGCGACGGCAACGGGCAGCACGCGGCGACGGGCGCGTCGCCGGTCACCTGCGGCGGCAAGCAGACGCTGCGGGCCAGCGGTTCCACGGCGCAGGCCAACGCGATGACCCGTTTCGTCAAGGCCTTCGAACAGGCCTGCCCGGGGCGGTCCCTGGACTACACGCCCAACGGGTCCGGCGCCGGGCTCAGCGAATTCGTCGGCAACCAAACCGATTTCGCCGGCTCCGACTCGCCGCTGAGCATGGACGAGTACGCCGGGGCGCAGCGGCGCTGCGGTTCGCCGGCGTGGAACCTGCCGGTGGTGTTCGGACCCATCGCGATCGTCTTCCACATCGACGGTGTGACGTCGCTGAACCTCGACGGCCCGACCGCCGCGCAGATCTTCAACGGCGACATCAAGACGTGGGACGACGGCGCGATCCAGGCGCTGAACCCGGGGACCACCATGCCCGCCGAGCCGATCAGCGTGGTGTTCCGCAGCGACCAGTCCGGCACCACCGACAACTTCCAGAAGTATCTGGACACCGCCTCCGGCGGCGCGTGGGACAAGGGCGCCGGCAAGACGTTCAACGGGGGAGTCGGCGAGGGCGCCAAGGGCAACGACGGGGCCGCCGCGGCCGTCAAGAGGACCGGGGGCTCGATCAGCTACGTCGAATGGTCCTACGTCCGGGCCCAGCAGCTGGACATGGCCAAGATCGTCACCTCGGCCGGCCCGGACCCGGTGGGGATCAGCGCCGAGGCGGTGGGCAAGACCATCTCCGCCGCCTGGTTCATCAAGGAGGGCAACGACCTTGCCCTGGACACGATCTCGTTCTACCGGCCCAACCAGCCCGGCTCGTACCCGATCGTGCTGGCGACCTATGAGATCGTGTGCTCGAAGTACCCGGACGGGCAGGTCGGCGCGGCTGTCAAGGCCTTCCTGCAGAGCGCGATCGGCGCCGGCCAGGACGGCCTGGCCGACCAAGGCTACATTCCCGTTCCGCAGGCGTTCATGTCGCGGTTGTCGACCGCGGTCAACGCCATCTCCTGACCCGGCCGGGCGTCACGGCGCCGAGTGGTTCCTCGGGCAGAACGCGGCGATGCTCGCGCCGACGAAAAAGCCCGCGTGGTAACCGTCCAGGTGGCTGTTGTTCATCACTTCCGAGGCGACGTTGGACTTCTGGCTGCCGTGGTCGAGTTCGTCGCAGACCTCGTGCCCGGCGATGATCGCAGCCTGCGGCGACGGGAAGTTGATGCCCTTGGCTTTCACCGCGGACAGGAAGGCGTTGTCGATCGCGTCGGCATGCACGGCCGGGGCCGCGACCCCGGCCAGGCCGAGCAGCGCGACCGTCAGGGCAAGGCCGACAGACAGTGGACGCACGCGCTGCGGCGTGCGCGTCCGGCTGTTCGTCATCGGTGGGTCCTCCCGGTCGGCGGTGCAAGAAGGCAAGCCAAACCTTTGGCACTGCGATCATTGCATGCCGCGCCCGCGCCCGCGAAAGTCCCGGCGCACTTGATCGAAGTCCCCTGTTCAGCGCTGGCAAACCGGACACCGGTAGGTCACCCGCTCCCCGGTGCCGCTGTATTCGACGCGCGTGCCGCAGCGGCGGCAGGGCCGTCCCGCCCGCCCGTACACCCACAGCTGCCGGCCCGCCCGGGTGTCGCCGGTGGTGCAGCGGTTCCAGCGGAAGCGGTTGATCCACAGCATGTCCCGGGCCCGCGCCACCAGCCGGTGCGCGTCGGTGACCGCGCTCACCGGCGCGGTGGGCAGATGGCCGGTGACGAAGCACAATTCGTTGCAGTACACGTTGCCGACCCCCGCCAGCACCCGCTGGTCCAGCAGCGCCTCGGCGAGCGGCCGGCCCGGCCGCGCGGTGAGGTTGGCGGCGGCGCGCGCGGCGTCCCAGTCCGGGCCCAGCAGGTCGGGCCCCAGGTGGGCGACCGCGGCGGCGTCGCGGTCGCGGTCCAGGATCTCGAGCACCCCGAGGTCGACGCCCACGGCCCGCACGGGGCCGGCTTCCAAAACGATCCGCGCGCGGTGGTCCACGCGCACCGGACGGTCACCGACCCGCCAGCTGCCGTCCATCTTCAGGTGCGAGTGAATGCTGGCCGGCCCCACCCGGATGAACAGGTGCTTGCCGCGGCTGAGCACCTCGTCCACCGCGTGTCCGGTCAGGTCGACGGTCGCGAACTGCGGCACCCGGACGTCGCAGCGCGTCAGCGTGCGCCCGGCCAGGTGCTCCCGCAGGATCGCCGCGGTGTGCCAGACGGTGTCACCCTCGGGCATGGTTCCCCGGCACGTTCACCGCAGCCGCAGTCCGCGCGGGGTGCGCACGAACCCGGCGTCCAGCAACCCCGCCAGCGCGTCCGCCCGTCCCGCGCCGGGCGGTGGCTGCAGCGCCGCCACCCCGTCGATGCGTTCCACCAGGATCCCCGCGACCCGCCGCCCGGACACCAGGCCGGCCAGCGCCGCGGCGGCAGCGTGGTGGGCGGCGGGGTCGTCGGTGAAGGTCAGCAACGAGCGTCCGCCGCGTTCGAGGAACCAGGCGCACTCGCCGTCCACCAGCACCACCAGCGCCCCGGCCTTGCGGCCGGGCCGCGCCCCCTGGCCCTGCGCGGTGGCGGCAGGCCAGGGCAGTGCGGCGCCGTAGGGGTTGGCCGGGTCGGCCGCGGCCAGCACGACGGCCCGGTAGTCCGGCCGCTGCGCGTCGACGCCGTCGGTGTAGCCGCGCAGCCGGTCCACGGTGGACGCGACGGCGAACTGCGCGCCGCCCAGCGACTCCACGAAATAGCCACGCTGGCAACGCCCGGCGTCCTCGAAGGAGCTCAGCACCTTGTACAGGGTGGCGAACCCGCCCGGCACCCCCTCCGCCGTCACCGCGCCCCTGGTCAGCACGCCGTGCCGGCCCAGCAGCAGCTCGGCCTGGTAGTGCGCGCGCACCGTGGAATCCGGCTCGGGGGCCGGCAGGGCCGACCACCGACCCGCCACCGTCGGGTCGGCGGCGCGGTGCTGGGCGTGCGCGACGCTGTAGCGGCTCAGCCGCGGCGGCCGATGCGTCCGGTGCGCCGGCGCCGAACGCCTGCGGCCGCCCGTTCCGCTCAGCAGGGCGCGCACCGGGGCGAAGGTGTCGCCGGTGACCAAGCCGGCCCAGATCAGTTCCCACAGCGCGGCTTTGAGCCGGGCCGGGTCGGCTTCGCCGGCCGACCCGTCGGCCGCGAGCTGGCGGAAGAAGTACGCACCGCCCCCGGACAGCGTGTCCAGGATCGCGCGGTGGACGCCGGTGAGGTCGATCTGGGCGGGCGGCGCCAGGGTCAGGGGCGCGGAGTCGCCGTGATGCAGCGCGATCCAGCCGTCGCTGCCCGAGATGGACCCGGCGCCCGACCAGGTGACCTCCCCGGTCGCCAGCAGCTCGTCGAGCAGCGCCGGGGCGTAGTCGGTCACCCGGGGGGCCAGCACCAGCGGTTCGATCGCCGAGGCCGGCAGCCGCACGCCGGCCAGTTGGTCGATGACGGTCAGCAGGCCGTCGGGGCCGGACAGGTTCGCCGACACGCGGTGCCAGGCCGGCAGGAACCGCCCGTACGCGGCGGTGCTCACCGGCTCGACCTGGGCGCGCAGTGCGGCCAGTGAGCGGCGCCGCAGGATGCGCAACACCTCGGCGTCGCACCACTGCTCGCCGCCGCCGCCCGGTGTTCGGGAGGGCTCCGCGGCGGCGACGAACTCGCCGCGCACCAGGCGCCCCCCGGACGTCCCCGGGCCGGCCAGCCGGCTCAGCACGTCGGCCGCGACCCGCAGCCCCAGCCCGAACCGGGCGGCCGCCTCGGCGGTGGTGAACGGGGTGTGGGTGCGCGCGTAGCGACCCAGCAGCTCGCCCAGCGGGTCGGTCACCGCCTCGGTGAAGCCTGCCGGCACCCCCGGCGGGACCGCCACCCCCACCCCGTCGCGCAGCCGGCCGATGTCCTCGACGGCCACCCACCAGCCGCGGCCGGCGAACGACACCGTCAGCGCGCGGCGGGCGGCTCGCAGGCCCTCCAGCCAGCCGCCCACCTCGGCGCCGCCGGCCCGGGCGCTGATCTCCTCCTCGGTCAGCGGGCCCAGCAGCCGCAACAGGTCCGCGACCCCCTCGGCGTCGCGGGCGGCCCGCTCCGGCGACAGGTGCTGCAACTGCCGGCCGGTCGCGGCGATGATGTCCGGGTCCAGCAGCTCGCGCAGCTCCACCCGCCCCAGCAGCTCGGCGAGCAGGGTCGCGTCCAGCGACAGCGCCGCGGCCCGGCGTTCGGCCAGCGGGGTGTCCCCCTCGTACATGAACGCCCCGACGTAACCGAACAGCAGCGACGCCGCGAACGGCGACGGCTTCGCGGTCTCGGTCTCGAGCACCCGCACCCGGCGCGCGGCGATGCCGTCCATCAGCTCGGCCAGGGCCGGGACGTCGTAGACGTCCTGCAGACATTCGCGGACGGTCTCGAGCACCACGGGGAAGTCGGGGTACTTGCGGGCGACCTCGAGCAGCTGGGCCGCCCGCTGGCGCTGCTGCCACAGCGGCGAGCGGCGGCCCGGGTGGCGGCGGGGCAGCAGCAGGGCCCGGGCCGCGCATTCGCGGAACCGCGACGCGAACAGCGCCGACCCGCCCACCTCGGCGGTGACGACCGGGTCGATCTCGTCGGCGTCGAAGACGAATAGCTCGGCGCCGGGCGGGGTCTCCCCGGTTTCCGAGAGGGTGTCGGGCAACCGCACCACGATGCCGTCGTCGGAGGCGGTGGGTTTCTCGTCGATGCCGTAGCGTTCCCGCAGCCGCCGGCCCACCGCCAGCGCCAGCGGGCCGTGCACCCGCAGCCCGTACGGGGAGTGCAGGATCACCCGCCAGTCGCCGAGTTCGTCGCGGAAGCGCTCGACCAGCAGCGTGGTGTCGGTGGGGACCACCCCGGCCGCGGTCCGCTGCTCGTCGAGCAGCCCCCACAGGTTGTCTCGCGCGTAGGCGTCGAAACCCAGTGCGGCGCAGCGCGCGTCGAAGGCGTCGCGGCGCAGGCCGGCCAGCTCGCCGGTGAGCGCGCCCAGCGCGGCGCCCAGCTCGGCCGGGCGGCCCACGCCGTCGCCGCGCCAGAACGGCAGGCGGGCCGGCTGCCCGGGAGCGGGGACCACCAGCACCCGGTCGTGGGTGATCTCCACGATGCGCCAGCTGGTGGCCCCGAGCGAGATCACGTCGCCGGGCCGCGATTCGTAGACCATCTCCTCTTCGAGTTCGCCTACCCGCGAAGGCTTCTCGGCCTCGGAAGCGAGATAGACCGCGAACAGGCCGCGGTCGGGGATGGTGCCCCCGGAGGTGACGGCCAGCCGCTGGGCGCCGGGGCGGGCGGTCAGCGTCCCGGTGTCGCGGTCATAGACCAGCCGCGGCCGCAACTCGGCGAACTCCGTCGACGGATACTTGCCGCTCAACAGGTCCAGGGTGGCCTCGTACAGGCGGCGCGGCAGCGTCGCGAACGGGGCGGACCGCCGCACGGTGTCGAACCACCGGTCGGCGTCCAGCGGCTCGAGGGCGGCCGCCGCCACGGTGTGCTGGGCCAGGACGTCGAGGGGGTTGGCGGGCACCCGCATCGTCTCGATCTCGCCGGCCAGCATGCGCTGCACGCTGACCGCACAGCCGATCAGGTCGGTGCGGTGCTTGGGGAGCAGCACGCCGCGGGAGACCTCGCCGACCTGATGCCCGGCCCGTCCGATGCGTTGCAGGCCGCTGGCCACCGACGGTGGCGCCTCCACCTGGATCACCAGGTCGACCGCGCCCATGTCGATGCCCAGCTCGAGGCTGGAGGTGGCCACCACCGCCCTGAGCAGCCCGCGTTTGAGATCCTCTTCCACCAGCGCGCGCTGCTCCTTGCTGACCGAGCCGTGGTGGGCGCGGGCCAGCAACGTGTCGGCGCCGTAGGTCTGGCCGCTTCCCATGATGTGCGCCGGCGCCCCGCCGGGCACCCCGCGATTGGGCTCGGACGACTCGGTGGGCAGCTCGACGCCGCGGCGTTCGGCGTGAATTTCGTTGAGCCGCGCGGTCAGCCGTTCGGCCAGCCGCCGCGAGTTGGCGAACACGATGGTCGAGCCGTGCGCCTCGATCAGGTCGACCAGGCGCGCCTCGACGTCGGGCCAGATGCTGGGGGTACCACCGGATTGCGGGGGAGTGTGCGCCAGGTTCGTCATGTCGGGCACCGGCACCTGCACGGTGAGCTCGACGGTCTTGCCCGACGGCGGGGCCACGATCCTGGTCGGGGACTGTCCCGACAGGAACCGGGCCAGCTCCTCGGGCGGGCGCACGGTGGCCGACAACCCGATGCGCTGGGCGGGCCGTCCCTCGCGCAGCGCGTCCAGCCGCTCCAGCGACAGGGCCAGGTGCGCGCCGCGCTTGCCGGCGGCGATGGCGTGGATCTCGTCGACGATCACGGTCTGCACGCCGGCCAGGGTCTCCCGCGCGGCCGAGGTGAGCATCAAGAACAGCGACTCCGGCGTGGTGATCAGCACGTCGGGCGGACGGTTGAGCAGCTGCCGGCGCTGCGCGGGCGGGGTGTCGCCGGAGCGCACCCCCACGCTGATGTCGGGAGCCGGCACCCCGCGGCGTTCGGCGATCCGCGCCAGCCCCGCCAGCGGGGTGCGCAGGTTGCGCTCGACGTCGACGGCCAGGGCCTTGAGCGGGGAGACGTAGAGCACACGGGTGCCGGCCCGCCGCTCGGGGTGGGCGGCCAGACGGTCGATCGCCCACAGGAACGCCGCCAGCGTCTTGCCGGACCCGGTCGGCGCGATCACCAGGGTGTTGTCGCCGTCGGCGATGGCGTCCCAGGCGTCGGCCTGCGCGCTGGTCGGCGCGGCGAACGTCCCGGCGAACCACTCGCGGGTGACCGCGCCGAACCGGCCCAGCGGGTCGTGCGGACGGTCAGGCCGCTGCGGACCGGCGCGAGTGCTCACCCAACCATGGTGCCAACGGGGACCGACAGGCGCTCACAGCCTGGAGGTGGCCATCAGGTGGGCGAGTTCGTCCGGAATGCCCGGCACCCGGGCGATGGCGTCCAGCAGCGAGTGCGCGCACGCGTCGGCGAGCCGCTCGGCATCGGTGGTCGGGTCGATGATCCGCCGACGGCAGATCTCGAAGGTGAGCGCCAGCCAGCCGTGCAGGATCACCTCCAGGTGCTTCTCGGTCTCGGGTTCCAACTTGTCGGCCGGGATCGTGCTCACCAGTTCGGCGACCCGGTTCATGATGTGTTCCAGCTGCCGGTTCTTGGCCTCGTCGCTGACGCCGAGCAGGACCGGGTCCGAGCGGCCCAGGCCGACGTACGCCGCCCACGCCGACTGCGGGTGGTGTTGCTGGTAGGCCATGTAGGCCAGCACACCGGTCCGGATCTCCTCGAACAGCGTCAGGCCGGCGGGCCGCAACGCGTCGGTGGCCTCGTAGAGCCGGTCGGCCTCGTCCTGCACGACCGCGGCGAAGAAAGCCCGTTTGTCCGGAAAGTAGTGATACATCAACGCGCGGGAAACCCCGGCGCGCTCGGCGATCTCGTCGATGCGGACCTCGTCGTACGGCCGCTGACCGAAAACCTCCGCCCCCAGAGCAAGCAGCTCAGCTCGGCGGTCCTCGGGGGATAACCGCCTTCTAGCTGTTGACATGGGTCAGATAGTACCCACGCGGCCCGCGGCGACGTCCGGACTTGCGTCAATGGGATCGAAGCCCGCCGGACGGCGACTGCCCCCCGGGGGCCTCAATTCAGCGTGCGCACGCACAACCGGAACAGGCACCAGGAGATCTCGGCCTGCACGCCCGCCTTGTCCAGATAGCGCTGCCATTCGGCCCGGCGGAAGCTGCGGGTGATGGAAATGATGCCGTCGGAGCGCACGATCGGGTGCCAGCGCATCAGGTCGGCCAACAGCGGAAACAAGTAATAGTTCAGCGAATTGCGGTGCAGATCCGCGATATGCCAGCCGCGTGCGGAATTCGCCTGCAGCCACATCAGGAACTCGACGACCTCCTCGTCGTCGAGGTGATGGGTGAACTGCGAGCTGACGATGAAGTCCGGCCGCTCGTCGGGGGTGTAGGCGAACACGTCGCCCGTCCGGTACTCGATGCCCATCTCCGGCGGGGTGGCCGCCAGCGCGGTGGCGATGCTGCGCGGGTTCAGGTCGATGCCCGACAATCGCGCCTTGAGCCCGCGGCGATCCGCCCAGCGCGCGATGGCGCGCAACAGATCGCCGTCGCCGTAGCCCACGTCCAGGACCGAGATTTCCGCACCGGCGGGCAACGCCTTCGTCGCCCGCGCCAGCCAGCGCAGCGCCGGGCGATGGGTGAGCGTCATGCGGTTGACGACGGCGAGGTCGGCCAGGCAGCGCTGGTAGTCGGCGAAGGCGACATTGTCGTCGTCGAGGACTTCCGGCGTCATGCTGCGCACCGAGAGGTCCATGCATCCCATCCTTCGCGTCGATTCCCCGCGCTCAATCTTGCGACATGGTCCTGGACGTTGCCCAACCCCTCCCTCCCCGGCGGCTGAGAACGGCGGTTTACCGTGGTTTACCACCGGGTATGCGCTTTCGTGCGATCGTTTTGGGGGAGCGGTCTTTCGGGGGGCGGCAAGACATGAGGATGAAGGATGCAGAAGGCAGACGAGTGGTCCACGGGTGACCGCCTGGGGCAGGAGGACGGCGAGGTCCACGCCGCCATCCGCTTCGCGGTCCTGGCCACGGCTGCCGGAGTCGGCTTCCTGGTCATGGCGGCGCTGTGGGTCAGCACCTGCCCGGGCGTGCGCGTCGACACGGTGGCGTGCGGTGCGCCGCAGCGCACGATGCTGGCGTTCGGGGGCCCGCTGATCCTGCTGACGGCGGCGCTGTGGGCGTTCCTGCGCACCTACCGCGTGTGGCGTCACGAGGGCACCTGGTGGGGATGGCACGGTGCGGGCTGGTTCCTGCTGACGCTGACGGCGGCGACGGTGTCGTTGGGGGTGTCGCCGATTGCCGGCCCGGCGCTGGCGCTCTGAGGCGTTTCGCCGAGAGCACGCGGGAAAACCCGGCTCCCCGGGTTTTCCCGCGCGGCCGGGCGGGTATCAATAGTTCGACCATGACTAGTTGCCGCAACCATTGCCCCGACCCCTGCACCCGCCCCGACCCCGGCACCGAAACGCGCCGGCACCGGCGCGTTTCGGCCAACCCCATTCCGGCGATTTCGTGTCGGGTACCCGGCGGCGACAATGGCTAACCCGCTGCAACGTATGGTCCCAGGGGGGCTGCAGAGCGGTAGTAACGTCAGTCGAACAATGCCGGGAGACCATATGAACGATGCGGGATTGCGCGTCCACGAGCGCAACCGCGGCCACCGCGCCGTCGAATTGCACGTCGCCGCACGCCTGGAGAACCTGGCGATGCTGCGCACGCTGGTCGGCGCGATCGGCACCTACGAGGACCTGGACTTCGACGCCGTGGCGGACCTGCGGCTCGCGGTCGACGAGGTGTGCACGCGGCTGATCCGGTCGGCCACGCCGGATGCGACGCTCGTGGTCGTGGTGGACCCGCAGGACGACGTTCTGGTCGTGGAGGCCTCGGCCGCGTGCGACACTCACGACGTGGTGGCGCCCGGCAGCTTCAGCTGGCACGTGCTGACGTCGTTGGCCGACGACGTCAAGACCTTCCACGACGGCCGCGCACCCGATGAATCCGGCAGTGTCTTCGGAATCACACTGACGGCCCGGCGGGCGGCCTCCAGCAGGTGACGGCGCGAAATGCCGGCGGTTCGGCTTCGCGCCCCAACGAATACGCCGATGTGCCGGACATGTTCCGCGAGTTGGCCGCCTTCCCGGCCGACTCGTCGGATTTCCAGCGCCACCGGGACAAGATCGTGGAGCGGTGCCTGCCGCTGGCCGACCACATCGCCCGGCGGTTCGAGGGCCGGGGCGAGCCGCGCGACGACCTCGTCCAGGTGGCGCGGGTGGGCCTGGTCAACGCGGTGGTCCGGTTCGACGTCGACACCGGTTCGGATTTCGTCTCGTTCGCCGTCCCCACGATCATGGGGGAGGTGCGGCGCCACTTCCGCGACAACAGCTGGTCGGTGAAGGTCCCGCGGCGGCTCAAGGAACTGCATCTGCGGCTCGGCAGCGCCACCGCGGAGCTGTCCCAGCGGCTCGGCCGCGCACCCACCGCCACCGAGCTCGCCGAGGAACTCGGCATGGAGCGCGAGGAGGTCGTCGAGGGCCTGGTGGCGGGCAGCTCCTACAACACCTTGTCCATCGACACCGGCGGGGGCAGCGAGGACGACGAGGCCCGTGCGATCGCCGACACCCTGGGCGACGTGGACTCCGGCCTGGACCGCATCGAGGACCGCGAGGCGCTGCGCCCGCTGCTCGAGGCGCTGCCCGAGCGCGAGCGAATGGTGTTGGTGCTCAGGTTCTTCGAGTCGATGACGCAGACGCAGATCGCCGAGCGGGTCGGGATATCGCAGATGCACGTGTCCCGGCTGCTGGCCAAGTCGCTAGCGCGGCTGCGGGACCAGCTGGAGTAGCGGGCGCGGCTCCCCGGCTCCCCGCTGGCCGCCCGGCCGCAAAAGCGGTTCCTCCAGCGCCGTCGTCACCGGCAGGGTGCCGTCGGGGTCGCAGACGCGCAGCAGCCGGGCCACCGCGGGGCTGGGCACCATGGCCCAGTCCGCGCGGGCGCCCGAGCACACCACGTTGATCCGGTGCAGCGCCGAAAAGCCGGCCGTACCAATAAATTTCAGGCCGCGCAGGTCCAGGGTCACGCGCTTGCAGCTGCGAACGCTGCGTTCGACGTAGGAGGTGAGCTCGTCGGCGTTGGCCGCGTCGAGCTCACCGTCCACCGTGATCACGGTGCTGCCGGGTAGCCGGCACGCGCCGAACTGCGCGGTACGACTTTGTTGCCAAGATTGGGCCACAGACATAGCCGGACTCCATCAGTAGAGGAGGGTGTGCTGTGGATGACGTCAAGCGAAGCCGGGAAGTTCACGCGCCCCCGCGTTCCCGACGTGATCCGGGCGGCTGTGAACTCAACCTGACTGCACCCTACCCGTGCCGGGGCGGGCCGACAACGTCTGCGCCGTGGAGTCGACGGATCACTTGATCTCGGCGAGCACCGTGCCCTGGGTGATGGCCGCGCCGGCCTCGACGGCGAGCCCGGTGATGACGCCGTCCTTGTGCGCGGTGACCGGGTTCTCCATCTTCATCGCCTCGAGGACGACCACCAGGTCGCCGGTGGCGACCTCCTGTCCCTCCTCGACCGCGACCTTGACCACGGTGCCCTGCATCGGAGCGGTCACCGCGTCACCGGAGGCCGTCGCGCCGGCGTGCGCCCCGCGCTTGCGCGGCTTGGGCTTCTTGCGGACGACACCGGCCGGGTCGGCGGCACCGCCGGACAGGGCCAGGTCGCCGGGCAGCGACACCTCCAGGCGGCGGCCGTCGACCTCGACGACCACCTTCTGCCGCGGCCGGTTGTCCTCGTCATCGAGGGGCTCGCCGCCGGTGAAGGGTTCGACGGTGTTGTTCCACTCGGTCTCGATCCAGCGGGTGTGCACGGAGAAGCCCTCGTCGTCACCGATGAACGCCGGGTCGGACACCACGGCGCGGTGGAACGGGATCACGGTGGCCAGGCCCTCGACGTGGAACTCGTCCAGCGCGCGCCGGGCCCGCTCGAGGGCCTCGGTGCGGGTGGCGCCGTACACGATCAGCTTGGCCAGCATCGAGTCGAACTGCCCGCCGATCACCGAGCCGGTCTCCACCCCGGAGTCCAGCCGCACGCCGGCGCCCGCGGGCGGATCGAACCGGGTGACCGGGCCGGGCGCGGGCAGAAAGCCGCGACCGGCGTCCTCGCCGTTGATCCGGAACTCGAAGGCGTGGCCGCGCGGCGTCGGGTCCTCGGTCAGGTCCAGCCGTTCGCCGTTGGCGATGCGGAACTGCTCGCGCACCAGGTCGATGCCCGCGGTCTCCTCGGTGACCGGGTGCTCGACCTGCAACCGGGTGTTGACCTCCAGGAACGAGATCAGCCCGTCCTGGCCGACCAGGTACTCGACGGTGCCGGCGCCGTAGTAGTGCGCCTCCTTGCAGATCCGCTTGGCCGACTCGTGGATCTCCTTGCGCTGCGCGTCGGTCAGGAACGGCGCCGGGGCCTCCTCGACCAGCTTCTGGAAGCGGCGCTGCAGCGAGCAGTCGCGGGTGCCCGCGACGACGACGTTGCCGTGCTGGTCGGCGATCACCTGGGCCTCGACGTGGCGGGGCTTGTCCAGGTAGCGCTCCACGAAGCACTCGCCGCGGCCGAACGCGGCCGTGGCCTCGCGCACCGCCGACTCGTAGAGCTCGGGGATCTCCTCGATAGCGCGGGCGACCTTCATGCCCTTGCCGCCGCCGCCGAAGGCGGCCTTGATCGCGATCGGCACGCCGTACTCCCGGGCGAAGGCCACCACCTCGTCGGCGTCCTTGACCGGGTCGGGCGTGCCGGGCACCAGCGGGGCCTGGGCGCGCGCGGCGATGTGGCGGGCGGTGACCTTGTCGCCGAGGTCGCGGATCGACTGCGGGCTGGGCCCGATCCAGATCAGGTTCGCGTCGATGACCGCCTGGGCGAAGTCGGCGTTCTCCGACAGGAAGCCGTAGCCGGGGTGGATGGCGTTGGCCCCGGACTTGGCCGCCGCGTCGAGGATCTTGCCGAAGTCCAGGTAGGACTCCGCCGACGTCTGGCCGCCCAGGGCGAACGCCTCGTCGGCCAGGCGCACGTGCGGTGCGTCCGCGTCGGGCTCGGCGTACACCGCCACGCTGGGCAGGCCCGCGTCGCGGGCCGCCCGGATCACCCGGACAGCGATCTCGCCGCGGTTGGCGACGAGCACTTTGGAGATCCTCGAGCTGGCGTGACTAGCCACTGCGCCTCCTGTTTGGCTTATCAGCAGACTGGTGCTGCGACGTCTTTAAGAGAGTTTCTTACTCTGCTCGGGAAGTCTAAGCGGCGCGCCGTCGCCGCGATCAGCCGGTGCCGCAATTCCGGTGAATCACCGGGGTTACGGGGCCGACTCGCGCACCCGCCGCTTGATCCGGGCCAGCATCGCCGACATGCCGCGCAATCGCAGCGGGCTGATCAGCGCGGCCAGGCCCAGGCCGGTGTAGAAGTCCTCGGGCACCGCCAGGATGTCGGCGGCGGGTTGCCCGTCCAGGCCGGCGGCCAGGATCGAGGCGAACCCGCGGGTGGTCGGCGCCTCGGGGGGCGCGCTGAAGTACAGCCGCACCCGGTCCGGGTCGCCGGCGTCGACGTGCAGGAACAGCGGGGTCTGGCATTCGGGGACCGGCTCCATCGCCGCCTCGGCCAGCTCGGCGGGCAGCTCGGGCAGGTCGTCGGCGAATTCGAGCAGGAGCTTGAGCTTGTCCTGGCCCTCGACTTCGGCGAAGTCGGACACCACCTCGGCAAGCGGCGCGGGCACGCTCATCGGGCCGGTACGGCTCCCGGCGCCTGTCCCGGTTCCGCGCCCGCCACGATGGGGACGCGCACCGTGTTGCCCCACTCGGTCCACGACCCGTCGTAGTTGCGCACCCCGGGCTTGCCCAGCAGGTGCGTGAGCACGAACCAGGTGTGGCTGGACCGCTCCCCGATGCGGCAGTAGACGATGGTCTTGTCGTCGGGACCGAGGAATCCGTAGAGCTCCTCGAGCTCCTCGCGGCTGCGGAAGCGCCCGCTGTCGTCGACCGCCCTGCTCCACGGGATCGACCGGGCGGTGGGGATGTGGCCGGCCCGCAGCACCCCCTCCTCGGGGTAGTCGGGCATGTGGGTGCGCTCGCCGGTGTACTCCTCCGGGGAGCGCACGTCGATCAGCGGCTCGGCGCCCAGCGCCGCCAGCACGTCGTCCTTGTAGGCGCGGATGGGTTCGTCGTTGCGCTGCACGACGGGATAGCCGGTGGAGGTCCTGGTCGGGACCTCGAGGCTGGTCTCGCGCCCGTCGGAGAGCCACAGGTTGCGGCCGCCGTTGAGCAGCCGCACGTCGGGGTGGCCGAACAGCGTGAAGACCCACAGCGCGTACGCCGCCCACCAGTTGCTCTTGTCGCCGTAGATCACCACGGTGTCGTCGCGGGCGATGCCCTTGCGGTCCATCAGCTCGGCGAACTGCCGGCCGGTGATGTAGTCGCGCACGGGCGCGTCGTTGAGGTCGGTGTGCCAGTCGATCTTGACCGCGCCGGGGATGTGGCCGACGTCGTAGAGCAGGACGTCCTCGTCGGATTCGACGATCGCCAGGCCGGGCGCGCCCAGGTTGGCCGACAGCCAGTCGGCGGTGACCAGGCGTTCGGGGTGGGCGTAGGCCGTGAGCGTGGGGCTGGGATCCGGTGGTAGGGGCACACCGGAAAGCCTACCCACCCGCGGCGTTTCGCGGGCGCGGGCGCGGGCCTCAGGCGGGCGGATTGGCCGCCCACACCGCGGCGACCGACAGCCCCGCGCGGCCCAGCAGCGAACGGGTCAGCGGCAGCCCGATCCCCACCACGGCCGAGGGGTCGCCGTCGACGCCGTCGATGAACCAACCGCCCAGGCCGTCGAGGGTGAATCCCCCTGCCACGCACAAGGATTCACCCGAGGACAGGTACGCCTCGAGGTCCTCGGGGGACGGGATGCCGAAATGCACCGTGGTGACTGCGTTTTCGGAAGTGGTGTAGGTAATCTCGTTGTCCAGCAACCGAATCAGCGCATGGCCGGTGTGGAGCTGGCCGGCGCGCCCCGCCATGGCCCGCCACAGGTCGCGTGCCGCGGACGTCGAACCCGGCTTGCCGCAGAGCCGCCCGTCCAGGTGGAGCATCGAATCGCAGCCGATCACGACGCAGTCGGCGGCGACGGCGGGCTCGAGCTCCGCGGCCACCCGTTCGGCCTTGGCACGGGCCAGCGCGCACACCACGTCCCCGGGCGGCGCGTCGGCGCCCAGGCCGGCGATGACGGCTTCCTCGTCGATCCCCGAGACCCTGACCAGCGGATCGACGCCGGCTTGGCGCAGCACTTTGAGCCGGCCCGCCGACGCCGACCCGAGCACCAGCCGGGTCACTGCTGCATATGCTGCATGTGGATTTTCTGCTGCATGGTGAGTCGCTGAAAGTTCGTCATCGCGTAACGCAGTTGGTCGGCCGGCAGGCCCCAGCGGGTGCGCTCGGGCGGCGGCGGCTGGGGCGCGGCGCCGGTGCTGCCGAGCACGGCGATCAGCGCGGCCAACTCCGCGGCGGTGGGCTTGCCGCGCAGGATCTGGATGTGCGGCTCGTGCAGCTGGTGGCCGTCGTCGGCGCTCACGGCGCTCACAGCGGAATGTTCCCGTGCTTCTTGGGGGGCAGGTGGGAGATCTTGCGTTCCAGCAGCCGCAGCGCCGTGCCGATGTAGCCGCGGGTGTGCGACGGCGGGATCACCGCGTCGACGTAGCCCCGCTCGGCCGCCACGTACGGGTTCACCAGCGTGTCCTCGTACTCCTGCTGCAGCTGCAGCCGCAGCTCACCGACATCGGCGCCGTCGCGGGCGGCCTCCTTGAGCTGCTGGCGGTAGACGAACCCGACGGCGCCGGAGGCGCCCATGACGGCGATCTGGGCGGTCGGCCAGGCGATGTTGACGTCGCAGCCCATGTCCTTGGAGCCCATGACGCAGTAGGCGCCGCCGTAGGCCTTGCGGGTGATGACGGTGATCTTGGGGACCGTCGCCTCGCCGTAGGCGTAGAGCAGCTTGGCGCCGCGACGGATGATGCCGTTGTATTCCTGGCCGGTGCCCGGCAGGAACCCGGGCACGTCGACGAGCATGACGATCGGGATGCCGAAGCAGTCGCAGGTCCGCACGAACCGGGCCGCCTTCTCCGAGGCGTTGATGTCCAGGCAGCCGGCGAAATGGGTCGGCTGGTTGGCCACGATGCCGACCGGCCGGCCGTCGATGCGGCCGAACCCGACGACGATGTTCTGCGCGTAGCCGTTCTGGACCTCGAGGAACTCGTCCTCGTCGAGGATGCGGGTGATCACCTCGTGCATGTCGTAGGGCTGGTTGGGGGAGTCCGGGATCAGCGTGTCCAGCTCGATGTCCTCGGCGGTGAGGTTGTCCTCGATGGGGCCCTCGGGAATGGGCTCGGCGTAGCGCGGCGGGTCGGTGGCGTTGTTGGGCGGCAGGTAGCCCAGCAGCTCGCGCACCCAGTCGAAGGCGTCCTGCTCACCCGAGGCCACGTAGTGCGCGGTGCCGGACTTGGCCATGTGGGTGTGCGCACCGCCGAGCTCCTCCATGGTGACGTCCTCGCCGGTGACGGTCTTGATGACGTCGGGCCCGGTGATGAACATCTGGCTGGTCTGGTCGACCATCACCACGAAGTCGGTCAGGGCGGGGGAGTAGACGTGCCCGCCGGCGGCGGCGCCCATGATCAGCGAGATCTGCGGGATGACCCCGGAGGCCACGATGTTGTTGCGGAAGATGCGGCTGTAGAGGCCCAGCGAGACGACGCCCTCCTGGATGCGGGCGCCGGCGCCGTCGTTGATGCCGATCAGCGGGCGGCCGGTCTTGATCGCCAGCTCCTGCACCTTGACGATCTTCTCGCCGTACACCTCGCCCAGGCTGCCGCCGAACACCGTGGCGTCCTGGCTGAAGATGCACACGTCGCGGCCGTCGATGGTGCCGTAGCCGGTGATCACGCCGTCGCCCAGGGGGCGGTTGTTCTCCATGCCGAAGTTCGTGCTGCGGTGCCGGGCCAGCGCGTCGAGCTCGACGAAGGAGTCCTCGTCGAGCAGGGCGAGGATGCGCTCGCGGGCGGTCAGCTTGCCCTTGGCGTGGACCTTCTCGACGGCATCCTCGCCGACCGGGTGCAGCGACTCTTCCCGGCGCTTGTGCAGCTCGGCCAGCTTGCCCGCGGTGGTGTGGATGTCGACGGTGTGTTCGCTCGCAGGCTCAGCGGAATGAGCCGAGCGGTCGGTAACGCTTGTCATGGCAGTCGATGTTATCGGCTGGCCGTCCGGCGCTGCTTAGGCTGGGCCGGGTGAGCGACCGGGACCCGCCTTTCAACCCGCCTTTGGACGAGGCCGCGCTGCGGGCGGAGCTGATCGGCGCCGGGCTGGGCTGGCGACGGCTGGACGTCGTCGAGCGGACCGGCTCCACCAACGCCGACCTGCTGGCGCGCGCGGCGTCCGGGACCGGCGGGGCGGCCGACGTCGCCGGTGCCGTGCTGATCGCCGAGCACCAGACCGCCGGCCGCGGGCGGCACGGCCGCGGCTGGTCGGCCGGCCCGCGGGCCCAGATCACGATGTCGGTCGGGGTCAGCGTCGTCGACGTGCCGGTCGCGGCGTGGGGCTGGCTGTCGCTGGCCACCGGGGTGGCCGTCGTCGACGCGGTGGCCCCGCTGCTGGAGGGGACCGGATGCCGGGCCGGCCTGAAGTGGCCCAACGACGTGCTGGCGGGCCCGCCCGAGTCCCGCGGCAAGCTGGCGGGCATCCTCGCCGAGGTGGCGCGGCCGGCGGTGGTGATCGGCGTGGGGCTCAACGTCACCGGCGCCCCCGGCGACGTCGCCGGCGCCACCTCGCTGTGCGACCTCGGGGTGGCCGCACCCGACCGCGGCGAGCTGGTGCGCGCGCTGCTGACCGAACTCGGCGGGCGGATCGCGGCATGGCGGGCCGCGCGCGGCGCCGACCGGGCGCTGGCCGCCGACTACCGGGCGCACAGCCTGACGATCGGCACCCGGGTGCGTGCGCACCTGCCCGGCGGCCGGGAGATCGTCGGCGCCGCCACCGGCATCGACGACCAGGGCAGGCTGTGCCTGCAGACCGAACGCGAAACCGCCGTGATCTCGGCCGGTGACGTGGTGCATCTGCGGTAGCCGGCGCAGCTAATGTCGCGACCATGCGTTATCCGGACAACGCCCTGGCCGCCGCCGAGCAGGTGGTGCTGCACCACCACCCGCACTGGAAGCGGCTGTTCTGGCCCGCCGTGGTGTTCGTGGCCGCGACCGGGCTGGCGGCCTTCGGCTCGGGCTACCTCAACTCGACGCAGTGGGAGCAGACCGCCAAGAACGTCATCCACGGCGTCATCTGGGGCATCTGGCTGGTGGTCGTCGGCTGGCTGGCGTGGTGGCCGTTCCTGACCTGGCTGACCACCCATTTCGTCGTCACCAGCCGGCGGGTGATGTACCGGCACGGGGTGCTCACCCGGACCGGGCTCGACATCCCGCTGGCGCGGATCAACAGCGTCGAATTCCGCGACCGGATCTTCGAGCGGATCTTCCGGTGCGGGACGCTGGTCATCGAGTCGGCGTCACAAGACCCGTTGGAGTTCCACGACATTCCGCGGCTGCGCGAGGTGCACGCGCTGCTGTATCACGAAGTCTTCGACACCCTGGGCGCCCCGGGTTCTGCGGAGTCGCCGAGCTGACCCGATCGGCTCGCCTTGCGGCTGCGCCAGCTGCGCAGCAGCGTGACGTTCCCCATGTTCCCGCCCTCGATGGTGTCCTCGAAGACCTCGGCGATCCCGCCGGCGGTGAGGGCGGACTCGAGGGCCTTCTCCTCCAGGGCCATGTCGCGATTGCGCGCGAACGCGTCGGGGAACACCCAGCGCCGGAACGCCCAGAAGCGGAAAGCCATCTGCAGCAAGTTCCCGATGATGTAGGCCGAGACGAAGTCGGCGATGTTCTCCGCCGTCAGCGACACCATCGGCTCCCGCAACTGCAGCACGTAGCTGGAGAACCACAGCGGCGCCATGCTCAGCAGCACCCCGACACCGCTGAAGGCGAAGAACAGCAGCGCCTCGTGGTGGCGTTCGCGACCGCCGCGGTCGCGAAAGCTCCACTCCCGGTTCAGCACGTAGGAGGCGATGACCGCGACGATGCCGGCGATCACCTTGGCGGTGACCGGCTTGGTCTCCAGGACCGTGAGCTTGAGGGTGTAGAAGATTGCCGAGTCGACGATGAACGTGGTGCCGCCGACGATCGCGAACTTGATCAGTTCGTGGTGGCGCTGCACACAGGGCTGAAAAGCCGCAGGCAAACGCGCAATCGTTGCGTCGGCGAAGGGCACAACACGTGAGTGTACGGACGGACACAAAAACGACGCAAAATGGTGCATAACGATCCGGTCTCACCGCCGGTCACCGGCCGGCCCGCCCCCATGACACCATGATGGCCGTGCCGAGTACCCGCACCCCCGTCCTCGCCCCGCGTGTGGCCATGGTCGGCGGCGGCCAGCTCGCCCGGATGACCCACCAGGCCGCGATCGCGCTGGGGCAGACGTTGCGGGTGCTGGCGACCTCCGTCGACGAGTCGGCCGCGCAGGTCACTCCCGACGTGGTGATTGGCTCGCACCTCGATCTGGAGGACCTGCGCAGGGTCGCGGCCGGGGCCCACGTGCTGACGTTCGACCACGAGCACGTCCCCACCGACCTGCTGGACAAGCTCGTCGCCGAGGGCGTCAACGTCGCCCCGCCGCCCAGCGCCCTGGTGCACGCCCAGGACAAGTTCGTCATGCGGCGCCGGCTGGAGGCCCTGGGCGCCCCGGTGCCCCGCTACGCGCCGGTGGACAGCATCGACGACCTGGACGCGTTCGCGCGCACCCTGGGCGCCGCCGACGACGCCCCGGTCGTGGTCAAGGCGGTGCGGGGCGGCTACGACGGCCGGGGGGTCTGGATGGCCCGCGACCTCGCCGGCGCCCGCGAGATCGCCGGCAAATGCCTGGACGACGGGCTGCCCGTGCTGGTCGAGGAGCGGGTGCAGTTGCGTCGGGAGTTGTCGGCGCTGGTGGCGCGCTCGCCGTTCGGCCAGGGCGCGGCGTGGCCGGTGGTGCAGACCGTGCAGTGCGACGGGATCTGCGTGCAGGTGATCGCGCCCGCGCCGGAGCTGTCCGGGGAGTCGGCGGCCGCCGCGCAGCGGCTGGCGTTGCGGCTGGCCGCCGAGCTGGGGGTGGTCGGGGTGCTCGCGGTCGAGCTGTTCGAGACCACCGACGGGACCCTGCTGGTCAACGAGCTCGCGATGCGGCCGCACAACTCCGGGCACTGGACCATGGACGGGTCGCGCACCAGCCAGTTCGAGCAGCACCTGCGCGCGGTGCTGGACTATCCGCTCGGCGACACCGACGCGATCGCGCCGGTCACCGTGATGGCCAACGTGCTGGGCGCACCGGAAACGCCCGCCATGTCCATGGACGAGCGGCTGCACCACCTGTTCGCGCGGATGCCCGACGCCCGGGTACACCTGTACGGCAAGACCGAACGGCCCGGCCGCAAGATCGGGCACGTCAACTTCCTGGGCGCCGACCTGGCGGACCTGAAGGACCTGCGGGAACGCGCCGAGCTGGCGGCGCACTGGTTGTCACACGGCCGATGGACGGACGGATGGGACCCACATGAGCACCACTAACCCCCGCGTCGGGGTCATCATGGGCAGCGACAGCGACTGGTCGGTGATGTCCGACGCCGCCGCCGCGCTGGCCGAGTTCGACATCGCAGCCGAAGTCCGGGTGGTCTCGGCGCACCGCACGCCGCAGGTGATGTTCGACTACGCCCGGAGCGCGGCCGACCGCGGCATCGAGGTGATCATCGCCGGGGCCGGCGGCGCCGCCCACCTGCCCGGCATGGTGGCCGCGGCGACGCCGCTGCCGGTGATCGGGGTGCCGGTGCCGCTGGCGCGCCTGGACGGCCTGGACTCGCTGCTGTCGATCGTGCAGATGCCCGCCGGCGTCCCGGTGGCCACGGTCTCCATCGGCGGCGCCCGCAACGCCGGCCTGCTGGCCGTGCGCATCCTCGCCTCGTCCGACCCGGCGCTGCGGGCCCGGGTCGTCGCGTTCCAGGGCGAGCTGGCCGAGAGCGTGCGGCACAAGGATGCGGCGGTGCAGCGGCTGCACGGTAAAGTTACCGATGAGTAGCGCAGGGAGGCTTCACATGGCTGGATGGGCCGGAAACCCGTCGTTCGATTTGTTCCAGTTGCCCGAGGAACACCAGGAGTTGCGGGCCGCGATCCGCGCGCTGGCGGAGAAGGAGATCGCTCCGCACGCCGCCGACGTGGACGAGAACTCGCGGTTCCCGTCCGAGGCGCTGGACGCGCTGAACGCGTCGGGCTTCAACGCCGTGCACGTGCCCGAGGAGTACGGCGGGCAGGGCGCGGATTCGGTGGCGGCGTGCATCGTCATCGAGGAGGTGGCCCGCGTCGACGCGTCGGCGTCGTTGATTCCCGCGGTGAACAAGCTGGGCACCATGGGCCTGATCCTGCGCGGCTCCGACGATCTGAAGAAGCAGGTGCTGCCCTCGATCGCCGACGGCTCCGCGATGGCGTCCTACGCGCTTTCCGAGCGCGAGGCCGGCAGTGACGCGGCGTCGATGCGCACGCGCGCCAAGGCCGACGGCGACGACTGGATCCTCAACGGGACCAAGTGCTGGATCACCAACGGCGGGGTGTCGAGCTGGTACACGGTGATGGCGGTGACCGACCCCGACAAGGGCGCCAACGGGATCTCGTCGTTCATGGTGCACGCCGACGACGAGGGGTTCACCGTCGGCCCCAAGGAGCGCAAGCTGGGCATCAAGGGCTCGCCCACCACCGAGCTGTACTTCGAGAACTGCCGCATCCCCGGCGACCGCATCATCGGCGAGCCGGGCACCGGCTTCAAGACCGCGCTGGCGACCCTGGACCACACCCGGCCCACGATCGGGGCGCAGGCTGTGGGCATCGCCCAGGGCGCGGTGGACGCCGCGATCGCCTACACCAAGGAGCGCAAGCAGTTCGGCCGCCCGGTCGCCGACAACCAGGGTGTGCAGTTCATGCTGGCCGACATGGCGATGAAGGTGGAGGCCGCGCGGCTGATGGTGTACTCGGCGGCCGCGCGCGCCGAGCGTGGGGAGACCAACCTGGGCTTCATCTCGGCGGCCTCGAAGTGCTTGGCCTCCGACGTCGCGATGGAGGTCACCACCGACGCGGTCCAGCTGTTCGGCGGTTACGGCTACACCCGCGACTTCCCCGTCGAGCGAATGATGCGCGACGCCAAGATCACCCAGATCTACGAGGGAACCAACCAGATCCAGCGCGTCGTGATGTCGCGGGCTCTGCTGCGCTGAGCCGACCGTTTGTGCGGCCTTCGTTGGGAAAGCCCGGCCACACCGCATAGGATCTTCCACGGCAACCATTCGGGGTGGTAAGCCGGGACGTACAGTCACCGTCGGCGCACCGGCTCCGGTCGGACCGTCGCCATAGCTAATGGCTCCCGCGGCCGAGGGGGGTGGGGTAAAAAAGATGCCCGCCGACCCAATGCGCGGATGACCGGAAGTGATGCCCAGTGCGTGCTGCTCCCGTTACCCCGGCGGCCCATTGGCGGTCGTTGTCGCTGTTGCTGGTCGAGGACGACCGCGCCGACGCGGTGCTCGTCGAAGACCTGATCGCCGATGCCGTCGCCGACATCCGGGTGGTGTGGGCGCAGTCGATGGCCCACGCCGAGCGGGAGCTCGCGTCCTCGCGGCCCGACTGCGTGCTGCTGGACCTGCACCTGCCCGACGCCAGCGGCATCGACGCCCTGGACCGCATCGCCAAACGTGACGCCACCGTGCCGATCGTGGTGCTGACCGGCCTCAACGACGAGTACTTCGGGGCGTCCGCGGTCGCGGCCGGCGCCCAGGACTACCTGGTCAAGGGCCGCGTCGAACCGGAGATGCTGCGGCGGGCGCTGCTGTACGCGATCGAACGCAAACGGGCCGAACTCATCGCCGCCGACCTGCGCGCCACCCGGCTCCGTGCCCGCGAGAACGCGCTGCTGGAACGCGGCCTGCTGCCCTCCCCGCTGCTGCACGACAACTCGGGCGTCGAGATCGTCGCGCGGTACCGCCCCAGCCGCGAGGACGCGTTGCTGTGCGGGGACTTCTACGACGTCGTGCAGACCCCCGACCGGATCGTGCACGTCCTGATCGGCGACGTCGCCGGGCACGGCCCGCACGAGGCGGCCCTGGGCGCGGCCCTGCGGATCGCGTTTCGCGCGCTGACGTTCGCCGGGGTGCACGGTGTCGAACTGATGCGGCAGCTGGAGCGGGTGCTGCATTCCGAACGGACCGGCACCGGTATCTTCGCGACGGTGCTCGCCCTGGAGATCTCCGCGGACAGCCCGCGGGTCAGCACCGTGCGGGCCGGCCATCCCGGGATGCTGCTGCAGGGCGGCGGCTGCGTGGAGTGGATCGAGCCGCCGGCGGGGCCGGCCCTGGGGTTGCGCGCCGACGACTGGCCGCGCCACGAGCTGGAACTGCCCGCGGGCCACGGGCTGCTGCTGCTGACCGACGGGCTCTTCGAGGGATATTCGGGGCGGGGCACCGCGCGCCTCGGCGAGGACGGCCTGCTCGCCCTGGCGCGCCGGCACGCCAACCAGCCCGGTCCGGTGTTCGTCGACGCGCTCATCGACGAGGCCGAAAAACTCGCCCTGCCGCGGGGCGGGCTCACCGACGACATCGCGGTGCTGCGCGTCGCGCGGACCACGGCGTGACGCCGACGTTGCGGTGGCTGCGCCCGTCGCAGCTCACAACGCGGGGATGGCAGGCGGTGGTCCTGTTCGTCATGGGCGTGCTGGTGCTGACCGGTGCCGCGGTCGGCACCGTGCTGCTGGACCGCACCGACAAGACGTCGCGGGAGCTCATCGACGACATCCAGCCGGCGCGCGTGGCGGCCTGCCGGCTGCAGGCCGGGCTGCGCGACCAGGAGACCGGCGTTCGCGGCTACCTGATCGCCGCCGATCGCCAGTTCCTCACCCCCTACTACGACGGGCAACGCGCCGAGCGGGCCGCGGCCGAGGAAATCCGCCACCGCCTCGGCCGGCGGGCGAACCTCATCGCCAACCTGGACGAGATCGAGCGGTCCGCCGCGCAGTGGCGGTCCAGCTATGCCGAGCCGCTGATCGCCGGCGTGACCCCCAACGCCCCGAACGTCGTGAACCGCCGGGTGGCCGAGCGCGGCAAGACCCAATTCGACCATCTGCGTGCCCTGTTCGCCGCCCAGAACGCGAATCTGTCCGCGGCGTGGGTGCGCGCCGCCGAGCAACTCCGGCACACCGACGCCTGGCGCGACCGCGTGCTGATCGCGCTGGTGCTGGTGTTCTTCGGCACCGCGGCGGTGCTGGGACTGCTGGTGCGCGACATCGTCACCCGTCCGCTGACGCAGCTGGCCGCGGCGTGCCGGCGGATCACCGAGGGCAACTTCACGGAAACCATCTCACCCCCCAAGCGGCCCAGGGACATTCGCGACATGGCGATCGACGTGGAGAACATGCGCCGTCGGATGGTCGAGGAGCTCGACGTATCCCGTGCCGCCCGAGCGCAGTTGGACGAGCAGACCGAGGAGCTGCGACGCTCCAACGCCGAGCTCGAGCAGTTCGCCTACGTTGCCTCGCACGACCTGCAGGAACCGCTGCGCAAGGTGGCCTCGTTCTGCCAGCTGCTCGAGAAGCGCTACGGCGACAAACTCGACGAGCGCGGCACCGAATACATCGCGTTCGCGGTGGACGGGTCCAAGCGCATGCAGGTGCTGATCAACGACCTGCTCACCTTCTCCCGCGTCGGGCGCCTGGGCACCTCGGAGGCCGAGGTGGACCTCGACACGCCGCTGGAGGCCGGCCTGAGCAACGTCGCCGCCGCCATCGAGGAATCCGGTGCCGAGATCGTGCGCCCGCACGAGCCGCTGCCGCGGATCGTCGGCGACCCCACGCTGCTGACGATGTTGTGGCAGAACCTGATCGGCAACGCGGTGAAGTTCCGGCGCCAGGACAGCCCGCCGCGCATCGTCATCGAGTGCGAACCGGGCACCGGTGACCGCGAGGACCAATGGGTTTTCCGGGTTTCCGACAACGGCATCGGGATACCCGAGGAGTTCGCCGAGAAGGTGTTCGTCATCTTCCAGCGCCTGCACGGCCGCGACGCGTACCACGGGACCGGCGTCGGGCTGGCGCTGTGCAAGAAGATCGTCGAGCACCACGGCGGCAGCATCCACATCGACACGTCCTACGTCGACGGCACCCGGTTCGAGTTCACCCTGCCCATGGCCCCGGTCCCCGCCGAGGACCACGAGGACGCGCCGGCCACCGAAAACCAAGCAGAACGAACACAGCCAGAAGGAGCACAGCAATGACCTCGGGGAGAGCGATCGAAATCCTGCTCGTCGAAGACGACCCGGGAGACGAGCTGATCACCCGGGAGGCGTTCGAGCACAACAAGCTCAACAACAACCTGAACGTCGCGCACGACGGGGAGGAGGGTTTGGACTACCTCTACAAGCGCGGCCCGTTCAAGGACGCCGTGCGGCCCGACCTCATCCTGCTCGACCTGAACCTGCCGAAGTACGACGGCCGCCAACTGCTCGAGCAGGTCAAGTCCGACCCCGACCTCGCGCGCATCCCGGTCGTCGTGCTCACCACCTCCTCGGCCGAGGAAGACATCCTGCGCAGCTACCAGTTGCACGCCAACGCCTACGTCACCAAGCCGGTCGACCTGGACCAATTCATCAACGCGGTGCGCCAGATCGACGAGTTCTTCATCCAGGTGGTGCGGCTGCCGGGGCTCTGAGGGCGTTCCCTCACGATTCCGAGTGCCGCCCGGCCAGCCAGGTGATCAGCCGCCCGAGGGCGATCAGCAGCAGCAAGAAGACGATCAGCAGGAAAGCCGAGTCGTAGGAAAGGTTCTGGGCCGCCTGGGACGGCTGGTTGTAGAAGGTCCAGACCGGGTAGGTCAGGTAAGCCACCGGCGAGCCGACCAGGTGACCGGTCGGGGGCGTATCGGACCAGCCCGCCGTGTAGAGCAGCGGTGCCGTCTCGCCGATCGCCAGCGCCAGGGCCACCAGCATGCCGGTGACGATGCCGGGCAGCGCGGTCCTCAGCACGATCCTGCGCAGGGCCCAGCCGGCCGGCAGCCCGAGCGCCTCGGCGCCCTCCCGATACGACGTCGGCACCTGGGCGAGGGAGGACTCGGTGGCCTTGGCGATGTAGGGAATGCTCATCACCGACAGCACCAAAACTCCGGCCGCCAGCGAGAAACCCCAGTCGAAGTACACGACCAGCGCGAGGTAGCCGACGTAGCCGAGCACGATCGACGGGATGCCCGACAGCACCTCGTAGGCGCCACGCAACACCGAACGCATTCTGCCGGTGGCGAACTCCGACAGGTAGATGCCCGCCAGCACGCTCACGGTGCCCCCCACCAGCATGACGCCGAGGCCCAGGACCGCCGTGCCGATGATGGCGTTGCGCAGGCCGCCGCCGTTGCCCTCGGTGTCGGTCACCAGCACGCTGAAGTGGAACACCGGCGCAGCGCGGCCGACGACGCCGATCAGCATCCACAGCGTCGGCGCCACCACCAGGGCCAGGCACCCCAGGCACGCCGCCCAGAACAGTGCGTCGGCGACCCTGCGCCGCGCGGCGACCGATCGCCGCGGGGCCGGCGCCGACACCCCGCCGGTCGTGGCAGCGGCCGATCGGTTCACCCTCAGATACCCCGTCCCACCGGCAGCGCGGTCCCCGACGTCCGGCGCACCAGCGCGCGAGCGGCCATGTTCACCAGCAAGGTGATCACCATGAGCACCAGCCCCGCCTCGGCGAGGGTCTTCACCGCGAAGTTGGTGGAGTCCGTCATCGCCGAATCCAGTTGCGACACGATGGTGGCCGCGATCGTGGTCATGGTCGAGTAGATGTTGGCCGGCATCGCGCCCAACATCGCGCCGGAGACCATGGCCACGGCCATCGTCTCGCCCAGCGCGCGTCCGAGCCCCAGCACCACGGCGCCGATGATGCCGGTGGACACCCACGGCAGGGTGACCCGGCGCACGCATTCCCACTCCGACATGCCCAGTGCGATCGCGCCCTCGCGTGGCAGCGACGGCACCTGGCGGATCAGGTCACGGGTGGTGCTGGCGATGATCGGGATGACCATCACCGCCAGCACCAGACCGGATATGAGCATGCCCTCTCCGTTGCCGGTGTCGCCGCGCAAGTAGTCGAGCACGGGGACGTCGGGGGCGTTGCGGGCGATCACCGGGGCGACGTGATGGGCGATGAAGGGGCCGAACGTCATCGCTCCCCACAGCCCGACGATGACGCTGGGGATGCCGGCCAGCAATTCCAGCACCATGCCCACCGCCGAGGCGAGCCGCCTGGGCACCCGTTCCACGAGGGCGAATGCCGCCCCGATCGATACCGGCACGGCGACGATCAGGGCTATCGCGGAGCTCGCGAGGGTGCCGACGATCAGGGGCAGTGCGCCGTAGTAGGCGCCGACCGGATGGGCGACACCGTCGGTGGTTTCGTTGGCGCCATAGGTGTTTCCAGGGTTCCAGTCGGTGCCGGTCAGGAAGTGCGCCCCGTTGACCCGGATCGCCGGCAGCGCCTCGATCAGCAGCGTGCCCAGCACGAACCCCAGGGCGAGCAGCGGGATCACCGCACCCAGGCCACCCAGCCATCGAATGACCAAGCCCTCGCGGCTGAGGTGGCGGCGCGACACCGGGCCCAACAGAACCTAGCCCGCTATCTTGGCGATCTGGGCGTCGGACAGCTTGACCACCGCGGGTGGAAGCGGCTGGAAGTGGACCTTGTCGAGATACGAACGGTCGTTGCCATCGGTGATCGTCCAGTGCAGGAACGCCTGCATCGTCTGGGCGGTGGCCGCGTCCTTTTGGTGGCTGTCGACGATGGCGTACTCGTAGTTGATGATCGGGTACCCGTCCGCGGCGGGCCCGTCGATCAGCGAGATCGCCTCGTTGGCGGGGGTGGAGGTGAACCCGGCGGCCGCGGCCTGGATGCTTCGGGCGTCGGGCAGCAGGAACTTGCCGGCGGCGTTGCCCAGTTGCGCCTCACCCAATCCCTTCCGGGTGGCCTGGTCCAGGAAGCTGATCCCGATGTAGGCGACGCAGCCGGGAGTGTCGGCGCACCCGGTCACCATGCCGCCGTTGCCGTTCTCGCCGAGCGCGCCGGGCACGTCCGGGAAGTCGACGGTGGTGCCGAAGCCGGGCGACTTGCCCCATCCGTCGGGGTCCTGCTTGGACAGGTACTGCGTGAACAGGAAGGTGTCACCGGACCCGTCGGAACGGTGCAGGGGCACCACCGGGGTGGCCGGCAGGTTCACCCCCGGGTTCAGGCCGGCGATCTGCGGGTCGTTCCACGTCTTGACCTTGCCCTGATACATGGCCGCCAGGACCTTGCCGTCCAGGTTGAGGTGCGCGGTGACACCGGGCAGGTTGTAGTTGATCTGCTGCGCGGAGATGGCCAGCGCGATGTTCATCAACCCCTTGTGCGCGGACATGTCGCCTTGGGACAGGTACGCGTCGGACGCGCCGATGTCGATCGCCCCGGCGGCGGCCTGAGCGATTCCGGTGCCCGAACCGGTGCCCTCGGTGGTGATGGTGACATTCGGATACTTTTGCTGGTACGCCGGGCCCCAGAGGTTGAACAGCGGGTAGAGCAGCGTGCTGCCGGTCTCCGACAGGGCCACTTTGGAACTCGCCGGCGTCGTGGCGGGGCTGGTCCCGCCCTGCCCGGCGCCGGACGCCCCACCCCCCGAATTCGAACCGCACGCCCCCGCAGCCAGGGCCACCAGCGCGGCAACCGACGGGGCCAGCACCCTACGCAAACGAACTTTCACGTCGCTACCTCTTATCTCGAGTTACGTGCCTTACCTGACTTTTCCATGCCTGGAGTAACCCCGCGGCCGCCGAAGAACCCCGCGACGTAACGGGCGGTTTCCGCCTGCTGCGGCGAGTGGAACAGCTCATCGGTGGGAGCCTCCTCGACCAGTCGGCCGTCGAAGAACAAGGCGGTGCGGTCACCGATGCGGACGGCCTGGGCGAGGTCGTGGGTCACCATGACCACGGTCAGCCGGTCGGCCAGCGAGCGGATCAGCGCTTCGATCTTCTCGGTCGTGGTCGGGTCCAGCGCGGAGGTGGGTTCGTCGAGCAGCAGCACCTGAGGGCTCACCGCCAACGCGCGCGCCAGGCACAACAACTGCTGCTGGCCACCGGAGAGCCGGAACGGCGACGAGCCGAGCCGGTCTTTGACCGCGTCCCACAGGCCGACCTCGGCGAGCCGGGCCTCGGCAACACCTTTGAGCTCCTTGCGCGGGACCATCTTGTGGGCGCGCACGCCGGCCACCACGTTGTCGAGGATGGACATCGGGAACGGGTTGGGGCGCTGGAACAACATGCCGACCCTGCGGCGTAACTCCATGCGGTCACCGGCCGCGAAGATGCTCTGCCCGCCCAACAGGATGTCGCCCTCGTGGCGGAAGCCGGCAACCTTGTCGTTCAACCGATTCAGGGTGCGCAGGAACGTCGTCTTGCCCGAGCCGGTCGGCCCCAGCAGGACGGTGACCGCCCGTTCGGGGAAGTCCAGACTCACCCTCTCGAGCACCGTCGTGGCGCCGAAACCCAGGGTGAGGTCCACCGCCCTCAGCACCGGGACGGTGACGTCGGCTGCGCCGGCAACCGTCTCGGCGTCGCGCTGTTTACGGGCCATCGACGTTCGATGCTACTTGCTGTCCGTACGTGTGCGCGTCGACGGTCGTTTACATTGGGAGTTTGTATATTCACTTCGAGTTCACATTGCGGCCACCCGCGGTGGCCCACGACCCGGCAGAGGAGTTGCGTGAAGCTGATTCGACCCGGGGGCGCGGCGAGCCTGCTGGCGGCGGCCACGTTGGTGGTGGCGGCCTGCGGGGGAGGCCACCCGGGCGCCTCGTCGTCCGGGTCGAGTGCCACGTCGTCGCCGGTGGACTGCGGCGGGAAGAGCGAACTGCGCGACAGCGGTTCGACGGCGCAGGAAAACGCGATGGAACAGTTCGTCTACGCCTACATCCACGCCTGCCCGGGCCACACGCTCGACTACAACGCCGACGGCTCCGGGGCCGGGGTGCGCAACTTCGTCAACAACGAGACCGACCTGGCGGGTTCGGACGTCCCGCTGAACCCCGACAACGGGCAGACCGACAGGGCGGCGGACCGGTGTGGTTCGCCGGCGTGGGACCTGCCCACGGTGTTCGGCCCGATCGCGGTCACCTACAACGTCAAGGGCGTGAGCACGCTGAACCTGGACGGTCCCACCATCGCGAAGATCTTCAACGGCACGGTCACCACCTGGGACGACCCCGCGGTCAAGGCCCTCAACCCGAACGGCGGTCTGCCCTCGGAGCCCATCGTGGTGATCTTCCGCAGCGACCAGTCCGGGACCACCGACAACTTCCAGAAGTACCTCGACGGCGCCTCCGACGGCGCGTGGGGCAAGGGCGCCAGTGAGACGTTCAACGGGGGCGTCGGCCAGGGCGCGAGCGGCAACAACGGCACCTCGGCGCTGCTGCAGACCACCGAGGGATCGATCACCTACAACGAGTGGTCGTTCGCGGTGGGCAAGCAGCTGAACATGGCCCAGATCATCACGTCGGCCGGGCCGACGCCCGTGGCGATCACCGTGGACTCGGTCGGAAAGACGATCAACGGGGCCAAGTTCGCGGGGCAGGGCAACGACCTGGTGCTGGACACCTCGTCGTTCTACAAGCCCACGCAGGCCGGCGCCTATCCGATCGTGCTGGCGACCTACGAGATCGTCTGCTCGAAATACCCGGACTCGGCGACCGGTACAGCGGTGAAGGCGTTCATGCAGGCCGCCATCGGTCCGGGTCAGGTCGGGCTGGACCAGTACGGCTCCATCCCGCTGCCCGGCTCGTTCCAGGCGAAGCTGTCGACGGCGGTCAGCGCGATCTCGTGATGCGATCTCGTGATGCAATCTCGTGACCAGGTGAAGGGAACTCGACGGTGAGCGACACCGAGGCGGCCTCGCGGGGATCGAAGTTCGGCCCATACCGGCTGCTGCGGCTGTTGGGGCAGGGCGGCATGGGGGAGGTCTACGAGGCCGAGGACACCCGCAAGCATCGCGCGGTGGCGCTGAAGCTGATCTCGTCGCAGTACTCGGACAATCCGGTGTTCCGCGCGCGGATGCAGCGGGAGGCCGATACCGCCGGGCGGCTGACCGAGCCCCACATCGTGCCGATCCATGACTACGGCGAGATCGACGGGCATTTCTTCGTCGAGATGCGCCTGATCGACGGCGCCTCACTGCGCACCCTGCTGGCGGACTACGGCCCGATCGCCCCGGCCCGGGCGGTGGCCATCGTCCGGCAGGTGGCCGCGGCACTGGATGCCGCACACGCCGTCGGCGTGACGCACCGCGACGTCAAACCGGAGAACATCCTGGTGACCGCCGACGACTTCGCCTACCTGGTGGACTTCGGCATCGCGCGCGCCGCCAGCGACCCGGCGCTCACCCAGATCGGCACCACCGTCGGCACCTACAACTACATGGCCCCGGAGCGGTTCACCGGCAACGAGGTCACCCACCGTGCCGACATCTATTCGCTGGCCTGCGTGCTGGGCGAGTGTCTGACCGGGGTCCCGCCGTACCGGACCGAGAGCGTGGAACGGCTGATCGCCGCGCACCTGCTCGAGCCCGCGCCGCGGCCCAGCGAGCTGCGGCCCGGTCAGGTTCCCCCGGGCCTGGACCAGGTCATCGCCTGGGGGATGGCCAAGAACCCCGCAGAGCGCTACCGCACCGCCGGTGATCTGGCCGCCGCCGCCAACGACGCCCTCACGGCGCCCGAGCAGCGGCAGGCCGCCACGATCCTGCGCGAGGGTGAGACGGCGACGCTGCGGGCCAACGCAAACGCCGGCGGCTTTCGCCGAACCGCGCCGCCGCCCAATGCCGACACTCGTGCCGCCCCGGTGCCGTCCGCCGCGGGCGGCGCCTGGCGGGAGCCACCCGATCGACCCGCCGACGGCGGCGGGCTCGACCGCGCCGGCCCGTCGACGTACGGCCGGCAGCGCTACGGCCGCGAACCCGACTTCGGCTCCGATGCGTCCGCCGGGAAGACAAGCGGCAGGAAAAAACTGTGGATCGCCCTCGGCGTTGCCGCGCTCGTTCTCGTCACGGCCGTCGCCGTCACCGGCTACCTGGTATTGCGTCCGTCGCCGTCGTCGCAACAGGCCACCGGGCAAACCGTGCTGCCGTTCAACGGCATCGACTTCCGGCTCTCCCCGGGCGGAGTGGCACTGGACAGCGCCGGTGACGTCTATGTCACCAGCGAGGGCATGTACGGCCGGGTGGTGAAGCTGACCCCCGGGTCCAGCGCTCCGACGGTGCTGCCGTTCGACGGGCTCTACCAGCCCCAGGGTCTGGCCATCGACGGTGCCGACACCGTGTACGTCGCCGACTTCGACAACCGGGTGGTGGCCCTGGCCGCCGGATCCAACAAACAGACCGTGCTGCCGTTCACGGGCCTCAACTACCCCGAAGGGGTAGCGGTCGACGCCCAGGGCAACGTGTACGTGGCCGACCGGGGCAACAGCCGGGTGGTGAAGCTGGCGGCGGGCGCCAAGACCCAGACCGTGCTGCGGTTCACCGGTCTCAAAGACCCCGACGGGGTGGCCGTGGACCCCGCCGGCAACGTCTACGTCACCGACACCGACAACAACCGGGTGGTCAAACTGGACGCCGCGTCCGACACCCCGACGGTGTTGCCGCTCAAAGACCTTTCCGTCCCGTGGGGCATCGCGGTGGACAACGCCGGTGCCGTCTATGTCACCGAGCACGACAAGAACCAGGTGGTGAAATACGCGCCGGGAGCCGGCACGCCGACCGTGTTGCACTTCGAGGGACTCAACACCCCGTTGGCGGTCGCCCTGGGCGACGACGGCAGCGTCTACGTCGCCGATCGCGGCAACGACAGGGTGGTCAAGCTGGCCGGCTGACGGGCGGCGCACGCCGACCGGCATGCGGGCAGGTCCGGAGGCCGTGCGCCGACGGATCAGGGTGTCGCGAGGAACTCGTCGGTGTGCGCGCCGACCGCCGGCGGGGGCTCGGGCGTCGCGGCGTCGAAGCTACCGTAGCGGGCCGGGGTGCGCACGACGGTGACGGCGCCTTCGCCGTTGTCCGGGCCGCCGGCGATCCGCAGGGCGAGCTCGTTCTCCGCGAACAGCGGGGTGTCCACGACCTGTTTCCAGGTGTGCGCGTGGCAGGCCATCAGGCCGCCCTCCTGCAGCAGCCCGACCCATTCGGCCGCGGTCCGGGCGGCCAGCGCCGCTTCCAGTTCCTCGGTCAGCTCGGCGTAGTGCAGCGCCCGCGCCCGCTGGTCGATGAAGCGTTCGTCCTCGAGCAGGTCGGGCCGGCCGATGAGCTCGCACAGCTTGGCCCAGTGCTTGGGCACGTACGCGCTGATCACCAGGTAGCCGTCGGCGGCCCGGAACGCGTCCGAGGGCTGGGTGGCGAAGCCGACCCCCTTGCGCCGCTTGGGTTTCGGCGCCGAATCGGTGGGCGCCTCGGTCGGCTTGTTCAGGTGGATCGTGAGCTGGGCGGCCTGCAGGCCGACCGCGACGTCGTACATCGCGACCCGCACCACGTCGGCCACCCCGTGCCGTTCGCGGTGCAGCAGCGCGGCCAGCACCGCCTGGGCCAGCACATGCCCGCTGGCCGCGTCGACGAGCTGGAACGGGATGATCTGCGGTTTGCCGCTCGGTGTGGGCATCCCGGTGGTCATGCCCGACTCGGCGGCGACCATCAGGTCCACCCCCGGCCGGCTGCCGTGCGGGCCGTTGCCCCCGTAGGCCGACAGCCGGGCGTAGACCAGCCGGGGGTTGCGGGAGCGCAGCTCGTCGGGGCCCAGCCCCATGCGCTCCATCACGCCCGGACGGAACCCCTCCAGCACGACGTCGGCGGTCTCGGCGAGGCGCAGGATCTGCTGGCGGCCCTCGTCGGTGGTCAGGTCCACCGCCACCGACTTCTTGCCGCGGTTGTGCGGCAGGAACAGCGTGGCCAGCGGCGGGCGCCCGGGCAGGACCGCGGTGATGTGGCGGGCCGCCTCACCGGCGGGCGCCTCGATCTTGACGACCTCGGCGCCCAGGTCCGCCAGCACCTGCCCGGCCAGCGGGCCGGCGATGTTCTGGGTGAAATCGAGCACCCGGAAGCCGTCGAGTGGCTTGGGGGCGTTGCTGTCCGGCATGGGGTGCCTTCCTTCAGTCGGCCTTGCGCAGCACCGCGGTGCAGTAGTAGTTGCGGGCGAACGGCGCCTGCGCGCTGTCCTCGGGGCCGTCGGTCGGCTGCAGCGGCAGCCCGTGCTCGCCCAGCAACTGGTTCAGCGGCGTGCGCACCGGCTGCCAGCCGCGGGCCTCCAGGTAGGTAGCCGCGTCGTTGCGCTCGCCGGGGAAGCCCAGGTCGTCGAGCGCGACGTCCAGGCCGTTGTCCTGCCAGCGGGCGGCGGCGGCGTTGAGCGCCTGCGCGTTGACCCCGGAGTTCAGGAACACCTCGGCGACCAGCCGGCTGCCGTCGGCGCTGAGTTCGGTGATGTTGTCCAGCAGCCGATCCTGCGCGTCGGGCGGCAAAAACCCCAGCAGGCCCTCGGCGGCCCAGGCCGCGGGGGCGGCGGTGTCGAACCCGGCCTGCCGCAGCGCCGCGGGCCAGTCGTGGCGCAGGTCGATCGGGACGGGCCGCACCTGCGCGGTGGGGTTGGCGTCCAGCTGCGCGATGGTGACGCTCTTGAAGTCGAGCACCTGCGGCTGGTCGATCTCGAACACCGTGGTGCCCGCCGCCCAGGGCAGCCGGTAGGCGCGCGCGTCCAGGCCGGACGCCAGCAGGACCACCTGGCGCACCCCCGCGGCCGCCGCGTCGGCGAAGAACTTGTCGATGTAGCGGGTGCGCGCCGCCAGCATGTCGGTCATGCGCTGCATGCCCCACGCCGCGCCCGGAATGTCGACGTCGGCGGAGTCCAGTTCGCCCGCGGCCCAGCGGGTGAAGAAGTCCACGCCGACCGCGCGCACCAGCGGCTCGGCGAACGGATCGTCGATCAGCTTGTCGCGGGTCGCCCGGGCCCGGCCGGCCGCCACCATGGTGGCGGTGGCCCCCACGCTGGTCGCCAGGTCCCACGTGTCGTTCTCGGTGCGCGCCATTCGTCAGAACCCTTCGTCGATGTGCCGGACCCACTGGTTAGACAGCGTAACGAGGAACGCTATGGCGCTGTCCGCGGCTCGGTTTCGCGCGCACGTGGTGACCAAAGACCCCCGCCGGTGGTGGCGATGCGCCCTTGCCGCCGGCGGCGGCGACGGGCACAGTGCACACGTGCTCACTCGTCTTGGCCTGGAAGCCCGCTCGCTGCTGCTGTACGCGAGGGCGGGGGGACTGCGGTTGATCCCGCCCGGCCGCGCCGTGCCGGTGCTGCGCGCGTTCGGCCGCTACGGCCTGCTCGGGGCGGCGACGGCGATCACCGCCGCCCGCGATCCCGACGGCGTCGCGCTGATCGACGAGCGCGGCGCGCTGAGCTTCCGCGACCTGGACCGCCGGACCAACGCGCTGGCCGACGCGTGGCGGCGGCGCGGTGCCGGCCCGGGCACCACCGTGGCCGTCATGGCCGCCAACCACCGCGGCTTCCTGGAGGCGGTGTTCGCCGCCGGCAAGTGCGGCGCGGGCGTGGTCCTGCTCAACACGGGCTTCGGCGGCGAACAGCTCGCCGGCATGGTGGCCCGCGAGGGGGTCGACCTGCTCGTCCACGACGACGAGTACGGCGCCGCCGTCGCCGGCATCCACCCGCGGCTGGGGCGGTGGCGGGCCTGGGCGCAGACGCCCGGTCCCGACACCCTCGACGCGCTGATCGCCGGCGGCGACCCCGGCCCGCCGCCGGCCTCGGGCGGCCGGCCCAGGATCGTCATCTCCACCAGCGGCACGACCGGGATGCCCAAGGGGGCGGCGCGCTCGGAGCCCTACTCGCTGATACCGGTCGGGGGCCTGCTCGGCAAGGTGCCGTTCCGCGGCCGTGAGGTCACCGAATGCTGTGCGCCGCTGTGCCATTCGATGGGCTTCAGTCACGCGATGTATGCGATGGTGCTGGGCTCGACGCTGGTGCTGCGCCGCCAGTTCGAGCCGGAGCGGGCCCTGGCCGACGCGGCCGCCCACCGGGCCAGCGCCATGATCGTCGTGCCGATCATGTTGCGGCGCATCCTCGACCTGGGCCCCGGCGTTCTCGCCGGCCACGACCTGTCGGCGCTGCGCATCGTGTTCGTCGGCGGTTCCCAGCTCGGGTCCGAGCTGGCCACGCGCGCCCTCGACGCGCTGGGCCCCGTCGTCTACAACATGTACGGCTCCACCGAGGTCGCCTACGCCACCATCGCCACGCCCGCCGACCTGGCCGCCGAGCCCGGCTGTGTCGGCGGCGTGGTGCCCGGTTCGGTCGTCAAGATCTTCGACGGCGACGGGCACGAGGTCCCCGCGGGGACGCGCGGGCGCGTCTTCGTCGGCAACGTGCTGGCCTTCGAGGGATACACCGGGGGCGGCACGAAGGAGACCATCGGGGGCCTGCTGTCCACCGGCGACGTCGGCCACTTCGACCGGGCCGGGCGGCTGTTCATCGACGGGCGCGAGGACGAGATGATCGTCTCCGGCGGCGAGAACGTGTACCCGGGCGAGGTCGAGGAGGCGCTCGCCCGCCACCCCGACGTGCTCGACGCCGCGGTCGTCGGCGTCGCCGACGAGGAGTTCGGGCAGCGGCTGCGCGCCTACCTGGTCGCGCGGCCGGGCGCGTCGCTGACCGAGCGCGACGTCCGGGACTACGTGCGTGACCGGTTGGCCCGCTTCAAGGTTCCCCGCGACGTGGTGTTCGTCGACGCGCTGCCCCGCAACGCGGCGGGCAAGGTGCTCAAACGGCAGCTGAACCACTCGGCGTGAGGGTGCTCACCCCCGGTGTCGAAGTGCCCGCGTTCGGCGCCGTGCCTCTACCATCGGGGGCGATGACCACTTCGTCTTCGCTCTCCCACACCTGTCAAGGCGCGACGCAGCGCGACGCCGCCTGGCAGGACGGCGCCCGCTGGGCGCGGCGGCTGGCCTGGGTGAGCCTCACCGTGCTGCTCGTCGAGGGCGCCATCGGGCTGTGGCAGGGCCTGGCGGTCGGGTCCATCGCGCTGACCGGGTGGGCGCTGGGCGGCGGCGGCGAGGCGCTGGCCAGCGCGATGGTGGTGTGGCGCTTCAGCGGATCCCGCACCCTGTCCGAGACCGCCGAGTCGCGCGCCCGGCGCGGCGTGGCCGTGTCGTTCTGGCTGACCGCGCCCTACATCGCCGCCGAATCCGTGCGCGACCTCACCGACGGGCATCACGCCGAGACCTCGGTGATCGGCATCGTGTTGACGGTGGTCGCGCTGGTGTTGATGCCGGCCCTGGGCTGGGCCAACCACCGGCTGGGCGTTCGGCTGGACTCGGAGGCCACCGAGGGCGAGGGCATCCAGAACTACCTGTGCGCCGTGCAGGCCGCCGGCGTGCTGGTCGGCCTGGCCGTCACCGCGGCCTGGCCGAGCGGCGGCTGGTGGATCGACCCCGCGGTCGGGCTGGCGGTCGCCGCCATCGCGGTGTGGCAGGGCGTGCGCGCCTGGCGCGGCCACGACTGCTGCTGAGCGACGCCGCCTAGTCCAGCCGGTAGCGGATCAGCCGCGAGCTGTTGGCCACCACCGCCACCGACGACGCGTTGTGCAGTATCGCGGCCAGCACCGGCGACAGCGCGCCGCCCGCGCCGATGGCCAGCCCGGCGGCGTTGACCGCGATGGACATGCCGTAGTTCTGGCGGATCACGTCGACCGCCCGGGCGCCCAGGTCCCGCACGTCGAGCAGGCGGTGCAGGTCGTCGTTGGTCAGGGCCACGTCGGCGGTCTCGACGGCGACGTCGGTCCCGGCCAGGCCCATGGCGATGCCGATGTCGGCCGCCGCCAGCGCGGGGGCGTCGTTGACGCCGTCGCCGACCATGCCGACGACGAAGCCCTCGGCCTGCAGCGCGCGCACCGTCTCGAGCTTGTCCTCCGGCATCACCTCGGCGCGCCACTCGTCGATCCCCAGCTCGCCGGCGACGACCTCGGCGATGTCCGGGTGGTCGCCGGTGAGCATGACGATGCGGCGCACACCGCCGGCCCGCAGCTTCGTCAGCACCTCGGCGGCCTCGGGACGGACCTCGTCGCGCAGGCTGACCAGCCCCACCAGCGTGCCGTCCACGGCCAGCAGCAGCGGCGTCTCGGCCTGGCGGCGCAGCCGCTTGACCCACTCGGTGGCCTTCTTGGAAACCCGCACCTTCTCGGCGCGCAGCAGCGACGGGCTGCCCAGCAGCAGGGTGCGGCCGTCGGCGCGGGTCCGCATGCCCAGGCCCACCAGCACCTCGCACTCCTCGTGCGGCGGGATGCTGATGCGGCGCTCCTCGGTCGAGCGGATCACCGCCTCGGCCAGCGGGTGCCGCGAGTGGATCTCCGAGCTGGCCGCATACGCCAGCACCTGTTCGGGCTCCCAATCGGAGTGCATGGCAACGATATTGGTGACCACCGGGCGCCCGACGGTCAGCGTCCCGGTCTTGTCGAACACGATCGCGTCGACGCGGCCGGCCCGCTCGAGGTGGGAACCGCCCTTGATCAGGATGCCGCGGCGCGCGCCGTTGCCGATCGCCGCGCTGATCGCGGTGGGGGTGGACAGGCCCACCGCGCAGGGGCAGGCGATCAGCAGCATGGTCATCGCGCGCCGGACGTCGCCGGTGACCAGCAGGGTCAGGCCGGAGACGATGAACGAGGCGGGAACGAAGCGGCGCGAGAAGTTCTCCCCGACGGTCTGGATCGGCGCCCGGTCGTGCTGCGCCTCCTCGACGCGGGTGATGATGCGCCCGATCGCGGTCTCGTTGCCGACGGCCTGGGCGCGCACCACCAGGCGCCCGCGCACCACGACCGAGCCCGCGTGCACGTGCGCGCCGGCCGTGATGCTCACCGGCAGGTTCTCCCCGGTGATCGCCGACTGGTTGACGATCGCCTCGCCGTCGACCACCTCGCCGTCGACGGGGAGCGCGACGTGGTCGTGGACCACCACCTCGTCGCCGACCTGCACGGTGTCGATCGCGACCTGCACCTCGGTGCCGGCGTCGGGGCCGTCGGTCAGCCGGATCCAGGCGGTGTCCTGGGTGCCGCGCAGCAACTCCGAGATGGCGCGCCGGGTCCGGCGCAGGGTCAGGTCCTGCAGGTACTCGCCGATGTTGAGCAGCCACAGCACGGTGAGCGCGACGACGTTCTCGCCGAGCAGCAGGCTGGCCACCGTCGCCGCCGAGACCAGCGTGTCGGTGCCCGCCTTCCCGGACCGCAGCGAGCGCAGCGCGCCGCGCAGGAACGGGTAGCCGGTGAAGATCGCCACCCCGCCGGCCACCAGCTGCCCGCTCGGCCCCAGCAGCGGCGGCCGGACGAACACGTAGCGGCGCAGCCCGAGCAGGGCCAGCGCCGCCCCGCCGATGACCATCCGCAGCACGTCGGCGTTGCGGATCTCCGCCGAATGCGGTGCGCGCACCGGGATCAGGTCGGCGGCCACGTGCGCGGCCCCGGCGATCGCGGCCAGCAGCGCGGAGCGCTCGGCGCGGCGCGGCGAGTACCAGACGACGACGGAGCCGGTGCGCGGATAGGCGTGCACGACGCGCACGCCGGAGCACTGGGCGACGGCCTCCTCGACCGCGACCGCGCGCCGGGAGTCGCCGCGGACCCAGTCGGCCTTGACGCGCATGCGCCCGGCCGCATCCGAGATCACTGCGAGCGCGAGGTCCTGTAAGGGGGCGTCCGATGCGGGGGCCAGGCTCATCGCGGCGGGATCAGTGGTCGTGGTCGTGCAGGTCGGTGACCGCCGGGGTGGGCGCCTCCTCGCCGATGCGCTCGCGGGCCTCGGCCATCACGTCGGACATCTTCAGGCGGGCCGATTCCGCGGCCTCCTCGGCCTTGCGGGTGCCGCGCAGGCTCAGCTCGGCCGCCGAGACCGCGGCCTGGTGCAGCGGCGCCTTCTTCGCGGCCCGGACCACCAGGTCGTAGGCGGCCGCCCCGACCACCCCGTAGGCCAGAAATATGGCTCCCTTCGCCAAGAATCCCATCGCGTCAACCTTCCTCGTGCCGTGGGCCGATACCGCGGTAGCGACGTTAACATCGAAATATCGCGATATCAACATGGATCGCCCGGCCGGCCGGGGCGCGGGCGGCGGCCCGGTTCACAGCACCCGGGTGACCTTCTCGGCCTCGATCCGGCGCTGCAGCAGGGCTGGATCGGGATGCGCCACCTGCACCAACGACGCGCCGACCGCCAGGATCGCCAGCAGCCCGTCGACCAGGTCGTCCGGCCCGGTCCACGCCGCGCTGGAAAGCACCCGATCCGCCGACGTCAAACCCCTGGCCGCCGCCGATCTTTCGCAGTCCGCCAGGACTTCGCCGACCGACCGGCCGTTCAGCGCGGGACCCGGGTGGGGCTCCGCGACGATCTGGTCGCCGTGCACGCGCACCGCGGTGGCGTAGTCGGTGACGCCGAACGGCAGGTCGGAGGCGGGCCGGCCGAAGGGGTCCAGCGACAGCACCGCCACCTCGCCCCCCGGCGCGGCCGCGTCGGCCTCGTCCAGGCGTTCGGCGGTGCACAACGCGAGGTCCGCCGGGCCGCGGTCGAGCACGGCCTCGGCACCGATCCACCACACCCCGAACAAGACCGCGGCGGTCTGCCAGTGCGCCGGCAGCAGGATCGCGACCCGGCTGCCCGGACCGGCGCCCAGCTCGTCGCGCAACAGGTTGCCGGTCTTGGCGGCCCAGTTGGCCAGCGTCGCCGCGGACAACTCGATGCGCTCGCCGGTCGCGTCGTCGTAGTAGGTGATGCGCGGGCCGACGGGGTCGGTCCGCAGCATCGGTTCCAGGATCGCGCCGGCGAGCGTGCTCAGTTGATGCACTCCGGCTTGTCGGAGCCGGCGGTCAGGATGGGCGAGGGCGCCGGGGTGTCGGTGTCGGCCGCCCCGCCCGCGCTGGACACGTGCGCGGCCGCCGGCTGGCTGTTCGCACCGCCGCCCAGGCCGGAGCCCGGGCCGCTGTAGTCGTTGGCCAGCACCACGCGCACGGTTCCCGGGGCTATCGACGTGTCGGCGACCACCGGCAGCCCGCCCAGTTGCCGGGCGACCTCCTGGGCGCCGACGTCGTCGCTCTTGGCGGCCCGCACCTGGCTGCCCTTGACGTGCCCGCCCACGTTGTTGCCGACGGGTCCGGGCGTGAATCCCTTGGCGCTCAACACGTCCGACACCGCCGCGGCCAGTCCGTTGATGTCGGTGTCGTTGACCACGCTGGCGGTCGTCTTGGCGGGGGTGAAGGCCAGTTCCTCGGTCTTTCCCTCGTCCTGGTTGTGCAGCAGGCCGCTGACCCAGTCCTGCACCTGGTGCGGGTCCACCCGCACCACGCTCTGCATGCCGTCGTCGCTCCAGCCGGCGCCGTCGAGCACCGGGATGGTGGCGAAGGCGACGTTGCCGCCGGCCAGTTTCTGCATCTGCTGCACGAAATCCATGACGTCCCAGCCCGAGGACAGCACCACCGAACGCTGCACGGCGGCCTCCAGGCGCTGCAGCGTGGTGGGGCTCGACAGCGTCTTGCCGGAGATGACCCGGTGGGCCAGCGAGGCCATCACCGCCTGCTGGCGCACGACGCGGTCCAGGTCGCCGCGGGGCAGCTCGTGGCGCTGGCGGACGAAGCTGAGCGCCTCCGGGCCGGACAGGCGCTGCTGGCCGGCGGGGAAGTCGGCGCCCGAGAGCGGCTCGAACACCGGTTCCTTGAGGCAGACGTCGACGCCGCCGAGGGCGTCGGTGATCAGCGCGAAACCGAGCAGCCCGATCTCGGCGTAGTGGTCGACGGTGACCCCGGTGAGTTCGGCGACGGTCTTGATCAGCGCCTCCCGGCCGGCCTCGGTGCCCTGGGCCGCGGCGTGCTCGGCGGAGTCGCCGGCCTTGACCAGGTTGGCGCGCCTGGTCTCGCGGGTCTGGCCGTAGACGCCGTTGATCTTCGTCTTGCCCAGGCCCGGGGCCGACACGTAGGAGTCGCGGGGGATCGAGATGGCGGTCGCCGACTTCCCGTTGTTCGGGATCCGGATCAGGATGATCGTGTCGGTGTTGGTCGCCTCCTCGTCGCCGGCCCGCAGCGTCTCGAGCTCCTCGGCCGACAGCGGGTTGCCGTGCGCGTCGGTGCGGCTGTCCAGGCCGACCAGCAGGATGTCGATCGCGCCGTCGTCGCCGCCCTTGCCCAGCGAGGCCGCCGACATGTGGAAGATGCCGTCCTCGAAGGACCGCACATTGGTCCACGCGATCCCGGTGCCGAGCACGACGAGCACCGTCAGCGCGGTGGCAGTCACACGAACCACACGTTGCACTCCCATCCCACTAGGTTACTTGCGGCACAGCTGCTTCGCGGGTAGCGGCCGCCCGCGTGCCCCGGGCGTGCCAGACTCATGCCATGTCGGGCAGGATCGTGATCAGCGGGGCCGGGGGTCAACTGGGGAGCACCTTGGCGGCGCTCGCGGCCGATCAGGGCCGCGAAGTGCGGGCCTACACGTCGTCGCAGTGGGACATCACCGACCCGGCGGCGGCCGAACGAATCGAGGCCGGCGACGTCGTGATCAACTGCGCGGCATACACCGACGTCGACGGCGCCGAGAGCGACCAGGACCGCGCCCACGCCGTCAACGCCGCCGGGCCCGGATACCTGGCGCAGGCGTGCGCGCGCGCGGGCGCCCGGCTGATCCACGTCTCCACCGACTATGTCTTCGGCGGCGGGGCCTCCGGCGGCGGGGCCTCCGGCGGCGACCCGGCGCACGTCGCGTCGCGCCCCTACGAGCCGAGCGACCCCACCGCGCCGGCGGGCGTCTACGGCCGCACCAAGCTCGCCGGCGAGCGGGCCGTGCTGGCGGCGCTGCCGGACGCCCGGCAGGGCGTGGTCGTGCGCACCGCCTGGGTCTACACCGGCGGCACCGGCAAGGACTTCGTCGCCGTCATGCGCCGGCTGGCGGCCGGCGACGGTCCGGTGAACGTCGTCGACGACCAGACCGGCTCGCCGACCTACGTGGGCGACCTGGCCGCCGCGCTGCTGCAGGTGGCCGACGACGGCGTGCCCGGTCCGGTCCTGCACGCCGCCAACGAGGGGGCGGTGTCCCGGTTCGAGCAGGCCCGGGCGGTCTTCGAGGAGTGTGGCGGAGACCCGTCGCGGGTGCGGCCGGTCAGCACCGCGCAGTTTCCCCGGCCGGCCCCGCGGCCGGTCTATTCCGCGCTGGGCGGCGAACAATCCCGGGCGGCGGGCCTGCGCCCGCTGCGGCCCTGGCGCGAGGCGCTGGTCGCCGCGCTGGCGGCGGCTGGCGGCGTCGCCGCGGGCGACCGACCGTTACCCTCGACGCGTGCCTGACGTCGTACCGGTGGTCACGGTGACCTACTCGCCGGGCCCGCACCTGGAGCGTTTCCTGGCCTCCCTGTCGCTGGCCACGGATCGTCCGGTCGAGGTGCTGCTGGCCGACAACGGCTCCACCGACGGGACCCCGCAGGAGGCGGTCGAGCGCTACCCGAACGTGCGTCTGTTCGAGACGGGGAGCAACCTCGGGTACGGCACCGCGGTGAACCGCGCCGTCGACCGGGTGGGCGACGACAACGACTGGGTGATCGTGGCCAACCCGGACGTGCAGTGGGGCCCGGGCAGCATCGACGCGCTGCTGGACGCCGCCAACCGGTGGCCGCGGGCGGGCGCGCTCGGCCCGCTGATCCGGGACCCCGACGGGTCGGTGTACCCGTCGGCGCGCCACCTGCCCAGCCTGGTCCGCGGCGGCATGCACGCCGTGGTCGGGCCGTTCTGGAAGCGCAACCCCTGGACGGCGGCCTACCGCCAGGAGCGGCTGGAGCCCAGCGAGCGGCCGGTCGGCTGGCTGTCCGGGTCGTGCCTGCTGCTGCGCCGGTCGGCCTTCCGCCAGGTCGGCGGGTTCGACGAGCGCTACTTCATGTACATGGAGGACGTCGACCTCGGCGACCGGCTGGGCAGGGCCGGCTGGTTGAGCGTCTACGTGCCCTCGGCCGAAGTGCTGCACCACCGGGGCCACTCCACCGGGCATGACCCGGCGAATCACCTCACGGCGCATCACAAGAGCACCTACATCTTCCTGGCGGACCGGCATGCTGGGTGGTGGCGGGCACCCCTGCGCTGGACGCTGCGCGGGTCGCTGGAGGTGCGTTCCCGCCTGATGGTGCGCAATTCGCTGCGCAGCAGACGACGCAACGTGGAAGGGCGCCAGAGGTGGCAAAAACCCCGGTCGACGCGGTGATCCTGGTAGGCGGCAAGGGCACCCGGCTGCGTCCGCTGACCCTGTCGGCGCCCAAGCCGATGCTGCCGACCGCGGGGCTGCCGTTCCTGACCCATCTGCTGTCGCGGATCGCCGCGGCCGGCATCGAGCACGTGATCCTCGGCACCTCGTACCGGGCCGAGGTGTTCGAGGCCGAGTTCGGCGACGGGTCCAAGCTGGGCCTGCAGATCGAGTACGTGACCGAGCCGAACCCGCTGGGGACCGGCGGCGGCATCGCCAACGTCGCGCCGAAGCTGCGTCACGACACCGCGATGGTGTTCAACGGCGACGTGTTGTCCGGCGCCGACCTGGGCGAGTTGCTCGAGTTCCACCACGCCAAGCAGGCCGACGTCACGCTGCACCTGGTGCGGGTCGGCGACCCGCGGGCGTTCGGCTGTGTGCCCACCGACGAGGACAACCGCGTCGTCGCGTTCCTGGAGAAGACCGAGGACCCGCCGACCGACCAGATCAACGCCGGCTGCTACGTCTTCCAGCGCGAGGTGATCGACCGGATTCCCCGGGGCCGCGAGGTCTCCGTCGAACGCGAGGTCTTCCCGGCCCTGCTGGCCGACGACCTCAAGGTGTGCGGCTACGTCGACGCCACCTACTGGCGCGACATGGGCACTCCGGAGGACTTCGTGCGCGGGTCGGCGGACCTGGTCCGCGGCATCGCCCCGTCTCCGGCGCTGCACGGCCACCGCGGCGAGCAGTTGGTCCACGACGGCGCCGCGGTGTCGCCCGGCGCGGTGCTCATCGGCGGCACGGTCGTCGGGCGGGGCGCCGAGATCGGTCCCGGCGCGCGGCTGGACGGCGCGGTGATCTTCGACGGCGTCAAGGTCGAGGCCGGCAGCGTCATCGAACGGTCGATCATCGGCTTCGGGGCGCGCGTCGGTCCGCGGGCCCTGATCCGCGACGGGGTGATCGGCGACGGCGCCGACATCGGCGCGCGCTGCGAGTTGCTGCGCGGCGCCCGCGTCTGGCCCGGCGTGACCATTCCCGACGGCGGGATCCGCTACTCCTCGGACGTCTGAGCCCGGCTAGCGGCCCACGGCCCGGGCGACCAGGTAGGCCAGCGCGTGGTCGGCGTCCTCGGGCAGCCCGTCGGCCGGGAACCACCGCAGGTCCAGCGACTCGTCGCTGATCGCTGTCCGCGCGCCGGCCGGCGCGCGCGCCACGAATTGCAGGTCCAGGTGCCGGGTCGGCACGCCCAGCGAGCACACCACGGGGTGGACGTGGACGGCCGCCAGTTCCGGATCGAGGCGCAGACCGGTGATGCCGGACTCCTCGGTCGCCTCGCGCAGCGCGGCGGCGACGATGTCGGCGTCGTCCTCGCCGCCCTCGTCCCCGTCGTTGCAGTGCCCACCCATCTGCACCCAGCGGCGCAGCCGGTGGTGCAGGGTCAGCAGCACCTTGCCGCCGGTGTCGTCGAGCACCAGCGCCGACGCGGTGACGTGGCCGGGCACGCAGTCGCGGCGGCAGGCGTCGGGGCGGGCGTGCAGGAAGGCCAGGACGGCGTGGCGCACCGCGTCCTGGCACTCGTCGGGCGCCCGCCAGTCGGTGAGGACCGAGATCGCCGAGTCGCGAACGCTCACCGCGACACCCGCCCGGTCCGGCGGTCGCGCAGCGCCGACCACGCCGCGCGGCAGCCGGCCACGACGTCGGCGGACCAGCCGAGCCGGTCGATCAGCACGCGGCGATCGACGATGTCGAGGGCCTTTCCGAACTCGCCGGCCTTGAGCAGCAGGTCGACGTCGGCGGCGAGTTCGCCGTCGGCGCAGGACGGCGGCGGGATGGGCAGCTGCTCGGCTTCGGCGGGTTCGAGTTCCAGGATTCCCCCACCGTAACTGCGGCCCCCGATCTCGGCGAAGGCGAACGTCGCGCTGTTGTGGAACGCCGCGGCCAGCGCCGCCGGGTCGGCCCCCGGCCGCAGCCGGACCCGGTGCACGGTGTCGGTGCTCGTCGCGGCGGCGGCGTTGACGGTCAGCCGCGGCGCCTGGTGGATCTGGCGCAGCAGGAACAGGTCGGGCATCCACAGCGACGGCGTGGTCCACCACGGCTTGCGCAGCGAGCACTTGTAGCCGCGGTGCACGCCCGCGGCCTCCCCGGCGGCGATGTGGGCGGCCAGCGCGGCGCCGGCCGGCTCGCGCGGCGCGTCGAGCAGCCAGGTCCGCTGTCCGGCGGCCATGTCGGCCGCCCGGCAGTCGCCGTCGTAGACCAGCCCGGACAGCTGGGCGCTGCGCGAGACGAGCGGGACGCAGTGCGGCGTCAGGCCCCGCGCCCGCGCCTGCGGGTCGGTGAAGGTGAAGAAGCTGTTGCGGCCGGTCACGATGCCCACGTCCACCTCGGCCACGTCGCCGAGCCGGGTCATGGTGCCGGATTCCCTGAGCCGCCGCAGCAGGCGGATCGCGTCGGGCTCGAGGAAGTATGCGGTCCACTTCTCCTGTTCGTGCAGCAGCGCGGGAGCGGAGGCGACGTCGAGGTCCGCGCCGGCGAGGGCGTCGGCGTCGGCGAGGTGGACGGTGCGCACCCGGGCCGGGCCCGCACCCGCGATCCCGCAGAACAACACGACCTCCTGCAGCACACCGCCGAACACCAACCGCTGAAACGTCAGCAGGGTGATGTCGCGGAACCGGCGCAGCAGGAAGTCGCGCAGCTGCGCGGCGTAGCCGACCTGCAGCAGTTCGGCCGGGAGCACCAGGCCCACCCGTCCGCCCTCGCGGACCAGCACCGTGCTCGCGACGACGAACGGGACCCACGCGTTGGTCAGCCGGGTCGGGCGCAGGCCCTCGCGCCGCATCAGGTCCAGTGCCGGTTCGCGCTCGCCGGATGCCCAGTTCCCGAACCGGATGTAGGGCGGGTTGCCCGCGACGCCGTCCCAGCCGCCGGCCGCGGCGGTGGCCAGCCAGGTGAACAGGTTCTCGGCGTCGACGGGTGCGAACCGCCGCGACTTGACCGCCTCGGCGGCGACGAGTTCCACGCCGCGCACCCGGCTGCTCAGGCCGGCCAGCTCGCGCAGGATCGCGCCGTCGCCGCAGGCCGGTTCGACGATGCGCGGGCCGGCCTCCCGGACCCAGCGGGCCAGGAACCGCGCCACCGGTTCGGGGGTGTAGTAGCCCCCGCGAACCTTGTCCGCCGACGCCGCCGGCTTGCCCGCGAACGCCGTCACGGGGTCATATCCCGATCAGCAGGTCCGCGACCGGAACCGGGTCGCGCGGCCCGGCCGGCTCCTCGGCGTAGCCGATCGCGACGGCGCCCAGCGGTTCCCAGTCGGCGGGCAGGCCGAGCTCGGCGCGCACCAGGTCGGCGGCGAAGATCGTCGAGCCGATCCAGCAACTGCCCAGCCCCCGCACCGCCAGCGCCACCAGCAGGGCCTGCACGGCCGCCCCGACCGCCACCGTGAACATGGTGTGCTCGGCGTCGGTGCGGGCGGCGTCGGAATAGGTGTGCGCGCCGTCGGGAACCAGGAACGGGATGACGACCTCGGGTGCGTCGTAGAGGATCTGGCCGCGGGCCACCCGGCGCTCTATCGTCTCGGGGGGCCTGCCGTCGGCGGCGAGGTCGGCGCGCCACCGGTCCTTCATCCGGTCCAGCAGCCGCAGCCGCGTGGCCGGGGTGCGCAACCACGCGAACCGCACCGGCCGGGTGTGGTGGGGGGCCGGCGCGGTCAGGGCCTCGGCGACGGCGGACTCGACGAGTTCGGGCGGCACCGGCCGGTCGCCGAAGGAGCGCACCGACCTGCGCAACAGCTGGGCCTGCCGGCGGCCCAGCTCGAGCGCCTCGGCGGTGCCCAGCCAGAACAGGTCTTCGGTGCCCGGCCGCACCAGGTGCCGGGCCGTCGAGCCGTCGTCGGTCACGTGCAGGCCGCGGACCACGGCCACCGGCATCGCGGTCAGTTTGCCCTTGACCAGGTCGGCGGCGGCCGCGACCTCGTCGGCGACCGCGACCTCGGTGACCAGCAGCTCGTTGCCGTGGCCGTCGACGGCGCCCGAATAGTTGTGCAGCACGGCCAGACCGGCCGCGCCGATCGCCGCGTCGGTCTGGCCGTTGCGCCAGGCCCGGCCCATCGTGTCGGTGACGACCACCGCGACCTCGACGCCGAGGCGTGCCCGCAGGCCCGCGCGCAGGGCCGCGGCGCTGGCGTCGGGGTCGACGGGCAGCAGCGCGAGTTCGTCGCGGCCGACGTTGGAGCCGTCCACGCCGGCGGCGGCCTGGACCAGGCCCAGCCGGCTCTCGGTGATCAGGGTGCGGCCCTTGCGTGCCAGCACCCGCACCGCCTCGTCGTCGACGAGCCGGCGCCGCAGCCGGTCCCGTTCCTCGGCGTCCCGCGGCGCCGGCACCAGGCGGCCCTCGCACTTGGACACCGCCTTGCTGGTCACCACCACGACGTCGCCGTCGCGCAGCCAGGGCGCGGCCGCGGCGAGGGCCGCGGCCAGGTCGTCACCCGGGCGGAACTCGGGGAGCCCGCGCACCGGCAGGATCTCGACCGCGGCCGCGGTGCCGTGCTCGCCGACGCCCGGCCCGCTCACGCGCGCACGCCCGCGAGGTCCAGCCCGGCGGCGACCATGGCGGCCGTGGCCTGCGGGTCGGTCATCACCAGCGGCACCGAACGCACCGCGACCCCCTCGATGAGCGCCCCGTCGCCGTCGTGCACCAGCCAGCAGTCCAGGATGCCGGTGCCGGCGCGCGCCCCGTAGTGGCGGCCCACCGCCTCGGCGGTGGACTCGACCCCGATCACGGACAGGCAGGCATCGGCCATGCCGCGCAACGGCTTTCCGCCGATGATCGGCGAGTAGCCGACGACCGGGGCGGTGGCGGCCCGCAGCGCCCCCCGGATGCCGGGGACCGCCAGGATGGCGCCGACGCTGACCACCGGGTTGGACGGTGCCAGCAGGATGACGTCCGCCTCGGCGATGGCCGCTACGGCTTCGGTTGTGGCGCTGGCTTTTTCGGCGCCGACGAACGCGAAGCTGTGGGTCGGCACCTGGGCGCGGTAGCGCACCCACCACTCCTGGAAGTGGACCGCGCGCCGGCTGTCGTCGGCCGGGTCGGTGATCACCACGTAGGTCTCGCACCGGTCGTCGCTGGCCGGCAGCAGCCGGGCGCCCGGTTGCCAGCGGTCGCACAGCGCCGCGGTGATCTGCGTCAGCGGGTAGCCGGCGCCCAGCATCTGGGTGCGCACCAGATGGGTGCCCAGGTCGCGGTCGCCCAGCATGAACCAGTCCGGCTGCACTCCGTACCGCGCCAATTCGTCTTTGGCGTGCCAGGTTTCGTCGCGGTGCCCCCACCCGCGCTCCGGGTCCACCCCACCGCCTAAGGTGTACATGCAGGTGTCCAGATCCGGGCACACGCGCACCCCGTGGATCCAGGCGTCGTCGCCGATGTTGACGACGGCGGTCAGTTCGTGGTCGTCGGGCGGTTGCCCCGGCGCGCGGAACCGGCCCAGCCCGAGCAACTGCTGGACCCCCAGCAGGAAGCGGGCGCCGCCGACCCCGCCGACCAGAACGGTGACCTTCACAGGGCACGACAGTACCGGCCGGTCACGGTCCGGCGGCGGGCCCATGAGGCGGGCCGGGAAGCGGGACCGGAAACGGTTGTGACAGTTGTGATCGACACGCCGGGGGGCCAAAACAACAGAAACGCCGAAATTTGGTCACGAGATGATATGGAAACGCCGTCTAACGCTTGACCGGGCACATCAACCCGTGTCTAATCACAACAGTGTCATTTCCCGGTTGGCCGGCCGTTTCCGGTGTCGCAGACCGAGATTCGATCACTTGTTCGAATGTTCGAATTGTCTGTACATCAGAACAGTGGGAACCCCTACTCTTCCAATCAGCCTGAGGAGGCGGAAACGCATGTCCTACGAACACCTTCGGGGCGTCATGGCAGGCACACCGCACACCACGTTCGGCTCAGCCCCGGTGGTGCTCGCCCGGCCGCATCTGACCGTGGTTCCCGATGCGCCGGTCGCATTCGAACCCGAACCCGACCCCGAGCCTCTGCCGACCCCGGACCAGTGGCAGGACCGGGCCCTGTGCGCCCAGACCGACCCCGAGGCGTTCTTCCCCGAGAAGGGCGGCTCCACCCGCGAGGCCAAGAAGATCTGCCTGGGCTGCGAGGTGCGCAGCGAGTGCCTCGACTACGCCCTGGCGCACGACGAGCGCTTCGGCATCTGGGGCGGGCTCTCCGAGCGGGAGCGGCGCCGCCTCAAGCGCGGCATCATCTGACGCGACACCCCCGACGCGACACCGCAATTGGCGTCAGTCGTCATCGATCGTCGGGTCGATGACCGAGGGCTCGACGTCGAGGTAGATGGCCACCTGCGCCACCAGGATTTCGTGCAGCAACTCGGCGAGTTCGACGGTGTCCTTTGCCCGTCGCTCGATTGGCTTGCGGAACAACACAATTCGTGCCCGCGTGGCGTTGCCGCGGACGTCGACGCCCGCCGGGATCAGGCGGGCCAGCGCGATCGGCCCGTCGGCGACGACCTCGGGCGGCCACTGCACGCTGTCGGGGTCCTTGGCCGCGATGCGGGGAATTTCGTCGACCGCGACGTCCAGGTCGCCCAGCCGGTCCTGCCAGCGCCGCTCGATGGGTTCGTAGGCTTCCAGGACCGCCATGTCGAACCGCTCCGCCCGGCTGCGCCACCCCGGCACCGTCGGCGGCAGCAGCGGACCGCGCATGTCCCGGCCCCGCCGGGACACCCGGGGCGAGCCGGGCCGGCCCCCCTGCCGATCGCTGCGGCCGAAGCCGCGCCAGCCGCCGCGGGAATCACTCATCGGGCACGATGGTAACGGTTGGACATCGGGCGCCGAGCGATTGCGCGTGTCCGGCGCTTCGGCGGGGTTTGTCCACGATAACCTTTCGGCGTGAACGTTCCCCGTCGCTGTTGCCGGCCCGGGTGTCCGCACTACGCCGTGGCGACTCTGACGTTCGTCTACTCGGATTCGACGGCCGTTGTGGGTCCACTCGCGACCGCGCGGGAGCCGCATTCGTGGGACCTGTGCGTCGGCCACGCCGGCCGGATCACGGCGCCCCGCGGGTGGGATCTCGTGCGCCACGCCGGCCCGCTGCCCACCCATCCCACGCATCCCGAAGACGACGACCTGGTGGCGTTGGCCGACGCGGTGCGTGAGGTCGGGCCCGGCGAGACGCCGCTGCCCGGCCTGCCCGGTTTCCGGCAGAGCGGATCCTCCGAGCCTCAGGTTCAGCACGCCGCCGCCCACGCCACCGCACCGAGCGGCGGCGTGCTCGCGCCCCCCGAGCACCGGTCCGGGCGCCGCCGCGGCCACCTGCGCGTGCTGCCCGATCCGACGGACTAGGCGGCTTCGGCGCCGACCGACCGTGGCTGCCCGTGCCCGCCGGAGGTTATAGGCTGGCGGCCAAGAGTCGAAGCGATCCATGGCGTCAGGAGGCCCCGCATGTCTCGGCCCGCCGCGGCCGTCCACCGTGTCGTCAAGGCGTACGACGTGCGTGGGCTGGTCGGTGAGGAGCTCGACGAGTCGCTGGTCGCCGAGTTGGGTGCCGCGTTCGCCGGGCTGATGCGCGCCGAGGGCGCGCGCCAGGTCGCGATCGGCCACGACATGCGGGAGAGCTCACCGACGCTGGCGGCCGCGTTCGCCGCCGGCGTCACCGGGCAGGGCCTGGACGTGGTGCGCATCGGTCTGGCGTCCACCGACCAGCTCTACTTCGCCTCGGGGCTGCTGGACTGCCCCGGCGCGATGTTCACCGCCAGCCACAACCCGGCGGCCTACAACGGCATCAAGCTGTGCCGCGCCGGGGCCAAACCCGTCGGCGCCGACACCGGTCTGCGCGTCATCGGCGACGACGTGATCGCCGGAGTCGCGCCCTACGACGGGCCGCCCGGTACCGTCGCCGATCGCGACGTGCTCGCCGACTACGGCGCCTACCTGCGTTCGCTGGTGGACACCTCCGGGCTGCGGCCGCTGCGGGTGGCCGTGGACGCCGGCAACGGGATGGCCGGGCACACCACGCCCGCCGTGCTCGGCGCGATCGAGTCGATCACGTTGCTGCCGTTGTACTTCGAACTCGACGGCTCGTTCCCCAATCACGAGGCCAACCCGCTCGACCCCGCCAACCTGGTGGACCTGCAGGCCTACGTGCGCGAGACCGGGGCCGACATCGGGCTGGCCTTCGACGGCGACGCCGACCGCTGCTTCGTGGTCGACGAGCGCGGCGAACCGGTGGCGCCGTCGACGGTGACCGGCCTGGTCGCCGCCCGCGAGCTCGAGCGCGAGATCGGCGCGACCGTCATCCACAACGTCATCACCTCCCGGGCGGTGCCCGAACTGGTCACCGAACGGGGCGGCACGCCGCTGCGCTCGCGGGTCGGCCACTCCTACATCAAGGCGCTGATGGCCGACACCGGCGCGATCTTCGGCGGCGAGCACTCGGCCCACTACTACTTCCGCGACTTCTGGGGCGCCGACTCCGGGATGCTGGCCGCGCTGTACGTGCTGGCCGCCCTCGGCGAGCAGGAACGGCCGCTGTCGGAGCTGACCGCCGACTACCAGCGCTACGAGTCCTCCGGCGAGATCAACTTCACGGTGACCGACGCGCCGCAGTGCGTGGAGGCGGTGCTGAAGTCGTTCGGCGCCCGCATCCACTCCCTGGATCACCTCGACGGGGTGACCGTCGACCTCGGTGACGGCAGCTGGTTCAACCTGCGCAGCTCCAACACCGAGCCGCTGCTGCGGCTCAACGTCGAGGCCCGCACCGCCGAGGACGTCGCCGCCGTCGTCGAGCGGGTCCGGGCGGAGATCGGCGCGGCGACCGCGGCGCTGCCGGGGGACGCCGTCCCGTGAACGCGACCCGGGCGATCGACCTCGAGGACGCCGAGGGCCTGCTGGCCGCCGACCGGGACGGCCTGCTGCGGGCGGCGTCGTCGGCCGGCGCCCAGGTGCGTGCCGTCGCCGCCGCCGGCGAGGAGGGGACGCTGGACACGCTGCGCGTCGACCACCCGCCGCGCAGCGTGATCTGGGTGGCCGGCCGCGGAACCGCCGAGACCGCAGGCGCCATCCTGGCCGCGACGCTCGGTGGCGAGGTCTCCGCGCCCATCGCGGTGCTCGGCGAGGCGCCGCCGTGGATCGGCCCGCTGGACGTGCTGATCGTCGCCGGCGACGACCCCGGCGATCCGGCACTGGTCACGGCCGCCGCGACCGGGGTGCGCCGCGGCGCGCGGGTCGTGGTGGCGGCGCCGTACGAGGGCCCGCTGCGGGATTCCACCGCCGGGCGGGTCGCCGTGCTCGCCCCGCGCCTGTGGGTGCCCGACGAGTTCGGGCTGTGCCGCTACCTGGCCGCCGGCCTGGCCGCCCTGCGCACCGTGGACGCCAGAACGGGCATCGACCTGGGGCGGCTCGCCGACGAGCTGGACGCCGAGGCCCTGCGCAACAGCGCGGGCCGCGACCTGTTCACCAACCCCGCCAAGACGATCGCCGCGCGGATGTCCGGTCGCCGGGTCGCGCTGGCCGGCGACTGCGCCGCCACGCTGGCCGTGGCGCGGCACGGCAGTTCGATCCTGTTGCGGATCGCGCACGAGGTGGTCGGCGCCGCCGGCCTCGCCGACGCGGTCGTGGCGCTGCGCGCGACCGACGGCTTCGGCGGTGCCTCGTCGTCGGTGGACTCGCTGTTCCACGACGAGCAGATCGACGGGCCGCTGCCCGAACGGCTGCGGGTGCTGGCGCTGACGCTGGCCGCCGAACGCACGGTGGTGGCGGCGCGCGTGGCCGGGGTCGACGACGTCCATCTGGTCTGCGCCCAGGACGTGCCGGCTTCGCCGGATGCGCCCGGCGGACCGGCCGAAGCCGGTGGTGGGGCCGGTGCCGAGCGCATGCCGGCCGGTGCGGGCAGCGCCTGGCAGCAACTGGCAGTATTGGCCGTCCGGCTGGAGATGGCCGCGGTTTACCTGCGACTGGTGCGGGGATAGATACACACGTGGAACTGCTACGCGGGGCCTTGAGGACGTACGCATGGGGGTCGCGTACCGCCATCGCCGAGTTCACCGGCCGGACGGTGCCGGCGGCCCACCCGGAGGCCGAGCTCTGGTTCGGCGCACACCCGGGCGATCCGGCCTGGCTGGAGACCGAGCACGGCGAGGTCTCGTTGCTGGACGCGCTGGTCGCCGACCCGGAGGGCCAGCTCGGGCCCGGCTCGCGCGCCCGGTTCGGCGACGTGCTGCCGTTCCTGGTGAAGGTGCTGGCTGCCGACGAGCCGCTGTCGCTGCAGGCCCATCCCAGCGCCGAGCAGGCCGTCGAGGGCTACCTGCGCGAGGAGCGGCTGGGCATCCCGGTGAACTCGCCGGTCCGCAACTACCGCGACACCTCCCACAAGCCGGAGTTGCTGGTCGCGCTGCAGCCCTTCGAGGCGCTGGCCGGGTTCCGTCAGGCCTCGCGCACCGCGGAGCTGCTGCGGGCGCTGGCGATCGCCGAGCTGGACCCCTACATCGAGCTGCTCAACGACCAGTCCGACGCCGACGGCCTGCGGGCGCTGTTCACGACCTGGATCACCGCGCCCCAGCCCGACCTCGACGCGCTGGTCGCGGCCGTGCTGGACGGCGCGATCGCCTACGTCAGCTCCGGCGCGACCGAGTTCGCCGACGAGGTCAAGACGGTGCTCGAGCTCGGCGAGCGCTACCCCGGCGACGCCGGGGTGCTGGCTGCGCTGTTGCTCAACCGCATCAGCCTGGCCCCGGGTGAGGCGATCTTCGTGCCGGCCGGAAACCTGCACACCTACCTGCGGGGCTTCGCCGTCGAGGTGATGGCCAACTCCGACAATGTGCTGCGCGGCGGGCTGACCCCCAAGCACGTCGACGTCGCCGAGCTGCTGCGGGTGCTCGACTTCGAGCCCACCGCCGAGGCGCGGCTGCGCCCGCACATCCGCCGCGAGGGCTTCGGGATGGTGTACGAGACCCCGGCCGAGGAGTTCGCGGTGGCGCTGCTGGCCCTCGACGGCGAGTACCTCGGGCACGAGGTCGACGCGTCGTGCAGCCACGAGGGGCCGCAGGTCCTGCTGTGCACCCAGGGGTGCACGACGGTGCACGGCAAGTCCGGCTCTCTCACGCTGCGGCGCGGGATGGCCGCCTGGGTGGCCGCCGACGACGGCCCGATCCGGCTCGTCGCGCGCGAGCCCACCAAGTTGTTCAGGGCGACCGTGGGGCTGTGACGGCCCGCCGCTCCGGCGAGGCCTGCCGGCGCTCGCCCAGCCACAGCTTCATGTTGTGGGCGACGGCGCGGCCGACGAGCCGCGGCGGCGGCACCATGTAGAGGCTGTCGAGCAGCGAGAACCGGCGCAAAAACCATTCGGCCAGCACGGGTTCGGTCTCGGCCGCGCCGAGGAACTGGTCGAACAGCGCACCGACCGGCCGCCGCCAGCGGGGGATCGGGTCGGTCTCGGCGTGGTGGAAGCTGACGTCGCCGATGGCGTTCATCAGCCACACCGGGTAGGTGGTCTTCGCGGTGGCCCGGTTGAGCGTCGCCGCCACCCGGGCGTTCGGCTGCTGCAGCGCCCGCCGCAGGTGTCCGGCCTGCAGCGACGTCATCGTCATGCCCTGCCCGAAGGTGGGGTTGAAGCTGGCGACCGCGTCGCCGAACGGGACGATGCCGCCCGGGAAGCGGTCCAGTTTGTCGTAGCGCCGCCACCGGCTGGCCGGGAAGGCGCGAAACGCCGGCTCGCCGAGCGGCTCGGCCTGCGCCAGCGCGGCGGTGAAATGCGCCGGCAGCAGCTCCTCGGCCAGCGCCAGCATCTCCGGGAACGTCCGCGGCGGTTTGGCGTCGGCCACCCCGAAGGTGGTGAGCACCCAGGTGCCGTCCTCATAGCACAGCATGCCCAGCCCCAGCGACTGGTCGTGGGAGGCCCCGGCGACGACCACCTTCTCGGCGATCGAGCCGTCGGGGATCCGCAGCTGCCGGGTGGCGTAGTTGATGCCGGTGTCCAGGGTCCGTTCGGGCGGGCGCCGGTATCCCCACTGCTCGAGCCACACCGGTAGCCGGGTGCCGCGGCCGGCCGCGTCGACGACCAGGCCGGCCGGCACGAACTCGGTGCCCTCGGGGCTGCCGGAGTCCAGCAGCACCCCGGTGACCCGCTGCGGGGATCGGTCGAACCCGGGCTCGGCGACCCGGCGCCGCACGATCTCGACGTTGGCGATCTCGACGTTGGCGATGTCGCGGACGCGCCGGCGCAGCTGCCACTCCAGGTGCGGGCGGCTGGGCACGAAGGCGGTGAACTCGTCGCGCAACGTCCGCCCCACCCCGAGCACGTGACCCGCGGCGGCGAGGTGGATGCAGTCGGGCCGGTTCTCGAGCATCGGCACGCCCGCGGCGACCATGTCCTCGAGCAGTCCGGGGAACAGGCCGTCGAACTCGATCGCCCCGCGGGCCATCAGCATGTGCAGGTGCCGGTCCTGGGGCACCGTCGCGCGGTTTGCCGGGGTGTCGGGCAACTCGTCGCGTTCGTAGACGGTCACCCCGCGTAGAACTCGGAGAGCACCCGGGCGGCGCACAACCCCGCGATGCTGGCCCCGATGACGACCGCGTGATCCCGTGTGTTGCCCTCGCCCCCGGACACTCTCGCAGCCTACCCAGTACTGTGCCGTCCAACGGGTGACCAACGGGAGGGTGGATGGCCAATCGGTGGCGCACGAAGTCCGTAGAGCAGTCGATCGCCGACACCGACGAGCCGGACACCCGGCTGCGCAAGGACCTCAACTGGTGGGACCTGGTGGTGTTCGGCGTCGCGGTGGTGATCGGCGCCGGCATCTTCACGGTGACCGCCTCGACCGCCGGCGACATCACCGGCCCGGCGATCTGGGTCTCGTTCGTGATCGCGGCGGTCACCTGCGCGCTGGCGGCGCTGTGCTACGCCGAGTTCGCGTCGACGCTGCCGGTGGCCGGCAGCGCCTACACCTTCTCCTACGCCACCTTCGGCGAGTTCCTGGCCTGGATCATCGGCTGGAACCTGTTGCTGGAACTGGCGATCGGCGCGGCCGTGGTGTCCAAGGGCTGGTCGACCTACCTGGCGACGGTGACCGGATACGCCGGTAGCCGCCTCGAACTGGGATCGGTCCGGCTCGACTGGGGGGCACTGCTGATCGTCGCGGTGGTGGCGACCCTGGTCGCGCTGGGCACCAAGTTGTCGTCGCGGTTCTCGGCGGTGGTCACCGGCGTCAAGGTGGCGGTGGTGGTGCTGGTCGTGGTGGTCGGCGCCTGCTACGTCAAGGGCTCGAACTACTCGCCGTTCATCCCGCCGCCCGAAGCGGGGCACGAGGCCTCGGGCGTCAATCAGTCGGTGCTGTCGCTGCTGACCGGGGCGCACAGCAGCCACTACGGCTGGTACGGCGTGCTCGCGGGGGCGTCGATCGTGTTCTTCGCGTTCATCGGCTTCGACATCGTGGCCACCATGGCCGAGGAGACCAAGCGGCCCCAGCGGGACGTCCCCAAGGGCATCCTGGTGTCGCTGGCGATCGTCACGGTCCTCTACGTCGCGGTGTCGGTCGTGCTCTCGGGCATGGTGCCCTACTCCGCGCTCAAGACCGTCCCGGGCCGGGGGCAGGCCAACCTCGCCACGGCGTTCACCGCGAACGGTGTGCACTGGGCCAGCAAGGTCATCGCCGTCGGGGCGCTGGCCGGGCTGACGACCGTGGTGATGGTGCTGATCCTCGGGCAATGCCGGATCCTGTTCGCGATGGCGCGCGACGGGCTGTTGCCGCGCTCGTTGGCGAAGACCGGTGCGCGGGGAACCCCCGTGCGGATCACCGCGCTGGTCGCGGTGGTGGTGGCGCTGACGGCCTCGGTGTTCCCGATCGCCAAGCTCGAGGAGATGGTCAACGTCGGAACGCTGTTCGCGTTCGTCCTGGTCTCCGCCGGCGTCATGGTGCTGCGCCGCACCCGTCCCGACCTCGAGCGCGGCTTCCGGGCGCCGTGGGTGCCGCTGCTGCCGATCGCCTCGATCTGCGCCTGCGTGTGGCTGATGCTGAACCTCACCGCGCTGACCTGGATCCGGTTCGGGGTCTGGCTGGTCGTGGGGATCGCCATCTACCTCGGGTACGGGTACCGGCACTCGGCGCAGGGGCTACGGCAGGCGAGCCGGGTAGACGCCCCGTAGTCCCTTTACAAAATAGCGCCTTATGTCTAGACGCGAGACGCGGCAGGTCGTATTGTCAACCTCACGTAGTGGTGTGACTCACGAGGAGGTTTGGCATATGACCACACTCAACTCCCGGGCGGGCCGGGACGTTGAACGAGCCGAGGCGCCGGTCTGGCGGGACAAGAAGCGCCGGCTGTGGCTGCTCGGGCTCGTCGCCCCGACGGCGTTGTTCGTGATGCTGCCGTTGATCTGGGCGCTCAACCGGCTCGGGTGGCAGACCGGCTCGCAGGCGTTGCTGTGGATCGGCCCGCTGCTGGTCTACGTCCTGCTGCCGATCCTGGACCTGCGCTTCGGGCCGGACGGGCAGAACCCGCCCGACGAGGTGATGGAGCGGCTGGAGAACGACAGGTACTACCGCTACTGCACGTACGTCTACGTCCCGTTCCAGTACCTGAGCGTGGTGCTGGGCGCCTACCTGTTCACCGCGTCCGACCTGAGTTGGCTCGGCTATGACGGCGCGCTGGGCTGGGCGGGCAAGCTGGGCGTGGCGCTGTCGGTCGGCGTGCTCGGCGGCGTCGGCATCAACACCGCGCACGAGATGGGCCACAAGAAGGACTCGCTGGAGCGCTGGCTGTCCAAGATCACCCTGGCGCAGACCTGCTACGGGCACTTCTACATCGAGCACAACCGCGGCCACCACGTGCGGGTCGCCACCCCGGAGGACCCGGCCTCGGCCCGCTTCGGGGAGACGTTCTGGGAGTTCCTGCCGCGCAGCGTGTTCGGCAGCCTGCGCTCGTCGCTGCGGCTGGAGGCCCAGCGGCTGCGCCGGCTCGGCAAGAGCCCGTGGGACCCCAGGACTTACCTGTCCAACGACGTGCTCAACGCCTGGCTGATGTCGGTGCTGCTGTGGGGCGCGCTGATCGCGGTGTTCGGCCCGGCGCTGATCCCGTTCGTGGTGATCCAGGCCGTCTTCGGCTTCTCCCTCCTGGAGGCGGTCAACTACCTCGAGCACTACGGGCTGCTGCGGCAGCAGACCACCACCGCGTCGGGCGCGGTCCGCTACGAGCGGTGCGCGCCGGTGCACAGCTGGAACTCCGACCACATCGTCACCAACCTGTTCCTCTACCACCTGCAGCGGCACAGCGACCACCACGCCAACCCGACGCGCCGTTACCAGACGCTGCGCAGCATGGCGGACGCCCCGAACCTGCCCAGCGGGTACGCGTCGATGATCTCGCTGACCTACTTCCCGCCGCTGTGGCGCAAGGTGATGGACCACCGGGTGCTCGAGCACTACGGCGGCGACATCACCAAGGTCAACGTGCAGCCGCGGCTGCGGGCCAAGATGCTGGCCAGGTACGGCGCGTCCGGCCAGGCGGGTGCGGCATGACCGCCTACCGCTGCCCGGGCTGCGGCTACGTCTACGACGAGGCGCAGGGCAATGCACGCGAGGGCTTTCCGGCCGGCACGACGTGGGACCGGATCCCCGACGAGTGGTGCTGCCCGGACTGCGCGGTGCGCGAGAAGGTCGACTTCATACCGATGGGAGCGAACGCGTGAGCGACCACAGACTGTTCCGCTGCCTGCAGTGCGGCTTCGAGTACGACGAGGCGCTGGGCTGGCCCGAGGACGGCATCGACCCCGGCACCCGCTGGGACGACATCCCCGAGGACTGGAGCTGCCCGGACTGCGGCGCGGCGAAGTCGGACTTCGAGATGGTGGAGATAGCGCGGCCGTGATCGCCACGACCGTCTCCGCGAATGCCGTCGCGAAAACAGATATCGTCGCGCCTGTGAAGCGGATGCCGTACGCCGAGGCATCGCGGATGCTGCTGCGCGACTCGGTGCTCGACGCGATGCGCGACCTGCTGCTGGCCCGCGACTGGTCCGCGGTCACGCTGTCCGACGTGGCCCGCGCCGCCGGCGTCAGCAGGCAGACCATCTACAACGAGTTCGGCTCCCGGCAGGGCCTGGCGCAGGGGTACGCCCTGCGCCTGGCCGACCGGCTGGTCGACACCGTGCACGCCGCCCTCAACTCCCACGTCGGCGACGTCTACGAGGCGTTCCTGCACGGCTTTCGCGACTTCTTCGCCGAGTCGGCGGCCGACCCGCTGGTGATCTCGTTGCTGACGGGGGTGGCCAAGCCCGACCTGCTGCAGATCATCACCACCGACAGCGCGCCCATCATCACCCGCGCGTCGTCGCGGCTGACGACGGCGCTCACCCAGAGCTGGGTGGCCGCCAGCGACGAGGACGCCGGCGTGCTGGCCCGCGCCATCGTGCGGTTGGCGCTGAGCTACGTGTCCATGCCGCCCGAGGCCGACCACGACGTCGCGGCGGATCTGGCCCGGTTGATGACCCCGTTCGCGGAGCGGCACGGCGTCGTCAACCTGCCCTGAACCCCTCCTCGGCTCTCCCTGAGATAAGGCGCCCGACGGCCGCCTACTACAGTGGCGGAAGAACATACTAAAGCTAAGTACCGCCAGTGACGGTGAGATTCGAGTGAGGATGAGAGACGCTATGACGACGACCGAAAAATCGCCGAGTGCCGACGTCCGGAACGGCATCGACTTCAAGGTTGCCGATCTGTCGCTGGCGGATTATGGGCGGCGCGACATCGAGCTGTCCGAGCAGGAGATGCCGGGTCTGATGTCGCTGCGCCGCGAGTACGCCGATGTGCAGCCACTCAAGGGCGCCCGGATCTCGGGCTCGCTGCACATGACGGTCCAGACCGCGGTGCTCATCGAGACCCTGGTCTCGCTGGGCGCGCAGGTGCGCTGGGCGTCGTGCAACATCTTCTCCACCCAGGACCACGCGGCGGCGGCCGTCGTCGTCGGCCCCTACGGCACCCCCGAGGAGCCCAAGGGGGTTCCGGTGTTCGCCTGGAAGGGCGAGACGCTCGAGGAGTACTGGTGGGCCGCCGAGCAAATGCTGACGTGGCCCGACCAGCCGGCCAACATGATCCTCGACGACGGCGGTGACGCCACCATGCTGGTGCTGCGCGGTGCCCAGTACGAGAAGGCCGGCGTGGTGCCGCCCGCCGAGGACGACGACCCCACCGAGTGGAAGATCTTCCTGGAGCTGCTGCGCAACCGCTTCGAGACCGACAAGGGCAAGTGGACCAAGATCGCCGAGTCGGTCAAGGGCGTCACCGAGGAGACCACCACCGGCGTGCTGCGGCTCTACCAGTTCGCCGCGGCCGGTGACCTGGCGTTCCCGGCGATCAACGTCAACGACTCGGTGACCAAGTCCAAGTTCGACAACAAGTACGGCTGCCGGCACTCCCTGATCGACGGGATCAACCGCGGCACCGACGTGCTGATCGGCGGCAAGAAGGTGCTGGTCTGCGGCTACGGCGACGTGGGCAAGGGCTGCGCGGAGTCGGTGAAGGGCCAGGGCGCGCGGGTCGTCGTCACCGAGATCGACCCGATCAACGCGCTGCAGGCGCTGATGGAGGGCTACGACGTCAAGACGGTCGAGGACACCATCGCCGAGGCCGACATCGTCATCACCGCGACCGGCAACAAGGACATCATCACGCTGGCGCACATGAAGGCGATGAAGGACCACGCGGTCCTGGGCAACATCGGGCACTTCGACAACGAGATCCAGATCGCCCAGCTCGAGAAGTCGGGCGCGACCAGGACCAACATCCGCCCGCAGGTCGACCTGTGGACGTTCCCCGACAGCGGCAAGTCGATCATCCTGCTGTCCGAGGGCCGGCTGCTGAACCTGGGCAACGCCACCGGCCACCCGTCGTTCGTGATGAGCAACAGCTTCTCCAACCAGGTGATCGCCCAGATCGAGCTGTGGACGAAGAACGACGAGTACGACAACGAGGTGTACCGGCTGCCCAAGCACCTCGACGAGAAGGTGGCCCGCATCCACGTCGAGGCGCTCGGCGGCCAGCTGACCAAGCTGACCAAGGAGCAGGCCGAGTACCTCGGCATCGACGTCGAGGGCCCCTACAAGCCGGACCACTACCGCTACTGAGCCGGCTTTGGCCGAACACCCGGCCAGCCGGGCGTTCGGCACCGAGTGCCCGGCCAGCCGGGCGCTGGACGAGGGAATAAGCTTCGCGGCGTGCTGATCGCGATCGAAGGGGTCGACGGCGCCGGCAAACGGACGCTGACCGGGGGGCTGCGCAAGGCGTTCGAAACCGCGGGGAAGTCGGTGGCCACCCTGGCCTTCCCGCGCTACGGACGATCGGTGACCGCCGACCTCGCGGCCGAGGCGCTGCACGGGCAGCACGGCGACCTCGCGTCCTCGGTCTACGCGATGGCGACGCTGTTCGCGCTCGACCGCGCGGGGGCCGTCGCCGAGATCGAGCGCCTGGGCCGCGACCACGACGTGGTGATCCTGGATCGCTACGTCGCCTCCAACGCGGCCTACAGCGCCGCGCGGCTGCACCAGGACGCGGCGGGGGAGGCGGTGGCGTGGGTGCACCGGCTCGAATACGGCCGGCTGGGGTTGCCCGTGCCCGACTGGCAGGTGCTGCTCGCGGTGTCCGCCGAACTCGCCGGGCAGCGGGCGCGCCACCGGGCCGCCGCCGAGCCGGGCCGGGCGCGCGATGCCTACGAGCGCGACGACGGGCTGCAGCAGCGCACCGGCGCGGTGTACGCCGGGCTGGCCGCCGCGGGCTGGGGCGGGCGCTGGCAGGTGGTCGACGCGGACGTCGATGCGGCCCGTCTGGCGGCGACGCTGACCGCTCCGCAGGCCGGAAATTGACGGTTTTGGCCGTCTAGCCAAATTGACCTTGTGGTCGCCCGTTCCGGGGTGAAAATGGTGTGGTGGTCGCCTTGCGACGCCGTCGCTCTATGGTCCTTGCAGGCCGTCGTCTAGCCGGGTGCTGGGATCGCGTTGTGGGCCCTTCATTGTTGCCGCTTGTTCGAGCACGAGGATTAGATTCTGTTGTTGGCCTTGCGATTCCACGGGCGACCACACCCTTAGATATAGATCGGTGTGGAGACGGGAGGTCAGTGGCGGTGTTGCAGGAGTCCCATGATGACGAACAGATCATCGCCAGGGTCGCGGCCCTGGATATCGGCAAGGCCGAACTGGTGTGCTGTGTGCGTGTTCCTGCGCCCGACAGCGCGCGCAAACGGTTGCAGGAGGTGTCGACGCAGTCGACGATGACCGGCTCGCTGATCGAGTTGGCCAACCGACTGGTCGAGTTACGGGTCGAGCGGGTGGTGATGGAAGCCACCTCGGATTACTGGAAACCGGTGTTCTACCTGCTGGAGGCCCACGGGCTGGATCCGTGGCTGGTCAACGCCCGCGATGTCAAACATCTCCCGGGCCGACCCAAGACCGATGTGCTGGATGCGGTGTGGTTGTGCAAGGTGGCCGAACGCCAGATGCTGCGGCCCAGCTTTGTGCCACCCCCACCGATCCGGCGGTTGCGGGATCTGACCCGCTACCGCATCGACCTGGTCGGGGTGCGCACCGCGGAGAAGAACCGGGTCGAAAAGCTGCTCGAGGACGCCTGCATCAAGCTCTCGGTGGTGGCCTCCGATATTTTCGGGGTGTCCGGGCGTGTCATTCCATCTGTGTAAGTCCGGGGTGGTCCATCATCGGACCGCCGTTGGGCGGACAGAAGGAGTGTTTTGTGACCAAGACCATGCAGATGCCGGCTGAGGAGACGACCGCGGCGCGGCGGCTGGCCGAGATGTTCACCGAAGAGACGCTGGACTCGTTGATTAAGGATGCGGTGAAGACCGGGACCCCGATCGACGGCGCGGACGGTTTGCTGAACCAGCTGACTAAGGCCGTGCTGGAGCGGGCGCTGAATGCGGAGCTAACCCACCATCTGGGCTATGAGGCCGGCGATCCGGCCGGACGCGGATCGGGAAATTCGCGCAACGGCACCACGCCGAAAACGGTGACCACCGTCAACGGCCCGGTGCAGATCGATGCGCCGCGTGATCGCAACGGCTCGTTTGAGCCGGCGATTGTGCCGAAGAAGACCCGCCGGCTCAACAACATCAATTCGGTGGTGTTGTCGCTGTATTCACGGGGAATGACCACCCGCGATATCGAAGCCCACCTGCAGGAGGTCTATGGGGCGTCGGTGTCGCGGGAGTTGATCTCCAATATCACCGAGGTGGTGGTCGATGAGATCAAGGCCTGGCAGGCCCGCCCGCTCGATGAGGTCTACCCGATCCTCTACATCGATGGGCTGCGGCTGCGGATCGGCGACAACGGGGTCATCACCACCAAGGTCGCCTATTTGGCCATTGGCGTGGATCTGGAGGGCCGCAAACACGCCTTGGGCTGCTGGATCCAGGACTCCGAGGGGGCGAAGTTCTGGCAGAAGGTCGTCATCGACCTGCGCAACCGCGGGGTGCGCGACATCCTCATCGCCTGCTGCGACGGGCTGACCGGTCTGCCTGATGCGATCCGCTCGATCTATCCCGATACCGTGGTGCAGACCTGCGTCGTGCACGTCATTAGGAATGCGATGCGCTTCGTGTCTTATAAGGACCGCAAGAAGGTCGCCACCGCGATGCGGGCGATCTACAGTGCGCCGACCGTCGATGGAGCCGAACTCGCACTCAAGGAGTTCGACCAGCAATTCGGCGCCCAATATCCGGGTGCAATTGACGTGTGGCACAACGCCTGGGGGGAATTCGTTCCGTTCCTGGACTATCCGGTGGAGTTGCGCAAGATCGTCTACACCACCAATGCGATCGAGTCGATCAACTTCCAGTTGCGCAAGATCACCAAGAACCGTGGTCATTTCACGGACAAGGACGCCGCGATGAAGTTGCTGTACCTCGGGCTGCGCAACATCTCCAGCGAGAGAGGAGGCTATTCGGGTACTGGAACGCACAACTGGACTGTGGCGCTCAACACACTCGCCAGACTATTCCCTGGGCGAATCCCATTGTGCTAGAATACAACTCGTAGTCAAATCACCTCTGACTTACACAGAAATCGTGACAGGCTCGGGTGTCCGGGCGCGCGATGATGGCGGCGTTGATCTCCGGCGAACGCGACCCCAAGGTACTCGCGCAGATGGCGCGGTCTCGGATGCGGACCAAGATCGGCCGGCTCGAGGACGCGTTCAACGGCCACTTCGACGCCCATCACGGGTTCCTGCTGGCGCGGATGTTGGACCGCATCGACGGTATCGACGCCGACATCGCCGCCCTCGACGAACAAATCGAGGCCTATCTGGCCCCTTTCGCCGCGGCGGCGACACGCCTGGATGAAATCCCCGGCATCGGGCCCATCGCCGCCGCGATCATCCTCGCCGAAATCGGCACCGACATGTCGCGCTTCCCCACCGCCGGGCACCTGTGTTCATGGGCGAAGTTCTCACCGGGGATCAACTCCTCGGCAGGCAAAACCAAGGGCAACGGCTCGACCGGGCACGGTAATCGCTACCTGGCGCGGGTCCTGGGCGAGGCCGCCGTGGTGGCCGGGCGCACCGACACCTTCCTGGGCGAACGCTACCGGCGCATCGCCCGCCGACGAGGCAAGAAACGCGCCATCGTCGCCGTCGGCCGCTCCATCCTCGTCATCGTCTGGCACCTCCTGGCCGACCAGGACACCCACTTCACCGATCTCGGCGCCGATCACTTCACCAAACACACAAACCCAGAGGTCAAAAAACGCAACCACATCCGCCAACTCGAAGCACTCGGCTACACCGTCACCCTCACCCCCGCAGCCTGACCACACCCGTATCGAGTCAGCGCACCGCCATTTTCGGATTAGAGCAAGAAACGCCCGTGTGGCGCCCGTAATTTGTCCCGATCTGGTGACACCATGGAGTCCATGAGGCAAAGGATTCTCGTCGTCGACGACGACGCTTCGCTGGCCGAGATGCTCACCATCGTGCTGCGCGGGGAGGGCTTCGACACCGCGGTCATCGGCGACGGTACCCAGGCCCTGACCGCGGTGCGCGAGCTGCGGCCCGACCTGGTGCTGCTGGACCTGATGCTGCCCGGCATGAACGGCATCGACGTGTGCCGGGTGCTGCGCGCCGACTCCGGCATCCCCATCGTGATGCTGACAGCCAAGACCGACACCGTGGACGTGGTGCTGGGCCTGGAGTCCGGCGCCGACGACTACATCATGAAGCCGTTCAAGCCCAAGGAGCTGGTCGCGCGGGTGCGCGCCCGGCTACGGCGCAACGACGACGAGCCGGCCGAGATGCTGTCCATCGCCGACGTCGACATCGACGTGCCGGCGCACAAGGTCACCCGCAACGGCGAGCAGATCTCCCTGACCCCGCTGGAGTTCGACCTGCTGGTCGCGCTGGCACGCAAGCCGCGGCAGGTGTTTACTCGTGATGTGCTGCTCGAACAGGTGTGGGGGTACCGGCACCCGGCGGACACCCGCCTGGTGAACGTGCACGTCCAGCGCCTGCGGGCCAAGGTCGAGAAGGACCCTGAGAACCCGACCGTGGTGTTGACCGTTCGAGGAGTGGGGTACAAGGCCGGACCCCCGTGATCCGCGATGCTGAGGAGCGGCGCAGGTGATCCGCGCTGGCGACGATGCAGAGCGGAGCGATGCTGAGGAGCGGCGCAGGTGATCTTCGGCTCGCGCCGACGCACTCGTAGTCGCTGGGGCCGCTCGGGTCCCCTGCCTCGTGGCATGGGCGCGGTGAGCCGGGCCGTGGCCGTCGCCTGGCGCCGATCGCTGCAGCTGCGCGTGGTGGCGTTGACCCTCGGGCTGTCGCTGGGGGTGATCCTGGCCCTCGGCTTCGTGCTGACCAGCCAGGTCACCAACCGCGTGCTCGACGTCAAGGTCCGGGCCGGCATCGAGCAGATCGAGCGGGCGCGCACGACGGTCGGCGGGATTGTCAGCGGCGAGGAGACGCGCTCGCTGGACAGCAGCCTGCAGCTGGCCCGCAACACGCTGACCTCCAAGACCGACCAGGCCTCGGGCGCCGGGCTGGCCGGCATGTTCGACGCGGTGCTGATGGTGCCGGGCGACGGCCCCCGCGCCGCCACCACGGCCGGGCCCGTCGACCAGGTGCCCAACGCGCTGCGGGGTTTCGTCAAGGCCGGGCAGGCGGCCTACCAGTACGCCACGGTGCACACCGACGGTTTCTCGGGGCCCGCGCTGGTCATCGGCTCGCCGGCGTCGTCGCAGGTGGCCAACCTGGAGCTCTACCTGATCTTCCCGCTGAAGAACGAGCAGGCCACGATCACGCTGGTGCGCGGCACGATGATCACCGGCGGCGCGGTGCTGCTGGTGCTGCTCGCCGGGATCGCGCTGCTGGTGTCCCGCCAGGTGGTGGTGCCGGTGCGGTCGGCGTCGCGGATCGCCGAGCGGTTCGCCGAGGGGCACCTGTCCGAGCGGATGCCGGTGCGCGGCGAGGACGACATGGCGCGGCTGGCGATGTCGTTCAACGACATGGCCGAGAGCCTGTCCCGCCAGATCACCCAGCTCGAGGAGTTCGGCAACCTGCAGCGCCGGTTCACCTCCGACGTCAGCCACGAGCTGCGCACCCCGCTGACCACGGTGCGCATGGCCGCCGACCTGATCTACGACCACAGTGCCGATCTCGACCCCACGCTGGCGCGCTCCACCGAGCTGATGGTCAGCGAGCTGGACCGGTTCGAGACACTGCTCAACGACCTGCTGGAGATCTCCCGGCACGACGCCGGTGTGGCCGAGCTGTCCGTGGAGGCGGTGGATCTGCGCGCGACCGTGCGCAGCGCGCTGAGCAACGTGGGGCACCTGGCCGAGGACGCCGGCGTCGAGCTGCAGGTGGACCTGCCCGCCCACGAGGTGATCGCCGAGGTGGACACCCGGCGGGTGGAGCGCATCCTGCGCAACCTGATCGCCAACGCCATCGACCACGCCGAGCACAAGCCGGTGGAGATCCGGATGGGCGCCGACGAGGACACCGTCGCCGTCACGGTGCGCGACCACGGGGTCGGTTTGCGCCCCGGCGAGGAGAAGCTGGTGTTCAGCCGGTTCTGGCGCGCCGACCCGTCGCGGGTGCGGCGCTCCGGGGGCACCGGACTGGGCCTGGCGATCAGCATCGAGGACGCGCGACTGCACCAGGGCCGGCTGGAGGCGTGGGGCGAGCCCGGCGAGGGCTCGTGCTTCAGGCTGACGCTGCCGCTGGTGCGCGGCCACAAGGTGACCACCAGCCCGCTGCCCATGAAGCCGGTCCCGCAATCGAATTCGCAGCCGATACCGCAGGTCGGCGACACCGGCCCGCAGCACCGCAAGGACCGTCAGCGCCAGCGCGAGCCCGCCGAGAGGAGCGGCTAGATGCGGCGCCTGCTTTCCCTGCTGTTCGCGGCGGTGCTGCTCGGCGGCTGTGCCGGGGTGCCCAGCACGTCGGCGCCGCAGGCCATCGGCACCGTCGAGCGGCCCGCGCCCTCCAACCTGCCCAAGCCGACCCCGGGCATGGATCCCGACGTGCTGCTGAGGGAGTTCCTCAAGGCCACCGCGGACCCGGCGAACCGGCACCTGGCCGCGCGGCAGTTCCTCACCCAGTCGGCGTCCAACGCGTGGGACGACGCCGGCAGCGCGCTGCTGATCGACCATGTGGTGTTCGTGGAAACCCGTGCGGCCGAACGTGTCTCGGCGACGATGCGGGCCGACATCCTGGGTTCGCTGTCAGATATGGGCGTGTTCGAGACCGCCGAGGGCGTGCTGCCCGACCCGGGGCCGATCGAGTTGGTCAAGACGTCGGGCGGCTGGCGGATCGACCGCCTGCCCAACGGCGTCTTCCTGGACTGGCAGCAGTTCCAGGCGACCTACAAGCGCAACACGCTCTACTTCGCCGACCCGACCGGCAAGACGATGGTGCCCGACCCGCGCTACGTCGCGGTGCCCGACCACGACCAGCTGGCCACCGAGCTGATCTCCAAGCTGATCGCCGGGCCCCGCCCCGAGATGGCCCACACCGTCCGCAACCTGCTCGCCCCGCCGCTGCGGCTGCGCGGGCCGGTGACCCGCGCCGACGGCGGCAAGAACGGGATCGGCCGCGGTTACGGCGGTGCGCGCATCGACCTGGAGAAGCTGTCCACCACCGATCCGCACAGCAGGCAACTGCTGGCCGCCCAGATCATCTGGACGCTGGCCAGGGCGGACATCCGCGGGCCGTACGTGATCAACGCCGACGGCGCACCGCTGGACGACAGGTTCGCCGAGGGGTGGACCACTTCCGACGTCGCCGCCACCGACCCGGGCGTGGCCGACGGCGCGGGGGCGGGGGTGCACGCGCTGGTCAACGGCGCGCTGGTGGGCCTGGACGGCCAGCACACCACGACGGTGCCCGGGGCCTTCGGGCGGATGCCGGACCAGACCGGGGCGGCGCTGTCCCGCAACGGCCGGCAGGTCGCCTCCGTGGTGACGCTGCGCCGCGGCGCCCCGGACCAGGAGGCGTCGCTGTGGATCGGGGACCTCGGCGCCGAGGCGGCCCAGTCCGCCGACGGCCACACCCTGTCGCGGCCCAGTTGGTCGCTGGACGACGCGGTGTGGGTGGTCGTGGACGGCAACAACGTGCTGCGGGCGATCCAGGAACCCGCCTCCGGGCAGCCCGCGCGCATCCCGGTGGACTCCGCGGCCGTCGCGAGCCATTTCCCGGGACCGATCACCGACCTGCAGTTGTCCCGGGACAGCACTCGCGCCGCGATGGTGATCGGTGGCCAGGTGATCCTGGCCGGTGTCGAGCAGACGCAGGCCGGCCAGTACGCCCTCACCTACCCGCGGCGGCTGGGCTTCGGGCTGGGCACCTCGGTGGTGTCGCTGTCCTGGCGGACCGGCGACGACATCGTGGTGACCCGCACCGACGCCACCCACCCGGTGTCCTACGTGAACCTCGACGGGGTGAACTCCGACGCGCCCGCGCGTGGCCTGCAGCTTCCGGTGACGACGGTCGCCGCCAACCCGTCGACGGTGTACGTCGCTGGGCCCCAAGGGGTGTTGCAGTACTCGGCGTCGGCCGGTGAAGGCCAACCGCGCTGGTCGGAGGTCCCGGGGCTGACGGTCGTGGGGGCGGCGCCGGTGCTGCCGGGCTGACTTGCCGTGGTGGCCGCCGGCGGCTACGTTCCCCGCGTTGAGCCGATGGCGACAGCCGTCGCGCGCGAGCGCTTGCCGAGGGTGGTGAGGCATTGCGGAACAAGTCGGGCGCGGTGCCCTGATGGCACCGCTGGGAGTTGATCCCGCCGCGCTGGATGGTGCCGGTTCTGCGGTGGTCTCGGTGGGTGAGGGTTTGTGGTCGGTGACATCCGGTCTTGCCGGGGTGCTTTCCGGATGCGCGGGAATGGCGGGCAGCGATCCGGCCGGCACCGCATTCGGACGCGGCTACGACAATTCGGCGGCGAAGGTGTTGGAGGCGATGGCCGTAACCCGGAACGGGTTATGCAGCATCGGCGACGGTGTGCGGATGTCCGCGCACAACTACTCGATGGCCGAGGCGATGTCAGATGTATCCGGCCGCGGGGAGCCGCTGCCGGTACCCGGGCCTACCGGGTCCGTGGGGACGGGGTCAACGCCGTCGGCGGTCGGAACCGGCACCGGCGCCCCGGCGGGGTGGGGGTGGGTGGCTCCCTATATCGGGATGATCTGGCCGAGCGGTGATTCAACGAAACTGCGTACCGCAGCGGCCGCCTGGATCAGCGCCGGAACGAATTTCGAGGTCAGCGAGATAATCGGCGCGGCGGGGCCCATGGGCATCGTCGAAGCCCAGCAGATGCCGGAAGGACCGGCGATTGCAGCGGCGCTCACGGACGCTCACCGCAGCGCCGCCGGCGTTTTGCAACAGTGCATCTCGATCGCGGCTCAGCTGAATGAGTACGCCGACAAGATCGATCGGGTTCATGCTGCGATCCTCGATCTGTTGTCCCGCATCTGTAACCCCATGACGGGTATCAAAGAAGTCTGGGACATTCTCACCGACGAAGACGAAGACGAGATCCGCAAAATCGCCGACGATATCCGCACGGTGGGCGACAATTTCACCATTGAAGTCGACGCGCTGCGTGAGCAGCTGGCCGCCGCGGTCTCCGAGGCCACGACCGTGCTCACGACAATGGGCCACAAGGCTGCCAAAGATTGGAATCAGTTCCTGCACGGGACAGATGTCGGACGAATTGTCGACTCCCAGCTGCATATCAGCAAGGGCGCCCTCGAAGAGGCCGGCGGAATCCTCAAGAACGACTGGACGTATGGGCCGCCACGGGCACTGGTCGATCCTGAAGGTTGGTACAACTCCTGGCGGGAAATGGTAGGCGGGATGGCGCCGTTGGTCGGGCTGGGTGGGGATCACGCGCCTGGGGTAGGGCACGCCTGGAAAGAATTCGGCAAAGGCCTGGTCCATTGGGACGATTGGAAAAAAGATCCTGCTGAGGCCGCAGGGAAAAACCTGTTCGATCTCGCTACTTTTTTCGTACCGGGTGGGGAAGCAGGAGCAGCCGCCAAGGGCGCTCGCGGGGCGGCTGAAGCGGGGGAAGCGGCCGCCAAGGCGGCCCACGGGGAGGTTGCGGCGTCGCGGGGGTTCGGCGACGTCGCGAAACCCGTCCCTGCCGCGCCCGCGCCGCACGCACCCCATGTCGAAGTGCCGTCCCCGGACCGGCCGCCGGCGTCGATCGACACGTCTGGCGCCCCCGCTCCGCCCAAGCCGGGTGGTTCTTTGCCGCACAGTCCAACCGAATCGAGGGTGCCGGTAGGCGAAAATCCGCGTGCGCCTGGTGAGCATCCGGTCAGCACCCCGGCGATCCCGGATGATCGCGTGCCCTCAAGCCACCGGCAACCGTTGGAATCTGCGCCGTCCGCGATTCCCGGTGGGCATGCCGTCGACCGGGCGCCGGCCGCCGTACACGCTCCGCCGCCCGCGGCCACGGTTTCGGCTCCGCACGCACCCACCCCTGGCTCGGCACCCGCCCCACACGCATCCGGGCCGCCTTTGCCAAGTGCTGGGGATGCGTCGCGCGGTGGTCCGACCGAACCGCCGTCGCACGTCGACGACGCGCCGCATGGTGGTGGTGGGAGCCCCGAGGGCGCGGGCGAGCACCACCCACCGGCGCGAATCGGCCCCGATGAGCCGGCGGCGGGTGACCATTCGTCGCCGGTAGCCGGTGATCACTCGGGCAGCGGCGCACCTCACGCGGCCGACGTTGCGTCCAACCTCAACGACGCCTTCGTCAATGGCCGTCCGACAGACGAACTCGCCCGCGAGGTTGCCGACCTCTCGACTCACCACATGCCGAGCCCGATCAACGACATAGGCAACGTCGACCGCGTGGTCTTGGGCAAGTGGGATGGGCAGGAAGCGGGCTACATCGGCGAAGCGAGGCGCAACGGCGGGATCTACTTCGACACCGGAGGCGCGACCTGGGACGCCATAACGCACGGGCTGGGTGAGGCCGACGCCAAGGTCTTGGCCTGGCGGGTGAACGAGCAGTTCCTTCGCGCGCAATTGGAGAACGGAGTGTCGCGCATCGAATACCTTCTAGGTGGCGAGTACTCCTCGCTAGAGGAAATCCTGTTGAAGCGACAGGGCTCTTTTTCTGCGATGGAGATAGAATACCTGGCCGACAACGCCGTGAAATACGGATATACACGAATCGGAAACGCCTGGATTAAGGATAACTGACAGTGGCGCAAGACTTTCCAGAGAAAGTGCAGTCCATTATTGGACCGCTTCTATCCTCCCTCGGGTTTCAGTTGGACGAAATTGACAACAATGTTGATGAAGGCGGCCGACGGGGCTCGGTGGTCTATTATCGGAGCGCCGACTGCCGGCTCCAAGTCTACTGGTCGGCTCGCGAGTACGAGGTCAATGCGATGATCGCCTCCTTGGACGCGCCGAATGAGCACGGACTCTACAACAGATCCTCGAAATGGCACTATCTCAATGAATTCGCGGAAACACCTGACCTACCTCTTGAGGAACTCGTTCAGGTACTCAAGGCCGAGCGAGGCAATTTCGAATCCGACACGAAATGGCTCGAGTGGCTGCGGGGGAGAATCGAGAAATATTATTCCGTCGCACGTGATGGCGTACTGAGGCCAGCCCAAGGGAGTCCGTAGTTTCGACGACCGATCGCCAGAGGAGTTGCCAAACGTGCTGAATTGGCGACGGCGGCGGTCAGTTGCGGGGGTCCGCTCGGCTGATCTGGGAGTGCTCTCGAAGTTCGAGATCGATGAATGCTCCGACCATCGCGTCGTACACCCGCCGCACCACTTCCGGTGACGCCCCTTCTCGGATAGCCCACTCATGTCGCCGCGCCATCATGGCGGCGCGGCGGTCGGGTGCACGAACCGAGTGCTGATCGGTTTTGTAGAGCGCGGCCTCTGTTACCAGCTTTTGGCGCGTGGCCAAGAGCCTGACGATGTGCTCGTCGATCTGATCGATCTGGGAGCGGACCTCGGCGAGCGACACGTCCGCGACCGTACATGAGCCAGCGAGCCACCGAAGTCGTCGTTTGCCCGCGAAAGTGCGAGTGATCGCCTGCAAGACGTCGATCTCGGCGCGAAGCGGGGGACATGTCGGCCCCGGCCGCCACACTGGGCGACGTGCTCGACCTCATCCTGCCGCTGGAGTGCGGCGGCTGCGGGGCGCCGGCGACCCGCTGGTGTGACGCCTGCGGCCGCGAGCTGTCGGTGGCCGCCGACCAGCCCCACGTCGTCACCCCGCGCGTCGACCCGCAGGTGCCGGTGTTCGCGCTGGGCCGCTACGCCGGGGCCCGCCGCCAGGCGATCCTCGCGGTCAAGGAGCGCGGCCGGGGCGACCTCGTCGCGCCCCTGGCGCGCGCCCTGGCGCTCGGCGTGCACCGGCTGCTGACCTGGGGGATCGTCGAGACCCCGCTGACCATCGTGCCCGCACCCACGCGGCGCTCGGCGGCGCGCCGCCGCGGCGGCGACCCGGTCACCCGCCTGGCCCGGGCCGCCGTGGCGGGGCATCCCGACGTCACCGTCGCCCAGGTCCTGCGGATCAAGGCGCTGGCCCGCGACTCGGCGGGCCTGGGCACCGCGGCCCGCGAGCGCAACATCGCGGGCCGGGTGCTGCTGCACGCTCAGCCGCCCCACACCGAGGTGATGGTCGTCGACGACGTCGTCACCACCGGCGCGACGGCCCGCGAGTCGGTGCGGACCCTGCACGCCGCGGGGGTGCGGGTCGCCGCGGTCCTCGCGGTCGCGGCGGCGTGAACCCGGGGTGAGACCGTGCGCGTGCCAAGAGGTTGTGAAGAACTCGCAACGGGTCGGCGAAATCAGTGGCATCCCAAGGCGAACACGAGCTAACGTCGAGAACAACATGCAATGACCTACCGGTCATGCCGCACTGGTCGAAAGTCCCAGGTTGCGACCCCACTGGCGAAGGGGGTGAGTATTCGGCACCTTGCACCGGCGGGCAGCCTGCGCGTGAACCATTCCGGAACCGCTCTCACCCCGTCGGCGCGCCTCTGAGTAAGTCGGGCACGCAGCGCGCGTGCGACGTGGAAAGGGAACGAATTGTCACGCATGTCAAGGCTGTCCATGGATTCCAATCAGCTGCTCGCCGACCCGCCGGCGGAGACCGACGGTCAGGCCGAACCGGCCGCCAGCGCCGAAGTCGTGTTCAAGGGCCGCAACGTCGAGATCCCCGACCACTACCGCTTGTACGTCTCCCAGAAACTCGCCCGCCTCGAGCGGTTCGACCGCTCCATCTACCTCTTCGACGTCGAGCTCAAACACGAGCCCAACCGCCGTCAGCGCAAGTCCTGTCAACGCGTGGAGATCACCGCCCGGGGCCGCGGACCGGTCAGCCGGGCCGAGGCCTGCGCCGACAGCTTCTACTCCGCGTTCGAGTCCGCGGTCGCCAAGCTGGAGAACCGGCTGCGGCGCGCCAAGGACCGGCGCAAGGTCCACTACGGCGACAAGACCCCCGTTTCGCTGGCCGCGGCCACCGCGGTCGCGCCCCCGTCCGAGCGGCTGAACGGCGCGCCTCAGGCGCCGCCGTCCGAGCGCAACGGCGCCGCCCCCGAGCAGCTCGGGGACCACGAGCCGGGCCGGATCGTGCGGACCAAGGAGCATCCGGCCACGCCGATGACGGTCGACGACGCGCTGTACGAGATGGAGCTGGTCGGGCACGACTTCTTCCTGTTCCACGACAAGCAGAGCGAACGGCCGTGCGTCGTCTACCGCCGGCACGCCTACGACTACGGCCTCATCAGACTGGCCTGAGGCGACCGGGCTGATCGGGCTCGCCTGATCCGGCTCGGGCGGCCGGCGCGGCGTGTCACCTAGGATGGACGGCGTCTCATAGACAGAGAAGACTCCAACCCACAGGGGACATAGCTGTGCTGTCGAAGTTGCTGCGCCTTGGTGAAGGTCGCATGGTCAAGCGCCTCAAAAGCATTGCCGACTATGTCGACTCGCTGTCCGAGGACATCGAGAAGCTCACCGACGCCGAGCTGAGGGCCAAGACCGAGGAGTTCAAGAAGCGGCACGCCGACGGGGAGAGCCTCGACGACCTGCTGCCCGAGGCCTTCGCGGTGGCCCGCGAGGCCGCGTGGCGCGTGCTCGACCAGCGCCCCTTCGAGGTGCAGTTGATGGGTGCCGCGGCGCTGCACTTCGGCAACGTCGCCGAGATGAAGACCGGTGAGGGCAAGACCCTGACGTCGGTGCTGCCGGCCTACCTCAACGGCATCGGCGGCAAGGGCGTGCACATCGTCACGGTCAACGACTACCTGGCCAAGCGCGACAGCGAGTGGATGGGCCGCGTGCACCGCTTCCTCGGCCTGGACGTCGGGGTGATCCTGGCCCAGATGACCCCCGACGAGCGCCGGGTGGCTTATGCCGCCGACATCACCTACGGCACCAACAACGAGTTCGGCTTCGACTATCTGCGCGACAACATGGCCCATTCGCTGGAGGACTGCGTCCAGCGCGGCCACAACTTCGCCATCGTCGACGAGGTCGACTCCATCCTGATCGACGAGGCCCGCACCCCGCTGATCATCTCCGGCCCCGCCGACGGCGCCTCCAACTGGTACCTCGAGTTCGCCCGCCTGGCGCCGCTGATGGAAAAGGACCTGCACTACGAGGTCGACCTGCGCAAACGCACCGTCGGTGTGCACGAGAAGGGCGTCGAGTTCGTCGAAGACCAGCTGGGCATCGACAACCTCTACGAGGCGGCCAACTCGCCGCTGGTCAGCTACCTCAACAACGCGCTGAAGGCCAAGGAGCTGTTCAACCGCGACAAGGACTACATCGTCCGCGACGGCGAGGTGCTCATCGTCGACGAGTTCACCGGCCGCGTGCTGTACGGCCGCCGCTACAACGAGGGCATGCACCAGGCGATCGAGGCCAAGGAGCACGTCGAGATCAAGGCCGAGAACCAGACCCTGGCCACCATCACGCTGCAGAACTACTTCCGGCTCTACGACAAGCTGGCCGGCATGACCGGCACCGCCCAGACCGAGGCGGCCGAGCTGCACGAGATCTACAAGCTCGGCGTGGTGCCCATCCCGACCAACAAGCCGATGGTCCGCACCGACTGCTCCGACCTCATCTACAAGACCGAGGAAGCCAAGTACATCGCGGTGGTCGACGACGTCGCCGAGCGCTACGAGAAGGGCCAGCCGGTGCTGATCGGCACCACCAGCGTGGAGCGCTCGGAGTACCTGGCGCGCCAGTTCGCCAAGCGCCGCATCCCGCACAACGTGCTCAACGCCAAATACCACGAGCAGGAGGCGCAGATCGTCGCCGTGGCGGGCCGTCGCGGCGGCGTCACCGTCGCCACCAACATGGCCGGCCGCGGCACCGACATCGTGCTGGGCGGCAACGTCGACTTCCTGACCGACCAGCGGCTGCGGGAGCGCGGGCTGGACCCGGTGGAGACCCCCGACGAGTACGAGGCGGCCTGGCACGAGGAGCTGCCCAAGGTCAAGGAGGAGGCCGGCAAGGAGGCCGCCGAGGTGATCGAGGCCGGCGGCCTGTACGTGCTGGGCACCGAACGGCACGAGTCGCGGCGCATCGACAACCAGCTGCGCGGCCGCTCCGGCCGGCAGGGCGACCCCGGCGAGTCCCGCTTCTACCTGTCGCTGGGTGACGAGCTGATGCGCCGGTTCAACGGCGCCGCGCTGGAGTCGATGCTCAACCGGCTCAACCTGCCCGACGACGTGCCGATCGAGGCCAAGATGGTCACCCGGGCGATCAAGAGCGCGCAGACCCAGGTCGAGCAGCAGAACTTCGAGGTCAGAAAGAACGTCCTCAAGTACGACGAGGTGATGAACCAGCAGCGCAAGGTGATCTACGCCGAGCGCCGCCGCATCCTCGAGGGCGAGAACCTCAGGGAGCAGGCCCTCGACATGGTCCGCGACGTGGTCACCGCCTACGTCAACGGCGCGACGGGCGAGGGTTACGCCGAGGACTGGGACCTGGAGGCGTTGTGGACGGCCCTGAAGACGCTGTACCCGGTCGGGATCGACCACGAGAAGCTGATGCGCCTGGACGCCGACACCGAGCGTGACGACCTGACCCGCGAGGAGCTGCTCGACGAGCTGCTTGCCGACGCCGAACGCGCGTACGCCACACGGGAAGCCGAGCTCGAGGAGCTCGCGGGTGAGGGCGCGATGCGCCAGCTGGAGCGCAACGTGCTGCTCAACGTCATCGACCGCAAGTGGCGCGAGCACCTCTACGAGATGGATTACCTCAAGGAGGGCATCGGGCTGCGGGCGATGGCGCAGCGCGATCCGCTGGTGGAATACCAGCGGGAGGGCTACGACATGTTCATGGCCATGCTCGACGGCATGAAGGAGGAGTCGGTCGGCTTCCTGTTCAACGTCGCCGTGGAAGCGGTGCCCGCGCCGTCCCCGCAGGTGGCTCCGGTGGAAGCGCCGGAAGGGCTCGCCGAGCTGGGCGCGGGCTCAGGCGACGGCGGCCAGCAGACCGACTCCGGCGGTGCACGCGAGGAGGCGCGAAGTATGTTGCACGCCAAGGGTATCGATGACGAGCAGCAGCCGGCGCTGACGTACTCCGGCCCCTCGGAGGACGGTTCGGCGCAGCTGCAGCGCAACGGCGGCGGCGCGGACAAGGCCCCCGCCGGGGTGCCCGGCGGCGCCAGCCGGCGCGAGCGGCGCGCGGCGGCGCGACAGCAGGGCCGCGGCGCCAAGCCGCCGAAATCGGTGAAAAAGCGGTAGTCGGGCTGTTTGCCAGGACGCCGTCGCGGTGGACACTGAGTCCATGAAGCGCTACCTGGCCCTGGGTTACGGCGCCGCGGCGTACGCGGTGTTCGTCGTGGTCTTCCTGTATGCGATCGGGTTCGTGGGCAACATGGTCGTTCCGCGCAGCGTCGATCACGGGCTCACCGCGCCCGTGGGGCGGGCGTTGCTGGTCGACGCGTTGCTGCTGGGCGCGTTCGCGGTCCAGCACAGCGTCATGGCGCGGCCGGGATTCAAGGTGTGGTGGACGCGCTTCGTGCCGCCGGCGATCGAGCGCAGCACCTACGTGGTGCTGTCCAGCGCCGTGCTGGCGCTGCTCTACTGGCAGTGGCGCACGATGCCGGCCGTGGTCTGGGACGTACGGCCGCAGGCGGGCCGGCTAGTTTTGTGGGCCCTGTTCTGGCTCGGCTGGGCGATCGTGTTCGCCTCGACCTTCATGATCAACCATTTCGACCTGTTCGGGCTTCGGCAGGTGTATCTGGCCTGGCGCGCAGAGCCCTACACCGAACTGGGGTTTCAGGCCCGTTCGCTGTACCGGCTGGTGCGCCACCCGATCATGCTGGGCTTCGTCATCGCTTTCTGGGCGACGCCCACGATGACGGCGGGGCACCTGCTGTTCGCGGTGGCCACCACGGGTTACATCCTTACCGCGGTGCGGTTGGAAGAGCGCGACCTCGTGGCCGCCCTGGGGCAGCAATACCACGCATACCGCAGGAGCGTGTCGATGCTGCTACCGCGGCCGCCCCGCCGGAAGCCCGAATAGGGGGCCGGAGGGTCGGACTACCGCAGCGCCGGTCGGACCTGGAACGATCGACGCTATGGATGTCAACGAGGTGTTGCTCCCGGGCGTCGGCCTCCGCTACGAGTTCACCGACCACAAGGGTGACAGGATCGGCATCATCGCCCGGCGCAGCGGCGATTTCGACGTCGTCGTCTACGCCCGCGAGGACCCGGACCAGGCGCGACCGCTGCTGTGCCTCACCGACGAGGAGGCCGAGGCCATGGCCCAGATCCTCGGGGCGCCGCGGATCGCCGAGCGGTTCACCGAACTGGCCCGCGAGATCCCCGGGCTCGAGACGGGGCAGGTCCACATCCTGGCGGGCAGCCCGTTCGCCGACCATCCGCTGGGCGACACCCACGCGCGCACCCGCACCGGGGCCTCGATCGTCGCGATCGTGCGCAACGAGGAGGTGCTCGCCTCGCCGGGTCCCGCCGAGGTGCTGCGCGCCCAGGACGTCCTGATCGTCATCGGCACCGCACAAGGCATCGCCGGGGTCGAGCAAATCGTCGACAAGGGCTGAGCCCGTGCAGGTTTCGGAGGCGCTGCTGTTCCAGCTCGGCGCTCTCCTGGCAGTGCTGTCGGTGCTGGGGGCCCTGGCGCGCCGTTTCGCGTTGTCGCCGATACCGCTGTACCTGCTGGCCGGCCTGGCGCTGGGCAACGGCGGCATCTGGCCGGTGGCCGCCGCGGGCGGGTTCATCACCACGGCCGCCTCGCTGGGCATCGTCCTGCTGCTGCTGACCCTGGGACTGGAGTTCTCCGCGACCGAGTTCGCCAGCAGCCTGCGGCACCACCTGCCGTCGGCCGGCGCCGACGTGGTCCTCAACGCCACACCGGGCGCGGTGGCGGGCTGGCTGCTGGGGCTGGACGGTGTCGCCATCCTGTCGCTGGCCGGGGTCACCTACATCTCCTCGTCGGGAGTGATCGCGCGGCTGCTGGAAGACCTGCGCCGGCTCGGCAACCGGGAGACGCCGGCCGTGCTGTCGGTGCTCGTGCTCGAGGACTTCGCGATGGCGGCCTACCTTCCGCTGTTCTCGGTGCTGGCCTCCGGCGGCACCTGGCCGGTGGCGATCGCGAGCATGGTCGCCGCGATCGTCGCCCTCGTCGCGGCGTTCACCGCGTCCTACCGCTGGGGCCACCACTTCGGCCGGCTGGTGACGCATCCCGACTCCGAGCAACTACTGCTGCGGGTGCTGGGGGTGACCCTGATGGTGGCCGCGCTCGCCGAGTCGGTGCACGCATCGGCCGCCGTCGGCGCCTTCCTGGTGGGTCTGACGCTGACCGGGGACACCGCGGACCGGGCCCGCAAGGTGCTGGGACCCCTGCGCGACCTGTTCGCCGCGACGTTCTTCCTGTCGATCGGCCTCTCGGTCGACCCGCAGCAGCTGCTGCCGATGCTGCCGGCCGCCCTGGTGCTGGCCGTCGTGACCGCGGCGACGAAGGTGCTCACCGGGATGATCGCGGCCCGCCGCGACGGGGTGGCGCGGCGCGGCCAGCTGCGTGCGGGCACCGCGCTGATCGCCCGCGGCGAGTTCTCCCTGGTCATCATCGGGTTGATCGGCGCGACCATCCCCGGCGTGGCCGCGCTGGCGACGTCGTACGTCTTCGTGATGGCGATCGCGGGACCGGTGCTGGCGCGGTTCACCGGCGGCCCGCTGCCGGAGGGGGCCGGCTCGCCGCAGTAGCCCTCAACCGATGTGTAGCGCCACCACCAGCCATCGGGACCGGCCCCCGGCGTGCAGCTGCTCCACGCGGCAGGCGATGGCGTGGACCCTGTTGCCGCGGCTGTAGGAGCCGAAGACCTCGGCGGCCGCTTCCGGGTCGCGGTGCCCCGCCGGCTGCAGCCGTATCCGGCGCAGCACGGCGGCGCCGTCACGCCCGGCGCCGGCCCGGCCCACCGCGAGCACCGAGTCGACCAGGCCGGGCGCGAGCACGGGCTGCAGCTGGGCGGCGGGACGGCGGCGGTCGATGACCTCGAGGACCCGGCGCAGCGCCGCGTCGGCGAAGATCGCCGCCTGCCGCATCCGCGGCGAGAGGGTCGTGCCGCCGGACGGCGGGGCGCCGGGTGGTCCGTCGTGCCGGCGCAGCGGCGCGCGGGCGCCGCGCCGCCGCGGCGACACCGCCGACGGGTGCCGGCACCCGGGCACGTCGCGCGTCGGGGGCTCGTAGTCGACGACGGGCGTCACGGCGAACGCGTCCGGGCCGGACGGCCGCACGACGGGATGAACGGACAATGCGCACTCTCCAGTCAACCGATGGTTGGTGGGCAAGCCTGCTGGAGAGGGGCAGACACCGGTCATCATGACACAACGCGACCTCACGCGTACCCGCGCCGTGCTGTGCGCCGGTTGTGCGGTTACCGTGGGCGAGAACAGCGGTGTGGCAACGGATGACAAGGAGGACGGGGCGGCAATGGTGACCCGCTTGTCCCCCTCGGACGCGTCGTTCTTCCGGCTGGAGAACACCTCCACCCCGATGTACGTCGGGTCGCTGTACATCCTGCGCCGGCCACGCGCCGGCCTGAGCTACGAGTCGCTGCTGGCAACCGTCGAGCAACGCCTGCCGCAGGTGCCGCGCTACCGGCAGAAGGTGCGCGAGGTCGTCGGTATGGCCAGGCCCGTGTGGATCGACGACAGCGACTTCGACATCACCTATCACGTGCGGCGCTCGGCGCTGCCCTCGCCCGGCAGCGACGAGCAACTACACGAGCTGATCGGCCGGCTTGCCGCGCGGCCGTTGGACAAGTCGCGCCCGTTGTGGGAGGCCTACCTCGTGGAGGGCCTGGCCGGCAGCCGCCTGGCCCTCTACACCAAGTCCCATCAGGCCCTCATCAACGGCGTGACGGCGCTGTCGATCGGCCACGTCATCGCCGACCGCACGCGGCGCCCGCCGCCGTTCCCCGAGGACATCTGGGTTCCGGAACGCGACCCCGGCAACACCCGGCTGCTGCTGGGCGCGCTGGGCGACTGGGTGGGGGGCCCGGGCACGCAGCTGCAGGCCGTCGGGTCGGTGGTGGCCGCGGCGGTGACCAACCACGGCGAGCTGCGCAACGTGGGCCGCCGCGTGGTGCACCTCGCGCGTGCGGCGGCGCGCGGGACGGCGCCCAGCAGCCCGCTCAACGCCACCGTTTCCCGCAACCGCCGGTTCACGGTCGCGCGGGCCAGCCTCGAGGATTACCGGACCGTGCGGGCGCGCTACGGCTGCGACGTCAACGATGTCGTGCTGGCCGTGGTGGCCGGCGCGCTGGCCAACTGGCTGCTGTCGCGCGGGGAACCGGTGTCGCCGACCGCGACCGTGCGGGCGATGGCGCCGCTGTCCGTCTACGCCGAAGACCAGTTCGACGCCACCGGGCCGGGGCAGATGATCAGCCAGGTCACGCCGTTTCTGGTCGACCTCCCCGTGGGGGAGCCCAATGCCGTGGTGCGGCTGTCGCAGATCGCCCACGCCACCGAGTCCAACCCGACCGCCGCCAGCGCGGTCGACGCCAGGACCATCATCACCCTGTCGGGTTTCGCGCCGCCCACCCTGCACGCCATGGGCGTCCGCGTCGCCACCAGCTTCCCCAGTTTCTCCAAGCGGACGTTCAACCTGTTGATCACCAACGCCCCTGGGGCGCAGTCACAGATGTACATCGCCGGCACCAAGCTGCTGGAGGCCTACGCGGTGCCGCCGTTGCTCAACGACCAGGCGCTGGCGATCAGCGTGACGTCGTACAACGGCATGCTGTATTTCGGGATCAACGCCGACCGCGACGCGATGAGCGACGTCGACCTGCTGCCCGACCTGTTGAACCAGTCGCTCGAGGAACTCCTGGACGCCTCCCGTTAGGGCACGGCGCGAAAGATGGTGCCGGCGAATCGTGGAGGGATAGCATTCGTTCCTGTGAGCACCGCGACCGGCGACGCCGCCCCGGCGAAGGCGAAGAAGAAGGCGAAGAAGAAGAAATCCGCGCCGGCGGCGCCCAAGATCCCCGACGCCGTCTACGAGGCCGAATTGTTCCGGCTGCAAACCGAACTCGTGAAGATGCAGGAATGGGTGCGCAATACCGGGGCGCGTCTGGTCGTCATCTTCGAGGGCCGCGACGGCGCGGGCAAAGGCGGTGCCATCAAACGGATCACCGAATATCTCAATCCGCGGATGGTGCGCATCGCCGCGCTGCCGGTGCCGACCGATCGGGAACGCGGGCAGTGGTATTACCAGCGCTATATCGCCCACCTGCCCGCCCACGGGGAAATCGTGCTCTTCGACCGGTCGTGGTACAACCGCGCCGGCATCGAGAAGGTCATGGGGTTCTGCACGCCGCAGGAGTACGTGCTGTTCCTGCGCCAGACGCCGATCTTCGAGCAGATGCTGGCCGAGGACGGGATCCTGCTGCGCAAGTATTGGTTCTCGGTGTCGGAGGCCGAGCAGCTGCGCCGGTTCAAGGCGCGCGTGAACGACCCTGTGCGGCAATGGAAACTCAGCACCATGGACCTGGAGTCGGTCTATCGGTGGGAGGACTATTCGCGCGCCAAGGACGAGATGATGGTGCACACCGACACCCCGGTCAGCCCGTGGTATGTCGTGGAATCGGACATCAAGAAGCACGCCCGGATCAACATGATGGCCCATCTGCTGTCCACGATCGAATACCACGACATCGAAAGGCCCAAGATCAAGCTGCCGAAACTCCCGCTGGAAGCCAAGAACTACCAGCGGCCGCCGCGCGAGTTGTCGAAATACGTCGCGGACTACGCGGCAACGTTGATCGGGGACCGGCCCGGCGGATGACGCACGTCTACATTCCGGCCACGCTGGCGATGCTGCAGCACTTGGTCGCGCACGGGGAGCTGACGCCGGTCAGCGGCATCGCGTTCGCGGTGACACCGGCGTTGCGCGAGGCCTACGCCGAGGGCGACGACGACGAACTGGCCGAGGTGGCGCTGCGCGAGGCGGCGCTGGCGTCGCTGCGCCTTTTGGCGGCGGAGCGCGACGCCGGGACCGAGGACCTGCCGCCGCGGCGCGCGGTGCTGGCCGCCGAGGCCGACCTGGGCGAATCCGGGGCCGAACACCGCCCCGATCTCGACGACGCCGTCGTCAAACTCGGTGCGCCGATCGCGATGGGCCGGGTCATCGCCGCCTACGTCGACACCGTCGAGGCCGAGCCGGACGTCGTCACGGCGATCGAGGCGATAGACGCCGCGGACCTCGGCGACGAGGATGCCGAACTGGCCGTCGGGGACGCGCAGGACCACGACTTGGCCTGGTACGCCGCCCAGGAGCTGCCGTTCCTGCTCGAGCTGCTGTGACCGGATGCGGCACACCTGGCATACGGGACCGTAAGTTACGGTACCGTAGGTTGGTGGAGCGACCCGTGGACAGGAGCCTGCGATGAGCAAGAAATATTTCCCCCCGGTCACCGCAAACGTCGTCGAGACCACGCGGCCGACCGTCGCCGGCGCCGACCGGCACCCCGCCTGGCACGCGCTGCGCACGATGGCGGCCCGCATCACCACGCCGCTGCTGCCCGACGACTACCTGCGCCTGGCCAACCCGCTGTGGTCCGCCCGCGAACTGCGGGGCCGCATCCTCGAGGTGCGCCGCGAAACGGAGGACTCCGCGACGCTGGTGATCAAACCGGGCTGGGGCTTCAGCTTCGACTACCAGCCGGGCCAGTACATCGGGATCGGCGTGCCGATCGACGGTCGCTGGCGCTGGCGGTCGTATTCGCTGACGTCGAGCCCGGCCGCGCACTCCGGTTCGTCGCGCACGGTCACGATCACCGTGAAGGCGATGCCCGAGGGGTTCCTCTCCACCCATCTGGTCGCCGGTGTCGCGCCGGGCACCATCGTGCGGCTGGCGGCCCCGCAGGGCAACTTCGTCCTGCCCGATCCGGCGCCGTCGTCGATCCTGTTCCTCACCGCCGGGTCCGGCATCACGCCGGTGATGTCGATGTTGCGAACGCTGTTGCGCCGCAACCAGATCAGTGATGTCGTGCATCTGCATTCGGCACCCACCGAAGCCGAGGTGATGTTCGGTGCCGAGTTGGCCGCGCTGGCGGCCGGCCGGCAGGGCTACCGGTTGCGGGTGCGCGAGACCCGCGTCCAGGGGCGGCTGGACCTGGCCGGGCTCGACGGGGAGGTGCCGGACTGGCGCGAACGCCAGACGTGGGCGTGCGGGCCCGAGGGGATGCTCGCCCAGGCCGAGAAGGTGTGGTCGGCGGCCGGCATCGGCGACCGGTTGCACCTGGAGCGGTTCGCGATGGCCAAGGCGGCGCCGGCCGGGGCGGGGGGGACGGTCACGTTCGCGCGCAGCGGGCGCGCCGTCGCCGCGGATGCCGCGACGTCGGTGATGGAGGCGGGGGAGGGTGCCGGGGTGCAGATGCCCTACGGCTGCCGGATGGGCATCTGCCAGTCGTGTGTGGTGAGCTTGGTGGACGGCCACGTGCGCGACCTGCGAACCGGCCGCGAGCACGATCCCGGGAGCCGCATCCAGACCTGCGTGTCGGCGGCATCCGGCGATTGTGTGGTCGACATCTAAGCGCTACTCACAGGTAACCTACGGATTCGTAGGTTACGATAACGTAGGTGAGGGGTCCCGTGGCCAACCACCCGATCAACCACAGGAGTTGAGGACGATGGCGATTACCGACGTCGACGTATTCGCGCATCTGACCGATGCCGACGTCGAAAGCCTGGCGGTCGAGCTCGACGCCATCCGCCGGGACATCGAAGACTCGCGCGGCGAGCGCGACGCACGCTACATCCACCGCACGATCGCCGCCCAGCGCGCCCTCGAGGTGGCCGGGCGGCTGCTGCTGGCGGCCAGTTCGCGCCGTTCGGCCTGGTGGGCGGGCACCGTGACGCTGGGCGTGGCCAAGATCGTCGAGAACATGGAGATCGGCCACAACGTCATGCACGGCCAGTGGGACTGGATGAACGACCCCGAGATTCACTCCTCGACGTGGGAGTGGGACATGAGCGGGTCCTCCAAGCACTGGCGCTACACCCACAACTTCGTGCACCACAAGTTCACCAACATCCTCGGGATGGACGACGACGTCGGCTACGGGTTGCTGCGCGTCACCCGCGACCAGCGCTGGAAGCGCTTCAACGTCTTCAACCTGGTCTACAACACGATGCTGGCCCTGCTCTTCGAGTGGGGCGTCGGCCTGCAGCACGTGGAGCTCGGCAAGATCGCCAAGCGCCGGATGGAGCAGGACGAGGCCCGGAAACGGACTGAAGAGTTCCTGGCCAAGGCCGGCCGGCAGGTGCTCAAGGACTATGTCGCCTTCCCCGCGCTGACCGCGCTGTCGCCCGGGGCGACGTACACCTCGACGCTGAAGGCCAACGCGCTGGCCAACGTGATCCGCAACGTGTGGGCCAACGCGGTCATCTTCTGCGGCCATTTCCCCGACGGCGCCGAGAAGTTCACCACCACCGACATGATCGGCGAAACCCAGGGCCAGTGGTACCTGCGCCAGATGCTGGGCAGCGCCAACTTCGACGCCGGGCCCGCGCTGCGGTTCATGAGCGGCAACCTGTGCCACCAGATCGAGCACCATCTCTTCCCCGACCTGCCCAGCAACCGGTATGCCGAGATCTCGGTGCGGGTGCGCGAGCTCTGCGACAAGTACGACCTGCCCTACACCACGGGACCGTTCCTGGTGCAGTACGGCAAGACCTGGCGCACGCTGGCCAAGCTGTCGTTGCCGGACAAGTACCTGCGCGACAGCGCCGACGACGCGCCGGAGACCCGCAGCGAGCGGATGTTCGCCGAACTGGGGCCCGGCTTCGCCGGCACCGACCCGGCGACGGGGCGCCGGCGCGGGCTCAAGACCGCGATCGCCACGGTGCGGGGATGGCGGCGCAGGAAGTCCGCCGCCTGACCTGGCCGCGGGAAGCGTCCGGCCATACTGGGATTCGTGAAGGTCTTCGCCGGACAACAGGTCTCGCACTGGGACTTCCCGCGGAACACGGCCAGCGCCGCGTTGATGACCGAGTTCGGCCGCGAGAACGGGCTGGCGGCCGCGGAGGTGCTCGAGGGGTCCGGGCTGTCCGAATCCGACCTGCGCGACCACCGGCGGATGATCACCGGGCGCCAGGAGCTGGCGGTCGCGGCGAACCTGGTGGACCGGCTGGGCGACCCGGCGAACCTGGGAGTGCGCGTGGGCGGCGGCTATCACGTGGGATCGCTGGGCATCTTCGGCTTCGCCTGCCTGACCAGCTCGACGCTGGGCGACGCCGTCCGGTTCGCGGCCCGGTTCTACGAGCTCAGTTACGGGTTCTGCCTGCCCAGCGTCACGGTGGACGGCCCGCTGGCGGCGTTGCGGCTCGACCTGCCCGACCTGACCGGCCCGGTCGCGGAGTTCCTCACCCGGCGTGACCTGGCGGCGATCGCCCGCGTCATGGCCGAATCGCTGGGCAGGACCGTCCCGTTCGCGTCGGTCGAGTTCGCGGGTCCGGCGCCGGCGTCGGGCGATGCGGCGGCCCGCCAGATGTTCGGCGTGACGCCGCGATACCACTCGCCGGTCACGGTGGCCTCCTGGCCGGCCGCGCTGCTCGACGACCGGCTACCCCAGGCGAGTGAGATCAGCGTGGCGATGTGTGAGCAGCAGTGCGACGCACTGCTGGAACGCCGTCGAGCGCGGACCGGGGTGGCCCGCCGGGTACGCGAACGACTGGCGTCGATCGACGGCAAGCCGCACACGATCTCCGGCGTCGCCCGGCAGCTGGCGATGAGTGAGCGCACGCTGCGGCGGCGTCTCGCCGAGGAGAACACGACCTTCAGGGACCTGGCCGAGGAGGTCCACCGGGTGCTCGCGGAGGAGCTGTTGGCCACGGGTGCACTCTCGGTGGACGACGTCGCGTTGCGGCTGGGCTACGCCGAGGCGACCAGCTTCATCGCCGCGTTCAAGCGGTGGACGGGCACAACACCCGCGCGCTATCAACGGAAAGTGGCGCCGCGCGCGCGCTCGGTGGCCGTCTGAACCCGGGCCCCCGGTCGAACCCGGCCCCCGTGGCCGGAATCATCGATTTGCGGTCCGCAATCGCCTGGGCGATCGCCCCGCTTGCTCCTAATTTGTCAGGCATGCCTCTTCGTCGTCCCCGCGCCCTGGTGATCGGCGCCGGCTTCGGCGGCCTCGCCGCGGCCTACGAATTGTCCAAGGACGGGCTCGCCGACGTCACGGTGCTGGAGAAAGCCGGGGACGTCGGCGGCGTCTGGCGGGCGAACACCTATCCCGGTGCCGCCTGCGACGTGCCGTCGAACCTGTACTCCTACTCGTTCGCCCGCAAGACGGACTGGGGTCGCCGCTACGCCGAGCAGCCCGACATCCTCGGCTACATTCGTGACACCGCCGACCGGTTCGGTCTGCGTGATCTGGTGCGCACGGGTGTCGAGGTGACGTCGGCCCGCTACGACGACGGCACCGCCACGTGGCGGGTGACGACCTCGTCGGGGGAGGTGCTCGAGGCCGAGGTGCTCGTGCCCGCGGTGGGCCAGCTGTCGCGGCCGGCCCTGCCGCAGATCCCCGGTCTCGACGCCTTTGCGGGGCCGTCCTTCCATTCGGCCGAGTGGCGCCACGACGTCGACCTGACCGGCAAGCGCGTCGCGGTGCTGGGCACCGGCGCGTCGGCGATCCAGTTCGTGCCGCGCATTCGCCGGGCCGCCGCGCATGTCACGGTGTTTCAGCGCTCCGCGCCGTACGTCGTGCCGAAGCCGGACCGCGGCTACACCGGCGCGCACCGCGCCGCGTTCCGGAGTGTGCCGGGTTTCGCCGCCGCGATGCGACAGCTGATCTGGGAGATCTCGGAGTTCTTCGGGCTCGCGCTGACCCGGGTCGCCCCGCTCGCCCGGTTGATCGGCATCGTCGCGGCGGCGAACCTGCGGCGCCACATCAAGGATCCGGTGCTGCGGGCCAAGCTCACCCCCGACTACCCGATCGGCTGCAAGCGCGTGCTGTTCAGCAGCGACTGGTATCCGGCGCTGGCGTGCGACAACGTCGACGTCGAGACCGCCGCGATCACCGAGGTGACGCCCACGGGCGTGCGCACCGCCGACGGCCGGCTGCACGAGGCGGACGTCATCGTCTACGGCACCGGGTTCAAGGCCACCGAATTCCTCGCCCCGATGACGATCACCGGCCGCGACGGGCGCGACCTGCATTCCGAGTGGGCCGAGGGGGCGCGCGCCCACCTGGGCATGGCCGTGCCGGGCTTCCCGAACATGTTCTTGATCTACGGCCCGAACACCAACCTCGGCAGCAGCTCGATCATCCTCATGATGGAGCAGCAGGCCCGCTACATCCGCCAGATCGTCGAGAGGCTGGCCCGCGGCGGCGTGGCCCGCGCATTCGAGGTGCGGCGCGCCGTGGAGCAGGCCTACGACGCCGAGGTGCAGTCCCGCCTCGATGCCGGCGTGTGGACGACGTGCGAGTCCTGGTACCGCGTCGCCTCCGGACGCGTCACCACCAACTGGCCGGGTCTGGTCCGCGAATACCAGCGCCGCACCCAGACCGTGAGTTTCGCGGAGTTCGACGTGATCCTCCCCGCTTCGGCCCCCCAGGAGGTCGGTGCGTGACCCGGGCGTCGTTCGACTACGACGTGCTCGTGATCGGCTCGGGCTTCGGCGGGAGCGTCACGGCGCTGCGGCTGAGCGAAAAGGGTTACCGGGTCGGCGTATTGGAGGCCGGCCGGCGTTTTCGCGACGAGGACTTCGCCAAGAACAGCTGGCATGTCCGCGATTACCTGTTCAAGCCCTCCGTCGGCTGCTACGGCATCCAGCGGATCGACCTGCTTTCCGACGCCGTGGTGCTCAGCGGCGCCGGGGTGGGCGGCGGCTCGCTGGTGTACGCGAACACCCTCTACGAGCCCGGCGACCCCTTCTACGCCGACCCCCGCTGGAGCGGCATCACCGACTGGCGCGCCGAACTCGCGCCCGCCTACGACCAGGCCAAGCGGATGCTCGGCGTCGCGACCTATCCGCGGATGACGCCCTCGGACAAGGTGATGCTGCAGGTCGCCACCGACCTCGGCATCGCCGACTCGTTTCACGCCACCCCGGTTGGCGTGTGTTTCGGCGGCGCGGACGGCGATCAGGCCGCGCCGGGTGCCGCGGTCGGTGACCCGTACTTCGGCGGGGCCGGCCCGGACCGCAAGGCGTGCCTGCATTGCGGCGAGTGCATGACGGGGTGCCGGCACAACGCGAAGAACACGTTGGTCAAGAATTATCTGTATCTGGCCGAAAAGCTCGGTGCGACAGTGCATCCGCTGACCACCGTTGTCGACGTGCGGCCGCGTCACGACGGCGGGTACGACGTCGTCGCCCGCCGCACCGGCGGCAAGCTGCGCCGGCGACGCGCTACGTTCACCGCGCAGCAGGTGGTGTTCTCGGCCGCCGCCCTGGGCACGCAGCGGCTGCTGCACCGGCTACGCGACCGCGGCAGCCTGCCGCACGTCTCGCCCCGGCTCGGGGAGCTCTCGCGCACCAACTCCGAGGCGATCCTCGCGGTGCGGGCGCGCGGCGACGACGTCGACTACTCGGAGGGCGTGGCGATCACGTCGTCGATCCACCCGGACGGCCACACTCATGTGGAGCCGTGCCGCTACGGCCACGACTCCAATCTGATGGGGCTGCTCGGCACCGTCCTGGTCGACGGCCTGGACGCGCTGGACGGGCGACGGCGTTGGCGGACCGGGATGAAAGAGCTTGTGCGGCAACGGCGTGACCTGACCCGCCTGCTCAACCCGAGGAACTGGTCGGAACAGACCATCCCGCTGCTGGTGATGCAGACCCACGACAACTCCCTGACCACCTACACCCGGCGCGGTCCGTTCGGGCGGCGGATGCTGACGCGGCAGGGCGTGGGCGAGCCGAACCCGACGTGGATCCCGGTGGGCCACGAGGTCGCCCGGCGCGCGGCGGAGTACATGGACGGCATCGCCGGCGGCGCCTGGGCGGATCTGGCGGACATCCCGATGACGGGTCACTTCATCGGCGGTTGCGTGATCGGCGAGACCGCGGCCGACGGCGTCGTGGACCCCTACCACCGGATGCACGGGCATCCCGGGTTGCACGTGATCGACGGGTCCACGATCACCGCGAACCTGGGCGTCAACCCGTCGCTCACGATAACCGCGCTGGCCGAGCGCGCCGCCGCATTGTGGCCGAACAGGGGCGAGCCCGATCCGCGGCCGCCGTTGGGTTCGCCCTACGTGCGCGTCGCGCCCGTAGCGCCGGTCAACCCCGCCGTCCCCGACGGGGCGCCGGGCGCGCTACGGCCGGCCCGGTCGGACTGAGGGCGAGCGTGCGCAAAATGTATGTCCTACCCGGCGTGTCGTTGTGCAGACACGCGCCCTCGGCGGGGCCTCAGGCCTGATGGAGCGCCGCCAGCAGCCGGCGCGCCGCGGCCACGCGGCGAACGGCCGGCCCGGACAACGCGTCCAGCGCGCACTCGGGGTCGGCGGGCGGCCCCATGTGCCCGCAGCCGCGCGGGCAGTCGCCGATCGCGTCGGCCAGGTCCGCGAAGGCCATCAGCACGTCGTCGGGCTCGATGTGGGCCAGCCCGAACGAGCGGATGCCCGGGGTGTCGATCACCCAGCCGGAACCCTGCAGGGGCAGCGCGAGCGACTGGGTGGAAGTGTGCCTGCCCCGACCGATGTCGGTCACCTCGCCGACGGCCCGTTCCGCCTCGGGGACAAGGCGATTCACCAGCGTAGACTTGCCGACCCCGGAATGCCCCAGCAGCACGGTGATCTTGCCGGCGAGCAGGTCCGCCACCGCGAGCAGCGGGTCGTCGCGGCCCGCGACGACCACCGTCAGCTCGAGGTCGACGAACAGCTCGGCGAACGGCTCCGGCGGGGCGAGGTCGGTCTTGGTCAGGCACAGGATCGGCTTCAGCCCGCCGGCGTAGGCGGCGATCAGCGTGCGGTCGACCAGGCCGGTGCGCGGTGGCGGGTCGGCCATCGCCACCACGATCAGCAGCTGGTCGGCGTTGGCGACCACCACCCGCTCGCTGGGGTCGGTGTCATCGGCGGTGCGCCGCAACACCGTTCGGCGTTCCCCGCGGCGCACGATGCGGGCCAGGGTGTCCGGCCGCCCCGACAGGTCGCCGACCAGGTCTACTTCGTCGCCGACGACGACGGGGGTGCGCCCCAGCTCGCGGGCCCGCATCGCGGTGACCGGGCGACCGGGGTCGCCGCCCAGCACGCACCCCCAGCGGCCGCGGTCGACGCTGACCACCATGGCGGCTTCGGCGTCGGCGTGCTCCGGACGGGTCTTGGTTCGCGGTCGCGACCCCCTTCCGGAGCGGACCTTGACGTCGGACTCGTCGAGATCGCCGCGCCTCAACCGCCGGGCTCTTCCCCGATTGCCCGACTCCTCCTCGGGCCGCCACCGCGGCCCGCATCGTCGCCGGGGTCCAGCATGCGCGCCCATAGCTGCGGAAACTCCGGCAGCGTCTTGGTGGTGGCGCCGATGTCGTCCACCTCGACCCCGGGCACCCGCAGCCCGACGATCGCACCGGCCATCGCCATCCGGTGGTCGGCATACGCGCGCCAGGTACCGGCGTGCAGCGGCGTCGCGGTGATCACCAGGCCATCGGGCGTCTCGGCGCAATCGCCCCCCAGGCGGTTGATCTCGGTGCGCAGCGCGGCGAGCCGATCGGTCTCGTGGCCCCGCAGATGCGCGATGCCGGAGAGGCGCGACACCGATCCCGGCGCGGCCAGCGCCGCGAGTGCCGCCACCGTCGGCGTGAGCTCGCCGACGGCGCGCAGGTCGACATCAAAACCGGGGTAGTCCGCCGAACCCCGCACCTCCAGCACTGAATCCGACTGGGTGACAAAGGTATCGAGTGCAGCCAAGACCTTGAGGAGGTGGTCGGCCGGTTGCACGCTGGCCGCGGGCCAGCCGGTGATGCGCACCGTTCCGCCGGTGACCACCGCCGCCGCCAGGAACGCGACCGCGTTGGTCAGGTCCGGCTCGACCTCCCAGCGCCGGGCCGTCACCGCGCCCGGCCGCACCCGCCAGCGATCGGGAATCGAGTCGTCGACGTCCACCCCGGCCTGCCGCAGCATCACCACGGTCATCGCGATGTGGGGGGCCGACGGCAGCGTCGAACCCGTGTGTTGCACGGTCAGGCCCTCCTGGAACGACGCCGCGCACAACAGCAGGCCGGACACGAACTGCGACGACGCCGACGCGTCGATGTCCACGGTGCCCCCGGCGACCGACCCGCCGCCGTGGACCCGGAACGGGAGCCCGGTGCCGTCGATCCGGACCCCAAGCCCGCGCAGCGCGTCGAGCAGCGGTGCGATGGGCCGGTCGCGGGCCTGCTCGTCGCCGTCGAACTCGACCACCGAGTCGGCCAGCGCGGCCAGCGGCGGGACGAAACGCAACACCGTGCCCGCCAGGCCGCAGTCGACCCGCGCGCCGGGCCCCGGGGCGACCCCGCCGCTCACCGTCAGTTCGGACCCGGTCCCGTCGACGCGCAGGCCGAGGGTGCGCAGGGCCCCGATCATCAGGTCGGTGTCGCGGCTGCGCAGCGCCCCGCTGATCGTCGAGGAGCCCTGACCCTGCGCGGCCGCCAGCGCGGCCAGCACCAGCGCCCTGTTGGTCTGCGACTTCGATCCCGGGACGGTCACGGTCGCATGCACAGGTGCGGTCGCGTGGGGGGCCGGCCACGGCTGGGTGCTCACCGGTCCATCATTGCCTGTCGCCGGTTCTGCCACCATGGGAGTCATGTGCGGACGGTTTGCGGTCACGACGGATCCGGCACTGCTGGCCCAGAAGATCAAGGCGATCGACGAGGTCACGGCGACGGCGGGGGGTGCGGCGCCCAACTACAACGTGGCGCCCACGGCCAGCATCGCCACCGTCGTCACGCGGCACAGCGAGCCCGACGACGAGCCGACCCGCCGCGTGCGATCGATGCGCTGGGGTTTGGTGCCGCCGTGGGTCAAAGCCGGTCCCGACGGGGCGCCGGAGGCCAAAGGCCCGATGCTGATCAACGCCCGCGCCGACAAGGTCACCACCTCGCCGGCTTTTCGGTCGAGCGCCAAGAGCAAGCGCTGTCTCATCCCGATGGACGGCTACTACGAGTGGCGGGTCAACGACCCGAAGGCGGGTCAGAAGTCGCGCAAGACGCCCTTCTACATGTATCGCGACGACGGCGAGCCACTGTTCATGGCGGGGCTGTGGTCGGTCTGGAAGTCGGTCAACGACGCGCCGCCGCTGCTGAGCTGCACGATCATCACCACCGACGCGCCCGGCGAACTCGGCGAGATCCACGACCGGATGCCGCTGGTGGTGCCCGAACGAGATTGGGACCGCTGGCTCGACCCGGACGCCCCGGCCGACGAAGATCTGCTCGCACGGACGCCCGACGTCCACGGCATTCGCATGCGCGAGGTCTCGACGTTGGTCAACAACGTCCGCAACAACGGACCCGAACTGCTCGACCCGGTCGAGTCGCAGCCCGAGCAGATGAAGCTGCTGTAGGCACGCACCGCTGCCGCTATGCCGCGTCATCGTCGTCGTCCCGGTGCTGGAGGAGCTTTTCGGGGTGCCAGTAGGTGTTGGTGCGGGGTTGGCCGCGCTCGAGGTGTTTGGGTGGGATCCACTCGGTGTCGCCTTTGCTGTTTTTGCGGGTGGTCCAGCCTTTTTCGGTGATGGGGTGGTGGCCGCCGCAGCCGAAGGTGAGGTCGTCGATGCCGGTGGTGCCGGATTTCGCGTAGGGGATGACGTGGTGGACTTCGCAGTAGTAGCCGCCGACGGTGCAGCCCGGTGCGCTGCAGCCGCGGTCCTTGGCGTACAACACGATTCGCTGCGCGGGTGAGGCCAACCGCTTCGTGTGGTAGAGGGCCAGGGTTTTGCCTTGGTCGAAGATCGCCAGGTAATGATGGGAGTGGCGGGCCAGGCGGATGACGTCGCTCATCGGCAAGATGGTGCCCCCGCCGGTGAGAGCTTGTCCGGCGGCGGCTTCGAGTTCGGCCAGGGTGGTGGTGACGATGATCGAGGCGGGCAGCCCGTTGTGCTTGCCCAATTCCCCGGAGGCCAGCATCGCGCGCAGCGCGGCGAGCAGGCCGTCGTGTTGGCGCTGTGCGGGGCCGCGGGTGTCGCGGTCGATGGCGTCCTGACTCGGCGTGCCGTCAACGCAGGGGTTGTCGTCGAGGTTGTTGCACATGCCGGGGGCGGCGAGCTTGGCCCACAGGGCTTCGAGGGTGGCGCGCAGTTCGGGGGTGATCCAGCCGCTCAGGCGGGACATCTTGTCGGGGCCCTGGGCGCCCAGGATCAGTGCGCGCCGGCGTGCCCGGTCTTCGTCGGTGTAGTTGCCGTCGGGGTTGAGGGCGTTGTCGAGTTGCTCGGCCAGTGTGCTGAGTTGTTCGGGGCGGATGTGGGTGCCGTGGCGGGCCAGGTCGGCTTCGGCGCGTTCGCGGGTGGGTTGGTCGACCCAGCCGGGCAGCTGGTGGCAGAAGTGGCGGATCACGGTGACGTGTTCGGAACCCAGGCTGCCCTGGCGCTGACGCAAAGCGGTCTGGGCCAGCGTCGGGGGTAGGGGTTCCCCGGTCAGCCCGTGGCGCTCGCCCAGGTCGGCGGCTTCGCGCACCCGCCGGTTGGCTGCAGCACGCGAGATCAGGGTGGCCTCGGCGATGGCGTGGGAGAGTTTGCCGCCCAACTCTTGCGGGGTGGCTTGGTGGGCCAGGGTGTTGATCACCGCATGCTCGAGGGCGGGCAGGCGCCGGCGCACCTTTTCCACCCGGCCCAGCCAGGCCAGCAACTCCGGGGTGGTCAACGCATCGCAGTCGAACCCCAGCAGCGTGTCCAGGTCGGCGTCGAGCGCGTCGAACGCCGCACCCAACGCCTCCCGGTCAACACTCACACCGTCAAACTATCGGCACCCACCGACAAGAAACCCCCGATTGTGACCACAGAAACCAAAGTGACGCAAGTTTTTTGGCGCACGACGCTCGGGCCGCCTCCGTCGCCGGCGCGGGGAGCCGCCTACCATGCATGGGTGACTGGCTCTTACCCTTACGCATTCGACGACGTCAAGAACCGCCCGGTCGCGGTGATCGGCGCGGGGACGCTCGGTCGTCGCATCGCGCTGATGTTCGCCGGCCGCGGCGGAACCGTGCGGATTCACGCCCGGCGCGCCGAGCAGCTCGCGTCCGCCACGCAGTACGTGACCGACTCCCTCCCGAAGTTGTTGGCGGACAGAGGCTTCGGCGAACCCGGTACCGCGACGGCCGCGGACTCCCTGGAGGCGGCACTGGACGGCGCCTGGCTTGCCGTCGAATCCGTCCCAGAGAAACTCGAAACCAAGATCGACGTCTGGGGCCAGATCGACCGGGCCGCGCCGCCGGACACCATCTTCGGGACGAATTCGTCGTCGTTGCCCTCGCGCCTGATGGCCGAACGGGTGCGCGACAAGACGCGGTTGTGTAACACGCACTTCTACATGCCGCCCGGGATCAACGCGGTCGAGTTGATGTCCGACGGTCACACCGCTCGCGGTGTGCTGGACACGATGCTGACGGTGTTGCCCGAGTTCGGGTTCCGGCCCTTCGAGGTGCGCCGGGAGTCCACCGGATTCATCTTCAATCGCATCTGGGCGGCCATCAAGCGCGAATCGCTGGCCGTCGTCGCCGAAGGCGTGGCCCGGCCCGAGGACGTCGACGGCATGTTCAAGGAGAACTGGCGCGTTGCGGTCGGGCCGTTCCAGATGATGGACCAGGTCGGCCTGGACGTCGTCCTCGACATCGAAAACCACTACACCGCAGAGTTCCCGTACCTGCCCACGCGGGCGCGAGACCTGTTGCGGGCCTATGTCGATGCGGGAAAGCTCGGCGTCAAGACCGGAGAGGGCTTCTACACCTACTGAACTGCGATGTCGGCGGTGACCGCCCCCGTCAACCGGATCAGGTCCGCGGGGGCCACCGCGACGTCCCAATGGCGCTTGCCGGCACTGCACAGCACCCGGTCCCAGCGCAGGGCCGAGGTGTCGACCACGGTGCGCAGCCGCCGGCGCTGCCCGAACGGGGAGATGCCGCCGACCACGTAACCCGTGACCCGTTGGGCGGCAACGGGTTCGGCCATGACGGCCCTGGGCGCGTCCAGCGCGGCCGCCGCGGCCTTCAGCGACAGCTTCTCCGGCACCGGCAGCACCGCGACGGCCAACTCGCCCGGCAGCGCGATGATCAACGTCTTGAAGACCTGTCCGGCGGCGACGTCGCCGGACTCCGACAGGTCGGCGACGGCCTCGAAGCGCACGACCTCGTGCGGCACGCCGGCGGCGACCAGCGCGGCGATGCCCGGTGTGGCGGCGCGGGCCACGCCGCAACCCTCCGGCGCCCGCTAGGGGCCCGTGTACCCCGGCGGGTTGACGCCGTCGACCCAGAAGTCGAGGCCGAGTTCCCCGCCGGGCACGCAGTTGTAGACCGACAGGTCGGTGACGCCGGACTCCAGCAACACGTCCTCACACAGCAGCGACTTGCCGGTGTACTCCCGGGCGGGCTTGTTGAGGATGACGTAGGCCGCATCGGAGTACACCTCGGGCTTGCGGGCCCGGCCCATCGCCTCGTCGCCGCCGAGCAGGTTCTGCACCGCGGCGGTGGCGACCAGGGTGCGCGGCCACAAGGTGTTCGAGGCGATGCCGTCGGCGCGCATCTCCTCGGCGATGCCCAGTGCGCACAGCGTCATGCCGAACTTGGCCATCATGTACGCGGTGGGTTTCAGCCACTTGCTTTCCAGCAGCACCGGCGGCGACAGGGTCAGGATGTGGGGGTTCTCGCGGCCCTTCAGGTGCGGGATGCAGGCCTGTGACACCGCATAGGTGCCGCGCACCTGGATCCCGTTCATCAGGTCGAACCGCTTCATGGGCACCTCGAGGACCGACCCCAGGTTGATCGCCGACGCGTTGTTGACGCAGATGTCGATGCCGCCGAACTGCTCGACGGCCTTGGCCACCGCGGATTCGACGGATTCCGGGTCGCGGACGTCCCCCACGATCGGCAGCGCCTGTCCGCCGGCCTCCTCGAGTTCCTTGGCCGCGGTGTAGACCGTGCCCGGCAGCTTGGGGTGCGGTTCTGCGGTCTTGGCCACCAGGGCGATGTTGGCGCCGTCCTGTGCGGCGCGTTTGGCGATCGCGAGGCCGATACCGCGACTGGCGCCGGAGATGAACATGGTCTTGCCGTTCAGGGACATGGCGTCACACTAACCTCCGGCTGTGACGGTGCCGATGGAGCCTCGGAAATACCGCTCCGGCCAGCGCTGTTGTACCACCCGGTTTCCGATGCGCGCGAGCACCCGCAGACACTGTCGGGGGCAGCCTTTAGATTGGGAGGAGCAGTCTGGTGTCAACGGCGACGTGCCTGTTGGGCAGCCCGCAGGGCGCCGGGCAGTCGGCTCGCATTCTTGCGGGTCCGGATGCGTTTCCGGTCTCGTCCGGCGACACCGCAGCAGAAGGGACCGGGGTAATCGACATGGCCGACTTCGAAGATGGACGGGACGGCGCGACGCCCCCGGAGCTTCCCGAGCCCGAACCGGAGACCGACGACGAGCTGACCGCCCGGTTCGAGCGCGACGCGATTCCCCTGCTGGACCAGCTCTACGGCGGTGCGCTGCGCATGACGCGCAACCCGGCCGACGCCGAAGACCTCCTGCAGGAGACGATGGTGAAGGCCTATGCGGGCTTTCGTTCCTTCCGGGCCGGAACCAACCTCAAGGCGTGGCTCTACCGCATCCTGACCAACACCTACATCAACAGCTACCGCAAGAGGCGGCGACAGCCGGTCGAGTACCCGACCGAGGAGATCACCGACTGGCAGCTGGCGTCCAACGCCGAGCATTCCTCCACCGGGCTGCGTTCGGCCGAGGTCGAAGCCCTCGAATCGCTGCCCGACACCGAGATCAAAGAAGCCTTGCAGGCATTGCCGGAGGAATTCCGGATGGCGGTCTACTACGCCGACGTCGAGGGTTTCCCTTACAAAGAGATCGCCGAGATCATGGACACGCCGATCGGCACCGTCATGTCACGGCTGCACCGTGGTAGACGTCAGCTGCGCGGTCTGCTGGCCGACGTGGCCAAAGAGCGGGGCTTCAATCGAGGTCAACAGGCGCACGAGGAGGTGTCGTCATGAGCCGCGCCGGCGACGATGTAGAGCGAATCGATGAGGAGGAGCGGCGCTCGTCGAGCGAGTTGTCGGACAAGGACGGCTCGTGCCCCAACGACCATGCCCACGGCGGTGTCGGCTGCGCCGAGGTCATCGCCGAGGTGTGGACCCTGCTCGACGGCGAGTGCACACCGGAGTCCCGCGCGAGGCTGCGCCAGCACCTGGAGGCGTGCCCCGGTTGCTTCCAGCACTACGGGCTAGAGGAACGGATCAAGGCGCTCATCGCCTCCAAATGTCAAGGCGAGAAAGCCCCGGACACCCTGCGGGAGCGGCTCCGGCTGGAGATCCGCCGCACCACCATCATCCGGGACATGCAGTAGCGGCACCGGCCCGCGGGACGCTCAGGCGTTGGGCCGCTTGCCGTGATTGGCCTTGCTGTACTTGCGATCGCGCTTCTTGCGGCCACGCTTGGCCATCGTCGTAACCTCCGAATTTGGTCGAAAACCGGGCGTTCGGCGCCCGTCGTGTTGTCCCACAGTCTCTCACGCCGCCTGGATGCGTGACCAACAGCCCGCGCGCCGCGGCCCCCGGCGGCGTTGTGGTTCGATATACATGAGTTTGCGACAGAAGCTTGCTGGGTCGGCAGCCAGCGTGCGCCGACGGCCGGAACGGATGAGGTGAAGATGGCGGAGGATGTTCGCGCCGAAATCGTGGCCAGCGTGCTTGAAGTCGTCGTCAACGAGGGTGACCAGATCGGCAAGGGCGACATCGTCGTGCTGCTGGAGTCGATGAAGATGGAGATTCCCGTCCTGGCCGAGGTCGACGGCACGGTGAGCAAGGTGAGCGTCTCGGTGGGCGACGTCATCCAGGCCGGTGACCTCATCGCCGTCATCAGCTAGCCGTTGGGTCCGCGCATCCACCGCCGGGACGGCTCGGGAGTTGTCGATGTCTACCCTCGGTGACCTGCTCGCCGAGCATACGATGCTGCCCGGCAACGCGGTGGACCACCTGCACGCGGTCGTGGGGGAGTGGCAACTGCTCGCCGACCTGTCGTTCGCCGACTACCTGATGTGGGTCCGCCGCGACGACGGGATGCTGGTGTGCGTCGCGCAATGCCGGCCGAACACCGCGCCGACCGTCATGCACGCCGACGAGGTGGCGAGCGTCGTCGACGCCGAGCAGGTGCCGCTGGTGGCCGCGAGCTTCGCCTCCGGCGCGACCGTCCGGAACCGCGATGCGGGTCCCCAGACGTCCTGGCAGTTGCTGGGACCGCACGTCGAAGCGTCCCCGGTGCGGTATGGCGGCCAGGTGGTGGCGGTGCTCACGCAGCACCAGAACGCGTTGGCTGCCCGTCGCAAATCCGGCCGTCTCGAGACCGCCTACCGGGAATGCGCGACGAGCCTGGTGCGGATGCTGGCCGAGGGCACCTTTCCCGACGTCGGCGACGTGGCCATGTCCCGCTCGACGCCGCGGGCGGGCGACGGCTTCATCCGCCTCGACGTCGACGGTGTCGTCGTCTACGCCAGCCCCAACGCCCTGTCGGCCTACCACCGGATGGGGCTGACGACGAAGCTGGAGGGCTGCAACCTGATAAAGGTGACACGGCCGCTGATCTCCGACCCCTTCGAGGCCCAGGAGGTGGCCGAGCACATTCACGACCTGGTGGCCGGCGGGCTGAGCATGCGGATGGAGGTCGACGCCGGCGGCGCCACGGTGCTGTTGCGGACGCTGCCGCTCGTCGTCGACGGCGCCAGCAAGGGGGCCGCGGTGCTGATCCGCGACGTCACCGAGGTGAAGCGCCGCGACCGTGCCCTGATATCCAAGGACGCCACGATCCGGGAGATCCACCACCGGGTCAAGAACAACCTGCAGACCGTGGCGGCGCTGCTGCGGCTGCAGGCCCGCCGGACGGTCAACGCCGAGGGGCGGGAGGCGCTGATGGAGTCGGTGCGTCGCGTCTCCTCGATCGCGCTGGTCCACGACGCGCTGTCGATGTCGGTGGACGAGCAGGTGAACCTCGACGAGGTCATCGACAGGATCCTGCCGATCATGAACGACGTGGCGTCGGTGGACCGGCCGATCCGGATCAACCGGGTCGGTGACCTCGGGGTGCTCGACTCCGACCGCGCCACGGCGCTGATCATGGTGATCACCGAACTCGTGCAGAACGCGATCGAGCACGCGTTCGACCCCGCGGTCCAGGAGGGTTCGGTGACGATCCGGGCCGAGCGCTCCGCGCGCTGGCTGGATGTCGTGGTGCACGACGACGGGCGCGGGCTTCCGGAAGGATTCGCCCTGGAGAAGTCCGACAGTCTCGGTCTGCAGATCGTGCGGACGCTGGTGTCGGCCGAACTGGACGGCACGCTCGGCATGCGGGCCGCGGCCGGGCAGGGCACCGACGTGGTGCTACGGGTGCCGATCGGCCGTCGGGCCCGGCTGCTGCTGTAGCCGCACACGACAGTGCGGCCCCGACAATCGTCGAGGCCGCACTGTCGTGTGAAACTGGGTCAAACTCCGCTACGGGCCTTCGTCCGAGCGCTGCGACGCTTCAGGGCGCGTCGTTCGTCTTCGCTCATCCCACCCCATACGCCCGAGTCCTGACCGGTGTTCAGGGCCCAGGCGAGGCACTCGGTCGTCACCGGGCACCGATGGCAGATCAGTTTCGCGTCAGCGATCTGCGCGAGCGCCGGGCCACTGTTCCCTACCGGGAAGAAGAGCTCCGGGTCCTCGTCACGACAGACCGCCTTGTGGCGCCAATCCATACGTTGTTACTCCTCACTGAGTGCGCAGCAAGGCGCACGGCATTTTCTTCGGCTGTTCAGCGTGCAGAAGAAAAAGACTCCGTACCCCTACGTAAATTTCTGCATGCAACCTTTTGATCGTTTCACAGGCTCAACAGAAGTCAATAGCGTGCGTTCGCTCGTGGGCTATCTCACTTTGACGAACTCTTAGTCAAGCCCTTACTCCGTTGTACTACACTGACCCGCTACGCTCCCGGGAATTTTTCCCGGTCTTCTCTTGGTGCCCTGTTATCGCAGGTCGGGCCGGTTCTTGGCGGGAGGGGCCACGATCGACAGTGCGTCGGGAACCGCCCGGAAAGTCATGGTTTCGCGGGTGCCGAGGTAGTCCCCGTCGAACTGGCAGGCGACCGGGCCCCCGGTTGCGGTGACCCGCAGGCAGGCGACGTCGTCCTCGGTGATGAGGTTCTTCAAGTCGAACTTGGGCCGCTTGGCGAACATTTGCCGGACGATGCGCAGGGTGGGGATCAGCTTCAGGCTGGTGGGGGCGAACACTCCGAGTCCCGACTCGAAGCTGCAGCCGGGATTGGTCCACACCGGCCGCTCGTTGGCGAAGGTCCACGGGCTGGAATTCGACACGAAGACGAAGCTCACCCCGGGGAGCGGCGCCCGGTCAGGCAATTCCAGTGTCAGCATCGGTTCGCGGCGCGTGTAACCCCAGACCGCGGGGACCGCGGCGCGGACGTAGCGCCACGGCGTGACCTTGCCGCCCCTGTCGCGTTCGGCCTCGACCGCGGCCACCACCTCGGCATCCACGCCCATCCCGGTGTTGAGCACGGCCCACCGCTCGCCGCAGTCGATCAATCCGATGCGCCGCCAGGTCTGGTGACGTCGGTGGTCGTCGAGCAGCTGGATGAGCTGGTTGGTGGCGGCGACCGGGTCGCGGGAAATGCCCAGCGACCGGGCCAGCACGTTGGCCGAGCCGCCGGGCACCACCGCGACCGCGGGAACGGGCCATGATGGCGGCGAACCGGGGCGGCCGAGCAGGCCGTTGACGACGCCGCTGACCGTGCCGTCGCCGCCGTGCACCACGACCAGGTCGACGCCGTCTTTCGCCGCCGCCTGCGCGAGTTCGCTGCCGTGGCCGCGGTGGTTGGTGTGCTCGACGGTGAGCTGCAGGCGGCTCTTGAGTGCATGCGTCAGCAGGTCGCGGCCGGCGGGTGTGGTGGACGTGGCTGTGGGGTTGACGATCAGCACGGCGCGCATGACGACTGAGCTTAGGCGCGGCGACGATGCGGGCCGTGAAACGGCCCGGGGAGGAGGCGGGCGATGTGGCCGGGCGCGGCGACGATGCGGGCCGTGAAACGGCCCGGGGAGGAGGTGCCTCCCAGCCGCGGCGCGGCGAGGGCGAGCGCGGGGCCGGTGACTACGCTGGCGCCGTGGCACTCCCCAGCAGGCAGGTGACGCCGGCCGTGGTGCGGGCGGCGGGCGTGATCGTCGCCGCCCAGGGCGCGGCCGGTCTGGTGGTGGCCGCGGTGCTGGTGGTCCGGGGAATCGCGGGCGCCGACCAGCGCCTGGTCAACGGGCTGGGGACCGCGGTGTGGTTCGTCCTGGTCGGCGGCGTGGTGCTGGCCGCCGGACGCGCGCTGACCCTCGGCAGGCGCTGGGCCCGCGGGCTCGCGGTGGTCACCCAGCTGCTGCTGCTACCCGTGTCGTGGTACCTCGCGGTGGGCTCGCATCGGCCGGCCTTCGGGATCCCGGCGGGGGTGGTGGCGCTGGGCGTGCTGGTGCTGGTGTTCAGCCCTCCGGGCGTGCGTTGGGCCGCCGGGGGCGATCAGCGCGGGCCGGCCAGTTCGGCCAATCGGAAGCCGGACGGCAGGTAGGCGGTCGAGTCGCGTCGCGGCCTGCCCTGCCCGCCGATCCGGTCGTACAGGGCGATGGCGCCGGTGTTTCCGTCGAGCACCGCCCACGCCGGCCGCGAGTAGCCGTTGTCGAGGCATTCGCGCGCCAGCGCCGACAGAATCGCGCGCCACGCCGCGCCGGCGGAACCGGGGCCACACGAACAGTCGCTCCAGGTGGGCCCCCGCCCCGCCGCAAACCGTGTACCGCACGCACCACAGCGCCATGGCGGCGAGTTGGCCGTCGACTTCGGCGACGTGGCAGCGGGCGGTCGGAAATGGCCCGAAAATTGTTGTCGAAATATGCAATTCGGTGACCGCGCTATGTTCGGGATCGTGCTCGAATTCGGCCAGCGCATGGACCATGGCCGTGATGTCGGCGGTGTCGCGCGGTGTGGCCGCGCGAATCGCCGTGGTCACGGACGCACCCCCAGAGCCGTGAGTATCGTCGCGAATTTCGTTGTGGTCTCGTCGAGTTCGTCGTCGGGGTCGGACTCGGCGACGATGCCGCCGCCGGCCCGAGCCAGCGCGGCGCGCCGGTCGGCCGAGAGCTGCGCACAGCGGATGGACACCACCCAGGTGCCGTCGCCGCGCGCGTCGCACCACCCGACCGCCCCGGCATAGAACCCGCGGTCCCCTTCCAGCTCGGCGATGAGCTCGGTCGCGGCCTTGGTCGGGACGCCGCCGACCGCCGGGGTGGGATGCAGCGCCAATGCCAGATCGATTGCGGTCGTGGACTTGTCGCGAAGCCGGCCGCTGATCGGCGTGCACAGGTGCCACACCGCCGCGGTGCGGCTCAGGTGGGGTTCGGGCGCGATGATCAGGTCGTCGCACAGCGGCTCCAAAGCCGCCCGGATGGCGTCGATCACCAGCTGATGCTCGTGCCGGTTCTTGGCCGAGCCGGCCAGGGCGGCGCCGTTGGCGGCGTCGCGTTCGGGGTCGGCGTCGCGGGGGGCCGAACCGGCGAACGGCTGGCACACGACGCGGTCCCCGGATCGGGCGACCAGGAGTTCGGGGCTGGCGCCCACCAGGGCGACGCCGCGGTAGTCGCCACCGGCGGCGCTCAGGTCGACGAGATAGCCGTAGGCGGCGGGGTCCGCGGCGAGCAGTCGGCTCAGGACGACCCGCGCATCCAGGGGAGCGTCCGCGGCCAGCCGCAACGCGCGGGCCAGCACCACCTTGTGCAGCGAGCCGCCCGGCGCGCGGAGCCGCTCGCGTGCGCGGCTGATCCGGTCGCGGTAGTCGGCGGGCGGCGGGACGGCGGCGGCGACGTGCACCGCCGGCAGCGGGCCCGTCGGCCAGTCGGGGCGGCCCTCGCTGCGCGCGACGCTGCCCGGCGCCAGCAACGCGGCGGGCATATCGGTGTCGAAAGGCAACGCGCCCAACACTATCGGCACCGACCCGGAGCGCAGCGCCGCTCGAGCCGCGCGCACGTCGCAGAACCGGTCGCGCACCCCGTCGGCGACCAGGGCCCCCCGCGGACCGCACAGCGCGAACGGCGGCTCGGTGGCGCTCACCCGTGCGCGAGCGCCTGCGCGCGACCGGTCAGCCCGAGCGCGGCGAGCTGCCGCACGCCATGCTCGAACCCGCACACGGCGATCGAACCGGCGACCATCCAGAAGCGGCTGCCCTCGACGAGCGGCAGCTCGAGCCAGCGGGTGATCACCGAACGCGAGAAGTGGCTGTGACCCACGAACACCACGTCGCGCGAGGTCATGTGCCCCAACGCCAGCGCGATGGCCCGATCGGCGCGGTCGCTGACCTGCGCCACGCTCTCCCCGTCCGGGCATCCGTGCGTCCAGACCAGCCAATCGGGTACCGATTCGTGGATCTGCGGAGTCGTCAGTCCCTCGTAGGCCCCGTAGTCCCATTCGGCGAGCAGCGGGGTCACCTCGTCGATCGAGAGCCCGGCCAACGTGGCCGTGGTGACGGCGCGTTGCCGTGGGCTGCTGAGCACGACGGGTTCGGTGAGCCCGAGTTGAGCCACCACCCGTCCGGCGAGCTCGGCCTGCGCCCGGCCGTTCCCGGTGAGTTCGAGATCGGTCCGGCCCGTGTGCTGGCCGGACTTGGACCACGCGGTTTCCCCGTGGCGCAGCAGGACCAGTCGGTGGTTGTGCAAGCCCATGCGACCGATTCTGCCCGACGCGAACCCGGGCCTGTCGGCCGCAGCGCGGGGCCGGTGGACGTGCCAGGATGGCACTGTGACTGCGCGGGGACGATGCAGCGCGAAGTCGACGAGAAGGGGCGGTGCCTGTGGCTAAGACACGGGTATTGGCGGTGGCCAACCAGAAGGGCGGTGTCGCCAAGACGACTACGGTCGCTTCGCTGGGAGCGGCGATGGCGGCTGCGGGACAGCGGGTTCTGCTCGTCGACCTGGATCCGCAGGGCTGTCTGACCTTCTCGCTCGGCCAGGATCCCGACAAGCTGCCGGTGTCGGTGCACGAGGTGCTGCTCGGCGAGGTCGAGCCCGGCGCCGCGCTGGTGGCCACGATCGAGGGGATGACGCTACTGCCGGCAAACATCGACCTGGCGGGCGCCGAGGCGATGCTGCTGATGCGCGCCGGACGCGAATACGCCCTCAAACGGGCCCTGGCGAAACTCTCCGACGAGTTCGACGTGGTCATCGTGGACTGCCCGCCGTCGCTGGGCGTGTTGACGCTCAACGGGCTCACGGCGGCCGACGAGGTCATCGTGCCGCTGCAGTGCGAGACGCTCGCCCACCGCGGCGTCGGGCAGTTTTTGCGCACGGTCGCCGACGTCCAGCAGATCACCAACCCGGACCTGCGCCTGCTGGGTGCGTTGCCGACGCTGTACGACGCCCGCACCACCCACACCCGTGACGTGCTGCTCGACGTCGCCGACCGCTACGACCTGCCGGTGCTGGCCCCGCCGATCCCGCGCACGGTGCGTTTCGCCGAGGCCAGCGCCTCGGGTTCGTCGGTGATGGCCGGGCGCCGGAACAAGGGTGCGGCGGCCTATGCCGAGTTGGCGAAGGCGCTGCTCAAGCACTGGAAGAGCGGCAAGGCGCTGCCGACGTTCACAGTCGAGGTGTAGCCCGGCTCCGGCCGCGCGGATCAGCCCAGGGCCACCACGGTGTCGCCGCGCTGCTCGAACACCCGCGATCCCGACACCGCCGGCACCACCGCGCCGCTGCCCGGTGACCGCTGCACCGGGATGTAGCGCTCGTTGGCGCCGCTGACCGGGTCGTAGACCCCGATCGCGTTGCTGACCGGCACCAGCAGCTTGCCCGCCATCATCGCCGCGGGCCCCAGCGGCGCGGTCGCCGCGCCCGCGGCGATCGTGTAGCGCAGCGTCAGGGTGCTGGCCTCGAACACCATCAGGGCGTCGCCGGTCCACCAGGTCACCAGGTTGCCGGCCTGCGACGCCACCGCCGAGCGCGAGGGTGGCTTGGGCAGCAGGGTGCTCGACACCGTGGTGCCCGTCTCGTCGACGACGTCGAGCCTGGGCTGCGGTGCCGGCAGGTACACCGCGGTGTTGTTCTCCCACACGGCCACCACGCGGGCCCCCGAATCGGGGCGGATGCCCGGCTCGGACACGACCTGCTGGCGGGGCTCGTCGTCGTCCTTGCCCGGCCGCAGCAGGACGAGCCGCAGGTCGGGCCGGTCCGTGCAGCTCTCGAGCACCGACACCGCGGCCGAGCTGGCCGCGGCCGAGATCAGCCGGCAGCCGGAGTGCAGTCCGCGTGCCGACGGCTTCACCCGGGCGTCCGTCTCACCGTAGGCCAGCACCCGGACCATGTCCGAGCGCCAGAGCTCGAGATGGGTGTCGCCGGCCGACAGCACTGTCGTGCCGTCGGAGGACAACCGCACGTGGGGGTCGGCGTAACCGCTGCGGGCGGGTCCGCGCCGGCCGGTCGACCCGTCCACGGTGCTGACCTGCCCGCAGCCGCGGTCGTCCCGGTACACCGCGACGGCGTAGCGGTAGATCCAGGACACCCCGCACAGGTCGGCGTCGCGGGAATAGCTCCAGCGTGTCTGACCGGTGCCGGGGTCGCGCCCCTCGACGCGGCGGCCGGCGCCGGTGACGACCGTGCCGCCGACCACCACCGGGGCCACGGTTTCGGGGCTGGCGGCCGTCCAGAGCTGGTTCAGCGCGGCCGGGACGTCGCGGGCCGGCTTCGGGTTGGGGGCCGGGCCGGCGGCGGGCCTGCTGATGGTGGCGCGGGCGTCGCCGGTCCACCAGATCAGGGACGCGGCGACGGCGACGACGACCGCGATCGCCGCGGCGGCCAGCATGTCGCCCCTGGTACGGCGCTCGGGTCTGACCATGCCGCGGCGCGGGCCTCTAGTCCGAGGTGGTGGCGGAAACGGCGTTGCCGTCGGCGGGCTTGCGGCGCCGGCGGCGGCGCTTCGGCGCGCCGTTGGCCTCGGGCGACCCGGACGGTCCGTCGGTGCCGCCGTCGCCGTCGGCGGCCGGAGCCGACGTGCCCGCGGGGTGCCCGGTGGCGGGCTGGCCGCCGCGCGTGCGCCGCCGGCGTGCGCCGGAGCGGGTGCGGGCGGGCTTGCGTTCCGCGGTTTCCGCATCGGTGGCGGCGTCGCGGCGCTTGACCGGCGACTTGCGCGGCGTCCCGACCTTGCCGCGCGCCTCGGTGGGGATGCCCAGCTCTTCGTACAGGTGCGGCGAGTTGGAGTAGGTCTCGGCCGGGTCGGGGGAGTCCAGGCCCAGCGCCTTGTCGATCATCGTCCAGCGGGGCAGCTCGTCCCAGTCCACCAGGGTGACCGCGACGCCGGTCTTGCCGGCGCGGCCGGTGCGGCCGATCCGGTGCACGTAGGCCTGCTCGTCCTCGGGGATCTGGTAGTTGATGACGTGCGTGACGTCGTCGATGTCGATGCCGCGGGCGGCCACGTCGGTCGCGACGAGCACGTCGATGTCGCCGGTGCGGAACGCCTTGAGCGCCTTCTCGCGGGCGATCTGGCCCAGGTCGCCGTGCACGGCGCCGACCTTGAAGCCCCGCTCGGCCAACTCGTCGGCGACCTTCTGCGCGGTGCGCTTGGTGCGGGTGAAGATCATCGTCGCGCCGCGGCCCTCGGCCTGCAGCACCCGGGTCACCAGTTCCACCTTGTCCAGGGCGTGGGCCCGGTAGACGAACTGCTCGGTGGTGTCGTGCGTGGCCGCCGAGTGCGGCGCCTCCGCGCGGATGTGGGTGGGCTGGTTCATGAAGGTGCGGGCCAGCGTGATGATCGGGCCCGGCATGGTCGCCGAGAACAGCATCGACTGCCGGTTCTCGGGGATCTGCCGCAGGATGCGCTCGATGTCGGGCAGGAAGCCCAGGTCCAGCATCTCGTCGGCCTCGTCGAGCACCAGACTGGACAGCCCGCCGAGTTGCAGGTGGCCCTGCTGGGCCAGGTCGAGCAGCCGGCCCGGGGTTCCCACCACGACGTCGGCGCCGGCCCGCAGCGCCTCGATTTGCGGCTCGTAGGGCCGCCCGCCGTAGATGGACACCACCGACAGGCGGCGCCCGTCCTCGGCGCTCAGGTACTTGGCGGCCGTGGCCAGGTCCTCGGTGACCTGCATGCACAGCTCGCGGGTGGGCACCACGATCAGGGCGCGCGGCACCCCGGTGAGCGGGGCCTCGGCGGCGCGCGTCGTGATGCGGTGCAGCAGCGGCACGCCGAAGCCGAAGGTCTTGCCCATGCCGGTGCGGGCCTGGCCGATCACGTCGTCGCCGGCCATCGCCAGCGGCAGGGTCAGCTCCTGGATGGCGAAGGGATGTTCGATGCCCTCCTCGGCCAGCGCGCGGACGATCTCGTCGCGGACGCCGAGCTCGGCGAATGTTGTTTTCGGGGGCAGTTCGGTTGTGGTTGTCGGTGCGGTCATACGCGGAGGTCGGGCCTTTCGGTGACGTTGTTCGGTGTTGTGTCGGTGTTTCTCTGTTGCGGTCACGCACGCACGAGTTCCGACTCCGAATACGTCGCCGAGGCGCCGGGCCTCACCCGGTTGCGCCGGGCGGGCCAGCTGTGCGCGCACATTTCGCCGATAGCGGCGTTCTGCGTAACGGACGAAGACGGCCGCTATCTACAGACATGATAGCCGCTCGACAGCCGGCGCCCGTTTCCGCCCGCGCCCGCCGACTACAGTGTTGCCATGACTTCGGCCTCTCCAGCCTCGTCGGCCGACCAGGTGGACGATTCGCCGGCGCCGCGGGTTCCGGCGGATCACCCCGGCGTCGACGAACTGTTCGCGGTGCTGGCCTACGGTGAGGTCGCCGCGTTCTACCGGCTGACCGATGAGGCGCGGATGGCTCCCGACCTGCGGGGACGCATCTCGATGGCCAGCATGGCCGCCGCCGAGATGGGCCACTACGAACTGCTGCGCGACGCCCTGGAACGCCGGGGTGTCGACGTCGTGGCGGCGATGGCCAAGTACGTCTCCGCGCTGGAGAACTACCACCGGCTGACCATGCCCAGCACCTGGCTGGAGGCGTTGGTGAAGACCTATATCGGCGACGCGCTGGCCGCCGACCTGTACCTCGAGATCGCCGACGGACTGCCCGACGAGGTGGCCGGCGTCGTGCGGGCGGCCCTGGCGGAGACCGGGCACTCGCAGTTCGTCGTGGCCGAGGTGCGCACCGCGGTGACCGCGAGCAGCAAGCAGCGCAGCCGGTTGGCGCTGTGGGCGCGCCGGCTGTTCGGCGAGGCGATCACCCAGACGCAGTACGTGCTGGCCGACCACGATGAGCTGGTCGACCTGGTGTTGTCAGGGGCCGGCGGGCTGGGTCAGCTCAACGCGTTCTTCGACCGCCTGCAGCAGACCCACGACCGGCGCATGCACGAGCTCGGGCTGGGCTGAGCGCCCCGCTCAGCGGGTGCACGTCGCCATGATCGAGGTGGTGGTCGACGACACCACCGGTTGGCCCTCGGCGTTGACGATCGAGCAGTTGAGCCGGCCGGAGAGGCTGGTCGCGATCACCGACTCGGTCTGCACTCCCGGATTGAGCACGATCATCTTCGACCACGGCAGGGCCGCGTTGAACTCGGTCTGCGGGAAGCCGCGGGCGTCGGTGTAGATGATGTTGACCAGGTCCAGCAGCCCCTTGGTGCCGGTCACGCTGTAGACGACGGTGCGGGGGTTCAGCGCGGCGGACGGCGGGGCCGGCGGGAGGGGTGCCAGCGGGGGCGGTGCCGCGGTGGGTGTCGCCGTCGGCGTGGGGACCGGCGCCGCCGACGGGGGTTTCGCGGCGGGCGGCACGGTGGTGAACGTCTCCGGCGGCAGGCGGGGCTGCGTCGACTGGCTCGGCGGAACGGTGTTCCGCGGCGGGGCGGGCAGGGAGGTCATCGGCCGGGGTGCCGGCGCCCCCACGGTCGCCTTGGTCGACGCGCTGTCGCCGCTGTTGATGATCACCGCGGTCGCGATGGCGCCGAGGGCCACCACGGCGCCGAGGACCGCGGTGAGCGGCCGCCAGCGGCTGTCGCCGGGCCAGACCAGCTGGCCGTAGTCCTCCGCGAGGGTCTCGTGGCTCTCGTCGTCGGGGTAATCCTGGACCTCGTCTTCGTCAAGATCATGAAGGTCGTGCAGCGTGTTACCCATGTTGCCGATGTTATAGACGTGAAAGCAGTGGTTTGGGGGCGCGCGCTGCCGGATGACCAGTTGCAAGCCAATCGTTATTCGGCGTTGTCCACCCGGGTTATCCACCCGGCGTGTGGGGCGTATCCGGGGTGTCCACTAGCCTGCAGGCTGACGCGTCAGCGACAGCACGACCTGACGGCACGACCTGAGGAAGGGGCCACGGTGGAGGTCAAGATCGGGATCACGGACAGTCCGCGCGAGCTGGTCTTCCCCAGCGGGCAGACCCCCGAAGAGGTGGAAGAACTCGTCGCCGCCGCGCTGCGCGAAGGCTCGGGGCTGCTCGCCCTGAGCGACGAGAAGGGCCGTCGGTTCCTGATCCACACCGCCAAGATCGCCTACGTCGAGATCGGTGCCGCCGACGCCCGTCGGGTCGGGTTCGGCATCGGTGCGGAAGCCGCGGCCGCGCGGGCCGCCGGGAAGGCCGCTAAGAACGAGTGAGCGGCACGTGGGACAACCCGCCCCAGGCGAACTGCACGGTGCCGTCGACGGCGTCGGCCTTGGAGATGGGGCGGTCATTGTCCAACCAGTACCTGGCGCAGTCCACACTGATGCCGACGAGTCCCACCGCGATCATCCGGGCGCGGTGGGGGTCGAGCCCGGAGTCGGCGCTGATCAGCGCGAACACCGCGTCGGTGCAGGATTCGGTGGCGACGCGCACCTGCGCGGCGACCTCGGGCTCGGTCACGTAGTCGTTCTCGAAGATCAGCCGGTAGCCCTGGCTGTCGTGCTCGATGAAGTCGAAGAACGCCTGCACCGCCGCGTGCAGCCGCCCGCGGTTGTCGGTGGTGGTCCGCAGCGCCTGCTGCACGCCGGAGACGAGCTTGTCGACGTGCCGGTTCAGCACCGCCAGATAGAGCTCGAGCTTGCTCGAGAAATGTTGGTAGAGAACCGGTTTGCTCACCCCGGCCCGCTCCGCGATCTCGTCCATGCCGGCCGCGTGGAAGCCGCGGTCGACGAAGACGTCGCTGGCGACGATCAGCAGCTGGCCCCGCCGCTCGTCACGTGGCAACCGGTTGCCACGGCGACTCGCGGGTGCCGCGCCGTCTCCCGGCCGAGCGCGGTCACCCGTCTTGACGGCGCGCCGCGCCGCCCTGGTGAGATCGCTCATCGAGTGCCCATCTGATTGGTTTGTAGCCGGCGTCGGACCGCCGGCCCGGCCACGCCCTGCTCGTGGCAACAGACATTACTACCTGCGGGGTCCCGGGGGCCGCCGTCGTCGTAGGTGCTGGCAGCAGGGGTGTCGCGCCGGGCGTTCGGGCGCGCCGGGAGCACCGCCGGTGCCACCTGTGCCATCCTGGGAAAATGACGTCCGAGCGGCCCGTAAGCAGCACCGAACGGATTCCGGTGCTGCGCGACGATTGGCGTGAGCCGCTGCGGGCCCTGCGCGACCCGATCGACCGGGCCGCCGGGCGGCCCCGGACCGACCGCGACCGGGCGCGCCGCTGGCGCAAGCAAACCTGGCTGGGGAAGTTCGTGTCGACATACGGCTGGCGCGCCTACGCGCTGCCGGTGCTGGTGGTGCTGACCGCGTTGGTGATCTACCAGACGGTGACCGGCACGGCCGCGCCGCGGCCGGCGGCCAGCCAGCCCTTCCAGGAATCGCCGGCCATCGGCACGGTGGGCACCGTGATCCTGGACGCACCGCCGCGCGGGCTGGCCGCGTTCGACGCCAACCTGCCGGCCGGGACGCTGCCGGCCGGCGGCCCGTTCACCGAGGCGGGTGACAACACCTACCGCGTCGTACCGGGCACCACGCCGCAGATCGGCCGCGGCACGGCCAAGGTGTTCCGATACACCGTCGAGGTGGAAAACGGCCTGGACCCGACGATGTTCGGCGGCGACGACGCGTTCGCGCAGATGGTCGACCAGACGCTGGCCAACCCCAAGGGCTGGACGCACGACCCCAAGTTCGCGTTCATCCGGGTGGACGCAACCAGCGGGGTCAACCCCGACTTCCGGATCTCGCTGGTGTCGCCGGTGACGGTGCGTGAGGGATGTGGCTACGAGTTCCCGCTGGAGACGTCGTGCTACAACCCGGCGTTCGGGCCGGACCGGCAGTCCCGGGTGTTCGTCAACGAGGCGCGCTGGGTGCGCGGAGCGGTTCCGTTCGAGGGGGACATCGGCTCCTATCGCCAGTATGTGATCAACCACGAGGTCGGCCACGCCATCGGCTACGAGCGACACCAGGCGTGCGACCAGCAGGGTGGTCTGGCCCCGATCATGATGCAGCAGACGTTTTCCACGTCGGACGACGATGCCGCCCCGTTCGACCCCGATTTCGTCAAGGCGGACGGCAAGACCTGCAAGTTCAACCCCTGGCCGTACCCCATCGCTTAGATCCGCGCCGATCCGCTGAGTAGCCTCGGGTCATCGGGACCTTTCCGGGGGACCCCGTCGGAGGAGATGTTCGGTGTCGACGTCGTTGCCGCCGCTCGTGGAGCCGGCGGCTGAGCTGAGCCGCGACGAGGTGGCCCGCTACAGCCGCCACCTGGTCATTCCCGACCTCGGCGTGGACGGCCAGAAACGGCTCAAGAACGCGCGCGTGCTGGTGGTCGGCGCCGGCGGCCTCGGGTCGCCGACGTTGCTGTACCTGGCCGCGGCGGGTGTCGGCACGATCGGCATCGTCGACTTCGACGTCGTCGACGAGTCCAACCTGCAGCGTCAGATCATCCACGGGGTCGCAGACGTCGGACGGTCCAAGGCGCGGTCGGCGCGCGACTCCATCGCCGCCCTCAACCCCCTGGTCGAGGTCCGCCTGCACGAGTTGCGGCTCGAGGCCGGCAACGCCGTCGAACTGTTCGCGCAGTACGACCTGATCGTCGACGGCACCGACAACTTCGCCACCCGCTACCTGGTCAACGACGCGGCGGTGCTGGCCGGCAAACCCTACGTCTGGGGATCGATCTACCGGTTCCAGGGCCAGGTCTCGGTGTTCTGGGACGATGCCCCGGGCGGGGGCGGCCTGAACTATCGCGACCTGTACCCCGAGCCGCCGCCGCCCGGGCTGGTGCCGTCGTGCGCCGAGGGCGGCGTGCTGGGCATCCTGTGCGCCTCCGTCGCCTCGGTGATGGGGACCGAGGCGATCAAGCTGATCACCGGGATCGGCCAACCGCTGCTCGGCCGGCTGCTTGTCTACGACGCGTTGGAGATGACCTACCGCACGATCGCGGTCCGCAAGGACCCGTCGGTTCCCAAGATCACCGAACTGGTCGACTACGAGCAGTTCTGCGGGGTGGTGCCCGAGGAGGCCGCCGGTTCCTCGATCACCCCCCGGGAGTTGCGCGAGCTGCTGGACTCGGGCGCCGCGCTCGCCCTGATCGACGTGCGCGAGCCCGCGGAGTGGGAGATCGTGCACATCGACGGGGCCCGGCTGATCCCGCAGTCCGCGATCGACTCCGGTGCGGGCCTGGCGCTGCTGCCCCCGGACCGCAGGCCGGTGCTGTACTGCAAGACGGGGGCGCGCTCGGCGCAGGCGCTGGCCGCGCTGAAGCGGGCGGGATTCGCCGATGCGGTGCACCTGCAGGGCGGGATCGTGGCGTGGGCGCAGCAGATGCAGCCCGACATGGTGTTGTACTGACCCGGTAGCCGCAAACTGCTCCATTAGGCTGACCGGTGTGAGCGTCGAACCACCGCCCGACCATGTGCTGTCGGCTTTCGGTTTGACCGGTGTGAAGCCCGCGGCCCTGGGGGCCGGCTGGGAAGGCGGCTGGCGGTGCGGCGAGGTCGTGTTGTCGATGGTCGCCGACCACGCCCGCGCCGCATGGTCGGCGCGGGTGCGCGAGACGCTGTTCGTCGACGGCGTGCGGCTGGCCCGGCCGGTGCGTTCGACCGACGGACGGTACGTGGTCTCGGGCTGGCGGGCGGACACGTTCGTCGCCGGCACCCCCGAGCCCCGGCACGACGAGGTGGTGTCGACGGCGGTGCGCCTGCACGAGGCCACCGGCAAGTTGGAGCGCCCGCGCTTCCTGACGCAGGGGCCCACAGCGGCGCCCTGGGCGGACGTCGACGTCTTCATCGCCGCCGACCGCGCGGCGTGGGAGGAGCGGCCGTTGCAGTCGATGCCCCCGGGCGCGCGGACATCCCCGCCGACGGCGGACGGCCAGCGCTCGGTCGAGCTGATCAACCAGCTCGCCACCCTGCGCCGGCCGACCCGAAGCCCCAACCAGCTGGTGCACGGGGATCTCTACGGGACGGTGCTCTTCGTGGGCACGGCGGCGCCGGGGATCACCGACATCACGCCCTACTGGCGGCCCGCGTCGTGGGCGGCGGGCGTGGTCGTCGTCGACGCCCTGTCCTGGGGAGACGCCGACGACGGGCTCATCGAACGCTGGAACGCGCTGCCGGAGTGGCCGCAGATGTTGTTGCGCGCGTTGATGTTCCGGCTCGCGGTCCATGCGCTGCACCCGCGCTCGACCGCCGACGCCTTTCCGGGTCTGGCCCGCACCGCGGCGCTGGTCCGGCTGGTGCTCTAGGCACCGCTCGGGAATTCGTACCGCACGTCGTCGCCCAGCACGACCCTGCCGTCGACCGCGAGCACCCCTTCGGCCCGCAACAGCTCCAGCTGGCGGGTCCGCACGTGGGGCGCCGGACGGCCGGTCGCGGTGATCACCCGGTGCCACGGCAGGTCCGAGGAGTCGGTCCGCATGATCCAGCCGACGATGCGCGGGCTGGAAAGCCCGGTCACGGCGGCGATCTCGCCGTAGGTGGCGACCCGCCCGGAGGGGATGGCCGCGACCAGGGATCGCACCCGTTCGACCTGCTCGTCAGTGACCGGTGCCATGGTCAGCGACCGCCCAGCAGCCCGCGGGCCAACGCCGCGACCTCGGCGGGCCTGGCGTAGGGCACCATGTGGTTGCAGTCGAAGTCCAGCAGCCGGAAGTCCGCGCCCAGCCGGTTCCGCAGCCCCGCGACGAGCCGCTCGCCGACGTAGGGCGGCGAGGTCTGCTTGGCCCGCACCAGCGTCGTCGCCGTTCCCGGCGGCGGTGGCACGACCTCGCGCGCGAGTTCGCTCCAGTACGACATCATCGCCGGCAGGCTGATCCGCCAGCCGTACCGGCCGTTCGGCAGCTCGATCAGGTGCTCGTCGATCTCGGCGTCGAGCAGCGCGGGGTCCACGTCCACCCACACGCCCGTCGCCTTCTCCCCGCGGGCCTCCGTGGGGTCGGCGTAGTCGGGGGATGCCAGCATCGCGTCGGCGATCTCGGCCATCCAGCCGCCGTCCAGCCCGACCGCCGGATCGAGCAGCAGCAGCGCGGCCACCCGGTCCGGCCGGGCCGCGGCCAGGTGCATCGCCAGCGCGCCGCCGAACGAGTGGCCGACCACCAGCACCGGCGCGTCGGCCTGATCGTCGAGCAGCGCCCCCAACGCGGCGACGTTGGCGTCGATGCTCCACGGCGCCGCCCACGACGACCTGCCGTGTCCGATGACATCGGGCGCGGCGACGGCGATCTCGGGCAGGTAGCCGGCCAGGTGCTGCCAGCGCTGCCCGTGGCCGGTCAGCCCGTGGATCGCCAGCAGCCGCACCGGGCCCGACGGACCGTAGCGGTGCACGTGTAGGTCTGCGCTCACCCGTCGATCGTGCCAGGTGCGGCTTACCCGATGTCGTCCCAGTCGTCGTCGGCGGGGACGGCGAAGGCCTGGTCGAGCACGTCGGCGTCGTTGGCGTCGCGGTCCGTGGCGTCGGCGCTCAGATACGCGGTGTCCAGGCCCGCCTCGTCGTCGGCATCGACCAGCTGGCGCTGTTCCTGTGCGTCTGCTTCGGGAACCTCGTCGTCGGGAACGAGGCCCTCGACGTCGTTCACCATCGGATACCTCCTCACCTCGCGTCGGACTGCCTCGATCGAGTTTAGGGGTCGGCCGGGGCCGGCCAAATCTGCGCTGCCAAAGCTGTCGGACCCTCGTGGTTGCATGCAGCCATGTCGTACACCTGGGATGCCGAGGCGCGTGCGGTCCTCGCGCCGGGGGCGCGCGGCCTGTTCCGGATCGTCGGCGGTCCCGGCACCGGCAAGAGCAGCCTGCTGGCCGACGCGGCGATCGCCCGCATCGGCGCCGGTGCCGAGCCGGAATCGGTTCTGCTGCTTACCGGTTCGGGTCGGATCGGGACGGGTGCGCGCAGCGCGCTGACGACGGCGCTGCTGCGGTCGCGCAGCGCCGGCGCGTGCCGGGCCGCGGTTCGCGAGCCGCTGGTGCGCACGGTGCACAGCTACGCCTACTCGGTGCTGCGGCGCGCCGCCGAGCGCGCCGGTGACGCGCCCCCGCGGCTGGTCACCAGCGCCGAACAGGACGCCATCATCCGCGAACTGCTGGCCGGGGACCTGGCGGACGGGCCGCGCAGCGCCTCCGCGTGGCCGGACCAGCTGCGGCCCGCGCTGAGCACCGCCGGCTTCGCCACCGAACTGCGCAACCTGCTGGCGCGTTGCGCCGAACGCGGGGTCGATCCCCTCCGACTGGAACGGCTGGGCCGGCGGTGCCGGCGCCCGGAGTGGAGCGCCGCGGGTCGGTTCGCGCGCCAGTACGAGCAGGTGATGCTGCTGCGCGCGGCGGTCGGGACGGCGGCGCCGGAGGCGACGACGCCGGCCCTGGGTGCGGCCGAACTCGTCGGCGCCGCCCTGGAGGCCTTCGCCGTCGACCCCGAGTTGCTGGCGGCCGAACGCGCCCGGGTCCGCATCCTGCTGGTCGACGACGCCCAGCAACTCGACCGGCAGGCGGTCCGGTTGGTGCGGGCGCTGGCGGCGGGCTGCGAGCTGGCGCTGGTCGCCGGTGACCCCAACCAGGCGGTGTTCGGCTTCCGGGGTGGCGAACCCGCCGGGTTGCTCGCCGACGATTCGCCGGTGGTGGCGTTGGCGGTCTCGCACCGGTGCGCGCCGGCGGTGGCGCGTGCGGTCAGCGGTGTCGCGCGCCGCCTGCCGGGTGGCACCGGCGGCCGGCGGATCGAGGGCACCGGTGACGGGCCGGACGCGGGGTCGGTCGTGGTGCGCCTGGCCGCCTCGGCGCACGCGGAGGCGGCCATGATCGCCGACGCGCTGCGGCGTGCGCACCTCGTGGACGGGGTTCCGTGGTCGCAGATGGCGGTCGTCGTCCGGTCGGTGCCGCGGCTCGGCCCGCGGCTGCAGCACGCGCTGGCCGCCGCCGGGGTGCCGGTCGCGCGGCCCGCCGCGGGCGGTCCGCTCTTCGCCGAGCCCGCGGCGCGGGCGCTGCTCACGGTGCTGCAGGCCACCGCCGAAGGTCTCGACGGTGAGCGGGCGCTCGACCTGCTGACCGGGCCCATCGGCCGCGTCGACCCGGTCTCGCTGCGGCAGCTGCGCCGGACGCTGCAACGCGCCCGCTCCGGCGGTCCCGACCGTGCGCCGGGGAGCTTCGGCGACCTGCTGGTGGAGGTGCTCTCGGGCGACGGGCCGGTGCCGGGCGGGCAGTCCCGCGCGCTGCGCCGGGTGCGTGCGGTGCTGGACGCGGCCGCACGCTGCCACCGGGACGGACAGGATCCGCGCTACACCCTGTGGGCCGCCTGGAACCGGTCGGGCCTGCAACGGCGCTGGCTGGCGGCCGCCGAGCGGGGCGGGCCCGGCGGCGCCCAGGCGAGCAGGGACCTCGAGTCGGTGACCGCCCTGTTCGACATCACGGACGACTACGTGGCCCGCACCTCGGGTGCGTCGCTGCGCGGACTCGTCGAGCACGTCGCGGCGCTGCAACTGCCGGGCGTCAGCCTCGAGCCGGCGGCGGGCGCACAGCAGGTCCGGGTGCTCAGCGCACACGCCGCGCTGGGACACGAGTGGGATCTGGTCGTCATCGCCGGTCTGCAGGAGGGGTTGTGGCCCAACACGGTTCCCCGCGGCGGGGTGCTGGGCACCCAGCGGCTGCTCGACGTGCTCGACGACGTCGGCGCGGACGCGTCGGTGCGGGCGCCGCTGCTCGCCGAGGAACGGCGGCTGCTGGTCGCCGCGATGGGCCGGGCGCGGCGCCGCCTGCTGGTGACGGCCGTCGACAGCGACACGGGCGGGCCGGCCGGTGCGGCCGCGCTGCCCTCGGCGTTCTTCTCCGAGATCGCGCAGTGGGCCGATGACGCCCCCGCAACCGTGGCGGCGCAGCCTGTGTCGGCGCCCCGGGTGCTCTCCGCGGCGGCGCTGGTCGGCCGGCTGCGCGGGGTCGTGTGCGCGCCCGACGGCGCCGTGGACGACGGCGCGCGCCGGTGTGCGGCCTCGCAGCTGGCCAGGCTGGCCGAAGCCGGCGTGCCCGGCGCGGACCCGGCCACCTGGCACGGGCTGAACCCGGTCAGCACCAGCGAGCCGCTGCGGGGCGGCGACGAGGTCGTCACGCTGACGCCGTCGACGTTGCAGACGCTCACCGACTGCCCGCTGCGCTGGCTGGCCGAGCGGCACGGCGGAACCAACCCGCGCGAGCTGCGGTCCACCATCGGCTCGGTGCTGCACGCGCTCGTCGCCGAACCGGGGGGCACCGAATCGCATCTGCTCGCCGAGCTGGAACGGGCCTGGCAGCAGCTGCCCGTCGAGGCCCCGTGGCATTCGGCCAACGAGCTGGCCCGCCACCGCGCCATGATCGAGGCCTTCGTGGAGTGGCGGGCGCGCACCCGCGGGGAGCTGACCGAGGTCGGTGTCGAGGTCGAGGTCCACGGAGCGCTCGGCGCCGACGACGACGGCGGTGCAACGGTCCGGCTGCGCGGTCGCGTCGACCGGCTGGAGCGCGACGCGGCCGGGCGGCTGGTGGTCGTCGACGTCAAGACCGGCAAGACACCGGTCAGCAAGGACGACGCCCAACAACACGCCCAGCTGGCGATGTATCAGCTCGCGGTGGCCGAGGGCCTGATCCCCGCGGGCGACGAGCCGGGCGGCGCGCGGCTCGTCTACCTCGGCAAGGCCGGGACCGCGGGTGCCACCGAACGCGAGCAGGACCCGCTGACCCCGGCCGCCCGCGAGGAATGGCGCGCCGTGCTGCGGCGGGCGGCCGCGGCGACGGCCGGACCGCAGTTCACCGCCCGCCGCAACGACGGCTGCGCCCACTGCCCGATCCGGCCCTGCTGCCCCGCCCACCGTGAGGAACCCACAGCGTGAACCCCCGCTACAGCCCCGCCGAATTGTCCAGTGCGCTCGGTCTTTTCCCGCCCACCGACGAACAGGCCGCGGTCATCGCCGCCCCGCCGGGCCCCCTGGTGGTCATCGCCGGGGCCGGTGCGGGCAAGACCGAGACGATGGCCGCGCGGGTGGTGTGGCTCGTCGCCAACGGCTACGCCGACCCCGGGCAGGTGCTGGGACTGACGTTCACCCGCAAGGCCGCCGGTCAGCTGCTGCGCCGGGTCCGGACCCGGCTGGCCCGGCTGGCCGGTGCCGCTCCGGGCCTGCCCGGCCCCGCCGGCGCCGCGGCCGCCGACCCGGCCGGCGCGCCGGTGGTGAGCACCTACCACGCGTTCGCCGGCTCGCTGCTGCGCGACTACGGGTTGTTGTTGCCCGTCGAGCCCGACACCCGGCTGCTCGGCGAGACCGAGTTGTGGCAGCTGGCTTTCGACGTGGTCACCGAATACCGCGGGGAGTTGCACACCGACAAGACGCCGGCCGCGGTCACCTCGATGGTGCTGCGGCTGTGGGGCCAGCTCGCCGAGCACCTGGTGGACACCGGCCAGCTGCGCGACACCCACGTGGAGCTCGAACGGCTGGTGCACACGCTGCCGGCGGGCCCCTACCAGCGCGAGCGCGGCCCCAGCCAGTGGCTGCTGCGGCTGCTGGCGACCCAGACCCAGCGGGCCGAGCTGGTGCCGCTGCTGGACGCGCTGGGCGAGCGGATGCGTGCGGCGAAGGTGCTGGACTTCGGCGGTCAGATGGCCGCCGCGGCGCGGCTGGCGGCGACGTGCCCGCAAGTCGGGCAGGAATTGCGGAGCCGCTACCGGGTGGTGCTGCTCGACGAGTACCAGGACACCGGTCACGCGCAGCGCATCGCCCTGTCGGCCCTGTTCGGCGGCGGGGTCGACGACGGTCTGGCCCTGACGGCGGTCGGCGACCCGATCCAGTCGATCTACGGCTGGCGCGGCGCCTCGGCGACCAACCTGCCGCGGTTCACCACCGACTTCCCCCGGCCCGATGGCAGCCCGGCGCCCGTGCTGGAGTTGCGGACCAGTTGGCGCAACCCGCCGCGGGCGCTGCAGGTGGCCAACGCGATATCGGCGGAGGCGCGGCGGCGTTCGGTCGCGGTGCACGCGCTGCGCCCGCGTCCGGACGCCCCGCCCGGCACGGTGCGCTGCGCGTTGCTTCCCGACGTGCGCGCCGAACGTGAGTGGATCGCCGACCACCTGTCCGCGCACTACCGGCGAGCCCGCGCCGAGGGCGTCGGTCCGCCGACCGCCGCGGTCCTGGTGCGCCGCAACGCCGATGCCGCCCCGATCGCCGAGGCGCTGCGGGCGCGCGGGGTCCCCGTCGAGGTGGTGGGGCTGGCCGGGTTGTTGTCGGTGCCCGAGGTCGCCGACGTGGTGGCCATGCTGCGGCTGGTCGCCGACCCCACGGCGGGCCCGGCGGCGATGCGGGTGCTGACCGGTCCGCGGTGGCGCCTCGGCGGCCGCGACATCGCGGCGCTGTGGCAGCGCGCGCTGGCCCTCGGCGGGGGCGGGACGCGCCCGGGTGACGCGCCGTCGCCCGCGGCGATCGCGATGGCGGCCGGTCCCGACGCCGACACCGCCTGCCTGGCCGACGCCATCAGCGACCCCGGCCCGGCCGGCTCGTATTCCGTCGCGGGATATGAGCGCATCACCGCGCTGGCCGCCGAGCTCGGCGCCCTGCGCGCCCGCCTGGGCCATCCGCTGCCCGAGCTGGTCGCCGAGGTGCGCCGCGTGCTGGGGGTCGACTGCGAGGTCCGGGCCAAGGTGTCGTCGGGCTGGACCGGGGCCGAACACCTCGACGCGTTCGCCGACGTGGTGGCCGGCTACGCCGAACGCGCGAACGCGGCGGACGCGGCGGCCGCCCCGGTGGCGGCGTCGGCCGCGGGGCTGCTGGCCTACCTGGACGTGGCCGAGGCGGTCGAGAACGGTCTGGCGCCCGCGCCGCCGGCGGTGGCGCGCGGCCGCGTTCAGGTGCTCACGGTGCACGCCGCCAAGGGCCTGGAGTGGCAGGTGGTGGCGGTGGCGCACCTGTCCGGTGGAACGTTCCCGTCGACCGCGTCGCGGAGCACCTGGCTCACCGACGCCGCCGAGCTGCCGCCGTTGTTGCGCGGCGACCGCGCCGCGGCGGGCGCCCTGGGCATCCCGGTGCTGGACACCTCGGCCGTCACCAACCGAAAACAACTGTCCGACAAGATCTCCGATCACCGCCGCCAGCTCGAACAGCGGCGCATCGACGAGGAGCGGCGCCTGCTGTACGTGGCGATCACCCGCACCGAGGACACCCTGCTGGTGTCCGGTCACCACTGGGCGGGCACCGGGGTCAAACCGCGCGGGCCCTCGGAGTTCCTGTGCGAGCTCAAGGACGTCATCGACCGTTGCGCCGCCGCCGGCGAACCCTGCGGAGTGGTGGAGCACTGGGCGCCCGCCCCGGCCGACGGTGAGCGAAACCCCTTGCGCGACAACGTCGTCGAGGCGGTATGGCCTGCCGATCCGTTGGCCGGGCGCCGCGGGGATGTCGAGCGCGGCGCGTCGCTGGTGATGCGCGCCATGTCGGGCGAGGAGCCCCGGGACGGCATCGACGCCGAAGGCTGGGCCGCCGACGTCGATGCGCTGCTGGCCGAGCGGGCGCGGGCGGCGCGACGAACGGTCCCCGCGCTGCCCAGCCAGTTGTCGGTCAGCGGATTGGTGGACCTGGCCCGCGACCCCGAGGGCGCCGCGCAGCGCCTGGCGCATCGGCTGCCGACTCGCCCGGACCCGCATGTCCTGCTGGGCAACGCCTTCCACGCGTGGGTGCAGCAGTACTACGGCGCCGAGTGGCTGTTCGATCTGGGTGACCTGCCGGGCGCGGCCGACTCCGGCGTCGGCCACAGCCAGGAGTTGGCCGCCTTGCAGGAGGCGTTCGCGGGTTCACGGTGGGCGAGCCGCACACCGGTGGCCGTGGAGGTGCCCTTCGAGATGCCGATCGCCGACACCGTGGTGCGCGGCCGCATCGACGCGGTCTTCGCCGACCCCGACGGCGGGGCCACCGTCGTGGACTGGAAGACCGGTGAGCCCCCGCGCGGGCAGGAGGCGATGCGCCAGGCCGCCGTCCAGCTGGCGGTGTACCGCCTGGCGTGGGCCGCGCTGACCGGGATCCCGGAGTCCTCGGTGCGCGCCGCCTTCTATTACGTGCGCACCGGCGTCACCGTCGCTCCCGAGGAGTTGCTCGAGCCGGACCAGCTGGCCGCGTTGCTGGCCGACCCCGCGGAGGGCCGCCGCGTCGCCGGGTGATGCCAAGTCCCCGGCGGCGGGCAAAGGTGGTTACATTTGTTCGCGTGCGTGTCTCGTGCGCCGGGCCTGAGCCGATGATGGACCGCCGTGGGCAACGGTAAGTCGCGGCAACTGAGCGGTCTCAAGCAACGGCTGACCTCCCAACCCGGTCACCAACTGGTCGGCGTCGTGCGCATCCCCGAAGACCCCGCCAGCCCCGCGCGCGTCATCACGCGCCGGGTGGCCATCGCCCTGGTGGTGTTGTTCGCCGCCGCCGCCATCGTCTATTTCGAACGTGGCGGCTACCGCGACGTGCGGGACCGGGAACTGACGTTCGTCGACTCGCTCTACTTCGCGGCGGTGTCGCTGTCGACGACCGGATACGGCGACATCACCCCGGTCACCGAGTACGCGCGTCTGATGCACACCGTGATCTTCACGCCGCTGCGGATCGCGTTCCTGGCCGTGCTGGTCGGCACGACGCTGGAGGTGCTCTCCGAGCGGTCCCGGCAGGCGTGGAAGATTCAGCGTTGGAGGAACAAAGTGCGCAACCACACCGTCGTGATCGGCTACGGCACCAAGGGCAAGGCGGCGGTCGCCGCCAAGGTCAGCGACGAGGCCGCCCAGGGCGACATCGTCGTCGTCGACATCGATCGCACGGCGCTCGAGCACGCCGCGGCCGCCGACCTGGTCACCGTGCACGGCGACGGCACCAAGTCCGACGTGTTGCGGTTGGCCGGCGTGCAGCACGCGTCGTCGATCATCGTCGCGACGGGCCGCGACGACACCGCCGTCCTGGCGACGTTGACGGCACGCGAACTCGCCCCCAAGGCCAAGATCGTCGCCGCGATCCGGGAGGCCGAGAACCAGCACCTGTTGCAGCAATCGGGAGCGGACTCGGTGGTGGTCTCGTCGGAGACGGCCGGCCGGCTGCTCGGCCTCGCCACGACCACGCCCAGCGTGGTCCACATGATCGAGGACCTGCTGACCCCGGACGTCGGGTTGGCGATCGCCGAGCGCGAGGTGGAGCAGAACGAGATCGGCGGTTCGCCGCGCCATCTGCGCGACCTCGTGCTCGGCGTGGTGCGCGACGGCCAGCTGCTGCGCATCGGCGCGCCGGAAGCGGACGCCATCGAGGCGAATGACAGGCTGCTCTACGTCCGCAGCGCGGGGCAGTAGTGGGGGCCGACTTTCAGCTGCGGGAGATTCCGTTGCTCTCGCGCGTCGGTGCCGACCGCGCCGACCAGCTGCGCACCGACGTCGACGCGGCCGCCGCCGGATGGGCCGACGCGGCGTTGTTGCGGGTGGACTCGCGCAATCAGGTGCTGGTCGCCGACGGCCGGGTGGTGCTCGGCGCCGCGGCGACCCTCGCCGACGAGCCACCGCCGGACGCGGTGTTTTTGGGCCGCATCGATGGCGGCCGCCACGTCTGGGCGATCCGGGGCGCGCTGCAGGCGCCGGAGGAGCCCGGCGTGGACGTCGAGGTGCTCAACCTGCGCAGCCTCGGCCCGATCTTCGACGACACCAGCAGCCAACTGGTGTCGTCGGCGATCGCGCTGCTGAACTGGCACGACCGGGCGCGGTTCAGCTCGGTGGACGGGTCCCCGACGAAACCGGCGCGGGCGGGCTGGTCGCGCATCGACCCCGTCACCGGTCACGAGGAGTTCCCGCGTATCGACCCGGCCGTGATCTGTCTGATCCACGACGGCGGGGACCGCGCGGTGCTGGCCCGCCAGGGCACCTGGCCGGAACGGATGTTCTCGCTGCTGGCGGGGTTCGTGGAAGCCGGCGAATCGTTCGAGGTGTGCGTCGCCCGGGAGATCCGCGAGGAGATCGGCCTGACCGTCCGCGACGTGCGCTACCTCGGCAGCCAGCCCTGGCCCTTCCCGCGTTCGCTGATGGTCGGGTTCCATGCCGTGGGCGACCCGTCCGAGCAGTTCTCGTTCAACGACGGCGAGATCGTCGAGGCGGCGTGGTTCACCCGCGACGAGGTGCGCGCCGCGCTGGAGGCCGGCGACTGGAGCAGCGCGTCGGGCTCGAAGCTGCTGCTGCCCGGGTCGATCTCGATCGCGCGGACCATCATCGAATCGTGGGCCGCGCTCGACTGACGCGGGGGTTAGTGGATGCGCTCGGTGATGGCGTGCAGCACGGTGTCGGCGATGTGCTCGGTCGGTTCGATGCCCAGCACGCCGACGGAGACCAGCACCGCGGCCTTGGTGCGGTACAGGTGGCTCCAGCCCGCGGAGGTGAGTTCCACGGTCGAGGAATCCGGCCGTGCCAGGGCGAAGTCGTAGGCGGGATCGTGTCATGCGGCGCACTCGTGCCGCCTGGATACCAGCTTGGTCAGGGCCGCGCGCGCGTCGCGGTACACGGCGACGGCCTGGCTGACGTTGTTGATCGGGGCGATGCCGCCCGGCCTCAGATCGTCGGTCGTGCCACCGTAGGCCACCGCGCGGTACTCCTTCCCGCTGCGGTGCCGGGCCGGGCACCAAAATGCGGGTCGGGGCCGCTCAGCCGGCGACTTCGGCCAGCTTCGCCTTCACCTCGGCGGCGCTCGGGTTGGTCAGCGTCGAGCCGTCGGCGAACTTCACCGTCGGGACCGTCCGGTTGCCGCCGTTGACCGAGCTGACGAACTCCGCGGCCGTCGGGTCCGCCTCGATGTCGACGGCCTCGTAGGCGATCCCGTTGGACTTGAGCACCGTCATGAGCCGGTGGCAGTAGCCACACCAGGACGTCGTGTAAACGGTGACGGCAGCATTCGTCATGACAGCCAAGGTAGCGCGGGGCGGTCCGATGCAGCCCGGCGGTCCCGGCGGCGGCGCGACACGCCGAAGGCCGCGTTTGTCGGCGGCCGCTGCCAAGATGGACGCCATGCCGATGGTCGCCGATTCCCTGACCGCCGGGCTGGACGACGAGCAGCGCGACGCGGTGCTGGCCCCACGGGGACCGGTCTGCGTGCTCGCCGGCGCCGGGACGGGCAAGACGCGCACCATCACGCACCGGATCGCCCAACTCGTCGCCGGCGGCCATGTCGCCGCCGGGCAGGTGCTCGCGGTGACGTTCACCCAGCGGGCGGCGGGGGAGATGCGGTCCCGGCTGCGGGCGCTGGACGCCGTCGCGCGCACCGGCGCGGGTGTCGGCGCGGTGCAGGCCCTGACGTTTCACGCCGCCGCGCACCGTCAGCTGCGGTACTTCTGGCCCCGGGTGGTCGGCGACACCCGGTGGCAGTTGCTGGACAGCAAGTTCGCCGTGGTGGCGCGGGCGGCCGGTCGCGCCCGGCTCAATGCCGGCACCGACGACGTGCGCGACCTGGCCGGTGAGATCGAGTGGGCCAAGGCGTCGCTGATCGGACCCGAGGAGTACCCAAGCGCGGTGGCCGCCGCGGGCCGGGACATCCCCCTGGACGCCGCGCAGGTGGCGGCCGTCTACTCCGCCTACGAGGCGCTCAAGGTCGGCGACGAAGCGGTGACGCTGCTCGATTTCGACGACCTGCTGCTGCACACCGCGGCGGCGATCGAGAACGACGCGGCCGTGGCCGAGGAGTTCCGCGACCGCTACCGCTGCTTCGTCGTCGACGAGTACCAGGACGTCACCCCACTGCAGCAGCGGGTGCTGTCGGCCTGGTTGGGCGACCGGGACGACCTGACCGTGGTCGGCGACGCCAACCAGACCATCTACTCGTTCACCGGGGCCTCGCCCCGCTTCCTCCTCGACTTCTCGCGGCGCTTTCCCGACGCCACGGTGGTGCGCCTGGAGCGTGACTACCGTTCGACCCCGCAGGTGGTGTCGCTGGCCAACCGGGTGATCGCCGCGGCCCGCGGCCGGGTGGCCGGCAGCAAGCTGCAGCTGATCGGTCAGCGCGCACCCGGCCCGGCCCCATCGTTCCGCGAGCATCCCGACGAGCCCGCCGAGGCCACGGCGGTCGCGGCGTCCATCGCCCGGCTGATCGAGTCCGGCACCGCCCCCGGCGAGATCGCCGTGCTGTACCGGGTCAACGCGCAGTCCGAGGTCTACGAGGAGGCGCTGACCGACGCGGGCATCGCCTACCAGGTCCGCGGCGGCGAGGGGTTCTTCAACCGCCAGGAGGTCAAGCAGTCGCTGCTGGCGTTGCAGCGCGTGGCCGAACGCGGCCCCGAGGGCCCCCTGCCCGAGGTGGTGCGCGGCGTCCTGGAACCGTTGGGCCTGAGCGCCGAACCGCCGGCCGGCAGCAAGGCGCGGGACCGGTGGGACGCGCTGAACGCGCTCGCCGCGCTGGTGGACGACGAAGTGGCGCAGCGCCCGCAGCTGACGCTTCCGGCCCTGCTCGCCGAGCTCCGGACCCGCGCCGACGCGCGGCACCCGCCGCCGGTCCAGGGGGTCACGCTGGCCTCGCTGCACGCCGCCAAGGGCCTCGAGTGGGACGCGGTGTTCCTGGTCGGCCTGGCCGACGGCACGCTGCCGATCTCGCACGCGTTGGCGCACGGGCCCGACAGCGAGGCCGTCGAGGAGGAGCGCCGGCTGCTGTACGTCGGCATCACCAGGGCGCGGGTGCATCTGGCGCTCAGCTGGGCGCTGGCGCGCAGCGCGGGCGGGCGTCAGGGCCGCAAGCCGTCGCGGTTCCTCAACGGCATCGCGCCGCAGGCCCGCGCCGACGCCGCGCCGGTCAAGTCGCGGCGCGCCAAGTCGGCGCCGACCCGCTGCCGGATCTGCAACGACAACCTGACCACCCCGGCGGCCGTGATGCTCTCGCGCTGCGAGACCTGCGCCGCCGACGTCGACGAGGACCTGTTGCTGCGGCTCAAGGCCTGGCGGCTGGACACCGCCAAGGAACAGAACGTGCCCGCCTACGTCGTCTTCACCGACAACACGCTGATCGCGATCGCCGAGCTGCGGCCGGCGGACGAGGCGGCCCTGATCGCGATCCCCGGCATCGGCGCGCGCAAGCTCGAACAGTACGGACCCGACGTGCTGGACATGGTGCGCGGCCGCTGACGGCCGGACCCGCAGGTAGAAAATCGATTGCGGTCGGCGCCGGCGGCCGTTTACCCTCTATCAGGCACGACGAGAGGAGGGCGGCCGCGATGCTGATCATGCGTACCCCGCATGCCGCCCACGCCGCCGCGCCGGCGGCCCGGGGCAAGCAAGCCAAGCACCGCGCCGCCGCCGCCGCGACTCGCGCGTCCGTGCACCGGGGTTCTCCCTAACCAGACCCCATCCCCTCGAGGCCACGGACCCGAAGTCACCAGGATCCGTGGCCACAGTTTTCTCGACTGTCCGCACTCTGGCCCGGATCACCAGCACCCCGACCAGAAAGCAGGTGAACGGACATGTCGGCAGCGACGGTCCCCAGACGGCCCCGCAGACAATCCCTGCCGTGTCACGCCGGCGATCCCGACCTCTGGTTCGCCGAGACCGCCGCCGACCTCGAGCGCGCCAAGGCCCTGTGCGGGAGTTGCCCGCTGCGCCGCGAGTGCCTGGCCGCGGCCCTGGAACGGGCCGAACCCTGGGGTGTGTGGGGCGGCGAGATCCTGGACCGCGGCGCGGTCGTGAGCTGCAAACGTCCGCGCGGGCGTCCCCGCAAGGATGAGGCCGCCGCCTAGACGACGGCGGTGTCGGGCTCGGCGAAGCCGGGGATCAGTTCCTCCGAGAGCGCCTTGATCGGCACATGGGCATCCAACTGGCACAGGATCGCCGACACCGACGCGATCACGCGCATCGGGATCGCGAGCTTGGGCGGCAAGTCCATCTGCCGGGCCGTCTTGATCTGCGACACCGACCGGTCGATCTGCCTGTAGGTCATCTTCTGCAGCCACTTGCGGGTGTAGTGGAAGACGTCGACCTGCACGGGCTCGACGTACTGGCGCAGCATCTCGTCGATGTCGCGCACCGAGACCTGCTGGCCCTTCTGGATGAAGCCGACCTTCTCCATCGTCGGCAGCAGCAGGTCGTAGTTCTTCTCGCGCGCCAGCCGGATCGTCATCCCGAGCTCGATGGGATAGCCGCCGGGCAGCGGCGCGACGGCCCCGAAGTCGATGACGCCCATCCGGTTGTCGGGCAACAACATGAAGTTGCCCGGATGGGCGTCCCCGTGCAGCATGCCCAGCCGGCGCGGCGCGTCGAAGGTGAGCTCCAGCAGCCGGGTGCCGATCAGGTCGCGCTGCTCGGGGGTGCCGTGGCGGATGATCTCCGCCATCGGCAGGCCCTCGATCCACTCCTGCACCACCACCTTGGGGGCGCTGGCCACCACGTGCGGTACCGCGAACCGCGAGTGCCCCTGGTAGGCCTTGGCGAAGGCGCGCTGGTTGTCGGCCTCGAGCCGGTAGTCGAGTTCCATCTCGGTGCGCTCGATCAGTTCGTCGACGACACCCTGCACGTCGGCGCCGGGGGCGAGCTGTTTGACGACGCCGACCATGCGCTGCATGGTCTTGAGGTCGGCGCGCAGCGCCTCGTCGGCGCCGGGGTACTGGATCTTGACGGCCACCTCGCGGCCGTCCGACCACACCGCCTTGTGCACCTGGCCGATGCTGGCCGAGGCCACCGGCTTGTCGTTGAACGAACTGAACCGGTCCCGCCACTTGGTGCCCAGCTGGGCGTCGAGCACCCGGTGCACCTTGTTGGCGGGCAGCGGCGGGGCGTCCTTCTGCAGCTTGGTCAGGGCTTCGCGGTAGGGCTCGCCGTACTCCTCGGGGATCGCGGCTTCCATCACCGAGAGGGCCTGGCCCACTTTCATCGCGCCGCCCTTGAGCTCGCCCAGCACGGTGAACAGCTGGTTGGCGGCCTTCTCCATCAGCTCGGCCTGGACCTCGTCCTTGGACTTGCCGGTCAGGCGCTTGCCGAAGCCGAGCGCTGCCCGGCCGGCGAAGCCGACCGGGATGCTGGCCAGCTTCGCGTTGCGCGCAGCACGGCCGCGTTTGATGTCTGCCACACACCTATCATCCACGACGGTCAGCCCCGCGGGGGTGTTGATCTCGCAACAACCCGGCGCCGGGCCGCCGGCGCCGGGCCGTAGGTTGTGCTGTGCCGGCCGCGGTCCCGCGACTGGGCGACACGCGCATCCGAAGGGTGGACCGGGAAAGTCATGGCAGCAAAGCAGGCGCAGCACGACGCCGCCGAGGCCCTGTTCAGGGCGATCATCGAAGCGCTGGACAAGAACCGCAAAGAAGGAACCTTGACCTCGGCGGCGCTGGACGAGCTCGCCAGGGCGTACGCCTCGGTGGCGACGAACGTGCCGGAGCAGGGGCGACTGGGGTAGCCGTGCCGACCCACGGCCGCGTCAGCAGGAGCACAGCGGATGCCTGCTCCACTGGCGCGCCACCAGGGCGCCGGCGGCGAGATCGAATTCCAGCGTGGCGTTCAGCGCCTGCGGCGGGCCGGGATCGGGTGCCGCCTGCTGTCCGCGGACCGCGGCGATCACGCGGTTCACCTGGCTGAGCGCCAGCGCCGCCGTGGCCAGCAGGGTCGCGCGGTCGGCGACCCCGACGGCGTCGCGCAACTGCGCGGCGATCGCCGGCCACGCCGCGTCACGGTCGCGGCGGTGCAGGTCCGCGCAGCCCAGGCAGCTGGTCACCCCGGGGATGACCAGCGGCCCGACCAGCCCGATGCCGTCGCGCACGCGCACCGGCAGGTGCGGCACTTTGCGCTTGTGCAGCTCGCGCACCATGCGCGGGTCGGCGACCAGGTAGTCCGACAGCACGACCAGATCCACGGCGGCGCCCGACATCGCCGCGTGCGGCTGGCTGCTGTGCGCGATCCGGGCTCCGGAGCAGCGCAGCGACTCCACGAGCAGGTCCGACAGGGGCCCCCGGCCGTGCACCCGGATCGTCGCCGTCCGGCCGTCGGCGCGCCGGCATTCGGTGGCGACGCCGGCGCCGACGAGTTGCGCCACCAGGCCGGTCAGCCCGTCGGGATCGTCCAGCCCGCGGTCGAGGGCCTGGCGCTGCAGCTCGGGCAGCGGCGTCGGTGATCGCATGGAGAGCAGCAGCGCGGCCAGGTCGGTGGCGGCCAGCCCGGCCGGCGGCTGGATCAGGACGGCGCGGCGGGGATCCCAGCCCACCTGGACCGCGCCATCGGGCCGCAGCAACACCGGCATCGCCGGGTCCAGCGCGTAACGGGCGGAAGCCAGCACCGGGGACATGAGTCGAGACTGTGCCACGCCGGGCGCGGCGGCCCCACTCAGTTGTCCACAGGACCGCCGTCGGCGTCGCCGTCCTTCTCGAACTGGGCGAGCGCCTCGTCGATGCCGCTGGTGTCCCCGCCGATGATCCGGTCGATGAACCCGGCCGGCTCGTCGAGGTCGTCGGCGGAGGGCAGCAGGTCGGGGTGCTGCCAGACGGCGTCGCGGGCGTCGGCGCCCGCGGCCTGCGTCAGGCGCTCCCACAACGCGGCGGCCTCCCGCAGCTTGCGGGGCCGCAGTTCCAGGCCGACCAGCGTCGCGAACGTCTGCTCGGCCGGGCCGCCGCTGGCCCGGCGGCGGCGCAGTGTCTCCGAGAGCGCGGCCGTGCCCGGGATCCGGTCGCCCAGCGCCGCGGTCACCACCACCTGCACCCACCCGTCGATCAGCGCCAGCAGTGTTTCGAGGCGTTCCAGCGCCTGCTTCTGGGCCGGTGTCGCCTTGGGCTCGAAGACGCCCTGGCCGAGCAGGTTCTCGATGGCCGCGGGATCTGCCAGCGACGCCGGGTCGAAGTTGCGCGCCAGGTCCTCGATTCCGCTCATGTCGATCTGCATGCCGCGCGCGTAGGCCTCGACGGTGCCCAGCAACTGGCTGGCCAGCCAGGGCACGTGGCTGAACAGCCGGTGGTGCGCGGCCTCGCGGGCCGCCAGGAAGGTCAGGATCTCGCTGCGCGGCTGCTCGAGCCCCTTGGCGAACTCTTCGACGGCCTCCGGCATGATCGCGGCCACGCCCTTGGGTCCCAGCGGCAGACCGATGTCGGTCGAGGTCAGCACCTCGCGGGACAACCGGCCCAGCGCCTGGCCCAGCTGCGACCCGAACGCCATGCCGCCCATCTGGGACATCACCGCCAGCAGCGGGCCCGCCATGGTCTTGGCCTCCTCGGGCAGCGAGGACGCCCACACCGACGAGATCTGCTCGGCCATCGGGTCGCACAGCCGCTTCCAGGTTTCCAAGGTGTTGTCCACCCAGTCGGTGGGCGACCAGCCCACCGCCTTGCTGGTGCCGGCGGGCAGCGCCGTGGCCCCGTCCAGCCAGGTCTCGGCCAGGTGGACCGCGTCCGCGATCGCCGCGTTCGTCGTGGCGGGGACCGGGGCGGCGAACCCGATCGAGCTGGCGGCGACCCGGCGCGCCAGTTCGTAGTTGACCGGACCGGAGGTTTTGCCCCCGGCCATGACGGTGCCTGCGCTGTTGAACATCTGGCCCAGTTGGGTGAAGAGCTGGCCCAGGTCGCCCATGCCGAAATCGCCGCCGAGGCCGAACGCGCCGAACGGGTCGGAGGCGCCCGACCCGGAATCGGGGTCCTTCTTCCTGTCGCGGTCGGGATCGTCTCCCGACGAGAAGCCGAAAGGCAGGTCAGCCATGACCCCAACGGTACTCATCGCCGGCACGGAACGTGGGGAGCCCGGGTCACGCTCGTAGCTGAATGGGACCAACGCGGTCCCGTCTAGTGTGATCGGCGTGAACAGGCGGATTCTGACCTTGATGGTCGCGCTGGTGCCGATCGTGGTGTTCGGGCTGCTGCTGGCGGTGGTGACGGTCCCGTTCGTGTCGTTGGGGCCCGGGCCCACTTTCGACACGCTCGGCGAGGTGGACGGCAAGCAGGTGGTGCAGATCCAGGGCGCGGTCACCCACCCCACGACCGGTCACCTCAACATGACGACGGTGTCCCAGCGTGACGATCTCTCGTTGGGAGAGGCGCTGACGCTGTGGCTTTCGGGGCAGGAACAGCTGGTGCCGCGCGACGTCGTCTACCCGCCGGGCAAGTCGCGCGAGGAGGTGGACAAGGACAACAACGCCGATTTCAAGCAGTCCGAACAGAGCGCCGAGTACGCCGCGCTGGGGTATCTGAAGTACCCGTCCGCGGTCACCGTCGCGAAGGTCAGCGATCCCGGCCCGTCGGCGGGCAAGCTGAAGTCCGGCGACGCGGTCGACGCGGTCGACGGCGTCCCGGTGGCCGACGTCGAGGCGTTCACCGGATTCCTGAAGCACACCAAACCGGGCCAGGTCGTGACGATCGACTTCCGGCGCAAGAACGAGCCGGCCGGCGTGGCCCAGGTCACCCTCGGCGCCAACAAGGACCGCGACTACGGCTTCCTGGGTGTCGCCGTGCTCGATGCGCCGTGGGCGCCGTTCGAGGTGACCTTCAACCTGGCCAACATCGGGGGACCGTCCGCGGGGCTGATGTTCAGCCTGGCGGTCGTCGACAAGCTCACCACCGGGGAGTTGGCCGGCTCGAAGTTCATCGCCGGGACGGGCACCATCTCCGTCGACGGCAAGGTGGGGCAGATCGGCGGCATCACGCACAAGATGGTCGCCGCGCACGACGCCGGTGCCACGGTCTTCCTGGTGCCCGCGAAAAACTGCTACGAGGCGAGTTCGGACAACGCGACCGGCATGCGCCTGGTCAAGGTCGACACGCTCGGCGAGGCGGTCGACGCCCTGCACAAGATCACGTCGGGGGGTCAGCCGCCGACGTGCTAGACGATGCGGACCGCGCCTAAGGCGAGGTGCGTACAGTTGTGACCGTCCAGGAAAATGCGTGGAAACACAGCAAACTGCCAGGGACCGTCCAGCGGGACGGCGCCGGCCACGTTGACGCCAGTTGAATCGATCAGGAGCGTAGCCAGTGGGGATGCGGCCCACCGCAAGAATGCCGAAGCTGACCCGGCGCAGCCGGATTCTGATCATGATCGCCCTGGGCGTGATCACCCTGCTGCTCGCGGGCCCGCGGCTGGTCGACGCGTACGTCGACTGGCTGTGGTTCGGCGAGCTGGGCTACCGCTCGGTGTTTTCCACCGTGCTGGTCACCCGCCTGGTGGTGTTCCTGGTCGCCGGTCTGCTGGTCGGTGGCGTCGTGTTCGGCGGGCTGGCGCTGGCCTACCGGACCCGCCCGGTGTTCGTCCCGAGCAACGAGAACGACCCGTTGGCGCGCTACCGCACCGTGGTGGTGTCCCGGCTGCGCCTGGTCGGCATCGGGGTGCCCGTCGCGATCGGGCTGCTGGCCGGCATCGTCGCGCAGAGCTACTGGGTGCGCATCCAGCTGTTCCTGCACGGCGGCGACTTCGGCATCAGGGACCCGCAGTTCGGCAAGGACCTCGGCTTCTACGCGTTCGAACTGCCGTTCTACCGGCTGGTGCTCAGCTACCTGTTCGTCGCGGTGTTCCTGGCGTTGGTGGGGAACCTGCTGGTGCATTACCTGTTCGGCGGGATCCGGTTGTCGGGCCGCAGCGGCGCGCTGAGCCGCTCGGCGCGCATCCAGTTGGTCAGCCTGGTCGGGACGCTGGTGTTGCTCAAGGCGCTCGCCTACTGGCTGGACCGCTACGAGTTGCTGTCGCACACCCGCGGCGGCAAGCCGTTCACCGGTGCCGGCTACACCGACATCAACGCCGTGCTGCCGGCGAAGCTGATCCTGATGGCGATCGCGCTGATCTGCGCCGCCGCGGTGTTCTCCGCGATCACGTTCCGGGACTTGCGCATTCCGGCCATCGGCCTGGTGTTGTTGCTGCTGTCGTCGCTGATCGTGGGTGCGGGCTGGCCGTTGATCGTCGAGCAGATCAGCGTCCGACCCAATGCGGCGCAGAAGGAAAGCGAGTACATCAGCCGCAGCATCTCCGCGACGCGCCAGGCGTACGGCCTGACCTCCGATGTCGTGACGTACCGCAACTACTCCGGCGACGCCAGGGCCACCGCCCAGCAGGTCGCCTCCGACCGCGCGACCACGTCGAACATCCGGCTGTTGGACCCCACGATCGTCAGCCCCGCGTTCACGCAGTTCGAGCAGGGCAAGAACTTCTACTACTTCCCCGACCAGCTGTCCATCGACCGCTACATCGACCACAACGGCGCGTTGCGCGACTACGTCGTCGCGGCGCGGGAACTCAACCCGGACCGGCTGATCGACAACCAGCGTGACTGGATCAACCGGCACACCGTCTACACCCACGGCAACGGCTTCATCGCCTCGCCGGCGAACACGGTGCGCGGCATCGCCAACGACCCCAACCAGAACGGTGGCTACCCGGAGTTCCTGGTCAACGTCGTGGGCCCCAACGGCGGGGTGATCTCCGACGGGCCCGCCCCGCTGGACCAGCCGCGCATCTACTTCGGTCCCGTGATCGCCAACACCTCCGCCGACTACGCGATCGTCGGACGCAACGGGGCGGACCGCGAATACGACTACGAGACCAGCAACGAGACCAAGAACTACACCTACACCGGTCTCGGGGGAGTGCCGATCGGCAGCTGGCTTTCCCGCAGCGTGTTCGCCGCCAAGTTCGCCGAGCGGAACTTCTTGTTCTCCAACGTGATCGGCTCCAACAGCAAGATCCTGTTCAACCGCGACCCGGCGGCGCGTGTCGAGGCGGTGGCGCCGTGGCTGACCACCGACAGCTCGGTGTACCCGGCGGTGGTCAACAAGCGGCTGGTGTGGATCATCGACGGCTACACCACGCTGGACAACTACCCGTACTCACAGCTCACCTCGTTGGAGTCGGCCACCGCCGACTCCAACGAGGTGGCGTTCAACCGGCTGGGGCCCGACAAGCAGGTCTCCTACATCCGGAACTCGGTGAAGGCCACCGTCGACGCCTACGACGGCACCGTCACGCTCTACCAGCACGACGAGAACGACCCGGTGCTCAAGGCCTGGATGCGGGTGTTCCCCGGCACCGTCAAGCCCAAGAGCGAGATCACCCCCGAGCTGGCCGACCACCTGCGCTACCCCGAGGACCTCTTCAAGGTGCAGCGCATGCTGCTGGCCAAGTACCACGTCAACGACCCGGTGACGTTCTTCTCCACCTCGGACTTCTGGGACGTGCCGCTGGATCCGAACCCCACCGCCAGCAGCTATCAGCCGCCGTTCTACATCGTCGCGAAAAACATTGCCAAGAACGATAATTCGGCGTCATACCAGTTGACGAGCGCGATGAACCGGTTCAAGCGCGACTACCTGGCTGCCTACATCAGCGCCAGCTCCGACCCTGCCACCTACGGCAAGATCACCGTGCTGACAATCCCGGGGCAGGTCAACGGGCCCAAGCTGGCCAACAACGCGATCACCACCGACCCGGTGGTGTCCCAGGACCTCGGCGTGATCGGGCGCGACAACCAGAACCGGATCCGGTGGGGCAACTTGCTGACGCTGCCGGTCGGTGCGGGCGGGCTGATGTACGTCGAACCGGTCTACGCCTCCCCGGGGGCCAGCGACGCCGCCTCGTCGTACCCGAGGCTGATCCGGGTGGCGATGATGTACAACGACAAGATCGGATACGGGCCCACGGTGGGCGATGCGCTCACCGGGTTGTTCGGCCCGGGCGCGGGTGCGGCCGCGACGGGCATCCAGCCCACCGAGGGCGGCGGCGGGGCGAGTCCGCCCGCGAGCCCCCCGACGCCGGCCGGAACGCCGGGGACGCCCGGGTCGCCTGCGTCGCCGGCGCAGGCGATGCCGCCGGCGCCGGACGGGGCGGTGACCCTGTCCCCGGCGAAAGCCGCTGCGCTGCAGGACATCCAAACGGCGCTGAGCGCGGCCAAGGACGCGCAGAAGAAGGGTGATTTCGCGGCCTACGGCGCGGCGCTGCAGCGCCTCGACGATGCGATCACCAAGTACAACAATGCCAAGTAGGTGGCTTCGTGCCCCGCGCCGGTGCGCGGGTCGGCGACAAGCCTGCCCGGCGCCGACAACCCCGCTGACCGTGCGATTTGGTAGCGCTGACGTCGGTTCGGTAACCTGGGGTTCACCAACGCGGGGTGGAGCAGCTCGGTAGCTCGCTGGGCTCATAACCCAGAGGTCGCAGGTTCGAATCCTGTCCCCGCTACCAGGTGAAATGGCTCCCGGAGACTTCTCCGGGAGCCATTTTCATGCCCGATGGGAACACTTTTGGGAACATTAGGGTCGCTAACGACTCTGCACAAGGGGACTTTGATTGATGTGTCGCGCGACTCCCGTCTGTCGGGCATTTGAGCTCGTGAAAGGCCCAGCGTGACGCTGTGCGTCGTGCCAAGAGATCGATTCGCATGCGGGCCGGCGCGTGCTTCGATAGCGGATGGGTTCGCGAAAGCGAGCCGTGGTTCGGCCGTGCTCTTCAATGGTCGCCATGGGTCCTGGCCTCAAACCCGACTGCGCTGCAGACCCCTGACGAGCTATGCGTCTGATCAGGTCGCCTGTACCCGCGTCCATTCAGGGGACCGGGGTTGGCCGACATAGAGTTGTCTGATGGAGACCGCACCCGCCATAACTGATGCTGACGCTGTCGACCTCTACGAAGACGAGAAAGCTGAGCTCTTCGAGGCAGAGAAGGATTCGGGCTACCCGATCTCTTACTCTGGGACAGATTTCGACGCTGAAGGACTTGTTCGCCGACTCGATCGCGGCGATATCATCGTGCCTAACTTTGGTTACGCCGAAGATGCTATCGATGTATCTCCTTTTCAGCGCGGGTTCGTATGGACGCGGCCACAGATGGATAGGTTTATCGAGTCATTATTGCTCGGGTACCCGATCCCGGGGATAGTTCTGGTTCAGCAGGAAGACAAAAGCTATCTGGTACTCGATGGTCAACAACGCCTTAAGACCCTGGCCGCCTTCTACAAAGGTATCCATCGCGGTAAGGAGTTCGTTTTAACTAATGTAGCAGAGCAGTTTCAAGGACTCAGGTACGAAACGCTTTCACCATCGCTGAAGAGAATGCTCGACAATTCTTTTATCCAAGCAATAATCGTAAAAGGTGATAAGTCGGATGCGTCGGCGGAATCGATTTATCAGGTGTTCGAACGTCTCAATTCGGGTGGTACGCAGCTGACTCCTCACGAGATTCGAGTCGCACTAAATACGGGTGCACTTGTGTCTCTGCTTTCCGAACTTAATCAAGAGGTCGGCTGGCGCCAGATATATGGTCCCGTATCGTTAAGAATGCGGGACCATGAGCTGATTCTGCGGATACTTGCGCTGTATCACAGATCCGCGGAGTATGCGACGCCCATGAAAAGATATTTGAATAAGTTTCTTCGCGATCATCGGAATCTTTCCGGTTTGCATGCAGACACGATAAAAGGTCTTTTCGGCCAGGCGACCACGTTACTATCTGAGGCGGGCGCTCGAGACGTACTGCGCCGCCAAGGCCAGCGCGTGAACACAGCGCTGCTCGAAGCATCCGTAATTGCGTGTATGAAGTTGCTCGCGGCCAATCCATCTGCCTCGGTCGATGAGGTAAGAATCGGGTTGTCTCGACTCGTGGGTGATGTAGACACACCTCGGGTTACTTCATCCGGCACGACAAACGAGGAGACGGTGCGGAAGCGGCTTGCTATCGCCGCAAAGGCGTTCGGAGTTGTCTAAGAAGCAGCATCAGTGGCCACCCATCTCGATCCCGGTCTTGGAACGAGAACTTGATCGGCTGGCCGACGCGGTTATGGCAGGAGATGATCGCGAATTGAACGAGCAAATGTGGTTATCGCGATTTCTGGTGGTGCGAGCTTGCGGCTATTTGGAGCAATGTGTGCACTTGATAGTGAGTGACCACGTCCAGGAAAATAGCTGGGGTACGGTCAGGTCGTTCGCTATTTCTTGGATGCCTAGGAGTAGAAATCCATCAGCCGAGAATCTGATGGAAGTGCTAGGGCGACTCGACGCGTCGCTTCAAGAAGAATTTGAGATCCTACTAGCAGATAATGACGGTGAACTTCGCCAGCGCCTTGCACTTCTAGTTGGCAGAAGACATCAGATAGCCCATGGGGAGAATGAAGGAATGGGAACGCAGTCTGCATTGGATCTGTATCGTGCCGCGAAAGCTATCTCAGATTGGTTTGTAAGACGTTTTGCACCGTATACGGGCGCAAAAACGAGTTGAAGTCTCGCCGAAGGTCCGCGCGAATTATGGAAAGCCCACACGGACCATCTTGCTATCGGCAACTAAGTTGCACGTAACAACTGTCGTCAGGTCGGCCAATCCTGCTTCGAGCTGGTCAACTCGACCACGCTTTCGCCGAAGTCGGCGACGACCCGCAGGTTTCCGCCAAGTGCGGCGACATAAGACTGCAGCGTGCCGAGTTCGGTGTGGGACAGGTCGCCACCTTCGAGCTTGGACACACGCGCCTGGGAGACGCCCATCAAAGCGGCGACGTCGGCCTGGCGGGCATGTCCACACGCCTTGCGTATGTCGGCAAGGCGTTGCGCCTGCACGGCGTCGTGCATTTCCTTGCGCGCGGCATCGGCGCGGGCCGGGTCCACCCTTCCCTGCGCGATGGCTTCCGCACGAATCTCACGCCAGTTACGTGCCACGATCATTCACCTCCCTTGTTCGCCAGCCAGTTCTCATACCGCTGCTCGGCCACCGGAATGTAGTCGTCGTACCAGCTCTTCCAGTTGCCCGCCTTGTCCCCGCCGAGCAATAGGATCGCCTGACGCCGCGGATCGAACATGAACAGGATCCGGATGCTGGTGCCGGCTGGCCGTAGCTCCTTCATGCTGTGGAACTTCGATCCCTTGACCTTGTCCACCGTGGGCCGGCCTAGCGTTGGTCCTTCCAGCTCGAGCAGGTCGATGGCCCCGGTGACCGCTGCCATCGCTTCGTCGTCGAGTGAGAAGTACCAGGCTTCGACCTCCTCGAGCAGGATCACATCCCAGGACATCGACATTAATATAACTCTGGGATTATATGCAACATCCGAAGGCGCAGGACAGTCATATCGAGCCCTCGCCGTCCTGCCATGCGTCGCCGAGCAGGAATTCGGCGGCCTGCTCTGCTGCCTCGCGATCGTCGTTTCCCAGGAAATGGGCGTAGGTCTCTAGGAAGAACCCGACATTGGCGTGGCCAATCCGCTCACTGATCACCTTTGGGCTGATGCCGGCGCGCAGCGCGCCGGTGGCGTAAGAGTGGCGCAGATCGTGGAAGGTGATGCGCGATAGGCCCGCCGCAGCCGCTAGTCTGTCGAAGCGTTGGCGAATCGTGTCGGGATGTGGCGGCCGACCGTCCTGGTAGGTGAACAGGTAGTCGCCGGGGTGGTAGGCGTCGCCGAAGAATTCGCGTTCGCTGTCTTGGAGCTGACGCCAACGGCGTAGCGCCGCCACAGTGGCGCGGTCGATGGAAATTGTCTGGTCAGCGTTGCGGGTCTTGCCGCCGGCTTTGTCGAGCGCCCGTCCGCCGACCACCACGCGATTGTCGTGCACGGTGATTACGCCGGCGTCCAGGTCGACATCGGACCACTTCAGTCCGCACACTTGGCCGCGTCGAATGCCGGTTGTGAGTTCCAGCAAGAACAGCGCTGCGAAGCGGTCGTCCCGGATTGAGGCGAGGAAGGTCCGGATCTCGTCGGGCTTCCACACCGTGCGGCGGGTTCGCGGCCGGCGCGGTGGCTTGACGTTGCTCGCGGGGTTGTCGGTGATGTATTTCCACGCCACGGCGTCGACGAGTGCTCGGTGCACGAAGGCGTGGACGTTGCGGACGGTCTTGGGCGCCAGGCCCGGCGAGACCGGTCTGGGCACTATGCCTGCTCGATAGCGCCGGACGGCGGTGCGAGCCGCGTGAATGGTTGCATTGCATGCCTCGGACAGCTGCCGTGGCGTCGGCGGGTTGCCAGCGGCGTTGCGTTCTGACCAGTACGCGTACATCACGGAGTCGTTGTCGCGCTTAACGCGGCCCTCTGTGAGCAGCTTGGCGTAGAGCCTGAGCAGCTGGGGCTCGTCGAGTCGTTGCAGACGCTCCGCGCCGATGTGGGGGATGATGTAAGTGCGCGCGTAGTCGCTCCAACTTCGCCATGTCGTGGCATCGAGCGCGGGTTCGACGGCGGCGAGCCATTCGGTCAGGAACTGCGCAACCGTGCGGGTCGACGGCTTGACGACTCGGCCGCGGTCGGCGTCGCGCATGGCATCTCGGCAGGCTTTCCAGGCCTCGCGCTCGGTGTCAAACCCTCCTTTGGTGATCCAGGGATACCGCCCGGTCGACGGGTCACGCTCGGGGAGGCGAAACTTGTAATACCACACCGAACCGCGCTGAAGCACCGTGCCTTTCACGATGCGACCAGTTCGCGCAGGCCGTCGGTCACAACGTAGATGCGGCCGCCGAGCCGACGAACCGGCAGCTCGCCGGAGGCCACCAACCGATAGGCTGCGGCCCGGCTGATTCCGAGCAGCTGAGCGGCTCGGGGCACGGCGAGCAGCAGGGGAAGGTCACTGAACACGTTGTTCTCCAAGATAATTCACCACCTTTCCACAATTTTGGACGGATTGTTCTTCGGACGATCGGGTCCTGTGGACTTGCGGGCTGCACTGTGGACAAAACTGTGCTGCTTCTGTTCCGTCTGGCTCGGTGACCGTGATGGTGCGAGAATGCGCGTCCTCGCATTCGCCACACCACGGCACGTTGGTTACGGGCGGTTGAGGTGGCTGTCCGAGATCAAGGCGCCGGGCCAGCACCCGAACTGGATCACGCGCCCCATTCGGGTTCCGGATCAGAAGGTCGGTGAGATCTGAGGGCGGCCAGCCGCGCGCCAGGGCAGACTCGATTGCCGGTCGAAGACTGCGCGCGTCGTGGGTCCCGAGCTTCCACGCTCTGGCCACAGACTCCAGGACCAGTATCGCGGCGTCGCCCGGTTCGGATAAGGATTCGGTTGATGGGTTTAAGGGGTCCCGCTGCGGGACCCTCGGGGGGTGCCGCTTTGACACCGTCTCCGTCTCACTGCGAGACGGCCCCCGTCCCGCTGCGGGACGGGGAGGGCCCGGATCGGGACCGGGTAGAACATGCGGCGCCCGAGGATGATTCAGGTAGTAGCGGGTTGAACGGCGGGCCCCGGAGTCATGGAATTGCGGACGCCGGCTCATCAACCCGCGCGTCTCCAGATAGCTCAGCGCACGCAAGATCGTGCTTCTGCCGGCACCGGATTCGGCCATGAGTGTGCGAATTGAGGGGTAGCACGAGAAGTTTTCGTCCGCCTTGTTTGCCAATAGGACAAGAATGAACTTCGCGACCGGTTGTGCGATGTCCGAGTCTTTCGCCCAGGCGAGGGCTTCCCAACTCATGTTGAAGCGCTGATCACGGACTGCTCACCGACAGCCGTCTCGGCGGGCTGCGCCTCACGGCGATCCGTCTCGCATCGTTTCATGTCTAGAACGGTAAGCCACCTAATCGCGCTATGCGACGGTCGTATGAAATAGATTCGTCGAATTCCGCTGCGACACACACGATTACCGCTACGTACGAAACTCAATGAAACAACGTGAAACCCGCTGCTTCACAACGGCATCACTCGTACCGGGCTGTGGCTGAGCGGAGGGCCATCATCGACGGCTCCCTTGCTCCGCTTGGCCCTGCTAATTTGGCATCGGCCGCAAAGGTTCGGAATGGTTGGATGGCTCCGCGTTAGCCATTGATGAGTCGTGCCCGCCTGAGCGAATCGAGCAAGCGCTGAGCGGCGCGCAGCGTGGGGGCAAACGTGGCGGCGTTTAACCGTCCTGAGTCCGCTTCAGCAGCCAACGACTCCAAAACAGTGCGGCACGCGCGGGGTGACTTCAGCACGATCTGGGCGGCCTCGGCTGGACTGGAATGGACCTCCCTTGTCTCGATGCGGATGCGTTGCACGATCCGCTCGATGGGTTTCTCGACCACCTCGACCCGCACCGAAACCGCGCCGTTCTCGGCCGCGCGGCGCTCTTCGTAGGCCGCTCGCCGGCATTGTTGGGAGCACCAGATCGAGGGACGTCCGGGCTTGGGTGGCCAGGCGCTACCGGGCATCTCCGCGCTACATCTCGGGCATCGTTTCGTCGGCATGAATTGATGGTAAGGGATGCCTTACCAGTTAGATACGGACGAAATTACGTTATCGTTTCGTGACCTGAGTGCAAGAGGTGTGATGTCCGGGGAAGTGATGGAGTTAGGGTGACCTAAGTGTCGACGGGCGACTGCGCTTGCCGCTGGCAGGTTGCCGTGATCGAGGGAGAACATACAGCCGATGAATGATCGGCAAAGATTGGGGCGGTGTCGGTAACGTTTGTCACGCCATGAGTAATGAGGACGGTGCCAGCGTTCTCCCCGCGGAGACGCGTGCCCGCGTGCGTATCGACCAGCAACTGACCCAAGCGGGCTGGAAGGTCCAGGACAAAAAGGATCTCAATCTGTTCGCGGGACAGGGCATCGCTGTGCGGGAGGTCGTGATGAAGCCCGGGCACGGCCGGGTCGACTACCTGCTGTACGTGGAGAAGGCCGTGGTCGGCGTCATCGAGGCCAAACCAGTGGGTACGCCCCTGTCAGGCGTTGAGTGGCAGTCGGCCATGTACGCCGACGGGCTTCCGGCCGATGTGCGCCTCGCCGCCAAGACCCGGGACGGCCGGCTGCCGTTCGTGTTCGAGGCATCGGGGGTGGAGACACACTTCACCAACGGCTTCGATCCCGAGCCGCGGGCGCGGCTCATCTTCAACGTCCCCACGCCGGCGACGCTGGCCCGCATCCTGCGCGACGCCGACGCGTCGCCCGAGCGCCCGACGTGGCGCGCCAAGGTCCGAAATCTCCCGCCCCTGGATGCCGACCCGCTGCGCCCAGCGCAGGTCGAAGCCGTCAACGGGGTCGAGAAGAGCCTCGCCGAGCAGAATTTCGACCGATCACTGGTGCAGATGGCGACTGGGGCCGGCAAGACCTACACCGCGGTCACCGAGTCCTACAGGCTGCTGAAATACGGTGGCTTCAACAGGATTCTTTTCCTGGTCGACCGCAACAACCTGGCCGATCAGACGCTGGCGGAGTTCCAGAATTACCGCACGCCAGACGACGGTCGTCGCTTCACCGAGCTGTACAACGTGACCAAGCTGTCCAGCGCTGGGCTGCTCGGGTCGAGCAAGATCGCGATCTCGACGATCCAGAGGGTCTACAAGTTCCTCAATGACGGTGAAGTCGGCGACGCCGACGACCCCAACCTCGATGACTTCACCCCGGATGCCCCGGTCACCGTGTCGTACAGCGAGGCACTTCCCCCGGAAACGTTTGATCTGGTCATCGTCGACGAGGCCCACCGAAGTATCTACGGGGTCTGGCGCGGCGTCCTTGAGTATTTCGACGCTCACGTCATCGGATTGACCGCTACACCCGGCAAGCAGACATTCGGGTTCTTCCGCCAGAATCTCGTCTCCGAATACACCTACCCTGAGTCAGTCGCGGACGGCGTGAACGTGGACTTCGACATCTACCGCATCCGCACCCAGATCAGCGAAGAGGGTTCTCGGATCGAAGCCGGGACGATCGTGCCGAAAGTTGATCGCCGTACGCGGGAACAGAGACTCGAAATCCTCGATGAGGATCTGGATTACGGTGCCGCGCTCCTTGACCGTGCCGTGACCGCGACTGATCAGATTCGTACCGTTTTGGAAACTTTCCGCGATCGGCTGTTCACCGAGATCTTCCCGGGACGCTCCACCGTGCCAAAGACCTTAATCTTCGCCAAGGACGACAACCACGCGGAGGAGATCGTCACCCAGGTCCGCAAGGTGTTCGGCAAGGGCAACGACTTCGCGGCAAAGATCACGTACAACGTCCGCAACGCCAAAGAACAGCTCCAGGCCCTGCGGACGAGCCCGTCGCTGCGTATCGCGGTGACCGTCGACATGATCGCCACCGGAACCGACGTCAAACCGCTGGAATGCGTGTTCTTCATGCGGGATGTGCGCTCCGCCCAGTACTTCGAGCAGATGAAGGGTCGTGGCGCGCGCACGATCGCCTCGGCCCCCTGTGTGACAGGGTTAGGTGAGACAGCAGCAGTAGCCGATTATCGCTACAGGGCGAGACAGGATCACCATTTCCGTGACTATGACGATCGCATCCCTGCAGGGGTGCGCTGATACTGATCAAGTGGACAGCGCGCCGGATCCAGGTGCTCGGGCCCGGCGGCGCACGTTTACCGCTGAGTACAAGGCCCGGATCCTCGATGAGTACGACGCGCTGCCGGCGGGTTCGTCCGAGCGTGGTGCGTTGCTGCGCCGCGAGGGCCTGTATAGCTCGCACATCGCCGAGTGGCGCAAGGCCCGCGACGCCGGTGCCCGTGCCGGGCTGGCGTCGCGGGGCAAGCCGAAACGCAGCGCTGAGCAGGTCGAGCTGGACAAGCTGCGGCGGCGCACCAAGGCGCTGGAAGCCGAGCTGAGCCGCACCAAGCTGGCCCTGGAGATCACGGGAAAAGCACACGCGCTCTTGGAGATGCTCTCCGGGAGCGCGGACTCCGAGCCGAGGTGCAAGCCGTGATCGGCGAGCATCTGCCCGCCCTGGAGGCGGCGACGTCGACGACGCGGGCGTGTGAGTTGCTGGGCGCGTCACGGGCCACGCTGTATCGGCGCCGCAACCCGCCACCACGCCCGGCGCCGCGGGCTCGGCCGGAGCCGCCCAACAAGCTCACCGAGGCCCAACGCCAGCAGATCCTGACGGTGCTGCGATCGGCGGAGTACTGCGATCTGGCACCGGCGCAGGTGTGGGCGCGGCTACTCGATGACGGCATCTACTTGTGCTCGATTCGCACCATGTACCGGCTTTTAGCCATTGCCGGGGAGAATCGGGAGCGGCGCCGTCAGCGCACCCACCCGGCGCGCAAGAAACCCGAGCTGATCGCCACCGCACCCAACCAGGTCTGGTCGTGGGACATAACGAAACTGCAAGGGCCGCAACGCGGTATCTTCTATCAGCTGTATGTGATCATCGACATCTTCTCGCGCTACGTGGTCGGTTGGACCCTCGCTGCCACCGAGACCGGTGAGTTGGCCAAGCAGTTCATCGACGACACGCTGGCCAGCCACGGCATCGAGCCCGGTCAACTGGCCCTACATGCCGATCGCGGCACTTCGATGACCTCCAAGCCGGTCGCCCAACTGCTGACCGACCTGGGTGTGGACCGCAGCCACAGCCGCCCGCATGTATCCAACGACAATCCCTACTCGGAGGCCAATTTCAAGACCCTCAAGTACTGCCCGGCGTTCCCGGCCCGGTTCGGCTCCATCGAAGACGCCCGCGCCTTCTGCGGCGCATTCTTCGATTACTACAACCATGAACATCGTCACAGTGGCATTGCGCTACACACCGCGGCCTCAGTGCACTACGGCACCGCAACCCAGATCCAGGCCCAGCGCGCCGCCACCCTGGATGCGACCTACGCCGCCAACCCCGCCAGATTCCGGCACCGCCGACCCACCCCACCGAAACTGCCCACCGTCGCCTGGATCAACCAACCAACCCCCGAAGCACTCATCAAATCCGCGTAAGAAACTGTCTCACCGGCCTTGACATGTTCCGGCCGACTTCCAGGCAGTCACGCCCGACGCGGAGAACAAGACTCGGTTCGTCATCGTCGATGCGATCGGCGTGACCGAGCACCCCTTCGTCGAGCCACCGCTGAATCGGCAGAAGTCGGTCAGCCTCAAGAAGCTCCTGGACAAGGCTGCCGCCCTCACGCTCACCGAGGACGAAGCGGCAACCCTGGCGTCACGGCTGGCGAAACTCGAACTTGCGCTTACCGATGAGGAGCGGCGGGAACTCGACGAGGTCGCCGGCCAACCTGTCCGCGACATCGTCAGGGCGCTCGTGGACGCCGTCGATCCGTCCACTGGATCGGCCGACGCGATCGAGCGGGCCATCGAGCCGGAACATGTCAAGGCCGGTGAGACAGTTTCTTACGCGGATTTGATGAGTGCTTCGGGGGTTGGTTGGTTGATCCAGGCGACGGTGGGCAGTTTCGGTGGGGTGGGTCGGCGGTGCCGGAATCTGGCGGGGTTGGCGGCGTAGGTCGCATCCAGGGTGGCGGCGCGCTGGGCCTGGATCTGGGTTGCGGTGCCGTAGTGCACTGAGGCCGCGGTGTGTAGCGCAATGCCACTGTGACGATGTTCATGGTTGTAGTAATCGAAGAATGCGCCGCAGAAGGCGCGGGCGTCTTCGATGGAGCCGAACCGGGCCGGGAACGCCGGGCAGTACTTGAGGGTCTTGAAATTGGCCTCCGAGTAGGGATTGTCGTTGGATACATGCGGGCGGCTGTGGCTGCGGTCCACACCCAGGTCGGTCAGCAGTTGGGCGACCGGCTTGGAGGTCATCGAAGTGCCGCGATCGGCATGTAGGGCCAGTTGACCGGGCTCGATGCCGTGGCTGGCCAGCGTGTCGTCGATGAACTGCTTGGCCAACTCACCGGTCTCGGTGGCAGCGAGGGTCCAACCGACCACGTAGCGCGAGAAGATGTCGATGATCACATACAGCTGATAGAAGATACCGCGTTGCGGCCCTTGCAGTTTCGTTATGTCCCACGACCAGACCTGGTTGGGTGCGGTGGCGATCAGCTCGGGTTTCTTGCGCGCCGGGTGGGTGCGCTGACGGCGCCGCTCCCGATTCTCCCCGGCAATGGCTAAAAGCCGGTACATGGTGCGAATCGAGCACAAGTAGATGCCGTCATCGAGTAGCCGCGCCCACACCTGCGCCGGTGCCAGATCGCAGTACTCCGCCGATCGCAGCACCGTCAGGATCTGCTGGCGTTGGGCCTCGGTGAGCTTGTTGGGCGGCTCCGGCCGAGCCCGCGGCGCCGGGCGTGGTGGCGGGTTGCGGCGCCGATACAGCGTGGCCCGTGACGCGCCCAGCAACTCACACGCCCGCGTCGTCGACGTCGCCGCCTCCAGGGCGGGCAGATGCTCGCCGATCACGGCTTGCACCTCGGCTCGGAGTCCGCGCTCCCGGAGAGCATCTCCAAGAGCGCGTGTGCTTTTCCCGTGATCTCCAGGGCCAGCTTGGTGCGGCTCAGCTCGGCTTCCAGCGCCTTGGTGCGCCGCCGCAGCTTGTCCAGCTCGACCTGCTCAGCGCTGCGTTTCGGCTTGCCCCGCGACGCCAGCCCGGCACGGGCACCGGCGTCGCGGGCCTTGCGCCACTCGGCGATGTGCGAGCTATACAGGCCCTCGCGGCGCAGCAACGCACCACGCTCGGACGAACCCGCCGGCAGCGCGTCGTACTCATCGAGGATCCGGGCCTTGTACTCAGCGGTAAACGTGCGCCGCCGGGCCCGAGCACCTGGATCCGGCGCGCTGTCCACTTGATCAGTATCAGCGCACCCCTGCAGGGATGCGATCGTCATAGTCACGGAAATGGTGATCCTGTCTCGCCCTGTAGCGATAATCGGCTACTGCTGCTGTCTCACCTAACCCTGTCACACAGGGAGCCGATCGCGGCCAACCCTGAGCTGCGCAACCGCATACTCGAACTTCGCGCCGCCCACGATCGGGTCATCGACGAGGTCAGCAGTGACGAACTCGTCGAAGCCGGGGGAGTGGTCGACACGGATCGCGCCCGGTCGATCGTGGAGTCATGGCGGACCTACCTTGATGAGCATCGCGACGAAATTACCGCGATTCAGGTTGCTTATGAGGCCGGTGAGCATCGAATTGATTTCGCCTACATTCAGGGACTAGCTGCCCGCATCGCTCGGCCGCCGCATAACTGGACGCCCGACATCATCTGGAACGCCTACGCCGCGATCGACGCGCCCAAGGTGCGGAACTGTGCCACGCACACCCTCACCGATCTCGTTCCACTGATCCGGTACACCATCGGCGTCGACGATGAACTCGTTCCTTACGGTGAGCGGGTGCGTGAGAAATATGCGGCGTGGTTGGCTCAACAGGAACAGGCTGGTGTGGTGTTCAATGACATCGAGCGCTGGTGGCTGGACCGCATGGTGTCGGTGATCGCCAACTCCGCCGGTATCTGCGTGGAGGACCTCGACGACGCGCCGTTCATTGAACGGGGCGGAACCGATGGAGCACTGCGGGATTTGGGTGACCGGGCCGGCGATCTCGTCGAACAGCTCAACGCGGAGCTGACAGCGTGAACTGGCAGGTCCGGCAGCTCGGTGAGATGGCGGAGACAGCTTTGGGCAAGATGCTCGATAAGGGGAAACGGAAGGGGCTGCCGCAGGTCCCTTATCTGCGTAACGTCAATGTCCAGTGGGGGCGTGTGGACACTGACGATCTGCTGACTATGGAACTTGCCGACGACGAACGAGAGCGTTTCGGTGTCAGCCCAGGCGACCTGCTTGTCTGCGAGGGCGGCGAGATTGGACGCAGCGCCATTTGGCATGGTCGAGCCGATTACATTGCATACCAGAAAGCGCTTCACCGGATTCGGCCTAGTGAATTACTTGACGTTCGTTTCCTACGCTATCTGTTGGAGCTCTATTCGCTCGATGGCACGCTTGTCAGGTTCGCCACTGGATCGACCATCGCTCACCTGCCGCAACAGCAGCTTAGACGGATCCCCGTGCCGCAGGCGCCCATCGATGAACAACGTCGAATCGTCGAGCTCCTCGAAGACCACTTTTCCCGCCTCGAAGCAGGTGGTGTCGGCATTGCTCGGTCACTCAAGCGCCTCGGCATTCTGCGTGAGGCTGCGCTTGCGCAGTGCGTAGATCGCGCCAAATCTGCTATTGGCGGCGAGGCCGTGCCGCTGGGGAATCTCGGGAGGGTAACGACGGGGACGACCCCCCTCAAGAGCAACAGGGCCTTCTATGAGAACGGCACGGTACCTTGGATTACCAGCGGTGATCTCCATCGAGGTGTGATCGCTGAGGCGTCTCAATTTGTCACTGAGCGAGCTTTGAAGGAGACTAGCCTTAAGCTCATTCCCGCTGGTGCGATCTTGATCGCGATGTATGGCGAAGGGCGTACCCGAGGTACCGCGGCTGAACTTGCCATCGAGGCAACGACGAACCAGGCCTGTGCCGCACTAATTCTTAACGAACCCGAGCTGCGATCGTGGGTTCGTTTGATGCTCGATGCCAACTATGATGCACTGCGGCGAATGGCGGCTGGGGGGGTACAGCCGAATCTCAACTTGTCGCTTGTTCGTGCGATCCAAGTCCCAATTCCGTCCACACGGGTACGCGATGAGATCTCAACTCAAATGGCTGAAATTGATTTCGCTCGCTTGCGTCTGAAACAGTCGCTGGCCGTTGCCTCTGCACGATGTGCGAGTATTCGCCGCGCCCTCCTTTCCGCAGCCTTCTCGGGTCGACTGACCAAATCGACGCTTCACCCGTCGGAGTTGGGAGTCGGCGCGTGAGCGATAAGCAGATCAAGCCGCTACTTCTCGATTTCGCACCCGACGGATTGAAGACGGCGACGTGTCGGAGGGCGCTGTGATCATCGGGGAGACCGTTACTGCGGGTGAGCGCACAGTTGTTCTGGACGTCGCGCGCTATACCGTGGTGACGACTCGCCGAAGCATGGACTAAGGAGGTAGCTGCGATGATCAAGGAGATCGAGCTCCGTCTCATTGACGCTCCCGCCCCCAGCGGCGAGATTGCGGTCAGGGACCTAACCGCCCTCGCGACTGCTCTGCAGGAATTGACGATCCGCATCAGCCGCGACGTGATCAATACGCCCGGGCCCGGCCGCACAAGGCAGTTCATGGAGGAACTCTCGCAACTGCGGCTACATGCAGTCGAACCTGGAAGCACTGTCCTTCGATTCAGCAAGGGGCCGGCCGACAAACTTGACGTCGACCTGCCCGAACAAGTCGTGGCGGATGACCGCTTTTGGGAAATAGTGCAAGCTATGGGCGACGACAGGCGCCCGGAGTGGGCGACCAACCTGATCGCGGAGAGCGTCGGGAAGCTAGTCAACGCTATTCAAGCTGCGGCGCCCACCGTAGTCCTGGGCTCGCCTTCGCGGCCTGACGTACGGATTGTCTCGTCGGCGGTGCACGTCGAAACATGGACGACCATACGCGTTCACCTGGGAGGCATCATGACAGCGACCGGCCGACTGGAGAAAGTTGATCTACGGTCACACGAGTTTCGTGTCCGCGACGACGTCGATCAAACCGTGGACCTCAAGCATGTCCAAAGCGATACCACCGCAGCGCAACTCGTTGGTCAGTGGGTGGTTGCTCGGGGCGATGCTGTGCTGCATCAATCGGGCCGGCTCGTCATGCTGGACAATGCCAGCATCTCGCGTGTTGACGATCCGGCGGCCGAGCACATGGACCGCAGCGTCACGACGCTCGACGAGATCCTAGCCAGCGCCCCCGGACCAGACATCAATGGCGGGATCGACCTTGCTGACGACGAATTCCAGGCATTTCTTGAGGCGGCGCGTTCGTGAATCAGGTAGCGGCGACGGTGGTCGATATCGACGTCTTCAGCCTGATGTACCTACGCCGCGCTAACAGTGATTCACGGGTCGCTGGTTGGCGGGAGTACCTGACCGGCCGGCGTGTGCTCATTTCCTTTCAGACCAGAGCTGAGGTGCTTGCGGGCGCGCGAAGCGCCCAGTGGGGTGGTCGGCGGATGGCCGAAACAATCGAGATCCTTGACCGTACGCCCACGATCCGTCCTGATAACGAAGTGGTGGACGCGTATGCAGAGCTAGCCGCCGAGTGCCGCAGGCTCGGCCACGGCCTACAGGCCAGAGAGCACACCGGCGATCGGTGGGTAGCTGCCTGCGCCATCGCCAAGCGGCTTGATCTGGTGGCCGGAGACGCCATCTACCAGGGCGCGCCGAACCTCGTCGTGCATAGCTGACCAGAAGGGCAACCACTGTGTCTGATTCCCGGCGCCTGGTCGACAAACTCTGGGCGTACTGCAATGTGCTGCGCGACGACGGTGTTGGTGTCATCGAGTACACCGAACAACTCACCTACCTGCTGTTCCTGAAGATGGCACACGAGCGGGCGACCAGAAAGCTCAACCCGCAGCAGATCGTTCCCGACGAATACTCCTGGCAGAAGCTGCTTGACGCCGAAGGAACCGACCTCGAAGTCCAATACACGAAGATCCTCGTCGGATTAGCGCAACAGCCGGGCACCCTTGGCACGATTTTCCGCAAAGCGCAGAACAGAATTCAGGACCCGGCGAAACTCAAACGCCTCATCGTGGATTTGATCGACAAAGAGAACTGGTCTGCTTCGGGCACAGATCTCAAAGGCGACGCGTACGAGGCGCTGCTCTCCAAGGGCGCCTCAGACAAGGGGTCGGGCGCCGGCCAATACTTCACCCCCCGTGACCTCATCCGGGCGATCGTCGACGTCATCGATCCCACACCTGCCGACGAGGTCGTCGACCCTGCGATTATGCGAAATTTTGGTGTCTCACGAGACACTGTTGAAGGTGAACGATCGGGCTTGCGACACGTTGTCAGGCCTCCGGCGGCCGCTTGGAGTACGTCGCATCGAGTGCGTGTTACTCCGTCGCAGCCGCGTATTGCGTTCGGGCGTCCTGCAGTTCCTTCCAGTGTGTCTCCAAACCCGCCAGGCTTGGGCCCACTCCGAGGGTGGGCAGTGGCTGCGAATGCGCCGCGATGTATCGGCAGGCGTCCTCGAACACGCGAGTTACAACTTTCGACACGGCCGGGAGTGCCCCGCCCTTGATCTCACTGAGGGTGGTCATACGGATGTTGGGCTGATACCGCTGGGATACGCCCTTCAGTAGCTCCGTCTCCGTGAACACTTCGCACCACGACCTGATCCAGCCATAGCCATCGCGGATCAAGGCGGCACGCGCCTCGCCGTCGACGGCTCGGGCAGCCTCGATGGTCTTGTTGATGTTGGATTTGAGGCTGCCGAGAGAATCCCAACGTGGACCAGATGCACGGGTTACCTTGCCCTTCCCGTCCTCGTCAGTGACCTGGAAGTAGGCGCAACGCTTCGACGCTTCGAAGAGCGACAACAGCGTGGTCGCAAAGAAAATGTCATGCGTAAAGACGATCACCTGGTTGCATTCCGCGAGGCTTGCGACTCGGCGGGCGACCTCGTTGATGCGGCGGTGGTCCAGACTCGATACAGGATCGTCGAAGATGACCGGAGCCGTGATCCCAGCTAAGCGGGCCTCAGCAAGGAAATCGGCAAGCGCGAGCACTTTCTGCTCTCCCTCAGACAGGATTTTGGAGGGCTTGTGCCGACCGGCGAGGGTCTTGCGACGTTGTGCTCGGCCTTGTCGGCCCACGAACTCGACCTTGAGCTCCGGTGCACGGAGAGCCGCGCACTCCTCAGCGAACAGCTTGTCGAAACTCTGATTAATGAGTTGGTCGCTCGCCGCCTTTGCGAGCTCTGTCACCGACCGACCCAAGGAGGAGAACTTGCCGGCCAAGACCCGCAGTTTGTCCGACTCCTTTGCCCGTTCTACCTGGGCCTGGATTGTTGTCCACGACTTCGCAAGCTCCCCGGCCGCCGTCAGCTCCGCCAACTCACGCTTCTTCTCGCGAAGAGCATCGGCGCGATTCTCCGCCTGATTCTTCAGGTCCGCGATCTCTGCCGCGATAGACACCTGCGCCGCCGACACCGCAGAAGCCAGAGTCGACACGCCCGCCAAGCTGGACGTATCTATGGGGCCTCCCGCTCGAATTGCCGCCGCCGCAGTAGTAGCGGCGTCTCTAATGCCGGCAACTCCCGCGAAGAACGACGGCCTGTCGGCCTGACCCCCGTATTCATCTACGAATGGGTTGACGTCGTTCAGTTGGATTGCCAGTATCGGCGCCGTCACGCTACCGATGCTTTGTTGGGCGGAGGCGATGTCGGAGCTGATCTTGTCCGTGAGGTACTCGCCGTATTTCGCGACAAGTGCCCTGGCTGGATCCGTCAGGGGTTGACGGCAGTAGAGACAACGCTCCACATCATGCACGCCAAGGGATTCCAGATGCGCCGCGTACCGGTCACCACTCGATACGAACGCTTCCCATGTCTCCTCCGGGTCTGCCGGGAGATCGGCCGCCGCGAATAGCTCCGTGCGGAAGGTGCGGTAATCGGACTGCAGTTCGGCTAGTCGCGCGATCCGCGCGTTTAACGCTTGGACGTCCAATGCGCCGAGCGTGGTGGCCGCAAGCACTGCCTGCCGCAGCACTCGCTCGCCTCGCTGTCGCTCTGCGATCTGGGCAGTAAGGGCGTCGGCTTCAAGCGCGGCAACCGCGCGGCGCAGGACATCGGTCCGCTGGTCGACGTCCAAGCCTCTATCAGCTCGCGCGTTGAGGTCCGCAAGATCCGTCGACGCGCCGAGCGTTTCCACGAGCGGATAGATAGTCGATTCCCGGGGGAAGCGACTGAGCAGTGTGGTCGATCCGGACGACAGGTCCCCGACGGACTTGGCTATGCGCTCGTGCACGCCCTTGATCGCCGTGCTTACGTGATTGAACAGGGCAAGGACAGTCGGGACGTAGGAGTACTCCAAGTCGTCATCAACATGGAAATTAACCGCGGGACTGTCGAAGATCGACATCCGTGTGAAGGGGGCGTGGCCCTGCCCGCCAGTCCACACGAACTCGTTGACGTCGGGTCCGATCGTGTACCCGATCTTTGCTGATAGCGCTACCTCTTGGCTCGCTGAGATATCGCCAAGAATCGTGTCCGCGGTACGGCTTCCCGCGAGCGCCTTGAGGATCCGCGCGTAGCCAGTCTTGCCGGTGCCGTTCTCGCCGAACAGAATGGTCATTCCTACGTGGGGCTCGATCACCGAGCCCGTCACGATCGCATTGACGCCGGTGACCTCAGAGAGCCTGGTGATCACAAGCGGGAGCTCGGCATCTTCCTCTGGCGCCTCCATCGCGAGCCTCGGCTCCGTCGGGAGCGTTCGCTCATCGAGTCCCTTCTCTTGCCGAAAGAGCGTGTAGGCAACGTCGATGTCGTCGTTCGACAGGGCACGGCCAGTGCCAAGTACATGTCGAATGATTGAGCGGATCCACTCATCCTGCTCATTCGCCCACCCCGCGAGAGTCTCACGCGGGTCGGGAGTACCAGGCTCCTCCATGACGACCGCTTGAGATTCCAGCACCTCGTCCTTCATGTGAATACGCTCGCGCTCACACCGTCACGAGCTGCATCAGCTCGGTGTAGTCGGTGACAACTTCGTACTTGACGTCCTCGCCATTCTTCTCGCTCAGCGATGCGAAGAACTTCCGGGCGCATTCGATTTTTGCATCCTCGACACCTTTGAGCTGGAGAGACGAGAGCGAGCCTTTGGTCTCGGCGACGAAGTAGATGTGTTTGACGGACCCCTCGGTGAACGCGATAGCCCAGTCTGGGTTGTAGTCACCGACAGGAGTCGGGATGAAGAATCCTCGTGGCAGCTTCGCGTAGACGGCAACCTCCTGACTGGTATCGAGTTCGGTGACAAAGGTGCGTTCCACTTTGGAGTCTGTGACGGCGTAGTCGTAGATATGCTTCGTCAGCTTGCCGCCGGCAAGCGTGAGATCCTGCTTGGTCTGGTTCTCCGTGAAAATCGCTGTGTCGAAACGGTCTTCGAGTGCATCGTAGGTCAGGTGCTCAACGATCACTGTTGCCTTCTGCTCGTTGATGAGTCGGGCGGCCTCGGTGATGAACTGCTCTGGATTGAGCCGGAACTTGGCAAACGTCTCCGGGGTGACTCCGCTGAGGATTGCTGCCGCGGTACGGCGGGTGAGCTTCGTTTTCTCGGTGACTTCGCCGAGTAGGTCGTATTTGACCTGGGATGCGGCCGACACCGTCGCGGTGTGGGTTGCGGTACTGGACACGTCGAAGCCGCCGCCGCTGGCGAGGTCGTCAGCCTCGAGGGAGTCGCGCTGCCTGCCTGCTTGGACGACGTATTGCATCGCGGCGACGTTGAGATGCTTGTCGAGTGCCTGAATGCACTCGGTGATGAGCTCGGATGAGTCGAACTCGACCTGATAGACAGCCTTGTGGTTGATGCGGCGCCATAGGGCCTGGAACTCCTTCTTGGCGAAGTTGGCCTCATTGAGCGGGATCTTCTTGGGCTTGCGGTCATCGGTTGGGACCGGTATGTCGATGTTGAGCGAGTCGACCAAGGGCAAGAGAAACTTGAGCATCGGTTTCAGGGCCTCTGATGTCGGCTCTGCAAGGGTGCCAGCCTCCTTTGCTGCCTTGTAGTCGTCGGAGAGCGTGTCATCGTCGTTCACGTAGTCGTTCTTGATTAGGTACTTGTAGAGCGCCTGCGCGAGGGCTTCCTCGACTACCGACTCGCCGTCTTCCGTCTGAATTGCCTTGCCGGTGAAGAACTTCACGCTCGCCTTGCGTGGCCGTTTGGCGAGCGAGTCGGAGATTTCCTTTTGTAGCCCTACGACGAAGTCGGTGTAGGACTCGTCGGTGACGACCGTCAGCTCGTTGATGTCGTGCACCGTCACGGGGTTGTCCATACGTTCGCCATGTTGGTCGACGGCCAGGCGCAGGCCTCGGCCGATCTCCTGGCGTCGGGACACGGTGTTGTCGCTCTTTTTGAGCATGCCCATCACGAACACGTTTGGGTTGTCCCAGCCTTCGCGCAGTGCGGAGTGGGAGAAGATGAAGCGAACGGGCTCGGCCAGCGATAACAGCTGTTCCTTGTTCTTGAGGATCAGGTCGTAAGCATCGACGTCCTTGGATTGGCCCTTCTCGTCGCCTGTCGCGTGTACTGGCCCGTCGACCGCGTGCCTGGTCTTCTTGTCGATCGAGAAGTATCCCTCGTGCACGGCATGCACATCGTCGCGGCGAAGATACGCCCGATATGCTGCAGCTGCGACGTCGAGCTCCAGCTCGCCGAGTATCTCATCGACGATCGAGGCGTACTCCTCCTCGAAGACCCGGGCGTAGTCGCCGAGCGTGTCTTCGCGGTTGTAATCGCGGTACTTCGCAACCTCATCAATGAAGAACAGCGACAACACCTTAACGCCTTGGGCGAACAGCTCCCGTTCCTTATCGAGGTGAGCCCTAATCACCTCCCGGATCTGAATGCGGCGCTTGGCGTCCTCGGTGACGTCACGGTCGGAGAGCTGCCCAGCGATGACCAAATCACCGTTGCTGAGTTCGATGACGTCGCGGTTAGCGTCGATGTCGGTAATGAAGAGGTCCTTATAGGCCTCGATGCCATTGGAGATGTCATGGAAGTTGGCGCCCACGTCGAGGCGCTTGAGCTGACGCGTGATCGGTCCGCCTTTGGTCTGTACCTCGATCTCCACGCGGGCCCGCGGTTTTGCGCTCTTGGCGATCTCGATGGCATCGAGGTACAGGTAGGCCGTCGTGCCGGCCAGTCCCTTCACGGTGATGCCTCGCACCGCGATCTTCTTGACCAACTTCTGGTTGTACGCATCAAGCGCATCGAGGCGGTGAACTTTGGAGTGCTCGACCTTGTGAGTTGCCGAATAGCGCAGCACCATGAGTGCATTGAACCGCGACAGTGCCTCCAATGACTTTGGCGCACTGATCTTCTGCGGTTCGTCGATAATCACCACGGGGCGGTTTGCGCTGATGACATCGATGGGACGCCGTGACTGGAAGTCATCGAGTTCGTCGTAGATGCGACGGTTATCCTTGCTCGTCGAATTGAACGCCTGAATGTTGATGATCATCACCTGCACCCCGGCGTCCGAGCTGAACCGCTCCAACTCATGCAGCTGGGATGAGTTGTAGATGAATGACCTGGGCTTACGGCCGTACGTCTGCTGGAAGTGCTCGGCCGTTAAATCGATTGACTTCTTCACCCCCTCGCGAATCGCGACCGACGGAACGACGATGATGAACTTCGACCAGCCGTACCGCTTGTGCAGCTCCATGATCGTTTTGATGTAGACGTAGGTCTTACCGGTACCCGTTTCCATCTCAACGTCGAGATTCGGAGCACCCGGAGCGGCTTTGCTGTCCACCAGTTTGTCCGAGAGCGGCAAGTTTCGCGACCGTTGAACTCGCTGAACGTTCTCTAGCCGCTGCGTTGGTGTCAACGCGATCTCGGCATTTCGCAGACCCGAGTCGGGGGTCGCGCTCGGGTCGAACAGCATCGGGGTCGTGGCTGGCTTCGCCCTGCCCGGATCGATCCGATAGGAGACACCATCATGCTTCGGCTGTCCAGCGAAGACCTCGACAACCGCGTCTACGGCATCGGTCTGGTACTGCTGAATCTTGAACTGAAGTTTCATCAGGTTCAGATGGCCTTCACATCCGTCGCCGGGGAAACCTCGCGGAAAATCTGTTCCGCATTGATCCGAGCGTCGTCGGAGGCGAAGCCCGAGTCACGGAAAACCGCGCGGAGCGGCCCACGCTTCGCGATGGCGCGCACCAACCCTGGACTGACTTCTGTGTCGAAGCAAGCGATAAGGGCGCTGTCCTCGACGACGAAGACCTCAATCCCCTCAAGCTTCTCGACGGCGATGGGCATCGTCAGGTCGAGACCCCAGTCGAGCAGCACCTGGAACAGCAGGTCCTCTCCGCTACGGTCCGGCTTCACACTTTCTTCAAGGACCGCGAGCGCTTGCTGATCTGTGTCGTCAGGAGTTCGCAGGACATCCACCATATTCGTCGTGTCGACCTTCAGGTTCCGGAACCCAACATCGATTCCGTCACCAGTGAGCCCTAGCCCTTCGATAATTGTTGAGCCAACTCGACGAATGCGATCCCGGGTGATCTCTGCGATGGACGAATAGCCGGCCTTAGCTGCCTCCGACTTCGGATCGGCCTCTTCGGCAATTTGCATCATGATGAAGCGGCGGGTGCTGCCAGTGTCCGCATTCAGGTCCAGCACTGCGTGTGCGGTTGATCCCGATCCTGCAAAAAAGTCAACAACCACATCGTCAGGACCGCTCAAGTACTCGATGAGGCGACGCAGATCCTTCCAGTTCTTCGGGTTGTCGAAGACCTTTCCACCCATCAGTTGGGCGAAGTCGACGGCAGCAGTTTGCGCGTAGCTGTAGTGCACTGATCCCATGACGAGCCCCTCAGACTCGAAGAGATAGCGGATAAGCCGAGGCAGAGTCGACTCGTCAGGGCCGAAGACAATCCTCCCGCTAGCGATCTCTTCGTCGAACCGCGCCTTCGTGGGAAAGCGCCAACCGCCGGCAGGGAGTCGGCAGGGACGGCCGGTATCTGGATGAAGAACTTCGAAGCGGGGACCGCCGCCGCCGGGCCAAGAGATGTCGCCGTCATCGCGGAAGGGTCCTCGCGGGCCAACTTTGCTAAAGCGCCCAAGCTTCCGCCGCTCATCATCTGTCGGGAACGCATTAGTCCACTTTCGCCACTCCGTCTGGATCGTCTCCCAGTCGTCGCCGAAGCGAGCCTTGAGCTGCACGACGAAGTCGCGGGCTTCGTCGACTCCAGGTTGAGGTTCACGGAGGCGTGTGCCAGCTGCGGTGAGGCTCGCCTTGTTGCGGGCGTACACAAGCATGTATTCGTGTCCAACAGAGAAGAACCGGGCATCGTTCTTTCGGTTGCGGTCCCATACGAGGACGGCGAGCTTGTTGTCGGCACCCATGACCTCGTCAAGCAGAAGTTCCATGGTCGAAAATTCGCCATCATCGATGCTGACGACGATGTACCCATCAACCTGGAGAAGATTCCGCGCCAACCGGAGGCGCGGATAGATCATGTCGAGCCAGTCGGAGTGGAACCGTCCATTCGATTCGAGGTTTGCGACTAACTTCGCACCGTCATGGTCGGTCTGGCCTGAACGCAACAAGTACTCATCTGTGGTCTCCGCGTAGTCATCGTCGTAGATGAAGTCGTTACCGGTGTTGTAGGGCGGGTCAATGTAGATGAGTTTGACTTTGCCGAGGTACGACTCCTGGAGCAGCTTCAGGGCTTCGAGGTTGTCACCTTCGATGAATAGGTTCTTGGTCGTGTCGAAGTCGACTGATTCCTCGCGGACCGGGCGAAGGGTCTTGGCGATTGGTGCGTTGGCCGCGAAGGCTGCTTCCCGTTTGCCGGGCCAGTCGAGCCGGTAGCGCTCCTGTGGGCCTTCGACAACATGATCCGACAGTTCCTGGCGCAGCAGGTCGAAGTCGACGGCCTTCTTGGGATTCCCATCGGCATCGAGCATCTCGGTAATGACGTTGGGGAACAGTCCCGCGAGCTTCTCAATATTGGCCTCGGTCATGTCGGGCGATGTCATGCGAAGTTTCTCCACCTGCTACCTCTGCTGTTCCAGTTCTGCTTGCTTCGACTTCAGGGCACGCCGAAGCTCCATCTTGCGGTTGAGTTGCGGCTCGGCGCGGAGTTTGCGCTCCAGGGAGGCGACCTCGCGTTCAAGTTTGCGCACTGCCTGGAGTCTCGCAGCAACGTCTGACAGTTCTTCTCCTGGCCGTGCTGATACCGGTGTCAGCGGAGCGAGGAGTGCGGTGTACAGGGACGGCAGGCTGATCGCTGGCGGTAGTGGCTGTCGCTCGGCGTCCTGCGGCTGCCAGTCGGTCGTGTAATAGGCGCCGAGCTTCGGCGCAGCCGAGCTGACCTGCTTGTGTGACGCAGTCATCCGGACTCGCTGGTCGTGTCCTTGGCCCGTGACTATCTCGAAGATGATGGGGGTCTTCACCGCTTTGTCGACGGCGGCGAGTACGGACTCACCGACGTCGTCACCCTTTGTATCGATCTGGAAGACTTGGATCTCGGGGACATCTGCGTTGCCGGGCAGGTTGATGGTGGATTGAGCGAGCTTGTAGACCCAGGTGATGCGCTGGACCTCGGTGACGAATTTGTCACGCACCGCGCCGGGGACGGTGCCGTGTTCGTAGAACTTGGCCTTGGGGACGGTACGACCGAATTTGGCGGCGACGGGCCAGCGGTAGAGCAGGGCCGTCATGCGGTTCCTTCGGTGGCGTCGACGATCGCGATGAATGCGGTGAGTTCGAAGTCGTCGAGGCCGGCGATTGCCTGGGTGAGGGCGGTCGTGTGTCCTCCGCTGAAGAGGCTGTCGATATCGCGTTCTTCGGTGACGTCGATCATGGATCGGATTGCTGCGGTGAGCAATTCGGAGTACTTGCCCATCTCTGCGCCTTCGCGGGTGGCAGCGTTGAAGACGCGGGTGACCTCGGTGACGGGTTCCTCATGGGGCCGGCATCCTGCGCGAATCAGGTCGAGAAGGTGTTTGACCTCTGTGTGGTCGGCGATGACGTTGCCGTTGTCGTCGAGGTAGACCAGGTAGTGCGGGTGCAGCCGGTTGCCCCGATTGATGTTCTCGTTGGCGTCGACGTTGCGCAGCGCGAACAGCACACCGGGGTGGAGGCCTCTGGAGGGGTCTGCGGGGATTACTGCGTGAAGTCCCTTCGGCGCGGTGGCCAGGTCGCCAGACTCCTTGAGGTATCCCAGCAGGTCCATTCGGAAGTCGTTGAGGCCGAGATCGGTGATGGATACACCGGTGCGGACGTCTTCGAGTTCGATGACTTCGTCTTGGAGCTTGCGGAGCTGCTCCTTGCGGAACGCGGCGTCGCTGCCTTCGAGGGTGAGGACGTTGTCGTCGGCGGTGCCGGCGAGGTCGGCGATGACCATGCGGTTCTCGACGCGTTCCTTGAGGTTGATGTATTCGTCGAGGGAGATGTCGGGCCAGAAGTTCACGAGCTGGATCTGGGCGTTGGTCGAGCCGATGCGGTCGATGCGGCCGAATCGTTGGATGATCCGTACCGGGTTCCAGTGAATGTCGTAGTTGACGAGATAGTCACAGTCCTGGAGGTTTTGGCCTTCACTGATGACATCGGTGCCGATCAGCACATCGAGTTCGCCGGTGTCCTTAGCCTGAATCCGTGGATGGGCCGGTGATTTGATCGGCGTGTGAACAGCGAAAGCGCCTTCTGAACTGGGATAATACGAGTGCTTACGTCGTATTTGTCCAGAGTTCAAGAAGGCACTTTCGATGCACTCATCGTATACGTTCACCGCCGACTCGGCGGTCTTTGACGAGCAGAATCTGGTATCGGCGGCCGGGCTGGTGCCGGTGTTGGACCTAGCTGAGCAGGCCGGTCTTTCGGAGTTGATCGGCGAACACGTGCAGCTGCCGTCGACTCGGGTGGCGTCGGGGGCGGTGAATCCGGCCGGCAAGCTGACCTCGATCATCGCGGGCATGATGTGCGGCGCGGACAGCATCGACGATGCCGGCGTGCTGCGCGCGGGCGGCACCCCGCGGGTGTTCGACGAGGTGTATGCGCCCTCCACGTTGGGGATCTTTCTGCGCGAGTTCACTTTCGGGCACGCCAACCAACTCGCTGCGGTAGGTCGAGCCCATCTGGTGGCGCTCGCGGCGCGGGTACCGCTGTTACCCGGCATCGAGCAACGCGCTTTTGTCGACATCGACTCGCTGCTGCGCCCGGTCTACGGGAAAGCCAAGCAGGGCGCCAGCTTCGGGCACGCCAAGATCGCCAGCCGCGCGCTGCTGCGCAAAGGCCTCTCACCGCAGATCACTACCATCTCCACCGCGCAGGCCGCACCGGTGATCGCCGAGGCCAGGCTGCGCAGCGGCAAGGCCGCCTCCGGGCGCGCGGCCGCCTCCCAGATCACGGTGGCCATCGGCACCGCCCGCGCCTGCGGGGCCGCTGGGGCGATCATGGTGCGCGGCGACTCGGCGTTTGGCACCAAGAAGGTGATCACCACGTGCGTGGCCCAAGGTGCCGAATTCTCCTTGTCGATCAGCCGCAACAAACGCATCAACGCTGCGATCGCAGCCATCGACGAAGCCGCCTACACCCCGGTGCACTACCCCGGCGCGGTGACCGACCCCGACACGGGGACGCTGATCTCGGATGCCCAAGTCGCCGAAACGCCCTACACCGTGCGGTTGGGCTCTGGCCGCACGCTGACGGTGCGGCTGGTGGTGCGCCGGGTCAAAGACGCCCGCTACCCCGATGCGTTGTTTCCGGTGTGGCGCCATCACCCGTTTGTCACCAACTCCGAACTGCCGGTTACCGAGGCCGATATCACCCACCGGGGCCACGCCGTCATCGAAACCACCTTCGCCGATGTGATCGACGGCCCGCTGGCTCACATCCCTTCCGGGCTGTTCGCCGCCAACTGCGCCTGGCTGGCGGCCGCGGTGATCGCCCATAACCTGCTGCGCGCCGCAGGCACCCTCGCTGGTGGCCATCACGCCGTGGCCCGCGGCGCCACCCTGCGCCGCGACCTGGTCAACATCCCGGCCCGCTTCGCCGCCCCGGCCCGCAAACCGATGCTGCACCTGCCCGCGCACTGGCCGTGGCAAAACGGATGGAAAACGCTGTGGAACAACACCATCGGCTATAGGCCCGCGATCCCACGAGCAGGATAACTATCACATCCCCTGCCCATCTGCCCTCCCAGGCCCGACCCGAGGAACCCCGCAACAAGGAAAAGCTGGTGCAGGCCAGCGGATCACTCATACCCACAACACCCCGAACCGCCCCAACCGTGCAAAAATCAACCCCACGACACCACGAAATCACTGATCCACGGATTCAGGCTTAGGCATGGTGAGGTGGCGTTGCTTGGACCTTGGCGAGAACAGCGTCAGGACCTGCTGGAAGTCGTAGCCGGTCCCCAGCGTTGTTTTCGCGGCGTGGGCACCGCCGGTGACGAGGGCGGTGTGTAGCCCGGAGTTGCTCAATGTGGGCGCGAGCTGTTTGTAGAGGTACTCGGCAGTGTCGGCGAACGCCGAGAAGATCAGTGCCTTGCGGTTCAGTGGGTTGAGGGGGTTGGCGGCCTTGTCCTCGATGAGTCGTTTGAGCGCCTGCAGCTTGAGGTCGTGATCTGGTGTGACCCTGCGCATCTCGTCGAGTAGCTCGCGGAGGGTCTCACGGTCGTTCCACAGATCACGCTGCCAGGATTCTACGTCGATGTCATCGAGGTCGATCTTGATCTTCTCGCCAAACGAGAGCGCTTCGACGTTGGCGTCATCCTCGTCGTCGACATCGAGGTCCAGGCCGGAGAAATCGACGCTCAGATCGTTCAAGGATCCTGTTCGTGACTTGATTCGGATAAGAGTGTTGTCGACCGCGCCTTCAATTTTGGCGAGGGTGAGCCGGAACGCCTCGACCGAACTCTCCAAACGTTTGAGCAGGTTGACCGTCATGAGCTTTTTCAAGCCCTGCTCACGGCCGAGTTGCCCGATGTTGGAGCGCGCCGTGCCGCCCTTGACGTTGTAGAGGTCTTCGTACTTGCCGATTCGGCTTGGGAATACGTAGGACAGCGGCGTGTAGACGGCCAGGGTGAGCGCTTGAAGTTGTCCGAAGATTTCGTTGAATGCGGGCACATCGGGGAGGTCGGAGAGCGGCTCACGAATGGACCGCGGCGGGAGCCGTTGTGGGAAGGTACCGATTTCGGTGGTGTCGTAGAACGCCTGAATGTGTTTGCGGGACCGTGCGATGGTGACCGAGTCGAGCAGTTCGAAGAAGTCGAAGTCGAGCATCTGCAGGATACGGTCGGTGGTGCGCGCCTCGGGGTCGAGCTTGGACCACTCGTTGAAGACGCGCTGCGCGTCGCTGAACACTTTCTCGACCGTGGTCGAGATGTTCAAGTGTTGGCTGAGGTTCTCCGACTCTCCTTCGTAGGCAAGTTGGAGTTGGTTCTTCAGGTCGTTGAAGCGGTTGTTGACCGGTGTGGCCGACAGCATGAGCACCTTGGTCTTCACACCCTCGCGGATGACTTGACGCATCAGCCGTTGGTAGCGCGACTCTTTCTCTTCTGCGTAGTCCGCGTTCCGGAAGTTGTGGGACTCGTCGATAACGACGAGGTCGTAGTTGCCCCAATTGATTCGGTCGAGCCGCAGCCCCAACGATTCACCCTTGGTGCGGGAAAGATCGGTGTGGGCGAGGACGTCGTAGTTGAACCGGTCTTGAGCGAAGATGTTCGTCGTCAGGTTGGCGTTGTAGTTGGTCCAGTTCTCCGCAAGCTTCTTCGGTGCAAGCACCAGGACGGACTTGTTGCGCAGCTCGTAGTACTTGATCACTGCCAACGCGGTGAAGGTCTTCCCGAGCCCCACGCTGTCAGCGAGGATGCAGCCGTTGTAGGTCTCCAGCTTATTGATGATTCCCGTCGCCGCGTCCCGCTGGAAGTTGTACAGGCTCTGCCAGACCTGCGTTTCCTGGTAGCCGGTGCGATCATTCGGCAGGACGTCCTCGCTGATGTCGTCGAGGAACTCCGAGAACAGGTTGTACAGGATCAGGAAGTAGATTCGCGCCGGTGAGTTTTCGGCGTACACGCTCGCGATGTGGTCGTACACCGCTTGGGTCACATCTTCGAGCTGCGTGGGGTTGTTCCAGATCTGATCGAACAGGGCGGCGTACTGCCGTGCCATGGGAGCATCGTCGAGCTTGGTCACGACGTTCGACACGGCGTTCCCACGCTCATAGCCAAGGTCGGCGGAGGTGAAGCCTTGGATCGGCTGGTAGGCGACCTTGTCATCCACAACGACGAACTGCTGCATCGGGGCACCGGTCCGGTTCGACCGGAAGCGAACCTTTCGGCGCACCCATTCCGCGCATTCACGCGCGATGGCCCGCTGCGTCAGCTTGTTGCGCAGACGGATCTCGAACTGCGAACCGTAAAGCGACGACTCCCCGTTGGACCCCGGCGGAATGAAAAACTGTCGGCGTTCCTTGGGCAGCTGATCAGTAGCCGCCGCGGCGACAAACGACGGCGAGGTGAAGACGAACTCGAGCTCTTCGACGCGCTCCAACTCCTTGCGCAGCGCCTCAAACGCGAAGATGGAAAACGTCGATGCAGCGATACGCAGCTTCGACCCAGCCTGCACCTCAGCCTTGAGATCATCGCCGAGGAGGTCGTTGACGTTGTCGATGATGTGCATGTTCAGTCCTCCGCGGCCGTCGCCCCGTTACGACGAACCCAATCGTCGACCTCAGCCGCCTGGAACTTCCACAGGCGCCCCACCTTGTGAGCGGGCATGGCCTTCTCGGCGATCCAGCTGTAGATCGTGTCCTTGGTGACGCCGAGGTGGGTGGCGATGTCGTCAGCTGACAGCCACGGCTCAGCCACAGGCAACCTCCTGACTATCGACCCCCTGCGTGCCGACTGGCCGATCTTAGCGGGATGAACCGATTTAGACCGGGTATTTGCGGGTTCAACCCACTATGCCGAGGTCGGGAAGCCAGCTCGCGGTCACCATCGTCGCCGCGGTTGACGATCCAGCAGCGGTGTGACCGTGCCGCGGGGCTCTGCACCCTGAGCTGCGCGCAGCTGTACGTGGAGTTCGGCAATCAGTGTGACTGCGGCCTGATTCTTGCGTTCGAGGTCGGTGTTGCGCTGACGCAGCGCGGCGATCGTCCGCTTCTGTTCGGACATGGTCTCCTGCAGTTCGACGATCTGGGCGTCGCGGGGTGCGGCCTGTGTGCCGACGGCGATGTTCCACTCAGCGATGATCGCGTCGGCGCGGTTCATCGTGGCGCGGCTGATACCAGCCTCGACGTGCAGATTGGCCTTGGTTAGCCGTCCGTCGGTCCGTTTGGACTGGCCTGCGAGTAGTCGCTGCATTGCGTCGCGCAACTTCTTCTCCGTTGCTGGGCTGACCGAGGTCATTTGGGCTCTTGCTGAGTGATGCGACGGACGTCGGCGAGTTGGGTTTCGAGTCGCTGGCGGTGGACGTCAGCCATGTTCTTGTCCTTGAGTTTCTCGACGAGATCGGTTTCCTCGTGTTGCCAGACGGGGAGGTGCTTGTCGGTGATGACCGAATTTCGGCAGGTGGAGGGCTGACACATGCTCGGGATAGGACCGCCAGCCTTGACCGCAGCGGATGCTCCTTCGAGGCAGAGCGACTTGCTGGGGTCGCCGAGGCAGTGGTTGAGGGTGCCCAGCCGGATGGTGGTGAATTCATCACGTAGCAGGTTTCGGAGCATGCGTTCATTGCCTATGGCGGTCGTGGTCTCGGCACGGTCGGTGACGTTGGAGAGGCTGTTGACGAATGTGGCGGCGCCAGGGCCGCGCACTTCTCGGTCACCGTTGGCGTGCCGTGCCCAGTCGGCGACGAGCTCTCCGGCAGCGGCCTCCTTGGCGTGGTGTTCGAACTCTTTGGCCCACTCTGGTGTCGGTGCCCCATAACCGCTGGTGGTCGCGTTGGCCAGTGCCCGCGTGGCGTTGTGCTTGAGGGTGATTCCGAGGGCGATCTCTCCGTCGGGTTCGTTGGCGGTGAGGACGGCCATGGTTCGGCGAAACATATGCGGCGCCAACGCTGTTGCGAGGATCGGCTCCAGCCCGTTACGGGGTGAGTGGTCATTGACCCAGTTGATGAACGACCGAATCTGTTCGTGCTGGTCGAACCCGGCGAGGTCACGGTTGACGCCGGTGCGGACACTGCCGAACAGCCTGCCTGGGTCACGGGTAATGCGTTCTGCGACTTCGAGGGCGCGAACGACCGGCGGGCTTACCCACCAGCGCTGTGGTGTACCCGCACCCGTCTGGCCTTTATGGAGGTTGCTGGTGATCGCGGGGGCGCCATAGTGCGTGCCGATCGCTCCGGCGGCGAGTCCTTGGACTTCGCTGTCCCGCATCATCGTCATGATTGCGACGAAAATATAAGCAGCGTTGCGCATTTGGGTGAGTTCTTTGCTTACGATGACGCGGTCGAATCCGCTGATCCATGGTCCGCGTGTCCCGTCGGGTCGGTCGACGACCGTGGGTGGAACGGCGGAGTAGCCGAACTTGGTGGGCAAGCCGGCGGCGATCGCGTCGCGGACTCGTTGCCGTCGGGCTGCTCCGCTGCCGTTGTAGAAGTTGACTGCCCGGATCCGCGGCGTGGTGCATAGCGCCAGGCCGTCCCAGTTGATCTCGCCGGCTTTTCCGCGTCCAAGCGTGTAGATGTGCAGCGGAATGAAACCGTCGGGTGATGTGAGCCAGGAGTCGATTGCGCGGTCGATGGTTTGTGCCGCCGGCCATTTTGCGGGAGGTGGGCTGGCATCCAGTGTGTCGATCTCGTCGCGGGCGGCAAGAACGTCAGGGGCGAATACGTCGATATAGGTCCAGCAGGCGCGAATCAGTGGCCAGAATGTGTCTGGAGGGATGACCGGTGTCTTGATCTCGCCCGAGCTGCCAGTTTTGGAACGCCCCACCGGTACCCGCAGGCCGCCGTTGTGCATCAGCGGCCCGAACGCCACCAGGTGGCGCAGGAGATCGTTCGCGGAATGCTCGGCGGTGGCTGCGCGGGTGGCGCGAACCGATGCGAGATAGGCCTCACTGTGGTCATCGGTCCATCGCGACAGGTCGCCCGTGTAGCCGCGGGTTTCGGCCCATGTGGCGAGATATCGGATCTCGGCGAGGGCGTGCTGGATCGACTTGGTCTTGTACGGTCGGTTGGACCGGTAGACGTGCGCTTCGCGAACGACGCTGTGGGTTGGTTGCAGCATCGCCATTGCCAGCGTCTTGGCGATCGGCACCCAGTCATCAGGGAGGTCGTCGAAGCGCAGATGTGCACGAGATGGGCTCAGGTTGGGGGCGATTCCGGCCGCGGCCAGATCCCATCGGGGCATGTCGCCAAACCGCGGTTCGGGACCGGGCGCGACACGACGCGCTGCGGGCAGGACGGGTTCGTCCGGGGCGAAGGGTGGGTCCCACGCCGCCGCAATCGGTGATGTCAGTTGGCGGGTCACTGTTCAGCCCTTTGCCCGAGCGGTCGATGAAGGTGCGCGGTTTGCTGGCGCGCGGCTTCGATGTGGTCTGTGGTGAATTCGGTGAGGACGGCATCGATATTGACGCGTTGCTGGCCGTATACCTCACTGAACTGTATTGGCGGCATGGTCTTTTCGATGTCATCTAGCACGTCGCGGTACACGAGGAGACGTGGCAGGTGGTCGCGGAAGATGACCGCGTTTCGGCACTGCAAACACAGCGACGGTGATGCGTGGCACAACGAGCCTGTCTGGCCGACCGGCGGATCATAGGGGTCTCGGCATGCCGAAAGTGTCAGCTGCTGCTCGGTAGGGGATTCTTCGGCCACCGACGTGGCGAGGGCAGTCACATCGGAGTCACTTCGGCCGGCGGCGAGGTCGGCGGCCGTCGCGTCGATAAACGTCGGTCCGCTTGATGCGCGTTCGAGCACTTTGCACTGGGCCCGCAAGACCGTCTGCGCCGCAATGGTGTGGACCGTGGTGGTCTGGGCGTAGTGACCCCGGAAGACTTCAACGGAGTGGTCGTCACCGGCGGCACCGCTGAGAGTACCCAGCAACGCGGCCCGCGCGCTCTTTACCGTCTTGCGGAGCCGGCGCATGTCGTGCGGTTCGCTGATTGACAGTCCGTAACGCCCGATCAGCTTACTGAGTGTGTTGGTGCATCCGAAATGTCTTGCACGAATGATGTATTGGGGGTACTCACCATCGCGCCGGTCTCGTGCTGAGCGAATCCCTGTCACCCAGAAGAGCGGCTCGTCGGGACTGAGCGCATGGGCGTGCTGCATCGCGTCTGCGGCGCGCCGAATAAGGTCGCCGGCCTTCCACCCCCACGGCGCCTGTGGCGTCGAGGACAGCGTATGCCAACGGATTCGTTGAGCCCGTAGCTTGGTCGCGCGGACACGGACAGACGACTCGCCGAATTCGATGTCACTGCGCAGCAACCGCCCGCTCTCCTCAGGCGCCCAACCCGTTTGCAGGTGGAGCAGCACTCTAACCGCGAGAAGATACTCGTCCTCTGGCGCAAGGTATGCGCCTACTGCCGTGATCAGCGGGCGGGCCTTCAAACGGGCATCACGGTTGACTCCGGACTCTTGGTCGACGTCGCATCCATTCAGCGCTCGTCGCGGCCCGGCCAGATGAACATGGAACGATTCGTCGTAGGACAGGTTCCGAATAGCCCACACGAGGTTCTCCAACCGGTTCCAACCGTGGCGGCGTGGATCCCTTCCAGCCTTCAGCAAAGCATTGCCGCGGGCGAGGCGCTCTTCGGTGTCTCGCACGATCGTTCGGCATGTCTGCTCAAGCTGGAGGCGTTCGTCGTTGCTGAACTCGTCGAGCGGCAGGTTTTCCTGTGAGCTGCCGTCCAAGACCCATCCGCTGGCCCACTCCGCGAGCACACCGTCGAATGGCCCATGTGATTGGAGATATCGGGCGACGTGGTTGCGCAACTCCATGCCGAGGTCTTTCGCGTGCACGCTGGGCGGCGGATGACGCAGGACCATCGTCGATTCCCAGTCGTGGAGTCGCCGTGCCACCTCTGCGCCTTCTCCAGACAGGGTGAGAAACCGGTCGGCGCAGTCGGTGAAGAATTCGCCGACCCGCCTGATGACCCCGGCTTGGCGAGAGACCGTGCCGGGTGTGAGGTCTAGGTTCTCGGCACTCTCTTTCCAGGCGTCGGCAAGCTCGGCGACGAGTCGAGTGGCGACATAGTTACCCGGGCTGATGCGGGCGGACTTCATCGGCCCGCCAGGCGGGAAGAGGATGATCCGCGGCTCACGGTCAGCGGGCGTCACGACGACTGTGCCTCAAGTTCGTCCAGAATGTAAATGGCGTAGTCGCGGGTATTGTCACTCCATGATTCAAATGCCCGTTGTATCAGCTCATCTGACTCATCGACATGCCTGAGGTAAACCATCGTCGTGGACGGGCTGGCGTGTCCGAGTAAGCGCTGCAGCGTCAAGAGCGGATTGTGGATGATGTGTTCGCTGATGGTGCCGACTCCTGTTCTGCGACGGGACTGTTCGAACTGCATCGCGCGCCGCTGCAGGCTGCGAAGCATGACCACAGCGAACGTATGTCTCAGGTCATGGGGGGTGACCGCGGGAGGCATCGTGAGCGTCGCGTTCGTGAACGCGACGAGGCGGTCGTTGGCCTCTTCGAAGTATTGATGCCAGCGCCGCTGCGAGGGCGGGCGGCCACCCTTGCCCACAAACAGCGACAAAGGCTCGATGCAGCCAGCCTCGTCGACTCTGACCCTGATTTTTCAGCCTGGTGTGGGGTGATCGCCGTGTCGTGATGCGAAAGTGCCCTTCGTGCAAGGGAAAATCATGGTGTCAACAGTCATGCTGTCCCGAGCAGAAGGGCACCCGCGAGGTGAATGCTACCGGTTTGTTGTTCGATGTCGATGATGTGGTGCTGGCGAGTCCGCAGCGCGCCGTGCCGCACCCGGTGGTTGCCGCGTCGGAGGACGATCTGACGCCGGTGGCGGGGGTCGCGTTATGGGGTCCGCTGCTGGACCGGCTCAACGTGGTCGCCGAGGCCGATCGGCGTGGGCTGCGCCCGATCGGGCCGGGTGGCTACACCGGTGGGCAGTGCTACCGGGCGCTGACCGAGACACTGCTGGCCGGTGGGGACTTCTTGAGTGATCGGGCGTTACTGGCCGACCCGGCAACCACGGTGCTGCGCGGGACCAACGCGTTGCCGTCGGTACCTACGTTGTGGCGGTTTTTGGCGGGTGCGGATTTGGGTCGGGTGGTCAAGGCCGCCGCGGTCAACCGGGTGATGCTGCGTCGAGCCTGGGCGGCCGGCGCCGCCCCTGAGGGCGATCGGCTCACCATCGACCCCGACGCCACCCGGGTGGCCACCTACGGGCCGGGCAAAGAAGGCAGCGCGTTTTCGCGTACCGGACAAACCGCCCTGTCCCCGCTGGTGGGGGTGTGCGGGGAGACCGGGGATGTGCTCGCACTGCGGGCCCGGGGCGGGGCGGCCAACGACGGTCGGGCGATGGGTAGCTTCATCGATGAGTGTGTCAGTGCGATCCCGGCCGGTTGCCGCGGTAAGTACCGGTTGTGGCTGCGGGTCGACTCGGCGGGCTATCAGCAGCAGGTGATCGAGGCGGCCGAACGCCACGACGCGGACTACTCGGTCACGGTCAAACAGTACAAGCCGGTCGCGGCCGTAATTCACGCCCTGGCAACCGATCCGGGCACGGCATGGGTTGCGGCGTTGGGGCATGAGACCGACAAAGGCAGCCAGATCGCCCAGACCACCACTACGTTGCTCGGGCGCAGCGTGCGGTTGATCGTGCGCCGTCAACCCAAAGGGTGCGGTGACCAGTTGGCCTTCGATGACCTGGATGGCTGGCGGTTGCACGCGATCATCACCAACGTTTCTGCCGAGCGGCTCAGCGCAGCCGAGGTCGAGGCGCATCACCGGCTGCGCGGTGGTATCCCCGAGGACACCATCCGGGCGCTCAAGAACGACTTCGGGATGATCCACGCCCCGGTGCAATCGTTCTTCGGTAACTGGCTGTACTGGCACGCTGCCGCGCTCGCCCACAACATCGCGCTGTGGTTGCGCACCCTGGCGCTACCCCGCACGGTACGTCGAGCGCGCGGCAAACGACTACGCCTGGCGTTTTTCAACGTCGCCGCCCGGCTGGTGCGCCACGGCCGGCGCCTGCATCTGCGCTTCGGCGCCGCCTACCCGCACCTGCAGGCGTTCATCGCGGCGCTGCACCGCATCCGGGCACTACCAGCCTTCGGTTGACCGCCACCCGCACCTAAAAGCACACCCTCGCAACACATCCCGAACCTCACACCGCGATCGGCCACGCCCGAAACCGGTTACCCCGCCGCCGCAGCCGTGTGCGCACCCAGTTACGCCATCGCCCAACAGCTTCCAACCCCGTCAGCGCGTCCCAACAGCGCAGCCGTCACCGACCCGATCACCGAAAACAAGATCATCACAAGCCGGCTGAAAAATCAGGGTCTGACCAGGAGACGGCGCACGTCGGGAGGGATCGCAGCGAACTCCTCGCGCTTCTCGAGCCCTTGGTGACGGTATGTGAGCTGTCCCGCGCCCAGGTCGATGTTGGTGGCTACCGCCAGCGTCGGCAGCTTCCGCCGCAGAGCGTTCTGGGCCTTGCGGACAAGGGCCTTACGTTCTGTGCTGCGGTAAAGTTCAACGGTCTTCACGGTCGAGGACGGGATATACACCCGCCGGCGACGCGCGTTCTTCGCACACGCCTCCAGCACAACCGAGGCGCCGCCATCCGAAGACGGGATCTCAGCGTCCAGCAGCGTCGACCACTCGGTGAGGCGCATCCCGGTGGTTATGGCAAGGTCGACCGCGCACACGTTCCGGACGGTCGATTGACCACGATAGGAGCGGTCTAGCTCTCCCGAAGGCAGCTCTCCGCCAAAACCAATGTTGCGCAGCGCAAGCCATTGCGCATGCGACAGTGCTCGAACGTCCATCTCCGTGCGCGGTGTCCTGGGAGTGACGACCGACCTACTCCCGACCTGAATCCACGGCAGGCTGTCGCGCTGTCCAGTCTCGTACAGGTAGGTGAACAAGGCTCGAACGACCACAAGGTGCCTCGACCAGGATCTCGCCGACACGCCCTCACCGAGACGGTGTTTGCGGAAGGCGACGAGATCACTCTCGCAGACATCAAGCACTCCAACGCCTCTCGATTCCACGAACTGTCCGAACTCCAACGCGTCCCGGGCGTACGCGAGAACGGAGTTCTTCCGAAGATTCTGGCAATAGAGCCGCAGGAACGTGCACCACGGTTCCATCGGCCGCATCGCGTCGTCGACGAGCACGGGAGTGCCGCTGGCTAGCCGCCGGTCGGCCGGGTCAACATCGATCTGATAGTCGCTTTGCTCAACGGCGGTCCAATCCGCGAAGTACAGCTGCAACTTGTTGCCTCCCCGCTGACCAATCTGGCCCACCGTATTCGCCGGGGACACCTTGGTGCGTGAGACACGCCCAGAGAGAGCGCATAACGGCCTGTGGTACTGGTGGCTTCCTCCTCGTCGCCCATGAACACGCCGTGCAAGGGGCCGAGAACCTCACCCCGACGAAGCGCAAACACCTGCGCGATGATTTCGTCACCGGATACGAACTCGTCGACGGAACAGCGCGACTGGCTGCGATGAACCTGCTGCTCCACGGCATCGGAACCGCCGACGGCGACTCACTGATCGAGGTTCGCGACGCACTCATCTCTGACCCGGGCCGACGCTGGTCGGTGGTGCTGACCAACCCGCCGTTCGGCCGCAAGTCGTCGTTGACGACCGTCGGCGCCGACGGTCGGGAGGTTCGCGAGGACATCGAGATCGAACGGCAGGACTTCGTCGTCACGACCAGCAACAAGCAGCTCAATTTCCTGCAGCACATCATGACCATTCTCGACATCAACGGCCGCGCCGCCGTCGTCCTTCCAGATAACGTCCTTTTCGAGGGCGGTGCTGGCGAGAAGTTGCGACGAAAGCTGTTGGCCGACTTCGACCTACATACGATCCTTCGCTTGCCCACCGGCATTTTCTACGCTCAAGGTGTAAAGGCCAACGTGCTCTTTTTCGACAAGAAGCCGGCATCCGAGCAGCCGTGGACTACGAAGCTCTGGGTCTACGACCTGCGCACCAATCAGCACTTCACTCTCAAGCAGAACCCGTTGCGCCGCCACCACCTCGACGATTTCGTCGACTTGTTTCTCAGCGGAAAGCCTCGCGACGAACGTGTCGAGTCGGAGAGATGGAAATCGTTCACCTACGAGGAACTCATTGCGCGCGACAAGGTCAACCTCGACATCACCTGGCTGCGTGATGAGTCGCTCGACGACGCCGATCACCTCCCAGCGCCCGAGGTCATCGCCAGAGAGATCGTCGAAGATCTCACCGCTGCACTCTCGGAGTTCGAGGCGGTCGCAGCAACCCTCGAAGCCGCGGCGAACGGAGACGCAGGCCCAACCTGAGCCGCCCCGGGTCACTGCTGCTCCGGCCGTCAGGTAGCACAATGCCGACTTCGGCCAGTTCCTTCGGTGGGGCGAGGAGCGCTCGGATCAATCAGAGTTAGGCCAGTTCGGCTGCAAGCCAAATAGACTGGCGGCTGTCGCGGACGCATCAGTGCGAGCCAGCTTGCCGTCGTCGCCGACCGCTACTGTGGCGAAAGGCGGCAACGAAGGCATAGGGTTAACTGCCCATGGGTTGATCCATAGTTCGGGCAGTTTGGATGCCACCAACCATGCCCGCATTGCGTCGCCGAACAGTACAGCCGATATCCGGCTCCCGCGAGGATCTGCCCCGGAACGCCAATATCCGTCGGGTGTGTGAATGAAGTGAGGCGCGTCTAGGCGATCCCGAGGCGCCGCGAGCTTTATTGACCCGAAAAGCGCCTCCCTCAACTCGTATTCATCAAGGACGTTCCAGGTTGTGAGCGCAACGAAGAGCGGCTTATCGGGTGTGTTGTATTTGCCGCCCTTCTTGTTCAGCGTCTTCTGTAGTTGCTCAACGTCCTTGCTGAATTGAGCTGGTTTTGTTGGATAAATCGCGATCAATCGTCGAGGAGTGCCGCGGCGGTCAGGTCGCACGGGCACGGCGGTGTAGTCGAGGACCCAGTCACCGGCAGCTAGTTGAGTATGGGGCAATGGGTGCCCTGCGGCTTGTTCAGCTATGACGCGGTCAGCATCTAGGCTTGCGAGCCACTTCTCGAGTGGAGCGATGATGTTCCGCGCCGGGGGGCGCTGCTTGCCTTGCGTAGGTATCTCGAGGTCGACCATGAAGTCGGGGTTCTTGGCGTCGTTAACGCAGTCACATACCCAGTTCCAGGCATCCGGGTCGAGGTCGCCGTTGAACACCACCGCCGCTTCGACGTACATGCTTGACGAACCTTTGGTGACAAGGAAATCCGGTTTGTTGTTACTGCCGGGCAGTCCTGGGTGAACCTCAATGTTGTATCCGAGGCGGTCGAAGAGAGTGAATACGTACAGCTCCCACCATGCGGGAAGGTGTTGCCTCTCGTCGTCCTTCCTCAGGCGGCTGACCAAGCCTGCCTTGTGCTCCTCAGGAAAAGCTGCGTAGCAGAGCTCAAGGTGATCTCGTACCCGATCCCAGAATGCGCCAGCGCGACGGTCCAGGAAGGCAAATGACGACTCAAGATGGCGCCCTGGTCTGTCGTCAAACCGGGCCGAATTATCGAACAAATTCAGCCTCGCGGTGGCTGGCGCTACCCTGTCGGATAGTTGGCTGATTCTCTGTGGTGAGACATCGAGCAGTTCGCCGGCGTCACGCACAGGAATCCCTGCGTTGACAAGCTCGTTCACCAATGCTTCGGTTAGATCCTGGGCCTTTCTGGTTGCGCTAGCGGCGCGCTCGCGCATATCGATGAGGTCCAGTGCAGCTTCTTGAACGTTGCCCAATCCAGGCACGTTGATGCTGGTGATGTGCACGGAGACGTCGTCCAAAGGTGTTCCGGTGGTTACCGCGATCCACTCACGGCCCATCAATTCGGCTTCGGATAGGCGTCGTGCCTGGGTTAAGCCATCCAGCTCGGGAACATGAACCATCCACCAGCGGCCGTCGCGTTCGATCTCAATCTTGTATTCGCGCTTCATTTCCCCTCTTCCGCCTCGTTCCCTTCTTTGGCCAGTCGTTCGGCCTCTGCGATCGCGTTGTTGACTTGGCGGACAACGCCCGGCGATATCGTGCGGTGCCCGTCCGGGATCGAAACCGAGGGCCCCAGCTGGTGAATCCATTTGGTGTGGCTGCCAGCCGCGTCGGTCGGGCTGAACCCCGCTTTCCGGAGCCGCTTGGTGACCGTTCTGGTTGGTTCCTCTTTGACCACCACGATAGTCTAACTGGCTAGACAAATTCTAGTAAAGCCAGCTAGACGAAAGTGGCCCCAGTCGTACTGCAGGTGGTTGGTGGACGATGAGGTTGGGAACAAATTTGGGAACAAAACTCTGCGAAACCACCTCAAATCAGCCCAACACGGCGCAACCACCCGGACGCCCGGCCTACGCTGACCTGCACAAATGAGACCAGCCGGACGCCCGAGAACCCCTGGCCCGTAGCTCATAACCCAGAGGTCGCAGGTTCGAATCCTGTCCCCGCTACCAGGTGAAATGGCTCCCGGAGACTTCTCCGGGAGCCATTTTCATGCCCGTTGGGACACTTTTGGGAACATCGGGCTCGGTAGCGAGTTGAGCGGGGACAGGTCCGGCCCGCGGGGCTGCGTGCGCTCCCGTCCCGGCGAGCCTGTAATTCTGCAGACGAAGTGCGAGTAGGGGCCTGCAGATTTACAGCCTCGAGGCCACCGCGGCTCACGGCCGGCCAGGCCGGCCAGGGTTCGAGCGCGTGGAAAACTGAGGCACCGCCGTGAGCACGACGCACGTCATTTCGTGTCGGTCGATGGAGGATCGATGTAGCGGGCCACCGCGGCGTAGAAGATTTCGACGTAGATGTCGATCATGTGCGCGCGGCCTAGGTCGGGTCGCGTCCGCCACCAGTGTCCGAGGCGTTCAGCTGCCCCGGACATTGCGTGTGCGAGCCCTTCGGCGAACAGCGTGGGTATGCCGCGCTGATCCTTGGTGATCAGCGCGTAGGTGGTTTCGATGTTGTCCGACCGCAGGGCGGCGAGTTCTTCGCGCGACTGGGCGGGCAGCACGGCGGCGCTGCCGTAAATGAGCTCCCAGCGCTCCGGGTGGGTTTCCAGAAGCCCGAAGAAGAGGTCGGCTGCGGCCGCGAATTGCTCGCGCACGGCCAGCGAGGGGTCCACCCGCAGTTTCAGGGCCTGCACGAAGTCGGCCTGCGCCCGTCGGGCGCAGGCCAGGTATGCGCCCTCTTTGGTTGTGAAGTGGCGGTAGGCAATGGGCTTGGTCACCCCTGCGGCCTGCGCGATGTCGCCGAGCGACACCGCGGCGAACCCACGCTCGAAGAACAACCGTTCGGCGGTGTCCAACAGGTCGGTGTGGCGCAGTACCCAGGGTTGACGTGGCCTCGAGCCCAGCGTCGAGTTCGCCTCCATGGAGCAACAGCCTAACCAGCTGTTGTTACTGTTGGTAACAACCTGGTATGTTACTGCGAGTAACAAAGGTATTGCGTCGAGTTTCGGAGTCGAGTTTCGGAGGAGTTCGTGATGAGCAGCCGAGCCAGCGTGCGCATGGGGCTCGTCCAGCTGGCGGCCGATGAAAGGTTGGGCCCGCTGGTCGTTGAGTCGTCCGTCGTCGAGATTCGGTCTCGGATATGAACCGGCACGAACGATCCCGGGGCCGGGCCGGGCGCATCTTCGCCGGCGCGTGGATGCCTGCGGTCGCGCTGGTCGTCATCGTGATGGTGGGTTTCGGGGTGATTCGGATCCGGGAGAACTCGCACGCGATCAGTCATCCGCCGCAAAAACGGGCGATCCCCGCCACGGTCGTTCAGACCAACCCCAAGCGGGTCACCTACGAGGTTTTCGGCGAGCTCGGAGCTGACGGGAAAGTGTCCTACGCCGACCTCAACAGCCAACCGATCGAGGTCGACCTGACGTCTTTGCCGTGGTCGGTGTCCGAGGCCACGATGTCGTCGGCGGCGTCGCTGAGCCTGGTGGCGCAGGTCGACGGCGACTCGTTGGGATGCCGCATCCGGGTCGACGGCCAGGTTCGCGACGAGCAGGTCGTCACCCATCCGGGTGCGGCGGTGGCATGCACGGTGACGGCAGCATGACTGCGGTCCAGCTCCCGCCACTGCCGCCGAGCGAGCAGCACACCGCTCCGGTGCCGGCGCAACCCGCGGGGAAGCACGGGTCAAAGAATCGTCGGACACCCGCGCGGCTGCTGCGGGTTCTGGCGATCCCGGTGGTGATCTTCTGGGTGGTCGCCGGGGCGGCACTGAACATTTTCGTGCCCCCCTTGGAGAAAACGACCGCGGCCAACGCCAAGGCGATGATCCCGCGCGATGCACCGTCCGCGGCGGCCGCGATCACCCAGGGACACGATTTCGCGGAGTCCGACTACACGAGCATGGCCGTGGTGGTCCTGGAAACCCAGGGTCGCAAGCTCGGCGAGCAGGACCACCGGTACTACGACGAGCTGGTTCGTCGTCTGCGCGGCGACAGCGAGCACGTGCAGTCCTTGATGGACCTATGGGGCGATCCGGTGACCCGGTCGGGCCAGCAGAGCGCCGACGCGCAGGCCGCAACACTGACCGTGCGACCCGTCGGGGACTTGGGCGATGCTGACGCGAACAGGTCGATCAAGGCCATCCGCGACATCGTGGAAAAACTCGACAAAGACAAACCCGAGGGCCTCACGGTATACGTCAGCGGGCCGGCGCCCCTGGCTTCGGACACCCTCAACGCGGCCGACGAGAGCATGGTCAAGCTCACCGTCGTGACGATCGTCGTCATCACCGTCATGCTGCTCGTCGCCTACCGGTCGTTCACCAGGGCGATCATCCCGTTGTTCGGTGTGTTGATCACGCTGGCGACGGCGCGTGGCGTCGACTCGCTCCTGGTCGAAAATCACCTCATCGGGATCTCCTCGTTCGCCATGAACATGGCCGTGTCCCTGGTGCTCGGTGTCGCCACCGACTACGGGATCTTTTATCTGGGCCGTTTCCAGGAAGCCCGACGCGCCGGGCAGGACCCTGAAACCGCCTACTACACCTCGGTACACAGCGTGGCCCACGTCGTCTTGGGATCCGGCATCGCCATCTCAGGTGCGTGTCTGTGTTTGAGTTTGACCACGCTCGACTACTTCCGCACCTTGGGCCCACCGTGTTTCGTTGCGATGGTGATCGCCGTCTTCGCGGCGCTCACCCTGGGCCCGGCGCTGCTGACTTTGGGCAGCAAGCTCCCCTGGCTGTCCGAACCGGCCAGGACCAGCCCGCTGTGGCGCAAATTCGGGACCGTCATCGCCAAATGGCCCGGTGCGATGCTCGCGGTGGCCGCCCTGGTGATCCCGCTGTGCATCGCCAACCTGGCCACCTACACGGTGAGCTACAACGACCGGGATTACGCACCGGCAAGTGTCGAATCTTCCCGCGGCTACGCCGCCGCCGACCGGCATTTCCAGCCCAGCCAGCTTTCCATCGACACGCTCTACGTCAAGGCCGATCACGACATGCGCAACACCACCGACATGATCAGTCTTGACCGCATCGCCAAGAACATCGTTCGCACACCGGGCATCTCGATGGTGCAAAGCATCACCCGCCCCAACGGCCGACCGCTGGAACACGCCTCGCTGCCCTATGCGATGGGCTCCATGGGCACCAAGATCGGCCAGAATCTCGGATTCCTCAAAGACCGGGTCAAAGACGTCGACACCATGGCCGCCCGGATGGGTGACGTGATGGCCTCCACCAGGAAGATGGCCGAGATCACCGGCCAGCTCTCCGCGGGCACGCACATGTCGTTGGAGGCGTCCCGCGGTCTGAAAACCGCGATGGAGAAGACCCGCGACAATCTGGCCACGTTCGATGACTTCATCCGGCCGGTACGCAGCTATCTGTATTGGGAGCCGCACTGCTTCGACATTCCAGCATGCTGGGCGCTGCGCTCGCTCAATGAGTCGATCGACAACATCGACGAAGCGACCTCCCAACTCGGCCCCCTGGTCGACGGCTTGGGCACGGTTGACGCCGCCACCGGACAGATGATTGCGCAACTCAACGCGACGGTGAAGAACATGGCCGTCATGCAGCAACTGACGCTGACGACGCAAAGCCTGCTGCACGCCGCAGTTTCCCAGCTGGAGCCGATGGTCGGCCCGATGGTCGACATGGCTACCGCATTCGACAACGCCAAGAACGACGACTTCTTCTTCATGCCACCGGATGCGTTCACAACTCACGATTTTCGGGTCGGCCTCAAGTTCATGATGACCTCCGACGGCAAAGGCGCCCGGATCCTGATCTACCACGAGGGCGAGGCCATGAGCCCGCAAGGCATCGACCAGGTCCAGCGCGCCGAATCGGCCGCACACGAGGCCGTCAAGGGCACCTCGCTGTCGGGGGTCCGCCTGCTGACGGCCGGTGCCTCCTCGAACTACCGAGACGTACAGGCTCTTTCCGCCAACGACATTCTGACGATGATGCTCGCGACCTTCGGACTGGTGTTCCTGATCGTGATGGCGATTTCCCGAACCTTGGCAGGTTCGGTGATCGTGCTCATCACCGTGGTGCTTTCCTTCCTGGGCTCCCTGGGTTTGGCCACCTTCATCTGGGAGACCTTGCTCGGCGTCCAATTGCATTGGCTGACAATGCCGATCGCGTTCATCGTGCTGGTCGGCGTCGGGTGCGACTACAACCTGTTGTTGCTCTCGCGATACCGGGAAGAACTCCCCGCGGGCATCCGGACCGGGCTGATCCGCACCATCGCCGGGTCGGGCAACGTGGCGGTCACCGCCGCACTCGTGCTGGCAGGAACCATGCTGGCGATGCTGTCCAGCGAAGTGGTCAACATCGGCCAAGCCGGCTCCACCATCTGCATCGGACTGATCTTCGACATGGTGATCGTGCGACTGCTCCTGGTGATGCCGCTGGCCCGCACGCTCGGCCCCTGGTTCTGGTGGCCCCAAAGACTACCCACACCCCGGCACGCTCGGGGTGGAGTCACGGATGGTCGTGGCACCACGTAGCCGAGTTTGATCAGGGCATTGCGAAATTTGAGCCTTCAGCGGTGGAGCGCCGAGCGCACTCAGCCTGATAAAGCGCAGACCGTCGTACCGACTGAGTTCAATTTTTTCCCACATCGTGTCGTCGTGCGATCGCACGTCGCGTCCAGTCCCGCCGTGATCAAGCCCAGTCCAGTTCCCGCAATACCGGAAGAGGTGGCCTACTTCCGGCGAGCGCGCCCCGAATCTGTCGGAGGGATTCTCTACGCTTTCGGAGATGGACTATCCGGCGATCGATGCGCTGCGGGAACGGCACCCCGCGTGGCGGCTGCTGCGCGCCGGCAACTCCACGTTGATCCTGGCCTTCCTCGGGGAGTTTTTCGTCGAGGGCAACCGCGGTGCGTGCCCGGCAAGCGTGGTCGCGGCGCAGCTGGACGACCACCTCCATGCGCTGAACGCCGAAGTGTCCAGCGAGGACGGCTCCGAACGCTTTCCTAAGGACGCGCGGTCCTATTTGGAGGACTGGGCGGCCACCGACACCGCGTATCTGCGGCGTTTTTATCCGCCCGGCGACGACGAAGTGCACTACGAGGTCACCCCGGCGTTCGAGAAGGCCTACGCGTGGGTGACGAGTCTGCAGGGCAGGTCGTTCGTGGGGACCGAGTCCAGGCTGCACACCGTCGTCGAGCTACTGCGACAGATCGTGCACGGCACCGAAGTCGAACCCCAGGTCCGGTTGGCCGAACTGCGTCGCCGCCGTGACGAGCTCGACGCCGAGATCGCGGCCGTCGAAGCCGGCGTCGTCACCCTGCTGGACGCGACCGGGGTCCGCGACCGCTACCAGCAGCTGTCGGCGACCGCGCGGGAACTGCTCGCCGACTTCCGCGAGGTGGAAGAGAATTTTCGGCATCTCGACCGTGCCGCGCGAGAAAAGATCGCGGCATGGGATGGCTCCAAAGGCGAACTGCTCGCCGAGCTGGTCGGAAGCCGCTCCGAGATCACCGGCTCGGACCAGGGGCGCAGCTTCGGAGCCTTCTACGACTACCTACTCTCCGAGACCCGCCAAACCGAACTCGCGGAGTTGCTCGCCAAGGTCTCGGCCCTCGACACGATCGAGACCGATCACCGCATTCGCGGCATCCACCACGACTGGTCCGAGGCGGCCGATCGCGCGCAGCGCACAGTCCGCCAGATATCCGAACAACTGCGCCGCTTCCTCGACGACCAGGTCTGGCTGGAGAACCGGCGCGTTCTCGACCTGGTTCGCGCGGTGGAGGGCGTCGCCCTGGAGCTCCGGGACAACCCGCCGGCCTTCGGGCTGGAAGTCGATCAGCCGGGCATCGACACGGCGCTGCCGTTCGAGCGCCCGCTCTACCAGACGCCTGCGCCGGTAGCGGTCGAGAGCCACATTGCGGCGGCCACCGAAGAGGTCGACGCCGACCTGCTGTTCAGTCAGACCTTCGTCGACCAGGCGCGCCTGGTCGAAATCGTCCGCAGCGTCCTGCCCGAGGGCTCGGTGGCGCTGTTGTCGGACATCATCGCCGCGCACCCCATCGAGCAGGGCGCGGCGGAGATCGTCGGTTACCTCGCCCTCGATGACGAAGACGTGACGGTCGACATGGACGACACCGCTGAGACGTTGCTGGAGTACTCCGACCCCGCCGACCCGGATATCACCAAGCGGGCGCGGCTGCCCACAGTGACGGTGAAGCGGAGGTGAGAGTGAGGCGGCGATGAGTAGCGACCACGCGGTCGCCCGCGCGATCATCCGGCTGATGGGCGGTGTCGTTTACCGCGAATCCGACGAGGACACCTGGCTGACGCTGGAACGGCTGGGCGCCGGTGTCCGAGACCATTTCGCCACCATCGGCGTCGAGGTGGTCGTCGACGACGCCGAGGGCTATGCCTACCTTCGGTCCCGGCCCGAGGAAGACGGCGATGAGGCGCTGCCGCGCCTGGTCCGCCGGCGCGCACTGACCTACAACGTCAGCCTGCTGCTGGTGTTGCTGCGCAAGCGGCTCGTCGAGTTCGAAACGGCCGGTGGCGACGGCCGGCTGGTCCTGTCCACCGAGCAGATCGTGGAGATGCTGAGGCTTTTCCAGGCCGAGTCCAGCAACGACGCGCGCATCGTCGACCAGGCCGAGGCCACGATCAACAAGGCGCGCGAACTCGGGTTCTTGCGGCAGCTTCGCGGTCAGCACGACCATTGGGAGGTGCGGCGCATCCTCAAGGCCTACGTCGACGCCCAGACGTTGTCGGACTTCGCGGCGAAGCTGCGGGAGTATGCCGGAACGGTGGCCGCCGATGAGTGACGGATTGTTCTCGATGGTCGGGCTCGGTGACACCCGAAGGGCCGGCTACCGGCTCCAGTGCGCGGAAGTATTCAACTGGGGCACCTTCGACTCCCAGGTGTGGCGGTTCACTCCCGACACCGAGACGGCGCTGCTCACCGGGGATATCGGGTCGGGCAAATCGACGATCGTCGACGCGCTCACAACCTTGCTGATGCCGTCCCACAAGGCCGCCTACAACAAAGCCGCGGGTGCTGAGGCCAAGGAACGCACCCTGCGGTCCTACGTCGAGGGCCACTACAAGTCCGAGCGCAACGAGGCCACCGGACGGTCGCGGGCCAAGGGCCTGCGCGAGAACAAGCGGACCTACTCCGTCGTCCTCGGGGTGTTCACCAACCACGGCTACGACGAGACGATCACCCTCGCCCAGGTCTTCCAACAGCGCGAAAGCACCGGGCAGCCCTACCGCTTCTTCGTCACCGCGACCAAAGCGCTCTCGATCGCAACGGATTTCGCCGACTTCGGCACCGACCTACGCGATCTTCGCAAGAGGCTGCGCGCGACCGGGGCGGAGGTCTTCGACGAATTCCCCAAATACGCAACCTCGATGCGCCGCCTGCTCGGAATCCGATCCGAGCAGGCGCTCGAGCTGTTCCACCAGACCGTGTCGATGAAGTCGGTCGGCAACCTCAACGACTTCGTGCGCGACCACATGCTCGAACCCAGCGACTCGACCGAGCGGGTGCGAGACATCATCGCCCATTTCGAAGACCTGACCAAGGCACACGACGCCGTCAAGCGCGCGCGGGAGCAACTGGAGGTGCTCGACCCCGTCGTGGTGACCGCGGCGAAGTACGACGCCGCACTCGCGGGGCGTGAGTCGTTGGAGCACGAGCGATCCGCCGTCCGGCTGTTCATCGCCGAGCTTCGCTCGGGTCTGTTCGGCGACGAGATCGCCGCGCTGGAATCCGAGGGCTTGGGCCTGCTGAAAGAGCAGGACGCCGCCAAAGCGCACCAGCAGAAGCTCAAACACGAACACGACGCTCTCATCGAGGAGCGCGCCAAAGCCGGCGGGGACCGCATCGGCGAGTTGGAACGACTCGCCGAGGAGGCCCGTGCGCAGGCCCAGAGCCGTCGTCATGCCCGGACCCGGTTCGACGTCGCGATCGCCGAAGCCGGGTTGGCTCCGGTCGCCTGCGGCGAGGACTTCACGGTCCTGACCGCTGTGGCCTCCGCGGAGCGGTCGCGGCTCACCGCTCAGAAGGGAGCACTCGATGCTGACACCGTCGACGCGATCGGGCGGGAGAGGGAGTTCCAACGCCAGTGTGGCCTGATCTCCGAGGAGCTCGCGAGCTTGGAGCAGCGCACCAGCAACCTGCCCGTCGAGCAGGTCGAGGTGCGCGCGGAACTGTGTGCGGCCCTCGGGCTGACGCCCGACGACCTGCCGTATGCGGGCGAACTGCTCGACGTGACCGACGAGCACGCCCAGTGGCGCGGCGCTGCGGAGCGGGTGCTGCGCGGGTTCGCCCTCTCGCTGCTGGTGCCGCAACAACACTACGACGCTGTCGCCGGATGGGTGAACGGGCGAAGGCTCACGTTCCAGGCGCGCGGGGGCAAGCCGATCGGGGCCAAGCTTGTCTACGAAAGGGTTGCCAGACAACGGGTTCGGTTGCAAACGCCGGGGCACGAGGGGCTTTGGCTCGCCGACTGCATCGAGGTCAAGGACGGGCCGTTCCACCAGTACCTCACCGACGAGCTCACGAAGCGTGCCGACTACCGATGCGCGCCGAGCCTCGAGGAGTTCCGCGGCCAGCGGCGCGCCGTGACCCGCGAGGGCCAGGTGCGGTCCGGCGAGCGCCACGAGAAGGATGACCGGCACCGCGTCGACGATCCCCGCCGCTGGGTCCTCGGCTGGGCCAACGAACGCAAGATCGCCGCGCTCCGCGAGGAGCTGGCCGGGCTACAGGACAAGCTCGCGACGGCGGCCGCCGAGCTGGCGAGGCTCGATGCGCAGCGGGATGCGGTGCAGGCAAAGCTGCACGCCCTCGCACGTCTCGAGGGCTACCACTCCTGGAACGACCTCGACGTCGATGAGGCCCAGGCGCGCGCAGACCACCACGACGCCGAACGCGTCCGGCTGCTGTCGGGCTCTTCGCGGCTGGAGGAGATCACGCGGGCGCTCGCCGACAACGACGAGCACGCCAAAGTCGTGGGGGAATCCATCGACAGGCTCACCGGCAGGATCGCGACCACGGCCGTGGCACAAAGGCAAGCCGAGCAGGGAAAGCAACGCGATGACGCGTTTGTCGCGGCGCACCCAGAGCACGAGCTGGCGGTCGCTCGCGCGTCGTACGCCGCCCTCGACGAACGCATCGGAAAGAGCCGCCCCGGGCGGGCGGCGGACTGCGCCGAGGCGGAGGTGGCGCTGTCGGCCGATCTCCATCGGCGCATCGAGCGCCTCACCGGCCAACTCAACGGCTATGCGCTGAACCTGGGCCAGTACATGAGCGAGGTCTTGCGTCGGTGGCCCGAGCTTCGCGCGGACATGGACGCCAACGTCGATGCTCGCCAAGACTTTCTGGCGTTTCGCGATCGTGTCGCGACCGACGACCTCCCGCGTTTCGAGGCCGAGTTCAAAGAGCAGCTCAACAAGAACGCCATCCAGGAGCTGGCGGGGTTCAACAACTGGCTCAATCGACAGGCGTCGGCCATCGACGAGCGGGTGGATCGGATCAATGAGGCGCTGGGCGCGGTGCCCTACAACCCGGGCCGCTACATCCGGCTGGAGAAGGAACCCACCACGAATCAAGATGTCGCCCAGTTCCGTTCGGACCTGCGCGACCTGACCAACGACAGCCTCGCGGTCGACGGCGACCAGTACTCCGAACAACGCTTCCTCGATGTCAAGCGCATCATCGAGCGCTTCCGCGGCCGCGACGGCTACGCCGAATCCGACAAGAACTGGACGCGCCGCGTCACCGACGTGCGCAACTGGTTCGTCTTCTCCGCATCGGAGCGCGATGCCGAAACCGGCGCCGAATGGGAGCATTACAGCGATTCCGACGGCAAGTCCGGCGGCCAGAAGGAGAAGCTCGCCTACACGATCCTGGCGGCCTCCCTGGCTTACCAGTTCGGGCTGGAGTGGGGCGCCGAGCGATCCCGGGACTTCCGGTTCGCGGTCATCGACGAAGCATTTGGGCGCGGCTCGGACGTCTCGACGCGTTACGCGCTGGACCTTTTCGCGACGCTGGGGCTGCAACTTCTCATCGTCACACCCCTGCAGAAGGTGCACGTCATCGAGCCCTACGTGAAGGCGATCGGCTTCGTCGACAACCCGAACGGAACGTTCTCCCGACTTCAGACGATGACCATCGAGGAATACCGGACGCGGCGCGACGGACGGCGGTCGTGACTGCCGCGCCGACGATGCAGCGCGAAGCGATGAGGAGGAGTGGCGCCATGAGCGCGACGTGGACCACGCCGCACGACATTGCCGCGAAGGTGAGACGACGGTGGGACGACGGGTCGCTGCTGCGCGCCCACGCCAACGGCGATCCCTTCCAGCCGATCGAGGTGCCGCTGCGCGGCCCCACACCGTCGCAGGTCGGTGACGACGTTGCCGCCGCGCGCGAGTGGGTGGCCGCCCTGGATGCCGGCCGCCACTCACGCGCGGGTGACAGCCGATACGCCCTGCAATGGCAGCCGATCGGCGGCCGACGGATCGGCCGCAACCTACTGCCGGTCCGCGCGGTGGTGTCCTCGATCGAGCAGGCCTGGGCCTTGTTGGGCGCGACGACGATGGTTCGCCGATTCGACGATCTCCTGGCCCTGGCAGACCGGCAGCCGCAGGTTCGCGAGTGGATCGTCGGCCATCCGCATCGCGCGCTCGAACTGGGGCACGAGATGCCGCGGCTGATCGCCGCCTATGTGTGGCTCGACAGTCATCGTCATTCGCAGCGATACCTTCGCGAGATCAGTGCGCCCGGCGTCGACACCAAGTTCGCCGAGCGGCACCGGACGGTCCTGGCCGCGATGCTGGGTGTTTCATCGACGGCCTCCGGGTTCCTGGCCGATCTCGGTCTGCGGTGCAAGCCCGCATTGGTGCGGCTCCGGCCCTCGCCCGCACTGGGTTTCCCGGGGGCGACGCTGACCGAGCTGGCGGTGCGTTCCGAGGAGTTGGCGCAGCTCACCGTCGAACCGCGTGTTGCGGTAATCGTGGAGAACGAGATCAGCTATCTGAGCGTCGCTGTTCCCGAAGGCGGGATTGTGTTCTGGGGGAAGGGCTTCGAGGTCGACAGCATAGGCCGGCTGCGATGGCTGGCGGAGGCTGACGTCCTCTACTGGGGAGACATCGACACGCACGGATTCGCCATTCTCGACCGCCTGCGGGCGCGGCTCCCGCGGGCGCGCTCGGTACTGATGGACCGGGAGACGCTGCTGGCCCACCGCGACCGTTGGGTGACCGAGGAAAGCCCTGCGAAGTCGGCCCTGACGCGACTGACGCCGGACGAATACGACCTCTATTCGGAACTGGTCGCAGATGGGCTGGGTGAACGAGTGCGCCTCGAACAGGAGCGAATCGACTGGCATTGGGTGCAGCAACGGCTACCGGCACCGCACTGACCGTTTTCTGTGTGAAGGCCACGTCGGCGAGGCCGTGCGGATCGGGCATTGGGTCGACGACGGGTCCTTCGCTTCTACGTCGCCGCACTTGGCCACCGACGTCGGCGATGATTCGACCCCCATTCGGGGGCTCCCGCGAACTCGTCGACGAGCTCTGCGCATCCGAGGTGTTCGAGGTTCTCGAGATCGCACCCGACGCCCCGTTCGAAGATCTCGTGAATCGCTAACCCGCGCCCACCGCCAGCGCCACTGCAGCACCCCGTCCAGGCGATGGCGCACGCCGCCGGGGTGGCGTGGATCGGCTGCCTGCCCCGCACCACACCCGGCATGCCACGACCGCTGAAGCTCGGGTCACCGGCTCGCATCGCGACTGTGCCGAGGCCCTGGGCAACGTCAAACCCGACCAATTCCAGTTTGCAAAACCGACCGTCTCCAGTTTGCAAAACCGACCGGCTCCAGTTTACAAATCCGACCATTTCCAGTGTCACCAAATCTATTTCGATCACCGACCGGCTTGCAGTACCGTTTCGACTTGGTTGCTCGAATGCAGTCTCGGATCATGCCCTTCCGCTGGGCCGGCGATGAACGTGAGGTGGAATGCCGTGAGCTCTCCTTTCTACATCGACCCCGCAGTAGTCCAGTGGCTGACTGCGAATCTCGACAACATCGGCACGAACCTGGCCAGCGGCCAAGCGGCGGCGGTCGGCCCGACGACCGGGGTGGCGCCGATGGCGGCCGACGAGGTGTCGGAAGCAATCGCATCGGTGTTCGGCCAGCAGGGGCAGGAGTTTCAGTCGCTGGTCGCGAAGGCAGCGGCCTTCCATGACCAGTTCACGCGCAACTTGACGACCGGCCTGTCGCAGTATGTCAGTGCCGAGGCGGCCAATGCGGCGCGAATGTTGCAAGGTGCCGTGAGCGCGCCCGCTGGCGCAATCCTCAATTCGATCAATACGTTTTTCCTGCAGGAAACAGGGCGTGTGCTGATCGGTAACGGCGCCAACGGATACACCAACGCCCAAGGGGTCGGGACGGCCGGTGGGGCCGGCGGGTGGTTGTACGGCAGTGGCGGTAGCGGTGGTGTCAGCACGGCATCAGGCGTGGCCGGCGGTGCTGGCGGATCGGCGAGTCTCATCGGTAATGGCGGGGCCGGCGGCACAGGCGGTTACGGCGCCGCCGGTGGCGCCGGCGGTGCCGGCGGGTGGTTGTTCGGTAGCGGCGGGTCCGGCGGCACGGGTGGTTTCGGCGGTATTGGTGGTGCCGGCGGCAGGGCGTGGTTGTTCGGTGCCGGCGGCGTCGGCGGTGCCGGCGGATCATCCACCGATCCGTCTATCGCTGGTGGTGCCGGCGGTCACGGCGGTGCCGGCGGCTTGTTCATGGGCCATGGCGGTGCCGGTGGCCCCGGCGGGGCGGGGTCTCCGGGCACTACCGGCTCTGTCGCTAATCCGGCTGGTGGTCTCGGTAGTGACGGCGGCGCCGGTGGTGCCGGCGGTCGGGGCGGGTTGTTCTTGGGCGCCGGCGGTGACGGCGGTGCTGGCGGGCAGGGCGGCGCGGGTGGTAACTCCGTCGGTGGCGCTACCCCCGGTTCCCCCGGCGACGGCGGTCTAGGCGGTGTCGGGGGTCACGGCGGCATCTTGGGTGCGGAGGGTGCTCACGGCGCCCAGGGTGCTCAGGGTGCTCACGGCGCGACCGGGTAGCTATTCACCTGATGCGGCTTGACGTCAGTGGCCGATGTCGATTGTGTTGAGCGTGCCGACCTGGGTTGCATCGTGATTCGCGAACCTCGTCGCGGTGTTCGCCGACCCGTGTCCGTCCCGTGAGCAGCTTGCCGCTTTGGAGCGGCGGCAGCCGGATCGGATCGTGCGGCTGGAGGAAACCGTTGCGCGGCAGGCGGATCTGATCGCGGAGCTGCAGCGCCGGCTGGGGGGATTCATCGAATCGGGCCACGGCGCCCAAGCGCTCATCGCGAACGCGGTCGGAGCGCAAGTTCTTGAACCACATGCGCGAACTGCGTGCATCGCCGCCGGTACTACATGCTGACGAAACCTTGGCCGCCGCGCCCGCGTGCGCGACACCACCTGCGCCCCTTTCGCCCAGAAAGCGCCCTCGCTCGGAATGACGGCCCTGAGCAGTCTCATCATCTCTGCAGGACAGGATCTTTCGCTGTCGCTCGAGGCCGGAGCGCAGCAGGCAGGCGGTGCTGTCGTCACCGGCGACACGCCCGAGGAAACCGTCGCGAATCGTCGGCCTTGCCCCGGTGCGGTGTACGCCGAACAGCACGACCAACGCTCTAATGATGTACCGCCGCCGGTACTTTGCGCGCAACCCGATCCGCGACACGCGATTGCTCTGTACACTTTGAGCGGTGTCCAAACGGGTAACCGCACACTCCACGATCTGCCTGAACATGATCGTGAAAGACGAAGCCGACGTCATCGCGGAGACGCTTGATTCGGTCGCGCCCTACATCAGCTCGTGGGTGATCGTCGACACCGGCTCCACGGACGGGACCCAGGACGTGGTCCGCGAACACATGGCCCGCCTGGGCATCCCAGGCGTGATCTACAAACGACCATGGCGCAATTTCGGCCACAACCGCACCGAGGCACTGAACCTCGCCCAAGGCCACGGCGACTACATCTGGGTCATCGACGCCGACGACATCGTCGTCGGCACACCCGACTTCACCCAACTCAGCGCCGACATCTACCGCATGCGCCTCGGAGACGCCTCCTTCACCTACTGGCGCCCGCAGTTGTTCCGCGACGGGGTGCACGTGCGCTATGAAGGCGTCGTCCACGAGACGGCCGTATGGGAGTCTGACTGCGTCGTTGGGCGCCTCGAGGGCGACTACTACGTCGAATCCCGTCGCCTCGGTGCCCGCAGTCAGGATACGCAGAAGTATGCGCGTGACCGCGACCTGTTGCTGGCCGAGGTCGAACGCAACCCCGAAAATGCGCGGTCGGTGTTCTATCTGGCCCAGAGCTACTTCGATCTGGGTGATTTCGCCAACGCTCGTAAGTGGTATGAGCGGCGGGCCGAGATGGAAGGCTCGGACGAGGAGGTCTATTACTCGATGCTGCGGCTCGCAGAGTCGATGGCGGGACTCGATTGGCCGTGGCTGGTTGTCCAGGACGTCTACCTCCAGGCTTGGGAGTTTCGACCGACCCGCGCCGAGGCGCTTTATGCGATCGCTCGGCGGTACCGCGAACAGCAGCGCTACCTGCCCGGTCACTTGTTTGCCCAGCGCGCCGCCCAAATCCCGCTTCCCGAAAAGGATCTCTTGTTTGTCCGCGCGGACGTCTATGCCTGGCGTGCGCTCGACGAGCAGGCGGTGTGCGCCTCCCAGCTTGGGAAGCACGCGGAGGCGTTTGTGCTGTGCCGGCGCCTGCTGGCCCGTTCCGACATTCCTGACAGTGATCGCCAACGGATTGCGGTCAACCGCGACGTCAGCGTGCCGGTCATGCTCGAGGCGGCGTCATCCTATCCCGAGGCGCTGGTGCAACGTCTGGTCGCTGGTCCGGGCGCCAAGGTGGTGGTGAGCCTGGTCGCTGGACCGGACCGCGAGACCACCGAGCAGGCCATCAACTCGTTTCTGAACTGCTGCCTCGATCTGTCACTGTGGTTCGGGCGCTTCCTGGTGGTCGGTGCCGGCCTGTCAGGCCCCGACCGCGCGCTGCTGCGCGAGCGCTATGGGTTCCTCGAGTTTGTCGATTGCAGCCCCGGCGACGCGCCCGCCGCCCAGCTCGCGCAGCTTCGCGCCCAGATCCAGGGACGGTTCTGGCTACACCTGGGCCAGGGCTGGCGGTTCTTTGCGCCCGAGAATTTCATCACCCGCATGATCGCGGTGCTCGAATCCGAACCGCAGGTATTCCAGGTGGGCATCAACTTTGACGATGCGGGCAAGCTGACCGGCGTCTGCGCGGCCGAGCAGGCGGTGCGCCGCTCACCCGACGCCGGCCGCTACGTCCTGGCCGGGGCGGTGGCCAGCGGTCCGGCCATGTTCGACACCGCACGCCTAGATCGGGCCGGCGGCATAGGGGGCAGCGACCCAGATCCGATCGCCGAACTCGGTTGGCGGGCGGCCGCTGTCGGACTGCAGACCGCCAGCCTCGACGAGGTGCTCTGCATCGCCGCAGCCCGACCCGTGCAGCAACCCAAAGCTCCGGCCCGGGTTGCGAAGAAGGCGCCTGCCCAACCCGTCCAACAACCGAAAGCGGCGGCGCGGGTCGCGAAGAAGGCGCCTGCGCGGCCGGCTCAACAACCCACAGCCCCGGCACCGGCCGCGAAGAAGGCTGCTCCCCGACCGGCTCAGCAACCCAAAGCGCCGGCGCGGGTCGCGAAGAAGGCGCCGGTGAAGAAGGCCCCGGCGAAGACGGGACGTCGGCCGAAATCACCTCCTCAGTAACCGGATCGAAGCCGGACGGTGTTCGATATCCATTAATATCCAGTCCCCGGAATAAACTTCGCCGATGCGGGCACGCCGACCGGTATCTGCGCGGCCGAACACGAGGAGCGCCGACGCACCCGACGCAGCCGCTACGTCCTAATCGATGAGATGGCCAGCGGCCCAGCAGTTTTCGACACCGCGCTCAGCTCAAAGTGGCACTCCAGGAACCAAGCCTGGTCGAGGCGGTCCTAATCCGAAGTATCGTCGGCCGGCTTTGTATTCCGGGTCATCGCGACGAAATCTAGACGCCACAACGATTCGAATAGCTTGCGACCGAATTCCTCCATCTCGGCCGCGTTGCCTCGTGGCGCCCCTTTGCTCTGCGCCATTCGCTTGGCAATCTGTCGAATCGTTTGACGGCCATCCACCTGCTGCACGAACTGGAATTGAGCCGGGGTGAGACCCGTACGCCAATTCGGCCGGTAAATCTCTTCGCCGTCCAGGCCGCAACGCATGCGCATCCGCGGCACGTAGTCAAGGGCGTCAGCAGCTGAAAAATCGATCTTGTAGCTCTTTTCCGGCCGGTCAGGCCGGCACGCAATGAAATAATGACATGCGTTCAAGACGTGGAGCTCCTCGATCACGGACCACAGTTTGGGCTCCGGCAATGCGTTCATGGCTCGATCGAGCGAGCCCCCCGGGCTAAACCAATCGTGCGGGTAATACGGAGCATTGATGAGCCATCCCTGGAACACCAGTCCAGCTGAGTCGACGAGATCGAGAGATTCATCGACGGTAAAACTGCGCTCGTGGCCATTCAAAAATACACTGGCCAGGGCGGCGTCGGTCTGCGCCGAAACCGGTGCCATTTTGAAATAGTTGTGGACGGGGTGCTCGGGTGGTAGCGCCGAGATGATTTCTCTGACCTTTTGGACCGATTCGTCGTCGGGACCTAGACCTATGTTACTGAAGGCCAATTGCAGCATTTCGATCCCGATTCGGCCGTACTTCGCGTTGAGCATTACGCCGAGGGCACCGTCGGGCCGCAGGCAAGCGCCAAGTGCTTTCATGCCTGCCGCAGCGTCTGGCAGATGATGCAAAACGCCGGTCGTCACGATGAGGTCGAAGTCACGTTTCAGCTTCCGCACTTCTTCGAGCCGAAGCTGGTGCAACTCCAGGTTCCACAACCCGTATTTGTCTTTCAGGAATTGCTGATGGTCCAGTGCCGGTTGACTGGTGTCGACCGCGACTACTTTCGCGGCACGGTTCGTGAACGCAAAAACCGCAGCCTGGTTGGCTCCGCATCCCGCAACCAAGATGTCGAGGTTGTCCTTGTATTCGCGGTCAGGCCACAAAACCGGGTGAGCGTGAAGGGGATCGAACCATTCCCAATTGTCTTCGGTCCATGCCTGGAGGTCCTGTATCGGTTCCGGATACCTCCACGACTCGTATCGTGGGGAAAAAAGCTCGGCACGCAGATTCTGAGTCATCTCAGCAGTAGGCCTTCCCGGTCGAATGTTGATCGAGGATCGCGGATCGCTTGTCGCTGAGGGCATCAAAGGTCCAGCATCCTCCCATGGGGGATTATCGGGTACCTCCCTGTTCTGCCGCAAGCAAACACGTCGATTGGTCGAAACCGACACGATGAACGCGACTCGGCAGGAGAAGTGAATCACCCTGGGCGGTTTAGAGACTTCAGACCTTGGAATGAGGATGGAGTCGTGCCGAACGAACAGTAATCGGGAAGTCAACCGCTCGCAGATATGGTCTGGAAGAGCAAGGCAGTGCGGTCCGTATGGTCCACACGTTGCGCGCCGAATTGCGGTACCGCGCAGAGGGCGATTCAGCGGATGGCTCGTCGGCTTGGGTACGGCGTCGAGTCGGTGCGGTCGTGGAAGCGCCAGGCCGAAGAGCTGAACAGGAGAACCGAGAACCCAAGCGCGCCAACGAGATTCTGAAGCGCCAGGGAGTGCATCCGGGACGGAGCTCGACCGCCAGCACAAGAATATAGTCGCATTCACCGACGCCAACCGCGACGAAAGCGGGGTCGAGCCCATCTGCGCCGTCCTGCGCAGCGAGCTGGCCGCAACCTGCGGCGCGTCGTCGGTCCCTGGCGGCGAACCGGATGCGTGCGGTTAGCTTCGCTGGCTAACCGAGGTCAAGCCCAATCCTCTTGCTGTAATTTGCACCCATGCGCTTCGCGGTGGCGGTGGTGTCACCTCCCTCCCACCATGACCTCAGCGGCGGCGCTTTCAACGAGGTTGCCGAGGCAGTGCACCATGCTCTTCTGGCGCTTGGCCATGACTCGGTGCTGACCAACCGTCTGGACCTCGACGAGCGCCGCACCATCGTGTTCGGCGGAAACCTTCTCGTCCAGTACGGCTTGGAGCCGCCCAAAAACCCCATCTTCTACAACCTCGAGCAGTTGGGTGACGACTTGCCGTGGATGACGATGCCGGAATTCGTCGACCTGTTCCGGCGCTACCCGAGTTGGGATTACAGTCAAACCAACATCGAATACCTCGCCGCTAGGGGACTGCCCCGGCCCACCTACGTGCCGATCGGATACGTCCCCGAGCTGACCCGGATCGCGCCGGCCCCCGAGGACATCGACGTCCTTTTCTACGGCGCGCTCAACGGGCGCCGCTACGCCGTTCTCCGGGACCTGCACGACCGAGGTCTTCGGGTCAAATGGCTAACGGGCGCCTACGGCGCGAGCCGCGATGCCTGGATCGCGCGTTCGAAGATCATCCTCAACATCCATTACTGGGACGCGAAGATCTTCGAAATCACGCGGGTGTCCTATCTGCTCGCCAACAGACGCGTGGTGGTCTCCGAGCGTGGTGCCGATCCGACATTGGAGCGCGACCTGCAGTCGGGCATCGCGTTCGCCGACTACGACGAACTGGTCGATCGCTGTGTGCAGCTCCTCGGCGACGAGCGCGCGCGACACACGCTCGCCGAGCGGGGCTACCAGGTCTTCTCCGCTCGCGACCAGGCCGCCATCGTGGACCGCGCGCTGTCGGCAGGCCTCGAGGACCTCACCCACCAGACCACCACGCGGGACGGCCCGTGCCTCGATGTGCGCCGCGAAGACCACGACCACAGCGCAGATCAGCAACTCCGCGAGCGCCAACTGTTGACCTTCAACCTGTTCAAGCATAAGTCTGCGCAGGAGTGCGATTGGTTGCTGGCCCAGGTGAAACGCAATCCCGAGGATGGGCGGTCGGTCTTTTTCCTCGCCGAGACCTACTTCCGTATGGAGGATTTCGTCAACGCGCGCCGGTGGTGTGAGCGGCGGGTCGAGATGGGTGGCTGCGACGAGGAGGTCTACTGGGCGATGTATCGGCTCGCGGTGTCGATGGCCGAACTCGGTGAGCCATGGCCAGATGTTCAGGAGGCCTACCTCAAGGCGTGGGAGTTTCGACCGACCCGCGCCGAGGCGCTGCACGCCATCGCCTTTCGGTGTCGCGGCGAGCAGCGCTACTCGCTCGGTTACCAATTTGCCCAGCGCGCCGCCGAAATCCCCTTTCCCGAAGAGGACCTCTTTGTCCCCAGATACGCCGACGTCTACGCGTGGCGCGCCACCGATGAGCAGGCGGTGTGCGCATCCTGGATCGGTCAGCACGCCGAGGCATTCACGCTGTGCCGGCGGCTCATGGCCCGACCCGACCTGCCCGAGCCGGATCGGCAACGGATTGCGGCCAACCGCGATTTTTCGGTGCCGGCCATGCTCGAGGCGGCCTCACCCTACCCCGAAGCCCTAGTGCAGTCCCTGGCCGCCGGTCCCGCTCACGGCGAGGTCACCGTCAGCCTGATCGCCGGACCAGACCGGGCGACCACCGAGCAGACCATCAACTCGTTTCTGCACTGCTGCCTCGACGTGTCACGGGTCGGGCGTTTCCTGGTGCTCGACACCGGCCTGTCCGCGCCCGACCGCGCGAAACTGCGGAAACGTTACGGGTTTCTCGAGTTCGCCCGCCGCCGATCCAGCGGCAAGCCCGCCCCCCAGCTCGCGCAGTTGCGCGCGCAGATCCACGGACGGTTTTGGCTGCACCTGGGCGCGGGCTGGCGGTTTTTCGCCCCCGAAAACTACATCACCCGGCTGACCGCGGTGCTCGACGCCGAACCCCAGGTGTTTCAAGTGGGCATCAACTTCGACGATGCGGCCAAGCTGACCGGCGCCACCGCCGCCGAGCAGGCGGTGCGCCGGGCACCCGATGCTGGCCGCTACCTGCTCACCGACGGGATGGCCAGCGGCCCGGCGATGTTCGACACCGCACGCCTAGATCAAGCCCGCGGTGGGCAAAACAACGCCCCCGATCCGAACCCCCAACACGGCCGCCCCACCGCCCGCGCCGCGCTGCGCACCGCCAGCCTCGACGAAGTGCTCTGCATCTCAGATCTGGCCTCCTAGAAGTGGTCTCCGGCCATCGTGGAAATTTTGCTGGTACGCCGAGCGCACCCCGAGCCGGTGATCGACGCCAGCGGCTGCGGATCGGCACTGGCACAGTCGAATTGGCGCCCGACCGCATCGGGTCGACCGCCGTTCAGCGCTATCGGTGCCAGGTGATCGCCACCGACACTGCCGGCGGGCAGGTCCAGCGGCTCGGGGGCTGCCACCGAGTGCACGCCCGCGTGCAGGGATTCGTCCCGCTGCTCAAGGGCCACGACTGACGCCGCCAACACCGATGAGGATGATCTACGGCAGCAGAACCTAGCCCAGATTTTTCGTGAAATGCCCCGCGAAACGGGGTGTAGATAAGCGAAAGTGCCTGTCCTGCAAGGGATAATTGGACTTGTCTAGGGTTCAATTATTCCTACGGGAAGGCACTTCGCGAGTGAAGAATATCGCGCTGGCATCGCGGGTGAAAGTGTCTGCTGACGGTCATGGTGTCGTGTCGCATGCCGGGATGGGCATGCTGCGCGAGCTCGCGGACCGCACTGGGTTGTCGGCGCAGGTCACCACCGCGTTGGCCGACACTTACCGGGGCCCGTGGGTGTATGCGCCCGGGGACGTGTTCGCCGATCTGGCGGCCGCGGTCGCCGACGGCGCGGACTGCATCGACGCAGTTGGTCAACTGTGCGGCGATCGTGAGCATGTGTTCGGCGCGAAGGCGTCGACGACCACCATGTGGCGGCTGATCGATCAGCGCATCGATGCCGCCCACCTGCCGGGGGTGCGGGCAGCGCGGGCCGGGGCGCGGGCGGCGGCCTGGGAGGCCGGAGCCGCCCCCACCGAGGGTTGGCTGCACATCGACATCGACGCCACTTTGGTGATCGATCACTCCGACAACAAGACCGGCTCTGCGGCGACCTGGAAGAAAACCTATGGTCATCACCCGCTGCTGGCGTTTTTAGACCGCCCGCAGATCGCCGGAGGGGAAGCCCTGGCCGGGCTGCTGCGCAACGGTAACGCCGGCTCCAACACCGCCTCCGATCACGTCATCGTCCTCGAGCAGGCGCTGGCCTCGCTGCCGCCGCGATACCAGCCTGACCCCGACCATCACGAGGACCCCGACAAGCCGAAGGTGCTGGTGCGCTGCGACACCGCCGGAGCCACCCACCGGTTCGCCCAGGCGTGCCGCAGGCTGGGAGTGGGGTTCTCCTTCGGCTACCCCGTCGATTGGCGGGTGCAGGACGCCGTGGACACCCTCACCCTCGCCGATGTCTGGGACCCGGCCATCGACACCGACGGTGGTATCCGTGAGGGCGCCTGGGTCGCCGAGGCCACCGCTCTGGTCAACCTGTCCTCGTGGCCGGCCGGAACCCGGCTGATCCTGCGCCGGGAACGCCCCCACCCCGGGGCCCAGCTGCGGTTCACCGACGCCGACGGCATGCGCGTGACCGCGTTCATCACCGACACCGCAGCCGGCGTCATCCCTGGTCAGGTCGCCGGATTGGAGTTGCGGCACCGTCAGCACGCCCGCGTCGAGGACCGCATCCGCGAACTGAAGACCACCGGGCTGCGCAACTTGCCTTGTCACTCGTTTTGGGCCAACGCCGCCTGGTTGGAAATCATCCTGGCCGCCACCGATCTGGTCACCTGGGCCCGTCTGATCGGCTTTCACGACCACCCCGGCCTGGCCCGCGTCGAGATCACCACATTCCGCTACCGGATCCTGCACGTCGCCGCCCGCATCACCCACGGCGCACGCCAACAACGGCTACGCCTGGACGCCACCTGGCGATGGGCCGCAGCCATCGTGACCGCCTGGCAACACATCCGCACCGCCTTCGGATAACACCCTGGCGACCTCACCCAACCGATCACGAAAGACCCACCGGCCTCAGGAAAGCCCGCCCCACCCGGCGACACGGGACAACTCTCCACGCAACCACACCGAAAATGCCTACCCGGCAACACCATTCAGCGACAGAACGGCTCAATCATCAATTCGATGCAAAATCGAGGCTAGATACGCCGCAGACGCCCTCGCGGGCTCTGAGCTGCGACGATACGCGAAAGTGCCGAAATGCCGGCGATGACCGCCGGCAAACAAGACCGAATCAGCACGGTTCGTGTCTAAGATTCTTGGCGCGCCCGCTCTCTTTGCTTGGAGACTCCGAATGGATGATTTGCCGCGCCGTGAAGTGTTCGACGAGGAGCTATACCTTCGTACCTTTCCCGACATCGCGCAGGCCGTGCGCGATGGCCAATTCTCGTCGGGCTACCACCACTGGGCGCTGCACGGCCGGTTCGAGCTCGCTGCTGGCCAGCGCGTGGCCACATCATCATTTTTGCTCGCTGCGTTCGACCACGGTGTCGAAGGCTTTGCGGCCAGCGACGACCTGTTTGGCGATCTGGCCGTCGAAGAGACCTCGCTGGCGGTCACCCAGCCAGACTCGCCACAGGAGCCGGACGGCGGGTCTGAACCCGGCAAGCGGACAAGGCGGCGTGGCCGGCCGGATAATTCCGAGGCGGAAGATCTCGTGGAGGACGAGCCTCAATTCGGGCTGCGCCCGGCCCACCGTCACGCCGAGCGGGCCCGGAAGCTGGTGGAGGTCGGGGACATCGAGGGGGCAGCCGAGGCGATCGCCGATGCCGTCGCAGCTGCGGAACCGTCCGACACGGCGATCCTGCTCCTCGCCGGCGAGATATTCAGCCGGGTCCGCTTCCCGCCGGGCCCGCTCGTCATCAAGAGTCTTCAAGCCAGTCTCACCGATGCGCAGTACCAAAGCCTCGTCACCGTCTGGACCGAACACTGCCGCGCTGGACTGTCGGAGGCGGATGTCGAGAGCCTGCTCACGGCGGTCAAGGCCGCCCGCGGGATCCTGGATGGCACGCCGTCCGGCCGGGCGGCCGCCCTCAACGCCAGGCTCTGTCCGTTCATGTTGGCGACGATGATCGGCAGCATCAGGTTGCCGGCGGCGCTGCAGATGCGCGTCTTCGACCATCTCCAAGAGACGATCACCGACGAGCCCGGAGACACCGCACGCTCACGCGCGTGGCCGGTCCTGCTACCAGTCCTCCACGACTATGTCGGGGTGGTCTCGGTCCGTGCGATGCAAGGCGGCCTTCCAGATCTCGCTCCGCTGGTCACTGAGTTCGCGGCACTTCTGTTCCGCGAATTCCACGAGCAGGCTGTAGCTGAACGGCTGCTGGAAGTGGCGACCTCGCTCGATCCGGCGCAGCGCGCGGACCCCTTCCACCGGTCGACCTATGTGCAGGTGCTGCAGGGCAGATCCGCCAACTACGAGATCGCGGCCTATCTCGGCTCGATCGACGGGACGGAGCTCACCGCTCCCAACCTCTTTCTCGCAGCCTGCCGTGTCTCCACAGCGCTTACCGCCGGCAATCCGGCCGACTTCCTTTCGACTCTGGACTGGCTGTGCGAGCTCTCATGGAAGGTCTATGACAAGGATCCCCGCGTCTTTCAGCAGGCCGTCCAGCTGATCCAGGGCGAGCTGCGGCGCTTCACCGACGCGATGATCGGCCGCACCCAGCAACGGGCCAACCGCGGTGACCTCGCCGGCGGGCGCCGGCAGCGCGCCGAGATCCTCGAGCACAGCCTGGCCGTGTTGCGCGGCCTGGAGGAAATTCAGCATCTTGCCGCCACGCCCGCGACGGTGAGCAGCGACCGTACCAGGCCCGCGCGCATCCTGGTGATCGGCTCGCAAAACCTGCCGCAATGCTGGCTCTACCGCGTCCAGCAGAAGGTCGAATTCCTGCGCATGGCTGGGTATGACGCAGTGGCGATCGATTTCGGCCGCGCCAGCCCTGCCGAAATCCAGGAGCAGCTGTGCTTTGCCAGCCACGCCATCATCTTCAGGCTTCCGGCCTTCAGCGATGTTCTGATGTTGACGCTCTATGCCAGGAGGCTGGGCGTCAGCTTGTTCTACGACATCGACGACCTGATCTTTGACGACCGCCACTTCCCGGGACCGTTCGAGAGCTACTCCGGGCTGATCAAGCGCGACACGCACACGCATCTGGCGATGGACACCCCGTTCTTCCGGGTCGCCATGGCCGCGGCGGGAGACGTGATCGTCTCGACGGAGCCGCTGGCCGAGATCGCGCGCGAGCTGCTCGGGCCGTCCGCGCGCGTCCAGGTCCATCGCAATATGGTGGCACTCGAGCTCGAGGCCGCCGCGATGCTGCCGAGGCTGCGCAGCAACGACGACACGATCCGGATCTTCTTCGGCAGCGGGACCCTCGCCCACAAGGGCGAATTCTATGATGTCGTGGTTCCGGCCATCGTCCGAATCATGGCCAAGCGACCGAAGGTCGAACTACATCTGGTCGGCGCCTTCGACGTTCCCACTCCGCTCGCCGACTTCGCGAGCCGCATCAAAGTAGCGCCTGCGGGCATGGCGTACGGCGGCTATATCGACCTGGTCCGCGAGGCCGACATCAACATCGCCGTGATGGAGGACAGCGTCGCGGTCGACTGCAAGAGCGAGCTGAAATGGTTCGAGGCCGGAATCTTCGGCATCCCGTCGGTGGTCTCCCCGTCCCGCAACTACGCAGATGTGCTGGCGGACGGCAAGGACGTACTCTTCGCACGGACGACCAAAGAGTGGCACGACACGTTGTTGCGCCTGGTGGACAGGCCAGCGCTCCGGCAACGGATCGGCGCCGAGGCCAAGCGAAAGGTCGAGCAGAGCTATACCTGGCGCGCGGGCGCAGAGAACCTCGCTGCAGTCCTCGGGCTTGGCGCGCCGCGGGGCGCCGCGGGGCATCGGCGCACCAGGCTGCTCTTCGTGAACGTTTTCTTCTGGCCGCAATCGATCGGGGGTGCCACCCGCATTCTCGAAGATTCGGTCCGCTATATCAGCGAGCACTACCACGACGAGGTCGAGCTCTATGTGCTCTGCGCCGACGAGAGCCCCGACCCCCGGCAGCCTTATCGCATCGAGCAGTACTGGTACGGCGCGGCGCTGGTGACGCGCATCGGCGTACCGCAGCGCCCCTGGTCCGATCATGAGGATCCCCGCATCGAGAGCTTCGTGCGGCGCTTCGTGCACGAATACCAGATCGACATCGCGCACATCCACTGCGTCCAGCTCCTGACCGCCGCGGTCCTTCGGGCGCTTTGTGACAGCGGAATCCCGACGGTCGTGACGGTGCACGACGCCTGGTGGCTCTCGGTGTCGCAGTTTCTGTGCACCCCGCACGGCGAGGTGATCGAGCCCGGCTGGGCCGAATGGGCCGCGTGCGAGCTGGCCGGCGCCGATGCCGAGCAGCGCGGCAAACTGCTGGCGCGCCGGTTGGACCTCATGGCGCTGCTGCAGCGGGCGAGCCGCGTGCTGGCCGTGTCGGAGAGCTTTGCGGCGGTCTATCGCGCGGCGGGCCTGACGATGACCGGAGTCAACGAGAACGGCGTGGCTGAGCTGCCGGCCGTGCCTGAGCCCCGTTCCCGTCAGGCAGGCGCGCCGATCGTCATCGGTTTCGTTGGCGGCATGAGCGCGCACAAGGGCTATGACCTGCTGCGTGCGATCGTCCGGGGCGCGTCGTTCCCGAACCTCGAGTTCCTCATTGTGGACCATGCGATGGATTTCGGGTCATCGCGGCGGTCCCGCTGGGGCGATTCGCGTGTGCGCTTCGTTGGCCGTTACCCCCAGACACGTGTGCACGAGCTCTACGCCGAGATTGATATCCTCGTCGCCCCCTCTCTCTGGCCGGAAAGCTTCGGCCTCGTCACGCGCGAGGCGCTGCTGGCGGGCGTGCCAGTCATCGCTTCCAGTCGCGGCGATGTCGGCCGGCACGTCACACCCGGTGTAGACGGCTGGATCGTGGATGTGACCACGCCGAAGGCGCTTCATGACCTGCTGATGCGGCTCGATCACGGAGAGGAGAAGGTTCCCGTCTTCTCGCCCGAGCGCAGCTTTCGCCTCCCGACCGACCAGGTCGAGGAATTGGTAACCCTGTATCGGAGCCTCACCGGCGCACCGGGTTCGGCTCGCATCCGCCGATCTCGATCTTCGGCAGACCCGAGCCCCAAGCGTCCTCCCGAACCAGGCGGGCGATCGCGACAGCGTGGGGGGCGCCCTAGCCGAGGAGCCACACAGTGATTTACGGCGGTCGCGGTTCATTTTGGAATATTCTGTGTACATCGAACACTAAGGGATCGAGCTGATGGGCCAGCCGGTGAAACCGCCCGGACACGATGGGGACGTTTGATGCTGAAGTTTGTGATTTGCGGGCTGGAACACACCGGAACCACGCTGCTCTCCGACATATTTCGCCAGGTGCCGTGGATCGATGCCGGGTTCGAGTGCGGGGTCCTGCTGTGCCCGTCTCCAAGGGAGTTCGAGGGGTTCGACCCCAACGGGGATCCATTTTTCGACAACATGCTCGAAGGGTGGGGGCTCACCAGAGAGGAGCTCGCCGAGGCGTGCCATGCCGAAACTTTCGACGGCTTCTATGCCAGGCTCCAGGCGTTCTCGAAGGTTTTGCGGCCTGGCACGACGGAGATTATCGACAAGACTCCACGCTATTTCAGCCGCCTCGAAGAGTGCATGAACCGAGCGGACGTTCCGTTCATCGCCAGCTTCAAGGACCCGCGCAGCATCGTCTTCTCGGATTTCAGGCGGTCACAGAGTAATGACTTCGACGCTTGGTATCAGGCTTACCTGGGGCCGAAACATTTTTACGTCGTGGAGGAGTGCTACAAGAACTACCAAAAGGCGCGGGCGCGCAACGAGGGGAGGGTCGCCTTTGTGGCACTCGAAGAGCTCTGCATGGACGCCCGCGCGACCTGTGAGCGCCTGTTCAGGCATGTAGGACTCGAGTTCAAGACCGAATACATGATCCTGGAGGACCAGCGCCACGGCGATCCCCGCCCCAATGGCATCTCGCCGCGCCTCCCGTTCGAGTACAAGAAGCACCTGACCGATGGGCAACAGCGGCGGATCATGGATGATTTCGCGGAATGCGGCGACTGGTTCTACGAGTGACGCAGCTGCACCGGCTAACTCGCGGATCCGAGTGGCGCGATCGGGTTCGTAGGCTACGGCGCCGCGCCGCACTCGGCCGCGAGCGTCAACAAGTGAACAAACCGCATGCGTCGTGACGCGCTGGGCGCGCTCGGAATCGTGACCTCGGCAGAGACGTCCACCAATGCGCCAGCACTGCCGAGCCTATCCATCGTCGGTTCCGTCAGTGAGCTGCAGAGCCGAACACAGACTGAGAGCGGGTGGCCACGCGCCTACAGTGTTGTTGCGGAATTTCGCATCGAGGCGGATGAGGGAAGTGCGGTGCTTGTAGCCTTTCCAATTAATCAATACAACGAGGGATCCAGTGCACCAGTTTATTCATACGACCAACTCCTTTCGTTTGCTCGGCGTGCCATACTTGGATTTCCTTGCCGCTTTGCACACCCACCTGACGCCACGCACATACTTGGAGGTGGGCACAGCGAGGGGGGATTCGCTGGAGCTCGCGGGTTGCGACGCGATCGCGGTGGACCCAGGATTTCAGCTTGAGGTTACCGCCACCGGCAAGCGCAGGCGCACCTTCTTCTTCCAGATGACGTCTGACGATTTCTTTACCACCGAAAATGTGCGGGAGTTGCTGGGACGGCCGGTGGACATGGCCTTTTTGGATGGCCTGCACCGGTTCGAATTCCTGCTGCGCGATCTGATCGGGACAGAGGCTGCCTGTCATCCCCGCTCACTGATCCTGCTGCATGATTGCGTGCCTTTGAATCCGCGGATGGCGTTGCGGCAGTGGTTGCCGGGCGGTCCCTTGGAGACAGAAACTGCTTCCTTCTGGACGGGTGATGTTTGGAAGTTGCTGCCAATCCTGAAGAAGTACCGCCCGGACCTGCGGCTACATGTGCTGGACTGCCCGCCGACTGGCCTGGTCGCGATCACCCGCCTCGACCCGGCGTCGCGCATTTTGGCCGATTCCTACTACGACATCGTCGATGAGTACGCCGCAACCGTTATGGACGACAATCGGCTGCGGTCGTTTTGGGAGGAACTCGAAATGACCGACTCACGTCCGCTCTGCGAGGAACCCGACCGCCTGACCTCGCTGTTCAGCCTCATGGGAAGCCCACTTCCGCCGCCCCAATTTCCGGGCTCGTACCGCGGTGGGGCCGGGCGCGAGCAGCGAGGCCAGAGCTTCCGCGGGCAGGTAGTCTCCGACCTGTCGCAGCGCGAGCTGCAGCCGCTCCTGAGCTTTGAGCCGGCCGGCCGTAGCATGAGTGCCGCTCAGCTGCTGGTTCCGTGTACCTCCGTAATTGGTGCGAGCGACATTCGCGAAACGATACCGAAGGTGCTGGAGTGCACCGAGGTAATGTATCTGCCGTATCGGAATCCGGGTCCTTGGGGTATCTATGACGCACAGGGCATGGCGATCGAGGGCGCGATCAATTTCCGTGGTCCGTGGCGGGAACCGAGGCACCAATCGGTGACTGTGACACCTGAGCCCGCCGAGGCGATCTGCAACGAAGCTGATCTCGTCTATGTCGGCGAGATCATGGATCATTTCGGCCATTTCCTGACGCAGAGCTTGTCCCGGTTCTGGTACCTGCGCGAACGGCCCTCGGCGCGGGTGCTGTTTCATTCGATGTGGAATGCAACGCAGCTGTTCTCGTTTCAGCATGTCGCACAGATTTTTGAGGCGCTCGGCCTTCGCGAGGAGCAGTTCGTCCGGTTCGAAGTGCCCACTCTCGTGCAAAGCCTGACGGTGCCGCAGCCGAGCTTGGAGGAGATGCATTTCGCGCATCAGATCTATGCGGAATGCCTCCGCGAGATCGGTGCGTTCTTCACGCAAGGTGATGTACACGCGGACGAGGGGCCGGTCTATCTGTCGAAGACGCGGCTCAACGTCGGCGTACGTCGTTTCGTCAACGAGCAGGAGATCGAGGACGAGCTCGCCCGCCAGGGCGTGCGGATTGTGCATCCGGAAACTCTCTCCTTGCCGCAGCAAATCGACACCCTGCGGCGTCATCGGACGTTGCTGGGGTGCTGCGGATCCGCGTTTCACTCGACGTTGATGCTGCCGGAAGGGCGCCGGATCGTCGGATTGAATGAATTCGAGACTCTGAATTCGAACTTCGAGCTGTTCGACAAGCTGAGCGGCAACAACGCCAGCTACTATTACGCGCCGTCCACGAAGCAGGTTGACGACCCGAAATTTCTGGTGGCCTCCCGTATCGACGATCCCGTGGGCGTCGCCAGAGAGTTGCTGCAACGGATCTGAGTTTGCCGTCATATGCTGATGGCTCGCCCAGCGAGCAGCCTCAGCAGTCCGTCACGACGCCGTTCTCGACCGGAAATCCTGCGACGATTGCCCTTTACGGGACACGCTTCGGGCGCCATGGACCTCGTATCCGTCAGGCATTACCTTGGTAGGCCCGCTTCCCGTGTTGGTGTAGGCCTTGGTCGTGGAGTTGGCCGAGGGCGTGGGCGAGTTGGCAGCGCAGCCGCTGGTTTTCTCGCGGATGTCACACGCGCGGTAGCTTGAACGGGAGGGAGCATGGTCTTGTGCTCCCGTCGCCATTCGCTGATGCGTGAGGCGTTGCAGTCGATGAGCCCGTCGCCTACCGCCTATTCGATCACGCGGAAATGTGCCGTAAGGCTGTTCTTGACGGTTGGTCGGCTGCAGTCATTGGAAATCCGCGTGTACAGCTCGGTCGACGGCGCCGATGTGATCGTCGTGCCAAACTTCGTGGCCGAGGGTTGGCATAACCCGCTTGCACCAGCCGGCTCGCTTTCGCCGGCCTTGGCGTTATCGGAGCGGCGACGGCGGTATTAGCCTCGATTTTGCGCGTCGGCGTGGTCCGGCGATGCTGAGCCGCGGAAAGCGTTGAGGAATAGCTGTTTTGGGCTTGGGGTGTGTTTAGCCCGCCCGTGTCGCCGGGTGGGCGGGCTTTCCAGGGCCGGTGGGTCTTTCGGGTCGGCGGGGCAAGGTGTTGCGGCTGGTCAGGGGAAGGCGGTGCGGAGGCGGTGCCAGGCAGTGCTGATGGCGGTGGCCCAGCGCCAGGTGGCGTCGATGCGCAGCCGTAGTTGGCGGGCGCCGCGGGTGATGCGGGCCGCCACGTGCAGAACCCGGTAACGGAAGGCGGTGATCTCGCAGCAAGCCAACTCGGGGGTGTCGGTGAAGCCGATCAGTTGAGCCCAGGCGACCAGGTCGGCGGCGGCCAGCACGATCTCCAGCCAGGCAGCGTTGGACTGGAAGTCATGGCAGGGCAGGTTGGCCAGGCCGGCGGCTTTGGCCTGGCGGATGCGGTCCTCGACGCGGGCGTGCTGGCGATGGCGCAGTTCCAGGCCGGCCAGCTGCCCGGGCACGGCCCCAGGGGCGGTGTCGGTGATGAACGCGGTCACCCGCATGCCGTCGATGTCGGTGAAGCGCAGCTGCGCACCGGGGTGGGGCCGCTCTTTGCGTAGCACCAGCCGGGTCCCGACCGGCCAGGTAGCCAGGTTGACCAGGGGCGTAGCCTCAGCCACCCACGCCCCGTCACGTATCTCGCCGCTGGAGTCGATCGCCGGGTACCAGCCCTGGGCGAGGTTGAGGGTGTCCACGGCATCCCAGATGCGGGCATCGACGGGAAATCCGAAGGAGAACCCGACCCCGCGATCACGGCAGGCCTGGGCGAAACGGTGGGTGGCCCCGGCGGTGTCGGAGCGCACCACCACCGCCGGCGCGCCCGGATCGTGCGGGTCGGGACGCCACTCTGCTGGTAGCGAGGCCAGCGCCTGGTCAAGGACCGTGACGTGGTCGGCGGCGGTGTTCGAGCCGGCGTTGCCGGCCCGCAACAGCCCGGCCAAAGCCTCACCGCCAGCGATCTCCGGTCGGTCCAAAAACGCCAGCAGCGGGTGATGGCCGAAGGACTTCTTCCACGTCGGGGCCGCCTCGGCCTTGTTGTCGGAATGGTCGATGACCAGCGTGGCGTCGAAGTCGATATACAGCGGCTGACCACCGATGGGGGCGGCTCCGGCAGCCCAGGCCGCCGCCCGTGCCGCCGCCCGTGCGGCGCGAACCTTCGGCAGGTGCGCGGCGTCGATACGCGCATCGACCAGCCGCCACATCGTCGTCGTGGAGGCCTTGGCCCCGAACACATGCTCGCGGTCCCCGCATAGCTGGCCGACGCCGTCGATGCAGTCCGCCCCGTCGGCCACCGCTGCGGCCAAATCGGCGAACACCGCACCCGGGGCATGCACCCAGGGCCCCTTGTAGGAATCAGCCAACACCGCTGTGACCTGCGCGGATAATCCGGTCTGGTCGGCGAGCTCACGCAACAGCCCCATCCCAGCGTGCGACACAACCCCATGGCCGTCCGCCGATACTTTCACCCGCCGCGCCGCCGCGATACTCTTCACCTGCGAGGTGCCTTCCAGCCAGGATATTGAACCGTAGAGAAGTCCAATCATCCTTTGCAGGACAGGCACTTTCGCGCATCAACACCCATCTACACCGGCATTCCGCGAAAAATCCGGGCTAGGGGCTGTCGCGGGCCGCGAACGCGCCGGCCTACGTGAGGCGCATGCAAGAGTTGGTCGCTGATTTTGTTTTAAGCGGGCCGCGCGCGCCTCGGACGATCTACACTTTCGTGGTGGGCGAAGTCGAGATTCAGGCGGCGCTGCGCGCCGAGGTGATGGAGCACCTGACGCCCGTAGAGGCGGACAAGCTCGGCCTCGAGCTACCAGCCGGAGCCGATCACTACCGCGCCTGGGTCGGGCCGCCGGCTAAGTACGACCTGCTTGGCGCGATCCAGTTTCAGGCGCTGACCAACCTCGGCCTGCGCGACTACCACTACGTGTGCGAGGTCGGCTGCGGTAGCCTTCGCGCCGGTCGCCTGCTGATCGCCTACCTGCTCGACGGCCGCTACTGCGCGATCGAGCCCAACACGACGATCCTCCAAGAGGGTCTGCGGGAGCACTTCGGCTGGCACGGTCCCGGCAGCGACATCATGGTCAAGAAGTGCCCTCGCTTCCAGTACGGCACCGACTTCGACATCGGCGGCTTCGGCGTTGAGTTTGACTTCGTGCTCGCCCAGTCGGTGCTGTCGCACACCGGCCCCGCCGAGACCGCGCTCTTCTTCCGCCAGTGCGCCGAGTCGATGACCTCGCGCACGACCGTGCTGTTCACGTTCATCAGCGGCACCGAGAATTGCACCATTGACGGCTGGTACTACCCCGCCTGCGTCACCTACACCCCGGACTACATGCACGCGCTGGCCGCCGCGCACGGCCTCACACTCGAGATCATCGAGTGGCCTGCGCTCAACCGCCACGAGCAGGGTCTCGTGTCAGGGCAGACGCCAGCGCTGCTGCGCAAGGCGGTCCCATCACCCTTGATGCAGTTGAACGGCAGTCCTACCAGCGACGTCAACAGCCCTCAATTGACATCACCGCCAGCATCCCCGATCACCCCCGGGGAGCCCCGAACAGATGGTGTCACTGGCAAATCGGTGGGTCCGAAGTATCACGGTTACCTCGACCGGTTTTCCATCTTAAATCGCGCCGTCGTTTTCGAAGGGTGGGCGAGTGAAGCCGATATCGAGATCTATTACGACGACACAAGGCTGAATTTGAGTCTTGCCTCTGTGAAGAGGCCCGACCTCGTGCCTGTATTCGGCGAGGACGCCGAAGGTTGGGGCTTCGCCGCCTGCGCGACGCTTCCTACGAACGAAATTGACCGGACAAAGTTCAGGCTACGCCTGAGTCAAGGCATTCCTAGCGCCAACATCGACGTCTTCAGCGCCCGCTCAGACAAGGTGTTCACGCAGATGGTCAACGCATTCAGGACGGCGGTGGCGCAGAAGCCCGATCCCAGCCTTTTGGAGATCGGCTCTCGGGCGCGAAGCGGACAAGCCTATCGCCTTTGGTTTCCGGAGAAGCTGGACTACGTGGGAATGGACATTCACGCGGGGCCGAACGTCGACGTCGTCGGCGATGCGCATCACCTGAGCCGATGCGTCAATCGCAAATTCGACTTCATGTTCTCCATGGCGACGTTTGAGCACCTCCTCATGCCGTGGAAGGTCGCCCTGGAGATGAACAAGACACTGAATGACGGCGGAAAGGCGCTGATCATTTCGCACCCTTCGTGGCCGCTGCACGAGGAGCCGTGGGACTTCTTCCGCTTCTCGAAAGAATCCTGGCAAGGCATCTTCAATGCTCATACCGGATTCCGCGTCGTCGACGCGCAGTACCAGTATCCAGCGAGCATCGTGCCCTTGTATAGCAATGCCTCGCACTTCGAGGTCATGAGCAAAGGCCGCACGTTCCTGCTCAGCGGATGTGTCGTCGAGAAGACCGGACCGCCTCAGGTCGCGTGGGAGGCGGACGCCTCAGACGTCTACAATCTGAACTACTCCCACGCCTGAAGTGAGCGCGGCGTCGCCGCCCCACCGCTTCATCCTCACGCCGAGCAGCACCGTGCCGGTCTCTGTAGTTCGCCCCGGGCAGGTCGGTGGCGGCCTATTGGTGATTCGCGGTCGCCTTCAGCGCGACAGGTGATACTCCGCCGTCGCGCCCAGCGTGTAGATGCGGTTAGCGTGGCTCAGCCCGACATAGTCGTCGGTTGCGAAACCGGCGTTGAGGCCGAGCTTGATCCGCTCAGTCAGCGAATGGTCGAGGCGGATACTCTGGCGCGGTTGACCTCGGCCGAGGCGCCGGCGATCACCGCGTCCTGCAACTACGTCGCGGCCTTGAGGCTGACCGTTCATCAAACGCGACTTTAGACCCGGTGCGCACGGTCAATATCGGCTCCGTCCTGAAGCCGCTCGCGGTCGGTGAAAAGTGCACGGCCGCAGACCCAGGTCGCCTATAGTGTTGTTGCGGGATTCCGAATTCCGCAACGACGCGCATGGGGGAGGCGCGGCGCTTGCCGCCTTTCTAATTGATCAAGACAACGAGGGGCCCAGTGCACGACTTTGATGATGCGACCAACTCCTTTCGTTTGCTCGGTGTGCCATACTTGGATTTCCTTGCCGCTTTGCACACCCACCTGACGCCACGCACATACTTGGAGGTGGGCACAGCGAGGGGGGATTCGCTGAAGCTCGCGGGTTGCGACGCGATCGCGGTGGACCCAGGATTTCAGCTTGAGGTTACCGCCACCGGCAAGCGCAGGCGCACCTTCTTCTTCCAGATGACGTCTGACGATTTCTTTGCCACCGAAAATGTGCGGGAGTTGCTGGGACGGCCGGTGGACATGGCCTTTTTGGATGGCCTGCACCGGTTCGAATTCCTGCTGCGCGATCTGATCGGGACAGAGGCTGCCTGTCATCCCCGCTCACTGATCCTGCTGCATGATTGCGTGGCTGTGAATGCGCGGATCGCGTTGCGGCAGTCGCCGGGGGGTGCCTGGACGGGTGATGTTTGGAAGTTGCTGCCAATCCTGAAGAAGTACCGCCCGGACCTGCGGCTACATGTGCTGGACTGCCCGCCGACTGGCCTGGTCGCGATTACCCGCCTCGACCCGGCGTCGCGCATTTTGGCCGATTCCTACTACGACATCGTCGATGAGTACGCCGCAACCGTTATGGACGACAATCGGCTGCGGTCGTTTTGGGAGGAACTCGAAATGACCGACTCGCGTCCGCTCTGCGAGGAACCCGACCGGCTGACTGCGCTGTTCAACCTCAACTGAGCCTGCATAAACGCCGGCTTGCGAATGAATTTGGACCCCGGACATCTTTCGCCCGCGTACCGAACGGCCGAGTTTGGCCGTGGAGGGCGGTTGGCGCGGCGCGGTCGCTGCCTCCGACTGGTCGGTGATAAACCGACATAGACGCGGCCATTGGCAAAATCAGTGAGGTGCGACACCCCCGAGGACTGCGACCGTGCCAGGGGTACATGTGTTGTTCAATATCTGCGTGTTGGAGGAATCGTTGCCGATTGCCGCAAGGATGCCGTCATTTCGGATGTCAGCATAGCTGTTCGCAACCGAACAGTCGATATTCCCAGAGTGCAACAGCACGCCAATTCGGTTGGCCCTCTGCTCGTACGTAAACAGTGAGTTATTTATGCGAGTCGCAGTAGTGTTAATCAGCACGATATCCGCTCTGGCCGCGCTGACGGTGGCACCGATTTCGTAGTCAGAACCCGGGTCGCCTGTACCGAACTGTGAGCGCACAACATTGTGCAGTGCAGTGCCGTCCATGCCGGTCGCTAGGTTGTTGTAGGTAAACCACTCCGAGCCAATTTTTAATGCCCCGACCTGGGGGAACCCGGCGGTTGAGGCAAGCGTGAGCACCGTAGGTGAACTTCCTGTGGTCAAGGCGGTTGCGAGCGTAGACGACGGATTCCAACTGACCTGCGGCGTGCCGCATAAGGCTACATCTGAGATTATAGTTAGCGCGCGTGTATTTAAGCAAATATTGAAGTCGCGACATGACAGCCATCCGCCGCGGATCGTGAGTTGCGGCTGTCTACCATCGGTTTGGAAATAGATACCCTCCCTACAGTCAGCAATGGAACATTCGTTAAAAAAGCCACCTTGGGAACCGGAAGCAATCATCTGCACCGCACGCTTGCAGTCAGAAATATTCAGGTGGGAAAGCTCAGGCGCGAAAGAGTTATTCAGGTTGATGGCGAGCGTGGGTAGGTAAATAGACTCTGTGTCGAGCATATCTGTTGTTGGTGTCCATAATCCATTAATGACCACGTCGTTTAAAAGCGCCAAATACATGCCAATAGCCTCAATTGGCTTGTCCCAATAGCCATCGTCTTGATCAAAGCCCTGGCAAAGGATGTGCTCGGCGGTATACGACCGGCTATGCCTAGAGCCGACTCCGGTGCTCGTTACACTCAGCGCGTGGCTAGCTCCCGCCACTGCGCTGGTGAGGGTCAGCTCACGGAAATCAAAATTGGAAAGCATTCCGCCCCAAGGTGCACCAGTAACGTCTAGCGTCAAGAACCCGCCGGGCGCCGTGCAGATGATCTCACTGGTGCCGACACTCGCGCCGCGTAGTGAAAACAGTTCGATGTTGTCCTTCGGTGCAAGCGAGATTGCCTGGCCGCAAATGCTAATACCGGCGGGCATGATCAGTTGCGAGTCGTAACTGTTGGTCATGTCGGTTAATGCCGCCAGCCATGCTGCACCGTCATCGGTGCCCCACGCGACGAAGGCCGCCGAGACTGCCTGTGCTGCCGGGGTTTTAAGAACAGCATTGTTGCCTGAGATGCTTGCGATGGTCGTGATGTGCGGCTGGTTGGGAGTGCTGCCAGCATGCTGGGTATGACCCGTACCCAAGCCAATGATGAGGATTTTGCCTACGTCGGCAGCAGTGAAGTCGTAGCCGCTGCAACTGACAACATTCAGGCTACCGGGAGAAATGGTCGCGTCTTTACGACGCTTACCATCGACCTTAGCGCCCCAGTCGGTGACTAGCGTCGGCTTGGGGCGTCCGTGTGCCACCCTGACACGGGAAAGCGCCTCGACCCACACCGTCGCGGTCACGGCCGCGACCCCCAGCGTCGCGGCCACGGCCGCTAGGAACCGTCGTCGGTCCAGTTCGCCCACGGAGTTATCCTAAGCAGGTCATGTGTCGCCCGCGATCCAACACAGGCCGCCCGCGCAGGGAGCACTCGCGAAACGCGTCTTCGCCCAAAGGTTCCCGGATCGTCATGGGGCCATTGACCTTGGGCCGCCTCGTGCCGCCAGGCGGGCCTCGGTATTGAAGCCGGACCCTAGGTCCGGCAGGTCATCCCAGTCGGCGTCGTCGATGTCACGCAGGGTGCCGCTGGCCGCGCGCGCAGCGTCAGGTGCGCGGGCGCGTCCACGCGGATTGCCTGCAACACGGCCTGTTCAACGGTTCCCGCCGCGCTGACGAGGCTGTGTCCACAGAGGATCACCACCGGCTGGCCGCGCGCATTGCCGCCACGATGTCCCTGCCGAGCGCCCAAATTTCGGATCAACACCGCGCGCTCGCAGACGGCCCCCGTCGCGCGTCAGCCGGGCACCGGGGATGTCGAAGGGACCGTAGATGGGCCGGAGCGCGATGCCGGCGAGGTCGGCGGCGACGGCCGCGGGCGGATGCAGGTGCGCGACGGCTCGGTGCCGCGGATCGGCCAGCATGGCTTCGGCGTGGATGGGCAGTTCGTCGGGCACGCGTTAGCCGTCCAGCCTTCGTCTAACCTCGGTCTTTCGCGCCGCCTGACTGGGTGATCTGAGCCGCTGTCGATCTGGACATCAGTGACCAGACGATCTACGGCCGGCGTAAACAGGCACGGATCGACACCGCCAACTACCCGGTCTCAACCGCGCCGAGCAGGCCGAGCTGACCGCAGGCAACAAACGCATCCGTGCGCGCGAGACCGAGGTGGCGATCCTGGAAGGGGCCGGGAGCTGCTGCGGGAGCCGTACGACCCATAAGGCGGTACGCGGCCATAGCGACTGTGACCGCAGAAGGACTGCCGATGCGAACGACCTGCCGGCTGCTGCCGGTGTCCGAGTCGGGTTACTAAGAATGGCAACGCCACCGTCGGCGCGAGCAGTGCGCCACGCATGGCTTACCGAATAGATCCGGGCCGTACACACCCGATTCCCACGGCACCTGCGGCAGCATATGGGTGCACGCCAAACTCGCCCTCGGTCTGGGACTTCGGGACAAACAGGTGGAGCTGCTGATGGCACGTGCTGTCATCTAGCCACGCAACCGTCGGCTCAGCAACATCAATTCCGTTGTGCTGTAATTGTATTCATGTGAGATGACTATCCGCGACTTTGAAGCCGGCCTCGAGGAGGCCTACTGGGCGACGGCGTCGCGGGGATTGATCTCCAACGTCATCGAGGTAGCGGTCGATGAGATCGAAGCCTGGCAGGCCCGCCCGCTCGATGAGGTCTACCCGACTCTACATCTACGGCCTGCGGCTGCGCGCCAAGGACAACGGGGTGGTCACGACTAAGCTGGCTACTGGTGATCGGGGTTGATCTGGAGGGCCACAAACACGCTCTGGGGATCTGGATCCAAGACTCTGAGGGATATGGAACGAGCACATGTTCGCTTCCCCGAATCCGCGGTGCTGCATGAGGTTTTTTCGGGTCTATCGGTGTCGCTGATCTCCAAGGTTTAAGCCCGTGAGTTAAGGTCCCACCTAGAAACCTTCGGTGTGAGGAAGGCGTGCGGTGGGCGAAGGCAGCTGCGGGTGATCACGGGCGAGTTCGCAGCGGTCGTTGAGATCCGAGATCCGCAGCGGTTTCAGACCGGGCCGATAAACGAGAATGACAACGCGACTGTAACGCCCTGCTTCTCCGGCGTCTGCTGCATCGCATTCCTCGACTCGCTGAGTACTCACCTGACACCGTGTAGCTACCTAGAGGTCGGCAGTGCGCACAGGGCTTCGCTAGCGGTTGCTGGCTGCGACACGATCGCGGTGGAGCCGCGGTTCGCAGTTTCGGCCCACGCCACCTGCAACCGGACACGCACGCACTTCTTCCAGTTGACATCAGACGATTTCGTAGCGAAAGAGAGTGCACCCGCGTTGCGGAGACGGCCAGTGAATATGGCCTTCCCGGAGGGCCCGCACCGCTACGACGACCTGCTGCGCGAGCGTCCTTGCCGATCTTTATTACGAGATTGTCGATCGGCACGCCGCATCCGTTCTCGACGAGGACCGGCTCAACTTGTTGTGGGACTCAACCGAACTCACCGTTTCGCAACCGCTTTGCGACGGAACCGACCGTCTGCCAGACCCGTTCGCCGTCTACAGCACGTTGCGGGGTCGCATCCGTGAGTGATGAAATCAAAGAGACGCGGAACGAAGAATGTATGGTTTGCGCATCCTCGGAGCGAGGACCGGATTTGTTCCCTCGAGGCCGATTTCCGCTCCGAGACTGGCCGCCATCGGAGGGCACGCTGAGCGTCATCGAAGCGCCCAAGGTCGAGCAATTCAGGCCGCCTGAGTTCGTTTGCAACCTCTCCGGTAAGGAGATACCCGACTGGCTCGGTCCGCGCACCGAAATCCATGGAAGCTACTTGGTTTCGCGCCCTGACGTGCTTCTCTTTGGGGCCAACCACCTGGTGAGTCAATCCGGGCTGTGGTCGTGCGAATCACGGATGTTCAAGCGGCAATTCATGGAATTGGCGGCAAATCCTGATTTTTCTCATTTCTTCCCCGGCGTGAAGCCCGACATCGAATTTGAGGGCGATGAAATCGCTCTCGATTGCAGCACGCTAAGCCAGTACGATGTTGATTCGATCACCGAGCCCGTGTTCCTCGCCACTCCTCTAGAGCCCGACATCTGGGGCAGATGGATCGCCACGACCCTCCCTAAATGCGCTCAGTTCAAGGCATTCGGGAAGGGAAGAAGATTCTTTTGCCGGACGACGCATCCCTGGCAGCGGGGCCTCTTGCAACTGATGGGCATCGAGCAGGCTGAAGTGCTCGAACACGATCCGGGCAAGACATACTTTTGCCGCGACGCCCTCACCGTGGAATATTCGGTGGCAGACCTGCGGGTTAGTGAGGCCGAGAAGCGGGTCTACGCCGAGTTGGCGGATGCCTGCCGGCGAGATTCCGCAGACATTTTTGGCGAGCGCATCTTCGTGTCACGTCTCGCCACTTCGGCGAAGCATCCTCACTTCCGCGTCCTGCAAAACGAGGGCGAGCTTATCGCGGCGCTGAGCGAGTTGGGTTTCAAGACCGTTCAGCCGGAGCAGCTACCAGTCAAAGAGCAGATTAGGATGTTTGCACGAGCCAAATGCGTTGTCGCCTTGGGTGGCTCGGCACTCTTCAGCGTTCGTTTCTGCCCGCCCGGCGCAACTGTGGTGGACATCGAATCGAGTGACCTCTTTCTCGCCCTCCACTCCGCCATGCTCAGTTCAGTGGGACACCGCTTTGGCGTTATTGTTGGGCAGCAAGACCCCGCAGATCCGACGCCGGTGCACAAACGGTGGACCATCGATGTGCAGCGTGCCTGCAACGCAATTCGGGAGATTCTCTGAGTATTTTCCCGACCTCAAGGCAGAGCAGGCCGGCCGAGCCACCAATACCGCTTACTTAAGCGGTGATGATCGGGTATGGACCTGAGATGCAGAGCACTTCGTCGAGGCTGGCGGTGCGCAGCGCGGCGCGGGCGGTGGGGCGGCCGTGTTGGGGGTTCGGATCGGGGGCGTTGTTTTGCCCACCGCGGGCTTGATCTAGGCGTGCGGTGTCGAACATCGCCGGGCCGCTGGCCATCCCGTCGGTGAGCAGGTAGCGGCCAGCATCGGGTGCCCGGCGCACCGCCTGCTCGGCGGCGCTGGCGCCGGTCAGCTTGGCCGCATCGTCGAAGTTGATGCCCACTTGAAACACCTGGGGTTCGGCGTCGAGCACCGCGGTCAGCCGGGTGATGTAGTTTTCGGGGGCGAAAAACCGCCAGCCCGCGCCCAGGTGCAGCCAAAACCGTCCGTGGATCTGCGCGCGCAACTGCGCGAGCTGGGGGGCGGGCTTGCCGCTGGATCGGCGGCGGGCGAACTCGAGAAACCCGTAACGTTTCCGCAGTTTCGCGCGGTCGGGCGCGGACAAACCGGCATCGAGCACCAGAAAGCGGCCGACCCGTGACACGTCGAGGCAGCAGTGCAGAAACGAGTTGATGGTCTGCTCGGTGGTCGCCCGGTCTGGTCCGGCGATCAGGCTGACGGTGACCTCGCTGCGAGCGGGACCGGCGGCCAGGGACTGCACTAGGGCTTCGGGGTAGGGTGAGGCCGCCTCGAGCATGGCCGGCACCGAAAAATCGCGGTTGGCCGCAATCCGTTGCCGATCCGGCTCGGGCAGGTCGGGTCGGGCCATGAGCCGCCGGCACAGCGTGAACGCCTCGGCGTGCTGACCGATCCAGGATGCGCACACCGCCTGCTCATCGGTGGCGCGCCAGGCATAAACCTGTGTGATTTCTGCGGGGAGAAGGAGGTCCTCTTCGGGAAAGGGGATTTCGGCGGCGCGCTGGGCAAATTGGTAACCGAGCGAGTAGCGCTGCTCGCCGCGACACCGAAAGGCGATGGCGTGCAGCGCCTCGGCGCGGGTCGGTCGAAACTCCCACGCCTTGAGGTAGGCCTCCTGAACATCTGGCCATGGCTCACCGAGTTCGGCCATCGACTCCGCGAGCCGATACATCGCCCAGTAGACCTCCTCGTCGCAGCCACCCATCTCGATCCGCCGCTCACACCACCGGCGCGCGTTGAGGAAATCCTCCATACGGAAGTAGGTCTCGGCGAGGAAAAAGACTGACCGTCCATCCTCGGGATTGCGGTTGACCTTGGCCAGCAATTCATTACATTCGTGCTCAAATTTTTGACTGATCAGGTTGCGTTCGCGGAGATCTGCGCTGTGGTCGTGGTCTTCGCGGCGCACCTCGAGGCACGGGCCGTCCCGCGCGGCGCTCCGGGGGGTGAGGTCCTCGAGGCCTGCCGACAACGCGCGCTCCACGATGGCGGCCTGGTCGCGAGCCGAGAAAACCTGGTAGCCCCGCTCGGCGAGCTTGCGTCGCGCGCGCTCGTCGCCGAGGAGTTCCACACAGCGATCGACTAGTTCGTCGTAGTCGGCGAACGCGATGCCCGACTGCAGGTCGCGCTCCAAGGTCGGATCGGCACCACGCTCGGAGACCACCGCGCGCTTATTGGCGAGCAGATAAGACACACGCGCGATTTCGAAGATCTTCGCGTCCCAGTAATGGATGTTGAGGACGATCTTCGAGCGCGCGATCCAGGCATCGCGGCTCGCGCCGAGGACGCCGGTTAGCCATTTGACCCGAAGACCGCGGTCGTGCAGGTCCCTGAGAACGGCGTACCGGCGCGCGCTGAGCATGCCGTAGAAAAGGACGTCGATGTCCTCGGGGGCCGGGGCGATCCGGGTCAGCTCGGGGACGTATCCGATCGGCACGTGGGTGGGCCGGGGCAATCCCAGGGCAGCGAGCCGCTCGATGTTGGCGCGACTGTAATCCCAAGTCGGGTAGCGCCGGAAAAGGTCGACGAATTCGGGCATCGTCATCCATGGTGAGTCGTCACCCAACTGCTCGAGGTTGTAGAAGATGGGGTTTTTGGGCGGCTCCAAGCCGTACTGGACGAGGTGGTTTCCGCCGAACACGATGGTACGGCGCTCGTTGAGGTCCAGACGGTTGGTCAACACCGAGTCATGCCCAAGCGCCAGAAGGGCATAGTGCACTGCCTCCGCAACCTCGCGAAATCCTCCGCCGATGGTCGGATTGCTAGGAGGTGCCACAACTGCGACGGCGAACCGCATGGGTGCAGAGTAGTGGAAGAGGGACCGGTGCATTACCCGTCGAAACCCCCGACAGGTAGCAGGAGGCCACCGTGGCGGTTAGAACCCGCTCGGCGAACGCTGAGTCGTCATTGGCCAAGTCGATGGTTTTCAGCCCGCCAAGTGTGGCCAGCCAAGGCTCCGGGAGAAGCCGGGCTACTGCTTGTACTGAGTGAGGATTTCCAAGCTGTGCGTCGCGCAGGTATACCGGAATGTTGGCATCATCTCCTGCGGGACGAATGCATAGTTCCGAGACAGGCGGTCAAAGATGATGATCGGCGTCTCGATGAGGCAGTTCTCGCGCATTCGGAAACTCACATAACCGTGGTCGGTCATCAGCTTCGAAATCTCGAAGAAATGCTTCTTTGCGCCCGACGGCATCTCGGCAAAGATAACCGGCCTATCCTCGGCAAGCATGCGGCGCGCGCCTTTTATGACGGCGTGTTCATGGCCCTCGACGCCGATCTTCACGACAGAGATAGGCTGATCGAATGAGTAAGAGTCAAGCGTTCTCGTCTCGACCTGAAGATACCCGACGTCCTCCTTCCGGAATTCGGCTTCCAGCGAGGCGCTTGTTTGCAGGAGCCCATGGCTGGGGTCGGGAAGATAGAGCTTCGCCTGACCGGCACTGTCACTCAGGGCGAGATCGTGGATCGTAACGCGATCCTTGATGCCATTGATTGCCGCATGGTGATGAAGAAGGTCGACAGCCTCACGGAAGGGCTCGAATGTGTGGATCTGGACGTCTGGGCGTGTGATCCCCGCCAAGATCGTGTAGGCGCCGTAGTTCCCGCCAACATCGACGAATATGCCCTTCGTCCTGGACACCATGCCCACGAGTAGGGACGGTAGAGGCGCTTCCCGCGCCTGCGACTCCAGTTGCTTTTCGATGGATTCGCCACCACGGAACTTTGCTAGCCTAAATGCGTGCGATGCGAATACAAGTTCGTGATAGCCAGCACTCTCCCGGCCCGGATCGACCACGTCTTTCACGATCCCGTTCTTTGCTCGCGGTTTGACCGCTATCGCGACGTCCTGCCCGCTCATACCGTCCGTTCGGCCGGACCACGCGCCATAGTGCAGCGGTTCCCGAAGCTCGAGGCCGCATTCCCCATACAGATACCTGACGAAGGATTCCGGGTAGGCGATCGCCGCTTCGGGATTTTCGACGTGGGTCGTTCGATAACCAGGCATCTCATGCTCGAAGGTAAAGAATGCTTTTCCTTCCTTGATGCGGGCTGACGATTCCTCATTGATCAGGAAGAAGGTTATCAGGGTTCGCCCGCCCGGCTTCAGCACACGGACGATCTCGTGCAGGTAGTGCTTCACATCCACCGGCAGCATGTGCGTGAACACTGAGGCAAGCAGCACTACATCGAACGAGTCGTCGGGATAGGGGAAACGGAAATTCGACGAATTGTATTTCCCTATCGGGTTGTACGCTCCGTTCTGAATATCTACGACTCGGAATTCGAAGTTGGGATGTGATCCCGAGATGTTCTCCGTGCACCAGGCGATCGCTTCCCTTGAGACGTCGAAGCCGGCGTAGCGGCCCTCGCGGTTCAGGTAGCCGGTGAGCGGCAGGGCCATCCGCCCTGACCCGCAACCAACGTCGAGTACTGCATCACCTGGCTGCAAACCACACAGGTCAACCAAATAACTCAGGAATTCTTTGCCGGTTGCCCTGTACGCGTCGTCGCCACCGCCACCGACCCAGTCCTGAAGCTCCCGGGGAGGCAGCACTTCACCGGGCGAGCCGCAGTTCGTTGTCGAAGTGCGGCTCGAGCCGGGCGGAATACTCCCGGTCATGGTGCCACCTCACTGTAGTCAGCCGAGCTTGTGCGTCCTCTCAACCACGCCTCACTATAAGGGGCTCTTCGGCCTCTTCGAGGAGTATCCGATTACTAAAACGCCCTGGTTGTGCCGGAGGCGTGACTAGGTTCGTCGCTCCGGCTCTTCTGCCGTAGTCGTGGGTCTGTGACCAGGGGGCTTGTGGCCCAACGCCGTGTCCTGCTTACGTTTTGGACTGTTATCGGGTTCAAGACGAAGGAGGGTGTACGGCGTTGGGTAAATCCAGGGTATTCGCGACGGTCCTCGGTGGCCAGGACATGGTCGTCGATGACGTGATGATCGAGACGGAGACTTCGCGCGGAAAACAGCCGGTGACCAGCGAGGTGCTGGTGTTTGAGGTGCGGCCCAAGGCGAACCAGGCCAGCCGGTGCTCGCGGTGCCGCAAACGCTGTGCGGGCTATGACGGCGGGGAGGGGATCAGGCGCTGGCGCACCCTGGATCTGGGGACGACGAAGGCCTATCTGCAGGCCGCAGCGCCGCGGGTAGCCTGCCCCGAGCATGGAGTGGTGGTGGCCCACCTGCCCTGGGCGCGGCCCGGGGCCCGTCACACCTGGGCGTTTGAGGACACAGCCGCGTGGTTGACCGCGCATGCCGCGATCAGTGTGGTCGCGGTGTTTTTGCGGGTGGCCTGGCGCACCATCGCCGCGATCGTGGGCCGGGTGGTCGCCGATGGCCGCGACACCAACGACCTGCTGGCCGGGTTGACCCGCATCGGCATCGACGAGATCGCCTACCGCAAAGGCCACCGCTATGTAACCTGCGTCATCGATCACACGACAGGCCGGCTGGTGTGGGCAGCCGAAGGCCGCAACCAGGACACCTTGGGCCGGTTTTTCGACCAGCTCGGCGCCCAACGTGCCGCGGCGTTGACTCACGTCAGCTGTGATGGGGCGGAATGGATTCACGCCGTGCTGCGGGACCGGGCCCCGGGTGCGGTGATCTGCCTGGATCCGTTTCATGTCGTGGCCTGGGCGCTCAAGGCCCTCGACAAGGTGCGGGTGCGTACCATGGCCCGCGCCGGTGTCCGCGACCGGCACGCGATGTGGGCGACCCGCAAGAACCCGGCCGATCTGACCGGTGAGCAACGCACCAGCCTCGCGTCGATCACGGCTACCAACGCCACGCTGTATCGGGCGTATCTGCTCAAAGAGCAACTCCGCGAAGTGTTTCGGGTCAAAGGCCGCGACGGCCATCGCCTGCTGGCCGGTTGGTTGTCCTGGGCGTCGCACTCGCGCATCCCGGAATTCGTTGCCGTAGCCCGCACCGTCCGCCGTCACAAGGAGCTCATCGGCAACACTCTCGACCACCAACTGTCGAATGCCCGCTCAGAGGCGACGAACACCCACCTGCGGGCATTGACCACGCGTGCGTACGGGTTTCACAGCCCTGAGGCGATGATCGGCATGGCCATGCTCACCCGCGGCGGCCTATGCCCCGCACTGCCCGGTCGAGCAGCATGAAACCAGACCCACAGAAACGTCAGGAGACCCGTCGCTCCGTTGCGCCACGGTCGGGGGCGGCCCCGCGCTTTTTGGCCGCGATGATCGTTTGACGCCGCCGAGTGGCTGTCCGGGTTCGACTCGGCCGCGGTCGCGCCGGCAGTGAGTAAACCTCACCGTGGCCGGGCTCGTCGCCGACGACCGCGCGGAACGCGACCTGCTTGTAGATTTCACGGGTATCTCGCTGCGGTTCGTCTGTCATGCCCACGAGTTCTTTCGGCATCCTCGTCAAAACGCTTGGACAAGTCCGGAATTCGGTCACTGCCGGGGCATACCACCACGGTGGCCCCGCCGGGAGAGCTCGCCGTGTCGATGTAACCGCCAGTACCGCAACGCCGTAGCGTGACCTGCCGCGCCTCACTCCGGCCGGCGGTCGGCGACCAGGCGGCGCGCGATCTCGGCCAGCCGCACGTTCTTCTCCTGCGACAGCCGCGTCAGCAACCCGAACGCGGCGGCGGCGTCGATGTCGAACCGCTCCATGATGATGCCCTTGGCCTGGCCGATGGTGTCCCGGTTGGCCAGGGCGCTCTGATATTGGTCGATGCGGCGGGCGCTGGCCAGTCCGACGGCCGCGTGGGCGGCCAGCGCGTCTGCGTGTTCCTCGACGACCGGCGTGATGGCGTGGGTGTCCTCGGAGTAGAGGTTCAGGGCGCCGAGCTCTGTCTCGTTGGTGTAGAGCTGAATGGACAGGCTCGATCTGACGGGGGTGGTTGCCAGCACCTCGGCGGCGAATCGGGGCCACCGCTGGTCGGAGTTGTAGTCGTCGACGCGGACCGTGTGGTGTTCCCAGATCGCGTTGAGGCAGGGGCCGTCGTTGTGCGTTTCCTGCAGCGCGTCGAGTTTGCCCGGTATGGGGCCCGTCGCGGCCAGCGACCGCACCCTGCGGCCACGGCCCTCGTGCAGCGTGACGCCCGCGTGATGGACCCCGGGCAGCATCCGTACGGCACTGGTGGTCACCTCGGCCAGCAGGTCATCGGATTGCGCCTTGCCGACTTGCCGGCTGTGCAGGTCCCGCGCCAGCCTGGCGATCTCCGCGCTCACGCCGCGGTCGAACTCGCCTCCCGACGCGCCCGGTTGCCGCCGGTGATCGCATACGCCCTCGGTGCCGTCTGGCATGCGTCCAGGGTTGACGGGCCCGAGCGCCCCGAAACCTCAGCTCGGCTCCGCCGGGTGGTCGATCTCGATCAGCCTGCGGGCGATCTGCTCGACCGGGACGTTCGCGTTCTGCGACACCTTTACCAGCAGGTTGAAAGCCTCGTCGGCGCCGACCTGGAAGCGCTCCATGAGCATGCCCTTCATCTGCCCGATCGTGTCCCGGGTCTCGAGGGCGCGCCGGAGCTGATCGTTTTCGGCGACCAGCGCGTCGTTACGTGCGCGCTGGCGGGCGTCCTCTATGGCGGTGACGGCGGCGAACGTGTGGAGCAGCTGTCGGGCATCGAGGCCCGGATGGACGACGATTGACCGGCCACGCGCTCGCCCGCCCGCCGCGTTTCGGGCGGCGCCGCGGCGCCCAACGGATGCACAATGACACCCGTGCTGACCGGGAACCTGGCCGTCGAACCGAGGGACCACTGACGTGCCGGGGTTCGACTTCGGCACCCTGGCGTTGCTGTGCGCGGTCGGTTTCGCCGGCCCGATACTGGCCTCGCTGCCGCGGCTGCGGATTCCGGTGGTCGTCGGCGAGCTGACCGCCGGGATCGTGATCGGCCGAACCGGTTTCGGGCTCGTCGACGCCACCGACCCGACATTTCAGCTGTTCGCCAACATCGGCTTCGCGCTGGTCATGTTCGTGGTGGGCACCCACGTCCGCGTCCGCGGCGGCGAGTTGCGGTCGAAGCTGCCGGCGGCGTTCGGCCGGGCGGTCGCGGCCGGCGCGGTCGCGGTGGCCCTCGCGTCCGGGCTGGCTGCGGGGTTCGGCATCCACCACGCGGCGCTCTACGCGGTCCTGATGGCCTCGTCGTCGGCGGCGCTGGCGCTGCCGGTGATCGATTCGCTGCGGTTGCGGGGGCCCGGGGTGCTGGCCGTGACCGCGCAGATCGCCATCGCCGACGCCGCGTGCATTGTCCTGCTGCCGTTGGTGATCGACACCCGGCGGTTGCCGGAAGCGGCGGGGGGCGCGCTGGCGGTCACCGGCGGCGCCGTCGTCCTGTTCGTGGCGTTGCGCGCCATCGACCGCAGGGGATGGCGCCGGCGCATGCACGTCTATTCCGAGAAGCGCCGGTTCGCGCTGGAACTGCGGACCAACCTCGTCGTGTTGTTCGCGCTGGCCGCTCTCGCCGTGCACACCCACGTGTCGATCCTGCTGGCCGGCTTCGCCCTGGGCCTGGTGATCGCGGTCGTCGGGGAACCACATCGGTTGGCGCGCCAGCTCTTCGGCATCACCGAGGGATTCTTCAGCCCGCTGTTCTTCGTCTGGCTGGGCGCCTCGTTGCAGGTCCGCGAGCTGGGTTCGCAGCCGCGGTTCATTCTGCTCGGCATCTGCCTGGGCCTGGGTGCCGTGCTGGCCCACGGCGTGGGGAGGTTGCTCGGCCAGCCGCTGACGCTCGGGGTGCTCTCGGCCGCGCAACTCGGCGTGCCGGTGGCCGCGGCCACGATCGGCACCCAGGAACACCTGCTGGTGGCGGGGGAGGCGTCGGCCCTGATGCTCGGCGCGCTGCTCACGATCGCCGCCGCCACCGTCGCCGCCGCGCTGGCCGCCCGCGGGCAGGCGCCGGCCGAGGCAACACCGCCCGCCCCGGCGGCGCCTCCCGTGCCTCCCGTGCCGATGTGACCTAGGGCACATGCCGGCGGGACTTCCGCACGTCGGCGGGAGCGACGCAAGCCCCACCGGCCGACTCCGTTCGGCCCTACAGGCGGCGGTCGCGACGGTGGTCGGATGGACCCCTGAGTTCGAGCGAGGAGGCGGCGATGAGGTCACCAGCGTCGGTCCATCCGTCCTTCTACGTCGGTCACGTCCGGAAAGTGGCCCAGCACTTGGCATCAGGGCGTCAGCCCCGGCACCTCGCGCCGGCGATGTACCGGGTCACCGACTGCCTGCACGGCGAACGCACCGTGCGGGTGCCCGCCGAGGGGATAGCGCCGATCGTGTCGGCGTGGCTGGCCGAGCTCGGCGCGCACAGCCCACTGGTCGACGACCTGGCCCGCGCGGCGTGCGCCGGTGACTGGGCGCTCGCCCGCGCGGTCGGCGACCAGCTGTCCGTCGAGGTCGTGCGCGCGGCGTAATACGCCCGGATTGGCCCAAAGTCCCTCCGGTTAGAGCCGTCGTGCTCTCGCGCGGCCGCCGCAATGACGTGATCGTGAAGACCATATGTTCGACCCCGAAGGGACAACCGCGATGAGCGCGCACTTTCCGGATGCCGGCACGATCCGGACCGTTCTGACACTGGCCTCCCGAGCGCCCTCGGTGCACAACACGCAACCGTGGGGCTGGCGCGTCGACGAGGCGAGCCTGCACCTCTACGCCGACGAGAATCGGCAACTGCCCAACACCGACCCCGACGGCCGTGACCTGATCCTGAGTTGCGGTGCCGCGCTGCATCATTGCATGGTCGCCTTCGCGGCCGTCGGCTGGCGTCCCAAGGTCACCCGGCTGCCGAATCCGGCCGACCCCAGCCACCTCGCCGCCATCCAGCTGTCGGCCCATCCCGCCGACGCCGTCGACATCGCGCTCGCCGCCGCGATACCGCGCCGGCGCACCGACCGGCGCCACTACAGCTCCTGGCCGGTGCCGGTGGCCGACATCGCGCTGATGGCCGCGCGGGCGGCCCGCAACGGGGTCACGCTCTGCCAGGTCGAGGACGTCGAGAAGCTGCACGAGATCGTCGCGCAATCGGTGGCGGATCACCTGAACCGCGATTACATGGCCGAGCTGACCACCTGGAGCGGGCGCTACGCCTCGGTGGCCGGAGTGCCGGCCCGCAACACGCCGGCGCCCGACCCGGCGTCGAAGATCCCCGGCCGGCTCTTCGCCGGCCCGTCGCTGCCGATGACGCCGGGCGCCTCGGCGGCCGAGGACAACGCCGTCGTGCTCGCGCTGGGCACCCGCGCCGACGACCGGGTGTCCCAGCTGCGCGCCGGCGAAGCGACCAGCGCGGTGCTGCTCACCGCGACGTCGCTGGGGCTGGCCAGCTGCCCGGTCACCGAACCGCTGGAAACCCCGGTCACCCGCGCGGAGGTCCGCAACGACATCTTCGGCGGCAGCGACTACCCGCAGATGCTGCTGCGGGTCGGCTGGCCGCCGATCAACGCGGACCCGCTGCCGGCCACCCCGCGCCGCGAGCTCTCCGAGTTCGTCGACTGGGCTTTCGGCCCCGAGAAGAACGTCGTCGAATAGGCCGCCCGATGGAGACTTTCACCTGGGACCCCCGCCGCTGGCTGATCGCCCGTGTCTTCGGGCGCAACCCGTTGCTGCGCCCCGCCGACCGGATCGAGGCGCTGGTGGTGCTGGTCGCGCTCGTCGCGGCGCTCGTCGCGGTGCCGGCCGCCGGCGTGGTGGGAGCCGCGACCTACGGCGCACGTGACCGGTTGTACGCCCAGCAGGCCCGCGAGCGCCACCCCGTCCGGGCTCAGGTCACCGACGCCCACCCCGGCGAGCTGGGCGCGACCGTCGCGCAGATTCGGTGGCCGGCGGCCGGCGGGGAGCAGCGCAGCGGCACGCTGCGGCTGGCCGATCCGGTCAAACCCGGTGAGGGCATCGACATCTGGGCGGACGGGGCCGGCAACCTGACGGCCCCGCCGACCCCGGCCTGGCATGCCGTGGGCGCGGCGGCCGGCACGGTCGTGCTGACGCTGCTGTGCGCGAGTGCGGTGCTGGGCCTGTTGCTGGGCGCCGTCGTCTACGAACTCGACCGGGTCCGCGAAGCCCGGTGGGAGCGCGAACTCAGAACGCTGGTGGAAGACGGCGGCCGGACGAACCGACCGTGAAAGCGCCCGTTTTCTGCCTGCTTTGGATGGCGCGGAACGGGATTGAGGGCGGATGATGGGCCGGTGAACGGGTACGGCGAAGATCCCGGGGCCGCGGTGTTCGACGCGGCGGCATTGCATCGCCTCGTCGAGGTCCTGATCGGCCGCGGGTATCGCGTCATCGGTCCGACGTTGCGGGACAACGCGATCGTGCTGGCCGAGCTGGAGTCGGCCGCGGACCTGCCGCGCGGCTGGGGCGTCGACGTGGCCCCGGGGCAGTACCGGCTGCGCCGGCGTGACGACGACGCGGTGTTCGGGCACTCCGCGGGCCCGCAGTCGTGGAAGCAGTTCCTGCACCCCCCGCGGCAGCGGCTGTGGGCCGGCACGCGGGACAGCTCCGCCGCGGCGGACGGCGAGGAGGCCCCGCGCTACGCGTTCCTCGGGGTCCGCGGGTGCGACCTGGCCGCGATCGCCACCCTCGACGGCGTGCTGGGCCGCGCGGAGTGTCCCGACGACGCCTACGTCGGCCGCCGGCGCCGGATCTTCGTGGTGGCGGTGAACTGCACCGAACCCGGGGGGTTGTGCTTCTGCGCCTCGATGGGCACCGGCCCGGCTGCCGGGCCCGGCTACGACCTGGCGCTCACCGAACGCCCCGGCGGCGGCGCCGTGACGTACCTGGTCGACGTCGGCAGCCCCGACGGCGCCGACGTGCTCGCCGCGGTACCGCACCGGCCCGCCGACAGCGACGAAATCGACTGTGCGCGCGCCGATGTCGAGGCCGCCAGCCACAAGATGGGCCGCCGGATGCCCGAGGCCGATCTGCGGGAGCTGCTGGTGGCCTCCCGCGAGTCCCCGCAGTGGGAGGAGGTGGCGAGCCGCTGCCTGACGTGCGGCAACTGCACGATGGTGTGCCCGACGTGCTTTTGCACCAGCACCGAGGACGTCAGTGACCTCACCGGCGAGCACGCCGAGCGGTGGCGGCACTGGGCGTCCTGCTTCGAGTTCGACTTCACCTACGTCCACGGCGGCGGCAGCGTGCGCCAGTCCGGCGCGTCGCGCTACCGCCACTGGCTGACCCACAAGCTGGGCACCTGGCACGACCAGTTCGGCATGTCGGGCTGCGTCGGCTGCGGGCGGTGCATCGCCTGGTGCCCCACCGGCATCGACATCACCGAAGAGATGAACAAGATGGCCCGCGATGACTGAACGGCCGATGGCGCCCAACCCCTACCGGGTGCGCAGCCGCGTCGTGGAGAGCCCCGACTCGGCGACGCTGTGCCTGGAACCGCTCGGCGAAGCGCTGCGGGCGCCGCTGCCCGGGGAGTTCATGATGCTCTACGCGTTCGGCGTGGGGGAGGCCGCGATCTCGATCAGCGGCGACCCAGGAGTCACCGACGGCTCGATCACGCACACGATCCGCGCGGTCGGCGCGGTCAGCCGCGCGCTGCACGATTCCCAACCGGGCGCGATCGTCGGTGTGCGCGGCCCGTTCGGCACCACCTGGGGACTGGACGAGGCCGCCGGCCGGGACCTGGTCATGGTCGCCGGCGGTGTCGGCCTGTGCCCGCTGCGCCCTGCGGTGCTGGGCGCGCTGGCCCAGCGGTCGCGCTACGGCAAGCTCACCCTCATCGTCGGTGCCCGCTCGCGCGCCGACTTCGTGTTCGCCGCCCAGCTGGAGCAGTGGGCGCAGGACCCGCAGATCGAACTGCACCGCACCGTGGACGTCGCGGTGCAGGGCTGGCGCGGGGACGTCGGGCTGGTCACCGAGCCGCTGCGCCGGCTGACGCTGGACGCCGGACGCACCACCGCGTTCCTGTGCGGGCCCGAGCCCATGCTGCGCTTCGGCGCCCAAGCGCTGCTGGATAAAGGCGTTGCCGCCCAGCACATTCGGGTCTCCCTGGAGCGCAACATGCAGTGCGGCGTCGGCTGGTGCGGCCACTGCCAGCTGGGGCCGCTGCTGCTGTGCCGCGACGGGCCCGTCGTCGGCTACGACGTCGCGGGCCCGTTGCTGACCGTGAAGGAGCTGTAGATGAGCCCGCCCACGCTGGCCGTGTGGAAGTTCGCCTCCTGCGACGGCTGCCAGCTGACCCTGCTCGACTGCGAGGATGAGCTGCTCACCCTCGCCGACCAGGTGCGGATCGCCAACTTCGCCGAGGCGTCCAGCGCGATGGTCGGCGGGCCCTACGACGTGTCGCTGGTCGAGGGCTCGATCACCACCGCTCACGACGAACGACGCATCCGCGAGATCCGCGACCAGTCCCGGGTGCTCGTCACCATCGGCGCGTGCGCGACGGCGGGGGGAGTGCAGGCGCTGCGCAACTTCGGCGACGTCGCCGAATTCGCCTCGGTCGTCTACGCCAAACCCGAGTACATCGACACCCTGGCGACCTCCACCCCGGCGTCGGCGCACGTCAAGGTCGACTACCAGCTGCACGGCTGCCCGATCGACCGCGGCCAGCTGCTCGACACCCTCGCGGCGCTGCTCATCGGCCGCAAACCGAGGCTGCCGGCCAAGACGGTGTGCACCGAGTGCAAGCAACGCGGCGTGACGTGTCTGGTTGTCGCGCAAGGCACCCCGTGCCTGGGGCCGGTCACCCACGCCGGCTGCGGCGCGCTGTGCCCCCGGCACAACCGGGGCTGCTACGGCTGCTTCGGCCCGTCGGCCGCACCCAGGACCGCGACCCTGATCCCGCTGCTGCGCCGCGACGGCATGTCCGACGGCGACGTCGACCGGGTGTTCTCGACCTTCAACGTCACCGCCTTCGCGGCCGAACGGGGGAAGCGGTGACGCCGGCCAAGCGCACGCTCAGCGTCGGCACGCTGACCCGCGTGGAAGGCGAAGGGGCGCTGCACGTCTCGTTGCGCGACGGTGCGCTGGACAGCGTCGAACTCAACATCTACGAACCGCCGAGGTTTTTCGAGGCGTTCCTGCGCGGCCGCGCCTACACCGAACCGCCGGACCTGACCGCGCGCGTGTGCGGGATCTGCCCGGTCGCCTACCAGGTCAGCGCCTGCAACGCGATCGAGGACGCCTGCGGGGCCGAGATCGATCCCGAGATCGTCGCGCTGCGCCGGCTGCTGTACTGCGGCGAATGGATCCACAGCCACGTCCTGCACGTGTACCTGCTGCACGCACCGGATTTCCTGGGCCACTCCGACATCATCGGCATGGCGCGCGACCACCCGGGCGCCGTCGAGCGGGGGCTGTCGCTGAAGAAGGCCGGAAACCGGTTGATGGAGTTCGTCGGCGGGCGCGCGATCCACCCGGTCAACGTGCGCCTCGGCGGGTTCTACTCGGTGCCCACCCGCGCGGAGTTCAAACCGCTGGAAGAAATGCTGCGCCGCGCGCTCGACGAGGCGCTGGCCACGGTCGAGTGGGTGTCCGGGTTCGACTTCCCCGACCTGGAGTTCGACCACGAGTTCCTGGCACTCTCGACGCCGGGCAGCTACGCGATCGAGAACGGCGCCATCGCGCGCAGCGCCGGCCCGGCGTTCCCGATCGCCGACTTCGGCGACCACGTCGTCGAATCCCAGGTGCCCCACTCCACGGCCCTGCACGCCACGCTGGACGGCGGCCGGCACCTGACCGGTCCGCTGGCGCGGTTCGCGCTGAACTCCGCGGCGTTGTCGCCGATCGCCGCGCAGGCCGCGGCCCGCGCGGGTCTGTCGGGCGAATGCCGAAACCCGTTCCGCAGCATCGTGGTCCGCGCGGTGGAGGTGGTCTACGCGATCGAAGAGGCGCTGCGCATCATCGGCGACTACCAGCGCCCGGCGCGCCCGTTCGTCGAGGTGACCGCCCGCCCCGGCGTCGGGCACGGCGTGAGCGAGGCGCCCCGGGGCCTGCTGTATCACCGCTACCGGATCGACGACGACGGGCTGGTCGCCGCCGCGACGATCGTCCCGCCCACCTCCCAGAACCAGGCCGCGATCGAAGCCGACCTGGCCGGCGTCGTGGCCGGCAACCTCGCGCTCGACGACGCCGCGCTGACCACGCTGTGCGAACGGGTGATCCGCAACCACGACCCCTGCATCTCGTGTTCGGCGCACTTTTTGACCCTGACGGTGGACGGGCGGTGAGCGCCGGCGTCGTCGTGCTCGGCCTGGGCAACGCCTACCGGCGCGACGACGGCGTGGGCGTCGCCGCCGCGGCGGCGTTCGAGCGGCTCGCGTTGCCCGGCGTCGAGGTCCGCGCGGCGATCTCGGACCCCATGGACCTGATCGAGGCGTGGTCGGGCCGGGACCTGGCGGTGGTGATCGACGCCGTCGTCACCACCCCGGCGGTGCCGGGCCGCGTCCACCGGCGCGCGCCGGCCGACCTGGACACCGGCGACGGCCTGAGCTCGCACGGCCCCGACGTCGCGCGGGCGCACGCGCTGGGCCGGGTGCTCGGGCGGGTGCCCGGCGCGCTGGTGGTGTTCACCGTCGAGGTCGCCGACGTCGGGCACGGGACCGGCCTGAGCCCCCGGGTCGCGGCGGCCGTGCCCGACGTGGTCGGGCGCGTCGTGGACGAGGTCAGCCGCCCGACAGCGAACCGATCGCGGCGCCCAGCCTCGCGGTGACCTCGTCGGCGACGGCCACCAGGTCCTTGTTGCCGGTGACCTGGACCAGCACGCCCGGGTTCATGCCCTCGACGATCACGATCCCCGGGGCGTCCGGGTCGGCGCGGACCACCACATTGCAGGGCAGCAGCAGCCCGATCTCCCGGTCCAGGCCGATCGCCCGGTGCGCGAGCACCGGGTTGCATGCGCCGAGGATCAGGTAGTCCTCCATGTCCGCGCCGAGCTTGGCCTTGACGGTCGCGGCGACGTCGATCTCGGTCAGCACCCCGAAACCCTGATCCGTTAGCGCTTTTCGGGTACGGGCCACCGCGTCGTCGAATCCGGTTGCCAAACTCGTCGATAGTGCGATGCCCACGGTCGATCCTCCACCCCCGCGCTGCGCGTTCATATCCCGACATCGCAGCACGCGCGCGGCCCCGCCCGCGAGGGACCGAAGTCCCACGCCAGGAGGACCTTGGTCGCGCAACGCGGCGTGCCGACCTGAGGACGAACGGCTCTCGCGGACGCGCCGGGCGCCAATTAGCGTGAACCTTCTGGTGCGCGGGCACCGGCTACCCGGGGAGCGAACACGGCATGAAGGTCAGGCGCGACGGCGAGCGCCCCGCTTCGGCGCGCGGCCGGGAACGGGTGCTGGTCAGCGCCGACGTCCCGGCGGCCCGCATCGGCAGCGTGGTGCTGCTGGCGTGCGCGCTCGGCTGGACGACGGTGCTGGCCGCGCGCCAGTACCTCGGCGAGGGCCGGGTCAGCCCCGGCCGGTTCGGGTGGTCGTTGGCGTTGCTCGGCGCGGTCGCGCTGATCGCGCGGGGCATCTTCCTGGGCCGGCCGGTCACCACCGGGCATGCCTGGGCGGCGGCCGGTGCGGTGGTCGGCGGGCTGTGCGCGCACTTCCTGTCGTTCGCGCTGCCCGGCAACCTGCTGGTCGCCGGCGCCGGGGCGGCCCTCATGTGGCCCACCACGGTGCGCCCCCAGCCCGAGTTGCTCGAGCAGGTGTGGACGCTGGTCGACGCCACCCACGGGGATGCGTTGGCGCCCTTCGCCATGCACTCGGGCAAGAGCTATCACTTCAACGCCGAGGGGACCGCGGCCATCGCCTACCGTACCCGGCTCGGATTCGCCGTGGTGAGCGGCGACCCGATCGGCGACGAAGACCGGTTCGGCGACCTGGTGGCCGATTTCGTGCGCTGCTGCCGCGAGCGGGGCTGGCGCATCATCGTGCTGGCCGCGGGCCAGCGGCGGCTGGAGCTGTGGCGCGGCGGGGCGGTGAGCGCGCCGGTGCTGGCCGTGCCGATCGGGCACGACGTCGTCGTCGACGTCCGCCGGTTCAACCTGCGGGGCCGCCGGTTCCGCAACCTGCGTCAGGCGGTGCAGCGCACCCGTAACGGCGGGGTCACCACCGAGATCGTCGACGAACAACACCTCGACGGCCCGCTGACCGCCCAGCTCACCGAGGTGCTGTACGCGGCGCACCGCGTCGCACGCACCGAACGCGGCTTCTGCATGAACCTCGACGGCGCCCTGCAGGGCCGCTTCCCCGGGATCAGGCTCGCCGTCGCCCGCGACCGCGGCGGGCGGGTGGTGGCCTTCCACCGGTACGCCACGGCCGGGCACGGTTCGGAGGTGTCCCTCGACGTGCCGTACCGCCGACCCGACGCGCCCAACGGTGTCGACGAGCGGCTCAGCGTCGACATGATCCTCGAGGCGCGAGCCCATGGTGCCCAACGCCTTTCGCTGGCCTTCGCGTCGTTCCCGGAGATCTTCGACGCCACCCGTCCGACCGTGCCGCAGCGGGTCGCCTACCGGCTGATCCATCTGCTCGATCCGCTGATCCGGCTGGAGTCCCTCTACCGCTACCTGTGCAAGTTCCATGCGATGGGGGAGCGGCGCTACGTGGTGCTGTGCGCGCGCCACATCCCGTCCGCGCTGATCGTGCTGCTGTCCTTGGAGTTCCTGCCGCGCCCGCGCCGGCTCAGGCGCGGTCGGAATCCTGCTGCGGCTGCCCGCCGAACCGGAAACGGCGGCCCGTGACCCGCCGGGGGATGACCCGCACATAGTGCGATTTCTCCGACGTCGTCCACGGCAGCACCTGGGCGCGGTCGGCGTCCTCGATCTCCTCCTCGGTGCGAAGCGAGCGGGCCGTGCCCCGCACGATCACGCTCCAGCCCTCGGCGACGTTGTGGTCGTCGACCTCGAAAAGCACGTCGTTGTTGATCACGGTGCTGACCAGCTTGGTGCCCTCCGCGGTGCGGAACAGCACGCTGCGGCGCTGCACGACGTAGTTGACCGGGAAGATCTCGGGCTGGCCGTCGACGCTGGTGACCAGCCGCCCCAGCGTCACACCGGCCATCAGCTCCCAGCATTCGCTCTCCGGCAGGATGCTGACCCCATCATCGATCATTGACATCGGCCATCCCCTTCGTGGACGCGGCTGTGCCTCCGATGCTAGCCGTGCGCCGCACCGCGGACGCCGGCCGAAGGTCCCGCGGCGCAGGGACCAAAGTTGTTCGACCCCTTGGCCGGTGCCGGGTCCGCTAGGACTGCTCGGTGGTGGCCGCCGCGGCGTCGTCGTGGGCCGCCCGGGCCGCCGACCAGCGGTCGCTACCGGTCGCCTGCCGCCAGTCCACCGGCAGCGCGTCCAGAGCGTCCTCGATGCACACCCAGATCGACTCGAGCGGCGTCGCGCCCGGCATCACCGCCGCGATCCGGTGCTGCGCGGCGTGGTTCGGCTCGTGCGGCGTGTCACCGAAGGGGGCGAGCGCGTTGATCGCGTCCATGACGTGGCGCCGCCGCTGGGCGTAGGGCCGCGCGGTCAGGTCCGCGGGCGTGATCGGGCGACCGAAGATGTAGTCCTGCGCGGCATGGCGATAGGGCACCTCGAGCTTGCGCTGCACGGGTTCCTCGGGCAGGCCTCCCGCGAAATACACCGGCACGATCGGCATCGACGCCTCGCCAGCGCGCCACCCGGGCCGCGGGCCCGGCGACGGTCCCATTCGTCGATCAGCCGGCGAACCTGCGCGACGGGCGGATGAACAGTTCGGCGACGCGTTCTTCGAGCGAAACCTCATCGGGGGAGTGGATCAGGTTCGCCGCCCAGGCGAGCCCGGTCCTGCCCGCCAACCCCGCCCGCGCCGAAGAAGCCCAGCATGCCTCCACTGGCGAGTCCCCTTGTTCCGAAGGCATCGTTCGACGGCGCTGACGTGCATTGCCCGTGCACGAGTTTCTCAGGCGCCGCCCCGGTTCGGGATATCGGAGTGGGCTTTGCGCCGCCGGATCCGACGAGGTCGCCGATGCCGCGTCAGCGGATCTCGAGCACGTCGTCCAACGGGCGCCGCGGCGTCGGGGCCGGCAGGGTCTCCATCCGCGGTGCTATCCCGGCGCGGATCAGCAGCTGCGGATGGCCCTGCTCGTCGAGCAGGCTGCGCACGAGGTCGCGGCTTTCGTCCAACTCGATCAGATGCGTCAGCGTGCACGTCGCCAGGAACGCCACGGTGCACTCCAGCAGGACCGCCGACAACGCCTCGCCGCACCGCAGTGCGTCCTCCCTGGTGTCCTCCGGGGAGGACACCACGAGGATCTTCGACCAGTCCGCGCCGACCTCGGGGCGACGGTCCCCGTGGCTGCGTGCCGGGAACTCGCGCCCGACATCGACGCGGCGGTGCTCCGTCTCGGAAGCCAGCGCGCTGGGCGGCACCCCCTCGTTCAGCGCGAACGGCGAAGTCCACCAATCGAGTTCGGCGTGGTAGGACGTGTCGTGGCGGCGCAGCAACCCGCTGAGCTGGGACGCCTTGGCCAGCAGCGGACGCACGTCGTCGGAGAGCACGTCGAGCCGGACCGGGTGCTCGGCCGCGATGGCCTGCAGGGTGGGCTCGAAGAAGTTCCAGTAGGTGGGCTGTCCCAGCGGGAGCCGGTCGGTCCGGCGTTGCAGGATCGCCTCGGCCTGCCCGCGCTGCGCCTTGGTGATGCGGTCGACGGAGTGGAATTCGATCGACGCCAGACGGTCGGGCTCGCCCGGGCTGGGGAACCGCTCGACGACGCTGCGCCAACCCGCGCCCAGCATCGCGACACGGAAGTGATCGAGCACGGCGCCGCAGCTGACCAGGGCCTGCCGGCCCGAGCGGTCGGTGCCCGGCACCATGCGCCGGCGATCCAGGTGCAGGTGCGCCACCCCGTCCCCGACGACCCAGCGCCACGGCTGGCTGTTGTGCACCGAGGGGGCCCGGCACGCCAAACCCACCGCCCTGCGAAGGACCTCGGTGTCCGGCGTCTTGGCCATCACGTCAAACCTCTCGCCTGACCCCCACGCCGTCGAGGCTAGGCAAGCCGGAACGGTGACGCCAGGGACGTTGGTCCCGTTCCGCAGGGCCATTCGACGCCCCGCCGCGTCTCACCCGGTGGGGGACGCGTTCTTCTCGACGTAGCCCACCACGTCGGCCAGCGTGCGCAGCGACGCGTAGTCCGACTCGGGTATGTCGACGTGGAGCCGGCTGTGGATGCCGCGCAGGAAGTTCAGCCAGTCCATCGAGTCGAGGTCGACCTGGTCGCGCAACAGTGCGTCGTCGCTGATGTCGTCGGGGTCGACTTCCGGGGCGATCCTGGTCAGCACGGCCAGCACCGCGGCACGGGTGTCCTGTTCGCTCATGTGCGCTTCACTTCTCTAGGAGGTCGGGCTGCTGGAGCAGCTCGTTGACTGCGGTGAGGAACAACGCGCCCCGGTGACCGTCGCTGGCGCGGTGGTCGGCGGACAGCGTGGCGTGCACGCTGGTGACGACCCGGATTCCACCGTCGATGACGCACACCCGCTCGGCGGGCCTGCCGAAGCCGACGATCGCGACCTGCGGTGGGTAGATGACGCCGTAGACCGTGTCGACGCCGTTGTCGCCGAGGTTGGTGACCGTGATGGTCGGGTCCGACATCTCCGAACTGCGCAGGGAGAACGACCGCGCCCGCGCCACCAGATCGGTGAGGTCGGTCATCAATTCGTCGAGCTTCTTCTCCGGGACGTCGTGAATGGCCGGCGCGACCAGCCCGCCGCCGCGCAGCGAGATGCCCACGCCGACATGGACTCCGGTCGCGGGTTCGAACCCGTCTTCGCGCCAGAATCCGTTGAGCTCGGGGTACCGCTGCGCGGCGAGGCCGACGGCCTTGAGCAACAGGACGGCCGGCAGGACCCGTTCGTCGATGGAGCGCTGCGCATTTCGCGTCGTCAGCCAGGTCAGGGACTTGTGCAGCAGGATCTCGTCGGCCAGGTAGTAGTGCGGGATCTCGCGCTTGGACCGGCTCATCGCGGCCGCGATCGACTTGCGCATCTGCGCGCCGCGGTCGGCGGCCGTCGGCTTGCCCGCCGGTTTGGCCACGGGTTGTGCCACCGGTTTCGCGGCCGCCGCGTGCTCGACGTCGTTGATGGTGACCGCACCCTGCGGGCCGGTGCCGGTCACCGCGTCGAGATCGACGCCCAGCGACTGGGCCAACCGCCGGGCGGCCGGTGACACCCAGCGCCGGTGCGCGGGTGCGGCCGCGGGTCCGGCGGTCGGCGCCGGAGCGCTCGCCGGTGCCGCCGCCGGCTTCGCGGCCGCCTTCGCCGACGGCGCGGGCTGTGCGCGGGGCTTCTTCCCGGCGCGTTCGCCCGGCTCGAGCAGGGTCGCCAGCGGCGTGCCCACCTGCACGGTTTCACCGACCGGAACGAGCAGCTCGTCCACGGTGCCCTCCTGCCAGCACTCGACTTCGACTGCGGCCTTGGCGGTTTCGACGACCGCCACGATCTGCCCGCGAGTCACCTTGTCGCCGGGCTTGATCAGCCACTCGTCCAACGTGCCCTCGTCCATGTCCGAACCCAGGGCGGGCATCTTGAACTCGATCACGACCGGTCACCCAACAGGTTCTGCGCGGCGGCCACGATGCCGGCGGTCTGCGGCAGGGCCGCCTCCTCGAGGTGCTTGGCGTAGGGGATGGGCACCTCGGCGCTGCACACCCGGGCGACCGGCGCGTCGAGGTCGTAGAAGGCCCCCTCCATGATCCGCGCGGTGATCTCCGCGGCCAGGCTGCCGGTGCGCCACGCCTCGTCGACGACGACGGCGCGGTGGGTCTTGCGGACCGACTCGAGCAGGGTGTCGTCGTCGATCGGCCGCAGCACCCGCAGATCGACCACCTCGCAGTCGATTCCGGACAGCGACAACTCGTTGGCGGCGTCGAGGGTCTTCGGCAGGGAGCCGCCGTAGGTCACCAGCGTGACGTCGGTCCCGGCGCGGCGGACCGCGGCGCGGGCGATGTCGGTGGGGGCCAGGGCCTCGACGTCGGCCGAGGTGTTGTAGAGCTGGACGTGCTCGAAGATCACCACCGGATCGGGGTCCGCCAGCGCCGGGCCCAGCATGCCGTAGGCGTCCTCGACGGTGGCCGGGGCCACCACCTTGATGCCGGGGATGTGGGCATACCAGGGCTCGAGGCTGTGCGAATGCTGGGCCGCGAGCTGGCGTCCGGCCCCGGTCGCCATCCGCACCACCAGCGGAACGGAGAACTGTCCTCCCGACATATGGCGAAGGGCCGCAGCGGTGTTCACGATCTGGTCGAGCGCCAGCAGGCTGAAGTTGACCGTCATGACCTCGACGATCGGGCGCAACCCGTTCAGCGCCGCGCCGATGCCGATGCCGACGAAGCCCAGCTCGGAGAGCGGGGTGTCGCGTATCCGCTCGGGCCCGAACTCCTCGAGCAGGCCCTTGGACGCGGCGTACGTCCCGCCGTAGCGCCCGACGTCTTCGCCCATCAGCAGGACACGGGGATCGTCGCGCAGGGCGTCGCGCAGCGCGTCGTGGACGGCGGTCCGGTAGGAGGTCTTCATCGGGCCACCCCCGGGGTGAGCACGTCGCGCTCGAGATCGGCCGCGTCCTCCCAGGTTCCGGCCTCGGCGTAGGCCACGGCGTCCTCGATCTCGCCGGCGGCCGCCTCTTCGATCGCGCTCACGTCGGTCTCGGTCAGCGAGCCGTCGTGCAGGCAGCGCTCGGTGAATGTCCGGATCGGGTCGCGCTCGCGCCACTGCTCGACCTCGGCCTTCTCCCGGTACAGCTCCGGGTCGAACATCGAATGCGCGCGGAAGCGGTAGGTGCGGAACTCGATGAAGAACGGGCCGCCGGTGTCGCGGACGTGGTCGACGCCCTGCTGCGCGGCGGTGTGGCACGCCTCGACGTCCATCCCGTCGACGGCCAGGGTCGGAACGCGGTAGGCGGCCGCCTTGACGGTGAGATCGGTCTGGGACTGCGCGCGATCCAGCGCCGTGCCCATCGCGTAAAGGTTGTTCTCGCAACAGAACAGCACCGGAAGCTGCCACAGCGCGGCCATGTTCAGCGACTCGTGGAACGCGCCCTCGGCCACGGCGCCGTCGCCGAAGTAGCAGGCGGTCACCCGCTTCTGCTGCAGCATCGCGTCGGCGAGCGCGATGCCCACCGCCAGCGGCAGGCCGCCGGCGACGATCGCGTTGCCGCCGTAGAACCGCCGGGCGGCGTCGAACAGGTGCATCGAGCCGCCGCGCCCGCGGGAGCAGCCCTCCTGCTTGCCGAACATCTCGGCCATGATCGAGGTCATCGGGATGCCGCGCAGCAGCGCGTGCGCGTGCTCGCGGTATGTCGCCACCACGGCGTCGTCATCGGCCAGTGCGCGCAGGGACCCCGCGGCCACGGCCTCCTCGCCGACGTAGAGATGCAGGAACCCGCGAATCTTGGCCGCGCTGTACAGTTCTGCGCACTTCCCCTCCATGCGTCGCACGCGCACCATGTCCGAGAGCAACTCGTGCGCCAGCTTCGTGTCGGTCATGACGCCACCCCCTCGGCGCGGCGGTGGGGTTGCTCGATGGTGGAGGTGTCGCCTTCGGGCAGCCCGAGTTCGCGGGCCTTGAGCAGCCGGCGCATGATCTTGCCGCTGCTGGTGTGCGGCAGCGCGTCGACGAACTCGATCTCCTTGGGCGCCACGGTGGCCCCGAGCCGCTTGCGGGCGTGGCCCAGCAACTCCAGGCGCAGGTCCTCGTCGGCGACGACGCCGTTCTTGAGCGTGACGAAGGCCTTGATCAGCTCGCCGACCGTCGGGTCGGGCTTGCCGATGACCGCGGCCTCGGCCACGGCCGGGTGATCGGTGAGCGCGCTTTCCACCTCGAATGGGCCGATCAGGTGGCCCGAGGACTTGATCACGTCGTCCTTGCGCCCGACGAACCAGAAGTAGCCGTCGGCGTCTCGTTTCGCGAGGTCACCGGTGAGGTACAGGCCGTCGGCGAACGAGTTGCGGTAGCGCTCTTCGTTGTTGAGGTAGCCGCGGAACATCGACGGCCAGCCGGTCCGCAGCGCGAGTTCGCCCTCGACGCCGGGCTCGTCGACGACGGTGGTCGTGCCGTCCTCGTCGTGGCGCACGATGCAGGCATCCACGCCGGGCAGCGGCCGCCCCATCGAACCGGGCCTGATGTCGAACGCGGGCGTGTTGGCGATCATGATGCCGCCCGTCTCGGTCTGCCACCAGTTGTCGTGAATCGGCAAGCCCAGCACCCGTTTTCCCCACCAGACCGCTTCGGGGTTGAGCGGCTCGCCCACGCTGGCGATGAAACGCAGCCGCGGGAAGCGGTAGCGCGCCGGCAGTTCGGGGCCGGCCTTGATCAGCATCCGGATGGCGGTCGGGGCCGTGTACCACACGGACACGGCCTGGTCCTGCAGGATCCGGTACCAGCGCTGCGCGTCGAACTCGGCCTCGTCGACGATCGAGGTGACCCCGTGCAGCAGAGGGCTGATGATGCCGTAGGAGGTGCCGGTGACCCAGCCGGGATCCGCTGTGCACCAATAGGTGTCGTCGGGGTGCAGGTCGAGCGCATACAGCCCGGTGACGTAGTGCATGGTGACGGCGCCGTGCACGTGCAGGGCGCCTTTGGGGGTGCCGGTGGTGCCGCTGGTGAAGTGCAGCAGCGCCGGGTCCTCGGCGGTGGTCGGCTCGATCGGCGCGTCGTCGTCGGCCGCGTCCACCCGATGCCAGAAGTCGAGCGTCCCGTCGGGCGGGCCGGCGGTCTTGTCGTCGTCGACGACGATGACGTGGCGCAGGGTCGGCAGCCGGTCGCGGATCTTGGCCACCTTGCGCTGGTAGAGGGCCCTCGTGGTCACCAGCACCTCGGCCTGCCCGATGTTCACCCTGGTGGCGATGGGCTCGGGCCCGAACGCCGAGAACAGGGGGGAGACGACGCTGCCGTTGCGCAGCGCGCCCATCATCGCGATGTAGAGCTCGGGGGTGCGGCCCATCAGCGTGAACACGCGGTCGCCCTTGTTGATGCCGAGGGAGCGCAGCACCGCGGTGAATCGCTTGCCGAGCCGGGCCAGTTCGGCGTAGCTGAGGTCTCGGGTGCCCAGCACGCCGTCCCAGTTGGAGTCGGCGACGAAGCGCAGCGCCGTGCGCCTCGCGGCGGGGCCCGACGCGTGCCGGTCGACCGCGGCGTAGGCGATGTTGCACCGTCCCTCGCCCATGCCCTCGCACAGCGCGGGCACGTCGGACCAGTGGAAGTCCGCGCGCGTCTGCTCGTAGTCGGTGAAGTTGGGCCGGACGCCGAGGTCTTCGGGGGTTTTGTGAATGACATCCATGCGGGGACTGTCCCTTTTCTTCCGGTCGTGCCCATCATCGTTTGCTGCCGGCCGCGCGCCACGATAGAGACGAAAGTCATCGGCTGGCGTGGGCGGGCCCAATGACGTGGGGCCCGGGGACCAAGGACCCTGGCATCGGCGGCCGGTATGGCCGAGGCTCGAAGTCACACGTGAGAGTCAGGGGAGACGAATGGTCGGGACGACGGTCGACACCATGGTGGTCAAGGGCGCGGTGGAGTCGGCGTGCCGCGCTCCCTCGCTGCACAACAGCCAGCCGTGGCGCTGGGTGGCCGGCGGCGCGGCCGTCGACCTGTTCGCCGACCCGCACCGGATCGTGACCGCGACCGACAGCTCGGGCCGCGAGTCGATCATCAGCTGTGGGGCGGTGCTCGACCACTTCCGCGACGCGATGCTCGCCGCCGGCTGGGACACCGAGGTCGACCGGTTTCCCAATCCCAACAACCTCGACCACCTCGCCTCGATCGGGTTCGCCCCGGCCGACTACGTCACCGACGCCGAGCGCGACCGCGCCGCGGCGATGGCGCGGCGCCGGACCGACCGGCGCCCGTTCGGCGCCCCCGAGGACTGGGCGTCGATCGAGCCCGCGCTGCGCAGCGCGTTCGACCCCGGCCTGGCCACCCTGGACGTGCTGTCCGACGAGGCGCGGCCCCGCCTGGTGGAGGCGTCCCGGCTCACCGAGGTCCTGCGCCGCTACGACGACCTCTACCACCACGAATTGCGTTGGTGGACGGCGCCGTTGCGGGAATCCGAGGGGATACCCGGGGGCGCGTTGCCCTCCGTTGCGCAGGGTAGCGACGTCGACGTGAACCGCCGCTTTCCCGCCGACGGGCATGCCGGAGACTCGCCGGCCGCCCAGGACGAGGCCAAGATCGTGGTCCTGTCCGGCTACGGCGACACCCGCGCGGACTGGCTCGGCGCCGGGGAGGCGCTGTCGGCGGTGTTGCTGGAGTGCACCATGGCCGGGCTGGCGACGTGCACGGTCACGCACATCACCGAGGTGCAGGCCGGCCGGGACATCGTGCGGGGACTCCTCGCCGACCCGGCGATGGTGCCGCAGGTGTTGATCCGGGTCGGCGCGGAGCCCGCGGGCGGCCCCCCGGAGCCGACGCCGCGCCGGCCGTTGCGCGACGTGCTGGAAATGCGGGGCTGAAACGCCGGCGCGCGAAAGTCGCGAAAGCCTCTGACAACTAGGAGTTTTACGATGTTCGACTCATACCCGCCCAAGTCGGTGGTCGTCGGTGTCGACGGGTCGCAGGCCGCGATTCGCGCGGCGCGGTGGGCGGTGGACGAGGTCGCCGGGAGCGATGTCCCGCTGCGTCTGCTCTATGTCGCCCGGACGGATCCCGGCGCCGGCCCGCTGGAAGCCAGGGCGGCATTGGCGGCCGCGGAGGAGGTCGTGCACGAGGCGTACAGCGCCGTCGAGGCCCTGGGCAGGTCGGTGAAAGTCGAGACCGAGGTGCTCGACGGCGAGCCGGTGCCGACGCTCGTCGCGGCGTCGCGCTCCACCGGATTGCTCTGCGTCGGGGACACCGGCGCCGCGCAGCATCCGGAGGGCTGGTTGGGTTCCACCGCAAGGGAAGTGGCGCAGTCCGCGCACTGTTCGGTCGCCATCGTCAGGGGTGAGCGCGACGGCGCGGCCGGCGCCGACCGGCGCTGGATCGTCGCCTGTGTGGACGGATCTCCCGAGGACGTCGACGTTCTCGAGCTCGCGCTCAACGAGGCCCGGCGCCGGCACGCCCGGCTGCGGGTGGTGACCGAGGCGGCGCCGGGTGGCGCCCCGGGCGGCGGTGGCGCGGGCGTGATACTCGACCCGCACCTGGTGCGCTGCCTGGACGGCTACCCCGACGTGCACGTCGACACCGCGGTGCCGCACGGTCCCTTCCGGGACTACCTCGCCGAGCATGCCGCGTTCGTCCAGCTGGTCATGGTCTCCGCCGCCCGGACCGCCGAGGTGCGCCAACTGCTCGGCCCGGACGGCGCTCCCGCGCTGCGCAACAGCGATTTCTCGCTGCTCGTCGTCGGGCCCGAGCGGCCGGGCCGCTGATGAAGGCCCGCGTCGGCGACTGGCTGGTCGTCAAGCGCGGCACTGTCGGGCAGCCCGACCTGCGCGGGTTGATCACCGCCGTGCGCGCGCCGGACGGGGCGCCGCCCTACCGCGTCCGCTGGCTCGCCACGGGTGAGGAGGCGACGGTGTACCCGGGCCCCGACGCGCTGGTCGTCACGGCCGAAGAGCAGCGGGCCGCCGACGAGCGGGCGCGGTCGCGGTACGCCGCGGTGCAGGCCGCCATCCGGCAGCGCGCGGACGCCGGTCGCGGCGGCGCCCCGGATTAGCTGCTGCGTCGCGAATTCCGAACGCGCGTCGCCGCGCAACGGTTGACAACGAACCGGACACGCCGATGTCGCGGTTTGTCGGCGCCCCGTGCCGGACGCCGCCCGGCCCACTAGCCTGAGACGGTCCAACAGGTGACTTCAGGCCCTATGGGCGGGGTGGTCGCCGCCGCGATGATGAAACCACCCTGCACATAAAGGAAATTCGTATGTCCCCTACGGTAAGCGGTCTGCACTTGCTGACGGACTCCGACGTCGACGCGCTCGCCTGGCAGTTCATGCACTCGGACTATGCCGACGACATCTACGCCGACTGGCCGCTGGACCGGCGTCTCGACGGGTTCCTCCGGCGCCAGGGTCTCACCCGTCTCACCGAGGACGGCGACGCATACGACCTCATCCTCAACCGGGTCATGGCCTACATCGGGGTGCGCGCGTAAGCCCGGGACTTCGGTCCCTATCGCCGCCGCCGGCGGACTGGTCGGATGGATGTGTCGATGGTGACGTCGACGGTGATCGCAGACCCAGGAGCGGTGCCCCATGACCAGAGCAACCGATGTCGCCCGGCACTCGCCGCGGCGGGTTTTCCGCGACCGGCGCGAGGCCGGCCGGGTGTTGGCGAGCCTCCTGAGCGCCTACCGCGACCGGCCGGACGTGATCGTCCTGGGGCTGGCCCGCGGCGGGGTGCCGGTGGCGTGGGAGGTGGCGGCCGCGCTGCGCGTCCCGCTGGACGCGTTCGTCGTGCGCAAGCTCGGCGCCCCCGGTCACGAGGAGTTCGCCGTGGGGGCGTTGGCCAGCGGGGGCCGTGTCGTGGTCAACGACGATGTCGTGCGCGGGCTGCGGGTCACCCCGCAGCAGCTGCGCCACATCGCCGAGCGCGAGGGCCGGGAGCTCGCCCGGCGCGAGATCGCCTACCGGGACGGACGCCCACCCGTCGACGTGACGGGCAGGACCGTCATCCTCGTCGACGACGGCCTGGCCACCGGCGCGAGCATGTTCGCGGCCGTGCAGGCGCTGCGGGAGGCGCAGCCCGCCCAGATCGTGATCGCGGTGCCCGCGGCCCCCGAGTCCACGGTCCGGGAGTTCGCGAGCCTCGTCGACGACGTCGTCTGCGCGACCATGCCGACGCCGTTCCTGGCGGTCGGGGAGTCGTTCTGGGACTTCCGGCAGGTCACCGACGACGAGGTCCGTCAGCTGCTCGCCACCTCGACCACCGAAGTGGCGGCGAAAAGCGTTGCGGCGCAGACCCCCGCCGACCTGATCGCCGCCGTGGCGATCGACGCCCCCGGCGGCGTCCCGCCGCTGGCCGCCCTCGAGGAGCTGATCGGCGATGCGCGGGTGGTGCTGATCGGCGAGAGTTCGCACGGCACACACGAGTTCTACGAGGCCCGCGCGGAGATCACCAAGTGGCTGATCGAGGAGAAAGGTTTCTGCGCCGTCGCGGCGGAGGCGGACTGGCCCGACGCCTACCGGGTGAACCGGTATGTGCACGGCACCGGCGAGGACACCACCGCCGACGAGGCGTTGAGCGGGTTCGAGCGCTTCCCGGCCTGGATGTGGCGCAACGTCGTCGTCCGCGACTTCGTGGACTGGCTGCGCGACCGCAACCGCCGCCACGGGTCCAACGGGCGCCGGCAGGCCGGGTTCTACGGCCTGGACCTGTACAGCCTGCACCGCTCGATGCACGAGGTGATCGGCTATCTGGACAGGGTGGACCCCAAGGCGGCGGCGCGGGCCCGCAGCCGCTACGCCTGCTTCGACCACGCCTCGGCCGACGACGGGCAGGCGTACGGCTTCTCGGCGGCGTTCGGTGCGGGCCCGTCGTGCGAGAAGGAGGCCGTCGACCAGCTGGTCGACATCCAGCGCAACGCGCTGGCCTACGCCCGCATGGACGGGCTGCTCGCCGAGGACGAGCTCTTCTACGCCCAGCAGAACGCGCAGACGGTGCGCAACGCGGAGGTCTACTACCGCGCGATGTTCAGCGGGCGCGTCACCTCGTGGAACCTGCGCGACAAACACATGGCGCAGACCCTCGATGCGCTGCTCGAACACCTGGACCGCCACCACGACGTGCCGCCGGCGCGAATAGTGGTGTGGGCGCACAACTCTCACGTCGGCGACGCGCGGGCGACCGAAGTATGGGCCGACGGGCAGCTCACCCTGGGCCAACTGGCCCGCCAGCGATACGGCAAGGCGTCGCGGCTCATCGGGTTCAGCACCTACACCGGCACGGTCACCGCGGCCAGCGAGTGGGGCGGCGTCGCCGAACGCAAGGCCGTGCGGCCGGCGCTGGGCGGCAGCATCGAGGAACTCCTGCACGAGACCGGCAACGGCGCCTTCCTGGTGTCGGCCCGCATCACCCCGGGCGCCGCCGAACCGCTGAGCACCGTCCGGCTGGGCCGCGCCATCGGCGTGATCTACCTGCCCGCCACCGAACGGCAGAGCCACTACTTCCACGTGCGGCCCGCGGACCAGTTCGACGCGATGATCCACATCGACAGGACCCGGGCGCTGCAGCCCCTGGAGCCCACGAGCGTCTGGGTCGCCGGTGAGACGCCGGAAACCTACCCGAGCGGCCTGTGATGGAGCCACCGGCCGGGCCGGCCCCGGGCCGCGCGCAGATCGTCACGCTGACGATGAACCCGGCGCTGGACATCACGACCGGCGTCGACGCGGTGCGGCCGACGGACAAACTGCGCTGCGACACACCGCGCTACGACCCGGGCGGTGGCGGCATCAACGTCGCCCGCATCGCCCGCGTGCTCGGCGCGTCGGTCGAGGCGGTGTTCCCGGCCGGGGGGCCGACCGGTGACGTGTTGACGTCGCTGCTCGACGTGGCGGGGGTGCCGTACCGGCGCGTCGCGATCGGCACCTCGACGCGGGAGAGCTTCACCGTCAACGAGACCGGCACCGGCCGGCAGTATCGCTTCGTCCTGCCCGGGCCCCGGCTGTCCCACCTCGAACAGGCCTGGTGCCTGGACGAGTTGCGCGCGGCGGCCGCGGCCGCCGGCTTCGTCGTGGCGAGCGGCAGCCTGCCTCCCGGCGTCCCCGCCGACTACTACCAGCGGGTCGCCGGGATGTGCCGGGAGCTGGGCGTGAACCTGATCCTGGACACCTCCGGCGGCGGCTTGCGGCACGTGTCCTCGGGGGTATTCCTGCTCAAGGCGAGCGTGCGCGAGCTGCGGGAGTGCGTCGGCCGGCCGCTGGCGACCGAGGCCGACCAGCTCGCCGCCGCGCACGAACTCGTCGACACCGGTCGCGCCGGAAGCGTGCTGGTGTCGCTGGGCTCCCGCGGGGCGCTGCTCGCGACGGCGCACGCGAGCCAGCGATTCGCCGCCATCCCGATGTCCGGCGGGAGCGGGGTGGGGGCCGGCGACGCGATGGTCGCCGCGATCACGGTGGGGCTCGGTCGCGGATGGCCGCTCGTCAAGTCCGTGCGGCTGGGCATCGCGGCGGGCACGGCCATGCTGATGACACCCGGCACCGCCGCGTGCGAGCGGGCCGACGTGGAAAGGCTTTTCGCGCTCGCCGCCGAACCAGTGGACGTCTGAGCATCGCCGGCCCGCACCGTACGAGGACGAACGGCATCGCAGGTGGGGCCCAACGGCCCCTCCGCACCGGGCCGCGGCGCAATAGCCTGGCATGGACGCACGGAACAAGTCAGGAGCCGACATGGACGAGCTGGACTCGAAGTCGGTGGTCGTGGGCATCAATGGCTCACGGGCCGCGATCAACGCCGCCAAGTGGGCGGTCGACGAGGCGCGCAGCCGGCAGCTGCCGCTGCGGCTGGTGTACGTCGTCGCGGGTCGCGGCGCGGAACCCGGGTCCGAAACGGCCTCCGAGTGGGAGGTCGAGCGCGGCGAAACGGCGCTCGCGGAGGCGGAGTCCGCCGTGCGGAGTTCGGGCAAACCGGTCGAGGTCGAGACGGCGATCCTCGCGGGGGACCCCGCGCAGGTCCTGGTCACCGAATCGCAGGACGCGGCCGTGGTCTGCGTGGGCACCTCGCGGCGCGGGTGGGCGGCCGACGGCCTGCTGGGGCCCACCGCTGCCGGCCTGGTCGCGCACGCGCGCTGCCCGGTGGCCGTCATCCGCAGCAATCCGGACGGCTCCCCGACAGAGATCGGCGTGATCGCGGTGGTGCTCAACGACGATCCCGACAACGACGAGGTCGTGCACCGGGCGATGGAGGAGGGACGCCTCCGCCACGCCACCGTGCGGCAGATAGACCGGCGTCTGAACAGCTGGGTCCGGCGCTACCCGGACGTGCCCGTGCAGACCGTCGCGGCGGGCACCGGGACGAAGCCCGGCGAAAGCCACGGCACCGCAATCGAGCTGGCCGTCGTGGGCGGTGCCGACGCCGAACAGATGGCCGGACTCGCCACCCCCAACTGCCATCCGATCGTCGGCTACCCCGACTGTTCGGTGCTCGTCGTCCGGCAGTAGGCGGCCCACGACCGCTATGAACGAGTCCGCGCAGCCCCGGTCGGTCGTGGTCGGCGTCGACGGCTCGAAAGCGGCGCTGCGGGCGGCGTTGTGGGCCGTCGACGAGGCCGTCAGCCGCGATGCCACGCTGCGCCTGGTCGGTGCGGTCGAGCCGGGCGAGGTCCCGGACGCCACGGAAAGGGCGGAAAGGGTGGAAAGGGTGGAAAGGGCGGTCAACCACGCGATCACCGCCATCCAGGCCGCGGGCGCGCCGCCGAAAATGGAGACCCGGGTGACCGACGGGCCGGCGGCCCGCTCGCTGATCCGCGCCTCGGCGTCGGCGGCCCTGCTGTGTGTGGGTGCGGTCGGGTTGCGTCACTTCCAGCCGGGCCGGGTCGGTTCAACCGCCGCCGCGGTGGCCACGTCGGCGCACTGCCCCGTGGCGATCGTCCGGGCCCAGCAGCCCCGCCTGCCCAGCGGTCCCGCCGCGGCGATCGTGGTCGAACTCGGCGGGGCCGCCGAGAGCGAGGACGCGGAGATCGTGTTGGGCGCCGCCGTCGACGAGGCCCGGCTGCGCGACGCCGCCCTGCACGCGGTCGTGCGCGGCAGAGCGGACGACATCGCCGGCGCAGCGGGGCAGGGTGACCGCTCGGCGCTGGCCGACCTCGATCGCCGGCTGGCCCGGTGGACCCGGCGCTACCCGGACCTGCGGGTGGAATCGGCTGTGGCGCGGGGTGGCCTGCTGGACTACGTGGCCGGGCACCGGCCGGTGCAGCTGGCGATCGTCGGTTCCCGCAACCGGCAGCGCCTCGCCGAACTCGTCGGTCCGGCCGGCACCGCGGGACTGCAGGACGCGGGCTGCTCGCTGCTGGTGGTCAATCGGCGGCATCTGTGAGCCCTGCCGCCGGTCGCGATATGGGATATTGGGTCGGTAGTCGGTGGGTGACGCGCTCGCACGGCCGGCAGGAAGGACTCGCCATGGTTAAGGTTTTCCTGGTCGACGATCACGAAGTGGTCCGCCGCGGTCTTGCCGACCTGCTCGCCGCGGATCCCGAGCTGGAGATCGTCGGCGAAGCCGGATCGGTCTCGGAGGCCAAGGCCCGGATACCGGCGCTGCAGCCCGACGTCGCCGTGCTCGACGTGCGCCTGCCCGACGGCAACGGCATCGAGCTGTGCCGCGACCTGGTGTCGGATCACCCGGACCTGCGCTGCCTGATGCTGACGTCGTTCACCTCCGACGAAGCGATGCTCGAGGCGATCCTGGCCGGCGCCAGCGGTTACGTCGTCAAGGACATCAAGGGTATGGAGCTCGCTCACGCCATCAAGGAGGTGGGCGCCGGGAAGTCCCTGCTGGACAATCGGGCGGCGGCCGCGCTGATGGCCAAGCTGCGCGGCGCGTCGGAGCGCGAAGACCCGCTGTCCGGGTTGACCGAGCAGGAGCGGACGCTGCTCGGCCTGCTCAGCGAGGGGCTGACCAACAGGCAGATCGCCGCCCGGATGTTCCTCGCCGAGAAGACGGTGAAGAACTACGTGTCGCGGTTGCTGGCGAAACTGGGCATGGAGCGACGCACCCAGGCGGCGGTGTTCGCCTCGAAACTGGATCGGCGTTCGGGCGAGCCGCACGTACCGACGGAGACAGCGACCGATTGACCGGGGGTCCCCTGGCGCAATGCGGCTAAGCTGACAAAAGGCACTTCCGTACCGGACTGCGTTTCGTCGCTTGTTCCCGATGCGCGCTTCCGGATGACTGTGCTTGTCTGGAGGTATCGGGTCGGTGGCTGACGAAGAACGCAGCTCGGCATTTGCCGGGCTCGGTCAGCGCGGGCTGGTCAGCAGGATGCACCAGCAGCTCGACGAACTGCTGGTGGCGCGCGACCAGATGGAGCAACTGCTGCGGGTCATCGTCGAGATCGGTGCCGGCCTGGACCTGGACGCCACGCTGCGCCGCATCATCGCCGCGGCCCGGGAACTGACGTCGGCTCCCTACGGCGCCCTGGCCATCCGGGATCCCGACGGCAACCTGGTCTCGTTCGTCAACGAGGGGATCGACGCGGAGACGGCCGCGCGCATCGGCCACCTGCCGGTCGGAAAGGGCCTGCTCAGCCTGTCGCTGATGGACGCGCCCGCCCTGCGGATGGACGACCTGACCACGCACCCGGCCGCCGTCGGGTTCCCCGAGCACCACCCGCCCATGCGGGCCTTCCTTGCCGTGCCCATCACGATCCGGGGGAACCTGTTCGGCAACCTCTATCTCACCCACGACGACCCGGCGCGGTTGTTCTCCGAATCCGACGAGGTCGCCGCGCGTGCGCTCGCGTTCGGGGCCGCGGTCGCCATCGACAATGCGCAGGTGTTCGAACGCGAGCGCACGGCGGTCAAGTGGATGAAGGCCAGCCGCGAGATCACCACCGCGCTGCTGTCCAGCACCGAGCCGCACCGGCGCCCGCTGCAGCTGATCGCCGAAAGCGCGCGCGTCCTGACCGGCGCCGAGCAGGCGATCGTGCTCGTCCCGGCCGACGCTGACGTCCCCGACGACGAAGTGGACATGCTGGTGGTCTCCACGGCCGTGGGAATCCACGCCGCCGACGTGATCGGCCAGCAGGTCCCGGTGGACACCTCGACCTCCGGCGGCGTCTTCCGGACCGGCGCGCCGCTGATCACCGAGTCGCTGCGCTACCCGATCCAGGGGTTCAGCGACGTCGGGCAGCGCCCGGCGATCCTGATGCCGCTGCGCGCCCGCGACGAGGTGGTCGGCGTGATCGCGATCGCCCGCGGCGCCGACCAGCCACCCTTCGACGAGAGCTACCTGGACCTGGTCAGCGACTTCGCCACCCACGCCGCGATAGCGCTGGTGCTGGCGTCGGCCCGCGACGACGCGCGCCGGCTGACCATCCTGGCCGAGCGCGAGCGCATCGCCCACGACCTGCACGACCACGTCATCCAGCGGCTGTTCGCGGCCGGGATGGACCTGCAGGGCACGCTGGCCCGCGCGCGTTCCCCCGAGGTGGCCGAGCGGCTCAACCGCACGCTCGACGACCTGCAGACCATCATCGAGGAGATCCGGACGACGATCTTCCAGCTCAAATCCCCGGCGGGGAAGAACGGCGACTTCCGGCACCGCATCCAGCGGGTGATCGCCGACCTGACCGAGAACCGGGACGTCGTCACCACGGTGCGCATGCACGGGCCGATGACCGCGGTGGACGGCGAACTCGCCGACCACGCCGAAGCGGTCACCGCGGAGGCCATCAGCAATTCCCTGCGCCACTCCGGGGCGTCGCGCCTGACCGTGGAGGTCGGCGTCGGCGACATGTTCGTCCTCGACGTCGTCGACAACGGCTGCGGCATCCCGGCCGACAACCCGCGCAGCAGCGGCCTGTCCAACATGAAACGGCGCGCCGAGCAACTCGGCGGCGCCTGCGAGGTCACCAATCCGCCCGAGGGCGGCGCCCGGGTCCACTGGGTCGCCCCGCTGACCAGCTAGCGACCGAGGCCGAGCGCTGACCAATGGCGTCGGCATGGGGTCCAACGGCCCCTGTCTCACCGCGCCGCGCCGTAATAGCGTCAGGAACCGTGAGCGAGCACGCGGTGGAATCGGCGGCGACCGCCCGGTTGCTCGACGGGCGGGTCGTGGCGTTGCGCCGCCTGGGCCACGACGACGCCGCGGCCGTGCTGGCGCTGCACGAGCACCTCTCCGACCGGGACCGGTATTTCCGCTTCTTCACCCTGCAGCCGGCGCCGCTGCGCGAACTCGCCGGCAGGCTGACCGAGCCCGTCGGGGGAATCTACGCGGTGGGCGCGTTCGACGCCGGCCGGCTGATCGGGGTCGCGCACTACACCGTCGTCGACGACCCGGCGGTGGCCGAGATCGCGGTCGTGGTCGCCCACGAGGATCATTCCGTGGGCGTGGGAACGGCCCTGCTCAAGCATCTGGCCCCGATCGCGCGGTCCCGCGGCGTCGAGCGCTTCGCCGCCGACGTGCTCGGCGAGAACCATCTCATGCTCACGGTTTTCTTCGACCTCGGATGGCGTTGCGAGCCGAGCGGTTACGGATCGGTCCGCCATCTGGAGATCGAGTTGCCCCGGGATTGACAGCGAGGAGTTCGACATGGCGGACAAGTCAACGGAATTCGGCGTGCTGGTGTGCGTCGACGGGTCGGCGGCGTCCGATGCCGCCGTGGCCTGGGGGGTACGCGAGGCCGCCCTGCGCGGGCTGCCCGTCACCCTGTTCCACGCCGTGCAGCCCGTGGTCGTCGGCTGGCCGGTCGGCCAGCTGTACGCGGACATCCCCGAATGGCAGCAGGAAGAGGCGCAGCGCGTCCTCGAGCGGGCCCGCGCCGCGGTGACCGCCGGCCCGGGCGGCGCCGAGCCGCCCGAGATCCGCACGCAGCTGGTGTATTCCGGCGTGATTCCGGCCCTGGTCGAGGCCTCCGAGGGGGCGCGGATGGTCGTGGCCGGCAGCCAGGGGATGGGTGCGCTGGGACGACTGCTGCTGGGTTCGGTGACCGCGGGTCTGCTCCATTACGCGCACTGTCCGGTCGCGGTCATCCATTCCGATACCGCCCCCGATCCCGGGGCGCCCGTGTTGCTCGGGATCGACGGGTCGCCCGCATCGGAGGAGGCGACGGCGCTGGCCTTCGACGAGGCCTCCCGCCGCGGCGTCGGGCTGGTGGCGCTGCACGTCTGGAGCGACGTCGCGGTGTTCCCGATCCTCGGAATGGACTGGCACGAGCGGGAAGCCGAAGGCCAGGAGATCCTCGCCGAACGCCTGGCCGGCTGGCGGGAACGGTATCCCGACGTGGACGTCGAGCGAAAGTTGTTCTGCGACAAGCCCGCCCATTGGCTGCTGCAGGAATCCGAACGCGCCCAACTCGTCGTGCTCGGCAGCCGTGGGCGCGGGGGCTTCCCCGGCATGCTGCTGGGTTCGGTCAGCTCGGCGGTGGCACAGTCGGCGCGGGTCCCGGTGGTCGTCGTTCGCTGACGAGCCGCGTCGGCGAGGACGCTGTAGCACTCGTGCTACGCTGCGGTTGTGGCCAAACGGATCACGCAGCGCGAACTGCGCAACAACAGCGGCGAGGTCATGCGCCAGCTCGACCAGGGCGAGTCGTTCGTGGTCACCAGGAATGGAATCCCGGTCGGTGAGCTTTCGCCGGTGCGTCGGGCTCGATTCGTCAGCGCCGAGGCGGCGGTCGTTGCGTTCAGGAGCGCTCCGCGGATGGAGTTCGACCGTTTCCGCGCAGATCTCGATCGGGTCGTCAGCCAGGAGGTCGCGCCTCGTGGCTGAGGCTTCCCGTCCGTCGCAGGGGCTGATCGACACCTCGGTCGTGATCGGGCTGGATCACCTCGATGCCGGGCAGCTCCCCGCCGAACTCGCCATCAGCGCCCTTACCCTGGCCGAACTGGCCGCTGGTCCGCACGCAACGGCCGATGCGAATGAGCGAGCGCGACGCCAGGATCGCTTACAGCGGGCCGAAGCCACCTTCGATCCACTGCCATTCGACAGCGACGCGGCGAGGGCCTACGGACGTGTCTACGCCGCGGTCGCCGCGACGGGGCGCAAGGCTCGTGGGCCCCGAGCCGTCGATCTGCTGATCGCCGCCACCGCCGTGGCGATCGACCTCCCGCTCTACACGCGCAACGTCGCTGACTTCCGGGGGCTCGGACATCTCCTGACCATCGTCGGCGTCTGATTGCCCCGCCTCAGCGCACCACCAGCACCGAACACACGGTGTGGCCGTGCGCGCGCCCCGTCGGCCCGACGAGCCGGGCGACCTTGTCGGCGTCGGCGGCGCCCACGACGGCGAGCTGGACGGGTTCCTGGGTGCGGGCGAGGAACTCGGCGGCCCCCCGCCGCGCGGCGGCCGGCATGACGTGCACCTCGGGGTGCCGGGAGACCCAGGGGCCGAGCCGGTGTTCGAGCTGGCGGTAGGGGACCTCACCGAGACCCCAGCGCCACACGCCCATCGCCAGCACCGGCGCCCCGCGCAGCCGCGCCTCGCGGAACCCGTGTTCGAGCACCGCGTCGTTGCCGGGGGAGTCGTCGACGACGACGGCGACATACCCGGGGTCCGGCGCGGGGCCCGGTTCGGTGGCGTCGCGGTCGCACCGGATGATCGCCACCGGGCACTGCGCCCCGCGAGCCACGACGTCGGCGGTCGAGCCGAGGACCTTGCTGGCGATGCGCCCGATGCCCACCGACCCCACACACACCATCGCCGCGCCCCGCGACTCGTCGAGCAGGGCGCTTTCGGGCGATCCGTGCACGATGTCACATTCGACCTTCACCGGCTCGCCCAGCGCCTGCAACGCCGCGTCGGCGGCGCGCAGCGACGTTTCGGCGTATTCGACCTCCAGGCCGTCGTCGGCGGTGTCGCCGTCGGCCCGCCGGTCGGGAACGGCGTGCACGAGCCGCAGCGGGATGTTGCGCCCGACGGCCTCGGTGACCGCCCACCTGGCCGCGTTGATCGCCGCGTCCGAGCCGTCGATACCGACCACGATCCGCTGTGCCGGCTGGTTCATCGCGTCCTCCCGATCTGGTGGCGCCGGGGCGATTCCCCGGGCCGCCGATGCCTGACACTATGCGCCGGACTCCCCGTCCAGCAGGGCCGTTGGGCCCCCAATAGGCCGGCGATGGTCACCGGCGCCGGGCTCGGCCTCACTCGACTTCGAGCCGGTGTCCGGGCAGCAGGTGCTGCACGCGGCCGCGACATTCGACCAGGACCGGTCCGGCGTTCTTGGCCTCGGAGGTCAGCGCGCCCGCGCGTCCGCTGATCCGCAGGTGCAGACGCTGGCCGCGATACAGGAACGGGAACTCGATCGGACCCAACCGCTCCGGCCAGTGCGGGTTGAGTATCAGCCGGTCGTCGCGGGTTTCCAGTCCGGTGAAGCACCGTTGCAGCAGGTCGATGCTGCCGGCCATCGCGGCCAGGTGTATTCCCTCCGAGGTCGTGCCGCCCTGGATGTCGAGGACATCGGAACTCAGTACCTTTACGAAGTACCTCATGGCCCGGTGCCGTTTGGCGCGGGCCAGGACCCACGCGTGCACGATGGCGCTCAACGTCGACCCGTCCGAGGTGCGCGCCAGGTAGTAGTCCACCGTCTTGGGAATCTGCTCGGGCGCGAAGCGGTAGCCGAGCCGGCCGAACAGGCCCAGCAGCTCGTCGGACGACAGCAGGTAGAACAGCATCAGCGCGTCGGCCTGCTTGGACGCCTGGTAGTTGTTGACGCTGTCGCCCTCGGCCTCCAGGATGCGGTCGAGTCGCTGGATGTTTCCGTACCGCTGCCGGTAGTCGTCCCAATCCAGCTCAGCCAGTTCCGGATAGCCCTCGAACTGACTGATCACAATGCCGTCGTCCGTGTCGTGGAAGGGAACGAACATGCGCCGGGTCACGTGTTGCCAGCGCTCGAGTTCCTTGGCTCTCAGACCGACCTTTGCGACGAGGTCGAGCCGGTCGCGCAGCGTCAGCAGGTTCAGCGCGTCCATCGCCCGCAGGATCACCCAGACCGCCATCACGTTGGTGTAGGCATTGTTGTCTATCCCGTCGAATTCCTTGCCCGGATAACCGGAATGGAATTCGTCGGGGCCGATGACCCCCCGGATGGTGTAGCGGCCGCGGCTGTCGTCGAATTTCGCCAGACCGACCCAGAACCGCGCGATCTCGACCAGCATCTCGGCCCCGTAGTCGACGAGATACTGCCGGTCACCGGTCACCTGGTAGTGCTGCCACACGTTGTAGGCGATGGCCAAACCGACGTGATGGGCGCGCGCACTGGCGTCGGGAATCCACCGGCCCGACTGCGGATTGAGGTGCACCTCCTGGCTCACCTCACGCCCGTCGCTGCCCGACTGCCACGGAATCATCGCGCCGCGATAGCCGGCCCGCCGCGCCGCGCGGCGGGCTTCGGGAAGGCGTCGGTAGCGGTACTGCAGCAGGGACCGGGCGACGTTGGGCAGGCGCACGCTCAGCACCGGGGAGACGAACAGCGAGTCCCAGAAGACGTGCCCCCGGTAGGCCTCCCCGTGCAGCCCGCGGGCCGGCACTCCGGCGTCGAGTTCGGCGGTGTGCGGGGACAGGGTCTGCAGCAGGTGCACCAGATGCAGCCGCAGCACCCGCACCGCCACGACGTTGTCGGTCAGTCCGATGTTGCATTGCTCCCACAGCCGGGCCCACGCCCGGGCGTGCTGTTCGTGCAGCTCGGCGTATCGACCGGCCGCCTCGAGGTACTGGCGGGCGCTGGCGGCCGGCTCGGAGATGGCGGGATCCCGACCGGTGAAGACGGTCACGACCTTCTCGCACGTCAGCGACTGCCCCGCCGACAGCGCGACCCGGACGTCGTGACCACCGCGGTTTCCTTCGCGCACGGCCGTGTACTGCGCGTCGGCGAGGCCGTCCTCGCCCCAGACGGTGCTGCGCGCGGCCACCGCGATCGCGATCCGCGATTGCGAGGTTTCGGTGCGCAGTACCACCGAGCCGGAGCCGATCTCGTCGATCGCCGCCCCGCTCAGGTGGGTGCTCGACAACGACCGGTAGCGCTCGACCATGGTGTTGCCGACGGCTCCGTCCAGCAGTGACCGGAATTCCACTGTGCCCGACCAGTTCTCGGCGCCGAGTGTGGTCCGCATGGCGAGCAGGTGGGGTTCGTGCATGGAGGCGAACCGCTGCTGGGTCAGCGTGGATATCTGTCCCGCGTCGTCCCGGAATCGCAGCGTGCGCGTCAGCGTCGCGTGCCGCAGGTCGAAAGTCTGCCGGTAGGAGAGCACCTGGACGGCGTCGATGTGAAACCACTTGCTGCCGTTGATGCGGAAGGTCAGCGCCAGCCAGTTGGGCAGGTTGACCAGGCTTTCGTTCTCGATCGCACGGCCGGCGACCACGTCGCCCAGCTGGTTGTACACGCCGGCGGCGTAGGTGCCCGGATAGTGCGATTCGGACGCGGCCGCCTCCGGAGCGCAACCGCGGGTGGCGACGTAGCCGTTGCCGACGGTGCACAGCGCCTCGCGCAGTCGCTCGCTGCCGGGGTCGTAGCCCTCGTAGACGAGCTGCCACGGATCGTCGGCCTCGGTGGCGGCGTTCTGCCGCAGATCCGCTGCCAGCCGCCGCAGGAATTCGCAGACGGCCGAAGGGTTTTCGAGGCTGAACAGCGCCGCCGACGGGCGATCGCCGTCCTCTTCGTGGCGCACCACGATTCCCACGCCGTCGAATTGCACCGCGTCGAAGGCGTCCTCGTCGGTGATGTCGTCGCCGATGTAGATCGGCAACACAGCGTCTGGGCCGACGGCGCCGTCGATTCCGTCGCCGTGTCCGTCGATGCGTTGCAGGAGCCATTCCAGCGTCGCGCCCTTATTCCAGTCGATGTCCGGGCGTAGCTCGATGACCTTGCGGCCGGACGTGACCCGAAAACCTTCGGACCGGCCGAGTCGGCGAACCGCCGCGATGACCCGGTCGATGTCCGCGGGTTCGGCATTGCGGTAGTGGACCGCCACGGCAAAATGCTTGTGCTCGACCATGATCCCGGATACGTCACCGAGCGTCTCCACCAGCCGCTTGGCCGCGCCCGCCAGCGCGTCGACGACGCCGGCGGCGTCGGGGTTCTCGTGGTGGGTGCCGTCCGGTGCGGACAGCTCGAAGCCGTGGCTGCCCGCGTACCACAACCCGTCGACGCCGACGCGGCCGCGGACGTCCGCCAGGTCCCGGCCGCTGATCACCGCGACGGGGCACTGTGCGGTCAGCGCACGCAACGCGTCGGCGGCGCCGTCGACCGGTGTCGCCGCGTCCGGCCGGGCGACGATCTCGGACAGCGTGCCGTCGAAGTCGAGGAACACCGCGGGCCGGCGGGTCGCGACCAGTTCCTTGAGCTGGTTGTAGACCTGCAGCGCGTCGGCGATGGCGAGCATGTCCTTGCCGCCGCGCCGCACCGAGATCTCGGCGAGGTCGGCGACGACGGTGTCGGCGCCGGCTTCCAACAGTTCGTCGGCGTGGCCGTTGCGCTGCAGGCCGAGGACCAGGCCGAAGCCGCCGTCCCGGCCGGCCCGCACCCCGTCGGCGTCGCGCCCGATCACCACGCAGCGGAGGGGCCGGACGCCCAGGCGGCCGGCCATTTCGGTCAGTATCGCCCGCCGGTCCTTCCCGCCGAGGTCGTCGTCGATCAGAACGTCGACGAGTTCGGCGATGCCGGCGGCGCGCAGCGCCGGTGCGCACTCGCGGGTGGTCGAGCACACGGCGGTGGCGGCGCCGACTTCGCGCAGCCGGCGCAGCAGCGGCACGGTGGAATCGCAGACCTCCACCGCGCCGGCTCCATCCTCGGTGACCATGCAGTCGAGGTCGAAGATCACCGCGTCGTGGTAGCGCCGGTCGATGGTGGCGGGCCATTCGGTCACCCGTGTGACGATGCCACAGCGGGGACGCCGATCGAACCCGTGCGAGCCGATCGGGGCCCCTTGTCCACGCGGTTGAGGACTAAAGCCTCATGCCCGACGGCCGTTCCCGCCATAGCGTTTTCACTGACCGAGGGGAGTGCGATATGTCCGGACCCGCCAACCGATACGGGATCCTCGCCGGCGTCGACGGATCGCCCGCGTCCAACGCCGCCGTCTGCTGGGCGGTGCGTGAGGCGGCGCTGCGGCACGTCCCGCTGACCGTGGTGCACATGGTGAACGCCGCCGTGCCGATGTACCCGCAGTTCCCGCTGTCGTCGGGTGTGTCGGCCTGGGAGGAGGGGGAGGCCCGCCGGGTCCTCGAGCAGGCGGTCAAGATCGCCGGGGAAGCCGTGCCCGCCGACCGCAGTGTCGCCGTGTCCGGCGAGCTCAGGTGTTCGCCGCCGGTGCCGACGCTGGTGGACATGTCCGAAGACGCGGAGCTGCTCGTCGTGGGCAGCCACGGGCGCGGCACGGTGGCGCGGATGCTGCTGGGCTCGGTCAGCTCGAACGTGGTGCGCAGCGCGCACTGCCCGGTCGCGGTGGTCCGCGACGAGGACCCGCTGATGCCCCATCCCTGGCAGGCCCCGGTGCTGGTGGGCGTCGACGGTTCGCCGGCCTCGGAGCTCGCCGTGACGATCGCCTTCGACGAGGCGTCCCGGCGCGGCGTGGACCTGCAGGCGCTGCACGCGTGGAGCGACGTCCAGGTGTACGAACTGCCGGGGGTGGACTGGGCGGCGGTCAAGGAGGAGGCCGAGCTCAGCCTCGCCGAACGGCTGGCGGGCTGGCAGGAGCGCTACCCCGATGTCACGGTGCATCGGCTCGTCGAATGTGACCGTCCGGCAGAGCAGTTGATCGAGAAAGCGGAGGGCGCCCAGCTGGTCGTCGTGGGCAGCCACGGCCGGAGCGGGCTGACCGGCATGCTGCTGGGGTCGGTCAGCAACGCCGTCCTGCACTCGGTCCGCATGCCCGTGATCGTGGCGCGGCCGCGCTGAGGCCATGGTTACGGCGACCACTGCCGCTCCGGCGATGACGACCGCGGTGCCCCACGTCGAGGTGCGGGAGACCCACACGGGTGTGGTCGTGCTGGCCGGTGACCGCGCCTTCAAGGCCAAGAAGCCGGTGCTGACCGACTTTCTCGACTTCCGGACGCCGGAGCGGCGCGAGCGCGCCTGCGCCCGGGAAGTCGAGTTGAACAGCCGCCTGTCGCCGCAGAGTTATCTCGGCGTCGCCCACCTCAGCGACCCCGCCGGCGGGCCGGCGGAACCGGTCGTCGTCATGCGCCGCTACCGCGACGAGGACCGGCTGGCGTCACTGGTGGCCCGCGGCCCGGACGAGGCCGTCCGCGGCGTGCTGGACGCCGTCGCCGCGACCTTGGCCGGCTTCCACGCCCTTGCCGAGCGCGGCCCGCTGATCGACGCCCAGGGCGATGCCGGGGCGATCGGCCGGCGCTGGGCCGAGAACCTGACGGAACTCGACCGCTACGCGGGGGTGCCGGTTCCCGGTGTCGCGGCCGGGGAGGTGGCGCGGCTGCGGCACCTCGCCGAGGAATTCGTGGCGGGGCGGGGGCCCCTGTTCGCCGGCCGGGTGGCGGCGGGACGCATCGTCGACGGGCACGGCGACCTGCTCGCCGACGACATCTTCTACGCGGGCGGGCGGCCGGCGCTGCTGGACTGCCTCGAGTTCGACGACGAACTGCGCTACGTCGACCGCATCGACGACGCCGCCTTCCTCGCAATGGATCTGGAGTTCCTCGGCCGGGGCGACCTCGGGGACTACTTCCTGGACCGTTACGCCGCGCACGCGGCCGACACCGCGCCGGCGGCGCTGCGGGACTTCTACGTCGCCTACCGCGCCGTCGTCCGCGCGAAGGTCGAATGCCTGCGGTTCACCCAGGGCAAACCGGGGGCCGCCGACGACGCCGCCCGCCACCTGGACGTCGCGGGCCGGCACCTGCGGAGCGGCACCGTTCGCCTGGCGCTCGTCGGCGGCAACCCGGGCACCGGCAAGTCCACTCTGGCGCAAGGGCTTTCCGAAGCGTTCGGCGCCCAGGTGATCTCGACCGACGACGTCCGGCGCCAACTGCGCGAGGCCGACGTCATCGCCGGCGATTCCGGCGTCCTGGACACCGGGCTTTACAGCCCGGATAACGTCGCGACGGTCTACAACGTGGTCCTGCGGCGGGCCCGGGAGTCGCTGGACAACGGCCGGTCGGTGATCCTGGACGGCACCTGGCGCGACCCGCGGATGCGTGCGCACGCGTACCGCCTCGCCGACGAAACGCATTCGGCGATCGTCGAACTCATGTGCTCGTCGACGACCGGCCTGGCGGCCGACCGGATCACGACCCGGCGGCCGGGCAACTCGGAGGTGACCCCGGAGATCGCCGCGGCACTGGCCGCGCACGATGCCGGCTGGGACGACGCGCACCGCATCGACACGTCCCGCCCCGTCGAGCAGGTGCTGGAGCAGGCCCGCGGCATCTGGCAGCAGGCAACGCCCCGACGGCGCCCGGGGTGATGGCATGGGGGTGAAAGGGCCGGCGAAAGAACCTACGCCCGAGGCGATCCGCGACGCGGTGGCGCTCGCGTGTCGCGCACCGTCGCTGCACAACAGCCAGCCCTGGCGGTGGGTCTTCGAGGACGCGACCCTGCACCTGTGGGCCGATCCCCGGCAGTCGATGCCGGCGACCGACCGCACCGGCCGGGAGCTGATATTGAGCTGTGGCGCGGTACTCGATCACCTGCGGGTGGCCATGGCCGCCGCCGGCTGGGCCGCCGACACCGAACGGCTCCCCGAGCCGGGCGAGCCCGACCATCTCGCCGCGGTGCGGTTTCGCCCGATGGACACGGTCACCCGGGCGGACCGGTTGCGGGCGGACGCGATCCTGCGGCGCCGAACCGACCGGCTGCCGTTCGACCCGCCGCCCGGCTGGCCGGCCGTGCATGCCGCGCTGCGCCGCGCGGTGGCACCCTACGACGTGCTGCTGGACGTGGTGGCCGACGAGCAGCGCCCCCGGCTGGCCGAGGAGTCCGCGCTCGAGGAGACGCTGCGCCGTTACGACACCACCTATGTGTCCGAATTACGCTGGTGGACATCGCCGTTCGAATCGGATGCCACGCATGTTCCCGAAAGCGCGCTGGTGTCCGCTTCCGACGCCGACCGCGTCGACGTCGCCCGCTCCTTTCCGCCGGCGAGCGGGTCCGGGCGCCGCGCCGCGGTCGACCACGACCGCTCGAAGATCGTGGTGCTGTCCACCCCCCACGGCGACGACCGCTCCGAGGTGTTGCGCTGCGGCGAGGCGCTCTCGGCGGTGTTGCTCGAGTGCACCGTGGTCGGCCTGGCCACCTGCACGTTGACCCACCTGACCGAGGTGCCGGCGAGCCGCACCGTGATGGCGAAGATCGTCGGGACCGCGGGACAACCGCAGCTGCTGGTCCGCGTCGGGCGCTCACCGTCGGACGGCCGGCGCCCCGAACGCACCGAGCGGCGTCCGGTCACCGAGGTCCTCACGTTCGGGACCGCGAGAGAGGAGCGCCGATGACTCGGCACTGGCTGGTCATGGAGGCCCCCGGCGAAGGGTCCCGGTTCGTCGCCCGGCTGGCGGGGGCCGGTCGGCATCTGCCCGAAACCCACCTCACCACCGAAGAATTGATGGCGACCACCCGCCACCACACCCACATCGACCTGGAGCGGCTGACCGGGATCCGTGAACGCCGCGTCTCGGTCGGCGACGAGGATTCCTACACCCTGGCCACCGCGGCGGCGCGCAACGCGCTCGCCACCGCGGGGATGGACCCGGCCTCGCTCGACGTGGTGGTCAACTGCAGCATCACCAAGTTCCGCGGGGGCCTGACCCAATGGCTGGAGCCCTCGACGAGCAGCGCGGTGGCCCGCGGGATCGGGGCGCACCACGCGATGACGTTCGACGTGTCCAACGCCTGCGCCGGGATGCTCACCGGGGTCACCATCGTCAACAACTGGATCCGGCAGGGCATCGTCGAGCGCGCCCTCGTCGTCAGCGGCGAGTACATCTCCCAGCTCGGCCACAACGCGGCCCGGCACATCCGCAACATCATGAGCAAGGAACTCGCCTCGCTGACCCTCGGTGACGCCGGTGCCGCGCTGGTGCTGGAGCGGGCGCCCGCCGGCTCGGCCGGCATCAGCCTCGCCGGGTTCACCACGGTCGCCGACTACAGCAGGCTCTGTCTGGCCTACCCGCGCGGTCACGACCCGGGGGCGCGGATGTTCACCGACGCCCGCGCGATCCATCGGGCGGCCATGGACAACACCCCGGTGCTGCTGCAGGAAGTCCTTGACACGGCGGGGATCTCGATCCACGACATCGACCACGTGATCACCCATCAGACCTCGGCCCGGGCCATCCGCAAGGGGATGGCGCGGATGTCGGAGTCCTTCGGCGACGCGCCCCGCCACGACGCGGTGATCACCGTCGACCGCTACGGCAACACGGCGTCGACGACGCACACCGTGGCCCTGGTCGAGGAGCTGGAGGCCGGGCACATCGCGCCCGGCGAGACGATCGCGTTGATCGCGCTGGCCTCCGGACTGGAGATCGGGGTGGTCCTGCTGACCCTGGACGAGGAGGTGGTGAGCCGCTATGGGCACCACGATTGACCGCATCGACATCGCCCGTCCCCAGGGTGTGGGCGGGTGGCGGCACCGGCGCAGCGCCCTGCACCTGGCCGTCGCCGCGGCGAAGGACTGCCTGAAGGGGGCGGGCTGCGACCCGGCCGAGCTGGACCTGGTGGTCAACGCGGGGATCTACCGCGACCGCAACCTGGGCGAACCGGCGCTGGCGGCGCTGATCCAGGACGACATCGGGGCCAACCCCGAGGAGCCACACGCCGGCGGGCACGGCACGTTCTCCTTCGACATCGCCAACGGGGCCTGCGGAGTGCTCACCGCGCTGCAGATCGTCGACGGGTTCCTGCGGGCGCGCAGCATCCGCCACGCGATCGTCGTGGCCAGCGACGCCGACCCGGGTCACGGCCTCAGCGAGCACTTCCCGTTCTCGGCGGCCGGGGCGGCGGTGTTGTGCGGGTGGTCCGACGACGACTACGGCCTGGGCCGCGTGTCGTGGGTGAATTCGGCGGAGGATGACGGAACCTTCTCCGCGACGGTGGGTTTCGCCGACGCCCGCAACGTGCTCCGGTTCGGTCAGTCGGCCGGGATGGACGAGGAGTTCGCCACCGTCGCGGCCCGGGCGGCGCGCCGCTGCCTGGATGCCGAATCGGTGGAGCCGGCGGACGTCGACCTGATCGTCGCCGCCCCGCCGCGGCCCGGGTTTCGCGCCGCGCTGGGCGAGCGGCTCGGGTTTCCGGTGGAGCGCATCGCCGTCGCCGACGACGAGCGCATGCACACCGCCGCGTTGGCCGCCGCGTTCGAGGGGCAGGCCGGGCGGCTCGCGGCGGGCACGCGGGTCCTGTTCGTCGCCGCGGGCGCCGGGGTCACCGCCGGCGCCGCGCTCTACCGTCAGCCGCCGGGCACCGCGTGAGGACCCGCATCGGGCGGATCGCCGTGAGCACCGGCGGCGGTGACGCGCCGGGGCTCAACGCAGTGATCCACGCGGCCACCCTGGCCGCCCGCAACCGCGGCTGGGAGGTCGTCGGGATCCGCGACGGCTTCAATGGCCTGCTGGCCCCGGACGACTACCCCGACGGCGGGCTGATCGAGCTGTCCCGTGACCGGGTCCGCGGCATCATCCACCAGGGCGGCACGATCATCGGCACCACCAATCGCGGGAACCCGACCGCCTATCCGGTGCAACAGGGCGGCGCCTGGGTCGAGGTGGACCGCACGCCGGAGTTGCTCGGGCGCTTCAAGGAGCACCGGATCGACGCGTTGATCACCGTCGGCGGCGACGGCACGATGGCGATCGGCCACCACCTGCACGAGGCCGGGCTGCGCCTGGTCGGCGTGCCCAAGACCATCGACAACGACCTGGACAAGACGACGACGACATTCGGCTTCGACTCCGCCGTGGACTTCGCGTCGCAGTGCATCGACCGGCTGTTCACCACCGCCACCTCGCATGGCCGAATCATCGTGGTGGAGGTGATGGGCCGCTACGCGGGATGGATCGCGCTGAACGCCGGCATGGCGTCGGGGGTGCACGCGATCCTCATCCCCGAGATCCCGTTCAGTCTCGAACCGGTTGCGGCGTTGATCGCCGACCGCGAGCGGCACGGCGCGAAGTTCTCCATCGTCTGCGTCGCCGAGGGCGCCCGGCCGCTCGGCGGGGAGGTGTCGATCCTGGGCAAGTCGCTGGGGCAGGCCGAACGGCTCGGCGGCATCGGCACCAAAGTGGCTGCCGAACTGCAGCGGATGACCGGGCGGGAAGCGCGGACGGTCGTGCTCGGCCACCTGCTGCGGGGCGGATCGCCCACCTCGTTCGACCGCCTGCTCGGCCTGCGTTTCGGGGCGGCCGCCGTGCGTGCCCTCGAGGAAGGCCAGCGCGGCGTGATGGTGGCGCTCAACCCCCCGACGGTCGACTACGTGCCGATCGCCGAGGCCACCCGCCGGCAGAAGAGGGTCCCGCTCGACTGCGACTCGCTGCTGACCGCCCGCGACATGGGGATCAACTTCGGCGACGAGATGCCCACGCACAGCACGATCGGCGAATAGCGCTCACGCCGCGCCAGTGTCTTCATCCTCGTCGTCTTCGTCGTCTTCGTGGCGCAGGAGTTTTTCGGGGTGCCAGTAGGTGTTGGTGCGGGGTTGGCCGCGCTCGAGGTGTTTGGGTGGGATCCATTCGGTGTCGCCTTTGCTGTTTTTGCGGGTGGTCCAGCCTTTTTCGGTGATGGGGTGGTGGCCGCCGCAGGCGAAGGTGAGGTCGTCGATGTCGGTGCGGCGGGTGTGGGCGTAGGGGGTGACGTGGTGGACTTCGCTGTAGTAGCCGCCCACGGTGCAGCCCGGTGCGCTGCAGCCGCGGTCTTTGGCGTAGAGCACGATTCGCTGCGCGGATGAGGCCAACCGCTTGGTGTGGTAGAGGGCCAGGGCCTTGCCCTTGTCGAAGATCGCCAGGTAGTGACGGGCGTGGCGGGCCAGGCGGATCACGTCGCTCATCGGCAGCAGGGTGCCCCCGCCGGTCAGGGCGCATCCGGCGGCGGCTTCGAGTTCGGCCAGGGTGGTGGTGACGATGATCGAGGCGGGCAGCCCGTTGTGCTTGCCTAATTCCCCGGAGGCCAGCATCGCGCGCAGCGCGGCGAGCAGGCCGTCGTGTTGGCGTTGGGCGGGGCCGCGAGTGTCTTTATCGATGGCGTCCTGGGTGGGGATGCCGTCCACGCGGGGCTGCTCGTCGAGGTTGTTGCACATGCCGGGGGCGGCGAGTTTGGCCCACGCCGCTTCGAGGGTGGCGCGCAGTTCGGGGGTGATCCAGCCGCTCAGGTGCGACATCTTGTCGGGGCCCTGGGCGCCCAGGATCAGCCCGCGCCGGCGTGCCCGGTCGTCGTCGGTGTAGTTGCCGTCGGGGTTGAGGGCGTTGTCGAGCTTGTCGGCCAGTGTGGCCAGGTCTTCGGGTCGGCGGTGGCTGCCCAGTTCGGCCAGGTCGGCTTCGGCGCGTTCGCGGGTGGGTTGGTCGACCCAGCCGGGCAGCTGGTGGCAGAAGCGGCGGATGACGGTGACGTGCTCGGAACCGAGCGTGCCCTGGCGCTGACGCAAAGCGGTCTGGGCCAGCACCGGGGGTAGGGGTTCCCCCGTCAGCCCGTGGCGCTCGCCCAGATCGGCGGCTTCGCGCACCCGGCGGTTGGCTGCAGCGCGCGAGATCAGGGTGGCCTCGGCGAGGGCGTGGGAGAGTTTGCCGCCCAACTCCTCCGGGGTGGCTTGGTGGGCCAGGGTGTTGATCACCGCATGCTCGAGGGCGGGCAGGCGCCGGCGCACCTTTTCCACCCGGCCCAGCCAGGCCAGCAGCTCCGGGGTGGTCAACGCATCGCAGTCGAACCCCAGCAGCGTGTCCACACTGGCGTCGAGCGCGTCGAACGCCGCACCCAACGCCTCCCGGTCAACACTCACACCGCGAAACTATCGGCACCCACCGACAAGAAACCCCGGAATGCGACCACAGAAGCCTCCGGCGGCGCCGAGCCTATTGCGTCCGCGCGAACTCGGTCTCCAGCGCGAGGATCTGGCGCGTCGTCTTCACCACCACATCGGGGTTCAGGCTGATCGAGTCGATGCCCAGGCGCACCAGGAACTCGGCCATGTCCGGGTAGTCCGACGGCGCCTGCCCGCACAGCCCCGAGTGAATCCCGTTGCGGCGGCAGCCTTCCACGGCCAGGCGGATCATCTCCTTGACGCCGTCGTCGCGCTCGTCGTAGTCGAACGCCACGATCTCGCTGTCCCGGTCGACGCCGAGGGTGAGCTGGGTCAGATCGTTGGAGCCGATGGAGAAGCCGTCGAAGCGCTTGGCGAACTCGTCGAGCAGGATGACGTTGTTGGGGATCTCGCACATCGCATACACTTGCAGCCCGTTGTCGCCGCGCCGCAGGCCGTGTTCGGCCATCGTGGCCAGTACCAGGTCCGCCTCGGCGACCCGGCGCACGAACGGCAGCATGATGACGACGTTCGTCAGGCCCATGTCGTCGCGGACGCGTTGCATGGCGCGGCATTCCAGCGCGAAGCCCTCGGCGTAGGCCGGGTGGGCATAGCGCGAGGCGCCGCGGAAGCCGATCATCGGGTTGGCCTCGGTCGGTTCGAAGCCGCGGCCACCGATCAGGCTGGCGTACTCGTTGGTCTTGAAGTCCGACATCCGCACCACCACGGGCTTGGGCCAGAACGCGGCCGCGATCGTGCCGATGCCCTCGGAGAGGCGCTGCACGAAGAACTCCGCGCCGTCGGCGTAGCCGTAGGTGAGCCGCTCGATCGTGCGGCGCGCCGCGGCGTTGTCGACCTTGTCGGGATGCAGCAGGGCCAGCGGGTGCACCTTGATGTACTCGCCGACGATGAACTCCATGCGCGCCAGTCCCACACCGTCGTTCGGCAGGAACGACGTCTTGAAGGCCAGGTCGGGATTGCCCAGGTTGACCATGATCTGGGTGCGCGGCCGCGGCAGGCCGGCCACCTCGGTGCGCTCCACGTGGAAGCCCACCTCGCCGCGGTACACCCGCCCGGTGTCGCCCTCGACGCACGACACCGTCACGACCTCGCCGTCGGGCACGCTCGTGGTGGCGTCGCCGGCGCCGACCACGGCCGGGATGCCGAGCTCGCGCGCGATGATCGCCGCGTGGCAGGTCCGCCCGCCGCGGTTGGTGACGATCGCGGCGGCGATCTTCATGACCGGCTCCCAGTCCGGTGTGGTGATGTCGGCGACCAGTACATCGCCGGGCCGGAAGTCCGACATGCGCCCGGGGTTATCCATCGGTTTCGCCACGCCGGAGGCGACCTTCTCGCCGACCGAGCGGCCCTCGGTGAGTATCTCGCCCTTACCCTCGAGCACATAGGTCTCCACCGTGGTGGAACTGCGCTGGGAGGCCGCCGTTTCGGGACGCGCCTGCACGATGTAGAGCTTGCCGTCGAGACCGTCTTTGGCCCACTCGATGTCCATCGGGCGCCCGTAGTGCTGCTCGATCGCGCACGCGTAACCGGCCAGCTCGAGGACGTCGTCGTCGGTGATGCAGAACCGGGCGCGGTCGGCCTTCGGGGTGGGGATGTTGCGGGTCGTGTGCTTGGTCCCGCCCTCGACGAAGATCATCTTCACCGCCTTGTCCCCGATCAGGCGGCGCAGCACGGCGCGGTGCCCGGCCTGGTAGGTCGGCTTGTGGACGTAGAACTCGTCGGGGTCGACCGCGCCCTGGACGACGTTCTCACCCAGGCCGTAGGCGCCGGTCACGAACACGACGTCGGTGAAACCGGACTCGGTGTCGAGGGTGAACATCACCCCCGAGGCGGCGAGGTCGGAGCGCACCATCTTCATCACGCCGATCGACAGATAGACCTTGAAGTGGTCGAAGCCCTGGTCGATGCGGTAGTGGATGGCCCGGTCGGTGAACAGGCTGGCGAAACAGCGGCGGCACGCGTCCAGCAGGCTTTCGGGGCCCGTGATGTTGAGGAAGGTCTCCTGCTGGCCGGCGAAACTCGCCGTCGGCAGGTCCTCGGCGGTGGCCGAGCTGCGCACGGCGAGGCTGACGTCGTCGCCGTACTCGTCCTGCAGCGTGCGGTAGGCGTCCAGGATCTCGTCGGCCAGGTCGGCGGGGAGGCCGGCGCCGTAGACGATCTCGCGGGCGCGTTTGCCCTTGCGCGCCAGCGCGGTGACGTCCGCGGGGTCGAGATCGTCGAGCTCGGCGTGCAGCGCGTCCCAGGCGTCGGCGCGGTCCAGCATGTGCTTGTAGGCCTCGGCGGTGATGGCGAACCCGTGCGGCACCCGGACGCCCTGTTGCGAGAGCTTCTGGAACATCTCGCCGAGCGAGGCGTTCTTGCCGCCCACGAGCGGCACGTCGGCGATGCCGAACTCCTCGAAGAAGCGTATGTAGGTGAACCCGGTCATGATCTGTTCCTTCGCGTCGTTGCCCAGTCGCCGCGAAACCGCTTGGGCGTCACCTGATGACGATATGGCCGCGCGGGCGGCGGTACAGCTTGCGTTTGGCACCGAAGCTGAGGACTTCCGGCCCTGATCGGGGGGCGGTGTGGCGGTGGACAGTGGCGGGATGGAGCATCTGACCGCCTTGGACGCCGCCTTCCTGGAGGTCGAGGACGCCGATCCGCACGTGAGCCTGGCGGTGGGCGGGGTGTCGGTCGTCGAGGGGCCCGCTCCGCGCTACGACGAGTTCGTCGCGGCCTTCACGCGGCGGGCGGCGACGATCCCGCGCTGCAGGCAGGTGTTGCGGACCCACCCGCTCGATCTGCGGCCACCGGAGTGGGTGGACGACCCGCACTTCGACCTGTCGCGCCACCTGCACCGCGCCGCGCTGCCGCACCCCGGCGGCGACGCCGAGCTCTTCGAGATGATCGCCGCCCTGATGGAGCGCCGGCTCGACCGCGAGCGCCCGCTGTGGGATTGCTGGATCATCGAGGGGCTCAGCGACGACCGGTGGGCGGTGCTGACCAAACTGCACCACTGCATCGCCGACGGCATCGCGACCACGCAGATGATGGCGAGGTTCAGCGACGACGACGCTGGCACCTTCGCCACCGACATCCTCGGCTCCAAGGGGCAAGCGCCCCCGGGCGTGAACCTGGCGCGGATGAATTTGAACCCGCTGAGCTGGGTGCGCGAGATCGGGCGGGGCGCCCTGGCGGCCGAGCACGCCGCCGTCGGTGCGGCCGAGTTGACGGCCGGACTGCTGCGCCCGGCCCGGCCGTCGTCGCTGAACGGGCCGCTCACGACGATGCGGCGCTACAGCGCGGCCCGGGTCCGGCTGGCCGACCTGCAGAAGGTGTCCCAGGCATTCGGCGTGACGCTCAACGACGTCGCGCTGGCGGCGATCACGAACAGCTATCGCAGCATCCTGCTGGAGCGGGGCGAACGCCCCGGCCACGATTCGTTGCGCACCCTGGTTCCGGTGTCGGTCCGCACGGCCGACCACTTCGCGGCCACCGACAACCGGGTCTCGGCGATGCTGCCGTTGTTGCCGGTCGACGAGCCGGACCCGATGCGCCAGCTGCGGTTGGTGCACGAACGCCTCGGCCGGGCCAAGGCCAGCGGTCAGAGCGACGGCGGCAGCGCGGCGGTGGCGATGGCCGGCAACGCGCCGTTCGCCCTCTCGGCGTGGGCGATCCGCCTGCTGGCGCGGTTGCCGCAACGCGCCGTCGTCGGCCTGGCGACCAACGTCCCCGGCCCGCGCAGTCGGCAGCGGCTGCTGGGCCGGCGGGTGCTCGAGATCCTGCCCGTCCCGCCGATCGCCCTGCAGGTGCGCACCGGCGTCGCGATGGTCAGCTACGCCGACGCGTTCGTCTTCGGCATCACCGCCGACTACGACGCCGCATACGACATCGAGGTGCTCGCCGCGGGAATCGAGGACGGGGTGGCCCAACTGGTGGCGGCGAGCCGCGCGCGGGGCCGCAAGCGCGCCCCGGCGCCGGCGGGCTAACCTCGATTTTTCGCGCGGCTTGACCGGGGCGGGCTGACCCAGCTGGGGCGGGCTGGTGATGTTGATTGTGGCGTGTGGGTGTGACCGTTCGCCCGGTGTCGCTCGGTGGCGGGCTTTCCAGGGCCGGGATGGTCTTTCATGTGGTTGGGCCAGGGGGAAGCGGTTAGCCAAAGGCGGCGCGGATTTGGGTCCAGGCCGCGGCGATAGCGTGTGCCCAGCGCCAGCTGGCGTCGATACGCAGCCGGGTTTGTCGGGCGCTGCAGGTGATGCGGGCGGCCACATGCAGGACGCGGTAGCGGAATGTCGCTATTTCGCAGCGCGCTAACTCGGGGTGGTCGGTGAAGCCGATGAGTTTGGCCCAGGCGATCAGATCGGTTGCTGCCATGATGATTTCGAGCCAGGCGGAATTGGCGTCGAAGGCGTTGAACGGCAAGTTGCGCAGGCCGGTGGCTTTGGCTTGACGGATCCGGTCTTCGACGCGGGCGTGTTGGCGATGCCGCAGTTCCAGCCCGGCGAGCTGACCGAGCACCACACCGTCGGGGGTGTCGGTGAGAAAACCGGTAATGCGGTGTCCCTCGGAGTCGGTGAACCGCAGCTGCGCACCCGGATGCGGGCGTTCCTTACGCAGGATCAACCGGGTACCGCTCGGCCATTTGGACAAGTCCACCAGCTCGGTGGCTTCGGCGACCCAGGCGCCCTCTCGGATGCCGCCGCCGGAATCGATCGCTGGATACCAGCCATCGGCGCTGTGGAGCACCTCGACCGCGTCGCGGATCGGCGCGTCGATTGCTGCTCCCAGGGAAAACCCCACCCCTGATTTGCGGCAGACGGCCGCAAACCCGTAGGTGGCGCCGGCCGAGTCCGAGCGGATCAGCACCTTGGGGGCATCCGGATTGTCCGGGTCGGGGCGGTATTGCGCCGGCAGCGACGCCAACGCCTGCTCAAGCACGCTGATGTGATCGGCGGTGGTATTGCTTCCGGCGTTGCCCTTGCGTAACAGCCCGGCCAGCGCCTCCCCGGCGGCGATGTCGGGGCGGTCCAAAAACACCAGCAGCGGGTGAAACCCGAACGTCTTTTTCCAGGTCGCCGCGGCGTTTTCTTTGTGATCGGAATGATCGACGGTGATGGTCGCATCGACATCCAGATGCAGCCAACCATCACGGTCGGGGGCAGCACCGGCGGCCCAGGCCTGTTGGCGGGCATGGGCACGGGCGGCCCGGATCCGCGGTAGGTGAACGGCGTCGATGCGCTCATCGACCAACCGCCACAGCGTGGTTGTCGAGGCGACCTGACCGAACACGTGCTCACGATCCCCCCACAACTGGCCAACCCCATCGACACAATCAGCACCGTCGGCCACCGCGGCGGCCAGATCGGCGAACACATCCCCGGGCGCATGAATCCACGGCCCTTGGTAGGTGTCGGCCAACGCGGCTGTGACCTGCGAGGACAGCCCGGTCGAATCAGCGATCTCACGCAACATGCCCACCCCGGCGTGCGACACCACGCCATGGCCGTCCGCCGACACTTTGAACCGAGAAACCGCTGCGCTACCCTTCACCTAGAAAGTGCCCTCCCGCTCGGAATGATGGACCTTCAGCAGTCTTATTATCCCTTGCAGGACAGGCACTTTCGCTAAATCAGCAGCGTGTCACGCCAACTCGCGCGCAAAATCCAGGCTAAGCCGTTTCGCGCCCCGCCGCCCGGCCCTGCTCGGCGCGGCGGGCCCGTTGGTGCGCCGTCAGCAGCAGGTGGTCGAACTCCGACCGGGAGTTGGGGGCCACGCCCGATGTGCGGAAGTCCTCGGCGATCTGCTCGGCCAGCGCCCGCAGCTTGACGTTGGTTTCCTGCGACAACCATTTGAGCAGGTCGAACGCGGCGTCGCCGGCGATGCCGTAGACCAGCATCAGCATGCCTTTGGCCTGCTCGATGGCGGCGCGGTTCTGGCTGATGCGGGCCAGCTTCGCGCTGACGGCGTCCTCCTCCTCGTCGGCCGAGGAGGTGAGGTCGACGTAGAAGCCGTGCGTCCCGATCACCTCGCCGTCGTCGTCGCAGAGCTGGTCCCCGACGACGACGACGGAGCGCACCCGGCCACGGGTGTCGATGATCCGGTGGCGGGTGCTGAATGCCTGACGCGTGTGGATCATCCGGTCGAGGCTCGCCGCGACCTGGCCGCGGTCGTCGGGGTGCTTGTGCGCGAGCACCAGGTCGGTCGTCGGGGTGACGCTGCCGGGCTCGTAGCCGAGCATCCGCTGCAGCTGGTCCGACCATTCCCACCGCTGGTCGGCGAAGTGGAACCGGAACCAGCCCACCCGTTGCGGCGTGCCGCCGGCCCGGGCTTGCTCGACGTCCTCGGTGTCGCCGTTGAGATTCCATCCCATCGGTCAACCTGCCTCCCCGGTGGGTTTCGCGGACGGGAGGGCGGCGACCAGGGCCGTCGCCCTCCCGCCGGACGATCAGGCGTCGATGACCTCGCGCTTGACCGCGTTGTCGTTGATCGCCGTGTGCCCGCCGCGGTCGACGGAGATCTTGCGCGGCTTGGCCTTCTCCGCGACCGGGATGTGCAGCCTCAGAACACCCTCGCGGTAGGCGGCCTCGATCTTGTCGGTGTCGAGGTTTTCACCGAGCACGAGCTGGCGGCTGAAGACGCCGCGCGGCCGCTCGGTGGCCAGCATCTCCCGGTTGGGGTCCAGGGCCGGCCGCTCCGCGCGCACGGTCACGACGTTGCGCTCGATGTCGATGTCCAGCGAGTCGGCGGCGATGCCCGGTAGGTCGAATTCGACGACGAAATTCTCACCCTCGCGCCAGGCGTCCATCGGCATCACCGCCGGCCGCGCCGCGGTGCCGAATACCTGTTGGGTGAAGCGGTCCAGATCACGGAACGGGTCGGTGCGCATCAGCATGGCGGTCACCTCTCACTCCTCGTCTTTCGTGGTTAATCCCTTATCTGTGCCGTATGGCATAGATTTTATATAGCACCGTCGACACATCAGTGCAACTGTGGTAGACAAGTTTTCTGTACATGCTAACTGAGGAGATGCGCCGATGCCCGACCAGCCTGGCGACAGCGGTGCGCCGGCGCCGGACCGCGGCGTGTACGGGATCTCGGTGGCCGCCGAACTCTCCGGTGTCGCGGTGCAGTCGCTGCGGCTCTACGAGCGCCACGGACTGCTGACGCCCGCCAGGAGCGAAGGCGGCACGCGGCGCTACAGCGCCGACGACCTGGCCCGGCTGCAGCGCATCAGCGCCCTGGTGGACGACGGCGTCAACCTCGCCGGCATCGCCCGCATCCTGTCGCTCGAGGACGACAACGCCGCGCTGTCCGCGGACAACACCGACCTGCGATCCACCAACCGCAGCCTGCGCGACACCGCCCAGGCCGGCGAGCCCGCCCCGCAGGCCGAACCGCCGCAGCCCTGACCCGTGGCGCGGGCCGCCGATTGTGGGCGCCGGCACGGGGTACCCGGCCAGGTGTGTCCGCAGACCGGCCTGCGAAGGAGTTGCCATGGGAGAAGTGACGGACGCCGGCGCTGCCGCGCACCGGGAAGCCGAGGCCTACCGCGGTGACGAGCCCGTTGCGGGCGCCGTTCACCCGGTACGAGGGCAGCGCCGGCCCCGCCGAAGTCAGCGAGGACGTCCGGGAGCAGGGCCAGTTGCGGCACAGTCTGGGCGAGCTGCTGACCTGTCCGTTCTGCCTCGACATGTGGGTCGCCACGGTGTTCACCATCGGCCTGGTCTTCGCCCCGCGGTTCACCCGGCTGGCCGCGGGCACCTTCACCGTGCTGACCGGTGCCGACTTTCTGCAGCTCGCCTACGCAATGGCCCAACAATCGGCCCAGGGCTGAGCGGCCCCCTTCGGGGCCGGGGCGCCGAGTGTGCGCCCGGCGACGCGCCGTCGTGAGCGCAATCTTGATTTCGACAGTTGCGATCTCGAGGAGACCGAGGACTTCCTGGTCCGCGCCTACGTGCCGATGCGCATCGGCGGCACCGGGTACCCCTCCCGCGCTCGCATCCACCGGCGGTGGGTCGGCTCGGTCAACTTCGACACGATGTCGTTCAGCTACACCCTGAGCTACACGGCCAAGCCGCTGGGGCGCATCTGCCTGTGCCGGGTGCACTCCGGCCGGATCGAGGAGAACTTCGTCGGCGGCTCCCGGGACGTCTTCGCCCCCGGCGATCTGGCGCTGCTGACACCGCCGGACCTGCCCTTCTCCGGCCGCGTCTGCGCCGCCGACTACGACCTGACGATGTTCGACACGGCCCAGCTGGCGCGCGTCGCCGCGACCGCGCCCAACACGCGGTCCGCGAGTGTGCGGCTGACCGGGCACCGTCCCGTCTCGGTCGCGGCGGCCCGACAGCTCGCCGCGACGATCGACTATCTCCACGAACTGGCGGCCGCGCACCCGAAGCCGTCGGAGCTGCTCGCGGGCACCGCCGCCGCGCACCTGGCGGCCGCCGTGCTCAGCGCGTTCCCCAACAACGCGCTGACCGAGCCCACCGCCGCCGACCGCGGCGACGCGACGCCGGCGCTGTTGCGCCGCGCGCTGGCCTACATCGACGAGTTCGCCCACACCGATATCGCGATCACCGACATCTCGGCCCACGTCTACGCCACCCCGCGCGCCGTGCAGTACGTGTTCCGCCGGCACCTGGACATGACCCCGATGCAGTACCTGCGGCGGGTCCGGCTGGACCGCGCGCACCGCGACCTGATCGAGTCGGACCCGGGCGCGACCACCGTGGGCGCCGTCGCAGCGCAGTGGGGATTCGCCCACCAGGGCCGCTTCGCCAGGTTCTACCGCCAGACCTACGGCAGGAGCCCCAACCAGACGCTGACCACCTGACTCTGCGCGCGATCGAAAGCTTGGGCACGCCAAGCTGTTTCGGGGGCTGCAGCGGTCCTGAGTTTCGGCGACCGCAGGACGGGTACGGGCCAGGCATGAAGGCTGTCACATGGCACGGCAAGCGCGACGTCCGGGTGGAGTCGGTTCCCGATCCCAGGATCGAGAAGCCCACCGACGCGATCATCGAGGTCACCTCGACCAACATCTGCGGCTCCGACCTGCACCTCTACGAGGTGCTCGGGGCCTTCATGAAGCCCGGTGACGTACTGGGCCACGAGCCGATGGGGATCGTCCGCGAGGTCGGTGGCCAAACGGGTGACCTGCGGGTCGGCGACCGCGTCGTCATCCCCTTCCAGATCTCGTGCGGCAACTGCTACATGTGCGACAAGCAGCTCTACACCCAGTGCGAGACCACCCAGGTGCGCGACAAGGGCATGGGGGCGGCGCTGTTCGGCTACTCGGAGCTCTACGGCGAGGTGCCCGGCGGGCAGGCCGAACTGCTGCGCGTGCCCCAGGCCCAGTTCACGCACATCAAAGTGCCTGAGGGGCCGCCGGATTCGCGCTTCGTCTACCTGTCCGACGTGCTGCCCACCGCCTGGCAGGCGGTGGCCTACGCCGACATCCCGGAGGGCGGCACGGTGGCGGTGCTCGGCCTGGGCCCGATCGGGGACATGGCCGCGCGCATCGCCGACCATCTCGGTCACCGGGTCATCGCGGTGGACCTGGTGCCCGAGCGGCTGGCGCGGGCCGCGCAGCGCGGCATCCACACCGTCGACCTGGGCCGGCTAGACGGGCCGCTCGGCGACGCGATCCGCGACCTGACCGACGGCCGGGGCCCGGACTCGGTGATCGACGCGGTGGGCATGGAGGCGCACGGCTCGCCGGTGGCCCACGTCGCCCAGCAGGCCACCGCCATGCTGCCCGACGCGGTCGGCAAGCGGCTGATGCAGACCGCCGGAATCGACCGGCTGGCCGCCGTGCACTCGGCCATCGACATCGTGCGGCGCGGCGGGACGATCTCGCTGGCCGGTGTCTACGGCGGGATGGCGGACCCCTTCCCGATGCTGGTCATGTTCGACAAGCAGGTGACGGTGCGGATGGGCCAGGCCAACGTCAAGCGCTGGGTGGACGACATCATGCCGCTGCTGACCGACGACGACCCCCTGGGCGTGGACACGTTCGCGACCCACGCGCTGCCCCTGGACCAGGCGCCGCACGGTTACGAGATCTTCCAGAAGAAGCAGGACGGCGCGGTGAAGGTGTTGCTCAGGCCGTGACCGTCGGGGGCCCGGCCCGGCTCGGCCCGCAAAAGCCCTGTCTGGCAAGGCATCTCCGCGCGCAGGTTTGATTGCCGCGCCTCTCGGGTATGAAGTGCGCCATGACAACCGCCGACGCACCCGTCCCCACGCCCACCGGCGAAGTGTGGCCGGGCAAGGCCTACCCGCTGGGCGCCACCTACGACGGCGCGGGGACCAACTTCGCGGTCTTCTCCGAGGTGGCCGAGCGCGTGGAGCTGTGCCTGTTCGACGCCGACGGCGCCGAGGCGCGGGTGCCGATGCCCGAGGTCGACGGCTTCGTCTGGCACGCCTACATCCCCGGCATCGAACCCGGCCAGCGCTACGGCTACCGGGTGCACGGGCCCCACGACCCGGAGAACGGGCTGCGGTGCAACCCGAACAAGCTGCTGGTGGACCCGTACTCGAAGGCCATCGACGGCACCTTCGAGTGGAACCAGTCCCTGTTCGGCTACGACTTCGGTGACCCCGACACCCGCAACGACGAGGACTCCGCGCCCAGCATGCCCAAGTCGGTGGTCATCAGCCCCTACTTCGACTGGGGCAACGACCGGCCGCCGGACCACCAGTACGCCGACTCGGTGATCTACGAGGCGCACGTCAAGGGCCTGACCCAGACCCACCCCGACATCCCCGAACAGATGCGCGGCACCTACGCCGCGGTGGCGCACCCGGTGGTCATCGAGCACCTCAAGAGCATCGGCGTCACCGCGATCGAGTTGATGCCGGTGCACCACTTCGCCAACGACTCGACCCTGGTCGACAAGGGCCTGTCGAACTACTGGGGCTACAACACGATCGGGTTCTTCGCGCCCGACTTCAAATACTCCAGCTCGAAGTCCCCGGGCGGCCAGGTGCAGGAGTTCAAGGCGATGGTGCGCGCCCTGCACGAGGCGGACATCGAGGTCATCCTGGACGTCGTCTACAACCACACCGCCGAGGGCAACCACATGGGCCCGACGCTGTGCATGCGCGGCATCGACAACGCCGCCTACTACCGGCTGGTCGACGACGACAAGAAGTACTACATGGACTACACCGGCACGGGCAACAGCCTCAACGTCGGGCATCCGCACGCGCTGCAGCTGATCATGGACTCGCTGCGCTACTGGGTCCTCGACATGCACGTCGACGGCTTCCGGTTCGACCTGGCCTCCACGCTGGCCCGCGAGTTCTACGACGTGGACCGGCTGGCCACGTTCTTCGAACTCGTGCAACAGGATCCGACCGTCAGCCAGGTCAAGCTCATCGCGGAACCCTGGGACGTCGGACCGGGCGGCTACCAGGTGGGCAACTTCCCGCCGCAGTGGACGGAGTGGAACGGCAAGTACCGCGACACCGTCCGCGACTTCTGGCGGGGCGAGCCCGCCACGCTCGACGAGTTCGCCTACCGGCTGTCGGGCTCGGCCGACCTCTACGAGCACACCGCGCGCCGCCCGGTGGCCTCGATCAACTTCGTCACCGCCCACGACGGGTTCACGCTGCGGGATTTGGTGTCCTACAACGAGAAGCACAACGACGCCAACGGCGAGGACAACAACGACGGCGAGAGCCACAACCGCTCGTGGAACTGCGGCGCCGAGGGGCCGACCGAGGACGCGCACGTCAACGAACTGCGCGCCCGCCAGCAGCGCAACTTCCTGACCACGCTGCTGCTCTCCCAGGGTGTGCCGATGATCTGCCACGGCGACGAACTCGGCCGCACCCAGGACGGCAACAACAACGGCTACTGCCAGGACAACGAGCTCACCTGGATCGACTGGGCCGGCGCCGACACCGGCCTGCTGGAGTTCACCCGCACCGTGTCGGCGTTGCGTGCCGAGCACCCGGTGTTCCGCCGGCGCCGGTTCTTCTCCGGCAAGCCGCTGGGCCGGCGCGGTCAGGACGGCCTGCCCGACATCTCCTGGTTCACCCCCGAGGGTGCGGAGATGACCGAGGAGGACTGGGGTGCCGGATTCGCCAAGTCGGTCACGGTGTTCCTCAACGGTCACGGCATCCCCGGCCGCGATGCACGCGGTCAGCGGGTGGTCGACGACTCGTTCCTGCTGTGCTTCAACGCCCACCACGAGCCGATCGAATTCACCCTCCCGCCAAAGGAATTCGGGGCCGCCTGGCAGGTGGTGGTGTTCACCGGGCCGGAGGAGAGGACTCCGGCCGACGAGGTTCCCGGGGGCGGCAAGCTGACCGTGGAGGCCTACGCCGCCGTGGTGTTGCGGGCCCCGGACGGCGCCTGACGAGGACACCGATCCCGCCGGTTCCGCGACATCGGCTCCGTCCATTGCGCACACCGGCGAAGCTATGGAGCCCCACCCCGACGCGCGTCTGCGGGCATCGCTGGCCCGGTACGGCCGGGCCGCGGTCACGCCGTCGACCGCGGCCAGTCGATCTCGACGGCGTTGACCCTGCTGCTGCTGGTCACCGCCACGGTGGCGGCCCGCCCCGACCGGCGCTCGCTGATCCGCCTGCTCGGGGTCCTCGCCGGCTTCCCGGTCGTCGTGGCGCTGTCGCGGGCGGCGTTCCTGGCGGCCGGCCTCGGGCAGCACGCGGAGTGGAGCCTGTCGATCGTGGTGGGCACGCTGGTCGTCGGGACGGTCACCTTCTACCTGAGCCAGCGCGAGCAGCGGGTGCTGAGCGAGAAGGAGCTGGTCAGCAAGCAACGCGCCGACGCCGAGGCGCGTTATCGCATTCTCGCCGACAATGCCGTGGACATCATCGTGCACCTGCGCGGCGGCGCGGCCGCATGGATCTCGCCGTCGGTGGAGGCCGCGCTGGGTGGACCGCCACAACGGTGGGTCGGCGCGGACCTGAGCCGCCGCATCCACCCGGACGACATGGACACGGTGGTGGCCGCGCCCGGATCGCCGAGAAGATTCGCTCGCGGGTCGCCGAACCGATCCACGAGCCCGGCTGCACGCTCACGGTGACGCTGAGCATGGGCGTCACGATCGCCGTGCCCGGGGAGGCGGTCACCTCGATCACGGCCCGCGCCGACGCGGCGATGTAACAGGCCAAATCGGGCGACCGGAACACCGTCATCCGTATCTCAACGAGCAGGGCACCGCGATCCGGTAGGTTGCACGCCAGTGGGTGACTCGTTACAGAAAAGGGTGAATATGTCACGGACAGTGGTGGTGGGAGCCTCGAGCGGCCTCGGGCGCTGCATTGGTGTCGGCCTCGCGCGGCGCGGCGATCAGGTGGCGCTGCTCGCCCGGCGCCGGGAGCGGATCGAGGCCGCCGCCCGAGAGGCGGGGGACGGCGCGATCGCCGTCGAATGCGACGTCACCGACGAGGCCGCGTGCCGCGCCGCCGTCCGGGAGGCCGCCGACGCGCTCGGCGGCATCGACAACCTCGTCTACACCCCGGCCGTCGGGCCGCTGGTCCGCATGGTCGACACCGACGCCGAGACCTGGCGGCGCATCTTCGACACCAACGTGATCGGCGCGGCGCTGGTCACGGCCGCGGCGGTGCCGTACCTGACGTCCGCTCCGGGCAAGGAAGCGGGCAAGGCGGTCTACCTGTCCTCCGACGCGGGAACCTTCGGGCCGCCCTGGCCGGGGCTGGGGGCCTACGGCGTCAGCAAGGCGGCGCTGGAGCGGCTCGTCGAGGCCTGGCGGGCCGAGCATCCCGACATCGGCTTCACGACGCTCATCGTGGGGGAGTGCCCCGGCGGCGAGGGCGACGCGGCGACGGGGATGAACATCGGCTGGGACATGGACCTGGCGATGAAGGCCGTCCCGCTGTGGGCGTCCCGCGGCTGCATGCCCGGCAAGCTGATGCCCGTCGAGGACCTCATCGAGGTCGTGCACACGATCCTGCGCACGGACGCGGCGACGTCGATGCCGCTCGTGGTGGCCCGCGGCGCGCCCGCCGCCACCGCGGCGTTCGCGGACCCCGCCCCGTCGTCACAGCCGTAACGCCGGCGCCGGCTCAGCGGCCGAGCTTCTCGCGGACCTTGCCGGTGAGGAAGCGCCCGGCCGAGACCGGCCGGAACGCGCGGGCGGCGGCGGTGAGCGCGTCTCGGGACTCCGCGGGCAGCTCGACGTCGGCGGCGGCGACGTTGAACTCGAGCTGCTCGACGCTGGAGGCCCCGGGGATGGCGACGACGCCCGGCAGGCTGATCAGCCACGCCAGCGCCACCTGGGCCGGCTTGGCACCCACCTGCGCGGCGACGTCGCGCAACGTCTGCAGCAGCGGCTCGATGCGGCGCAGGTTCTCGGTGCCGAACAGCGGGTTGAGCGCGCGGATGCCCCCCGGCCGGTTGTCCAGGCCGTATTTGCCGCCCAGCAGGCCCTGGGCCAGCGGGCTGTAGGCGATCACGACGCGGTTCTCGCGCTCGGCGAACGGGACCAGGTCCTCGAGCGCGCCGGCGTGGGCGAGCGAGAAATGGACCTGGTTGCTGATCACCGGGCGGCCGAGCGCGGCGTCGGCCTTGCGCCACCGCGCCAGCGAGTAGTTGGAGACCCCGGCCGCGCCGATCCTGCCGCGCTCCAGCAGGTCACGCATGCCGGGCATGATCACCGAGTCCGGGAACACCGGGTTCGGCTGGTGGATCTGGTAGAGCGGGATGCGGTCCAGCCCCAGCCGCCGCGCGCTGGCGGACTCGCGCTGCCTGACCACGGCGGGGAAGGGGGCGACGGGCATGATCTTGCTGGCCACCGCGACCTCCGCACGCTCGGCGCCGAGCGCCTCGCCGAGGATGCGCTCGCTCTTGCCCAGCCCGTACACCTCGGCGGTGTCGAACAGCGTCACCCCCAGGGCGCGGGCCCGCCGCACGATGTCACCGGCGGCGCCGGCGGCGTAGCGGTCCCCGTAACCCCACTCGCGCGACCCGAACTGCCATGTGCCCAGGCCGATCCGGCTGACCCGTCCGACCCCGTCGACGTCGACATATCGCATGCGCCCACCCTACTGGCCCGCGCCCACCCTACTGGCCCGTGCCCACCCTACTGGCCCGTGCCCACCCTACTGGCCCGCCCTACTGGGGGATCTTGTCGAGGATGTAGTTGGCGATGCTCACCGCGGACTGGCGCGGGATGTGGCCGTCAGTCGTGCCGCTGCAGGACACGTAGAGGTCGACCACCACGTTGGACCGGGCCGCGATCGCGCGCACGGAGCGCACCTGGAGCCCGCGCGGCACCAGGTCCAGCGTGGTGATGCCGTCACCGGCGTCGGCGGGTTCGCCCAGCGAAAACGGGATCGCTTGCCCGCCGGGGACGGTCACCGCGACGGTGGAGCCGCCGCAGTCGCGCCACCCGGACAGCAGCTTCGCCAGCTGCGACCGGGCCGCGGCCGGGTCGCGGAAGGCCGCGACCGCCAGGATCGCCTGCGTCGACTTGAGGAAGCTGCGCGTGTCGGAGAACTCCGCCGCGCGGTAGCCGAAGATGGAGCCGGCGGTGTAGGCGTCCGGGGTCCCCGGCGCGACGCTTCCCCAGCACTGCGGGCGGTCGATGGTGCCCTCCCGGTCGGAGCGGGCCGGGTGGTCCCACGTCTGGCCGGCCACGAGGTTCTGGTCGCCGGTGATGTTCTGCAGGTCGCTCAGGGCGGGCAGCAGCGTGCCCACGGCGTTCGGCGCCACCGTGGGCACCGGCGCGGCGGTGGTGGCGGGCGCGCCGGGGGCCGCGGTGTGGCGCGAGGTGGAGGCGGCCAGCGTGGCCCAGGCGATCAGCGCGAACACCGCCAGCATGACGAAGGCGTACGACAGCGCCACCCCGGCCACCGCGCGGCCGTGGCCACGCTCGCCGCTGCGCCGGATCTGTGCGAGCGCCACGTGTCCCAGCAGCGCGCCGACGGGGGCGCACAGGAACGCGAAGATCAGCGACAGCGTGGCGACCGCGTTGACGGGCGCGGGGTAGGGGGTCACCGGCGGGGGCGGGAGAAAGGGCGGGCCCGCGGGTGGGCCGGCGTACGGAACCCGGCCGAGCGGGTCGTAGCTGAACGGGCCCTGTCCGTAGGGATCCTGGCCGTAGGGATCCTGGCCGTAGGGGTCCTGGCCGTAGGAGCCGGCGGAATCGTGGGGAGCGCTCACTGCGGTGCCCTCCTCGGTGTGGGTCCTGCCGCGAATGTATCCGACGCTGGGCCGGGGTGCGCCAAGGGTTCGTCCGCGTCCTCCCGGAAAATTGCTGGGGACCGGCCGCGGGCGGGCCCCGGATCGCGGTGCGACCGGCGCCGGGAAGGTTTGGCATCGGGGGCGACGGGTAGCCGGAACGGGAGCGCGCCAACAGCCCGGCGCGCGAGCCGCGACCATGAAGGGGAGGACATCATGGCTCGATCCACCATCACGTCGCCCACCGATGTGATCGACTTTCTCGTTAGCCAGCACGAGCAGATCAAGTCGCTGTTCGCCAACGCCTTGGCGGCCTCCGGCGAGGCCCGGGAGAAGGCCTTCGTCGATCTGCGGCGTCTGCTCGCCGTGCACGAGACCGCCGAGGAGGAGATCGTGCACCCGCGGGCGAAGCGCAAGCTCGCCGACGGTGCCGAGGTCGTCGACAAGCGCCTGAAGGAGGAGCACGAGGCCAAGACGGTGCTGCAGAAGCTGGAGAAGCTCGACGTCGACAGCGAGGAATTCACCAAGATGTTGACCGAGCTGCGCGACGCCGTCGTCGAGCACGCGACCCACGAGGAGAAGGACGAGTTCGCCAAGCTGGGTGAGCAGTTGGACGGCGAGGAGCTCGAGACCATGGGCCGTGCCGCCAAGCTCGCCGAGGCGATCGCCCCCACCCGTCCGCACGCCGGAGTGGAGTCGCAGGTCGCCAACCTCGTCGCGGGACCGTTCGCGGCGATGCTCGACCGCGCCCGCGACGCCATCACCGGCAAGGGCTGACTCACAGGGTGTTTCGCACCCATCGGCAACGGTAAGCCCAGGGACATACGTAACGTCCCTGGGCTCCTTCCTGTGTTGCGAGGCGTTCACTCCCGACAAGCTGGTGCGCCAGGCCGTGCGCGCCGAATCCGCGGGCTTCGAACGCCTGTGGATCTCCGACCACTTCCACCCGTGGAACGACCAGCAGGGCCAGAGCCCCTTCGTGTGGTCGGTGATCGGCGCGCTGTCCCAGGCCTGTTCGCTGCCGGTCACCACGGCGGTCACCTGCCCCATCGTGCGGATCCACCCGTCGGTGATCGCGCAGGCCGCCGCGACACCGGGGAGGCGCTCAACGAGCACATCACCGGCGAGCACTGGCCACCCGCGGGCACCCGGCTGGAGATGCTGGAGGAGTCGGTGGAGGTGATGCGCGAGCTGTTCACCGGCAAGCAGGTCAGCCACACCGGGCGGTTCTTCACGGTGGAGAACGCCCGCATCTACGCGCTGCCCAAAGCTCCCGTCCCCATGTACATCTCGGCCTTCGGGCCGCGCGCGGCGCGCGTCGCCGGGCGCATCGGCGACGGGTTCCAGACGATGATGCCCTCGAGCGAGCTGATCGCGGAGTTCCGCGAGGCCGGCGGGGCCGGCAAGCCGTGCCAGGCCGGCCTCAAGGTGTGCCACGCCGCCTCCGCAGAGGAGGGCGTGCGCACCGCCCACCGTCTGTGGGCCAACGAGTACCTGCCCGGCGAGCTGGGCCAGATACTGCCCACGCCAACGTATTTGGAGCTGGCCTCCACGCTGGTCCCCGAATCCGCGGTGGCAGAGGCCGTCCCGTGCGGCGCGGATCCCAAGCCGTACGTCGAGCGGGTCCGGGAGTTCACCGACGCCGGCTTCGACGAGGTGTACATCCAGCAGATCGGCCCGGACCAGGACGCCTTCTTCGAGTTCTGGGAAGCCAAGGTCGCCCCGGAGCTGGCCGCCTGAGGGTTGCGATGACCGCGACGACGAGCAGTGCCGCGCCCTACCCGCCGCGGGATCGGGGCCTCGGGTCGCTGCGGAGCGCGGCCGAGCACTGCCGCGGCTGCGACCTGTTCCGCCATGCGACGCAAACGGTGTTCGGGCACGGGGATTCGGGCGCCCCGCTGATGCTGGTCGGCGAGCAGCCCGGGGACCGGGAGGACCTCGCCGGCCTGCCGTTCGTTGGGCCGGCCGGACGGCTGCTCGGCCGCGCGCTAAAGGACGCCGGCATAGTCCTCGGGGACCCCGGGGCGACCTACCAGACCAACGCCGTGAAGCATTTCAAGTTCACCCGCACATCCGGTATGGCGGATACACCAGAAGCCGCGCCGCTCCGAGGTCGTCGCCTGCCGGCCCTGGCTGCTCGCCGAGATCGGGTCGGTGCGGCCGCGGGTGGTCGTCTGCCTCGGCGCGACCGCCGCACAGTCGCTGCTGGGGGCGGCGTTTCGGGTGTCCGCCCACCGCGGCGAGGTGCTGGGGCCGCCCCCCCGAGGTCGAGGAGGGGGTCGCTCCCGGGCCGGCGCCCGCCATCGTGGCGACGGTGCACCCCTCGGCGGTGCTGCGCGACCGCAGCGACCGCCACGACGAGGCCTACAAGTCGTTCGTCGACGACCTGCTGCGCGCGCGGGGCGCGCTCACGTAGGCGATCTCACCCGGGCGGCGGCAGGGTCCGGGCGAGCACCTGCGCGGTGTGCACCGGGTGCCGGCCGGAGGCCAGTTCCCGGATCTGGGTGCGGCAGCTGAACCCGTCGGAGATCACCAGCGTGCCGGGATCGGCGTCGCGCAGGGCCGGCAGCAGCTTGTCCTCGGCGCAGGCCACCGATACGTCGTAGTGGCCGTTCTCGAAGCCGAAATTGCCTGCCAGGCCGCAACATCCGGCGTCGAGGACGTCGACGTGCACCCGGCGCCGGCGAGCAGGTCGCGCTCGTGGGTGTAGCCCAGCAGCGCATGCTGATGGCAGTGCTGTTGCACGATGGCCTGAGTGGCATCGGTGGTCCCGGCGCTGACCCGGGGCGGCTTCCAGTCGGGGGCCCTGTCGGCCAGCAGGTCGCCCAGGGTGTAGGTCTGATCGGCCAGCCGATGGGCGTCGGTGTCGTCGTACAGCAGCTCCGGCAGGTCGGAGCGGAACACCGCCGCGCAGCTGGGCTCGAGCACCACCACCGGTGTGCCGCTGCGCAGCGCCGGGCGAAGGGCCGAAAGCGTCCGCCGCAGAACGCGTGTGGCGACGCCGAGTTGTCCGGTCGAAATCCAGGTGAGCCCGCAGCACACGGTCCGGCGCGGAACCTCCACCTCGAAGCCGGCCGCCTCGAGCACCGCCACGGCGGCCTGCCCGACCGCGGGGTCGAAGTTGTTGACGAACGTGTCGGGCCACAGCAGCACCCGCCCGCGGGTCGGGGCGGTGACGCCGAGCGGCCGCCCGGCGAACCACGAACTGAACCGCTGCGGCGCGAAGTTCGGCAGCTCGCGCTGCGGGGCGATGCCGCCGGCCTTCTTGAGCAGGCCCGACAACGCGGGAGCGTGCGACACGGCGTTGAGCGCGCGCGGCGCCACCGCGGCCAGCCGCGCCCACAGCGGAATCCAGCCCATCGAATAGTGCGCCATCGGCCGGAACCGGTGCCGGTAGTGGTGGAACAGGAACTCGGCCTTGTAGGTGGCCATGTCGACGTTGACCGGGCAGTCGCTGCGGCAACCCTTGCAGGCCAGGCACAGATCGAGCGCGTCGTGCACCTCGGCGGAGCGCCACCCGTCGGTGATGACGTCGCCCTGCAGCATCTCGAACAGCAGCCGCGCCCGCCCGCGGGTGGAATGCTCCTCCTCCCCGGTGGCCCGGTAACTGGGGCACATCACCCCGGACTCGTGGCCGCGGCACTTGCCGACGCCCATGCAGCGGGCCGCGGCGTGCGCGAAGCGGTGGTGGTCGTCGGGATAGGCGAACATCGTCTCGGGCTCTGCGGGAAGGTAATCGACCCCCATGCGCAGGTTCCCGTCGAGCCGGTGGGCGTTGACGACCTTGCCGGGGTTCATCCGGTTGTGCGGGTCGAACAGCGCCTTGACCTTCTCGAACGCCCCGACGATGCGGTCCTCGAACATGATCGGCAGCAACTCCCCGCGCGACTGCCCGTCGCCATGCTCGCCGGACAGCGAGCCCCCGTAGCTCACGACGAGCCGCGCCGCCTCCTCGGCGAAGTCCCGGTAGGCGGCCAGCCCCTCGGCGGTCCACAACACGAACGGGATCCGGGTGTGCACGCAGCCCTGCCCGAAATGCCCGTACAGCGAGGCGCCCCCGTAGCCGTAGCGGTCGAGCATTTTGAGGACCTCGCGCAGGTAGTCACCCAGCCGGTCCGGGGGCACCGCCGAATCCTCCCAGCCCGCGAGGGTTTGGCGTCCGTTGGGCGGGAACGCGGTGGCACCCAGCGCGGCCTCGCGGGCGGCCCACACCTCCTGCTTGCTGCCCGGGTCGTCCAGCACCGTGGTGTCGCACTCCGCCACACCGTCCAGCGCGTGCAGCATCGCCTTGGCCGTGCGGTCGGCCTCGTCCTGGTCGTCGCCGTCGAACTGCACCAGCAGCCAGGCCCGGCCGTCCGGCAGCTGTCGCAGCGCCTTCTCGGCCAGCCGCCGGGAGTGCTCGAGTTCGACCAGCCGGTCGTCCATGCCCTCCAGCGCCGCCGGCTGATGCTCGAGGATGGCCGGCACCGCGTCGGCGGCCGCGGGCAGGTCCTCGAAACCCAGGACGGCCAGGGCGCTGGCCGCGGGCACCCGCACCAGGGTCAGCTCGGCGCGCAGCACCGTCACCAGGGTGCTCTCGGAGCCGACCAGCGCCTTGGCCACATGAAAGTCGTTCTCGGGCAACAACGAATCCAGGTTGTAGCCCGAAACCCTTCTGGGGATGTCCGGGTAGCGGGACCGGATGTCGTCGGCGTACTCGCCGGCGAGGTCCTTGAGGCCGCGGTAGATCTCGGCGCGCCGGCCGCCCCCGGCGACGATGCGGGCGAACTCGTCGTCGCCGGTCGCACCCACCCACATCCGCAGCCCGTCGTAGGTGAGCACCTCCAGGCGCCGCACCGAGTCGACCATCTTGCCGTAGGCCTGCGCGGTCGACCCGCACGAGTTGTTGCCGATCATGCCGCCGATCGCGCAGCTGACGTGCGTGGAGGGCCGGGGACCGACCATCCAGCCCGACGACTTCAACCGGTCGTTGAGTTGGTCGAGCTTGATGCCGGGCTCCACCACGGCGATCCCGGCGTCGGCGTCGACGGAGACGACGCGCGTGCAGTACTTGCTCCAGTCGATCACCACCGCGGCGTTGCAGCACTGCCCGGCCAGGCTGGTGCCGCCCCCGCGGGACAACACGGGCACGTCGTAGCGTCGGCAGACGGCGACGGCGACGGCGTCGGCCGCGGCCTCCGGGGTGCGGGGCACCACGACGCCGACGGGCACCTGGCGGTAGTTGGAGGCGTCGGTGGAATAGGCCGCCCGCGAGCCCGGATCGAAGCGGATCTCCCCGTCCACGGTGTCGCGCAGATCCGCTGCCAGTGCGTCGAACAACTTCGGGGCCGGGCCCGCCTTCGCGGTCACTCCACCTCCTGGTCGGCTGTCAACTTGTGCGGTACTTGTCGATGTCACCGGCCCGGAGGGTCAGCCCGTGGCCCGGCGCGCCCGGGTCGGGCCGCATCGCGCCGCCCTGCGGTGACACCGTGCCGTCGAAGGCCATCTGTTCGATGCGGGCGTGGTCGTGGAAGTACTCCAGGTGGCGCAGGTTGCGGGTGGCCGCGCCGGCGTGCAGATGCAGATGCGGTCCGCAGTGAGCGGAGATCTCCAGGTTGTAAGCCGCGGCGACCGCCGCCACCCGCAGCCATTCGGTGATCCCCCCGCAGCGCGACACGTCGGCCTGCAGGCAGTCCACCGCACCGGCCTGGCACATGCGCCGGAAGTAGATCAGGTCGTAGCCGTACTCGCCGGCGGTCACGTCGGCCTCGACCGCCTCGGCGACCACGCGCAGCCCGTCGAGATCGTCGGAGGAGACCGGCTCCTCGAACCAGCGCACGTCCAACTCGGCCGCGTCGGCCATCAGGCGGACCGCCTGCTTGCGGGTGTAGCCGCCGTTGGCGTCGACGTAGAGTTCCACCCCGTCGCCGACCGTCTCCCGGGCCTGCCGCATCCGGGCCAGGTCGCGGCCCAGGCAGGTGCCCCACGATTCGCCGATCTTGATCTTCACCCGCGGGATCTCCAGCCGCTGCGTCCAGCGCAGCAGCTGTTCGCGCAGCTGCTGCTCGTCGTAGGTGGTGAAGCCGCCGCTGCCGTACACCGGGACCGCGTCGCGCACCGCCCCGAGCAGCCGGTGCAGGGGAAGCCCCAGCAGCCGCGCCTTGAGGTCCCACAGCGCGACGTCGATCGCCGAAATGGCTTGCCCGGCAACGCCGGGCCGGCCGATGTTGCGCACCGCCTTGATCATGGTGTCGGAGGCCCCGGTGACGTCCAGCGCGTTGTGGCCGACCACCACGTCGGTGAGCTTGCCCTCGATCAGATCGGCGCACACCGGGCTGCCGTAGGTCCAGCCCGTGCCGAGCACGCCCTCGCAGGAGACCTGCACCACGATCATCGTGGTCGAATCCCACGCGATCGTGCCGTCGGCCTCGGGGGCGTCGGTCGGGATCGTGTAGGCGCTGACGTTCAGGCCGCCGACCGCGGTGCTCTTCTCGGCCAATGCTGAGGAGGCCATGTCCCCTCAGCTCTTCTTGTGCGGCAGGAACTCCTGCGCCTTGGTCTTCAGGCCCACCTTGACGAACCCGACCCTGTCCTCGTCGCCCGACAGGACCGCGGTGGTGGCCGCCTTGAACTGGTCCCAGGTGGCGTGCGGCGGGATCGGTGGCATGTTCGGGTCGGTGTGCACGTCCATCACGGTGGGACGGTCGGCCGACAGCGCCTCGCGCCAGGCGTCGCCGAGTTCCTCGGGGTCCTTGATGGCCATCGCGTGCAGGCCCAGGCTGGATGCGAACGCCGCGAAGTCGATGTCGGGAAGGCTTTGGGACTCCGTGAATTTCGGGGCTCCTGCCATGGCGCGCATCTCCCAGGTGACCTGGTTGAGGTCGTTGTTGTGCAGGATCGCCACGATCAGGCGCGGGTCGGCCCACTCCTTCCAGTACCGCTTGATGGTGATGAGCTCGGCCATGCCGTTCATCTGCATGGCGCCGTCACCGGCGAACACGATGACCGGGCGCTGTGGGTGCGCGAACTTCGCGCCGATGCCGTAGGGGACCCCGGGCCCCATCGTGGCGAGGTTGCCCGACAGGGAGCCGCGCATGCTGCCGCGGAACTTCAGGCACCGCGCGTACCAGTTGGCCGACGAGCCGGAATCTGCTGTGACGATCGCGTTGTCGGGCAGCTGGGGGGACAGCTCGGAGAACAACCGCAGCGGGTTGATCGGGTCCGCGCTGACCTTGGACTCCATGTCGATGGTCTCCCACCACCGGGCCACGTTCTTCTCGATGGTTTCGCGCCAGGACCGGTCCTCTTTGCGCCGCAGGTGCGGAATCAGGGCCCGCAGCGCGGATTTCGCGTCGGAGACCAGGTTCACCTCGTTGGGGTAGCGCATGCCGATCATCTTGCCGTCGACGTCGATCTGCACCGCGCGGCACTGGTCGAAGTCGGGCAGGAACTGCGTGTACGGGAAGCTGGAACCGATGGTCAGCAGGGTGTCGCAGTCGCGCATCAGCTCATAGCTGGGCCGCGTGCCCAGCAGGCCGATCGACCCGGTGACCCACGGCAGTTCGTCGGACAGCACGTCCTTGCCCAGCAGCGGCTTGGCGGCCCCGGCGCCGAGCAGGTCGGCGACCTGGGCGACTTCCTCGTGGGCGCCCCGCGCGCCGCTGCCCACCAGCATCGCCACCTTGCTGCCCGCGTTGAGCACCTCGGCCGCCCGCGCGATGCCGGCGTCGTCGGGGTCGATCGACGGCCACTCGATGCCCAGACTGGAGGGCACCATCTTGAATTCGTGGGTGGGCGGCGAGTACTCGAGCTCCTGCACGTCCGCCGGGATGATCAGCGCCGTCGGGGCGCGTTGGGTCATCGCCACCCGGATGGCGCGGTCGAGCACGTTGGGCAATTGCTCAGGGACGGTGATCATCTGGAGGTAGTCGCTGGCGACGTCCTTGAACAGCGTCATCAGGTCCACCTCCTGCTGGTAGGACCCGCCCATGGCGCTGCGGTTGGTCTGGCCGACGATGGCCACCACCGGGACGTGGTCGAGCTTGGCGTCGTAGAGGCCGTTGAGCAGGTGGATGGCGCCGGGCCCCGACGTGGCCATGCACACCCCGACGCGGCCGGTGAACTTGGCGTAGCCGCATGCCTCGAAGGCGCTCATCTCCTCGTGGCGCGACTGGACGAATTGTGGCTTGTTGTCGGCGCGGCCCCACGCGGCGAGGATCCCGTTGATCCCGTCGCCGGGGAACGCGAAGACATGCTCGACATCCCAGGCCCGCAGGCGCTCCAGCAGGTAGTCGGCAACGTCTTTCTTGGACATCGGTTTTCCTCCTCAATCGAATACTTCTGGCCTGGCTCAGTACGAAGTGGCCGAACGAAAATGCGGGTGGTGTGCCGACGCGACGAGGCGCGCCGACCCGGCGCGGTCGCCGGCGATCATCGGCCCCGCCGGCGCAGCAGCCGCGCCGCCGCCCCGACGCCGGCGGCGAGCGCGCCGCCGGCCGCGCTGCCGAGCAGCCCGTGGTGCTGGGACGCCCACAGCTGCAGGCTGCGGGCAGACGACTGGTTGTCGAAGATGCCGTGGGCCCCGTAGTCGCGGCCGCCGCTTCCGTCGGCCGGCTCCCACAGGTTGGCCGGCTGCCCGGGGGGCCGGGGGTCCTTGGTCTGCTGGGAGTCGAACCCGTTCCGTGCCAGGTAGCGGTCCAACAACCCGGGCGCGAGGGCATTGCCGGCCAGCGTCGCGGCCGTGCTCCCCCCGACCCAGTACTCGCGCCGCCGGGGATGGTCCGCGGCGTGCAGCACCGCCCGCGCGGCCACCTCGGGTTGGTAGATCGGCGGAACCGGCTGGGCCTGGCGCGGCAGCCGCGACAGCACCCACGAGAACTGCGGGGTGTTGACCGCCGGCATCTGCACCATGGTGACGCGGACCTTGCTGCGCTCGTGCAGCAGTTCGCAGCGCAGCGATTCGTTGAAACCCTGAATCGCATGCTTGCCGCCGCAGTACGCGCTCTGCAGCGGGATGCCCCGGTAGGCCAGCGCCGAACCCACCTGCACGATGGTCCCGGAGTTGCGGGGCCGCATCCGGCGCAGCGCCGCCATGGTGGAGTAGACGTAGCCGAGGTAGGTGACCTCGGTGACGCGCCGGAACTCGTCCGGCTCGATCTCCCAGAACGGCGCGAAAACCGAGGTGAACGCCACGTTCACCCAGACGTCGATGGGCCCGAAAGCCCGCTCGACCTCTTCGGCCGCCGACTCGCACTCCTGCGGGTCGGCGACGTCGGTGGGCACGGCATGCGCCTTCCCGCCGGCGGCCTCCACGTCCCGCGCCGCGCCGTTCAGCCCCTGCTCGCCGCGGGCGAGCAGACCCACCTGTGCGCCGCGCGCGCCGAACGCTCTGGCCGTCGCGCGCCCGATGCCCCCGCTCGCACCGGTGACGACCACGGTCTGGCCCGAATGGGCTGCCTTCCCCACATAGCGCCGGGTACCCGCATCCGACGGCGTTATTCCTGGATTTGGCCGAAGCCGCTTACCGCGCCCGGCGCCGTATCGATTCCGGGTGCGAAACATGCTGTATTACTTACGCTTTGGGACGCGTTCGGCGCTTCAGCAGTTCGGCGTTTGCTCCGCGGCCGCGCCGGGCGTCACCTGTTCTTCGAGCCAGGTGTCGACGTCGGGGCCCAGCACGACCGCATGGTCGGGCGCCAGCAGCCCACCCACGGCCAGCGGGGCCAGGGCGGGTTTGACGACGCGCACGCGGCGTCCGTCGCCGCGCGCGGCGAGCAGCTTCGACGCGAGGTCGGGCAACCGGATCACCTCGGGGCCGGTGATGGTGCGTGGTGTGCGCGTCTGTCCCAGGGCCGCCTCGACCAGGACGTCGGCGACGGTGTCGGCCGCGATGGGCTGGATCAGCCAATCCTGGGCCACGACCTCGCCGTCCCGGCAGACCACGGCGTCGGAGTAGACGGCGGATTCGTGCCACTGCGTCGATTTCACGATGGTCGGGGGGATCGGGCCCTCCAGCACGATCTCCTCGGCGGCTCGTTTGGCCTCGAAATAGGGGAGCCCGTCGAACTCGGGATTCTCCATGCCCGCGATCGTCGACAGGACCAGCCGCTCCACCCCGTGCGACGCGCACGCGCCGACGAGATTGCGGGTGGCCGTGGTGATGGTGGCGGCGGGGTCGCACCGGTAGTCCCCGGGCGCGGGATTGCACACGTCGATCACGGTGTCGACGCCCTCCAGCGCCTCCGCCAGGCCGTGGCCGCTGACCACGTCACACCCGCCGGCGCGCGACACCTCCACCACCCCGACCCCGCGGCTTCGCAGCCGCGCTGCGACACGCGAGCCCGCCGTGCCGGTCGCCCCTATGACAGCGATTGTGGTCATGGCGTTTGCCGCCTTCCATGCTCACCCGGGCCAATACCCGGGAAAAAGCCGACCAAACGCACTGATCAGGCCACTTCGGGTGACGTATGCCCGGGCGATTGCGGCGACGGGTTTGACCCGCTGCGGGGCGGGAAGCCCGTCAACTGCGGCCACGTCAGTGTCGGCTCACCCGATGGCTTTCGAATGGCGTTGCGGTGCAGCCTTATTCGGCGGACCGCGGCCGCAGACAGAAGCGCAAGCCACGACTAGCGAAAGGATCGTAGCTATGGGCGATCAGAATGGTGGCGCGGAAGAAGCCGTGAAGGGAACAGTCGAGGGAATCAAGGGCAAGGCCAAAGAGGTCGGCGGGGCGCTGACCGGTCGTGACGACATGTACCGGGAAGGCGAAGCCCAGCAGGACAAGGCCGACGCCCAGCGCGACGCCGCCAAGAAGGAGGCGGAAGCCGAGGCGGCACGCAGCGGCGCCGAAAGCGCCGAGGAGCGCGAGCAGCGGCACCAGTAGTCACCTCGCTCGATGGGCCCGGTCCGACGCGTTGGGCCGGTCCGTCGTCGCGGGAGTGCGACAATGCCGTTGACCCGCGGCCGATGACTCGTCGCCGGCACGGGTTTGAAATCCGCCGCAGGGCGCTATCCGCGCCCAGGGCTGCTGCGGGTAGCGTGCGGCGAAGCGAGCGAGGCGGGTTGACGATGGCGAACGTGGTGTCCAGAGTGGTCGGATTCCTGCGCGCGGGCTACCCCGCGGGCGTGCCGGCAACCGGATACGTGCCGTTGTTCGCGTTGCTTCCCCGCCGGGTCTCCGACGACGAGATCGTGGCGATCACCGAACGGATCCGGGTTCGGGGAGTCCCGGTCGGCGCCGCCGACATGGGCGTGGAGATCAGCCGGGTCACCGACGAGATGCCCTCCCTGGACGACATCGACCGAGTACACGATCGCCTCGCCGCCCTCGGCTGGCCGGCCGGTCAGGGCGCCTGACGCCCCCGGCGTTCCAGGCTGACGGCCGGCGGTTCCAGCCCGGCACGAAGGACAGGTGCGTGTTGGCCACCGTCGATCCCCTCAACGGGGTTACGCGCCCATGGCCTCGGCGGTCACCGCGGTCAGGTCGGCACGCTGCGAGCGCGGCTGGCCGAAGTCGGCGCACGCAGTCCCGCAGCCGGCGCAGGTGCACCCCCTCGCCGACGGTGCGGCCGTGCAGGATGTTGAAGTTCGCCACGCGCATACGTGGTGCGATACCCACTTACCCGCTCATGCACCGGGCCCGGTCATGCACCGGGCACGCGCTCGCGCGCCGCCACCGACCGCGCGCCGCCACCGACCGCTCGTCGCCGAGGTCGAACACCTCGACGACGACGTCGCAGTCGCGGTAGCACCCCAGCGACGCCAGGCCCGGCGTGCGCGCGACGACACGGTGCGCCGCGTCGCCGCCGAGCGGGTAGTCGGCGACGGCGTGGCGCCAGTGGGCGGCGACGACGGTGGTGCCCGGCCGCAGCCGGGCGCATTCGCGATCCAGCACGGCGGCCAGCGCGTCGGCCTGCAGGTAGTAGCCGACCTCGCTGAGAACCACCAGGTCGAAGGGTCCGCCCGGCCACGTCTCGTCCAGGGAAGACCGCGCCAGGTGCACCCGCTCACGGCAACCGGCCGCGCGCAGCCGCCGGTCCGCGCCGCGCAGCGCGGCGTCGGCCACGTCCACCGCGGTCACCCGGTCGCAGCGGCGTGCCAGCAGCTCGGTCAGCGTCCCGATCGAGCAGCCCGGCTCGAACGCGTGCCGGTAGCGGCGGCCGGGCAGCAGCGCCAGGGTGATCGCGTACTTGCGCTCCTCGTACCACCGCGTCGACAACCGCCAGGGGTCGTCGTCGCCGGCGTAGAGCCGGTCGAAGTACGCGTCGGGCAGCCGGGTGCTCACCGGAAGACCACTTCGCCCACCGCGAGCAGCCGCGGCAGCACGAACCCGGGCAGCACCGGCGCCGGCGCCCCGTGGCACGGCTCGAACTGACTGCGAAAGCATTGCGCGGCAAGCTTTTTGCGGGCGATCGCGCGACCGGGCACGGGCACGGTGTGGGCGCGCTCCCACGGCACCACGGAGTCGGCGGGGGTGGCCCAGTGCCACATCCACACCGGGAACTCGAGCAGCGTGGCGTCGGTGCGCGCGCAGGCCGCCGCCGCCGCGCGCCCCACGGCCTCGTGGTCGGGGTGCCCGTCGCCGCGCCAGGTGGCCGCACACCAGGTGTCCGGCCCGGCGGCGCCGAGGACGCCGGCGAGCTCCTCGGTGAGGCTGTCCTCGTGGTCGGCGACCTCCCCGTCGGGCAGGCCCAGCGGCAGCGGCGGGGGAATCCCCAAAGCCCCTGCCGCCCGACGCAACTCGTGGCGGCGCGTGGTCTGTAGGCGGGTCCGCTGCAAGGCCGTCGCGCCCGGGTGGGCGGCGCCGCCGTCGCTGACCGACACCACCTGGACGTCGACCCCCGCGGCGGCCAGGTGCGCGATCGTGGCGCCCATGCCCAGGGTCTAGTCGTCGGGGTGCGGGGCGACGACCACCAGCCGCCGGCACCCGGTCAGGTCCAGCGGCGGCAGGGGGCCGCGATCCAGGGCGGCCAGCCACACCGGCAGCGGTGTGCCGCCGCGGGTCAGCGGCTTGGCCGCGAACCGATCGCAGTTGCCGGCCGGCAGGGTCGTCAGCGCGTCCAGCGCGTTCAACGGTGTTGTCCCGCCAGCGTTCCGAGCTCGGCCAGATCGCGCTCCGCGTGGCTCTGCCGGATGTAGATGGTGAGGTCGGCCACCCGCTGGGCGTGCCGGCCGTCCTGGCACAACGGCCCGGGGCCCAGGGCCCGGCCGGTGCGGGTGATCGCCTCGTCGGCCGCGTGCTCGACGACGCTGCGGACGCGGCGCGCGAGTAGTTGGGCGGTGTCGGTCCGGTCGAACGGGTCGGCGTCGATGCGGGCGGCGGCGGTGCTCAGCATCGCCTCGCCGGCGGCGAGCGCGGCGTCCACCGCGCCCAGGTGGGCCAGCGAGTAGGCGTCCGCGGACTGGCTTCCCGCGCAACGGTACAGCGGTTCGGCAACCCGGCGGGCGCCGCCGAGCCAGCACGCGGCCACCCCGATCGCGCCGTGCCAGAACCCGGGCCGGCTCAGGTAGTCGCCGGGGCCGCCCAAGGCGACGGCCTGGGTGTTGGTGAACTGCACCGGCCGGGTGTCGCTGCCGGCCATCCCGGCGTTCCACCACGTGGTCGGCAGCGCCTTGACGGTGGGGTTGAGCGCCGAAACCGCGAACAGGCCGCGCGTTCCGTCCCCCAGTTGCGCCGTCACCAGCGCATGGGTGCAGAACCCGGCGCCCGAGCACCACACCTTGGTGCCGGTCAGGGTGAACGCGCCGCCGGCTTCGGTGGCCGTCAGCATCGCGTCGGGGGCCTCGGCGGCCCACACGCCCCACAGCTGGCCGGGATCGGGCGGCTTGCCGCCGAGTTCGTCGAGGATGGCGACGGCGTCGACGTGGGCCTCGGCGATGCGGGCCGCCACGATGTCCTCCTCGGCCAGCAGGGCCAGGCCCTGCCAGCGCTCGGCGGTCCGGCCCGAGGCCGGCAGCGGCAACTCGAGCCGCCCGGTCTCCAGCCAGTGCTTGACCAATCCCGCCGTCACGCGCAGTCCCCCGTTGCCGGCGTGCCCAGTCGGCGGAGGTGATGGGCGAAGCCGTGCGGGGCCCGGGCCCGGGCCCGCGCCGACGTGACGACCGATATCCCGGTGTCCCGGTGGATGGAGTAGCCGGCGGCCTCGAACCGCTCGACCAGGTCGACGTCCTCGCCGGAGGCCAGCGAGCGGAACCCGCCGACCCGCCAGTAGGCGCGGGCGGAAAAACCCATGTTGGCGCCGTGGATGTGGTCGTGCGGGTCCCCCGCCCCGCCCTCGTAGGCCCGCAGGAACCGGTCGGCGACGTCGGGGGAGTGCTGGTGCCAGTCGGTCACGCGCACCACGCCCAGCACCATGTCCGCCCCCGTCTCGAGCTGGCGGACCAGCCAGCCGGGATCGACGCGGCTGTCGGCATCGGTCGTGGCATACCAGCACCGGGCGCCGGGCCCGAGCAGCGACCGGGCATAGCCGAAGCCCACCGCCCGCGCGGTGCCGACGTTGCGGGCGTCGACGCTGACGAAGTGCACGTCGGGGCCGTACTCGCCGGCCAACCGGGCGCTGTCGTCGTCGCTGTCGTCGAGCACCACCACGACGGTGACCGGAACCCGGGCGCACAGGGCCGCGGTCAGCACCGCGCGCAGGCACGCCGGCAGCTTGGCCCGCTCGTTGTGGGCGGGGATCACGACGGCAGCCCCGTCGTAGGCTCTCAGGACTGCGGCTGGCATAGCTCCTGGTTTGCCAATCCGGCCGTTGCTTAAACAGACGACAAACGCTGGGGCGCAATGGCGTCGGGCCGCCGGGTTGCCCGCCCGGATCGCGGGGTATGACGTAGGGACCATGGCAGCACAGACTCCGCCGGGTCCGCCCGGGCACGACGGCCGGCTGCGGGAGGCGCTGCGCGCGGCGGCGTCGGCGCTCAAGGCTGGCGGGCCGCGGTTCGCCCTGGCCGGCGGCTATGCGCTGTGGGCTTACGGGGCGCCCGAACCCAGACCGCCGACAACGACTACGCGGCCGCCTTCCTGGTGCTGGCCGGATCGGCTCGGCCTCTGCGGTTGATCAGCGGCTGCGCAGCTTGGCGATCAGCTTGTCCTTGGTCAGGCCCGAATACCCCGACATGCCAAGCTCTTTGGCGCGCTTCTTCAGCTCCGGCACCGTCCAGTCGGTGTAGGAGCCGGCCTTGCCGCCCTTGCGGGCGACCGACGACTTGCCCCGCCCGGCGGCCGCATTGGAGATCCGGGCGGCCTTTTCCTTGGAGTCGCCCTGCCGGCGCAGATCCTCATAGAGCTTCTCGTTCTTGATGGACGACGGCACGATGCCCCCTCCTTATCTGTGACGTCTTTGCCGGGGGGATGCCCCGCGCGGGGACCGGGAAAACCCCGGCGCGCCACGCCCGGGCCGCCGACACCCGGCGTGTCGGGGTTTTTCCGGTCGCCGGAAACGCCCGATCCGGGCACTAGCCACGACCTATGCGGTTACCTACGCTTGACGGGGGTAGCCGAGGGTGGTGATCAACGCGACCAGTGAAAACGTGCTGCGCGGAGTCGTGGCGATCGGCGCCTCGGCCGGAGGCGTCGAGGCCTTGTCGCGCCTTGCCGCGGGTCTGTCGCCGGATTTGCCGTACGCCTACCTGGTCACGCTGCACATTCCCGCGGGGGCACCGAGCGTGCTGGCCCGCATCATCGACCGCGCCGGCCCGTTGCCGGCGACCACCGCGCGCGACGGGGAAGAGCTGGAGCCCGGACACATCTACGTCTGCAGCCCGAACCGCCATCTGCTGGTCGCCGACCACCACGTGGTGCTCTCGCAGGGTCCGACGGAGAGCGGACACCGGCCCGCGATCAACGCTCTGTTCCGCTCGGTGGCGCTGGCCTTCGGCTCCCGCGCCGTCGGGGTGCTGCTGTCCGGGGTGCTCGACGACGGGGTGCTGGGCCTGGCCGCGATCCGGGCTCGCGGGGGGACCACCATCGGCCAGACCCCCGAGGACGCGTTGTTCCCGGTGATGCCGACCAGCGCGCTGGAGGCCGGAGTGTTGGATCGGCAGGCCGCCGCCGGTGACATCGGCGGCGTCCTCAAGGAGCTTGCGCAGCGAGACATAGAGGACCCCGAGATGGAACGCGACGCTGGGCTGGAACTCGAGAACCGCATCGCGATGAAGGCGCGCTTCGCCACCGACTTCGACGCCCAGGAACTGGGCACCCCGTCGGGGTACACCTGCCCGGACTGCAACGGGTCGCTGATCTCGGTCGGCGAGGGCCACTACCGGTGCCGGGTCGGCCACGCGTGGACCGCCGACGCACTGCTCGCCGCCCGCGACGACGAGATCGAGGGCGCGCTCTGGGCGGCGCTGCGCAGCCTGCAGGAGAAGGCCAGACTGGCTCGCAAGATGGCCGACAAGGCGGGCACGGGCATGCTGCGCCGGCACTACACCGACCGCGCGCAGGAAACCGAGGCGGCGCTGGGCGTGCTCAGCGAACGGTTGTCGCACACCAGTCCCCGGCCGGGCGAGCCCGGTGGCTGAGGTCAGCCCGCCCGTGCGGGTCGAGGCCCAAGCCCGCGACGAGGTGGTGCACCTGGCCGTCAGCGGGGTGTTGGACAGTGTCACCTATCGAGGACTGCGCGACGCCGTCATCAAGGCCGCGCTGGACGAGCCGCGCGCGGTGATCGTCGACGTCAACGGGTTGTCCGTGCCGTCTGCGACGGCCTGGACGGTGTTCACGAGCGCCCGCTGGCACGTCAGCACCTGGCCCGACGTGCCAATCCTGCTCGTCTGCGACGAGCCGCGAACCCGGCGGGCCATCGAGTCGGCCGGGGTGGCCCGCTACGTGCCCGTGCACGCGGCCCACGAGTCGGCGCTGCGGGACGTACACGGCCAGTCCCTGCAAATCCGGCGGCGTGCGCGTGCCGAACCGCCCGCCGGGCCGGCCGGCGTCGGCCTGGCCCGCGCGATGATCACCGACTGGCTTCACCGGATGGGGCGCGAGCGAACTGATCCCCGTCGCGGGCACGGTGGCCACCGTGCTCGTCGAGAACGTGCTCGACCACACCCAAAGCGCGCCGGTGCTGATAGCCGAGAGAGAGCGGGACACCGTCACCGTCGCGGTGGAGGATCGCAGCCGTCGGCCCGCAACCCGGCGCGAGAGCGTCGATCGGGGTGTGGACATCGTGTCGGGCCTGGCCATCATTTCCGCGCTCTGCCGCGCCTGGGGCAGCACCCCGACCCCCACCGGCAAGACGGTGTGGGCGGTGATCGGGCGGGAAAACCGGATCTGAGGTCCGCTGTCCGGCGTCGCGAGTAGTGTTCGAGCCCGTTGGCGGACGCTCTTTCGAACGGGACGTGGATGGACGACAAGAAGCTCCGGGGAGGTGGTCGTCGACGCCCTCAACCGGCGTGGCCGCAACGCCCGGGTGCGGGTGACGTGCGCGTCGTTTCGTGCCGCGGACGGCACCGTCGGCGGGGCGCTGCTGTTGATGGAGGTCCTGAACTGAGCGCGGCCCCGCCCTGATGCGGACGACGAATCCGTGGTCCAAAACCAAAGAGGCGGCACTTCGCCGTTTGTCCGACACGCCGACGGGGTAGCACTTCCCGCGTAGGACCACTTCCGCGTCGGACCGCGTGAAGGGAGTTGCGCTTGAAGATCGCCATCGTCTGCGGCGACGACCAGGTCGGTGACGACCCCCGGCAGGTCTGTGCCGCGCTCGCCGCCCGCGGACACGACGTCACGGCCTACGTGCGGCGCGCGGGCCGGCGCCGCGAGGGCGCCGGGGGCGGTGACCGCGTCGTGCCGCTTCCCGTGGGCCCCCGGGGTCCGGTGTCGGCACCGGAAGTGCTGCCGTACGTGGGGGACTGGGCGGCCGCGCTGCAGCGCGAGTGGTCGTCGGACCAGCCCGACGTCGTGCACGCCTACGGGTGGCTCGGCGGGCTGGCCGCCCAGCTGGCGGCGCGGCGGCAGCGGATACCGACCGTGCAGAGCTTCCAGGGCGTGGCCGCGGCGCGCCGTCCCGACGGTTCACCCCACGAGAGCGAACGCGAACGGATCGAGCCGCTGCTGGCGCGCAGCGCGACGTGGGTGACCGGCGAGAGCAGCGCCGACGTCGACGCGCTCGCCCGGCTGCGCCGCAGCCGGGCACGGATGTCGGTTCTGGCCAGCGGCGTGGACGGGGAGCGCTTCGCCCCCGTCGGCCCCGTGGCCCCCAGAGGGGAGCTCAACCGTGTGCTGTGCGTGGCGCCGAATCCGCTGTGGTGCAACGGGTTCGACAGAGTCATCCGCGCGCTGCCCCGGCTGGCGGGCACCGAGCTGGTGCTCGCGGAGACTGCCCCGGCCGATGCCGCCCACGTCGAGGCGCGAGCCCAGCTCGAGGAGCTCGCCGCCGAGCTGGGCGTCGCCGACCGGGTGCGGTTCGCGGGCACGTTGCCCGAAGACGAACTGCCGCAACTGATCCGCTCCGCCAACGTTTTCGCGTGCACGCCGCGCCAGCCGCCCCGCCCGACGACGGTGCTGCAGGCGATGGCGTGCGGGGTGGCCGTGGTGGCGCTGCCCGTCGGATTCCTCACGGAGGCCATCGTGGACAACGTGACGGGGCTGTTGTTGTCACCGGAGCGGCCCGGCGAACTGACAGCCGCGCTGCGCGCGCTGCTCGCGCAGAGTTTCCAGCGCGAGAGCATGGGATCGGCCGGGCGAAGCCGCGCGCTGTCGCGTTTCACCTGGGACCGGGTGGCGCTGGACGCGCTCAACATCTATCGACAAATCGGTTCGGAGCGCCTGCCGTCGCACCCTCTGCAGTCGGCGGGACTACCGTGAGGAAATGGTCGGGAGGAATACGCTGACCACCGTGCAGGCGTTCGGCAAACCCGCGGTCCCGCGGGGGATGACGCGCGCCGTGGGCACGGCACCGCGCCCCGCTTGCGCCGTCCACGTCGACCTGCATCCCGCGCCCGATACCCCCGCCGGTACCGCGGGCCCCGTCACCGCGGGCCCGGGCGGCCACGGCCCGGCAGCGCTGCGTTACGAGCAGTTCCGCACCGGCGAGCCCGAGTCGGCACGCCAGTTCTTCGCCGCCGCCTACACGCCGGGGTGGCGGATCACCGGTCTGACGCGGGGCGCGGTCGTCACGCACCGGCGCTGCGAGGCGGGCGGGGTCACCATCGACGACGTGCTGATCCAGGGCCGGGCGAGCGTCCAGATCGCTCCCGACGACTCCGTCGTCGTGATCCAGCCCCGCGCGGGATCGCTGACAGTGCGGGGTGGCGGCCCGCCGACCATGGACTGCCCGGTCCTCGTCGCCCACGGCATGTCTTGCGTGCTGCAGGTGAGCGGTGCGCGCTTCGACGTCGTGCGCTTCGGGGCGGACGTGTTACACAAGGTGGCCGCCGACCTGCAGGCGCCGCCGTCGCAGCAAATCCGGTTCCTCAGCGGCCGGCCGCGCTCACGGGCCGCGATCCGCGCGTGGCACCGGGCGCTGGACTACGCGACGGGTGCGCTGGCGTCGGCGGACACCGCCCAGCAGCCGCTGATCGTGGCGACGCTGCCGCCGCTGCTGGCCGGGGCGCTGCTTGAGCGCTACCCGTCCAACGTGACCGACCAGGACGTGGCCGGCAACCCCGCGCTGCCCGAAGTGCTGAAGGACGCGGTGTCGTTCATCCACTGCAACGCCTCCGGCGACATCGGCGTCAACGACGTCGCGGCCGCGGTCCACCTGACCCCCAGGGCGGTGCAGTACCTGTTCCGCCGCCAGCTGGACACCACGCCGACGGAGTACATACGCCGCGTCCGGCTGCACCGGGCGCATCAGGACCTGGTCGCCGGGTCGCAGTCCTCGACGACCGTCACCGAGATCGCCCAGCGGTGGGGTTTCGCGCACACCGGCCGCTTCGCGGTCGTCTACCGGCACACGTACGGCCAGAGCCCGCACACCACGCTGCGGCAGTGATCGCCGCTCGCCGGTGCCCCGTTCGAAAGCCTGCTCAAAAGCCCTGCGGCACAACGTTTCCGACATAGCGGATTCCGGCCGCGCGAACCACGGCCGGGTCGAGGAGGTTTCGGGTGTCGACGACCGCGGCGCCCGGCGCGGCCCGGGCGACGGTGCGCCAGTCGAGGTCGCGGAACTGCGGCCACTCGGTCAGCACCACGATCGCGTCGGCGGCCTTGACCGCGCGGTAGGGCTCGTCGACCGCGGTCACCGCCTCGGCGAAACGACGTCCCGTGGCGCTGCGCGGTGTGTATCAGGGCGGCGGTGTCCTTCGGCGTGCGCGGGTGATGCCCGGTTCGCTGAGCGCGCTGCGACCCAGCCGCATCTTCTCATCCCCAGTTCGCTCGGTCGACTGGGAAATGCCCGGCCGGAGCGGTCAGCCGGCCATGAACTCGTGGTAGGCCGACTCCAGGTTCGGCGGCAGCGCCGTCACCTTGCACTGGCTCTCGGTGTCACCGATCGGCGCCAGGATGCCGCGCAGGTCGGTGTACTCCTGCGGGTGCGCGGTGAAGTAGGTGCGCAGGCTGGACTCGGCCTGCGGGCGCGGCTCGGCGTATGCGGCCGTGACGACCTGGTTGGCACCCGGGTGCGCGGCCAGGTACTGCTGCGCGGTGTCGGTCACCGAGGAGACGGTGGCGTTCACACCGCCGGAACTGCAGTCGGGTGCGGCAACCGCGGTCGGTGCGCCGGTGAGTCCCAGGGCGATCCCCCCGAGCAGGCAGCCCGCGCTGATGCCGGCCACTCGCCGCCGCGCGGCGGCGCTGCTGTTTTTCATCATCCGTGTTGTCCTCACATCCGGTCACGGGACACACTCCCCGCCCCGGATCCAACGTAACCAGGGCAAAGCCGCCCGCCGCCCGGCGCGCCCGCGCAGCTAACGTCCGCTCGGCCCGTCCGCCGGCGTCGCCCGGCGGCGGCCCGACCCGCCCGACGCCGGGGCCGAATGCGCTGCTCCGCGGCGCGAGCGGGATTGCGTGGCGGCAATCGCGTGCGATCGGGCGAAGGACCTTGACGGACCTTGCTCAGCGAGGTACCAGCAAACTCTACTTGAGCGTCCCGACGGCCTTCACCGGCAAGGCTGCGGGGCGGCGCAAAGATCTCGGCGGTTGCGTGCGGCGACTCGCGCACGCCCGGGCTGGGCGGGGAACAGGGGGAATAGCATGGGCGTCATGGTGCGTCCTAGAAGCTGGATCAGGCTTGCGGGTGTAAGTCCCGTCCCGGTAGGCACCGGAGCGCCGGGTAGCAGGCCCCGGTTCGTCGTTGAGAGGCGGCGGGCTAAGCGGGGTGTCGAGAGCCTCTTTGGAGGGAGCAAGTGCGCGGGCCGTAGTGCCGCTAGGCGCGAGTCCTGCAGCCTCGTCAAATGTACAACGGAGGAGCCGAGCCGCTCATGTCACGGCGAAGGCCTATGTCCGTCGAGCCCCGGTCCGGGGTTAGCTCGGCGGGTCCTTCCGGGGTATGGGGAGCGGCACGTGCACACAGTCTGGTTCGGAAGGGGAGAGACCCGTCTGCCTGGCCTGCGTCAGGCAAAGACCAAGGGTATAAGCCGATGGTGAAATCCTTTGGAGGGCAGCGGGAGTCCGAGGGGGTCGTAGTACCGCTGATCGGCGTGAGAGACACGCCGGGAGGGAAGGGCCCCTGCTTTGATCACGCGCGCGAAGCGGGTAAGCATCAGGGCATGACCGAGGTGACTCGGTCCAATTACCCCGGCAAGCCATCGCTTGCTGTAGCCGACGACGAGCCGTTGGTGGCCTCGCCGGTGAAAGTGCAACAACTGCAACGGGTGCTATGGGCTGCGGCCAAGCAGTCTGAGGGTCGGCGTTTCCACGCTCTGTATGACCGTGTCTACAGGGGTGACGTCCTGTGGGAGGCGTGGGAGCGGGTGCGTAAGAACAAAGGTGCGGCCGGGGTGGATCGGATCACCGTGGCTGCGGTGGAGGACTACGGCGTGGACCGCATGTTGCGCGAGTTGCGTCGTGACCTTCGCGAGGGTGTGTATCTTCCCGCGCCAGCCAGGCGTGTGGAGATTCCGAAACCACGAGGTGGTAAGCGGCCGTTGGGGATTCCCACGGTGCGAGATCGGGTGGTCCAGGCGGCGGCCAAGATCGTGTTGGAACCGATTTTCGAGGCGGACTTTTTGTCGTGCTCGTTCGGGTTTCGGCCGAGGCGGTCGGCGGTGATGGCCAAGGAACGCTTGCGGACCGGGTTCATCGAGGGCCAGGTGTTTGTGGTCGAGTTCGATATCGCTAATTTCTTCGGCGAGATTGACCACGACCGGCTGCTCACGCAGGTGGGTAGGCGGGTCTCGGATCGGCGGGTGCTCAAACTGCTGCGGTTGTGGCTGCAAGCAGGAGTGATGGTCGAGGGGGTGACCCAGCGGACGGTCGCGGGCACCCCGCAGGGCGGGGTGATCTCGCCGCTGTTGGCCAATATCTTTCTGCATGTGCTCGACACCGAACTCGCTGCCCGTGGGGTGGGTGAGTTGGTGCGTTACGCCGATGACGGTGTGGTGTTGTGCCGCACGGCGGAACAGGCCGAGCATGCTTTGGCGGCGGTGGGAGAGATCCTGGCGTCGTTGGGGTTGCGGCTGCATCCGGAGAAGACGAAGGTGGTCGATCTGCGGGCAGGGCGTGAGGGCCTGGACTTTCTGGGCTGTCATTTCCGCGCCCGCATGTCGGGACGGTTGTGGGAGCAGAAGCGGGTCATCCGCTACTACTTGCACCGCTGGCCCAGTCAAACGGCTATGGCCCGGTTACGGGCCAAGGTGCGCGACCGCACCGGCCGCAACCGGGTCGGTCTCGATATCCGTGACGTGATCGCGGAGTTGACGCTGATTCTGCGCGGCTGGGGCAACTACTTTCGTACCGGCAATGCCGCCGTTAAGTTCCGCCAGATCGACCGGTACGTGTGTTGGCGGTTGTTTCGCTTGATGGTTAGAAAGCGGGGCCGCAATCTGCGTGCTGGACAAGCTGAGCAGTGGACCGAAGAGTGGTTTAACGGGCACGGCCTGCACCGGCTTCGTGGCACCATCCGTTACCCGAAAGCTGCGTAACCATGTCTAGAAGATCATCGGTAAGCCGTGTGCGGGAAAACCGCACGCACGGATTGAAAGGGGGAAGGGGAAACGGGCTCAACGAGCACCGCGCCCCCGACTACCAATGACCCGGATCCATCTGGAACGAACGATTGCCGCACCGGTGGAACAGGTCTTCGACTGGCTCGCCGAGCCGGCCCATCTGGCCGCCGCCCCGTTGGCGCTCAGGGCCGACTACGCCAGGGACTCGCCGGGACGCGAGGTGGGTGCGGTGCGCGAGGTCACCGGCGTCGGCACCTGGTTCCGCGAGGAGATCACCGCCTACGACCGGCCTCGCAGCTACACCTACCTGATCGTCCGGTCGTTTCCGCCGTTCCACCACGAGGGCGGCACGCTGACGTTCACCCCGGCGACCTTCACCCCGGCGACGTCGACCGCGGCGGGAACCGGCACCCACGTCGACTGGCTCACCAACTACACCCACCCCGCCTGGGCGGGCGGGCGGCTGCTCGAGGCGGTCAGCCAGCGGGTGCTGCGCTCGAGTTTCGAGGCGATCCTCGACGCCTGCGCGGAGGCGCTGGAGCGCTGACGCGCGGCGACATGCGGCCGCGTGGGTATCCCAGCGTGGACATGGATATCGCCAAGGACATCAGGAAATTCCTGACGACCCGGCGTGCCCGGCTCACGCCCGGGCACGTGGGCCTGCCGCCGGGCCGGCGCCGGCGCGTGCCCGGGTTGCGCCGCGAGGAGGTCGCTCAGCTGGCCGGTGTGAGCATCGACTACTACACGCAGATCGAGCGCGGGCACGTCGCCGGAGTCTCCGAGGAGGTGCTGTCTGCCGTGGCCCGGGCGCTGCAACTGAGCGACGCGGAATCCGCGCACCTGTTCGACCTGGTGCGCGCGGCCACCACCCGGATCGACCGGACCCGCACACCGCCGCATCCCGGCCCGGCCGTGCCCGACGGTGTGCAGGCGCTGCTGGACAGCATGGTCACCGCCCCGGCCGTGGTGCTCGACGGTCGTCTCGACATCGTCGCCGCCAACGCGCTCGGCCGGGCGCTGTACGCGCCGTTGTTCGCCCGCGCCGGGGCGACGCCGAACCTGGCGCGGTTCATCTTCTTCGATGCCGCCGCCGGCCGGGTCTTCCCGGACTGGGACATCGCGGCCGACGACGCCGTCTCCCTGCTGCAGGGCGAGGCCGCGCGCTCCCCGGACTCGCCGGCCGTCACCCGGCTCGTCGGGGAGCTCACCACCCGCAGCGAGGACTTCCGCAGCCGCTGGGCGGCGCACAACGTCAAGGCGCACCGCCACGGCGTGAAGCGCTTCCGCCACGCCGACGTCGGGGAACTCGTGCTCAGGTACAACATGCTCGACATCGGCACGGGCGGCTTGTCGTTGTTCGGCTACACCGCCGAACCGCACTCGCGGTCCGAGGAGGCGCTGCGGCTGCTTGCCTCCTGGGCGGTGACCGCCGAATAGGACCGGAAATCAAAGGCGAATCTGCCCGAATTGACGCCGGCGTCAGGCTAGACTCGCGGCATCCGAAACCGCGGCAGCGTGGCCGCATTGGAGGGGGAACGGCGATGAGTCCCAGGCGATCCGCCCGCGGCGACGACGGCCTGTCCGAGGTGTTGCCGCCCAGCCGGGAGCTGACCGTGCGCGCGGCCGACGACACCCCGCTGCACGCCGAGGTGTTCGGGCCGCCGGACGGCTATCCGATCGTGCTGACCCACGGCATCACCTGCGCGATCCGCGCGTGGGCCTACCAGATCGCCGACCTGGCCACCGACTACCGGGTGATCGCCTTCGACCACCGGGGCCACGGGCGCAGCGGCGTCCCGCGCGGCAACGGCTACACCCTCAAGGCCCTCGCCGCGGACCTGGATTGCGTGCTCGAGGCGACGCTGGCGCCGCACGAACGGGCGGTGCTGGCCGGGCACTCGATGGGCGGCATCGCGATCGCGGCCTGGTCGGCGCGCTACCGGCACAAGGTGCACCGGCGCGCCGACGCGGTGGCCCTGATCAACACCACGACCGGCGACCTGGTCGGCAAGGTCAGCCTGCTGCCGGTGCCGCGCAGGCTGGCGCCGGCGCGGGACCTGCTCGCGCGCGGGCTGATCGGCGCGTTCGGCGGGTTCCCGCTGCCCGGCGTCGCCCGCGTCCCGAGTCGTTACCTGGTCGCCATGCTGGCCGTCGCCAAGGACGCGGACCCGAGCGCGGCCAGGCTCGTCTACGAGCTGTTCGCGCAGACCTCGGCCGTGGGGCGCGGCGGGTGCGCGCGGATGCTCGTCGGGTCGCTGGGGTCGCGCTACCTCGACCTGGAGGGCCTCACGGTGCCGACGCTGGTGATCGGCAGCGAGCGCGACCGGCTGACGCCCATCAGCCAGTCCCGTGCGATCGCGCGCACCGCGCCCAACGTCGTGGGCCTGGTCGAGCTGCCCGGTGGTCACTGCTCGATGCTGGAACAGCCCGCCGAGGTGACCCGCCAGCTGCGGGAACTGGCGGGATCGGTCAGCCGCGAACTGCGGCGCATCAGCTCCTGACGGGGCGGCTCACAGCAGGGCCGCGACCTCGGCGGCCGCCCGGCGGCCGGATCGGATGGCGCCGTCGAGAAATCCGGTCCATTCGTCGGCCGTTTCGGTGCCGGCCCAATGGATCGGCCCGACGGGCCGGCGCAGGTACGGCCCGGACCGGGTCCACGACCGCGGCGGCACCGCGGCCGTCGGGCCACCCGGTGCGAATTCTTCGGTGCCCCAACGATAGTCGACGTAGTCGAGGGGTTTGAGCGCGTCGCTGCCGAACAGCGACGCGAAGCAACGCAACGCCTCGCGGCGCCGCTGGTCGGCGGGCAGCGAGTCGAACGCGCGGGCGTCGACGAAGCCCATCAGGATGCCCGGCCCGTCGGCGTGCGGGCTGACGTCGAAGGTGATGAAGACCGGACCCTCGTCGGAGAGGGCCTGGCCGGAGAAGCCGTCGGCCCGCCAGAACGGCGTGGAGTAGGCCGCATAGGCCTTGCTCAGGCGTCCCTGCGGCCAGTGCCGGGCGAGTTCGTCGTACTCCTCGGGTAGCGGGGGAGTGAACTCGATCGAGGCGCGGTGGGCGGGCGGGACGGCGACGATGACGAATCCGGCCTCGGCCCGGCCCCGGTCGGAGGTGACCGCCACCCCGGCGCCATTGCGCTCGATGCGCCGCACCGGTGCGTCGAGCACGACGCGCGGGCCGAGCTCGGCCGCCACCGCGTCGGCGATCTGCTGGGTGCCGCCCGGGAAACGGTCCTGCTGGGCCCCGTTCTCGACGTCGAGCATCCGGTCCAGGCCGCCGGCGGCGCGCACGTACCGGGCAGCGTGCAGCATCGACACCTCGTCGGGTTCGCACCCCCAGCTCACCCGGGCCACGATCGCCAGCAGGTCGCGGGAGGAGGCGGAGGCGCGCACCGAGCGCAACCAGTCGCCGAGCGACTGGGCGTCGAGTTCGCGGGCGCGGCGCGCGTTCCACGGGTCCGCCAGCGGGATGCCGCGCGCGATCCGCGCGAACTGCCAGCGCAGCCGGCCGATGTCGATCAGCCCCGCCAGCGAGAGCTTCGGAATGGTGCCGTGGTAGGGGCGCGCCCAGCCGCGCCACTGGATGATGCTCCGGCCGTGGTGGTGGGTCGGGGTGGTCGGGATCTGCAGTTCGGCCGCCAACGCCAGCACCGCGTCCTGGGTGGGGCCGACGAAGGTGCCGCCCATGTCGGCGGGCAGCCCGGCGACGCTGCCGGTGAACGAGCGGCCGCCGACGCGGTCGCGGCCCTCCAAGACCACCACGTCATGGCCCAGCCGGGTCAGTTCCCGCGCGGCGGCCAGCCCGGCGAAGCCGGCTCCGACCACCACGACGTCCACGTTCCAGGACCCGGCGTCGGGGGGCGGCGGATTCGTCACGCCGTCTAGTGAACCGCACTCGGGCGAGAATGCCCAGCGTCAGGGGGCAACCGACAGCCAGTCGGCGAACCCGGACGGGTCGTGGCGGCCCAGCGCGCCGTGCTCGTAGAGCCCCCAGCCCTCCACCGGCTCCGCGTCGCCGTCGCGGCACAACGCCCGGCCCACGTGATCGATCACGCCGAACCCGGAGCGTGCGACGATCGCCGGGTCGGTCATGTCGTAGGTCAGCCGCTCGACGAACTTCTCGCCCTTCCACATCCCGTGCAGCCAGTCGGAGTCGCCGCCGTAGCCGCCGCCGACGTGGATGGGGACGGGCAGCTTGGACTCCACGTCGAAGTGGACCGGGGTGCCGTCCGGTGCGGTGGCGTCGATCGTGGCGCCGGTGGGGATGCGCGTGCCGGAGCGGTAGTGGATCTTGACCCGCGGCCAGCCCAGCTGCTCGACGCGGCCGTCGCGCCAGACCCGGGTGCAGTCGTTGAGCGAGCGGAAGCCGTCGGGCTCCTCCTGGATGATCAGCACGATCGCGAAGTCGTCGAACGCCATGGGCACGTAGAGCCACCACATGCCCTCGAAGGGCGGATCGGCGGGGCGGCCCGCCGGCTCGGGCTCGCCGATCGGCCGGATGCCCCAGGACCGGTCGCGGCTGCCGATCCAGGTCGCCGGGTCGACGGCGAACTCGTCGCCGTCGACGGCCAGGCGGCCGCTCCAGGCGCCCAGCTGGGCGAACCGCTGCGCGTTGAGCGTCACCCGATTGCCCGACCGCAGGACATGCGGCTGTTCCTGCACGACGTCGAACAGGCCTTCCCAGGTGAGATCGGCTGCGATGCCGTCGGTTTCGTCGAGTACCAGGCGCAGTTTGCGCAGCGGCTCGACGACCTCGATGCGGTAGCCGTTGACGTTCTGGTTGAGCCGGTCGGAGTCGATGGCGTCGGACAGGTGCACCGCGGTCTGGGTGTCGCCGCGCCGGACGAGCAGGAACGCGTCCTTGACGCCCAGGTTCGGGTAGTAGCCGATGCCGCTGACGACGAAGATGTCCCCGGTACGGTCGTGGGCGTTGAAGTAGGCGCGGTCGTAGAAATTGCGGTCCGAGGAGCCCGGCCACGCGATGGGCTGCGGGAGCTGGTGCACCGGGAATTCGTCGAGCGGGCCAAGTGATTGCGGCATTACCGGTCCTCTCCGATGAGACCGTCGCCGATTAAACGGCGCATCAGTCCGGCGTGGTAGAACAGCGATTCGACGTCGTCGGGTTTCTCGGTCTCCCCGAAGTGCACCCGACGGGCGCCGGTGCGCATGAACACGCACGCCCACATCACACCCGAGTACACGTAGAACCAGTTCAGGTCGCCGAGCTCGACGCCGGTGAGTCGCCGGTAGGTGGCCCGGACGTCGTCCTCGCGCATCACCTCCGGCAGGCCCGGCAGCCCGGCGAGGCCGGTGAGTTCCTGAAAGACCATGTGCGCGTAGATCATCCACGCGACGTCGAGCTCACGCGGGCCGAGCGTCACCATCTCCCAGTCGAGCACCGCCACCGGCCGGAAGTCGCGGTACAACACGTTGCCCACCCGGGCGTCGCCCCACAGCAGGACGGGTTCGGCGGCGGCCGCCCCGGCCGGCCAGTGGGCCTCGAGCCACTCGAAGGTCCGCTCCAGCAGCGGTGAGCGGCCGATGTCGGGCACCGCGAAGTCATACCAGGACCGCACCCAGTTGAAGTGCCGGCGCAGCGCGGTGTCGCCTGCGGAACCCTCGGCGAGAAAGCCGAATTCCTCGGCGGCGCAGGGTATTGCGTGCAGCTTGGCCAGCACCCCGACCGTGGCGTCCTGCAGTTCGCGCTGGCGCTCGGCGGGCGCGTCGGCGAACCAGTTGTTGCCGAAGGTGTAGGGCATGACGTCGGGCGGCACCTCGCCGTCGACGTAATCCATCACGAAGTAGGGCGTGCCCAGCACGTCGCCGGTGGACTCCAGCCAGCGGACCGGCGGAACGGGGACGTCGGTGAGTTGACCGACCTTTCGTATCACCTCGAATTGGTGGTCGAGCCGGTAGGTGGGGAAGACCTGCACGTCCTCGGCGGCCGGGGCCACCCGGGTCACCAGCTTCTGCTCGATCTGCCGCCCGTCCTGGCACCAGCGGGCGGTCAGGATTATGGTTTCCGAGGACATGCCCGTGGAGTCCACGCCGCTCTCGACGGTCACCTCCGGTGTCGCCCCGCCGGGCAGGACCGTGGCCAGCCACCGCGACATCACCCCCGGCAGGGTGCTGACGTCGCGGCTCGAGCGCTGCAGCCGGTCGACCTTGTCGAGGACGGGTTCGTTGGCCACGGGGTGCCCCCATTCTTTGCGACTTCTGCGCGGCAATTACGATACGGTAGGTAGCGTTATGAAAGCAGACCCGTCCGCCCTTGACAAGGCCCCCGGCGCCGGCCGCCCGCGGGACCCGCGCATCGATTCGGCCATCTTATCGGCAACCGCGGAACTGCTTGTGCAGATCGGATATTCGAATTTGAGCCTGGCCGCGGTCGCCGAGCGGGCCGGCACCACGAAATCCGCGCTGTACCGGCGGTGGTCGAGCAAGGCCGAGCTGGTGCACGAGGCGGCTTTCCCGACGGCCCCCACCGCGCTGGAGGCGCCGGCCGGCGACATCGCCGCCGACGTCCGCATGATGATCGAGGCCACCCGCGACGTGTTCACGACGCCGGTCGTGCGCGCCGCGCTGCCCGGCCTGGTGGCCGACATGACGGCCGACCCCGCCCTGAACGCCCGGGTCATGTCGCGTTTCGTCGACGTGTTCGCCGCGGTGCGGCTGCGGTTGGGCGAGGCGGTCAAGCGGGGCGAGGCGCATGCCGACGTGGACCCGGACCGGTTGATCGAGCTGATCGGAGGAGCGACGATGCTGCGGATGCTGCTGCGCCCGGAGGACGAACTCGACGCGGCGTGGGTGGAGCAGACCACCGCGATCGTGGTGCACGGGGTGCGGCGATGACGGGGCGGCTCGCGGGCCGGGCCGCGATCGTCACCGGCGGCAGCCGCGGGCTGGACCGGGCGATCGCCGCGGCGCTCGCGGCGGAGGGTGCGGCAGTCGCGGTCGCGGGCCGCACCGAGCAGGTGTGGGACGAGCGGTTGCCCGGGACTATCGGCGAGACGGTCGCGGCGATCGAGTCGGCCGGTGGCCGCGCCGTGGCGGTCCGGTCCGACTTGACCGACCCGAATGACATCTCCGGGCTGGTGGATTCGGCACGAGATGCCTTGGGGCCCATCACGATCCTCGTGAACAATGCGGCCTTCACCGCGCCGGGGCGCCCGCCGGCGCCCGGCGGCGCGCCGCGCGCCAAGCCCGCGGCGAAGGCGGCCGGCGCCAAGCCCGGCTGGCCCGGGTTCGTCAGCGTCCCCCTGGCCGCCTACCGCCGGCACTTCGAGATCGCGGTCTTCGCCGCCTACGAGCTGATGCAGCGGGTGTGCCCCGACATGATCGACGCGGGCGGGGGCGCGGTCGTCAACATCAGCTCGGTCGCCTCGCGACTGCCCGGCGACGGCCCCTACCCGACCGCAGCGGGGGAGTGCTGCCCGGCTACGGCGGATCGAAGGCGGCGCTCGAGCACCTTACCCAGTGCGCCGCCTACGACCTCGCCGACCACAACGTCGCGGTCAATGCCTTGTCGCCGTCCAAGCCCATCATGACCCCGGGCCTGGCCTACTATGCGCGGGAATTCGGCGACACCGCGAACGCCGAGGAATTCGCCCGCGCCGCAGTCGAATTGGCGTTGGTCGATCCCAGCGCGGTCACCGGCCGCACGATCGGCCATCTGCAGGTCCTCGACGGCAGCTTCCGGCCGTTCGAACCCGAATAGGGGGCTTGGCCGCCGGTGGCGCCGCGCGCCCGGCTGGGGCCTCGAGGCGCCCGGGCTCAGTACCCCGGTGCCGGTGCGCCCGGCCCGCCGGGCATCGGCCCCGGCCCAGCCGGTCCGCCGGGCATCGGCCCCGGCCCAGCCGGTCCGCCGGGCATCGGCCCCGGGCCACCCGGCCCGCCGGGCATCGGCCCCGGCCCAGCCGGCCCGCCCGGACCGGGCGGACCGGGTGGCGCCGGCTCGTCGGGCAGGAAGCTCACCTGCGAACCGTGCGCGACGGACTGCGTGCGCGCGTCGCCGGTCGCGCCGGCCGGAGCGATCCCCGAGGCCGCGATCGCTGCGCTGACGGCCAGGCCTGCGACGCCCGCGCCGATCGCCGCCAACGGACGGTGGAGTGCATGGCTGTCGTGGCTCTTCTTGCTGTCCATGATGTTTCCCCATTCTCAACTGGACTTGGTTCGGGTGGATCCGGACTCTCCCCGGCTACCCGGCAAACTCGCGCCGAAACTTCGGCGGCCGATCCCACCTCACTCCTCCGGAACCGGCGGATCGAGATCACCGCGCAAAAGCTCGTCGGGATGGTGGGCGTGGTTGATCTCCGGCGGGCCGTCGCCCTTGCTCCAACCGAGCCGCCCGTTTTCGGTGACCTCGGTGTGCCATTCGCCGCGGCTCGCGCCGTCATGGTCGCCGCCGCAGGCGAAATGCAACGAATCGGCGTCGGTGCGGCCGCCTTGGGCCCAGTCCGGCGAATGGTGCACTTCGCAGTTATAGCCCGGTTCAAGGCAATTGGGGCGCGTGCAGCCCCGGTCGCGGGCGTAGCAGACGAGCCGCTGATCGGCTGTCGCGATCCGCTTCTGGCGGCCCAGGTACAGCGGCCGGCCGGTGTGCTCGTCGAACACGGCCAGGCAGTGAATCGCATTGGCGGCCATGCGGATGAGGTCCGGCATCGGCAGCCTGGAACCGCCGCCGGTCCGCGCGGGCGCGGGCATCGGGACGGACTCGTCGGCAACCGCTGCGGCGGCTCGCTCGAGATCGCCCAGCGTGGTCGTGACGATCACCGTGACGGGGTGGCCCCGGTGCGATCCCAGCCGACCGGACGAGACCGCGGCCTCCAGGCCCAGTTTCAGCGCGTCATGGCAGCGTTGGGCGGGTGTGCGCGTGTCGCGCTCCTGCGGCGCGGCGCCGTCGGGTTGGTGACGGCCCGGACGCACGGCCGCGTGGATGGCCTCGAAGTACGCTCGGGCCTCGGGGTCCAACAATCCCGACAACCGGGACATGCCATCCGGTCCCTGTGCGCCCAGGTGTAGCCCGCGGCGACGGGCCCGATCCTCGTCGTCGAACAAGCCGTCGGGGTTGAGGTGGTCGGCGATCCGGTGACCCAGCTTGGTGACGACACCGGCATCGAGTTTGCGCGCGTGCTGCACCAGCGTTCGCTCGGCATCCGCCACGTCGGAGGCCGAAACGCAGGACGGCAGCACGTCGACCGCGTCGCAAACCGCGCGGATGTGGTCCTCACCGACCGCGCCCGCCTCGACCGCCGCCGCCAACTCCGGCAGCTCCGGTGCGACGGGGGGACCGGTCAGCGAGCGCCGCGGTCGGATCCGCGCGGCCAGCTTGAAGCGGCGTTTGATTTCCCGCGGCGGGATGCGCAACCGGGCCCACAGTCGGTCGCGTTGCGCCGGTATGGACTCGGCGCCGTCGGGCGGCTCGGCGATCTCGGCGAAAAACCGATACATCAGGCCGCGGTTGGTGCGGTGCTGGGTCTCCAGCCGTTCGGCGACGTCCACCCGGAAGTCGTTGCCCACCACATCCGAGGAGGTCGCCCGCAGCAGGTCCTGGGCGGCGTCGATCGCGTCGAGGGCGGCGCCGATCCGCTCTCGTGCCTGTTCGGGGCTCGCCGCGACCATGCCCCCACGATATCGAACATGCGTTCGAAGATCGCCCCCGTTTCACCGGGTTGTGGATGAAACTCCGACTGTGGACAACGCACCACCGGCCGGCGCCGCGACTCCTGGCGAAGCCGCCGCCTGACGTGCGAGGATGAAAAACCGAAGCCGCAACGGCGGCAGTTAACCGGTCGAGTGGTGTGCCAATGCCCGGTAGTGACAAACCTGCGGCGCGGGTCGTTGCGTTGATCGTGCTCCTGCTCGTGGTCGCGGCGGCGCTGCGCGGCTATCTTCCGGCCCATGAGCTGGCCCCCCGCACCGAGGCGGGCAGCAATGCCGCGGCCTGGACGGCCGTCGTCGCGGCGCTGGCCGGGACGGTGACGCTGCTCGCGATCGCCGTCGTCGCGCGGCTGCGCGATCCGCGAGGGTTCGCGCCCAGCGGGCCGGACCTGCCCGCGCTGCTCGGCACCGGCACCGGCCGGCCGAGTTGGCGGGTGGTGCTGGTCGCGCTCGGGGTGATCGCGGGCCTGCTGCTGGCGCTGACGCTGCTGACGCGGGCCGCGGCGGGCCACGACGTCACGCCGCCGGCGCCGGGGACCACGAACGCGTCGCCGCCGCCGTCACACACCGGAGCCCCGCCGCCCCGACAACCCCCGAAAGCCGACTCGGGCAACATGTCCGGCGTTCTGATCGCCTGCACGCTGCCCCTGCTGCCGATCCTCGTCGTGGGCACGCTCCTCGAGTCGCGTCGGCGCTGGCGCGCGAGGGACGCGGGCGCAACCACCGCGGAAGAGCGCGCAACCGCGGCGCCGCAACCGAACCCGGGCTCGCTGGTGCGGGCCGCCGAGCGCGGCCTGGCCGAGATGACAGACCTGCGCCGGGAGCCGCGCGAGGCGATCATCGCGTGCTATGCCGCAATGGAACGCGAGCTCGCAAACGTTCCGGGCGCCGTCCCGCAGGATTTCGACACTCCCACCGAGGTGCTGGCCCGCGCCGTCGAGCGCCACGCGCTGCACGCCGACAACGCCATCCAGCTGGTCGACCTCTTCGCCGAGGCGCGGTTCAGCCCGCACGTGATGAACGAAGGTCACCGCGACGTCGCGGTCCGAGTGCTGCGGCTGGTCCTCGACGAACTGCGGTCTGTGAGCCACGCATGAACAGGCTTGTCGCCCTGGGCGTATTCCTCATCCTCAGTGTGGAGCTACTGACGCTGGCCCTGCCCGATCGCGGGCTCGTGCTCGCGGCCACCGGCGTCGCGCTGGCCCTGGTGCTGCTCAACGTCCGTCGCGTCGTGGGGAGGGGGCCGCAGCCCTACGAGGAGGCCGGTCCGGACGACCTCGGGGACGCGCTGCGCCGCTGGGTCGCCAACACGGAGACGACCATCAGGTGGTCGGACTCGACCCGGGCGGACTGGGACCGGCACCTGCGGCCGATGCTCGCGCGGCGCTACGAACTCGCCACCGGCCAAAGGCTTTCGAAGGATCCCGCCGCGTATCACGCCAGTGGGCGGATGCTGTTCGGAGCCGAACTCTGGGAATGGGTCAATCCCAACAACGTCGTCCGTGGCGGTGACCGGGGGCCCGGCCCCGGCCGTGCGGCGCTCGAGGCGATCCTACGGAAGCTGGAGCAGGTATGACGTTGCCCACCGCACTGCCGGCCGACAAGACCACCGAGTACTGCGGTGCCGTCATCGACGAGATCGAACGCGTTGTGGTGGGCAAGCGTTCGGCACTGACGCTCATCCTGACCGCGGTCCTCGCCCGCGGGCATGTGCTGATCGAAGATCTGCCGGGACTGGGCAAGACGCTCATCGCGCGGTCTTTCGCCGCCGCGCTGGGGCTTCGGTTCACCCGGGTGCAGTTCACGCCCGACCTGCTTCCGGCCGACCTGCTCGGCTCGACGATCTACGACATGCAGTCGGGCCGGTTCGCGTTCCGCGCCGGACCCATCTTCACCAACCTGCTGCTCGCCGACGAGATCAACCGCACCCCGCCCAAGACCCAGGCGGCCCTGCTGGAGGCGATGGCCGAAAGCCAGGTCAGCATCGACGGCGAAACTCACCAGCTGCCAACGCCGTTCATCGTCCTGGCGACCGACAACCCGATCGAGTACGAGGGCACCTACCCGCTGCCTGAGGCACAGCTGGATCGGTTCGCGATCCGGCTGGAGCTGCGCTATCTCTCCGAGCGCGACGAGACCGCGATGCTGCGCCGGCGGCTGGAGCGCGGGTCGGCCGAGCCGGTGGTCGATCAGGTGGTGGACGCGCACGATGTGCTGGCCATGCGCGAGTCCGTCGAGCAGGTGACCGTGCACGACGACGTCCTGCGCTACGTGGTGTCGCTGGCGGCGGCCACCCGGCACCACCCGCAGGTCGCGGTCGGCGCCAGCCCGCGCGCCGAACTCGACCTGGTTCAACTGGCCCGGGCCCGTGCGCTGTTGCTGGGGCGCGACTATGTGATTCCCGAGGACGTGAAGGCGCTGGCGATCCCGGCGATCGCACACCGGATCACCCTGCGGCCGGAGATGTGGGTGCGAAAGATCCAGGGCGCCGACATCGTCGGAGAGCTGTTGCGGCGCCTGCCGGTGCCCCGGACCGGCGGCGGCGAGAGTCAAGCCCCGACGGGCCCGGCGTGACACAGGACCGGGCAGTCGAGTTTCGCTGGCGCGCATCCCTTTTGACGCGGGCGGTCGCGACATGTGCTGGCGCTGCGCTGGCGGTCGCGGTGATCGGCGGCCGGTGGCAGCTGATCGCTTTCGCCGCACCGCTGCTCGGTGTGCTGTGTTCGGTCAGCTGGCAGCGTCCGATGCCCCCGATCCGCGTGCACGGGGACCCCGTGTCGCAGCGATGCTTCGAAGACGAGCGGGTGCGACTCCGGGTGTGGGCGACCACCGAAGACGCCGGGGCCGCCACCGTCGAGCTGGCGGTCCCGGACGTCGCGGGCGTGCGGCTCGAAGTCCTCGCCGCCGATGGCCGTGCGGCGAAAACGGTTGCGGCGACGGCGCATCGCTGGGGCCGGTATTGCCTGCGGGCACGCGTGGACGTGGTGGCGCGCGGGGGGCTGCTCACCGGCACGGCCACCGTCGCCGCCGCCGCCGTCGTCGTGTTCCCGCTGACGCCGCCGCAGTCGACGCCCGTCCCGCAGACCGAGCTGCTCGACCGCCTGGGTGCGCACCTGACCCGGCACGCCGGGCCGGGCGTCGAGTACGCCGACATTCGTCCCTACGTGCCGGGCGACCAGTTACGGGCGGTGAACTGGCCGGTGAGCGCGCGCCGCCGCCACCTGCATGTCACGCAACGGCTGACCGACCGCGCCGCCGACGTGGTGGTGCTGATCGACACCTACCGTCAGCCGGCCGGCCCGGCGACCGAGGCCACGGAACGGGTCGTACGCGGGGCGGCCCAGGTGGTGCAGACGGCGCTGCGGCACGGTGATCGGGCCGGAATCGTCGCCCTGGGCGGCAAGCGCCCGCGGTGGCTCGGCGCCGACATCGGACAACGCCAGTTCTTCCGTGTCCTCGACACCGTGCTCGACGTCGGCGAGCACTTCGAGGACACCACCGGCACCCTGGCGCCACGCGCGGCCGTCCCCGCCGGGGCGATCGTCGTCGCGTTCTCCACGCTGCTCGACACCGAGTTCGCGCTGGCGCTGATCGACCTCCGCCGCCGCGGGCACGTCGTCCTGGCGGTCGACGTCCTCGACCGGGCTCCGTTCCGGGGCGAGCGCGACCCGCTGGTGGACGAGTTGTGGGGACTGCAGCGCTCGGCTATGTATCGCGACATGGCTACCGTCGGTGTCGACATCGTGCCGTGGCCCGAAGGCGCCGCCCTGGAGCAGTCCATGGGTGTGCTGCCGGACCGCGGGCGACGGGTGCGGGGATGAGCGTGGGCATGGCGGGCGCGGCGAGGGTGGGACTGCCCGCCCTGTCGACGGCATCCGGGCTGCTGATGGTGGGATCGGTCGTCGTCGGTTCGCACGGGGCGGCGCTGGTCGGGTGCGCGGCGGCGCTGACCGCGGTGGCCGTCGGGACGGTGTTTCGGCCGGCCGCAACGTTCGCCGTTCTGCTCGTGGTGTTCGCGATCGCGCTGTCCGGCCCGCCGCCCGTGCCCGTCGGCCTGTCGGGGCTGTGCGCGGCGGCCTATCTGGTGTCCCGCCACGCCACCGGACCGTCGGCCGCGATGGTCATCGGGAGCCGCGCGACATGGGTGGCCGCCCTGTGCTTCACGTCGGCCGGGTTGGTGGCGGTGTCGTTTCCACTGCAGCTGCCGTGGCTGCCGCTGCTGGCCCCGCTGGGCGCGCTGGCGGTTTTCGTGCTGGCTACGCGCCCGTTCACCTAGTCGGGGGCGCACCACCGAAACGGGCCTTCCCGCAATGTGTCGAACCGTTCATCGCGCGGCTTTCCTGCCCCGTCCTGACCGGATCCGTCCTGACCGGATCCGTCCTGACCCGTGTGGGGTGGCCTGCCAGCGGGAGGTGCGTCGGCAGCTTCTCGGCGTTGTCGCCGGAGATCTTTTGGCTGCTGATGTTCGCGGTGACCAATTCGCCCCCGAATGCTTGAGGCGGCGCGGCCTGGGACAGCCTGCCGCCGAGGCAGTCTCTGCCGCAGCGCCTTTCGGGTCGGTGACGTCGACACTGGCCGGGCTCGCGAACGCGGGCACCCGACCCTTCGGCTTCCAGAACGCCGGCTACCGCGACAACGGGTTCGACAATTCCGGCGCCTACAGCTCCGGCGCCTCCAAGATGGGGCCTTCAACTCGGGCTTGACGAACATGGGGCGTTCGACCCCGGTCGCACCAGCCAGCGGGGGACCGCCGGAGCGTACGCGGGCGAGTCCACCGGCACCGTCGGCTACTTCGCCTCCGGCATCCCCACCACCGGGCGCGGGAGCTCGGGGAACCCCGGAACCGGCCTGGGCAACGCGGGCAGCCTGAATACGGGTATCGGCAGCTCGTGCGCGCAGGCCGGCACGGTCTCGGGCATCGGCGGCACCGGCACCAACGACTCGGGCGCCTGCAACCACAGCGACACGCCAGTCGGGCTTCGTCAACTGAACCGACCTAGGTTTGCCAGCGGCGTGGGCATCGCCGTTGCCGTCGCGCGGCCCTGCGTTACGGTTTGGTGTAACGGAGGGCTCAGTGGTAGGACGTTCGCGGTGTTCAGTCCGCTGCCGGTCTCGGAATAAAAATTTCTCAGGGATTTCCCGAATTTTCGAATATTTGCGCCGCGATGCTCTTAGAGTTTACTGGCTGGTCGAGTGTCGTGTGCCGCGCCGAGGGGTGGTGACACACGAGACCCGTGGGAACGGTGTGTGCGTCACACCTCACGGGAAGGACACGCTGATGAGCTCCAACTCGGGTCTCGGGGTCAACTCGGGCTTCGGGAACTCGGGCAGCGGCGGCCACGACGTCGGCTTCCTCAACTCCGGCAGCGGCCGCCATGAGATCGGCTTCCTCAACACGGGCGCCGGTACCCTCCAGGTCGGCATCGCCAACTCCGCCAGCGGTTCGCACACCGTGGGCGTCGGGAACACGGCCAGCGGGAACTTCAACACCGGCTTCGGCAACAGCGGCAGCGGCAGCAACAACACCGGCTGGTACAACTCGGGCGGCAACGATGCCGGTATCGCCAACACGGGGACCAACGACTCGGGTGCCGCCAACGCCGGCAATCTCGACTCGGGCGCGTTCAACCACAGCGACAACCAGTCCGGCTTCTTCAACTGATCCGCGCGGGCCGGGTCTTCGGGCCCGGCCCGGACCACGTCGCACCACGCGCCGGCGACCGGCCGCGGGGCGCCGTTGTCCCACATTCCGTTGTCGCACATTCCGTTGTCCCACATTTGACTGTGCACGCGTGGCGGGCATCAACTGTTACCACATCGGCTTGTACAACTCGGGTACCTACGACCCCGTTTTCGGCTCTTCTGCCGTAGTCGTGGGTCTGTGACCAGGGGGCTTGTGGCCCAACGCCGTGTCCTGCTTACGTTTTGGACTGTTATCGGGTTCAAGACGAAGGAGGGTGTACGGCGTTGGGTAAATCCAGGGTATTCGCGACGGTCCTCGATGGCCAGGACATGGTCGTCGATGACGTGATGATCGAGACGGAGACTTCGCGCGGAAAACAGCCGGTGACCAGCGAGGTGCTGGTGTTTGAGGTGCGGCCCAAGGCGAACCAGGCCAGCCGGTGCTCGCGGTGCCGCAAACGCTGTGCGGGCTATGACGGCGGGGAGGGGATCAGGCGCTGGCGCACCCTGGATCTGGGGACGACGAAGGCCTATCTGCAGGCCGCAGCGCCGCGGGTAGCCTGCCCCGAGCATGGAGTGGTGGTGGCCCACCTGCCCTGGGCGCGGCCCGGGGCCCGTCACACCTGGGCGTTTGAGGACACAGCCGCGTGGTTGACCGCGCATGCCGCGATCAGTGTGGTCGCGGTGTTTTTGCGGGTGGCCTGGCGCACCATCGCCGCGATCGTGGGCCGGGTGGTCGCCGATGGCCGCGACACCAACGACCTGCTGGCCGGGTTGACCCGCATCGGCATCGACGAGATCGCCTACCGCAAAGGCCACCGCTATGTAACCTGCGTCATCGATCACACGACAGGCCGGCTGGTGTGGGCAGCCGAAGGCCGCAACCAGGACACCTTGGGCCGGTTTTTCGACCAGCTCGGCGCCCAACGTGCCGCGGCGTTGACTCACGTCAGCTGTGATGGGGCGGAATGGATTCACGCCGTGCTGCGGGACCGGGCCCCGGGTGCGGTGATCTGCCTGGATCCGTTTCATGTCGTGGCCTGGGCGCTCAAGGCCCTCGACAAGGTGCGGGTGCGTACCATGGCCCGCGCCGGTGTCCGCGACCGGCACGCGATGTGGGCGACCCGCAAGAACCCGGCCGATCTGACCGGTGAGCAACGCACCAGCCTCGCGTCGATCACGGCTACCAACGCCACGCTGTATCGGGCGTATCTGCTCAAAGAGCAACTCCGCGAAGTGTTTCGGGTCAAAGGCCGCGACGGCCATCGCCTGCTGGCCGGTTGGTTGTCCTGGGCGTCGCACTCGCGCATCCCGGAATTCGTTGCCGTAGCCCGCACCGTCCGCCGTCACAAGGAGCTCATCGGCAACACTCTCGACCACCAACTGTCGAATGCCCGCTCAGAGGCGACGAACACCCACCTGCGGGCATTGACCACGCGTGCGTACGGGTTTCACAGCCCTGAGGCGATGATCGGCATGGCCATGCTCACCCGCGGCGGCCTATGCCCCGCACTGCCCGGTCGAGCAGCATGAAACCAGACCCACAGAAACGTCAGGAGACCCCCGTTTTCGCTAATCAAGGTATGAACAATTCGGATATCGGAACCCCGGCACCAACAATTCGGGTGCTTTCAAGGTGGGCGACAACCAATCCGGCTTCGTCAACTGATCGGGTCTTGGCTGGTCCCGCCAAATCATGTGCTGCCGTTGGCTTTTGGGTGAGCTGAAGCCGGCTGTTACTGTAAGCGAAGTCGGGCATAACGCCAACTTTACGTGCGTCGAATAGTTAGCGGAAAGTCTATTTTTCCGCGGATTGACTGTTTAAAGTCCGGGCTGAGCGTTTGACGCCGCGGCCCGATGAAAGGACACGTTGATGAGCTTTTTGACGTTGCCGCCGGAGATCAATTCGTTGCTGATGTTTTCCGGTGCCGGTTCGGCGCCGATGTTGCAGGCCGCGGCGGCCTGGGACGGGCTTTCCGCTGAGTTGGGTGCGGCCGCGGAGTCGTTCTCGTCGGTGACGTCGAATCTGACCGGTGCGGCGTGGCAGGGTCCGGCGTCGGCGGCGATGATGGCCGCGGCCACACCGTACTCGGATTGGCTCAGTGCAGCCGCGACTCAGGCCTCGGGTGCGGCGGCCCAGGCGCGGGCGGTGGCGGGAGTGTTCGAGGCGGCGTTGACCGCGACCGTGCACCCGATGGTGGTGTCGGCCAACCGGTCGGACTTCGTGCAGATGGTGATGTCGAACATCTTCGGGCAGAACGCGCCGGCGATCGCGGCGCTGGAAGGCCAGTACGAGGAGATGTGGGCCGCCGACGTGGCGGCGATGGTTGGTTATCACGGCGGGGCCTCGGCGGCGGCCGCGCAGCTGGCTTCGCTGCCGGAGCTGTTGCAGAGCCTGCCGGGCCAGCTGGCCGGCGCGATGGCGGGCGGCCCGGTGGCGGCGGCGGCCACAATCGCCCCCATCGGGGCGTCGCCGTCGTTGACTGCCGACCTGAACGTCTTCGGCCTCAACATCCCGGCCCTCAACACGGGCCTCGGCAACATCGGTGTCTGGAACCTGGGCGGCGGCAACACCGGCGACTTCAACCTGGGCGGCGGCAACATCGGCAGCCTGAACCTGGGCAACGGCAACATCGGCAACCTCAACTTCGGCAGTGGAAACTGGGGATTCGCCAACCTGGGCAGCGGCAACGTCGGGAACACCAACCTGGGGTGGGGCAACCTCGGCGACCTCAACCTGGGCAGCGGAAATCTCGGCTCGGCGAACTTCGGCTTCGGCAACAGCTCCGGCGGCGGCGGCGCCGTCACCGCCGCCCGCGGCGGCCTGCTCGCGGGCATCGGCAACGGAAACTTCGGTAGCGGCAACGCCGGCCGCTTCAACTTCGGCGACGGCAACCTCGGATCGTTCAACATCGGCTGGGGTAACCAGGGCAGCTCGGACATCGGGTTCGGCAACCTCGGCAGTTTCGACTTCGGGTTCGGCAACGCCGGCAGCAACGACATCGGGTTCAACCTCTCCGGCGACAACATGGTGGGCATCGGCGGGCTGAATGCGGGCCTGAACAACATCGGCTTCGGCAACTCCGGCAACGGCAACGTCGGCTTCTTCAACTCCGGCAACGGCAACGTCGGCATCTTCAACTCCGGCAACGGCAACTTCGGCTTCCTGAACTCGGGCAGCACCAACACCGGCTTCTGGAACTCCGGCGTCGCCGACACCGGCTTCGGCAACGGCGGTTCCCACGACTTCGGGGTCTTCAACGCCGGCTCCAACAACATGGGCGTGTTCAACGCGGGCGACCACAACTACGGCTTGGCCAACGCGGGCACCTACAACAGCGGTGGGTTCAACGCGGGCGGCGCCACCTTCGCCGCTACCGGCCTGGGCGTCGGCGGAAACACGGGCTTCTTCAACTCGGGCAGCCTGAACACGGGCCTGTTCGACTCCGGCGACCTCAACACCGGCCTGTACAACGCGGGCAGCGTCAACACCGGCATCGGCAGCGCGATCACCCAGCCGGGCTCGGTCTCCGGCATCGGCACCTCCGGCACCGACGTGTCCGGGTTCTACAACTCGGGCGTCGACGTCTCCGGCTACCAGAACGCGAGCGCCGGCGCCATCGGGGTGCCGAGCTCGGGCTTCGGAAACATCGGCGACGGCAACGTCGGCATCGACAACTCGGGGACGCAGTTGGTCGGCATCGCCAACACGGGCAGCAACAACGTCGGCATGTTCAATTCGGGCGCGAACAACTCCGGCATCGCGAACACGGCCACCAACGCTAGCGGCGTCACCTACACCTCGGGCGTCGGCAACTCCATCGACGACTTCGCGGGAATCGCCGACCAGGGCACCAGCTTTGACCCGGGCGCGTCCGCGGCCAAGGCTTAGCCGCGCAAACAGCGCGGGCGGGGGCCTGCCCGCATGGCCACGGACCTTCAGGCAGGCGTCCCCCTGCGGGGCGGCCGGCTCAGTGCAGCAGGTGGGCGGCCTGGTCGGCCAGGTCCAGCAGCGGCTGCGGGAAGATCCCCAGCGCCACGGTGGCCACGGCGCAGACGGCGATCGCGGCCTTGCTCAGGATGCCGGGCGCGACCACGTGCGGCGTGTCCTCGGTCGCCTCGGTGAAGAACATCGAAACGATCACGCGCACATAGAAGTACGCGGCCACCCCGCTGGCGATCACACCGATCACCACCAGCGGTACCGCCCCGCTCTGCGCGGCGGCCCGGAACACGGCCAGCTTGCTGACGAATCCGCTCGTCAGCGGGATGCCGGCGAAGGCCAGCAGGAACATCGCGAACATCACGCCCACAAGGGGTGAGCGGCGCCCGAGCCCGGCCCAGTGGGACACGGTGGCGTCCTCGACGCCGTCGGCGTTGCGGATCAGGCCCACGATGGCGAACGCCCCCATCGTGCTGAGGCTGTAGGCGAGCAGGTAGAACAACGTGCCCGACAGGCCCGAATGGTTGTCGGCGATGACGCCGGTGAGGATGAAACCGACGTGGGCGACCGACGAGTAGGCCAGCAGCCGCTTGACGTCGGTCTGGTTGACCGCGGTGATCGTGCCCACCGCCATGGTCAGGATGGCGATCGTCCACAACACCGGGCGCCACTGGTCGTGCAGCGGCGGCAGCGCCACGTACACCACCCGCAGCAGCGCGCCGAACGCCGCGACCTTGGTGGCCGCCGCCATGAAGCCGGTGACCGGGGTGGGGGCGCCCTGGTAGACGTCGGGAATCCAGGAGTGGAAGGGGACCGCGCCGACCTTGAACAGCAGGCCGACCGACAGCAGCGCGACGCCGACCAGCGCCATCGACGTACCGCCTTGGGCGGCAAGCGCTTTGCGGATACCGGGCAGCACCAGCGTGCCGGTCGCGCCGTACACCAGCGCGACCCCGTAGAGGAAGAACGCCGACGAGAACGCGCCCAGCAGGAAGTACTTCATCGCCGACTCCTGCGACAGCAGGCGGCGATGACGGGCCAGCCCGCACATCAGGTACAGGGGCAGCGACAGCACTTCCAGCGCGACGAACATGGTCAGCAGGTCGTTGGACGCGGGGAACACCATCATGCCGCCGACCGACAGCATCGTCAGCGGGAAGAGTTCGGTCTGCGCGGCCCCCGTCCGCTCGGCCTCGATCTCGGCGTCGCTGCCGGGCACCGCGGAGGCCTGCGGGGTGAAGGAATCCAGGCCGGCCGCCCGTGCGGCACCCACGGCCGCCCTGCTTTCCGCCTTGGACTGCGTGCGTTCGGCCATGAATATGACCGCGAGCACGGCCACCAGCAGCACGGTGCCCTGCAGGTACAGCGCCGTGCGGTCGACGGCCATCGCGCCCAGCACCGCGGCGCGCCCGCACGGGCACACCGAGCGGCTCACCACGACGACCGCGACGAACGCCGCCACCAGACCGCCGAGGGCGAGCGTCACCTGGGCGCCGTAGCGGAACCTGCGCGGCACGAACGCCTCGGCCAGCACGCCGGCCACCGCGACGCCGAACACGATCAGCATCGGTGACAGCAGGAAGTACTCGATGCTGGGGGAGGGGAGCAGGATCATCGGTGCGGTCCTTCGGCTGTGCGGGGTAGACCGGTGCCCGGCGGCACGCTCGGCGCGGGATCGTGCTGGCCGATGGTGGTCATCGTGTTGGCGACGGCCGGGTTGATCAACTCCAGCACCGGCTTGGGGTAGACCCCTAGACCGATCAGCAGCGCGATCAACGGCGTGACGACGAGCAGTTCGCGCGGCTTGAGGTCGGTGATCTTCTCGTTGCCCGCGGCCACCGGTCCGGTCATCACGCGCTGGTAGAGCCACAGCATGTAGATGGCCGCCAGGACCAGTGCGGTGACCCCGAACGCGCCCGCCAGCCAGTAGCGGTTGAAAGTGCCCAGCAGCACCAGGAATTCGCTGACGAACGGCGCCAGCCCGGGCAGCGACAGGGTGGCCATGCCGGCCACGAGGAAGGTGCCCGCCAGGACCGGCGCCACCTTCTGCACACCGCCGTAGTCGGCGATCAACCGGCTGCCGCGCCGCGTGACCAGGAACCCGGCGATCAGGAACACCGCCGCGGTGGACAGGCCATGGTTGAGCATGTACAGCGTCGAGCCGCTCTGGCCCTGGCTGGTCATCACGAAGATGCCCGCGATGATGAACCCGAAGTGCGAGATCGAGGTGTAGGCGATCAGGCGCATCATGTCTTTCTGGCCGATCGCCACGATCGCGCCGTAGATCACGCCGACGATGGCCAGCGTCACGATCAGCGGCCGGAAATACGTCGAGGCATCGGGAAACAGCTGCAGGCAGTAGCGCAGCATGCCGAAGGTGCCGACCTTGTCCATCACCGCTGTGATCAACACCGCGGTCGCGGGCGTGGCCTCCACGCAGGCGTCGGGCAGCCACCGGTGGAACGGCCACAGCGGCGCCTTGATCGCGAAGGCGAACATGAAGCCCAGGAACAGCGCCTTGAGGACGGCGGGGTCGACGCCCAGGTTCCCGTGCTGCACGGCGTCGACGATCGCCCGGAAGTCGAAGGTGCCCGAACCGTGCTCCGCGGTCACCACGTACAGCCCGATCACCGCGGCCAGCATGATCAGCCCGCCGAACAGGTTGTACAGCAGGAACTTCACCGCGGCGCGGGAGCGGCCCGAACCCTGACCGAAGCCGCCGATCAGGAAGTACATCGGGATCAGCATGGCCTCGAAGAACACGTAGAACAGCAGCACGTCCAGGGCGATCACCGAGATCAGCACCATCGACTCGATCACCAGCGTCAGGGCGATGTAGGTGTGGACACCCCGCGTGCGCTCGCCACCTGACGATCGCAAGCTCGGCGAAGCCGAGCGCTGCGGGTCGTCACCATCGCCATCGTTCCAGCCGGCCACCTGCAGCACCGGGATCAGCACCACGGTCAGCAGCACCAGCACCACGGCGATGCCGTCCACACCGAGGGTGTAGCCGGCCCCGAACGACGGGATCCACGAATGGCTTTCGACGAACTGGTAGGTGGGGCCGCCGGCCTTGAAGCCGGCGGTGACCACCACCGCCACCGCCAGCGTCAGCAGCCCGAACGCCAGGCCGATCCACTTGGCGAGTTGCCGCAGCCCGGGCGGCACCAGGATGACCAGCGCGGCACCCGCGAGTGGCACCAGCCACAGCACGCTCAGCCAGGGGACGTTACTCATCCAAGCCCCGTTCACCAGAACCTCACCGCCAGGATCAGCGCGACCACCAGGGTGGCGCCCGCCAGCATGGACAATGCGTAGTTGCGCGCGAACCCGGTCTGCATTCCCCGCAGGCGGTTCGACGTCGCGCTCACCAGCGCCGCGAGGGCGTTGACCGAGCCGTCCACACCCGCGTCGTCGAATTCGGTCAGCGCGTGCGTCAGTTGGGCGCCGGGGCGCATGAACACCTCCTCGTTGAAGGCATCGCCGTAGAGGTCGGCGCGCGCGGCCGTCGTCGCCGGCGAGACCGACAGCGGGGCCACCCGCGGGATCGCCAACCTGCCGTACTTGGCGTAGGCCACCGCGATGCCGACGGCGACGACGGTCAAGGTCACGCTGGTGGTGGCCCAGGCAGGTAGGGCGTGGACCGTCCCTTCGTGCGCGCCGACGACCGGTTCGAGCCAGTGCTGCAGGGTGCCGCCGATGGCCAGCAGGCCGCCGGCGAACACCGAGCCGAAGGCGAGCAGGATCATCGGCCACGTCATCAGCGCCGGCGCCTCGTGCGGATGAGCGCCCGGCGCCCAGCGCTTTTCGCCGAAGAAGGTCATCAGCATGACCCGCGTCATGTAGAACGCGGTAACCCCCGCGCCCAGCAGCGCGGTGCCGCCCAGCACGTAGCCGCGGATCCCGCCGGAGTCCAGCGCCGCCTCGATGATGGGGTCCTTGGAGAAGAAGCCCGAAAACGGCGGCACACCGATGATCGCGAGGTAGGCGAAACCGAACGTGGCGAAGGTGACCGGCAGGGCGGCGCGCAGCCCGCCGTAGCGGCGCATGTTCTGCTCCTCGTTCATCCCGTGGATCACCGCACCGGAGCCGAGGAACAACCCGGCCTTGAAGAACCCGTGGGTCAACAGGTGCATGATCGCGAACGCGTAGCCGGCCGGGCCCAGGCCGGCGGCCAGCACCATGTAGCCGATCTGGCTCATCGTCGAGGCGGCCAGGGCGCGTTTGATGTCATCCTTGGCGCAGCCGATGATCGCGCCCAGCATCAACGTGACGGCACCGACGATCACCACCGCCAGCTGCGCCCCGGGCGCCAGGTTGTACAGGGGGTTGGACCGCACGATCAGGTACACGCCGGCGGTCACCATGGTGGCGGCGTGGATCAGCGCCGACACGGGGGTGGGGCCCTCCATCGCGTCGCCCAACCAGGCCTGCAGCGGGACCTGCGCGGACTTGGCGCACGCGCCCAGCAGCAACAGCAACCCCATCGCGTTCAGCACGCCCGAGCCCGCGGCCGGCGCGGCGGCGAACACGCCCGCGTAGGACAGCGTCCCGAAGGTGCCGAACATCAGGAACATTCCCAGCGCGAGGCCGGCGTCGCCGACCCGGTTCATCACGAACGCCTTCTTGGCCGCCGTGGCCGCCGTCGGCTTGTGGTACCAGAAACCGATCAGCAGGTAGGACGCCAGGCCGACGCCCTCCCAGCCGACGTAGAGCACCACGTAGTTGTCGGCGACCACCAACAGCAGCATCGAGGCCAAGAACAGGTTGAGATAGCCGAAAAAGCGGCGGCGGTCGGGATCCTCGGCCATGTAGGCGACCGAGTAGATGTGGATCAGCGAGCCGACCCCGCTGATCAGCAGCACGAAACACATGGACAGCTGGTCGACCTGCAGCCCGAGGTCGACCTGCAGCTGGTTGACCGGGATCCAGGTGTACAGCTTCTGGTGGATCGTGCGGTCGTCGGCGCTGCGGGCCAGCATGTCGGCCAGCAGGGTGGCGCCCACCCCGAACGACGCGAGGGCCGCCGCGCAGCCCAGCCAGTGGCCCCACGCGTCGGTGCGCCGACCGCCGAACAGCAGGATCGCGGCACCGGCCAGCGGCAGGGCCACCAGCAGCCACGTGTAGTGAGTCCCCAAAAGATTTGTCACGGTGGCGTTCTCAGCCTTTGAGTAGGTTCGCGTCGTCGACTGACGCCGATTTGCGGGCACGGAAAATCGTCATGATGATGGCCAGGCCGATCACGACCTCGCAGGCGGCCACCACCATCGTGAAGAACGCGATCACCTGTCCGTCCAGGTGGCCGTGCATCCGGGCGAAGGTGACGAAGGCCAGGTTGACGGCGTTGAGCATCAACTCGACGCACATGAACATCACGATGGCGTTGCGGCGCAGCAGCACACCCGAGGCCCCGATGGTGAACAGCAGGGCCGAAAGGTACAGGTAGTTGGCCGGATTCACGACGCACCCCCCTGGGGCAGGCTCGGGCTCGCTTCCGGGGAGGGGATCTCGGTGCCCTCGCCGGTGTGCCGGTGCAGGATCGGCGACACCGATATCTCCGAATACGAGCCGTCGGGCAGCAGCGCGGCCGTGTCGACGGCGTTGCGGCGTGCGAAGACGCCGGGGTTGGGCAGCGGCGTGGGATGCCCGCCGGGCCGGAAGCGTTCCTCGGAGAGCTCCCGCTGGGTCTTGCGGCGTTCGAACCGCTCGCGGTGCGCCAGCACCATCGCCCCGACGGCCGCGGTGATCAGCAGCGCGCTGGTCAGCTCGAAGGCCCACAGGTAACGCGAGAAGATCAGCGCCGCCAGGCCTTCCACGTTGCCGTTGGCGTTGGCGCCGCGCAGCCCGGCGAAGCTTCCCGTCGCCACGTTGCCGATGGCGGCGACCATCAGGACACCGAACCCGACCCCGGTCACCACGGCCGCGACGCGCTGTCCGTGCAGCGTCTCCTTCAGGGACTCGGCGGTGTCCACGCCGATCAGCATCAGCACGAACAGGAACAGCATCATCACCGCGCCCGTGTAGACCACGACCTGCACGATGCCGAGGAACAGCGCGTCCTGGGCCATGTAGAACACCGCCAGGATGATCATCGTCATCGCCAGGAACATGGCCGAGTAGACGGCGTTGACCGCCAGCACCACCCCGAGCGCGCCGATCAGCGCCAGTGCGCCCAGCACCCAGAACGTCACCGCTTCACCGGTGGAGGTCCGGACGATGGCGTCGGCCGCCAGGAATTGGACGGCGGAGCCGGTCACCGGGACTCCCCGGCGGTCTGGGGTGCGCGCAGGCCCTGCGCGGTCACGTTGCCCTGGTAGTAGTCCTTGTCGGTGGCCCCCGGCGTCCGGGGGTGCGGCGGCGCGAGCATGTCGGCCAGCAGCGGGGCCAGCAGCCGGTCCTTCTCGTAGATGAGGTCGGCGCGGTTGTCGTCGGCCATCTCGTAGTTGTTCGTCATCGTCAGCGCCCGGGTGGGGCAGGCCTCGATGCACAGGCCGCAGCCGATGCAGCGCAGGTAGTTGATCTGGTAGACGCGGCCGTAGCGCTCACCGGGGGAGAATCGTTGCTCCTCGGTGTTGTCCGCGCCTTCGACGTAGATGGCGTCCGCCGGGCAGGCCCACGCGCACAGCTCGCAGCCGATGCACTTCTCGAGGCCGTCGGCGTAGCGGTTGAGCTGGTGGCGGCCGTGATAGCGCGGCGCCACCGGGCCCGGCTTCTCCGGATACTCCTCGGTCACCCGCTTTTTGAACATCGCGGCGAACGTCACGCCGAATCCGGCCACGGCGTCTAAGAACTTAGCCATGTGCTTTCTCCTTGCTCGCACCGATCGGGGTCGTCAGGGCCTTCATCGGCAGCGGCGGCACCGGGAACGCCGGCTCGAGGGCCGCGGCGCCGCGACCCTTCTCGCGGCGGCGCATTTCCCGTTCCATCGCGCGGACACCGGGATTGGCGAACGGTTTCCGCAACAGCAGCACCAGCACCGCGGCCACCACGATGCTGCTGACGACCAGCAGCGGCGTCCAGTATGGGTAACCCTGGTTGCGCAGCGTGCGGATGACCGCCGCGATCAGGACCCACACCAGCGATGCCGGGATCAGCAGTTTCCAGCCCAGCGCCATGAACTGGTCGTAGCGCAGGCGGGGCAGGCTGGCGCGCAGCCACATGTAGACGAACAGGAAGGTCCACATCTTGGCGGTGAACCAGAGCACCGGCCACCATCCGGTGTCGGCACCGGCCCACATGTTCAGCGGCCACGGCGCGTGCCACCCGCCGAAGAACAGGGCCGTGGCGAGCGAGGAGACCGTCATCATGTTCACGTATTCGGCGAGCATGAACATCGCGAACTTCAGCGACGAGTACTCGGTGTGGAACCCCGCGACCAGCTCACCCTCGGCCTCGGGCAGATCGAATGGCGCACGGTTGGTTTCGCCGACCATCGAGATCAGGTAGATGATGAACGACGGCAGCAGCAGGAACACGTACCAGACCCGGTTCTGGGAGGCGACGATCTGCGACGTCGACATCGAGCCGGCGTAGAGGAACACCGCGGCGAACGACAGCCCCATCGCCACCTCGTAGGAGATGACCTGGGCGGTGGAGCGCACCCCGCCCAGCAGCGGGTAGGTGGACCCGGACGCCCAGCCGCCCAGCACGATGCCGTACACCCCGATCGCCGAGAGCCCGAGGATGAACAGCACCGCGACCGGCAGGTCGGTCAGCTGCAGCGGCGTCCGGTGGCCGAACACCGACACCACCGGGCCGAACGGGATGAACGCGAAGGCGGTGAACGCCGGGATCGTCGCGATGACCGGCGCCGCCATGTACACGAACCAGTCGACGCCCTTGGGGGTGATGCTCTCCTTGAGCGCCAGCTTGATCCCGTCGGCCAGGCTCTGCAGGGCGCCCCACGGTCCCACCCGGTTGGGGCCGGGCCGCAGCTGCATCCAGCCGAGAATCTTGCGCTCCATCAGGATCGCGACCAGCACGTTGAGCATGAGGAACACGAAGATGGCCAGCGCCTTGGCCAGCACCAGCCACCACGTGTCGTGTCCGAAGGCGCTCAAGCTGTTCATATGCGCCGCTCCTCCTCATCGCTGCGCTCTGCATCGTCGCCGGCGTTCATCGGGTCACTCCAATCCCCACGATGCTGCCCGCCGTGACGCCCAGTTCCCGGTGCACCGCCGAACCCGGCGAGTTCAGCGGGAGCCACACGACCCGGTCGGGCATGTCGGTGACGCTCAGCGGCAGGGTGATCGAGCCGCGCGGTGTGCTGACCGTGACCTCGTCGCCGTCGTCGGCGCCGATCTCGGCCGCCGTGCCGGCCGACAGCCGCGCCACGGGTGTGCGCGCGGTCCCGGCCAAGTGCGGTTCGCCGTCCTGCATCCGGCCGCCGTCCAGCAGCATCCGCCAGCCGGTCAGCACGGCCTGGCCTTTGTCCGGCTGCTCATTGGACCCGGCCGGAGGCGGCGTCGCGACGTCTGGCCCGGCGGCCCAGTTGCCGTCCCAGGTGCCCAGTCCGGCCAGTTCCGCGCGCGCCGCGTCGGCGGTCGAGAGCCCCAGGTAGATGCCCATCTCGTCGGCCAGCGCGTCGAGCACCTGGTGGTCGGATTGGGCGGCGTGCCCGCTGGTGCCGTGCAGCGGCGGTTCGAACGGGCGGTACCGGCCCTCCCAGTTGACGAACGCCCCGGCCTTCTGCGTCGTCGGCGCGACCGGGAACACCACGTCGGCGCGCTCGGTCACGGCGCTGTGCCGCAGCTCCAGGCTGACCACGAACCCGGCGGCGTCCAGCGCGGCCAGCACCGCGTCGGGGTCGGCGAAGTCGTCGGGCTCGACACCGCCCACCACCAGCGCGCCCAGCGTCCCGTCGGCGGCGGCCGCCAGGATGCCGGCCACGTCACGTCCACCGGCGGAGGGCAATTCGGAGACGTTCCACGCCGCGGCAATCTGCGCGCGGGCGGCCTCGTCGCCGATTGGGCGGCCACCGGGCAGCAGCCCGGGCAAGGCGCCGGCCTCCAGCGCGCCGCGCTCGCCGGCCCGCCGTGGGATCCACGCCAGCCGGGCCCCGGTGGCGTCGGCGAGCCGCGCGGCGGCGGACAGCCCGCCGGGCACCGTGGCCAGGCGCTCGCCGACCATGATGACCGCACCGGGAGCCGACAGCAGCTCGCCCACCTCGCCGGTGGCCAGGCCGTCCAGCGTGGCCACTTCGGCGCCGGGAGCGGTTTGCAGCAGCCGGCCCGCCATCTTGTGCAGCGCGCGGGTCGCGAACGGCGCGACCGCGTACACCGGGACGCCGCGTTTGCGGGCCGCCTTGCGCAGCCGCAGGAACACGATCGGCGACTCTTCTTCGGGCTCGAACCCGACCAGCAGCACCGCCGGCGCCGATTCCAGGTCGGCGTAGCCGACGTCGCGGCGGCCGGCGATCCGCGCCGCCAGGAAAGCGGCCTCCTCGGCCGAGTGCGGGCGGGCGCGGAAGTCGATGTCGTTGCTGTCCAACACGATTCGGGTGAACTTGGAGTACGCGTAGGCGTCTTCCAGGGTGGCGCGGCCACCGACCAGGACACCGGTGCGCCCGCGGGCCGTGTCGAGGCCCCGGACCGCCATCGCCATCGCGTGCGACCACGACGCCGGCGCCAGCGCGCCGTCTTCGCCGCGGATCAGGGGAGTGGTGATCACGTCCGGGGCGGTCGCGTAGTTGAATGCCCACCGCCCCTTGTCGCAGTTCCACTCCTCGTTGACCTCGGGGTCGTCACCGGCCAGGCGGCGCAGCACCTTGCCGCGGCGGTGGTCGGTGCGCTGCGCGCAGCCCGAGGCGCAGTGCTCGCACACGCTGGGGCTCGAGACCAGGTCGAACGGGCGGGCCCGGAACCGGTACGCCATCCCGGTCAGCGCGCCCACCGGGCAGATCTGCACGGTGTTGCCCGAGAAGTAGGAGTCGAATGGCTCGTTGGCGTAGATGCCGACCTGCTGCAGCGCGCCCCGCTCCTGCATGTCGATGAACGGGTCGCCGGCGATCTGCTCGGAGAACCGGGTGCAGCGCGCGCACAGGATGCAGCGCTCCCGGTCCAGCAGCACCTGCGAGGAGATGTTGATCGGCTTGGCGAACGTGCGCTTGACGTCGGTGAAGCGAGAGTCGGTGCGGCCGTTGGACATCGCCTGGTTCTGCAGCGGGCACTCGCCGCCCTTGTCGCACATCGGGCAGTCCAGCGGATGGTTGATCAGCAGCAGTTCCATCACGCCGTGCTGGGCCCTGTCGGCGGCCTCGGAGGTCAGCTGGGTGCGCACCACCATGTCGTCGGTGGCCACCGTGGTGCACGAGGCCATCGGCTTGCGCTGCCCCTCGACCTCGACCAGGCACTGCCGGCACGCGCCGACCGGGTCCAGCAGGGGGTGGTCGCAGAAGCGCGGGATCTGGATGCCCATCAGCTCGGCGGCGCGGATAACCAAAGTCCCCTTCGGAACGCTGATTTCGTTACCGTCGATGGTCAGCGTCACCATCTCGGGTCGGCTCACCTCGCCGCCGGTCTCGGGTTTGGCCGCAGCCGTCATGTGACGGTCATACCTTTCCGTTGGGGTTCAGCATGGAGTCTTTGGGGTCGAACGGGCACCCGCCGCCCTCGACGTGCGCGACGTATTCGTCGCGGAAGTACTTGATCGACGACATCACCGGGCTGGCGGCGCCGTCGCCCAACGCGCAGAACGCCTTTCCCAGGATCGAATCGGAGATGTCCAATAGTTTGTCGATGTCCTCGGGTGTGCCCTTGCCGGTTTCCAGCCGCTCGTAGATCTTGTCCAGCCAGAAGGTGCCCTCGCGGCACGGCGTGCACTTCCCGCAGGACTCGTGCTTGTAGAAGTAGGTCCAGCGCTGGACGGCGCGCACCACGCAGGTGGTCTCGTCGAAGATCTCCAGCGCCTTGGTGCCCAGCATCGAGCCGGCCCCGCCCACGCCCTCGTAGTCCAGGGGCACGTCGAGGTGCTCGTCGGTGAGCAGCGGGGTCGACGACCCGCCGGGCGTCCAGAACTTGAGCCGGTGCCCGGCACGAACCCCGCCAGCGTAGGCGAGCAACTCGCGCAGCGTGATACCCAGCGGGGCCTCGTACTGGCCGGGCCGGGTGACGTGCCCGGACAGCGAGTACAGCGTGAAACCGGGCGACTTCTCGCTGCCCATCGACCGGAACCACTCGACGCCGTGGTGGATGATCGCCGGCACGCTGGCGATCGTCTCGACATTGTTGATCACGGTGGGGCAGCCGTAGAGCCCGGCCACCGCGGGGAACGGCGGACGCAGCCGCGGCTGGCCGCGCCGGCCCTCCAGCGAATCCAGCAGCGCGGTCTCCTCACCGCAGATGTAGGCGCCCGCCCCGGCGTGCACCACCAGCTCCAGATCGAACCCCGAACCGTTGATGTCGCGGCCCAGGTAACCGGCGGCGTAGGCCTCGGCCACCGCGTTCTGCAGGCGGCGCAACACCGGCAACACCTCCCCGCGCACGTAGATGAACGCGTGGTGGGCACGGATCGCGTACGCCGCGATGATGACGCCCTCGACCAGCACGTGCGGGGTGGCCAGCATCAGCGGAATGTCCTTGCACGTACCGGGTTCCGACTCGTCGGCGTTGACCACCAGATAGTGCGGCTTGGCGGCCGCCCCGGAGTCGCCCTGCGGGATGAACGACCACTTGGTGCCGGTCGAAAAGCCCGCGCCGCCGCGCCCGCGCAACCCGGAGTCCTTGACGGTGGCGATCACCGCGTCGGGGTCCATCGCCAGGGCCTTCTTCATCGCCTGATAGCCGTCGTGGCGCAGATAGGTGTCCAGCGTCCACGACTCGGCGTCGTCCCAGAAGCGGCTGATCACCGGCGTCAGCGGCGTCGCCTGCGATGCCGTCATGACCGGGCCTCCGGCCCCGGCTCGGGCCCTGCCGGCGCCTCCATGCCCAGCTCCCGCGCCACCTTCAGACCGGCCAGCGTGGCGGCGCCGGCCCCACCCTGGCCCTGGTCCGGCCGCTCGTCGGGCAGGCCGGCCAGGATGCGCGACGTCTCCCGGAAGGCGCACAGCGGGGCGCCGCGGGTCGGCGGCTTGGGGGTGCCCGAGCGCAGCGAGTCGACGAGTTCGCGCGCCGACTCGGGTGTCTGGTTGTCGAAGAACTCCCAGTTGACCATCACCACCGGGGCGAAGTCGCAGGCGGCGTTGCACTCGATGTGCTGCAGCGTGACCGACCCGTCGGCCGTCGTCTCGTCGTTGCCGATGCCGAGGTGCTCTTTGAGGCTCTCGAAGATCGCGTCGCCGCCCAGGACGGCGCACAGCGTGTTGGTGCAGACCCCGACCAGGTAGTCGCCGGTGGGGCCGCGGCGGTACATCGTGTAGAAGCTCGCCACCGCCGACACCTCGGCCCCGGTCAATCCCAGCTGCTCACCGCAGAATTCGAGACCCGCCGGAGTCAGGTAGGAATCCTGGGCCTGCACCAGGTGCAGCAGCGGCAGCAGCGCGGAGCGCTTGCTGGGGTAGCGGCTGATGATCTCCTTGGCGTCGACCTCCAGCCGTGCCCGCACCTCCGGCGGGTAGGACTGCGGCGCGCCCTCGACCACGAACGCGTTGGGCTCCTCGGGCGGTGGGCCGAGCCGGATGAACACGGGCTGCCCCTGCGGGCCGGTCTCCGCCTGACGACGATGCGGCCGCGCAGCGGCCGAGGAGGAGTCGGGCAAATCGGTCATCGGTCCACCCCGCCCATGACCGGGTCGATGCTGGCGACCGCGGTGATCAGGTCGGCGACCATCCCGCCCTCGCACATCGCGGCGACCGACTGCAGGTTGGTGAACGACGGGTCCCGGTAGTGCACCCGGTAGGGGCGGGTGCCGCCGTCGCTGACCATGTGCACGCCCAGCTCGCCGCGCGGCGATTCGACCGTGCTGTACACCTGGCCCGCGGGCACCCGGATGCCCTCGGTGACGAGCTTGAAGTGGTGGATCAGCGCCTCCATCGAGCCGCCCATGATCTTGGCGATGTGTTCCTGCGAGTTGCCCATGCCGTCGGGGCCGACCTTCAGATCGGCCGGCCAGGCGATCTTGCGGTCCTCGACCATCGTCGGACCCGGCCGCAGCTTGTCCAAACACTGCTCCACGATCTTCATCGACTCCCACATCTCTTTCACGCGAATCATGTAGCGCCCGTAGGCGTCACACGTATCGGCGGTGATCACGTCGAACTCGTAGTTCTGGTACCCGCAGTAGGGCTCGCTCTTGCGCAGGTCATACGGCAGACCGGTGGACCGCAGGATCGGGCCGGTGATCCCCAGCGCCATGCACCCGGTCAGGTCCAGGTAGCCGACGCCCTCGGTGCGGGCCTTCCAGATGGCGTTCTCGTTGAGCAGGGCGCCCATCTCGCGCAGCGGGTGGCGCAATTCCTCGAGGGCGGCCGCGACCTCGTCGATCCCGTTGGGCGGCAGGTCCTGTGCCACGCCACCGGGCCGGATGTAGGCGCTGTTCATCCGCAGGCCGGTGATCGACTCGAAGAGCTTGAGCACGATCTCGCGGCCCCGGAAGCCGACGAACATCGGGGTCATCGCGCCCAGTTCCATGCCACCGGTGGCCAGCGCCACCAGGTGCGAGGAGATCCGGTTGAGCTCCATCATCATCACCCGGATGACGCTGGCCCGCTCCGGGATCTGGTCGGTGATGCCGAGCAGCTTCTCCACGCCCAGGCAGAACGCGGCCTCGTTGAAAAACGGTGCCAGGTAATCCATCCGGGTCACGAACGTGACGCCCTGGGTCCAGTAGCGGTATTCGAGGTTCTTCTCGATCCCGGTGTGCAGGTAGCCGATTCCGCACCTGACCTCGGTGACCGTCTCGCCCTCGATCTCCAGGATCAGCCGCAGCACCCCGTGCGTGGACGGGTGCTGGGGTCCCATGTTGACGACGATGCGCTCACCGGGGTCGGCCTTGCGGGCGGCGTCGACGACCTGCTCCCAGTCCTGGCCGCCGGCGACCACGAGGGTTTCAGTTTGGCTCATCAGTTGTAGCCCCTCCGCTCGTCGGGCGGGGGTATCTGCGCGCCCTTGTACTCCACCGGGACCCCGCCCAGCGGATAGTCCTTGCGCTGCGGGTGCCCCTGCCAGTCGTCGGGCATCTCGATCCTGGTCAGCGACGGATGCCCGTCGAAGACGATGCCGAAGAAGTCGTAGGTCTCGCGTTCGTGCCAGTCGTTGGTCGGGTAGATCGCGTACAGCGACGGGATGTGCGGATCACCTTCCGGCGCAGCCACTTCCAGCCGCACGCGGCGGCCGTGGGTGATCGACTGCAGGTGATAGACCGCGTGCAGTTCCCGCCCGGCCTCGTGCGGGTAGTGCACGCCGCTGACGCCCAGGCACATCTCGAACCGCAGTTCCGGTTCGTCGCGCAGCCGCTGGGCGACCAGCGGCAGCGACTCCCGGCGCACGTGCAGCGTCAGCTCGTCGCGGTGGACGACGACCTTCTCGATCGCGGTGTCGAAATCGACACCGGCGCGCCCCAGCGCCTCGGCCAGGCCGTCGGCGACGTCGTCGAAGTAGCCGCCGTAGGGCCGGGAACTGCTGCCCGGCAACGTGACCTCGCGCACCAGCCGGCCGTATCCGGACGTGTCGCCGGTGCCCGAGACCCCGAACATGCCGCGCCGGACGTCGATCACTTCCTCGTCGGCGCGGGCCACCGCTTCCTGCGGGTCCTGGTCCGGTGAGCTCATCGGAGCAGTCCGCGCATCTCGATGGTGGGCCGGGCCGCCAGCGCCGCCTCCTCGGCCTCGGCGATGGCGTGTTCCCGGTTCACGCCGAGCGGCATCTCCTGAATCTTCTCGTGCAGCTTCAGGATTGCGTGCAGCAGCATCTCCGGGCGCGGCGGGCAGCCGGGCAGGTAGATGTCCACCGGGACCACGTGGTCGACGCCCTGCACGATCGCGTAGTTGTTGAACATCCCGCCGGAGGACGCGCACACGCCCATCGACAGCACCCATTTCGGCTCGGCCATCTGGTCGTAGATCTGGCGCAACACGGGTGCCATCTTCTGGCTGACCCGCCCGGCCACGATCATCAGGTCGGCCTGCCGCGGTGTCGCCGAGAACCGCTCCATGCCGAACCGTGCGATGTCGAATCTCGGCCCGGCCGTCGCCATCATCTCGATTGCGCAGCAGGCCAACCCGAAGGTCGCCGGCCACAGCGAGTTCTTGCGCACATAGCCCGCGACCTTCTCGACGGTGGACAGCAGAATCCCACCGGGCAGCTGTTCTTCCAGGCCCACGCCCTACCTCAATCCCATTTCAGTCCTCAATCCCACGTCAGGCCCCCGCGGCGCCACACATAGGCGTAGGCCACGAAAACCGTGAGCATGAACACGACCATTTCGACCAGCGCGAACGTCCCCAGGGCGTCGTAGCTGACCGCCCAGGGATACAGGAACACGATCTCGATGTCGAAGACGATGAACAGCATCGCGGTGAGGTAGTACTTCACCGGGAACCGCTGGCCGCCGGTCGTGTGGGCGGTGCTTTCGGTCGGTTCGATCCCGCACTCGTAGGCGGCCAGCTTCGACCGGTTGTACCGGGACGGGCCGACCAGGCTGGCGATCACCACCGAACCCACGGCGAAGGCGGCGGCGATGGCTCCCAGTACCAGGATGGGTATGTAGGCGTTCAACTCGCTCCAAGATCCGTCGTACGGGCCGCCGGGCGGCGGCCGGTGGCCGGGCTGCTGTGACGGGCAGGGTCTTTGTCAGGTCGCAGTGGCCTACAACATAGCGTCGCGACGGCCGGAGCGCTTGCCCGGGGTGGGCTATCCGATCGGTTGCCCGGCGCGTGACCGGGATGGGCGCTCATCCCCGGTGAAACCGCAGATTGTCAGCCCGACCTGGGACATGGGGTGCCTATGCTTTGTGCTCCGCGGACCGTTGCCGCGGCCGCGACGGGCCGCGATCTGCCCGTCCAGACGGGGGGTGTGATGCGTTACTCGGTGTCGCCGCCGGAGGTGAACTCTGGGCGAATGTTTTCCGGGCCCGGATCCGGTCCGACATTGGCCGCGGCGAACGCCTGGGAGGGGTTGGCCGCCGACCTCCGCTCGGCCGCCGCCTCGTTCCGCTCCGTGACCGCCGACGTGGCGGACCGGTGGTGGCGGGGTCCGTCGTCGGTCGCGATGGGGGCCGTGGCCGCCGCGTACGCGGCGTGGCTGCAGACCACGGGTGAGGCGGCCGAGCAGACGGCCACCCAGGCGCGCGCGGTGGCCGGGGCGTTCGAGTCGGCGCTGGCCGCGACCGCGGATCCGGCGGCGGTCGCGGTCAACCGCGCGCGGCTGCTGGCGTCGGCGGCGTCCAACGTGTTCGGCCAGAACGCCCCGGTCGTCGCGGCACTCGACGCCGAATACGAGCGGATGTGGGCCCAGGATGTGGCCGCGATGGCGGGTTACCACACGGCGGCATCGGCGGCCGCGGCGCAGGTGACGCCGTGGCAGCCGATGCGCATCACCGTTCCCGGTGCCTCCCCCGGCTGGCTGGCGGGCGTCGAGGCGCTGCGCCAGTACGCCGACTGGAACGCCGCGATCGGCGAGAACTGGTTGCCGGGCACCGTGGCGCAGATAGTGAACTACCCGGCCACCGCCGGCCTGATCAGCGGGCTGACCGCACCTTCGGCGAATGCGTCCTTCGCCATCGGCCAGCAGGTCCTGAACCATGACATCTTCAGCGCCGTGGCCGCAGGTCACCCGGTGGTGGTGGCGGGGTTCTCCGAGGGCACGATCGTCATCGACCACGAGCAGGCATATCTGGCCGGCCTGGCCAACGCGCCGTCCCCGAGCATGCTGTCGTTCGTCGAGTTCGCCAACCCGGAGCGCGGACTGGCGGCCACCTTCCTGCCCGCCGGCATCACCATCCCGGGAATGGGTTACACGGTGGGCACCGCCCCGGTGAGCCAGTACAACACGTCGGTGGTCTACAGCCAGTACGAAGGCTGGGCCGACCCGCCCAACCGGCCCTGGAACCTGCCGGCCGACCTCAACGCGCTCGCGGGCGCGGAATACCTGCACTGGCCCACCGAACTCGCCTCGCCGTCGCAGGTGGTGGAGGTGTCATCCGTCACGAACGCGCTCGGCGGCACCACTACCACCTACATGGTTCCCACCCCGATCCTTCCCATCCTGATGCCACTGCAGCAGATCGGGGTCGCGGCGCCGATCGTCGGCGACCTGAACGCCGCGCTGACGCCCCTCGTCGACGCCGGCTACTCCCAGTACGACCCGACCGGCGGCCCCTACCTCAGCCACGGCAGCCTGGTGTGGTGAGGGCTGGTCTCGATGGGGGCGACCCGCTGCGCCCGGCTGCGCCGCGCTTGCGGTCGCCGCTGGCCTGATGGGGGCGACCCGCTGCGCCCGGCTGCGCCGCGCTTGCGATCGCCCCTAGCGGGCGGGGGTTCGCAGCAGGCCCAGCACCGTACGGCCCAGCACGATGGGGTCAATGGGGTGCGGCACCGCGGCTTCGGCGCGAGACCATTTGGCCAGCCACGCGTCGTCGCGACGCCCGGTGAGCACGACGACGGGCGGGCACGTCTCGAGTTCGTCCTTGAGCTGCTTGGCGATTCCCATGCCGCCCGTCGGCGTCGCCTCCCCGTCCAGGATGGCCAGGTCGATGCCGCCCTCGTCCATCCGCTGGACGACCATGGGGCCGGTCGCCACCTCGATGTAGTTGAGCTCTGGCAGATCCGGGTGCAGGTGCCGGCCCAACGCCTGGATCACTTCCCGGCGCGTGTCGGCGTTGTCGCTGTAGACGAGGACGCGCAGGGCGACGGCGGAGTCGGGGTTCGAGGCGGGCACGAGCAGATGGTACTGCGGCGGCGCCGGGCTTACCGGGGTACCCGCACGAAGACGGCGTCGGCCGCCGCCGTCGCGGTGGCCGCCATCATGCCGAACTTGTTCCAGCCCAAGCCTAGCCGGGCCCGCTCGACCCGGCTGTGGCCGGCGATGCGGACCGCGCCGTCGTCGAGTTCGGTGACGGTGACGGGCAGCGGCAAGGGCGCGGTGACCCCCTTGATGGTGAGGTCGGCACGCACGTCGGCGGCCTTGCCCTTGTTGGGGTGTACCCCGGTGACGACGACGGTGATCGCGGGGAAGCGGTCGACGTCGAAGAAGTCAGGCGAACGCAGGTGGGCGTCGCGCCGCCCGATGCCGGTGTCCAGCGAAGCGGCCCGGATGTCGAGGCGTCCGGACACCGCGCCGTCGTCGGTGACCCGCCCCTCGCCGGTGAACTCGGTGAAGCGGCCCTTGACGGTCAGCAGGCCCCACATGTTCTTGATCGTGAAGGTGATCGCGGAGCGGTCCGGGGCGAGCGCCCACGCCCCGGGCGTGCCGGGATCGTTGAGAAGTGTCTCCAGAGTCGTCATGGTCTTCCTCGTGTTGCTCAGGATCCCGCGTCGATCAGCGGCGCGATCTCGGCAGGGTCGAAGTACTCGTCGATCCGCTCGATCAGGCCGTCGCCGCCCACCCTGATCACGATGCAGACCCGCATCGAGATCGATTGGCCGGCGTGGCCTCCCGCGTGCAGGACGTGCTGCTGCACGAAGCCGCCGTCGAAGAGCCGACGGTCGAGTATCTCGTAGTGGCGCTCGCCGGTGGCGGTGATGAACCAGTCGACGACGCGCAGCGCGCGGGCCTTGTCGTCGGTCCCGGTGCGGCGCCCGCCCGACCGCCACACCGCGATGTCGTCGCGCCAGAGCCGGTCCACCGTTGCCCTGTCGCCGCTCTCGATCGCGGCGAACAGGCGATCGGCTACGTCGGTTACGGTTTCGGCGTGGGGCTCGGGCATGGGCTGGCTCCTGTTCGCTGCCTACTCGGTGTCTATTCGGTGTCTATTCGGTGTCCTGGTCCGGCTCGTCGTATCCCGGGTGCGCGACCGCCAACCGGCGCCGGACCAGGGTGCGCAGGCAGGCGGTGACCTCCCCGGCGCGCCCGTCCAGGTCGCCGGCCCGGATCGCGGTGGCGAGTTCGTCCTCGTCGGCGTAGCCCAGGCGGGCCAGCGCCGCACCGCTTTCCGCCTCGCTCTCGTCGAGCAGTTCCCGCTCGACGATGCGCAACGCGTTGGCGGCCACCCGGGCGTGGAAGTTGACCTGTCCGGTCGTGGCTTCCCGGACTTCGGATTCGAGGAACTCGGCCACCGCGGCGACGAGTTCGGCCGCCAGCGGGCGGCCGTAGGCGCCGATCACGAGCCCGCCTTCGACTGCGGGCCCTCGAGCAGGTCGAGCAGGTCCCATTCGGTCTCGCAGACGCGGCGGCCGATCGTCGCCAGCTCCACCGAGCGGGCCTGCCCGCTCAGATGCCGTTCCGCCTGGTAGCGGCAGATGACGCCCCAGCGCAGCGTCGCCAGCACCAGCCACCAGTGGAACGCCACCCGGTCGACGGTAGTCGCGGCGGCTTCCTCATAGGCCCGCAGGAAGCTCTCGATGCTGCCCAGGCCGCCCGCGCCCAGGCTGGCGGGGGCCCCGAACCGCCAGGCGCGGATGCAGAACCAGGCCAGGTCCTCGTAGGCCTGCCCGGCGTGCACCAGTTCCCAGTCGAGGACGGCGGCCAGGCCGGAGACGTCGACGATGAGGTTTCCCATCCGGAAGTCGCCGTGCACCAGCACCCGCGGCGACGGCCGGGGCCGGCGGGCGGCCAGCCACCGGAACGCCCATTCGAACGTGGCGGTGGTGTCGCCCATCGCGTCGAGGCGCTCGCGCCACTGAGCGAGTTGGTCCTCCTGGGTCAGGCCGGGCAGGCCGGGGTCGGCCCGGTGGATGGCCGCCAGCGCCCGCGCGCACTGGTGGAGTAGTCGGGTGCGGGCCTCGTACCCGTGACCGCCGGCGTCGAGCTGCCGCTGGATGCGCCGCACGATCGTCTCGCCCTTGATCTCGTCGCAGATGAGAAACGGATTGCCAAGTGCGGCGGCCGAATCGTCGGCGATCAGGACGTGGGGGACCGGTGCGCCGGCCGCGGCCGCCGCGGCCTGCGCGCGGGCCTCGAGCTCCATGCCGGCGTGCACGTCGTCGGGAGGACCGATGCGCAAGATCAGCGCCCGGCGCTCGCCGCCGGTGACGGCGTCGAACGCCCAGGTGGTTCGGCTGGCGCCACCGGTCAGCGCGCGCAGATTCTCGACGGCGGTGCCGGCGCCGAGCAGCCGCGCCAGCACCCCCGTCAGCCTGCCGAGTAGCTCCGGTGCGGCCGTCACTGCTTGCCGAACCCGAACAGCCGCTGCGCCACCCGGCGGATCTGGATCTCCTCGGCGCCCTCGGTGATCCGGTACCGGCGGTGGTGGCGGTAGATGTGCTCGAACGGTTCGTGACGGCTGTAGCCGAGGCCGCCGAAGACCTGCATGGCGCGGTCGGCGGCGTCACAGACCAGCCGGTTGGCCCGGTAGTTGGCCATCGACACCTTGTCGGACACCTCCATGTGGTGGTCGCGGTCCAGATGCCAGGCAGCGTAGGCCACCAGCAGCCGCACCATCTGCGCCTCGGTCTGCAGCTCGGCCAGCGGCCACTGCACGGCCTGGTTGACCGACAGCGGCTTGCCGAACACGGTGCGCTGCGCGGCGTATGCGGCGGCGCGGTCGATGCAGTACTGCGCGGCGCCCAGGCTGCTCGCGGCCTGGCGAATCCGGTTCTCGTGCAGGAAAGTCTGGGCGACCTCCAGACCGCGGCCCACTTCGCCGAGCACCGCGTCGGCGGGAACGCGCACGTCGGTCAGTTCGACCTCGCCGTGGTCGGTGGGCATGTTGAACGTCCACCAGTAGTAGGGCACGCCGAACCCCGGGGCGTCGGTCGGGACCAGGAACGCGGTGATTCCGTGCGCCTGCCCCGGCTCCCCGGACGTGCGGGCGAAGACCAGGTCGTGGGTGGCGCGATGCACGCCGGTGTTGAACCGCTTGGACCCGTTGATCACCCAGTCGTCCCCGTCGGGTACGGCGCGGGTTTCCAGCCAGGTGGCGTCCGAACCGTGCTTCGGTTCGGTCAGACCGAACGCCATGGAGCGCTCCCCGGTGATCAGCGCCTCCGACCAGGCTGCGCGCTGCTCGTCGGTGCCGAACCGCTCCATCATGATCACCTGCGGGAAGTTCCCGACGATCGACGACTCGTTCTGCAGGTCGTTGTGCAGGCCGAGGCCCTTGTGCGCCAGATGCTCCCGGATCACGGCCATGTCGAGGTTGGTGCCGTCGCGGCCGCCCAGCGAGGCGGGCAGCGCGTAGCGCAGCCAGCCCGCCTTGTCGGCGCGCCTGCGCATCTCGGCGAGCAGGTCCTCCCACTCCCGGGTCGGGATGCCGTCGTTGTCCCAGTCGGTGCGGGCGTGCTCGCGGCGCTTGTCGAAGTACTGGATGTGGTCGCGCTCCAGCGGCTTGATCTCCGCCTCGATGAACGCGTCCATCTCGGCGAGCAGGCCCGGAAGATGTTCGGGGAGAGTGAAATCCATGGTGGTCTCCTTAGGTGCCGTACAGGGTTTTCTTCCAGACCGTCGACAGGGTCGCGATGGCGTCCTCGTCGCTGATCTTCAGGCCGAGGCCCTCGGGGCCCGAGGTGCCGACGAACACGGTGGTGAAGTTCTCGAACAGCAACGCGATGGCCGCCGCGGTGTGCTGTGGGTGTAGGTCGGTCCCGTGGCCCTGCTCCTGCGCCCGGCGCACGGATGCCGCGACGATGTCCATGCCGAAGCGCCGGAACTCGTTCTGCAGGTCGGCGAACCGGCGCTGGGTGGCCGCCAGCTGCGCGACCGCGATCATGATGCCGATGTTCTGCTTGAACATGTCCCAGTAGCCGGTGACCACCGAGGTGAAGAACGCGTCGTCGTCCGGGGCGTCGGGCAACTGGACGCGCAGTCCCGACGGTGTCACCACGTCGTGCAGGAAGGACTCCGCCAGGAAGGCCAGCAGGTCTTCCTTGTCGGCGAAATACCGGTAGAACACCGCCGGTGATTTCCCGGCCGCCGAGGTGATGTCGGTCAACGTGGTGCCGTGAAAACCGCGCTCGGCGAAGAGTTTACGGGCGGCTTGTTCGATGGCCGCCCGGGTCTGGCGGCCTTTGGCGGTCAGGGTCGCTGCGGGCATCAGGCCCGGATCCGGTCGCCGGCGCGCAGCAGGGCGCCCGGCAGGTCATGGCCGACAACCGATCTCGCGACGCCGGCGGCGGCGATCGCGGCCCGCAGGTCCACGTCGACGGTGATCCCGCTGTCGGTCAGCAGGTACACCAGGTCCTCGGTGGCGATGTTGCCGGTCGCGCCCGGCGCGAACGGGCAGCCACCCAGCCCGCCGGCCGAGGCGTCCAGGCGGGTCACCCCGGACCCGACCGCCGCGTAGGCGCTGGCCAGCCCGGCGCCGCGGGTGTTGTGGAAGTGTCCGCCCAGTGGCAGGTCGCCGATCACCGGACGCAGTTGTGCGATCAGCGAACTCACCCGCCCCGGGGTGGTGGTGCCGATCGTGTCGGCGATGCAGAACCGGTCGGCGCCCTGCTCCCGGGCGGCCGCGGCGATGTCGAGGACCCGCTGCGGCGGCGTGGGACCCTCGAACGGGCAGTCCCACGCGGTGGCCACGATGACCTCCACGGTGACGCCGCCGTCGTGGGCGATGGCGACGATCTCACCGACCTGCCCGGTGGCCTCGGCGGCCGACCGCCCGACGTTGGCCCGGCTGAACGCGTCGCTGGCCGCCACCACGTATTCGATCGAGCCCAGTCCCGCCGCGACGGCCCGCCTGGCGCCGTTGGGGCTGGCCACCAGCGCCGAGAACTCGATGTCGGGGTAGTCGCGCAGGTGTGCGGCCAGTTCGGCGGCGTCGGCCATCGACGGCACCTTCGACGGGGAGACGAACGCCGTCGCCTCCACTTCCCGCACCCCGGTGGCGGCCACCGCGGCCAGCAGTTCCAGCTTGGCCGGCAACGGGATCGGCTTCTCGATCTGCAGGCCGTCGCGCAGCGCGACCTCGCGGATGGCGACGTGCTCAGTCAACGGCACCGCTCCTCCTCATCGCTGCGCTCTGCATCGTCGCCGGTGCGGTCACAGCACCCCCTCCGCCCTCAATTCGTCGAGCTCCGCGGCGGTCCTGCCCAGCAGCCCGGTGTAGACGTCGTCGTTGTGCTGCCCCGGGCGGGCGGGGCCGGCGTTGCGGACGCCGCCGGGCGACTCGGAGAGCACCGGCACGACGCCCGGGCCCAGCACCGTGCGCCGCAGCCGCTCGTCGTAGTGCTCGACCAACATGCCGCGGGCGCGCAGCTGCGGGTCACGCACCACCTCCGCGACCGTATTGATCGGCCCGGCGATCACGCCCGCGGCGCTGAGGGTTTCGATGATCTCTGCCGGGCCGCGTCGTGCGGCCCAGTCGCCGATGATCGCGTCGAGCTCGTCCTGGTTGCGGCCGCGGGCCACGTGCGTGGCGAACCGGTCGTCTCCTGCGAGCTCCGGGCGGCCCATTGCCTTGCACAGCCGGCCGAACACGGTGTCCTGGTTGGCGGCGATCACCACCCACGAGCCGTCGGCGCTGCGGTAGATGTTCGACGGCGCGATGCCCTCGAGCCGGGTGCCCGACGGTCCGCGCACCACACCACCGACGTCATAGTCGGGAATGGTGGATTCCTGCACGGCCAAACAGGATTCGGTCAGGGCGACGTCGACCACCTGGCCGCGTCCGGTGACGCTGCGGCGGTACAGGGCGGCCAGCGCGCCCTGCGCGCCGAACATGCCGGCCAGGCTGTCGCCCAGCGAGAGCGCCAGCCGGGGCGGCGGGCCGCCGGGGAAGCCGTTGAGGTGCCGCAGCCCGCTGGCGGCCTCGGCCACCGAGGCGTAACCGGCCTTGTGCGCCTCGGGGCCGGTCTGCCCGTAGCCGGACACCCGGACCAGGATTACGCCCGGGTTGCGCGCGCTGAGCACCTCGTAGCCCAGCTCCCACTTCTCCAGGGTGCCGGGCCGGAAGTTCTCCACCACGATGTCGGATTTCGCCACGAGATCGAGGAACAGTTCCCTGCCGCGGGGCCGGCGCAGGTCCAGCGTGACGGCCCGCTTGTTGCGCGCGTGCACCGTCCAGAAGACGTGCTGCCCGTCGACCTCGGCCTGGCCCCAGGTCCGCAACGGGTCCGGGGCGCCGGGCGGTTCGACCTTGATGACGTCGGCGCCCATGTCCCCGAGCAGGCGCCCGGCAAACGGCCCGGCGATCAGGGTGCCCAGCTCGAGCACCCGGATCCCGTCGAGCGGTCCAGCCGGCATCAGCGCCTCGCGAAGTCGTGGCGGCCCAGCCAATCGGTCACGATGTCGACGGCCGCGCGCAGCTTGTCGCGCTGCTCGGGGCCCGCGTAATAGTGTGTGGCGCCGGGAATCTCGTGCATCTCCTTGTCATGGTGCCCGATCGCATCGAACAGCCGCCGGGTGTGGCTGGGCGTGCAGGCGTCGTCGGCCAGATTACCGATCACCAGCGCCGGGACGGCGATGTCGCGCCCGCACGTCACGCCGTCGCCGCGGGCGTCGTCGTAACTCCACTGCGACAGCCAGCCGCGCAGCGTGGAGAAGCGGGCCAGCCCGACCGGGCTCATGTTCACCACCCGGGGGTCGCCCAGGTAGCAGGTTCCCGGGGCGCGTTCGTTGGGATCGACCGTCGGGTCCAGCCAGCGCGGGTCGGCCATGGTGCCGTGCACGACGAAGCAGAATTCTTCGTCGGGGCGCCCCGACGACTTCAGTTCGGCCAGCTTGTCTTTGACCCACGCGGTGATGCGCCGGTTGCGGTCGATCTGGGCCGCCCGGTAGCGGTTCAGGAATTCCTGGGTGTAGGGCGGCTGGTTGGGGTTGTCGGGGTTGTAGAGGTCCAGTTCGGGATCGCGCCTGGTGGGGTCGGACTCGTCGAGGATGGAGGCGTCCAGCCATTCGGTGAGCGTGCCGTGGCGGCTGATGTGCGCGGCCAGCAGCATGATGCCGTCGGCGGGCGGCAGGTCCAGGGCCGTGAGGTCGGGTCCGTCGCCGGACGGGCTCGAGGTGATGGTCGCGTGCTGGGCCTGCTGCTGGTAGAACACCGACAGCGAACCGCCGCCGCTCCACCCGGCCAGCACCACCTTGGTGTAGCCCAGCCGGTTCTTGGCGTCCTTGATGCACTCGCCGAGGTCCTCGACCACCTTCTCCATCAGCAGGCCCGAATCCGTGCCGCGAAACCGGCTGTTGCAGTAGATGACGTGATGCCCGGCCCGGGCCAGCGCGTTGATCATCGGCAGGTAGGCGCCGCCGCCGATCGGGTGCATGAACACCAGCACGGTGTCCGAGGGCTCGTCCTTCGGCCTCAGCAGATAGCTCTCCAGCACGGTGATCTCGGCGAGCCCGCCGTAGACGTCGCGGACCGCGGAGTTGTTCTGGAACGCAACCAGATACGGGATGCGCTCGTATTCGTGTTTCATCAGTGCTGCCCCAGGTCGTGGGCCAGCACCTCGGCCGACGGGGTCAGCCGGCGGCGGGTGTCGACGGCGATCACCTGCCAGTCCACCCGCGAATACTCGTCGAACTTGCGGCGCGCCCGCTCCCGCGCCTTTTCCGGCGCGCCGTGGTGAATTCCCTGCGGTGCGTGGGTGATCAGACCGGGGGGCATCGGGATGCCGTAGAGCGAGCCGCCGTGGAAGAAGGCGATCTCGTCGTAGTCGACGTTGCGGTGATACCACGGGGTGCGCTCGGTGCCGGGGACGCCCTCGGCGGGCTTGGGCAGGAAGTTCATCACATACACGCCGGTGGCCTGCATGAACAGGTGCACGGTCGGCGGCAGGTGCACGCTGTCGGAGGTGACGACGTTGTAGTCGGCGATGTTGAACGTGAACGCGAAGTTGTCGCCGCGCCAGCCCTCGATGTCGAGCGGATTGTGTTGGTAATACAGGGTTGTCGTGCCGGCATCCGCAACGGGCCGGTGGACGACGCGGAGCTCGTATTCGTCGCGGCCGTCATCCTCGACGGGTGCGGGTTCGGGGATGGTGGCCTGGGAGGGGTCGAACGGGAAGTGCCGGCCCAGAGCGCCCGGGGGAGGGACGCGCAGCTCGTCGGTGGTCTCGATCATCAGCAGCGTCGTCTCGCACTCGGGCACCTGCCGCCAGGTGCACGCCTTGGGCAGGTAGACCCAGTCGCCCTCCCGGTAGCGCAGCGGCCCGAACTCGGTCTCGAGAAGGCCGGAGCCGCGGTGCACGAAGCACAGCAGGTCCCCGTCGACGTGGCGGGTGTAGAAGGGCATCGGTTCGTGGCGGCGGCTCAACGATATTCGGCAGTCGTCGTTGTCGAACATGAGCAGCGGGCCGCCGCGCGCATCGGTGGCGTCGCCGGGTTTCAGCGCGTCGGACAGCACGTCGACGGGCCGCAGCGGGCCGACCGCCCGGTAGGCGGTGGGATCGTGGCGGCGGTAGAGATTGGCGGTCCGGCCCGTGAACCCGCCGCGGCCCAGCTCGTCGTCTTTCAGCCCCTCGAGGTCGGCGTGCAGCCGCCGCGGCGTCCTGCCTTTGCGCAGATGAACGAAGGATTCCATGGGGCGACTCCGGGGTGGTACGGCCAGGGCGCAAAACTAAAAGTGACATTAGTTTTCTTTTCTTCGCCGTGCAAGGGCTTTTGCGAGCTGCGCCAGCCACAGCAGTCCGCGCCGGACGGGGACGCGCATTCTGCCCGCCTCATAGCGACACCCACCTCATAGGCGAAATGTGAAGGGCGCACTCAGCGGACCCGATTGTCGCTATGAGGCGGGCACATAGTCGGTCGCTCCGCGCCGGAGGCGGGTGGGGCAGACGTGACCGCGCGGTGCTCGCCGCCGGGTCATCAATCGCGAACTCGGAGAACGACTTTCCCTTTGGCGGTGCGGTTCTCCAGGGAAGCGACCGCGGCGGCGGCCTCCTCGAGCGGGTAGACCACCGGTTCCGGCGGGGTCAGCCGGCCGGAGCTGAGCAGTTCCTCGAGGCCGGCCCACTGCTCGGCCAGCGCGTTGGGGTGGGTGCCGGTCCAGGCGCCCCAGCCGACACCGACCACGTCGATGTTGTTGAGCAGCAACCTGTTCACCTTCACGGTGGGGATCTCCCCGCCGGTGAACCCGACGACCAGCAGGCGGCCCCCGGGCGCGAGCGAGCGCAACGAGTCGGTGAACCTGTCCCCGCCGACCGGGTCGACGACGACGTCGACCCCGCGCCCGTCGGTCAACTCCTTGACCGCGTCCTTGAAGCCCTCGGCCAGCACCACGTCCGTCGCGCCGGCCGCCGTGGCGATCTCGGACTTCTCCGGCGTGCTGACCACCGCGATGGTGCGCGCCGCCCCGAGCACCGGTGCCAGCCGCAGCGCCGACGTCCCGATGCCCCCGGCCGCGCCATGCACCAGCACCGTCTCGCCGTGGGCCAGCCGGCCGCGGACCGTCAGCGCGAAGTACACCGTCAGATCGTTGAACAGCAGGCCGGCGCCCGCCTCGAAGCTGACGTTGTCGGGCAACCTGAAGACCCGGTCCGGCGAGAGCACCGCGACCTCGGCCATGCCGCCGGACAGCATCGTCAGCCCGACCACCCGGTCACCGGCGCGCACGTGGGCGCCCTCGGGCGCCGATCGCACCACCCCGGCGATCTCGGCGCCCAGCACGAACGGCGGATCCGGCCGGTACTGGTAGAGGCCCCGGCTGAGCAGCGCGTCGGGGAACGCGACCCCGGCGGCGTGCACGTCGACGACCACGCCGTCGCCTTTGGGTTCCTCGGCCTCGGTCACCTCGATCGCGTCCGGACCGTCCAGCCGAGTCACTTGTGCCGCGCGCATGCCACCTCCATCGTCGGTGCCGATCAGCCTACTTCCGCCTCAGAATCCGCCGGCGACCCGGACCACCGCCCGGCCGGAGTGCGTCCCGGCCCGCAGCTGATCGAGCACGCCGGCAACGTCTTTGACGTCGACGTCGCGGGTCAGCGACGTCAGATGACGCGGCCGCAGCGAATCGGCCAGCAGCGCCCACAACTCCTGGCGCGGGCCGATCGGCATCTGCACCGAGTCCATTCCCAGCAGCGCGATGCCGCGCAGGATGAACGGCAGCACCGTGGTGTGCAGGGCCGCCCCGCCGGTGAGGCCGCTGCAGGCGACCGCGCCGCCGTAGTCGACGGCACTGAGCACGTCGGCGAGCGTCGCGCCGCCCACGCAGTCCACCGCCGCGGCCCAGCGCGTCTTGGCGAGCGGCCGCGCCGCCGCCCCGGGGTCGGCGGGCAACCGGCCGATGATCTCCGCGGCGCCAAGCTCATTCAGCAGCCCGGCGGCCGACTCCTTGCCGGTCGATGCCACCACGCGGTAGCCGGCGGCGGCCAGCAGGTCCACGCTGACCGCACCGACGCCGCCCGAGGCGCCGGTGACGACCACCGGTCCCGCATCCGGCGGGACACCCCAGTCGATCAGCGCCCGCACGCTCATGGCCGCGGTGAAGCCGGCGGTGCCGATCGCCGCGCCCTCGTACGGGCTCAGCGCGCCCAGCGCCACCACCTGGTCGGCCGGTAGCCGCGCGTATTCGGCGTATCCGCCGTGGTGTCCGGTGCCGATCTGGTAACCGTGCGCCAGTACCGCGTCGCCGACGGCGAAGCCGGGGGAGCGCGACTCGACCACCTCGCCCGTCAGGTCGATGCCCGGCACCACGGGGTAATGCCGCACCACGCCGCCGCCCGGTGTCAGCGCGAGCGCGTCCTTGTAGTTGACACTCGAGTACAGCACCCGGATCGTCACCTCGCCGGGCGGCAGGTCCGAACCGCTCAGAGTCTCGACCGATGCGGTGATCCGGTCGCCGTCCTGGCGTGCGACCAGCGCCTGAAAGGTGTCCATCGTCTCGACGCTAGCCGTCAGGTTTCGCCGAACGTGCACGCAGGGCGAAAGCCGGTCGACACCTCGCCGTGGTCACCCGCTCGGCGCGGCTGACCGCGCTCGCTACTTGAGTTCGGCCGACGACAAGCCCAGCAGACGGCGGGCGACGACCAACTGCTGGATCTGCTGGGTGCCCTCGAAGATGTCGAGAATTTTGGAGTCGCGTGCCCACTTCTCCAGCAGCGTGTGCTCGGAATAGCCCGTGGTGCCGGCCAGTTCGACGGTCTTGCAGGTGATGTCGGTGGCCACCCGGCCCGCCTTGGCCTTGCTCATCGAGGCCTCTTTGGAGTTGGGGATGTTGTTGTCGGCCTGCCACGCCGCGCGCAGGGACAGCAGGTAGCTGGCCTCCCAGTCGGCCTCCATCCGCAGGAACTCGGCCGCCGCGGCGCTCTGCACGTGCGACGGCCTGTCGTAGGAGATCTCCACCCCGGCGGCGGTGAGGATCTTGCGGATCTCCTCGAGCGCGGCGCGGGCGACACCGACGGCCATGGCGGCCACGATCGGGCGGGTGTTGTCGAAAGTCTCCATCACCCCCGAAAAGCCCTTGCTGACCTCGATCTCGGGACTGCCGAGCAGGTTCTCCCTGGGAATGCGGGCGTTGTCGAACCGGATCGCCGCGGTGTCGGATCCCTTAATGCCGAGCTTGCGCTCGAGCCGTTCGACCGTGACGCCGGGATGGTCGCGGGGAACGATGAACGACTTGATCGCCGCGCGGCCCGCCGACTTGTCCAGCGTGGCCCACACCACGATGTGGGTGGCGCGCGAACCGGCGGTGACATAGATCTTCTCGCCGTTGATGACGTACTCGTCGCCGTCGAGGGTGGCGGTGGTGGACACGGCCGCCGAGTCCGACCCGAATCCCGGTTCGGTGATCGCCATCGCCGCCCACACCTTGCCCAGGCGCTCCAGCTGCTCGTCGGTGGCGACCGCGGAGATGGCCGCGTTGCCCAGTCCCTGATAGGGGACCGAGAGCATCATCGCCAGATCGCCCCAGCTGGCCTCCAGGGTCTGCAGCAGCGCGGCCATGTTGGCACCGTTGTGGTTGGTGTCGCGCCGTTCCTCCTCATCGCGCAGCGCGTCCGCGCCGGCGAAGGCCATCGCCGAGGACGCGCCCTCGAACAGGCTGAAGAGCGTGTCGAGCTCGACGGGGTAGGCGTGCTCGTTCAAGTCGTATTTGCGCGCGATCGGCCGCATCAACTCGGCGGCCCCCTGATGGGTCGTGTCCATCACCGCTTGCAGTTTGCGAGGAAGTTCCAGATTGATTGCCATGATTGAACTTTCGGCTCGGGTTGGACGGGGCTCCGATGTGGAAGCGACTCAGATGACGACGACGCCCTCGGCGACGCCGATGGCCCGCAGGTCGCGGTACCAGCGCTCGACCGGGTGCTCTTTGGTGTAGCCGTGGCCGCCGAGCAGCTGCACGCCGTCCAGGCCGATCTGCATGCCCTTGTCGGCGCCGAGCCGCTTGGCCAGCGCCGCCTCGCGGGTGAACGTCAGGCCCTGTTCGGCGCGCGCGGCGCCGCGCCAGGTGATCAGCCGCAGGCCGTCGAGTTCGATGGCGATGTTGGCGCACATGAAGGCGACCGCCTGGCGATGGGCGACGGGTTCGCCGAAGGCTTCGCGCTCCTTGACGTACGGGACGACGTAGTCCAGCACCGCGTGCGAGGTGCCGACGGCCAGCGCCGCCCACCCCAGCCGCGCCAGTGCCAGCGCCTCGGAGTAGTCGTCGTCGCAGGCGTCGTCCTCGCCCAGCCGGGCGTGCAGCGGCACCGACACCCCGGACAGCTCGACCTGACCCAGGGCCGCCGCGCGGATCCCCATGCTCGGATCGGCCTTGACGGTCAGACCCGCGGCGGACGACTCGACGATGAACAGGGCGGGCTTGCCGTTGAGTTGCGCGCCGACGACGAACAGCTCGGCGTCGGCGGCGGCGGGAACCAGTGACTTCACGCCGTCGAGCCGGTAGCCGCTCGGGGTGCGCACCGCCGTCGTCCGCAACCGGGTCGGGTCGAAGAGCGGGTGCGGCTCGGCGATGGCGACGCACGCCTGCGGGACGTTCTCGCCGGCGAACGCCGGCAGGTAGGTGGCCTGCTGGTCGGCGCTGCCCCAATGGGTCAGCGCGGCTGCCACCCCGCCCGGGGCCAGGATCGGCAGCGCCAGGCCCATGTCGCCGTAGGCCAGCGCCTCGGTCACCAGCACGTTGGTCACGCTGGAGCGGTGCGCGGCGATGCCGTCGAAGTCCTCGGGGATGTTGATCGCGGTGATGCCCAGCTCGGCGGCCTTGGCGATCAGGTCGGGCGGGTAGGCGGCGGCCTCGTCGGCGTCGTGCGCCGCCGGGCGCAGTATCTCCTCGGCGAATTCCCCGACCGTCTCGACGATCAGCTTCTGGTCCTCGTCGGGCGTCAGATCGAAATAGTCCTTGCCGCTGGCCTTCAGCCGCGTCGGCCCGCTGCGCAGGTTCTGGACCCGCTTGAACTGCCGGGAAGCGGCGGCGCCGGTGGAGAAGATCGTCTTGGCACCGTAGCCGAGGCCGCGGTTGAGCGGGCCGCGCAGGCCGTACTTGTCCAGGAAGTCCTGGCCGACGAGCGGGGTGATCAGACCCTGATTTTTCAGCCGGCTTGTGATGATCTTGTTTTCGGTGATCGGGTCGGTGACGGCTGCGCTGTTGGGACGCGCTGACGGGGTTGGAAGCTGTTGGGCGATGGCGTAACTGGGTGCGCACACGGCTGCGGCGGCGGGGTAACCGGTTTCGGGCGTGGCCGATCGCGGTGTGAGGTTCGGGATGTGTTGCGAGGGTGTGCTTTTAGGTGCGGGTGGCGGTCAACCGAAGGCTGGTAGTGCCCGGATGCGGTGCAGCGCCGCGATGAACGCCTGCAGGTGCGGGTAGGCGGCGCCGAAGCGCAGATGCAGGCGCCGGCCGTGGCGCACCAGCCGGGCGGCGACGTTGAAAAACGCCAGGCGTAGTCGTTTGCCGCGCGCTCGACGTACCGTGCGGGGTAGCGCCAGGGTGCGCAACCACAGCGCGATGTTGTGGGCGAGCGCGGCAGCGTGCCAGTACAGCCAGTTACCGAAGAACGATTGCACCGGGGCGTGGATCATCCCGAAGTCGTTCTTGAGCGCCCGGATGGTGTCCTCGGGGATACCACCGCGCAGCCGGTGATGCGCCTCGACCTCGGCTGCGCTGAGCCGCTCGGCAGAAACGTTGGTGATGATCGCGTGCAACCGCCAGCCATCCAGGTCATCGAAGGCCAACTGGTCACCGCACCCTTTGGGTTGACGGCGCACGATCAACCGCACGCTGCGCCCGAGCAACGTAGTGGTGGTCTGGGCGATCTGGCTGCCTTTGTCGGTCTCATGCCCCAACGCCGCAACCCATGCCGTGCCCGGATCGGTTGCCAGGGCGTGAATTACGGCCGCGACCGGCTTGTACTGTTTGACCGTGACCGAGTAGTCCGCGTCGTGGCGTTCGGCCGCCTCGATCACCTGCTGCTGATAGCCCGCCGAGTCGACCCGCAGCCACAACCGGTACTTACCGCGGCAACCGGCCGGGATCGCACTGACACACTCATCGATGAAGCTACCCATCGCCCGACCGTCGTTGGCCGCCCCGCCCCGGGCCCGCAGTGCGAGCACATCCCCGGTCTCCCCGCACACCCCCACCAGCGGGGACAGGGCGGTTTGTCCGGTACGCGAAAACGCGCTGCCTTCTTTGCCCGGCCCGTAGGTGGCCACCCGGGTGGCGTCGGGGTCGATGGTGAGCCGATCGCCCTCAGGGGCGGCGCCGGCCGCCCAGGCTCGACGCAGCATCACCCGGTTGACCGCGGCGGCCTTGACCACCCGACCCAAATCCGCACCCGCCAAAAACCGCCACAACGTAGGTACCGACGGCAACGCGTTGGTCCCGCGCAGCACCGTGGTTGCCGGGTCGGCCAGTAACGCCCGATCACTCAAGAAGTCCCCACCGGCCAGCAGTGTCTCGGTCAGCGCCCGGTAGCACTGCCCACCGGTGTAGCCACCCGGCCCGATCGGGCGCAGCCCACGCCGATCGGCCTCGGCGACCACGTTGAGCCGGTCCAGCAGCGGACCCCATAACGCGACCCCCGCCACCGGCGTCAGATCGTCCTCCGACGCGGCAACCACCGGGTGCGGCACGGCGCGCTGCGGACTCGCCAGCACCACATCATCGACATCGAACAACAAACCGGTAGCATTCACCTCGCGGGTGCCCTTCTGCTCGGGACAGCATGACTGTTGACACCATGATTTTCCCTTGCACGAAGGGCACTTTCGCATCACGACACGGCGATCACCCCACACCAGGCTGAAAAATCAGGGTCAGAGCGATCGCGATGTCGATGGCGGTGCGCTTGTGCGGTTGCATCCCGACGGCCGTGACGCCCCCGCCCCGTCGGGGCCTGCGGGAGGAATCGGAGTTCGAACCGGAACGAGTTGCGGTCATGTCGGCAGCCTCTGTCGTTGGGGCAGTGCGGATAGCCCTATCTTACTCCGGAGTAAGATAGATGGCGCCGCCTGTTACCTAATTCACAACAATCCTGCCCAGCACCTGCTGGTGCAACAGGCCGTTGGTGGCCACGGCGCTGCCGCTGTGCGGACCCGCCACCCCGTCCAGGCCGGTGAACTCCCCACCCGCTTCGCGCACCAGGATGTCGAGTGCGGCCAGGTCCCATACCGAAACCTCCGGCTCGGCGGCGATGTCGACGGCGCCCTCGGCGACGAGGCAGTAGGACAGGAAGTCGCCGTAGGCGCGCACCCGCCACACGGCGTCGGTCAACTCGATGAAGCGGTCGCGCAGGCCGCGCTGCGCCCACCCCGACAGGCTCGAGAACGACAGGCTGGCCGAATCCAGTTGGGCCACCGCCGAAACCGACAACCGGCGGGGTGGGTCACCGTCGAACCCGACGAACGCGCCGTGGCCGCGGGCCGCCCACCACCGGCGCCGCAACGCCGGCGCGCTCACCACACCGACCGTCGGGACGCCGTCGGTGAGCAACGCGATCAGGCTGGCCCACACCGGCACCCCGCGGACGAAGTTCTTCGTCCCGTCGATCGGGTCGATCACCCACTGCCGCCCGCGGAATGTCGTTGTCCCGCCGAACTCCTCGCCCAGGACGCTGTCGTCCGGCCGGTCGCGCCCGAGCAGCTCACGCAGTTCGGTCTCCACGGCGCGATCGGCGTCGGTCACCGGTGTCAGGTCCGGCTTGGTGTCGACGTGCAGGTCCAGCGCACCGAACCGGGTGCGGGTCAGCGCGTCCGCGCGGTCGGCCAGCGTCAGCGCCAGCGCCAGATCCTCCGGGGGGCTCATGACAGCAGTCCTACCATGGCTCTAACCTGGCCCCGTGTGGGAATTCGGTGTGCTGCTCATCCTGGTGGCGGTGCTGGGGGTGTTCCTTGCCCAGCGATTCCTCTCCCGCGGGCCGCGCGGGGAGTCGCTCGCCGGCACGCTGCTGGTGACCGGCGTCAGTCCGCGGCCGGACGCCACCGGTAGGCAGTACGTCACCATCGCCGGTGTCATCAACGGGCCCACCGTCGCCGAGCACGCCGTCTATCAGCGCATGGAGGTCGACGTCGACCAATGGCCGACGATGGGTCAGCTGCTGCCGGTGGTGTACTCGCCCAAGAATCCCGACAACTGGAGGCTGGCACCGCCCCAGCCGCCCCAGCCGCCCCAGCCGCCCGAGCCGCCGCCCGGAGGCTAGCCACCGGTCAGGGGACGGCTCATCGCCGTGATCCGCACGCCGTAGCGCGGGACGACGGTCGAGGGGCGGAAGGTCTTGCCGGCGGGCGGATCGGACAGCCCGGCAAGGCCGGGAAGGGCACCCCCGAGCGCGGACGGCGGCGCCGCCCCCAGGTCGGGCAACATCCTCAAGTTGTTCATGACGTCGATGACGCCCGCGGGAAAGTCCGAGTAGTCGTCGAGTTGGCTCATCACGGTGTCGATGGCCACGGCAGAATCGAAGGCCGTCGGGGCGAACCCGGTCGCCTCAGTTGTCGACAGCGCCCCCGAAGCGGCCTGTGAAAGCCACCCCCGCGGCGGTGTCGACGGCTCGCACGACCGCGGCGTTCTGGGTGCTCAGCCCTGCCTCGTTGGCGGTTTGCCGCGGCGAGTTGAACGGCGGCAGCGTGGTGGTGGCCGTGGCGGCGCCGGCGGCGTAGCCGTACATCGCGGTGGTGTCTTGGGCCCAGTACTCGACGTACTGGGCTTCGGTGGCCGCGATCGCGGCGGTGTTGTGGCGAAATCCACCCCGTCACCCGGCCGCCGGCGGCCTCGACATGACCGTGGGCCGGGCGCCGTACCGCGGGACGACCAACGTGGCCCGTGAGCCGGTCCCATCCGGTACCCCGGGGATGCCCGGCATGCCGGAGGCCGGCTGAGCCGGGCCGCCCGTCGCCGCGGCCGAGACGTCGGTGCCCGGCAACGCCGTGACCGTGCCGCCGACCGGTGTCGTCCAACTCGCCGGCACCGACATCGACCCGATCGTGCCCGCGCGGGCAAGGGTTGCGGTGACGCTCCCCAGGCCCGGGCCGCCGCCCAGGCTCGACGCGGACAGCGCGGGCGCCGCCTCCGCTGCCTCCGCCGCCGCCGCGAGGTCGGGCAGAATCCCCAACCTGTCCTCGGCCCCGATGATCCCGGTCTCGATCAAGCCCGTCTTGGCGGTGGAATTTATCGCGGTGCCCACGGCCCTGATCGCGATGAAAACGGTGAGGCTATCCGGCAGGAGCGACGCCTTGGTGGGCAGGATCGACGGCGCCGCGCTCGTCGTGGCCGCCAGCGCGTTCGTCGCCGCCGAGAGCGCCCGTGACACCGCGGTGGCGGTGTGGGGGGAGTGGAAGGGCGGCAGTGTGGCGGTGGCGGTGGCGGCGTTGGTGGCGTAGCCGTACATGGCGGTGGCGTCTTGGGCCCAGTATTCGGCGTATTGGGCTTCGGTGGCTGCGATGGCGGCGGTGTTTTGGCCGAAGAAGTTGGTGGCGATCAGGGCTGCCAGTTGGGTGCGGTTGGCGGTGACCGCGGCGGGGGGCACGGTCATGGCGAAGGCCAGTTCGTAGGCGGCGGCGGCGGCGCGGGCGTGCAGGGCGGTTTGTCTGGTGTGTTCGGCGGTGGTGTGCAGCCAGTCCAGGTAGGGGGTGGTGGTGGCCGTCATGGTCTGGGCGGCCGGGCCGTGCCAGTGCAGGGTGGACAGGGCCGAGAACACCGATGCGCAGGTGGCGGCGGTGATGTCCAGTTCGGCCGACACCGCGTCCCAGGAGCCCGCGGCGGCCATCAGTGAGCCCGAGCCTGGGCCGGCGTACATCCGGCCGGAGTTGACCTCCGGCGGCAAGAAAGCGAAATCCATTGTCCCACTTTTCTTTAGCTGCTAAGCGCGGCGAACCGTTGCGGTGTTGCCACCGCCCGGGCCGCCCGCGGGCCGGAGTTCGGGTCAGCCGGCCGCCGGCGGGCGCGGCATCACCGTCAACTTGACGCCGTATCGGGGCGGGGCGCCCACGCCGACGCCGCGCGCGGCCATTCCCCCGGGCATCCCCGGGTAGCCCGGGTAGCCGGATGCGGCCGCCTCTTCGGTTCCCGGCAGCGTGGTCATCCCGGCGGGCTCCAGCGCCGCGATGGTGCTGGCCGACGGTGCGGACCAGCTGGCCGGCACGGACATCTGTCCGATCGCGCCCGCACGGGCCAGGGTCGCGGTGACGTTGCCCAGCCCCGCGGCACCGCCCGTGGAGGCGCCGCTGAGCGCCGGGGTGATCTCGGCCGGAGCGGCGGCAGCGGCGGCGGCGGCGCCGAGGTTGGGCAAGATGCCCAGGTTGTTCTCGGCGCCGATGACGCCGGCGGGCAACGCCTCCATGTAATAGGTGGAGTTGATCGCGGTGCCGGTGGCCTGTATGGCGTCAAGAACGGCCAGGTCTCTGAGAATGCTCGGTGAGCCGGCGGGCAGGATCGAGGTCGCCGCGTTGGAAAACCCCGACAGCGCCTGCGCCACCGGGTTCGACGCGGCGGCGCCGTTGGCGGCGTTGTTGACGGCCGCGTTCTGAGCGCTCAGCCCGGATTGGTCGGTGCCGTTGTGCGGCGAGGAGAACGACGACAACTGCGTCGTCGCCGCCTTCGCGGCGGTGTCATAGCCGGACATCGCGGTGGCGTCCTGGGCCCAATACTCGGCGTACTGCGCATCGGTCTGCGCGATCGCCGCGGTGTTCTGGCCCAAGATGTTGGTCGCCACCAGGTGGGACAGCCGGGTGCGGTTGGCCGCGACGGCCGGCGGGGGCACCGTCATCGCATACGCATGTTCGTATGCGGCCGCCGCCGTCCTGGCGGCCATGGCAGTCTGCTTGGCCTGCTCGGCTGTCGACTGCAGCCAATTCATGTACCGGGCGGCGGTGGCCGCCATCGCCTCGCTGGCCAGGCCGCGCCAATGCAGGTCCAGGCCCGAAACCGCCGACTCGTAGCCCTCGGCGGTGGTGCTCAATTCGGCGGACACCGCGTCCCAACTTCCCGCGGCGGCCAGCAGCGAGCCGGCGCCGGGACCGGAATACATCCGGGTGGAATTGATCTCCGGAGGGAAGAAGAGGTAGTCCATGCGTCATATCTCCTTAACTGAGGGGGAGGAGCGGCTGCGGAGGGGGCGAACAACCAAAGAGTCTGTGAGTCAGAGGATCTCAGGCCTGCGGGGCGCGTGGGCGGGAATGCCGTCAGACGACGCGGGGCGGGCACCAATCAGCCCGCTGGTGGGGCATGCGCGCAGGGCATTCGCGGTGACCTTCACTCGGGACCGCCATAAAAATGGCAAGACGGCATGGGCGGTGCATGCGATTTATATTAATTTCTTGCGGTGATTGAGTGAAATCTGAATATTGGCAGAAGAGCCACACCACCCGCACCTCTCAGCTCCGGTGTGCGACGTTGTCCTTCCCGAACGCGGCGATACTTTCCAGCAGCTCCGGGTGCCGCAGAAATGGCGTGATGATGTCCACGGGCAGCGGGGAGACGACGGTCGAATTCTGATCTGCGCCCAATTCGAGCAGCGTTTGCAGGTAGCGCAATTGCAGCGACGCGGGGTTCTTCGAGAGCGTCTCGGCCGCCGCCCGCAATTGTTCGGATGCCTGCAACTCGCCGCGCGCGTTGATGACCTTTGCGCGACGTTCGCGTTCGGCCTCGGCTTCCCGGGCCATCGCCCGCTGCATCGACTCCGGGATCTCGACGTCCTTGATCTCGACCACCCGCACCTGCACGCCCCACGGTTCGGTCTGCTTCTCGATGATCGTGCGCAGGTCGCTGTTGAGCTCCTCCCGGTGCGCCAGCAGCGTGTCCAGGTCGGCGCGGCCCAACAGCGAGCGCAACGTCGTCTGAGCGATCTGTGAAGTCGCCACGGCGTAGTTCTCCACCGCCAGGATCGCGCAGCTGGCCGGCGACGTCGTCGGTGGCCATCCGCAGGTACTCGGCCGTGTAGTGCCATCCAATGTTTCCTCGCGTACTTGTCACGGGCCACGGATACAGCGGTGCCTGACGCCCCCGAGGAACGCCACAACCCATCCAAATTGGCGTCGGGCCGCCTTGGCAACCTGTTGCGATACGGCGAATAGGGACCAATGACACCCGTTTGTGCATCCAATGCCTCTGCGCCTCCCCGGATTGCCGCAGCTAGCGTGCGGAGGGAACGAGCCGGGGAGAGCACATGCTTCATTCAGCTGCGACCGTCGTCGTCGGCGTGGACGGGTCCAAGGCGGCCACCGATGCGGCCCGGTGGGCGGTCGACGAGGCGGTCGGCCGGGACATACCGCTGCGGCTGGTCTACGTCATCGAGCCGTCGGACCCGGTGGGCGCGGAAGTCGAGACGGGCGGGCATGCCGCCGCGCGGTCGGCCCTACGCGACGCTCAGCGCGCGGTCGAGGCGACCGGCAAGCCGGTGAAGATCGAAACCGAAATCCTCACGGGCAAGCCGCTAGTCGCGCTGATGGAAGAGTCCAGGGCGGCCGCGATGATCTGTGTGGGGGCGCTCGGACTCAACCACGCCCACCACGGCGTCGGTTCGCTGGCCGCGGCCGTGGCCGCCTCGGCCCTGTGTCCGGTGGCGGTCATCCGGCGGGCGCCGGGCCGGCCGGCGCACCGGCAGGTCAGCCGGGTCGTCGTGGAAGCGGACAATGCCGCGCTGTTGCGCTTCGCCTTCGACGAGGCCCGGCTGCGGCGGGCGCCGCTGTGCGCGATCTCGGTGTCTGCGACGGCCGGCCCCGACAACACCGACGGGAGACGGCTGGCGCAGGCGGAACTGCGCCGGCGGATCGCCCCGTGGGAGCACCTGTACCCCGACGTGCCGGTCGAGTCCGGCGTCGTGCGCGGAACCGTCGACAAATATCTGGCCGCCGCCGAGGAGCCCGACCAATTGTTCGTCACCGACTCGCGCGCCTGCCGCCAGTTGTGCGGCACCCCCAATGCCAAACACTCCGTTCTCGCTTTGCGTTTCGGAAACCTGTAGGGCGGCGCGATGACTCCCGCACAGGCCGGGACGGAAACGGTTCCCGACGGGGATGGCGCCGCCGTGCGCCGGCTGCGCCACACGTTGCCCCAACTCCGGCTGCGCGAGCTCCTGGCCGAGGTGCAGGACCGCGTCGAGCAGATGGTCGAGGGGCGCGACCGCCTCGACGGGCTGGTGGAGGCGATGCTGGTGGTCACCGCCGGGCTGGAGCTGGATGACACCCTGCGCTCGATCGTGCACTCGGCGACCGATCTGGTGGACGCGCGCTACGGCGCCCTGGAGGTGCACGACCGGAATCGCCGGGTATCGCAATTCGTTCACGAGGGCATCGACGAGGAGACGGTGCGGCGCATCGGCCACGTCCCCGAGGGCAAGGGGATCGTCGGCCTGCTGATCGGCGAACCCGCACCGCTGCGGCTGGACAACATCGCGGATCACCCTGCCGCGGTGGGGTTTCCGCCGCATCATCCGCCGATGCGGACCTTCCTGGGGGTGCCGATCCGGGTGCGCGACGAATCGTTCGGGACTCTCTACCTGGCCGACAAGCTCAGCGGGCAGCCGTTCAGCGACGACGACGAGGTGCTGGTCCAGGCACTGGCCGCAGCCGCCGGTATCGCCGTGGCGAATGCCCGGCTCTACGAGCAGGCCAGGGCGCGCCAGTCCTGGATCGAGGCCACGCGCGACATCGCAACGGAACTGCTGTCCGGTACGGAGCCCGCGACGGTGTTCCGGCTCGTCGCAGAAGAGGCGCTGACGCTGACCGCGGCCGACGGTGTCGTCGTGGCGGTCCCCGTCGACGAGGGGATGCCGATCGCCGGCGCCCACGAGCTGCTGGTGATCGAAACCGGAGGCAACGTAACGCCTTCGGCGATCGGGCGAACCCTTGCGGTGGTGCGTACACCGCTCGCCGACGTGCTGGCCGACGGTGCTCCGTTACAGGTCGAACACTTCGACCTGGACGGTGCGGACCTGGGGCCCGCCCTGGTGTTGCCGCTGCGGGCCACCGGCACCGTCGCCGGCGTCGTGGTCATGCTGCATGGCGGCGCGGTGGGCTCGTTCACCGACGAACAGGTGGAGATGATGGCCGCGTTCGCCGACCAGGCGGCGCTGGCCTGGCAGCTGGCCACCTCGCAGCGCCGGATGCGCGAACTCGACGTGGTCACCGAGCGGGACCGCATCGCGCGCGACCTGCACGACCACGTGATACAGCGGCTCTTCGCCGTCGGGCTGACGTTGCAGGCCGCGGCCCCGCTCGCGCGCGTGCCCGAAGTGCAGCGGCGGCTCGCCGACGCCGTGGACGACCTGCAGGGTGTCATCCAGAAGATCCAGACGACCATCTACGGCCTGCACGGGGCGCCGCAGGGCGCCTCGCTGCGCGAACGGATCGACGAGGCGGTCGCCCGGCTCGCCGGCGACCTGCGCACCAGCGTGCAGTGCGTCGGGCCGTTGTCGGTGCTCGAGGGCGCCCTGGCCGAACACGCCGAGGCGGTGGTCTGCGAAGCGCTCGTCAACGCGGTGCGCCATGCCCGGGTCGCCGCGGTGACGATCCGGGTCGTGGTCGGCGACGATCTGTGCATCGAGGTGAGCGACGACGGTTGCGGCACAACGGAAGCCAGCAGCCGCCGGAGTCTGGCACGCCTGCGGCGGCGGGCGGAGCAGGTCGGCGGCGAGCTCACCGTCGAGACCACCGCCACCGGTGGAACAACGCTGCGGTGGACGGCGCCGCTCGTCTGACCGGTAAATGATCCAAGGTGACCAGACGCGCGACAGCTTCCGGCGGAGCTTGCGGAGCCGGATTACGTTTGGGTGGTGCGTGGTTAGGGGTTCAGGCGGCGGGTTCGAGGGTGACCCGATAGCCGAGGGCGGTGAGTTGGGCGATGTGGTTACGCATGCGGCGTTCGACGTTGATGCGCAGTGTGTGGTAGTCGGGCCCGAGGTCATGAAAACGCGCGAGCGGGTCGGCCAGCAGATGCCAGACGATGACCAGGATGGAGCGGGCGACCGCGACCAGGGCTTTGAGCTTGCCGCGGCGTTTGACGATGCGGCGGTAGCGCTGGCCGAGGAAGGTGTCGGTGCGGGCGGCCGCGGCAGCGGCTTGCCCGAGCGCGCCCTTGAGGTACGGGTTGCCCTTGCCGGTGCGGCCGCCCCGGGTGACGGGCCCGGATTGGATGGTGCGCGGGCACAGCTTCGCCCACGCCACGAGATGGCCCGGGGTGGGAAAACGGGTCATGTCCAGCCCGATCTCGGCGATGATCACTTGCGCGTTGTGTTCACCGACGCCGGTGATCTCGTCGAGACGCTCGAGGACACTCAGGCGCTCGCACTCGGCCTCAACGGCGGGATCCACCCGAGTCGGCGTGCCGCCGGTGAATCCGGCTGCACCTCGATCTGGCAGCGGCCCGGTATCGGATCGGTCACCTGGGTTGGGTGCGGTGGTGTCGTCGCCGCCACCGTGATCGACCGGGGCGGTCTCGGGCAACTCGGCGATCAGGTCCTCGATCCGGCCGGTGAGGGTGTTGATCTGGGTGCTGAGCGCATCGATCTGGGCCAACAGCATCCGGGCCAGCTCGGCGTGATGGTCATCAAAGCGCCCGTCGAGTGCGGTCATCAGTTCCGAGCGCTTGGCCCTCATCCGCCCGCGAGCCAGCTCGGCCAACCGCCGCGCATCGCGTTCCCCGGCGATGAGCGCCTCGATCATGTCCCGCGTCGACATCGTGTCAAGCCGCGACGCCACGACCGACACCTTGATCAACGCATCCTCGAGCAACTTTTCCAGCCGCTGCCAGTAACGGCTGCGTTCGCGGGTCAGATCCTCGCGCAGCCGGGTGTAGTCGCGCAACCGCCGGATCTTGGCCGGGGGCACAAACGACGGCCGCAGCAGGCCCTTCTCGGTCAACTTGGCCAACCAGACAGCGTCGAGTTTGTCCGTCTTCGGCCGGCCCGGCACATTCTTCACATCCCGGGCATTGACCAGCTGCACCGACAGGCCCGCAGCCTCCAGCAGGTAATACCAGATCCGCCAATAATCCGAGGTCGACTCCACGGTGATCTTCTCCACCCCGAGGTCAACCAACTGCTCACCCAGCTCGGTAATGGCCCCGGTACGCGCGGGAACGTCCCACACCCGGCTAAACCGGCGCCCAGACTTGCCGGGCAATCGCACGCACACCTTCCCGGTCGCCTTGGCCACATCGACCGCGGCGACCCGCTCGATAACCAACTCATACTCGGCGTCAGGAATTACCTCCGGCGCCGCCCTATCGACCGGCGCCGGCCTACGTTTCCGTCCACTGACCATTTCGCTTGCCCTCCATCCGAATCCGTACCAATCCATCGGGTGGGCCGCCTGGGGGCCTCGGTCAAGGGAACCGAAATTCTGACCGGCGTGCTCGAAGCAACAGTGCGTGACCCTTCCAGGTCGGGCCCCGGCACCAGGCTGACTAACGGGCTCCACAGCCCAAGGAAGCGTCGGCGTCGACAGGCGACCCGAACCCATTTTCACGCCTACGAGGCGTCACCGACAGGGACAGGGGGCTGACTAACCGTGGCCGATGCGCAGCAGCTCCGCCAGGTCGGGCAGTTTGACGCGGGGCCGTCCCTGCGCCTCGCCGGCGGCGCGCTCGTAGCGGTCGATGAGTTGCCAGTGGTCGGCGGTGACCAGCTTGGGCTGGCGCGAGGCCAGCCACTCGGCCAGTTCGTCGGCACGGGCGGCTCCGCGCCCGGCCGGCACGTCCGAGCCGACGCCGGTCAGGTCGGCGATCAGGGTGTCGACGGTGTCCTGGGAGTCCTTTTTGTTGGTGCCGATGACACCGCTCGGCCCCCGCTTGATCCAACCGACGACGTATTCGTTGCGGCTGCCCGCTATCCGGCCGTCGGTGTGGGGGATGGTCCCGGTCCGCTCGTCGAACGGCAGCCCCGGGATCGGCACACCGCGGTAGCCGACCGACCGCACCACCAACTGGGCCGGCAGCTCCTCGCGCTCACCGGTGTCCTGCGCCGTCACCCGCCCGCCGGCGTCGGTGACCAGTTCGTTGCGGCCGAGCACGATGCTTTCCACCTTGCCGTCGCCCTTGATCTCGATCGGCGAGGTCAGGAACCGGAACACCATGCGCCGGTGCCCCGGACGGGGTTCGCGGACGGCATAGTCGCGCAGCACCTTGATGTTCTGCTTGGCGGTCTTGCCCGCCGCGGCCGCGTCCTCGTCGGTGATGCCTTCCAGCTGGGCGGGGTCGACGATCACGTCCACCCCCTCGAGGTCGGCGAGCTCGCGCAGCTCCAGCGTGGTGAACGCGGCCTGCAGGGGGCCGCGCCGGCCCACCAGGACGACTTCCTGCACACCGCAGGGCCGCAGCGTCTCCAGCGCGTGGTCGGCGATGTCGGTGCGCGCCAGCACTTCCGGGTCGGTGATCAGGATGCGGGCGACGTCGAGTGCGACGTTGCCGTTGCCGATGACGACGGCCCGTGCGCCCGACAGGTCGGGCGTCATCCGCGCGAAGTTGGGATGGGCGTTGTACCAGCCCACGAAGTCGACGGCGGCGACGCTGCCCTGCAGGTCTTCGCCGGGAATGTGCAGCGCCCGGTCCGACTGGGCCCCGACGGCGTAGACGACGGCGTCGTAGCGCTCGGCGAGCTCGCCCGCCGAGACGTGTTCGCCCACCATCACGTTGCCGAAGAACCGGAAGCGCGGGTCTTCGGCGGTCTTCTCGAATTGCTTGCTGATCGACTTGATCTTCGGGTGATCGGGCGCCACCCCCGACCGGACCAGTCCCCACGGGGTCGGCAGCATCTCCAGCATGTCGACGTAGATGTCGAAATCCTCCGACGCGTCGGCCGCCTTGAGCAGGGAGGCCGCGGCGAAGAATCCCGACGGTCCGGAGCCGACGATGGCTATGTGATACGGGTGGGGCGTACGCATGCTCAAGCCTTTGCGCGGTCGGAGGGTGCAACGGAGCGGTACCTCGATGCTAAACGTCAGCTCGCGGACGGCGACCTGAGCATTCGCCGCGGGCCACTGCGCCGGTAACGTGGTCGGCTGTGGAACCCGACCGTCAAGCCGACATCGCCGCCCTCGACTCCACCCTGACCACGGTGGAGCGGGTGCTCGATGTGGATGGTCTGCGCACCCGCATCGAGAAGCTCGAGCACGAGGCGTCCGACCCGCAGCTGTGGGACGACCAGACCCGGGCCCAGCGGGTGACCAGCGAGCTCTCGCACGCCCAGGGCGAGCTGCGCCGCATCGAGGAGTTGCGGCGGCGCCTCGACGATTTGCCCGTGCTCTACGAGCTGGCGGCCGAGGAGGAAGGCGGGGCCGGGGCCGACACGCTGGCCGAGGCCGACGCCGAGCTCGCGGCGCTGCGCGCCGACATCGAAGCCACCGAGGTGCGCACCCTGTTGTCCGGCGAGTACGACGAGCGGGAGGCGCTGGTCACCATCCGCTCCGGCGCGGGTGGGGTCGACGCCGCCGACTGGGCCGAGATGCTGATGCGCATGTACATCCGGTGGGCCGAGCAGCACAAGTACCCGGTCGAGGTGTTCGACATCTCCTACGCCGAGGAGGCGGGCATCAAAAGCGCCACCTTCGCCGTGCACGCGCCGTTCGCCTACGGCACGTTGTCGGTGGAGCAGGGCACCCATCGGCTGGTCCGGATCAGCCCGTTCGACAACCAGAGCCGGCGCCAGACGTCGTTCGCCGAGGTCGAGGTGCTCCCCGTCGTGGACACCACCGACCACATCGACATCCCCGAGGGCGATGTCCGCGTGGACGTCTACCGTTCCAGCGGGCCCGGCGGGCAGTCGGTGAACACCACCGACTCGGCGGTGCGTTTGACCCACATTCCCACGGGGATCGTCGTGACGTGCCAGAACGAGAAGTCCCAGCTGCAGAACAAGGTGTCGGCGATGCGGGTGCTGCAGGCGAAGCTGCTGGAGCGCAAGCGCTCCGAGGAGCGCGCCGAGATGGACGCCCTGAAAGGCGAGGGCGGCAGCTCCTGGGGTAACCAGATGCGCTCCTATGTGCTCCACCCGTATCAGATGGTCAAGGATCTGCGCACCGAGTACGAGGTGGGCAATCCCGCGGCGGTCCTGGACGGAGACATCGACGGGTTCCTGGAAGCGGGGATTCGGTGGCGCAACCGAAGAGATGACGACTAACCCCACCGTCCTCGCCGCGGCCCGGGTGTCGGCGGCCTCCGCCACCCAGCGCTGGCACGACTTCTGGCGCGGCGAGATCGGCGAATGGATCATCACCCGTGGCCTGCGGGTCGTCATGGTGCTGATCGCGGCGGTGCTGGCGGCCCGCTTCGTCAACTGGGTGGCCCAACAGGTGACCCGGCAGCTGGACATCGGGTTCGCCGAGAGCGACGCGCTGGTGCGCTCGGAGGCCACCAAGCACCGGCAGGCCGTGGCCTCGGTGATCTCGTGGGTGTCGATCGTCATCATCGGCGTCTGGGTGATGCTGCAGATCGCCGACGTGCTGCGGTTCTCAGTGGGTGGCCTGATCGCGCCGGCCACCGTGGTGGGCGCCGCGCTGGGCTTCGGCGCCCAGCAGCTGGTCAGGGACCTGCTGAGCGGCTTCTTCATCATCGTCGAGAAGCAGTACGGCTTCGGCGACCTGGTCACCCTGACCGTGGTGGCCTCGACGGAGGCCAGCGGCACGGTCGAGAACGTGACCCTGCGGGTGACCCGACTGCGCTCGGCCGACGGTGAGGTGTTGACCATCCCCAACGGCCAGATCGTCAAGGTGGTCAACCTGTCCAAGGACTGGGCGCGCGCGGTGGTGGACATTCCGGTGTCCATCAACGCCGACCTCAACCGGGTCAACGACGTGCTGCACCAGGAATGCGAACGCGCGATGGACAACCCGGTGCTCAAGGATCTGCTGCTGGACGCGCCCACCGTGATGGGGGTGGAAAGCATTCAGGTCGACACCGTCACCCTGCGCATGGTGGCCCGCACGCTGCCCGGCAAGCAGTTCGAGGTGGGCCGGCAGTTGCGGGTGCTGGTCATCCGGGCGCTGGCCCGCGTCGGCATCGTCACCGCGGCCGACGCGACGGTGGGCCTGGTCGAGGACGACCCCGCGGCACCGGCCGCCAAGGCCGCCCGCGACAAAGCGGAGGCCGCCGGCGACACGTCCACCGACGCCGGTGACACGACCACGGATGCGGTGCAGCGCCGATGAAAGTCACCCTCAACGTCCTCGAGAAGCACGGCGCGGAGCAGGAACGACGCTGGCCGGGTTATCTGTTCGGCGGCCGGATCCGCACGTCGACGCTGGTGCTGATCGTGGCGTTCCTGGCGGTGTGGTGGGTCTACGACACCTACCACCCGCAGCCGCCCCCCAAACCGCCGGCCCCGGCGGTGGTGCCGCCGGGCTTCGTGCCCGACCCGAACTACACCTGGGTGCCGCGGACCCGGGTGCAGCCGCCCCCCACCGTCAGGTACACCCCGACCACGACCGTGCCGCCGGTCCCGACGACCACGACCGAGCCGCCGCCCGTCACGACCACGACCACCGCGCCGCCGCCGTTCGTGCCGCCGCAGCTGCCGTGCCTGCTCCCGCCGCCCTTCTGCCCGCCCAGCACCACCCCGACCACACCACCGCCGGTGCCGGGCCCCGGCCCGGCGCCCACTCCGGCACCACCGGCCAGTTGACTTCGCCCACCGGCGAAAGCCGCGGCTACACTGGCGTGCCGTGATGATCACCCTGGACCATGTCAGCAAGAAGTACAAAGCGTCGGCGCGGCCGGCGCTGGAGGACGTGAACGTCAAGATCGACAAGGGTGAATTCGTCTTTCTGATCGGACCGTCGGGTTCGGGCAAGTCGACGTTCATGCGCCTGCTGTTGGGCGCGGAGTCACCGAGCGCCGGTGACGTGCGGGTGTCGAAGTTCCACGTCAACAAGCTCCCCGGCCGCCACATACCCAAGCTGCGCCAGGTGATCGGCTGCGTGTTCCAGGACTTCCGCCTGCTGCAGCAGAAGACGGTGTACGACAACGTGGCCTTCGCCCTGGAGGTCATCGGCAAACGCACCGACGCCATCAACCGGGTGGTGCCCGAGGTGCTCGAGACGGTCGGCCTGTCCGGCAAAGCCAACCGGCTGCCGCACGAGCTGTCGGGCGGCGAGCAGCAACGCGTCGCGATCGCCCGCGCGTTCGTCAACCGGCCCCTGCTGCTGCTGGCCGACGAGCCCACCGGCAACCTCGACCCCGACACCAGCAACGACATCATGGATCTGCTCGAGCGGATCAACCGGACCGGCACCACGGTGCTGATGGCCACTCACGACCACCACATCGTCGACTCGATGCGGCAGCGGGTCGTCGAGTTGTCGTTGGGCAGGCTGGTTCGCGACGAACAGCGCGGCGTCTACGGGATGGATCGCTAAGTGCGCTTCGGCTTCCTGCTCAACGAGGTCCTGACCGGTCTTCGTCGCAACATCACCATGACCGTTGCGATGATCCTGACGACGGCGATCTCGATCGGCCTGTTCGGCGGCGGTCTGCTGGTGGTCCGGTTGGCCGACAACTCCCGGGCCATCTACCTCGACCGCGTCGAGACCCAGGTCTTCCTCACCGAGGACGTCTCCGCCAACGACCCGGCCTGCGACGCCGACCCCTGCAAGGCGCTGCGGGAGCGCATCGAGGCGCGCAACGACGTCAAGTCGGTGCGGTTCCTCAACCGCAAGGACGCCTACGAGGACGCCATCCGGAAGTTCCCGCAATACAAGGAGGTCGCCGGCAAGGACTCGTTCCCGGCGTCGTTCATCGTCAAGCTGAACAACCCCGAGCAGCACAAGGACTTCGACATGGCCATGCAGGGCCAGCCCGGGGTGCTGTCGGTGCTCAACCAGAAGGATCTGATCGACCGGCTGTTCGCGGTCCTGGACGGCCTGAGCAATGCCGCCTTCGCCATCGCGCTGGTCCAGGCGGTCGGGGCCGTCCTGTTGATCGCCAACATGGTCCAGGTCGCTGCGTACACGCGGCGCACCGAGATCGGGATCATGCGGCTGGTCGGGGCCAGCCGCTGGTACACCCAGCTGCCGTTCCTGGTCGAGGCGATGTTCGCCGCCACCGTCGGGGTCGCGATAGCAATCGCCGGCCTGATCCTGGTGCGCGCGTGGTTCCTGGACAGTGCCCTCAACCAGTTCTACCAAGCAAACTTGATCGCCCGGGTGGACTACGCCGACATCCTCTACATCGCGCCGTGGCTGTTTTTGCTCGGCGTGTCGATGTCCGGCCTGACGGCGTACGTGACTTTGCGGCTCTACGTGCGGGAGTAGCTGTGGCCAACAACTCCGGTCGGGCCAACGTGACGGGCGACAAGCGCGGTGGCAAACGAATCGTCGCGACCAATCGCAAAGCGCGGCATAACTATTCGATTGTCGAATTGTTCGAGGCCGGGGTCGCGCTGCAGGGTACAGAGGTCAAGAGCCTGCGCGAGGGCCACGCCTCGCTGGCCGACGCCTTCGCGCTCGTCGAGGACGGCGAAGTCTGGCTACACAACGTGCACATCCCGGAGTACCAGCACGGCAGCTGGACCAACCATGAGCCCCGCCGCAAACGAAAGTTGCTGTTGCACCGTCGGCAGATCGACACCCTGATCGGCAAGATTCGCGATGGTAATCTCGCGCTGGTGCCGTTGTCATTGTATTTCTCCGAGGGCAAGGTCAAGGTCGAACTCGCACTGGCGCGCGGCAAGCGGGCGTACGACAAGCGCCAGGACATGGCTCGCCGTGACGCCCACCGCGAAGTGGTCCGCGAACTGGGCCGCCGGGCCAAGGGGTTGAGCTGATCGGCGCCGCGTACGCCCAGCTTTCGGCCGTGTCCTACGGCGTGAGCGATTTCGTGGGCGGGGTAGCCGCACGCCGCGTCGCGGCGCTGCGGGTGATGCTGGTCGCCTACCCGATCGAGGTTGTGCTGCTGGGCGTGCTGGCAGCCAGCGCGGGTGGGCCGATCCGCTTCGGCGCGGTCTTCTGGGGCGTCCTCTACGGGCTGAGCCAGGCGCTGGGAATGTGGGCGTTCTTCGCGGCGCTGGGATCGGGTCCCATCTCGGTGGTCTCGCCCGTGGCGGCGGTGCTCAACGCGGCGGTGCCCGTGGCGGTCGGCGTGGTGTGGGGGGAGCGCCCCGGGCAGACCGCCTCCGTGGGTGTCGTGCTGGCGATGGTCGCGGTGATGCTCGTCAGCCGCGAGGGCTCCGTCGAGGGCGTCACGCCGTACCGGTTCACGCCGAAGGTGGCGTGGCTGACGGTGGTGGCCGGCGTGGCGTTCGGGTTGGACCTGGTGTTCCTCCATCAGGCGCCCCACGAATGCCGGTTCTGGCCGCTGTTCATCGCCCGCCTGTCGGCGACCGTGGTGGTGTTGCTGCTCGCCGCGACGAGCAAGAAGTTGCGGCCGCCGCGTGGGAAGCCGTTGCTGCTGGCGGGGGCGGTGGCCCTGCTGGACATCCTCGCCAACGTCACCATGCTCGAGGCGCTGCGGTCGTGGCTGCTGTCGTTGGCCAGCATGTTGATCTCGCTGTATCCGGCGGCGACGGTCGTGCTGGCGATGCTGGTGCTGCGCGAGCGCGTGACGCGGTGGCAGGGCCTCGGCATGGTGTTGGCCATGGGTTCCGTGGCGATGATCGCCGCGACGTGACCGCGAGGGTCGGCGGCTTGGCCGGAAGCTGAGCGGCTTACGATCCGAGGATGGCCGACCGACCCGTGACCAAACTCGACAAGTCTGAGGTCCTCGCCGGGCTCTTCGCGGTGTGGGACGACCTTGGGGCGCTCCTCGACGGGCTGCCCGACACGCAGTGGCAGGCGGTGAGCCCGCTGCCCGGCTGGGACGTGCAGGCGCTGGTGGCGCACATGATCGGCACCGAGTCGTTCCTCTCCGGCATCGCCTCGCCCGAGCCCGACTGCGACGTCAAGGCGCTCGAGCACGTCCGCAACGACATCGGGGCGATGAACGAGTGCTGGGTGCGCCACCTCAGCGGGGAACGCGGCGCCGACGTGCTGGCCCGGTTCCGGGAGATCACCGGCAGCCGCCGCACGGTGCTGGCCGGCATGTCCGACGAGGAGTGGAACGCGGTCACCCCGACGCCGGCGGGCATGGACAGCTACGGGCGGTTCATGCGGATCCGGGTCTTCGACTGCTGGATGCACGAGCAGGACATCCGCGCCGCGCTGCAGCGGCCCTCGTCCGACGCCGAACTCGACGGGCCGGCGTCACAGCTGTCCCTGGACGAGATCGCTGGCACCATGGGATTCGTCGTCGGCAAGCTCGCCAAGGCCCCCGAGGGCTCCCGCGTCCTGTTCGAGCTGACCGGGCCGCTGGCCCGCAGCATCCGCGTCAGCGTCGACGGCCGCGCGCAGGTGGTCGACGATTTCGGCGGGCAGGAGCCGACCGCGACGATCCGGATGGACGGGCTGCAGTTCACCAGGCTCGCCGGGGGGCGGCCGATGTGCCCGAGCCGCGCGCAGGACGTCGAACTCGGTGGTGACAGCGACGTCGCGCAGCGCATCGTCGAGAACCTGAACTTCGTGATCTAGGACCGGCGGGCGTCGGGAACAAAGGTTCACCGTCGCCGGTTGGTAAGGGCGTATCATTGATTGTCCTGCCGGAATTCGGCGGGGATGTTCGAAGACGAGGGGCTGAACGGTTTCGACTTCGCGCATCGAATCAAGGGAAGCGTGCCGGTGCAGGCAAGAGACCACCGTAAGCGTCGTTGCAAACAGATAAGCGCCGTTTCAACACAGCGCGACTACGCTCTCGCTGCCTAAGCGACAGCTAGTCCGTCAGACCGGGAAAGCCCTCGACCCGGAGCCTGGCGTCAGCTAGAGGGATCCACCGTTGAGTCCGGTCGCGGGACTCAACGGGACACTCACAGCGACTGGGATCGTCATCCTGGCTGGTTCGCGTGACCGGGAGATCCGAGTAGAGGCATAGCGAACTGCGCACGGAGAAGCCTTGAGGGAATGCCGTAGGACCCGGGTTCGATTCCCGGCAGCTCCACCACTGATCAACGGTGCCGCTGTTCATCTGGCACGGTAGGCATCCGCGCGGCTGAAAACGCCGACTACGCCCTCCCGCGGGCCGGCTGGGCGTCAGCTTCGCCAAGGGCGCGGAGCGCTGCCGGGTCGGACAGCACTGCGATCGTTTCCTCGAGTGACTCCAGGTCATCGACCGCGAGAAGTACCGCCATCAGACGTCCGTGCACCGTGACCGTGATTCGTTCGTGATGTTCGCCGACGCGGGCTACCAATTCCGACATATCTCCCGGCGTCCAGGCGCATCCCTTGGCCCAATCGCCACTACCTGCGGTTACTGCGGCGAGGCCGCCTGTGAATCAGTGCTACACTGGATCACTGTGGCGACCAAGAACATCACGTTGTCGATGCCCGAGGAATTGGTACGCCGCGCGAAGGTGCTGGCCGCGCAGCGTGATATGTCCGTGTCGAGTCTGGTTGCCCGGCTGCTCGAGCAACTCGTCGGCGACGTGCGCGACTACGACGAAGTGGCCGAACTCGAGCGTCGCCGCATGAACGGAGGGCTCGGCCTGCAGGTCGGGCCGATCACCTGGTCCCGTGGAGAGGTTCACGAACGCTGACCATGGAGTTCGTCGACACCAACATCTTGCTCTACGCATACGATGCGGCGGCCGGTGAACGGCACGACGGGGCCACCGCGCTGGTCGACCGGCTGTGGCGAGAGCGCCGCGGGGCAGTCAGCGTTCAGGTTCTGCAGGAGTTTTACGTCAATGCGACACGCAAGGTCGCAAAGACGATCGATACCGAAGTCGCGGTCGACATGCTGAAAAGCCTGATGCGATGGCGGGTCCATTCGCCGCTACCCGATGACGTGATCGCTGCGGCGATGTTGTCCAGTCGCTACCAGCTTTCCTTCTGGGACGCCATGATCGTCCGAAGTGCCGCCGAATTGCGTTGCGACACTTTGTGGACCGAGGACCTCAACGAGGGCCAGGTCATCGAAGGAGTACGGCTGAGCAATCCGTTCGCCCGCGGATAACATCTCAGGCCTTTCTGGCTCTCCTCCACCAGGCGGACCTGGCCGAGTGTCGATGTCATCGACGCCTTGGGCATATCCATACGACAATTTTGGAACGGGTTCGATTGTCACTTCGTGGCGTCGAGAATGAACTCCTTCTTCAGTCCGATCAGCACCCGGTCGGCGGTGAGCAGTCGCAAGCCGGCACGATCGGCCTGGGCAACGAGGAGCCGGTCGATGGTAGGAGCTTGGACTTAGCCTGGTCTAGTCAAGCGCCGACCGCTTGAGGTGCTACCAACGACGCGCCACGATCACCGGGATCTTGGCGCTGCTGACCACCGCCGCCCCGACCGATCCCAGCAACGCACCCCTGAGCCGGCCGGAGCCGTGGCTGCCGACCACGATCAGTTGCGCCTGTTCGGACGCGTCGATGAGACAGCTTGCGGGATCACCGATTTCGAGCCTGCGACGGATCGTCACCTCGGGGTGGCGATCTTGCCAACCCGCCAGCCGTTCGGCGAGCGTCGCCTCTTGTTCGGACAGCTGAGCGTCCCAGTGGGCGTTCTGGAACCGCCCGGAGCCGGAAGCCCACGGCTCGATCCACGCGTGCAAAGCCACCAGGTCGACACCTCGTCGGGAGGCCTCCTGAAAAGCGATAGCGGTCGCCGCTTCCGATGCCGTTGAGCCGTCGATGCCCACCAGCACCGGCGCCCGTGCGACGGCGGCGCCCCTGGCTTCGCGGTCGTGGATCACGGCGACCGGGCAATGCGCGTGGTAGACCAACGCGGAGCTCACCGAGCCGAGGACGCTGCGCGCCAGCGCGTCACGCCGCCGGTAGCCGACCACGACCATCGCCGCCTGTGCGGAGAGGCCGACGAGCGTCGGGATGGGGGCCGAAGCAAGTACCTTGCTCTCGATGTGCACCGGGCCGTGCCCATCGGTGCTCTCCTCGGCAACCTTGATCGCCGACTCGACGAAATCGCGCGCCCGGCGTTGCTGCCGTTGCCCGAAGTCGGTCAGCGCGGCGACCTCGAACCACTCCGGCAAGGCGGCGTCGATGACATGGACCAGAACCAGCGGCACGCGGTGCAGCGCTGCATCGCGGGCCGCCCACCGTACAGCTCCCAGGGCCGCCGCCGAGCCGTCGACGCCTACCAAGACCGCGCCGCGTGGTGGTTGCCACATGTGAGTCCGTTCCGTGACCGGCTATCCGCCCACCGCAGCATCTTTCACACAGGCCGTGATCGTCAGGGCCGAAGCGATGCAAGCCGAAGGACCAAAGGCACCGATCGAAGCGTCAGCTCCCAGCCAGCGCCTCGCGCACGCGTCCCCGCGCGCGGTCGAGCCGGGTGGCGGCCTCGGTCGCGTCGACGCCCGTGAGCAGCGCGACGATCGCGGTCTTGGCGTGACCGCCCGCGGCGGCGAGCGCGGCGGTCGCGGTCGCCTCGTCGACGCCGGCCGCGTCGCGGACGATCCGCACCGCGCGGCGGCGCACTTTCGCATTCGTCGCGCGCACGTCGACCATCCACGGTCCATAGGCCTTGCCGAGCGCGATCATCACGCTCGTCGAAAGCGCGTTGAGCACGACCTTCTGGGCCGTGCCCGCGGTCAGGCGCGTGGAGCCGGCGAGCACCTCGGGCCCGGTCGGCAACTCGATCACCAGGTCGGCGGGAACCTCGCTGCCCGTGTTGTTGACGATCGCGACGGTCAATGCGCCCGCCCCGCGCGCGTGATGGAGCGCCCCGAGCACATATGGCGTGCGGCCCGACGCCGTGATCCCGACGAGCGCGTCGGCGGCGGTCAGGTCGGCGAGATCGGCGGGCTCGAAGGCGTCTTCGGCGCCCTCGAGCGCCTCGGTCAGCGCCGCGGGGCCGCCGGCGAGCACGCCGCGCACAAGGTCGGTGCCGAACGTCGGTCCGCACTCGGCCGCGTCGAGCGCCCCGAGCCGACCGGGTGTCCCGGCGCCGGCGTAGACCAGGCGTCCGCCGCGCTCGAGCCGCGCAGCGATACCCTCTGCCGCCGAAGCGATTTGGGGGACCGCCGCCGCGACTGCGCCGTGCGCCTCGCCCTCGGCGGCAACGAGAAGCGCGACGACTTCGGCGATCGGCCTCGCGTCGAGGTCGTCCAGGCCTGGCCGGGCTTGCTCGGTGGCGAGCGCGTCGAGCCCTTGCGCGGCAAGAACTTCAGAGGTGGCGTTCACGCGGATCAGGTGCGGCTCGTGGATCGCCCCCAGCCGCAGTGCGCCGTCGAGCGCGTCGCCGGCGGCCGGGATGAGGTCGAGCTGCTTGCGCAGCGCCGGGACTGCCGCCAGTCCGCCGACCATCGCCACCGGGCCATGCCCGGCCGCGCGGGCGGTCGCGGCGAGCGCCTCGGCGGCGGCGCTGACGATCGCCAGCGCCGCGACGTCGCCGTCGGCGGCGAGGACGTCGGGCGCGAAACGCGCCAGCGCGGCGGCGTCGGTGAGCCGCGCTGGCCAGGTCTCCGGTGCGCCGAAACGGGCACGCGCGGCGTCGAGCAGCGTGGTGGACGGGCCGCGACCGTCGTGGGCGCGCAGCGCCGCGCGCAGCCCGGCGGCGCCGATCCACGCGCCGCCGCCCTCGTCGCCAAGCCAGGGTCCCCAGCCGTCGGCGGTGCGCAGCGCGCCGTTCGCGTCGATGGCGAGCGCCACGACGCCGGTGCCCGCAACCAGCACGACGCCCGGCTCCCCGCCCAGCGCGCCCGCATGCGCGAGCACGGCGTCGCTGGTCACCGCGATGCGCCCGACCCGCAGCGAGGTCAGCAGCGCAGTGCCCAGCACGCGTGCTGCGTCCGGCGCCGCCAGCGCCCCGGCGGCGCCCACGATCGCTTCGTCGGCCGGACCCAAATCGCCTGCCACCTGGCCGGCCACGGCCAGGATGGCCGCCTCCGCGGCCCGCACGCCGCCCGGCGTGGCGAGCCCCGGCGCGCCGGCTCCCTCGTCCCTGCGGCCGCGCGCAGCGGCCCGGCAGGACGTCTTGCCGAGGTCGACGGCGAGGATCACGGGCCCATCCTTTTGCCAGGGCTCACCGCATCCGGGGGTGTCGGTGCCCGGCACGACAGGTCGGGAATCATCGAAGCTTCTGTGCGAATTCGATGACGTTGCCGTCCGGGTCGGCGATGTGCAGCGTCCTTTCATGCCATGGCCGATCCGCCGGTCCGCGAAGGATCTCGACACCGAGCCCTCTCAACCGCTCCGCTTCCGCGTCCACGTCTTCGACCAGGAATCCGACTTCACCGCAGGGCCCGTTGCCGCCGTCGCGGCCGATGAGCTCCGGCAGCTTCGAACGTGCGAAAAGCGAGAACTTGGTGTTTTCCAGTTCGAACTCGACATAGCCGTCGCCTTCGATTCGTACTCGGAGCCCGAGCACCTCGCGGTAAAACACCACCGACCGCCCGATCGACTCGACGTATTGAATGACGTAGTCCACGCGACGCATAAAGCGCACCGTAGCGCTTCCCGCCGTGAGCTGCGGCGCCCTGTGCATCCGCCGGCGGCACGGCATCCGCGGGGCGCTTCGGTGATCGGCACCGCGAATCCGTTGACCCCCTTGTTTCCTGACCGCCCGGCCGCACGGCGCGGGCGGTATGCATCGCACTGTGCGCGCTGATCGTCTAGCCAGTGGCGGCCCGAACCTTGATCGCGTCCTGGGAGACGTACACGTCGAACTCGCCGGGCGGCGATATGACGGCATTGCCGTATGCCGACCGCACGAAGGGCTTGGTCCACCATTTGCCACCGTGCATGTCGGCGAAAAAGCTCCCGTCGCCGCCGTTGAGCAAGATCTGGTGCTGTGCCGGTGAAACCCCGTCCAGGCGCTCACCGAAGAGGCGAGTCACCTTGTACCCGGAATGCATACCCAGGACATTCACCCAGTGCTGGAGCTCGACAATGTCGGCTTGCAGCACCCACAGGTCCCCTTCGACCTCATAGCTCTTGCGGGTCGATGCGTGGCCCTGCTCGTCGTAGAGCGTGAGATCCACGCTCAGGCGGTGACTGGCGTTGCTGATCTCTGTCGCAACGACGCGGGCGGCTTTGACTTCGCCGGTCAGGCCCAAATACGTCTGCACCAGCGTGGCGAACCAGAGCATCAGAAGCGAAACAACAAGCAGCACAACCCCGGTGACCGCGCGTACTGGTCGGAACCGCAGTCGACCCCCCCGCGGCGCCGATTCCGCCGAACCCGCATTTGACCGGACCTTGCGGCGCCGCCCGACCACCGACGACACCAACATCACCACCGCGATCAGCGCCACCCCGGCCAGCGCGATCTGGGGCACGCCGAACTGGTGAGGGTATGTCATACCCCTACTTGTACCCAGCAATGGATCAAATGTGGCGTGTCAGCCGTGATGCGGCGGTTGCCCGTCACGCAGCCGGCCCTCATCCCATGCCGCGCGCACCTGATCCACGTCGCCGAAACTTCTCCAAGTCCTCGGGCGTGACGCGCAACCAGGGCCGATTGTCTGCAATCTTCGCTCCGGACCCGCAGACCCCGTCGTCGGCCGGACTGCTGCTCAGTTGCCTGCCTCGATGGCCGCGACCCTCGCGGCGGCGTCGGGCCCGCAGAAGCGCTGCAGGTCCACGCGGCCGGCGGCCAGCAGCTCGTTGATGCGCCGCTCGAGGTCACCGGAGGAGAGGTGGGCATACAGGTTCGCGCCCGGGCACGAAGTCTGGGCCAGGTCTCTGTGCCCTGCCAACGTGTCGGTCGCGATGCGGAAATTCTGCGCGGCCCAGGCGAACGCGAGAGCTGCGCCATGCAGCTGGGCCTCCGACACGGCCTCGCGACCGAAGTCTCCTTCGCAGAGGACCAGGAAGTGGCCCGTCGTGTCGTAGTCCGTTGCCGTATCACCCGCGATTTCCGGGGTGCGCAGTTCGTAGATGTTGCCGTTGCGGTCAACGCCGACGTGGTAGGCGATGTCGATCCAACCCAGCTGGCCCTGGTGGTACCGCTGATCCTGGCGCAATCGGCCTGGGGCGTTGCGGTTGTCGCCGAGTGTGACGGCCTCATGGTGGAGCGTCATGCGCGTGATGGTGTGAGGCCGCCCACCGGGGCGTGCCGGGCGGGCACCCCAAGAATCTCGACAAAGCAGCATTGCCGAAGTGGCGTCGGAAGCGGATGTGGGCGAGGCCATGGTCTCGGCTGATGGTGTGCTCGTCAGGCCGGCGTTGGCGGGCAACGGCGCGGTCGAACCAGGAGTCGACGACGGATTCGCGCCGGCATAAGGGTCTGGGCCCGAGTTCACCATGGCATTTCGTGCGCAGCCGACCACGGTGGTCGCCAAGCCGACGCCTCCAGCCAACCGAAGTAGGTGACGGCGGCTGACCGAATTGGGGCCTGCGTCGGGCTCGGATGCCTCCATGTAGGCCACGATAACGGTGTAGTTCTGCACGGTCGGGCTTTCGGGTTTCACTCTTGACGCCGTCGAGTCCCGAATGGAACCGCAGTTCGGGCGGCGGTTTGCCTGGAGAAAGCCGGTTCGATTCCCGGCAGCTTCACAGGGGTGAAGGGCGGGTTCCCCCGAAGTGCGAATTGGTATCGCTCGGGCACGCGATCTGCGCCGATCGCAAACACGGTGAGACACCCGACGAGATCGCCACGGACATCCATCCGCCCCTCTCTTCGGGCGGCCTGTCGTTGGACGAAGTCACCGGCATGGTCACCGCCGCGGAATCGACCCTATTGGCCCTGATCGGCGACCGGCCCAGCGGGCCTTGGCTGGTGCAGGACGGCGACCGCGGCGTGCTCGCCGCGTCGTCCAAACCGGTATGCAGGCGGGATCTGGCTGAGCGGCAACGGCTTCGGGGCGCGGCCCGCGGTGGGGGCCGTCGCCCTCGACCCGTCGTCATCGCGGCGGTGTTGTCGGGCCCGTTGCCGGCGTGGGGTTGGGAGCCGGGGGAGCCGAGGTGGGTGTGGCGACGGCCAACGGACCGCCGGAAACCCATTGGATGGTGATCTTGGCCTGCGGCAGCGCAGTCTGAAGCTCGGCTCGCAGCGTGTCGACGTCCGGTTTGGTGCTGCCGAGCAGGGTGACGGTGACCGCATCGGCGGACCCGGTGACGCTCAAGACGGTGATGCCCGGCTGGGTCGAGACCCATGTCGCGGCGGTCGCCTCCGCGGTCGCGAGCGCCGTTTTGGAGGTAGTGGACGCGCCGGCCCCGCGGGTCCAGGCCATGCTGACCGGTAGGTGGTGGTTGAACCGGGCGTCGATCAGCGTCGTCAGGTCGTCGGAATTCCCGGGTGGACGGGGCCCGGCGGTCGAGACCACCAGCGTCCCGGACTGATAGCTGAGTCCTTGCAGCGTCAATGATTGTGCGGCCAGCCACTTCTCGACCACCGGGCTCAGCTCGCTCAGCGGCGGTGGCGGTGTCTGCGGCCGACTGTGCTCCGGATCCCGCACCGGTAACCAACTCAGCTGCACCGTGACCGGGTGGCCCAGCGCGCGGCTGAGGCCGGCGGCCATGTCCTGGATGGGCGGGGGCGCCGTCGGCCCGGTGACGTCTGCGCGGACCTTACTGCCAGAGATGGCGATATGGCTGAGTTTGCTGCTCGGGCTGAGCATGTGCGTGATGGTTTTCGTCGCGGTCTTGAGGTCCCGGGCGTGGCCGGTGAGGGCGATAAACGGTGGGGTGAGGATCAATGCGACCGCGAGCGCGCACACGGCGGCCATCGCCAGGGAGACGAGGATCTGGCGCCGATGGGTGCGGAACCTGTCGGCGCTGACCAGGCCGGTCAGCAGAAAGACCACGGTCGCCAGCAACACGATGCCGACCAGGTTCGTCAGAAACAGCAGCGCCGCGCCGCGGGCCAGCTCCGGTTGCCCGCGCCCCAGCAGCACACCTGCTGCCGCCAGTGGTGGGACGACGGCGACAGCGACCGCGACGCCGGGCAGTGCTGCGGAGACCTTCTTCTGAACGGTGGCGAACGCTCCGGCGGCGCCGGCCCCCAGGGCAACAAGAAGGTCTCGGATGTCGGGGCTGGAGCGCGCGACAACCTCGGAGGGCAGCCCGACTCCCGTAGGCGGCAGCACAGTGGACAACCCCCATCCCACCGCGACTACCGCCGCCGCAGAAACCAACACCAGCGCCAGCATCTGCACCAGCCGTTGTCCCCATCCCATCACCAGGCAGGCGGCGATTCCCATGATCGGTGTCATCAAAGGGGCGATCATCATCGCGCCGATGATGACGGCCACGGAATTCTGCAGCAGTCCGACGGCCGCGATCAGGCTCGACAGGAACATCAGCACTACGAATCGCCATATTGCCGCGCCCGAGGGAATCACCATCAGCGCGTCCATGACCGAACGGCGTTCTTCGAGCGGTAACCGCGGCATCCGCCACGCCACGACCCGATCCGTCAGCCCGGTCGCCATACCCTCGCCGGCATCCGCCGCGATGCCGTCATCGTCGACGTCACTACCTGCCACTGTCGCGCGTGAGAAACCGATGCCAGGATTTTGCCTGACCCCGGCCGGATTCGCCGGTAACTCAGCGGCCTATGTCTTGCACCGGTGGGTCAGCTGTGATGCGGCGGTCGGTCGTCGCGGAGCCGGCCCTCGTCCCACGCCGCGCGCACCTGATCCTCGTCGCCGTACCTCTCCAAGTCCTCGGGGGTGACGCGCACCCGCGGCGGCTTGGGCTCGGCCGGTGGTCGATGCGGGGGATCGGTGGGCACGAGGCGATTGTCTCAGTTCGACGTCGCGCACGCGTCCGCGGCCATCGACATTCCCGCCTCGGTGAGGGCCTCATACATTGACCCCGCCACCGATCGGTTCGCAAAGGGCGCTCGATGTCGCTACCTCGCGGGCTGGTTGCGCTGACTATCCCTGTGACGGTCGGCGCTGCCCTGACCTCAGGCACGGCAATCGCTCTTGCCGACAGCAACGACAGCACTTACTGTATCTCGCAAAGCTGCACAGGCTTGGCATCGTGTGGCAGCCGGGCGGCGACAACGACCTGGTAGCACTCGGGCACGCGATCTGCGTCGATCGCAAGACCGGCGCGACGCCGGATGAGATTGCGTCGGACGTCCACCCCGAACTTTCTTCGGTGGGCGTTTCATCCGCCGACGCCACCGGCATCGTCAGTGCCGCGGAATCGAACCTACTGCCCGTAGCCGCCGGCCGGTCCCACCGCAGCGCAACGCTGTAGGGCAACGCAAGTGCCGTGGTCAGAACGGCATCGGTGCGTTGTAGACGGTCGCGGTTTGGCTTTGGACGGGGTCGGTGCAACTGACGGTGACGTTCCACAGCGTGCCCGTCGGCAGCTCGGGTGCGAAGTTCAGCTCCTGCTGACCACCCTGGGGCAGTTCGAAGGTCTGGTTGAGCGGCGCCATCGGGGTGCCGATGCCCTGGAGGACGTCCATGGTCCCCAGCGTGGGCGTGGCGTTGAAAGTGCAGGACCCGTACGTGCCGGGGTTCCCGTTCCCGCTGGTGTCGGTGACGGTGACGCGCAGACTGGGGACGTTGTTCATCGTCGTCGGCTGGAACTTGACGCTGGCGGTGTTGATGCTGGCGGTGTCGGCCTGGGCAATTGCTGCGCTCACGCACAGGGCGGCGAATGCGGCCAGGCCCAGCGTCGGGAGGGCCCGTTTCGTGGTCGTGCTGTAGGGGTTCACGGGGTGCGTCCTTTCTGCGGCCGCGTTGCCCCCCGCAGTTTGTCGCTCTCAGGGTAGTGAGACCGGCGACCCGGCAACGCTCGCCACGCCGCACAAAAATGGATGTTTTCGCGGATTTGTGGGCGGGCCGGACCCGGGCCGGTTGGCGTGGCCGGGCCTCGGCTGGCATACGCTCGCTGGTTGGCGAGTACGGACTGGGAGAGCAGATGAGCAACGACGCGAGGGGCTCGAAGCCCCGGCCCCTTGTCCGGTCAGACGGCACAACCGAGCTTTGAACCGTGCGTGCGTTCGGATGCCCAAAGTGCGGGCAGGCGGTCGGTTTCGAGGTGCAAGGCTGCCCGACGTGCGGGGCGGCGGTCGGCTATCACTACCCGTCGCGCCGGATGCTGGCCCTCTCGGGGCGGGCCCAGGTGGTCGTCGACGGCCGTCGGTGGACACGGTGTGCGCACTGGAAGCGTGGCTGCAACTGGCTCGCGGCCTGCGACTCCGGGTCGGATCGGTGCTTTGCGGACGGTTTCGTTCGCCGGGGACCGGCGGCCGACGACGCCAAGGCGCTGGCCGAACTCGACGACACATTGAAGACGTTGCGGCGGTTGATCTTCGAGTTGATCGAGCTGGGACTGCCGGTCCGGCCGTACCACCAGGCCGACGACGGGCTGGCGTTCGACCTGTTGTCGAGCGAATCGTCGGGCGGCCCGGTGACGATCGGGCACGCCGACGGAGTGATCACCATCGACCTGGCCGAGTCGCTCGAACTGTACCGGGAGCGACTGCGCATCCGCTTCAAAGAGCCTTACCGCACGATGCTGGGCCACTTCCGTCACGAGGTCGGCCATTACTACGAGATGATCCTCGTCCAGAACACGCCCCTGGCCGAGGACGCGAGGGCCTTGTTCGGCGATGAGCGCGAGGACTACGAGGCCGCCCTGCAGCGCCACTACAGCGGCGTCGTCCCGGCCGACTGGCAGTCGGGCTACATCTCGGAATACGCGACCGCGCATCCCTGGGAGGATTTCGCCGAAACCTTCGCGCACTACCTGCACATCACGGGAACCCTTGCCACGATCTCGGATTCGGGGCTGGTGCTGCAGGCCGACAGGGTCAAGTGGGACCTGAAGGCGGACATCGACGCAAAAGAGTCCTATGCCGACGCCACGATTGCCGACATCGTGGGGGACTGGATACCGTTGTCGGGGGTCCTGAACCGTGTCAACCACTCGATGGGCCGCGACGATCTGTACCCGTTCTCGCTGCCGCCGCGCGTGGTCGACAAGCTCGGCTTCATCCACCGCGTCGTCACCACCGCCGCCGGCCATGCTGCCGCCAAACAGAATTGAGCCGATGACTCTTATCGCGATGTCTGCCGACCGGATCGAGAAGGCAGTTGTCGACGCGTACGACAGCCAGAAGACCAAGCGGGGCGGCGCGAACGCCAGTTACATTCCGGTCCTGGCGAAGGTGGACCCGGATCTGCTCGGCGTCTGCGTGGCGACCGTCGACGGGCAGGTAGTCGCCGCGGGCGACGCACGCTACGAATTCGCGCTGGAATCGATCTCCAAGGTGTTCACGCTCGCCCTGGTGATCGAACAGCGCGGCCCCCAGGAGGTTCTGCACCGGGTCGGCGCCAACGCCAGCGGCCGTGCCTTCAACTCGGTGTCGGCACTGGAACAGCACAACGACAAGCCGATGTCGCCGCTGGTCAACGCCGGCGCGATAGCGACGGCCAGCCTGGTGGACGCCGCCGACGCCGAGGACCGCTGGCGTCAGATCCTGCAAGTGCAAAGCGATTTCGCGGGCCGTCAGATCTCGGTCAGCGACGAGATCAACGCCTCCGAGCAGGACACCAACTTCCACAACCGCGCAATCGCCTGGCTGCTGCGCGACGGCGGGTCCATCTACTGCGACCCGATGGAAGCCTGCGACGTCTATACCCGCCAGTGTTCGACGCTGGTCACGACGGTGGACCTGGCGGTCATGGGCGCGACACTGGCAAACGGCGGGGTCAATCCGCTCACCGGCAAGCGGGTCGTCGCACACGGCAACGTCCGGTACGTCCTCGCGGCGATGACGATGGAAGGCATCTACACGCGTTCGGGCGACTGGGCCTACACCGTGGGGTTGCCCGCCAAGAGCGGTGTGGGAGGTGGGCTGGTTGCCGTGGCGCCCGGTCAACTGGCGATTGCCGCGTTCTCGCCGCCACTGGACGAGGTGGGCAACAGTGTGCGCGCCCAAGCCGCCGTCGCGCGGGTCGCCCGGACGCTGGACCTCGGACTGTTCGACGTCCCGCTCCGCGGCGACTGGGCAAACGGATAGTTCCGCCGCACTGTCCTGATTGCGAAGCGGTCGCGTCGGCGGGCGGCCCCCCGCCCGGACCCGGCGGGCGACGGCCGCCGCCGCACCACAGCAGTGTGGCGTACGTCACACTCAATCCTTTCCCCGGACACACGCTCAGCCCGCTGGTAAAACGCAACTGGGTACCGCTGTTGGACACACGACTAGCAGGCTCGCACATCTGCCGGGGTGGGACGCCGTGACAGCGATTTAAGGAGGTACCTGCCGTTGACCGCAGGGGTCCATGACGCGACGGCGGCTCGACCCGCGAGTCAATCAGTAGGCAACGGCCTACCCGACGTCGATGTCGACGACGCGGGCGTCACCACGAACGGCGAAAACTCCGCTGCTGCGGCGAGGACGTCCGACGCGCGAGAAGAGCGCCGGGCCGACGCGTACGGGTCGATCGGCCAGCAGGTCCTCGCCAGATTGGGCAAACCGCTGCGGTCCGGGGGCAACCAGCTCGATTCCTCGTTACAGACGCTGGGCCGCTTCTTCGACCTGGCCGCGCAGTCGTTCTTCTACCTGATCGTGGACGCGATCCGGCTGCGCCACCCGTGGCGGGACACCATCAACCAGGCCTGGTTCATGATCAGCATCACGGCGATCCCCGCGTTACTGGTGTCCGTCCCGTTCGGCGTCATCGTGGCGGTGCAGGTGGGCAACTTCATCCAGCAGGTCGGCGCTTCGTCGATCTCGGGTGCGGCCGGCGGCCTCGGGGTGATCCGGCAGGGCGCGCCCATCGTGGCCGCGCTGTTGCTGGGCGGTGCGGCCGGTTCGGCGGTGGCCACCGATCTCGGCGCCCGCACCATTCGCGAGGAGGTCGACGCGCTGCGGGTCATGGGCGTCGACCCGGTGCGCCGGTTGGTCGCCCCCCGGTTGGCGGCGATCGTGCTCGTGGCGCCGGTGCTGTGTTCGTTCATCGTCTTCATGGGGCTGGCGGCGGGCTACGCGATCAATGTCGGCTTCCAGTCCGGCACCCCGGGCAGCTATATCGCGTCGTTCGCTTCCTTCGCCAGCGTCGCCGACGTCGGCGTCGCGGTGCTCAAGACGTGGTTGTTCGGCGTGGTCGTGATCCTGGTGGCCTGCCAGCGGGGCCTGGAGGCCAAGGGCGGTGCGCGCGGTGTGGCCGACGCGGTCAACGCCTCGGTCGTCATCGGCGTGGTCGCGGTGTTCGGCCTCAACCTGGTCATCACCCAGGGGCTTTCGATGTCCATGCCGCTGAGACTGGGTTGATGGCTCAGATGAGTCAGCCGTCACGATACCTACCGCTCGGCCTGCCCACGGCCGCGCGCGCCACGTGGTGGGTCGCCGGCCGGGGCGACTCGCTCGTCCAGCGCCTGGGCCACCAGCTCACCTTCCTCACCGAGGTGCTCGGCGCGATTCCGCACACGCTGAAGCGCTACCGGCACCAGACCGGGGTGCTGTTGGTCGACATGATCTGGGGCAACGGGTCGCTCATCGTCGGGGGCGGCACCATCGGCGTGCTGGTGTTCATGGGCGCGGCGGTCGGTGGTTCGGTCGGGATCGAGGGCTACGGGGCCCTCGACATGGTCGGGATGGGCCCGCTGACCGGGTTCGTCTCCGCCTACGCGAACACCCGGGAGATGGCGCCGATGATCGCCGGGATCGGCTTCGCTGCCCAGGCCGGGTGCCGCATGACCGCCGAGATCGGCGCGATGCGGATCTCCGAGGAGATCGACGCGCTGGAAGCGCTTGGCATCCAGTCGATTCCGTTCGTGGTCACGACGCGGGTGATCGCCGGGATGATCACGATCGTTCCGCTCTACGTGGTGACGCTGGCATTGAGCTACATGTCGTGCGTGCTGGTGGTCAACGTGCTGCACGGACAGTCGTCGGGCACCTACTACCACTACTTCGACTCGTTCATCCAGCCGTCCGACGTGGTGTTCTCGCTGCTCAAGGCGGCCACCTTCGTGACGCTGGTCATCGCGATCCACGGCTACCAGGGCTACTACGCCGCCGGGGGCCCCGAGGGGGTCGGGCGGGCTTCGGGCCGGGCCATCCGCGCCAGCATCGTCACGGTGGTCGCCGCCGACATGGTGCTGACGCTGTTGTTCTGGGGCAACAGCCCCGGCGTCCGGATATCGGGGTAGGGCATGCCCATCTTTCCAGATCAGGGGGTGCTGGCGCCCAGTTCACGCTCGCTGCGGATCCGGGGACTGATCGCCGCGGCGGTACTGGGCATCGCGGGCATCGCGCTGTATCAGATGGGGACCGGCGGCTATGCCGACGCGTTCAAGCTGACCGTGGTCGCCGACGCGATCGGGGAGGGGCTGACGCCGGGCGCGGAGGTGAAGTTCCGCGGCCTGACGATCGGATCGGTCAAGACGCTGGAATCGTTCGGGTACAACAGGCAGAAGATGACGGTGGAACTCGAGCCGGGGCAGGCGCGCGTCCTGGCCGCCGACACCACGGCCAGGTTCATATCCTCGAACACCTTCGGCCTCGCGGCGGTCGAACTGCTCAGCAGCGGCACCGGCCCCCGGTTGCGGCCGAACCAGACGCTGTTGATCGGGGCCGACGTGCGCTCGGCCTCCATCACCGGGCTGCTGCGCCAGGGCCAAAAGCTCGGCCAGATCATCGATTCCCCCGACGTCGATCACATCATCGAAGTCGTCCGTCGCCACGCCGACCTGACCGAGCCGGTGGCCCGGGCCTTCTTCGACCTGGCCAAGATGCTCGTCGACGCCCAGAAAGTGCCTTTCTCGCAGTCGCTTTCGGTGTTCGCCTCGGTGGTCAACGGGGCCAGCGACGCCATCCCGCTGATCAAGCTGGCCTACGACCTGCTCAACGGGATGGAGTTTCTGGCGCACCCCGACGGGGTCGCGCGCATGAACGCGATCCTGGACCAGACGGCGCAGCTGCTCTTCAAAGCCGACAACGTCTTCGCCAAGAACGTGTCCTGGATCGCCCCCATGGTCGCCTCGCTGACCGACGTGCTGAAGCCGTACTCCTACATGCAGGCCAGCTTCGCGCCGGTGTATGACCGGCTCTCGGGTCTGCTGGACCGCACCAGTGCGGCGTTCCCGGTCATCGACGGCAAGGTGCGCATGCAGATCGAGGTCGCCCTGGACACTATGCCGGGGCTGCCGGCGGCCCTCGGGCCGAGCGCGCCGCCCGGGCCGGCCCCGCCGCCGGGTCCGCCCGCGCCGGCACCGCAGGGGGCTGGCCGATGAGAAGCGTCACCAAATCGGTGGTGTGGCTGACCGTTTTCACCGCGGTCGCCGTGGTGTGCGCGCTGATCGTGCTGACCGCCCTGCGCAGTCCGGTCACCGGCGCGGTCTCCCGCTACACCGCGGCGTTCTCCGATGTGTCGGGGCTCTACGTCGGCGACGACGTGCGCATCTCCGGGGTGCAGGTCGGCAAGGTGGAGACCGTCCGGCTCGACGGGCGGATCGCCAAGGTGGACTTCACCGCGCAAGACGATCACCCGGTGTTCGCCAACACCGTCGCCGCGGTGCGCTACCAGACCCTGCTCGGTCAGCGCTATGTCGAGCTCGTCCAGCCGGCGAAGCCGGCGCGACGGTTGGCGGCGGGAGGCGTCCTTCCCCTGGGACAGACGATTCCGTCGTTCGATGTGGCAAGACTGTTCAACGGGTTTCGGCCGATTTTCCAAACCCTTGACCCCGCACAGTTCAACCTGCTCGGCGAGAACCTGCTGCGGCTGATCCAGGGCGACGAATCCGGCGTCGGCCCGTTCCTGCACGACCTCGACGTCATCTCCAAACTCGCCGTGGACCGCCAGGCGGTGATCGTCGCCGTGATTCGCAATCTCAGTTCGATCTCGCGGGACCTGGGTGGCAAGTCGCAGCAACTGTTTCATCTGATCGCCACCCTCAACGACGTGCTGACGAAGTTCGGTTCCAAGGCCGAGGAGTTCCGCGATGCGCTCGAGACCGGGCTGCCCGTCCTGCGGACCAGTGCCCATCAACTGCAGTACATCGAGCGGATCTTCGACGGGACGACGACTCCGCTCTACGACCTGACCAGCCGGATGTGGCCGCAGACGCCGACGATCATCGCGGGGCTGTCGCTGGTGCCGTCGCTGATCCAGGGGATACGGGACTCACTGGTCGACGACAAGCCCGCCACACCGACGTTTTCCTGCTCGCACGGCGAGATGACGCTGCCGGGGATCGGGCAGGTGTCGTTCGCACAACAGAACTTGGTGGTGTGCCGGTGAGGTGGGGCAGCGGCATGGGGCGTCGGCGCGTTGCTCTCGACGAGCGTGCCGCCGCGACCCGCAGCCGCCGCCACGGCATCATCGGCGTGGTCGTCATCGCCGCGGTGCTGGCCGCCACCGCGATGGCCTATCTGAATCCGACCGATCAGTCGGCCTACACCGCGGACCTGCCCAACTCCGCCGGTGTGCGCGTCGGCGACCAGGTCCGCGTCGCCGGCATCCCGGTCGGCAAGGTCACCAGCATCGGGCTCGCGGGCGCCGTCGTCGAGATGAAGTTCGACGTCAAGCGTTCGGTGCTGGTCGGCTCGCAATCCACCCTGGACGTCAAGCTGCTGACCCCACTGGGCGGCCACTACGTGGCGCTCGACCCCAAGGGCGGTATACCGCTGGGCCACAACGTCATCCCGCCGCAGCGCGTCACCTTGCCGTTCGAGGTCAACGACATCCTGCAGGCGGCGACCCCGATGATCAAGGAAGTCAACGGCCAGGTCATCCACGACACCTTCAGCGAGGTGGCCAACGCGGCCGACAGGTATCCCAACGCGTTGCGCGACCTGCTGCAGTCGGCCAACGCGTTGACCACGTCGTTGAGCAAGACGACCGCCGACTTCCACCGCAGCCTGGATTTCACCAACAACGGGCTGCATGCCATGGTCGCCGGGCGCAAGCAACTCGTCACGCTGTTCGAGCAGATCGACATCATCGGCAAGACGTACACGGCGAAGGCGGTCGACATCGTCGAGTTCTTCACCCTGTTCAAGGAATTGTCGAGGATCTTGGACCGCGTCACGGTGTTCTACGGTCGGGAGGTCGCGCCGATCGTCAACGGGCTCAACGACATCATCGACACGCTGCAGGCCCATCCAGACCGGCTCGGCCTGGCGGCCGAGGGCCTGGGGCAGACCCTGGGCGTCGTGATGCCGATGCTCAGCGGGAACGGGGTCGTCTTCGACGAACACAACCGGCTGGTCCCCGGTCAGGACCTGTGCCTGCCCAACATCATGAGGAACTGTTGAGATGTCCTGGGTTTCGGCTGTCGGCTCGCGGTTGCGCTCCCCGCTGGGGATCGCGGCAGCGGTGGTTCTCGTCGCCGCGATCACGGCGGCGGCGTTCTTCGGCGCCCAGGCCGTCCTGCCCGCCAAAACCCGTGCGATGTGCGCCGAATTGACCGACGCGGTGGGCCTGTACCCGGGCAACAAGGTCGCGCTGCTGGGCGTCGACGTCGGCTCGACGACCGCGATCGTCAACAAACCCGACCACGTCGAGGTCGACTTCACCGTGCCCGCCGACCTCGACCTGCCGGCCGACGTCGGCGCGGTCACCTACTCGCAATCGATCGTCACCGACCGGCATCTCGAACTGACCAAGCCCTACACGTCGGGGCCGAAATTCACCGGGCCGGGCTGTATCGGGCTGGCGTCCACCAGAACCCCGATCAGTGTCAGCGAAACCTTCGCGGCCATCGGCAAGCTCGCCGACGACATCCTGGGCCCCCAGCCCGGCCAGGAACCGTCCCGCGCCCCGGGCGTGCAGGCCATCAACGACAGCCTGCGCGCGGCCGGCCGCTCGCTGGACGGCACCGGCCCCGGCCTCAACCAGACGCTGCGCAATCTGGTCACCATGCTCGCCGATCCCTACCAGGCCGACGCCGAGTACCGGCAGCTGTTCGAGAACAGCGAGGTCTTCACGTCGGGCTTTCTCAAGCACTGGGACACCTTCGCCTCGGTGGTCGCAACGCTGCCCGCCACCACCGAACTGATCGAGGGCCTGTCGGACAATTTCTCCGCGGCCCTGAGCCACATTTCGCACCTGCTGCCGATCCTGGTGGAGGCCATGAACCGGTGGGCGCCGCGGCTCTATCAGAGAATCACCGACAAGCTGATCCCGTGGGTGCGCGACGTGCTGAACCGCTACACCCCGGCCATCCTGGGCACCATCAAGTCGTGGCCGCAGTTCAGCCATTGGCTGTCCGACATCTACGAGCCGGCGTGGGGCACCCACAACGTCACCTACATCCCACCGCAGGTGGCGATTTCGCCGACGCAGGCCGGCGCCATCTGCGACGTGCTGCGCAAGCGCCACACCCCCGGGGCCGCCGCGGCGTGCGCGTCGGACGCCCCGTCGGATCCGGTCACCCTCGGGCTGACCGATCTCATCCTGGGGGCCGCGCTGTCATGACCCGTCGATCGGCGCGTGTCGCCTGCCTGCTGCTGGCCGTGCTGGCCATCGTGCCCACGGCGGCCTGTTCGCTGGACCCGACCCGGCTGCCGGTCCCGGGCGCCTACACCCCCCACCACGCCTACCGGATCACGATCGAGTTCTCCAGCGTGCTCAACCTGCCCGCGCGGGCCAAGGTGGACTCCGGCGGTATCCAGATCGGCGTGCTCGACCACGTCGCACTCGACGGCAGCAGGGCGGTCGCCTACGTCGACATGTCCGGCGACACCACGCTTCCCGACAACACCCGCGCCGAACTGCGCCAGGCCACCCCACTGGGCGACATCTACATCGCGCTGCTGCCCGCCGCCAAACCGTCGGCGGGGGTGCTGCACGACGGCGGCACCATCCCGTTGCGCAACACCGAACCGGCCGCCAACGTCGAGGACGTCTTGCGGTCGGTGTCGAACCTGGTGGCGGGCGGGGCGATCGGCACGCTGCGCGACACCGTGGTCAACTTCAACAAAGCCTTCCCGAAGGATCCCGCCGCGCTGACCCGCATCCAGCACACCATCGCCGGAGTGCTGAACGACCTTGCGGCCAACCAGGACACGATCAACGGGATCCTGGCCAGCATGGAGAACATCAGCACGAACCTGTCGGGTAACACCGAGGTGTTCAACCGGCTGGTCGCCGAGGGCCCGGCGAAGCTCGAAGGCCTGTCGGCGATCACGCTCGCCATCGTCCGGCTCGTCGCGGACTCCAAAGGGATCGACGAATTGGGCGGGCAGGTCATCAACCCGGTCGCCGGCGACTGGATGGAGATGCTCTCCTACCTCACGCCGTGGGTGGGCACCGTGAACACCGTCGACACCACCATTCCGGTGCTCGCCGACAAGCTGATGGCCTTGATCCGCACCAAGCTCATCCCGTTCTTCCGGCACGGGGGCCCGAAATACACCATCTCCGAACTTCATCCACCGACCGGGCACGAGGGTGTGGATCCCGCCGACAAGGCCGACCAGGCGGTCTCGGCGATGCGGACGATGGGGCTGCTGCCATGAAGTTCAACGCCCGCATCACGCTGGTCATCCTGACGGTGATGACGCTGCTGGGCGCGGTGTACATGGCGGTCGGCGTGCTCGACATGGACCCGACCAAGCAGGACACCCGACTTACCCTGCTGCTCAACACGTCCGGGGGCCTGCTGCCCACGTCCGAGGTGACCATGCGGGGCATCAAGATCGGCCGGGTGACCGGCATTCGCACCACCGCGACGGGGCTGGCCGTCTCGATCGACCTCGATCGCGCCCACCCGGTCCCCGCCAACAGCGCGATCAGCGTGGAAAACCTCTCCGCGGCCGGCGAACAGTACATCGACTTCAAACCGAAGCTGATTGCGCCGCCGTACCTTTCCGACGGGGCGGTGATCCCCGCGGACCGGGTCGCGCCGACGGTCACCGGAAGCGACCTGCTGACCAAGGCCAATGCCCTGATCTCGGCCCTCGACCCCGACAGCGTGCACACCGTCACCGGTAGCATCTCGGCGGCGTTCGCCGGAAACGACGACACCCTCGATTCCCTGGCCACCACCGCCGGCCTGGCCGCCAAGGTGGTCCGCGACGACAAGCAACTGATGGCCACGCTGTTCGGCAACATCTCCACGCTGACCACCAATTTGGGTGAGGTCCACGCGGCCGAGGTGATCAGCACGACCGGCCAGCTGCTGCCGAACTCGGTGCCGGCGTTCTTGCGGCTGATCCATGAAATCGAAACCCTGTCGCACAGCGGGCTGGGCGTGATGGGCCCCGACGACGCGGGCGGGGTCCTGATCTCCAAGATCAGCGAATACGTCGACATGCTGGCCGGTCCGTTGAGCACCTTCGCCCCCGTCCTGCTCCCCGCGGTCGCCCCGCTGCGCGACATCAAGGTGGACGCCGGGCACTGGCTGGACTTCTGGGAATCGACCTTCAACGACACCGGCGGCGTGCGGGTGCAACTCAACGTGCCCGAATGGCACCAGTGATCAAGCACAGAAAGAGCTGACATGGCCAACTCAACGACCAGCGACGACGAGACAACGACGGAGACCGAGCCCGAGGCCGCCGTGAACGCCCCGGACACCGAGGACAGCCAGGAGGCCGAGCGGACCGAGAACGCCGGGCGGCGGCTTTGGCCGCGGCGGCCGTGGCGATGGGCCGCAGCCGTTGCCGCGGCGGCGGTACTCGCCGGCGGCGTCTTCGGGTTCATGAAATATCGCGAGGTGAGCGGCGAGCTCGCGCAGCTGCGCCGGCAACAGGCGGACCGCGAGGCCGCGGCGCAGCTGGCCAAGGATTACGCGCTGAAGTCGCTGACCTACAGCTTCGAAGACCCCGACGCCTTCTTCCGCTCGGTCGAAGACGGTGTGTCGCAGCAACTCAAGGACAAATACGTCAACGCCACCGACGTGCTGAAGAGCATCATGTTGCAGGCGCAGGTCACCTCCACCGGTGAGGTGCTGGCCACCGACCCGGTCGCCCAGCCCGGCGGGGTCTACCAGGTGGTGGTCTCGGCGCACCAGACCACCCGCAACCTGCAGAACCCGACACCCAAGGTGTCGATCATCCTGCTGCAGGTGACCGTCAGCCGGGCGGGCAACGGCTGGCAGGTATCCGACATCGGTCCCAAGACCGGCTCCCACCCGCCCGTCGAGGAGCAGCTGCCGCCGCCCGAGGCTCCTTCCGCGCCCCCCAAGCCGGCACCGAAGCGCTAGGTGCGCCGGGATGAAGCGGCTGTCGGCGCCGGCCGTCACGCTGGTGGCCATCGCGGTGACCGGGTGCCTGACGTGCCCCACCGCGGCCGCCGACACCACGCTGCCGCCGTGCCCGCAGCGGACCGCGGTGATCAGCCCGAAAGCCATGTCTCCGCATTCTGACTGCCAAATGCATTCCGGTGCTCTGGGTTTCGCGGTCACCTACTTCAGCGTGCCCGAGTTGCCGCAGCCCAGGTCGGTGAAGGTGACCGTGACCGGCCCGGCGGGTGAAACCGTGCAGACCATCGACGAGCTGTTGGAGCCCTCGAGCCCGGGCGGCGTCGGATTGCAGGACATCGACGAGGACGGCCGCGAAGAGCTGATCATCCCGATCGCCCAGCACTTGTTCAACGGCAGCGCGAACACCCGGTTCTCGGTGTGGCGCGCGCCGGGTGACCGCCTCCACTTCGAACGGACCCAGATGGTCGGGCAGGCCGTCTACCCCAGCGGAGACGGCTACCTGGTCACCAACGGCGGCGGCCTGGACAGCCGGGACCTCACCTTCTACCTGCCGACCGGGGCCGGTTACACGCTGGTCGTGGTCCTGACCATCGAGGCCGAGCAGGTGGACCCCGACACGCACCGGGTGCTGACCGTCGTGTGCCGCGCCCACCAGGAGGACGGCCTGCATGCCGTCGACATGACCGCCCACCAGGCCGAGGACGCCTTCTGCGCATCTCCGGCCGCCATGGCCATCTGGCCGGGCGCCGAGCGCCTGTCCGTCCGGAAGTGGCGCCCGGGGACGTAGCGATTCGGCCCTATGGCGCGCAGTAGTCGCGGGCCGCGGCCAGATCCTGCCGCGCCTCGGCCAGATCGCCGGCGAGCCGTTCCGGGCTGGCCGGTCGGTAGGGGTCGCTCCCGTCGATCTGAGACGCCAGCATGTCCGACCGAAGCCGCAGGTCCACCGCCGCCGCACTGCGCAGGCCGTGCAGCGGAGCCAGCGCGTTGCGGATCTGGCTCGCCACGTACGACGGTGTCCCGGACGGGGATACGAGGTTGAACTCCTGCTCGAGCCGGTCGGCCGCCGGCAGGATGACGCTGCACTCCCCGTCACCGGCGGCGCCCGCCGGCGGGGCCGTCGGGCACATGGTGGCCGCGGTGACCGCGAGCAGCGGCGCGATCAGAGTTCTCCGCAGCCGGCTGATCCGCGCGACACGGCCGGGCTCCTCGATCAAACCGTCGAATGAGCGCGACATGGCATGCCATCCTTCCAGGTCATCCCGGCGGCGTCTGCTCGAAGTGCTGGTAGTCCACGGGAACCGTCCAGTCCCCGCCCCACCGCCAGCCGCTATCCGTGAAGACCCGTACCGCCGGGTCGCCGCGGTGCAGGAGTCCCGGGTCGGTGCGGCCGCGGTTCAGGTAGGCCGCCGAGTTGTGCGGTTGGAATGTGCCGTGGGCGTACAGGCACGGGTTCACCAGCGGATTGACGTCGATGGCCCGGCCGTAGGCGTGCGGGGACCAGCGGCTGCTCCCCGGGATGCCCCGGCAGTTGAACGCCGACGTGTTGTCGTCGGCCATGGACAACTCGTCGTCGGCGGCCGGATAGTGCTCGGCCGTGCGGATTTTCTCGATCGGAAAGCCCAGCCGGTACAGCCGCTCGAAAATGGTGATCACCTGCGGCACCAGGTCTTCGTGCACGATCAGCTCGCCGCGGTGGGTCCGGCCGTCGAAACCGATGTGGTCGACGACGACCCGGCGCAGCCGCTGCGGGGCGACCGGGCAACCCGGCCGCCAGCTCGCCCCGAGTTCGGCGGCGGTGACCGGCGCAACGGTCGGCCCGGCGGGTGCCGACGGCGGCGGCGCCGTGGGCGGCGGCGGGCTGGCCGCAGGAGGCGGCGGCGACCCGGCGCACTGCACCAGCACGAAACCGGCCGCCGTCACCGCCGCCAGTACGGCCACCCACCTCCTGGAGGGCGTCAACGGGGACGAATCCTCATCAGACCGATCTACCCTTGCGCTATGTCGCTGCGCAAGGCCGCCGCCGTCGCAACCGTCTTGCTGGCACTCGTCGCGGTTTCCTCGCGACGCCTCACCACGCATCCGGCCCCGGGTGACGGCGCGCGGGTGACGCCCGTGCCGGCCGCGGCGCCCGCCCCCGATCCGCCGGTGCCCTTCAGGCCGCTGGACGCGGCCGCCGCAGCCCGCTTCGCGGCCGTGTCCACGCTGTTGAACGAGGCGGTGGCGGCGGGTCAGCTGCCGGGGGCCGTGGTGGCGATCGGGCATGGCGGCACGGTCGTGTTCCACGGGGCGTACGGCGAGCGCAAGCTTGCCGGGGAGCCGGGGCTGGACGGGTCGCCGGCACCTGCGGAGCCGATGACCGAGGACACCGTCTTCGACATGTCGTCGTTGACGAAGTGCCTCGCGACCGCGACCGCCGTCATGCAGCTCTACGAACAGGGCAGGGTTCGGCTCGACGATCCCCTGCAGGCGTATCTGCCCGGCTTCAACGCGGCGAACGACCCGCAGCGCGCGAAGGTGACGGTTCGTACGTTGCTCACGCACACCTCCGGCGAGCCGGGCGACGTCGATCTCGCCGATCCCTGGGGGCTGGATCGCCCCGACAAGACCGAAGGCATTCGTCGCGCGCTCACCACGCCGCTGCAGTCGGTTCCCGGCGCGGGTTTTCGCTACTCCGACATCAACTTCGTCCTGCTGGGCGCGCTGATCGAGAAGGTGACGGGCGACGCGGAGGATGCCTACGTCCAGCAGCACGTGTTCGCGCCGCTCGGCATGAAGGACAGCCGCTACCTCCCGACGGCCAAGGCGTGTGGCCCGCACACGCTCAGCGGCGCTGCGGTGACCTGGGTCGCGCCGGCGGGCCGGGCGACGGCCGCGTGCCCCGCCGGGGCGTGGCGCACCAGTCTGCTGCCGCGCATCGCACCCACGGCTCGCGACGAGGAGAGCGCCGCCGATCCCGGCAGGAATCCCGACTACGGTCGCTTGCTGCGGGGCGCCGTGGACGATCCGACCGCACGCCGCATGGGCGGCGTGGCCGGGCATGCCGGGGTGTTCTCGACGGCGCACGACGTCAGCGTCTATGCCCAGGCCCTGCTCGATCGGCTCGCGGGCCGCCCGAGCACTTTTCCGCTGAAGCGGGCGACGCTGGAGCTGATGACGAGCCCCGAACAGCCCGGGCACACCCCCGGACAGCTCGAAGCGGCCAACGACGCGCTGCGCTCCGCCGCCGTGCGCTATCCGGCGGTCCGGGGACAGAACCTGCGCGGCCTCGGCTGGGACATCGACACCGGCTATTCCGGCCCGCGCGGGCTGGTGTTCCCCGTCGGCAGCTTCGGCCACACGGGGTTCACCGGGACCTCGCTGTGGATGGACCCGGGCTCGGACACCTACGTGCTGCTGCTCTCGAACGCGATCCATGTGCGGGGCAGTCCGCCGACCACCAGCCTCGACGGGAAAGTGGCCACGGCGGCGGCGCGGGCCCTGCATCTGTACGGGGGAGCGCGGTAGTCCCGCAAAAAACCACGGGCCCGCGGCGCGCCGAACTTGTTTGGCCCGCTTCAGAGCGGGAAACTGCTATTGCACAGCTGCCAGCTAGGTACTCGGGACATCGAGCAGAAAGAGGGTCGGCCGTGACGGTCAAGAATTCCACCGGCTTCGCCGGCGCTGTTCAGGAGGCCGTGGTGGCCGTGCTCGACGCCATCGTCGCCGTCGGCGACGAACGTCGCGAGCACCTGCAGGACGCCAAGCTGGCTGTCGAGAAGGCCTTGCATCACTCCCACAGCGGCGAGGAATGGCACCTGGCCGACCACCTGCGCCGGGGGATCAAGGACGTCGAGTTGCGCGCACCGGACGTCGCCTGAGAGCGGCGTCGTCCGGGCGCCTACGAGTCGAGCAGCCGCAGCGGGTGCAGGCCGTCGACAGCGCCGACGAACGGCGGGTGGATGCTGTAGCCGAGCATCCGGCGGATGTCGTCGGAGACCGCCCGAGCGGTTTCGCGCGGCACCGACAGGGTGAAGGCTTCCATCGGCCGCAGCCACGGCTGGCAGTACTGGGCGGTGACGGCAAGGCGATCGCGGGTGGTGGTGTTGGCGCCCCCGCCGTGCCACAGGGTGCCCACGAAGAAGACGCACGAGCCGGCGGGCATGACCACGGGCAGCGCCCGGTCGTCGGGACCCGGCCGGCGCTTGCCCCAGCGGTGGCTGCCGGGAAAGAGCACCGTGGCGCCGTTGTCTGCGGTGAAGTCGTCGATCGCCCAGATGGTGGCCGCAGCCAAGGGCGCCCGCGGACGCGGAATCGGGTAGAACCCGTCGTCGTGGTGGGCCAGCTGAGCGGCCTCCCCGGGCTGGATGTTGATGGCCTGCAGCGCCGAGAGCAGGTAGTTGGGCATCAGTAACCGGTCGAGCACCGCCAGCACCCGCGGGTTGTCGACGAGCCGGTCGCACACGCGCGTCCTGCTCAGCAGGCTGTAGATGCGTTGGGTGCGCCGGCCCTCGAAGGAGTTGCGTCCCGTGTGCCCGAGCCCCGGGCGCACCGCGTCACGGATCTGCGCGCATTCCCCGGCGCTGAGCAAGTTCTCCCACACGAGGTAGCCGTCGCGGTCGAGGGCCGCCAGGTCGGCGTCGACGGTCGCGTCGTCGACCGAGGTGCCGCCGCTCGGCGTCCACTTGTACCGCTGGGCCAGATCGCCCCTGAGGTCCTCCAGCGTGGTGACGGATTCGTCGTCGATGTTCATTGGCACCGTCCCTGTCGTGGTGGCGCATTGCCCGCACTGGGGCCCGCACTGGGGCCCACACTGGGGCCCACACTAGGCCGGGTCAGCCCCGATCCACACCGAACGCTAGCTTTGCGGTGTGACACCACCGGTGATCGAACGCTGGATCGAGATTGTCGACACCGGCCGGACCGACGGGCTGCGCGACCTGCTGGCCGAGGACGCCGTCTTCCGTTCCCCCGCGGTGTTCACGCCGCAGGCGGGTCGGGACAAGGCGGTGGCCTACCTGGTTGCCGCGGCGAAGCTGTTCTCCGGCAACGGCTTTCGCTACGTCGAGAAGTGGTATTCCGAGCGCTCCGCGGTGCTCGAGTTCGTCGCCGAGGTCGACGGCATCCACGTCAACGGCATCGACATGATCCACTGGAACGACGACGGCAAGATCACCTCGGTCAAGGTAATGCTGCGCCCGCTCAAGGCGCTGCAGACCGTCATCCCCGAGATGGGCAGGCTGCTGCAACACCCGGGGGCCTGAGGGGCTGCTACTTCTGCGCTTCCGGGCAGTAGGTGCGGATCGCGGCCTGCGTCAGGTTCTCGGTGTCGGCGCGGGTGAACTTCGGCGACCACGGATTTCCGTCGGCGACGTCTTTGTTCTCCGCCGCCATGATGTTGTCGACGATCGTCTCCAGCGGCTGCGGTGTCGGGGGCAGCAGCGAGAAGCACGTGTGATGACCGAACTCCATGAACCGCTGCTGAATGGCCTCGGTCCCGTTGTCGACGATGCCGTAGGAGGCCAGCGCCGTGAGGAATTCCCCGTCCGGCCCGTCGCTCAGCGACGGCGTCTTGTGCGAGGGCGTGACCGTCACCGTCTGCGGCCCGGACGAGGTCGCCGTCTTGTCGCGCAGGAAATAGGCGCCTATCGCACTCAGGCCCAGCACGGCGGCGATGGCGATGGACGCCGCGAAGACGAGGGATCCGGCGGATTCGGTCCAGGACGGCCGGCGGCGCCGCGGCCGCGGCGGAGGCGCCGACTCGGTCGGGACCTGGTTGTCCTCGATGGTCATGCGCTCACTCCTCTGCCTCCCCGGATGGTCGCCACGGCTGTATTCACCGCGGGGACCGCGCCCCCACCCTGTCAGGTTTGTCGAGGTCACGCCAAGTCGAGCGCCGTCGCGCGGCGGGCGACGCCACGCGCCGCATGGGATTCATGGCTGACTCGGATCCGTTGACGATGCGCCCGATCGTAACGCCGACGCGTGCCGCCGGGTAGCCCCCGTCAGCCGCCGTTGACCAGGTTGTCGTGTTGCGGGCAGTAGGCGTGGACGGAGATCGTCACGTACGTGTCGGCGTCGGCGCCGAGCGCCGGATTGCTCGCACGGAACTCGTTGACGACCTGCGGGACCGTCATGCCCTGGCTGATGTTCTGGCACACCATTTTACCGTTGTAGATGGCGGCCTGGGGATTGGCGAACGAGATGCCGCGGTCGTTGAGGTCCCGGACGTACTTCTGGTCCTGCTGCGGTGTGGAGGCGATGGACGAGGGGGCGGCCGAGGACGCAGTCGAGGTCGCCGACTTCGCCGACGGTGCCGGCGGTGCGCCGCTTTTCGCCGGCGCCGGCGAATCGGACGGGCCCATCAACCAGAAGGCGAGCACGATCGCCCCAGCCACCGCGAGACCGCCGACGAGCAACACACCGGCTTTGCGCCACGTCGCTTGCCAGGATTGACGATCCGCGGGCGGCTCGCTCGCAGCATCCCCGTCGTCCTCGCGCGACCAGGCCGGCTCCACCGCATCCGGACCCGCCGAAGCGGGCGCGGCGACGGTTTCACCACCGTCGGGTGTCGGTTCGTCGGCGGCCGGTACCGGCTCGGGCATGACGGCCATGCTAAGCCATGTCAGTCCAGGGGCGGATCGTCGGCGATCTGTTCTATCGTCTCCGGCGCCACGCCGAGGCCGCGCAGGCAGAACCGGATCGCGCGTTCGCGCACCTCCGCGCGTTTGGCGTGACCCGTTGTCCACTGCTGCTGGGTGCCCGCCCAGACCACGCCGTGGATCGACTTGGCGGCGACGGCCGGAATGATGCCGCGAAAAACGCCGAGCTCCACACCCCGCTCGAGTTGCTCGACGAGCGGCTCCAGGATGGCGATGTAGGCGGGGGAGACCAGCTCCGGGGAGTTGAGCACCCTGGCGGGGGCATCCAGGGGCAGCTGGCGCAGCTCCGGCTTGACGCTGTCGTTGAACGCCAGATCGATCCGCCCGTCGATCCAGGCAGCCACCGCCTCGATCGGCGTCCCCGCCGTCGCCATCTTCGCCTTCAACCGCCGCACTTCGGCGTGCGTCATCTCCATGAAGACGGCTTCGACGAGCTCGTCCTTGGATTCGAAGTGCCGGTAGAACGCGCGTGTGCTCAGCCGGGCGTGCTCGAGCACCGCGGCGACGCTGAGGCCCCGGACCCCCTGCTGCCGAACGGATTCCGACGCTGCCGCGACGATGGCGCGGCGCACGTCGGGATCGGGAGCGAGCTTGTTGCGTCGCGTTCGTACCTCATGCCCCACGTGTACCTGCCGTCGTGTGAGCGGATCCCCCTGGTCCGTCATAGGTAATCAAAATAATGCGCAAATCGCTTGCGGGCATCCACTTTCGCCGGAATGTCGCGATGTCGGCAACACGGGCGGCCGCCGGGACATCCCCGGTCGTCCCGGCGGCCGGTTTGCCATGCGGGCATTGCTACCCTCCCAACAGTGCTCTTGGTGAACCCTGGTTTGCCGGGGGCGGCGGACATAGGCTTGGGGGCCATGACGATCGACCGCGCCGCGCTCGTCGCCGGCAGCATCCGGTTTGCCTCGGGCGTGTCGTTTCTCGTCGACCCCCTGCGCGCGAACCGGCTCTGGGGCGACGCGCAGCAACCGGCGCCGACGGCGCGGCTGCTGCTGCGCTCGATGGGCTACCGAGACGCGCTGATCGGCGGCCTGCTCGCCGCGGCGGCGTTGCGCGGCAAGGACACCCGCGGTTGGTTCCTCGCATCGGGCGGCGCCGACGCTGCCGACCTGCTCGGCGGAATCAGCGTGCTTCCCGAATTGAGGCCCGCACAACGGGTTATCGGACTCGGCGGCGCGGTGATCGGTGTCGGCGTCGGGCTCTGGGGCGCGGCGCGCCGGCGTGCGGGCGAGCGGCCGCCGGGCTGATCGGCGAGATTCGTTGGCGCAGGGCCGCTTCGGCTCAGGTGCCGCAGAACGTTCGGTAGGCGCCGAAGTCCTCGGGGGCCGGGGCGGCGTACCGCTGCAGGCCCGGCCGTTCGTCGTAAGGGGCCGTCACGGCCTCGAGGAGTCGTTCGAGTGGTTCGAGATCGCCGTCGGTCGCCGCACTCAGGGTCTCCTCGACCAGATGGTTGCGGGGGATGTAGACGGGGTTGGTGCGGTCCATCGACTCCGGGTCTGGTTCAAGGGCCCGCCAGCGCGACAGCCAATCGTCGAAGCCGGCGGCGTCGTCGAACAGTTCACGGGCGGGCCCGGCATCGCCGCGGGCGGCCCGGCCGAGGTGGCGGAAGAAGGAGGTGTAGTCGACGCGGCCCGCCTTCAGCAGGGCGAGCAGCTCGTCGATCAGTTGCGCCGCGCCGGCGTCCGCGGACAGGCCGAGTTTCGCCCGCATGCCGGGCGCCCACACGGCGTCGTAGCGGGTGTGGAACACCCCGAACGACTCCTCGACGAGCGCGACCGCCTCCTCGGTGCTCTCCGAGATCAACGGCAGCAGCGTCTCGGCGAAGCGGGCCAGGTTCCACCCGGCGACGACGGGCTGGTTGCCGTAGGCGTAGCGACCCCAGAAGTCGATCGAGCTGAAGACGGTCTCGGGGTCGTAGGCCTCCATGAACGCGCACGGCCCGTAGTCGATCGTCTCCCCGGAGATCGTCATGTTGTCGGTGTTCATCACCCCGTGGACGAACCCGATCAGCATCCACCGGGCCGTCAGCGACGCCTGGGCGCCCACCACCGCCTCGAACAACGCGAGGTAGGGGCGCTGCGCCGCGGCGGCGGCGGGATGGTGGCGCGCGATCGCGTGGTCGGCGAGGCGCCGCAAAAGGTCCGTGTCGCCGGAGGCGGCGGCGTACTGGAAGCTCCCGACGCGCAGGTGGCTGCCCGCCACCCGGGTGAGCAGGGCGCCGGGCAGTTCGGTGTCGCGCCGCACCGGGCGCCCCGTGCCCACCACGGCCAGCGACCGTGTCGTCGGCACGCCCAGCGCGTGCATCGCCTCGCTGACCACGTACTCGCGCAGCATCGGCCCCACCGCCGCCAGGCCGTCACCGCCGCGCGCGAACGGCGTGGGGCCCGAGCCCTTCAGGGCGATGTCGCGCAGGCGCCCGTGCTCGTCGGCGAGCTCGCCCAGCAGCAGCGCGCGCCCGTCGCCCAACCGGGGAACGAAGCCGCCGAACTGATGCCCGGCGTAGGCCTGGGCCACCGGGGTGGCCCCGTCGGGTACCAGGTCGCCCGCCAGGAAGCGGACCCCGTCGGGGCTGCGCAGCCAGGTGGGGTCGAGACCGAGCTGCGCGGCGAGGCGTTCGTTGAGCACGAGCAACCGCGCGTCGGGAGGCGTCTCGGCGTGCCAGCGGACGGCCATCTCGGGCAGGTCCCGCAGGAAGCGGTCTTGCAGAGCAACGGTCATGTGCGGGGTGACGCTCACCTCATCGAGCCTACGGAAAACCCGGCAGCTCGCGCCGCACCGTTGTCAAGGCCGCTACGGTTAATGGCGACACCCTCACCACGGAACGAGCATGACGACGGATCAATCAATGTACGAGCAGGTCAACAGCCACGCGGTGGACCCCGCCGACATCGGGTCGCGCATCGACCCGGTCCTGGCCCGCAGCTGGCTGCTGGTCAACGGCGCGCACGCCGATCGCTTCCAGTCCGCGGCGCACTCCCGCGCCGACATCGTCGTCCTCGACATCGAGGACGCGGTCGCGCCCAAGGACAAGGCCGCCGCGCGCGACCACGTCGTGCGCTGGCTCGGCGCGGGCAACACCGACTGGGTCCGCGTCAACGGCTTCGGCAGCCCCTGGTGGGCGGACGATCTCGCCGCGCTGGCCGGCACCCCCGTCGGGGGGGTGATGCTGGCGATGGTCGAATCGGTCGACCACGTCACCGAGACCGCCAAGCGGCTGCCCGACGTGCCGATCGTGGCGCTGGTCGAAACGGCCCGCGGCCTGGAGCGCATCACCGAGATCGGCTCCGCCAAGGGCACTTTCCGGCTGGCCTTCGGCATCGGCGACTTCCGCCGCGACACCGGCTTCGGCGAGGACCCGTCCACGCTGGCCTACACCCGGTCCCGGTTCACCATCGCGGCCAAGGCTGCCGGCCTGCCCAGCGCGATCGACGGGCCGACCATCGGCTCCAACCCGCTCAAGCTCATCGAGGCCACGGCCGTCTCCGTCGAGTTCGGGATGACCGGCAAGATCTGCCTGTCCCCGGAGCAATGCGCGGTGGTCAACGAGGGGCTGTCCCCCTCGCAGGACGAAATAGCCTGGGCGAAAGAGTTTTTCGCCGAGTTCGAACGCGACGGCGGCGAGATCCGCAACGGCTCGGACCTGCCGCGCATCGCGCGGGCGAGCAAGATCCTCGAGCTGGCCCGCGCCTACGGCATCGAAGCGTCCGAGTTCGAGGACGAACCGGTGCACTCGCCCGCGCCGTCGGACACCTACCACTACTGATCACCATCGGGCAGGTCGTGATGAGCAACGCCGTGGACTTCCACTTCGACCCGATGTGTCCCTTCGCCTACCAGACCGCGCTGTGGATCCGCGACGTCCGGGAACAGACCGGGATCACGGTCAACTGGCGGTTTTTCAGCCTCGAGGAGATCAACCGCGCCGACGGCAAGAAACATCCGTGGGAGCGGGAATGGTCCTACGGCTGGTCGCTGATGCGCATCGGGGCGCTGCTGCGCCGAACCGACATGGCGCTGCTGGACCGGTGGTACGCCCGGATCGGTTACGAGTTGCACGCCGCGGGCGGCAAACCGCACGACCCGGCCGTGGCGCGACGCCTGCTCGAGGAACTGGACATCGACGGGGCCACTCTCGACGCGGCGCTGGCCGACCCCACCACCCACGACGACGTCCGCGCCGACCACCAACGGGTCCTCGACGCCGGCGGCTACGGGGTGCCGACGCTGTTTCTGTCCGGCCAGTGCCTGTTCGGGCCGGTCCTGGTCGACCCGCCGACCGGTCCGGACTCCCTGAAGCTGTGGACCGTCGTGACGGGCATGGCCGAACTGCCGCACGTCTACGAGCTTCAGCGCCCCAAGGCGCCGGCCGACGTGGAGCTCATCGGCCGCCGACTGCGTCCCTACCTGCAGGGCCGCGACTGGGTGAGCATCAACCGCGGTGAGGTCGTCGACGTCGACCGCCTCGCCGGGGGCCGCTGACCCGTTGAGACCGGCGCACAAGTCGGCATCCACGCGGCGGGCCGAGGTGCGACGATGGTGCGACGATCGTGCGATGCAACTCGGACTGCGTGCGCCGGGAATCGGCGCCGGCGCCGACCGGGCGGTGATCGACGCCGTCGCCGGGGCCGCCGACAGCTGCGGTTTCGCCACCTGAGAGGAGTTCGAGGCGCTCGGCGTGCCGTTCGAGCGGCGCGGGGCCCGCACCGCCGAATACGTCGCCGCGATGCGCACCCTGTGGCGCGAGGACGTCGCCTCGTTCGACGGGACCTTTGCCGGCTTTGACTCGATCCGGGTCAACCCCAAGCCGGCACGCGATCGTCGTATCCCCGTGGTGGTCGGCGGCAACAGCGATCCCGCGCTGCGGCGCGTCGCGGCGTGGGCGGACGGCTGGTACGGGTTCAACCTCGACGGCGCGGCGATGGCACGCGAGCGCGTCGCCGCGCTGGAGCGGCTGTGCGCCGCCGCGGGACGCGACCGCGCCGAGCTGCGGCTGTCGGTGGCGCTGCGGGATCCCACCGTCGCCGACGCCGGCGCACTGGCCGAGTCGGGTGTCGACGAACTGGTGCTGGTGGCGGCGCCGCCGGACCGCGCGGACGACGCCGCCGGCTGGGTTTCGGCGCTGGCCGACCAGTGGGTGAGCGCGCTTTAGACCTACAGCTGCTCGGCGATCCGCTGCCCGAGCTGCGCCGCGGCGAGCCCGAGCGCGACGCTGACGACGATGTTGGTGAGGGCGGGACGCAGCTGGCGCTCCTCGCCGAGCCGCTGGGATTCGAGCATCCAGGTGGAGAAGGTGGTGTAGGCGCCGACGAACGCGGTGTCGGCCAGCAGGGCCGCTTCCCTGCCCAGCGCCAGGCCGCTGATCACCCCCAGCAGCGCGGCCCCGCTGATGTTGACCGTCAGCGTGCCGAACGGAAACGGGCGGGCGACCCGCCGGCCCACCGTCCGGTCCACCAGGAAACGCAGCACCGCCCCGGTGCCGCCGGCGACCAGCACGCCGGCCCAGACCGCCATCGACGTCAGCGCGCCGGTCATCGGCGAAACCGCACCCGGCGGACGAAGGCGGTGGCCAGGTGCACCGCGAGGAAGCCCAGCACGATGGTGGTGACGGTGTAGGCCGCGGCCAGCGCCCAGTGGCCGCGCTGGAGCATGGTGAGCGTCTCGACCTGCATGGTGGAGAACGTGGTCAGCCCGCCGCACAGCCCGGTGCCCAGCAGCGGGCGCCGGTAGCTGGACGACGGGAGCCGCTCGAGCAGCCGGGTGGTGAAGTAACCGACCAGGAAGGCGCCGACGATGTTGACCCCGAACGTCGGCCACGGCCAGCTCGTCGGGTCATGGACGGTGAGCACGGTCACGGCGGCGCGGGCCAGCGCGCCCAGTGCTCCGCCGGCGAAAACCGCGGCCAACTCGCGGTGGTCGAGGCCTGCCACTGATCGGTCCCCTTCGGTGTCTTTGCGGTGCGCTTCGCAGCGTAACCGGACGCGCGGTGGGGAAGGCTCGGAGCGCGCGCGGGCCGAGGCGCGGGCAGAATGGGGAGCCATGGTGGCCAACCCGCGTGCCGGTCAGCCGGCCCAGCCCGAAGACCTCGTCGACCTGCCCCACCTCATCACCTGCTACTACTCGATCGAACCGGACCCGGATGACGTCGCCCAGCAGGTGGTGTTCGGCACGTCGGGCCACCGCGGCTCGGCGCTGAACGGGGCGTTCAACGAGGCCCACATCCTGGCGATCACCCAGGCCATCGTCGAGTACCGCGCCGCCCAGGGCACCACCGGGCCGCTGTTCATCGGCCGTGACACGCACGGCCTTTCGGAGCCGGCCTGGGTGTCGGCGCTGGAGGTGCTGGCCGCCAACGATGTGACGGCCATGATCGACTCCCGCGACCGCTACACGCCCACACCGGCGGTCAGCCACGCCATCCTCGCCTACAACCGCGGCCGCACCGAGGCGCCGGCCGACGGGATCGTCGTGACGCCCTCGCACAACCCGCCGCCCGACGGCGGGTTCAAGTACAACCCGCCCCACGGCGGCCCGGCCGATACCGAGGCGACCAACGCGATCGCCGAGCGCGCCAACGAGCTTCTGCGCGAAGGCTCCCCGGTCAAGCGGGTCCCGCTGGCCCGCGCGCTGCAGACCGTCCACCGCCACGACTACCTGGGCAACTACGTCGACGACCTGCCCAACGTGGTCGACATCGCCGCGATCCGCGCGGCCGGGATACGGATCGGGGCCGACCCGCTCGGCGGGGCCAGCGTGGACTACTGGGGCGAGATCGCGCAGCGGCACAACCTCGAGCTGACCGTGGTCAACCCGCTGGTCGACGCCACGTGGCGGTTCATGACGCTCGACCACGACGGCAAGATCCGGATGGACTGCAGCTCGCCGGACGCGATGGCCGGGCTCATCGCCAACCGGGACCGCTACCAGATCGCCACCGGCAACGACGCCGACGCCGACCGTCACGGCATCGTCACCCCCGACGCGGGGCTGCTCAACCCGAACCACTACCTTGCGGTGGCCATCGACTACCTCTACACCCACCGCCCGTCGTGGCCCGAGGGCATCGCCGTGGGCAAGACCGCGGTCAGTTCGTCGATCATCGACCGGGTGGTCGCGGGCATCGGCCGCAAGCTGCTCGAGGTGCCGGTCGGGTTCAAATGGTTCGTCGACGGACTGATCGGCGGCACCATCGGATTCGGCGGCGAGGAATCGGCGGGGGCCTCGTTCCTGCGCCGCGACGGCTCGGTGTGGACCACCGACAAGGACGGCATCATCCTGGCCCTGCTGGCCGCCGAGATCCTCGCCGTCACCGGTCGCAGCCCGTCGCAGCGCTACCAGGAACTGACCGTCGACTACGGCGCCCCGACGTATGCCCGCGTCGACGCGCCCGCCGACCGTGACCAGAAGGCCCGGCTGGCCAAGCTCTCGGCCGAGGAGGTCACCGCCACCGAGCTGGCCGGGGAGCCGATCACGGCGAAGCTGACCGCCGCGCCCGGCAACGGGGCGGCGCTGGGCGGGCTCAAGGTGACGACGGCCAACGCGTGGTTCGCCGCGCGGCCCTCGGGCACCGAGGACGTCTACAAGATCTACGCCGAGTCCTTCAAGGGCCCCGAGCATCTGGCCGAGGTGCAGGAGACCGCGCGCGAGGTGGTCAACAGCGTCATCGGTTGAGCACCGGGCCTTTTTGCCAACGCGTGTCCCGGGTGTGACCTCGCCGCGACGGTGACGAAGGACGCTGGTCGAGATGACCGTGCTCGCGGCGATGGCCGCTTTGGTGACGGCGGCGTGTGTCGGCTACTACTTCGGCCGGCGCGCGGCCGGGACGCCGGCGGCCCGCAGGAGGCGAGCCAGGCGGATGGCGCTGGGCAGGCTGGCGATCAGCCTGATCGCGTTGCTGGCCGCGCGCCGCGTGGCGCATGTGATGGGGGTGAGAGTGGTTGCGCCGCTTGAGCTGCTGCGGGGTAGCGTTGCGCGGATGCGCTCCTACTGAGCGAAACCGACGGCGAGGACTGGTATGTCGACGTTGCAGGGCAAAGTCGCGCTGGTGACCGGTGCGTCCTCGGGCCTGGGCGCCCAGACGGCACGTCTGTTCTCCCGCCAGGGCGCAACGGTTTTCGGCGTCGGCCGCGACACCGGGCGCCTGGCCGAAGTGTTCGCCGACGTGGCACAGGGCTCGTATGTCTCGGTGGACATCTCGTCGGCGCCGGCCTGCAGCGCGGCCGTCGAGCGGTGCGTCGGCGAGTTCGGCGGACTGGACGTCCTGGTCAACATCGCCGGGCGGCACCAGATGCGCCGGACGGAGTCGATGACCGACGACGACTGGGAGCAGGACCTCGCCGTCAACCTGAACGGGCCGTTCTACCTGTGCCGGGCCGCGCTGCCCCACCTGCTGGAGCGGGGCGGCAACATCGTCAACGTCGCCTCCATCGCCGGCGTCGAGGGCCAGGCCTACTCGGCCGGCTACTGCGCCGCCAAGCACGGGCTGATCGGGCTCACCCGCGCCCTGGCGGTGGAGTACACCGCGGATCGGTTGCGCGTCAACGCGGTGTGCCCGGGCGGCATGCTCACGCCGCAGATCGAGCAGTTCAGCGCCCCGGACAACCCGAACTACGACCTGATCATGCGCACCGCCGCGCCGCGCGGGATGATGCAGCCCCTCGACGTGGCGAACGTGATCGCGTTCCTCGCCGGCGACGCCGCGGCCGCCGTCCACGGTGCCGTCTACCGTGTCGACAACGGTAAGGGCGCCGGCTAGCGGCGGGCATTTGCCGAGGTGCCTGAAACCGCGCGTGGGACGGTGCATAAAGTCATCGGGTGACCTATTCCCTCCGATCCTTACGGCCGGTTTGCCCGGGGGGGCGCGGGTCCCGATCCGCGCGGCTGCCGCGCGAAGTCTGGATCCTCAGTTGGGCCAACATCATGATCGCGCTGGGCTACGGCGTCATTTCGCCGGTGATGCCGTCGTTCGCGCGTACGTTCGGGGTCAGCATCAACGCGGTGACGTTCTTGGTCACCGTGTTCTCGTTGAGCAGGCTGTGTTTCGCTCCGGTCAGCGGCCTGCTGGTGCAGCGGCTGGGGGAGCGGCGCATCTACATCAGCGGTTTGCTGGTCGTGGCGTTGTCGACCGGCGCGTGCGCGTTCTCCCAGACGTACTCGCAACTGCTGTTCTTCCGCGCGGTCAGCGGTGTCGGGTCGACGCTGTTCTACGTCTCGGCGCTGGGCCTGATGATCCACATCAGCCCGGCCGACGCGCGAGGCCGGGTGGCGGGCATTTTCACCACCTCGTTCATGCTGGGCGCGGTCGGCGGACCGGCGGTCGGGGGGCTGACGGCGGGCTGGGGGCTGACGGCTCCGTTCGTGGTCTACGGCGTCGCGCTGCTGGGTGTGGCGGTGGTGCTGTTCTACGGCCTGCGGCATTCGGCGCTGGCCGCGCCCGCGCCGCCGACGCGCTCGAAGGTGACGATGCGGGAGGCGCTGCGGTTCCGCGCGTACTGGTCGTCGTTGCTGTCCAACTTCGCGACCGGATGGTCGGCGTTCGGGCTGCGGGTCGCGCTGGTCCCGCTGTTCGTCTCCGACGTCATGGGCCGGGGCGTCGGCGTCATCGGCGTGGTGCTGGCGGCGTTCGCGGCCGGCAACGCCCTGGCCGTCATCCCCAGCGGCTACCTGTCCGACCGGATGGGTCGGCGCACGCTGCTGATCGCCGGCCTGGCCGCCACCGGGGTCGCGACCGTATCCATGGGGGTCGTGTCGTCGCTGCCGGCGTTCATGGCCGCGGCGTGCCTGTCCGGCACCACGACGGGCATCTTCATGTCACCGATGCAGGCCGCCGTCGCCGACATCCTGGGCAGCGAGGCGCGCGCGGGGACTCCGGTGGCGGCGGTGCAGATGGCGTCGGACCTGGGCGCGATCATCGGCTCGATGACGGTCGGCTGGGTCGCCGAGCGACTGAGCTTCGGCTGGGACTTCGGTCTCAGCGGGCTGGTCCTGCTGATCGCGGCCGCCGGCTGGGTGCTGTCGCCGGAAACGCGGACTGCGACCGGTACGGAGCTTTTGCCGGCGCAGGCGGACGTCGAGCTGGCCTGACCAGCAACTTTGAAGGACGGTTGCCGGTGGTGTAGCTTCGACAGGCACGACTTGGGGCTATGGCGCAGCTGGTAGCGCACCACACTGGCAGTGTGGGGGTCAGGGGTTCGAGTCCCCTTAGCTCCACCGGGAATAATCCGTTTCGGGCACGTCTATTCTTGTTTTCGGCGTCACCTGTCCGCGTCGTCAAATCGCGGTAATTTCGTCGAAATTGATCGGGAACCAGCCGGACACGCTGCGTTCTTGCCGATGATCTGTGCCAGATCGATTGGCGCATAATCAGAAGCGACTGCGAAACCGGACGATGGAGAACGGCCTCTCGGTACTTCATCGACTACGAAACTTAAACCGGATGGCGAAGTTCGTGTTGGACCGCCCGGCGAATCCAGGAGGAGACGGACCGGTCGTCCGCGGCTGCTGCAGCACGTACCCCCTCCGGGAGTTCGGGTGGGAAGCGCAAGGGCGCGGTGGCGCTCAGCCGGCGGCGCGCTGGCCGTTGGGGTTCCTGGTTTTCCGGGCGGGTGTAGAAGTCGTACTCCTTGTCGGAAGTCGTTTAGGAGGCGATTGGTCGGTTGTGCGCCGCGATGAACCGCTCGAGTTCGGCGACCGAAACGACCGCGTTGGGCGATGGGGTCGTCGCCTTCTCGATGACCCACTGCCGCATCAATGTGGACGCTGGGATGCCCAGGGCCGCAGCCTGCGTCCGCACCTTGTCGACCAATGACTGAGGGAGTCGGATCGAGGTGGAGACCATCACCTCGTCGGTGGTGCGGGTGTCCAATTCCGCATCGGCGAACTCGCTGGCTACGTCGGTGTTGTCGTAGTAGTCGCGGAGTTCGTTCAGCTCGTCGTTGTTCATCCTCATCGTCCCTTCTCGCGGAACAGGCGCTTCTCGCCGTCGGTCATGTCGCGCGCGGTGACGACGAAGTCTCGACCGTCGGCGGCCTCGGTGACGACAACCAACAGGTGCCGTCCTTCGTTGCTGGTGCCCAACACCAACGTTGTCCCCTTGCGTCCTGTTGTGCTCAACCGTGGACAGCCGTAGAGCGCCTGCTCTACTTCCGACGGCTGGACACCGTGGCGGGCGATGTGAGCCTCGGAGTCCTCGGTCCACATCACGTCGCCGAACACTTATCCAGCGTACTACGCGCGTAGCACGCTGGGTGGAGCACGACTCCGATCGCCGCGCATGGATCAATGCCACTCCGGGACGACAATCCAAGCGATATCGACCTCCTCGGATTCGAGGACGTCGTCGACGTAGTTCAGGAGATCGTCCTACGCCGCAATCTCGACCCGGTGACTGTCGGCGTGAATGCACCGTGGGGCGGAGGCAAGACAACAGTTCTGGGTAGAGGTATGGCGCAGTCCAGCACTGTCGCCGATGGAGTGACGCGAGCCCCTCACGGCACAGGATCGCCTACGTCTTCGGGGTGGTGCCCAACTTGTCGGACGCGGCGGACATAATCATGGCAAATTGACGCGGGTGACAGACGGCACTTCGTTCGTCACCCGTGGTGTGGATGACTTCGCGAGGGAGTGTGTGCTGTGACTGATGGGCAGGAAACTGACAACGAGCGATTGGTGCGTCGCGCGGTCAACCTGTTCACCTTCCTGAGTCGCACGCAGCAACTGCTAGTCAAGCCGATTCGAACCGTCGACGGTTTCGAGCAAACGATGTGGTTCGACGACCTGCCCGATCACCAGGCGATCCGGTCTGCACACCGGGTCGCCGAACTCGAGGTCGACGCGCCGCTGCTAACTATCGACCGGGTGCCCAAGCTGGACCCGCCTGCGGTGCCCGATGCTCTTACGGCTTGGACAGAAGGTCCACTCGATGACACCGACAAGGAACCCACGCTTCGCGACGCCATCTACCTGGTAGAGCCGGTCCCGGCTGAGCATGAGGACGATGAACCAGACCTGCGGCGCCGCCGTATTGAGTTGTCCGACCACCCCGATATCACCGAGGTATTCGAGGCGTGGCTGAGGGATTGGCGGCTTTGGGCCGAGCAGGAGCGCCGCGATGCTGCGGTGCGGGAGATCTACAAAGACCTCTTTGCGGTGCATCTGAAGTCCACCGACCACAGCGAGGAATTCGAACTGGTGCTCGGGGTGGGCTGCCTCACCTGGCGGCCCGACGACCACCCGCAGGTGTTGCGGCACGTCGCGACAGCACCGGTCGCGATCGGCTTCGATGAGAATTCGGGGCGTCTAACCGTCACTCAGGTGCCGGCCCCCGACGCAGTGTCCATCGAGGTGGACATGCTGGACCCGGCATTGATCTCCAGCCCGTCCAAGCTCGACGAGATCAAAGAGACGGCCGCCGAGTATGACGGGCACCTGCTCGATCAACCGGCGATCGGTGAGATCTGCCGGCGCCTCATCCACCGCCTCGATGCCGATGCCGAGTACGACGAGGACGCCACGACCGCGCCGACTGGGATCAGCCCACGCGGTGCGTTCGCCCCGGCGATGATCCTGCGTCGCCGTACCAACCGTGGCCTGGTGCAGATCTACGAGACGATCGTGGCGCAGATCCGTAAGGCTGGCGAGGTTCCGGCGGGCGTGCTGCCGTTGATAGATCCGGATCGCCAGCCCGAAGCGCCTACCACCGGGGAGGAGCCCGGAGCGGTTGTCACCGTCGATGAGGAAGACTTTCTTCCGCTGCCGGTCAACGACAAACAGCGTGCCATCATCGAGCGGGTCGACGGCCGCGCGCAGACGGTGGTGCAGGGCCCGCCCGGTACCGGAAAGACGCATACTGCAGCGGCTTTGGTCTCACACCTGCTGGCTCAGGGCAAGCGAGTGCTGATCACTGCACACACTGACCGGGCATTGCGGGAGGTCCGGGCCAAGCTGCCCCGGGAGATTCAATCACTGGCGGTCGCCGTCATCGGTCAGTCTCGTTCGGATATGGCCGATCTACGCACAGCGGTGGACAACATCTCTCGTCGCGCCGATGATTTCGACAGCGCCGACTCCCGACGCATCATCGCCAGTCACATCGCCCGGATCGATGATCTGCGTCGTCAGCGCGCAATGATCCGCAACCGGCTGCTGGTGGCCCGGCAGCAGGAGGTGCAGCCGCGCACCGACGGCCCGGCCGAAGGCACCTTGGCCGCGATCGCCTTCGACCATCTGCAACACGAAGCCGACTATGAATGGATCCGGCAGTTCGACGTCGACAAGGACGGGTCGGGCACCTCGGCCTCGACCGAGGAAATCCAGTTGTGGCGCAGCTTGTTACGCAGCCAGGATCTGGCGGTCAACGAAGACGAGGCGACCCGGGCGCTTCCTGAGTCCGTATCGCTCGTCGCACCGCAGGACTTCGCTGCACTGGTTGCAGCCGAGCAGCAGGCCACTGCGCGCAAGGACGGCTACCAGGCTCTCCTTACCCACGATTCGTTCGAGTTCGTCCGGTCCTTGAGCACCGAGCTGCGCGATCAGCTGCGCGGCCGTGTCTCGCAGCTGGCCGAGCGAGCCGTCAACCTTGAACGCCGGGAAGAAGTATGGATGAACGACGCGTTGCGTGACGTGCGCAGCGGTCGTCAGCAGGCCTGGCTGGCGCGTTCGGCGCAGATCAAGTCGTTGGCCGATGCTGCGGGTAGGCTCACGACGCGGATCGGGCCGACAACCCGAGTGGTGGTCGGCGACGGTGACCTCGGAGTGCATCAGCAGACCGCCAAATCACTACTCGCGCATGTGAATTCAGGGGGCGCGATCAAAGTTCGGCCGGACGGCGCGCCAAAGATCGGGGCGTTCACCTCGAAAACGGTCAAGCTCGCCGAACCGTTCTTCGCGACGGTGAAGATCAACGATCTACCGGCGGTCAGCAAGGAGCAGTTGACCACCTTCATCGATTGGGTGGATGCAAGCCGCACCATCGTGGCGATGGATCAGGCGTGGCCGGCCAACGTCGAGATCCCCGACGAAGACACCTTCGACGAAAAACTGCAGTGGCATCTCACTGAAGCCGAGCAACTCGACAAGGTATTGGCCCTGGGCGATCAGCTTGAGGTGGAACGACAGTGGTTCCAGGCCAACAACTTGCCGGTTCCGGACTGGAACAATCTCGAGGATATCCGGCGCTACGCCGACCTGGTCGAGGCAGCGACCGCGGCTGACAACGCCGTGGCCGCCACCTCGCCGATTGAAGTGCTGGCCGGGTACTTGCTGGGGCAGTCCCAGCTGCACAACGCGCCGGCCGTCACCACGCAGTTGTTGACCGCGGTCTCAGATCGCAATGCCGACGGCTACGGCACCGCCTATGAGCGGTTGGCGCACCTGCATCAGGTCGCGAGATCGGTCGCCGAGCGGGACCGGATTGGTGCAGAGTTGGACCGGTCGGCGCCGCTGCTGGCCGCAGCGATCGCCGCCGAACCGGCAGCCGCCCAATGGGATGACTGGCTGGCCGGCTATGCACGGGCCTGGCGCTGGGAGATGACTGGGCGCTGGATCCTGGCTCAGGACAGCGAGGACGTCAACGCCTTGAAGGTGCGTCTGAACGTTATCGAGGACCAGATCCGCAGCGGAGTAGAGTATCTCGCGGCCGAGCGGGCTTGGGGGCATGCGGTGGCCCCGGACCGCATAACTGGCAGTGCGCGGGCCAACCTAACCCAGTACGCCCAGTTGGTGTCCCGGCTGGGTAAGGGCACCGGCAAGTATGCGGCCAAGCAGCGGGCTGGCATCGCCGACGCGATGGACCGCTGCCGGCCCTCGGTGCCGGTGTGGATCATGCCGCTGTACCGGATCGCTGAGCAAATACGCGTCGAGCCGAACCTGTATGACGTGGTAATCGTTGACGAGGCTTCGCAGGCCAGGTTGGAGGCGTCGTTCCTGCAATACCTGGCCCCGAAGATTGTAGTGATCGGTGACGACAAGCAGGTCTCGCCATCCGCGGTGGGTGTGGATCAGCAGGAGCTGCGAAACCTTGCCGCGTTGTATCTGAGCGACGACACGTACAAGGAATCTTGGCTCGATCCCAAGCGCAGCTATTTCGATGAGGCCAATATGCGCTTCGGCGGCCGGATCACATTGACCGAACATCGGCGGTGCGTGCCGGAGATCATCGGCTTTTCCAACCGAATCGCTTACGAGCCGGAGGGCATTCAGCTCGTTCCGGTGCGCCAGTTCGGTGCCGAGCGACTCGACCCGATCAAGGTGGTCTATCTAGAGCAGGCGTACGAGTCGCCGAACAAGACAAATCTGGCCGAGGCTGAAGCGATCGTCGAGCAGATCTGCAAGTGCCTCACCGAACCGCACTACGATGGCGCGACCTTCGGAGTGGTCTCCCTGCTGGGGAAGGAGCAAGCCAAGCTGATCGAGAGCAAGCTACTCGACGCGGTGTCGCCGGAGGAATGGGCGGCCAGGGAACTGCGCTGCGGTGATGCATCGGACTTCCAGGGCTCCGAGCGCGACGTCATGTTCTTATCGATGGTCAAGGCCCCCGAAGCCGATAAACGGATGGGAGTGCTGACCCAGGCCCAGTATGTGCAGCGGTTCAACGTGGCCGCTTCACGGGCGAAAGACCAAATGTGGGTTTATCATTCGATGCCCCGCGAGTCACTCGTAAACACCGAGGACATGCGGTTCCAGCTGCTCGACTACTGCTACGGCGTGGTCAACCGGCTTCACAACGCGGGCGACGGCGCGTTCGCCACCGCGGTAGCCGAGGACGTGCCGGTGCCACCGTTCGACTCGCTGTTTGAGCAGCGGGTATTCAACCGGCTCATCAGCCGGGGCTACACCGTCATGCCGCAAGTCGAGGCCATGGGGTACCGCATCGACATGGTGGTGACAGGCGCCAGCGGTCGTCTGGCCATCGAATGTGACGGCGACTTCTGGCACGGCCCAGAGCAATACCAGGCCGACCTGGCCCGCCAGCGCGATCTGGAACGCTGTGGGTGGAAGTTCTTCCGGATCCGCGAATCGGTGTTCTATGCCGATATGCCCGGTACATTGCATAAGTTGTGGGACACGCTCGACGAGCTGGACATCCGGACTGCCGACTGGATCGATCCCAGTTCTGGCGCGAGTTTTTGGCCTCGTTGCGCGCCCGCGGTTTGAGCGGAGTGCATCTGGTCATCTCCGATGCCCACGCTGGACTCAAAGCTGCTGTGGCACAACAGTTCACCAACTCTTCGTGGCGGCGGTGCCGGGTGCATTTCATGCGGAATCTGCACACCGTGGTCTCGGCCAAACACGCCCCGGCGGTGACCGCGGCGGTCAAGACGATCTTCGCTCACACCGACCCCGAGGAGGTCGCCGACCAGTGGGACCGCGTCGCCGACACCCTCGCGGCGTCGTTTCCGAAGGTGGCCGCCATGCTGGTCGACGCCAAAACCGACGTCCTGGCGTTCACCGCGTTCCCGAAGGCCCATTGGCAGAAAATCTGGTCGAATAATCCGATCGTTATCTTGAGTGCTCCGATCAGCGTCTTTGATGTCCGACACGGGTCTGCGAGAACACCGGTTCTGCCTTGTGGACGTGGTTATCTGCAGCGGTCCAGAAGGCAGAGCTTGCGGAGGTGGCGGAGTGTTTGTGGTGCGGGTGGTCTCGCCGGTGACGTCGCGGGAGTCGTGGACGGTTGTCGGTGACGACGACCGGCCGGTGGCCCCGGTGGAGCGGTATCTGGCGTATCTGACAGGGATCGAACGGTCCCCGAATACGGTCAAGGCGTATGCCCACGATCTGAAGGATTGGTTTGATTTCCTCGCTGGCCGCGAGTTGGAGTGGCAGTCAGCTGGTTTGGAAGATGTCGGGGCATTCGTTGCGTGGCTGCGCGCTCCAGCGCAGGCACGTGATGGCCGGGTTGCGGCGCTGCCGTCGGTGGCACCGGCCTGCGGCGAGTCGACGGTGAACCGGAAGCTGTCGGCATTGGGATCGTTTTATCTGCATGCCGCCCACGACGGGGTCGACGTCGCCGACTTGTTGGCGTCGTGGCAGGTCGGCGGGTCGCGGGGCGGGTGGAAGCCGTTCCTGCATCACATCAGCAAGTCGATGCCGCAGCGGCGGCGGGCGGTGTCGCTGAAGGCGGCCAAGAAGCTGCCGCGGGTACTGACGCCGCAGCAGATGCAGGCGCTGCTGGACGGGTGCGAGCATCTGCGGGACCGGCTGCTGTTGGCGCTGCTTTATGACAGCGGGATGCGGATCGGCGAGGCTCTCGGGTTGCGGCACAACGATATCGCCGCAGCCGAGCGGGAGATCACGGTGGTCCGCCGCGACAACGACAACGGTGCCCGCGCGAAGTCGATCACCACGAGGACGGTTCCGGTGAGCGCGGAGTTGGTGCGGTTGTATGCCGATTATCTGCATGCCGAATACGGTGATCTGGACAGTGATTACGTGTTCGTCAATCTCTGGGGCGGCGCTCCGGGGCGGCCGTGGACCTACGCTGCGGTCTACGACCTGGTGCGCCGGCTGCGGCGCCGGACCGGGGTGGAGTTCGATCCGCACTGGATACGGCATACCGCGGCGACGAGAATGCTGCGCGACGGCATCAGCCTCGAAGTCGTCGCCAAGCTGCTCGGCCATTCCAACGTGACCGTGACCGCCACTACCTACGGGCATCTCACCATCGAAGATGCTCGGGCGGTGCTAGAGAAGGCGGGCTGGTTCGACGGTCGGCAGGTGGCCTGGTGACCGCTCCGGGAGCGGAAGGCCCGCAGAGCCTGCTGGGCGGGCTGATGGCGGTCGTCCGGGCCGAGTTCCGCAGTCAGACATTGATTTTCGAGCCGGATGATCCGGTGTTCGGCGGCGGAGCCTGCCGGGTGGCCGGTTGCGACCGCCATGCTCGTGGACACGGGTTGTGCCTGAATCATCGAGTGCGATGGGTCAAGCAGGGACGCCCGGACCTGGAGGAATTCATCACGCGGACCGACCCGCGGTTACAACGGCAACGACCGAACCAGCCGTGCGCGGTCACCGGCTGCGGATACGGATCCGCGCGCAAAGGCTTGTGTCAGCTGCATGCTCAGCGGTGGGAACGGGCCGGGCGGCCAGACCGCGGGACCTGGATGGCTGATCCTCCGGTGATCAAGCCGCCGCCAGCCGGGGCGAGCTGCCGCATCCGGCACTGTGAGCTTTGGCCGGAGGCGTCGGGGCCGTTCTGTCATTCTCACAACGCGACCTGGCGGGCCAACGGCCGTCCCGAGATCGACACCTTCGCCGCGAGGTTCGACCCCGGCCGGGTCGTGCCCGCCGATCAGTCGATCCAGCTCGGCCAACTGCCGCCGCAGCTGAGACTGGAACTGCAGTACACGTTGCAGCAGCGTCGTGACCGGCGCGTCGGCAAGCTCGCACCGAGCGTCGTCACTCGCGTGGTTCGGCTGCTGGCGGCCTCGTCGGTGGCGTCATTGCTCGACCACGACGAGGACACCTGGCTCACGATCGCCGACGGGACCGTCAACGACAGCCTCGGGCGCGCTCTGCTGCTCTATGCGCGTCGGGCCGTCGCCGATCTGGCCGAGAGCGGCGGCTGGGAAGCCGAATACCCGCGCGATGTCTGGCGGATGCATCGCCTCGGCTTCGACGGCCGCCGCACCCTGCAATTCGACCGGATCACCCAGCCATGGCTGCGGGAGCTGGCCAAGCGCTGGGTCCGGCTGCGGTTGTCGAGCGGACTGGGCTTGGAAGCCGGAGGCGCCCGGGCGGTGGTGGCGATCAGCCGGTTCTCGCGGTTCCTGGCCGCGGTCGGCATCGAGCACATCGAGCAACTCGATCGTCAGCTGCTCGAACGCTATCTGGCAGACCTGGGGCACGAACGCCATCCACAACGCCGCAGCGCCCACATAGGACTGCTGAACGGATTCTTCGTCGCGATCCGTCAACATCGTTGGTACCCAGGGCTTCCCGCCACCGCATTATTCTTCCCCGCCGATCATCCCCGCCGTCTCGACAAGCTGCCACGAGCACTGGCGGAGCAGGTCATGGCCCAGCTCGAACAACCCGCCAACCTCGACCGATTCGACAACCCGTCCTACCGGCTGATCACCGTCATCCTGATGCACTGCGGATTACGTGTGACCGACGCGCTGCGGTTGCGCAGCGACTGCGTCACCACCGACACTGACGGCGCCCCCTATCTGCGCTACTTCAACCACAAGATGCACCGCGACGCCCTGGTGCCGATCGACACCGAACTCGCCGATGCCATAGGGCATCAGCGGCGCCGTAACACCGATCACTGGCCAGGCGGCACACGGATCCTGTTTCCCCGGCCCACCAAGAACATCGACGGCCACCACCCGATCAGCTCCTCGACCTATCGGATGGCCCTGCAGCGCTGGCTCGATGCCTGCGACATCCGCGACGAACACGGCCACCGGGTGCATCTCACGCCGCATCAATGGCGTCATACCCTGGGCACCCGGCTGATCAACCGTGACGTCCCGCAAGAGATCGTCCGCCGGATCCTCGACCACGACTCGCCGCAGATGACCTCCCACTACGCCCGCCTGCACGACGCCACGGTGCGCCGGCACTGGGAAGCCGCCCGAAAGATTGACATCACCGGCCGCACAGTCACCTATGAGTCCGACGGGCCGCTTGCCGACGCTGCCTGGGCGAAACAACGTCTGGCCCGCGCCACCCAAGCCCTGCCCAACGGCTACTGCGGGCTGCCGCTGCAACGATCCTGCCCGCACGCCAACGCCTGTTTGACCTGCCCGATGTTCCTCACGACCAGCGAGTTCCTGCCCCAGCATCACGCGCAGCGGCAGCAGACCCTCGAACTGATCACCGCCGCCGAGGCTCGCGGCCACCAACGCCTGGTCGAGATGAACCGCACCGTGCTCAGCAACCTCGACACCATCATCGACACCCTCGAAACCCCGGAGACGGCCGAACATGCGCTCTGACAACAGCATTCACCTCACCACGGCCGCGAAACAGCGGCACGAACTCACCCGCGCCAAAGCTATCGCTGCCCTGCACGATCTCGACCGCGCCGGGGCCAAGATCACCTTCGAAGCCGTCGCCGATCACGCCGAAGTCTCCCGATCCTGGCTCTACACCCAAACCGACCTCAAAGACGAAATCCGGCGCCTGCGCGCCCGCAACCAGCCCCAACACGCCACCCCGACCCCGGCCCGGCAGCGCGCCAGCGACGACTCGGTGCGCCAGCGCCTCGACCTTGCCCTGCGCCGCAACCGCGAACTGGCCACCGAGAACCAGCAGCTGCGCCGCCAACTCGCCCACGCTCTCGGCCAGCTCCGAGACACCCCACCCCGAACACGTTGCGATCCGATAACAATCGGCCCCTGCTGAACCCACCACCAACGACACCTGTCAGCACGTCGACGACACCGTCCACGACGCGAAACCCCAGTTCAGGCACATGAATCGAAGAACGACTCAAGATAACAGTGGAACGCTTGAACAAGGAAATCAAGTGTCGAGCCGACGTCGTGGAGATCTTCCCCAACCCCGCGGCGTTCCTGCGCCTTAGCCACCGCCGTGGTCATCGAAGCCCACGACGAATGGCAGGTCACCCGCCGCTACCTCTCCGATGTCTCCATGGACGAACTACGCACCGTCATCGCCACCAAACACGCCGCGGCAGCACTTGCCAAACAACACCAAATCACCTAGCGTTCACCATGGTGCGTCCTAGAAGCTGGATCAGGCTTGCGGGTGTAAGTCCCGTCCCGGTAGGCACCGGAGCGCCGGGTAGCAGGCCCCGGTTCGTCGTTGAGAGGCGGCGGGCTAAGCGGGGTGTCGAGAGCCTCTTTGGAGGGAGCAAGTGCGCGGGCCGTAGTGCCGCTAGGCGCGAGTCCTGCAGCCTCGTCAAATGTACAACGGAGGAGCCGAGCCGCTCATGTCACGGCGAAGGCCTATGTCCGTCGAGCCCCGGTCCGGGGTTAGCTCGGCGGGTCCTTCCGGGGTATGGGGAGCGGCACGTGCACACAGTCTGGTTCGGAAGGGGAGAGACCCGTCTGCCTGGCCTGCGTCAGGCAAAGACCAAGGGTATAAGCCGATGGTGAAATCCTTTGGAGGGCAGCGGGAGTCCGAGGGGGTCGTAGTACCGCTGATCGGCGTGAGAGACACGCCGGGAGGGAAGGGCCCCTGCTTTGATCACGCGCGCGAAGCGGGTAAGCATCAGGGCATGACCGAGGTGACTCGGTCCAATTACCCCGGCAAGCCATCGCTTGCTGTAGCCGACGACGAGCCGTTGGTGGCCTCGCCGGTGAAAGTGCAACAACTGCAACGGGTGCTATGGGCTGCGGCCAAGCAGTCTGAGGGTCGGCGTTTCCACGCTCTGTATGACCGTGTCTACAGGGGTGACGTCCTGTGGGAGGCGTGGGAGCGGGTGCGTAAGAACAAAGGTGCGGCCGGGGTGGATCGGATCACCGTGGCTGCGGTGGAGGACTACGGCGTGGACCGCATGTTGCGCGAGTTGCGTCGTGACCTTCGCGAGGGTGTGTATCTTCCCGCGCCAGCCAGGCGTGTGGAGATTCCGAAACCACGAGGTGGTAAGCGGCCGTTGGGGATTCCCACGGTGCGAGATCGGGTGGTCCAGGCGGCGGCCAAGATCGTGTTGGAACCGATTTTCGAGGCGGACTTTTTGTCGTGCTCGTTCGGGTTTCGGCCGAGGCGGTCGGCGGTGATGGCCAAGGAACGCTTGCGGACCGGGTTCATCGAGGGCCAGGTGTTTGTGGTCGAGTTCGATATCGCTAATTTCTTCGGCGAGATTGACCACGACCGGCTGCTCACGCAGGTGGGTAGGCGGGTCTCGGATCGGCGGGTGCTCAAACTGCTGCGGTTGTGGCTGCAAGCAGGAGTGATGGTCGAGGGGGTGACCCAGCGGACGGTCGCGGGCACCCCGCAGGGCGGGGTGATCTCGCCGCTGTTGGCCAATATCTTTCTGCATGTGCTCGACACCGAACTCGCTGCCCGTGGGGTGGGTGAGTTGGTGCGTTACGCCGATGACGGTGTGGTGTTGTGCCGCACGGCGGAACAGGCCGAGCATGCTTTGGCGGCGGTGGGAGAGATCCTGGCGTCGTTGGGGTTGCGGCTGCATCCGGAGAAGACGAAGGTGGTCGATCTGCGGGCAGGGCGTGAGGGCCTGGACTTTCTGGGCTGTCATTTCCGCGCCCGCATGTCGGGACGGTTGTGGGAGCAGAAGCGGGTCATCCGCTACTACTTGCACCGCTGGCCCAGTCAAACGGCTATGGCCCGGTTACGGGCCAAGGTGCGCGACCGCACCGGCCGCAACCGGGTCGGTCTCGATATCCGTGACGTGATCGCGGAGTTGACGCTGATTCTGCGCGGCTGGGGCAACTACTTTCGTACCGGCAATGCCGCCGTTAAGTTCCGCCAGATCGACCGGTACGTGTGTTGGCGGTTGTTTCGCTTGATGGTTAGAAAGCGGGGCCGCAATCTGCGTGCTGGACAAGCTGAGCAGTGGACCGAAGAGTGGTTTAACGGGCACGGCCTGCACCGGCTTCGTGGCACCATCCGTTACCCGAAAGCTGCGTAACCATGTCTAGAAGATCATCGGTAAGCCGTGTGCGGGAAAACCGCACGCACGGATTGAAAGGGGGAAGGGGAAACGGGCTCAACGAGCACCGCGCCCCCGACTACCAATGACTCGTTGATCACTACGCGTTACTAAAACGGTCATTAGTTAGTCGACTTTGTGGTTGAATTATGTTGTGCGAGATGATGATGGCCGCAGGCTCGATCACGGAACGCTTGAAGCGATGAGAATGCGTGCGGTGCAGGCGGTTCTCGATGGCCAGCATCCAGAATCGGTGGCCTTGGCGTTGGGGATGCACCGCAAGACGGTGTACGGGTGGGTGGCCACGTACAACGAAGGGGGTTGGGCGGCACTGAAGGCCAGGCCGGTGCCTGGTCGTGCGCCGAAGCTGACCGATCAGCAGCTGGGCGAGCTCTACGCCTTGGTGGCGGGCAATGACCCGCGCCAGCTGCAGTTCGAGTTCGCGTTGTGGACCCGGGAGATGGTGCGGGAACTGATCAAGCGCCGGTTCGGGGTGTCGTTGGCCGTCACCAGCGTGGGGCGCATCCTGCGGGGTCTGGGTATGTCGGCGCAAAAGCCGCTGTGGCGTGCCTATCAGGCCGATCCGGAGGCGGTCGAACGGTGGAAGCGCGAGGAGTACCCCGACATCGCCAAACTCGCCAAGAAGCGCAAGGCGACGATCTACTTCGCCGACGAGGCCTCGGTGCGCAGCGATTACCACCGGGGCACCACCTGGGCGCCGGTCGGCCAGACCCCGGTCGTGGCGACCACCGGGGCACGGTTCTCGGTGAACATGATCTCGGCGGTCACCGCCAAGGGCACGTTGCGGTTCTCGATCATTGACGGCACCCTGACCGCGGACAAGTTCATCGACTTCTGCAAACGGCTGCTCCACGACGCCGCCGGCCCGGTGTTTTTGATCCTCGACGGGCATCCGGTGCACAAATCAAAAGCCCTGGCCCGCTTCGCAGCATCCACCGACGGCATGCTCACCCTATTTCGGATTCCGGCCTACTCGCCGCAGCTCAACCCCGACGAATGGGTCTGGAAGAACGTCAAGGCCGATCGGGTCGGCCGTTCCGGCATCACCGGGCCCGACCAGTTCAAAACGCTGTGTGTCAACGCCTTACGACGTTTGCAGCGGATGCCCCACCTCATACGCGGCTTCTTCGCCGCCCCAGACCTCGCCTACATCCGGGCCGCAGCATAATGCGTCGACTAACCAATGGTCGGCTTAGTAACCACGCCAGATCCGAAGTCCACCACTCAGCGGGACGCTATCGTTTTTACTCGGATTTTCTGCGCCGGGTTCCTCTTCGGGTTCAACGTCTCTCGCGCCCTAACGCTGCGATTCTGACTTCCAGCGCGTAGAAAGCGTCGGCAAGCAAAGATGTCCGAAAGTCAAGTTCAGTGTCCGATTGTTTTCCGTAGTCGTCACGAAGCTGCCTGAACATTTGTCTGAGTTCCGCGGTCACCGGCGTGGCATTGCTGAGCTCTGCTTTGAGCCATTCATTGACCATTGGCGTCTCCCGCTTCGTGCAGTACTTGACGGTCGCGATGTCAGCGGTGGCCGTGCGCCGGTGCCGTCCACTCTTTGACGACTTCGTCGCGGCCGTGACGGATCTGGACCCGACGATAACCATGGGTCGGTGCGATACGAGAGAAGTGCTTGAACATCTCCTCGGCCTGCTCTGGCGTAAGTGCCTTATCGAAGCGAACCCAGTGCCACTCGTGTTCAACAAGACCGTGGATGAGAAAGACGGACCCGCCCAGGTTGACTTCAAGGGCGAGGTTGGCCACTACGCGAACGGGTGTTTGTGGCGTTCGTTCACCGATCCGGCCAGCTGCAACCAGGCAGTCGGCGAAGCGTTGAAAGTGATTGAGGCAGAACGGGGTCCGGTGCGACGCATGATACCGCAGGCGCCCGTGATGGTGCCCTGGTGGAGTGAGATCCAGCTTTCCTCGGCCATCGTTCCGGCAAGCGGGTTCGGCGGCGTGCGCAACATCGCAGTGCCGTCCTCGGTGTCCGCGCCGGTGCTCGAATTCCACGTGCTCGGTATCGGCGCGACAACCGCGCCCAGTCTGCGGCAGCTTGAAGAACGCGCTCGGAGTTTGGCGCGCGGTATGCGCCACATCGGGTTCATGTCGGAAGGTGATCAACTGGTCGTCAAGGCTGCTGACGGAAACGACGGTCGGTTCGACCGACAGCGTCATCGGCAGCGCTACGATTCCCGTTACTCACCGGCGCGGTTGGCTGCGGCGGGTCGCACGTCAAATAGGGGTGTTGCGAGTTATCGTGTCGCCGTGCGTGATTGGTGCGGGTGCTCGACGGCGGTGTCCCGCCGTAGTGTGCTCAAATACGCTGCGGCTGCACCGCTTGCGCTCGGTTTGGGCACCGGCGCACCCGTGCTGCCAGAGGCGCCCGGCGCGCGGGCTGATACGAGCCTGGTTGCCGAGCTCGGGGCGCCCGGGCGGGCGCTCAACATCATCAGTCGTGGCGAGTGGGGTGCCGACGAGTCAATTCGTGGCCGAGCGCCCGTGTATGACAACGGTATCAAGGCGGGCGTCGTGCACCACACCGCAGGGGTGAACGATTACGGCCGGCAGGATTCGGCGGCGATGGTGCGGTCGATCTACGCCTACCACACCCGCACCCTCGGCTGGCCGGACATCGCCTACAACGCCCTGGTGGACAAGTACGGCCAGGTGTTCGAGGGCCGATTCGGCGGGATGACCAGATCGGTTCACGGCACCCACACCGGCGGGTTCAACCGCAACACCTGGGCGGTGTGCATGATCGGCGATTTCGACGCGGTGGGCCCCACGCCCGTTCAGGTGCGCACCGTCGGGCGCCTGCTCGGGTGGCGTCTCGCCCTGGACGGCGTCGACCCGCTGGGCAGCGTCCCGCTCACCTCGGAGGGGGGTCCGTACACCCGTTTCCCTTCAGGTGCCACCGTGGGCCTGCCGACCATTTTCGCCCACCGCGACGTCAGTGACACCGATTGCCCCGGCCACGTCGGTTACGGCTTGATGGACCAGATCCGCGACATTGCAGCGCGGTTCAACAAGCGCCCCAGCGCCGAGGAGCTGGCGCAGTCGCTGCAGGGCACCGCGATCTATGACCGCTGGCAGGAGATGGGCGGCATGAACAGCGCACTGGGCGCGCCGACGTCACCCGAATCGACCGGGGTGGGAACGACTCGCTACGTCGTCTTCCAGAAGGGGGCGATGTACTGGTCACCGGCCACCGGGGCCCAACCCGTCACCGGCGCCATCTACACCGCATGGGGTGCTTTGGGTTTCGAACACAGTGCGCTGGGACTCCCGACCAGTGCCGAAATCCAGGAGCCCGGGTGGGTCGTCCAGAACTTTCAACACGGCACGCTGAACATGGAGCGTGGCATGCAGGCGGTCGTCAGCGTGATCGACGGTGTCGCCGCTGCGGTGCCGTCGCCGTCGGACACCGAGCCGCCCGTGCAGCTCGAGCGGTTTTCGCCGATGCGCAACCGGGTTTGACGGTCGGCCCGATGCCCGGTGGCGGGCGTCGATGGCCGCGGTGAAAAGTGACCGGCTCCGCGCAGCCCTCGAGAGCGGGAGTTTGTGGTCGGGGCGTGGTCAAAGCTGTTCGGCCCTGGCCGATGGGGCCGCTTTTCAGCGCTTCCCCACTGGACTTACCGATGGGATCGACTGGGGTGAACGATGAGTGGTCATGTTTCCGACCGCAGGGTTTACGACGAGGTTTCGCCGTCCGACGGCGCACGCGTCCTGGTTGACCGGGTCTGGCCACGCGGCATCAAGAAAGAAGCGCTCGATCTGACCGAGTGGCTGCGTGACATTGCGCCCTCGGCCGAGCTACGCAAGTGGTATTCGCATGATCCCAGGAAGTTCGCGGAGTTCCGGCGCCGGTATGTGGCGGAATTGAAGTCGCCGGAACGGTGTACGGATGTCGAGCACCTCAAAGAGATCGCCGACGAGACGGACGTGGTGTTGCTGACGGCCACCCGCGATGTCGAGCACAGTCAGGCGGCCGTCCTGGCGGCATGGCTCGGTGACACGCCCGGTCGCGGTCGCTGATCCGCCAGGCGCGCGTTATGAACCGGTCACCTCGATGATGCCGTGGGCGCCGCGCCCGGCGTCGACCATCGGACCAAGGGGTATCGGCCGGGTTGTGACCAGCACCGCGGACCCCGCGAGCAGCACCATCTCCGCCGAGGCATGGTGGCGCCGGTGTGACCAGCAGGCACCGCGCCGGCCATGCCGGCCGACGTGATCGTCGCGTCCGCACCGGGCCGCAAACCCCCTAGCCTTCGGGGGACAGGGCCGCGCGAGGGCACCCGGCGACGGCCTGCTCGACGAGCGTCTCCTGCTCGGCGGGGACGGGGTCGGTCGTCACCACGGCGTACTCGTCATCATCGAGCTCGAACACTTCCGGTGCGGTCTTCACGCAGACGGCGTTGCCTTCGCAGCGCTCCCGGTTGACGACGAAGCGCATGAGAATCCTTCTAGGGCATAAGGTTTCGCGTCGGGGCTAGTTTCTCTAAACGAGGGTGTATAAACTCTAGGCCATGACATACGTGATTGGGAAGCCCTGTGTTGACGTGATGGACCGGGCGTGCGTCGAGGAATGCCCGGTCGACTGCATCTACGAGGGCGGTCGGGCGCTCTACATCCATCCCGACGAATGCGTGGACTGCGGGGCGTGCGAACCGGTCTGCCCCGTCCAGGCGATCTATTACGAGGACGACCTGCCCGCAGAGCTGCAGCCCTACCAGGCCGACAACGCGGCGTTCTTCTCCGAAACCCTGCCCGGCCGGGACGAGCCCATCGGATCACCCGGCGGGGCGGCCAAGATGGGTCCGCTCGGCGTCGACACACCGCTGGTGGCAGGCCTGCCCAGGCAGGACGCGCCGGGAGCGTGAACACGGTCGGTATGTCACCCGATGGGCAGCCCGATCGCCGTCGTGACGTGCTGCGCGTATTGAAGTCGGCGCCCGCCCCGATGAGCATCAACGCGATCGCCGAAGTGCTGGACGTGCATCCGAACACCGCCCGCTTCCACCTCGACACCCTGGTGAGCGACGGCCGGGTGGAGCATGCCGAGCCCGACGTCAATCGACCCGGACGACCGCCCCTCATGTTCCGTGCCATCGCGCAGATGGACCGCAGCGGTCCGCGCCATTACCGGCTGCTCGCCGAGATACTCGCGGCGGGCCTCGCCGCCGGTGACGCCCCGGGCGCCACGGCGCAAGCCGCGGGCCGTGCATGGGGAACGCAGATGAAAGGCTCGGTGCCCCAGGGAGAAAAGACGGGGGTAGACGAATCGGTCGAACAGCTCGTCGGCGTTCTCGACGAGCTCGGATTCGCGCCCGAGCGTCGCGGCGAGTGGCAAATCGGCTTGCGGCACTGTCCCTTCCTCGAACTCGCCGAGGCCCGGGCCAAGATCGTGTGCCCTGTTCACCTCGGCCTCATGCAAGGAGTGGTGGAGAGCCCGGCGGGGGTGGTGGCCGTCGACCGGCTGGACGCGTTCGTCGAACCGGATCTATGCCTGGCCCACCTGACCCCGCAGGCAGAATCCAGATGAGCACCCAAACATCGATCGTCGTCGCCTTGGCCTTCGTGTGGCTGGGCATGGTGCTTGCCATCTCGTTTCTGGAGGCACCGCTGAAGTTCCGCGCACCCAACGTGACGACGCAGCTCGGACTGGGGATCGGGCGCCTGGTGTTCCGCGCGCTCAACAGCATCGAGGTCGTTTTCGCGCTCGTGATCGCGGCGGTCGTCGTGGCCAGTCCGCCGCCGGCGGGCGCAACCGCGGCATTCGCGACCGCCTGCGCGATGCTCGCCATCCAGTTGATCGCGGTGCGTCTCTTCCTGACCCGACGTTCCGACAAGGTTCTTGCCGGCCGGGACGCACCCCGCTCCCGCGGCCACTACGCCTACGTCGGTCTGGAGGTGGCCAAGGCGGTCGCCCTTGCGGTTGCGGGGACGCTGCTGCTGGCGCTCTGAACCGACGCCCCGCCTACAACTCGCAGCGCTCGTGCGGATCCGGGTCGTAGCAGGTCAAGGTCCCGTAGGGGCAGTGCGGAAGCGCACTCACGCCGGTTTTCCGCCAGCCCTTGCGGAGCAGGTTGCGGGCCAGAAAGCGTGCGGCCGTCCGGCCCTGCGCCGCGTTGTAGGCCGGGCCGGAATGCTCGATGCCGTAGTAGGCGTCGTAGATGTCGTCGGCGAGGCGGTCGATCAGCTCCCTCACTTCCGGTGGCGTGCTCATCCCTCGAGGGTTCCCTGTCGGGTGCGCGCGGAATCGTGCAGGGGGGTGCGCCGGTCTCCGCGTCGACCTGGTATGGGCGGCGGTCAGTCGAGCGTCGCCCAGAACCGGGTCAGGGCCGCCGCGCCGCGCGCCGGGTCTTCCGACATCCACCAATGTCCCAGCCCGTCGAGCACTTCGGTCCGGGCGCCGGCCCGTTCGGCGGCTCGCCGCCGGGTCGCCTCCGAGCCGACGTAGTGGTCCTCGGTGGCAAGGATCGACAGGCCCGGCCACTCGTGGATGCGCTTGACCTGGACATCGAACATCCAGTCCGGGTTCAGCTCGACACCGGTCACCGAGCCGACGTAGGTGGCCAGGCGGGCCTTGTTCGCGCGTTTGATGTCGCGCCACTGCTGGCCGAAGGTGGTGTCGTCGACGAACGGCTCCAGTCCGCGCAGCCGCGACAGGTCCCTGAGCCAGCCGTCGCCGACAGTGCGGTCCAGCAGCTCCCGCAGCCCGGGGTTGGCCAGCGCCAGGAAGCGCCGCGGCGTCACCCCGTTCGTGTTGTTGCTGAACCGCTCCGGCCACAGCTCGTAGAAGTCTTTGAGCACACTGGTTTTCAGCAGGTCCGAGTGCAGCGCGGCGACGCCGTCGATGGCGTGGCTGCCCACGGCCGCCAGGTGCGCCATCCGCACGCACTTGCCGTCGTCCTCGCCGATCAGCGACATCCGGCGCAGCCGGTCCCGGTCGCCGGGGAACCGGGCGCGCACCTCGTCGAGGAAGCGGTGGTTGATGTCGTAGACGATCTCGAGGTGGCGCGGCAGCGACTCGGCGAACATCGCCAGCGGCCAGGTCTCCGGCGCCTGCGGCAGCAGGGTGTGGTTGGTGTAGCCGAACGTCGCGACCGTGATGCCCCACGCGTCGTCCCAGTCGAGATGGCGCTCGTCGACCAGCAGCCGCATCAGCTCGGCGACGGCGATCGACGGATGGGTGTCGTTGAGCTGCAGGGCGAACCGCTGGGGGAGAAGTACTGCTGCAGCAGGCGCAGCCGCTTGCCCACGTCCGGCTCGTCGTTGGGGTAGAGCACCTTGGTGACCGTCTCCGAGGTGACCTCGTCCTCGACCGCCTTGTAGTAGTCGCCGGTGTTGAAGGCTTCCAGCGCAAAGGATTTGACGGCGCGCGCGCTCCACAGCGTCAGCACGTTGCAGGTGTTGACGCCGTAGCCCTGGATCGGGGTGTCGTAGGCGACGCCCTTGAGCACCCGCCCCGGCACCCACCGCACGCGCTCGTGGCCGGCCTCGTCGGTGTAGTGCTCGGCGTAGCCGCCCCACTTCACCAGATAGTTGATGTCGAGTTTGGCTATCTCCCAAGGGTTTCCGGTGTCGAGCCAGTTGTCGGTCTGCTCGACCTGCCAGCCGTCGCGGATCTCCTGGTCGAAGATGCCGAACTCGTAGCGGATGCCGTAGCCGATCGCCGGACGCTCGAGGGTGGCCAGCGAGTCCAGGTAGCACGCGGCGAGGCGGCCGAGGCCGCCGTTGCCCAGCCCCGGTTCCTCCTCGCAGGCCAGCACCGTGTCCAGGTTCTGGCCCATCGCCGCCAGCGCGGTCTTGGCCGCCCGCTCCATGCCCAGGTTCAGCAGGTTGTTGCCGAGCTGCGGGCCCATCAGGAACTCGGCCGACAGGTAACAGGTCACCTTGCGGCCCAGGTCGAGCATGGTCTGCATCGAGGCCACCCGGCGGTCCTGCATGCGGTCACGCACGGCCAGCGCCAGCGCCCGGTAGTAGTGCTCGGGGCGCAGGGCCGCGGCCGGCCGCCCGATCGAGTAGCGCAGGTGATCGGTGATCGCCCGCTGCAGCGCGGCCGCGCCCATCCCGGTGCGGGAGTGCTCGACCAGGTCGGCCCTCGTGGGGCTGCTCGGGGAGATTCCGTCGGAGGGCGGCTGGCCGAGATCGGTCATCTGTGTCCTACTCCCTAGCGCATCGGCAGGCCGTCAGTGTGGCAGCGGTGCCTGCACACCAGGCGCGCAATGGACGTCCACCATGTGAACGCGTGGCCACGCGCGTGTGACGGTCCGGCGTTCGGGCCGGGCCGGCGGCCGCTATTCTGGCGTCGCGATCGACCGGCGAAGGAGCCCGCGCGCCATGACCATTCCCGGACACCCGCTGCGCTTCGACGTCAGCGAGGCGATCGGGGAGGACGCCTCGCTGGCCGCGACGTACTACCCGGCACGCGCCGGTGCCGGCGCGGTGCTGGTCTGCCTGCCCGGGGGCACCTACAGCCGCGCGTACTGGGATCTCGACATCCCGGGGCGCCCCGGTTACAGCTTCGCCGAGTTCGCCACCGGGCAGGGTCATGGCGTCGTGACGATAGACCCGTTGGGGACCGGTGAAAGTTCCAAGCCCGCAAGAGTTTTCGGCTTCGCCGACATCGCCGCCGCGCTCGATCGCGCCGTCGCGGCGATCCCCGGCGTGACCGGCGTGCACGCACCACCCGTGGCGCTGGCGCATTCACTGGGCGGCTACCTGGCGATCACCCAGCAGTCCCTGTATTCCAGCTACGCCGCGCTGGCGGTGCTCGGGTGCACCAACCAGCACGTCGCGCCGTTGAACCTGGACGCCGGGTTCATCGCCCGGGCCGCCACCCCGCACGGTCGTGCCGAACTCGCCGAAGAGATCCTGTCCGCCCTGCCGGAACCCTATTTCGAAGGTCCCCGCGAACACCTGCAGAGCTGGTTTCACCTGCCCGACGTTCCCGCCGACGTCGTGGCGGCCGACTGCGTCACCGCGAAATCGGTGGTACCGCGCGCCTTCGGCACCGCCTTGATTCCCGGCGTCGTCGCCGAGCACGCGGCCCGGATCGAGGCGCCGGTGTTCGTCGGGTACGGCGCGGTGGACGTCTCGCCGGACCCCCGGGCCGAGGCCGGCCTGTACCGCAGCAGCCGCGACATCACCACGCTGGTGCTGGACGACTGCGCGCATTGCCACAACATGGCGTCGGGCCGGCACCGGCTGTGGCGGCGGCTGCTCGCCTGGGTGGGGACGGTCACCGGGGAGTGATGCGGCCGGTGGCGCCGCCGTCCCGGGTGATCAATCCGAAAGCCGCGAGCCGGGCTTGGCTTTCTTCTCCGCGTACATCAACTCGTCGGCGCGCGCGAGCAGTTCGTCCACGGTGGGGCAGTCGGCGGCGCGGAAGGCCGGCATGCAGCCGCGGACCCCCGCCGGATGGCCCAGCTTACCTGATCGGGTTGTGCCGGTAGCAGTTTCGCTGTGCGCGGATACGGCGCTCAGTGGGCACCGGAGAGGTTCAGCGTGACGACGCCTGCGATGATCAGGCCGACCCCGACGACCTTGGCGACGGACAGGGGAGAGCCGAGGAACAGGACGGCGATCAGCACGATCGCGGCCGTCCCGATCGCCGACCACAGCGCGTAGGCCACGTCCGTCTGCATACCCCGCGAGATCGACAGCGCCAGCAGCGCGAACGCCACCGCGTACCCGGCCAGGCACACGACGGTCGGCCAGGGCCGGCTGAAGCCCTCGGTGCTCTTGAGCAGGCTGGTCGCCACCACCTCGGCGAAGATCGCGCAGATGAGGAGCAGATAGCTCACGTCGCCTCCCGGTGTACGAACCCCATGTAGGTGTACACGACGGGGACGTGCGGGCGGTCACCCGTCGCGCGTGGCGCCGCTACGTGTCGATGACGTCGGGGACCGCGCGCAGCGGTGGCCATACGCCCCGCGTGAGGCCGAAGCCCACGTGCGGGTCCGCGACGTCCGCGACGACCCGGTAGGCGTCGGCGTACTGAACCGCGAGCGTTACCAGCCGCATCCACGTGACGGGGTCGTTGCGGGTGGCTCCGAAATCGAAACCGAACCGCGGGCCGTCGAGCACGAATCGGACGCGGCCGGCGAAGGCGTCGGCCGACACCGTCAGCAGCGCGGGACCCGGCTCGATGCGGTATTCCTCGTGCAGGCCCAGCGCGGGGCTCGGCTCCGGTGCGGGGCCGGCATCCACGAGGTAGTCGCAATCGGCGAGCGCCGCGAAGACGGCCCGCGCCGAGACCCGGTAAAGGGCGCCGAATTCGATGGCGGACCCCGCGGCGGTGCGCAACGAGAAGACGATCACGATGGACGAACGATAATCACGGTGGGTTGCTCTCCTCTGCGCCGCTGCCGTCCCGATGGCTCGATCAGCAGGCCCGGAGTCTACGGGCGCGCGGCCGCGTGCGCGGCCCCGGCGGGCGATGATTTCGTCGGGGGTCACATGCCTTTCGTCGGGCGGATAGGACGTGGCGGTGCGGCCGGCCGGGCCGGGCGGGGTCGACACGCCGGCCGCACTTTGCCAGCGTCGCCGATAATGGCATTCTCTAGATCGGAGAAGCCGTTTTCGGGCGGCTGGAGGAGGTCGAGAATGAACGCCGGTCAACGGTGTGACGGGATGGTGGCGCTGGTCACCGGGAGCAGCCGCGGGCTGGGCAAGGCGATCGCCGAGCGACTGGCGGCGCGGGGTGCCACGGTCGCGCTGACCGCCCGCACCATGGACCCCGACCCCAAGTACCAGGGATCGCTGCGCCAGACCCGCGACGAGATCGCGGCCGCCGGCGGCCGCGCGGTGGCGATCCAGGCCGACCTGTCCCAGTCCGGCGAACGCGAACGGCTCTACGCCGAGGTGCACGACACCGTCGGCGCCCCGGACATTCTCGTCAACAACGCCGCCGTGACGTTCCTGCGGCCCCTCGACGAATTCCCAGAGAAGCGGGTGCGGCTGATGATGGAGATGCACGTCCTGGGACCGCTGCACCTATGCCAGTTGGCGATCCCGGCGATGCGCCGGCGCGGACGGGGCTGGATCTTGAATCTGACCTCGGTGGGCGGCGACCTGCCAGCGGGGCCGCCGTTCTCCGAGTTCGACCGCGGCGCCGGTTTCGGTGTCTACGGGACGGCCAAGGCCGCCCTCAACCGGCTGACCAAAAGCCTTGCCGCCGAACTGTACGACGACGGCATCGCCGTCAACGCCGCCGCCCCGTCCGACCCGGTGGCGACGCCCGGGGCCGGCACCCTCGACCTGGCCAAGACCGACACCGAGGACATCGAGCTGATCACCGAGACCGCTTTCCGGTTGTGCACCGGCGATCCGAAAACCCTGACCGGCCGCATCGCGCACACCCAGTCGTTCCTCGCCGAGGCCGGCTGGACCCAGCCCGCCGTCTGAATGGCCGACCTGGACCTCGACGAGCTGCGCGGTCGCCTCGCCGGCGCCGGCGTCGGCGACGTCCGCCCACTCGCCGGGGGCGCCTCCAGCCTCACCTTCGCCGCCGCGATGGGCGGCCGGCCCGTGGTGGTCAAGGTCGCCCCGCCGGGTGTCGAGCCGATCGGGCACCGCGACGTGCTGCGGCAGGCGCGCATCATCAAAGCGCTTGCGGCAAGCGATGTTCCCGTGCCCGCCGTGTTGTGGGAGGATCCCGGCAGCCCGCCGCTGTTCGTGATGTCGCGCGTCGACGGCGACTGCGTGGAGCCGCTGTTCGACGGTTGCCCGCCGGGCACCGGCCTGGCCGACCGCTACCGCAACGCCTGCCGGGCCATGGCCGCCCTGCACCGCCTCTCGCCGGCGGCGCTGGGGCTGGCCGACGAACCGGTCGTCGACCCGGGCGCCGAAGTCCGGCGCTGGTGCGACACCCTGGGCACCGTCGACCCGGCGCTGGTCCCCGGGTGGCAGGACGTGCGCGATGCGCTGCTGGGTTGCGCGCCCGAAGCCACGGGGCCCGGCGTGGTTCACGGCGACTTCCGGCTGGGCAACCTGGTCGCCGTCGGGGCCCGCATCGACGCAGTGATCGACTGGGAGATCTGGTCGATCGGCGACCCGCGCATCGATGCGGGCTGGTTTCTGATCAACTGCGATCCGGACACCTATCGTCGCGTGTCACGCGACGATGTCGCCCCACCGGTCGCCGAGCTGGCCGCGATCTACCGCGACCGGCTGGGCCGCGCCGTCGGCGACCTGGACTGGTTCACCGCGCTGGCCTGCTTCAAGTCGGCGGCGACGTGGTCGCTGATCGTCAAGCACAACCGCCGCAGGCGTTCGCCGCGGGCCGAACTGGAAGCCATGGCGCCCACGTTGCCCCGGCTGCTGCAGCGCGCCGAGGCGATGCTGCGTTAGCACCCGCGAGGGTGCGCAGAATGCCATGGTGCAGCGGCGTGTCGCGTGCAGACACGCACGCTCGCGCAACGTCTGGGATGGCCGGGGCGGCTACGTGCGCGGGATGCCCGCCAGCTTGTCGGCGAACTTCGCCTCCGCGGCCGCACGCAGCCGCAGCAGATGCTCGGACGGGAACAGGTCGGGAGCGGGCCGACGGTCTTTGAGCAGCTGGCGCGCCAGCGTCACCTTGTGCACCTCGGTGGGGCCGTCGGCCAGGCCGAGCACGAAGGACTCCACCAGATACTGCACGAACGGCATCTCGTGGCTGGTGCCCAGCGATCCGTGCAGCTGCAGCGCCCGCGCCGACACGTCGTGCAGCACCTTCTGCATCATCGCCTTGACCGCGGAGATGTCGGCCCGCACCGCCTGGTAGTCGTTGAACTGGTCGATCTTCCAAGCGGTTTGCAGGGTCAGCAGCCGGAAGGCCTCGATCTCCATCCACGAGTCGGCCACCATCTCCTGGACGAGCTGCTTGTTGGCCAGCACCTCGCCCTGGGTGTAGCGCGACACCGCCCGCTCGCAGATCATGTCGAAGATCCGCCGCACCAATCCGACCGTGCGCATGGCGTGGTGAATACGCCCGCCACCCAGGCGGGTCTGGGCGACCACGAAGGCGCCACCGCGCGGGCCCAGCATGTGGTCTCCCGGCACGCGCACGTTCTCGTAGCGGACGTAGCCTTCCCGACCGCCGCCGCCCAGCGGCTGATAGCCGAGCCCGACGTCGCGCAGAATGTTGATGCCCGGGGTGTCGCCGGGCACGACGAACATCGAATACCGCTGGTACGGCGGCGCGTCCGGGTCGGTCATCGCCATCACGATGAGGAACGACGCCATCGACGCGAACGAGGAATACCACTTCTCCCCGTTGATGATCCAGTGATCGCCGTCGGGCACGGCGTTGGTGCGGAACACCTTCGGGTCGGCGCCGCCCTGCGGCTCGGTCATCGAGAAGCAGGAGACGATGCGGTTGTCCAGCAGCGGCTCGAGGTAGCGCGCCTTGAGCTCGGGCGTGCCGTAGTGCGCGAGGATCTCGCTGTTGCCCGAATCGGGTGCCTGGGAGCCGAACACGATCGGCGCGCACTCCGAGCGGCCCAGGATCTCGTTGAGCAGCGCCAGCTTGACCTGACCGTAGCCGGGGCCGCCCAGGTGCGGCCCGAGGTGGGTGGCCCACAGCCCGCGCTCCTTGACGATCTCCTGCAGCGGCGGGATCAGCGCCTGACGCACCGGGTCGTTGAGGTCGTGGGATTCCTTGACGATCAGGTCGATCGGCTCGCACTCCTCGCGCACGAAGTCCTCGACCCATTTCAGCTGCGCCGCCCAGTCCGGGTCGGTGGAGAACTCCCACGCCATCTATCGTCCCTTCCGGTTGCTCTGGGCCACCACGCCGGCATCGACGAGGGCGGTGACGGCCTCGGGCTCTAATCCCAGTTCGCGCAGCAGCGCACGCGTGTGATCGCCGGGCAGCGACGGGGCGCCGGGCGCCGCGGGCGGGGTGCGCGAGAAGCGCGGCGCCGGCGCGGGCTGGGTGACACCGGCGACGTTGACGAACGTCCCGCGCGCGGCCAGGTGCGGGTGCTGCGGCGCCTCGGACAGCGAAAGCACCGGTGTCGCACAGCATCCCGGCGAGTCGAGGATGCGCTCCCACTCGTCGCGGGTCTTCTCGGCGAAGCGGGCGGCCAGCGTGGCGCGGTGTGCCGCCCAGGTCGCCGGCGCGTCCTCGTCGTGGGGCACGCCGACGCCGAGCCGATCGCACAGTTCGGCGTAGAACTTGGGCTCCATCGCGCCCACCGCGACATGACGGCCGTCGGCGGTGGGGTAGACGCCGTAGAAGTGGGCGGCGCCGTCGAGCAGGTTGTCCTGGCGGCGGTCGCGCCAGGTGCCGACGGGCACCATCCCGAAGTACGGCGCCAGCAGGGTGGCCACGCCGTCGACCATGGCCACGTCGAGCACCTGACCCGCACCGGACTCGCGGGCCTCGAGGATCGCGCTCAAAAGGCCGACCGCCAGCAGCATCCCGCCGCCGCCGTAGTCCCCGACCAGGTTCAGCGGCGGCACCGGCGATTCGGCGGTGCCGATCCCGTGCAGCGCGCCGGCCAGGGCGATGTAGTTGATGTCGTGGCCGGCGTGCCCGGACAGGGGCCCGTCCTGCCCGTAGCCCGTCATGCGGGCATACACCAGCCGGGGGTTGCGCCCCAGCAGCGCGTCCGGCCCGATGCCCAGCCGCTCGGCGACCCCCGGCCGGTACACGTCGACGAACGCGTCGGCGCCGGCGGCCAGGCGGTGCACCAGGTCGCGGCCGCGGGGATCCTTGACGTCGGCGGCCAGCGACCGCTGGCCGCGCCGCACCGTGTAGTCGATGGGCAGCGGGCCGTCCACGCCGGCCAGGGAGTCGACGCGGATCACGTCGGCGCCCAAGTCGCCCAACAGCATCCCGCAGAACGGGGCGGGACCCAGCCCGCCCATCATCACGACGCGCACGCCGGTCAATGGGCCGCTCATGTGGCCCACTTCGCGCGGCGGTCGGCCGCCTCGTCGGTGGCGTGGGCGAGGACCTGGTTGCGGTTCTCCAGCTCCAGCGCCGCGGACAGGCTCGCCGCGTCGGTGTTGACCTGCAGCGCGCGCTTGGTCAGCTGCACACCCAGCGGGGCGAGACCGGCGATCAGGGTGGCCAGTTCCACGGCCCGCTCGAGCAGCCGGCCGGGTTCGACCATCTCGCTGACCAGGCCGCGCCGGTCGGCCTCCTCGGCCGGCACCGTGCGCCCGGTCAGCATCCAGTCGGCGGCCACGCTGGTGCCCACGATGCGGGGCAGGTGATAGCTCATGCCCATCTCGGCGCCCGAGAGCCCCAGCAGGATCGCGGCGTTGCCGAACGACGCCGCGGCCGAACAGATCCGGATGTCGGCCGCCAGGCACAACGCCAGGCCGGCGCCGACACAGGGGCCGTTGACCGCGGCCACCACGGGCTGCGGCAGTCCGCGGACCGCTTCGGCGAGGGCGGCCATGCGCTCCTGGAAACGCAACCGGTCCAGCGCGGGCGCGGAGGCCTCCAGCATCGCGGGCCCGAAGTCGCGCATGTCGATTCCCGCGCAGAACCCTCGTCCGGCACCGGTGAGCACGACGGCCCGCACGGAGTCGTCGCCGGCCAGATCGGCCAGGGTACGGCGCAACTCGGACTGCATCTCCTCGTTGACGGCGTTGAGGCACCGCGGCCGGTTCAGGCGGACGACGACGACGCCGTCGCGCGGCCGGTCGAGCTCCAGGGTGCTCACGCGCGTTCGATGATCGTCGCGGTACCCATGCCGCCGCCGGTGCACATGGTCACCAGACCCGTTGCCAGATCACGGCGTTCGAGCTCGTCTAGCAGGGTGCCCAACAGCATCGCGCCGGTGGCGCCGATCGGGTGGCCCAGGGCGATGGCGCCGCCGTTGACGTTGACCCGCTCGGGGTCGAGGTCGAGGTCGCGCATCGTCTTGAGCGGAACCGCGGCGAAGGCCTCGTTGATCTCCCACAGGTCGATGTCGGCCACGCTCATGCCGGCGCGGGCCAGGCAGCGCTGCGCCGCGGGCCCGGGCGCGGTGAGCATGATGATCGGCTCGCTGCCGACCGCCGCCGTGGCGCGGATCTGCGCACGGGGTGAAACACTTTGAGCCTGAATCCAGTTCGCGGAGGCGACCAGCACGGCCGCGGCGCCGTCGACGACCCCCGACGAGTTGCCCGCATGGTGGACGTGCTCGACGTGGTCGATGCCCGGGTAGCGCCGCAGGCAGATCTCGTCGAAGGTCAACCGCTCGCCCTCGGCGCGGGCCGCGCCCATCGCGGCGAAGGCGGGCTGCAGGCGCGACAGCGTCTCGGCGGTGGTCCCGGGGCGGGGATGCTCGTCGCGTTCGACGCAGCCGTCGGGGGTGGTGACCTCGACCAGGGACCGCTCGAAGCGGCCGTCGTCGATCGCCGCGGCGGCCCGGTGCTGGCTGCGCGCCGCATAGGCGTCGACGTCGTCGCGGCCGAACCCTTCGAGGGTGGCGATGAGGTCCGCCGAAATTCCCTGCGGGACGGTCGGGTAACGCTTGCGGAAGTCGGGGTTGTCGCCGTCGATCGTCGGGACCCCGGCCGTGGCGTCCCAACGGGACATCGACTCGACGCCGCCGGCGACCATCAGGTCCTCGCTGCCGGCGGCGATCGCCGTCGCCGCGACGGTGACCGCCTGCTGCCCCGAGCCGCAGAACCGGTTCAGCGTCATCCCGGGGACGGTCTCGGGCCAGCCGGCCAGCAGCACCGACAGGCGCGCGATGTCGTCGGCGTGGTCCCCGGACAGGATGCCGTTGCCGGCGATGACGTCGTCGACGTCGGCCGGGTCGAACCCGGTGCGCTCGGCCAGTGCGGTCAGGCACCGGGCGAACAGGGCTTGCGGGTGTACGGCGTGCAACGCCCCGTCGGGGCGGCCGCGGCCGCGGGGTGTGCGTACCGCGTCGAGGATCCAGGCGTCGATGTCGGGCTCCAATCTTCCTCAGCCGATCGTAAGGCGTCTCTCAATCATGGAGAATAGCCTTCTCCTGAAAGGGGAAGCCGTTCTCGGCGGTCTCGGCCGCCCGCCGCCCGGAACGCGATTGCCGGCGGCTTGCGTCGAACATGCGCTTCGACGCCGGGGAGCTGATCTGCCGTGAAGGCCAGCCGGCCGACCACTTCCACCTCATCCGCGCCGGCAGGATCGCACTCGAAATCGCCGTGCTCGGCCGCGGCGGCCTGACGATTCAGACGCGGTCTTGGGCAGGAAGCCGTCGGCCCCGGCGCACAACGCCTCCTCGGCCAGCTGCACGTCGTCGGTTCCCGACAGCGCCAGGATCCGGGTGCGCGGATGGCGGGCTTTGATGTGCCGGATCGCGGCCACCCCGCCCAGCGGCGGCATGGACAGGTCGATGATGGCGATGTCGGCGTCGCAGCGGGCCACCAGGTCGGCGGCTTCCTCGACGTAGGCGGGTCTGGCCGCCCACGCTGAACAACTCGCCCCATTCGCGGGTCAGCGGCAGGGCCAGGCCCTGCGCGAAAAGCTCGTGGTCATCCACGATCACCACGACGTATGGCGAGCGCGTCATTGCCGCGATGCTAGCCGTCACCCTATGGTCAGCCCGATGAACCGCTCGATCGGCTCAGAACCGCGGTGGACCTCGGCGGCGAGTGTGGGCGGGATCGGCATGAACGCGGTGCAGGGCGCCCGGATCGCGGGCGCCCGCGTCATCGTCGCCCTCGACCCCGTCGACTACAAACGCGGACGGTCCCCCGAGTTCGGGGCGACCCACACCACCGCGACCGTCGACGAGGCGCGGGCCCTGGTCACCGACCTGACCCGCGGCCAGATGGCCGACGTCTGCGTGGTCAGCACCGACTCGGCCGAGGGCGCACACGTGGCGCAGGCGCTGAGCCTGGTCGGCAAGCGCGGCCGGGTGGTGATGACCGCGATCCCGCATCCCGCCGACACCTCTGTCGACATGTCGCTGTTCGATCTGACCCTGTACGAAAAGCAGTTGCGCGGATCCCTTTTCGGATCGTCGAACCCCAGGAGCGACATCCCGCGCATGCTCGACCTGCACCGCGCCGGACGGCTCAAGCTCGACGAACTCGTCACCCGCGAGTGCACCCTCGAGGACATCAACACCGGCTACGCCGACATGCACGCCGGGGTGAATCTGCGCGGACTCATCCGGCTCTGAGTTCGGCGGCGCGAGCCCCTCACGCGCCGCCGACGCGCTCCAGGTCGACGCCTCTGGTCTCGATTCTGAAGAGGAACGTCACCGCGGCGCCCGTCAGGAACGCGCCGACCAGGATCCAGAGCGCGGCGGCGGTGCCGATGGAGTCGAGCAGGATCGGGAACAGGAACGCGGCCGTGACCGCGGCGACCTTGGCGAAGGAGGCGGCAAACCCCGCGCCCTTGCCGCGGACCCGGGTGGGAAAGACCTCGCCGGCCACCAGGTAGGTCATGGAGTTGGGGCCCAGGTTCGACATGAAGTAGAACAGCGTGAAGCCCGCGAGGAGCAGCGTCGTGTCGTTGCCGCCGGAACGGAGCGACAGGGCGGCCAACGCCAGGCCCACCGCACAGCCCAGGAAGCCCAGGATCTCCAGCCGCATGCGCCCCGCCCTGTCCACCACCACGATTGCGGTCACGACGCCGAGGACGAACAACACGTCCATCAGGGCCGAACCCTTGATCCCCAGGATGTCGTTGTGGACGGTGCCGGGCAGCGTGTGCGCCTGCGATTTGGTGCCGATGAGCGCGGCCAGGATCGTGGGCGTGAAGATGCCGATGCCGTAGACACCGAGATCCTGCAGGAACCATGGAACGGAGGCGAGGACGGTCGCCCGGCGGTTGCCCGCGGTGAACAGCGCCCGGTAGCCGCTTTCCGGCTTGGCGGCGGTCGCGCCGCCCGGGCGGCGCAGCGATACCCGCTGCGGGTACTGCGGGTCGCGGGCCAGCAGCTCGCGGGTGGCCTTCTCGGCGTCGGCCGTCCGGCCCCGCGACAACAGCCACTGCGGGCTGTCGGTGACGGAGAGCCGACCGGCGACGACCAGGACCGCCGGCACGATCGCGACGCCGTACATCCAACGCCACGCCGTGACGTCCGGGTTCTGGTAGAGGATCACGAAACCGACTCCCGTGCCGACCAGCGCGCCCACGGCCTGGAACGCGAACGCGCTCAACACCAGCCGGCCGCGCAGCGACGACGGCGTGCTCTCGGCGATGACCATGTGCGCGGTCGGGTAGTCGCAGCCCAGGGCCAGCCCGGCGCCGAACAGGAAGACCACCAGCAGCACGAAGTCGGGTGACATGGTCAGCGCCACCAGGAACACCGAGAAGATGATCATCTCCACGACGAACATGCGCTTGCGCCCGTACCTGTCGGCCAGGCCGCCCAGGGCGCTGGCCCCGACCAGGATGCCCGCCAGTGAGGCCGCGGTGACGAAGCCCTTGTCGGAGGCGGCCAGGTGGAACTCGATCGAGATCAGCGGCAGGGCCACCCCGGTCATGAAGACCACCATGCCCTCGAAGAACTTTCCCGCCGACGCGAGCGCCCATATCCGCAGCTGCATCGAGGTCATCGGCGTGGCGGGCGTCTCGGTGCCATTCGGCCACCGCGGCCGTTCGTCGATGTACTCCTGAACTGTCTTGCAGTGAGAATCGTTGTTCATCATAATGTTTCGTCGCCCGTCCCGGTCAGTCGGCCAAGGCCCGCCCGACGATCAGCGGGTCGGGCTCGCCCACCGCCTCCTCGTCTGTGTCCTGGTAGTCGCATCTGGCGAGCAGGTGGCGCATCGCGTTGACGCGGGCGAACAACGGCGCCATTCATGAGCACTTCCCGCGCGGTCGCGGGGGTAAACGGCGGCGGCCTCAGCCCTCGAACGCGGGGCCGTCGAAGCGTTCGCGGGTGACGAACTCCGCGACCGGCCGGCGGCGCAGCCTGGTCGGCCGGCGGGTGGGTTTGCCCAGCGGCACCAGCGCGGCGACCGCGTGCGTGTCGGGGATGCCCAGCAACGCTCGGACCCGGTCCTCGGCCGCGATGGCCATCGTGGTGATCGTGCCGCCGTAGCCCTCGCCGCGGGCGGCCAGCAGGATGTTCCACACCAGCGGGTAGACCGAGGCCCCGCCGGCGATGCCGACGCGGTCCAGCTCCTGGTCGAGGGCGGCGACCACGCCCAGGTCGACGGAGATGACCAGCAGGACCGGCGCGTTCGCCAGCGGCGCGACGAACGTGTCGGGAATCTCGGTCGCGTCGATGACGTCCCGGGGCACACCGCTGGGCTGCAGCGGGTTCCACGGGCTCTCGCCCGCGGTGAGCTGGGCGAAGTAGCGGCGGGCGGCGGGCGCGCCCAGCTCGGCGAGCCGGCGACGGGTCTGAGGGTCGCGCACGACGGTGATGTGTGCGCCCTGACGGTTGCCCCCGCTGGGGGCGAACCGGGCGTTGTCGAGGATGCGCCACAACACGTCGTCGGGCAGCGCGTCGCCGGTGAACTCGCGCGCCGCGAACGCGGTCCGCATGACGTCGTAGAGGTCCATGGCGGGCCGGCTCACGACGCCGCGGCGGCGCGCCGCTCCAGCCGGAAGGTGCGCCGGAAGCCGGCCGGCTGCGTGGTGAGCGTGACCTCCACCGCACCGCCGGGCGCGATTTCGTAGCGCTCCTCGACGTCCGGCCCGTTGGTCCAGGGGCCGACGGCGTGCCGCCCGAGATCGGCGCGGTCGTACAGGGCCGGGTCGAACGGGAAGTACACCGGGTCGTACGGCATCACGTCGCCGTCGGGCCGGCCGTCGACCATGCGGCTGCACTCCACGAACCGGAAACACCCGATGTTGTGCGCGGCCCGGTAGGTGCGCCGGACGACCAGCGGGGAACGCCTGTCGGCCGGCAGGGGCGCGTCCTTGGGCACGATCGGGTCGAACACCACGCCGGTCCCGGCCTCGGTCTCGCGGAACACCCCGAAGTGCCGCGAGAAGCGTTCGGAGAGCTCGAAATCGGCCTCGGTGTCGAGGTAGACGGCCAGCCCGATGGCCGTCGCCGCGAACGGATGCGGCGAGCGTTTCACGCGCTTCTCGCCGAAGGCCGCGCGCAGCACCCGCGAGACCAGCGGGAAGCTGCCCGCCCCGCCCACCACGTAGATGCCCGCCACCTCGGACGCCGTCACCTCGCCGGCGGCCGGGTCGTGCAGCACGCGACGCAGGATCTCGACGGTCTGGTCGACGAGCGGGGTGCACGCCGCGTAGACGTCGTCGATGCCGCAGGCGAACGGCGGCCGGTCGACCGCGGTGAGGTCCACCAGGAAGCGGCGGGTCTGCGGCCCGACGGCCTCCTTGCGGGCGGCGCACTCCTCCTTGAGCAGTTCGTAGCGCTCGTCGTCCACCGCGCCCAGCCCGGACCCGGCCAGCACCAGGTCGACGATGGCACCGTCGAAGTCGTCGCCGCCCAGCCGCTGGATGCCCTCGCTGAGGACGACGTCGTTGGCGGGCCCGGTCATCTTCAGCAGCGAGGCGTCGAAGGTGCCGCCGCCCAGGTCGTAGACGAGGACGTACTCGCGTCTGGCGGTGATGGTGGAGCGGTAGCGGTGGGCGTATTCCAGACTCGCGGCGGAGGGCTCGTTGAGCAGGGCCACGACGTGGAAGCCGGCCGCCACGAACGCGTCCAGGGTCAGGAAGCGCTGGGCGCCCGAGGCGTTCGCCGGCACGCTGATCGCGGCCTCGACGGTTTCGCCCGGCGCGAGCCCGGCGTTCGAGCGGTCGTCGAGGTCGGCCCTGAGCCGGGCCAGGAATCCGGTGAGCAGGTCGGTCAGGCGGTGGCTGCGCCCGGCCAGGGTCACCTCGGTCTGGGGGCCGGCGTCGTTGAGCAGACGCTTGAACGACCTCAGCACCGACCATCCCGGCTCGTGGCGGACCGCGGCGGCGTCCGGGCCGAACCGCAACTCTCCGGCGGCGTTCGCCGCGATGATCGAAGGCCAGGTGTCCGCCCCGTCGAAGGAGACGACCGGGTAGTTGCCCCTGTCGACGGCGGCAACGACGGTGTGGGTGGTGCCGAAGTCGATACCGACTCGCATCGCCCGATTTTAGGCCGCGCCACCGGTTTGGGCACACCCTTTTCCCGGCGTGGCGACGTGGGCCCCGGCTGCCGACGGTCCCCGGTGGGCACGGTCGGCAAGCGGGATGCCGTGGAGTCTGTTTGAATGAGTCCGCTCTGTCACGGGCTTATCGGCTGACTCCGGGGAGTCAGCCGCCTCTCAGCCCCGCCGGAGCGGTCCGTCTACCGGATCAGTGGGGGATGAAGGCAACCCGCCACCACTTTTAAGATCGTGTCGGCGGGCGGTCGCGCGCACCGGAAGCAGGGAGGCGATGATCGAATCCGTACTCGTCGTAGGCGGCGGCAGCGCCGGCCTGATGACCGCGCTTGCGCTCAAACAGAGGGCTCCCCGGCTCGAGGTCCGCGTCGTGCGCAGCAAGGACATCGGTGTGATCGGCGTCGGCGAAAGCACCACGCCGCAGATCGTCAACCTGCTGTTCGACTACCTGAAGCTGCCGCAGAAGCAGTTCTATTCGATCGTCCGGCCGACCTGGAAGACGGGCATCCATTTCCTGTGGGGGCCGCGCAAGTCATTCGACTACGGGTTCCAGTTCCAGCTCGACGCCTACTACACCGACCTGGATCGCTATAACGGCTTCTACTGCAGCGACGAGTTCGACAGCGTCGACATGAACGCCGCGCTGATGGCCCAGGGCAAGGCGTTCGAGCAGCATCCGGCCGGCGAGGGGCCGTTGGTCACGCCCAACGTGGCGCTGCACCTGTACAACCCCGCGCTGGTCGAGGCGCTGGAGGCCGCTTGCGTCGCGCGGGGCATCGAGCTCATCGACGCCCGGATCACCGGCGTGCCCGTCGATGAGCAGGGCGTTCAGTCCGTCATCCTCGAGGACGGCCGTGCGTTCTCGGCCGACCTGTACGTCGACGCGACCGGCTTTCGTTCCGAGTTGCTCGGCCGCGCGCTGGGGACGCCGTTCGTCCCCTACGACAGCGCGCTGTTCTGTGACCGCGCCATCGTCGGCAGCTGGGACCGGACCGACGAATTCATCTATCCCTACACCATCGCCGAGACGATGGAGGCCGGCTGGTGCTGGCAGATCGACCACGAGCACGCGATCAACCGTGGCTACGTCTATTCGTCACAGTTCCTCAGCGACGACCAGGCGCGCGAGGAGTTCGTGCAGAAGAACCCGAAGGCCAAGACGTGGGATCACGTCGTGAAGTTCCGCTCCGGGCGCTACGAGAAGGGCTGGGTCAAGAACGTCTTCGCGATCGGCAACGCGTGCGGCTTCGTCGAGCCGCTCGAGGCGACGGCGCTCATGGTCGCGTCGTCGCAGATCAAGGCGATGGTCGAGATGCTCGTGGAGTCGCGGCTCGACCCGACGCCGAGCCTGCGGGCGCTGTACAACACGCTGTTCGTCGACTGGTGGGACGGCATCAGGGACTTCCTGTCCATCCACTACCGGTTCAACACGCGCATCCAGAACGACTTCTGGACCGCGTGCTGCAACGAGGTGGACGTGACACCGGTGCAGCCGCTGCTGGACTTCTATCGCGAGAACGGGCCGACGACTTTCTGCCGGCACTATGTGACCAGCACGATCGGGCAGGACAATCAGTTCGGGCTCGAAGGACATCTGGTGATGCTGGTGGGGCAGAAGGTGCCCTATCGCGATGCGCATCCGCCGAGCGAGGCCGAAATGGCGATCTTCCGCCGGCACTGCGCGGACAACCGCGCCCGCGCGGCGAGCGGGCTGACGGTGGCGGAAGCGCTGCAATACGTCCACCGGCCCGACTGGCGGTGGCATTCCGACTCGCAGTAAGGCACGTGGCGGTTGACCGCGCGCGCGAGCAGCGCATACCGCACGCCCGGCGTGGCGAACCGGGCCCGCGCGGCGCACCCGAGCCGCTTTGGTGACTTTGGCCCCTACGCCACGACGCGCGTTAAACCGAAGTTACTGCGGGTTTTGAGGTGGTTTGGTGGCTTGACATGCGGTATTGGGCTGTTTGACATTTTGAATGTAGTCAAAATACTGGTGTGTCGCACCTGGTAAGTGGACCGTGATCAGCTATATTGCTGATTATGTCGCGCGGTAGTGGGAAAGTTCACGTAGTCAAAGTTCGGCGGTCTCATGTGAATAAGCAAGGCCAGCAGCGTGATTACGAATCGGTGTATTTACGCCGCACGTTCCGTGACGGCGCTAAGGTCCGCAACGAGACGGTGGCCAACCTGTCGATGTTGCCCGCGGAGACGATCGCCGCGATCGAGGCCACCTTGAAAGGCCAAACACTGGTGGCGGCGGGCTCGGAGTTCGACACCGTCCGTAGCTTGCCGCATGGGGATGTGGCGGCGGTGGCGGCGATGGCGGCCAAGGTGGGTATGTCCGCCCTGCTGGGTCCGGCATGCCGGTCACGGGATCTGGTGTTGGGGTTGATCATCTCCCGGGTGGTTCGGCCGGCGTCCAAGCTGGACACTGTGTCGTGGTGGGCTGACACCACCTTGGGTGCTGATCTGGGTATCGCTGGCGCGTCCACCGACGAGATCTACGCCGCGATGGACTGGCTGGTCGGGCGCCAAGACGGGATCGAAAAGAAATTGGCCGCCAAACACCTTGACCCGCGCGTCAACCCCTCGAAGATGGCGTTGTTCGACCTGTCGAGCACGTGGATGACCGGCAGCCACTGCGAGCTGGCGGCACGCGGGTATTCCCGGGACGGCAAAAAAGGGTTGCCGCAGATCAACTTCGGGGTGCTCGGTGACCGGGAGGGCCGTCCGGTGGCGGTGCGGGTGTTCCCCGGCAACACCGCTGACCCCACAGCGTTCACCAAGATCGTGGCCGATCTGCAAGACACGTTCAAACTCGATGATCTGGTGATGGTCGGTGATCGGGGCATGATCACCACCGCCCGCATCAACGCCCTGCGTGAACTCAACGAAGCGGGTGCGAGTTTCGGGTGGATCACCGCTTTGCGCAACCCGGCGATCGCCGCGCTGGCCGCCGACCAAGGACCCTTGCAGATGAGCCTGTTCGATCAGCAGGACCTGGTCGAGATCGCTCACCCCGACTATCCCGGTGAACGCCTGATCGCCTGCCGCAACCCGGCATTGGCTGACCAGCGTGCCCGCAAACGTACCCAGCTGTTGGCCGCGACCGAGAAACTGCTAGAACCCCTCACCAAGCGGGTGGCAGCCGGCCGGCTCGCCGGGGCCGCTGACATCGGCAAGGCGGTGGGCAAGGTGTTGGGAAAATACAAGATGGCCAAGCATTTCCACACCACCATCACCGACAGCGGTTTCACCTACCACCGCAACCAACACAACATCGATGCTGAAGCCGCCCTCGATGGCATCTACGTGATCCGCACCAGCGTCGACGCCACGGAACTGACCCCAGCCCAGGTGGTGGAATCCTACAAAAACCTGGCCAACATCGAACGTGACTTCCGCAGCATCAAAACCGACGACCTGCAAGTGCGCCCCATCCGCCACCGGCTGCAAGACCGCGTCAAAGCCCATCTGCTGATCTGCATGCTGGCCCGCTACCTGCTCTGGCACCTGCGTAAAGCCTGGGCGCCACTAACATTCACCGACGAAAACCCGCCGGTCCGGGACAATCCCGTAGCCCCCGCACAGCGCAGCACCGACGCCGCGGCTAAAGCCGCCACCAAACAAGACGCCCACGGCCACCCCTTACGGAGTTTCGCTGGCTTACTCCAACACCTCAAGACTTTGACCCGCAACAGGATCCGCTACCACAACACCGACATCGAGATCGACAAACTCGCCGACCCCACCCCCGAACAACGCCGCGCATTCGACCTCATCGAAGCCACCATCCCCCTCACCATCGCCGCATAGCCAGGTAGACAAACACCACACCACCAAACCCGCCAAAACCCCAGCTCAAACCAGGAAAACCCCTACCAAAGCAGCAGTAACTTCGGGTTAACGGGACGATCACGGCAGCGATTGCTCAGTTCGCGCCGGCCATCGGCTCGATTTCGGGCCGCCGCGCCGATCCCGGATGACGCGGAAGGGGAGAACGCATGCGGCGGTTCGTGGCCGGCTTTCCCGTTTCCCCTGTGCGGCAACACGATGCGGCGCGCAAGGCGGTGATGCCCGCGCATGGAGTGCCGGCCGTTTGTATCGTCGCCGCGGTGCTCAACGGCGCGCCGGTCGCCAACGCGGACAACAAGCGGCTCAACGACGGCGTGGTCGCGAACGTCTACACCGTCCAGCACAGCGCGGGCTGCACCAACGACGTGCGAGTCGACCCGCGGCTGCGGTTGGCGGCACAGTGGCACACCGACGACGTGCTCGCCAACCGCGCCCTCGACGGTGACATCGGCTCCGACGGATCGACCCCGCAGGACCGGGCCGATGCGGCGGGCTACCGCGGTGGCGTGGCCGAGACCGTGGCGGTCAATCCCGCGCTGGCCATCAGCGGCCTCGAGGTCATCAAACAGTGGTACGCCAACCCTGCCTACCTGGCCGTCATGCGGAACTGCTCCTACACCCAGATGGGGGTGTGGTCGGAGAACAGCCTCGACCGCAGCGTGTTGGTCGCCGTGTACGGCGCACCGGCCGATCGGGCGCCGCGATGAGCCACGGTGCGGGCGGCATCGCCGATGTCACAAGCGGCTTCGGCTTCGGCGGGCGGTGACCACGTGTCCGTCCTCGACATCGCCCGGCAACGATTCCAGGGCGGGGCCGTCGTCCAACCGCTCCGTTCGGTCGGCGAGTTCTTCGCGATGTCACTGGACACGTTCGTCGCGATGTTCAAGCTGCCCTTCCCGTGGCGGGAGTTCCTGCTGCAGACCTGGTTCGTCGCGCGGGTGTCCCTGGTCCCCACGCTGTTGCTGACGATCCCGTTCACCGTCCTCGTGGTGTTCACCATGAACATCCTGCTGGTCGAGTTCGGCGCGGCCGACTTCTCCGGCACCGGCGCGGCGACCGCCTCGGTCACCCAGATCGGGCCGGTGGTGACCGTGCTCGTCGTCGCCGGCACCGGGGCCACCGCGATGTGCGCCGACCTGGGCGCCCGCGCCATCCACGACGAACTCGACGCGTTGCGGGTGATGGGTGTCGACCCGATCCGCAGGCTCGCCGCGCCCCGGGTGCTGGCGGCCACGGTGGTGGCGGTGTCGCTGGTGTCCCTGGTGACGCTCGTGGGGATGGCCGGCTCCTTCGTCTTCTCGGTGTTCGTCCAGCACGTCACTCCCGGTGCCTTCGCCGCGGGCATGACCCTGCTCACCCACCTGCCCGACCTCATCCTGGGACTGGTCAAGGGCGCGCTGTTCGGCATGGCCGCTGCGCTGATCGCCTGCTACAAGGGCATTTCCGTCGGCGGCGGGCCGCAGGGCGTCGGCAATGCCGTCAACGAGACCGTCGTGTATTCGTTCATCGCCCTGTTCCTCATCAACATCGTCGCGACGGCCGCCTATTACACGGGTCCCCAATGAGCACCGACGGCGCGGCGGCCGGCCGGCTCCACCGCGCGGCCGGCGGCATCGCGGGCGGCTGGAATCGCGTCGGCGCCCAGGTGGCCTTCTACGCCACGACCATCGCCGCGATGCGGACGGCGTTCGGCCGCTACGGCAAGGAGATCGTGCGCTTGGTCGCCCAGATGAGCCTGGGGACAGGCGCGCTGGCGGTGATCGGCGGCACGGTCGTGATCGTGGGATTCCTCACCCTGTCCACCGGTGCGGTCATCGCCGTGCAGGGCTACAACCAGCTTTCCGGCATCGGCGTGGAGGCGATGACGGGATTCATCTCCGCCTATGTCAACGTGCGCATCATCTCGCCGGCGGTGGCCGGCGTCGGCCTGGCCGCCACCATCGGGGCGGGCGCCACCGCCCAACTGGGCGCGATGCGCATCGCCGAGGAGATCGACGCGCTCGAGGTGATGGCGGTCCGGTCCGTGGCCTACCTGGTGTCCACCCGGGTGGTGGCCGGGGTCGTCGTGGTGATCCCGCTGTATTGCGTGGCGGTGGTGTGCGCGTTCCAGGCCGCGCGGTTCGGGACGACCGGCATCTACGGCCAGTCCACCGGCGTCTACGACCACTACTTCCGCACGTTCCTCAATTCCACCGACCTGCTCTGGTCTTTCGTCACCGTGATCGTCGCCGCGGTCGCGATCATGTTGGTGCACACCTATTACGGCTACACCGCCTCGGGTGGGCCCGCCGGGGTGGGCCAGGCGGTGGGGCACTCGGTACGCACCTCGCTGATCGTGCTGACGCTGATCGTGCTGGCGATTTCGCTGTCCGTGCACGGCCAGTCCGGTCACTTCAACCTGTCGGGATAGCGGGATGCCCGAATCACGCTCCCGGTCAATGCATCCCGCATGGTGGACGTTGATCCTGGTCGTCGCCACGATCGGTGTCATCGCGCTGACATCGGCGCTGTTCTCGGGCTCGTTCAAGTCCTACGTCGCGGTGACGGCGGTCTCCGACCGGGCGGGCCTGGTGATGGAGCACGGCGGCAAGGTCAAGATGCGCGGCGTGCAGGTCGGGCGGGTCAGCGCGGTCAGCACTCGGCGGGGCCGGGTCGACCTGACGCTGGAAATCTCTCCGGACGAGGTCGAGTACATTCCGGCGAACGTACGCGCCCGCATCCGGGCCACCACGTTGTTCAGCGCCAAGTACGTCGAGCTGGTCTACCCGCGCGACCCCAGCCGCGCACGGCTCGCCGCGGGGGCGGTGCTCCCGGTCGACAGCGTGGGCACCGAGGTCAACACCATGTTCGCCAACCTCGTCGGGGTTCTCGACCAGATCGATCCGGCCAAACTCAACGGGGTGCTCTCCGCGCTGGCCGAGGGCCTGCGCGGCCGCGGCGAGAGCATCGGGCAGGGCATCAGCGACGCCAACCAGGTGCTGCTGGCGGTCAATCCGCGCGCCGAGACCGTGCGGGCCGACCTCCGCGCAGTCACGCGGGCCGGTGACGGCTATAGCGCTGCGGCACAAGACATCCTGAGGTTGCTGGATGCGGGCAGCGTCACCGGCGCGTCCGTCGCCGATGCCGCCGACTCCGGCGCGTTGGACTCGTTGCTCACCTCGGTGACCGGCCTGTCGCGCAGCGGCATCGGCCTCGTCGGCCCGCTCAAGGGCGATCTCATCGAGGCCGTGCGCCTGCTGGACCCGACGACCGGGCTGCTGACGAAGTACAACCCCGCGCTGACCTGCATGCTGGTCGGCGCCAAGATCGCGCTCGACACCGGCTACCGCGACGCCACGGGCGGCGCCAACGGATACTCGCTGATCATCGACAGCTCCCCGCTGCTGGGCGCCGACCAGTACCGGTATCCGCAGAACCTGCCCGTCGTCGGGGCCAGGGGCGGGCCCGACGGCAAGCCGGGTTGCGGGTCGTTGCCCGATGTCGCAGCCGATTGGCCACTGCGCCAACTGATCACCAACACGGGCTGGGGGACTGGCCTGGACCTGCGGCCCAACCCCGGGATCGCTTTCCCGGGGTATGCCGACTACCTGCCGGTCACCCGGGGAGTGCCCGAACCGCCCAGCATCCGGTATCCGGGTGGGCCCGCTCCCGGGCCGATCCCGTATCCCGGCGCGCCGCCCTACGGCGCCCCGCAGTACGCACCCGATGGCACCCCGCTCTACCCGGGGCTGCCGCCGGCGCCGCCGCCGGGGGCGCCGCGCGAACCCGGTCCGCCACCGCCGGGATCCGAGCCGTTCGTCGTCCCGGCGCCAGCGCAGCGGCAACCCACCCCCGCGCCGCCGTTGCCCGACGCGGTGACACCGTCACCCTGACATCCGAAGACAGGCCACCATGAGAGAGAACTTGCCGGGGGCGATCTGGCGGCTGGCCGTGTTCATGGCCGTATGCGCGCTGGGCCTGGTCGCCATGCTGGCCATCTTCGCCGAGCTGCGATTCGGCAAAGAGGTGCCCTACCGGGCGCAGCTCGCCAACGTGTCGGGGCTCGAGCGCGGCAATTTCGTACGCATCGCCGGAGTCGAGGTCGGCAAGGTCGGCAACATCTCGATCCAGGACGACGGCACCGCCGTCGTCGAGTTCAGCACCGAGGACACCGTGGCCCTCACGGAGGGCAGCAGGGCGGTCATCCGGTATGCGAACCTGATCGGCGGTCGCTACCTCGCGCTCGAGGAAGGGGCCGGCAGCACCAGGCGCCTGCGGCCCGGTGCCACCATTCCGCTGGCCCGCACCGCGCCGGCGCTGGACCTCGACGCGCTCATCGGCGGCTTCCGCCCGCTGTTCCGCGCGCTGGACCCCGATCAGATCAACGCGTTGTCCAGCGAGCTGATCAAGGCATTTCAGGGCGAGGGCCCCACGCTCAGCTCGTTTTTGGCGCGGACCGCCGCGCTGACCCACACGCTCGCGGACCGCGACCGGCTGATCGGACAGGTCATCGTCAACCTGAACACCGTGCTGGGCTCGCTCGGCGACCAAAGCGCCCGGTTCGCGCAGTCCGTCGATTCGCTGTCGCAGCTGTTGGCCACGCTGGCCGAGCGCAAACGCGACATCAGCACCGGCCTCGCCTACGCCGACGCGGCCGCCGGGTCCGTCGCGGACCTGCTCGCCCACGGGCGGGCGCCGCTGTCGAAGGTCCTGCGCGAGTCGGACCGGACCGCGGCGCTGATCCTGGCCGACCGCGACTACTTCGACGATTTCCTCAACACGCTGCCGGACGCCTACCAGATGCTGAATCGGCAGGGCCTCTACGGCGACTTCTTCAGCTTCTACCTGTGCGACCTGCTTTTCAAGGTGAACGGCAAAGGCGGGCAACCGGTCTACGTCAAGGTGATCGGCCAGCCGTCGGGGAGGTGCACGCCGCGATGAAGTACTTTTCCGAGCGCAACCCGCTGATCGTCGGCGCGGTCGGCGTCGTCGTGGTCACCGGGGTGGTGGTGGCATCGCTGACCTACAGCAAGCTGCCCCTGTTCACATCCGCGCGCGACTACTCGGCCTACTTCGCCGAGGCGGGCGGCCTGTTGCCCGGCACCGCGGTGCAGGTGTCGGGGCTCAAAGCGGGGAAGGTCAACAGCATCGCCCTGGACGGGCCCCGGGTGTTGGTCAAGTTCGAGGTCGACAAACACATCCGCCTCGGGGATCGCACGGAGGCGTCGATCAAGACCAAAAGCGTGCTGGGCGCCAAGATCCTGGAAGTCAGCACCCGCGGCGGCGGCCGGCTGGCGGGGCCCATCCCGCTCGAGCGCACCACATCGCCCTACCAGTTGCCCGACGCGCTCGGCGATCTGGCCACCGCGATCAGCGGGCTGGACACCAACCGGTTGTCCGAATCGCTGGCCGTGCTGGCGGACACCTTCTCCGGCACCGCGCCCGACCTCAAGGTCGCGGTGGCCGGTGTCGCCCGGTTCTCCGCGACGCTCAACGACCGCGACGCGCAGCTGCGCAACCTGTTGGCCGAAGCCAACAAAGCGACGACCGTGCTGTCGCGTCGCAGCGACGAGATAGTGCGCCTCGTCGCCGACAGCAATGCGCTGCTCGCCCAGTTGCAGGGCCAGAGCCGCGCGCTGGACCGGATCTCGACCGACATCGCGGCGGCGAGCCGACAGATCAAGGGATTCATCGCCGACAACCGGCAGACCCTCAAACCGACGCTGGACAAGCTCGACGAGGCGCTGGGCATCGTCGACAAGCGCAAAGAGCGGATCCAGTTGGCGATCAAGAGGTTCGACCAATACGCCCTGTCGCTGGGCGAGTCGATGTCGTCGGGACCGTGGTTCAACTTCTACATTGCCAACCTGATCCCCGGTCAGTTCCTCCAGCCGTTCGTCGATGCCGCGTTCTCCGATCTCGGGCTGGACCCCAACGTGCTGTTGCCCTCGCAGCTCACCGATCCCCAGGTGGGGCAACCGGGCACGCCGCCGCTGCCGGTGCCCTACCCGCGCACCGGGCAGGGCGGCGAGCCGAGGCTGAACCTTCCCGATGCGATCACCGGAAACCCGGGCGACCCGCGCTATCCCTACCGCGAGCCGCCGCCGGCGCCCCCGCCGGGCGGGCCACCGCCGGGGCCGCCGGCGCTCGCGCCGGGGCAGACGGCCCCGCCGCCGGCCCCACCCTCGCCGTCGCCCGTCTACGTGCCGGCGCCCGGGGAGCCGCCGGCGCCCCCGAGGGCGGGGCAGCAATGAAAGTCCTACGGAAAATGAACGTCCTACGGAAAATGAACGCGTCACGCAAGCGAAGCACCGCGCGGCTGGGCCTGGCCGCCGTGCTCGTGGCCACCTTGGTCGCCGGCGTTGCCGCGCTGTGGAATTCGGCTGCCGCGGTGCGCAATACGACCGTGGTGGGTTATTTCGCCAACAGCAACGGCATCTTCGTCGGCGACGAGGTGCGCATCCTGGGGGTGGCGGTGGGCAGGATCGACAAGATCGAACCGCAACCGCGGCACGCCAAGATCACCTTCTCCTACGACGCGAAATACGCGGTCCCCGCCGACGCCAAGGCCGTGATCCTGTCGCCGTCGCTGGTCACCGCGCGGGCGATTCAGCTGACCCCGGCCTACACCGGCGGACCGCGGCTGCGCGACGGCGCGGTCATTCCGCAGGAGCGGACCGCGGTCCCGGTCGAATGGGACGACCTGCGCCAGGACCTCGAAAAGCTCACCCAGATGCTGCAACCCACCCGGCCCGGCGGCGTCAGCGCGATGGGAGCGCTGGTCAACACGGCCGCGGCCAACCTGCGCGGCCAGGGAGCGGGCATCAGGGACGCCATCGTCAACCTCTCCCAAGCGGTTTCGGCGCTGGGCGACCACAGTGGCGACATCTTCGGCACGCTGAGGAATCTGTCGGTTCTGGTGTCTGCGCTGCAGAGCAGCACGGATCTGATGCGGCAGCTGAACCAGAACCTTGCCTCGGTCAGCGGGCTGCTGGCCGACGACCCCGACGAGGTGGCCAACGCCGTCGCCGCCCTTGCCGACGTGGTGGGCGACGTCCGAAGCTTCGTGGCCGACAATCGGGAGGCGCTCGGCGCGACGTCGGAGAAGCTGGCCTCGGTGTCGACCGCGCTGGACCACAGCCTCGACGACGTCAAGCAGGCGTTGCACATCGCCCCGACCGAGCTGCAGAACTTCGTCAACATCTACCAGCCCGCGCAGGGCACGCTCAGCGGCGCGCCCGCCTTCGCCAACTTCGCGAACCCGGTCGCGTTCCTGTGCGGGGCCATACAGGCGGCGTCCCGGCTGGGCTGGGACCAGTCGGCGAAGCTGTGCGTCCAGTACCTGGCGCCGATCTTCAAGAACCGCGAGTACAACTTTCCGCCGCTGGGGGAGAACCTGGTGGTGGGTGCGGTGGCGCGGCCCAACGAGGTGACCTACAGCGAGGACTGGATGCGCCCGGATTACGTTGCGCCGCCGTCGCAGTCGCACACGGCCGGTCCCGCCGCCGGATTGCGGGGGCTGATGCTGCCCGAGGGGGGCGCCTCGTGACGGCCCGGCGGGCGGCGGGCCTGCTCGCGGTGCTGGCCGTCGGGCTCGGCGGCTGCGGCTGGCGAGGCCTCAACTCGATGCCCTTGCCCGGGACCGCCGGCGGCGGCCCGGGCTCGTTCACCATCCAGGCGCAACTGCCCGACGTGGGCACCCTCGAGCAGAATTCGCGCGTGCAGGTGGGCGACGTCACGGTGGGCAACGTCGCCAGGATCGAGCGGCAGGGCTGGCACGCGCTGCTGACGATCAGGCTGGCCGGCGACGTGGATCTGCCCGCCAACGCAACGGCACGGATCGGCCAGACCAGCCTGCTGGGGTCGCTGCACGTCGAACTGGCCCCGCCGAGCGACGTCGCGCCGCAGGGCAGGCTGAAACAGGGCTCGCTTATCCCGCTGTCCTCGGCCGGCAGCTACCCCACGACCGAGCAGACGCTGGCCGCAATCTCGTTGCTGCTCAACGGCGGTGGCGTCGGGCAGCTGCAGGACATCACGCAGTCGTTGAGCACCGCGCTGGGTGGGCGCGCCGGTGAGCTGCGCAGCCTGATTCAACAGCTGGACACCTTCACCGGCTACGTCAACGACCAGAGCGGCGACATCATCGCCGCGACCGACAGCGTCAACAACCTGGTCGGCCAGTTCGCCGCCGAGCAGCGGGTGGTGGACCGGGCGTTGAGCACGATCCCCGACTCGCTGCGCGCGTTGGCCGACGAGCGGCGGACACTGGTGGACGCCCTCGACCAGTTCGGCAAGTTCAGTGCGCTGGCCGCCGACTCGGCGAACCAGACCAAAGACGCCCTGGTCAAAGAGCTCGAGGATCTGGGCCCCGTGCTCGAGTCGCTTGCCAACGCGGGCCCGGCGCTGACCCGCGCGCTGAGTCTGCTCCCCACCTATCCGTTCCCCAAGGAGACGATCAGCAAGTGGGCCCGCGGCGACTACGCCAACCTGACCGCCATCATCGATTTGACGCTGAGCCGCCTCGACGCGTCCTTTTTGACCGGCACCCGGTTCGAGGGCAATCTCACCGAGCTGGAACTGCAGTGGGGCCGGACCATCGGCCAGATGCCCAGCCCGTACACCGCCGAGAATCCGCTCGTGGCGCCCTATCACTGGGATCAGGGGCGCTGACATGCCTCCGCTGACCAGAAGGATCTTCGTCCAATTGGCGATCTTCGGGGTCGTCGCGTTGGTCGGCGGGGCGGTGATGGTGTTCGGCTACATCCAGCTGCCGGCCATGTTCGGGATCGGGCGCTACCGGGTCACCGTCGAACTGCCGCGGGCCGCCGGCCTGTATCCGAGCGGCAACGTGACCTATCGCGGCACCGAAGTCGGTCGGGTCGACAGCGTGCACCTCACCGACACCGGTGTCGCGGCGGTGCTTTCGCTGAAATCCGGCATCGACATCCCCTCCGACCTCGACGCCCAGGTGCACAGCCAGTCGGCCGTCGGTGAACAATATGTGGCTCTGCTACCGCACGCGGATTCCCGGCCGCTCAAGGACGGCGACGTCATCCCGCGCGACCGCGTGTCGGTGCCGCCGGATCTCGACACGATGCTGGACGCGGTGAACCGGGGGATGGAGTCGATCCCGCGGGAGAACCTCAAGACGGTGGTCGACGAGGCGTACGCCGCGGTCGGCGGCCTCGGGCCGGAAATCTCGCGGCTGGTCGGCGGCGGCGCCACCCTGTCCGGCGACGCCCGCAAGAACCTCGACGCGCTGCTCGTTTTGATCGACCAGTCCGGGCCGGTCCTGGACAGCCAGGGCGGTTCGTCCGACGCGATACGGGCCTGGGCATCACACCTGGCCGACGTCAGCCGGCAGCTGCGCGACAACGACCCCGCCGTGCGCACCGTGCTGCGCGAAACCGGCTCCGCCGCAAACGAAGTGCGTCAGCTGTTCGACCGGCTGAACCCGACGCTGCCGATCCTGCTCGCCAACCTCGTCGGCGTGGCCCAGGTCGCGCTCACCTATCACCCCGGCATCGAGCAGCTGCTGGTGCTGCTTCCCCAGGCGGTGGCCACCGTCCAGGCCATCGGCGTGCCGAACCGGAACACCAAGCAGAGCTACAAGGGGCTGTTCCTCAGCTTCAACCTGCGACTCAACCTGCCGCCGCCGTGTCTCACCGGCTTCCTGCCGCCCCAGCAACAGCGGGTGCCGTCCTGGGACGACCACCCGGATCGGCCCGCCGGCGACCTGTACTGCCGGGTGCCGCAGGACTCGCCGAAAAACGTTCGCGGCGTTCGCAACACGCCGTGCGTCGAGCGGCCCGGCAAACGCGCCCCGACGGTACGGATGTGCGAGAGCGACGAGAACTACATCCCGCTCAACGACGGTGACAACTGGAAAGGCGACCCCAACGCCACGCTGTCGGGCCAGCCCATCCCGCAGCCGCCGGCGCCGCCACTGCCCATCCCGGCCGCCGAATACGACCCGGCCACCGGCACCTATGTGGGATCGGACGGGCGGGTGTACACCCGCAGCGACCTGGGCGCGGCCGGCCGCAAGGAACGCACCTGGCAGACGATGCTGCTGCCGCCGAACTGAACGAGCCGACGGCCGGGGCCCGGGCGTCGGCTCGGGTCACGACTTCGGCAGCGCGTCCCACTGCCGCTGCAGCCGTCGTTCCGCGGCAGTGGCAATCAGCCCGGACGGCGCGAACCGCTTGGACGGCACCGGCTCGCCTTCGGTCACGGGCGGCCCACCGCCGCGGATTGCCTTGGCGGCGGCCAGGATTCCAGCGATCAGCACGATCACGACCACCACCGCGAACAGGATCGACAGCGTGCCCTGGACGAAGGTGTTGCGGATGACGTCGTCGAGCTGACGGATGTTGCGGGCCGGACCGAACGCCGTCCTGTCCGCGTGCTCGGCCGCCGCGTATTGCAGGTGCTGGGTCCAGTAGCCGACCGCCGGATCCCCGGAGAAGATCTTCTGCCACGATGCGGTGAGCGTGACCGTCAGGTCCCACAGCAGCGGAATGCCGGGGATCCACGCCCACTTCAGCAGGCCCTTCTTGATGACGACGACGGTGAGGACACTCAGCGCGATCGCCGCGAGCAGCTGGTTGGCGCCTGGCCAGCGGACCGCCGAGGTTGCCCAGCGCGTCCGACAGCATGAACCGTGCGACCCGGGTGCCCGCATCGACGGCGGTCAGGATGAACAGCGCCTCGAACATGATCGCGAAGTGATACCAGAACGCCTGCAGCCGGGCGCCGCCCACCACCCTGCCCAGCACCTCGGACATGCCGACGGCCAGCGTCGGCGCGCCACCGGTGCGCGAGACGATGGAGTTCTCGCCCAAACCGGCGGCGGCGCGGCTGAGCCGGTCGGCGGTCGCCGGGGGCCCCGACAGGCCGAGCCGGTTGACGTAGTCCGCGGCGGTGGCCGCGGTGCCGCCGGTGTCGGCGATCGGGGCGTTGAGGGCGAAGTACAGGTGCTGGTCCAGGATCGCCGCGGCGATCAGCGCCATCACGGCGACGAACGACTCGGTGAGCATGCCGCCGTAGCCGATCAGCCGCATCTGGCTTTCCTTTTCCAGCAGCTTGGGCGTCGTCCCCGACGAGATGTGTCGCGTGGAACCCCGACAGCGCGCCGCACGCGATCGTGATGAACAGGAAGGGGAAAAGCGAACCCGGGAACACCGGCCCGTCGCCGGCGGCGGCGAACCGGGACACCCACGCGACCGCACCGACCAGAGCGATCACCCCGAACAGCATCTTGTGGCGGGTGGTGATGGGGGAGCGGTCGACGATCGCGACGGGCGGCAGGTCCTGACGGGTGTGGATGTAGCCGATCTCGCCTTGCTGCTTTGCCACGGACAGACCCTACGACGACCGCCGGGCCGCCGCCGGGTGACTAGTACAGCGCGCGCACGGTGTCGATCGTGTCGGCGTCGGCCGGGCCCTTGTCGTCGCGGTAGCGCAGCACGCGGGCGAAGCGCAGCGCCAGCCCGCCCGGATAGCGCGTCGACTGCTGCACCCCGTCCAGCGCCACCTCGACCACCTGCTCTGGGCGTAGCCGCACCGCGCGGCCCCCGATTCCGCCGACGGCGAGTTCGGTGAACCGGGCCGTCTGCCAGTCGAGCATGGCGTCGGTCATGCCCTTGAAAGTCTTTCCCACCATCACGAATTCACCGGTGACCGGGTCGCGCGCGCCCAAATGGATGTTGGACAGCTTGCCGTGGCGCCGCCCGGACCCCCACTCCACGGCGAGCACCACCAGATCCAGCGTGTGCACCGGCTTGACCTTCAGCCAGCCCGCGCCGCGGCGGCCCGCCTGGTAGGGGGCGTCCGGCGACTTGGCCAGCACCCCTTCGTGGCCGGCGGCCAGTGTGGCGTCGAGAAAGGCGGCCGCCGCCTCAGGGTCGGAGGTCACCAGCCGGTCGACCCGGTGCGCGGCCGGCACCAAAGAGTCGAGGGCGGCCAACCGTTCGGTGGTCGGAGCGTCGATCAGGTCGGCGCCGTCGCAATGCAGGATGTCGAAGAAGAACACCGAGAGCCGTTGGGCGGCAACGGCCGCATCGACGTCGACCGAGCGGCCGAATCGCGACGCGGTGACCTGGAAGCGGTGCGGGCGGTCGTCCGGCCGCAGCGCGATCGCCTCGCCGTCGGCGATCAGGTCGTGCACCGGCAGCGCCAGCGTCGCCTCCACCACTTCGGGCAGGCGGGCGGTGACGTCGTCGAGGCTGCGGGTGTAGACGGTCACCGCACCGCCGGACCGGTGGATCTGCACCCGGGCGCCGTCCAGCTTCGCCTCGAAAAGCGTTGTGCCGCCATGCCGTTCGAGCGCATCTTTCACGCCGGTCGCGGTCTGTGCCAGCATCGGGCCCACCGGGCGGCCGACCCGCAGCGCGAACGCGTCCAGGGCGGTGGCGCCGCCGCACAGCGCGGCCGCGGCCACCGCCGGCAGGTCCCCGCCCAGCATCGCGGCGCGCCGGACGGCGGCGGCGGGAAGATCGGCGGCCGTGGCCACGGCGTCGGCCATGATCCCGGCCAGCGCGCCCTGGCGCAGCTCCCCGCCGAGCAGCCGGAACAGGAATGTCTGCTCGGGTTCCGTTGCGGCGCTGAATAATCCGGCCACGAGTGCGGCCCGGCGCGCCTGCGAGCCCTTGCCCGCCACCGCGCCGATCCCGGAAAGGGTGGCGTCGACGCCGGCGACGGTGAGCGACGGTTCGGGCGCGGGCGCAGGCCGGGACCGCAGCGACGCCCAGCCGACACCGATCTGGCGCTGCGGCAGCTCGCCGGAGAGCCAGGACACGACGACGGCCACCAGCTGCGGGTCGGGCGCGGCACGGCGCAGCAGCTCGGCGATCAGTGCGACCTTGGCCAGGCGCGACGACGTGCCGCCCACGGCCAGCGACGCCGCGGCCACATCGAGGAGGAGCACGAAACCAGCTTGGCACGGCTCGCCGACAACCCCGCCAGGGCGACGCGCTAGCGTGCCTACGTAACGTTACAGATAGCAGGCATTCTGACAAGGAGCACCGGATGGAGATCAACGGAAAGAAGGTCGTCGTCATCGGCGGCGCGTCGGGGATGGGCCGTGCCACCGCCGAACTGCTGGCGCAGCGCGGCGCCCAGGTCGCGGTCCTCGACCGGGAGAACTCCGACGGCAAGAGCGTGGCCGACGGGCTCGGCGGCGCGTTCTATCCCGTCGACGTCACCGACTTCACCGGCACCGAGCAGACCCTGCAGAGCGCCGTCGACAAGCTGGGCGGCCTGCACGTCGTGGTGACGACCGCGGGCGGCGGCATCGCCAAGCGGACACTGACCAAGGACGGCCCGCACGACCTCGAATCCTTCCAGTCCGTCGTCGATCTCAACCTCATCGCCACGTTCAACATCAGCCGCCTGGCCGCCGCGCACATGGCCAAGAACGAACCCGAGGACGAGGAGCGCGGCGTCATCATCAACACCGCGTCGATCGCGGCCTTCGAGGGCCAGATCGGGCAGATCGCCTACACCGCCGCCAAGGCCGGGATCGCGGGCATGTGCCTGACGATGGCCCGCGACCTGGGGTCGCTGGGCATCCGGGTGCTGGCGATCGCCCCGAGCCTGTTCCTGACCGGGATCACCTCCATGGTTCCCGACGAGATGGCGACCGCCCTGGTCAAGGACGCGGCGTTCCCCAAGCGGATGGGCCGGCCCATCGAGTACGCGAAGCTGGCGGCGGCCATCGTGGACAACCCGATGCTCAACGGCCAGTGCATCCGGCTCGACGCCGGGCAGCGGTTCGCGCCCAAGTAGCCACCCCGGGTCGGGCCCCTGACCGGAATAAGTACACTCTTTAGGCAGCCGCCCCGCTCCCTTCCGGAGCGGGGCAGGCGGTCAGCCCCGCGCGAGGAGAACCCATGGCTATCGCACTGACCGACGACCACCGCGAACTCGCCGAGGTGGCGCGCGCGTTCCTCACCTCGCACAAGGCGCGCTGGGCGGCGCGGTCGCTGCTCGACGCCCCCGACGAGGCGCGGCCGGGATTCTGGCCGAACCTGGTCGAACTCGGGTGGCTCGGGCTGCACATCGGCGAGGAGCACGGCGGGTCGGGCTACGGATTGCCCGAACTCGTGGTCGTGGTCGAGGAACTCGGGCGCGCGGTCGCGCCGGGACCCTTCGTCCCGACCGTGGTCGCGTCGGCGGTGATCGCCAAGGACGGCACCGCCGCTCAGAAGTCGCGGCTGCTGCCCGGCCTGATCGACGGAACCGTCACCGCGGGCATCGGCCTGGACGGTCGCGTCGAACTCAACGGCGGCATGGCCGAGGGCGAGGCCGGGATCGTGTTGGGGGCCGGGCTGGCCGAGCTGTTGCTGATCGCCGCCGGTGACGACGTCCTGCTGCTCGAGCGCGACCGCGCCGGCGTGTCGGTCGAGGTCCCGGAGAATTTGGATCCGACCCGGCGGTCGGGACGCGTCCGCCTGCAGAACGTGAAGGTCACCGCCGACGACGTCGTGACCGGCGCGCGGGACTCCGCGCTGGCCCGGGCCCGGACGCTGCTGGCCGCCGAGGCGGCGGGCGGAGCCCACGACTGCGTCGAGTCCGCCGTCGCCTACGCCAAGGTGCGCCAGCAGTTCGGCCGCACCATCGCGACTTTCCAAGCGGTCAAGCATCATTGCGCGAACATGCTGGTCGGCGCCGAGTCGGCGGTCGCCGCGGTGTGGGACGCCTCGCGCGCGGCAGCCGAGGACGAAGCGCAGTTCAGGCTGGCGGCCGCGGTCGCGGCGGCGCTGGCCTTCCCGGCGTACGCGCGCAACGCCGAACTCAACATCCAGGTCCACGGCGGGATCGGCTTCACCTGGGAGCACGACGCGCATCTGCACCTGCGCCGGGCGCTGGTGAGCGCGGCCCTGTTCGGCGGCGACGCGCCGCCGTGCGACGTCTTGGAGCGAACCGCGGCCGGGGTGACCCGGGAGAACAGCCTGGACCTACCGTCCGAGGCCGAAGAGCTGCGCACCCACATCCGCGCCGACGTCGCCGAGATCGCGGCGCTGGACGGCAAGGCGCAGCGCGACAAGCTGATCGAGACCGGCTACGTGATGCCGCACTGGCCCAAACCCTGGGGCCGCGCCGCCGACGCCGTCGAGCAACTGGTGATCGAGGAGGAGTTCCGCGCCGCGGGCATCAAGCGCCCCGACTACTCGATCACCGGGTGGGTCATCCTGACCCTGATCCAGCACGGAACTGATTGGCAGATCGAGAGATTCGTCGAGAAGGCGCTGCGCCAGGAAGAGATCTGGTGCCAGCTGTTCTCCGAGCCCGAGGCCGGCTCGGACGCCGCGTCGGTCAAGACCCGCGCGGTCCGGGTGGACGGCGGCTGGAAGATCAACGGGCAGAAGGTGTGGACCAGCGGCGCCCAGTACTGCGCCCGCGGCCTGGCCACCGTGCGCACCGATCCCGAGGCGCCCAAGCACGCCGGCATCACCACCGTGATCATCGACATGAAGGGTCCCGGGGTCGAGGTGCGGCCGCTGCGGCAGATCACCGGTGGCTCGGAGTTCAACGAGGTGTTCTTCAACGACGTCTTCGTCCCCGACGAGGACGTCGTCGGGACGCCCAACTCGGGGTGGACGGTCGCGCGCGCCACGCTGGGCAACGAGCGGGTCAGCATCGGCGGCGGCAGCGGGGCGTTCTACGGCGGGCTGGCCTCCACTTTGGTGCAGCTGGCCGGGCAAAGTGGGGACCGGGTGGCGGGCGCGAAGGCCCGGGTGGGCCAGTTCCTGGCCGAGGATCACGCCCTGCGGTTGCTGAACCTGCGGCGCGCGGCCCGCAGCGTCGAAGGGGCCGGTCCCGGCCCGGAGGGCAACATCACCAAGCTCAAGCTGGCCGACCACATGGTGGAGGGCGCCGCGATCTGGGCCGCGCTGGTGGGACCCGAGGTCGCGCTGACCGACGGGCCCGGCGCGGTCGTCGGCCGGATGGCGATGGGCGCGCGCGGCATGGCCATCGCGGGCGGCACCTCGGAGGTCACCCGCAACCAGATCGCCGAGCGGATCCTCGGCATGCCGCGCGACCCGCTGATCAACTAGCGCCCGTTACCCCGGGCGCGAAGCACCGGCCATCTTCGCCGCCAGCCGCGACTGGCCGATCCAGCCCGGCAGCGCCCGGCGCACCGCCGCGGGCGCGTGGACGGTCACGCTGCCGTTGAGCAGTGCGCGCGACCAGGACACCGGGTCGGCGACTTCGCCGCCGAGCGCCGCATGCTGCGGGTGGACCGGTTCGCCGACGGCGCAAGCTTCCGCGACTACTTCGAGGCCAACTACGGCCCGACGATCTCGGCCTACCGGGGAATCGCGCACCAGCCGCACCGGGTCGCGGCCCTGGACGCCGAACTGGCCGAACTCGGTGACCGCCACCTCGCGCGCCCCCTGCCGGCGCCCCTCGTCAGGCCGGCGCGAACACCGGTGCGCCGCCGCTGCCCCGCTCCGGGCGCAGGTCCACGTTCATCCCGCATGCCACCGAACCCGGCTCGCAGCCAACGATGTTGGAGGCCACGCGCAACCCGCTCTGCTCGGCGAGCTCCACGATGGCGATCACGTAGGGCGTCGGGATCTCCGGGTTGTACGGGTGGTGGTTGACCGTATAGGTGAACACCGTCCCGCGGCCGGAGACCGGCCGGGCGACCAGCGTGGCGCCGCAGTCGCGGCATTCGCCGCCCGGCGGATGCACCCAGTGCGCACAGGCGTCGCAATGTTCGATGAGCAACTCGGCCGACACGTGCAATACAGTACACTCAATTGCTCATGGGTTGGCCGACGGCGGTGTGGGGATGACGTATTTCGAAAAGGACGCGATCGTGTCCGGCATCGGCATCTCCCGAATCGGGCGCCGCACCGGCATCCCCGGGCCGGAGCTGACGCTGGAGGCGGTCCGGGCGGCCATCTCCGACGCCGGCCTGCAGGCGGACGACATCGACGGGATCGCGACCCTGGGCGACACCCCGCCGGGCGTCGTCAACGCCGAACTGCGGATCGCCGCGGCCGACTGCGGATCCGGTTTCGGCACCGGTGGGCTGCTGAGCCCGGTGATGTCGGCCTGTCGCGCGGTCGCCGAGCGGCGGGCCCGCCACGTCGTGGTGTACCGGACGGTCCAGATGCTCGGCGGTACGGTCCCGGTGCAGCCGCAGGGGGACGAGGCCCCCGCCCCGCCGCTGGCGCGGATGTTCGACGCGCCCGAGGGGGCGCCGCGGCCGGCGGTCGGCCCGATGGACGACGTCAACGACCTGATCGCCGCGCACGCCTATTCGGCCGCGAACTGGCTGGCGCTGAACTGCCGCCGCCACATGGAGCTCTACGGCACCACCAAGGAGCAGCTGGGCTGGGTCGCGCTCAACGCCCGGCGCAACGCGGCGCTGAATTCTCTTGCGGTGTACCGCGAACCGATGGCGATGGCCGACTACCTGGGCGCGCGCCCGGTGTCGACGCCGTTCGGGCTGCTGGACTGCGACGTGCCGATCGACGGATCGGTCGCGGTGGTGGTGTCGAACGCGGAGTACGCCCGCGACTGCCCGCACCGGGCGGTGTCGGTGGAGGCGATCGGCGGGTCCGACGGCGCCGGCGGCTGGTTCCACCGCGACGACTACCCCAAAATGGCCATGTCGGATGCCGCGGCCCAGATGTGGTCGCGCACCGAGTTGACGCCCGCCGATCTCGATGTCGCGCAGTTGTACGACGGGTTCACGTTCCTGACGATCGCGTGGTTGGAGGCCCTCAGAATCTGCGGCGACGGCGAGGCCGGGCCGTTCGTCGAGGGCGGGGCGCGGATCGCCCGCGACGGTGCGCTGCCGCTCAACACCTACGGCGGCCAGCTCTCGGCGGGTCGCATGCACGGCTACTGGGCGCTGCACGAAGGCTGCCTGCAGTTGCGCGGCGAGGCGGGGGAGCGGCAGGTGGCGCAGCGCCCCGAGGTCGGCGTGGTCTCCGTGGGCGGTGGTCCGGTCGCGGGGTGCATGTTGCTGACCTGCTGAAAATGGCTGTTGGAGGGCGTAGTTGAGCGCAGCGGTCGGCCAGGCCGACAAACTGGCTTCGAGAATCGCCCGCGACATCGAGGCGGACGTCGTTCGCCGCGGCTGGCCGATCGGGGAGTCCCTGGGCTCCGAACAGGCACTGCAGCAACGCTTTCGGGTCAGCCGATCGGTGCTACGCGAGGCGGTTCGTCTCGTCGAGCACCATCAGGTCGCCCGGATGCGGCGCGGACCGGGCGGCGGGCTTTTGGTCTGCGAGCCCGACGCCGGCCCCGCGACCCGGGCCGTCGTGATCTACCTGGAGTACCTGGGCACCACGCTGGGTGACCTGCTCAACGCGCGCCGGGTGCTGGAGCCGCTGGCGGCCTCGCTCGCCGCCGACTGCATCGACGAGGCCGGGATCGCGCGGCTGCGAGCGGTGCTGCGCGCGGAGGAGCAGTGGAAGCCGGGCCTGCCCACGCCCCGCGACGAATTCCACGTCGCGCTCGCGGAGCGGTCGAAGAACCCGGTGCTGCAACTGTTCGTCGACGTCCTGATCAGGCTCACCGCGCGCTACGCGCGCACGGCGCGCACGGACTCGGCGAGTGAGGCCATCGAAGCGATCGAGCACATGCACGGCGACCACTCCGAGATCGCCGCCGCCGTCACCGGGGGCGACGCGGCCCGGGCCAAGGCGCTCAGCGAGCGCCACGTGGAACGGGTGACCGCCTGGTTGCAGGAGCATCATCCCGCCGGAGGCGGCGGCCCCGGCACCCGCGCCGCACGCGCGCGCCGGCGCGACGCCCAGGCGCCGCGCGGCAAGTTGGCCGAGGGGCTGGCGGCCACCATCGGCGACGACATCGCCGTCAGCGGGTGGCACGTCGGTTCGGTCTTCGGAACCGAGACGGCGCTGCTGGAACGCTACGGCGTGAGCCGGGCGGTGCTGCGCGAGGCGGTGCGGCTGCTCGAACACCATTCGATCGCGCGGATGCGGCGCGGCCCTGGCGGCGGGCTGGTCGTGACCACGCCGCAGGCGCAGGCCAGCATCGACACGATCGCGCTGTACCTGCAGTACCGCAAGCCGAGCCGCGAGGACCTGCGCTGCGTCCGCGAGGCCATCGAGATCGACAACGTGGCCAGGGTCGTGCAGGGCCACACAAGACCCGAGGTGTCGGCCTTCCTGGACGCGGCGAGCGCCATCGGTCAGGGGGCGACCGGCGACGTCGGCCTGGTCGCCGTCGAGGAGTTCCGGTTCCACGTCGGCCTGGCGCAGCTGGCCGGGAACGCGCTGCTCGACCTGTTCCTGCGGATCATCGTCGAACTGTTCCAGCGGCACTGGTCCAGCAACACCGGCCGGCCACCGCCGACATGGGGTGATGTCGGCGCCGTCGAACACGCCCACCTGCGGATCCTGCAGGCTGTCGCCGCGGGCGACGACAGCCTGGCCCGCTACCGTCTCCGGCGCCATCTCGATGCCGCCGCATCCTGGTGGCTGTAGCGCAGTTTGCGCGTATAGCCGCGGCCCTTCGTGGGTATGGAACTAGGAGCATCGCCACGGCCGGTCCAGGAGGGGACCGGCGCTTTGACCGAAAGCGGGAGCGCCGAGGTGTCCTTGGACATGGGGTACGAACGACAGGGTTTCGTTCACTCCGCGCTCCTGTACCAATCCGAACGAGAGTGCCGGGAGCTCGTCGCCCGCTTCGTCGCCGACGGTCTGACGGCCGGCGAACCCGTGCTGGTCGCCATGCCCGACGGCAACCTGGCGACCCTGCGCGACGAGTTGTGCGGCGGAACCGACCCGACGCGCACCGGGCTGCGCCTGGCCGACATCGCCGAGGCCGCGCGTAACCCGAGCCGGTTCCTGGCGGTCGCGGGTTCCTTCGCCGAGGAACACGCGGACCGGCGGGTGCGGATCGTGAGCCAGCTCGCCTGGCCCGGTCGCACCGACGACGAGTTCGTCGCCTGCACACAGCACGAGGCGCTGGTCAACGGAGCATTCGAGGGCAGCCGGGTGACCGGGCTGTGTCTGTACGACGCGCGCCGGCTTAGCGACGACGTCCTGGCCGGCGCCCGTGCCACCCACCCGCTGCTGTGGCGGGGGGGTGCGCTGCACCGCAGCGCCGACTATGCGCCCGACGACGCGCTGGCGCGCTGCAACCAGCCGCTCACCGCCGATCCGGGAGCCGTCACCTACACGGTCCGGACGTCGGAGGATCTGCGCCCCGCACGGTCCTTCGCCGTCGACTACGCCGGCTGGATGGGGCTGTCCCAGGACGGCATCGAGGATCTGCAGCTGGTCGCCACCGAACTGGCCACCAACAGCCTCATGTACACGGACGGCGCCTGCCGGTTGTCCTTCTGGCGGGAAGCCGAGCACCTGGTCTGTGAGGCGCGCGACAGCGGGCGGCTCGACGACCCGCTGGCCGGGCGGCTCAACCCGGGCGCCGCCGGCCCCGCCAGCCGCGGGCTTTTCCTGGTCAATGCCATATCCGACCTGGTGCGTACCCATACCACCTCGACCGGCACGACGATCCAGGCCTACCTGCGGTGCGAGCCCTCGCCGCAGTCGACCGGATGAGAACGGGCCCGTCAGCCGCCCTGTACCAGCCCCCCGCCCCCCGGATTGTGCACCGGGGGAATCGACGCGGTCGGGCTGCCGCAGCCCGCGGCGAGCGCGGTGATCAGCACCGCCGCCACCAGCCGAACCGTCGGCTTCGTGACATTGCCGCGAGTTGTCATGGACCGTACCTTCCCTCGAGCGGTGCGCTGGACTTCACGGGTTTGGCCGGCGGAGCGACGAACGAGGTGGGCGACCGCGAAACGCTAGCGGGCGGGGGCCTGTGACACCGGAGCCACCCCGGTGCCCGTCGGTGCCTCCGCTGCACAACCGGCGGACAGCACCGCGAACAGCGTCGCACCCACGGCAACCAGGACCTTCACCGTCTGCATCCCCTTGCCCGTTTTCTTCGCGTTCATCGAAGCGCCTTTCGTTGCCTGGTGGAAGATCTGTCTTTTCGATTTCCGCCGCACCGAATGCTATCGCCATCACCGCACGGCGGCAGCCTTTTTGGATCTGGATCCGGAAAGTGTTGGCCACCAATCCAACTCACGGGGCCGCAGATGGTGAGACGAAGGTGACGCCGGGCACCCGCCCAGCCCGGGAGGGGTTGCGTCACATTGATTTGCTTCGCCGCGGCGCGGCGTCTACTGTTTCGCGAATGCGTCTTCTCACGCGTGCTGTAGTAGCCGGCACCCGCAGCGGGGTCTGACCAAGACCGACCCCCCGCTGTGGGTCGCAAGCTACTCCCGTCGGTCGCTCCCCTCGACCGAAGAAGACCGAAATGCTTGTTTCCCGGCCGGTTTCCCGATCTCTGCACCGCTGCGACGCCGCCCTGCCGCGCGGCCTGCGGGAGGAAGCCGGCGCCATGTCCTGGGAGAGCCTTCTCGCGACCTACGGTCACACCGCCGGTCCCGTGCGGCTGGGGCAATGGGAGTGCACCGACGCGCAGCGGCCCGCCGGCCGGCTCGGTCCGCAGGCACGCAACTTCCGGGCCGTGATCGCCGTCGGCGACCGCATCGGCAACTCGACCGCCGCCGCGAGCGGGCCGATCGCGGCCCTCACCTCGATGCTGCACGAACGCGGGATCACCGTGGAGGTCTTGAACTTCCATCAGAAGCGGTCGGGCGGCGACACCGTGACCTTCGTCCGCGGTACCGACGGGGTCCGCGCTCGCTGGGCACTGGGCTGTTCGGACGATCCGACGCAGTCGGCGCTGCTCGCCGTGATCGCCTGCGCCAACCGACTCCTCACCTGACCCCCGCGAGCAGACGCAGAATCGCAGGCGCGCGGCGCGCGCAATGCGATTCTGCGTCTGCTCGCCGTGGGGAAGCCGTCAGAGCGGGCGCAGCATGATCGGCATGCCGTCCTTGGGCACCGGCATGCCGCCGTAGTCCCACTCGGCCCGATATCCGGGCCGGGGCAGTTCGAGCCGATACCTGCGCAACAGGCGGTGCAGGATCGTCTTGATCTCCAGCGTCCCGAACACCGACCCGATGCACTTGTGGGCGCCGCCGCCGAACGGCGAGAAGGCATAGCGGTGCCGCTTGTGCTCGTTGCGCGGCTCGGTGAAGCGGTCCGGGTCGAACTTCATTGGGTCGGTCCACAATTCGGGCAGCCGGTGGTTCAGCCCGGGATAGGCGATGACGTTGGTGCCCTTGGGGATGTAGTGGCCCAGCAGGTCGGTGTCGCGGACGGTCTGGCGCATCGCCCACTGCACCGGCGTGACCAGCCGGATCGCCTCGTTCATCACCAGGTCGAGCGACTCGAGCTTCTCGAGCGATTCGATGTCGAGCGGCCCGTCGCCGAGCCGGTTGGATTCGTCGCGGCAGCGTTCCTGCCAGTCCGGGTTGCCGGCCAAGTGGTAGATCATCGTCGTCGCGGTCGACGTCGAGGTGTCGTGCGCGGCCATCATCAAAAAGATCATGTGGTTGACGATGTCCTCGTCGGTGAACTTGTTGCCGTCCTCGTCGGCGCTCTGGCACAACACCGACAACAGGTCGTTGCCGTCCTTGCCGCGCTGTTCGGCGACGCGCTCCCGGAAGTAGTGCTCCAGCAGTTCGCGCGCCTTGATCCCGCGCCACCAGGTGAACGGCGGAACGGGGGTGCGGATGATCGCGTTGCCCGCGCGCGTGGTGACCGTGAACGCCTTGTTCACCTTGGTCACCAGTTCGTGGTCGGTGCCGGGTTCGTGGCCCATGAACACCATCGAGGCGATGTTGAGGGTCAGTTCCTTCATCGCCGGGTACAGCAGGAAGCGCGCGTCGTTGATCACCCAGTCGTCGACGATCACCTGCGAGACGACCTTGTCCATCTGCTCGACGTAGGAGACCAGTCGCGAGCGGGTGAACGCCTCCTGCATGATCCGGCGGTGGTACAGGTGCTCCTCGAAGTCGAGCAGCATCAGCCCGCGGTGGAAGAACGGCCCGATCACCGGGACCCAGCCCTGCTGCGAGTAGTCCTTGGTGCGGTTGGAGTAGACGACCTGCGCGGCGTCGGGACCGAGTGCCGCGACGGCCGGCATGGCCGCCGAGTCCCCGAAGATGACGGGACCCTTGGTCCTGTACATGAACATCAGGTAGTCCGGTCCGCCGCGCAACATCTCGATGAGGTGCCCGACCAACGGCAGCCCGGAGTCGCCGAGCACCGGTTTGAGCCCGCTGCCGGGCGGTGGGTCGGCCAGCTTGTGCTCCGGGAACTGGGTGTTCAGCAGCTTGCGTTCGACCAGGCCCATGCCGGGAAAGTTGTTGACCGACGGGGTGAAGCGGCGCCGCGCCCGGTCGAGCAGGTACTGCGGGGTGCTGATGGTGGCGACCATGGACGCTCCTTCGGGTGCCCGGGGCAGGTGACTGCCGTCACTTGTCACCATCCTTCGACACAAACTTGACGGCTGTCAAGTTTGCTTTTCGGTAGGCGTGGTGCAAGGTCGGGGGATGGGCACCCATGCCGTCGACCCGGAGCCGGGGCCGGCCCTGCAGCGGCGTGGGGACAAGCAGCGGCAGGCGATTATGCAGGCCACGCGCGAACTGTTGCAGGAAAGGCCGTTCGCCGAACTGTCGGTCGCCACGATCAGCGCCCGGGCCGGGGTGGCCCGCTCCGGTTTCTACTTCTACTTCGACTCCAAGTACTCGGTGCTGGCCCAGATCGTGGCCCAGGCCACCGAGGAACTCGAAGAACTCACCCAGTACTTCGCGCCCCGCCAGCCCGGGGAGTCACCGGAGCAGTTCGCCAAGCGGATGGTGGGCAGCGCCGCGGCCGTGTACGCGCACAACGACCCGGTGATGACGGCCTGCAATGCGGCCCGCTATACCGACGCCGAGATCCGCGACATCCTCGAGCAGCAGTTCGAGGCGGTGCTGCGGGAGATCGTCGCGATCGTCGAGGCCGAGATGAAGGCGGGGACCGCGCACCCGATCAGCGACGACATCCCGACCCTGGTGCGCACCCTGGCGGGCACCACGGCGCTCGCGCTGACCGGCGACCCCGTCATGGCCGGCCCCGACGACGACGTGAACCGTCGGGTGGCGGTGCTCGAGCGGCTGTGGCTCACCGCGTTGTGGGGTGGCGGGCGCCGGTGAGCGCCGCCGCCGCCGGTATCGTCTCGACCATGGCGCACCGCGCACCCGGGGGGTACTTCGCAGGGAAGCGGTGTCTGGTCACCGGCGCGGCCAGCGGCATCGGCCGCGCGACCGCCCTGCGGCTGGCCGCCGACGGCGCCGAGCTCTGTTTGACCGACCGCAACGCCGAAGGCCTCGAGCTCACCGTCGCCGACGCGCGGGCGCTGGGCGCGCGGGTGCCCGAGCACCGCGCCCTCGACGTCGCCGACCATGACGCGGTCGCGGCGTTCGCCGCCGACGTGCACGCCGCGCACCCGGCCATGGACGTCGTGATGAACATCGCCGGGGTGTCGGCCTGGGGCACCGTGGACCGGCTGACCCACGAGCAGTGGGACAAGATGATCGCGATCAACCTGATGGGCCCGATCCACGTGATCGAGGCGTTCGTCCCGCCGATGATCGCGGCCGGGCGCGGCGGGCGCCTGGTGAACATCTCCTCGGCGGCCGGACTGGTCGCCCTGCCCTGGCATGCCGCCTACAGCGCCAGCAAGTACGGGCTGCGCGGGCTGTCGGAGGTGCTGCGCTTCGACCTGGCCCGCCACCGCATCGGGGTGTCGGTGGTGGTGCCGGGCGCGGTGCGCACCCCGTTGATCAACACGGTGGAGATCGCCGGCATCGACCGCGAAGACCCCAGGGTCGCCCGCTGGGTCGAGCGCTTCGGCGGGCACGCCGTGTCGCCGGAACGGGCGGCCGAGAAGATCGTCGCCGGGGTCGCCAAGAACCGGTACCTGATCTACACGTCGGCGGACATCCGGGCGCTGTACGCGTTCAAGCGATTCGCCTGGTGGCCCTACAGCGTGGCGATGCGGGGAGTCAATGTGGCGTTCACGCGCGCGCTGCGGCCCGCCCCGGTGCCCCGGCCGGGGCGTGACCGGTTCGGGTCGCATTCCGGATAACGGGGTCGGCGGCGCTGACGCCGCGAATTCCCGTCTCGGCAGCCATTCGGTGTCAACAGAGTCGACATTGTCGCCAAAGTTGATTTCTTTCGATAACGGTCAGATCTCGCTTCAAAGCGATGCAGATCGCCGGCCGTGCGGCCGTAAGTTCTTGCGCCACGGACTGCTGAACAACACGCGGGTGCGGGCAGTGCCCGACCGGTGTTGTGATCCCGATTGAACGGGCCGCCCGAGGCGGCCGGCCCTGGCCTGCGGCTTCCAGAACGCCGGGTACGAGCTCGCCGGCCTGTACTACGCGGGCACCACCCCGTGACCCGGGCGAGCTACCGCGGCATGGCCAGTTCGAGTCGCACCCCGAGCAACCGGTCCAGCCGGTCGAGCTCGAAGAGGTCGCAGACCCGCAGCGCCGCGGCCACCACGACGTCGGGCTCGGTGGTGGGACCGTCCAGCTTGCGGATTTTGGTGCGGGTGTAGAAGGTCGCGGTTCGCACGGTCACCGCCACCCGGGCGACGGCCCGTCCCGACGTCACCCCGTCGTCGAGCGCTTTGCGGGCCAATTCCGTTACCGCCTCGGCCATTTGCGCGCGGTCGGTCAGGTCGCGGGGGAAGGTGACGACGCGGCTGCGCGAACGTGGCACCCACGGCTCGGTGCTGACGTGGGTGTCACCGCCGCCCTTGGCCAACAGCAGCAGCCACAGTCGGCTGCGCGCGCCGAAGGCCGCGGTCAGCAGCTCGGCATCGGTGCCGGCGAGCTCTCCCACCGTGGTGATCCCGAGCGCCGCAAGCCGTTTCGCGGTCTTGGTGCCCACGCTCCACGGCGCGTCGACGGGGCGGTCGGCCATCACGCTCATCCAGTTGGCGTCGGTGAGCGCAAAGACGCCGGCCGGCTTGGCGAAGCCGGTGGCCACCTTGGCGCGCTGCTTGTTGTCGCTGATGCCGACCGAGCAGGACAGCCCGGTCTCGGCCGACACGACTTCGCGGATCCGCTCGGCGGCCTCGACGGCGTCGCCGTCGCCCACAGCGACGTAGGCCTCGTCCCAACCCCACACTTCGACCGGGTGCCCGAGGTCGCGCAGCGCGCCCATGACCTGAGCGGACGCCGCCTCGTACGCCACGGGGTCGGCCGGCAGAAAGGTCGCGGCGGGGCAGCGCCGCGCGGCGGCCCGCAGCGGCATCCCCGCGCGCACACCGAATGCGCGGGCCTCATAGGAGGCGCAGGTCACGACCTTGCGCGGTTCGGCCGGGTCGCCGCTGCCGCCGACGATGACCGGCACCCCGGCCAGTTCGGGACGGCGGCGCAGTTCGACCGAGGCAAGGAACTGGTCTCAAAAACCAGTCGAGTCGACGTGCAGGATCCAGCCGGCCATCACTCCCCGCACAGTTTGCGGGCCAAGCTCTCCCATGCGTCGCCGAGCGTGGCGAGCGTGTACCCGCCGTCGTGGAGTTGATGCTCGACGTAATCGGCGTCGAGCAAGCAGAGCAGCGCGTCGGTCTGAACCTCGAGGTCGCCGGTGGTCCCGGCGGCCCGCAGCAGCATCCGTACGTGCGTGCGCTGCACCATCGACGGCGCGTTGAACCGGCTGTGCGGGTCGCGGTTGGCGGCCGACAGCAGCGTGTGGTGGGCGTGGGCGAAGCCGATCCGCTGCCGGCCGAAGGCCACCAGCCGGTCCGGCGGGGGCGCGCCGGGCCCCAGTGGCGGCGGGCCGAACAGAAATGCCTGCTGGGTGGCCCGTTCGTCCTCGTCGAGCAGCACCATCATCAGGCCGGCGCGGCTGCCGAACCGGCGAAACAGCGTGCCCTTGCCCACGCCGGCCGCCGCCGCGACGTCGTCCATCGTGACGGCGTCCGCGCCGCGCGCGGCCACCAGGCGCCGCGCCGCGTCCAGCAAGAGCGCGCGGTTGCGGGCCGCGTCGCCCCGCTCCTGCGGGGCGGACACGGGCAGCTCGCCCGGCCGCAGGACCTCGCTCACCCCTGCACTGTAACGCCCCGGGAATAAATCGGACTACGGTCCGCTTTGCTCCTGGAAGGATGGAGACCAACGAGCAAAAGGGGACGCAACGGTGTCAGAGAACTCCAACATCACAGTCTTGGCCTTGGTGGGAAGCCTGCGGGCCGCCTCGATCAATCGCCGGATCGCCGAACTGGCCGCGGCCCTCGCTCCCGACGGCGTGAGTGTCACGGTGTTCGAGGGGCTGGGGGAGCTGCCCTTCTACAACGAGGAGATCGACCCCGCCGTCTCCGATGGGATCGCGCAGGCGCCCGCCGCGGTGGCGGCGCTGCGGGCCGCGGCCGCCGCGGCCGACGCCGCGCTGGTGGTCACCCCCGAGTACAACGGCAGCCTCCCGGCCGTGGTCAAGAACGCCATCGACTGGTTGTCGCGCCCGTTCGGCGACGGCGCGCTCAAGGGCAAGCCGCTGGCCGTCATCGGCGGGTCCATGGGCCGCTACGGCGGGGTGTGGGCACACGACGAAACCCGCAAGTCCTTCGGCATCGCCGGCGCCCGCGTGGTCGAGTCGATCAAGCTGTCGGTGCCGTTCGCCACGTTGGAGGGCACGGCCCCGGCGGACCATGCCGAGTTGGCGGCCAATGTGCGGGAGGCCGTCGGCAAACTCGTCGCCGAGGTCGGCTGAGCGCGTCGAGGACGGACAAACCGCAGGCCGGCGAGCGGCCGCCTCGTCGGGAACGGACAGCCGAAGCCGTCGACCCAGGGGCCGGCGGCTTTGCTGCCGGCCGGATGCGGGATGGCCCGGCCGGTTTGTCGGTGGCCGGTGATATACCGGCACGCATGGATTGCTTCAGCGGGCATTGTGACGCGCGACACGCCGGGCGGGCGTCCGTCGCAGTGCTTACGACCAGGGAATTTCATAAATGTTGTTCAGAACATCTTGTATCTCTTCTTCTCATGACCCACTAGGTGTAGTGTTTCGAGCACCGGCAGATCCCCGATTCACCACGCCAGCCGGGCTGGCGAGGTTCCCGGAACCGGCAGCACCGGCCCGCCCGGCGCGGCGGCCGCTCAACGGGAATTCAGGGGCTTGTCGGATCGCTGAACACAGCACCGATGTAGTACCCGAGCAGTTGCCAGATCGTGTCCCGGATCGTTTTCCCAGACCGTTTTCGAGTCCCCATCTTCCGCGAAGGAGCGGCATTCCATGAGCATCACCGTGTACAGCAAGCCGGCCTGCGTGCAGTGCACCGCCACCCAGAAGGCTCTGGACAAGCAGGGTCTGGCCTACGACAAGGTCGACATCACGCTGGACTCCGAAGCGCGGGACTACGTGATGGCCCTGGGGTACCTGCAGGCCCCGGTGGTCGTGGCGGGAAACGACCACTGGTCGGGATTCCGGCCGGACCGCATCAAGGCGCTCGCGGGCGCGGTGCTCAGCGCCTAGCGCAGTCGACGGACAGCTGAGAAGGAGGTTGCGGTGCCCATGGGCAGCGCGGGGCGCAACCTGGACTGGATGAGTGGCGATCCGCTGCGCCCGGCTACGCCGCGCTTGCGCTCTCCACTGGTCTATTTCTCCAGCGTGTCGGAGAACACCCACCGTTTCGTGCAGAAGCTGGGTGTTCCCGCCACGCGGATACCGTTGCACGGCCACATCGAGGTGCATGACCCGTACGTGCTGATACTGCCCACGTACGGCGGCGGCCGGGCCACCCCCGACCTCGATGCCGGGGGCTATGTCCCCAAACAGGTCATCGCCTTCTTGAACAACGAACACAACCGATCCCTGATCCGCGGGGTCATCGCCGCGGGCAACAACAACTTCGGTGCGGAATTCGCCTATGCGGGCAACGTGGTCTCCCGCAAGTGCGGCGTTCCGTATCTTTACCGCTTCGAACTGATGGGAACCCCGGACGACGTGGATGCCGTGCGCGCCGGGCTCGCCGACTTCTGGAAGGAACAGACGTGCCACCAACCGTCACTGCAGAGCCTGTAACGTCCGGCACGCACACCCTGCCGGGGGAGACGGACTACCACGCGCTGAACGCGATGCTGAACCTCTACGACGCCGACGGCAGGATCCAGTTCGACAAGGACGTGCTGGCGGCGCGGCAGTACTTCCTGCAGCACGTCAACCAGAACACCGTCTTCTTCCACAACCAGGACGAGAAGCTCGACTACCTGATCCGCGAGAACTATTACGAGCGTGAGGTTCTCGACCAGTACTCGCGCAACTTCGTCAAGGAGCTGCTGGACCGCGCCTACGCCAAGAAGTTCCGGTTCCCGACGTTTCTCGGTGCGTTCAAGTACTACACCTCCTACACGCTGAAAACCTTCGACGGCAAGCGCTACCTCGAGCGCTTCGAGGACCGGGTCGTCATGGTGGCGCTGACGTTGGCCGCCGGTGACACCGGCCTGGCCGAGAAGCTGGTCGACGAGATCATCGACGGCCGGTTCCAGCCGGCCACCCCGACGTTCCTGAACTCGGGCAAGAAGCAGCGCGGCGAGCCGGTCTCGTGCTTTTTGCTGCGCATCGAGGACAACATGGAATCGATCGGCCGCTCGATCAACTCCGCGCTGCAGCTGTCCAAGCGCGGCGGGGGAGTGGCGTTGCTGCTGAGCAACATTCGTGAGCACGGCGCGCCGATCAAGAACATCGAGAACCAGTCGTCGGGCGTCATCCCGATCATGAAGCTGCTCGAGGACTCCTTCTCCTACGCCAACCAGCTGGGCGCCCGGCAGGGTGCGGGTGCGGTGTATCTGCACGCCCATCACCCCGACATTTACCGCTTCCTGGACACGAAGCGGGAGAACGCCGACGAGAAGATCCGGATCAAGACGCTGAGCCTGGGCGTGGTGATCCCCGACATCACCTTCGAGCTGGCCAAGCGCAACGAGGACATGTACCTGTTCTCGCCCTACGACGTCGAACGCGTCTACGGGGTTCCCTTCGCCGACGTCTCGGTGACCGAGAAGTACTACGAGATGGTCGACGACGCGCGCATCCGCAAGACCAAGATCAAGGCGCGGGAGTTCTTCCAGACGCTGGCCGAGCTGCAGTTCGAGTCCGGTTACCCCTACATCATGTACGAGGACACGGTGAACCGGGCCAACCCCATCGAGGGCAAGATCACCCACTCCAACCTCTGCTCGGAGATCCTGCAGGTCTCCACGCCGTCGCTGTTCAACGAGGATTTGTCGTACGCCAAAGTGGGCAAGGACATTTCGTGCAACCTGGGCTCGCTGAACATCGCCAAGACGATGGACTCGCCGGACTTCGCCCAGACCATCGAGGTGGCGATCCGCGCGCTGACCGCGGTCAGCGACCAGACCCACATCACCTCGGTGCCCTCGATCGAGCAGGGCAACAACGACTCTCACGCGATCGGGCTGGGGCAGATGAACCTGCACGGCTACCTGGCCCGCGAGCACGTCTTCTACGGCTCCGAGGAAGGCGTCGACTTCACCAACATTTACTTCTACACGGTGCTCTACCACGCCCTGCGGGCCTCCAACCGCATCGCCATCGAACGTGGCACGCACTTCAAGGGTTTCGAGAAATCCAAGTACGCGTCGGGGGAGTTCTTCGACAAATACACCGAGCAGGCCTGGGAGCCCAAGACGGACAAGGTGCGCCAGCTGTTCGCCGACGCGGGCATCCGCATCCCCGACCAGGACGACTGGCGGCGGCTCAAGGAGTCGGTGCAGGCCAACGGCATCTACAACCAGAACCTGCAGGCGGTGCCGCCGACCGGGTCGATCTCCTACATCAACCACTCGACGAGCTCGATCCACCCGATCGTGTCCAAGGTCGAGATCCGCAAGGAAGGCAAGATCGGGCGGGTCTACTACCCGGCGCCGTACATGACCAACGACAACCTGGAGTACTACCAGGACGCCTACGAGATCGGCTACGAGAAGATCATCGACACCTACGCCGCGGCCACCCAGCACGTGGACCAGGGGCTCTCGCTCACGCTGTTCTTCAAGGACACCGCCACCACCCGCGACGTGAACAAGGCTCAGATCTACGCCTGGCGCAAGGGAATCAAGACGCTCTACTACATCCGGCTGCGCCAGATGGCGTTGGAGGGCACCGAGGTCGAGGGCTGCGTGTCCTGCATGCTGTAGGGCACACTCGCAGGGCGGCAGACAGCCAGTCTGCCCAGGTCAGCCACGGCAACGCGGTATGGTGCTTGACGTGGTGAGAATGCCTCGACCTTCTCGGCCCCACCCCAGCGTCCAACCCGGGGCCAAGGTCGACGCGCGCAGCGAACGCTGGCGCGAACACCGCAAGAAGGTGCGCGGCGAGATCGTCGACGCGGCGTTCCGGGCCATCGACCGGCTCGGGCCGGAGCTGAGCGTGCGGGAGATCGCCGAGGAGGCCGGCACCGCGAAACCGAAGATCTACCGCCATTTTCACGACAAGTCCGACCTGTTCCAGGCGATCGGGGAACGCCTGCGCGACATGCTCTGGGCGGGGATCTTCACCTCGATCGATCTGAAGACCGACTCGGCTCGCGAGGTGATCCGGCGCGCCGTCGAGGAGTACGTCAACCTCGTCGACCAGCACCCCAACGTGTTGCGGGTCTTCATCCAGGGCCGCTCGGCGGCCAGTCCCCAGATCCTCGACGAGGGTCGCGGCATCACGCTGGCCGTGGCCGACATGTTCGACAACGAGCTGCGCGAGATGGAACTGGACCACGCGGCGGTGGAACTGGCCGGGAACGCTGCCTTCGGGTCGGCCGCCTCGGCCACCGAGTGGTGGCTGGGCCCCGAGGCGGACAGCCCGCGACGCATGCCGCGCGACCAGTTCGTCGCCCACCTGACGACGATCATGGTGGGGGTCATCGTCGGCACCGCCGAGGCGCTCGGCATCTCGATGGATCCCGACCGGCCGATCCACGACGTGGTGCCTGCCAAACCCGCCGCCGGCTGAGCGCCGCTATCCCGTCGCGGAATTCCCGCCTCGGCCCACGAAGACGGCCAGCACCGCGCCGCCGACGGTGCCGATCAGGCCGATGCCCACCGACGTGGCGGCGAAGCCGATCACGCCGACGAAGAACGCCCGGCGCCTGCCGAAGCGATCGCCGAGCTTGCCGCCGAAGATCAGCAGCGAGGCCAGCGCCAGCATGTAGGCGTCGGTGATCCACTGCAGGTCCGACAGGGAGGCGTGCAGGTCATCGGCGATCCGCGGGTTGGCGATGGCCACGACGGACGCGTCGAGGCCGACCATGATCACGCCCATGGAGACGGCCAGCAGGGTCCACCACGGATTGCCCCGCAAGCCCCGGCGACTCGGCGCCGCGTGCCGGCCTTGGCCGGCCAGCTCCGGGGCAGTCAGTGCGAGCGACATGTTTGCTCCATTCATATGTGGAGGTTAGCCTCGATTTTTCGTGCGGGTGGGGTTCGGGGGTGCTGAGCCATGAAGATCGCTGAGCGATAGCGATTTTGGGCTTGGGGTGTGTTTGGCCGTCCCGTGTCGCCGGGGTGGGCGGGCTTTCCTATGGCCGGTGGGTCTTTCGGGTCGTCGGGGCGGGTTTGCGGTGGTCAGGGGAAGGCGGCGCGGATGCGCTGCCAGGCGGTTGCGATGGCACCGGCCCAGCGCCAGGTGGCGTCGATGCGCAGCCGTAGTTGGCGGGCGCCGCGGGTGATGCGGGCCGCGACGTGCAGGACCCGGTAGCGGAAGGCGGTGATCTCGCAGCGGGCCAGCTGCGGGGCGTCGGTGAATCCGATCAGTTGGGCCCAGGCGACCAGATCGGCGGCGGCCAGGACGATTTCGAGCCAGGCGGCGTTGGACTGGAAATCATGACAGGGCAGGTTGGCCAGGCCGGCGGCTTTGGCTTCGCGGATGCGGTCCTCGACGCGGGCGTGCTGGCGGTGGCGCAGTTCCAGACCGGCCAGCTGCCCGGGAACCATCCCCGGTGGGGTGTCGGTGATGAAGGCGGTCACCCGCATGCCGTCGATGTCGGTGAAGCGCAGCTGCGCCCCGGGGTGTGGGCGTTCTTTGCGCAGCACCAGCCGGGTCCCGGCAGGCCAGGCCGACAGGTTGACCAGGCCGGTGGCCTCGGCCACCCACGCCCCGTCCCGGATCTGCCCATCGGAGTCGATCCCCGGATACCAGCCATCGCCGAGGTTGAGGGTGTCCACGGCGTCCTGGACCCGGGCATCGACGGGAAACCCGAAGGAGAACCCGACCCCGTGATCGCGGCAGGCCTGGGCAAACTTGTGGGTGGCTCCGGCGGAATCTGAGCGCACCACCACCGCCGGCGCAGCCGGGTTCTGCGGGCCGGGACGCCAATCTGCCGGCAGCGAATCCAAAGCCTGCTGAAGGACCGTGACGTGATCGGCGGCGGTATTGGATCCGGCGTTGCCTTTGCGCAGCAGCCCGGCCAGGGCCTCACCGCCGGCGATCTCCGGGCGGTCCAGAAACGCCAGCAGCGGGTGATGGCCGAACGACTTCTTCCACGTCGGCGCCGCCTGCGCCTTGTTGTCGGAATGGTCGATGACCAGCGTGGCGTCGATGTCGATGTACAGCGGCACACCCGCCGGGGGCGCGGCCCCGGCCGCCCAGGCCGCCGCCCGCGCCGATGCCCGCGCGGTGCGAACCTTCGGCAGGTGCGCGGCATCGATGCGATAATCGATCAGCCGCCACATCGTCGTTGTCGAGGCCTTGGCCCCGAACACATGCTCGCGATCCCCACACAACTGGCCGACCCCGTCGATGCAGTCCGCCCCGTCAGCCACCGCCGCGGCAAGATCGGCGAACACCGCACCCGGGGCATAAGTCCACGGCCCCTTGTAAGTATCGGCCAACACCGCCGTGACCTGCGCTGATAACCCGGTCAGATCGGCCAGTTCCCGCAACAGCCCCATCCCGGCGTGCGACACCACCCCGCGACCGTCCGCCGATACTTTCACCCGCCGCGTCACCGCGATACTCTTCACTTGCGAAGTGCCTTCCGCTCGCCATATGGAAACCTAGAGAATTCCCATTATGCGTTGCAGGACAGGCACTTTCGCGCATCAACACCCAGCTACTTCGGCATTCCGCGAAAAATCCGGGTTAGTTAGCACTTATCCGCCTCCGGCGATAGGCAGAAGTGGATGCTTGTCTCCAGTTACGCCGCTATACTCGACCTGTGATTTCCAGCGCAACGTCGCGCGCAGAGGGAGCCAGGCCACTGCGGGCCGACGCGAAACTCAACCGCGACCGGATCGTCGTCGCCGCGGCCGAGCTGTTCGCTGAGCGCGGGCTGTCGGTGCCGCTCGAGGAAATCGCCGCCCGCGCCGGGGTGGGGGTGGCCACGCTCTACCGGCGGTTCCCGACCCGCGCCGACCTGGCGGCCGCGACGTTCGAGCGCAACATCTCCCGCTACACCCGGGCCGTGGAGCGCGCCCTGGACAATCCGGATGCCTGGGACGGATTCGCCGCGCTGGTGTTCGAGTTGTGCGAGATGCAGGCCGGCGACGCCGGGCTGCGCGACCTGTTGACGACGGCGTTCCCCGCCAGCAGCGCCGTGGAGCAGCGCACCAATGAGACGGTGGAGAAACTCAGGGCCCTGATCGGGCGCGCGCAGGCCGAGGGCACCCTGCGGCCGGACGTGGTGGCCGCCGACATCGTCGTGATGTTGCTGGCCAACGCGGGCGTGTTGCGCGCCACCGGGACGTCGGCCCCGGACGCGTGGCGCCGGCTGGCGGCACTGATGCTCGACGCCTTCCGGGCGCGCCCGGCCACACCGCTGCCGCCGACTCCGCCGGAGCACCAACTGCGCCGCTCCATCGCGCTGCTCACCGAGGGGCGCTGAACGCCGGAGGTTACCCGAACCTGCGTTGACAGCCTTCCGCCGGCCCGACAGACTGGGTTCGACAAGTACCCGGTACCGGCGTTCCCAGGAAGGACCGCAGCATGACCATTGCCGAGCCCACTCCGGCGACGCAGGCGCAGGAGCCGGTGCACACCCGCGCCCTGATCATCGGGACGGGTTTCTCCGGTCTGGGAATGGCCATCAAGCTGCAGCAGCGGGGCGTGGACTTCGTCATCCTGGAAAAGGCCGACGACGTCGGCGGCACCTGGCGGGACAACAGCTACCCAGGGTGCGCCTGCGACATCCCGTCGCACCTGTACTCGTTCTCCTTCGAGCCCAAGCCGGACTGGCGCAACCCGTTCTCCTATCAGCCCGAGATCTGGGACTACCTCAGGGGAGTCACCGACAAATACGGGCTGCGCCGCCACATCGTGTTCGATTCGCTGGTCGACCGCGCCCACTGGGACGACGTCGAGGACCGCTGGCACGTGTTCACCTCCGACGGCCGCGAATACGTCGCGCAGTTCCTGATCTCGGGTGCGGGTGCGCTGCACATCCCGTCCATCCCCGACTTCGCGGGCCGCGCCGAATTTCGCGGCCCCGCTTTCCATTCCGCGCAGTGGGACCACAGCGTCGACCTGACCGGCAAGCGGGTGGCGATCATCGGGACCGGCGCGAGCGCCATCCAGATCGTGCCGGAGATCGTCGGGCAGGTCGCCGAACTGCAGCTCTACCAGCGCACGCCGCCGTGGGTGGTGCCGCGCTCCAACCCCGAGTTCCCGCCGGCGCTGCGCCGGGCGATGGCGAACGTTCCCGGGCTGCGGGCCCTGGTGCGCGCCGGGATCTACTGGGCGCAGGAGGCGCTGGCCATCGGCATGACCAAGCGCCCGGACCTGCTGAAGTTCATCGAGGCCTACGTCAAATACAACATTCGCCGCTCGGTCAAGGACCGCGAGCTGCGCCGCAAGCTGCTCCCGCACTACCGCATCGGGTGCAAGCGAATCCTGAACTCCTCCACCTATTACCGCGCGGTCGCCGACCCCAAGACCCAACTGATCACCGAGCACATCGCGCGGATCACGCCCGACGGGATCGTCACGGCCGACGGCGTCGAGCACAAGGCCGACGTGATCGTGTTCGCCACCGGCTTCCACGTCACCGACTCCTATACCTACGTCCAGATCAAGGGGCGCGACGGTGAGGACCTGGTGGACCGCTGGAACCGGGAGGGGATCGCCGCGCACCGCGGCATCACCGTCGCCGGCATGCCCAACCTGTTCTTCCTGTTGGGGCCGAACACCGGGCTGGGGCACAACTCGGTGGTGTTCATGATCGAATCCCAGATCCACTACGTCGCCGACGCGATCGCGGCCTGCGACAAGCGCGGCGCGCAGGCGCTGGCGCCGACGCGCGCCGCCCAGGCCGCGTTCAACGACGAGCTGCAGCGCAGGCTGGGGCCGTCGGTGTGGAACAGCGGCGGCTGCAGCAGCTGGTATCTGGACGAGCACGGCAAGAACACGGTGCTGTGGGGCGGATACACCTGGCAGTACTGGCGCCAGACCCGTTCGGTCAGGCCCGGGGAATATCAGTTCTTCGGGTTCGGGGAGGGCGCGCCGGGCCGGCCGTCGGCAGCTCCGCTGGGGGCTGCGGTCAACGGCTGAGCAACTCGATGAAGGCCCGCGCGGCGGCGTCCACACCGGCGTCGTCGTCGGTGGCCACCAGATCCAGCAACAGCCCGCGGGTCACGGCCAGCCCCAGCCTTGCCATCGCGCGGTCGTAGGGCGCGCCGGCGTTGGCCTCGACGTCGCGCAGCCAGTCCTCGACGGCGCCGGGGACCATGCGGGTGAACGGCTTTTCGCCCTGGGCCGCGCGCGAATAGCACTCGAAGAAGAGGCGTTCCAGCTGCCGGAGTTCCGGGCGGCGCAGGTCGGCCCACATGGCGGCGAAGCTCTCGGCCGGGTGCATCGGCAGCTCGGGGACGAGGGCCATCTGGCGGCGTTCGGCCTCCTCGACGATCGCGACCAACAGATCTTCGCGTGACCCGAAGTGGTGCAACAGCATTCGGTGGCTGGTTCCGACTGCCGCGGCCACGTCGCGCAGCGAACGGTCGCCGATGCCGCCCGCGGCGAACTCGTCGAAGACGGCCTGGAGCAGGTCCCGCCGCCGCTGCAGGTCAGGAGTGCGGACCATCGGCCCCGCTCAGCCGCTCGGCGCGGGCCTTGAGGCCGCGGGCCTCGAGTTCGAGGAAGCGCCTGGTCCGCCTGACCGTCAGCCGCCCGACCAGCGTGCCGAGCACGCCGCCCTGGTCGAGTTCCTGGCGTACCAGGGTGCGGCCGCCGGGCAGCGCGCCGACGTGGTGACGGGCGGTCACTCGCACGCCGGGGGAGCGGTGCACCCACGTCCACGCTGCACCGGGCTGGAGCTCGGTGACCCGCCAGATGAGTTTCTGCAGGCCGGGCTGTTTGATCGCGAACCGTTTGCCGACGGCGAGGCCGGCTCCGTCGAGCCCGGACAGCGACGTCACCGAGGCGGTCCATTCGGGCCAGCGCTCGACGTCGCTGAAGACGTCCCAGACGCGCTGCGGTGCGGCGTCTATCTCGATGCTATCGCCGGTAAACATGTACCAAATGGTACATTAATCGGGCGGGATTGCACACGCGGGCCTGCGATGCGTGGGCCCGCCGCCGATGCGCCCCGACGCGGCGACACGCGAACACAACGTGTTGTGTTACCCCGGCTTGTCGTACCCCAGGGGTAGTGTTTGGGCTCTAGGTAACGGCAGGCAAACCGTCTGGTGAAGTGGGGTTCTGGTGACCGACAACATAAAGCTGATTGACCGCGTCTCGGCGATCAACTGGAACCGGCTGCACGACGACAAGGACGCCGAGGTCTGGGACCGGCTGACCGGCAACTTCTGGCTGCCCGAGAAGGTGCCGGTGTCCAACGACCTCCCGTCCTGGGGCACGCTGACCGCCGGCGAGAAGCAGCTGACGATGCGGGTCTTCACGGGGCTGACGTTGCTGGACACCATCCAGGGCACGGTCGGGGCGGTCAGTCTGATCCCCGATGCGCTGACCCCGCACGAGGAGGCGGTGCTGACCAACATCGCGTTCATGGAGTCGGTGCACGCCAAGAGCTACAGCTCGATCTTCTCCACGCTGTGCTCGACCGCCGAGATCGACGACGCGTTCCGCTGGTCGGAGGAGAACCCCAACCTGCAGCGCAAGGCCGAGATCGTCATGCAGTACTACCGCGGCGACGAGCCGCTGAAGCGCAAGGTCGCCTCCACGCTGCTGGAAAGCTTCCTGTTCTACTCCGGGTTCTACCTGCCGATGTACTGGTCGAGCCGGGCCAAGCTGACCAACACCGCCGACATGATCCGGCTGATCATCCGCGACGAGGCCGTCCACGGCTACTACATCGGCTACAAGTTCCAGCGCGGCCTGGCGCTGGTCGACGACGCCAAGCGGGCCGAGCTCAAGGACTACACCTACGAGCTGCTCTTCGAGCTCTACGACAACGAGGTGGAGTACACCCAAGACCTCTACGACCAGGTCGGGCTGACGGAGGACGTCAAGAAGTTCCTGCGCTACAACGCCAACAAGGCGCTGATGAACCTCGGATACGAGGCGTTGTTCCCGCGTGACGAGACCGACGTGAACCCCGCCATCCTGTCGGCGTTGTCGCCCAACGCCGACGAGAACCACGACTTCTTCTCCGGCTCGGGATCGAGCTACGTGATCGGCAAGGCCGTCAACACCGAAGACGAGGACTGGGACTTCTAGGAAGTGCGGGACGGGCCTACGGGCCCGTCAGGCGCAGGCCGGTGACGATCTCCGGCTCGATCGCCACGACGGTGTCGGCGTGATTCACCCACGGGTGCAGCAGTTGCTCGTAGCGGGCGACGAGGTCGGGATCGGTCACGGTTCGCGCGTGGCCGGTCACGACGACGCTCCAGCCGGTCCGGGTGCGGCGGTCGAGGTCGTCGGCCTCGTAGGCCACGACGACGTGATCGGAGTTGCGCACGGCGGCGGAGATCGCCGAGGTCAGCCGGCAGCGGATGATGATGACGCCGTCATCCACCAGGTGGTTGACCGGGCGGATCGCCGGCAGCGCCTGCAGGTCGAAGACGACCCGCCCGACGTCGATGCCGGCCAGCAACCGCATCGCCTCGGCCTTGTCCAATCGCTCGGCGCCGTCCGGCAGCTGCGCCAAGCCAAGGCCGCCGTCGTACCCGTGTTGATTCACATTGTTAATTGTTAAGCTCCGCTAAGTGGGCGATAGGGCCTTAAGGCCCGCCGTCGGCCCATACTTGCGGGCGGCACCCAGGCCTGCAGCGCTTTGCGTCCGATCAGCTGACAGCCGTGCGTGTGTGCCAATTGCTTTGCGGCGGCTGTGAACTCCTGGTTGCTGACCACGATGCTGCGCGTGCATCCGTGGTGGCGTGCCCCGGAGACCACCTGCTGGACGGCCGCGACGCCGACCGGTTTGCCGTAGCGCTTGCACTGAACCGCCACCCGCTGGCCGTCCTTCTCGGCGATCAGGTCGACGCCGTAGTCCCCGACCGCCGGGGTGAGTCCCACCCGCCAGCCCGCCCGGCCCAGGCGTGCGGCGACATAACCCTCGAACTCGACGCCGTCCATGGCGTCGACCGCGTGCATCGTCGCGCGGCCCCGGTGTCCGCGCGGCCAGCGCCGGTTGGTTGCCCACGCCAGGAGCGCCTCGAGCAACACCGCCACGTAGAAGCCCACGACACCCGCCCCCGGGCTGCGCTGGACGACGCCGACCAGCAGCCCGCAGGCGAGCGGAACGACAAAGAGTGCCTTGCTCATTCGCGGGCCGGGTCCCTGTGCACGACTCGATGGTAGGGACGGGCGCTGACACGGCCGCCGCTAGGAGAAGTCGGGCACGACCTCGCGGACCACCGGCAGGTATTGCGGGCAGTAGTTTTTCACGGAGAGCCCCACCACCCGCTGGGCCGCCGTCCTGGAGATCGCGCTGCGGTCCATCGTGTCGGCGACGGCTGCGTTGAAGCCCTGCACGTCCGGGTACTGGCCCAACTGTGCGCATGTCGTCTGCGCGTACCGGCTCGACAGCCGCTCCAGCTCTTCCTCGGGCGGGTCGGCCGAGGCCCGCGGCAGCCCCGGGCCCCACGTTGCCGCAAGGATTCCGGCGCCCGCCAGCACTACTGCCGCCGATCGCATGGTTCGCGTGATCACGGTGGTCGTCCCCTAACGGCGCCGGTTCCCGCTCAGCTTCGCACACCGGCCACTTCACAACCCGGACATGGTCGTGCCGTGAACGGCATATGAATTGTGGGGATGGCGAGACGCCGCGGTGGCGCCGGCGACACCGCTGCCGTGACACTGTGTGGGTGACGAAAACCCCCTCCTCGCACAACGATCACCACCACCATTTCTGCCGTTCAGTGATCCGCTGGCTGCAGGTCGGCTACCCGAACGGCGTGCCCGGCCCCGACCGGGTGCCGCTGATGGCACTGCTGCGCAGCACACCCCTGACCGAGGACCAGATCCGTGAGGTGGTGCGCAACATCACCGCGGAGGAAGGATCCCCGGAGACGATCGACCATCCCATCGATCGCGACGAGATCGCCGAATTCATCTCCGACATGACCCACTACGACGCCGGCAAGGAGAACGTCATCCGGGTGGCCGCCACGCTGGCCGCGGCCGGGTGGCCGCTGGCCGGCATCGACGTCAGCGAGGTCATCCCCGGCGACGAGGACGGCGAGGCGGCCGAGCGGATGGCGGCGCGGCCGGCGGTTGCCTCAGAGGCGTGAGGTGTCGATGACGAAGCGGTAGCGCACGTCGCTGGCCAGCACGCGCTCGTAGGCTTCGTTGACGTAGTCCGGCTCGATGACCTCGATCTCGGGCGTCACGTCGTGCTCGGCGCAGAAGTCGAGCATCTCCTGGGTTTCGGCGATCCCGCCGATGTTCGACCCCGACAGGCTGCGCCGCATCAGTGCCAGCGCGAACGCCGGCACCTCCATCGGGTGCTCGGGGATGCCGAGTTCGACGAGCGTCCCGTCGACTTCCAGCAGGTTGAGGTAGTCGCCGAGCTTCAGGTTGGCCGAGACGGTGTTCAGGATGAGGTCGAAGCTGCCGCGCAGGTTGCGGAACGTGTCGCGGTCGGAGGTCGCGTAGTAGTGGCTGGCCCCCAGCCGAAGCCCGTCCTCCATCTTCTTCAGCGACTGCGACAGCACCGTCACCTCGGCGCCCATCGCCGCCCCCAGCTTGACGCCCATGTGCCCGAGCCCGCCCAGGCCGATCACGGCGAGCCGGGTGCCGGGACCGGCGTTCCAGTGCCGCAGCGGCGAATACAGCGTGATGCCCGCGCACAGCAGCGGCGCGGCCTTGTCCAGCGGCAGCGAGGCGGGGATCCGCAGGACGTAGTTCTCGTCGACGACGATCGCCTGGCTGTAGCCGCCGTAGGTGCGCTGGCCGTCGCGGCCGATCGCGTTGTAGGTGGTCGTCATGCCGCGCTTGCAGTACTGCTCGTTGCCGGCCAGGCAGCTGCTGCATTCCCGGCAGGAGTCCACGAAACAGCCCACGCCGACGTGGTCGCCGACCTTGTGCTTGGTCACCTCGGAGCCCACCGCGGTCACCACGCCGGCGATCTCGTGCCCGGGGACCACCGGGTAGTCGGGCTGGCCCCACTCGGCTTTGACGGTGTGGATGTCGGAGTGGCAGATCCCGGCGAACTTGATCTCGATCGCGACGTCGTGCGGACCCGGGTCGCGACGGGTGATGGTGGTCTTGGTCAGCGGTGCGGTCGGCGACGTGGCGGCATAAGCGGAAACAGTGCTCATCAACAGTCCTTTTCGGTGATAGCGCGTCTCGAAGAAGTTTAGCCAGGGTAAAGTCCTCCGGCCATGTGACGGTTCGGTCACCACCCTAGCCTCGCTTGCTGAGGGCGAAGTTTACGATCAGACCAAGTTGGTGTTCAGGCTGCGGTGGTGAATTGATTGAGGCTGCGGTCAAGGGTGCGCCATGCGCTCGACAGATCGCTGTGGCGAGCGAGATCGGTTGGGAGCCTTGGATTTAGCTCGGCCAAGTCGGGTGCCGGGATAAGTCCGTAGACCTTGGTGAATAGCACCGCGACGCGCCGGCCCCGCGGTGTGAGTTGGTAGCGGTGATGTCCGGACAGTCTGACGGTGAGGCCCTTGCGTTTGAGGCGGCGCAGGTCGTAGGTGGCCTGCCGGCTGGTGTAGGGGCCGCCCAGCAGGGCGGTGACGGCGCGGACCGGGGCAGGGTTATCGAACCCTGCGCGTAGGTGGGTAAATCCGACGACGGCGGCCATGACCGCCATCACCCGTGGGTCCCCGAACGGTAGTCCGGGGGCGTGTTGACCGTCGATCTGCGATGGTCGGGTCACCTGCGTGAAGGTGGCCACATCCGGAGCGGGTCGGGCATCGGCGGCTTGCGCGTCACACAGACGCTGGTTGGCGTTGTCGCCAAGCGCCCGTAGGGCTTTTTAGTTCTCGGCGGTGCCCAGGTGTGCCCATTGAGGTTGGTCTTCCAAAACGCCCCACCCCACTCGGGATCCCACAGATAGAAATAAAAGTGGTTGACGGAACCCATCTGCCGGCCCCACTCCATGTGCGGATGCGCCACGTGTTCTTGGCTCTTGGCCTTCCACGAGCGCCACACCGGGGTCTTTTCTTGGGCGATTCCGATCAGCACCACCTTGCCGTCCCCGCCCTCGTGCTCGGCGGCCTCGATCAACGGACGGGCAATCGCCTCCTTGTTCTCCCTCTTAACAAAGCGCCGCACCGGAATCGCGTTCGCCTTGGCCCACCGATACACCTCGGCGACGTACGCATCGCCGATCTTGCCGAACGCCGCCGATGAGGAATCCCGAACCCTTTCTGCCAATACAGGAACTGGCATACCCCGCCCACGCACTGCAGTTTCGGCACATAGGCCTGCAGAAAGATCCGGTCCACCGATCGACACGTGACCGTCACATGATCCCGCAGTAAGGTTGCACAGTCGGCCGCGATCGCCTCCTTGGTCTCAACAACCCGAGGCTACGACCGACACGAGGACCGACACGAGGACCGACACGAGGGATCTCCCACCGCGGAGATCCCTCGCCTTATTCACATCTCGACCTAACGGCCGAGATCAACCCAACCAGCATCCGTTTCCGTATGAGGACGCTCGCTACGTCTAGTTGATCGGGGCGTTCACCCAGCGCAGGTCGTCGACGATGCCGCGGGCCGCGACCAGTCCCTGCCCGGTCTGCCAGATCTGGTCGTTGACGACGAAGACACGGTTGTCCTGAGTCGCCGAGAGCCTGCGCCAGGGCGCGCTGTCGAACAGGGTGGCGGCCCGCTGCGCGGCGGCCGGAGAGGCGCACGACACGTAGATGATGTCGGCGTCGGCGACGGAGAAGTCGGGCGACCTGGCCAGGTCGGCGTCGGTGGTGCCCATCTCGACATAGGCCTTGTCGGTGAACCGCTGCGCCGCCGGCCGGTCCACGCCCACCGCGTCGAGCACGCTGGCCGGGAAGTTCCTGGCGCCGTAGACGCGCATGGTGTCCGTGGTCAACTGCACAATCGAGGCCTGATAGTGAGTTGCGTCGTGCTTGGCCCCGACGCGGGCGGCCCGTGCGGCGAACCCGTCGATGAGCCCGTCGACGGCACCACCGCGGGCGGTGGCGGCGCCGAAACCGCGCAGGTTGTCCTCCCACGCCGCCCCGGCCGCCCCCGTGAACACGGTCGGGGCGATCGCCGCCAGCTGCGGGTACAGGGTGGGCGTCAGCCCCTGCGAACCCAGGATGAGATCGGGGTGCGCCGCCGCGATGCCGCCCAGGTCGGGCTTGGCGCGGGTACCGACCCCGGGCAGGTCGTGCACCGCGTTGCCCAGGTAGGAGGGCTGGCTCGACGCGCCGTCGGGCAGGGCGGCGGCGACGACCCGCGATTGCAGCCCCAGGGCGCACAGCGCGTCGAGCGCGTCACCGGCGAGCACCACGATGCGTTGCGCCTCGGCCGGCACCCCAACGACATCGGGGGTGACCCCCGCCGCGTTGTGGGCCTCCCGGGTCGCCGGCCCGGGATCCGCCGCGGCGGGCTCGCCCGCGCACGACTGGTCGGGCCGGCGGTCGTTGCCCAGCACGCCGGCGCCGGCGATCTGGGTGGTCGGGGTGACCAGCGTCCGGGTCGGGGAGGCGGCCCTGGTGCCCGGACCCGCGGAACCGCAGGCGCTGCACGCCGCCACCACCACGGCCGCCAGGCCGGCGGCGGTCGGCAGCAGGGGGGCGGTGCGGATCACGCGGAGCATGCCGGAGAGCACGAGCCCGACGCTAACATCCGGCCGGGTCGGCGCCGGGGTGTCGGCGACGACACGCCCGCGTCGCAGCGGCATATACGACAGTTTGTAGGACTCGTGCTGCCATCGGCATGATCGGAAGCTACGATGCGTGGTGAACGTGTCTGAGAAGGATGTTTGGAGGAGCAGTTGACAGCCGAAGCGCCCCCCTTGGGACAACTCGAGGCCGTCCGACCGTACCCACCGCGGACAGGTCCCAAAGGGAACCTCGTCTACAAGCTGATCACCACCACCGATCACAAGGTGATCGGCATCATGTACACCGTCACCTGCTTCGTGATGTTCTTCATCGGCGGGTTGATGGCGCTGCTGATGCGCACCGAGCTGGCGGCGCCGGGGCTGCAGTTCCTGTCCAACGAGCAGTACAACCAGCTGTTCACCATGCACGGCACCGTCATGCTGCTGCTGTATGCCACGCCGGTGGTGTTCGGCTTCGCCAACCTGGTGCTGCCGTTGCAGATCGGCGCACCCGACGTGGCGTTCCCGCGGCTGAACGCGTTCTCGTTCTGGCTGTTCCTGTTCGGCGCGCTGGTCGCCCTCGCGGGCTTCATCACCCCGGGCGGCGCCGCCGACTTCGGTTGGACCGCCTACACCCCGCTGACCGACGCCATCCACTCGCCCGGCGCGGGCGGCGACCTGTGGATCACCGGCCTGATCGTCGCCGGTCTGGGCACCATCCTGGGTGCGGTCAACATGATCACGACCGTGGTGTGCATGCGCGCCCCGGGGATGACGATGTTCCGGATGCCGATCTTCACCTGGAACATCCTGGTCACATCCATCCTGATCCTGATCGCGTTCCCGATCCTGACCGCCGCGCTGTTCGGGCTGGCCGCCGACCGCCACCTCGGGGCGCACGTGTTCGACCCGGCCAACGGCGGAGTCCTGTTGTGGCAGCACCTGTTCTGGTTCTTCGGCCACCCCGAGGTCTACATCGTGGCGCTGCCGTTCTTCGGCATCGCGACCGAGATCTTCCCGGTGTTCTCCCGCAAGCCCGTCTTCGGCTACACCACGCTGGTCTACGCGACGCTGTCGATCGCCGCGCTGTCGGTGGCGGTGTGGGCGCACCACATGTTCGCCACCGGCGCGGTGCTGCTGCCGTTCTTCTCGTTCATGACCTACCTCATCGCGGTGCCGACCGGGATCAAGTTCTTCAACTGGATCGGCACCATGTGGAAGGGCCAGTTGACCTTCGAGACGCCGATGCTGTTCTCGGTCGGCTTCCTGGTCACCTTCCTGCTGGGCGGGTTGACGGGTGTGCTGCTGGCCAGCCCGCCGCTGGACTTCCACGTGACGGACAGCTACTTCGTGGTGGCGCACTTCCACTACGTGCTGTTCGGCACCATCGTGTTCTCCACCTTCGCCGGCACCTACTTCTGGTTCCCGAAGATGACCGGCCGGCTGCTCGACGAGCGGCTGGGCAAGCTGCACTTCTGGCTGACGTTCATCGGCTTCAACGCCACGTTCCTGGTGCAGCACTGGCTCGGGGACATGGGCATGCCGCGCCGCTACGCCGACTACCTGCCCACCGACGGCTTCCAGGCGCTGAACATCGTCTCGACCGTTGGGGCGTTCATCCTGGGCGTGTCGATGTTCCCCTTCGTCTGGAACGTGTTCAAGAGCTGGCGCTACGGCGAAGTGGTCACCGTCGACGACCCGTGGGGCTACGGCAACTCGCTGGAGTGGGCGACCAGTTGCCCGCCGCCGCGGCACAACTTCACCGAGCTGCCCCGGATCCGTTCGGAGCGCCCCGCATTCGAGTTGCACTACCCGCACATGGTGGAGCGGCTGCGGCGCGAGGCGCACGTCGGTCGCGCTCATGGCCCGGCGGACAAGGACGTCACCCGAGCCGACGACGTGCACGTCCGCAGTTGACGAGCGGCAGCGGCCCCAGGCACGAATGAGCCACGAACGGAGCCGCGGGTGAGCGCCGCACCCAAGGTATCGGCGCTGATCACCGTCACCGGCGTGGATCAGCCGGGGGTGACGTCGGCGCTGTTCGAGGTGTTGTCCAAGCACGGCGTGGAACTGCTCAACGTCGAACAGGTGGTGATCCGGGGCCGGCTGACGCTGGGCGTGTTGGTGTCCTGCCCCGCGGAGGTCGCCGACGGCCCCGCGTTGCGGGGCGACGTCGAATCGGCCATCTTCGGGCTCGGGCTCGACGTCAGCATCGAGCGCAGCGACGACGTGCCGATCATCCGGACCCCGCCGAGCCACACCATCTTCGTGCTGGGCCGGCCGATCACGGCCGGCGCGTTCAGCGCGGTGGCCCGCGAGGTTGCGGCGCTGGGCGTCAACATCGACCTCATCCGCGGCGTCTCCGACTACCCCGTCACCGGTCTGGAACTGCGGGTCTCGGTGCCGCCGGGAGCCGACGTCCCGCTGCGCGCCGCCCTGAACCGCGTGTCCTGCGATGAGTGTGTCGACGTGGCGGTCGAGGAGTACAGCCTGGAGCGGCGGTCCAAGCGGCTGATCGTGTTCGACGTCGACTCCACCCTGGTCCAGGGCGAGGTGATCGAGATGCTGGCGGCCCGGGCGGGCGCCGGAGGAGCCGTCGCCGCGATCACCGAGGCGGCGATGCGCGGCGAGCTGGACTTCGCGGAGTCGCTGCAGCAACGGGTGGCGACCTTGACGGGCCTGCCCGCGACGGTGATCGACGAGGTCGCCGACCAGCTCGAACTGATGCCCGGCGCCCGGACCACGCTGCGCACGCTGCGGCGGCTGGGCTACCGCTGTGGCGTGGTCTCCGGGGGTTTCCGGGGCATCATCGACCCGCTGGCCCACGAGCTGATGCTGGACTTCGTCGCGGCCAACGAGCTGGAGATCGTCGACGGCGTTCTCACCGGGCGGGTCGTCGGCCCGATCGTCGACCGGGCCGGCAAGGCCGCGGCGCTGCGGGACTTCGCGGAGCAGGCCGGGGTGCCGATGGCCCAGACCGTCGCCGTCGGCGACGGCGCCAACGACATCGACATGCTGGCCGCCGCCGGGCTGGGCATCGCGTTCAACGCCAAGCCGGCGCTGCGCGAGGTCGCCGACGCGTCGTTGAGCCACCCCTACCTGGACACGGTGCTGTTCCTGCTGGGCATCACCCGCGGGGAGATCGAGGCCGCCGACGCGGTCGACGGCGAGGTGCGCCGCGTGGAGATTCCCCCCGCCTGAGCTGGGCGCGGGGGGGTGACCCGGCACTCGCGGCGGCGCCGCGGTACGGCACGATGGTCGGGTGCCCGAGAACGGAAGCGAGTCGGCCGACCCCGATCTGCTGCTCGACTTCAGGAACGTTTCGCTGCGCCGGGACGGGCGGAACCTGGTCGGGCCGCTGGATTGGGCCGTCGAGCTGGACGAACGCTGGGTGATCGTCGGCCCCAACGGGGCCGGGAAGACGTCGCTGTTGCGCATCGCGGCGGCCGCCGAGCACCCGTCGACGGGCGTCGCCTTCGTGCTCGGGGAGCAGCTGGGCCGGGTCGACGTGTCGGAGCTGCGCTCGCGGATCGGGCTGAGCTCGTCGTCGCTGGCGCAGCGGGTGCCCGGCGACGAGCTGGTGCGCGACCTGGTGGTCTCGGCCGGCTACGCGGTGCTGGGCCGCTGGCGCGAACGCTACGACGATGTCGACTACCGGCGAGCGGTCGACATGCTGGAGAGCCTCGGCGCCGAGCACCTCGCCAACCGCACCTACGGGACCCTGTCGGAGGGCGAGCGCAAGCGGGTGCTGATCGCGCGCGCGCTGATGACCGACCCGGAGCTGCTGCTGCTCGACGAGCCCGCCGCCGGCCTGGACCTGGGCGGCCGCGAGGAGCTGGTGGCCCGCCTGGCCGACCTGGCCGCCGACCCCGACGCCCCCGCGCTGGTGCTGGTCACCCACCACGTGGAGGAGATTCCCCCCGGCTTCAGCCACTGCATGCTGTTGTCGGAGGGCCGGGTGGTCGCCGCCGGCCTGCTGCCCGACGTCCTGACCGCGGAAAACCTGTCCACCGCGTTCGGCCAGTCGATCGCCCTGGACCTCATCGACGGACGGTATTTCGCGCGGCGGGTCCGCAGCCGCGCCGCTCATCGGAGGCAACTATGACGTCAACAACCGAGCCCCCGCTGGTTCCGCGCCCCGCGGCCACCGTGATGCTGGTCCGCGACGGCGCGGACGGCCTCGACGTCTTCCTGATGCGTCGCCACGCCAAGATGCACTTCGCCGCCGGGACCATGGTGTTTCCCGGTGGCGGCGTCGACGACCGCGACCGCGACGCGAGGCTGGAGCGGCTCGGCGCCTGGGCCGGACCGCCGCCACAGTGGTGGGCGCGGCGCTTCGGCATCGACACCGACCTGGCCGAGGCGCTGGTCTGCGCGGCGGCCCGGGAGACCTTCGAGGAATCGGGGGTGCTGTTCGCCGGGCCGGCCGGTGACCCGGACGGGATCGTCGGCGACGCGTCGGTGTACCGCGACGCCCGCCGGGCGCTCGCCAACGGGACGCTGTCGTTCGCCGACTTCCTGCGCGAAGAAAGCCTGGAGCTGCGGTCCGACCTGCTGCGCCCGTGGGCCAACTGGGTCACCCCGGAAGCCGAACGCACCCGCCGGTACGACACCTATTTCTTCGTGGCGGCCCTGCCGGAGGGCCAGCGCGCCGACGGGGAGAACACCGAGTCCGACCACGCCGGCTGGACGACGCCGCAGGCCGCCATCGACGACTTCGCCGCCGGCCGCAGCATCCTGCTGCCCCCGACGTGGACGCAGCTGGACTCGCTGTTGGGCCGGACCGTCGCCGACGTGCTGACCCTGGAACGCCAGATCGTCACCGTGCAGCCGAACCTCGAGATACGGGGCGACAACTGGGTTTTCGAGTTCTTCGATTCCGACCGCTACCACCGGGCCCGGGAGTCGGGCGGGCTGGAGTGGCGGCTTTGAGCGAGTTCGTCAGCGTCGTGGCGGGCGAGGGGCCGGCGGCGGGACTGGCAACGCTGGTGGTGTCGAGGCCACCCACCAACGCCATGACGCGGCAGGTCTACCGGGAGATCGCGGCCGCGGCCACCGACGTGGCGGGGCGTGACGACGTTGCCGCGGTGATCCTGTTCGGGGGCCACGAGATCTTCTCCGCCGGCGACGACATGCCCGAGCTGCGGACGCTGACGGCGCCGGAGGCCGACACCGCGGCCCGGGTGCGCCGCGAGGCGATCGACGCGGTCGCAGCCATCCCCAAGCCCACTGTGGCCGCGATCACCGGGTACGCGCTGGGCGCCGGACTGACGCTGGCCCTGGCCGCCGACTGGCGGGTCAGCGGCGACAACGTCAAGTTCGGGGCCACCGAGATCCTGGCCGGCCTGATCCCCGGCGGCGGGGGACTGGACCGGCTGACCCGCGCGGTGGGGGCGAGCAGGGCCAAGGAACTGGTGTTCAGCGGGCGCTTCTTCGACGCCCGGGAGGCCTGCGAGCTGGGCCTGATCGACCAGATGGTGGCCCCCGACGACGTGTACGAGGCCGCGGTCGCGTGGGCGGGGCGCTTCCTCGGCGCCCCGGCGCACGCGCTGGCCGCCGCCAAAGCCGGCATCAACGCCGCCTGTGGCGACCTGTGTGAAGTCCCGCCGGACGAGCGTGTCGCCGCCGAACGGCGCCGCTACGTCGAGGTGTTCGCCGCCGCTGCCCAGAACCGCGCCCCCGGCGGCGGTTAGGCTGCCCTGATGAGCAGTTCGACCGACGCCGCCCGTGTCACCGCCGAGCAGGTGGAGGCCGCCCGGCACGACAGCAAACTCGCCCAGGTGCTCTACCACGACTGGGAAGCCGAAACCTACGACGAGAAATGGTCGATCTCCTACGACCAGCGCTGCGTCGACTACGCCCGCGGCCGGTTCGACGCCATCGTGCCCGACGAGGTCCAACGGGAGCTGCCCTACGACCGCGCCCTCGAATTGGGTTGCGGCACAGGTTTTTTCCTGCTCAACCTGATCCAGTCCGGGGTGGCCCGCCGGGGCTCGGTCACCGACCTGTCGCCCGGCATGGTCAAGGTCGCCACCCGCAACGGGCAGGCGCTGGGCCTGGACATCGACGGCCGGGTCGCCGACGCCGAGGGCATCCCCTACGACGACGACACGTTCGACCTGGTGGTCGGGCACGCCGTGCTGCACCACATCCCCGACGTGGAGCTCTCGCTGCGGGAGGTGTTGCGGGTGCTGCGGCCGGGCGGCCGGTTCGTGTTCGCCGGTGAGCCGACCAGCGCCGGCGACGTCTACGCGCGCACCCTGTCCACGCTGACCTGGCGGGCCGCCACCACCGTGACCAAATTGCCGGGTCTGGGTGGCTGGCGGCGGCCGCAGGCCGAGCTCGACGAGTCCTCGCGCGTCGCGGCGCTGGAGGCCATCGTCGACCTGCACACGTTCACGCCGGAGCAGCTGGAGCGCATGGCCGTCAACGCCGGCGCGGTCGCGGTGCGGACCGCCAGCGAGGAGTTCACCGCCGCGATGCTGGGCTGGCCGATCCGCACTTTCGAGGCGTCGGTGCCGCCCGGGCGCCTGGGCTGGGGCTGGGCGCGTTTCGCGTTCACCAGCTGGAAGGCGTTGAGCTGGGTGGACGCCGGCGTGTTGCGGCACGTGGTGCCGAAGGCCTGGTTCTACAACGTGATGATCACCGGGGTCAAACCCTCCTGAGCCACCTCGCCTTCGGCGCCGACGACGTCAGCTACCTGGCCTCGCCCCCGGGCGCCTCGGCGCTGGCAGCGGTCGCCGAGCTCGAGCTGACCGACGCCAGCCGCATCGCCGACATCGCCGCGGTGCGAGCCCGGTTCGGCGACCGGGCCGCGGTGCTGGTGGAGACGACGCTGTTGCGCCGGCGCGCCGCGGACAAGCTCGGGCCGTTGGGCCCGCAGGTGTCGCAGTGGCTGTTCACCGACGAGGCGCTGCAGCAGGCGACCGCGGCGGCGGTGGCCCTGCACCGGGCCGCGCGCCTGGCCCGGGCCGGGTTACCGGTGCACGACGCGACCTGTTCGGTCGGCACCGAACTGGCGGCGCTGCACCGCTCGGGCGTGCGGGCGCTCGGCAGCGACATCGACCCGGTGCGGATCGCGATGGCCCGCCACAACGTGGGAGCCACGACCGTGCTCTGCCGTGCCGACGCGCTGCACCCGGTGACCCGGGACACGGTCGTCCTCGTCGACCCGGCGCGCCGCGACGGCGGCCGCCGGCGGCTGCGCCCCGAGGACTACCGGCCCGCGCTGGACCGGCTGATCGACACCTACCGCGGGCGGCACCTCGTCGTGAAGTGCGGTCCGGGAATGGATTTCGATGCGCTGCGACGCCGCGGGTTCGACGGCGAGATCGAGGTGACGTCGTACCGGGGTTCGGTCCGGGAGGCGTGCCTGTGGTCGGCCGGGCTGGCCGGAGCGGGTGTGCGCCGCCGCGCGAGCATCCTCGACGGGGCCGGGCCGGGCGAACAGGTCACCGACGCCGAGCCCGACGACTGCGGTGTGCGGCCGCCGGGGCGATGGATCGTCGACCCCGACGGCGCGGTGGTGCGGGCCGGGCTGGTGCGCCACTACGGCACCCGACACGGCCTGTGGCAACTCGACCCCGACATCGCCTACCTGTCCGGGGACCGGCTGCCGCCGGGGGTGCGGGGCTTCGAGGTGCTCGACGAGGTGGCGTTCGACGAGCGCCGCCTGCGCCAGGTGCTGGCAGCGCGGGATTGCGGGGCCCTGGAGATCCTGGTCCGCGGGGTGCGCGTGGACCCCGACGCGCTGCGGCGGCGGCTGCGGCTGCGCGGCGGCCTGCCGCTGTCGGTGGTCATCACCCGGATCGGCGCCGGGGCCGCGGGGCGGGCGACGGCGTTCGTCTGCCGCCCGTCGCGCTGACGCCAGGTACGCTGACGGCGGTCATTCTTCCAGGCGCCCCGCCTGTTCAGTCTGCGAGGACAATTCGACGATGCGTCATCTGATCGTGGCCGCGGTGCTGGCACCCGCGGTGCTGCTGGGCTGGCCGGTCCCGTCATCGGCCTCCGCCGCGCCGTCGGCATGCGCCGGCCTGGGCGGCGCCGTGGAGGCCGCCCAGATGTGCCGGGTGCACGTCACGACGCCGACCTACATGCTCGACCTGACGTTTCCGGTGGACTACCCCGACCAGCAGGCGCTGACCGACTACCTCACCAGGAACCGCGACGGGTTCGTCAACGTGGCGCAGAGTTCGGGCTCGCGTGACCAGCCCTACCAGCTGGAGGCCACCAGCGAACAACACAGTTCCGGCCAGCCGCCGCACGGCACCCGCAGCGTGGTGCTCAAGTTCTTCGAGGACCTCGGCGCGCACCCGTCCAACTGGTACAAGGCCTTCAACTACAACCTGGGCACCAAAAAGCCCATCACCTTCGACACCCTGTTCGCGCCCGGCGCCGCACCGCTGGACGCCATCTTCCCGATCGTGCAGCGCGACCTGGAACGCCAGAGTCCCTTCGGGGTGACCATCCTGCCCTCGACCGGGACGGACCCCTCGCACTACCAGAACTTCGCCATCACCGACGACGCGCTGATCTTCTACTTCGCGCCGGGTGAGATGCTGCCGCCGTTCTCCGGCCCCGTGCAGGCCCAGGTGCCGCGCAACGCCATCCCGCCGCTGGCGCTGTAGCTGCTAGGCCGGCGCGAAGCCGTACACCTGGCCGTCGCTGGTGGCGGCCACCACCCGGCGGTCCTTGCCGACCGCGACCCCGACCGGGTATCCGGTGGCGGCGGGCAGCGGATAGCTGTTCGTGGTGCGGCCGTTGCCGGGATCGAACACGAGCAGCGACATGCCGGGCGCCTCGCCCTGCGGCGGGCCGGCGACCACGGTGTACCCGACGCCGCCGCCGGCCAGGCTCGACGACGACAGGGGGGTGACGTCGTCGCGGCGCCAGACCTGCTCGGCGTGGTCACCGGCGTCGGTGAAGGCGGCCAGCCGGGTGTCGGGGCCCCCGCCGGACACGATCAGCCCCTGCGGGGTCACCGCGGGTGGCGTCTGCGCCAGGAACCCCAGCGGCACCGACCACTTCGCCTTCCCGTCGGCGGTGCTCAGAGCCCACAACCGCTCGTCGCGCCCGTTGACGTAGGCCGTCGAGCCGTCGGCGGACAGCACCGGGCTGGCGATGACGCCGCCGCCCACCGCGTCGCTCGTCCAGTCGCGGGAGAGCTGCCCGGCGCGGAACTTCAGGCCGACGAGCTGCGCGGCCGGCGCGTCCGGCTGCCAGACGCCGAGCACGATCGTTCCGTTGGCCGGCGCGAAGGCGGGGGCCGCCGCGACCGGGCAGCCCGGCCGGGCCGGCGCGCAGTCCGCCAGGCCGCGCGTCGCGTCGGTCGGGTCGACGCCGTCCACCAGGTCCAGCGGGCTGCCGACCACCTCGCCGCGGTGGGCGTCGAACACCAGCACCTGTCCGAGGTGGGTGACGACCAGCAGGTGGCCGTGCCCCAGGAAGCGCGGGGTGGTCGGCATCCCGATCACCGGCTTGCGCCACCGCGTCCACTGCGTCACCGGGAAGGAGACGATGGCGCCCGGCTGGCCGACGTAGAGGTTGTCGAAGCCGTCGAACAACGGGCCCGCGAAGCCGCCGCCCTGGACGAGCCGCACGCACCAGCGCTGCCGGCCGTGGTCGTCGTTCTGCCACTCCATCAGCGAGCAGCCGGCCGGCGTCTGCGCGTTCAGCGCGAGGTAGCTGCGTGCGCTGAGCGCCGGACCGGCCGCCAACGAGCCCTTGACCGCACGCGTCCACTGCAACGACAGCTTGGTGGCCCCGCTCGTGGTGGTGTAGCTGCTGTTGGCGGCGTCGCCGTACTGGGCGGGCCAGCCCAGCGCCGGTGCCGCGTCGACCCACGAGTCGGTGTTGCCGCATCCGCCCAGCCCCACCGAGACGACGGCCGCCAGCACGACAGCCGGCCAGCGCCTAAGCCCAGGCAGGACATGTCGGGCAAGCACCTCGGTTTCCCAGATCCTTCCGCAACGGCGTGTGGCACGGGCAGCGAACGAGTACAGGTGAGGGTAACCCGCGCCGTCGCGCGGGTGCCGGATTGCCCGGCTCCTCGGCCCGCCGATTCCGGTGCCCGGCTATGCTGTCCGGCCATGACGTCCATGTGGGGTGCCCCGGTCCATCGCCGCTGGCGTGGATCGCGGCTGCGTGACCCCCGCCAGGCCAAGTTCCTCACGCTGGCCTCCCTGCGGTGGGTGCTGGCCAACCGCGCCTACTCCCCGTGGTACCTGGTGCGCTACTGGCGGCTGCTCAAGTTCAAGCTGGCCAACCCGCACATCATCACCCGCGGCATGGTGTTTCTCGGCAAGGGCGTCGAGATCCACGCGACACCGGAGTTGGCGCAGCTCGAGATCGGCCGCTGGGTGCACATCGGGGACAAGAACACCATCCGCGCCCACGAGGGCTCGCTGCGGTTCGGCGACAAGGTGGTGCTGGGCCGCGACAACGTCATCAACTGCTACCTGGACATCGAGATCGGCGATTCGGTGCTCATGGCCGACTGGTGCTACGTCTGCGACTTCGACCACCGCATGGACGACATCAACGTCCCGATCAAGGACCAGGGCATCATCAAGTCCCCGGTCCGCATCGGCCCGGACACCTGGGTGGGGGTGAAGGTGACGGTGCTGCGCGGCACCGCCGTCGGGCGGGGCTGCGTGCTCGGCTCGCACGCGGTGGTCCGGGGCGTGGTCCCCGACTTCTCGATCGCGGTCGGCGCGCCGGCCAAGGTGGTCAAGAACCGGCAGCTGTCGTGGGAGAGTTCGGCCGCCCAGCGCGCCGAACTGGCCGCGGCGCTGGCCGACATCGAACGCAAGAAGGCGGCCCGCTGAGGCGTCCCTCGCGGCCGCGCTCAGCCGATGTCGCGGTAGCGGCGCAGCGCCTCGGCGCGCTCGGTGCCGTGGTCGACGATCGGCTCCGGATACCCTTGGGGCCGTTCGCCTTTGCGTAGGTGCGCGTGGTCCGCGCCGGCCAGTTCGGGGACCCAGCGCCGGATGTAGTCGCCCTCGGGGTCGAACTTCTCGCCCTGCTTGTCGGGGTTGAACACCCGGAAGTACGGAGCGGCGTCGGTGCCGCACCCCGCGGCCCACTGCCAGCCGTGCTGGTTGTTGGCCATGTCCCCGTCGACGAGCTGTTCCAGGAACCATTCGGCGCCCCACTGCCAGGGCAGGTGCAGGTCCTTCACCAGGAACGACGCGACGACCATCCGCAGCCGGTTGTGCATGAAGCCGGTCTCGCGCAGCTGGCGCATCCCGGCGTCGACGAACGGAAACCCGGTCTCGCCCGCTTTCCACGACTCGAAGCGGCGTTTCGCCGCGACCCCGCTGTCCGTCCGGATGCCGTCGAACTCGCCGTTCCAGTTGCGCCAGGCGCTGGCCGGCCACTGGTACAGCACGTCGGCGTAGAAATCGCGGAATGCCAACTCCCGCAGGTATGCCTGCGCTCCGCTGCCCCGAAGGTCGAGGTCGGCGGCCAGGGTGCGCGGATGGATGGTGCCGAACTTCAGGTGTGCCGACATCCGGCTGGTGCCGTTGAGGTCGGGCCGGTTGCGGTCCTGCGCGTAACGCCGCAGCCCGTCCGCGACGAACGCCTCCCACTCCACCAGGGCCGCGCGCTCCCCGGCGGCGAGGTCGAGCGCGTCACCCGGGTCGGGGATTTCGCACTGCTCGACGCGCAGCGGCGCCGGATCGATCCAGCGCGCCGGGCCGGCGCCGGAACGGGCGGGTCCCCGCCAACCGACGTCGCGCCACCGATGGAAGAACGGCGTGAAAACCCGGTATGGGCTGCCGTCGGGCTTGGTGACCCGCCCTGGCGACACCAGGTAGGGCGAGCCCGTGGCCACCAACGGCACCGGGTCCAGGGCCGCGCGTACCCGCTCGTCGCGGCGCCGCCCGAACGGTGCGAAGTCCTCCGAGATGTGCACCGCCGTCGCGCCGATTTCCCCGGCGATCCGGGGGATCCGTTCCTGGGGCCGGCCGCGGGTCACCAGCAACCGGCCGTCCAGGTCCTCGCGCAGCCGGCGCAGCGAGTCGCCCAGGAACTGCAGGCGGCGCCGCCCCGACGACGCCTCCAGTCGCGGATCGAGCACGAAACAGGCGAGCACCTCGTCGCCGTCGGCCGCCGCGGCGGCCAGCGCCGGGTGGTCACGCAGTCGCAGGTCGCGGCGAAACCATAAAAGTGTCGGCATCTTTCGGCGCGCCGCTCAGCGGTTGAGCCGCCAGATGTGGGTGGCCAGCACGGTGGCGAAGGTGCACCACAGCGGGTAGGGCGCCAGCGCCAGCCCGGCCCGGGGGTCGGCCTGCGCGGCGCGCCGAGCCAGGTCGGCGCTGCTGGCCGCCAGCACCGCGGCGCCCACGGCCGAGGCGCCGAGTTTGTGGTACCGGAAGAACAGCCAGCTCCAGCCGGCGTTGAGCGTCAGGTTGACGCCGAGCGCGGCGGCGTAGGCGCGCGCCTCCTCGTGCTGTCCGGCCGCGCGGAACCGGTCGATCACCCTCGCGGACGTGGTCGCGATGTCGGCGTAGAGGGTGGTCCAGACCACCGGGAACGCGACCCCGGGCGGCTGGTAGCGCGGCTTGCGCAGCCGCGAGTACCAGGCGGGTACCCGGTTCGGGCTGGCGACGCTCCCCGTGCCGGCGGCGGCGGCGACGGCCAGCGAGGTGCCGGCCAGTATCGACTTGTTCATGCTGTGCTCCGTTCTTGTTGGGGTTCAACGCTTTCGGTACGGACGGGAGAGGCGGGCCACCAGATGCGCGGGCCGGCGAGGGCGAACAGCGCGGGGATGACCAGGGTGCGCACGACGAACGTGTCGAGCAGGATTCCCAGGCCGACGATGATGCCCAGCTGGGTCAGCACGATCAACGGCAACACCCCCAGCACGCTGAAGACCGCCGCCAGAACGATTCCCGCGCTGGTGATCACGCCACCGGTGGCCGCCACGGCGCGGACCATGCCTTCGCGCGCGTCGTGCCGCGCGGCCTCCTCGCGGGCGCGGGTGACCAGGAAGATGGTGTAGTCGACGCCCAGGGCGGCCAGGAACAGGAACGCGAACAGCGGCGTGCTGTTGTCCAGCGCCGGGAATCCGAAGACGTGGCTGCTGGACCAGCCGCCGGCGCCGAGCGCGGCCAGGGCGCCCAGGATCGTCGCGCCCAGCAGGATCGGCGGTGCGAGCGCCGAGTGCAGCAACAGGTACAGGACCGCCAGGATCACGGCCAGGATCGCCGGGACGAGCACCCGGCGGTCGCGGGTGGCGGCGTCGCGAACATCGAGGGCCTGCGCGTCGGCTCCGCCCACCAGCGCGCCTGGGGCGGCATCCTTGGTCGAATGCCGGAGCGCCGCAACGGTTTCGAAGGCACGCTCGGACGACGGCGGAGCGTCGGTCACCACCGACCACTCGGTCAGCCCCGAGGGTGACCGGCCCGACTCGGTCGCCGAGACGACCCCGGGGGTCGAGTCGATGGCGCGCTGCACCCGCGGCGCCCGCGCGGTTTGCGCGACGACCAGCGTCGGGTTGACCAGGCCGGCCGGGAAGTGCGCGGCCACGACGTCGTACCCGGCCACCGAGTCCGCCCGGACCCGGAACTGCTCGGTCTGGGACAACCCGATCCGGGTGCCCAGCAGGCCGGTGGCCAGGGCCGCCAGCACCGTGATCGCGACCGCGGCGACCACGGCGGGGCGCCGGTCGACCCACTGCGCCACCCGCAGCCAGGGTCCCGACTCGCGGGCGTGGCCCGCCGGCTGCGGAACGAAGGGCCAGAACAGTCGCCGTCCGCACAGCGCGAGCACCGGCGGCAGCACCACGAGCACGGAGACCGCGGCGACGAGCAGGCCGCACGCTGCCAGCGCCCCCAGGCTGCGGGTGCTGGGGGTGGACGCGCACAGCAGTGTCAGCAACGCCAGCACCACCGTGGCGTTGCTGGCCACGATGGCCGGCCCGGCCCGGCGCACCGCGCGCCGCAGTGCTTCCCGGTGATCCGGGTGCGCGCTCTGGCGCCGGAGTTCCTGGCGGTAACGCGAAATCAGCAACAGCGCGTAGTTGGTGCCCGCCCCGAACACCAGCACGCTGGTGATCCCCGCGGTGGAGCCGTCGAAGCTGAGCCCGGTCAGCCTCGCCACCGCGGTGCCCACCGCCGTGGCGACCCGGTCGGCGAATCCGATCACCAGCAGCGGGGCCAGCCACAGCACCGGCGACCGGTAGGTGGCGACCAGCAGCAAGGCGACCACCGCCGCGGTCACCGCCAGCAGGGTGACGTTGGCGTCGGTGAATGCGTTGGCGATGTCGGCGCCGAACGCCGGCCCCCCGGTGACATGGGCCCGCAGGCCGGCCGGCAGGCCGTCGCGCGCGGCGGCGCGTGCGGCGGCGACCTGTTTGTCCAAATCGACGCCCGACAGGTCGGCGCTCACGGGCGCCACCGCGAGGGCGGCCCTGCCGTCGGCCGACACCATCGGCGGCGCGGCCGCGGCTGGCGCGCCGGGCCCGGTGGCCGCCCGCATCCGGGAGCCGGCCGCCCGGGCCGCCGAGACGTCGGCGGCGTCCAGCGGTGCGCCGTCGGCGCGGGTGACGACGAGGATCAGCGGAACCCGGTCGCCGCCGGGGAACTGGCGGGCCAGGGCGGCGAGTTGCGCGGAGTCGGAGGCGGCCGGCACCGACTGCGGCGCCTGGCCGGCCGCGGCGTTGCCGCCGACGAGCACCAGCACGCCGACGCCCAGCAGCACCGCGGCCGATCCGGGCAGCCACGATCGCCGGCGCGTCACGGCCGCCGCCACTGCGTCCCAACCCAGGAGCTTCACTAACTTAAACATTAACCCACTTAACAACTAGGCGTGGTCGCGGTACGCTGGAATCCTGATGAACCCGGATCGGAGTGCCCAGGAGCGGATGGGACTCGAAGCGCTGATCGCGTCCGACGCGCGCGCCCTCGCGGCCGAATCCGACCAGTTGGGGCGGGTTTTCGCGGCCGCCCACCACGTGCACCCCAGCGATTTCCGCGCCCTGGTGCACATACTGGTGGCCGAGAGCGAGGGCGCTCCGCTGACCTCGGGCGACCTGCGGCACAAGATGGGTCTTTCCGCCGCGGCCATCACCTACCTCGTCGAGCGGATGATCAACTCGGGTCACCTGCGGCGCGAATCCGACCCCGCCGACCGGCGCAAGGTCATCCTGCGGTACTCCGCCGAGCACCGCGACATCGCCGAGGCCTTCTTCACCCCGCTGGCCGCGCATACCTACGCCGCCATGGCTGACCTGCCCGACGACGACCTGATCGCCGGGCACCGGGTGCTGACCGCGCTTATCATGGCGATGCGAAGGTTCCTCGACGACCTGGAGGTCGCGCGCGCCGGCCTGGGCGTCACATGAGGACGGATCGGGGCGAGATGACCACGCGCAAGCGCCGCCACATCGACGTGTGCCTCGACGGCGACGTCGAATACCGGGGCGTCACGACCGGGTTGGAGCGTTACCGCCTGCCCTACAACGCGCTGACCCAGACCAATCTCGACGACATCGACCTTTCCACCGAGTTCCTCGGCGCGCCGTTGCGGGCGCCCGTGTTCGTCGGCGCCATGACCGGCGGCGCCGAGCTGTCTGCAACCATCAACCGTAATCTGGCCGCCGCCGCACAGCGACTCGGCATCGGCATGATGCTCGGCTCGCAGCGCGTGATGCTCGACAGCGTGTTGGGCGAGACCGCCGCCTCCAGCTTCGCCGTGCGCGACGTGGCACCCGACGTGCTGTTGTTCGGCAACATCGGCCTGGCCCAGCTGACCAAGGACGCGGTGCCCGACATCGTCCGGGCCCTGGATCGTGTCGGAGCCAATGCGCTTGCGGTGCATACCAATCCGCTTCAGGAGGCCGTCCAGTGGGGCGGCGACACCGATTTCTCCGGGTCGCTCGACCGCCTGCACGACCTGAGCGACCTGCTGGGCTATCCGGTGCTGCTCAAGGAGGTCGGTCACGGACTCGGCGGCGCGGCGGTCGCCGATCTGCTGCGGCTTTCGGGTACACCGCCGGTGGCCGCCATCGACGTGGCCGGCGCCGGCGGCACGTCGTGGTCGCGCGTCGAGCAGCTGGTCCGCTACGGCGAACTGCGCTACCCGGACCTGGCCGACTGGGGCATCCCCACCGCGCAGGCGATCCGGGAGGTGCGCGCCGCGCTGCCGGACATCCCGCTGGTGGCATCGGGGGGTATCCGCAGCGGCATGGACGCGGCCAAGTCGCTGATCCTGGGTGCCGACGTGGTGGCGGTCGCGCGCCCGCTGCTACCCGCGGCCATCGAGTCCGCGGACGCGGCGACGGCGTGGCTGCAGCGGTTCCTCGACGAGCTGCGGGTGTGCCTGCACGGCTGCGGCGCACCGGATCTGCGGGCCCTGCGCTCCGTCGGCCTGACGGACATCTGACGGCGGGAGCGCGCATGGCGGTGATTCTGGCGTACGGGTCCCCCGCACTGGGGCACCTGTACCCGATGGTCGCCCTGCTGCGGGAGCTGGCCGGCCGCGGCCACGCGGTACACCTGCGCACCCTGGCCGCCGAAGTCGACGCCATGAGCGGGCTGGGCATCCACACCGAGGCGGTCGACCCCCGGATCGAGGCCATCACCGGGCGGGATTGGCTGGCGCACAACGCGTTGGACGTCCTGCGGGAAACGATCGACGTTCTGTGCCGGCGTGCAGCCATCGAGGTCGAGGACCTGCGCCGGGGGATCGAGGCGCTGCGGCCCGACGCGGTCATCGTCGACGCCAACTGCTGGGGGGCGATGTCGGTGGCCGAAGCCACCGGTGTTCCCTGGCTGGTGTTCTCGCCGTTCACCCCCTACCTGCGCTCGCGCGGCGCTCCGCCGTTCGGCCCCGGCCTGCGGCCGCTGCCCGGTGTCCTGGGCGCGGTCCGTGACGCGTCGATGCGCCCGTTCGTGACCCACCTCTTCGACCGCCGGGTGATGCCGCGGGTCAACGCAGTCCGCGCGGATCTCGGTGTGCCGGCGGTCGACTCGGTGGACGCGCTGATGCGCCGCGCCCCGCTGCTGCTGGCCGTCGGCGGCGAGCCCTTCGAGTATCCCCACCCCGACTGGGGCGACGTGGTGCACTTCGTGGGCGCCTGCGAGTTCGAACCCGCCCCGGTGGCCGTGCCGGACTGGATGGCCGCCATCGAGTGCCCGATCGTGCTGGTCACCACCTCATCGATCGCCCAGGCCGACGCCCGGCTCGGCCGTATCGCCCTGCAGGCGTTGGCCGGCGAGCCCGTCCACGTGGTCGCGACCTTTCCCGCCGGCGTGCCCCCCGCACTGCCGCAGCCGCCCAACGCCACCGTGTGCCGGTTCCTGAATCACGGTGTGGTCCTCGACCGCGCGGTCTGCGCGGTCACCCACGGGGGCATGGGCAGCACCGTCAAGGCCCTCAACCGCGGGGTCCCGGTCTGCGTGGTGCCCTTCGCCCGCGACCAGGCCGAGGTCGCGCGCCGCGTGCAGGTCGCCGGCGCCGGCGTCCGGCTGCCGGCGAAGCGGTTGACCGCCGACCGGCTGCGGGAGGCGGTGCGCACGACGATCGGCATGGCCGACGGCGCGCGCCGGGTGTCCGCGGGTTTCGCCGCGACCGGGGGAGTGGCACGCGGCGCGGACGTGATCGAACAGCGCCTGCTGCAAGGGGTTCCGCCGGGACTACCGGGGGCTGCCCTGCCGCCGCCGCGGGGTCGCAGCGTCTCGCCCGACGTCGGCTGACCGTCTCGTGGGCTCAGGGACGAGCTCGTCCTGGAAATGGGCCATCGCGTCGATCATCGCGGCGAAGACCCGGTGCGCGGCGCGCAGGTCGTCGTCGCTCAGGTCGGCCAGGGCGGAGGACAGATGCTTACCGAGGGGCATGAAGAACTCGCGCGCGAGCTCCATGCCGCCGTTCTCGTAGCGCAGCAGCCACTTGCGACGGTCCTCCGGGTCGGGTTCGCGCCGGATGTGACCCGATTCGATCATCCGGTCGACGAGGTAGGTGACCGCCGCGGGTGAGACGTCCATGCGCTGGCCCAGCTGCGCCAGCGTCAGGGGCTTTCCCGCGGTCTCGGAGACCATGATGTGCAGGAGGGCGTGAAAGTCGTTGCTGTTCACGTCGTTGGTCCGGGCGAAGTGGCGGCCAATCCGGTCGGACTGCGCGGTGATCGCCCGCATGTCGGCCGAAAGCTGCTTTTCCAGCTCGGTGCGGCCGGGCGGTGGGTCTTGTGCGCGGCGCTTGGTCACCTACCCGCATCCTTCATCAGGACTACCAGGGTATCGGCGCAGTCGTCCAAAGACCTAATGCGGGCCGCCGTGCGGCGGAAGTCGGCTGCCGGCGCCGCGCGGTCTCGCCGACGCCGCAGCCACGGCGATCCAGGAGGTGGCGGCCGCGGCGAAGGCCAGGGCCTGGGCGGTTTCGGTGCGGCCCGCCGGGTAGCACACGCCCGCGACGTAGCGGTCGATGAACCCGCCCTCGGGCAGCGGCGCCATCCCGGCCCGGTCCCGGGCCCACCGTTCCAGCCGCGTCAGCGGGCACGGCCAGCCGAGCGCCACGACGCCGGCGCCCCAGCAGACCGTTGCCAGGTGCAGCCAGCGGGTGCGCGGCCAGCGCAACGCCAGGAAGCCGCCGCTGGGCAGGTAGATCAGGTACCCGAGGTGTGCGCCGACGGTGGCGGCCACCACCGCGGCATGCGGGTTCTTCATCGAGCGCCCGTGCGCACCCGATAACGGCGTTCGGCGTAGGCCAGGTCGTCGCGCCACAGCCGGGCGGCGGCGTAGCGCATCAGCGGCGTGACCAGCGGGGCGGCGCGGCGCGCGGCCGCGAATCCGGGGCGTTGCGACGTCGCGACGGTGGCCTCGACCACGGCGACACCGGGACGCCCGTCCGGGCCGGGACCGGTTGGGGTGGCGTGGGTTTCGACGACGCTGCCGGTTCCCTCGCCCTCGACGATGCGCATCAGCACGGTGCGCGCCTCCGGGGTGGTGAACTCCGCGATCACCGGCACCCCGAACCGGCCCATCCGGAAGGTGACCGACACCAGGAAGCGGTCATCCTCCTCGGTCGGGGTGGTGAGCACCTCCAGCCGGGTGAACGAATAGGGGTGAAACCATGCGCCGTGCCACGGGTCGAGCCGGTTGGCGATGACGTCGCACGGTTCGCAGCTGCCGTCCAGGCGGGTGACGGCCGCCAGCGTGGCCCCGGCCGGTCTGGCCGGGATCACCGGCGCGTCCAGCGGCGCCTCGCCGCCGACGGCATCGAGCCGCACCCACGCCAGCACGCCGTCGTCGTGAGCGGGCAAAGGCCGCCAACCGAATTCGCAGCGCTCGCCGTCGAGGGCCAGGCCGTGCCAGCGGCAGAACAAGACACCGTCGCGCACGATCCCGGTGGCGAGGTCGGCCCCCAGGTGCGGGCAACCGGCGGGACCGACCCGCAGCAGGCCCCGGCGGTCGCGCCAGGCGACCAGTTCCAGCCCGGCGACACGCGCGCCCAGCGGCCAGCCGGCGCGCACGTCGCGGCTGGCCGCGAACACGAACCAGTTGCCGGTCGGCTTGCGCTTCGACCGGGCCAGCGCGGCGTCGATGACGTCCGGCCGGGCATCGCGGTAGGTCGGCTGCTGCTTCGTCCACGCCACCCGCGGAACCATCTGCAGCGGCCAGTCTTTGGGCCAGCGACCACGCAGGCGGTCGGCGGCGCTCACGGTCGGCGCTCCCGGCCGGTGGCCAGCCGGCGCAGCATCGCCGATCGCCCGCGGGTGGGAACGGTGCACAGCGGGTGACCGGCGAGCCCCCACCTGCCCAGCAGGTGGTTGGCGGCCAGCCAGCCCGAGGTGGCCGCGCGCTCCATGAGTGCCACCGGCAGGTCGACGCGGATGCCGTCACCGGCCAGCACCAGCCCCGGCTGCGGCGTGACCACCGCCGGACGGCATTGGTGGGTGCCCGGGGCGAACAGCGGGCAGTCGCTTCGCCGGAGCACGCGCTCGTGGCGCACCTGGGCCGCCGCGGTTTCCGGGTAGAGGGCGTGCAACTGCTCGAGGGCGCCGGCCGTGGACTCCGAGCGCGCGGCGTACGAGTGCAGTTCGACGACGGAGCCGCGATTGCGGCGGGCCCAGTCCGCGGCCTCGCGTTCGTAGCGCTCCAGCACGCTGATGTTGTCGAGCGGCTCGTGACCGGCGGTGCCGAGAAAGGCCGGGCGATCGGCGTCGACGGGCCGGTCCAGCCACAGCCGGTGCACCACGAACGGCGGCGCCGTGCGCAACCCGCCGACCCGGGAGCGCCACGGCTCGTCGCCGAGGCCCGGTGAGGCGTCCACGACGTGTCGCAGGCCGTGCACGTCCAGGGCCAGCACCACGGCGTCGGCGTGCAGTCGCTCGCCGGCCTCGGTGTGCACGTGAAAACCTTGGGCCGCAACGGGTTCCACGCGCGAGACCTGGTCGCCCAGGTGCACCCGGACACCCCGGTCGCCCAGGTGCGCGGCCAGCGGATCCCACAGGGCCGCATCGAAGTTCGCGTTGGCCACGTCGAAGATCAGGCCCTCGCTGGAGCCGAGGAAGTAGATGTGGAACATCGTCGCCAGCTCGGCGGCCGACAGCTGTGCCGGTTCGGCGAAGAAGCTGCGCGAGAACACCTCGAACGCGAGGTGCCGCGCCGACTCGGGGAAGTTGATGTCCTTGAGGAAGGTGTCGGCGTCGACGTGGTCGAGGCGCTGGTAGATCTCGGGCACCGACACCGCCGCCAGTGGCGCGGCGGCGCGCACGTCGAGGCGCGCCAGGTCGGTGAGCCGGAACGTCGGGCTGCGCAACGCGAACGCCAGCGCGTTCCACGGCGGGATCTGCGGCAGCCCGCGAAACGTGTCCCGCCGGCCGGCGCCGTCGATGAGGGGGTAGTCCTCGACGGGGGTGAGCATGCGCAGCTTCGGGTCGACGCGGCGCAGCAGGGCCCGCAGGTTGTAGTACTGGCGGAAGAAGGCGTGGAATCCGCGGTTCATCGGCAGCCCGGCGCCCTCGCCGTCGTGTTCGGTCCAGCCGCCGACCCGCCCGCCCAGGTACTCCTGGCGCTCGACGAGGTCCACGGCGACCCCCCGTTCGGCCAGTCCGGTGGCGGCCGTCAGCCCGGCGATGCCCGCGCCCACGACGACGGCGCGGGGCCGCGACGGCAGCCCGCTCGCTTCGGGCAGGCCGGGCCGGGCGGGATGGATCTGGCGGCGGCGGTCGGTCATCGCTTCGCCTCCTCCGGTGGCGCGTATCCCAGGAAGGTGTGCACGACGTCGCGTTCCCAGCCCGGCATGGTCTGGCTGCCGACGTCGGTGAGACCGGCCTCGAGCATCCGGCGGCGGAAGCGCGCCGCACCGTCGAAGGCCAGCACGCTGCGCCACAGGTGCCGGTACAGCGTGGTGTCGCGGGTCCGCCACCAGCCCGACGGGATGATGATGCCCCAGCACACCGCGTGCCAGATCCTGGTCGCGGCGCGCGAGTCGCGTACCGAGTACTCGTGCACCGCCAGGGTCCCGCCGGGGCGCAGCAGCGCCCGGAACGCCCGCAATTGGCCGTCCGGGTCGGCGAGATTGCGCAGCAGGTAGGCGGCCAGGATGCCGTCGAACGGCCCCCGGACCTCGTCGTGGGCGGCGAGGTCCTCGATGCGCGAGTGCACGAACCGCACCGACGGCGGCCACGGCTTGGCGCGCGCCGCCTCCAGCATGCCGCCGGCGGCGTCGACGGCGACGATCTCGGCCTCGGGGGCCACCGAGAGCAGCGCGGCGGTCGACGCGCCGGTGCCGCAACCCGCATCGAGCAGCCGTAAACCCTTGCCGCGTGCGGGAATTCGCATGCGTTCCGCCGACCGCCGCAGGTTGGCGTGGTAGCCCGGATTGGCGCCGACCAGCCGGTCGTAGGCGGCGGCGCCGACGTCGAACGCGCCGGGCACCTCAGCGCGCGGCAGCCCCGCCCTATCGACGCGCACGTCGGCCCTCCCACAGCATCAGCACCGCGGTGACCAGCGCGAAGCCGAACAGGAAATCCTCGACCGGGATGTCGAACGGGAACCGCACGCCGCTGGTCTGGCGCTGGTCGTAGATCACGATCGGTGCGTTGCGCTTGGTCAGCCAGCCGTCGACCGGCACCTGGAAGCCGAGCACGATCAGCATCGACAGCCAGTAGGCGGGCCGCCGGAAGAGCCCGGTGTGCAGCAGCCCGAACTCCAGCGCCACGACGAGGAACACGGCCGCCACGGCCGGCAGGGTGTAGCCCAGGCCGGTCATCGCCGCCTGGCCCGGTCGAGGATCGTGGTGACCGCGTTGTAGGTCAGTAACGCGCACAGCGGGATCACCACGAAGAACAGCGCCTCCTCCAGGGGCACCCGGAACGGGAGGTGGACGCCGCTGATGTAGCGCGGGTTGTACGTCCACACGCCGGCGGCGATCGCGACCGCGTCCCAGACCAGGAACACCGCGGCGACCGGGGCCACCGCGCGCACGACCCGCCGCGGCCGGCGGTAGACGCCGGCGCCGAAGAACTCCAGCGGCGCCGTGATCGCCAGGCACAGACCCAGCACGATCAGGTACTGCCAGCCCCCGCTCATGCCGCACCGGGCTTGCGGTGCTCGGGGTGGGCCAGCCGGGCGCGCCACGACCGCAGCAGCCCGCCGCCGGCGACCTGCAGCCGTCGCGTGGTGCCGACGGTGGCGCGCCGGCTGAACACCGAGAAATCACTGCCCTCAATGCAATCGAGTATCTCAGAGTAGAGCGTCAGTGCGGTGGCGACACAGGGCCGGGAACGCGGTTGCAGCAGCGCGATGCCGTCGGCGGCGAACCGGTAGATGTCGCGGGTGACGTCGTGCTGGGCCGCCAGCGCCGCACGGACCCGCGGGTCGGTGCGGTGGTGGTCGTGACACCACGTCAGCAGCTCACGGTCGACGCCGTGGGCGGCCAGTTCGTCGGCGGGCAGGTAGACCCGTCCGCGCCGCAGGTCCTCGTCGACGTCGCGCAGGAAGTTGGTGAGCTGGAAGGCACGGCCCAGCGCGGCCGCGTACGGGGCCGCCTCGTCGCTGGGAACCACCGTGCCGAGCACCGGAAGCATCTGCAGCCCAATGACTTCCGCAGAACCGCGCATGTACCGGTTCAGCGCGGCCCGGTCGGGATAGTCGGTGACGGACAGGTCCATCCGCATCGAGGCGAGAAAGTCCTCGAACAGGTCCGCGGAAATTCCGTAGCGGCGCACGGTGTCGTCGGCCGCGGCCAGCACGGGCTCCTCACGAAGGTCGCCGCCGGCGAAGAAACGATCGGAGAGCCGCTGCAGCCTTTCCGCGCGCGCGGCGACGTCCAGGGACGGGTCGAGATCGTCGAGGATGTCGTCGGCGTGGCGGGCGACGCCGTACAGCGCGTGTACCGCCGGGCGCTGGTCCGGGGCGAGCAGCCGGGTGGCCAGGAAGTAGGTGCGGCCGTGCTCGGCCGCGATCTGCCGGCACCGGCGGTACGCCGCACGCAACTCGGGATCGGTGATCCCCGCGGCGTCGAGTTCGGTGCGGATCATGGTTGCCGCGCTTTCAGGTCGAAACTTCTCGCCGGCCGCCCGGAGGCGCCGGTGATGCGGTCGGCGGCCAGCCGGCCCGAGATCAGCGTAGTGGGCACCCCCACGCCGGGCACCGTCGACGAGCCGGCGAGCACCGCGTTCTCGATGCCGCGCACGATGTTGGCCGGCCGGAACGGCCCGGTCTGGGCGAACGTGTGGGCCAGGGCGAAGGGGGTGCCGGCCGCCATGCCCTGGTGGGCCCAGTCCGCGGGGGTGTCGACGTGCAGCACCTCGGCGTCCGCGCGCAGGCCCGGCAGCAGCCTGTCCTGCACGATGTCGAGCAGGGTGTCCGCGTAGCGCTCGCCGGTGGCCGCCCAGTCGATGCCGCCGCGCGACAGGTTCGGTGCCGGCGCCAGCACGTAGAGCAGGTCGCGACCGTCGGGGGCCAGGGCCGGGTCGCTTGCCGTCGGCCGGGTGACCAGCAGCGAGGGGTCCGTCATGAGCCGGCCGTCGCGGATGATGTCGGTGAAGGTCTGCTCCCAGGCGCTGCCGAACAGGATGGTGTGGTGCGCCGTGGGCGGTGCGGTGGCGGCGCGGCAGCCGACGTGCAGCACCACCGCTGACGGCGCGGCGCGCAGCCCGAGCGGCCGGCGCGGCCGGCGGCCCAGCAGCGCGTAGGTCTGCGGCAGTTCGGTGGTCAGCACGGCCGCGTCGCAGGCGATGCGCTCGCCCTGCGCGGTGTGGACCGCGGTGATCCGGTCGCCGGTGCGGTCCAGCGCGGTGACGGCCGTGCCGTAGCGGAACCGCACCCCGGCGTCGGCGGCCGCCGCGGCCAGCGCGTCGGGCAGGGCCCGCACCCCGCCGCGGGGGAAGAACACCCCGGCGACCGTGTCCATGTAGGCGATCACCGCATAGACCGCCAGGGCCTGCTGCGGCGCGACGCCGGCGTAGAGCGACTGGAAGGTGAACACCCGCCGCAGGCGCGGATCGCTGATGTGGCGCTTGACCATCGTGTCCCAGCGGCGGAACCCGCCGATCGCCGCGAGCCGGGCCAGCCGGCCGTTGAGCAGCGACAGCGGGGAGTCGAAGTTCGCGGAGATGAAGCCGTCGAACTCGGTGCGGTACAGCCGGTCCAGCCAGTCCCGCAGCCGAAGGTAGCCCGCGGCCTGTTGCGGCCCGGCGAACTCCCGCACCGCGGCGGTCATGCGGTCGGCGTCGGTGTGCACGTCGATCGCACCGCCGTCGGCGAACATCGCCCGGTACGCCGGGTCCACCGGCCGCAGATCGAGCCGCTGCGAACGGTTTTCGCCGACGGCGGCGAAGACCTCGTCGATGATGTCGGGCATCGTGATCACCGTGGGCCCGGTGTCGATCCGGTAGCCGGCGACGTCGCGCCGCCCGGCCCGCCCGCCCGGCCACGGCTGCTGTTCGACGACCGTGACCTCGCGGCCGCGGCCGGCCAGGTGCAGCGCGGCGGACAGCCCGGCGAATCCGGCGCCGACGACCACGACGTGGTCGGTGCGCCCCCGTATCGTGCGCATCAGTGCGAGCCTCTCATGCCGCCCGCCGCGTGCACACACCGGCCATGTCGACCAGCGCGTCCCCGATTTCGCCGCCGATCCCGCTGCGGTCCAGGGCTTTCCGCGCCGCGGCGACACGCTCGGCGATCAGTTGCTCGATCCACTGCACCGCCCCGGTGGACAGGATCAGGGTGCGCCAGTGGTCGACGGCTGCCGCGTCGAGCCGGTCGTCGTCCATCAGCTCCCGGAACTGCCGGCGCGTCGACGCGTCGGCCAGCTGGTGGGCGGCGACCACCACGCTGGTGGCCTTGCGTTCCAGCAGGTCCCCGCCGCTGGGTTTGCCCGTCACGGCGGGGCTCCCGAACACGCCGAGGATGTCGTCGCGCAGCTGGAACGCCTCGCCGACGGCGCAGCCGTAGTCGCCCAGTCCGCCGAGCAGCCGCTCGCCGCAGCCGGCCATCGCGGCGCCGATCTCCAGCGGGCGGCGCACCGTGTAGTTGCCGGACTTCAGCCGGGCCAGGGCCAGCACCGACTCCATCGTGGGCAGGTCGCGCACGTCGTTCGCCAGGTCGGCGAACTGGCCCACGGCCAGTTCGCTGCGCATGGCGTCGTAGCGCGGCCAGGCCCGCTGCAGCTGGTCGGGCGCCAGCCCGCTGTCGCGCAGCATCTGCTCGGCCCAGATCAGGCAGAGGTCGCCGAGCAGGACCGCGGCCGATTCCCCGAAGCGGCGCGACGAGCCGGACAGCCCGCGCCCGCGATGCCAGTCGGCGAACTGGACGTGCGCCGCGGGCCGGCCCCGCCGGGACGCCGAACCGTCCATCACGTCGTCCTGCAGCAGGGCGAACGCGTGCAACAACTCCAGGCTGCCGGTCGCCGACAGGGCCGCGTCGCTCGCCGGTGCGCCACACAGCCAGCCCAGGTACATGAACGTCGAGCGCAGGCATTTGCCGCCGTCGAGGAACTCCAGCAGGATCTCGCCGGCCACTTCGACGCCGGCCGAGCCCAGCGCCTCGTCGCACCGGTCGGCGACGAAGTCGGTCACCGCGGTGAGCACCGCACGCCGCAGCCAGGCCCGCCAGGAGTCCAACTGGGTGATGTCGGGTGTTGCGGCCGCGCCGCCGGCGGGAACCCCGCCGCACAACGGCCGTGGACAAGCACCCACGGCCCCCACCGAAGCACCTGCGGCAACGTCGGTCAGCCTCCGGCTCGAACGGCTCAGATTCACGCGATGTACCCCTTTGCCGAGAAATCAAACCACCGCGTGGCGGCGGACGTCATGGCGCGGACGTGGGCCGGCCGTCGTGTCATTCAGTTACTTAAACATTAATCTAATGAATTAGTCGGTGGTTCGCCAGAGGTCTTTTCCCGCGCTGCGGGGGCCGGCAGGACCCGGAGCGCCGTTTCGCGCAGACACCGCCGGGTAGCCCGTCCCACATATCTGACGCATGCAAGAGCCGGCCCGGTTCAATGGAACCTCTGCACGACCTTTGCCATCGCCTGGCGATCGGGTTCGCGTTGCTGGTCGCGATGCCCGACTTCGTCATGCTGGCCGTGCGGTTGCGGGCGTCGACGCCGTGGGACGTCCTGGCCGTCTCCTCGGGTTCGGGCGTGCTGGCCCGGGCGGTGGCGCTGCGGCCCGCCGCCACGTGGACCGGGCAGACCATGACCAGCCTCATGCCGTTCGGCTACCGGGGCAGGAACTGGTGGCTGCGGGCGCGGATCTGCAGCGACATCGACGGCCCGGGGCTGTCGCTGTCCGCCGTGCGGGAGCGGCTCGTGGCCGGCGGAATCGAGGTGGCGCTCGACCAAGCTTGTGGGCGAGGCGATCTCACGCCGCTGGCCCGGCTGAGGATGACCGGGCTGTTCGATCCGGCGCCGGGCGGGGACGTGTCGTTCGACCCGGTCATCAACCTCGCGCCCGGGCTGAGCCTGCGCCCGGCGTGGCTGGCCGGCCTGCGGGCCAGCGCGTACCGGCGCAGCCGGGAGGGCAGGGACGGCGAAGCGGTTCAGCCGGCGCGCCCGGACAGGTGACGCAGGGCCTGATCGAGGCCGGGCCGCGCCCTTTCGACCAGACGGGACAAACCGTTAATGTCCTGCGGTGTGGCATTCACCGCATTTGACCCGGAGTTGATGTCGACGGCCGTGTCGCAGGCGGCTGGTATCGGCTCCTCGCTGCGTTCGGCGTACAGCGTCGCAGGCGTCTCGACCACCTCGGTGGCGACCGCCGCCCACGATGAGGTATCGGGGGCGGTCGCGGCGGTGTTTTCCGCGCACGCCCAACGGTTTCAGGCTCTGGGCACCCAGGCGGCGGCGTTTCACGACCAGTTCGTGGCGGCGCTGCACGGGGTGCAGGGCGCGTACGGGGCCGCAGAGGCGGCCAACACCACCACCCTGGGCACGCTGGAGAACGCGATCGCCCAGGTGCCGTGGTTCTCCCCGGTGAAGGATCTGACCGGGCGGCCGTTGTTCGGCAACGGCTCCAACGGCATGGCGGGCACGGGGCAGGCCGGCGGATCGGGTGGCTGGTTGATCGGCAACGGCGGTAACGGCGGCACCGGCGGGCAGGCGGTCGCGGAAATCAACGGCGGAAATCCCGGCGCGGGCGGCATCGGCGGGCAGCCCGGATTGCTCGGCCATGCGGGAAGCGACGGGCAGACCGGCGCCCCCTTGACGGGGGGCGGCGGGACCGGGCAGGGGATCGTGATCTCCGACCCGTACGGCACGACCACCATCCAGAACGCCTACATAGTTCAGAACAACGCTTACAACATCGGCTCGGGGCAGCAGATTATCACCGTCAGCTCCACCGGATTCACGATCACCACCGAGACCGGATCTGCCTCCACCAACGGCGCGCCGCTGTCCTACCCGTCGGTCTATCTGGGCGGGGCCTACAACAACATCTCCCCGAACAGTCCTTTGCCGGACCAGCTGAGCCAAATCCAGACCGCGACCAGCAGCATCAGCTATACCTACCCCAGTAGCGGCACCTACGACGCCTCCTACGACATCTGGCTGAATCCCACGCCGAACACATCCACGGTAAACCAGCAGGAGATCATGATCTGGTTCAACCATGTCGGCCCCATCCAGCCGGTCGGCTCCGACGTGGGCAACGCCACGATCGACGGAAAGCAGTTCGCGGTGTGGGAGGGCTACAACGGGAAGAACAACGTGGTCTCCTACGTCGCGGACGCACCGATCAACTCGTGGAGCAACATGAACGTGCTGGGTTTCGTCGACTACACGGAAACCGTCGAGCCGTCGGTGAACAGCTCGTGGTACCTGACCAGCATCCAGGCCGGGTTCGAGCCGTGGAACGGCAGCGTCGGCGCGGCAGTCGACACATTCTCCGCCAGCATCAACGGCACCCCCTGACCTCACCTGTCGAGCAGTCGAGGGCGGGGACGGCGAAGCGGCTCAGCCGGTGCGCCCGAGCAGGTGACGCAGGGTCTGATCGAGGCCGGGCCGGCGGAACCGGTGTTCGGCCGCTTCGAGCTTGCGGGGTAGCACGCGCTGGCTGGCGCACGCGAGTTCGCGGGCGCCCTGCGCGCCGAGCAGTAGCCGCGGGCCCAGCGGCGGGACCGGCAGCAGCGCGGGTCGATGCAGCACACGGGCCAGGGTGCGGGTGTACTCGTCGTTGCGAACCGGTTGCGGCGCGACGGCGTTGACCGGACCGGTCAGCGCGTCGTCCCACAGCGCGCGGTGGTACACGTCGACCATGTCGTCGATGCCGATCCAGGACAGCCATTGCCGGCCGCTGCCCAGCCGCCCGCCCAGTCCGGCGGAAAACAGCGGACGCAGCAGTCGCAGGGTGCCGCCGCGGGGCGATTGCACGATGCCGGTGCGCACCCGCACCACCCGCAGCCCGGCTGACTCGGCCGGCGCGGTCGCGTCCTCCCAGTCGGCGACGACGTCGGCCAGAAACCCGTCCCCGCGGTCGCTGTCCTCGGTGAGAAACTCGTCGCCGCGGTCGTAGCCGTAATACCCGATCGCCGACGCGCAGACGAACGCCGTGGGAGCGGGCTCGGTGCGGGCCGCCAGTTCGGCCAGCCGGCGGGTGGGACCGATCCGGCTGTCGCGGATCGCGCGCCGGTGGCCGTCGGTGAAGCGCCCGGCGATCGAGGCGCCGGCCAGGTGGATCACCGCGTCGATCCCGGCGAGGAGATCGGGGTCGGGGTCGTCGGGGTTCCAGCGCCGCTCGTCGCCGGAGCGCGGGGTACCGCGCACCAGCCGCACGACGCGGTGGCCGCCGGTGCTCAAAAATGCCGTCAGCGCCGAACCGACCAGCCCCGAAGACCCCGTGACGGCGACGGTCAGCGGTGCCAGACCGCGCTCGGCCGCGCGCCGGTGGGCCGCCAGGTCGTCGGCCAGCTGCCGGTAGCGGTAGGCGAACATCTCGCGCAGCGCCGCACCGGGCACCGGCGTCTCGACCCGGTCGATCACCCGGGTCTGTTCGCCCAGGTCTTCGAACTCGTGAATGTGTTTCCACCGCATGGCGATCCGCGTCGGCAGCGAGGCCAACCCGTCGCCGCCGACGGTGTCGACGAAACGCCGCGGCGGGTCGTAGCCGTCCGGTTGGTGCACGGCGATCCAGCGCAGCCCTGCCGGCAGGGCGAGCTCGGCGCGCCCGTCTTTCAGCGAGGCGGCCTCGGCCACGAGCCGCATCGGCTGCCACGGCGGCGAGAGTCGTTCGAAAGCACCCGGCCTGGCGTACCAGGCGAAGACGTCGTCGCGCGGCGCATCGACCACGCTCGAGAATTCCAGAGCCATGCCTCGAAGGTAGCTAACGATCCGGCAGGGCGTGCTCGACGATCGGCAGCCGGGGCTGCGGCTGCCGCTCGCCGCGCTTGGCCGCCACATACACCTGCGCGGTCTGCTCGGCCACCGTCTGCCAGGAGAAGTCCGAGGTGAGCCGCTCGCGGGCGGCGCGGGCGCGCCGTTGCGCGGCCGCCGGATCGTCGAGCACCGCACGTACCGCGGACGCCAGCTTCGCCACGTCGCGCGGCGGGCACGATACGCCGGTCCGCCCGTTGATCACCGCCTCGCCCAGGCCGCCGACGTTCGACGTCACCAGCGGGGTGCCGGCCGCGGCGGCCTCCAGGGCGACGATCCCGAACGGTTCGTAGTGGCTGGGCAGCACCGCGGCGTCGGCGCGGTGCAGCACCGCCAGCAGCTCGTCGTGGCCGAGGTGCCCGACGAACCGGGTCGCCTTGAGCACCCGGTGCTTTCGCGCCTGCTCGACGAGCCGGTCCCGCCGGGTCCCGGTCCCGGCGAGGGTCAGGGTGGTGCCGGGGTGGGTGCGCCGGATCCGCGGCAGGGCGGCGATGAGGTCGTGCACGCCCTTCTCGTACTCCAGCCGGCCGAGGTAGAGCAGTTCGGCCGGCCCGGTGCGCGCCCGGCGGTCAGCGAACGGCCAGCACGTCACGTCGATGCCGTTGCGGATCACGGTGATGCCGGCCAGGCCGGGGCCGAACAGTTCGGTGATCTCCTCGCTCATCGACGCCGAACACGTGATCAGCGAGTCGGATTCGCGCACCAGCCACGACTCGATGGCGTGCACCTGCCGGCTGATCGTCCCGGACACCCAGCCGGAATGCCGACCGGCCTCGGTGGCGTGAATCGTGGAAACCATTGGCACGTCGTAGAACTGGGCAAGTGCGATCGCCGGATGGGCGACCAGCCAGTCGTGTGCGTGCACGACGTCGGGGCGCCACGGCCGGTCGCGGCCGTGGCGTTTGATGACCAGCCCGGCCCGGACCATCGCATGACCCATCGCCAGCGTCCAGGCCATCATGTCGGTGCCGAAGCCGAACTCGTGGGGGTCCTGGGCGGCCGCGATCACCCGGACGCCCTCGTCGATCTCGTCGGAGGTCGGGTGCGTGCTGGGGTCGGTGCCCGAGGGCCGCCGGCACAGGACCACGACGTCGTGACCGGCTTCGGCCAGCGCGGTGGACAGGTGGTGCACGTGCCGGCCGAGGCCGCCGACCACCACCGGCGGGTACTCCCATGACACCATCAGGATCTTCACGCGGCGACCTTTCGCCGCGAGCGTGCGTGAAATGCCGCGCGCGGCGGCGTGTCGCCGTGCAGACACGCGCGCTCGCGGGAAGAGGCGAAAGTCACCGGGGCAGCCTACGCGCGTCCAGGGCCCCGAACAGCCCGTCGGCGCGGTTCCACCCCTCGGCGAGCCGCTCGGCGGTGTCGCGCCGGCCCGACGCCAGCGCGCCCGCGATCTCCCGGGCGGCGTGCGCGTGCAGGTGGGCGCGGTAGCGCGCGTAATCGGCCGCCGAGTCCTTGCTCACCATGAACGGCCAGTCGCTGGAGACGGTGAGCAGGGTCTCGCGCAGGACCTGGTCGGCGACGCGGTCGCGGGGGACCGGGCCGCCCAGCGGCGCGGCCTGCGACAACGCCTTGTCGACGGTGGTCAGCGCGGTGTCGACGACCTCGGTGTTGAGCCGGACCAGGTCGGCCACCTGCTCCCCGGACCACACCTGCCAGTCCTTGCCCGACCCCCAGGAGCTGGGTGGCAGGTCGACCCGGGCGCCGACGAACCCGTCGGTGAGCGCGTCACGCAGGGTGCCCACCCGCACGCCGGCGGTGGGCAGGGCGCGCAACACCCGCGCCAGCCACGTCGGGCCCTCGTACCACCAGTGGCCGAACAACTCGGTGTCGAAGGCCGCCACGACGTGCGCCGGCCGCCCGATGCGCTCGGACTCCGCGGCCAGCCGGTTGCGCACGACGTCGACGAAGTCGGCGACATGGGCGTCGACCGCGCGGTCGGCGCGCTCGGGGTCGTAGGGCGCCTTGGCCCCCGAATCCACGTTGCGGCCGGTCACCCGGGCCGGCTTGAGCCCGGTGAGGTGGTCGTAGGTGTGGAAGTCGCGGTAGGCGGCATGCCCGGGGTAGCCGGACTTCGGAGACCACACCCGGTAGCTGACCTGCAGGTCGCGGCCGAACGCCACGACGCCGGACCCGCCGACGGGCCGGCCCAGCGCGGTGTCGCCGTGCAGCGACGGGCCGTCGACCATGAAGTGGGTGACCCCGGCGGCGGCGTAGCCGTCCTCCAGGCCGGGGGCGTAGGCGCATTCGGGTGCCCAGATGCCGGTCGGGAAGTGCGCCAGCCGCTGCCGCGCGTCGGCCAGGCCCTCACGCAGCGCGAACTCGCGCAGCCGCGGGGTGAGCAACGGCTGGAACGGGTGGGCCAGCGGGCCGCCGAGCAACTCCACGGTGCCCGCGTCGACCAGGCGGCGCAACAGCGGGCTGCCGCCGTGCCGCCATCGGGTGGCGAACTCGTCCAGCGCCCGGTCCGCCTCGGCGCACTCGCGAATCCCCAACGCGCGCAGAGCTTCCGGTGAGCACGACGGGTACTCGGCCGACGTCGACCGAGGCGCCGAGCGCACGCTGGCGGCCGCTGCGGCTGCTTCAGTCGCACGCAGCCGCCAGTTGGCCAGCCAGTGCTGCATGCCGTCCAGGCAGTACGGGTCGTCGAGCTGGGCGTTGACCACGGGGGTGACGCCCAGGGTCAGCAGCCCGCGGCGGTCCTCGTCGGCCAGCGTGCGCAGCACCCGCAGCAGCGGCAGGTAGGCTGCGGCCCACGACTGATAGAGCCATTCCTCGCCGACCGGCCAGCGGCCGTGGTGGGCCAGCCACGGCAGATGCGTGTGCAGCACCAGGGTGAACATGCCCGGGACCGGGCGCGCGGCCGGGATCACGGCCGCACCGCGATCGCGACGAGATCCAGGCTGTCGTCGATGTGTCGACTGTCACAGCCATCGGCCCCGGTCAGCTCGAAGTCGTCGGCGGTCACGGCGGCGACGTCGGCCACCAGCTGCGGCGGCCACGGCGCCTCGGTGACGGCCCGTGCGATCTGCGCGTCGATGATGGAGCCGCCGTGGCGGGCATCCATCTCGCGCAGGCGCGGGCCGTGGAAAACGCCGCTGACCTCCGGTTCGGCGAAACCGCCGGCGACCAGCAGGTCGGTCAGCTCGGCGGCGTCGAGTTCACGGGTGTGGAACGGGTTGACCGGGGTGTCGCGGCCGGGGGAGAACGTGATCCGGTTGGGCGTGGACATCATCAGCAGCCCCGACGGCCGCAGCACCCGGGCGCACTCGGCCACGAACTGGCCCTGGTCCCAGAGGTGCTCGATGACCTGGAAGTTGACCACGACGTCGATCGACGCGTCGGGCAGCGGCAGCCGGGCCAGGTTGGCCTGCATGACCTCCACGCGGGGGTAGCGGCCGCGCACGTGGGCCACCGTGGCCTCGTCGTAGTCGAGCGCGACGACCCGGCGGGCGACGCCTGCGATCAGGTCGGCGCCGTAACCCTCGCCGCACCCGGCCTCGAGGACCTCGCGCCCGGCGCACAGCGGCGCCAGCCGCCGGTAGACCACCTGGTGGCGGCGAAACCAGTAGTTCTCGATGTCGAGGCCGGGGATCGTGCGCTCGCCCGTCAGCGTCAGCGCCGGCGCGGCGGCGCCGGAGAGGGGCGGGGGAACGTCGGGGACGGAGGCGTTCATTGCATAGGCAGGCTAACGCGAAGTGTCTGATTCGCGAACCGGGAAGCGGGCGCCCCGGCTTTCGGAGGGCGGGCAGGCCGCAAGAACGCGCACGACTACCCGCTATGGTGTGAAGGCAGAGCGCACACAGTTACCGGGTAGTAACAGGTCCGTGCGTTGCGAATCGTGTACCGAGGTCGCGCAGCCGGGCGCTGCGGGACCCCTTCGAGGAGGACGAACCACACTCATGACGAACATCGTGGTCCTGATCAAGCAGGTCCCAGACACCTGGTCGGAGCGCAAGCTGACCGACGGCGACTTCACGCTGGACCGCGAGGCCGCCGACGCGGTGCTGGACGAGATCAACGAGAAGGCCGTGGAAGAGGCGCTGCAGATCCGGGAGAAGGAGTCCGCGGACGGCGTCGAGGGGTCGGTGACGGTGCTGACCGCCGGTCCCGAGCGCGCCGCCGAGGCGATCCGCAAGGCGCTGTCGATGGGCGCCGACAAGGCCGTTCACCTCAAGGACGACGGCATGCACGGCTCCTGCGTGGTGCAGACCGCGTGGGCGCTGGCTCGCGCGCTGGGCACCATCGAGGGCACCGAGCTGGTCATTGCGGGCAACGAGGCCACCGACGGCGGCGGCGGCGCGGTGCCGGCTATCATCGCCGAGTACCTGGGCCTGCCGCAGCTCACTCACCTGCGCAAATTGTCCATCGAGGACGGCAAGGTCATCGGCGAGCGCGAGACCGACGAGGGTGTCTTCGCGCTCGAGGCGACATTGCCCGCGGTGGTGAGCGTGGCCGAGAAGATCAACGAACCCCGCTTCCCGTCCTTCAAGGGCATCATGGCTGCCAAGAAGAAAGAGGTCACGGTGCTGACCCTGGCCGACATCGGGGTCGAGCCCGACGAGGTCGGGCTGGCCAACGCCGGGTCGACCGTGCTGTCGTCGACGCCGAAGCCGCCCAAGACCGCGGGTGAGAAGGTCACCGACGAGGGTGAGGGCGGCAACCAGATAGCCCAGTACCTGGTCGCCCAGAAGATCATCTAGCACCCGCGCACATCCCACACACGAGAAGCCCAGACACGAGAAGAGCGAACAACCCATGGCTGAAGTACTGGTGCTCGTCGAGCACGCCGACGGCGCGGTGAAGAAGGTCACCGCCGAACTGATCACTGCCGCCCGGACGCTGGGCGAGCCGGCCGCCGTCGTCATCGGCAAGCCGGGGACGGCCGAGCCGCTGGTCGACGGGCTCAAGGAGGCCGGCGCCGCCAAGATCTACATCGCCGAGTCCGACGAGGTCGACAACTACCTGATCACCCCGTACGTCGACGTGCTGGCCTCGCTGGCCGAGTCGGCCACCCCGGCCGCCATCCTGCTGGCCGCCAACGCCGACGGCAAGGAGATCGCGGGCCGGCTGGCCGCGCGGATCGGGTCGGGGCTGCTGGTCGACGTGGTCGAGGTCAAGGAGGGCAACAAGGCCGTCCACTCCATCTTCGGTGGCGCGTTCACCGTCGAGGCGCAGGCCAACGGCGACACCCCCGTGATCACGGTGCGCGGCGGCGCGATCGAGGCGCAGCCGCAGGCCGGGGCCGGCGAGCAGGTCAGCGTGGAGGTGCCGGCGGCCGCCGAGAACGCCACCAGGATCACCGCCCGCGAGCCCGCGGTCGCCGGTGACCGCCCGGAGCTGACCGAGGCCACCATCGTGGTCTCCGGGGGCCGCGGCGTCGGCAGCGCCGAGAACTTCAGCGTGGTCGAGGAACTCGCCGACGCCCTCGGTGCGGCCGTCGGGGCGTCGCGCGCCGCGGTGGACTCCGGTTACTACCCGGGCCAGTTCCAGGTCGGCCAGACCGGCAAGACGGTGTCCCCGCAGCTCTACATCGCGCTGGGCATCTCCGGGGCGATCCAGCACCGTGCCGGCATGCAGACGTCGAAGACCATCGTCGCGGTCAACAAGGACGAAGAGGCGCCGATCTTCGAGATCGCCGACTACGGGATCGTCGGCGACCTGTTCAAGGTGGCACCGCAGCTGACGGAGGCGATCAAGGCCCGCAAGGGCTGAGGTTTCGCGTCTGCCCGCGCCTTTTAGCCGGTGAGCATCTTCTGGATGCGGCGCACGGCGACCGAGCACACCGTCACATACGGCGCCGACCACCACGGCACCGCGATGCTCACCCGCGCGCCGTCGCCCAGCGGGTCGACCCGGTGGTGGGTCGCCGGCACCCCGGCCACCTTCCAGGCCCAGTGCCGGCCCGGGTCGAATTCGGTGACGACGAACGGCACCGTGACCAGCAGCGAGGTCTGCACCGTGCCGGTCGCGTGCAACCCCAGTTCGGTGTGGGGCTCGTCGAGCCGGGCCCGCCGGATCGTCGGACCCCACCGCGGCCACGCGTCGAGGTCGACCAGCAGCGCCCACACCGCCGCCGGCGGCGCCGCGATCACCCTCTCGGCGGTGAGCATGACGGCGCCGCCCGTCACGGCGCCGACCGCCCGAGCCGGCGCTGCTGGGCGACGACGTCGTCCAGGTCGGCCAGCCGCCGCAGCCCGGCCAGCGGCCGGTTCATGCGCCGGTTGCCGGCGTCGAAGTTCCACCGGCCCCGGCGGGTCCGTCGCCGTCCATCAGAATGCCGAACCGGCGGCGGGCGTCGCGGTAGAAGTCCTCGAGGCGCAGGGCCTTACGCCGCCCGGCCCACTCGCCGAACTCGGCCCGGCCCGTGCAGAACCCGCGGGCGGGCAGCACCTCGATCCCCGGCCGCGACCGCACGAAGCGGTCGGCCGCCCACGAGGTGGGCCGGCACACGCTGACCGGGCCGGTGATCCGGTCCAGCGCCTCGCCGTAGGTGCGAGTTTGCAGGAACTCGGCCCGGTCGCCGAGCTCGGCCGCGCGGTGGCGCAGCGCCGACAGCACCAGGTGGGCCTTGCGCCGGTGGAAGCGGCGGCGCTCGAACACCGCCCGTGACTCGATGAGCAGCACCGACTGGTCGGGCCGGTCCAGAAAGTGCGGGCCCAGCTGGTCGGCGAGACACCACCGCCGCGCCGCCGTCATCGCGCCTCCGGTGGGTTACGCCACATGGTGCTCACGCCCTATCCGAACGGCCGGTGACGGCTACGTGAACCGGCCTACCCCTGTGGGCGTCAGGTTAACCGCGGCCGGGCCCCGGCGCCCCCGCGCGCGTGCATTTCGTCATCTGACGTGCACCGACACGTCAGCGCGCCGATGCCGACTCGCCGAACGGTTGCGACACGGTCGTGACATGAGCATTGCTTCTGTCCTCATACCCGGCGACAAACCGGCCGGCGCGGCGGCCGGCCCCAGCTACTCCCTGCTGCTGTCCACCGACCCCGCCATGATCGAGGCGGCGCAGCGGCTCCGCTACGACGTGCTCAGCAGCACCCCCGGCTTCGTCCTGCCGGCCAGCGGTTACGACCGGCGCGACGTCGACCGGTTCGACGAGTACTGCGACCACCTGCTGGTCCGCGACGACGACAGCGGCGAGCTGGTGGGTTGCTACCGGATGCTGGCGCCGGCGGGCGCGATCGCGGCCGGCGGGCTCTACACCGAGACCGAGTTCGACCTTCGCGCGTTCGACCCGCTGCGGCCGTCGCTGGTCGAGATGGGCCGCGCCGTGGTGCGCGACGGCCACCGCAACGGCGGCGTGGTGCTGTTGATGTGGGCCGGCATCCTGGCCTACCTCGACCGCTGCGACCACGACTACGTGACGGGGTGCGTCTCGGTCCCGATCGGGGACGAGGCGCCGGGCAGCCAACTGCGCGGTGTCCGCGACTTCATCCTGAGCCGCCATGCCGCGCCGCCCCGGTACCGGGTGCATCCGCGCCGGCCGGTGGTCCTCGACGGCAGGACCATCGACGACATCCCCGCGCCGGCGCGGCCCTCGGTTCCCGCCCTGCTGCGCGGCTACCTGCGGCTGGGCGCCCAGGTCTGCGGCGAGCCCGCTCACGACCCGGCCTTCGGCGTCGGGGACTTCTGCGTCCTGCTGGACAAGCGGCGCGCCGACACCCGGTACCTGCGCAGGCTGCGGTCGGTGTCGGCGGCCTCCCAGCTGACCTCCGACGCGGCCGGCGGCCCGCGGTGAATCCCGCGACCGGCCACGCCTGGCTGCCCCACAACAAGTGCGACGTCGGCTGCATCGGCCCGGGCACCGCGCAGGACGAGTCCCGCCTGCGGGTGGCGCTGCGGGTGGCGCTGCGCTGCACGCTGGCGCTGCTGCTGGCGCCGGGGCTGCCGCTGCTGGCGGTGCCCCTGCCCGGCCGGACCCGCGTCCAGCGGCTGTACTGCCGGTTGGTGCTGCGCTGTTTCGGCCTGCGGATCACGGTGTCGGGCAACCCGATCCGTAATCTGCGCGGGGTGCTCGTGGTCAGCCCCCACACGTCGTGGCTGGACGTCTTCGCCATCGGTTCGGTGTTGCCCGGGTCGTTCGTGGCCCGCGCCGACATGTTCACCGGCCGCGGGACCGGTGTGGTGGCCCGCATCCTGAAGATCATCCCGATCGAGCGGTCCAGCCTGCGGCGCCTGCCCGCGGTGGTGGACGCCGTCGCCGGTCGGCTGCGCGCGGGGCAGACGGTCGTGGCCTTCCCCGAGGGCACCACCTGGTGCGGACAGGCCCGGGGATCGCACCAGGGCCGCGGGTCGTTCTACCCGGCGATGTTCCAGGCCGCCGTCGACACCGGGCGCCCGGTGCAGCCGCTGCGGCTGACCTACCACCACGCCGACGGCAGCGTGTCGACCGTGCCGGCCTTCGTCGGCGACGAGACGTTGCCGCGGTCGATTCGCCGCCTGCTCACCGTGCGCCGCACGCTGGCGCGGGTGCAGGTCGAAGCCCTGCAGCTGCCGGGCGCCGATCGGCGGGACCTGGCCGGCCGCTGTCAGTCCGCGGTGGCCGCGGGGGCCTCCCGGCGCCAGGGCGACGGACACGTGCTGGTGGCCTGACACAGGCAGGTAACGTGGGGCGCGTCATGGTCTACCTGGATCACGCTGCCACCACCCCGATGCACCCCGCGGCCGTCGAGGCGATGACGGCCGTGCTCGGCTCGGTCGGCAACGCGTCCTCGCTGCACGCCAGCGGGCGGGTGGCGCGGCGGCGGATCGAGGAATCCCGCGAGCTCATCGCCGACCGGCTGGGCGCGCGGCCCTCGGAGGTGGTCTTCACCGCGGGCGGCACCGAGAGCGACAACCTGGCCGTCAAGGGCATCTACTGGGCCCGTCGCGACGCCGATCCGCGCCACCGCCGCATCGTGACCACCGAGGTCGAACACCATGCCGTCCTGGACGCGGTGAACTGGCTCGTCGCACACGAGGGCGCCCGGGTGACCTGGCTGCCCACGGCCCCGGACGGGTCGGTCTCGGCGGCCGCGCTGCGCGAGGTGCTGCAGGCCCACGAGGACGTCGCACTGGTGTCGGTGATGTGGGCCAACAACGAGGTCGGCACCGTGCTGCCCGTCGCCGAGCTCGCCGCCGTCGCCGCCGAATTCGGCGTCCCGATGCACAGCGACGCCGTGCAGGCGGTGGGCCAGCTGCCCGTCGACTTCTCCGCCGGCGCGCTGTCGGCGATGAGCGTGACCGCGCACAAGTTCGGCGGGCCCGCCGGCGTGGGCGCGTTGCTGCTGCGCCGCGACGTCGGCTGCGTGCCGCTCTCGCACGGTGGCGGGCAGGAGCGCGACATCCGTTCCGGCACAGCCGATGTGGCCGGTGTCGTCGGGATGGCGGCGGCGGCCCGGATCGCGGTGGACGGCCTGGAATCCAACAGCCTGCGCCTGCGGGCGTTGCGCGACCGGCTGGTCGACGGCGTGCTGGCCGCCGTCGACGACGTCAGCCTCAACGGCGCGCCCGATCCGTTGCGCCTTCCCGGCAACGCGCACTTCACCTTCCGCGGCTGCGAGGGCGATGCGCTGCTGATGTTGTTGGACGCCAACGGGATCGAGTGCTCGACGGGTTCGGCCTGCACCGCCGGTGTCGCCCGGCCGTCGCACGTGCTGATCGCGATGGGGGCCGACCCGGCCGGCGCCCGCGGCTCGCTGCGGTTCTCGTTGGGCCACACCAGCGTCGACGCCGACGTCGACGCGCTGTTGCGGGTGCTTCCCGCCGCGGTGGACCGCGCCCGCCGTGCCGCCCTGGCCGCCGCGGGGGCCTCGTAGGTGAAGGTCCTCGCTGCGATGAGCGGCGGCGTGGACTCCTCGGTGGCCGCCGCCCGCATGGTCGACGCCGGGCACGACGTGGTCGGCGTCCATCTGGCGCTGTCGGCCGCGCCCGGCACGCTGCGCACCGGGTCGCGCGGCTGCTGCTCCAAGGAAGACGCCGCCGACGCGCGCCGGGTCGCCGACGTTCTCGGAATCCCCTTCTATGTCTGGGATTTCGCCGAGAAATTCCAGGCGGACGTGATCGACGACTTCGTGTCGTCCTACGCGCGCGGCGAGACACCCAACCCGTGCGTGCGCTGCAACCAGCGGATCAAGTTCTCGGCGCTGTCGGCCAGGGCGCTCGCCCTGGGTTTCGACACCGTGGCCACGGGCCACTACGCCCGGCTGTCGGGGGGGCGGCTGCGCCGCGCCGTCGACCGCGACAAGGACCAGTCCTACGTGCTGGCGGTGCTGACCGCCGGGCAGTTGCGCCACGCGGTGTTCCCGATCGGGGACACGCCCAAGCCGCAGATCCGCGCCGAGGCCGCCCGGCGCGGCCTGGCGGTCGCCGAAAAGCCGGACAGCCACGACATCTGCTTCATCCCGTCCGGGGACACACGGACCTTCCTGGGCGAGCGCATCGGGGTGCGGCCCGGCAGCGTGGTCGACGCCGACGGCGCCGTGCTGGCCACCCACGACGGGGTGCACGGCTTCACCGTCGGGCAGCGCAAGGGCCTGGGCATCGCCGGGCCGGGACCCGACGGCGCCCCGCGCTACGTGACGGCGATCGACGCCGAGACCGCCACGGTGCGGGTGGGTGGCGTGACCGACCTCGACGTCGACGAGCTGGTCGGGCGCGCGCCGGTGTTCACCGCCGGCGCCGCGCCGTCCGGCGCGATCGAATGCGCGGTCCAGGTGCGTGCGCACGGTGAAACGGCAAGTGCCGTAGCGGAATTGGTCGACGACGAGCTGGTCGTGCGGCTGCGTGACCCGCTGCGCGGGGTGGCGCGCGGCCAGACGCTGGTGCTGTACCGGCCCGATGCCGGCGGCGACGAGGTGATCGGCAGCGCCACCATCGCCGGGACCGTTGCCGGCACCGGGCGCTAATTCGGCACGTTGGCGACGATGTTCGTCATCACGATGTCGGACACCGACTGCGGGAAGCCGCAGTAGGTGACCTCCAGCAGGGCCACCGACAGGACCCGGTAGTCGCGCCCGCAGCCGCCGGGGCGCAGGTGCAGCGAGTTCGCGTCGGCCTGCCAGTCGCCGACGAGCAGCTGGCCGGCCGCGCTGTCGGCGCAGTTGCCGACGCTGGTCACCAGCGCGCCGAACGCCCGCCGGGCGGTGTCGGCGTCCGGGTAGGCGGCGGCGCCCTCCGAGATCAGCGCCCCCTCGGGCGGGTCCTGGAACGTCGTCTTGTGGAACTCCTCGATGTCGGGCCCGAACGTCGCGGTCTCGGCGAACAGGAACCGGCATTGCGGCGGCGCGTTGTCGGCCAGGGCGTCGATGTCCACCGGGGTGATGCCGTCCATCGACGGAATGATCGTGAGGTGTTCGCCGGCGCCGGTGATCGCGCGCATCCGGGGCTGGTCCAGCAGCACCGTGTCGACATCGACGCCGTGCACGGGATGCCGGGTGGCGCCGTAGCCCGGCAGCGCCGTGCCGTCCACCACCCGCGTGCACGCCGCGGTGAGCACCACCGCGCCGGTGATCAGCAGGGGCCGCGTGAATCTCACCATCCGCCACACCGTCCGTTCCAGGGTTGAAACTACCCGGGCGGGCCCCCGGCAAACACCCCTGGCGGGGTGAGTCCCACGTGGCGTCGAATACGGTTGCCCGGTGAGTGCCTTCGCAACCGCCAGCGGCGTCGGCTCCTGGCCCGGCGTCACCCCGCGGCAGGCGGCCGAGGTCGTCGTCGGCGAACTGGCGGGCGCGCTCGCCCACATCGCCGAGCTGCCCGCCCGCGGCGTGGGCGCCGACCTGATCGGCCGGGCCGGCGCGCTGCTGGTCGACGTGGCCATCGACACCACGACGCGCGGCTACCGCGTCGCCGCCCGGCCCGGCGCGGTGACCCGCCGGGCCGTCAGCCTCCTCGACGAGGACTCCGACGCGCTCGAAGAAGCCTGGGAGACCGCCGGTCTGCGCGGCGGGGGACGCGTGGTCAAGGTGCAGGCGCCGGGGCCGATCACGCTGGCCGCCGGGCTGGAGCTGGCCAACGGGCACCGGGCGATCACCGACCCCGGCGCGCTGCGCGACCTGGCGGCGTCGCTGGCCGAAGGTGTCGCCGCGCACCGCGCGGCGCTGGCCCGTCGGCTCGAGACACCGGTGGTGGTGCAGTTCGACGAGCCGTCGCTGCCGACGGCGCTGGGCGGGCGGCTGACCGGGGTGACGTCGCTGAGCGCGGTCCCCGCGCTGGACGAGGCGGTCGCGGGCGCACTGCTCGACACCTGTGCCGCGACGGTGGGGGCCGACGTGGTGCTGCACTGCTGCGCCCCCGAACTGCCGTGGGACCTGTTGCAGCGCAGCATCATCGGCGCCGTGTCGGTGGATGTGGACACGCTGCGCGCGGCGGACCTGGACGGCATCGCGGCGTTCGTGGAATCGGGCCGCACGGTCATGCTCGGTGTCGTCGCCGCGAAAGCCCCGGCGGCCCCGGAGAAACGCCCGTCGGCCGAGGAGGTGGCCGCGTCGGTGGTCGCGGTGACCGACCGGCTCGGGTTCGACCGGGCGGCGTTGCGCGACCGCATCGGGGTCACCCCGGCGTGCGGCCTGGGCGGGGCGACACCGCAGTGGGCCCGCACCGCCATCGGGCTCGCCCGCAAGGCCGCCGAGGCGTTCGCCGACGACCCCGACGCGATCGGCCAGTAACCCCTATGCGGCCAAGGGGTTGCCGCCAGACACTCGCAATCTGGCGGCTGACGCGAAAGTTGGTGACGTGGGTCGAGGCTGGTCGCAGGGCAGCGGGTGTGAACGGCGCTGCGCTCGATGCGCGACCTGGAGCGACGGCGGCATGCATAGGTGGTGAGTTGGCCGCGGCCGGCATTTCCGGCGCGGCTCGATCAGCGAGAACTACCGCCCGACGGAAAACCCGCTTAATCGCGCTTAACCGCGCTTAACCGGATGACTTCGGGCACGGCTCGCGGTATTCGTGGACGCATGCGGTGGAGATCGTGGCGGTCGACGAGGGTTCTGCGACCTACTTCAAACCGACGCTCACCGCATGCGCTACTCAAAGATCGCTACTCCTGATCAGCCCACAATCAAGATCAACAAGATTCACCTACAAATCAGGGAATCCAAGCCAAGCCGGCAGCGGCATAGGAAACCCTCCACGATTTCGGGGGAAGCACACATCTGACGCGCGCCCCGCGTCAACGAATGCGCCATGGCTTGTCAGACCGTTCGCTTACGCTGCGCTCGTGGCCATGACAACCTCATCGCATGACGGGCGAGCTGAATCTAGCCGGGCTGACCTAGGCGTCGCCACACAGCCACCTGTGCTCGCCGCTCATTCGCCGAACGACAGCGGTCAGTGGCATTCATTGGCGGACCACCTGGCGGATACCGGACGGCGGTCCGGTCAGTTCGGAGCGGCGTTCGTTTCGGCTGACGCCTGTGAATTTGTTGGAAAAGTCCACGACCTGGGCAAGGCCGACCCGGCGTGGCAGCGCTACCTCGCGGCGGCAGCTGCAGGAAGCAGCCTGGAGACGGTCGACCACAAGCACGCCGGCGCGTTCATTTGCACAGAGTGGGGCTTGGGGGCATGTGCGTTTGTTATCGCTGGTCATCACGGCGGCATTCCGAACGCGGCCGATTTGCGCTTGAAAATTGCGGGTGGACCAACAGAGGGCCAAAGAGCCGCGATTGCATATGCTGAGACGCTGGGCGTCACACCTCCCGAGGTTCAGACGGTAATTCCGCCGCGGTTTGTCCCCACCTCCAGCACTGACGCAGCTGGCATGCGCCGAATGGAATTCTGGCTCCGCATGGTGTTCTCGGCGCTTATCGACGCTGACAGGCTAGATACCGAGGATCATTTTCGCCAAGGCTTGAGGGCGTTTCCGCAACTGAGCGGGCTAAGCGATCTCGACAACCGATGTGACGTGGGGCGCAGAATTGAACTAGTGGAGCGACAGCATGATCCGGTGGCGCGGGCTCGAACGGAAATTTTCGAGCAGGTGATGTCAAGGGCCACCGACCCGCCAGGATGGTTCGAACTCACAGCGCCGACAGGGTCGGGTAAGACCATAGCCGCGCTTTCATTCGCCCTGCGCCACGCGGCCACCAATGGTCAGCGCCGCGTGGTGACGGCGGTTCCCTTCATTTCGGTGACTGAGCAGGTTGCGAACGTCTATAGAAAATTGCTCGAGGATGGGTCGGGCTCGCCGGTCGTTCTTGAGCATCACTCCGGCATGTTCACGGCGAACGAGTCGCAAGCTGGTGCTGGGCTTTGGTCTCGGCTTGCAGCAGAGAACTGGGATGCCCGCGCCATCGTGACAACCACGGTCCAGTTGTTGGAGTCTCTCTTCGATAACCACCCCAGTCGAACTCGCAAGCTGCATCGTTTGGCGCAGTCCGTCATTGTTCTGGACGAGGTGCAGTCGCTGCCCTGGCGACTTCTTGTCCCGACGCTGGATGTTCTCCGGGAACTTGTCAGGTCTTACGGATGCTCGGTTGTCCTTACGACGGCAACGCAGCCACCGTTCAACAAGATCGGGACTGTAGACGGAGTCGAGCGTCGGGCCTTGCTCGACGCCGAGAATCGGAACAATGTCTTCGACCGCACCGACGCAGATGTCATCCGAGATCGCTTGTCATGGGACGAATTTGGGTCACGGGTTGCCACCGAAAGCGATCAACACAGCGGACAGTGTCTTGTCGTCCTGAACACCATTGCCGACGCCCGCGAAGTTTGTAACCGCTTGGTGGGACGGCCAGGGCTGGCGCACCTGTCGAGTCGGCTGTGTCCGGCGCATCGGGTCGATGTGCTGGACACGGTCATGTCGCGACTTCGAGGCGGTCAGCCGTGCACGCTCGTGTCAACACAGCTCGTCGAAGCAGGTATCGACATCGACTTTCCAGTCGCGATCCGCGCATACGGCCCGCTGCCGGCCATTGTCCAGGTTGCGGGACGCGTTAACCGCCACGGTCTCGCGGAGAGCGGGAAACTGGTCGTGATGGATCCGGTGGACGGCCGCGTTCCGCCGGACGAATACAAGATCGGCACGCAGATCACTCGCGAACTTCTGCATTCCGGGGCCGACTTGTTCGCGCCGGAAACGCTGGAAACATACTACGACCAGCTAATTCACGCCACCCGCGACAAGCTGGACAAGCTGGAGATACAGCGCGAGCGTGAGTTGCTGAACTTCAAGACCGTTGCTGAGCGGTACCGCGTGATCGCCGACGAAACGAGCCCCGTGCTTGTTCCTTATGGCAGCTTCGATCCGGAGCAGACGGACATCCCCGATGACCCGGTTTCTCGGCGTCGATTGCTGCGACAGCTGCAGAAGTACATGGTGTCGCTTCGTGCCCGAGAGTTGAATCGCTGCAAAGAACTCATTGAAGAACGGGACGGAGGAGTAATGGTATGGCGCGGCCCATATGACGCAATGTATGGCCTTTCGCTTGATAAGGAAACGGAGGCTCTGATCTGGTGAACCGCCATCCTGACGAAGTCGTGGTACGGGTGTGGGGGCCGTTTGCCTGCTTCACGCGGCCCGAGTACGCAACAGAGCGTGTGTCTTACCCAGCGATCACACCGCCAGCAGCGGTGGGTGTGCTCTCGTCAATCTTCTGGAAGCCCGAGTTCGACTGGATCATCACCCGAATCTGGGTCCTCGCCGAGCCGCGATGGGTTTCGATGACCCGTAACGAGGTCAAGAAGCGCGCTACACGGGGCGGTAGGATCGACGTACTCGAGGATCGGACGCAACGGCATAACCTATTTCTCCGGGATGTCGATTACGTCATTTTCGCGCGGCCGTCGCTTCGACCGCACACGTCGGACCCGGTTGCCAAGTACCGCGATCAGTTCCGTCGGCGGGTTGAGCGCGGCGCCTTATTCTCACCGCCCTATCTCGGCTTGCGGGAGTATGCCGCATCGTTCGCACCGGTCGATCTGACTGCAACGCAGCCACTTTCCGGGCTGACTATTCCTATTGGCCCGATGAGTCTCGACCTGGGCTATCACGGCGACGGCGGAAGTTTGACCGAGCCTGAGTTTTTCAACGCGACCGTTAGCGGCGGCGTGCTTGACGATGTTCCAGTCCCCGCGCGGCTGAGGGGGCGATGATGCTGCTGGGTAGTCTCGACGACCTGTACGGTCGGCTCATTGCTGAGGACCGATTACCTCCGATCGGGTACCAGCGCAAGCGGGTCCGTTTCCTCGTCGACCTCAATACTGACGGCCAATGCCTGTCCATCGTCGACACCGCTCCGGATGAAACGATCCGAGCCGTTCCGGAGTTCGGCCGAACGAGCGGTATCCGGGCATTTTTGGCATGCGACAACGGTCAGTACGTCCTTGGCCTGCCGAAGCGTACCGGTGACGAGGCGAAGGCGCTGCGCTGCCACGCTGCATTCGTAGATCGGCTCGATGAAGCGATGAAAACGATAGAAGCGGAAGACATCTCGGCCGCAAAGTCCCTCCACGTCATTGCCAAGTTCGCTTGTGACCGTGATCAGGCTCTCGAACAATTCAAGACTCGGGGTATTCCATGCGATTTCAACGACACGGGTGAACTGCCTGAAGCTAACGCCCGGATCGCGTTCAGGGTCGGCGGCGTTGATCCGACCGAGTTGCCTGCGGTCCGCAAGTGGTGGGCAGAAATCGCCAGCGACGACATCAGCGGGGAAGCAGAAGGAGTGTGTCAGGTTTCGGGCAGCCGATCGCGACTGGCCAGAAAAATGCCGGGTGTATCTGTCAAGCTTGGAACTCCTCAAGCTTTGGTCTCTGCGAACTTTGCTGCCGCGGAACGCTACAACGCGAAGCAATCCGGCGGCGCGCAGATCGCGGTTCCTGTGGCGATCCGCAGCCACCAGGCACTCAACTGGTTGTTGTCCGACGACCATCACCACCGTCGGATTGGCGACCTAACATTCGTGTGGTGGCTAGCTCCCGACTTGGCATTCGATCCGATCAACTTCATCGCACAGCCGCATGAAGACGATGTCGGAGCGCTCCTCGCCTCACCCTGGACTGGCCGGCGCGGACTATCGTCGTCGGACAGTTTCCGCCTGCTTGGTCTGTCGTTGACTGAAGGCCGCGTCGTTGTCCGATTCGATCATGTCAGCACGCTGGCCGAGGTCGAGCGACACACAACACGCTGGTTTGACCTCATCGCCCGACCAGGACGAGACGGCAAGACATGGTGGCCCGCGATCTGGCACCTTGCCGAGGCCGCCGTTCCGCCCGGCGAAGGCAATGCGCGGAAGGCGCGGAAGGACCGAATCGTCGAAGCACTCGCCCGCGCAGCGGTGGCCGGGACACCACTGCCACGCTCGGTGTTGGCAGCGCTAGTTGACCGCTGCCGGGCCGTGCCAACTCCTCGCAACGGCGACAATATCGACTGGACAGCAGTCGGCAGTCGCCTCGCATGCCTCAACCTCTACGCACACCTCAAGGAGGACCGGATGGGCGAAACCCACATAGCTGCAGTGCTTTGCGGCCGAATACTTTCTCAGCTTGAAGCCGCCCAACACGCCGCACTCGGTTACGACATTAACCGCACGATCGTCGACCGCTATTATGCCAGCGCCTCGACGACGCCGAAAAAAGTCTTCGCGGGTCTCTACAAAACCGCCAATCACCACCTGGCGAAGGCTGGTCGATCGCCGGACGGCAAGGGTAGGGGAGCGCAAATTGCAATCTCTCGCCGGCTGGGAGAGCTGACCGCGCTGATGATCGAGGCGGGTGGTTGGCCGACCGCCCTTAGCCTCGAACAACAGGCCGACTTCGCGCTCGGCTATTGGGACGAACGGCAAGCGCGCTTCCATCGCACGCAGGCAGATACCGCTGAAACAACTTCTGAGGAGGAGTGATATGACAAAGTCTGCCCATCTCAACATTGGGGGACGTCACGATTTCGTGATGCTTTACGACGTCACCGGCGGTAACCCAAACGGAGACCCGGACAACGGAAATGCGCCGCGCAGTGATCCCGAGACTGGTTATGCATGGGTCACCGACGTGGCGGTGAAACGAAAAGTGCGATCGTTCATCGGGGATGCCTACGCGGGTCGCGAGGGCTTCGAAATTTATGTCGGCGAGGCAGTTGCCCTCAACCAGCGGCACCGTGTCGCGTCGGTAGCCCTTGGCATGAAGCCGAACAACAAGCGCCCTGCTGCCGAACAGCAGAAAGTCGGCGCCGAACTCGCGCGACGCTACTACGATGTCCGCGCCTTCGGCGCCGTGATGTCGACCGGCGACCATCCGGCGGGCCAACTTCGTGGGCCAATCCAGATCACCGGTATCAGCACGAGCGTCGAACCCGTGCAGCCTTCTGAATTGACGATTACCCGCGTCGCGGTGACGAAGGAGTCGGATTTGGAGAAGCTTACTACGGGGGTGAAGGGTGGCAAGGATCGTGAAATGGGCTCGAAACACGTAGTACCGTACGCGCTTTTCCGTGTACAGGGGTTCGTAACACCTTCGTTTGCTGACAAGACGGGTTTCGGCGAGGAGGACCTCGCAGTGTTCTGGGATGCGCTGCAACGCATGTGGTCGCTCGATCGGTCGTCGTCGCGCGGTATGACGGGGTGTCGTGGAATCCACATCTTCAGCCATGAAGACCGCTACGGGCGATGCCACGCGGATCGGCTGTTCAGCCGTATTGCTATCACACGTAAGGTGGAGGGCCCAGCGCGGCAGTTCAGCGACTACGAAGTCAACGTCGACATCGAGGGGCTGGACTCGCTTGGCATTACCCACAGTCTCATCGGTGACTGACGACGACTGGGTGTTGCTGTCTGAGATCGAGCACTGGGTCTACTGCCCGCGCCAGTGGGCGATCATCCATCACGAGCAGCACTTCGCCGACAACGATGACACGACCAGGGGTCACCTCGAGCATCAACGTGTCGACACTGTGGGCCACGAGAGCCGCCACGGCGTACAGGTCTACTGGGCAGTGGACGTCGCTTCTGAGGTACACCGGTTGCGCGGTCGCTGTGACCGCATCGTGGTCGAGGGTGAACGATTCACTCCGGTTGAACACAAGTCGGGGAGGCGGTCGCACCACGCAGCGGTAATCCAGCTTGTCGGACAGGCGATCTGCCTTGAAGAAATGCTTGGCATCTCAATTGCGCATGGCCGCCTCTACCTGGCCGCCAGCAACACATTCCAAGACGTAGACGTGGGCAGTGAGGATCGAAGAGCAGCCGTGCGCGCTGCTGCCGCCGCGATTCGCACTGCGCGTGGAGAGCAGCAGAGGCTCCCGCGGCCGGCGAATGATTCCCGTTGCCCGGGGTGCTCGTTGAACGGATCTTGCTTGCCCCGTTTAGTTGACGACTCGCACCGCCAGCGTGGTCTACATGGAGCGACATGGTGCCCCTGATCGCCGATAACCGCCGGAGCCTATACCTCACCACCGTAGGGACGTTTGTGGCGCTTGATCACGATGCGTTCGAGGTGCGCCGACCCGAGTTGCCGACGGTGCGGGCTCCGGTGCGGAGCATCGAATCGATCGTCTGCTTTGGCAACGTCACGCTGTCCACACTCGCGATGGCAAGGTGCGCCGAGGATGGAATCGACGTTTCGTGGTTGACACGCGGTGGGCGATTCCGGTTTGGGTTACGTACACCTACGCATGGGAATGTGCTGCTTCGGATGGAGCAGTGGCGTGCTGCGGTGGACGGCGATCGATGCCTCGATATTGCTAAAGTCGTTGTCGCCGCGAAGGTGCTTAATACTCGCGTGGTGTTGCTTGACGCGGCGAAGGATAGATCGGCGTACAGCGAGGCGCTTCGCGGTGCGGCAGATGAGCTTGCGGGATTCGCTGAACAGGTCAGATCGGTGTCCGATCTCGACACTGTGCGCGGAATTGAAGGGATTGGAGCGAAGCGCTACTTCGCGGAGTGGTCGAGTCTGCTGTCACCCGAAGGCTTCACTTTCACCGGTAGGGTCCGTCGACCACCCTTGGATCCCGTCAATGCGCTGCTGTCGTTCGGGTACGCGATGCTTCGGACGCGGTGCCTAGCCGCTGCGGAACACGTTGGACTGGACCCCCAAGTTGGCTTCCTGCACTCGGTCCGGCCCGGCCGACCATCGCTTGCGCTTGACCTGATGGAAGAACTGCGGGCACCGTTCGTTGACCGGCTCGTTCTAACTCTGATCAACCGGCGGCAAATAACAGCGAAATCGTTCACTGTCGAACCGACTGGTGCCTGGCGGTTGACCGACGATGGTCGCGCGACGTTCCTCGCTGCCTTCGATTCGCATATGCGGGCGGCAGTCTCGCACCGCGTGGTCGAACAAGATATTGAGCGGCGAAAGGTGCCCGGATTACAGGCGCTTCTCCTCGCCCGCTACCTCCGTGGCGATCTGACGCACTACTTTCCGTACAGGACGACAGGACGCTGAGGATGGAAATCCTGCTGGTCTATGACATCAGTACCGTGTCGCCTGATGGGGAACGCCGTCTGCGGGAGGTCGCCAAGGTCTGCGAGGGATACGGCCAGCGCGTTCAGAAGTCGGTCTTTGAGTGCCGCTTGGAGAAGCGCGAGATCCGTCTCTTGGTTCATGACCTCGAAAGAGTCATCGACCCGACCGCTGATCGAGTGGCGATCTACAGACTTCGTGAGCCCTATCAACACCACGTGGTGGCGCTGGGGCGCGGGCCCGAGGTTGACTGGCGGCGTCCGGTTATCTTGTGACTGGGCGGACCCCACCTAGACATGAGATCTGCGGTCGAACCGCCCGCAGATCGGGCGCTGCTAGCGCCGAGATGCTCCTTGATATGTTGATAGTCGGCGCGGCCAAGTGGGAAGATGCTGGTCGCGAAGGGCGGCGTCGGGCTTTGCTCGGCGCCGAGGATCGGAACATCTTGGCCGCCGCCTGGCTCAACTGGACGATCAGCGGCGGCGTCGGGCTTTGCTCGGCGCCGAGGATCGGAACTAGTCGACCCGGACCATGGCGTGGTGCGCTACGCAGCGGCGTCGGGCTTTGCTCGGCGCCGAGGATCGGAACATCAACCCCGTCGCCGACGACGTCTACGAGCGGGCGGCGGCGTCGGGCTTTGCTCGGCGCCGAGGATCGGAACAGCATGCGGCCGCCGAGCCGCCGCATCTACCACCGGCGGCGTCGGGCTTTGCTCGGCGCCGAGGATCGGAACGCCTTGATCTTGTCATCGAGACAGATCATCTCATCTAGGCGGCGTCGGGCTTTGCTCGGCGCCGAGGATCGGAACGCTGTCCGCCAACTACACGACGACGAACGGCAGCGGGCGGCGTCGGGCTTTGCTCGGCGCCGAGGATCGGAACGTGCAGGCCGCCCACCACGAGGGCCGCTGGCTGATGCGGCGTCGGGCTTTGCTCGGCGCCGAGGATCGGAACGCGTTGCTGTCGAGCTGTGACCTGATCGCGGAGGGGGGCGGCGTCGGGCTTTGCTCGGCGCCGAGGATCGGAACAGGGGAGCTGCATAGTACTGCAGCCGTAGTTCGTGATCATTGGTTTTCTTGTCGCTGGTAGTGGGATAGCTGGGCTCGGTATTGATGTCGTCGTCGCCAGCGTGACCATGCCAGCAGGCTGGCGATGGTGCGGCGGGTGGTCAACAGGACCATGTCGAAAAGGCGGCGAAATTCGTTGACGGTCAACGTGATCAGTCCGACTGGGGTGGGGTGGGTGTCGCGTTCGACAGCGGTGGCCACGGCCAAGAAGGCGTGGGCGAGCATGGCCAGAGTGGTCCAGCGCTGCCAGGAGCGCCAGCGACGGACCTGGTGCTGGTCGAGGCCAGTCAGGCCCTTGGCGGCTTGGAAGGATTCCTCGATGCGCCAGCGTTGACCGGCGACGGTGACCAGGGTGTGCAGGGTAACGGGGCGTGGGGCGTAGCAGCGCAGGTAGGCCAACTCGCCTGTGGTGTCGTTACGTCGGATCAGCAACTGGTGGCAGCCGGTGTCGGTGTCGTCTTCGGCAAGCAGTGTGATCCAGGCCCAGGAGTAGTAGCGCTGCCCGTGGCTGCCTGCGCCGGCGGAGTGTTTCTGCCACGCCCACGGCGGCAGCTGCGCGGGGAGTTGGTCGACGCGGATCGGCCCAGCTGAGGTGGGTACTCGCCGGTTGGCGGCCACGGCCAGCACATAACCCAGCCCGTGGCCGCGGATGGCGGCACGCAGCTTGGGGTCGGCGCCGTAGACCTCGTCGCCGGCCACCCAGGCCGCGGGGACCTTCGCCTCCACGGCCCGTGAGATCAGCTGCTTGGCCAGGGTGGGTTTGGTCGCAAACCCCCTGCTATTGCCGGGGATTCCCGCCTCGTCGCAGCGATCCGGATTCTCGGTCCAGCAGCGCGGCAGATACAGTGCGCGGTCGATCAGGGCATGCCCGCGTGGGGCGGCATACGTCAGGTACACCGCGACTTGGGAGTTCTCGATGCGCCCGGCGGTGCCGCTGTATTGGCGTTGCACACCGACGGTTGCGGTGCCCTTCTTGACGTCGCCGGTCTCGTCGATGATCAGCACCGCGTCGGGATCACCGAAAGCGTCGATGACGTAATCACGCAGATCATCACGGACCGTATCGGCGTCCCACTTGGCGCGGGCCAGCAGGTGCTGCAACCCGTCCGGGGTGGCATCACCGCGATGTTCGGCGATCGTCCAGCAATTTTTGCGGTCCAGCCCCGAGACCATCCCGGCCATCAGTGCTGCGGCATGCCGCAGGGGTTCGTGGCGGGTAAACCGCGGCGCGATCCGATCGATCACCTCCGAAAACTGCGCCCACCACCGGTCAGGGTCTACGCTGGCAGCCGCGGCGGCCGCGGCATATTCAGTAGTTGTCACAAACTCCGAACAATGCCCCGGCCACCGCTTCTACCAGCGTAGACACGCCGAAACACTCCAACCCCGAACTACGGCTGCAGTAATAGGTGGGAACCTGTCGTGTCGACGCGGCGTCGGGCTTTGCTCGGCGCCGAGGATCGGAACCTACCAGCGGAAACGTGGAAATGTCCACCGGGGACGCGGCGTCGGGCTTTGCTCGGCGCCGAGGATCGGAACGCCAATCCCTCCATGAAGTCGGGGATGTCGCCCGGGCGGCGTCGGGCTTTGCTCGGCGCCGAGGATCGGAACAGTGAGGGGACGAGCTCGACGAGGTTGTCTTCGACGGCGGCGTCGGGCTTTGCTCGGCGCCGAGGATCGGAACCTTGAGGACCGCGGCGAACCCCGTCTCATCCATGACGCGGCGTCGGGCTTTGCTCGGCGCCGAGGATCGGAACGCCAAATGAGCGGCGAACTGCCCACCAGCTGGATAGCGCGGCGTCGGGCTTTGCTCGGCGCCGAGGATCGGAACCGACTGGTCAACGTCCTCTATGAGAACGACGACATCGCGGCGTCGGGCTTTGCTCGGCGCCGAGGATCGGAACATGGAGGGATTGGCGAACGCCGGGGCCACCGCTCAGCGGCGTCGGGCTTTGCTCGGCGCCGAGGATCGGAACAGCGTCCCTATCCGACAGTGCAGCGCGCAATCAGGCGGCGTCGGGCTTTGCTCGGCGCCGAGGATCGGAACATCGGTGGTGTTGGTGATGACGTCGGTCCCGCGCAGGCGGCGTCGGGCTTTGCTCGGCGCCGAGGATCGGAACAGTGGACGGGCGAAAACGAAAAGCGCCTAACCAGGGCGGCGTCGGGCTTTGCTCGGCGCCGAGGATCGGAACCTTGAGGACCGCGGCGAACCCCGTCTCATCCATGACGCGGCGTCGGGCTTTGCTCGGCGCCGAGGATCGGAACCCCGGCCGCGGCGGGCCGCCGGCGGGACTGTTCGGGCGGCGTCGGGCTTTGCTCGGCGCCGAGGATCGGAACATGACCGTCGACGGAGTGCGGTTCATCGTCGACTACGCGGCGTCGGGCTTTGCTCGGCGCCGAGGATCGGAACCTGCCCAAATCGACCACATCGACGACGACGACTGGGCGGCGTCGGGCTTTGCTCGGCGCCGAGGATCGGAACCTCGGTTGATCTCGTCGATGCCGATCTGGGCGGCCGGGCGGCGTCGGGCTTTGCTCGGCGCCGAGGATCGGAACCCAAAAAAGGCGTCACGACCGCGCCGGCGAAGAAAGCGGCGTCGGGCTTTGCTCGGCGCCGAGGATCGGAACGAAGAATCGGCGTTCGCGTTCGGTCCAGGTGGCTTGGCGGCGTCGGGCTTTGCTCGGCGCCGAGGATCGGAACCTGATATCGAAAACGCTTGCGATCGGGATTTTCCGAGCGGCGTCGGGCTTTGCTCGGCGCCGAGGATCGGAACGGCGAGCGAGTCCGGCAGCTGCAGCGAGCTCTCAGCGGCGTCGGGCTTTGCTCGGCGCCGAGGATCGGAACTGCGGCGCGCTGGACGTGTGGAGTGCCGATAACGGGGGCGGCGTCGGGCTTTGCTCGGCGCCGAGGATCGGAACCCGTCACGTGACGGAACAACTCCATGCGTCCCAGAGGGCGGCGTCGGGCTTTGCTCGGCGCCGAGGGAACCACCGCAGGTGTCCGTTGACATCCGACGTTGGGTATTGCCGCCGCATCTGGGGTATCGGCGTGTCTTTGTCAATCTATTTGAGGCACGGCCGGTACCGTTGTTTGGTGCGCACGTCGCCGGCAGCGCTGTGGCCCCGGGTCAACGGTGGTGTTGAGCTTGAACTCAACTCCACCGGAGGTTACTCGCGCTTGCCGCTAGCCGAGTGCGCCGCGGTGGCCTTTGATTTGGACTGCTCACCTATCCGCGGATTCCCGTCGTTTCGTGGACAGAGCAATTATCCAGGGCTGTGGTGGTTTTCGAAGACTCGTGAGCACATCGGCTATGAGTCATGGGTGGAGCGCGACCATTTGATGGCGCTGGATGCCGATCCCGCGGTCATTGGCGTTGCTTCGCAGCCGTTCCGACTGCATTGGGGTGATGGCAGGCACCACGTGCCAGACTACTTCGTACGTTTGTCCGACGGATCCGCGAGGGTTCTCGACGTGCGCAGCGATAACCGAATATCGGAAGCTGATGCTGAGTTATTCGATCGATCGGATCAGGCGTGCCGTTCGCTCGGATGGACCTATCGGCGTGTCGGCGAGGCAGATCCGGTGGTGACGGCGAACCTGAGGTGGCTGTCCGGGTATCGACATCCACGGGTTTACCGCCCGGCGGTCGCCGCGGCGTTGCAAGCGGCCTTCGACTCGGCGCGGCCACTGATGGCCGGTGTGAGATCGGTCGGCGAAGCGATCATGGTGCTGCCGGTGCTGTTCCACCTGTTGTGGCATGGACAGCTGGGCGTGGACCTTTGCGGGGCCGTCTTGGCCGAGGATTCGATCGTCGGCCCCGCTTTGTCGCGATGACGGGTATGCGTTCAGGCGTCATCCGTGAAGGCGATGAAATCCGTTTATCCGATGGAGTGTTCACGATTGCCACACTTTCCGGTGGCGCGGCCAGGCTGACTGATGCGGTCGGCGGGCAGTCGGTGGTACCCCTGTCTCGGCTGCTGGGTGACCCGACGTTGGAGTTGGTGTCGGGGTCGCGGCCCGCGCTGTGCTCTGAGGAAGCCTTGGCCGGTGTGCCGGAGGCTGCAGCTGAGCGTGCCCGCTGGTGGGAGCGGCACTTGATCGAGGTGTTGACGGGTCGACGGGTTGACGCCGAGGCAGGGAGGCGGCCGCGACCCGAGTTCGATCCGACGTCGTGTTCGCTGCGGCAGCGCGAGCTGGCGAAGCTCGCCGAGCTGCAGTCGGCCGGCCACGAGATCAGCTTGAACACGTTGCAGCGGCAACGCTATGCCTACGAACGAGACGGCCTGTTGGGCGTTGTCGATCGTCGTCACATTCCCCGCCGGCCGGTGTTTGGCCGGGTTGACGAGCGGCTGGTGGCCGCGCTGCGGCAAGCCATCGATGAGGAGACCGACCTGTCGACCGGGACGGTGAGTCGCTTGCAGCGGCGAGTGACAAAATCGTTGGTGGCTCAATACGGCGCGCAGGACGCTCCGGCGCTGCCCTCGCAGCGCACTTTCTATCGCCTGGTGAAGAGGTTGTCGGCGGGCCGGCACACGTTCGGCTCGGCACGCACCCGCCGTTCGCTGGCCAAACAGCCAGATGGCCCGTTCGGTGTGCTGACGGTGGCACGGCCCGGTGAGATGGTCGAGATTGATTCGACTCCACTGGATGTGCGGGTGGTCCTCGATGACGGCACGGTGGACCGGGTCGAGCTGACCGGCATGGTTGACGACGCGACCCGCTCGATTCCGGCCGCGGTGTTGCGGCCCACGACCAAAGGGGTCGACGCGGCGCTGCTGCTGGCCCGGGCGTTGACGCCGGAGTCGATGCGGCCGGGGTGGTCGGATGCGCTGCGAATGTCGCGATCGGTGCTGCCGCATCGCTGTTTGACCGGCGTGGATCAGCGGTTGGCTGATGCGGCCGCCCGGCCGGTGATCGCCCCGGAGACCGTCGTGTGCGACCACGGGAAGGCATATCTGTCGCAAACGTTTCGGCAAGCGTGTTGCACGCTGGGGATCAACCTGCAGCCCGCCCATCCGGATACGCCGACCGACAAACCCAAGATCGAGCGGACGCTGCAGTCGGTGGCCACCTTGTTCGCCCAGCATGTCGCCGGATATGTCGGCTCCAGCGTCGAGCGGCGCGGCAAGAACGCCGAACAGGATGCGGTGTGGTCGATCGTGGAGCTGCAGGCACTGCTGGACGAGTGGATCGTCGCGGTGTGGCAGAACCGGCCCCACGACGGGCTGCGTGACCCCGTCACGCCGGGCAAGGCGCTGACGCCGAACGAGAAGTACGCCGCATTGGTTGAAGTCACCGGCTATGTTCCGGTCCCGCTGTCGGCCGACGATTACATCGAGTTGCTGCCGTCGTGCTGGCGGCGCATCAATTCCTACGGGATTCGGGTCAACAACCGCACCTACGACGCCAAGGCACTCAACCCCTACCGCCGCCAGCACTCGGGGGTGGAATCCAAGAAGGGCCGGTGGGAAGTGCGCTACGACCCCTACGACGTGTCGCGGATCTGGGTGCGCAACCATCACGACGAGGGCTGGCTGGCCGTGACCTGGACGCATTTGCGCACCCGCCCGGCGCCGTTCGGCGAATCGGTATGGCAGCACGCGCGCACCGTGCTGGCCCAACGCGGGCAGGATCAGGCGACCGAATCCGAGATCGCCCGCGCGGCCGATGAACTGCTTGACCGGGCCGCGCAAGGCCCCGCATCCTCCGCACAGGAATCGAAGGATCGCCGGGTGGCGGGTCGAACGCGAGCGACCGCGGCGCCGGCGTGGCCCCGCCCGGACGCCGCCGAACCCTTCGCCGAGGCGGACCCGCCGCCAGGCGGTGATGAGGACGCCGAGGACACCGAGATCGCGCAGGTCATTCCACTTCCGGTGTTCGATGCACGCAAGGAGGCTGAGTCGTGGCGGTTGTGAACACGTTTGCCCCGGTGAGTCAACTCGAGGACCGGCGCCAACCCACTACCACGCTGGAGGGTTGGCGCCGTTTCGTTGATGCGGATCCGCCCGAGTTCACTCTGTTGCCCGATGCGCAGTGGAGCGCCCTGTCGGAGATCGAGCGGACCAATTACAACGAAGCCCGGGTAGCGCATCACAGTGAGCTGGTCGTGGTCACCACATCGGCGATCCAGCGCATCACCAACGAGGGTCGGCTGCTGACCCTGCTCAACCAACGCGAGATCGGCGCCCGGCGCGGGCTGATCATTTCCGGGGCAGCCGCAACCGGGAAGACTACCGCGGTCAAACAACTCGGCCGGTTTCACGAACTGCGTATCCGGACACGATTCGCCGACAAGTCCCGGATCCCGGTGGTGTATGTGACCGCACCGCCGAAAGGCTCGCCACGCAAACTCGCGATGGAGTTCGCACGATTTCTGGGCCTTCCGCCGATGCAACCGCGGGTGAATGTCACTGACATCGCCGACGCCGTCTGTCAGGTCCTCATCGACACCCGCACCGACATCGTGATCGTCGACGAGATCCACAACCTCAACCTCGATACCCGCGCCGGCGAGGAACTTTCCGATCACCTGAAGTACTTCACCGAACACCTGCCAGCCACCTTCATCTACGCCGGCATCGACGTCGAACGCTCCGGTGTCTTCACCGGCACCCGCGGACGACAGCTCGCCGGCCGATGCGGTGTGATCAACACCAGCCCGTTTCCTTTCGCCGGTGAATGGAAGTCGCTGGTGGCCGCGATGGAAGGCACCCTACGCCTGCACGGTCACACCGCGGGAACGCTTGTCGCCGAGGCCAAGTACCTGCACCAACGCACCGGCGGCATGATCGGAAGCCTGGCGCACCTGATCCGTTCGGCGGCTATCCGTAGCATGCTCGATGAAACCGAGAGTGTTACCAAAGATCTGATGGACACGGTGCTAATCGACTACGCGGCCCAAACATCGGCACAGCGTCATGCCAGCTGAGATAGCTACCCGACCGACATGGCCTCGGGGCCCTGCCATGCGATTGCCCCGAACTGTCACACCGTTTCACGCCGAGACGGTCCAGTCCTACCTTGATCGCCTCGCGCACGCCAACCACCTAGACCCCAGACAGCTGCGCCGCTACCTGGCCGACGGTCCAGCGATTTGTTGTCCCCGGCCGGACTGGCTGGCAAACGCCAGCAGCCACCCATTGGTCACTCTGCAGACCCGGCTAATAGGGTTGGTCGGCCGCGACCGCGACACCACCCGACAACGCCGCCACGCCCGACCCGCGTGCCGGCTGTGCATGGCACGCCGCGGTGTCTACGAGCCCGTCTACTGCTGGTTCCCCGACCACGCCACCGTCTGCCACCGGCACCGTCGCTGGATCGGTCCGGGCACCCACACCCTCGACGATCAACGCGATCTGCGCTGCGCGCCTGCCGTGATCGCCGCCGCTCAGCGCCATGCGCGACTGCATCACCGTCACAACGACATGCTGGACTTCGCGGTTAGGGACGCCACTCGGATCCACCGCCGGTGGTCGGGCTGGACAAGCCGGTTCACACTGTCGTCCGCGAACGCCGACATCGACGCCTACATCGCTACGTACCCCGATTTGATCGCGTTGGCCGGAATCTTGGCGGATGCTCGTCGCCAGATTTGGAACACCGCGGTAGCAACACCGGCCCGAGCCCACGCCGTCGATGCGGTCTACGCCAGCGTTGGCCGCCAATTTCCCCAACACCGTGACCAGAACCAGCCCATCGAACACTGGATCGACGATCAGCAACTCAGTGCCACACGCATTAGCAGGCCCGGTTCCCAAGGCAGGGAACGAGCCCGCAGCGTTGAGTAACCCGTCCGGGCCGGTGAGTGCCACCCCGGCATCTCGGGCCTGGCGCACCAGTTCGCGGGCGACTTCCAGCTCGTCGACCTCACGATTTTGGGGGGCTTCGATCGCCGCGGTAGCGGCCTGTTCTTCACTGTTCTGCGATGGCTCCACAGCCACGACAGTCTCGGTCATTCTAGCGACCTTTCCGCCCCCGACACACCGGGGGCCGTCAGGCCCACTTACACCGTTACCGCGACAGTCCCCGCGCGTCAGCCACGGCCAGCGCGGGTGTCCGTTCTCGTTTGACCTGAGGCACTATTTGCTGCCTGACCTGCGGTGAAAATATCGCCGGCCTGTGTGGTTGCGGGTTCGCTGTCGTTGTGACGGTGGGCGGCGAGGAAGTCGTCGACGATGCGTGTGCAGTCGTGGGCAGCCATGGTGCGCAGGCCGGTCATTCGCGCGAAGGCGAATGGCCCGATGAGTTGGCACAGTACGAGTTCGACGTCGAAGTCGCCGAGTTCGGCGCGGGCTTCGGTGCTTTGCAGGATGGCGTCGAAGGGTTGTCGGTATTGGTCAATGACTCGTGCGCGTAGCGCCCTGGGGGCGTGCTCACCGCTGGTGTGATCGGTGGTTGCGGTGGGGCCCAGGGCGAGCCAGGCCAGCGCGGTGACGTGCAGCGGAGCGTCGGCGAATAAGGCGGCCTGGCGGGTGAGCAGTTCGATGAGCCGTTCGCGCAGCGTTCCACTGGCCGGTGCGGGCGGGGTGACTTGAGGTAGCAGCCGCTCGAAGGTCGCTGCGAGCAACTGCGACGAGTTGTTGAAATGGCGGTAGAGGGTGGTGCGAGCCACCTTGGAGGCTTTGGTGACCGCATCGATGGTGACGGCCTCAATGCCGCCGCTGGTGAGCAGTGCGGCCGCTGCGTCCAGTAGGCGATTGCGGGATCGGATCCGGCGGGGGTCGATGTTGTCATCGTCGTTGCCGTCGTCGTGGCCGAACTCCAGCCGGCTGCTCACCCTGGCTCACCTCGCTGCTTCTGCGTTTTTGGCCGGCGTTGCGCGCTTAGGCCGACGGTTATGGCACTAACGGTAGCGCAGCGAAACGGTTCGTAGTGGGAGCGCCGTAGTGTCCGTTCGGCCTCCGTGGCTCGCAGTTACCGCTACTACTAGTAGCGGAGCGCTACTAGTAGTACTATTTGTGCATCACCCGAGGATGTGCCGACGGAGGCGCCATGTACCCCCAATGGATTCAAGCGTGCGTTGTGCAACGCGTGTCGCTGCGTGATGGGCTGGTGTTGGACTTCGATGACTGCAATGAGGTGGTCATTTACCGCCCGCTGCGGCTTACGCTGCCCGCCGTCGGTGACTTTCCGGTCGAGGCAGTGTTCATCGATCCCGGCCGGGTCGCGACTCATGAGCGCCCACTGCTGGATCTCGCCGGCGCGGTGTGTACGCAGGCATGGTGCGGCGATGGTGGTGGGCTGCACCTTGGATTTTCCAGCGGACACCGCATCGATGTTGACGCCCACCCGCAGGTCACCGCCTGGGAGTTGTACGGCAGGCACCACGGCTACATGGCGTGCCTGCCGCATGGGCGGGTCCGGGTGGTCCGCTATGACATCCCCGAGGCCGACGACGCCGAGGTAGATCTCGCCGCACGTCGTTAATGGTCTATTCCGCGCTGCGTCGCGCGTGCGCCGCTGAATAGCGCATGTATCGACCGATGTGGTACTGCGAGTAGCGTAGCGATATCGATAGTTTCGTTTGATGGAGGTGTGGTGGCCGACGGCGATCGGGACTTCTCGGGTACCACGGCGACACTGCTGAAGCGCAATGGTCGTTCGACCCCTACGGCCGATTCCAGCGAGTACAGCGCGCGGTTGGCGGCGCTGGCTGGGTTCACGGTGCGGCACAAGGCGCTGGTGATGGGGGCATGGGTCGGCGTTGCGGTGGTGCTGGCGCTGTTGTTTCCCCAGTTGGAGACGGTGGTGCGGCAGCAGTCGGTGAACCTGCTCCCGCGCGATGTGCCGTCGTTTCAAACGGTGGACCGCATGAGCGCGGCGTTCGGCGAACAGGGTTCCAAAACGATGGTGTTCGTCGCGATGGAAGACCCCGCCGGGTTGACCCCCGCGGCGCGGCAGCACTACGACCAGCTGGTGGCGCGGCTGCGCGCCGACACCGATCACGTCTTGCTGGTTGAAGACCTGCTGGCCGACCCGGTCACCGCGGCCCACGCGGTCAGCCACGACCACCAGGCTTGGTATCTGCCGGTGGGCGTGGCCGGCACGCTGGGTGATCCCACCGCGGCCGCCTCCGTGCAGGCGGTGCGCGACATCGCCGCTGGGGTGTTCGCCGGCACGTCGACCACGGCGTATGTGACGGGGCCGCCGGCGACGTTCAGTGACATGATCGCTTCTGCCGAGCACGACCTGCTGCTGATTTCGATCGCGACTGCAGGTCTGATCGCGCTGATCCTGCTGATCGTGTACCGGTCGGTGTTCACCGCGCTGCTGCCGCTGCTGGTGATCGGGGTGAGCCTGGCCGTCGGGCGCGGTGCGCTGTCCGCACTGGGCGAGATGGGTATGCCTGTGTCGCAGTTCACCGTGGCGTTTATGACCGCGATCCTGCTGGGCGCGGGCACCGATTACACGGTGTTTTTGATCAGCCGCTATCACGAGCAGCGCCGCGCGCAGGTGCCCGCCGATCAGGCCGTTATCCACGCTACAGCCAGCATCGGCCGGGTGATCCTGGCCTCGGCGGCCACCGTCGCGTTCGCGTTTTTGGCGATGGTCTTCGCCCGCCTGAGTGTGTTCGCCGCGCTCGGCCCGGCGTGCGCGGTCGCGGTGCTCGTCGGATTCGCAGCCACGGTCACGCTGCTGCCGCCGGTGCTGGCGCTGGCCGCCAAACGCGGTATCGGCGAACCAAAATCCGATCGCACCCGCCGGTACTGGAACAGCGTCGCCGTCGCGGTGGTCCGGCGCCCCGGCCGGTTGCTGATCACCAGCCTGGTCATCCTGCTGGCTCTGGCAGGAGTCGCGGCGACGATGAAAATCAGCTACGACGACCGCAAAGGCCAGCCCACCAGCACCGCCAGCAACCAGGGCTACCAGCTGCTGGACCGCCACTTCGGCAAAGATATCGTCATCCCCGAATTCCTGGTCGTGGAAAGCCCCACCGACATGCGCACCGGTAAGGGGCTGGCCGACCTCGACGAAATGGCCTCCCGCATCTCCCAGATTCCCGGCGTCAAAAAAGTTTCCGGGGTCACCCGGCCCACCGGAGAGCGCCTCGAGCAGGCCCAACTCTCGTGGCAGAACGGCCAGATCGGCGACAAGTTGGCTGGCGCCGTCGCCGACGGCAACGAACGCAAGGACGATCTCGCCAGGCTCACCGACGGCGCCGACCAACTCGCCGGCGGGCTCGCTCAGCTTGACACCACCCTGCGCAGCGCTTTGACACCACTGACCGGGATACTGGCTCAAGCTCAGTCCGCCGGCACTCAGGTTCAGCGGTTCCAGCCTTTGCTGCAACAGCTTTCAGCCACCGCCCCGGCCGTCGACCAAGCCATCCAATCCGGCCCCGGGCTGCGGCCCCTGGCCGAACAAGCCCAAAACGCCATCGCCATCCTCGACCCCCTCGTCGGCGCCCTCAACACCTCCCCGTGGTGCGCCACCACACCGCAGTGCGCCCAAATCCGCGATCAAGTTCAGATTCTGGTGAGCTTGCGCGACAGCGGATTCTTCACCGAGGTCGCCGACCTCGGCGACCACTACAACCCCGACACTAATGCCACCGTGGCCGGCACCCTCGCCAATGTCCAAACCGCGGTCACCGCCTTGGACAAGGCCTTCGGAGCCCTCGGTGATCCCGCCGACCTGGCCGGCAACATCAGTCGACTCCAAGACGGCATCAGCCAACTCGCCGCGGGCGCCCAAGCACTGGCGACCGGCGTGCACACGCTGGTCGACAGCAACATCGAACTGCTGTCCGGGATGAACCAGATCGCCACCCAACTGCAGAACTCCGCTCGCGCCAGCGCCTCCTCGGACTCCGCCAGCGGCTTCTACCTGCCCGCCAATGTCTTTGAGAACCGCCGATTCGCCGATGTAGCGAAACAATTCCTGTCAGCCGACGGCAAAACCGCACGCTTTGCCATCGAATCGACCCCCGACCCCTACAGTGGCGCAGCAATCCGCCTGGCACACGAGATCGTCGACGTTGCCAACGCGGCGCGCCCCAACACCTCACTGGCCGACGCCACCGTCTCGGTTGCCGGGTTCCCCGCCGTCAACTCCGACATCCAGCGATTGCTGCGGGCGGACTTCGCCCAACTGGCCATCGCCACCCTGCTCATTGTCGGGCTCATCCTGGTGATGTTGCTGCGCGCCATAGTGGCCCCGTTGTACCTGCTGGGCACCGTCGTGTTGAACTACTTGGCCTCACTAGGCATCGGCGTTCTGATATTCCAATGGGGCCTCGGATACGAAATCGCCTGGCCGGTACCGCTGTTGGCGTTCATCATCCTGGTAGCAGTCGGCGCCGACTACAACATGCTGCTCGTCTCACGGCTGCGCGAAGAATCCGGACGCAATATCCGCGTCGGCGTACTACGCACCGTCGCCAACACCGGCTCCGTCATCACCTCAGCCGGCCTGATCTTCGCCGCCAGCATGTTCGGCCTCACCACCGGCTCGATAGCCATCATGATCCAGGCCGGGCTCATCATCGGCTGCGGACTACTCCTCGACACCTTCCTGGTGCGCACCCTTACCGTCCCCGCCATCGCCACACTGCTGCGCGAAGCCAGCTGGTGGCCCAACGTGCGGCACCGCCATCGCGGCCGGCGGGCCGCACTGAGTTGCTGATCGTAGATCCACTGGTGGATTGACCATGCATGGTCAGGGCGTTTCGGGAACCGGTGAGCGAGGCTGACGTGGACTGTGTCGACGGCGCGAGCGCGGGCCGGGGTTTCTGGCGGCCGCTTCAGGCCCCAGCCGGAACCAAGCAGTGTCCGCTGATGGCTGACAAACCCCGGCCGCGCGCTGGACAGGCGCGTCCGAATCCTCCCGCACCTGCCCCACAGGCGACCCCTCTCCAGAGACAACTGATACCCCACCAAGCTCCCTTGCTGCCACGAAAGTCGACTTACCCCAGATTAAATGGCAAACCATCCGTTGCCGGTTGTCACTTGATCTGAGGCACCGCAGGTCAAGCGGCCATGGGTGCCTCAGATCAAATGACAACGGACAGCAGGAGCATTTCTGGCCGATCTGGAATTGGCCGGGCGGCGTCGGGCTTTGCTCGGCGCCGAGGATCGGAACCTGACGCGGCGGTGGCTGTTTCCGGCGCGCGGTGGGCGGCGTCGGGCTTTGCTCGGCGCCGAGGATCGGAACGCTGACGTCTACGCCGTGGAGTTCGCACCACTGTGGCGGCGTCGGGCTTTGCTCGGCGCCGAGGATCGGAACGCCACGGGAATCGAGACGTGGCTGGCCTCCGGTGGCGGCGGCGTCGGGCTTTGCTCGGCGCCGAGGATCGGAACGTATCACGCGATGGACGTGCGGGAATGGCTCCGCGGCGGCGTCGGGCTTTGCTCGGCGCCGAGGATCGGAACCCGAAAGGAAGGAGCCCATTGTGGCATCCCTGAGTGGCGGCGTCGGGCTTTGCTCGGCGCCGAGGATCGGAACGTCGGGGGAATCCTCAAGCACATCCCCGGGATGCAGGCGGCGTCGGGCTTTGCTCGGCGCCGAGGATCGGAACACCGTCACCACGTAGGTAGGCTGGGTCAGATTGGGGCGGCGTCGGGCTTTGCTCGGCGCCGAGGATCGGAACCAGAACGCGATCGTCGAAGACGGCCGCGGTCCGAGGCGGCGTCGGGCTTTGCTCGGCGCCGAGGATCGGAACGTTGTAGGCGGGCTGGTTGGTCACGGTGTTCCCTTGCGGCGTCGGGCTTTGCTCGGCGCCGAGGATCGGAACAGTGGTGGCTACGGCGGCGCCTACCCGGCGGGCTGCGGCGTCGGGCTTTGCTCGGCGCCGAGGATCGGAACTCACCCTCCTCCGGAGCGACGAGTATCGCGTAGGGGCGGCGTCGGGCTTTGCTCGGCGCCGAGGATCGGAACAAGAGTCGGAATCGGGACGTCAACGAAGTCCGGCTGCGGCGTCGGGCTTTGCTCGGCGCCGAGGATCGGAACGTCAAGTTCGGACCGCTGCTGGCCAACCAGGTGAGCGGCGTCGGGCTTTGCTCGGCGCCGAGGATCGGAACCTGATCAGCACGACCGGAGGACCCAACCCGGTCAGGCGGCGTCGGGCTTTGCTCGGCGCCGAGGATCGGAACGTTTACCTCGCGGTCGTGGGCGATGGCCGCGGCGTCGGCGGCGTCGGGCTTTGCTCGGCGCCGAGGATCGGAACGCCACCGCGTAGCCGTTGGCGTCCTTGACGACCGGCGCGGCGTCGGGCTTTGCTCGGCGCCGAGGATCGGAACGTGTACCCCGTTTGGTGCCGTTGCCGCGCTTGGGGCCTGGCGGCGTCGGGCTTTGCTCGGCGCCGAGAATCGGAACGGTTATGCACACGTGCTTGGTGAGGCACGAGTGTTCGCGGCGTCGGGCTTTGCTCGGCGCCGAGGATCGGAACATCGGGGAAACAATGACAATTCGAGATTTGGAGGGGCGGCGTCGGGCTTTGCTCGGCGCCGAGGATCGGAACAGGAAAACGACGTGGTGGTCGTATCCGAGGCTGTCGCGGCGTCGGGCTTTGCTCGGCGCCGAGGATCGGAACTCCTTGTTCGCCTCGCGGTAGGCGCGCTGCCTCGGCGGCGTCGGGCTTTGCTCGGCGCCGAGGATCGGAACCTGGGCACCAGCCTGTCCTCGGAACTGCAGACGTTGGGCGGCGTCGGGCTTTGCTCGGCGCCGAGGATCGGAACTGGGGATCGACGCTGATAAATGGTCGGCCGATCCTGGCGGCGTCGGGCTTTGCTCGGCGCCGCGGATCGGAACATCGCAGACCGCATCGAAGCTGGGACTAAGACTGTAGGCGGCGTCGGGCTTTGCTCGGCGCCGAGGATCGGAACGTCAACCCAGAGCAATGGTGCGACTTTCACACAGTCGGCGGCGTCGGGCTTTGCTCGGCGCCGAGGATCGGAACGTGATCGCCAGCAGCGTGAACGGTAGGCCGTTGACGGGCGGCGTCGGGCTTTGCTCGGCGCCGAGGATCGGAACGTGGAGTTGTGCGCCGGCAAGAGCGGGTCCGCCGAGGATCGGAGCCTGAGACCGTCTATCGTGTATCACGTCGGTCGTGGCGCCAAGGTTTGCCCGACGTCGCGGTCGCCTAACCGGCGCACAATCAAGATCAGTAGCATCTACCTACATCGTCTGATCTGACGCGCACCCCGCGAGCCGACCGGCGCGCCGCTGCCGCGTCGGTGCGCTCCGTTAGCCTGCCAAGGTGAGTTCAGCAGAAGCCGGCCCCGCCCCGCCCGAGGTCCGGCGGCAATGGCGCGAACTGGCCGACGAGGTGCGCGAACACCAGTTCCGCTACTACGTGCGCGACGCCCCAGTCATCTCCGACGCGGAGTTCGACCAGCTGCTGCTGCGGCTCACTTCGCTCGAGGAGCGGTATCCCGAGCTGCGCACCCCCGATTCGCCCACCCAGCTGGTCGGCGGCGCCGGCTTCGCCACCGACTTCGCCTCCGCCGAGCACCTGGAGCGCATGCTCAGCCTGGACAACGTGTTCAGCACCGACGAGTTCGACGCGTGGGCCGCCCGCATCCACGCCGAGGCCGGCACCGACGTGGACTTCCTGTGCGAGCTCAAGATCGACGGGGTGGCGCTGTCGCTGGTCTACCGCGAGGGCCGGCTGGTGCGGGCGGCGACCCGCGGTGACGGGCGGGTCGGCGAGGACGTCACGCTCAACGCGCGCACCATCGACGACGTCCCCGAACGGCTCAGGGCCGGCCCGAATCACCCGGTACCCGAGGTGCTCGAGGTGCGCGGTGAGGTGTTCTTCCGGCTCGCCGACTTCGAGGCCCTCAACGCCAGCCTCGTCGAGGAGGGCAAGACGCCGTTCGCCAACCCGCGCAACAGCGCCGCGGGCTCGCTGCGGCAGAAGGACCCCGCGGTCACCGCCCGCCGCAGGCTCCGGATGATCTGCCACGGCGTCGGGCACACCGAGGGCTTCCGGCCCGCGACCCTGCACGACGCGTACCTGGCGCTGGGCGCCTGGGGCCTGCCCGTCTCCGACCACACCACCCGGGTGGACGGCGTCGCCGGCGTGCACGAGCGGATCCGCTACTGGGGCGAGCACCGCCACGACGTCGACCACGAGATCGACGGCGTCGTCGTCAAGCTCGACGACGTGGCGCTGCAGCGCAGGCTGGGCTCCACGTCCCGGGCGCCGCGCTGGGCGATCGCCTATAAGTACCCGCCGCAGGAGGTGCAGACCAAGCTTCTGGACATCCGCGTCAACGTCGGCCGGACCGGGCGGGTGACGCCGTTCGCCTTCATGACACCGGTCAAGGTCGCGGGGTCGACGGTGGGGCTGGCGACCCTGCACAACGCCGCCGAGGTCAGGCGCAAGGGCGTGCTGATCGGCGACACCGTGGTGATCCGCAAGGCCGGCGACGTGATCCCGGAGGTGCTCGGCCCGGTCGTCGACCTGCGCGACGGCTCCGAACGCGAGTTCGTCATGCCCACCCACTGCCCCGAGTGCGGCACCGAGCTGGCCCCCGAGAAGGAGGGCGACGCCGACATCCGCTGCCCCAATGCCCGGTCCTGCCCGGCGCAGCTGCGGGAGCGGGTGTTCCACGTCGCCGGCCGCGGCGCCCTCGACATCGAGGGACTGGGCTACGAGGCGGCCGCCGCGCTGCTGAAGGCCGGGGTGATCGCCGACGAGGGCGACCTGTTCACCCTGACCGAGGCCGACCTGCTGCGCACCGAGCTGTTCCGGACGAAGGCCGCAACGCTGTCGGCCAACGGCGCGCGGCTGCTGGCCAACCTCGGGGAGGCCAAGGCCGCGCCGCTGTGGCGGGTGCTGGTGGCGCTGTCGATCCGGCACGTGGGGCCCACGGCCGCCCGCGCCCTGGCCACCGAGTTCGGCGACCTGCAGGCGGTCGAGTCGGCGTCCACCGAGCAGCTGGCCGCGGTCGAGGGCGTGGGCCCCACGATCGCCGCGGCGGTCACCGAGTGGTTCACCGTGGACTGGCACCGCACGATCGTGCAGAAGTGGCGGGCCGCGGGCGTGCGCATGGCCGACGAGCGCGACACGAGCGTGCCGCGCACCTGCGAGGGCCTGACGATCGTGGTCACCGGCTCGCTGACCGCCTTCTCCCGCGACGAGGCCAAGGAGGCGATCGTGGCGCGCGGCGGCAAGGCCGCCGGTTCGGTGTCGAAGAAGACCGATTTCGTCGTCGCCGGCGACTCGCCCGGTTCCAAATACGACAAGGCCGTCGAGCTGGGGGTCCCGATCCTCGACGAGGACGGCTTCCGCCGGTTGCTCGAGCAGGGGCCCCCGGACGGGGAAACCCCCGAATAGTTCCCCGCGGCCGGTTGCGCGCCCGCGTGTGAGGGTACTCACACGCCAATTGGTGGGCTGTTGGATTGGGGGACACCGATGACCGCTGTCGAGGTTCAGCACGACGGATACCCGGCGTACCGCCGCAAGGTTCGGTTCGACTGGGCGGACACCCCGCTGCACTGGGTGCCCGACGACCCGTTCTCCACGCACGTGATGAACGTGCTGCACCTGCTGTTGCCGGCCGGCGAGCGCTGGTTCATCCAGGTCGTCAACGAGGCCGAGCCAATGGTCGACGACCCCGAACTGCGGGCCGCGATCAAGCCGTTCATTCAGCAGGAGGCCTGGCACGCCTGGGCGCACCAGATGGTGCTCGACCACCTGGCCGACCAGGGGATCGACACCGCGCCCTACACCGACAAGCTGCAGAAGTGGCTGTCGGCCCTCGGCGACCAGCACGAGAAGTGGCCCAAGGCGTTGCAGCGCTGGTGGCTGTACCGGCGGCTGGCCGACGTCGCCGCGCTCGAGCACTTCACCGCGGTGCTCGGGCAGTGGGTCATCCAGAACCGCGGCCTCGACTATGCCGGCACCGACCCGACGATGCTGGACCTGCTGCGCTGGCACGGGGCCGAGGAGATCGAGCACCGCTCCCTGGTCTACGACGTCTACCAGAACGTGTGCGGCAGCTACCCGCTGCGCGCGTTGTCGATGCTGCTGACCATGCCGCAGTTCGTGTTCTGGTGGCTGGCCGGGGTGCGCTACCTGATGGCCAACGACCCCACCACCGATGCCAAGCCGCGCTGGCGCGACTGGCTGCGCGCCGCGCGCCAATACCGGGTGCCGGGGCCGTGGAAGCTCACCGTGACCGTGCCGCTGCGGTACCTGAGGCCCAGCCACCACCCGAGCACCGAGGCGTCCACGCAGATGGCGATGGAGTATCTGGAGCACTCGCCGGCGGCCCGGGCCGCCGCGGGAGGCGAGGGCTAGCGCGGCGCCGAATCGGCGGCACCGAACCTCAGTAGGATGACGGGCGACTACATGACCGTCCCGCGCGGTAGGGCGGACGGGACGCTCGTAGCTCGTTGACCGATGCCGATGAACGGCGCTCACCCGATCCTTTCGAGGGGTTCTCCGATGCACGTTGCGCTTTTCACCGATCTCCACCCCGACAGCCTCGGCGGGACACAGGTATCGGTGGCCACCCAGCGCCGCGCGCTCGAGCAGTGCGGGCACCGGGTCACGGTCTTCACCGCGCCGCTGCCCCATGCGGTCGACCCCGATCCGGGGGTGGTCGAACTGCGCGCGGTGCCGGTCCTCGATCCGCTGATCCGCCGCCTGGGCAGGCACGAGGACTTCGTCTTCGTCTGGCCCTCGAAGGCGAACGCCGCGATCATCGACGAGGCGTTCCGCACCCGCGGGCCCGTCGACGTCGTGCACACCCAGGGTGATCTGGGGGTGGCGATCGCGGGCGCCGAAGCCGCGCGCCGGCAGGCCATCCCGGTCGTCCAGACCAAGCACACGCGCTTCGACGTCTACTTCGAGCAAGCCACCCCGGCGCCGCTGTTCCTGGCGATCCTGATCAGCCAGATGCAGAAGCGGCACCTGTCCCGCGACTTCCGCCTGACCCCCCGCAAGGAGAGCGCGGCGTCGCGGCTGGCGTGGCGCTTCATGGTGGCGCACGCGCAAGCCGTGGACCACGAGATCACACCGACCCGGCATTTCGCGCAGTCCCTGGCGAGGCGGGGGGTCAGCCGGCCGATCTCGGTCATCTCCAACGGCGTCGACGACGAGATCGTCGACCGCGCCCGGGCGGCGCGGGTCGCGGGCCCGTCGGCCGGCGAGCCGCTGCGCCTCGTGTGGTGCGGCCGGCTGTCGTCGGAGAAACGGGCGCTCGAGGCGATCGAGGCCGTCGCCCGGGTCGAGGGCTGCACGCTCGACATCTACGGTGAGGGTCACCTCGAGGCGGCGATGCGCAAGACCGTCGACGCTGCCGGGCTGTCCGGACGCATCCGCCTGCACGGCCGGGTGGGTCGCGAAGAGTGCCTGGTGGCGATGAGGTCGGGCGATGCGCTGCTGTTCACCTCCTACGACTTCGACACCCAGGGGGTGGTGCTGCTGGAAGCGGTCGCCATGTCGCTGCCGGTGATCTACTGCGACCCCGCGCTGGGTGAAACGGTCCCCGACGGCGGCGGGATTCTGGCCGTCGACCCGTCCCCGGCCGCGCTGTCGGCGGCGATCCGGGTGCTCGTCGAGGACCGCGACAAGCTGGGGGAGATGACCGGCATCGTCACCGCCCACCGCGACACCGGCCGTCAGTCGCTGCAGACCGAGAAGATCATCGCCATCTACGACAGCCTGGTGAACCGCGTGCCCGCATAACCGGGCTCAGCGCAGCATGGTGGCCACGATCCCCGCGAGGTAGCCCAGCCGGGCCACCTCCGACGGGCGGAAGTCGGGGCCGGGGCGGCCCAGCACCACCGCGGTGTGCGGGTCGCCCAGCGGCGCCGCGACCATCGTGGTGTCCATGTCGCGCCACGCCTGCGGCACCCAGTCCCCGGTGTTGTCCAGCGTGACCGCCTGCTCGATCGGCAGCCAGGGGGCCGAATCGGCCTTGGTCTCCGGAGCGCCCGAGCTGCCGGCCAGGCGGTGCACCTTGCCCTGCGCGCTGTGCAGGACCGTGCACCAGCTCACCCGCAGCACCCTGGGCGCCTCGTTCGCCAGCACCTGCAGCTTGGAGCCCTTGCCGGCCGCCGCCGCGACACGGTCGAGAAGTTCGAGCTCCCGGTGCGCCTCCAGCCGCCCGGTGTGCGGGCGGACGCTGTCCACCCGGACACCGGACAGCGACTCGGCGGCCGTGATCAACGTGTCGGGCATCGCCCCGGCCGGCAGTTCAATGACCAGGTCGTCGATCGCATAACCGGCGGCGCGCTCGACCACGTCGAGCGACAGGATGTCGGCGCCCACCGAACCGAGCGCCACGGCCAGCGACCCGAGGCTGCCCGGGCGGTCGGCCAGCTCGATGCGCAACAGATACGACGGCACGGCCAACACTGTCGCACAGGGATGTGTCGGGAGCGTTTCGGCCGTCCCGGATCGGCCGGCTACACGCTCGCGGCCGGAGCCCGGCTGGGTCTGATGGCCCGGCTCCTCAGCGGCGCCTGCGGCGCCGCATCGTCGCCGGGCTAGGTCTGATGGCCCGGCTCCTCAGCGGCGCCTGCGGCGCCGCATCGTCGCCGGGCTAGGTCTGATGGCCCGGCTCCTCAGCGGCGCCTGCGGCGCCGCATCGTCGCCGGGCTAGGCTTTTCGCTCGTGTCCCAGATCTCTCGCGACGAGGTCGCGCACCTGGCCCGGCTGTCCCGGCTGGCGCTGACCGATACCGAGCTGGATAGCTTCGCCGGCCAACTCGACGCCATCCTCAACCACGTCAGCCAGGTCCAGGCGGTCGACGTCAGCGGCGTGGAGGCGACCGACAACCCGCTCAAGGACGTCAACGTGATGCGCCCGGACGAGAAGGCGCCCTGCCTGACCCAGCAGGAGGCGCTCGCCTCGGCGCCCGAGGCCGTCGACGGCCGCTTCGCCGTCCCGCAGATTCTCGGGGACGCCGAGTGAGCGAGATCATCCGTCTGGACGCCGCCACGCTGGCCGCCAAGATCGCCGCCAGGGAGCTGACGTCGGCCGAGGTGACGCAGGCGTGCCTGGACCAGATCGCGGCCACCGACGACCGGTACCACGCCTTCCTGCACGTGGCGGCCGACGAGGCGCTGTCGGCGGCGGCGGCCGTCGACATGCAGATTGCCGACGCGGTGGCCGCCGGCGAGCGGCTGCCCTCGGCGCTGGCCGGTGTCCCGCTGGCGCTCAAGGACGTGTTCACCGCGGTCGACATGCCCACCACCTGCGGCTCCAAGATCCTGGAAGGCTGGCGTTCCCCCTACGACGCCACCGTCACGCTGCGGCTGCGCGCGGCCGGCATCCCGATCCTGGGCAAGACCAACATGGACGAGTTCGCGATGGGCTCCTCGACCGAGAACTCCGCCTACGGCCCCACCCGCAACCCGTGGAACGTCGAGCGGGTGCCGGGCGGCTCCGGCGGCGGCAGCGCGGCGGCCCTGGCCGCCTTACAGGCGCCGCTGGCCATCGGCTCGGACACCGGCGGCTCCATCCGCCAGCCCGCCGCGCTGACCGCGACCGTCGGCGTCAAGCCCACCTACGGCACGGTGTCCCGCTACGGGCTGGTGGCCTGCGCGTCGTCGCTGGACCAGGGCGGCCCCTGCGCGCGCACCGTGCTCGACACCGCGCTGCTGCACCAGGTCATCGCCGGGCACGACAGCCGCGACTCCACCTCCGTGGCCGCCGAGATCCCCGACGTCGTCGGCGCCGCCAGGGCCGGCGCGGCGGGCGACCTGCGGGGCGTGCGCGTCGGGGTGGTCAGGCAACTGCGCGGCGAGGGCTACCAGCCGGGGGTGCTCGCGTCGTTCCAGGCCGCCGTCGACCAGCTGACGGAGCTGGGCGCCGAGGTGAGCGAGGTCGACTGCCCCCACTTCGACTACGCCCTGGCCGCCTACTACCTGATCCTGCCGTCGGAGGTGTCGAGCAACCTGGCGCGCTTCGACGCGATGCGCTACGGCCTGCGGGTTGGCGACGACGGCAGCCACAGCGCCGAGGAGGTGATGGCGCTGACCCGCGCCGCCGGTTTCGGCCCGGAGGTCAAGCGGCGCATCATGATCGGCACCTACGCGCTGTCGGCCGGGTATTACGACGCCTACTACAACCAGGCGCAGAAGGTGCGCACGCTGATCGCCCGCGACCTGGATGCGGCCTACGAATCCGTCGACGTCGTGGTGTCTCCGGCCACGCCGACCACCGCCTTCCCGCTCGGCGAGAAGGTCGACGACCCGCTGGCGATGTACCTGTTCGACCTGTGCACGCTGCCGCTGAACCTGGCCGGGCACTGCGGCATGTCGGTGCCCTCGGGGCTGTCGCCCGACGACGGCCTGCCGGTCGGCCTGCAGATCATGGCACCCGCCCTGGCCGACGACCGCCTGTACCGGGTGGGCGCCGCCTACGAGGCCGCCCGCGGCCCGCTGCCGCCCGCCATCTAAGCGCTCGCGCCGCCCGCCCGTCACCGGGCAAGATGAGGGCATGCGGATCGGAGTTCTCACCGGCGGTGGCGACTGCCCCGGGCTCAACGCCGTCATCCGGGCGGTGGTGCGCACCTGCGACGCCCGGTACGGCTCCTCGGTGGTCGGGTTCCAGGACGGGTGGCGCGGCCTGCTGGAGAACCGGCGCATCCAGCTGCAGAACGACGACCGCAACGACCGGCTGCTGGCCAAGGGCGGGACGATACTGGGCACCGCCCGCGTGCACCCCGACAAGCTGCGGGCGGGACTGGACCAGATCAAACAGACCCTCGACGACAACGGCATCGACGTGCTGATCCCCATCGGCGGCGAGGGCACCCTGACGGCCGCGCACTGGCTGTCGGAGGAGAACGTCCCCGTGGTCGGTGTGCCCAAGACCATCGACAACGACATCGACTGCACCGACGTCACTTTCGGGCACGACACCGCCCTGACCGTGGCCACCGAGGCCATCGACCGCCTGCACAGCACCGCCGAATCCCACCAGCGGGTGATGCTGGTCGAGGTGATGGGCAGGCACGCGGGCTGGATCGCGCTGAACGCCGGGCTGGCGTCCGGCGCGCACATGACGCTGATCCCCGAGCAGCCCTTCGACATCGAGGAGGTGTGCCGGCTGGTCAAACGCCGCTTCCAGCGCGGGGATTCGCACTTCATCTGCGTGGTGGCCGAAGGCGCCAAGCCGGTCGCCGGTTCGATCGCGTTGCGGGAGGGCGGGATCGACGAATTCGGGCACGAGCGTTTCACCGGTGTGGCCGCGCAGCTGGCCGTCGAGGTGGAGAAGCGGATCAACAAGGACGTCCGGGTGACGGTGCTGGGCCACGTGCAGCGGGGCGGCACCCCGACGGCCTACGACCGGGTGCTGGCCACCCGGTTCGGTGTCAACGCCGCCGACGCCGCGCACGCGGGCGAGTACGGCCAGATGGTGTCGCTGCGCGGGCAGGACATCGGGCGGGTGGCGCTGGCCGACGCGGTGCGCCAACTCAAGCTCGTGCCCGCCAGCCGCTACGACGACGCGGCGGCCTTCTTCGGCTGAGGCCGCCCGGTTCGGCAAACGCCCGGTGGCGCCGGCCTGACGATCTCCTGAATTCGCCGTGAGATCGGGCTGTTCTCGCCGCTCGCGCGTGCCGTCGCGGTTTCCCCATCGGCCGCGAGCGGTTATACCGGAGCTATGAGCAACCGCGGTTCGATTCGCGGAGTCGTTCAGCAGCCCGCCGGTGGGGCGGGGCCACCGGTCCCGCCGCACCGCCCGTCGGTCCCGCCCCGCCCGCGCGCCGCGCCCTCCCCGGCGTCGGCGACCGTCCCGCAGCCCTACCGTGGGGCCCGCGGCGCGCCCCGACCGTCCGGTGTGCCGACCCCGGCGCGTCCGGCCGCGCCGGCGTTCCGCCGCGAGTGGGTGGCGGGCGGGGCGTCGCTCGACGTCCTCGACGAACGCGACGCCGAGACCCCACCGGGGTTCGGCTGGCGGCGCCTGGTGCGGCGCGTCACCGGAATCGACCTCGGGCGGGGCAAACGCGCGGCGTACGAAGACGGGCTGCGCGAACGCATCCGGACGCCGGTCGGCGGCGCATTCGCCATCGCCGTCCTCAACCTCAAGGGCGGCGTCGGCAAGACCTCGGTGGTCGAGGCGCTCGGCTCCGCCTTCGCCCGCGTGCGCGACGACCACGTCGTCGCCGTCGACCTCGACGCCGGCAACCTCGCCGAGCGACACGGCCGCCGCAACGCCCTGAGCATGGCGGAACTGCTCTCCGGCAGCGCGGTCACCCGGTATCCGGACGTCCGCGCCCACACCTACATGAACAGTGTGGGGCTGGAAGCACTCGGCCCGCCGGACCCCGCGCGCACCGATTGGCGGCTCGGGCGCGCCGACGTCGTCACGGCCTTTTCGATCCTGCGCAAGCACTATTCGGTGGTGCTGGTGGACTGCGTCAAGTCCCTCAATTCGCCGGTGATGGACGCCGTGCTGCCCGAGTCGCGGGCGCTGGTGGTGGTGACCGGGGTGTCCATCGATGCGATACGCAAGACGAAGACCACGCTGGACTGGTTGGGCAACAACGGATATCGGCGATTGCTGAAATCGACCGTGCTCGCGATCAACCACGTCGCGAACGCCAGGGTGAACGACGCGGCGGTCAAGGAACTCGACGAGTTGTCGGCCCGGGTCGCCGCCGTGGTGGTGCTGCCGTTCGACCGGCATGTGCAGCAGGGTAAAGCGATCGCGCTGGACCGCCTCAGCGCGCAGAGCAGGCGCAGCTACCTGGAGTTGGCGGCCACGCTGGCCGACATGTTCCCCGGCGGGGGGACGGAGCGCGTGGCCCCGCAGCGCCACTAGGATCGACGCATGACCGTTGCTGCCGGCGCCGAACTGCTGGATTACGACGACGTCGTCGCGCGCTTCGACCCGGTGCTCGGGCTCGAGGTGCACGTCGAGCTGTCCACCGCGACCAAGATGTTCTGCGGCTGCGCCACCGCCTTCGGCGCCGAACCCAACACTCAGGTGTGCCCGGTCTGCCTGGGCCTGCCCGGCTCGCTGCCGGTGCTCAACCGCGCCGCGGTGGAATCGGCGATCCGGATCGGGCTGGCCCTGAACTGTGACATCGTGCCCTGGTGTCGCTTCGCCCGGAAGAACTACTTCTACCCGGACATGCCGAAGAACTACCAGATCTCGCAGTACGACGAGCCGATCGCCGTCAACGGCTACCTCGAAGCGCCGCTGGAAGACGGCACCACCTGGCGGGTGGAGATCGAGCGCGCGCACATGGAGGAGGACACCGGAAAGCTGACCCACCTGGGCAGCGAGACCGGGCGCATCCACGGGGCGACGACGTCGCTGATCGACTACAACCGGGCCGGCGTGCCGCTGATCGAGATCGTCACCAAGCCGATCGTGGGGGCTGGGGCGCGGGCGCCCCAGATCGCCCGGGCTTACGTCACGGCGTTGCGAGACCTGTTGCGCGCGTTGGACGTTTCCGACGTGCGGATGGACCAGGGCTCGATGCGCTGCGACGCCAACGTGTCGCTGAAGCCGACCGGGGCGGCCGAGTTCGGCACCCGCACCGAAACCAAGAACGTCAACTCGCTGCGCAGCGTCGAGGTCGCCGTGCGCTACGAAATGCAGCGCCAGGGCGCGGTTCTGACCTCCGGCGGCCGAATCACCCAGGAAACCCGGCACTTTCACGAGGCGGGGTACACCAGCCCGGGCCGCGTCAAGGAGACCGCCGAGGACTACCGCTATTTCCCCGAGCCCGATCTGGAGCCCGTGGCGCCCAGCCGTGAGCTGGTCGAGCAGCTGCGGCAAACCATTCCCGAGCTGCCGTGGTTGAGCCGCAAGCGGATTCAGCAGGAGTGGGGTGTGTCCGACGAGGTGATGCGCGACCTCGTCAACGCCGGAGCCGTCGAATTGGTCATGGCGACCGTCGAGCACGGCGCGTCCAGCGAGTCCGCGCGCGCGTGGTGGGGCAACTTCCTGGTGCAGAAGGCAAACGAGGCCGGCGTGTCCCTCGACGAGCTCGCCGTCACGCCGGCCCAGGTCGCCGCCGTGGTGGCGCTGGTCGACGAGGGCAAGCTGTCCAACAAGCTGGCCCGCCAGGTCGTGGAGGGGGTGCTGGCCGGCGAAGGCGAACCCGAGCAGGTGATGACCGACCGGGGTCTGGTGCTGGTCCGCGACGACTCGGTGACGCAGGCCGCCGTCGACGAGGCTCTGGCCGCCAATCCCGATGTGGCCGAGAAGATTCGCGGTGGCAAGGTGGCCGCGGCGGGCGCCATCGTCGGTGCGGTCATGAAGGCCACCCGCGGACAGGCCGACGCGGCGCGGGTGCGCGAACTCGTCCTGGCCGCCTGCGGGCAGGGGTAACGGCCCGGCGGGCGCCGTGGCGCGAACGATCACCGGAAAAGCCTGGCCAACACCCGTCGCGCGGATCCATGATGTTCACGTGGTGGATGAATCGTTCGAAGATCTCATGGCGATGCTGGACTATCCGGTGTTCGTGGTGACGACCCACGACGTCGGCCAGCCCTCGGGGTGTCTGGTCAGCTTCGCCAACCAGGCCAGCGTCGACCCGCCGGGATTCCTGGTCGGCATCGCCAGGAAAAGCCACGGCTTCGAAGCCGCGAGCCGTTCGGAGCACCTGGCCGTGCACGTCCTGTCGCGGCAGCACCGTGGGATCGCCGAACTGTTCGGCGACCAAACCCGTTCGCAGTTCAACGTTTTCGATCGCTGCGCGTGGCGCGCCGGCCCTCAGGGGATGCCGATCCTCGACGTCGCGATCGCCTGGTTCGTCGGCAGGACGGTGGGCCGGCAGGAAGTCGGCGACCACCTGATGTGCTTGCTGGCGCCCGTCGCGACCTGGGCCCCCGACACCGGAGAGGAACCGCTGTACCTCTCCGACCTCGACGAGGCCGCCCCCGGGCAGGAGACCTCGCACCGGCTTTTCGACGGGGCACCGACCGACGCGACCCGCCGGTACGGCGTCAGGTTCACACTCGGCGGGCTGTGACCGCGCTACGTCTTGTCGTCGTTGCTGCGCGGGAAGCCGCCGCCCTGCGGGAACAGCGGGAAGACGACGTCGTCGAGCTTCTCGGCATCCCCGGCGGTCCTGTTGACCGTCGCGCCCCACACGTTGCCGTCGGGTGACATCTTCAGGGCCCAGGCGTGGGCGTGGGTGTCCTTGCGCACCACGTCGGGTTCGCCGGTGACCGCCCCCGTCTTGGGGTCGAGCCGGACGGCCTCCGTCAGCTTGGGGTTGATCAGGTTGATCAGCACGGTGCCGTCCATCGCCGCGCAGCCGGCCACCCCGGGCTTGTCCGGCCACGTCCACACCGTGGAGACCTCCGAGGTCTTGGTGATGCGCTGCAGGCGGTCCTCGGTGGGGGTGCGGTCGGCGACGTAGAGCGAACCGTCGACGGGGTCGATGCACAGGCCGCCGCCCGAGCCGATGCCCGACAGCGCCGTCGTCGGCGGCGCCTGGCCGATGGTGGTCGGCTGCTCGATGCGCAGCACCTTGCCGGCCAGCGAATTGGGGTCGGCGGCCATCGCCGGGTTGCCCGCGTCGCCGGTCAGCACGACCAGGGTGGTGGGGCTGGTGAAGACCAGCGCCCCCATGTTCCCGATCGCGCCCTTGGGGATGCCGGTCAGGATGTCCTTGGGGATGTCGCCGTCGGCGATGCGGATCACCCGGTTGTCGGTGGGCGTGCTGATGTAGGCGTACATCAGGCGGTCCTGGCTGTAGGTCGGCGACAGCACGATGTCCATCAGGCCGCCGTCCCCGGACGGGTCGACCGGGATCACCGTCTTCACCTTCGGTTCGGCGCTGACCGAGATCTCCTTGACCGCGCCGGTGAGGCGCTCGGCGACCAACGCGGTCTTGCTGTCCATGCCCATGATCAGGCCGCTGGTGCTGCCCAGGCAGCCCTGCATCACCCCCGGGGCCGGGCACTCCTTGGGGAACGGCGTGGGCGGCAGCGGCGGCGGCGGGGGCGGCGTGGAGCTGGGCTGGGGCTTGAGTTCGGGGTTGGTGGTGAAGGGCTGGGACTGGTCGTCGTTGAACCGTGCGCAGCCGCTCGACACCAGCACCGCCGCGGAAAGCGCGGCGAGCCCGCCCCGAACCCAGCGTCCTGAACGCCGTAGTCGCATGACCGACAGGCTACGGACCCGGCCGCGGCCGCCGCCACACGCCCGCGCCCGACGGCCGCCGCGGGCGCACAAATCGGGCGATTCGGGGCCGACACGGACCGTTTCGGCGGTAAAAGCGCCGATTGCCTGGCGAAAGGGCCGCTCAAATCCCCAATTCAGGCATAAATGCCCTTACCCTGACACGCGTGACCAGTCAATCGCATGACGCACCGTGGCAGCGGCCGGACCAGTCCCCGGAGCCGACCCCGGGGCGCCCCGCCTCGGCACGCTTGGTCGACCCCGAAGACGACCTGACGCCGGTCGGGTATCCGGGTGACTTCGGAACCACCACCGTCATCCCCTACGCCGACCCCAACCAGACGGGTGGTCACGGCGCCCCGGCCTACAACCTGCTCGACAACCAGGAGCCGTTGCCCTACGTCCAGCCCCAGGCGCCGGCCCGGCCCGCCGCCGTCGAACCCGCCCACATCGATGCCGACGAGGACGACGAGCGCGAGCACGCGGTGGGCCGGCGCGGCACCCAGCACCTGGGCCTGCTGATCCTGCGCGTCGGCCTCGGGGTGGTGCTGGGCGCCCACGGACTGCAGAAGCTGTTCGGCTGGTGGGGCGGCTCGGGCGTCACGGCGTTCAGGAACTCGCTGTCCGATGTCGGCTACCAGCACGCGGACATCCTGGCCTACGTCAGCGCCGGCGGCGAGGTCGTCGCGGGGGTGCTGCTGGTGCTGGGGTTGTTCACCCCGATCGCCGCGGCGGGCGCGCTCGCCTTCCTGATCAACGGCCTGCTGGCCACCGTGTCGGCGCGGCCGCATGCCCACACCCTCTCCTACTTCCTGCCCGACGGGCACGAGTACCAGATCACGCTGATCGTGATGGCCGCGGCGGTGATCCTGTGCGGACCGGGCCGCTACGGCCTCGACGCCGGACGGGGCTGGGCGCATCGGCCCTTCATCGGTTCGTTCGTCGCCCTGCTGGCCGGCATCGCCGCCGGCGTTGGGGTGTGGGTGCTGCTCAACGGCGTCAACCCGATCGCCTGAAACCCCTACTGATAGGGGTTGGGCACCCGCCCGGAACTGGCCTCGGTCAGTTTGGGCAGCGTCGCGAAGTCGACCGCGGGCAGGCGCAGTTCGGCGCCGCTCTCGAGGCGGGCGCGGGCCCACGACCCCCGGTGGAAGCGCAGCCCGTCGATCTCCTCCCATCGCACCGTCCGGCTGCCCAGCAGCGTCCGGACGGTGACGCCCCGGTCGTCGGCCACGGTCCGCAGCCGCACGATCAGCGCCGACAGCAGCACCGGGATGGCCAGCAACGGCGCCGACGGCGGCCAGGCCAGCACCGGGATCAGCAACCCGAGGGCGAAGAATCCCACGGCCAGGTGCGCGATCGGCGAAATCCGGATCACCACGGGGGTCTGGGACGACGATGCAGTAGCCACCCCCGCATCATCCCACCGCGGCTGTGCGGGCGGCCCCGTTGCGGGTGTGAAGGCCCCGGATTTGACGGCTGAGCAGTGCGAAGGCTACCGTCGGACGTTATGGATAACGCCGGAAAGCCCGGGATGCTCGTAGTAATCGGTCGGCGCGTTGGGGCCTGACCAGCTTTTCGGCATTTGAAGCGATCCAGCACCAACGCGCAACCCTCGTGCAGCAGCTGAGCTGACGGGGGTTTTTTCTTGCCCACAGCGAGACCCCCACAGCGAGACCCCCAGAGTGAATAAGGACCAAACGACAGTGAGCGCTCCCACCAGGCCGCACACCCCGCAGCCACCCAGCGCGGCCGACATCGCCTCGGACGCGGTCAAGCCAGCCGCGAAGCCCCCCGCCGTCGGATCGAAAGGTGTTGCGCCGCAGCAACTCACCGGCGCTCAGTCGGTGATCCGGTCGCTGGAGGAACTCGGCGTCGAGGTCATCTTCGGAATTCCCGGCGGCGCCGTGCTTCCCGTCTACGACCCGCTGTTCGACTCCAAGAAGCTGCGCCACGTGCTGGTGCGCCACGAGCAGGGCGCCGGGCACGCCGCCAGCGGCTACGCGCATGCCACCGGCAAGGTCGGGGTGTGCATGGCGACCTCGGGCCCGGGCGCGACCAACCTGGTGACCCCGCTGGCCGACGCGCAGATGGACTCGATCCCCGTGGTCGCGATCACCGGGCAGGTCGGGCGCTCGCTGATCGGGACCGACGCCTTCCAGGAGGCCGACATCTCGGGCATCACGATGCCGATCACCAAGCACAACTTCCTGGTCCGCGCCGGCGACGACATTCCCCGGGTGATCGCCGAGGCGTTCCACATCGCCGCCACCGGGCGCCCCGGCGCGGTGCTCGTCGACATCCCCAAGGACGTGCTGCAGGGCCAGTGCACGTTCAGCTGGCCGCCGCGCCTGGACCTGCCCGGCTACAAGCCCAACACCAAACCGCACAACCGGCAGATCCGCGAGGCCGCCAAGCTGATCGCGGCCGCCCGCAAGCCGGTGCTCTACGTCGGCGGCGGCGTCATCCGCGGCGAGGCGACCGAGCAGCTGCGCGAGCTGGCGGAGCTGACCGGCATCCCGGTCGTCACCACGCTGATGGCGCGCGGCGCGTTCCCGGACAGCCACCGCCAGCACCTGGGCATGCCGGGCATGCACGGCACGGTCGCGGCGGTGGCGGGGCTGCAGCGCAGCGACCTGCTGATCGCGCTGGGCACCCGGTTCGACGACCGGGTCACCGGCAAGCTGGACACCTTCGCGCCGGAGGCCAAGGTCATCCACGCCGACATCGACCCGGCCGAGATCGGCAAGAACCGCCACGCCGACGTGCCGATCGTCGGCGACGTCAAGGCGGTCATCACCGAGCTGATCGCGATGCTGCGCCACCACGGCGTCGCCGGCAAGATCGACATGACCGACTGGTGGGCGTATCTGGACGACGTCAAGTCGACCTACCCGCTGAGCTACGGCCCGCAGAGCGACGGCAGCCTGAGCCCGGAGCTCGTGATCGAGAAGCTGGGCGAGATCGCCGGTCCCGACGCGGTGTACGTCGCCGGCGTCGGCCAGCACCAGATGTGGGCGGCGCAGTTCATCTCGTATGAGAAGCCGCGCACCTGGCTCAACTCCGGGGGGCTGGGCACCATGGGGTTCGCCGTCCCGGCGGCCATGGGCGCCAAGATCGCCCGCCCCGACGCCGAGGTCTGGGCGATCGACGGCGACGGCTGCTTCCAGATGACCAACCAGGAGCTGGCCACCTGCGCGATCGAGGGCGTGCCGATCAAGGTGGCGCTGATCAACAACGGCAACCTGGGCATGGTGCGCCAGTGGCAGACCCTTTTCTACGAGGAGCGGTACTCGCAGACCGACCTGGCCACCCATTCGCATCGCATCCCGGACTTCGTCAAGCTGGCCGAGGCGCTGGGCTGTGTCGGATTCCGTTGCGAGCGTGCCGAAGACGTGGCGGACGTCATCGCCCGGGCGCGCGAGATCAACGACCGCCCGGTGGTGATCGACTTCATCGTCGGCGCCGACGCCCAGGTGTGGCCGATGGTGGCCGCCGGCACCAGCAACGACGAGATCCAGGCGGCCCGCGGCATCCGGCCGCTGTTCGACGACGAAAGCGAAGGCCACGCCTGATGAACCTCACCTCACACACGTTGTCGGTGCTGGTGGAAGACAAACCCGGCGTGCTCGCCCGGATCGCGGCGCTGTTCTCCCGGCGCGGGTTCAACATCGAGTCGCTGGCCGTCGGCCCGGCCGAGCAGAAGGACATGTCGCGGATGACGATCGTGGTCTCCGCCGAGGAGACCCCGCTCGAGCAGGTGACCAAGCAGCTCAACAAGCTGATCAACGTCATCAAGATCGTCGAGCTCGACGACGACAATTCGGTGTCGCGCGAGCTGGCGCTGATCAAGGTGCAGGTCGACGCCGGCACCCGCAGCCAGGTGATCGAAGCGGTGAACCTGTTCCGCGCCAAGGTGATCGACGTCTCACCGGAGGCGCTGACCATCGAGGCCACCGGCAACCGCGGCAAGATCGAGGCGCTGCTGCGGGTGCTGGAGCCGTTCGGTGTCCGCGAGATCGTCCAGTCCGGAGTGGTGGCGTTGTCGCGCGGTCCGCGCGGCATGGGCACCAAGTAGATTTCAGCTGTTGCGAACGAGAAGGAGATAGGGAACGTGCCATCCGAGGCATTGGAGATGTTCTACGACGACGATGCGGATCTGTCGATCATCCAGGGCCGCAAGGTCGGTGTGATCGGCTACGGCAGCCAGGGGCACGCCCACGCGCTGAGCCTGCGTGACTCCGGCGTGCAGGTGAAGGTGGGCCTCAAGGAGGGGTCGAAGTCCCGGGCGAAGGTCTCCGAGCAGGGCCTGGAGGTCGACACCCCCGCCGAGGTCGCCAAGTGGGCCGACGTGATCATGCTGCTCGCGCCCGACACCGCCCAGGCCGAGATCTTCAAGAACGACATCGAACCCAACCTGAAAGACGGCGACGCGCTGTTCTTCGGGCACGGGCTCAACATCCACTTCGGGCTGATCAAGCCCCCGGCCCAGGTCACCATCGCGATGGTCGCCCCGAAGGGCCCCGGTCACCTGGTGCGCCGGCAGTTCGTCGACGGCAAGGGCGTGCCGTGCCTGATCGCCGTCGACCAGGATCCCACCGGAAAGGGCCAGGCGCTGGCGCTGTCCTACGCCAAGGGCATCGGCGGCACCCGCGCCGGCGTCATCAAGACCACCTTCAAAGACGAGACCGAAACCGACCTCTTCGGTGAGCAGGCCGTGTTGTGTGGCGGCACAGAGGAATTGGTGAAGACCGGCTTCGACGTGATGGTGGAGGCGGGCTACCCGCCGGAGATGGCGTACTTCGAGGTGCTGCACGAGCTCAAGCTGATCGTCGACCTCATGTACGAGGGCGGCATCGCCCGGATGAACTACTCGGTGTCCGACACCGCCGAGTTCGGCGGGTACCTGTCGGGCCCGCGCGTCATCGACGCCGGCACCAAGGAGCGGATGCGCGAGATCCTGCGCGACATCCAGGACGGCAGCTTCGTCAAGAAGCTGGTCGCCAACGTCGAGGGCGGCAACAAGGAGCTCGAGGAGCTGCGCAAGCAGAACGCCGAGCACCCCATCGAGGTCACCGGCAAGAAGCTGCGCGACCTGATGAGCTGGGTCGACCGCCCGATCACCGAGACGGCTTAGCCCCCGGGCTGGTGCGCCGACGCGAGCCGCCCCGCGACCGCCACCACCCGGCGGGCCAGGTGGTCGAGGGCGTTCGCGGCGGTGTCGCCGATGTCGTCGATGTTGTCGTGGGTGGAGACCAGGCTCGCGCCGTAGGGGTTGCCGTCGACGAACTTGGACGGATCGGTGTATCCCGGCGGCACGATGATGCCGCCGAAATGCATCAGCGTGAGGTAGAGGGTGACCAGCGTGGTCTCCTGCCCGCCGTGCAGGGTGTTCGACGACGTGAAGGCCGCATACACCTTGTCGGCGAGCTTGCCCTGGGACCACAGCCCGCCCAGCGAGTCGAGGAAGGCGCGCAATTGCGCTGCGGGGGAGCCGAAGCGGGTCGGTGAACCGAAGATCACCGCGTCGGCCCAGACGATGTCGTCGCCGGTGGCCGCGGGAAGGTCCTTGGTCGCTTCGTAGTTCGCGGTCCAGGCGGGGTTGTGGGCAAACGATTGCGGGTCCTGGGTCTCGACGACGTGTCGCACCCGGACCTCGGCGCCCGCGGCCTCGGCCGCGGCGGCGACGCGCCGGGCCATCGTGGTGCCGTGCCCGGTGGCCGAGTAGTAGATGACTGCGAGTCTGGTCACCGCGACAGCTTAGGCGCGAGGGTGGTCCCGGCGACAGATCGTCGCGAAAGGTATTGGCGCCGCGGGCAAGCCATTCGGTGCGGGCGTCGCGCGCGACGATGCGCCGACCGTCCGCCACCGGCGGAAACCGCAGCCGATAGGCTGGCCGCGTGAATCTGCCTGTTGTATTGATCGCCGACAAGCTCGCCCAGTCAACCGTCGCCGCGCTCGGAGACCAGGTCGAGGTGCGCTGGGTGGACGGCCCCGACCGGGAGAAGCTGTTGGCCGCGGTGGGTGAGGCCGACGCGCTGCTGGTGCGCTCGGCCACCACCGTCGACGCCGAGGTGCTGGCGGCGGCCCCCAAGCTCAAGATCGTGGCCCGCGCCGGGGTGGGGCTGGACAACGTCGACGTCGACGCCGCCACCGAGCGCGGGGTGCTGGTGGTCAACGCCCCGACGTCCAACATCCACAGCGCCGCCGAGCACGCCATGGCCCTGCTGCTGGCCGCGGCCCGCCAGATCCCGGCCGCCGACGCCTCCCTGCGCGCCCACACCTGGAAACGGTCGTCGTTCTCCGGCACCGAGATCCTCGGCAAGACCGCCGGCATCGTCGGGCTGGGCCGCATCGGGCAACTGGTCGCCCAACGGCTCGCGGCCTTCGGCGCGCACCTGGTCGCCTACGACCCCTACGTGTCGGCGGCCCGCGCCGCACAACTCGGCATCGAACTGCTGTCGCTGGACGACCTGCTGGCCCGCGCCGACTTCATCTCGGTGCACCTGCCCAAGACGCCCGAGACGGCGGGGCTGATCGGCAAGGAGGCCCTGGCCAAGACCAAGCCGGGTGTCATCATCGTCAACGCCGCGCGCGGCGGCCTCGTGGACGAGGCCGCGCTCGCCGAGGCCATCAGCAGCGGCCACGTCCGCGGCGCCGGGCTCGACGTCTTCGCCAAGGAGCCGTGCACCGAGAGCCCGCTGTTCGAGCTGCCGCAGGTGGTGGTGACGCCGCACCTGGGCGCGTCCACGGCCGAGGCCCAGGACCGGGCCGGCACCGACGTCGCGGCGAGCGTCAAGCTGGCGCTGGCCGGGGAGTTCGTCCCCGACGCGGTCAACGTCGGCGGCGGCGCGGTCAACGAGGAGGTCGCGCCCTGGCTGGACCTGGTGCGCAAGCTGGGGGTGCTGGCCGCCGCCCTGTCCAGCGGTCTGCCGGCGTCGGTGTCGGTGCAGGTGCGCGGCGAGCTGGCCGCCGAAGACGTGGACGTGCTGCGGCTTTCGGCGCTGCGCGGGTTGTTCTCGGCGGTCATCGAGGACACCGTGACGTTCGTCAACGCGCCCGCGCTGGCCGAGGAACGCGGCGTGACCGCCGAGATCACGAAGGCCTCGGAGAGCCCCAACCACCGCAGCCTCGTCGACGTGCGCGCGGTCGGCCCGGACGGCTCGACCGTCAACGTGGCCGGCACGCTGTCGGGCCCGCTGCTGACCGAGAAGATCGTGCAGATCAACGGCCGCAACTTCGACCTGCGCGCCGAGGGCACCAACCTGGTGATCAACTACGTCGACCAGCCCGGGGCGCTGGGCAAGATCGGCACCCTGCTGGGGGGCGCCGGGGTGAACATCCAGGCCGCGCAGCTCTCCGAGGACGCCGAGGGCCCGGGAGCGACCATCCTGCTGCGGCTGGACCGGGACGTCCCCGCGGAGGTGCGTTCGGCGATCGCGGCCGCCGTGACCGCCAACAAACTCGAAGTGGTCGACCTGTCGTGAGGCGCGCATGAAGCTGGCCGTCATCGCCGGCGACGGGATCGGTCCCGAGGTGGTGGCCGAGGCGGTCAAGGTCCTCGACGCGGTCCTGCCCGGCGTCCAGAAGACCGACTACGACCTGGGTGCCCGGCGCTATCACGCCACCGGCGAACTGCTGCCGGAATCGGTGCTGGCCGAACTGCGCCAGCACGACGCCATCCTGCTCGGGGCGATCGGCGACCCGTCGGTGCCCAGCGGCGTGCTGGAGCGGGGACTGTTGCTGCGCATGCGCTTCGAGCTGGACCACCACGTCAACCTGCGCCCGGCTCGGCTCCTTCCGGGCGTGAGCAGCCCGCTCGCCGGAAACCCGCAGATCGATTTCGTGGTGGTGCGCGAGGGAACCGAGGGGCCCTACACCGGCACCGGCGGCGCGATCCGCGCCGGAACGCCCCACGAGGTGGCCACCGAGGTGAGCCTGAACACCGCGTTCGGGGTGCGGCGCGTCGTGGTCGACGCGTTCGAACGCGCCCGGCGGCGGCGCAAGCACCTCACGCTGGTGCACAAGACCAACGTGCTGACGTTCGCCGGCAAGTTGTGGTCGCGGATGGTGGCCGAGGTCGGCGAGGAGTATCCCGACGTGGAGGTGGCCTACCAACACGTCGACGCCGCCACGATCTTCCTGGTCACCGATCCGTCGCGCTTCGACGTGATCGTCACCGACAACCTGTTCGGCGACATCATCACCGACCTGGCCGCGGCGGTGTGCGGTGGAATCGGGCTGGCGGCCAGTGGGAACATCGACGCGACCCGCGCCAACCCGTCGATGTTCGAGCCCGTGCACGGCAGCGCGCCGGATATCGCCGGGCGGGGAGTCGCGGACCCGACCGCGGCGATCATGTCGGTGGCGCTGCTCCTCGCCCATCTGGGCGAGGAGGACGCCGCCGTCAGAGTCGACCGGGCTGTCGCGGCCTATCTGTCGACTCGCGGGAACGAACGGCTCGCCACCGGCGAAGTCGGCGCACGGATTGCCGCCGGGCTCTAGCCTGCAGTCCCGGCGGGAGCAGGCGCGCCGGCACCAACGGCACCGCCAGCAAGGGGAACAGCCCGCACAGGCCCCAGGCGACCGGATACTTCGACGCCGTGATCAGCGCACCGAACATCGGCGGCGCGGCGGCCGCCATCAGCCGCTGCGTGGTGTTCTGGATGCCCAGCGCACGCCCGCTCCAGAACGGCCCGGCGAACTCGGTGATCGCGGTCGCCTCCAGCCCGTTGTCGAGCACCGCGAGCACCGAGATGGCGATCATGAGCGGCACCTGGTAGGCCGAGTTCAGGTGATCGGCCCACGCCAGCAGGAAGAGGGTCACGGCGGCCGCGCCGGCGATGATGCGAACCGGCCGCATCCGTGAGCCGATCCGGTCCGACCAGCGGCCCACCATGATGCGGCCCCCGGCGCCCAGGAGTTGCGAGACGGTGACCATGGCGCCGGCGCCCGCGATCGACCAGTGCAGGTTGTTGATCAGCCACACCAGCATGAACGTCACGGTGACCGTCTGCGGCATCATCAGCAGACCGGCCACCGCGTGGATGCGCGGCAGCATGAGCGATCCCCGGTAGGGGCTGGCCAGTTCCTGATCGGTGGCCGCCTGCCGGGGTTTTCGCGGCGGGTCGACGATCCCGATGGCCGCGGCCACCGCCGCCATCGTGCACGCGAAGGCCGGAAACATCAGGCCCGATCGCGGGCCGTGTTCGGCGAGCTCGGGAATCACCATCGCGCCCAGGGCGATTCCCAGCGGCTGAGCGGTCTGGCGGATGCCCATGGCCAGGCCGCGCTGGTGGGGCGGGAACCACGCGGACACCAGCCGTCCGCCGGCGCTGTTGCAGCTCGCGGCGGCCATGCCGCCCAGGAACAGGTACATGCCGGTCAGGAACAGCGAGTGGACCGATGCCGCGGAATACGCCGCCAGCGCGGTCAGGGCGGAACCCGCGGTCAGCACGACGCGCTCGCCGACGCGGTCCAGCACGTAACCCCAGAGCACCAGGGTGACGACCATGCCCCAGCTGGGCATCGACGACAGCAGACTGGCCTCGGTCAGCGGGATCCCGCGGGCAAACTGCAGCGAGGGGATCAGAAAGGCGACGCCGTTGATGAACAGGAACGAACTCGCCGTCACCCCCAGCGAAACGGCCATGATCGACCACCGGGCGCCCGCACTGGGTTGGCCCGTAGAGCCCGGGTCGGTCGGCACCTGCCCATGGTTGCACACGCGGCTGGGACGTCTCTGAAAGCGCAGGCCCGACGACCCGCCACGCCCGGCGGGCCCGCGCAGCAGCCCGACTAGGCTCAACCGAATGCGCCTTGGTCGAATCGCCAGCCCCGACGGCGTCGCCTTCGTCAGCATCGAGGGTGACCCCGACGACCCCGCCGAAATGACCGTCCGCGAGATCGCCGAGCACCCGTTCGGCACGCCGACCTTCACCGGACGGTCGTGGCCGCTGGCCGACGTCCGGCTGCTGGCGCCGATCCTGGCCAGCAAGGTGGTCTGCGTCGGCAAGAACTACGCCGACCACGTCGCGGAGATGAGCAACATGACCGGCCCCGCGCCGGCGGACCCGGTCATCTTCCTCAAGCCCAGCACGGCGATCATCGGACCGAACGTGCCGATTCGCCTGCCGGCCAACGCATCACCGGTGCACTTCGAGGGCGAGTTGGCGGTGGTGATCGGCCGGGCCTGCAAAGACGTCCCGGCCGCCAAGGCCGCCGCGAACATTCTCGGCTACACCATCGGAAACGACGTCTCGGCGCGCGACCAGCAGCAGGCCGACGGCCAGTGGACCCGGGCCAAGGGGCACGACACCTTCTGCCCGATCGGGCCCTGGATCGTCACCGATCTCAAACCACTGGATCCGGCAGACCTCGAACTGCGCACCGAGGTCAACGGGGAGACCAAGCAGCACAGCCGAACCTCGCTGATGATCCACGACATCGGCGCCATCGTGGAATGGATCTCGGCCGTGATGACTTTGCTGCCCGGCGACGTGATCCTCACCGGGACGCCCGCGGGTGTGGGTCCCATCGAGGACGGCGACACCGTCTCGGTCACCATCGAGGGAATCGGCACGCTGAGCAATCCCGTAGTCCGCAAAGGAAAGTCGTGACCTCCACCACCAACGTCCGCGTCCGGTTCTGCCCTTCGCCCACCGGCACCCCGCACGTCGGGATGGTCCGCACCGCCCTGTTCAACTGGGCCTACGCCCGACACACCGGCGGCACCTTCGTCTTTCGCATCGAGGACACCGACGCCCAGCGCGACACCGAGGAAAGCTATCTGGCGCTGCTCGACGCGCTGCGCTGGCTCGGCCTCGACTGGGACGAGGGGCCCGAGGTGGGCGGCCCCTACGGGCCCTACCGGCAGTCGCAGCGCAAGGACATCTACCGCGACGTGGTGGCCAGGTTGCTCGAAGCGGGTGAGGCCTATTACGCCTTCTCCACGCCGGAGGAGGTCGAGGCGCGGCACATCGCCGCCGGCCGCAACCCCAAGCTCGGGTACGACAATTTCGACCGCCAGCTGACCGACGCGCAGCGCTCGGCGTTCCTGGCCGAAGGCCGTAAGCCCGTGGTGCGCCTGCGGATGCCCGACGAGGACCTGCGCTGGGACGACCTGGTGCGTGGGCCCACCACCTTCGCGGCGGGCAGCGTGCCCGATTTCGCGCTGACCCGCGCCAGCGGAGATCCCTTGTACACCTTGGTCAACCCGTGCGACGACGCGCTGATGAAGATCACCCATGTGCTGCGGGGCGAGGACCTGCTGCCCTCGACGCCCCGTCAGCTCGCGCTCTACCGGGCGCTGATCCGCATCGGCGTCGCCGAGCGGACCCCGGAATTCGCGCACCTGCCAACCGTGTTGGGGGAGGGGACCAAGAAGCTCTCGAAGCGCGACCCGGAGTCGAACCTGTTCACCCACCGGGAGCGGGGTTTCATCCCCGAGGGGCTGCTGAACTACCTGGCGCTGCTCGGCTGGGCGATCGCCGACGACCACGACCTGTTCAGCCTCGAGGAGATGGTCGCCGCGTTCGACGTCGTCGACGTCAACTCCAACCCGGCCCGTTTCGACCAGAAGAAGGCCGACGCGCTGAACGCCGAGCACATCCGGATGCTCGACGCCGACGACTTCACCGCCCGGCTGCGCGACTACTTCGGTGCGCACGGCCGTCGCACCGGGCTGGACCACGCCGGCTTCGCCGCGGCGGCCCGGTTGGTGCAGACCCGCATCGTGGTCCTCGGCGACGCCTGGGATCTGCTGAAGTTTCTCAACGACGACGAATACGCCCTCGACCCCAAGGCCGCCGCCAAGGAGCTCGGCCCGGCCGCCGACGCGGTGCTGGACGCGGCCCTGGCCGCGCTGGACGGGGTGCCGGAGTGGACAGCGACGCACATCGAGGACGCGCTCAAAGGCGCGCTCATCGAGGGGCTGGGGCTCAAACCGCGCAAGGCGTTCGGCCCGATCCGGGTGGCCGCCACCGGTGCGACGGTCAGCCCGCCGCTGTTCGAGTCGCTGGAGCTGCTCGGTCGCGACCGCAGCCTGCTGCGCCTGCGGGGCGCGCGCACCGGATAGGGACGACGGGCGTGCGGAATGCGCCCGAAGTCTTTGGTAGTCTGCTCTGCGGTTCACAAAGGCCGACAACAGCTGGCAACGGCGGTCCCGCGGGGTGGCTTCACTCGCCCGCGATCGCTGCGACCAGCGGTTTCAGGCCGACAGTGGGGTATGGTGTAATTGGCAACACAGCTGATTCTGGTTCAGCCATTCTAGGTTCGAGTCCTGGTACCCCAGCAAAAGATGCGAGCAAAAGATGCCCACCGCAAGCGATTAGGTGGGCTTAGCCGGGTGAGCTATGCTGGCAGCTCGGATCGGTTCTGGCCCCGTCGTCTAGCGGCCTAGGACGCCGCCCTCTCACGGCGGTAGCGTGGGTTCGAATCCCATCGGGGCTACAAAAACCGTTCACCGGTCACTCACCGACCGATCCCAGCACCGCCGGTGCGGTGCAGCCGCCCACCGGCATGTGCGGCAGGCCGAGCTTGCGGTGGTCCCACGAGCGGGCGCGGCGGGGGACGATGCGCACACACACCCGCTTGTTCATCATCTGCTCGACGAACGGCTTCATGTCGTCGGTGTAGGGGCCGGTGTAGCGCTCCCACACGCTGACCCCCACGCGGTGCGAGACCTCGGGATCGTCGACGATCTCCGCCACCCCCTCGAAGGAGACGCCGCGCAGGGTGTCGTAGGTGTGGCCGTCCTCGATCAGGAAGCTGACCCGCGGATCCCGCCCGAGGTTGACCGCTTTCTGCGACTTGGCTTTGGTCTCCAGCCAGATCTCGCCGTCGACGACGGCGTACCACATGGCGGTCAGGTGCGGCTGGCCGTCGGAGCCGATGGTGGCCAGCGTGCCGGTGCGGCTCTTGACGACGAAGTCGGCGATCTCGTCCTCGGACATGACGATGCTCGCGCGCTGATTGGTTCCCATGGGTAGTCAGTCTGGCAGGCGCCCCTGCGTCGTTTGCCCGTAGTCCGCACTCGGCCCGGATTCAGAGCCGGCGGGTCATCGCCTCGGCGGCCGCCAGCAGGTCGGCGGCCCAGCGTACGCCGGGGCGTCGCCCGATCCGGTCGATCGGGCCGGACACCGAAATCGCGGCGACGACGACCCCGCTGCCGTCGCGCACCGGGGCCGACACGCTGGCCACCCCCGGCTCCCGCTCGGCGACGCTCTGCGCCCAGCCGCGCCGGCGCACCTCGGCCAGTGTCCGGTCGGTGAATTTCGCCGTCGGCAGAACGGACTTCTGGGTCGCCGCGTCGCTATGGGCCAGTAGTACTTTGGCCCCCGATCCCGCCGTCATCGGCAACCGCGCCCCGACCGGGACCGTATCGCGAAGGCCGGCAGCCGGTTCCAGGGCGGCCACGCAGACGCGCGAGGTGCCCTCGCGGCGGTACAGCTGGACGCTTTCGCCGGTGGTCTCGCGCAGTTCGGAGAGCACGGCCGCGCCGGCGGCCAGCAGGGGATCGTGCACGCGTGTCGCCAGTTCGCTGACCGCGGGTCCCAGGCACCAGCGCCCGTCGTCGTCGCGTGCCAGAAGGCGGTGCACTTCCAGGGCGGCCGCCAGCCGGTACGCGGTGGCCCGGGGCAGGCCGGTTCGCTCGCAGAGTTCGGCTAACCCGCATGGCGATTCGGCAAGGGTGCGCAGGACGCCCACCGCTTTGTCGAGGACGCCGATGCCGCTATGCTGTCTCACGAAGAGATACTAGCGTCTCGCATGGTGAGATCACCAGTCCGGATCGGGCGGCGGGCGCAGACGAGGCGAATCGAGACGAGGTCGAGATGGGATCGCAGATCAAGGCGGCCGGCGCGGGCGCGCCGCGCACCCTGGCCGAAAAGGTTTGGGACGACCACGTTGTGGTATCCGGTGGCGGTCCCGAACAAGGGGGGGCGCCCGACCTGATCTACATCGACCTGCATCTGGTGCACGAGGTGACCAGCCCCCAGGCCTTCGACGGCCTGCGCCTGGCCGGCCGCCCGTTGCGCCGGCCCGACCTGACGCTGGCCACCGAGGACCACAACGTGCCCACCGTCGACATCGACAAGCCGATCGCCGATCCGGTGTCGCGCACCCAGGTCGAGACGTTGCGGCGCAACTGCGAGGAATTCGGGGTCCGCCTCTATCCGATGGGCGACATCGAGCAGGGCATCGTGCACGTCGTCGGGCCCCAATTGGGGCTGACGCAACCGGGAATGACGGTCGTCTGTGGGGACAGCCACACCTCCACCCACGGCGCGTTCGGGGCGCTGGCCATGGGCATCGGCACCTCGGAGGTCGAGCACGTGCTGGCCACCCAGACGCTGCCGTTGCGGCCGTTCAAGACCATGGCGGTCAATGTGGACGGGGGGGTCGACGGGCGGCTGCCCGAGGGGGTGACCGCAAAAGACGTCATCCTGGCGCTGATCGCCGAGATCGGCACGGGCGGCGGGCAGGGCCACGTCATCGAATACCGCGGCACCGCCATCGAATCGCTGTCGATGGAGGGCCGGATGACGATCTGCAACATGAGCATCGAAGCCGGCGCCCGGGCGGGGATGGTGGCGCCGGACGACACCACCTACGAGTTCCTGCGCGGCCGGCCGCACGCGCCGACCGGTGCGGACTGGGACGCCGCGATGCGGTACTGGCAGCAGCTGCGCACGGACCCCGGCGCCGTCTTCGACACCGAGGTGCATCTCGATGCAACGTCGTTGAGCCCGTTCGTCACCTGGGGGACCAATCCCGGCCAGGGGGTGCCGTTGGGCGCTACCGTCCCGGATCCCGAGCAGATCGCCGACGAGGGCGATCGACGTGCCGCCGAGAAAGCCTTGGTGTACATGGGCCTTCAACCGGGCACTCCCATGCGTGACATCGCCGTCGACGCGGTGTTCGTCGGCTCGTGCACCAACGGCCGCATCGAAGATCTGCGCGCGGTGGCCGACGTGTTGCGTGGCCGCAGGGTTGCCCGGGGGGTTCGGATGCTCGTCGTGCCCGGCTCCATGCGGGTCCGCGCACAGGCCGAAGCCGAAGGGCTGAATGAGATTTTCACCACAGCGGGGGCGGAATGGCGACAGGCCGGCTGCTCGATGTGCCTGGGGATGAACCCGGATCAGCTTGCGCCGGGGGAGCGGTGCGCCGCGACCTCCAACCGCAACTTCGAAGGCCGGCAGGGCAAGGGCGGCCGCACGCATCTGGTTTCGCCGGCCGTGGCCGCGGCCACGGCGGTCCGTGGAACATTGTCCGCGCCAGCGGACCTGAACTGAACGACTGACAAGGGGACGAGCATGGAAGCCTTTCGCACCCATACCGGTATCGGCGTGCCGTTGCGGCGCTCCAACGTCGACACCGACCAAATCATTCCGGCGGTCTTTTTGAAGCGTGTCACCCGAACCGGTTTCGAGGACGGTTTGTTCGCCACGTGGCGCTCGGATCCCTCTTTCGTGCTGAACCTCAGCCCCTTCGACCGGGGCTCAGTCCTGGTCGCCGGACCCGATTTCGGGACGGGCTCGTCTCGCGAGCATGCGGTGTGGGCACTCATGGACTACGGATTCCGGGTCGTCATCTCCTCGCGCTTCGGCGACATTTTCCGGGGCAACGCGGGCAAGGCGGGCCTCCTGGCGGCAGAAGTTTCCCAGGACGGCGTCGAACTGCTCTGGAAGCTCATCGAGCAGAGCCCGGGCCTGGAAATCACTGCCAATCTTCAAGATCGAAATATCACCGCCGGAACGGCGGTGCTGCCGTTCAAGATTGACGATCACACCGCCTGGCGACTGCTCGAGGGGCTCGACGATATAGCCCTTACGCTGCGGAAACTCGGCGAGATCGAGGCGTTCGAGGCCACCCGACCCGAGTGGAAGCCGCGCATTTCGCCCACCCGATGAGGCCGTGCCGGGCGCCGAATTCGGGCCCCGGCGACCGCGGCGGCGGGGCCGATTTCGGGGGTTGCCCACGAGTCAAGGGCGGCAACCGGATTGCGAAATTGACGCTCGGCATGCCCTGAAACTGCGCGTGGCTCTTGGAAATTTGCCCGGTAAAGGTTTACCGTGTGCACTAGTCGGTTCCCAAAAACGAGGACCAACGGCTTCGGAGGGTATGGATGAACAAAGCAGAGCTCATTGACGTGCTCACAGAGAAAATGGGCTCGGACCGTCGGCACGCCACCGCCGCCGTCGAGAATGTCGTCGACACCATCGTGCGTGCGGTGCACAAGGGCGACAGCGTCACCATCACCGGGTTCGGTGTTTTCGAACAGCGTCGGCGCGCGGCGCGGGTCGCCCGCAATCCGCGTACCGGCGAGACGGTGAAGGTGAAGCCCACGTCCGTCCCGGCGTTCCGGCCCGGTGCCCAGTTCAAAGCGGTTGTCTCTGGGGCGCAGCGCCTCCCGGCGGAGGGTCCCGCCGTCAAGCGCGGTGTCGTAGCCGCGGGTGCGGCCAAGAAGGCGGCGGCCAGGAAGACCGCCGCCAAGAAGACCACGGCGACCAAGGCCCCGGCCAAGAAGGCCGCGACCAAGGCCCCGGTGAAGAAGGCGGCGACCAAGGCCCCGGTGAAGAAGGCGGCGGCCAAGGCTCCGGTGAAGAAGGCCGCGACCAAGGCCCCGGTGAAGAAGGCGGCGGCCAAGGCCCCGGTGAAGAAGGCGGCGGCCAAGGCCCCGGTGAAGAAGGCCGCGACCAAGGCCCCGGTGAAGAAGGCGGCGGCCAAGGCCCCGGCCAAGAAGGCCGCGGCAACGTCGCGGCGCGGCCGCAAGTAAGCAGTCCGCAGCAGAAGCCCTTCGGGGGCAGCGATGCCCCCGAAGGGTATTCGCGCGTCAGGCGCGCACGTTGGCGGCCAGTGCGCCGCCGATGTGGTCGGCCCCCGTCAGCCGCCCGGCCGACATCGACAGCACCCAGGTGCTGCCCTTGTTGTTGCGCGCCGTGTCGGGCTTGAGGCCGTCGCGTTTGCACCACCAGGCGATCAGATCGGGAATCACCTTGCCCTGGGTGCAGATGACAGGTGTCCCCGGTTGCGCGGCGATCTGCAGGGCCCGCTCGCGGCCGCGATCCGGGTCCTCGGCGTAGGACTCCTCGGTCAGGGCGGTCTCGTTGTGGATGGGCACGCCGAGTTCGGCCGCAAGCGGTTCCACCGTCTGCCGGCAGCGCACCCGGTCGGCCGCGTACACGTCCGTGGCGCCGAAAGCCGTCAGTTGCGGAACCAGCGCCTCGGCCTGGGCCCTGCCCCGCTTGTCCAGCGGCCGTAGGGCGTCATCGCCGGCGAAACGTGATTTGCTGCCCGCGGTGCCGTGCCGGACCACGAGCACGGTGTGGGTGTCTGCCGGGCCCTTGGCAAAGCGGCGCAACACTTTCCGATCGTGCGGGTAGCTCACCCTGGCCATGGCGGCGGCGACCGGCAGCCAGATCAGCTCGTCGACCTCTTTGCCCGGCGCGAATTCGCCACCGGCACTGCGTGCCGCCCAGTAGTAGACCTTCTTGGTCCCCTGCGGGACGGGGTAGCTCACCGAGGTGAGCCGCCGGCCCAGAACGGCGTGGTGACCGGTTTCCTCGCACACCTCGCGCACCGCGGCCACCGGCGCCGTCTCACCGGGATCGATCTTGCCCTTGGGAAGCGACCAGTCGTCGTAGCGGGGACGGTGGATCACGGCGATCTCGACGTCCGGGCCGGCCGCGCATACCCGCCACAGCACCGCCCCTGCGGCGTAGACGATCCGGCTCCCCGGGCGCCGATCGGCAGGCGGGGTCTGGGACGGCAACTTCGCTCCTGCAGGTCAATTCGGCTGGGCTTGGTCGCCCCCCGGTGTGACCTGGAAAGCTACCACACGGCCTCAGGAGCTCCGGTGCCGCTCCATCAGCGACTCCTGGTGGTCGCGAACCGTGTGGCCGTCGTGCGGCATCGCCGTCCACTGGCCGTCGGTGCACAGCTCCCAGCAGCGCGTGGACGGATCCAGGGCGGACTCGAACAGGTCGTTCAGCTGCGGGGTGAGCTTGGGGTCCTTGACCTGAGCCAGCACCTCGACGCGCCGGTCGAGGTTGCGGTGCATCATGTCGGCGCTGCCGATCCAGAACTCGTTGATGTTGCGGAAATGGATGATCCGCGAATGCTCGAGGAAGCGGCCGAGGATCGAACGGACGACGATGTTCTCGGAGAAGCCTTCCGCGCCGGGGCGCAGGGCGCAGATGCCGCGTACCACTATCTCGACCCGCACCCCGGCCTGCGACGCGCGGTAGAGCGCATCGATGACCTGTTCGTCGACGAGTGCGTTCATCTTCATCCGGATCCGCCCGCCACCACGCTCCTGGTGAGCGGCGATCTCGCGGTCGACGCGTTCGATGATGCCGGTGCGAATTCCGTGGGGAGCCACCAAAAGGTTGCGGTAGGACAACTTACGCGAATAGCCGGTCAGCGAGTTGAACAGGTCGGTCAGGTCCGCGCCGAGGTCGGGGGCCGCCGTCAGCAGCCCGATGTCCTCGTACAACCGCGCCGTCTTGCTGTTGTAGTTGCCCGTCCCGATGTGGCAGTAGCGCCGGATCGCCGAACCCTCGCGCCGCACCACCAGGCAGGTCTTGCAGTGCGTCTTGAGCCCGAGCAGCCCGTAGACCACGTGCACCCCCGCCTGCTCGAGTTCGCGGGCCCACCGGATGTTGGCCTGTTCGTCGAAGCGCGCCTTGAGCTCGACCAGGGCCACCGCCTGCTTTCCCGCCTCGGCGGCCTCGACCAGCGCCCGGACGATGGGCGAATCGCCCGACGTGCGGTACAGCGTCTGCTTGATCGCCAGCACGTTGGGGTCGGCGGCGGCCTGCTCGATGAAGCGCTGCACGCTGGTCGAGAACGAGTCGTAGGGGTGGTGCACCAGCACGTCGCCTTCGCGCAGCGTCGAGAAGATGCTCTTGGGCGTTTCCCGGTCGGCGAAGGCGGGATGCGTATCCGGAACGAACGCCGCGTCTTTGAGCCCCGGGCGGTCCAGCCCGTAGATCTGCCACAACGACGACAGGTCGAGCAGGCCGGGCACCTCGATGACGTCACCGGGGTGCACGTCGAGTTCGCGCAGCAGCAACTCGAGCATGCTCTCGGTCATGTCGTCGGCGATCTCCAGGCGTACCGGCGGACCGAAGCGCCTGCGCGCCAATTCCCGCTCCATCGCCTGCAACAGGTCTTCGTCGCGGTCTTCCTCGACCTCCATGTCGGCGTTGCGGGTGATGCGGAAGGCGTGCTGCTCGACGATCTCCATGCCCGGGAAGAGATCGGGAAGGAAGACCGCGATGAGTTCCTCCATCGGCAGGTAACGCACGACTTCCGGCCCGTCGATGCCCACGTCGCGGCTGTCGAGTTCGACGAAGCGATCGACGTTGTTGGGCACCTTCACCCGGGCGAAGTGCCGGGTGCCGTCTTCGGGTTGCCGCACGCTGACCGCGAGGTTCAGGCTCAGCCCGCTGACGAACGGGAACGGGTGGGCGGGATCGACGGCCAGCGGCGTCAGGACGGGGAAGACCTGCTCGGTGAAATAGGCCGACAGCCGTTCGCGTTCGGCCTGATCCAGATCGGCCCACGTGACGATGTGGATGCCTTCTTCGGCGAGCGCCGGTCGGACCGAATCGAGAAACACCCGCGCGTGCTGACTGGCGATCTTCTGGGTCTGCTCGCCGATGACGGCCAGTTGCTCGCGCGGGGTCAGGCCGTCGGCCGAGCGGACCGACAGCCCCATCTCGTCGCGGCGCTTGAGGCCGGCGACGCGCACCATGTAGAACTCGTCGAGGTTGGAGGCGAAGATCGCCAGGAATTTGGCCCGCTCCAGCAACGGCAGCGAGCTGTCGGCGGCCAGCGCGAGAACCCGCGCGTTGAAGTCCAGCCAGCTGAGTTCCCGGTTGAGGTAACGGTCTTCCGGCAGGTCGGTGCCCGCCGCCGGAGTCGTCGCGGGGGGTGCCGCCACCGCGGGGTCGCCCGCATGCCATACGCTCTCGTCGGGACGGGGTTCAGCCTCGGTATCGGTCACGAAGTGATCATTGCTCATCACCCCCGTATGCTGCTAGCGCCCGACATACATCCAATCGCCGTTGGCCCGAAGTTCACCGAGCGGACGGATCCGCCGGGCGGCGGGCATCACTGCTGGGCGACGGCCCGGGCGGTCGCCGCCCCGACACCGAGGCGCCGTGCGGCCGTCAGGTCGGCCGGCGTGTCCACGTCGCAACGTAGACCGGGCCACGCGCCCGTCAACTCGATCGCGCCCGAACGGCGATGCCGCGCCGAGGAATCCGGGCCGAACCGGGGGTCGAGCGGGGTTCCGAACGCGCACAGCGCGGAGGTTCCCGTGGCCAGCCGGTCGGCGACGAAGCTGCGGCGGTACTGGCGCGCGGCGGCGATCGCCTCGGCCAGTTCCCGAGCTTGCAGTGCGGGCAAATCTCCTTGCAGCACAACGATATTGGCGAACCTCTCGGACACCGACCGTTCGGCCGCGGCGATCGCGTTGTTCAGCGGGTCGCCGTGGCCGTCGGGGGTCGGGTCGGCCAGCACGCCGGCGCCGAGCCCGGCCGCCGCGGCCGCGGCGACCTCGTCGGGCGTGATGACGGTGATCGAACCCAGCGCCGGCACCGCGGCCGCGGCGGTCAGGGTGTCCACGAGCATGGCCAGCACCACCTTCTCGCGGGCCTGCGCCGACAACACGGGGGCCAACCTGGTCTTGGCGGCGGCCAGTCGCTTGACCGCGATGATCAACGCGACGTCGCCCCCGCCGTCGCCCCCGGTGCCGGTCATGAGGTCATCCTGCCAGGGCGCAGACTCCGGCGGTCCCGCCCGGCACCCTGGCCCGGCTACTGTGAAGCGCCGGGTGATGGTTTGGTGTCGCGACGACAGACAGGGGTGCCCATGGCCGGTACCGGGGGTGACGGCGGCGTCGCGGTGATGGGCGCCGGCGCGTGGGGCACGGCGCTGGCCAAGGTCCTCGTCGACGCCGGGGGGCCGGGGGCGGCGGTCAGGCTGTGGGCCCGGCGCGCCGAAGTGGCCGAGCAGATCAACGCGACCCGGTGCAACCGGGACTACCTGCCCGGTGCGTTGCTTCCGCCGGGCGTCCTCGCCACCGCCGACGCGGCCGAGGCGCTGGCGGGCGCATCGACGGTGCTGCTGGGTGTTCCGGCCCAGACGATGCGCGCCAACCTCGAGAAGTGGGCGCCCCTGGTGGCCGACGGCGCCACCCTGGTCAGCCTGGCCAAGGGCATCGAGCTGGGCACCCTGATGCGGATGAGCCAGGTCATCGTCTCGGTGACCGGCGTGGACTCGGCCCAGGTCGCGGTGATCTCCGGTCCGAACCTGGCCGGTGAGATCGCCGCGAGCCAGCCCGCGGCCACGGTGGTGGCGTGCAGCGACTCCGGCCGTGCGGTGGCCCTGCAGCGGATGCTCAACAGCGGGTACGTGCGCCCCTACACCAACAGCGACGTGGTCGGCACCGAGATCGGTGGCGCCTGCAAGAACGTCATCGCGCTCGCGTGCGGGATGGCGGCCGGCGTCGGGCTGGGCGAGAACACCGCGGCCGCGATCGTCACCCGGGGCCTGGCGGAGATCATGCGCCTGGGGATAGCGCTCGGCGCCAAGGGCGCGACGCTGGCCGGGCTGGCCGGGGTCGGCGACCTGGTGGCCACGTGCACGTCGCCGTATTCGCGCAACCGCTCGTTCGGCGAACGCCTGGGCCGGGGCGCGACCGTGCAGTCGGCGTTGCGGGCCGGCGAGGGGGACACCGTGGTCGAGGGGGTGACGTCGTGCGAATCGGTGCTGGCGCTGGCGTCCAGCTACGACGTCGAGATGCCGCTCACCGACGCCGTGCACCGGGTCTGTCACAAGGGGCTGTCGGTGGACGCCGCGGTGGCCCTGCTGCTGGGCCGCAGCACCAAGCCCGAGTGAGGGCGACCCGCGAGCCGCCCAGCCGGTAGCCTCTCCATATTGTGGATGCCTCTGACCGGCCGGTGGCCCCGCCACCCGGTGGCCGCGTGCGCGTTGCCGTCGTCTTCGGTGGCCGCAGCAACGAGCACGCCATCTCCTGCGTGTCCGCGGGCAGCATCCTGCGCAATCTGGACCGGCGGCGCTTCGACGTGGTCGCGATCGGCATCACCCCGGAAGGCTCCTGGGTGCTCACCGACGGCGACCCGGACGCGCTGGCGATCACCGACCGGCGGCTGCCGGAGGTGACCACCGAATCGGGCACCGAGCTCTCCCTGCCGGCCGATCCGCGGCGCAGCGGCCAGCTGGTGTCGCTGCCCGCGAGCACCGGCGAGGTCCTGGCGTCGGTCATCGGCGAGGTCGACGTCTTGTTCCCGGTGCTGCACGGCCCCTACGGCGAGGACGGCACCATCCAGGGCCTGCTCGAACTCGCCGGTGTGCCCTACGTCGGAGCCGGGGTGCTGGCCAGCGCGGCCGGCATGGACAAGGAGTTCACGAAGAAGCTGCTGAGCGCCGAGGGACTGCCCGTCGGGGCGCACGTCGTGCTGCGCCCGTCGCGCTCGACCCTGCGGCCCGAGGAACGCGAGCGGCTCGGCCTGCCGGTCTTCGTCAAGCCCGCCCGGGGCGGGTCCTCGATCGGTGTCAGCCGCGTCTCGAGCTGGGACGAGCTGCCCGCCGCCGTCGCCATCGCCCGCCGGCACGACCCGAAGGTGATCGTCGAGGCGGCGGTCAACGGCCGCGAGCTGGAGTGCGGCGTGCTCGAGATGCCGGACGGCACCGTGCGGGCCAGCACGCTGGGGGAGATCCGGGTGGCCGGCGTGCGGGGCCGCGAGGACGGGTTCTACGACTTCGCGACCAAATATCTCGACGACGCGGCCGAATTGGACGTGCCCGCCAAGGTCGACGACGACATCGCCGACACCGTGCGCGAATTGGCGATCCGGGCGTTTCGGGCCATCGACTGCCAGGGCCTGGCCCGCGTCGACTTCTTCCTGACCGACGACGGCCCGGTGATCAACGAGATCAACACCATGCCGGGGTTCACCACGATCTCGATGTTCCCGCGGATGTGGGCGGCCGGCGGTGTGGACTACCCGACCCTGCTGGCGACCATGATCGACACGGCCCTGGCCCGCGGGACGGGCCTGCGCTGATCATTCGGGGCGGGCGGGGTCGATCGGCACCGCCGCGACGGTCCGGTCGATCACCTCGGAGAGCTCCTGGATGGGCGTCGGCCCCGAGTCCGGCGGCAGCGTCAGCGCGACGTACACCGGCCGGTCGACCGTGTACCACGTGAAGGCCGCCGCGTCAGTCGTTGCGGGACCGGCGGATTGCGCCGGGGCGGCCGTCTCGAACCACTGCACGCGGTCGACGACCTGGATCGGCGACCCCACCATGAAGCCGGCGGGCCGGTCCAGCCCGCAGCGCAGCACCACGGGTTCGCCCCGGGGGTCGGCGCGCCAGGCGGCCGCGCCGTGGGGTGCCGGCTGGGCCAGCGGTGCGCGCCGGTAGTCGCCGAGCCGTTGCGGCAGCGCGCGGTCCAGCGCCCGGCACGCCGGGTCGTCGGCATGCGGCGCGGGCATCGCCGGAAGCGACACCGGTCGCGGAGGGCCCTCCCGGTTCGCGGCGACGGCCAGCACCACCCCGATCGCCACGACGGCCAGGGCCACCGCGGCGACGATCACCGCGCGCGGCGGCCCCGAGTCGCCGGAACCGGTGGCCGGGTCGGTCGTCAACGCCCCGTGCCTCCTTCTCGTACACTGGCGCGGTCCGCTCGCGCGGGCAGGTACCGAACTTACCGCAGGTCGCAGGAGGTGTGGTGGGCGACGACACGGCCGGCACCGCCCCGACCCTGCGGCAGCTCGGCGAGTTCGCCGTGATCGACCGGATGGTGCGGGGGCGCCGGCAGCCCGGCGCGGTGCTGCTCGGCCCCGGCGACGACGCGGCGATGGTGTCCGCCGGCGACGGCCGGGTGCTGGCGTCCACCGACATGCTGGTGCAGGACCGGCACTTCCGGCTGGACTGGTCGACGCCCCACGACGTCGGACGCAAGGCGATCGCGCAGAACGCCGCCGACGTCGAGGCGATGGGCGCGCGGGCGACGGCGTTCCTCGTCGGCTTCGGGGCGCCCGGCGACACGGCGGCGGCCGACGCCGACGCGCTGGTCGACGGGATGTGGGAGGAGGCGGCACGGGTCGGCGCCGGAATCGTCGGCGGTGACCTCGTCAGCTGCCCGCAATGGGTGCTGTCGGTGACGGTGCTGGGGGACCTGGACGGCCGCGCGCCGGTGCTGCGGTCCGGCGCCAAACCCGGTTCGGCGCTGGCCGTCGCGGGCGACCTCGGTCGTTCAGCCGCCGGATATGCGTTGTGGCACAACGACATCGACGGGTTCGAAGACCTGCGCCGCCGGCACCTGGTGCCCCGGCCGCCCTACGGCGCCGGAGCCGCGGCCGCGGCCGCCGGAGCGCAGGCGATGATCGACGTCTCCGACGGGCTCGTCGCCGACCTCGGGCACGTCGCCGAGGCGTCCGGGGTGGGCCTCGACGTGTCCACCGCGGCGCTCGCCGCCGACCGCGACCCGCTGGGTGAGGCCGCCGCCGCCGCGGGCGCCGACGCGTGGTCGTGGGTGCTCGGCGGCGGCGAAGACCACGCGCTGGCGGCCTGTTTCGCCGGCCCGGTGCCGCCCGGGTGGCGCGTCATCGGGCGGGTGCTCGACGGCCCGCCCCGGGTGCTCGTCGACGGCGCGCCGTGGGGCGGGTACGCGGGCTGGCAGTCGTTCCAGGATTAGCCGGGCGACGTGAGTAGGGTGGCGCGGTGACCGTCTACGCGATGACGAGGTGGCGGCGGTGACCGCGCGGCCGATGCACGAGCTCGTCGAGCCGGGCTGGGCGCAGGCCCTCGAGCCGGTGGCCGACCAGGTGGCGGCAATGGGGCAATTTCTGCGGGCCGAGGTCGCCGCGGGCCGCCGGTACCTACCCGCGGGACCGAACGTGTTGCGCGCCTTCACCTTTCCTTTCGAGAGCGTGCGCGTCCTCATCGTGGGGCAGGACCCGTATCCGACCCCGGGGCACGCGGTGGGGCTGAGCTTCTCGGCGGCCCCGGAGGTGCGCCCGCTGCCCCGCAGCCTGGCCAACATCTTCGACGAGTACACCGCCGACCTGGGCCATCCGCAGCCCTCGTGCGGCGATCTGACGCCGTGGGCGCAGCGCGGCGTGCTGCTGCTCAACAGGGTGCTCACCGTGCGCCCGGGCAATCCGGCGTCGCATCGGGGCAAGGGGTGGGAAGTGGTGACCGAGTGCGCGATCCGCGCCCTGGTCGAACGCCCGCGGCCGCTCGTGGCGATCTTGTGGGGCCGCGACGCCTCGACGCTGAAACCCATGCTGGCCGCCGGCGACTGCGTGGCGATCGAGTCGCCACACCCCTCGCCGCTGTCGGCGTCGCGCGGGTTCTTCGGCTCGCGCCCGTTCAGCCGCGCCAACGATCTGCTGAAGGAGCTGGGCGCCGATCCGGTCGACTGGCGGTTGCCCTGAGCGCGACGATGACGGCGCTTCGGGCACACCGCCGCGGATGGCCCGGGGCGGGGAGCCTTCGAGAGCGGAAGCCAGCCTGGACGAACACGTCACGTTCCTCGACAAATCAACGCGCCCGGAGCCGATGTAGGGCGTCCGCGGCGAGTTCGGGGCGGGGTCAGCCCCGGACGACCTTGCCGGCCTTGATGCAGGACGCGCACACGTTGAGCCGTTGCTTGTTGCCGCCGGGACGGGTGACGACGTGCACGGTCTGAACATTGGGGTCCCACCGGCGGCTGGTGCGGCGGTGGGAGTGCGACACCGACTTGCCGAAGCCGGGGCCCTTCCCGCAGATATCGCACACAGCGGCCATGTCAAAGCTCCTCAAATCATCGGGGGTCCGGCAAGCCGGCCGGGATAGCGCAACAGAGGTATCCCTGGAAAACCGGGTCAGCCCAGGATACCGACTGTGGTGGGCAACCACCAAAACGACCGGCGCCGACGGCAATCTTACGAGGCGCGGTGTCGGCGCCGGTGGTTAGGCTCGATTTGGCCGCTCGCCCGTGCCCGCGGGGTGGTGGCTCGCGGGCCGGTCGTGCGCGTCGTCGCCAGGCTACGCTGGCGCGCACCGGAGGCCGGCGCGGGAGGAGGTGGGTCGCTGTGAGCGCTTCGGAAGGCACGCTCGAGGGCAGGCCGGATCGTCCGCTGGACGCGTCGGCCCTGCGGGACTGGGCGCACACCGCCGTCGGCGACCTGATCGTCCACATCGACGAGATCAACCGGCTCAACGTGTACCCCGTCGCCGATTCCGACACCGGCGCGAACATGCTGTTCACGATGCGTTCCGCGCTCGCCGAGGCGAACGCGGCGGCCGGCGGGTCGGGCTGTGTCGCCCGGGTCGCGGCCGCGCTGTCGGCCGGTGCGCTGAACGGCGCCCGCGGCAATTCCGGGGTGATCCTGTCCCAGATCCTGCGTGGTGTCGCCGACGTCGCCGCGGCCCGCGCCGCCGATTCCGGGGGTGAACTGCCCGAGCTGGACGCCGCCGTCCTCGGGGCGGCGTTGCACCGCGCCGTCGACCTGGTCATCGCCTCGATGGGCGGCCAGGAGGTGCCCGGGACCATCGTCTCGGTGTTGCGGTCCGCCGCCGACGCCGTCGCGGCGTGCGCCGAGGAGGGCCTGGCCGCGGCGCTGACCGCCGCGGGCGACGCGGCGGTGGTCGCGCTGGAGAAGACGACGGAGCAACTCGACGTGCTGGCCGACGCCGGTGCCGTCGACGCCGGGGGCCGGGGCCTGCTGGTGCTGCTGGACGCGCTGCGGTCGACGGTCACCGGGCAGACGTCCGCCCGCGAGGTGTACGAGCTGTCGCCGCGCGCGCCGCAGCCCGACGCCCCCGCCGAACGGCCGTCCCCGCAGTTCGAGGTGATGTACCGGCTGGACGGTTGCGCCGCCGCCGGCGCGGACGTGCTGCGGGACCGGCTCGGGGAGCTGGGCGACTCCGTGGCGATCGCGGCCGCGCCGTCGACGGAGGGTGGCTATTCGGTGCACGTACACACCGACGACGCCGGCGCCGCGATCGAGGCGGGGCTGGCCGCCGGGCGGCCCAGCCGGATCGTGGTGTCCGCCCTGAGCTCGGGGGCCGCGGGATTGCCGGCGGGCAGCTGGACGCGGGAACGGGCGGTGTTGGCCGTCGTCGACGGCGACGGGGCGGCCGAGCTGTTCGGCGGTGAGGGCGCCTGCGTGCTGCGTTCGGACCCCGACGGCACCGAGCCGCCCGGCCACATCAGCGCCCACCAGCTGATGCGGGCCGTGGTGGACACCGGCGCCGCGCAGGTGATGGTGCTGCCCAACGGATTCGTGGCCGTCGAGGAACTGGTAGCCGGCTGCACCGCGGCCATCGGCTGGGGCATCGACGTGGTGCCGATACCGACCGGGTCGATGGTGCAGGGGCTGGCCGCGCTGGCCGTGCACGAAACCGGCAGGCAGGCCGTCGACGACGGCTACACGATGGCGCGGGCCGCCGGCGCGGCCCGCCACGGTTCGGTGCGCATCGCGACAGAGAGCGCGCTGACGTGGGCGGGCCGCTGCAAGCCGGGTGACGGGCTGGGCATCGCGGGCGACGAGGTGCTGATCGTGGCCGACGACGTGGCCCAGGCCGCGATCGGACTGCTCGACCTGCTGCTGGCCTCGGGCGGCGACCTGGTGACGCTGCTGGTCGGCGCCGGCCTGGAACCGGACCACGCGACGGCCGGCGAGGATTGCGCGGGCGTCGGCGACGTGCTGCAGCGACACGTGCACGACCACCACCCGGGCACCGAGCTGGTCACCTACCGCACGGGCCATCGCGGCGACGTGCTGCTGATCGGGGTCGAGTAGCCGTGGCGTCACTCGGCGAACCGCTGACCTTCGTCCTTGGCGCCAAGGCCGCCGACCCGCTCGAAGAGGCCTTCGGCATCCGCACCGTCAACGACCTGCTGCGCCACTATCCGCGCAGCTACACCGAGGGCGCGACCCGCTGGGGCGCCGACGGGGACGGTCAGCAACGCCCGGAGGCCGGTGAGCACATCACGATCGTCGACACGATCGCCGAGGCCGAGTCGTTCCCGATGCGCAAGACCCCGAAGAAGAAGTGTCTGCGCATCACGCTCGGCTCCGGCCGCAACAAGGTGACCGCGACGTTCTTCAACGCGAACTACCTGATGAAGGACCTCACCAAGGGCACCAAGGTGATGCTGTCGGGGGAGGTCGGGTTCTACAAGAACGTCATGCAGCTCACGCACCCGGCGTTTCTCATCCTCGACGCACCGGACGGCAAGAACCGCGGCACGAACTCGCTGAAGAACATCGCCATCGCCTCGCAGGCCACCGCCGGCGAGGTGCAGATGTCGGCGTTCGAGCGGGCCTTCTTCCCGATCTACCCGGCAACCACCAAGGTGCAGAGCTGGGACATCTTCCGCTGCGTGAGTCAGGTGCTCGACGTCCTCGACCCGGTCGACGACCCGCTGCCGGCGGCGCTGCTCGCCGAGTACGGCCTGGTCTCGCAGGACCGCGCGCTGCGCGACATCCACCTGGCCGAGAGCGAGCCGGAGCGCCGGCGGGCGCGCGAACGCCTGACCTTCGACGAGGCCGTCGGCCTGCAGTGGGGGTTGCTCGGCCGCCGGCACGGCAAGCTGTCCGAATCGGGGCCACCGGCGCCGGTGCGGGACGCTGGCTTGGCATCAGAACTGTTGCGGCGGTTGCCATTCGATCTGACTGCGGGTCAGCGCGACGTGCTCGACGTGATCGCGCGGGAGCTGTCGGCCACCCGGCCGATGAATCGGCTGCTGCAGGGCGAGGTGGGCTCGGGAAAGACGATCGTCGCCGTGCTGGCGATGCTGCAGCTGGTCGACGCCGGCTACCAGTGCGCGCTGCTGGCGCCGACGGAAGTCCTTGCCGCCCAACATCTCCGATCGATCCGCGACGTCCTGGGTCCGTTGGGCATGGCGGGCCAGCTGGGTGGTATGGATGACGCCACCAGGGTGGCGTTGCTGAGCGGATCGATGACGGCGGCCCAGAAGAAGCACGTCCGCGCCGAAGTCGCGTCCGGCGAGGCCGGGATCGTCATCGGCACCCACGCGCTGCTGCAGGACGCGGTGGAGTTCCACAACCTGGGCATGGTGGTGGTCGACGAGCAGCACCGGTTCGGAGTCGAGCAGCGAGACCAGTTGCGCGCCAAGGCCGCTCCCGGGATCACGCCGCACCTTCTGGTGATGACGGCCACGCCGATCCCGCGGACCGTCGCGCTGACCGTCTACGGCGACCTGGAAACCTCGACGCTGCGCGAACTTCCGCGGGGACGCCGGCCGATCACCACCAACGCGATCTTCGTCAAGGACAAGCCCGCGTGGCTGGAGCGCGCCTGGCAGCGCATCGGCGAGGAGGTCGCCGCGGGGCGCCAGGCCTACGTGGTGGCGCCGCGGATCGACGAGAGTGACGGCAAAGAGGAGCAGGACGCCCGCCCGTCGGCGACCGCCGAGGGGCTGTTCGCGCGGTTGCGTTCCCATGAGCTGGCCGGCCTGCGGCTGGGCCTGATGCACGGACGGCTGCCGGCCGACGAGAAGGACGCCGTGATGGCGGCCTTCCGTGCGCGCGAGATCGACGTCCTGGTGTGCACCACCGTCATCGAGGTGGGCGTCGACGTGCCCAACGCCACCGTGATGCTGGTGATGGACGCCGACCGGTTCGGGATCAGCCAGCTGCACCAGTTGCGGGGGCGCATCGGCCGCGGCGAGCACCCCAGCCTGTGCCTGCTGGCCAGCTGGGTGCCGCCGGGATCGCGGGCCGGCCAGCGGCTCACCGCCGTCGCGGGCACCCTGGACGGCTTCGTCCTCGCCGACCTCGACCTCAAGGAGCGTCGGGAGGGAGATGTGTTGGGCCGCAACCAGTCCGGGCGCGCGATCAATCTGCGCCTGCTTTCCCTGGCCGAGCACCGCGAGGTCATCGAGGCGGCGCGCGAGTTCTGTGCCCGGTCCTACGAGCAGGACCCCGGGGACGCCGGACTGGAATTGCTGGCGGCCTCGTTCACCGACACCGACCGCATCGAATACCTGGACAAGTCATGAGGGGCGCCAACCACAAGATGCTGTTGTGGTTGTCGGCGATCGCGGTGCTCGCCCTGGTGGTCGCCTACCAGACGCTGGACTCGAAGGCGGCCGAGCGCGCCGAGGTGGCCGCGCGCGCCGACGTGCCCACCGTGGCGCCCGGCACCGACGTGCTCGCCGGCATCGCGGTGCTGCCGCGGCGGCTGCACCGCTACGACTACCGCAGGGCGGCGTTCGGCGACGCGTGGGACGACGACAACGACGCCCCGCTCGGGCACAACGGGTGCGACACCCGCGACGACATCCTCAACCGCGACCTCGTCGACAAGACCTACGTGTCGATCAAGCGATGCCCGGACGCGGTGGCCACCGGAACCCTGCACGACCCGTACACCGACAAGACCGTCGCGTTCCAGCGCGGCGCGCACACCGGTGAATCGGTGCAGATCGACCACATCGTCCCGCTGGCCTACGCGTGGGACATGGGGGCCTACGCCTGGCCGCCCGGCGAGCGGTTGCGCTTCGCCAACGACCCGGCCAACCTGCTGGCCGTCGACGGGCAGGCCAACCAGGACAAGGGCGACTCCCCGCCGGCGCGCTGGATGCCGCCGAACACCGCGTTCGACTGCCAGTACGCCATGCAGTTCATCGCCGTGCTGCGCGGCTACCGGCTACCGGTCGACGAACCTTCCGCCGGCGTCCTGCGGCAGGCCGCGGCCACCTGCCCGGCGGGCTGAGGCAGGGGCGCCTCGGGTCAGGAGCCCGTGCCGTCGAAGGTGTCCGGGTCCGGGCGCAGCCGGGTGCCGTCGTGCAGGCCGTTGATCGCGTCCATGTGCGAGGAGGCCAGTTCGAAGTCGAAGACGTCGAAGTCGCCCGCGATGTGCTCGGCCCGGGCCGAGCGGAACACCACGGCGTTACCCAGCTGCAGGTTCCACCGCAGCAGCACCTGCGCGGGCGTCTTGCCGTACTCGCCGGCGATCGAGGTCACCGTCGGGTTGTCCATCAGCTTGCCCAGCGCCAGCGGCGTGTAGGACTGCGTCACCACGTTGTGCTGCGCGTTCACCTTGCGCAGCTCGTCCTGGTTGAGCAGCGGATGCAGCTCGATCTGGTTGATGGCCGGGGTGACGAAACACAGGTCGATGACGGTCGACAGGTGGTCCTCGGTGAAGTTGCAGACACCGATGGAGCGGGCGTGGCCCTCGCCGCGGCACTGGATCAGGCCGCCGAAGGAGTCCACGTATTTGCCCACCGACGGGGCCGGCCAGTGAACCAGGTAGAGGTCCACGTAGTCCAGGCCGAGTCGCTCCAAGCTGGCGGTGCAGGCGTGCTGGGAGCTGCTGAAACCCTGGTCGGCGGTGGCCAGCTTGGTGGTGACGAAAAGCTCCGCGCGCGGAATGCCGGAGGCCGCGATCGCGCGGCCCACGCCGGCCTCGTTGCCGTAGGCGGCGGCGGTGTCGATCAACCGGCAGCCGATCTCCAGCGCCGACGACACCGCGCGTTCGGCGTCGTCGTCCGACAGCTCCGCGACGCCCAGGCCGAGAACCGGCATGGTGTTCTCGTCGTTGAGAGCTATCGAGGGTACGGCGGCGCCCGAGTCGCCAGTCACGTCATTCACCTACCTGTGAAATTGAAGGTTCGTGGGTCCGGCCCAAGCCGCGTTCCATCCTCGAGCGAAGAGATCCGCGCCATCTGGTCGGCGCTGAGTTCGAAATCGAACACGTCGAAGTTACTCGCTATCCGTGAGGGGTTCACCGACTTGGGGATCACGATATTACCCAGCTGGATGTGCCAGCGAATCAACACCTGCGCCGCGGTTCGTCCACAACTTTCCGCGACCGCCACCACCGTCGGGTTCCTCAGCAATTCTCCCTGGCCCAGGGGCGCCCACGCCTCCGTCGCGATGCCGCGCTGCGCGTGCGCCTCCCGCAGCTCGCGCTGGGGGAACCGGGGATGCAGCTCGATCTGGTTGACCGCCGGGACGATGCCGGTGGCGTCGATGAGGACCGTGAGGTGCTCGGGTTCGAAGTTGCTGACCCCGATCGAGCGGATCCGGCCCTGGTCGCGCAGGTGGGCGAACGCCTTGAAGGTGTCCACGAACGTGTTCTGCGCGGGCAGCGGCCAGTGGATCAGGTAAAGGTCGAGATAGTCGAGCCCCAGCCGGTCCATGCTGGCGTCGAACGCGGCCAGCGTGCTGTCGTAACCCTGGTCGGCGTTCCACAGTTTGGTCACCACGTAAAGTTGGTCGCGCGGCACGCCGGACCCGGCAACCGCCCGCCCGGTTTCCCGTTCGTTGCGGTAGGCCGCGGCGGTGTCGATGTGCCGGTAACCGGCCCGCAGCGCGGCGCTGACCGCCTGCTCGGCCTCCGCCGGCGGGACCTTGAACACCCCGAGCCCGACGACGGGGATCGCATTACCGTCGTTGAGCGTGACGCAGTTCTTCTCGAGGGAGCGGCCCATGTCTAAGAGTGTGCCAGGCGCGCAGGAGCTCCAGTCCGGAGCGAGGCGCGTGTCGATGCGCCTGCCCGCTCGGCTGCAGGGCGCGGTCACCACCGTCGGCGTCAAGCTCATCCCGTGGATACCGGACCCGGCCAAGCGGGTGCTGTTCGGCGGTCGTTCGGTCATCATCGACGGCAACACGCTGGACCCCACGCTGCAGCTCATGCTGTCGGGTCTGCGCGCAGTCGGCGTCGACGGCCTGGTCGTGGACGACGATCCGGCGGCATCCCGGGCCCAGATGCACGAGATGACCGTCGGGTTTCCCGGGCCGCAGATCCACGTCGAGGTCGAAGACCTCTCGCTGCCCGGGCCGGCCGGTGCGATTCCGGCGCGGCACTACCGCCCGGCGGCCGGCGGCCCCGCACCTCTGCTGGTCTTCTACCACGGCGGGGGCTGGGTGCTCGGCGACCTGGACACCCACGACATGCTGTGCCGGTTGACCTGCCGCGACGCGGGCATCCACGTGTTGTCCGTGGACTACCGGCTGGCGCCCGAGCACGCCGCCCCGGCGGCGATCGAGGACGCCTATGCGGCCTTCGTGTGGGCCCACCAGCACGCCGCCGAACTCGGTGCGACGCCCGGGCGCGTCGCGGTGGGCGGGGACAGCGCGGGCGGCAACCTGGCCGCGGTGGTGTGCCAGCTGGCCCGCGGCGACGCCGGGCCCACCCCGGTGCTGCAATGGCTGATCTACCCGCGGACCGACTTCACCGCGCGGACCCGGTCGCTGAGCCTGTTCGCCCGCGGGTTCTTGCTCACCAAGCGCGACATGGACTGGTTCCACGCCCAGTACCTGAGGGATTCCGGCGTCGACCCGGCGGATCCGCGGGTGTCGCCGCTGCTGGCCGAGTCGCTGTCCGGTCTGGCGCCGGCGCTGATCGCGGTCGCGGGTTTCGACCCGTTGCGCGACGAGGGGGAGAGCTACGCGGCGGCGCTGCGGGCGGCTGGCACCCCGGTGGACCTGCGGTCGATGGGTTCGCTGACCCACGGCTTCGCCAACCTGTTCCCGCTGGGAGGCGGTAGCGCGGCCGCGACCAGCGAATTGGTTTCGGCGCTGCGCGCTCACCTGAGCCGCGCGTGAGGCGCCCGGTAGTCTAGAGGCGCCGTCGCCCGACCGTGGTCGGGACAACACACAGCGAAAGACCCACGCACCGAAAGATCAGGGAACCCGTGGCCGACAACCCCAAACGTCCCCCTCGATTCGACATGTCTTCCGGCGGCGGCAAATCCGGCCGCCTCATCCAGATCGGCGGCACCGCGGTCGTGGTGATCTTCGCGGTCGCCCTCGTCGCCTACATCGTCACGTCGCATCACAAAAAGGACGGCAACGCCGGTTCGGGCGACACGGTGCGGGTGACGTCGAGCAAGTTGGTCACCCAGCCCGGCACCGGCAATCCCAAGGCGACGGTCACGTTCTACGAGGACTTTCTGTGCCCGGCCTGTGGCAACTTCGAGCGCACCTTCGGGCCGACGGTGTCCAAGTTGATCGACATCGGGGCCATCGAGGCCGACTACTCCATGGTGTCGATCCTGGACAGCCCGCGGAACCAGGACTACTCGTCGCGGGCCGGCGCGGCGGCCCTGTGCGTCGCCGACGAGTCCATCAGCGCGTTCCGCCGTTTCCACGCCGCGCTGTTCAGCAGCGACATCCAGCCCAGCGAACGCGGCAGCAGCTTTCCCGACAACGCCAGGTTGATCGAGATCGCCCGGGAATCCGGCGTGGTGGGCAAGGTGCCGGAGTGCATCAACAGCGGCAAGTACCTGTCCAAGGTGACCGGCGAGGCGGCGGCCGCGCACATCAACGCGACCCCGACCATCAAGATCAACGGCGACGACTACGACCCGTCGACACCCGACGCGCTGGTCGCCAAGATCAAGACCATCGTCGGCGACGTGCCGGGCATCGACACCGCGGTCACGCCTGCGGCTTCGTGACGGCCCCGGTGGCAGCCGAACCCGTCGCACCGGTGGGCGCGGATTCGCTTCCGCGGGAGCGTGTTCCGGCACCCAGTGCGTGGTGGATGCTGCTGGGCGGTGCGATCGGGTTGGTGGCCTCACTGACCCTGACGGTGGAGAAGATCCACCTGCTGGGCAATTCGTCGTACGTGCCCTCGTGCAACCTCAACCCGGTCCTGGCGTGCGGATCGGTGATGGTCACGCCGGAGGCGTCGATCATGGGGGTGCCCAACACGCTGCTCGGAATCGTGGGTTTCACCGTGGTCATCGTCACCGGTGTCCTGGCGTTGGCGAAAGTAGCATTGCCGCAATGGTATTGGACCGGTCTGACGGTGGGGATCCTGGGCGGCGTGGCGTTCGTGCACTGGTTGATCTTCCAGAGCCTGTATCGCATCGGGGCGTTGTGCCCGTACTGCATGGTGGTCTGGGTGGTGACCGTCTCGCTGCTGGTCGTGTTGGCATCGGTCGCGGTTCGCCCGGAGCTCGGGCAGGCGGGGGCCGCGACGCGGCTGCTCCACCACTGGCGCTGGTCGCTCGCCGTGCTCTGGTTGACCGCCGTGTTCCTGCTCATCATGGTCCGGTTCTGGGACTATTGGTCGACGCTGCTGTAGGTGCCCGGTGACCCGGATCATCGGAGGTGTCGTCGGGGGGCGGCGCATCGCCGTGCCCCCGCGGGGAACCCGGCCGACCACCGACCGGGTGCGCGAATCGCTGTTCAACATCCTGGCCGCGCGACGGGACCTGACCGGCCTGGCCGTGCTGGACCTCTACGCCGGTTCGGGGGCGCTCGGGCTCGAGGCGCTGTCGCGCGGTGCGGGTTCCGCGCTGTTCGTGGAGTCCGATCAGCGCGCCGCCGCCGTCCTCGCGCGCAACATCGACACCCTCGGCCTGCCCGGCGCGACGCTGCGCCGGGGGCCGGTGGCGGCGGTCCTGGCGAGCGGGCCGGCGGCTCCGGTCGACCTGGTGCTGGCCGACCCCCCGTATGACGTCGACGCCGCGGAGGTCGAGGCCGTGCTGACCGCTTTGTTCGACCACGGTTGGGTGCACGAGGGAACCGTCGTCGTGGTAGAGCGCGCGGCGAACGGCGCGCCGCTGACCTGGCCGGCCGGCTGGCGGCCGTGGCCGCCGCGCGGCTACGGCGACACCCGACTGGAGATGGCCGAGGTGGGCTGAGGCGGACGTGTACCGTCATGCGTCATGGACGCCGCTGTTCCCCATCGCCCGGATCCGCATCGTCGGCGGCGCGGCCTGTGACGGGCGCGGTGTGCCCCGGGTCGTTCGACCCGGTGACGTTGGGCCACATCGACGTTTTCGAGCGGGCCGCGGGCCAGTTCGACGAGGTGGTCGTCGCGATCCTGACCAACCCGGCCAAGCAGGGCATGTTCGATCTCGACGAGCGGATCGCCATGATCGAGGAGTCGACGACGCACCTGCCCAACCTGCGGGTGGAGGCCGGAGAGGGCCTGGTGGTCGACTTCGTCACGGCCCGCGGGATGACGGCCATCGTCAAGGGGCTGCGCACCGACACCGACTTCGAATACGAGCTGCAGATGGCGCAGATGAACAAGCACATCGCCGGTGTCGACACCTTTTTCGTGGCGACCGCGCCCGAGTATTCGTTCGTGTCGTCGTCGCTGGCCAAAGAGGTCGCGACGCTGGGCGGTGACGTGTCCCGGCTGTTGCCCGAACCGGTGAACCGCCGCATGCGCGGCAAGCTCTCCGGCAGCCCGCGATAGAGGCGCCGCTTCAGGAGACGATGGTCTGGTTGCCGTGCACGATCACCCGGTCCTGGCAATGCCAGAGCACGGCACGCGAGAGAACTGCGCGTTCCACGTCGGCACCGACGCGAACCAGATCGCCGACGGTGTGGGTGTGGTTGACGCGCACGACATCCTGTTCGATGATCGGCCCCTCGTCGAGCACCTCGGTGACGTAGTGCGCGGTCGCCCCGACCAGCTTGACCCCGCGTTCTCGTGCGCGCTTGTAGGGGGCTGCGCCGACGAAGGCGGGGAGGAACGAATGACGGATGTTGATCGGTGGGTAGCCGACCGCGTCGAGAAAGTGCGGACTCAGTATCTGCATGTAGCGCGCCAGCACCCGAGATCCGCATTGCCGCTGAGCAACTGAAGCTGTCGTTTCTCGGCGTCGGCGCGGGTGTCCCGGGTGGCGGGGACGTGGACGAACGGCACCGCGAAGGGGCGTACCCGCTCGGCGAGGTCGGGGTGGTTGGCGACCACCATCGCCACCGACATCTGGAGTTCGCCCCGACGGTTGCGCCACAACAGGTCCAAGAGGCAGTGGTCGTCCTTGGACGCCATGATCGCGACCCGCTTCGGCTTGGCGGCCTCGGTGAACCGGTAGTCGATGTCGAACTTGTCGGCGACCGTGGCGGCGAACTCGCGCTCCAGTTCGTCGATGGCGGAGGTCAGGCCGGATAGATGAAAGATCGCGCGCTGCAGAAACGTTCCGTCCTCCGGTGCCGTGGAGTGCTGATCCAGGGAGATGACGTTGGCACCCATTTTGGTCAGGAAGGTGCTCACCGCGGCGATCAGCCCCGGGCGATCGTGACAGCGAAGGAGTGGCCGGCCGATGTCCGTCGGCGGCGGTGCAACGGCCGGGCGTTGCGGGAAGCTGTCCGCCCCGCTCGGCTTGGGCGCCGCGGAGTGCGCCATCATGACTTCACTTTCCCGATGGGTCCGATACGGGGATCGGGAGGGCAAACTTTGCACGTCACGATACCGCCCGGCGCCGGCCGTTCGGACGTTATCCGCGGTAACGTGTGGCGGGCCGCCCGCCAGTACGCCGATGACACGGTGGTTACACCACGAACTCGAGTTGCGCCGCGCGCAGAAGGAGAGACCCGGTGGGATACATCGCCCTGGAAGAGGCCTTCTCGATCCCCGGGATCGCCGATCCCATGTCCGGGTTGTCCTCTCGCGCAACGCCGTACGCCGAGGAATGGCTGCGCAAGCTGCCCGACTTCACCCAGTACCGGCTCCCGGAGATGGACGCCGCAGGCATCGACATCCAGGTGCTGTCGCTGACCGTTCCAGGTTTGCAGGCCGACCTCGACGCCGCCACTGCGCGCGACAACGCCCGGCGCGCAAACGACTTCCTGGCCGATGTGGTGTCCCGGCACCCGACCCGATTCCGCGGTTTCGCCGCGCTACCCCTGCAGGATCCCGGGGCGGCGGTCGCCGAATTGGAGCGCTGCATAGGCGAGCTGGGGTTCTGCGGCGCGTTGGTCAACGACCATCTGGGTGGTCGCTATCTCGACGAGCCGGTCTTCGAACCGCTGTGGGAAGCGCTGGAATCCCTGGCCGTTCCGCTCTACCTGCACCCCGGCGCCCCGCCGGTCGATCACTGGCACGTGCTGAACGGCCACCCGGAACTCTATGGCGCCATGTGGAGTTGGGCGGCCGAGGTGTCCGGGCACGCGCTGCGGATCTTGTGTGGCGGCGTGTTCGACCGCCACCCGTCCGCGACGCTGATCCTGGGCCATATGGGCGAGTTCCTGCCGTTCCAGCGCAGCCGGCTGGACTCGCGGTATGCGACCACCACCCCCGACTACCGGCTGCAGCGCCCCCCGTCTGCCTACCTGGGCACCAATATCGTGTTCACCACCAGCGGCGTCTTCTCCCCGGCGACGCTCACCGGCGCCGTGCTCGAGGTCGGGGCGGACGCCATCATGTTCTCCGTCGACTATCCCTATGAGTCGTCGCAGGCGGCCGTCGAGGGGTTCGAGCACACCACGCTGAGCGTGGCCGACCGCGAGAAGATCGCCCACGGCAATGCCGAACGCATCTTGCGGATCTGACTCATCCGATGGCCGCCCCGATCCGGTCGGCCACTCCAGGGTCGCCCGGTGCGCCGCCTTCGAAGACCGGCTGAACTGCGGGAACCCGTGGATGAGATCGGGATGATGGATGTAGGTCAGTTCGTTTGCGGCCGCGGCGAGTTTCCTCGCGTAGCCGTGCCGGACGTCCCGTAACGGGTCGAAGCCGTTGGTGACCAGGATCGCCGGCGGCAGGCCGGCGTGGTTCGGGGCGTTCATCGGGGTGATGTAGGGGTCGCGCGCGTCGCCGCCGTCGCGCAAGAGGTTGCGCATGAACCCGAAGATGCCGTTGGTCTCCACGTACAGCCCGGTGCAGTTCTCGCTGGCCGCGGGGGTCTCGGGCGGGAACGCGGTCTCCGGGAACAGCAGCACCTGCAGGGCGGGGCGGGGTCCGCTCTTGTCGCGCAGCTTCAGGGTCAGCACGCAGGTCATATTGCCGCTCGCCGAGTCCGCGCCCAGAGCGATTTTCCCCGCGTCGACACCCTGCTCGGCGGCGCGCCCGAACAGCCACCGCACCGGAACTTCGAAATCGTCGAGCGTGCCGTGCAGTTAGACCAGCGCGCCCGACGGGGTGGACGCCGGCCGGGTGGGGAGGTGCCGCGGCCCACCGGAAACGGTCGCCGAGGATCAACCCGGGGCCGGTGGTTACCTGCCCATGACGACGACCTATGACGACGAGGTCGGCACGGCCGACAGGAGGGGCGGCAGGGGCGCGGCGCTCAGGGCGGTGCTGGACGTCCGTCTCCCGCAGCCGTGATGGCCGAGCGCCTACGGTTCGTCGTCGTCGTCTTCGTGGCGCAGGAGTTTTTCGGGGTGCCAGTAGGTGTTGGTGCGGGGTTGGCCGCGCTCGAGGTGTTTGGGCGGGATCCATTCGGTGTCGCCGTTGGCGTTTTTGCGGGTGGTCCAGCCTTTTTCGGTGATGGGGTGGTGGCCGCCGCAGCCGAAGGTGAGGTCGTCGATGCCGGTGGTGCCGGATTTCGCGTAGGGGATGACGTGGTGGACTTCGCAGTAGTAGCCGCCCACGGTGCAGCCCGGGGCGCTGCAGCCGCGGTCCTTGGCGTACAACACGATTCGCTGCGCGGGTGAGGCCAACCGCTTCGTGTGGTAGAGGGCCAGGGTTTTGCCTTGGTCGAAGATCGCCAGGTAGTGACGGGAGTGGCGGGCCAGGCGGATGACATCGCTCATCGGCAAGATCGTGCCCCCGCCGGTGAGAGCTTGTCCGGCGGCGGCTTCGAGTTCGGCCAGGGTGGTGGTGGCGATGATCGAGGCGGGCAGCCCGTTGTGCTTGCCCAATTCCCCGGAGGCCAGCATCGCGCGCAGCGCGGCGAGCAGGCCGTCGTGTTGGCGTTGGGCGGGGCCGCGGGCATCTTTGTCGATGGCGTCCTGGGTGGGGGTGCCGTCGATGCAGGGGTTGTCGTCGAGGTTGTTGCACATGCCCGGCGCGGCGAGTTTGGCCCACGCCGCTTCGAGGGTGGCGCGCAGTTCGGGGGTGATCCAGCCGCTCAGGTGCGACATCTTGTCGGGGCCCTGGGCGCCCAGGATCAGCCCGCGCCGGCGTGCCCGGTCGGTGTCGGTGTAGTTGCCGTCGGGGTTGAGGGCGTTGTCGAGTTGCTCGGCCAGTGTGCTGAGTTGTTCGGGGCGGATGTGGGTGCCGTGGCGGGCCAGGTCGGCTTCGGCGCGCTCGCGGGTGGGTTGGTCGACCCAGCCGGGCAGCTGGTGGCAGAAGTGGCGGATCACGGTGACGTGTTCGGAACCCAGGCTGCCCTGGCGCTGACGCAAAGCGGTCTGGGCCAGCACCGGGGGTAGGGGTTCCCCCGTCAGCCCGTGGCGGGGGCCCAGGTCGGCGGCTTCGCGCACCCGCCGGTTGGCTGCAGCACGCGAGATCAGGGTGGCCTCGGCGAGGGCGTGGGAGAGTTTGCCGCCCAACTCTTGCGGGGTGGCTTGGTGGGCCAGGGTGTTGATCACCGCATGCTCGAGGGCGGGCAGGCGCCGGCGCACCTTTTCCACCCGGCCCAGCCAGGCCAGTAACTCCGGGGTGGTCAACGCCTCGCAGTCGAACCCCAGCAGCGTGTCCAGGTCGGCGTCGAGCGCGTCGAACGCCGCACCCAACGCCTCCCGGTCAACACTCACACCGCGAAACTATCGGCACCCACCGACAAGAAACCCCGGAATGTGACCACAGAAACCAAAGTGACACAAGTTATTTCACGCCGAGAAGGCGTGGTCGCGCGCTGCGTCAGTGCTGATGCCGACTGTGATCGTGGTGGTCGTGTTCGGCGTCGGGCGAGCCGCCCATCATGCGCAGCATCGGCATACCCCCCGACGCGACGAACCGGGCGACCAGCGCCACCGCAACGACGAGGAACGCGATGTTGAGCCAGGTGGTGTAGTTCCACGAGATCCCCGCGTGCAGCACCACCGCACTGCGCTGTGCCGGGATGAGATGCGCTGTGCCGAAGAGCAATTCGACCAGGTAGCCGGCGAAGACCATCGCGGCGTAGAAGGTGGCCAGCAGCATCAGCATCATCCTGGTGCCGTAGTACTTGCGGTAGATGTGCAAGATCGGCACGATCAGCAGGTCGGCGTAGATGAACGCGACGATGCCCCCGAAGCTGATGCCGCCGTTCCACAGCACCGCGGCGAGCGGCACATTGCCGATCGAGCAGACGAACGACGCGATCGCCACGATCGGTCCGACGATCGGCCCCCACAGTGCCGCCCAGCCCGGGTGGTCAGCCAAAAAGAAGCCCTGCCAGAAGCTTTCGGGCACCCAGGCTCCGATAGCCCCCGCGATCAGCAGTCCCACTACCAGGTCGCGCAGGATCGCCGACCACTCCATGACGAACACGTGCGACACGGACGTGAAGCCTTGGCGGGACAGGAGCCGCCGCCGGAACGAACCCTCGCCCTGGATCGACATGTCCATCGCGGCATGGCCTTCCATCGACCCGGCGAGTCCCCGCTCGGCCTGCGCGCGGGCGGCGTCGACGAGCCGCGAGCGCACGAACAACCGGAACAGCACGGCCAGCGCGACGATCATCAGCGGCCCGCCGACGAACTCCGCGGCGGTGAACTGCCACCCCATCAGCAGCGCCAGGATGATGCCCAACTCCACGACCAGATTGGTGGAGCCGATCTCGAATGCCATCGCCGCGGTGAAGTTGGCGCCCTTGCGGAACAGCGACCGGGCCAGGGCCACGGCCGCATACGAGCACGACGACGAGGCCGCGCCCAGGCCCGCCGCCAGCGCCAGGGTGCGGGGCCGGTCGTCGCCGAGGAGGGCAACCACCGTCGAGCGGCGCACCACGGCCTGCACCACCGCGGACAGGGTGAAGCCGAGGATCAGCGCCCACAGGATCTCCCACGTCATCGTGCCGGCGAGGGTCAGGGCGTGGCCGATCGCTGCTAGCACTGTCACGAGTTCCTCCGCCCGGTTGACGCCGCCCGTGCCGACCAATTTATACCCCGGTGGGGTATATGCCAAGCCTGGTGCGGAGGATCGACCCCAATTTTGGGACCCGCCCCGGGCGGCGCGCTCTCTAGAATTGCTGTCTGCGCGACAAAAAGCCGCGACAAAAACAGCGACAAAACGCGACAAAGGCGCGAACGGGCGAATTCCTCCGGAAATTCTCCCCGTTCTCCGCCGGGCAAGTGCCCGACACACCGGCGTCGCCACCACTGCCACAGACGTAACAGCAGGCACACTGGTAACAACAGAGTTTTTTGGCGAGACGCCCAGGAGGGTATGGCCGTGTACCGAGTCTTTGAAGCGCTGGACGAACTGGCCGCCATTGTCGAAGAAGCCCGTGGCGTGCCGATGACGGCCGGCTGTGTGGTGCCCCGCGGCGACGTGCTCGAACTGGTCGACGACATCAAGGACGCGATCCCCGGCGAACTGGACGACGCCCAGGACGTCCTCGACGCGCGTGACTCGATGCTGCAGGAGGCCAAGGACCACGCCGAATCCATGGTGAGCTCGGCGACCACCGAGTCCGACTCGATGCTCAACCACGCCCGCGCCGAGGCCGACCGGCTCCTGTCCGACGCGAAAGCGCAGGCCGACCGGATGGTGAGCGAGGCCCGCCAGCACAGCGAACGGATGGTCGGCGAGGCCCGCGAGGAGGCGATGCGCATTGCCACGGCCGCCAAGCGCGAGTACGAGGCCAGCACCAGCCGGGCCCAGGCCGAATGCGACCGGCTGCTCGAGAACGGCAACCTCTCCTACGAGAAGGCCGTGCAGGAGGGTATCAAGGAACAGCAGCGCCTGGTCTCCCAGAACGAGGTGGTGCAGGCGGCCAAGGCCGAGTCCGCCCGGCTCATCGACACCGCCCACGCCGAGGCCGACCGGCTCCGGGGCGAGTGCGACGTCTACGTCGACAGCAAACTCGCGGAGTTCGAGGAATTCCTCAACGGCACGCTGCGGTCGGTGGGCCGCGGTCGCCACCAACTGCGGACGGCGGCGGGCACCCACGACTACGCCACGCGCTAGCCGAACCGGCTCACCGCGGCAAACGCCGGTTCAGCCTGGCGCTATACGACCGGCGCCGTAGGATTTCCCCTATGACGCGGCAGCACAGCACCAAGGCGCACCGCCGTCCGGGTTCGCCGATGACGCTGGACATCACACCGCTCGGCCGACGCCCGGGAGCGATGGTCACCGTGCGTGAAACGGTGCCCAGCCCGTTGCGCATCGGGCTGGACATGATCGCGATCGAGCGGGGCGCGCCGCTGGAACTGGATCTGCGGCTCGAGTCGGTGTCCGAAGGGGTGTTGGTGAGCGGAACGGTCACCGCGCCCACCTCCGGCGAGTGTTCCCGCTGCCTGGGCGCCGTCGACGGACGCATCCAGGTGGTCCTGACCGAGCTGTTCGCCTACCCGGGCAGCACGACCGAGGCGACCACCGAGGAAGACGAGGTCGGCCACATCGTCGACGACACCGTCGACCTCGAGCAGTCCGTCATCGACGCCGTCGGGCTGGAGCTGCCCTTCTCGCCGGTGTGCCGGCCCGACTGCCCCGGGTTGTGCCCCGAATGCGGCGTCTCGCTGGCCGCCGAGCCGGGCCACTTCCACGACCGCATCGACCCGCGGTGGGCCAAGCTGACCGAGATGTTGCCGCCCGGGCCGGAGGCCGCGGGGGGTGAGCGTTGACCTCGCGGCGAGATCTGCTCGACGCGCTCGGTGTCGACCTGCCCGACGAGCTGCTCGAGCTGGCGCTGACGCACCGCAGCTACGCCTACGAACACGGCGGCCTGCCGACCAACGAGCGTCTCGAGTTCCTCGGGGACGCCGTTCTGGGCCTGACCGTGACCGACGAGCTGTTCCACCGCCACCCCGACCGGTCGGAGGGTGACCTGGCCAAACTGCGCGCCAGCGTGGTCAACACCCAGGCGCTGGCCGACGTCGCGCGCAAGCTGTCCGACGAGGGCCTCGGGATCCACCTGTTGCTGGGCCGCGGCGAGGCGAACACCGGCGGGGCCGACAAGTCGAGCATCCTGGCCGACGGCATGGAATCGCTGCTGGGCGCGATCTACCTGCAGCACGGAATCACCACGGCACGCGACGTGATCCTGCGGTTGTTCGGCGCGCTGCTGGACGCCGCGCCGACGCTGGGGGCCGGGCTGGACTGGAAGACCAGCCTGCAGGAGCTCACCGCCGCGCGCGGCCTGGGCGCGCCGTCCTACGTGGTGACCTCCACCGGACCGGATCACGACAAGGAATTCACCGCGGTGGTCGTCGTGATGGAGATCGAATACGGCTCGGGCATCGGGCGCTCCAAGAAGGAGGCCGAGCAGAAGGCCGCGGCAGCCACCTGGAAGGCGCTGGAGGCGCTCGACACCGCGGGGAAAACGCCCGTCTAGCCAAATTGACCTTGTGGTCGCCCGTTCCGGGGTGAAAATGGTGTGGTGGTCGCCTTGCGACGCCGTCGCTCTATGGTCCTTGCAGGCCGTCGTCTAGCCGGGTGCTGGGATCGCGTTGTGGGCCCTTCATTGTTGCCGCTTGTTCGAGCACGAGGATTAGATTCTGTTGTTGGCCTTGCGATTCCACGGGCGACCACACCCTTAGATATAGATCGGTGTGGAGACGGGAGGTCAGTGGCGGTGTTGCAGGAGTCCCATGATGACGAACAGATCATCGCCAGGGTCGCGGCCCTGGATATCGGCAAGGCCGAACTGGTGTGCTGTGTGCGTGTTCCTGCGCCCGACAGCGCGCGCAAACGGTTGCAGGAGGTGTCGACGCAGTCGACGATGACCGGCTCGCTGATCGAGTTGGCCAACCGACTGGTCGAGTTACGGGTCGAGCGGGTGGTGATGGAAGCCACCTCGGATTACTGGAAACCGGTGTTCTACCTGCTGGAAGCCCACGGGCTGGATCCGTGGCTGGTCAACGCCCGCGATGTCAAACATCTCCCGGGCCGACCCAAGACCGATGTGCTGGATGCGGTGTGGTTGTGCAAGGTGGCCGAACGCCAGATGCTGCGGCCCAGCTTTGTGCCACCCCCACCGATCCGGCGGTTGCGGGATCTGACCCGCTACCGCATCGACCTGGTCGGGGTGCGCACCGCGGAGAAGAACCGGGTCGAAAAGCTGCTCGAGGACGCCTGCATCAAGCTCTCGGTGGTGGCCTCCGATATTTTCGGGGTGTCCGGGCGCGCGATGATGGCGGCGTTGATCTCCGGCGAACGCGACCCCAAGGTACTCGCGCAGATGGCGCGGTCTCGGATGCGGACCAAGATCGGCCGGCTCGAGGACGCGTTCAACGGCCACTTCGACGCCCATCACGGGTTCCTGCTGGCGCGGATGTTGGACCGCATCGACGGTATCGACGCCGACATCGCCGCCCTCGACGAACAAATCGAGGCCTATCTGGCCCCTTTCGCCGCGGCGGCGACACGCCTGGATGAAATCCCCGGCATCGGGCCCATCGCCGCCGCGATCATCCTCGCCGAAATCGGCACCGACATGTCGCGCTTCCCCACCGCCGGGCACCTGTGTTCATGGGCGAAGTTCTCACCGGGGATCAACTCCTCGGCAGGCAAAACCAAGGGCAACGGCTCGACCGGGCACGGTAATCGCTACCTGGCGCGGGTCCTGGGCGAGGCCGCCGTGGTGGCCGGGCGCACCGACACCTTCCTGGGCGAACGCTACCGGCGCATCGCCCGCCGACGAGGCAAGAAACGCGCCATCGTCGCCGTCGGCCGCTCCATCCTCGTCATCGTCTGGCACCTCCTGGCCGACCAGGACACCCACTTCACCGATCTCGGCGCCGATCACTTCACCAAACACACAAACCCAGAGGTCAAAAAACGCAACCACATCCGCCAACTCGAAGCACTCGGCTACACCGTCACCCTCACCCCCGCAGCCTGACCACACCCGTATCGAGTCAGCTCACCGCCATTTTCGGATTAGATGACCGAGACAGATGCCCGAACTGCCTGAAGTCGAGGTGGTGCGCCGGGGATTGCAGTCCCACGTGGTCGACAGGACGATCACGGCGGTCCGGGTGCACCACCCCCGCGCGGTGCGCCGCCACGAAGCCGGGCCCACCGATCTCACCTCGCGGCTGCTGGGGGCGCGGATCACCGGGACGGATCGCCGCGGCAAGTACCTGTGGCTGCTGCTCGGGCCGGACACCGCGCTCGTCGTCCACCTGGGCATGAGCGGGCAGATGCTGCTGGGCGCCGTCCCGCGCGCCGAGCACGTGCGGATCTCCGCGCTGCTCGACGACGGGACCGTGCTGAGCTTCGTCGACCAGCGGACCTTCGGCGGGTGGCTGCTCGCCGACCTGGTGGAAGTCGACGGCAGCGTGGTGCCGGAGCCCGTCGCGCACCTGGCCCGTGACCCGCTGGATCCCCGCTTCGACGCCGACGCCGTGCTGCGGGTGCTGCGGGGCAAGCACTCCGAGCTCAAGCGTCAGCTGCTGGATCAGCAGGTGGTGTCGGGGATCGGCAACATCTACGCCGACGAGGCGCTGTGGCGGGCCAAGGTGCACGGCGCGCGCGTGGCGGCCACGCTGAGCCGCGCGCGCCTGGCCGCGGTCCTGGACGCCGCCGCGGAGGTGATGCGCGAGGCGCTGGCCAAGGGGGGGACCTCGTTCGATTCGCTCTACGTCAACGTCAACGGCGAGTCGGGGTACTTCGACCGGTCGCTGGACGCCTACGGCCGCGCGGGCCAGGCGTGCCGGCGCTGCGGCGCGGTGATGCGCCGGGAGAAGTTCATGAACCGCTCGTCGTTCTACTGCCCGAAATGCCAGCCCCGCCCGCGGCTTTGAGCGTCTCTCCCGGGCTTTCTCGCGCAGCCGTCGATTTCGGCGAAACATGAACCACCGGTAGAAATGAGCCATGACGGAACTTTGGGTCGAACGCACCGGAACCCGCCGCTACACGGGCCACAGCTCGCGCGGAGCGCGGGTCCTTATCGGTTCCGAGGACGTGGAGGGCGTGTTCACCCCCGGCGAGCTGCTCAAGATCGCGCTTGCCGCGTGCAGCGGAATGTCCAGCGACCATCCGCTCGCCCGCCGCCTCGGCGAGGACTACGCGGCGGTGATCAGGGTGTCCGGCACCGCGGACCGAGAACAGCAACGCTATCCCCAGCTCGAGGAGACCCTCGAGCTGGACCTGTCCGGGCTGTCCCGGGAGGACAGGGACCGCCTTCTGCTCGTGGTCAACCGGGCCATCGATCAGGTCTGCACCGTCGGGCGCACGCTGAAGTCGGGCACCACGGTCACCTTCGGGGTCGCCGGTGACACATCCGACGCCGGATCCTGACGTTCGGCTCACCGCCTGGGTGCACGGGAAAGTCCAGGGGGTCGGCTTTCGCTGGTGGACGCGCTGCCGGGCGCTGGAGCTGGGCCTGACCGGTTACGCGGCCAACCAGCCCGACGGCCGGGTGCTGGTGGTCGCGCAGGGGCGACGCGAGGCGGTCGAGAGGCTGCTGCAGCTGCTGTACGGCGGCGAGTCCTGGCCCCCCCAGCCCGGCCGCGTCGACAAGGTCGTGGCCGACTGGTCGCAGCCGCGGGAGCGTTTCGACGGGTTCGTCGAGCGCTAGTCACTCCAGTCACGTTGGCACCGTCGCGGCTGCCTATGGTTGCATCGCAAAACTGGTATCGCCGGCGCTATCGCATTTCAGCAGGGAGCACGGCTTCCCTTCCAGTGACGGCTGTGACCCCTGTGACGTGTGCGCCGACGGGTCGATTTCGGGCCCGTCGACACCCCCCGCGAGGAGGCCGGACGCGACGAATTGAGCGGTAGTCTGGCACGCCGTGTACCTCAAGAGTCTGACGCTGAAGGGCTTCAAGTCCTTCGCTTCGCCGACGACTCTGCGCTTCGAGCCGGGTATCACCGCCGTCGTCGGGCCCAACGGCTCCGGTAAATCCAACGTGGTCGACGCCCTGGCCTGGGTGATGGGGGAGCAGGGCGCGAAGACGCTGCGCGGCGGCAAGATGGAGGACGTCATCTTCGCCGGCACCTCCTCGCGCGCCCCGCTGGGCCGTGCCGAGGTCACCGTCACCATCGACAACTCCGACAACGCGCTGCCCATCGACTACTCCGAGGTGTCGATCACCCGGCGGATGTTCCGCGACGGCGCCAGCGAGTACGAGATCAACGGCAGCGGCTGCCGGCTGATGGACGTCCAGGAGCTGCTGAGCGACTCCGGGATCGGCCGCGAGATGCACGTCATCGTCGGACAGGGCAAGCTCGACGAGATCCTGCAGTCGCGGCCCGAGGACCGCCGCGCGTTCATCGAGGAAGCCGCCGGCGTGCTCAAGCACCGTAAGCGCAAGGAAAAGGCGCTGCGCAAACTCGACGCGATGTCGGCCAACCTGGCCCGGCTCACCGACCTGACCACCGAGCTGCGGCGCCAGCTCAAACCGCTGGGGCGTCAGGCCGAGGTGGCCCGGCGGGCCCAGACCATCCAGGCCGACCTGCGCGACGCCCGGCTGCGGCTGGCCGCCGACGACCTGGTCAGCCGGCAGACCCAGCGCGAGGCGATCCTGGAGGCCGAGGCCGCGATACGGCGCGAGCACGACGAGGCCGCCGCCCGCCTGGCGGTGGCGTCCGACGAGCTGACCGCGCACGAGACCGCGCTGGCCGAGCTCTCGACCCGCGCCGAGTCGGTCCAGCACACCTGGTTCGGGCTGTCCGCCCTGGCCGAACGCGTGGCCGCGACCGTGCGCATCGCCAGCGAGCGCGCCCAGCATCTGGACGTCGAGCCGGCCAGGACCAGCGACAAGGACCCCGACGCCATGGACGCCGAGGCCCAGCGGGTCGAGGCCGCCGAGCGGCAGCTGCAGGCGGAGCTGGCCGCGGCGCGCACCCGGCTCGACGCCGCCCGCGCGCAGCTGGCCGAGCGCGAGCGCGAGGCCGCCGAGGCCGACCGGGCCCACCTGGCGGCGGTCCGCGCCGAGGCGGACCGGCGCGAGGGCCTGGCCCGGCTGGCCGGGCAGGTGGAGACCATGCGGGCGCGCGTCGAGTCGATCGACGACAGCGTCGCGAAGCTGTCCGAGCGCATCGAGCACGCCGCCGCGCGCGTGCAGCAGACCCGGGCCGAGTTCGAGACGGTGCAGGGGCGGGTCGGCGAGCTCGACCAGGGCGAGATGGGCCTCGACGAGCACCACGAGCGGACCGTGGCCGCGCTGCGGTCGGCCGACCAGCGCGTCGCCGAGCTGCAGGCCGCCGAGCGGGGCGCCGAACGGCAGGTGGCCTCGCTGCGGGCCCGCATCGACGCGCTGTCGGTGGGGCTGGAACGCAAGAACGGCGCGGCGTGGCTCTCCGAGCACCACGGCGGGGCGGGGCTGCTGGGGCCCATCGCCAAGATGGTCAAGGTTCGCTCGGGCTACGAGGCGGCGGTGGCCGCCGTGCTCGGCTCGGCGGCCGACGCACTGGCCGCCGAGAGCCTCGGGGCGGCCCGGTCCGCGGTCGCCGCGCTCAAGGAAGCCGACGGCGGGCGCGCCGCCCTGGTGCTGGGGGATTGGCCGGCCCCGGAGGATTCGGCGCGGGCCGGCGAGCTGCCCGGCGGCGCGGTGTGGGCGCTGGACCTGGTCGAGACCCCGCCGCGGCTGCGCGGCGCGCTGACCGCCATGCTCTCCGGCGTCGCAGTGGTCGACGACCTGGCCCGGGCGCTCGAGCTGGTGGCCGCCCGCCCGCGGTTGCGGGCGGTGACCCTCGACGGCGACCTGGTGGGCGCCGGCTGGGTGAACGGCGGCTCCGACCGCAAGATGTCCACGTTGGAGATCACCTCCGAAATCGACAAGGCCGGCAGCGAGCTGGCCGAGGCGGAGGCGCAGGTCGCCCAGCTGGGCGCGGCGCTGTCGGGTGCGCTGACCGAGCAGGCGGCCCGCCAGGACTCCGCCGAGCAGGCGTTGGCCGCGCTCAACGAGTCCGACACCGCCATCTCGGCGATGTACGAGCAGCTAGGCCGGCTCGGGCAGGACGCCCGGACGGCCGAGGAGGAGTGGAACAGGCTGCTGCGGCAGCGCGAGGAGCTGGAATCCGGCCGCGCGCAGACCGTCGAAGAGGTCACCGAGCTCGAGACGCGACTGCGCAACGCCCGGGAAACCCAGCACGTCCAGGCCGAGGAGCCGGCGGATCGGCAGCGGATCGCCGCCGCCGCCGAGAGCGCGCGCGGCGTGGAGGTGGAGGCCCGGCTGGCGCTGCGCACCGCCGAGGAGCGGGCCAACGCGGTGCGGGGGCGGGCGGACTCGCTGCGCCGGGCGGCCGCCGCCGAACGGGAGGCCCGGGTGCGCGCCGAGCAGGCGCGCGCCGCGCGGGTGCGGGCCGCCGCCATCGCCGCGGCGGTGGCCGATGCCGGGCGGCTGCTGGCCGCGCGCCTGGACGGGGTGGTCGGCGCGGCGTCGCACATCCGCGATGCGCTGGTGGCCGAGCGGCAGCAGCGCTCGGCGGCGATGGCCGCGGTGCGCGACGAGGCGAACGCGCTGGGCGCCCGGGTGGCCACGCTCACCGATTCGCTGCACCGCGACGAGGTGGCCAACGCCCAGGCGGCGCTGCGCATCGAGCAGCTCGAGCAGACGGTGCTCGAACAGTTCGGGATGGCCCCGGCCGACCTGATCGCCGAGTACGGTCCGCACGTCGGGCTGCCGCCCAGCGAGCTGGAGATGGCCGAGTTCGAGCAGGCCCGCGAGCGCGGCGAGCAGGTGGTCGCGCCGGCCCCGATGCCGTATGACCGGCCGACCCAGGAGCGCCGGGCCAAACGCGCCGAACGCGAGCTGGCCGAGCTGGGCCGGGTCAATCCGCTGGCGCTGGAGGAGTTCGCCGCCCTGGAGGAGCGCTACAACTTCCTGTCCACCCAGCTCGAGGACGTCAAGGCCGCCCGCAAGGACCTGCTCGACGTCGTCGCCGACGTCGACGCCCGCATCCTGCAGGTGTTCAGCGACGCGTTCGTCGACGTCGAACGCGAGTTCCGGGAGGTCTTCACGGTGCTGTTCCCCGGCGGCGAGGGCCGGTTGCGGTTGACCAATCCCGACGACATGCTCACCACCGGCATCGAGGTGGAGGCCCGTCCGCCGGGCAAGAAGGTCACCCGGCTCTCGCTGCTGTCCGGCGGGGAGAAGGCGCTGACCGCGGTGGCGATGCTGGTGGCGATCTTCCGGGCCCGCCCGTCGCCGTTCTACATCATGGACGAGGTCGAGGCCGCGCTCGACGACACCAACCTGCGCCGCCTGCTCTCGCTGTTCGAGCTGCTGCGGGCGCGCTCTCAGCTGCTCATCATCACCCACCAGAAGCCGACGATGGAGATCGCCGACGCGCTCTACGGCGTGACCATGCGGGGCGACGGGATCACCGCGGTGATCTCGCAGCGCATGCGCGGCCAGCAGGTGCAGCAGCTGGCCGCGGCGTCCCCCTAGGTGGCTGGTGTTTTTCGCGTGGCGTTGACCGGGTAATCGGGTGCGGTCGGCGAGAATGGTTGGGTGAGTTTGGGTTTGACGCCGAAACAGGCGGATTTGTGGCGGTCGACGGTGGATTTCTGCGAGGGCCGGGTGGCGCCGGACTCGATTTACAGCGTGCTGCACCGGGAGTGCTTCAACTTGTTCGGCGATGAAATGTTCGCCGACTTGTTCACCGATGTCGGCCGGCGCAGCGTGCCGCCGATGATTGTGGCGGTGGTGATGGTGTTGCAGCGCATCGAGGGGCTTTCGGATCGGGAGGCGGTGGATCGGTTCGCGTTCGACGCGCGGTGGAAGTATGCCGCGGGCGGGCTGGACTTCGATTATCCGGGGTTTGTGCACACCGTGTTGGTGGACATGCGCGCGAGGCTGGCCCGCTCGGATCGCCCGGACCGGATCTTTGAGGTCACCCTGCAAGCGGCCAAGGCGGCCGGGCTGGTGGGCCGTAAGCGGGTGCTGGACTCGACCCCGCTGTATGACGCGGTGGCCACCATGGACACGGTCACATTGATCCGCTCGGCGATCCGGGGACTGCTGGCGGTCGCCGGCGCGGAGCTGCAACCCGCGCTGCGGGCGCGGCTGTCCCGCGACGACGACTACGTCAGCGCCGGCAAACCGGTGTGTGACTACGACGACGTGGCGGCGCGCGAGGCGCTGGTGGACGCGCTGGCCCGCGACGCGTCTGCGCTGCTGGCCTGCCTGGATGAGCAGGCGCTGAAGCCCGAGGTGGACAAGGCGGCCAAACTGTTGGCCACCGTGGTCGGCCAGGACCTCGACCAAGACGCCGCCGACGGGATATTCCGCATCGCGCGCCGTGTGGCCGCCGATCGGGTGATCTCCACGGTGGACCCGCAGGCACGCCACGGCCACAAGACCTCCGCGCGGGGTTTCGACGGATACAAGGGTCACATCGCGATCGACCCCGACGCCGAGATCATCACCGCCACCGAAGTCACCGCCGGCAACGCCGGCGACGCCCAACCCGCCACCGACCTGCTGGCCGGCGACCTACCCACTCCGGTGACCAGCGACACCAACACCGCCGACGGAGATTGCGTTGATCCTCAGGACGACTCGAGCCTCGGTGCAAGTGCTGGCACGACGACCGCGGCCAGCGCGGTCGGTGATGGTGATGGCGACGGGAGCGCCCCCAGCGTGTGCGGAGCCCAAGACCAGCGATGCCCGGCGGTTTACGGCGACGCCGCCTACGGTGCGGGCAAACTGCTGGCCGTGTTGGAAACCGCGGGCGCGGAAATCTTCACCAAGGTGCAGCCACCGACCGCGCCGGGTGGCCGCTACGCCAAGGACCGCTTCGTCATCGACCTCGACGTCGGCACGGTCACCTGCCCGGGCGCGGTGACCGTGCCGATCCGCCCGGCCAAGGGCGGCGGCGGCAACGCGGTGTTCGGCCCGGCTTGCGCCTGCTGCCCACTGGCCGAGCAGTGCACCAGCTCAACCGCCGGGCGCACCATCGCGATCAGCCGCTACGAGGCCGAACTCACCCGTGCTCGCACCACCCAAGCAGATCCGGGCTGGGTCGCCGACTACAAGGCCACCCGGCCGAAAGTGGAACGCAAGATCGGCCACCTGATGCGCCGCCGCCACGGCGGCCGCCGTGCGCGCGTGCGCGGCACCACCAAGGTCGCCGCCGATTTCTCCCTGCTGGCCGCCGCGATCAACCTCGCACGCCTGGGTGTGCTCGGATTACACCGGGAAGGCGCAAACTGGGCCGCCGCCACGACCTGAGGCCGGTCGGCGATGCCAACCGGCCCACCAGGACCGCCTGTAGACCAGCCAAGCAACGGAATCGCCAATCCCGACAACCGAATTCACCTGAGCTAGGAACCGCTCACGACCACACGAGCATCGCCCAATAGCCCGACCGGTCAACCAGCGCCCCCACAATGGCCGTTCGACACCAGCCACCTAGCACGCGCGAGCACCCGGGCACCGGCTGCCGCCGCCGGACGCCGTTGGCACGGCTGGAACAATGTCAGCGTGTCGCAAGGATTTTGGATCGCCCTCGTCGTCGTCGCCGTCCTGCTGGTCATCGTCGCGCTGGTGGCGGGGCTGGTGCGGTACCGGCGACGGCGCATCCGGCTGGCCCGGCCCGAGCCCGGCACGCTCGAGCGTCCCCGCGGCTATACCGCGTCCTCGGGTATCACGTTCAGCCAGGGCGCGCCCACCGCGGAACGGCTCGACACGACGGGACTGCCCGGGGTGGGCGACGACGCGACGATTCCCCGCGACGCGCCGCGGCGCACGGTCTCCGACGTCGTGCTCCCCGAACCCGAGACTGTCGCGCCGCCGCCGGAGACCCCTGCTGAGGCGCCGCCGGAGGCCCCCCCCGAGGCGCCGGCGGAGGCCGCTCCCGAGGCTCCCGGGGCCCCTCCGGAGGCTCCCGAGATCGAGGCCATCGAGCCGACCGAGGGCCGGCTCGAACGGCTGCGCGGCCGGCTGGCCAAATCGCAGAACGCGTTCGGGCGCAGCCTGCTGGGCCTGATCGGCGGCGGCGACCTGGACGAGGACTCCTGGCAGGACGTCGAGGACACCCTGCTGATCGCCGACCTGGGGCCCGTGGTCACCGAGTCGGTGATGACACAGCTGCGCAGCCGGCTGGCCAGCAGCGACGTGCGCACCGAGGCCGACGCCAAGGCCGCGCTGCGCGACGTCCTGATCACGCAGCTGCAGCCGGGCATGGACCGCTCGATCCACGCCCTGCCCCACGCCGACCGCCCGTCGGTGCTGCTGGTCGTCGGCGTCAACGGCACCGGGAAGACGACGACCGTCGGCAAGCTGGCGCGGGTGCTGGTGGCCGACGGCCGGCGCGTCGTGCTGGGCGCCGCCGACACCTTCCGCGCCGCGGCGGCCGACCAGCTCGAGATGTGGGCGTCCCGGGTGGGCGCGGAGGTGGTGCGCGGCCCCGAGGGCGCCGACCCGGCGTCGGTGGCCTTCGACGCCGTCGACAAGGGCATCGCCGCGGGCGCCGACGTCGTGCTGGTCGACACCGCGGGCCGGCTGCACACCAAGGTCGGGCTGATGGACGAGCTGGACAAGGTCAAGCGGGTGGTGACCAAGCGGGCCGAGGTGGACGAGGTGTTGCTGGTGCTCGACGCCACCATCGGGCAGAACGGGCTGGCCCAGGCCCGGGTCTTCGCCGAGGTGGTCGACATCACCGGCGCGGTGCTGACCAAGCTCGACGGAACGGCCAAGGGCGGCATCGTGTTCCGGGTTCAGCAGGAACTCGGGGTGCCGGTGAAGCTGGTCGGGCTCGGCGAAGGGCCCGACGACCTGGCGCCGTTCGAGGCGGCCGCTTTCGTCGACGCGCTGCTCGGCTGAAACCCGTTGCACGACCCCCTTACACAACGGGGCCGACGTTAATACCGCCGAAACACGGCGGCCCCAGCGCGGAAACAACCATCTCGCATGGTTCTGGTCAGGTCATCAGGCACATGTCTGACGGCCAGTTCACGGCCGACCGGAGGTGGTAGCGAGTGACATTCCCGATGATGGGTCAGCCAGATACCGGCGATACCGCCTGGATGCTGGCGAGTTCGGCGCTGGTGCTGTTGATGACGCCGGGTCTGGCGTTCTTCTACGGCGGCATGGTCCGCGCCCGCAGCGTGCTCAACATGATCATGATGAGCATCAGCGCGATGGGCGTGGTGACGATTCTGTGGGTGCTCTACGGCTATTCGATGGCCTTCGGCGACGACAAGGGCAACGTCGCCGGTGACCCGGGCCAATTCTGGGGCCTGAAGGGCCTCATCGGCGGGAACGCGGCGAAGGCGGACCCGAGCGCCGGCACCGCCGCCACCGACATCCCGCTGGTCGGCGGCATGCCGGCCACGGTGTTCGTGGCGTTCCAGCTGATGTTCGCGATCATCACGGTCGCGCTGGTCTCCGGCGCGGTGTCCGACCGGTTGAAGTTCAGCGCCTGGCTGGTGTTCGCCGGGCTGTGGGCGACGCTGGTGTACTTCCCGATCGCGCACTGGGTGTTCGCGTTCGACGGCGTGGTGGCCGGGCACGGCGGCTGGATCGCCAACAAGCTGCACGCGATCGACTTCGCCGGCGGCACCGCGGTCCACATCAACGCCGGTGTGGCGGGCCTGATGCTCGCGATCGTGCTGGGCAGGCGCAGGGGCTGGCCCACCACGCTGTTCCGCCCGCACAACCTGCCGTTCGTGATGCTCGGCGCGGGCCTGCTGTGGTTCGGCTGGTACGGCTTCAACGCCGGTTCGGCCACCAGCTCCAACGGTTCGGCCGGCACCACGTTCGTGACCACCACGATCGCGACCGCCGCGGCCATGCTGGCCTGGCTGGCCACCGAGCGCATCCGCGACGGCAAGGCGACGACGCTGGGCGCGGCGTCGGGCATCGTGGCCGGGCTGGTTGCCATCACACCGTCGTGCTCGTCGGTCAACGTGCTGGGTGCGCTGGCGATCGGCGCCTGCGCCGGTGCGGTGTGCGCGCTGGCGGTCGGGCTGAAGTTCAAGCTGGGCTTCGACGACTCGCTCGACGTGGTGGGCGTCCACCTGGTCGGTGGGCTGGCGGGCACGCTGCTGGTCGGCCTGCTGGCCGCCCCGGAATCCCCGGCCATCAACGGCGTCACGGGCGTGTCGCGGGGATTGTTCTACGGCGGCGGCTGGGCCCAGCTGGAGCGGCAGGCGATAGGCGCGTTCAGCGTGTTGATCTATTCTGGTGTGGTCACGCTGGTTTTGGCTTTGATCCTGAAATACACGATGGGACTTCGATTGAGCCCCGAGGCGGAGGCCGCGGGCATCGACGAGGCCGAGCACGCGGAAAGCAGTTACGATTTCGCGGTGACGACCGGCTCGGTACTTCCCACCCGGGTTGCCGTGCGGGACACCCGGAACGGCCTGGAGGAGGAGCGAATGGGCGAGAAAGTTGAGGCCGAGTAGAAATGAAGCTCATCACCGCGATCGTCAAGCCGTTCACCCTCGACGACGTCAAGACCGCGCTCGAAGACGCGGGCGTCCTCGGGATGACGGTCAGCGAGATCCAGGGCTACGGGCGCCAGAAGGGCCACACCGAGGTCTACCGGGGTGCCGAGTACTCCGTCGATTTCGTGCCCAAGGTCCGGATCGAGGTCGTCGTCGACGACTCCATCGTCGACAAGGTCGTGGACAGCATCGTGCGGGCCGCGCGCACCGGCAAGATCGGTGACGGCAAAGTCTGGGTCAGCCCCGTGGAAACCATCGTGCGGGTGCGCACCGGTGAACGCGGGACCGATGCGCTGTGACGCCGGCCGGACGCCGTTGATCCGGACCATGGAGGGATGACCCCGACCGGGTCCGACCCGTCGGGAACAGGAAGCGCTTGCGAGGCAACCGATTTGGTTGCCTCGCGGCGCCTTCTGCTGGCCGGGGGCGGTGAGCTCGGTCCTGCGGAGCTGCGGCGGGCCTGGCTGGAACTGCACGAGTCCTGGCTGGCGGCCAAGGCCGCCGAGATCGGGATCACCGGCGACGGCGGCTTCGCGATCGTCGGCGTCGGCGGCCTGGGCCGCCGCGAGCTGCTGCCGTACTCCGACCTGGACCTGATGCTGCTGCACGACGACCAGCCCGCCGACGTGCTCGAGCGGGTCGCCGACGGGTTGTGGTATCCGTTGTGGGACGCCAACATTCGGCTCGACCACAGCGTGCGCACCGTGGCGGGCGCCCTCGGTGTGGCCAACAGCGACATGGTGGCCGCGCTGGGCATGTTGGACGCGCGCCACATCGCGGGGGACGCGCGGCTGTCGGAGGAGCTGATCGCCGGCGCACGGCGCCAGTGGCGCAGCGCCATTCGCTCTCGCATGGACGAGCTGGTCGAGATCACCCACGCCCGCTGGCGGCGGTGCGGCCGGATCGCCCAGCGCGCCGAGCCCGATCTGAAGTCGGGGCGCGGCGGTCTTCGCGACGTGCAGTTGCTGGACGCGCTCGGGCTCGCCCAGCTCATCGACCGCCATGGCATGGCCAACCCGGACATGCCCGGCGGCTCGCTGGACGCCGCCTACCTGATGCTGCTGGACGTGCGCACCGAACTGCACCGCGTCTCCGGACGCGGGGGTGACGTGCTGCTGGCCCAGTTCGCCGACGAGATCAGCGCCGCACTGCATTTCGGTGACCGGTTCGATCTGGCGCGGATCCTGTCCGGCGCCGGCCGCACCATCGCCTACCACGCCGAGACCGGGCTGCGCACCGCCGAGATCGCGTTGCCGCGCCGCGGGATCTCCGCCCTGGTGCGGCGGCCGAAGCGGCGTCCGCTCGACGAGGGGGTCGTCGACTACGCGGGCGAGATCGTCCTCGCCCGCGACGCGCGTCCCGGCACCGACGCCGGGCTGGTGTTGCGCGTGGCGGCCGCGTCGGCGGACAAGGGGCTGCCGATCGGCGCCGGCACGCTGAGCCGGCTGGCCGCCGAGGCCCCCGATCTGCCGACCCCGTGGCCGCGCGAGGCGCTGGACGACTTCCTGGTCGTGCTGTCGGCCGGCCCGACCGCGGTGGCCACCATCGAGGCGCTCGACCGTACCGGGTTGTGGGGGCGCCTGCTGCCGGAATGGGACGCCATCCGCGACCTGCCGCCGCGCGACGTCGCCCACAAGTGGACGGTGGACCGGCATGTGGTCGAGACCATGGTCAACGCCGCGCCGCTGTCGACCCGGGTGGCGCGCCCCGACCTGCTCGCGCTCGGCGCGCTGCTGCACGACATCGGCAAGGGCCGCGGCGTGGACCACAGCGTGCTCGGGGCCGAGATGGCCCTGAAGATCGGTCCCCGGCTGGGGATTTCACCCCAAGACACCGAGCTGCTGGCCATGCTGGTGCGCCACCACCTGCTGCTGCCGGTGGTGGCCACCCGGCGCGATCTGAAGGACCCCGAGACCATCAAGGCGGTGTCCGAAGCCCTGGGCGGGGACGCCCTGGTGCTCGAGGTGCTGCACGCGCTGACCGAGGCCGATTCGAAGGCCACCGGTCCCGGGGTGTGGAGCGAATGGAAGGCGTCCCTGATCGAGGACCTGGTCCGTCGCTGCCGGATGGTGATGGCCGGTGAGGCGCTGCCGCAGGCTGAACCCATTGCGCCACAATACCTTTCACTGACCGGCGAGCGCAGGGTGCAGGTGGAGGTCAAGCCCGGCGGCGGCGAGCGCCTGCGGGTCGTGATGATCGCGCCGAACCAGCGGGGGCTGGTGTCCAACGCCGCCGCGGTGCTGGCGCTGAACTCGCTGCGCATCCACTCGGCGTCGGCGAACGTCCACGGCGACCTCGCGATCATCGAGTTCGTGGTGTCGCCGCTGTTCGGCGCGCCGCCCGAGGCGGGCCTGCTGCGCCAGCAGTTCGCCGGCGCCCTGGGCGGTGACGTCGACGTGCTGGGCACGCTGGAGAAGCGCGACAGCGACGCGGTGAGCGCGGCCACCGCGCGGGCCGGCGAGGTGCAGGTCGGCGTGCCCGTCACCCGTTCGACCGCCCCGCCCCGCATCCTGTGGCTGGAGACCGCGCCGCTCGGCCAGCTGATCCTGGAAGTCCGCGCGATGGACCGGGTGGGACTGCTGGCGCTGCTGACCCGGGCGCTGGAACGGGCCGGGGCCCACATCGTCTGGGCGAAGGTCAACACGTTCGGATCGACGGCGGCCGACGTGTTCTGCGTGACGGCGCCGGCGGGGGACAGCGAGCAGTCCGCGCGCGCGGCGGTCGAGCAGCACCTGCTGGCCGTGCTGGGCGGCCCCGCCGTCGAGGTGCTCGAGGAGCCCGTGGGTGACTAGTGGGCGCTACGCCCGCTCCGAATTCATCTGCCGCAGCGCGACGATGCGCGCCTGGATCTGGTCGCGGGTGGCGGCCGCGATCGGCGGCCCGCCGCAGCGGCGGCGCAGCTCGTTGTGGATCCAGCCGTGCGGCTTGCCGGTGCGGTGGTGGGTCAGCGACACCAGCGTGTTGAGCTCGCGGCGCAGTTCGCGGAGCTCCCCGTGCATCGACGGCACCGGCGCCGCGTGCGGGGTCTGCTGCTGCAGCTGGGCCCGCTTCTGCAGTTGCTCGTCCTGGCGCTGGTGCAGCAGGGCCCTCATCTGGTCGGCGTCGAGCAACCCGGGGATGCCCAGGTAGTCGGCCTCCTCGTCGCTGCCGGCGGGGGTGGCGGTGCCGAACGACGACCCGTCGAAGATGACCTGGTCGAGTTCGGCGTCGGCGCCCAGGGAGGTGAAGCCGCGGTCCTCCTCGCCCTGCTCGGTCTGCGTGCGGGTGGCGGGATCGCCGTCGAGCGGGTCCTCGTCCGGCCGGTGCGGCCGGCCCAGCACGTGGTTGCGCTGGGCCTCCAGCTCGCTGGCCAGCTGCAGCAGGTTGGGCACCGACGGCAGGAAGATGCTGGCCGTTTCCCCCGGCCGTCGCGACCGCACGAACCGGCCGATGGCCTGGGCGAAGAACAGCGGGGTGGAGGCGCTGGTGGCGTAGATGCCCACCGCCAGCCGGGGCACGTCGACGCCCTCGGAGACCATGCGCACCGCGACCAGCCACCGGCCCGTGCTCTCGGCGAACTCGGTGATGCGCCCAGAGGAGCCGGGGTCGTCGGACAGGACGACCGTGGGCTGTTCGGAGGTCAGCCGCTCCAGCAGCGCGGCGTACGCGCGGGCCGCGGTCCGGTCGGAGGCGATGATCATGCCGCCGGCGTCGGGCACGTGGGTGCGCAGCTGACACAGCCGCCGATCGGCGGCCGCGATCACCGCGGGCATCCATTCGCCGGCGGGGTCCAGCGCCGTGCGCCAGGCTCTCGCCGTCTGCTCGGCAGACAGCGGCTCGCCCAGCCGCGCCGCGTGCTCCTCGCCGGCGCTGTCGCGCCAGCGCGCCTCCCCGGAGTAGGCGAGGAACACCACCGGCCGGACCACCCCGTCGCCGAGCGCCTCGGCGTAGCCGTAGGTGTGGTCGGCCCGCGAGCGGAGGATCCCGTCGGAGCCGGCTTCGTAGTCGACGAACGGGATGGGGCTGTCGTCGCTGCGGAACGGCGTCCCCGTCAGCGCCAGCCGCCGCGTCGCGTCGCCGAAGGCTTCGCGGATCGCGTCGCCCCAGGTCTTGGCGTCACCGCCGTGATGGATCTCGTCGAAGACGACCAGCGTCCTGCGTTGCTCGGTGCGCACCCGGTGCAGGGTCGGGTGCGCCGCGACCTGGGCGTAGGTCACGGTCACGCCGTGATATTCCGGCGAGGTCACCGGGCTGGTGTTGGAGAACCTCGGGTCCAGCGCCAGGCCGTGCAGCCCCGCGGCCCGCGCCCACTGAACCTTGAGGTGCTCGGTGGGCACCACGACGGTGATCTGGTCGACGGCGCGCTGGGCGAGCAGTTCGGCCGCCACCCGCAGGGCGAAGGTCGTCTTGCCCGATCCGGGGGTGGCCACGGCCAGGAAGTCGCGTGGCTGACCCCTCAGGTATTTCACCAGCGCCCTGCGCTGCCAGCCCCGCAACGCGCGGCCGGGGTCGTGCCCGGTCGCCGCGCGTGGCTCCGTGCTGACCGGTTGCAACGACATTTCCCCCTGTGGTCCCGTTATCCGATGCGGCCGGCCTGGTTAAGTGGCGGACGTGAAATCTAGCACGGCAAGGCTTTTCGTCGCGGCAGCGACTCGGGCGAGCTAGCGTGCCGAGGCGGTGAGGTCGCGGGCCCGCAGCCAGGCGAGGATCCGGCCGGCGACGTCGGGCCAGCCGGGCTCGAGCATCATGTTGTGACCCATGGGGAAGAACTCCGGCTCGGTCCGGTAGGCGCGCGCGGTGGCGCGCACCTCCCCGACGCTGACGAAGCCGTCCTGCTCGGCGCCCAGCACCAGGATCGGCGTCCTCACGCGCCGGGTTCTGACCCGGCGGAGGATCGGGTCGGTCATGGCGGCGCGCACGCTCTCGGCCCCGGCGCGTTGCCGGCAGGATTCGACGACGGCCTCGGGCGTGTCGGCGCAGAACAGGTAGTCGCGGGCCAGGGCCGGGGTGGCGAGGAATTTCAGCAACGTGCGGTCGTTCCAGGCCTCCAGCGTCATCGACGGCCGGCGGCGCCAGACCCGCAGCGCCAGCGTGAGCACGCCCTGCGGTGGCACCGAGCCGACCAGCACCGCGGCCGGAGCGCGGCGGGTTTCCAGGTAGCGCTGCACGACGAAGCCGCCCAGCGAATGGCCGATCAGCACCGGCCAGCCGCCGAGGTCGTCGGCCACGGCGCGGACGTCGTCGATGTAGTCGGCGATGGAAACCTTGTGCAGCGGTGTGGGGGTGGGGCTGGCGCCGTGCCCGCGCAGGCTCACCGCGACCGCGCGGTAGCCCGCGTCGGCGAAGAAATCCAGGAAATTCTCCCAACACCACGCCGCGTGCCAACCGCCGTGGACGAACAGCAGCGGCGCCGGATGCGTCGGGCTGGTGGAGCCCTTGTCGAGCACCTCGAGCATGCGACTGACCCTCGTTTGCCGGCGGCGCGCCGTCAAGGCCTTCGCGCGCGGCCGAAGTGCCCCCGCCGCCGAACCACTAGGCTGGTCGGGTGTTTGAATCCCTGTCTGACCGGTTGACGGGTGCCCTGGCGGGACTGCGCGGCAAGGGCCGACTGACCGACGCCGACATCGACGCCACCACCCGCGAAATCCGGCTCGCTCTGCTGGAGGCCGACGTCTCGCTGCCCGTGGTGCGGGCATTCGTCAACCGGATCAAGGAGCGCGCCCGCGGGGCCGAGGTGTCCGGTGCCCTGAACCCGGCGCAACAGGTCGTCAAGATCGTCGACGACGAACTCGTCGGCATCCTCGGCGGCCAGACCCGCCAGCTGGCCTACGCCAAGACCCCGCCGACGGTCGTGATGCTCGCCGGCCTGCAGGGCTCCGGCAAGACGACGCTGGCCGGCAAGCTCGCGGCATGGCTGCGCGGCCAGGGGCACACGCCGCTGCTGGTGGCCTGCGACCTGCAGCGCCCGGCCGCGGTGAACCAGCTCCAAGTCGTCGGCCAGCGGGCCGGGGTACCGGTGTTCGCGCCGCATCCCGGCGCCGGATCGCCGGATCCCGACGCCGGCCCGCCGGACCCCGTCGCCGTCGCGGCCGCCGGGCTCGCCGAGGCCCGCGCCAAGCACTTCGACGTCGTCATCGTCGACACCGCCGGACGGTTGGGCATCGACGACGAGCTGATGGCCCAGGCCGCGGCCATCCGTTCTGCCGTCGACCCCGACGAGGTGCTGTTCGTCCTGGACGCGATGGTCGGGCAGGACGCCGTCACCACCGCCGAGGCGTTCCGCGAGGGTGTCGGCTTCACCGGCGTGGTGCTGACCAAGCTCGACGGCGACGCCCGCGGTGGCGCCGCGCTGTCGGTCCGCGAGGTGACCGGGGTGCCGATCCTGTTCGCCTCCACCGGGGAGAAGCTCGAGGACTTCGACGTCTTCCACCCCGACCGGATGGCCAGCCGCATCCTGGGCATGGGCGACGTGCTGAGCCTGATCGAACAGGCCGAGCAGGTCTTCGACGCCGAGCAGGCCGAGGCGGCCGCCGCCAAGATCGGCACCGGCGAGCTGACCCTCGAGGACTTCCTGGAACAGATGCTGGCCATCCGCAAGATGGGCCCGATCGGCAACCTGCTGGGCATGCTGCCGGGCGCCGGCCAGATGAAGGACGCCCTGGCGGCCGTCGACGACAGGCAACTCGACCGGCTGCAGGCCATCATCCGCGGGATGACGCCGCAGGAGCGCGCGGACCCGAAGATCATCAACGCGTCGCGGCGGCTGCGCATCGCCAACGGCTCGGGGGTGACGGTCGCCGAGGTCAACCAGCTGGTCGACCGCTTCTTCGAGGCCCGCAAGATGATGTCGTCGATGCTCGGCGGCATGGGCATCCCCGGCATGGGCCGCAAGTCTGCGACGCGAAAGAGCAAGCAAGCCAAGGGCAAGGCCGGCAAGAAGGGCAAGAAGGGCGCGCGCGGCCCCACGCCGCCCAAGGCGAAGAGCCCGTTCGGGGCGGGCATGCCGGGAATGCCGGGCATGCCGGCGGGATTTCCGGATCTGTCGCAGATGCCCGACGGCCTCAACGAGCTCCCGCCCGGACTGGCCGATTTCGACCTGTCCAAGCTGAAGTTCCCGGGCAACCCAGGAAGAAAGTAGCCGCAGCGTGCGCATGCGGGTGCGAGGCCGGGGACTGCCCGACGAGGCCGGGGTCGAACTGTGGGTCGTCGACGGCCGCATCAGCATCGAACCGGCCGCCGGGGCCGACACCGTTTTCGACGGCGGCTGGATCCTGCCGGGCCTGGTGGACGCGCACTGCCACGTCGGGCTCGGCAAGCACGGCGAGATCGAACTCGGCGAGGCGATCGCCCAGGCCGAGACCGAACGCGACGCCGGGGCGCTGCTGTTGCGCGACTGCGGCTCGCCGACCGACACCCGCAGCCTCGACGACCGCGCCGACCTGCCCCGCATCATCCGGGCCGGCAGGCACCTGGCCCGGCCCAAGCGTTATATCGCCGGCTTCGCCGTGGAACTCGAGGACGAGTCGCAGCTGCCGGCGGCAGTGGCCGCGGAGGCCGCCCGCGGCGACGGCTGGATCAAGCTGGTCGGCGACTGGATCGACCGCGGCGTCGGCGACCTCGCGCCGCTGTGGTCCGAGGACGTGCTCGCGGCCGCGATCGGCGCCGCGCACGAGCACGGCGCCCGCGTCACCGCCCACGTCTTCAGCGAGGACGCGCTGCCGGGCCTGATCAACGCCGGCATCGACTGCATCGAGCACGGCACCGGCCTCACCGACGACAACATCGCCCTGATGCTCGAGCACGGCACGGCGCTGGTGCCCACGCTGATCAACCTCGAGAACTTTCCCGGGATCGCCGACGCCGCGGCGCGGTATCCGACCTACGCCGCGCACATGCGCGACCTGTATGCCCGCGGCTACGAGCGGATCGCCGCGGCGCGCGAGGCGGGGGTGCCGGTGTATGCCGGCACCGACGCGGGCAGCATGGTCGCCCACGGCCGGATCGGCGACGAGGTCGAGGCCCTCACGCGCATCGGCATGAGCCCGACCGCGGCGCTGGGCGCGGCGTGCTGGGACGCCCGCCGCTGGCTGGGCAGGCCCGGCCTCGAGCACGGGGCGCCGGCCGACCTGCTGTGCTACTCGCGCGACCCCCGGCGTGGGCCAGACGTGCTCGCCTCGCCGGACCTTGTGATACTGCGCGGCAACGCGTTTCGTGCGGGGGTTGCCGCCGGGGCCGGGCGCGCGTCGCGTCCGGCGAGGGAATAGGATCTGAAGATGGCGTTGCCCAGCGGCGCGACATTCGCCGGATACATCGTGGCTCGGAGGCTGGGCTCGGGAGCGACCGGCACGGTGTATCTGGCCCAGGATCCGCGATCGTCGCGCTGGCAGGCGCTCAAGGTGTTGTCGCCGGCGCTGTCGGGCGACGGCGAACTCGGCCGCCGGTTTCACGCCGAGACCCCGATCGCCGCAAGCCTCTATCACCCGCACATCGTGCGGGTGAACGATCGCGGCGAGTTCGAGGGACAGCTGTGGGTCGCCATGGACTACGTCGACGGCGTCAACGCCGCGCAGCTGATGGCCGGCCGGTTTCCCGCGGTCTCGCCGGTCGGCGAGGCGCTCGCGGTGGTCAACGCCCTCGCCGAGGCGCTCGACTACGCGCACCAGCGCGGCCTGCTGCACCGCAACGTCAAGCCGGCCAACGTCTTCCTGACCGGCCGGGACGAGGGCGAGCCCCGAATCCTGTTGTCCGACTTCGGGGTCGCCGCGCCTGCCGGGACGACGGCCTACGCGTCGCCCGAGCAGTCGACGGGCTCCGACATCGACGGGCGCGCCGACCAGTACGCGCTGGCGGCCACCGCGTTTCACCTGCTGACCGGCGCGCCGCTGGCGGCGGGCTCGCCGCCGCGGCTCAGCGAGCAGCGCCCGGAGCTGGCCCGCCTCGACGAGGTGTTCGCCAGGGCACTCGCCCCGCGGGCAGCCGACCGGTTCGCGCGGTGCGCCGACTTCGCCGACGCGGCCAACGCGCACGCGGGCCTCGCCCCCGGCGAACGCGGCCCGGAAGCGGTCCTGGTCGCCGACTACCCCGCCTACGCCTGGCCCGAGTCCGACGACGCACACGGCGGCGCGCGCCCGGCGGCAGGGGCGTGGGGAGGGCGACCGGCCGGTCCCCCCGGCGCGGACGCACCGGCCGCCCCGCCCGCGCGTCCGTCGCGGGCGGTGCCGGCCAGGCGCGGGTTACGCAAGGCCGCTCTGCGGGTCGTGGCGGTGGCGCTGGTCGCGGGGCTGGTCGCGCTGGGTCTCGTGATCGGGCGCAGGACCCAACCGGCCCCGGGTCAGGGCGCCGGCCGCACACCGCCCCCGTCGGCCGCGGCCGGCGGGACCCGTAGCGCCGCGCCGCCCGCCGCCCCGGTCCCGCTGGACGGCACGTACAGCCTCGACGTCGAACGCACGAAGCAGACGTACAACTACGCCGCCGACCCGCAACCCCCGGACGTGACCACCTGGTGGGCATTCCGCTCGTCGTGCGCGCCGCAGTCCTGCACCGCGGCCGCCACCCGGCTCGACGACACCGGCCACCTGCGCGAGGTGTCGCCCGGTGCGCCGCTGTTCCTGGCGTACGGGGACGGTCGATGGCAGTCCTCCCCGGTCGACATCCGGTTCCCGTGCATCGGATCGGACGGATTGCGCCAGAAGCAGACCGCGACGCTGGTGCTGATGCTGCAACCGCGGGCGCGCGGCGACTTCGCCGGGGAAGAGACCCTCACCGTGCAGACCAACGAGTGCGGCCAGCGCTCGGCGGTCATCCGCATCCCCGCGGTGGCCAGCCCGCACGGCGGGGTGCCGCCGGGGGTGACGGTGCCGGACCCGACCGCCGGTCCGGCCGGTCCCGAAGGGGTGGCGCCGGCGCCCGTCGGGCCGGGCGCGGTGCCGTCGGGCACGCCCCACCCCTGAACCGGCCCGTCCCCGACGCGCGCGGCGGATCCCAAGCGGGCCGCCGAAAAGATTGTGAGTGCTTGCTATCTATGTTAGGTTCGGTGGCACCTGACGAACCTTGGAGGCACCCGGTGACCTACGACGTGATCATCCGCGACGGCTTGTGGTTCGACGGCACCGGCAGCCCGCCGCGAACCCGCACGCTCGGGATTCGCGACGGGCTGGTGGTCGCCGTGGCCGGCCCCGCCGACGGCCCGCTGGACGAGACCGGCTGCCCCGAGGTGATCGACGCGGCGGGCAAGTGGGTCGTGCCCGGCTTCATCGACGTGCACACCCACTACGACGCCGAGGTGCTGCTGGACCCCGGCCTGCCCGAGTCGGTGCGCCACGGTGTGACCACGGTGTTGCTGGGCAACTGCTCGTTGTCGACGGTGTACGCCGACTCCGAGGACGCCGCCGACCTGTTCAGCCGCGTCGAGGCGGTGCCGCGCGAGTACGTCCACGGCGCCCTGGCGTCCCGCCGGACCTGGTCGACGGCCGCCGAATACGTCGAGGCGATCGACGCCCTGCCGCTCGGGCCCAACGTCGGCTCCCTGCTCGGGCATTCGGACCTGCGGGCCGCGGTGCTCGGACTCGACCGCGCCACCGACGCTGCCGCGCAGCCCACCGCGGCCGAACTCGAGAAGATGGCGGCGTTGCTCGACGACGCGCTGGACGCCGGAATGCTCGGCATGTCGGGGATGGACGCCGCGATAGACAAGCTCGACGGCGACCGGTTCCGGTCGCGCGCGCTGCCGTCGACCTTCGCGACCTGGCGGGAACGGCGCAAGCTGATCGACGTGCTGCGCCGGCGCGGGCGGATGCTGCAGAGCGCCCCCGACATCAAAAATCCGGCGTCGGGGCTGCTGTTCTTCCTGGCGAGCAGCCGGATCTTCGGCCGCGGCAGGGGAGTCCGGATGAGCATGCTGGTGTCGGCCGACGCCAAGTCGATGCCGCTGGCCGCGTACACCTTCGGTCTGGGCACCCGGATACTGAACAAGCTCCTGGGCTCCGACGTGCGGTTCCAGCATCTGCCGGTCCCGTTCGAGCTGTACTCCGACGGCATCGACCTGCCGGTGTTCGAGGAGTTCGGCGCCGGCACCGCGGCCCTGCACCTGCGCGACCAGTTGCAGCGCAACGAACTGCTGGCCGACCAGTCCTATCGCCGCCGGTTCCGGCGCGAGTTCGACCGGCGCAAGCTCGGGCCGTCGTTGTGGCACCGCGACTTCCACGACGCGGTGATCGTCGGGTGCCCCGACCGCTCGTTGATCGGCAAGAGCTTCGGGGCCATCGCCGACGAACGCGGGCTGCATCCGCTCGATGCCTTCCTCGACGTGCTCGTCGACAACGGCGAGCGCAACGTCCGGTGGACCACCACCGTCGCCAACCACCGGCCCCGGCAGCTCGACAAGCTCGCCGCCGAGCCCAGCCTGCACATGGGCTTCTCCGACGCCGGCGCACACCTGCGCAACATGGCCTTCTACAACTTCGCCCTGCGCCTGCTCAAGCGCACCCGGGACGCCGAACGCGCGGGCGCGCCGTTCCTGTCCGTCCAGGGCGCGGTGCACCGCCTGACCGGCGAGCTGGCGGACTGGTTCGGCATCGACGCCGGCACGCTGCGCGAAGGCGACCGCGCCGACTTCGTGGTGATCGATCCCGCCGGCCTGGACGAGTCGGTCGACGCCTACCACGAGGAGGCGGTGCCCCACTACGGCGGCCTGCGGCGCATGGTCAACCGCAACGACGGCGCCGTGGTCGCGACGGGCGTCGGCGGCGCCGTCGTCTTCCGGGCGGGCCGGTTCAGGGACGGCTACGGCCGGACGGTCAGGTCGGGGCGCTACCTGCGGGCGGGCGCGCGCCGCGGGTCCCCGGCAGTGAGCGCCTGACATGGCCCGCACCCAGCAGCAGCGCCGCGAGGAGACCGTCGCGCGACTCCTCGAGGCGAGCATCGACACGATCGTCGAGGTGGGCTACGCGCGTGCCTCGGCGGCGGTGATCACCAAACGCGCCGGGGTGTCGGTCGGGGCCCTGTTCCGCCACTTCGAGACGATGGGCGACTTCATGGCCGCCACGGCGTCCGAGGTGCTGCGCCGCCAGCTGGAAACCTTCACCAAGCGCGTCGCCGAAATCCCCGCCGACCGGCCCGCGCTGGAAGCGGCGCTGACGATCCTGCGGGACGTCACCGCCAGCCCCACCAACGCAGTGCTCTACGAGCTGTTGGTCGCCGCGCGTACCGACGAAAAGCTCAGGGAGACGCTGCAACACGAGCTCGGCCAGTACCGGGCCAAGATTCACGACGCCGCCCGGGCACTGCCCGGCGCCGAGAGCTTCCCGCAGGATACGTTCCCGGTCGTGGTGGCGCTGATGACCAACGTGTTCGACGGGGCCACCGTGGTCGAGGGGGTGCTGCCGCAGCCGGACATCGCGGAGCGCCGGGTCGCGGTGCTCGCGGCCCTGCTCACCGCGGCGCTGCCGGGCGCAGGCTGACCCGCGCGAGCAGACGCGGAATCGCACGAAAGCGTGCGATCTGATGCGATTCTGCGTCTGCTCGCGGGGCTAAAGCTAAAGCGAGCCGATGCCCGTCTCCGGGTTCAGCGCGAAACCCCAGTCCAGCAGGTTGGCGGCCTGATCCCAGTACGTCGGTCCGCCCTCGTGGACCAGCCCGTACATCATGGCGATGACCAGCCGTCGCCCGCCGCGCGCGGCCGCCCCGACGAACGTCTTGCGGGCCGCGTTGGTGAAGCCCGTCTTGCCGCCGATCGCCCCGGGATAGCGCTGCAGCAGCTCGTCGCGGTTGGTGATGAGGCGCTCGCCACCATCGCCCGGGCCGCCGGGGAACATCGCCGACGGCTCGGCGGTGATCTGCGCGAACACCGGGTTGGCCAGGGCGGCGCGGAAGATGACGGCCAGGTCGTGCGCGGTCGTCGCGCCGGACCCGCCGGGCCCGTCCAGGCCGGACGGCGTCGACGCGTGCGTGCTCGTCGCCCCCAGGGACGCGGCCTTGGCGTTCATCGCCGCGACGGTGGCGTCGGCGCCGCCCATCAGGTGCGCCAGCGTGTTGGCCGCATCGTTGCCCGACACCAGCAGGATGGCGTCCAGCAGTTGGCGCGCGGTGTAGGTGCGGCCCGGTTCGATGCCCACACAGCTGCATTCGACGTCGGCGTCGGCGGCGTCGGCGACCACGGTCGAGTCCAGGCTCACCTGGTCGAGCGCCACCAGTGCCAACAGCACCTTGATGGTGCTGGCGGGTGGGTGCTGCACGTCCTGGTCGCGGCCGGCGAGCACCTCACCGCTGTCGAGGTCCGCCACGATCCACGTCTGGGCCGGGCCGTCGGGGATCGGCACCGAGCCGACCGGCTGCATGTCGTCGGCGCGGGCCGCCGGGGCGCCGACCGCGCCGACCCCGCCGGCACCGACGGTGAGCGCCGCGGCGAGTGCGGCGATGAGCTTCCGCATGGCCGCAGAGTCTAACTTCCGGCTCGTCGGGCGCCCGCGTTCAGTACTGTGCGATGCATGCTGAGCCTGGCCGAAATCTCCGACCGCCTCGAGATCCAACAGCTTCTGGTGGACTACTCCACCGCCATCGACAACCGGCGCTTCGACGACCTGGACCGGGTCTTCACCCCCGACGCCTACATCGACTACCGGGCGCTGGGCGGCATCGACGGCCGCTTCCCCGAGGTGAAGAAGTGGCTCTCGGAGGTGCTGCCGAACTTCCCGGTGTACGCGCACATGCTCGGCAACTTCTCGGTCCGCATCGACGGTGACACCGCGTCGTCGCGGGTGATCTGCTTCAACCCGATGGTGCTGGGCGGCGAGAGCGACCAGGTGCTGTTCTGCGGGCTCTGGTACGACGACGAGTTCGCCCGCACCCCCGACGGCTGGCGGATGACCCGCCGGGTCGAGACGAAGGTCTTCCAGAAAGTGATGTGAGCCGGTCAGGCGGATTTCCGGTGGCGGCTCCCGCTCTGGCACAATGGGCGGCTGTCCCTCGTGCGACCCACCCCGGCCGGGTGCTCGGGCGCGGGTCACACACGCGAGGCAAAACCGGATCCGGGCATCCCGCCCCGATCGCCGAATTGCAGCGTGACACACACAGGAGCGCGTAACACATGGCTGTCAAGATCAAGCTCACCCGGCTTGGCAAGATCCGCAACCCCCAGTACCGCATCGCCGTCGCCGACGCCCGCACGCGGCGCGACGGCCGTTCGATCGAGGTCATCGGCCGCTACCACCCCAAGGAGGAGCCGAGCCTGATCGAGGTCGACTCCGAGCGCGCCCAGTACTGGCTGTCCGTGGGCGCCCAGCCCACCGAACCGGTCCTCAAGCTGCTGAAGATCACCGGCGACTGGCAGAAGTTCAAGGGCCTCCCGGGCGCCGAGGGCACCCTGAAGGTCAAGCCGCCCAAGCCCAGCAAGCTCGAGCTGTTCAACGCCGCGCTGGCCGAGGCCGAGGGCGGCCCGACCACCGAGGCCGCCAAGCCGAAGAAGAAGGCCCCCGCCAAGAAGGCGGGCAAAGCCGAGGCCGCCGGAGAGAAACCGGCCGAAGCCGCCGCAGAGACGCCTGCCGAGGCGCCCGCCGAGGGTGACCAGCCCGAGCCGGCCCAGCCCGCCGCGGAAAGCTGACCGGCGTGGGCACTGTCGTCGTCGACGCTGTCGAGCACCTGGTCCGCGGGATCGTCGACAACCCCGACGACGTCCGGGTGGACATGGTGACCAGCCGGCGCGGACGCACCGTAGAGGTCCACGTCCACCCCGACGACCTGGGCAAGGTGATCGGTCGCGGCGGCCGCACCGCGACCGCGCTGCGCACGCTGGTCGCCGGCATCGGCGGGCGGGGCATCCGCGTCGACGTCGTGGACACCGACCAGTAGCACCGCGCATGGAACTCCCTTGGAGTTGACCGTCGGGCGCGTGGTCAAGGCGCACGGCATCGGCGGCGAGGTGGTCGTCGAGGTCCGCACCGACGACCCCGCCGCCCGGTTCGCCCCGGGCACCGCGCTGCGCGCCAGAGACGCCCGCGGCAGCGGGCCGGACCGCAGCTACGTCGTCGACAGCGCGCGCGAGCACGGCGGGCGCCTGCTGGTCCGGCTGGCCGGGGTCGGCGACCGCGACGCCGCCGACGCGCTGCGGGGGACCCTGTTCGTCGTCGACTCCGCCGACCTGCCGCCGATCGACCCGATCGACGAGCCGGACACCTACTACGACCATCAGCTCGAGGGCCTGCGCGTGCGCACGACGACGGGCGCCGACGTCGGCGTCGTCGTCGAGGTGCTGCACACCGCGGCCGGTGAGTTGCTGTCGGTGCGTCCGCAGCCCGCCGACGGTGCGGGCGGGGAGGTGCTGGTGCCGTTCGTCGGCGCGATCGTCACGTCGGTGTCGCTGCCGGACGGCGTCGTCGAGATCGATCCGCCCGAAGGTCTTCTGGATCTGGCATGAGAATCGACGTCGTCACGATCTTCCCGGCGTACCTGGACCCGCTGCGGCAGTCGTTGCCGGGCAAGGCGATCGAGTCCGGTGTGGTGGACCTGCGCGTACACGACCTGCGGCGCTGGACGCACGACGTGCACCGCTCGGTCGACGACGCGCCCTACGGCGGGGGTCCCGGGATGGTGATGCGGGCGCCGGTGTGGGGCGAGGCGCTGGACGAGATCTGTTCCGGCGAGACGCTGTTGGTCGTCCCCACCCCCGCGGGTGCGCTGTTCACCCAGGCCACGGCCCAGCGCTGGAGCGCCGAGGCGCACCTGGTGTTCGCGTGCGGCCGCTACGAGGGCATCGACCAGCGGGTCGTCGAGGACGCCGCCCGCCGGATGCGGGTCGCGGAGGTCTCGATCGGCGACTACGTGCTGCCGGGCGGGGAGTCGGCGGCGGTCGTGATCATCGAGGCGGTGCTGCGGCTGCTGGCCGGCGTCCTGGGCAACCCAGCCTCGCACCGCGACGACTCGCACTCGCCCGGGCTGGACCGGCTGCTGGAAGGCCCCAGCTACACCCGCCCGCCCAGCTGGCGGGGACTCGACGTCCCCGAGGTGCTGCTGTCCGGGGACCACGCCCGGGTCGCCGCCTGGCGCCGGGAGGTCTCCCTGCGCCGGACCCGGGAACGCCGCCCGGACCTGTGCCCGCCGGGGGACAAGGCCGGACCCTAGTCGAGCGCGGGGCCGATCCGGCCGTCGGGGAACATCGTCCTGACCGCCCGGGTGATCGTCTCGCGGGCGGTCACGTCGTCGGAGGGCTGCAGCGACTGCACCACCATGATGTAGCGGTGGTCGGCGCCGACCAGCCCGGTCGACAGGTGCATCCAGTCGGCGCCGATGCAGCACATCCAGCCCTGCTTGACCGCGACCGGTTCGGCGTAGAGGCCGTCGGGGATGCCGAACCGTTGCGGGTAGCCGTCGACGCCGTTGGGCGTGGAGCGGTCCAGGTCGTCGACGATCATCTTCGCCCGTTCGGCGGGCAGCCCGCCGGAGCCGTCGAGCAGCTTCTGGTAGTAGCGGATCAGGTCGGTCACCGAGCTGATCGTGTTCCACCAGCGGCCGTCGGGCGGCGGCGTGGTCGAGCCCAGTCCGTACCGGGCCGCCACCTCGGTGATGATGGCGTTGCCGCCGTCCTGACCCCAGAACCGCTCGGCCGCCCCGTCGTCGGAGGACTGCAACATCAGGTCCACGGCCTGGCGGTCGTCGGGCGTCAGCGCGGTCCTGCCCGAGGCCTCCTGCAACAGCAGGTCGTCGGCGATGAACAGCTTGGCCACCGACGCCGTTCCGGGGATCTGGCCGTTGCCGTTGGAGACGAGGCGGTTGGTGGCGCGGTCCAGGACCGCGACCGACAGCGTGGCGCCCGCGGCGGCGGCCTCGTCGGTCGCCTGCTGCACCCGCGCCTGCAGCAGGCCGAACTCGACGGTGGGCAGCGCCCGCTCGAGCGGGCGCGGCGCGCCGGCCCCCTCGAACAGATCGGCCAGATGCTGCGGCGACGGGGGCGCCACCGGGTTGGACGCGGGGGCGAGCGGGGCGTCGTACACCTTCGCCTGCACCTGGGTGCGCAGCTGGGTCAGGCAGGCCGTCGCGATCACCAACGTCGCGGCCGCGAGGGCGGCCGGCAGCGTCAGGGATCGTCGTCGCATGCCGTCATATCTACCACTGACCTGCGCGGTTGGCTTGCCGCACGGCGCGGTGATCCCCTGTGATTTTCACTGCATGGCAGGTGTCTGGCACAATTGACCAGTTGTCTCCAGCGGTCGCCGGCCGGCCGGGTCGCTTCCCGCGCCTGCTGCGAGACGAATTGGAACGCTCGAACCCATCGGCTCGGTGCCCGCCTCGCGCCCGCGTGCGGGCAGCCGTGAGCCGCGACTGCAAGGAAGTGTCTTTTCGCATGAACAGGCTGGACTTCGTCGACCAGGCGTCGCAACGCGACGACATCCCGGCCTTCGGTCCGGGCGACACCATCAACGTGCACGTCAAGGTCATCGAAGGCGCAAAGGAGCGCATCCAGGTGTTCAAGGGCGTGGTCATCCGCCGGCAGGGCGGGGGCGTCAGCGAGACCTTCACCGTGCGCAAGGAGAGCTACGGCGTCGGCGTCGAGCGGACGTTTCCGGTGCATTCCCCGAACATCGACCACATCGAGGTGGTGACCCGTGGCGATGTCCGCCGCGCCAAGCTGTACTACCTGCGTGAGCTCCGTGGCAAGAAGGCCAAGATCAAGGAGAAGCGCTGACGCGGCGCCGGCCCGGCGCTTCACCAGGGCGCAAATCGGGCTGGCTACGCTGATCTCGTGACCGATAGCACGGACTCGCCCGAACCCCGGCCCGACGCCGTTCAGTCAGAGCCGAAGGTTTCCACCCGCGAACCGAACGCGGCCGACGACACGGCCGCCCCGGAGCCGGACGCGGGGTCGCAGGAGGCGCCGGAAGCGGCGGAGCCCAAGCGCACCAAGCGGTCCGCCGTGCGGGAGTTCGCCATCCTGGCGGTCATCGCGGTGGTGCTCTACTACGTGATGCTGACGTTCGTGGCGCGGCCCTACCTGATTCCGTCGGAGTCGATGGAGCCCACCCTGCACGGATGTCCCGGCTGTGTCGGCGACCGGATCATGGTGGACAAGGTCACCTACGACTTCGGCGTCCCGCACCCCGGCGACGTCATCGTCTTCAAGGGGCCGCCGGCGTGGAACGTCGGATACAAGTCGATCCGTTCGAACAACACCGCGCTGCGCTGGGCCCAGAACGCGCTGTCCTTCGTCGGCTTCGTGCCTCCCGACGAGAACGACCTGGTCAAGCGCGTTATCGCGGTCGGCGGGCAGACGGTGCAGTGCCGGGCCGACACGGGGTTGACGGTCAACGGCAAGCGGCTTTTCGAGCCGTACCTGGACCCGGCGACCATGATGGCCAGCCCGGCCGTCTACCCCTGCCTGGGCCCCGAGTTCGGGCCGGTCACCGTCCCCGCGGGGCGCCTGTGGGTGATGGGGGACAACCGGACGCACTCGGCGGACTCGCGCGCCCACTGCACCAGCACCCCGACCGACGCGCTCAAAGGCATCCTGTGTACCGGCGATCCGATGTCGGGCACCGTGCCGGTCTCCAACGTCATCGGCAAGGCCAGGTTCATCGTGTGGCCGCCGGGACGATGGGGCCTCGTGGATTCGGTGAACCCGCAGCGAAACCGGTAGCGATGGCTCGGATATGAGGGGGCCTTGGCCGCCGCGGACGGTGATCCGCAAGGCAGGGGGTTCGCGGGGGCTGCGCACCCTGGAGTCCGCGCTGTACCGCAGCGGTCTGGGGCCGGTGGCCGGGGTGGACGAGGTGGGTCGCGGCGCCTGCGCGGGCCCCCTGGTGGTGGCGGCCTGCGTGCTCGGCCCTGGAAAGCTGGAAAGCCTTGCCGCCCTGGATGACTCGAAGAAACTGACCGAGAAGGTGCGGGAGCGGCTGTTTCCCCTGATCCGGCGCTACGCGTTGGCCTACCACGTGGTGTTCATCCCGTCGACCGAGGTGGACCGGCGCGGCGTGCACGTCGCCAACATCGAGGGCATGCGCCGCGCGGTGGCCGGCCTGACGGTGCGACCCGGCTACGTGCTCAGCGACGGCTTCCGGGTACCCGGCCTGCCGATGCCCTCGCTGCCGGTGATCGGCGGGGACGCGGCCGCGGCCTGCATCGCCGCGGCCAGCGTGCTGGCGAAGGTCAGCCGGGACCGGCTGATGGTCGCCATGGACGCCGACCATCCCGGCTACGGATTCGCCGACCACAAGGGCTACAGCACCCCCGCGCACAGCACGGCGCTGGCCCGGCTGGGCCCGTGCCCGGAACACCGCCATTCGTTCATCAACGTCCGGCGCGTGGCGACCGGCTCACAGACCCGGGTGGTGGCCGACTGCGATCCGGACCCGCCGGACGGGCACGGCGAATACCGTTGAGGAAAGATGGGACCAATTCGCAACGAGAAGGACGTCTGACCAGATGAGTGCCGAAGATCTCGAAAAGTACGAAACCGAGATGGAGCTCTCGCTGTACCGCGAGTACAAGGACATCGTCGGTCAGTTCAGCTACGTCGTCGAAACCGAGCGGCGTTTCTACCTGGCCAACAGCGTGGAGATGATGCCCCGCAACGCCGACGGCGAGGTTTACTTCGAACTGCGCCTGTCCGACGCGTGGGTGTGGGACATGTACCGGCCGGCGCGGTTCGTCAAGCAGGTGCGCGTGGTCACCTTCAAGGACGTCAACATCGAAGAGGTCGAGAAGCCGGAGTTGCGGCTGCCCGAATAGCCGGCCCGGTCGGCCCGGCGCTCACCCCGGCCGACCGGGAGCTAGTGGTCTCGTTCGTAAGTTCGTCGGGGGTTATTACCAGACGCCGCTGGTGCCGAGTCTGCGCTGGCGGCGTCGAGACTGCGTTCAGCGCTCCCTTTTTCGCCTCGACGGCGCCGCCACCGCAGTCTCGGCACCTCAGCGAACGGGCCCGACGAATTAACGGGCAAGACCGCTAATCCTCGACGTCGAGAGGCAGGCGGCCCCGCCGCTCGATCACCGCCCGCGCCACGTCGGCGAGCTTGATGTTGAGGCTCTGCGAATGGCGGCGCAGCAGGTCGAAGGCCTGGTTCTCGCTCATGTCGTGCAGCAACATCAGCATGCCGACCGCCTTCCCGATCTCGCGGTTGCTGAGCAGGCCCCGCCGCAGGCTCGCGGCGTCTTCCCCTTTGGCCGTGGCGTTGATCGCCACGCTGGCGAACGAGGCCAGTACCGCGGCCGCACCGGCCGACTCGGCGTCGAACAGGTTGGGGGTGTCGCTGAACAGGTTCAGCGCCGCGGCCTTGCGCTTGTCGATCAGCAGGCGAAACCCCATGGCTCCGCGCACCGGTGTCTCCTCGACGAGGACCGCCGCCAGTTTCGGCCACAGCGACGGGGAAGTGAGGTCGGTGTCGATCTGGGGGGTCTCCTCCTCGATCGCATCGATGCAGGGGCCGTCCCCGACGCGCCGTTCCAGCTCGTCGATCGAGTGCGCGAGCCGGTCGCTGGCGCCGACGGTGACATACCGGCCGTTCTCCCGCAGCATCAGGCTGGCGTGGTCGCAGCCGCGCACCGTGAGGGTCGCGGCGATACAGATGGCCGAGTACATCTCACCCGGGTCCGAGCCCTGGTAGATGATCTCGGCGAGCGCCGCGAAGACCGTCGCCGGGTCGGCCCTCTCCCCGCCGGGCGGCGGGCCGGCCGGGCCGGTGTTCAAGTCGTCTACCACGTTGTGCCTCCCTCACGGCGGTGTCCGAGCGTAGTCCGGCCCGCCTCGTGGCCGTAGATTATCGGTCGGCAACGCGGCGCCGATGCCCTGTGCTGGGGTTGCCGGCCTGTCAGCGAGTCGCCGGGTCGCAGCGAGCGCCGCGGATGCGGCGCGCTGCGCCGCCAGCCTACGGCGTGGAGCCGCGGCCGTCGGCCGTAATCGGCGTACTTGTTTTGGTTGTCCCTCGGCAGGGAAGGACAGTGCACGTGGGAATAACCGTCGCCGTGACCGGACCGACCGGCGAGATCGGGATCTCCGCGGTGACGGCGCTGGAACGCGAGCCCGCGGTGGACGCCATCGTCGGGATGGCCCGCCGGCCGTTCGACCCGTCGTCGCGCGGCTGGATGAAGACGGTCTACCAGCAGGGCGACATCCTCGACCGGGAGGCCGTCGAAGCGCTGGTGGCGCAGGCCGACGTGGTGATCCACCTGGCGTTCATCATCATGGGCTCGCGCGAGGAGAGCGCGCGGATCAACCTGCAGGGCACCCGCAACGTCTTCGAGGCCACGGTCGCCGCCTCGCGGCCGCGGCGGCTGGTCTACACCTCGTCGGTGGCGGCGTACGGCTACTACTCCGACAACCCCGTACCGCTCACCGAGGACGTCCCGCCGCGCGGATCCCCCGAGCACTACTACTCCGCGCAGAAGGCGGCGTGCGAGCAGTTGCTCGCCGACCTCGGCGCGAATTCCCCGATCGAGGTGTTCGTGCTGCGGCCGTGCATCGTGGCCGGCCACACGGCGACCGTCCTGGCCGACGTGATGCCGTGGAACCGCTTGCCCGGCCCCCTGCGGGCCCTGGTCGGGGCGCTGCCGGTGCTGAAGCCGGTCGTGCCGGACCCGGGTTTCCCGCTGCAGCTGGTCCACAACGACGACGTCGCGGCGGCGATCGCGCTGGCGGCCACCGCCCCGGTGGCGCCCGGCGCGTACAACATCGCCGGTGACGGCGTGGTGACGGTGGCCGACGTCGCCAGGGCGCTGGGCGGCCGGGCGGTGCGGGTCCCCGCCGCCGCGGCGGCGGCGGCGTCCGCGGCGATCTCGAAGGTGCCGTTCGTCCCGTCCCTGCTGGAATGGCTGCACGTCGCACGGACCTCGATGGTGATGGACACGACGAAGGCCAAGACGGTGCTGGGCTGGCGGCCCCTGCATTCCTCGGCCGAGGCCCTGGCGGCGCTGTCCTCGGCGCTGTGAGGCACGCCGATGTAGTTTGATCCCATGGGGTTTCAGCGCTGCGCCGGGCCCGCTGGCGCCCGTACCGGCGGTGACAGCACCCGGTGGGCCGCGTAACGGCGCGTCGGCGGGTCCAGCGCCTCACCGCCGACACGTCGACCACCCGGTCGGACACCCTCGTCGTCGAGGAGCCGCTGGAGATCCGGGTCAACGGCGCGGCGGTCACGGTGACGATGCGCACCCCCGGCGCGGACGTCGAGCTCGCGCAGGGGTTCCTGCTCACCGAGGGCGTGATCGCGGGCCGCGGGGACGTTCTGAGCATCCGGTACTGCGGCGGCCGCGACGCTCGGGACGATGCCGGCGCCAACACCTACAACGTGCTCGAGGTGACGCTGGCGCCCGGCGTCGCGCCGCCCGATCTCGACGTCACCCGCAACTTCTACACGACGTCGTCGTGCGGGGTCTGCGGCAAGGCGTCCCTGGACGCGGTGCGGCTGAGCAGCCGCTTCCACCCCGGTGCCGACGGCGCCACCGTCGCCGCGGCCACGCTGCGCGCGATGCCGCGCAGGCTGCGCGCCGCGCAGAAGGTCTTCCAGAGCACCGGCGGGCTGCACGCCGCGGCGCTGTTCGCGGCCGACGGCGCCGTGTTGTCCGTGCGGGAGGACGTCGGCCGCCACAATGCGGTCGACAAGGTCATCGGCTGGGCGCTGGAGCACGAGCGGGTGCCGCTGGCGGCGTCGGTGCTGCTGGTCAGCGGTCGCGCGTCCTTCGAGCTCACCCAGAAGGCCGTGATGGCCGGGATCCCCGTGCTGGCGGCGGTGTCCGCGCCGTCGTCGCTGGCGGTCTCGCTGGCCGAGGAGTCCGGCATCACCCTGGTGGCTTTCCTGCGCGGCGATTCGATGAACGTCTACACCCGCGCCGACCGGATCACCTGACCGTTTGCCGCCCTCGGGCCGGCGCGCTTGTGGATACGTGCGCGACTGGGGATAACCGGCCCTTCGACCGGGGATCTCGCGCCCGCCGCGGCGCGCCGTGTCGGGGCCGCCGCGCAGGGTGGCAGGCGTGACGACAGAAAAGACGATGACCCGGGTGGAGTTGGGCGCGATGGGCGAGGCGCTCGCCGTCGATCACTTGACCCGGATGGGATTTCGGATCGTGGACCGCAACTGGCGGTGCCGCTACGGGGAACTCGACGTGATCGCCGCCGACGACGCCGCCCGCGCGGTGGTGTTCGTCGAGGTGAAAACCCGCACCGGCGACGGCTACGGCGGGCTGCCGCACGCGGTCACCCCGCGCAAGGTTCGGCGCCTGCGCCGGCTCGCCGGGCTGTGGCTGGCCGGGCAGGACGTGCACTGGGCCGCCGTGCGCATCGACGTGATCGGCGTGCGGGTCGGGCGGTGCCGCACCCCCGAGATCACCCACCTGCGGGGGATCGGCTGATGGCGCTGGGTCGGGCGTTCTCGGTCGCCGTGCGCGGGCTGGACGGCGAGATCGTGGAGATCGAGGCCGACATCTCCTCCGGCCTGCCGGGGGTGCACCTGGTCGGGCTGCCCGACGCCGCGCTGCAGGAGTCCCGCAACCGGGTCCGGGCGGCGGTCACCAACTGCACCGACAACTGGCCCCAGGCCCGGCTCACGCTCGCGCTGTCGCCGGCGACGCTGCCCAAAATGGGATCGGTCTACGACATCGCCCTGGCGGCCGCGGTGCTCTCGGCGCAGCGGAAAACCCCGTGGGAACGCCTGGAGAAGACGCTCCTGCTGGGCGAGCTGTCGCTGGACGGGCGGGTCCGCCCGGTGCGCGGCGTGCTGCCCGCCGTGCTGGCCGCCAAGCGCGAGGGCTGGCCGGCCGTCGTGGTCCCCGTGGACAACCTGGCCGAGGCGAGCCTCGTCAACGGCGTCGACGTCTGGGGCGTGCGCTCTCTGAGGCAGCTGCGGAGCTGGCTGTCCGGGTCCGCCCGCCTGAGCGAGCGGATCACGGCGGTCGCCACGGATTCGGAGCACTCGGCCGACCTCGCCGACGTGGTGGGGCAGGCGCAGGCGCGCTTCGCGGTCGAAGTCGCGGCCGCGGGCGCGCACCATCTGATGTTGACCGGGCCGCCGGGCATCGGGAAAACGATGCTGGCGCAACGCCTCCCGGGGTTGCTGCCGACGCTGTCGGACAGCGAGTCGCTGGAGGTCACCGCGATCCACTCGGTGGCCGGCCTGCTGTCGTCGGACACGCCCCTGATCACCAGACCGCCCTTCGTGGCGCCACATCACAGCTCCAGCGTCGCCGCGCTGGTCGGTGGCGGCTCGGGAATGGCGCGCCCGGGTGCCGTCAGCCGCGCCCACCGCGGGGTGCTGTTCCTCGACGAATGCGCCGAGATCAGCGTCGCCGCGCTGGAGTCGTTGCGGACCCCGTTGGAGGACGGGCAGATCCGTCTCGCCCGGCGCGACGGGGTGGCCTGCTACCCGGCTCGCTTCCAGCTGGTGCTGGCCGCCAACCCGTGTCCGTGCGCGCCGGCGGACCCGCAGGACTGCATCTGCGCGGCGGCGACCAAACGGCGCTATCTGGGCAAACTGTCCGGGCCCCTGATGGACCGCGTGGACCTGCGGGTGCAGATGAATCCGGTGCGGGCCGGGGCGTTCTCGGTCACCGACGGTGAACCGACCGACCGGGTCCGCCGGCGGGTGGCGGCGGCCCGCGAGGCGGCCGCCGCGCGGTGGCGGCCCCACGGGTTCCGCACCAATGCCGAGGTCAGCGGGCCGCTGCTGCGGCGCAAGTTCCGGCTCGGCAACTCCGCGATGGAGCCGCTGCGCAGCGCAGTGGACCGCGGGTTGCTCAGCATCCGCGGTGTGGATCGCACCCTGCGGGTTGCGTGGAGCCTGGCCGACCTGGCCGGCCGGGACCTCCCGGGGCTCGACGAGGTCGCCGCGGCGCTCAGCTTCCGGCAGATGGGGGCGCGGCGATGACGGCGCGGGCCGACGACCCCGCGGCCCTGGCCTGGGCCTACCTGTCGCGGGTGGCGGAGCCGCCCTGCCCCGAACTCGCCGCCCTGACGCACGCCGTCGGCCCGGTGGAGGCCGCCGACCGGGTCCGGCGCGGGCTGGTCGGCGACGACGTGGCGCGGCACACCGCGGCGCGACGGGAAATCGACCGGGCGGCAGCCGATCTCGAGCTGCTCGCCGCCCGCGGCGGGCGACTTATCACGCCCGACACCGACGAGTGGCCGCTGCTGGCCTTCGCAGCGTTCGGCGTGCGGCCCGGCGCGCGGCCGGGCGGGAACCCGCCGATGGTGTTGTGGGCACAGGGCCCGGCGCGCCTGGACGAGGTGAGCGAACGCGCGGCCGCCGTGGTCGGCACCCGGGCCTCGACCGCATACGGCGAGCAGGTGGCGGCCGACCTGGCGGCCGGCCTGGCCGAACGCGACGTCGCGGTGGTCTCCGGCGGCGCCTACGGCATCGACGGCGTGGCGCACCGCGCGGCGCTGAACTGCGACGGCATCACGGTGGCCGCCCTCGCCGGTGGGCTGGACGTCGCGTACCCGGCTGGCCATTCGGCGCTGCTGCACCGCATCGGCCGGCACGGGCTGTTGTTCAGCGAATACCCGCCCGGCGTCCGCCCCGCCCGGCACCGGTTCCTGACCCGCAACCGCCTGGTCGCCGCGGTCACGGGGGCGTCCGTGGTGGTGGAGGCCGGGCTGCGCAGCGGGGCGGCGAACACGGCCGCCTGGGCGCGCGCCCTGGGCCGGGTGGTGGGCGCCGTGCCCGGGCCCGTGACCTCGTCGGCGTCGGCGGGTTGTCACGTGTTGCTGCGTCACGGCGCCGAGCTGGTCACCCGGGCCGAGGACATCGTCGAGTTCGTCGGCCGCATCGGCGAGCTGGCGCCCGAGCAGCCGCGCCCGGCCACCGCCCTCGACGGGCTCAACCAGGCGCAACGTCAGGTGTACGAGGCGCTGCCGGGGCGCGGGGCCGCCTCGGTCGACCAGATCGCGGTGGCGTCGGGCCTGCCGCCGGAGCAGGTGCTGGGGCCGCTGGCGATCCTGGAGGTGGCCGGGCTGGTGCAGCGCGCCGACGGTCGCTGGAAGGTCGTCCGCGCCAACGCCGCCCGAGCTGGGCGGACGCCGCGGCTCGTATAGTCGACGTGAGCCGGGTCTGGACGGGAGGACAAGTGGCGGGTCGACCTCTGCAAACGTTTGAAGTCGTCAGCACACAACAGCTGGCACCACACATGATTCGGGTGCTGCTGGGCAGCAACGAGTTCGGCACCTTCGTGCCCAACAGGTTCACCGACACCTATGTCAAGATGGTCTTCGTCTCCGACGACGTCGACATGGCCGCGCTGCCGCGGCCGTTGACGCTGGACAGCTTCGCCGACCTGCCGCCCGAGAGGAAGCCCGCGGTGCGGACCATGACGGTGCGCCGCGTCGACGCGGCGAACCAGCAGATAGCGGTCGACATCGTCGTGCACGGCGAACACGGGGTGGCCGGCCCGTGGGCGGCCACGGCGCAACCGGGACAGCCGGCGTACCTGATGGGCCCCGGCGGCGCCTACACACCCGACCCGGCCGCCGACTGGCATCTGCTGGCCGGAGACGAGTCCGCGCTGCCGGCCATCGCGGCGGCGCTGGAAGCGCTGCCCCCCGACGCGGTCGGCAAGGCGTTCATCGAGGTGGCCAACCCCGAGGACGAGATCGCCTTGACCGCACCGGACGCCGTCGAGGTGCACTGGGTCTACCGCGGCGGTCGCGCCGACCTGGTGCCCGAGGACCGCGCGGGCGACCACGCACCGCTGATCGAGGCGGTCACCACCACGCCGTGGCTACCGGGGCAGGTGGACGTGTTCATCCACGGCGAGGCGCAGGCCGTCATGCACAACCTGCGGCCCTACATCCGCAACGAGCGCGGTGTGGACGCGCGCTGGGGGTCGTCGATCTCGGGCTACTGGCGGCGGGGCCGCACCGAGGAGACCTTCCGGCAGTGGAAGAAGGAGCTGGCCCAGAAGGAAGCCGAGGCCCAGGCGGCGGTTCGGTAGGACCGCACGCCCCACCAGCCGCGCCGGCTGGCATTCTCATCGCATGCCACATTTCGGGGACTACCAGAACGAGATCTACCTGCAGGGCCTGGCCGGGGTGGTGCCGCCGCTGCCGATGGCCTTCGCCGAGCTGGAGGCCAAGGCCGCGACGGCGCTGCCGCCGTCGGTGTGGTCCTACGTCGCAGGGGGAGCGGGCAACGAACGCACGCAACGGGTCAACTGCGAAGCCTTCGACGGGTGGGGGCTCGTTCCGCGCATGTTCGTCGGCGCCAAAGAGCGCGACCTGACCGTCGAGCTGTTCGGCATGACGCTGCCGAGCCCGGTCTTCATGGCGCCGATCGGCGTCATCGGCCTGTGCGCCCAGGACGGTCACGGCGACCTGGCCACCGCCCGCGCGGCCGCCCGCGCCGGCGTGCCCATGGTGGCCTCCACGCTGTCGGTCGACCCGATGGAAGACGTCGCCGCCGCGCTCGGCGACACGCCCGGGTTCTTCCAGCTGTACACGCCGACCGACCGGGAGCTGGCCGCCAGCCTGGTGCGGCGCGCCGAGGCCGCCGGCTTCAAGGGCATCGTCGTCACCCTTGACACCTGGGTCACCGGCTGGCGCCCCCGCGACCTGAGCACCTCGAACTTCCCGCAGCTGCGCGGCCACTGCCTGGCCAACTACACCAGCGACCCCGTCTTCCGGGCCGGCCTGCCACGCCCGCCGGAGGAGGATCCCCAGGGCGCGGTGCTGCGCTGGGTGCAGCTGTTCGCGAACGCCCTGAGCTGGGACGACCTCGCCTGGCTGCGCTCGCTGACCGACCTTCCGTTGCTCCTGAAGGGCATCTGCCATCCCGACGACGCGCGGCGCGCCAAGGACGGCGGCGTCGACGGCATCTACTGCTCCAACCACGGCGGCCGGCAGGCCAACGGCGGCCTGCCCGCGCTGGCGTCCCTACCCGAGGTGGTCGAGGCGGCCGACGGGCTGCCGGTGTTGTTCGACTCGGGGGTCCGCAGCGGCGCCGACGTCGTCAAGGCGCTCGCACTGGGCGCGACGGCGGTGGGAATCGGCCGCCCCTACGCCTACGGCCTGGCGCTCGGCGGCGCCGACGGGATCGTGCACGTGCTGCGCACGATGCTGGCCGAGGCGGACCTGATCATGGCCGTGGACGGATATCCGACCCGCAAACATCTCACCCCGGACACGCTGCGGCGCGTCGACTGAGGCGATCCCGCGGCGCCTGCGAACGTGGAGCCGTGGAGGCGGTCCTCGAGGAGTTCGACGAGTACCTGGCGCTGCAGTGCGGCCGGTCGGCGCACACCCGCCGCGCCTACCTGGGCGATCTGCGCTCGCTGCTGGCGTTCTGCGACGGGCGCGGGGTCGGCCTGGACGGGTTGAGCCTGCCGGTGCTGCGCTCGTGGCTGGCCGCGGCGGCCGGCGCGGGTGCGGCCCGCACGACGCTGGCCCGGCGCACGTCGGCGATCAAGACGTTCACCTCTTGGGCGGCGCGTCGCGGCCTGCTCGACGGGGATCCGGCCGCCCGGCTGCAGGTGCCCAAGGCGCATCGCACGTTGCCGGCCGTGCTGCGCAAAGACCAGGCCGCCGACGCCATGGCTGCGGCGAAATCCGGTGCGCAGCAAGGTGATCCGCTGGCGTTGCGGGACCGGTTGATCGTCGAGTTGTTGTATGCGACCGGGATCCGGGTGAGCGAGCTGTGCGGCCTGGACATCGATGACGTGGACACCCGGCACCGGCTGGTGCGTGTCCTGGGCAAGGGCAACAAGCAGCGCACCGTGCCGTTCGGGCTGCCGGCCGCCGACGCGCTCGCCGCGTGGCTGGCCGACGGTCGCCCCGCCCTGGTGACCGCGGCGTCCGGGCCGGCGCTGCTGCTGGGCGTCCGCGGCCGGCGACTCGACGTGCGCCAGGCCCGCACCGTCGTGCACCAGACCGTCGCCGCGGTCGACGGCGCGCCCGACATGGGGCCCCACGGGCTGCGGCACAGCGCGGCCACGCACCTGCTCGAAGGGGGAGCCGACCTGCGGGTCGTGCAGGAACTGCTGGGCCATTCCAGCCTGGCGACCACCCAGCTCTACACCCACGTCGCGGTGTCGCGGCTGCGGGCGGTGCACGACCAGGCCCACCCGCGGGCCTAGTTTCCACCGTCTGCTCGCGAGAGCAACTCAGCCGTCCAGCGGCTTGAGCCGCACCGGGGTGGACCGCAACAGGCCCAGCGGGTCGACGTAGCGGGCGCCCGACGCCGGTCCCCACATCGCACCCCAGTGCAGGCACGCCGGGGCCGGGCAGCCGGGGTGCCCGGCCAGCAACGAGCCGATCACCGTGCCCGCGGTCACCGCCTGACCGACCCGCACCGCCGCCCGGACGGGCTCGTAGCTGGTGCGCAGTCCGCCCGCATGGGCCAGCGACACGACCGGCCGCCCGGCCAGCGGCCCGGCGAACACCACGGTCGCGGTGCCCGCGGCGTACACCGGCCGGCCGGGCGCGCCGGCCAGGTCCACGCCCCGGTGGCCGGGCCGCCAGTCCGGCGCCGGGGCATCGAATCCCCGGGTCACGACCGGGCGCGGCCGCAGCGGCCAATCCAGCCGCTCGTCGCCGGCGGTCGCGGGCGCGGCACCGGCCACCGTCAGGCACAGCAGGAGCGGCAGGACCCGGCGCACCGGCCCAGTCCATTGCCGCGGCGGCCGCACCGCCAGTCGGGGCGGGGAGGTGCTGTGGAGAAACTACCTGCGCAGGCGGTGTAAACTCCTGGTCGCAGCTCGCTTGCGGGCTGACTTCGCGCGTCTGCAGCGCGACTCCCGTTCCACCAGGAGCTCGCACAGCATGCCGGGCGGTCCCGACCGGTTTTCCCCGGCCGGGTCCGGCACGCAGCAGACGCCAGGGCCCGGCCTCACCCGATGCCGGGCGGCAACCGACACACGTAAGGCACACCCATGGCCGTAGTCACCATGAAACAGCTGCTGGACAGCGGCACCCACTTCGGGCATCAGACCCGTCGGTGGAACCCCAAGATGAAGCGGTTCATCTTCACCGACCGCAACGGCATCTACATCATCGACCTGCAGCAGACGCTCACCTTCATCGACAAGGCGTACGAGTTCGTCAAGGAGACCGTCGCCCACGGCGGCACGGTGCTGTTCGTCGGCACCAAGAAGCAGGCACAGGAATCCGTCGCGGCCGAGGCCACCCGCGTCGGCATGCCGTACGTGAACCAGCGCTGGCTGGGCGGCATGCTGACCAACTTCTCCACCGTGCACAAGCGGCTGCAGCGCCTCAAGGAGCTCGAGGCGATGGAGCAGACCGGGGGCTTCGAGGGTCGCACCAAGAAGGAGATCCTGATGCTGACCCGCGAGAAGAACAAGCTCGAGCGCAGCCTCGGCGGTATCCGCGACATGGCCAAGGTGCCGTCGGCGATCTGGGTCGTCGACACCAACAAGGAGCACATCGCCGTCGGCGAGGCCCGCAAGCTGGGCATCCCGGTGATCGCCATCCTCGACACCAACTGCGACCCCGACGAGGTCGACTACCCGATCCCGGGCAACGACGACGCGATCCGCTCGGCCGCGCTGCTGACCAAGGTGATCGCCTCCGCGGTCGCCGAGGGTCTGCAGGCCCGCGCCGGCGTGGGCCGCGGCGACGGCAAGCCCGAGGTGGAGTCCGCCGAGCCGCTCGCCGAATGGGAGCAGGAACTGCTGGCCGCCGCGACAACGACAGCCACTGCCGGCGCCGAAGCTGCCGCGGGCACCACCGAACCAACCACTGACCCTTCATAGGAAGGCTGATATGGCGAACTTCACCGCTGCCGACGTCAAGCGGCTTCGGGAACTCACCGGCGCCGGGATGCTCGACTGCAAGAACGCGCTGACCGAAAGCGACGGCGACTTCGACAGGGCCGTCGAAGCGCTGCGGATCAAGGGAGCCAAGGACGTCGGCAAGCGCGCCGAGCGTGCCACGGCCGAAGGTCTGGTCGCGGCCAAGGGCGGCGCGCTCGTCGAGCTCAACTCCGAGACCGACTTCGTCGCCAAGAACGCCGAGTTCCAGGCGCTGGCCGACCAGGTCGTCGATGCCGCGCTGGCCGCCAAGGCCACCGACGTCGACACCCTGAAAGCCGCTCCCATTTCTTCGGGATCGGCGACTAAGACCGTCGAGCAGGCCATCGCCGACCTGTCGGCCAAGATCGGCGAGAAGCTCGAACTGCGCCGGGTGCAGTACTTCGACGGCAACGTCGAGACCTACCTGCACAAGCGGGCCGCCGACCTGCCGCCCGCGGTCGGGGTGCTGGTCGAGTTCGAGGGCTCCGGTCAGGACGCCGCGCACGCCGTCGCGCTGCAGATCGCCGCGCTCAAGGCGCGCTACCTGTCGCGCGACGACGTGCCCGAGGACGTCGTGGCCAGCGAGCGCCGCATCGCCGAGGAGACCGCCAAGGCGGAGGGCAAGCCGGAGCAGGCGCTGCCCAAGATCGTCGAGGGCCGGCTGAACGGCTTCTTCAAGGACGCGGTGCTGCTCGAGCAGCCGTCGGTGTCCGACAGCAAGAAGACGGTGAAGGCCCTGCTCGACGAGGCGGGAGTGACGGTGACCCGTTTCGTTCGCTTCGAGGTGGGCCAAGCCTAGGCACGCCCATGCGACACGTGCACGCCTTCGGTGACGACGCCCTCGGCGACCTCGACGCGGTCGGCCTGGCCGACGCCCTGCGTGACGGCCGGGTCGGCCGGGCCGAGCTGGTCGAGGCGGCCATCGCCCGCACCGAGGCCGTCGACCCGGTGCTCAACGGCCTGGCTTACGCCGCGTTCCAGCAGGCCCGGGACGCCGCCGAGGGCAAGCCCGCGGACGGTTTCTTCGGCGGGGTCCCGACGTTCATCAAGGACAACACCGACGTCGCCGGCCAGCCGACGATGCACGGCACCGACGCGTGGACGCCCTGGCATGCCGTCGGCAACAGCGAGTTCACCGAACTGTTCCTGGCCACCGGCCTGACGTCGGTGGGCAAGACGCAGTTGTCGGAGTTCGGGTTCAGCGCCTCGGCCGAACACCCCCGGCTGGGGCCGGTCCGCAACCCCTGGAACACCGAGTTCAGCGCCGGCGCCTCGTCGTCGGGATCGGGCGCGTTCGTCGCCGCCGGTGTGGTGCCGATCGCCCACGCCAACGACGGCGGCGGCTCCATCCGCATCCCGGCCGCCTGCAACGGGCTGGTCGGGCTCAAACCGTCGCGCGGGCGGTTGCCCCTGGACCCGACGCTGCGCCACATACCGGTGGGCATCGTCGCCAACGGCGTGCTGACCCGTTCGGTGCGGGACACCGCGGCCTTCTACCGGGAGGCCGAGCGCATCTGGCGCAACCACAAACTGGCGCCGGTCGGGGACGTCACCGGACCCGGCAGGCGGCGGCTCCGCATCGCCGTGCTGACGCGTTCGGTCATGCGCGAGTGCAGCCCCGGGATGCGGGAGCTGACCCTGAAGTCGGCCGGGCTCCTCGAGGAACTCGGTCACCACGTCGAACACATCGCCGAGCCGCCGGTGCCGGCCAGCTTCGTCGACGACTTCGTGCTGTATTGGGGATTCCTGGCCCTGGCGCAGGTCCGCATCGGGCGCCGCACCTTCGGCGACACGTTCGACCGCACCCGGCTGGACAGCCTGACGCTGGGCCTGGAGCGACACAGCGCCCGCAACCTCCACCGGCTTCCGTTCGCGATCGCGCGCCTGCGCCGGCTGCGGAGGCGTACCACGGAATTCTTCGGCGCCTACGACGCGGTACTCACGCCGACCCTTGCCGATGAGACGCCCCGCATCGGCCACCTCGCCCCCGTCGACTATCGGCAGGTCATCGACCGGCTGATCGACTGGGTCGCGTTCACCCCACTGCAGAACGTGACCGGCGAGCCGGCGCTTTCACTGCCGTTGGCCCAGTCGTCGGACGGCATGCCGGTGGGCATGATGCTGTCGGCCGACATGGGGCAGGAGGCGCTCCTGCTGGAGCTGGCCTACGAACTCGAAGCGGCCCGGCCGTGGGCCCGCATCCAGTCCGGCGGGTCACCGGGCTAGCCGCGACCGTCCGTTTGTCGCGACGCGCTTTCCCGGGCATCCCGGTGGCTGCCACGCCGAACGCCCGGCCCGTCACTTCGGCCGCCGGGGATTAAGGGCGGGGGCACGGGGTAGTCCACCGTCGTTGGAGGTCGAAGAGCGGCAGTCTGCGACTCCCGCCCGCGACGCCTCAGCCCTTGTGGCGCAAGAGATCGTGGTACGCCGAAGGCGATGATTGCGTTGCCGGGCAGACGCAAAAGGCATGGCGCACAGTCGGTTTGAGCGCGATATTCGGCTCCGGGCTTTCCTCCAGCACTCCTATTGCGGATATTGCGCAGGAGTCTCGAGAAGTGACGGTTCGAGGTCGGAGCAGGTACCCATGCCCAAGACGACGAAGAGTGGCAAGCCCAGGCAGGACGAGTTACCCAGCACCCTGCAGCGTTCCGACGCCAAAGCCCAGCGCACGTTCGCCAAGGCGCACGACTCCGCCGTCGAGGAGTACGGGGAGGGGCAGCGGGCGCACCGGGTCGCGTTCGCGGCCCTCAAGCACAGCTTCGAAAGGTCGGCGACCACTGGGAGCCCAAGGACGAGAAGGGCCCCTCCGACAAGCGCGCCGAGAGCGGCGGCCCGAACGCCAGCGGCCCGACCGCCGAGGGCGTCGACGCCAACGCCAGCAAAAAGCGTCTGTGCGACGTGGCCCGCCGCCTCGAGATCGACGGCCGTTCCAAGATGAACAAGCCGGACCTGGTGGATGCCATCGAGAAGCACAACCGCCGTGTCCGGGGGAAGTGAGCGCTCGGGTCTGACCGCCCGCAACCCGCGCGTGCGCGCCATCGCCGAAACCCTGCTGTGGTGGGGTGGTGACCGTCGCGGTGTGGATGGCCAGCCTGTCCTCCTTCGCGGCCGACAAATTCCTGGTCGGGACGATCTGCACGCTGCCGTGCGCGATGGTGGCCAGGCCGGCGCGGCAGGCCAACGACGGGAAGTGGCGGTTTCCGGTCCGCTGGCTGGGCTGGCTGCCGACCGTGCTGCGCGACATCGCGGCGCAGACGGTCACGGTCTGGCTGTATGCGCTGATCCCAAGCCGCCGGCACGCCGAGCTCACCACCCTGCGGCTGCCGGAGGAGGACGACCCGCCGGCCGCCGGCCGTCGCGCCACCGCGGCGCTGAGTTTCTCCACCACACCCGGGACGGTCGTCTGTTCGGCCAGTGAGCGCGACGGCACCCTGGTGCTGCACCGGGTGGGCCGGCCGGGCCGGCTCGAAGTGCAGGTGACGCGGTGAGGGCCGGGGCGATCGCCGTCGTCGTGCTGCTCCTCGGTCAGCCTCGTCGGCATCGCCCTGCTCTACTCGCAGGTTGGCCAGCTCGGCATGGCCCAGCTGGGAATGGGCCTGGCGCAACGGAAGCCGAACGCCTTTACGGTCACCGCCATGGTGCTGCTGTTCACGGCGCTGCTGGTGAAGGCCGCGATCATGCCGCTGCATTTCTGGCTGGCCGACGCGCACGCGGTCGCCCCCGCCGGGGTGTGCGTGATGTTCTCCGGTGTGATGGTCGAGATCGGTCTGTACGGGATGTGGCGGCTGTACACCACGGTGTTCGCCCACGCGCTTCCGCTGTTGACCGGCGTTCAAGGTGAGCATGTTGGCGGCGTTCTCGGTGAGGATGATTAGCGCGATTTGGTGTTCACGCTGACGCTGTGATGCTCGCGGTGACGGTGTCGGCCGGCGGTGGTGTTCACGGTGCCGGCCGGGGATGGGCGAGCGGGATCGCCGGCCCGGCCGGATTGGTCCGGGCGATGTGGGCGGTTCAGGTCGGTGCGGCCAGAAGCCGGCCTTGGGTGTGCACGCCGATCAGCGTCCATAGGGGTTCGGTCAAGCCCAGCCGCTGGCGGGCCGCGCAGGCGGCGGCGGCCAGGACGATAAGCGCGTTGTGCAGCGGGTTGCTGGCGCGAGGCAGCTGGTTGAACGCGTCGGGGTCGAGCCGGATGAGGGCCTGGCTGCCGCGCTGCCATAGCCATTGCAGATGAACGCTGCGCGTGGCGCGGCGTATCCAGCGGCGCACGGTCGACGGCGAGCGGTCAAGCGCGGTGGCAATACGGCGATGTCCGTGGCCGCCGGCCTTGCCGGCCAGGGCGGCGCCAATCACTTCGGTGGTGTCGGCCAGACGTGGCTGCAGGGTGGCCGGCAGCAGAATCTGGGTGCTGGCGCAGCGGGTGCATCGTGCCCGCCTGGGGCGCACGTCGAGGGTCCGCGCGCCGAGGCTACGGACGCGCCGGCGGCGGCCGTATCCCCACCGTGTGAGGGCGCCGCCGCACCCGGGGTGCGGACAGCCGAGCTCGCCGGCGCCCAGGGCCTGCTCGGCCCACTCGACGGTGCGGACGACGATCATCGGGTGCTCGGGAGGACATGAAGCACCAAGATGGTCTACCACGATGCCAGTCGGGAAGGGGTCATCTCGTGTTGGCCGCCCCGGGCTGGAACCGTCACTGCGCCAGTCGATCCCCCGGCCACGAACATCCGGCGCCACGATGATCGCCGAAACGAACCCAGGCCACCGTAACCCCGGGAACAGGGGGCGTCGTCACCATGCCGCCGCTCAGATCCCGCCGAAGCATCCTCACCCTCAACGCCGGAACCCCACCCCCAGGTGGTCACCCTGAATGTCCGTCAACATTCCGCACGCGGTCGTCAGTGCCACCTTCGAGGCGCTCGGCGCCATCGCCGCGGTCCTGGGCGCGATCATGTGCCTGTTGCAGCGGCACCTCAAGAGAATGCTGGCCTATTCGACGATCGAACATGTGGGGCTGTTCCTGGTGGCCATGGCGAGCCTGCACCCCGAGGCGGTCGGCGGCGCCGCGGTCTTCGTGCTCGGTCACGCGGGTGCGAAGTCCGCCCTGTTCCTCCTGGTGGGCATCCTGCTGACGCGCTGGCGGACCGTCGACGAGCTGGACCTGTCGGGCAAGGCGCGCGGCGACCGGATTTTTGGGCGCGCTCTATTTCATCGCGGCGGTGGCGCTCATCGGGTTGCCGCCGTTCGGGACCGGGCTGGGCAAGACGATCTGCGAGGACGCGATGAGATCGCCGTGGACATCCGCGTTGTTCACGGTGTGCGGCGCCCTCACCGGTGGCGCGGTGCTGCGCGGGGCGATGCGCTGTTTCACCCGGTGGGGCGTCGGTGCCGAGCCGAGCGCGGGCCTCGGCCAGGCGACGAAGGGCGAGGAGCAGCCCGACGCCGAGCTCAACGGCACGCCGGCCAGCATGTACGCCGCCGTCATCCTGCTGCTGCTGTTGTGTCTGGGAGCCGGTGCGTTCCCGGGCATCGCGCACGCGGCGAAAGCGGCCGGGGACCGCTTCCTCGACACTGCGAGCTACACCGCGGCGATCCTCGGCCACGCTCTCGCCGGCAACCCCGCCGGGGCCGCGCCCACCTGGTCGCTCACCGGGGCGGGTCTGGCGCTGGCGACCGTCGCGGCCGCCGCCTGCATCGGCTACCTGTCGCTGCGCCAACCGGGCCGCGACTCGCGCCCCGGGCGGGCCGCCATTGCGGTGCTCCGGCCGGGAATCGCCGCCCTGCGCGCCGCCCACTCCGGCCGGATCGGCGACTACGTCGCCCGGATGTACGCCGGCCTCGCGGTGCTGATGACGGTTCTGGTGGTGCAACTGCGGTAGTGGGGCCCGTTTACCCCGGCGGTCGCCGGGCACCCTGGGGACCATGGTTGCGTCCACCACCCGAGACCGGATCAAGAGCTGCCTCAACGACGTTGACTTCCCGGCGACCAAAGACGACCTGTTGCGCTCCGCGCGGCGCAACAGGTGCGACGCCGAGACCGCGCGCGTTGCGTGGCATCCCCGCCGAGACGTACAACAACCTCGAGCAGATCTGTGCGTCGGTCACCATCGTCGGTGGCGACCCGATGGGAGACGCACAGCGGGTTGGGGCCGGCCGTGCGCACATCGAAGCCGGTGTGGCCGAAGCGTCCAGGGGCATCGGCCCGCAGCACCCGATCGTCGACGAGTCGGGCGAGAACCGCGGCCTGACCGACTTTGGCTACTCCGACCCGAGCTTTTCGAGCATCCGCTTGAACTCGCGTTGCTGAGTTCCGGTCAGCTTCGCCAGGATGCGGGCGTCTGCCGCGCGCACCGCGGCCTCCGCGCGCTTCAACAACACGTGGCCTTGGCCGGTCAGCGTGGCCGGCAGCGCGCGCCCGGACGGGACCGTCGCCGGGCGTGTCACCGCCCCAACGTCTTCCAGCTTGCGCAGCACCGTGTTCATCGCCTGCGGCGTGACGTTGGTGTGGCGGGACAACTCGGCGCTGGACAGTCCGGGCGAGATCGAGAGAAGACGCAGGCAGACGAATTCGGGCAGCGTCAGACCCAGCGGGCCCAGCGCCGCGGAGACCTCGGGGCGCAGAACGGCGCCCACCCGGTAGAGCAGGTAACCAAGCGGAGCGTCTTGAGTCTGAACCATGTCAGCGATCTTGACATATTCTTCCGTGCTGAACCCACGACACGCGTTTTCGCGCCGCGATTGCGGGTAGAGGCCCTGCATGACGCCGAAACCGTTCCGGGACCGCCGCGAGGCGGGTGCGGTGTCGGCCGGCCGGCTGCAGCATTACCGGGGCCGTGACGACGTGGTGGTTCCGGCGCTCGGGGGAGTTCCGGTGGCGTTTCGAGGTCGCCCGGGGGCCGCACCGCCGGACGTCGTGGTCGTTCGCAAACTCGGCGCGCCCGGTTCGCCGGAGTTGGCGGTCGGTGCGATCGCCGGTGTCGGGGCGGTGGTCGACGACGGCCCGGCCACCGGGGCGACGAGGTACGCCGCGTCGCGGGTCGTGGTCGCGGTGCCGGTCGCCGACGAGGTGATCTGCGCGAGCACGCCAGGACGGTGCACCGCGGTCGGGACGGCGTACTGGCGCACCGCGCTCGGCGCCCCCGACGGCGTGCTCCCCGACCACGAACTGATGGCCCCGGTGGGCGACGCCCGGTTCGTGCTGACCGGCGAGTCCTACGAGGACGAGGTCGTCGCGCAACTGGTGGATCGGCAGCGCCCCGACCTCGATGTGGTGCGCCGCGACCGGCCCGGCTTCGAGCCGTTGCAAGAACTGGCCGATCGCCTCGACGCCGACAAAGACCCTTCGAAAATCTCTTTGTGGGAGCACAATTCGAATCTGGTCCACGCGCCTGCCACCGAACTGGGCGATGGCCGAACGGCGGAGTCACTACTTGCCGGCCCGGCCCGCCGAGCAGTTCGGCGCCGTTGTGCACCTCGACACGACCTCGGCTATCCTCGCGCTACCCGCACGCCGCTGCTGCCCGTCGTGCAGACCACCACGCCGAACCGGCCCGTCGCCGGCGGCCACACCCGCACGATTGGCGTTCAAACACCAAAGCGCCGGTTTTCTGGTGAAGTTCATTCGGCATCCATGGAACGGGATGTCGCGCAGGCGATTTTCACGCTCACGGGTCGGTCCGGTGCCCGGGGCCGGGGTGTGCGGTTCGGGCGGGGCCGCGCCGGCCGTGATATTGGAGCCGGCATTTGTTTGCTATCGCAGGGATCTGCGGGCACGGTTCGTGTGGCGGCGACGGGCGCCGACACCAATTCGCCGCCAAGCGAATTGGTGAGGAGCGCCAACGGGCGCACACTCCTAGTGACAACCCGGTCCGGCTCTGCTATACCTCAGAAGAGTCTTCAGACTGCAGGGCGACCATCCATCACGGGCCCATATCCTGTGCGGCGTGATCCAGAGTGGATCAACGGAACCTGCCTCCATATTTCCTGTGCTCCAAGTACTTCGAACGCCGGCGCCGTTGGCCCATCAGGCGGGGGACCGCAGGCTACCGACAGAGAGGTGATGACGTGAAGTGGCCGGACTTTTCGGAGCTGGGGCAGAGATTGAAGATCGGAGCGGGCGACAGGGTGGCGCTGATCAACGCGCCCTCCGGGTACGAGCACGTCATTCCGGGAGTGGACGGGTCAGCCCCTGATCGGGCCGACGTGGTCATCGGATTCATCGCGGGTCGCGGGGATCTGGACCTGTTCTCCGCCCTCTACGATGCCGTGCTCGCCGGCGGCCGGGGCTGGCTGGCCTACCCCAAACCGGGCCGGTCGCAAGTCGATCTGCACGTGCACCGGGACTGGCTGGCGCGGGAGGTGCGCCGCTACGGCGTGCAATCGATGGTGCACGTGTCGATCGACGAGTCCTGGTCGGCACTGGATGTGGAGGCCATCGCGCTCGACGGGGACGAAGCTGCGCTCGCCGAAGCGGATCTCGCCTGGCCCGTTTGATGACGGCGAAGCAACAGCGGAGCCAACCGACAACGAAGATGGAGACAAGGATGAGCAGGATTCGCTGGATGCTTCGACTGACGGTCGCCGGGATAGCGGCGGCGGCGATACCGGGACTGGCCGGTGTGAGCGGGGTTGCTGCGCCTGCGCGGGCCGCGGCGCCGGAATTCCTCAAGGTGCCCTCGCCGTCGATGGGACACGACATCACCATCGAATTCCAGAAGGGCGGCGCGCCGGCGGTCTACCTGCTCGACGGGTTGCGCGCCCAGGACGACCGCAACGGCTGGGACATCAACACCAACGCGTTCGACGACTACGCCGGCTCGGGCATCTCGGTGGTGATGCCGGTCGGTGGGCGGTCCAGCTTCTACACCGACTGGTACGGGCCGGCCAACAACAGCGACGGTCCTCCCCAGACCTACAAATGGGAGACCTTCCTGACCAGCGAGTTGCCCGGTTACCTGGCGAACAGGGGCGTCAGCAGAACCGACGATGCCGTCGTCGGGATCTCCATGTCCGGGTCCTCGGCTCTGATCCTGGCGGCCTACCACCCCAACCAGTTCAAGTACGCCGGCTCCCTGTCGGCCTACCTGACACCCTCGAGCGGCTCGGGTCCGATGTACATCGGCATGGCCATGGGCAACGAGGGCGGATTCAACCCGCACGACATGTGGGGCCCGGACGGCGGACCCGGCTGGCAGCGCAACGATCCCACGGTCCAGGTCGGCAGGTTGGTCGCGAACAACACCCGGCTGTGGATCTACAGCGGCAACGGGACGGCGTCGGAGATCGGTGAGGGCAGCATCCCGGGCACCGTGATCGAGCAGGTGGTACTGGACAGCAACGTGGCCTTCAAGGACGCCTACATCGGTGCGGGCGGCCACAACGCGACGTTCAACATCGATCAGAACGGTGTGCACAGTTGGGGATACTGGGGCGCGCAGTTGTCGGCCATGAAGCCCGACATGCAGCACACGCTGGGCGCCGGTGGCGGCGGGGCGTCCGGATAGCCGCCTCGGTCTCGACGCAGTCCTGACGATTCGGGCGGCGGCGCCGATGCGCCGCCGCCCGAATCGTTGCGCGGGCCCGTGCCGCGAGCCGATCAGCAGCGCGTGTGCCACCGGGGCACAACTCGCTGGGCATGCCGCAGGTTCAACCGAAGGAGCGGTCCGCCTGCGCGTATCACTCTGGCAGCCAGAGGCTTTCGCGGCGCCGTCGCCGGAATCGGCGGCCGGCCGGCTTGACCTGTTCCACCGCGTCGTGCTGGGTGGTGCCCAACGAGGTCATCGTCGGGATTTCCAAAGCTCCTCGGTCGCCCGCGGGCCCGCTAGCCGTTGTCGCGCGCAAAGTACCGGTCGCCCCCAGGTCACGGGCACCCGCGCTCCGGAGATGTAACTCGCCTCGTCGGAGGCCAGCAGCACGTAGACGGGGGCGAGCTCCACCGGCTGTCCGGCGCGTCCCAGTGGCACGTTCTGCCCGAACGATTCCACGCTTTCCGCGGGCATGGTCGAGGGGATCAGTGGGGTCCATATCGGTCCCGGCGCTACGCTGTTGACCCGAATGCCTCTGTCGCCCAGCAGTTCCGCCAGACTGGCGGAGAAGTTGGCGATCGCGGGCTTGGTCGCCGCGTACGGCGCCAGGGTGGGGTTGGGGGTGTCGGAGTTCACCGAGGAACTGCCGATGATCGACGACCCGGCGCTCAAGAACGGCAGGGCGGCCTTGACCAGGTAGAAACAGGCTCCGACGTTGAGCCGGAAGGTGTAATCCCATTCCTTGTCGCTGATTTCGTCCAGGTTCTGGTGCAGCATCTGGTACGCGGCGTTGTTGACGAGGATGTCGATCCCGCCCAGTTCCTGGACCGCGCGGTCCACGACGGCGCGGCAGTGGGTCGGGTCGGACAGGTCACCGGGCACCAGAATGCAGGTGCGGCCGGCCTCTTCGACGTAGCGGGCGACGGCGCGCGCGTCGTCGTGTTCGGCGAGGTAGGCGACGAGCACGTCGGCGCCTTCCCGGGCGTAGGCGATCGCGACGGCACGGCCGATGCCGCTGTCGCCGCCGGTGACGATCGCCTTCTTGCCGGCCAGGCGGCCCGTGCCGCGGTAACTGTCCTCACCGCAGTCGGGAACGGGTGTCATCCGGTCCTGTTCGTCCGGGACGGTCTGTTGCTGTGCCGGAAAGGCGATGGTCACTTCCTCTTTCGGTTCAGGATCGGTGAGTCGGGCCGGCAGTGGGAACGTCCGGGTCGTCGTCGGCCGGCGGTTCGGGATTGCGCCACTCCTCGCTGCGACTCGGCCGGTTGGCGCGCAACGTGCCGTCGAGCTCGTGATTGAGCTCGACGTCCTCGCGCGAACCGTGCTTGGCGTTTCCGCGTTCCATTGCCGCCCCGTCACCCCCTCGACGTCGAATCCCGCGCGGTCCGGCGGCTCGGGCGGCTCGCTTGCGGCTACCCCGCTGATCGGCGGTTAACCATGGGGCGCCGGGCGGGCCCGCCACGCCGGTGGCTGTGGTACACGTGTTGCAGAAGTGGCGCAGTTGTGTTGCCGCGCAAACTATTTTCGTGGCGTTGACGCAGGCAGGGCGGCCAACCGCGATGCCTGCGCGGTAGCGACGTGTTTGAGACTCCGGCCGACAGGTTATGGAACTTGGGTGCGGTTGTCGCCCAGAGAGCGACTGTTCGACACGAAAGGAATGAACATGAAGTTCACCACTACCGCTGCAAAAACTGCAGTTGCTGCCGGTGCGATCGCAGCGGCAAGCGTCTTCACCGCTGCGACGGCATCCGCCGCGCCGCCGACCGTGCAGGGTTTCGGCACCAGCGAAAAGCTCGTCGACGGGCCGTTGGTCACTGCCTACACCGTGAACAACCTGCACGCGACCAACACCGTCATTCCGGGCTACACCCCGAAAGGCAAGCTGTACCAGGCCGACATCACCGCCACGGCTGATGGTGGCACCGTCACCCCGCTGGTTTCGGACTTCAACGCCCGTTCGGCCGACGGCCAGACCTACCGGGTGATCGACAATGTCCCCACCCCCAACGGCCTGAGTCCGGCGCCAATCGCGCAGGGCCAGCAGTCGAGCGGGACGCTGTACTTCGACGTGACCGGACAGCCGCCGAACGGCGTCGTCTACAACGACGGAGTGCAGGACGTTCTCATCTGGACGAGCAACGTCTGATCGCCCCCCGGGCCTCCCCGCGTCGCGTCCGACGCGGGGAGGTTCGTTTCTGCGGTTCGTCACGGTGCTTCCGCCGCGCCAGAATCGGGTATCCGACCCCCATGAGCGACGTGGATCACAGGCCGGCCGAGTTACAGGAGCAAGCGCAGCGTTACGCCGAACGGGCTCGCGCGCGCATGGAGAGCGTGCGCGACGATCCGGGCGGCGGGATCGGTGCATGGGTCGCCGGGCGCGCCGGCGAGTGGGATCTCGGCGGCCAGGACGAGGACACCCTGCAGCGCCAGAAGTTCCTGTGGAACCTGTTGGTCGACTACTGGTTCCGGATGGAGATCGACGGCTGGGAGAACATTCCCGGCGCGCCGGTGCTGCTGGTCGGGATCCATTCCGGTGCCCCGTTCGTCTGGGACGCGTGGACTGTCGGTCTGCAGTGATGGCGCCGATACGGTCAGGACCGCCCGCTGCACGGCACGGCCCACGACGCGCTCATGGCCATCCCGGTCGTCGGGCGCTACTTCCGGTCGATGGGCGTGCTTCCCGCCGCTCCCGACGCCATCGCCACGGCCCTGGCCGAGGGACGCGACGTGGCGCTGTGGCCCGGTGGCGAGGTGGATTCGTTGCGCCCGTGGATCGAGCGTGACCGTGCCAACCTCGCGGGGCGGAAGGGCTTCGTGAAGATGGCGATCCGGGCCGGCGTGCCGATCGTGCCCATTGCGACGGTCGGCGGCGCCGACGCCATGCCGGTACTGATTCGCGGTGACGGGCTGTCCAAGGCCCTGCGGCTCGATCGGCTGTTGCGGCTCAAGGTCTTTCCGTTCGCGGTCTCGCTGCCGTGGGGGATTGCGCCGGCGGCGCTTCCGCAACTGCCGCTGCCGGCCAAGATCAGGACGCGGTTCATGCCCGCCGTCGAACTCGATCACGACCCCGCGCGCGCCGAGGACGACGACTATGTCGACGGCAAGTATCGCGAGGTGCAAGACGCGATTCAGCGGGGGATGGACGCGCTGGCGCGCAAGCGGGCGTTGCCCCTATTCGCCTGATAGGTGACGAAAGCCGTTGCACCACAGAGGCGCACCGGCCGGTCAACCGTCGTGCGGGCCCGGATCGGACGGTGCCTGCGCGGGCGGCCGGTCGCCGACGATCCATTGTGGCCGTGGCGGCGTCACCGCCATGTAACCCACCCCGCGGACGGTGTCGATCATCGATTTGTGCTCGGCCCCGAGCTTGGCGCGCAGCCGTCGCACGTGCACGTCGACCGTGCGGACACGACCGTTGCTGTCATATCCCCACACCTCGTGCAGCAGCCGGGTACGGCTGAACGCGCGGCCGGCGTGCTGCACCAGGAAGCTCAGCAATTTGAACTCCGTGAGCGTCAGGTGCAGATCCGCGCCGTCCAGCGACCCCGTGCGGCTGGCCGGGTGGAGCATCAGGCCGCCGAACTTCAGCGAGCCGTCCAGTGCGCTGCGCCGGCGTGCGATGGCCAGCCGGAGCCGCGCCTGCAGTTCGTCGGGTTCCGCGGCGGGGGGCATCACATCGTCGAAATGCCAGTCGACGTCGATCGCCGCGAAATCCGCGGGTGCCACGACGGCCACCACCGCGATCGCCGGGGCGTCGGCCGTCAGCCGTCGGCAGACGTTCCGGGCCGTCGCCGGGTCGGTGCGCGCGTCGATGATCGCGATGTCGGCGGAACCGGGATGCCCGTCGGCGTGGTCGGCAAGGGGCGAGCGCCGCAACCGGCCCGCAAACGACTTCAGCGTCGGCAACGCCGATTCGAAATCGTCCTCGTCGGTGACCAGTAGAACGTCCAACGACATCTCCAAAACCGGGGTCTGCTCCGAGACACCTCGCGCGGAGGTGCCCGGCGGCGCAGCGAGGATTACCCGCTCGCGAGGGAAATTATGCCAACCCTCCCCGCTTTGCGGGTCCCACGCCGCGCGAGCCGAAGCACGCCCGGGAAAAATTTGCCCACGGTTCGAGAACGCCGGAATGCCGCCGGAATGCCGCCGGAATGCGATGAGCCCGGCCCGTCGGCACGGGCCGGGCTCATCGTTGGGTCAAGCTACTGGTTGGATTCCTGGCGCTTTTCGGCTGCCTCGGCGCTGCCGCGTGCAGCCTCGGCCTCGGCTTCCTTCTTGGCCGCGTTGCGCTGCGCTTCGGCCTTGTCCTGCTGGGCCTGGCCCTCGCGAGTGAGGTCATCCTGGCCCGTCACCGCCCCGACGGCCTCCTTGGCCTTACCTTTGACGTCCTCGACGACGCCCTTCACGGCTTCCGCGGGTCCGGAGTTGTTGGTGTCCGCCATGGATCAGCTCCTCTTCAGTGGCGTGCGTGCAAACGAGCGGTTTACGCTCCTTGCCGATCGGTGAATGATTCGGCAACACAGCAGCTAGCGGCCCTATTTCTCAAGACCGGGGGTTTCCTGCTGCGCTTTCGCCTATTCCCCCGCCGCCGCGCGGCCAAACATGCTCCGGCGGGCCGGGCGCACCCGGCCCGCGCGACCTGTGCCGATAATCCACCCCGCCGATGCCGGTATGTGCCGCGATGAGGCAGGATGTGAAAGGCCGTTCCGGATGAGTTCGCCCGGGATGGCGCTCTCATGCGAGGAGTCTGATGACGGAGCCGACGGAAGGCGCCAACGGCGTAGCGGCGAGTCGAGCCAAGTATTCGAGGGTGCTGCTCAAGCTGGGCGGGGAGATGTTCGGCGGCGGCCAGGTCGGCTTGGATCCCGACGTGGTAGCCCGGGTGGCCCGCCAGATCGCCGAAGTGGTGCGGACCGGCGTGCAGGTCGCCGTGGTGATCGGCGGCGGAAACTTCTTCCGGGGCGCCCAGCTTCAACAGCGCGGCATGGAACGCACCCGGTCGGACTACATGGGGATGCTCGGCACGGTCATGAACAGCCTTGCGCTGCAGGATTTCCTGGAGAAGGAGGGCATCGTCACCCGGGTCCAGACCGCGATCACCATGGGCCAGGTGGCCGAGCCCTACCTCCCGTTGCGGGCCGTCCGTCACCTGGAGAAGGGCCGGGTGGTGATCTTCGGCGCCGGCATGGGCCTGCCCTACTTCTCCACCGACACCACCGCGGCCCAGCGGGCGCTGGAGATCGGCGCGGACGTGGTTTTGATGGCCAAGGCGGTCGACGGCGTGTTCAGCGAGGACCCCCGGGTGAATCCTGAGGCGGAGCTGCTGACCGTGATCACCCATCGCGAGGTGATCGACCGCGGCCTGCGGGTGGCCGACACCACCGCATTCAGCCTGTGCATGGACAATGGCATGCCGATCCTGGTGTTCAACCTGCTGACCAATGGCAATATCGCCCGCGCGGTCGCTGGTGAGAAGATCGGAACTCTGGTCACCACCTGAGGGGAAGACGCGATGATCGACGCTGGCGACGATGCAGAGCGCAGCGATGAGGAGGAGCGGCGCAGATGATCGACGCTGGCGACGATGCAGAGCGCAGCGATGAGGAGGAGCGGCGCAGATGATCGATGCTGGCGACGATGCAGAGCGCAGCGATGAGGAGGAGCGGCGCAGATGATCGACGAGGCTCTTTTCGATGCGGAAGAGAAGATGGAGAAGGCCGTAGCTGTGGCCCGTGACGACTTGTCGACGATCCGGACGGGTCGCGCCAACCCGGGCATGTTCTCCCGGATCGTGATCGACTACTACGGCTCCGCCACCCCGATCACCCAGCTGGCCAGCATCAACGTCCCCGAGGCGCGGCTCGTCGTGATCAAGCCCTACGAGGCCGGCCAGCTCGGCGCGATCGAGACGGCGATCCGCAACTCCGACCTCGGCGTCAACCCCACCAACGACGGCACCCTCATCCGGGTGGCGGTGCCGCAGCTCACCGAGGAGCGCCGCCGCGAGCTGGTCAAGCAGGCCAAGCACAAGGGCGAGGACGCGAAGGTTTCCGTGCGCAACATCCGCCGCAAGGCGATGGAGGAGTTGCACCGCATTCGCAAGGACGGCGAGGCGGGCGAAGACGAGGTCGGCCGCGCGGAGAAAGACCTGGACAAGACCACCCAGCAGTACGTCACCCAGATCGACGAACTGGTCAAGCACAAAGAAGGGGAGCTGCTGGAGGTCTAGCGGCCGCTCAGCAACCAAGTCCGTGGCAACCCCCGACGCCGGCAAAGGAAGCACGCCCGAGGGCCCGGCGCCTGCCCGCGGGACCCCTGGGCCCCGCAACGTCGTGCGATCGCGGCCCGGAAAGGCCGAAAAGGCCCCGCGGGCGGGACGCGACCTGCCCGCCGCCATCCTCGTGGGTGCCAGCATCGGCGCGGTTCTGATCGCAACACTGATCTTTGCTTCCCGCTACTGGGTGGTGCTCGTCGCCATCGCCATCTTCGTTGCCAGTCACGAGGTGGTGCGCCGGCTGCGCGAAGCCGGATACGTCATCCCGGTCATCCCGCTGTTGGCCGGCGGCCAGCTGACCGTCTGGCTGACCTGGCCGTTCCACGCGGCCGGCGCGATGGCCGGTTTCGGGGTGACGGTGGTGGTGTGCATGGTCTGGCGGCTGTTCATGCAGGACAACAGCAAACGGCCCGAGCCGTTCGCCGGTTCGTCGTCGGCGAACTATCTGCGGGACGCGTCCGCCACGGTGTTCCTGGCCGCGTGGGTCCCCCTGTTCGCGTCGTTCGCGGCGCTGCTCGTCTACCCGAAAGACGGTGCGGGCCGGGTCTTCTGCCTCATGATCACCGTCGTCGCCTCCGATGTGAGCGCCTATGCCGTGGGGGTGCTGTTCGGCAAGCACCTGATGGTTCCCGCGATCAGCCCGAAGAAGTCGTGGGAGGGGTTCGCGGGTTCGTTGGTGTTCGGGACCGCCGCGGCGACCCTGACCGCGACGTTCCTGGCCGGCAAGCCGCCGTGGATCGGGGTCCTGCTGGGCGTGGTGCTCGTGCTGACCTGCACGCTCGGCGACCTGGTGGAGTCGCAGGTCAAGCGCGACCTCGGCATCAAGGACATGGGCCGGCTGCTGCCCGGCCACGGCGGGTTGATGGACCGGCTCGACGGCGTCCTCCCGTCGGCGGTCGCGGCCTGGACGGTGCTGACGTTGCTGCCCTAGCTTTTCGGGGCCGGGCGCGACGTGACCGATACTGGACGGGTCATGGTTCAACAACTGGTTTTCGACGCACCGCGCCCCGCCAGGCCGCCGCGGCACCTGGCCGACCTGGACGAGGCCGGCCGCGCGTCGGTCATCGCGGAGCTGGGCTTGCCCGCGTTCCGGTCCAAGCAGCTGGGGCACCAGTACTACGGGCGGCTGATCGCCGATCCGCATCAGATGACGGACCTTCCCGCGGCCGTCCGCGAGCTGGTCGCCGAGGCGATGTTCCCGACGCTGCTCACCGCGGCCACCGACGTCACCTGCGATGCCGGCCAGACCCGCAAGACCCTGTGGCGGGCCACCGACGGCACCACCGTCGAGTCTGTGCTGATGCGCTACCCGCAGCGCAACACGGTGTGCATCTCGTCGCAGGCCGGCTGCGGCATGGCCTGCCCGTTCTGTGCGACCGGTCAGGGCGGGTTGCGGCGCAACCTGTCGACCGCGGAAATCCTCGAACAGGTACGGGCCGCCGCGGCGGCGCTGCGCGACGACTTCGGCCCGGCGGCTCAGCGGCTCTCGAACGTCGTCTTCATGGGCATGGGGGAGCCGCTGGCCAACTACGCCCGGGTGCTGCCCGCGGTGCAGCGCATCACCGCGCCGGCGCCGCACGGCTTCGGCATCTCCGCCCGTTCGGTGACGGTGTCGACGGTGGGGCTGGTGCCCGCGATCCGCAAACTCGCCGACGAACGGCTGGGGGTGACGCTGGCGTTGTCGCTGCACGCGCCGGACGACGAGCTGCGCGACACGCTGGTGCCGGTGAACACCCGGTGGAAGGTCGGCGAGGCCCTCGCCGCGGCCCGCTATTACGCCGACGTGACCGGTCGCCGGGTGTCGATCGAATACGCGCTGATCCGCGACGTCAACGACCAGGCGTGGCGGGCCGACCTGCTGGGCAAGCGGCTGCATCGCGCGCTCGGGCCCCTGGTGCACGTCAACCTGATCCCGCTCAACCCGACCCCGGGCAGCGAGTGGGACGCCAGCCCCAAGCCGGTGGAGCGGGAGTTCGTGCGGCGGGTGCGGGCTCAGGGGGTGTCGTGCACGGTGCGGGACACCCGCGGCCGCGAGATCAGCGCCGCCTGCGGACAGCTGGCCGCCGCAGGCGGGTAGCTGGAGCGCGGGCGATCAGGCAGAGGCCTGCGGACAGCTGGCCTTGGAAAAGGAGTAGCAGGCGGGTAGCTGCGGCTACCTGAGCCAGCCGCGGCGGCGGCCCCACAGGTCGCGCACCAGGACGAACAGCGCCACCACGGCAAAACCGACCAGCCAGATGTCTTCGACGCGGCCGACGTGGTTGCCGCGCAGCATCGCCAGCAGGAATATGACGGCGAACACGCCGACGAAATGCCAGGTGCGGTGGTTGATCCTGCTCCAGCCCCACGCCGCCGACGGCACCTCGGCGGTGTCGACGCCGGCGGAGTATTCCAGTTCGGTACTGGCCACGGCGAGTCCCTTTCGGATCGGATCGGCTTCTAAAGAGGTGATTCTGGCATACCCGCCGCGCGGTCCCGCGAGTTCGGTCACCCCCCGGGCCACCTCGTGGCCCGCGTCGGCGTCGGACGGCACAATGGGTGGGTGACCACTGCGACGACCGACGGGCATGGCGAGGGCCGCCTGCGGGTGCTGGTGCTGGGCAGCACCGGCTCCATCGGCACCCAGGCGCTCGAGGTCATCGCCGCCAACCCCGACCGTTTCGAGGTGGTCGGGCTGGCCGCCGGGGGCGCGAACCCGGACACCTTGCTGCGGCAACGCTCGGAAACCGGGGTCACCAACATCGCCGTCGCCGACGAGCGGGCGGCTGAGCGCGTCGGTGACGTCCCGTTTCGGGGCCCGGACGCCGTCACCCGGCTCGTGCAGGAAACCGAGGCCGACGTCATCCTCAACGCGCTGGTCGGAGCGCTGGGGCTGCGCCCGACGCTGGCCGCGCTGGAGTCGGGCGCCCGCCTGGCGCTGGCCAACAAGGAGTCGCTGATCGCCGGCGGCCCCCTGGTGCTGCGGGCGGCGCGCCCGGGTCAGATCGTGCCCGTCGACTCCGAGCACTCCGCGCTGGCCCAGTGCCTGCGCGGCGGTTCCCCCGACGAGGTGGCCAGGCTGGTGTTGACCGCGTCCGGCGGACCGTTCCGGGGCTGGACGGCCGCCGACCTCGAGGGCGTCACCCCCGAGCAGGCGGGCGCCCACCCGACGTGGTCGATGGGCCCGATGAACACGCTGAACTCGGCGTCGCTGGTGAACAAGGGTCTCGAGCTCATCGAAACCCACCTGCTGTTCGGCATCCCCTACGACCGCATCGAGGTGGTCGTGCACCCGCAGTCGATCGTTCATTCGATGGTCACCTTCGTCGACGGCTCGACGATCGCACAGGCCAGCCCGCCGGACATGAAGCTGCCCATCTCGCTGGCGCTGGGCTGGCCGCGCCGCGTCCCCGGCGCGGCCGCCTCCTGCGACTTCAGCACCGCCTCGAGCTGGGAATTCGAGCCGCTCGACGGCGACGTGTTCCCCGCGGTCGACCTCGCCCGGCACGCCGGGGAGACCGGCGGCTGCATGACCGCCGTCTACAACGCCGCCAACGAAGAGGCGGCCGAAGCGTTCCTCGACGGCCGGATCGGCTTCCCGGCCATCGTCAAAACGATCGCCGACGTGCTGCACGCCGCCGACCAATGGGCCGTATCACCCGCTAACGTGGATGAGGTACTGGACGCGCAGCGCTGGGCACGGGAGCGGGCGCGGCGCACCCTCGCAGTAGCAACAACTGCGACCCCGGCAGTGGCCCCTGACAAGGTCTCGGGATTGGCTTGAGAAAGGTCCTGGCAGCGAAATGATGTTCGTTATCGGCATTGTGCTGTTCGCGCTGGCCATCCTGGTCTCGGTGGCCCTGCACGAGTGCGGCCACATGTGGGTGGCGCGCGCCACGGGCATGAAGGTGCGCCGCTACTTCGTCGGCTTCGGGCCGACGCTGTGGTCGACCCGGCGCGGGGAGACCGAGTACGGCGTCAAGGGCGTCCCGCTGGGCGGCTTCTGCGACATCGCCGGCATGACGCCGGTCGAGGAGCTGGCGCCCGACGAGGCCGACCGGGCGATGTACAAGCAGGCGACCTGGAAGCGGGTTGCGGTGTTGTTCGCGGGCCCCGGCATGAACTTCGTCATCTGCCTGGTGCTGCTCTACGGGATCGCGCTGGTCTGGGGGCTGCCGAACCTGCACCCGCCCACCAAGGCCGTGGTCGGCGAAACGGCTTGTGTCGCACCGGAAGTGGCGCCCGGCAAGCTCGGGAACTGCACGGGCCCCGGTCCGGCCGCGCGCGCCGGGATCCGCCCCGGCGACGTCGTGGTCAAGGTCGGTGACACCCCGGTGTCCAGCTTCGAGGACATGGCCGTGGCGGTCCGCAGGTTGCACGGGACCGTTCCGGTCGTCGTGGAACGCGACGGCTCCACCGTCACCACCTACGTCGACATCACGCCCACGCAACGCTTCGTCGGAAACGGACAGGACGGCAAGCCGGAGGCCTCGACGGTCGGCGCCATCGGTGTCGGCGCCGTCAGGCTCACGCCCACCCACTACGGCGTGTTCGCCGCGGTGCCGGCCACGTTCGCGTTCGCCGGGGGCCTGACCGTCGAGGTGGGCAAGGCGCTGGTCGCGATCCCGACGAAGGTCGGCGCGCTGGTGCATGCCATCGGCGGTGGGCAGCGCGACCCGCAGACGCCGATGAGCGTCGTCGGGGCCAGCATCATCGGCGGCGACACCGTCGACCACGGGCTGTGGGTGGCGTTCTGGTTCTTCCTGGCCCAGCTGAACCTCATCCTCGGTGCGATCAACCTGGTGCCGCTGCTGCCCTTCGACGGCGGCCACATCGCCATCGCGGTGTTCGAGAAGATCCGCAACGTGATCCGCTCGGCCCGCGGCATGGTGGCGGCCGCGCCCGTGAACTATCTCAAGCTGATGCCCGCGACGTATGTGGTCCTGGTCTTCGTCGTCGGGTACATGCTGCTGACCGTGACAGCCGATCTGGTGAACCCGATCCGGCTCTTCCAATGACCAAGCTCCGATGACGAAGCTCCGATAACGAAGCAAAGGATCGACAAAGTGAGCATTGGCCTGGGCATGCCGGACGCGCCGGCACCCACGCTCGCGCCCCGGCGTCCCACGCGCCAGCTGATGGTTCGCGACGTCGGGGTGGGCAGCGACTACCGGATCTCGGTGCAGTCGATGTGCACCACCAAGACCCACGACGTCAACTCGACGCTGCAGCAGATCGCCGAACTGACCGCGGCGGGGTGCGACATCGTGCGGGTGGCGTGTCCGCGTCAGGAGGACGCCGACGCGCTGGCCGCGATCGCCTCCAAGAGCAAGATCCCGGTGATCGCCGACATCCACTTCCAGCCCAAGTACATCTTCGCCGCCATCGACGCCGGCTGCGCCGCGGTGCGCGTCAACCCCGGCAACATCAAGGAGTTCGACGGCCGGGTCGGGGAGGTCGCCAAGGCCGCCGGCGATGCCGGCATCCCGATCCGTATCGGCGTCAACGCCGGCTCGCTGGACAAGCGGTTCCTGGAGAAGTACGGCAAGGCCACCCCCGAGGCGCTGGTGGAGTCGGCGCTGTGGGAGGCCTCGCTGTTCGAGGAGCACGGTTTCTCCGAACTCAAGATCAGCGTCAAGCACAACGACCCGGTGGTGATGGTCGCCGCCTACGAGTTGCTGGCCGCCCGGTGCGACTACCCGCTGCATCTCGGGGTCACCGAGGCCGGGCCGGCGTTCCAGGGCACCATCAAGTCCGCGGTCGCCTTCGGCGCGCTGCTGTCCAAGGGCATCGGCGACACCATCCGGGTGTCGCTGTCCGCCCCGCCGGTCGAGGAGGTCAAGGTCGGCGTCCAGATCCTCGAGTCGCTCAACCTGCGGCCGCGGGGCCTCGAGATCGTGTCGTGCCCGTCGTGCGGCCGGGCCCAGGTCGACGTCTACACGCTGGCCAACGAGGTCACCGCCGGCCTGGACGGTCTCGACGTGCCGCTGCGGGTCGCCGTGATGGGCTGCGTCGTCAACGGTCCGGGGGAGGCCCGCGAGGCCGACCTGGGCGTGGCGTCGGGAAATGGCAAGGGCCAGATCTTCGTTCGCGGCGAGGTGATCAAGACCGTCCCGGAAGCCAAGATCGTCGAGACCCTGATCGAGGAGGCGATGCGGCTCGCGTCCGAAACGGGTGACGAATCGGGCGACGGGCCGCAAACAACGGCGAGCGGTTCGCCGATTGTGACCGTAAGCTGATGGGGGCCGGTGCGCTCGCACCGGTCCCCGGCACCCACCACAGGGAGTTCGCCCCCATGTCGGCTCCGCCCATCTTCCGCCTCGTCGGCGAGCGGCGGGTGTCCGTGGTGCGCGATGCCGCCGCCGTGTGGCACGTTTTCGACGAGGACCCGGTCGGGTCGTGCATGGTCGCGGCCCGCGTCGCCGACCACGGCGTCGACCCCAACGCGATCGGCGGCGAGCTGTGGACCCGCCGCGGCCCGGAGGAGTCGTTGTGCTTTGCCGGTGCCAACCTGATCCCGCTGCGTGGCGCGCCGGCCGACCTCAACGCGTTCGCCGACGAGGCGATGAGCGGGACGCGGCGCTGTTCGTCGCTGGTCGGCAGGGCCGACCTGGTGCTGCCGATGTGGGAGCGGCTCGAGGTGGCGTGGGGCCCGGCGCGTGACGTGCGCGAGCAGCAGCCGCTGATGGCGCTGTCCGCCCATCCCAACTGCGACATCGACGTCGGGGTGCGCCAGGTCCGGCCGGACGAGTTGGACGCCTACCTGGTGGCCGCCGTCGACATGTTCATCGGGGAGGTGGGCGTCGACCCGCGCATCGGCGACGGCGGCCGTGGCTACCGGCGCCGGGTGGCCAGCCTGATCGCCGCCGGGCGGGCCTGGGCGCGCTTCGAGGACGGTCAGGTCGTGTTCAAGGCCGAGGTGGGGTCGCAGTCCCCGCGGGTCGGCCAGATCCAGGGCGTCTGGGTGCACCCGGAGTGGCGCGGCCAGGGACTGGGCACGGGCGGTACCGCGACGGTGGCCGCGGTGATCGTCGGCGCCGGGCGCATCGCCAGCCTCTACGTCAACGATTTCAACGCGGTGGCCCGCGCGGCGTATGCGCGCGTCGGTTTCACCGAGGTCGGCACGTTCGCGACCGTCCTGCTGGATTAGGGACGGCCGCGAACCATAACGGTTGCGTCTCGGTGTGTCGGCGGGGGTGTCCCGGCCACAGTTCTTAACATCAGCACCGATGGCAACTCGAACAACATTCGTCTCATCAGTCACATGCTTGGTGGTCGTTGCGGCGATCGCGCTGTCCGCGTGCACCCCGCGGCCCGACGGGCCTGGCCCGGCCGCCGAGAAGTTCTTCGCCGCCCTGGCCGTCGGGGACACCGCGACCGCCGCCCAGCTCAGCGACAGCCCCAACGACGCCCGCGAGGCGCTCAACGCGGCCTGGGCGGGGCTGCAGGCCACCCACCTGGACGCGCAGGTACTCAGCGCCAGATACGCCGAGGACACCGGCAAGGTGGACTACCGTTTCTCCTGGCATCTGCCCAAGGACCGGGTCTGGACCTATGACGGCGAGCTGAAGATGGCCCGCTACGAGGGACGCTGGCGCGTGCGCTGGACCACCACCGGGCTGCACCCCAAGCTGGGCGAGCACCAGACGTTCGCGCTGCGGGCCGACCGGCCGCGGCGCGCCTCGGTCAACGAACTCGGCGGCACCGACGTGCTGGTGCCGGGCTACCTGTACCACTACGCGCTGGACGCCACGCAGGCCGGCTCCGGGTTGGCCCTGAGCTCGACGGCGCACGCGGTGGTCGACGTCCTGCACCCCTTCAACGACGCGCTCGGCGATCCGCAGCTGCTCGCCGAGCAGGCCAGCTCGTCGACCCAGCCGGTGGACCTGGTCACCCTGCATCCGGACGACAACGACAAGGTCTTCCCGGCGATCGGCCGGCTGCCCGGCATCGCGATCACGCCCCAGCCCGAGATGCTGCCCACCGATCCGCATTTCGCGTCGACGGTCGTGGCCGAGGTGAAGAAGGCGGTCATCGGCCAGCTCGACGGCGAGCCGGGTTGGCGGGTGGTCAGCGTGAACCAGAACGGTGTCGAAGTCGAAGTGCTGCACGAGGTTCCGGGGTCGCCGGCGCCGTCGGTCTCGCTCACCCTGGACCGGGCGGTGCAGAATGCCGCCCAGCACGCCGTCGATACCCGCGGCGGCAAGGCGATGATGGTGGTGATCAAGCCGTCGACCGGGGAGATCCTGGCGATCGCGCAGAACGCCGGGGCCGACGCCGACGGCCCGCTCGCCACCACCGGCCTGTTCCCGCCGGGGTCGACATTCAAGATGGTGACCGCCGGTGCGGCCGTCGAGCGCGACATGGCCACGCCCAACACGATGATGGGCTGCCCGGGCCACATCGACATCGGGCACCGCAGCATCCCCAACTACGGCGGCTTCGACCTCGGCGTGGTGCCGATGTCGCGCGCGTTCGCCAGTTCCTGCAACACCACGTTCGCCGAGCTGAGCAGCAAGATGCCGCCGCGCGGGCTGACGCAGGCGGCCAGCCGCTACGGCATCGGGCTGGACTACCAGGTCGAGGGCATCACCACGGTCACGGGCTCGGTGCCGCCGACGGTGGACCTGGCCGAGCGCACCGAGGACGGCTTCGGGCAGGGACGGGTGCTGGCCAGCCCGTTCGGCATGGCCCTGGTGGCCGCCACGGTGGCTGCCGGCAGGACGCCGGTGCCGCAGCTGATCGCCGGGCGGCCGACGACGGTACAGGGCGACGCGACGCCCATCAGCCCCAAGATGGTCGAGGCCCTGCGGCCCATGATGCGGCTGGTGGTGACCAACGGAACCGCCAAGGAGATCTCGGGCTGCGGGGCGGTGTTCGGGAAGACCGGCGAGGCCGAGTTCCCGGGCGGGTCGCACTCCTGGTTCGCCGGGTACCGCGGCGACCTGGCGTTCGCGTCCCTGATCGTGGGGGGTGGCAGCTCGGAATATGCGGTGCGGATGACCAAGGTGATGTTCGAGTCGCTGCCCCCGGATTTCCTCACCTGAGGCCCCGGCCCGCCCGCGGCGGTAAATTGCCAGGGTGGGCGCTGAGAGCGGTGGAGACATGGTGGCTCCGGTATCGCTGCGGGTTTCCGACGCCGACCGCAACGGCACGATGCGGCGACTGCACAACGCCGTCGCGCTCGGGCTGATCGACATCGACGAGTTCGAGCAGCGCTCGTCGCAGGTGTCCTACGCGCGTACCCGGGGCGAGCTGGACGGGTTGGTCGGCGACCTGCCGGGGCCCGGCGCCATCGTCACCTCCGCGGCGGACCGGGTGGAGCTGCGCGGCTGGGCGGGCTCGCTGAAGCGGCACGGCGAATGGATGGTGCCCACCCGCCTGGCGCTGGTGCGCCGACTGGGCTCGGTGGAACTCGACCTGACCAGGGCCCGGTTCGCGGGGCCGGTGGTGGTCATCGAGATGGACATGAGGTTCGGCTCGGTGCAGATCCGGTTGCCCGACGGCGCCAGCGCCTCGATCGACGACGTCGAGGTCTACGGCGGCAGCGCCAGCGACCGACGCAAGGACGCACCCGGTGAGGGCAGGCCGCATGTGGTGCTGACGGGACGGGTGGTGTGCGGATCGGTGACCATCCGGGGACCGCGGCGGTCGCTGCTGCGCCGGCATCGGGTGTGAGTCGACGCCGCCGATTCACCCTCGCGGCCGAGCCGGCTCCAGGCGGGCGATTAAGCTGGCGGTATGCCTGCTCGCACCGCGCTTTCCCCCGGAGTGTTGTCCCCGACCCGGCCGGTGCCCACCCGCATCGCGCGCCCGGAGTATGTCGGCAAGCCGACCGCCCGCGAGGGCAGCGAGCCGTGGGTGCAGACGCCGGAGGTCATCGAGAAGATGCGCGTCGCCGGCCGGATCGCGGCGGGCGCGCTGGCCGAGGCGGGCAAGGCGGTCGCGCCGGGGGTGACCACCGACGAACTGGACCGGATCGCCCACGAGTACATGGTCGACCACGGCGCCTACCCGTCGACGCTGGGCTACAAGGGATTTCCGAAGTCGTGCTGCACCTCTCTCAACGAGGTCATCTGTCACGGCATCCCCGACTCGACGGTGGTCGAGGACGGCGACATCGTCAACATCGACGTCACCGCCTACATCGACGGGGTGCACGGCGACACCAACGCCACCTTCCCGGCCGGCGACGTCTCCGAGGAGCACCGGTTGCTGGTGGAGCGCACCCACGAGGCCACCATGCGGGCGATCAACGCCGTCAAACCGGGGCGTGCGCTGTCGGTCGTCGGCAGGGTCATCGAGTCGTACGCAAACCGGTTCGGCTACAACGTCGTTCGCGACTTCACCGGGCACGGTATCGGCACCACGTTCCACAACGGGCTGGTGGTGCTGCACTACGACCAGCCCTCGGTGACCACGACCATGCAGCCGGGGATGACGTTCACCATCGAGCCGATGATCAACCTGGGCGGGCTGGACTACGAGATCTGGGACGACGGCTGGACGGTGGTCACCAAGGACCGCAAGTGGACGGCGCAGTTCGAGCACACGCTGCTGGTCACCGAGACCGGTGTCGAGATCCTCACGCTGCCATGAGTTTGCGGCGCGAGCAGACGCAGAATCGCACTGATTCGCGGGGAATCGTGCGATTCTGCGTCTGCTCGCGGTAAGTCGTGAGCGGCGCGCTGCTGGTTGCCGGCACCAGCTCCGACGCGGGGAAGTCGGTGCTGGTGGCGGGCCTGTGCCGGCTGCTGGCCCGCCGCGGGGTCCGGGTCGCGCCGTTCAAGGCGCAGAACATGTCCAACAACTCGGCCGTCACCGTCGAGGGCGGCGAGATCGGGCGGGCCCAGGCGATCCAGGCCCGGGCGGCGGGCCTGGAACCCAGCGTCCGCTTCAACCCGATCCTGCTCAAACCGGGCGGCGACCGCACGTCGCAGCTGGTGATCCGGGGCCGGGTCGCCGAGTCGGTCACGGCGAGCGGCTACATGCGGCACCGGGAGCGGCTTGCCGGCGTCGTATTCGACGAATTGTCCTGTCTACGTGAAGAATTCGACGCGGTGATCTGCGAGGGTGCGGGTTCTCCCGCCGAGATCAACCTGCGCGCAACCGATGTGGCCAACATGGGTCTGGCCAGGGCCGCGAACCTTCCGGTGGTGGTGGTCGGGGACATCGACCGCGGCGGTCTGCTCGCGCATCTGTTCGGCACGCTCGCCGTGCTCGAGCCCGAGGACCAGGCGCTGGTCGCCGGCTTCGTCGTCAACAAGTTCCGCGGTGACCCCGCACTGCTGGAGCCGGGCCTGCGGCAGCTGCACGCCATGACCGGGCGCCCCACCTACGGTGTGCTGCCCTACGCCGACGACCTCTGGCTGGACGCCGAGGACTCGCTGTCGGTGGTCGCCCACCGCACCGTGGGCAGGCCCGCGCCACCATGCGGCGACGAATGGCTGCGGGTCGCGGCGGTTCGCCTGCCCCGCATCTCCAACTCCACCGACGTCGAGGCGCTGGCCTGCGAGCCGGGCGTCCTGGTGCGTTGGGTCACCGACCCCGGCGACCTGGCCGACGCCGACCTGATCGTGCTGCCGGGCAGCAAGGCCACCGTGGCCGACCTGGCCTGGCTGCGCGACCGCGGCCTGGCCGGCGCGATCGTCGGTCACGCCCGCGCCGGCAAACCGGTGCTGGGCATCTGCGGCGGCTTCCAGATGCTGTGCCGGCGCATCGTGGACCCGGTGGAATCCCGGGCGGGGGAAATCGCCGGGCTGGGGCTGCTGGACGCCGACATCGCCTTCGCCGAGGCCAAGGTCCTGCGGCGCTGGCAGCGGCCGCTCACCGGATACGAGATCCATCACGGGCGGCTGTCCCGGTGCGCCGAACGGAGCTGGTTCGAGGTCGAGTCCGAATCGCAGGGCATCGAACGCGCCGCGATTTTCGGCACGCATTGGCACGGCCTGCTCGACAACGACGAGTTCCGCCGCGCGTGGCTGAGCCGCGTCGCCGACGCGGCCGGCCGCCGCGGATTCGTCGTCGGAGACGTCGAAGTCGCCGCCCGGCGCGACGCCCAGCTGGACGTCGTCGCCGAGATGCTGGAGTCGCACCTGGACCTCGACGCCGTTCTCGGCCTGCTCGACGCGCCGCCGCCGCGGCGACCGCACATCGCAACCGCGTTGCGGGTCTGAGGGGGTGTTGGCTGCGGAAAAGCCTCGCGCCCGCATGCCGATCGGCTGTAGCGTGCGTAAGTGCCCTCGATGATGACCACCCTGGACGGGTTTCCCGTCCCCGTGGGGATCGCCGGTCCGGAAAAGGGCGTGGTCGTGGTCATCATGGGCGACGTGCAGCGGCCGCCGGCGGCCTACGACGCGGTCTGCGAGCGGCTGCACACGGCCTCGCTGCGGACGGTCGTCATCGGCTTCGATCCGCGGCTGACTCCCAAGTCGGTGGTCGGCATCCTCGATGCGGTGGGAATCGGGTGGGCCGTCGTGGTCGGCGACCGCGCCGGGGGAGAACTCGCCTGGGAGTTGGCGGCGACCAAGCTGGGCCGGTTCGTCGGCCTGGTGGCCATCGACCGTGGACATCCGCGGGTGGCCGACACCCAGGGCGCGGTGCGCGACGACCATTGCCCGCCGGTGGAGATCGGGACGACCGTGCTGGTCAGTTCCCCGCAGGCCCGCGCGGTGGCCCACGAGAGCCAGCGGTTCGTCTACTCCGATTACCGCGTCGTGGAACTTGCCCGATGCACCGCGCAGGAGTCGACCGCCCAGCTGGCCGCCGAGATCGTGCTGCGCACCAGCACCTGGTAGCGCCGGCTGGTTGGGCTGCAAGCGATTTGCCGACGGCTGCCGCGCGGTGCGGCGCGTCGGCGGTGACCGAGGAGGCGATGCGTGGTCGACACCGCTGGCACGGCCGGTCCGGTCGTCGGCCTGACCACCTACCTGGACCGGGCCCGGACCGGGGTGTGGGACGTGCCGGCCGGTTTCCTGCCCGCCGGCTATTTCCAGGGCGTCGCGATGGCCGGCGGTGTCGCCGTGCTGCTGCCGCCGCAGCCGGTGGGGCCCGGCGTCGCCGACCGGGTGCTCGACTGCCTCGACGCCCTGGTGCTCACGGGCGGCAACGACATCGATCCCGCGGCCTACGGGCAGCAGGGGCACCCGCAGACCGACCAGCCGGTACCCGCGCGGGACGCCTGGGAGTTCGCGTTGTTGCGCGCCGCGTTGCGGCGCGGGCTGCCGGTGCTGGGCATCTGCCGCGGCGCGCAGCTGCTCAACGTGGCCTTCGGCGGGACGCTGCACCAGCACCTGCCCGACGTCCTGGGCCACCACGGGCATCGGGCCGGCAACGCGGTGTTCACCTCGTTGGCGGTGCGCACGGTGCCCGGCACGCGGTTGGCGGCACTGCTCGGCGAATCAGCCGAGGTGCGCTGTTACCACCATCAGGCCGTCGCGGAAGTCGGCGCGGGACTGGTGGTCAGCGCGTGGGACGCCGACGGGGTGGTCGAGGCGCTCGAGGTGCCGGGCGACGGCTTCGCGCTGGCCGTGCAGTGGCATCCGGAGGAGTGCCTGGGGGACCTGAGGCTGTTCTCGGCGATCGTGGCGGCCGCACGCGAATACGCCGCGCTCCAATGAAGCCCGGCGCGCCGGGTTCAGCTCGGCCTGCGCCGTGACGGTTGCCCCGGTGGTTCGGTCTCGGCGACCAGGCGGATCGGCTCGCCGGCGCGGGCCCGACGCAGCGGCAGTGCGCCGCCGCACGTTGCCGTGACGGGTTCGGTCCAGGCGCTCGGCACCGTCAACAGCCCGACCGACGTCCCGCGACCGACTCGCGCGGTGACCGTCGCGGCGCCCGCACCACTCGGATCGGGCAGCATCCGCCGCAGCGCCGCCGCCTTGTTGAGGGAGTTGAGGTGTCTGATCGCGACGTCCAGCGGCGCGGACAGCGAACTGAGCTTGGACAGCGACGCGGTCACCGGCAGCAGGGGCTCATCGAAGCTGCTCAGCGGTGAGCGCGAGAGCCCGGCCAACCCGTCGGGGATTGCCGCGGTCACCTGCCGGCCGGCCGCGACGACGTCCGGGGCTGCCTTGACCCGCCATCCGCCGGACACCCGCGTGGCCGTCTCGCCGGGGTGAGCCGGCGGCGGGGCGAAGGTTGTCACCGTCGCCGCATCCGCGGACGCGGCCGCGTAGGCGTACATGGCGGCGGCGTCTTGCGCCCACATCCGCTCGTAGTCGGCTTCGGTGTCCGCGATGTCCGCGCTGGTGTGGCCCAGGAAATTCGTGGCGGCCAACGCCGCGCGCCGCGCGCGGTTGGCCTCGACCGCGGGTGGGGGAACCGTCGCGGCGAACGCCGCCTCGTAGGCGGTCGCGGCCGCCTCGGCGTGGGCGGCGGTCTGCCGGGCCCGCGCGGCGAGGGCGTCCAGCCAGTCGCGGTGGTGCGCCAGCGCCTGGGCCGTCGCCGCCGGGCCGGGGCAGCCCCGTGCGAGTTGCCCGATCGCCGCGGCGTAGCCCGCCGCCGCCTCGCCCAGGGCGCCGGCCAGCGCCTCCCAGGCGGTGGCGGCGGTCATCATCAGTTCCGAACCGGGGCCCGAATACAGCTGTCCGGAGATGATCTCCGGTGGTCGCATCCCGAAGTACATCGCTAGCTCACTTGAAGGACGGATCGGGTGGTGCGCAGGAACATGAAATCTCCCTCGATGCTCGAGTGCGAAGACGGCCGGTGCCGGTGGTCGTCGGACACATGTCGAAAGCTCCACCCGTTCGCGTCTCGGCGAATCGGCAGCAGCCACGGGCGTGACGGTCCGACGCCGGCCTGTCAGCAGCGGGCGACGCAGAACTCGGTCAGGATGTCGCGAGCGGTCGGGGCGATCGCGGGCGCGCGCGCGCCGGAGTCGCCGGGCCGGCATTGCGACGCGACGGCGGGCGACGGGGACCGCACCGCCTGGGCGGCGATGCGGTTTCCGGTCGGCGGCCGGTCGCGGGTCATCCAGGCGTTCTTCTTCTGGTGGGTCGGCGAACGATCGCTCGAAAAGCCATGGGCGAGCAAGGATCCGCGATCCTCACGCTGCGCGTGGGTGCCGCCGGCGCCTGGGGCGGTGTGCGACACGGATACGGGTTGCGGGACGATGGCGGCGGCAACCGCGGTGCCCCGGGATGCCCAGCCCGTCGTCACGGCGGCGAGGACACACAGTGCGGCCAGGGCCGCGACCGCCGCCCACCACCGCCGACTCGTACCGCCACACCGGAACTTCACAGTGGTCTTGACTGTAGTGGGGCGGTGGTCTCGGCCACCTGTGAGAACGGTCAGAGTCAGGTGTGCGTTCCCCTAACGGGCGCGGGCGGGCGACCGGGGCGCCGGCTCACCCGACGGCCGGGACGCGGGGCATCACGGTGGGCGTCGACCCGTAGCGGGGCATCTGGGGGACGAAGCCGCGCCCTCCCGGCGCGGACAGCGGCATGCCGCCGAGCATGCTCGCCGGGCCTTGCGCTGCGGGGTTGCCGAGGCTGCCGAGTACGCCCGGGCCGGGCAGCGCCGACGCGGCCGCGCCCAGGGGGCCGGTCGCGGTCCAGGCGGGGGGCACGGACAGCGGACCGATCGAGGCCGCGTGCCCCAGCCCGGCCGACACCGTGCCGCCGAGCCCGCCCATCGACTGGCCGAGCCCGCCGGTGGCGGCGCCGGCGGCGTTCTCGGCCGCCCCCGCGGCATCGGCCGCCGCCGCGCCGGCACCCTGCAGGCCGAGGAAGTCGACCATGTTTCCCAAGAAGTTTCCCGGCATGTAGAAGCCCGAGGAGAAGATCGTGTTCAGGGCGTTGTCGTTGATGAACGCGCCGAGCGGCGACCCGTCGGTTCCCCCCAGGAGGCTGAGGATTCCCGCCGGGCTGGAGACGTCGACCCCGCCCAGCCCGAGCCAGTTCTGGACGCCGCCCAGGCCCGGGCCGGCGAGCGCCTGCAGCGTTGTCGGCACCGAACTCATGAGCTGGGAGAGCGTGGTCTGGGTCTCGGCGGCGGTGTTGGTGGCCTGCGGCGGGCCGGGGAATGACGTCAGGTCCGCGGCCGCTGCCGACGAGCCCGCGTAGCCGTACATCGCCGCGGTGTCCTGGGCCCACATCTCGGCGTACTGCGCTTCGGTGGCCGCGATCGCCGGGGTGTTCTGGCCCAGCAGGTTGGTGGCGACCAGCGACGCCAGCTGCGCGCGGTTGGCCACGATCACCGGCGGGGGCACCGTCATGGCGAAGGCGGCCTCATAGGCCCCGGCGGCCGCCTTGGCCTGGGCGCCGGCCTGCGCGGCCTGCGCGGCGGTGCTCCCCATCCAGGTGACATAGGGCGCGGCGGCCGCCGCCATGGCGGCCGATGCCGGCCCACGCCAGGAGCCGGTGGCGATGTCTGCGACCACCGAACCGTAATCGGCTGCGGTACGTGATAATTCGGCGGCCAGGCCGTCCCAGGCGGCCGCCGCGGTGAGCATGGGGCCCGATCCCGGCCCGGTGTACATGCGTGCGGAGTTGACTTCGGGCGGAAGCGCTGCGAAATCCATGACCGGGTCCTCCCGTCGGTTGGTTCGGCTGATGGTGTTGCGGACGCTGGTGTCGACGGCCCGCGCACGCAGAACGACGGACCCCCAACGTTTTTGGGCATGACCAAGCATCGACATCCGAAACGCTTGCGGCGCAACGTCTATCATGTGGCGGCCCTTCGGTCCGAAGCGGCCACCGCAAGAAGAACCTAACCCCGCGGGCCCCGCAGATGCAATCGATTCGCAACAATAATGCAAACAGTTCGCAACTGGGCGCCCGGGGCGGCTTTCGCCGCCGACGGTGTCAGCCGCGCCAGACGATGAGGGGGATGGCCATCTCGGCGGGTGTGGCCGCGCCGTGAAAACCTATGAGCCGAGCCGTCTCCGGGGGTTCGTGCGCGGTCGCCAATACGGCCAGGTCGCCGGTGCAGGTGACCACGACGTCACCGATCCGGGCCGCGTGGCGCGGATCGACCGGCCCGAACACCCCGGTGGCCACGGCCTCCTCGCGGCTGTGGACCTGCGCGCGGTCGCCGAGGACACCGGCCCAGGCCGCCCGCACGTCGGCGGCGGCCCCCGCCTCGGTGTGCAGGTGGCGCACCCGCGGCTCGCCGGCCACCACCCGCACTCCGGCGGCCAGGCGCGGGTCGGCGTCGAGGTCGATGCGGGCATCCGGCCCGACGTTGAGGCCGCCGTGGTCGGCGGTCACCAGCAGCACGGCACCGGCGGGCAGCTCCTCGACCAGCCGGGTCAGCAGCGCATCGACGCGGGCCGCCGCCTCATGCCAGCCGGGGGAACCGATGCCGAACACGTGGGCCGCGGTGTCGAGGACGGCGGTGTAGCCGTAGACGAGGCCCGGCGCCGACCGCAGCGTGGTGGTCACCGCGGCGGCATAGTCGTCGTCGGGAAGGGTCGGGACGAACCGCGCCCCGCGGTAGGCCGCGTCGGTCAGGCCGCTGCCCATAAAAGCCGCGGGCAGCACGGCGTGTGCGGCGGTGCCCGCCCGCTCGAGACGGGCAAACCACGTCGGCAACGGCTGCCAGGCCGCGTACGGCGGGTCGTCGCGCCAGAGGATGTGGTTGACCACCCGGTCGGTGCCGGGGACGTTGAGGGTGAAGCCCAGGATGCCGTGTTCGCCGGGGCGCGCGCCGGTGCCCAGGGACACCAGGCTGGTCGGCGTCGTCGACGGGAACGTGCACGCCAGCCGGGTGAGCCGCCCGGTCCCACCGGCCAGCACCGAGGACAGCAGCGGCGCGCTGGCGGCCAGCTCCGCCAGCAGGTGCCAGCCCAGCCCGTCGACCAGCACCACCACAACGCGATCGACCCGATCCCCGGCCGCCTCCGCCAGCGCGAGGCGGTCGGGCGCCTCGGGCACGCCCAGCACCGCGGCCGCGGCGGGCAGTACGTCGCAGAGGGAACCGGTCATGACGGCCAGGCTAGACCCGGGCCAGCCGCCGGCTGGTCACCTCCAGCTGGCGGTCCGTGCTGTCGGCCAGCGCCCGGACCTGCGCGGGCCGCAGCCGCCCGCACAGCCTGCCCCAGTGCACCGCGACCTCGTCGCCGACCGCCACGTCGGGCACCGCGCTGTACCCGTCGGCCCAGACGTCGAGGGAGAACACCGAAGGCTCGGCCAGCGCCACCGACCGGCCGTCCCACGCCAGCGCGCGGCGCGACACCTCGACGTCGTCGCCGGCGCGCGAAACCACTGTGCCCCAGCTGATGCGGCAGTTGTCGAGCACGCTCAGCGGGTGCTCGCCGCGGCCCAGGAACCGCGTCCACGGATACACGCCGAACACGTGGAAGCAGTGGTTGGGGGCCGCCTCGCGGGCCAGGTCGGTTGTGAGGTGCGACCAGTAGCGGCCCGCCTGCGGCCCGATGATGTCCAGCAGCGCGGCGAAGAAATCGTCGGGATCCACCTGCGCGCCGACACCGCCGCCGAGCCAATAAGATTCGACGAGCCGGTGATCGAGCGGGTCGGCGATTCCGGTCAGGGCCGACAGGACGCGCAGATAGGGCCACGCCCCGGAGAACCGCGTCGCCGCGGCGCGCACCTCCTCGACCGAGCCGTCGCGCAGGGTGGCGCCCAGCGGGGGCCCGCAGTAGCCCAGCGCGTTGGGGGCGTAGGCGTAGCGGGCGAACATCTCCACGCCGTCGCCGGAGCCGGGCACATCGACCGTCAAGTGCGCCCCGCGAGCTTGGCGGCGTCACGGTGCATGCGCCCGAAGTTGTAGTAGGCCGCGCAGGCGCCCTCGGGGGACACCATGCACGTCCCGATCGGGGTCTCCGGGGTGCATGCGGTGCCGAAAACCTTGCATTCCCAAGGCTTGAGCACCCCCTTGAGCACCTCGCCGCACTGGCAGGCCTTGGGGTCGGCGACGCGCACGCCGGGCATCGCGAAGCGCAGCTCGGCGTCGAAGTCGGCGAAGTCGTCGTGCAGCCGCAGCGCGCTCTGCGAGATGAAGCCCAGTCCGCGCCATTCGAAGTGCGGGCGCAACGCGAACACCGTGCCCAGCAGCGCCAGCGCCGCCGGATTGCCCTGTTCGGGAACCACGCGCTTGTACTGGTTTTCCACCTCGCAGCGGCCCTCGCGGATCTGGGTCAGCAGCATCGCGACCGCGGCCAGGATGTCGAGCGGTTCGAAGCCGGCCACCACCAACGGCTTTCGGTAGACCTCCGGGACGAAGCGGTAGGGCCGGTTGCCCACGACGGTCGAGACGTGGCCGGGGCCGATGAAGCCCGACAACCGCAGGTCCGGCGACTCCAGGATCGCCTTGATCGGCGGCACGATCGTGACGTGATTGCAGAACACGCTGAAGTTGCCCACGCCCAGCTCGCGGGCGCGCACCAGCGTGACCGCGGTCGAGGGTGCGGTGGTCTCGAAACCGATGGCGAAGAAGACCACCTGCTTGTCGGGGTTGTCGACCGCGATCTTCAGCGCGTCCAGCGGCGAGTAGATGAAGCGCACGTCGGCGCCTTTGGCCTTGGCGTCCAGCAGGCTGCCCTTGGAGCCGGGAACGCGCATCATGTCGCCGAAGCAGGTGAAGATGACGCCGGGTTGGGAGGCCAGCCACATGGCGTCGTCGATGCGGCCCATCGGGATCACGCACACCGGACAGCCCGGGCCGTGCACCAGTTCGACGTTGTCCGGCAGCAGGTGCTCGATGCCGTGCCGGTAGATGGTGTGGGTGTGCCCGCCGCACACCTCCATGAACTTGAACTGGTCGTCGTCGCCCTCGCCGGCCAGGCGCGCCAACTCTTGAATGGCGGAGAGCAGCTTGCGGGCCGCCGCCGGGTCGCGGAATTCGTCAACGAATTTCATTGCGCCTCCTCAGGTTATCGCCGACGAGTCGAAGGCCTCCAGCTCGGTGCTGTACGCGTCGCCGAGTTTCTGGATGGCGTCCAGGGTGAGCAGCGCCTCGGTCTCGTCGATCTTGGCCATCGCGAACCCGACGTGCACCAGCACCCAGTCGTCGGGTGCGGGCGGGTCGTCTTCGAGCAGGCGCACGCTGATGGTGCGCTGGACCCCGCTGACGTCGACCTTCGCCAGATAGTTGGCGGGATCGGTGATCTCGACGATCCGACCCGGAATGCCCAGGCACATAACATTTTCCTCTCAGCAGATTCGCGGCAGCGGGTCCCCGACGAGCATGTCGACGATCCGGGTGCCGCCGAACCCGGTGCGCAGCACCACGCTCTCGCCCGGCTCGGTGATGATCTCCCCGACCTCGGCGGCCTGCGCGCCCAGCGGATGCGACCGCAGGGCGGCCAGCCCGTCGGCCGCCTCCTCGGGGGCGACGACCGCGACGAACTTTCCCTCGTTGGCGACGTAGAGCGGATCGATGCCGAGCAGCTCGCAGGCACCGTTGACCGTGGGCGCCACGGGCAGCCGCTCCTCGTCGAGCAGCACGCCGAGGCCGCAGGCCTGGGCGAGTTCGTTGCACACGGTGCCCACTCCGCCGCGGGTCGCATCGCGCAGCCAGCGGGTGGCCGGGGCGGCCGCCATGAGCAACTCCACGAGGGGGCTGAGCGACGCGGTGTCAGAGGAGATGTCGGCCTCGATGGCCAGGTCGCCCCGGGCCAGCATCACGGCCATGCCGTGATCGCCCATCGACCCCGACAACAGCACCTTGTCGCCGGTGCGCACCGACGCCGCCGACAGCGCGCGGCCCGCGGGAACGACGCCGGCCCCGGTGGTGGTGACGAACATGCCGTCGGCGGCGCCCCGGGGCACCACCTTGGTGTCGCCGGTGACGATCTGCACGCCGGCTTCCGCCGCGGCGGCCGCCATGTCGGCGACGATCTCCTTGAGCTCGGCGATGGCGAAGCCCTCTTCGAGGACGAACGCCGCCGAGATCCACGACGGCACCGCGCCGGTCATCGCCAGGTCGTTGCAGGTGCCGTGGACGGCCAGGGCGCCGATCGAGCCGCCCGGAAAGCGCAGCGGCTGCACCACGAACGAGTCGGTGGACATCGCGATCCGCTCGCCGCCGGGCAGCGTGAGGACCGCGCCGTCCCCGAGCGACTCCAGCGCCGGGTTGCGGAACGCCTCCAGGAACACCGCGTCCACCAGTGCCGCCGAGGCCTTGCCGCCCGCTCCGTGCGCCAGGGTCACCTGCTCGTCGCGCAGCCTGGGGCGGCGCCGCCGGAACGACTCGATGCGCTCGATCACCTCGCCCTCGGCGAACCGCGGCCCCGACGAGAGGTACTCACCCGCCGAATTGCTCATGCCGCCCCCACATGCGGGTCGCCGAGCCGCCCGTGGGTGGTCGACCACAGCGAATAGGCGAGCAGCGCCTGGGCCTCCTGGATGCGGTGCACGCTCTGCGAGCGCACGACGAAGCAGCAATCCACATCCGCATTGTCCACGAAGGCCCCGCCGTCGTAGCCGGCGAAGCCGACGGTGTAGAGGCCGCGCCGCCGGGCCTCGGCCAGCGCGGCGAGCAGGTTCGGCGAATTGCCGCTGGTCGACATCGCGATCGCGATGTCGCCGGCCCTGGCGCGGGCGATCAGCTGGCGGGCGAACACCAGCTCGAACCCCACGTCGTTGCCCAGCGCGGTCAGGATCGCCGGGTCGGCGGTCAGGGACCAGGCCGGCAACGACGTTTCGGGCCCCCCGATCGGTGGCCGGGCGAACAACCGCGCCAGCGTCGTGGAGTCGGTGCAGCTGCCGCCGTTGCCGAAGGTGAACAACCGCCCGCCCGCCGCGAAGCGGCGGGCCAGCTCGGCGGCGGCGCGGTCCAGCAGGTCCGCGTTGGCTTCCAGCGTCGCGCGCCGCAGCGCCAGGCTCTCGGCGGCCTTGGCCTGCGCGGAGGCGGCCAGGTCGGTGAGCAGGGAGGCCGGGTCGTCCGCGGCGCCGTCGATGAACGGGTACAGGAAGTTGGTCGGTTCGTCAGTCATCGTCCTCCTCCTCGCCGAGGCGGCGAATCGCCGTACCGGCGTGCAGCACCACCAGATCCCCGGCGGCCACCGGATCGACGAGCGCCGTCACCACGGCCTCCACGCCCCGCGCGGTGCGCACCGGTGCCTGCCCGGCCACGGACGCCGCCACCACCTCACCGAGGCGGCCCTCGTCGCCGCACGTCACGCAGACCGCTTCGGCGCGTTCGGGTTCCAGCAGGCCCGAGTGCTCGAAACACACGTGCGTCAGCTCCCACAACAGGTGGTAGAACAGCACGAAGCCGCCGGTGGCGGGCACGCGCGGGTCGGGGTCGTCGAGCCACAGGACGTGGTCGGCCGCACCGGTCGCGGGCCGTTCGCCGCTGCCGATCCAGAGCGTGGTCGCGCCCCACGCCGGGGCGCGGCGCAGCACGGAACGCACCCGCGCGTCGTCGCCGCCGGCCACCGCGACCACGATGTCGCCGGGCCGCACGGAGACGCGCGTGAGGTCGACGATGTCCGGTCCGGTCAGCGCCACGGCGGGCAGCGCCCGTTTGCCCATGATCACCGGGTGCACGAACTCGACCGCGATGTGCAGCGCGTGCGGCTCCCACGACGGCGCGATCGACCACAGGGTGGCGCCCGCGGCGAACCGCCTGGCCAGTGTGAACGCGGCGGCGGCCAGGTCCCGGGCCAGCTCCGCGCCGAGTCCGCGATCGATGGCCGTGGCGGGATCGGGGGTCACGGCCCGGCCTCCTCGAGCGCGATCAGCGTCGCGACCGCGGCCTGCCCGAGCGCCAGCCCGCCGTCGTTGGGCGGAACGATGTGGTGGGTCAGCACCTCGAACCCGTTGCGCTGCAGCCGGTCACGGCAGGCGCGCAACAACAGGACGTTCTGGAACACGCCGCCGGTGAGGCCGACGAGCCGGGTCTGCCCCGCCACCCGGTTGACCGCCGCGGCGACCGCGTCGGCGACCGCCCGGTGGAACGACGCGGCGAGCAGCGCGGGCCGGGTGCCGGCGTGCAGCGCCGAAACCAGCGTCTGCACCATGGGAGTGGGATCGATCACCCCGTCGGCCCGCACCGCCGGCGGCAACGACGGCCCGGGCGCGTCGCCGGCCGACTCGGCCAGCGCCTCGAGTTCGATCGCGGCCTGGCCCTCGTAGTCGATCCGGTGCCGCACGCCCAGCAGGGAGGCGACCGCGTCGAAGAGCCGGCCCATGCTCGAGCACGGCACACAGCCGGTCCCGCTTTCCAATTGTGAACGGAGCAAAGCCAATTCTTGCGCACTCGCCGCGGCAACCGGCGCCAGGTCCGGGGCCCAGTCGAGGTCGGCCGCCCACAACTGGGCCAGCGCCATCCGCCACGGGTTGCGCACCGCGGCGTCGCCGCCCGGCAGCGGCACCGGCAGCAGGTGGGCGGCCCGCACGAAGCGGTGGCTGTCGCGGCCGAGTCGCAGGATCTCGCCGCCCCAGATGGTGTGGTCGCAGCCGTACCCGGTGCCGTCGAACGCGACCCCGATGATCGGTTCGCCGATGCGCCCGTGCTCGGCCAGCAGCGACACCACGTGGGCGTGATGGTGCTGGACCAGGTCCAGCGGCCGGTCGCCCGCGTGGCGTTCCGCCCAGGCGCGGGTGTGGTAGCCGGGATGCAGGTCGGCGGCCAGACGGGCCGGGGCGCGGCGTATCTCGCCGAGCTGTTCGACCGCGCGGCCGAACGCGCGCAACGTCTCCCAGGTGCCCATGTCGCCGATGTGCCCGGACAGGTAGGCGCGCGAACCGTCGGTGAGGCAGCAGGTGTTCTTCAGTTCCCCGCCGACGGCCAGCACCCCGGGGCCCTCGCGCCCGAGATCCACCGGCAGCGGCGCGTAACCGCGGGAGCGCCGGACGGGCAGCTCTGCTCCGTCGACGATGCGCACCACCGAGTCGTCGCACGGCACGTGGATGGGCCGGTTGTGGTCGAGCACCGCGTCGCACAGCGCCGGAAGCCGCTGCGCGGCATCGTCGTCGGTGAAGCAGATCGGCTCGTCGGAGCGGTTGGCGCTGGTCAGCACCAGCGTGTCGGGCACGCGCCCGCCGGCCCCGGGGACGGTCGCCAGCAGCAGGTGGTGGATGGGGGAGTAGGGGAGCATCAGCCCCAGCAGCGGGCTGCCGGGCGCGACCGCGTCGGCGACCGGTGCGCCGGGCCGGCGCGGGAGCAACACGATCGGCCGGGCCGGACCCGACAGCACGGCCGCCTCGTGGTCGCCGATCGGGGCGTAGCGGCGCGCGACGTCGAGGTCACGCACCAGTAGCGCGAAAGGCTTGGCGCCGCGGGCTTTCCGGGACCGCAGCGTCGTCACCGCCCGCTGATCGTCGGCGCGGCAGGCCAGGTGGTAACCGCCGATGCCCTTGACGGCCACCACCGCACCGCCGGCCAGCGCGCGTTGCGTGGCGGCCAGCGCGGCGTCCGCGCCGTCCACCCGCCCCTCGGGCGCGGACGGGTGCGGGGCGAACCACAGCGACGGGCCGCAGTCCGGGCACGCGATGGGCTGTGCGTGAAACCGGCGATCGGCGGGATCGGCGTATTCGCCGGCGCACCGCCCGCACATCGCGAACGCCGACATGGTGGTCGCCGGGCGGTCGTAGGGCAGCGCGCGGATGATGGTGAAGCGCGGACCGCAGTTGGTGCACGTGACGAACGGGTGGCGGTGGCGCCGGTCGCCGGGATCGAACAGCTCGGCGACGCAGTCGTCGCACACCGCGACGTCGGGCGGAATCGGCGTCGTGCCACCGGCGACCACCTCGCTGGCCGCGATCTCGAACCCGCGGCGGGCGCCGACGGCCCCGTCGATGTCGACGTCGATGTCGACGACGCGAACGGTGCCTATCCGCGCCAGCGGCGGCGCCTCGGCGCGCAGCCGGCGCCCGAACTCCCGCACCCGCGCGGGATGCCCCTGCACCTCGAGGAATACCGCGCCCGAGTCATTGCCGACGAATCCGCTCAGCTCCAGTTCGGTGGCGAGGCGATGGACGAAGGGCCGGAAGCCGACCCCTTGGACGACGCCGGTCACGGTGACGCGCTGCCGAACCTGACCGGATCGCAGCATCAGGGAGGGCCCGGTCATCTCAGCCGCCCTCCGGATCCCCGCGCCCCATCAGCTCCAGGCCGGCCATCGCCTCGTCGGCCCCGGCGCGGTCGGTCTTCTCGACGACGAAGCCCATGTGGATGATGACCCAGTCGCCGGGGGAGAACGTCTCCTCGGGCAGCATGCCGACGTTGACGCGCCGCTGCTCGCCGACGACGTCGACCAGCGCGAGCTGTCCCGCGTAACCGTCCAGCATTCCGATCACCCGGCCCGGGATCCCCAGACACATGCTCAACACTCCTTCGGCGCCGAGGCGGCCCCAGAGGCCGAAGGTGCCGGACTCTGCAGCGCCGCGACGATGTCCTCGACCGCCCGCGCCGCCCGCGGAACCGCCTGGGCGACGGGTTCGGTCAGGCCGATTCCCTCATCGACGCTACCCGCCTCGCAGCCCACGACCACCGTGTAGGGCGGGCTGCCGCCCAGCGCCCGCAGGCTGGCGAACACCGCAGCCGGGTCCATGCCGTGCGCGTCCACGCCGGGCGTTTCGTCCGGCGCCCCGTGGTCGGCCTGGAACACGTGCAGGGTGCCCGGGTTGCCGCGGCTCGGGATCGCGTCGACGAGGACCAGCGTGTCCCAGCCGTCGAGCAGGTCGTAGGCCAGATGCATTCCCCGGATGCCGTAGTCGACGACGCGGACGCCCGGATTGTCGTGCGGGAGCTCGGCGTTGCGGACCACTTCCGAGCCGAATCCGTCGTCGCCCAGGAAGATGTTGCCGATGCCGGCCACCAGGATGCGCGCTGTCATCACCGCGCCCGGCCGGCTACATCCGCCTCAGCTTGAGGTAGCGGCGGGCATCCGGCAGGGACACCACCCCCATCGCCACCGCGACCGCGACCACCACCGCGATGATGGCCAAAAAGATCCACCCTAGAACTTCCATGTCGGACTCCTTTCCGTGTTGTTGCCGTCGTCCTGCAGCGGCTCGACCTCGTCGGGGGAGAAATACAGGTAGCGCCCGTACCAGTCGTGCAGGTCGGCGGCCGGGTCGTCGTCGACGACCACCCCGACGTGCCGGTTGCCCTCGACGTCCTCGTGCACCGAGGTGACGCGGGCGGTCTTACCGGCGACGAAGATGTCCTGGGCGTCGGCGTTGCGGTTCGGGCGCAACCGGACGCGGCTGCCGCGGGCCACCCGGACCCCGTTCACCAGCACGGCGTCGATCTCGGGGCGGACGGCGTTGTCGGCCAGCGGGTCCCACCAGTCGACGCCCTCGGGTATCTCGGGCACCAGCCCCGCGGGCGGCCGCGGATCGCGCAGGACGCCGTGCAGGCGCGCCATCGCCTCGGGCGACGTGGCATCGCACCTGTCGATGAGCTGCGCGGCCCGCGGATCGGTGGCCCGGGCCTGCGCCTTCTCCTCGTCGGTCATCGTCATCACGCGCAGGGTGAGGATCTCGTCGATCTCGGTGCAGTCGTACAGGGCGGTGCTGCTCTGTTCGGCGACCTCGGGATGGTCGTAGAGGATGATCGGGGAGACCAGCAACACGTCGCGGGTCCCCGGTGCGCCGGCCAGCACGGGGAAGCAGCGATGCCGGGCGCACCGCGACACCGCGCCGGCCGCGCCGGGCGGCGGTTCCAGCAGCGAGACGAACTGACCGCCGTCGGCTTCGACGATCAGGTGGGTCCCGATCATCGAGCGCGCGATCGCGTCGGCCTTGTCGGTGGCGCCGCGGCCGGTGTTGGCCACCCGCACCGAGACCCGGCGCAGGTCCCCGTCCGGCCGGGCGACCACCGTCAGCTCGCCGCGCACCTGCCGGCGTCGGCGGACCAGCCGCCCGCCGTCCAGCAGTTCGATGTCGGTTGCCGCATCCGCCACCAGCGGAAGGTTCCACGACCGGCCATCCAATGCGATAGGGCCGAAGGACCTCTCGCATTCGACCGCCTCGTCCCAGGAGAGCCACGACCCGGTCGGGGTGGCCAGTTCGGCCACGGCTTCGAAGCCACCGCCGCGGACCTCGCGTTCGGCCCGGCGGTGCTGCAACTGCAGGAACCGCACCACCACGGTGATCGCCCGCCCCCCGTCGACCGGGAAGTCCGCCCCCATGGCGTCGTCCTCGCCGAAGCCCGCGTCCGCGGCGCCGGGTGGCCCCAGAACCCCGAACTGCCAACGCGACTGGTTCTTGCCGGACGTGCCGCGATAGGGGTAGAGCAGGTAGCCCTCGTAGAGCACCGCGTCGGCGACGGCGCGGGCCCGGGCCCGGCTGGAGGTTTCGGGCGCGGTCACCGCGCGGCCTCCCGCTCGGCGCCCAGCAGCGAGGCGACCGCCCCGTCGAGGTCGAGCAGGCCCCGTGCCGCCTTGTAGCGGGCCAGCGCGGCGGCGGTTTCGTGGCGCAGCCGCACCCAGCCGGTGTCGGGGTAGTGCTGAGCGATCAGCGCGCGCCACACCGCGACCGGCATGTCGTAGCGGCACTCGCAGTCCCACGGCACCTGCTGAACCGAGAACCCATGCTCGGAGTTGACGAAAATCGTTCCGCTGAACAGGAATTGAAGGGGCAACGCGCCCTCCTGCAGGGCGTGCGCGTATTTGGCGGCCGTCACCTCGAAGTCGTAGGTGCACTCCAGCGGGAGCGTCACCGTCGTGTGCCCGGCGAATCCCGGCACCATCGCGGCGCAATGCTGCCACAGGAACGTGCGCTGCGTGTGGGCCCAACGCTCGCGGCCGCCGAACAGGTCGAGCAGGCCGGCGGCCTCCTGGTCGGAGTAGGAACGCCGGAGCGGTTCGATGCGGACCTGGCACCGCAGCGCGATGGCGTGCACCGCGCGGGTGCGACCGGCCGGGCCGGCGTCGGTGACGCCGACGCGCGCGGTGAGAACCGGTGTGACGCTGTACGGCTCGGGCGCCACGTCGTGGACGGCGAACGCCAGGTCGATCGGCTGCCCGGTCATCGCGGCCTCGCCACGGCACGGGCGGCGAGCCGGGCGAAGAAGTCGTCGATGAACGCACGGGCTTGCTGTCCGCCGTCGAAACCCCGCCACAGCATGCGCAGGCGCCCGACGAATTCGTAGCAGGCGTCGATCGGCACCAGAAAGGTCTGCGGCTCCGCGGCTTCGGGCCCGTCGTCCACCCGGACCAGCAACGCCTCCACGTCATCGGCCGCCAGCCCCGCCCGCGGGTCCGCGCCGGCGAGGGCGGCCCAGGCGTCCAGGTCGAGCTCGGACTCGCATGCGCCGGCCGGGCCGGGGTAGAAGGCGACGGTGCGGCCGAGGGCGGAGTTGGTGAAGAAGAACGCCACGCCGACCGGGATCTGCAGCGCCTCCCAGGCCCGGCGGTCCAGCGCGAAACCGGGGAAGGTGAGATACCGGTCGGGCACCGCGCGGTAGCGCAGATCGGCCGCCGCATCGGTGAACAGCAGGTAGCACGCGCGGCAGACGCACATCAGTTGCCGGGCGGCCACGCTCACCACGTGCTGGTGTTCGTCGGCGACCGGCTCGGCGCACATCTCGCACCGCTCGCCGTCGGGTTCGGGGAGCGGCCGGTTTGCGGTGATGCGGGCCAGCACGTCGTAGGGGCTGGTCATAGCGCTGCCCCCATCGGCTCGCCCCGCAGCGCCACCGACGGCACGCCGTCCCGTTGCAGCACCGGGACCGGCTCCAGGTGGGCACCGCCGGCGCCGGCGCCCGCGCGCACGGCGTCGTATTCGGTCCGGCAGCGCGGGCATTGCAGCAGGGCCAGGTGCAGTCGCGCCCCCGCGAGCGTGTCGTCGCACACCGGGCAGCGGTCCCGGTAGGCGAAGAACCTATCGTCGACCCGGCAGGCCAGCAGAGCGGTGCCCTCGACGGCGAAGCCCGCCACCTCGCCCGGGTTCAGCTGCGCGAGCTCGGGCATCGGGTGCCAGGCGGTGTGCCCGGCCGAACGCACCTGGGCCAGCAGGGATTCGGCGGGGATCACCCCGGTGGGCTCGGCCGCCACCACCTCGATCGCGCCGACCTCCGGTGCGGCCGCCCGGATCGCGTCCTCCACGGCCAGCTCCAGCGTCACCGCCGACGACGGGCAGCTCTTGCAACTGCCCGTGAAGGCCAGCCGCACGGTGTCGCCGTCGATCCCGATCAGCTCGACGTCGCCGCCGTGGGAGCCCAGATACGGGCGGACCCGTTCGAGGGCGTCGGAGACCCGGCGCCGCACGTCGTGCGGGTGCAGGCCGTGCACGAGGAGCAGGCTGGCCACCAGGTCGTCGGTGGCCAGCCGCTCGGCCAGCCCGGGGTCGTCGGCCAACCCCAGGATCCGTTCCAGCCCGGCGCCGTAGAGCCCGACCACCTCGCGGACCAGCTGGCGGGCGCGGTCACCGGCGGCGGCGCCGCCCGCCGCGCAGGAATCCAGGAGGGTCTGGATCCGATCGCCCGCTGTGCGCCACTGCGCGTCGTCGTGTGAGAGGTCCGGGCGATCCACCATGCCTCACTCCGCAGCGGGTGACTGCGTGGGCGTGTGCAGTCTGTCCAGCGTCTTGCCCTTGCCCAGGTACATGTGCACACCGCAGGGCAGGCACGGGTCGAAGCTGCGCACCGTGCGCATGACGTCGATGCCCTTGAAGTCCTCCCTGCCGTTCTCCTCGAAGATCGGCTGACCCTGCACCGCGTCCTCGTAGGGTCCCGGAGTGCCGTAGCTGTCGCGCGGGTTGGCGTTCCACGGCGTCGGCGGATACGGGTGGTAGTTGGCGATCTTGCCGTCCCGGATCACCAGGTGGTGGCTGAGCACCCCGCGCACCGCCTCGGTGAAGCCGCAGCCGATGCCCTCGTCGGGCACCTCGAAGCGCTCCCAGGTCTTGGTGCGCCCGGCGCGGATCTCGGCGAGCGCCTTCTCGGCGAAGTGCAGCGCGCACGCCGCCGCATAGGCCTGGAAGTAGGTGCGCGCCCGGTCGCGCTCGATCGTGTTGCTGCCGTACTTGGGAATCTGCCATTCGAACTCGACCGGTCCCTTCAGGGCGGTCTTGGGCAGGTTGATCTTGACGCTGGTGCCCGTCGCCTTGACGTAGCCGATGTCGACCAGCCCGGCCAGCGCGGTCGCCCACAGCCGGGCCAGCGGACCGCCACCGGTGTCCAGCGCCAGGTGGTCGCGGCCGTCGAACCAGCGCGGCGACATCACCCAGCTGTACTTGCCGCCGTCCATGTCGCGCTTTTGCGGGTGCGGGTTGGTGTGCTGGTTCCACGGGTGGCGCCGGTCCACGGCGTTGCCCAGCGGGTCGGTGTGTACGAACATCTCCTGTTCGGTCCAGTCGTCATAATACGAACTGCCCAAAAGGATTCGGATCCCGAGGTTGATGTCCACCAGCGAGTGGGTGACCAGCTTGCCGTCGACCACCACGCCCGGGGTGACGAACATCGCGTTGCCCCAGCGCTCCATGTCCTTGTATTCGAAGTTGCACACCTCGGGGTCCTGGAAGGAGCCCCAGCAGCCGAGCAGGGTCCGGCGCAGCCCGACCTTCTCGTAGCCGGGCAGCGCGTCGTAGAAGAAGTCGAACAGGTCGTCGTGCATCGGCACGACCTTCTTCATGAACTCGACGTAGCGCATCAGCCGTGTCATGTAGTCGGTCATCAGCTGGATCGTCGCGACGGTGCCGACCCCACCGGGATACAGCGTCGACGGGTGCACGTGCCGTCCCTCCATGAGGCAGAACATCTCTCGCGTCCACCGGCTGACGACGAGGGCTTCGCGGTAGAACTCGCCGCTGAACGGGTTGAGCGAGCGCATGATGTCGGCGATGGTCTTGTATCCGTGCGCGTCGGCGTGCGGCGCCGGCGTCTTCTCGGCCTGGGCGAGCACGCTCGGGTTGGTCTCGGCGACCATCTTCTCGCAGAAGTCCACGCCGACCAGGTTCTCCTGGAAGATGTTGTGGTCGAACATGTATTCCGCGGCCTCGCCGAGGTTGACGATCCACTCGCCCAGATGCGGGGGCTTGACGCCGTAGGCCATGTTCTGCGCGTAGCACGAACAGGTGGCGTGGTTGTCGCCGCAGATGCCGCAGATGCGGCTGGTGATGAAGTGGGCGTCGCGCGGGTCCTTGCCCTTCATGAAGATCGAGTAGCCGCGGAAGATCGACGACGTGCTGTGGCACTCGACGACCTCTTTGTTCTCGAAGTCGATCTTCGTGTAGATGCCGAGGCTGCCGACGATCCGGGTGATCGGGTCCCAGGCCATCTCGACGAGTTGACCGGGCTCGCGCTGGCTGGTGGTCGGTTCGGGGACGATAGTTGTCATCGATCTCTCCGTCTGCGGTGGGAATTCCGCGGTGAGAATGGAGTGCCCGGCCTACCAGGTGCGGCGCGCTCCGGTGGTGAGTTGGTTGCCGTTGTGCCGCCAGCGCGGCTCCTTGTCGACGGTGCGGGCCGTGATACCCCTCAAATTGCGAATCACGGTCCCGTACAGACCCACCGCCGCGCTCGATATCTTGCCGCCCGGCGGCTCGTCCATGAACGGCATGAACTTGTCCGGGAAGCCGGGCATGGTGCACCCGATGCAGATGCCGCCGACGTTGGGGCAGCCCCCGACGCCGTTGATCCAGCCGCGCTTGGGCACGTTGCATTTGACAACCGGCCCCCAACAGCCAAGCTTGACAATGCATTTCGGTGAGCCGTATTCGGTGGCGAAGTCGCCCTGCTCGTAGTAGCCGGCGCGGTCGCACCCCTCGTGCACGGTCTTGCCGAACAGCCACTGCGGGCGCAGCGCGTCGTCGAGCGGGATCATCGGCGCCTGACCGGTCGCCATGTACAGCAGGTAGGTCAGCGTCTCGGACAGGTTGTCCGGATGGATCGGGCAGCCGGGGACGCAGACGATCGGGATGCCGGCCTTGCTCTTCCAGTCCCAGCCGAGATAGTCCGGCACTCCCATCGCCCCGGTCGGATTGCCGGCCATAGCGTGGATGCCACCGTAGGTCGCGCACGTCCCGACGGCGACGATCGCGGTGGCCTTGGGCGCCAGCCGGTGGAGCCACTCGCTGGTGGTCATCGGCTGACCGGTGGCGGGGTCGTTGCCGAACCCGCACCAGTACCCCTCGTCCTTGATCTTCTCGTTGGGAATCGAGCCCTCGACCACCAACACGAAGGGTTCGAGCTCGCCGCGGTCGGCCCTGAAGAACCAGGCGAGGAAGTCGTCGGCTCCTCCGCTGGGGCCGCATTCGAAATCGATCAACGGCCAGTGCACGGCGACCTTCGGGAGGCCCGGCAGCGCGCCGAGCGCGATCTCCTCGACGCTGGGCTGGGTGGCGGCAGTCAACGCCACCGAATCGCCGTCACAACTGAGTCCTGCATTGATCCAGAGAACGTGGATCAGCGTTTCTTCTGCTTTGACTGCCGCTTCTGTTGGCATGCTGCAGCTTTCCGGAGCGGGCCAACGCCCCTACGCCGCCGGAGTCGACCGTCGGCCCACTTGCGCGGCGCTGTTTCTGGGTCTACTCCCGCAGGCAGGCGTTGTCAACGGTTCGCGTTGACTCACCAAAAATGCGCGCGTAGACCCATTCGTTGCCTCAGCTGAGAATGCGCGCGTGCGGCGCGCCTACCCGGCCGGAGATGTATCGCTGGATAGGCCCAGAGGATGGGACTGACGGTGAGTCAACGCAAGGCTGTGACGAAGGCGATCGCGACCCGCTACGCGCGAGCTGACAAGGCCGGCAAGGGCCGGATCCTCGATGAGTTGTGTGCTACCACCGGCTGGCACCGCAACCATGCACGCAAGGCATTGAAGAATGCACTGCGCCCGAAGGTCGTCAAGATCAGGGCGCCGCGTCCACCGAAGTATGGGCCGAAAGTTATTGCGGCGCTGACGTTCTGCTGGGCGGTGCTGGGAATGCCCGCCGGCAAACGACTGGCGCCGATGCTCGACGAGTTGGTGGCGATCTTGCGCCGGTTCGGCGAGCTGATCATCGATGACGACACCGCGGCGCTGCTGGTGGGCATGTCGGCGGCCACCATCGACCGCCGCCTGGCCCCCGAGCGCAAGCGCCACGAGCTCAAGGGCCGCAGCCATACCAAGCCGGGATCACTGCTCAAATCCCAGATCCCGATCCGCACCTGGGCGGACTGGGACGACGCGGTGCCCGGGTTCGTTGAGATCGACCTGGTCGGCCATGAGGGCGGCAACGCCGCTGGTGAGCACGCTTACACGCTGACCGTCACCGACATCGCCACCGGGTGGACCGAGAACCGCAGCGTGCCCAACAAGGCCCGTAAATGGGTGCTCGCGGCGTTGGACGATATCGCGAAGGCCATGCCGTTCCCGATCCTGGGCGTAGACAGTGACAACGGAAGTGAGTTCATCAATCATCACCTGTTGGCCTGGTGCGAGCAGCGGAAGATCACCTTCACCCGCTCACGGCCAGGCAACTCCAACGACGGTTGCCACGTGGAGCAGAAGAACTGGGCGATCGTGCGCACCGTGGTCGGCTACCACCGTTACGACACCACCGCGGAACTGTTGCTGCTCAACAAGATCTGGGTATTGCAGTCACTGCTGACCAACTACTTCTACCCGCAGCAAAAACTCGTTTCGAAGACCCGTGTCGGCGCGAAGGTCAGCAAAAAACACGACAAGGCCACCACCCCGCATCGTCGCGCGGAGCGCCACGAGGCGGTCTGCGCCCAGGACAAGGCGATCCTCGCCGACACCTACACCGGCATCAACCCAGCCGCCGTGCAACGCCAGATCCAGGCCCTGACCACAGAGCTACTCACGATCACCACCAGCAAGGCCGGGCCGGCCAAAAAAGCCCCCGTTACGCGCGCATCCTCGAATGAGGCAACGAATCAATCCTCGCGCGCATCTTGACACGAGGCAACAGGCGGTTACCCAGGCCCGGATAAGTGGACGGATGTCGCATAGCCGTGGAATGTCGTGGAAAGCGTTGGGGGACAGCATGTTACGTAGCACAGGCGAGCGTTGCGCATCGCCGCGGCCGGCCGATCGCCGGGACTTTCGGCATCGGGTGCCGATTGTCGGGCAACCGCGCGCAGGCCGCGGCCGCAAAGCCGGTGAGGTCAGGCCGGCGACGTGCCGGCGAACCGCCGCAGCCAGCCGAACCAGGCGTCCAGGCCGGCGCCGGTGCGGGCGCTGACGGGCAGGATCGGTGCCGTCGCGTTGACCTGACGAACGTGGTGCACATAGGCGTCGACGTCGACGTCCAGATGGGGCACCAGGTCAATCTTGTTGAGCAGCACCACATCCACCGAGCGAAACATCACCGGATACTTCAGCGGTTTGTCCTCGCCCTCGGTCACCGAGTAGACCATGGCCTTGGCGTGCTCGCCGACGTCGAACTCGGCCGGGCAGACCAGGTTGCCGACGTTCTCGATGATCACCAGGTCCAGGCGGGACAGGTCGAGGCCCGGCAGTGCGCGATTGACCATGGGCGCGTCGAGATGGCATTCGCCGCCAAAGCCGTTGCTGGTGTTCAGCAGTGACACCTGGGCGCCGCGGCCGCTGAGTTTGGCGGCGTCCAGATCGGTGGCGATGTCGCCCTCGATCACCCCGATCGCGATCTGTCCGGCCAGCTCGTCCAGCGTGGCCCCCAGGATGCTCGTCTTGCCCGATCCCGGCGAGCTCATCAGGTTGAGGGTGCGGATCCCGTTGCTCTCGAACGCCGCCCTGTTGGCCGCGGCGAGCACGTCGTTCTCGGCGAAGATCGACTCCAGCACGTCGATGCGCTGCTTGCCCGTCCCGTAGTGGCTGTGGTCGCCGTGCTCGTGCTCGTGGGCGTGCACGGTGCCGTCGTCGTGGCGGTGAAATCTACCCATTACCAGATCCATTCATGCCGAATGCCTTTCACGAGACGTGCCCCTCACGAGACGTCCAGCGACGTCACCAGGAATTCGTTGCCGCACAACACCTCGACGTCGGGACTGTCGCACCGCGGGCACCAGATCGACCACGACGATGCGATCTCTGACCGCTGATCGCACGCGCGGCAGCGCACCTCGGCGGCGACGCATTCGAGCTCGAGCTCGGCGTCCGGCATGTCCTCGGCGTCCCGGACGAGGGTCCAGCAGAACGACAGCGATTCCGGCACCACCTGGCGAAGGGTCCCGATCCGCACCCGCACCACCTCGACGTGGCGGCCGCCGGCATGCGTCTTGGCCACACCGGCGATCGCCTCGCAGAGCGCGAGCTCATGCACCGCGGATCACCGCTGCCCGCGCGCGGCCGAGGAGCACATGGCACCGTTCTACACCCCAACCACGGTTCTGCGGGAGGGTCGCAGGACACGCTTCAAGGCGTGCTCTCGGCCCCCGCGGTGGTGGTGTCCCACCTCTCCTCGATGCGGCCGTAGCGCCAGACCAGCAGGGCGACGGCCCAGGTGAGAACGAACATGCCGACCACGAAGTAGCCGACCGCGTTGAGGTCCAGCCCGCCGATCCACTCCCAGAACGGCCCCCGCCAGCCGAACTGGCCGGCGAACAGGCCCAGCAGTTCCACGCTGCCGATGAGCAGCGCGACGGCCACCGACAGCGCGGTGATGATGACGTTGTAGTAGATCTTGCGCACCGGGCTGGAAAAGGCCCAGCCGTAGGCGAAGTTCATGAACGACCCGTCGACGGTGTCCAGCAGGCACATGCCGGCGGCGAACAGCACCGGCAGGCACAGGATGGCATACCAGGGCAGGCCGGACGCGGCGCTCGAACTCGCGAGCACCAGCAGCGCGATCTCCGTGGCGGTGTCGAACCCGAGCCCGAACAGCAACCCGACCGGGTAGGCGTGCCAGGACTTGGTGATCGACTTGGTGAACCGGCCGAGCAACCGGTTGATCAGTCCCCGGTTGTCCAGGTGCTGTTCGAGTTCGGTCTCGTCGTACCGGCCGCGGCGCAGCCGGGCGAACACCCGCAGGATGCCGACGAGGATGACGACGTTGACGATGGCGATCAGGTACAGGAACGCACCGGAGACGCTCGTCCCGATCAGGCCCGTGTAGTGGTGCAGCGCCGAGGAGTCGTTCTCTACAGGGCCGCCGAGGGCTTTGATCCCGCACGTCAGCAGCACCGCCAGCGCGAAGACCACAGTGGAGTGGCCCAGCGAGAAGAAGAAACCGACCGCAAGGGGGCGCTGCCCGTCGTTCATCAGCTTGCGGGTGGTGTTGTCGATCGCGGCGATGTGGTCGGCATCGAAGGCGTGCCGCATGCCCAGGGTGTAGGCCGTGATGCCGATGCCGATCCCGAAGGCCTTGCCGCCCACGCTGAGCTGGGCGGGCTCGACCAGCAACACCAGGGTCAGCCAGCCGATCAGGTGCAGTGCGACGATGAGCGCCGACATCGCTCCGAGCCGCGACCACTCCGCCGGTGTCAGGGCGCTGCGAAGCCTGGTCTTCCATGAGGGCCGCCAGTCGAGCTGAGCACTGGCCACTGGAATCCTTCCGGTATCGGGCGGACGACAACCGGCCCGACTGTAAGCAGCATCCACGCCTAGATGCAAGTCGCTTGCAGGAGCCGCCACGCCGCGCCGGGGCGAAAACTGGCGGTCTCGGGCGCCGGGGGCAACACTGGACGGGTGACCGCTAAGCAGTCCGTCCTGGACCCCGACGTCACCGAGCGAATCGGTGACTTTCTGCGCGCGCGCGGGCTGCGGCGGATGGCCTCGCGAATCCAGGTGCTGGCGGTGCTCGAGCCGGTCGACGGGCACCTCCCGGTCGCCGAGATCCACAAGCGGGTGCGCGAATGTCTGCCGGCCGGCACGCAGGCGCCCGACGTGGCGACCATCTACCGCACGGTGACCACTCTGGTCGATCAGGGGGTGCTGCACGCGTTGACGCTGGACAGCGGCGTCACCACCTACGGGCTGGCCACCGCCCCCCATCACCACGCGGTCTGCACCCAGTGCGGCGCGATCATCGAGGTGCCCGCCCGGCAGCTCAGTTCGGCGCTCGAGCAGGCGATGGTGGGCAGTTCGTTCGAGCTCTCCGAGCGGGCCGGCCTCACCCTGCGGGGGCTGTGCCCGCAGTGCCAGGCCGGTGAGCCCGGGCCGCGGCCGCGCGGTCGCGCGCGCCGCTGACCTCAGCACAGGCCCAGCAGCGCGTTCTCGACCACCTCGGGCAGCGCCGGATGGATCCAGTACTGGCCGCGGGCCAGCTCCGGTGCGCTCAGCCCGAAGCTCATCGCCTGGATCAGCGGCTGGATGATCGACGACGCCTGCGGGCCCATGATGTGGGCGCCCAGCAGGCGCCCGCCGGGGCGCTCGGCGATCAGTTTGACGATCCCGGTGGTGTCCTCCATCGCCCAGCCGTAGCCCACGTCGCCGTAGTCCTGGATGGCGACCGAGACTTCGAATCCCGCTGCGACGGCCTGGTTCTCGGTCAAGCCGACCATGGCCAGCCGGGGATCGGTGAACACCGCCGCCGGGACGTGGCGGTGGTCGGTCACGGCCATCGACGCGGTGTCGTCCCAGTCGCACAGCAGGTTGTGCTGCACGACGCGGGCCTCGTGGTTGGCGACGTGCTTGAGCATATACGGCGACGAGACATCGCCCAGGGCGAAAACGTTGCGCGCCGAGGTGCGCTGATACGCGTCGACGACCACGCGTCCGCATTCGACGTCGACACCGGCCAGCCCGGCGTCGAGGAGATCGCCGTTGGGCACCCGGCCGGTCGCCACCAGCAGCGCGTCGGCGGCCAGCGTGGCTCCGTCGTCGAGCCGCAGGGTGACGCCGCCGCCGCGCCGGGCGGCGCCCACGACGTTGCGGTGGGTGCGCAGCTCCCATTTGGCGGCCGCGATACGGGTGAACCGCTCGCAGATGGTGTCGTCGCAGTGCCTCAGCAGGCAGCCGCCGCGGACCACCACGGTCACCCGCACCCCGAGCGCGGAGAAGACGTGCGCGAATTCGGCTGCCACGAAGCCACTTCCGACGATCGCCAGGTGCTCGGGCAGCTCGGGGATCCGCATGATCGTGTCGCTGGTGTGGTAGTCCACCCCGGAGGCCGAGATCGCCGGCGGAACCACCGGCCGCGACCCCGCCGCGATCACCACCTGATCGGCGGCGAACTCGGCGTTGTCGGTGCGCAGCAGGTAGCGCCCGTCGGATCGGGTGGGCCCGAACCGGGTGTGCCGGCGGTACACGTCGATGTTGGCCGCGCTGCGCCGGTATTCCTCGCCGCCGACTGCGACGGGATCGATGCGGCCGAAGATGCGGGAGACGACGTCGCTCCAGCGCACCCGGTCCAGGTGCGCGTCGAGGCCGTAGCGCGCCGCGCCGCGGATCGTCTCGGCGACGTCGGCGGCGTAGACGAACATCTTCGTGGGCAGGCACCCGACGTTCAGGCAGGTGCCGCCGAAGGGGCCCTGCTCGCAGATCGCCACCCGCTTGTCCGCGTAGCGGTCGTCGGGAATGCCGTTGCCCGAACCGGTTCCGATGATCGCGATGTCGTAGGTTTCCATCAGGGGCCGCTCACCTGCCTTCCCGCGACGCCGCGGCGTCGGTGTTGTCGGTGCGCAGGTGGTCGTCCAGCCACCGGTCGAGTTGGCGATAGGCCTCCCGGCGCGGTTGCGCCAGGGACAGGAACACGTCGTGTTTGGCGCCGGCCACCGGTGCGACGGTGGTGTGGTTGCCGATGCAGCCGGCCCACCGGGCGATCTGGGTGACGTCGAGAACCGCGTCCCCGCTGTGCATCGCCGCCGGGTCGCCGCATTCGGCGACGCTGCGGTCCGACCGCAGGATCAGGTTGGGCACGCCGACGTCGAGTCCGCGGTGCAGCCGCGCCTGGCCGCGCCGGACGGCGTGCAGCCAGCCGAACGTGATCGGGAAGCCGCCCACGGGTTTCCACGTCAGGTCGTAGTCGAACTCGCCGTGGTAGTCGCGGTGCAGGGTGGTGCCGTAACCGTCCTCACCGGGCGGCCGGGCCACCCCCTTGGACCGCACCCGCGACAGCCCGGCGATCACCGCCGAGGTCAGCGGAAGGCGCAGGACGGCCGGGCCGGGCAGGTCCAGGAACGGGCTGTTGAGCACCAGTCCCCCGATGCCGGCGTGCGCCGCGGCGTCGCGGCGTCGCAACCGGTCCAGCCACAACGACGCGATCAGCCCGCCGGCGGAGTGGGCGTACACCAGGACCTTCCCGGGTTGGGCCCGCTCCCGGATCGCGGCCAGGGCGTGCCCGAGTTCGGCGTCGTAGCCCTCCAGGTCGGTGACGAAGTGCGGCGTCTGGCCGTCGCGCCGCGACCGGCCGCACTTGCGCAGGTCCAGCGCATAGAAGGCGAAACCGCGGGCGGCGAAGTGATCCGCCAGCGCGGTGTGGAAGAAGTAGTCGGTGTAGCCGTGCACCGCCAGGACCGCGTGGCCGCCGTCCCCGCCCGGTGGCCCGCCGCGCCGGACCAGCGTGGCGACGATCTCGCCTTCGCCGTCGGGATCGGGACCCAGCGGCAGGGTGCGCTGCCAGTAGCCGGGCAGGACGTCGGGCACCCAGCCAGTCACCCAGCCAGCTTAAGGCGCGGTCACGGCCGGTGGCCGCAGGGAGGCGCACGTCTTTGCGCCGCTACCGGTCGATAGCCTGAGGATCGGCACTCCCCGAGGGAAGGAACCGACGATCCGGTGTCGAGGCAACCCAGAACCGCGCGGACCGACGTCGCGCTGGTGGGCGCGGGCATCATGAGCGCCACGCTGGGCGCGTTGCTGCGCCGGCTGGAACCGGACTGGTCGATCACCCTGGTCGAGCGGCTGGACGCCGTCGCCGGCGAGAGCAGCAATCCCTGGAACAACGCCGGCACCGGGCATTCGGCGCTGTGCGAGCTCAACTACACCCCCCAGCGCCCGGACGGGTCGATCGACATCGGCAAGGCGGTGCACGTCAACGAGCAATTCCAGGTGACCCGCCAATTCTGGGCCTACGCCGTCACGAACGGGATCGTGGCCGATCGCGGCTTCCTCAACCCGATTCCGCACGCGAGCTTCGTCCGCGGCGCCCAGCGCGTCGACTACTTGCGGCGGCGGCGGCGGGCGCTGGCCGGCAACCCCCTGTTCGCCGGCACCGAACTGATCGAGGACCCCGACGAGTTCGCGCGCCGGCTGCCCCTGATGGCCGCCGGGCGGGACTTCGCCGAGCCCTTCGCGCTGAACTGGGCCCCCCACGGCACCGACGTCGACTTCGGTGCGTTGTCCCGCCAGCTCGTAGGCTTCTGCGTGCGCCACGGAGCCACCGCGCTGTTCGGTCATGAGGTGCGAAACCTCACGCGCCAGGGCGACGGCAGCTGGACGCTGCTCATCGGCAATCGCCGCACCGGCGAAAGGCGCAGGCTCAACGCGAAATTCGTCTTCGTCGGCGCCGGTGGCGATGCGCTGCCGCTGCTGCAGAGATCGGGCATCGGGGAGGCCCGGGGCTATGCCGGCTTCCCGATCGGCGGTCGCTTCCTGCGGGCCGGCAAGCCGGCGCTCACCGGCGCGCACCGCGCCAAGGTCTACGGCGTTCCCGCGCCGGGCGCCCCACCGCTGGGCGCGCTGCACCTGGACCTGCGGCTGGTCAACGGCAAGGCGTGGCTGGTGTTCGGCCCCTACGCCGGCTGGTCGCCGAAGTTCTTGAAGCACGGGCATTTCAGCGATCTGCCCCGCTCGGTGAAGCCGGACAACCTGCTGTCGATGCTCGGCGTCGGTGTCACCGAACTGGCCCTGCTGAACTACCTGATCGGTCAGCTGCGACTCACCGCCCCCGGGCGGGTGCGCATGTTGCGGGAATTCGTGCCGAGCGCAAAGGATTCGGATTGGGAGCTGACGGTGGCCGGTCAGCGGGTGCAGGTGATCCGGCGGGACCGGCGCAGGGGTGGGGCCCTGGACTTCGGCACGACCCTGCTCAGCGACGCCGACGGCACGATCGCCGGGCTGCTCGGGGGCTCGCCGGGGGCCTCGACCGCCGTGCCGATCGCGCTCGACGTGCTGCGGCGGTGCTTTGCCGACCGGTACCAAACCTGGCTTCCCGCACTCAAGGAGATGGTCCCGTCCTTGGGCGTGAAGCTTTCCGACGAGCCGGCCCTGTTCGACGCGGTGTGGTCGTGGGGCAGCAAGGCCTTACAGCTGGAGGTTGCATGAGGAGGAGTGGCGCCGATGAGTTGCGCCGGCGACGATGCAGTGGGGGTGCCCCCAGCCGCGAAGCGGCTAGGGGGACGAAGCGATGAGGAGGAGTGGCCGATGAGTGAGCCGCTGCGTCGTGCCTGGTCGCAGGACCTCGACACCCCTACCCTCTACGAGCTGCTCAAGCTGAGGGTCGAGGTGTTCGTCGTCGAACAGGCCTGCCCCTACCCGGAGTTGGACGGGCGCGACCTGCTCGCCGAAACCCGGCACTTCTGGCTGGAATCCGCCGACGGCGAAGTCATCTGCACCCTGCGGCTGATGGAGGAGCACGCCGGGGGCACCAAGGCGTTCCGCATCGGTCGGCTGTGCACCAAACGCAGTGTGCGGGGTCAGGGCCACACCACCCGGCTGCTGCGCGCCGCGCTGGCCGAGGTCGGCGACTACCCGTGCCGGATCAACGCGCAGACGTATCTGGCCGACATGTATGCACAGCACGGGTTCGTCCGCGACGGTGAGGATTTCGTCGACGACGGGGTGCCGCACGTGCCGATGCTGCGGCCCGGTTCCGGTCTGGCCGAGCTGCCGTGAAGCCGTATCCCTTCAGCGCGATCGTCGGGCACGACCAGCTGCGGCTCGCCCTGCTGCTGTGTGCCGTGCGCCCGGACATCGGCGGAGCGCTCATCCGGGGCGAGAAGGGGACGGCCAAGTCGACCGCCGTGCGCGGGCTTGCCGCGCTGCTGTCCGCCGCGACCGGCGGTGCCGGCCTGGTCGAGATGCCGCTGGGCGCAACCGAAGACCGGGTGATCGGTTCGCTGGACCTGCAGCGGGTGCTGCGCGAGGGCGAGCACGCCTTCTCGCCCGGCCTGCTGGCGCGCGCCCACGGTGGCGTCCTCTACGTCGACGAGGTCAACCTGCTGCACGATCACCTGGTCGACGTGCTGCTCGACGCCGCGGCGATGGGACGGGTACACGTCGAACGCGACGGCATCTCCCATTCGCACGAGGCGCGGTTCGTGCTGATCGGCACGATGAACCCCGAGGAGGGCGAGCTGCGGCCGCAACTGCTGGATCGGTTCGGCCTGACCGTCGACGTGCACGCCTCCCGCGATGTCGACGTCCGCGTGCAGGTGATCCGGCAGCGGATGGCCTACGAGGCCGATCCCGACGCCTTCGCCGAGCGCTACGCCGACGCCGACGCCGAGCTGGCCCGGCGGATCGCGGCCGCGCGCTCCCTGGTCGGCGACGTGGTGTTGCCGGACAGCGAGTTACGCCGCATCGCGGCGCTGTGTGCCGCGTTCGACGTCGACGGCATGCGGGCCGACCTGGTGCTGGCCCGCACCGCGGTCGCCCACGCCGCCTGGCGCGGGGCGGTCACCGTCGAGGAACAGGACATCCGGATCGCGGCCGAGTTGGCGTTGCCGCACCGGCGCCGCCGCGACCCGTTCGACGACCCGGGCATCGAGCGCGAGCAACTCGACGCGGCGCTGGCGCAGGCCGGTGGCGAGGATCCCGAGCCGGACCCCGACCCGCCCGGCGGCGGTGCATCCGAGACTCCTGAGAATGCTGCGCCACAACAGGATTCGCGGTCGCAGCCGTCGCGGTCGCAGCCGTCGCGTCCGCAGCCGCCGCGGCCCAGCGCGCCGCCGTCGCAGACCTTCAGGACCCGCGCGCTGCGGATTCCGGGCGTCGGTACCGGCGCACCCGGGCGGCGATCGCGCGCCCGTAACGCCACCGGCGGCGTGATCGGGGCGACCGAGGCCGGCGACACCGGCTCCGGCGCGCGGGGGCTGCACCTGTTCGCCACGCTGCTGTCGGCCGCCGGGCACGGCGGCGGGGGACCGCTGCGCCCACGGCCCGACGACGTCCGCCTGGCCATCCGCGAAGGGCGCGAGGGCAATCTGGTGGTCTTCGTCGTCGACGCGTCCGGTTCGATGGCCGCACGGGATCGCATGGCCGCGGTCGGCGGCGCCGCGCTGTCCCTGCTGCGCGACGCCTACCAGCGCCGCGACAAGGTCGCGGTCATCACGTTCCGCCAGCGGGAGGCCAGGCTGGTGCTCCCGCCGACGTCGTCGGCGCACATCGCCGGACGGCGGCTGGCCCGGTTCGACACCGGCGGCAAGACCCCGCTGGCCGAGGGCCTGCTGGCCGCGCGCGAGCTGATCGTGCGGGAGCGGGCGCGCGACCGGACCCGGCGCGCCCTGGTCGTGGTGCTCACCGACGGGCGGGCCACGGGTGGGCCGGACCCGTTGGGCCGCACCCGGATCGCGGCGGCCCGGCTGGCCGCCGAGGGTGTGGCCGCGGTGGTCGTGGACTGCGAGACGTCCTATGTGCGGCTGGGTTTGGCCGGGCAGCTGGCCCGCCGGCTCGGCGCGCCGGCCGTGCGGCTCGAGCAGTTGCACGCCGATCATTTGACGCGGGCCGTGCGCGGCGCCGCCTGAACCGTCGGAAGGTAAGCGCCTCATGCCCCAGGGAACGCCCCTGCAAGTCCCCGACGACGGCCTGACCACGCGGGCCCGCCGCAACACCCCCGTGCTGGCGGTGCACACCGGCGCGGGCAAGGGAAAGTCCACCGCGGCGTTCGGGATGGCGCTGCGGGCGTGGAACGCCGGGCTGGACGTCGCCGTCTTCCAGTTCGTCAAGAGCGCCAAGTGGAAAGTGGGCGAGGAGGCGGCGTTTCAGCGGCTCGGCGAGCTGCACGAGAACCACGGGCTGGGCGGCGCCGTCGAGTGGCACAAGATGGGCGCGGGCTGGTCCTGGACGCGCAAGCTGGGCAGCGACGTCGACCACGCCGCCGCGGCGGCCGACGGATGGGCCGAGATCGCCCGGCGGCTGGCCGCCCAACGGCACGACTTCTATGTGCTCGACGAGTTCACCTACCCGCTGAAGTGGGGCTGGATCGACGTCGACGGCGTGGTCGATGCGCTGCTGAGCCGGCCCGGTTGTCAGCACGTGGTGATCACCGGGCGCGACGCCGCGCCGCGGCTTATCGAGGCCGCCGACCTGGTCACCGAGATGGCCAAGGTCAAGCACCCGATGGACGCGGGGCGCAAGGGCCAGAAGGGCATCGAGTGGTGAGCCCGCGCCCCCTTCCCCGCGAGCGTGCGCGTCTGCACGCCGACACGCCGCGCAGCACGGCATTCTGTGCACGCTCGCGGGCCGATCCGTGACCCCGGTACCGGCCGTCGTCATCGCCGCGCCCGCATCGGGCAGCGGAAAAACCACGGTGGCAACGGGTTTGATGGGCGCCCTGCGGCAGAACGGGCATCTCGTCGCCCCGTTCAAAGTAGGCCCGGACTTCATCGACCCCGGCTATCACGGCCTGGCCGCGGGCCGGCCCGGCCGCAACCTGGATCCGGTGCTGGTCGGGGAGCGGCTGATCGGGCCCCTGTACGCCCACGGCGCCGGCGGGGCGGACATCGCCGTGGTCGAGGGCGTCATGGGGCTGTTCGACGGGCGGATCGGCTCCGGCGCGACGACGCCGGCGGCCGGATCCACCGCCCACGTCGCCGGGCTGTTGGGCGCCCCGGTGGTCCTGGTGGTCGACGCGCGCGGCCAGAGCCACAGCATCGCGGCCCTGCTGCACGGGTTCGCGACGTTCCACACCGCGACCCGGGTCGCCGGGGTGATCCTCAACCGCGTCGGGTCGCCCCGGCACGAACAGGTGCTGCGCCAGGGCTGCGAGCAGGCCGGTGTGCCGGTGTTCGGGGCGATTCCGCGCACCGCCGAACTGGAGGTGCCGACGAGGTATCTGGGCCTGGTCACCGCCGTCGAGTACGGCCGGCGCGCGCAGGCCGCCGTCGAGGCGATGACCGGCCTGGTCGCCCGCCACGTCGACCTGGCGGCCGTCGTCGCGGCCGCCCGCGGTGGCGGCCCCGAGGGCCCGGCGTGGGATCCCGCGACGGCGGTGGGGGAGACGGGCGTCGAGCGCGCCGGGGCCGCCACCGTGGCGATGGCGGCGGGCAAGGCGTTCAGCTTCAGCTACACCGAGCACGCCGAGCTGCTGTGCGCCGCCGGCGCCGAGGTCGTCGAGTTCGACCCGCTCGTCGACCCGCTGCCCGACGGCACCGGCGCGGTGGTGCTGCCCGGCGGCTTCCCCGAACAGTTCACCGCCGAACTGTCCGCCAACGACCTCGTGCGCCGCCAGATCCGCGAGCTGGCCGGCGCCGGCGCGCCGGTGCACGCGGAATGCGCCGGGCTGATCTATCTGACCTCCGCGCTCGACGGGCACCCGATGTGCGGGGTGCTGGACGGGTCGGCGCGGTTCACGCCGCGCCTCACCCTGGCGTACCGCGACGCCGTCGCGGTGGCCGATTCGCCCCTCTACCGTGCGGGACGGCGGCTGGTCGGGCACGAATTCCACCGCACCGCGGTCGCCTACAGCCGCGACTACCCGCCGGCGTGGGCGTACCGGGGCGACGGCGTGGACAGCATGCGGGACGGGGCCGTGCACGCCGGCGTCCACGCGTCCTACCTGCACACCCATCCGGCCGCGGCACCGGACGCGATGGCGCGCTTCGTCGCCCACGCCGCCCGCCGCGCCCGGCTTCGCCGCGTCGGTGGTCGCCACTAGGCTTGCCGGGTGACCCAGACCGAGAACCCGTACCTGGTCGGATTGCGGCTGACCGGCAAGAGGGTCGTCGTGATCGGCGGCGGGTCCGTCGCACAGCGCCGGTTGCCCCTGCTCATCGCCAGCGGGGCGGACGTGCACGTCGTCTCCCGCACCGCCACTCCCGCCGTCGAGTCGATGAGCGGTGTCACGTTGTCCCTGCGGGACTACCGCGACGGGGATCTCGACGGCGCCTGGTACGCGATCGCGGCCACCGACGACCCGGAGGTCAACGCCGCCGTCGTCGCCGAGGCCGAGCGCCGCCAGACCTTCTGCGTCCGCGCCGATGTCGCCGTCGAGGGGACCGCGGTCACGCCGGCGTCCTTCAGCTACGCGGGACTGTCCGTCGGCGTGCTCGCCGGCGGGGAGCACCGCCGGTCCGCGGCGATCCGGTCGGCGATTCGCGAGGCGTTGCAGCAGGGCGTCATCACGGCCGAGAGCTCCGATGTCGTGCGCGGCGGCGTGGCGCTGGTCGGGGGCGGCCCGGGGGACCCCGAACTGATCACGGTGCGCGGCCGCCGGCTGCTCGCCCAGGCCGACGTGGTGGTCGCCGACCGGCTGGCGCCGCCGGAACTGCTCGCCGAGTTGTCGCCGCACGTGGAGGTCATCGACGCCGCCAAGATCCCGTACGGGCGGGCCATGGCCCAGGACGCGATCAACGACGTGATGATCGAACGGGCGCGGGCCGGCAGCTTCGTGGTCCGCCTCAAAGGCGGGGATCCCTTCGTGTTCGCGCGCGGCTACGAGGAGGTGCTCGCGTGCGCCGACGCCGGGATCCCGGTGACGGTGGTGCCGGGTGTGACAAGTGCCATAGGCGTGCCCGCGCTGGCGGGCGTCCCGGTCACCCATCGAGCGATAAATCATGAGTTCGTGGTGGTCAGCGGCCATCTGCCGCCCGGCCACCCCGAATCGTTAGTGAATTGGGACGCTTTGGCCGCATTGACCGGCACCATTGTTTTGCTGATGGCGGTCGAACGCATCGAACTCTTCGTCGACGCCCTGCTGAAAGGCGGCCGACCTGCGGATACGCCCGTCCTCGTCGTCCAGCACGGCACGACGGCGGCTCAGCAGACATGGCGGGCCAGCCTCGCCGACACGCCAGAGAAGATCCGCGCCGAGGGCGTCCGACCTCCCGCGATCATCGTTATCGGGGCCGTCGCCGCCTTCGGGGCTTTAAACGATTCTTAAGATTACTGTAAGGTAACCCATTATGACGGCTCTCAACGACTCCGAGCGAGCGGTCCGGAATTGGACATCCGCACGCCCCGATCGTCCGGCCCCGGCGCGCGCGACGCGTCCGGCAGAGACCGCCTCCACTCGCATCGGCCGGTATTACCCGACGTGGCTGCCTTCCCGCCGTTTCATCGCGGCCGTCATCGCGATCGGCGGCATGCAGTTGCTGGCGACCATGGACAGCACCGTGGCCATCGTCGCGCTGCCCAAGATCCAGAACGAGCTCAGCCTGTCCGACGCGGGCCGTAGCTGGGTGATCACCGCCTACGTGCTCACCTTCGGCGGCCTGATGTTGCTCGGCGGGCGTCTCGGCGACACCATCGGGCGCAAGCGCACCTTCATCGTCGGCGTCGCGCTGTTCACCATCTCCTCCGTCCTGTGCGCCGTGGCCTGGGACGACGCGACGCTGGTCATCGCGCGGCTCTCCCAGGGCGTCGGGTCGGCCATCGCGTCGCCGACCGGTCTGGCGCTGGTGGCGACGACCTTCCCGAAGGGGCCGGCGCGTAACTTCGCCACCGCGGTGTTCGCCGCGATGACCGCTGTCGGGTCGGTGATGGGCCTGGTGGTCGGCGGGGCGCTGACCGAACTGTCGTGGCGGCTGGCGTTCCTGGTGAACGTGCCGATCGGGCTGGTGATGATCTACCTGGCCCGCACCGCGCTGCGGGAGACCAACCGGGAACGGATGAAGCTCGACGCGGCGGGGGCCATGCTGGCCACCCTGGCGTGCACCGCCGCCGTCTTCACCTTCTCGATGGGCCCGGAGAAGGGCTGGATCTCGATCACCACCCTCGGGTCGGGCGCGGTGGCGATGGCCGCCGCCCTGGCGTTCGTCATCGTCGAGCGCACCGCCGAGAACCCCGTCGTCCCGTTCCGGCTTTTCCGCGACCGCAACCGGTTGGTCACCTTCATCGCGATCTTCCTGGCCGGGGGCGTCATGTTCACCCTCACGGTGTTGATCGGCCTCTACGTGCAGGACATCCTGGGCTACAGCGCGTTGCGCGCGGGCGTCGGCTTCATCCCGTTCGTGATCGCGATGGGCATCGGCCTGGGCGTCTCCTCGCAGCTGGTGTCGCGGTTCTCGCCGCGGGTCGTGACGATCGCCGGCGGCTACCTGCTCTTCCTCGCGATGCTGTACGGCTGGTGGTTCATGCACCGGGGCGCACCCTATTTCCCGAACCTGGTGATGCCGATCGTCATCGGGGGGATCGGCATCGGGATGGCGGTCGTCCCGCTGACCCTGTCGGCCATCGCCGGCGTGGGCTTCGACCAGATCGGTCCGGTATCGGCGATGACCTTGATGCTGCAGAGCCTGGGCGGGCCGCTGGTGCTGGCGGTCATCCAGGCCGTGATCACCTCGCGCACGCTGTACCTGGGCGGCTCCACCGGCCCGGTCAAGTTCATGAACGACGCCCAGTTGCGGGCCCTCGACCACGGCTACACCTACGGTCTGCTGTGGGTGGCCGGAGCCTCCATCATCGTCGGCGCGGCCGCGCTGTTCATCGGCTACACCCCTGAGCAGGTCGCCCACGCGCAGGAGGTCAAGGAAGCGATGGACGCCGGCCAGCTGTAGCGCCCCGCGTCGCCGCCGGCCCTCCCGCGCACACTAGGCTGGCGGCCTGTGATCACCCGGATGTCCGAGCTGTTCCTCCGCACCCTGCGTGATGATCCCGCCGAGGCCGAAGTCCCGAGCCACAAGCTGCTGATCCGCGCCGGATACGTGCGCCCCGTCGCGCCCGGGCTGTACAGCTGGCTGCCGCTGGGACTGCGGGTCCTGCGCAACATCGAACGCATCGTCCGCGAGGAGATGAACGCGATCGGCGGCCAGGAGATCCTGTTCCCGGCGCTGCTGCCACGCGCGCCGTACGAGACGACGAACCGCTGGACCGAGTACGGCGACAGCGTGTTCCGGCTGCAGGACCGCCGCGGCCACGACTACCTGCTGGGCCCGACCCACGAGGAGCTGTTCACCCTGACCGTCAAGGGCGAATACAACTCCTACAAAGACCTCCCGCTGGTGCTCTACCAGATCCAGAACAAGTACCGCGACGAGGCGCGGCCGCGGGCCGGGATCCTGCGCGTCCGGGAGTTCCTGATGAAGGACTCCTACTCCTTCGACGTCGACGACGCCGGGCTCGAGGCCGCCTACCGCGCGCACCGGGAGGCCTACCAGCGCGTCTTCGCGCGGCTGCGGGTGCGCTACGTCATCGTGTCCGCGACGTCGGGCGCGATGGGCGGCAGCGCCTCCGAGGAGTTCCTGGCCGAGAGCCCGGTCGGCGAGGACACCTTCGTGCGGTGCCTGGAGTCCGGTTACGCGGCCAACGTCGAGGCCGTGGTCACCCCCCGGCCCGAGCCGCTTCCCGCTGACGTCGTGGCCGGCCTGCCCGAGGCGCAGGTCCACGACACCGGCGACACCCCGACCATCGCGAGCCTGGTGGAGTGGGCCAACAACGCCGGCCTCGGCCGCACCGTCACCGCGGCCGACACCCTGAAGAACGTGCTGCTCAAGGTCCGCGAGCCCGGCGGCGACTGGGAGCTGCTGGCCATCGGGCTGCCCGGGGACCGCGAGGTCGACGAAAAGCGGCTGGGTGCGGCCCTCGAGCCCGCCGAGCATGCCATGCTCGACGACGCCGACTTCGCCAGGTACCCCTTCCTGGTGAAGGGCTACATAGGCCCGAAGGGTTTGTGCGACAACAAGGTTCGCTACTTGGTCGATCCGCGGGTGGTCGAGGGCACCAGCTGGATCACCGGGGCCGACGAGCCCGGGCGGCATGTCGTGGGCCTGGTGGCCGGCCGGGACTTCACCGCCGACGGCACCATCGAGGCCGCCGAGGTGCGCGACGGCGACCCGTCTCCCGACGGGGCGGGACAGCTGGTCTCCGCGCGGGGCATCGAAATCGGGCACATCTTCCAGCTCGGCCGCAAATACACCGACGCCTTCGCCCTCGACGTGCTCGGCGAGGACGGCAAGCCCGTGCGGGTGACGATGGGGTCCTACGGCATCGGGGTGTCGCGGCTGGTCGCCGTCATCGCCGAGCAGCACCACGACGAGCTGGGGCTGCGCTGGCCGTCGGCGGTGTCGCCTTTCGACGTCCACCTGGTGATCGCCAACAAGGACGAAGCGGCCCGGGCCGGAGCCACCGCGCTGGCCGCCGACCTCGACCGGCTGGGCGTCGAGGTGCTGCTCGACGACCGTCCGGCATCCCCCGGCGTGAAGTTCAAGGACGCCGAGTTGCTGGGGGTGCCCCGGGTCGTCGTCGTCGGGCGGGGCTGGGGAGACGGCGTGGTCGAGCTGCGCGACCGCTTCACGGGGCAGACCCGCGAGCTGGCCGCCGGAGAATCGCTGGCCGGCGAGATCGCGGCGGTGCTGAGGTCCTGAAGCCGCGGGCGGGAGCTATTCGTCCGCGCCCGGGAAGGCCGTCGTGATGGGCCAGGCGTTGAGCACCCGATTCCACCTGGAGGCCATCACCGCGCTCTGCGTCAGGGCCGTCGAGGCGAACGCGCGGTCGTCCGCCGTCTCGGCGCGCTCGACGACCACACGCCACGCGGTCGCGCAGTCGCTCTCCATCCGCACCGCCAGGCGGGCCGCGTCCGCCGGGCTGGCCACCACCATGGGCAACTGGTAGCCGGCCGCGGGGACCGGAGCGCTGACCTTGCGTGCGTCGAGCATCGCGATGACGTCGTCGCGGCGCTGGCGGTGCTCGGTCAGGCCGTCCACCACCAGGTTGTTGACGCCGGGCGGCGACAGTGCCGAGACGATGCCGTAGCCGTAGATGGTGGAGTGCTCGACGGCGAGCGCGTCGCACAGCGCCGCGTCGTCGCCGTTCTTGGCGGTGGGGCCGGCGGGCGCACGCTTCGGTGTCGTCACGGCGTCGTCCCCGCGGGGGCCAGGGCGACCGAGTAACTCGCGGTGCAGCTCGCGGCGATGGACGCGAGCAGCCCGGCCCGGTAGCCCGACGAGGTGGCCACCAGGCGGCCGGCGCTCTCGGCGGACGCGCGCAGCGACTCGACCACGTCGGACAACGGGGGCGGCGGCGGTGGGGGCGCCGCCTCGCCGGTCGGGCTGGGGCTGGTGGTCTCACTCGTCGTGCTCGAGGGCGCACCCAACTTGGCGGAGGCCCGCCAGATCTCCGTGGACAGGGCGCGCGCGTGCGCGGCGCGCTGGGTGGCGACCACGGACAGCGCCGCGGCGACCTGGGGTGGGTTGCCGACGGCGGCCGCGGCCGCGGCGGCGAGCGCACTGTCGTGCCGCGCCTGGTCCAACGGGCCCAGCAACTCTTCGACGGCGGGGGGCTTGGGTTTGGGCTCGCCGCAGGCGGATACCGCCACGCCCAGCGCGGCCAGGGCCGCGCCGCCGGCAAGCACGCCCCGCCTGTTGGTCACGGGTGATGCGCTAGGCACAGCAATATCCTGCCATTGGCACGAGGCTAACCGGTGTCAGGACCTTGACCAGGCGATCACGCCGTCATCCGCGATCCCTGGCGTATCGTTGAGACACGGTTCTCGGGGAACGGCGGCCGTCACCGTTCCACCGCGCCACTCGCCAGTTGACCGGACAACTCAAGATGAGGAGCTCGCCGTGACCACCGGGCTACCTTCGCAGACGCAGGTGATCGAGCTGCTCGGTGGGGAGTTCGCGCGCGCAGGCTTCGAGATCGAGGACGTGGTCATCGACACCCGGGCGCGCCCACCGCGGATCACGGTGGTCGCCGACGGCGACACCGCGCCGGACCTCGACACCATAGCGGCCCTGTCGCGTTCGGCGTCGGCGTTGCTGGACGCCCTGGACAGCGCGGGGGACCGCTATGTGCTCGAGGTCAGTTCGCCCGGGGTCGAGCGCCCGCTGACCAGCGCCAAACACTTTCGCCGCGCCCGCGGCCGCAAGGTCGAGGCGACGTTGTCCGGCGGCTCCCGGCTCACCGGCCGGGTCGGTGAGACCCGCGATGACACCGTTGCGCTGGTGGTGCGTGACGGCCGCAACCTCGCGGTCCGCGAGATCCCGCTCGCCGACATCGTGAACGCGGTGGTGCAGGTGGAGTTCTCCCCGCCGAGCCAGGCCGAGCTGGACCTGGCCACCAAAGATCTGGCCGGGACGGATCGGGCCCGCAGGACGGAGGCCGAAGCATGAACCGCGCCGGCGACGATGCAGAGCTGAGCGATGAAGAGGAGCGGCGCTGATGAACATCGACATGGCGGCGCTGCATGCCATCGAGGTGGACCGGGGCATCTCGGTCACCGAGCTGCTCGAGACGATCAAATCGGCGCTGCTCACCGCCTACCGGCACACCCAGGGCCACCAGAACGACGCGCGCATCGAGATCGACCGCAAAACCGGTGCCGTGCGGGTGATGGCCCGTGAGACCGACGAGGACGGCAACGTCATCAGCGAGTGGGACGACACCCCCGAGGGTTTCGGCCGCATCGCCGCCACCACCGCACGGCAGGTCATGCTGCAGCGCTTCCGCGACGCCGAGAACGAACGCACCTACGGCGAGTTCTCCACCCGGGAGGGCGAGATCGTCGCCGGGGTGATCCAGCGCGACACCCGGGCCAACGCCCGCGGCCTGGTGGTGGTCCGGATCGGCACCGAGACCAAGGCCTCCGAGGGCGTGATCCCGTCCGCCGAGCAGGTCCCGGGGGAGAGCTACGACCACGGCAACCGGGTGCGGTGCTATGTGGTCGGCGTGACCCGCGGGTCCCGCGAGCCGCTGATCACGCTGTCGCGGACCCATCCCAACCTGGTGCGCAAGCTGTTCTCCCTGGAGGTGCCCGAGATCGCCGACGGATCGGTGGACATCGTGGCGGTCGCCCGGGAGGCCGGCCATCGCTCCAAGATCGCGGTGCGGTCGATCGTTCCCGGCCTGAACGCCAAGGGCGCGTGCATCGGCCCGATGGGGCAGCGGGTCCGCAACGTGATGAGCGAGCTGTCCGGGGAGAAGATCGACATCATCGACTACGACGAGGACCCGGCCCGGTTCGTCGCCAACGCGCTGTCCCCGGCGAAGGTCGTCTCGGTGTCGATCATCGACCAAGCCGCCCGCGCCGCCCGCGTGGTGGTGCCCGACTTCCAGCTGTCGCTGGCCATCGGCAAGGAGGGGCAGAACGCGCGGCTGGCCGCCCGGCTCACCGGATGGCGCATCGACATCCGCGGGGATTCGCCGGTGCACGCCGAGGACCAACCCGATCCGGGTGCCAGCCGGGCGATCGGACGATCCGGCTAGGCCCGCCCGGAGGCGAAGGTAACGGTACGGCTGCGGGTGGTTCTGACCACGGGTTGGGTGACGCTAGACTGAGCCGTGATCCAGCGCAAGCCTTCGGCCGTGGCGCGCAGAAGCACTGATGGACCGGTGCGGACGTGCGTCGGCTGCCGGAAGCGAGAGTTGGCCGTCGACCTGCTTCGAGTGGTGGCTGTGTCCACGGGGAACGGTTCCTACGCCGTGACCGTTGACACGGGCAATAGCCTGCCGGGGCGGGGTGCGTGGCTGCATCCCGAACCGCAGTGCATCCAACAGGCGGTGCGGCGGCGAGCTTTCACCAGATCGCTGCGCATCGCCGGTTCACCGGACACCACCGCGGTGGTCGAGTACGCCAATGCACTCGGCCCCCCGGCAAACAGAACAGGTAGCAAGAACATGAGCACACCGTGAAGTCCCGATGACCATGCGTCATAGCTAAACCCGAGGCGCCGGCCTACGACTGTCGCGCCTCATAGACAGGAGATGTAGTGGCAGGTAAGGCCCGCGTACACGAGTTGGCCAAGGAACTCGGTGTCACCAGCAAGGAAGTTCTCGCCCGGCTGAACGAACAGGGCGAATTCGTCAAATCCGCGTCGTCGACCGTGGAGGCGCCGGTTGCCCGCCGGCTCCGGGAGTCCTTCGGCGGCGGTAAGCCGGCCCCCGACAAGGGCGCGGGCAAGGCGCCCGCCAAGGGCCCCGACAAATCCCTCGACCAGGCCCTCGACAAGGCGATCAGCAAGTCCGTCGGCAACGGCGCAGCCGCCCCGGCGCCCGCCAAGCCGGAGAGCCCCCCGGCGCCCGCGGCGCAGGCTCCGCAGGCCCCGCCCGCCGCAACCCCGCGGCCGGCGGCGCCGACCCCCGCACGCCCGTCGGCCCCGCCCCCCCAACCGGCACCGTCGGCGCCGGGGCAGCAACCCGGCCAGCCGGGGCCGCACCCCGGTGGTGCGACGCCGGGGCCGCGCCCCGGGCCCAAGCCCGGCGTGCGCACCCCGCGCGTCGGCAACAACCCGTTCTCCTCGGCTCAGCCCGTCGACCGGCCCATCCCGCGGCCGGCGGCGCCCCGCCCCGGGGCACCCCGGCCCGGAGCGCCCCGGCCGGGTGCTTCGCCCGGCAACATGCCCCCCCGTCCCGGCGGGGCCGCCGGTGGGCCCCGCCCACCGCGGACCGGGGCACCCCGGCCCGGAGGCGCTCGCCCCGGGGGCGGCCGCTCCGACGGTGGCGGCGGTAACTACCGCGGTGGTGGTGCCGGCGGTGGCGTCGGTGCCGCACCCGGCGCCGGCGGCGGTTTCCGCGGCCGCCCGGGTGGCGGCGGCGGTGGCGGCCGTCCCGGCCAGCGCGGCGGCGCGGCCGGCGCGTTCGGCCGTCCCGGCGGCGCGCCCCGGCGCGGCCGCAAGTCCAAGCGGGCGAAACGCGCCGAGTACGAGAACATGCAGGCGCCGGTCGTCGGCGGCGTGCGGCTGCCGCACGGCAACGGCGAGACGATCCGGCTGGCCCGCGGCGCATCGCTCTCCGACTTCGCCGAGAAGATCGACGCCAACCCGGCCGCGCTGGTGCAGGCGCTGTTCAACCTCGGGGAGATGGTGACGGCCACCCAGTCGGTGGGCGACGAGACGCTCGAGCTGCTGGGCAGCGAGATGAACTACAACGTTCAGGTCGTCAGCCCCGAGGACGAGGACCGCGAGCTGCTGGAGTCCTTCGATTTGACCTACGGCCAGGACGAGGGCGGCGAGGAGGACCTGCAGGTCCGGCCCCCCGTGGTCACCGTCATGGGCCACGTCGACCACGGTAAAACCCGGCTGCTGGACACGATCCGGCAGGCCAACGTCCGCGAGGGCGAGGCCGGAGGCATCACGCAGCACATCGGCGCCTACCAGGTGGCCGTCGAGCACGACGGCGTGCAGCGGCCGATCACCTTCATCGACACCCCGGGCCACGAGGCGTTCACCGCCATGCGGGCCCGCGGCGCCAAGGCCACCGACATCGCGATCGTGGTGGTGGCCGCCGACGACGGCGTCATGCCGCAGACGGTGGAGGCCATCAACCACGCGCAGGCCGCCGACGTGCCGATCGTGGTGGCGGTCAACAAGATCGACGTCGAGGGCGCCGACCCGGCCAAGATTCGCGCGCAGCTCACCGAATACGGTTTGGTGGCTGAGGAATTCGGCGGCGAGACGATGTTCGTCGACATCTCGGCCAAGCAGGGCACCAACATCGAGCAGTTGCTCGAGGCGGTGCTGCTGACGGCCGACGCCGCCCTGGACCTGCGGGCCAACCCCGAGATGGAGGCCCAGGGTGTGGCGATCGAGGCGCACCTGGACCGCGGTCGCGGGCCGGTGGCCACGGTGCTGGTGCAGCGCGGGACGCTGCGCGTGGGCGACTCGGTGGTGGCCGGCGACGCCTACGGCCGGGTCCGCCGCATGGTCGACGAGCACGGCGAGGACGTCGAGGAGGCGCTGCCGTCGCGTCCGGTGCAGGTCATCGGCTTCACGTCGGTGCCCGGGGCCGGTGACAACTTCCTCGTCGTCGACGAGGACCGCATCGCCCGCCAGATCGCCGACCGGCGCAGCGCGCGCAAGCGCAACGCCCTGGCCGCGCGCTCCCGCAAGCGGATCAGCCTGGAGGACCTGGACTCGGCGCTGAAGGAAACCAGCCAGCTGAACCTGATCCTCAAGGGCGACAACGCCGGTACCGTCGAGGCGCTGGAAGAGGCCCTGATGGCGATCCAGGTGGACGACGAGGTGGCGCTGCGCGTCATCGACCGCGGTGTCGGCGGCATCACCGAGACCAACGTCAACCTGGCGTCGGCGTCGGACGCGGTGATCATCGGCTTCAACGTGCGCGCCGAGGGCAAGGCCACCGAGCTCGCCAACCGCGAGGGCGTCGAGATCCGCTACTACTCGGTGATCTACCAGGCGATCGACGAGATCGAGCAGGCGCTGCGCGGGATGCTCAAGCCGATCTTCGAGGAGAAGGAGCTGGGCCGTGCCGAGATCCGGGCGATCTTCCGGTCCTCCAAGGTCGGCAACATCGCCGGCTGCATGATCACCTCCGGCGTGGTGCGCCGCAATGCCAAGGCCCGGCTGTTGCGCGACAACATCGTGGTCACCGACAAACTCGCGATCAGCTCGCTGCGCCGGGAGAAGGACGACGTGACCGAGGTCCGCGAGGGCTTCGAGTGCGGTATGACGCTCGGCTATTCCGACATCAAGGAAGGCGACATCATCGAGTCCTACGAGCTGGTGGAGAAGGAACGCACCTGACCACCGCCGACGATGCAGACCTGGTGATGCAGAACGAGTGATGAGGAGAAGGCGGTGAGACCATAATGGCGGATCCCGCACGGGCGCGCCGCCTGGCCAAACGGATCAACACCATCGTCGCCTCGGCGATCGAGTTCGAGATCAAGGACCCGGGGCTGGCCGGGGTGACGATCGTCGACACGAAGGTGACGGCGGACCTGCACGACGCGACCGTGTTCTACACCGTGATGGGGCCCACCCTGGACGACGAGCCGGACCACGACGCCGCCGCGGCCGCGCTGGAACGGGCCAGGGGCGCGCTGCGCACCATGGTCGGGGCGGGCACCGGGGTGCGTTTCACCCCCACGCTGACGTTCGCCCGGGACACCACGTCGGACACCGTGCAGCGGATGGACGAGTTGCTCGCCCGGGCGCGTGCCGCGGACGCCGATCTGGCGCGGGTCCGGGTGGGGGCCAAGCCCGCCGGCGAGGCCGATCCCTATCGCGACACCCGGTCGGACGGCGCCGCGGCCGGCGAGGACAGCGGTGAGGGCGATCGATCCCGGGACTGAGGTGGCCGTTGAGGTGATTGCCCCGTGCGCGGACGCACGGGGCCGCTGCGTGGACGCGCTCGGCGCGGCCGGGCTGCTGGCGGATGCCGCGGTGATCGCGGTGATCGCCCACGTCCATCCCGACGCCGACACGATCGGCGCCGGGCTGGCGCTGGCCCTGGCGCTGGACGCGCGCGGCAAGCGGGTCGAGGTCACCTTCGCCGCACCGGCCACGCTGCCGGAGTCGCTGGCCTCGCTGCCCGGATGTCACCTGCTGGTGGGCCCCGAGGCGATCCGAGCCGATGTCGATCTCGTGGTGACCGTCGACGTCCCGAGCGCGAAGAGGCTGGGTGGGTTGAGTGGACTGGCCATGTCGGCACCCGAGCTGCTGGTCATCGACCACCACGCCTCCAACGAGATGTTCGGCACCGCGAATTTCGTCGACTCGTCGGCGGATTCCACCACGATGATGATCGCCGACCTGTTCGACGCGTGGGACCAGCCGATCGGCCCCGACATCGCCCACTGCATCTACGCCGGGCTCACCACCGACACCGGGTCGTTCCGCTGGGCCAGCGCCCGCGCGCTGCGGCTGGCGGCCCGGCTGGTCGAGGTCGGCGTGGACAACGCCACGATCAGCCGGACGCTGATGGACACCCACCCGTTCGCGTGGCTGCCGCTGTTGTCGCGGGTGCTGGGCTCGGCGCGGTTGCTGCCCGATGCGGTCGGCGGCCGGGGGCTGGTGTATGCGGTCGTCGAGAACCGGGACTGGGTGTGCTCGCGGGCCGAGGAGGTCGAGAGCATCGTCGACATCGTGCGCACCACGCAGCAGGCCGAGGTGGCGGCGGTCTTCAAGGAGGTCGAGCCGCGGCGGTGGTCGGTGTCGATGCGGGCCAAGGACGTGGATCTGGTCGCGGTCGCGTCCGGCTTCGGCGGCGGGGGTCACCGGCTGGCGGCCGGCTACTCGACCGCGGGCCCGATCGACGACGTGGTGGCGTCGCTGCGCGCCGCGCTCGGCTGAGTCCGGCCCGGCTAGAACGCCCAGCTGCCGGAGCGCTGCAGAACGAACCCGTGGTCTCCGCTGGTGGTGTCCAGGCAGGCGACGAGGTTGTCGCCGCCCACGGCGCACGTCACGTTCAGGTACGACACCTTTTGGCCCAGACCCAACAGCTTGCCGCTCGAGGGCAGCGAGGCGGGGTTGCCGTCGCAGCCGCCGTAGGACATGCGGCTCAACTCGTAGCCGGGCCCCTTGAAGCTCACGGCTCCCACCACGCAGTCGCCCGGCCGGGGATGGCCGCTGCCGGGGAAGGGGACGTCGCTCATCCCCGGCATGTCGCCGGTGCACTTGATGTCCTGTGAGGGGCGCGGCGCGGGCGCCGGCCCGCCGTAGAAGTCGCACACCAGGTTGTGCGGGGTGGAGAAACTTATCCGGGGGGACGTGTGCGGGCCGGCCGTGGTGACGTAGCCGTCGGAGGGGACCGCGCTGAAATCGTCGAGGCTGGGAAATCCGGGCGGGGGCTGGGCGGCCGCCCGCGGTGCGGCCGCCACGATCGCGAATACCATCGCGGTGGCCGCCACCAGCGCCGGTGCGCCGTGCGCCCGCGCGGTGAGATCGACGACAGCACGCACCGATGCCTCCTGCGCTCCCGAACCTTTTCTGCGGTTGTTGGGATCGTATTGGCTTTTGTGGCCCCTGGCGATCACCGGCCGCCGCGGCTAGCGCACCTGGGCGCGCCCGCGCTGCAGCACCGCCTCGCGGTTGGCGGCGATGTCCTCGCCGGTGGTCCGGTATTGCCTGGCCGCCATGGCTTCCAGCCACAGGCCCGGGCTGGTCTGCTCCTCGTCGATCCGGTGGTAGGACGCCAGCAACGCCCGCACCGCGCCCTGGTTGTTGCCGACGATGGACGCCGCCACGGCCCGCGCGGTGCTCAGCAGCTGCTCGTGCGGCACCACCTCGGTCACCAGCCCGGCGCGCAGCGCGTCGGCGGCCGACAGGTAATCACCGGTCATGCTCATGCGCCGGGCCATCCCCACGCCCACCTTCTGCGGCAACCGCACGCTCAACCCCCACGTGGGGAGCAGGCCGACGCGGGCGTGCGTGTCGGCGAAGCGCGCGTGCTCCGAGGCGATCAGGATGTCGCAGTACAGCGCCAGCTCCAGCCCGCCGGTGACCGCGGCACCGTTGATCGCCCCGATCACCGGTTTGGTCATCGACGGCCACCGCGGCGAGATGTCGGGAAGCGCCGACCGCTCGCCGAGCTCCTTGAGGTCCAGGCCCGCGCAGAAGACGGGGTCGGCCCCGGTCACGATGACGACGTCGACGTCGGCGTCCGCCTCGGCGTCGGCCAGGGCCCCGAAGAACCGGTCCCGCAAGGCCGAGGACAGCGCATTGCGCGACTGCGGCCGGTTGAGGGTCAGGGTGCGCACCCGCTCGTCGGTACCGGTCAGCAGGATGTCGTCGCTCATGCGATCACCGTAGTCAGTGGCTTCCGGCGGCGATCGCGCAGACCCTGCCGGCCAGTAAACTGACATGATGACCAGAAACATGACCGCTACCGAGGTGAAGGCCAAGATCCTTGCGTTGCTTGACGAAGTGGCGGTAGGCGGGGAAATCGAGATCACAAAACACGGCCGTGCGATAGCCCGTCTAGTACCAGCGCCCGGATCCCATGCTCTCAAAGGTCGGTTGTCGGGAGTGGCGATGACGGCCGCCGACGAAGACCAACTCTTCACCACCGGGGCATCGTGGAACGCCTCATGACAACGGTGTTGCTCGACTCGCACGTGATCCATTGGTGGTCAGCCGAACCGGGCCGCCTCAGCAAGGTAGCCAGCCGGGCTGTCGAAGAGGCCGACGAACTTGCGGTCTCCGCGATCACATGGTTCGAGCTGGCTTGGCTCGCCGAGCACGAACGCATCCGACTGACGATTCCCATGCGTTCGTGGCTTCAGTTGCTCGCCGAGCATGTCCGCACTGCCAGCATCACCCCGTCGGTCGCCGCCACCGCGGTGTCGCTCCCGTCGTCGTTTCCCGGCGATCCGGCCGACCGGTTGATCTATGCCACCGCCGTCGAACATGGCTGGCGCCTGGTGACCAAAGACCGTCGCCTGCGCAGCCATCGGCATCCGCGCCCGGTCACGGTCTGGTAGGCGCAGGCCGCGCCTATCGTTGAAGACATGTGCCGGAACATCACCGAACTGCGCGGTTTACAGCCGGCGGCCACGGCCGAAGAGACCGCGGCGGCGGCGCGTCAGTATGTGCCCACCGTTGCGTCGGCCCGAGGTGGTCGTCCGGCTGGCCGGCGCGAGATGACCTCCACCGCGAAGACGCCCGCACTCAAGGAGTGGAGCGCGGTCGTACACGCGCTGCTGGACGGTCGGCAGCGGGTGCTGCTGCGCAAGGGCGGCATCGGGGAGAAACGGTTCGAGTTGGCGGCCCGGGAGTTCCTGCTGTTCCCCACGGTCGCGCACAGCCACGCCCAGCGTGTCCGGCCCGAGCACCGCGACCTGCTGCAACCCGCGGCCGCCGACAGCACCGACGATCACCTCGTGGTGCGGGCTGCGGCGAAAGTCGTTGCCGCACAAGAGGTCAACCGGCCCGACGGGCTCGCGACGATCGAGGACCTGCACATTTGGACCGCCGAGTCGGTGCGTGCCGACCGGCTCGACTTCCGGCCGAAACACAAACTGGCGGTGCTGGTGGTGTCGGTGATCCCGTTGTCCGAGCCGGTGCGGATCGCCCGCGATCCCGGGTACGGGGGGTGCACCAGCTGGGTGGAGCTGCCGCTGCGGCCGGCGCTGGGGGCGCCGGTTCACGACGAACCCGCGCTAACCGAGGTCGCCCGCCGGGTCCGCGACGCGGTCGGCTGACACGTCGGGCGGACCCACCGGCAGCAGCAGCCGGGAGCGCCCGTAGTGCACCGCGTGGGTGGCCGGCTCGGCCCGCCGGCCCGTCAGCGCCGGTTCGCCGGTGCCGAGGTTGCGCGCGTAGCGGGGAAACCAGCTGCCGGCGATCAGGAGGCGGATGCGTGAGCCGGCCCGGAAGCGGTGGGCGATCCCGTCGAGTTCGACGCCGACCGTGTCGGCCGCCGTGCCCGCCGCGCCCAGCCGCCGGTAGCCGTCGCTGACGTTGCGGGACCGGCCGTCGGCGTCCACCTCGCTCACCCGCACGAACAGGTCGACGTGGGGATTGTCGGAGGTGTGTACCAGCTCGGCCACCGGGTTCCCGTACACGCACAGGTCGTGGGTGAGGGTGGCGCTGGTGAAGGCCAGCACGTCGTCGCGGGCCGCCAGCCGGCTGTCGTCGCGGTAACCGGCGCCCGGAGACAGCAGGGGACCGCCGACGGTCGGTGTCGGGTCGGTGGGGTCGTAGCGGAACGTCGCCGGGGGCACCCCCGCCAGGTCCGCCGGTGTCGTCTCGCCCAGGTGGCCGCCCGGCCGCAGGTAGAGCGCGCGTTCGGCGGTGCGGGGCGGCCAGTCGGCAAGGGTGCGCCAGCCCTGCCCGGTGACGCAGACGCGGACGGGACCGGGCCGCCGCGACGCCGGCGCGCTGCCCAGGTGCGCGTCGAGCCAGTCCAGGGATTCCCGGAGGTTGGTGGCCAGCCCCTTGGTGAGCAGCTGGGTGTGCGCCCACGGCCCGACCGTGAGCGCGACGTCGACGCCCCGGTCGCGCAGGCGCGCGTACTGCTGCAGGGTCTGCCGCAGGAAGATGTCCTGCCAGCCGCCCACCAGCAGCACCGGTACCCGCACGCGGTCCAGTGCCTCGGTGAACCGCAGCGCATTCCAGAACGGATCCTTCGGGTCGTCGTGTTCGACCCACGATTCGAACCACGGAGCGCCCTCGCCCAGCATGGTCCGCGCCCCGGCCGCCATCGGCAGCGCGGCGGCCGCCTGCGCGACCTTGTGGCGGGCCCGGAGCTGGCGGATCGCGGTCCGGACGCGCTGGGGGTCCTCCTGGTGGGCGACCAGATCGCTCCAGCCCAGGAAGTCGTTGACGGTGAACGCGCCGGTGTCCCAGACCGCGGCGTTGAAATCGTGGGGGCCGGCGGTGATGACGGCCGCGGCCAGTTCGGGCGGTGGATCCTGCAGCAGCGCCCACTGGGTGAAACCCAGATACGACACGCCGATGGTGGCGAAGCTGCCGGTGAACCACGGCTGCTCACGCAGCCAGGCGGCCGTGTCGGCGCCGTCGGCGGCCTCGTTGACCATCGGCTCGAACGCGCCGCCCGACCCGAACGTGCCGCGCACGCTCTGCAGCACCACGTGATAGCCGCGGGCGGCGTAGGGCCGGCCGAACGCCATGGAGAACGGGAACTGCCGCCCATAGGGTCCGCGCACCAGCAGGGTTCCCGCCGGGGCGGGGGTGAGCGGGGCGTAGTGGTCGGCCACCAGCCGTGCCCCGTCGCGCATCGGGATCTCGACGCGGTTCACGGTGTAGTCGGTGCTCGCGGGCGGCAGGCCCAGCAGCCGGCTCAGGGCACGCTCGCCGGCCTGCCGTGTCAGGGCGCGCAGGGCGGGTTGGACGCGGCGGGCCGCTGTGGTACTCACCGTGCTCAGGCTAGGCCCAGTAGGGCCCGATCAGAACTTGTAGTACGGGGCGAGGTCGTTGGCGCGTTGCAGGTTGGTCGCCATGCAGTCGACGTCGGGGTCGGAGTACACGGTCGAGTAGAACAGCGCCTGCTGGAGCAGCCCGTAGCTGGTCTTCAGCACGATCATGCAGGACCGGTACCAGAAGTCGTTGTGATAGGTCGGCTTCATCACCCAGTACTGCGCGGCGCGGTGGCCCGCGATGGTGGTCTCGACCGCGTCGGGGGGCAGCGTCTGCGCATAGGTGCGCCAGATGATGGGCTCCACGGCCAGCTGGTAGTTGCCCGCGTCGAAGTGGCAGCGCAGGCCGTCCTCGTGTTCGGGCGGGGTGAACGCGAGGCCCAGCCGTTGCAGGGCGTCGAACGGGATGTCCTCGCAGGCGTCGAACGGCCGCGGGTCGGTGGTCGCCAGGATCGGGCTCTTCATCGTCGTTTCCAGCGGCTGCCCCGTCGACCGCAGCTCCACGGGCTCCGCGCGGCCCGGCGCGGCCGGTGCGGGGGCGCCCTGCCAGCCCAGCGCGCCCACGATGACCGCTGCGAACAGTGCCCCCAGTGCCCCCATCAGACGCACGTTGGCGAACACGTCACCCCCTGATGCCCTCGGCGGTCCCTTGCCCGGGAGTGTACAAGTCGCGTGGTCGCCGTCACAGCCGAACCCGGGTACCTCCCGGGCACGCCCGGGCACGCCCGGTGCGAATCGTTAGGCTGGTTGGTCATGGCCGGGCAGGAATCGACGAGCGGGGGGCAGCAGACGCCTCAACCGACCCCCCAACCGACCCCCCAACCGACCCCCCAACCGACCCCCCAACCGACGTTGTGGGCGGTGTCCGACCTGCACACCGGGCATCTGGGCAACAAGCCGATCGCCGAGTCGCTGCGCCCGTCGTCGCCGGACGACTGGCTGATCGTGGCGGGCGACGTCGCCGAACGCACCGACGAGATCCACTGGACGCTGGACCTGCTGCGGCGGCGCTTCGCCAAGGTGATCTGGGTGCCGGGCAACCACGAGCTGTGGACCACCAACCGGGATCCCAGGCAGATCTTCGGGCGAAGCCGCTACGAGTACCTGGTCAACATGTGCGACCAGATGGGCGTGGTCACGCCCGAGCATCCGTTCCCGGTGTGGACCGAACGCGGCGGCCCGGCCACGATCGTGCCGATGTTCTTGCTCTACGACTACAGCTTCCTGCCCGAGGGGGCCGCGACCAAAGCCGAGGGCCTGGCGATCGCGCGGGAGCGCAACGTGGTGGCCACCGACGAATTCCTGTTGTCGTCGGAGCCCTACGCCACCCGCGATGCCTGGTGCCGGGACCGGCTGGCCAAAACCCGCGCCCGGCTCGAAGAGCTCGACTGGATGACCCCGACCGTGTTGGTGAACCATTTCCCGCTGGTCCGCGAGCCCTGTGACGCGTTGTTCTACCCGGAGTTCTCGCTGTGGTGCGGGACCACCAAGACCGCCGACTGGCACACCCGCTACAACGCCGTGTGCTCGGTGTACGGCCACCTGCACATCCCGCGCACGACCTGGTATGACGACGTGCGCTTCGAGGAGGTGTCGGTGGGCTACCCGCGGGAGTGGCGGCGCCGCACGCCCTACAGCTGGCTGCGCCAGGTGCTGCCCGACCCCCGGTACCCGCCCGGCTACCTCAACGACTTCGGCGGCCACTTCGAGATCACCCCGCAGATGCGGGAGCAGGCCGTTAAGTTCCGGGAACGAGTGCGGCAGCGGCAGTCGCGATGACGGCACGCATGCTGGTGTCGGCGGTGCTGCCCGAGACGGTGTCGCAGGACCTCGCCTATTCGGAGCTGTACTCCGACCCGCCGGGTTTGGCCCCGCTGCCCGAAGAGGAGCCGTTGATCGCCAAGTCGGTGGCCAAGCGGCGCAACGAGTTCGTCACCGTGCGGCACTGCGCCCGCACCGCGCTGGGTCAGCTCGGCGTGCCGCCGGTGCCGATCCTCAAGGGCGACAAGGGGCAACCCTGCTGGCCCGACGGCGTGGTGGGCAGCCTCACCCACTGCACGGGCTACCGCGGGGCGGTGGTGGGCCGCGCCGGCGCGGTGCGTTCGGTCGGCATCGACGCCGAACCGCACGACGTGCTGCCCGACGGGGTGCTGGACGCGATCACACTGACCGAGGAACGCCGCGAGATCGCCGCGCTGCCCGACGGCCTGCACTGGGACCGGATCCTGTTCTGCGCCAAGGAGGCGACGTACAAGGCGTGGTTCCCGTTGACCAACAGGTGGCTCGGCTTCGAGGACGCGCACGTCGTGTTCGACGTCGACCCGTCCGGCGCCGGGGCCATGGGGACGTTCGTCTCGAAGATCCTCATCGATCCCGAAGCGCTGTCGGGTCCGCCGCTGACCGCGCTGCGGGGCCGCTGGTCGGTCGAGCGCGGCCTGGTGCTCACCGCGATCGTCCTATGAGCGACGGTCCGTGCGGGCCGGGGATCGTCGTCGTCGACAAGCCGGCAGGCATGACCAGCCACGACGTGGTGGCGCGCTGCCGGCGCGTCTTCGCCACGCGCAGGGTGGGACACGCCGGCACGCTGGACCCGATGGCCACCGGCGTGCTGGTGATCGGCATCGACCGCGCCACCAAGATCCTCGGCCTGCTGACGGCGGCCCCGAAGTCGTATGCGGCCACCGTCCGGCTGGGGCAGACCACCTCCACCGAGGACGCCGACGGCGAACCGCTGGACAGCGTCCCGGCCGGGCACCTGACCGACGAGGCGATCGAGGCGGCGGTCGCCGGGCTGCGCGGCGACATCGAGCAGGTGCCCTCGGCCGTCAGCGCCATCAAGGTGGACGGCCGGCGCGCCTACCGCCTGGTCCGCGAGGGCCGTTCCGTCGCGCTCGCGGCCAGGCCGGTGCGCATCGACCGGTTCGACGTGGTGGCGCGCCGGTCCCACGGCGGGTGCGTCGACCTGGACGTCGAGGTCGACTGCTCGTCGGGCACCTACGTCCGGGCGCTGGCCCGCGACCTGGGCGCCGCGCTGGGGGTGGGCGGGCATCTGACGTCGTTGCGGCGCACCCGCGTCGGCCGCTTCGGCCTGGACCAGGCGAGCTCGCTCGACGACCTGACCGAGCGGCCCCGGCTGAGCTGCACCCTGGACGAGGCCTGCCTGCTGATGTTCGCCCGCCGCGACCTGACCGCCGCGGAGGCCGAGGCCACCGGCCACGGCCGGCCCCTGGCGCCGGCCGGCATCGACGGCGTCTACGCCGCCTGCGGCCCCGACGGCCGCGTGATGGCGCTGCTGCGCGACGAGGGCGCGCGGACGAAGTCGGTGGTGGTGATCCGCCCGGCGACGCTGTAGCGAGGGATGCGTGGCCCGCGTCACATCGCGCGCCGTACCCTGACACGTATTCGGAAGGAGCACGATGTCCCAAAACACGATGTCCAACAGGGTCTACGTGATCGGCGTCGGCATGACGAAATTCGAGAAGCCCGGCCGCCGCGAGGGCTGGGACTATCCGGACATGGCGCGCGAGTCCGGGACCAACGCCCTGGCCGACGCGGGCATCGACTACCGCGAGGTGCAGCAGGGCTACGTCGGCTACGTCGCGGGCGACTCGACGTCGGGGCAGCGGGCGCTCTACGAGCTGGGCATGACCGGGATCCCGATCGTCAACGTCAACAACAACTGCTCGACCGGGTCGACGGCGCTGTTCCTTGCGGCTCAGGCGATCCGCGGCGGGCTCGTGGACTGCGCAATCGCGCTGGGGTTCGAGAAGATGCAACCCGGTTCGCTCGGCGGTGGGGCCGAGGACCGCGAATCGCCGATGGCCAGGCACGTCAAGGCGATGGCCGAGATCGACGAGTTCGCGATGCCCGTCGCGCCGTGGATGTTCGGCGCCGCAGGCCGCGAGCACATGAGGCAATACGGTTCCACCGCGGAGCATTTCGCCAAGGTCGGCCACAAGAACCACCAGCACTCCGTCAACAACCCGTTCGCGCAGTTCCAGGAGTCCTACACCCTCGAGGACATCCTGGCGTCGCGGATGATCTCCGACCCGCTGACCAAGCTGCAGTGCTCGCCGACGTCGGACGGCTCCGGTGCGGCGATCCTGGCCTCGGAGGGTTTCGTCGAGCGTCACGGGCTGGCCGGCCGGGCGGTGGAGATCGTGGGGCAGGCCATGACCACCGACTTCGCGTCCACCTTCGACGGCAGCGCCAAGAACCTCATCGGCTATGACATGAACGTGCAAGCGGCGCAACAGGTCTACGATCAGTCCGGGCTGGGGCCGCAGGACTTTCAGGTGATCGAGCTGCACGACTGTTTCTCGGCCAACGAGCTGCTGCTCTACGAGGCCCTCGGCCTGTGCGGGCCCGGGGAGGCGCCCAAGCTGATCGACAACGGCGACACCACCTACGGCGGCCGCTGGGTGGTCAACCCGTCGGGTGGCCTGATCTCCAAGGGGCACCCGCTCGGCGCGACCGGGCTGGCGCAGTGCGCCGAGCTGACCTGGCAGCTGCGCGGCACCGCCGACAAGCGTCAGGTCGAGGGCGTCACCGCCGCGTTGCAGCACAACATCGGTCTCGGCGGCGCGGCCGTCGTCACCGCCTACCAGCGCGCCGAACGCTAGCGCCGTGTTCGAATGGTCCGACACCGACCTGATGGTTCGGGACGCGGTGCGTCAGTTCATCGACAAGGAGATCCGCCCGCACCTCGACGAGCTGGAGACCGGTGCGCTGTCGCCGTATCCGATCGCGCGAAAGCTGTTCAGCCAGTTCGGCCTCGACGTCATGGCGGCCGACGCCGTCAAGAAGATGTTGGACCGGGAGCGCGGCGGGCCGACGGGCGACGGCGACGGCGATTCGGGCATGGCTGCGCAGGCGTCGATGATGGCGGTGCTGGTGTCCGAGCTCGCCGGGGTGAGCATCGGACTGCTGAGCACCGTGTCGGTCAGCCTGGGCCTGGGCGCGGCGACCATCATGAACCGCGGCACGCCGGCCCAGAAAGAACGCTGGCTGCCGGACCTGATGACGCTGAAAAAGATTGCGGCGTGGGCGATCACGGAGCCGGACTCCGGCTCGGATGCGTTCGGGGGGATGAAGACACACGTCAAGCGCGATGGTGCCGACTACATCCTCAACGGGCAGAAGACGTTCATCACCAACGGGCCCTGCGCCGACGTGCTGGTGGTCTACGCCAAACTCACCGACGACACTGCCGGCGACTCCGACCCCCGCAACCGGCCGGTGCTCATCTTCGTGCTGGACGCCGGGATGCCGGGCCTGACGCAGGGCAAGCCGTTCAAGAAGATGGGCATGATGTCCTCGCCGACCGGCGAATTGTTCTTCGACAACGTGCGGCTGACGCCGGACCGCCTGCTCGGGGAGAGCGCACAGCACGCCGGGGGCGACGGCCGCGACAGCGCCCGCGACAACTTCGCCGCCGAGCGGATCGGGATCGCGATGATGGCGCTGGGCATCATCAACGAATGCCACCGGCTGTGCGTGGACTACGCGAAGACCCGCACGCTGTGGGGCAGGAACATCGGGCAGTTCCAGCTGATCCAGCTCAAGCTGGCCAAGATGGAGATCGCCCGGATGAACGTGCAGAACATGGTGTTTCACACCATCGAGCGGCAGCAGGCCGGCAAACCGCTGACCCTGGCCGAGGCGTCGGCGATCAAGCTGTACTCCTCGGAGGCGGCCACCGACGTCGCGATGGAGGCCGTGCAGCTGTTCGGCGGCAACGGGTACATGGCCGAGTACCGGGTGGAGCAGCTGGCGCGGGATGCGAAGTCGTTGATGATCTACGCCGGCAGCAACGAGATTCAGGTCACCCACATCGCCAAGGGCCTGCTGGCCTGAGCCGCCTGCGCCGAACGTGAACCGGGTGGGAAAATCCGCGGAAAAATCGCGGTGGCTTCGCGCTCGGCGCGACAGACTCAGGCGACCACCCAGATCGCCCGGGCCGCCGGGCTGCCCAGGTCGACCGTCGCCTCGGCGCCGTCGGCCGCTTCGATCGCCACCGAGATCATGCCCGCGAACTCGCGCCGGGTCAGCACCCGCAGCCGCGAGTCGAGGTTGATCCCGACGTCGGCGAAATAGCGCAGCATCTCGGGGTCGGCATCGGAGATGCGCGCCACGGTGCCGCGGTCGCCGTCGGCGCAGGCCCACAACTGGCGCGCCGGCGGCGTGGGCACCTGTCCGTCGGTGGCCGGGATCGGGTCCCCGTGCGGGTCGCGCTGCGGGAACCCCAGCTTGGCGTCGATGCGGGCCATCAGGCGGTCCGACACCGCGTGTTCGAGCACCTCGGCCTCGTCGTGCACCTCGTCCCAGCCGTAACCGAGCTCGTTGACCAGGAAGGTCTCCAGCAGCCGGTGCCGGCGCACCATCTCGAGCGCGGCCCGCCGCCCCGCCTCGGTCAGCGACACCGCGCCGTATTTCTCATGGTCGACGAGGCCCTGCTCGGCGAGTCTGCGGATCGACTCCGAGGCCGTGCTGGTCGCCACCCCGATCTTCTCGGCCAGCATCTTGGTGCTGACTTTGTGCGGGGCGTCTTTGGGGGACCACTCCTGGGCGTTCCAGATGGCCTTGAGGTAGTCCTGGCCGACCGCGGTCAGGCCACCCGGCTCGTCGTCCGCCCTCACAAGCCTGCAGTTTAGGCATCCCACACCTGGTCCGCCGTGCCGCCCGTGCGCGCACTCGCATCTCGCGCCGTAGGCTTGCGGTTGTGCAGCGCTGGCGCGGCCAAGACGAGATCCCCACGGACTGGGGCAGGTGCGTCCTCACCATCGGCGTGTTCGACGGCGTGCACCGCGGGCACGCCGAATTGATCGCCCACGCGGTCAAGGCGGCCCGGGCCCGCAACGTGCCGTCGGTGCTGATGACCTTCGATCCCCACCCGATGGAAGTCGTCTATCCCGGCAGCCACCCGGCCCAGCTGACGACGCTGGCCCGCCGCGCCGAACTCGTCGAGGAGATGGGCATCGACGTCTTCCTGGTGATGCCGTTCACGACGGACTTCATGAAACTCACGCCCGAGCGCTACGTCCACGAGCTGCTGGTGGAGAACCTGCACGTGGTCGAGGTCGTGGTGGGGGAGAACTTCACGTTCGGCAAGAAGGCGGCCGGGAACGTCGGCACGCTGCGCAAGGCGGGTGAGCGATTCGGTTTCGCGGTGGAGTCGATGTCGCTGCTGTCCGAGCACCACAGCAACGAGAACGTGACGTTCTCCTCGACCTACATCCGGTCCTGCGTCGACGCCGGCGACATGATGGCGGCCACCGAGGCGCTGGGCCGCCCGCACCGCGTCGAGGGTGTCGTGGTCCGGGGCTACGGGCGGGGCGCCGAGTTGGGCTATCCGACCGCCAACGTGGCGCCGCCGATGTATTCGGCGATCCCGGCCGACGGCGTGTACGCCGCCTGGTTCACCGTCCTGGGGCACGGACCGGTGACGGGCACGGTCGTGCCGGGGGAGCGCTACCAGTCCGCGGTCTCCGTAGGCACCAACCCGACGTTCTCCGGGCGCACCCGCACCGTCGAGGCCTTCGTGCTGGACAAGTCCGCCGACCTGTACGGACAGCACGTGGCGCTGGATTTCGTCGCGCGCATCCGCGGCCAGAAGAGGTTCGACGCGGTGAGCGATCTGGTCGAGGAGATCGGCGCCGACACCGATCGCACGCGGGCCCTGCTCAAGGACTGAGCGGCGGCCGTGCTGCTAAACTGCCGGTCGACATCGGCGCGTGCTGCGGTTCGCGGTGGCCGCGCCGGGATATCTACTCATCGCGGACCGATTGATGGAGTTGTTTTCGTGGCGCTGACAGCCGAGCAGAAAAAAGAGATCCTGGGCACCTACGGCCTGCACGACACCGACACCGGGTCCCCGGAGGCGCAGGTGGCGCTGCTGACCAAGCGGATCGCCGACCTGACCGAGCACCTCAAGGTGCACAAGCACGACCACCACTCGCGCCGGGGGCTGCTGCTGCTGGTCGGGCGGCGGCGCCGGCTGCTCAAGTACGTCTCCCAGACCGACGTGGAGCGCTACCGCTCCCTCATCGAGCGCCTGGGCCTGCGTCGCTGACCCCGGCCGCGCAGGTCGGCCCGGCGATTCGGGCGCATCGCAGCGGCCGTGTAGAGTGAGGTCGTTCTGGGCCGCTTCGGCCCGAACAAAACGGTGCGGTGCGCGCAGATCCGCGGGTGCCGTTCCAGCGTGTCACTATGCACCTCCGAGTGAGCAGCGCAGTCTGCATCGGGCGGTCTTCGGTAGTGGCTGCCGGGCTCTCCGGATCTGGGGCAGGTCGGCCGCTTCGATCGATGGCCGTAGCCGTATTCAGACTTCGCTCTTCGCGCTCTCGCGGGTGACTTGCGGGAGCACGCGAAAAAGCTGAATACCCAGAGAGGCTGTACGCCCACAGATGTCTGTATCTGAGATTGACCAGGGTGTGTTCGAGTCGACCGCCGTCATCGACAACGGGAGCTTCGGCGCCCGCACCATCCGCTTTGAGACCGGCCGGTTGGCCCAGCAGGCCGCCGGGGCCGTGGTCGCCTACCTGGACGACGAGAACATGCTGCTGTCGGCGACCACCGCCAGCAAGAGCCCCCGCGAGCACTTCGATTTCTTCCCGCTGACGGTCGACGTCGAGGAGCGCATGTATGCCGCGGGCCGCATCCCCGGCTCGTTCTTCCGGCGCGAGGGCCGGCCCTCCACCGACGCGATCCTGACCTGCCGGCTGATCGACCGCCCGCTGCGCCCGTCGTTCGTCGACGGCCTGCGCAACGAGATCCAGGTCGTGGTGACGATCCTGAGCCTGGATCCCAACGACCTCTACGACGTGCTGGCGATCAACGCCGCGTCGGCCTCCACGCAGCTGAGCGGCCTGCCGTTCTCCGGCCCGATCGGCGGCGTGCGCGTCGCGCTGATCGACGGCACCTGGGTCGCCTTCCCCACGGTCGAACAGCTCGAGCGGGCCGTCTTCGACATGGTGGTGGCCGGGCGCATCGTCGGCGAGGAAGACGGCAAGGCGGATGTGGCCATCATGATGGTCGAGGCCGAAGCCACCGAGAACGTCATCGAGCTCGTCGCGGGCGGCGCCCAGGCGCCGACGGAAAGCGTTGTGGCGCAAGGCCTGGAGGCCGCCAAGCCGTTCATCGCCACGCTGTGCGAGGCCCAGCGGGAGCTGGCCGGCGCCACTGGAAAATCGGGGAAGCCCGCGGCTGATTTCCCGGTGTTCCCCGAGTACGGCGAGGACGTCTACTACGCGGTCTCCTCGGTGGCCACCGAGGAGCTGGCCGCGGCGCTGACCATCGCCGACAAGACCGAGCGCAACAACCGCACCGACGAGCTCAAGGCGCAGGTCCTCGAGCGGCTCGCCGGGGCCTCCGGCACCTACGCGGGCCGGGAGAAGGAGGTCGGCGCCGCGTTCCGGTCGCTGACCAAGAAGCTGGTCCGCCAGCGCATCCTCACCGACCACTTCCGCATCGACGGCCGGGGCGTCACCGACATCCGCGCGCTGAGCGCCGAGGTCGCCGTGGTGCCGCGGGCGCACGGCAGCGCGCTGTTCGAGCGCGGCGAGACCCAGATCCTGGGCGTGACCACGCTGGACATGGTCAAGATGGCCCAGCGGATCGACTCGCTGGGGCCCGAGACGACCAAGCGCTACATGCACCACTACAACTTCCCGCCGTTCTCCACCGGCGAGACCGGCCGCGTCGGTACGCCCAAGCGGCGCGAGATCGGGCACGGCGCGCTGGCCGAGCGGGCGCTGATCCCGGTGCTGCCCAGCGTCGAGGACTTCCCGTATGCGATCCGCCAGGTCTCGGAGGCCCTGAGTTCCAACGGTTCGACGTCGATGGGATCGGTCTGCGCCTCCACCCTGGCGATGCTCAACGCCGGGGTGCCGCTGAAGGCGCCGGTGGCCGGCATCGCGATGGGCCTGGTCTCCGACGACGTCGAGGTTGACGGCCGCACCGAGCGTCGCTTCGTCACCCTGACCGACATCCTCGGCGCCGAGGACGCGTTCGGCGACATGGACTTCAAGTGCGCCGGCACCAAGGACATGGTCACCGCGCTGCAGCTGGACACCAAGCTGGACGGGATTCCGTCCCAGGTGCTCGCGGGCGCGCTCGAGCAGGCCAAAGACGCCCGGCTGACCATCCTGGAGGTCATGGCCGAGGCGATCGACGCCCCCGACGAGATGAGCCCCTACGCCCCGCGGGTGACCACCATCAAGGTCCCGATCGACAAGATCGGCGAGGTCATCGGCCCCAAGGGCAAGGTCATCAACGCCATCACCGAGGAGACCGGCGCGCAGATCTCCATCGAGGACGACGGCACCGTGTTCGTCGGCGCCACCGACGGCCCGTCCGCGCAGGCCGCCATCGACCGGATCAACGCGATCGCCAACCCGCAGCTGCCGACGCTTGGCGAGCGGTTCCTGGGGACCGTGGTCAAGACCACGGACTTCGGGGCGTTCGTGTCGCTGCTGCCGGGCCGTGACGGGCTGGTGCACATCTCCAAGCTGGGCAAGGGCAAGCGCATCGCGAAGGTCGAGGACGTGGTCGGCGTCGGCGACAAGCTGCGCGTCGAGATCGCCGACATCGACAAGCGGGGCAAGATCTCGCTGGTCGTGGTCGACGACGACAGTGCCGCCTCCGAGACGCCTGCCGACTCGGGGGCCGCACCTGCCGATGCCGCGACCACCGGCAGCTGACCCGCCGGCCGGGCCCAAGCCCCGCAAAGCGGCGGCCCTGCGCCGGGGCACACTCGGAGCCGAGGCGAAACCGGAGCACCGGGCCGCGCTGCGCCGCACCACCCTGCCGGGTGGGCTGCGGGTGGTCACCGAGTACCTGCCCGCGGTGCGCTCCGCGTCGGTCGGGGTGTGGGTGGGCGTCGGCTCGCGGGACGAGGGTTCGACCGTGGCCGGGGCGGCGCACTTCCTGGAGCACCTGCTGTTCAAGGCGACCCCGACGCGCACCGCGGTGGACATCGCGCAGGCGATGGACGCCGTCGGCGGGGAGTTGAACGCGTTCACCGCCAAGGAGCACACCTGCTACTACGCGCATGTGCTCGACAGCGACCTGGAGCTCGCCGTCGACCTGGTCGCCGACGTGGTGCTCAACGGCCGCTGCGCCGCCGAGGACGTCGAGCTCGAACGTGACGTCGTCCTCGAGGAGATCGCCATGCGCGACGACGACCCCGAAGACGCGCTGGGCGACATGTTCCTGTCGGCGCTCTTCGGCGACCACCCCGTCGGCCGCCCGGTGATCGGCACCGCGGAGTCCGTGTCGGCGATGACCCGGACCCAGCTGCACTCCTTCCACGTGCGCCGTTACCGGCCGGAACGCATGGTCTTCGCGGTGGCCGGCAACGTCGAGCACGACCGGGTGGTCGCTTTGGCGCGCGAGCACTTCGGCCCGCATCTGGTCCGCGGGCGCCGGTCCGTGGCCCCCCGCAAGGGCGCGGGTCGGGTGCAGGCGGTGCCCGTCCTGGCGCTGGGCCACCGCGACTCGGAGCAGACCCACGTGGCGCTGGGGGTGCGCACGCCGGGCCGCGGCTGGGAGCATCGCTGGGCGCTGTCGGTGCTGCACACCGCGCTGGGCGGCGGCCTGAGCTCCAGGCTCTTCCAGGAGGTGCGCGAGCTGCGCGGGCTGGCCTACTCGATCTACTCCTCGCTGGACATGTTCGCCGACAGCGGCGCGCTGTCGGTGTACGCGGCGTGCCTGCCGGAGCGTTTCCCCGACGTCATGCGGGTGAGCGGCGAGGTGCTCGACGCGGTGGCCCGCGACGGCATCACCGACGCCGAATGCCGGATCGCGAAGGGCTCGCTGCGCGGCGGGCTGGTCCTGGGGCTGGAGGATTCGAGTTCCCGGATGAGCCGTCTGGGCCGCAGCGAACTAAACTACGGCAGGCACCGCAGCATCGAGCACACGCTGCGGCGGATCGACGAGGTGACGGTCGAGGAGGTCAACGCGGTGGCCCGCAGGCTGCTGAGCCAACGGTACGGCGCTGCCGTCGTCGGCCCGTATACCTCGAAACGTCAGCTGCCCCAACAACTTCGGGCGATGGTAAATTAGCGCAGATGGTACTGGGCTTTTGGGACATCTCGGTGCCCATCGTGGGTGCGCCGATGGCCGGCGGTCCCGGCACCCCGGCGCTGGCCGCGGCGGTGTCCAACGCGGGAGGGCTGGGCTTCATCCCCGGGGGGCACCGCACCGCCGCACAGTTCGCCGCTGACATCGCCGCGGCGCGCGCGGCCACCACCGGCCCGCTCGGGGTCAACCTGTTCGTGCCCCAGCCCAGCGTCGCCGACTGGCTGGCGCTGGAGTACTACGCCGAAGATCTCGTGGAGATCGCCGAGCACTACCAGGTCGAGGTCGGCCGGCCGGAATACGGCGACGACGACGACTGGGAGCGCAAGCTCGAGGTGGTGGCCGACGTGCGGCCCGAGCTGGTGTCCTTCACCTTCGGCGTGCCCGCACCCGACGTCATCCACCGGTTGGGTGCGCTGGGACTGCTGGTGATGGTCACGGTGACCTCGGCCTACGAGGCCGGCGTGGCCGTCGCCGCCGGCGCCGACAGCCTGGTCGTCCAGGGACCCGCCGCCGGTGGGCACCGCGGCACGTTCGCTCCCGACATGGAGCCCGCCAACGAGTCGCTGCACCAGCTGCTCGCCCGGATCCGCAGCGCGCACGACGTCCCGCTGATCGCGGCCGGCGGCCTCGGCACCGCGCGGGACGTCGCCGACGTGCTGAACCGGGGGGCGGTCGCCGCGCAGGTCGGCACCGCGCTGCTGCTGGCCGACGAGGCGGGCACCAACCCCGCGCACCGCACGGCCATGAAGAACCCGCTGTTCGCCACGACCGTTGTCACGCGGGCGTTCTCGGGGCGCTACGCCCGCGGGCTGGAGAACGACTTCACCCGGATGCTCGACAATGTGGCGCCGCTGGGCTATCCGGAGGTCAACCAGATGACGTCGCCGATCCGGGAGGCGGCGGCCGCCCTGGAGGACCCGAACGGGTTTCCGCTGTGGGCCGGTACGTCGTTCCAGCACGCGCAGGCCGGACCGGCGGCCGACATCATCGCCGGCCTGCTGGACTAGCCGGGACGCGGGGTCTAGCGGGGACGCGGGAATATGATCCCGAGGACATAGATTATATGTATCGAATGAAGTAGATAATCGACCAGCGAACAGGAGGTGGTGACAATGTTGGGGTTTGAGCCGCTCTTCCGTGATCTCGACCGACTCACCCAACTGTGGGGGAATACCGTTGGTACCGCCGCGCGGCCGGCGTTGATGCCGATCGATGTCTGGCGTGATGGCGACAAGTTCGTCGTGGAGCTTGACTTGCCCGGCGTCGATCCCGACTCGATCGACGTTACGGCCGACCAGGGCACGCTGATGGTGCGCGCCGAGCGGCCCTACGTAGGCGATGAGGGCCGTGACTGGGTGGCCGCGGAGCGTCCGCACGGGGTGTTCAGCCGGCAGCTGTTGCTCGGTGACCAGCTCGATACCGAGCACATCGGCGCCAGCTACACCGACGGGGTGCTGCGGCTGACGGTTCCGGTGGCCGAGCAGGCCAAGCCGCGCAAGATCGCGATTACGACCGGCCTCAAACAGAAGGCCATCGCCTGAGCAATCGGTGGGTGGTGTCCACGGCCAACACCACCCACCTACAGCCGTTTCTCCTTGGAGAGGAGATGATCAGCCATGGCCGAGTATCCACGTCGGCCTCGCGACTCGCGCCGCACCGGCGCGCGAATTCTCGATAGCGCCGAAGGAGTCCTGGTCACCCTGCGGCGCTACCGCGTCGACCAAGCATTCGTCGAACTGATGTACACCGCGAAGCGACACGGGATTAATCCGGTCAACCTGGCAGACGCGCTGGTCGCCATCGCCGAAGACCAGCATGCCGAGTACGTCGACAACGCCGCCGTCGCTGTTGCGCGTGCCACCTGGGGAAACTTATTTGCTGTGAGCGAGCGCGCCAGCACCCTGCCGCAATGGCTGCGCGACCTTACCGCCGGGAATGCCTAACCTATTGCAGCCGAACGGCCGACTTACTGCGTAGCGTCTCGATCATTTCCTCCAGGGCGGGCACGACGGTGGCTTGATCGACCACGTCGGCCTCGTCGACGTGGTCGATCACGAAGCGTGTCGAGCTGGCTCGTGTCCAGCCCGGGTTCGCCGTCAGCATCGACGACAAGGCGCTGTTCGATCACATCCGCCTCGGGTGCGTCGTCGGGCAGAAGCCTGTGCTCGATGTCCTTCATGAACCCTCCCTTCTTTCTTCCCGATACACCCTGCGACCGGCCGCCGGCCGGCGGCTGACTTTCAGTTTGGCGTTCAGCAGCTCGAGCTGGGTGTAGTCGGATAACAGCTGGCTATTTTTTGTTTCCAGGTCCAGGATCTGGGCAATGCCGGCGAGGTTGATGCCTTGGTCGACCAATTCGGTGATGCGCTTGCAGGCGTTGGAGATCCTCGTCGCTGTAGCGGCGGGTACCCCCTTCGGTGCGCGACGGGCTCAGCAGTCCACGCCGCTCATAGAGCCGCAGCGTCTGGGGGGCGATCCCGGACGGTTCGGAGGTCACCGAGATGCCGTAGAGACCGCGCGCGGATCGGGCTGTCGAGTCGTCGGCCAACGGCTTCTCCTCGGAAAAGATTCTCACTGGGACTTGCGTGAATATGCACTCAGTGCTATAAAAAAACTATGTCCATAGACATAGATCCTGTCCCTGATCGGGGGTTGAAATCATGGCATTGATGCGTACAGATCCGTTCCGCGATCTCGACCGCTGGACCCAACAGGTCTTCGGCACCGCCGCCCGGCCGGCGGCGATGCCCATGGATGCCTGGCGAGACGGCGACAACTTCATCGTCGAATTCGATCTGCCTGGCGTGAACGCGGATTCGCTGGATCTCGACGTGGAGCGCAACATGCTCACCGTGCGTGCCGAGCGCCCAAGCCTAGACCAAAACCGGGAGATGCTGTCCGCCGAACGCCAACGCGGCGTGTTCAGCCGCCAGCTTTTCCTCGGCGAAAACCTCGACACCGACAAGATCGAAGCCAACTACCACGATGGTGTATTACGGCTAACGATCCCGGTGGCTGAGAAGGCCAAGCCGCGGCGCATCGAGATTCGTCACGACGGCCAAAAGACGGCGATCAACGCTTGACCACTCTGGCAGCGGCGCGCAAGCGAAAGGGGTGACAAAAAGATGACCACCGACACGCTAACGGAGGCATTGCTCGAAGAGGCCGAGGCGATCGTGGGCGCCGAATGGATGCGCGTCCAGCGCGAAACGGCGTTGGCCGAGTACCCGTTCGCCGGGGCTTGTGCCGAAGCGCCCGCCGCACGGCCACGCCCCACCCAGGTCGCCTGCCTCACCACAACCCTCGACCGACCCTGCGGGGCACCTCTCGGCAACAGACAGGGATCCATCCGGCGTCGTCAGGATCCGGTGTGGCCCACCCAGCGGTCTCCTCCGTGCACAACCGGTACCTGACCGCTGGCGTTTGCCGAACGGAGGTGATGCCCTGACCGATGACCAAACAAGCGGGCAGCGATTCGCGTGCCGTCCACAGCGACCTCACCACGCGCACGACGCGGGTACTGACCTACGCGCGCACCGCCACCGACGTGGCACGCCAAACAGCACTGGGCGATACGTGAATACCGCTTAATGTGGTGTGGCCCGTCTGATGTGGCCCGCCGCTCCCCCTCCCGTGGGGCGGCGGGCCGCGCCCACCGGAGCCAGATCACGCCAGCAGCCCCCCGGAAGTTTTCCCCCGGAAGTTTCGGAGTGTTGACGGGCCGATACACCCCCGGCATGCACCCCACGCTCTCATCTTCGACCAACGACGCCAGTGATGAACCCGCCAGTGATGAACCAGCGTGCCGATCCCGCCGACCTTTATGCCGTGCTGGGCGTGACACCTACAGCAACCCCCACTGAAATCGCTCACGCCTTCCGGGTCAAGCTCCGCGCCCTTCACCCCGACACCCACTATGCGGGCTCGCCCGCTGATGCAGAAATCCAGCTTCGGCAGGTTCTAGCCGCGTACGCGCGACTGCGTGACCCGCAGCGCCGGGCCATTTACGACCAGAATCATCCCGCCCACATCGACACGGCCACAACGCAAGTCACAGTCACCCACCACCGCAACCCCCAAGCCAACCGCTCTGCGCTATGGATCGGGCCAGTGCGCTGGCAGCGCTGACGATTGGTCGCCCCAACCGTCCCGGCGACCCGCGTGACCCGTCAACCGCCACACATCTGACCGACGGCTCTGGCGCCGCTGCCATCGCCCGACCCACAACCCCCGGACCACTTGCGATCTACTCCCCGGGTCGGCGAAGCCGTCCCAGCAGCTGTCGAGCAACCTCGTGCAATTTGACGTTTTGCTCCTGCGATCCCCTGACGAGCCGCTGAAACGCCTCGTCGGCGTCGCAACCGTGGATGGCCATCAGCGCCCCTTTTGCTTGATCGATTTCGGCCCGCGAGGTCAACGCGCGTTCCAGACTGACCACGGTGTCCCGAGTCTTTTGCCACCGGCGGGCGTTGATGATCGCTTGGCCGGCCGTGACCGTATACAGCCGGACCAGTCCCTCGTCGAACGGGTCGAACGCCGACGCGGTATAGCTGTAAACATTAAGCGAACCAACAAGTTCGGGTTCGGCGTCATCGACGAGCAACGGCGCCGACAAGCAGGCCCGAACACCAAGCTTTTTGGCCTGCGCAGCGAATTCGGGCCATCGATCCCCATCCGCGGCGGCAATCTCCACACGGACGGGTCGACGCTGCTGAGCCGCTTGCATGCACGGCCCTCGCCCGAACTCCTGCTGAACGCGATCCAAGGCCATGATCCGCTCATCAGTGCTCACCTGAGTGCTGCAGGCGCTGCCGTCGCTGATCACCGTGATACTGACGGCATCGGCGTCGGGAATCGCCCTCAAAGCGATCTGGGCAACCCGCGCCAAGACATTACCTACCGGCTCTTCGGCGGCGAAAACATCACGCAGGCCCGAGATCGCCTCCGCTGTGGCGTCCAGCCGCAACAAAGGATCTGGTCGTTCGGCACCCATCATTCTTCCTTGTTTTTCGCCTAAACCACGTCGTGGCGAGCACTGGCGAACCGATCCTAGCCGCCCAGCACCGAGCAAGAGCGCGCCGCTACCTGGACTCGATCGCTAACTCGCAGCCCGTTGCCTTGCCAGCATGCAGCCTCGCCCCGGCGATCACCGGGGCACCTTTCTCCGCGCTGATCGTGTTCACCAGCGGGGAGGGCTACTCTCCGCAGCAGACGCGGAATTGCATGAAAGATCGGGCCTACGGCCTCCAGCGGCAGGCCCGGCGCGTGCGAACGCAACAGCTGGCAGCTCCCTGCGAGATCACACCACCGTCGCGGCGACCCACTTCCGATGCCGGTTAAAATCCGGCTCTCCTGACGCATCCGTGGGTCCGATCTGGTGATGGTTGGACGTTTGTCTGGTCCTTTCCGCGATAGTTGCTTTTGGCGCTGCCTCGCGTAGGGAGGGGTCCATGTGGAGCCCCCGAGCGCAGCGAGGCGGAACGACATGGACGCCGACGAGCGGGTGGCGCAGAATCGGCAACGCTCGGGGAAGGGGGCACCCTCCGAGAGGTGCCCTGGTGGGGGGTGTCAGCCGCGGCCGGGTAGGGCGGGTCGCTGCCCGCCGAGGGCGAGCATGGCCAGGGCGATCAGTGCGGCGGGGTTGTGGAAGCCGAATGCGATGCGGGTCAGGACCCGGATCTTGGTGTTGGTGGATTCGATCAGTCCTTGGGATAGGCCGTGGTCGAGGGCAGCGTCGATGGCTTGACGGTGGCGCACGATGCGGCGGGCCAGCTCGACGAACACCGGGATGCGGCAGCGCCGCGCCCAGGAGGTCCATTTATCGAGGGCGTCTTTGCCTTGTTGGCCTTTGACCGAGAACACATGCCGCAGGCCCTCTTTCAAAAGGTAGGCGCGGTAAAGCCGGGTGTCGGTTTTGGCGATCCAGGCCAACTTGGCGCTCTGGCGTTCGGTGAGGTCTTCGGGGTTTTTCCACAGCGCGTAGCGGGCGCCTTTGAGTCGGCGGGCCTGCTCGTGTCCGGGTCTGGGTGCGGCGTCGTTGGCGGGGCGGCCGCGGCGGCGTTTGGGCTCGCTACGGGCCAGCGTCCGCGCATCGTTCCAGGCCCGGCGCCGCTCGGCATCAAGGGCCTCGGTGGCCCAGGACACGACATGAAACGCATCGGCGCACAGGATCGCGTCCGGGCAGCGTTCGGCGACCACGGCAGCGATCCAGTCCGCGGCATCGGCGGAGACGTGGGTGATCAACGCGGCCCGCTCAGCACCCAAAGCGTCGAAGAAGCGTCGCAGGGTCGCCTTGTCGCGTCCCGGCGCGGCCCAGACCAGATGCCCGCTGTCGTGGTCAACGACCACCGTCAAGTACTTGTGGTGGCGTTTGTAGGAGATCTCGTCGATGCCGATCCGGCGTAGGTTGGCAAACCGATCAACAGTCTTTTCGGTGTCGGCCCACACCCGCGCCACGATCGCCCCGACGGTGCGCCACGCGATGCGCATCAACTCGCAGACCGCCGTTTTCGAGCAAGCCACCGCCAGCCAGGCCACCGTGTCATCGAAGGCCAGCGTGTGTCCGGCGTGATGACGCGACCACGGCACCGCAACCACGGTCGGCCCGTGGGTGGGGCAGTTCACCCGCGGCGCCTCGGCCTCCAACAGCACTTGCACCGTCCCCAAATCCAGGCCCCGCCACCGGCGGAGACCCTCCCCGCGGTCATACCAAGGCGCCTTGCTCCCACAGCGCCCACAACGCTGTGAAACACCGCTGCGTGGGCGCACCCGCGCCACCACCACCTCGGCGCCCTCGTCCTCCTCGCAGAATTCGATGTCCTCGACCACCGTGCGCCTATCGACACCCAGCAGCGCACGCCATAACCTCGCATTGCGCACGTCGTTGCCCGCTTCCTTTGGTTCCTGACCTTTGACAGCCAGAAACCCTAAGCCACAACGACGTGCGCCTACTCAGCGCACAAAACCACCCACGGAAGCGTCAGGGGAGCCTAAAATCCGGGTAGTTCTCGTCGCTACTCCCCAGTGCCAGCCACCGGACGCCGCGGAATTCGACTACGAGGAGGTGTCATGGTGGTGCGAGCCATCGCGTTGATAGTCTTTTCCGTCGGGTTCGCCGCACCGGCCCGCGCGGACGCCACCGACGACGCATTCATTGCCAACCTCGACACCTCCGGAATGAATTACGGCGCAACCGATCAGGCAATCCGGGTCGCCAAAACCGTCGTCGGCGCCACGCTCGACAACAACCCCGACACCAGCAACGCGGACCTGGTCACCCGGGTCACCAGCGCCACCAGCCGGCCGCCGCTCAACGCCGCCTACTTCACGGGAGCCGCGATCCAGGCCTACTGCCCCCAGTACGGCTCCATCGCAGTGCCTGCCCTGCCCAGCAGGGGCCCCAAAGCCCCCGGCACGGCTCCGTCGACGCCCCCGAGTCCGGGCGTTCAGTCAGCGTGAGCGGTCACCATCCCCCGACGCGGTGGCCCTGTGGACGAAAACCGCGTGCGGCGACAGCGTGCGGAACTCGACAGCATTGCGTCATCGATAAACGGCACGACGATGCGCGATGTGGATCACGCGGACGACGACTCTGTCCTCGAAAATCGGACAAAGCAAGCGAAATTCGCCTCGACGCGCCGAGAACCGGCCATCCAACTGACCGCGAAGCCTTACCCACTTTGATGGGGATTCTCCGCCAGCGGGCCTCCGATGAACTCCCAGCAGGCGAAGGAAACTGATTTTCGGGCAACAGCTCGGTCAGCGCCCTCTTTGCCGCCCCCGTCAATTCGACGCGGTAGCTCACCGCGGCAGCCGGCCGGCGGCGCGCAGCTCCGCCGTTACCTCCTCGAGTGAGAAGAGCTCACCGTTTTCAGCCTCGGCCTCGGCCCTCCGGACTTCACGCATGAGTTCCCGATCGCTGGGGATCACCGCGGCCCGGCGCCCTTGCGGAGTCACCTCGATCCGCTCGTGCGTCCGCACCGCTTCATCGACGAGGTCTGACAGGTTTGACAGGTTTGCCCGTACCACGGCGAGCGGCAGCGTCGTCGTGTACGGAATTCTAGCCAGCATCAGGCGAGCACGCTCGCCGGCTCGGTGTACGGCAGGCCCAGGTCGGCGGCGACGCGTTCGGACAGCAGCGCGCCGTCGTGCGTCGAAAGCCCTTTGGCCAGGGCCGGATCCGACTCGCAGGCCGCCCGCCAGCCCCGGTCGGCGAGCTGGAGCACATACGGCATCGTGGCGTTGGTCAGCGCGTAGGTCGACGTCTTGGGCACCGCGCTGGGCATGTTGGCCACGCAGTAGAACAGCGTGTCGTGCACGGCGAAGGTGGGATCGTCGTGGGTGGTCGGGCGTGAGTCTTCGAAGCAGCCGCCCTGGTCGATGGAGATGTCCACCAGCACCGCACCCGGCTTCATCTGTGCGACAAGCGAGTTGCCGATCAGCTTGGGCGCCTTGGCGCCGGGCACGAGAACCGCCCCGATCACCAGGTCGGCGCGCTTGACCGCGCCTTCGAGCTCGTACTTCGAGGAGTGGCGGGTGCTGATGTGGCCGCCGAACTCCGCGTCGAGCAGTCGCAGTTTGTTGACGTTGACGTCCAGGACCCGGACGGCGGCGCCCATGCCGGAGGCGATCCGGGCCGCGTTGTAACCGGCTGTGCCGGCGCCGATCACCACGACGTCGGCGGCCTTGACGCCGGGCACCCCACCCATCAACACGCCCCGGCCGCCCTGGGTGCGCATCAGGTGGTAGGCCCCGACCTGAGCGGAGAGCCGGCCGGCGACCTCGCTCATCGGCGCCAGCAACGGCAGCGCGCCGTCGGCGGTCTGGACGGTCTCGTAGGCGATCGACGTGGTGCCGGCGGCCAGCAGCGCATCGGTGCAGGACCGGGACGCGGCCAGGTGGAGATAGGTGAAGAGCACCTGGCCCCGCCGCAGGAAGCCGTACTCGGCCGGCAGCGGTTCCTTCACCTTGAGCACCAGGTCCGCCTCGGCCCACACCTGATCGGCGGTGCCGGCCAGTTGGGCGCCCGCCGCCTTGAATTCGGCGTCGGCGATCGCCGAGCCCTCGCCGGCGCCGGTCTGCACGAGCACCTCGTGGCCGCGGTGGGTCAGTTCGGTGACACCGGCGGGAGTGATGGCCACTCTGAACTCGCTGTTCTTGGTCTCGGTCGGAACGCCGACGCGCATTTGGGCCCCCTGCCACGGGATTTCGGAATGACTACTCCAAGTGTGAAGAAAGTTCGAGCTCTTCGCAAACGGGACGCCGATGATTCGGTAAAGTGGTGAGATGGCTGAGGAAACAACTGGCCTGGACGGTGGGCGAGGTGGCCCGCCGAAGGATGTTCGACCCGCCGACCTCGACGATGTGGACCGCAGGATTCTGACCCTGCTGCACGCCGACGCGCGCATCACCAACACCGCACTGGCCGAGACGGTCGGCATCGCGCCGTCGACGTGTCACGGTCGCGTCCGGCGGCTGGCGGAGCTCGGCGTCATCCGGGGCTTCTACGCCGACATCGACCCGGTGGCCGTGGGGCTGCCGCTGCGGGCGATGATCTCGGTCAGCCTGCAGTCCCACGCGCGCGGCAAGATCCGCAGCTTCATCCACCGGATCAGCAGCAAGCCGCACGTGCGGGACGTCTACTTCCTGGCCGGCGCCGACGACTTCCTGCTCCATGTCGCCGCGCGCGACACCGAGGACCTGCGCTCGTTCGTGGTCGAGAATCTGAACGCCGACGCCGACGTCGCGAGGACCCAGACGTCGCTGATCTTCGAGCATCTGCGCGGGGCCGCACCGATATGATCGGGCGATGACCCGGCCCGCAGATTCCGCCGTGACGGCCACCGTGCACGTCGACGCCCCCGCCGAGGTGGTCTACGGGCTGCTCACCGACCTGCCGACGCTGGCCTCGCTGGCCGAGGAGACGGTGGCGATGGAATGGCGCAAGGGGGACCCCGGGGGTGGCGGTGTCCGGCCGGGTGCGGTGTTCACCGGCCACAACGCGAGCGCCAGCCGGCGCTGGAGCACCCGCTGCACGGTCACCGACGCCGAACCGGGCCGCCAGTTCGCGTTCGACGTCACCCACACGGTGCTGCCGATCGCCCGCTGGCAATACGACATCGTCGCGGACGGCGGCGGCTGCCTGGTCACCGAGAGCACCTGGGACCGCAGGCCCGGCTGGTTTCGCAAGCTGGCCGGCAAGGCCACCGGCGTGCCCGACCGGGCCGCCGCCAACGCCGAGCACATCCGGCTCACCCTGCAGCGCCTCAAGCAGCGCGCCGAGGCCGGGTAGGCGCACCCGGACCGGCCCCCGATGACCCCACGCGATCCCGCCGTAGCCGTCGTCGGAGCGGGCATGTCCGGGTTGTGCATCGCAATCGCTTTGCTGCGCAACGGGATCGGCGACGTCACCATCTACGAGAAGGCCGACGACGTGGGCGGCACGTGGCGGGACAACACCTATCCGGGCCTGTTCTGTGACGTGCCCTCGCGGGTCTACCAGTACAGCTTCGCCCGCAAGCCGGACTGGTCGCAGATGTTCTCCCCGGGCGGGGAGATCCAGGCCTACTTCCAGGGCATCGCCGACACGTTCGGGCTGCGGGACCGGATCCGGTTCGGCACCGAGATCGTCAGCGCCCGGTTCGACGGCGCGCGCTGGGTGCTGCGCACCGGCGCCGGCGCGGAGTCCGAGGTGGACTTTTTGATCTCGGCGACCGGTGTGCTGCACCATCCGCGGGTCCCGTCGCTGCCCGGTGCCGGCGACTTCGGCGGCCATCTGTTCCACTCGGCCCGCTGGGACCATTCCGTCGAGCTGCGGGGGCGGCGCGTCGCGGTGATCGGCAACGGATCGACCGGGATCCAGTTGGTCTGCGGCCTGGCCGGCGTCGCGGAAAAGCTGACCCTGTTCCAGCGCACCGCGCAATGGATCGTCCGGCTGCCCAACCCGCGGTATCCCGGGCTGGCCGGGCGCACGCACCGGGCGATTCCGTGGCTCGGCGGGGTGGCCCACCGGGCCTACAGCCTGGCCTTCGACACGTTCGCGGGCGCGCTGACCAAGCCGGGCCTGCGGCGAAAGGCGATGGGGGCGCTGTGCCGCGCCAGCCTGCGCAGCGTGCGCGACCCCGGCCTGCGCGCCGCGCTGACCCCCGATTACCAGCCGATGTGCAAGCGGCTGGTGGTCTCGGGCGGCTTCTACCGGGCGATCCAGCGCGAGGACGTCGAACTGGTCACCGCCGGCGTCGACCACCTGGAACGCCGCGGCATCGTGACCGGCGACGGGGTCCTGCACGAGGCGGACGTCATCGTGCTGGCCACCGGGTTCGACACCCACGCGTTCTTCCGGCCGATGCGGCTGACCGGCCGGGACGGGATCACCGCCGACGAGGTGTGGCGCGACGGGCCGCGGGCGTACCAGACCGTCGCGATGCCGGGCTTCCCGAACTTCTTCATGATGCTCGGGCCGCACAGCCCGGTGGGCAACCTCGCCCTGACGTCGGTGGCCGAGTCGCAGGCCGACCACATCCTGCGATGGATCCAGCGTTGGCGCCGTGGCGAATTCGACACCGTGGAGCCCAAGGTATCGGCCACCGAGACGTTCAACGCCGCACTGCGCGCCGCGATGCCCCGCACCGTGTGGACCACCGGTTGCGACAGCTGGTACCTCGGCAAAGACGGCATCCCCGAGGTGTGGCCCTTTACGCCGGCCGCACATCGGGCCATGCTGGCCAAGACGGATTCCGCTCAGTACGAGCTGCGACGGTAGGGGGCTACGATGTTGCGCGTCGACGACCGGGCGGCGGGTCCGCATGACGCCTCGTTGGACCACGAACGCCTGGTCCTCGAGGCCCGCGACGTCGAATTCGACTGGTCGGCGCTGCCGTTTTACTACGTGCCCGGTGAGCCGTTCGTCACCCACGTCCTGTCCGTTCTGCACCTGCTGCTGCCGGCGGGCGAAGAGTTCTTCGTCGAGGCGTTCAAGAAGTCGCTGCCGCTGATCAAAGACGACCAGCTGCGCCAGGACGTGCAGGGCTTCATCGGCCAGGAGGCCGTGCACTCCCGCGCGCACGCCAAGGTGCTCGACCACTTCGCCGCCCGGGGCGTGGACGTGACGCCCTACACCGACCAGATCCGATGGCTGTTCGACAAGCTGCTGGGGGAGCGGCCGGGGTGGAGCCTGCGGCGGCAGCGCAGCTGGCTGCTGGAGCAGATCTCGTTCGTGTCGGCGATCGAGCACTACACCGCCGTGTTGGGCGAGTGGGTGCTCAACTCGCCGGCCCACGACGTTATCGGCACCGACCCGGTGATGCTGGACATGCTGCGGTGGCACGGCGCCGAGGAGGTCGAACACAAGGCGGTGGCCTTCGACACCATGGTCCACCTGCGGGCCGGGTACTGGCGGCGGACCCGCGCACAGCTGGTCGTCGCACCGGCCATGGCGCTGTTGTGGTTTCGCGGGGTGCGGTTCCTGTACTCCATCGATCCGCACCGGCCGCCGGGCACCAGGGCGCGGTGGTGGCTGTGGTGGTGGGACTACGTCCGCGCGGCACGTCGGGGCCTGGTGCCGTCTCCGCTGCGATTCGTGCGGGCCTTCGCCGACTACCACCGGCCCGGCTTCCATCCCTCGCAGCTGGGCGGGCTGGCCCGGGCGGTCGACTACCTGGCCGTCTCACCGGCCGCGCGTGCGTCGCGCTGACGGGTCGCGCCGTGCCCGAGAGCCTTTGGCGCAGCAGGCCTGCCGACCTGTACGGGCGGCGCGACCGCGACCGGCTCGGTGCGCTGTTGTGGGGGCTGCGGGTGGTTTTCGACGGGTTCGCCTCGGTCTCGCGGTGGGAGCCGTCCCGGGTGCGACCGGTCCGGCGGACGCAGACGGCGGTGGTCACGCAGCGCGAACTCGTCGCCCCCGACGTGGTCGCCCTGACGTTGGCCGACGCTGACGGCCGACCGCTCCCGTCCTGGACGCCCGGCGCGCACATCGACGTCCGGTTGCCCTCGGGACGGCACCGGCAGTACTCGTTGTGCGGTCAGCCCGGGCGACGCACCGACTACCGCATCGCGATCCGCCGGATCGCCGACGGCGGCGGTGGTTCGATCGAGATGCACGAGTCTCTCGGCGTCGGCGACACCGTGGTGTTCGAGGGCCCGCGCAACGCGTTCTTCCTCGGCGCCGCCGAGCGCGACGTGCTGTTCGTGATCGGCGGCATCGGGGTGACGCCGATCCTGCCGATGATGCGGGCGGCCCAACGGCAGGGAATCGGCTGGCGCGCGGTGTACGCCGGTCGCAGCCGGGAATACATGCCGCTGCTGGACGAGGTGGTGTCGGTGGCGCCGCAGCGGGTGCGGGTCTGGGCCGACGACGAGCATGGCCGCTTCGCCGGCGTGGACGAGCTGCTGGCCGGCGCCGGGCCCGCCACGGCGGTGTACGTGTGCGGGCCGACCGCGATGCTGGAGGCGGTGCGCACGGCCCGCGCCGAGTTTGCCATGGCGCCACTGCATTACGAGCGGTTCACCCCGCCGCCCGTCGTCGCGGGCGTGGCGTTCGAGGTGGAGCTCGCACGGTCGCGGCAGGTACTCGGCGTTCCGGCGGACCGGTCGGCGTTGAGCGTCATGCTCGACCGAGACCCCACCACCCCCTACTCGTGCCGGCAGGGTTTTTGCGGCACCTGCAAGGTGAAAGTGCTTGCCGGACAGGTCGACCACCGGGGACGTCTCGGCGTGGGCGCGGACGAGATGCTGGTCTGCGTCTCGCGGGCCGACGGTCGGCGCATCGTCATCGACGCCTGAGCGTGTAGCCCACGTGCGGCACCCGCACTCCCGCCAGCGGCTCCCAGTCCAGGGTGCGGCCGTCGAGGCGGAACTGCTTCTTCTCGTAGAAGGTGCGCGCCCTGTCGTTTCGCTCGGCACACCACAGCACCGCGTCGGCCGAGGGCAGCGTGCTCAGCGCCGTGTCGAGCAGGCGGCCCCCGAGGCCGCGGCGCTGGCAGTCCTCGGCCACGTAGAGCGCGTCGATCTGAAGCTGGCCGGGATCGGCGGGGTCGGGCCCGAAGATCGTCACGCCCGCCACCGCGTCGCCGGACTCGGCGATCCACATGCTCCACCCGGGCCGGCTCAGGTTCTGGGGGTAGATGTCGGCCGCCCAGCGCCGGGCGGGGCCGAGGATGTCGAGCAGCGGCGCGGTGAGGATCCCGGTCCAGGACCGCCGCCACGCCGGGTAGTGCATGTCCGCGACGCGGCCGAAATCGCTCGGCGTCGCTTCGCGGATCGCGGGGTCGCTGACGTTCATTCCACCCGGGACTGTTCCAGATAGGCGACCAGCGCGTTGGTCAGACCCCGCCGTGCCATGTCGAGGTCGGCGTAGGAGCCCAGTTGGCGCTCGGACACCAGGCCGCGCATGGCGCCGGGGATGAGGGTGGCCACCTCGCGGACCCGCTCGGGGTCGACGCCGAGCCCGGCGAAGGCGTTCTGGCAGGTCTGAAGCCAGCTCTTGCCCCAGGAGAACAGCTCGGCCGCGGTGCGCGGGTAGAGGCGTTCGAGTTCCTTCGGGTCCCGCGGCAGTGCCGCCCGCAGGTTTTCGATCGCCCGCGAATCGGGCGACGCCAGCCCCCGGTAGAGGGTGTCGACGATGGCGCCGACTCGTTCGCGCAGGGGCACCTCGGGCTGCGTGGTCGTCGCCAGCGTCGAGATCGTCGCGGCGCGGCGCTCGGCGGTGCGGTGCAGCACCGCGGCCCAGAATCCGTCGGTGTCGCCGAACTGGTACTGCACCGCGCCCCAGGTGGCGCCGATCTCCTTGGCGATGCGGTTGGCCGACACCGAGCCCGGATCGCCGGAGGCCAGCGACGTCAGCGCGGCCTCCAGCATGCTCTCGCGGGTCGCCTGGCCGCGGCGGTTGGGGCGGCGGCCCGCGACATCGGTGCCTGTCACACGGCCGAGCCTAGTGAGGCCGTCCATATTTTCATAGAGGGTACTTTGATTTCTGGTGCGAGCCCCCTATCATTCGTACACATGGCGAAGCCGCCGTTGTCGATGAAACCGACCGGATGGTTCCAGGTTGCCTGGTCCGACGCGATCGGGATCGGCGACGTCCACAAGATGAAGTATTTCGACCAGGAGATGGTCGCCTGGCGGGCCGAGTCCGGCGAGCTCACCGTGATGAACGCCTACTGCGAACACCTCGGTGCGCACCTGGGCTATGGCGGTCAGGTCATCGGCGAGATGCTGCAGTGCCCGTTCCACGGGTGGCAGTGGAATCAGCAGGGCCGCAACGTCCGCATCCCGTACCAGGACCACCCCAACCGCGGCAGGCGGATCCGGACCTACCCCGTGGTCGAGCGGAACGAGTCGGTCTACATCTGGCACGACGTGCAGCGCCGCGAGCCGTACTTCGAGGCGCCCGACGTCTTCGCCGCGTTCGACGACGGCAGCAGCGCCGCCGACTACTATCCGCAGCAGCGCCTGTACCGGGAGAGCCTGGAGCTGCACCCGCAGTACGTGCTCGAAAACGGGGTCGACTTCGCGCATTTCAAGTTCGTGCACCACACCCCGATCGTGCCGGTCTTCACCCGCCACGACTTCGCCGACGCGGTGTCCTACGTCGACTTCACCATCACGTTCGAGGGCGACGACGGCCAGAGGATCGAGGACGTCAACAGCGGCGTGCAGGCCGTCAACGGCGGTCTGGGAATCGCGGTGACCAAGAGCTGGGGGATGGTCGACAACCGGACGATCTCGGCGATCACCCCCGTCGACGAGTCCACCTCCGATCTCCGTTTCATGGTCTACATCGGCCGCCCGGCGCTCGGCGCGGGCAAGGATCCGGAGCGCGCCGAGCGGAAGGCGCGCGAGTTCGGGCAGGAAGTGATCCGCCAGTTCACGCAGGACATCGAGATCTGGGCGCACCAGCGCTACTCGGACCCGCCGGGGCTGACCACCGACGAGTACGAGGGCTTCACCGCAATCCGGGCGTGGGCCAAGCGGTTCTACGAGAAAGGCTGAACGCGAATGAGTCCACCCGCTCGCCCGATCCGCGTGTTCCAGGTGGCCACCGGCAACGTCGGCAAGGAGATGATCAAGCGTATCGCCACGCAGCCCGACCTGGAACTGGTTGGCGTGCACTGCTATTCGCCGGACAAGGTCGGCCGGGACGCCGGTGAGCTGGCCGGCCTGGCGCCCAACGGCGTGAAGGCCACCGGCACCGTCGAGGAGATCATTGCCGCCGGGCCCGACGTGCTCACCTTCCATGGTGTGTTTCCCGACGAGGACCTCTACGTCAGGGTGCTCGAGGCGGGGATCAACGTCGTGACCACCGCCGACTGGATCACCGGGTGGCACCGCGACAAGAATCATCCGCACCCGTCGGGCAAGCCGGTGACGCAGCTGCTTTCGGAGGCCTGCGCGAAGGGGGGCGCGACGTTCTACGGCACCGGGATGAACCCGGGCCTGAATCAGATCCTGGGAGTGGTCTGCTCGGCCGACGTGGCCGAGATCGAGAACGTGACCACGATCGAGTCCGTCGACGTGTCGTGCCACCACTCCAAGGACACCTGGATCGAGGTGGGCTACGGCCTGCCGGTGGACGATCCGGAAATTCCGGCGAAGCTGGAGAAGTACACCCGGGTGTTCGCCGACAGCGTGCTGATGATGGCCGACTGCTTCGACCTGCCGCTGGACGAGGTGAAGTTCAGCTACGAGTTGGGCGCGTGCACCAAGGACGTCGACCTCGGCTGGTACACCCTGCCCAAGGGATCGCTGGGCGGCAACTACATCAAGTACCAGGGCATGGTCGACGGCGTACCCCGGGTCGAGACGCACCTGGAATGGCAGATGACCCCGCACACCGACCCGAGCTGGGACATCAAGGGCTGCTACATCACCCAGATCAAGGGTGATCCCTGCATCTACAACAAGCACATGATCTTCCCCAGGCCCGGGGTGGACCTGTCCAACCCGGACAACTTCGCCTCCATCGGCATGACCGTGACCGGCATGCCCGCGCTGGCGTCGATCAAGTCGGTGGTGGCGGCGCGGCCGGGGCTCATCACCAGCGCGGACCTGCCGCTGCGCGGCTTCGCGGGGCGTTTCAAGCTCTGAAGTCATCATGGCGCGTCGTCGTCGTCGAAGTCCTCGAAGAGGCGCTCCGGATGGTGGTAGTCGTTGGTGCGCGCACCCCGGTCCAGCTGGGGCGGCGGGATCCACTCGGTACGACCGTTCGGGAGTTTCCTTGTCCGCCATCCCTTGTCGGTGAGCTTGTGGTTGGGCTTGCAGGCGAAGGTGAGCTTGTCGGCATCGGTCGGGCCGCCGTGGGCCCACTCGTGAACGTGGTGGATCTCGGACCAGTAGCCCGGCACGTCGCAGCCGGGATGGGTGCAGCCGCGATCCTTCGCGTAGAGGACCACGCGCTGGTCCGGTGACGCGATCCGCCTGGTCCGGCCCAGATACAGCGGGCGGTCCGAGTGCTCGTCGAACACCGCCAGGTAGTGATAGGCATGGGCGGCCATGCGGATCAGGTCGCGCATCGGCAGCATGGTGCCGCCGCCCGTCACCGCCCGGCCCGCGCCCGCGGTCAGCTCCTGCAGCGTGGTCGACACGACCACGGCGACCGGCAGACCCTTGTGCACACCGAGTTTCGGATCGCCCAGCTGGCCACGGACCAGGGCGTCGAGCGCGTCATGCTGGCGCTGGGAATGGCTGCGCCGATCCCGGCCCGCGGCTTCCTCGTCGGGTTCGCCCGCGACGCAAGGAGACTCGTCGTCGGGGTTGCACATGCCCGGCGCGGCGAACTTGGCCAGCCACGCGTCGAGGTGGGCGCGCAGATCCGGCGAGGCGAACAGCTTGCCCACGCTCATCCCGTCGGGGCGCTGGCCGCACCACGTGAAGCCGCGCTGCCGGGCGCGGTCGGCGTCGGAGAACTTCCCGTCGGGATTGAGCCGCAGCGCACAGCGGTGCGCCACCTTCTCCAACTGGTCGGGCCGCAACTGTGTCGCCTGGCGGGCGAGGAACCTCTCGGCCTTGTCCACCGTCTCGACCGGGATGTCCTGCGGCAGGTCACGGACGAAGGTCTGGATCACCCGCAGGTGCTGCGCGTCGAGCATGCCGTCGCGCCAGGCCTCCGCGGTGGCCGGCAGCTCCGGCGGCAACTCCTGGCCGGTGAGCGTCACCCGCGGGGAAAGCTGTGTGGCGTCGCGCAGCCGGCGGCCGGCCTCGGCGCAGCTGATCCGCAGCCAGTCCGCGACCACCTTGTGCACCGGGCCGCCCACGTCGGCGGAATCCTCCTTGGCCAGCCCCGCGATCACGTCGTGGCTCAGTGCCGCCTGCCGCCGGTGAGAGGTTTCCATGCGCTCCAGCGCGCGCAGCCGCACGGCGGGGCTGTAGGCATCGAAGTCCAGCGCGCCGAGCGCGGCGCGGGCCGCGTCGAGGCCGTCGAGAGCGGCGGCCAGCTCCGGCGGAACCTCGATCGAACGCATATTCGAATGATATTCGCGCCCGGCGAAAAGCGACGGGCCGCAGCCGGTGCCTGTGGATGAACACCGGACTGTGGACAAAGCCACCGCGAACCGCCGGTCTAGTCTTGACCACCATGCGGGTAGGTGTGCTGGGGGCCAAGGGGAAAGTCGGGGCGACGATGGTCGGGGCCGTGCAGGCGGCCGAGGACCTGACCCTGTCCGCGCAGGTGGACGCCGGTGACCCGCTGAGCCTGCTGACCGAGGGCGGCACCGAGGTGGTCATCGACTTCACCCACCCCGACGTGGTGATGGGCAACCTGGAGTTCCTCATCGGCAACGGGATTCACGCCGTGGTCGGCACCACCGGCTTCACCGCCGAGCGACTGCGGCAGGTCGAGTCGTGGCTGGCCGGGACCACCACGAACGTCCTCATCGCCCCGAACTTCGCGATCGGGGCGGTGCTGTCGATGCACTTCGCCAGGCAGGCGGCGCGGTTCTTCGACTCGGCCGAGGTCATCGAGCTGCATCACCCGCACAAGGCCGACGCCCCGTCGGGCACCGCGGCCCGCACCGCCAAGCTGATCGCCGAGGCGCGAAAAGGCTTGCCGCCCAACCCCGATGCCACCAGCACCGGCCTGCCCGGGGCGCGTGGGGCCGACGTCGACGGCATCCCGGTGCACTCGGTGCGGCTGGCCGGGCTGGTCGCCCACCAGGAGGTGCTGTTCGGCACCACCGGGGAGACGCTGACCATCCGTCACGACAGCCTGGACCGGACGTCGTTCGTGCCGGGCGTGTTGCTGGCGGTGCGGCGCATCCCCGAACACGCCGGCCTCACGGTGGGCCTCGAGCCCCTGCTCGACCTGCAATGAACGCCACCCGGCGCATCCAGCTGCTGATCGGCTTCATGTGCGCGGCCATGCTGGTGTATTTCGTGCTCCTGGGGCGCGAGGCCGTCGCGATGATCGGCTCCGGCCGCCCCGCCGCGGCGGGGCTGGGCGTGGCGCTGCTGATCATGCCGGCCATCGGGCTGTGGGCGATGATCGCCACGCTGCGCGCGGGATTCGCCCACCAGAGGCTGGCCCGCCTGATCGCCGACGAGGGCATGGAGCTCGACACCTGCGGCCTGCCGCGACGCGCGTCGGGCCGGATCGAGCGGGGCGCGGCCGACGCCTTGTTCGCCAGCGTGCGCACCGAGGTGGAAAGCGCCCCCGACGACTGGCGACGGTGGTACCGGCTGGCCCGGGCCTACGACTACGCGGGGGATCGCCGGCGGGCGCGGGAGGCCATGAGGACGGCCGTCGAAATGCAGGGCCGCCCATGACGAAAACGCTGCTGATCGTGCACCACACGCCGTCGCCGCACACGCAGGCGATGTTCGAGGCGGTGCTGTCGGGCGCCACCGATCCCGAGATCGAGGGAGTGGAGGTCATCCGTCGCGCCGCCCTGACCCTCTCCCCGGCCGACATGCTGCAAGCGGACGGTTACGTGCTGGGGACCCCGGCCAACCTGGGTTACATGAGTGGTGCCCTCAAGCACGCCTTCGACGTGTGCTACTACCCCTGCCTCGACGCCACCCGCGGGCGCCCGTTCGGCCTGTACCTGCACGGCAACGAGGGCACCGAGGGCGCCGAGCGGGGCGTCGCCGCCATCACCACCGGGCTGGGTTGGGTGAAAGCGGCCGACACCGTGGTGGTTTCGGGCAAGCCGAGTAAGGACGACCTGGAATCGTGCTGGAATCTCGGGGCGACGGTGGCCGCTCAGCTGATGGGATGAGGCGGCTGGAACGCGTCGGCGGGTTGGGCCAAAGCCAGCGCGCAACTGGTCCCGAGGGGACCGTGCCGGTCGAACAGCGTCGCACTGCCGGTCGCCACGCCGGCGGCGCCGAAATGGCTCGCCGCCGCCAGGCCGAGGTACTCGCCGTCGGGCAGCCGGCTGGCGGTGACGGTGTAGTCGGCGTTGATGTAGCGCAATCCGCCGGTGCCCCAATGGGTCAGCGAGCTGGTGAAGTCACCGACGAACGCCAGCCGGGTGAAGGCCGTGAGCGGGTGGCCCTGCACCATCGGGCGAATCAGCCTGGTCCACACGAACTTCTGGGAGTGCGCCTGCTCCCACTCGCCGGCGGCGAGGCCGGGAGTGCCCGCTGCGGTGGCCCCGTAGCGCCAGATGAGAAACGGCATGCCCGGCGGATGGCCGTCGGAACCCGCCGGAATCGGGGGTATCCCCACCGGGGCGGACCAGACCTCGCCCTCGGGATGCTCGCCTCGTCGCAGGAACAGCGCACTGGCGCGGGCCACCTGCCGGCCGTTCTGGATCAGGGCGGCGTCGACGAGCCTGATGCGCCGGCCCTCCCGCTGCACCGCGACCTCGATCCGCACCGGCTCGAGCAGAACCGGGCGCAACAGGTCGACGGTGAGGCGGGCGGGCTGCAGGTCCGGGTCGATACCGGACTGCTCGATGCCCCAGCCCAGCAGGCCGCCGACGACCTGACCGCCCATGGCGCCGCCCCACGGCCCGCGCGTCAGCGCGCCCGGCAGGTAGGAGTCGCCGTCGACAGTGAAGAACGCCTCGGGCATGATGGCGGAATCCTCGATCGTCACCGCTATCACGATAGGCGAGGCGGATATTAAGGAGCGGGCATGCCTGCAGTGACCGAGATTCCCCGCACTCACAACCCGTTCGCGACGACGGGCGTCTCCAGCGGCGCCGACGGCATCCCGCGCTACGACCGCCTGCCCGCCACGCTGCTCGACATGCTCGCCGAGCAGGTCGACAACCGCCCCAACAGCGAGGCGGTGGTCGAACTGGGCGGCGACCGGCTGACCTACCGGCAGTTGTGGCGCCGTGCCGCGCGCGTCGCCGGCGGGCTGCACGCCGACGGTCTGCAACCCGGGGACCGCGTCGCGGTGCGCTACGCCGCCGGGATCGACTGGGTGCTGGCGTTCTGGGGCACCGTGATGGCCGGTGGCGTTGCGGTGCCGGTCAATACGCGCTCGGCGCCACCCGAGGTCGCGTTCGTGCTGTCCGACTCGGGTGCGCGGATGGAGCTGGCGCCGCAGACGCCGCTCCCCGACGGCGAGCCGTATGTGACGCACCAGCTGCGGCACACCGACACCGCCGCCCTGTTCTACACGTCGGGCACCACCGATCACCCCAAGGGGGTGCCCACCACGCACGAGGCCTTCCTCACCAACACCGAGAACATGCTGCGCAGCATGGGCGAGCCGGCCGATCTGGGCGAGGCGCTGCGCACGCTCATCTCGGTGCCGCTGTTCCACGTGACCGGTTGCAACTCGCAGCTTTTGGTGGCCGCCCGCGTCGGCGGGGCGGCGGTGATCATGCCCGCCCTCGACCTCGACGGGTTCCTCGCCGCCCTGTCCGCGGAGCGGATCTCCTTCCTGGTGACCGTGCCCGCCATCTACTCGCTGTTGTTGCGGCACAGCAACTTCGGCGCGGCGGACGTTTCCGCGGTCCGGTGGGCGGGCTACGGCGGCGCGCCGATCGCGCCGTCGCTGGTGCGGTCGGTGCAGAACGGGTTCCCGCACGCCACGGTGTTCAACGGCTACGGCATGACCGAGACGGCCTCGCTGATGACCGTGCTGCCCGACGCCGACGCCGTCGAGCACGCCGACTCGGTCGGCTACGCGGTGCCCTCGGTGGATCTCGGGGTGGTCGCCGCCGGTGACGACCCGATGACGGGTGAGTTGGTGGCACGCGGGGCCAACGTGACCGGCTCCTACTGGAACCGCCCGGAGGCCACCTCGACCACGATCGTGGACGGCTGGCTGCACACCGGCGACGTGGTGCGCGTCGACGACGCCGGCCGGGTGCACATCGTCGACCGGCTCAAGGACATCATCAACCGGGGCGGGGAGAACGTCTCGAGCGTCGAGGTCGAAGCCGTGCTGCTGTCCGCGCCCAGCGTCGCGGACGCCTGCGTGCTGGCGGTTCCCGACGACGTCATGGGGGAGAAGGTCGGTGCCGTGCTGTTCGGTGGCCCGGACACCGTCGACGTGGCCGCCGTGATCGACCACTGCCGCGAACAACTCGCCGACTACAAGGTTCCCCAGTACGTCACCGTCGTCGACAGCGCGTTGCCGCGCAACGCCGGTGGCAAGCTGCTCAAGGGCAGGCTGCGCGAGCGGGTGCGGTGGGGTGAACCGTGGCGGTGAGCGCGACCCTGCTGATCGCCAACCGCGGCGAGATCGCACTCCGGATCGTCCGCACCGCAACCGAACTGGGTATGACGACGGTCGCGGTGTACGCCGAGGACGACGCCGCCGGCCCGCACGTGCACGCGGCCGACGAGGCGATCGGCCTGCCCGGCGCCGGGCCCGCGGCCTACCTCGACCAGCAGGCCATCCTCGCGGCGGCCGACAAGTCCGGCGCCGGACTCGTCCATCCCGGGTACGGGTTTCTCAGCGAGAACGCGGAATTCGCGCGCGCCTGCGCCGCGGCCGGGCTCACGTTCGTGGGTCCCGACGCCGCCGCGCTCGAGTTGGTGGGCAACAAGTCCTCGGCCCGTGCCGCCGCCGTCGCCGCCGGCGTGCCGGTGCTGCCGGCCACCGAGGGGCCGAGCGGCGTCGCCGACATCGCCGCCTTCTTCGCGGCGCACGGCGGCGCCGTCATGATCAAGGCGCTGGCCGGCGGCGGCGGCCGCGGGATGCGGAAGGTGACCGCCGCCGACCAGATTGAGGCCGCCTGCCGGCAGTGTGCCGCCGAGGCGCAGCGTGGCTTCGGCGATCCGGGGCTGTTCGCCGAGGCCGTGCTCGGCGCGGCCCGCCACGTCGAGGTGCAGGTCGTCGCCGCGCCGGCCGGCCACCAGACGCACGCGCTCGCGCTCGGCGACCGCGACTGCAGCCTGCAGCGGCGCCACCAGAAGCTGATCGAGATCGCCCCCGCCCAAGGACTGTCCGACGCGCTGCGCCGCAGCCTGCATCAGGCCGCGGCCCGGCTGTGCGCCCGGGTCGGCCTGCGCGGGCTGGCCACCGTCGAATTCCTGGTCTCCGGTGAGCAGTTCGTCTTCCTGGAGGTCAACCCGCGGATTCAGGTGGAGCACACGGTGACCGAGGAGACGACGGGGATCGACCTCGTCGCCGTGCAGCTGGCCATCGCCGGTGGCGCGCCGTTCTATGAGCTGGGGCTCCCGGCCGGGATCGCCTCCGACGGCACCGAGATCATCGGCGAGCCCGCGGCGCGCCGGGGCATCGCGATCCAGGCCCGGGTCAACATGGAGACCTTCGCCCCCGACGGCTCCGTCGTGCCCGCGGCGGGCACCCTGACGGCGTTCACGCCGCCCAGCGGGCCCGGCGTGCGCGTCGACACCTACGGCCGGCCGGGGTTGGCCGCCGCCCCCCACTACGACTCGCTGCTGGCCAAGGTCGTCGCCCACGTGCGCGGGCCGTCGTTTCCGGCCGCGGTGCGCAAGGTGCGGACCGCCTTGGGCGAGTTCGCCGTCGAGGGCATCCGCACGAACCTCGGGTTGCTGCGAGAACTGTTGGCGCAGGAGGAACTTCAATCCGGCTGGGTGACCACGGACTTTCTCGACGAGAAACTCCCCGGGCTGGCGGCCGTGGCGCTGTCGCGGGAGGGCGAGGCGCGTGCCGCCGAGGTCGAGCTGTACCCGGGGGAGGAACCGCTGCGCGCCCACCTGGCCGGCACCGTGGTCGAGGTGCCGACCGAGGACGCCGAGTTCGGGCCCGGTGACCAACTGGTGGTCCTCGAGGCGATGAAGATGCAGCACGTGCTCACCGCGCCCGGCGCGCTGCGGACGGTCCGGGTCCTGGTGGTCCCCGGGCAGATCGTGGGGACCGGCGACCCGCTGCTGGTGTTCGCCCGCACGGGTCCCCGCACCGACAACGGATCAGATCCTGCCGCGGTCGATCTCGATCGGCAGCGGGCCGACCTCGACGAGGTCCGGCAGCGGCACCGGCGCACCCTGGACGAGGGACGGGAGGCCGCGGTCGCCAAGCGGCACAAGCAGGGCCGGCGCACCGCCCGGGAGAACATCGCCGACCTGGTCGACGCCGGCAGTTTCGTCGAGTACGGCGCGCTGGCCATCGCCGCGCAGCGCAGCCGGCGCTCCGAGGAGGACCTGATCGCCAACACCCCGGCCGACGGCCTGGTCGCCGGCCTGGCCACCATCGGCGCCGAACGGTTCGGGCGGGCCGCCGCCGAGGCCGTCGTGGTCTCCTACGACTACACCGTGCTGGCCGGAACCCAGGGCATGCGCAACCACGCCAAGACCGACCGGGTCTTCGACCTGGCGGCACGCAGACGCGTTCCGGTGGTGCTGTTCGCCGAGGGGGGTGGCGGGCGGCCGGGGGACACCGACGTGGGCGGCGCCGCCGGGCTGGACGTGCCCACCTTCCGGATGCTGGCCGGCCTGCGCGGCCGGGTGCCGCTGGTGTCGGTCGTGTCCGGCCGCTGCTTTGCCGGCAACGCCGCGCTGGCCGGGGTGTGCGACGTGATCATCGCGACCCCCGACGCCAACATCGGGATGGGCGGGCCGGCCATGATCGAGGGCGGCGGGCTCGGCGTGTACCCCCCGGAGGCGATCGGCCCGATCGAGGTGCAGCGGCACAACGGCGTGGTGGACCTGGTCGCCCGCGACGAGGCGCACGCGGTGGCGCTGGCCAAGCGCTACCTGTCCTACTTCCAGGGCGCGCTGCGGGACTGGGAGGCACCGGACCCGCGGCTGGCCCGGCACGTGGTGCCGCAGAACCGATTGCGCGCCTACGATATTCGTCGGGCGATCGAGTCGATCGTCGACGTCGGCTCGATCCTGGAGCTACGGCCCGACCACGGTGTCGGGGTCGTGACCGCCCTGGTTCGCGTCGAGGGGGCGGCCTACGGGCTGATCGCCAACAGCAGCCATCACCTGGGCGGGGCGATCGACGCGGAGGCCGCGGACAAGGCCGGTGACTTCCTGGGCCTGTGCGAGTCGTTCCGGCTGCCGGTGATCTCGCTCTGCGACACCCCGGGGTTCATGGTGGGGCCGGACGCGGAGAAGGAGGCCACCGTGCGGCGGTTCGGCCGGATGTTCATCGTCGGGGCGGGGCTGACGGTGCCGGTCGGAATGATCATCCTGCGCAAGGGGTACGGCCTGGGCGCCATGGCGATGGCCGGCGGTTCGTTCCGCGCGCCGCAGTTCACCGTCGCCTGGCCCACCGGGGAGATCGGCGGCATGGGCCTGGAAGGTGCTGTGCGGCTTGGCTTCCGCAAGGAACTCGCCGAGGCGGATCCCGACGAACGGCAGCAACTGTTCGACCGTTTGGTCGAGGCGGCCTACCAGCACGGCAAGGCGCTGCGGTCGGCCACCACCTTCGAGCTGGACGACGTGATCGACCCCGCGGACTCGCGCGCCTGGATCACCCGGCTGGCAGGAGCCTGAGGGGCGGGCGGGTCAGCCGTGGCCCGAGCCGCAACCGACACCCGGCAGGCATCCGACCCCGCCCGGTACGCCACCGGGCCCGGCGAACTGGCCGCCGGAGCCGCAACCGACGCCCGGGACGCAACCGTGGCCGCCCGGACCGCCGCCGGGACCGCCGTTCTGGCCTCCCCAGCCGCAGTTGCCGTTGTTGTCGCATCCTCCGCCGCCCGGACTGTCTTGGAAGGCAACGTGTGTGGATGATGCGGTGATCGGCGCGGGGGCGGTCGCGAAAACCTCGGCCGCTGCCGTGGGGGTGGCGGTGACCGTCGCTGCAACAGCCCCGGCCACCACCAGTGGTTTGATGAGGGCTAATTTCGCTGACATGCGCATTGGTTACCACATTGACACGTGTACAAAACCTGCCCCGGTGCGGCGGATGACAGAAGGCACTGCGAAATGAGCTCCCCGGACCTGACCGGCCGCACCGCGATCATCACCGGCGCATCCCGGGGCATCGGGCTGGCCATCGCCCAACAACTGGCCGAAGCGGGCGCCAACGTGGTGCTGACCGCCCGCAAGCAGGAGGCGGCCGAGGAGGCCGCGGCGCAGGTGGGGCGCGGGCCCTGGGTGTGGGCGCCCACGCGGTCGACGAGGACGCCGCCCGGCGCTGCGTGGACCTGGCCATGGAGCGCTTCGGCAGCGTCGACATCCTGGTCAACAACGCGGGGACGAACCCGGCCTTCGGTCCGTTGATCGATCAGGATCACGCCCGCTTCGCCAAGATCTTCGACGTCAACCTGTGGGCCCCGTTGCTGTGGACGTCGCTGGCCGTGAAGTCCTGGATGGGTGAGCACGGCGGCGCGGTCGTCAACACCGCCTCCATCGGCGGCCTGCACCAGTCGCCGGGCATGGGCATGTACAACGCCACCAAGGCGGCTCTCATCCACGTCACCAAGCAACTGGCACTGGAACTCTCGCCGCGGGTGCGGGTCAACGCGATCTGCCCCGGGGTGGTGCGCACCCGGCTGGCCGAGGCGCTGTGGAAGGACAACGAGGACCCGCTGGCGTCGTCGACGGCCCTGGGCCGGATCGGCGAACCGGTCGACGTGGCCAACGCGGTCGCCTTCCTGGTCTCCGACGCCGCGAGCTGGATCACCGGCGAGGTGATGGTCATCGACGGTGGTCAGGTGCTCGGCAACGCCGCGGGCTTCCAGGCACACCCGGGTGGCGGGCGGTGAACACCGCAGACCTGGACGCACGCGTACAGGCGCTGCTCGACGGCCACGACCCGGCGACCACCGCCCCGCGGGAATTCCTCGGCGCGCAGTACGACGCCGGCCTGGCGTGGGTGCACCTGCCGGAGGGTTTCGGCGGGCTGGGCCTGCCGCGCAGCGCCCAGCAACGGGTCGACGCCCGGCTGGCCGCCGCCGGCGCGCCGGTCGGGGGGACACCGAAGAACTTCATCGGGATGGGCATGGCGGCCCCGACCATCGCGGCGTTCGGCACCGACGAGCAGAAACGGAAGTTCCTGCGGCCGTTGTTCACCGGGGAGCAGGTCTACTGCCAGCTGTTCAGCGAGCCCGGTGCCGGGTCGGACCTGGCCGGGGTGGCCACCCGGGCGGTCCGCGACGGTGACGAGTGGATCGTCAACGGGCAAAAGGTGTGGACGTCGATGGCCCAGCACGCGCAGATGGCCATCCTGGTCGCCCGCACCGACCCGACGGTGCCCAAACACGCCGGCCTGACGTACTTCCTGTGCGACATGACCCAGCCCGGTGTCGAGGTCCGCCCGCTGCGCCAGATCACCGGCGAGGCGGAGTTCAACGAGGTGTTCCTCACCGACGTGCGGGTGCCCGACGCCAACCGGCTCGGCCCGGAGGGCGCGGGCTGGAAGGTCGCGACCACCACGCTCAACAACGAACGGGTGGCGATCGGTTCGCGCCCCGGCGTGCCGCGGGAGGGCGGGATCATCGGCAAGGTCACCGCGGCCTGGCGCGACGAGCCGGGGCTGCGCGACCCGGCCATGCACGACGAGCTGATGCGGCTGTGGGTCGACGCCGAAGTGCTCCGGCTGGCCGGTGAGCGGCTGGGACAACAGGCCCAGGCCGGTCAGCCCGGACCCGAGGGCGCCGGCATGAAGATCGCGTTCGCCCGCCTCGCGCAGGCCATCTCGGGTTTCGACATCGAGCTGCACGCCGAGGCCGGGCTGCGCTACGACGACTGGACCATGCGCAGAACCGAAGTCGTCGACCTCGTCGGGCGCGAGCCCGGCTACCGCTACCTGCGGGCCCGCGGCAACTCGATCGAGGGCGGCACCTCGGAGATCCTGCGCAACACCGTCGCCGAGCGAATCCTGGGCCTGCCCGGCGAACACCGCGTCGACAAGGACGTCGCCTGGAAGGACATCCCTCGATGAGCATCGGCGATTTGCTGTACTCCGACACCGAGGAAGCCCTGCGCGACAGCGTGCGCCAGCTGTTCGCCGACCGCTGCCCACCCGAGTCGGTGGCCCGCGCCTACGATCCAGACCCGCAGGACTTCTCGGCGCTGTGGCGGACGCTGGCCGCCGACCTGGGCGTGGCCGGACTGCTGGTGCCCGAGGCCCTCGGCGGCGCCGGCGCGAGCGCCCGCGAGGCCGCGGTCGTCATGGAGGAGATCGGCCGGGCCGTCGCGCCGGTGCCGTACCTGTCCAGCGCGGTCCTGGCCACCGTCGCGCTGCTGCGTGCCGGCGACGACGACACCGTGCCCGCGCTGGCGCGGGGGGAGCTCACCGCCGCGCTGGCGGTACCGCTGTCCACCGCGCCGGGTGATCCGGTCACCGGCGTGAGCACCGGCGCCGACGGCCTGACCGGGTCGGTCACCAGCGTCGCCGGTGCCGGTGAGGCCGACGTGCTGGTGGTGCCGGTCGCGGGCCGGAACGGACTCGAGCTGCACACGGTCGCACGCGCCGCGCCGGGTGTCGAGGTGTCACCGCTGGTGGCCCTGGACATGACCAGACCCCTTGCGGACGTGCGCTTTTCGGGCGCCGCCTCAGCGCCCGTCGGGCCGGCGGGTTCGGCTGTGACCGAGGCGCTCCGGACCGCCGCGGCGCTGCTGGCCTCCGAACAACTCGGGGTCGCGCAGTGGTGCTTCGACACCACGCTGGGCTATGCCAAGCAGCGCAAGCAGTTCGGCCGCGCGATCGGCTCCTACCAGGCCATCAAGCATCGGCTGGCCGACCTGTGGTTCGAGGTCGGATCCGCCACGGCCGCCGCCCGCTACGCCGCCGACACCTGCGCCCGCGGCGACGAGGACGCCGACATCGCCGCGGCGATCGCCCAGGCGTACTGCAGCGGAATCGCCGTCCACGCCGCCGAGGAGTGCGTGCAGTTGCACGGAGGCATCGGCATGACCTGGGAGTATCCGGCGCACCTGTATCTCAAGCGGGCCAAGAGCGATCAACTGGCGCTAGGCACCACCTACCGTCACCGGGCCCGCCTGGCCGAACTGGTTGATCTGCCTTCCGGCGGCTGACCCAGTGGTCCATGGCCCCGCTGTTGACCCAGAGCTCCTCGGTGCGGTCGTGGAAGATGTTCAGGGTGACGGTGTCGTCGCAGCGGCGCATGGCCGACTCGCTCATGTTCGCCCACACGGAGTGACCGTCCTTGTGGCGCAACCCGATCAGCCGATCGGTGTCGGTTCGCTTGCGCGGCACCCAGCCGTCGTCGGACGGTAGGCCGTAGAAGATGTCGTCGAATGTCATCGACAAGAGTTCGTCGTAGGCGTAGCCGACCATGTCGCAGAACGAGTTGTTGACGAACAATATGGTTCCGACGCCGTCGACCGCGAGGGCGGGCATGGGCAGCCGCTCCAGGGCGATTAGCGCGGGCATTTCGTGCAGTGCCTCGATGGGCAGTTGGTCAGGTGGTGTCGGGCGTCTGCGCTCGACACCACGACTGTCGACAGCTGTGGACTGGCTCAAAACCACGGATACCCCCCCGGGTGATCTATTCCGCCCCACCCCCCACGCGGTGGAGCCCGCAACGCGCTGATGCTGACGACAGCAAATGCTAGGTCATGCCCACGCGTACGTCCATTTGTGATTGTCAATCTTAGCCAGTTCCCGAAAAGTTCGGGTTAACAGGCAATTAAAACTGCCTGTTATTGACGGCGGCGATCGTTTGCCAGGAGCAGCTTCCATCGAAGACGTGCGAAATCAGCTTCCCACTCGGCAAACTTTGAACTCGCGATCCTCGATCAAAACTGCATCGCTCAGCTCAGCATCGTCACCCCCCGGCCACGACGGATCAAGTACCCACCGGGCGCCAACTTAATCAGTGAGAAACCTACAAATTCGGGACGTTGCGGGTGTCGGGTCCGCCACACGGGTGCGTTACCTTCGCCCCAGTGCCGAGCCGAAGAGGTCCGCCATCGCCGCCCAATGCCGCTCGTCGGCGCCGGCGTCGTACGGGGGGTTGTCCGGGACCGCGAAGCCGTGCGCCGCCGGGTAGAACTCGATCGTGTGCGGCACACCTGCCGCCGTCAGCGCCTTGTCGAGCTGTTCGGCATGACCGGGCGTGAAGGACGCGTCGTTCTCGGCCGCGCCGACGTACACCGTGGCCCGCATCCGGTCGGCCGACAGGTGCGGGCTGTCCGCCGTGTCGGTGACCAGGCCGCCGCCGTGGAACGACGCCGCGGCCGCGACACGCTCGGGAAGGCGGCCCGCCACGATCACCGAGGTACGCCCGCCCATGCAGTAGCCGCACACGCCGAATCGGTCGCCGGACACCTCGGGGCGGCCCGCCAGGTAGTCGAAGAAGGCGCCGGCGTCGTCGGCCGTCTTTTCCGGGGTGACGCTGCCGATCATCGAGAACAACCGTCGGCGCTCCGTCGCATCGGCGAACACGGTGGCCATGTCGAACGGGGCCCAGTCGCCGCTGCGGTAGTACACGTCGGGGAGCAGCACGGCGTAGCCGTATCCGGCCAGCTTGGCGGCCATCCCGTCGAAGGTGTCGCGCACCCCGCCGGCGTCGGTGTACATGACCACGCCCGGCCACGGGCCGTCCCCCTCGGGGGTGAAGAGCTTGACGGCGCAGACGCCGTCGGCGGTCGTGATGGTGTCGGTGATTTTCGGCATGGTTTTCGTTGTACTCCCCGCGCTCGCCGCGGGGTTTGTCGGCGTCGACCGGCTAAGCTGACCGCGTGCCGATACCGACGCCCTACGAGGACCTGCTGCGCCTGGTGCTCGAGCGGGGCGCGGCCAAATCCGATCGCACCGGCACCGGCACCCGCAGTCTGTTCGGCCAGCAGTTGCGCTACGACCTGTCGGCCGGATTCCCGCTGCTGACCACCAAGAAGGTGCACTTCAAGTCGGTGGTCTACGAACTGCTGTGGTTCCTGCGCGGCGACTCCAACGTCGGCTGGCTGCAGGAGCACGGGGTCACCATCTGGGACGAATGGGCCGACGGCGCAGGCGATCTCGGTCCGGTCTACGGCGTGCAGTGGCGCTCGTGGCCCACGCCGTCCGGCGAGCACATCGACCAGATCAGCGCCGCGCTGGACTTGCTGCGCACCGACCCGGACTCCCGGCGGATCATCGTGTCGGCCTGGAACGTCGGCGACATCCCGCGGATGGCGCTGCCGCCGTGTCACGCGTTCTTCCAGTTCTACGTCGCCGGCGGGCGGCTGAGCTGCCAGCTCTACCAGCGCAGCGCCGACCTGTTCCTCGGCGTGCCGTTCAACATCGCCAGCTACGCGTTGCTCACCCACATGATGGCCGCCCAGGCCGGCCTGTCCGTCGGCGAGTTCGTGTGGACGGGCGGTGACTGCCACATCTATGACAACCACGTCGAGCAGGTGCGGCTCCAGCTGACCCGCGAGCCCCGTCCATACCCGGAACTGGTTCTGGCGCAGCGTGATTCGATCTTCGATTACGCCTACGGGGACGTTGTCGTGCGCAATTACGATCCCCACCCGGCGATCAAGGCGCCCGTCGCCGTATGACGGTCGGCCTGGTCTGGGCGCAGTCGACGTCCGGTGTGATCGGGCGCGGCGGCGACATCCCGTGGCGGGTGCCCGAAGACCTGACCCGATTCAAACAGCTGACCATGGGACACACCGTGGTGATGGGTCGGCGCACGTGGGAGTCGTTGCCGGCCGGCGTCCGGCCGCTGCCGGGCCGGAGGAACGTCGTCCTGTCCCGCCGGGCCGGCTTCACGGCCGACGGGGCCGAGGTGGCGGCTTCGCTGGAGGAGGCTTTGGCCGGTTGCGGGACCGAGCCCGAGACCTGGGTCATCGGTGGCGGGCAGATCTACCTGCTCGCGCTGCCGCGCGCCACCCGCTGCGAGGTCACCGAGGTCGACATCGACCTGCCGCGCGCCGACGACGACGCGGTGGCCCCGGTGCTCGACGCCACCTGGTGCGGCGAGACGGAGGAGTGGCGGGTGAGCCGGTCCGGGCTGCGGTACCGGTTTCACAGCTACCGTCGGGCGTGAGCGCTCGTGACCGCGCCGGCGGCACGACCTGACATACTCGACCTCGGGGGGTCGGTTCCATCGGGTCTATCCAGGCGTTCCCAGGAGGGGGGATCAGCAGTGATAACCGAACCCGCAAAGACGTTCTCGCGCAGGTTCAGGGGCTACGATCCGGCGGCCGTCGACGCCTGCGTCGAGGTGTTGACGACCAAACAGCAGCTGCTGCTCGACGACGTCGAGAGCCTGCGGGCCAGGCTGGAGGAATCCGGCGAGGAGGTCGCCGCGCTGCGCAACGAGGTCGCCGTCCTCACGGACAACTCACCGGCGCCGCATGCGATGCAACAGCGCATGGCCAATATGCTGCGGCGCGCGGTCGACGAGGTTTCCGAGATGCGGGCCGAGGCGAGCACCGAGGCGGAGGCGCTGATCGCGGCGGCCCGGGCCGAGGCCGAGGAGGAGCAGCGCAAGCACGAAGTGCTGTTGAGCGAGATGGCCGGACAGTTGAAGACCCTGGAAGCCGAGTACGCCGAAACCAAGGACGCGCTCGACGCGGAACTGGCCGGCATGCGCGCCGAGACCCAGGCGGCGATCGACGAGGCGTTACAGGACGCCCAGCGGGAGCGCGAGCAACTCCTCGCCGACGCCAAGCAGGAGGCCGATCACTACCGCGAGCAGGCCCGCCGCGCGGTGGACGAGGCGAGCCGGCAACGGATCGAGGTCCTCGAGCAGCTGATGGCCGTCTACCGCGACCTCGAGGAGGTGCCCGACGCGCTCGAGTCGGCGTATCGGGAGCGCAAGGATGCGGCGGCCCCGCGACCGGAAACGAACGGCGAGGCGGCCGCGGAGCAGAAAGTCGGCACCGGGTAGGCCCGCGGCGGCCCGGAAGCGGCCGGACGGGGCGGTATTCTCGGCGCCGTGCCGATCCCGAGCCGAAGGCTGACCGCAGCGCAAGCCCGGCGGACGGCCGTTGCGGCTCAAGGATTTAGCGGTGCCGGCTCGACGGGCAAGATCACCGCCGCGCAGCTGAAGCGGCTGATGTCGCGCATCCAGGTGCTGCAACTGGACTCGGTGTCGGTGGCGGTGCGCGCCCACTACGCGCCGGTGTTCAGCCGGCTCGGCCCCTACGACCGCGACCTGTTGGATCGCGTCGCGTGGGGCCCGCGTTCGTCGCGGCTGCTGGCCGAGTACTGGGCGCACGAAGCCGCACTCGTGGCGGTCGAGGACTGGCCGCTGCTGCGCTGGCGGATGCGTCAGTACTCCCACGGCCGTTGGCGCACCCACATCGTCAAGGACAACCCGCAACTGGTCGACGACGTCGTCGCGGCCGTCGCCGCACTGGGCCCCAGCACCGCCGGGCAGATCGAGGTGCACCTGGCCGCCGAACCGCGGCCCAGGAAGGGCGCCTGGTGGAACCGCAGCGACACCAAGTGGGTCGCCGAGGCGCTGTTCGCCTCCGGTGTGTTAACCACCGCCACCCGGGTCGGTTTCGCCCGCCACTACGACCTGGTGGAAAGGGTGTTGCCGGCCGAGGTGCTCTCCCGCGAGGTCGCCGACGAGGAGGCGCTCCGGGAACTCACCCTGCGGGCCGCCACCGCGCTCGGCGTGGGTACCGAGGCCGACATCCGCGACTACTTCCGCCTGTCGGCAGCCCAGGTCAAGCCCGCCCTGGCGGGTCTGCTGGCCGCCGGGGAGGTCGAACGGGTGCAGGTGCAGGGCTGGTCCGCGCCGGCGTACCTGCGATCCGGGCAGGCCGTGCCGCGCTCCGACACGGGCACCGCGCTGCTGTGCCCGTTCGACCCGTTGATCTTCTTCCGCCCCCGGGTCGAGCGGCTGTTCGGCTTCCACTACCGCGTCGAGATCTACACGCCCGCGAGCCAACGCAAGTACGGCTACTACGTGTGGCCGCTGCTGCTGGACGGACAACTTGTGGCGCGGGCCGACCTGAAGGCCGACCGGGCGGCCGGCACCCTGCGCGTCGTCGGCGCGTTCGGGGAACCGGACGTTTCCAAGCCGCGGGTGGCCGCGGCGCTGGCCGGGGAACTGGAGTCGATGGCCTCCTGGCTCGGGCTGGGCGGGTTCAGCGTCGGCCGTCGCGGTGACCTGGCCGGAGAGCTCCGTGCGGCTGCCAGGCGGGTCAGCTGATGGCCGGAACCGTCGAGTTGCGCGACCACCTCGACTTCGGCGCCGGAGCCACCCCTCCGGTACGAACGGCCAGGGGCGCTAGCCCGTTTGCGGCGCCAACGGGCCGCCCGCTGATCGTGGTACTACACCGCTGGCGGGCTGTGGACTTACTGGATATCCGGAAATGCCCGGATGAAGGACGCCGTGGCCATGGTCGACGCGAAGGCGTAGATGCCCTACGACGCCACCGCATCCGGCGCTGCGCTGCCGGGCGACTGCCCCTCCAGTTCGGGCTTCGCGTCGGTCAAGGCGGCGAGGGCATCGCTCAGCATTCGCTGGATCCCGGAAGTGATTCCGCTGCAGGTGGTTTCGATCTTGATAGCGCTTTTCTGAATCGAGCCGGCGGATTTCTTCACTTCGTCGAGCTTCTCCAGCTGCGCGATGGCTTCGGTAATTTTCTCCTCCGCCGTGGCGATTTGCTGTGCGCCCCTGCGCGTGGCCGCCGTGATCGTGGCCGTCCGCAACAACATGACGACGGTGCGCACCAGATCAGGGTCATCTGACCCGGGATTGAACGCGAGGACGATACGGCGGGCGCTGAGTACCCGGATGGACTGGCCACCGTTCTGCTCGATGGTCCGTACCAGACCGAGTGCTGCCCCGGCAAGGCGGTTGCGCTCGGCCTCATCGAAGTACTCCGCCCAGCTTGCGCGTGCCGAGTCGGTCATCTCGATCACCACGCGCGCCGTACCACCGTCGATGGTCAGCACCGCATCGCCCTTTTTCGATCGCGGCACGGAGCCCACGAGGGCGCGCGTGTCGGTGAACTCGTCGCCGAGGCCGACGGCGATCTCCGAAAGCACCGCGTTGACTTGGTTCTCGAAGGTGTCGCCCTTGATCGGAGTCACTTTGGCGAGCGAGGCCTTGGCGTCTTGAACTTTCAACGCGGTCATCAGTTCGTCGACCTTTTGGACGACGTCGGCGTGGTTCTTGTCGATCTGCTCGGTCAGCTTCTGTTGGCGCGCGCCCAGGTCGGCGGCATGCTTTGCCATCGGGGATGTCGGATCACTCGGGTCGAACTGCTTGGCCGCCTTGGTGAGCAGCTCGCTGGTGCCGGCCCTCACCTTGGCGTCGAGGTCGGTGCCGAATTTGTCGAGGACGGGCTGCAGGCGCTCCAAGAGCTCCGGGCTTTCGCCGCCAAAGATACGGCGGACCTCCGCGTGGAGATCCTTCTTGGCTGCCGCGACCGATTCGGTGAACTCCTTGCGGCTGGCGGCGTCGGCTTCGGTGATCGCCTTCTTGGCATCCGCAGCGGCTTTCCCTACGGTCTCGGATGCCGACTTGACCGCTCGCTCGGTTACCTCGGCCGCCTTGTTGGTCGAGTCGGCCGCTTTCTCGCCGAGTTCCATCAGCATGTGCTCCAACAGGCGCGACTCCAGGGCCTGGCCGGTGGCGGAGAGAGCGTGTGCGCCGATCTTGATCGCCTCGACAGTGAACGCTGAGAGGTCGGCAGCGGTGAGGGCGTCGGGATCGTCGACTACAGGTCCGCGTTCGCCACTGGTCCAGCGCTGCGCTTCCCGCACGACGTCCTTGTCCTGCACGGTGAGTCGTTCGATCTCGACGGCGGTCAGGGTGTCGTCGAAGTGGGCTTGGGGCTTGTCTTTTCGCATGGCTTCCTCGGGAGAGTCGGGCTGCCGCGGGGTGCGGAAGCGCTGATTGAAGAATGTGCCCCACGCAATGGCTAAGCAATAGGTTTACTTGATAAGGGCGCTTATCAGAAAATTGCCTTGTTTAGATGACGACGGGGGTCTACGTTCGGATGGGATCGAAAGGAAAGCCCCGTGACGACGCTGACGCTGCAAGACGTCGCTGACCTTGCCAAGGTACAGCGACCTGTCGTCAGCATGTGGCGGAAACGTCCAATGGTGCGCGGCGTGTCGATGCCATTCCCCGATCCGGTAGATACCGTCGACGGCATTGCGCGCTTCTCCCGCGACGAAGTGGTGAGTTGGCTGGCTCGCACCGGTCGGGGCAAGAACGTCGAATATGACTACGACGCTCCTGCAATCTCGGTGCCTGATGATGCGGCGCTCGAGGACGTGGTGACGTTGCTGTGCTGGCATGTGCTCACCGGCGAAGACCTGGCTGGCAGATCGCACGCCGACTTGGTCCGCCTGGCTGACCAGTTTGATCCCGAGGACACCGTGCTGGCCGCCGAGATACGTGAACTACGGGTGTCGAGCGGCGTGTTGGGTTACGTCGATGATTTGGTGGAAGCGTCGCACGGCCCGGCCGACGCGCTGCAGCGCATCGAGGCGGGACGGCTCAAACGTCGTGAGGAGTTGCGGGAACTCACCGAGGACGCGGTGAAACTATTGCGCTGCATGGTTGAAGCCGCGGCCGTCTACCTCGAGCAGGATCGAGTGGTGTTGCGCGCCGAGGGGTCGGCGGTGGCCCTCGACGTGGCCGAGGCGTGTGCGCTCGAGGTCGTATCGAACGATCGAGCGCTACGGCGCCGGGCGGTCATTCGTGGCATTCACGTCCGGGAAAACGTCGTGGACAAATGCGTCTTGGCGTTGTCCTTAATTGGTCGTGCCGTTGCGGACACCCTCGACGGTGTCGATGATGCTGTTCTCGAGCTGCCGCCGGGGGACGTGGCGATCCTCATCGGCTCCGCGGCCGCGCTCTCCGATGAGCTCGCCGGGCCCATGCAGAACCGTCGCGCGGATGCGCTTCGTGTCAACAATCTCGTCGCCGCGGTGCGTCTTCCGCGGGGACTGTGGCGCGAGGCGCACCGGCAGAGCCTTGCCGTGTGGATTTGCGTCGGCGGCGCGCAGGCGCAGCAGCCCTGGGTTGCCGATCTCGGTGCCTTCGACCACATCGAGTTGACAGATGTCGCGGCCGATGTCGCGGGTGCGTTGGAGCAGACCGACGACCGCGCATTCCGGTACGCACGACGCATCGAGCTGTCGAGTGTGCTCGCCGGTGCGGCCGTGGTGCCCAGGGGAGTGCGGGCAGTACGACTGCGCGGGCACGATGAAAGTGAGCACCTGGACCGGGTGCACCGGGCAACACTGGTGACGACGACACCGCTACCGCTGCTGGATGTGCTGGTCGCCCAGTCTCCGGGACGAATGCACCTCGCCCACCGCTCCCTGGCGGAGTTGCAATCTGGCAAGCGCCTCGTCATGAAGCGGGGCCGACGTATCGACATCAAGCATGGCTCGCCGGAGGGAACGGTGCGGGTGCTTCCCGAGTACGTGGTTGGCACGCTTGCGCTCGATCCCATTGATGCCGAGGCAAAATACCCGCGGGCCGCGCGCACCGAACCTGGCGACGTGATTTTTGTGGAGAAGCCAGAGCCGCGGGCCTGGGTGGACCCGGTGGGCGGGGCCATGGTGGCATGCCCGGCCAGGATCCTCCGTCTCGAAGAGTCCGCCGAGGTCGGCCCGCTCGTGCTCGCCACGCTCATCAATGAAACGGCTTTTCCCGGGAGTGAATGGCCGACCTGGACGGTTCCTGTGCTGCCGCGCGCCGAAGCTGACCGTCTCGAGGCCGCGCTTGCCCAGGCTGATGAATACGAACAGCAAGCGAGCCGCCGCGTCGCAGCCGCTCGCAACTTGAAGACAGCGTTGATCAACGGGGTAGCCGCCGGCGCCCTGACCCTTGACGTGGAACACGTCACGCCCGGCTTCGCCGGGACGAAAAAATAGGAAGGACGCAGGTGATGGCGCCCCGGAAAAGACAAGAACCGCAAGCACCGTCGACTATGAAGGAGCTCAAGGACACGCTGTGGAAGGCGGCAGACAAGCTGCGCGGGTCGCTGTCGGCCAGTCAATACAAGGACGTGATCCTGGGTTTGGTGTTCCTCAAATACGTCTCGGATGCGTTCGACGAGCGCCGTGAGGCAATCCGGGCCGAACTGGCGGCCGACGGCATGGACGACGATCAGATCGAGGAACTGATTGACGACCCCGAGGAGTACCACGGCTACAACGTGTTCGTGGTGCCGCCGAACGCGCGGTGGAAGTTTCTGGCGGAGAACGCGAAAGGCAAGCTCGCTGTCGGCGCTGAGCTCGGCAAGAACATCGGTCAACTCATCGATGAGGCGATGGATGCCGTTATGAAGGCCAACCCGACGCTGGGCGGTACGTTGCCGAGGTTGTACAACCGCGACAATATCGACCAGCGGCGCCTCGGCGAGTTGATCGACCTATTCAACAGCGCGCGGTTCAGCCGCCAGGGCGCACACAAAGCGCGAGACCTAATGGGCGAGGTTTACGAGTACTTCCTTGGCAATTTCGCCCGCGCGGAAGGCAAGCGGGGCGGCGAGTTCTTCACCCCGCCCAGTGTGGTGAAAGTGATCGTCGAGGTGCTGGAGCCCACCAAGGGTCGCGTGTATGACCCCTGCTGTGGGTCGGGCGGCATGTTCGTGCAGACCGAAAGGTTCATCGCCGACCACCACGGCGACACGAAAGACATTGCCATCTACGGCCAGGAAAGCATCGAGGAAACCTGGCGGATGGCCAAGATGAACCTGGCCATCCACGGCATCGACCACAGTGGGCTCAGCAGCCGGTGGGGTGACACATTTGCGCGTGATCAGCATGCCAACGTACAGATGGACTACGTGATGGCCAATCCGCCCTTCAACATCAAGGACTGGGCGCGCAACGAGGAAGACCCGCGGTGGCGGTTCGGGGTGCCGCCGGCCAACAACGCCAACTACGCCTGGATTCAGCACATCCTGTCCAAGCTCAAGCCCGGCGGCAAGGCCGGGGTGGTGATGGCCAACGGGTCGATGTCGTCGAACTCCAACGGGGAGGGCAATATCCGTGCCCAAATCGTGGAGGCCGACCTGGTGTCCTGCATGATCGCGCTGCCGACGCAGCTGTTCCGCAGCACCGGAATTCCGGTGTGCCTGTGGTTCTTTGCCAAGGACAAGCTTGCGGGCAAGCAGGGTTCGATCGATAGGTCCGGACAAGTGCTGTTCATCGATGCACGCGAGCTCGGTTCCATGGTGGATCGCGCCGAGCGGGCACTGAGTGACGACGAGATTGTGCGGATCGGCGACACCTACCATGCCTGGCGTGGGTCGTCGTCAGCTGCCGCAAAAGGCGTTACCTATGAAGATGTTCCGGGATTCTGCAAGTCGGTGACGTCGGCGGAGATCAAGGCTGCTGACTACGCGTTGACGCCGGGGCGGTATGTCGGGGCGGCCGAGGTTTCGGATGACGGCGAGCCGATCGACGAGAAGATTGAGCGGCTGAAAACGGAACTGCTTGCGGCGTTTGACGAGTCGGCACGGTTGGAGAAGATGGTTCGGGAGCAGCTGGAGCGGATTGGTGGGTAAATGGCGAGAGGTGTCATTGGGCGAAGTGGCGCGCGAGGTGACAGTTGGATTTGTCGGGCTGATGGCGGACCAGTATCGCGGTGTCGGCGTCCCTTTTCTACGCTCGCAGAATGTTCGACCGCACCGGATTGACCTTTCCGACGTCAAGTATATCGATCATGATTTTCATGGGAGGCTGCGTAAGTCAGCGTTAGCGCCCGGTGACGTTGTAACGGTTCGCACCGGGAAACCTGGGACTAGTGCGGTGATCCCCGATTGGATGCACGTCGCGAATTGTTCGGACCTTGTCGTTACCCGTCCAGGTCCGTACGTCGATTCTCGGTGGCTAAGCTACTACCTCAACTTCGTGATCGATTCGCATATCGGTGGTCAGCTGGTAGGAGCTGTTCAACAGCATTTTAATGTGCAATCTGCAAAGAAACTCACGTTGTTGCTGCCGGACATCGCGGAACAACGAGCGATCAGCGGCGTGCTCGGTGCCCTCGACGACAAGATCGTCGCTAATGAGCGGATCATTGCGACAGCTAGTGACCTTATGTTAAGGATCGTCCAATCAGTCGGAAGATTCGTACCGCTGTCTGCGCTTGCTCGGCAGACAACGACGTCCGTTAGACCTGAGCAATTCGACAATATTGTCGCGCATTTTAGCCTTCCGGCCTTTGATGGTGGGGCGCAGCCTGAAGTTGTTAATAGCCAGGCGATCAAGAGTAACAAGTTTATGTTGAGCGAACCGTGCGTGCTGTTCTCGAAACTGAACCCTCGGATTCCCCGGATCTGGGATGTCGGAACACTTCCGGAAGAAATGGCTTTGGCGAGCACGGAGTTCGTAGTACTGCTTCCGCAAGCGCTTTCCACGTCGTTGGTCTGGGCGGCGTTGTCTCAAGCAGAGGTTTCAGACAGGCTACAGCAAATGGTTGCTGGAACCTCGGGCAGCCACCAACGGATCAGACCGCACGAGTTGCTGAGTGTTGAAGTGCGGGACGTGCGTGCGTTGAATCCGACGTCGGCCAGTGGTGTAAGCCAGCTTGGGCTCGTATGTAGTGAGCGCCGTCAAGAATCGGCGGGGCTTGTTCGCGCCCGCGACGAACTTCTCCCGCTGCTGATGTCCGGCAAGCTTCGCGTTAAGGACGCCGAGGCCGTCGCGTCGGAGGTGCTGTGATGGAGACTTGCCATGCTCGGCGAGGCTGCGATGAACTCCGTCAGCGTCGAAATGTGTCTGACCTGCTCATAGACAGTCTTCGCCACTACATAGACAGTGTCAGAGTCAGTCAAAGCGTGCGTCCCGCGAGGTTGCAGCTCGTCGCCAACAGGTGCTCGGCCGTCGGCAGAGGATCATGATGGCGCACACTGACCACGGCGAGAACCAGGCCAGGTTCCCTGCGGCGCAACCCAATGCCGTCGTCCCGGACTGGTACCCAGAGCTGCTGAGTGCAGTCGCCAACCGCGTTCAGGTTGGCCGCCATCGGGCAGTCGCCGCGGCCAATCAGGAGCTGGTCGCGACGTACTGGGGCGTCGGCAAGGAAATCTTGGCTCGTCAGGATGCCGAAGGTTGGGGTGCTCGCGTCATCGACCGGCTCGCCTGTGACCTGAACGAACGCTTCCCGGACACCAAGGGATTCTCGCCGCGCAATCTCAAGTACATGCGGGCGTTTGCGGCGGCCTGGTCGGAGGATGCAATTGTGCAAGCGCCGCTTGCACAATTGCCGTGGTATCACCACATCACGCTGGTAGAGAAGCTCGGCACCTCTGATCTGCGGTTATGGTACGCCGGGGTGGCCGTTGAGCAGGGTTGGAGCCGCAATGTCCTGGTCCACCACATCGACGGTCAACTCCACCAGCGTGCTGGCCGCGCGGTCACCAACTTCGCCGACACCATGCCGCCGCCTGACTCAGACCTCGCCCAGCAGGCCACCCGCGACCCGTATCTTTTCGACTTCGTCGGCATCGCCGACATTCGCCGTGAACGTGACCTGGAGCAGGCGCTAACCGCCCACGTCGAAAAGTTCCTGCTGGAACTCGGGCAGGGTTTCGCGTTCGTCGGCCGTCAGGTGCACCTGGAGATCGGTGACGCCGACTTCTACGCCGACCTGCTCTTCTACCATCTGAGGCTGCGTTGCTTCGTCGTGATCGAACTTAAGGTCGGTGACTTCGACCCGAGCTATCTGGGCCAACTCGGCATGTACATGTCGGCCGTCGACGACCTACTTCGTCACCCTGAAGATAGGCCCACCATCGGCCTGGTGTTGTGCAAGACAAAGAACAACGTCGTCGCCGAGTACGCACTGCGCGGATACACCGCGCCGATTGGTGTCGCGGAATGGAAGACCGCGATCACCGCGAGCCTGCCGCCGGAGCTCGAAACAAGCCTTCCCACAGTCGAAGAGCTCGAAGCCGAGCTGGACGGCGGGAGCGATGAGGAACAGCCATGACCGAATTCGGTGAGGCCGCCTGGGAACATAAAGTACTCGACGAATTGGCCGAGCACGAGTGGACCGCCATGTCGGGCAGCGACATTGCTCCCGGCTCCGACGGCGGCCGCGAGTCCTGGTCGGACATCGTGCTGCCCGACCGCATGCTGGTCAAGATGCGCGAGCTGAATCCGGACGTCCCTGGCGAATACCTGGACCAGGCGCGCGCAGAGATCATTGCGCCGCGATCCCAGGACGCCATCACCGAGAACTTCCGGTTGCATCGCTACCTCGTCGAGGGCTACCGGGGCATCACCTACATCGACTCCGACGGTATCGAGCAGAACCCCACTATCAGGCTAGTCAGCCATCGGCCCGAAGAGAACGAATTCCTTGCAGTCCGACAGGTTACGATCCGTACCACCGAGAAGCAGCGGCGATTCGACGTGGTGCTGTACCTCAACGGGATGCCGGTCGCGATCTTCGAACTCAAGCAGGCCGGCGCGCAGCGCGCCGACATCGCAGCTGCGCACGCGCAGCTGCAGACCTATTTGCGTGAATTCCCCATGGCATTTCGGTTCGCCGTGGTCGCGGTAGTCAGCGACGGCATCAATGCCCGCTATGGCACACCCTTCACTCCTCTGGAGCATTTCGCGCCGTGGAACGTTGACGACGACGGCAAGCTCGTCGAGGTCGGGCGGTCCGCCGACGATCTAGACGTGCCGATCGAGTTAGAGACTCTGATTGACGGTGTATTCAACACCGAACGCTTCTTGCAGCTGCTGCGCAACTTCACCGCGTTCGATGAAGAGGACGGGTTGGTCAAGCGAATCGCCAAGCCGCACCAGTATTTTGCCGTCACCAAGGCGGCTGGCCAGACGGTGCAGGCAGCCGAGAGCAACGGTAAGGCCGGCGTGGTCTGGCACACCCAGGGCTCGGGCAAGTCCATGGAGATGGAACTCTACGCGCATCTGGTCACGCAATACCCCAAGCTGAAGAATCCGACTATCGTCGTCGTGACCGACCGCACCGACCTTGACTCTCAGTTGTATGAAACGTTCAATCGCTCAGCTCTGCTCGCTGAGAACCCGGTCAAAGTGACCACGCGTTCGCAGCTGCGCGAGGAGCTGTCGAACCGCACCACCGGCGGCATCTACTTCACCACGTTGCAGAAGTTCGGCCTCACCAAGGCAGAACGTGCGTCCGGCGCCGACCACCCCCTATTGACCGATAGGCGCAACGTCATCGTCATCGTCGACGAGGCCCACCGCAGCCATTACGACAACATCGACGGCTATGCCCGGCACATCCGAGACGCGCTGCCCAACGCGGTGTTCATCGCCTTCACCGGCACACCGATCTCCGAGGTCGACCGCAATACCCGCGAGGTCTTCGGCCCGACCATCGACACCTACGACCTGACCCGTGCGGTAGCCGACAACGCGACGGTGCCGGTCTATTTCGAGCCGCGCTTAGCCAAAGTGGGTTGGTCCGAGGGCTTCAGCGAGAATGAGCTGGATGAGGCCGCCAAAGAGGCAACGCTTGGTCTCGACGACGTCGAACGTGCGCAGGTCGAAAAGTCGGTCGCCGTCATCAATGCCATCTACGGCGCGCCCGAGCGCCTGTCGAAGCTGGCCGACGACATCGTCACGCATTGGGAAGCCCGTTCCGAAGCGATACGGCCGTTCATCGACTGCACCGGCAAGGCGTTCATCGTTGGCGCAACACGGGAGATCTGCGCGCGACTCTACGAGCAGATCGTCACGCTGCGCCCGGACTGGCATCACGAGTCCGTCGACAAGGGTGTCATCAAAGTCGTCTACTCCGGTTCTGCGCACGACTCGGAGCTGATCGCGAAACACGTCCGCAGGGAAGGCCAGAACAAGACCATCCAGAAGCGGCTGCGCGACCCCGACGACGAACTGCAAATCGTCATCGTCAAAGACATGATGCTCACCGGCTTTGACGCGCCGCCGCTGCACACCCTGTACCTGGACCGGCCGCTCAAGGGTGCGCTACTGATGCAGACCCTCGCGCGGGTCAATCGGACGTTCCGTGGCAAGCCCTCGGGATTGCTGGTCGCCTACGCGCCGCTGGTGGACAACCTCGCGGCCGCCCTGGCCGAATACACCGAGACCGACCGCGCCGAAAAGCCGCTCGGCAAGGACATCGACGCCGCGGTCATCGAGACCCGCAAACTCGTTGAGCGGCTCGACGAGTTGTGCGCGGGCTACGACTGGCGGTCCAAGGTACCGCTGGTCGGCTGGTTGAAGGCGGCGATCGGTGTGGCCGTCTACTTGCGTGCGCCGACCACTCCGGGAAATCAGAGCGAACCGACGCTCGGCGATCAATTCCGCGGATTGTCGCGCCATTTGGCGCGGGCGTGGTCGCTGTGCGCGGGCAATGAGACGTTGGGCGGGTTACGGCAGACCGTGAAGTTCTATGAACAGGTCCGAGTGGTGATGGGCAAGTTCGATGCCCAGCAGCGCCAGGCTGAGGGCAAGCCGATTCCGGAGGAAATTAAGCGACTGCTTTCGGGATTGGTCGATGCATCGACCGCAGGCGGTGAGATCGTCGATATCTACGAGGCTGCGGGACTCGGCAAGCCGTCACTGTCCGAGCTGACACCGGAATTTGAAGTCAAAGCCAAACAGTCGGAAAACCCCCACCTGGCCATCGAGGCACTACGCGCGCTTTTGACCAAGGAGATGGGCGGGGCGACGAGGAACAACCTGGTGCGTCAGCGCGCCTTCTCCGAACGAGTTTCGGAGTTGATGCTCAAGTACACCAACCAGCAGCTCACCTCGGCGGAGATCATCGCCGAACTCATCGCAATGGCCAAGGAGGTGGCCGCGGAGGGGGACAGGGGCAAGCGGTTCACCCCGCCGCTGTCACATGACGAGCTCGCCTTCTACGACGCGGTCGCGGACAACGAATCTGCGGTTGAATTCCAGGGCGAGGAGGTGCTGGCGCAGATTGCCCGCGAACTGGTGGCTGTAATGCAGCGTGACACCAAAACGGACTGGACGGTGCGGGACGACGTGCGTGCCAAACTGCGGTCGTCGATCAAGCGGTTACTGGTCAAGTACAGGTACCCGCCGGACAAACAGCCGGCCGCGATCAAGCTGGTCATCGAGCAAATGGAGGCATTGGCGCCCCGTTATGCAGTGCAGGTGGATCGCACGGCCAATGTGGAAAAGCCATGAGCGGTTACGCCTGAGCGCCTCGAAGAAACCATCGGTCTGCGCGCTGGCGGCGCAATTTGAACTGATCGTCCACGCGCCGCTGCATCGACGCTGCCCGGTGCTGCCGTTGCTGGGGTCACGCAAAGGGTGCTGCGAGCGTTGATTTCGAGGACGTGAATCAATGTCGGTGCGCCGAGTTACCTTGTAGCGGTGCACTGGTATGCCCGTCCTGAGAACCACTTCCTGCAGCTGAGGGTCGAGCCTCGCCTGGCGTCGTGGAACAAAGCCGGCGATCCCAGCCAAGTTCGGCTGCGGGACTATTTGGATGACACCGAAGCGCTCCTCGGTGGCTCCCAGATCGGCGGCCCCTGGGGGCTACGCCTGGACGTCGGGCTCCCCGCTACGCGGAATCTGCTCGATGCAGCCGACCTCGACAACTATGCATATCCACTCGCAGATCGAATTGGGGATCCCCGCTTGGTGTCGGTGTGGTGCACAAAGCAGCACCAACCGCAGTCGTACGTGCGAATCGATGCCGCCCGCGAAGTGCCTCCGCCGTTGACGGGCGTCGTGGTTGTAGAAGCGCCGTGTTGACGGACATTCAGGGTGACCACCTGGGGGTGGGGTTCCGGCGTTGAGGGTGAGGATGCTTCGGCGGGATCTGAGCGGCGGCATGGTGACGACGCCCCCTGTTCCCGGGGTTACGGTGGCCTGGGTTCGTTTCGGCGATCATCGTGGCGCCGGATGTTCGTGGCCGGGGGATCGACTGGCGCAGTGACGGTTCCAGCCCGGGGCGGCCAACACGAGATGACCCCTTCCCGACTGGCATCGTGGTAGACCATCTTGGTGCTTCATGTCCTCCCGAGCACCCGATGATCGTCGTCCGCACCGTCGAGTGGGCCGAGCAGGCCCTGGGCGCCGGCGAGCTCGGCTGTCCGCACCCCGGGTGCGGCGGCGCCCTCACACGGTGGGGATACGGCCGCCGCCGGCGCGTCCGTAGCCTCGGCGCGCGGACCCTCGACGTGCGCCCCAGGCGGGCACGATGCACCCGCTGCGCCAGCACCCAGATTCTGCTGCCGGCCACCCTGCAGCCACGTCTGGCCGACACCACCGAAGTGATTGGCGCCGCCCTGGCCGGCAAGGCCGGCGGCCACGGACATCGCCGTATTGCCACCGCGCTTGACCGCTCGCCGTCGACCGTGCGCCGCTGGATACGCCGCGCCACGCGCAGCGTTCATCTGCAATGGCTATGGCAGCGCGGCAGCCAGGCCCTCATCCGGCTCGACCCCGACGCGTTCAACCAGCTGCCTCGCGCCAGCAACCCGCTGCACAACGCGCTTATCGTCCTGGCCGCCGCCGCCTGCGCGGCCCGCCAGCGGCTGGGCTTGACCGAACCCCTATGGACGCTGATCGGCGTGCACACCCAAGGCCGGCTTCTGGCCGCACCGACCTGAACCGCCCACATCGCCCGGACCAATCCGGCCGGGCCGGCGATCCCGCTCGCCCATCCCCGGCCGGCACCGTGAACACCACCGCCGGCCGACACCGTCACCGCGAGCATCACAGCGTCAGCGTGAACACCAAATCGCGCTAATCATCCTCACCGAGAACGCCGCCAACATGCTCACCTTGAACGCCGGTCAACACGCCGTCGGCAAAGAATCCCGACTATAAGGGGCTCCCCTGACGCTTCCGTGGGTGGTTTTGTGCGCTGAGTAGGCGCACGTCGTTGTGGCTTAGGGTTTCTGGCTGTCAAAGGTCAGGAACCAAAGGAAGCGGGCAACGACGTGCGCAATGCGAGGTTATGGCGTGCGCTGCTGGGTGTCGATAGGCGCACGGTGGTCGAGGACATCGAATTCTGCGAGGAGGACGAGGGCGCCGAGGTGGTGGTGGCGCGGGTGCGCCCACGCAGCGGTGTTTCACAGCGTTGTGGGCGCTGTGGGAGCAAGGCGCCTTGGTATGACCGCGGGGAGGGTCTCCGCCGGTGGCGGGGCCTGGATTTGGGGACGGTGCAAGTGCTGTTGGAGGCCGAGGCGCCGCGGGTGAACTGCCCCACCCACGGGCCGACCGTGGTTGCGGTGCCGTGGTCGCGTCATCACGCCGGACACACGCTGGCCTTCGATGACACGGTGGCCTGGCTGGCGGTGGCTTGCTCGAAAACGGCGGTCTGCGAGTTGATGCGCATCGCGTGGCGCACCGTCGGGGCGATCGTGGCGCGGGTGTGGGCCGACACCGAAAAGACTGTTGATCGGTTTGCCAACCTACGGAGCCTGTCACGATTTCTGTGTAAGTCAGAGGTGATTTGACTACGAGTTGTATTCTAGCACAATGGGATTCGCCCAGGGAATAGTCTGGCGAGTGTGTTGAGCGCCACAGTCCAGTTGTGCGTTCCAGTACCCGAATAGCCTCCTCTCTCGCTGGAGATGTTGCGCAGCCCGAGGTACAGCAACTTCATCGCGGCGTCCTTGTCCGTGAAATGACCACGGTTCTTGGTGATCTTGCGCAACTGGAAGTTGATCGACTCGATCGCATTGGTGGTGTAGACGATCTTGCGCAACTCCACCGGATAGTCCAGGAACGGAACGAATTCCCCCCAGGCGTTGTGCCACACGTCAATTGCACCCGGATATTGGGCGCCGAATTGCTGGTCGAACTCCTTGAGTGCGAGTTCGGCTCCATCGACGGTCGGCGCACTGTAGATCGCCCGCATCGCGGTGGCGACCTTCTTGCGGTCCTTATAAGACACGAAGCGCATCGCATTCCTAATGACGTGCACGACGCAGGTCTGCACCACGGTATCGGGATAGATCGAGCGGATCGCATCAGGCAGACCGGTCAGCCCGTCGCAGCAGGCGATGAGGATGTCGCGCACCCCGCGGTTGCGCAGGTCGATGACGACCTTCTGCCAGAACTTCGCCCCCTCGGAGTCCTGGATCCAGCAGCCCAAGGCGTGTTTGCGGCCCTCCAGATCCACGCCAATGGCCAAATAGGCGACCTTGGTGGTGATGACCCCGTTGTCGCCGATCCGCAGCCGCAGCCCATCGATGTAGAGGATCGGGTAGACCTCATCGAGCGGGCGGGCCTGCCAGGCCTTGATCTCATCGACCACCACCTCGGTGATATTGGAGATCAACTCCCGCGACACCGACGCCCCATAGACCTCCTGCAGGTGGGCTTCGATATCGCGGGTGGTCATTCCCCGTGAATACAGCGACAACACCACCGAATTGATGTTGTTGAGCCGGCGGGTCTTCTTCGGCACAATCGCCGGCTCAAACGAGCCGTTGCGATCACGCGGCGCATCGATCTGCACCGGGCCGTTGACGGTGGTCACCGTTTTCGGCGTGGTGCCGTTGCGCGAATTTCCCGATCCGCGTCCGGCCGGATCGCCGGCCTCATAGCCCAGATGGTGGGTTAGCTCCGCATTCAGCGCCCGCTCCAGCACGGCCTTAGTCAGCTGGTTCAGCAAACCGTCCGCGCCGTCGATCGGGGTCCCGGTCTTCACCGCATCCTTAATCAACGAGTCCAGCGTCTCTTCGGTGAACATCTCGGCCAGCCGCCGCGCCGCGGTCGTCTCCTCAGCCGGCATCTGCATGGTCTTGGTCACAAAACACTCCTTCTGTCCGCCCAACGGCGGTCCGATGATGGACCACCCCGGACTTACACAGATGGAATGACACGCCCAACCTACGCCGGATCGGCATCGACGAGATCTCCTACAAACGCCACCACAAGTACTTGACGGTGGTCGTTGACCACGACAGCGGGCATCTGGTCTGGGCCGCGCCGGGACGCGACAAGGCGACCCTGCGACGCTTCTTCGACGCTTTGGGTGCTGAGCGGGCCGCGTTGATCACCCACGTCTCCGCCGATGCCGCGGACTGGATCGCTGCCGTGGTCGCCGAACGCTGCCCGGACGCGATCCTGTGCGCCGATGCGTTTCATGTCGTGTCCTGGGCCACCGAGGCCCTTGATGCCGAGCGGCGCCGGGCCTGGAACGATGCGCGGACGCTGGCCCGTAGCGAGCCCAAACGCCGCCGCGGCCGCCCCGCCAACGACGCCGCACCCAGACCCGGACACGAGCAGGCCCGCCGACTCAAAGCCGCCCGCTACGCGCTGTGGAAAAACCCCGAAGACCTCACCGAACGCCAGAGCGCCAAGTTGGCCTGGATCGCCAAAACCGACACCCGGCTTTACCGCGCCTACCTTTTGAAAGAGGGCCTGCGGCATGTGTTCTCGGTCAAAGGCCAACAAGGCAAAGACGCCCTCGATAAATGGACCTCCTGGGCGCGGCGCTGCCGCATCCCGGTGTTCGTCGAGCTGGCCCGCCGCATCGTGCGCCACCGTCAAGCCATCGACGCTGCCCTCGACCACGGCCTATCCCAAGGACTGATCGAATCCACCAACACCAAGATCCGGGTCCTGACCCGCATCGCATTCGGCTTCCACAACCCCGCCGCACTGATCGCCCTGGCCATGCTCGCCCTCGGCGGGCAGCGACCCGCCCTACCCGGCCGCGGCTGACACCCCCCACCAGGGCACCTCTCGGAGGGTGCCCCCTTCCCCGAGCGTTGCCGATTCTGCGCCACCCGCTCGTCGGCGTCCATGTCGTTCCGCCTCGCTGCGCTCGGGGGCTCCACATGGACCCCTCCCTACGCGAGGCAGCGCCAAAAGCAACTATCGCGGAAAGGACCAGACAAACGTCCAACCATCACCAGATCGGACCCACGGATGCGTCAGGAGAGCCCTATAAGGAGCGTGTCTACGCAGCCGTTGCCGATGCAGCAGAACTACCGGACGGAGCAGTCCGACTCGAACTCGCATTCGTCGTCGGTCCTGGCAGGAACTGGCTTGAGCTATGGAAGCCAACGATCGACGCACTGGAACCGCTCTTAGGGCGTGATTCCTCAGAAAATCGCGCCTGGCATCCGCGCGACGGCAGGATTACCGAGCTCGGCATGCACTTCACTGTTGACCATGCTGCGCGCCACGAGGTTGTGGTCGGTATCAATGCCGTGCCCGGACGAATGAGTGTCAGCCCATATGGCCGCTTTGACCTCAACGACAGGGTGCTGATCGACGAGCCCGGCACGCGGGTCCATCGCCGTGCGGCCACCATCGTCGGTCTGGGGCCGGGCGAGGGAGCGGTCCTGGAAATCGGACAGCTCAGCTTCGGGATGCCGACCAACAAGCTCACCGTCATCGACAGGCGCCTTCCGGAGGGGGCGGTGATCACCGACCTGGTCGGTCACGACGGACCGTGCCGCGACACTGAAGGCACGCCGGGGCGCTGCGACGTCATCATGGCCTGGGGCTACACAACGCCCGACGACCGTGAATTGCGCAGCTTCCGGTGCGGGCAGCCCTGCAAACCAAGACCGGAAGACTCGCGTCCGGTTCCTGCCGGGCGGGAATCGCAGAATGGTCCACAGCCAGCGGCTCCAGCCGATCCAGAATCGCAAGACGACCCGCATGGCGACGCCCAAATCATTCTTCGCGCCGCCGCCCGCGCGAACGGGTGGCAGGTGCTCACCGCTAACAACCGCGAGGACACGTATCTGCTACCGAGCGACCCGGACAACAGGATCCGGGTGATTTGGTCCGCCGGCGGCGACGTGCTATTTGCATACGGGGGCGCAGGTAGCTTCATTTCCCGATTCGACGGTTACCCGTACAGCTCGGCCAAGACTGAGCGCGTCTTGAGCGCCCTACAGGGCCGAACCGACGTAATCCCTTCGCACCGCCCGAACGATCCAGCGGTCGGTCACGACTCGACTCCCGAGAGATCGCAGCCGCCCACCGACGGACTTGTCGATCAAGAACTCCTGCGGGCAACCAAGGTTGACGTCCAGAACCCCGGCCCGCTTGAGTTTCGTGACGACGACGTCGGCTATCTGGCCTGGCTCGCCGCCCACCCCAATGGCTACGTGATCAACATCGCGCGCAGCCACAGCAAGAGCGCAGCACGTGTGCACCATGCCGGTTGCCGGACCATCAGCGGTCAGAACCCCCACAAGGGACCGTGGACGGGACCATACGTAAAAGTCTGCGCGGAACAATTAGCCGACCTTGAGCAATGGGCGACCGACAACGTGCGCGAGCCGATCCCGCTGTGCGGGATCTGCCACCCAGGCTCGGCGCTACAAGCGCAGGCTCGGCGTGGTCAACCTAAGCGCTAAGGTGAGCGCCGTGGCCGAGACCGCGCCGCTGCGCGTGCAACTGATCGCCAGGACCGACTTCCTGGCGCCGCCGGACGTGCCCTGGAGCACCGACGCCGACGGGGGTTCGGCGCTGGTCGAGTTCGCCGGCCGCGCCTGCTACCAGAGTTGGTCGAAGCCCAACCCGAAGACCGCGACCAACGCGGGCTACATCAAGCACATCATCGACGTCGGCCACTTCTCGGTGCTCGAGCACGCCGGCGTCACCTTCTACATCACCGGCATCTCGCGATCGTGCACCCACGAGCTGATCCGGCACCGCCACTTCTCGTACTCGCAGCTGTCGCAACGCTATGTGCCCGAGGGCGATTCGCGGGTCGTGGTGCCACCGGGCCTGGAAGACGACCCTGAACTCCAACAGGTGCTGACCGACGCCGCCGACGCCAACCGCGCCGCCTACGCCCGCCTGCTGGCCAGGCTGGAAGCCAAGTTCGCCGACCAGCCCAACGCGATGCTGCGGCGCAAGCAGGCCCGCCAGGCCGCCCGCGCGGTGCTGCCCAACGCCACCGAGACCCGCGTCGTCGTGACCGGCAACTACCGCGCCTGGCGGCACTTCATCGCCCAGCGGGCCAGTGAGCACGCCGACGTGGAAATCCGGCGCCTGGCCATCGAGTGCCTGCGCCTGCTCGCCGGGGTGGCCCCCGCGGTGTTCGCCGACTTCGAGATTTCCACGCTGGCCGACGGCACCGAGGTCGCCACCAGTCCGCTGGCCACCGAAGGCTGAGCTTTCGTCGCGAGCGTGCGCAGATGTACGGCTTTCTCGGCGTGTCGCCGTGCAGACACGCACGCTCGCGCGGGTGGTAACCGCCTTGCGACCGCCAGGTAACCTGAACACCGTGAGCATCGTCGGATTCGACGCCCCCGCACGGCTGGGAACCCTGCTGACCGCAATGGTGACGCCGTTTGCCGCCGACGGCGCTCTCGACACCGCCGGCGCGGCCCGGCTGGCGAACCACCTGGTGGACGCGGGGTGCGACGGGCTGGTGGTGTCGGGAACCACCGGCGAGTCGCCGACCACGACCGACGACGAGAAACTCGAGTTGCTGCGCGTCGTGCTCGAGGCGGTGGGCGACCGGGCCCGCGTCGTCGCCGGCGCCGGCACCTATGACACCGCGCACAGCGTCCGGCTGGCCAAAGCCTGTGCGGCCGAGGGCGCGCACGGCCTGCTGGTGGTCACGCCGTACTACTCCAAGCCGCCGCAGAGCGGGCTGATCGCCCACTTCACCGCCGTGGCCGACGCGACCGAACTCCCGATGCTGCTCTACGACATCCCCGGGCGTTCCGTCGTGCCCATCGAGGCCGACACCATCCGCGCGCTGGCGTCGCACCCCAACATCGTCGGCGTCAAGGACGCCAAGGCCGACCTGCACAGCGGTGGCCAGGTGATGGCCGAGACCGGGCTGTTCTACTACTCCGGCGACGACGCCCTGAACCTGCCCTGGCTGGCGATGGGCGCCATCGGCTTCATCAGCGTGATCTCGCATGTGGCGGCCGGTCAGCTACGGGAGTTGTTGTCCGCCTTCGCCTCCGGGGACATCGCCACCGCCCGCAAGATCAACGTCAGCCTCGGGCCGCTGTGCAACGCGATGGCCCGCCTGGGCGGGGTGACGATGTCCAAGGCGGGCGTGCGCCTGCAGGGCATCGACGCCGGCGACCCCCGGCTGCCCCAGATGGCGGCCAGCCCCGCCCAGATCGACGCGCTGGCGGCCGACATGCGCGCCGCCGGGGTGCTCAGGTGAGCCGGCAGTGGAGGTAGACCTCGCCCCTCCGGGGCCTCTGGCCGCAGGCGGGTTGCGGGTCACCGCGCTCGGCGGCATCAACGAGATCGGCCGCAACATGACCGTTTTCGAGCATCTGGGCCGGCTGCTGATCATCGACTGCGGGGTGCTGTTCCCCAACCACGACGAGCCCGGCGTCGACCTGATCCTGCCGGACCTGCGCCACATCGAGGACCGGCTCGACGACATCGAGGCCGTGGTGCTGACCCACGCCCACGAGGACCACATCGGGGCGATCCCGTTCCTGCTCAGGCTGCGCCCGGACATCCCGATCGTCGGGTCGCGGTTCACCCTGGCGCTGGTCGCCGCGAAGTGCCGCGAGCACCGCATCAAGCCGGCGTTCGTCCAGGTCGCCGAGGGCCAGCGCAGCACCCACGGGGTATTCGGGTGCGAGTACTTCGCGGTCAACCACTCCATCCCGGACGCGCTGGCCATCGCGGTGCACACCGGCGCGGGCACCGTGCTGCACACCGGCGACATCAAGCTCGACCAGCTTCCCCTCGACGGCCGCCCCACCGACCTGCCGGGCATGTCGCGGCTGGGCGACGCGGGTGTGGACCTGTTCCTGTGCGATTCGACGAACGCCGACCATCCCGGCGTGGGGCCCTCGGAAAGCGAGGTGGGCCCCACCCTGCACCGGCTGATCCGGGGCGCCGACGGCCGGGTCATCGTGGCGTGCTTCGCCTCCAACGTCGATCGCGTGCAACAGATCATCGACGCCGCGGTCGCGCTGGACCGGCGGGTGTCGTTCGTCGGGCGGTCCATGGTGCGCAACATGGGCATCGCCCGCGACCTCGGCTTCCTGCGGGTGGACGATTCGGACGTGATCGACATCGGCGTCGCCGAGACGATGCCGCCCGAGCGGGTCGTGCTGATCACCACCGGCACCCAGGGCGAGCCGATGTCGGCGCTGTCGCGGATGTCGCGCGGCGAGCATCGCAGCATCACGCTGACCGCGGGCGACCTCATCATCCTGGCGTCGTCGCTGATCCCGGGCAACGAGGAGGCGGTCTACGGCGTCATCGACGCGCTCGCCAAGATCGGGACCCGCGTCGTCACCAACGCCCAAGCGCGGGTGCACGTTTCGGGCCACGCCTACGCCGGCGAGCTGCTGTTCCTGTACAACGGCGTGCGCCCCCGCCACGTCATGCCGGTGCACGGCACCTGGCGGATGCTGCGCGCCAACGCCAAGCTGGCGGCGAGCACCGGGGTGCCCGAGGAGTCCATCCTGTTGGCCGAGAACGGCGTCAGCGTCGACCTCGTCGCCGGGCGGGCCGCCATCGCCGGGGCGGTGCCGGTCGGCAAGATGTTCGTCGACGGGCTGATCACCGGCGACGTCGGTGACATCACCCTGGGGGAGCGGCTCATCCTGTCGTCGGGATTCGTGGCGGTCACGGTGGTGGTGCGGCGCGGCACCGGGCGTCCGGTGGGGGCGCCGCACCTGTTCTCCCGCGGCTTCTCCGAAGACCCCAAGGCGCTCGAGCCGGTGGTGCGCCGGGTCGAGGCGGAACTGGAATCCCTGGTCGCCGACAACGTCACCGAGCCCGCGCGGATCGCCCAGGCGGTGCGGCGCACCGTGGGCAAGTGGGTGGGCGAGACCTACCGGCGGCAGCCGATGATCGTGCCGACGGTCATCGAGGTCTGAGGCCGGACCGCTAAAGCTAGATCTTCTCGGCGAAAGCCGACCATTCCAGCGCCGACGTGCTGAGCGCGCGCCCGGTCGGCTCGACATAGCGCCGGGCGAGCTCGTCGGGACCGGCCTGTTCCACCAGTCGCCAGCCGTAGCCGGCGACGAACGCGGCCACCTCGTCGGGTTGCAGGCCGAAATGCCACAGCTGCCGGCGCTGCCGGACGGCGCGGTACAGCACGTGGGTGCCGTACCGGTTGGTCCCGTCGATGAAGTCCCTGCGGACGTAGGTGAACGCCAGCCGGCTGCCCGGGGCGGCCGCCCGCAGCCCCTCGAGGGTCCGCCGGACGGTCGCCTCCGTCAGGTACTGGGTCACGCCCTCGCAGATGAAGAACACCCGGAAGCCGGGCAGATAGCCGTGTTCGCCCAGCGCGGTGAGCAGGTCGTCGCGCTCGAGGTCGAGGGCCACCAGCCGGACCGACAGCGGCAGCTCGCCCAGCACCCGGCGCACCGTCTTGAACTTCCTGGCGACATTGACCGGCAGATCCACCTCGAAGACCGGCCTGCGGACCCGCCGGGTCAGCTGGTAGGCGCGGGTGTCCAGTCCGGCGCCGAGGATGACGACGGCGTCGATGTCGTCCAGCGATTCGGTGAGCTTGTCGGCGATGAACCGCTTGCGGCAGGCCAGGCTGGCCCACAGGCCCGGGCCGGACCACTCCGACCCGCGGATCATCAGGCGGCGGATCGGGGCGAACCGGGTGGCGCCGACGAGCCGCCGCAGCGCCGCCGGCAGGAACAGCTCGGCGAAGTCGTCGTCCACCAGACGCCGGCCGGGTGGCTCGTTCTGTTCCACGGCCGCCAGCACCATCGGTCCGAGGGCGGTCTGGGCCACGGGGTTGCGCGCCATCAGCGACTACTTGTTCAAGAAACCCGCATCGACCGGCAGGGTCACGCCGGTGACGTAGCGCGCCTGGTCGGACACCAGCCAGGCCACCGCGTTGGCGATGTCCTCGACGTCGAGCACCTCCACCGGCATGGCATTGCCCATGGCGCCCGGCGTGTCCGTCCCGGCGGCCATCTTGGCCAGCCACTCCCGGGTGAACTCGTTGTTGATCATCGGGGTCTCGACGCCCGACGGATGGATCGAGTTGACCCGGATGTACTGCGACGCGAGCAGGTTCGCGTACACCCGCATCAAACCGACCACCCCGTGCTTGGCGGCGGCGTAGCCGACCGAACCCGCGTCGGGGCTGCCGACGCCGGCCAGCCCGGCGGACGAGCTGATCAGCACGATCGACCCGCCGCTGCCCTGCCTGACCATGGTCGGTATCGCCACCTTGATGGTGTTGTAGACGCCGGTCAGGTTGACGTCGATGACGTCGCGCCAGCCGTCGTCGCCGGACTGCATGGGCGCGATCCCCGCGTTGGCCACCACGATGTCGAGCCGGCCGAACTCGTCGAGGCCCGCCTGCAGGGCCGCCGACAGCGATGCCCGGTCGCGCACGTCGCCGCGGGCGGCCACGATGCGCGCGCCGGCGTCCTCGACGAGCTTGACGGTGGCCGCCAGATCCTCCGGGGTGGCCAGGTCGTAGGGGACGCTGGCGATCTGCTCGCACAGGTCGACCGCGATGATGTCCGCGCCGTCGCCGGCCAGCCGGACCGCGTGCGCGCGGCCCTGGCCGCGCGCCGCACCGGTGATGAACGCGACCTTTCCTTCCAGCGGACGGGTCATTACGCGCGCAACTGTCCCTTGTCCCGGTTGCCCGCGGGCACCGGCTGCAGCATCTTGATGTCGGGCGCTCCGGCCAGGTGCTCGCCGATCGCGGTGAACATCTTGGCGACCGCGGGGGCGGTGCTGTGCGCCTTGAGGGCGTCTTCGTCGGCCCACTGCTCGACGAAGACGAAGGTTTCGCCCGTCTGGTGCAGCGAGTAGAGCTGGCAGCCGGGTTCGCCGTGCACCTCGGCGACCGAGGCGGTGAGGATGTCGCGGGCGGTGTCGACCGATTCGGGCTTGACGGTCATGGTGGCGACGACGACGACGGGCATGCGAGGGCCTCCTGGGACTGCGTGAACGGCTGGGTGCGTTGCGGGCGGGCATGACGTGGATCACCCTACTCACGGGCGCCGGGGGCCCGTCCGCCGCGGGTCTGGCAACCGAATCGTTACCAGTGTGGCGGGTGGTGCAGATGTTGTGTTTGCGACTACGCTGAACGCATGGCTAGTAAGACCGTCGCCCGCTCCGGAAGCCGAACGAGCAGGTCAAAGGCCACTTCGCGGGGCGGTTCCCGAAGTGCGCGCCCGGCGGCCCCCCGCAAGAAGGCGAACCGGCCCGGCCCGCGGCGCAACCAGTCGCTGCTGGTCACCGCCGGGCTGAGCTGCGGACGGGCGATGCGCGCGGTCTGGCTGATGACCGCGCGGGGCACCGGCGGCGCGGCGCGGTCGATCGGACGGGCCCGCGATCTGGAGCCCGGGCACCGCCGCGACGGCATCGCGCTGTTCCTGCTCGGGGTCTCGGTCGTGGTGGCGGCGAGCTCGTGGTTCGACGCCGCGCGCCCGGTCGGCGCGTGGGTCGACACGCTGTTGCGGACGTTCATCGGCTCGGGCGTTCTGATACTGCCGCTGGTCACCGCCGCGGTGGCGGTGACGCTGATGCGGACCCAGCCCGACCCCGACGCCCGGCCCCGGCTGATCCTCGGCGGCAGCCTGATCGCCCTGTCCTACCTCGGCCTGTGCCACCTGTGGTCGGGGTCGCCGGAGGACCCCGACGCGCGCCGCCGCGCGGCCGGATTCCTCGGCTTCGCCATCGGCGGGCCGCTGCGCGACGGGTTGACGGCCTGGATCGCCGCGCCGCTGCTGTTCATCGGCGCCCTGTTCGGGTTGCTGTTGCTGACCGGCACCACGATCCGCGAGGTGCCCGACGCCCTGCGGGACATGTTCGGCACCCGGCTGTTCCAGCGCGACTACGCCGACGAGCCCGACGGCGACGACGACATGCCCGCCGACGAGGCGCCCGCGCCCGCCGAGGACTTCTCCGACGGCTACTACGACGACGAGGCGTTCCACCCCGACAACGAGCCGCAGGCGTGGCCCTCCGCAGGCGGTGACGCCGAGGCCGGGCCGCCCCCGATCGAGGACGACGTGCCGACCGTTCCGGAGCCCGCCGCCAAGGGCCGCCGGCGCGGCAAGGCGGAGCAGGACACCATCGAGCTGGACCGGGTCGTCGAGGGGCCCTACACGCTGCCGTCGCTGAGCCTGCTGGTGGCCGGCGACCCGCCCAAGAAGCGCAGCGCCGCCAACAACGTCATGGCCGACGCGATCGGCGAGGTGCTCACCCAGTTCAAGGTCGATGCGGCCGTCACCGGCTGCACCCGCGGGCCCACCGTCACGCGCTACGAGGTCGAGCTGGGGCCCGGCGTCAAGGTGGAGAAGATCACCGCGCTGCAGAAGAACATCGCCTACGCGGTGGCCACCGAGAGCGTGCGCATGCTGGCCCCGATCCCCGGCAAGTCGGCCGTGGGCATCGAGGTGCCCAACACCGACCGAGAGATGGTGCGGCTGGCCGACGTGCTCACCGCCCCGTCGACCCGCCGCGACCACCACCCGCTGGTCATCGGGCTGGGCAAGGACATCGAGGGCGACTTCATCTCGGCGAACCTGGCCAAGATGCCGCACCTGCTGGTCGCCGGGTCCACCGGGTCCGGCAAGTCCAGCTTCGTCAACTCCATGCTGATCTCGCTGCTGGCCCGGGCCACGCCCGAAGAGGTCAGGATGATCCTGATCGACCCGAAGATGGTCGAGCTGACGCCGTATGAGGGCATCCCGCACCTGATCACCCCGATCATCACCCAGCCCAAGAAGGCCGCGGCCGCGCTGGCGTGGCTGGTCGAGGAGATGGAGCAGCGCTACCAGGACATGCAGGCCTCGCGGGTGCGCCACATCGACGACTTCAACGCCAAGGTGCGCTCCGGTGCCATCACGGCGCCGCTGGGCAGCCAGCGCGTATACCGGCCGTACCCGTACGTCGTCGCGATCGTCGACGAGCTGGCCGACCTGATGATGACCGCGCCGCGCGACGTCGAGGACGCCATCGTGCGCATCACCCAGAAGGCGCGGGCGGCCGGCATCCACCTGGTGCTGGCCACGCAGCGGCCGTCGGTCGACGTCGTCACCGGGCTGATCAAGACCAACGTGCCCTCGCGGCTGGCGTTCGCCACCTCGTCGCTCACCGACAGCCGGGTGATCCTGGACCAGGCCGGCGCGGAGAAGCTCATCGGCATGGGCGACGGCCTGTTCCTGCCGATGGGTGCGGGCAAGCCGATCCGGTTGCAGGGCGCCTTCATCACCGACGAGGAGATCCAGGCCGTCGTCGCCGCCTGCAAGGACCAGGCCGAGCCCGAGTACACCGAGGGCGTCACCGCCGCCAAGCCCACCGGCGAGCGCACCGACTCGGATGGTCGGGACCCCGACATCGGCGACGACATGGACGTGTTCCTGCAGGCCGTGGAGCTGGTGGTGTCCAGCCAGTTCGGCTCCACCTCGATGCTGCAGCGCAAGCTGCGGGTCGGTTTCGCCAAGGCCGGACGCCTGATGGACCTGATGGAAACCCGCGGCATCGTCGGGCCCTCGGAAGGCTCCAAGGCGCGCGAGGTGCTGGTCAAGCCCGACGAGCTGGCCGGCACGCTGGCCCTGATCCGGGGCGGCAGCGACGCCGACGGCGGCGACCCCGACGAGTAGCGCAGTCAGAGGACCAGGAGCATCCGGGAGTTGCCCAGGATGTTGGGTTTGACGTAGCTCAGGTCCAGGAACTCGGCGACACCGATGTCGTAGGACCGGCACATCTCCTCGAAGACCTCCGCGGTGACCGGCGTGCCCTCGATCTCGGTGAACCCGTGCTGGCCGAAGAACTCGGTCTCGAAGGTCAGCACGAACAGCCGCTCCAGTTGCAGCTCGCGGGCGACCTCGAGGAGCCGGTCGACGATCGCGTGCCCGATGCCCCGGCCGGTCATGGCGGGATCGACCGCCACGGTGCGGATCTCGCCGAGGTCGGCCCACATCACGTGCAGCGCCCCGCAGCCGACCACCTCGCCCGGCTTCTCGGGGCATTCGGCCACCCAGAACTCCTGGATGGTCTCGTAGAGGGTCACCAGGTTCTTTTCGAGCAGAATCTTGCCCGCGTAGGTGTCGACGAGCCGCTTGATCGCGGGAACGTCGGATGTGCGCGCGCGCCGGACTACCGGACGGTGGTCCTCAGGGCTTTCGGTCACGGGTAACAGTATCGACATGAGGGACGTGTGAACTGGTCAACCGTTATTCTGTTGCCGTGTCCGGGCACCCTCAAACGAGTCCGATCTCAGGTCGCGCCCGGATCGCCAACCTCGCGAACGTCCTCACCGGCGTTCGGTTGGCGCTCGTTCCGGTTTTCCTGCTCGCGCTGTTCGTCGGCGACGGTCACCAGATCGTCGGCCGCGTCGTGGCCTTCGCCATCTTCGCGGTCGCGGGCATCACCGACCGGTTCGACGGCCTGCTGGCGCGCAATTACGGCATGGCAACGGAATTCGGGGCTTTCGCCGATCCGATCGCCGACAAGACGCTGATCGGCTCGGCCCTGATCGCGCTGTCGATGCTGGGCGACCTGCCGTGGTGGGTGACCGGGGTGATCATGACCCGCGAGGTCGGGGTGACCCTGCTGCGCCTGGCGGTGATCCGGCGCGGCGTGATCCCGGCCAGCTGGGGCGGCAAACTCAAGACCGTCGTCCAGTCGGTCGCGATCGGGTTGTTCGTGCTCCCGCTGTCGGGGCCCTTCCGGATCGCGGCGGCCGTGGTGATGGCCGCCGCGATCGTGCTCACGGTGGTCACCGGGATCGACTACGTCGTCTCGACCGTCCGGGAAGTCCGGCGGACGCCCCGCTGATCGCCGGGCGCGAACGGGAACCAACGCCACCGCCGCCGGCGTTGATCCTGTGACGAGCCTGGACCGAAGGAGAGCAGGATGCCGCCATTGGTGCGCGAGGTTATCGGCGACGTGCTTCGCGGGGCCCGGATGACACAGGGCCGGACGCTGCGCGAGGTGTCCGATTCGGCGCGGGTGAGCCTCGGATATCTGTCCGAGGTCGAGCGTGGCCGCAAGGAGCCTTCCAGCGAGTTGCTCAACGCGATCTGCGACGCGCTGGACGTGCCGCTGTCCGCGGTGCTGACGGACGCCGGCGAGCGGATGGCCGGCGAGGAGCGTGCGGTCCGCGCCGCGCCGGGCAGTGCGCCCGGCGGCACGACCATCGACGCCGACACCAAGGTCGTCATCCCGCCGGTGCCGTCCCTGGCCGTGGCCTGAAACGCCCGGATCGGACGCTCCGGGTTCGAGCTGCAAGGGTGGGGCTATCGGTGCCGACCCGTTAAATTGAGCGACAGGGCGGGCGCACGCACCCTGGCCGCGTCCGACACACGGCCCCGCCAGCCCACGGGAAGCGGGCCCACGGAAAGCGAAGGTGGAGCTACTCATGGCCAACCCGTTCGTAAAAGCGTGGAAGTACCTGATGGCGCTGTTCAATGCGAAAATTGACGAGCACGCCGACCCGAAAGTGCAGATCCAGCAGGCCATCGAGGATGCCCAGCGCACCCACCAGGCGCTGACGCAGCAGGCGGCACAGGTGATCGGCAACCAGCGGCAGCTCGAGATGCGCCTCAACCGGCAGCTGGCCGACATCGAGAAGCTGCAGGTCAACGTCCGTCAGGCGCTGACGCTGGCCGACCAGGCCACCGCCGCCGGTGACGCCGCCAAGGCCACCGAATACAACAACGCCGCCGAGGCGTTCGCGGCCCAGCTGGTGACCGCCGAGCAGAGCGTCGAGGACCTCAAGACGCTGCACGACCAGGCGTTGAACGCGGCCGGCCAGGCCAAGAAGGCCGTCGAGCAGAACGCGATGGTGCTGCAGCAGAAGATCGCCGAGCGCACCAAGCTGCTCAGTCAGCTCGAACAAGCCAAGATGCAGGAGCAGGTGAGCGCCTCGCTGCGGTCGATGAGCGAGATCGCCGCGCCGGGCAACGTGCCCAGCCTCGACGAGGTCCGCGACAAGATCGAACGCCGCTACGCCAACGCGATCGGTGCCGCCGAGCTCGCCCAGGGTTCCGTGCAGGGCCGCATGCTCGAGGTCGAGCAGGCCGGCGTGCAGATGGCCGGCCATTCCCGGCTCGAACAGATCCGCGCCTCGATGCGAGGCGAAGCGCTGCCGACGGGCGGGGCCGCCGCCCCTCCCGCTGCCGCGCCCCCCGAGACCACCGGACCGGCGGTGCCCGAGCAGCCGTTCGGCCAGTAGCGCGGGCTCATCGGGGTTTTCGGATGGCCGTGAACTCGACTCAGCGCGGGCTGTGGCGCGCGCTGCTGCAGCGAGGTCTGGGCACCGCCGCGGAGCTCTCCGAGCTGCTCGCCCGGCGGCTGCGCGCGGCCGCGGACCCGCGCGCGCGGCTGCTGCGCCGGCGCCGCCGTGCGCTGCGCTGGGGGCTGATCTTCAGTGCCGGGTGCCTGTTCTGGGCGGTGGTGACGGCGCTGCTGGCGGCCTGGGGCTGGTTCGTGCTGCTGTTGCAGATCACCGGCGCCCTCGCGGTCGTGCAGGCGATCCCGGCGACGTTGTTGCTGTTCCGCTACCGGTGGCTGCGCGCCGAGCCGCTGCCGTCGGGACAACCCGCGGGAGCCCGCCGGCTGCCGCCGCCCGGCTCGGCCGCGCGCCCGGCGATGTACGCGCTGGGCGCCTCCGAACGCGGATTCCACTCGCTGGTGGGTGTGCTAAAGCGGGGCGCCATGCTGCCGGCCGCCGAGATCGAAGACCTGACCGCGGCGGCGGACAGGACCTCGGCGGCGATGGCGGCCACCGCCGCGGAGGTGGTGTCGATGGAGCGCGCGGCGCGCTATTCGGAGTCGTCGCGGCCGCACCTGGTGCCCACCATCAACGCGTTCACCGCACAGTTGAGCGCCGGTGTGCGTCAGTACAACGAAATGGTCACCGCCGCGGCCCAAGTGGTGTCTTCGGCCAGCGGCGGGTCGGCGGCGTCGCAGCGCTACCGCGCCGAGCTGACGCAGGCCACCGATCGCCTGACCGGCTGGGCGCAGGCGTTCGACGAACTCGGCGGGCTCCCGCGCGGCTGACTAGTCCCCGGACCTGGGTCCGTAGCGTTCGACGTACGACCGATGGATGTGCGCGTCGCGCTGCCGGGCGCGTTCGTCGGCGAGCTCCGGGTCCAGGCCGTGCACCTGCAGCATGTGCCGGCGCCACACCTTGTTGAGCGCATGCGAGAAATACACGAACGGGATGAGGATCGGCAGGGTCATGCTCAGGTGGACGTCCAGCGTCGTCGGGATCAACCAGAACGGGGCCAGGACCAGCACCGCCGGAACCGCGACCCGCAGCATCATCCGCCTGGTGGCGCCCTTGCCGGCCAGGTCGCGGCGCACCCAGTCGCGCATCGAGTCGGGCAGCCGGCCTCCGTAGCAGTAGCGCAGGTACTGCAAGGCGTTCGGTCGGGTGCGGGTGCCGTTGTCGCTCATCAGCCTCGGCCGTCGGCTAGAACGTCGCTTTGAGCGAGGGCAGCACCAGCGCCGCCACCCCGCGGGCGGTGGCCTTCATCATGTCGAAGAAGTCGAAGTAGTCGCGCCACAACGTGATTCGCCCGTCGTGCACCTCGAACACCCCGCACACCCAGAACTGCAGCCGCAGCGGGCCGAAGATCAGCGCGTCGGTGCGTTCGGTGAGCACCGCCGCCCCGTCGGCGGCGATGCGGTGGATCTTGACCTCGAAGGCGGCGCGCCCGTCCATGCGACGGAACAGCTTCATCGCCCTGGCGCGGCCGTGGATCGTGGGCAACCCGACGTTCTCGTAGACGAGGTCGTCGTCGAGGGCGGCGTCCGCCGTCTCGTAGTCCGCGTCCTGCAGGGCGTTCAGGAAACGCTCGACCGTGCGAGTGTTCGCCACGCCGGCTTCGGTCAGCTCGGTCATGCCTGCCAGCGTAGGCCAGGATCGCGCCCGCGCGCTGTGGCAGGGTGAAGCGGATGCGCGTCGCCGTGGTCGCCGGGCCGGATCCCGGGCACTCGTTCCCCGCGATCGCGCTGTGCCGGCGCTTCGCCGAGGCCGGTGACGCGCCCATGCTGTTCACCGGTGCCGAGTGGCTCGACACCGCCCGCGCCGCGGGTCTCGACGCCGCCGTGCTGGACGGCCTGGCCGCCACCGACGACGACCTGGACGCCGGGGCCAGGATCCACCGGCGCGCGGCCCGCATGGCCGTCCTCAACGCGCCGGCGCTGCGCGACCTGGCGCCCGACCTGGTGGTGTCCGACGTCATCACCGCCGGCGGCGGCATGGCCGCCGAGTTGCTGGGGATTCCCTGGGTCGAGCTCGACCCGCATCCGCTGTACCTGCCGTCGAAAGGGCTGCCGCCGATCGGCAGCGGGCTGGCCCCGGGCACGGGTGTCCGCGGCCGGCTGCGGGATGCGACGATGCGGGCTCTGACCGCGCGGTCGTGGCGTGCCGGGCTGCGGCAGCGGGCCACCGCCCGCGCCGGAATCGGCTTGCCGGCCCGCGACCCCGGGCCGCTGCGGCGGCTGATCGCCACCCTGCCCGCGCTGGAGGTGCCCCGCCCGGACTGGCCGGTCGAGGCGGTCGTCGTCGGCCCGCTGCACTTCGAACCCACCGAGCGGGTGCTGGAGATCCCCGACGGCCCCGGGCCGGTCGTGGTGGTCGCGCCGTCGACCGCCCTGACCGGGGCCGTGGGGCTGGCCGAGGTCGCGCTGGCCTGCCTGACGCCGGGCGAGACGCTCCCGGCGGGATCGCGGGTGGTGGTCTCGCGGCTGGGCGGCGCCGAGCTGACGGTGCCGCCGTGGGCGTCGGTCGGGCTGGGACGCCAGGACGAGTTGCTGAGGCGCGCGGACCTGGTCGTCTGCGGGGGCGGTCACGGGATGGTGGCCAAGGCGCTGCTGGCCGGGGTGCCGCTGGTCGTGGTCCCGGGCGGTGGGGATCAGTGGGAGATCGCCAACCGGGTGGTCCGCCAGGGCAGCGGGCGGCTGGTCCGGTCGTTGACGGCCGACGCGCTGGTGGCCGCCGCGGCCGAGGTGCTGTCGTCGCCGGGTTGTCGCCGGGCCGCGCAGGCGGCCGCGGCCGGCGCCGCCGGCGTGGCCGATCCGGTGCGGGTCTGCCACGAAGCGCTGGCGTTGGGGGCGGCCTGACCGTCTGGGTATGTTGGCTGGCGTGCGGCTAACGGAGTTCCACGAACGGGTCGTGTTGCGGTTCGGCGCCGCCTACGGCCCGTCGGTGCTGGCAGACCACGCGCTGACCGGCCTGGAGGGCCGGACCGCCGCCCAGGCCATCGAGGAGGGCGTCGAGCCCCGCGACGTGTGGCGGGCATTGTGCGTCGACTTCGACGTGCCCCGCGACCAGTGGTGAGTCGGGTCGTTCCCGGGACTGCGTCCACGGCGGGCGCGCGGCCCCAGATCACGCCGTGACCGCAGGTTCGGTGCACCCCGCGCGGACTCGGCGCCCCGCAGGGCGCTAGCGGGCGGCCGACGAGTTCGTGTCCTCCCTGGCGTGTCCGCTTGAATCGAACAGGTGTTCGTCTACTGTGGTGGGCGTTCGTCAGAATCGACTTGTCGGTGGCCTTCTCTAGTGTCACGGCCAACCGACCGGCACCGGTCAGAAGAACACACCGACTATAGGAGAGACACCATGGCGCAAGCCCCCGACCGCGAGAAGGCACTCGAACTGGCGATGGCCCAGATCGAGAAGAACTACGGCAAAGGCTCGGTGATGCGTCTCGGCGACGAGATACGCCAGCCGATCTCGGTCATCCCGACCGGATCCATCGCACTGGACGTGGCCCTGGGCATCGGCGGCCTGCCCCGCGGGCGGGTCGTGGAGATCTACGGCCCGGAGTCCTCGGGTAAGACCACCGTGGCCCTGCACGCGGTGGCCAACGCCCAGGCCGCCGGCGGCGTGGCGGCGTTCATCGACGCCGAGCACGCCCTGGACCCCGAGTACGCGAAAAACCTCGGCGTGGACACCGACTCCCTGCTGGTCAGCCAGCCCGACACCGGCGAGCAGGCCCTCGAGATCGCCGACATGCTGATCCGCTCCGGCGCCCTGGACATCCTGGTCATCGACTCGGTGGCGGCGCTGGTGCCGCGCGCGGAGCTCGAAGGGGAGATGGGCGACAGCCACGTCGGGCTGCAGGCCCGGCTGATGAGCCAGGCGCTGCGGAAGATGACCGGCGCGCTCAACAACTCGGGAACCACGGCGATCTTCATCAACCAGCTCCGCGAAAAGATCGGCGTGATGTTCGGCAGCCCCGAGACGACCACGGGCGGAAAGGCTTTGAAGTTCTACGCGTCGGTGCGCTTGGACGTGCGCCGCATCGAGACGCTCAAGGACGGCACCAACGCGGTCGGTAACCGCACCCGGGTCAAGGTCGTCAAGAACAAGGTGTCGCCGCCCTTCAAGCAGGCCGAGTTCGACATCCTCTACGGCAAAGGCATCAGCAAGGAAGGTTCGCTGATCGACATGGGGGTGGATCAGGGTTTCATCCGCAAATCCGGCTCCTGGTTCACCTACGAGGGCGAGCAGCTCGGGCAGGGCAAGGAGAACGCCCGCACCTTCCTGATGGAGAACGCCGACGTGGCCAACGAGATCGAGAAGAAGATCAAGGAAAAGCTTGGCATCGGCGCGGTCGTGACCGCTGATGACGTCCTGCCCGCCCCCGTCGACTTCTGAGCCCTCCCGCGAGGAGCAGGCGCGGGCGTTGTGCCTGCGCCTGCTCACCGGGAGAGCGCGCACCCGGGCCGAGTTGGCCGGTGCGCTGGCCAAACGCGGATACCCCGACGACGTCAGCGTGCGGGTGCTCGACCGGCTGGCCGCCGCCGGGCTGGTGGACGACACCGACTTCGCGCAGCAGTGGGTGCGCTCCCGGCGGGCCAACGCCGGCAAGAGCAGGCGCGCCCTGGCCGCCGAGTTGCACACCAAGGGTGTCGACGACGACGTGATCACCGCGGCGCTGGGCGGCATCGACGCCGGCGCCGAACGCGACCTGGCCGCCAAGCTGGTCCGGTCGAAGCTGCGGCGCGAGGCGCTCGGCGGGGGCGGTAAGGACGAGATGCGGGTGAGCCGCAGGCTGGTCGGGATGCTGGCGCGCCGCGGCTACAGCCAGAACCTGGCGTGCGAGGTCGTCCTCGCCGAGCTGGCCGCCGAGCGGGAGCGCCGCCGGGTGTGACGTGCGCGGCCGGCGGCCGCGTAACGCCGAAGCCGTACCATGGCCCCGTGACTTCGATGGTGACGCGCGGGGCCTGCGATGGCCCCGCAGACCGGCCCGGGCTCGGGCCCTCGCCGGTGCGCACCTACCAAGTCCGCACGTACGGGTGCCAGATGAACGTCCACGATTCCGAGCGGTTGGCCGGTCTACTGGAGGCGGCCGGTTACCGGCGCGCGGCCGAGGACGGCGACGCCGATGTCGTGGTGTTCAACACCTGCGCCGTGCGCGAGAACGCCGACAACAAGCTCTACGGCAACCTCAGCCACCTCGCGCCGCGCAAACGCGACAACCCCGACATGCAGATCGCGGTCGGCGGTTGCCTGGCGCAGAAGGACCGCGACGCGCTGCTGCGCAAGGCGCCCTGGGTCGACGTCGTCTTCGGCACCCACAACATCGGGTCGCTGCCCACGCTGCTCGACCGGGCCCGGCACAACAAGGTCGCCCAGGTGGAGATCGCCGAAGCGCTGCAACAGTTTCCGTCCTCGCTGCCCACCGCCCGCGACTCCGCCTATGCCGCCTGGGTGTCGATCTCCGTCGGCTGTAACAACACCTGCACCTTCTGTATCGTGCCGGCGCTGCGCGGCAAGGAGGTGGACCGCAACCCGGACGACATCCTGGCCGAGGTCGGCTCCCTGGTGGCCGACGGCGTGCTCGAGGTCACCCTGCTGGGCCAGAACGTCAACGCCTACGGGGTGTCGTTCGCCGATCCGGCGCAGCCGCGCGACCGGGGCGCCTTCGCCAAGCTGCTGCGTGCCTGTGGCCGCATCGACGGGCTGGAGCGGGTCCGGTTCACGTCGCCGCACCCGGCCGAGTTCACCGACGACGTCATCGAGGCCATGGCCGAGACGCCGAACGTCTGCCCCGCCCTGCACATGCCGCTGCAGTCGGGGTCCGACCGCGTCCTGCGCGCGATGCGGCGTTCCTACCGCGCCGAGCGCTACCTGGGCATCATCGACCGCGTTCGGGCGGCCATGCCGCACGCCGCCATCACCACCGATCTGATCGTCGGCTTCCCCGGTGAGACCGAAGAGGACTTCGCGGCCACGCTCGACGTGGTGCGCCGGGCCCGGTTCGCCGCGGCGTTCACCTTCCAGTACTCCAAACGGCCGGGCACCGTCGCCGCCGAACTCGAGGGGCAGCTACCGAAAGCCGTGGTGCAGGAACGCTACGAACGGCTGGTCGAGCTGCAGGAGCAGATCTCGCTGGAAGGCAACCGGGCCCTGGTCGGGCAGACCGTCGAATTGCTCGTGGCCGCCGGTGAGGGCCGCAAGGACCCCCATACCGCGCGGATGACCGGCCGGGCCCGCGACGGCCGGCTGGTGCACTTCGGCGCGGGGCAGTGCACCGACGCGGTGCGGCCCGGTGACGTCGTCACCGCGGCGGTCACCGCTGCCGCGCCCCACCACCTGATCGCCGACGCGGGAATCCTGAACCACCGGCGCACCCGGGCGGGCGATGCGCACGCCGCCGGGCAGCGCCCGCGCGGCACCGGTCTCGGCATGCCCGCCGTCGGGCCGCCCGTCGGCCCGGCCGAACCCCTCGGATGTGAGCGATGACGAAGAAACAACACACGCAGCTGGACGCCCTGCGCACCGAGATCGAGGCGGCGGAGCGCCGGGTGGCGCGTCAGATCGAGCCGGGGCCACGCGGTTTCGTGATCTCGATCCTGGTGTTCGTGCTGCTGGCCACGTTCATCCTCCCGCACACCGGTGACGTGCGCGGCTGGGACGTGCTGTTCAGCAGCCACGGCGCCGGCGCGGCCGCGGTCGCCCTGCCCTCCCGGGTGTTCGCCTGGCTGGCGCTGGTGTTCGGGGTCGGTTTCTCGATGCTGGCGCTGATGACGCGGCGTTGGGCGCTGGCCTGGATCGCTCTGGTGGGTTCGGCGCTCGCCTGCCCGGCCGGGCTGCTGGCGGTCTGGTCGCGCCAAACCGTGACCGCCGGGCACCCGGGCCCGGGCTGGGGCCTGATCGTCGCCTGGATCACCGTGATCGTGCTGACCTACCAGTGGGCCCGCGTGGTGTGGTCGCGCACGATCGTGCAGCTCGCGGCCGAGGAGGAGCGGCGACGGGCCGCGGCCCGGCAGCAGTCGATGACGCTGTTGGACAGCCTCGGCAAGCCGGGCCGCCCCCACGACCCGGACGGGGCCGGTGACCCGGACGCCGCCCGGGGTGTCCCCAAGCCGGCGGATCCGCAGCAGGACGACCGCTAGGGTCAGCGCCGCAGCGCCGCAGCGGCCGCCTGCGCCCACTGCCGCCACTGTTCGGCGTTGGCCTTCGCCTCCTCGGCGTCTTTGGTGCGGCCGGCGGCCGCCGCCTTCTGGGCCTGCTGCTCGTACTGCTCGGCGCGAACGCGGAACTGCTCGGCCCGGGCCTGCGCCTGGGGATCCGACCTGTCGGCTTCGCCGGCGTCGCGCACCTTCTTCTCGACCGCGCGCAGCCGCCGCTCCAGCTCGGCGGACCGTTCCCGCGGCACCCGGCCGATGACTTCCCACCTGTCCACGATCGACCGCAGCGCCGCCCTGGCGGCGTCATGGTTGCCGGTGTCGAGCTTCTCGGCCTCGGCCAGCAGCGCCTCCTTGGCGGTGGCGTTGGCGCGCAATTCGGCGTCCTTCTCCGCCGTCGCGGCGTTGCGTGCCGAGAAGAAGGTGTCCTGGGCGGCCTTGAAGCGTCGCCACAGCGCGTCGTCGACGTCGCGGGACGCCCGTCCCGCCGCCTTCCAGTCGGTGAGCAGCTTGCGGAACTCCGCGCTGGTGGCGGCCCAGTCCGTCGAATCGGACAGCTCCTCGGCCTGTTCGCAGAGCCGCTCCTTGGCCTGCCGGACCGCCGAGCGCTCCCGGTCCAGTTCGGCGAAATGCGATCCCCGCCGCCGGTTGAAGGTTTCCCGGGCCGCGGAATAGCGCTTCCACAGCGCGTCGTCGACCTTGCGGTCGAGGCCGTTGATGGTCTTCCACTCGTCGAGAATTGTCCGCAGCCGGTCGCCGGCGGCCTTCCACTGGATGGAGTTGGTGGCCAGGTCCTCGGCCTCGGCGGCCAGCGCCTCCTTGCGCGCGGTCTGCGCGGCCCGCTGTTCGTCGCGGCGCGCGCGCTCCGCGGCGATGCCGGCGTCGGCCTGGTTGACCAGGCTGTCCAGGCGGGCGGCGAGGGCGTCGACATCGCCCAGCACCGACGCCGTCGGCAACGTCTCGGCCAGCTCGGCGGCGTGCGCTTTGATCTTGCGGGCGTCCCCTGTCCCCGACGCCAGCCGCTCCTCCATGAGCGTGACCTCGGTGCTGAGGTCGTCGAACCGCCGGCCGAAGTGGGCGAACGCGGCTTCGGGGTCACCGGCCTGCCAGGAGCCGACGACACGCTCACCGGCGGCGCTGACCAGCCAGACCGTGCCGTCGTCGTCCACGCGCCCGAACTGGTGCGGGTTGCTGCGCGGGGGCGCCGGTACCGGGTGGGCGGCGGGCCGCGGTGTGGGCCGGGGTCCGGGGCGGGGACCGGGGCGCGGCACCGGCTGGGCGGCCGGCGGGTCGACCGGCCCGGAAACCGGCCCCGAAACCGACTGAGTGTCCGGCTCCAGCGCCGGTTCGGCCGAATCGTTGCTGCGGGGCTCGTCAGCCGTCATACGCTCGCCATCACCCTCTTGCAACCCTTCCGCGCGGGATCTGTCCCGCGCATCTGCCGCGCGTAGCGGCGCCCGTCCGGCCGGAGGGCCGGTGCCGCCCACGCCGGGTGGCCCATCACCAGCTGCTCCTCGACCGTCCCCACAGTATTCAAACAGCTTGCCGGGCCGCATGCCGCCACCTTCCCGTCACCGCCCGGACACCGAGATTGTGCAACAGTGGAGAGATACGAAGTTATCTGCTCATGTCCCCTCACGACACGACGGAGAAATCGTTCATGGCGAAGGTGGATCTCGCCACCCTGCTCGCGTTGAGTGCGGCGCTGTGCGTGGCGATCGGCGATGTACTGCAACAACGGGCCACGCACCGGATCATCGACCGATCGGTCGGGCACCTGGAATTGTTCGCGGTCCTGCTGCGCAACCAGCGGTGGCGCTGGGGTGCGCTGCTGCTCGTGGTGAGTATCGCGTTGCAGGCTGCGGCGCTGGACGAGGGTTCGGTGCTGCTGGTGCAGGCGCTGCTGGTGCTGTCGCTGTTGTTCGCGCTGCCGGTGAGCGCGCGGCTGGCCGACCGCAGCGTGACCGGACGGGAGTGGCTCTGGGCCGCTTTGCTGACCGCCGCGGTGGTGGTGATCGTCACCGTCGGCAACCCGCGGGCCGGTCACTCGAACGGATCGTGGCAGACCTGGGCCGCCGTGGCCGCGGTGACGGGACCGCTGCTGATCGGGTGCCTGGTGGTCGCCCGGATGCGCGGCGGCGCGGTGGCCGCGGTGCTGTACGCCCTCGTGTCGGGTTCGCTGTGGGGCATCTTCGGGGTGCTCACCAAGGGAGTTGTCCACCGGATCGACGACGGCGGGTGGGCGTTGGTGCGGACACCCGAGGTGTACGTGTGGCTGTTGCTCGCGCTGGGCGGGTTCGCCTGGGAGCAGTCGGCGTTCCGGGCCGGCGCCCTCACCGCGTCGATGCCCACGCTGGAGGTGTCGCAGCCGGTGGTGGCGGCTTCGCTGGGTGTCGTCGTCCTCGGCGAGACGCTGAACACCGGCCGGGCCGGGATGGTCGCCCTGGTGGTGGCCGCGCTGGTGATGACGGCCGCCACCTTCGAGCTGGCGCGGATCGACGCGGTTGCCACGCACAAGAAGGTCGAGCGCAAGCTTCGCGGCCGGGTGCGCCAACCCGCGTAGCCGCCGGGCGGCCGCGCGCGCAGGTAACCTCGTGCCGGGTCGTGCGCGGCGCGGGGGCCGCGCGTCGGTGAGGAGGTCGCCATCGGAAAGGTGGACATCGCGGCGTTGCTGGCGCTGATCGCCGCGCTGATATCCGGCGCCGGTGACGTGGTCAGGCAGCGCTCCGCGCAGGAGATCACCGACCAGCGGGTCGGCCACGTGGAGTTGCTGCGCATGTCGTTGCGCGACGCCAAGTGGTGGCTGGGGGGAACGGCGGCCATGGCGAGCTTCGCCCTGCAGGCGGTGGCCCTGGGCCTGGGCTCGGTGGTGTTGGTGCAGGCCTTGCAGGTGACGGCGCTGCTGTTCGCGCTGCCGGTCTATGCCTGGCTGACCAAACAGGGTCTGACCCGCGGGGAATGGGTGTGGGCGTTCCTGCTGGCCGGCGCGGTGGCGGTGTTCGTCTCGGTCGGCGAACCCGCCGCCGGCTATCAGCGCGGGTCGCTGCATTCGTGGGCTGTGGTGGCGCTGGTGCTCGGCCCGGCGATGGTGTTGTGCGTGCTGGGCGCGCGGGTGTTCACCGGGCCGGTGGCCGCGGTGCTGCTCGCGCTGGTCTCGGCGTCCTCGTGGGCGCTGTTCTCGGTACTCACCAAGGCGATCGTCGACACGCTGCACAGTGGCCTGGAGACCGTGCTGCGCACCCCGGAGCTCTACGGCTGGGTGCTGGTCGCGGCGCTGGGCACGGTGTTTCAGCAGTCGTCGTTTCGGGCCAGTTCGCTCACCGCGTCGTTGCCGACGATGACGGTGGCCGAACCGCTGGTGGCGTCGGTGCTGGGCATCACCGTGCTGGGGGAGACCCTCACGGCCGACGGGCCGGAGCTGATCGCCCTGGTGGCCGCGGCGGTGGTCGTGGTGATCGCGACGGCGGCCCTGGCCCGCGGTGAGGCCGTCTCCATGAACGCCGAACTCGGCGAGAGCGGCCCGGCGGCCGGCGGTCCGGCCGCCGTGGTCCCCTCGGGCGCGGAGGCATAGCCGGCGGGGGCGCCCGGAACTCTTGGCCGGGGTACAGCTGCGGCACAGCTTGGTGCTGTAGGTGTGGAGCGTTACCCCCGGCCGGCGGTCACCTACCGCGCAATGTCACACAGTCGTAGGTGAACCGATGCCAAACAGTTGGTGTATTTGCCGTCGCCCGGGGAACACTGGTGGAACGGGTTTGAGGTGAGGGGTCTGCATGTCCAAAGTCGATGTCGCGGCGTTGCTGGCTTTGTGCGCGGCGATGGCGTCCGCCGTCGGCGACGTGATCAGGCAACGCTCCGCGCAGGAGATCACCGACAAGAAGGTCGGTCACCTGGAGTTGTTCCGCATGTCGTTGAAGGACACCCGGTGGTGGCTGGGCGGTCTTGCGGCGATCGTCAACTACAGCCTGCAGGCCGGCGCCCTGGCGTGGGGCTCCGTGGTGTTGGTGACGGCGTTACAGGTCACGGCGCTGCTCTTCGCGCTGCCGATCTACGCCCGTCTGACCGATCGCCGGGTGACCCGCTGGGAGTGGCTGTGGGCGGTGATCCTGGCCGGCGCCCTGGCGGTGGTCATCATCGTCGGCGACCCCGCATCGGGCCAGCAGCGCGCCTCGATCGCTACGTGGATGATCGTCGGTGGCGTGATGCTCCCGCTGCTCGTGGGGTGCGTGCTGGCCGCGCGGGCATGGTCCGGTGGCCCGTTTGCGGCCGTGTTGCTCGCCCTGGTGGCGGGTTCGTCGCTGGCGCTGTTCGCGGTGCTGACCAAGGGGATCGTGGAGATCAGCGAGCACAGCCTGGTCGGCGTGCTGACCGCCCCGGAGTTCGTGCCGTGGATTCTGGCCGCCCTGGCCGGGATGATCTTCCAGCAGTCGGCGTTCCGGGCCGGCGCGCTGACCGCGTCGATGCCGACGATGACCGTGGCCAAGCCCGTGGTGGCCGCGATGCTCGGGGTGTTCGTGCTGGGCGAGACGCTGAGCACCGACGGCCCCAAGGCGTTGGTGCTGATCGCGGCGGTGTCGGTGGTGATCATCGCGACGGTGGCGCTGGCCCGCGGCGAGGCCGCCACGATGGTCGCCCAGACCGGCCGGGACGGGGTCGGCGCGGCCCCGTGCAGGCGGCGGGGCGCCGGCGAGAGTTCCGACCCCTCCGGGCACCCGGTTGCCGTGGCGGATGGCCGGGCCTGACGTTCGCTGGCGGCCGGACCGGCGAGGATGCCCCCACGGGGAAGGCGCACTTCGCGGTGGTTCGGTCCCGTTCCGCACGGGAGATCACCGACAGGCAGGTTGACCACCGGGAGTTGCGGTGGCCGGCGGCGGAGGCTTGCCAGGCCGCGGGGACCGGCGGCCCGAGACGCTAGTTTGGTGGCGTGCTGAGCGCCATCGCCATCGTTCCGTCCGCCCCCGTACTTGTTCCCGAACTGGCCGGAGGGGCCGCCGCCGAGGTGTGCGACCTGGCCGCGGCGGTGGTGGCGGCGGCCGCGTTGCTGCCGTCCCGATGGGTCGTCATCGGCACGGGTGGCCGCGATGACGTGCTGGGCCCCGACGGTGTCGGCACGTTCGCGGGGTTCGGCGCCGACGTGCGCGTCCGGTTGTGCCCCGGCGACGACGGCGGCGAGCCCGCCGATTTTCCGCTGTGTGCGCTGATCGCCGGCTGGGTGCGGGGCCGGGCGCGGCCCGACGCCCGCGCGCGGGTGCACGTCTACCGCGGCGACCACGGTTCGGACACCGCGCCGGCCCGGGGCCGGCAACTGCGCGCCGAGATCGACGGGACGCCCGATCCGGTCGGCGTGCTGGTGGTGGCCGACGGCGCGAACACCCTGACCGCGGCGGCCCCCGGCGGCCACCACCCGGGTGACGCCGCCGCGCAACTGGCCCTCGACGACGCGCTGGCCAACGGCGACGTCATCGCCCTGACCCGGTTGCCGCCGCCGATCCTGGGGCGGGTCGCGTTCGGGGTGCTGGCCGGTCTGGCCGGGCCGGGGCCGCGTGCGGCCAAGGAGCTCTACCGGGGCGCGCCGTTCGGGGTGGGGTACTTCGTCGGCGCCTGGCAGCCGTGAATCCGATGCTGCGACCGCTGGCGATCATCGGTCCGACCGGCACGGGTAAGTCGCAGCTGGCGCTCGACGTCGCCGAGCGGCTCGGCGACACGGCCGGCGCCGAGGTCGTCAATGCCGACGCCATGCAGCTCTACCGCGGCATGGACATCGGCACCGCCAAGGTGCCCGTCGAGCAGCGTCACGGCATTGCCCATCACCAGCTCGACGTCCTCGACGTCACGCAGACCGCGACCGTCGCCCGCTACCAACGAGCCGCCGCCGCCGACGTCGAGGCGATCGCGGCCCGCGGTGCGGTACCGCTCGTCGTGGGCGGGTCGATGCTCTACGTCCAGTCGCTGCTGGACGACTGGTCGTTTCCGGCCACCGATCCCGAGGTGCGGGCGCGTTGGGAACGACGCCTCGCCGAGGTCGGGGCGGGTGGGCTGCACGCCGAGCTGGCCCGCCGCGACCCGGCCGCGGCCGCGGCGATCCTGCCCACCGACGGCAGGCGCACGGTGCGGGCGCTGGAGGTCGTCGAACTGACGGGGAAGCCGTTCGCCGCGTCGGCGCCGCGCGTCGGCACTCCGCGCTGGGGCGCAGTCATCATCGGGTTAGACTGTGACACAACGATTCTCGATGAAAGGTTGGCGCGTCGCACCGATGCGATGTTCGACCAGGGACTGGTCGAGGAGGTGCGCACCCTGCTGCGCGCCGGCCTGCGCGACGGGGTGACCGCGTCACGCGCGCTGGGCTACGCCCAGGTTCTCGCGGCGCTCGACGCCGGTGGGGGAGCCGCGGCGCTGCGGGATGCCCGGGAGCAGACGTTCGCGGGGACCCGGCGCTACGTGCGACGGCAGCGGTCCTGGTTCCGCCGGGACCACCGGGTACGGTGGCTCGATGCCACCGCGGGTGCCGGTCTCGTCGACGCCGCGTTGCGGGCGTGGCGGCAAGTACCCTGAACAGGTGATCCGCGCCGACGGCGACACCGAGGAGTCGCGCAGATGATCTTCGCCAAGGGCCACGGCACCGAGAACGACTTCGTGCTGCTGCCCGACGTGGATGCTGCGCTGACGCTGACCCCTACCGGGGTGGCCGCGTTGTGCGACCGGCGCCGCGGAGTGGGCGCCGACGGGGTGCTGCGGATCACCACCGCCGGCGCCGCGCTGGCGGCCGGTGTGCTCGGGCGGCTGCCCGACGGTGTCGCCGCCGACGACTGGTACATGGACTACCGCAACGCCGACGGGTCGATCGCCGAGATGTGCGGCAACGGGGTGCGGGTGTTCGCCCACTACCTGCGGGCCGGCGGCCTGGAGTCACGCGACGAGTTCGTCGTCGGGTCGCTGGCCGGCGCCCGCCTGGTCACGGTGCACCATGCGGATGCGGCCCGGGCCGACGTCAGCGTCGACATGGGCAAGGCCAACCGGATCGGCACCGGGGAGGCCGTCGTCGGCGGTCGGCGGTTCGCCGGGTTGGCGGTCGACGTCGGCAACCCCCACCTGGCCTGCGTGGATCGGCGGCTGAGCGCCGACGCGCTGGCGGCCCTCGATGTGGCCGCGCCGGTCGGCTTCGACCACGCCCAGTTCCCGGAGGGCGTCAACGTCGAGGTGCTCACCGCCCCCGTGGGTGGGCTGGTGCGGATGCGGGTACATGAGCGTGGTGTGGGGGAAACGCGGTCGTGCGGCACCGGGACGGTCGCGGCCGCGGTGGCCGCGCTGGCCGATGCCGGTGCCGACACCGGGACCCTCACCGTGCGGGTTCCGGGCGGTGACGTGACCGTCACGGTCACCGACGCCACCAGCCACCTGCGCGGGCCCTCGGTTCTGGTCGCTCACGGCGAAATCGGCGGGGAATGGTGGAGCGCGCAGCAGTGTTGAATCGGATGCACCACGCCGATGCGGCGTGCACTATTGCAGATTGCCTATGACACATCCCGAATTTCCTCATCAGGACCCCAGCGTCGGCGAACTCGCCCTCGAAGACCGGTCGGCGCTGCGCCGGGTCGCCGGGCTGTCGACCGAGCTGGCCGACGTCTCCGAGGTCGAATATCGCCGGCTGCGGCTGGAACGCGTGGTGCTGGTCGGCGTGTGGACCGAAGGCAGCGCCGCCGACAACCAGGCGAGCATGGCCGAGCTGGCGGCGCTGGCCGAAACCGCCGGCTCCCAGGTGCTCGAAGGGCTGATCCAGCGCCGCGACAAGCCCGACCCCGCGACCTACATCGGCTCCGGCAAGGCGGCCGAACTGCGCGCGGTGGTCCTGGCGACCGGCGCCGACACGGTCATCTGTGACGGGGAGTTGTCCCCGGCGCAGCTGACCGCGCTGGAAAAGGCCGTGAAAGTCAAGGTCATCGACCGCACCGCGCTGATCCTCGACATCTTCGCCCAGCACGCCACCAGCCGGGAGGGCAAGGCCCAGGTGTCACTCGCCCAGATGGAGTACATGCTGCCGCGGCTGCGTGGCTGGGGTGAGTCGATGTCGCGGCAGGCCGGTGGCCGCGCCGGCGGCAGCGGGGGCGGTGTGGGCCTGCGCGGTCCCGGTGAGACCAAGATCGAGACTGACCGCCGCCGCATCCGCGAACGCATGACCCGGCTGCGCCGCGAGATCAAGGACATGAAGCAGGTCCGCGACACCCAGCGCAGCCGGCGCCTGCACGCCGACATGCCCTCGGTCGCCATCGTCGGATACACCAACGCGGGCAAGTCCAGCCTGCTCAACGCGCTCACCGGGGCGGGCGTGCTGGTGCAGGACGCCCTGTTCGCCACCCTGGAACCCACCACCCGGCGCGCGGAACTGCCCGACGGCCGGCCGTTCGTGCTCACCGACACCGTGGGCTTCGTCCGGCACCTGCCGACCCAGCTGGTCGAGGCGTTCCGCTCCACGCTGGAGGAGGTCGTCGACGCCGACCTGCTGGTGCACGTCGTCGACGGCTCCGACGCCACCCCGTTGGCCCAGATCGACGCGGTCCGCCAGGTCGTCTCCGACGTCGTCACCGACCACCGGGGCGAACACGATGCCGAACCGCCGCCGGAGTTGCTGGTGGTCAACAAGATCGACGCCGCCAGCGACCTGACCCTGGCCAAACTCCGGCACGCCCTGCCCGGCGCGGTGTTCTTGTCCGCGCGCACCGGCGACGGCATCGAGGCGCTGCGGCGGCGGATAGCCGAGCTCGCCGCGCCCACCGACACCGCCGTGGACGTGGTGATTCCCTACCACCGCGGTGACCTGGTGTCCCGGCTGCATTCCGACGGGCGGGTCCAGCACGAGGAGCACAACGGCGACGGCACCCGGATCAAGGCCCGGGTTCCGGTGGCGCTGGCCGCCAGCCTGCGGGAATTCGCCGCCCGGTGAGAGCCACCGCCTGCCGACCAACCGGGTGGTTGGTATATGTTGGGCGGCAGAGTTCCCTTCCGCCGGAGGTCTTCCCATGAGTTCAGTGAGTTCAGCGAGTAGCGCCATCAAATACGAACGCACGCTGTTCGAGCCCGAGCACGAATTGTTCCGCGAGTCCTACCGGGCGTTTCTCGAGCGCCACGTCGCGCCCCACCACGAGGAGTGGGAGAAGGCCAAGATCGTCGACCGCGGGGTCTGGCTCGAGGCCGGCAAGCAGGGCTTTCTGGGGATGGCGGTGCCCGAGGAGTACGGCGGCGGCGGCGATCCCGACTTTCGCTACAACACCATCATCACCGAGGAGACCGCCGCCGGGCGCTTCAACGGGATCGGTTTCGGGCTGCACAACGACATCGTCGCGCCCTACCTGCTGGCGCTGGGCACCGAGGAGCAGAAGCAGCGCTGGCTGCCCAAGTTCTGCACCGGGGAGCTGATCACCGCGATCGCGATGACCGAGCCGGGCACCGGCAGCGACCTGCAGGGCATCAAGACCCGCGCGGTCAAGCAGGGTGACCACTACGTGCTCAACGGGTCAAAGACGTTCATCACCAACGGAATCAACTCCGATCTGGTGATCGTAGTCGCGCAGACCGATCCGGACAAAGGGGCGCAAGGCTTTTCGCTGCTCGTGGTGGAGCGCGGCATGGAGGGCTTCGAACGGGGCCGCCACCTGGACAAGATCGGCCTGGACGCGCAGGACACGGCCGAGCTGTCGTTCACCGACGTCAAGGTGCCGGCCGAGAACCTGCTCGGCGAGGAGGGCATGGGCTTCATCTATCTCATGCAGAACCTGCCGCAGGAACGCATCTCGATCGCCGTGATGGCGGCCGCGGCGATGGAGCAGGTACTCGAACAGACGCTGCAATACACCAAGGAGCGGAAGGCTTTCGGCAAGCCGATCGGCAGTTTCCAGAACAGTCGATTCGTCCTGGCCGAGTTGGCGACCGAGGCGACCGTGGTGCGCGTGATGGTTGACGAGTTCCTGCGGCTGCACCTGGACAAGAAGCTCACGGCCGAACAGGCCGCAATGGCCAAGTGGTATGCCACCGAGAAGCAGGTGCATCTGATCGACCGCTGCCTGCAATTGCACGGCGGCTACGGCTATATGCGCGAATACCCCGTTGCGCGAGCCTATCTCGATGCTCGGGTGCAGACCATCTACGGTGGCACCACCGAGATCATGAAGGAGATCATCGGTCGCGGGCTCGGGGTGTAGCCGGATCCCCATCGCGTACAACGGGACTCGTCCCCGTCGGCGAAGTTACTGACGCGTAGCGGGTTTGGGTCGCCTCTTTCGCAGGCGCCGGAGTTCATCGAGGGCGAATGAGTTGAAATTCGCGCGATCCGGCAATCGTCGGTCCGGTGTCGGCCCGCTGATGCTCTGACGTACCGTCGACGCATGCGTTTTGCAGGTGGCGACGGTGTTGTCGCACATCGTCAACCCGGCGACCACGGGGCCGGTGAGCGCGCGAAGGGGTGCGCGGACGTCGACGTCACGGAGCGCGGCCGGGGGCCCGCGACGGCCCCGGGGTGCGGCAGCGCGATCCGAACGATGCGCGCACGGCCGCACGCTTCGTTGCGACGCGCACCCGGTTCGGCATCATTTGCACATCGATGCGGTATCCATTTTTGTAATATCCCTAAATTGAGTTCGCATTTCTCGTCGATTGGAGCAATGTTGTGCGGGCCCGGCGAAAATGCGGACCGTTACGGGGGTACGGCCCGTTGGTGGGATGACCCTCCGCTCGCAGGGCCGCGGGATATGGGCATGGCCGCAGATCGGCGCACACCCGTGGACTGGAGGGCTTGGTGAACAGGCAGAGAGGTCACATGCGAAAGCTGGTCGGGCGTGCACTGGTCGGCTTGGTGACCACAGCGCTGGCCGCGGTATTGCTGGCTCCCACGGGCGCCGCGAGCCCGATCGGCGACGCCGAGGCGGCCATGATGGCCGCATGGGAGAAGGCCGGGGGCGACACGTCACCGCTGGGCGCGCGCAAGGGTGACGTCTACCCCGTCGGCGACGGCTTCGCCCTGGAGTTCGACGGCGGCAAGATGTTCTACACCCCGGCGACCGGCGCCCGGTACGCCTACGGGCCGATCCTGGACAAATACGAGTCGCTGGGCGGTCCGGCCGGCAGCGACCTGGGTTTCCCGACGATCAACGAGGTGCCCGGTCTCTCGGGGCCCGACAGCCGCGTGAGCACCTTCTCGGCCAGCGACCACCCGGTGATCTTCTGGACGCCCGACCACGGCGCGTTCGTCGTGCGCGGCGCGATGAACGCCGCCTGGGACAAGCTGGGCAGCTCCGGTGGCGTCCTCGGGGTGCCGGTCGGCGACGAGACCTACGACGGCGAACTCGCCACGCAGAAGTTCAGCGGCGGCCAGGTCTCCTGGAACCGGGATACCAAGGAGTTCACGACCGAGCCGGCGGTCTTGGCTGACCAGTTGAAGGGCCTGCAGGTGCCGATCGACCCCACCGCGGCCATCAACATGGCCTGGCGCGCGGCCGGGGGAGCCAACGGCAAGCTGGGCGCCAAGCAAGGCGGGCAGTACCCCATCGGCGGTGACGGGATCGCCCAGAACTTCGCCGGCGGGAAGGTGTACTTCAGCCCGGCGACCGGTGCGAACGCCGTCGACAGCGACATCCTGGCCAAGTACGAGTCCCTGGGCGGCCCCGTGGGCAGCGACCTGGGGTTCCCCGTCGCCAACGAGTCCGACGGCGGCATACCGTCGAGCCGGATCTGCACCTTCTCCGCGGCCGACAAGCCGGTGATCTTCTGGACGGCCGAGCACGGCGCGTTCGTGGTGCGCGGAGCCATGAAGGCCGCCTGGGACAAGCTGCGCGGTGCCGGCGGGAAGCTGGGCGCCCCGGTGGGCGACCAGGCCGTGGACGGCGACGTGGTCTCGCAGAAATTCGCCGGCGGCACCATCTCGTGGAACCGCGCGAAGAACACGTTCACCACCGACCCCTCGAACCTGGCGCCCCTGCTGGGCGGCCTGCAGATATCGGGCCAGAACCAGCCGAGTGCGGTGGCCATGCCACCCCACACCAAGAAGCCGGTCTGGCAGCAACGGTGGTGGCTGCTGGGCGGCGCCGCGGCGCTGGTGCTTCTCGCGTCGCTGGTGCTGGTGGGCGTCCGCCTGCGCCGCGGTCGCGCCGGTCGCGACACCGCCGCCGGTGCCGCCGAGCAAGACGGGGGCGCCGGATACGGCCCTGCCGACGGACTCTGGGGCCACGACGGCGAGGCGGCCACCGAGCACTTCGGGCGCGATGACCTGCACCCCTCCGAGGAGCACGCGGCGGACGCCGAGCCCGAGCGCCAGGTCAGCTGGGGGCGCGGGACCGGGGCCGCGCTCGCGGGCGAGGAGGTTGCGCATCGCGGGCACTACGGCGGCGAGGCGTCGCCCGGCCCGGGGGAGGATGCGGACGAGTTCCAGAGCGTGTTCCACGGCGGGGAGGAAAATCCCGACGCGGTGGACACCGACTCCATCCCCGTCGTCATCGAAGCCGACTTGTCGGAAGCCGGGTATCCGGAGTTCGACGAGGAAGAGGGCTATCTCGACGTGCCGGAGGCCGGTTACGCCGAGTTCGCCGTGGAGCAAGTCCCTGAGGACGAAGGCGCCGAGCAAGGCGGATACCCGGAGCCGGCGGACGAATACCGCGAGGCGGCGGAGCCCGGCGGGCCGGGCGGCGGCCATGCCGAAGCCGCGTTCGACGGGTCGGCTGCCGACATCGCCGGCGTCGAGGCCGTCTCGCCCGTGGCCGAGGCGCGAACCGGGCGGCACGCGGCCGTGGACACCGACGAGACCTCGCCGTTGGCCACGCACGCTGCCAGCGCGGGCCCGAGCGCGCCGGGGCGCCCGACGATTCACCTACCGTTGGACGATCCCTATCAGATGCCCGACGGGTATCCGATCAAGGCGAGCGCCCGCTTCGGCCTGTACTACACCCCCGACAGCGCCCTCTACCAGGACACGCTCGCCGAAATCTGGATGTCCAGCGAACAGGTCGCGCAGGCCAACGGGTTCATCAAGGCCGACTAGGCCCGCCGCTGGGTACGGTCAGACCTTGCGGATCACGGTGACGACCTTGCCCAGCACGGTCGCGTCATTGCCCGGAATGGGATCGAACGCCGGGTTGTGGGGCATCAGCCACACCTGACCCCCGGCGCGCTTGAACGTCTTGACCGTGGCCTCGCCGTCGATCATCGCGGCGACGATGTCGCCGTTCTCGGCGACGTGCTGCTGCCGCACGACCACCCAGTCGCCGTCGCAGATCGCCGCCTCGACCATCGAGTCGCCGACGACCTTGAGCAAAAACAGCGTCCCCTCGCCGACCAGTTCGCGGGGCAGCGGGAAGACGTCTTCGACGGCCTCCTCGGCGAGGATGGGTCCGCCTGCCGCGATCCGCCCGAGGACAGGGACGAAGGTGGGTTCGGGCAGCGCGTCCGAGCCGGCCACCTCGGTGGTGGGCGCCGCGGGCACGGCCTCGTCGGCCCGGCGGACATCGACGGCGCGCGGACGGTTCGGGTCGCGGCGCAGGTAACCCTTGCGCTCCAGGGTGCGCAATTGGTGGGCGACCGAGGAGGTCGACGTCAGGCCGACGGCGTCGCCGATCTCCCGGATGCTCGGGGGATAGCCGCGGTTGGTGACCGACGCGCGGATGACATTCAGGATCGTGCGCTGCCGCTCGGTCAGCGATGCATCGCCGGCAGAGGTGTCGTTGCTGTCGCTCATGGCAATGAATGTAACCGCCCGGGATCCGATAATCAAACATGTGTTCGACTGGCGTGTCTACCGTCGAGAGCGGCCGAATAACAAAGGTGTAACTCCGCGGCCGATCGGGTATTTGAGCGGCATGTCCCAGGTGATCGATGACCGCGGCGCCGTTCGTCCGCAAGGCGTTGTCGGTGGGTCGGTCTAGCGTTTGGCTCGTGCGACACGCTTCGCTCAAATGTTCGGACATCGAACACGCGAGCGATAGTGTCGAACACACGAGCGAGGATCAGTTGACCGGAGGAACGCAGATGACCATCATTCACACAGTCTCGCCGCGGGTCGGCAGCGTTCGGCGCCCGATCAACGGGCCTGTCCTGGAGCCTCGCCGCGGGCGGGCCCGGACACCCGGGTCGCGCCGACCGGCCCCGTACGGGCCGGCGGGCGCCCCGCTGCGCTACCACGGCACCGGCGTCGCGATGTCCGTCGCGCCCCACCGCAGGCGTTCGGTCACGTGGGCGAAGACGGCGGCCCTGGCCGTGGGCGCCGGGCTGATCACCCTGTGGCTCGGGCTCATCGCCGACGTCGGGCAGGCGATCAACGGCGGCTCCCCGGCTTCGGCGGCGCCCGTGCCCGACAGGCTGGCCGTCGTGCGGGTCGAACCGGGGGAATCGCTGCAGGATGTCGCGCACCGCGTCGCGCCCGATGCGCCGGTTCGCCAGGTGGCCGAGCGCATCCGCGCACTCAACGAGCTGAACTCCCCGACGCTCGCGGCGGGTCAGCCCCTGATCGCGCCGGTGGGCTGACCCCGGCGCCACATGGCGCCGGAACCGCCGCCACGGCCGCCGCGCCGGCAGCGCGCACGGGTACGCTCGGAGTGTCCTGCGAGGTCCGTGAGCGCGGCGAAGGAGCGGTCATGCACTGTCCGTTCTGCCGTCACCCGGACTCCCGGGTGATCGATTCGCGGGAAACCGACGAGGGCCAGGCCATTCGCCGCCGCCGGTCCTGTCCCGAGTGCGGACGGCGCTTCACCACGGTCGAGACCGCGGTGCTGGCGGTGGTCAAGCGCAGCGGTGTCACCGAGCCCTTCAGCAGGGAGAAGCTGATCAGCGGGGTCCGCCGCGCGTGCCAGGGCCGCCAGGTCGACGACGATGCGCTGAACCTGCTGGCCCAGCAGGTGGAGGACACCGTGCGCGCGGCGGGCTCACCGGAGATTCCCAGTCACGAGGTCGGACTGGCGGTGCTGGGACCGCTGCGCGACCTCGACGAGGTGGCCTACCTGCGGTTCGCGTCGGTCTACCGGTCCTTCGAGTCCGCGGACGATTTCGAGCGCGAGATAGAACTGCTGCGGGCGCACCGCAAGGTGCCGACCTCGGGCTGACGGGCCGCCTCGGGCCCGGCACTAGGGTGGTGCCATGGCCGCTGAATTGCATCCCGATCTGGAGGCGCTCGCGCCACTGCTCGGTACCTGGGCGGGACGCGGTGCCGGTGAGTACCCGACGATCGAGTCCTTCGAATATTTCGAAGAGGTCGTGTTCTCCCATGTCGGCAAGCCGTTTCTGGCCTACGCCCAAAAGACCAGGGCGGTGGCCGACGGCAGGCCGTTGCACGCGGAGACGGGCTATCTGCGGGTGCCGCAGCCGGGCAACCTGGAGCTGGTCCTGGCGCATCCGACCGGTGTCGCGGAGATCGAGGTGGGCACCTTTTCGGCCGCCGGCGGCGTCATCGAGCTCGACTTGTCCACCACCTCGATCGGACTGACGCCGACCGCGAAAGAGGTTTCCGCGCTTGGCCGTTCGTTGCGCATCGAAGGCGACGAGCTGTCCTACTCGCTGCGCATGGGTGCCGTCGGCCAGCCCTTGCAGCATCATCTGGCCGCGGTGTTGCACCGGCAGCACTAGAACGTTCGGGGAGGCCGCCGGGGCGCGGCCTCAGGTGGCGCTGCGCTCGTCGTTACCCATGGCGTTGAGCACGGCGACGCGGGTGTCGGCCGGACCGGTGACCGCCTTCTCGCCGCCGCCGGAACGGAGCAACTGCCGGAGGGCGGCCTGGTCGTATTCGCCGGGTTCGGTGGCGTCGATGAAGCGCTGCGCGACGTCGATGAACCGGGCCGGGTCGTCGTGGAACGGAAAGTGCCCGGAACCTTCGAAGATCTCCAGTCGCGAGCCCGGCATCGCCGCGTGCGCCATCCGCGCATGGCGGACGGGGACGACCACATCTTTGGTACCCCAGATGATCTGCACCGGAATGGCTTCGGTCAGATAGCACCGGTCCAGCATGGTGACGATCTGGCCGCGCCAGTCCACCACCGCGCGCAGGGTCCGGCTGAACGCCGCCGAGGCCGTCGGCTCCGGGAGGTCGTCGAGGATGCGCAACACGTTGGGCAGGTCGTGGCCCAGGCCGGTGCTCCCGAACGCCGCGCCCAGCACGCGGCCGACGACCTGGACCGCCGGCAGCACCAGGGGCAGCCGCAGCAGCGCGAGGGCTTCGCTGCCCATCGGCAACGACGCCCACCGCAGGACGAGGTTGACGTCCTTGGTGACACCGCCGGCGGCGACCAGGATGAGGCGCTCGACCAGATGCGGGAACTGGTAAGCGAATTGCATGGCCACCCCGCCGCCGAGCGAGTGGCCGACGATGGTCACCCGCTCGATGTCGAGCACACTGAGCAGGTCGCGCATCCCGTTGGCGTACGCGGCGATCGAGTAGTCGGCGCGCGGTTTGTCGGACTGCCCGTGGCCCAGCAGGTCAGGGGCGATGACGGTGAACCGCTGAGCGAGCTTGGCCTGCACGGTGTTCCACGTCGTGGAGTTGTCGCCGATGCCGTGGACGAGCAGGATCGCCGGCCCCGAGCCGGCGATCCGATAGGCCCGCCGGTAGCCGTGAATGGTGCGGAACTCCAGCCTGGGTGCCGTCACTTCCCGCACCGGGCGAAGATTGCTCTTGCGCTGCCGCTCGGTCATCTTCACCCTTGTCGTCTGGCCGCGAAGGCATTCCGGGGCACTCGGACGGCGCTCAGGCCGAGTCGTCGTCGTTGTACTTCTTCTCGGCCTGCTGGGCCAGGAACCGCTCGAACTCCGCGCCGATCTCCTCGCCGCTGGGCAGCTCCTCGTCGCGAGCCAGTAACGATCTGTTCTCCTGCGCGTCGATGAAGGCATCGTACTGACGCTCTAGCGCGGCCACCACTTGAGCCACTTCGGCGCTGGCCTGGACCTGCTCATCGATCTTGGCCCGGATTTCGCCCGCCGCTTCCGACAGCGCCGACAGCGGTAGCTCCAGCGACCCGCTCTTGGCCACCTGCTCGAGCAGCGCCTGGGCTGCGGCGGGGTAGTCGGTCTGCGTCAGGTAGTGCGGCACGTGCACGGTGAACCCGACCACCTCGTGACCATGCTGGGCCATCCGGTATTCGAGCAAATTGGACGCGCTGCCCGGGACCTGAATCTCGGCGATCCACGGCTGGAAGTCGGCGATCAGCTCTCCGTTGTTGGAATGCGCGGTCAGCGTGATCGGGCGGGTGTGCGGGACCGCCATGGGGACGGTGCCCAGTCCGATGGTCCGCCGCACGCCCAACCGCTCGGCGAGCAGGCGCACCGCGGTGATGAAACGCTCCCATTTCAGGTCCGGCTCCATGCCGGCCAGCAACAGGAACGGCGTCCCGACGCTGTCGCGCAACGCGTACAGGCTCAGTTCCGGATCGTCGTAGTTGGTGAAGTGATCCGTCTTGAAGGTCATCAGCGGGCGCCGCGAGCGGTAATCCAGCAGTTCGTCGATCGCGAAGGACGCGACCAGCTCGGTGTCGAGGGCCGCCTTGAGGTGGCTGGACGCCAGCCGTATCGCATGACCGGCATCGGAGAAGCCCTCCAGCGCGTGCACCAGCACCGGTCCCTGGCCGTCGGACGTCAGCAACTGCGGCGCCGGGAACTCGAGCTCGTACATGCCCGCCTGTTCGGGCTGGTAGTACTCGTCGTCCGGGTCGTGGCGGTGAGCCATCGATGTTGCCTCCTTCCGGGAGCTGCTTGAGGGGTGCCCCCTGTAGTGTCCCCCAAATCGGGGGAACCCGACAATTGAACAGGGAACCCATGTGCGCCCGTATGTTCGAAACGCCAAAACGCGCCGGCGAAATTCCCGGGGCGTTGCGCGCGACCGTGCGGATCTGTCCGGCAAACCTCGGGGCGCACCCGCTGCGGTGGGAAATGCTCGCGCGGCGCCGGTCGGGCATGATGGGAGCCAATGCGAACCGCACTGAGAATGCTTTGTCCGCTGGTCGGCCTGGCGACGCTGTTGACGGCCTGCGGCCGGCCCGCCGACCACGCCTCGGCCCCGAGGGTGCCGCCGCAGGCGGCCAGCAAGCCCGTGGAGCGGCTCAGCAAGCCCGAAAACGCGGCGCTCGCCGCGCCGGTGGACCCCGACATGCGTGTCGGGCCGATCTTCCTCGACGGGGGCACGCTGCACGTGTGCACGGGGGCGGTGGTGCACTCGGCGAGCGGGAACCTGGTGATGACCGCGGCGCACTGCCTGGCCGGCGGCTCGCAGATCAGCTTCGCTCCCGGTTTCGCCGGGGATGCCGCGCCCACCGACCTGTGGACGGCCGATGCCGTCTATCTCGACCCGCGCTGGACCGCCGCCAAGGACCCGCACGCCGACTACGCGGTCATCCGGGTCAGCGGCCCGGCCGGCGAGTCGGTGGAATCGCACATCGGCTTGGCGCTGACCCTGGGCCAGGCGCCGCCCCCCGGCAGTCACGTCACGGTGCTGGGGTATCCGTCGGGGATCGGCGGTTCCCCGGTGGCCTGTCAGGCCAGCGCCGAGATCAGTGAGAGCGGTTACCCGTCGGTGGTGTGCGAAGGCCTGGTCGACGGCACCAGCGGTGGACCGTGGGTGAGCGGCACGACGATCACCGGTCTCACGGGCGGTTTCGAACGCGGCGGGTGCGCCGAGAATGTGTCGTATTCGGCGCCGTTCGATCAGCATGTCGCCCAGCTGCTGGCCCGGGCCGACGCCGGCGGTCCCGGCGACACCGCCCCGAACGGCCTGGACGACTCCTGCTAGCGGGACGGGCGGATCAGCGGCGGAACTGGTTGAGCGCCCGCACCTTGTTCATCACGTCGAGCGCGGCGACCTTGTAGGCCTCGGAGAACGTCGGGTAGTTGAACACCGCGTCCACCAGGTACTCCACGGTGCCGCCGCAGCCCATCACGGCCTGCCCGATGTGCACCATCTCGGTGGCGCTGGTGCCGAAGATGTGCACGCCGAGCAGCTTGAGATCGTCGGTGGAAACCAGGAGTTTGAGCATGCCGTAGGAGTCGCCGGCGATCTGCCCGCGCGCCAGCTCGCGGTAGCGGGCGACCCCGACCTCGTAGGGGATCGCATTCTTGGTCAGCTCCACCTCGGTGGCGCCCACGTAGGAGATCTCGGGGATCGAATAGATGCCGATCGGCTGCAGTGCGGTGATGCCCTCCACCGGTTCCCCGAACGCGTGGTAGGCGGCCAGCCGCCCCTGCTCCATCGACGTCGACGCCAGGGCGGGGAAGCCGATCACGTCGCCGACGGCGTAGATGTGGGGGACCTTGGTCTGGAACGTGTCGTCGACGAAGATTCGCCCGCGGCTTTCCACCTCGAGGCCGGCGTTGTGCAGGTCCAGGTGGTCGGTCTGGCCCTGACGGCCCGCGGAGTACATGACGGTCTCGGCCGGAATCTGCTTGCCGCTGGTCAGCGTGGTCATCGTGCCCGCCGCACCGACGTCGACCGCGGTGACCTCCTCGCCGAACCGGAAGGTCACCGCCAGGTCGCGCAGGTGGAACTTCAGCGCCTCGACGACCTCGGGGTCGCAGAAGTCGAGCATGTCGTCGCGCTTCTCCACGACGGTGACCTTGGTGCCCAGGGCGGCGAACATCGAGGCGTACTCGATGCCGATCACCCCGCCGCCGACCACGACCATCGAGGCGGGCAGCGACTTGAGGTCGAGGATCCCGTCGGAGTCGAGCACCTTCTCTTCGTCGAACTCGACCCCGGAGGGGCGGGCCGGCCGGGTGCCGGTGGCGATGACGATGTAATCGCCGGTGATGATCGTTCTTTCGCCGCGAGCCTGGTCTTCGACGCGGACGGTGTGCGGGTCGACGAACCGGCCATGACCCGTGAGGAGGTCGATGCGGTTGCGCATCAGCTGGTTGCGCACCACATCGGTTTCCTTGCCGATCACGTGCTGGGTCCGGGCCAGCAGGTCGGCGGGGGTGATCCGGTCCTTCACGCGATAGCTCGCGCCGTAGAGCTCGCGCTGGTTCATGCCGGTGAGGTAGAGCACGGCCTCGCGCAACGTCTTCGACGGGATCGTGCCGGTGTTGACGCACACCCCGCCGAGCATGCGGCCCCGCTCCACCACCGCGACCGACTTGCCCAGCTTGGCCGAGGCGATGGCGGCCTTCTGCCCCCCGGGCCCCGACCCGATGACCACCATGTCGTATTCGCGCGTGCACGCCATGAGCTAGACAGTAGAACAGCGCCGTTCACAGTGCTGAGTTCATGCACAGCGGGAACGCTGCGCCGGTTCCGGTGCGCACCGGCCGACGGTGGTGCCCGTCAGCGTTGGGACTCATGACGACGGATCACGCGGACTTCGAACTGAATCGCCCCGGGGCATTGATCGCGGCGCTACCGGCCGTTCTCGGCTTCGTCCCGGAGAATTCACTGGTGCTGGTGGCACTCGACGGCGGCGAGCTGGGGTCGGTGCTGCGGGTCGACCTCTCCGAGAAGCTCATCGAGCGGATCGCTTATCTGGCCGAGGTTGCGGCCTCGGCCGAACCCGAGGCCGCGATCGCGGTCGTCGTCGACGAGGCCGGCGCCCGTTGCCCCGGATGCAACGAGGAATACCGGCACCTGTGCGCGGCGCTCACAGATGCGTTGTCCGAGCACAACATCGAACTGTGGGCCGCCCACGTCGTGGATCGGGTGGCCGCGGGCGGACGCTGGCATTGCGTCGACGGCTGCGGCGCGGGCGGTGTGGTCGACGATCCGTCGGCGTCGCCGCTGGCCGCGGCGGCCGTGCTGGACGGGCGGCGGCTCTACCCTCGGCGTGCCGACCTGCAGGCCGTCATCGCCATCGAGGACCCGCGACGCACCGGCGAGCTGACCGAACTGCTCAGCCGGGAGGCCGCCGCCCGGGACGTGGCACACCGGGGCGATCCGACCGGGTGCAGCCGCCGGGACGTGGAGCGCGCGCTGGCCGCCGCCGCCCGGGTCGCCGACGGCCGTCCGCTGCCCGAGGCCGAGTTGGCCCGGCTGGGCTGCGCGCTGAGCGACGTGCAGGTGCGCGACTCGCTGTACGCGCTGGCGGTCGGCGAGAGGGCCGGCGAGGCGGAGTCGCTGTGGGCGCAGTTGGCCCGGATGTTGCCGCAGCCCTGGCGCGTCGAAGCGCTCGTGTTGCTCGCGTTCAGCGCCTACGCCCGCGGTGACGGGCCGCTCGCGGGAGTGTCACTGGAGGCGGCGTTGCGTTGCGATCCCGAGCACCGGATGGCGGGGATGCTGGACACGGCGCTGCAGTCCGGGGTGCGGCCCGAGAACATCCGGGAACTCGCCCTCACGGGCTACCGCCTGGCCAAGCGCCTCGGTGTGCGGCTACCGCCGCGGCAGGCGTTCGGCCGGCGCGCCGGGTAAGCCGGTCAGACCTTCTCGACCTTGACCGCGTGCGCCATCTCGTGCGGCAGGGTGACGTTCTCGTGACCGGGTATCAGGATGGTCACCCCCGCCGGCCCGGTCTCGACGGTCACCCGGGCGTTGGGCACGACGCCGGCATCCTTCAGCCGGCTGATCAGGTCGATGTCGCCCTGCACGTGCTCGGTGAGCTGCCGCACGACGACCGCCACCGGCGACCCGCCGGGCAGTTCGGTCAACCGGACCAGGTCGGCCTCCTCGGCGCCGGAGTCCGGGCCGACGCCCAGGTCCCAAAGACCCGGGATCGGGTTGCCGAACGGGGAGGTGGTCGGGTGGTTGAGCACCTTCACCAGCCGGCGTTCGACGTCCTCGCTCATGACGTGCTCCCAGCGGCAGGCCTCGGCGTGCACTTCTTCCCAGGGCAACCCGATGACGTCGACGAGCAGCCGTTCGGCCAGGCGGTGCTTGCGCATCACGGAAACGGCCAGGGCGCGGCCCTTGTCGGTGAGCTCGAGGTGCCGGTCGCCGGCGACGTGGAGTAGGCCGTCGCGTTCCATGCGGGATACGGTCTGGCTGACGGTCGGTCCACTCTGATCGAGGCGTTCGGCGATCCTGGCGCGCAGCGGCGTGACGCCCTCTTCTTCGAGGTCATAGATGGTCCGCAGGTACATCTCGGTGGTATCAACCAGGTCGTTCATTCAGCACCCTCCAATGACGCCGAGTCTACTGGGACAGCTGCGCGAACGGGTGCAACGCTTCCGCGGCGAGCAGTATGCCCGCCGCGGTGACGGCGGGCATACTTCCCTGCTACCTGGCTCTGGCCGGCGTCCTTGCCGGCGGCGTCAGCTCGCGTACGACCGGAGGCGGTCGGCGCGCTCGCCGTTGCGCAGCTTGGACATCACGTCACGCTCGATCTGGCGGACCCGCTCGCGGGACAGGCCGAACAGCTTGCCGATCTGGTCCAAAGTGCGCGGCTGCCCGTCGTCCAGGCCGAAGCGCAGCCGGATGACCTGATGCTCACGCTCGTCGAGAGTGGCCAGCACGCTGCGGATGTCGGTGTGCAGCAGCTCGGCGATCACCGCGTTCTCGGCGGACATCGCTTCGGCGTCCTCGATGAAGTCGCCCAGCGGCGCCTCTTCTTCGGAGCCCACCGGCATGTCCAGGCTCACCGGGTCGCGGCTGTGCTCGAGCAGGTCGTTGATCTTCTCGATCGGGATGCCCGATTCGGCGGCGAGTTCCTCGTCGCTGGCCTCGCGTCCCAGGTTCTGGTGCATCTCGCGCTTGATCCGCGCCAGCTTGTTGACCTGCTCGACCAGGTGCACGGGCAGCCGGATGGTGCGGCTCTGGTCGGCCATGCCGCGGGTGATGGCCTGGCGGATCCACCACGTCGCATACGTCGAGAACTTGAATCCCTTTGTGTAGTCGAACTTCTCCATCGCGCGGATCAGGCCCAGGTTGCCCTCCTGGATCAGGTCGAGCAGCGGCATGCCCCGGCCGGTGTAGCGCTTGGCCAGCGACACCACCAGACGCAGGTTCGCTTCCAGCAGGTGGCGCCGCGCTGCCTCGCCATCGCGCACGACGGCCGCCAGGTCGCGCTTGCGGTTCTCGCCGAGGCGCTTACGGGTTGCCAGCAGATGCTCGGCATAGAGGCCGGCTTCGATGCGCTTGGCCAGTTCGACTTCGTCCGCCGCGTTGAGCAACGCCGTCTTGCCTATGCCGTTCAGATACACGCGCACCAAGTCCGCTGCGGGGCTTTGAGCATCCAGATCGCCTTCGATCCTGCTGGGGGTGGCGTTCGCCATAGCGACCTCCTGATCGGCTTGTGCTGTCGTATGACTTAACGACACGTACGGCCTGAGAGTTCCCGGCGATCTTTGATCTCACACGCTATGACGTGCAGAAATGTACCGGCGATCTGAGAAAGTCCTGAGAAGTGCGGGGGGTCGCGGCCCGCGCGCTAACCGTCTTGGTGCCCGCCGCGCGAACCGGGGTGCGGCTGGGGGTCGCGGCGGGGCTCGAGAGTCGGACGCTCCGCCGTCGGGAACAGGGGAGTGCGGGGCGGGGCGGGGTCGAACCGCCGGGGCTCGTTGCGGCGCCGTGGCGGGCGGTCGTTGGCGATCAGCACGGCCATCCACGGCAGCGGCAGAGACGCGGCCACGATCGCCAGGGAGATCAGCCCGTTGTGCCAGGCGCCGTAGGCGACGGCGGCCAGGATGAGCGCCGGTATCCGGAAAGCCATCAGCGTGAGGTACTTACGCACCCGCGCGCGGTGCTGTTCGTCGTAGGAGGGCGCGGCGGCGGTGATGAGTACGGGACGGCCCTCGTCGTCGAACCTTTCATCGGGTCCCGGATCGGAGCCGCGCTTCATCCCTCCACTGTTCCACATGTCGCCGATTCCGGCTCGGCCGGTTTTCCGACCGTGCGCAGCGGTGCACAATGTCGGGCATGGAGATGTCGGGTATGGAGATGTCGGGTATGGAGATGTCGGGTACGGAGACGCAGACGATCGAACGCACCGAGACCGACGAACGCGTCGACGACGGGACCGGCAGCGATACCCCGAGGTACTTCCACTACGTCAAGAAGGACAAGATCGCCGAGAGCGCGGTGATGGGCAGCCACGTGGTCGCGTTGTGCGGTGAGGTTTTTCCGGTGACGCGCGCGGCCAAGCCGGGGTCGCCGGTCTGCCCGGACTGCAAGAAGATCTACGAGACGCTCAAGAGGGGCTGATCAGACCGGCGGCTCGACCGTCGCGACGTCGCGCTGCTGCGCCGCCGGGCGCTCGGGCGAATCCCCGGTCGCCGCCAGCGCGCGCACGCGCGACATCAACCAGTGGCGCAACCGGTGGGCATGCGTCTTGGGCGCGGGGAACTCCTCCTGGACGGCGGCGTTGAGTTCGGCGCCCAGCATGATCGCGAAACCGCCGAAAAAGGCGAACAGCAGAAACGCGATGGGTGTCGACAGCGCCCCGTAGGTGTAGCCGGTACGGGTGATCCAGCTCAGGTAGATCCGCAGGCCCAGCGTGGTGACGACGAACACCGCCGTCGCCAGCACCGCCCCCAGGATCAGCCGGTGCGACGGCAGCGGCACCGGCAGCGCTACCCGGTACAGGATCATGATCCCGACCATCAGCCCGAGCGCCAGCGCCGGGTAGTAGCCGTAGTGCAGCACGTTGGCCAGGGTGACCGGGATGTGTTGTCCGATCTTGCGCGGGCCCACCACCAGCAACGGCGCCGTCGACACGACGACCACGAGCATCACCACGTACAGGAACAAGGCGAAGAACCGCTGACGCACGGGGTGGCGCAGCGGTGTCTGGCCATGCGCTTCGACCACGGAGTCGACGAACGCCGAGATCGCCGAGGAGCCCGCCCACAGCGAGATCACGAAGCCCAGCGACACCACCTCGCCCCGCGCGCCGTTGGTGATGTCGCGCATGGTGGGTTCGATGATCTCGTTGACCACGCTGCGGGAGAACACCGTGTGGGCCGTCGTGATCACCTGGCGTTCGATGCTGGGCAGCATGTCCGGCCCGAACAGCGGCGCCACGTAGGCCAGGCTGCCCAGCATGCCCAGCAGTAGCGGGGGCAGGGACAGCGCCGACCAGAAGCCGGCCTGCGCGGACTCGGAAAAGATCGAATCGTCCCAACTCTTCGCGAGAGTTCTGAGACAGATTCGCCAGACGTGGTGGCGGGACGGTTTCGCGACCTGATCGCTCACTGGACTACCTTCCTGAGGTCATCGCTTCTGGATGAAGCGTTGATGCACCCGAGGTGCCACCAGGTCACTGCCCTGCTCGCTTGACGCGGTTGATGTCCAGTATGAGATCTGCAGGCCCTGGTGGTTGCCCGGGGCGTGTCGACCGTCGATAGGGCTGAGCGCCAACGCCGCGTCTGGCTGCGAGCGCCGATCAGTGAGCGGACCGGCAACCACGTCCCGGCACCAGCGGCACCAGAAAAGATGGGTGCCTCCCCACTGGGACTAGCAGCGAGGAGGCTGACGTGAAGTCTGCCAGCAATACCCCGACCGATACCACCCTGCCGCAGGAGCCGCCGGGGGGTGTGACCGCCGGTCTGGACTGGGCCCGCGACGACCACGCGGTCAGCGTCGTCGATGACCGGGGCCGCGAACTCGACCGAGCCACGGTGCCCCATAGCGCGCCCGGACTGCGGGAACTCATCGCTTTCCTGCGCCGCCATGGAGTGGGTGAGGTCGCCATCGAACGTCCCGACGGGCCAGTCGTCGACGCCCTGCTGCTCGCCGGTCTGGCCGTGGTGGTGATCTCGCCGAATCAGGTCAAGAACCTGCGCGGCCGCTACGGCTCGGCCGGCAACAAGGACGACCGGTTCGACGCCTACGTGCTCGCCGACACCCTGCGCACCGACCGCGCCCGGCTGCGGGCGCTGATCCCCGATACCGACGCCACCGTCGCCCTGCGGCGCGCCTGCCGCGCCCGCAAGGACTTGGTCAATCACCGTGTGGCCGTTGCCAATCAGCTGCGCGCACACCTGCGCAACGTGCTGCCTGCCGCCGTCGGATTGTTCAAAGACATCGACTCCGCGATCAGCCTGGCGTTCCTGACCCGATTCGACACCCAGGACAAGATCGACTGGCTGACCCCCAAACGGCTCGGCGACTGGCTCGCCAAGCAGGGCTACTCCGGCAAGGTCGACCCCGCCGTGCTGCACCACCGCATCCTTGACGCTGCCCCCGGCGCAACCGGTTCTCACGGCAGCACCCAGGCCCACATCACCGCCAGCTACGTCGCACTGCTGGGCACCCTGGTCGCACAGATCAAAGCGCTCTCGACCCAGATCGAGGCACAACTGGACACCCACGCCGACGCCCACATCTTCACGTCCCTGCCCCGCGCCGGACGGGTCCGCGCCGCGCGCCTGCTTGCCGAAATCGGGGACTGCCGTGCTCGATTCCCCACCCCGGAGTCGCTGACCTGTCTGGCCGGCGCCGCGCCCTCTACGCGCCAGTCCGGCAAATCCCGCATTGTCGGATTCCGCTGGGCTTGCGACAAACAACTCCGTGACGCCGTCACCGACTTCGCCGCCGACACCCGACTGGTCAACCCCTGGGCCGCCGACCTCTACGACAGGGCCCGAACCCGCGGGCACGACCACCCCCACGCCGTACGCATCCTCGCCCGCGCCTGGCTGCACATCATCTGGCACTGCTGGCAAGACAACCTCGCCTACGCCCCCGACAAACACCGCGCACTCCAACGAATCCTCACCCAAGACGAGGCGGCTTGACATAGGGCTTCTCATACGAGTCCAGCATTACCGAAAACTGCGCCCGCGGCCCACATTGGCCGCGGGCGAGTTGGTGTTGGCTAGCTCTCGCTGAACTCCAGCACGGCGGCCAACTCGACCAGCTTGGCTTCGTGCTCGTTCGCGTGGTGCTGGCAGAAGAGAAGCTCGGCTCCGGAGGGCAGCGTGGCCCGTACGCGGGCCGCGGCGCCGCAGCGGTCGCAGCGGTCAGCTCTGGTCAAGGGACTGGTCAGAGTTGCGTTCATGGCTTCTCCGTTCTGGCGTTTATTCACTGTCTCAGACGTATGGGGTTTTCGCGTTGTTCCCCGATCGTTATCGGGTGTGTCGTTTCTCACGCGCTCCTGACGCCTTCCAGGAAGGCTCTTTAAGGTGTCCTTCCGTGACCTTCGCTCCTGACGTACTGGTGCATTTGTGCGGTGCCGACGAGTGGTCGCGGGCTCGCGAGGAGGGCGCGATCCGGCCGGAACCGTCCGGCTCTGACGTCGGGTCCGGGTTCATCCACCTGTCGACGCCGCAGCAGGTGCATCTGCCGGCAAACCGGCTCTACCGCGGCCGTGCGGACCTGGTGATGCTGCACATCAATCCTGGGCTGCTGGATTCGCCTGTTCGTTGGGAGCCCGGTGTGGCAACGGATCCGACCTCCATGGTGTTCCCGCATTTGTACGGTCCGTTGCCGGTCAGCGCTGTTATTCGGGTCACGGCTTACCGGCCGGGGCCCGATGGTGCGTTCCCGCCGGTCGCCGTAGCACCGGGGTCCGGGTAGCCGCGCGCCCGGTTCGCTAATCCGAAAATGGCGGTGAGCTGACTCGATACGGGTGTGGTCAGGCTGCGGGGGTGAGGGTGACGGTGTAGCCGAGTGCTTCGAGTTGGCGGATGTGGTTGCGTTTTTTGACCTCTGGGTTTGTGTGTTTGGTGAAGTGATCGGCGCCGAGATCGGTGAAGTGGGTGTCCTGGTCGGCCAGGAGGTGCCAGACGATGACGAGGATGGAGCGGCCGACGGCGACGATGGCGCGTTTCTTGCCTCGTCGGCGGGCGATGCGCCGGTAGCGTTCGCCCAGGAAGGTGTCGGTGCGCCCGGCCACCACGGCGGCCTCGCCCAGGACCCGCGCCAGGTAGCGATTACCGTGCCCGGTCGAGCCGTTGCCCTTGGTTTTGCCTGCCGAGGAGTTGATCCCCGGTGAGAACTTCGCCGATGAACACAGGTGCCCGGCGGTGGGGAAGCGCGACATGTCGGTGCCGATTTCGGCGAGGATGATCGCGGCGGCGATGGGCCCGATGCCGGGGATTTCATCCAGGCGTGTCGCCGCCGCGGCGAAAGGGGCCAGATAGGCCTCGATTTGTTCGTCGAGGGCGGCGATGTCGGCGTCGATACCGTCGATGCGGTCCAACATCCGCGCCAGCAGGAACCCGTGATGGGCGTCGAAGTGGCCGTTGAACGCGTCCTCGAGCCGGCCGATCTTGGTCCGCATCCGAGACCGCGCCATCTGCGCGAGTACCTTGGGGTCGCGTTCGCCGGAGATCAACGCCGCCATCATCGCGCGCCCGGACACCCCGAAAATATCGGAGGCCACCACCGAGAGCTTGATGCAGGCGTCCTCGAGCAGCTTTTCGACCCGGTTCTTCTCCGCGGTGCGCACCCCGACCAGGTCGATGCGGTAGCGGGTCAGATCCCGCAACCGCCGGATCGGTGGGGGTGGCACAAAGCTGGGCCGCAGCATCTGGCGTTCGGCCACCTTGCACAACCACACCGCATCCAGCACATCGGTCTTGGGTCGGCCCGGGAGATGTTTGACATCGCGGGCGTTGACCAGCCACGGATCCAGCCCGTGGGCCTCCAGCAGGTAGAACACCGGTTTCCAGTAATCCGAGGTGGCTTCCATCACCACCCGCTCGACCCGTAACTCGACCAGTCGGTTGGCCAACTCGATCAGCGAGCCGGTCATCGTCGACTGCGTCGACACCTCCTGCAACCGTTTGCGCGCGCTGTCGGGCGCAGGAACACGCACACAGCACACCAGTTCGGCCTTGCCGATATCCAGGGCCGCGACCCTGGCGATGATCTGTTCGTCATCATGGGACTCCTGCAACACCGCCACTGACCTCCCGTCTCCACACCGATCTATATCTAAGGGTGTGGTCGCCCGTGGAATCGCAAGGCCAACAACAGAATCTAATCCTCGTGCTCGAACAAGCGGCAACAATGAAGGGCCCACAACGCGATCCCAGCACCCGGCTAGACGACGGCCTGCAAGGACCATAGAGCGACGGCGTCGCAAGGCGACCACCACACCATTTTCACCCCGGAACGGGCGACCACAAGGTCAATTTGGCTAGTCGAGGTAGTCGCGCAACACCTGGGAGCGGCTGGGGTGGCGCAGCTTCGACATCGTCTTGGACTCGATCTGGCGGATGCGCTCGCGGGTGACCCCGTAGACCTGGCCGATCTCGTCGAGGGTGCGGGGCTGGCCGTCGGTGAGACCGAAGCGCAGGCGTACCACGCCGGCCTCGCGTTCCGACAGCGTCTCCAGCACGGACTGCAGCTGGTCCTGCAGCAGCGTGAACGACACCGCGTCGACGGCCACCACGGCCTCGCTGTCCTCGATGAAGTCGCCCAGCTGGCTGTCGCCCTCGTCGCCGATGGTCTGGTCCAGCGAGATCGGCTCGCGGGCGTACTGCTGGATCTCGAGCACCTTTTCGGGCGTGATGTCCATTTCTTTGGCGAGCTCTTCGGGCGTGGGCTCGCGGCCCAGGTCCTGCAGCAGCTCGCGCTGGATGCGCCCCAGCTTGTTGATCACCTCGACCATGTGCACCGGGATGCGGATGGTGCGGGCCTGGTCGGCCATGGCGCGGGTGATGGCCTGGCGGATCCACCACGTCGCATAGGTGGAGAACTTGTAGCCCTTGGTGTAGTCGAACTTCTCGACCGCGCGGATCAGGCCCAGGTTGCCCTCCTGGATCAGGTCGAGGAACGCCATGCCGCGGCCGGTGTAGCGCTTGGCCAGCGAGACGACTAGCCGCAGGTTGGCTTCCAGCAGGTGGTTCTTCGCGCGGTCGCCGTCGCGGCAGATCCACATCATGTCGCGGCGCTGGGCCGCGGGCAGTTTGTCGCCGCGGTCGGCCATCTCGGTCATCAGCTGGGTGGCGTACAGGCCGGCCTCGATGCGCTTCGCCAGCTCCACCTCTTCCTCGGCGTTGAGCAGCGCCACCTTGCCGATCTGCTTGAGGTAGGCGCGGACCGAGTCGGCGGAGGCGGTGAGTTCGGCGTCCTTACGGGCCTGGCGCAGCGCCTCGGATTCGTCTTCGTCCCACACGAAATCGCCGGACGCCTTGTCCTTCTCGCTGGGCTCGGCGATCTCCTCGTCGTCTTCGGCGGGAGCCGCAGCCGCGGCCGCGGCGGGGGCGGTGGCGGCGTCATCCTCGGCGTCGCCCGCGTCGAGTTCGGCGTCGTCGCCTTCCGGTGCCGCATCGTCATCGAGGTCGTCGAGACCGAGGTCGGCGATGTCGATCTCGTCGGCCGGCTCGAGGTCCGGCTCGGTGTCCAGCTCCTCGCCGGTCTCGAGCGCATGCGAGTCGGCCGCGGATTCCTTTGCGGCCGCTTTGGTGCCGCGGGCCGGGGCCTTCGCGGCGGCGCCCTTTGCGGTGGTGCGGGTTTTCTTCTCCTCGCCACCCGCCGCATCGGTCTCGGGCCCCGCCGTGGACTTGGAGCTGCGCGGTGTGGCCTTGGCGGCCCGCTTCGCGGGCGCGGCGCCGTTGGCGGACTTTGCCGCCGGTCGCTTTGCGGGGGACGCTGGTGACTTCGTGGCGTTGCGCTTCACCGGTTCATCGGTGCTGGGTTTGGTCGCTGCCACTTACACCCCTTCGTTCGGATTCACTCACGGCGCTCTGGGCATACTGAACCGAAAGTGTCTGCTATGTCGAATGTCGGCGTTGGATATCAGCGTGGCGATACGCACGCTAATGACTTTGGGCTGCCGCCGTGGACCATTGTAACGATACCGGGCGCCCGGACCGTCCGACCGGGCGAAATTCAGTGCGTCACGGCGGCGGTGGCGGCCATGGCCGCACCCACGATGCCGGCGGTGTTCTGCAGCGCCGCGGCCACCACCGGGGTGCGGTTCTCGAGCAGCGGAATCCACTTGTCGCCCTTGCGGCTGATGCCGCCACCTGCGATGAACAAGTCCGGCCAGATGGCGTTCTCGATGGCCACCAGCACCCGGGTGACCTGCTTTGCCCACTTCTCGTAGCTCCAGCCGTGCTTCTCCTTCACCGATGACGCCGCCCGCTGCTCGGCCTCTTTGCCGCCGACCTCGAGGTGACCGAACTCGGTGTTGGGAATCAACGCGCCGTTGTGGATGAGCGCGGAGCCGATCCCGGTGCCGAACGTCAGCAGCACCACCAGTCCGGCCCTGCCTTTGCCCGCTCCGTAGTGCTCCTCGGCGAGTCCGGCCGCGTCGGCGTCGTTGAGGATGGTCACGTCCTGGCCGTTCAGTTCGGCGCTGATGACGTCGCGGGCGTTGGTGCCGATCCAGGACTTGTCGACGTTGGCCGCCGTCTGGACGACGCCGTGGGTGACCACACCCGGGTAGGTGACCCCGAGCGGACCCGTCCACCCGAATCCGTTGACGACCTCGGCGATGGCCTTGGCGACTGCCAACGGCGTTGCCGGTTGCGGGGTCGGCAACTTGATCCGGTCGCCGACCAACAGGCCGGTGTCCATGTCGACGATGCCACCCTTGATGCCGCTGCCGCCGACGTCGACGCCGAATCCACGACGCTGCGGCAGACCGGCGACTGTCTCGGGGCCAGGCGTGTCCGTGGTCGGTTCGGTGCTGGTCATCGAGTCTCCTCGGCGGGGGAGAGAGGGCGGGCGAGAGAGGGCGGGGGCGATAGGTAGTCCGGCTCACCTTAGCTTGGTGACGAAGCGGGCCGACGTTTCTGCGTGGCCGTGGCGATTGTGATGCGATGGAGCGGTGACCGGAACCGACGACGACCCCGCCCTGCTGCGTTCGGTGGCCGAGACGCTGGCCACCGAGGCCGCCGAGTTCGTGCGGCGCCGCCGCGCCGAGGTGTTCGGCGCGCATGCGGGCGCCCCGAGTGCCCCAGGTGACGGCGCGGTGCGCTCCAAGAGCACTCCGACCGACCCCGTCACCGTCGTGGACACCGAAACCGAACGGCTGCTGCGAGACCGGTTGGCGCGGCTACGCCCCGGTGACCCCATCCTCGGGGAGGAGGGCGGTGGCCCCGCCGAGGTGACGGCCGCGCACGACGGGGCGGTCACCTGGGTGCTCGACCCCATCGACGGCACGGTGAATTTCGTGTACGGCATCCCCGCCTACGCGGTGTCGGTCGGCGCCCAGATCGACGGCGTGTCGGTGGCCGGGGCGGTCGCCGACGTCGTCGCCGGCCGGTTGTATTCGGCGGCGACCGGCCTCGGCGCGCACGTCAGCGACGGCCACGAGTCGCGTTCGTTGCGGTGCGCGGTGGTCGAGGATCTCTCGATGGCGTTGTTGGGCACCGGTTTCGGCTACTCCGCGTCTCGCCGCGCGGCCCAGGCCGAGTTGCTGGCCAGGATGTTGCCGATGGTGCGCGACGTGCGCCGCATCGGTTCTGCGGCGCTGGACCTGTGCATGGTCGCGGCGGGCCGGCTGGACGCCTACTACGAGCACGGGTTGCAGGTGTGGGACTGCGCCGCCGGCGGGTTGATCGCGGCGGAGGCGGGCGCTCGGGTGGTGCTGCCGCCCCGCGACGTCGACGGGGCGGGGCTGGTGATGGCCGCGGCGCCCGGCATCGCCGACGAGTTGGTCGCGGCCCTGGAGCGGTTCAACGGCCTGGACCCGATCCTGGACTGAGCAGAGCTCTCAGCAGCTGCTGGCGTGAATCTTCTGCAGCAGCATGGGATCCGACGGCTCGGTGGCACCGGGGCGCAGGCTGGCAAGCACGGCGTCGATGTCGTCGGTGTGCGCCAGCGTGCCGAAGTCGGTGCCCAGCGCAAGGTCGACGGAGTCGTCGGCGCGGTTGTCGTTGAACAGTTCCGTGCACGGCGCCACCAGCCACACCGCCGCCGCGGTGGCCTGTCCGGCCGTCCCGAAGCGGATCTGGCCCTGGCAGTTGAGCCGCGTGCCGGCGTAGATCGGGTCGTTGGCGACGGTCGGCTGCGCGAAACCCAGGTCTTTCATCGCGCCGGCGACGTCGGCGGCCTGGCCGCCGCGGCCGCTCGCGTTGAGCACCCGCACCTTGGTGTCGGCGAGTCTGGCGGGCGACACGTCCATCATCGCCGTGCGCGACACCTGCTCGCCGAGCTGCGGGCGGGCCGATCCCGGCGGTTGGGGCGGCGGATTGCACGCCTCGGCCTCGCGAACCGTCACGGGCCGCGTCAGCGCCACGGTCCAGACCACGCCGGTCGCCACGATCAGCAGCACCAGCACCACGATGGCCGGTCGAGGGTTGCGGCGCCGAAATGGCCGACCGTGCTTGTCGAACGCTGTACCCTGTGTGATTTGTGCGACCACAGGTGCACTCTAGTCGCACACCGATCACACTGTTTTGACGCCGAACGCAAGACTTATCTTGCGGTGTGATGCAAATCACACATTAACGGGTCGAGATACGGGCACGAATCGTTTGGTGGATGCGTTCGACGCTGATACAAAGCGTTGCTTGAAGTTATAGGGCTTGCGAGGGGAACAGGGCAGGTAATAGATATGCCGACCGATTACGACGCTCCACGGCGAACCGAGACGGACGACGTCTCGGAAGACTCGCTGGAGGAGCTCAAAGCACGGCGGAACGAGGCGGCGTCGGCGGTGGTCGATGTCGACGAATCCGAGACGGCCGAGTCTTTCGAGCTGCCCGGCGCCGACCTGTCCGGCGAGGAGCTTTCAGTACGCGTCATTCCGAAGCAGGCGGACGAGTTCACCTGTTCGAGTTGCTTCCTGGTGCAACACCGCAGCCGGCTGGCCAGCGAGAAGAACGGCGTGATGATCTGTACCGACTGCGAGGCCTGAGAGCTGCACTCAGCTTGTCAGGGCCGACAGCACCCGCCCGGGGTGACGGCAACTCACCAGCCAGTACGGCGTGGGGTCGTCCGGGTCGTCGAGGACGACCAGGACCATCGGGCCTATCCACGCCCGGTGCAGCACAAAGGCGGCGGGGTCGAGTTGCCGGCCCAGGGCCGCGGACTTTGCCGAGCGCGGGATCTCCGCGGACCGGGTTATCGCCGTGACGGGCAGATGCGCCCGGCCCGCCCACAGCTCGACACCGTCGGGCCCGGCTGTGACTTGTATCTCGATACGGCCCAGCCACAGCAGCGTTCCCGCGGCGACCGTGAACAAAGTCACGAACGGCACCCAGGCCGGCAGAGCCGCGCCCGCACCCATGTTGACCTCGAAGGCGATCAGCCCTGCCAGCGCCAAGCCGAGCGGCCACCACCACCACGGCACCCACAGCCGCTCGCGGTACCGCACGCTGCGGGGCGCGACGCGCGTTCCAGACACGCGGTCAAGGGTAATCTGTGCCCCCGTGTCGACCCCTCTGGCGATCGTTCGCCTCGACCCCGAGCTTCCGGTGCCCGCGCGCGCTCACAGCGGCGACGCCGGAGTGGACCTCTACAGCGCGGAAGACGTGACGCTCGATCCGGGACACCGTGCGCTGGTGCGGACGGGGGTCGCGGTCGCCATCCCGTTCGGGATGGTCGGGCTGGTCCACCCCCGCTCGGGGTTGGCGGCGCGGGTGGGACTTTCGATCGTCAACAGCCCGGGCACCATCGACGCCGGCTACCGCGGTGAGATCAAGGTCTCACTGATCAACCTCGACCCGGCCGAGCCCATCGTGGTGCATCGCGGAGACCGCATCGCCCAACTGCTGGTGCAGCGGGTGGAATTGTTGGAGCTGGTCGAGGTCGCGTCGTTCGACGAGGCCGGGCTGGCCGAGACGTCCCGTGGCGACGGCGGCCACGGATCCTCCGGCGGACACGCGAGTTTGTGACCGCCGGCGGGAATGCTGAGGGAAGCGATGCAGACGGATGCGATGAGGAGGAGCGGCGCTGATGGTGGCATTCGGCAGGCGCTCAGGTAAACGCGGTGGGGACCAGGCCCCCGACGCCCCCGGCGCGCCGGGCGACGGACCCGCGGAAACGGATCGGCCCGTCGAGGAGCCGGTCGAGGCGGAGGCTGCCGGCGCGCAGGCCGCCGACGAGCCGGCCGCACTCGAGGGCCCGTTCGACATCGACGACTTCGACGACCCGGCCGTCGCGCAGGTGGCCCGGCTCGATCTGGGTTCGGTGCTCATCCCGATGCCCGACGGCGGCCAGTTGCAGGTCGAGCTGACCGAGACCGGCGTTCCCAGCGCTGTGTGGGTCGTCACACCCAATGGCCGTTTCACCATCGCCGCCTACGCGGCGCCGAAGACGGGCGGTCTGTGGCGGGAGGTGGCCGCCGAGCTCGCGGAGTCGCTGCGCAACGACTCGGCCAAGGTCAGCATCCAGGACGGGCCGTGGGGCCGGGAAGTGGTCGGCAGCGCCGCCGGGGTGGTGCGTTTCATCGGGGTCGACGGTTATCGCTGGATGATTCGTTGCGTGGTCAACGGCACGCACGAGACGATCGAGGCGCTGGACCGGGAGGCCCGTGCGGCGTTGGCGGACACGGTGGTTCGCCGCGGCGACACGCCCCTGCCGGTGCGGACGCCGCTCGCGGTGGAGCTGCCCGAAGCGATGGTGGCGCAGCTGCGGGAGGCCGCCGCCGCCCAGCAGGCCCCGCAGCAGGACCAGCAGGCCGACGACGCACAACCGGCGCCGGACGGGCCCACGGAACGCCGCAGCGCCCAGGGATCGGCCATGCAGCAGCTGCGGTCGACGACCGGCGGCTGACCCGGATCCCGGGGCTCACACGTCGGCCAGGGCCGCCAGGCACGCCGTGCCGAGTTCGGCGGTGTCGGCGCCGAACTGCCGCAGCGTCACCGTGCGCAGGGCCGCACGCGGCGCGGCGGCGACCCATTCCACCGCGACCTGCAGCGGGTGCACGGTGTCGTCGACGGCGCCGACCACGGCCAGCGGCGCGGCCAGCCGGGCCAATTCGGCGTGGCTGGGCGCGACGTAGCCCGCCGCTGCGTCCATGGCGTCGGGCAAGTGCGGCCATTGCGCCCGCCACGACCGCGCCAGCTCGTCGCCGAGCCAGGGCGGGCTGGATGCCCGCATCTGGCTCGTCGTCGCCGCCAACCCGTCGCTGCGCAGCCGGGCCGCCGAGTACCGGGCCGCCAGCGCGGCGGGCGCCGACCCCGGCGCTCCGGCCCAGGCCGGCAGCGCGGCCAGCACGGCGACCGTGCGATCCGGGTGCGCCAGCGCCCAGGCGGTTGCCACCGCGGCGCCGATCGAGATGCCGCCGACGCAGACCGGCCCGTCACGCGCGGCGTCGTCCAGGGCGGACAGATACCCGTCGACCAACCGCTCCGGGCGCGGCGCGGGGGCCACGAGCAGCGCACCGACCCGCCCCAACGGGCCGGAGAACGCCCGCCGGACGTAGTCGTCGTCGGAGCCGGTCCCGGGCAGCAGCACGGTGGTGACACCGCTCAGATCGACACCCACCTCTCCGATAGTGCCCGGCCGTGACGTTCGCTCCAACACGAGGTTTGGCCCGGTTGGCGCGTGGGAACCAACAGGTCTACGGTGTCCGTTGGCATAACGGAAAGCGCCATCAGCATTGTCAGGAGTGGCCATGGGGGCCCAAGGGTATCTGCGCCGGCTCACCCGTCGGTTGACGGAGCACCCGGATCAACGCGACTCCGAGGAGTTGTCCGACGAAGTGACGAGTACCGGCGCGCAGCGTGTGATCGATTGCGAGCGCGGCCAGGAGGTCACCATGGTCGGCACGCTGCGCAGCGTGGAGACCAACGGCAAGGGATGCTCGGGCGGCGTTCGCGCCGAGTTGTTCGACGGCACCGACACCGTCACCCTCGTGTGGTTGGGTCAGCGCCGCATTCCCGGCATCGACTCGGGCCGCACGCTGCGGGTGCGGGGCCGGGTGGGCAAGCTCGAGAACGGCGCCAAGGCGATCTACAACCCGCACTACGAAATTCAGCGGTGACCGTCTCCGACGACGGGGGGGCCGCCCCGATCGGCCCGACGGACCTCGGTGGCGTCGCCACCGGGCGCACCGGTGCCGAACGCCTGCTGGCGCAGCTGGGCGGGGTCAGCGGCGTCGTCTACTCGTCGCTGCCCGTGGTCACCTTCGTGTTCGCCTCCAACCTGTTCGGGCTGCTGCCCGCGGTCGGGTCCGCCCTGGGGGTGTCCGCACTGGTGCTGCTGTGGCGGCTCGCCAGGCGGGAATCCATGCAGCCGGCGGTCTCCGGGTTCGGTGGCGTCGTCGTATGCGCGCTGATCGCCTATGTCATGGGGGAGTCCAAGGGCTACTTCCTGCTGGGCATCTGGATGTCGTTGCTGTGGGCGATCGTCTTCTCGGTGTCGGTGCTGGTGCGCCGGCCGCTGGTCGGCTACCTGGCCAGTTGGGCCGGCGGGTGCCGGCACACCTGGCGCGGCGTGCCTCGCGCGGTGTACGCCTTCGACGTCGCGTCCCTGTGCTGGGTGCTGGTGTTCGGGGCCCGGTTCGTCGTGCAGCGGCACCTCTACGAGGCCGACCAGACCGGTTGGCTGGGGGTGGCCCGCATCGGGATGGGCTGGCCGTTGACCGCGATGGCCGCGCTGGTTACCTACGCGGCCTACCGGTCGGCCCAGCGCGCGATCGCCGCGGTCGACGAGGCCGGGGCCCGCGGCGTGGACTAGTCGGCCTGCGCCGGTTCTGACGGCTCGGCCGGCTGAGTGCTCGGCAGCAGCAGTGCGCGCAGCTCCTCTTCGGCCTCGGTGACCGCGACGAACAGCAACTCGTCGCCACCTTCCAGGGGTTCGTCGGCCTCCGGGACGATCACGCGCGGACCGCGCAGGATGGTGACCAGGGCGGCGTCCCGCGGCAGTTGCAGCTTGCGCACCGGCTTGCCGCCCCAGGGCGTGTCGTCGGGCAACGTGATCTCGACCAGGTTGGCCTGACCCCGGCGGAACTCCATGAGCCGCACCAGGTCGCCGACGGCGACGGCCTCCTCGATCAGCGACGCCAGCATGCGCGGGGTCGACACCGCGACATCCACACCCCAGGCGTCGGTGAACAGCCATTCGTTGCGCGGATCGTTGACCCGGGCCACGACCCGCGGCACCGCGAACTCGGTCTTGGCCAGCAGGCTGAGCACGACGTTGGCCTTGTCGTCGCCGGTCGCGGCGACCACCACGTCGAAGTCCTCGAGGTGCACCGACTCGAGCAGGCTCAGTTCGCAGGCGTCGCCGAGGCGCCAGTGCGCGGCCGGGATGGCGTCCACGTCGACGTGGTCGGGGTTGCGCTCGATCAGGGTCACTTCGTGGTCGTTCCCGATCAGTTCCCGCGTGACCGAACGACCGACCGCACCGGCCCCGGCGACAGCTACCCTCATCTGGCCCACTTTCTCCCGCAAGCGGGTGGTACCCCCACGGCCCCGCCGGTCGGCTCTGCCCGCTTCACCGGCCCGGTCCCGACTCGAGATCCTCGCTCGGCGGCAGGGCCCCGATGGCCACCGCCTCGGCGGCACGACCGGAGATCGCGGCGACATAGACCTGATCCCCGGCCTGGATGACCGTTTTCGGCTCCGGCAACACCCCCGCCCCGAACCGGATCAGGAACGCGACGCGGGCGCCGGTGGCCTGTTCGAGATCGGTTATCCGGTGGCCCATCCACTCCTCGTGCAGGACGACCTCGGCGACGACGACCGTGCCGGTCGGGTCGCGCCACTTGGCGGTCTCGGTGTCGCGCAGCAGCGCGTTGAGCAGCCGATCGGTGGTCCAGGGCACGGTGGCGATCGTGGGTATCCCCAGGCGCTCGTACACCTCGGCGCGCTTGGCATCGTAGATGCGGGCGACGACGCGCTGGACGCCGAACGTCTCGCGCGCCAGCCGCGCCGAGATGATGTTGGAGTTGTCGCCGGAGGACACCGCGGCGAACGCCTCGGCCTCCTCGATGCCGGCCCGCAGCAGGACATCGCGGTCGAACCCCTGGCCCAGCACCCGCTCGCCGGCGAACTCCGGGCTGAGCCGGTTGAAGGCGGTGCTGTCGCGGTCGATGACCGCGACGTCGTGGCCGATCCGGGATAGCCCGTCGGCCACCGACGAACCCACCCGGCCGCACCCCATCACTACCACCCGCACTTGGAGTCCTCCCGGCTGGTCCCGCTGGTGTTCATCTGTCGGCAACCTTGTTTGGCCAGCCGATTTCGGTCCTGAACATTCTCGCCTGGAGAACGCTACCGGCAAGCCGGGGTGGGCTTACTCTTGGCTCTCGTGTCCAAACTTTCCACCGCCGCTCGCCGGTTGCTGATCGGGCGACCATTTCGCAGCGACAGGCTGACTCACACACTGCTGCCCAAGCGCATCGCCCTGCCGGTGTTTGCCTCCGACGCCCTGTCCTCGGTGGCCTATGCGCCCGAGGAGATCTTCCTGATGCTCTCGGTGGCCGGCGTGGCCGCCTACTCGCTGACGCCGTGGATCGGACTCGCGGTCGTCGCGGTCATGCTGGTGGTGGTGGCCAGCTACCGGCAGAACGTGCACGCCTACCCCTCCGGCGGCGGTGACTTCGAGGTCGTCACCACCAACCTCGGCGACAACGCCGGCCTCACGGTGGCCAGCGCGCTGATGGTGGATTACGTTCTCACCGTTGCCGTTTCGACGGCGTCGGCGATGTCGAACATCGGTTCGGCCATCCCGATCGTGGCCGAACACAAGGTGTGGTTCTGCGTGGCGGCCATCCTGCTGGTGATGGGGCTGAACCTGCGCGGAATCCGCGAGTCGGGGGTGGCGTTCGCCATCCCGACCTACGCGTTCATCGTCGGGGTCGTCATCATGATCGGTTGGGGGCTGTTCCGGATCTACGCGCTGGGCAATCCGTTGCGCGCGGAATCCGCCGCATTTCAGATGCACGCCGAGAACGGCCCGGTCCTCGGTTTCGCGTTCGCCTTCCTGGTGGCGCGGTCGTTCTCCTCGGGCTGTGCGGCGCTGACCGGTGTCGAGGCGATCAGCAACGGCGTGCCGGCGTTTCAGAAGCCCAAGTCGCGCAACGCCGCCACGACGCTGCTGATGCTGGGCGGGATCGCGGTGGCGCTGCTGATGGGCATCATCGTGCTGGCCGAGAAGATCGGGGTCCAGCTCGTCGACGACCCCGCGTCCCAGCTGACCGGCACCCCGCCGGGCTACTACCAGAAGACCCTCGTCGCGCAGCTGGCGGAGACGGTGTTCGGCAGCTTCCACATCGGGTTCCTGCTGATCGCGACGGTGACGGCGCTGATTCTGGTGCTGGCGGCCAACACCGCGTTCAACGGCTTCCCGGTGCTGGGCTCCGTCCTGGCGCAACACAGCTACCTGCCGCGCCAGTTGCACACCCGCGGAGACCGGTTGGCGTTCTCCAACGGCATCCTGTTCCTGTCGGCGGCGGCGCTGCTGGCGATCCTCGCGTTCCGGGCGGAGGTCACCGCCCTGATCCAGCTGTACATCGTGGGGGTCTTCATCTCGTTCACGCTCAGCCAGATCGGCATGGTCCGGCACTGGACGCGGTTGCTGCGCACCGAGACCGACCCGCGGGTGCGGCGCACGATGATGCGCTCACGGGTGGTCAACACCGTCGGGCTGCTGTCCACGGGCACGGTCCTGTTCATCGTGTTGATCACGAAATTCCTTGCCGGGGCGTGGATCGCGATCGTCGCGATGAGCGCGCTGTTCGTCGTGATGAAACTCATCCGCAAGCACTACAACACCGTCAACCGGGAACTGGCGCAGGCCGCGGAAGAGGAGAAGGAGATCGTCCTGCCCAGCCGCAACCACGCCGTGGTGCTGGTGTCCAAGCTGCACCTGCCGACCCGGCGCGCGCTGGCCTACGCGCGGGCCACCCGGCCCGACACGCTGGAGGCCGTGACGGTCAGCGTCGACGACGCGGAGACGCGGGAGCTGGTGCACCAGTGGGAGGAGAGCGAGATCAGCGTGCCGCTCAAGGTCATCGCCTCCCCGTATCGCGAGATCACCCGCCCGGTACTGGATTACGTCAAGCGCGCCAGCAAGGAGTCGCCGCGCACCGTGGTGACGGTGTTCATCCCCGAATACGTGGTCGGTCACTGGTGGGAGCAGCTGCTGCACAACCAGAGCGCGTTGCGGCTCAAGGGCCGCCTGCTGTTCATGCCCGGCGTGATGGTGACCTCGGTTCCCTGGCAGCTGACCTCGTCGGAGCGGCTCTCCCACCTGCAGCCGCAATCCGCGCCCGGCGACGCCCGTCGCGGAATCTTCGATTGAGCACACGACAGCGGCCCGACCCGTCTCGGGCGGCGACGGCGCCGCCGGCCGAGGCCGAGCTGACGCTGGTCACCGGCGACCCCGCCAACGGCGGCAGCTGCGTGGCGCACCACGAAGGCCGGGTCGTGTTCGTCCGGTACGCGCTGCCCGGCGAACGGGTGCGGGTACGCGTCACCGCGGACCGCGGATCCTATTGGCACGCCGAGGTTGTCGAGGTGATCGAGCCGTCGGGGGACCGCACCGACTCACTGTGCCCGATCGCCGGGGTGGGCGGCGCCGGATGTTGCGATCTGGCGTTCGCCACCCCGGAGGCGACCCGGGTGCTCAAGGCCCAGGTGGTGGCCAACCAGTTGCAGCGGCTGGGCGGGTTCGACTGGAGCGGTGCGGACGCGGGGGCCGAGCAGCTGGCGGGCTCCGGCCCGACCGGTTGGCGCACCCGGGTCCGGCTGGAGGTCGGGCCGGACCGGCGCCCCGGCTTTCACCGGTACCACAGCGACGCGCTGGTGACCGACCTGCGCTGCGCGCAACTGCCCGCCGGCATGCTGGACGGGATCGCCGAGAGCCTGGCCGAGAACCTCGCCAAGGTTGACCTGCCGCCGGCCGCGCAGCTGCACGTGGCCGTCGACGACGACGGCCGGCGCCACGTGGTGCGCACCGTGCGGCAGGGCGGGCGGACCGCCACCAAGGTGGTGGAGGGCGGCTACGAGGCGGTGCAGCGGGTGGGCGAGCGCAGCTGGCGGGTGCCCGTGACGGCCTTCTGGCAGGCCCACCGCGACGCGGCGCGGGTCTACACGAGTCTGGTCGCCGAGTGGGCGCAACCGGCGACGGGCATGGCGGTGTGGGACCTCTACGGCGGTGCGGGGGTCTTCGCCGCCGCGCTCGCCGACGCGGTGGGGCGCGCCGGGCGGGTGCTGACGGTCGACACGTCGCGCGCGTCGACGCGGGCCGCCCGGGTGGCGCTGGCCGACCTGCCGCAGGTGAACGTGGTCACCGACTCGGTGCGACGGGCGCTCGCGTCGCAGCGCGCCGGCGCCGACGTGGCCGTCCTGGATCCGCCGCGGGCGGGGGCCGGGCGCGAGGTGATCGATCTGCTGGCCGCCGCCGGCGTTCCGCGGGTGGTCCACATCGGTTGCGAGGCAGCGTCTTTCGCGCGTGACATCGGCCTGTACCGCGGGCACGGCTATGTCGTGGAGAAGCTCAAGGTGTTCGACGCGTTCCCGCTGACCCATCACACCGAATGCGTTGCGCTGTTGACCCGCGCGCAACGGCGACCTTGAAGCGCACGAGAGACCAGTAAGCGCAATGCCTCTGCGGGTGGTGCCTGCCGAGAGCGGCTACACTCCATTCGCGGTGTGCCGGGAAGTCTGGTCGGCGACGTCTTTGTCGACCGACCGAAAGGCTCAGGTGCTTACCACAATGGGACGGTCCCGGCCGTCGGGCCGGGTCGATCGCCCGTGAGGTGGTTCCCGGGCCAGGTCCGAGTGCCGCCGTCGTGAACGAGACCCTCCGTTACGCGCTGATGGTCCTGTTCGCCAGCGCCATCGGTTTGGTCGCGGTGCTGGCAAACCGCCTGACCGAGCGGTTCAAGGTTCCGGTGCCCCTGCTGGTGCTGGTCGGAGCGGCGGTGGCGGTGCGCGCCGTGCCGGCGGTGCAGCCGCCGACCGAGCGGATCGTGGAGCGGGTCATGACCATCGCGCTGGTGCTGGTGTTGTTCGACGGCGGAATGCACATCGGGCCCGCCCGTTTCCGCGCCGCAGTCGCCCCGATCCTGTCGGTCGGCGTCCTGGGTACCGCCCTGACCGCCGCCGGCGCGGCGTTGATGCTGCACTACGCGTGCGGAATCGGCTGGTTCCCCGCGGTGCTCGTCGCGACCGCGGTGGCCCCCACGGATCCGGCCGTGGTCTTCTCCGTGCTCGGCAAACGCGAGATCAGGGGGCGCAGCAGCACCATCCTGGAGGGCGAGTCCGGCGCCAACGATCCGGTCGGCATCTCGTTGATGACGAGCCTGATCGCCGCCGGCGGCCTCAGCGCGGCCGGGTTTGCCGGCGTGGGAACTCAGTTCATCCTGCAGATGGCGATCGGCCTGGCCGTCGGGGTGATCGGCGGCCGCGCCCTGCTCGCCTTCATGCGCCGCGTGACACTGCCGAGCGAAGGCCTCTACCCGTTACGGACGCTGGCATCCTGCCTGATGCTGTACGGCATCGCCACGCTGGCGCACGGCTCGGGATTTCTGGCCGTGTTCGTCGCCGGCATCGTGATCGGCGGCGCTCGCGCGCCCTACAAGCCCGAGATCAAGCGGTTCCACGCCGCCCTGGCCGGTCTCGCCGAAATCGTCGCGTTCGTCGTGCTGGGCCTGACCGTCGATCTCAACGTGCTCACCCATCCCGACGTCTGGATTCCCGGGCTGGCTCTCGGGGTGGCCCTGACGGCGCTGATTCGTCCGCTGGCGGTGAGCTCCTGCCTGCTCGGTGTGGATCTTGCGCGAAACGAGCGTGTCTTCATCCTGTTCGCCGGCCTCAAGGGGGCGGTGCCGATCCTGCTCGGCGAGTTCCTGCGCGCCGCGCACGTGCCCGACGCGGAACGCCTGTACGGCATCGTGGTCGTCGTCGTGATCTTCTCGGTTCTGGTGCAGGGCAGCGCGGTGCCCGGCGTCGCGACCCTGTTGCAGCTGCCGATGCGCACGGTCGAGACCCAGCCGTGGGAGATCGGTGTCCGGCTCGCGGACGAACCGCACGGGGTCCATCGCTTCAGTGTTGCCAAGGGCTCGGCCGCCGAGGGGTGCACGGTCGAGGGGCTCAGTGATCGCGTCGGCGACATCTGGGTGAGCATCGTGGTCCGCACCACCGGCCTGGTGCCGGTGCGGGGCGACACCGAACTTCAGGCCGGCGACCAGGTCGTCATGCTGGCAGACCCCGAACTGCACGGCACGCTGGCCGAACTCTTCGGTCCCCCGTAGGCCGGCTGCCTTCCGCCGCAGCCCTGCTGTTCCCGCAATCGCTGCGTAGACTGACTGGATGCTCGAACAGATCCGCGGGCCCGCTGATCTGCAGCACCTTTCTCAGCAGCAACTGCGCGATCTCGCCGCCGAGATCCGCGAGTTCCTGATCCACAAGGTCGCTGCCACCGGAGGACATCTGGGCCCCAACCTGGGCGTCGTCGAACTGACGCTGGCGCTGCACCGGGTGTTCGATTCTCCCCACGACCCGATCATCTTCGACACCGGCCATCAGGCCTACGTGCACAAGATGCTGACGGGGCGTTGCCAGGACTTCGAGAGCCTGCGCAAAAAGGGCGGGCTGTCGGGCTATCCGTCGCGCGCCGAGAGCGCGCACGACTGGGTGGAGTCCAGCCACGCCAGCGCCGCGCTGTCGTACGCCGACGGGCTGGCCAAGGGGTTCGAGCTAGGCGGTCACCGCAACCGGCACGTGGTCGCGGTGGTGGGCGACGGCGCGCTCACCGGCGGCATGTGCTGGGAGGCGCTGAACAACATCGCCGCATCCCGCCGGCCGGTGGTCATCGTCGTCAACGACAACGGCCGCAGCTACGCGCCGACCATCGGCGGCGTCGCCGACCATCTCGCCACGCTGCGGCTGCAGCCGGCCTACGAGCAGGCGCTGGAGAAGGGGCGCGAGGCGTTGCGGGCGATGCCGCTCGTCGGCAAGATCGCCTACCGGTTCATGCACAGCGTGAAGGCGGGCATCAAGGATTCGTTGTCCCCGCAGCTGCTGTTCACCGATCTCGGGCTCAAATACGTGGGCCCGGTCGACGGTCACGACGAACGCGCGGTCGAGGTCGCGCTGTGCCACGCGCGCGATTTCGGGCGCCCGGTGATCGTGCACGTGGTCACCCGCAAGGGGATGGGCTACGCGCCGGCCGAGGACGACGAAGCCGAGCAGATGCATTCCTGCGGCGTGATCGACCCGGTCACCGGCCGGGCCACCAAGATTCCCGGCCCGGGGTGGACGGCGACCTTCTCCGACGCGCTGATCGCCTACGGCAGGCAACGCCGCGACATCGTGGCCATCACCGCGGCGATGCCCGGCCCTACCGGGCTGACGGCGTTCGGGCAGCAGTTCCCGGACCGCCTGTTCGACGTCGGCATCGCCGAGCAGCACGCGATGACGTCCGCGGCCGGTCTGGCCATGGCGGGGATGCATCCGGTGGTGGCGATCTACTCGACGTTCCTGAACCGGGCGTTCGACCAGATCATGATGGACGTGGCGCTGCACAAGCTGCCCGTCACCATGGTGCTCGACCGGGCCGGGATCACCGGTTCGGACGGCCCGAGCCACAACGGCATGTGGGACCTGTCGATGCTGGGCATCGTGCCGGGCATGCGGGTGGCCGCGCCGCGCGATGCGACGCGGCTGCGCGAGGAACTCGGCGAGGCGCTCGACGTCGACGACGGGCCGACCGCCATACGCTTCCCCAAAGGCGATGTGGGCGAAGACATCCCGGCCCTGGAACGGCGTTCCGGCGTCGACATCCTGGCGGTGCCGGCCAGTGGCTGCAACCACGACGTCCTGCTGGTGGGGGTCGGGGCGTTCGCGGCGATGGCGATCGCCGTGGCCCGGCGGCTGCACAACCAGGGGATCGGCGTGACCGTGATCGACCCCCGCTGGGTGCTGCCGGTGTCCGACGGCGTCCTGGAACTGGCGGCGCAGCACAAGCTGGTGGTCACGCTCGAGGACAACGGCGTCAACGGCGGTGTCGGGTCGGCGGTGTCGGCCGCACTGCGCCGTGCCGAGGTCGACGTCCCGTGCCGCGACGTCGGGCTGCCGCAGGAGTTCTTCGAGCAAGCCTCGCGCGGTGAGGTGCTGGCCGGCCTCGGGCTGACCGACCAGGACGTGGCCCGGCGGGTCACCGGCTGGGTCGCCGCCCTGGGCAGCAGCATCGCCGCCGAAACGGAGATCCGCGAGCGCCTGGACTAGTTCGGGTTTTCCGCGCCGCCGTCGGTGTCGGCTCCCTCGGCGTACTGGACCGCGCGCGCCAGCACGGCGACCACCAGCTCCCGCTGCCAGGTCCGGGCCTGCCCGGCGCGCAGGAACGCGTCGACCGCCTCGACCGCCCCGTCGCCGGGGGCCTCCCAGTCCCAGCACAGCCGCCGCACCAGGTCGGGCGAAACCAGGTTCTCGGTGGGGACGTCCACCCGCTGCGACACCTCCGCCAGCGCGGCCCGCGCCGCCTCCAGCCGCGCCGCCGCCTCGGGTTTGCGTCTGCTCCACCGCGACGCGGGCGGCGGCCCGTTCGGTTGCTCGGCGTCCACCGGCGGATGACGGTTCTCGCGGGCCGCCCGCAACGCCGCCAACCACACCTCGGCGCTGCGCCGCTGGTTGCGCCCACCGAACACCGGCAGCGCGACGAGTTCCTCGACCGTCGTCGGGTTGGCGACCGCGGCGTCGATGATGGCCGAGTCCGGCAGGACGCGGCGCGGTGCGACGTCGCGGCGCTGGGCGATGCGGTCGCGGGCCAACCACAGCTCGCGTACCGCGGCCAGGCCCCGGCGGTCGCGAACGCGGTGGATTCCCGACGTCCGTCGCCACCGGTCCCGGCGCACCGCCGGGGCCGCGTCGATCACCCCCATCGCCCGCAGATGGTCGAATTCTTGTGCGGCCCAATCGGTTTTGCCTTGTTCGGCCAGAACCTGCGAGACCGCCTCGCGCAGTTCGATGAGCAGTTCGACGTCCAGGGCCGCGTAGTTGAGCCACTCAGTGGGCAGTGGGCGCTTGGACCAGTCGGCCGCGCCGTGGCCCTTGGCCAGCCCGTAGCCCAGCAGCCGCTCGACCATGGCCGCCAGGTTCACCCGGTCGAAGCCGGCCAACCGCCCGGCCAGCTCGGTGTCGTAGAGCGCCGGGGGCCGCATCCCGACCTCGGCCAGGCACGGCAGGTCCTGGTCGGCCGAGTGCAGGATCCACTCGTCGGTGCCGAGCACGTCGGCCACGGGCCGCAGCGCCTCCAGTGGCTCGGCGCCGTGGCTGACCGGGTCGATGAGCACGGTGCCGGCGCCGGCCCGCCGGATCTGGATCAGGTAGGCCCGGTTGGAGTAGCGGAACCCCGACGCGCGCTCGGCGTCCACCGCGAACGGGCCGTGGCCGCGGTCCAGCTGTTCGGCGGCCGCCCCGATCTCGCGGACGCTGACGGACAGCTCGGGCAGCCCGGCGGCCGGATGCAACAGGGGGGTGGCGTCGGGCGCGTCGCTGTCGGGCGCGGCGCTGTCGGGTTCCGCGGCCGGCGCGCCACCCGGCCTGGAGGCCGACGGTTCGCGCATGTCAGGCGCGTGACCGCGAGCTCAGGTCGGTGACGCCGGACGGCGGCAGGCCCGCGGCGTGCTCGAGCACCTCACAGAACGCCTCGACATGGACGCCCAGGTCGGGGGTGGTTGCGGTCCACGACGCCCGAAGCTCGAGCTGGTTGGCGCGCGGCGGCCCGGAGATGTCGCCGTAGCGCACCGAGGTGGTGGCGGTGACGGTGCCGCCCAGGGCCGTGACGTGTTGCAGGCGTGCCTCGAGAGCGTCGTTCAGCCAGCTCCACGCCACCTCGGGGAGCAGCGGGTCCACGGCCTCGCTGGCGTCCAGGTCGGCCTGGATGTAGGCGACCAGGCGCAGCGTGCCGTCCCAGGCGTCGGCGCCTTCGGGGTCGTACAGCAGGATCAGCCTGCCGAACGCGTCACCCTCGGACCGCTCCGGGACGATCTCGAGGTCGGGGTGCTTGACCTCGGCGCCCAGCGCGTAGCTGTAGGGTGCCAGCCGCTGCGGCGGCCGGATCGGGCCCAGCTCGATCTCCGGCCGCACGCTGGCGGCGTTCATCGCCGCGACCGCATCGCGGAATGGGGCCGGTTCAGCTGAGCTCACGAGCGCCGCTCCTCGTCACAACGTCCGACGGTAGACCCCCGGCCCGACACGCCGCGACAGGCACGCCGCGTTGCGCGCCGTCGCGACCAAGCCGTTATGTCGGCCCGCCGGTCCCGCGGCAGCAGGTGTCGGCCCTGCTCAGGTGGCGGTGCCGGTGAAGTTCGCGGGGCGTTTCTCGCGGTGCGCGGCCAGGCCTTCGGCCACGTCGGGCCCACTGAAACTGAGGAATTCCAGCCCCAACGACGTCTCGAAGGTCGGGCCGAACATCCGGTACCAGTGGTTGAGGCTGTGCTTGGTGAAGCGGATCGCGTTCTGCGCGCCCTGGGCCAGCTTCTCGGCGATGCCGGCGGCGGTGGTCAGCACGTCGTCGTCGTCCACGCACTTGGAGACCAGGCCGATGCGCTCGGCCTCCTCGCCGTCCAGCGTCTCGCAGGTGAGCAGGTAGTACTTGGCCTTGGCCATGCCGACCAGCAGCGGCCAGCAGATCGCGGCGTGGTCACCCGCGGCCACCCCGAGCTTGGTGTGCCCGTCGATCAGCTTGGCGGTCCGTCCTGCCACCGAGATGTCGGACAGCAGCGCCACCACCAGGCCCGCGCCGACGGCCGGGCCCCGGATCGCCGAGACCACCGGCTTGTCGCAGTGGATCATGTTGAACACCAGGTCGCGGGCCTCGCGCATGATGCGCATGCGGCCCTCGTAGTCGCCCATGGTCTCGGCGATCAGGTCGAAGCTGCCGCCGGAGGAGAACGCCCTGCCCGCACCGTGCACCAGAACCGCACGCACGTCGGGGTCGCGATCGATCACCGGCCAGATGTCAGCGAGGTCGCGGTGCATCTGGGGCCCGACCGAGTTCAGCCCGGGCGCGTCGAGGACCAGCGTCAGCACCCCGTTCTCGCCGCGTTCGCAATGCAGGCTGGGGAATTCGTCGTAACTCACCGGGGGGACACTGACGGGCATCCGGGCTCCTGAATCTTCGGTCGATACGCGCTGAACGGTTGCGGTTTTGGATAGTACGCAGCCGCTAGCCAGGCCCGGAGCGTGCACCCGCGCGCGCGGTCTGGGCCTTGATGTCGCCGCGGGCGATCCGCTCGCCCAGCCGCGAGGCCAGCGCCATGATGGTCAGCGCCGGGTTGGCGCTGCCCTGGGTGGGGCACACCGAACCGTCGGTGATGAACAGGTTCGGCACCGCCCAGCTGCGGTGGTCGGAGTTGACGACGCTCTTCTCCGGGTCGCTGCCCATCCGGGCGCCGCCGATGAGGTGGGCGAAGCGCTCGATGGTGAGGATGTCCTGGGCGCCGCCGGCCTGCAGGATGTTGGTGATGACCTCCCTCGAGTAGTCCATGTTGGCCCTGTCGTTGCCGCAGAGGTGGTAGTCCATCCGGGCGATCGGAATGCCGTAGCGATCGGTCTCCCCGTCCACGGTGGTCACCCGGTTGTCCGCATGGGGCAGCAGTTCGTTGAGCACGCCGACAACGGCCCAGTGGTTGTAATCGCGCATGTATTCGCGCAGCGCCGGCCCCCAGTGCCCGTCGGCCAGCACGTGCTCGGCCCAGCCGATCGGCATCGGGGAGACGGTCTGGATGGAGAACCCGCGGGCGAAGCCCCGGTCGGGATCGGTCTCGTAGAACTGCTCCGAGGAGACCTCCGGCGGCGGCGCCTTGTACATCCGCAGCTCCTCCGGCCAGCGCCCGGCCGTCTGGGTGGCGCCCTGCACCATCACGTAGCGGCCGACCTGGTCGTGGTTGTTGCACAGGCCGTCGGGGAAGCCCGGGCTGGTCGAGTTGAGCAGCAGCCGGGGCGTCTCGATCGAGTAGCCGGCCACCGCGACAACCTTGGCGCGCTGGAACCGCTCCCGAAAACTCCCGTCGGCGTCGTTGGCGAAATAGGTTACCCCGCTTGCGTTTCCGCTTTCGTCGAGCTCGATGCGCCCGGCCATGCAGTTCGCGCGGATCTCGACACCGTGGTTAAGCGCGTCGGGCAGGTGGGTGACGTACGGGCTGGCCTTGGCGTTGACCTTGCAGCCCTGCAGGCAGTAGCCGCGGTAGATGCAGTGCGGCCGGTTGCCGAAGGTGCCGTTGACGATGCCCACCGGGCCGACGCGCATCTCGATGCCCAGGTTCAGCGCGCCCTCCCAGATCCTCATGGCCGACCCCGACACCGGATGGGGTGCGTGCGGGTAGCGGTGCGGGTATCCCCACGGCCAGTCCTGGCCGGCGACGGGGAGTTCGCGCTCGACGCGTTCGTAGTGCGGCAGCAGGTCGGCGTAGCTGATCGGCCAGTCGGCGCCGACCGCGTCGCGGCTGAAGGTCTCGAAGTCGCTGGGGTGGAAGCGGGGCGTGTAGCCGGCATAGTGCACCATCGACCCGCCCACGCCGCGGCCGGAGTTGTTCTTGCCCAGCTCGATCGGGTCCGCGCCGCCGATGATCCGCTTCTGCGTCCAGTACAGGTGGTGCGATCCGGCTTCGTCGGAGACCCAGTCCTCGTCGGGGTGCCAGAACGGCCCGGCCTCGAGGATCACGATGCGCCAGCCCGCGCGGGCCAGCCGCTGGGCCAGCACCGAGCCGCCCGCGCCCGCGCCGACGATCACCAGATCGACTTCCTCGTCGTCGGAGTAGCGGCGCATGGTGGCCTCGCCGGGCAGGTCGCGCGAGTGCACGTCGAGCAGAAATCGCGAATCGTTGTCGCGCGGTCCCACCGAACCCTTGAACACGCCGCGCCAGAAGTCACCCATAGAGGTGGTCCTCCTCGACGGCCCCGACCGGGTCCTCGGAGGTGGCACCCGGGGTCTCGAACGGCTCCCGGTTCGCCACCCCGCCGAGCCGCATGAACCCGCGCGGGTAGGCCGGCCCGCCGAACCCGATCTCGTTCCAGGCCCACGGGTGGCTGTAGAACGCGCCCAACGCGCCCCGCATCACCACCGACCACGCCCGTTTGACGTTGAGCTTCTCCCACGTCCCGCCGTAGAGCTGCGCCTTGGCGAAGCGCCCGACGATGAACTCCTGGTCCTTGGTGCCGGCGGCCGCGAACGACTCCGCGCCGCCGTCGCGGGCCGCCTCGTCCAGGCCGGTGAGCACCATGTGCCAGGTGTCGCGGTCGTCGGGCATGCCGGCGTACTGGTAGCCGTCGAACTCGCCGTCGGCCAGCTTGGCGTCGACCATCTCGGCCACCGGGATCCGCGGCTCGGCGTCCTGGGCCAGCGCGATGTCGCAGAACGCGCGCAGCGTCGGCTCCTCGGAGGCGTCGAAGAAGCGCAGCTGGCCCGGCTCCTCGAGCCGGGCCAGCACCACCCGACGGGTGGCCCCGTCCCAGGTGTCCATGGCGCTCAGCACGTCGTAGTCGGGGTAGCGGCCGATCATCTGCGGTGTGACGCCGCGGCGCTGGCGGGGCAGCCACGACGGGTGCAGGGGCTTGCCGCCCGGACGCAGGTTCGGCAGGTGATGGCCGCTGGTGACGTCAGCCACGGCTCACTTCTCCCGGCGCAGGATCGCGGCGAGCAGGCCCATCGCGCCGACGATGCTCATCAGCCCGGGCGCGGCGATCGGCGGGCCCATCGGCACGTTGTAGTTGAACAGCTTCCAGCCGCCGGGCCGGCGGGCGACGCCGCGGGCGTGGAAGTACTCGCCCATCAGGCCGTTGGCCGCGTACACCGCCGAGGTGATCGGCAGCCACCGCTTGGCCCACCGCCGCGAGAACACGCCGGCCACCCCGGCGACCACCACCGGCGGGGTGACGACGATCGGGCTCCACATCCACTTGTTGCCGAAGCTGGCGCGATAGTGCTCGAAGTAGATCTCGGTGGTCGTCACCAGCGCCCCGATGGCCGTCAGGCCCGACAGTGACCGTTCGAAACGACCGTGCGCGACGTTCTCCAGCGCGCGATCGACGAAATGCTCCACCTCCTCGACCGCGCCCTTGCCCTTCGCCGAGCCGCCCGTCAGCAACATCAACCGTCTCCTTCCGTAGCCATCGAGGAAAAAGCCGGCGCGACGCGAACGCACGACCTCCGTATCACCCATTACCCAGAAGATCGCCGCGCACACCTTGCCGGCCGCTCGTGGGAGCATTGAGCACAATGAGTACTCGTCGCGACCTACCCGAGTCGCCGTATCTGGCCGCCGTCACCGGTCGCAAACCCAGCCGGGCGCCGGTGTGGTTCATGCGGCAGGCCGGCCGCTCGCTGCCCGAATACCGCGCGCTGCGCGCCAACCACAACATGCTGGCCGCCTGCTTCGACGCCGAGCTGGTGTGTGAGATCACCCTGCAGCCGGTGCGCCGCCACGGCGTCGACGCGGCGATCCTGTTCTCCGACATCGTGGTGCCGCTGCTCGGCGCCGGCATCGACCTGGACATCGTCGCCGGTGTCGGGCCGGTCATCGCCGCACCGGTGCGCACCGCCGCCGACGTTGACGGGCTCAAACCCCTTGACCCGCAACGGATTCAGCCGGTCGCGGATGCGGTCGGGTTGTTGGTGGCCGCGCTCGGGGAGGTCCCGCTGATCGGGTTCGCCGGTGCGCCGTTCACCCTGGCGTCCTACCTGATCGAGGGCGGCCCGAGCCGCCACCACGCCCGCACCAAGGCGATGATGCTGGCCGAACCCGACACCTGGCACGCGCTGCTGGGCAAGCTGGCCGACATCACCGTCGGTTTCCTGCGGGCCCAGCTCGACGCCGGGGTGGACGCCATCCAGGTGTTCGACTCGTGGGCGGGGGCCCTGTCGCTGGCCGACTACCGCGCCTACGTGCAGCCGCACAGCGCTCGGGTGTTCGCCGAGCTGGCCGACTACGGCGTGCCGATGACGCACTTCGGGGTCGGCACCGCCGAGTTGCTGGGTGCGATGTCGGACTGCGGAGCCACGGTGGTCGGTGTGGACTGGCGCACCTCGCTCGCGGACGCCGCGTCCCGCGTCGGCGCCGGGACGGCGCTGCAGGGCAACCTCGACCCGGTGGTCCTGCTCGCGGGCTGGCCGGCGGTGCAGCGCGCCGCGCGCGCGGTGGTCGACGACGGACGCCGCGCCGTCGACGCCGGGGCGGCCGGTCACGTGTTCAACCTCGGTCACGGGGTGCTCCCGGAAACCGATGCCGGCGTGCTGACCGAGTTGGTGTCGCTGGTCCACTCGCTATGACATCTCGCTCGTATTGTGTTGTCGGGGGCGGTATTTCGGGGCTGACGGCGGCCTACCGGCTGCGTGCGGCCGATGCGGACGCCGACATCACGCTCGTCGAGCCCGGTGACCGGCTGGGCGGGATACTGCGCACCGAACGCGTCGGGGGGCAGTCGATGGACGTCGGCGCCGAGGCGTTCGTGCTGCGCCGGCCCGAGATGCCGGAGCTGCTGGCCGAACTCGGCCTGTCCGGGCGCCAGCTGGCCACCACCGGCGCGCGGCCGCTGATCTACAGCGGGCAGGGCCTGCATCCGCTGCCGACGGGCACCGTCGTCGGGATCCCGTCGTCGGCGGCCTCGATGGCCGGGCTGGTCGACGACGCCACCGTCGCACGCATCGAGGCCGAGCCCGCCCGCCCGCTGGACTGGCGCCCCGGCGCCGACCCGGCGGTCGCCGAGCTGGTGGGCGAGCGCTTCGGCGAGCAGGTGGTCGCCCGCTCGGTGGACCCGCTGCTCAGCGGGGTGTATGCGGGTTCCGCGGCGACGATCGGCCTGCGCGCGGCGGCCCCCGGCGTGGCGGCGGCCCTCGACCGCGGCGCCGCCTGCCTGACCGACGCGGTGCGCCAGGCGCTGCCGCCGGTCACCGGCGCGCCCGTGTTCGGGGCGATCGACGGCGGCTATCAGGTGCTGCTCGACGAGCTGGTGCGGCGCAGCCGGTTGCGCCGGGTCCGCGCCGCGGTGCGCCGGCTCGACCGGGCCGGGGCCGGCTGGGACCTGCTCGACGACTCCGGTGCGCGCCACCACGCCGACGCGGTGGTCCTGGCGGTTCCGCCCGCCCAGGTGGCGCAGCTGGTGGCCGGCATCGCCCCGCACAGCGCCGCGGCCGCCGGCCGGATCGTCTGCGCGTCGTCGGCGGTGGTGGCGCTCGCGGTGCCCGCCGACACCCCGTTCCCGCAGTGTTCGGGCGTGCTGGTGGCCAGCGGGGAGCGGTTGCGGTGTAAGGCGGTCACCCTGTCGTCACGCAAGTGGGGCACCCGCGGGGACACCCAGCTGCTGCGGCTGTCGTTCGGGCGCTGCGGCGACGGGCTGGCCGAATCCGCCTCGGACGACGATCTGCTGGGCTGGGCGCTGAGCGACCTGGTCGACGTGTTCGGGCTGTCCGTCGAGCCTGTCGACGCGCGCGTGCAGCGCTGGCTCGCGGCGATGCCGCAGTACGGTCCCGGCCACGCCGCCCTGGTCGCCGAGGTGCGCGCGGGTCTGCCCCCGGGGCTGGCCGTGGCGGGCAGCTACCTGGACGGCATCGGCGTGCCGGCGTGCGTCGGCTCGGCGGGACGCGCGGTCGAGGCCCTCGAAGCGGAAGTGGCACGATAGGTTTCATGGCCAAGCTCGATTACGACGCGCTGAATGCGACGGTGCGCTACCTGATGTTCTCGGTGTTCTCCGTGCGCCCGGGCGCGCTCGGCGAACAGCGTGACGCCGTCGTCGACGACGCGGCGACCTTCTTGAAGCTGCAGGAGGAGCGCGGCGTCGTGGTGCGCGGCCTCTACGACGTGGCCGGCCTGCGGGCCGACGCCGACTTCATGATCTGGACCCACGCCGAGACCGTCGAGGCGCTGCAGGCGACCTACGCCGACTTCCGGCGCACCACCACGCTCGGCCGGGCCTGCACGCCGGTGTGGAGCAGCGTGGCGCTGCACCGCCCGGCCGAGTTCAACAAGAGCCACATCCCGGCGTTTCTGGCCGGCGAGGAGCCCGGCGCCTACATCTGCGTGTATCCGTTCGTGCGGTCCTACGAGTGGTACCTGCTGCCCGACGAGGAGCGCCGCCGCATGCTCTCCGAGCACGGCATGGCCGCCCGGGAGTACAAGGACGTCCGCGCCAACACCGTTCCGGCGTTCGCGCTCGGGGACTACGAGTGGATCCTTGCGTTCGAGGCCCCCGAGCTGCACCGCATCGTCGACCTGATGCGCGAGCTGCGCGCCACCGACGCCCGCCGGCACACCCGCGAGGAGACGCCGTTCTTCACCGGGCCGCGGGTGGCGGTCGAGCAGCTGGTGAACGCGCTGCCATGACGGCCCCCTTCGACCCGACAGATCCCGCCCGGTTCGAGGAGATGTACCGCGACGAGCGGCTGTCGAACGGCCTGCCGGCGGCCACGCCGTGGGACATCGGCGGGCCGCAGCCGGTGGTCCAGCGGCTCGTCGCCCTCGGCGCGGTGCGGGGCGAGGTGCTCGACCCGGGCACCGGGCCCGGCCACCACGCCATCTACTACGCCGCCCAGGGGTACGCGGCCACCGGCATCGACGGCTCGGCGACGGCGTTGGAGCGGGCCCGGGACAACGCGCGCGAGGCCGGGGTCTCGGTCGATTTCGAGCTGGCCGACGCGACCCGGCTGGACGGTTTCGAGGGCCGGTTCGACACCGTGGTGGACTGCGCTTTCTACCACACGTTCAGCACCGATCCCGAGCTGCAGAAGTCCTACGTGCGGGCGCTGCACCGGGCCACCAGGCCGGGCGCGCGGCTGTACATGTTCGAGTTCGGCGCGCACGACGTCAACGGCTTCACCATGATGCGGTCGCTGTCCGAGGACGACTTTCGTCAGGTGCTGCCGCCGGGTGGCTGGGAGATCACCTACCTGGGCCCGACGACCTACCTGGTCAACATGAGCGCCGAGACCATCGAGATGATGGCCGCGCGCAACCCCGACATGGCCGAGCAGGCCCGGAGCCTGCTGGAGCGCTTCCGGGCGATGGAGCCGTGGCTGCAGGGCGGTCGTGTGCACGCCCCGTTCTGGGAGGTGCACGCCACGCGCGTGGACTAGGCGTCGCCCCCGGCTTGTCGCGACACATAACTCGTTGCGACGACACGCCGACGCGGGTCGCAACGAGTTATGTCCCGGGGATCCTGGGGCCTCGTAATTGCGTCTGCCCGTGAGTGGACGAGGTGTTTGTCGGCAGCGACGCGGTGCGGCAGGGGCGGCTGAGCCCGTACCGATTGCGCACCGATTTCCAGGCCATCTACCCCGATGTTTACCTGCCGCATCATGCCGCGCCGTCGCTGCGTACGCGTTCCCGTGCGGCGTGGCTGTGGTCGGGCCGGCGCGGCGTCGTGGCCGGGCTCGCCGCGGCGGCGTTGCACGGCTCGAACTGGATCGACGACGACGTGCCCGTCGAGTTGATCTGGCGTAACCAGCACGCTCCGGACGGCGTGGTCACGCGCAATCAGCGCGTCCGGCCGGATGAGGTCACCCGCGTCGCCGGTTTACCGGTGACCACCCTTGCGAGGACGGCGTTCGACCTGGCCAGACAACTACGCTGGGGCGAGGCTGTGGCGCGGCTCGACGCCCTGATGCGCGCGACGCCTTTCGACGTCGAGGAGGTGTCAGCGCTGGCCACGCGGTACCGCGGTGCGCGGGGCCTGCGGCGGTTACGCGCGGCGCTTCCGCTCGTCGACCCTGGTGCCGCGTCGCCCAAGGAGACCTGGCTGCGTCTACTGCTGATCGATGCCGGGTTGCCGGCTCCGACGACCCAGATACCGGTGCATGACAACTGGCGATTGGTCGGCGTGCTCGACATGGGCTGGGAGAGATACAAAGTAGCCGCCGAGTACGACGGTGACCAGCATCGGTCCGACCGCCGGCAGTACGCCCGAGACCAGTGGCGCTCACGCAAGCTGCAGGAGCTCGGCTGGATCGTCGTCCGGGTGATCGCCGAGGACAAGCCGCAGGACGTCGTGCGGCGGGTGCGCGACGCGCTCGTCCGTCGCGGATGCTGCGAGATATAAACCGTTGCGTTGAGCATCGGCGTGTCGTCGCAACTGGTTATGTGTCGCGAGGCTGGGGCCCGGCTACGAGCCCGTCGGGACCAGTCGCAGCGAGATCGAGTTGATGCAGTAGCGCTGGTCCGTGGGCGTCGGGTAGCCCTCGCCGGTGAACACGTGCCCCAGGTGGCTGTGGCAGTTGGCGCACAGCACCTCGGTGCGGGTCATCCCCAGTGAAGTGTCCGAACGCAGGATCACCGCGTCGGAGCTCGACGGGTCGAAGAACGACGGCCAGCCGCAGTGCGACTCGAATTTCTCGGTGCTGCGGAACAATTCGGCACCGCAGGCCCGGCATTGGTAGATGCCTTCGGTGGTGGTGTCGGTGTATTCGCCCGTGAACGGCCGCTCGGTGCCGGCACGGCGAAGCACCTCGAACTCCTCACGCGTGAGTTTCTGCCGCCACTCGGCGTCGCTCAGTTGCACCTTGGGACTGGTCATGAGTCAACGGTAGCGCGGCCGGCCGGCAACCAGGCGGGGTCGATCCCCTCGGCCAATCTGTCCTCGGCCTTGGCGTCCAGGTAGCGGAAGTACAGCACGGTGAACGCCACGATCAGCAGCAGCGACCAGCCGTAGGTGATCTTCAGGTAGTGCAGAGCGCGGCCGTACCGCATCCACTTGTAGATCAGCCAGTCGTCCAGCGTCATGAAGCCGTAGATGCCCAGCCACGCCGGCCAGTTGCGGATCAGCGAGTTGGGCAGCACCACGGTCATCAGGAACGGGAGCAGCATCATCGAGTAGTAGCCCTGGGCCAGCGACAGCACCAGCCACGACCACAGCAGCAGCACGCCCGTCGAGCTCGTGAACCAGAACAGTTGGTCGCGGGTGCGGTAGTAGCGGTACAGCAGCCACAGGGCGCCGATCGCCAGCAGCGTGAACAGGATCCGCATGAACACGATCAGCCAGGTGGGCAGGCCGAAGTACACGCCGTTGCCCTCGATGGAGCTGTTGAAGTAGTCGCGGGTGCCCAGGATGTAGGGCACCGTGCGGGTGACGAAGTCCATCGGGTCGCTGACCAGCGGCCACGCCGCCGCGTTGATCACCAGAGGGATCACGAAGGCCGGCACCAGCGCGCGCCACTGCCGGTTCAGCAGCGGCAGCAACAGCAGCGGTCCGAGCAGCGGTTTGAGCGTGAGCGTCAGACCGATCGCGACACCGGCCCACCACTGCCGGCCGACCCGGCCGTCCAGCAACCAGCGCAGGAACAGGATTTCCGCCAACAGGACGCAGCCGTTGATGTTGGTGAACACCAGCGTGCTGGTCACCGTCTCGGTGGCGAACATGGCCGTCAGCAAGGCGGGCGCGGCCACCGAGGACAGCGTGAACTTGAACATCCGCAGCAGCAGGTACCAGGCGATCAGGATGGCCACGGTGTTGATCAGGATGAACAGGTAGCGCGACGGCGTGAAGGGCAGGTATCCGAACGGCGCCATCAGCAGCGTGCCGCCGGGCGGGTACAGGTAGTGCGGGTCGACGTAGTCGAAGTGCTCGTTGTAGATGTCCCAGCCGTGCCGGAAGTTCAGCACCGCCCGGTACACCGGCTTGAAGTCGTCGGTGATGTTGCCGTTGAGGGAAAGCGGGATGCTGCGGTGCAGCACCGACAGGATGGCCACCGGCCACAACGCCGACCGCACGACAGCCGCCGCGCCGGGTGCGCCGGTGCGGGGACGAAAAGCGGTCAGGATCCGGTCACCCCAGCCGGTTCGGGTCGAGTCAGCTGCCGTCACGAGCGAACCGTACACCGGGGCAACGCGGGCCGGGGCAAGGGACTCAGGCGGGACAGTAAGTGTCGGTGCCGGGCAGCTTGCCGTCGTTGAGGTAGGCGATCAGCGGCGGGATCGCGCACGCGGAATAGATGCTCGCACCGTGTCCGATGCCCTGCCACATCACCCGCTTGCTGGCCGCGTTGGCGTTGATGATGAGGGCCGCCGTCGCGGCGACGCCACCGGTGCCCACGATCGGGTCCTTCTGCACGCCGGCCAGCAACACGTCGATCTTCAGGTCTTTCGGCGGCGCCGGCGGCGAGCTCGTGGGCCAGTGCACGCATTCGACCAAGTTGAGCGCGCCGACCGTGCCGAACTGCGGGTAGAGCTTGCCCCACGCCACCACGAGTTCGCGGACCCGGTCGGGGGTGGGGCGGTTGACCGCGTCGCTGCAGGAGTTGACGAACTGGCCGTCGGTGTCCTGGGTGGCGTCGGCGTGGCTGATCAGGGTGTTCAGCGGATCGACGTCGCCGGAACGGGCACTGGCCAGCGCGTCGGCCAGGCTCGAGACGGTGTCGGTGCTCCCGCCGGACGGGTAGCCCAGGGCGACGGTGATGGCGTTGGCCACCTGCGCCACCGACGCCCCGCCGGGGCCCCGGCCGGCGCGCGCGTCGGACAGCAGCGCGCTGACGGCGCCCTTGGGGTCGGGGCTCAGCGCGCAGTTCAGCGCCGCGCACTGGGCGGCGAACGCGTCGAGCGCGGCCTGCTGGCCCTTGACCTGCTGCTCGGCGGCCGCCTCGGCGCCGGTTCCCAACGCGACCGGGGAGTCCAGGATCAGCCGGGCGACCTTGCCCGGCCGCGACGAGGCGTAGGTGAGCGCCACCTGGGCGCCGTTGCCGACTCCCACGAGCGCGACCGCGGGCACGTCCCACAGGGTGCGCAGCCGCTCGATGTCGGAGGCGGCATGCACGTTGTCGTAGGCGGAGGCGCCCGGCGCGATGGCGTCGGTGCAGTTGGTGGTGGCGGTGTTGGAGATGTCGGACAGGTTGGCGACGGGGTCGTCGCCGCGCTGGAATTGTGCCTGGTTGCGCATCGCGTCCCGGTCGAAGTGGTCGCGGCAGTCGATCGGGGTCGACATCCCCATGCCGCGGCGGTCGACGGCGACGATCGGGTGGGTTTGCAGCACGCCGGCGCCCGCCCGCGCCAGCCACACCGGCAGCTGCGCCGAGGACGGCAGGTCGGAGCCGGTGGTGAACACCAGCGGACCGGCGTCGCGCGGGGTGCGATCCGACCGGGCGCGGACCGCCCCGATGGTCAGGGTTCCCGACCCGCCGTTGATCGGGTCGAGGTCGGTGTCGTAGGTGGCGCAGTCCAGCCGGACACCGGCGGGGGCGGGGACGGCCGCGTCGGTGAACACCCGCGACGTGCAGTCGCGCCAGGAGAGGTCGTTCTTGGGTGCGGCGATCGGCGGCGGCCCGCTCGGCTTCGGCTTGCTCGGGGCCGCCCCCTGCGGCCGGGCGCCGGAGTCGGTGGCGAAGCGCGGGTCGGCGGGCAGGCCCGGGACACAGCCGGCCAGCACCGTGCTCACCGCGAGCAGGGCCGCAACGGACGTGAGGGGCCGACGCATGACGACCACCCTAGCTAGGTGCGCACGTAGCGGGTGTAGAGGTAGCCGGCGTCGTCGGTCAGGACGTGGGCACAGCGCATCCGGGTCAGCAGCTGGCCCTGGCCCGTCGCGATGCGGCGCGCCTGGCCGCCGACCACGAAGGGCGCGATCGTCAGGCACAGCTCGTCGAGCAGGTCGCGCTGCATCAGCGAGCCGAGCAGCATCGGGCCGCCCTCGGTCAGGATGCGGCGCATCCCGCGGGCCGCGAGGTGGGCCAGCAGCGCGGCCTCGTCCACCGTGCCGGGATCGTCGCCGGAGCAGTCGACGACCTCGCTGACCTCCCCGAGCAGCCGGCGCGCCTCGTCGGTGGCCGCCGAGCTGGTGAGCACCAGCGGCGGCACCTCGGTCCGGGTGAACACCGTCATGTCGCGATCCAGGCGGCCCGCCTGGGTGACGATCGCCAGTTGCGGGACCTCGCTCTGGCCGCGGGCCTGCCGGCGCTGCCGCTGGCCGGCGCCCACCTGCACGCCGGAGTACCCCTCGACCCGCACGGTGCCCGCCCCGACGACGATGACGTCGGCGAGCTCGCGCAGCAGGTTGAAGACCATCCGGTCCCCGGGCCCGCCCATCGCGCCGCTGGTGCCGTCGGTGGTGGCGCCGCCGTCCACGCTGGTGATGAAATTGGCGCGCACCCACGTGCCGTCCCGCCGGGGATAGTCGTAGAGCAGGGACAGTTCGCCCTCGTCGAGCTCGCGGGCGGACCCCAGCTGGGTCAGCGGGGTGTCGATCGCCTCGGAGTCGGGCATGAGCTTGATTGCAGCACGTCGGCGGCGTTCGCGCACGCAGGGGCCGCTTCCGGACGCGGGGTCAGCGAATCTCGCGGACCATGACGTAGTCGTCCTCGCGGCGGGCGCCCACCTGAAACGTCCGGGTGCCGCTCACGCGGAAGCCGCTCTTGGTGTAAAAGCGTTGTGCGCGTTCATTTTTCTGGTTGACACCCAGCCACACGCAGCGGGCGCCCCACCGTCGTGCGGTGTCCAGCGCCCGCGCCATCAGCGCCGCCGCGGCCCCGGTGCCGTGCTGCTCGGCGAGCATGTACATCTTCGAGAGCTCGGCGGCCGGGCGGAGGTCGACGGCCCGCTGCACGTCGGCGTCGTCACCCACGCCGCGAACCAGCATGGCGTAACCGATGATCCGGTCGTCCTGGCGTGCGGCGAGCACCGCCCGGTCCGGGTCGGCCAGGTACTGCGCGAAGCGCGCGGCGGACAGGTTCGCACCGATGAACGAGGCCACGCTCTCGGGCGGCACCGACGGCGGGCACGCCAACGAAAAGGTAAGCGCGGCAACGGCGGCCAACTCGTCGACGGAATCCGCCGTTGCCGGGTGGACGGCTCGGGTCAGAGATTCCATTGCGCGAGATGGTAACCCGTCTTCTTGTCCAGCAGGACGACGGTGGAGACCGGGTCGCGGTAGGCGTCCCAGTACACCTCGCCGCGCACGATCGCACCGTTGGGTGCGTTGATGAGCACGTTGTCCAGCGCGTCGGGCGCGTCGGAGGTGCGCGGCACGTAGGCGTCGGCGTTCGGGGTCACCCCGTCGAAGGCGAAGTCGGTCGCCAGGATGAACGGGGTGGGCACCCGGACCGCGCGCACGGTCACGTCGGCGCGCTCGACGGTGCTGCCCGGGAAGCCCTTGTAGGTGCCGCTGCGGATGTAGCCGAATCCCGGCGGCGGGTCGCAAGGGCCCACGCTGCTGACGGTGACGTCGGCGATGTAGTCGCCGTTGTCCACGCGCAGGGTGTCACCGAGGTGACCGATCGGGGCGTCGCCGGCCAGGGCCCGCGGTGCGGCCCAGCCCGCCAAACCCACGCCGGTGGCGCTCGCAGCGGCGACGAGGACGGTCGACAAGACGATCAGCCAGCGGCGCATCTTGGCATGATCGCACACCCGGCGCTGCGCCGGGGAGGGGTCGGCGCGGCCGGATCAACCGTCGTGAGCTGGGCCGCCGTCGAGGTTTGCGCCGCCCGCGAGCGCGTCGAGGGCGTCGGCGAGGTCGGCCTCGACACGGTCTTTGTCGGCGCCGCAGCGGTGCAGCGGGCCGTCCCCGCCCTCGAGTTCCAGCAGCGCCAGCAGCAGGTGCTCCGTGCCGATGTAGTTGTGGCCCAGCCGCAGCGCCTCGCGGAAGGTCAGTTCGAGGGCCTTGCGGGCCGGGCCGCTGAACGGGATCAGCTCCGGTGTCGTGGCCGGTGCGGGGTCATCCGACGGTGAGGGGGTCACGGCCGCGCGCAGCGCGTCGGTGTCGACGCGCCGGCGGTGCAGCAGCATCGTGGCCAGCGCGGTGGGGTCGCCGAGCAGGCCGAGGAGCAGATGGTCGGGGGTGATCTCGGCGGCGCCCGCCTCGTGCGCGGCGTTCTGCGCGGCGACGACGGCATTGCGGGCCCGCGGCGTGAAGCGACCGAAGCCTTGCTGGGGGTCGAGTGTCGTGGCTTCGGGGCGCGGGACGAACCGCTTCTGGGCGGCCTGTTTGGTGACGCCCATGCTCTTGCCGATGTCGGTCCAGGACGCCCCGGAGCGGCGGGCCTGGTCGACGAAGTGCCCGATGAGGTGGTCGGCGATCTCGCCGAGGTGCTCGGCGGCCAGGACGGCGTCGGCGAGCTGGTCCAGCACGTCGGGGTGGACCTGTTTGATGACGGTGATCAGGTCGTCGAGGCGGACAGGGTAGGAGATCGGCGTGGCATCCGGCATGCGTCAACGGTAGGTTGACGGCAGCGGCGCTGTCAACCTACCGTTGACGCCTCGTGGTCGCTCTGAGACGATCGGGGCGGTATGAGATTGTGCGCTGCGCTGATCGGGCTTGCCGTCATGCTCGGCATGGCGGTGCCCGCGCACGCCGACGCCCCCGATGACCAATTCCTCGCGACGCTGCAGGCGGCCGGCATCACGTATTCGGATCCGGGCCGGGCGATAGCGGCCGGAAAGGCCGTCTGCAACATGGCCGGCCAGGGCACGCAGATGGCCGACATCGTCAAAAGTGTCCAGAAACTCAACCCCAAGCTGCAGGGCGACAACGCCGCGAAGTTCACCGCGATCGCGGCCAACGTCTACTGCCCGGACGCGCTGGGCAGCGGCCCCGCGCCCCCGAACGGGGGCTGACCGGTCGCGCCGGTCGTGATCGTCTTTTTACATTCGCGCTACCGGGGTTCGATCGGCGAAACGTGTTGTCAACATTCCGAATTTAAGCTTCGTCGGACGGCGCCCGGCTTTCCTCGAGGATGCGAATTTGGACGTTCTGCAGCGGCAATTGGTCGATCCACTCAGCGAAATCCTCAATACGCGCATCCTCGTCTATCTGCTCATCGGCGTCGGCATGTATTTCACGGTGCGCACCAGATTCGTCCAGATCCGTTACTTCGGCCGCATGCTGCGCCAGCTCCGCAGATCCCGTCGCGGGCACGGCGGGATCTCGTCGTTTCAGGCGTTCTGCGTCGGCTTGGCGTCGCGAGTGGGCACCGGCAACATCGCCGGGGTCGCGATCGCGCTCACCGTCGGCGGGCCCGGTGCCATTTTCTGGATGTGGGTGGTGGCCGCGGTCGGCATGGCCACCGCGGTGATCGAGGCGACCCTGGCGCAGATCTTCAAGGTCGGCTCCGAGGACGGGGCCTTCCGCGGTGGCCCCGCGTTCTACATCCAGCACGGGCTGCGCTCGAGGGCGGGCGGCGTCTTGTTCGCCATCCTGCTGGTGTGCAGCTTTGCCACCGCGTTCAACATGGTGGAGACCAATGCGATCAGCGGGGTGTTGAAATCGTCGCACGGCATCGGGACCGGCTGGACGACAGCGGGTTTGATCTTGCTCGCAGCGCCGGTGCTGTTCGGCGGGGTGCGCAGCGTCGCGAAGTTCGCGGGATTGGTGCTGCCGGTGGTGGCGCTGGTGTATGCGTTGCTGGCCCTGGCGATCGTGACCGTCAACATCGCCCAGCTGCCGGCGGTGATCGAGGAGATCGTGGGCGGGGCGTTCGGGGTCAGGCAGATGGCGGGCGGTTTTGCCGGTGGCATCGCGGTGGCCATGCTGACCGGGGTCAAGCGGGGCCTGTTCGCGTGCGAGGCCGGTCTGGGCAGTTCGCCCAACATCGCCGGCGCCGCGACCGTGGCGCATCCGGTGGAACAGGGGCTGATCCAGTCGCTCGCGGTGTTCGTCGACACCATGGTGATCTGCACGGCGACGGCCTTCATCGTGTTGATGTCGGGGCCCGGGGTCTACGATCCGGCGCACCCGGGTGCGCTCGCCGGTGCCAGCCTGACGGAGTCGGCGATCGCCGCGGGTCTCGGCTCGTGGACCACGGTGGTGATGACGTCGGTGGTGTTCGTCTTCGCGTTCGCCTCGGTGCTGAGCAACTACGTGTGCGCCGAGGCCAACCTCTTCTTCCTGGGTGGCCGGCGGCCGGCGATCAACGCGCTCAAGGGCGTGACCCTGCTGTCGATGGCGGTGGGCGCGATGTCGCAGCTGACGCTGGTGTGGGCGCTGGCCGATCTCACGATGGCGCTGATGGCCATCGTCAACCTGGTGGCGATCTGCCTGCTGGGCAGGTGGGCGTTCGCCGCGCTGCGGGATTTCCACCGGCAGTCCGCCCGGGGTGTGCGCCCGGTGTTCGTGGCCAGCGAGGCGGGACTGCCGGGGGTGCTCGCCGGCGGCGTCTGGGAGTCGCCCGAGCCACGGCCGGTCCGCGCGCTGCCCGAATCGTCGCCCGCTCGGCGGCCCTTGCCGCGCGTTCCGTGGGTTACGCGGGCTTCGCGGGCGCCTGCAGCGTAGCGGCTGGGTGGCCGGTGGCTTCGGAAAGTTCACCTACAGTTTGCCGCCGGGCATGTCGGCCCGCCGCGGCGTGCGCGAGAATTGTCGGGTTATGAAATTTCTACTTCCGCTCACTTGTGTGGCCGCTGCGATCGGCATAGCCGCACCGGCGCACGCCGACGTCAACAACGATCAGGACTTCCTGACGCAGCTGCGCGCCGCCGACATCACCTACAAGAATCCCGACCTGGCCATCAGCGCGGCCAAATCGGTGTGTTCCCTGCTCGACGACGGGTCGTCGGCCGCGGAGATCGTGACGGAGCTGCGCAACCGCAACCCGGAGTTCCAGGGTGCCGGTGCCGCGAAGTTCACCACGCTGTCGGCCGCCCACTACTGCCCGAACTACCTGACCGGCAGCGGGGGACCGAAGCCGGCGAGCGAGGCCGGCGGCCCGGCCGCCCCGGGCAAGCCCGGCAACTGACGGGCCTACGGACGCGGCGTCACGTCGCGCGGGCCTCGATGATGCTGAACCGCGACGCGGTTTCCACCACGCGGGTCATCTCGAAGCCGGCGTCCCCGAGCAGGCGGCGGTACTCCTCGACGGTGCGTTCCCGGCCGTTGTTGATCAGCAGCATCTCCATGTCGACCAATTTTGCGACGGGTGCGCTGTCGTCCTCGGGTACGACCGCCTCGACCAGCAGGAGCGTGGCGCCGGCGCCCCCGGCCGCTCGCACGTTGCGCAGGATCTGCACGCACGGGCCGTCGTCCCAGTCATGGATGATGTGCTTGAGGACGTAGGCGTCGCCGCCGGCGGGGACACCGTCGAAGAACGACCCCTCGGCAAGTCGAACCCGTTCCGCCGCACCAAGTTCCCGCAGCAGCGGCATCGCCCCGGCGACGACGTCGGGCAGGTCGTAGAGCACGCCCTGTGCCTCGGGTGCCGACTCCAGGATCGCGGCGAGCAGGCGGCCGTGACCGCCGGCGACGTCGACGACGGTGCCGTAGGGCGCAAAGTCGTAGGCCTGCACGACGGGTCCGATCGCCGCACTGGACAAGCCCGTCATCGTGTCGTTGAAGATCTGCCCGAATTCGGTGTCGTCGCCCATGTATTCGAAGAAGCTCTTGCCGCGTAGCTTCTTGACGACGGAGGTGCCGGTCTTGATCGCCTCCGTCAGCAGGCTCCAATGCTCGCGATGCTGGCGCGAGCCGACGAAGCGCGCCATGGCCGCCATCGACACCGGTGCGTCGGAACGCAACAGGTCGGCCAGCGGGGTCAGCGCGTAGCGGCCGTCGGCGCGCAGGGCGAAGATGTCCCGGCTGGTCAATGTCCGCAGCAGCCGGCGCAGCGCGTCGGGGTTGGCGCCGACCCTGCCGGCCAGTTCGTCGAGGGGGAGTGGCCCGGACGCCAACGCGTCGGCCACCCCCAGATCGGCGGCCGTGGTGATCGCCTGCGACAGCCAGGCGCCCAGGATCAGCTCGTTCATCACCTCCGGCAACGGGGGCGGCTGCGGGTCGGATGATGGTGTGTCGGAAGTCGTCACGGGTGCCCTCGGGTCGGTGGCCACTGAACTCCACGGAGTCTTTCACGGATGGCCGCGGCGGTGCCCGGCGCGTACCGTATCGGCGGGAGGTATGCGGTGAGGGCAAAGCTCGCTGCCGGTGCGGCGGCGGCCGGTGCGGTGGGTTCGGCGTGGGGGGTGGCGCGGGTGGCGGTCGCGCGCATCCAGCACAACCCGGACCCCGTTGCGCGCGAGCGGTTGCTCGCCGAGCCCCGGGGCGAGCAGGTTCGGATCACCCGCCCCGACGGGACCGTGCTGCACGCGCTGGCCGCCGGGCAGGGACCGCCCGTCGTCCTCGTCCACGGCTACGGCGCGCGCATCCTGGAGTGGAACCTGGTGTGGGAAGGATTGCAGGCCAGGGGGTTTCGCGTCATTGCATTCGACCAGCGCGGGCACGGGCATTCGGCGCTGGGCGCCGACGGTGTCGGTTCCAAATCCATGGCCGCCGACGTGGCCGCGGTGTTGCGGCACTTCGAGGTGCGCGACGGCGTGCTCGTCGGGCACTCCATGGGCGGGTTCGTCAGCATCCGGGCGGTGCTCGACCACCCCGACGTGGCGTGCCGGCTGCGCGGGCTGGTGCTGTTCGCCACCTGGGCCGGCCGCATCCTGGACGGGGCGCCGCAGAATCGGCTGCAGATCCCGCTGCTGCAGTACGGCATCCTGCAAGCGGCGCTGCGCAACCGGAGCGTCGCGGCATTGTTCGGCGCCGCGCAGTGCGGGGCGCATCCGTCGCCGGCGATGGTCTCGGTGTTCGTCGAGTTCTTCAACCGGCACCTCGACGAGCACGGGCCGCTGCTGCCGATCGTGCGGGCCTTCTCGCGCGAGGACCGCTACCCGCGGCTGGGCGAGATTCGGGTTCCGACCGCGGTCATGGTCGGCACCGCCGACAGCACCACGCCGCCAACCCATTCGCGCCGGCTCGCGGCGGGGATACCCGGCGCACGGCTGGTGCAGGTGCCCGATGCGGGACACCTGCTGAACTGGGAGGCGCCGGAAGACCTGATCGACGTCGTGGGATCGTTTGCAGCGCAATAGGTTCAGAGTAGTCGGTCGTATGACACCCGCGGTCGGACCGCGCGAGGCCGGCGCCATCACCAGATGACCACTTCGGCGTCGTCCCCGCCGTAGCACCGGGTCGAGATCATCGTCGATCCGTCGTCGAAAAATGCGGGGTATCTGCCGACACAGGTCATCTCGTAGGCCTCCCCGGTGACCGGTGAGAACGCGGTGAAGTTGTCGGACATGCCCGTGGCGTAGAAGATTCGGCGCACGTTTTCGGCGAACGCACAGCTGGTGTGTCCGCCGACGACGCCTTCGTGCCCGTCCGGGCAGATGGTGAAGACGTCGGTGCGGTCGCCGGCGGGCGGCGGCGCGGCGCCGTCGCCATGGACGGGAGGCGGTGGGGCTGCTTGCACCGTGACCGTCGGCGGGGGCGCCGGGGTGACCGTCACCGTCGACGGCGCCGGGACCGGTGCGGCCGCCGGGACCGGTGCGGCCGCCGGGACCGTAGCGGCAGGCTTCGTGGCCCGCCCGGCGGAGCTCGGCTTGGTCTTGCCGTAGATGGAGAACCCGAGCCACGTCAGGAGCCCGACAGCGAGCGCAACCGCGACGGCGGCGGCGAGGATGATGCCGGCGCGTCGTGCGGCTGCTCCCCACGAGACAGCGGTGTCGTCGTCCTCGTCGCGCGACCAGGCCAGCGCGGGCGCGCCGTCGGCGAGCGGGGGGACGATCGCCGTCTCGTCGGCGGCCGGCCCGATCGCGGTCGCAGCACTGTCGGCGGCCGCCGTGGTTGGCGGCTGCCCTTCGCCTCGGTCGTCGTCGATGCTCATGTTCGGGCTCCTGTTTGGCTCGTCACTGAATATTGGCACCGGGGTATGACAACCGTTCGGAAAATGTCCGTAACCGCAATGGAAACTGGCGCGCGCCGCGGCAGCCCGGGCGTTCGAAGGGACCGGGGGCTGCGCCGGTCCCTGGTGGTGGCAGCGTCAGGCCAACTGATCCGCCGGTATCGGCTCCGGGACCGCGTTCTGTCTGGTGGTCATGTCCCGGCATTCGCCGTAGAGGGTGATCGAGCCGCCCGCGTCTTGAACGGGGGAGTAGGGATCGAAGACGGCCGTGACGTTCTGTTTGGTCACGGCGGGGGAATGACTGTGGAAGTCGCTCGGCGCTGACCACCCGTGCTCCTTGAGCACACCGATCATCTGTTGAATCTGGGCTTGGGATGCTTCGAGAGTCGGTGCGTGGTCGTAGCTGAGCCCGACGACTCCGCGGAAGGGTGCGACGGCTTGGTCGTTGCAGGACTCACGGCTGAAATGCCCGGAGACGTCTTTGAGTCTTAGCGTTGCGACGATCTCTCGTGCGGCATTGACGACTTGCGCCTTGGACTGATCGGGAGTCATTGGGTTAGGTACCCCCTCGCTGAGATTCTTTACGGTGCTGCAGGATTGGATGGCGATGGCGAGCATGGCCGCGACGAGGGCGGCAATCACCGCACGCAGTGCTGCGGCGTCGCTTCTCTTGGGTCGGTCCATCGAGACATTCAATGGTAGTGGCCCCCTGTTGGTTCCCGGAAAGTCTCCGGGTCGACTTCGTCGGGCAGCCAGTAGCTGCCGCGGTGCGCAGCGGTCATGTGGTCGTGCTCGAGTGCGTCACCGTGCGCGGAGGCGATGTCGGCGATGCTGAACAACGATTCGCCACCGTTGGTGAAATAGGAGCTGTGATCCTTCAACGGCGACGTCAGGCCGGGGGCCTCGGCTTTGAACCGGGTCGATCCGTAGCCTTCCACGGCGGGATCGTTCCCGAGCCCGATGGTGACTCCGGTGCCCGGTAGATGTCCTTGGATGCCGCCGAGGTGGGTGATCGGGTCGGAGGAGGCGGCGCCCACGTAGACGTGACCGCCTTCGGAGAGGTGAAAGTCGGCGGCGCTGTGGGCCAGGTCCGTTCCGGGGCAGCCGACGAGGACGACGTCGTTGGCGTGCATCCCGGAACCCGCTGCGGCGTCGGCCACGGTGGTCGAACCGTAGGAGTGGCCGATCACGCTCACATGGGAGGCCCCCGCCCGGTGCGTGACGGCGAGCGCGTTGACGTCTCCGGTGAGCAGGCCGCCTCCTTGTCTGGCCAGCGTGGTTTGCCCGATCTGGGGGTCGATGGCGCTGTCGGGGGCGTGGTATCCCATCCACACCAGGACCGCGTCGGATCGGTTCGGGTCAACTCGTCGAGCTTCGTTGTAGAGATTTCGCCCCTCGGTGTGGCTCAAGTAGCCGTCGCGCACACTGCTGCCCGTCCCCGGCACCAGGACGGTGGTGTTGTCGGCCTTGTCGGGGTTGCCGATCGCGATGGCTTCGCGGCCGCGTCCGTCGAAGGCCTCGGGATCGTAGGTTTGCAGGAAGACGGGGTTCTTGCTGCCGTCGGGGTTGGTGGCGTCTGTCTTGAGGCCGTTGCGGGTCTGTAAAGCGTTGGTGTAGCGGGTGATTGCCGTGGGCGTGAGGCCGTATTGCTGCGGGTGTTGGGTGACCTGATCGACCGATACGTGCTGGCTCGAAGCGGTGCCTTCCACCCGGGCGATGTCGTCGTTCATCACGGCCTGGTTGATGTTGTCGCGTGCGTCTGTGTCAATACCGTTGAGGTTGCCCAGTTCTGGCGGGTGCTGAGCGATCAGCTGATCGCGTTGTTGCCGGCTCAGAGAGTCCCACCATCTCTTGACGTCCTCAGGATTGGTGTTCGGCGGCGGAATCTGAATCTGCTCGGGTTTCTCCTGCGCATCAACGGGGTCGAGGGCCGTGGGATCGTATCCATCGGTGCGCAGCGTGGTCAGCGACGCCTGTAGGCACTTCGAGTACCCGCTGCGTACCGACTCGATTTGGGCCACTGCCGCTTTGGTGTCGGCGATGGCATCCTCTTCGCAATTGGCGATCAACGTGTTCAGAGCGTCTCGGTCCGCCGCGCTGAGGGTGGGGTCGTGCTCGAGTTGCAGCGCTTGGCCGATCAAGTCGTCGAGCTGCACCAGCTGGGCGTCAAGCGTCGCGATCTGGCCGGCGGCGCTTTTCTGCGCCTCGGCCAGCGACGCGGCGATGCCTTCGAGATCGGCTGCGATCTTCGGCAGTTGCAGGGACTGCGCACCCAGCGATTTGGTCACCCGTTGGACTTCGGCGGAATCGTTGATCGGGTGATCGCCATTCTGGTGGTTCCAGGCGGCGTCGAAGCGGCGACGAGCCATGTCGAATGAGTGGTCGGCCTCGGCGGTGCTTCGGCCCGCAGTGTGAAATGCCGCTGCGAGATCCGAGACGTGCGCGGGGCTACCCGCCTGCAGGCTGTTGTTGATTGCCCACGGATCACCGCCGGCTTCGGCGATCAGCGCCGGGACGCTTATGAAGCGAAGCTGCATCCCACCGCCCGCAACATCCCCATGCCCTTCCCAAACCTGGCTGGCAATGCTACTCGCGTTTTGCTGGCCACCAGGGTGTTTTGTCGACGAGGGTGGCCTGGGTCTTCCTCTGCCCGAGCGGGACCTGCAGGATGCGTCTCATATCGTTAGTTCTGAGTCCAGGCCGTCACGATGGACGTGTGTGCTATATATTTCGATCATCCGAGCATCCGGCTGAAATGATCGAAATATTGATCATTTGGACATGCCAGTCGTATGATCGAAATATGTATCATCCTGTTCCGCTTGTATACGACACCATCGAACTCGGCGAACACATCCGGCGCGCGCGCCAAGACAGAGGCTTCAACCAAGATGAGCTCGCCAACCGTATCGGAGTCACTCGTATGACCATCTCCCGTCTTGAGCGGGGGGAATCTGTCAGCGTCGACATAGCGCTGCGCGCACTTTCGGAGTGCGGCATCGCGCTTGCGCTGGTGCCGAAGTTCTCCCGAGTGACGACAGTCGATGGCACGCAAAGCGCTTGACGTTTGGTTGTACGGCGTCCACGTCGCAAGGCTGAGTGAGCCACGCCGGTTTCGCCTGCGTCTGGATTTCACCGGGGAGGCGCTCGACACCTTCGGCGAGGGAAGCCGAGTCCTGTCCTTGGCGTTACCCATCTCGCGAAAACCCATCCAAGACCGTGACGGCAAGTTGCAAGTGTCGGCGTTCATCGAAGGTCTTCTGCCGGAGGGCAACCTGCGTCGTCACATCGCCACTGAGGCTCGCGTACCAACCAACGACACGATGACGCTATTAGAACGGGTAGGCGCGGAATGTGCCGGTGCTGTCCAGATCCTTCTCGACGGCGCAAAGCCCGGTGCCGGCCAGGTCCGCCGTTTGACGAAACAGGAGGTCGACAGTCTGATTACGGACCTGCCGACCTACCACCTGCCCGAGGGCGCCACACCACAGGCATCGCTCGCCGGCATTCAGGACAAAGTGCTGTTAGTAGCTCTTCGGAACATGTCAAGGCCGGTGAGACAGTTTCTTACGCGGATTTGATGAGTGCTTCGGGGGTTGGTTGGTTGATCCAGGCGACGGTGGGCAGTTTCGGTGGGGTGGGTCGGCGGTGCCGGAATCTGGCGGGGTTGGCGGCGTAGGTCGCATCCAGGGTGGCGGCGCGCTGGGCCTGGATCTGGGTTGCGGTGCCGTAGTGCACTGAGGCCGCGGTGTGTAGCGCAATGCCACTGTGACGATGTTCATGGTTGTAGTAATCGAAGAATGCGCCGCAGAAGGCGCGGGCGTCTTCGATGGAGCCGAACCGGGCCGGGAACGCCGGGCAGTACTTGAGGGTCTTGAAATTGGCCTCCGAGTAGGGATTGTCGTTGGATACATGCGGGCGGCTGTGGCTGCGGTCCACACCCAGGTCGGTCAGCAGTTGGGCGACCGGCTTGGAGGTCATCGAAGTGCCGCGATCGGCATGTAGGGCCAGTTGACCGGGCTCGATGCCGTGGCTGGCCAGCGTGTCGTCGATGAACTGCTTGGCCAACTCACCGGTCTCGGTGGCAGCGAGGGTCCAACCGACCACGTAGCGCGAGAAGATGTCGATGATCACATACAGCTGATAGAAGATACCGCGTTGCGGCCCTTGCAGTTTCGTTATGTCCCACGACCAGACCTGGTTGGGTGCGGTGGCGATCAGCTCGGGTTTCTTGCGCGCCGGGTGGGTGCGCTGACGGCGCCGCTCCCGATTCTCCCCGGCAATGGCTAAAAGCCGGTACATGGTGCGAATCGAGCACAAGTAGATGCCGTCATCGAGTAGCCGCGCCCACACCTGCGCCGGTGCCAGATCGCAGTACTCCGCCGATCGCAGCACCGTCAGGATCTGCTGGCGTTGGGCCTCGGTGAGCTTGTTGGGCGGCTCCGGCCGAGCCCGCGGCGCCGGGCGTGGTGGCGGGTTGCGGCGCCGATACAGCGTGGCCCGTGACGCGCCCAGCAACTCACACGCCCGCGTCGTCGACGTCGCCGCCTCCAGGGCGGGCAGATGCTCGCCGATCACGGCTTGCACCTCGGCTCGGAGTCCGCGCTCCCGGAGAGCATCTCCAAGAGCGCGTGTGCTTTTCCCGTGATCTCCAGGGCCAGCTTGGTGCGGCTCAGCTCGGCTTCCAGCGCCTTGGTGCGCCGCCGCAGCTTGTCCAGCTCGACCTGCTCAGCGCTGCGTTTCGGCTTGCCCCGCGACGCCAGCCCGGCACGGGCACCGGCGTCGCGGGCCTTGCGCCACTCGGCGATGTGCGAGCTATACAGGCCCTCGCGGCGCAGCAACGCACCACGCTCGGACGAACCCGCCGGCAGCGCGTCGTACTCATCGAGGATCCGGGCCTTGTACTCAGCGGTAAACGTGCGCCGCCGGGCCCGAGCACCTGGATCCGGCGCGCTGTCCACTTGATCAGTATCAGCGCACCCCTGCAGGGATGCGATCGTCATAGTCACGGAAATGGTGATCCTGTCTCGCCCTGTAGCGATAATCGGCTACTGCTGCTGTCTCACCTAACCCTGTCACACAGGGCTTCCCAACGGTGAATGGGGCTGGCCCGAAGCCGGTGCGGCCTCAACGCACATCATCAAACCCGAGCCACTCGGCGGCGCCGTAAAGCATCTCATTCAGACGGAAGACTGGGCGCTACGAGTGGCACGCGGAGCAGGCATCAATGCTGCGGAGTCGCGATTAGAGCGGTTCGGTGAACGCGAGGCCATCGTCGTGGTCCGCTATGACCGAAGCCCTGACGGCAATCGGCTGCATCAGGAGGATTTCTGTCAAGCGCTAGGTCTCGATCCTGCCGCCAAATACGAGAGCACCAGCGAAGCAACTCGCTCAGGCTCGCGGCTACGACGCGTAGCACGCGCGGCCGCACCGAGAGCGTTGGACCCTGACGGGTTTCGCTTGGCGTTGCTGCAGGCCGTCACATTTAACGTCGTCATTGGTAATGCTGACGCGCACTCAAAAAACTACTCGGTGATGATCGGCCGCGATGGGAGCGTGTCCCTGGCACCGATCTACGATGCCTCGCCGGTCATGTACCTGGATCCCGCATTCAAGGGCACAGGCCATGTGATTAACGGCAAGACGAGTATCGACCGCATCAACGTCGATGATCTGACAGCCGAAGCGGCTTCCTGGGGCATGGGGAAGCGGCGAGCACTTGCGGCGGTACAGGCATGCATGGAGCGGATATACAGCTCAGTCGAGCGTGTCGCGCTTCCACCGGGAACCGAGTCGGTCAAGCCGAACCTCGACCGACTATGGACCCAACGTTCTTGGCCGACAGCGTCTTTGAAATCCGGAGAATCCGACTCTGCCTTGGACGCCAGCCCGTAAAAGCCGCCGCGCTTCGGCGCACCGCCTCGACTTCCTTAGGCTGAGGGCGAACAACAGTGTCGTGAGCCGCATGGTCACCTACACATGCTCAGTCCAACGACGTAGACGCACGGTGCCATCGCTCAGTGGATCCACCCACACAATCACAAGCAATGTTTGCTACAAGGACGACCCCGACCGCTTCGCAGCCTCTGACACGTTGTCCAAAAAAGGGATGACGGGTAAAAATGCAGGTAAAACGTGTTTTGATACGCGAATGCAGGTTGCTGGGCAGCGCACGTTGCGCGGATGGGACACAAAAGCATGTCTAGTCGGTTTGCTGGATGGTCGGGTGGTCACCGGGTTGCTCGGAAACCCGCGCTCTCGGCGTGGTCCAGCAACGCACCAGCAAACACCAGCAAACATCGTCTCCGGTTGGCAAGGGGCGGGTTTATCGCGATTCACGAACCCTCCCGGGCGTGCCCTCCCGCCGCGAGGGGTTGAAGGTCGGGGCGTTGCATTTCCGGTTTGCGCTACCACCGAGCACATGCGGCGATGGACGGGGCCTTTTTTGCGTGCGCAGGACGCTCCAGAGACTCAGCTGAGCTTTCCTCGCTCCTGCGGGCAGTACGCGCCGATAGCGACATCTATCATCTGCGACAACTGAGGGTAGGTGACGCTCGGGTTTTGCGAGTGCATGTCCTCATAGATGTCATAGCGGGTGGACCCGTGCTCATGTCCCAAACACACCCCGCGACCCCAATGCTCTTCCAATTCCCAGTCATCGGTGCCGGTAAATCCGGGGATCGCCCGAACGCCGGCGATTGGAAGCGCTCGTCCGGTGTAGGTGCGGGGTCGTGGTGCGCCCAGAGATACCAGGCAGCGCCCCCGGCGATCACGACAGCCAGCAGCGCGGCAGCGAACAGTATCGGCGCGGCCGCGGCGAAGGACGCCCGCCAGGACGAGTCCGGGATCTGGATGGGGTCGTTGTCTTCGGACTAGGCGCGGGGCTCGGGATCGCGTCGCGCCGAGCGGGGCGCCTTGGTCGTCTTATCGGCCGACGGGTCGATTGCCGTGGGATCTGCCTCGCCGCTCATTTCACCGCACCCCCGCAGCCGCCCGGCGGTGCGGGCTGCGGAACCGGCCCGTTATCGGGGTCGACCACGCACGACATGCCCAGATCAGCTGGCTCGCTCTGGCCGGGCACCATGATCGGCAGCGAGTACGCGCCGCCAGCCATCAGCTTGTGCCAGTAGGAGCCATCTGGGTAATGCTTGTTGACCGGCGTTCAAGGTGAGCATGTTGGCGGCGTTCTCGGTGAGGATGATTAGCGCGATTTGGTGTTCACGCTGACGCTGTGATGCTCGCGGTGACGGTGTCGGCCGGCGGTGGTGTTCACGGTGCCGGCCGGGGATGGGCGAGCGGGATCGCCGGCCCGGCCGGATTGGTCCGGGCGATGTGGGCGGTTCAGGTCGGTGCGGCCAGAAGCCGGCCTTGGGTGTGCACGCCGATCAGCGTCCATAGGGGTTCGGTCAAGCCCAGCCGCTGGCGGGCCGCGCAGGCGGCGGCGGCCAGGACGATAAGCGCGTTGTGCAGCGGGTTGCTGGCGCGAGGCAGCTGGTTGAACGCGTCGGGGTCGAGCCGGATGAGGGCCTGGCTGCCGCGCTGCCATAGCCATTGCAGATGAACGCTGCGCGTGGCGCGGCGTATCCAGCGGCGCACGGTCGACGGCGAGCGGTCAAGCGCGGTGGCAATACGGCGATGTCCGTGGCCGCCGGCCTTGCCGGCCAGGGCGGCGCCAATCACTTCGGTGGTGTCGGCCAGACGTGGCTGCAGGGTGGCCGGCAGCAGAATCTGGGTGCTGGCGCAGCGGGTGCATCGTGCCCGCCTGGGGCGCACGTCGAGGGTCCGCGCGCCGAGGCTACGGACGCGCCGGCGGCGGCCGTATCCCCACCGTGTGAGGGCGCCGCCGCACCCGGGGTGCGGACAGCCGAGCTCGCCGGCGCCCAGGGCCTGCTCGGCCCACTCGACGGTGCGGACGACGATCATCGGGTGCTCGGGAGGACATGAAGCACCAAGATGGTCTACCACGATGCCAGTCGGGAAGGGGTCATCTCGTGTTGGCCGCCCCGGGCTGGAACCGTCACTGCGCCAGTCGATCCCCCGGCCACGAACATCCGGCGCCACGATGATCGCCGAAACGAACCCAGGCCACCGTAACCCCGGGAACAGGGGGCGTCGTCACCATGCCGCCGCTCAGATCCCGCCGAAGCATCCTCACCCTCAACGCCGGAACCCCACCCCCAGGTGGTCACCCTGAATGTCCGTCAACAGTAATGCTCCCCGTCGCAATACCCGCCCATGAGCACATTGCCGACGCCCCCACCCGGGCAGTAGTCGCGCAGCGGGTCGGGCATGTGTGGGTCGGGTGCGGCGTGCGCGGGCCAAGCGGAGGCCCAAGTCGCGCCCGCGGCGACAGTCACAGTGGCGAGAACCGAGACAAGTCGATTCATGATCGACCACCTTTCAGACTGGCATGCTTAGCAAACCCGCAGATGGTGGCTCGCGCAAGTGCCCGGCTGGCGTACTCGTCGGCGAGGGGTAGCGCGGCCACCGCAGGAAGCCGCTCCTCATCGCGCCGACCCGCTGATCTCGTCGGCCGCTGCGATCAACGCCTCACCGAGCGCGCGGGCCTGCTCGAGCGTGAGGGGCCAGTCGGAGTTGACGTGCAACACCCGGACCGCCCAGCCGTCAACGCGGCCGTCTCCCCATTGCGCGCCCTCGATGGTGACCTCGGCGTCGCGGTCGCGGTTGTCGAGCGCCACCGTGCGGGTGGTTCCGTCGAAGTAGCGCAGCCACTCCGGGTGCCCGCTGACCGCGGGTGACTCCCAGGGCAGCAGCCGCACCGCGCCGGCCGGCGCCGGAACATCGGGTTGGCGGTCGGGCGTGTGGGCGCCGATGCCCTTGCAGCAGGGCCGGGTTGCGGAGTCGACCGGGTACGCGATCCGGTCGGCGGATTGGTCGGGTGCTGTGGTGCTCATGGCTAGCTATCTCTCAGATAGGTTGCTAGCTTGCCGTCGACCAGTTCACATCTAGTTCACGTGCCCGGCTTCTCGTCTCAGATTGTGCCTCTGAGCATTACGAAAGCTGGTGCGCGATACTGGGATTGAACCAGTGACCTCTTCCGTGTCAGGGAAGCGCTCTCCCGCTGAGCTAATCGCGCTGGGGGTTCGAAAGCGGAGGTGGAGACGGGAATCGAACCCGTGTGCACGGCTTTGCAGGCCGTTGCCTCACCACTCGGCCACTCCACCGCTGGGAACTGATGCCACTTGCACCTTCGAGCGGATGACGGGATTCGAACCCGCGACCCTCACCTTGGCAAGGTGATGCGCTACCAACTGCGCTACATCCGCGCGCAACGGGCGAGATCGTCGCCCGGTGCGAAGGACGACGATAGTCCACAGCGGCGGGCACTTACAAGTTTCCAGGTACGCTGCGGTTCCGGGCTATCCCGGGCCGCCAGGCCGAGGATGGGCGCGCACTGGGATCCTCGGATCGTGCTAGTCTTCGACGTCGTTCGCCTCTCGGCGCCGGTCCCGTGGCTCAGTGGAAGAGCGTCCGCTTCACACGCGGAAGGTCGCTGGTTCGATCCCAGCCGGGACCACACACATCAGTACAGGTCATGGCCTTTTCCGCTGTCCGGATTTCGATCCATCACCGACCACGCTACCCTTGGCCCGACGGTTCGGAATCGGGGACCTTATGTAGTGGTCCCTGGGGCACCAGGGGGAGGTAGAGCATGAATCCATGGTTCGGACGATCCGCGGCGGAATCTCACGAACGATGGTGGGCGTGATGGCGGATCCGTCAATCGTCGCAGCCGCGGCGGCGGCCAGCTAAGCGCGGATACCAATAGTTGGTATCCTCCGATGTGTGGGTAAGAATACGTCGTTCAGCCTCGACGAGCATTACAGCGCATTCATCGATGCGGAGGTGGCGTCGGGCCGTTACCGCTCGGCCAGTGACGTCGTGCGTTCTGCTCTGCGGCTGCTTGAGGATCGTGAGACCCGCCTGCACGCATTGCGCCAGGCGCTCGACGCCGGCGAACGAAGTGGTGAGTCGACACCATTCGACTTCGATGAGTTCGTTGCGCGCAAGCGAGCTGAGCAACCTCGGCGCCGGTGACTCGGTATGTACTTTCGCCCGCCGCCCGCGCCGACCTGGAACAGATCTGGGAGTACACCTGCCAGCGCTGGGATGACGATCAGGCCGAGGAATACGTCCGTGAAATCCAGCGGGCGATCGAACGAGTCGTGGACAATCCGATGATCGGACGGGCCTGCGACGAACTCCGCCCTGGCTATCGGAAGCACGTTGTTGGATCGCACACGCTCTACTACCGGATTGTCAGCGGCGATGTGATCAATGTGGTGCGCATACTCCACCAACGGATGGATGTCGACCGGCACCTCGATTGACTTCATGCGGCGCGTGCCTGTGGATCACAGCTTGAGTTTCATTCGCTCCGCATCCGCTGCGCCGCGTGATTCGCGTGTTCTGAACCTCCAAGATTGGTCCAGGTCGTCCAGCTTGACCAGCATGAACGTCTGGCTTTCGGCATCGCCTCCGCTTCACACGCGGAAGGTCGCTCGTCGATCCCAGCCGGGACCACAGATATCGTCGCAGTTGAGAGGTAGTTTCGGTAGATTTAGGATGCGCTCTCGACAAGCCAACTCGTGTCTCACCTCATTCCCGCAGCTAGCGCCCTCGTTTTCAGATTATTGTCCTCGTTCGACACGCCGCTGCGCATCGGCGCGGTGTCGACTTCCTGACCTTCAACGGTCTCGCCAGGCCCGTCGGGCGCCTTCAAGATCCACGAAAAGATGATGCGCTGCAACGCCTTGGCTGCGTCGATAAGCGCTGGATGCGAAATGTCCAGCGGTTCGACACGAATAACCTTCGGCCGCAGCCAGCTTCCAAGGACAGTCCAGGCGGGGCGGTGATAAGACCACCACGACACCGCCTGCCATCTGCGATCCCCGCCGTGTGGGTCTGTCTCAGACCAGATCCGGTGGCCCCACGCCTGGGTGACCGCGAGATTGCGAACCACGGTCTGCGTTGGCCGCAACCCCAGCCGCACCAGCTGAGCGGGGTCATCGAGGTCGAGCACGCGCAAATCATCCGGCAACTCGTAGACGCCGATTGCCCGACTGGAGCCGGGAATTTGCGGAAACTCGAACATCGAGGCATCCCAGCGGGAAAGGTTTCCGAAGGTCTCACCACATGCCGCCTCACTGAATCGCGACAGGTACCACACGTGGTAGTCGGGATGGTCTATCCGGCCGCCCCGCTGCGGCCGATGCTCATACAGCGGATGGCCAGGCTTACCCGGCCGCGCGGCCGCCAAGTGTGGGAACACGCGGTAAGCGAGCAATCAGACTGCCCCGCCCCAACTTTCGGCGTCGAGGGCTTCGAGCACCGGCGCCGGCCCTGAAAGCTGCAACACGTCAATGGGTCGTGCACCGTCGAGGTAGCTATTGGCGCTGTCCAGCCAGGTCGCCGCCGCAGCGTCCCCCCACACCAGTCGCGCACGAGCAATGACGTGTTCAAGATCGATCAACAGCGGTGCGGCAGTGGGTCCGGGCCGCTCTTCGCCTGTCATCCACCGCGACGGCTGTGAACGATTCACCCCGACAATCGCCGCCAGCCGCGCCCCGCCGATGATGTCGGCCAGATACCGTACCCGTGAGGCCGCCAACGGATCATCGGCCCCCATTCTGGTTTGCTTCCGCGCTGTCTTTCGTGCCGTGATCGCCATGCCACCAGTTTGCCCAACATTATCGTTGGGTGCCATCCCGGTAAACGCTGGTCTAGTCGATGCGTCGGCGCAGCCGACAACACCGCCACGCCACTTCGCATATTCCGCCGACCCGGCCACGCAGAGAATAGGACGCTGGGCCGCAAGTTCCGGTTTCGCCCGACCACGCATCAACCAGTTGGCTACACAGTTCTTCCGCAGTTGGACGCAGGTCGGCCGACGCCGGGCTCACCAGTTCTTGCCGACCGCCGGGTCGTCGTCGCCTTGCAGCGTGTGCGCGGCCTCGAACAGCAGGGCGTGCACGAACGCCTGCGGCAGGTTGCCCCGCAGCTGGCGCTGGGCGACGTCGTACTCCTCGGTGAACAGGCCCGGGGGGCCGAAGGCGCCGCGGTTGCGCTCGAACCAGCGCGCGGCCGCCACCCGGTTGCCGCACTGGTGCTCGGCCAGGCACATCAGGAAGCCGCACAGCAGGAAAGCCCCCTCCTGCTGGCCCAGCGGTTGCTCGTCGGGCCGGAACCGGTACACGTAGCCGTGCCGGCTCAGGTCGGTGCGCACCGCGTCCAGCGTCGCGGTGGTGCGCGGATCGGTGACGGGAATGGCGCCCCGGATGGACGGGATGAGCAGCGCCGCGTCCACGCGCGGATCCCCCGGCGCGCGCTGCCACCGCCCGCTGGGATGCAGGCAGTCCGACGCGGTGTCGGTGATCAACAGGTCGGCCAGGTGCTGCCACTCGGCGCCCTCGTGCGCCGGTGCCATCTCCCCGATGGTGCGCAGCCCGGCCGCGCAGGTCAGCCGGGAGTGGGCCCAGCACTGCTGGTCCAGCTCCCAGATGCCGGCGTCGGGCTCCCGCCACCGGTCCTTGATGGTCTTGCACCAACGACTGCACCGCCTTCCAGTGCAGGCCGTCGAGACGGTCCAGGCGGGCGGCGGCCCCCAGCAACAGCAGGGCCTCGCCGCAGGCGTCGAGCTGGAACTGGTCGACGACCCGGTTGCCGGTCATGACGGTGGCGCCGGGATAGCCCGGCAGGTCCAGGTGCCGCTCGCGGGGCACCGGACCGCCCGTGACCGTGTAGGCCGGCTTGAGCTGCCCACCGTCGGCGAGCACGCGTTCGCTGACGAAGCGCACCGCGTCGTCGAGCAGGGGGTGGGCACCGGCGGAGGCCACGGCCTGCCCGGCGTAGCACTGATCGCGGATCCAGCAGTAGCTGTAGTCGTAGTTGCGGCCCTGCTGGGCGCGTTCCGGCAGCGACATGGTGGCCGCGGCAGCCATCCCGCCGCCGCTGGAGGTCAACCCGCGCAGCACCGCATAGGCGGCCTGGGAATCGGCGTCGGCCACGGTGCCGGTGATCTCGGGAACCGCTTCGCGCCAAGCGATTTCGGTCCATCGCCAGCAGTCGTTGGGGCGTGGCACGTCGGCGGGCAGCTCGCTGTCGGAGATCTCGAGGACCAGGTCGTGATCGCGTCCGGGTACCACGCAGATTGCCGTCCGCAGCGAGCCGTCGTCGCAGACCTTGGCTCCGCCGGCCCCGAACCACCGGAAGCGCAGCGGGCCTGATCGACCGGTCCAGATCCCGTCGTCGAGGGACAGGTCGCACATCGGCTCCGAGCCGAAATCCGCGCGGACGTCGAGCGTGACCTGCATCCACATCGGCCGGTCGAGCGCCCGGCATCGGCGCAGCACCACCGCGGTGTGCGCGTCGCCGGGAAATGCCAGCGCTTCGCGGCTTTCGACGATCCCGTCGGTGGTCACCCATCGTGACCGCCAGATCAGCGACCGTTCCTCGTACCGGCCGCCCCACACGAACTGCGCGTTGTCCGGGGAGACGACGTAGGCGCCGCCGCCTCCCAGCAGCGAGCTGAACACCCCGGGGCCGTCCCAGCGCGGGAGGCACATCCAGGTGCACTCGCCGCGGGGTCCGATCACCACGCCACGCTCTCCGTCGGCCAGCAGGGCGTACTCGCGGAGTACCTCCGGAGAGAAAAGCTCGGCGATGGAAGGGGCGATGGGAGGGTTGTCGGTCATAGTCGCCTTTCACTGCAGACCCGTGCATACCGCCGTCACCCGTTGAGTCGCACCGTGGCGGAAACGGGCGCCGATTGGGGGCCGCGACGAGCACACCGGCCGGCCCGGGGCGACAATACGTGTGGACCGACGAGACCACGACTTCGCGAGGACGGTGGACGGTGAGCAATCAAGAGGGTATCGGCGTGCTGAAACTCGAATGCCCGCAAGGCCATCCCGTCGGCAGGATCCTCAGGGACGCTCCGCATCAGTCGGTGCAGTACGACCCGGGCGCCGCGGTGGGGCCACGCCGGTTCTGGCCGGACGAGGACGACCAGCCACGGTTCGCCATCCACTGCCGGTTCTGCGACCGGCAGGTGGGGGAGGCCACGGCCACGTTGCAGTCCACCCTGGCCGAGCTGCTCAACGACACGACCCAGGGCACCGCCGTCACCACGGTGCCGTACCTGTAGACCGGCCGCCGGACCCGCCCCTACATACTGTAAGAGCTACAGTATCCCCACCGCGCGGCGCGCTGACGCGACGACGCGGTCGCCGACGTCGAAGGAGTCCCGTGACACAGCAGCCCTCGCCCCCGCACGGCAGCCCGCGCCCGCCCGAGGGGGACTGGCTGGGCACGCCGTACCTGACGTTGCAGCGGCAGGGGCCGATCGCGGTGTGCACGATCGACCGCCCGGACGCCCGCAACGCCCTGACCCCGGCGATGTACTTCGGAATCCGTTATGCCGTAGGCCGTCTCAACGAGGACCCGGATCTGGCCGGGCTGCTGATCACCGGAACCGGTGACGTGTTCGCGCCCGGCGGCGACATGGGCGGCGGGGCCGGCGGCGCCGACGCCTGGATCACCTTCGGCGCCGCGCTGGGCATGGACGTCACGCCGTTCGACGCGGTGCGGACCTCGGCCAAGCCGATCGTCTCGGCGGTCAACGGGCTGTGCCAGGGCGGCGGCTTCCAGATCGCGCTGTGCAGCGACCTCTCGGTGGTCAGCGAGCGGGCGACCTTCCGCGTGCCCGAGTTGTTCCGCGGCTACGCCGACACCTACTACAGCCAGATGCTGGCGCGCCTGATCGGGCCGGTGCGCACCCGCGACCTGATGTTCACCGGACGGGTGCTGAGCGCGGCCGAGGCCTACGACTGGGGCCTGGTGAGCCGGGTAGTGCCGCAGGAGAGCCTGCTCGCCGAGGCACACGACGTGCTGGCCCAGGTGTGCCGCACCGCCCCGCGGGCCCGCGGGGTCATCAAGTCCAGCATCGACAACTACCTGGGCCTGTACGACCGCATCGGCATGACCGCCAGCCTGAGCGACGCCGAGGCGCGGGAGGGTTTCCGCGCCTTCAAGGAGCGCCGCTCGCCGGACTGGGTGCATCCGCAGCTGCGCGTCGAGGGACGGCTGTAGGCACCCGGCAGTCACACCTTCCTGGCGCGGTCCCGCCAATATGGTTCCCGCAGTTCGGTTTTGAGGATTTTGCCGCTCGCGTTGCGGGGGAGCTCCGCCACGAAGTCGACGGTGCGCGGGCACTTGTAGCCGGCGAGGTGCTCGCGGCAGAACGCGATGACATCCTCGGGGCCGACCTCGCCGGCGGCCACGACGATCGCCTTGACGGATTCGCCCCAGCGGTCGTCGGGCACCCCGATGACGGCGGCGTCGGCGACGGCGGGATGCTTGATCAGCACGCTTTCCACCTCGGGCCCGTAGACGTTCTCCCCGCCGGTGATCACCATGTCTTTCAGCCGGTCCTCGACGTAGACGTAGCCGTCGGCGTCGAGGCGCCCCACGTCGCCGGTGCGCACCCACTCGTCGCCGGTGATCGTGTCGGCCGTTGCCTCCGGGCGGTTCAGGTAGCCGCTCATGTTCTGGTTGCTGCGCACCCAGATCTCGCCCGGCCGCCCCGCCTGCAGCAGATCGCCAGTCTCGGGATCGACGATCTTAATCGCCGTTCCCGGCAACGCTTTTCCGGCAGAGAGCTGCAGATGGGGCCGGGCTGGATCGCGATGGTCGGTGTCGCCGAGCGCCGTGACTGCTCCGCACAGTTCCGTCTGGCCGTACACCTGAACGAATTTCGTGCCGGGCCAGGCCGCCAGCGCCCGGTGTAGCAGGGGCAGCGGCATCGGGGCGGCGCCGTACACGATGTAACGCAGCCCCGAGATGGCGGCGACCGCCGCCTCGCCGCCGTCGAGGAACCTGGCGATCACCGAAGGCACGACGAACGCATGCGTCGCGCCGGCGCGCACCGCCCCGATCAGCTCCGCGGCGTCGGGCTCGCGGGTCATGATCGTCGGCATGCCGGGCCGGATGCCGAACAGTGCATACCCGATCCCACCCACGTGGAACAGCGGCATGCACACCAGGTTCGTGTCGCCTTCGCCGGAGGGAAACGCCGGCGCGACGTTCGCCGCGTGGTTGACCAGCGCCCGCTGGCTCAGCACCACGCCCTTGGGGCGCCCGGTGGTGCCCGAGCTGTAGATCACCAGCGCGGAGTCGTCGCCGGTGACCTCGGCGTCGGGATCCTCGGGAGATGCCGCGGCGAGCAATGATTCGTACTCGTCCTCGTCGTCACCGCCCACCACGACGATGCGCTGCAGGCCCGGTACGTGAGCGGCAGCCGCCTGCGCCGCGGGATGCAGTTCGGCGCCGGCGAAAAGCAGGCGGGCCCCGCTGTCTTCGAGGACATGCACGAGTTCCTCACCGGCCAGACGCCAATTCACCACGGTGGCCACCGCGCCGATCGATGCGGCCGCGAACAGGGTTTCCAGGCACGCGGGGTGATTCTTGTCCAGGAAAGCCACGCACTGCCCACGCCGGATACCGGCGGCGCGCAGTGCTCCGGCTGCGCGACGAATCCGCGCCGCCCACTCGGCCCAGGTCCACTGTGCTTCGCCGTAACGGATAGCCGTGGCGTCGGGGCGCTGTCGTACGTGCTGCTCGATGAATCCGATGAGCGTGTCGGTCGTGCTGATGGTGGCGTCGGCTGCCGGCATAACCCCTCCGAGATCGTTGTGTCCTTCTCTGTGATACGCGGTGCGCCGCCGCCACGGCAACCCGTCAGAGCATGGAGTCGATCATGGCCCCGCCGTCTTGGGCGGCTTGACCGGTCGCGTTGTCGTTCTGCCGGAAGTCGATGAACGCCGACAGCCGAGTCGACGTGTTGAGCAGCTCGCCGAATGTGCCGAGGACGGGAACCGTGCCCCGCGGCGACGAAAGGTCGGCGGTGTAGTCGATGGCGGCCTTCTGCTGAAAGTTGTTGCCTTGCAACATCGTTATGAGCGGATCGGTCAGGTTCCGCACGTTGGTCAAATCAGAGGACGGATCGCCGGTCAACCGGCCGATGTCGCCCTGCAGCACGGCGGCGACATCGGTCCCGTCGGCCGTCTTGACGGTGACCTGCAGCTGTGCGCTGGAATCGGCGTTGGAGAGCGCCACCCAGTCCGTGCCCCGGTCGCCGACCGTCCAGCCCGGCGCGGGGGTGATCGAGATGCCCTGCGCGATGTCGACCGGGTCGGCGGCAAGCAGCCGCAGCGCCACCGGCGCCGGCGCACGCGGTGGCTGCCCGGCCGGGTCGGCGGCGCCGGTGAGCAGGACCGCGGCGATCACGGCGGCGACACCGGCGGGCCGCAGGCCGCGCGCGGGCCGTGTCGCACCGGGGAACCGGGGTGTGTGCGTTGATGACATCGTGGCTCCTCGTGCCCCCCGGGTGGTTTGCGCAAAATCGTAAGGTACAAATCGCGATATGAGCAGATCCCGCCGAGCAGTCTCCCCACCCGGCAAAAGGACTTCGACATGGTGAATGCCGAGCGCGCCAGTTCCCGCACGTTCGTCGTGACGGGCGCGGCATCCGGGATCGGCCTGGCCACCGCGCGGCGCCTGCTGGCCGAGGGCGGCTCCGTCGTCGGCGCCGACCTGGCCGCCCCGCCGGACCTGGGGCCCGACTTCCACTTCGTCACCGCCGACGTGACCGACGAAGCCGCGATCGGCGCCGTGCTGCAGGCGGTGCCGGATCGTCTCGACGGCGTGTTCCACGCCGCCGGCGTCGCCGGGGGCGGACCGGTCCACCTGCTCGACCGCGCCGAATGGGAGCGGGTGATCGGCGTCAACCTCACCGGCACGTTCCTGGTCGCCAAGGCGGCGCTGGCCAGGATGATCGAGCAACCCCGGCTCGACGGTGAGCGAGGCTCCATCGTCACCGTGTCCAGCATCGAAGGCCTGGAAGGAACGGCGGGCGGCAGCTCCTACAACGCCGCCAAGGGCGGGGTCGTGCTGCTGACCAGGAACATGGCGCTCGACTACGGACCGAGCGGCATCCGGGTCAACGCCATCTGCCCTGGTTTCATCGAAACACCAATGGCGGAAAGCGTTTTCGGTTTGGAGGGGATGGCGGGTCCGCTGGCCTCCATCACGAAGGAACACGCGCTGCAGCGGCTGGGCCGGCCCGAGGAGGTCGCGGCGATGGCGGCTTTCCTGCTCTCCCCGGACGCCTCGTTCGTCACCGGGCAGGCCATCGCCGTCGACGGCGGCTACACCGCCGGCCGCGATCACGGCGTCGTCAAACTCTTCGGCCTGCCCGAGTGAGCCTCTAGGATTCCCCGATGGCAGGCAAGCTTTCCCCCGACGACGCGATCGAGGCGATTCGAAGCGCCGGGGGAGCGCGGCCCGGCTGTCGCGCGCAGCGCACCTGGACGGATCCACGGTCCCCGCGCTGATCCGTTTCTCCAACGGATCCGGCAACCCCGAACAGCCGGACGGCGCCCCCGGGGTGCGCGGCCTGGCGGTGAAGTTCACGCTGCCCGACGGCTCGACGACCGATGTCTCCACGCAGACCGCCCGGCTGTTCGTCTCGAGCACCCCGGACGGCTTCATCGACCTGCTCGAGGCGATGCGCCCCGGCCTGCTGCAACCGCTGCGGATGGCCCGGCACCTGCTGACCCACCCGCGGCTGTTCGCCGCGCTGCCCGTCCTGCGCGACGCCAACATGGTTCCGGCCAGCTACGCCACCATCGAATATCACGGACTGCACGCCTTCCGCTGGGTCGGCGCCGACGGCAACGCCAGGTTCGTCCGCTACCGCCTGGCGCCCGCCGCCGGCGCGAAGTCCTCCGGCCCGGCCCCGCGGGAGGCGTCCGCGGACTTCCTCACCGGCGAGCTGAACGCCCGGCTCGACCGCGGGCCGGTCCGCTTCGATTTCCGGGTGCAGATCGCCGGGCCGCAGGACTCGACCGTCGACCCATCGGCGCCGTGGCAGGGCACCCAGGTCGTCACCGTCGGGACCATCGAGATCACGGGCCTCGACACCGCGCGCGAGCACGGCGACGACATCGTCGTGTTCGACCCGATGCGGGTGACCGACGGCATCGAACCCTCCGACGACCCGGTTCTCCGGTTCCGCACGCTGGCCTATTCGGCGTCGGTCAAGCTGCGCACCGGCGTCGACCGCGGCGTGCAAGCACCTCCGGTCTGACCGGCGCGCGCACGCGGCAGGCTAAGCTGAAATGTCGCTAAACTACCCTCATGGCGAAAGCGAAAACGCCCGGTCAACGCGCCGCGGTGCGGTCGGCGGCGATCTACGCCCGCATCTCGGCCGATGTGGAGGGCACCGGGCTGGGGGTGGCGCGGCAGTTGGAGGATTGCCGCAAGCTGGCCGCTGACCGGGGCTGGCCGGTGGGTGATGAGTATGTCGACAACGATGTGTCGGCGTTCTCGGGTAAACCACGACGGCAGTATGTGCGGATGCTGGCCGATCTGAAGTCGGGTGCTAGGGATGCGGTGATCGTCTATAACTTGGACCGGTTGCATCGCCGCCCGGTGGAGTTGGAAGAGTTTGTCGCTTTGTGTGAGTCGGTGGGTGTGCGCGATGTCGCTACCGTGACTGCCGATATCGATCTCGGAAATGATGATGGGTTATTTATGGCCCGGATTTTCGCTGCGTTCGCCGCGAAGGAGTCCGGGCGTAAGTCCGCGCGTATTCGGCGCAAGATGTTGCAGAACGCCGAACAGGGATTGCCGCATGGTTCGGTGCGCCCGTTCGGCTATGAGCCTGACAAGATCACCGTGCGTGAGTCGGAGGCTGCGGTGGTGCGGGAGGTGGTGGATCGTTACCTGGCGGGGGCCTCGATCCGGTCATTGACGGTGTGGCTCAATGACTCCGGTACCGCGCCGGCGGCATCGAAGTCGTGGCGGACCTCGGCGGTGCGCCAAATCCTGTGCTCGGGTCGCATCGCGGGGCTGCGTGAGCATCACGGGCAGGTGATTGGTGAGGCGGCGTGGCCGGCGATCATTACCCCGGCGCAGCGGGATCAGGTGTTGGCCCGCATGACCGCCCGGGCGCTGACGAAGACTCGCGCGCCGCGCACCTACTTGTTGTCGGGGTTGCTGCGCTGCGGCCGGTGCGGCAACCGGTTGTATTCCCAAGCCCGCCATGTTAATCCCGAGAATCGGGTGCGCCGCTATGTGTGCCTGTCCGGTCCGGATCAGGGCGGCTGTGGGCGACTGACGGTGGTGGCCCAACCGGTCGAGGAGTTGCTGACCGATGCGGTGCTCACGAGGCTGGATTCCCCGGCGCTGGCTGATGCGTTGGCAGGCAAAGCGAGCGTCGATGCAGATGTCGCGGTGTTGTCGGCCCAGCTCGACGCCGACACTGCCCGCTTGGATGAGCTGGCCGCGCTGTATGCGAACGGCACCGTGACGGCGCGGGAGTGGATTGCCGCGCGTGACCCGATCACCGCGCGTATCGCCGAAACCCGCCGAGCGATCGCGGCAGCCACCGACACCACCGATGTGCAGGACTTGGCCGGGATGGGCGGTGCCCTGCGCGCCCAATGGCCAGATCTCCAACTGGAACGCCGGCAGGCCATCATCAAAGCGATCCTTGATCATGCGGTGATCGCCCCCGGCACGCCGGGCTCTCGCAGTCTCGACATCAGCCGCGTCCAACCGCAATGGCGCATCTAGCCAAATTCGGATTGTCCAGGTGTAGCGACACGTGTTGTGTCGACAGCGGATTGGGCGACTCACGTGGGCGGTGCTGTCCGGTCGTTGTCGTGCAGTGCTGGGGTCAACTGGCTGCCTGGCCGCGTTGGGCCGGTCGGGCGCGACGGCGGGGTTGTTGTGTGCCGGCAAGTTGCCTCACGTCAAGATGCGCGCGAAGGGGGGCCGGACCCCAGTAGGTTGGTCGAACACATCCGCGACCAAGCCCAACCCCTTGCACGCGGCGGCGGACCGCAAATTCTGGTGGGCGGAGCGACCGTGAAGTTCATCGACCTCGGCACGGTCACCCGCGTAGGCGCACCCGCCGTGCTGACCATCGTCATCAATGCGTCATTTCTGTTCCTACTATTGGTGTTTCGCAGTGTCGCGCTCGCACTTAAAGCGGTCGTGATGAACCTGCTAACCACCGCCGCTGCGGTTGGGCTGACGGTCGCGGTCTTCCAATGGGCTGTCGAAACTTCTTGACTTCGCCAGCTTCGGCTACCTGCAGGCGGACTGGCGTTGTGCGACAACGCATTCTCGGTCACGACGGCGAATGCTGCTAGAAGCGCTAACTGCATACATCTGCCCTGCCAGGGGTGAAACGCATCACACCCACAGCTCGGTGTTGTTAGTGCCACATTCGGCAGCGCCGGATCGTCTCTGGTTGGCGCACTGGGATACAGTAGCGACCGGCGGTGGTACGGAACCGGAGTTCCGTGAGCTCCGTACCGTTTGGCGGCCCGTCTTCTCGCCGGGGCCGCACTGTCCTGTGTCTGGACTGAACGAAACAAAAGAGCTAGGGGAGCGCACGCGGTGTTTCGAGTGTTGAAGCGGTTCTGGATCCCGCTGGTGCTTGTGGTGGTCGTGGCACTGGGCGTGTATGCGATTACCCGCATTCGCGAGTCCACTGGCCACCGCGGCCCGAATTTAGCGGAGGGATCTGGAATTACTGCGAACTTCAATCCGAAGCACATCAGGTACGAGATCAGCGGGACGGGCGGATCCGCGAACCTCAACTACCTCGACGAGAACGGCCAACCCCATCTCATCGAAAACGCCCCGCTGCCTTGGTCATTCACGATTGTGACGACGTTGCCGTCGATGTCAGCGAACATCCTGGCCCAAGGAGACCGCAACACCCACGACCTTCGGTGCCAGGTGATCGTCGACGGCGCGGTGCGCGATAGCAGGGCCAGCACCGACACAATCAAACCGTTCATCTACTGCTTGGTGAAATCCGTATGAGCAACACGCACACGACGCACCATCGCCCGTTCATTGGCCGGATGGTTCGGATCTTGTCGTTACCGATCATCCTGTTCTGGGTGTTCGTCGCGGTGGGCCTGGGCGTCTTGACCCCGTCGCTGGATGCTGTCGCAGCCACGCGTTCGGTGCCGATCAGCCCGACCAATTCGCAGTCGTATCAGGCGATGCTGCACATCGGCAAGGTGTTTCAGCAGTACGATTCGGACTCCACGGCGATGGTCGTGCTGGAGGGTAAGGACAAGCTCGGTGATGCCGCGCACAAGTTCTACGACAAGATCGTCGCCAAACTGAACGCCGATCACAAGCATGTGCAGAACGTCCAGGATTTCTGGAGTGATCCGCTGACCGCGGCGGGCTCGCAGAGTGTAGACGGCAAGGCCGCCTACGTGCAGATCTTCCTCAATGGCGCCCAGGGCACGACGCTCAGTCACGAGTCGGTGGCAGCGGTGCGTGACATCGTTGCCTCGGTACCCGCGCCGCCGGGTATCAAGGCCTATGTCGCGGGCAACACGGTGCTCAACGCCGACACCAGCGTGGCCGGGCATCAGAGCATGGCGGCCATGGAGGTGGTGTCGGTCGGCGTCATCATTGTGATGCTGCTCATCATCTACCGTTCCGCAGTGACGATGCTGGTGTCCATGGTGGTTATCGGCCTGGAACTATTTGCTGCACAGGGCATTACGGCCACGGCGGGCAACCTGAACATCATCGGCTTGACCCCGTACGCGGTGAGCATGGTGACGATGCTGGCCTTGGCCGCCGGCACAGATTATGTGATCTTCCTGCTCGGGCGATATCACGAGGAAAGATCGAAAGGCCTCGATTCCGAAGACGCGTTCTACATCGCCTATAGCGGCGTCTCGCACGTCATCCTGGGTTCCGGACTGACCATCGTCGGGGCCTGCTTATGCCTGACCATGACCACGCTGCCGTATTTCCAGACCATGGGGCTGCCCTGTGCGATCGCGGTTGCGGTGATCATCGCCGCAGCCCTGACACTGGCGCCGGCGATCCTGACGGTGGCGTCGAAGTTCGGTCTGCTCGACCCTAAGCACAACGTGGTCTCGTCGCCGGGTTGGCGCAAGGTCGGCACCTCCGTGGTTCGCTGGCCCATTCCAATCGTCTTGGTGACCTGCGTGATCGCCGTCGTGGGTTTCGCCGCCCTGCAAACCTATGTGCCGCAGTACAACGACCAGAAGTTCACCCCCGCCGATATGCCCGCCAACCTTGCCATGGGCGTGGCGGACCGCCATTTCTCCCAGGCGCGCATGAACCCCGAGCTGTTGATGCTCGAGGCCGATCACGACCTGCGCACCCCCGCGGACATGCTCGTGATCGAAAAGGTCGCCAAAAGCGTCTTTCGCATGCGGGGCATCGATCGGGTGCAGACCATCACCCGCCCCCTGGGTGCACCGATCGAGCACAGCTCTATCCCGTTCCTGCTCGGCGCGCAAAACGCCGGCACTTTGCAGTCCGCGAAGTTCAACAACGACAACTCGGCGCAGATGCTTGAGCAGGCCGACGAGCTGAGCAAGACCATCGCCAACATGGAGCGCATGTACACCATCACCAAGGAGATGACCGAAACCACCCACAGCATGGTTGGCAGGACCCACGAGATGGCGGACACCACCAACCAGCTGCGGGACCAGATTGCCGATTTCGACGACTTCTTCAGACCTATTCGCAGCTACTTCTATTGGGAAAAGCACTGCTTCGACATCCCTGCCTGCTGGTCGTTGCGATCTATCTTTGATGCGCTGGACGGGATCGATGAACTCGCCGACCAAATACAAGGTCTCACTACCGATTTGGACCGTTTGGATCATTTACTGCCGCAGATGTTGCCGGTGCTGCAGAACACCATCAGTTCGATGACAAAAATGCGTGACTTCATGATCGCGACCCATAGCGTCCAGGCCGGCACCCAGGCCCAGCAACAGGAGTTGGCCAAAGGCGCGACGGAGATAGGCTTGTACTTCGACCAGGCCAAGAACGACGATTTGTTCTACCTGCCGCCGGACGTGTTCGACAATCCCGACTTCAAACGCGGGATAAAGATGTTCATGTCACCCGATGGCAAGGCAGTCCGGATGATCATCACCCACCAGGGTGACCCAGCCTCGGTGCAGGGCATCGAACACGTCCGGGACCTCAAAGGTGTCGTCGCAGACGCCCTCAAAGGCACCCCGCTGAGCAACGCCCAGGTCTCACTCGCCGGCACGGCATCGCTGTACGCCGACATGCAGGACGGCGTCGTCACCGACCTCATGATCACGATCATCGCAGCGATGATCCTGATTTTCGCGATCATGTTGTTGATCACCCGCAGCATGGTGGCTGCCCTGGTGATCGTCGGCACCGTGGCCGCATCCCTGGGTACCGCGTGTGGGTTGTCAGTGCTGCTCTGGCAGGACATCCTCGGCCTGGGCGTGCAGTGGATCGTGATCCCATTATCGATGGTGATCCTGCTCGCAGTGGGTTCGGACTACAATCTCTTGGTGGTCTCGCGCTTCAAAGAAGAGATACCCGCCGGGCTCAATACGGGCATCATCAGGGGCATCGGGGCCACCGGACGCGTCGTCACAGCGGCCGGGCTGGTGTTCGCCTTCACCATGATGTCGATGATCGTCAGCGACCTGCGCGTGGTCGGTCAACTCGGCATGACCATCGGTATCGGCCTGGTTGTCGACACACTGATCGTTCGGGCGTTCATGACGCCATCCATCGCCGCGGCGCTGGGCCGCTGGTTCTGGTGGCCGCTGAACACCTTCGAGATCACCAGGCGTGGCCGCCGCGGACCCGAACCACAGCCAGCCGACGACAACACCGCGCCCATCCCGACAACGACCGCGTCAGTGTCGAGCATTGATCAGGCAAGCGAGTAATGGAGTTGTTAGTCGCGGCATCGAGATGCCAGACAGACACCGAATCGAAACTGCGCCAACGCACTCAAGGCCAGCTCGATCGGACCCGCGATCCTGCGATCCTCGACGCCGCGCTGGCCCTATTGGCCGAGAACGGTTACAACGACACCACTATGAACGACATCGCCGCACGAGCGGGTGTCGGTAAAGCCGCAATCTACCGCCGCTGGGCGTCGAAGGCCGCGTTGATCACCGACGCGCTTGTATACTGGCGACCCGACCTCATCGATGACGATGCCCCAGATACCGGCAGCCTAGCCGGAGACTTCGACGCAGTAGTTGAACGAGTGGCACGTGCCGACGACGCCATGATCTCCAGCGATCTGGTGCTGCGGGTGGCGATGGAGGCGGTGCGCGATCAGCAACTCGCCTCAGCCCTCGACGACCTGATGCTACTCAAGGGCAGGCGCACGGTGACCGCGGTCCTCCAACAGGCCGCCGCCCGCGGCGAAGTCGCACCCGACCGGGACTGGTCTCTCATCGCCGACACCTTGACGGGGATGGGGCTGATGCGGGTCATCAGCGGTCAAAGTGTCGACGCCCAATTCGTCCGGCAAGTCATCGACACACTCGTTTTGCCTGCTATCGGCGCGGCGACCACCAAGGGTAGTGGCGCAAGCGCAGAGTAATAGCACCTGCGCATGCCGACCACGCGGCGAACTGAACTGAACGTTATGGCCTCATATATCTAGATCAGCCGTTATGTGTTTGATGCGGTTCCTTTCTCGAATCCCGACAGGTGTCGACGAGACTATGGCTGTTCACGATGGTGCATCAGAGGCAGCGAGGGGACGGGTAATCGCGCATGGAAGCTTTGCACAACACCGCATCGGCTGGGGTCCTCGACGACGTCTGCACTCGCGAATCTTCTGATCCCGCACCGGAATCCGAGAACAACGGCCCACGCCATCTGCATCTGCGCATCCCGCTTCGATGGCTCGCCATCGGCGCACTGGTTGCTGCGTTGACCGGGACCGCCAGTTGGGCGGCTTGGGCGGCCATCGAGCACCACCAACGCGATGTCGCCGCGACACAGGCACTGGCGGCAGCCAAGAAATATGCGCTGACGTTGTGCAACATCGACGCCACCACGGTCGACAAGAACTTCACCGAGCTCTTCAACGATTCAACCGCAGAATTCAATGAAGCGCACAACACCCGCGCAGTCACGCTGCGCCAGATGCTGATCGACAAAAAGGTCACGGCGCACGGGACTATCGCTGAGGCAGCAGTCCAAACCGCCACCTCGAACACGGTCCAGGTGGGGTTGCTTGTCGACCAGTCGGTGAGTACGCGCGACACGGTCAACCCCGAGATTGAGCACACCCGTATCACGTTGACCATGGAAAAAGTGAGCGGCCGGTGGTTGGCCAGCGATGTGAAGCTGCGGTGAAACCAGCGGCCGGGCTGGCGGTGGTGGTGGCGGCCGCCTCGATAGCGCCCGTGCGCGCCGCGCCGATCGACTGGAACGCCCTCGCGCAGTGCGAATCCGGCGGTAACTGGTCAGCCAATACCGGCAACGGTCATTACGGTGGCCTACAAATCAGCGAGGCCACCTGGCTCGCCAACGGTGGCCTCGGATCGCCGGCGACAAGTCCTCCGCAAGAACAGATCCGGGTGGCGAACAACATCATGGCAACCCAGGGACCCGCGGCCTGGCCGAAATGCGCGACCAGCACAGGCGCGGTGGTGCCGGGCTCCATCACCTACATCCTGACGCACCTGCAAGGCGCCGCGGGCAGACCCTGCGTGAACCCGCTCAAGTGCTTTTGAGCGTCTCAATCCGCGCTGGCTCCCGTCAATTAGTGGCCGCGATCCGCCGGATCGCCTCGGCGGCACGCGCGTGAGCCAGCCGCTGCCGTTCGGCCAGCCGATCTGTTACTGCCTGCACCTTTTCCGCCTCTAAGCGCGGTTGTTCGACTTCGACACGTCGCCGCTGGATGTGGCGCTTCCGCTCGATCCCCGCACCGATTCCGGAGACCAATAGTGCCGCTAGGGCGACAGCGGCGATTACCAGCGCCCACCCTGACTGCACACCGAACCCGGACACGATTGCACCAGCGACTACCCCCACCAGCGCTCTGACGAGCACGGTTTTGATCGCTTCCGGCGCCAATCCGCCATTCACCGCGAGGCTCCCTCCTGTGGAAGGCTCCCGGCCGGGGGGAGGTATTTGGCCGGGAGCCTCAACAAGAGCATAGCAAATCTAAATAGATCATCTAGCTATATCCCCGTTATACTGCTGTATCCGGGATCACAGGAGCACCGACACCACCGCGATCTTTGAATTGGTGGGTACTGGCGGTGAATTGCGTGCTGGCTGGACTGGTCTGGATGTAGGTCGTCAGCAGGCCATCGTCAAAGCGGTGTTGGATCACGCGGTGATCGCCCCGGGCACCCCTGGTTCGCGCCGTCTGGATATCGGCCGGGTGGCGCCGGTGTGGCGGGTCTGACCCGCCGGCGACGCCGGGTGGTCTGTCCCGAGCAGGGTGGCGATGCGGGTAATGACGGTCGGGTCGGTGATGGTGACCGACAGGCCTTGGCGTTCACATGAGGCGGTGAGCCAGGCGATGAACTCCGGGCGCTCGTGCAGCGGGACCGCGCCGGCATCGTGGTTGCCGGCGGTGCCGTCCGCGGGTGTCGTGGCCATCACCCGGCGCCGCGTGGTGGCGGTGGGATGCGGGTGGTGACAGTGCGGGATTCGGTGATCGCGGTGATGCGGGCGCCGATGTGGCGTAGCGCTGCTGAGATGACCAGGACGCGGTCCCCGGCGCTGGTGTGTCCGGCGCGGTCGAATTCCCAGAGCATCTCATCGGTGTCGATCGGTTGCTGTCGCCCGCCTGTGCTCGCCGTCACGTCGTCAGCGGAATGGGCGGATTGCGGATCATCTTGTGGCTGTGAATGTTTGGTGATCTGGTGGCGGGTCCAGGTGGCGCGGGCGGCGCGCAGGGCGCCCATGGTGGTCGAGTAGTGCCGCGATTTGGGGCTCTCCTGACGCATCCGTGGGTCCGATCTGGTGATGGTTGGACGTTTGTCTGGTCCTTTCCGCGATAGTTGCTTTTGGCGCTGCCTCGCGTAGGGAGGGGTCCATGTGGAGCCCCCGAGCGCAGCGAGGCGGAACGACATGGACGCCGACGAGCGGGTGGCGCAGAATCGGCAACGCTCGGGGAAGGGGGCACCCTCCGAGAGGTGCCCTGGTGGGGGGTGTCAGCCGCGGCCGGGTAGGGCGGGTCGCTGCCCGCCGAGGGCGAGCATGGCCAGGGCGATCAGTGCGGCGGGGTTGTGGAAGCCGAATGCGATGCGGGTCAGGACCCGGATCTTGGTGTTGGTGGATTCGATCAGTCCTTGGGATAGGCCGTGGTCGAGGGCAGCGTCGATGGCTTGACGGTGGCGCACGATGCGGCGGGCCAGCTCGACGAACACCGGGATGCGGCAGCGCCGCGCCCAGGAGGTCCATTTATCGAGGGCGTCTTTGCCTTGTTGGCCTTTGACCGAGAACACATGCCGCAGGCCCTCTTTCAAAAGGTAGGCGCGGTAAAGCCGGGTGTCGGTTTTGGCGATCCAGGCCAACTTGGCGCTCTGGCGTTCGGTGAGGTCTTCGGGGTTTTTCCACAGCGCGTAGCGGGCGGCTTTGAGTCGGCGGGCCTGCTCGTGTCCGGGTCTGGGTGCGGCGTCGTTGGCGGGGCGGCCGCGGCGGCGTTTGGGCTCGCTACGGGCCAGCGTCCGCGCATCGTTCCAGGCCCGGCGCCGCTCGGCATCAAGGGCCTCGGTGGCCCAGGACACGACATGAAACGCATCGGCGCACAGGATCGCGTCCGGGCAGCGTTCGGCGACCACGGCAGCGATCCAGTCCGCGGCATCGGCGGAGACGTGGGTGATCAACGCGGCCCGCTCAGCACCCAAAGCGTCGAAGAAGCGTCGCAGGGTCGCCTTGTCGCGTCCCGGCGCGGCCCAGACCAGATGCCCGCTGTCGTGGTCAACGACCACCGTCAAGTACTTGTGGTGGCGTTTGTAGGAGATCTCGTCGATGCCGATCCGGCGTAGGTTGGCAAACCGATCAACAGTCTTTTCGGTGTCGGCCCACACCCGCGCCACGATCGCCCCGACGGTGCGCCACGCGATGCGCATCAACTCGCAGACCGCCGTTTTCGAGCAAGCCACCGCCAGCCAGGCCACCGTGTCATCGAAGGCCAGCGTGTGTCCGGCGTGATGACGCGCCCACGGCACCGCAACCACGGTCGGCCCGTGGGTGGGGCAGTTCACCCGCGGCGCCTCGGCCTCCAACAGCACTTGCACCGTCCCCAAATCCAGGCCCCGCCACCGGCGGAGACCCTCCCCGCGGTCATACCAAGGCGCCTTGCTCCCACAGCGCCCACAACGCTGTGAAACACCGCTGCGTGGGCGCACCCGCGCCACCACCACCTCGGCGCCCTCGTCCTCCTCGCAGAATTCGATGTCCTCGACCACCGTGCGCCTATCGACACCCAGCAGCGCACGCCATAACCTCGCATTGCGCACGTCGTTGCCCGCTTCCTTTGGTTCCTGACCTTTGACAGCCAGAAACCCTAAGCCACAACGACGTGCGCCTACTCAGCGCACAAAACCACCCACGGAAGCGTCAGGGGAGCCCGATTTGGTGGTGATATGGCCGCGATACCCGAGGGTGTGCAGCCAGCGACCGATCCCCGCCAACGACGGGCCTGCGGAGGCTGTGTGTTCGCCGAGTTCGGCGATAGTGACCAGGATGGCCCGAACATGTTCAGTAACGTCGAGTTCGCTGATCGCTTCTGCTGATAGGCGCCGGGCGGTGATGCCGAAGTCGTGCAGGGATTTGGTGACGTATTTCGCCAGATACGCCGCGACCCGACGCGGCGACAACCGCGATACCGTCATGCGTGCGGTGTCGTCGACTTCGGAATCGCCTGCGGTTATCGGCGTTTCGGGTGTCAATGGTTGGGTGTCGATCTGGGTGCCGAATCGCGGCGCCCGCACTGCCCCTTGGTCGGAGCCGCCGTCAGCGGCAACCTCGATATTGACGTGGCCTGCGGCGTGTTGGATCAGGGCGGCCAGCTCGGCGGCGGTGATCGGTGACGACCAGCCGGGATGCCGGTCGGCTACCGGACGGGGCTCCCCACCACCCCGCGGGGCGGCGGGGCCGTGAGGATCGTGGTCACCCCATGCGGTGGTGTCGGTGTCGGCTGGTGGCGGGTCGAGGCGGATCAGGGCGTGGATGTGCGGGATGGCACGTGATTGCAGTTCGACCACCTTCACAAAACTTACCCGAACCGAATTCGTAGATATTCCAACGGTTTTCAGGTGTGTTTTGACGGCGCGCCGTAGTGCGATGGTGAAGCGGCGCCACAGTTCGGGCAGATGCCAGGTGAACAGGACATGCCCGAGGTAGTCGTAGCAGTCCCGGCATAATGGCTGGCCCACCATAGGATCATCGGCACTGTGGATTATGGTGCAGTGCAAGGGTTTTCCGTGTCGGCAGCGGCTATCTGAGCTGGCGCTTTTGCGAGCGTGGCAGGGTGTTCCGGTGGCGTTGTGCACCGCCCCGTAGCTCGGGGCGGTCAGGGTGGTGAACACTTGCGGTCGGGCCGCGACCTCAACCGGGATGTCGTGGTGGCCGCCGGCGGCTCCGGCGTGGACCAGTTGCCAGGTGTCGCGGGCGTAGAGGTCTGAGCATGACGGGCACACGGTCGCGCGGCGGTTGTTGCAGCGTGTCCACACGGTGTGCTGGCGGCCGGCGGTGTCGGCACCGGATAGTTGGATGGGGTGGGCGCAGAACCCGACCGATTCGGCGCGGCGCCACCACGACCCGTAACTCGGTGAGGAGGCGCGGCGCAGCATCTGGGTGATCACCGGCCCGGTATCAGCGGTGGTGGGTAGCCCCGGCAACACGATCACCGGGCTGTCGGTTGCGATGGTGCTCACCGCTGCCCCCGATCGTCACCGTTGCCGGTGTCGGGGGCCGTGTGTCCCGCGTTGCCTCGTGTGCGGGGTGCGGGGAATGTGCGGGCCAGGGCGGTGATGTCGCGGTCGGTGACGTGGAAGGCCCGTACCCGGATCGGGTCGGTGGTGCCGTCGATCATCACATAGCCGACGCCGGGTGTGGCGTCGGCGATGAGGTCGCATTCGGCGCCGGCATCGCGTGCTCTTTGGCCCAGGACCATCGCGGTTTGGGTGGCTTCGGTCATGCGCAGCCCGATCCGCACGGTGAACAGTTGGCGCACCGGCAGGGTGTCTTTGGCCGGGTCTTGCACCGCGGCGACCACCGAGATCCCGACGGCGCGGCCCTGGGAGAGCAGCAGGCCGAGCAGTTGTTCGGTCTCGGTGCGTAGTTTGCGGTCGGTGAGGTAGGCGGTCAGGGCGGCGATCTCGTCGATGACGACCACGATCAACGGTTCGGCCGGGGTGGGGGTGTGCAGGCGGGTGTGTCCGCGCAGCCGGTTGGCCCGCGCCTGCATGACTGCCACCAGCTCGCGCAGCAATTCGATCATGGGTTGGCCGGTGTGGTGGCAGAACCGGGAGAACATCGGGGCGCCGGCGCCCAGTTCCATGCCGCCTTTGGGGTCGATCACGCATAACCGCACCCGCCCGGTCGCGACCTGTGGTGCCAGTCCGGCGATCAGTGACCACAACACCGAGCCTTTCCCGGCTCCGGTGGCACCGGCGATCAGGATGTGGTGACCCAGCACGGGTAGCTGCCACCAGCGCCGTGTCTCGGTGATCCCGACCCGCACCGCAGCCAGGTCGACCAGGGTTGCCCGCCTGGGCATCGGCAGGTGAATGGGTTGGGCCAGCACGTCACCGCGACTGATGATGATGCGCAGCTCGCCGGGGGCGCTGGCGCGGATCGTGACCCGATCCGCCCGCCACGCCGCCGCCAACGCATCGCCGCGCTTGTGCCAATCACGGATCGATTGGCCGGCCACCACCCGCACGATGAGCACGTCGGCGTGATCCCCGATCCGCACCGACCGCAAGGCTGGAACCAGGGCGCGCTCGCCCAGCTTGGCGCACAAGCCGTGCAGGGTGCACACCGAGGCCCAGGTGCGGTGATAGCGCCACCAGGCCAGCCAGCGTTGCCGCACCGGGCCGCTCACCCACGCGGTGAACGAGGACGGCTCCACGACTGCCCAGCCGATATAAGCCGCGGCAGCCAACCCGGCGGTCAGCAAGCCCGCGCCGGGGCCGTGAGCGATGGCAACCCAGATCGAGACGATGACCGGGATACTGAGGACGGGGAACAGGATTGCCCACCACAGCAGCTGCCCGGTGGCTTTGACCAGTCCCCAGATCAGCTCGCCGACCCAGTCATCATCAGATGCTTGATTAGTGGTGCGGTTATTACGGTTTGGAGTATTCGACACGACGGTCTGCCTTCGCTTGCGACGGGAAAAGAAGGGGCGGGAGCGCTGGCCGGCAGCCCACACGGGCACGCTGTCGTGGGGCTGCCGGACCGGCGTGCGGTTACCGGGCCTGCTGGCCCGCCTTCGCGGCGGCTGCCGGGTCGGCGGCGGTGATGGCCTCGGCGCGATACGCGATGCCCGAGCGGCCGTCCTGTGACCACGGCAACGCCACCAGACCCGACACCGCAACCGGTTGCCCGACAATCACTTTCGGCTCACCAACCACGGTGACTGCCAGCACCTCACCGCCGGTGCCGTCCAGGGCGATCAGCTGGACCTGCCACAACACCTGCCCGGTCGCCTTGTCGATGCGTGGTGCTCCGGTGTCGAAATTGGTGCGCTGCTCAGGAATCCGGGTGCACAGAAACGTCACGCCGGTGGTGTCGATTCGTAACTTCATGGATTGCTGTCCTTCCTCGTGGTGTCACGCGGTCTGTTCGGCCGCGACTCAAGGACAGCGCCACCCCGGCTGCCGCCGATAGTGACAGCCAGTGATGGGGGTGATAACCGAAAACGTGCACGCACAGCTGACCTGGGCCGATGTGTGCGGCATGATCGAAGCCATGGCCGCAGCCGACCCGATCCGGGCACGCAACGCGCAGCGGCTGCGCGCTGCCATGGACCAGTACGGTTACAGCCTTCGTGAGCTGGCAATCGAGGCTGAGAATGTTCGCCGGCTGCGTGGCGACGACGACGTCCCTACCCGCGAAACCCTCAAACGCGAAATCTCTCACGTCTTGGCGACCGGCAAGATCGGCCCGATGTGGCGTGACGACCTGGCCGCAGTGTTCGGCGTCGAACCCGATGAGTTCTTCGTCGTGCCGATCGAGAGCCAGTTGCCGCACCCGTTGTTGCTGCAGCTTCCCATCGACAGCGACGTACTTGACGTCATCCACGCTCAGCAACATGCCCATATCCGGGCCGAGCACGCCTTCGGCCCCCAGCACGCCCGCCCGCTCGTCGAGTCCGATCTGGTCACGATCGAATCCCTCATCGCCCATGCGCCACCACAGCTCAAACCACAGATGCGGCACGCTGCCGGGACAATCGCCGAGGTCGCCGGATGGATCGCCCAAGACCTCGGCGATCACACCGCCGCTGAAAAACTCACCAACACCGCCGCCCTGCACCTACGGTCGGCCGGCCCGGAACTGAACGCGATGATCTTGATGCGGCAGTCCAACATTCTCGCCCGCACCAACCCCGACCTCGCCGCTGACCTGGCCGCCGACGCCGCCGAACTCATCGACGGGCGAGACGTGGGTCGCCTGGCCGCAAGCATCGCCCGCCAACAAGCCCTCGCTGAGCTGGCCAACCACAATGAGAATGCTTTTCACCGCCACGCCGCCGCAGCGCTAGACCTCAGCGGCATCGCTCCCACGGCCCACGACCGTGCGATCTACGCCCACGGCGCCTACGTTGCCAGCGAGATCGCCTCCGGCTACCTACGTATTGACCACCCGGACAAGGCGGTAACCCTGCTTGACGGGCACCATCACGCCTGGACATCAGACCAGCACCGCGACCGGGCGGTGGCCGATATGCGACTCCTGCACGCCTACATCGCCGTCGGCGAATACCAGCAAGCGCTGGCACTGACCGCCACAGCGATCCCGGGCTACCTGTCCGCACCCTCGCAGCGAGCCCGACTTCATCTCGCCAAAGCAGGCACAATCGTCAGGGACCGTCGACGACGCAACAAAAGCCCTGTCCTGCAACAACTCGCCGGACGCATAAAGAACGCCACCCAAGGAGTCACCGCATGAGCCGCCGTGTCATCCCCGACACCACCACCGCAGACTCCGTTACCACCAGCACCGTCGCGGTCCTGCCGGTCGGCTCATTCGAACAGCACGGCCCCTACCTGCCGTTGGGCACCGACACTCTCATCGCTTGCACTATCGCATCATCAATCAGTGAGCACCACAACGTGTTTCAGCTATCGCCCGTGGCATTCGGCTGCTCCCACGAGCACGCCGCCTATCCCGGCACTGTGAGCATCAGCGCAACCACGCTAGCCGCCGTCGTCGCCGACATCACCGAATCACTTGCCCACCAGAACATCACCGCGTTGATCGTCGTCAACGGCCACGGCGGCAACGCCGTACTCACCAACGTCGTGCAGCAAGCCAACCACCCGCGGGCCCCCATCAAGGTCGGGCTCTACCCCAGCCGCGAAGACTGGGCTGAGGCGCGCATCGCCGCAGGAATCCAAACCAGCAACCACGACGACATGCACGCCGGCGAACTAGAAACCTCCCTCCTGCTCGCCGCCTGGCCCGACTACCTGCGCGACGGATGGCAAACCAGCGATCACATGGCCAGTGACCGCCGCTACCTCACCACCCTCGGCATCCGCGCCTACACGCCCACCGGCGTCATCGGCTCCCCATCGCAGGCCACCGAAACCAAGGGCAACAAAGCCCTCGACCACCTCGGCCGCAACGCCGACACCCTGATCGGACTCCTCACCACACGTTGAGCACAACCGGCAGCTCGGCGGCTACCTCCGGGCTGCGCTGCGCTCCCTTCGCTTCCGTCCGCTGGCGCTCCCGTCCGCGCCGGTCGCTCCACTGCGCCCTGCGTCCGCCGCCGAGCACCAGACCAGCGCCCACCACCCAGTGAGAACACCGGCCGTGTTCGCGCCTACCGCCGCCAGGCCAACGGCGTTGGCGCCTCTCGCGCGGCGACCAGAGCCGGGCCAGACCGCCGGCCACCGTGGGACACATGCCCTGACCTTCGCGCGTGAGAACTTTCTTCACTGCTATCGAGCATTATCACGCGACCAGCCGGTGACCCCCACCACCTGATCCAGAATCTGACCCCTGTCCGCCTTGGACGCCTTCACATACGCCCTGGCGAACTTCGCGGTGATCTCGGCGCGAGACGACATCGACAGCCCACTTCCCATGCCTGGCGAGCATCACCGTTTCGCGGGCATTCTTACGTGATGCACCGAGGGCGTTTCGCGGGCATTTTTCGTGATGCTTGCCGGCGTTTCGCGGGCATTTTTCGTGATGCTTGCCGGGGCATATTTACATGAGGCATTACGGACCTCGCTCTCGCCGCGCAGGACAAGACATGACTGCCACTGTGCTTGTAGGGAAGCAGAAATTCTCATGTCCCACAGAGATACTCGATCGCCCACCAGCTAGGCGGGGCCCCACCGCTCTGATTGCATCCCAAGGACAGATAGCTAATCTAAATTGCTATGCGAAGTATCCTGCGCATTGAGCCCGTCGACGCTGCGCAGCGTTGGTCGCACCGCACTGACCGCGAAGGCTCGGTGCCGACCGCGGGAAGCCTCGCACCACACACCGACGCCGACGGTGAGCACTCGGAGCTCACGAGACGCTTCCAACGCGAAGTTCTTCCGTTGATGGATCAGCTCGGACGCCAAGCACGCAGGATGACTCGCAACCACACCGACGCTGAGGATCTGGTGCAGGAAACCATGATGCGGGCCTATGCCGGGTTCCACTCATACCGGCAGGAAACCAACACCAAGGCGTGGCTATCTAGGCCGTGCACCCGGAACCCTGTGTGACAGGGTTAGGTGAGACAGCAGCAGTAGCCGATTATCGCTACAGGGCGAGACAGGATCACCATTTCCGTGACTATGACGATCGCATCCCTGCAGGGGTGCGCTGATACTGATCAAGTGGACAGCGCGCCGGATCCAGGTGCTCGGGCCCGGCGGCGCACGTTTACCGCTGAGTACAAGGCCCGGATCCTCGATGAGTACGACGCGCTGCCGGCGGGTTCGTCCGAGCGTGGTGCGTTGCTGCGCCGCGAGGGCCTGTATAGCTCGCACATCGCCGAGTGGCGCAAGGCCCGCGACGCCGGTGCCCGTGCCGGGCTGGCGTCGCGGGGCAAGCCGAAACGCAGCGCTGAGCAGGTCGAGCTGGACAAGCTGCGGCGGCGCACCAAGGCGCTGGAAGCCGAGCTGAGCCGCACCAAGCTGGCCCTGGAGATCACGGGAAAAGCACACGCGCTCTTGGAGATGCTCTCCGGGAGCGCGGACTCCGAGCCGAGGTGCAAGCCGTGATCGGCGAGCATCTGCCCGCCCTGGAGGCGGCGACGTCGACGACGCGGGCGTGTGAGTTGCTGGGCGCGTCACGGGCCACGCTGTATCGGCGCCGCAACCCGCCACCACGCCCGGCGCCGCGGGCTCGGCCGGAGCCGCCCAACAAGCTCACCGAGGCCCAACGCCAGCAGATCCTGACGGTGCTGCGATCGGCGGAGTACTGCGATCTGGCACCGGCGCAGGTGTGGGCGCGGCTACTCGATGACGGCATCTACTTGTGCTCGATTCGCACCATGTACCGGCTTTTAGCCATTGCCGGGGAGAATCGGGAGCGGCGCCGTCAGCGCACCCACCCGGCGCGCAAGAAACCCGAGCTGATCGCCACCGCACCCAACCAGGTCTGGTCGTGGGACATAACGAAACTGCAAGGGCCGCAACGCGGTATCTTCTATCAGCTGTATGTGATCATCGACATCTTCTCGCGCTACGTGGTCGGTTGGACCCTCGCTGCCACCGAGACCGGTGAGTTGGCCAAGCAGTTCATCGACGACACGCTGGCCAGCCACGGCATCGAGCCCGGTCAACTGGCCCTACATGCCGATCGCGGCACTTCGATGACCTCCAAGCCGGTCGCCCAACTGCTGACCGACCTGGGTGTGGACCGCAGCCACAGCCGCCCGCATGTATCCAACGACAATCCCTACTCGGAGGCCAATTTCAAGACCCTCAAGTACTGCCCGGCGTTCCCGGCCCGGTTCGGCTCCATCGAAGACGCCCGCGCCTTCTGCGGCGCATTCTTCGATTACTACAACCATGAACATCGTCACAGTGGCATTGCGCTACACACCGCGGCCTCAGTGCACTACGGCACCGCAACCCAGATCCAGGCCCAGCGCGCCGCCACCCTGGATGCGACCTACGCCGCCAACCCCGCCAGATTCCGGCACCGCCGACCCACCCCACCGAAACTGCCCACCGTCGCCTGGATCAACCAACCAACCCCCGAAGCACTCATCAAATCCGCGTAAGAAACTGTCTCACCGGCCTTGACATGTTCCGGAACGGTTCGTCCGCAAACCGCCGGAACCGCCGAAGACCCCGGAAACCTCGTGGATCAATCGACCCAACCAACCAGAGGAGGACGCTCAGTAAATACCGCTCAACGGCGCCTCATTCAGGTTGACAGGTTCCGGCCGGGTGCAATATCAATGGAGTTGAGCAAGTGCGGCGTATGAGCCACTGGCGATTCCTAATCGTTGAGTAACGAGCGTTGGTGTGGCCCTTGCCGTTCCGAACCTGGCTCGGGCTGATCAGGGTGCAGCCTCCAGCACCAGGAGCCGATCAACCGGCTCATAGCCTCACATGGGGTTGGTGGAATCCACAAAACCGTCAGCAGCGCGGCGCGCTTTCCCGCTTTTCTTAGCGTCCGACTTCGTTGTCATGTTCTCGCGGCGGCACGATCGGCGAAGGGTGGGGTTCTTCGCGGAATTTCTCCAGCGATCCGCCGACCTCGACGATCCCTTTGAGCGCATTCCAGCTCAGCATCGTCAGGTAGTCGATCAACTCGTCGCGGCTCATCCGCGGGTACGACATCCAGGAGTGGGTGGCCAGCTGCACGCCGCCGACGATCAGGTACGCCCACGGTTCCACACCGCCGGTGTCCATCCCGGCGTGTTGCATGCGCCGGCGCATCATCACCGCGAGCATGCGGGCAATGATCCGCTCGGAGTCGGCGATCACTTTGCTCTTGCTGGCCGAACTGTTGGCCATCACGAACCGGTACGGCTCTGGCTCGGAGGCCACGGTGTCGACGTAGACCCGGATGACCTCGCGGGCCAGGTCGAAGCCGTCGAGGTTAGAGGTAAGCGCCGCAGCCATATTGGGAATCAGGATGGTTTGGGTGAACCGCATCATCACCGCGGTGGTGAGGTCGTTCTTGTCGACGAAATAGCGGTACAGCACCGTCTTGGAGACCCCGATCTGCGTGGCGATCTCATCCATGCTCAACGCGCCGCCGAGTCGGCGAATCGTGTCGATCGTGCCGCCAACGAGTTCGTTACGACGCTCCACCTTGTGCTGATGCCAGCGCCGCTTGCGCCCATCCATCTTGGCGCTCACAACCGTGATTTGCTCTGCCACTGTCGCCGATTTCCCATTCCTTAGACGCACTTGATACTACGGCGTGTCAGGCCCGGTTCGCGGCCCTAACCATCGAACACGCCATGATCATCGCCGCGCACAACATGCTCACCAACGGCGACTTCTACCGTGACCCCGGCGCCAGCTACTACTCCGCCCACCAGCCCGCCCGAACCAAATCTCGAGCAATCAACCAACTCGAATCCCTCGGCTACCGAGTCATTCTGGAACCACTCACCGAATCCGCCTAACCCACCACCTCGCCGCGTCACCGGTTGTGGTCACCCAATTTTCGTGTCAGGACTAATTAGTGTTTGCCGCGCGCACAGCAGGCAGAATCAGCGTGTCGATGACTCTGCGGATGAACTTCGCGTCGACGCTTTGACCGTTGATGACACGGATCAGCCCCATCCCCGTTAAGGTGTCGGCGATAAGGGACCAGTCCCGGTCGGGTGCGATTTCGCCGCGGGCCGCGGCCTGTTGGAGGATGGCCGTCACCAGGCGCCTGCCCTTCGGCAGCATCAGGTCGTCGAGGGCTGAGGCGAGTTGCTGATCGTGCACCGCCTCCATCGCCACTCGCAGCACCAGATCGTGGGAGATCAAGTCGTCGTCGGTACTTGCGACACGTTCGACCAGTGCGTCGAAGTCGCCGGCAAGGCTGCCGGTGTCTGGGGCATCGTCCTCGATGAGGTCGGGCCGCCAGTACACAAGCGCATCGGTGAGCAACGCGGCTTTCGATGACCAGCGGCGGTATATCGCGGCTTTACCGACACCGGCTCGCGCGGCGATGTCGTTCATATTGGTGTCGTTGTAGCCGTTCTCGGCCAATGCGGCCAGCGCGGCGTTGAGGATCGCGGGATCGCGCGATCGATCGAGGCGGCCTTGGGTGCGTTGGCGCAGTTTCGATTCGGTGTCTGTCTGACGTCCCGATCCAGCGACCAACAACTCCATCATCAGCTTGACTGATCAGTTCGCGACACCGACACCGCCGTGGTCGAAATGGGCGCGGTGTTGTCCTCGGCCGGCTGTGGTGGCTGGGGCCCGCTACGGCCACGCCGGGTGATCTCAAAGGTGTTGAGCGGCCACCAGAACCAGCGGCCCAGCGCCGCAGCGATCGATGGCGTCATGAACGAACGCACGATCAACGTGTCGACAACCAGGCCGATACCGATGGTCATGCCGAGCTGACCGACCACGCGCAGGTCGCTGACGATCATCGCCATCATAGTGAAGGCGAACACCAGACCGGCAGCGGTGACGACGCGTCCGGTGGCCCCGATGCCGCGGATGATGCCTGTGTTGAGCCCGGCGTGTATCTCTTCTTTGAAGCGCGAAACCACCAGGAGATTGTAGTCCGAACCGACTGCCAGCAGGATCACCATCGACAACGGGATCACGATCCACTGCACGCCCAGGCCCAGGATGTCCTGCCAGAGCAGCACCGACAAACCACACGCGGTACCCAAGGATGCGGCCACGGTGCCGACGATCACGACGGCAGCCACCACACTGCGGGTGATCAACAACATGATCGCGAAAATCAGGATCATCGCTGCGATGATCGTGATCGCGAGGTCGGTGACGACGCCGTCCTGCATATCGGCATACAGCGATGCGGTGCCGGCGAGTGAGACCTTCGCATTGCTCAGTGGGGTGCCCTTGAGGGCGTCGGCGACGACACCTTTGAGGCCCCGGACATGTTCGATACCCTGCACCGAGGCTGGGTCGCCCTGGTGGGTGATGATCATCCGGACCGCCTTGCCATCGGGTGACATGAACATCTTCATCCCACGTTTGAAGTCGGGGTTGTTGAACACATCCGGCGGCAGGTAGAACAAATCGTCGTTCTTGGCCTGGTCGAAGTACAAGCCTATCTCCGTCGCGCCTTTGGCCAACTCCTGTTGCTGGGCCTGGGTGCCGGCCTGGGTGCTGTGGGTCGCGATCATGAAGTCGCGCATTTTCCTCATCGAGTCGATGGTGTTCTGCAGCACCGGCAACATCTGCGGCAGCAAATGATCCATACGGTCTAAATCGGTGGTGAGACCTTGTATCTGATCGGCGAGTTCGTCGATGCCGTCCAGCGCATCGAAGATGGATCGCAAAGACCAGCAGGCGGGGATGTCGTAGCAGTGCTTTTCCCAGTAGAAGTAGCTGCGAATAGGTCTGAAGAAGTCGTCGAAATCAGAAATCTGGTCCCGTAGCTGGTTGGTGGTGGCCGCCATGTCGTGGGTCCTGCCGACCATACTGTGCGTGACTTCGGTCATCTCCTTGGTGATGGTGTACATGCGTTGCATGTTGGCGATGGTCTTGCTCAGCTCGTCGGCCTGTTCGAGCATCTGCGCCGAGTTGTCGTTGTTGAACTTTGCGGCCTGCAGGGTGCCGGCGTTTTGCGCGCCGAGCAGGAATGGGATCGAGCTGTGCTGGATCGGTGCGCCCAGTGGGCGGGTGATCGTCTGCACCCGATCGATGCCCCGCATGCGAAAGACGTTCTTGGCGACCTTTTCGATTACGAGCATGTCCGCGGGGGTGCGCAGGTCATGATCGGCCTCGAGCATCAACAGTTCGGGGTTCATGCGGGCCTGGGAGAAATGGCGGTCCGCGACGCCCATGGCACGGTTGGCGGGCATATCGGCGGGGGTGAACTTCTGGTCGTTATACTGCGGCACGTAGGTCATCAGGGCGACGAAGCCAATGACGGCGATCACGCAGGTCACCAAGACGATTGGAATGGGCCAGCGAACCACGGAGGTGCCGACCTTGCGCCAACCCGGCGACGAGACCACGTTGTGCTTGGGGTCGAGCAGACCGAACTTCGACGCCACCGTCAGGATCGCCGGCGCCAGTGTCAGGGCTGCGGCGATGATCACCGCAACCGCGATCGCACAGGGCAGCCCCATGGTCTGGAAATACGGCAGCGTGGTCATGGTCAGGCATAAGCAGGCCCCGACGATGGTCAGTCCGGAACCCAGGATGACGTGCGAGACGCCGCTATAGGCGATGTAGAACGCGTCTTCGGAATCGAGGCCTTTCGATCTTTCCTCGTGATATCGCCCGAGCAGGAAGATCACATAATCTGTGCCGGCGGCCAAGGCCAGCATCGTCACCATGCTCACCGCGTACGGGGTCAAGCCGATGATGTTCAGGTTGCCCGCCGTGGCCGTAATGCCCTGTGCAGCAAATAGTTCCAGGCCGATGATGACCATGGACACGAGCATCGTCACCACGGAGCGGTAGATGATGAGCAGCATCACGATGATGACGCCGACCGACACCACCTCCATGGTCGCCATGCTTTGATGCCCGGCCACGCTGGTGTCGGCGTTGAGCACGGTATTGCCCGCGACATAGGCCTTGATACCCGGCGGCGCGGGTACCGAGGCAACGATGTCACGTACCGCTGCCACCGACTCGTGGCTGGGTGTCGTGCCCTGGGCGCCATTGAGGAAGATCTGCACGTAGGCGGCCTTGCCGTCTACACTCTGCGAGCCCGCCGCGGTCAGCGGATCGCTCCAGAAGTCCTGGACGTTCTGCACGTGCTTGTGATCGGCGTTCAGTTTGGCGACGATCTTGTCGTAGAACTTGTGCGCGGCGTCGCCGAGCTTGTCCTTACCCTCCAGCACGACCATTGCCGTGGAGTCCGAATCGTACTGCTGAAACACCTTGCCGATGTGCAGCATCGCCCGATACGACTCAGATTTGGTGGGGCTGATCGGCACGGAACGCGTCGCCGCGACAGCATCAAGCGACGGGGTCAAAATGCCCAGGCCCACCGCCACCAGCACCCAGAACAGGATGATCGGCAACGAGAAGATCCGAACCATCCGACCAACGAACGGGCGATGGGCCTTCGTGTGCGCGTTACTCATACGGATTTCACCAAGCAGTAGATGAACGGTTTAATTGTGTCGGTGCTCGCCCGGTCGTCGCGCACCGCGCCGTCGACGGTCACCCGACACCGAAGGTCATGGGTGTTGCGATCGCCCTGGGCAAGGATGTTGGCCGACATCGACGGCAACGTCGTCACGATTGTGAACGACCAAGGCAGCGGGGCATTTTCGATGAGATGGGGTTGGCCGTTCTCATCGAGGTAGTTGAGGTTCGCAGTCCCGCCCGTCCCGGTGATCTCGTACCTGATGTGCTTCGGATTGAAGTTCTCGGTAATTCCGGAGCCCTCCGCCAAATTCGGGCCGTGATGGCCTGTGGACTCGCGAATGCGGGTAATCGCATACGCGCCCAGTGCAACGACCACCACAAGTAGTAGCGGGATCCAGAACCGCCTCAACACTCGAAACACCGCGTGCGTTCCCCCAGCTCTTCGTTTCGTTCACACCCGCACACCCCAAGGCCTAGCTGGAACTCAAGTTCCGAGATACGGGTTGTGGGGAACTGTACAGCACGGGCAGACGGTTTTCTCTACCCCCAGAACACCCTTCAGTCCGAAGCCGGCGCAAAGCCACCCGAGCGCCCGTTGATCGCCGTCGGCACCGTCGAGTGGGCCGAGCAGGCTCTGATCTGACCGCGCCGCGGTCGACTCATCTGACGCATCATCGGTGGAGACATGTCAGCCCCCACCTCAGGACCACGCAAAGTGTGTGGAACGCGCTCGTTCTACAACACCCTTACGAGAACACCTACGAGGAGATCGACGTCTTCATTCGCGCGGTACGCCGCATCGCCGAGAAGGCACTAACACCGGATGTCCGTGCTTCGCCGAGCATCAGTTACTCGACCCGGGTTTGGTAGTGTGTCCGGTGATGGTTCAGCGTTCCCGTGACGGCGGCCGGCGTCACACTCCGGAGTCGAAGAGGGCCTCGCAGCACGCCGGCGCCAAGATCGCTGACTTGGTGCTATCAGGTGGCGGTGTCAAAGGAATCGGCCTGGTCGGAGCCGTAGCTGCGTTGATGGATGCCGGCTATCGGGTGGGACGCGTCTCCGGCACCTCGGCGGGATCGCTGGTGGGTGCCGTCGTGGCGGCCGGCGCCCGGGATGACCAGTTGACCGGGGCGCAACTCAAGGACATGGCGATGTCATTGCCATACCGGAAATTCCTGGACCCGGCAGCGGCCACTAGGGTGCCGTTTCTGGGCCTGGGGTGGGCAGCGATCACCGGTCGCGGCCTCTACCGCGGCGATTTCATCCGCGATTGGGTCGACGACCAACTGCGCAGCCTCGGTGTACGGACCTTCGGCGACCTAGCGGTCGACGATTCGGATCTACCGCCGGAGCAGCGTTACCGTTTGGTGGTGACGGTGGCCGATGTGACCCGCGGACACCTGGTTCGGCTGCCCTGGGATTATCGCCGCCTCTATGGCCTTGACCCCGACGAACAGTCCGTGGCCGATGCGGTGCGGGCATCTATGGCGATCCCGTTCTTCTTCCGCCCGGTGACCATCACCGGTACCACCGGGGCGACCTCCACATTGATCGACGGCGGCTTGTTGTCGAACTTTCCGATGTACTCGCTGGATCGCACCGACAGCAAGCCTCCGCGCTGGCCCAGCTTCGGGGTCACGGTGATGGCTCAACGGCCCGGTGAGGGCGACGGCGATCCCTCCCCGGTGCTGGTGCCGCTCGTCCATCTGCCAGGCTCACCGAGCTTGCTCGAAGGACTGGTCAACACGGCGCTGCTGGGTCATGACGGAACCTACTTGAGCCAGCCGGCAGTCGCCGCTCGGACCATCGTCGTGGACTCCTCGGGAATCGGGTACCTCAATTTCAACATTTCTTTGGCCGACCGCCGGAAGCTCTACGCCGAGGGCTACTCGGCAGCACAGAGCTTCCTGACCACCTGGGACTGGCGTAGCTATCTGCAGCGGTTCCACCCCGCCACATTGGCCGACCCCCCGACAGACTCCGATCAATCCGCTTGATCCGAAAACTACTGGGGGCAAATGGGTTCGGGCCGCAACCCGAACGGAGCGGGTAGATTATCGACTTGTCACCAAGGTTTCCTGCCTGTGGTGCTCTGGAACGTGGTGTTGGTCAGCCTGGCCGGGTTCGGCGCCGGGGCGATCAACGCCCTCGTCGGCTCCGGCACCCTCATCACGTTTCCGACCCTGGTGGCTCTGGGGTATCCGCCCGTCACGGCGACCATGTCGAACGCGGTCGGTCTGGTGGCCGGCAGCGCGTCGGGCACCTGGGGCTATCGTGCCGAGTTCGGCGGGCAGTGGGATCGGCTGCGATGGCAGATCCCGGCATCGTTGACCGGTGCCGCGCTGGGCGCATTTCTGCTGCTGCACCTGCCCGCCAGGGTGTTCACCGAGGTCGTGCCCGTGCTGTTGGTGCTGGCCCTGGCGCTGGTCGTGAGCGGCCCGCGGATTCAGTCGTGGGCCCGCCGGCGGGCGGAGAAGGCGGGGCGCTCCTCCGAGCATGTCACCCCGGCACGCATGGCCGTGCTGGTGCTCGGCACGTTCGCGGTCGCCGTCTACGGTGGCTACTTCACCGCCGCGCAGGGCATCCTGCTGGTCGGCGTGATGGGGGCCCTGCTGCCGGAGTCGATGCAGCGGATGAACGCGGCCAAGAACCTCACCACCCTGCTGGTGAACATCGTTGCGGCTCTTGGCTACACGTTGGCCGCCCCGGACCGGATCAGCTGGCCGGTCGCCGGGCTGATCGCGGCCGGCTCGTTGGTCGGGGGATCGATCGGGGCGCGTTACGGGCGCCGGCTCTCACCGGACGCGTTGCGCGCCACGATCGTGGTGGTCGGCCTGATCGGGCTGTACCGCCTGGTCACGGTGTAGCCCGCGCCGTTGCGTGGCGCGCCCTCGAAGCCCGAAGTACCTCAGAGTCCGAAGTACCTCAGAGTCCGAAGTACCTCAGAGCCCGAAGTGCGGGAATGCAAACGGGAACCGCGGCAGCGCCGGCAGTTGCGGCATGATCGGCGCGGGCGGGCGAAAGACGGGCAACGACGGCGCGGGCAGGACGGGCGCCTTCGGCAGCATCGGTGTCGGCAGTCGCAGCGGTTGGGGTGTCGGCAACTGCAGGGCCGGTGGTTTGGGCAGTTGCACCGCGGGCGGTTTCGGCAGTTGCACCGCGGGCGGTTTCGGTGGTCTGGGCAGCTGCAGCGGTGCCACCGAAACGGGGTGCGGCGCCAGCAGCGGCGCGATGTTGGGAACGGGCGGCAGCGGCGCTGCAGCGGGCATGGGAACCGGCATGGGAACCGGCACCGGAACCGGGGCCGCGACGGGAACCGGGGGAGGCGGAGCGGCGGGCACCGCCACGGCGGGCCTCGGCAGGTCCGGACTCGCGCCCCTGGGCGCAACGACCTCGGGGACGGGGCGCGTCATCGGCGCGGGCTGGCTGTGGGGGGCGGGCGCCTGGCGGGTCGGGACGATGATGTTCTGCTCGGGATTGGGCTGCAGGGCGACGGTCGTGCGGATGTTGATCGCCAGCGCGATCTCCAGCGCCACCGCCGCGCAGGTGAAGATCACCGCCAGCACGCTGCTGGTCAGCAGCACCGGCCTGCGGCGCTTGCGCGTGGGGCCCGCACCCCGGCGGCCGATGCCGGTCAGCAGCGTGGTCTCGGCTTCCGCGGACGGCTCCGGGATGTCGCTGTACGCGACGGGGCGCTCGGCCGGTGGATCGGCGACGCCGGGGTAGTCGTACAGCGCGTACGGCGGCACCTCGCCGGTGCCGGGATCCTGCGCGTAGGCCAGCGCACCGGTGGACAACACCAACAGCGGCGCGTTGGCCGACGCCAGCGCCGCGCCGCGCGCCAGGGCCGCCCGCGGCTCCTCCGGCGCGCTCACCGCCAACGGCGTCACCGCCTCCAACGCAGCCTTGAGCCGGGCCGTGTCGACCCCCTGGCCGACGAGGAACACCCCCTCGGGAGGCATCTCCGAGGCGTTGGAGCCGGCGATCATCGCGGCCAGCTGGACGGCGGTGTCGGCAAGGGAAAGCGCCCGCCGTTGCCTGCGCACCCCGGTGATCGAACCGTCCTCGGAGTCGATCACGGCGATCGTGGCGAAATTGGGATCGACGAGCAGCATCGCGGTGTGGCGGTACCCGATCGCCTGACCGACCGTCTGGGTCAGCGCGGCCGCGGCCAGAAACGCCGAAACCAGGGTCACATCGCGGATCCCGTTGTCTGCCAACGCTTCCTGCAGCGCGGCGGCCTCGACCGGGTTCGTGTAGGCCACCCCCGTCGACGCCAGGCGGTAACCGCCCTCGGCGGCGCCCTGCCGCGTGCCCAGGATCGCCGAGATCACGTGTCCGGGTGCGTTGCGGGTCGCGGTGTCCGCCGCGGAGATGCGCACGGTGTCCTCCTCGACGGTCACGCCGTCGGCGTTCTCGCCCTCGAGGAGCACCATGCGCACCGCGGTGGATTCCATCGAGATCCCTAGTGCGACGTCCACCGCGCCTCCCGAGTCCGCTCCGGCCCGCCCCGCTGGCTGCGAGGCGCCGCCCGTCCGTGCCATCTACAAAGCTTCTCTAAGTTTGTCACCGTTTCGGGGCACGGCGTTAGCGTCCGGACGCGGCTGGGCGCTGTGAATCAGCTATGAGTTGGCGGGCCGTTGGACAACGAAGCGAACGGGAGCGGCTACCAGCGGGCGGTCGTGCCGAGCGCGGCGTCGGCGGTGGGATAGATGGGCAGCACGCCGCTCAGTCCGCACGCCGCGACGATGCGGGCGACGATCGGCTCGCGGCTCACCAGGCGCAGCTCGATGCCGCGGGTGCGGCAGCGTTCCGCCTCGTCGGCCAACACCGCGAACGCGCAGCAACCCATGAAGTCGAGCCCGGTGACGTCGACGACGAGGGGCCCCGGCGTGGTGACGACGCCGGCGGCCTCACTGACCAGCTGGCGCCAGGTGTGCTCGTTGCACGCATCGACCTCGCCCCCCGCGTTGACGAGGACCGCGCCGCCGACGCGGTCGGTGGTCGCCCGCAGAGTGCTGTGTGGATCGCCCAGTTCGTAGACCAGCCGCGTGCTGAGTGTCAAAGGGGGGCTGGATGTGGTGTCGGCAAATACTGGGCTCATTGTGGTGGCTCCCTGTTCGGCTGGCGTTGAAAACGCTGCGAAGGTTGCCCGTCCTATTGTCTGAAGACAGACCTCGCGAAGTGCGAATCTCATTTGTATAACAAGACAGGGCGGTCTGTCTACCCATGGGGCGCTAAGAGTAGCGTAAGGGAGGCTATGACAGGCCCTGACGCTGCGGTACCCGCGGTGCCGGCGCGCGAACGAATCCTCAGCGCAGCCTATGAATTGTTCAGCCGGCGTGGAATTCGTGCTGTCGGCACCGACGAGGTGATCGAACGCGCCGGGGTGGCGCGGGCCACACTCTATCGGCACTTCGCGACGAAGAACGACCTCGTGTTGGCCGTGCTGCAGCGCCGCGAGGAACTCTGGACCCACGGTCTGATCGAGGAGCAGTCCCGCAAGCGCGCCGACACGCCCGAGCAGCAGTTGCTGGCGATCTTCGACGTGTTGCACGAATGGTTCCAGCTGCGCGACGGTTATGAGGGCTGCTCGTTCATCAACGTGCTGCTCGAGGTGGGGCCGGACCATCCCGCCGGCCGGGCCAGCATCGCCCACATCGACCACGTCCGCGACATCGTGCGCCGGCGCGCGATCGCGGCGGGGCTGACCGATGTGGAGGGGTTCGCCTCCTCCTGGCACATCCTCATGAAGGGCGCGATCGTTCTCGCGGCGGTGGGCGACCGGGACGCCGCCCTGCGCGCCAAGACGATGGCCGGCACTCTCATCGAGGCGCATCGGCCGTCGTCGGACCCCGGTCTGGAGGAGGCGGCCGGCTGAACCGCCGGACCCCGGCTTCACACGGGGTCGGCGGCGGCGGTCCCGGTTCTGCGGCCGTGCTCGGCCTCGAGTTCGGCAATCGCCCGGGAGGTGCGCTCCCGCAGCAGGATTGCCGCCGTGACGCCGCACACGGCGGCGATGACGAACGCAATCCAGGAGAAGCGCTCCATCCAGCGCTCGGCGGCCATCCCGGCGAAGTAGACCAGCGCGGTGGTGCCGCCCGCCCAGCAGAGGGCGCCCGACATGTTGGCCGCCAGGAATCGCGGGTAGTGCATGTTGAGCGCTCCGGCCAGCGGCCCGGCGAAGATGCGCAGCAACGCGATGAAGCGGCCGAAGAACACCGCCCGGACACCCCAGCGGTTGAACAGCCTTTCGGCCAGCGCGACGTGTCCGGGCCCGAAATGTCTCGGGAACCGACGGCCGAGCCGATCGAAGAGCGGCATGCCGAACCGGCGCCCGATCGCGTAGCCGACGGAGTCGCCGGCCACCGCGCCGAGCACGGCGGCGGCGCCGACGAAGAGCGGATTGATGCCCAGGTCGTCGTACGACGCCATCAGCGCCGCGCTGACCAGCACGATCTCGCCGGGCAGCGGGATCCCGAGGCTTTCCAGCCCGACGACGGCCCCGACCACCAGGTACACCGCCAGCGGCGGGATCGTGTGCAGCAAGGCCTCCACGTTCATGGGTCAAGGATGCCCGACTCACGCATCATCCGCGGTGCAAACCCTTCCTCCCGCGGCGCGGAGCCGTTGTGCGGACCGCTCGGCGCGCTGAGCCGCTGCAGCCGGGGACGCTTCGGCACCCGGCCGTCGGCCGAGGATCGGCCGCGCAGCCGGCGCCAGATCCACGGGACGAAACTCTCGTGCGCCCAGCGCAGGTGGCCCCGGGCGCCGGCCGAGAAGGACAACCCCGCCGGGTCCGCGCTCGCATCGGCCCAATCATGGTTGCTGTCGGGCAGATTCAGCGCCTCGGCGGCCGCCGCGGCGAACAGGATATGACCCTTGGCGGAGGCGTGCACCCGGTCGATCGCCCAGGTGTCCAGTTCGCGCATCGAGGCCGCGTTGTACAGGTCGACCAGCCGGAAGCCGTACTGCCCGGCGGCGTCGCTGATCGCCTGGTTGATGCGGGCGAGCCGCGTCGCCACCAGCCGCCCGAGCGGGAGGAACTGCGCGACGTTCGGGAAGGTCGTCGTCACCACCGTCGCACCCGACTCGGCGAGCGCGGCGTGCAGGTGGTCGAGGTCGGCCAGGGCCCGGCCGAACGAGCGGCCCGGCTGGATGACGTCGTTCATCCCGGCGCACACCGTGATCAGGTCGGGCCGCATCGCCAGGGCCTCGGGAAGCTGCTCGGTGAGCACGTCGCTGATCCGCTTGCCGCGGATCGCCAGGTTGGCGTAGTGCAGGCCGGGGTGCAGCGCATCGATCATCGCGGCGAGCCGGTCGGCGAAACCCAGCAGGCCGGCGACGTCGTCGCCGTCCCACAATCCCTCGGTCTGGCTGTCACCTATCGCGACGTATCGGCAGTACCCGGCCCGATTAGCCCCGCACACGAAGCCGAGACTAATAGCAATCCGCGCGGAAATGCGTTGTAACCTGGCCCTCGCTCGATGCTGAGGAGTTTGTGTGCACGACGAGGGGTTCAATCTCGCCCAGGTGTTCGCCGCGGTGGCCGCGGCCAACCCCGACCGGGACTGCATCGTTTTCGGGGATCGGCGGTTCACCTACGCCCAAACCGACGAGCGTGCCCGCCGGTTCGCCCGCGCGCTGCACGACTGGGGGCTCGGCGCGCGCCGGGAACGCGCCGGGCTGGCACCCCACGAGTCGGGTCAGAGCCACCTCGGGCTGTACATGGCCAACTGCAACGAGTTTCTCGAGGCCATGCTCGGCGCCTATCAGGCCCGGGTCGCCCCCTTCAACGTCAACTACCGCTATGTCGCCGACGAGCTGGTATATCTGCTCGGCAACGCCCGCGCCGACGCCGTCATGTACCACGCGCGGTTCGCCCCGACGCTGGCCGAGACGCTGGCCGAGATGAACATCCGGCCCCGCCTGATCCACGTCGACGACGGCTCCGGGGTCGATCCGCTGCCCGGGGCGGTGCGCTACGAGGAGCTGCTGGCCAACATCTCCGACGCGCCGCTCGACCTCGCCCTCTCGCCCGACGACCTCTACGTGCTCTACACCGGCGGCACCACCGGAATGCCCAAGGCGGTGCTGTGGCGCCAGCACGACATCTACGTCAACGCGATGGGCGGGCGGGATCCGGCAACCGGGGAGCCGATGACCGGCCTCGCGGAGATCGTCGAGCGGTCGCGGGCCGGGGGACCGGGGTCGATGACGGTCGCACCGCTCATGCACGGCGCGGCGCAGTGGGCGGCCTTCATCAGCCTGTGCGCCGGCCGGCCCTTCGTGATGGCGCCGACGACCACGCACTTCGATCCGGCCGAGGCGTGGGCGCTGGCGAGCCGGGAGCGGGTGATGTCGCTGTCCATGGTCGGTGATGCCTTCGGGCGGCCGCTGCTCGACGAACTCGAGGCCGGCGATTACGACCTGTCCGGGCTGTTCGTGCTGGTCACCGGCGGGGCCGCGCTCAGTGCTCCGCTCAAGCAGCGCCTCGTCGAGCTGCTGCCGCATCTGACGATCCTCGATGCCGGCGGCTCGTCGGAATCGGGTGCGCAGATGGGGCAGGTGTCCTCGCGGTCGCAGAACGCGACCGGGCGGTTCGCGCCGAACCCCGGCGCGGTGGTGGTCAGCGAGGACATGACCCGCGTGTTGTCCCCGGGCGACGAGGAGGTCGGTTGGCTGGCCCAGCAGGGGCTCATCCCGCTGGGTTACCTGGGCGACCCGGAGAAGACGGCGCGCACGTTCCCGGTCATCGAGGGGATCAGGCACTCGGTGCCCGGCGACCGGGCCCGCTGGTACGCCGACGGCCAGATCGAGCTGCTCGGCCGCGACGCGGTGACGATCAACTCCGGCGGGGAGAAGATCTTCGCCGAGGAGGTCGAGGCCGCGATCGCCGGACACCCCGCCGTCTACGACGTCGTCGTCACGAGCCGGCCCAGCGTCCGGTGGGGCAACGAAGTGGTCGCCGTCGTGCAGCTGGCCGACGGCGCCCAGGCCGACAGCGACAGCATCATCGACGAGGCCGCCCGCCACCTCGCCCGCTACAAGCTGCCGAAGGCGGTCGTGTTCTGCGACCGGGTGCAACGTTCGCCGTCCGGCAAGGCCGACTACCGGTGGGCGAAAAGCGTTGTTGCAGATGCTGTTTGAGCGTCCTTTTCTCGTCAGTCGCACCGGTTTCTGGCGGTGCGGGCACGAAGAGTCCCGCGGCGCGTGGGGGCCGGTGCGGCGGTTGGGGCTTCTGTGGCGGGGCGTACCGACTACCGTGGACGCATGCAGCACAAGCGTGTCCGGGCCGGTGGAGCGGCGGCCGATTCCCTTGTGCCGCAGTATCCGATCGAGTCGGTCGACAACGCGCTCAAACTGCTGCTGCTGCTGGGTGAGCGGCCGCAGATCCGGCTGAGCGAGGCCACCCGGTATCTGGGCGTGGCGTCGTCGACCGCCCACCGACTGCTGGCGATGCTGGCCTACCGGGGGTTCGTCCGGCAGGACCCGGCGACCAAGGCCTACCTGCCGGGTCCCTCGCTGACCGGTGTGGCGTTCGCGATCTTCGGCCGCATCGACATCCAGGGCGCCGCCACCCCGATCATGCGCGGCCTCAGCGACCAACTGGGCGAGACGATTCACGTCGGCATGCTGGACGGCGCCGCCGTCCGCTTCGTCGCGGCGGTCGAGGGCCCGGCCGCGGTCCGGGTGGCCTCCCGGCTGGGACGGACGATGCCGGCGCACTGCACCTCGACGGGCAAGGCCATGCTGGCGCAGTTGCCGCAGCCCGAACTGCGTCAACTGCTGCCGCGGGAACGCTTGGAGCGCATCACCTCCCGCTCGATCGGCGACCGCGCCGAATTGGAGGCCGAGCTGTCGCGCATCCGCGACCGCGGGTATGCGGTCAACCGCGAGGAGAGCGAGGAGGGGGTCGCCTCGGTCGCGGTGCCCATCCCGACCCGGGCGCCGGGCCTGCGGCTCGCCCTCAACGCCGCCGCACCGCAGCACCGCCTCGACAGCGCCCGGTATCCGGCGGTGGCCGCCGCGCTGGCCAAGGGCGCCGAGGAGATCGGCGACCGGCTCGGCTGAGTCGCCGTCCGTCGCCGTCGCGAAAGTCGGCCGTCGCCAATCGTTTCCAGGTCGCTACGGCGGGCCGGGGCCCAACCGGGCGACCTCATGCCGCCAGGCGGCCTCGGTGTTGAAGCCGGGCCCCAGGTCCGGCAGCTCGTCCCAGTCGCGCTCGTCGATGTCGCGCGGGGTGCCGCCCGCCGCGCGCACCCGCAGCGACATGCGGGCGAGCGCGTCGAGGCTGATCGCCTGCAGCACGGCCTGCTGGACGGTGCCCGCGGCGCTGGTGATGCCGTGTCCGCGCAGGACCACCACCGGCCGGCCGCGCATCGCCGCCACCATCTCCTTGCCCAGCCGGGCATTCCGGATCAGCACGGCGCGCTCGTAGACCGGCACGCCGCCGCGGGCCAGCCGGGCGCCGGGGATGTCGAAGGCCCCGTAGATCGGTCTCAGCGTGATGCCGGCGAGGTCCGCGGCGACCACGGCCGGCGGGTGCACGTGGGCGACGGCCCGGTGCCGCGGATCGGCCAGCAGGGTCTCGACGTGGATGGGCAGTTCGTTGGGGACGCGGTACCCGTCGAGCTCGCCCTCGGCCCCGGCGCTGCCGTCGAACCCGACGAGCCGGATGTCGGCCGGCCGGGTGAACGCGACCCCGGTGTCGGCGTCGCCGCGGCAGCGGAGGAGCAGGTGCTCGTCGTCGACCCGCAGGCTCAGGTGGCCGAGCATCCCCTCGGCCAGGCCGCGCGCCGCGGCCACCCGGCAGGCCTGCGCGACCAGGGCCCGCTGCTCGTCAAGCATCGCCGCGGCCGCCAATGCCGAATCCGCCGTCGGGCCGGATGGTTTCGCCGGTGAGGCCGCGGGACCGGTCGGAGGCGAGGAACACGAAACTCCAGGCGTGGTCGGCGGCGTCGAGGGCGACGCGCAGGGGAGTGCGCGCCGCCAGGTCGGCCGCCCGGCCGGGACTGTCGTCGAGGCGGACGCCGTCCAGGCCCAGGCTCGCCGGGCCGCGCAGGTCGGTGTTCAGCGTGCCGCCCGGTGCCACCCCGTTGACGCGGACCTGTGGCGCCAGTTCGTGCGCGAGCGCGGTCACCAGGCCCCGCACGGCGAACTTCGACGACACGTAGAGCACGCCGCCCCGCCCGGGATAGAACGACGACGCGGACCCCGTCAGGACGATCGAGGATCCCGTTCCGGCGCGCAGCGCGGCGACCGCGGCCTTGACCGACTGCAGGTGGCTGAGCACGTTGGTCCGGAACATCTCGTCGAACGCGCCGGAGAGGTGGTCGGCGTCGACGTCGCAGACGCCCTGGTAGAAGTCGAAGACACCGACGCAGTTGACCAGGGTGTCCAGCCCGCCGAAGGTGTCGACGGCGACACCGACGGCGCGCTCGTTGGCCTCGCGGGTGACGGCGTCGCCCTCCACCACCGGCATCTCGGGGAACTGCTCGCGCAACGTGTTGCACTTGTCCCGATCACGTTCCAGTACGGCGACTTTCGCGCCCTCGGCGCGGAAGGCGTCGACGACGGCGCGGCCGATCCCCGATCCGGCGCCCACGATCAGGGCGCGTTTGCCCGCCAGCCAGTCGCTCATGGTTCGCTGCCCTCCTCGTCCGGTAGCAGCGGGCCGCCGGAGTTGCCGACCATGGCCGCGAGCGTGCGGGCGTTCTGCCGGGTCAGAGCCTCGAGCTCCAGCGCGTCCAGGCTGATCGAGCGCCCGGTTCGCGGAGAGCCGATCAGCAGCCGCGACCCGTTGCGGGTGTCCACCCGCCGCACCTCGACTTCGGCGAATTCGTTTGCAACAGTGATTGTTTCGCTCACAGGAACACCGCCAGATTCTGCATCCGCAAGACGGACTCGTCGACAAGGATGGTGCGGCGCGCCAGTTTCCACCGATCACCGCACCGCCGCAGCAGGTCCTCTCGCCCACAGGACACCAGGGCGCTCTCGTTGACGTCGCCGCGGCTGCGAAACAGCAGTTCGGCCGATTCCACGGCCAGGTGCGCGTCGTCTTCGACAAACGTGCGCACATTGGTGACGAAATGCCGCAGCCGCGACGGCGGATCCTCGGTCCAGGCGTGCTCGGTGGCGAAGCGTGCGACGCGCTGGCTCAGCGAGTACTTGTCCTCGTCGAAGTGCGCCATTCCCGGTGACGTGTCGAACCCGGCGCCGCGGGCGGTGGTGACCCGGACCGGCATCACGTAGCGGATGTCCTCGGTCAGCGTGTCCAGCCACGCCTCGTAGTCCTGGGCGTCCAGCAGGTAGGCCTCGTCGACGAGAAATTGGTGCGCCTGCAGGTGCCGAACATCATTGAAGGACAGTGCTTTTCTCATTGCAGGTAGTCCGCCCACAGGTTCAGCAGTGCCCGCTGGTTGTGCTCGTTGTAGCCGACCTGCGCGCGGCCGGGCCCGTGGAAGGACGCCGCGTCCAGCGCCTCGACGACGGGGCGGTCGTCGGGCAGCAGGCCCATCCGGCTGTTGAGCAGCAGCCGGCGCGCCATGGCGCCGCCGGCGGTGGTGGTCAGCGACACCCAGTTCTCCACGTCGTCCTGCTCGAACATGCCGGTGGAGCCGAAGCACATGAGGTACGCCTGGTAGGAGTCCCGCTTGTACCGCGGGGGAGCGGCGGAGTCCACCGCGAACCACGAACACACCTCCGTCTCGTCCGCGCTGAGAGGCTGCCACAGCCGGATCGAGATGAAGGGCAGGACGTTCTCTTTCCCGGGGTCGCCGCCGGGCAGTTTCGGCCAGTTGTGCACGAAGCTGAGGTTGGGAAAGCAGGTGGCCGCCGAGAACATGAAACCGTCCTCCCCGACGACCCGCTGCTGGCGCGGCGACCAGACCTCTTTGATCCGCGCGATCATCTCGTCGGGGTAGCCGACGTAGCGCATCCGTTGCTCGAACCCGCCGGGCGGCAGCTTGTAGGTGGTCCCGCCGCCGCGGTGCGCCCAGTAGGTGGCGCCGTCCTTGCGCTTCTGGGCCCGCGGCTCCCGGAACAGGCCGATGTCGACGATCGAGGCGTGCGTGTGCGGCGTGTGGTACATGTCGCCGGCGAAGTTCTCGGCGCCGATCTTCCAGTTCGCCTTGATCCGCCAGCGCTGCGGCCCCCGCAGCTCCACGCCGCCGGTGCTCTGTCGGGTGTAGAAGTCCAGATAGAACCTGAAGTCGCCGAGGAAGTCCTCGAGCGGTTCGGCGCGCGGGTCCAAACTGATGAACAACAATCCGTTGTAGCTCGCGAAACGCGGTGCCGGCAGCAGGGTTTGGCCGCTTCGCGGGAAGCCGTCGTCGCCGCCGTAGGCCTCCTGGTGAAACGGCAGGCCCGTGAGCCGGCCGTCGTTGCGGTAGGACCAGCCGTGGTAGGGGCAACGGAAATTGGAGGCGTTGCCCATCTCCGCCCGGCACACCTGCATGCCACGGTGCAGGCACATGTTGAACATGGCGCGCACCTCGCCGTCCGAACCGCGCGCGATGATGAAGGAGTCGTCGAGCGCCCGGCGCACCACGTAGTCGCCGTCCTGGGGGATCTCCGACTCGTGCCCGACAAAGACCCATGCGCGGCCGAACAGCCGCTCCTTCTCCAGCGCGAACAGGTCGGCGTCGTTGTAGATGTGGGCGGGGATCATGCCGCGGCGCACGTTTTCACAGATGCCGTCGAGGGCGCGATGGTCCGCCACGGCGCCCTCCCTTGTCTGTACTACAGAAACAGCTTCCGCTCAGTAGAATCCCGCAGCCCGCGGTCCTGGTCAATCGCCGCGATCCGGCGTGGCCAGGTTTTTACAAGAATGATTTGGGCTAATTCACAGGTGGTTGACAAGGATCGAGACGGGCGGCCGACGTTACTGTGGTCACGTCAGGGCTGTCAGGGGTGTGAGCAGAAAGTAACCGCGAGGTAATCGTCGGGTGCTGCCCCGCGCGGCGTCGTCTGTCTCTCGGCGGGGAAGGGCTGGTGGCATGGCTGGTCGGACACGAAGTGCCCGGTTGCAGGGACTCGGAGAACGGGCCCTGTCCGCGATCGGGCGCCAGGAATGGCTGGACCGGCCGAGCTACCGGCTGGAGCACCTGCTCAGCTTCGCCTACAACGGGCTGGGCGGGGCGCGCAACGGGGTCACGAACGCGCTGCACGGCGTGTGGCTGGGGCACCCGGTGCACCCGCCGTTGGCGTCGCTGACCAGCGGGGCGCTCGGCACGACCGTCGCCCTGGACGCGCTCAGTCTGCTGCCGGGGCAGCAGTCCACCGAGGTCCGCGACGCCGCGCGGTTGGCGGGCCGCGCGCTGGGCGTGGGCATCCTGGCCAGCGTCGGGTCGGCCGTCACCGGCGTCACCGACTGGCAGCACACCCACGAGGAGGACCGCCGGGTGGGGCTGGTACACGGCCTGGTGAACCTGGCCGCGACCGCGCTGTACGCGCAGTCCTGGTGGGACCGCCGCCGGGGCCGTCACTACCGCGGAATCGCCCTGACGGCACTGGGTTACGGCATCACCGTCGCCGGCAGCTACCTCGGCGGGGCCCTGGTGTTCGAGTCCGGGATCGGAATCGACCGCGCCGGCGAGCGGCTGCGCACCACGGAGTGGACACCGGTGCTGCCCGCCGAATCGCTGAACGGGAAACCGGTGCGGGTGGAGGTCGACGGGGTGGGGCTGGTGGTGTGCCGGACCGGCCCCGACGAGGTCGCGGCGTTCGGCGAGTTCTGCCCGCACCTGGCGGCTCCGATGGCCGACGGCTGGGTCGACCGGGGCCGGCTCGTGTGCCCCTGGCACGGCTCGTGGTTCTCGGCCGAGTCCGGTGAGGTGCTGCGGGGCCCGTCGGCGGCCCCGTTGCCGTGCTACGAGGCCCGGTTGGTCGACGGAACGGTCGAGGTCCGCGGCGAGGCAACGCCCGCCGTCGGCCGGGCGACGGGGATTCGAGAGGGAGGAGCAAAGTGAACGCCTACGACGTGTTGAAGGAGCATCACACCGTCCTCAAGGGGCTGGGCGGCAAGATCAGCCGGTCGCCGGTGAATTCTCAAGAGCGGCACGATCTTTTCGACGACATGCTGATCGAGCTCGACATCCATTTCCGCATCGAGGACGACCTGTACTACCCGGCGCTCAAGGATGCCGCCAGGTTGATCGCGATCGCCCACGCCGAACATCGCCAGGTGGTCGACCAGCTGTCCGTGCTGCTGAAGACCCCGCAGAGCGCGCCCGGGTACGAGCAGGAGTGGAACTCGTTCAAGACCGTCCTGGAGGCGCACGCCGACGAGGAGGAGCGCGACCTGATCCCGGCTCCCCCCGAGGTCGAGCTCACCGACGCCGAACTCGAGGAACTCGGCGACAAGATGGCCGCCATGATGCAGCGCTACCGCGGTTCTGCCCTGCACCGGCTGCGGACCAAGGGGCGGGCGGCGCTGGTCCGCGCCCTGTAGCGGTACGCGCCGGTCAGTTGCCGTCGCACGCGAGGCGGACGCCGGTGACGATCTGCGGTTCGATCGCGACGACGGTGTCGGCCCCGTTGACCCACGGACGCAGCAGGTGCTCGTAGCGGGCGACTTCGCCGGGATCGCTGAGCGTCTTCGCCATGCCGGTGACCACGACGCTCCAGCCCGTGTGCCGGTCCGGGTCCAGGTCGTCGGCTTCGTAGGCCACGACCAGACCCGAATGCGCGTTGGCGCGCCGGGCGCCGGAGGCGGGGGCGGTCAACCGGGTGCGCAGGATGATCCGGCCCTCGTCGACGAGATGGTTGACCGCGCGGATCGCCGGCAGTGCGTCCACGCTGAGCACCACGCGCCCGTAGCTGACGCTCGCCAGCAGGCGCATCGCCTCGGCGCGGGTCAGTTCGGTTGCGGTGAATCCGTCTGGGCGGACCAGTGTTGCGTTCATCGTTGTCACCTCGTCTCGAGCTTGTCGCACAAGATTGCCGTGGCGGGGCCGGATCCGATAAGGGCCGCAAGGCCCTATCTCGGCGGACGGTTGTCACCGCGGCGGGCGGGAGTAGCCTCACGGCTCATGAGCGCCGAGCGTCTCGCCTCGCAGGACGACATCACGGCGGAGATGGCCGGCATCGCCGCCGAGCACCGGGCGGCCGCGCGGGACGCGCGGCCGCTGCTCGACTACCCGCCCTACCGCGGCACGGCGCTGCGCCACCCGCAGCGGCCCCCGCTCGCCGTCGACCCCGAGGGCGCCGAACGGGGGGCCCCGTGTTTCGGCGAGCGGGACGTCGATCCCGCCGACGCCGACCTGACGTCCGGCCATGCCGGTGAGCCGATCGGGGAGCGCATCGTCGTGGCCGGTCGGCTGCTCGACGGGGCGGGCCGGCCGGTGGCGGGTCAGCTGATCGAGATCTGGCAGGCCAACGCCGCCGGCCGCTACCGCCACCAGCGCGACCGCCACCCGGCCCCCCTCGACCCCAGCTTCACCGGCGCCGGCCGCTGCCTGACCCGCGCGGACGGGACCTACCGGTTCCTGACCGTCAAACCCGGCCCCTACCCGTGGCGCAACCACCACAACGCGTGGCGCCCGGCCCACATCCACTTCTCGGTGTTCGGCACCGTCTTCCCGCAGCGCCTGGTCACCCAGATGTACTTCCCGGGCGACCCGCTGTGCGCCCTCGACCCGATTCTCGGGTCCGTCATCGAACCGGCCGCGCGCCGGCGGCTGATCGCCGGCTACGACCACGACCTCACCGAACCGGAGTACGCGACCGGCTACCGCTGGGACATCGTGCTGGCCGGCGGCGCCCGAACCTGGACCGACGATGGCTGAACCCGGCTGTACGCCAGGGCAAACGGCGGGCCCCTTCCTGCACCTCGGGTTGTCCTACCCCGGTGACCGCAGTCTGGTCGATGAGCGCCACCCGCAGGCCGTATGGCTGCACGGCACCGTGTACGACGGCGCCGGCGGCGCCGTCCCCGACGCGGTGGTCGAACTCTGGCAGCCCGGCCCCGACGGCCGCATCCCGCGACGGGACGGGTCGCTGCGCCGCGACCGGCCGGAGTTCACCGGCTGGGGACGTTGCGCGACGGATGCGGCCGGACGCTACTCGTTCACCACCCTGACCCCCGGCCCGCCGGGCCCGGGGCGGGCCCCCTTTTTCGCCCTCGTGATGTTCGCACGCGGACTGCCGGACCGGTTGTTCACCCGCGCCTACCTGCCCGGCGCCGGGCCGGGCGACGACCCGCTGCTGGCGGCCGTGGACGCCGGGCGGCGCGCGACCCTGGTCTGTGCCGCCGAGGACGATTCAACGGGCACGACGGGGTACCGCTTCGACATTCACCTGCAGGGACCGGACGAGACGGTGTTCCTGACCTACCGCGACGGCCGGCGATGACCAACCTGCTGTGGCCGGGCGACCACCGCGCCGGTGAACACCTGAGCGACGATGCCCTGCTGCGGTCGATGGTCGCGGTCGAAGCGGCCTGGCTGCACGCCCTGGCCGCCGCCGCCCTGGCGCCCCCCGAATGCGCCGCCGCCGACCTGTCCGGCCTGCTGGCGCCCGGCGACCCCGAGTCGCTCGCGGTCGGCGCCGAAGACGGCGGCAACCCCGTCATCGGCCTGGTCGGGCTGCTGCGCCGGCGGGCGGACCCGGTGGTCGCGGCCTGGATCCACCGCGGGCTCACCAGCCAGGACGTCCTGGACACCGGCCTGATGCTGGCCGTCCGCGCCGTCGTGGCCGAGGTCGTATCGCAGCTGAAACACCAGGCCGCGACGTTGTGTGCGCTGGCGGACGCCCACCGGGCCACCCCCATGGTGGCCCGCACCCTGAGCCAGCCCGCGGCGCCCACCACGTTCGGCGCCAAGGCGGCCGGCTGGCTGGACGGGGTCGTCGACGCCCTCGAACGGCTGGGCGCGCTGGTCACCCCGATCCAGATCGGCGGCGCCGCGGGCACCCGGGCGGCCACCACGGAACTGGCGACGCTGCTCACCGACACGACGGATCCGGCCGAGCTGTCCGACCGCCTGGTCCGAAGCGCCGCAACCACATTGGGCTTGGACATCCGGTCGCCGTGGCACACGACGCGGGCACCGGTCACCGCGGCCGCCGACGCTTTGCTGGCGTGCACCGACTGCTGGGGCCGCGTCGCCTCGGACGTCGTCACCCTGGCGCGACCGGAGATCGGCGAGCTCGCCGAGCCGGCGGGCGAGCACCGCGGGGGATCGTCCTCGATGCCGCACAAGCGAAACCCGGTGCTGTCCATCCTGATCCGGCGGACCGCCATCACCGCACCGCAGCTGGCGGCGACCCTGCACACCGCCGCCGCGCTGGCCCACGACGAGCGGCCCGACGGCGCATGGCATGCCGAATGGGACACGCTGCGCACGTTGGCCCGCCGCACCGTCGTCGCGGGCTCGCAATGCACCGAGCTGCTGTCCGGACTCGACGTACACACCATCCGCATGGACGAGAACCTCAGGGCCACGGACGTTCTGGGCGAACAACGCGCCATCGCCGAACTGGCGGGCAAGGCCCCGTCGCCCACCTATTTCGGTGCGGTCGACCGGTTGATCGAGAAGAGCGTGTCCCGCGCCCGGCGCGCCGTTGAAGGTTGACCCGGGTCGGGGTGGCGGAGGGAAGGGACTTCGGTCCCTACCGCGGACTCCGGTCGAGTGATCCGATTATCCCCGGGGGAGACGAGAGCAGACGCCGGAGGAGGCATGGCGATGAACAGTTCACAGCAGGCGCCGCCCGAGGTGCGCACGAAAGGGCTCGCGCGCCGCTTTACCGAGACCGAATTACGCGAGTTAGCCGCGCGCGGCGCGTCGGAGTTGCAGGACGCCGGGGCGACCGAGCTGTTGCGCTGGACGGATGCAACCTTCGGCCCCGACGGCTATGTGGTGGCGTCCAACATGCAGGACGCGGTGCTGATCGACCTGGCCGCCAAGGTGCGACCGGGTGTGCAGGTGTTGTTCCTGGATACCGGGTATCACTTCCCCGAGACCATCGGCACCCGCGACGCGGTTGAGACCACGTACGACATCCGGTTGCTCAACGTGACACCGGAGCACACGGTAGCCGAGCAGGACGCCCTCTTGGGCAAGGATCTGTTTGCCCGCGACCCCGACGAATGTTGCCGGCTGCGCAAGGTCGTCCCGCTGACCAAAGTGTTGCACGGGTATTCGGCGTGGGTGACCGGACTGCGCCGCGTCGACGCGCCGACACGCGCCGGCGCGCCGTTGATCAGTTTCGACGAGAAGTTCGAACTCGTGAAGGTCAACCCGTTGGCCGCGTGGTCCGACCAGGACATGACCGACTACATCGCCGAGCACAATGTGCTGGTGAACCCGCTTGTGGAGGAGGGTTACCCCTCCATCGGATGCGCGCCGTGCACCGCGAAGCCGGCGCCGGGCGCCGACCCGCGCAGTGGGCGCTGGCCGGGACACGCGAAGGTCGAATGCGGCCTGCACGCTTCGTGAGCGGGTACCGCACGGACTGCGGCGGTGAGCGCTGGATGTGTTGCCGCGCAATGGCGTCCGAAGTCAGCGGCGTGACGGCTGCGCGGCCGAAACCCGCTGTGAAAGGTGGGCCGGATGGCGGATACGCATCACATCGTGGATTGGGACCCGGAAGACGCCACGGCCTGGCGCACGGGTAACCACGCCATCGCCCGTGGCAACCTGATCTGGTCGACCGCGACCGCCCATGTCGCCTTTTCGATCTGGTACCTGTGGTCGGTGATGGTGCTGTTCATGCCGCAGGCCGTCTACGGCTTCACACCAAGCGACAAGTTGCTGGTGGGCGCCACCGCCGCCCTGGTCGGTGCGGTCGTGCGCATCCCCTACACGATGGCCACCACCAGGTTCGGCGCCCGCAACTGGGCGACGTTCTCGTCGCTGATACTGCTGATCCCCACGAGCGGGGCCATGGTGCTCTTGGCCAACCCCGGCGTGTCGTTGTGGCCGTACCTGGTGTGCGCGGGGTTGACCGGATTGGGTGGCGGCAATTATGCGGCAGCGCTGGCCAACGCCGAAGTGCTCTACCCGCAGCGCCTCAAGGGTTTGGCGCTGGGTCTCACCGGGGGGATAGCCAACCTGGGGGTGGCGTCTATCCAGGTGGTCGGACTGGTGGTGCTGGCGGCCGCCGGTCACCGGGAACCGTACTGGGTGTGCGCGATCTATCTGGTGCTGCTGGCCGTCGTCGGTGCCGGCGCGGCGCTGTTCATGGACAACTTCTCCCAGCCCATCCGGGTGGCCGACCTGCGGTGCGCTCTCGCGGTGCCCGACACGTGGGGGATCTTGTTGCTATACGTGACGGTCTCCGGCTCATTCCTGGGTTTTGCCTTCGCCTTCGGCCAGGTGATACATCTGAACTTGTTGGCCCGCGGGCAAAGCCATGCGCAGGCATCGTTGCACGCCGCCGAGGTCGCCTTCGTGGGGCCACTGCTGGGGTCGGTCGCACGCGTGATCGGGGGCTGGTTGAGCGATCGCCTCGGGGGCGGACGCGTCACCCTGGCCGCTCTTGCCGGCATGATCGCGGCCGGCGGCTTCCTGGTCGGCGTCAGCAGCCGCCAAGACGTGATCGGCGGGCCCGGAGGCCCCAAGACGATCCTGACGATGGCCGGCTACATCGCCGGCTTCATCGCGCTGTTCATCTTTTGCGGCGTGGGCAAGGGATCGGTGTCCAAGCTGATCCCGACGGTCTTCGCGGCGCGTTGCTGCACACTGGATGTCAGCGAGGAGCAACGCCGGCACCAGCAGAGCGCCATGTCGGGTTCGGTTCTCGGGCTGGCCGGTGCGCTCGGGGCACTCGGCGCGACGGTGACCAATTTGGTGCTGCGGCAGTCCTATCTGAGCGCCCACACCGAGACACCGGCATTCGTCAGCTTTCTGGTGTGCTATGTCGGAGCCGCGTTGCTGACCTGGGCGCGCTACGTGCGGCCCCCTGCCGCACAGGGGCTGTAACCGGGCGCGTGGCCCGCCGACCAGGCGCCGTGGACCGTCATCGCCCGATATTCGTGTAGTTGGTGGTCAGGATGTCGTGATACTGGGCGCGCATGAGTTCGGCTGTGTCGGCAGGATTTTGGCCCGCGGCCAGCCGGCCCTTGAGGGCGGCGACGGACTCGAATCCCCGGTTGTGCATCCAGTCGCGCAGGCCGTCCACCAGCGTGGTGACATGTTCGGGGCCGTGGGCGAGCAGGGCCGAGGTCGTCATCGTCACGTCGGCGCCGGCCAGGAGATACTTGACGACTTCATCCGGTGTCCACACGCCGGTGCTTGCCGCAACCGAGGCGTCCAATACCGGCGAGAGCAACGCGATCCACATGAGCGGCAGCCGGATGTCATAGGGTGTGCTGAGCTGAAGATCGGATTTCGGTTTCAGGCATTCGAGGTCGATGTCGGGGCCGTAGAACCTGTTGAACAGCACCAGGCCGTCGGCTCCGCTGTTCACCAGTTGGGTCGCCATGTGTGCGGGTGAACTGAAGAACGGGGAGATTTTGACCGCGACGGGAACGCTGACGGCGTCCTTGACCGCCCGCAGAATTTCGGCGTAGCTGTCTTCGAGCGCCGCGCCGGTTTCGGCCGGGTCGGCGGGTACCCGATAGATGTTGAGCTCGACCGCGCTGGCGCCGGCGTCCTGCAATCGACGCGCGACGTCGACCCAGCCCGAATTGGACCTGGCGTTCAGGCTCGCGATGATGGGCACGCCTGCGCGCCGCGCTGCCGTCCGAAGCGTCCGCAGCCAGCCCTCGAGCACGCCCCGGTCCGCGGGGATCTCGGGAAAGTACCCGGCGGCCTCCGGCTGGGTCTCGCTGCCCTGTTCGAGCAGCGCCGCCTGCGCCAGCTCCTCGGCGAGGATCTGTTCTTGATAGATCGAGGCCATCACGATCGCCGCGGCGCCGGCATCGGCCAGACGCAGGATGCCGTCCAGGCCGGCGGTCAGCGGAGACGCGGAGGCGACGATCGGGTGGTCGAGGTCGAGCCCGAGATACCGCGTTCGCAGGTCCACGTGAGTCAGTCCGGTCGTTCGGTGACGTCTTGCCAGTGCGGCAGAAAGCGGCTGCCGTCGCGCGCCGCGAGGTCTTCGTAAATCCGGTATCGCTCATCGGCGGCCGCTTGGGCCTGGCGCAGCATCTCTGCCGCCGCCTCGGGGTGGGTTCTGGTCAGTGTCTTGTAGCGAAGCTCACGGTAGGCGTAGTCGCGCAGCGGAATCCGCGGGCGGGGGGAGTCCAGCCGGAACGGGTTCAGGCCCTTCTTGCGCATCGTCGGGTCGAACCGGAACAGGGGCCAGTGGCCGCTGGCCACCGCACGGGCTTGCTCCTTCATGCCGGTGCGCATGTCGATGCCGTGGGCGATGCACTGCGAGTACGCCAGCACGATGGACGGACCGTCGAATGCCTCGGCTTCGCGCAGCGCAATCAACGCCTGTTCGGAGTTGGCGCCCAGCGCGATCTGAGCCACGTATACGTTGCCGTAGGAGATCGCTTGCATGGCAAGGTCTTTGCGTGGTACGCGCTTTCCCGCCGCCGCGAATTTCGCCGAGGCGCCCAGGGGGGTCGCCTTGGAAGCCTGACCTCCGGTGTTCGAGTAGACCTCGGTGTCGAGGACGAGGACGTTGACGTCGCTGCCCTGGGCCAGCACGTGGTCGAGGCCGCCGTAGCCGATGTCATAGGCCCAGCCGTCACCGCCGACGATCCATACGCTGCGACGCACCAGGAAGTCGGCGAGGGTCAGCAGCATCTGCGCATCACGCGACCCGATCGGCGCCAACTCGGCCTTCAGGGCCGCCACGCGGGTGCGCTGCGCGGCGAACTCGGACTCGGTGCGCTGGGTGGCGTCCAGCAGCGCCCCGACCAGATCCGCGCCGACCCGGGGCGCGAGCCGGCCGAGCAGGTCGCGGGCCAGGCTGGTCTGCTCGTCGATCGCCAGCCGGTAGCCCAGACCGAATTCGGCATTGTCCTCGAAGAGCGAGTTGGACCATGCCGCGCCGCGCCCGTCGGCGTTGGCCTTCCAGGCATGGGTGGGGGTGTTACCCGCGTAGATCGATGAACAACCCGTCGCGTTGGCGATCTGCAGCCGGTCACCGAAAAGCTGTGAGATCAGTTTCAGATATGGGGTTTCGCCGCATCCGGCACAGGCGCCGCAGAACTCGAACAGTGGCTCCAGGAGCTGCACGCCGCGCACATTGGCGAAGTTCACCTGCTGGCGGTCGGGTGTCGGCAGTGTCTCGAAGAAGGCGATGTTGTCGCGTTCCTGCTGCAGGATCGGCAGCTTGTCGCCCATGTTGATGGCGCGCCGGTCGTCGCCCCCTTGGCTGTAGGCCGGGCAGTTCTCCACGCAGACACCGCAGCCGGTGCAGTCCTCGACGTAGATCTGCAGGGTGAAGCGCGCGTCCGGATAGCCGCGGGCGTTGACCGGCGCCGACGGAAAGTCCTCCGGCGCGCCGGTCAGGTTGTTCGCGTTGTACGTCTTCACGCGGATCACGCTGTGCGGGCAGACGATGCTGCACTGGCCGCACTGGATGCACAGCGCCGGATCCCAGATCGGCACCTGCACGGCGATGTTGCGCTTCTCGTATCGCGTCGTGCCCACCGGGAAGGTGCCGTCCGCCGGCAACCGGCTGACGGGGATGTCATCGCCGCGCCCGGCCATGATCTCCGCGGTGACCCGCCGCACGAACTCCGGCGCGTCGGGCGCGACGATCGGCGGCATTTCGTCGCTGCCGGTGGGCATCTCGGGCACGTGCACCTCGTGCAGGGCGTCGAGCGCCGCGTCGACCGCGGCGAAGTTGAGCTGCACCACCGCTTCGCCCTTGCCTGCGTAGCTCTTCTCGATGAAGTGTTTGACTTCGGCGGTGGCCTCCGCGGACGGCAACACCTGGGCCAGGTGGAAAAAGCAGGTCTGCAGGATGGTGTTCACCCGTGGTCCCAGCCCGATCCGTAACGCCACGGCCGAGGCGTCGATGACGTAGAAGCGCAGCTTCTTGTCGATGACCTGCCTTTGGACCTGATGTGGAAGCCGATCCCAGACGTCGTCGGGTCCGTAGGGACTGTTGAGCAGGAACGTCGCTCCCGGGACAGCCGCGCCGAGGACGTCGCGCTTGGTCAGAAAGCTGAATTTGTGGCAGGCCACGAAGTCGGCGTGGCGGATCAGGTAGGGCGCCGTGATCGGCTGCGTCCCGAAGCGAAGGTGCGATGCCGTCTCGGCGCCCGATTTGTGGGAATCGTATTCGAAATAGGCCTGGGCGTAACGTTCCGGCGCCCGGCTGAGAATCTTGACGCTGTTCTTGTTGGCGCCGACCGTCCCGTCGGCCCCGAGCCCGAAAAACAGGCAGCGCACCGTGTCGTCGGGCTCGATGTCCAGCGTCCGGTCGTAGTCGAGGCTGGTGTGGCCGACATCGTCGATGATCCCGACCGTGAAATGGTTGTGGGGCACCGGCTTGGCCAGTTCGTCGAACACCGCCTTGGCCATCCCGGGGTGGAAATCCTTGGAGGACAGTCCGTATCGGCCACCGATCACCCGCGGCATCCGCGTGAGCCGGTCCTCGGCGACAGCGTCGCTCAGCACTGCCACGACGTCGGCGTGCAGCGGTTCCATCGGTGCGCCGGGCTCCTTCGTCCGGTCGAGCACCGCGATCGAGCGCACAGTCTGCGGCAGCGCCTCCAGGAAGTGCTCGGCGGAGAACGGCCGATACAGCAAGGCCTGCAGCGCACCCACCTTCTCGCCACGGCGATTGAGCCAGCGCGCGGTCTCGCGCACGACTTCGGCGGCCGAGCCCATGCTGATGACCACGCGCTCGGCGTCGTGCGGGCCGTCATAGCGAAACAGCGAATAACGCCGGCCGCACAGAGCCGCGAGCCGGTCCATGTTCGACTGCACGATCGCAGGCAGGCGGGCGTAGAAGGGGTTCACCGCCTCGCGTGTCTGGAAATAGGTATCCGGGTTCTGCCAGGTCCCCCTGATGACCGGGCGTTCCGGGCTCAGGCCGCGCTCGCGGTGGGCGCGCACCACATCGTCATCGATCATGGCGGAGATCTGGGCGTCGGGGAGCAGCGCAATCTTGTTGTACTCGTGCGAGGTGCGAAAGCCGTCGGTGAAGTGGATCAGTGGCACGCGCGCCGCGAGCGTGGCGGCCTGCGCCACCAGCGCGAGGTCATGGGCTTCCTGCACCGAGGCGGCGCCGAGAATCCCGAAGCCGGTGACCCGCGCGGCCATGACGTCTTGATGGTCGCCGAAGATCGAGGAGGCCCCGGCGGCCAGCGCACGCGCAGCCACGTGAAAAACCGTCGAGGTCAGCTCGCCGGCGATCTTGTACATGTTGGGCAGCATCAGCATCAGGCCTTGCGAGGCGGTGAAAGTCGTCGTCAGGGCACCGCTTTGCAGCGAGCCGTGCACACAGCCCGCGGCGCCGCCCTCCGACTGCATCTCCTGCACGACCGGGATGCCGCCCCAGATGTTGCGCAAACCCCGATCCGACCAGGCATCGGCCAGTTCGGCCATCGGCGACGACGGGGTGATCGGGTAGATGGCGCAGACCTCGTTGACCCGATAGGCGATGTGCGCCACGGCGGTGTTGCCGTCGACGGTATCGTCGCGTTCCGTCGCATCGGCCCCTTGCGGTGCCTCGCGTTTCTGCATGCGCCTATCTCCGTACCTTGAAACTGCTCGGCGTCAACGCCTCGTCGTGACTTCCCGGAGGCGCGGGCGGCTCGGGCACCATCTCGATGGCGTGGCACGGGCACTGCTCGAAACACGTTGCGCAGCCGGTACACAGGTCCAGGTCAACGCTGTAGCCGCGCCCGGGGCCCAGGCGGGTGATCGCCTGTTCGGGGCAGGCCGCGTAGCAGTTGTCGCATTCGAAGCAGTTGCCGCACGACAGGCAGCGTTGTGCCTCATAGCGCGCCTGCGTTTCATCCAGACCCGCCACGATTTCGCCGAACCCGCCGCGCTGCGCGGGCGGGACCTCGGGCTGTTGGCTGCGCGGCGCGTCCAGATAGTCGAACAGATGCAGCATGTCGAAGGTGACCAGCGGGTGCGACGGCGGGTGCTGGTAGGTTTCGCCTCTCATCCAGGCGTCCATGGCGCGTGCCGCCAGCTTGCCGTGCCCGACGGCCGCGGTCATGGTCCGGGGGCCGCCGATGCAGTCCCCGCCGGCGAAGATCCCCGGGTGGCCGGTCATCAACACCTCGTCCACCTGCACCACATCGTCCGGTGTGATCCGGACACCGGCCGCGCCGCGCAACAAGGACAGATCGCTGTGCTGGCCGATGGCCAGCACGACCGAATCGGCGGCAAGGCGCTCGGTTTCGCCGGTCCGGGTAAGGCTGCCGTCGCTGTTCATCGCGACCTTTTCGATCAGAATCCCCGCGGCGCCGAACTGTTCGACGGTGCTCAGCCACTTGATCTTCACGCCCTCCGCGAACGCCTCGCGGGCGTCGCCGGGCGACGCGGTGAGATGGGGCTCGTCGCGGCGGTACACCAGCACCGCGTCGCGTGCCCCGAGCCGCCGGGCGGTGCGAGCGGCATCCATGGCGACATCGCCGCCACCGATGACCGCCACCGCACGGCCGAGTCGGGGTTGCCGACCCTTTTTCGCCTCGCCGAGCAGGGCGACCGCGTCGGTGAGTTTTTTACCGTCCATCGCCGGAATGTCCAGGTGGTTGGCCTCCTGGGCGCCGACGGCCACGAAGACGGCGTCGAAGCCGCCGGTGCGCATCTCGCCGGCCACATCCTCGACGCGGTGGCCGCACGTGAGGGTGATCCCCGGCATCGCGGTGATGCGGGCGACCTCTCGGCGCAGCGGTTCGCGGGGCAGGCGATAAGCCGGGATGCCGCAGGTCATCATCCCGCCGGGCTCCTCGGCGGCATCCCGGATTTCGACACGGTGGCCCATGCGCGCCAGGTGATAGGCGCACGCCAGCCCGCCCGGACCCGCACCGACGACCAGAACCGCCTTACCGCTGGGTGCCGCGACGGGCAGGCGCCAGGCTTCCTCGGCCGCGAGATCGCCCAGGAAGCGCTCGACGGCGTGGATCGCCACAGGTGTATCCAGTGACGCGCGGTTGCAGTCGCTTTCGCAGGGGTGATAGCACGCCCGCCCGTGAGTCGACGGCAGCGGATTGTCCTCGACGAGCGCCCGCCACGCCCTTTCGTATTCTCCGTTGTGCGCGTGGGCCAGCCAGGCCTGGATGTTCTCGCCGGCCGGGCAGGCGTGATTGCACGGCGGCAGCAGATCCACGTAGAGCGGTCGCTGCCATCGGCGGCTGCCCACGCCCCTGCGCGTCGTTTCCCGCAGGACCTGGGTCATATCGGGCAGATTCAACGACATGGCGTCCCTCCAGGCCGACACGATTCCACCGACCGACGGCGGAGCCATCGGTGTGCCTGTCTGGCCGCCGCGACGAACGCGCATCCCATGGAGGTCATATCCCCCTGTATCGATGACCTTGTCGCCGAATCGCTACGACGTTTGTACGGCACGGTCGGCCGGCGGGCGTAGGGCCTTAAGCCCCGCAGGAGCCCGGCCGAATGTCACCCCGCGACTCGGGACTTCCGCCCCTACTGAGCGTCGTGTGGCGGTGGTCGAATCGGGAACAGCCATGAGCGCGAGGAGACCGTGGATGACGGCCAACGACGAGGGCGGCAAGACCTGCCACATCGACGTGCTGATCGACGAGCACGAGGAGCGTACCCGGGCCAAGGCGAGGCTGACCTGGGCGGGCACCTCCTTCGTCGGCATCGGCCTGGCGCGGGTCGACCCGCTCGACGAGCCGGTGGCCAAGATCGGCGACGAGCTCGCCATCGCCCGCGCACTGACGGATCTGGCGAACCAGCTGTTCGCGCTGACGTCGACCGACATCCAGACCAGCACCCATCAGCCGGTCACCCGCCTGCATCACTGACCTTTGGCCCTACAGCAACGAATCCTGAAAGCGTAGCAACGAATCATGAGACAACGCCCCGATTTACCGGCCGCCTTCGAGGTGGAGGTCACGACGCACGGCCGGCTGCCCGGCGCCGACGACTACGCCCGGACCAAGATCGGTGAGCTCGGCCGGCTCACCCACGAGCCGGTGCTGCACGCGCACGTTCGGCTGAGCGAGCACGGCGACCCGGCGGTCGCCCGCCGGGTAATCGCGCAGGCCAACCTGGACGTCGACGGCCGGCTGGTCCGCGCCCAGGTCGAAGGGGTCACGGCGCGCGAGGCCGTCGACCGGCTCGAGGCGCGGCTGGCCCACCGGCTGGAACGCAGCGCCGAGCACTGGGAGGCCAGGCGGGGAGGGACGCCCCGCCGCGGGCCGCACGAATGGCGGCACCAGTCCGAGCCCACCCACCGGCCGAACTACTTCCCCCGGCCCGAAAGCGAACGGCGCGTCATGCGGCACAAGTCGTTCAGCCTGCCCATGTGCACCGTCGACGAGGCCGCGTTCGAGATGGAACTGCTCGACTACGAGTTCCATCTCTTCACCGAGAAAGGCACCAGGCAAGACAGCGTGCTCTATCGGGGCGGCCCCACCGCCGAATACCGCTTGGCGCAGGTCGATCCGCAGTCCGCCGACGACCTGGCACCATTCGAGCTTCCGCTGACGATCAGTCCCGCGCCGGCCCCGCGGCTGACCGTCGAGCAGGCGATCGAACGGATCGGGTTGCTCGGCCTGCCGTTCCTGTTCTTCGTCGACACCGCACGAGCGCGCGGCAGCGTGCTGTACCACCGCTACGACGGCCATTACGGGCTCATCACACCGGCGAACTGAGCGTGCGCCGTCAACCGTCGACAGCCCGGAATCCCCCCTTGCCGCGGCGGTCCCGGAAACTCCCCCCTGTCCGGGACCGCCGCTCTCAACTCAGCCCTTGACGACCCCCAGCGGGACCCGTGCGCGCCACCAGGCAGCGCCGCACGCGGGCCGTCGTGGGAAAATTTGAAGGTCGTTGAGCGACAAGGGGCTTCGGTACGGCACTCAGCTGAATACGGCGCTGAATCAGGCGGCTCTACGCGCCGCGGCGGCCGGACCTCTCGGCGACGGCGTAGCGCAGCACCGCACCCACCCCGTCGGCCGGGGCGATCCGTTGATCGGCGCGCACCACGGCGGCGCCCACCGCGATCGCGCTGAACGGCAACGCCTCGTCGGCCCGCGCCACCCGTACTACCGGCTCGCCGAGCTCGGAGAGCGCGTCGGCGTCGGGGGCGATGGTCGTCAGCGCCTCGGCGGTGACCACGGTGGCGTCGCCCGGATCACCGACGATCAGCGTGTCGACGTCGCCGTCGCGCAGCGCCGCGCAGACGGCGGCCAGCCCCTCGGCCGCCAGGCCCGAGTCGCGCCCGCGTTCGGCTTCGAAGCGCTCGGCCACGTCGGCCATCTCGGCGCCGCGGCGCCGGTCGAACTCCGCGGCCGTCAGCTCGCAGATCTCCTCCGCGCCGATAGCGCTCTTGCGGGTACCCGCGTGCAACTGCGTCACCCGGTCGGCAACCCGCTTGGGCAATGCGGGGACCAGCTCGGCGAGCGAACGGGCGTCACCGCTGACGAACACCACCTCGGGGTGGGATTCGTCCACCAACCGCGTCAGATGGTCGGCAACGGCCCGGCAGTTCATGCGCACGGCCTCCTCGGTCGTGTGCTGAAGGTCGCCGTAACCGTTCCAGCCGGCGGTCACCGGCTTGTGCACCGGGTAACCGACACCGTCGATGCTCTTGGAGCTGACCGCGCTCCCCTGATACAGGCTCACGTCGGCGCCGGCGTGGTCGACCGTGGCGAGCACGTATGTCGGGCGCCGCATCTCGAGGTCGATCAACGGCAGGACGTAGGGGTAATCCGACAGGCGGACGACGGTGGCCGGTGGCGGGGCGGCCAGCTGCTCGTTGACCAGCACCTGCTCGGCGGTCGCGATCACCGCGCGGCCGCGCCGCCCGACGGCGGGCCGGTGGTTGAGCACGGCCCCGTCGAGCATGCCCAGCAGCTCCGCGCCCGCACCCATGCCCTCGAGCCGGGCGCGGATATCGTGCCACTGCACCTCCTGCACCTCGACGGCGTCCAGGGTGTCGTGGGAGTCGTCGAAATACACCGACGCGAAGGGACCTTCGGCTTTAGCCAGCCATTTCAGACGTTCTGATCGCATCGCATCACGCTATGAACGCCGGGCGCGGGTACACGAGGGTCGTTAGCCCCCAGATTCGGGCCTAAGCCTGAATCCGTGGATCAGTGATTTCGTGGTGTCGTGGGGTTGATTTTTGCACGGTTGGGGCGGTTCGGGGTGTTGTGGGTATGAGTGATCCGCTGGCCTGCACCAGCTTTTCCTTGTTGCGGGGTTCCTCGGGTCGGGCCTGGGAGGGCAGATGGGCAGGGGATGTGATAGTTATCCTGCTCGTGGGATCGCGGGCCTATAGCCGATGGTGTTGTTCCACAGCGTTTTCCATCCGTTTTGCCACGGCCAGTGCGCGGGCAGGTGCAGCATCGGTTTGCGGGCCGGGGCGGCGAAGCGGGCCGGGATGTTGACCAGGTCGCGGCGCAGGGTGGCGCCGCGGGCCACGGCGTGATGGCCACCAGCGAGGGTGCCTGCGGCGCGCAGCAGGTTATGGGCGATCACCGCGGCCGCCAGCCAGGCGCAGTTGGCGGCGAACAGCCCGGAAGGGATGTGAGCCAGCGGGCCGTCGATCACATCGGCGAAGGTGGTTTCGATGACGGCGTGGCCCCGGTGGGTGATATCGGCCTCGGTAACCGGCAGTTCGGAGTTGGTGACAAACGGGTGATGGCGCCACACCGGAAACAACGCATCGGGGTAGCGGGCGTCTTTGACCCGGCGCACCACCAGCCGCACCGTCAGCGTGCGGCCAGAGCCCAACCGCACGGTGTAGGGCGTTTCGGCGACTTGGGCATCCGAGATCAGCGTCCCCGTGTCGGGGTCGGTCACCGCGCCGGGGTAGTGCACCGGGGTGTAGGCGGCTTCGTCGATGGCTGCGATCGCAGCGTTGATGCGTTTGTTGCGGCTGATCGACAAGGAGAATTCGGCACCTTGGGCCACGCACGTGGTGATCACCTTCTTGGTGCCAAACGCCGAGTCGCCGCGCACCATGATCGCCCCAGCGGCCCCGCAGGCGCGGGCGGTGCCGATGGCCACCGTGATCTGGGAGGCGGCCGCGCGCCCGGAGGCGGCCTTGCCGCTGCGCAGCCTGGCCTCGGCGATCACCGGTGCGGCCTGCGCGGTGGAGATGGTAGTGATCTGCGGTGAGAGGCCTTTGCGCAGCAGCGCGCGGCTGGCGATCTTGGCGTGCCCGAAGCTGGCGCCCTGCTTGGCTTTCCCGTAGACCGGGCGCAGCAGCGAGTCGATGTCGACAAAAGCGCGTTGCTCGATGCCGGGTAACAGCGGTACCCGCGCCGCGAGCGCCACCAGATGGGCTCGACCTACCGCAGCGAGTTGGTTGGCGTGCCCGAAAGTGAACTCGCGCAGAAAGATCCCCAACGTGGAGGGCGCATACACCTCGTCGAACACCCGCGGGGTGCCGCCCGCGCGCAGCACGCCGGCATCGTCGATGCTGTCCGCGCCGCACATCATGCCCGCGATGATCGAGGTCAGCTTGCCGGCCGGATTCACCGCCCCCGACGCCACCCGAGTCGACGGCAGCTGCACGTGTTCGCCGATCAACTCCGAAAGACCGGCCTGCTCAGCTAGGTCCAACACCGGCACCAGCCCGGCCGCCGATACCAGATTCTGCTCGTCAAAGACCGCCGAGTCGGCGGTGAACGTATACGATGAGTGCATCGAAAGTGCCTTCTTGAACTCTGGACAAATACGACGTAAGCACTCGTATTATCCCAGTTCAGAAGGCGCTTTCGCTGTTCACACGCCGATCAAATCACCGGCCCATCCACGGATTCAGGCTAAGGTCATCGCGCCTGCCGGGCGTGCCGCAACGCGTCGAGCTCGCGGGTGATGCTCGGGCTGACCTGCACGGGGTAGGTCCGCTCGCCGGCGTCCAGGGCGCGGAGCGCGGGCGGCAGCCGGTCGATCTGCCGGCGCGCCCGCTCACGCGACTGCGCCAGGCTCGAATCGTGCCGCGGCAGGCGCCGGCCGTCCTTCATGACGGGCACCAGCAGCGGTTCGCCGTCGAAGTCTTCGCCGGGCCGGGCGATCGTGTCGCCGGCGAACACGCCGTCCGCCAGCCGCCGCAGCACCTGTTTGCGGCCCGGGTAGATCACCTTGCCGCTGGAGAACTTGGTCCGTCCGGTGCCGTCGTACTCCACCAGTTTGTATGCCATGTCCAGGGCGGGTGCATCTTGGGAGACAACGACTTTGGTGCCGACGGCGAACGCGTCGATCGGGGACCCGTCGGCCACGAGCGCGGCGATACGGTACTCGTCGAGACCCGACGAGGCGAAGATCTCGATCCGGTTCAGCCCCGCGGCGTCGAGCTTGGCCCGGGCCGCCTTCGCCAGCGTGCCGAGGTCCCCGGAGTCGAGCCGGATCGCCGCCACGTCGACACCCGCGCCGCGACCGGCCAATTCGATGACGAGATCGACGCCGCGCAGCGTGTCGAAGGTGTCGACGAGCAACGCGGTGCCGGGGTAGATCCGGGCGAAAACGTCGAACGCGTCGAGTTCGTTGTCGAAGGCCTGCACGAAGCTGTGCGCCATCGTGCCGAAGGCGGGAATCCCGTACTCGCGGGCGGCGAGCAGGTTCGAGGTGCCCGCCAGGCCGGCGAGGTAGCCGGCCCGCGCGCCCTTGACCGCCGCGTCGGTGCCGTGCGCGCGGCGCGCCCCGAAGTCCACCACCGCGCGGCCGCGCGCGGCGTCGACCACGCGGGCGGCCTTGCTGGCCAGCACGCTCTGCAAATGAATCTGGTTCACCACGAACGTCTCGGCGAGCTGGGCCTCAAGGATCGGCGCGATCACCTGCACGATCGGCTCGTCGGGAAAGACGACCGTGCCCTCCGGCACCGCCCACACGTCTCCGGTGAAGCGCACCGTGGCGAGCGCCCGCAGGAACTCGTCGGTGAACAAACCCAGTCCGCGCAGGTAGTCGACGTCGGCACGGGTGAAGTGCAGTGTCTCCAAATAGGCGAGTACGTCGGACAATCCGGCGGCCATGACATAGGACCGGGTCTCGGGAAGCTTGCGGAAGAACGTCTCGAACACCGCCGTTCCCGACATGCCCCGGGCCAGATAGGCCTGCGCCATCGTGACCTCGTAGAGGTCGGTGAACAGGGCCCCGGGGGTCATTGCTCGTAGAGCGCCGACAGCCGGTCCGCGAACTTCTCGACGACAACCTTCCGGCGCAGCTTCAGGCTCGGTGTCAGGTCACCGGACTCGACCGAGAGCTCGTGGTCGGCGATCGTGAACTTCTTGATCTGTTCCCAGCGGTTCAACTCCCGGTTGAGCGCGTCGACGTATCCCGCGATCAGCTCCCGCGTCCTCTCGTCGTGCGCGATCTCGGCAAAAGACTTGCCCGCCATGCCGTTCTGCGCGGCCCAGTCCGCGATCGCCTCGCCGTCGAGGCTGACCAGCCCCACGCAATACGGCTTGCCCTCCCCGTACACGAGCAGCTCGCTGGCATACGGGCACAGGCCCTTGAACTTCGCGTCGATCGCCGACGGCGCAACGTATTTGCCCTGCGAGGTCTTGAACATGTCCTTTTTGCGGTCGGTGATCCGCAGGAACCCGTCCGCGTCGATCTCCCCGACGTCACCGGTGTGGAACCAGCCGTCGGCGTCGAGCGCTTCGGCGGTGGCGTCCGGCAGGTCGTGGTAGGCGGTCATCAGCCCCGGCCCCCGCAGCAGGATCTCGCCGTCGTCGGCGATCCGCACCTCGGTCGCCGGGAACGGCCAGCCGACCGTCCCGAACCGGTAGGCGTGGGGGCGGTTGATGAACGACGCGGCCGCGGTCTCGGTCAGCCCGTATCCCTCGAGCACCACGATCCCGACGGCGTCGAACCACCGCGCGACGTCGCGGTCCAGGGCGGCGGCCGCCGAGACGAAGAACCGCAACCGGCCGCCGAAGCGCTGCCGGATGGTGTCCAGCACCAGGCGGTCGGCGACCTTGTAGGCCAGCGAGGACACCAGCGACGGCTTTCTGCCGGCCTCCCGGGCCTCGGACATGTTCCTGCCGACCCCGATCGCCCAGTCGAACATCTTCTTCGTGAGCAGTCCCCGCTCGGCGACCATCCCCTCGACGCGAGCGTGGGCCTTTTCGAAGATGCGCGGCGCCGCGCCCATGATGGTCGGCCGCAGGGCCGCGAGGTTGTCGACGATCCTCTCGACCCGGCCGTCGATCGCCGTAGGGAAACCGATCTGCAGCGGCAACGCCAGCATCACCTTGCCGAACGCGTGGGCCAGTGGCAGCCACAGGAAGTTCAGGTCGTCGGGCCCGAGGATGTTCAGCGCGTCGATGGCCGCGGCGGTGTAGGTCCACGCCCCGTGGGTCAGCCGCACGCCTTTGGGCCGCCCGGTGGTACCGGACGTGTAGATCAGGCTGGCGAGCTGGTCCGGGCCGATCGCCGCGACCCGCTCCCGGATGGCGTCGGGGGAGTCGGCGAGCAATTGCTTGCCCAGCTGCTCCAATTCGGCCAGGGTGATCACCCAGTCGCCGTCGCCGTTGCCGTCGATGAGCACCACCTTGCTCACGTCGGGCAGTTCGGCGCGGCGCTCGAGTAGCTTGTCGAGCTGGCCCTGGTCCTCGGCGACGACGACGCGGCTGCCCGAATTGGCGACGATGTAGGCGACGTCGGCGGCGTTCGTCGTCGGATACACCGTGGTGGTCGCGGCGCCCGCGCACATCACGGCGAAATCGACGAGCACCCACTCGTAGCGCGTCGACGACGCGAGCGCCACCCGGTCCTCCGGGGCGATCCCCAGCGCGATCAGCCCGCCGGCGATGTTGGCGACGCGTTCGCCGACCTGCTGCCAGGTGACGCTGTCCCAGCTGTGGTCCTGCGGGTACCGGAAGGCTTCCGCGTGCGGGGTGGCGGCGACGCGGTCGAGGAACATCTGTGCCACCGAGGGCGCGCGATTGTCGATCTTGGTGAAGTCCGGCCTCTCCAGCGAGGCGAGTGGTGTTTTCATGTCCGTAATCCATTGATGCCGTGCCGAATAGCTCGGGTTGCGTTATCGGTAACCCCGATCCTGCGGTGATCCCGGCCGCGGGGATAGAGACGAAAGTCACCCGATCGCCGTTGGCCGGCCGCCGGCCCCCGATAAGGCCTTTTGTCACCGCGCCCGTCGGCCAATTGCCCCGGCACCGGGCGCGCCGCTCGCGTAGCGTACAGCCCGTGACCAGGTACCCGAGTCGGTGACATGACGCGCCGCGGCAGCCGATCACGGCCGGCGGTGGCCGCCGAGCGGGTCGCGGCGAGCGCCGTCTGCGCCGAGGAGTTGGCCGCACTGGACGTCTTCGCCGCCATCCCGGCGAACGATCTTGCGACGCTGGCCGCCAACCTGGCGCCGCTGCACGCGGTCCCGGGCGAGGTCCTGATGCGGCAGGGGGAGCGGGCGACGTCCTTTGTGATCATCACCTCGGGCCGCGTCGCGGTCAGCCACCTCGGCCCGGACGGTGAGATCGCCGGAACCGAGCTCGCCCCGGGCACGATCGTCGGCGAAATCGCCCTGCTGCGAGACCAACCCAGAACGGCGACGGTGAGGGCGATCGACGACGTCCGCGGCTACACCGGATACGACGGCGCCTTCGACTGCATGCTGGCCATGCCGGTCGTGGCCGAACGGATGGTTCGCACCGCGCGGCAGCGACTGGCCGCCTACATCACCCCGATCCCGGTGACGACCACCGACGGCGCCGCGCTGCTGCTGCGCCCGGTCCTGCCCGGCGACGCCGAGCGTTTCAAGAGCGACGGTTCCTTCTCGCGGCAGACACTCTACCGCCGCTACCAGGGCGGTGCTCCGACCGACGCCCGGCTGGCCTACCTGTTCGAGGTCGACTACGTCGACCACTTCGTCTGGGTCCTCACCGACGGGCCGCAGGGGCCCGTCATTGCCGACGCGCGCTTCATTCGCGACGAGGACGACACCGGCTCGGCCGAGGTCGCGCTCACCGTGGCCGACGCCTACCAGGGCCGCGGCGTCGGCACGCTGCTGCTGGGGGCGCTGGCGCTGGCCGCGCGCACCGACGGGATCGAGCGGTTCCACGCCCGCGTTTTGTCGGACAACCCGCCCGCTCGCGCGCTGGGCGACAAGGTGAACGCCCGCTGGCAGCGCGAGGAGCCCGGGGTGGTCACGACGACGGGAGAGATCCCCGCCGATGCCGACGTGGCCCTGGACCCCGAGATGTGCCGGCGGATCCAGCGCGTGGCCCGCCAGGTGATCCACGCGTTCGACTAATCCGAAAATGGCGGTGAGCTGACTCGATACGGGTGTGGTCAGGCTGCGGGGGTGAGGGTGACGGTGTAGCCGAGTGCTTCGAGTTGGCGGATGTGGTTGCGTTTTTTGACCTCTGGGTTTGTGTGTTTGGTGAAGTGATCGGCGCCGAGATCGGTGAAGTGGGTGTCCTGGTCGGCCAGGAGGTGCCAGACGATGACGAGGATGGAGCGGCCGACGGCGACGATGGCGCGTTTCTTGCCTCGTCGGCGGGCGATGCGCCGGTAGCGTTCGCCCAGGAAGGTGTCGGTGCGCCCGGCCACCACGGCGGCCTCGCCCAGGACCCGCGCCAGGTAGCGATTACCGTGCCCGGTCGAGCCGTTGCCCTTGGTTTTGCCTGCCGAGGAGTTGATCCCCGGTGAGAACTTCGCCCATGAACACAGGTGCCCGGCGGTGGGGAAGCGCGACATGTCGGTGCCGATTTCGGCGAGGATGATCGCGGCGGCGATGGGCCCGATGCCGGGGATTTCATCCAGGCGTGTCGCCGCCGCGGCGAAAGGGGCCAGATAGGCCTCGATTTGTTCGTCGAGGGCGGCGATGTCGGCGTCGATACCGTCGATGCGGTCCAACATCCGCGCCAGCAGGAACCCGTGATGGGCGTCGAAGTGGCCGTTGAACGCGTCCTCGAGCCGGCCGATCTTGGTCCGCATCCGAGACCGCGCCATCTGCGCGAGTACCTTGGGGTCGCGTTCGCCGGAGATCAACGCCGCCATCATCGCGCGCCCGGACACCCCGAAAATATCGGAGGCCACCACCGAGAGCTTGATGCAGGCGTCCTCGAGCAGCTTTTCGACCCGGTTCTTCTCCGCGGTGCGCACCCCGACCAGGTCGATGCGGTAGCGGGTCAGATCCCGCAACCGCCGGATCGGTGGGGGTGGCACAAAGCTGGGCCGCAGCATCTGGCGTTCGGCCACCTTGCACAACCACACCGCATCCAGCACATCGGTCTTGGGTCGGCCCGGGAGATGTTTGACATCGCGGGCGTTGACCAGCCACGGATCCAGCCCGTGGGCCTCCAGCAGGTAGAACACCGGTTTCCAGTAATCCGAGGTGGCTTCCATCACCACCCGCTCGACCCGTAACTCGACCAGTCGGTTGGCCAACTCGATCAGCGAGCCGGTCATCGTCGACTGCGTCGACACCTCCTGCAACCGTTTGCGCGCGCTGTCGGGCGCAGGAACACGCACACAGCACACCAGTTCGGCCTTGCCGATATCCAGGGCCGCGACCCTGGCGATGATCTGTTCGTCATCATGGGACTCCTGCAACACCGCCACTGACCTCCCGTCTCCACACCGATCTATATCTAAGGGTGTGGTCGCCCGTGGAATCGCAAGGCCAACAACAGAATCTAATCCTCGTGCTCGAACAAGCGGCAACAATGAAGGGCCCACAACGCGATCCCAGCACCCGGCTAGACGACGGCCTGCAAGGACCATAGAGCGACGGCGTCGCAAGGCGACCACCACACCATTTTCACCCCGGAACGGGCGACCACAAGGTCAATTTGGCTAGATGCCGCGTTCGACTGGGTGCCGCCAAGGGACCAATGCCCCGGCGTCAAGGTGCCTTTGCGCCCTTTCCGGATTGCGCCGCTGCGGCGCAGAGTGTGGGCGATGAAGTCGCTCATCGTCTGCGTCTCGAAATCGCACGGCAACACCCGGCGGGTCGCCGACCGGATCGCCGAGGCGCTCGGCGCCGAGGTCGTCGAGCCGGAGTCGGCCGACCCCGCGAAGTTCCGCGACTACGACCTCGTCGGGTTCGGGTCCGGCATCTACTACATGGCCTTCGATGCGCGGCTACGCAACCTGATACGTCGCCTCCCGCACGTCGATGGTGTCCGCGCGTTCACCTTCTTCACCAGCGGCGCGCGTGAGATCCCGCTGCTGGGTTATCCGAAGCTGCTGCGAAAGCCGCTCGCCGCGAAGGGCTTTGAGGTGCTCGATTCGTTCTCCTGTCGCGGGTTCGACACGGTGGGGCCGTTCGGGCTCATCGGCGGCATCAACAGGGGACGGCCGGACGAGCGCGACCTCGACCGGGCCGCGGAGTTCGCGGAGCGTCTGCACAAACGAGTCGCGGGCTCCCCGACCGCCTCTTGACCGATGAAGGCCGACGGGCGCGCCGCTCCGGTCCTGGCCCTGGTACGCGGCCTGGTCACCGAGGTCCATCCGCATGCCGCGGCGCCGACGGTCACCCTGGACAGCTCGTTCGAGAACCTGGGCATCGGCAGCCTCGAGCTCGGCGAGCTGTTGCTGCGCATCCAAGACACGTTCGGGGTCGCCCTGCCGGAGCACCTGCTGGCCGACCACCTGCGCCGCACGACCGGCATCCTCGCGAACGCCCGGGCCGCGATGCTGGTCACCGTGCCGGAGGCCCTCACCCTCGGCCACCTGCTGCGCGCCAACGTCGCCAGCATGCGCCATGTGGTCGTGCCCGAAACACTCATGGCCGCAAGCGAAGACACCCTGCCGTGACCGCGAACCGACGACCTGGCGCTGGTGCAGTACACCTCGGGCAGCACCGGGCAGCCCAAGGGCGTCGCGCTGACGCACCGGAACCTGCTCGCCAACATCCGGGCCATGGGTCAGGCCGCGGGCGCGACCACGTCGGACAGGTTCGTCAGTTGGCTGCCGCTCTACCACGACATGGGCCTGATCGGCGCCTGGCTCGACTGCATGTACTTCGGTGTCCCGCTGGTGGTGATGAGCCCGCAGTCGTTTGTGATCCGCCCCTCTCGCTGGCTGTGGGCCATCCACGCCAACCGGGCGACCATGTCGGCCGGCCCCAATTTCGGCTACGAACTGTGCCTGAACAAGATCCGCGACGAGGAGATCCGCCGAAACCGGGGTGCCCGTCGTCCCGATGGCGATCCGCGGCACCCGAGCGATTCTGCGCCCGGAGCACCACTTTCCGCGGCGGGGAGCCGTCGACGTCGCGATCGGCGAGCCGATCCGGGCGGCGGGCCCCGACTGGCCTGCGGCCGTCGGCCTGCAACGGGCCGCGCGCGCCGCCGTCCTGCAGATGTCGGGCGAGCCGGACGTCGAATGACGTCGCGCGCGAATTGCTAAGAGCGCGAATCCCGATAGGCGCGCACCGCCTCGGCGGGGTCCATCAGGGCTGGGCGGACGCCTTGCCTGCGCTTGTTACGGCACGTTGCCGCACGCAGCGCGACTATCGCCGCAATCACCTGGCAACCGACCGACTGCTGGTATTCCCGCAGGTACTGGACCCGGCGCGGGTCGTCCTCCGCCAGGTGGTGGGTCAGCGGATGCGGCGTGTTCCACACCGCGTTCTGCGCAGCCTCCCCGACGGCGATCTCGAAGTCGTTCCGGGTCATTGTCAGCTTGGACGAATGGATTCCCGGTGGATCCGGCAAGAAACTCATCGGCTTGCCCTTTCCTGAATCGAACAGGACATTCCCCCCGAAGAGATCAACCACGCCACGCAAAAAGCTGCTCGTGTGGGTGCATTGCTTCACTCTACCGGTGAGTAAACTGTAGCTACGTTGTGCGCAAAAAGCTGGCATTTTCGGCCGGAAAAATTCTGCGGCGAAACTTGTTACCGTACCGTGGTTTTGCGCGACCAGCCGATTTCGTCCGCAATGACGTGAAAACGGCGATGTTAGCTGAGGGCGGCTCGCGCGAACCGCGGGATCGCGGGCCTGGCACACGGCCCGAAACGGGGCGACGACCGGCAGTCGATCGGCGGCTGGCCCTCGATGCGGCGGAGGCCGGTGGCCGGGCGATGCTGGCCCGGCCACCGGCCGTCGAACGAGAGGACTGCTATTTGCTCACCGCCTCGCTGGCGCTGTGCACCACGCTGCGGATGAACTCGATCCGCGCGGTGCCCAGCTCCTCGGCCAGGTTCAGGGCGGCGTCGATGACGGTCTTGCGCCGCGACTGCTCGGGCAGCACCGGGCTGATCTGGTCCACGAACCTGCGGACCGCCTCGATGGCCTGCTTGCGGCCGGCCTCGAGCGATTCCAGCACGTCGTCGGAAACTTCGGCCCAGCGCGGTTCGGACTTCTCCGGGGTCTGTGTCATGTCGAACTCCTCAACGGTCCAATACTCCTGGCTGCCGGCGCCGTTGCCGCAGCGGACTTCGGCTTTGCTGCCGACGGCTCCGACGGTACGACCGCCGGCTGGCCGGCACGAGTGACAAAAGTCCTCTGTCAGGCGCGGCCCGTCGCACATCGCCGTCGCGGCCCTGCTTCTGGCAGGCAGGGACTTTCGCGGCTGCAGGCGGGACGTAAGACCCTAACCCGGCCTCCTCAGGTGGCGTTAGCTTTGCCGCCATGGCTCTACCCGGCGCCGTCGCACCGCTCACGCACACGGGCATGTATCTGGCCCAGTCGTGGCGCGACTTCTTCGGTCCGGCCTCCGACGAGCTGCCGATCGCGCGCCCCACGCTGGCCCTGACCGCGCAGGCGTTTCGGGACGAGATCGTGCTGATGGGCCTGCGGGCCCGCCGCCCGGTCAGCAAACCGCAGGTTTTCGAGCGCATCACCGGCGAGGTGGCCGCGGGGCTGGAGTTCTACGGCGCCAAGGAGTGGTTGGAGAAGCCGAAGGGCTTCTTCGCCAAACCACCTCCGCTGTCCGACGTCACGGTGCGAAAGGTCAAGGACCGCAGGAGATCCTTCTATCGCCTCTATTTCGACAGCGGATACGCACCGCGGGCCGGCGAGCCGGGTGCACAGCGGTGGGCGGGGTACTCGGCGAACGACCGCGAGTACGCGCTGCTGCTGCGTCATCCCGAACCCCGGCCCTGGCTGGTGTGCGTGCACGGCACCGAGATGGGGCGCGCGCCACTCGATGTCGCCCTGTTCCGATCCTGGAAACTGCACGACGAGCTCGGCCTGAACGTCGTGATGCCCGTCCTCCCGATGCACGGTCCCCGGGCGCGCGGCCTGCCGAGAGGCGCGATCTTCCCGGGGGAGGACGTGCTCGACAACGTGCACGCGACGGCGCAGGCGGTCTGGGACATCCGCCGGCTGTTGTCCTGGATCCGGATGCAGGAGCCCGACTCGCCGATCGGGCTGAACAGCCTCTCGCTCGGCGGCTACATCGCGTCGCTGGTCGCCAGCCTCGAAAAGGGCCTCACCTGCGCGATCCTCGGGGTCCCGGTGGCCAACCTGGTCGAGGTGCTAGGGCGCCACTCCGGCTTGAGCAAGGATGATCCGCGCTGCCGCACCATGGAGATGGCCGCCCCCATCGGCCGGATGACCTCGCCCCTGTCGCTCACTCCGCTGGTGCCCAAGCCGGGCCGGTTCATCTACGCGGGAATCGCCGACCGGGTCGTGCATCCCCGCGAGCAGGTGGTCCGGCTGTGGGAACACTGGGGTAAGCCCGAAATCGTCTGGTACCCGGGCGGTCACACCGGATTCTTCCGTTCGCATCCGGTGCAGCGGTTCGTCTGGGACGCGCTGCAGCAGTCGGGGCTGCTGGACGGTCCGTCGACGCAGCGCCGGCGCCCCGCCTAGCCGCCGGGTCGGACGAATGACCCCACTTGACCCACTGGCCGCGGCGATGATGACCGCCGAGGTGGTGTCCAACCCGATGCACGCAGGTGTGGTGCTGATCCTGTCGCCCCCGGCCGAAGCCGGCCCCGGCTACGTCGACGGGCTGCATCGCGAGGGTCTGGCCGTGAACCATCCGGTCGATCCGCGGCTTCGCCGGTACCCGCACCGCGGCGTGGACACCGGCGGGCTGTGGGTGTGGCGCGCCGACGAGGTCGTCGACATGGGCCGGCACCTGCAGCGCCGTACCGTTTCCGGTGGCCACGAGGAGTTCTGGCGGATGATCGGCGAACTGCACGCCGAACGCCTCGACCGGTCCGGACCGATGTGGATGTCCTACCTGATCGACGGCCTCCCCGGGGGCAGGTTCGCCTTCTACATCAAGGTGCATCACGCCGTGGTCGACGGTGTGGTCGGCCTCCAGATGATCGCCGACGCGCTGAGCGCCGACGCGCAACGCCGGTCGATGCCGCACTTCTACGCGGATCGCCGTCCCGAATCCCCGCCGCGCCCGGCGCCCGGACTGCTGCCTCGCGTGGCCGCGCCGGTTCGGGCGCTGGCCGGCGCGGCGGCGTCGGGGGCCGCGCTGATCGGCGGCGTGCTCGGCGGCGAACTGTCGGCCGTGTTCGACAGCCTGGTCGGACACACCACCGTGCTGCCCTTCGGGGCGCCCTATACCCGCTTCAACGGCCGCCTCGGCCCGCAGCGCGCCGTCTCCGCGTCCACCTGGTCCAGGGATCGGATCCGGGCGGTTCAACAGGCGGCGGGGGTGACGGGTAACGACGTGGTGACCGCTCTGGTGGCCGGGGCCGTGCGCCGCTGGCTGGGTGACCGCGGTGAACTACCGGGGCGCTCCCTGGTGGCGGCCTGCCCGATCACGGTGCGCGACCATGGCGGTGCTGCGGCAGATGACCGGCACGGCAACAGGTTCGGCCTCTGGCCGTGTCCGCTCGGCACCGACGTCGAGGACCCGGTGGCACGCCTGGCGTTGATCAGTAGGTCGATGGCGGAGGGGAAGCGCTGGGTGGCCAAGCGCGGGGCGGCCGCGTCGCTGCTGACGACGGCGGGCAGCATCGCCGCCACGGTGGTCCCGCCGCTGCTGCCGCTCACCCAGAAGCTTCGCACCGGATTCAACCTGCCCATCTCGCACGTGCCCGGGCCGGAGCGCGAAATGTATTGGAATGGAGCGCATGTCGAGGAGATTTACCCAGTCTCGACGGTTTTCGACGGGTTGGGGCTCAACGTGACGACGTGCTCGTACGCCGGGCGGATCGGGTTCGGCTACGCGGCCGGCCGCGACGTGGTCCCCGACGTCGAGGCGCTGATCCCGATGACCGAACGGTCGCTGGCCGAACTCGAATCCGGCCTGGGCGTGGGCGCCTGAACCCTGCCTAGTTGGCGACGCGGTGGCTTTGCCTGGCGCCCGCCGGCTTCCGCGAGAGGGCGCGGGTGACCAGGCGCGCGACGCCGAGTTCGATGCCGCTGGCGAGCTCGTCGACGTCGGGTACGGCGTCGTAGTCGGCGGTGATGCCGAACGCCAGTTCGTCGACATAGCTGAGCATGCTGATGACGGTGCGCAGCTGCATCGCGATCGGCGGCACCGGCAGCAATTGTTCGATCGGGTGCCCCAGCACCTGGAGCCGCTGGCGGGGGCCCGGCACGTTGCTGGCCAGCGTGACGATGCTGCGCTGCGGCAGCCGCGTCAGCAGCCGAACCATCCACGCGCTCACCACGAAGGGAACGTGATCGGTCAATGCCACAAAGGCATTCGCCGCCTCGCGCTCACCACCGGCCTTGACCCTGTCCAGCCGGGTGTGCACCAGCCGCAACCGCTTGAGCGGGTCCTGCTGCTCGACCGGCAACGAGGGCAGCATCGCGGACACCCGGATGTCGGTGCGGTTCATCGCATCCGGCGTGCGCACCGAAACCGGGATCAGCGTGCGCAGCGAGTTGCGCCTCGGCTTCTTGCCGCGCCGCAGCAGCGTGGTGCGAAAGCTGTCGGTGATCGCCGCGAGCGCCACGTCGTTGAGGGTCACGCCGAACGTGTGGCACACCGTCTCGACCTCCTTGAGCGACACGCGGGCCGCGCTGTAGCGCCGCATGCCCGCCAGCGAGCCGTGCAGCGAGGATCCGGCCGCCGGGGTGAGCAGGCCGGTGACGAATTGCGCTGCGCCCAGGGCGGTGTGGGTGAGCACACCCGTCGTGGCCATCGATGCGCGCCACAGGCCGCCCGCCCAGGTCAGCGGGTTGCGGCTGAGCCCCGCGGCCAGGGCGATCGACGGCGGCGGCTCCGTGGCGACGCGGATGTCGCTGGCGAAGGTCGCACCCGCCCCGCCGTCGCAGACGCTCGCCAGCATCTGGGTCGCGGCGATCCCGTCGGCGACGCAGCGGTGGATCTTCATCAGGGCGCCCCACCGACCGTCCGGGAGGCCCTCGATGACCCAGCACTCCCACGGCGGATGGTCGCGATCCAGCCTGCGCTCCATGAGGTCGGCGATGGTGCGGAACAACACCGCGTCGTCGCCCGGCTGGGGCAGGGCCGTCCAGCGCAAGTGGTGGTCGATGTCGAAGTCGTTGTCGTCGACCCATTCCGGCGCCGCGATCTCGAACGGGCGCTTGTGCACTCGCTGCCGGAAGCGTGGGACGTCGCGGATCCGCTCGGACAGCGTCGCGGCCAGCGCGCCGATCGCCAGACTGACGTGGCGGTCGGCGTCTTCGGCCTCGAGGAAGCCGGCCTCCATGGTCGTTAGCTGTTCCATTGCCGGTCATCCCCGATCCACGATGATCGGCATCACTATCCGCCGCGCGCGGCGCGGGTCGATAGTGCCGTTAGTCCCCAAGCGGTGGGGCCGGTCTCTCCGACGGCTTCGCGACGCGGCGCGCCGGCGCGCCGACGCCCACGTGGGTCATGATGTGGTCCAAGACCAGATCGGACAGATCGCCGTCGTCGGCGACCCGGGCCAGGCCGCGCCGCCGCAGGAACGTATCGAGGCGTCGATCGGGCGACCAGTCGGCGTAGACGGGTCCGGCATAACGCGAGCCCAGGAATTCGCAAGCGAGATCGTCCAAGTCGGAATCGGTAAACAACAGCGGCGGGTGGGCCCCCATAGTCGCCTGCTCCTTTGTTCAGCCGCGACCGCCCCTGCCCGGTCACGTCAGACGCGGGTCATTGTGCCACCGCGGGCCCCTCGGCGGAAGGACCCGCGTTGACTCACCAAAAATGCGCGCGTAGACCCATTCGTTGCCTCAGCTGAGAATGCGCGCGTGCGGCGCGCCTACCCGGCCGGAGATGTATCGCTGGATAGGCCCAGAGGATGGGACTGACGGTGAGTCAACGCAAGGCTGTGACGAAGGCGATCGCGACCCGCTACGCGCGAGCTGACAAGGCCGGCAAGGGCCGGATCCTCGATGAGTTGTGTGCTACCACCGGCTGGCACCGCAACCATGCACGCAAGGCATTGAAGAATGCACTGCGCCCGAAGGTCGTCAAGATCAGGGCGCCGCGTCCACCGAAGTATGGGCCGAAAGTTATTGCGGCGCTGACGTTCTGCTGGGCGGTGCTGGGAATGCCCGCCGGCAAACGACTGGCGCCGATGCTCGACGAGTTGGTGGCGATCTTGCGCCGGTTCGGCGAGCTGATCATCGATGACGACACCGCGGCGCTGCTGGTGGGCATGTCGGCGGCCACCATCGACCGCCGCCTGGCCCCCGAGCGCAAGCGCCACGAGCTCAAGGGCCGCAGCCATACCAAGCCGGGATCACTGCTCAAATCCCAGATCCCGATCCGCACCTGGGCGGACTGGGACGACGCGGTGCCCGGGTTCGTTGAGATCGACCTGGTCGGCCATGAGGGCGGCAACGCCGCTGGTGAGCACGCTTACACGCTGACCGTCACCGACATCGCCACCGGGTGGACCGAGAACCGCAGCGTGCCCAACAAGGCCCGTAAATGGGTGCTCGCGGCGTTGGACGATATCGCGAAGGCCATGCCGTTCCCGATCCTGGGCGTAGACAGTGACAACGGAAGTGAGTTCATCAATCATCACCTGTTGGCCTGGTGCGAGCAGCGGAAGATCACCTTCACCCGCTCACGGCCAGGCAACTCCAACGACGGTTGCCACGTGGAGCAGAAGAACTGGGCGATCGTGCGCACCGTGGTCGGCTACCACCGTTACGACACCACCGCGGAACTGTTGCTGCTCAACAAGATCTGGGTATTGCAGTCACTGCTGACCAACTACTTCTACCCGCAGCAAAAACTCGTTTCGAAGACCCGTGTCGGCGCGAAGGTCAGCAAAAAACACGACAAGGCCACCACCCCGCATCGTCGCGCGGAGCGCCACGAGGCGGTCTGCGCCCAGGACAAGGCGATCCTCGCCGACACCTACACCGGCATCAACCCAGCCGCCGTGCAACGCCAGATCCAGGCCCTGACCACAGAGCTACTCACGATCACCACCAGCAAGGCCGGGCCGGCCAAAAAAGCCCCCGTTACGCGCGCATCCTCGAATGAGGCAACGAATCAATCCTCGCGCGCATCTTGACACGAGGCAACAGGGGACCCAAAGTCGTCTGCCCAGCCGCGCGCGGAAAGACCATCCGCGGGACGAAACGGCGCGGCCGCGAGGACCATCGACCCTGTCGGATCACCGGGCCCGGCGCGCAGACTCGAACCATGGCCCACACGACGAAACGAATCGCCCAGGCGGCGGCGCTCAGCGGTTTGCTGTACGCGGCGCGACGGTACTACCGGAACTGGGGTGCCACCAAGGCGGAGTATCAGATGTCGCTGCCGGGCGACACCCTGGTCGGCGATCCGGCCATCCAGACCACCGAGGCGCTCTACATCGATGCGCCGACCTCCGCGGTCTGGCCCTGGCTGTTGCAGATGGGTCTGGACCGGGGCGGTTTCTACGGCTGCGGGGGACTCAAAGACATGCTGGGCCTTCAGCATCAGGACGCCGACCGCATCCACCCCGAGTGGCAGCGACGTGCCGTCGGGGATGTCGTGCGCCTGGCTCCCGCGGGCTGGATGGGGCTGCCCGACGGGGTGGCGCTGACCGTTTCCGAGATCGTGCCGGAGAAGTACCTCGTGCTGCATGCCGCCCGGCCGGAGCTGCGGTGGAACGCGGTGTGGTCGTTCCACCTGCAGCCGCACTGGGAGGACCGTGTCCGGCTGCTGACCCGTGCCAGGATCTCGCTGCGTCACCCGGGCGAGGTGTTCGCCATGGAGCTGGTCCGGCCGCTGATCGCGCTTACCACGCGGGGCTTGCTGCTGGGCATCAAGCACAGGGTGGAGCGACTGCCCGTGCCCGGCCCGGTGCGGTCGAGCACGTCCGTCGAAAACAACTGACGCACAGGCGTTGTGGAGTGACGGACCCGGGCTCCGCTGCCCGGGCCCGTCCGGATATGGCTATTTGGTCGCGATCTTGACGTGCTTCTCGGCGGGCGCCGGGTTGGGGACCGCCACGGAGACACTCAGGATGCCCTTGTCGTAGGACGCCTTGATGTCGTCCTCGTCGGCGCCGGCCGGCAGCGACACGGTCCGGACGAACGAGCCGTAGGAGAATTCCGATCGGCCGTCGAATTCCTTCTTCTCACTGCGTTCGGCCTTGATGGTGAGTTGGCCGTCGCGGACGGTGATGTCGACGTCCTTGGCCGGGTCGACACCGGGAATCTCGGCGCGGACCTCGTAGCGGCCGTCCTTCATCTCGTCCTCGAGCCGCATCAGCCGGGTGTCGAACATCGGTCGGATCCCGGCGAAGGACGGGAACCCCGCCAGCAGGTCGGAGATCTCGGGAAACAGCGAATGCGGCTTCTGCGCCACGGGAAGGGTACCGGTCATCATCTGCTCCTAGTGTGTGGTCCGGCGACATGACGTCTCCGATCCGACCACCGCACCGGTCGGCACGGTAGGGACCGAAGTCATCATTAGGCGTCGGTTCGGCGAATTCCGGTCGAACGAGGGGATACTCGGGTGATGACCAGAACGCCGGCGAGTGTGCGACGACGCGACGGGCGTCCGGTGCTTTTCGACCCCTGCCGCATCGAGATGGCGGTCGCCCGCGCCGCGCGCGAGGTCGGCGACCGCGACCCGGGCACCGCGCGGGCGGTCACCGGATCCGTCGTCGACGCGCTGTCGCGGCGGCCCCGCGGCGACATCCCCACCGTCGAGGAGATCCAGGACCTGGTCGAGGGGCAACTGGCGACCGCGGGTCTGAATGACGTTGCCCGCGCGTACATCCTCTACCGCCGGCACCGTGCCGAGGTGCGCGCCGCCAAGGCGCTGATCGGGGTGCGCGACGAGCTGAAGCTCAGCGTGGCCGCGGTGACCGTGCTGAGCGAACGCTATCTGCTCCGGGACGACCGCGGCAGGCCGACCGAATCCACGGGCGAGATGATGGACCGGGCCGCCACGTGCGTCGCGGCGGCCGAGGACGACTATCGCCGTGGCACCTCGGCGCGCTGGGCGGAACGGTTCTCGGCGGCGCTGCGCGGCCTGGAGTTCCTGCCGAACTCGCCCACCCTGATGAACGCGGGCACCGAACTCGGCTTGCTCTCGGCGTGCTTCGTTCTGCCCGTGGACGATTCGCTGCGCTCGATCTTTCGGACGCTGGCGCACAGCGCGGAAATCCACCAGGCCGGCGGGGGCATCGGCTACACGTTCGCCCGCGTGCGGCCCGCGGGCGATCGGGTGGCCCGCACCGGCGGGACGGCCAGCGGACCGATGTCGTTTCTGCGGCTGTTCGACACCGCGGCCGGTGTCATCTCGATGGGCGGGCGGCGGCGCGGCGCGTCGATGGCGGTGCTCGACGTCACCCACCCCGACATCTACGACTTCGTCGGCGCCAAGGCCGCCGCGCAGGGCGAGCTGACGCATTTCAACCTCTCGGTGGGCGTCACGGACAGCTTCATGCGCGCGGTCGTCCGCGACGGCGTGCACCGGCTGGTCAATCCGCGCACCGGAAAGACGGCAGCCCGGGTGCCGGCCGCCGCCCTGTTCACCGCGATCTGTGCGGCCGCGCACCGCTGCGGCGACCCGGGATTGGTGTTCCTCGACACGATCAACCGGGCCAACCCGACACCGGCACTGGGCCGGATCGAGGCCACCAACCCGTGCGGGGAAGTTCCGCTGCTGCCCTACGAATCGTGCAACCTGGGCTCGATCAACCTCACCCGGATGGTTGGCCCGGCCGGCGTCGACTGGGGCCGGCTCGCCGAGGTCACGCAACTGGCCGTGCGGTTCCTCGACGACGCCATCGACGTCAGCCGCTATCCCATCCCCGAACTCGACGCGGCCACCCGCGCCACCCGCAAGGTCGGGCTGGGGGTGATGGGGCTGGCGGAGACGCTGGCCACGCTGGAGATCCCGTACGACAGCGAGCGGGCCGTCCGGCTCGCCGGCCGGATCGCCCGCACCATCAACCGGGTCGCCCACGCCACGTCGCTGCGGCTGGCCGAGGAGCGCGGACCATTTCCGGCGTTCGGCGTGAGCCGCTTCGGCGGCTCGGCGCCGCGCCGCAACGCCCAGCTCACCTCCATCGCCCCGACCGGCACGATCTCCCTGATCGCCGGCACCACCGCGGGCATCGAGCCGATGTTCGCCATCGCCTACACCCGCAGCGTCCTCGGGCGCCGCCTGCTGGAAGTCAACCCGTGCTTCGACCGCCTCGCCCGCGACCGGGGCTTCTATGACCACGACCTGATCGCCGGGATCGCCCGGTCCGGCGGTGTGCGCGGCGACTCACGCCTGCCCGCCGAGGTGCGCGCCGCATTCCCGACCGCGGCCGAGATCGCCCCCGAGTGGCATTTGCGCATGCAGGCCGCGGTGCAGCGCCACGTCGACGCCGCGGTGTCCAAAACCGTCAACCTGGCGGCCGACGCGACCGTCGACGACGTCCGGGACATCTATCTGGCGGCCTGGAGGGCGAAGGTCAAAGGCATCACCGTGTACCGCTACGGCAGCCGGCGGGAACAAGTCCTCAGCTACGTGTCCCCCGATCAGGGGGTGCTGTCGGCCGATGCCGGCTTCAGCGGCGGCTGCATCGGCCGCACCTGCCAATTTTGAGCGGTGCGGGGCCCATTGGCCGCCCCGGCGGGGTCAAACGACCCTAGTCGCGGCAACGGCGCCGTTCTAGCTTCGATATGGGGACGAACGCATACACCGGCCGAAGCGGCTATCCGACAGGGGTTTTGGAGGTTTCGAGATGGGAGATGCGATTCCGCTGGGGCGGATCGCCGGCTTCGCGGTGAAAGTCCACTGGAGCGTCCTGGTCATCCTGTGGCTGTTCACCTGGAGCCTGGCAAGCACGTTGCCCGGCACCGTCAAAGGGTATTCGCCGGCCGGGTATTGGCTGGCCGGCGCGTGCGGCGCCCTGGTGCTGCTGGCCTCGCTGCTGGCCCACGAGCTCGCACACGCCGTCGTCGCCCGCCGCGCGGGGGTGTCCGTGGGCGGGGTGACGCTGTGGCTGTTCGGCGGTGTGACGACGCTCGGCGGCGAGGCCAAGACCCCCAAAGCGGCCTTCCGCATCGCCATCGCCGGCCCGGCCACCAGCCTGGCGCTGGCGGCGATCTTCGGCGGGCTCGTCGCGGCGCTGCGGGCCATGCACGCCGCCCCCGTCGCGGTGGGCGTGGCGTCCTGGCTGGCGATGATCAACCTGGTGCTGGGCCTGTTCAACCTGTTGCCGGGCGCCCCGCTGGACGGCGGCCGGGTGCTGCGTGCCTACCTGTGGCGCCGCCACGGCGACATCGTGCGCGCCGGGATCGGCGCCGCACACGCCGGAAGGGTGCTGGCATACGTCCTCATCGCTTTGGGCCTGGCCGAATTCGTGACGGGCAGCCTCGTCGGCGGTGTCTGGCTGGCGTTCATCGGTTGGTTCATCTTCGCCGCCAGCCGCGAGGAGGAGACCCGGATCTCGACGCAGCAGCTCTTCGCCGGGGTGCGCGTGGCCGACGCGATGACGGCCCGTCCGCACAGCGCGCCCGGATGGATCAGCGTGGACGAGTTCATCCAGGGTTACGTGCTGGGCGATCGCCATTCGGCGTATCCGGTCGCCGGGCCCGACGGCTCGACCGTGGGCCTGGTGACACTGGCGCAGCTGCGTGACCTCGCGCCCGGCCGGCGCGCCACCACGAGCGTGAGCGACATCGCGCTACCGCTGCACGCGGTACCGACCGCGACACCGCAGGAGCCGCTGAGCGCCCTGCTCGAACGGATGGCGGCGGCCGGTCCGCGCAGCCGGGCCCTGGTTGTCGACGGCGGTCAGGTGGTCGGCATCGTCACCCCCACCGACATCACCCGCCTGCTCGACGTCTACCGGCTCGCCCAACCCGGGCAGATCCGGGCACTCGAGCGCGGGAACTCTGAAAATTATTCCGGCGCAGGAAATTCCGGGCTCTGAGGGGCTGGCGATGAAACCGATCGTCGTGGGCATCGACGGCTCGCACGCGGGGATCGCGGCCGCGCTCTGGGCGGTCGACGAAGCCATCGGCCGCGCCACGTCGCTGCGACTCGTCTCGGTCATCAAGCTGACGCACCCGTCTCCGGACGACTACACCCGCGACCTCGAGCACGCCGAAAAGGCGCTGCGCGAAGCGCGATCCGCGATCGAGACCGCCGGAAAACCCGCCGGCATCGAAACCGACATCCCGCGCGGCCCGGCCGGCCCGATGCTCGTGGAGGCGTCGCGCGACGCCGAGATGGTGTGCGTCGGCTCCGTCGGGATCGGGCGCTACGCCAGCGCGATCCTGGGCTCGGCGGCGGCCGAGCTGGCCGGTAAGGCGCACTGCCCGGTCGCGGTGCTGCGCACCGACGCCGAGCAGCCGCCGCCCGACATCGACTGGGTGGTGGTCCGCATGACCGACGAACCCGGCAACGACGCCGTCGTCGAATGGGCCGCGTGGGAGGCGAGGCTGCGGCGGGCGCCCATGCTCGTCCTGGGCGGCCGGCCCGAGGAACTCGCCGAACACGCCGACGGCGCGTTCGAGGACCGGGTGCGGGACTGGCGGCAACGTCATCCCGGGGTGCGCGTCTACCCGGTCACCACCAGAGACGCCATCGCCGACTTCCTGGGCGCCAACGACGAGCGGGTGCAGCTCGCGGTCATCAGCGGCCCCGAGGCCGCACAGCTGGCACGGCTGATCGGCCCGCACGGACATCCGCTGTTCCGCCATCCCGAGTGCTCGGTGCTCGTCGTCCGCGCGCAGCCGGACAAGTGACGTTTGGCACTTCTGGGCGGGGCCCGGAGACGGAATGATCACCGGATCCGCGGCGCGATCTGACAGGAAGGGTGGCTGACGGTGGACGGTGACCGCGCATCCCGGATCTGGGCGTCGATCGCGATGCTCGCGCGCCGCGAGGGCACCGCCATGACGGCCCGGCACGCGTGCCTGGCGTGCGTGGAGGCGGTCGGCGTGAGCGGTGCGGGCCTGCTGCTGTCCGGGGAAGTGAAGTCGCTGGAACCGGTGTATGTCACGGATGCGCGTGCCGGGGAGATCGAGGAACTGCAGGCGACCCTGGGCCAGGGGCCGGGAACCGACGCCCTGGAGTCGGGCCGGCCGGTGCTCGTCGGCGACCTGGGGGCCCCGATGAGTGCCGGGCGGTGGCCGATGTTCGCCTCCGAGGCGGGCCGGCTCGGGGTGTGCTCGATGTACAGCCTCCCGCTGGCGCTGGGCGCGATCCGCGTGGGTGTGCTCGACCTCTACCACGACGAGCCCAGACACCTCAGCCAGGAGCAATTGGTGGACGCCCTGGTCTACGCCGACACCGCGCTGCTGCTGGTCCTCGACGCACAGAGCGGCATCCCCACACCGGCGGACGGCGACAGCCCCAACGGCCTGGGCCCCGTGCTCTGGCACGCTCAGGTGCACCAGGCGGCCGGCATGATCTCGGTACAACTCGGCGTCTCCCCGTTCGAGGCGCTGATACGGCTGCGCGCATACTCCTACGCACACCAGCAGCGGCTCAACGATGTCGCGCGCTCCGTGGTGGAACGGCGACTGCGATTCTCGGACGACGCGGAACCCGCCACCGGCAGCAGGGTACCGGGATGAGTGAGACGCAGCCCGCTATCGCGAAAAGCTTTGCCCAACTGACTGATACGCTCGTCGAGACTTCGACCTGGTCGAGTTCCTGCACCTGGTGACCGTGCACGCGCAACGGTCCGGCGGCGTCGAGGCGGTCGGACTGCTGCTGGCCGACAACCACGGCGGCCTCAACGTCGTCGCCGCGTCCAGCGAGCAGGCGCGCGTGCTCGAGCTGTTCCAGTTGCAGCACGCCGCGGTGGTGCGCCGCGAGGAGGCCGTCACCGACCTGGTGGTGAGGTGAAACCGGTTGCGGCCAAGCCTGTTCGGCTAACGGACGACCATGACCGGGACCCGCGCCAACTGGGCGACGGTCTCGCCGACCGAACCCACCAGCAGCCCGGCGAACCCGCCCCGGCCCCGGCTGCCGACCACCACCAGCTGGGCCTGTTCGGCCTCCTGGACGAGCCGTCGCGCCGGCTGGGCCTCCACCACGACGCGGCGCACGTGCACGTCCGGATACCGTTCCTGCCAACCCGCCAATCGCTCGGCCAGCACCTCCTCGGCGATGGACTGCGTTGCGGGCCAATCGATTCCGGGCCACTCCGAGACGTCCAGGTCGCTCCATGCGTGCAGCGCGGTCAGTCCGGCGTGCCGGCGCGACGCCTCGTCGAACGCGATCGCGGTCGCGGACTCGGACGCGGGCGAGCCGTCGATGCCGACCAGCACCGGCGCCCCGGCCGGTTGCGGCCTCGACGGATCCTCCTCGTGGACGATCACGACCGGGCAGTGCGCGTGGCGAAGCAGCGCGGAGCTGACCGAACCGAGCAGCCGGCCGGGCCAGCGGCCGCTGCCCTGCGCGCCCGCGACCATCAGCTCCGCGTGTTCGGACAGGTCGATCAACGCCGGAAGTGCCCCGGACGTCAGGATCTCGGTGTGGATGGCGGGGGGACCGCCGTGTTCGGTCGCCCGCTCGACCACCTCGAGCGCCCCGTCGACCAGCCGGCGACCGTGATCCTGCTGCCAGCGCATCACCCCGGCGGGCATCGGCGTTCTCAGCCAGGTCGACATCTCGGGCGACACCGCATGCACGAGCGTGAGCGGCACCTTGCGCAGCTCCGCGTCGCGCGCCGCCCACTGCACCGCCACCCTGGCGGCGGGCGAGTCGTCGATGCCGACGACGATCCCCATCGGCCCGGAAGATCCCGTCGGTGCGTGCTGCGATGACATGGCCCGTCCTCTGTGTTTCTGTGCCTGCTCGGCGATGCGTCTCGGCCCGGCCGGGGTTGGCCGTGCCGCTGACTCACGACGGTATTGAGCCGCCCACGGCTCGGTCAGACCCTGATTTTTCAGCCGGCTTGTGATGATCTTGTTTTCGGTGATCGGGTCGGTGACGGCTGCGCTGTTGGGACGCGCTGACGGGGTTGGAAGCTGTTGGGCGATGGCGTAACTGGGTGCGCACACGGCTGCGGCGGCGGGGTAACCGGTTTCGGGCGTGGCCGATCGCGGTGTGAGGTTCGGGATGTGTTGCGAGGGTGTGCTTTTAGGTGCGGGTGGCGGTCAACCGAAGGCTGGTAGTGCCCGGATGCGGTGCAGCGCCGCGATGAACGCCTGCAGGTGCGGGTAGGCGGCGCCGAAGCGCAGATGCAGGCGCCGGCCGTGGCGCACCAGCCGGGCGGCGACGTTGAAAAACGCCAGGCGTAGTCGTTTGCCGCGCGCTCGACGTACCGTGCGGGGTAGCGCCAGGGTGCGCAACCACAGCGCGATGTTGTGGGCGAGCGCGGCAGCGTGCCAGTACAGCCAGTTACCGAAGAACGATTGCACCGGGGCGTGGATCATCCCGAAGTCGTTCTTGAGCGCCCGGATGGTGTCCTCGGGGATACCACCGCGCAGCCGGTGATGCGCCTCGACCTCGGCTGCGCTGAGCCGCTCGGCAGAAACGTTGGTGATGATCGCGTGCAACCGCCAGCCATCCAGGTCATCGAAGGCCAACTGGTCACCGCACCCTTTGGGTTGACGGCGCACGATCAACCGCACGCTGCGCCCGAGCAACGTAGTGGTGGTCTGGGCGATCTGGCTGCCTTTGTCGGTCTCATGCCCCAACGCCGCAACCCATGCCGTGCCCGGATCGGTTGCCAGGGCGTGAATTACGGCCGCGACCGGCTTGTACTGTTTGACCGTGACCGAGTAGTCCGCGTCGTGGCGTTCGGCCGCCTCGATCACCTGCTGCTGATAGCCCGCCGAGTCGACCCGCAGCCACAACCGGTACTTACCGCGGCAACCGGCCGGGATCGCACTGACACACTCATCGATGAAGCTACCCATCGCCCGACCGTCGTTGGCCGCCCCGCCCCGGGCCCGCAGTGCGAGCACATCCCCGGTCTCCCCGCACACCCCCACCAGCGGGGACAGGGCGGTTTGTCCGGTACGCGAAAACGCGCTGCCTTCTTTGCCCGGCCCGTAGGTGGCCACCCGGGTGGCGTCGGGGTCGATGGTGAGCCGATCGCCCTCAGGGGCGGCGCCGGCCGCCCAGGCTCGACGCAGCATCACCCGGTTGACCGCGGCGGCCTTGACCACCCGACCCAAATCCGCACCCGCCAAAAACCGCCACAACGTAGGTACCGACGGCAACGCGTTGGTCCCGCGCAGCACCGTGGTTGCCGGGTCGGCCAGTAACGCCCGATCACTCAAGAAGTCCCCACCGGCCAGCAGTGTCTCGGTCAGCGCCCGGTAGCACTGCCCACCGGTGTAGCCACCCGGCCCGATCGGGCGCAGCCCACGCCGATCGGCCTCGGCGACCACGTTGAGCCGGTCCAGCAGCGGACCCCATAACGCGACCCCCGCCACCGGCGTCAGATCGTCCTCCGACGCGGCAACCACCGGGTGCGGCACGGCGCGCTGCGGACTCGCCAGCACCACATCATCGACATCGAACAACAAACCGGTAGCATTCACCTCGCGGGTGCCCTTCTGCTCGGGACAGCATGACTGTTGACACCATGATTTTCCCTTGCACGAAGGGCACTTTCGCATCACGACACGGCGATCACCCCACACCAGGCTGAAAAATCAGGGTCAGAGGCGTTGGTCACCAGCCCGACGGGGGGCAGGTCCCGCGGGTCCGGTCTTTCTACGAACGGTATTGTTGAAAACTCGGCACGCGCGGTGTGCGGGCCGGCAGTTCTGAAGGAACATGATGGTCGAGGTCACGCCAGTTCGGGAATCGGTCGGGCGCCGCCGCAGGGTGCTGCAGGTGTTGCGGGCGTCGCCCGAGCCGATGAGCATCGCCGCGATAGCCGAGGTGCTGCGCGTGCATCCCAATACCGTCCGCTTCCACCTCGACATACTCCTGGGCGACGGCCAGGTGGAGCGGGTCGAGCCGGGCCGCAAGGGGCCCGGCCGGCCGGCGCTGATGTTCCGGGCGGTGCGCCAGATGGATCGCGGGGGAGCGCGACACTACCGGATGCTCGCCGAGATCCTGGCGGAAGCGCTTGCCTCCGAACGGGATCCGCGCGCCAAGGCCCTGGACGCGGGGCGCTCCTGGGCGCGGAAAACCCAGTCGGCCGGGCAGCCGCCCGGCGGGGCGGCCCTCGGCGCCGAAGAGGCCGTCGACCGGCTGGTCGCCCTGCTCGACGACCTCGGCTTCGCCCCCGAGCGCCGGACGGTCGACGACCGGGAGCAGATCGGCCTGCGGCACTGCCCCTTCCTGGAGATCGCCGAGAACGGGACCGGCATCGTCTGTCCCGCTCATCTCGGCGTGATGCAGGGCGTCCTGGCGGCCTGGAGGGCGCCGGTCTCGGTGGTCAGCCTCGACGCGTTCGTCCAGCCGGACCTGTGCGTGGCGCACCTGACGCCACGGGCGGACCCGCGATGAGCGGCGCGCCGGCCGTCGCCGTCGCGGTCACCTTCGTCTGGCTGGGCATGGTGCTGGCCATCTCGTTTCTGGAAGCGCCGCTGAAGTTCCGCGCGCCCGGCGTCACGCTGCCGCTCGGCCTGGGCATCGGCCGCCTGGTCTTTCGCGCGCTCAACGCCGTGGAGGTCGCCTGCGCCGTCGTCGTCGTGGCAACCCTGACCATTGGCCCGATGCCGGCGCGGACCGCCGTGGCGCTCGGTGCGGCCGTTGCCGCGCTGGTCCTCCAGGTGCTGGCGGTGCGTCCCGCGCTGACCCGTCGTTCCGACCAGGTGCTCGCCGGCCTGGACGCGCCGCGCTCCCACGCCCACCACGTCTACATCGGTTTGGAGGTGGTCAAGACGATTGCATTGGTCGTGGCGGGGATATCCCTACTAGCCGGCTGACCGTTCGACAACCCACCTCCAACCAAGGGACTCGATCTATGGAATCCATCTCGTTGACCAGCCTGGCCTCCGAAAAGCTGGCCGAGGCCAAGAAGTCGCACAGCGGGCGCGCCGCGCATACCGTGCACGGCGGCCACAGCCACGAACTGCGGCAGACCCTGCTGGCCCTGCTCGCCGACCACGATCTGTCCGAGCACGACGGGCCCGCGCAGGCGACGCTGCAGGTGCTGCAGGGACACGTGCGGTTGACGGCCGGTGATGACGCCTGGGAGGGCAAGTCCGGGGACTACGTCGAGATTCCGCGGGAGCGGCACGCCCTGCACGCGGTCGAGGACTCGGTGGTCCTGCTGACCGTGCTGAAAACCCTCCCGTCGGCGGCCCCCTCGTAAGCCGGGCGTCACACCGCGCGCAGGTACCGCCTGGCGATGAGGCGCTGGCCCAGCGACACCACCGGCCGGCCGGCCTTGCTCCACCAGGTCGCCGGCCGGGAGAACGACGACACCTCCGCGAACACCGCGGAGGTGGCCGGGTCGTGGCGCACGACGAAGCGCTCCTCGCCGGACTCCGGGTGACCTGGCAGCGTGCCGTAGCCGAATCCGCGGATGTCGGGCTCGTCCACGACGTACACCACGCGGCACGGTGCGGGCAGGAAACCCAGCCGCACCACCACGACCGCGTCCAGAACCACGGTCTCCGAACTGGCCTGCACCCGCAGGCCCGACCCGCGCTGCATCCCCCAGTGCATGACGGCGTCGGCGGCCTGCTCGAATCGTTGCCGCCCGCTGCCGATTCGGGCCTCCACATGGAGGTGGCCGTACCCGGCGGGCCGCTGACCGGCGGCCGTCGCGCCCACCTCCGGGTACGTCAGCGGAAGTTCCTCCAGCGCTTGCAGGTCCACCCGCCCAGCTTGCCACGGCGAGACGGGCGCCCGGCCTCCCGGCGTACGGTCAAGAATGTGACCACACAGACAGTTGCCCACGCGTCCGGAACGTTCACCATCGGCGGCGACCTGACCGTCAACCGACTCGGCTTCGGCGCCATGCGCCTGACCGGCAAGGGCGTGTGGGGTCCGCCCACCGACCGCGACGAGTGCATCCGGGTGCTGCGGCGCGCCGCCGAGTTGGGCGTCAACTTCATCGACACCGCCGACTCCTACGGCCCCTACGTCTCCGAGGAGATCATCCGCGAGGCGCTGCATCCCTATCAGGGCCTGGTGATCGCGACCAAGGCCGGGCTGCTGCGCACCGGCCCGGACGTCTGGATCCCGCTGGGCAATCCGACGTACCTGCGCCAGGAATGCGAGATGAGCCTGCGCCGCCTCGGCGTCGACACCATCGACCTGTACCAGCTGCACCGCATCGACCCGGACGTCCCGCTGGCCGACCAGTTGGGCGAGCTGGTGGCCTTGAAGAACGAGGGCAAGATCCGCCACATCGGCCTGTCGGAGGTCAACGTCGACCAGCTCACCGCGGCCCAGCAGATCACCGAGATCGTGTCGGTGCAGAACATGTACAACCTGTCCGCCCGGGGCGCCGAGCCGCTGCTGGACGCCGCGACGAGCCAGGGCATCGGCTTCATCCCGTGGTTCCCGTTGGCCGCCGGGCCGCTGGCGGACCCGGACGGGCCGCTGCGGCACATGGCCGCCGAGCACGACGCGACGCCGTCGCAGCTGGCGCTGGCCTGGCTGCTCAACCGCTCGCCGGTGATGTTGCCGATCCCCGGAACCTCCAAGGTGGCCCACCTGGAGGAGAACGTGGCCGCCGCCGCGATCGAGTTGAGCGAACAAGAGGTCGAACTGCTCGGCGCCGTCGGGGAACAGAACGCCTGACCGCGACAGGCGGGTGGGCGGATACGGTGTCCGGGTGACCAGCGACCAGCCCCGGCACCCGGGAGGGGGATTCAACCCGCCCGAACCGACGACCAAGGGCGGGTCCGACTACGGCCGGTTCGTCGACGCGGTCCGCAGGATGCAGGACCACGCGCGTGCCGTCGACGCGCCCGACGAGGTGATCACCGAGGCCGCCGACCTGCTCGAGAAGGTGTCGGCGCTGCTGAGCCCGTACGACGCCGACGAGTGGCGGTCGCCGTCGGGACGCCGGATGGACCTGCCGATGCGCGGCAACATCCTGTCGATCCCGATGTCGGCGCACAAGACCGACGACGGCCGGATCCGCGGCTGGGCCCGGTTCGCCCGGTACCACCTGGGACGCAACGGCGCCGTGCACGGCGGCTGCCTGGGGATGCTGTTCGACAGCGTGCTGGGGCTGACGTCCTCGGTGCTCACCGGCGGCCCCTACCAGCGCACGGCCTACCTCAAGATCGACTACCGCCACATCGTGCCGATCGGGAAGGAACTGCAGTTCGACGCCGGCATCGACCGGGTGGACGGGCGCAAGATCTTCGTCTCGGGCCGGCTCAGCGACGGCGACACGTTGCTGACGGAGGCCGATGCGTTGTTCGTGCGGCTCAAGCCTGGCCAGCCCTGAGGAGCCTGCGCCCCGATAGCATGGCAGCGATCATCACCTCACCCGAACCTTGGAGAACCGACCCGATGAGCGCCGCCGCCGATTCCGCCCCCGGAGCAGTCCCGATCCGGGTTCCCGCGGGGACCACCGCGGCCGCCGCCGTGCGGGACGCGGGGCTGCCCGGGCGCGGTGCGCCCGACGCGGTCGTGGTGGTGCGCGACGCCGAGGGCAAGCTGCGCGACCTGAGCTGGGTGCCCGAGGCCGACGCCGAGGTCGTCCCGGTGGCCGCCGACACCGAGGAGGGCCGCAGCGTCCTGCGGCACTCGACCGCCCACGTGCTGGCCCAGGCGGTCCAGGGCCTGTTCCCGCAGGCCAAATTGGGCATCGGCCCGCCGATCGCCGACGGCTTCTACTACGACTTCGCGGTTCCCGAGCCGTTCACCCCCGAGGACCTGGCGGCGCTGGAGAAGCGGATGCGCCAGATCATCAAGGACGGCCAGCTGTTCGACCGGCGGGTCTACGAGTCCATCGACGCCGCGCGCGCCGAGCTGGCCGGCGAGCCCTTCAAGCTCGAACTCGTCGACGACAAGTCCGGCGACCCCGAGGTCATGGAGGTCGGCGGCGACGAGCTCACCGCCTACGACAACCTCAATCCCCGCACCCGGGAACGGGTCTGGGGTGACCTGTGCCGCGGACCACACCTGCCCACCACCAGGCACATCCCGGCGTTCAAGCTGACCCGCAGCTCGGCCGCCTACTGGCGGGGCGATCAGAAAAACGCCAGCCTGCAACGCATCTACGGCACCGCCTGGGAGTCCCAGGAGGCGCTCGACCGCCACCTCGAACTGATCGAGGAGGCCCAGCGCCGCGACCACCGCAAGCTGGGCGCCGAGCTGGACCTGTTCAGCTTTCCCGACGAGATCGGTTCCGGCCTGGCGGTTTTCCACCCCAAGGGCGGTATCGTGCGCCGAGAGCTGGAGGAGTACTCGCGGCGTAAGCACATCGAGGCCGGCTACGAGTTCGTCAACACGCCCCACATCACCAAGGCGCAGCTGTTCCACACCTCGGGCCACCTGGACTGGTACGCCGACGGCATGTACCCGCCGATGCACCTGGACGCCGAGTACAACGACGACGGCACGGTGCGCAAGCCGGGCCAGGACTACTACCTCAAGCCGATGAACTGCCCGATGCACACGCTGATTTTCGCCGCGCGCGGGCGTTCCTATCGCGAACTCCCTTTGCGGCTCTTCGAATTCGGCACCGTGTACCGCTACGAGAAGTCCGGCGTCGTGCACGGGCTGACCCGGGCGCGCGGGTTCACCATGGACGACTCGCACATCTTCTGCACCCGCGAGCAGCTGCACGACGAGCTCGCGTCGCTGCTGCGGTTCGTGCTCGAGCTGCTCGGCGACTACGGGCTGGAGGACTTCTACCTGGAACTGTCCACCAAGGATCCCGAGAAGTTCGTCGGCTCCGACGAGATGTGGGAGCAGGCCACCGAGTCGCTGGCGCAGGTGGCGGCCGAGTCGGGCCTCGAGCTGGTTCCCGATCCCGGCGGTGCGGCGTTCTACGGACCCAAGATCTCGGTGCAGGCCCGCGACGCGCTGGGCCGCAGCTGGCAGATGTCGACCATCCAGGTGGACTTCAACTTTCCCGAGCGTTTCGAACTCGAGTACACCGCCCCCGACGGGACCCGGCGGCGTCCGGTGATGATCCACCGGGCGCTGTTCGGGTCGATCGAGCGGTTCTTCGGCATCCTCACCGAGCACTACGCCGGAGCGTTCCCGGCCTGGCTCGCGCCCGTCCAGGTGGTCGGGATCCCAGTGGCCGACGAGCACATCGCCTACCTGGAAGATGTTGCGGCGGAGCTGAAGTCGCGCGGCGTGCGCGTCGAGGTGGACGGCAGCGACGACCGGATGGCCAAGAAGATCGTCCATCACACCGCCCAGCGGGTGCCGTTCCTGCTGCTGGCCGGTGACCGCGACGTGGAGGCCGGCGCGGTGAGCTTCCGCTTCGGTGACCGCAGCCAGATCAACGGCGTGCCGCGCAACAGCGCCGTCGATGCCATCGTGAGCTGGATCGCCGAGCGCAAGAATGCCGCTCCCACAGCAGAACTGGTGAAGGTGGCACCCGGTGAGTGACCCGCAAGACGGCGTGGAACACGCCGACGAGACCATCCTCGACACCGGTGTCGGCGAGTGCGATCACCTGCAGCGGTTGTGGACGCCCTACCGGATGACCTACCTGGCCGAGGCGCCGCGCAAGCGCGACGACGCCAACCCCGCGGAGCCGTTCACCGACATTCCCCGTCTCTCCGACGAGGAAGGGCTGGTGGTCGCGCGCGGCGAACTCGTCTACGCCGTGCTCAACCTGTATCCCTACAACCCCGGGCATCTGATGGTGGTGCCCTACCGGCGGGTCTCCGAGCTCGAGGACCTGACCGATCCGGAGAGCGCCGAGCTTATGGCGTTCACGCAGAAGGCGATTCGCGTCATCAAGAGCGTCTCGCAGCCGCACGGCTTCAACGTCGGTCTGAACCTGGGCACCTCGGCGGGCGGGTCGCTGGCCGAGCATCTGCACGTGCACGTCGTGCCCCGCTGGGGCGGCGACGCCAACTTCATCACCATCATCGGCGGCTCGAAGGTGATCCCGCAGCTGCTGCGCGACACGCGCCAACTGCTGGCCGCGGAGTGGGTCAGACAGGAATGAGTAAGGCGCCCTTCCTGTCGCGGGCGGCGTTCGCGCGGCTCACGACTCCGGCCGCCCGGGCCATGTTGCGCCTCGGTCTGACGCCGGACGCCGTCACCATCGTGGGCGCCGTCGTGTCGGTGACGGCGGCGCTGACCCTGTTCCCGATGGGCAGGCTGTTCGTCGGCGCGGTGGTGATCTGGATCTTCGTCATGTTCGACATGCTCGACGGGGCGATGGCCCGCCTGCGGGGCGGCGGCACCCGCTTCGGGGCGGTGCTGGACGCGACCTGCGACCGCGTCAGCGACGGCGCGGTGTTCGGCGGGCTGCTGTGGTGGGCGGCGTTCGGCCTGCACGACCGCCTCCTGGTGGCGGCGACGGCGATCTGCCTGGTCACCTCGCAGGTGATCTCCTACATCAAGGCCCGCGCCGAGGCCAGTGGGCTGCGCGGGGACGGCGGGCTCATCGAGCGCCCGGAGCGGCTGATCATCGTGCTGGTCGGCGCGGGCGTGTCGGACTTCCCGTTCGTCGCGTGGCCGCCCGCGCTGCCCGTCGCGATGTGGTTGCTGGCCGTGGCCAGCGTGCTCACCTGCGTCCAGCGGCTGCACACGGTGCGAACCTCTCCCGGCGCGGCGGAGCCCTTGCCGTGATCCTGGATCCCGACCGTGTGACCGACGCCGTCAGCGACTGGACGTATGCGACCGGCTGGCGGGCGGTGCGGGCGGTGCCCGAGTTCGCCGCCCGCGCCGCGTTCGGCGCGGGGGCGCGCTACGCGGCCCGGCGCGGCGGCCCCGAGCAGCTGCGCAAGAACCTGGCCCGCGTCATCGGGGTGCAGCCCGCCGAGGTGCCCGACGCGCTGATGCGGGCGTCGCTGGCGTCCTATGCCCGCTACTGGCGGGAGGCGTTCCGGCTGCCGACGATGGACCACCGCAAGCTCGCCGGCGAACTCGACGACTCCGTCCTCGGACAGGACAACCTGGAGGCGGCGCTGGCCGCGGGTCGCGGCGCCGTACTGGCGTTGCCGCACAGCGGCAACTGGGATGTGAACGGGGTATGGCTCGCGCAGTCCCACGGCACCTTCACCACCGTCGCGGAACGGCTCAAACCCGAGTCGTTGTACCGGCGGTTCATCGCCTACCGCGAACGCCTCGGCTTCGAAGTGCTGCCCCTGTCCGGCGGCCAGCGACCCGCCTTCGACGTGCTGTGCGACCGGCTGCGGGACAACCATGTGGTCTGCCTGATGGCCGAGCGCGACCTGACTCGCACCGGTGTGCAGGTCGACTTTTTCGGCGAACCCACCCGGATGCCGGCGGGGCCGGCGAAGCTGGCGATCGCGACCGGGGCGGCCCTGCTGCCCGCGCACTGCTGGTTCGAGGGTGAGGGCTGGGGCTGCTTCATGTATCCGCCGCTGGACTGCAGCAGCGGCGACGTCGGCGCGATCACCCAGGCGCTGGCCGACAAGTTCGCCACGAACATCGCCGCCCACCCCGAGGACTGGCACATGCTGCAACCGCAGTGGCTGGCCGATCTGGCGCCGCGCGCCGACGCCGGACAGGCCCGCCCGAGGGAAGCCTGATGCGCATCGGAATGGTGTGTCCGTACTCGTTCGACGTGCCCGGCGGGGTGCAGTCGCACGTGCTGCAGCTGGCCGAGGTGATGCGCGCCCGCGGACACGAGGTCAGCGTGCTCGCCCCGGCGTCCCCCGATGCGTCGCTGCCCGAGTACGTCGTGTCGGCCGGCAAGGCGATCCCGATTCCCTACAACGGCTCGGTGGCGCGGCTGCAGTTCAGCCCGGCGGTGCACGGCCGCGTCCGGCGCTGGCTGGCCGAGGGCGACTTCGACGTGCTGCACCTGCACGAACCCAACGCGCCCAGCCTGTCGATGTGGGCATTGCGCGTGGCCGAGGGTCCGATCGTCGCGACGTTTCACACCTCGACGACGAAGTCGCTGACGCTGACGGTGTTCCAGGGGGTGCTGCGGCCCTGGCACGAGAAGATCGTCGGCCGGATCGCGGTGTCCGACCTGGCCCGGCGCTGGCAGATGGAGGCGCTGGGCACCGACGCGGTGGAGATCCCCAACGGCGTCGATGTCGCCTCGTTCGCCTCGGCGCCGCTGCTGGACGGGTACCCGCGGCCGGGCAAGACGGTGCTGTTCCTGGGCCGCTACGACGAGCCCCGCAAGGGCATGTCGGTGCTGCTCGACGCCCTGCCGCGGGTGGTGGAGCGGTTCCCGGACGTGCAACTGCTGGTGGTCGGCCACGGCGACGAGCACGAACTGCGCGCCCGCGCGGGCGGGTTGGTGCGCCACATCCGTTTCCTGGGCCTGGTGGACGACGCGGGGAAGGCGTCGGCGATGCGCAGCGCCGACGTGTACTGCGCACCCAATATCGGCGGCGAGAGCTTCGGCATCGTGCTGGTGGAGGCGATGGCCGCGGGCACCGCGGTGGTGGCCAGCGACCTGCACGCGTTCCGGCGCGTGCTGCGCGACGCCGAGCTGGGGCGCCTGGTGCCGGTCGGCGACCCCGGTGCGCTGGCCGACGGGCTGATCGCGGTGCTGGAGGACGACGCGCTGCGGCAACGCTACGTGGCGGCCGGTTCTGAGGCGGTGCTCGGCTACGACTGGTCGGTGGTCGCCGACCAGATCATGCGGGTGTACGAGACGGTCGCCGGGGCGGGCGTCAAGGTTCGGGTGGCCAGCTGATGACCTGGCTGATCGTCGCGGCGGCGGTGCTCGTCCTGGTGCTCGCGGTGTCCGGCGCGTGGGCTTATCAGACGGCCAACCGGCTCGACCGGTTGAACGTGCGCTACGACCTGTCCTGGCAGGCGCTCGACGGTGCGCTGGCCCGGCGGGCCGTGGTGGCGCGCGCCGTGGCGATCGACGCCTACGGCGGGGCGTCCGAGGGGAGGCGACTGGCGGCGCTGGCCGACGCCGCCGAGGGCGCGCCCCGGCAGGAGCGCGAGAACGCGGAGAACGAGCTGTCCGCGGCGCTGGCGATGGTCGACCCGGCGTCGCTGCCGGCCGGGCTGATCGCCGAGCTGGCCGACGCCGAGGCCCGGGTGGTGCTGGCCCGCCGGTTTCACGACGACGCGGTGCGCGACACCCTCGCGCTGGCCGAGCGGCGACCAGTGCGCGCCCTCCGGCTCGGCGGAAGGGCGCCACTGCCAAGCTATTTCGAGATCGTGGAGCGACCGCACGCGTTGGCGCACCGCGACCACGGGGTGCTCAACCACCGCACGTCGGCGCGGGTGGTGTTGCTCGACGAGACCGGCGCGGTGCTGTTGCTGTGCGGGTCGGACCCGGCGATCACCGATCGCCCCGCGCCGCGGTGGTGGTTCACCGTCGGCGGCAAGGTCGGGCCGGGGGAGCGGCTGGCCGAGGCCGCCGCGCGGGAGGTGACCGAGGAGACGGGCCTACGGGTGGCGGCGGGAGACATGGTGGGCCCCGTGTGGCGGCGCGACGAGGTCTTCGAGTTCAACGGTTCGCTGGTCGACAGCGAGGAGTTCTACTTCGTGTGCCGGACCCGGCGCTTCGAACCCGACTGCACCGGCCGCACCGAGCTGGAGCGGCGCTACATCCACGGCCATCGCTGGTGCGATGCCGCCGGCATCGCCGAGCTGGTTGCCTCCGGGCAGACCGTGTACCCGCTGCAGTTGGCCGAATTGCTCGGGCAGGCAGCGGAATTCGCCGGCAGCCGGGCGCCGCGCCGGCTGCAGTCAATCCGCTGACGCTCCGACGCCGCTGGCGAACGCGATGAATTGCGTCAGCCCGCCAGGGATGTCGGGTCCGGGGGGCCGAGACAATATTTGCTGGCGGCTGGCACCGACCGGTCCAGGGGCTACGGAAAAGTCATGAGGGACAAATTCTTTCGCATGTGGTAGTTTACGTCGGTCGCATTTTCACGCGGTGAAAGGTATGTGGAGTGGCTTCGTGCTCTGGGTGCCCAAATCAGGATCAGCCCCGCTGGCGTCCGGGTGTCTTATCGACCGCCAGGCTGTTGCCTTTCCGGCGGAACTGCGCATCGAAGTGCTGGTCCCCGACGGTCGGACTGAATCCGCAGCGCAGTCTCCGCGATCAGCGAACAAATGTCTGGCGCGCGGGGGTCATGCAGCGGAGTGTTCGGCCTTTGACTGGATAGCGGGCGGCCGGCCGTCCGCCAATGTAGCGGGTACGTTCCGAAATCGCACGACTGACGGGAGATCGACATGCACCTCACGCCGCGCGAACTCGACAAACTGACCATTCTCATGCTCGCCGAGGTAGCGCTGAAGCGAAAAGCCAAGGGTCTCAAGCTGAATCACCCGGAATCCGTTGCGGTTATCTCCGCGACGGCCCTTGAGGGAGCGCGGGAAGGTAAGACCGTAGAGCAAGTGATGGTCCAGGCCGCACATGTGCTCACCATCGATGACGTCATGGACGGTGTGCCCGATCTCATCCCGCAGATCCAGGTTGAGGCCGTGTTCACCGACGGCAGCCGCCTGGTGACCGTGCACAACCCGATCCAGTAGCCGGACAGGTGCGAAAGGATTCGCTGCAATGAGTCTAATAAGCAAGTCCGCCAAATCCGATCCGGATACGGGTCAGGTTCCCGTCGGAGGTTATGTTCTGTGCGACGAGGCGCTGGAGATGAACGCCGGGCGGCCGCGGCTGAAACTGACTGTCCGTAACACCGGCGATCGGCCGGTGCAGGTGGGTTCGCACTTCCATTTCATGGAGGCGAACCGGTCGTTGTCGTTCGATCGGGAGGCTGCGTTCGGCTGGCGGCTCGACATTCCGTCCGGAACGGCGGTGCGGTTTGAGCCGGGTGACGAGAAGGAAGTGACCCTGGTGCCCTTCGGCGGCAAGCAACGGGTATACGGGTTCCACGGACTGGTCGACGGCTGGGCGCCGACGCAGGCGACCTACCGTCCTCGGTTGGCCGGGGCCGTGGCGCGGGCAAGGCAACTCGGCTTCACATTTCAAGGATCGGACGAGACGTGACGAAAATCTCGCGGCTGGAGTATTCGGGGCTGTTCGGCGCCAGTAAAGGCGACAAGATTCGGCTCGGCGACACCGACCTGTTTATCGAGGTCGAAGAGGACCTCCGGGTGATCGGCGATGAAGCGATCTACGGCGGGGGCAAGACGTTGCGTGACGGTATGGGCCTGGACTCAAACTCGACTAGCTTCAACGGCGCGTTGGATCTGGTGATCACGAACGTCGTGGTCCTCGACGCGCTCCTCGGCGTCATCAAGGCTGATGTTGGTATCAAGGACGGCCGGATCGTCGGGATCGGCAAGGCCGGGAATTCTGGCACCATGGACGGCGTGACGCCGGGACTGACCACCGGGCCGGCTACCGATGCCATTTCTGGTGAACATTTGATTCTCACCGCAGGCGGTATCGACTCGCACGTGCACATGGATGCTCCGCAGCAGGCTTATCAGGCACTGAGCGGAGGTCTGACCACCTTGGTCGGCGGCGGGCTGGGCCCCACCGATGGCACCAACGGCACCACCATCACGTCCGGAGTCTGGAACATCGAGATGATGCTGAAAGCCAGCGAGGGCTTGCCTCTGAACGTGCTGATGCTCGGCAAGGGTAACTCCTCGGGCCGGGACTCGCTGGTCGAACAGATCCGGGCCGGGGCGGCCGGGTTGAAGGTGCACGAAGACTGGGGTTCGACTCCCGCGGCGCTTCGTGCGGCCCTCGACGTGGCCGACGCGATGGACGTGCAGGTGGCGCTGCACACGGACACCCTCAACGAGGCGGGTTATGTGGAGGACTCCATCGCGGCGTTCGAAGGACGCACGATCCACGCCTATCACAGCGAGGGCGCAGGTGGCGGCCATGCGCCAGACATCCTGCGAGTCACCGGAGAGGACAGCGTGCTTCCCGGCTCGACCAACCCCACATTGCCGTTCGGCATCAACACCCAGGCCGAACTCTTCGACATGATCATGGTCTGCCACAACCTGAATCCGAAAGTGCCCTCGGATGTTGCGTTCGCAGAGAGCCGGGTGCGGACCGAGACGATCGGTGCCGAGAACGTGCTGCAGGACATGGGGGTGATCTCGATCATCGGGAGCGACTCCCAGGCGATGGGCCGCATCAGCGAGGTTTGGTTACGGGCCATCCAGACCGCGGACTGTATGAAGCGCGCGCGCGGCAAACTCCCCGAGGACAATTCAGGCAACGACAATTTCCGGGTGCTGCGCTACGTCGCCAAAGTGACCATCAACCCCGCATTGACCTTCGGTATTTCTCACATCGTCGGGTCGGTCACGCCGGGCAAGATGGCAGACCTTGTGCTCTGGGAACCGGGGTTCTTCGGCGCCAAGCCCAAGGCGGTGATCAAAGGCGGAATGATCAACTGGTATCCGATGGGCGATACCAACGCGTCTTTGCCGACACCTCAGCCAGTCGTCTACCGGCCGATGTTCGGGGCATACGGCAAGGCGTTGCAGCAGACCTCGGCGTCGTTCGTCTCCCGCGCCGCCGCAGACGCCGGAATCAAGGACCGGCTTGGCCTCGACCGTCAGGTGATACCGGTCGAGGGCACTCGAACCGTTACGAAACGAGACATGGTGCGTAACAGTGCCACCCCACGGATCGAGGTAGATCCGGAGACATTCGCGGTGACCGCGGACGGAGTGCGCACGTATGTCGAACCAACAGAAGCCGTTCGCCTGGGTCAGCTCTACTTCTTCAGCTGAGGGAGCAGTCTTGTCGGGAATGCGCACGCCAGCTCAAGGAAACCCGCTGCGGGTCAACGCGATTCTCGGAAACATCGAGGATCCCGCCTGGCACGCGCGGCTTCAGACGGCGAAGGTGGATCAACTTAGCTTGGATCAATGGGAAGCGCAGAAAAGCCGGTTCCGTCGCAGCACCGACGGCGGGCTGGAAATCACGCTCTCGCTCGACCGCGGCGTGCAGCTGACCGACGGAGATGTGCTGGCCTTCGATGAGAATTCCAACACGCTGGTGGTGGCGCGGATCAACCTCAAAGACGTGATGGAGATCGAGTTGTCCGGTCTGCTGGCGTCCACGCCGGAGGCGGTGATTCACACGTGCCTCGAGCTGGGCCATGCGGTTGGGAACCAGCATTGGCCCGCGGTGGTGAAAGGCACCAGGGTGTATGTGCCGCTCACGGTGGACAAGGCGGTCATGGGCTCGGTGATGAAGACACACGCTTTCGAAGGCATCACCTATGGTTTCCGGCCGGGAGCCGAGGTCATCCCGTACCTGGCTCCCCATGAGGCGCGCAGGCTGTTCGGGGCAGCCGCGCGTGAGGGCGAAGGGCATTCTCATTCCCCCCAGGTCTGACCGGGTCTACGCATCCAACATCACCCGTGCGATGCGGTTGATGCAATTCGCCGATTCGATGTTTCCGGTCGGATCCTTTTCGTTCTCGAGTGGCCTGGAGTCGGCGGTGGCGCAGGGAGTGGTCACCGACGTCGCCACGCTGCGGGAGTTCGTGCTCACCGCCACTCACCAGGCCGCCACCTGTGACGGAATCGCCCTCATCGCCGCGCACCGGGCCGCCGTGAGCGGCGAATACGACAAAGTTCTAGCCGCCGACCATGCGGTGCTCAACCGCAAGCTCAACGACGAAGCCCGCACGATGTCGACCAGGATGGGCAAGAAGCTCGCCGAGCTCTCGGATCGGCTCGATATGAGCGGGCTGCTGAAGGGGAGATGGCTACTTGCGATCGAAGCGGGTGATACGCCGGGCACTTATCCGGTCGGACTGGGAATCGTGTTCGCAGAGATGGGTTCTCCGGAACAGGACGCATTCGCCGTGCACCATTATGGGGTGGCGAACACCATTCTCGGTGCGGCATTGCGACTGCTCAGGGTGGATCACTTCGCCACCCAACAGATCCTGCTCGAGGTCAACAACAACGCCGTGGGCGAATACGCCGCTGTCGCAGGCCTCACTCTCGACGACATGGCCTCCTTCACCCCGATGGCCGACATCCTCGCCGCCGTCCACGTGCGGTCCCATGTCCGAATGTTCATGAACTAGAAGGGCAACGATGAAGAAGACGACGCGCATCGGAGTCGGCGGCCCGGTGGGGTCCGGCAAAACGGCACTCATCGAAGCGATCACCCCCAAGTTCGTCGGACGCGGTGTCAGTGTGCTGGTGATTACCAACGACGTCGTCACCACCGAGGACGCCAAACATGTCCGCCGGGCGTTGAAGGGCGTGCTGATCGAAGAACGGATCGTCGGCGTCGAGACCGGCGCCTGCCCGCACACCGCCGTTCGTGAGGATCCAAGTATGAACCTGGCTGCCGTCGAGGACATGGAACGGCAGTTCCCTGGCACCGACGTCGTGTTCATCGAAAGTGGCGGCGACAACCTCACCCTCACGTTCAGCCCCGCCCTGGTCGACTTCTTCGTCTATGTCATCGATGTCGCCGCCGGCGACAAGATCCCCCGCAAGAACGGCCCCGGCATATCCCAGTCGGACATCCTGGTCATCAACAAAACGGACCTCGCCCCCTACGTGCATGCGGATCTCGATGTGATGGCACACGATTCGGCGTTGATGCGTGACGGCAAACCGTTCGTGTTCACCAATTGTATGACCGGTGAAGGGATTTCGGAGGTGGTGGACCTGATCATCCACGGCGTACTGTTCGACACCCCCGATCAGGCGCGGTCCATCACGCCATGACTGTATTGTCCGTTCCGGAGCTGGCGCCATACCAAGACGAACCCACGCACGCCCCGTCCGGTCGGTGCGGAAAAACGGGGGTTCTGCAGATGCGCTTCGAGGACCGTGGTGACCGGTCGATCCTTGCCCAGCTGTACCGCGAAGCCCCGCTTCTCGTGCAGCAGGCGCTGTACTGGGACGAGGCCCTGCCGGGGATGCCCTGTGTTTACCTGATTTCCACGTCTGGGTGCGTGCTGCAGGGCGATCGACTGTACGTCGAAATCGCACTGGGGCGGCGTTCGCTGGCCCATGTGACGTCCCAGTCGGCGACGAAAGTGCACGAGATGGATGCCAATTTCGCGTCCCAGGTGCAGACTCTCACACTGGCTCAAGACTCCTATCTGGAACTGATGCCGGGCATGATCATTCCGCATCGGCATGCCCGCTACTTCGCTCGCACCGACATCACCATCGACCCGACTGCGACCCTGCTGTTCTCCGAGATCGTGATGCCTGGTCGCAAACATCACCGCGGCGGCGAGATGTTCGAATATGACCTTTACTCGACACTGATCAACGCGCAACGGCCCGACGGAACGAACTTGTTCACCGAGAAGTTGCTCATCGAGCCGGCGCGGTGGCCGGTACGCCTGGCCGGGGCCATGGGCGGCTACGACGTGTTCGGCACCGTCGTGCTGCTCACCCCGAAGCCGAATGCGGACGCGATCCTGGACCAGACCGCGGCGGGCGCCCAGCCCGGCGAGTCGACGGTGGCCGGAGCGAATCGCCTGCCCAACGACGCCGGCCTGATCTACAAAGTGCTCGGGCCCGAGAGCGCGCCGGTGAGGGCCACGATCCGCGAGTTTTGGTCACTGGTACGCCGAACGGTGCTCGACGTCGCCATTCCCGCTGAGCCGCTGTGGGGCTGAGGTGGTCTCGCCGAACGAGTCCTGGGATCGGGCCGTCCAGCGTCACATAACGCTGGAGTTCCTCGACATCAATCTCAGGGGTGCGGGTCAGGCGATGTTCCAGGGGAACACTCTGAGTGGCCTGCTGATCTTCATTGGAATCTTCTGGGGTGCGATTGCTGCGCACACCATCGAGGTAGCGATCGGTGCCGTCGTCGGCCTCATCGTCGCCACGGTGACCGGAATGCTGCTCAATTCCGACGACATATCCATGCGCAAGGGTCTGTACGGGTACAACGGCATCCTGGTGGGAGCTGCGACACCGACCGTTCTGTCCGGCGGAGTGACGATGTGGGTGTATCTGGTAGTGGGTGCGGCCGCGTCGACTGTCGTGTTCATGGGCACCGCCAACGTGTTCAAGACATGGGGCGTGGCGGCGCTGACCTTCCCCTTCAACCTGGTCAACTGGACCATTCTGCTCGCTACTTTCCAGTTTCCCGCCGGCTCAAGCGTCCTCACCGGTAGTGCCCACTTTCCGCAGCACGTCGCCCACCACTCCTGGTATGCCGACGTCACCTTCTGTTATCTGTGGAATACGGTTTTTCGGAACGTTTCTCAGATTTTCTTGATCAACAACACGGTCACCGGCGTGATCTTAGTCACCGCCCTGCTGGTCGCGTCTGGCTGGGCGGCGCTGTTCGCGCTCATCGGGTCGGCGGTCGCACTGAGCGCTGTGCTCGCGCTCGGCGTCAACTCCGTGGCCGTCGGCAACGGGATTTACGGTTTCAACTCCGTTCTCACAGCGATCGCGCTCGGGTCGGTCTTCTACCGGCCCTCCTGGCGGGTAATGATCTACTCAGTCTTCGGTGTCCTGTTCACGGTGGGCGTTCATGCCGCGTTGACCTCAGCGTTCGCACCGTTCTCGTTGCCAACTTTCACCGGCCCTTTTGTGTTCGCGACCTGGTTGTTCTTGTTACCGAAAAAGGAATTGACGCCCGTCCAGCACGACACCATTCCCGGTGGCGCCGCCGAGCCGCGGTCAACGACACCCCGCCGGGGCAAGACCTCGTGCTGAGTCGATGTCTCCGTTCGGGGTACCGGTGGTGGACGTGTTACTGACGTGATTGGTGATGTTTTTGTTGCGGATGCCGGTGCCCCCGCGCCGAGAGCGCCCTGCAGGTGGGGCTGCCGCGACGGCCAAAGCGGCGGCGGAGGTGCTCCTCGACGCCGCCGTCCGCTGATTTCGGCGGCGGGAAAATCGCTGGTGGCCCACCACTACACTGGTCGGGTACCGGCACGTGACAACGATCGAGAACGATAGAGGTAACGGTGGACAGCGCGGCGCAGAACGGCACCGGGCGCGGAACGGCCCGGGTCAAACGCGGCATGGCGGAGATGCTCAAGGGCGGCGTCATCATGGACGTCGTCACCCCGGAGCAGGCCCGCATCGCCGAGGGTGCCGGCGCGGTCGCGGTGATGGCGCTGGAACGGGTACCCGCCGACATTCGCGCCCAGGGCGGGGTGTCGCGGATGAGCGACCCCGACATGATCGAGGGCATCAAGGACGCCGTGACCATCCCGGTGATGGCCAAGGCGCGCATCGGGCACTTCGTGGAGGCGCAGATCCTGCAGAGCCTGGGTGTGGACTATGTCGACGAGTCCGAGGTGCTGACCCCCGCCGACTACACCCACCACATCGACAAGTGGAAGTTCACCGTGCCGTTCGTGTGCGGGGCGACCAACCTCGGTGAGGCGCTGCGGCGCATCGGCGAGGGCGCGGCGATGATCCGGTCCAAGGGCGAGGCCGGCACCGGCGACGTCTCCAACGCCACCACGCACATGCGGGCCATCAGCGGCGAGATCCGCCGGCTGACGTCGCTGTCCGAGGACGAATTGTACGTGGCGGCAAAGGAATTGCAGGCGCCCTACGACCTGGTCGTCGAGGTCGCCCGGGCCGGCAAGCTGCCGGTCACGTTGTTCACCGCCGGTGGTATCGCCACGCCGGCCGACGCGGCGATGATGATGCAGCTCGGCGCCGAGGGCGTGTTCGTGGGCTCGGGCATCTTCAAGTCCGGCGACCCGGCGCAGCGCGCCGCCGCGATCGTCAAGGCCACCGCGTTCCACGACGATCCCGACGTGCTGGCCAAGGTGTCGCGCGGCCTGGGCGAGCCGATGGTCGGCATCAATGTGGAGCAGATCGCGGCACCGGAGCGGCTGGCCCAGCGCGGCTGGTAAGAACAGTCCGTGTCGATCGAGCAGATCCTCGATCTCGAGCAGCTCGAGGTCAACATATATCGCGGTGGCGTGTTCAGCCCCGACTCCGGGTATTTCCAACGGACGTTCGGCGGTCATGTGGCCGGCCAGTCCCTGGTGTCGGCGGTGCGCACCGTCGAACCCGGTCACCTGGTGCACTCGCTGCACGGCTACTTCATCCGTCCCGGTGACGCCACGGCGCCCACGGTGTTCATCGTCGAGCGGCTGCGCGACGGCGGCTCGTTCTGCACCCGCCGCGTCAACGCCGTCCAGCACGGCGAGATGATCTTCTCCATGTCGGCGTCGTTCCAGACCGACCAGGAGGGCATCAACCACCAGGACGTCATGCCGGCGGCGCCCGCACCGGAAGACGACCTGCCGGGGCTGAGCTCGATGCGGGTGTTCGACGATGCCGGCTTCCGCCAGTTCGACGAGTGGGACATCCGCATCGTGCCGCAGGAGCGCCTGAAGCGCTTGCCCGGCAAGGCTTCCCAGCAGCAGGTGTGGTTCCGCCACCGCGACCCGCTGCCCGACGACCCGGTGCTGCACATCTGCGCGCTGGCCTACATGAGCGACCTGACGCTGCTGGGCTCGGCTCAGGTCACCCATCTCGACGAGCGCGAGCACCTGCAGGTGGCCTCGCTCGACCACGCGATGTGGTTCATGCGGGTATTCCGTGCCGACGAGTGGCTGCTCTACGACCAGTCGTCCCCGTCGGCGTGCGGCGGCCGCTCGCTATGCCAGGGCAAGATCTTCAACCGGAACGGCGAGATGGTGGCCGCGGTCATGCAGGAGGGCCTGACCCGCTTCCCCCGCGGGTATCACCCGTGAGCCGGCCGCGGATCGGCGTGCTGGCGCTGCAGGGCGACACCCGGGAGCACCTGGCCGCCCTGCGCGAGGCCGGCGCCGACGCGGTCCCGGTGCGCCGCCGCGGCGAACTCGAGGCGGTCGACGGGCTGGTCATCCCGGGCGGGGAGTCCACCACCATGAGCCATCTGCTGCGCGAGCTGGACCTGCTCGAGCCGCTGCGGGCGCGGCTGGCCGGCGGGCTGGCCGCCTACGGCGCGTGTGCGGGCATGATCCTGCTGGCCAGCGAGATCCTCGACGCGGGTGTCGGCGGGCGGGCGGCGCTGCCGTTGGGTGGGATCGACATGACGGTGCGGCGCAACGCCTTCGGGCGCCAGGTCGACTCGTTCGAGGGCGATGTCGGGTTCGCGGGCCTCGACGATCCGGTGCGGGCGGTGTTCATCCGCGCGCCCTGGGTGGAGCGCACCGGCGACGGCGTGCAGGTACTGGCGCGCGCGGCGGGACACCCCGTCGCGGTGCGCCAGGGACCGGTGCTGGCGACGGCGTTCCATCCGGAGATGACCGGCGACCGCCGCATCCACCGGCTGTTCGTCGACATCGTCAACGGCGTCGCCTGAGGCCCGGCGGCGTCACACCAGTCACATCGGCACCGCGAGACGGTGGCCACCGCGATCCGAAAACCGATAGCGCATGCGATATCGCTTTTGCGAACCGGCGCAGGCTGTCCTTTCTGTGACGGGTGGGTTCATGAGGCGTCGGGGGAGCGGCCGCGCGATCGGCCCCGAGCGCCCACGTAGACTCGTTGGGCGAACTCACGGAGAACAGAAGAGGTAGAGGACAGCGATGAGCGGCCATTCCAAGTGGGCCACCACCAAGCACCAGAAGGCCGTCAAAGACGCGCGCCGCGGCAAGGAGTTCGCGCGGCTGATCAAGAACATCGAGGTCGCCGCCCGCACCGGCGGTGGCGACCCGGCGGGCAACCCGACGCTCTACGACGCCATCCAGAAGGCGAAGAAGACCTCGGTGCCCAACGACAACATCGAGCGCGCCCGCAAGCGGGGAGCCGGCGAGGAGGCCGGGGGCGCCGACTGGCAGACCATCACCTACGAGGGCTACGCCCCCAACGGGGTGGCGGTGCTGATCGAGTGCCTCACCGACAACCGCAACCGTGCCGCCAGCGAGGTGCGGGTGGCGATGACGCGCAACGGCGGCACCATGGCCGACCCCGGGTCGGTGGCCTACCTGTTCGCCCGCAAGGGCGTGATCACCCTGGAGAAGAACGGCCTGACCGAGGACGACGTGCTGGCGGCCGTGCTCGAGGCGGGCGCCGAGGACGTCACCGACCTCGGCGACAGCTTCGAGATCCTCACCGAGCCGACCGACCTGGTTGCCGTGCGGACCGCGCTGCAGGACGCCGGCATCGACTACGACTCCGCCGACGCGGGGTTCCAGCCGTCGGTGACCGTGCCGCTGGACGCCGAGGGCGCCCGCAAGGTGATGAAACTCGTCGACGCGCTCGAGGACAGCGACGACGTGCAGGACGTCTGGACCAACGCAGACATCTCCGACGAGGTCCTGGCCCAGATCGAGGAGTGACCCGCGTTTGGCGTTGCTGGCCGGGGGAAGTTAGTCGGCGTGCCCGACATGCTTGTTGAACCGCCCAGCGAAGTCGTCAAGTTCCTCAAGGCTCAGCACGATCTGATCAAGGACATGTTCGACGAGGTGCTGCACGCGTCGAAACCCTCGGTGCGCGAGACGGCGTTCCGGGACCTGCGCCAGTTGCTGGCCGTCCACGAAACCGCCGAGGAGATGATCGTTCATCCCCGCGCCCGGCTCGAGGTCGACGGCGGCGACGCGATCGTCGACGCGCGGCTGCGCGAAGAGCACGACGCCAAGGAGCAACTGGCGAAGATCGAAAGCCTCGACGTCGCCTCCAAGGAATTCATCGACGAGCTCAACTTCGCGCTGGGCCCGTTCGCGTCGCGGCTCGACCGGGCCCGCGACGTCATCTTCCGGGCGCTGGGCTCGTAGTTCTGCTCAGTCGTATCCGCGGCGCATGTCCTCGACGATGCGCGGATTCTCCAGCGTCGAGGGCGGCAGGGCCCGGGGGCCCACATCGCCGGCGAACACGGTGGCGGCAGCGAGCACGCGCTGGTTGAGGAAGCGCAGCGGCCGCGTCGCCGCGGCGGGCCGGCGCGAAACCCCAGCCGCCGAAGGTCGGCACGTGCACCTGGTAGGGCGTGACGGCGTAGCCGGCCGCCCCGATCGTCGAAACGGTGCGCCAGAACGCCGTCGTCGTGGAGAACGGGCTGCCCGCCTGCGCCACCATCAGCCCGCCCGGGGTCAGCGCCCGCGCGGCCAGCCCGTAGAACTCCGCGGAGCGCGCTCCTAGGGCGACGACGGCGGGGGCGCGGGATAGACGGTGAGTTCGCCGGGCAGCACGGGTTTGCCCGTCGAGACCTCCCACGGCATGTCCGGCGCCCAGCGCTCGAAGGACGGCAGCGCGGTCTCGTCGGCGTCGGCGCAGTCGACGAACTCCATCTCGCCGCCCGCCGGCAGGCCCGTGGTGCCCTCGGTGGTGTAGGACGCGTGCCCGCGCTCGGACTCGTGGAACAGCACGCCGTCGACCGCCTTCCAGCAAATGTTCCCACCCGACGAACGGATCTCGTGGATCGTCACCGACCCGCGGACCACGTAGTCGACGCCGCCGTGGCTGACGATCGCGCCCGGGCCGAGCTGCCGCGGGCCGAGCTGCCGCGGGCCGAACTGCGGCATCGCGTCGGCGGCCAGGGGGTCCTGGCGACCGGCCGGCTCGGCCGCCTTGCGGGGCCGCCGCAAAGCCACGACCAGCACCACCAGCGACGCGACGAACAGCACGGCCGCGACCACGAACAGCAGCGATCCCACCCGCACCCTCCGGGCTAGAGCAAACGTGCCGCTTCAAGGCAGCAGCATTTCGCTCGACGAGAACCGGGGCCGGCGCCGCGTGTCCTGCCCGCCGGTGTCGGCGCCGCCCGCTAGGGTATCGAACAGCTGTTCTACAGGCGGGAGCGGGCAATGCGGGTGATGGGCGTGGACCCCGGGCTGACCCGATGCGGGCTGTCGGTCGTCGAGAGCGGGCGCGGCCGCCGGGTCGTCGCGCTGGACGTCGACGTGGTGCGCACCCCCGCGCAGACGCCGGTGCCCGAACGGTTGCTGGCCATCAGCGACGCCGTCGAGCACTGGCTGGACACCCACCTCCCCGACGTGGTAGCCATCGAGCGGGTGTTCTCTCAGCACAACGTCTCCACGGTGATGGGCACCGCGCAGGCCGGCGGTGTCGTCGCGCTGGCGGCCGCCAAGCGCGGCATCGACGTCCACTTCCACACGCCCAGCGAGGTCAAGGCCGCGGTCACCGGAAACGGGTCCGCCGACAAGGAGCAGGTCACCGCGATGGTCACCAGAATCCTTGCGCTGCAGGCCAAACCGACGCCCGCCGACGCCGCCGACGCGCTGGCCCTGGCGATCTGCCACTGCTGGCGGGCGCCGATGATCGCCCGGATGGCCGCGGCCCAGGAGAAGGCCGCCGAGCAGCGCCGGGCGTTCGCCGCGAAGATCAAGGCGGCGCGGTGATCGCCTCGGTCCGCGGAGAGGTGCTCGACGTGGCCCTGGACCACGTCGTCATCGAGGCCGCCGGTGTGGGATACAAGCTGATGGCCACCCCGTCCACGCTGGCGACGCTGCGCCGCGGCGGCGAGGCCCGGCTGGTCACCGCGATGATCGTGCGCGAGGACTCGATGACGCTGTACGGGTTCGCCGACGCCGACGCCCGCGACCTGTTCCTGACGCTGCTGGGGGTCTCCGGGGTCGGGCCCAAGATCGCCCTGGCCACCCTCGCGGTCTACGACGCGCCCGCGCTGCGCCAGGCGCTGCGCGACGGCGACGTCACCGCCCTGACCCGGGTGCCGGGGATCGGCAAACGCGGGGCCGAGCGGATGGTGCTCGAGCTGCGCGACAAGGTCGGTGCCGGCGCGGCGGGCACGGCGGCCGGCGCCGCGCCCACCGGGCACGCGGTGCGCGGTCCCGTCGTGGAGGCCCTGGTCGGCCTGGGCTTCGCCGCCAAGCAGGCCGAGGAGGCCACCGACAAGGTGCTGGCCGGGGACGCGGACGCGACGACGTCGGGCGCCCTGCGGGCCGCGCTGTCGCTGCTGGGGAAGTCGCGGTGAGCGGCGACGCCTCGGGGGACTCCGAGGACTACGCCGACCGCGAGCTGTCACCGTCGCTGACCGTCGGCGAGGGCGACGTCGACGTCAGCCTGCGGCCCCGCTCGCTGCGGGAGTTCATCGGCCAGCCGCGGGTGCGCGAACAGCTGCAGCTGGTCATCGAGGGGGCCAAGAACCGCGGCGGCACCCCCGACCACATCCTGCTGTCCGGCCCGCCGGGCCTGGGCAAGACGTCGCTGGCCATGATCATCGCCGCCGAGCTGGGGTCGTCGCTGCGGGTGACATCCGGGCCCGCCCTGGAACGCGCCGGCGACCTGGCCGCCATGCTGTCCAACCTGGTCGAGCACGACGTGCTGTTCATCGACGAGATCCACCGCATCGCCCGGCCCGCCGAGGAGATGCTGTACCTGGCGATGGAGGACTTCCGGGTCGACGTCGTCGTCGGCAAGGGCCCGGGCGCGACGTCGATCCCGCTGGAGGTGGCGCCGTTCACGCTGGTCGGCGCGACCACCCGGTCGGGCGCGCTGACCGGCCCGCTGCGCGACCGGTTCGGGTTCACCGCCCACATGGACTTCTACGAGCCCGCCGAGCTGGAGCGGGTGCTGACCCGCTCGGCGGGGATCCTGGGCATCGAGCTGGGCGGCGAGGCCGGCGCGGAGATCGCCCGGCGCTCGCGCGGCACACCGCGGATCGCCAACCGGTTGCTGCGCCGCGTCCGCGACTTCGCCGAGGTGCGCGCCGACGGCGTCATCACCCGCGACGTCGCCAAAGCCGCCCTGGCGGTCTACGACGTCGACGAGCTGGGCCTGGACCGGCTGGATCGCGCGGTGCTGTCGGCGCTGACCCGTACCTTCGGCGGCGGCCCGGTCGGGGTGTCGACGCTGGCGGTGGCCGTCGGGGAGGAGGCCGCCACCGTCGAGGAGGTGTGCGAGCCGTTCCTGGTGCGCGCCGGCATGGTCGCGCGCACCCCGCGCGGCCGGGTGGCCACCGCGCTGGCCTGGACGCACCTGGGCATGACGCCGCCGGCGGGGGCCGCCGGGCTCGGCCTGTTCGACTAGCAACGAGCCGCCGTCGATTCGCGCTCGTGCGGGCCCGGCGGATGTGAGCTGGGTTACATCTCCGCCCGCCCCGGGTACCCGATTCGCTGGGGAAGCCGTATTGAGGAGATGGTGTCATGGAACACACGGAAATCGACCGGACCGGCAAGCTGTCGATCCCACGCTCGCGCGGGGCGTTGAGCGGATTCCTGCTGGTCATATTGGGCGCGTGGGGGGCGCTCATACCGTTCATCGGGCCGTACTTCGATTTCGCCTACACGCCCGGGCAGCAGTGGGTGTGGACCGCCGTGCGCGGTTGGCTCGAGGTGCTCCCGGGCATCGCCACCGTCGCCGGCGGCCTGCTGCTGATCGCTTCCCGGGATCGTGCCAGCGCCGTCCTCGGCGGCTGGCTTGCGGTCCTCGGCGGCGCGTGGTTCGTGGTCGGCCCGGCGTTCGCCCCGGTGCTGCGCATCGGAACGGTCGGCGACCCCGTCGCTTCGGCTCAGCTCAAGAGGGCCTGGCTCGAGGTGGCCTACTTCTACGGCCTGGGTGCGTTGATCGTCTTTATAGGCGGCGCGGTATTGGCGCGCCTGGTCGCTCGGCTGGCACGCGATATCCGGCCGATCGAGGCCCACGAACACGACGAGCCTGGCGGCCCGGCGGCCCCGGCGGAGCCCGTTGAATCGGCGCCGGTGGCCGAGGCGTCGCCGGAGTCGACGGAACAGCCCGAAGCGCCGTCGGACGCCGAGGCGCGGCACGGCCTGCGTGGTCTGTTCCACCGACAACGCGCCGGCGCGACGACCGGCCATCGCGAGTAACGGCGGCCACGGGCACACCAACCGGCCGCTGCGGATTACCGCACGGCCGCATGGGGTATTCGGCGCCTGCCGACACCTGTTTGAGGAGATGCCATGGAGTACGAGGAGAACGACCACGTCAGCGGCTTGCGCATGCCGCGCTCGCGCGGCGCGGTCAGCGGATTGATCCTGGTCATCCTGGGGGCGTGGGGCGCGTTGATCCCGTTCATCGGCCCCCACTTCGATTTCGCCTACACCCCCGACCGCGTGTGGACCTGGACCTCGGCCCGGGGCTGGCTGGAAGTGCTGCCGGGTGCCACCGCCGTCGTCGGCGGCCTGCTGGTGACGTTCTCCGGCAACCGCCTGAGCGCGATGCTGGGCGGCTGGCTGGCGGTGCTGGCCGGCGCCTGGTTCATCGTCGGTGAAGAGGTCGCCCCGATCCTGCGGATCGGCTCCGCCGGTGATCCGGTCGCGGCCACCGACCGCAAGCGGGCCGTCCTCGAGATCTCCTACTTCTCCGGGCTGGGCGCGCTGATCGTCTTCGTCGGCGCGGTCGTCCTGGCGTTGACGACCGTCCGGCTGGCCCGCGACGTGCCACCCGTGGCGGCGGCCCCGGCGGCGCCGGCGGCGCAACCCGAGGCGCCGCTGCCGGCCTACCAGCCGTACGCGGCCCCCTACGCGGAACCCGCGCCCGAGGTGGTGTCGCCGGATGCGACGACGAAGGCGCGTCCCGAGGGTGACCGCAAATCCGCGTGGGGCTGGCGCCGCCAGCGCGCGGGCACCGGCGCCTGACCCGACAGCGAAATCGCCCGGCCCCCTCCACGGGCCGGGCGATTTCGCTGTGCCGTCGCTACAGCAGTCCGAGCAACTGCAGGTCGGTGGCGTACTTGACGATGACCGGCGCCGAGACGTGCGGGATGTCCTTGTCCGGGCCGATCTTCGCCTCCTGCACCGCGGCGCGGAAGCGGTCGGTCGGTGCCAGCGACCCGCGCAGCGGCTTCTCGGGCTTGCCGTAGTTGTGCAGCAGCGGCAAGAGCGAGTACTGGCGCTGCTTCTCCGGCAGGCCCCGCAACGCGGTCTCGAAGCGCTGCAACCACTCCGCGTAGTCCGCGACCCGGTGGATCCGGTACCCGGCCTCGACCAGCCAGTCGACGTACTCGTCGAGCCCGATGCCGTCGTCGTAGGGGTTCATCACGTGGTACGTCTGGAAGCCGTCCCCGTTGGTCAGGGCCTGCGCGCCCAGCGTGGAGATGGCCGCGGCGATGAACTCGACGGGCAGGCCGTCGTAGTGCGCGCGCTGCCGGTTGCCCTCGGCGTCCAGCTCGTAGAACGACCCGGGTGCGATCCCCGTGGCGACCAGGCTCAGCATCAGCCGGGTGAACATGTCCGGCAGGTTGAGCTGGCCCGCATAGGTGGTGTCGGCCAGGATCATGTCGCACCGGAACACCGCGACCGGCAGGCCGCACAGGTCGTGCGCCTCGCGCAGCAGCACCTCCCCGGCCCACTTGCTGTTGCCGTAGCCGTTGGCGTAGTTCTCGTTGATCTCGCGGGTCGCGCTGACCTGCCGGATGTCGGCGTCCTCGACGAACTTGCCGGGCTGGATCTGGTCGCCCACGCCGATCGTCGACACGTAGGTGTAGGGCTTGAGCTTGCCGGTCAGCGCGATCCGGATCAGCTCGGCGGTGCCCAGCGCGTTGGGGCCGAACAGCTCGCTGTAGGGCAGCACGTGGTTGACCAGCGCGGCCGGGTCGATGATCAGGTCGACCGTGTCGGCGAGCCGCTGCCACGTCTGCTGATCGAGCCCGAGGTTGGCCTCGCCCTTGTCGCCGGCGATGACCTCGAGATGGTCGGCGGCCAGCTCCCGATAGTGGGCGAGCAGCTCGGGATCCCGGCTGTCGAAGGTCTTGTCGAGCCGGGCGCGCGCGTCGTCGTCCGACTTGGCCCGCACCAGCGCGATGACCTTGCCGTCGACGAGGTCCATGCGTTCCAGCCACTCCAGCGCCAGATAGCGGCCCAAAAAGCCCGTCGTTCCGGTCAGCAGCACCGTCCGCACCTCGGCGGTGGGCCCGGGCAGCGTCGGCGCGGCGGCCAGCGTCGCCTCGTCGAGGAACTTGTCCAGCGTCAGGTCGGCCGCCCGCACCGTCTTCGCGTCGCGGCCGTGCACGGTGGCGAACGTGGGCCGCTTGCTGCCCTGCCGCTCGGCCTCGATGTAGTCGGCGATGGCCTGCAGGTCGTTGGCCGGGCTGACGATGACACCCACCGGCACGTCGATGTCGAAGATCTCGTGCAGCAGGTTGCCGAACGTCAACGCCGACAACGAGTCCCCGCCCAGCTCGGTGAAGTGGATGTCGGGTGACAGGTCCGGGGCGGGCGCACCCAGCAGGGCGGCCGCGGCCCGGCTGACCGTCTGCAGCACCGGCGCGTCCGCGCCGCTGCGGCGCAGCTCGACCAGCTCGTTGGCCTGCCCCTCGGCCAGCTCGGCGTAGAGCCGCTCGAGCCGTTCGCCGTAGTGCGCCTTGAGCTTGGGCCAGGCCAGCTTCCGGATGCCGGTGAGCAGGCCGTTCTCCACCGTGAACGGAGTGGTCTCGACGATGAAGTCGCGCGGCATCTCGTAGGACTGCAGGCCCGTCTCCCCGGCGACCTTCTGCAGCGAGTCGGCGATCTGCGGCTTGAGCGCCGCCGGGTCGTCGACGCGCGCCAGGGCATCCTCGGTGGGCACCACGACCGCCAGCAGGTAGGGCTGGGCGCTGTTGCCGTAGACGTAGATCTGGCGGACCAGCGGGCTGTTGCCGAAGACGGCCTCCAGCTTGGCCAGGGTGACGAACTCGCCCTGCGCCAGCTTGAGGACGTTGTTGCGGCGGTCGACGTACACCAGCCGATCGGGGCCGACCTCGGCGAACACGTCCCCGGTGCGGTAGTAGCCGTCGTCGTCGAACACCCCGGCGGTGATCTCGGGCCGCTTGTAGTAGCCGGGGAACATGTTCAGGGTCTTGAGCAGCAGCTCGCCGCGCGGGTGCGGCCGGTCGGTGGCGAAGTAGCCCAACTCGGGGACGTCGATCAGCTTGTAGTCCAGGACGGGCGGGCGCTGCACCTCGCCGTCGAACAGCACCATGCCGGCCTCGGTGGAGCCGTAGCCGTCCATCAGGTGCATTTCGAGCAGCGACTCCACCCAGGCCCGCAGCTCGGGGGACGTCGGCGCCGAGCCGGTCATCGCGAAGATGAACCGTCCGCCCAGCAGGTACCGGCGCTGCTCGGCGAGCACCTCGGCTTCGATCGCGGCGCGGTCGCCGGTGCCGCCCGCCTCGGCAAGCCGGATGCTCACGTGGCGCTGGAATTCGCCGAACAGGGTTTCCCAGATGCGCGGCACGAAGTTCAGCTCGGTGGGCCGCACCAGGGCGAGGTCTTCCAGCAGCGTGGACAGGTCACTACGGGCGGCGAAGTAGGCCGTGCCGCCGTTGCCCAGCGTGCCGTAGAGGATGCCGCGGCCCATGACGTGGCTCATCGGCATGAAGTTCAGCGTGATCGACGCGGCGCTCGGTCCGAACCAGTTCCGGCTCGCACGGCACCACATCTTGCCGACGTTGCTCTGCGGGTACATCGCCCCCTTGGGGGCGCCGGTGCTCCCGGAGGTGTAGATCAGCAGGGCCAGCGGGTCGTCTTCGTCGTTCGGTTCCGCGGCCGGCGCGGCCGGCAGACCCTTGCCGCGCTCGAGGGCCTCGGCCAGCGTCTCCACGCTCACCGCTGTGCCCTGCAGGCTGCCGCGCGCCGTCGCCACGGCCTCGCGCTCGTCGTCGACCTGTGGGTGGTAGTCGAACACCACGAGCTTGGCGGGTGCGGTCCCGCTCTCGCGGCCGCTGAGGATCAGCTCGACGGCCACCGGCAGCTGGTTCACGCTCACCGCGATCGCGGTGGGCTTGGTCTCGGTGGCGATCGGCTGCAGCTGGGTGATCGCCGCGCCGGTCTGCAGCGGCACCGACACCGCGCCGATCAGGCCCAGCGCCACGTCGATGGTGGTGAAGTCGACGCTGTTGAAACCGAGCACCGCCACCCGGTCGCCGGGCTGCACCGGGTCGCCGGCCAGCGCGCGCGCCAACGCGTCCGCCCGGTCGGCCAGCTCGCCGTAGGTCAGGGTCTCGTAGCGGGGGAGCAGCTCGAGCACCGTGCGCCCGGTCTTGGGGTGCTCGACGAACTCCACGACGCGCTGCCCCAGGGCTGGCCGGTCGGCGTACCGGTCCAGCACCGTGCGGATGATCTGCGGCAGCCGCAGCCCGGGCTGATCCAGGGCCTCGGCGACGGCCGGGTCCGGGCGGGCGGCGGCGAACTGCGGGTCGGTAGCGGTCAGGTTCTCGACGCGGCGAGCAAGCCGCTCTTCGTGAGTCGTAGTCGACATAACAGTTCCTTTTGCGGTTTGGAGAAATAACAAGCTAATTTGCGCTGTCGTGCGCTGACGGATAGAACCTTAGCTAAGGTAACTATATTCCCCCGGGAGCGGATTTCGGGCGAGATTGTGAGCTTGCCCACGACAACGATGTGCGGCGCCCCCGGGTCTAGAGGCCGGCCAGGATTTCGCCGAGGACGTCGAGTCCCTCGCCGAGCAACTCGTCGCTGATGCTCAGCGGGGGCAGCAGTCGGATGACGTTGCCGAACGTGCCGCAGGTCAGGACGATGATCCCGGCCGCGTGGGCCGCGGTCGCCAGCTTGTGGGTCAACTCGGCGTCGGGGTCGGCGGTCCCCGACTTCACAAACTCCACGGCGATCATGGCGCCGCGGCCGCGGACGTCGCCGATCCGGTCGTCGTCGGCCTGGAGCCGCGCCAGCCGGTCGAACATCAGGTGTTCCAGCCGGCGGGCCCGCTCGACGAGGTTGTCCTGCTCGATGGTCTCGATGGTGGCCAGGGCGGCCGCACACGTCACGGGGTTTCCGCCGAAGGTGCCGCCCAAACCGCTGACGTGGGGGGCGTCCATGATCGTGGCGCGGCCGGTGACCGCCGACAGCGGCAGGCCGTCGGCGATGCCCTTGGCGGTGCAGATCAGGTCGGGCTCGATGCCCTCGTGCTCGCAGGCGAACATCGCGCCGGTGCGGGCGAATCCCGTCTGCACCTCGTCGGCGATGAACACCACGTCGTTCCTGCGGCACCAGTCCAGCAGCGCGGGCAGGAATCCCTCGGCCGGGACGATGAAGCCGCCCTCGCCCTGGATCGGCTCGACGATGACGGCGGCCAGGTTCTTGGCGCCGACCTGCTTTTCCATGACGGTGATCGCCCGCTCGGCGGCCAGCTCGCCGTTGGTGGCCAGTTCCTTGTCGGTCAGGCCGTCCCGGTAGGGGTAGGACAGCGGTGCCCGGTAGATCTCCGGCGCGAACGGTCCGAAGCCGCTTTTGTAGGGCATGGATTTCGCGGTGAGCGCCATCGCCAGGTTGGTGCGGCCGTGGTAGGCGTGGTCGAACGCCACCACGGCGGGTTTGCCGGTGTGGGAGCGCGCGACCTTGATGGCGTTCTCGACCGCCTCGGCGCCGGAGTTGAACAGCACCGAGCGCTTCTCGCCGGACCCGGGGGTGATCCGGTTGAGCTCCTCGGCGACCGCGATGTACAGCTCGTAGGGCGTCACCATGAAGCAGGTGTGGGTGAACTCGGCCACCTGGGCGCGCACCGCCTCCACGACGCGCGGCGAGGAGTTGCCGATCGTGGTGACCGCGATGCCCGAACCCAGGTCGATGAGCCGGTTGCCGTCGACGTCCTCGACGATGCCGCCGCCGGCGCGGGCGGCGAAGACCGGCATGATGACGCCCACACCGCCCGACACCGCCGCGGTCCGGCGTTTGGTCAGTTCCAGCGAGGCGGGACCGGGGATCTCGGTGACGAGCTGGCGGGTCTGCTCGAGGCTGGCCACAATCTCCTCCTCACCGCGGCGCGCCCGTCACGCCACGAAATCCACCCTATCTGGTCGCGCGGGCGCGGCGGGACCGCCGCGGAGTGCCCCGGCGAGTGCCCCAGGCGTGCCTGCGTGCGGCTTGTCACACTGACAAGGGCAGACTGGACCCCGGGTCAACACACCGACGAAAGACGGGCGCCGCGATGGAGAGTTTGGTTCTGTTCCTGCCTTTCCTGCTCATCATGGGCGGGTTCATGTACTTTGCGTCGCGGCGCCAGAAACGCGCGATGCAGGCGACCATCGACCTGCAGGAGTCGCTGCGTCCCGGCGACCGGGTGCATACCACCTCGGGGATGGAAGCCACCATCGTCGCGATCGCCGACGACACCGTCGACCTCGAGATCGCGCCCGGCGTGGTGACCAGGTGGATGAAACTGGCCGTCCGCGACCGGATCCTGCCTGACGACGACATCGACGACCTCGACGAAGCCGAGCGGGCCGACGGGCTGCCGGCACCCGGGGAACCGGGGGACGCCGCCGATTCATCCGGTGAGAGCCGGCTGCGCAAGGATTTCTGAGTTGGAATTTCCGGGGCAGGGTGGCGGCGACCCGGACCGCTTGCGCGATGCACGGGAGCGTGACACGTAGTCTTTGTGCCGGGCAAGGAAGTCCTGGCTAACAAACCGATTCTCGAGGAGACAGAAGGAACGTGGCATCGTCTTCGGCGCCGGTGCGCCCTGCCCGCTACCTGTCGGTTTTCTTGATCTTGCTCGTGGGCCTGTACCTGCTGGTGTTCCTGACCGGCAACAAGCGGGCCGCCCCCAAGCTCGGCATCGACCTGCAGGGCGGCACGCGCGTCACCCTGACCGCGCGCACCCCGGACGGCTCGGCCCCCAGCCGGGAGGCCCTGGCGCAGGCACAGCAGATCATCAGCGCGCGGGTCAACGGGCTGGGCGTCTCCGGCTCCGAGGTCGTTGTCGACGGCGACAACCTGGTCATCACGGTCCCGGGGAAGGACGGCAGCGAGGCCCGCAACCTGGGGCAGACCGCACGGCTGTACATCCGGCCGGTGCTCAACTCGATGCCGGCGCAGAGCGTGGAACCCAAGCCACCTCAGCAGGGTGAGCCCAAGCCCCAGGGCGACAACGGCGCGCCCGCCGGGACCCCGGGCCAGCCGGCCCCCGCGCCGCCGGGGCCGAACCCGCCGCCGGGCCAGCCCGCGCCGGGCCAGCCCGCGCCGGGCGCCCAGCCCCGCCCCTACCCGCAGGACCCGCCGCCGTCACCGAGCCCGGCGCCGCCCGCGCCGGCACCCGCGCCCGGTGCCCCCGCCGAAGGGCCCGCGCCGGGGGAGCAGCCCGCGCCGGCGGACCCACGCAAAGACCTCGCCGAGCGCATCGCCGAGGAGAAGAAGTGGCGGCAGAGCACCAAGCAGGGCATCCAGTTCCTCGCCCTGCAGTTCGAGGCCACCCGCTGCGACAAGGACGACATCCTCGCCGGCAACGACGATCCCAACCTGCCGCTGGTGACCTGCTCCGCCGACCACAAGACGGCCTACCTGCTGGCGCCGTCGATCATCAGCGGTGACCAGATCGCCAACGCCACCTCGGGCATGAACCAGCACGGCATCGGCTACGTCGTGGACCTGCAGTTCAAGCCCGCCGCGGCCAGCGTCTGGGCCGACTTCACCGCGTCCCACATCGGCACCCAGACCGCGTTCACGCTGGACTCCCAGGTGGTCAGCGCGCCGATGATCCAGGAGGCCATCCCCGGCGGCCGCACCCAGATCACCGGCGGCGACCCCCCGTTCACCGCCGCGTCGGCGCGCCAGCTGGCCAACGTCCTCAAGTACGGGTCGCTGCCGCTGTCCTTCGAGTCGTCGGAGGCCCAGACCGTGTCGGCCACCCTGGGGCTGACCTCGCTGCGGGCGGGCCTGATCGCGGGTGCCATCGGCCTGATCCTGGTGCTGCTGTACTCGCTGCTCTACTACCGGGTGCTGGGGTTGCTGACGGCGTTGTCGCTGATCGCCTCGGGCGCAATGGTGTTCGCGATCCTGGTGCTGCTGGGGCGGTATATCAACTACACCCTGGACCTGGCCGGCATCGCGGGTCTGATCATCGGTATCGGCACCACCGCCGACTCGTTCGTGGTGTTCTTCGAGCGGATCAAGGACGAGATCCGGGAGGGCCGCTCGTTCCGGTCGGCGGTGCCGCGAGGCTGGGTGCGGGCCCGCAAGACCATCGTGTCGGGCAACGCCGTCACGTTCCTGGCCGCGGCGGTGCTCTACTTCCTGGCGATCGGCCAGGTGAAGGGATTCGCGTTCACGTTGGGCCTGACCACAATCCTCGACCTGGTGGTGGTGTTCCTGGTGACCTGGCCGCTGGTGTACCTGGCCTCCAAGTCCCCGACGCTGGCCAAGCCGGCCTACAACGGCCTGGGCGCGGTCCAGCAGGTCGCCCGCGAACGCCGGGCCGCCACGCAGGTGAAGACGGGACGGGCGTAACGCGATGGCTTCCCGGGACAAGACCGAAACGACCGAGGCGTCCACGAGTGCGGTCGAGCCGACCGGCGGCACCTCCGGGCCGGCCCGCCGCGGCTTCGTCACGCGGCTCTACACCGGCACCGGGGCGTTCGAGGTGGTGGGCCGGCGCCGGCTGTGGTTCGGCATCAGCGGCGCGATCGTCGCGGTGGCGATCGTCAGCATCCTGGTGCGCGGGTTCACCTTCGGCATCGACTTCAACGGCGGCACGACGGTGTCTTTTCCCGCGGCAGGTGGGAAAGGCACGGCGCAGACCTCCCAGGTCGCCGAGGTCTTCAACAAGGCCATCGGCAAGGACCCCGAGTCGGTGGTGACCGTCGGCAGCGGCGCCGGCGCGACGGTGCAGATCCGCTCGGAGACGCTGTCCAACGACCAGACCAGCCGGCTGCGCAACGCGCTGTTCGACGCCTTCGGACCGAAGGGCGCCGACGGCAAGCCCAGCAAGCAGGCCATCAGCGACTCCGCGGTGTCGGAGACCTGGGGCGGCCAGATCACCAACAAGGCGCTGATCGCGCTGGTGGTGTTCCTGGCCCTGGTCTCGCTCTACATCACCGTGCGCTACGAGCGCTACATGACGCTGTCGGCGATCGCGGCCATGTTCTTCGACCTGACCGTCACCGCGGGCGTGTACTCCCTGGTCGGCTTCGAGGTCACCCCCGCCACGGTCATCGGCCTGCTGACGATCCTCGGGTTCTCCCTCTACGACACCGTCATCGTGTTCGACAAGGTCGAGGAGAACACCCACGGCTTCCAGCACACCACCCGGCGCACCTTCGCCGAGCAGGCCAACCTGGCGATCAACCAGACCTTCATGCGCTCGATCAACACCAGCCTGATCGGCGTGCTGCCCGTCCTGTCGCTGATGGTGGTCGCGGTGTGGCTGCTGGGCGTGGGCACCCTGAAGGACCTGGCGCTGGTGCAGCTGATCGGCATCGTGATCGGCACCTACTCCTCGATCTTCTTCGCGACGCCGCTGCTGGTCACCCTGCGGGAGCGCACGGAGCTGGTGCGCACCCACACCCGCCGGGTGATGCGCCGCCGCGGCGGCGCCGTGGACGAAGCCGAGACGACCGAGCAGGCGGAGTCCGCCGGCGACACCGAACCCGCGCAGGACGCCACCCAAGCCGGCACCGAGGCCGCCACCGAAGCCGACGCGTCCGGCAAGCCGGCCCCGAGCAAGCCCGCCCCGGGCGCCCGGCCCGTGCGGCCCACCGGCACCAGGCGTCCGAGCGGCAAGCGAAACGCCGGCCGGCGGTAGTCGGCATGGCCGGCTGGCGCGGATGGGCGATCGTCGCTCTGGCCGCGGTGCTGGCGGGGGCAGCCACCCTCACCGGGTGCTCCGGCAGCGCGGCCTCGCAGGTGGACTACGTCGTCGACGGCCCGCTGGTCACCTACAACGCCAACACCGTCGTGGGCGCCGCGTCGGCCGGCGCGCAGGCCTTCGCCCGCACCCTCACCGGCTTCGGCTACCACGGGCCGGACGGGCAGGTCGTCGCCGACCACGACTTCGGCACCGTCTCGGTCGTGGACGGGGCGCCGCTGGTGCTCGACTATCAGATCGCCGACAAGGCCGTCTACTCCGACGGCAAGCCGGTGACCTGCGACGACCTCGTCCTGGCCTGGGCGGCCCAGTCCGGCCGGTTTCCGGGCTTCGACGCGGCCACCCGGGGCGGCTACGTCGACATCGCCAACGTCGAGTGCAAGCCGGGCCAGAAGAAGGCGCGCGTGTCCTTCGCCCCCGACCGCGGCGTCGTCGACTACACGCAGCTGTTCACCGCGACCTCGATGATGCCGTCGCACGTCATCGCCGACCAGTTGCACGCCGACGTGACCGCGGCCCTGCTGAACAACGACGAGCCCGTGGTGGAACAGATCGCGCGGCTGTGGAACACCACCTGGGATCTCAAGCCGGGGCTCGATCTCCGGCGTTTCCCGGCGTCGGGGCCGTACAAGATCGAATCGGTGCTGGACCGCGGCGCGGTGGTGCTCGTCGCCAACGACCGGTGGTGGGGGTCCCGGGCGATCACCAAGCGGGTCATCGTGCGGCCGCAGGGCGCCGACATCCAGGATCGGGTCAACAGCCGCAGCGTCGACGTGGTCGACGTAGCGGCCGGTTCGGCCGGGGCGCTGGTCACCCCGGACGACTACGAGCGCGACGACTCGCCGTCCGACGGCATCGAGCAGCTCATCTTCGCGCCGGCGGGGCCGCTCGCGCTGACCAGCGTGCGCCGCGCGTTCGCGCTGTGCACGCCGCGCGACACGATCGCGCGCGACGCGGGGGTGCCGATCGCCAACTCGCGGCTGCAGCCGGCCACCGACGACGCGGTCGCCCGGGGCGAGGCCGGTGCCGACGCCGAGCGCTTCAGCAGGGCCGATCCCGGCGCCGCCCGCGACGAGCTGCACGGGGCCGGCCCCGTGACGGTGCGGATCGGCTACCACGGGCCCAACGCGCGGCTCGCGGTCACCGTCGGGACGATCACCAAATCGTGCGCCGCGGCCGGTATCACCGTCACGAACGTCACCCTGGACTCGCCGGGGCCGCAGGCGCTGCGGGACGGCAAGATCGACGTACTGCTTGCCGGCACCGGCGGGGCCAGCGGCAGCGGATCGACCGGGTCGTCGGCGATGGACGCCTACGACCTGCACAGCGGTAACGGCAACAACCTGTCCGGGTTCGCGAACGATCAGGTCGACGGCATCATCGGCGCGCTGGCCGTGTCGGCCGACCCCGCCGAGCGGGTCAGGCTGGTGGGGGAGGCGGCGCCGGTACTCTGGAGGGACATGCCGACTCTGCCCCTCTATCGACAGCAACGCACGCTGCTGAGGTCGAAGAAGATGTACGCGGTGACCAGGAATCCAACCCGCTGGGGCGCGGGGTGGAACATGGACCGATGGGCCCTAGTGCAATGAGGTTTCAGTGACTCGTGCCGGTACGACCGCTTCCCTGGGTTCCCAGGCTTCCCTGGCCGACCTCATCGCGTCGCTGACCCGTAAGGTGGCCGATTTTCCCAAGCTCGGGGTGCAGTTCAAGGACCTCACCCCGCTGTTCGCCGACCGGGCCGCGCTGGTGGCGGTGACGGACGCGCTGGCGGGCATGGCGTCGGGCGCAGACCTGGTCGCGGGCCTCGACTCGAGGGGCTTCCTGGTGGGGGCGGCCGTGGCCACCCGGCTGGGGACCGGCGTGCTGGCGATCCGCAAGAGCGGCAAGCTGCCGCCACCGGTGCTCAGCGAGAGCTACACCAGGGAGTACGGTGACGCCTGCATCGAAATCCCCGCCGACGGGCTCCACCTGCGGGACCGCAGCGTCTTCCTCGTCGACGACGTGCTGGCCACCGGCGGCACGCTCGCCGCGGCGGCCCGGCTGATGGAACGCGCCGGGGCCCGCGTGACCGGCGCGGGGGTGGTGGTGGAACTTGCCGCGCTGGGCGGGCGCGCGGCGGTGGCGCCGCTGCCGGTGCACAGCCTGAGCTGCGCCTAGCGGGACCACCGTGGCGATATCCTCGGAACCGGAGGTGACCACCGTGGCCGAAGACCACACGGCGCAGGCCGTCGCGCCGCCGGCCGACGACCCGTTGGCCGTGCCGGCCGAGGGCCCGGCTGCGCCGACGCCGACGCCGGGGGGGCCGATCGAAGCCCCGAAGACCGGCAGCCGCGCGTCGCGCCGGGTCCGGGCCCGGCTGGCCCGCCGGATGACCGCCCAGCGCAGCACCCTCAACCCCGTGCTGGAGCCGCTGGTGGCGGTGCACCGGGAGGTCTATCCCAAGGCGAACATTCAGCTGCTGCAGCGGGCCTTCGAGGTGGCCGACCAGCGGCACGCCACGCAGTTCCGGCATTCCGGTGACCCGTACATCACCCACCCGCTGGCCGTCGCCAACATCCTGGCCGAGCTGGGCATGGACACCACGACGTTGGTGGCCGCGCTGTTGCACGACACCGTCGAGGACACCGGTTACGCGATCGAGGCCCTCAGCGAGGAATTCGGTGACGAGGTCGGCCACCTCGTCGACGGCGTGACCAAGCTGGACCGGGTGGTGCTGGGCAGCGCCGCCGAGGGCGAGACCATCCGCAAGATGATCACCGCGATGGCCCGCGATCCGCGGGTGCTGGTGATCAAGGTCGCCGACCGGCTGCACAACATGCGCACGATGCGTTTCCTGCCGCCGGAAAAGCAGGCGCGCAAGGCCCGCGAGACGCTGGAAGTGATTGCGCCGCTTGCCCATCGGCTGGGTATGGCCAGCGTCAAGTGGGAGCTGGAAGACCTGGCGTTCGCGATCCTGCATCCCAAGAAGTACGAGGAGATCGTCCGTCTCGTCGCCGGCCGCGCGCCGTCCCGCGACACCTACCTGGCCAAGGTGCGCGCCGAGATCACCAACACGCTCAATGCCTCGAAGATCAAGGCGACGGTGGAAGGACGCCCCAAGCACTACTGGTCGATCTACCAGAAGATGATCGTCAAGGGTCGCGACTTCGACGACATCCACGACCTGGTCGGCATCCGCATCCTGTGTGACGAGATCCGCGACTGCTACGCCGCGGTGGGCGTGGTCCACTCGCTGTGGCAGCCGATGGCCGGTCGTTTCAAGGACTACATCGCCCAGCCGCGCTACGGGGTCTACCAGTCGTTGCACACCACCGTCGTCGGGCCGGAGGGCAAGCCGCTGGAGGTGCAGATCCGCACCCGCGACATGCACCGCACCGCCGAATACGGCATCGCCGCGCACTGGCGCTACAAGGAAGCCAAGGGCCGCAACGGCGTTCCGCATCCGCACGCGGCCGCCGAGATCGACGACATGGCCTGGATGCGTCAGTTGCTCGACTGGCAGCGTGAGGCCGCGGACCCGGGCGAGTTCCTGGAGTCCTTGCGTTACGACCTTGCGGTGCAGGAGATCTTCGTCTTCACCCCCAAGGGCGACGTCATCACGCTGCCGACGGGGTCGACACCGGTGGACTTCGCCTACGCCGTGCACACCGAGGTCGGTCACCGCTGCATCGGCGCCAGGGTCAACGGGCGACTGGTGGCGCTGGAACGCAAGCTCGAAAACGGCGAGGTCGTCGAGGTTTTCACCTCCAAGGCGCCCAACGCGGGGCCGTCGCGAGACTGGCAGCAGTTCGTGGTGTCGCCGCGGGCCAAGGCGAAGATCCGGCAGTGGTTCGCCAAGGAGCGCCGCGAGGAAGCCCTGGAGGCCGGCAAGGAGGCCATCGCCCGCGAGGTGCGCCGGGGTGGACTTCCGTTGCAGCGCTTGGTGAACGGCGGCTCCATGGCGGCGGTGGCCCGCGAGCTGCATTACGCCGACGTGTCCGCGCTGTACACGGCGATCGGCGAGGGGCACTTATCGGCCAAGCACGCGACGCAGCGGCTGCTGGCCGAACTCGGCGGCATCGACCAGGCCGAAGAGGACCTCGCCGAACGGTCCACACCGGCGACCATGCTGTGCCGCCCGCGCAGCAACGACGACGTCGGCGTCTCGGTCCCGGGCGCCCCGGGCGTGCTGACCAAGCTGGCCAAGTGCTGCACCCCGGTGCCGGGCGACGCGATCATGGGCTTCGTCACCCGCGGCGGCGGGGTCAGCGTGCACCGCACCGACTGCACCAACGCCGCCTCGCTGCAGCAGCAGTCCGAGCGCATCATCGAGGTGCTGTGGGCGCCGTCGGCGTCGTCGGTGTTTTTGGTGGCCATCCAGGTCGAGGCGCTCGACCGGCACCGGTTGCTCTCCGACATCACGCGGGTGCTGGCCGACGAGAAGGTCAACATCCTCTCGGCGTCGGTCACCACCTCGTCGGGCGACCGGGTGGCGATCAGCCGGTTCACCTTCGAGATGGGCGACCCCAAGCATCTCGGGCACCTGCTCAACGTCGTGCGCAACGTCGAGGGTGTGTACGACGTATACCGGGTGACGTCCGCGGCCTGAGGTCGGCGCCTCAGTCGAGCATGATCGACTTGATCGTGACCTCGGTGGCCGGTGGCCCGTCCTCGCCGCCGCCGGCGACGCCGTCCTTGGCGATCTTGTCCAGCGTGGCCAGCCCGTCGGACTGGATCGTGCCGAACACGGTGTACTGGGGCGGCAGCTCGGAGTCCTTGTAGACCAGGAAGAACTGGCTGCCGTTGGTGCCCGGGCCGGCGTTGGCCATCGCCAGCGTGCCGCGCGGATACAGCACCGGCTCGTCGAGCTTGGGGTCGTTGGGCGGGTACTGGTCGGTGGGGTACTCGTTGGCGAACTGATAGCCGGGGCCGCCGGTGCCCTTGGCCGTCGGGTCGCCGCACTGCAGGACGCCCAGCGTCGGGGACGTGGTCAGCCGGTGGCACCGGGTCCCGTCGAAGTACTTCTGGCCGGCCAGGCTGGCGAAGCTGTTGACGGTGCAGGGGGATTCGTTGTTGGCCAGCAGCAGGCCGACGGGCCCCTGGTTGGTCATCATGCTGGCGCTCACCTGGGCGGGGTCGGTGGGCACTTTGCCGGTGCGCGGCGCCTTGACCGGCTTGGCGGCGGCTTCCTTCGTCGCCGGGTACTGGCAGTCGGCGCCCAGGTTGGCCGACGGTTTGAACGGCGGCAGCGGCGGAACCGCCCCGGGCTGCGGAGCCGCGGCCGTCGTCGTCTGCGGCGAGCTGCTGCTGGTGGTGGTCGTGGCCGGTGTGGCGGTGTTGCCCGCGTGGTCATGGCGGTTGTTCATGACCGCGATGGCGACCGCGGCGATCACGGCCACCGCCACGATCGCGCCGGCGGCGATCACGAAGATCCGGCGCATTCGGGCCTGCTTCGCGCGGCGCTCGAGTTGCCGCTCCAATTTGCGTTTGGCTGTGGCACGTCGCTGTTCGTTGGTCGGCACGACCGGTTTGCCTCCGTGGTTGGTGATGAGCGGCCCAGTAGAAAGCTCAGGCTAATGTGGGCGCCGCGACCGGTGACACGCGGCCCCATGGGAAACTGGGAACCGTGTTGGTCACCGGATTTCCCGCCGGGATGTTGCAGTGCAACTGCTACGTCCTGGCCGAGCGGCCCGGAAGCGACGCCGTCGTCGTGGATCCGGGGCAGCGTGCGATGGGCCCGTTGCGCCGCATCCTCGACAAGCATCGGCTGACGCCGTCGGCGGTGCTGCTCACCCACGGGCACATCGACCACATGTGGTCGGCGCAGAAGGTCTCCGACACCTTCGGCTGCCCCACCTACATCCATCCCGAGGACCGGTTCATGCTCAAGGACCCGATCTACGGCCTGGGGCCGCGGGTGGCGCAGGTGGTCGCGGGGGCGTTCTTCCGCGAGCCCAGGCAGGTGGTCGAGCTGGACCGCGACGGCGACAAGCTCGATTTGGGCGGCGTCAGCGTCAACGTCGACCACACCCCCGGGCACACCCGCGGCTCGGTCGTCTTCCGGGTCCCGCGGGCGGGCGCCTCCGATGCCGACGTGGTGTTCACCGGCGACACGCTGTTCGAGCGCTCCGTGGGCCGCACCGACCTGCACGGCGGCAGCGGTCGCGACCTGCTGACCTCCATCGCCGGCAAGCTGCTGGTGCTCGACGACAAGACCGTGGTGCTGCCCGGGCACGGCAACGCCACCACGATCGGCGCCGAACGCCGGCACAACCCGTTCATCGAGGGCCTGAGCCCGTGACGGAATTCTCGGCGTTCTCCGCGCCCAAGGGGGTGCCCGACTATCTCCCGCCGGAGTCGGCGCAGTTCGTGGCCGTGCGTTCCGGCCTGCTCGGCGCCGCGCGCCGGGCCGGGTACGGCGACATCGAGCTGCCCATCTTCGAGGACACCGCCCTGTTCGCGCGCGGCGTCGGGGAGTCCACCGACGTGGTGTCCAAGGAGATGTACACCTTCGCCGACCGCGGTGACCGCTCGGTGACGCTGCGGCCCGAGGGGACCGCCGGGGTGGTGCGCGCGGTGATCGAGCACGGTCTGGACCGCGGCGCGCTGCCGGTCAAGCTCTGTTACGCCGGGCCGTTCTTCCGCTACGAGCGCCCGCAGGCCGGCCGCTACCGGCAACTGCAGCAGGTCGGCGTGGAGGCGATCGGCGTCGACGACCCGGCGCTGGACGCCGAGGTGATCGCCGTCGCCGACGCCGGCTTCCGCGCGCTGGGCCTGGACGGGTTCCGGCTGGAGATCACCTCCCTGGGCGATGAGACCTGCCGCCCGCAGTACCGGGAATTGTTGCAGGAGTTCCTGTTCGGGCTCGACCTCGACGAGGACACCCGCAGGCGCGCCGAGATCAACCCGCTGCGCGTGCTCGACGACAAACGCCCCGAGGTGCGGGCGATGACGGCCGACGCCCCGGTGCTGCTCGACCATCTGTCCGACGTCGCCAAGGCGCACTTCGAGACCGTGCTGGCCCACCTGGACGCGCTCGGGGTGCCCTACGTGATCAGCCCGCGCATGGTGCGCGGGCTGGACTACTACACCAAGACCACCTTCGAGTTCGTGCACGACGGGCTGGGCGCGCAGTCGGGCATCGGCGGCGGCGGTCGCTACGACGGCCTGATGCACCGGCTCGGCGGCCAGGGCCTGTCCGGCATCGGCTTCGGGCTCGGTGTCGACCGGACCCTGCTGGCGCTGCGCGCCGAGGGCAAGAGCGCGGGGGAGACGACGCGCTGCGACGTGTTCGGTGTGCCGTTGAGCGAGGCCGCCAAGTTGCGGCTGGCGGTGCTGGCGGCACGGCTGCGCGCCTGCGGTGTGCGCGTCGACCTGGCCTACGGCGACCGGGGGCTCAAGGGCGCGATGCGCGCGGCCGACCGTTCCGGTGCGCGTTTCGCGCTGGTCGCCGGGGACCGCGACCTCGAGGCCGGCACGGTCGGGGTGAAGGACCTGACGACCGGCGAGCAGGTGCCGGTGGCCACGGATTCGGTCGTCGACGAGGTGCTTTCCGGGCTGCGCGCCGTTTAGTCGGGCCGCCACCGACACGCGCCTGCCGACCGGTCATGCCCACGGGCCTCAGCGATCCGGCTGCAAAACGTTACAGGCGCCGGTAACTGGTACGGCTGTTACGCGTCGCAGCGTTGGTTGTCCGGTGATACTCGAGTTGTTGACTGCAAGCAAGCGCAACATGTGCATGGCATGCGCATGTGATAGTTTGTGGCCATGGCAGTTGCGATTCAGATCAAAGATGTCCCAGAAGAAGTTCGCGACGCGCTGGCGGCCCGCGCCGAGGCGCGCGGCCAGTCCACCCAAACGTATCTGCGATCACTGTTGGAACGGGAGTACCAGGCGGGGCGCAACCGGCAGCTCTTGGAGGCGTTGGCCAGTCATCGCAGCCTCACCATGACAGCCGAGGAAGTGGCGACCGTCATCCGCGCCGACCGCGACGGGTGAGTTTCCTCCTGTGATCGTGGTGGACGCAGGCGTGCTGGTGTTGGCGCTCACGAGCAGCACTCCCAAAGGCCACGCGGCACGCGCAGTCCTGAACGGCGACGACGGCTGGCTCGCGCCGGCCCACATGCCGGGCGAGGTGCTACGCACCCTGCACAAGGCCGTATCGCGCAAGCAATTGGAACCCGAGGACGCCGAGGCCGCCGCCGACGCCGTCACCGCACTCGCCATCGAATACGTGATTCCTGATGCACTGCTCCTGCGCACCGCCTGGGCCTGGCGGCACACCATCTCGATCTACGACGGCTTGTATGTGGCTGTCGCCGCCGAACACTCCGCCGCCGTGATCACCGTCGACAGCCGCTTGGCCAGTGCCACTGATCAGCTCGGTATATCTGTCGCGATCACTCTGCTCTAGAGATCAGTCCGCCGTTTCGCTGACTGTCGGCAACAAAAGGGCTGGTAGGAGGCTGGCTTACCGGTTTGAGCTTTGCGGAATCGCTGAGACAGACCGGCGATGCTGTTTGCGAACGAACAATGTAGACAAAAGTAGATAATTCGCTGGTATCGTGGCTGCATGAAGTCGATCTCCGTCGGTGAACTGCGCCAGAATCCTGCCCCAATGATCGCCGGCCTCGAAGGGGGCGAGCCATACGCGCTGACCCGCCATAACCGCCGGATCGGCACGATACTTCCCGCGGTCTCATCGGCAGCCCTTATTCCCCGGAAGGCAACCGGACCCGCACGTACCCGCACAATCGCCCGGCACGACCTCACCACGGCATCGACAATCGATGAGCTTCTCGACGAAGAAAAGGGCCTGTGGTGACTTACCACTACCTCGACAGCTCGGTCGCGGTACGCATCATGTTCGCCCATTCGCCGTCAGCGGCCCGATGGTTCGACAGCACGACCGGCAGGGACGATGATCGCGTCGTTTCCTCACGCATCCTCCGCACCGAGATCACTCGCGTATTGCGACGGGAGAGCTTGCCGGTCGCCGACCGCGACCAGATTCTGGACTACATCGACACGATCCCGCTCGACCACGCCGTTTTGCAGGAAGCGGAAGCAATCATCCCTCACATTCGCACGCTCGACGCCATTCATCTCGCGTCGGCGTTGCGTTCCGGCCTCGATGACCTCGTTATCACCACGCACGACATGACCATGAAATCAGTGGCGGTGAGGCTTGGGTTCCGTATCACCGATCCGGTGGAATAGCGATCGCCAAGTCATGACCAGACCACCCGCGCCACCGGGTCGCACAGCCTAATCGGCTCGCGGCAGGCTCGACGCACGTCGCGGGTTAGATTACTGGCGTGTCACCAAGGTGAGGTGTCTATGCCGCTCCGCTTGACTGGTCGGCAACAAAAGGGCTGGTAAACGCCGCCGATGCGGCCTGGGGTGTTTGTTTGCGACATCTGAGACAGTCCACATCGGTGGGCCGGACAGTGATCGCCAGGCATGGGCTCGGAGGCGACGATCGTCCGTTTCCCCGCGCGCCCGAGGCGGTGGCGGCGCCGGTGCAGCCGACCCTGTTCTAAGTCCTGTCGCCGCGGGGCTTGGTGAGGGTGAACTCGTCGACGACGGTCATCGCGCCGAACGGCCCGCTCAGCGCGTAATGCGTCGCCTTGATCGAGGTGTTGCCGCCGGGACGGCCGGGATCGACCTGGAAGGCCGCGAAGCCGTGCGGGTAGTCGCGGTCGCGAAACGCCGACCACGGCGCCTCCTCGGTCACATAGATCGGCGCCTTGCGCCCGATCGCGGGATCGAACGGGCCGACGCCCATCACCACCCGGCACCGCCGGTCGGGAAAGAACATCCCGTTGGACGGCAGCGAGGTGCCGCCCCCGCCGATGACGACGTGCACCGTGCCCTTGGTCGCGTCGATCACCCCGTCGCCGGTTTCGACCGGCTTGGGCGTGCGGGTGTCGGTGCCGAGCGTGCCGCGCACCGGGTGCGACCGTTCGTAGTGGTGCTCGTGGCCGCACACCACCAGGTCGACCCCGTACTGGTCGAACAACGGCAGCCACTGCTCGCGGATGCCCAGGTCGGCGCCGTTGGTGTGGTCGGCGGTCGAGATCGCGGTCTGGTGCATGCACACCACCACCCAGTCGACATCCGGGTCGTGCCGCGCGGCGGCCAATTCGCTTGCGAGCCAGCGCTTCTGCTCCCCGCCCGAATAGCCGTGCACGTAGGAGTTGCCGCCGTCCTGAAAGCACACGTCGTCGTTGCTGAGGCTGATCACCCGCACCGAGCCCGCGGTGAACGAGTACCACAGGCCGCGCAGTTCCCCGGTGGCGCCCGACTCGGGCACCGCGAAGTACGTCTGGTAGGCGGCGTAGCCGACGGGCCCGTTGCCCAGTTCGTTCTCGTGGTTGCCCGCCGCGGGCATCCACGGCCGGTAGCGCGCCGAGCGGGTGTTGTTCTCGAACCAGTTCGACCAGGTGCGGATGCGGTCGTGGGCGAGGTTGGCATAGCACAGGTCGCCGTTGACCAGGTTGAACAGCGGCCCGACCCGCTCGATCGCCAGCGTGGTGTCGGCCGCCGCCGGCGAACCGATGTTGTCCGTCCCGTAGCCGCCGTCGGCCAACTTGTCCAGCGCCGGAGTCGACTGGTCACCGAAGCTGGTGAAACACAACGGCTTTCGCCCGGACGGCGCCGTTCGCACCGTCCCGGTGACCGGATCGGCGCCGTCGTGCACCGCGGCGTAGACGTAGTCGGAATCCGGGGTCAGGCCGGTCAGGCGGGCGTGGTTGACCCGCACCTCGGTGCCGGACTTGGCGTCGCGGTAGGTGCGGGTCTCGGCCGCCACGGTGCGCCCGAGGCCCGCAGCCGGGGTGCCCAGCAGCACGCGCGGATTGCGGACGGCCTCGGTGGTGTGCCAGGACACCACCACCTCCGTGCCGGCGTTCCTGCCGAACTGCAGGTGCAGCCCGGACACCGGCGGCGCGCCGGTGCGGTCCGGCTGATACCAGACGCCCGGTCCGTGCGGGTGCGACCACAACAGCGCGCCGGCTCCCAGCCCGACGCCCGCGCCGACACCGGCCCCGGCCGCCGCGACGGCGCTCGTCGTCAACAACCTGCGGCGGCTGATGGTGCGGGGCCGCTCCGCTGCGTCGGTCATGCATGCTTCATACCGGACGCGGGCGACGGTGGGCATATCCACCGGTGAACACCGGTTTCGGCGGAGCCGTCCGTAACGGATTCGGTACCGTCTCCGACATGATCAACGTGCGAGAAGCGATCAGCGTATTCGGGGCGGCGGTGGCCGCGGTGGCTTTCGCCGCAGCCGTCACGCCCGCGACTTCCCAGGCGGACCCGGCCGCCGGCCATCAGGTGACCTACACGGTCAGCGCCACCGGCAACCTGACCGGCCAGGTGCGGTACATGAACAGCGACCCGCCCAGCCAGTCCGCCTTCGACGACAACTCGTCGAAGTACATGAACACCGTGCAGGCGACGTTCAGCGCGGACCAGCCGCTGGTGTACACGACCACGTTGGCGAACCCGAACCAGTGGGCGTTCGTCAACGCCAGCGGCGGGTGTCACTGGCCGGACTGCGGCTCCGGGTCCACCCCGCAGCTGCACTGCGAGATCGCCGTGGACGGCAAGGTCGTGGTGACCCAGAACGCCACCACCGGCGTCACCTGCTCGACGCGTCCCTGGTAGCGACCACGACGACCTCGGCCGGTTCGCCGCCCACCGCCCGGAGGGTGTGGCCGATCGCCGCGTCGAAGTAGGCGCTGTCGCCGGTGCCGAGCGCGAGGGTCGTGTCCCCGTATTCGAGTTCGACGGCCCCGGAGTGCACGAACACGAACTCCTGACCCGCGTGCACGGGATGTGGATCGTCGGCGGCGTGCTCGCTCGGGCGAACGACGAAGGGCGACATCGATTTTCCGAGCAGCGCGGCCCCCAGCGCCCGATAGCGCTCGCCGGGCTGACGCCCGGCCCGGTCGACGGCGATCTTCTCGGAGGCCGCCTCGTCGGAGAACAGCCGCCCGACGTCGACGTCGAGCGCCCGCGCGACCTTGAGCGCCACCGCGATCGACGGCGTGCTGAGCCCGCGCTCGACCTTGGACAGGTAGCTCTTGGTCAGTCCGGCGGCGGCGGCGAGCCCCTCGAGGGTGAGGCCGCGTTCCCGGCGGACCGCGCGCAGCAGTGCCGTCATCGGCGCCCCTTTCATGACACCAAGTTTCCTATGGTGCTACATTGTGTCAGATGGCGAGTACGTTCACCGACTCCAAATCCGACCTGATGCGCCGGGCCGCCGAACAGCTCAGCGCCCACGTCGACGATCCGCAGTTGACCACCCGCCAGAAGCTGGCGCTGACGTGCCGCGCGCTGTTCGACGCCGGGCACGACTCGGGGCTGACCGGGCAGATCACCGCGCGGGCCGAAGCGGCGGGAACCTACTACACCCAGCGGCTCGGACTCGGGTTCGACGAGATCACCGACGACAACCTGCTGCTGGTCGACGAAGACCTCAACGTCCTCGATGGGGACGGAATACCCAACCCCGCCAACCGTTTTCACAGCTGGATCTATCGTGCGCGACCCGACGTCCACTGCATCGTGCACACCCACGCCTTCCACGTCGCCGCGCTGTCGATGCTCGGGGTGCCGCTGGTCGTCTCCCACATGGACACCACGCCCCTCTACGACGACTGCGCGTTCCTGGCCGACTGGCCCGGCGTGCCGGTGGGCAACGAGGAGGGCGAGATCATCACCGCCGCCCTCGGCGCCAAGAAGGCGGTCCTGCTGGCCCATCACGGCCAGGTGGTGGCCGGGGCCAGCGTCGAGGAGGCGTGCTCGTTGGGCATCCTGATCGAGCGCGCCGCCAGGCTGCAGCTGGCCGCCATGGCCGCCGGCAGCGTCCGGCAACTGCCCGAGCAACTCGCCCGCGAGGCCCACGACTGGACGCTGACCCCGCAGCGCAGCCGCGCCAACTTCGCCTACTACGCCCGCCGCGCGCTTTCCCGGCATCCCGACGCGCTGACCACCTCGGGGGTCCGGCGGTGATCCACGGCATCATCGCCTACCCGGTGACCCCGTTCGCCGACACCGGGGTCGACACGGCGCGGCTGGCCGCACTGGTCGACAAGCTGGTCGCCGACGGCGTGCATGCGATCGCCCCGCTGGGCAGCACCGGTGAGTTGGCGTACCTCGAGGAACCCGAGTTCGACAGCGTGGTCGACACCACCCTCGCCACCGTCGCCGGCCGGGTGCCCGTGGTCGTGGGCGTGTCGGACGTGACGACCGCCAAGACCGTCCGGCGCGCCGCGTACGCGCAACGCGCCGGCGCCGCCGCGGTGATGGTCCTGCCGGTCTCCTACTGGAAGCTCACCGAACGCGAGATCGTCGAACACTACCGCCGCATCGGCGAGGCCATCGAGATCCCGATCATGGCCTACAACAACCCGGCCACCAGCGGGGTGGACATGCGCCCCGAGTTGCTGGTGGCCATGTTCGAGGCCATCGAAAACCTCACGATGGTCAAGGAATCCACCGGCGACCTGTCCCGGATGCGGCGAATCGCCGAACTGTCGGACGGCCGGCTGCCGTTCTACAACGGCAGCAACCCCCTGGTGCTCGACGCGCTGGTGGCCGGCGCGTCCGGATGGTGCACGGCCGCACCGAATCTGCGGCCGCAGCCGTGCATAGACCTCTACGACGCGGTGCGCGCAGGCGATCTCGACACGGCGCGGGCCCGCTACGACGAGCTCAAGGGACTGCTGGAGTTCATCGTCGCCGGGGGCCTGGCCACCACGGTCAAGGCGGGGCTGGAACTGCTCGGCTTCCCGGCCGGTGACCCGCGCCCGCCGTTGCTGCCGCTCGACGGCCAGGGCCGCGCGGCGCTACGGGAGTTGCTGCCCGGCTCCTGAGCGCGACGGGTACGGTGGATTCGTGAGCGGCGGTACGCAAAAACTCTACGTTTTCCCGCACGCCGGCGGATCGGCACAGTACTACGTCCCGTTCGCCAAGACGTTCTCGGACGTCAAATGCGTTGCGGTGCAATATCCCGGACGGCGCGGCGCGCAGGATCTCGCGTCCTTCACCGGCATCGGTGACCTGGCCGACCAGGTCTGCCGGATGCTGCCCCCGGCCGAGCATTCCGAGGACAAGGTCGCGTTCTTCGGTCACAGCATGGGGGCGCTGGTCGCGTTCGAGGTGGCGTGCCGGTTCGAGGCGGCGGGCAATCCCATCGCCGCGCTGTTCGTGTCGGCGTGTGCAGCGCCCGGCCGCAGCGGCTACGACTACATTCCCGACTCCGATCGCGGGCTGCTCGACGCGGTCAGCGAAATGACCGGTGCGAACCCGGAATTTCTGGCCGACGAGCAATTCGCGGCGAAAATCCTGCCGACATTGCGCGGCTTCAAGGCCATCACCAATTACGAATGCGCACCCGACGCGAGCGTGTCGTGTCCGATTTTCGCGTTCCTGGGTGATACCGACGAAGTCGCCACCCCGGAGAAAGTCGCTCCGTGGGCCGAGCGCACCTCGTCGGAGTTCAGTGCGCGGGTGTTTCCCGGCCATCACTTCTATCTCGACGAGCACCTGCCGGAGCTGGTGGGCGACATCGAGGACAAGATGGCCTCGTGGTGCCGGGGCTGACGCCCATCACTCCCGGATGAACGGTGAATTAATTTACGCCGCAACGGCTTAGGAATCAGCTGTGGCTTGCCTGAGTCTTTGCGATGTGTGGAATTCCACAGTGCGCGCCGCGGCGGCGAGATCCCGCCCGCGGGTGGGCGGAGGCCGTCCCGGCGCGGAATCGGATGCGCCGCGGCCGGGCAAATACCGGCAGCAAACCGACGTGGGCGGCAAGCGCCGCGGCGGGGGCGGGTGCGGCGGGCGCCGGTTGGCCTCGCCGTAAACCGGGCGCCACACCGCGGGGTTGGTTTGGGCACTCCGGGGCGGTGTGCCGCGGCCAAAACGGTACGGAAGTACCAGCGGTGCTCGTGGTCGCACGCACGGCCGCAGGGTGGCTGCGGCTATCCCGGCCGCCGCGGCGGGCAAACATACAAAAAGGTCTGTCTCCGTTCGCATTCGTGACGCTGAAAGTCTTTCGGCGCAAAGCGATTAGGTACCGGCCAAACGGGGTAGTGCTCCGGAACCGAGGGGTTTGGTCCGAACGGGCCACGTATGCTCAATTCTGGGTCGGGAAAAAGCAAATCTGTACAGCTGTATTACTGGGGGTTGTTAGTGGGGGATTGGTCCATACCTGCCATCTTGCGCGAGAATGCCTCGCGTGAGCCTGATAAGGCCGCGTTCACGTTCATCGACTACGAACTCGATCCGAGCGGCTATTCGGAGACCCTGACGAGGTCCGAGGTGCAGCGGCGCGTGCAGGCGCTGGCCGGGGAGCTGGCATCCTGCGGATCGCCGGGTGACCGCATCGCGATATGCGCTCCCCAGGGTCTCGACTACATCGTCGGGTTCCTCGGCGCCATGGCGGCCGGCTACATCGCGGTGCCGCTGCCCGTGCCGCAGTTCGGCACGCACGACGAGCGGGTCGCCGCGGCGGTCAACGACAGCGCGCCGGTGGCGGTCCTGACGACGTCGGACTCCGTCGACGACGTCGTTCCCTGTGCGCGCGGCGTCGCGGGCCGTGCGCCGGCCGTGATCGAACTCGACGCCCTGGACCTCGACATGGTCGCCGGCGCCACCACCGGTGAGAGCGCGATGCCGCAGACGAAAGCGGCGCTGCTGCAATACACCTCGGGTTCCACCCGGGCACCGGCCGCGGTCGTGGTGACGCACCGTAACGTCATCGCGAACCTCGACCAGGTGGTCGACGACTACTTCGAGGACAACGGGAAGGTGCCACCGCCGGACATCACGATGGTGTCGTGGCTGCCCTTCTACCACGACATGGGTCTGCTGCTCGGCGTGGTGGCCCCCGTGCTGCGGGGGTTCCCCGCGGTGCTGACCAGCCCGACGGCATTCCTGCAGAAGCCGTCGCGGTGGATGCAGATGCTGGCCGCCCACCACTCCTTTTCCGCCGCACCGAACTTCGCGTTCGAGCTGGCCGCGCGGCGGACCAAGGACGAGGACATGGCCGGCCTCGACCTGGGCAACGTGCACACGATCCTGAGCGGTGCCGAGCGGATTCACGCCGCGACGATCCGGCGCTTCACGCAACGCTTCTCGTCGTTCAACCTGCCGGGCACCGCGCTGAAGCCCTCCTACGGGCTGGCCGAGGCGATGGTGTACGTGGCGTCGTCCACCCCGGGGCGGGCCCCGGTGACGGCCCGATTCGACTACGAGAAGCTGTCGAGCGGCTACGCCGAGCGTCTCGAGAGCGGCGGGGGCTCCGAGCTCGTCGGCCACGGCCGCTCGCGCGCCTGCACAGCGCGGATCGTCGACCCCGAGACGTGCCAGGAGAACCCGGCCGGCAAGGTCGGCGAGATCTGGGTGCACGGTGAGAACGTCGCCGACGGCTACTGGCGCAACCCGGAGCTGACGGAAAGGACTTTCGGGGGACGGATCGCCGATCCGTCGCCGGACACACCGGAGGGTCCCTGGCTGCGCACCGGCGACCTGGGGGTCATCTCCGACGACGAGTTGTTCATCGTGGGCCGCATCAAGGATTTGCTGATCGTGGACGGGCGCAACCATTACCCCGACGACATCGAGGCGACCATCCAGGAGATCACGGCCGGGCGTGCGGCGGCGATCTCGGTGCCCGACGGCCAGCGCGAGCAACTGGTCACGATCATCGAGTTCAAGAAGAAGGGCAATGCGGGCGGCGGCGCGGTGGACATCCGCAGCGTCAAACAACGGGTCAAGACGGCCGTCTCGGAGTCGCACAGCCTGCGGGTCGCCGACGTGGTCGTGGTGCCGCCCGGCTCCATCCCGATCACCACCAGCGGCAAGATCCGCCGCTCCGCCTGCGCCGAGCAATACCTGCAGGACAAGTTCGCCGAAATGCAAATTCCGGCCTGACGTCGTCGTTCGACGGCACCGAATCCTAGGGAAGTCCGAACTATCTGCTGTATGGGGGCGTGGGCATGACGACGACAACCGACCGGGGGGCCTCGGCCGAATCAATCCAGCACCACTATGACGTCAGCGACGCGTTCTACTCGTTGTGGCTGGACGAGTCCATGACATACTCGTGCGGCTTGTGGCAGGCCGACGGCGACTCTTTGTCGGCGGCGCAGACCCGCAAGATCGACTACCTGGCGTCGCTGGCCGGTGCCGGCGCGCGGAAACGTGTGCTGGACATCGGGTGTGGCTGGGGCTCGGCCATGCAAAGGCTGGTCGCCGCGCACGACGTGGAACACGTCACGGGCCTGACCCTGAGCGAGGCGCAGGCCCGCCACATCGAGGAACTCGACGATTCGCGCCTGCAGGTGCGGGTGCAGGACTGGGCCGACTTCGTTCCCGACGAGCCCTACGACGCGCTGATCAGCGTCGGCGCCATGGAACACTTCGTCAAGTTCGGGTGGGAACGGTCGCGCAAGGTCGCCGCGTACCGGGCGTTCTTCGAGAAATGCCACGAGGCGCTCAAGCCGGGAGCGGGCATGGCGTTGCAGACCATCGGCAAGGGCAGCGTCGCGCTCGACGAGCAGGGGCTGAAAGACACCCTGTTCATCGTGCAGCACATATTCCCGGAGTCGGACCTGCCCAGGCTCGCCGAGATCGTGCACGCCTCCGAGAAGCTCTTCGAGGTCAGATCGGTGGTCAACCATCGCGAACACTACGCGCGCACGTGCGCGGCCTGGCTCGACAAACTGCAGGCGAACATGGACGAGGCGGTCGAGATCACCGGCCGCGAGAAGGCGGAGGCCTACGAGACGTACCTCAAGGCATGCATTCGCCAGTTCGTACTGGGCCACGCCAACCTTTACCGTCTCTCTCTCCGAAGGGTGTGAAGCCTTGGGATATACATGCATTCCCGAAGCGCTGCGCGACCAGGCGCGGCAGCAGCCGGATGCGCCGGCCTACACGTTCGTCGACTACGACATCGACCCGGCCGGGCAGTCGCAGACGCTGACGTGGCGCCAGGTGCACGAGCGCGCCCAGATCGTCGCCGCGGAACTCGCATCCTGCGGGTCGCCCGGTGACCGTGCCGCGATCCTCGCCCCGCAGGGCCTGGAGTACGTGATCGCGGTCCTCGGCGCGATGGAGGCCGGTTTCATCGCCGTCCCGCTGTCGGTGCCGATGCTGGGCGCGCACGACGAGCGGGTTTCCAGCGCGCTGAAAGACAGTGCGCCGGCGGCGATCCTGACCACCTCGGTGGCCGCCGGCGACGTCGACGCCTGCGTCCAGGCGCTTCCCGGCCCGCCCCCGGCGGTGATCGAGATCGACGCGCTCGACCTCTACGGCGCGCCGGCCGACCGGCCCGGCGGTACGCCGCAGACCAAATCGGTTCTGCTGCAATACACGTCGGGTTCGACACGGGCGCCGGCCGGTGTCGAGGTGACGCACCAGAACGTCATGGCGAACCTCGAGCAGATCATGTCCGACTACTTCGAGGACCAGGGCGGAATCCCGCCGCGCGACGCCACGCTCGTGTCGTGGCTGCCGTTCTACCACGACATGGGCCTGATGTTCGGCATCTTCATCCCGGTCAGGTTCGGCTTGCAGTCGGTGTTGACCAGCCCGATCGCCTTCCTGCAGAAGCCCGCCCGGTGGATCAAGCTGGTGGCCGGCGCCGGCAAGGCGGTCACGCCCGCTCCCAACTTCGCCTACGAACTCGCGGCGCGGCGCACGTCCGACGACGACATGGCGGGCCTGGACCTGGGCGGCGTGCACACGTTCATCAGCGGCGCCGAACGGGTGAACCCCGCGACGGTCACCCGCTTCCTCGAGCGTTTCTCCCGCTTCAACCTTCCCGCAACGGGTTTGCGGGCGGCATACGGGCTGGCCGAGGCGACGGTCTACGTGACGACGTCGAACCCGGGCCGGCCCGCGCCGATCATCCGGCTCGACTACGAGAAGCTGTCGGCCGGCTACGCGCAGCGTTGCGGGGACGAGGAAGCCGGTTCGGAGCTGGTCAGCCACGGCACCCCGCGCGCGTGCACCGTGCGCATCGTCGATCCCGAGACGTGCACCGAGAACCCGGCCGGCAAGGTGGGCGAGATCTGGGTGCACGGCGACAACGTCGCCAACGGCTACTGGCGCAACCCGCAACTGTCGGAGCCAACCTTCGGCGCCCGGCTCGTCAACGCCTCGCCCGGCACGCCCGAGGACCGTTGGCTGCGCAGCGGAGACCTGGGCGTGATCTTCGAGGGCGAGCTGTTCATCATCGGCCGCATCAAGGACGTCCTGATCGTGGACGGCCGTAACCACTACCCCGACGACATCGAGGCGACCGTCCAGGAGATCACCCGCAGCCGGGTCGCGGCGATCACCGTCGCCGACGAGCGCAGCGAGCAGCTGGTCGTGATCATCGAGCACAAGGCGAGGGGCGGCTCCGACGAGGAGCGGGACAGGGTACGCGGCGTCAAGCGCGAAGTGACATCGACGATTTCGAAGGTGCACGGCCTGCAGGTGAGTGACCTGATGCTGGTCGCGCCGGGATCCATCCCGATCACCACCAGCGGCAAGGTCCGTCGTTCGGCGTGCGTCGAGAACTACCGCCAGGGCGCGTTCCCCCGGCTGGACGGGGACGCATGACGGTTCACGACGAGTCGGCGCTGCGCAACTGGCTGGTCGACTATCTCGTCACCAACGTCGGCTGCAGCCCCGACGACATCGACCTCGACGCCTCGATGAAGGATCTGGGCGTCGGGTCGCGGGACGCGGTGGTGCTGTGCGGCGAGTTGTCCGAGCTGGTCGACCGACCGGTCTCGCCAGTCGAGTTCTGGCAGCACCCGAGCATCAACGCGATGGCCAGATTCCTGACCAGCCCGGAATCCGAGCTGCCCGCGGAGCCCGAGGCTGCGGCGGTGGGTGGTGACGAGCCGATCGCGGTGGTGGGTATGGGGTGTCGGTTGCCCGGTGGGGTGGACGGGCCGGAGGCGTTGTGGCGGTTGCTGGGTGAGGGTCGTTCGGCGGTGGGTGAGGTGCCCGCGGAGCGGTGGGGCTGGTTTGACGATGGTTCGCCGGTGTCGGCGGCGGCGCTGGCGGGCACGACGCGCTTCGGTGGGTTTTTGGACGACATCGAGGGTTTCGACGCGGAGTTCTTCGAGATCTCCCCGCGCGAGGCCGCCAAGATGGATCCCCAGCAGCGGTTGCTGCTGGAGGTGGCCCACGAGGCCCTCGAACATGCCGGCATCCCCGCCGAGTCGTTACGGCAAACGCAGACCGGGGTTTTCGCTGGTGCGTGTGCGGGTGAGTACGGGTATTTGGCGTCGTCGGATTTGAGTCGGGTGGATGCGTGGTCGGGGACGGGTGGTGCGTTGAGCATCATCGCGAATCGGTTGTCGTATTTTCTGGATTTGCGGGGTCCGTCGGTGACGGTGGATACGGCGTGTTCGTCGTCGTTGGTGGCGGTGCATCTGGCGTGTCAGAGTTTGCGCAGTGGTGAGTCGGCGGTGGCGTTGGCCGCGGGGGTGAATCTGTTGTTGTCGCCGGCGATCACGCGCAGTTTCGATGCGGCCGAGGCGATGTCGGCGTCGGGGCGGTGTCATGCCTTTGATGCGGCTGCGGATGGTTTTGTCCGTGGTGAGGGCTGTGGGGTGGTGGTGCTCAAGCGCTTGGGGGATGCGCTGCGTGATGGTGATCGGGTGTGGGCGCTGGTGCGGGGTTCGGCGGTCAATTCCGATGGTCGTTCCAACGGGTTGATGGCGCCGAATCCGGCCGCGCAGATGGCGGTGTTGCGGGCGGCGTATGCCAACGCCGGGGTGCAGGCGCGCGAGGTCGACTACGTCGAAGCCCATGGCACCGGCACGTTGCTCGGCGACCCGATCGAGGCCCGCGCCCTGGGCAAGGTCCTGGGCCGCGGACGGCCCAAAGACGCCCCACTTCTGGTGGGAGCGGTGAAAACCAACCTCGGCCACCTCGAGGCCGCGGCGGGTGTGGCGGGGTTGGTCAAGGCGGTGCTGGCGGTGCAGCGGGGTCGGATTCCGGCGAATTTGGGTTTTGCCGAGCCTAATCCGCATATTCCGTTCGAGCAGTTGGGGTTGCAGGTTGTCGGCGAGCCGCTGGGGTGGCCGGTGACGGGTCGGCCGCGGCGGGCGGGGGTGTCTTCGTTCGGGTTTGGTGGGACCAATGCGCATGTGGTGCTCGAGCAGGGTCCCGAGCCGGTTGCGTTGCCCGAGGTCGCCGAGCCGGTGGTGAGCACGTTGGTGGTTTCGGGGAAGTCCGCGCAGCGGGTGGCGGCCACGGCTGCGGTGTTGGCCGAGTGGATGGATGGTGCCGGCGCCGAGGTGGGGTTGGCGCAGGTGGCGCACGGGCTCAATCATCATCGGGCCCGTTACCCGGTGTTCGCCACGGTGGCTGCGCGTGATCGCCGGGAGGCGGTGGCGGGGTTGGCGGCGTTGGCGGCGGGGCGTTCGGCGCCGGGTGTGGTGGGTCCGCATGCGGGGTCGTGTCGGGCCGGGACGGTGTTTGTGTATTCGGGGCAGGGTTCGCAGTGGCCGGGGATGGGTCGGCGGTTGTTGGCCGATGAGCCGGCGTTTGCGGCTGCGGTGGCCGAGTTGGAGCCGGTGTTCGTTGAGGTGGCGGGGTTTTCGCTGCAGCGGGTGCTGGCCGGTGGTGAGTCGGTGGCCGGTATCGAGCGGATTCAGCCGGTGCTGGTGGGGGTGCAGTTGGCGTTGACCGCGTTGTGGCGGTCCTACGGGATCGAGCCCGATGCGGTGATCGGTCATTCGATGGGGGAGGTCAGCGCGGCGGTGGTCGCCGGCGCCCTGAGCCCCCGCGACGGACTGCGCGTCATCACCACCCGCTCGCGGCTGATGGCCCGGCTGTCAGGGCAGGGCGCGATGGCGCTGCTCGAGCTGGACCCCGACGGCGCCGCCGAACTGATCGCCGAGCACCCGGACCTCACGCTGGCGGTGTACGCCTCGCCCCGGCAGACCGTGATCGCCGGCCCACCCGAACAGGTCGACGCGGTGATCGCCACGGTCGCCGCGCAAGACCGGTTGGCGCGCCGCATCGAGGTGGACGTGGCGTCACACCACCCGATCATCGACCCGGTTCTCCCCGAATTGCGTTCGGCACTGGCCGATCTGGCGCCGCGCCGGCCCGGCATCCCGATCATCACCACGACGGGCGAGACGCCGACGTTCGACGCCGACCACTGGGCGGCCAACCTGCGCAACCCGGTGCGGTTCACCCAGGCGGTGGCCGAGGCGGGAGCCGAGCACGGCACCTTCGTCGAAGTCAGCCCGCACCCGGTGCTGACCTACGCGATCAGCGACACGCTGGCCGACGTCCATCACCACAGCCTGGGGACCCTGGCCCGCGACACCCACGACACGCTGACCTTCCACACCAACCTCAACGCCGCCCACACCGCCGCACCGCCGCGCACCGAGCATCCGGGCGGGCCGGCCCCGGTGCTGCCGACCACCCCCTGGCACCACACCCGGCACTGGGTGACCGCCACCCAACGCGCGGCCAGCGGCGGATCGGCGCCGGCGCCCGGCACCCTGCTCGGGGCGCGCACCGACGTCGCCGCGACCGCGGCCTGCCTGTGGCAGGCGAACCTGGCGCCCGAGGTCAAGCCGTACCCCGGCTGCCACCGCCTGCACGGGGTGGATGTGGTCCCGTTGTCGGTTCTGCTGCAGACGCTTACGGCCGCGGCCCGCGAAGCGGGCGCGGCGGCGGTGTCCGACGTCCGGTTCGAGCACCCGATCGTCGTGGACCGCCCGCGGGCGATCCAGGTGCTCGCCGCCGACGGGTCGGTCACCGTGTCGTCGCGTGCGGGGAGCGACGCGCCCTGGATCAGGCACGCCGGCGGGCGGCTGGCGCCGTGCGCGCCGGACGGCGACCACCCGGCCCCCGCCGCCACCGGCGAGGCGGAAACCCGCTCGATCACCGAGCTCTTCGAGGAGTGGGGCGTCGAGGGGCAGCCGTTCCCCTGGTCGATCGACGCGTTGCGGCACACGCCCGGCGGCGCCGTCGCCGACCTCGCCCTGGCCGGGCCCGCCGAACCGTCGGTGGTGGCGCTGCTGGACGCCGCCGTGCACGCCGCCCGGCTGGTGGATCGCGACAACCCGCGGCTCCTGGTGCCCTCCGGGGTCGGCAGCGCTTGGCTGGCAAGCACTTGCGCCGACCGGCGGGCCGTGGCCGAGCTGCGCCGGCTGCCCGGTGACGCCGGCGAGGTCGTCGTCGACCTCGTCGTCAGGACACCCGACGGCGCAGTCTGCGCGGACGTCCGCGCGCTGCGGTACACCGATGTGGAGTCCGGCGCCGCGCAGGCCGCCGCCCCCGACAGCGACCCCGCATCGGCGTCGCATGCGATCGATTGGGGCCCTTGGCGCGCCGACGGGGAGCAGGCGGGCGCCGCGCCCGGACCGCTCGCCGTCGTCGGCGGCGACGGCGCCGACACGGCGGGGCTGGCCGGCCGGCTCGCCGACGCCGGGTACACCCCGGCCGGGATCGCCGAGGCCCGCTACGTCGTCTACCTCGCCGGCCCGGCGGCCGACGACGCCGACGTCGACGGCGCGGCGCGGCTCACGTCGCAGGTGGCCGAGTTGGTCGGAGAGTTGGCCGGCCGCGACGACCACGCGCCGGTGACGCTGTGGATCGTCACCCGCGGCGTCCGCGAGGCCGACTCCGGCGAGGCGCGGCGCCACAGCGGCCTGTGGGGTCTGGCCGGGGTCATCGGCGCCGAGCATCCCGAACTGTGGGGCGGGCTGGTCGACATCGCGGCCGGCGACGACCTCGGCGCCTGCGCGGCGCGGCTCCCGGAGGTGCTGCCCCATGCGGCCAAGCAGATCCTGGCGCTGCGTGATAGCGCATTCCTCTGTCCCACCATGTGTCCCATCGCCGGGGAACCGGTGCGCGAACCGCTGCGGTGCCGGCCCGACGCGGCCTACCTGATCACCGGCGGCATGGGCGCGCTCGGCCTGCTGATGGCCGACTGGCTCGCGGACCGCGGCGCGCGCCGCCTGGTGCTGGCGGGCCGCACCCCACTGCCGCCCCGGCGTGACTGGGACGGCGCCGACGACCCGGCCGCGCAACACAAGATCACCGCGATCCGGGCCCTGGAGCGCCGCGGCGTCTCGGTCGAGGCCGTCGCGCTCGACGTCGGCTCCCCGGAGGCGGTCCGGGAGTTGCTGGACAGGCGCGACCGGGCCGGGGCGCCCCCGATCCGCGGCATCATCCACGCCGCGGGCATCACCGAGAACAGGCTGCTGACCGAGACGGCACAGGACACGCTGCGGCGGGTCATGTGGCCCAAGATCGCCGGCGCGCAGGCGCTGCATCGGGCCTTCCCGCCGGGACGGCTCGACTTCTTCTTCCTGACCGCCTCGGCCGGAACCGTTTTCGGCGTCCCGGGGCAGGGCGCCTACGCGGCGGCCAACGCCTACCTGGATTGCCTGGCGCGCAGCCGGAGTCGGCAGGGCTGCCACACCGTCAGCCTGGACTGGGTGGCCTGGGAAGGGCTCGGCTTCGCCGCCGACGCGGCGATCACCATCGGAGAGCTCGAACGGCTGGGCTCACGACCGCTGCGCCCGGCCGAGGCCTTCGCCGCGTGGGAATACGTCTCGGCCCACGACATCGCGCAGGCGGTGATCGCGCCGATGACGCCGGCCGAAACCGACGGTGAATCCCCGCCCGCGCCGGCCGCGGCATGGTCGCAGCTGAGCGGCGACGACCTGCTGCGCGAACTCGAGACCGCACTGCGCGCGGTCCTGGCCCGCGAGCTTCGGCTCCCGGAGGCCGAACTCGAACCGGACCGGCCGTTCGCGGAACTGGGGCTCAACTCGGTGATGGCGATGTCGATCCGGCGCGAGGTCGAGCGGGTCGCGGGTATGGAACTTTCGGCGACCATGCTGTGGAACCACCCGACGATCGCGTCGCTTTCGGCATTTCTTGCCAAAAAGGTCGCACCGCAAACTGATTCGACCGAGAGAACGGAGGAGACGGCCGCACCGGCCGACGGCGTGCTCGACGCGCTGTTCGACAGTGTGGAGTCCGCGTGATGACAAGTACTCATTCTGCCGACGAACTGCGGCACTGGCTGGTCGACTATCTCGTCACCAACATCGGCTGCGACCGCGGCGACGTCGACCTGAACGCGTCGTTCGCCGACCTGGGGGTCGGGTCGCGGGACGCGGTGGTGTTGTCGGGCGAACTCGCCGAACTGGCCGGTCGCGCGATATCCCCGGTGGAGATGTGGCAGCACCCGACGATCAACGACCTCGTCGAGTACCTGACCGACCCGGAAGCCCAGAACCGCGCCGCGGAGCCCGAGGCTGCGGCGGTGGGTGGTGACGAGCCGATCGCGGTGGTGGGTATGGGGTGTCGGTTGCCCGGTGGGGTGGACGGGCCGGAGGCGTTGTGGCGGTTGCTGGGTGAGGGTCGTTCGGCGGTGGGTGAGGTGCCCGCGGAGCGGTGGGGCTGGTTTGACGATGGTTCGCCGGTGTCGGCGGCGGCGCTGGCGGGCACGACGCGCTTCGGTGGGTTTTTGGACGACATCGAGGGTTTCGACGCGGAGTTCTTCGAGATCTCCCCGCGCGAGGCCGCCACGATGGATCCCCAGCAGCGGTTGCTGCTGGAGGTGGCCCACGAGGCCCTCGAGCACGCCGGGATCAGGACGGACGCCCTGCGCCGCACCCAGACCGGGGTTTTCGCTGGTGCGTGTGCGGGTGAGTACGGGTATTTGGCGTCGTCGGATTTGAGTCGGGTGGATGCGTGGTCGGGGACTGGTGGTGCGTTGAGCATCATCGCGAATCGGTTGTCGTATTTTCTGGATTTGCGGGGTCCGTCGGTGACGGTGGATACGGCGTGTTCGTCGTCGTTGGTGGCGGTGCATCTGGCGTGTCAGAGTTTGCGCAGTGGTGAGTCGGCGGTGGCGTTGGCCGCGGGGGTGAATCTGTTGTTGTCGCCGGCGATCACGCGCAGTTTCGATGCGGCCGAGGCGATGTCGGCGTCGGGGCGGTGTCATGCCTTTGATGCGGCTGCGGATGGTTTTGTCCGTGGTGAGGGCTGTGGGGTGGTGGTGCTCAAGCGCTTGGGGGATGCGCTGCGTGATGGTGATCGGGTGTGGGCGCTGGTGCGGGGTTCGGCGGTCAATTCCGATGGTCGTTCCAACGGGTTGATGGCGCCGAATCCGGCCGCGCAGATGGCGGTGTTACGGGCGGCGTATGCCAATGCCGGGGTGCAGGCGCGCGAGGTCGACTACGTCGAAGCCAACGCCACGGGCACGTTGCTCGGCGACCCGATCGAGGCCCGCGCGCTGGGGACGGTGCTGGGCCGGGGGCGCCGACCGGAGGAACCGCTGCTGCTCGGCTCCGTCAAGCCCGTCCTCGGCCACCTGGACGCGGCCGCGGGCGTGGCGGGGTTGGTCAAGGCGGTGCTGGCGGTGCAGCGGGGTCGGATTCCGGCGAATTTGGGTTTTGCCGAGCCTAATCCGCATATTCCGTTCGAGCAGTTGGGGTTGCAGGTTGTCGGCGAGCCGCTGGGGTGGCCGGTGACGGGTCGGCCGCGGCGGGCGGGGGTGTCTTCGTTCGGGTTTGGTGGGACCAATGCGCATGTGGTGCTCGAGCAGGGTCCCGAGCCGGTTGCGTTGCCCGAGGTCGCCGAGCCGGTGGTGAGCACGTTGGTGGTTTCGGGGAAGTCCGCGCAGCGGGTGGCGGCCACGGCTGCGGTGTTGGCCGAGTGGATGGATGGTGCCGGCGCCGAGGTGGGGTTGGCGCAGGTGGCGCACGGGCTCAATCATCATCGGGCCCGTTACCCGGTGTTCGCCACGGTGGCTGCGCGTGATCGCCGGGAGGCGGTGGCGGGGTTGGCGGCGTTGGCGGCGGGGCGTTCGGCGCCGGGTGTGGTGGGTCCGCATGCGGGGTCGTGTCGGGCCGGGACGGTGTTTGTGTATTCGGGGCAGGGTTCGCAGTGGCCGGGGATGGGTCGGCGGTTGTTGGCCGATGAGCCGGCGTTTGCGGCTGCGGTGGCCGAGTTGGAGCCGGTGTTCGTTGAGGTGGCGGGGTTTTCGCTGCAGCGGGTGCTGGCCGGTGGTGAGTCGGTGGCCGGTATCGAGCGGATTCAGCCGGTGCTGGTGGGGGTGCAGTTGGCGTTGACCGCGTTGTGGCGGTCCTACGGGATCGAGCCCGATGCGGTGATCGGTCATTCGATGGGGGAGGTCAGCGCGGCGGTGGTCGCCGGCGCCCTGAGCCCCCGCGACGGACTGCGCGTCATCACCACCCTGTCCGGATCCGCTGCCGATTCGGGTGCACCGGATGTCCTTGCGGCGCTTGCGGACCTGACCCCGCGCCGGCCGGTCATCCCGGTCGTCACCGCCGGCGGCACGTCGCCGGACTTCGACGCCGACCACTGGGCAGCCGACCGGCCCGACCTGGTGCAGGTCACCGACGCGGTGGCCGCGGCGGGAGCCGAGCACGGCACGTTCGTCGAAGTCAGCCCGCACCCGCTGCTGACCGACGCCATCAGCGACACGCTGGCCGACGTCCATCACCACAGCCTGGGGACCCTGGCCCGCGACACCCACGACACGCTGACCTTCCACACCAACCTCAACGCCGCCCACACGGCCAAGGCGCCCGACACCGAACACCCGGCCGGGCCCCCGCCGTTGCTGCCGAGCACCCCGTGGCAGCACACCCGCCACTGGGTGAGCCCGCCGAAAACTCGGGCACGCCAAGCGGACCCCGCACCGCACTGGGCCGCGATCCGCGACCGCCTGGAGGCCGCGGTGGCACCACCGCGCCCCGGAACCCTGCTGGGCGAACACGTCACCGTCGCGACCACCCCGCCGGTGCATCTGTGGCAGGCCCGGCTGACACCGGACGGTGCGGCACCCACCGTCCCGGAATCGGTGCTGCTGCAGACGCTGGTGACCGCGGCCACCGAATGCGGTGCATCGGCCGTGTGCGACGTCCGCTTCGAGGAACCCGTCGTCGTCGACGAGCCGCGGGTGATCCACGTGACGGCCGACGGCGAATCCGTCACCGTGTCGTCGGATTCGGCGGTGCACGCCGGTGCCCGGCTCGTCCACGACCCCGACGCCGCGGCCGGGCCGGCTCCCCAGGAACCACCGGTCGACGTCGACCTGCCGGAGGCCTCGACGCTCGCGCTGCTCGACGCCGCCCTCGGCGTCGCGCGCGCCGGTGCGCTGCCGGTGCGCGCCGTTGGCGCCGAAAGTGCCCGGTTCATAGGCGAACTCGCCGAGCCGCGCGGCAGCGTCAGGGTCCGCCGGCGCGGCGGTGGCGCCGCCGGCGACCTAATCGTCGACCTCGTCGCGACGGCGCCCGACGGCGGCGTCTGCATCGACATCCGCGCCCTTCGCTACGCGGCGGCGGAGCCGGCCGCCGGGCAGGAACTGACCGCGCCGGCCTGGGCGGAGCTCTCCGCCGAGGAGGTTGCCGCCGAACTGGGGTCCCGGCTGCGGTCGATCCTGGCCCGGGAGCTCGGGATGCCGGTCTCGGCGCTCGACGTGGAACTGCCGTTCCCCGAACTGGGCCTCGACTCGATGATGGCGATGGCCGTGCTGAAAGACGCTAAGCGCCTGGTCGGCTTCGACGTTTCGGCGACGAAGATGTGGGACCACCCGACTATCGCGGCGATGACCGGATATCTGACGGAACTGATTGTCGCACAACATGGGTTGAAGCGTGACCCGACGGAGCGCGACGGCGGGGCCGGCGCGGACGGCTCGGCGGGCGGCGTGCTGGACGCGCTGTTCGAGAGCGTGGAAAGCGGTATGTGATGAAGACGATCTTCGACAGAGTGGCGGGCATGACCGCCGAGCAGCGCACGGCGCTGGGCGACCAGTTCGACAAGGCGTCCCGGCTGGCGACCGCGGAGCCGGTGGCGGTGGTGGGGATCGGGTGCCGCTTCCCCGGCGCCTCGGCCGGGCCCGAGGCCTACTGGGAGTTCCTGTCCGGCGGCGGGGACGCGATCGGCGAGGTCCCGCCCGACCGCTGGGACGCCGACGCCTACTACGACCCCGACCCGTTCGCGCCCGGCCGGATGGCCTCCAAATGGGGCGGTTTCCTGCCCGACGTGGCCGGCTTCGACGCGGAGTTTTTCGGAATCTCCCCGCGCGAGGCCGAAGCGATGGACCCGCAGCAGCGGGTGCTGCTGGAGGTCGCCTGGGAGGCGCTCGAGAACGCCGGCATGACAGCGGAATCCGTGGGGGAGACCCGCGCCGCGGTGATGATGGGCGTGTACTACAACGAGTACCAGAACTCCTCGGCCGCCGACCCGGACAGCATCGACGCCTACTCGGCGACGGGCAACGCCCACAGCGTCACGGTGGGGCGGATCGCGTACTCGCTCGGGCTGCGCGGGCCCGCGGTGGCGGTGGACACGGCGTGTTCGTCGTCGCTGGTCACCGTGCATCTGGCGTGCCAGAGCCTGCGGCTGCGGGAGAGCGACCTCGCGCTGGCCGGCGGGGTGAACCTCATCTTGCGCCCGGAAACCCAACTCGCGCTGTCCAAGTGGGGCATGTTGTCGCCGCGCGGCCGGTGCCACGCGTTCGACGCGGGCGCCGACGGGTTCGTCCGCGGCGAGGGCGCCGGCGTCGTGGTGCTCAAGCGGCTGACCGACGCGGTCCGCGACGGCGACCGGGTCCTGGCGGTGGTGCGTGGCTCGGCGGTCAACTCCGACGGCCGCTCCAACGGCCTGACCGCGCCCAACGCGCTGGCACAGTCCGACGTGCTCACTCGGGCGCTGCGCAATGCGGATGTGACCGCGGACTCGGTGAACTTCGTCGAGACGCACGGCACCGGAACCTCGCTGGGCGACCCCATCGAGTTCGACGCGCTGGCCGAGGTCTACGGGGGCGGCGGCGGCCCCTGCGCGCTGGGCGCGGTGAAGACCAACATGGGCCACCTGGAGGCGGCCGCCGGGATCGCGGGATTCATCAAGACCGCGTTGGCGGTGCAGCACGGCAAGATCCCCCCCAATCTGCACTTCTCGCAGTGGAATCCGGCGATCGACGCCGCCGCCACCCGCATGTTCATCCCCGGGGAGCTGACCCCGTGGCCGCGCAGCGAGGGGCCGCGGCGGGCCGCGGTGTCCTCGTTCGGGCTGGGCGGCACCAACGCGCACGTGGTGCTGGAGCAGGGCCCGGACCCGGAGCCGGCGGCCCCGGAGCCGGCGGTGGCGACGCTGGTGATCGCGGGCAAGACCGACCAGCGGGTGGCCGCCCGCGCGGCGGCGCTGGCCGATTGGCTGCAGGGCCGCGGCGCCGGGGCGCCGCTGGCCGATGTCGCCCACACCCTGACCCGGCAGCACGGCCGGCACGGCAAGGTCGCCGTCGTGTGCGCGCGCGACCGCGCACAGGCGGTGGCGGGGCTGCGCGCGGTGGCCGCGGGCCGGACGGAACCGGGAGTGGTCCTGCCCGCCGGCAGGCCGTCGGGTCCCGGCACGGTGTTCGTGTACTCCGGTCAGGGCTCCCAATGGCCCGGCATGGGCAAGCGGCTGCTGGCCGACGAGCCGGCGTTCGCCGCCGCGGTGGCCGAGCTGGACCCGGTCTTCGTCGAGCAGGCCGGCTTCTCGCTGCGCGAGGTGCTCGAGGCCGGCGAACCGCTGGCCGGCATCGCCCGCATCCAGCCCACGCTGGTGGGCGTGCAGTTGGCCCTCACCGCGCTGTGGCGCGCGCACGGCGTGGAACCCGATGCGGTCATCGGACATTCGATGGGGGAGGTCACCGCCGCCGTCGTGGCGGGCGCGCTGAGCGCCGTGGACGGCATCCGCGTGATCGCCACCCGCTCCAGGTTGATGTCGGCGCTGTCCGGGCAGGGCGCGATGGCGCTGCTGGAGCTGAGCGCGGCCGCCGCCGAGGAGCTGATCGCCGACTACCCCGGCACCACCGTGGCGGTGTACGCCTCCCCGCAGCAGACGGTGATCGCCGGCCCGCCCGAGCAGGTCGACGCGGCGATCGCCGCGGTCGACGCGCAGGGGCGGCTGGCGCGGCGCGTCGAGGTCGACGTGGCCTCCCACCATCCGACCATCGACCCGATCCTGCCCGAACTGCGCAGCGCCCTGGCGGACCTGGCGCCGCGCACTCCGACGATTCCCGTGCTCAGCACCACCGGCGACGCCGGAGCGGAGCCGGCGTTCGACGCCGACCACTGGGTGGCCAACCTGCGCAACCCGGTCCGGTTCGGCCAGGCGGTGGCCGGCGCCGGCGCCCGGCACGGCACGTTCGTCGAGATCAGCCCGCACCCGTTGCTCACCCACGCCATCGCCGGGAGCCTGGCCGCCGCCGAGTCCGCCGCCCGGACGATGGGCACCGTCACCCGCGACAGCGACGAAACCGTGTCATTCCGAACGCAACTGGCCGCGATCCGGCCGACCGACGGTGCGGGACGGCTGGTGGACCTGCCGCCGACACCGTGGCTGCACTCGCCGTTCTGGGCCGCCCGGCGCGGCGCGAGCCCGGCACCGGCGGGCTCCCACCCGCTGCTGGGGCTGCACGTCGAGATCCCCTCGGGCCGCGACCACGTGTGGCAGGCCGACGTGGGCACCGGTGCGGTCCCGTGGCTGGCCGACCACCGGGTGTACGGACAGGCCGTCATGCCGGCCGCGGCGTTCGCCGAGATCGCGCTCGCTGCGGGCAGCGAGGCCCTGGGACTGCCGGCCGACGGGCTCGCGGTGCATCGACTCGAGGTCGAGCAGATGCTGGCCCTCGACGAACGGACCACGCTGACCACCCAGCTGACCCGGACCGACGAGGGCTCCCGGGTCGAGATCTACACGCGCTCGGCCGAGGGCGACTGGAACCGGCACGCGGTCGCGCGGGTCGACGTCGCCGACCGGGACGGCGCGCCCGAGCCCCCGGGCACCCCGGCCGGGGCGGGCGCACCCTTGGCGCCGGCGGAACTGTACGCGACGCTGCGGCGCAACGGCGCCCACCACGGGCAGGCTTTCGCCGCGCTGACGCGAATCGTCCGCCGGCCCAGCGGTTCCTCGGAGAGCGAGATCGCCCTCCCCGACGAGGCCGCCGCCCATCGCGGCTACCGGATCCATCCCGTCATGCTGGACGCCGCGCTGCAGGGCCTGGCCGCCGCGATGCCCGCCGACCCCGGCGACGACGCCGGCGAAGCCACCTACCTGCCGGTCTCACTGGAGACGGTCCGCGTGTTCGGGGACCCGGGCCGCCGCGCCCGGTGCCACGCCGAGCTGGAGAGCCTGGACGACGACGGCGCCGGCAAGCTCGGGCGGATCACGCTGACCGACGACGCGGGCAACCCGTGTGCGCAGATCACCGGCGTCTACCTGCGCCGCATCGACCGGCGCACGGTGCCGCTGCCGTTGGCGCAGAAGGTGTTCGACACGACGTGGACCGAGAGCGCCGTCGGTGCCGCGCCCGCCGAACCGCCCGCGGGCAGCTGGCTGCTGCTGTCCGCCGGCGAAAGCCCGGACCTGGTCGGCGGTTTCACCGAGCGGTTCGCCGCACCGGCGCGGCGGGTGGTCGGCGCGGACCTCGCCGACGAGCCGGCGCTGCCGGAGGCGTTCGCGAAGACCGCCGCGGACCCCGACCTCCCGCCGCGCGGCGTGGTCGTCTTCCTCGGCCGGCGTCCCGGCGACGGCCTCGACACCGACGCCGCCCTGCGGCGCGGCGAAGACCTGGTCGCGGCCGTCGCGGGCGCCGTGCGCGCAATCGTCGGCGGCTGGCACGGCGCGCTGCCGCGGCTGTGGCTGGTCAGCCGCGACGGCCTGGCGGTCGCCGACGGCGAGGGCGGCGACCCCGCGGTCGGCGCCCTGCGCGGGCTCGTCCGGGTCCTGGCCTACGAGCATCCCGAACTGCGGGCCACCCTCGTCGACCTGGGCACCGCGGAGGAGGCGCCCGCCAGGCTGGTGGCCGAACTGGGCCTGCCGCACGGGGACGACGTGATCGCCTGGCGCGACGGTCGCCGCCACGTGGAGCGGCTCAGGCGGGCCCCCCTGCCCGCGGCGGGCGACTCCGAACCCGTTGTGCGAAAAGACGGTTCGTACATCGTCAGCGGTGGGCTCGGCGGCATCGGGCTGGTGGTCGCGCGCTGGCTGGCCGACCGGGGCGCGGGCCGCATCGTGCTCAACGGGCGCTCGGCGCAACGGCGGGAAGGCCTGTCCGATCTGGAGGGCCGCGCCGACATCGCCGACATCGCCGTCGTGGCCGGCGACATCTCCGCGCCCGGCGTGGCGGAGCGGCTCGTGACGGCCGCCGAGGAGACCGGGCTGCCACTGCGCGGGGTCATCCACTCGGCCGCGGTGATCGCCGACAGCCTCGTGGCCACCCTCGACCGGGACAGCCTGGAACGGGTGTGGGCGCCCAAGGCCGGCGGCGCGCTACGCCTGCACCAGGCCACCTCCGAATGCCGGCTCGACTGGTGGGTCGGCTTCTCGTCGGTGGCGTCGCTGCTCGGCTCGCCGGGTCAGGGCGCGTACGCGGCGGCCAACGCATGGCTCGACGCCCTGGTCGCCTGGCGGCGGGCGGCGGGGCTGCCCGCCACCACGATCAACTGGGGACAGTGGTCGCAGGTGGGCGTCGCGCGCTCCCTGAGCATGGGTGTGCTCGACCCCATCACCCCCGACGAGGGCATCGAGGCGCTGGAGTCCCTGATCGGGGGCGCGGCCACCCAGACCGGTGTGGCGCGCTTGCGGCTCGACCGGGCCGCGGCCGCCTTCCCCGAGATCAGCCGGCTCGGCTACTTCGCCGAACTCGTCGAGGAACTGGGCACGGCCGGCGACAGCGGTGACTGGGCGGGCCCGGAGGCGCTGCGGGAACTCGACCCGGCGGAGGCGAACCGGATCGTCACCGCGCGGCTGCGCCAGCGCATCTCGGCGATCATGGGTCACGCCGGCGACGCCGCCGTCCCGCCCACCCGGCCGTTGACCGAGCTGGGCATGGATTCGCTGATGGCCGTGCGGATCAGGAACACCGTGCGCGGCGACTTCGGCGTGGAGCCGCCGGTGGCGCTGCTGCTGCAGGGGGCCGCGGTCGCCGACCTGGCGGCCGAGCTCATCGAACAACTCGGCCTCACCGGCCAGGACAGCCCCGAGCCCGCGAACGAGCTGCGCGACCGGGCCCAGCGACGCGCCGCGGCGCGCCGGCGGGCCGCCGACCGGCGCCAGCCGCGACAAAGAGTATGACAGGACAACACGTGACAAACAGTACGGAAAGCACCTCGAACACGTTGCCGCCCAACGCGATCGCCGTTGTCGGGATGGCCGGGAGATTCCCCGGCGCCGACTCGGTGTCGCAGTTCTGGGACAACCTGCGCCGCGGCGAGGAGTCGATCGTCTCCTTGTCCGACGACGAGCTCAGCGCCGCCGGCGTCGGTGAGAAGGCGCTGGCCGGCCACGGCTACGTCAAGCGTGCGCCGGTCATGAACGGGATCGAGGAGTTCGACGCCGAGTTCTTCGGCTTCACCCCGCAGAACGCGTCGATGACGGACCCGCAGCACCGCCTCATGCTGCAGTGCGCGTTTCACGCGCTGGAGGACGCCGGCTATGACCCCGAGGGGATCGACGCCTCGGTCGGGATGTTCGGGACCAGTTCGGCCAGCGGCTATCTGCTGCACAACCTGATGTCGCATCACGACCCGCACGCGATCATCGGTCAGGGCGCCACCTTCGAGATGGTCAACCTGTCGCTGCAGAACGACAAGGACCACCTGGCCACGCGGGTCGCGCACCAGCTGAACCTGCGCGGGCCCGCGCTGTCGGTGCAGACGGCGTGCTCGTCCTCGCTGGTGGCGGTCCACCTGGCGTGCCAGAGCATCCTGAACGGGGAGTGCGACATGGCGCTGGCCGGCGGCGCCTCGATCCGCGTCCCGCACCGCGTCGGCTATTGGTACCAGCCCGGTTCGATGGTGTCGCCGACCGGCCGCTGCCGGCCGTTCGACTCCCGCGCCGACGGCACCCTGTTCGGCAGCGGCGTCGGCGTCGTGGTGCTCAAGCCGCTGCAGGACGCCCTGGCCGACGGCGACCGCGTGCACGCGGTCATCAGGGGCTCGGCGATCAACAACGACGGCTCGACGAAGATGACGTACGCCGCGCCCAACGCGGCCGGTCAGGCCGAGGTGATCGCCGAAGCGCACGCGGTGTCCGACGTCGACGCGTCGAGCATCAGCTACGTCGAAACCCACGGCACCGGAACGCCGCTGGGCGATCCCATCGAGATCGAAGGCCTGCGGCAGGCGTTCGGCCTGTCCGAGTCCGCCAGGCCCGGCCCGTGCCAGGTCGGCTCGGTGAAATCCAACATCGGCCACCTGGAGACGGCGGCCGGCATGGCCGGCCTGATCAAGACGATCCTGTGCCTGCAGCACCGGGCGATCCCGGCGACCCTGCATTTCACCCATCCCAACCCCGAATTGCACCTGGAGCGTGGGCCTTTCGCCGTGCGCGGCGAATACGGCCCCTGGGACTGGGACGGCGTGCGGCGCGCGGGGGTCAGCGCGTTCGGCGTGGGCGGCACCAACGCCCACGTCGTCCTCGAGGAGGCGCCGGCGGTGCCCGCCGCGCCGGCCGGCACCGGGCCCGCCCCGCAGGTGCTGGTGCTGTCCGCCCGGACCGGCGAGGCGCTCGCGGACGCGCGCGAGGCCCTGGCCGCCGAGTTGTCCGGCCCGGACGCGCCCGACCTGGCCGACGTCGCCTACACCCTGGCCCGCCGCCGCACGGAGAACGTGCGCATGGCCGCGGTGGTCGACGGCGGCGGGCACGCCGCGGAGGTGCTGCGGACCCCCGAGCACGACAACGTCTTCGTCGCCGAGTCGGCCGGCCCGCCGGCGAGCACCGAAAGCGACTCGGAGCGCGTCGCTTTCCTGTTCCCCGGCCAGGGTTCCCAGCACGTCGGCATGGCGCGGGGCCTGTACGAGACCGAGCCCGTGTTCGCCGAGCACTTCGACCGCTGCGTCGCGGCGTTCGACGCGGAAATGGGCATCGACCTGCGCGCCGAGGTGTTCGACGGCTCCGGGCGCAGCCTGGAGCGCACGGACCGGACCCAGCCCGCCCTGTTCTCCGTGGAATACGCGCTGGCGAAACTGGCCGATTCCCACGGGATCCGGCCGGCCGCCCTGGCCGGTCACAGCATCGGGGAGTACGCGGCGGCGACCATCGCCGGCGTGTTCGACCTGCCGACGGCGGTCAAGGCGGTGTCGATGCGGGCCCGGCTGATGCACGCCGCGCCGCGCGGCGTGATGGTCGCGGTGGCCGCCGGCCCCGACACCGTCGCCGAGCACTTGTCGGCGGACGTCGACCTCGCCGCGGTCAACGAGCCCGGCGGCTGCGTCGTGGCCGGATCCGAGGAGAGCATCCGCGCGTTCACCGAACGCCTCGCGCAACAACAGCTCACGGCACGCCGGGTCCGCACCTCGCACGCATTCCACTCGCGGCTGATGGATTCGGTGGTCCCGGAGTTCCAGAGTTTCCTGGCCCGCCTGACGCTGCGGGAACCGCAGATTCCGCTGCTGTCCAACGTCACCGGGACCTGGATGTCGGCCGCGGAGGCGACCGACCCGGCGACGTGGGCCCGCCAGATCCGCTCCACGGTGCGTTTCGCCGACGAGATCGCCGCGCTGCTGGCCGAACCGGGCCGCGTCCTCGTCGAGGTCGGTCCCGGCGGCACGCTGACGTCCTCGGCGGCGCGACATCCGAGATGGACCGGCGGTCACCGCGCCGTCCGGCTGATGCGCCACCCGGTGCAGAACCGCGACGACCGCGACGCCTTCCTGCTCGGTCTCGGTCAGCTGTGGTCGGCGGGCGTCGACGTCGACTGGACGCCGCGCGCGGCGGGACGCCGGCCGACCCTGGTTTCGCTGCCGGGCTATCCGTTCGTGCGGCAACGGCATTGGGTCGATGCCGCGCAGCGCAGCGCGGCGGCGTACCCGATGAACGGGAACGGCGCCGCGCCCGCGCCGACGTCGGCGAACGGCGCCGGTGCTGCCCGGCCGGCCACCGGCGCCGCGCAGCTGGAAGACGCGCTGCGCGACATCTGGGCGCAGTGCCTGGGCGGCGGACCGGTCGACCGCAACGCCGACTTCTTCGAGCTCGGCGGTGACTCGCTGATCGCGATCAGCGTCGCGATGACCGCCGCCAACCGGGGCCTGGACCTCACCCCGCAGGACCTGTACGAGAACCCCAGCGTGGCCAAGCTCTCGAAGACGCTGAGCGCCCGTTACGAGGCCGGCGGGCTGGCCCGGTTGTCCCCGGACGACGTCGCCCACCCGCCGGTGCCGCCGAACATCGAACACTTCCTGGCGCACGGCCTTTCCGACGGCGGGCACTGGCGGATCCCCCTGATCCTGCGGCTGCGCCCGGACGTGCAAGCCGAGGACATCACGGCGGTGCTGACCGCCGTCACCAACCAGCACGACGCGCTGCGGATGCGCCTGGTGCACCGCGGCGGCACCTGGGAGCAGGACCTCGGCGAACCCGTCGAGACCGTCGAGCTGGGCGCCGAGCCGTTGCCCGGCGGGTTGGCGCCCGGCGGGCCCGAGGAGCGGGAAGCCCTGCTGCAGATCCTGCGCGCGCAAATCCGCGACCAGGACCTGGCCGGCCCGCCCCTGGTGGCCACGCACGTGCGCGGCGGGGACGGCGGGCCGTGCTACCTGGTGCTCAGCGTGCACGGGACGGCCGCCGACACCATGTCCCGCGACATCCTGCTCACCGACGTCTTCACCGCGTTCGGCCAGCGGCTGGCCGGCGAGGAGATCACCTTGGGGCCGGTGACCACGCCGTGGCGGGACTGGTGCCAGCGCTGCGCGGGGCTCGCCGCCCACCCGGCGGTGCTGGAAAGCCGCGAGTACTGGCTCGAAACCGCGGCCAAGGCGAACCTGCGTGTCGCGGAGCCGGCCACCGAACCGCCCACGGTCGACGACCTGGTGCGGCTGCCCTCGGCGCTGACCGTCGCGGAGACCACCGAGATCGACGACGCGCGGCGGCGGCTCGGGGTGCCGCTCGAGCACGTCGTGGTGGCCGCGCTGACGCGGACGGTCGCGGCGGCGGTCGGGGACGGCTGCCTGGCGCTCGACCTCGGCGGGCCGGGGCGCTCGGTGCTCAAACCCGACGTCGACCTGCACCGCACGGTCGGCTCGTTCACCACCGTCCATCCCGTCGCCCTGCCGTGCGCCCAAGACGGAGGCGGCGGCGTGCGGCAACTGTTCGAGGACGTGCACGACACGCTGAAGTCGGTGCCGCACTACGGAATCGGATACGGGCTGCTGCGGTACGTGTACGCGCGCACCGCCGGCCGGCTCGCCGCCACACCACCCGCGGACATCTTCTTCTCGTACGCGGGCACCATCCCCGACCTGCCGTCGGCCGCCGCCGACGAGGCCCCGGTCCAGTTCGACTCCGACACGGCGCTGCCCGTGCGCGAGGCCTACCCGGGCCTCGGTCACGCCGTCGAACTGCGCGTGTACCGCAGCGCCGGGGCCGTGCACCTGGACTGGTGGTACGACTCCCGCCGCATCGACGCGGCGCGGGCGCGGTCGCTGGCCGACGCGTTGTCCGCGACGCTGCTGGACCTCGCCCGCGCGGCGGTGGCCGAGGACGAAAGCGCCTCGGCGGACGAGGAGTTGACCCTCGTGGACTTGTCGTCGAGCGATTCGACCTAGGAGAGAAAGCAATGCCGATAACTGAGAACGCGGTCGTCGTCAACGGGATCAAGAAGTCGTTCGGTTCCGTTGTCGCACTGACCGACATCAGCTTCAAGGTCGGCCGCGGGGAGGTGCTCGGGCTGCTCGGGCCCAACGGAGCCGGCAAGACCACGACGGTCGACATCCTCTCGACGCTGACCCGGCCGGACGGCGGCCACGCGGAGGTTGCCGGGCACGACGTCGTGTCCGACCCGGCCGGCGTGCGCCGCTCGATCATGCTGACCGGCCAGCACGTGGCGCTCGACGAGATGCTGACCGGCCGGGAGAACCTGCTGATGTTCGGCCGCCTGCAGGGCCTGAAGAAATCCCGGGCGCGCTCGCGGGCCACCGAACTGCTGGCCCAGTTCGACCTCGTCGACGCGGCGGACCGCCGGGTCAGCACCTATTCGGGCGGGATGCGCCGCCGGATCGACATCGCCTGCGGCCTGGTGGTGCAGCCCGAGGTGGTGTTCCTCGACGAACCCACCACCGGGCTCGATCCCCGCAGCCGCCAAAGCATCTGGAAACTGGTGTCCGACTTCAAGGAATCGGGCATCGCCACGTTGCTGACCACCCAGTACCTGGAGGAGGCCGACGCGCTGTCCGACCGCATCATCGTGATCAACCACGGCACGATCATCGCGGAGGGCACGGCCGACGAGCTCAAGGAGCGCACCGGGGGGACCTACTGCGAGGTCGTGCCGCGCGACCTGGCGGACCTGCCCGCCGCGGCGCGGGCGCTCGGATCCCTGCTGCCCGAGAAGAACCGGGACGCGCTCACCGGCGCATCCGACCGCATCGCGATGCCCGCCCCCGACGGACCCAACACCCTCACCCAGGTGCTGAGCCGGCTGAACGAGGCGAACATCGACCTGGCCGACATCGCGCTGCGGCGGCCCTCGCTCGACGAGGTGTTCCTCGCGCTGACCAGCCAGGACGCCGGCGAGCGACATCGGGTGGGTGTCTCGTGACCGCCGCCGCGGTCGCCGCCCGCCCGGCGACGTCGCCCGTCCAGCAGTGGTGGGTGCTGACGGCCCGCGTGGTCCGGCCCACGCTGCGCAACGGGGAGCTGGCCACCCAGGTCGCCGCGCCGATCATGTTCACCGTGAACTTCTACCTGCCGCTCAAGCACATCATGGGCGCCTTCACCCAGGGCATGAGCAGCTATGCGCAGTATCTGATGCCGCTGATCGCCCTGGTGGCGATCGCGTTCGCCGCCATCTCGGCCGCCTTCCGGGCGGCGACCGACGCGGTGCTGGGCATCGACCGGCGGTTCAAGGCGATGCCGATCGGCGGGCTGACACCGCTGGCCGCTCGCATGTCGGCCAGCATGTACCGCTGCGGCATCGCGCTGGTGGTCTCGCTGGCGTGCGGTTACGTCATCGGCTTCCGGTTCTACGGCGGCTGGGCTCATGTCCTGGGCTTCTGCGTGCTGGTGCTCGTGATCGGTGCGGCGCTGGCGTTGCTCGGCGACGTGATCGGCGCCTGGAACAAGAACCCGGAGGCCACCATGCCGCTGCTGCTGCCGCCCCTGTTCGTGCTGGGCCTGTTGTCGGTCGGTCTGCAGCCGGTCGAGCGGTTCCCCGGCTGGATACAGGGTTTCGTCCGCGACCAGCCGGCGTCCCAGTTCGTCAACGCGCTACGCGTGCTCGCCGGGGACAGCACGCCGGCGGCCGGGGCGGTGAGCTGGTCCACGATCGGTCCCGCCGTCATCTGGTGCGCCGCCGTCTTCGCGACCCTGCTGCCACTGCACGCGCGCGTGTCGTCGGGGAGGCGATGATGACCGCAGCCGCGCATCGCAAGGCGACGGAGAACTCGCCGCGGGGGCTCGCCCCGCAGACCTGGATCCTGGCCGCGCGTCTGCTGCTGCGGTGGCGCCGCGACCCGGCGACGGTGCTGGAGTCGCTGATCATGCCCGTTGCCCTGCTGGTGACCGTGAACACCGTGCTGGGCAACGGGGTTCAGCAACTCACCGGTCACAGCGCCCTCTACGGCAGCGTCCCCCTCATCGCGATGGTCGGGGCCATGTCTGGGTCGATGGTCGGCGGCATCAACCTGATGCGCGAACGCGGCGAGGGCCTGCTGTCGCGGCTGTGGGTGGTGCCCGTGCACCGTGCGTCGGGCATGCTGTCGCGCCTGATGGCCGACATCGTGCGGATCGTGGTTACCACCGCGGTCATCATGGGCACCGGGTTCGCGCTGGGTTTCCGCTTCCACCAAGGGATTGCGGCGGCGGTGGCCTGGCTGCTGGTCCCGATCGCGTTCGGGGTGGCCTTCACGATGGCCGTGATGACCCTGGCCCTGTACACGGCGAACACCATCGTGGTGGAGGCGACCGAGATCGTCTGGGGACTGATGATGTTCTTCTCCACCGGCTTCGTGCCGGCCGACCAGTACCCGGGCTGGTTGCAGCCGATCGTGCGCCACCAGCCGATCAGCTACGCCGTCGAGACCATGCGCGGCCTGTCGCTCGGCGGGCCGGTGCGGGCGCCGCTGGTCGACATGCTGCTGTGGTCGGCGGGCCTGGCCGCGGCGTGCGCGGTGCCGATGGCGATCGGTTTCCGACGGGCCAGCACCCGCGGTTGAGAGGCTAGGAGTTCGAAAAGTGTTCACCTCATCGATAATTCGCAAGCTGTCGCGCAGCGAGGAGATCTTCGCCGAGACGCAGAGTTACGTGGGTCTCGGCGCGGACGTACGGGGACGGGTCGACCTCGACGCCCTGTCGGCGGCCTTCGACGCGCTGCTGGAGGCCCACCCGGTGCTCGGCGGCCATCTCGAACAGGACCCCGACGGGCGTCACCAGTTCGCCGTCGACGACCTCCTGCATCCGGGGATCGAGGTGCTGGAGAACACCGGCCCGGCAGCCGAAGTCCCGCCCGTGCACCTGGACCAGACCGCGTCGCTGGTGCACCTGCGCGTGGTCTCCCACGCCGGCGGTGTGCAGCTGACCCTGTACGTGCACCACGCCCTCGCCGACGGTCACCACGAGTTCAGCCTCGTCGAGGAGATGTTCTCCTATTACACCGACCTGGTCTGCACCGGCAGCGTCGGCCAGGTCGAGGTGCGGCCCGCACCGGATTCGCTGGAAACCGTGCTGGCCCAACGCGGTATCGGCAAGCAGCAGCGGTCAGGGCTCGAGCGGTTCATGCCCGCCGTGTTCGCCTACGACCTGCCGCCGTCGCGGCGGACCGCCTCCGATGTCACGCCGGCCTCGCCGCTGCGCGTCCCCATGGCGGGGTGCCGGCTGAGCGAGCGCGAGACGCAGGACCTGATCGCCTTCGGCCGGTCCCGGAAGGTCAACCTGAACGGACTCCTGTCGGCGGCCGTCCTGATCGCGGAGTGGAAGCTTCGCGGCGAGACCAACATCCCGGTGCCCTACCTCTACCCGGTCGACCTGCGCTACGTCCTCTCGCCGCCGCTGTCGGCGACCGCGTGCACCAACCCGCTGGGCGTGGCCACCTATCTGGCCGAGATCGACCGCAACACCGACGTGGTGAGCCTGGCCCGCGACATCGCCGAGACGTTCCGGGCGGACCTGGCCGCCGGGGTGGTCCAGCAGTCACTGCTGCACTTCACTCCCCAATACGTCGGCAACCCGCCCGGCATGCCCGACGTCGTCATGCTGACCGACAGCGGGCTGGTGCCCCCGGTGCGCACGCCGCCGGAGGTGGAACTCGTCGCGGCCCACAGCGAGTTCTACTTCGCCGTCAGCGCCGGCATCGACATGTACCTGAGCAAGATCTTCGCCGGCCAACTGGTGGTCGAGTACCACACGCACGCGCCGGGACCGGAGAAGTTCGTCGAGGAGATACATACGGTGCTGCGCAGCGTCGCCGAACAACACGCCGCCAGTGGCGTCAGCTGACGGGCCCGAAGGCATAGCGATGGTACTGCAGGGTGCGGCGCAGCGGCGGGGCGATGCGGCTCAGCCGGCCCGCCACCTGGAAGCCCCTGGGCGCGCCGCGAAAGGTGCTGGCGTCGAACAACGTCGCGGCGATCAGCAGGCGGATGCCGGGCACCCGGCTCAGAACGTCCTGCGGGCTGTCGACCCCCCAGAACAGCTTCGACCCGGTGCGCCGCACCAGCGTGTGCCCCTTCTGCGACCTGATCGCCAACCGGTTGTAGAAGTCGATCTGCAGCTCGCCGGATCCGAAGCGGTCGACGAAGCCGCTCAGCAGCGCCACGCCCTCGTCCTCGGTCAGATACATGCTGATGCCCTCGGCCAGCAGCAGCACGGGCCCGTCCGCGGGGATCTGGTCGAGCCAGGACATGTCGGTCGCCGACGTGGGCAGCAGGCGGTATCCCGGCCGGGACGGAAAAACCTTCTCCCGCAAGGCAATAACCTCGGGGTAGTCCACGTCGAACCACCGCACGTCCGGGCCGGGGTCGAGCCGGAACACCCGGCTGTCCATGCCGCAGCCCAGGTGCACCACCGTGCAGCGCGGGTGGACCGCCAGGAACTGGCGCGCCCAGATGTCGTACTGCGCGGTGCGCACGGTGATCAGCGGGGCCCACTTCGCGGTGATGCCGATGTCGGTGAAGTCGTAGTCGAGGCGTGCGGCCGCGTCCTTGGCGAACCGGTCGCCGAGGATCGGGCGAGCGAAATCGGCGTCCAGCGCCTTGAGGTAGAGCGTCGCCAGCATGGTCTGCGGGGCGCCGCTGAGATCGACCGAAACCTTCTGCGTCACCTCTCCGAGGTTACGGGCCGGTTCGGGGTTCGTGGGCGCGCGGGTCACCCGAGGGCCCCCAGGGTCCCGAGAGTCGCAGCCACACCGCACGCACCTGCCGTCGCCCCCGGAAAGGAGGAACGCCGATGACCGCCATCCGCACCCCGGCGTATCTGGCAGACCAGGCCCGTCGCCGGCTCACGCCGACGCTCAACAACATTCCCGCCATGGGACTGGTGGAGCGCAAGGTGCGCGACCATCCGTGGAAGACCAAGGTGCTGGCCGCACCGCCCGCCGGCAGCGGCCTCGCGCCGGCGCTGGGCGACTCGGGCCTGCCGGTTTTCGGCCACAGCATCGAGATGTTCCGCGGGGGACCCGACTTCGCGCTGCACATGTACCGCAAATACGGTCCGGTGTTCTTCTCCGACGTGCGGATCCTGCGCTCGGTCAACGCGCTGGGGCCCGACGCCACCCGGGCGGTGTTCGCCAACAAGGACAAGGCCTTCTCCCAGAAAGGGTGGTACCCGATCTGCGGGCCGTTCTTCAACCGCGGCCTGATGCTGCTGGACTTCGACGAGCACCTGTATCACCGGCGCATCATGCATGACGCGTTCACCCGCACCCGGTTGTCCGGCTACGTCGAGCACATCGACCGGGTGGTCACCGGCGTCGTCGCCGACTGGCCGACCGACGACGCCCGGTTCCTGTTTCACCCCGCGATGAAGAAGCTCACCCTCGACATCGCGTCGATGGTGTTCATGGGCCACCAACCCGGCACCGACCGTCGACTGGTCACCAAGGTGAACGACGCCTTCACGATCACCACCCGCGCCGGTGGGGCGTTCATCCGCTATCCGGTGCCGCCGTTCAAGTGGTGGCGCGGCCTGCGGGGCCGCAAAATCCTGGAGGACTACTTCACCGAGCGGGTCAGGGAACGCCGCGACACCGACGGCAGCGACCTGCTCACCGTGTTGTGCCACAGCACCGACGAGGACGGCAACAGCTTCACCGACTCCGACATCGTCAACCACATGATCTTCCTGCTGATGGCCGGCCACGACACCTCCACGACGGCCACGACCAACATCGCCTACAACCTTGCCGCGCAACCGGAATGGCAGGAACGATGCCGTGACGAGTCGGCGCGGCTGGGTGACGCACCGCTGGACATCGAGGCGCTGGAGAAGCTGGAGGCGCTGGACCTGGTGATGAACGAGTCGCTGCGGATGGTGACCCCGCTGCCGTTCGTCATGCGCCAGACCGTGCGCGACACCGATCTGGTGGGCCACTACCTGCCGGCCGGCACCCTCATGCTGGTCTGGCCGTCGATGAACCACCGGCTGCCCGAGCTGTGGACGGAACCGGAGAGGTTCGATCCCGCGCGGTTCGCCGAGCCGCGGGCCGAGCACAAGAACCACCACTACGCTTTCGTCCCGTACGGCGGTGGCGCGCACAAGTGCATCGGGCTGGTGTTCGCCCAGCTCGAGGTCAAAGCCGTGATCCACCGGTTGCTGCGCCGCTACCGCCTCGAGCTGGCCCACCCCGGCTACCGGTCGCGCTGGGACTACGGCGGCATGCCCATCCCGGTCGACGGCATGCCCATCGTGCTGCGGCCCCTCGGCGAGGCCGGGCGTTGAACCACAAGGAGACTCACTGATGCGCCCACGGGTCCTGCTGCTGTACTACACCTACACGGGGCAGTCGCTCAAAGTTCTCGAGGCCGCGGCGGAGGTGTTCCGCGAGCGTGGGTGCGAGGTGCGCAAGGCGCAGATCGAGTTCACCGACCCGCGCTTCGCCGAACCGTTCACCCGCTTCCCGATGCGGCGCGTGTGGCCCGACATACTCAGCGTGCTCCCGGCCCAGCTGCGCCGCGCGAGCGGGGAGATCCGCACGCCGGATGCGGTCCGCGACGGGGACTACGACCTGATCTGCATCGGCTCGCCGACCTGGTGGCGCACGGCGAGCATGCCGATGCGGTCGTTCCTGAAGTCCGACGAGGCGCGACAACTGATGGCGGGCAAACCGTTCGCCGTGTTCGTGGTGTGCCGGCGGTACTGGCGGGAGAACCTCACCGCGGTGCGCAAGCTGGCCACCAAGCGGGGCGGCCGCTACGTCGACGGAGTACATTTCGCCTATCCCGGCGACCAGCTCCGCTCCATGCTCTCGCTGACCAGCTACCTGGGCACCGGGGAGTACCGGGACCGGTACCTGGGCGTGCCCATCCCGGCGACCAACGTCGGACCGCAGCAGCTGGAGCAGGCGCGAAAGTTCGCGTCCGCCCTGGCGGACCGCTTGTTCGCCGCCACCCGATAAGGAATCGTCTGCCACATGCCACGCACATTCGACATCGTGACCGAGTCGTCGGCCAGCGTCGGGCAGGTCCATGCGGCGTTCAGCCGCAAGGACTACTGGCTGGCCCGGCACGAGGCTTTCGACGCCTCCACCTCGATGGATTCGCTGACCGTCGACCCCGACGGGACGGTGACGATGCACGCCACCCAGTACCTGGGCCGGCAGCTGTTACCCGGCGCGGTCGCCAAACTGGTCCCGGGGGACATCAAGATCCTGCACAGCGAGACGTGGACGCCCGTCGCGCACGACGAGGTACGCGGCGAGGTCCGGGTCTCGGCCCCCGGCGGATTGGGGTCGGGGCTTGCGAACGCGCGGCTGGTGCCCGCGGGCCCGCCCGGCCACAACGGTTCGCAACTGATCTTCGCGGCGTCGGTCGAGGTCAGGATCCCGTTGTTGGGCGGCAAACTCGAGAACGCCATCGGCGCCAATCTGACCGAGAACATCCCCGTCATCCAGCACTTCACCACGGCGTGGATCGCCGAGCATTCCTAGGGCTTGCCGTCCGCAATCAACGAGTAGACCAGGGGGGACATCGTGGTCACAGTTCCGCGTCGCATACAGGAAGAAACCACCGGGGCGCGGCTGCGCCGCTGGGCCGACGAGTGCCGGCGCACGGCCCGCGTCCTGCTGTCGCACACCGACGGGTCGAAGACCGGCCAGATATACGACATCATCGGCACCCAGAACCTGTTCGGCGAGGAGTCGCTGTTCATCAACTTCGGGTACTGGGAGAACGACCCCGCGACGCTGGACGAGGCGAGCCGGGACCTGGCCCGCCTCGTCGCGCGTAGCGCCGAATTCGCCGCATCCGACGTGGTCGTGGACTGCGGGCCCGGCTACGGCGACCAGGACATCCTGTGGGCCAACGAGTTCGGCGTCAAACACATCACCGGGATCAACGTGGCGACCGAGCAGATCGCCATCTCGGAACGTCGGGTGCGGGAAGCGGGCCTGGCGGAGCGGATCGACTACGTCCACGCGTCCGCCTGCGCGCTGCCCCAGGCAGACGAGTCGGTCGACAAGGTCGTCGCGATGGAGTCGGCCTTCCACTTCCCGTCCCGCGTCGACTTCTTCTCCGAGGCGTTGCGCGTGCTCAAGCCGGGCGGCCTGTTGGTGACCGCCGACATCGTGCCCCGCAAGACGTGCCTCAACGCCCGGCACCGCCGCAAGGTCGCCCGGCTCGGGTGGCGGGGCGCACCGCCGTTGGCGGTGCGCAAGGCGGCGAACGTCGACTCCTATCGGGACCTGTTGCTGCACGTCGGTTTTGCCGAAGCCGAAACGCGCTCCATCGCCGACGAGATCTTCCGGCCGCTGGCCAGGTTCCTGTCCAAGAGCCTGTTCGCGCCCGAACGCAGGTCCGTGAATCCCGTCCTGCGGTGGACGGTGCAGCCCGACAACTTCTGGATCCACGAATGGCACGTCGACTACATCCTGGCGGTCGCCAAAAAAGCCAAGCAGGCGTAGTCCCGCAACGTCAGCCGCCCGCCGTGTGCACCGCCCGCACCTGCTTGAGCATCGTCATCCTGACCGCCCACATCGACAGGGCGGGGGAGAGGCGCTCCAAGTAGCACAACGCCTTCCACCACGCCGGCACCACGATGATCGCGTCGTCGCGCAGCACGGCGCGCAGCGCCCGCTCGGCGAAGGCGTCCGGGGACATCGGCCGCACCCTCTCGGCCAGCCGCAGCAGGTCGGCGTCGCTGACGCCCTCGTTGCGACCGTAGGCGCCGCCGGTGAGGATCGGGGTGCGGATCACCCCCGGGCACAGCACCGACACGCGCACGCCGTGGCGCCGGGCCTCGAGCCGCAACGTCTTGGACAGCGCGACGACGGCGTGCTTGCTCGCGGTGTAGCCGGCCTGGCTGACCGTGGTGACCAGCCCGGCCATCGAGGCGGCGTTGACGATGTGCCCGGAGCGCTGCCGGATCATCGTCGGGTACATCGCCTGGATGCCGTGTACCACCCCGCGCAGGTTCACGTCGAAGACGTCGTACCAGTCGTCGAGCGTGTAGCCGTCCACCTCGCCGCCGACCCCGATGCCGGCGTTGTTGAAGAGGAAGTCGATCCGCCCGGACCGGCGCAGCACGTCGGCGGCGACGCGCTCGAACGAGGAGTGGCTTGCGTTGCACCTCCAGAATCGTCGCGTGCCGCAATTCGGAGCCGCCGGCGTCGGCTTCGTCGGTCAGCCGGGACAGCAACCGCGGATGGCGGCGCACGCGTTCCACGATCCACGCCAACGTCGTCGGCGTCGACTCGTGACCGGCCATCAGCAGGGTCAGCAACTCGTCGGAGATGTGCCGGTCCGGCATCGGCTCGCCGTTGCCGCCGCGGGCCCGCAGCAGCAGCGCCAGCACGTCGTCGCGCCGGCCGGACGCGAGATCGGAACGCGCGTCCGCGATGAGCGACCCGATCACGGCGTCGAGCTGGCGCCGGTACCGCGCAAACCGCCCACCGGGGCTCCACCGGCCGTAGTCGCGCCGTATCGCCGACGGCAGCAGGCCGATACGCGAACCGATCCCCACCGCCGGCGGTATCAGCTCGCAGAGCCGGTCGAGCGCGGCGCCCTCGGCGTCGAACACCGCACGCCGTGTGATGCGTCTCATCGAGGGCAGCGTCGCGAACTCCCGGCCCTGCGGCCAGTCCGCGATCTCGCGCACCACCTCTTCGTCGACGGTCTGCTCGTAGGTCCTTATCCGCTTGCCGTGCAACGGCGGAGCCAGCAGTCTGCGGCGCTCGACGAACGCCTGCCCGTCCAGGCCCCATGTCGATCCGGGACCGATCACCTCGCCGAAGGTGTGCCGGGGCCGCCCGAGCACATCGATGCCGGTGCCGAACAGTTCCTTGACCAGGACGGGGTCGCCCACCACGACCGTCCGGCCGAATATCGGCAACTGCACGGTAAACGCGCCGCCGTGCCGGCGGCAGAGCCGCCCGATGACCTGCTGCCGCGCGGCCAGGAGAGCGACCCCCTGCAATGCGGCCGGTAGTCGCGGTCCCGGCGGCAGGCGCACCGGCTCGGTCGTCAGTGTCCCCATAAATAACCCCGGCAATATCCTTCCCGAAATGTGCGCCGCGAAACGTTCTCCCGCCACTAAGCGGGGTGAACTTCTCGGGTGCTACGTTGCAATGGGTCCTGAAACCGACTGAACCAACGGGGGCTTCGAGTTGCCTAGCTACACCGGCGCGGGCGCGCTCGAGGTGATCGACAAGGGAAGCGTCAGCCAATCCCATCCCGTCCCGCTGCTTTTCGTCCACGGCGCCTGGCACGCGGCCTGGTGCTGGGACGAGCACTTCCTCGACTTCTTCGCCGGCCGGGGCTATCGGGCGCTGGCGGTGAGCCTGCGCGGTCACGGAAAAAGTCCGACGGCGAAGCCGCTGCGCAGCTGTTCGATCGCCGACTACGTCGCGGACGTGGACGCGGTCGCCGGCGGTTTGGCCACCAGCCCCGTCGTGGTCGGCCACTCCCTGGGCGGCTTCATCGTCCAGAAGTACCTGGAGCGCCGCGACGCTCCCGCGGGCGTGCTGCTGTCGTCCATGCCGCCGCGGGGAAATCTCGGTTCCGGACTGCGCTGGCTGCGCCGCCATCCGTGGCACTTCGCGAAGATGGCCGTCACCGGTAGGTCGTTGGCGTACGTCAACACCCTCGAGCTCGCGCGCGAGCGGTTCTTCGCCGCCGGGTTGACCGACGCCGAGGTCCTCGGCTACGCGGCGCGCCTGCAGGAGGAGAGCGCCCGCATCGGGACGGACTGCCTGGTGCTCAACCTGGTTCGGCCGACACGGGTGAGCGCTCCGCTGCTCGTGCTGGGCGCTCGGGAGGACGGCGCCCATACTCGCAGCGAAGTGCACGCCACGGCGCGCGCCTACGGCACCGAGGCGGAGTTCTTCCCCGGCATGGGCCATAACATGATGCTGGAGCCCGGCTGGGCGGCGGTGGCTGAAAGGATCGACGAATGGCTTGGTGGACAAGGCCTTTGAGGTGCACGACATGACGGGGCAGATCCCCAGCGCTGCCGAGGCGCTGGGCCGTCTCGACATGCCGCTCGCCGACGCGATGATGACCCAGCGGGCGGTGCGCCGCGTCCTGCCCGACCCCGTCGACGACGCGGTGGTGCTCAAGTGCATCGAGCTGGCGCTGCGCGCCCCGACCGGCGCCAACGGGCAGAACTGGGAATTCGTCGTCGTCAAGGACCAGCGCGTCAAGGACAGACTGGCCCGGCGCTACCGGCAGGCGTGGTGGATCTACCAAAACGCGATGATCCGGCGGGTGGCCGCCCGCGACGAGTCGATGGCGAAGATCACCCGCGCGGTGCAGTGGCAGGTCGACCACTTCACCGAGATCCCGGTGCTGGTGGTCGCGTGTCTGCGGCTGGGGGTGCGGGACGGCAAGCTGCCGTTGGTGCCGCTGCCGCACGCCGCCGAATCGGGGTACTACGGGTCGATCTACCCGAGCGTGCAGAACCTGTTGCTGGCGGCGCGCGCAATGGGTTTGGGGGCCTCGCTGATCACCCTGCCGCTGTGGAGCGTGGCGTCGGCCCGCCGCGCGCTGGGGTTGCCGCACTCGGTGACGCCGTGCTGCGTCGTCCCGCTGGGGTGGCCGCGCGGGCGCTACGGACCCACGACGCGGCGGCCGGTCGGCGAGGTGACCCACCTCGACACCTACGGCAACCGGGCGTGGCAGGACGGCTGAGGCCCGCGGGTCACAGCTTCTTCAGCCGGCGAAGCAGCTTGAGGTACGGGGCGTTCGACGCCAGGCTCTTGCGAAAGCTCGGGTTCAGCGGTCCGGCGTTGATGATCAGCGCGTAGCGCAGCCCGTGGTCGCGCCACTGCGCCACCTGGTCGACGACTTCCCCGGGCGTGCCGTTGAACGTCAGCTCTTTCATCAGGGACAGCGGGACTTTCGCGGTGTAGGACAACGCCGTCCGCGCGTCGATGGTCTGCGGCACCAGGTCCTGCACCCCGGAGAACCCGGCACCCAGCGGGTGTTCGGCGCCGTGGCGCGCCCAGGCTTCGGCGGGGGCGGCCAGCGCCGAGGCCTTCATGATCACCGAGTCCAGCGCCTCGTCCACGTCGTCGCGACTGCGACCGGTGACCAGGGCGCGGTTCACCGCGGGCACGATCGACATCGGGTCGCGGCCGGCGTCGGACGCCGAGGAGCGCACGGCCTCCAGTGCGCGCGAGTAGTCGTCGGGCCGGGAGATGACGAAGGGCACCCAGGCGTCGGCGTAGCGCCCGGTGATGCGCAGCATCCGCGGCCCGTGGGCCGCCACCCAGATCTCCGGCCACTTCCCGAGATAGGGCGGCAGCGCGAACATGGCGTTGCGCAAAGGGAAATAGGGGGAGTCGCGGGTGACCAGCTCGCCGGCCGAATCCCACAACGCGCGGATCGTGGCCAGGGCCTCCTCGAGTTCGGCCACGGGTTTGCTCCGCCGCACGCCGTAGGGCTCGTTGCCCTCGCGCTCCCCGACGCCGATGCCCAGCATGGCGCGGCCCCGGGTGAGCAGGTGCAGGCTCGCCGCGGCCTGCGCCGTCACCGCCGGGTTGCGGCGGCTGGCGTCGGTCACGCAGATCCCGAGCCGAAGCCGGCGAATGCGGTTGCGGGCAGCCAGGTTTCCCAGCATGGTCCACGGTTCGAGGACCGCGTCGACGTCGGGCACGACCGTGGCTGCCACGCCGAGGTGCTCGCGCGTGGCCAGCGAGCGCGGGATGAACGCGTTCAGGTGATCGCCGACCCAGAACGAGTCGGCTCCCGTGGCCGCGGCGGTCAGGTAACTCGCCTGCGTCAGCGCGGTCGGCGACAGCCGCGAGTTCACGATCCCGTCGAGAATCCCGAACCGGAACCCGTGCTTGTCGACCGAGCGGTTCCCGTTCAGCAGCAGCGCCATGATCTCGACGCTACCCGTGCACTGAGAATGGTTGCCGGAGCACCGATCTCGACTAGCCGAGTCCCAGGTAGCCGGTCAGCGGGGCATCGGCGACCAGGATGCCCGGGTGGGTCAGCACGGTGAGGTCGGTGTTGAGGGCCTGGCCGTAGATCTCGGGGTTGAGGTAGTCGAACAGGCCCTGCTGCAGGTACTGGCCGCCTTCCTGCAGGCCGGGCAGCAGCGACGACGGGCCCGTGGTGTAGCCCGAGATGGGCTCGGCGCCGTAGTTGGCCAGCGGGAACTGGTTCGGGATGTTCGTGAAGTCCTGCAGCGTGCCGCCGAGCGCGGACGGGACGCTGTAGAGGTTCGGGGCCCCCCAGTACAGGAAGCTGCCGGTCTCGAACGGATTGAAATCGTTGATCTCGTCGAACTCGAGCTGGATCGCGCTGGTGGCGACGTTGCCGAGGTTGGGCAGCATGATCGGGTCCTGAGCCGGGGTTGCCGTCAGGTTGGCGCCGATGGCGTTCAGCGGCGCCATCGGCTCCAGGTGCGCCGGCTGGCCCGCCCAGTTGACCAGGTCGCCGTTGGGGCCGACGTTGACGACCCCGGTCGGGCTGTTCATGCCGATGGTGTTCGCAACGGTGTTGGGGAAGGTGGTGCCGGCCAGCAGCGACGAGATCGGGGTGGCGCCGTGCAGCCAGCCCCCCAGGTACGCCAGCGGGTCGGCGGTCATGAACTGGGAACTGACGGCGGTGCCGTCGATGAACTCGGCCTGCGCGAAGGTCTCGAATTGGTAGGCGAGGGATTCGGTGAACGGGAAGGGCAGCGCGAAGTGCAGCAGCGCGTCGACCTGCGGCCAGTTGCCGTCGTCCCAGCCCCACGTGTTGCCCATGGATTCGTACTCCCAGCTGCCGGTCCCGCCCAGGGCGTAGTAGGGCAGCCCGTCGATCATCTTGACCCCGCCGTTCGCGATGGTGGCGCCCGGCGGGATCCAGCCCGGAACGCCGCCGACCGAGCCGGCCGGGCCCAGGGCGTACGCGTACTCCTGCAGCGCCAGCGACTCGTAGTAGGGGATGTTCGCGACGTCGGCGAACAGGTTGTACGGAACGTTGGCCAGGCGGCTGAGGTCGCCGCCGACGTTGAGATTGGCCAGGCCCCCGGTCAGGCCGCCGAGGTTGGCGAGGCCGGCGGGATTGGTCAGGCCGCCCAGATTGGTGATGCCACCGAGATTTCCCAGCCCCCCGAGATTGGTGAGATTTCCGACATTCGCGAGCCCGCCGAGATTGGTCAGGCCACCCAGGCCGGTGAGTCCGACCAGATTTCCGAGGCTCGCTGCACTGCCCAGGCCCGCGAGGTTTCCCAACCCACTCGTGAGGCCCCGGGTGAGACCGCCCAGGTTTGCTCCGGCCAGCGCGCTCCCGAGCTGCGTGGGCGCGTTGACCGCCGCCGAAAGCTCCTGCTGCACGGTCTGCAGCGGGGCGATGTTGGCCGCCTCGGCGGCGGCGTAGGTGCCCCCCGCGGCGGTCATCAGCTGCACGAACTGCTGGTGAAATGCCTCGGCCTGCGCGCTGAGCGCCTGGTAGGCCTGGCCGTATTCGGAGAAGACGGCCGACACCGCGGCCGACACCTCGTCCGCGCCGGCGGCCACCATCGCCGTCGTCGGGCCCGACGCCGACGCGTTGGCCGCCCTGATCGTCGAGCCGATGTTCGCCAGATCCGTTGCCGCTGCCGACACATACTCCGGTGTCGTCACCAAATACGACATGAAAAACCCCCCAAAATTCGGTCTTTTCCGACCCCCCGGAACCGACTGAAAATCGACTTTACCGCAAACCGGTGCGTCCACGAGCAGGAGTCCTGTCGGCAATCGCCGACCGCCGTGCGGCGGCGCCGTCGGGTACGGTTTGGAAAGTATGGGCGTGCAGCAATTCGACGCCGTCATCGTGGGGGCGGGTTTCGGGGGCATCGGTGCGGCGATTCAGCTCAACCGGCTGGGCTACGACAACATCCTGATCGTCGACCGCGAGAGCGACCTGGGCGGGACGTGGCATGTCAACCACTACCCGGGCCTCACCGTCGACGTCCCGTCGACCACCTATTCCTACTGGTTCGAACCCAACCCGTACTGGTCGCGGCTGTTCGCGCCGGGCGCGGAGGTCAAACGGTATGCCGAGCATGTCGCCGACAAGTACGACGTGCGCCGCTACATGCGGTTCAACAGCACCGTCGAGGGCGCGCGCTGGGACGACGAGGCCCGGCGCTGGGAGGTTGCCCTCGCCGGCGGCGAAACGCTCAGTGCGCAGTTCCTGATCGCGGCGACCGGCTTCCTGTGCCAGCCGCGCACCCCGGACATCCCGGGCATCGAGACGTTCGGCGGGCGCATCGTGCACACCGCCGACTGGGACGACGCCTACTCCTTCGCCGGGCGCCGCGCCGCGGTCATCGGAACCGGGTCCACCGGGGTGCAGGTGATCCCGGAGTTGGCCAAGGAGGCCTCCGAGCTGACCGTGTACCAGCGCACCCCGATCTGGGTCATGCCCAAGCTCGACGTCGGGTTCCCGCCCCCGGTGCAGCGGCTGTTCGCCCGGGTGCCGGCCGCGCAGCGCGTCGTGCGGTGGTTCACCGACATGGCCATGGACCTGATGATGGTGATCGCGATGTGGCGGTTCCGCACGTTCCGGTGGGTCAACAAGGCCGCGTCGGATGTCTCGAAGCTGCACCGGCTGCTGGCGGTGCGCAACAGGGACGTGTGGCGAAAGCTGAACCCCGAGTACGACTTCGGATGCAAGCGGCCGACGATCTCCAACTCGTATTACCGGGCCTTCACCAAGCCGCACGTGCACCTGGAGACCAGCGGCATCGAACGCATCGAACCCGACGGCATCGTGGGCCGCGACGGCACCAAACGCACCATCGACACGCTGGTCCTGGCCACCGGGTACGACGTCTGGGAAGCCAACCTGCCCGCGATCGAGGTGATCGGCCGGGACGGCCGCAACCTCGGAAAATGGTGGCGGGAAAACAGGTTTCAGGCCTACGAAGGTATCTCGGTGCCCAACTTCCCGAACTTTCTGACCATGGCCAGCCCCTACGCGTGGGTCGGCCTGTCGTGGTTCAACACCGTCGAATACCAGATGCGGCACATGAACCGGTTGTTCGGGGAACTGCAGCGGCGCGGCGCGGGCACCTTCGAGGTCACCGAGCAGGCCAACGCCCGCTTCCTGGACCGGATGACCGAGCTGCTCGACGACTCGGTCTTCTACGCCGGCAACTGCGCGAACTCGCGGTCGTACTGGTTCTGCCCCAGCGGGGAGGCGCCGCTGTTCCGGCCGACGTCGGTGTACGAGGCCGTCGCCGAGCAGGACCGGTTCCCGTTGAGCGACTACGCGATCGCCTGACGCGCCGCCGGGGTTCTATCCGGTCGTGGCCGCGCAGGCTCCCAGAACGGTGGTGGAGGCGTAGGTCGCGGCGTTGGCCAGATGGTTGTCCGCCGGACTGTAGGTCGGTATCGCCACGACGAACGCGCGCCGGTACTGCGCCGAGAGCACCGCGAAGTCCTGCAGCGTCGGGTTCCCGGCGCGCCGGCCGAGCAGTTCCAGCTTGCCGGCATAGGCGTTCATCACCGGAGCGACGGCGAAATTGGTCGCCTTCTGCTCTTTGTTCCACCACAGGGCGGGGAGGTTGGGGTTGATCTTCTGCCAGTCGGTGGTTTGTTCGCCGAATTCGTCCAGCGCGGATTTCCATTCGGCGCATACGGGATTGGGCTTGGTGAGGAAGCGCTGCGGCTTGGCGATGTTGCCCACCGGTGCGACCTGTGACGGCGGGGCCGGCGGCGGCACGACCGGCCCGCGCTCCGCTGCCGAGCCGTCGGCGACCGCCGCGCAGATCGCCCCGAGCGCCGAGGAGACGCTGTTCGCGGTGCCCGCCAGGGTGTCGTCGGCCGGGGTGTAGTGCGGGATGTGCTCGGCGTAGTCGCGAGCGTAGGCGATGAACTGCTCGTAGAGTTCTCGCACCACCCGATGCGGCGTCAGCTTGACCAGTCCGACGGTCTGCGCGGCGGCGTTGCCCATGGCCTGGCCCGCGGCGAGGAACTGGATGCGTTGTTTGTCGTTCCAGGCCGAAGCCGGAACGGACCGGTCCCGGTCGTTCCACAGGCCCTGCCCGCCGTTCGCGAGGCTGTTGTTGATGGCTGTCCACGCCGGACACGTGGGATCGTCGACGACCACGGTGACCGGGCCGGCGTCCCGCGCGCTGGCGACCTCCGACGTTGTGGCGGGCGCCGGTGCCGACGAAGGAGGCGACGACGAATCGTTGGCCCCGGTGCGGCCGAGCAGCGTCGAGGTGGCCAAAGCGGCGGCCAGCACCGCGACCGCCGTCAGCGCTATCAAGGCCCACTTCGGGCGGTTGCTGCGCCTCGACGCACCGTCATCCGAAGTCATGGGGGCCAAGCCTAGCCAGCGCGTCAGCCGCGGATGGCCGAAACGGCGTCGGTCAGCAGGCGGCGCGCGCGGTCGACGTCGATCGGCGACGGCGGCTGGTTGGGCGCCGCCAGCGGGGCCGCGGTGACCACCACCAACGACCGCCCGAGGTAGGCGGCGAAGTGGTAGACCTCCTGGGACTGCTCCTTCTCGCCGACTTTGGCCTCGACCTGGCGGTACGTGCCCAGCGTGTGGGCGCCCTCGATCTGTGGTGCATCCACCGCGTCGACGACACCGTTGAGGTTGGGACCGCTGAACGTCACGTGTTTGCACTGGTCGGGGATGGCTTCGAAGGGCAACTCGTCGGCGGTCTGGAAGGCGACCGTGACGAACCGGTTGCCCTTGCCGTCGGCGAACACGGCGGCCATCTTGCCCTGCGTGCCCAGCGGCAGCCGCTGTCCGGTGGTGTACTTGCCGCAGTCCGCCGGCTCGAACGTCACGTTGGGCGGGAGGCCCTGCGATCCCTCCAGCTGCGGGTCGATCCCCGAGGGGCCCTTGCCCTTGACGCGGAATTCCGGACCGAACGTCGACTCGACGGTGAAGACCTTCTTGATGTCCGCCGGGTGGGCTGACTCGCCCGACGAGCAGGCCGCGACCAGGCCGGCGCAGGCCAGGCCGAGCAATGCCTTGAGAACGGACACCCAGGCAATGTATCGAAGTGCCGCCGTCGTGCCCAGCCCACCCGCCGAAGAGCCGCCCGATATGGCCGCTGGCCGTGGCTTCCCGCACCCCACCATCGCTGGTCGTATCTCGCGGCGAATGAACGCTATTCGGCTCGCAGACTCTTGCGGCAGCCGGCGTGCAGGCATCGGGGGTGAGCGCGGCCCGTCAGCCGAGATTGGCGGCGGAGAAGGTGTCGCACTTGTTGGGGTTGCCGGTTTGGTAGCCGGTGGTGAACCACTTCTGGCGCTGGGCCGAGGATCCGTGCGTCCACGACTCGGGGTTGATGTGTCCGGTCGCGGCCTTCTGGATCCGGTCGTCGCCCACCGACGCCGCGGCCGACAGGGCGTCACGGATGTCTTTGTCACTCAACGGCTCCAGGTAGGGCACGCCGGTGCTCTCCTGCTTGACGGTGGACGCGTAGTGGGCCCAGACGCCGGCGTAGCAGTCCGCCTGCAACTCGGTGCGCACACCGTTGCCGAGGGCGCCCTGGGCGCCCTGTTGGGCGCGGCCGATGATGCCCTGCAATTGCTGCACGTGATGGCCGTACTCGTGGGCTACCACGTATTCCTGCGCGAACGGCCCTCCGCTGGAACCGAACTGCGTGACGAGGACCTGGAAGAAGTCGGTGTCGAAGTAGGCCGTCTGGTCCACCGGGCAGTAGAACGGGCCGACCGCGCTGGTGGCCGGACCGCAGCCGGTGTCGACGCTGCCGGTGAACAGGCGCATGCGCGGGCGGGTGTAGTCGCGCATCAGCTGATGCCAGACCGCGTCCACCGAATTGCCGGTCGCCACCACGCGGCACTGCACGTACTTGTTGGCGTCGGCCCCGGTGCGGCACTGGCTCAAGTCGAAGCCGCTGGCCACGTCGTCGCGGGTGTCCATCGGCTGCTGGCTGGTGATGCCGCCGGGGTCGACGCCGAAGAACAACGCCGCGAACAGGATCAGCAACCCGCCGATGCCCCCGCCCAGGGCGATCCGCATCCCGCCGACGCCCCCGGACGTGGACGCGGCGCTGGTGTCGATCTGCATCCCCTCGTTGAAGGTCATCGCGCGCTCCTAGCTCGGCCGGGCCGCGTGGGCGTCGGTGTACCGGCGCAGGTTGCTCAGGAACCGGCGCAGGCCCAGGTTCAGCAGCGGGGCGACCGCGAACATCGCCAGCCGCGCCGCCCCGGCGGGCTTCTGCGCCATCGTCCACGTCAGCCGGCAGCCGCCGGGGACGGCCTCGACGCGGTAGTCCTCGGCGAACGCCGCCACCGCCTTTGTCGAGCATTCGTTGAACCGGAATGCCACGTGGGTGAACGGTTCCCACGCGAGGAACTCCTCGTTGCCCACGATGCCGCCGCGCATGTGGACGGTGCGGGTGGTGCCGGCACCGCGCGGCTCGGGGCTGGTCCAGGTCACCTTGGTGATCACCGGCGCCCAGCGCGGCCAGGCCTCGGCGTCGCCGAGCACGTCGAACAGTTGCTCGGGCGTGATGGCCAGGTCGACGCTGTTGCGGAAACGGAACGGTGCGGTGTCGATGAAGGTCAGGTCGACGGGCTCGCAGCGGAACATGGCGATCAATCTAGCCGGGGCCGTCGCTGGCCGCGGCCAGCAGCGGCACCAGCACGTCGCTGATCGGTGTGGCCAGGCCGTGCGCACGCGCCCTGCGCACGACCACGCCGTTGCGGATGTCCCATTCCAACCGCCGACGCTGCTCCCGGTCGGCCAGCATCGAGGTGCCCATGTCCTCGGGGCCGCGACGGAACAGGTCCACCAGCTCCTCGACCACGTCGTCGGCGAGCCGGGCCCCCTCGGCCCGGGCCACGGCGAGGCATTCGGTGACGTAGCGGCGCGACAGCGCGGCGACGTCGTCGCGGCGGTACATGCCCGACCGGCGCCCGGACAGCACCATCAACCCCGCCAGCGCGTTGACGAGCAGCTTGCGCCACGCCGCGGTGAGGAAGTCGGGTTCGCAGTCCACCCGGCAGCCGGCGCCGCGCAACAGCCCGGCGACCGTCTCCGCCGAGGGCCCGCTGGGCAGCACCAGCGCGGGCTCGCCGCGCAGCCGCACCCAGCCGTCGGGCTGGGTCTCGGAGCCGAACCACACGATTCCCGGCACCACCGGCGAGGCCGGGCAGTGCGGCTGCACCTGCTCGACCTGTTCGACGCCGTTCTGCAGCACCGCCACAATGGTGTGTTCGGCGCACAGCCGGGCCAGCCAGCCCGCGGCGACGTCGGTCTGGGTGGCCTTGACCGCCAGGATCAGCACGTCGACCGGGCCGTCGACGTCGGACGGATCGGTGTGCACCGGGCCGGGAACCACGATCGGTTCCGCGCCGTCGGGCCGCAGTTCGATGCGGTCCCGGGTCGTGTGACCGCACAACAGGACCCGGTGCCCGGCCGCATGGAGCAGCGCGGCGACCGTCGTGCCGACGGCGCCGGGACCGACGAGGGCGATGTTGGTGGCGATAGGACAGAAATTACCTCCTCTAGACTGGGCATTCGTTCCAGCCCTTGAAAGCCTTTTGAAAGCCCTTTGAAAGCCCTTGAAAGGCCATCGCAAGAGGAGTGTTTGTGCTGCGCAGCCACGCCGCCGGTTCGCTGCGGAAGACCGATGCCGGCCAGCAGGTGACGCTGGCGGGCTGGGTGGCCCGCCGCCGCGACCACGGCGGCGTCATCTTCATCGACCTGCGCGACGCGTCGGGCGTCGCCCAGGTGGTCTTCCGCGACCCGGCCGTCCTGGAGCAGGCGCACCGGCTGCGCGCCGAGTTCTGCGTCGCGGTCTCCGGGGTCGTCGAGATCCGCCCGGAGGGCAACGCCAACCCGGAGATCGCCACCGGCGACATCGAGGTCAACGCCGCGGAGCTGACTGTGCTGGGCGAGAGCGCGCCGCTGCCCTTCCAGCTCGACGAGCCCGCCGGCGAGGAACTGCGGCTGAAGTACCGCTACCTCGACCTGCGCCGCGGCGGCCCGGCCGCCGCGATGCGGTTGCGCTCCAAGGTGAATGCGGCCGCCCGTGCGGTGCTGGCGGGGCACGACTTCGTCGAGGTCGAGACGCCGACCATCACCCGCTCGACGCCGGAGGGCGCCCGCGACTTCCTGGTTCCGGCCCGCCTGCACCCCGGTTCGTTCTATGCCCTGCCGCAGAGCCCGCAGCTGTTCAAGCAGCTGCTGATGGTGGCCGGGATGGAGCGCTACTACCAGATCGCCCGCTGCTACCGCGACGAGGACTTCCGCGCCGACCGCCAGCCCGAGTTCACCCAGCTCGACATGGAGATGAGCTTCGTCGACGCCGAGGACATCATCGCGGTCTCCGAGGAGATCCTGTCCGCGCTGTGGGCGCTGATCGGCTACGAGCTGCCCACCCCCATCCCGCGGATCAGCTACGCCGACGCGATGCGGCGCTTCGGCTCCGACAAGCCCGACATGCGGTTCGGGCTGGAGCTCGTCGAGTGCGCGGAGTTCTTCAAAGACACCACGTTTCGGGTGTTCCAGGCCCCGTATGTCGGCGCGGTGGTGATGCCCGGCGGGGCGTCGCAGCCGCGGCGCACCCTGGACGGCTGGCAGGAGTGGGCCAAGCAGCGCGGGCACAAGGGGCTGGCCTACGTGCTGGTCGGCGAGGACGGCACCCTGGGCGGCCCGGTGGCCAAGAACCTGACCGACGCCGAACGCGACGGCCTGCCCGCGCACGTCGGGGCGAAGCCGGGGGACTGCGTCTTCTTCTCCGCGGGCCCGGCCAAGCCCTCGCGGGCCCTGCTGGGCGCGGCCCGCGGCGAGATCGCCCACCGGCTGGGCCTGATCGACCCCGACGCCTGGGCGTTCGTCTGGGTGGTGGACCCGCCGCTGTTCGAGCCCGCCGCCGACGCGACCGCAGCCGGGGACGTGGCCGTCGGCTCGGGGACGTGGACCGCTGTGCACCACGCGTTCACCTCGCCCAAGCCCGAGCACGCCGACGCGATCGACTCCGACCCCGGCGCCGTGCTCGCCGACGCCTACGACATCGTCTGCAACGGCAACGAGATCGGCGGCGGCTCAATCCGTATCCACCGCCGTGACATCCAGGAGAAGGTGTTCGCGGTGATGGGCCTGGACCGGGCCGAGGCCGAGGAGAAGTTCGGCTTCCTGTTGGAGGCGTTCACCTTCGGCGCGCCGCCGCACGGCGGCATCGCGTTCGGCTGGGACCGGATCAACGCCCTGCTGTCCGGGGTGGACTCCATCCGCGAGGTGATCGCCTTCCCGAAGACCGGCGGCGGGGTGGACCCGCTGACCGACGCGCCGGCGCCGATCACCGCCCAGCAGCGCAAGGAGTCCGGAATAGACGTCCGGCCCGAGCAGGTTGACCGGGCATGAGCCAAATCCCGGACGCCGAGACGCTCAACGCGTTCAACACGAGCATCATCGACGAGTTCCGCGCCAACGGCGGCAAGGTCGGCGGTGAGTTCGCCGAGGCCGACCTGTTGCTGCTCACCACCACCGGCGCCAAGTCCGGTCGGCCGCGGGTTTCGCCGCTGGCGTACTTCCGCATCGACGGCAGGCTGCTCATCGTCGGATCCTTCGCCGGCGCCCCGGTCAGCCCGGCGTGGGTGCACAACCTGCGGGCCAATCCCGGCGCCCATGTCGAGATCGGCAGCCCCGCCGGCGTGCAGGCGTTCGACGTGACCGCGCGCGAACTGCCGCCCGCCGAACGCGACGAGTTCTTCCCCAGAATCACCGCCGCGTCGACGCGGTTCGCCGAGTACCAGTCCAAGACCAGCCGGGTGATTCCGTTGTTCGAGCTGCACCGCACCTGACCTTCGGCCGTGCGCGCAGGCATCGATCGGCTCCGCGCGGTGTGGTTCACACTGGTGCAGACGTCGGTCGCCGCGGGCCTGTCCTGGTGGCTCGCGCACGACGTGCTCCGCCATCCCCAGCCGTTCTTCGCGCCCATCGCCGCGGCGGTGTCGGTGTCGACCGCGACCCCTCCGGGGCGTGCGCCTACCTGGCCGCCGGACGCCGCTACGCCGCCCGGCTGCCCTCCGACGCCCGCGCCGGCGCCGGGCTGGTGATCACCGACGCCGTCACTTCCTGCATCGACGACCTGCAGACGGTGATCGACCTGCGCCCGGTGTGACGGTCGTCAGGACGAATCGGCCAGGAACTCCTGGACCAGCTTGCGGGGCGCCTGCGTCAGCCAGGCCTCGGTGATCACTTCCTCGAGGTCGCCGGCGTCGATCGCGGCCAGCCTGACCAGCACCGCCGGGTAGCCGTCGAAGTGCGGGGTGGAGAAGTACACCCCCGGCTCGTCGGCGATCAACGCGAACTTCACCCCCTCGTCGGAGACCCGCACCCCCAGGATGTCGCCGTCCGGGGGGTCGATCCCGGCGCGGGCCAGCGCCTCGCGGTCGGACTGGCGCAGCGGACGCTCCCACGCCAGCAGTTTCTTGCCGACGCGCCAGTCGTGCGGCGCCGGCTCAGAGGTCAACGCCAGCCGCCCGACGATGCGGGCGACGTCGTCCCACGTGGCCACGCCCCCGATTGTGCTCCCGGCGCGGCGCGCTTGGCCGCCGGAGTCGCGCGGCATGTGATGTGATCAGCCGTGAGGAGGAGGGGTCTTGCCAGCAGCCGAGGACGGGGTCGCCCGCCGCCATCGCGTCACGCACCGCACCGAGTATCGCTACTCGGACGTGGTGACGAGCTCCTACGGCCGCGGCTTCCTCACGCCGCGGGACTCGCCGCGGCAGCGCTGCGTGGCGCACCGGCTGCTCATCGAGCCGGCGCCCGCCGACGTCTCCACCAGCCAGGACGGCTACGGCAACACCAGCTCCTACTTCCACGTCACCGAGCCGCACCGCACCCTGACGATCACCGGCGACTCCATCGTCGACGTGTACCCGCCGGCGCCGGCGCTCTACAGCAGCGGTCCGGCGCTGCGACCGTGGGAGGCCGCCCGGCCGGCGGCGCCCGCGGGGGCGCTCGCGGCGGAGTTCACCCTCGACCTGGACCCGCCGGAGATCACCGACGAGGTGCGCCGCTACGCCGCACCCAGCTTCGCGCCCGGGCGTCCGCTGGTGGAGGTGCTGCGCGACCTGGCGTCGCGCATCTTCACCGACTTCACCTACCGCTCGGGCTCGACGACGATATCCACCGGGGTGGGTGAGGTTCTGGCCGCCCGGGAAGGGGTATGCCAGGACTTTGCCAGGCTGGCGATCGCCTGCCTGCGAGCCAACGGTTTGGCGGCCTGCTATGTCTCCGGATACCTGGCCACCGACCCGCCCCCGGGGAAGGACCGGATGATCGGAATCGACGCCACACACGCCTGGGCGGCGGTGTGGACTCCGCAGGAGCCCGGCCACCACGAGTGGCTGGGCCTGGACCCCACCAACGACCAGATGGTCGACGAGCGCTACATCGTCGTCGGCCGCGGCCGCGACTACGCGGACGTGCCGCCGCTGCGCGGCATCATCTACACCAACTCCGAGCACAGCGTCATCGACGTCGCGGTCGACGTGGTGCCCTACTCCGGCCCCGTCGAAGGCGACTTCTCACATGCGTGACTTCCACTGCCCCAACTGCGGTCAGCGCCTGACGTTCGAGAACTCCGCGTGCCTGGCGTGCGGCAGCGCGCTGGGGTTCTCCCTCAACCAGATGGCCCTGCTGGTGATCGCCACGGGCAAGCAGGGCGAGCACGCCGGCGCCGTGGACGCCGACGAGTATCAGCTGTGCGCCAATCTTTATCTGGCCGAATGCAATTGGCTGGTATCCAAGAGGTCCGGCGGGCTCTGCGAGTCGTGCGCGCTGACCGTCGAGCGGCCCAACGACGCCGACGCCGACGGCCTGGCCGCGTTCGCCCGCGCCGAGGCGGCCAAGCGGCGGCTCGTCGTCGAGTTGCACGAGCTCAAGCTGCCGATCATCGGGCGTGACCTGGACCCCGACTACGGCCTGGCCTTCCGCCTGCTGTCCAGCGCGCACGAGAAGGTGTTCACCGGGCACGAGAACGGGGTCATCACGCTGGATCTGGCCGAGGGCGACGACGTGCACCGCGAGCGGCTGCGGGTCGAGATGGAGGAGCCGTACCGCACCCTGCTCGGGCATTTCCGCCACGAGGTCGGCCACTACTACTTCTACCGGCTGATCTCCCCGTCCGGCGACCACCTGGCGCGGTTCAACGAGCTGTTCGGCGATCCCGACGCCGACTACTCCGAGGCGCTGGACCGCCATTACAGCGAGGGCGCGCCCGACGGCTGGCAGGAGCGGTTCGTGTCGTCGTATGCGACGATGCATCCCGCCGAGGACTGGGCCGAGACCTTCGCCCACTACCTGCACATCCGCGACACCCTGGACACCTCGGCGTGGTGCGGCTTCGCACCGGCGACGGCGACCTTCGACCGGACCATGTTGGGGCCCAGCGCCTTTCAGACGATCATCGACATGTGGCTGCCGCTGTCGTGGTCGCTGAACATGGTGAACCGGTCGATGGGCCACGACGACCTGTACCCGTTCGTGCTGCCCGCGGCGGTGCTGGAGAAGATGCGGTTCATCCACACCGTGGTCGACGAGGTGGCGTCGGAGTCGGGGGGAGCCGCCGCGATCGCGGGTTAACCCGGTTGGCGGCGCCGGAAAGTGGGCACACTCCCGGCGATGTGCTTCTCGATGACGGCCGATCTGGTGGTGGGCACCGCCCTCGTGCCGGTCGCGGTGTTGACCCTGCGCGAGGTCAAGCAATGGCGCGAAGTGCCGTTCGCGGTGCTCGGCGCCGTCGTCGCGGGCTACCTGGCCGTCGTCGTCCTCACCGAACCCATCGGGGTGACGAGGTGCCCCCACGCGCTGCGCTACCAGACCGGCGTTCACGACGGCTACGTGTGGGCGGTGCTCTACGTGATCGCCGTCATCGGTCCGGCGGTGCTGTCGGGCTATCGCTCCATCGTGGTGTTCGGATGGGCGAACCTGGTGGGGCTGGTCGTGGTCGCCGTCCTCTACGTGCAGGCGTTCGCGTCGCTGTGGTGCGTCTACGCCGCGGTGCTGTCGGTCCTGGTGCTGGTGCACATGGTGCGTCGCCGGCGACTGCCCGACCCGCACCGCTACCACGGTGTCGCCGGCGAGCGGTCGGTGTCGAGCGCCGTCTAGGTGGCTGGTGTTTTGCATCGCTAACGATCTTGCACGGCCAAATATCTCGATTTCCGGCAGAGTGATTTGGTCGGCGGGTAGCTGAAAGTCGCTCAGCGTCCGTTCTGGCGGTGCCGGTTTTGACCGATTTCGTCTTGCCGCATGAAAATGCCCGTTCGACACCAGCCTCCTAGGCCGGCATCACCCGGCGCTCGTCGGGACCCCACAGCGGCTGCATGTGGCCGGGCAGCGCCAGTTGCGTCGCGGTGATCGCCTCGGCCAGGTCGCGTAGCCCGGCGTGTATCCCGGCCAGCAGGCCGGCCAGCTCCGTGCGGCGCCCGTCGTCGCTGACCTGCTCGAGCTCGGCGGGATGGGACCGGCGCAGCAGGGTGCTGACCTCGTCGACCAGCCGCTCCGGGCGCGACGAACCCGACGACCCGGGCAGGGCGCGCAGGTTGGCCCGCAGCCGCTCCACCTGGTGCAGCAACGACCGCGGATTGGTGGCGTCGAACAGCATCAGCTCGGCCATCGCGGCCACGCTCACCGCGCCGGCCGTCCGGCGTCGGTAGATCACCGCCGACTCGCAGGCCACCAGCGCCGCCTCGATGATGATCTGTTCGGCCGCGGCGGGCCGGACAACGGTCAGCGTGGCCCGCAGCAGGGCGGTGAGCCACAGGCCCCGTTCGATGCGCTTGCCGATGTCCATGATCGTCCAGCCCGCGTCGCGCACCATGGACTCGGCGGCCACCCCCGACAGCGTCAGCATCCCGGCCAGCGTCTGCGCCTGCGCAGCCGCCAGCAGCGCGTCGGCCTCGGTCAGCGAGTCCGGCGGCTCGGCGGGGTGGGCGAGCGCGCGCTCCACCCCGGCCAGCACCATCCACGTGTCGTTGGACAGCTGGTCGCGGACCGCCCGGGCGGCCAGCGCCAGGCCCTCCACCGACTGCACCAGCGACCCGGACAGGTCCGGATCCACGGTCAGCGACCACAGCGTCGAGGGCGCGACGGCGATCATCTCGGCCTGGTCGCCGCCGGTTCCGGTGTCGGCCCCGGTGATCGCGCCCAGCGCGGCCATCAGCACCGGCACGCACGCGCTTTCCTCGCTGTCCTGATGATGGCGGTAGACGTGGAAGCGGTCGCGGGTCACGATCAGCAGCCTGGCCATGCTCTCGGCGCGCTCGCCGTAGCGCCCGATCCAGAACAGGTCGGACAGCACCCGCGGCGAGCTGACCGCCCAGGTGCCCGCGCCGGTCTTCGCCGGCTGGACCGCCGGGGCCGTCGGCAACGTCACCGCCTCGGCCCGCGCGCGTTCGGTGGGCCGCACCCAGACATCTTTGGCCGCAACGGTGTTCAGCGTGTACGCCGCGGGCCCGGAAGCCAGCACGTAACCCACGCCGCCGATCATCGGCGCGTAGCCGCTGCGCTGGGCCACCGTGAACAGGCGCATCCCGACACCGGCCGAGGCCATCACCCCGGCATGGTCGGTGGGCGCCGACGAGAACTGCGGCAGCTCCTGGCCCACCCACTGCCAGGGCATGCTCTCGATGCGCGCGGCCAGCTCGGCCAGTTGCTGCGACGAAAGCGTCGGTCCGACAAGGGTTTTCCCGCCGACCGTCGACTTCACCAGCAGCGACGACAGGTTGGCCAGCAGGTGCGAGCGTTCGGCGGCGATGCCGCCCCAGTACACCGGCGCGGTGTCCAGCAACGGGTCCTCGGCGAGCAGCCGCCCGGCCAGCCCGGGCAGGAAGCGCAGCAGCCCGGGGTTTTCCAGGATGCCGCTGCCCAGCGTGTTGACCACGGTCACCGCCCCGCGGTGCTGCGCCTCGACCAGGCCCACCACTCCCAGGCGGGAGTCGGCGCGCAGGTCCAGCGGGTCGCTGTAGAGCGCGTCGACGCGGCGGAGCACCACGTCGACGCGTTTCAGGGTGCCCAGCGAGCGCATCCACAGCTTGCCGTCGCGCACCACCAGGTCCGCGTTCTCCACCAGCGGAAAACCCAGCAGTGTCGCCAGATACGCCTGGTCGAACGCGGTCTCGGAGTAGATGCCCGGGCTGAGCACCACGACCACGGGATCCTGCGCGACGTCGGGTGCCGCGTCGATCAGCGCCAGCCGCAGCGCCTGGGCGAACGGGGTGGTCGGCCGCGGCGCGATCCGCTCGTAGAGGTCCGGAAGCGCGTGCGCGACCACGCGCCGGTCGGCCAGCGCATAGCCGGCGCCCGACGGCGCCTGCGTCCAGTCGGCGTTGACCCGGAAGCTGCCGTCGGGCAGCCGGCTGAGGTCGCACGCGTGCATGAACAGCTGGTGGTGCCCGGGGATCTCGATCCCGTTGGCGGCGCGCACGTAACCGGGATGGGCGAACAGCAGCTCCGGGGGCAGCAGGCCCTCGGTGAGCAGGCGGCGCGGCCCGTAGAGGTCGGCGAGCACCGCGTTGAGCAGGCGCGAGCGCTGCACCAGCCCGGCCTCCAGCGTTTCCCAGTCGGCCGCGGACAGCACGATCGGCAGCGTGTCCAGATGCCAGGGCCGCGGCTCCAGTCCGTGACCGCCCGGGCCCACCTCGGTGTAGGTGATGCCGTCGTTGTCGATCAGGGTGCGCACCACCGAGCGCAGCCGGTCCAGCCCGGCGCGCCCGCGCTCCGTGACCGCGTCGGCCAGCTCGTGCCAGGCCGGGCGCACGGTCCCGTCGGGTTCGACGAATTCGTCGAACCCGATCGCCGGGCCCGTCCCGGGGCCCTCCCGCAGGTCGAACAGCGCCTCCTGGGCGCGGGTGGCGCGGTACCCGTCCAGCAGCCGGTCGGCGTCGTGTCGGCCGCCCGGCGCGGCGGAAGCCGTCGCCGGCCGGCCGTGGGTGCCGAGTGCCATCGCCGTGTCGTCCGCAGCTGCCATTACAGCTGCACGGTACGCACGCGGCGCAGGTCGAGGATGCCGGGCGCGCCGACGTCGGTGAATATGCGGGCCTGCTTCTCCCGCAGGCCGGACAGGTCCAGCTTGCCCGGGGTGAAGCCGGTCGCCTCGAAGCGGCGGGCCCGGCGGGCCTCGGCCTCGACGGCGTTGACGGGTGGCTCGTCGTAGGCGCGCCCGCCCGGGTGCGTGACGTGATAGGTGCAGCCCCCGCGTGACGTCCCGGTGGTCAGGTCGACCAGCTCGAACTGCAGCGGGCCGTCGGCCGAGATGGTCGGGTGCAGCGCGCTGGGCGGCTGCCAGGCCTTGAACCGCACCCCGCCGACGTGCACGTCCGGGTTGTCGGTCGCCAGCAGCGGCACCGGGTAGCCGTTGCAGGTGACCACGTAGCGGTGCCGGTCGGCGCCGATGACGCGGACCTGCAGACGCTCGACCGAGGAGTCGACGTAGCGGGCGGTGCCCGTCGCGCCGGCCTCCTCACCCAGGGTGGTCCACGGCTCGATCGCGCCGCGCAGCTCGATCTCCACGCCGTCGAACACGGCGGTGCCGACGCGCGGGAAGCGGAACTCGGTGAACGGATCCAGCCAGCTGGTCTCGAAGTCGACGCCGTGTGCGCGCAGGTCGGAGGCGACGTCGGCGATATCGTGAATGATGAAGTGTGGCAACAGGTACCGCCCGTGCAGGTTGGCGCCGTGGCGGATCAGGGGGGCGCGCAGCGGTTGCTCCCAGAACCACGCCACCAGCGAGCGCACCAGCAGCGACTGGACCATCGCCATGCGCAGATGCGGCGGCATCTCGAACCCGCGCAGCTCCAGCAGCCCGAGCCGGCCGCGGGGGCTGTCGGGGTTGTAGAGCTTGTCGATGCAGAACTCGGCGCGGTGGGTGTTGCCGGTGATGTCGGTCAGCAGGTGGCGCAGCGCGCGGTCGGCCAGCCACGGTTTGGCGCCGCCGCCGCCGCTCACCCGCGCGATCTCGGCGAAGGCGATCTCGAGTTCGTAGAGCGCCTCGGCGCGGCCCTCGTCGACGCGCGGGGCCTGCGACGTGGTGCCGACGAAGCGCCCGGCGAACAGGTAGGACAGCGCCGGGTGGCGCTGCCAGTACGTCAGCAGCGAGACCAGCAGATCCGGGCGGCGCAGCAGCGGCGAGTCCGCCGGCGTGACCCCGCCCAGCGTGATGTGGTTGCCCCCGCCGGTGCCGCCGTGGGTGCCGTCGACGTCGAACGACTCCGTGGAAAGGCGGGCCAGCCGGGCGTTCTCGTACAGCGATTCCAGCAGCCGGCATTGTTCGGCGAAGCCGGCGGTCGGTGTGACGTTGACCTCGATCACGCCCGGGTCGGGGGTGATCGTGGTCGAGCGCAGGCGGGGATCCGGCGGCGGGCCGTAGCCCTCGATCACGACCGCGCGGCCGGCGCCCGCCGCCGCGGCCTCGACGCGGGCGACGAGGTCGGTGAAGTGTTCCAGCGCCTCGGTGGGCGGCAGGAAGATGTGCACCAGCCCGTCGCGGACCTCGGCGACCATCGCGGTCGGCGGCGCCCCGTCGGGGTCGGTGACCACCGCGCGGGCCGAGTCCGTGGGCGGCGCTCCGGCCACGGTCAGGGGATCGGCGTCGAAGGTGGGGCGCGGCGGTTCCCAGCTGATCGAGTCCAGCGGCAGCCGCAGGCCCGCCAGCGAGTCGCCGTCGACCAGCACGATGCGCCCGCGGCGCAGCCGCCAGTCCGCGCTGGCCCACCCGAGGTCGTCGTCGCGCCGGTGCAGCGGCAGCACGAAAGCCGCAGGCTCGGTGAGGGTTTCGTCGAGTCGGGCCAGCAGCGCGGCCCGCCCGGCGGGGGAGTCGTCGGCGAGGTCGTCGGCCGCTTCCACCGGATCCCCTTCCGGCAGGAGCACTTTGGCCGCCAGCCGGTGCAGCGGGTCCTCGTAGGCGGGTCGCACCTGGGCGGCCGGAAGCCCCAGGCCGTCGGCGACCGCGGCGAGCACCGCGCGGGCCGCGTCGGTCTCGGCGGGCCGGGCGGGCTGGTCTCCCCAGGGATCGGCCAGCAGCGCCGGGTCGGCCCACAGCGGCCGGCCGTCGGTGCGCCAGTAGAGCGCGATCTCCCAGCGCGGCAACGGCTCTCCGGGATACCACCGGCCCTGCTTGTGCTGGATCAGCCCCGCTGGGGCCCACGCCGCCTTCAGCCGGGCGGCCAGGTCGGATGCCCGCAGCCGCTTGTGCGGGCCGTCGGCGGCCGTCGTCCATTCCTCGCTGACCTGGTCGTCGATCGAGACGAACGTCGGTTCCCCGCCCACGGTGAGCCGCACATCGGCGGCGGCCAGCCGCTCGTCGACCCGGCGGCCGACCTCGCAGATCGACCGCCACGCCGCGTCGGTGTAGGGCAGCGTGACGCGCGGGTCCTCGTGCACGCGGGTGACGGTGTTGGAGAACTCCAGCACCGATTCGCACGGTTCGGTGCCGCCGCTGATCGGCGCCGCGCTCGCCGGATGCGGCGTGGCCGCCAGCGGGATGTGCCCCTCGCCGGCGAACAGTCCCGACGTCGGGTCCAGGCCGATCCAGCCCGCACCGGGGATGTACACCTCGGTCCAGGCGTGCAGGTCGGTGAAGTCGGCGGCGGGTCCCGACGGCCCGTCCAGTGCCTCCACGTCGGACGTCAGCTGCACCAGGTAGCCCGACACGAACCGGGCGGCCAGCCCGAACCGGCGCAGGATCGACACCAGCAGCCACGCCGAGTCCCGGCACGAGCCGACCCCGCTGCGCAGCGTGAAATCCGGTGTCTGGACGCCGGGTTCCATGCGCACGTTGTAGGCGACGCGGGCGTTGACCGCGCGGTTGAGGGCGACCAGGAAGTCGATGGTGCGGGTGCCGTCCGGCACCGAGAAGTCGCGCACCCAGGCGCGGACGAGCTCGCCCGGCCCCGACCCTTCGCCGTCCTCGTCGACCGGCCGCAGATAGGGCTCGAGGTCGTCGGCCAGCGCCTTGGGGTAGGCCGGCCCGGCCCCGTGATTCAAGGGCCATGTCTCGGCCCAGTCCTCGATGAAGAAGTCGAACGGGTTGATCACCTTCAGGTCGGCGATCAGCCCGACAGTGATGGTCAGCCGGGTCGTGGGGTTCGGGAACACCAGCCGGGCCAGGAAGTTGCCCACGGCATCCTGCTGCCAGTTGATGAAGTGGTCGTCGGGTTCGACGCGCAGCGAGTAGGCCTCGATCGGTGTTCGGGAGTGGGGCGCCGGGCGCAGCCGCACCACGTGCGGATACACCCGGACCAGCCGGTCAAAGGTGTAGCTGGTGCGGTGCTCCAGCGCAACTTTGATGCTCATAACCGCTGATTGCATCACAGGCGCCACAGCGCCGCAGCGCACCGCGGCGGCGCCCCGCGCGGTTAGCAGTCGCGCGTCAGGACGGCTGGTAGCCCGGTGGCGGCCCCTGCTGGTAGCCCTGGTCGAGCGGCACGACCCGCCCACCGGACAGGGTGCGGTAGGCGTAGATCAGGATCAGCGCCGCGACGGGGACCGCCACCAGCACGCCGACGCCGCACAGCAGCGCGCCGACGACGACCACCGCCACCTGCACCAGCCACGCGAGCAGGGCGTTGCCGAAGTTCGACCAGACCGTCGACATGCTCGACGTCAGTGCGGCGACGGGCGGTAGCGCGCGGTCGATGGCGAACGGGACCGTGAACATCGCGAAGATGCCGAAGATCAGGCCTGGCAGGAAGCACAGGGCCGAGGCCAGCGTGCTGAGGACGCCGACGAGCAGCGCCGCCAGGATCACCGGGCCGAAGTTGCGCGGCTTGAAGAACGAGCCGATGGTCACCGGCCGCCCGTCGGCGATGTCGAGGCATCCGGTCAGGAACGCGGCTTGCGCGAACACCCCCACCGCGAAGACCAGCAGATAGCCGACGGCCATGATGACCCATTCACCCGGGCCGAGGCTGGTTGTGGCGCTGGTGTAGTCGTCGGACGTGGTGATCGTGGTCCCCATGCCGCTGCCCGCGGCGATCAGAGCGTAGGCGGCGCCGAGCAGCAGCGCGTAGACGAGGGCGGCGACGATCAGCGCCACGGCGTTCTGCGTGAACTTCTTCCACGCCCAGCCGAACGCCTCGCCGATGCCGAACGCGGGCTTGGCCGGGCCCCCGAAGCCGGGCCCCCCGCCGTATCCGGGCGGCGGGCCGCCGTAGCCGGGCGGCGGGCCGCCGTAGCCGGGCGGCGGGCCGCCGTAGCCGGGCGGCGGGCCGCCGTAACCCGGTGGCGGGCCGTATCCGGGGGGCGGTCCCGGCGGCGGGCCGTATCCGGGCGGCGGGCCGTAGCCGGGTGGCGGTCCCGGCGGGGGGCCGTATCCGGGCGGTGGTCCGCCGTAGCCGGGTGGTGGGCCGTAGCCGGGCGGCGGGGGAGGAGGTCCGCCATAACCGGGCGGGGGGCCGGGCGGGGGGCCGGCCGGGCCGCCCGCCTGCCCCGGCTCGCCTCGATACTCCGGATTGCCTGGATGCTCTGGGGGCTGGCTCATTTCCGTCCTAGCTGTAGGGGCTCTACGGGCACGCCACACGGACCTTGGCAAACCGGAACTTAGCAAAGATGTGGGCAGGGCGCGCGCATTGGCGGCGCCGGGGCGGGCCCGGCGCACCCGGCCCCGGGGCGTGGTATGCCTGAAGCCGTGTCCGACGGTCTTTTCGACCTTCCCGGCGACCCCCCGACGACCACCCATGACCCGGGCGTGTCGGCCGGCGCGCCGCTGGCGGTGCGGATGCGCCCGGCCACGCTGGACGAGGTGGTGGGGCAGGGCCACCTGCTGGCGCCGGGATCGCCGCTGCGCCGCCTCGTCGAGGGCTCGGGTGTGGCCTCGGCGATCCTCTACGGTCCGCCCGGCAGCGGCAAGACCACGCTGGCGGCGCTGATCTCGCGGGCGACGGGACGCCGGTTCGAGGCGCTGTCGGCGTTGTCGGCCGGTGTCAAGGACGTCCGGGCCGTCATCGACCAGGCGCGCCGGGCGCTCCTGCACGGCGAGCAGACCGTGCTGTTCATCGACGAGGTGCACCGGTTCTCCAAGACCCAGCAGGACGCCCTGCTCTCCGCCGTGGAGAACCGGGTGGTGCTGCTCGTGGCGGCGACCACCGAGAACCCGTCCTTCTCCGTGGTGGCGCCGTTGCTGTCGCGGTCGCTGATTCTGCAGTTGCGGCCGCTGAGCGGCGACGACATCCGCGCGGTGGTGCGGCGCGCCGTCGACGACCCCCGCGGCCTGGGCGGGCGGGTCGGGGTGCACCCCGACGCCGTCGACCTGCTGGTGCGACTGGCGGCCGGCGACGCCCGCCGCGCCCTGACCGCGCTCGAGGTCGCCTCCGAAGGGGCCGCGGCGGCCGGCGACGAGGTCACCGTCGAGACCATCGAGCAGTCGCTGGACAAGGCCGCGGTGCGCTACGACCGCGACGGCGACCAGCACTACGACGTCGTCAGCGCCTTCATCAAGTCGGTGCGCGGCTCCGACGTCGACGCCGCGCTGCACTACCTGGCCCGCATGCTCGTCGCCGGGGAGGACCCGCGCTTCATCGCGCGCCGGCTGGTGATCCTGGCCAGCGAGGACGTCGGCATGGCCGACCCCACCGCGCTGCAGACCGCGGTCGCCGCCGCGCAGACCGTGGCGCTGATCGGCATGCCCGAGGCCCAGCTGACGCTGGCGCACGCCACCGTGTACCTGGCCACCGCGCCCAAGTCGAACGCGGTGACCACCGCGCTGGGCGCGGCGATGGCCGACGTCCGGGCCGGCAAGGCGGGCCTGGTCCCGCCGCACCTGCGCGACGGGCACTACTCCGGCGCGGCGGCCCTGGGCAACGCCCAGGGCTACAAGTACGCGCACGACGCCCCGGACGGTGTTGTGGCCCAGCAATATCCGCCCGACGAACTGGTGGGGGTGGACTACTACCGGCCCAGCGGCCGGGGCGGCGAGCGCGACATGGCGGGCCGGCTGGAGCGGCTGCGCGCGATCATCCGCCGCCGGGGCTGACGGATCCCCAAGCGGCGTCATTCGGCTACGACGCCGAGATCGACGTTTGGCAGAGAAAGCGCGAGTAGAACCCGGCAAAACGTCGATCCCGGCGAACGGCGACCGTCGCGGCGCGCCTCAGACCAGCTCGGGCACCCTCAGGTGGGCGAGCGCCAGCTCGAACTCGGCCACGTCGACGACCTCGGCACCCAGTTCGCGCACCCGACTGCTGCGCAGCTCGGTGGCCCGGTCGCGGTTGCGGGCCATCGCCTCCATGCTGTCGAACGTCGAGCACGACACGGCCCGCCGGCATGCGGGGTGATCGACCAGCAGGCTGGCGCTGCAGAAGCCGTCGAGGGCCTCCATCTCCGGGAGCAGCGACGTGCGGTAGAAGTCCAGGGACCGGCCGAGCTGGTCCGGCACCACCTTGAGCCAGGTCGCCCGCACGCAGGCCCCCTCGCCGGAGCGGTGGTGGCGGTGCAGCGAGGCGATCTCCCACTCCTCGACACGGGCGCTTCCGTCGAACATCAGCGCCGCCCGGTCCCGGATGGGGGCCACCCGCCCGGCCCCGGCGCGCATGGCCTGCACGCTCTCCCAGGAGCTGGTGGCGATGCACTTGCCGGACTGCCGGTCGACCAGCAGCGACAAGCCGACGAACCCGCCGATCTCCGTCAGCGCGGGCATGACGACATCGCGGACGTGCGCGATTCCGATGTCGATGGACAGGGGTTGCGCCTGAATGGTGGTTGAGCGTGCGTACATGACCGACCTCCCATGCCGGGACTTGTCCTGAACCGGGCCCCGGTGGCGCCACCGGGGCCCACCAGCCACTTTCCTCCTGCATGCGAGGGTGTGGCAACCGTCACACGGAATTGGCCGCGTCCTGCGGCCCCGCCGTAGGCTGGACCGGGTGCATACCGATGTGCTGGACGTGGACACCTCCCGGCGCCGCACCGTCGATCTGACCGATGCCGTCCGCAGGTTCTGCTTCAGCTGCGGCGACGGGCTGTGCAACGTGTTCGTCCCCCACGCGACGGCCGGGGTCGCGATCATCGAGACCGGTGCCGGCTCCGACGACGACCTGGTCGACACGCTGGAGCGGCTGTTGCCCCGCGACGACCGGTACCGGCACTCGCACGGCTCCCCGGGCCACGGCGCCGACCATGTGCTGCCGGCGATCGTGGCGCCGTCGGTGACGCTCCCGGTCGCCGGCGGCGAACTGCAGCTGGGCACCTGGCAGAGCATCGTGCTGGTCGACCTCAACCGCGACAACCCGCGGCGGTCGGTGCGGCTGAGCTTTGTGGAGGGCTAGCGGGCCGGTGGCGGAAGCGGCGGACGAGGTACTGTTTGGGCGGTCAAGCCAGTCGTTAGACAGTCTCCCCAAAACCCGGCGAATAAGCTGGTTGACGACTTGAAGGGCCGCAGCGCGCCCATCCCGTCCGGGCCGCGGCAATGCGAGGAAAACAGGAAGAACGGAACACCAGTGCAGACACACGAGATCAGGAAGAGGTTCCTCGATCATTTCGTGAAGGCGGGTCACACCGAGGTGCCGAGTGCGTCGGTGATCCTCGAGGACCCCAACCTGCTGTTCGTCAACGCCGGCATGGTCCAGTTCGTGCCGTTCTTCCTGGGGCAGCGCACGCCGCCCTACTCGAAGGCCACCAGCATCCAGAAGTGCATCCGCACACCCGATATCGATGAGGTCGGGATCACCACCCGGCACAACACGTTCTTCCAGATGGCCGGGAACTTCTCGTTCGGCGACTACTTCAAGCGCGAGGCCATCGAACTGGCGTGGAGCCTGCTGACCGCCGGCGTCGACGCGGGCGGCTACGGCCTGGATCCCGAAAGGATCTGGACGACAGTCTATTTCGATGACGACGAGGCCGTGCGGCTGTGGCAGGAGATCGCCGGGCTGCCGGTCGACCGCATCCAGCGCCGCGGCATGGAAGACAACTACTGGTCGATGGGCATCCCCGGGCCGTGCGGGCCGTCCTCGGAGATCTACTACGACCGCGGCGAGGAGTTCGGCGTGGGCGGCGGGCCGATCGCCAACGAGGACCGCTACATCGAGATCTGGAACCTCGTGTTCATGCAGAACGAGCGCGGCCAGGGCACTTCCAAGACCGACTTCGAGATTCTCGGGCCGTTGCCCCGCAAGAACATCGACACCGGCATGGGCGTCGAGCGGGTCGCGTTCATCCTGCAGGGCGTGCACAACGTCTACGAGACCGACCTGCTGCGGCCGGTCATAGACAAGGTGGCCACCGTGGCCGCGCGCCCGTACGACGTCGGCAACCACGACGACGACGTGCGCTACCGGGTCATCGCCGACCACAGCCGCACGGCGGCCATCCTGATCGGTGACGGGGTGAGCCCCGGCAACGACGGACGCGGCTACGTGTTGCGCAGGCTGCTGCGCCGCGTGATCCGCTCGGCGCGGCTGCTGGACATCGCCGGCCCGATCGTCGGCGACCTGATGGCCACCGTGCGCGACGCGATGGGCCCGTCCTACCCGGAGCTGGTCGCCGATTTCGACCGGATCGCGCGCATCGCCGTCGCCGAGGAGACCGCGTTCAACCGCACCCTGGTCTCGGGCTCCAGGCTGTTCGACGAGGTGGTGGGTGCCACCAAAGCCAAGGACGCCGAGGTGGTTTCCGGTTCGGACGCCTTCACCCTGCACGACACCTACGGCTTCCCGATCGAGTTGACGCTGGAGATGGCAGCCGAGGCCGGCCTGCGGGTCGACGAGATCGGCTTCCGCGAACTGATGGCCGAGCAGCGCCGCCGCGCCAAGGCCGACGCCGCCGCGCGCAAACATGCCCACGCCGACCTGAGCGCCTACCGGGAACTGGTCGACGCCGGTCCCACCGAGTTCACCGGCTTCACCGAGTTGACCTCGGAGGCAAGGATTCTGGGCATCTTCGTCGACGGCAAGCGGGTGCCGGTGGTCGCGCACGACGCGCACCGCGAGCGCGACGGCGCCCACCAGGCCGAGCTCGTGCTGGATCGCACCCCGCTCTACGCCGAGTCCGGCGGGCAGATCGCCGACGAGGGCACCATCAGCGGCACCGGGGCCGGGCAGAGCGCCCGGGCCGCGGTCACCGACGTCCAGAAGATCGCGAAAACCCTGTGGGTGCACCGGGTCAACGTGGAATCCGGGGAGTTCGTCGAGGGCGACACCGTCGTGGCGGCGGTGGACCCGGGCTGGCGCCGGGGCGCCACCCAGGGCCACTCGGGCACCCACATGGTGCACGCCGCGCTGCGACAAGTGCTGGGCCCCAACGCCGTCCAGGCCGGGTCGCTGAACCGCCCGGGGTACCTGCGGTTCGACTTCAACTGGCAGGGGTCGCTGACCGACGAGCAGCGCACCCAGATCGAAGAGGTGACCAACGAGGCGGTGCAGGCCGACTTCGCGGTGCACACCTTCACCGAGCGGCTCGAGAAGGCCAAGGCGATGGGCGCGTTGGCGCTGTTCGGCGAGGCCTACCCCGACGAGGTCCGGGTCGTCGAGATCGGTGGGCCGTTCTCGCTGGAGCTGTGCGGGGGAACCCACGTGCACAACTCGGCGCAGATCGGGCCGGTGACCATCCTGGGTGAATCGTCGGTGGGCTCCGGGGTGCGCCGCGTGGAGGCCTACGTCGGCCTCGAGTCGTTCCGGCACCTGGCCAAGGAGCGGGCGCTGATGGCCGGGCTGGCGTCGTCGCTGAAGGTGCCGTCCGACGAGGTTCCCGCCCGGGTGGCCACCCTGGTGGACCGGCTCAAGGCCGCGGAGAAGGAACTGGAACGGGCCCGGCTGGCGGGCACGCGGGCCGCCGCGGCCAACGCCGCGGCCGGTGCGGAGCGCATCGGTGACGTCCGGCTGGTGGCGCAGCGGATGTCGGCGGGGACGACGGCGGCCGACCTGCGCTCGCTGGTCGGCGACATCCGCGGCAAGCTGGGCAGCGACCCCGCGGTCGTGGCGCTCATCGCCGAGGGTGACGGGGGGACGGTGCCGTACGCGGTCGCCGCCAACCCCGCCGCCCAGGACCTCGGGGTGCGCGCCAACGACCTGGTCAAGCGCCTCGCCGTGGCCGTCGACGGCCGCGGCGGCGGCAAGCCGGACCTGGCGCAGGGCTCGGGCAAGAATCCCGGCGGCATCGACGCGGCGCTCGACGCGGTGCGCGCGGAGATAGCCGAGATCGCGCGGGTCGGTTGAGTGGTCCCCACCCAGCACCGCCTGCCCGATCGGCCCGGGGATCCCGACCAGGATCCGGGCCGGGGCCGGCGGCTCGGCGTCGACGTGGGCAGCGTGCGCATCGGTGTGGCCGCCAGCGACCCCGACGGCATCCTGGCGACCCCGGTGGAGACGGTGCGCCGGGACCGCTCGGACAGGCACGTGCGCCGGCTCGCCCGGCTCGTCGCCGAACTCGGGGCGGTGGAGGTGGTCGTCGGGTTGCCGCGGACCCTCGCCGACCGCACCGGCCCGTCCGCGCTGGACGCGATCGAACTGGCCGACACGCTGGCCGGCCGGATCGCCCCCACGCCGGTGCGCCTCGCCGACGAACGCCTGACCACGGTCAGCGCCCAGCGCTCGCTGCGTGCGGCCGGGGTGCGCGCCCGCGAGCAGCGGGCGGTGATCGACCAGGCGGCGGCGGTGGCGATCCTGCAGAGCTGGCTCGACCAGCGCCGCGCCGCCCGCACCGGGCCGGCCACCGAGGGCGCCGATGGTTGACAGCCAACGGGCCGAGCCCGAAACGATCGGGCCGCCCCGGCACCGGATGAGCCGTTCGGCCCGCAAGCGCGCCGAACGCGGCCGTCGCCGGCGCCGCACGGTCGGCAGGTTCGTACTCGCCGCCCTCGTGGTGGTGGTGGCGGCCGTGTTCGCCGGCACCAGGCTCTGGCACAGCATGTTCGGGTCGGGGGACGACTACACCGGGCACGGCAAGCGCGACATCGTCATCCACGTTCAGGCCGGCGACTCGACCACGATGGTCGGGGAGACGCTGCAGAGCCAGCACGTCGTCAAGACGGTCCGGGCCTTCGTCAACGCCGCGCACGGCAACGCCGCGATCAACGCGATCCAGCCGGGCTACTACCAGATGCGCACCGAGATCCCGGCGGCCGACGCCGTCGCGCGGCTGACCGATCCGCAGAACCGGGTGGGCCGCCTGGTCATCCCGGAGGGTCGTCAGCTCGACGACACCACTGACATGAAGACCGACAAGGTCACCCCCGGCATCTTCAGCCTGATCTCGCAGGCCACCTGCGTGGACCTCGACGGCAACCGGCGCTGCGTCGCGGTGGGCGACCTGCGGGCGGCGGCGGCCAACAGCTCGCCGGCGGTGCTCGCGGTGCCGCCGTGGGCCATGGAACCGGTGACCGAACTCGGCAACGACCACCGCCGCATCGAGGGCCTCATCGCGCCGGGAACCTTCAACGTCGACCCCGCGGCCTCGCCGGCCAACATCCTGGCCGGCCTGATCAGCGCGGGGGCGGTGGAGTACATGAAGTCCGGCCTGACCGACACCGCCGCGTCGCTGCACCTCTCGCCCTACGACATCCTGGTGGTGGCCTCGCTGGTGCAGCAGGAGAGCAACACGCAGGATTTCCCGAAGGTGGCGCGGGTGATCTACAACCGCCTGCACGAACACCGCACGCTCGAGTTCGACTCCACCGTGAACTACCCCCTGGACCGCCGCGAGGTGGCCACCAGCGACGCCGACCGTGCCCAGCGGACGCCGTGGAACACCTACGTGTCGCCGGGGCTGCCCGCCACCGCGATCTGTTCGCCCGGTGTCGACGCGCTGCAAGCCGCCGAGCATCCCGTGCCGGGGGACTGGTTGTACTTCGTCACCATCGACGCCCAGGGGACGACCCTGTTCACCCGCGACTATCAACAGCATCTGGCCAACATCGAGCTGGCTAAGCGCAACGGTGTCCTCGACTCCGCGCGCTAGAAAGGCCGGGGTTCTCGGCAAGCCGATCGCCCATTCGAAGTCCCCGCAACTGCACCTGGCCGCCTACCGCGCGCTGGGCCTTCACGACTGGACCTACGAGCGCATCGAGTGCGGCGCCGAGGAACTGCCGGGGGTGGTCGGCGGGTTCGGGCCCGAGTGGGTAGGCGTGTCGGTGACCATGCCCGGCAAGTTTGCCGCGCTGCGGTTCGCCGACGAGCACACCGAGCGCGCCGCGCTGGTGGGTTCGGCCAACACCCTGGTGCGCACCCCGGCGGGCTGGCGCGCCGACAACACCGACGTCGACGGCGTCGCGGGGGCGCTCGGGGCCGCGTCGGGCCCGGCGCTGGTGTGCGGGTCCGGCGGCACCGCACCGGCGGCCGTGGTGGGACTGGCGCTGCTGGGCGTCACCGACATCACCGTCGTGGCGCGCGACGCCGCCAAGGCGGCCCGGCTGGTGGACCTGGGTGCGCGTGCCGGCGTCACGACGCGGATCTGCGGCCTGGACGACGGCGACGAGCTGGCCGGTCGGGTGGCGGCCGCGGAAGTGCTGGTCAGCACCATCCCGGCGGACGCGGCGTCGCGCCACGCCAACACCTTCGCCGCGATCCCGGTGCTGCTGGACGCCGTCTACGACCCGTGGCCCACGCCGCTGGCCGCGGCGGTCGCCGCCGCGGGCGGGAGGGTGATCGGCGGCCTGCAGATGCTGCTGCATCAGGCGTTCGCGCAGGTCGAACAATTCACAGGGCTGCCCGCCCCGCGCGAGGCCATGGCCGCCGCGCTGGGTTAGCGTGCCCGGCATGTTGGTCGCGGCGGCGCTGCTGTGGATGGCCGCGCTCAGCGGCTACGACCTCGCGCAGCGACGACTGCCCAACTGGCTCACACTGCCGGGCGCGGTTGTGGTGCTGACGGCCGCCGGCGTTGCCGGGTACCCGCTGCCGGCGATGGCGGGTGCGACCGCCCTGGTCGCGGTGTACCTGCTCGTGCATCTGGGCGCGCCGGCGGCGATGGGCGCCGGGGACGTCAAGCTCGCTCTGGGCCTGGGCGGGCTGACCGGCTGCTTCGGCGTCGGCGTGTGGTTCCTGGCGGCGGCGGGCGCGCCCCTGCTGACGGCGCTGTGGTCGGCCTTGCGTGGCGGGCGCGCCGTGCCGCACGGCCCGTCGATGTGCGCGGCCACCGCAGCGGCGGTGGGCCTGGCCGTCTGGTAGACCGGGGCCGTCGCCGAGCGTGCAGTGGTTGCGATTTTTCGACCGTTTTCTCGCCGCAGTTTCACGCTCGGCGCGCTTTGGGCGATGCCTGGACCACATGGGAGAATGGTCCGGTGTTGCGCTGGATCACCGCCGGGGAGTCGCACGGTCGTGCGCTGGTGGCCGTGCTCGAAGGCATGGTCGCCGGCGTGGAGGTCACCTCCACCGACATCGCCGATCAACTCGCCCGCCGCCGCCTGGGCTACGGCCGCGGCGCCCGCATGGCCTTCGAGCGCGACGCGGTGACCGTGCTGTCCGGGGTGCGCCACGGCATCACCCTGGGCGGGCCCATTGCCGTCGAGATCGGCAACACCGAATGGCCGAAATGGGAAACCGTGATGGCGACCGACCCGGTCGACGCCGCCGAGCTGGAGACCTCGGCGCGCAACGCGCCGCTGACCCGGCCGCGGCCCGGCCACGCCGACTACGCGGGCATGCTCAAGTACGGCTTCGACGACGCCCGGCCGGTGCTGGAGCGGGCCAGCGCCCGCGAGACCGCCGCCCGCGTCGCGGCCGGGACCATCGCCCGGTCGTTCCTGCGCCAGGCGATGGGCGTCGAGGTGCTGTCCCACGTCGTCGCGATCGGGCCGTCGGAACCCTACGACGGCCCGCCGCCGCGCGCCGAGGACCTGCCCGCGATCGACGCGAGTCCGGTCCGCGCCTACGACAAGGCCGCCGAGGAGTCGATGATCGCCGAGATCGAGGCCGCCAAGAAGGACGGCGACACCCTCGGCGGCGTGGTCGAGGTCGTGGCGTTGGGCCTGCCGGTCGGGCTGGGCTCGTTCACCAGCGGCGACAACCGGCTCGACGGGCAGCTGGCCGCCGCCGTCATGGGCATCCAGGCGATCAAGGGCGTCGAGATCGGCGACGGCTTTGCGACCGCGCGGCGCCGAGGCAGCCGCGCCCACGACGAGATGTACCCCGGGCCCGACGGCGTCGTCCGGTCGACCAACCGCGCCGGCGGGCTCGAGGGCGGCATGACCAACGGCCAGCCGCTGCGGGTGCGCGCCGCGATGAAACCCATCTCCACGGTGCCGCGGGCGCTGGCGACGGTCGACATGGCCACCGGCGACGAGGCCGTCGCCATCCACCAGCGCTCCGACGTGTGCGCCGTGCCGGCCGCCGGGGTGGTGGCCGAGACCATGGTGGCGCTGGTGCTGGCCCGCGCGGCGCTGCAGAAGTTCGGCGGCGACTCGCTGACCGAGACCCGCCGCAACATCGACTCCTACCGCCGGGCCGTCGCCGACCGGGAGGCGCCGGCGGCCCGGGGGACCGCGTAATGGCGCCCAAGGCGGTGCTCGTGGGGCTGCCCGGCTCCGGCAAGTCCACGATCGGGCGGCGGCTGGCCAGGGCGCTCGACGTAGAACTGCTCGACACCGACGCGGCGATCGAGCGGCGGACGGGCCGCAGCATCGCCGACATCTTCGCCACCGACGGCGAGCCGGAGTTCCGGCGCATCGAGGAGGACGTGGTGCGCGCGGCGCTGGCCGACCACGACGGGGTCGTCTCACTCGGCGGGGGCGCGGTCACCAGCCCCGGGGTGCGCGAGGCGCTGGCCGGCCACACCGTCGTCTACCTGGAGATCAGCGCCAGGGAAGGGGTACGGCGCACCGCCGGCTCCACCGCGCGGCCCCTGCTGGCCGGCCCCGACCGCGCCGAGAGATACCGCGACCTGATGGCCCAGCGCATCCCGCTGTACCGGCGCGTCGCGACGATCCGGGTGGACACCAACCGCCGCAACCCCGGGGCGGTGGTCCGCCACATCGTGGCGCGGCTGCAGGAAACCGAGCCCAGCGGGGCGGCCACGTGACCGGAACCATCGCGCCGGTCACCATCGAGGTGGCCGTCGATCCGCCCTACCCGGTGATCATCGGCACCGATCTGGGAGCCGAGCTGGACGGGCTGCTGTCCGGCCGGCACCGCGTCGCGATCCTGCACCAGCCGGTGCTGGCGGCCGGCGCCGAGGAGATCCGCGCCCGGCTGGCCGGCCACGGCGTCGACGCGCACCGCATCGAAATCCCCGACGCCGAAGCCGGCAAGGACCTGCCCGTCGTGGGCTTCATCTGGGAGGTGCTGGGCCGCATCGGCATCGACCGCAAGGACGCCCTGGTCAGCCTGGGCGGCGGCGCGGCCACCGACGTCGCCGGCTTCGCGGCGGCCACCTGGCTGCGCGGCGTGTCGATCGTGCACATGCCCACCAGCCTGCTCGGCATGGTGGACGCCGCCGTCGGCGGCAAGACCGGCATCAACACCGAGGCGGGCAAGAACCTGGTCGGCGCGTTCCACCAGCCGCTGGCCGTGCTGGTCGACCTGGCGACCCTCGAAACGCTGCCGCGCAACGAGCTGGTCTCCGGGATGGCCGAGGTCGTCAAGGCGGGGTTTATCGCCGACCCGGTGATCCTGGACCTCATCGAGGCCGACCCGCAGGCCGCCCTGGACCCGGCCGGTGGGGTGCTGCCGGAGCTGGTGCGCCGCGCGATCGCGGTGAAGGCGCAGGTCGTGGCCGCCGACGAGAAGGAGTCGGAGCTGCGCGAGATCCTGAACTACGGCCACACCCTGGGCCATGCCATCGAGCGCCGCGAGCGCTACCGGTGGCGGCACGGCGCAGCGGTGTCGGTCGGCCTGGTGTTCGCCGCCGAACTGGGCCGGCTGACCGGGCGGCTGGACGACGCCACCGCCGACCGGCACCGGGCCGTCCTGACGTCGCTGGGCCTGCCGGTCGGCTACGACGCCGACGCGCTGCCGGAGTTGCTCGAATACATGGCCGGGGACAAGAAAACCCGGGCCGGGGTGCTGCGGTTCGTCGTGCTCGACGGGCTGGCCGAACCCGGCCGGCTGGAGGGGCCGGATCCCGCGCTGCTGGCGGCCGCCTACGCGGGAGTGTGCGCCCCGTGATCGTCAACGTCCTCAACGGCCCGAACCTGGGCCGGCTGGGCCGGCGCGAGCCCGGCGTGTACGGACACACCACGCACGACGAGCTGGCCGCGCTGGTCGAGGCCGAGGCCGCCGCGCTGGGGCTGACCGCCGTGGTGCGGCAAAGCGACAGCGAAGCCGACCTGCTGGAGTGGATTCACGCGGCGGCCGATGCGGGGGAGCCGGTGATTCTCAACGCCGGCGGCCTCACCCACACGTCGGTCGCGCTGCGCGATGCATGTGCCGAGCTGCGGGCCCCGCTGATCGAGGTGCACATCTCGAATGTGCACGCGCGCGAGGAGTTCCGGCGCCACTCCTACCTCAGCCCGGTCGCGACCGGGGTGATCGTGGGCCTGGGCGTGCAGGGTTACCTGCTGGCCCTGCGCTTCTTGGCCGGCGCGCAGCGGGACTGAGCCGGCCGGCCCGGCTCAGCCGCGGTCCGGCTCCTCGGACGGCGGCTCGGAGGCCGCCTCGGTCGCCTCGGTCGCCTCGATGGCCTCCGCGGCGGGGACCGGCTTGATCACCTCGGTCTTCGCGTCGTCCGCGGCCGCGGGCGTGGCCTCGGTGGTGCCGCCCCAGGTGCTCGTCGGGAGCGTCTCGGTGGGGGCCTCGCGCTCGGCGGTGGCCACCGCAGCCGGCGCGGCCGCGGCTGCCGCGGCCGCCGGCACGGCCATCTCCCCGGTGGGGGTGTCGTCGCCGCGCACCGCGGAGAACACGTCGGTGTCGGCCCGCTCCCCGTCGGTGCCCGCCCCGCGCGGCGGCGGATTGCGGTCCACCCGCCAGCGGCCGACCGTCGCACCGACGATCGCCGCCAGGAACGCGATGAGCGCGGTGAACGCCGCGAACGTCGTCAGCTCGTTGATCAGGCCCCCGGTGTAGAGGCCCTTGTAGACCAGCGCGATGACCCAGGACACCGCGCCGCTGAGGACGCCGGCCACCAGGCCGGCCAGCAGCCAGGTCATCGCCAGGTCCCGGCGCCGGTCCGGGTCGGGGTTGGCCGTGGCGTCGGCGCGGCCGTCGAGTACGCCCCACACGAACGCGGCGGCGGTGAACAGGAGCAGCAGCACGATGCTGACCAGCCCGGCCTGCGTCGGCCAGGCGTTGACGATCGTCCCCTGAATCAGGCGGACGACGACCATCACCCCGGCGAACACCAGTCCACGCAGCATCCAGTTAGTCATGGGCCCTCAGCGTAGCGAGTACCGTCAAGGGGCGTGACACATTCGCAGCGTCGAGACAACTTGAAGGCGCAAATCGCCGCCGGCGGGCTGGAAGCCATGCTGGTCACGGACCTGATCAACGTCCGCTATCTCTCCGGATTCACCGGGTCCAACGGCGCGTTGCTCGTGTTCGCCGACGATCGCGGGCCCGTGCTGGCCACCGACGGCCGCTACCGCACCCAGGCCGCCGAGCAGGCGGCCGGGATCGAGGTCGCCATCGAGCGGGCCGTCGGCCGCCACCTGGTCGGACGAGCCGCCGACGCCGGGGTGGGCAAGCTGGGCTTCGAAAGCAACGTCGTCACGGTCGACGGCTTCGACGCGCTGACCGCCGAGCTGCAGGAACGTAAGGCGGCCACCGAGCTGGTGCGGGCCGCGGGAACCGTGGAGGCGCTGCGCGAGATCAAGGACGAGGGCGAGGTGGCGTTGCTGCGGCTGGCCTGCGAGGCGGCCGACGCCGCGCTGACCGACCTGGTGCAGCGCGGCGGCCTGCGGCCCGGGCGAACCGAGCGCGAGGTCAGCCGCGAGCTGGAAGCGCTGATGCTCGACCACGGCGCCGACGCGATCTCGTTCGAGACGATCGTGGCGGCCGGCGCCAACTCGGCGATCCCGCACCACCGCCCGACCGACGCGGAGCTCGCCGACGGCGATTTCGTCAAGATCGACTTCGGCGCGCTGGTCGCCGGATATCACTCCGACATGACCCGCACCTTCGTGCTGGGCAAGGCTGCCGACTGGCAGCTGGAGATCTATCGGCTGGTCGCCGACGCGCAGCGGGCCGGCCGGGAGGCGCTGGTGCCCGGCGCCGCGCTGCGCGACGTGGACGGCGCGGCCCGCAAGCTGATCGTCGACGCCGGCTTCGGCGAGCAGTTCGGCCACGGACTGGGTCACGGGGTCGGCCTGCAGATCCACGAAGCGCCGGGGATCGGCGCCACCTCCGCCGGTACACTACTGGCGGGCTCCGTGGTGACCGTGGAGCCCGGCGTCTATTTACCCGGCCGCGGCGGTGTCCGCATCGAGGACACGTTGGTCGTCCCTGACGAGACCGCCGGGCACGGCCCGGAATTGCTGACCCAGTTCCCCAAGGAACTGACCATCCTCTAGGAGATACACCGACCGTGGCATCGACCGCCGACTTCAAGAACGGACTGGTGCTGGTGATCGACGGCCAGCTGTGGCAGATCGTCGAGTTCCAGCACGTCAAACCCGGCAAGGGGCCGGCCTTCGTGCGCACCAAGCTCAAGAACGTGGTCTCCGGCAAGGTCGTCGACAAGACCTACAACGCCGGGGTGAAGGTGGAGACCGCGACCGTCGACCGGCGCGACACCACCTACCTGTACCGCGACGGCTCGGATTTCGTGTTCATGGACAGCCAGGACTACGAGCAGCACCCGCTGCCGGAGTCGCTGGTCGGCGCCGCGGCCAATTTCCTGCTCGAGGGCATGCCGGTGCAGATCGCATTCCACAACGGGGCGGCGCTGTACCTCGAGCTGCCGGTGACCGTCGAACTCGAGGTCACCCACACCGAGCCGGGCCTGCAGGGCGACCGCTCCAGCGCCGGCACCAAGCCGGCCACGCTGGAAACCGGGGCCGAGATCCAGGTGCCGCTGTTCATCAACACCGGCGACAAGCTGAAGGTCGATTCGCGCGACGGCAGCTACCTGGGGCGCGTCAACGCGTGAGCAGACCCGCGCGCCCCGCGCGTCCCGTCAAAGGACGCCATCACGCCCGCAAACGCGCCGTCGACCTGCTGTTCGAGGCCGAGGCGCGCGGGATGACCCCCGGGGAGCTCGTCGACGTGCGGACCGCGCTGGCCGAGTCCCAGCCCGACGTGAAGCCGCTGCACCCCTACACGGTGACGGTGGCGCGCGGCGTCGGCGAGAACAGCGCGCACATCGACGACCTGATCAGTGCGCACCTGCAGGGCTGGACGCTGGACCGGCTGCCCGCGGTGGACCGGGCGATCCTGCGGGTGTCGGTGTGGGAGCTGCTCTGTGCCGACGACGTGCCGGCGCCGGTCGCCGTGGACGAGGCCGTGCAGCTGGCCAAGGAGCTGTCCACCGACGAGTCGCCCGGCTTCCTCAACGGGGTGCTCGGTCACGTGATGCTGGTGACGCCGCAGATCCGGGCCGCCGCCGAGGCGGTCCGCAACCCGGGGCCCGATTCGTGAGCCGACCGGAGAACGACGTCGTGGTGCTGGGCGGGGCCGGCGGGGAACAATAACTATCCGCACCAAAGGACAGGTGAGGTTATGAGTCGACACAGGGGCCGGCCGCGACGACTGCACGTGTCCGCGCTGGCGGCGGTGGCGAACCCGTCGTACACCCGGCTGGACACGTGGAACCTGCTCGACGACGCGTGCCGCCACCTGGCCGAGGTCGACCTGAGCAAACAAGACATCCACCACGACGTGGCCAAGGTGCGGCGGCTGATGGACCGGCTGGCCGCCTACGAGCGGTACTGGCTGTACCCGGGTGCGGCGAACCTGGCGACCTTCCGCGCCCACCTGGAGGTGCTCTCGACGGTGCGGCTCGCCGAGGAGGTGTCGCTGGCGGTGCGGCTGCTGTCCGAATACGGCGACCGCGCAGGGCTTTTCGACACCGCGGCGTCGCTGGCCGAGCAGGAGCTGGTGGCCCAGGCCAAACAGCAGCAGTTCTACACCGTGCTGCTCGCCGACGATGCCCCGATGACGGCTCCCGACAGCCTGGCCGAGTGCTTGCGGGCGCTGCGCCACTCCTCCGACGAGATCCAGTACGAGCTGCTGGTGGTGGCCAGCATCGAGGACGCGATCACCGCGGTCGCGCTCAACGGCGAGATCCAGGCGGCGGTCATCCGCGACGACCTGCCGCTGCGGTCCCGCGACCGGGTGCCGCTGATGACCACGCTGCTCGGTGGTGACGGGGACAACCCGATGACCACCGAAACCCACGCCTGGATCGAGTGCGCCGAATGGATCCGTGAGCTGCGGCCGCACATCGACCTGTACCTGCTCACCGACGAGTCGATCGCCGCGGAGACCGAGGACGAACCCGACGTCTACGACCGCGCGTTCTACCGGCTCAACGACGTCACCGACCTGCACAGCACGGTGCTCGCGGGTTTGCGGAACCGTTTCGCCACACCGTTTTTCGACGCCCTGCGGGCGTACGCCGCCGCGCCGGTCGGCCAGTTCCACGCGCTGCCGGTGGCGCGGGGTGCCAGCATCTTCAACTCCAAGTCGCTGCAGGACATGGGCGAGTTCTACGGCCGCAACATCTTCATGGCCGAGACGTCCTCGACGTCGGGCGGTTTGGACTCGTTGCTGGACCCGCACGGCAACATCAAGGCGGCGATGGACAAGGCCGCGGTGACCTGGAACTCGAATCGCACCTACTTCAGCACCAACGGGACGTCGACGGCCAACAAGATCGTCGTGCAGGCCCTGACCCGGCCGGGCGACATCGTGCTCATCGACCGCAACTGCCACAAGTCCCACCACTACGGCCTGGTCCTGGCCGGGGCCTACCCGCTGTACCTGGACGCGTATCCGCTGCCGCAGTACGCGATCTACGGGGCCGTGTCGCTGCACACCATCAAGAAGACGCTGCTGGACCTGGAGGCCGCCGGGCAGTTGCACCGGGTGCGCATGCTGCTGCTGACCAACTGCACCTTCGACGGCGTCGTCTACAACCCCCGCCGGGTGATGGAGGAGGTGCTGGCGATCAAGCCCGACATCTGCTTCCTGTGGGACGAGGCGTGGTACGCGTTCGCCACCGCGGTGCCGTGGGCCCGGCAGCGCACCGCGATGATCTCGGCCGAGCGCCTCGAGCAGATGCTGGCGTCCCCGGAATACGCGGCCGAGTACCGGCAGTGGAGTGCGGAGATGGACGGCGTGGACCGGTCGGAGTGGGTGAGCCGACGGCTGCTGCCCGACCCCGCCCGCGCCCGGGTGCGGGTCTATGCGACGCACTCCACGCACAAGTCGCTGTCGGCGTTCCGGCAGGCGTCGATGATCCACGTGCGCGACCAGGACTTCAAGGCGCTGACCCGCGATGCCTTCGACGAGGCGTTCCTCACCCACACCTCCACCTCGCCGAACCAGCAACTGCTCGCGTCGCTGGACCTGGCCCGCCGGCAGGTCGACATCGAGGGCTTCGAGCTGGTCCGCCACGTCTACAACATGGCACTGGTCTTTCGCCACCGGGTCCGCAAGGACGCGCTGATCAGCCGCTGGTTCCGCATCCTCGACGAGTCCGACCTGGTGCCCGACGAGTTCCGCGCCTCGACGGTCAGCTCCTACCGGCAGGTCCGGCAGGGGGCGCTGGCCGAGTGGAACGAGGCGTGGCGGTCGGATCAGTTCGTGCTGGACCCGACGCGGGTCACCCTGTTCGTCGGCCGGACCGGGATGAACGGGTACGACTTCCGCGAGAAGATCCTGATGAAGCGGTTCGGTATCCAGATCAACAAGACCTCGATCAACAGCGTGCTGCTGATCTTCACCATCGGCGTCACCTGGTCGAGCGTGCACTACCTGCTCGACGTGCTGCACCGCATCGCCACCGATCTGGATCGCCGGCAGCTCGAGCGGGGCAAGGACGACCGCGCCCTGCAGGCGCGCCGCGTCGAGGAGATCACCGAGGACCTGCCGCACCTGCCCGACTTCAGCGAGTTCGACATCGCGTTCCGCCCCGTGGACGCGTGCTCGTTCGGCGACATGCGGTCGGCCTTCTACGCCGGCTACGAGGAGTCCGACCGCGAGCACGTGCTGATCGGGATGGCCGGTCGGCGGCTCGCCGAGGGCAGGACGCTGGTGTCGACGACGTTCGTGGTGCCCTACCCGCCGGGATTCCCGGTGCTGGTGCCCGGCCAGGTGGTGTCCAAGGAGATCGTCTACTTCCTCGCCCAGCTCGACGTCAAGGAGATCCACGGCTACAACCCCGAGCTCGGGCTGTCGGTGTACACCGAGGCGGCACTGGCACGCATGGAGGCCCAGCGCAACGCGGCGACGGCCGCGGTGGGTTCCGCGTTGCCGGTCTTCGCGCTGCCCGCCGACGCCCGGAGCAACGGCGACGGCGCGGTGCGGACGGTCGCCGACGAGGCCTGAGCGGCTACCGCAGGATCTTGGCGTAGAGCAGGCTGTCCTGCGGCTCGGGCCCCATGGTCGGGTAGACGACGTGACGGGCGAGGCGGCCCTCCAGGAAGAAACCGGCGCGCTCGAGCAGGCGGGTGGACCGCTGGTTGTCGGGACTGCAGGTGGCCCACACCCGGTAGATCTGCGGGTCGGATTCCAGGGCGTGCAGCAGCATGTCGAGCGCCTCGGACAGCAAACCCTTGCCCCACCAGCGCTTGCCGAGGCAGTAACCGATCTCCACCGAGTGCGGCGCCGTTTGCCGGCAGCTGACCATCCCGACGACCTCGCCGCTGTGCCGCAGCTCGATGACCCAGGTCCGCTCGTCGCCGCCGACGTTGAGCTTCTCGGTGATCACCCGCCGCGTCGCCGCCACGTCCGGATGGGGCGACCACAGCAGATACCGGGTGACGTCGGGATCGCGGGCCACCCGCTGGAAGAGGGCGCCCGCGTCGTCGAGGACGGGCAGCCGCAGCAGCAGCCGGGGCCCGGCGATGCGGTCAGGCGGGTAGCCGGGCATTCACAGGCCGAGCGCTTGATAGGTGCGGCGGACGAATTTCGGCTGCGCCGTGCGCAGTTGGGCCAGCGACGTGTTGCCCGCGACGGCCGTGGCGGCGTCCGCGGTCATGTCGGGCATGTTCTGGATCAGGTACAGCAGGACCAGGTCGTCGGCGGACGGGTCGGCCTGCCACCAGGTGCCGTAGGCGCCGGGCCAGCTGAACGTGCCCAGCCCGCCCGGCCCGAACAGCGGGACGGAGCGCGCCGGATCGGTCACCACCGACAGGTTCAGCCCGAATCCGCGGCCGACCCAGTACGGCGCTCCCAGGAAGTCGTGGCGCTTCAGTTCGGGGGTCAGCCGGTCGGTGCGCATGAGCCGTGCCGACTCGGCGGAGAGCACGCGCACGCCGTCGATGGTTCCGTCGCCGAGCAGCATCCGCACGAACCGCAGGTAATCACCGGCGGTCGACCACAGCCCGCCGCCGGCGTTGCAGAACGCCGGCGGTTTGATGTGCGGGGTCCCCATGACGTCGTGGCGCAGGGCGCCCTGCTCGTCGATGCGGTACATCGTGGCGGCGCGCCGCCGCGCCTCGGGGGTCACGAAGAAGCCGGTGTCGGGCATGCCCACCGGGCCCAGCACCCGTTCGTCGAGAACCTGGTGGAACGGCTTGCCCTCGACGCGGGCGGCGAGGACCCCCAACAGGTCGATGGAGTGGCTGTAGGTGAGGCGCTCACCGGGCTGGTGCACCAGCGGCAGTTTGGCCAGCTCGGCCAGCCACGCGTCGGGCCCCTGGTTGAACGGCAGCCGCACGTAGGCCCGCGAGATCGGCCCGGTCACCGAGAAGCCGTAGGCCAGGCCGCTGGTGTGGGTGAGCAGGTCCTCGATCAGGATGGCGCGCCGCGCCGGGTGGGTGCGGTCCAGCGGCCCACGCGGGTCGTCGAGCACCCGCACGTCGGCCAGTTCCGGCGCCCAGCGCACGATCGGGTCCTTCAGCGCGAGTTTTCCCTCGTCGACGAGGCTCATCACCGCGGCGACGGTGACGGGTTTGGTCATCGACGCGATGCGAAACAGGGTGTCCTGCTGCATCGGCAGCCCCGCCTCGACGTCGCGGTAGCCGATCTCGTTGACCTGCAACACTTCTCCGCGCTGCCAGACCAGCGTCACCGCGCCGGAGAGCAGCCCCGCGTCGCACACCTCGCGGATGGAGGCCGCGTTGCCCTGCAAATTCACGAGCGCTTCGCGCGCACGTACCAGAACGACATCTCGGCCTCGGCGCCCTCGTGCTCGCGCCGCATCGTGGCGGGCTCCAGCGATTCGATGTCCCAGCCCGCGCCGCCGAGGACGTCGCGCAGCGTCTGCTCGGAGACCATCGGGCGGGGCCATTGGTCGTCGACGGGGTTGGCATCGGAGAAGCAACTGATCAGCAGCGTGGCCCCGGGCCTGGTTGCGCGGTGCACCGCGGCGGCGTAGCGGCGCTTGCCGTCGTCGTCGAGGCAGTGGAACATGCCGCTGTCGACGACGGTGTCGAAGGCGCCGGTGTAGCCGTCGAGCCTGGTGGCGTCGGCCACCGCGAACCGCACGTCGACTCCTGCGTCGGCGGCCCGCCGTTCGGCGGTGATCAGCGCCGTCGGCGAGATGTCCAGCCCCGTCACCCGGTAGCCGTTCGCGGCCAGATAGACGGCGTTGTCGCCGAGCCCGCAGCCGATGTCGAGGACGTCGCCGTGCACCCAGCCTTTGGAGTGCCAGGCGATGACGTTGTCCTTGGGCGCCCTGGTGTCCCAGGGTGGCGTGGTCATGGGCGGGATGCCCTCGCCGGGGCTCTCGCCGCGGTAGAGCGCGTCGAAGTCCATGCGCTGCAACCCCGAGAACCCGGACGATGAATTCGAGTCGGTCATTGGTGCCAGCTTAGGTCTTAGGCGGCGTGCCGTTGCGCCAGTGTGATGCCGATGCGGGTTTCGAGTTCGCTGCGGTCGATGGTGCGTGCGCGCGCTAAGGCTTCTGAGCGGTAGGTGTGGCCGGTGGGGGCGGGGCGGATGGTGACGGTGCGGTCGTGTTCGGCCTTGGCGGCGCGTTCGACGACGGCGCCCGCGCCGGGCGGGCTCGGCGGCCACGCCGCGCCCGCGCCGGGCGGCGGGCACCCCGGCGGCGCCCTCGTCCGCGCGGCGGGTGGCATCCAGGACGGCGGCCGCCCGCGCCTGGCCTGCCGCGGCGGCCGATTTGTCGTTCCAGCTCGGCGATGCGCCCGATCAGCGTGGCTTCGTCGGCCGCGGGATCCACCGCCACCAATTCCTCGAACATGCGTTCGATGCTAGCGCGCACCCCGGACAAGTTTGCGGGCCGTGTCGGTGCTGCCGCGACCGGCGATGCTAGGCTGCCGGACAGTCGACATCCTTTAACGATCCGTCCCGCGAGGCGGAGAAGGAGGTCAAGTCACGCATGGGTGCAGCGGACGACCCCGCCACCGGCCGCGAATTGATGTCGGCGGCCGACGTGGGCCGCACCATTTCCCGCATCGCGCACCAGATCATCGAAAAGACCGCACTCGACGGCACCGACGCGCCGCGCGTCGTGCTGCTCGGGATCCCGACCCGCGGCGTGATCCTGGCCGAACGCCTGGCCGCCAACATCGGCGAATACAGCGGGGTCGACGTCGCCCGCGGCGCCCTGGACATCACCCTCTACCGCGACGACTTGAGGAACAAGCCGCCCCGGGCGCTGGAGCCAACCTCGATCCCGGCCGGCGGCGTCGACGAAGCCCTGGTGATCCTGGTCGACGACGTGCTGTTCTCCGGACGCACGGTGGCCGCCGCCCTGGACGCGCTGCGCGACGTGGGCCGCCCCCGCGCGGTGCAACTGGCCGTGCTGGTGGATCGCGGCCACCGCGAACTGCCGCTGCGCGCCGACTACGTCGGCAAGAACGTACCGACCTCACGCAGCGAGAGCGTGCACGTCCTGCTCACCGAGCACGACGGGCGCGACGGCGTGGTGATCTCGAGGGATGACATCTGATGACCAGGCACCTGCTGGCCGCCGGCGATCTGAGCCGCGACGAGGCCACCGCGATCCTCGACGACGCCGACCGCTTCGCGCAGGCGCTGGTGGGCCGCGAGATCAAGAAACTGCCGACGCTGCGCGGCCGCACCGTGATCACGATGTTCTACGAGAACTCGACCCGCACCCGGGTGTCGTTCGAGGTGGCCGGCAAGTGGATGAGCGCCGACGTCATCAACGTCAGCGCGGCCGGATCCTCGGTGGGCAAAGGGGAGTCGTTGCGCGACACCGCGCTGACGCTGCGCGCGGCCGGGGCCGACGCACTGATCGTGCGGCATCCCGCCTCCGGTGCCGCGCACCTGCTGGCCGAGTGGAGTTCGTCCGCGGGCCTGCAGGAGGGCGGCCCGTCGGTGATCAACGCCGGTGACGGCACCCACGAACACCCCACGCAGGCGCTGCTGGACGCGCTGACCCTGCGCCAGCGGCTCGGCGGCATCGAGGGCCGGCGCGTCGTGATCGTCGGCGACATTCTGCACAGCCGCGTCGCCCGCTCCAACGTCATGCTGCTGGCCACCCTGGGCGCCGAGGTGGTGCTGGTGGCGCCGCCGACGCTGTTTCCGGCCGGCGTCGAAGGCTGGCCCGCCACGGTCTCCTACGACCTGGACGCCGAGCTGCCCGCCGCCGACGCGGTGCTGATGCTGCGGGTGCAGGCCGAGCGGATGACCGGCGGCTTCTTCCCGTCGGTGCGCGAGTACTCGGTCCGCTACGGCCTGTCCGACCGGCGCCAGGCCATGCTGCCCGGCCACGCCGTGGTGCTGCACCCCGGGCCGATGGTGCGCGGCATGGAGATCGCGTCGTCGGTGGCCGACTCGACGCAATCGGCTGTGCTGCAACAGGTGTCAAATGGGGTACACGTGCGGATGGCCGTCTTGTTCCATGTGCTGGTCGGCACCGAGCCGGCCGGGGAAGAGGGTGCGGCGTGAGCGTGCTGCTTCGCGGGGTCCGGCTCTACGGCGAGGGTGACCGGGTCGACGTGCTGGTCGAGGATGGCCAGATCGCCCAGATCGGCGCGGGTCTGCCGATCCGCGCCGACGCCGACGTCATCGACGCCACGGGCCACGTGCTGCTGCCCGGATTCGTCGACCTGCACACCCACCTGCGCGAGCCCGGCCGCGAATACGCCGAGGATATCGAAACAGGCTCGGCCGCAGCGGCTTTGGGTGGATTCACCGCGGTGTTCGCGATGGCCAACACCAACCCGGTCGCCGACAGCCCGGTGGTCACCGATCACGTCTGGCACCGCGGCCAGCAGGTCGGACTGGTCGACGTGCACCCCGTCGGGGCCGTCACCGTCGGGCTGGCCGGGGTCGAGCTCACCGAGATGGGCATGATGGCCGCCGGCGCCGCGCAGGTGCGGATGTTCTCCGACGACGGTGTGTGCGTGCACGACCCGCTGGTGATGCGCCGCGCCCTGGAATACGCGACCGGGCTGGGGGCGCTGATCGCCCAGCACGCCGAGGAGCCGCGGCTGACGGCGGGCGCCGTCGCCCACGAGGGGCCCACCGCCGGGCGGCTGGGGCTGGCGGGATGGCCCAGGGCCGCCGAGGAATCGATCGTCGCCCGCGACGCGCTGCTGGCCCGCGACGCCGGCGCCCGGGTGCACATCTGCCACGCCTCCACCGCGGGCACTGTGGAGCTCCTGAAATGGGCCAAGGGGCAAGGTATCTCGATCACCGCCGAGGTGACCCCGCATCACCTGCTGCTCGACGACACCAGACTGGCCAGCTACGACGGCGTGAACCGGGTCAATCCGCCGCTGCGGGAGGCCTCCGATGCGCTGGCTTTGCGTCAAGCGCTCGCCGACGGGGTAATCGAATGTGTGGCCACCGATCACGCGCCCCACGCCGAGCACGAGAAATGCGTCGAGTTCTCCGCGGCGCGCCCCGGGATGCTGGGGCTGCAGACGGCGCTTTCGGTGGTGGTGCAGACCATGGTCGCGCCGGGGTTGCTGACCTGGCGCGACGTCGCCAGGGTGATGAGCGAGAACCCGGCCCGCATCGCGCGCCTGCCCGACCACGGCCGCCCGCTGGAGGTGGGGGAGCCGGCGAATTTGACCGTGGTGGACCCCGACGCCACCTGGACGGTCACCGGGTCGCATCTGGCCAGCCGGTCGGCCAACACGCCGTACGAGTCGATGACCCTGCCCGCCACCGTGACCGCGACCCTGCTGCGCGGCAAGATCACCGCCCGAGACGGGAAGAGCCCGGCATGAACTCCGGCACGCTGGTGGGGTCGCTCATCTTCGCGGCCGTGCTGGTGGTGGTGATCGCGGTGCTGATCCAGCTGATGATGCGCGGCTGGCGGCGCCGCGCCGAGCGACAGGCCGAGCTGATCGGAAATCTGCCCCAGATGCCCGCCGAGGTGGGCGCTGCGACCAGCACCATCCGCGGTGCCTATGTCGGGTGCACACTGTCGCCCGCCTGGAACGACCGCGTCACGGCCGGCGACCTGGGCTACCGCAGCAAGGCCGTGCTGACCCGCTATCCGGAGGGGATCCTGCTGGAACGCAGCCACGCCAATCCGATTTGGATTCCCCAGGAGTCGATCGCCGCCGTCCGCACCGAGCGGGGCATGGCCGGAAAGGTCGGCGCCCGCAACGGGATACTGGCGATCCGGTGGCGGCTGCCGTCGGGCGCCGAGATCGACACCGGGTTCCGCGCCGGAAACCGTGACGAATACGACGACGTGCTGGGGGCGGGCTCACCCGGCCCGCGGCAGCGCGAGGAGGGAGCAGCGTGACCAAGGCCCTGCTGGTACTCGAGGACGGCCGCGTCTTCACCGGCACGCCGTACGGCGAGGTCGGCCAAACGCTGGGGGAGGCCGTGTTCTCCACCGGCATGTCCGGCTATCAGGAGACGCTGACCGATCCGAGTTATCACCGCCAGATCGTGGTGGCCACCGCCCCGCAGATCGGCAACACCGGCTGGAACACCGAGGACGCCGAGAGCCGCGGCGACAAGATCTGGGTGGCCGGGTACGCGGTGCGCGACCCGTCGCCGCGGGCGTCCAACTGGCGGGCCACCGGCACCCTGGAGGACGAGCTGGTCCGCCAGCACATCGTCGGGATCGCCGGCATCGACACCCGCGCGGTGGTGCGGCATCTGCGCAGCCGCGGATCGATGAAGGCCGGCGTGTTCTCCGGCGACGCCCTGGCCGAACCGGCCGAACTGCTCGAGCGGGTCGTCGGCCAGCCCTGCATGCTGGGCGCCGACCTGGCGGGCGAGGTCAGCACGCCGCAGCCCTACGTCGTCGAGGCGGAGGGCACCCGCCGGTTCACGGTGGCCGCGCTGGACCTCGGGATCAAGACCAACACCCCGCGCAATTTCGCGCGGCGCGGCATCCGCAGCCACGTCCTGCCGTCGTCGGCCACCTTCGAGCAGATCAGCGAGCTGCAGCCCGACGGCGTCTTCCTGTCCAACGGGCCCGGCGACCCGGCCACCGCCGACCACGTCGTCGGGCTCACCCGCGAGGTGCTGGGCGCCGGAATCCCGCTGTTCGGCATTTGTTTCGGCAACCAGATCCTCGGGCGGGCGCTGGGGCTGTCCACCTACAAGATGGTGTTCGGTCACCGGGGCATCAACATCCCGGTCATCGACCACGCCACCGGCCGGGTCGCGATCACCGCCCAGAACCACGGCTTCGCGCTGGAAGGGGAGGCGGGCCAGACCTTCGACACGCCGTTCGGCGCGGCGGTGGTCAGCCACACCTGCGCCAACGACGGCGTGGTGGAGGGCGTCAAACTCGCCGACGGGCGGGCGTTCTCGGTGCAGTACCACCCCGAGGCCGCCGCGGGTCCGCACGACGCGGAATACCTGTTCGACCAATTCATCGACCTGATGGCGGGGCAGCAATGACAGCGAGCGTGCGCAGTTGCACGCCACTGACGGCGTGTCGGCGTGCACACACGCACGCCCGCGCCGAGACCGGAAGGAAGCGCTAGTGCCGCGTCGCACCGACCTCAACCACGTGCTGGTGATCGGCTCGGGTCCGATCGTGATCGGACAGGCCTGCGAGTTCGACTACTCCGGCACGCAGGCGTGCCGGGTGCTGCGGGCCGAGGGCCTGCAGGTGAGCCTGGTCAACTCCAACCCGGCCACCATCATGACCGACCCCGAGTACGCCGACTTCACCTACATCGAGCCCATCACCCCGGCCTTCGTCGAGCGGGTGATCGCCCAGCAGGCCGAGCGCGGCAACCGCATCGACGCGCTGCTGGCCACCCTGGGCGGGCAGACCGCGCTCAACACCGCGGTCGCCCTGCACGAGAACGGGGCGCTGGAACGGTACGGCATCGAACTCATCGGGGCCGACTTCGACGCCATCCAGCGCGGCGAGGACCGGCAGATGTTCAAGGACATCGTCGCCAAGGTCGGCGGCGAATCCGCCCGCAGCCGTGTGTGTTTCACGATGGAGGAGGTCCGCGAGACGGTCGCCGAGCTGGGGCTGCCGGTGGTCGTGCGGCCCAGCTTCACCATGGGCGGGCTGGGCTCGGGGATGGCAAACTCCACCGAGGAGATCGAGCGGATGGCCGGCGCGGGGTTGGCCGCCTCGCCCAGCGCCAACGTGCTGATCGAGGAATCCATCTACGGCTGGAAGGAATTCGAGCTCGAGCTGATGCGCGACGGCCACGACAACGTGGTCGTGGTGTGCTCCATCGAGAACGTCGACCCGATGGGCGTGCACACCGGCGACTCGGTCACCGTCGCGCCGGCGATGACGCTGACCGACCGCGAATACCAGCGGATGCGCGATTTGGGCATCGCGATCCTGCGCGAGGTCGGCGTCGACACCGGCGGCTGCAACATCCAGTTCGCGGTCGACCCCGCCGACGGCCGGCTGATCGTCGTCGAGATGAACCCGCGGGTGTCCCGGTCGAGCGCGCTGGCGTCCAAGGCCACCGGCTTCCCGATCGCCAAGATCGCCGCGAAGCTCGCCATCGGCTACACCCTCGACGAGATCGTCAACGACATCACCAAGGAGACCCCGGCCGCCTTCGAACCCACGCTGGACTACGTCGTCGTCAAGGCCCCGCGGTTCGCGTTCGAGAAGTTCCCCGGCGCCGACCCCACCCTGACCACCACGATGCAATCCGTGGGCGAGGCGATGTCGTTGGGGCGCAACTTCGTCGAGGCGCTGGGCAAGGTGATGCGGTCGCTGGAAACCACCCGCGCCGGGTTCTGGACCAAGCCGGACCCCGACGGTGACGCCGAGGAGGTGCTGACCCGGCTGCGGACCCCGACCGAAGGTCGGCTCTACGACCTGGAACTGGCGCTGCGGCTGGGCGCGTCGGTGGAGCGGGTCGCCGAGGCCAGCGGCGTGGACGCGTGGTTCGTCGCGCAGGTCGGCGAGCTGGTCGCGTTGCGCGCCGAGCTGGCCGCGGCCCCGGTGCTCGACGCGGAGCTGCTGCGCCGCGGCAAGCACAACGGGCTGTCGGACGGCCAGATCGCCGCGCTGCGACCCGAACTGGCCGGCGAGGACGGGGTGCGCTCGCTGCGCGAGCGTCTCGGCATCCACCCGGTGTACAAGACGGTCGACACCTGCGCCGCGGAGTTCGAGGCCAAGACGCCCTACCACTACAGCAGCTACGAGCTCGACCCCGCCGCCGAGACGGAGGTGGCCCCGCAGACCGAGAAGCCCAAGGTGCTCATCCTGGGCTCCGGCCCGAACCGGATCGGGCAGGGCATCGAATTCGACTACAGCTGTGTGCACGCGGCAACCACGTTGAGCCAGGCGGGTTTCGAGACCGTGATGGTCAACTGCAACCCGGAGACGGTGTCCACCGACTACGACACCGCCGACCGGCTCTACTTCGAGCCCCTGACGTTCGAGGACGTCCTCGAGGTGTTCCGCGCCGAAACGGAGTCGGCCGGCGACGGCCCCGGGGTCGCCGGCGTCATCGTGCAGCTCGGCGGCCAGACCCCGCTCGGGCTCGCGCAACGCCTCGCCGACGCCGGGGTTCCCATCGTCGGCACCCCGCCGGAGGCCATCGACCTGGCCGAGGACCGCGGCGCGTTCGGCGACCTGCTGGGCGCCGCCGGCCTGCCCGCGCCCCGCTACGGCATGGCGACGACCTTCGCGCAGGCGCGCCGGATCGCCGAGGACATCGGCTATCCGGTGCTGGTGCGGCCGTCCTACGTGCTGGGCGGGCGCGGCATGGAGATCGTCTACGACGAGGAGACGCTCAAGAGCTACATCAGCCGCGCCACCGAGCTCTCGCCCGAGCATCCCGTGCTCGTCGACCGCTTCCTCGAGGACGCGGTCGAGATCGACGTCGACGCCCTGTGCGACGGCACCGAGGTCTACATCGGCGGCATCATGGAGCACATCGAGGAGGCCGGCATCCACTCCGGCGACTCGGCGTGCGCGCTGCCGCCGGTCACGCTGGGCCGCAGCGACATCGAGAAGGTCCGTCGCGCCACCGAGGCCATCGCCCACGGCATCGGCGTGGTCGGCCTGCTCAACGTGCAGTACGCCCTCAAGGACGACGTGCTCTACGTCCTGGAGGCCAACCCGCGCGCCAGCCGCACCGTTCCTTTCGTGTCCAAGGCCACCGCGATTCCGCTGGCCAAGGCCTGCGCGCGGATCATGCTGGGCGCCAAGATCTCCCAGCTTCGCGACGAGGGCATCCTGGCCGCGTCCGGGGACGGCGGCCACGCGGCCCCGACGGCCCCGATCGCGGTCAAGGAGGCGGTGCTGCCGTTCCATCGGTTCCACAGCGCCGACGGGGCGGCGATCGACTCGCTGCTGGGCCCGGAGATGAAGTCGACCGGCGAGGTCATGGGCATCGACCGCGACTTCGGCAGCGCCTTCGCCAAGAGCCAGACCGCCGCCTACGGCTCGCTGCCGGACCGGGGCACCGTGTTCGTCTCGGTCGCCAACCGCGACAAGCGCTCGCTGGTGTTCCCCGTCAAGCGGCTGGCCGATTTGGGCTTTCGCGTGCTGGCCACCGAGGGGACCGCGGAGATGTTGCGCCGCAACGGCATTCCGTGCGACGAGGTGCGCAAGCACTTCGAGCCGCCGCAACCGGGCCGCCCCGAGATGTCCGCGGTGGACGCCATCAAGGCCCGCGAGGTCGACATGGTGATCAACACGCCCTACGGCAACTCCGGCCCGCGCATCGACGGCTACGAGATCCGGTCCGTCGCGGTCGGGGTCAACATCCCCTGCGTCACCACGGTGCAGGGCGCGTCGGCGGCGGTGCAGGGCATCGAGGCGGGCATCCGCGGCGACATCGGGGTGCGGTGCCTGCAGGAACTGCACAGCATGCTCGGGCCGGGCAGCGACCAGTGACCGGGTTCGGCGTCCGGCTGGCCGACGCGAAGGCACAACGCGGGCCCCTGTGCCTGGGCATCGACCCGCACCCGGAACTGCTGCGGGCATGGGACCTGCCGGCGACCGCCGACGGGCTGGCCGCGTTCTGCGACACCTGCGTGGAGGCGTTCGCCGGCTTCGCCGTCGTCAAACCGCAGGTGGCGTTCTTCGAGACCTACGGCGCGGCCGGCTACGCGGTGCTGGAACGTACCATCGCCGCGTTGCGGTCGGCGGGGGTACTGGTGCTGGCCGACGCCAAGCGCGGCGACATCGGGACGACCATGGCGGCCTACGCCGCCGCCTGGGCGGGGGACTCGCCCCTGGCCGCCGACGCGGTGACGGCCTCGCCCTATCTGGGGTTCGGCTCGCTGCGGCCGCTGCTGGAGGCCGCCGCCGCCAACGACCGGGGCGTGTTCGTCCTGGCGGCGACGTCCAACCCGGAGGGCGCCACGGTGCAGCGCGCGGTGTTCGACGGCCGCACCGTGGCCCAGCTGGTCGTCGACCAGGCGGCCGTGCTGAACCGGGCCGCCGCGCCCTACGGCCCGGGCTACGTCGGCGTGGTGGTGGGGGCCACGGTCTTCGAGGCGCCCGATCTCAGCGCGCTGGGCGGGCCGGTGCTGGTGCCGGGAATCGGGGCGCAGGGCGGGCGTCCGGAGGCGCTGGCCGGGCTGGGCGGGGCGCAACCGGGTCAGTTGCTGCCGGCGGTGTCGCGGGAGGTGTTGCGGGCCGGGCCGGACGCGGCGGACCTGCGGGCGGCCGGCCAACGGATGCTCGACGCCGTCGCGTACCTGGCGGCGCCGTAGCCGCGTCAGTCGGACACGATCGTCGCGCCGGGATCGGCGGTCTCGACGATGACGTTGGTGGCCTTGACCACGGCCACGGTGACGGTGCCGGGCCGCAGCTGCAGCTCCTGGGCGGCTTCGGTGCTCATCAACGACACCACGGTGAACGGGCCGCACTGCATCTCGACCTGCGTCATCACCCGGTCGCTGACGACCCTGGTGACCAGCCCGACGAACCGGTTACGGGCCGAGCTGCCGATGCTGAGCGGGTCCGGTGGCGGGGCGGGTGCGTTGGTGCGCGCGAACTCGGCGAGATCCTCGCTGGCGATGACCTTGCGGCCGGCCGCGTCGTGGTCGACCGCCAGCGCGCCCTGGTTGATCCATCGGCGCACGGTGTCGTCGCTGACCCCTAGCAGCTCCGCGGCCTGGCGGATCCGCAGGTTCGGCACCGCTCGATGGTAGCCGATCGCCCCGCTGCCACGGCCGCATCGCGTCGCGGCAGCGAAGCGGCGCGTGAACCCGCCGCGACACGCGCGACACGCCACCCGAATGCGTGATTCACCGCATCGGTCGTTCGCCCGCCCGCCGAGGTGGTCACGGCGGGGCGGCCGGGCCGGGGCGCCGCGCCGCCGGGACGCAGTCGCCGGGGGCAAAAGCCCAGCTAGAGGGCTTGGAAGTGGTCCGGACACCGGGGTGGCCGCAACGCGCACCGACGCGGTGGCCGGGGCCCTGCCGGCCCCCTCCGGCCGCCCGCCCGACGGCCGCCGCGCCAGGTTTACGCTGGGCATTTACCCGCCTAAGCGAGGGGGCGGGTTAGATTTCGTCAGGAAGCCTGAGTACGGTCGTCTGCGCTGGTTATAGCCGGCAGAGACAAACCAGATCGATTGAGATTGATTGATCAGATACGGAGGAATCGTGGCCCTTCCCCAGTTGACCGACGAGCAGCGCGCGGCCGCGTTGGAGAAGGCGGCTGCCGCACGTCGAGCGCGCGCGGAACTCAAGGATCGGCTCAAGCGTGGCGGCACCAACCTGACCCAGGTGCTCAAGGACGCCGAGACCGATGAAGTTCTGGGCAAGATGAAGGTGTCTGCGCTGCTCGAGGCCCTGCCGAAGGTGGGCAAGGTCAAGGCGCAGGAAATCATGACCGAGCTCGAGATCGCGCCGACCCGGCGCCTGCGTGGGCTGGGTGACCGGCAGCGCAAGGCCCTGCTGGAAAAGTTCGGCTCCGCCTAGCCCGCGCCGACGATGCAGGCCGGAGGGCCTGTAGGCGCCGGCGAGGGACCGGACGCCCGGCCCGGGGTGCGCCGCGAGCCGGCGGGCCGCGTGGTCGTGCTGTCCGGTCCCTCAGCGGTCGGTAAGTCGACCGTGGTCCGGTGCCTGCGCGAGCGGATACCGGACCTGCATTTCAGCGTCTCGGCGACGACGCGAGCGCCCCGGCCCGGGGAGGTCGACGGCGTCGACTACCACTTCGTCAGCCCGGAACGCTTCCAGCGGCTGATCGACGACGGGGACCTGCTCGAATGGGCCGAGATCCACGGCGGGCTGCACCGGTCGGGCACCCCGGCCGGGCCGGTACGGGCGGCCGCCGCGGCCGGCGTCCCGGTGCTGATCGAGGTCGACCTGGCCGGCGCCAGGGCGGTCAAGAAGGCGATGCCCGAGGCCACCACCGTGTTCCTCGCCCCGCCGAGCTGGGAGGACCTGCGGGCCCGGCTGGTCGGCCGCGGCACCGAGACGCCCGAGGTGATACGGCGCCGCCTCGACACCGCGCGCGTCGAACTGGCCGCCCAAAACGACTTCGACACGGTGGTCGTGAACAGCCAATTGGAATCCGCGTGTGCGGAATTGGTATCCTTGCTGGTGGGAACCGCCCCGGGCCCGGCGTAAGCCGCCTGGCCGAACACCATCGAGCTTTCGCACCGCTCTACGCCGCCAGGAGATTTTCTTACGTGAGTATTCCGCAGTCCGACGCGTCGCTGACCGCCGTCCCCGCCGGCGATCAGTTCGATCCCTCCGCAGGCGGTCAGCGCGTCTATGACACCCCGCTGGGCATCACCAACCCGCCCATCGACGAGTTGCTGGACCGCGTCTCGAGCAAGTACGCCCTGGTGATCTACGCGGCCAAACGGGCCCGGCAGATCAACGACTACTACAACCAGCTCGGCGAGGGCATCCTCGAGTACGTCGGGCCGCTCGTCGAGCCCGGCCTGCAGGAGAAGCCGCTGTCCATCGCGTTGCGCGAGATCCACGCCGACCTGCTCGAGCACACCGAGGGCGAGTAGCTGGCAGGGCCGGGCGCGCTGTGGACCGCAAGCGGATCGTCGTCGGAGTCTCCGGTGGTATCGCCGCCTACAAGGCGTGCACCGTCGTTCGGCAGCTTTCCGAGGCGGGTCACTCCGTCCGGGTCGTCCCCACCGAGTCCGCGTTGCGTTTCGTCGGCGCCGCGACCTTCGAGGCCCTGTCCGGCCAGTCCGTGCACACCGGGGTCTTCGAGAACGTTCCCGACGTGCCGCACGTGCAGATCGGGCAGCAGGCCGACCTGGTCGTGGTGGCGCCCGCGACCGCGGACCTGCTCGCCCGGGCGGTGGCCGGACGCGCCGACGACCTGCTGACCGCGACCCTGCTCACCGCGCGCTGTCCGGTGTTGTTCGCCCCGGCGATGCACACCGAGATGTGGTTGCACCCGGCCACCGCCGACAACGTGTCCACCCTGCGTCGCCGCGGCGCCGTCGTGCTGGAACCCGCGGCCGGGCGCCTCACCGGCGCCGACAGCGGGACGGGCCGGCTGCCCGAAGCCGAAGAGATCACCACCCTGGCGCAGCTGCTGCTGGAGCGGCACGACGCGCTGCCCTACGACCTGGCCGGCCGCAAGGTGCTGGTGACGGCCGGGGGCACGCGGGAACCGATCGATCCCGTGCGCTTCATCGGTAACCGCAGCTCCGGCAAGCAGGGCTATGCCGTGGCGCGGGTCGCCGCGCAGCGCGGCGCCGAGGTCACCCTGATCGCCGGGCACACCGCGGGGCTGATCGACCCCGCCGGCGTCGAGGTCGTGCGGGTCAGCTCGGCGGAGCAGCTCGGCGACGCGGTGTCCAAGCACGCCCCCGCGGCCGACGTCCTGGTGATGGCGGCGGCCGTCGCCGACTTCCGGCCGGCGCAGGTCGCCACCGCCAAGATCAAAAAGGGCGCCGACGATGAAGCCGGGCCGCCGGCGATCGAGCTGGTGCGCAACGACGACGTGCTGGCCACGGCGGTGCGGGCGCGCGCCCACGGTGAGTTGCCCAACATGCGCGCCATCGTCGGGTTTGCCGCCGAGACCGGGGACGCCAACGGCGACGTGCTGTTCCACGCGCGGGAGAAGCTCCGGCGCAAGGGCTGTGACCTGTTGGTCGTCAACGCCGTCGGGGAGGGCAGGGCCTTCGAGGTGGACAGCAACGACGGTTGGTTGCTGGCCTCCGACGGCACCGAGTCGGCGCTGGAGCACGGGTCCAAGACGTTGATGGCGAGTCGTATCGTGGATGCGGTTGTCACGTTCCTGCGCGGCGAGGCCTGATAGCGCCCCGCGCCCTGGGCCGGGCGGGGCTTGCCCGGCGGATCGGAGTGCGGGCCGGACGATATGATTCGGTTAACTAATTAATGGAAAGGGATTGAGCATAGTGAGCGAAAAGGGTCGGCTGTTTACCAGTGAGTCGGTGACCGAGGGACACCCGGACAAGATCTGCGACGCGATCAGCGACTCGGTCCTGGACTCGCTGCTGGCCGCGGACCCCCGCTCGCGAGTGGCCGTCGAGACGCTGGTCACCACCGGGCAGGTGCACGTGGTGGGCGAGGTGACCACGACGGCAAAGGAGGCGTTCGCCGACATCACCCAAACCGTTCGCGGGCGCATCCTGGAGATCGGCTACGACTCGTCGGACAAGGGCTTCGACGGGCTGACCTGCGGGGTGAACATCGGCATCGGCGCGCAGTCACCCGACATCGCCCAGGGGGTCGACACCGCCCACGAGACGCGCGTCGAGGGTGCGGCCGACCCACTGGACGCCCAGGGCGCCGGCGACCAGGGCCTGATGTTCGGCTACGCGATCGCCGAGACGCCGGAGATGATGCCGCTGCCGATCGCGCTGGCGCACCGGCTGTCGCGCCGGCTGACCGAGGTCCGCAAGAGCGGGGTGCTGCCCTACCTGCGCCCGGACGGCAAGACCCAGGTCACCATCGCCTACGAGGGCAACACCCCGGTCCGCCTGGACACCGTGGTCATGTCGACCCAGCACGCCGCCGACATCGACCTGGAGAACACCCTGACCCCCGACCTGCGGGAGAAGGTGCTCAACACCGTGCTCAACGACCTGGCGCACGACACGCTGGACACGTCGTCGACGCGGCTGCTGATCAACCCCACGGGCAAGTTCGTGCTCGGCGGCCCGATGGGCGACGCCGGGCTGACCGGACGCAAGATCATCGTCGACACCTACGGCGGCTGGGCCCGCCACGGCGGCGGCGCGTTCTCGGGCAAGGACCCGTCGAAGGTGGACCGCTCGGCGGCGTACGCGATGCGCTGGGTCGCCAAGAACATCGTGGGCGCCGGCCTGGCGGAGCGCGTCGAGGTGCAGGTGGCCTACGCCATCGGCAAGGCCGCCCCCGTGGGCCTTTTCGTCGAGACCTTCGGCTCCGAGACGGTCGACCCGGTCAAGATCGAGAAGGCCATCGGTGAGGTGTTCGACCTGCGGCCCGGCGCGATCGTCCGCGACCTGGACCTGCTGCGCCCGATCTACGCGCAGACCGCCGCCTACGGCCACTTCGGCCGCACCGACGTCGAGCTGCCGTGGGAGCAGCTCGACAAGGTCGACGCGCTGAAGGCCGCCATCTAGTTCTCACCGCGAGCAGACGCAGAGTCGCACGAAACGCGTTGTTTGCCTGCGATTTTGCGTCTGCTGGCGCTGGCTAGGGTAGGGGATGGTCGGCGTCCAGGGCCGGCAGGCCGTCGATGCTGCGCCGGTTGCGCCCGAGCAGGCTCGAGAACTTCTCGTCGGTCGCCTTGGCGTGATGCGTGTCCAGGACCGGGCGTTCGTCGACGAGTTCGTAGTAGGGCACCGCGAACCCGCAGGCGTCGGCGATCCGCTCGACGTCGACGACGATCGCGGCCCGGACGCCCGCGTGCCCGTCGCCGAAATGTGCTATCAGGCCGTCGAATTCGGCGTCGTCGGGTCGAACGACCCGTCCGGTGCCGAACAGCCGCAGGATCCGCGAGTTGCGGGTGAACGAGCAGAACATCAGCGTGATCCGGCCGTTGTCGCGCAGGTGCGCGATGGTCTCCGCGCCGCTGCCGAACAGATCCAGGTACGCGACGGTGTGGTCGTCGAGCACCGCGAAGGTGTCCTGATATCCCTTGGGGGACAGGTTGATTCGGCCCCCCTGAGAGGGGGCGGTGGCGACGAAGAACATCGCCTGCTCGGCGATGAACTCCCGGAGCGAGGCGTCGAGGTGGGAAAACTCCTTTGCCACCCGTCGAGCGTAGCGCTAGGCCGTGAAGCGGTAGTCGTCGAGCGGGAACCGCCGGCTGCGCCAGTAGGCCTCCACGGTGGTGGCCGGGCGCAGCGGCACGTCGCCGTTCTTGTCGAAGTAGTAGCTGTTGGCCAGCCGGCAGCTGTCCTGCCAGAAGACCTGGCGGTGCCGCTTGCGCAGCATCTCGGCGAAGTAGCGGGCGTTGGCCTCCTCGGTCACCTCGACGCGGGTCGCGCCGTCGCGGCGGGCCCGCAGCAGGCACCGCGCGATGTGATGGGTCTGGGCCTCGATGAGCGCGAAGTACGACGAGCCGACGTACCCGTAGGGCCCGAACACGCTGAACAGGTTGGGAAAACGGGGGACGCTGACCCCTTCGTAGGCCTGCAGCCGGTGCTCGTCCCAGAACCGGCTCAGGGACTCCCCGCCGCTGCCGGTGACCGCGAACGTCGGAACGTTGTCGGTGTCCATGACCTTGAAGCCGGTCGCGAGCACCAGCACGTCGATGTCGTGGCTCTCGCCGTCGGTGGTGACGACCGCGCCGGCAGTGACTTTGGAGATCGGCTCGGTGACCAGGCGCACGTTGTCGCGGTTGAACGTCGCCAGGTAGCCGTTGTGGAAGCCGGGGCGTTTGCAGCCGACGGCGTAGCGCGGGGTGAGTTGCTCGCGCACCACCGGGTCGCGCACCTGCTGGCGCAGATAGCGGCGTCCGGCCGCGGCCATCCGCTTGGCCAGCGGGAACACCGTGAAGTACTGCGCCGAGATCGGGAAGGTCAGCTCCACGAACGCCTGGCTGGCCAGCCGCTGGGCGAGCCTGGCGCCGGGCACCCGCATCGCCGCGCGCACCGGCGCCGGCAGCGGGACGTCGAACTTGGGAAAGCACCAGATCGGGGTGCGCTGGAACACGGTGAGCCGCTCGATGATCGGTGCGATCTCGGGGATGACCTGCACGGCCGAGGCGCCGGTGCCGATGATCGCCACGCGCTTGCCGGTCAGGTCCTGCCCGTGGTCCCACCGCGCGGTGTGCATGGTGACGCCGGCGAAGGAGTCCACTCCGTCGATGTCGGGGAGCTGCGGCACGGTGAGTACCCCGCTCGCGCTGATCAGGAACCGGGCGGTGATCTCGCCGCCGGGGTCGGTCCGTACCCGCCACAGCGAGTGCTCGTCGTCGAACTCCGCGCAAACCACCTTGGTGGCCAATCGGATCCGTGATCGCAGGCCGTATTTGTCGACACAGTGCTCGGCGTAGGCCTTCAGCTCGCGGCCGGGCGCGTAGGTCCGCGACCAGCGTGGGCTCTGCTCGAAGGAGAACTGGTAGGAGAACGACGGGATGTCCACGGCGATGCCGGGATAGGTGTTCCAGTGCCAGGTGCCGCCCACCCCGTCGCCGGCCTCGACCACCAGGTAGTCCGGGAGGCCCGCCTTGTCGAGCTTGGTCGCGGCGCCGATCCCGGAGAATCCGGCGCCGACGATCAGCGTCTGGAAGTCGGGGCTGGTCATGAGCTCCCGCCTAGCCGTGCAGCGCCCTCTTGAGGGCGGCCAGGCCGCGGTTGGTGGCCTCGGCGGCGGCGGGGATCACCATGGCGAAGCTGACGTAGCCGTGCACCAGGGTGGGTTCGTTGCTGTGCTCGACGGGCACCCCGGCGGCGGTGAGCAACTCGGCGTAGCGGGCCCCGTCGTCGCGCAGCGGGTCGTGCTCGGCGGTCCCGATGTAGGCCGGCGGCAATCCGGACAGGTCGGTCGCGGCGGCCGGGGCGAACGTGACGGGCAGGGCCCCGGGATCGCTGATGTCGAGGTGCGGCAGGTACCACGTCAGGAAGGCGTCGATGACCTCGAGGTCCAGCACCGGCGCGGTGGCGTTCTCGGTGAACGAGGGCAGCGACATGTTGGCGCACACCGTCGGGTACCACAGCAGCTGGAAGGCCAGCTCCGGCCCGGCATTGTCGCGGGCCAGGTGCGTCATCACCGCGGAGAGGTTGCCGCCCGCCGAGTCGCCGGCCACGGCGATGCGGTCCGGGTCGCCGCCCAGCTCGGCGGCGTTGTCGGCCACCCATCGCAACGCGGCCCAGCAGTCTTCGACGCCCGCCGGGAACGGGTGCTCGGGGGCCAGCCGGTAGTCGACGGACACCACGATGGCCTCCGCGCCGACGGCGTGGGCGCGGGCGACGGGGTCGTGGGTGTCCAGGTCGCCGAGGCAGAACCCGCCGCCGTGGTAGAAGACGACGAGGGGCAGCGCGCGATCGGTGGTGTCGGCGCCCGGCGGCCAGTAGATCCGCACCGGGATCCCGTCCAGATCGCCGTAGCCGATTTTCCGCTCCTCGACGCGCAGGTCGGGAAGCATCTCCTGGGGCACTGCGAGCTGCTTCAGGCGCGAGCGTGCGACCTCCACGCCGTCGGAGGCGCTGAACGTCATCGGGAACGCGTCGAGCAACGACTTGAACGTCGGGTCGATGCCGGGTCGGGCGATGGTCGGCTCTGTCATGGGTTCACCGTACGCATTTGCCGCGGCTATGTGTGCAGCGCCCGACGCAGCGCCGCCAAGCCGCGGTCCAGCCCGGCGGTGGCGGCGGGCACCACGCCGGCGTAACCGAGGAACCCATGCACCATCGTCTCGGCGTTGTGCACCTCGACGGGGACGCCGGCGGCGGCCAGCAGTTCGCCGTAGCGGATCCCGTCGTCGCGCAGCGGGTCGTAGCCGGCGACGCCGATGTAGGCGGGCGGCAGCCCGGCCAGGTTGCCCGCACGTCCCGGCGCCATGCCCGGCGGGGGGTCGGCCATGTCGACATCGCCTGCATACCAACGGGAGAACGCGGCGACGGCCTTGACGTCGAGGATCGGGGCGGCGGCGTTCTCGGTGAACGACGGCAGCGACGCATCCCACAGCGTGGAGGGGTACCACAGCAGCTGGAACGCCATCCGCGGGCCGCCCCGGTCCCGGCTCAGCTGGGCCAGCACCGCCGCGATGTTTCCGCCGGCCGAATCCCCGGCGACGGCCATCCGGCCGCCGTCGGCGCCTATTTCGGAGCCGCGCTCGGCGACCCACAGCGTTGCGGCCCAAGCGTCTTCGATCGCGGCGGGGTAGGGGTGCTCGGGCGCCAGCCGGTAGTCGACGGACACCACGATCGCGTCGGCGCCGACCGCGTGCTGGCGCGCCGTGCCGTCATGGGTGTCCAGGTCGCCCACGACGAAACCCCCGCCGTGGAAGAACATCACGACGGGGCGGGCGCCGCCGCCGCCTTCGGTTGCCGGCCAGTAGATCCGCACGCCGACCGGGCCCGCCGGCCCCGCAATCGTCCGGTCCTCGACGCGCAGCTCCGGGTGCACCGGCCGGCGCGGCAGGTCGCGGAACCGTTGCCGGGCCGCGTCGACACCCTCCTCGGTCGATAGCCGGAACGGAACCGCATCCAGTACCTTCTGCAGGATGGGGTCGATTGCTGGTCTTTCGTCGGCTGTGTTGTCCAAGCTGGGCATGGAGGTACCGTACGCACCTCGGCTGGTGTCCGGCGGATGGGTGGTGGCGGGCTGGGCCGGCGTCGGCTACGGCGTCTATCTGACGGTGCTCGCGTTGCGCTCGCCGCCGGGGACCGAGCTGACCGGCCACTGGGTCATGCAGCCGCCGTTCAAGGCGCTGATGGCGGTGCTGCTGACCGTGGCCGCCGTCGGGCACCCCATCGTGCGGGAGCGGCGGTGGCTGATGCCGGCGCTGCTGTTGTCGGCCGTCGGCGACTGGCTGCTGGCGATCCCGTGGTGGACGCTGTCGTTCGTCGCGGGGCTGTCGGCGTTCATGTTGGCGCACTTGTGCTTTCTGGCCGCGCTGCTGCCGCTGGCGCGCGCGGCGCGCCCGACGCCGCCGCGCATCGCCGTCGCGGTCCTGGTCGGCCTGACGACGCTGGTGCTGCTGGCGTGGTTCTGGCCGCACCTGAGCCGCGACGACCTGCAGCTCCCGGTGACGGTCTACATCCTCGTCCTGACCGCGATGGTGTGCACGGCGCAGTTCGCGCGGCTGCCCACGATCTGGGCCGCGGTGGGGGCGCTGTGTTTTGCCGCGTCGGACTCGATGATCGGGATCGGCCGTTTCGTCCTGCACAACGAGGCGGTGGCGGTGCCGGTCTGGTGGTCCTACGCCGCGGCGGAGATCTTGCTCAGCGCGGGGTTCTTCTTCGGCCGGGAGGAAGCCGCCGACACCTGGACCGGCGACGCCGAGGTCGTCGACTGGCCCACCGAACGCGCTGACTAGCAACGCTTCTCAGGGCATGAGCGGCCCGTGACCCCGAGCGCGCGCACGCCCGTCCAGGTGGAGCCGATCGCCCGGGTGCTGCCGATGTTGTCGGTGCCGCACCTGGATCGCGAGTTCGACTACCTGGTGTCGGCCGAGCAGTCCGACGACGCCCAGCCCGGGGTGCGGGTTCGGGTGCGGTTCCACGGGCGGCTGGTCGACGGGTTCGTGCTGGAGCGCCGCAACGACACCGATCACGCGGGCAAGCTCGGCTGGCTCGATCGGGTGGTGTCTCCCGAACAGGTGCTCACCCCCGAGACCCGTCGTCTGGTCGACGCCGTGGCCGCCCGCTACGCCGGCACCCGGCCGGACGTGTTGCGGCTGGCGGTGCCGGCGCGCCACGCCCGGGTGGAACGGGAGGCCCGCGAACTCCGGGCCGCCCCCGCCGCGCCGGCGCCGGTCGACCCGTCGGGCTGGGACACCTACGGCCGCGGCGCGCAGTTCCTGGGTGCCCTGGGCGAGGCGCGTGCCGCCCGTGCGGTGTGGCAGGCGCTCCCGGGGGAGGCGTGGGCGGACCGATTCGCCGAGGCCGCCGCGCAGAGCGTCCGCGCCGGCCGGGCGGTGCTGGCCATCGTCCCCGACCAGCGGGATCTGGACGCGCTCTGGGCGGCCGCGACGGCCCTGGTCGACGAGGCCAGCGTGGTGGCACTGTCGGCGGGCCTGGGGCCGGCCGCCCGGTACCGGCGCTGGCTGGCGGCGTTGCGGGGCACCGCGCGGCTGGTGATCGGCACCCGCAGCGCGGTGTTCGCGCCGCTGAGCGACCTGGGCCTGGTCATGGTGTGGGCCGACGCCGACGACAGCCTCGCCGAACCGCGCGCGCCCTACCCGCACGCCCGCGAGGTGGCGATGTTGCGGGCCCACCAGGCGCGTTGCGCGGCGCTGATCGGCGGCTACGCCCGCACCGCCGAAGCCCACGCGCTGGTGCGCAGCGGGTGGGCGCACGACGTCGTGGCGGCGCGGCCGGTGGTGCGGGCCCGCACCCCGCGGGTGGTCGCCCTCGACGACACCGGCTACCAGGACGAACGCGACCCCGCGGCACGCACCGCGCGCATTCCCTCGGTGGCGCTGCGCGCCGCCCGCTCGGCGCTGCAGGCCGGCGCTCCGGTGCTGGTACAGGTGCCGCGGCGGGGTTACGTCCCCTCGCTGGCCTGTGGCCGCTGCCGCGCCATCGCCCGGTGCCGGCACTGCACCGGCCCGCTGTCCCTGGCGGAGTCAGCGGGGGAGCCATGGCAGCAAGTCGGGCCGACTGCCGTGTGCCGCTGGTGCGGCCGCGCCGAGTCCGCGCTGCGGTGCGCGCGGTGCGGCTCGGTCTCGGTGCGCGCGGTGGTGATCGGCGCGCGGCGCACCGCCGAGGAACTCGGCCGCGCCTTCGCCGGCACGCCGGTCGTCACCTCGGCCGGCGACGCGATCGTGGCGGAGATCGGCGCCGGCCCGGCCCTCGTCGTGGCCACCCCGGGCGCCGAACCCGTCGCACCCGGTGGCTACGGGGCGGCGCTGCTGCTCGACACCTGGGCGTTGCTGGGCCGGCAGGACCTGCGCGCCGCGGAGGACGCCCTGTGGCGCTGGATGACGGCCGCCGCGCTGGTGCGCGCCCGCGGCGACGGCGGAGTGGTGGCGGTGGTCGCCGAGTCGTCCATCCCGACGGTGCAGTCGCTGATTCGCTGGGATCCGGTCGGCCACGCCGAGACCGAGCTCACGGCCAGGGCCGAAGTCGGTCTGCCGCCCAGCGTGCACATGGCCGCGATCGACGGCGCACCGGGCGCGGTCGCGGCGTTGCTCGACGAGGCCCGCCTGCCCGCGGGGGCCGATTTGCTCGGCCCGGTTGAGCTGCCGCCCGGTGTGCGCCGCCCCGCGGGCACCGCCGCCGACGCGCCGGTGACCAGGATGCTGGTGCGGGTGCCCCGCGAGCAGGGCCTGCAGCTGGCGGCGAGCCTGCGCCGCGGCGTCGGGGTGCTCAGTGCCCGGCAAACCCACGAGCCGGTGCGGGTGCAGATCGACCCGCTGCACATCGGCTAGCGCAAATAATGTCCCAGGGTGATAGTTCGATTAGGCAACAATGCGTGGGGACGATAGTGGGGGGCTGTTACACTTCTATTTCTTCAGCCCGCGGCGGCCCGTAGGAACAGTCGGAAGAGGGTGGCACGATGGCACAAGACGACATGACGACCGCCGAAGAGTCACTGGATGTGATCACCGACGCGTTGCTGACGGCGTCTCGCCTCCTGGTGGCCATATCGGCCCGATCGATCGGGCGCGTCGACGAGACCATCACCATCTCGCAGTTCCGCGCCCTGGTGATCCTGTCCAACCGGGGCCCGGTCAATCTGGCCACGCTGGCCGGCCTGCTCGGCGTGCAACCGTCGGCCACCGGCCGGATGGTCGACCGGCTCGTCGCCGCGGGGCTCATCGACCGGCTGCCGCACCCGACGTCGCGGCGCGAGCTGCTGGCCGCGCTGACCAAGCGTGGACGCGAGGTCGTGCGCCGGGTCACCGCCTACCGGCGCGCCGAGATCGCCGCCATCGTGGAGAAGATGCCGCCCCCGGAGCGCCACGGCCTGGTCCGGGCCCTGACGGCCTTCACCGCGGCCGGCGGGGAGCCCGACGCCCACCTCGACATCGAGATCGACCTGTAGGACGAACCGCCGCGACTCAGCGCTTTTCGGCGGTGACCAGCAGGTACTCCCACTGCATCGCGCCGTCGGCGAGGTATTGCCGTGCCAGTTCGACGAGCTGGGCGTCGAGTTCCTCGGTCAGCACCAGGTTGTGCCCGATGTTGGCGTAGGCCTCGATCGTCGGGCCGTAGTGGTTCTTGAAGTAGTCGTGCACCGACTCGGCACTGGTGAATCGCCTGACCTCCAGCAGTCCGCGCGTCGCCGTGACGCCCTGCACGCGGTCGCCGAGCAGCCCGCCGACGTAGCGTTCCCGTCCCCACAGCGCGGCGGGGAACACCGCCGGCGACAGGCACGGCCGGTATGGCCTGATCGTGGCCAGCATCCGGCCGAAGAAGCCTTCGGGGGTCCAGCTGATGACGCCGATCTTTCCGCCGGGCCGGCAGACGCGGACCATTTCGTCGGCGGCGCGCTGATGCTGCGGCGCGAACTGCACGCCGATCGCCGAGATCACCGCGTCGAAGGTGCTGTCACCGAAGGGCAGCGCGTGCGCGTTGGCCTCGCGATAGTCCAGCGTGAGGCCCTGGGCGGCGGCTATGGCCTGGGACCGCTGCAACAACTCGGGGGTCAGGTCGGTGGACATGACCGCGGCGCCGGACTTGGCGGCGGGCAGCGAGATGTTGCCCGCGCCGGCCGCGACGTCGAGGACACGGACGCCCGGTCCCAGACCGGTCGCGGCGACCAGGACGGGGCCCAGCGGGGCCATGACCTCCTCGGCCATCAGGGCGTAGTCGCCCAGGGCCCAGATCGCCCGGTGCGTGGACGCCAGTGCGTGGTCATTGGGGATGGTGGTGTCGAGAGTCATCAGACCTCCTTCAGAGTTAAGCCGAAGTTACTGCGGGTTTTGAGGTGGTTTGGTGGCTTGACATGCGGTATTGGGCTGTTTGACATTTTGAATGTAGTCAAAATACTGGTGTGTCGCACCTGGTAAGTGGACCGTGATCAGCTATATTGCTGATTATGTCGCGCGGTAGTGGGAAAGTTCACGTAGTCAAAGTTCGGCGGTCTCATGTGAATAAGCAAGGCCAGCAGCGTGATTACGAATCGGTGTATCTACGCCGCACGTTCCGTGACGGCGCTAAGGTCCGCAACGAGACGGTGGCCAACCTGTCGATGTTGCCCGCGGAGACGATCGCCGCGATCGAGGCCACCTTGAAAGGCCAAACACTGGTGGCGGCGGGCTCGGAGTTCGACACCGTCCGTAGCTTGCCGCATGGGGATGTGGCGGCGGTGGCGGCGATGGCGGCCAAGGTGGGTATGTCCGCCCTGCTGGGTCCGGCATGCCGGTCACGGGATCTGGTGTTGGGGTTGATCATCTCCCGGGTGGTTCGGCCGGCGTCCAAGCTGGACACTGTGTCGTGGTGGGCTGACACCACCTTGGGTGCTGATCTGGGTATCGCTGGCGCGTCCACCGACGAGATCTACGCCGCGATGGACTGGCTGGTCGGGCGCCAAGACGGGATCGAAAAGAAATTGGCCGCCAAACACCTTGACCCGCGCGTCAACCCCTCGAAGATGGCGTTGTTCGACCTGTCGAGCACGTGGATGACCGGCAGCCACTGCGAGCTGGCGGCACGCGGGTATTCCCGGGACGGCAAAAAAGGGTTGCCGCAGATCAACTTCGGGGTGCTCGGTGACCGGGAGGGCCGTCCGGTGGCGGTGCGGGTGTTCCCCGGCAACACCGCTGACCCCACAGCGTTCACCAAGATCGTGGCCGATCTGCAAGACACGTTCAAACTCGATGATCTGGTGATGGTCGGTGATCGGGGCATGATCACCACCGCCCGCATCAACGCCCTGCGTGAACTCAACGAAGCGGGTGCGAGTTTCGGGTGGATCACCGCTTTGCGCAACCCGGCGATCGCCGCGCTGGCCGCCGACCAAGGACCCTTGCAGATGAGCCTGTTCGATCAGCAGGACCTGGTCGAGATCGCTCACCCCGACTATCCCGGTGAACGCCTGATCGCCTGCCGCAACCCGGCATTGGCTGACCAGCGTGCCCGCAAACGTACCCAGCTGTTGGCCGCGACCGAGAAACTGCTAGAACCCCTCACCAAGCGGGTGGCAGCCGGCCGGCTCGCCGGGGCCGCTGACATCGGCAAGGCGGTGGGCAAGGTGTTGGGAAAATACAAGATGGCCAAGCATTTCCACACCACCATCACCGACAGCGGTTTCACCTACCACCGCAACCAACACAACATCGATGCTGAAGCCGCCCTCGATGGCATCTACGTGATCCGCACCAGCGTCGACGCCACGGAACTGACCCCAGCCCAGGTGGTGGAATCCTACAAAAACCTGGCCAACATCGAACGTGACTTCCGCAGCATCAAAACCGACGACCTGCAAGTGCGCCCCATCCGCCACCGGCTGCAAGACCGCGTCAAAGCCCATCTGCTGATCTGCATGCTGGCCCGCTACCTGCTCTGGCACCTGCGTAAAGCCTGGGCGCCACTAACATTCACCGACGAAAACCCGCCGGTCCGGGACAATCCCGTAGCCCCCGCACAGCGCAGCACCGACGCCGCGGCTAAAGCCGCCACCAAACAAGACGCCCACGGCCACCCCTTACGGAGTTTCGCTGGCTTACTCCAACACCTCAAGACTTTGACCCGCAACAGGATCCGCTACCACAACACCGACATCGAGATCGACAAACTCGCCGACCCCACCCCCGAACAACGCCGCGCATTCGACCTCATCGAAGCCACCATCCCCCTCACCATCGCCGCATAGCCAGGTAGACAAACACCACACCACCAAACCCGCCAAAACCCCAGCTCAAACCAGGAAAACCCCTACCAAAGCAGCAGTAACTTCGGGTTAAGGAAAGGGCTGCGTACTCGACTTCGTCGTCGCTAGCACCGCAGTGCGGTCATGCCGGTTGACGCTAACCGCTAGAAATAGTATGCCTCGGAAATAGTCTACGCGCGCAAGTGAAAGCGCCGGGGTGTTCTTCCCTACACTGTGCGCGTGCGCCTCGTCTTCGCCGGCACCCCCGAACCCGCGCTGCCCGCGCTGCGCCGCCTCCTCGACTCACCCCGGCACGAGGTGGCCGCCGTGCTGACCCGGCCCGACGCCGCGTCCGGCCGGCGCGGCAAACCGGAACCCTCGCCGGTGGCCCGCGAGGCGCTGGACCGGGGCATCCCGGTGCTGCGGCCCGCGCGGCCCAACTCCGCGGAGTTCGTCGCCGAGCTGGCCGAGCTGGCGCCGGAGTGTTGCCCGGTGGTGGCCTACGGCGCGCTGCTGCGCGAGGACCTGCTCGCGGTGCCCGCGCACGGGTGGGTCAACCTGCACTTCTCCCTGTTGCCCGCGTGGCGCGGCGCGGCGCCGGTGCAGGCCGCGATCGCCGCGGGCGACGCCATCACCGGCGCGACCACCTTTCGGATCGAGCCGAGCCTGGATTCCGGGCCGATCTACGGTGTCGTCACCGAGACGATCCGGCCGGCCGACACCGCCGGGGACTTGCTCGAACGCCTCGCCCTGTCGGGTGCGTCGCTGCTGTCGGCGACGCTGGACGGCATCGCCGACGGAACGCTGACGCCGCGGCCGCAGCCGGCCGAGGGGGTCAGCCTGGCGCCGAAGATCACCGTCGAGCAGGCCCGGGTGCGCTGGGATCTGCCGGCGCCGGTGGTGGAGCGGCGCATCCGCGCCGTCACACCCAGCCCGGGCGCCTGGACGCTGGTCGGCGACCTGCGCATCAAACTCGGTCCGGTGTTCCTCGCCGGCGACGCGCCGAAACCGTTGTCGCCGGGCGTCATTCACGTCGACCGTAAAAGTGTCTGGATCGGTACCGGCACCGAGCCGGTGCGGCTCGGCCGGATTCAGCCGCCCGGCAAGAAACTCATGGACGCGGTCGACTGGGCGCGGGGAGCCCATCTCGAGCCCGCCGCGCGGGCGTCATGAGCCCGCCCCCGCAACGGCGCCGGCCACGCCGCCGGCCGCTGGACCCGGCGCGTGCCGCCGCTTTCGAGGTGTTGCGCGCGGTGAGCCGGCGCGACGCGTACGCGAACCTGGCCCTGCCCGCGCTGCTGCGGGAACGCGGTATCACCGGGCGCGACGCCGCGTTCGCCACCGAGCTGACCTACGGCACCTGCCGCAGCCGGGGCCTGCTAGACGCGATCATCGGCGCGGCGGCCGGGCGTTCGCCGGACGCGATCGATCCGGTGCTGCTCGACCTGCTGCGCCTCGGCGCCTATCAGCTGCTGCGCACCCGCGTCGACGCGCACGCCGCGGTGTCCACCACCGTCGAGCAGGCGGGCATCGAATTCGATTCCCCGCGAGCGGGTTTCGTCAACGCCGTGCTGCGCACCATCTCCGGCCGCGACGAGAAGTCCTGGACCGACGAGCTGGCTCCCGACCCGGCCAAGGATCCGGTCGGGCATGCCGCGTTCGTGCACGCGCACCCCCGCTGGATCGCGCAGGCCTTCGCCGACGCGCTGGGCGCGGCCGCCGGGGAACTCGACGCGGTGCTGGCCAGCGACGACGAACGGCCCCAGGTGCACCTGGCGGCCCGCCCCGGGGTGCTGACCGCCGCCGAGCTCGCCGAGGCGGTGGGCGGCACCGTCGGGCGGTACTCGCCGTACGCGGTGTATCTGCCGGGCGGGGACCCCGGCGGGCTGGCGCCGGTGCGCGAGGGCGTCGCGCTGGTCCAGGACGAGGGCAGCCAGCTGGTGGCCCGCGCGCTGACGCTGGCGCCGGTCGACGGTGACACCGGCCGGTGGCTGGACCTGTGCGCGGGGCCGGGCGGCAAGACGGCGCTGCTGGCCGCGTTGGGCGCCTCCGGGGCGGGGGCCCGCGTGACGGCGGTGGAGCCGTCGCCGCGGCGCGCCGACCTGGTCGTCGAGAACACCCGCGGCCTGCCGGTGGATGTGGTGCGGGCCGACGGGCGGGAGAGCGGGCTCGAGCCGGGCTTCGACCGGGTGCTCCTCGACGCGCCCTGCACCGGGCTGGGTGCCCTGCGGCGCCGCCCGGAGGCGCGGTGGCGGCGGCAGCCGGCCGACGTGCCGGTCCTGGCCAAGCTGCAGCGCGAGCTGCTGGCCGCCGCGATCGCGCTGACCCGCCCCGGCGGCGTGGTCCTGTATGCGACGTGTTCGCCGCACCTGGCCGAAACCGTGGGCGTGGTCGCCGACGCGCTGCGCCGTCATCCGGTGAGCGCGGTGGACGCCCGGCCGCTGTTCGAGCCCGTCAGCGGGCTGGGGGACGGCCCCCATGTGCAGCTCTGGCCGCACCGGCACGGCACCGACGCGATGTTCGCGGCCGCGCTGCGCCGCGATGCGGGGTAGCGCGACCGCGACACGACAACCCGGCCGCGGCCGCGCTGCGCCGCGGCGCGGGGTAGCGCGGCCTGACGTGAGAGCGGGCGCGAGGCTGCGTAACCTGTCGCTCATGCCTCGCTTCACGGGACCGTCCGAAAGGCCCTGGATCGCGCCGTCGATCCTGGCCGCTGATTTCGCCCGGCTCGCCGACGAGGCGGCCGCCGTGCCGGGCGCCGACTGGTTGCACGTCGACGTGATGGACAACCACTTCGTGCCGAACCTCACGATCGGCCTGCCGGTCGTGGAACACCTGCTGGCCGCCACGACCATTCCGATGGACTGCCACCTGATGATCGACAATCCCGATCGCTGGGCGCCCCCGTACGCCGAAGCCGGTGCATACAACGTCACGTTCCACGCCGAGGCCACCGACAATCCGGTCGGGGTGGCCCGCGACATCCGCGCCGCCGGCGCCAGGGCGGGCATCGGCGTGAAGCCGAAAACCCCGCTGGACCCCTACCTGGAGATCCTGCCGCACTTCGACACCCTGCTCATCATGTCGGTGGAGCCGGGGTTCGGCGGGCAGCGGTTCATTCCCGAGGTGCTCGGGAAGGTGCGCGCGGTGCGCAAGATGGTCGACGCGGGGGAGTTGACGATCTTGCTCGAGATCGACGGCGGCATCAACGAGGACACGATCGAGCAGGCCGCCGAGGCCGGCGTCGACTGCTTCGTCGCGGGTTCGGCGGTGTACGGCGCGGACGACCCGGAGGCCGCGCTGGAGGCGCTGCGGCAGCAGGCCGGCGCGGCGTCCCGGCACCTGCGCGCGGCGAAGAGCTCATGAGCGGCGAACAGGTCAAGAACCTCGACGAGGCCATGCGGCTGGCCATCGAGCAGTCCTACCTGGTCAAGGGCAACACCTACCCGAACCCGCCGGTCGGGGCCGTGATCATCGACCGCGAGGGCCATGTCGTCGGCGCCGGCGCGACCGAGCCGGCCGGCGGCGACCACGCCGAGGTGGTGGCGTTGCGCCGGGCCGGCGGACTGGCGGCCGGCGGCATCGCCGTGGTGACGCTCGAGCCGTGCAACCACTTCGGGAAGACCCCGCCGTGCGTGAACGCCCTCGTCGAGGCGCGGGTGGGCGCGGTCGTCTACGCGGTCACCGATCCGAACGGGATCGCGGGGGGTGGTGCGGGCCGGCTGCAGGCGGCCGGCGTGCAGGTGCAGTCCGGCGTGCTGGCCGATCAGGTTGCGGGCGGGCCGCTGCGCGAATGGCTCTACAAGCAGCGCACCGGGTTGCCGCACGTGACGTGGAAGTACGCGAGCAGCGTCGACGGGCGCAGCGCCGCCGCCGACGGAACGAGCCGGTGGATCTCCAGCGACGCCTCGCGCCTGGACCTGCATCGCCGCCGCGCCACCGCCGACACGATCGTGGTCGGTACCGGCACGGTGCTGGCCGACGACCCCGCGCTCACCGCGCGGGCCCCCGACGGCTCGCTGGCGCGGCAGCAACCGCTGCGGGTGGTGGTGGGCATGCGCGACCTGCCGTCGGCGGCGAAGGTGCTCAACGACGACTCGCGCACCATGCTGATTCGCACCCATGACCCCATGGAGGTGCTCAAGGCGGTTTCGGACCGCACCGACGTGCTGCTGGAGGGGGGCCCCACGCTGGCCGGCGCGTTCCTGCGGGCCGGGCTGGTCAATCGGATCCTCGTCTACCTGGCGCCGATCCTGCTGGGTGGCCCCGTCACCGCGGTCGACGACGTGGGGGTGCCGAGCATCGCGCGGGCGCTGCGCTGGCAGTTCGACGGGATCGACCGGGCCGGACCCGATCTGCTGCTGAGTCTGGTGCCGCGCGGCGACTGACCGGGCTAACCCTTGGTGGGGGCGACGGCCTGTTCCTCGCTGACCGCGGGTTCCTCGGCGTGCTCGGTGCGGCCGCCGACCAGCAGGCCCAGCAGCGCGCCCACGACGCAGATGAACGCGGTGACCTGGAAGATGTCGCCGTACATCATCGCGAACGCCTTCAGGTACAGGGTGGCCTGCGCGGCGACCCGTTCGATCAGGGTGGCGTCGGGCGGGATCTTGGCCGTCAGCCCCGCCACGATCTGGTTGAACCGGTACAGGCCCCACGCGCTCAGTGCGGCGACGCCGATCAGCATGCCCGTCATCCGGGCCACCACCACCGCCGAGGAGGCGATGCCGTGCTGGGTGGGCGGCACGACGCGCAGGGCCGCCGAGGTGAGCGGTCCGATCACCAGGCCGAGACCCAGGCCGGCCACCAGCAGGTCGGCGTGCAGCGCGGGCACGCTGAACAGGCCGAGGATGTCGTGCCGCTGCTCCATCACGTCCTGGCGCCAGTAGTGGATCAGCCAGTAGCCGTAGGCGGCGATGAGCAGCCCCAGGAACGCGATGGCCCGGTCGCCGGTCCGGGTGGAGATCCAGCCGCCCAGCACCGCCCCGATCGGCAGCGCGATCAAAAACCACAGCAGCAACCCGGCCGCCTGGTTCTGGTCCATCTGCAGCACGCCCTGACCGAACAGTTCCACGTTGACCAGGGTCACCATCAGCGCGGCACCTGCGGTCACCCACGCGCCCAGTGACGCCAGGAACGGCCGGAAGTGCACGCCGGCGGGATCGATCAGGCGGGTGCGCGAGAAACGTTCCCAGGCCAGGAACGCCACCGCGGCCACGACCGCCGCGATCACCAGGGGTAACCCGTAGCTCGGCAACACGTGCAGGCCGTCGGGTTGGGGGTTGTACAGCCCGATGACCGCAAGGCCGAGCGCAAGCGCGAGCAGCACGCCGCCGACCAGGTCGATCTTCTCCGGCGCCTCGGTGCGTTTGCGCGACGGCAGGCTGAACTGGATCAGCACCATCGCGATCAGGGTCAGCGGCACGTTGATCCAGAACACGTAGCGCCAGTCGTGGAACAACCAGACGATGAAGATGCCGTAGAGGGGGCCCAGCACGCTGCCGAGTTCCTGGGCTGCGCCGATACCGCCCAGCACGCCTGCGCGGTTGCGCTCCGCCCACAGGTCGGCGCCCAGCGCCAGCGTGACGGGCAGCAGCGCACCGCTGGCCACGCCCTGGATGGTGCGGCCGGCGATCAGCATGTGGAAGTCGCCGAAATGCCCCGCCAGCGCCGTGACGACCGAGCCGACGATGAACAGCGCCAGGCTGACCTGCAGCAGCAGCTTGCGGCCGAACCGGTCGGACGCACGCCCCAGCAGCGGCATGGCGGCGATGTAGCCCAGCAGGTACATCGTGACGATCCAGGTGATGCGCTGCAGCTGGTTGATGGGGATGCCGACGTCACGCATGATGTCGCGCATGATGGTGACCACGACATAGGTGTCCAGGGCGCCCAGCAACACCGCCAGGCTGCCCGCGCCGATCGCGATCCGGCGCCCGGCCGCCGTGCTCATGAGCTCACCGGGGGCTTGCTGACCTGAACGGTCTCGCCCCACTTGGATAACGTCATCTGCACCGCGTTGCCCTTGCTCTTCTGCAGGTTGGCCCGCACCAGCTGGTGGTCGCCGTTCTCCTGGATCCAGACCGTCGCCGGGACCGGGCCCGACGCGCCGAACGGCGGTGCGATCTTGTTGACCGCGTCGGCTGTGACGTTGCCGCTGATCCGGATCGTGGTCTGCCCGTCGATGGTGTCGCGGCCCTCGGCCTTGGCGTCGCTGAAGTTCGACAGCGCGTTGGCCAGGCCGGAGTCCGGGTTGAGGATCACCGAGACGTCGTAGATGTCGGAGGCCTTGCCGAAATCGCTCCACTTGTTGGGCGTCAGCGTGGCGTACAGGGTCCCGTCGACGACGATGAAGTCGGCATTGATGTCCGAGCCGCCGAGCGTAATCGTCGTGTTTCCGCTGGCGGCGGTCGCCGGCGTGGTGGTGAGGTCACCGGTCAGGTTCTTGATCGGCATCCCCGGGACCTTGCCGGTCACGGTCAGCACCAGGTGGGCGCTCTTGACGTTCCTGGTGGTCTGCGCGGACTGCTTGATCAGGGTGTTCGCGTCCGGCAGTGGCCCGCCGCTCGGCTTGGATCCCGACGAACAGCCGGCGATCAGGGCGGCGGTGATGCTCAGGGATGCGAGGACGGCCAACAGGCGGCGGGTCTGCATACCCTGCATCGTAGAGGGTGGCGGTGTCGCGGCCGGTGCACCAGTCGGGTGTGGGCTCGCGTCCCCAGTCATTAGCCTGGGGCGATGTTCACCGGAATTGTCGAGGAACTCGGGGAGGTGACCGGCCGGGACGTCCTGTCCGACGCCGCGCGCCTGACCATCCGCGGGCCCGTCGTCACCGCCGACGCCGGGCACGGCGACTCGATCGCCGTCAACGGCGTGTGCCTGACGGTCGCCGAGCTGCTGGCCGACGGCCAGTTCACCGCCGACGTGATGGCCGAATCCCTGAACCGCTCCAATCTGGGCGAACTCGAGGTGGGCAGCCGCGTCAACCTGGAGCGGGCCGCCGCCCTGGGCAGCCGGCTCGGCGGCCACATCGTGCAGGGACATGTCGACGGCACCGGGCAGGTGGTGGCGCGCGCCCCCTCCGAGCACTGGGAGGTGGTCCGGATCGCGGTGCCCGCGGCGGTGGCCCGCTATGTCGTCGAGAAGGGGTCGATCACCGTCGACGGAATCTCCCTGACGGTCTCGGGCCTGGGCGCCCAACCGCAGGACTGGTTCGAGGTGTCCCTCATCCCCACGACCCGCGACCTGACCACGTTGGGCCGCGCACCGGTGGGGGCGCGGGTCAACCTCGAGGCCGACGTCATCGCCAAGTACGTCGAGCGGTTGATGTCCAGGTAGGGACGGACCCGCTGATCAAACCGCCGCAACAACGACGCGCGCGCGGTGGTTCATACTGAATGCAAGAATAGGGCTCCTCATGGGGCCGCACGACAGCAAGGTAGCAGCGATGACGAGGTTGGACTCCGTCGAAAGGGCGGTAGCCGACATTGCGGCCGGCAAGGCCGTCGTCGTCATCGACGACGAGGACCGCGAGAACGAGGGCGACCTGATCTTCGCCGCCGAGAAGGCGACTCCGGAGCTGGTGGCGTTCATGGTCCGCTACACCTCGGGCTACCTGTGCGTGCCGTTGGACGGCGCGATCTGCGACCGGCTCGGCCTGTTGCCGATGTACGCGGTGAACCAGGACAAGCACGGGACGGCCTATACCGTCACCGTCGACGCGAAAAACGGTGTCGGAACCGGGATTTCGGCATCGGATAGGGCCACCACCATGCGGCTGCTGGCCGACCCGGACAGCGCCGCCACCGACTTCACCCGCCCGGGACACGTTGTCCCGTTGCGCGCCAAGGATGGTGGCGTGTTGCGGCGGCCCGGCCACACGGAGGCCGCCGTCGACCTCGCCCGGATGGCCGGCCTGCGGCCCGCCGGCGCGATCTGCGAGATCGTCAGCCAGAAGGACGAGGGCGCGATGGCCCAGACCGACGAGCTGCGGGTCTTCGCCGACGAGCACAACCTCGCGCTGATCACGATCGCCGACCTGATCGAGTGGCGCCGCAAGCACGAGAAGCACATCGAACGCATCGCCGAGGCCCGGATCCCCACCCGGCACGGAGAGTTCCGCGCGATCGGCTACAGCAGCATCTACGAGGACGTCGAACACGTGGCGCTGGTCCGCGGCGAGATCGCCGGCCCCAACGCCGACGGCGACGACGTGCTGGTCCGCGTGCACTCCGAATGCCTGACCGGCGACGTGTTCGGCTCGCGCCGCTGCGACTGCGGCCCACAGCTCGACGCCGCGATGGCCATGGTCGCCCGCGAGGGTCGGGGTGTGGTGCTCTACATGCGCGGTCACGAGGGCCGCGGCATCGGCCTGATGCACAAGCTGCAGGCCTACCAGCTGCAGGACGCCGGCGAGGACACCGTGGACGCCAACCTCAAACTCGGGTTGCCGGCCGATGCAAGGGATTACGGCATCGGCGCGCAGATCCTGGTCGACCTCGGCGTGCGCTCGATGCGGCTGCTGACCAACAATCCCGCCAAACGGGTCGGCCTGGACGGGTACGGGTTGCACATCATCGAGCGGGTCCCCCTGCCGGTGCGGGCCAACGCCGAGAACATTCGCTACCTGATGACCAAGCGGGACCGGATGGGCCACGACCTGGCCGGCCTCGACGACTACTTCCACGAATCCGTGCATCTGCCGGGGGAATTCGGTGGCGCTCTGTGAGTCGCTTGTGAGCCCCGCAGCCGGTGTGCCGGAGGTGCCGGCGCTCGACGCGTCGGAGCTGCGGCTGGCGATCGTGGCCAGCACCTGGCACAGCACGATCTGCGATGCGCTGCTGGCGGGGGCCCGCAAGGTGGCCTCCGATTCCGGCATCGCCAGCCCGACGGTGGTTCGCGTGACCGGGGCCATCGAGATCCCGGTGGTGGCCCAGGAGCTTGCCCGCAACCACGACGCGGTGATCGCTCTGGGAGTCGTGATCCGTGGTGAGACACCGCATTTCGACTATGTGTGCGACGCGGTGACCCAGGGGTTGACCCGGGTCGCGCTGGACGCCTCGACCCCGATCGCCAACGGGGTGCTGACCACCAACACCGAGGCGCAGGCGCTCGACCGAGCCGGGCTGCCCACCTCGTCGGAGGACAAGGGCGCCCAGGCGACCGCGGCCGCGCTGACCACCGCCCTGACGCTGCGTGACCTGCGCGCCCGGTCGTGACCGACGCACCCGACCACGACGACTGGGACGTCGTACTGCGCCCGCATCGCACGCTGCCCTTCGTCTACGCCGCCGCGTTCGTGATCGCCGCGGCGCACATCGCGGTCGGCCTGCTGCTCAAGATCAGGTCGACCGGGGTGATCTTCCAGACGGCCGATCAGGTCGCGATGGCGGCGCTGGGCCTGGTCATCGGCGGCGTCGTGCTGTTGTTCGCGCGGCCGCGGCTGCGGGTGGGCGCGGCCGGGCTCTCGGTGCGTAACCTGTTGGGCGATCGGCTGATCCCGTGGCCGGAGGTGGTCGACGTGTCGTTTCCGCCGGGCAGTCGCTGGGCGCGGATCGACCTGCCCGACGACGAGTACGTCCCGGTGATGGCGATCCAGGCCGTCGACAAGGAGCGCGCCGTGGCGGCCATGGACACCGTGCGGTCCCTGGTGGCCCGGTACCAACCCGACCGGTGAGCCTAACGCAGGTACGGCACGCAGGCCGCGTTAGGCAGGCGTAAGCCGCGTCGCCGCAACGCATTTCGCCCCAGCACCGCAGCGCGCGGGCCGGCGCAGGCGCCGGGTCAGTCGTTGGCATCCCAGCTGCTGGGCAGCATCGGCATGTCCGGGCCGGCGCTCGGCGACTCGCCGGTCAGCGTGGCCAGTCCGGCCGCCTCGGCGGCGTCGGCCCGCCGCGAGGTGCCGGCGAATCCCATGGCGCCCGCGCCCGAAGCCGACGCCAGCGCCGCGGCGGCGGACTCCAATTCCGGGTATTCGTGGCGGAATCCGCGGTCGATCAGCCGCGCTCCTGGCCGACCGCGTCGCCGTACCCGTTCGGGCGTGTCCGCGGCCGCGGCCGCCGCGGCCGCGGGTTCGGCCGCCCTGGCGGCGGCGGGGGACCGGGCCCTCATCGGCGCACCCGCAGCGTCCCCGGGCGGGCCGACCACGTAGGGGGGGCTGAACGCGTGGACGGTGGGTGGCGGCGCCGGCGGCGGCGCCGGCGCCGGCGCCGCGCCGGGTGTGGGGGTCGGTGCCGGCACAGTAGCGGGCGCCGGGGCGGGTGTGGGGGCGGCCGAGGCCACACCGACCACCGGGGCCGGCGTCGTGGGGGCCGGCGCGCCCACCGGCGCGGGGGCGACGACGGCCGGGGCGGCGGGGGCCGGCTGAGCCAGCCCGGCCAGCCCCGCCAGCCCGGCGAACGCCGGGGCCGGCAGCGGTGCGATGCCCAGTCCCTCCACCACCTGGGTCAACTGCTGCAGCTGGGGCGCGAAGGTGTTGACCGCTTCGCCCGCCCAGTGCGGAAGTTCGCTGACCAGTAGGGGATCGGTCTCCAGGCGGGTGATCGCCGCGGCCGGATTGGACGGGAACCCCGACAAATCCTGCCCGATGGCGTTGGCCACCTCCTGGGCCCGGGTCGTCCACCAGCTCAACTGGTTGGGCCGTGGCCCGCTGTCCTGGTTCGACGGAGAGCTGTTGGCGGCGGACTTCTGTATCTGCGGTGCCGGGGCGGTGTGCGGCGTCGACGCCACCGCGGCGTCCGACACCGCCTGGTAGGTCGTCATGGTGGTGGCCGCCTGGACCCACATCCGCACATAGTCGGCCTCGTTGAGCGCGATCGGAATGGCGTTGACACCGAAGAAGTTCGTCGCCACCAGGACCGCGTGGACGGCGTGGTTGGCGGCCAGCTCGCCCAGGGAGGGCATGGCCGTCAGGGCGGCGGTGTAGGCCGCGGCCGCGGCCTCGTGCTTGGCGGCCGCCGCCGCGCTGTCGGCACTGGCCTGCAGCAACCACGCCAGGTACGGCACGTGCGCGGCCACGTAGGACTCCGCGCTGGGACCCTGCCACGCCCCGGCCTGCACCGCCGCCAGCGCGGCGCCGAGTTCGTCGGCCGCCGAGGCGTATTCGGCGCTGAGCGAGTGCCACGCCGCGGCTGCCGCGATCAACGACACCGGCCCCGGTCCGCCGCTCAACAGCGCCGAGTGCACTTCCGGCGGCGAGGCCATCCAGATCGGCGTGACCGTCACTGAGCCGATCTTGCCCCTGCCCGAGCAAATCCGCAATATCGACTTATCTATGTAATTGGCTCCGCATTTGCGGGACCGGTAGCCGGTGCCTTCGAGCGCCTGCGGTTTTCGGCTCCGAGTCAGTCGTCGGGTTGGCGGACGAGGAATCCGGTCACGATCAGCGTGCGTGCGAGCTCCGTTTGCTGCGCCGCGGTGAGTCCGGGCAGGTCGCCGACCTGGAACGGCCCGGTGCTGTCGGCCAGGTACCGCAGGGCGGCTTCGTGGTCGGCGCCGACGCTGATCAGCAGCTGGGCGAACTGCAGGGCGACGCCGCCGGCGCCGGTCAGCACCCGCGAGTAGAGCGGTTGATGCCTCACCACCCGCGTGTGTCCGTCGATCCCGGCGGCGGTCGCGCCCTGTCCGACCGGTGGGCACCGGCCGCGCCGGACGAGAAGGTCCTCCATCGCGCCGAGCCCTTCGGGGACGACGTCCGGGCCCGCGACGATGTCGCGCACGAGGGCACCCAGGCTCGCGCGCACGTCGGCGTCGCGCAGATGCCGCGGCGGGAGCCGGTCGTGGATACGGTCGTCGCGGAAGCTGAGCATGTGCAGCGCATGGGTGATCAGCGTGAGCACGGTCGGCGCGTGGATTCCGACGGTCAAGTGCACGGAGGTCTCGGAGCGCGTCTGTGCCGCGTGGATCTGTCCGCGCGGCAGGTACAGCGTGTCCCCGGCGTCCATGCGCAGGCGGGCCGGCGGCGGCAGGTCGTCCGCGGCGACCGCCTTGCGCTGCTGCATCTCGTGCGGCGGCACCGGCGCGTCGCCGTAGAGATCCCAGGCCTTGGACCCCTGGACCTGCAGGATCAACACGTCGTGGTGGTCGTAATGCGGGACGAATCCCCGCGATTCGGGCGGCGTGACGTAGCCGTTGACCTGGGTCGGGAAGTTCAGTTCCACCTCGATCGCGTGGGCCAGCGACCCGAGCGTGCGCACGTAGCGCTCGAGGTTGTCGGCGACGATCGTGTAACCGGCGGCGTGGCCGTCGCGGACACCGGCGGGATCCAGGCTGCCGTCGGGGCGCCGGTAGGTGTGGGGGTCCCTGTTCTCCTCGCCCTTGACCAGGCGCAGCACCGACGGCTCCGCCCGAAGGTGATCGAGGAGCCCCTCGACCACCGGGGGGCCGGGCAGCAGGCCGTCGAAGTAGCCCGGGCAGTCCCGCTTGACGTGGTAGCGCGTGGCTCCCCAGATGTCGTCGAGGAAGGTCTGCACCGGCAGCGGTGAGAGCAACCAGGCTAGCGACGATTCGACGATGACCCCTCCGCAAAACTCCGTGGTGACGTCCGGGTGGCTTTCGGGTGGCTTTCGGGTGGCTTTGTCAGCATCGCATACGTCGGTGACCGCGCGTCGGGTGCCGACGGTCTTCGTTGCCGCGGAAGCCGAGTCGGCATGGAATATGTGGTCGAAAGCCGACAGCTGGGCTGCGGTCGCAGCCGTCCTGCGCGTCAGTCGGGCGATGGGATCGAGTTGGCGGCGGATCTCCCATGCTCAGGCAACGGCTTCCGATTCCCGGTGTGTTCGGTGGTATCCGCTTGCCCGGACTGTCCGAATCTGGCGAATACTGTGGTAGACCTGGGTAACAGAGCACTGCGGTCGACGGCGCTATAGCGATGGTGCGCCGTCGGCAAACGACGCTGCGACGCGAAAGATATTGGTAAATATGGCATACCCGGCTTGACGGCGTCCACGGCTGATGGAGGTGTCGAATGAGTTCCGATGGCCGGCCACCCTCGCGCCGGTGGCGTCGATTCCGCGCCCGGGCGGAGCATGGAGCAGCGGTCGGTGCTGTTTGCCGAGCACGCGGTGCGGCCATTACGCGCGTTGACCGCGGAGTTGGCACAGCCGGATCCGTCTCTGCAACGGGTGAGGCAACGAACAGTGTGCTGGAATCAGCTGAGTCCAGTGGACGGCTTCCGGCAGGCCGACGATGGCGACCGGGTCGCCATCCAACTCTGGACAGCGCCGCCTTGCCGGAAGACGCCCGCGGTGCACGTTCGGCGCCAAAGCGTGGTTTCTGGGTCAACACGCAAACGTCGGAGCTGAAGATACGGTAGGCATAGGAAATAATGACCATAAACTTTGGAATGCTACCGCCGGAGATCAATTCCGCCCGAATGTATTCCGGGCCGGGTGCTGCCTCGCTGGTCACTTCTGCCGCCCACTGGGCCGGCCTCGCGACTGAGTTGCGCTCTGCGGCGCGGTCGTTCGAATCGGTGATTGCCGGGCTCACCAGCGGAGTGTGGTTGGGCCCCGCATCGTCGTCGATGGCACGTGCCGCGGCTCCTTATGTGATGTGGCTCAACACGACCGCGGCGGCGGCCGACGAGACCGCTGTGCAAGCGGTGGCAGCCGCAACGGCCTATGACACCGCGTTCACCCTGACAGTGCCGCCGCCGCTCATCGCAGCCAATCGTGCACAGCTCGCAGCACTGATCGCGACGAATCTGTTGGGGCAGAACACGTCGGCGATCGCGGCCAACGAGGCGCTCTACAGTGAAATGTGGGCCCAAGATGCGGTCGCGATGTATGGCTACGCCAGCTCTTCGGCAGCGGCGTCGCGGTTGAGTCCCTTCACCTCTCCGCCGCCCACCACCATCCCCGGGGGGCTCGCCGGCCAGGCCGTCGCCGCTACTGCAGGGGGAAGCCACGCGTCGATGGTCATCTCAGCACTGCCGCAGGCACTGCAATCGCTGGCTTCGCCTGCCGCGTCGACATCGTCGGCATCCGGCCTGACGTTGCCGGCCTTGGGATCCGCGCTGACAGCCTTGATCGGCTCGACGCCCGCCAAAGCGCTGCTCGAGTTTCCGTCGGTGACCAGTACTGCCGCGTCGTCGACGAGCGCGTCGGCGTCGTCGGCATCGGTGGGCGTCGGTACCCGAGGCCTGGCAGCGACGCAGGACCTCGCGACTTCGGAAGAGGCCCGCGGGATCATCCGCGGGGGTGCGCTCGGGTCACCAACCGGACCGGGGCCTGCGCCGGCCGGGTCCGTCGCGGCATATGCTCCCTCGCCGGTGACCGCGGGCCTGGGTCGCGCGCCCATGATCGGGTCGTTGTCGGTCCCGCAGGGCTGGGCCATCGCGGCGCCCGAAACCAGACTCGTTGCGACACAGCTGGTGTCGACCAGCCTTGGCGCGGCCCCGGCCGTCGCAGAATCCGGCGCCGCAAACCTGTTCAGCGAGATGGCCCTGGCGAGTATGACGGGTCGCGCGCTCGGTGGTGCCGTCGGTCCAGGCAGCCGGGAACGCCTGGCGGCCATCACCGCTCACGGTGACCAAGCAGATTCGCCGCAGAAACCGGCCGGCGTTCCGGGGACCGGGATAGCAGCCGAGCTGCGTCAACTCGTCGAGTTACGCGACGGCGGTCACCTCACTGAGCGGGAATTCGGTGAGCTCAAAGGTGCACTGATCAAACGATTGTCGAGCTCTTAGAAACCCCACGGGAAAGGGGTTCGCCGAGTGTTGAAGTTCTCAGCCGCGTTTGCCGGACTCGCATTGGCCGCGACCTGCTTTTCGCCGTCCGCCTTCGCCGACGAGTCGGAATACCTCGCCCGCCTGGATAAGGCGCAGGTCAGCCACATGTCGGCGCGGGACGCTCTGAGCTGGGGGTACACCGTGTGTGACAAGTTGCGCGCAGGCGACTCGGTGCCCGAGGTCTTGACGGTTCTCGAAGACGCTGGGGGCTTCAGACGTCGGCACGCCGGCGTCATCATCGGGGCGGCCGCCCATGAACTTTGCCCCGACCAGTACCAGACTGTGATGGATTGGGCACACGAGCAGACCCATTTGTAGTCCACGCAGGCTGCCCGGCCACGAAAGTATCGGCACCCCGTGCCGCCGGCGCACCCGCCAACGGCCGCTTGCGCGGGCATCGTCACGGCTGCGCTGAAACGCCGGCCTTGAATCCGAGGTCAGGGCACCAGGTCGACTTTCAGCCCGATCAGCGTCCCGGCAACGCCGGTGCCGACAAGGCCCAGCACCCAGACGGACCGCCGACCACCGACATGCCCGGCCAGCACCGCGCCGAGACCACCCAGAATCACCGCGGAAGCCAGAACCGCAACCCATTACACGTCCGGAAGCAACGTGCCGATGACCAACGGCAGCGCGGCTCCGGCGAAACTCGCCAACCCCGCGACCGCTGCTGTGGCGGCTGATTCGCTGAACACCAGCCGCCCCAGGGCCGTTGCCGCAAGCCGACCAGACTTGGTGAACATCAACTGCTTCTCGGCGCGCATCAGTTCACTGCGGTTCTGGGTGTATTCGGCGACGAAGACCGTGAGCACCGACGATGTGAAGGCGACGATGCCGACCCGGATGCTGATGCCGAGGTTCAAGCCCCCGCCGCGCAGAACCGCAGCGGCTGCCAGGGTGAGCGCATTGAGAATGCCGTCCGAGACGCCCAGCGCAGTCGCGAATACGAACCTGCCCGATGAGCGCAGGTTTTCCTTTTTCAAAGTTTCAACCGCACGCGCGACGATCACCGGGCTCTGGGTACGCGCTCGACGATCCGATCTCCGACCACGATCTCGTCGATGCTGTGCACTGCCGCACCGGCCTTCTCTATCATCCGGATCAACTGTTTCGCGTCGATGGAGCCGCCTTCCACGGTGACTTGGAGTCCGACTGTCTCCAGATCGATTTCCGACACAGTGATGTTGCATGCCTCCACGCCGGTGACGCCGTCGATCGCGGCGGCCAACTCCACCAGATCGGGTCGAGCGATGGCCTTGTCGACGTCTAACTGCATGCGGCGAATGTTCATCGGCTCAGGTTCTCTGCGGCCGTTGATCTTTGATGGCTCAACGGGCTTATTCGGCTTCCGCGAGGAAGCGGTCGACTATTTCTGGCCCGTTCGAGTGCATGTCGATGGACAGCCGCAGCAACCTGTCTTTGGCGTCTTTGGGGAGCAACTCGATGGAGCGAGTGGTGGCCGAGTCGTATTTGGCCGATTTGTACTGCCCCAGGATGCGGTCTTTTTGCCCCTGGGTGGCGTAGATGGGCATGACTTTCATCCCGGCGAAGGCCTCCTCCGCCAACGACGCCAGTCCGGCTTGTTCCAGTGCATTCAGGCGTTCGTCGTTGATCCAGACGTTGATCTTCACGGTGGCGTCGGTGGTGCTCATGCGTCAAGTTCCTCCAGTGGTGACAGGTTGAAGATGGGCAAGCGTTTCTTGAGGTATTCGTCGTTGACGAACGGCGAACCCTGGCCGTATTTCGCGGCGGCTTCCATGACGACATCGAAAACCTCTGGGCGCATGACCATCCGCGTGGGCTTGACCTCGTCGGTCAGGATGCTTCTGATCAGACTTCCGCTGAAGCTTTGAGCGGTGTCGGAAAAGCCGCACAAGGAGGAACTTTGGATGTCTCCGCACTCGGGGCTGTACCAGTTCTCGCGCAGGAAGACCGGCTTCAGCGAGAGTTTGTCCCGGTACTTCGTCAGAAGGTTCTGCGCGTCATAGGGACCGTAGAAATCGCCGACGCCCGCGTGATCGCGGCCGAACATGTGGTGGGAACATCCCAGATTGGTTCTCAAGATGGCGTGAAAAATGGCCTCGCGCGGGCCGGCGTACCGCATGTCCCACAGCGTGAAGGACACCATGTGCACGTCCTCGCGGAAATATCCGCTTGTGCGCAGCGCATTCTGCGCCAGCAGGATCGCCTCGTCGACATAGTCCCCGACCCGCTTTTGCCCCATGATCGCGTTGACCAGAACGCCGGTCTTCAACGTGTCGACGGGGAGATCCTCATTGGCGGCGAACCACGCCTGTTTCATCAGCGCTTCGTGGCCGGTATGGGGCACATTGCGGGTCTGGTGCGCCACTACGTGCTGCCATCCGTTTCGCTGCGCGGCCTGACGGTGGCCCTTGGGAGTCAACCAGAAACGCTTGAACGGCTCGTTGAACACCGGCTCGTTGATCAGTGTGATGTCACCGCCGAGGAACCTGTCCTGATATGCCAACATCTTTTTGACACCAGGATGCCGCGAATCGGTAGTACCGTAAGTCTTTTGGGCCATCTCCTCGCGGTCATACTCATAGATCTCGGCGACCTCGAGGATGGCCATCGGCGCGTCCATATAGTCCAGGACCACGGCGATGCCCTCGCTGATGTCGAATCTGTCGATGTCCTCGCTGGACATGTCGAACACGATCGGAATGCTCCACAATGTGCCATCGGGCAGCGCCATGTCGTTCAAAGTGCCGTCCACCTCGCTGCGACGCATGAAACCGGTCAGCGGGGTGAAGAATCCGTACGACAGGCTTATCACTTCGTGAGCAAGCGCTTTCGGGATCGGAACGCGCCGCAGCCCCCTGATCCGGGCAGCCGCGTCCGCTGTCGATACGCGATCAACGATCGGTTTGCCGTTGTGGCCAACAAAATCCATAAAAATCACCTTTTCTCGAGAACCTACTGAGACAAGCGTAATGACACGGCTGTGCGTCGTGCGGCGACCCGATCCCGCCGCGCGGGTCTGAAAACTGCCGCAGGAGCATGGCAAGTCTGATGCACACGATGCTTATGCATTGGTGCGCTCCCCGTCCGAATCGGCTTCCTCCCCCGGATTTCCGAGATTGGCAAAGCGTTGTAGTAAGGCCTGTTGCTGCGCCGCGAATTGTTTGCTCACGGCTTCGAGCATCTCGGCGTGTGTACCGAAACGAGCCGCGGTCTGGATCGAGATCACGTCTCCGGCAGCGGGATCGACTCGTGTCGGAGCGGCCACGGCACCAAGTGCCTGCCCATAGTTTTCCAGCTGCAGAGCAGTCAGCGTAGCCATGAGATCATCCAGGGAGCGTTCCGTCCCTTGGCCGCCATGGCCGGGGTTTGGCGGGCTTTCGGGCGCATCCGGCCCCGACGTGTTCGCGCCGGCGGCGGATTTTTCGGCATCAGGCGGCGACGACACGCGCGTTCCCCGTTCGAGCACGAGTTGATGTTGCTGCAAATGCGGACACCTTGCTTCGGGGATGACTCCGATCGGCTTCGCCCGCGTCGAGCATGCCCGCGTGACCGAGAGTGATCGCGATGAGGGTGCGCACTTATTGGCCTCCCGCGCCGCTTTCCAGCCACCGGGCGCATTCGTCGCCGAGTTTGTCGAGGGCTTTGCGGTCGAAGCGCTCGATCTGCTCGTCGCTCAACTCGGTGCGGAAGTCGCGCTTGGGCCCCTTGTCGAAGAAAGCCTTGGCGCTGGACATGTGCTCCCCACCGAAGGGCGCCATCTTCTCGGCCCGCCCGCTCATGTACTCGAACGAGCAGTGCTCGACGATGGCGTCCATGCGCAGCGACGCGGGGTCGACGGACAAGAACTCCGCGATCCGCGCAATCTGGCCCCGCAAATCGTTTTTGAGATCGTTGTAGTGCACCAGCAGGACGTTCGGTTCGTCCTTGAGCCGCCACCACGACGCCATGACGTCGAACAGGTCACAGCACTGGTACCCGTCGGTGTCCAGCCACACATCGAAGAACTCCCGCATGTCCGGCGGGATCACCAGCGGAGTCGGGTCACCGGACCACTCGGCGTGAATCCGGTTGATCTGCTCCATGGTCGCCGGGGAGAAGTTGTACAGATAGTTGTGGAAGCTGATCCCCAGGTCTTTCCCGTTGCGCCCGACGAACACGTAGTGCGCTTCCGGCGCGATCGGCAGGGCATCCGCGGGCAGGTGCGACTTCATGACCCGGCGCGTGCCGGTCGCCCGCTGTTCCTTGAGCGTCGCGAGCATCTCGGCATGGTCGCCCCAGCTGGAATCCAGCCACGGAGAAGTGTCGGAGAGCCCGGCGTCGTGCTCCTCACCGTTGCTCAAAATCTGCTGCAGGATCCGCTGGGTCCAGGTGGTGCCGGCCTTGAACGGGTCGGCAACCACGACATCCCTGTCGACGAAGCCGCCCTGGTCCAGAAAGTCCTGCCACACCCGGGAATCCGACAGGTAGTCCCTCAGCACCCGGGTGGGCGCGATCAGCTGCTTGCTCACGATAATCCGCCTTTCTGTTGGACCTCGAGGAGTGAAATCCGGGATGCTTTGCTCATTGCGGCACCCCCTTCCTAGTGGCTTCCACTCCGCGTCAGCACCGGAATGACACCGACCTTTTCGAGGTGAGCGATGACCTCATCGGCCAACGTGTCGGCCGACTTGGCGCCGCCGTCGAGGCGGAGTTCGGGATTCGCGGGGGCCTCGTAGGGATCGTCGATGCCCGTGAATCCCTTGATCTCTCCCGCCCGGACTTTTTTGTAGAGTCCCTTCGGGTCGCGCTGTTCGCAGATCTCTATCGGGGTGTCGACGAATATTTCGATGAAATCGCCCTCATTGAGGGTGGCGCGTACCCGGTCGCGATCGCGCCGGTAGGGGCTGATGAATGCGGTCAACGTGATGATGCCCGCGTCGCAGAACAACTTCGCGACCGCCCCGATGCGCCGGATATTCTCTTCGCGGTCCTGCGCGGAGAACCCCAGCCCGAAACGTTCGGAAAAATGGTCGCCGTGCAGCTTCTTCAATATGTCCGGACCGGCATTCAGTCCGTAACGGACGTTGTCGCCGTCGAGCAAGTAGCTGCTCATGCGGCGCTGGTACAGTTTGCGATCCACCGTATTGGCCACCGTGCTTTTGCCGCTGGCGCTCAATCCGGTGAACCAGATCACACAGCCCTTGTGGCCATTGAGTTTCTCGCGCTCACTTCGAGAAACGCTCTGGTCGTGCCAAGTGATGTTCGTGCCCACGTCGAATTTCCTTTCTGTCCGTCATACGGCATCCCCTGGCCGTCGGGCCTTCACCCAATAGGGCGTCTCGTGCTCGACGGTCACCAGCACGAGAAGGCCGACCAGGTGGATCGTCGCCGATCCGAGGTTGGCCGTCCCGCCGGTGAACCCCAGAGCAAAACCCCTGCGCCGCTGCGGATACAAACCGTCGGCCTTCGTCAACGCTGACGAGTGATTGCCGGCCCCCCGGCCCGTCAACGCCGCGCACAACACAAGCGGCCACAGCGGTAAACCGGGATGCGCCAACACGACGATGGCATCCGCGGTCGGCATCGGAAGTACCGAAGACGAGATCGTCATCCGTGTCCGGCGGCCAAACCAGTTGGCGGCCAATGCATACGGGATACGGCATGAACAGCACCATCACCGACCACAAAGGCCAAACTGAAGACGCGCCATGCACATTCACGACCGGACAGAACGGGTTGCGACGCGTGATCGCGTTGTTACCACGTGCCCACGTGGCGGTGTCTTCTGGATTCCACTCCGATATGCGCGAACGCGCCATGCGGTAGGCATCTTTCGTAGTCGATGTTGGACGGTCGGTCGGTCGTCAATAACCTGACGACAACGGGGCAAGCACGGCCGTTGGTCATTGGGCCGCTGGTCGCGACACAGGGTCGCGGGAGGTAAAACCACTGGCTACCAACCGAAGTGGGCACCGTCGGAGTACGCTTTTGAATGTCGGTCGATGTCGTGACGTCCATCCCGGCGATCGACTGCCGGACGGTGCACGTACTCGTTTAGTGAAGAATGTCCACGGCCTGTTCAGAATCCCTTCGTGTCGTCTTCGGCCGGGCGATCGCCCAGCCAAGCACTGAACTCCTACGAAGGGACCGTTGGCCGCCGATGAACGACGAGCGATTGTGGCGAGCCCCACCGCCAAGACGTGTGACCGATATCGGCCGACACAGTCATTCGTCCAGGTTAAAATTTCGCTGAACGAATACCTTGACAATACCGATCAGCTGCGGGTCGAGGCAAGGCATTTCGTCTATGCACAGGAAGTTTCCAGCTTCCCGCGGGAAGTCGCGCTCGACGTGGCAGCGCGTGGCTTCCGCTCCCCAGGTGTACGTCGCGGACACCGGCAGCGGGGGAAGTTACGTCCAGGGGCGTGGTGTATGAGCCGGTAGGTCCGGTGGGGGCGTGTCGTAACCCGGTAGAGGGCGGTCACCGCGTGATCCTTCGAACGATCAGCAAAGTCAATCGAAGGAGACAACGAGGTGCTCGCCGAAGGCGAGCGGGTACTCGTCGCTGATCCGGCCCGGTTCGACGCGTATCGGCGTCGATCTGAAGTTGTTCCATGACAGGCGTTTCGGGCTGCAAAAGTGCCGCTGCGGAAGAGCTGCCCGAGGCGGCAACGGCGATGGATGGACCCCGTCCACGTGGTCAATCTGGCCGGCAACGCCCTCGATGGGTGGCGGCGTACCCTCACCACGCTGAGCGCAGAAATTTCCAGCCCCCGCAGGAACTGATCACCGTCGGACGGAAGTGCCGCATGCGCCATGCCCTGATTGCGCCCACCCGGCGCCGTCCAGTCATGCGGAAAGTCGAGTGGCGGTGTGTCTTCGGGCGCTGACGGTTCTGGCCATGGTCCGTTCGACGTCGGCGCGGGAAGTCCTGAATGTGCGGATTGCTGCCCGGGCGGGCCGGAATGGGGCCGCCATGCCGGCGACCCATGTTCTGGTGAGTATTCGTATGATCCCTGCGCCTGGACCTTGATGGCGCCCAACCTCGAACCGCAGTATGGGCCCGTTGACGGCTCCCAGGTTGATGCGCTGTCCGTCCTGGATCTCGACAACCGTCGACCGCCGCCCGTCGACGAAAGTCCCGTTCAGTGAATCGTTGTCGATCGCCACCCATCTGCCATGGCTGAAGCGCAGCACCAAATGCGCCCGCGATTATCAGCGGGTCCGTTAGGCGCATATCCGCCCGAAGATCCCGCCCGACGACGACATCGTGACCGGGGGGCGAATGTAGCCTTGGCCGCGCCGGAGCACACGGTCAATATGGGTCCGGCCTGCACTGTCATCGCGCCCCCGGCGTGAAGGCAAGCGACCCGGGAAAGGGGAGCGCGGCGGCAGGCGCGCGCACGTGACGCGTTGTCACTCAGTGCCCTGCCGCGTGTCCGTCTTCTGGAGGGGTCGGACCACCACGACGGTGCAGGCCGCGTGTTGCACACAGTGTTGGCTGACGGACCCCAACAGCATTGCGGTGAACGCGCCGCGCCCGCGACTGCCCACGACAAGCAACTCGGCTGATCGAGAGGCCTCGACGAGTACCTCGGCAGGCTGCCCCTTCACCACGCTGGTAACGACAGGTACCGAAGGAGGAGTGCCGAGCGACTTGCTGATCACCTGTTCGAGTGTCTTTTGCGCCTCGGCGGCCGCGTCGGCGTCGGAATAGTCGACGTAATAGCCGTACGCGGATGGCGTTTGCCAACTTGTGATGGCGTGCAGTTCGGCACCAGTGAGTTGGGCCTGTTTGGCCGCCCATCGCAGCGCGCCCTCGCTGCCCGGTGATCCGTCGACGCCAACCACGATGGCTGAGCGGGCTTGGTTCATTGATCGACTCCTTTTCGGTGGAGATATTCCTGATCGCATGCTCGGCCAATGCGGCCAGAGATGCCTTCGGTACCCGATCGTAGGTGTCTGCCCGCCGCACTCCACCGGCCGGACCGACCTGAGTGCAACGTGCTGCCGCCTTCCAGAATGTTAAAGCAATTGGCCCCGAGATGAATTGAGGCAGCACTCCGAAGGCCCTACGGCCGTGCCGGCTCTCGAACCCGTGGCGGACAACCGCAGTACCAGGTCCATGATCGCGGCCGCCGGGCCCGTCATCGACGGTGGCGGTACAGATCGCTCGCGCGGCCGCCACCGTCCGGCCGGGGCGGGTTGAGGGGCACTTTCCCGGGATGTCGATTTGCCGGCGCCTCGTCGAGGCGACCGACCGGGCGATGTTCACACCGTCCGGTTGTGGACAGCCCCGGTCGCGCCGTCGACCATGGGCGTCGAGGTTTCGTCGGGTGTCGGTGGCGCCGAGGCGGCTGAGGCTGTCCGAGCGGGTTTGCGGCACTGCCGGCTCAGCCCGCGCGGGCCCGGCGCGGGTGAGGTGTGCAGCACTGGATGCGTTCACCCCGCAAAATCGCCTGCTCGTTGAGACGTTTCTGGCCTGGGATGCATCCGGGTGGCGCTGAACGCCGAAAGTAAGGATCGGAAATACACGGCCTTGTTCCCTAACCTCGATTTTTCGCACTGGTGGGGTTCGGGGGTGCTGAGCCATGAAGATCGCTGAGCGATAGCGCATTTTGGACTTGGGGTGTGTTTGGCCGTCCCGTGTCGCCGGGGTGGGCGGGCTTTCCTATGGCCGGTGGGTCTTTCGGGTCGTCGGGGCGGGTTTGCGGTGGTCAGGGGAAGGCGGCGCGGATGCGTTGCCAGGCGGTTGCGATGGCGCCGGCCCAGCGCCAGGTCGCGTCGATGCGCAGCCGTAGTTGGCGGGCGCTGCGGGTGATGCGGGCCGCGACGTGTAGGACCCGGTAGCGGAAGGCGGTGATCTCGCAGCGGGCCAGCTGCGGGGCGTCGGTGAATCCGATCAGTTGGGCCCAGGCGACCAGATCGGCGGCGGCCAGGACGATTTCGAGCCAGGCGGCGTTGGACTGGAAATCATGACAGGGCAGGTTGGCCAGGCCGGCGGCTTTGGCTTCGCGGATGCGGTCCTCGACGCGGGCGTGTTGGCGGTGGCGCAGTTCCAGACCGGCCAGCTGCCCGGGAACCATCCCCGGTGGGGTGTCGGTGATGAAGGCGGTCACCCGCATGCCGTCGATGTCGGTGAAGCGCAGCTGCGCCCCGGGGTGTGGGCGTTCTTTGCGCAGCACCAGCCGGGTCCCGGCAGGCCAGCTCGACAGCGTGACCAGGCCGGTGGCCTCGGCCACCCACGCCCCGTCACGGATCTGCCCATCGGAGTCGATCCCCGGATACCAGCCATCGCCGAGGTTGAGGGTGTCCACGGCGTCCTGGACCCGGGCATCGACGGGAAACCCGAAGGAGAACCCGACCCCGTGATCGCGGCAGGCCTGGGCAAACTTGTGGGTGGCTCCGGCGGAATCTGAGCGCACCACCACCGCCGGCGCGGCCGGGTTCTGCGGGCCGGGACGCCAATCTGCCGGCAGCGAATCCAAAGCCTGCTGAAGGACCGTGATGTGATCGGCGGCGGTGTTGGATCCGGCGTTGCCTTTGCGCAGCAGCCCGGCCAGGGCCTCACCGCCGGCGATCTGCGGGCGGTCCAGAAACGCCAGCAGCGGGTGATGGCCGAACGACTTCTTCCACGTCGGGGCCGCCTGCGCCTTGTTGTCGGAATGGTCGATGACCAGCGTGGCGTCGATGTCGATGTACAGCGGCACACCCGCCGGGGGCGCGGCCCCGGCCGCCCAGGCCGCCGCCCGCGCCGATGCCCGCGCGGTGCGAACCTTCGGCAGGTGCGCGGCATCGATGCGATGGTCAACGAGCCGCCACATCGTCGTTGTCGAGGCCTTGGCCCCGAACGCATGCTCGCGATCTCCACACAACTGGCCGACCCCGTCGATGCAGTCCGCCCCGTCGGCTACCGCCGCGGCAAGATCGGCGAACACCGCACCCGGGGCATAGGTCCACGGCCCCTTGTAAGTATCGGCCAACACCGCCGTGACCTGCGCGGATAACCCGGTCAGATCGGCCAGTTCCCGCAACAGCCCCATCCCGGCGTGCGACACCACCCCGCGACCGTCCGCCGATACTTTCACCCGCCGCGCCACCGCGATACCCTTCACGTGCGAAGTGCCTTCCGCTCGCCATATGGAAACCTAGAGAATTCCCATTATGCGTTGCAGGACAGGCACTTTCGCGCATCAACACACAGCTACGTCGGCATTCCGCGAAAAATCCGGGCTAAGGTTCCCTAAGTCGTCGGGCCGGTGTCGCCGGGACTATCGGCAGTGCCAGAATTGGCAATTTCTGCAAGGCTTTTGAGCAAGGCTTCGTGCGCTTCGGCGAACCGGGTGCTGATCGCCTCCAGCATCTGTGCGTGGGCGCCGAACCGTGCTGCGGTCAGTGCCGATACGTGGTCTCCGGCTGGCGGTGGCACGATTTTCGGAGCGTGAAGCGCCCGGACGGTCTGCGCGTAGGTGTCCAATTGTATTGCGGCCAAGCGCGACAACACCTGGTCTGCGGTCGGGGATTGCTGGATGGGTGGGGGCTTGTCGCCGGCTTCCTGGGTGCAGTCGGTGGTGCTGTTCGCCGGGTCACCCGGCGCAGCCCCCGGCATTCCGGTTTGTGGCGTTTGTGACATCTGCACTCCTAACCTCGGTAGCGCTTTTGAGTTCAACCATTTCGGCCTGCTTCCAACCACTGCGCACACTCGGTGCCCAGCTTCTGCAACGCGATGCGATCGAAACGTTCGATGAGCGGCGGGGGCAATTCGGCGCCAGAGGGCCGCCTGGCGTGGTCGCCAGGAATACGGGTAGTGCTGGATATGCGTTCGGCACCGACCATGGCCGTCTTCTCGACGCGGCCACTCACGCGTCCGAACGAGCAATTTTGAACAATGGCGTTCATCCGTGTCGACTCGAGGTCGAGAGAAAGAAAATCCGCCACCCGCTTGATTTGTCCGGGCAAATCTTCCGTGAGGTTCTGGTAGTGGATCAGGAGTACGTTGGGCGTGTCCTTCAGCTTCCACCATGAGGACATGATGTCGAAAATGTCGCAGCAGCCGTACCCGTTGGTGTCCAGCCACAGGCCGAAGAACTGCTGTGCATAGTGAGGAATAACCAAGGGGGTCGGGTGGGCGGACCAGGTGGCATAGATCCTATTGATGTCCTCGATTGTCGATGCGGAAAATTTGGAGAGGTAGTCATGAAAACTGACTCCCACGTCTTTGCCGTTACGGCCGACGAAGATGTAGCGGGCTTCGGCTGCGATCGGAAGCGCGTCGGCGGGCAGGTGTGATTTGATGATGCGTTGGTAACCGGCGGTGCGGCGCTGTCGAAGAACACCGAGCATCCGCGCGTGGTTGCCCCAGCTTGAGTCGAGCCACGGCGTCGTCTCGAAGAGCCTGTCATCTTTTTTCCGTGCGTCGCTGAGTATCTGCTGCACGATCCGTTGGATCCACAGGGAACCCGCCTTGAATGGGCCGGCGACCACGATGTCGCCTTCAACAAAACCGCCCTGGCCGAGGAAATCGTTCCAGACCGGCGAATAATTGAGGTAATCTCGCACAATTTTAGTGGGAGCAACAAGATCCGGCATCATTGTTGCTCGGCTTTGGCTTCGTGACGCAGCGGACTACGAGTTATCGACGACAACATCGAAAATTGTAGAAAATTTTGCGCACAATCAGCTGGAAAATACTTGATGGTTGACGCTCCTGGGTCCTTGTCATTTCTGGTATCGTGCCGATTGCTCCGATATGTGTCTTTCACGCCGGCCGATGGTTTCGCTCATGACGATTTTAAGTGTGTGTTCGTGGGCTCCCTTCTCATGGCGAATGTGGTGATGGTTACGTGTGCTTACGGGGTCGGATTATGGTTGTCGATGACAATTGGGAGGGCGTAAGCCAGCCGCAAGTCAATGTTGCGCCGCCTCGTCGAACGCCGGCGACGAGCCCTGCTCGATGGCGGCGGCGCGCGGCGCCTTGCCGGCATGGGTTTGCGGTACGGGTGGATTCTGCGGCCGCACATACCGCACCCACGCCACGGCGGCGGCGATGACGTAGCAGAGCACGAAGAACCACAACGCGGGTGTTGCCGTGCCGGTGCTCGCATACGATTGCCTCAGGGTCACGTTGATTCCCATGCCGCCGAGTGCGCCGAAGGCACCGGCGAACCCGATCAACGATGACGACCGCACCCGCGCCCAGTTGTGCCGGTCCTCCTCGTCGAGGCCCAGTTTTCGGCTCCGCGCTTCGAACACGGTCGGGATGAGTTGGTAGACCGGCCCTTTGCCCGCGCCGCAGAAGATGAAGAGCGCGATGAAGCTGACCGCATAGCCGATCATCGTCGGCCCGGTCGCGGCACTGCGCCCATCGGTGAGATCGGCGTGGGTGCTGATTGCCACCAAAGCGCCGCCAGCGCCGATCGCGCCGACAAATACGCTGAACGCAACGCGGCCGCCCCCGTAACGGTCGCTCAGCCGCCCCCCGGCGATGCGCGCGACCGAACCCAACAACGGACCGATGAAAGCGATCTGGGCGGCATGCAACGACGCCTGCGCGTGACTTTGGCCGCCCGCGACAAAGTTGTGCTCCAGCACCTGGCCGAACGCGAATGCGAAGCCCAGAAACGAGCCCGAAGCGCAGAGGTAGAGAAATGAGAGTAACCACGTGTCGGGGACCGGCAGAATTGCGCGCAAGTTCGCCGGGGATATGCCGGCGCGATGTGCGACAACATCATCCATGAAGATGGCCGCACCGACGCCGGCAACGGCCAGCAACACCAGGTATATCGCGCAGATCCAGTACGGCGCGCGGTGGCCGGCGACCGCCAACGCGATCAACCCCAACATCTGGACGGTTGCCGACCCGAGGTTGGCCATCCCGCCGGCCAACCCCAGCGCAAAACCTTTGAGCCGCCGCGGATATAAGCCGTCGGCTTTGGCCAGCGACGCCGAGTAGTTACCGCCGCCCAAGCCGGTGAACGCGGCGCATACAAGATATGGCCACAACGGCAGACCGGGATGGGCCAACAGCACGACGGCCCCGCCGGTGGGAACCAGCAGTATCAGCGAGGAGAACGTCGTCCAGGTGCGCCCGCCAAACCAATTGGCAGCCAACGCATACGGGATGCGCGCCAGCGCCCCGACCAGTGATGCGACGGCGTCGATCGTCAGCTTGTCGGCGGTCGAGAACCCGTAGACAGACTGCGGCATCAACAGCACCATCACCGACCAGAGGTACCAGACTGAGAATGCGACATGCACGTTCACTGTCAGCCAGAGCAGATTGCGGCGTGCTATCGCGTTGTTTCCCGCCGCCCACGCGACAGCGTCGTCCGGGTTCCAATCAGCGATGCGGGACCTTGGCACGGGTCACATACCTTCCCGAGATACGCGGGCGTGCTTGTCGCGCAGGACGTTGTGCGCAGGCAAACCCTGGACGCAGGGATCGCCCTGGGCGCGAATTGCCCGGGCAAAAGCCTCCAGGACAAGCATCGATACAAGGTGAACAGCCACGTGCGTTCCTCCGCGTCGGCCCTTGCCGGACGCTCGTCCAGCAAAGATCTGTCCGATTTACGCAGGGACCGTTGGCCATCACTCACGCGATGGACGGTTGTGGCGAGCCCCACCGCCAGGGCGAGTTAAGGTTTGGTGAAAACGCCCTTAATAGTTCCACTTCGCTATGAACTTACGGTAGGGCTCAAGTGCGCTGTTTGACAAGCCCGACGCCAACGACTTACAGCGAGTTGCCAGGTTACGGTCCCCGGCACAGGGGTTCGCCCGGTCGACGAAAGCGGACCTGCGATCGGACGATCCCCGGCGCAGCTGTGCCCCTGTTGCGCGGACGAGGGCGGCGGCGACGTGATCGATCCGCATGGACCGAAACCGGTTGCAAGCCGGGCAGATGCGGTTCGCAACCGAGGAAGCCTGCGCCGCAATTGCGTGTCCGCGGCGTGCGGGTTGTGCCCGGGGTCGGTGCGGGGCGGGTGATCGCCCAGCTGGCCCGTGGGCTGGCCAAGCAACCGGAAATCCTTGGACGCGCCAGGACCGGGTAGGCCGCGGGCACGGGCGGAACTGCGCCGCGAGCCGACGACCTCGTGGGACAACGGATCGCGCACGCCGGCCGGCCGCAACACGCTCCCCCGGTGAGGATGTGGGTCAAGATTCTGGCGGCGGGGTCCGACACGGACGTGCAGCGCCTGCAAAACAGAGGTGCCGCGTCGGCCGCGTCGGCGAGCATCCCGACAGGGCAGGCTGGACATCCGCTGTATATCGCCGAGAATCTCTCGGAGTGCCGGCGTGGAGATGCTACGGTCAAGTAATAGGTTCAGAGTGATTTTAAGTGGGCGCGCACGCTTGGCGTCGAAGCTCACGGGCGGTGGGACCCGCCTTAACTGCACGTCTTAACAAGACGGCCAATGGTTCCTGCGAAACAGATAGTGCTCGGCAGCCGCGACCGGAGCCGAGGGCGACGCAGAGGAGACTACATGGCCGTTCGACATCTCTTCGCCCGCAGCGTGTTTCGGCACAGGCATGGCCTCGCGCTGTTGCGACGTTCGAGGAAGAGCCGCGCCGACGCGCGCCCGTGGTATGGAGGAGGGCGTTGTCCGGGTCTCGTGCTGCCGGCGCTGCACGTCAGCCCGCGGGGCGGAGCGGCGCCCGGTGGCAAGGGCGCTGAGCCGCTCAGCGCGTCCTCGGGGCGGGTGCTGAAGCCGGGCTAGTTCCTCGGCGCGGGCGGCGCTAACCGCTTGCGGGCAAGCGTAGTTGACTATTGCCCGATTTGGCTGCGGCGTTCCCGGGTATGCGTGTGACAAGTGAGCCAGAGGTCCGGCGCGGCCGGCGCAGGTGTCTGTCGGCACAGCGCGATGAGCTGTTCGCCCCTCAGGTAGTTCTCAAGAAAGGTGCAATGGCGATGGTGCGTTCGCGCATCTCCGAATGGAACCCCCAGGACGAAGCGGCCTGGGATGCCGGCAACCATGCCATCGCTCGGCGAAATCTGTTCTGGCTCGTCGTCAACGTGCACGTCACATTTTCGGTCTGGTATCTGTGGTCGGTGATGGTGCTTTTTATGCCGGTCTCCGTCTACGGGTTCTCGACCGGAGACAAGCTCCTCATAGCCGCGGCGGCCTCGTTGGTCGGCGCTGTGGTGCGTATCCCTTATTCCATGGCGGCCAATTGGTTCGGGGGGCGCACCTGGACGACGTTTTCGTCGTTTGTGCTCGTGATCCCCACCGCCGGAACTATCTGGTTGCTGGCGCACCCGGGCCTGCCGCTGTGGCCGTACCTCGCGTGCGCGGCCTTGACCGGGTTGGGCGGCGGCAACTACTCGGCATCGCTGGCCAAGGTCGACGGCCTGTATCCCCAACGGCTCAAGGGTGCGGTGCTGGGCCTGACGGGCGGCATGGCCAATCTCGGGTCGGCGGCCATCCAAATGGTCGGGCTGGTGGTCCTGGCCGTGGCAGGCCATATGGCGCCCTACTGGGTGTGCGCGATCTATCTTTGTCTGCTGGCCGTCGGCGGTGCCGGTGCGGCGCTCTTCATGGACAACTTCGTCGCGCACCGCTCCGGACTGTCGTTGAACAACTTGCGCGCGATTCTTCCGGTGTCCGACACCTGGATCCTCTGTTTCCTCTACTTGTGCGCGTCGGGCTCATTTCTGGGTTTCGCGTTCGCCTTCGGGCAACTGCTGAACCACAACTTCCTGGCGGCCGGGCAAAGTCCCGGGCAGGCATCCCTGCATGCTGCCGAGATCGCGTTCATCGGGCCTTTGTTGGGGTCCTTGGCGCGCATCGCCGGCGGCAAGATCAGCGACCGCTTCGGTGGCGGCCGCGTCGCACTGACCGTCTTCCTCGGCGCTATCGTGGCCGGCGGTTGGCTGGCTGCCATCAGCACCCACCAGGACCTCGCGCACGGTGCCGGTGCGCCCGCGACCGGGCTGACGATGGTCGGTTACATCATCGGTTTCATTGCGCTGTTCATCTTCTGCGGTGCCGGCAAAGGGCCTGTTTACCAGCTCATTCCCCTGGTCTTCGCGGAACGTAGTCGCGGGTTGGGCCTCCCGGAGAGTGATCGCCGCGATTGGGCCCGGGTCCGGTCGTCGGCGCTGATCGGGTTTGCGGGCGCATTCGGTGCGCTCGGCGGGATGGGGATCAACGTGGTGCTACGGCAATCCTATGAGCTGGCCGGCACCGCCGCCCCGGCCCTGTGGATCTTCACGCTGAGCTATGTCGTCGCGGCGTTCTTGGCGTGGGCGCGCTACGTGCGTCCACGCCTGGGGCTGCTGGGCGCCGCCGCGGCGGACGCGGATCAAGGCGTCGTCGCACCGGCCGGCCAGGACAGCTGACAGGGGCATTCCCGATATGCCCCGCGGCTGCTAGCACCGAAAAGAAAGGATCGTCAATCCAATGAGTCAACGAGAAGCCGCCGACTCCGCGATGCCGTCCCTCGACGAGGTGATCGCCATCGCGGTTGAGGCCGGGAAAGTCATCCTCAAGCACCGCCAGCACCCGCACGTGAAAGAAAAAGGCGACCACGGCGACGACACCTCGCCGGTCACAGATGCAGATTTGGCGGCCAATCGGCACATCACCGAACACCTGAAGAAGCTGAATCCGAATATTCCGATCATTTCCGAGGAAATCCGGTCCGTCGATTACGAGGCGAGGAAACATTGGCGGCGTTTCTGGGTGGTAGACCCTCTGGATGGCACCAAAGAATTCATCAAAGGCAGCGATGAGTTTACCGTTAATATCGCGCTCGTGGACGAACTGGAGCCTGCGCTGGGTGTGATATATACGCCGGCGAAAGACTTGCTGTACTACGCAGAACAAGGACAGGGGAGCTGGAAACGGGACGGCGAACACGCTCCGGTGCGGATTTATTCAGAAGTTCCGGATCTCGCCAAGGGGCTGGTTGTCGTCGAGAGTGCTTCTCACCCTTCCGCCGAACTGGAAAACTACCTGAAAGACCTGCCCGTCAAGAAGCGGATCCATGCAGGAAGCTCGCTCAAGTTCTGCCTGGTGGCCGAGGGGGTCGCTGACATCTACCCGCGGATGGGCCCGACAATGGAGTGGGATGTGGCGGCCGGTGATTGCATTTATCGCAACTCGGCTCGTCTTGGCCGGCGCAGCACATCGTTCACCTACAACAAGCCGTCGTTGAGAAACGAGACCTTCGTCATCGGCTTCAAATGAACGCTGCATCATCCCACTTGTCGGCTTGGCTGTTCCGAGAAAGGACTCGCTTCAATGGGCAATGACATTACCTGGCACGAGCACAGTGTGAGTCGGGGTGAACGGGAAAAACTGAATGGCCACCGGGGTTGTGTGATCTGGCTCACCGGATTGAGTGCCAGCGGCAAGAGCACAATCGCAAATCTGGTGGACCGTAAATTGTACGAACGCGCTGCACGAAGCTACATGCTCGACGGAGATAATGTGCGCTACGGACTCAACGCCGGTCCGGATATCCTCGAGAAAATGCACGGCAAAGAATTTGCCGCGCGCTTCGGCTTGGGCTTCTCGGCCGACGACCGCGAGGAGAATATTCGCAGGATCGGCGCCGTTGCGAAACTGTTCTGCGGAGCCGGAATCATCACCTTGACCGCGTTCATCAGCCCGTATCGGCGTGATCGCGACCGCGTCCGCGCGACTCTCGACGAAAACGACTTCATCGAGATTTTCGTCGACACCCCGATCGAGGTATGTGAACAGCGCGATCCGAAAGGGTTGTACAAGAAGGTTCGGGCCGGCCAGATCAAAGGCTTCACCGGAATCGACGACCCCTACGAGGCCCCACTCAAGCCCGAACTGAGGCTCGACGGCGCCGTCAAGAGTGCCGATGCGCTGGCCGAGGAAGTGATCGCATATCTCGAAAAGGTGGGCGTCATACCGGCACAGGCATGACGTGAAGTGGTCGGGGTGAGGGCTGCAATGGAAAGCCAGGCGTGTCTCAGCAGAGACCCCGCGGGCGATGACGACAAGAAAGGCGGACTTCCGTGACAAACGAATTGCTCGCACCGACCAGGGTGCTGCGCGACTATCTGTCGGATTCGACGGTGTGGCAAGACTTTTTGGACCAGGGCGGTTTCGTCGACAGGGATGTCGTGGTTGCCGACCCGTTCAAGGCCGGCACCACCTGGACCCAGCGGATCCTGCAGCAGATTTTGAGCAACGGTGAGGAGCACGACGCCGGGCTCTCCGACACTTCTCCGTGGCTGGATTCCAGCTGGGGCGACCATGCCGAGATGCTCAAGACGCTCAAGGAACAGCGGGCGACCGGCACGCGCCGGGTCATGAAGTCGCACCTGCCCGCGGACGCCCTGCCGATCGCCCCGGAAGCCCACTACGTGTTCGTCGGGCGCAACGGGAAAGACCTGGGGATCAGCTTCCACAACTATCTGTACAACTTCTCCCCGGCGACCATGGAGCAGATCAACCGGATTCACGCCGAGTGGTCCGGTGACCCGACTCCGCTGGTGATCCCGCCGGACATGCGGGAGTTCTTCGATGTGTGGCTGGACACCGACGGGTACCAGTGCTGTGACCTGTTCGACGTCATGGCGTCGTGGTGGCGGCTCAAGGACGAACCGAACGTCCTGCTGGTGCACTACAACGATCTCAAAAACGATTTGCGGGGCCAGATTGCGCGGATCGCGGAGTTCTTGTCCGTCGACCCCGCGTCGCTGCGCATGGACGCCATCGTCGAGCACTGCTCGTTCGAGTACATGAGCGGGCGGGCCGAGAAGATGGCGCCCTTCGGTGGGGAGCACATGTCCAGCGCCAAGGCCTTCTTCGACAAGGGGCCCAAGCGCGACTTCCGCACCGAGTTGAGCGACGAGCAGATCGAGCGCTTCGACCGCAAAGCCCTCGACAAACTCGGCGACGAATGCGCCCGGTGGCTGGAGGTCGGCAGCGCCCACAAGTGAGCTACTCCGCGAATTTCGGGTAATGCAGGCCCAGGGCCCGGCGGCTCCACGACGCCGCCACGGCCAACATCTCTGGACGGAGGAGAAATGACCGGAGCAAAGATGACGCGCGTTTACCTCGCTCGCCACGGCCGCACTGCTTTCAACGCCGAGGGGCGACTGCGTGGGCTGAGCGATCCGCCACTGGACGAAGTCGGCCTTGCCGAGGTGGCGCGGCTGGCGCAGGTGCTGGCCGCCAAAGGTCCCACGGCGGTCGTGTCCAGCCCGCTGCAGCGAGCGGTGTCCACGGCTGAGGCGATCGCTGCGGCCGCAGGTGTCCCGGCCAGCGTCGATCTGCGGCTGAACGACCGCGACTACGGACCCATGACCGGGCACCCTCGCGCCGAAGTCGAAGAGCAGTACGGCAGCGTCGATTCGGCGCCGGGAGTCGAGCCGCGTGCGGCGGTGGCCGAGCGCGCCAAGAAGGCGTTCTTCGAACTCGTCGACGAACTTGCCCCCGGCCCGATCGTCCTGGTTTCCCACGACGCGTTCAATCAGGCCTTGCTCGAACAGCTGGATCCCTCCCTTGTTCGAGTTCGCCAGCGGACCGCTTGTTGGAATCAGCTCAGCCTGGTTGACGGAACGTGGCGCGTCGACGCCTACGACCAGGTGGCTGAGTGAGGGTCGGTCGAGACGTCCGGGTGGGCGGATCAGGTGTTCCGGGATGTCGCGTGGGCCAGCGACGCTGACGCGGTCCTCACCCGGTTCGTCGATCCGAGTGGCCCGCCCGACCGCACTTCGATTGACGGTTGCCGGCGCCCGCCCCTGATGCCGACGGGGCCCTGCCGTGCCGGAAGCAGTCCCGACGGCTACTAGCCTGGACACGTGCCCGATCCCGCCACGTATCGCCCCGCACCGGGGTCCATCCCGGTCGAGCCGGGTGTCTACCGGTTCCGGGACCCGCACGGGCGAGTCATCTACGTCGGCAAGGCCAAGAGCCTGCGGAGCCGGCTGACGTCGTACTTCGCCGACGTCGCCGGCCTGCATCCGCGCACCCGTCAGATGGTGACCACCGCGGCCAAGGTCGAGTGGACGGTGGTCACCACCGAAGTCGAGGCGCTGCAGCTCGAATACAACTGGATCAAGGAGTTCGATCCGCGCTTCAACGTGCGCTACCGGGACGACAAGTCCTACCCGGTGCTGGCGGTCACCCTGGGCGAGGAGTTTCCCCGACTGATGGTGTATCGCGGCCCGCGGCGCAAAGGGGTGCGCTACTTCGGGCCGTACTCGCATGCCTGGGCCATCCGGGAGACGCTGGATCTGCTCACCCGGGTCTTCCCGGCACGCACCTGCTCGGGCGGGGTGTTCAAGCGGCACAAGCAGATTGACCGGCCGTGCCTGCTCGGCTACATCGACAAGTGCTCGGCGCCCTGTATCGGCAGGGTCAGTGCCGAAGAGCATCGCCGCATCGTGGACGATTTCTGCGACTTCCTGTCCGGGAAGACCGACCGGTTCGCCCGCGAGCTGGAGCAGCAGATGAACGTTGCGGCCGAGCGGCTCGACTTCGAGCGGGCCGCCCGGCTGCGGGACGACCTGGCCGCGCTGAGGCGGGCCATGGAGAAGCAGGCGGTGGTCTTCGGCGACGGCACCGACGCCGACGTCATCGCTTTCGCCGACGACGAGCTGGAAGCCGCGGTGCAGGTGTTCCACGTCCGCGGCGGACGGGTGCGGGGCCAGCGCGGCTGGATCGTCGAAAAGTCGGGCGATCCAAACGATTCCGGCGAGGAGCAGCTGGTGGAGCAGTTCCTGACGCAGTTCTACGGCGAGCAGGCCGAACTGGGTGGCGCCGCCGACGAGGCCGTCAACCCGGTGCCGCGCGAGGTGCTGGTGCCGTGCCTGCCGTCCAACGCCGACGAGCTGTCCAGCTGGCTGTCCGGGCTGCGCGGCTCCCGGGTCAACCTGCGGGTGCCGCGCCGCGGCGACAAGAAGGCGCTGGCCGAAACGGTGCAGCGCAACGCCAAAGAAGCACTGGAGCAACACAAGCTGAAACGGGCCGGCGACTTCAACGCCAGATCCGCTGCGCTGCAGAACATCCAGGATGCCCTGGGCCTGGCGGACGCGCCGCTGCGCATCGAGTGCGTCGACGTCAGCCACGTGCAGGGCACCGACGTGGTGGCCTCGTTGGTGGTGTTCGAGGACGGGCTGCCACGCAAGTCGGACTACCGCCACTTCGCGGTCCGGGAAGCGGCCGGGCAGGTCCGCTCCGACGACGTCGCCTCCATCGCCGAGGTGACCCGCCGCCGGTTCCTGCGCCACCTGAACGACCAGCAGGACCCGAATATGCTTTCGCCGGAAGGCAAATCGCGCCGATTCGCCTACCCGCCCAATCTGTACGTCGTCGACGGCGGCGCGCCGCAGGTCAATGCGGCCAGCGCCGTGCTCGAGGAGCTGGGTGTCACCGACGTGGCGGTGATCGGCCTGGCCAAGCGCCTGGAAGAGGTGTGGGTGCCCTCCGAGCCGGACCCGATCATCCTGCCGCGCAACAGCGAGGGCCTCTACCTGCTGCAGCGGGTCCGCGACGAGGCGCACCGGTTCGCCATCGCTTACCATCGCAGCAAGCGATCCAAGCGAATGACCGCATCGGTGCTGGATTCGGTGCCAGGATTGGGGGAGCACCGCCGTAAGGCGCTGGTAACGCATTTCGGATCCATCGCCCGCCTCAAGGAGGCCACCGTCGACCAGATCACCGCCGTCCCGGGTATCGGCGTGGCCACCGCCACCGCCGTTCTCGCGGCGCTGCGGCCGGCGCAACCGGAGGAGTCGGGATGAGCGGGCAGGGTGAGCTGGCCCAGAGCCCCCCGGGGCCCCACAGCGAAGGATCCGCCGACGCCATCGACGTCGTCCTGGTGACCGGGTTGTCCGGGGCCGGGCGGGGCACCGCGGCCAAGGTGCTCGAGGACCTCGGCTGGTACGTGGCCGACAACCTGCCGCCGCAGCTGATCACCCGGATGGTCGATTTCGGGCTTGCCGCCGGGTCGCGGATCACCCAGCTGGCGGTCGTGATGGACGTCCGGTCGCGCGGGTTCACCGGGGACCTGGATTCGGTGCGCACCGAGCTGGCCACCCGCAACATCGCCCCGCGGGTGGTCTTCCTGGAGGCGTCCGACGCCACCCTGGTGCGCCGCTACGAGCAGAACCGCCGCAGCCACCCGCTGCAGGGCGAGCAGACCCTGGCCGAGGGCATCGCCGCCGAACGCAAGATGCTGGCCCCGGTGCGCGCCGGCGCCGACCTGATCATCGACACCTCGACGCTGTCGGTGCGCGGTTTGCGGGAAAGCATCGAGCGGGCGTTCGGCGGCGTCACCACCGCGTCCATCAGCGTCACCGTCGAGTCGTTCGGCTTCAAGTACGGCCTGCCCATGGACGCCGACATGGTGATGGACGTGCGGTTCCTGCCCAACCCGCACTGGGTCGACGAGTTGCGTCCCCACACCGGCCAACACCCGGCGGTGCGCGACTACGTGTTGGCCCAGCCCGGCGCGGTTGAGTTCCTCGAGGCCTACCATCAGCTGCTGAACCTGGTCGTCGACGGCTACCGCCGGGAGGGCAAGCGCTACATGACGGTCGCGATCGGCTGCACCGGCGGCAAGCATCGCAGCGTCGCGATCGCCGAGGCGCTGATGCAGCTGCTGCGGGGTAACGCCCAACTGTCGGTCCGGGTGCTGCACCGGGACCTGGGTCGCGAATGAGCCCGGCAGGAAGCCCGCCGGGCAGTCAGAGCATCGTCGCGCTGGGCGGCGGACACGGTTTGTATGCGACGCTGTCCGCGGCCCGCCGGCTGAGCCCGCACGTCACCGCGGTGGTCACCGTCGCCGACGACGGCGGCTCGTCGGGCCGGCTGCGCAACGAACTGGACATCGTGCCGCCGGGTGACCTGCGGATGGCGTTGGCGGCGTTGGCATCTGACAGCCCGCACGGCCGGCTGTGGGCGACCATCCTGCAGCATCGCTTCGGCGGCAGCGGCGCCCTGGCCGGGCACCCCATCGGCAACCTGATGCTCGCCGGCCTGTCCGAGGTGCTGGGCGACCCGGTCGCGGCCCTCGACGAGCTCGGCCGCATCCTCGGCGTCAAGGGCAGGGTGCTGCCGATGTGCCCGATCGCGCTGCAGATCGAGGCCGACGTGTCCGGCCTGGAGGCCGACCCGCGCATGTTCCGGCTGATCCGCGGGCAGGTGGCGATCGCGACGACGCCGGGCAAGGTGCGGCGGGTCCGGCTGCTGCCCGGCAATCCGCCGGCGACCCGGCAGGCCGTCGATGCGATCATGGCCGCCGACCTGGTGGTGCTGGGGCCCGGGTCGTGGTTCACCAGCGTGATCCCCCATGTGCTGGTGCCGGAGCTGGCCGCGGCGCTGCGCTCCACCAGCGCCCGCCGCGCGCTGGTGCTCAACCTGGTGGCCGAGCCGGGGGAGACGGCCGGCTTCTCGGTGGAGCGCCACCTGCACGTGCTGGCCCAGCACGCGCCCGATTTCACCGTCCACGACGTCATCATCGACGCCGATCGGGTACCCAGTGAGCGGGAACGCGACCAGCTGCGCCGCACGGCGACAGTGCTGCAAGCCCAGGTGCACTTCGCCGACGTGTCCAGACCTGGTACACCTTTACATGACCCGGGCAAGCTTGCGGCCGCCCTGGACGGCGTGCGAGTGGGCAACAAGGACTCGTCGGCGCACAGCGCGACAGCCACCGAAGAGATTCCGATCGACGGTGAACGCCCGCAGACCGGGGCGGATGGACCGGCTGGCAACGGACCGAGGGGTGACGACGCGTGGCGATGACGACCGAAGTCAAGGACGAGTTGAGCCGCCTGGTCGTGCAGTCGGTCAGCGCCCGACGCGCCGAGGTCACGTCCCTGCTGAGGTTTGCCGGTGGGCTGCACATCGTGGGCGGCCGGGTGATCGTCGAGGCCGAGGTGGACCTGGGCAACATCGCGCGGCGCCTGCGCAAGGACATCTTCGACCTGTACGGGTACAACGCCGTCGTGCATGTGTTGTCGGCCAGCGGGATTCGCAAGACCACCCGCTACGTGCTGCGGGTGGCCAACGACGGCGAGGCGCTGGCGCGCCAGACCGGCCTGCTCGACAACCGGGGGCGGCCGGTGCGCGGGCTGCCGGCCCAGGTGGTCGGCGGCAGCGTCGCCGACGCCGAAGCGGCGTGGCGCGGGGCGTTCCTGGCGCACGGTTCGCTGACCGAGCCGGGACGCTCGTCGGCGCTGGAGGTCAGCTGCCCCGGACCGGAGGCCGCGCTGGCGCTGGTGGGTGCGGCGCGCCGGCTCGGGGTCAGCGCGAAGGCGCGCGAGGTGCGCGGCGCCGACCGGGTGGTGGTGCGCGACGGCGAGGCGATCGGCGCGCTGCTGACCCGGATGGGCGCCCAGGACACCCGGCTGGTGTGGGAGGAGCGCCGGATGCGGCGCGAGGTCCGCGCGACGGCCAACCGGCTGGCCAACTTCGACGACGCCAACCTGCGCCGCTCGGCGCGCGCGGCGGTCGCCGCGGCCGCCCGGGTGGAGCGCGCGCTGGAGATCCTGGGCGACACCGTGCCCGACCATCTGGCCTCGGCCGGCAAGCTGCGGGTGGAGCACCGGCAGGCCTCGCTGGAGGAGCTCGGCCGGCTGGCCGACCCTCCGATGACGAAAGACGCTGTGGCGGGCCGTATCCGGCGTCTGCTGTCGATGGCCGACCGCAAGGCCAAGGTCGACGGCATCCCGGACACGGAGTCGGCGGTGACGCCGGACCTCTTGGAAGACGCCTGATGTGCGAGGGCCGGCCCCGCACGAATTGTCGAAAATAGCTGTTTAGTTTTCGGCGCCGAGGGCTACGGTCGGAAGAATGAAGCGGCTTTCGAGTGTGGACGCGGCGTTCTGGTCTGCCGAGACCGCGGGCTGGCACATGCACGTGGGCGCGCTGGCGATCTGCGATCCCGGCGGCGCGCCGGAGTACAGCTTTGCGCGGCTGCGTCAGCTGATCATCGAGCGCCTGCCCGAGCTGCCGCAGCTGCGCTGGCGCGTCACCGGTGCGCCGCTGGGCCTGGACCGGCCCTGGTTCGTCGAGGACGAGGACCTCGACATCGACTTCCACGTCCGTCGCATCGGCGTCCCCGCGCCGGGCGGGCGCCGCGAACTCGAGGAGCTGGTGGGCAGGCTGATGTCCTACAAGCTGGACCGCGCGCGGCCGCTGTGGGAGCTGTGGGTGATCGAGGGCGTCGAGGGCGGCCGGATCGCCTCGCTGACCAAGATGCACCACGCCATCGTCGACGGGGTGTCCGGCGCCGGGCTGGGCGAGATCCTGCTGGACGTGACGCCCGAACCCCGGCCGCCGCAGCAGGAGACGGTCGGATCGCTGGTGGGTTTCCAGCTGCCGGGCTTCGAACGGCGTGCGGTGGGCGCCCTGATCAACGTCGGTGTCATGACGCCCTTCCGCATCGCCCGGCTGGTGGAGCAGACGCTGCGTCAGCAGATCGCCGCGCTCGGGGTCCGCAGCCGGCCGCCGCGCTTCTTCGAGGCACCCAAAACCCGGTTCAACGCGACGGTGTCGCCGCACCGGCGGATCACCGGGTGCCGCGTGGAGCTGTCCCGGGCCAAGGCCGTCAAGGACGCCTTCGGCGTCAAGCTCAACGACGTCGTGCTGGCGCTGGTGGCCGGTGCCGCCCGGGAGTATCTGCAAAAGCGTGGCGAGCTGCCGGCCAAGCCGCTGATCGCGCAGATCCCGGTGTCGACGCGCACCGACGACAGCAAGGACGACGTCGGCAACAAGATCAGCTCGATGACGGCGTCGCTGGCCACCGACGTCGAGGACCCCGCCGAGCGGCTGCGAATCATCCACGAAAGCACGCAGAGCGCCAAGCTGATGGCCAAGGCGCTCTCGGCGCATCAGATCATGGGGCTGACCGAGACCACGCCGCCCGGGCTGCTGCACCTGGCCGCGCGGGCCTACACCGTCAGCGGGCTGTCGCGAAACCTGGCCCCCATCAACCTGGTCGTGTCCAACGTGCCGGGGCCGCCCTGCCCGCTGTACATGGCCGGCGCCAAGCTGGATTCGCTGGTGCCGCTGGGCCCGCCGGTGATGGATGTCGCCCTGAACATCACCTGTTTCTCCTACGAGGACTACCTGGATTTCGGTTTCGTGACCACGCCGGAGGTGGCCAACGACATCGATGACATGGCCGACCGCATCGAGTCGGCGCTCACCGAGCTGGAGAAGGCGGCCGCCCCGGGAATGAGCGGCTAGCGATCCCAGCCGGCGCGCCAGTCGTGGCTCGTCGAGTCAAACGGGTTCGGCGTCGTCATCGTCGCGAATCAGCCTCTCGGGGTGGTGGTAGCTGTTGGTCCGCGGCTGCCCGTGGTCGAGGTGTGGTGGTGGTAGCCATTCGGTCTCGCCCCGGGCGTTGGTCCGGGTGGTCCAGCCGTTCTCCGCGAGCCGGTTGTGGGGACCGCAGGCCAGGGTGAGGTCGTCGATGTCGGTGCGGCGGGCGGCTTGCCAGCCTGTGACGTGGTGGACTTGGCTGTGGTAGGCGGGTGCGTCGCAACCCGGCATGGTACACCCACGATCCTTGGCGTACAGCATGATTCGCTGCGCCGGTGAGGCCAATCGCTTGGTGTGATACAGCGCCAGCGACCTGCCCTTGGCGAAAATCGCCAGGTAATGGTGGGCGTGTCCGGCCCAGCGGATGACGTCCGACATGGGCACCAGGGTGCCGCCGGCGGTCAGGGCCTTGCCGGCGGCGGACTCCAAGTCCGTCAACGTGGTGGTCACCACGATCGAGACGGGCAAGCCGTTGTGCCGGCCCAGTTCGCCGGAGGCAAGCAGCCCGCGCAGCCCGGCCAGGAGTGCGTCATGGTTGCGCTGCGCTGCCGACCGGGTGTCGCGGCGCACCGCGGCTTCCTCGGGTGGCGCATCGACCACCGGGTTCTCGTCGTCGGGGTTGCACACCCCGGGGGCGGCCAGCTTGGCCAGCGCGGCCTCGAGGGCCGCGCGCAACTCCGGGGTCACCAGGCCGCTGAGGCGTGACATGCCGTCGAATTCCTGCTTGCCCAGCGTGATTCCGCGCTTGCGGGCCCGCCCGACGTCGCTGAATTCCCCGTCGGGGTCCAGCCAATCCATGATCCGCTGGGCGTATTTCGCCAGTTGGTCAGGGCGATACCCGGCGGCCTTTCCGGCGAGGTCAGCTTCGGCCGCGCGCCGGGTGGACACGTCGATCTCGGCGGGCAGCTGGGAGAAGAAGCCACGGATCACCTTGACATGCCCGTCACCGATCAGCCCTTCGCGCTGGCCCGCCGCGGTCTCGCTCAGCCGCGGCGCCAACGGTTCACCGCTCAGCGCCCGGCGCTCCCCGAGGTCCTGGGCTTCCTCGATCCGCCGGCCGGCCTCCGCCGTGGTGATGCGCAACCGGTCGGCCAGCCCCGAGCGCAGCGAGCCGCCCAACTCTTCGGGACTGGCTTGGGCGTCGAGCTGGTTGATCAACGCGTGCTCGGGTGCACGCAGCCGGCGGGCCACGCGTTCCAGGCGCTCCAGGGCGCGCAACCGCTCCGGGGTGGTCAACACGTCAAAGGACACCTCGCACAGGCGGTCCACGCCGTCATCGAGCGCGTCGAAGACTTCGACGATCTCCCCACGACTATTCGCACCCATACCTCAAACTCTAGAAACGCCCACCGACAGAAATCGCTGTGTTGTGGCCGTTGGAGCTGAGGTGGCACAAGGGATTACAGAGTCCCGACGGCAGGGGCCCGACGGCAGACGGGGGACACTAGTCGCTCGCGATCGGGGCTTTCGTCGCGTACACCCAGGACAGGAACCGCGCCACCGCCTCGGCGGAGCGGTGCGCCCGCGGGGAGCCGAAGATGTCGAAAGCGTGCTGGGCGTTGGGTAATTCGGCGTAGGCGACCGGCGACTTCGACACCGCCCGCAGTTCTTCGACGAACTCCCGCGCCTCGCCCACCGGGATGAGCGAGTCGTCACTGCCGTGCAGGACGAAGAACGGCGGCGCCTCCGGCCCCACGTATCGGATCGGCGAGGCATCCAGATAGATGTGTCGGTGCGTGTCGAGTTTGCGTTTGACCACCAGCCTTTCGAGCACCTCGACGAACTCGGCGCGCCCGTCCGCATCGGTGGAATACCAGTCGTAGCGCCCGTAATACGGGACGGCTGCCACCACCGACGTGTCGGCATCCTCGAAGCCCGGCTGGAATTTGGGATCGTTGGGGGTCAGCGCGGCCAGCGCGCACAGATGGCCGCCGGCGGACCCGCCGCTGATCGCGACGAAATCGGGGTCGCCGCCGTAGCGGGCGATGTTCTCCTTGACCCAGGCCAGCGCCCGCTTGACGTCGACGATGTGGTCGGGCCAGGTGTGCCACGGGGAAACGCGGTAGTTCATCGAGACGCACACCCAGCCGCGCGAAACCAGGTGGCTCATCAGCGGATACGCCTGCGGGCGGCGCCACCCGATCATCCACGCGCCGCCGGGTACCTGCAGCAGGACCGGCGCCTTGCCATCGCGCGGCAGGTCGCTGCGCCGCCAGATGTCGGCCAGGTTCGCGCGCCCGTGCGGGCCGTAGGACACGATGTTCTGCTTGTCGACGAAGCGCCGCCGGGCCACGGTGGTGCGCAGCGGCAGGTTGCGCCGCCCCCTGCGGGTCGGCTCGGTGGGCAGCGCGGCCAGTTTGTCGGCGTAGTCGGATCCGAGTTGTTCGGTCAGCCCGGCTTCCAGCACCGGGCCCGGGGTGGTCACAGCGCGATAGCGGATCATCGCCAGCATCGGCCAGGACGCGGCCGTCAGGGCCAGCGCCAACTTTCCCTTGCGCCCGGCGAAGTCGCCGTGCCGGCCGCGGCGCACGGCGTCCAGCATGGAGGCGCCTGCGTACAGGGCGGGCACCTCGGAGGTGGGCCAGCCAAACCAGAACACCGGCACCGAGGCGTAGGGATTGCGGCTGATGGGATGCAATCCGTTGGCTGCGTTGATGAATTCCAGGGTCGCGCGCAGCAGCGGCCGGGGCTTGCGCAGCCGCGCGAACCTCATGAGCCGGTGGTTCGGGCTTGCAGTTCGTTGCGCAGGATCTTGCCGGTGCTGCCGCGGGGGAGTTCCTCGACGATCGCGATCTCGCGGGGCACCTTGTAGTTGGCCAGGCTCTCGCGGACGTGTTGCTTGAGGTCCTCGGGGGTTGTCGACTCGCCGGGGTTCAGCACCACGAATGCCGCCAGCCGCTGGCCGTACTCCTTGTCGTCGACGCCGATCACCGCGGCCTCGGCCACGCCGGGGTGTGCGGCCAGGGTCTTCTCCACCTCGATGGGGTAGACGTTCTCGCCGCCGGAGACGATCATCTCGTCGTCGCGGCCCACGACGAACAGCCGTCCGGCGGCGTCGAGGTATCCGACGTCGCCCGACGACATGAACCCGGCGTGGAAGTCTTTCGTGGTGCCCGAGGTGTAGCCCTCGAACTGGGTGTCGTTGCGGACGTAGATGGTGCCCACCTCGCCGGTGGGCAGCTCGTTGAATTCGGAGTCCAGGATCCGGATCTCGGTTCCGCCGGCCGGCCGACCGGCGGTGTCGGGCGCGGCGCGCAGGTCCTGCGGGGTGGCGGTGGCGATCATGCCGGCCTCGGTGGCGTTGTAGTTGTTGTAGATGACGTCGCCGAACTGGTCCATGAACGCGATGACGACGTCGGGCCGCATCCGGGACCCGGATGCCGCCGCGAACCGTAACGACCTGCCGCTGTAGCGGTTTCGCACCTCGTCGGGCAGCTCCATGATGCGGTCGAACATCACCGGCACCACCGCCAGGCCCGTCGCCCGGTGACGGTCGACGAGCTCGAGGGTGGCCTCCGGGTCGAACTTGCGCCGGGTGACCACCGTGCAGGCCATCGACGCGGCGAAGATCAGCTGCGAGAAGCCCCAGGCGTGGAACATCGGCGCCACGATCACCACGGTCTCCTCGGCGCGCCACGGCGTGCGGTCCAGGATCGCCTTGAGCGTGCCCACGCCGGCGTTGCCGCCGGTCTGCTTGGCCCCCTTGGGTGTTCCGGTGGTGCCGGAGGTGAGCAGGATCATCCGGCCCTTGCCGCCGGTGCGCCGGGGCTGTTGCCCGGCGTGCTCGGCGATGAGCTTCTCGACGGTGAGCTCGTGCGGGGAGTCGGTCCGGGCCAGGACTCGCGCGGCGTCCGGCTGGTCGGCCAGCGCGCGGTCCACCGTGTCGGTGAACTCCTCGTCGTAGACGACCGCGTCGACGCCCTCACGGTTGACCACCTCGGCCAGCGCCGGCCCGGCGAACGACGTGTTGAGCAGCACGACGTCGGAGCCGATCCGGTTGGCGGCCACCACCGCCTCGACGAAGCCGCGGTGGTTGCGGCACATGACCCCGACGACCTTAGGCTGGCCGGAGGGCAGGCCCTGCAGCGCCGCGGCGAACGCGTTGATCCGCTCGTCGAGCTGCCGCCAGGTGAGCGTGCCGAGTTCGTCGATCAGGCCGGGGCGGTCCGGGCAGCGCTGCGCCGCGCTGGCGAAGCCCACGGTCATGCCCATCCCTTCGCGGCTCATGGCGGCGGCGATCTTCAGGTAGCGGTCGGGCCGCATCGGCGCGAGCAGTCCGGCGCGGCGCAGGGTGGCGATGAGGCCGAGGGTCTGGTCGATGCGACCGATGAGAGAAGCCACGGCTCAGCCCAGGATCGGGAAACGGCGCTTGGCGGCGAGCTCGTCGAGACCCTGCTGCATGACCGAGCGCACGTGCTGGTCGACCTCGTCGACGTCGGGGTCCTCGCCGAAGCGCGCCGCGATGTCGATCGGCTCCAGCGCCCGCGTCACGATCTTGGTGGGCAGCGGCACGTTGGGCGGGATCACGGCGCTCAGGCCGAACGGGAAGCCGAACGACAGCGGCAGGATGGCGCTGCGCAGCAGGCGCTTCACCCCGAGCCGCTCGGCCAGCCAGGTGCCGCGGGACAGGTAGAGCTGGGTCTCCTGCCCGCCGATCGACACCGCGGGCACGATGGGTACCCCGGCCTCGAGCGCCGTGCGCACGTAGCCCTTGCGGCCGTTGAAGTCGATGACGTTCTCCGACAAGGTGGGCCGGTAGGCGTCGTAGTCGCCGCCGGGAAACACGATCACGACACCGCCGGAGCGCAGGGCGCGGGCCGCGTTCTCCCGGCTGGCCCGGATGTAGCCGGTGCGCCGCAAGAACTGCCCGGTGGGCCCCGTCATGAGGATGTCGTGGCTCAGCGTGTAGACGGGCCGGTCGTAACCGAACTTCGCGTAGAAGTCGGCGCTGAAGATCGGGACGTCCATCGGGAACATGCCGCCGGAATGGTTGCCGACCACCAGCGCCCCGCCGGGCGGGAACGAATCCAGGCCGTGCACCTGGCAGCGGAAGTACGTCTTGAGCACCGGGCGCATGACGCCCATGACGCGCTGCGTCAGCTCGGGATCCCACTTGTCGATGTCGCCGGTATCCGGGCTGTCGTCGGTCACGTCGCTCCTGAGGTTCCCTCGGGGCCTGGCCGCGTTGCGGCCACGGTGATTTCCTCGATCGTAACGGGCCGGTGTCAGGCAGTTTTCTCCGCATTTTCCGGCGGATTCCGCCGGGGCGGGCGTAGCGGCGGCGGTACTTTGTCGTCCACACGTATGGTGCCGGTCGTATCCGGCGCGCTATTGTTACGCACGCCCGACGGTAAACCCCCAGTTGAGAGGGACAGAATGGACCTCGCCGGCTTGGCTGACACGCCCGAACGGGTCGGCGCCACCGGGATGACGCCCGAAGAATCCGCCGCCGCCGCCGCCGCGGCCGACTACCGTCAGGCCGAGTACTTTCTGGGGCTGCTGATGCAGCGCCGGCTCCTCATCGATCACCGGGTCGAGCAATACCGCAAGGCGGTCGTTGCCGCGGAGAGCGGCGGCGACGCCGAACGCGCCTACGGCTTGCGGCGGATGGCCCACGCCGAAGAGCAGGACCGGCGGACTCTCGAAGATCTGACCCAGAACCTGCAGCGGCGCTTCCCACGTCAGGATCCGGGCGGCGTCCCCGGCGGTGCGCAGGCGCGGTTCGCGGTCCGGTAGGCGTAGTCGGCCGATGGGATTCATGACACCGGAGTTTCCCGACGTCGACCCCGCGACCTGGCCCGGCCTGCCGCGGGCCGAGCGGCGCCAGATCATGGCCCGGCATTGGGTCGAGCACGGCTTCGGCTCCCCGCATGCGGTGTACCTGTTCTACATCGTCAAGGTCGCGCTCTATGTCGCCGGCGCCGCCGCGGTGATCTCCCTGACCCCGGGACTGGGCGGGCTCGGGCGCATCGCCGACTGGTGGACCCAGCCGATCGTGTACCAGAAGGTGGTCGTCTTCACGCTGCTGTTCGAGATCCTCGGCCTGGGCTGCGGGTCGGGGCCGCTGACCGCGCGCTTCTGGCCGCCGTTCGGCGGCTTTCTATATTGGTTGCGGCCCAATACAATTCGGCTTCCGCCCTGGCCGGGCAAGGTGCCGTTGACCGCCGGCGACAACCGCACCGTCGTCGACGTGGCGCTCTACGTCATCGTGCTCGGGTCCGGGGTGTGGGCCCTGCTCTCGCCGGGGACCGGCGGGCCGGTCACCGCCGCCGGTGATGTCGGCCTGATCGATCCCGTGCGGGTGGTGCCGGCCATCGTCGCGCTGGCGCTGCTCGGCCTGCGCGACAAGACGATCTTCCTGGCCGCGCGGGGCGAGCACTACGGGCTGACGCTGCTGGTGTTCTTCTTCGGCTTCACCGACCAGATCGCCGCCTTCAAGATCATCATGCTGGCGCTGTGGTGGGGGGCGGCGACCTCCAAACTCAACCACCACTTCCCCTACGTGGTGGCGGTCATGATGAGCAACAGCCCGCTGCTGCGCAGCAAGGCGTTCAACTGGTTCAAGCGCAGGCTCTACCTCGACCCCGTCGACGACCTGCGCCCGTCGTGGGTCCCGAAGGTCATGGCCCACGTCGGCGGCACCACCGCCGAATTCCTGGTGCCCACGGTTCTGGTCTTCTTCGCCGACGGCCACCGGTGGGCCTGGTTTCTCATCGGGTTCATGGTGCTGTTCCACCTCAACATCACCTCGACCATTCCGATGGGAGTCCCGTTGGAATGGAACGTGTTCTTCATCTTCTCGCTGTTCTACCTGTTCGGGCACTACGCCGGGGTCACGGCGTTGGGCCTGAGCTCGCCGCTGCTGCTGGCCATCCTGATCGCGGCGCTGGCGGTGGTGCCGATCGTGGGAAACCTTTTCCCCAAACAGATCTCGTTCCTGCCCGCGATGCGCTACTACGCCGGAAACTGGGCCACCAGCACCTGGTGCCTGCGCAAGGGCGCCGAGGACAAGATCGAGGCGAGCATCACCAAGGCGTCGGCCCTGCCCCCGAATCAGCTTGCCCGCCTTTACGGTCCGGAAACCTCCGAACTGATGATCGACAAGCTGATGGCATGGCGGTCGATGCACACCCACGGGCGAACGCTCAACGGCCTGGTGCCCCGCGCCCTGTCCGGGGCCGACGAGGCGGACTATCGCCTGCGGGACGGGGAGATCATGGCCGGGCCGCTGATCGGCTGGAACTTCGGGGAGGGCCACCTGCACAACGAGCAGTTGCTCGCCGCCGTGCAGCGGCGCTGCCGGTTCGACGACGGCGACGTGCGGGTGATCATCCTGGAAAGCCAGCCGATCCATACCCAGCGGCAGGCATATCGCATCGTCGACGCCAAGGCCGGCCTGATCGAAGAGGGCTACGTCGACGTCGCGGACATGCTGACCCGCCAGCCGTGGCCGGAGCCCGGTGACGACTATCCGGTGCACGTCACCGCGCAGCGCACCCCGCGATGACCGTCGATGTCTAGGGCGGTCGTCGTCGGCGCCGGCCCCAACGGCCTGGCCGCCGCGATCCAGCTGGCCCGCCACGGTGTCGACGTGCAGGTGCTCGAGGCCCGGGACAGCGTCGGCGGGGGAGCGCGCTCGGGGGAGCTGGCGGTGCCCGGGGTCGTCCACGACCACTGCTCGGCGTTCCACCCCCTCGGCGTCGGGTCCCCGTTCTGGCACGAGATCGACCTGCAGCGCCACGGGCTGGTGTGGAAGTGGCCCGAGGTCGACTGCGCCCACCCGCTCGACGACGGCACGGCCGGCGTGCTGTACCGGTCGATCGAGGCGACCACGGAGGGCATGGGGCCCGACGCGACGCGATGGCGGCGTGCCGTCGGGGACCTCGCGGCGGGGTTCGACGCGCTGGCCGAGGATCTGCTCCGCCCGGTGCTCAACGTCCCGCGACACCCGCTGCGGCTGGCCGGCTTCGGGCCGCGCGCGCTGCTGCCGGCCACCACGATGGCCCGCTGGTTTCGCACCGAACAGGCGCGTGCGCTGTTCGGCGGCACCGCCGCGCACGTCTACACCAGACTCGACCGGCCGCTGACCGCGTCGCTCGGGCTGATGATCCTGGCCAGCGGGCACCGCTACGGCTGGCCCGTGGCCGAAGGCGGATCCGGTGCGATCACCCGCGCCCTGGCCGCCGCGCTGGCCGAGCACGGCGGCGCCGTGGCCACCGGGGTGACCGTCACCGCCCGCCGCGACATCCCCGACGCCGACATCGTCATGCTCGATCTCAGCCCCGCGCTGGCCTTCGACCTCTACGGCGACCTCATGCCCGCCCGGATCGGGCGCGCCTACCGGCGCTACCGCGAGGGCGCGTCGGCGTTCAAGGTCGACTTCGTCATCGAGGGCGACATCCCGTGGACGAACCCCGATTGCGGGCGCGCCGGCACCGTCCACCTGGGCGGCTCGTTCGCCGAGGTCGCCGACACCGAACGCCAACGCGCACAAGGCAGGATGGTGCGCCGCCCGTTCGTGCTCGTGGGGCAGCAGTACCTGGCGGACCCGTCGCGCAGCGCGGGCAACCTCAACCCGGTGTGGGCCTACGCGCACGTGCCCTTCGGCTACGACGGCGACGCCACGGCCGCGGTCGTCGACCAGATCGAGCGGTTCGCCCCGGGCTTTCGCGACCGCGTCGTCGCCACCGTCAGCAAGGGCACCGCCGACCTGCAGGCCTACAACCCCAACTTCGTCGGCGGGGACATCATCGGCGGCGCCAACGACGGGCTGCAGGTCCTCTTCCGCCCGCGGATCGCCGTCAACCCGTATGCGACCGGCGTACCGGGGGTGTTCCTGTGTTCGCAGTCCACGCCGCCGGGCGCCGGCGTTCACGGGCTGTGCGGGTACCACGCCGCCGACGCGGCGCTGCGCTGGGTGCGCACCCGGCGCTGAGCCGTCCGCCGTAGCCGAAACGTGACCCAGGCTTGACCGAATCGCTCATGCGCCCTTGCGGTTCCACTCGCCACGGCACCCCTACGATCACTATTGCAACGATGTCAGTTACAAGGGAATTGGAGCCATGCGGACGGCTGTTCGGGGTGTTCTCACGGTCATCGGGGTTGTTGCGAGCGTGGTTGCGGGGCCGTCCGGCGTCGGCCTGGCGGCGGCCGCCCAGCCCGACCGGTTCGCCGTCGCGTCGGTGCTGCCGACCCGCGGCGAGGTGGTGGGGATCGCGCACCCGGTCGTGGTGACCTTCCGCGCGCCCGTCACCGGCTCGGCCGCGCGGCACGCGGCCGAGCGCGCCGTGGACGTCACCTCCTCGCCCGCGCGGACCGGCAGGTTCGAATGGCTCGACAACAACGTCGTGCAGTGGGTTCCGAGCCGGTACTGGCCGGCGCACAGCACGGTGGCGCTGTCGGTGGGCGGCCCGCGCGGCCTTGCCGTGGACTTCCGGACCGGTCCCGCCGTCGTCGGCGTCGCCAGCATCTCGGACCACACGTTCACCGTGAGCATCGATGGAGCCGAGGCCGATCCGCCGCCTCCGCTGCCGGCGCCGCACCACCGGCCCCACTGGGGGCAGGAGGGCGTGCTGCCGGCCTCGATGGGCAGGCCGGAGTTTGCGACGCCCACCGGCTCCTACACCGTCCTGTCCAAGGAACGCACGGTGATCATGGACTCGAGCAGCGTCGGCATCCCCGTCGACGATCCCGACGGTTACCGCATCCCGGTCGACTACGCCGTCCGTATCACCAGCCGCGGCCTCTTCGTGCACTCGGCGCCGTGGGCCATCAACTCGCTCGGGCTGGACAACGTCAGCCACGGCTGCATCAGCCTGAGCCCGGCCGACGCGGAGTGGTACTACAACACCGTGCACGTCGGCGACCCCGTCATCGTGCAGGAATAGCAGGCCACTCAGGAATCGCGGGCCACTCAGGAACAACAAGCCACAGAACAACGGACCCGCTGGTCGCAACCAGCGGGTCCGTTTCGTTCGGAGGGGTTGCCAGCTGTTGCGGGTCGAGTGGTCGTTGGTTGTCGGTGGTGCGCTGTAGGAACAGGAGCATGGATCTTGCGGCGTGGGCTGAGCGCAACGGTGTTGCGCGGGTGACCGCGTATCGCTGGTTTCGCTCAGGGCGCTTGCCTGTTCCGGCGCAACGAGTGGGTCGGCTGATCCTGGTGAGCGATGCAGCAGCCGAGCCGGTCCAACGTCGGCGGGTGGCGGTGTATGCGCGGGTCTGGTCGGCAGACCGGAAGGCTGACCTGGATCGGCAGGTGGCGCGGGTGACCACGTGGGCCACTGACGAAAAGATCCCGGTCGAGAAGGTGGTGACCGAGATCGGTTCCGCTTTGAACAGGCACCGCCGCAAGTTCCTTGCCTTGCTGCACGACCAGTCTGTGGGCCGGATCGGGGTGGGGCATCGGGATCGGTTCTGCGGCTTTGGCTCGGAGTACGTCGAAGCCGCACTCGCCACCCAAGGCCGGGAGCTTGGTAGTGGTGGATTCGGCCGAGGTCGACGACGACTTGGTCGCCGACCGCTGGTTTCCGTCGTCGAAAACCTGCCAGTGTGGGCATGTTCAAGACATCGGTTGGGCTGAACACTGGCAATCCGACTCGTGTTCAGCTACTCACCAGCGTGACGATTGCGCTGCGGTGAACCTCGCACGCTACGAGAAACCAGATAGCGTCGTCGGCCCAGTCGGGGCCGCCGTCAAGCGTGGAGCCGACCTTAAGACCGGGCCTGGCCCGGCTGGTGGCTGTGAAGCGCGGAAGGGACGCAGCCGCAAGGTTGCCGAACAACCCCGAGACGGGGTGCAAGTCGCGTGAACACTAAAGATCACTCACTTGCAACGGGATCGGCCTCAGCCTCCCGAAGGGCCGGGCAGGGCCGGCTGACCGGCAACCGGGCCGCCGGTCGGCACCGAACCGGTCGGCGCGTCCTTGGCCCCGGCCATGTCGATGATGGGAGCGGCCGCGACCCCACCCACGGGAGCCCCGGCCAACGCCGGGCCGAGCGCGATCAGCGGTGCGCCGGCCGGGACCACCGGCAGCGGGGCACCCACCGGCAGCGGGGCACCCAGCGGCAGCGGGGCACCCAGCGGCAGCGGGGCGCCCGCCGGTATCGGCGGCCCGAGCGCGATCAGCGGGGCGCCGACCGGAACCACCGGCCCCGGCGCGATCACCGGAACACCGGCCATGTCGGTGAGCGGAGCGCATGCCGGCGCACCGGCCGCTGCCGCCGCGCCGGCCCCGGCAGCGGCCGCGGGTGCGCCGGCCGCTGCCGGGGCCGCGGCGTCGCCCGCCTGATCCTGGACGCACGCATAGCCGCCGGTTTTCAGCGGGGCGGCCGCCGCTTCGGGGCTCAACGCCATCGCAGCCCCGCACAACCCCACGCCGGCAACTATCTTGACGTTGAACCGATCAAAGACCGTCATCAAGTCGACTCCTTTATGAGCGCTCAGTATTTCGCAATCAAGTGGTGCAGCAGAACCGCATTAGCCGTACCGCAGAGGTGTCTAGCCGACCGCCACGATTATTAGCAGCGGAGGCGCGACATGCACCGCGCCGCACCGCGCTGTTTCCAAATGGTGACGTAGCCGATTCCTGTCGGGCGAAAGTGGCGCGAATTCGTCGGAAAAGGGGGGGCGCGCGGGTGCCGCCTTCCGGCGGCGCCGACCTTATCTGACGCGTTTCCGCTGGTAGACCCTGAAGTACGGGTGTCCGGACTTCTCCGGCGGCACGGGCTCCCGGCCGGGCACGCCCAAATGCGGGGCCGGATATTCATTATTTTCCGGCCGACGATTTCGGGGGCTATAAAATCGATGCGGAGGAGTGATTATTCGGTTACCCCGGATATTTTGGAATGTGGTAATGGGCGGTGTCGTCACGTCGGCCGGAATGATTTGGGAAAGCATCCCCCGTGGGCCTTTTCGGAAGCGCGGGACGCCGCGCCCGCCGGGCGGCCGGGCGCGGCGAAGGCTCCGCCGCTTCCACCGGTGGGACGGCGGCGCGCGTCGCTGATCTAGGCTGGCGGCAAAGCGCACTTCAGCGGGGCACAGCGCTCATCAGCGGACACAGAAGACAGGGAGAGAAAAGTGACGGTCCGAGTAGGCATCAACGGCTTCGGTCGAATCGGGCGCAACTTCTACCGGGCTTTGCTGGCGCAGCAGGCGCAGGGCCCAGCCAGTTCAGGGGCGGACATGGAAGTGGTCGCCGTCAACGACATCACCGACAACCACACGCTGGCGCACCTGCTCAAGTTCGACTCGATCCTGGGCCGGCTGCCCTACGAGGTCGGCCTGGAGGGCGAGGACACCATCGTCGTGGGCGACCGCAAGATCAAGGCGCTCGAGGTCCGGGAGGGCCCGGCCGCGCTGCCGTGGAGCGATCTCGGCGTCGACGTCGTCGTCGAATCCACCGGTCTGTTCACCAATGCGGCCAAGGCGAAGGAGCACCTGGACGCCGGCGCGAAGAAGGTCATCATCTCCGCGCCCGCCACCGACCCCGACATCACGATCGTGCTCGGCGTCAACGACGACAAGTACGACGGCAGCCAGAACATCATCTCCAACGCCTCGTGCACCACGAACTGCCTTGCGCCGGTGACCAAGGTGCTCCAGGACGAGTTCGGCATCGTGCGGGGCCTGATGACCACCATCCACGCCTACACCCAGGACCAGAACCTGCAGGACGGGCCGCACAAGGACCTGCGCCGGGCCCGCGCCGCCGCGCTGAACATCGTGCCCACCTCCACCGGGGCGGCCAAGGCGATCGGGCTGGTGATGCCGGAGTTGAAGGGCAAGCTCGACGGGTACGCGCTGCGGGTGCCCATCCCCACCGGCTCGGTCACCGACCTGACCGTCGAGCTGGCCAAGGCGGCCGGCGCCGAGGAGATCAACGCCGCGTTCAAGGCCGCCGCCGAGGGCAGGCTCAAGGGCATCCTGAAGTACTGCGACGCGCCGATCGTGTCCAGCGACATCGTCACCGACCCGCACAGCTCGATCTTCGACTCCGGCCTGACCAAGGTGATCGACAACCAGGCCAAGGTGGTGTCGTGGTACGACAACGAGTGGGGCTACTCCAACCGCCTCATCGACCTGGTCGCCCTGGTCGGCAAGTCGCTGTAAACCCGTGACCGTCCCTACTCTCGGAAGCCTTCTGGCGGAAGGTGTTTCGGGTCGCGCCGTGCTGGTGCGCTCCGACCTGAACGTGCCGCTCGACGAGGGCGGCGCCATCACCGATCCCGGCCGGATCACCGCTTCGGTGCCCACCCTGACGGCGCTGCTCGACGCCGGCGCCAAGCTGGTGGTCGCCGCCCACCTGGGCCGGCCCAAGGGCGGTCCGGACCCGAAGCTGTCGCTGGCACCGGTCGCCGCGGCCCTGGGCGACCAGCTGGGCCGGCACGTGCAGCTGGCCGGCGATGTCGTCGGCGCCGACGCGCTGGCCCGCGCCGAGGGCCTCACCGACGGCGACGTCCTGCTGCTGGAGAACGTCCGCTTCGACGCCCGGGAAACCAGCAAGGACGACGGCGAACGACTCGCGCTGGCCCGCGAGCTAGCCGAACTGGTCGGGCCCACCGGGGCTTTCGTCTCCGACGGCTTTGGCGTGGTGCACCGCAAGCAGGCCTCGGTGTACGACGTGGCCACCTTGCTGCCGCACTACGCCGGCACGCTGGTGGCCGAGGAGATCCGGGTGCTCGAGCAGCTGACCAGCTCCACCAACCGGCCCTACGCGGTGGTGCTCGGCGGGTCGAAGGTGTCCGACAAGCTCGGGGTGATCGAGTCGCTGGCCACCAAGGCTGACAGCATCGTCATCGGCGGCGGGATGTGCTTCACTTTCCTTGCCGCGCAGGGTCTTTCGGTGGGCAAGTCGTTGCTGGAAGAAGAGATGGTGCAGACCTGCCGCAGGCTGCTCGACGACTATCACGACGTGCTGCGCCTGCCGGTGGACATCGTGGTGGGCGAGAAGTTCGCCGCCGAGGCGACCCCGCGGACCGTGCCCGCCGACGCCATCCCGGACGACGCGATGGGGCTGGACATCGGGCCGGGCTCGGTCAAACGGTTCGCGACGTTGCTGTCCAACGCCAGCACCGTCTTCTGGAACGGCCCGATGGGCGTGTTCGAGTTCCCGGCGTTCGCCGCGGGCACCAAGGGGGTCGCCGAGGCGATCGCCGCGGCGACCGGCAAGGGCGCCTTCAGCGTCGTCGGTGGCGGCGACTCGGCGGCCGCGGTGCGGGCGCTGGGCATCCCGGAGGGCGACTTCTCGCACATCTCCACCGGCGGCGGCGCGTCGCTGGAATACCTGGAGGGCAAGACGCTGCCGGGCATCGAGGTGCTCGGGCGGCCCCAGCCTGGAGGACAGTCATGAGCCGCAAGCCGCTGATCGCCGGCAACTGGAAGATGAACCTCAACCACTTCGAGGCCATCGCGCTGGTGCAGAAGATCGCCTTCGCCCTGCCGGACAAGTACTACGACAAGGTCGACGTCACGGTCATCCCGCCGTTCACCGACCTGCGCAGCGTGCAGACGCTGGTCGACGGCGACAAGCTGCGGCTGACCTACGGCGCCCAGGACCTCTCCCAGCACGACGCGGGCGCCTACACCGGCGACATCAGCGGCGCCTTCCTGGCCAAGCTGGGCTGCACCTTCGTCGTCGTCGGGCACTCCGAGCGGCGCACCTACCACCACGAGGACGACGCGCTGGTGGCCGCCAAGGCCGCCGCAGCGCTCAAGAACGAGCTCACTCCGATCGTGTGCATCGGCGAGCATCTCGACGTCCGCGAGGCCGGAAACCACGTCGCCCACAACGTCGAGCAGCTGCGCGGCTCGCTGGCCGGGCTCTCGGCCGAGCAGATCGGCAAGGTCGTCATCGCCTACGAGCCGGTGTGGGCGATCGGCACCGGGCGGGTGGCCAGCGCCGCCGACGCGCAGGAGGTGTGCGCGGCGATCCGCAATGAGTTGGCCTCGCTGGCGTCGCCGGGGGTCGCCGACAGCGTGCGCGTCCTCTACGGGGGCTCGGTGAACGCCAAGAACGTCGGCGAGCTCGTCGCCCGCGACGACATCGACGGTGGCCTGGTCGGTGGGGCGTCGCTGGACGGCGAGCAGTTCGCGACGCTGGCGGCGATCGCCGCCGGCGGGCCCCTTCCCTAGCGGGGCCCCTGACCGCGGCGGCGGCCCCGCGCGCCGACCCGCAGGTGGGCGGTCAGCACGACGCACCGCCGTCGGACAAGGGCAAGGGCGGCCCCCGGTCCCGACCCGCTAGACTCCCCGTCATGGAGTTGGCCCTGCAGATCACCCTGGTCGTCACCAGCATCCTGGTGGTGTTGCTGGTGCTGCTGCACCGTGCCAAGGGCGGCGGCCTGTCGACGCTGTTCGGCGGGGGTGTGCAGTCCAGCCTGTCCGGTTCGACGGTGGTGGAGAAGAACCTCGACCGGTTGACGCTGTTCATCGTCGGCATCTGGCTGGTGTGCATCGTCGGGGTGGCCCTGCTCATCAAGTACCGCTGACCTTTCTCGGCGGGCGTACCCGGTGGTCTCCACCGATACTGGAACCCATGGTTGAGGTATCCGATACCGCGCTGGCCCCGATCGGCGCCGTGCGGCGGACTCAGGTCGGCCGCGAGGCGACCGAGCCGATGCGCGCCGACATCCGCCTGCTGGGCGCCATCCTCGGCGACACCGTGCGCGAACAGAACGGCGACGAGGTGTTCGACCTCGTGGAACGCGCCCGGGTGGAGTCGTTTCGGGTGCGGCGCTCGGAGATCGACCGGGCCGACATGTCGCGCATGTTCTCCGGGCTGGACATCCACCGGGCGATCCCGGTCATCCGGGCCTTCAGCCATTTCGCGCTGCTGGCCAACGTCGCCGAGGACATCCACCGGGAGCGCCGGCGCGCGGTCCACGTGGCCGCCGGGGAGCCGCCGCAGGACAGCAGTCTTGCCGCCACCTATGCGAAACTCGAAGCCGCCGAGCTGGATTCGCGTACCGTCGCCGGCGCGCTGCGGGGCGCGCTGGTCTCCCCGGTGATCACCGCCCATCCGACCGAGACGCGGCGCCGCACCGTGTTCGTCACCCAGCACCGGATCACCGAGCTGATGCGGCTGCACGCCGACGGGCGCGCCGAGACCGCCGACGGGCGCAGCATCGAACGCGAACTGCGCCGGCACGTCCTCACGCTGTGGCAGACCGCGCTCATCCGCTTGTCGCGGCTGCAGATCTCCGACGAGATCGAGGTGGGGCTGCGGTATTACCCGGCGGCGTTGTTCACGGTGATCCCGCAGGTCAACGCGGAGGTTCGGGACGCGCTGCGCGCCCGCTGGCCCGACACCGACCTGCTGTCCGGGCCCATCCTGCAACCCGGGACCTGGATCGGCGGCGACCGCGACGGCAATCCCAACGTGACCGGCGACGTCGTGCGCCTGGCCACCGGCAGCGCCGCGTTCACCGCGCTGGCCCACTACCTGTCCGAGCTGACGCACCTCGAGCAGGAGCTGTCGATGTCGGCGCGGCTGGTGCCGGTGACCGACGCGCTGGCCGCGCTGGCCGACGGCTGCCGCGAACAGGCGCGCGCCGACGAGCCCTACCGGCGGGCGCTGCGGGTGATCCGCGGGCGGCTCACCGCCACCGCCGCCGACATTCTGGACCGGCGCCCGCAACACGAGCTCGACCTGGGGCTGGCGCCGTACGGCACGCCGGCCGAATTGCGGGCCGACCTGGACACCGTCGACGCCTCGCTGCGGTCCCACGGCAGCGCGCTGCTGGCCGACGACCGCCTTGCGCTGCTGCGGGAAGGCGTGCACGCCTTCGGTTTTCACCTGTGCGGCCTGGACCTGCGGCAGAACTCCGACGTGCACGAAGAGGTGGTCGCCGAGCTGCTGGCGTGGGCGGGGGTGCACCCCGACTACGGTTCGTTGCCCGAAGCGGGGCGGGTCGCGCTGCTGGCCGGCGAACTCGCCACCCGCCGGCCGCTGGTCAGTGACCGCGCGCAACTGTCCGACCTGGCCCGCGGCGAGCTGGGGGTCGTCGCGGCCGCCGCCCACGCGATCCGGACCTACGGCCCCGCCGCGGTGCCCAACTACGTCATCTCGATGTGCCGGTCGGTCTCGGACGTCCTGGAGGCCGCGATCCTGCTCAAGGAGGCCGGCCTGCTGGACGCCTCCGGGGCGCACCCGTACTGCCCGGTGGCGATCTCGCCGCTGTTCGAGACGATCGACGACCTGCACAACGGCGCGGCGACCCTGCACGCCATGCTCGAGCTGCCCCTCTACCGGGCGCTGGTGGCCGCGCGGGAAGACTGCCAGGAGGTGATGCTCGGCTACTCCGACTCCAACAAGGACGGCGGCTATCTGGCCGCCAACTGGGCGGTGTACCGCGCCGAGCTCGCGCTGGTGGAGGTGGCGCGCGAGGCCGGAATCCGGTTGCGGCTCTTCCATGGTCGCGGCGGCACCGTCGGCCGCGGCGGCGGTCCGAGCTACCAGGCCATCCTGGCGCAGCCGCCGGGCGCGGTGAGCGGTTCGCTGCGGCTCACCGAGCAAGGCGAGGTCATCGCCGCCAAATACGCGGAACCCGAGACCGCGCGGCGCAACCTGGAGAGCCTGGTGGCGGCGACGCTCGAGTCGACGCTGCTCGACGTCGAGGGCCTCGGTGACACCGCGGAGCCGGCGTACGCGCTGCTCGACGAGGTGGCCGCGCTGGCGCGGCGCGCCTACGCCGAATTAGTGCACGTGACACCGGGTTTCGTGGAGTACTTCATGTCCTCGACCCCGGTCAGCGAGATCGGGTCGCTGAACATCGGCAGCCGCCCGACCTCGCGGAAGCCCACCTCGTCGATCGCCGACCTGCGCGCCATCCCGTGGGTGCTGGCCTGGAGCCAGTCCCGGGTGATGTTGCCCGGCTGGTACGGCACCGGAACCGCGTTCGAGCAGTGGATCTCGGCGGGCCCGGAAAGTGAGGCCGAGCGGGTGGAGACGTTGCACGACCTGTACCGCCGGTGGCCGTTCTTCCGCAGCGTGCTGTCGAACATGGCGCAGGTGCTGGCCAAGAGCGACCTGGGCCTGGCGGCCCGCTACGCCGAGCTGGTGGACGACGAGTCGTTGCGGCACCGGGTGTTCGACAAGATCGTCGCCGAGCACGACCGAACCATCGCGATGTACAAGCTCATCACGGGGCAGGACGACCTGCTGGCCGACAACCCGTCGCTGGCGCGCTCGGTGTTCAACCGCTTCCCGTACCTGGAGCCGCTGAACCACCTGCAGGTGGAGTTGCTGCGCCGCTACCGCTCCGGCGACGACGACGAGTTGGTGCAGCGCGGCATCCTGTTGACGATGAACGGGCTGGCCAGCGCGCTGCGCAACAGCGGATGAGACTAGCGGACCACACCGAACGTGCACTCAGCGCGAAAAATCGCGCGAAAGTTCGCAGTGGATGCACGTTGGGCGATACCGCCCGAACCGCCAGCGCGAAAGCTAGCGCACCGTCCGGTTGCGCAGCCGGTCCAGCACGCCACGCACGGCGTGCTCGGTGACCGAGAGGGGCGAGATCAGCGTCTCACCGACTTTGACCATGTCGTCGATCCGGTCGACGATCGCCTCCACGGGTTCGACCAGCCCGAGCAGCCGCTTGGCCAGGTCGTCGAGGCTGGACAGCGTGCCGTCCAGGTGGTCCAGGCCGGTTTCCATGCGTTCGACGGTGGCGTTCAGCGCCGACAGTGAGCTATTGAGCTCCGTCATGGTCCTGCTCAGGCTGTCGAGGACGTCTTCGACCTGCTCCACCGTCTTGTCGGCGTTGAGCGCCGCCTGGGTGAGCGTCTTGATCCGGTTTCGCTCCGGGGGCCCGCCGCGCACCGTCTTGTCTGCCATGACGGTGATTATCCGTCGTCCGTCGTCAGCCCGGAAGTTTGGACGCGGCCGCCTCGTCGAGCAACCACAGGGTGGTTTCGAGGCCGACGGCCCCGGCGGCCGGGACCGAGGCGGGCGGGGCGCCGCCGACGGCGGCGGCCACCGCATCTGCCTTGGCCTCCCCGGAGACGATCAGCCAGACCTCACGGGAGCGCTGAACCGCGGGCAGGGTCAAGGTGATTCGTTGCGGCGGGGGTTTGGGGGAGTTGTCGACCGGGACCACCATGCGGGTGGTCTCGCGCACTGCCGCGGTATCGGGGAACAGCGAGTTGACGTGGCCCTCGGGCCCCATGCCCAGCAGGTGGACGTCGAAGTTGGGCACCGCCTGCCCGGGTTCGGCGTTGGCCGCCAGCAACTGCTCGTAGGCCAGTGCCGCGGCGGCCATGTCGTCGCCGAACTCCCCGTCGCTGGCCGGCATGGGATGGATGTTGCTGCAAGGGATGTCGATGTGGTCGAGCAGTGCCTCGCGCGCCTGTTTGTCGTTGCGCTCGTCGTCGCTTTCGGGCACGTAGCGTTCGTCGCCCCAGAACAGGTGCACGTTGGGCCAGTCGATCCGGTCCGCTTCCGCGCCGAGCCGCCGCAGCAGGTCGATGCCGTTGCTGCCGCCGGTGAGCACCAGCAGGGCCCGCCCCCGGGCCATCATGGCGTTCTGGACGGAGTCGACGAGCCGCCTGACGGCGGCCTCGATCAGCTCCTGGGTCTGCGGGAAAACCTCGACGACGGTATTCATGCGTACTGCACCTTGCCTATTCCCTCCAACGCGGCGAAATAGATCTCGTCCGGGTCCAACCGGCGCATGTCTTCCGCGAGGCACTCGCGGGTTTCCCGGCGCGCCAACGGAACCAGGGCGTCCGGGCGGCCGGTCCGGCTCAGGGTGGCCGTCGTGCCCTCCTGGGGACGGCTCAGGGTGATGGTCTCGGTCGGGCGCCGCAACTCGACCTTGAGGTCGCCGACGACACGGTGCACCGGCCCCTCGATCCGGCTGGCCAGCCACCCCGCCAGGACGTCCAGCGCGGGTTCGGTGCGCAGACCCGAGACCAGGGCCGACTCGATTGGCTCGTACGGCGGCTGGTCGAGGGCCGAGGTCAGCAGCGCCCGCCAGTAGGTGATCCGCGCCCACGCCAGGTCGGTGTCGCCGGCGGTGTAGCCGGGCAGCCGGCTCTTGATCGCCGACAGGGGGTCCCGCCCGTTGGTCGCGTCGGTGATGCGCCGAATCGCCAACTTGCCCAACGGGTCCTGGGCCGGCACCGCCGGCGCGATGTCGGGCCACCACACCACCACCGGGATGTCGGGCAGCAGGAAGGGGGTGACGACGCTGTCGGCGTGGCCGGCCAGCGGTCCGGACAGCCGCAGCACCACCGTTTCGCCGGCGGTTGAGTCGCCGCCGGCCCGCAGCTGGGCGTCCAGCCGGGCGTCGGAGGCCTCCGCGTCGCCGGCCATCACCACGAGCACCCGCATCGGGTGCTCGTGGCTGGCGTCGTTGGCGGCCTCGATGCACTCCTCGAGCAGGGCCTCGTTCTGCGAGGCGATGATCAGGGTGCCGACCCGGCCCATCGTCACGGCGCCGACCTGCTCGCGCAGCTCGTCGAGTTTCTTGTTGACCGCGTTGGTGCTGGTGTCGAGCAGGTCGACAATCATCTGCGCCACTCCTCAGCATCGCTGCGCTCTGCACCGTCGCCGGCGCGAATCATGGCCGCCGCCATTCCCGGCCGGTCCGGCGCAGCATCTCGAAGGCCGACTCCGGGCCCCAGGTGCCCGCCTGGTACGGGTCGGGCTTGCCGTGGGCGGCCCAATAGTCCAGCACGGGATCCAGGATGCGCCAAGCCAATTCGACTTCGTCGTTCACCGGGAACAGGGACGGCTCACCGAGCAGCACGTCCAGGATCAGCCGCTCGTAGGCCTCGGGCGAGTCCTCGGCGAACGCCGAGCCGTAGGAGAAGTCCATGTTGACGTCGCGCACTTCCATCGCGCTGCCCGGCACCTTGGAGCCGAACCGCAGGGTGATCCCCTCGTCGGGCTGGACCCGGATCACCATGGCGTTGGTGCCCAGTTCGTCGGTCATGGTCGCGTCGAACGGCAGGTGCGGCGCACGCTTGAACACCAGCGCGATCTCGGTCACCCTGCGGCCCAGGCGTTTTCCGGTGCGCAGGTAGAACGGCACACCGGCCCAGCGGCGGGTGTCGACCTCGAGGGTGATCGCGGCGAACGTCTCGGTGGGGGAGTCCGCGGAGAAGCCCTCCTCGTCGAGCAGGCCGACCACCTGCTCGCCGCCCTGCCAGCCCGCCGCGTACTGGCCGCGGCTGCTCGTCTCGTGCAGCGGCTGCGCGAGCTGGGTCGCCGAGAGCACCTTGATCTTCTCGGTCTGCAGCGCCACCGGGTTGAAGCTGACCGGCTCCTCCATCGCGGTCAGCGCCAGCAGCTGCATCAGGTGGTTCTGGATGACGTCGCGGGCGGCGCCGATGCCGTCGTAGTAGCCGGCGCGCCCGCCCAGCCCGATGTCCTCGGCCATGGTGATCTGAACGTGGTCGACGTAGTGGGAGTTCCACACGGGGTCCCAGAGCTGGTTGGCGAACCGCAGCGCCAGGATGTTCTGCACCGTCTCCTTGCCCAGGTAGTGGTCGATACGGAACACCGACTCCTCCGGGAAGACGGCGTTGACCACGTGGTTGAGTTCCTGCGCGCTGTGCAGGTCGTGGCCGAAGGGCTTCTCGATGACCACCCGGCTCCAGCTGCCGTCCTGGGCGTTGGCCAGCCCGGACTTGCGCAGCTGGTCACAGACCACCGGAAAGGACTTGGGCGGGATCGCCAGGTAGAAGGCGTGGTTGCCGCCGATGCCGCGTTCGACGTCGAGCTTCTCCAGCGTCACGGCCAGTCGCCCGAAGGCGACGGCGTCGTCGAATTCACCTCGCACGAAACGCAATCCGTCGGCCAGCCGCTCCCATATCGACTGGCGGAACGGGGTGCGGCAGTGCTGCTTGACCGAATCGTGGACCACCTGCGCGAAATCGTCGTGATCCCAGTTGCGGCGGGCGAAGCCCACCAGCGAGAAGGTCGGGGGCAGCAGGCCGCGGTTGGCCAGGTCGTAGATGGCCGGCACGACCTTCTTGTGGGCCAGGTCCCCGGTGACGCCGAAGAGCACCATGGCGCACGGGCCCGCGATCCTGGGCAGACGTTTGTCGTCCTTGTCCCGTAACGGATTACGCCACTGTGCTGCTTCGGCGCCACGGCTCATTTGTCGGCGGAACCCAGTTGGTTCTGCGTCTCGTCGAGCAACTGGTTCCAGGAGTCCACGAACTTCTCGACCCCTTCGTTCTCCAGGACCACGAACACGTCGGTCAGGTCGATGCCGACCTGCTCCAAATCGTCGAACACCTGCTGGGCGGCCGCGGCGGTGCCGCTGACCGTGTCGCCCTTGACCTCCCCGTGGTCGGCGACGGCGTCGATCGTGGGCTCCGGCATGGTGTTCACCGTGTGGGGCGCCACCAGTTCGGTCACGTAGAGGGTGTCGGGGTAGTCGGGGTTCTTGACACCGGTGGACGCCCACAGCGGACGCTGCACGCGGGCGCCGGCGGACTTGAGCGCCCCGTAGCGCTCGCCGCCCTCGAAGACCTCCTGGTAGGCCGCATAGGCCAGCCGGGCGTTGGCGACCCCGGCCTTGCCGCGCAGCCCCTGCGCCTGCTCGGAGCCGATCTTGTCCAGCCTCTTGTCGATCTCGGTGTCCACGCGGGACACGAAAAACGATGCCACGGAATGAATCTTGGACAGGTCGTGGCCGGCTTCGCGGGCCTTCTCCAGCCCCGCCAGGTAGGCGTCCATCACCTCGCGGTGCCGCTCGACGGAGAAGATCAGCGTGACGTTGACCGAGATCCCTTCCGCCAGAACGGCGGTGATGGCCGGGATGCCGGCCTTGGTGGCGGGAATCTTGATGAGCAGGTTGGGCCGGTCGACGATCTTCCACAGCTCGACGGCCTGCGCGATGGTCTTGTCGGTCTCGTTGGCCAGCCGCGGGTCGACCTCGATCGACACCCGGCCGTCGACACCGTCACTGGTCTCCCACACCGGGGTGAAGACCTCGCAGGCGTTGCGCACGTCGTCGGTGGTGACGGTGCGGATCGTGGCGTCCACGTCGGCGCCGCGTTCGGCCAGCTCGGCGATCTGGCCGTCGTAGGCGTCGCCCTCGGCCAGCGCCTTCTGGAAGATCGACGGGTTGGTGGTCACGCCGACGACGCTGCGGGTGTCGATCAGCTCCTGCAGGTTGCCGGACTGCAGCCGGTCCCGCGAGAGGTCATCGAGCCAGACGGATACGCCGGCGGCGGACAGGGCCGCGAGGTTCGGGTTCTGAGTGGTCATGGGAATCGCCCTTTCTCAGTTGTCGACTACCTGTTCCGCGGCGGCGGCGACGGCCTCAGCGGTGAAGCCGAACTCACGGAACAAAGTCTTGTAATCGGCGGACTCGCCGTAGTGTTCGATCGAGACGATCTTGCCGGTGTCGCCGACCAGCTTGTGCCAGCTCTGCGCGACGCCGGCCTCGACGGCCACCCGCGCCGACACCGACGGCGGCAGCACGCTGTCGCGGTAGTCCGAGGGTTGCGACTCGAACCACTCCACGCACGGCATCGACACTACCCGCGCGACGATGTCTTTGTCCGCCAACAACTTCTGGGCCGCGACGGCGAGCTGGACCTCCGAGCCGGTGGCGATCAGCACGACGTCGGGCTCCTCGCCGTCCTCGGCGCCGCCGTCGCTCAGGACGTAGCCGCCGCGGGCGACGCCCTCGGCGCTGGTGCCCTCGAGCACCGGCACGCCCTGGCGGGTCAGGATCAGGCCCACCGGGCCACTGCCGTTGCCGCGGGCCAGGATCGAGCGCCACGCGTAGGCCGTCTCGTTGGCGTCGGCCGGGCGCACCACCGACAGCCGCGGGATCGCCCGCAGCGCCGCCAGGTGCTCGATCGGCTGGTGGGTGGGGCCGTCCTCGCCCAGCCCGATCGAGTCGTGCGTCCAGACGTAGATGGTGTCGATGTCCATCAGCGACGCCAGCCGCACCGCCGGGCGCATGTAGTCGGAGAACTGCAGGAACGTCCCGCCGTAGGCCCGGGTCGGGCCGTGCAGCACGATCCCGGACAGGATGGCGCCCATGGCGTGCTCGCGAACACCGAAGTGCAGCGTGCGGCCGTACCAGCCGGCGTTGTATTCCTTGGTCGAAATAGCGGGCGGCCCAAAGGAAGTCGCGCCCTTCATGGTGGTGTCGTTGCTGCCGGCCAGGTCGGCCGAACCGCCCCACAACTCGGGCAGTTTGGGGCCCACGGCCGACAGCACCGCCCCGGACGCCTTACGGGTGGCCACCGCGTCCCCGCCGGGCTCCCAGTGCGGCATGTCCGCGTCCCAGCCGTCGGGCAGCTGCTCGGCGGTCAGCCGGTCCAGCAGCGCCTTGCGTTCCGGCTCGCGCCGGGCCCAGGCCTCGAAGTCGGCCTGCCAGCGTTCGTGCGCCTCCTTGCCCCGGCCCACCAGCCCGCGGGTATGGGTGATGACGTCTTCGCGCACCTCGAACTTCTTGTCCGGGTCGAAGCCGAGGGCCTCCTTGACGGCCGCCACCTCCTCGTCGCCGAGGGCGGCGCCGTGCGCCTTGCCGGTGTTCATCAGGTTGGGGGCGGGGTAGCCGATGATGGTGCGCAGCGAGATGAACGACGGCCGGTCGGTGACGGCCTTCGCGTTGGCGATGGCCTCTTCGATGGCGACGACGTTCTCGCCGCCCTCCACCTCCTGGACGTGCCAGCCGTAGGCGCGATAACGGGCCGCGGTGTCCTCGCACAGCGCGATGTCGGTGTCGTCCTCGATCGAGATCTGGTTGTGGTCGTAGAACACGATCAGGTTGCCCAGCTGCTGCACGGCCGCCAGCGACGACGCCTCCGAGGTGACGCCCTCCTCGATGTCCCCGTCGGAGGCGATCACGTAGATGAAGTGGTCGAACGGGCTGGTACCCGGTTCGGCGTCGGGGTCGAAGAGGCCACGCTCGTAGCGGGCCGCCATCGCCATCCCGACCGCCGAGGCCAGCCCCTGGCCGAGCGGGCCGGTGGTGATCTCCACGCCCCGGGTGTGCCGGAACTCCGGATGCCCCGGGGTCTTGGACCCCCAGGTGCGCAGGGACTCGATGTCGGAGAGCTCCAGCCCGAAACCGCCCAGGTAGAGCTGGATGTAGAGGGTCAGGCTGCTGTGTCCGCAGGACAGGATGAACCGGTCGCGGCCCAGCCAGGTGGTGTCGCTGGGGTCGTGCCGCATCACCCGCTGGAACAGGGTGTAGGCCAGGGGCGCCAGGCTCATCGCCGTCCCCGGGTGGCCGTTGCCGACCTTCTGGACCGCATCGGCGGCCAGGACCCGCGCGGTGTCGACGGCGACCGAGTCGATCTCGGCCCAGTCGTCGGGATGGTGTGGTCGGGTCAGCGCAGAGATCTCTTCGAGTGTGGTCACAGACTCAGTCCTTGGGGTCATCGAGCTGATCAATCTCAACCCTAGTGCGGGAGAGGCGGCTCTTGCAGTGCAAGATTTTGGGGTACCCACGGCCGGGCGTTGTGAAAATTACGCGCCGGCCGAACGCGCGGTGCAACCAGTCCCGCAATCGAGGGAGAAACATCAGTGAAGGGACCCTGCGGGCTCGCCGCCGAGGGTGTGCGGTCTACCATCGTCTGTAGTAGATGCTGCGCGCCGCTGGGAACCCGAGGAGTTATTGCGTGAGCGTTCGCGGGCGCGTCGCGCCAAGCCAAAAAGCCGAGACCGCCCGGCCCGGGCCGTCGTCCGAGCCGACGTCCGAGCCGTCCAAGGACCCGGCGCGGAACCGGGTCGTGGCCACGCTGCTGGCCTACCTGGCGCTGACCAAGCCGCGGGTCATCGAACTGCTGCTGGTCACCGCGATCCCCGCGATGCTGCTCGCCGCTCGCGGCACCGTGAACCCGCTGCTGATCCTCAACACGCTGGTCGGGGGGATGCTGGCGGCCGGTGGTGCCAACACGCTCAACTGCGTCGCCGACGCCGACATCGACAAGGTGATGAAGCGGACCGCGCGCCGGCCCCTGGCGCGGGACGCGGTGCCCACGCGAAACGCCCTGGTGTTCGGGCTGGTGCTCAGCGTGGGCTCGTTCTTCTGGCTGTGGTCGACCACGAACCTGCTGTCTGGGCTGCTGGCCGTCGCCACGATTGCGTTCTATGTGTTCGTCTACACGCTGCTGCTCAAGCGGCGGACGTCGCAGAACGTCGTGTGGGGCGGCGCGGCCGGCTGCATGCCGGTGATGATCGGGTGGTCGGCGGTCACCGGCACCATCGGGTGGCCGGCGCTGGTGATGTTCGCCATCATCTTCTTCTGGACGCCGCCGCACACCTGGGCGCTGGCGATGCGCTACAAGGACGACTACAAGCAGGCCGGCGTGCCGATGCTGCCGGCCGTGGCGACCGAGCGTCAGGTCACCAAGCAGATCCTGATCTACACCTGGCTGACGGTGCTGACCACGCTGGCGCTGGCGCCGGCGGCGGGGTGGCTGTACGCGGCGGTGGCCGTGGCCGCCGGGGTGTGGTTCCTGGCGATGGCCCACCGGCTGTACGCCGGGGTCCGCGCCGGCCAGCCCGTCAAACCGCTGCGGCTGTTCCTGCAGTCCAACAACTACCTGGCGGTGGTGTTCTGCGCGCTGGCGGTCGACTCGGCCCTCGCGCTGCCGACGCTGTTCTAGCGCGATGGCGGCTAGGGCAGTAGCACGATAGAGCCCGTGGTGCGGCGGCCCTGCAGATCCTCGTGGGCGCGGGCCGCCTCGGCGAGGGGGTACCGGCCCCCGACCTGCACGGAGATGGCCCCGCTGCCGATCGCATCGAACAGTTCGGTGGCCCGCCGGGCGAACTCGTCGCGGGTGCGGATGAAGTGGACCAGCGAGGGGCGGGTGAGGTACACCGACCCGGCGGCGTTGAGCCGCTGCGGATCGACGGGCGGAACCGGTCCGCTGGCGGCACCGAACAGCGCCAGCGTGCCGCGCGCGGCCAGGCTGGCCAGGCTGGCGTCGAACGTGCTCGCGCCCACGCCGTCGTAGACCGCCGCCACCCCCGCGCCGCCGGTCAGCTCGCGGATCCGCTGGCCGAACCCGGCGGCGTCGTCGCCGGGATAGGAGAGCACCTCGGCGGCCCCGGCGTCCCTCGACATCCGCTCCTTCTCCGGCGTCGAGACCGTGGTGATCACCCGGGCGCCCAGCAGGCGCGCCCACTGCGTCAGGAGCAGCCCGACCCCGCCGGCGCCCGCGTGCACCAGCACGGTGTCGCCGCTTTGCACGGGATACACCGACTTGAGCAGGTAATGGGCGGTCAGGCCCTTCAGCAACACCGAGGCCGCCACGTCGGATGCCACCCCGTCCGGCACCTTCGCGGTCAGCGCGGCCGGCGCGGTGGAGTATTCGGCGTAGCCACCGGACACCGCGGCGCTGACCACCCGATCGCCGTCGCTGAAACCGTCGACCCCGTCGTCGGCGCCGACGACCGTGCCGCACATCTCCTGGCCGAGGATGAACGGCAACTCGCGCGGGTACTGGCCCGAGCGGAAGTAGGTGTCGATGTAGTTGACGCCGATGGCCTCGGCCTCGATCAGCAGCTCGCCGGGACCCGGGTCGGGCCGTGGGGCGTCGACGTAACGCAGGACCTCGGGGCCGCCCGTGTCGGCGACTTCTATTGCGTGCATGCGCCTATCATGCCGGGAGATGAAGCTCGCCCGGCCGGACCTCTTCCATCCGCGCATCGTGCTGGCGGGCTGTCCGCGGCACGCCACCGGCGACGGCGACGACGCGGGGCTTGTCGCCGCGCTGCGCCACCGCGGTCTGCACGCGCGCTGGCTGTCCTGGGACAACCCCGAAACGGGTCTGGCGGACCTGGTGATCCTGCGCGCCACCGCCGACTACGCCGAGCGGCTCGAGGACTTTCTGGCCTGGCTGAGCGTCATGGCCAACGTGCTGAACCCGCCCGCCGTGGTGGCCTGGAATGCCGACCGCCACTATCTGGCCGACCTGGCGCACGCGGGGGTGCCGACGGTGCCGGGGGAGTTCTTCGCGCCCGGGGAACCTATCCGGGTGCCGCCCCGCGGGCACGTCTTCGTCGGCCCGGCTGTCGGCACCGGAAGCCGCCGCTGCGCCGACCGCGTCTCGGCCGTGGTGGACGCGGGCGAACTGCACAGGGCGGGCCGCACCGTGCTGCTGCAAGCCTGTGACGCGGCCCCCGAGTCGGTGCTGGTCTTTCTCGGCGGCGAGCCGTCGCACGCGTTCACGATGCGGGAACGCCGGCTGGTCCAGGCCGAACCCGACCCGGAGATCTGGGCGGTCGGCGCCGCCGCGCTGGCCGCCGCGGCCGCCCGGACGGGCGTCGCGCGACGCGAGTTGCTCTACGCGCGCGCCCACGTCGTCGGCGGGCACGGTGATCCGCGCCTGCTGGAGCTGCAACTGGTGGAGCCGTCGCTGGGCTGGCGTCGGTTGGACGCCGGCGCCCGTAACCTGGCCGAGCGCGAGTTTGCGCTGGCCGTGGAGTCAGCCTGCGACCGGCTGGGGCTCGGCCCGCTGTCGCATTGACGCCCACAGCGCCGCGGTGGCCGCCGTGCACGCCGCGGCGCCCGCCACGTGCAGCGCGACCAGGGCGGCGGGGATCCCGGTGTAGTACTGCGCGGTGCCGACGGCCGCCTGCGCGCACACCAGGGCGAGCAGCACGCCGAGCCGCAGCAGGATGGGTCGCGCCGCGCCGACGGCCAGCAGGCCGAAGCCCAGGCCGACCACCAGCGCCAGGTAGGCGACCAGCAGCGAGGAGTGCGCGTGCACCAGGGTGTCGATCTCGATCTTCAGCCGCGGCACCGTCCGGCTGGGGCTGCGGTCGCCGGCGTGCGGGCCGGCCGCCGTCACCAGCGTGCCGGTAACCAGCACCGCGGCCAGATTCGCCCCGATCAGGGCGGTCAGCGCGCGCAGCGGCCGGGCCACCCGCCGGCGCGGCACCCCGTCGTCCGGCTCGCCGATCTTGACGTAGAGCAGCACCGACAGCCACACCATCGTCATGGAGGTGAGCAGGTGGATGGCCACCGTCCACCACAACAGGCCGGTCCGCACGGTGATGCCCCCGATGACCGCCTGCACCACGGTCGACACCGGCATCAGCCACGCGTACACCAGGACCTCGCGGCGCCGGCGCGCCCGGGTCACCGCCAGCACGGCCAGCACCGCGGCGATGACCACCGCGAACGTGATCATCCGGTTGCCGAACTCGACCGCCTGGTGGATGCGCGGGACCTCGGCGTGGGCCACCGGGGTGAAGCTGCCCGGGAAGCACTGCGGCCAGGTGGGGCAGCCGAGCCCGGAGGCGGTGACGCGCACGATCGCGCCGGTGACGGCGATGCCGCCCTGGGTGAGGATCACGATCGCGGCGATGACGCGCTGGGCGCGCAGGCTGGGACGCGGAAGTAGATCCACCAGGCGCATCAGCACGTGTCCGATCGTAAGGCACCGAAAACTACAGCCTGTAGTACGCCCGGGAGTTCCGCGAGACATAAACCACGCACACCGGTGCCGGCGTGTCCTCGCAGACGTTTATGTGTCGCGAGCCGGACAGCCGCGCACGCGTCAGGTGAAGCGGAACCAGCGCAGCGCCGCCAGCGCCGCCACCGAACACCACACCGCCAGGACGGCGACGCCGAACCAGTCCACCGACAGGGTCAACGCCTGCGACAGCGCCTCGGTGAGCGCGCCCGACGGCGTCAGCCGCGAGAGCCATTTGACCGCCGCCGGGATCATCCGCGTCTCGATGGTCAGCGCGCCGAGCCCGGCGAAGACGAACCACAGGAGATTGGCGAGCGCGAGGACGATCTCGGCCCGCAGCGTGCCGCCCAGCAGCAGGCCCAGGGCGGCGAAGCCGGCGGTGCCCAGCGCGATGATCGCCCCGCCGAGCAGCAGCCCGGCCGGGGCGGGTCGCCAGCCCAGCGCCAACCCGATGGCGCCCAGGATGAGCGACTGCAGGAACACCACCGCGACCACCGCCAGCGACTTGCCCGCGATGATTCCCCACACCGGCAGCGGGGTGGCCCCCAGCCGTTTGAGGGCCCCGTAGCGGCGGTCGAACGCGACCGCGATCGCCTGGCCGGTGAACGCGGTGGAGACCACCGCGAGCGCCATGATGACCGGGACGAAGGTGGCGGCCCGGTTGGCGCCGAAGGAGCCCAGCGGCAGCAGCGTGAGCCCGACCAACAGCGTGATCGGGATGAACATGGTCAGCAGCAGCTGCTCGCCGTTGCGCAGCAGCAGCTTCAACTCCAGGCCGAACTGCGCGCCCAGCATCCGCGGCACGGTGTTGGGCCGCGGGTTCGGGGTGAAAGTGCCTGCGGGAAAAGGGGATTCGCTCACGACCGCAGCTCCCTGCCGGTGAGATCCAAGAACACGTCCTCGAGGCTGCGTTGCTCGACCCGCATGTCGGTGGCGAGCACGTCGATCTGCGCGCACCACGCCGTGACGGTCGCCAGCACCTGCGGGTCGACGGCACCCTCGACCAGGTACTCGCCCGGCGTCGCCTCGCTGACCCGGTAGCCCTCCGGCAAGGCGGAGGCCAGCAGCGACAGGTCGAGCCGCGGCGGCGCGGTGAACCGCAACTGGCCCTGGGCGCCGCTGCGCATCAGCTCCGCCGGCGTGCCCGCGGCCACCGGCACGCCGTGGTCGATGATGACCAGCCGGTCGGCGAGTTCCTCGGCTTCCTTGAGTTGGTGGGTGGTCAGCACCACCGTCACGCCGTCGCGGCGCAGCGCGTCGATCAGCTCCCAGACCAGCAGCCGGGCGTGCGCGTCCAGCCCGGCGGTGGGTTCGTCGAGGAACACCAGTTCGGGGCGGCCCACCAGCGCGCACGCCAGCGCGAGGCGCTGCTGCTGACCGCCGGAGAGCCGCCGGTAGGTGGTGCGGGCCGCCTCGGTCAGGCCCAGGGTGTCCAGCAGCCATCCGGGGTCGAGGGGATCGGCGGCGTAGGAGGCCACCAGGTTGAGCATCTCCCCGGCGCGGGCGGCGGGGTAGCCACCGCCCCCCTGCAGCATCACCCCGATGCGCGCGCGCAGGCGCGCGTTGTCGGTGACCGGGTCCAGGCCCAGCACCTGGATCGACCCGGCGTCCGGGTGTGCGAAGCCCTCGCACATCTCGACCGTCGTCGTCTTCCCGGCGCCGTTGGGGCCCAGCAACGCGAACACCTCGGCGGCGTGCACGTCCAGATCGAGGTTGGAGACGGCCGCCACGGCGGTCGCGCCGGAGCCGTACCGTTTGCTCACCCCGCGCAGCCGTACCACTGTGTCGGGGCTTTGTGCGGGCGCGCTCACGTGGAATCAGCGTAGGCGTCCGGCGCCGCGGCCTGCCGCGGGGTCTCGGCAGACTCGGGGGCCGGCGCGGTCGGCGCCGCGCCGGCCGGTTCGCGGGCCTCGGGCGGCAGTCCCCGCCAAGGCAGCCGGGTATAGGTCACCGCGATCAGCCCCAGCACGATGACGGTGCTGGCGACCGTCGCGTCGACGATCTGGAACAGCGCGAAGCGATCCCCGTTGGCCGTCGGCCCGAAGATGCCCACGACCAGGGTGATGACGATGGCGGCCATCCGGAAGCCGGCCCGGGTCGCCCAGGCCGCCAGGGGGATGATGGCCCACAGCAGATACCAGGGCTGCACGACGGGGAACAGCAGCACCGTCACACCCAGCGCGACGCCCAGCCCGCCGATCGGGTGCAGCCGGCCGCGCAGGACCGACACCAGCAGCCAGCCCACCATCACCGTGATGATCAGCACACCGATGGCGCGGGTGAGCGCCAGGACCGCGGTGGTGTGGTCGCCCAGCCCCAGCAGGATGCCCACCTGCCCGGTGCCCAGGGCCAGCAGCGTCGGAGGCGACATCCAGCTGCGCACCACGTTGGCGGTGCCCAGCGTGTAGATCCAGCCGAACCCCAGCCCGCTGGCCCAACCGACCAGGGCCATCACCGCCAGCGACAACCCCGCCATCGCGCCGCCGGAGAGCAGCAGCGCGCGCAGGCTGCCGCCGCAGCGGTTGGCCAGCGCCATGGTGACGAACCCGAGCGCGAGCAGCGAGGGCAGCTTCACCTGCGACGACAGTGTGATCAGGACCGCCCCGGCCAGCAGCAACCCCAGCGGCTCCCAGGCGGCGGGGTGGCGCCAGGAGGTGGGCAGCAGCCGCGGGAAGCGGGACGGGTCCAGGCCGCGCAGCGCGAACTCGGCGCCGGTCAGCATCAGCCCGAGCATCAGCGCCTCGTTGTGGATGCCGGCGACCAGATGCATGATCAGCAGCGGGTTCGCCGCGCCCAGCCACAACGCGCTGACCTCGGCCACGCCGCAGCGCCGCGCCAGCCGCGGCGTCGCCCACACGATCAGGCCCACCCCGAGCAGCACGACGACCCGGTGGCAGAGCACGGCGGCGACGATGTTCTGCCCGGTCAGCGACGAGATTCCGCGCCCGATCCACAGGAACAACGGGCCGTACGGCGCCGGAGTCTCCCGCCACAGGCTGGGCACCGACAGGGTGAACACCTGCGACAGCCCCAGCCCGGAGGCCGGGCCCACGCGGTAGGGGTCGAGCCCTTCCAGGGAGATCTGGCTCTGGGCGAGGTAGGAGTAGACGTCCTTGCTGTACATCGGCGGCGCGGGGAGCAGCGGCAGGACCCACAGCAGCAGGGTGCGGTCCAGGTCGCCGCGCGACATCCGCCTGCTGCCCAGCGCGAACCGGCCCAGCATCAGCCAGGCCAGCGCCATCATCACCGCCCCGGTCGTGGTCATCGTCAGCGACACGGTCTGGATCCGGGACGGCAGGTTCAGCAGCCGCACCCCGAACGTCGGGTCCTGGATGACGGGCCGCGCGCCGGCGCCCAGCGCGCCGATCGCCATCACGACGGTGCCGGTGGCCCCGAACAATCGCGTGCGTTGCAGCGCGGTCAGCTCGGTGTCGTTCAGCGGCGAACCCACCGTCAGCTCGTCGCCGTGCAGACTGGCGATCGACGAGCTCAGCGTGTGGTGGCGAGCCGACATCCTCAGCAGCGTAGCCCCGCCGACGATGCGGGCCGCATGATGCGGCCGGTTGAGGAGCGGGGCAGTCGGCTGCGGCCTTGCCCGCGCACGCGGTGTGAGCAGTGCAACTCTCCCAGGGGGGACCCGCGGTGGACCGACGCCCGGAATTGCGTCACACTGGTGTTGTGAAAATCCGAACCGGCCACGAGGCCGCCGCGTGCGCCGCAGCGGTGTCCGCGGCGTCGCAGGATGGTCACACCCGCCGGGCGATCGTTCGGTTGCTGGTGGAATCCGGATCGATCACCGCTGGCGAGATCGGCGAGCGGCTCGGCCTGGCGGCGGCCGGCGTGCGGCGTCATCTCGACGCGCTGATCGAAGCCGGTGACGCCGAGTCCGTCCCCGCCGCGGCATGGCAGCAGGCCGGGCGGGGGCGCCCCGCCAAGCGCTACCGGCTGACCGGGGCGGGCCGGGCCAAGCTGGAGCACGCCTACGACGACCTGGCGGCCGCGGCGATGCGGCAACTGCGCGAGGTCGGGGGCGAGGCGGCGATCCAGACGTTCGCCCGTCGCCGCATCGATGCCATCCTGACCGGCGTCGAGGCGGCGGGCAGCTTGGAGGACGCCGAGGTCGAGGCGGCCGCCGCGCGCGTCGCCGGCGCGCTCACCAAGGCCGGCTACGTCGCCACCACCGCGCGGGTGGGCGGGCCGATCCACGGCGTGCAGATCTGCCAGCACCACTGCCCGGTGTCGCATGTCGCCGAGGAGTTCCCGGAGCTGTGCGAGGCCGAGCAGCAGGCGATGGCCGAAGTGCTCGGGACCCACGTGCAGCGGCTGGCGACCATCGTCAACGGCGACTGCGCCTGCACCACGCACGTACCCCTGACCCAGTCACCGAGCAAGGCGCACAGCCCGCGCCGTGCCGACACCACGAGCATCAAAGGAGCGTCCGTATGACCCTCGAGGCCGACAAGACCGTCGCACCGCTCACCCAGGAGGAGACCATCGCCTCGCTGGGCCGCTACGGCTACGGCTGGGCGGACTCCGACGTCGCGGGGGCCAGCGCGCAGCGCGGCCTGTCCGAGGCGGTGGTGCGCGACATCTCGGCGAAGAAGAACGAGCCCGAGTGGATGCTTCAGACGCGGCTCAAGGCGCTGCGCATCTTCGACCGCAAGCCCATGCCGTCGTGGGGGTCGAACCTGGAGGGCATCGACTTCGACAACATCAAGTACTTCGTGCGCTCCACCGAGAAGCAGGCCGCGAGCTGGGACGACCTGCCCGCGGACATCCGCAACACCTACGACCGGCTGGGGATTCCGGAGGCGGAGAAGCAGCGACTGGTCGCCGGGGTGGCCGCCCAGTACGAATGCCTGGCAGGTGAGACCTTGGTCTGGACCGCGAACCGGGGCCAGATTCCGATCAAGGAGATCGAGTTCGGCGATTACGTATTCGCGTACGACGAGGGCGCCGAACGATTCGTCGTGGCCCCGGTCAAGGCCGCCGCACAGACGGACACCCGGCTCACCTACACGGTGCAGACGACGCGCCGCAGTGTCCGCGCGACCGGTAACCACCCCATGCTGGTATTGCGGGACGAGCGCAAGGACGGGCGGCAGCGCGCCCGCTTCGCCCGGCGATGGGTGACGGTGGATGAGATCAAGCCGGGCGACTTCATCGGCGTGCCGCGGCGTATTCCCGAGTTCGGCGTCACCGCGGAACTTCCTGGCGTGGCCGGGTTGGATGTCCCTCGGGTCAGCTCTGTCGACTTGATGTGGCTGCTTGGTCTTTACATCGGCGACGGCAACCTGCACCTCTCACCGAAGACCTATCGAGTGCAGTTCGCGGTTCCCGCCACCGACGTCCGATTGCGGGCCGAGGTGACTCGCGTCGTCGGGGAGCTATTCGGACTCCGTTGTATCGAGGCAGACGACTACCGGATCGTCGTCAACTCAAAGGCCTTGACGGAGTGGATCGTTGCATTAGGGTTCGGCGGGGTGTCGCTGACCAAGCGGGTGCCCGACTGGGTCTATGGCTTGCCGGTTGAGCAGCGGCTGGCCTTTCTCGGCGGCTGGGTCGACGCCGACGGGTACGTCGGCCCGGCGAGCGGCGACTCAGTGTTGCTGACTTGTGCCAATGAAGCGTTGCTCGGACAAGCGCGCGAACTGGCCGAATTGTCCGGTCTGCGCGCGGGTGGTCCGTGGGCGTTCAGTCAACCGTATCGGCATGCCCCGGAGCGCACCCAGACTGCCTGGCGCCTCGGTATTTCCGGTGACTTCGAGCGGCTCGGCTGTCGCAACCCGAAGCGGACGGACCGCTTCGGCCGTCGCCGCTACTTGCATTCCTCGAACGGCGCACACGGGACGACGATCCGGGCGCACACCAACGACTGGCTCGGGTTCGAGCGGGTCAAGTCGATCGAGCCGCACACCGTCGAGCCGGTCTTCGACGTCGAGGTGGACGGACCGCACAACTTCGTGGCCGAAGGTCTCGTGGTGCACAACTCCGAGGTGGTCTACCACCAGATCCGCGAGGACCTCGAGGCCCAGGGCGTCATCTTCATGGACACCGACACGGGCCTGCGGGAGCGCCCCGAGATCTTCCAGCAGTACTTCGGCACCGTGATCCCGGCGGGGGACAACAAGTTCTCGGCGCTCAACACCGCGGTGTGGAGCGGTGGCTCGTTCATCTACGTGCCGCCGGGCGTGCACGTCGACATCCCGCTGCAGGCCTACTTCCGGATCAACACCGAGAACATGGGCCAGTTCGAGCGGACGCTGATCATCGTCGACGAGGGCGCCTACGTGCACTACGTCGAGGGCTGCACCGCGCCGATCTACAAGTCGGACTCGCTGCACTCCGCGGTGGTCGAGATCATCGTCAAGCCCGGTGGCCGCTGCCGGTACACCACGATCCAGAACTGGTCGAACAACGTCTACAACCTGGTCACCAAGCGGGCCCGCGCCGAGGCCGGCGCCACCATGGAGTGGGTCGACGGCAACATCGGCTCCAAGGTCACGATGAAGTACCCGGCGGTGTGGATGACCGGCGAGCACGCCAAGGGCGAGGTCCTGTCGGTGGCGTTCGCCGGTGAGGGTCAGCACCAGGACACCGGCGCCAAGATGCTGCACCTGGCGCCCAACACGTCGAGCAACATCGTGTCCAAGTCGGTGGCCCGCGGCGGTGGACGCGCCTCCTACCGCGGCCTGGTGCAGGTCAACAAGGGGGCGCACGGCTCCAAGTCCAGCGTGAAATGCGATGCGCTGCTGGTCGACACGATCAGCCGCAGCGACACCTATCCGTACGTCGACATCCGCGAGGACGACGTCACGATGGGTCATGAGGCCACCGTGTCCAAGGTCGGCGATAACCAGTTGTTCTACCTGATGAGCCGCGGGATGACCGAGGACGAGGCGATGGCGATGGTGGTGCGCGGCTTCGTCGAGCCGATCGCCAAGGAGCTCCCGATGGAGTACGCCCTGGAGCTCAACCGGCTGATCGAGCTGCAGATGGAGGGTGCGGTCGGATGACCGCCACAGGAACGACGGGCGCGCTCACCAAGGGTGAGCTGTTCGCCTCCTTCGACGTCGACGCCTTCGAGGTCCCGCACGGCCGCGACGAGCTGTGGCGGTTCACCCCGCTGCGGCGGCTGCGCGGCCTGCACGACGGCTCGGCGCCCGCCACCGGCGGCGCGCGGATCGACGTCGACGAACGGCCGGGCGTGCGGACCGAGACCGTCCGCCGCGACGACCAACGCCTGGGCCAGGCCGGGGTTCCCACCGACCGCGTTGCCGCGCAAGCCTTTTCGTCGTTCAACTCCGCGACGCTGATCACCGTCGGGCGGGACATGCAGATCGCCGATCCGGTCAACGTCACGGTGACCGGGCCAGGCCAGGGCGCGGTGGCTTACGGGCATCTGCAGGTCCGGGTCGACGAACTCGGCGAGGCGGTCGTGGTGATCGACCACCGGGGCAGCGGAACCTACGCCGACAACGTCGAATTCGTGGTCGGCGACGCGGCCCGGCTCACCGTCGTCTGGATCGCCGACTGGGCCGACGACGCGGTGCACGTGTCCGCCCACCACGCCAGGCTGGGCAAGGACGCGGTGCTGCGCCACGTCGCCGTCACCCTGGGCGGGGAGCTCGTGCGGATGTCGGCCACCGTGCGCTTCGCCGGTCCCGGCGGCGACGCCGAGCTGCTGGGCCTGTACTTCGCCGACGACGGCCAGCACCTGGAGTCGCGCCTGCTGGTGGACCACGCCCAGCCGGACTGCAAGTCCAACGTCCTGTACAAGGGTGCGCTGCAAGGGGATCCGGACTCCGCGCTGCCCGACGCGCACACCGTCTGGGTGGGCGACGTGCTGATCCGCGCCGAGGCCACCGGCACCGACACCTTCGAGGCCAACCGCAACCTGGTGCTCACCGACGGGGCGCGCGCCGACTCGGTGCCCGACCTGGAGATCCAGACCGGCGAGATCGTCGGCGCCGGGCACGCCAGTGCCACCGGGCGTTTCGACGACGAGCAGCTGTTCTACCTGCGCTCCCGCGGCATCCCGGAGGAGCAGGCGCGCCGGTTGGTGATCCGCGGGTTCTTCGGCGAGATCATCTCCAAGATCGCCGTGCCGGACATCCGGGAACGCCTGACCACCGCCATCGAACACGAACTCGAACTCACGGAGAAGACGAAAGCTTCATGACGACACTGGAAATCAAGGGCCTGCACGTCAGCGTCGACAACCCCGACGCCCCCGAGGGGGAGCGCGAGATCCCCATCCTCAACGGTGTGGACCTCACGGTGAGATCCGGCGAGACGCACGCGTTGATGGGCCCCAACGGCTCGGGCAAGTCGACGTTGTCCTACGCGATCGCGGGTCACCCGAAGTACCGCGTGACCTCGGGATCGATCACGCTGGACGGCGAAGACGTGCTGGCGATGAGCGTCGACGAGCGCGCCCGGGCCGGCATCTTTTTGGCCATGCAGTATCCCGTCGAGGTGCCGGGGGTGTCGGTGTCGAACTTCCTGCGCTCGGCGGCCACCGCCGTGCGCGGCGAGGCCCCCAAGCTGCGGCACTGGGTCAAAGAGGTCAAGGCGGCGATGGGTTCGCTCGAGATCGACCCCGCGTTCGCCGAGCGCAGCGTCAACGAGGGCTTCTCCGGCGGCGAGAAGAAGCGCCACGAGATCCTGCAACTCGAGCTGCTCAGGCCCAAGATCGCCATCCTCGACGAGACCGACTCCGGGCTGGACGTCGACGCGCTGCGCGTGGTCAGCGAGGGAGTGAACCGCTACGCCGAAACCGGCTGGGACGATGGCACCGGCCAGTCGGTGCGGGGGGGCGTTCTGCTCATCACCCACTACACCCGCATCCTGCGCTACATCCGCCCGCAGTTCGTCCACGTGTTCGTCGGCGGCCGCATCGCCGAGTCCGGCGGCCCGGAGCTGGCCGACGAACTCGAGCGCAGCGGCTACGTGCGCTTCACCGAAGCGGCCGCAGCGGGGGCCTGACCCGTGGCGACCCCGACGCGGCTGGACGTCGCGGCCATCCGCGCCGACTTCCCGATCCTGCAGCGCGTCATGCGCGGCGGGAACCAGTTGGCCTACCTGGATTCCGGGGCGACCTCGCAGCGTCCGCTGCCGGTGCTCGACGCCGAGCGGGAGTTCGTGCTCACCTCCAACGGCGCGGTGCACCGCGGCGCGCACCAGCTGATGGAGGAGGCCACCGACGCCTACGAGCAGGGCCGCGCCGACGTCGCGGCGTTCGTCGGCGCCGACCCCGACGAGCTGGTCTTCACCCGCAACGCCACCGAGGCGCTCAACCTGGTGTCCTACGTGCTGGGCGACAACCGGTTCGAGCGCGCAGTCGGTGGCGACGACGGTGATGTCATTGTCACCACCGAGCTCGAGCACCACGCCAACCTGGTGCCGTGGCAGGAGCTGGCCCGCCGCACCGGCGCCACCCTGCGCTGGTACGGCGTCACCGACGACGGCCGTATCGACCTGGATTCGCTGCGGCTCGATGATCGCGTGAAAGTCGTTGCCTTCAGCCATCATTCGAACGTGACCGGCGCGGTGGCTCCGGTGGCCGAAATCGTCGCCCGGGCCAGGGCGGTGGGCGCGCTGACCGTGCTGGACGCCTGCCAGTCGGTGCCGCACCAGCCGGTCGACCTGCACGCGCTGGGCGTCGACTTCGCGGCGTTCTCCGGGCACAAGATGCTGGGCCCCAACGGGATCGGCGCGCTGTATGCCCGCCGCGAGCTGCTGTCGACGATGCCGCCGTTTCTCACCGGCGGCTCGATGATCGAGACCGTGACGATGGAGAGCTCCACCTACGCGCCCGCACCGCAACGCTTCGAGGCGGGCACCCCGATGACCTCCCAGGTCGTCGGGCTGGGCGCGGCCGCGCGGTACCTGGGTGCGATCGGCATGGACGCCGTCGAAGCCCACGAGCGTGAGCTGGTCGCCGCGGCCCTCGAGGGCCTGTCGGGGATCGGGGGTGTGCGCATCATCGGGCCCACCGCCATGGCGGACCGCGGCTCCCCGGTCTCGTTCGTCGTGGACGGGGTGCACGCGCACGACGTCGGGCAGGTGCTCGACGACGAGGGCGTCGCGGTGCGCGTCGGGCACCACTGCGCGATGCCGCTGCACCGCCGGTTCGGGGTGGCGGCCACCGCGCGCGCGTCGTTCGCGGTGTACAACACCGTCGAGGAGGTCGACCGTTTGGTGGCCGGCGTGCGGCGGGCGCTCGATTTCTTCGGGGGTGAATGACGTTGCGGCTCGAGCAGATGTATCAGGAAGTGATCCTCGATCACTACAAGCATCCGCAGCACCGGGGCCTGCGGGAGCCGTTCGGCGCGGAGGTCTTCCACGTCAACCCGACGTGCGGTGACGAGGTGACCCTGCGGGTCGCGCTGTCCGAGGACGGCGAGCGCGTCGCCGACGTCTCCTATGACGGGCAGGGGTGTTCGATCAGCCAGGCGGCGACCTCGGTGCTCACCCAGCAGGTGATCGGCCAGAGCGTCCCGGAGGCCCTCGAGACGATCGCCGCGTTCACCGAGATGGTGTCCTCCCGCGGCACCGTCGAGGGCGACGAGGACGTGTTGGGTGACGGGATCGCCTTCGCCGGCGTCGCCAAGTACCCGGCGCGGGTGAAGTGCGCGCTGCTGGGGTGGATGGCCTGCAAGGACGCGCTGGTCCAAGCCAGCGAAACTGTCAAGGAGGTTGGGTGATGAGCGAGACCACCGCGCCGGATGACGAACTGCTCGCCGACCTCGAGGAGGCGATGCGCGACGTCGTCGACCCCGAGCTGGGCATCAACGTCGTCGACCTGGGCCTGGTCTACGGCCTCAACGTCGTCGACGAGGGCGACGAGGGAACCGTCGCCGTCATCGACATGACGTTGACGTCGGCGGCCTGCCCGCTGACCGACGTCATCGAGGACCAGTCGCGCATGGCGCTGGTCGGCAGCGGCCTGGTCAACGAGCTGCGGATCAACTGGGTCTGGAACCCGCCGTGGGGCCCGGACAAGATCACCGACGACGGCCGGGAACAGCTGCGGGCCCTCGGCTTCACGGTCTGAGCCGGCCACGCCCCGAGCAGCCCCCTACAGGTGGAAGGGGAAGTGGGGCAGGTGCAGGTGGTGATGATGGTGGCCGCCCATCGGCGGGCACGCCTGCAGGCTGATGGTCGTCGCCCGCAGCACGCCGTCGCTGTCGGCGCCCTGGGCGCCCAGGCAGCGGCCGTTGGCGATCGCCGCGGTGTTGGCCACCGTCTGCTTGCGGTAGGAGGTCGCGTTCACGACGGTCACCGTGGTGGGTGGCCTGCCGCCGGGGCCGCCCGCAACCGAGATGGTGTTGCCTGACACCGAGGCGACGCTGCCGTAGAAGCCGGCGGGCGGTGGGCAGGTGCCGGCCCCGTCGACGGCCGGGGTGATCGTCACGGATTCCGCGTGACGGCGCCACCGGACGCGGCGCTTTGCGGGGTGGCGCGCACGTTGACGCAGCTGCCGGGGGTGACGTCGGCCAGCCGGGCGGGGGTGACCTCGACGACGCGCGTCGCCGGCGCGAAGTCGACCCTTGCGCTGCCCGTTCGGGTCCGCAGGGCTATCACGTTGCCCGACACCGACTCGACCAGGCCCTCGACGTAGTCCCTGTCGGCCGGCGGTGGCGGCGGTGCCGCGCTCGGCGGGGCAGCCGGCGGGGCGGTCGCAGTCACGCTGCGCTTCGCGGCCTTGCCGCCCGCCGGGTGTGTGGTGCCGCACATGGCGAGGCACACCGCGACGACGACGCCGAGGACGGCGACGATCGCGAGGTGGGCCACTCGGGGTTTCACCGGGATGGTGGGCACCGACGTCTCTCCGTTCGCACGTCGATACCCGGTGCGGGCGCGGCACTTGCTATCGCGCCCGCACCGGGCGGGACGAATCTCAGGCGGCTGCGGCCTGCGTGTGCCGCGGCTATCCGCCCTGGCCGGGCTGCGCGGCCTTGCCGCACTTGCCGTCGACGGCCTCGCGCAGCTTGATGCTGGTCGCCTGCAGCGTGCCGGCGCTGTCCTTGGTGCCGCGCGCCTTGATGCACTTGCCCTGCGTGATCGCGTCGCTGGTGGCTTCCGCCTGCTTGGAGTACTTGGTCTTGTCGTCGACCGTCACGGCCGTCTGCACGGGATTGCCGGCGGCGTCGTTGGTCGTGACGTTGATCGTGTTGTTGGCCACCGACGCCACCGTGCCCCGGACCGGCATCGGCTTGGTGGGCGCCGGCGTCGCCGAGCCGGACGGCGCCGGGGCGCCGGAGGCGGGTGCGGACTTCGGGCGCTGCGGGCATTTGCCGTCGACGGCGGGCTTGACGCGCACCGACGCCGCGGTGACCGGCTGCCCGGCCTCGGCCTCGGCCTTGGTGGGCCGCACGGTGACGCAGCTGCCGGTGGTGACGTCGGTCAGGGCCGCCGGGGTGATCTCGGTGATCTTGGTGGTCGGCGTGTAGTCCACGGTGGCGTTGGAGTCGTCCTTCTGGGTGACCTGGACCGCGTTGCCCGCCACCGACGCGACCAGCCCGCTGACCCTGGCCTGACCCTCGGCCGGCGGGGCGGTGGTCGTGGAGGTCTCGGTGGACGTGGAGGTGGAGGTCGACGTCGATGTCGACGTCGAGCTCGACTTGTTCGACGAGGTGCAGGCGGCGATGGAGAGCGCGGTGGCTCCGGTGACAGCGAGGACAGCGAACCGGGTGAGTCGAGGGGACTGTGGGCTGACAGATATCAACGTTTCTCCAATCGTGGTTTTGGCACCAACGTTTGGGGTGTACCCGTTGAAGCTGAAAGTAACCTGTGCGTAACAACTCAGAAGGCGTCTTCGGCAACGCGCATGAGGTCGCCGTCGAGGGAGTCGACGACGCTGCGCAGGGCACTCAGCCTGGGCAGCATGTTCCTGGCGAAGAAACCCGCGGTGGCGATTTTGCCGCGATAGAAAGCCGCGTCAGTAGCGTCGGCCCGGTCGAGCGCGGCGCGCGCCGCCCCCGCCTGCACCAACAGGCGCCACCCGATCAGCAGGTCGCCCACCGCCAGCAGGTAGCGCACCGAGGCGAGTCCCACCTTGTAGATCTCGGTGGGGTGCTCCGCGGCCGCCATCAGGTACCCGGTCAGCGCGCCGGTCATCGCCGTGACGTCCTCGAGCGCGGTCTGCAGCAGCCGCGCGTCCGGTTTGAGCGCCTCGTCGCAGGTGTCGATGGTCGCAGCGATGCGGGCGGTGACGAAGCGCAGCGCCTCGCCCCGGTCGCGGACGATCTTGCGGAAGAAGAAGTCCAGCGCCTGGATGGCGGTAGTGCCCTCGTAGAGCGAGTCGATCTTGGAGTCGCGGATGTACTGCTCGAGCGGGTAGTCCTGCAGGAAGCCCGATCCGCCCAGCGTCTGCAGCGACTCGGTCAGGACCTCGTAGGCGCGTTCGGAGCTCACCCCCTTGACCACCGGCAGCAGCAGATCGTCCACGCGGTGGGCCATCTGGTGATCCGCTCCCGAAACATGTTGTGCCACAGCATCATCCTGGTGCGCAGCGGCATACATGTACAGCGCGCGCAGGCCTTCGGCGTGGGCCTTCTGCGTCATCAGGCTGCGCCGCACGTCGGGGTGGTGGATGATCGTGACCCGCGGCGCGGTCTTGTCGGACATCTGGGTGAGATCGGCGCCCTGCACCCGCTCCTTGGCGAAGGCCAGCGCGTTCAGGTAACCGGTGGACAGGGTGCCCGCGGCCTTGACGCCGATCGTCATGCGCGCGTGCTCGATCACGGTGAACATCTGCGCGATCCCGTTGTGCACGCCGCCCACCAGGTAGCCGACGGCGGGCACATCCGTGGCGCCGAACGTCATCTCGCACGTCGGGGACGCCTTGATGCCCATCTTGTGTTCCAGCCCGGTGGCGTAGACCCCGTTGCGGGGACCGAGCGCGAAGGTGTCCGGGTCGAACAGGAACTCCGGCACGTAGAACAGGCTCAGCCCCTTGGTGCCCGGGCCGGCGCCCTCGGGCCGGGCCAGCACGAGGTGGAAGACGTTCTCGGCGGTGTCGCCGACGTCCCCGCCGGAGATGAACCGCTTGACGCCCTCGATGTGCCAGGTGCCGTCGGGCTGCTCGACGGCCCTGGTGCGGCCCGCGCCGACGTCGGAGCCCGCGTCGGGCTCGGTGAGCACCATGGTGCCCTCCCAGCCGCGCGCCAACCCCTCGGCCGCCCACCGGCGCTGCTCGTCGGTGCCCACCTCGTACAGGGCCTGGGCCATCAGCGAGCCGAGGCAGAAGAAGGTGACGGCGGGGTTGGCGCAGATCATCATCTCGTTCACCGCCCAGGTCAGCGGCGGCGGGGCGGGCGTGCCGCCGATCTCTTCGGCCAGGCCCAGCCGCCACCAGCCGGCCTCTTTGATCGCGTCGATCGACTTGGTCAGCTCGGCGGGCACGCGGATGGTGTGGCGCTGCGGGTCGAACACCGGCGGGTGACGGTCGGCGGAGGCAAACGACTCGGCGAGGGGCCCCTCGGCCAGGCGGGCGGCCTCGGTCAGGATCGTCCGGACGGTGTCCTCGTCGAGGTCGACGTAGCTCCCGGCGCCGAGGACGGCGCCCACCTCGAGCACCTCGAACAGGTTGAACTCGAGATCACGGACGTTCGCGATGTAGTGGCCCAAGGTGGTTCCCTTCACCGGCGGACACCGGCCCAGTGTCTCCGAGCACGCAAAGGTACGCAACCGTAACCGCGCGGGAACACAACCTCCACCGGCCGCGTTGGGCCGGGTGTGACAACTATGGAACTCACTGCCGAGAAATTCAACGAAACGATCGAGGGCAACGACATCGTGCTCGTCGACTTCTGGGCCTCGTGGTGCGGGCCGTGCCGCCAGTTCGCGCCGACGTTCGAGGCGTCGTCGGAGAAGCACCCCGACATCGTGCACGCCAAGGTCGACACCGAGGCCCAGCAGGAGCTGGCGGCGGCCGCCCAGATCCGGTCCATCCCCACCCTGATGGCCTTCAAGAAGGGCATGCTGCTGTTCAACCAGCCCGGGGCCCTGCCGCCGGCGGCGCTGGAGGACCTGGTGCAGCAGGTCAAGGCCTTCGACGTCGAGGCCGCTCAGGCGGCCCAGCCCGAGCAGAGCTGAGCCGCCCGGCGCGCCGGGTCGCGGCCGGGTGCCGGGGTCCGCGCTACCGTTCACGGGTGAGTTTGGTTCTGGTGGAGCAACCGCGGCCGGGCGTCGCGCTGGTAACCCTCAATCGGCCCGAGCGGATGAACTCCATGGCGTTCGACGTCATGGTGCCGCTCAAAAAGGCCCTCGAGCAGGTCAGGTACGACAATTCCGTGCGCGTGGTCGTGCTGACCGGGGCGGGCCGGGGCTTCTCCTCGGGCGCCGACCACAAGTCCGCGGGCACGGTGCCCCACGTCGACGGGCTGACCCGCCCGACCTACGCGCTGCGCTCGATGGAGGTCCTCGACGAGGTCATCCTGGCCCTGCGCCGGCTGCACCAACCGGTGATCGCCGCGGTCAACGGCCCGGCCATCGGCGGCGGCCTGTGCCTGGCCCTGGCCGCCGACATCCGCGTGGCCTCCACCGGCGCGTACTTCCGCGCCGCGGGCATCAACAACGGTCTGACCGCCAGCGAACTGGGGTTGAGCTACCTGCTGCCCAGGGCGATCGGGTCCTCGCGTGCCTTCGAGATCATGCTGACCGGCCGCGACGTCACCGCCGAGGAGGCCGAGCGGATCGGCCTGGTGTCCTGTCAGGTACCCCAGGACCAGCTGTTGGACACCTGCTATGCCATCGCCGGGCGGATCGCGGCGTTTTCCCGGCCGGGGACGGAGTTGACCAAGCGCACACTGTGGAGCGGGCTCGACGCCGGTAGCCTGGAGGGGCACATGCAGGCCGAGGGTTTGGGACAGCTGTTCGTCCGCCTGCTCACCGCGAACTTCGAAGAAGCGGTCGCCGCGCGCAAAGAGCGCCGGCCGGCGGTTTTCACCGACGACAAATAGGCAAGGGGCACGATCGTGATCACGGCCACGGACCTCGAGGTCCGCGCTGGCGCGCGCATCCTGGTCTCGCCCGACGGCCCGGACCTTCGCGTGCAGCCCGGCGACCGCATCGGGCTCGTCGGGCGCAACGGCGCGGGCAAGACCACCACCCTGCGGATCCTGGCGGGGGAGGGGCAGCCCTACGCCGGCTCGGTCACCGCCACCGGTGAAATCGGTTACCTGCCACAGGATCCCAAACAGGGGGACCTGGAGGTGCTGGCGCGTGACCGGGTGCTCTCGGCCCGTGGGCTCGACGTGCTGGTCAGCGATCTCGAGAAGCAGCAGGTGCTGATGGCCGAGGTCGCCGACGACGAGGCGCGCGACCGCGCGATCCGCCGCTACGGGCAGTTGGAGGAGCGGTTCGTCGCGCTGGGCGGCTACGGCGCCGAAAGCGAGGCCGGCCGCATCTGCGCGAGTCTCGGGCTGCCCGACCGGGTGCTGACGCAGAAGCTGCGGACCCTCTCCGGTGGGCAGCGCCGCCGGGTGGAGTTGGCCCGCATCCTGTTCGCCGCGTCCGACAGCGGCTCGGGTTCGGACACCACGCTGCTGCTCGACGAGCCCACCAACCACCTCGACGCGGACTCGCTCGGCTGGCTGCGCGACTTCCTGCGGGCGCACACCGGCGGCCTGGTCGTCATCAGCCACAACGTCGAATTGCTCGACGACGTCGTCAACCGGGTGTGGTTCCTGGACGCGGTGCGCAGCGAGGTCGACATCTACAACATGGGCTGGAAGAAATACCTCGACGCCCGGGCCACCGACGAGCAGCGTCGCCGCCGGGAACGCGCCAACGCCGAACGGAAATCCACGGCGTTGCGCGAGCAGGCCGCCAAGTTGGGCGCCAAGGCGACCAAAGCCGCTGCGGCACAGAACATGTTGCGCCGCGCCGATCGGATGATGGCCGCCCTCGACGACGAACGGGTCGCCGACAAGGTGGCCCGCATCAAGTTCCCGACCCCGGCCCCGTGCGGACGGACGCCGCTGGTGGTCAAGGGGCTGAGCAAGACCTACGGCTCGCTCGAGGTGTTCACCGGCCTGGACCTGGCCATCGACCGCGGCTCGCGGGTGGTGGTGCTGGGACTCAACGGTGCCGGAAAGACCACGCTGCTGCGGCTGCTGGCGGGGGTGGAGATTCCCGACACCGGCGGTCTCGAACCCGGACACGGCTTGCGGATCGGCTATTTCGCGCAGGAGCACGACACGCTCGACGACGACGCGACCGTGTGGGAGAACGTCCGGCACGCCGCACCCGAATCCGGCGAACAGGACTTGCGCGGTCTGCTCGGGGCGTTCATGTTCAGCGGCCCGCGGCTCGACCAGCCGGCGGGCACGCTGTCGGGCGGTGAGAAGACCCGGCTGGCGCTGGCCGGCCTGGTGGCCTCCACCGCCAACGTGTTGTTGCTCGACGAGCCGACCAACAACCTCGATCCCGCGTCGCGCGAGCAGGTGCTCGATGCGCTGCGCAGCTACGCCGGCGCGGTGGTGCTGGTGACGCACGACCCCGGTGCCGCCGAGGCGCTCGACCCGCAGCGGGTGCTGCTGCTGCCCGACGGCACCGAGGACTACTGGTCCGCCGACTACCGCGATCTCATCGAGCTGGCCTAGCTCGGACTTTTTGCCGCAGGCGTTTTCGGTCAATCCGGGCCACGCTTGACGGCGGGTTTCTACTCTGGGTGCTTGGATCGTGTCCGAGCGTGGGGAGAGGGGCCAGTGAGGAAGCCGGTGCAGAAGTCGAACAAGACGCGCGAACAACTGCTGGGGGAGTTGCGCAGCGCCTACGAGCAGGGGGCCAGCATCCGCAATCTGGCGGCCACCGTCGGCAGATCGTACGGATCGGTGCACAGCATGCTGCGCGAGTCCGGCACCACGATGCGCGGCCGCGGCGGCCCCAACCACACGGCGCGGTCGCGCTGAGTTCCTAGGTCGCGCCGGGTTTCTGGGTCGCGCTCCCGGAACGGTTGCGGCGCATCGACTTCTCCGCCAGGTCCAGCACCGCGGCCAGCCGCCGCGGATCCTCCCCGGACGCCAGCCGTGCCACCAGGCCGTCCAGGACCAGTTCCAGATAGCACTGCAACACGTCGGCGGGGACGTCGTCGCGCACCCGCTGCGCCTCCTTCTGCCGGCGCAGGCGTTCGGTCGTCGCCGCCGCCAGGTCCGCGGACCGTTCCGCCCACCCGCGACTGAAGGCGGGGTCGTTGCGCAGCTTGCGCGCGATCTCCAGCCGGGTGGCCAGCCAGTCGAACTGCTCGGGCGCAGCGAGCATGTCGCGCATCACCTGGATGAGGCCCTCGCGGGACGCCACGTCGGCCATCCGTTCGGCGTCCTCGTGCGCCAGGGCGAAGAACAGCGCGTCCTTGTCGCGGAAGTGGTGGAAGATCGCGCCGCGCGACATCCCGATCGCCTGTTCGAGCCGGCGGACGGTGGCCTTGTCATAGCCGTACTCGGCGAAGCAATGACGGGCGCCGTCCAGGATCTGGCGGCGGCGAGCCGCCAGATGGTCCTGGCTGACTTTGGGCACGGGCGCTTCAGCGCTAACCCGATTTGAGCATGTTGCGCAACACGTACTGCAGGATGCCGCCGTTGCGGTAGTAGTCCGCCTCCCCGGGGGTGTCGATGCGCACCACGGCGTCGAACTCGACCGGGTCGCCTCCGTCTTTCCTGGCCCTGACGTGAACGGTTTTGGGTGTCTTACCGGCGTTGAGCGCACCGATCCCGGTGATGTCGAAGACCTCGGTGCCGTCGAGCCCGAGCGAACCGGCCGACTTGCCCTCGGGGAACTGCAGTGGGATGACGCCCATGCCGATCAGGTTGGACCGGTGGATGCGTTCGAACGACTCGGCGATCACCGCGCGCACGCCCAGCAGCAGCGTGCCCTTGGCCGCCCAGTCCCGCGACGAACCGGAGCCGTATTCCTTGCCGCCCAGCACCACCAGCGGAATGTTCTGTGCCGCATAGTTTTGCGCGGCGTCGTAGATGAACGCCTGCGGGCCCCCGTCCTGGGTGAAGTCACGGGTGTACCCGCCCGCCACATCATCGAGCAGCATATTGCGCAGCCGGATGTTGGCGAACGTACCGCGGATCATCACCTCGTGGTTGCCGCGCCGCGAACCGAAGGAGTTGTAGTCCCTGCGGTCCACGCCGTGCTCGTCGAGGTACTGCGCCGCCGGGGTGCCCGGCTTGATCGCGCCGGCGGGGGAGATGTGGTCGGTGGTCACCGAGTCGCCGAGCAGCGCGAGCACCCGGGCGCCGGTGATGTCGCCGACCGGTTCGGGGTCCGCCGCCATGCCCTCGAAGTAGGGTGGCTTGCGCACGTACGTCGAGTCGGGATCCCACTCGAAGGTCTTGCCGCTCGGGGTCGGCAGGTTGCGCCAGCGCTCGTCGCCCTTGAACACGTCGGCGTAGTTCCTGGTGAACATCTCGGAGTTGATCGCCGAGGCGATGGTGTCCGAGACGTCCTTCTGCGACGGCCAGATGTCTTTCAGATAGACAGCCTCGCCGTTTTTGCCGGTGCCGAGCGGCTCCTTCTCGAAGTCGAAGTCCATGGTCCCGGCCAGCGCGTAGGCGATGACCAGCGGCGGCGACGCCAGGTAGTTCATTTTCACGTCGGGGTTGATGCGGCCCTCGAAGTTCCGGTTGCCCGACAAGACGGCGGCCACCGAGAGATCGTTGTCGTTGATCGCCTTGGAGACATCCTCGGGCAGCGGGCCGGAGTTGCCGATGCAGGTGGTGCAGCCGTAGCCCACGAGGTAGAAGCCGAGCTTCTCCAAATACGGCCACAGGCCGGCTTTGTCGTAGTAGTCGTGGACCACCTGGGAGCCCGGGGCCATCGTGGTCTTCACCCACGGCTTGGACGACAGGCCCTTTTCCACGGCGTTGCGGGCCAGCAGCGCCGCGCCCAGCATCACCTCGGGGTTGGAGGTGTTGGTGCACGACGTGACCGCGGCGATCACCACGGCGCCGTGGTCGAGCACGAACTCGCCGTATTCGTCGGACTTCACCGTCACCGGTTTGCTCACCCGGCCGTTGGCGTGCGCGGCCGCCGAGTGCACCGGCGGGGCGTCGTCGGCGTGTCCGTTCTCCAGTGCGCCAGGATCACTGGCCGGGAACGACTCGTCGACGGACTCGTCGAGCTTGGAGTACTCCTTCTTGTCCGGGTCGTCACCGACGTAGCCGGGCAGCTGGTTGCGGAATGTCGTCTTGGCTTGTGACAACGGGATTCGGTCCTGCGGACGCTTGGGCCCGGCAATCGAGGGCACCACGTCGGCGAGGTCGAGCTCGAGGTACTCGGAGAAGGCGGGCGCGTGGTCGGGGTCGTGCCACATGCCCTGCGCCTTGGCGTAGGCCTCGACCAGCGCCAGCTGCTCCTCGTTGCGCCCGGTGAACCGCAGGTAGGAGATCGTCTCCTCGTCGACCGGGAAAATGGCTGCGGTGGAACCGAATTCGGGACTCATGTTGCCCAGCGTGGCCCGGTTGGCCAGCGGCACCTCGGCGACGCCCTTGCCGTAGAACTCGACGAACTTGCCGACCACGCCGTGCTCGCGCAGCATCTGGGTGACGGTCAGCACCACGTCGGTGGCGGTGACGCCCGGCCGGATCTCGCCGGTCAGCTTGAAGCCGACCACCCGTGGGATCAGCATCGACACCGGCTGGCCGAGCATCGCGGCCTCGGCCTCGATGCCGCCCACGCCCCAGCCCAGGACGCCGAGGCCGTTGACCATCGTGGTGTGCGAGTCGGTGCCCACGCAGGTGTCGGGGTAGGCGACCCCGTCGCGTTCCATGACCACGCTGGCCAGGTATTCGATGTTGACCTGGTGCACGATGCCGGTGCCCGGGGGCACCACCTTGAAGTCGCGGAACGCTCCCTGGCCCCAACGCAGGAACTGGTAGCGCTCCCCGTTGCGCTGGTACTCGATCTCGACGTTGCGCTCGAACGCGTCGGCCCGGCCGAACACGTCGGCGATCACCGAGTGGTCGATCACCAGGTCGGCGGGTGCGAGCGGGTTGACCTTGTCCGGGTTGCCGCCCAAATCGCCGATGGCCTCCCGCATGGTGGCCAGGTCGACGATGCAGGGCACGCCGGTGAAGTCCTGCATGATCACGCGGGCGGGCGTGTACTGGATCTCGATGCTGGGCTCGGCCTCGGGGTCCCAGTTCGCGATGGCTTCGATGTGGTCCTTGGTGATGTTGGCGCCATCCTCGTTGCGCAGCAGGTTCTCGGCGAGCACTTTGAGGCTGTACGGGAGCTTCTCGGTGTTGGGGACGGCGTCCAGGCGATAGATCTGGTAACTCTTGTCGCCGACCTTCAGGTCGTTGCGGGCTCCGAACGAGTTCACAGGATCCTTGCTAGTCACATCAACTCCCGGGGATTGAGTTCTTGCGCCGACGGGCCGTGCCGGCGGAGCCACTTTAACAGTACGGTTGTCCTGCATTGCGGCCGCACGTGTACCTCCTCAGTCTTGTCGCCTCAGGCGCGGGTTTAAACCCCCGTTACCGCTCGATCGCCCGCCCTCTCCGCGCGCCGGCGCCCGTGCGGCGTGGCCGGCCCGGGAGGTCGCGTACCGTTCCTGTAGCCGTGCGGAAGGAGCGATGCGATGACGGGCCACGATTCCTTCGGCCTCCTGCCCACCTACATTCCGCAGGACGTCGACATGACCGTGGTCAAGGCCCAGGTGGCGGCGGACGGGGTCAGCGCCCCGCCGGCGGCGGTGCCGGGACTGCTGGATGTGGTCAACCAGGCACACGCCGAGGGCATCGACCTCAAGATCGTGCTGCTCGACCACAATCCGCCCAACGACACGCCCCTGCGCGACATCTCCACCGTGGTGGGCGCCGACTATCCGGGCGCCACGGTCCTCACGCTCAGCCCCAGCTATGTCGGCAGCTACAGCACGCAGTTCCCGCGTGTGACGCTCGAGGCCGGCGAGGACCACTCCAAGACGGGCAACCCGGTGGTCTCGGCCCAGAACTTCCTGCACGCGCTGGAGACCCCCGAGTTCCCCTGGACCGGGCTGACCATAGTGCTGTTGGTCGGAGTGCTCGCCGCGGCCGTCGGCACCCGTTTCCTGCAGCTGCGGGGCCGGCGTGCGGCAACGTCTTCCGTCGCTGCCGACGCTTCGGCGGCCGAGCCCGCCGAAGGCTCCTGACGAGGGTATTCGGCCCGAATCGTCGCCGGGGCGCAACCCCGATGATCACGACTGGCAAAGGCGACAGGTAACCGTTCGGTCACATTAAACGCACGTCCAGAATGCAGTTTGTGACCACCGTTTCCACAGCGTCCCATGTGACGTACGGTGCAAATGATGCTCGTGTTATCTATGGCGCCTTACGTCCCGACCTGCGCCGTCCGCCCGCGTTAGACGTAGGAGACCTGTCGAATGAGAGGCACCATCCGGGGCTTTTCTGCGCGACCGGCCGCAAGGCTGGGCCGGCCGATCATCCCGGCGGTCCTGGGCTCGCTCGTCAGCGCGGCGCTGCTGGTGAGCACGCCCGGGCTCGCGCACGGCGATCCCGTCGCCGACAAACTGGCCGCGGCGATCGCCAACGTCGCCAAGGCCAACCAGCGCCTGGAGGACTTGAACGCCGAGATCCAGACGGAACTCGAAAGCGTCAACAAGGCCATGGTCGACGTCGAGACCGCGCGGGACGACGCCGCCGCGGCCGAACACGACGTCGAGACCAGCCGGGGCGCCGTCAAGGACGCCGATGCGGCGATCGCCGGGGCGCAGCGCCGCTTCGACCACTTCGCGGCGGCGATGTACATGAACGGGCCGTCGGGCAGCTACCTGACCGCGACCAGCCCCGAAGACATCCTCGCCACCGCGGCGACCGCCCAGGCCCTGACCGCCAGTTCGCAGTCGGCGATGGACAAGCTGCAGCGCGCCCGCACCGAGCAGGTGAACCGGGAGTCGGCGGCCCGGCTCGCCAAGCAGAAGGCCGACAAGGCGGCCGCCGAGGCCAAGGCCAGCCAGGATGCGGCCGTCGCCGCGCTGGTGGACTCCAAGAACAAGTTCGTCCGGCAACGCGAAGAGGTCACCCGCCTGGCCGCCGAGCGCGACGAGGCCCAGGCCACGCTCGAGGCCGCGCAACGCGAGGCCGCGCGCAAGTGGTCGGCGGGCGGCGGCGGATCCGGCGCCCCGCCGTCGGGTGACCGCTGGGAATCCGGCGGTTCCGCCGCGCCGGCGACCGGGGGGCGCAAGTGGGACGGCGCCTGGGACCCGACGCTGCCGATGATCCCCAGCGCCAACGTCCCCGGCGACCCGGTCGCGGTGGTCAACCAGGTGCTGGGATACTCGGCGACCTCGGCTCAGGTCACCGCCAGCATGGGGCGAAAGTTCCTGCAGGGCCTGGGCATTCTCAAACCGGACGACACCGGCTTCACCAACGCCCCGGGCCGGATCCCGCGGGTCTACGGTCGGCAGGCCTCCGAGTACGTGATCCGGCGTGGGATGTCGCAGATCGGGGTCCCGTACTCCTGGGGTGGCGGCAACGCGGCCGGCCCCAGCAAGGGCATCGATTCGGGTGCCGGCACCACCGGCTTCGACTGTTCGGGACTGGTGCTGTATTCGTTCGCGGGGGTGGGCATCAAGCTGCCGCACTACTCGGGGGCGCAGTACAAGCTGGGCCGCAAGATCCCGTCGGCGCAGATGCGCCGCGGCGACGTCATCTTCTACGGACCGGGCGGCAGCCAGCACGTGACGATCTATCTCGGCAACGGGCAGATGCTCGAGGCCCCCGACGTAGGGCTGAAGGTGCGCGTCGCGCCCGTGCGCACCAGCGGCATGACCCCCTACGTGGTCCGCTACATCGAGTACTGAGCGAGGAGCCATGCGCCGCAATCGGTTTCGCCTCACCAATTTCGCCTGGGTCGCCACCGTGGTGACCGGGCTCATATTCTCCGCGGCCGGCCGGGCCCCCGTGGCCACGGCCGACCCCGGCGGCTGGGACCCCACGCTGCCGGCCACGATCAGCGCGGGCGCGCCGGGGGACCCGCTCGCGGTCGCCACCGCCTCGCTGCAGGCGACCGCGCAGGCCACCCAGACCACTTTCGATCTGGGCAGGCAGTTCCTGGGCGGTCTGGGCATCAACCTGCCCGGCGGCGAGCCCCCGGCCGCCGCCACCAATCCCGGCGGGAAGATCCCGCGCGTCTACGGCCGCCAGGCCATCGAGTACGTGATCAAGCGGGGCGGTTCCCAGATGGGCGTGCCCTACTCCTGGGGCGGCGGCTCGCTGCAGGGGCCCAGCAAGGGCGTCGGCGACGGCGCCAACATCACCGGCTTCGACTGCTCGGGGTTGATGCGGTACGCCTTCGCGGGGGTCGGTGTGCTGATCCCGCGGTTCTCCGGTGACCAGTACAACGCCGGCCGCCACATCCCGCCCAGCCAGGCCCGCCGCGGCGACCTGATCTTCTACGGCCCCGGCGGCGGCCAGCACGTGACCATGTACCTGGGCAACGGCCAGATGCTCGAGGCCTCCGGAAGCGCCGGCAAGGTCACCGTCAGCGCGGTGCGCAAGCCCGGTATGACGCCCTACCTGACTAGGATCATCGAGTACTGAGCCAGGCGCGGGTCGCCCGGGTGATTGCCGGGCGGCAGCCGCGGCGTCGACGGAATCCGGCGGGCCTGGAATAGTTGGACGCGGGCACGTGGCTGCCCCACGATTTCGGTCGTGTCGGCAGATGTGTCCGATTGAGCTGTGGAGGGTTGCTAATGACATCAGCAGGCGGGCCGCCCCAGGGCGCCAGCGGTTACTCGGGCCCGGGCGCGCACGTCGCCCCGCCGGCCCAGGACGCGCCCTCCGGTGGCGGTGACGGGCTGGCAGCCGAGGTCCACACGCTGGAGCGGGCTATCTTCGAGGTCAAGCGGATCATCGTCGGCCAGGACCAGCTGGTGGAGCGGATGCTCGTCGGCCTGCTGTCCAGGGGGCACGTGCTGCTCGAGGGCGTTCCCGGCGTGGCCAAGACGCTGGCCGTGGAAACCTTCGCCAAGGTCGTCGGCGGCACCTTCGCGCGCATCCAGTTCACGCCCGACCTGGTGCCCACCGACATCATCGGTACCCGCATCTACCGGCAGGGCCGCGAGGAGTTCGACACCGAGCTCGGCCCCGTGGTGGTCAACTTCCTGCTCGCCGACGAGATCAACCGCGCCCCGGCCAAGGTGCAGTCCGCGCTGCTGGAGGTCATGCAGGAACGCCAGGTGTCGATCGGGGGAAAGCGGTTCCCGCTGCCCAACCCGTTCCTGGTGATGGCCACGCAGAACCCCATCGAGCACGAGGGGGTCTACCCGCTGCCCGAGGCGCAGCGGGACCGCTTCCTGTTCAAGATCAACGTCGGCTACCCCTCGCCCGAGGAGGAGCGCGAGATCATCTACCGGATGGGTGTGAAGCCGCCGCAGCCCAAGCAGATCATGAACCCCGGCGACCTGCTGCGCCTGCAGGACATCGCGGCCAACAACTTCGTCCACCATGCGCTGGTCGACTACGTGGTGCGCGTGGTCACCGCCACCCGCCATCCCGAGCAGCTCGGCATGAACGACGTCAAGGCGTGGATCTCCTTCGGGGCGTCCCCGCGCGCCTCGCTGGGCATCATCGCCGCGTCCCGCTCACTGGCGCTGGTGCGCGGCCGCGACTACGTGATCCCGCAGGACATCGTCGAGGTGATCCCCGACGTGCTGCGCCACCGGCTGGTGCTGACCTACGACGCGCTGGCCGACGAGATCACCTCCGAGGTCGTCATCAACCGGGTGCTGCAGACGGTTGCCCTGCCGCAGGTGAATGCCGTTCCGCAGCAAGGCCAATCGGTGCCGCCGGTGATGCAGGCCGCGGGCGCGGCCAGCGGTCGGTGACCGACACCGACCCCGCCGCGGTGCCCGCGGCTGCTCGCCATCCACCGTCGATGCAGCGCGGGCAGATCAACGACCCGAAGCTGTCGGCGGCGCTGCGCACCCTCGAGCTCACCGTGCGGCGCAAGCTGGACGGCGTGCTGCACGGCAATCACCTCGGGCTGATCCCCGGGCCGGGCAGCGAACCGGGGGAGTCGCGGGAGTACCAGCCCGGTGACGACGTCCGCCGGATGGACTGGGCGGTCACCGCGCGCACCACGCATCCCCACGTGCGCCAGATGATCGCCGACCGGGAGCTCGAGACCTGGCTGGTGGTCGACATGTCGGCCAGCCTGGACTTCGGCACCGTGGGATGCGAGAAGCGCGACCTGGCGGTGGCGGCGGCGGCCGCGATCACCTACCTCAACAGCGGGGGCGGCAACCGACTCGGCGCACTGATCACCAACGGCGAGAGGATGATCCGCGTGCCCGCGCGGTCCGGACGCCAGCACGAGCAGACGCTGCTGCGCACCATCGCCACCACCCCGCGGGCGCCGGTCGGGGTGCGCGGGAATCTGGCCACGGCCATCGACGCGCTGCGCCGACCCGAACGCCGTCGCGGTATGGCGGTCATCATCAGCGACTTCCTGGGGCCGATCAACTGGATGCGCCCGCTGCGGGCGATCTCGGCCCGCCACGAGGTGCTGGCCATCGAGGTGCTCGACCCCCGCGACGTCGAACTGCCCGACGTCGGCGACGTCGTGCTGCAGGACGCCGAGTCCGGGGTGACCCGCGAGTTCACCATCGACGCCCAGCTGCGCGACGACTTCGCCAAGGCCGCGGCGGCGCACCGCGCCGAGGTCGCGCGCACGATCCGCGGTTGCGGCGCACCGGTTTTGACGCTGCGCACCGACCGGGACTGGCTCGCCGACATCGTGCGTTTCGTGGAGTCCCGGCGGCGCGGGGCACTGGCGGGGCGGCAGTGACGTTGCCGTTGCTCGGTCCGATGTCGTTGTCCGGCTTCGAACACGCGTGGTTCTTCCTGTTCCTGCTGGTGGTCGCCGGGCTGGCCGTGCTGTACGTGCTGATGCAGTTGGCCCGGCAGCGGCGGATCCTGCGGTTCGCCAACATGGAGCTGCTGGAAAGCGTCGCGCCCAAGCGGCCGGCCAAGTGGCGGCACGTGCCGGCGATCCTGCTGGTGGCCGCGCTGGTGCTGCTCACGGTCGCGATGGCCGGCCCCACCCGCGACGTGCGGATCCCGCGCAACCGCGCGGTGGTGATGCTGGTAATCGACGTGTCGCAGTCGATGCGCGCCACCGACGTCCAGCCCAACCGGATGGTCGCCGCGCAGGATGCCGCCAAGCAGTTCGCCGACGAGCTGACCCCGGGCATCAACCTCGGGCTGATCTCCTACGCGGGCACCGCGACGGTGCTGGTGTCGCCGACCACCAACCGGGATGCGACCAAGAACGCGCTCGGCAAGCTGCAGTTCGCCGACCGGACCGCCACGGGCGAGGCCATTTTCACCGCCCTGCAGGCGATCGCGACGGTCGGCGCGGTGATCGGCGGCGGCGACACCCCGCCGCCGGCGCGCATCGTGTTGTTCTCCGACGGCAAGGAGACGATGCCGACCAACCCGGACAACCCCAAGGGCGCCTTCACCGCCGCGCGCACCGCCAAGGACCAGGGGGTGCCGATCTCGACGATCTCGTTCGGCACGCCCTACGGCTTCGTCGAGATCAACGACCAGCGCCAGCCGGTGCCCGTCGACGACGAGACGCTCAAGAAGGTGGCCCAGCTCTCGGGCGGGAACTCGTACAGCGCGTCGAACCTGCAGGAGCTCAAGGCCGTCTACGCGTCGCTGCAGCAGCAGATCGGCTACGAGACCATCAAGGGCGACGCCAGCGCCGGCTGGCTGCGGCTGGGGGCGCTGGTGCTGGCGCTGGCCGCGCTGGCGGCGCTGCTGATCAACCGCCGGCTGCCGGCCTGACGGCCCTGCCCCGCTCGGCGCGTCGTTACGACTCCGGATCGTGGCCGTTGGCGCCGTTCTGGCGCCCGCGCAGCGCCGTCAGGGCGCGCCGTTCGCCGGCGTGGGCCGCCTCGCGCAGGGCCGCCGCTTCGGCGGGTGGATCGGCGAACAGGAGGCTGCCCGCGCCCGGTCGGCCGCCCGCGCCGAGTTTGTTCACGCGCTTGGGCACCGGGGCGCCCTGATAGGGCAGCGGGATGGGGTGGCCGTGTTCGTCGACCGGGCCCAGCGGCTGGTGCACTTCGATGTAGGCGCCGTGTGGCAGGCGCTTGATGATGCCGGTTTCGATGCCGTGCTCGAGCACCGCGCGGTCGCTGCGCTGCAGACTCACACACCAGCGGTAGGTGACGAAGTAGACGATCGGCGGGAGCACCACCATGCCGATGCGCCCGATCCACGTCGTCGCGTTCAGCGAGATGTCGAACTTGTAGGCGATGAGGTCGTTGAACGACGAGAAGGTCAGCACGAGGTAGAACGCGATCGCCATGGCCCCGATCGACGTGCGCACCGGGACGTCGCGGGGACGCTGCAGCAGGTTGTGGTGGGCGGCATCGCCGCTGAACCGTCTTTCCAGGAACGGGTAGGCGATCAGGACGGCGAAGATCGCGCCCATCAGCACCGCGACGGCCACGGCGGCCGGAACGGTGTGGTGCCAGAAGTACAACTCCCAGGCCGGCCACAGCCGCACCAGCCCGTCGGTCCACATCAGGTAGAAGTCGGGCTGCGAGCCGGCCGAGACGTGGGACGGCTTGTAGGGGCCCAGGTTCCAGATCGGGTTGATCTGCATCAGGCCACCCATCAGGCCCAGCACGCCGACGATGGCCCCGAAGAACGCGCCGGACTTCACCGCGAACACCGGCATCACCCGCACGCCGACCACGTTGCGCTCGGTGCGGCCCGGCCCGGGGAACTGGGTGTGCTTCTGGAACCACACCAACGCCAGGTGCAGCCCGATCAGCGCCAGCATGATGCCCGGGAAGATCAGGATGTGGATCGCATACAGCCGCGGGATCAGGACGTCGCCGGGGAAATCCCCACCGAACAACGCCCAGTGCAGCCAGGTGCCGATCACGGGGATTCCCAAGGTGATCGACGACAGGGCGGCCCGCAGGCCGGTGCCCGAGAGCAGGTCGTCGGGCAGCGAGTAGCCGAAGAAGCCCTCGAACATGGCCAGGATCAGCAGCAGCGACCCGATCACCCAGTTGGCCTCGCGCGGCCGCCGGAACGCGCCGGTGAAAAAGACGCGAGCGAGGTGCACCATGATCGCGGCGGCGAACATCAGCGCGGCCCAGTGATGGATCTGGCGCATGAACAGCCCGCCGCGCACCTCGAAGGAGATGTCGACGGTCGAGGCGTAGGCCTTCGACATCTCGATCCCGCGCAGCGGCTGATAGACGCCGTTGTAGGTGACCTCGGTCATCGACGGGTCGAAGAACAGGGTCAGGTAGACGCCGGTGATCAGCAGCACGACGAAGCTGTACAGCGCGATCTCGCCGAGCAGGAACGACCAGTGCGTCGGGAACACCTTGTTGAGCTGGCGGCGCAGCGCCGCGGCGGGGTGGTAGCGGGTATCGATCTCGTCGGCTCTGCGGGCCGGCTGAGCACCCGCGTCGGTCTTCCGGTCCATGCGGTTCACTCCCAGGACGACGGTGCTGGATACACCAACCGTACAGTAATGAACTACGTGACCACTAGTGACCAGTCCGTATGATTCTGGTCTCCTCGTTCATCGGATAGTTTTCTTTGCGGACCACCCATGAACCGCTCGAGCGCTCGCCGCGGGAAAGGAAGCGCACCGATGACCGACCGCGGCCGCCCACCGAGCGCACCGGGCGAAGACGCCCGGATCACCCGAACCCGGGCGGACGTCGCGCGCACGGCCTTCGACGTGCTCGTCGAGGAGGGCTCCGAGGCGCTCACGCACGCTCGCGTCGCCGAGAAGGCCGGCTATTCCAAGACCACGCTCTACAAGCACTGGCCATCGCGCCCCGACCTCGCCGCACTGGCGTTGGAGTCCCTGCGGAACTTCGAACACCACGATCCCACCGGCGATCTGCGCGCCGATCTGATCGGGGAGCTCAAGACGTTCCGGCAGGCGGTGCTCGACCTGCGCCTGGACCGGGTTCTCGCCGCGATGGCCGAGTGGGCGATGGTCGACGCGATGAACCGGGTCAGGGACGAGATCAATTCCGAAGGCCAGCGACCGATCCGCACCATCCTCGGCCAAGCCTTCGAGGAGGGGCCGGAGCTGGAGGCGGCGGTCTCCATGCTCTCCGGTGTGGTCGCCTGCCCGTCGCTGATGTTCGGCACGGTGCCCGGCGACGACGTCATCGAGGCGGCCGTCGACATCGTCCTGCGCCGTCGTTGAGCCGCGGCGAGCCGATTGCAGTCCCCGCCCGGCAAGGCGCTAGGTTGACGGAGTGACTGACACAGCCACCGACCCCACCACCGAGAACGCCGCGGAAGCGGTCAGGCCCCCGTTCGTGTCCCGTTCCGTCCTGGTCACCGGCGGCAACCGGGGGATCGGTCTCGCGATCGCGCGGCGGCTGGCCGCCGACGGGCACAAGGTGGCCGTCACCCACCGCGGATCCGGGGTGCCCGAGGGGCTGTTCGGCGTCGAGTGCGACGTCACCGACGAGGCCGCCGTCGACCGCGCCTTCAAGGACGTCGAGGAACACCAGGGCCCGGTCGAGGTGTTGGTGTCCAACGCCGGCGTGTCCGCGGACGCCTTCCTCATCCGGATGACCGTGGAAAAGTTCCAGAAGGTCATCGACGCCAATCTCACCGGGGCTTTCCGGGTGGCGCAGCGGGCGTCGCGCAGCATGCAGAAAAAGCGGTTCGGCCGGATGATCTTCATCGGTTCGGTCTCCGGCACCTGGGGCATCGGCAACCAGGCCAACTACGCGGCCTCCAAGGCCGGCGTGATCGGTATGGCCCGCTCGATCTCCCGGGAGCTGTCGAAGGCCAACGTGACCGCGAACGTGGTTGCCCCGGGCTACATCGACACCGACATGACCCGCGCGCTCGACGAGCGCATCCAGGAGGGCGCACTGCAATTCATCCCGGCGAAGCGGGTCGGCACCGCCGCCGAGGTCGCCGGGGTGGTCAGCTTCCTGGCGTCCGAGGACGCCAGTTACATCTCCGGTGCGGTCATCCCGGTCGACGGCGGCATGGGCATGGGCCACTGAGCCACTGAGCCACTGGGGCCACCACTGAGCCAGAAGGAAACAAGGATGGACATGGCAGGACTGCTCGAAGGCAAACGAATCCTGGTCAGCGGGATCATCACCGACTCGTCGATCGCGTTCCACATCGCCAAGGTGGCCCAGGAGGCGGGGGCGCAGTTGGTGCTGACCGGGTTCGACCGGCTGCGGCTGATCCAGCGCATCGCCGACCGGCTTCCCGAGAAGGCACCGCTGATCGAGCTCGACGTGCAGAACGAGCAGCACCTGAACACGCTCGCCGACCGGGTGAGCGAGGTGATCGGGCAGGACAACAAGCTCGACGGCGTGGTGCACTCGATCGGCTTCATGCCGCAGACCGGGATGGGCATCAACCCGTTCTTCGACGCGCCCTACGAAGACGTCTCCAAGGGCATCCACATCTCGGCGTTCTCGTACGCGTCCCTGGCAAAGGCGTTGTTGCCCATCATGAATCCCGGCGGCAGCATCGTCGGCATGGATTTCGACCCGAGCCGTGCGATGCCCGCCTACAACTGGATGACCGTGGCCAAGAGCGCACTGGAGTCGGTGAACCGGTTCGTGGCCCGCGAGGCGGGCAAGTACGGTGTTCGCTCCAATCTCGTTGCCGCCGGTCCGATCCGGACGCTGGCCATGAGCGCGATCGTCGGCGGCGCGCTGGGCGACGAAGCCGGCGCCCAGATGCAGCTGCTCGAGCAGGGCTGGGACCAGCGCGCGCCCATCGGCTGGAACATGAAGGACCCCACGCCGGTCGCCAAGACCGTGTGTGCGGTGCTCTCCGACTGGCTGCCGGCCACGACCGGGACCATCATCTTCGCCGACGGCGGCGCCAGCACCCAATTGCTGTAGGCCCCAATGTCATTCGATGCCGTCCTGGTGTTGTCGTTCGGCGGGCCGGAGGGCCCGGAGCAGGTGCGGCCGTTCCTGGAGAACGTCACCCGCGGCCGTGGCGTGCCGCCCGAACGCCTCGACGAGGTCGCGCAACACTACCTGCACTTCGGCGGGGTGTCGCCGATCAACGGGATCAACCGCGCGCTGATCGCCGAGCTGCGGGCGGAGCTGGGTCTACCGGTGTACTTCGGCAACCGCAACTGGGAGCCCTACATCGAGGAAACCGTTGCGACGATGCGCGACAACGGTGTTCGTCGGGCAGCGGTGTTCACCACGTCGGCGTGGAGTGGGTATTCCAGCTGCACCCAGTACGTCGAGGACATCGCCCGCGCCCGGCGGGTGACCGGGCCGGGCGCGCCCGAGCTGGTCAAGCTGCGGCCCTACTTCGACCACCCGCTGTTCGTCGAGATGTTCGCCGAGTCGATCGCCGCGGCCGCCGGCGGCCTGCCCCCCGGGCAGCGCGATGCCGCGCGGCTGGTGTTCACCGCGCATTCGGTGCCGGTGGCCGCCGACCGGCGCTGCGGCCCGAACCTCTACAGCCGCCAAGTCGGTTATGCCGCAAGGCTGGTCGCGGCGGCCGCCGGCTACGCCGAGCACGACGTGGTGTGGCAGTCGCGTTCGGGCCCCCCACAGGTGCCCTGGCTGGAACCCGACGTCGCCGACCACCTGGCGGCGCTGGCGAAGAGCGGCACCGACGCCGTCGTCGTGTGCCCGATCGGCTTCGTCGCCGACCACATCGAAGTGGTGTGGGACCTCGACCACGAGTTGCGCCTGCAGGCCGAGGCGGCGGGCATCGCGTTGGCCCGCGCCGCAACACCCAACGCCGACAGGCGATTCGCCCGGCTGGCCGCCGGTTTGATCGACGAACTGCGCGACGACCGCACGCCGCTGCGGGTGACCGGCCGGGACCCGGTGCCCGGCTGCCTGGCCAGCGTCAACGGCGAGCCGTGCCGCCCGCCGCACTGCGTGGCGCCGGAACAGTAGCGACGCTCACTCCGCCCACGCCGAGTGCAGGATCGCGGTGACGGCGGCCATCCGCGCCGAACGCACCACCGCGCTCAGCGGCCGCAACGCGTCGTTGGCGATGCGGGACTCGGAGGAGGATTGCGCCGCGATCGGTTCCGGCCCGGCGAACCCACCACGGGGGGCGTCCGATAATCGGCTGAGCCCGGCGCTGACCGCGATGATCGCGTCGACGTGCGCCGCGTTCTCGAGCACGCGCAGTGCGCGTGACGGTGCATGGTCGGGAATCCGGTGCTGCTGTGTGGATTCCAGTAGCTGCTCGACGAGCCCGCGCGGGTCGTCGACGTCGGACGACGCCGACTCGAGACCGAGGGTGCCCAGCGCGTCGGCGGCCGACCGCACGGCCGAGCGCAGGGAGTACTCGGCGTCGCCGAGTTCGTGGTGATGCGGCACCGGCGCACCGGGCAGGGAGTAGGCCGTCCATGACAGCGTGGACGATTCGGGCAGGCCCGCGTCGTCAATGGCGTCCTCGAAGCCGTCGTAGCCGAACTCGGGCACCAGTCCGACGGCGCTGTCGGGAGCGCCGGGGCCGGCGACGATGATCGCCTCGCCCGCGGCCAGGGCGTCGCGCTGAAACTGGGTTCCGGCGGCCAGCCCCCGCACGTCGCCGGGCACCGGCAGCAGCACGTTGATGCTGCCGCGCAGATCGCCGGGGCCGCCCGCCGGGCGTCCCACCGCCGTGCGCAGGGTCTGCAACAGCGACACCGCCCCGGCGTCGTTGACGTCGGGCCACGGCAGCCCGGTGTGGCCCGCGGCGACCGCATCATACGCGGTGACGGATTGCTTTGGCGCCCAAAGGGATAACGCGTCCAGGACGTCATCGGGCGCGGCCTTGCCCGCGAGCCAGGCGTTGGCCCACAGGGACAGCGAAACACTGGGACACCACACGATGTCGCAGTGTAGTTGCATTGTCCCGCGTCGGCCGATCACGCGTATTCTGGCCGCATGCCCGCCGCGGCGCTCTGGCTGATCTTCGCACTGGTGCTGGCCAGCGCGGAGGCCCTCACCGGCGACATGTTCCTGCTCATGCTCGGCGGCGGCGCGCTGGCCGCGTCGGCGGTGACCTGGCTGGCGGCCTGGCCGGTCTGGGCCGACGGGCTGGTGTTCCTGATCGTCTCGGTGCTGCTGCTGGTGCTGGTCCGGCCGGCGCTGCGGCGCAGGCTGACGCCCCGGGCGCCCCAGCTGGGCATCCAGGCGCTGGAGGGCAAGAATGCGCTGGTGCTCGACCGGGTCGCCCGCGACGCGGGCCAGGTCAAGCTCGACGGCCAGGTGTGGACGGCCCGGCCGCTGAACGACGGCGACATTTACGAACCGGGGGAGTCGGTCACCGTCGTGCACATCGACGGCGCCACCGCGGTGGTGTTCAGGACCGCGTGACGGCTTTCGACAGACGCTGCGAGAGAAAGGAACTCCGGTGCAAGGAGCGGTAGCCGGCGTGGTGTTGCTGGTAGTTTTGGTGATCTTCGCCATCGTCGTGGTGGCCAAATCGGTCGCCCTCATCCCGCAGGCCGAGGCGGCGGTGATCGAACGGCTGGGCCGGTACAGCCGCACGGTCAGCGGTCAGCTGACCCTGCTGGTGCCGTTCATCGACCGCGTGCGCGCGCGGGTGGACCTGCGCGAGCGGGTGGTGTCGTTCCCGCCGCAGCCGGTGATCACCGAGGACAACCTGACCCTCAACATCGACACCGTGGTCTACTTTCAGGTCACCAGTCCGCAGGCGGCCGTGTACGAGATAAGCAACTACATCGTCGGGGTCGAGCAGCTCACCACGACCACGCTGCGCAACGTCGTCGGCGGCATGACGCTGGAGGAGACGCTGACCTCGCGCGAGGTGATCAACGCCCAACTCCGCGGCGTGCTCGACGAGGCCACCAACCGGTGGGGTCTGCGGGTGGCGCGGGTCGAGTTGCGCAGCATCGACCCACCGCCGTCGATCCAGGCCTCGATGGAGAAGCAGATGAAGGCCGACCGCGAGAAGCGGGCCATGATCCTGACCGCCGAAGGTATGCGCGAGTCCTCGATCAAGGAGGCCGAGGGGCAGAAGCAGGCCCAGATCCTGGCCGCCGAGGGCGCCAAGCAGGCCGCGATCCTGGCCGCCGAGGCCGACCGGCAGTCCCGCATGCTGCGCGCCCAGGGCGAGCGGGCCGCGGCCTACCTGCAGGCGCAGGGGCAGGCCAAGGCCATCGAGAAGACGTTCGCCGCGATCAAGGCCGCGCGACCCACCCCGGAGTTGCTGGCCTATCAGTACCTGCAGACGCTGCCGGAGATGGCGCGCGGTGACGCCAACAAGGTGTGGGTGGTGCCCAGCGACTTCAACGCGGCGCTGCAGGGCTTCACCCGGATGCTGGGCAAGCCGGGCGAGGACGGGGTGTTCCGGTTCGAGCCGTCGCCGGTCGACGAGGCGCCGCAGCGCGAGACTGATGACGCCGAGGTCGCCGACTGGTTCTCCACCGAGACCGACCCGGCGATCGCGCGGGCGGTGGCCAAGGCCGAGGCGATCGCCCAGAAGCCGGTGGAGGTTCACCCGCCGCCGGAATTGGGCCACTAGCCGATAGGTGGGTGTCAGTCGGCGCTCAGAGCAGGCCGCCGCCGTTGCCGCCGGCGCCGCCGCTGCCGCCGGCGCCGCTGAGGGGGCTGGTGCCGGTGGATCCGGATTCGCCGCTCGTGCCGCCACCGGAGCCGCCGGTGCCGCCGCTGCCGCCGTTGCCGCCGACGGTGCCGTTGCCGCCGGAGCCGCCGGAGCCGCCGGTGCCGCCGGTGCCGAGCGGGCTTGCGTTGCCTCCGGTGCCGCCGCTGCCGCCGGTGCCGGTGTTGGCGTTGTCTGCGGTGCCGCCGGTGCCTCCGGTGCCGCCGTCGCCGCCGGTGCCGATCAGTCCGGCGTTGCCGCCGGCGCCGCCGGGGCCGCCGTTGTTGCCGGTGGTGCTGGGGAGTTGGGCGCCGGCGCCGCCGGCGCCGCCGTTGCCGCCGTTGCCGAACAGGGTGCCCGCGTTGCCGCCGTCGCCGCCGGGTGCGCCGTTGGTGCCGGCGCCGCCTTTGCCCAGGAAGGTGGTGCCGCTGTTGCCGCCGGCGCCGCCGGCGCCGCCGTTGCCGCCGATCGGGCCGCCGTGGCCGCCGTGGCCGCCGTGGCCGCCGGTGGCGGGGCCGCTGTTGCCGCCGGCGCCGCCGGCGCCGCCGTTGCCGATCCCGATGGTGCTGCCGGCGCCGCCGTTGCCGCCGTCGCCGCCGATGCCGGAGGCACCGTAGCCGCCGGTGCCGCCTGATCCGCCCAGGCCGAGTAGTTCGCCGCCGCTTCCGCCGGTTCCGCCGGCGCCGCCGGAGCCGAAGCCCGCCGAGCCGCCGGCGCCGCCGGCGCCGCCGGCGCCGATCAGTCCGGCCGCGCCGCCGGTGCCGCCGTTGCCGCCGACTCCGCCGCCGGTGAACGGTCCGCTGAAGCCGCCGTTGCCGCCGGCGCCACCGACACCGAGTAGTGCGCCGCCGGCGCCGCCGGCGCCGCCGTCGCCACCGACCACTCCGACGCCCAGTACGGTGCCGTTGGAGCCCGTGCCGGTGCCGCCGGTGCCCCCGCCGCCGCCGATGCCGATCAGTCCGGCGTTGCCGCCGGTGCCGCCGGTGCCGCCGTCGCCGCCGACGCCGGTGCCGCCGACGCCGCCGTGTCCGCCGTCACCGATGAGGATTCCCTGGCCGCCGGCGCCGCCGTTGCCGCCGCGGCCCAGCCCGCCTTGGCCGCCTTGGCCGCCGGATCCGCCGATTCCGGCCAGCAGGCCGGCTTGGCCGCCGGCGCCGCCGGTGGCACCGTCGCCGAGGTATCCGGTGCCGCCGATGCCGCCCGTGCCGCCGCTGCCGAACAGTCCGGCGTTGCCGCCGGCCCCGCCGACGCCGCCCAGTGTGCCGGAGGCAAAGCCGCCGTGTCCTCCGTTGCCGCCGTCGCCGAACACCGCGCCGCCGGCGCCGCCGGCGCCGCCAGCGCCGCCGATGCCGTTGGCGGTGGTGGCGGTGCCGCCGTAGCCGCCGATGCCGCCGGTGCCGATCAGTCCGGCGTTGCCGCCGGCGCCGCCGGCGCCGCCGTAGAGGTCCCCGGAGCCGCCGGCGCCGCCGGCGGCCCCGCTGGTCACCGACAGGATGCCGGCATTGCCGCCGTTTCCGCCCGCGCCGCCGGTGCCCAGTCCCGAGCCTCCGGCGCCGCCGGTGCCGCCGGCGCCGAACAGGCCACCGTGGCCACCGGCACCGCCGGCGCCGCCCAAGCCGTAGGAGGCGTTGCCGCCGGCCCCGCCGGCGCCGCCGTGTCCGAACAGCCAGGCCGCACCACCGGCGCCGCCGGCACCGGCTGCGGTTCCCGGGCTGGCTGCGGCGCCGCCGGCTCCGCCGGCGCCGCCGTTGCCCAGCAGCAGTCCTCCGGTTCCCCCGGCACCACCGGCGCCGCCGCCGGCAGCCCCGGCCCCGCCGGTGCCGCCGGTGCCGAACAGGCCCGCCGAGCCCCCCACGCCGCCGGCGCCGTGGTTGACTCCGGCCACACCGGCGGCCCCGGTACCGCCGTTACCGATCAAAAACCCGCCGTCACCGAGGTTGCCGAACACTCCCGACCCCCCCAACAACGACTGGTTGGGGCCGGTGAAACCGTTGACGCCGTTACCGATCAAGTCCCGGCCGAACAAAAACACCGTCGGGGCATTGATCACCTGATCGACGGCCTGCCCGAACCCACTGGTGATATACACCTGCGCCGGATTGGCCGCCGCAGTGGCCGCGGCGTTGGCGGCCTCCTGGGCCGCATACAACCCACCACCCGAAACCAGCGACTGCACAAACTGATCATGAAACAGACCCGCCCGATCGATCAGCGCCTCGAACTGCTGACCATGCGCCCCGAACAATGCCGCCACCGCCGCCGACACCTCATCCTGAGCCGCGACCATCACCGACGTCGTCGACGGCGAAGCCACCACACTGGCAGCCCGAATCGACGAACCAATACCGGTCAAATCCGCAGACGCCGCAACAAAAGCCTCAGGCGCCGCGATCAAGAAAGAGGACATCCATGGTTCCCATCGTGTTCGGGGCAGTGACACAAATGCACAAGCTCAAGACGACCTAGCCGGTCCGGTCACGGATACTACGCGAACCTAACGAGTTTTCGGAACAGATTTCGACAAACTCGGAAGGAATCGGATTTTCCCGCCCACACATCGACGAAACACCCAGCCCGCCATGGGCACCAACCACCAGCCACCCACACGAAAACCCCCGACACGCCCCGGCTTTCCACCAACCACACCCCATCCCATCCCCCTGCCGCGCACCAATGCCCGAACGGCGAACCGCCGCAGTTATTGAGGTGCTACCTGTCGGTACGGGCGAACGTTGGCGATACGTTTCGTCCGGCGGCTGAGCCGAGGCAGGGATTCTCCTGTGGGGCGGCGGCCCGACGGGATCGCCGATCGAGTTGGGCGAGTGTGGTTTCCACTGTGCGGCGCGGATGATCCCGGTCGGAAAGTTCGGCGCGGCGGTCGGCGGCGGGCTGCCGGATCGGAGCGTGATTTTTCCGGCTGGTGCGGGAGGTCGCCGTGCCGTGGCGCGGGAACACCCCATGCAAGACGAGGTACGAATGCCCGCAATGCCGTGCGGCCGAACGGCGTTGGATTCAGCTCGACGGCCGGTGGTTGCACGCGGTCAGTACCGGGCGTGTGCGCAGAACGGCTCGGCGCACGTCTGAATAGAGCCCACCACGGACTGCGCTGTGGTGGCCATTCCCGCCTGCCCACGGCGGGCGGGCGGGAAACGACTGCGTCTACGATTCGGCCACGCCAAATACACGCCGAGGCCTGTGCCGCAGCGCCAGTACACATCCGGGCTTTACCGGGCGTTCGTCGACGTCGCCGAAACCGGCTTGCGCGGCCTCTCGGGCTCGTCGCTGGGCACCCGTCAACGGCCCCAACGTATCCCAACGGACTGCCTACCACCGATCCGATCGTCAGACAAGACCATTGTCGGTCCGGCGAAGAATCGGCAGCGGGAATTGGTGCATGGGGTGGGGCTGTGGTTGGTGGAAAGCCGGGGCGTGTCGGGGGTTTTCGTGTGGGTGGCTGGTGGTTGGTGCCCATGGCGGGCTGGGTGTTTCGTCGATGTGTGGGCGGGAAAATCCGATTCCTTCCGAGTTTGTCGAAATCTGTTCCGAAAACTCGTTAGGTTCGCGTAGTATCCGTGACCGGACCGGCTAGGTCGTCTTGAGCTTGTGCATTTGTGTCACTGCCCCGAACACGATGGGAACCATGGATGTCCTCTTTCTTGATCGCGGCGCCTGAGGCTTTTGTTGCGGCGTCTGCGGATTTGACCGGTATTGGTTCGTCGATTCGGGCTGCCAGTGTGGTGGCTTCGCCGTCGACGACGTCGGTGATGGTCGCGGCTCAGGATGAGGTGTCGGCGGCGGTGGCGGCATTGTTCGGGGCGCATGGTCAGCAGTTCGAGGCGCTGATCGATCGGGCGGGTCTGTTTCATGATCAGTTTGTGCAGTCGCTGGTTTCGGGTGGTGGGTTGTATGCGGCCCAGGAGGCCGCCAACGCCGCGGCCACTGCGGCGGCCAATCCGGGGGCATCGTTGGATGCGGCGTTGGTGGGTGCGGTCGGCACGTTGAACAACACCGTCAACGGGGCCGCGCAGGTGTATATCACCAGTGGGTTCGGGCAGGCCGTCGATCAGGTGATCAATGCCCCGACGGTGTTTTTGTTCGGCCGGGACTTGATCGGTAACGGCGTCAACGGTTTCACCGGCCCCAACCAGTCGTTGTTGGGGGGGTCGGGAGTGTTCGGCAACCTCGGTGACGGCGGGTTTTTGATCGGTAACGGCGGTACCGGGGCCGCCGGTGTGGCCGGAGTCAACCACGGCGCCGGCGGCGTGGGGGGCTCGGCGGGCCTGTTCGGCACCGGCGGCACCGGCGGGGCCGGGGCTGCCGGCGGCGGCGCCGGTGGTGCCGGGGGAACCGGAGGACTGCTGCTGGGCAACGGCGGCACCGGCGGTGCCGGTGGTACCGGGGTGGCCGGGATCGTCGGTGGCACCGGTGGTGCCGGGGGTGCGGCGTGGTTCTTTGGTGATGGTGGTGCCGGGGGTGCCGGCGGTTTGGGCGGCGCGGGAGTCACCGGTAGCGCGGGTGTGGCCGGTGGTGCGGGGACACCCGGTGTGCTCGGGTCCAATTCCGGTGCTGGTGGTGTCGGCGGGACCGGTGGTGTCGGTGGTGTCGGGGGCGGTGGTGGTGTGGGTGGTGTCGGTGGTCATGGTGGCGCCGGTGGGGAGTTGGTCGGTAACGGTGGTCTTGGTGGTGTCGGGGGGCTGGGTGGCTCCGGGGGTGTGGGTGGCACCGGTGGTCATGGTGGTGTCGGTGGTGTGGGTGCTGATGGCGGTGGAACCGTGGCCGGTGGTGCCGGTGGCAACGGCGGTCTGGGTGGTAACGGGGGTACGGGTGGTGGCGGCGGCGCCGGCGGTGCCGGTGGTGCCGGCGGGTCTCACGGCTTGTTCGGTGCCGCCGGTCTTGACGGTGGCGGCGGTGCCAGCGGTTCGCACGGCATCGAAGGTGTCGGTGGGGTCGGCGGTGCCGGTGGTGCCGGCGGGGCCAGCGTGGGCAACACCGGTGGGGGCGGCGGCACCGGCGGTAACGGCGGGAACGGCGGCCAATTCGGCGGCGCCGGGGGCATCGGCGGTGTCGGCGGCGCGGGCGCTTACGGCGGCACCGGAGGTGGCGGCGGGAACGGCGGCAACACAGTGTTCGCCGTCAGCACCGCCGGTGCCGGTGGTGAGGGTGGCGCCGGTGGCGGTGGCACCGTCACGGCGGGCGACGGTGGTGTCGGCGGCGGTGGGGGTAACGCGGGCGGGCGCGTGGTGGGTCTCGGCGGTGCCGGTGGCCAAGGCGGTCAAGGTGGCGCCGGGGAAGCCTCCGGGGTGGCCGGCGGCCAGGGCGGCGCGGGCGGTCAGGGCGGGACATCGAGCAGCGCTTTGAGCGAAGGCGGTGACGGCGGTGCCGGCGGTGCCGGCGGTGCCGGGTTCACCGGCAGCACTCCCGGCGCCGGCGGGCTCGGCGGCAACGGCGGTACAGGCGGTGACGGCACGTCGGCAGGCGGTCTGGGCGGTGTCGGTGGCGCCGGCGGCAGCGGCGGCGACTCGACGACCACCGGGGGCACCGGCGGGACCGGCGGCACGGGCGGCAACGGCGGCACCGGCGGAGCCGGTGCCGGCACGACCGGCGGCAGCGGCGGGGCCGGCGATCCGGGCGTCACGCCCATCGACTCGACCGGCGGCGCGGGCGGCGCGGGTGGTACACCCGGCCTGGGCGGTGGCGCGGTATAACCCGGTTGCGCACGTCGCGGGTCGCGTTCCCCAGCGTCGGCCCGCCCCGGCGATCCTGGCGTCGACGGAACCCACGAGTTCGGACCGCCGAAGGATGGTTTCCTCGGTCCCGGTCGGCGGCGCGCAATAGGATCTGCACATGAGCGTGCTGACTTCCCCGAAAACTTATGTGGCGCTTGCCGCGTTCCATGCCGGCGACGCGGTTGCCTGCGCGATCCCGGCGCCGCCGATCAAGAAGATCCTCGACGACCTCGACGTCCCGGAGAGCGTCCGGCCCGTGCTGCCGGTGGTCAAGGCCGCCGCCGCGATCGGCCTGTTCTCGGTGAGCTGGTTCCCGGCGCTGGCCAGGCTGACCACGGCGATGCTGACGGTGTATTTCGTCCTGGCGGTCGGGGCGCACATCCGGGCGCGGGACAAGATCGTCAACACCCTGCCGGCCGCGGCGTTTTTGGCCACCTTCGCCGTCATGACGGTCAAGGGGCCCGACCGCACCTAGTCGAGACGCAACTCGACCAGCGGCAGCGGCGTGCCCGTCTCGGTGATCGGAACGCCGAGCGTCGCCTCCAGCACGGGCCGGAGCTGCGCCCACGCGCGGGGGTGGCGGCTGCGGTAGTCGGACAGCGCGCGGTCGGCCTGCTGCTGGTCCAGGACGCGGGCGGTGGCGCGCCGGGGCGGATGGCTGCCGGCGTAGACCCGCACCCGCGGGTCGGCCTCGACGTTGCGGAACCACTGGGCCTTGCGGCCGAAGCCGGAGGCGACGACGTAGACGCCGGCTTCGGGGTGATCGATCACTTCGAGCACGGCGTAGCGCTTGGCGCCGGAGGTGCGGCCGGTGTGTTCGAGCATCAGGAACCGGGTGCCGAGCAATGCGCCCGCGCGGGCCTTGAAGATCCAGATCGGTGCGCGCATCAGCCGGCGCGACCGGAGCAGACGTCCACCGAGCCTGCCGCGAAGGGAGTGGGCCGACATTCGTCCCATCCTCGCAGTTCGCGCGGCCGTGATCCACGCGACCGCGTAGGCACCGTCCGTTGCGGGTACGTCACCGCCCGATGAGAACGAAAAGATGGACGCGGGACGAAGTCCGGGTCGCCGACATGGACGCGGCGCATCGCTCGATCCAGGGCACCGCGATCGGCAACTTCATGGAGTGGTACGACTTCAGCCTCTACAGCTACACGGCCACCACGCTGGCGCAGGTCTTCTATCCCGGGAACACCTCCAGCACCGGCAACCTGATCGCCACGTTCGGCACGTTGACCGCGGCGTTCGGGGTGCGCCCGATCGGCGGATTCATCTTCGGCCCCTTGGGTGATCGGATCGGGCGCAAGCGGGTCTTGATGATCACCATCGTGCTCATGGCGGCGAGCACGACCGCGACCGGCCTGCTGCCCGGCTACGGCACCGTCGGGGTCTGGGCGCCGATCCTGCTCGTCGTCATCCGCGTCTGTCAGGGCCTGTCCACCGGCGGGGAGTACGTCGGCGCCATGACCTACGTCGACGAACACGCCCCGGACCGGAAACGCGGCATGATGGCCGGGTTTCTGCCGATGGGCACGTTGAGCGGCTACGTCGCGGGTGCGGGCCTGGTGACGGCGCTGCAGGTCCTGCTGTCGACCTCGGACATGACCAGCTGGGGCTGGCGCCTCCCTTACTTTCTCGGCGCGCCGCTGGGCCTGGCGGCGCTGCTGATGCGGCTGCGTATCGAAGAGTCGCCCGACTACGAGGAGATCGGGGAGGACGAGCGCACAACCTCTGGTCGCGAACAGTTCCGCAAGACGGTGCTCGGGCAGTGGAAGGCGCTGGTGCTGTGCGTCTGTCTGGAGTTGACGATCAGCGTCGTCAGCTACATGACGACCGGGTACCTGCCCACCTACCTGAAGAAGACCGTGGGCCTGCCGGACAACCCGGCGCTGGTGATGCTGCTGATCGTGCTCGTCATCCTGATGGCGAGCGTGGTGTTCGTGGCCAAGCTGTCCGATCGCATCGGGGTCAAACCGCTGATGTGGACCGGGTGCGCCCTGCTCGTGACGGCGTCGATACCGGCGTTCCTGTTGATGCGCTCGGGTGGCTACCCGACGAAGTTCGCGGGCGTGCTGATCGTGGGGCTGACCCTGCTGTGCTTCAACAGCGTCGAACCGGCGACGCTGCCCTCCCTGTTCCCGACCAACGTCCGCTACGGCGCGGTGTCCGTCGCCTACAACATCGCGGTCTCGGCCTTCGGCGGGCCGACCCCGCTGATCGCCGAGTCGCTGGTCTCCTCCACCGGCGACGCGCTGATGCCGGCCTACATCCTGATGTTCGCCGGGCTGGTCGGCGCCGCGACGCTGTTCTTCACTCCCGAGGTGGCCGGCAGGCGGCTGCCGGGCTCGGGGCCTGCGGTCGAAAGCGAGGAGGAGGCGCGCGCACTGATCGGGGCGGAACGCGACTCGCGACCGGCGCCGCAATCAGCGCTGCGGTCCGCGCGGCGAAGGCCGGCGGCTCCTCCGCGTAGGCGGACGCGCGGCGGGTAAGCCTCCGCTCGATGGGTACGACAGCCGAGGGCCGTGGCCGCTGGTCGCGTGACGAGATCCGGGTCACCGACAAGGGCGCGATACGCCGCTCGATCCAGGGCACCGCCATCGGCAACTTCATGGAGTGGTACGACTTCAGCCTCTACAGCTACACCGCCACGATCCTGGCGCAGCTGTTCTTTCCCCAAAGCGGTGGTTCGGGCGGCATCATCGCCACCTTCGGCACACTGACCGCGGCCTTCATCGTGCGGCCGTTCGGCGGGGTCGTCTTCGGCCCGCTGGGCGACCGGATCGGGCGCAAGAAGGTCTTGATGATCACCATCGTCCTGATGGCGGCGAGCACGACCGCGACCGGACTGCTGCCCGGTTACGACGCCATCGGCGTCTGGGCGCCGATCCTGCTCATGGCCATCCGCGTCTGTCAGGGCCTGTCCACCGGCGGGGAGTTCGCGGGCGCCATGACCTACGTCGACGAACAGGCTTCCGACCGCAAGCGCGGCATGATGGCCGGCTTTCTGCCGATGGGGACGCTGAGCGGGTACGTGGTGGGCGCGGCGTTCGTGACCGGGCTGCAGATCGCGCTGCCGGCGGGGGACATGACCAGCTGGGGGTGGCGGATCCCGTTTCTCGTCGGCGCGCCGCTGGGGGTGGCCGCACTCCTGATGCGGCAGCGTATCGACGAATCGGCCGGTTACCAGGAGTCGAAGACGGACGACCAGCCGTCCGGCGCCGAGCAGTTCAAAGAGACGGTGCTGAAGCGGTGGCAATCGCTGCTGCTGTGCGTCTGCCTCGAGTTGACGATCGGGCTGACCGGCTACATGCTCACCGGATACCTGCCGACCTTCCTGAAGTCGACGGTGCACGTACCGGACAACCCCGCTCTGGCGATCGTGCTGGTGGTGCTGGTCATCCTGCTGTGCGCCGTGGTTTTCGTCGCGTGGCTCTCCGATCGGATCGGCGTCAAACCTCTGATGTGGACCGGGTGCGGAGTCCTGATCGTCGTTGCGGTACCGGCGTTCCTGTTGATGCGGTCCGGCGGTGGCTACCTGGTCAAGTTCCTGGGCGTCCTGCTCGTCGGGCTGCCGTACCTGTGCTTCACCAGCATCGAGCCCAGGACGCTGCCGTCGTTGTTCCCGACCAAGGTGCGTTACGGCGCGACGTCCATCGGCTTCAACGTCGCCGTGTCCGGTTTCGGGGGGCCCACCCCGCTGGTCGCGGAGTCGCTGGTCTCGGCGACCGGCAGCTCGCTGGCGCCGGCTTTCATGCTGATCTTCGCCGGTGCCGTCGGCGCGGTCACGTTGTTCTTCACACCCGAGGTGGCCGGCAGGCGGATGCCGGGCGCCGGGCCCTCCGCCGACGACCGCGAGGAGGCGCGCCGGCTGGCCGGGGAAAGGCGCGACTCGCGCCCGGCCCCGCGCTGAGGCGCGGGCTCGGGCGTCCTCAGCTGTGCGGGGCCGGCGGCTGGGCCGGGGCCGGCGGCCCGCCGGGCGGCGGCGGTGGTGGTGGCCGGAAGCCCCGCGGCGGCCTGGCCGGTCCGGGCGGACCGAAGCCGAAGCCGTCGGGGGTGAGTCCCGGCATCGGCGGCGGCGGGGGGCCGGGATGCAGGTGCGGGGCCAGCAGCGGCGGCGGGGGCGGCGGTCCGGGTGGCCCGGCGCTGATGATCCAGGCGAAGGCGATCGCCGCGACGGTGCCGACCGCGCCGACCAGCGCGCCCGCCACGGCGGCGCCGATCACCACGGGCGTGGAGTGGCGGCGTGGCTCGCGCGGTGGGGCGGCGGCGGGTGCAGGAATGGGTGCCGGGGTGGCTGCGGGGTTGTTGTCGTTGTCTTCGGTGCTCATGTGCCCGGACGTTAGGCGGCGGACCTGAAGTGGGTCTGAAGAAGTTGCGTCAGCTGTCGTCGGGAACCGACACCGCGCAGGCGATGCCCGGTGCCTGCGCGATCCGCCGGTCCAGCGTCACCAGCGGGGCGGCCAAAAGTTCGGCGAGCGCGACGTAGGTGGTGTCGTACCAGGACAGATTCGCTCGCAGCTCCCACACCCGGGTCGCCAGCAACTCGTACGGCCACAGGTCCACCGGTAGGTCGAGCAGGTCGGCGTGGGCCTGCGCGGCCTGCTCGGCGCCGATCGCCGCGGCGAGTTCGGCCCGCCTGATGACGTTGCCGCATTCGAACGGAAACACCGCGGGCGCCACCAGGTCGGCGTCTGCCAGCTGCGCCGTCGCCCACCGGCCGTCGCTGCCGGAATCCAGCAGGACGGCGACCACGGCCGACGCGCCGCAGACGACGCGCTCGCTCACCGGCGATCGGATTCTTTGGCGGCGAGGATGGCGTCCGCGTCGAGGCGCACGCCGGTCGCGTTCACCCGCGCGCGGGCCCGGGCGACGACATCGCGTGCCGACGGCCTGGCCGCCGTCGCGACGAGCAGGCCGCGCAGGTATTCCTGCAGCGACTGGCCCGACCGGGCGGCACGCGCGCCCAATTCGCCGCGGACGTCGTCGGGGATCCCGCGGATCGTGATGGCCACCATGCATGCAGATTAGCAGCGCAAGCAGCAGAACAGACGCGGTCCGATCTTCAGCCCAATCCCAGAAACGGCCACTACAAATAGGGCATGGCCGATTTGCTGGGGACGGGCGATCGGTTCACCGCGGGCACCCCGCGGGTGCTGGTGGTCGAAGACTCCCGGACGATCCGCGAGATGGTCAGCGAGGCGCTCACCGAGGTCGGCTACCACACCGACGCCCGCCGCGACGGCGACGAATTGGAGGACGCCCTCGACGGGCTGCGGCCCGACCTGGTGGTGCTCGACGTGATGCTGCCGGGGCGCGACGGGTTCGCGCTCATCGACGTGATCCGCGAGTGGGGAGACATCGGGATCGTGCTGATCACGGCCCGCGACGCCCTGCAGGACCGGTTGCGCGGCCTGGACGGCGGTGCCGACGACTACGTCGTCAAACCCTTCGAGCTCGCCGAACTGGTGTCGCGGGTCGGCGCGGTGCTGCGCCGGCGCGGACGGTTGCCGCGCGTCGTCCAGGTGGGCGACCTGGTGCTGGACGTCGAGGCCGGCTTGGCCGCGCGCGGCGGGCACCGGCTGGAGCTGACGGGCACCGAGCTGCGGCTGCTGACCTTCCTCGTCGAGCAGCGCGGCGGCATCGTCAACGCCGGGCAGATCCTCAACGCCGTGTGGGGCTACGACGCCTACGACCCCAACCTGGTACAGGTCCACGTCAGCGGCCTGCGGCGCAAACTCGAGGCCCACGGGCCGCGCATCCTGCACACCGTCCGCGGTCTCGGCTACCGCCTGCAGCCGCAGCGGCCGTGACGACCCCGACGCCGTCGCTGCAGCGCCGCGTGACGGTGGTGCTGCTGGCGTTGCTGGCCGGCCTGCTGGTCCTGCTCGGGGTCACCATCGACGTGAGCCTGGGCGTTCTGGCCCGCCGGAACCTGCACGACCGGTTGCTGGCGGCGACGTCCCGCGCCGACGCGTTGGCCGCCGCCCGGACGCCGCCGGACCTGCTGGCCGCCGAACTCAACGGGGGTGGTGTGCGGGCGTTGCTGGTCACCGCCGACGGCGCCACCTACGGCGATCGGGGCATCAGCCCCGACGCCCGCGCCGGCGCCTTCGTGCCGCCGCCCGGGCCGCCCCCTCCGCGGCCGCCCGGCCCGCCCCCGCCCGGCATGCCCCCCTGGCCGCCCCCGCCGCCACCGCCACCACCGCGCGGCCATCCGCCGCCGGACGCGACCGCGACCGTCGTGGTGCACCCGCTGCCCGGCGGCTCCCGGCTCGTCCTGGTCGCCGACACCACGCAGACCACGCAGGTGGCCCGCCAGCTGCGCGGGCTGATGATCGGGGCCGGCCTGGCCACCCTGCTGTTGGCGGCGCTGCTGGTGGTCGCGGTCAGCCGGGCGGCGCTGCGGCCGTTGGACCGGCTCACCGCGCTGGCCGACGACATCACGACCGGGGACCGGGGCCGTCGCCTGCATCCGGACCGCGCCGACACCGAGTTGGGCCGCGCCGCGGGCGCCTTCGACCGGATGCTCGACGCGTTGGAGGCCTCCGAGCGGCAGGCCCGGCAGGCCGCCGACGCGGCCCGGCGCGCCGAGGCGGCGACCCGGCAATTCCTCGCCGACGCCGCCCACGAGCTGCGCACCCCGATCGCCGGCATGCAGGCGGCGGCCGAACAGATCGCCGGCAGCGCCGGCCGGCACCGGGAGGACCCCGCCGCGCGCGGGCAGTACCGCAGGGCCGGCCTGCTGTTGGCGGACGCCCGTCGCGCCGGGCGCCTCGTCGCCGACATGCTGGATCTGAGTCGCATCGACGCCGGGATCCCGCTGCAGGTCGGAGACGTCGACCTGGCGGCCCTCGTGGACGCCGAAGCGGACCGGACCACACTGCTGGCGCCGCAGCTCACCGTGATCCGGACGGGCCTGAGCGAGCTCGCCATCACCGCGGACTCGACGCGGCTCGCCCAGGTCATGGCCAATCTGCTCGACAACGCGCGCCGGCACACCCCGGGCGGCGGCGCCATCCACATCGACGTCGCCGTCAGCGACGGCGCCGCCCAGGTGACCGTCACCGACACCGGACCCGGTGTTCCCGACGCCGAGCGCGAACGCATCTTCGAGCGGCTGGTGCGCCTGGATGCCGGCCGTGCCTACGACCACGGCGGCGCCGGACTGGGCCTGCCGATCGCCCGTGCCCTGGCCCGCGCGCACGGCGGCGAGCTGGTGTGCCTGCCGCGCGAGGGCGGCGCGCAGTTCGTGCTGAGATTGCCCCTGGCCGAGGGAGTTGCGGGCGCTAGCCGGCCGGCCGGGTGACGACGGCGGTCAGGTGCCACCTGTCCAGCCAGGGCTGCACCAACTCGGCCATGGAGAACTCCACGGGAACCGAGCATCCCGCGTGCGGATTGGCGGGATTGCCACCGCGGATTTCGATGCCGACCGCGGTGGCGGTGCCGTCGTTTTGCACGAGGTAGACCGGTCCGCCGGAATCGCCGCACAGGCCCGACGCCGAGAACGTGACCGTACTGTCGGTGACGTCCAGGACCTGTCCGCATTCGGTGATGTCGGTGGTCATGCCGAACTTGCACAGCCGCTGGCCGATTCGCAGTTTCGTCGTGACACCGGACACCGGCAGCGAGGCGGCGATGGCCGAGGACCGCGGAACCTTGTCGCCGTCGATCATGATCAGGCCCATGTCGTGGGCTCCGGCGTGATCTCCCTCGCTGACCGTGCGGCTGAACGTTCCCAGCCGCGTGTAGGGGAGGGTCCCGCCCAGGTTCATCGTCACCGCGCTCGGTTCGCCGGGCCGGTTGCAGTGACCGGCGGTCAAAACCGCCGCCCGACCCGAGCGGGTGCGAACCAGAAACCCTGCCGTGCAACCCATTCCGCCGGAACCGTCGGCGTAGTCGACGTAGATGCCGGCGCCTGGGCCGATGGCGCTTGCCGGCGGCAGCGGGATGGGTGACGCGACGGGGGACGGGGCTGTTGCTGCAACGGGGTCGGCGTTGTCGAGCGGCAGCCGCATCGCCGCCAGGAAGACGGCGGCGCAGCACAGCGCGGCGACCGTCGGCAGCGGGACACGCATTCCCAGCAGCGCCCGCCGCAGGTGGCCCGCGCCCGGTTGCGGGGCGCGGCGCCGAAAGATCCGGTGGACCATGAAGGACAAGATGGCGATCAGCACCGATGCCGCGGTGGCGATGAGCAGCGTGACGGTGCGGGCCCGCGTGGGCTCCGCGTCCTGACTCGCGAGTTCCAGTGCGCAGAGGACCACCACAACAAGACATTTCCCCCGATGCGGGGGCGCTAAAAGTGCGGTTCGCTCAGCGGCCGACGGCCGGCTCGCGGCGGTGCTGACGCCGGTAGTGGCGAACCTCGAACACCAGCCCCAGCAGCCCCAGGGCGCTCGTGCACAGCGACACCAGATACAGCAGCGGGTCGGGGTGGCCGGCCAGCGCGTCGCCGAGGACCACCACGGCGACGGTGCCGGGCAGCAGCCCGGCGACGGTGGCCACCGCGAACGGCAGCACCCGCACGGCCGACGCGCCGGCGGCGTAGTTCAGCGCGGAGAACGGTACGACGGGAATCAGCCGCAGCGACAACACCGCCGGCCAGCCCCGCTCCCGCAGGCGCGTGTCCACCCTGTCGACCGCGCCGTGGCGAACCAGGCGGCCCAGTTGCCATCCCGCCGCGCGCACCAGCAGCAGGGCGATCACCGCGCTGGCGGCGCTGGCCGACACCGCGATCAGCACGCCCAGCAGCGGGCCGAACAGCAGCCCGGCGGCCAGCGTGAACGCCGTGCGCGGAATCGGCACCACGGTGGCGACGACGTGCGTGGTCAGAAACGCCAGCGGGAACCACGGTCCGACGGTTTGCGCCCAGTCGCGCACCTGCACCGCGGTCGGCAGCGGCACCAGCAGCGCCACCGCCACCACGACGCCGATCACGAGCGCAGTCGCGACGGCGCGCGGCCGGGACAGCTGACGCGCGGTCGCGCCCAGCGCGCAGCCGACGCTGCGCAGGGTGCCGGTGGATTTGCCGGTGGCGGGGGCCGTCACGCCTTCAAAGGCTACGGGCCGCGGGTGAATATCGCGTTGCCCGAGTCTGGCGTTTCGCGATCGCGACCTCCCCGCCGGAGGGCCGCAGGCGATCAATTAGCCTGGTTAGCAAGTGGCGACCCGGGATGGGGAAGATTGCCAATTCCTGCGATTACAGGAGCAGTCGGTGTCCGTGGATGTACCAACGGAGGTACCTGCCGAACCAGCAGCCGGTCAGGAAGCGCTGGCGCGCTGGCGCACCGCGGTCGCGGGCGTGCTGGCCAAGAGCACCCGGCGTGACCCCGCGGAGCTGGGTGAGCAACCCGAGCGCTCGCTGGACACCCCGACCTATGACGGGTTTGCCGTCCGGGCGCTCTACACCGCCCTCGACGAGCTGCCCGAGCCGCCACTGCCGGGCGAGTGGCCCTACGTGCGCGGCGGCGACGCGGCGCGCGACGTCAACGCCGGCTGGAAGGTCGCCGAGGCGTTCCCCAGACCCGGCGCCGACGACGACAACGCGGCGGCGCTGGCCGCGCTGAACGACGGGGTCAGCGCGCTGCTGGTCCGGGTGGGGGAGTCCGGCGTGGCACCCGGGCAGCTCGGCGGCCTGCTCGCCGGCGTGCACCTGGACCTGGCGCCGCTGATCCTGGACGCGGGCGCCGACTATGCGGCGGCCTGCGACGCGGTGCTGGAGCTGGTCGACCGGCTGGACGTCGGCGCGACGCCGGCGGTGGACCTGGGCGCCGACCCGTTGAGCGCGGCGCTGGGTGGCCGGCCGTCGTGCCCGGTGCAGGACGTGATGGCGGTCGCGGGCCGGGTGGCCGGGCGCCGCGGCGTGCGGGCGATCACCGTCGACGGGCCGGCCTTTCACAACCTGGGCGCCAGCGCGGCGTGGGAGCTGGCCGGCAGCGTGGCGGCCGCGGTGGCCTACCTGAGGATGCTCGTCGAATCGGGGATCCCGGTCGGCGACGCGCTGCGCCAGATCAGCTTCCGGATGGCCGCCGACGACGACCAGTTCATGACGATCGCCAAGCTGCGGGCCGCTCGCCGGCTGTGGGCGCGGGTCGCCGAGGTCGCCGGTGACGCCGACGGCGGCGCGGCGGTGCTGCACGCCGAGACCTCGCTGCCGATGATGACCCAGCGCGACCCGTGGGTGAACATGCTGCGCGCCACGGTGGCCGCGTTCGCCGCCGGTGTCGGCGGCGCCGACACCGTGCTGGTGCACCCGTTCGACGTGGCGATCCCGGCCGGCTTCCCGGGCGTGTCGGCCGGCTTTGCGCGCCGCATCGCGCGCAACACCCAGCTGCTGCTGCTGGAGGAGTCCCACGTCGGACGGGTGCTGGATCCCGCCGGCGGCTCGTGGTTCGTCGAAGAACTCACCGACGAGCTGGCCCGCGACGCCTGGGGGCACTTCCAGGAGATCGAGTCACGCGGCGGGTTCGCCGACGCCCGCGGCTACCTCGCCGGGCAGATCGCCGCGGTGGCCGCGCGCCGCGCCGACGACATCGCGCACCGCCGCACCGCGATCACCGGCGTCAACGAGTTCCCGAACCTGGCCGAAGCAGCTCTGCCACAACAGGATTCGACGCCGGCGGTGGCGCGCTACGCCGCCGCGTTCGAGGCGCTGCGGGACCGCTCGGATGCCTTCCTGGCCCGCACCGGCGCGCGTCCCCAGGCGCTGCTGTTGCCGCTGGGCCCGCTGGCCGAGCACAACATCCGGGCGACGTTCGCCGCCAACCTGCTGGCCTCCGGCGGGATCGAGGCGGTCAACCCCGGGCCGCTCGACGCCGCCGGTGTCGCGCGGGCCGTGTCCGACGCCGGCTCACCGGAGGCGGCGGTCATCTGCGGCACCGACAAGCGCTACGGGGACGAGGCCGCGGGCGTCGTGGCGGCGGCCCGCAGCGCCGGCGTGTCGCGGGTGTACCTGGCCGGGCCGGAGCAGGCCATGGGCGATGCCGAGCCCCGGCCCGATGAGTACCTGACCGCGAAAATCGATGCGGTCGAGGCCCTGTCGAATCTGCTCACCCGATTGGGGGCGTAGCCGCGATGACCGCAACCACCTCTGTGATCGGCAGTTTCGCCGACGTCCCGCTGCAGGGCGACCGCTCCGGGCGGCCGCCCGCCGCCGCGGTGGATCGGGACGACACCTGGCAGACCCCGGAGGGCATCGACGTCAAGCCGGTCTACGTCGCCGCCGACCGCGCCGCCGCGCAGGCCGAGGGGTATCCGCTCAACAGCTTTCCCGGCGAGCCGCCGTTCATCCGCGGGCCCTACCCGACGATGTACGTCAACCAGCCCTGGACGATTCGCCAGTACGCCGGGTTCTCCACCGCGGCGGACTCCAACGCGTTCTACCGGCGCAACCTGGCCGCCGGTCAGAAGGGCCTGTCGGTGGCCTTCGACCTGGCGACCCACCGCGGCTACGACTCCGACCACCCGCGCGTGCAGGGTGACGTCGGAATGGCCGGTGTGGCAATCGATTCCATCCTCGACATGCGGCAGCTGTTCGACGGCATCGACCTGTCGGCGGTCAGCGTGTCGATGACGATGAACGGGGCCGTGCTGCCGATCCTGGCGCTGTACGTGGTGGCCGCCGAGGAGCAGGGAGTGCCGCCGGAGAAGCTGGCCGGCACCATCCAGAACGACATCCTCAAAGAGTTCATGGTGCGCAACACCTACATCTACCCGCCCAAGCCGTCGATGCGCATCATCTCCGACATCTTCGCCTACACCAGCGCCAAGATGCCGAAGTTCAACTCCATCTCGATTTCCGGTTACCACATCCAAGAGGCCGGTGCCACAGCGGATCTGGAGTTGGCCTACACCCTGGCCGACGGGGTGGACTACATCAAGGCCGGCCTGGACGCCGAGTTGGACATCGACAAGTTCGCCCCCCGGCTGTCCTTCTTCTGGGGTATCGGGATGAACTTCTTCATGGAGGTCGCCAAGCTGCGCGCCGGGCGGCTGCTGTGGAGCGAGCTGGTCGCCGGCTTCGGTGCCAAGAACCCGAAATCGTTGTCGCTGCGCACCCATTCGCAGACCTCGGGCTGGTCGCTGACCGCCCAGGACGCCTTCAACAACGTGACGCGCACCTGCATTGAGGCGATGGCCGCCACCCAGGGCCACACCCAGTCGCTGCACACCAACGCCCTCGACGAGGCGCTGGCCCTGCCGACGGACTTCTCGGCGCGCATCGCGCGCAACACCCAGTTGTTGTTGCAGCAGGAGTCGGGCACCACCCGCCCGATCGACCCCTGGGGCGGTTCGTATTACGTGGAGTGGCTGACCCACCAGCTCGCGCAGAAGGCCCGTGCGCACCTGACCGAGATCGCCGAGTACGGCGGGATGGCCCAGGCCATCAGCGAGGGCATCCCCAAGATGCGCATCGAGGAGGCGGCCGCGCGCACCCAGGCCCGCATCGACTCGGGCCGGCAGCCGGTGATCGGGGTCAACAAGTACCAGGTCGACGAGGACACCGAGATCGAGGTCCTCAAGGTCGAGAACAGCCGGGTGCGCGCCGAGCAGCTCGCCAAGCTGCAGGAGTTGCGGGCGAGCCGGGACCAGGCGGCCTGCGACGCCGCCCTGGCCGAGCTGACGCGCGCGGCGGCCGCCCACGGCCGCGCCGGTGAGGACGGGCTGGGCAACAACCTGCTGGCGCTGTCCATCGCCGCGGCCCGGGCCAAGGCCACCGTCGGGGAGATCTCCGACGCCCTGGAGAAGGTGTACGGGCGGCACCAGGCGGAGATCCGTACCATCGCCGGGGTCTACCGTGACGAAGCCGGAAAGGCCACCAACATCGCCCCTATTTCTCGAGCCACCGAGCTGGTGCAGAAGTTCGCCGAGGCCGACGGCCGCCGGCCCCGCATCCTGGTGGCCAAGATGGGGCAGGACGGCCACGACCGCGGTCAGAAGGTGATCGCGACGGCGTTCGCCGACATCGGTTTCGACGTCGACGTGGGCTCGCTGTTCTCCACGCCCGAGGAGGTGGCCCGGCAGGCCGCCGACAACGACGTGCACGTCATCGGGGTGTCCTCGCTGGCCGCGGGCCACCTGACCCTGGTGCCGGCGCTGCGCGACGCGCTGGTGCAGGTGGGACGGCCCGACATCATGATCGTGGTCGGCGGGGTCATCCCGCCGGGCGACTTCGAGGAGCTGTATGCCGCCGGGGCCGCCGCGATCTTCCCGCCGGGCACGGTGATCGCCGACGCCGCGATCGGCCTGCTGCACAAGCTGGCCGAGCGGCTGGGATATGCACTCGATTCATGAGTCTGCCCGCGAGAGTGCAACTACCGACGCGCCTACTCGGGAAATGCGTTGCCACTTGCACTTTCGCGAGGCCGGACAGATGAGCGTCGAGGAGCTGGCCGCCGCGATCCGCGGCGGCGACCGGGCGGCGCTGCCGCGGGCCATCACGTTGCTGGAGTCGACCCGGCCCGACCATCACGAGCAGGCCCAGCAGCTGCTGCTGGAGCTGATGCCCGACGCGGGCGGCGCCCACCGGGTGGGCATCACCGGCGTGCCGGGGGCGGGCAAGTCCACCACCATCGAGGCGCTCGGTATGCACCTGGTCGAGGGCGGCCACCGGGTGGGGGTGCTGGCCGTGGACCCGTCGTCGACGCGCACCGGCGGGTCGATCCTGGGCGACAAGACCCGGATGGCGCGGCTGGCGGTGCACGAGGAGGCCTATGTGCGGCCGTCCCCGACGTCGGGCACGTTGGGCGGTGTGGCAAAAGCGACGCGGGAGACGATCGTGCTGCTGGAGGCGGCCCGGTTCGACGTGATCCTGATCGAGACCGTCGGCGTCGGGCAGTCGGAGGTGGCCGTCGCCAACATGGTGGACACCTTCGTGCTGCTGACCCTGGCGCGCAGCGGCGACTCGCTGCAGGGCATCAAGAAGGGTGCCCTGGAGCTGGCCGACATCGTGGTCGTCAACAAGGCCGACGGGGAGCACCTGGCCGAGGCGCGGTCGGCCGCGCGCGAGCTCTCCGCGGCGATACGGTTGATCCATCCGGGTGAAACGCTTTGGCGGCCGCCGGTTCTCACGATGAGCGCAACCGAGGGCACCGGCCTGGCCGAGCTGTGGGACACCATCGAGCGGCATCGCCGGGTGCTCACCGAGGCCGGCGAGTTCGAGGCGCGCCGGCGCGCCCAGCAGGTCGACTGGACCTGGCAGATGGTGCGCGACACGGTGCTGGACCGGGTGCTGTCCAATCCGGCGGTGCGCAAGATCCGCGCCGACATCGAGCGCCAGGTCAAGGCGGGGGAGCTGACCCCGGCGCTGGCGGCCCAGCAGATCCTGGCAGCCGCAGCGCAGTAACCCGGTCTAAGCTGCCTCGCGACGGAAAGGCGGTTATGGCAGACGACAACGAGATGAACGAGCCGAAACATGCGGACGTCGTTCTCTCCGGTGGGGGTGTCAAGTTCATCGGCCTGGTGGGTGCCATCGTCGCGCTCATGGATGCGGGGTATTCGTTCAAGCGGGTGTCGGGCGTCTCTGGCGGCTCGGTCGTCGCGGCGGTGCTTGCGGCCGCATCCAAGGGCAACCAGCTGACGAGCCAGGAGATCAAGGAACTGGCGCTGTCGGTGCCGCTGAGCAAATGGCGTGATGCCCCGCCTGTTCCGTTTCTCGGTGCGGCGTGGGGGTTGCTTCGGGAGACGAGCATGTATCGCGGCGACTTCGCCCACCAGTGGGTTCGCAGTGAGCTGAAGAACCTGGGCGTCGACACCTTCGGTGACCTCTACCTCGACGAAGACGACCTGCCCGACTTGCGGCGCAGCAGGCTGGTGGTCACCGTCGCGGACGTGACGGCAGCGCAGCTGGTGCGGCTGCCGTGGGACTATCGGCGGCTCTATGGTTTGGACCCCGACGAGCAATCGGTTGCGGACGCGGTGCGCGCTTCGATGGCGATTCCGTTTTTCTACCGCCCGGTGACCTTGTTCGGCGCCACCGGCCGGCCATCCACGCTGGTCGACGGCGGTGTGCTGTCGAACTTTCCGATCGACACCTTCGACCGTTTGGATGGCAAGGCGCCACGCCGGCCCACGTTCGGGATCACGGTTGTGCCCAGGATCGCCGAGGGAATCGGCGAAGTGATGCCGGCTCTGAGGCCACTCCGTTTCTTCGAACAGACGTCGTTGCTGGAAAGTCTGCTCACCACCATGCTGGTCGGTCATGACCAGACTCAGTTGAACCAGCCGTGGGTCCGTTCCCGCGCCATCCTGGTCGAATCGACCGACGTCGGCGTCCTCGATTTCAGCGCATCCCGCCAGCGTCTCGAACAGCTTTTCGACAGGGGCTACGAGGCGGCCCAGGCGTTCCTTTCCACGTGGGATTGGTCGCTGTACCGGGAGCGTTTCCGGTGGCCCGCCACGACGCCGCGCGAGTGAAGCGACGCGACGAAACCCGCCGGCCAGCTGCGGCGCCCGCGCCCCTGACGCGCGTTTGCCGGCCGGCAAACCATCTCGGGCACCGTGACTAACGGATAGGTAAATAATCTATATTTCGCTCCGCACCGGTGTGAAATCCAAGTAAATTCAAAACTGTGACGGTGGAAACACGAGTCGATCGCCACGAGGTCTCCCACCTCGATGACCCCGACGCAGGTCATCGGGTGTCCGGCGCGGCGGACTCACATTTCAATTGCGTCGTTCGCAGTTTCGCCAGCATGTTCCCGGCGCGCCGGTTCGGCGGCGGCGCCCTGGCGGTGTACCTCGACGGACAGCCGGTGGTGGACGTATGGACGGGCTGGTCCGACCGGGGCGGGCACTCGCCGTGGTCGGCGGACAGCGCCCCGATGGTGTTCTCGGCGACCAAGGGGATGGCGGCCACGGTCATCCACCGGCTCGCCGACCGGGGCCTGATCGACTACGAGGCGCCGGTGGCCGAGTACTGGCCGGCGTTCGGGGCCAACGGCAAGGCCTATCTGACGGTGCGCGACGTGATGAGGCACGCCGCCGGCCTGTCGGGTCTGCGCGGCGCCACGCAGGAAGACCTGTTCGACCACGTCGTGATGGAGGAGCGGCTGGCGGCGGCGCCGCCGGGGCGCCTGCTGGGCAAGTCGGCCTATCACGCGCTGACGTTCGGCTGGCTGATGTCGGGGCTGGGCCGCGCGGTGACAGGGAAGGGCATGCGGACGCTGATCCGCGAGGAGCTCGCCGCGCCGCTGGGCACCGACGGGCTGCACCTGGGCCGCCCGCCGGCCGGCGCGCCGACGCGGGTGGCCGAGATCGTCATGCCGCAGAACATGGTCGGCAATCCGGTGGCCAACTTCGTGCTGCGCAAGGTCGCCAACGAGATGTCCGGCGCGTACCGCTCGATGTACTTCCCGGGCATCATGGATGCCGTCAAGGGCGACAACGCGATGCTGGACGCCGAGATGCCCGCGGCCAACGGGGTGGCGACGGCCCGCGGCCTGGCGCGGATGTACGGCGCGATCGCCAACGGCGGCGAGATCGACGGCATCCGATTCTTGTCCCCGGAACTCGTCGCGGGCCTGACCGGGCGTAAGAGCCTGTGGCCGGACCGAAACCTTTACGTGCCGTTGGCTTTCCACCTCGGCTACCACAGCCTGCCCATCGGCAACATCATGCCGGGCTTCGGCCACGTCGGGCTGGGCGGCTCGGTCGGCTGGACCAACCCCGCCGACGGGATCGCGTTCGCTTTGGTGCACAACAGGCTGCTGACGCCGTTGGTGATGACCGATCACGCCGCGTTCGTCGGGATCTACGCGCTGATGCGCCAGGCCGCCGCCAAGGCCCGCAAGCACGGCTTCCGGCCGGTGACCGAGTTCGGCGCGCCTTACGCGCAGGCCGGGGCCGCCGTCGGCTGACGGAGGTCCGGGTTTCGCCACGGCGTGACGCCCCACCGGCCGCTGACAGCGCAAGCCGGGGCGAGTAGTCTCGGGTCGATGCCTGAAGATTCGCTTGCTGCCGTTGTGCGCCAGGTTCTTTCGACGCGCGGCCCGATGAGCGAGGACGACCTGCTGGACGTGCTCGAAGCCGACGGTGTCGACCTCGGGCCCGATCCCGAAGAGGCCCTCGACGACATTCTCGACGACGACGAGCCGGTCGTGCCCTTGGCCGACGGGCGATGGGCCTGGATTCCGGCCGTGCTCGAAGGCAGAATTTTCACCCACCGCCTCAGCCAGACCGAGGTCGACCACGACCTCCTGGCGTGGGCACCCGACTTGGCGCCGGTGTCGATCCTGACCGAGGTGGAGGCCTATCGGCGACTTGCCGACGGTTCGCCGCTGAGCGACGTGTTTCCATTCCTGCACGACGAGGTGCTGGCGGCCCGCGGCGTGCCCGCGGATGCGGTCGACCTCTCGGGCGCGTTGCTGCTGCCGAGCGGGCACCTCGCCGCCCTGGGCGTGCGCGCCGGTGACCTCGTCGGGGTGCGTGTCGGGGCGAGCGGCCTGGAGCTCGTCGCGGTCGCCGAACCGGTTGCGGAACCGGTTGCGGGCCACCCCGGCGCGGCGCTGGCGGCGTTGCTCGACGAGCGCCCCGACCGGCCCGAGCTGCTCGACATCGCGACGTGGACGGTGTGCGCCGACGACGACAGCCTTTTTCGCGAGCCGACGGCTCCGCTGGGTGATCTGCTCGCCGCGAGCGGGCTGGCTCGCGACGGCAATCGGGTCGCATGCGGGGGCTTCGACTTCGCCGCAACGCGGACGGCCGACCGGCTCGAAACGATCAAGGAACGCTACGAACTCGACGACGACGAGGCGCTGGCCGTGCTGGCCACGGTCACACTGCACGAGCAGACCCTCGACGTGGTCGAGGCCGTGCGTGCCCGCCTGGACGACGGCGACGAGCCCGACGTCGCCGACATCGCCCCGGCCCCGGTGGCCGGAGAGCCGTCATCCGAGCCGGAACGCGCCACGGTGCGCACTGTCCTGGAGCTGCTGGGCGAACCGGCCGTGGCCGCCGCCGCGCTGCGCGAGATCGACGTGGACGACGAGACCTCGGCCATGGCCTTGGGGGTCTTCGCCGAATCGGCCGAGCCGATGGCGCCACGAGCCGCGCGCCCGGCCTTGCGCTGGATGCGCGCCAAGGCCCACGAGGCGCTCGGCGACGTCGAACAGGCCGAGGCGGCGCTGAATGACGCCGAGTCACTGGACCCGTCGTGGCCGTTGACGCTGCTGGAGTTGGCCCGCTACGCAGGCGATCGGGGGGACGCCGAGCGGGGGTTGTCGCTGCTGCGCCGGGCGGGGGCGCCCCCCGACGATCATCTTCAGCAACTGCTCGAGGCGTTCCGGCCGGCTCCCCGCACCGACCTGGGCCGCAATCAGCGGTGTTGGTGCGGTTCGGGGCGCAAATACAAGGTGTGTCACCTCAACCGCGAGCAGCTGCCGCTGGAAGAGCGGGCGGCCTGGCTGTATCAGAAGGCGGCCATCGGTCTGCTGGACGGTCCGTTCGTGGCGAAGTTCCTCGAGATCGCCCGTGTCCGGTCGCAGCACTGGGACTCACCCGCTTCGCTCGTCGACGGGCTGCGCGATCCTCTGGTCGCCGACGTGGTGCTGTTCGAGGGAGGGGCGTTCGCCGAGTTCGTCGGTACCCGTGGCGTGCTGTTGCCCGACGACGAACGGTCGTTGGCCGAGCAGTGGCTGCTGGTGCAGCGGTCGGTGTACGAGGTGCTCGACGTGTCGCGCGGGCAGGGTTTCACCGTGCGCGACGTGCGCACCGGCGACGTGCACGAGGTGCGTGAACGAACCGCCAGCACGCAGGTCAAGCCCGGTGAATTCTATTGCGCCAGAGTCGTTCCCGCGGGGGAGACGATGCAGGTGTTCGGCGGGTTGGAGCCGGTTTCGCTCGGGGAGCGTGACGGGTTGATCGCGCTGCTCGACGACGAGCTCGACCCGGTCGAGCTGGTTGCGGCGCTGTCGCGGCGGTTCGCCCCGCCGGTGCTGTTCAACACCGAGGGCGAGCCGTTGACGATGTGCGATGCGGTGTTGCGCAGCGCCGACCCGGAGGCGCTGGCCCGCGGGCTCGACGGCCTCTACGAACGGGAGGAAGGCGAGTCGGGGGACACGCTGGTGTGGTTCGAGCACGTCGTCACCCACGGCATGCAGCGGATTCGGGCGCACCTGGAGCTCACCGGCGACGAGCTGCACGTGCACGCCAACAGCGCGGAACGCTTCGACCGGGTGCTCGCCGCTGTGCGTGCGCTCGACGCGTCGGTGAGTGTGCTCAGCGAGACCCGGGAGCCGCTCGGCGATCTGCGCGACGCCCAGCGGCTCGGCGGCGACGACGCGGAGAGCGAGGTGATCGACGACGTGGCTGCCGACCCGGCCCTCGCCGCGGCCCTCGAGGACATGATCCACACGTACGAGGCGGCCTGGCTCGACGAACCGATCCCCGCCCTGGCCGGTCATACACCCCGGCAATGCGCCGACGACCCGACCCGGCGCCCGGACCTGATCCGGTTGCTCGATTCGTTCCCGCCGGACACGGGCCGGCCCGGCGCCATGAGTCCGGCGCGGCTGCGCGAGGCGCTCGGGCTGGATTGATTCCGCCACCGCGGGAGGACGAGTGTCGCCGGCGTGCGCTGATGCGCCCAGATATGCGCAGAGGAGTTTGCCCAGGCGGTGGCATAATCGTGGCATGAACCGCATACGTCTGAGCACTACTGTCGACGCCGCGCTGTTGAGCAGCGCACGCGACGTGCGGGCGGGAAGCACTGACGCCGCGCTCATCGACGAGGCCCTGCGGGCATTACTTGCTCGCCATCGATCGGCGGAGGTGGATGCGAGTTATGCGGCCTACGACAAGCACCCGATTGATGAGCCCGACGAGTGGGGCGACCTGGCGTCATGGCGGCGGGCGGTGGGACACTCGTGAGCTCACTTCCGGCACGCGGCGAGGTGTGGTGGTGTGAGATGTCCGGGATCGGCCGGCGTCCGGTTGTTGTGCTCTCGCGCGATGCGGCGATCCCTCGGCTTCGACGCGCACTCGTGGCGCCCTGCACCACAACCATCCGGGGACTGGTCAGCGAGGTCGTCCTCGAACCCGGTTCCGACCCGATTCCGCGGCGTTCTGCGGTGAATCTGGACTCGGTCGAAAGTGTCTCGGTCGCAGTGTTGGTGAATCGGCTGGGCCGCCTCGCCGCCACCCGGATGCGCGCCATTTGCGCGGCTCTCGAGGCCGCGGTCGACTGCGCTGAATGATGGCACCACCGTCAACGGGGCCATTCTTGGAGTGCTCCACAAACTCGACCGCGAGGTCAACGCACTTTCTGAACGATATCATGATATCGTTGCTCGGTGGCGCAGATTCTCATCCGTCAACTTGAGGACGACACCAAGGCCAAACTGCAGCGACTGGCCCGTCGACACGGTCGCAGCACCGAGGAAGAGGCACGCGAGATCCTGCGGAACGCAGTCCGGAACGTCGATAATCCGCCCGGGCGGCTCGGGTCTCGTATCGCGTCACGTTTCACAGGCATGGGCCTCACCGAGGACATTCCCGAACTGCGGGGCCAGCCCATCCAGCCTGCGCAGTTCAACGAATCATGATCGTGCTCGACACCAATGTGCTCTCCGCGTTGATGCGGGACACACCCGATCCGGCCGTCGTGGCATGGCTCGATCATCAGCCCACCGAATCAATCTGGACGACATCGGTAACGGTATTCGAGATCCGCACCGGCATCGAACTTTTGGCGTCAAGCCGGCGCCGTAAGCGGCTCGACGAGATGTTTTCTCAACTCCTCGACGAAGACCTTGATGGTCGTGTGCAATCTTTCGACCTGACGGCCGCGATTACCGCTGGGACCATCGCCGCCACCCAACAACGAGTCGGGCGTGCGGTGGAAATTCGTGATGTGCAGATAGCCGGCATCGCCGCATCCCGGCACGCAACTGTGGCTACCCGCAATACGCGCCACTTCGACGGAGCGGGCGTCGACTTGGTAAACCCTTGGGACTGACGTCTACCCCGGATTCCTCGAGAATGCCCCAGGTCCAGTGATAACGGAGAGCAAGGGATTCCGAATTCGCGGGCGACGCCGCGACGCGGGCGACGCCGCGAGCGTAACGGCACCGCGACATTCCGAGCCGGATTTCGCAACCGCGTTACGCTCGCGGGGAGCTCACCCGCCGATGCCGGCCGTCGACGCGGCGGGTCCACCATCCCGACAGCTCGCCCGTTGGATCTCTGCGATCAGGCGGGTGGACACAGATTGTCGCTGCGCGGTGCGACAATCGGACCGTGGATCCCGTTGAAGCCCGGATCGCCGAATCCGTCGAGGCGCTGCGGCGTAACGGCGCGCTGTTCGCCTACCTGCACGGCAGTCGAGCGTGGGGAACCGCCCGCGACGATTCCGATGTCGACATCGCGGCCTACTTCGGCGGACAACCCCCCCAGGCGTTCGAGGTCCTATTGCCCGCAGGCGTCGATCTGTTGGTGCTCAACAACGCCCCTCTGGAACTCGCGGGCCGAGTCGCCCTGCACGGCAAACTGCTCTTCGAGCACGACCCCGGCGTCCGGGTGGTGTGGGAGGCCACGACCCGCAAGATCTATTTCGACGAACTGCCGCGGCTGAACCGGGCCCATCGGGAGTTCGCGGATGCGGTGCTGCGCCGTGGTGGATGAAGTCCGCGTTCTTCGGTTGTTGCGCGCCGTCACCGATGATCTCCATCTCTTGCATCAGGAATCCGGGGCTGGTGCAGCGCGGCGTGCTGATCGGTTGTGGTTGCGTGTGTGAAGTACACGTTCGTCACGTCGGTCGAGGCGTGCATCGATATCGCCCAGCACATCTGCTCGGCGCAAGGTTGGGGGCCGCCGGCGGCTAACGGCGACGCCATGGACGTGCTCGGGGCCCACGGGGTGCTCACCGTCGACCTGTCCGACGCGATGCGAAAGGCCGTCGGCTTTCGCAACGTCTTGGTGCACGAGTACGTCGCGGTGTCCGACGCGATCGTGGAATCCCGGCTCAGCGACCTGCGCGACCTGGAGCGGTTCGTCGAGCAGGTGGCCGCATTCTTGCGCGACGGCCCGGCCGTCGGCCCCTGACGCCATGCGCCGGGCGGGTGACGCCGGGGCGGGTGTGGATTGGTCGGCTTCGTTCCTGACAGCGCGGACAGCGCCCATTTGTGGCGACGTGTCGTTTTTTGGGCCGCTCAGTAGTGGTAGCGGGCCTTGAGGATTTTGACCTCGTCGTCGGCTCGATAGACCAGCCGATGCTCGTCGTCGATTCGGCGGGACCAATACCCCGCCAGCTCGCCTTTCAGGGGCTCGGGCTTGCCGATCCCGTCGAATGGATCGCGGTGGATCTCTGCGATCAGGCGGGTGATCCGCCGGGCGGTCTTGCGGTCCGAGGCCAGCCAGCAGAGGAAGTCCTGCCAGGCGTCGGGGTCGAAGTGGATGCTTCTCACTCCTGGCCGCCGGCCATCTCCCGCAGCTCGTCGACGGATTTGGCGACGGCGGACTGCCCGGCTTTGTCGCGGGCGACCGCTTCCGCCAGCCGCCTGGCGTTTTCCGGGGAGCGCAGCAGGTAGACGGTTTCCTGCCACGAGTCGTAGTCGTCGGCGGACATGAGCACCGCATCTCCGGCCTTGGAGGTGATGCGTACCGGCTGGTGATCGGTGTTGACTTGCTCGAGCAGGGGGAACAGGCGCCGCCTGGCGTCGCTCGCGCTGATACTCATCGTGATCCTGCCTGAAGGTGAGTACAAAAAATCTGTACTGTCATGGTACAGGATACCGGTACGTATGCTCCGTACCTCGCGCAACTGATTGACAGAAGGTCCGTGGCGACGCGCTGCGTGCCGAGTATCGGTTAGCATCATGACAGCATCTCAGTTGATGCGATGATTACATCATGCGGACCACGGTGACTCTGGATTCCGACGTTGTTGCCGCGCTGCAGCGGGCAGCGCGCGAACGGGGGATGTCGTTCAAAGCGGTGCTGAACGACGCGGTGCGGCGCGGACTGAGTGGCGGGCCCGCGCAACGCAGGTATCGCACGCCGAGCAGAGATATGGGGCTGCGCACCGGCTTCGACATCGACAAGGCGTTGACCCTCGCCGCCGCGGACGAAGATACGCAGATATTGCGTAAGCTCGCGCTCCGTAAATGAGGCTGCTCGATCTCAACATCCTCATCTATGCGATCGACGAGTCGTCATCTCGCCACCGGGCCGCGAAGGCATGGCTTGATGAGACGCTGTCGGGTTCGGGCACCGTCGCTTTCGCATGGCACGTCCTCGTCGGCTTTGTCAGGCTCTCGACGCGGGCCGCGGTGTTTGAGCGACCGCTGACCGTTGCCGAGTCGTTCGACCTCGTTGAGGGATGGTTGGAGCAGCCGTGCGTGACGATCGTGCATCCCACAGATCGCCACGCGTCCGTCCTTCGCGAGTTGCTCACTGGGCTGGGTACGGCGGGAAATCTGACCAGCGACGCTCATCTGGGTGCTTTGGCGATCGAACACGGCGCCGAGCTGTGCTCCACCGATGTCGACTTCAGTCGGTTCTCAGGCGTGCGATGGATCGATCCGCTGCAGACGTAGATAACGCCCGCTGGATGGTAAACAGCCGGATTACTATGCAGCCCAAAGCGACTCGCATCGGTTGCCGCGGCCACGATCGCCTGCGCCTAGTCGGAGATTTCCTGCGGTAGTCGAACTTGACGGCTCGGCGCTTTTCTCGGTGACGTGCCCCGTGCGGTCAGACCGCCACGACGTCCACCAAGTCGCCGAGGCCGTCAAAGTCGTCGGCGTTGCGGGTGTAAAGCCGGGCAGAATGAGAGTGGGCGGTCGCCGCTATCAGCAGGTCCATCGATCGCGCTCGCGGCTCCCGTCCCGCGTCAACGACGGCTGCCGCCACCTGACCATAGCTCGCCGCCACGGCATCATCGACAGGCAGCGCGTCGAACTTACGCTGAACGACCAGCAGGCGCCGTAGCCGCTCGGAGCGCGCCTTTTGTTCATGTGCCACCAGAACCCCGAAGTGCAGTTCGGCCAATGTGATTGCGCTGATGGCCAACTCGCCATCAAGAGGCTCGACATCCGTCGCAATGACCACACTGGTGTCGAGGATCGCTCTCACTGCTTCATCCACGGGTCGCGTATTTCCTGGGCGATTGCCTCACGGTCGGCATTCCACGCGGGATCTGCGGGCCCCGCGAACAGTTCGGACACATCGGCCCACCGCCTCCAGGCTCGAGAAGCCGCGGGAATAAGCCGGGCTCCAGGACGTCCGGCCACGGTGATGGTGATCTCCTCGCCTTCTCCGGCGCGGCGCACGAGTTCGGAGGCGTTCTGCCGCAGCTCGCGTAATCCGATCTTCACGTGACCAGGGTAGCACATGTATAACTTGTGCTACCTCTGGCATGAGGCTGGGATTAGCTGAGGAAAGATGCCACACGGCGGTTCCGAGTGGATCTAGATCGGGCTGTCAGCCAGGAGATCACGCCTCGTGGCTGAGGCTCCTCGTCCGCCGCGGGGGCTCATTGACGTCGGTGCGCCGGAACCGGCGGATTGGCCGGACCGTCTCCGGCCGATGACCTGATCGGGTCTACGAGTCTTCCAGGCGGAAGCCTACTTTCATGGTCACCTGGTAGTGGCCGACGGCTCCGCCCTCCGGGTGGCCACGAATCGACTCCACTACTAACCAGTCCAGCCCAGGTTGCACACCGTCTGCGCCGCTCGCGCCAGGCCGCTGCGGATAGCCGCGTCGACGCCCTCGGGTGAACTTCCGAGCATCTCGATCACGCGGCAGGTGTGATTGCGTGCTTCCCGCGCCGCCAGCACTCCCTTCAGGGGCCACCGGGCCGCGAAGGCATAGCGTGATGAGACGCCGTCGGGTTCGGGAAGGTTCGTTCCTGGTTGCGCGGCCGGACCGCGTGCTGCCCCCGCTGACCGACGACATCGTCCCGAGACGCCGGAGCGCGGTCGCATCGTGACTTGATCAGCTATCTCGCCGCGCACAATGTCGCCGGCGGCTCAACCTACGACGCGTTGGTGAGTTTCTCAGGAAACGAGGGCGGTGAGGGTTGCGGTCGCCTCGGCAAGTGCGGGGCCGCCGATGTTGCCGATGGGTTCGTCGAGCGCCGCGCGAGGAAGCCACTGAACAAGCTCCGGCAGGACAACTCCCGTGGGTTGCTGCACCGTGGCTATCAGAGCCATCGTGCCGCTGGGGATTTCACCGGGAATGAAGGGGCAGGTGATGATCCGGCCGGTGGCGGCTGCGAGGTGAATCGCGTTGGACAGCACGACTACATAGAGTTCCTGGTCGGTGTCGCGGCGTGGCGTGATGTCGCCGGGGGCGATCACAGGCCGGTGGCCCGGTTGGCTTGATAGACCTTTTCCGCGTAGGCGTCGATATCCAGCGTTGGCACGGTGTGTGTGGCGTAGTTCTGCAGCGAAATTCGGAGATGCTCGTGGCGCAGGGCGCATTCGATCATCTCCGAACGATTCAGTCCGGCCGCCTGAGCATCCGCGTCGGCTGCCGCCAGTACAGCGTGGTCGATCGTCACCGAAACCTTGTCTTTCGTCATGTCGATGATCCTACTTCGAGTAGGATAATTGGTCGTACTAGACGGTGAGGACGAAAGGGTTGGCGGTCAGGATCCGCGATGACCGTCGCGATTTGATATCAGTTCAGCGATATCATTTGCGTTTATGGAGCAGATCGTGATCCGCAACCTTCCCGAGGGAACCAAGGCAGCGTTGCGGGTGCGGGCTGCACGTCATCATCACTCCGTGGAGGCCGAGGCCCGCGCGATCCTCACCGCGGGCTTGTCGGGTGACGATGTCCCCATGTCGGTACTGCTGGCCGCCGACACCGGAGATGACATCGACTTCGAGCCAGAACGTCTCGGCCTGATTGCCCGGACCCCAGAACTGTGACCTATGTCCTGGACACCGACGTGGTGTCCGCTTTGCGCGTGCCGGGACGCCACCCCGCTGTGGCGCAGTGGGCGGACTCGGTAGAGGTCTCCGAGCAGTTCTTGGCGGCGATATCGTTGGCCGACATTGAGCGTGGCGTGATCGCGAAGGAACGCACCGACCCAGCCCAGGGTGAGCACCTGCGGCGCTGGTTCGACGAGAAGGTGCTGCGCATCTTCGCCCGCCGGACGCTGTCCTTTGATCTGCCCGCCGCTCGCATCCTGGCCACCTACCGCGTGCCAGAGCACGCCCCGTATGGCGATGCGTTGATCGCGGCCATCGCCCAAGCCGCTGGAAAGATTGTCGTGACCCGCAACATCCGACACTGTGAACGTCTCGGTGTTCGATGCCTGGACCCGTGGAGTGACCGCTGAGGCTGAGCCCGTCGAGTTTCGGTGACTCTCGGGTTTTCACGGTGGAGACCCATTCCGCGACGAGGACTGAATCCGAGTTTCGGGATCAAACGATTCCCGTATTGGCGGTCAAGGTCAGGCCCGTGCCCACCGCAGCTCGTCGACGGATTTGGCGACGGCCGACCTCCCGGCCCCGGCGCGGGCGGCCGCTTCCATCAGTCGCTTGGCGTTTTCCGGTGAGCGCAGCAGGTAGACGGTTTCCTGCCAGGAGTCGTAGTCGCCGGCGGACATGAGCACCGCATCTCCGCTCTTGGACGTGATGCGTGCCGGCTCGCACCGCGACATCGCGGCGCTACTCGACTGACCCACGCTCAGGCCGAACGACGGCGGCACCTTCCCCAGGCTGGGGCCTACGACCTCGACAACGTTATGTCCATGTGTGAAAATCGCACACATGGACCACGTAACGCTTGGACACAGGGTTGCCCGAGCGCGAGAAGACGCTGGCATCCCCCAAAGCAAACTCGCCGAAATGGTGAAAATGGATCGTACGGCACTGGTTCGGGCCGAAAAGGGCGGTCGCAAGCTTGCTATGACGGAGATGGTGGCCATCGCAGAGGCTCTTCGGCGGCCACTGGCCTACTTCGTAAATGAGCCCTTACCCGCCGTGGTTAATCGCCGGTCGGACAACACCCGGCAGGATGAGACATCACATGCCCTCGACGACGAGATTGAGATGTTTGCCAGCGACGCGCAGGCGTTGCTAGAGCTCGGTTTGCTTCAGACCGTTGTCCGGAACGAGCAGGATCACACCCCCCAGAGTTATTCGGACGCAGAGGACTTGGCGCGCCGGGTGCGGGATCGCCTTGATCTAGATAGCAGTCCGATCCATAACCTCGCGCACGTGTGTGAACGGGCGGGGCTCTACACCTACGCCACCGCATTGGGCGAAAACGGCCCCGATGGGGGTTGCGTCGAGATCAACGACGGACTGGCGGTGGCGGTTGTCAATGGGGATGCCCGTTCCGGGAGACGCCGAATGACACTCGCGCATGAACTTGGGCATTGGGTTTGTGGTGATGCCTACGACGGCTCACCGGGCGACGATCACGAGAAGATGATCAACGCGTTCGCCATTCACTTTCTGGCTCCCCGCGCGGGAGTGCAGAAGGTATGGAATGACCACGTTGAATGGAGCGTTCGCGACCGCGCGCTGGCTGTGGGATCGATATTTAGGTTGAGCTGGTCGGCAGCGGTCGGCCAGTTGAGGAACGTGGGCCTGATCCCGTACGAATCGCTTCAGTCTCTGCTAGACCGCGAACCCCGTTATGGCGACTACGTCGCACTCGAATTGTCATGGGATGACGAGCCTAAATGCCCCTATGTTTCACCCGGTTTTGCCGCCGCGTGCGTTGAGGGATACAGGTCGGGGCGGCTGACCGCAGCGCGGACGATCGAACTGCTCCGTGGAACGATGACTCGCGATGATCTGCCCGAGCAGGAGGCGGAATCGCTCGAAAGCCTGCGGAAGCTGTTCGCAGTCGACGGTGACTGAGGGCGCACAGTGGGTGATGGACACCAGCACTTTCACCCACTTCTGCCGCGCTGGATACGGGCATATCTTGGAGGCGTTAGCGCCCCAAGGCGTCGTGCTCATTCCTCGCGCAGTCGAGCTGGAGATCGACGCGGCTGGAAATCTGCATGCAGGCGTTCCGTCCTTGGATACCATCACGTGGGCCGAACGAACTTTTCTAAGCGACGATGAGGACTCCAGGTAAAAGCAGTGCTCGGCGGCGGCACTCGCGAACATGTGGGGGAATGCGCCGTAATCGCGTGCGCCAAGCATCGCGGATTGGTTGCTGTACTTGATGAGCGGGCGGCTGTGGCGCAAGCGAACGTGCACGCCATCCCGTGCCTCGACACTATGAGGATATTTGCCCAAGCGCACAGTGCCGTCTTCGGTCGAGACGCCAGCAAGACCGTAGCCCTGGTAGACGCGCTGCTCGAAACCGGAATGTGGTTACCGGTGAAGTCAGGTTCTGAGCTATTCGCCTGATCTGCGGTAGCAAAGGAATCCCCCGGTCAATATGACCGAGGGATTCCACAAACCAAGCCTGCCGAACCTCACCGCGACCTAACGAGACGTGCCGTTGGTCGTGATCGGTGTTGACTTGCTCGAGCAGGGGGAATGTTGACCGGCGTGCACGATGAGCATGATGGCGGCGTTCTCGGTGAGGATGATTGGCGCGGTTTGGTGTTCACGCTGACGCCGTGATGCTTGCGGTGACGCTTGTCGGGTCGGCAGTGATGTTCACGCTGCCGGCCGGAGAGGGGCGTGCGGGATCGTCGGCCCGGCCGGATTGGGCCGGGCGATATGGCCGGTTCAGGTTGGTGCTGCCAGGAGCCGGCCTTGGGTATGCAGGCCGATCAAAGGTCCATGGGGGTTCGGTCAGGCCCAACCGGCGGCGGGCCGCGCATGCGGCTGCAGCCAGAACAGTGAGTGCCGTCGCGCAGCGGGTTGGTGGCGCGGGGCAGTTGGTTGAACGCGTCGAGATCGAGCAACCCGCATCATCATGGCCCTGGAAAATCATGGCCCTGGAAACAACCCGGCATCGTCACGATGCCGCGTCGCTCGCGCTGATATTCACGTGCAGCTCCCTGAAGCCGTACAGGAATATCGCACTGGCAGGGAAAATGTACGTGTGTGTTAACCGCGTTGTTTACGTCTCTGTATACTTGCGGCCGTGTTGCGCGTGAGTGACGAGACCCGTGAGCGAGTGCTGCGGATCGGTCGTGAGGAGTTCGGCGGCGCGTCGGCAGATGAGACGATCCGTCGCCTGATCGACGAGCGTTGGCAGGCGGCCGCCATCGCTGCGGTGCGCAATTACCGCGAGAACGACCCCCGGGGTTGGGCGGACTATGTCGCCGAAGCCGAAGAGTCGACGGGTGCCGACGCGCCCATCACCGATCAGTGGGCGGAGTGAGGCACCCGCCACGCATCGAGCCGGGGCAGGTGTGGTTCGTCGACTTCGATCCGGTGCGTGGGCGCGAGCAGGGCAAGGACCGGCCGGCGCTGGTGGTTTCATCGCGCTTCCACCTGGACCTGACGATGGGGCAGCTGATCTGGGTGCTGCCGCTGACAAGCGCGGAGCGCATCGGCTGGCTGCACCGGGTCCGTGTGGGCTCCGGTGGCGGTTGGGTCATCACTGAGCAGATTCGCACGGTGTCCGTCGAGCGGTTTCGCCGCCACGCCCCCGAGATCGAGCTCTCGGTCGCCGAACTGGACGAAGTGCGGCATGTGCTGGCGCAGATGCTGATCGTTTGATGCGTCGAGCTTTCCCCTGCGCTGGCGCAGGTGTTCGCCCTGCGGGGCGACAATCGGGCGGTGGATGCCGTCGACCCCCGGGTCGCCGAGGCCGTCGAGGCGCTGCGGCGCCACGACGCGGTCTTTGCCTACTTGCACGGCAGTCGCGCCGACGGCACCGCCGGCCCGGGCTCCGATGTCGACATCGCCGCCTACTTCGACGGGGCAGCGCCCCAGGGCTTCGAGGTGCTGTTCCCGGCCGGTGTCGATCTGTTGGTGCTGAACCGCGCTCCTCTGGAACTCGCCGGCCGGGTCGCGCTGCACGGGAAACTGCTCTTCGAGCGCGATCCCGGCGCTCGTGTGGTGTGGGAGGCCACGACCCGCAAGATCTATCTCCACGAGCTGCCGCGGCTGAGCCGGGCCCACCGGGAGTTCACGGACGCGGTGCGGCGCAGGGCCGGGGGCCACCGGCGGACAACGGCGATGCCATGAATGCGCTCGGGCGCCACGGGGGCTGCATGGCTGAGCTGTCCGATGCCATGCGTAAGGCTGTCGGCTTTCACAACGTCCTGGTGCACGAGTGCGTCGAGGTGTCGGACGCGATCGTGGAGTCCCGGCTGAGCGATCTGCCCGTGCGTCTGACCGCCGAACAGGACGCGCTGATCCGGTGTGCAGCCGAGGTGGAAGGGACCGATCTCACCAATTTCACGGTCACAGCAACGCTGGCGCATGCCCGCAACGTGTTGGCCGATCGCCGCCGGTTCGTGTTCGACGATGCGGCGTGGTCGAAATTTATGGCGGCGCTCGACCGGCCCGTGTCGCACAAGCCACGGCTGAAAGCGCTGCTCGCCGAGGAATCCATCTTCGATGCAGCGGAGTGAGCGGCTACAGCACGCCGCGCCCGATCGGTGAACGCGACGATCTCCTCCCATTTGACTGCGGCGAGCCCAGCTTGGACCACTACCTGCGTGCCCGAGCTTTGGCCGACCACGTCGAAGGCGCGTCTCGTTGTTACGTGACGTGTCGCGCCGACCGGGTCGTCGGCTTTTACGCGCTGGCGGCGGCGTCGGTGCAGCGCCGGGCGACGCCCGGACGAGTGCGGCGCAACATGCCAGAGCCCGTGCCGGTGATTCTGTTGTCCCGATTGGCGGTCGATCGCGCGGAACAAGGCAAGGGGCTCGGTGCGCATCTGCTGCGGGATGCGATCATTCGCAGCGTGCGCGCGGCCGGCCTGATCGGCGCGCGGGCGATGTTGGTACACGCCATCAGCGATGAGGCCCGCTCGTTCTACGCCCATTTCGACTTCGAGCCGTCGCCCACCGACCCGCTGCACCTGCTGTTGCCCATCAGGGACGCCGACGCGCTGACGCGGGCGTGAGGTGACCGCTTTCCTGCGCGACGGCCCGTCCCTGACGGCGCGCGCCGCGCGGGTAGCGTCGGGGCGATGTTCGACGCGATTGACGCCGCGGTGCGCCAGGTTCTGTCGGCGCGCGGCCCCATGACCGAGGACGACCTGCACGACGCGCTGGTCGCCGACGGCGTCGACCTCGGGCACGATGCCGAGGCGACGCTCGCGGAGGCCCTCGACGGGAACGCCGATCTGGTCATGCCCCTGGCCGACGGCCGGTGGGCGCTGATTCCGGCGGTGCTCGACGGCAGGGTGTTCACCCACCGCCTGGGTGAGGCCGAGGTCGCCCACGACCTGATCGAGTGGGGCCCCGACCTGGCGCCGGTGTCGATGCTGACCGAGTTGGACGCCTACCGGCGGCTCGCCGACGGCGCACCGATCGGCGACGCGTTTGCGCTGCTCGACGAGGACGCGGACGCCTTGGCCGCGCGCGGGGTGCCCGCGGCCGCGGTCGGCGGCGAGGGGGCCTTGCTGCTGCCGCCGGGGTGCCTGGCCGGCCTCGGGGTCCGCGCGGGCGATCTCGTCGGGTTGCGGGTCACCGCCGACGGTTTCGACCTCACGGTGGTCGTGGGGCCGGCTCCCTCGGCCGGCGGCGCGGCGCTGGCCGCCCTGCTCGAGGAACACCCCGACCGGCCCGAGGTGCTCGACAACGCGGTGTGGACGGCGTGCGCCGACGACGAGGGCCTGTTCCGGGAGCCGACCACGCCGCTGAGCGAGCTGCTGGCGACCAGCGGGCTGGCCTGCGAGGGCGACTGGATCGCCCGTGCCGGTTTCGATTTCGCCGAGTGGCGACTCGACGCCCGGATCGAGTCGATCAAAGAGCGCTACGAGCTCGACGACGACGAGGCCCTGGCCGTGCTGGCCGTGGTGGGAATCTACGAACAGGTTCTCGACGCGGTCGAGGGCATGCGGAGCGCGGAGACCGCGCCGCCCGCGGATGGCGAGGTGGCATTGGATCTCGACCGGGAGATCGCCGCTGCCGCCCTGGAGTCGCTGGCCGAGCCCGCCGTCGCGGCCGCCGCGCTGGACGAGATGGACGTGCACGACGACCAATCCGCCGCCGCGCTGGGTGTTTTCGCCGAGACGGCGGAGCCGCTGGCGCCGCGCGCGGCGTGTCCCGCGCTGCGCTGGATGCGGGCCAAGGCGCTCGAGGCGCTCGGCGGCTGCGAGGAAGCGGAAGCGACGCTGCACACCGCCGAGTCGCTGGATCCGTCGTGGCCGCTGACACTGCTGTCGCTGGCCCGCTATGCCGGCGACCGCGGCGACGCCGAGCGTGGCCTGGCGCTGCTGCGCCGCGCGGGGGCGCCCGACGACGACGAATTGGTGCAACTGTTCGAGCGGTTCCGCCCGGCGCCCCGGGCCGGCCTGGGCCGCAACGAACGCTGCTGGTGCGGGTCGGGCCGCAAATACAAGGCGTGCCACCTCAACCGCGAGCAGTTGCCGCTCGAGCAGCGGGCCGCATGGCTGTACCAGAAGGCCACCACCGACCTGCTCGACGGAGCGTTCGGGTCCCTGTTCGTCGACGCCGCCGAGGCCCGGGCGCAGTACGGGGACGACCCCGAGGCGCTCGTCGCCGCGTTCGGCGATCCGCTGGTCTGCGATGCGGTGCTGTTCGAGGGCGGGGCGTTCGCCGAGTTCCTCGACACGCGCGGGTTCCTGTTGCCCGACGACGAGCGCGCGCTGGCCGAGCAGTGGCTGCTCGTGCGGCGTTCGGTGCACGAGGTGCTCGACGTGTCACCCGGCCAGGGATTCCTGCTGCGTGACGTGCGCACCGGTGAGGTGTGCGAGGTGCGCGAGCGCACCGCCAGCGCGCGGGTGCGGGTGGGCGAATGCTATTGCGCCCGCGTCGTTCCCGCGGGGGAGACGATGCAGATCTTCGGCGGGATGGAGCCGGTGTCACCGGGCGAGCGTGACGAGCTGATCGCGCTGCTCGACGACGAGCCCGACCCGGTGGACCTCGTCGCGGCCCTGTCGCGCCGGTTCGCCCCGCCGGTACGGTAGCCGAGGCGGCCCGCGGGTTGGCCGCGACCGTCACCGACTGCTGCCTGATCGGCTCTACGAGTCTTCGAGGCGGAAGCCGACTTTCATGGTCACCTGGTAGTGGCCGACGGCTCCGTCCTCCAGGTGGCCGCGAATCGACTCCACTTCGAACCAGTCCAGGTTGCGCATCGTCTGCGCCGCTCGTGCCAGGCCGTTGCGGATAGCCGCGTCTACGCCGTCGGGTGAACTTCCGACTATCTCGATCACGCGATAGGTGTGATTGTTCATCGCTCTACCTTCGCACCGGCCGGTTCGCGAAGGCTGCACAGATCGGGATTGTGTCTCGGCGGATCGGTTGCTGGCTCGGCAGACGCATCGATCGCTCGTAGGTTGCTGGCCGGTGGATGAAGAGTTTGCGATTCGGGTCCGACAACGGGGCGGTTCGGGTTACGCTCCGAGGCAACTGCGGTGGGGTTCGCTGTGTTCCGCTGCCGTTTCGCGGGAGAAAAAGGGGGAAAAGTGAGCCGACCCCTCGGGATGCGTCGACGCGGGGTTTCGACGTTGCGGGAGCGCTTATCGGCGCCGGCCGCCCGGGAACGCCAGAGTTCATCGGACCCGGGCTCGACGTTGGCCGCCGCGGGACCTCCTAGCCGGTTTATCCGGTTTATCCAGCTGTTTGGGCTTCCGCGAACGTTCGCCGCGATCGTCGTGCTGTCGGCGCTTGTCGTCGTGCCCACGTTGTGGGTGGGCTTTTACGCGGATGATTACAGTTTGATCGTCGAAATCGAGCATAAGGTGCCGTCCCTTGCACACCGGTCTCCGCTCGACCTCTATCATTTTGCTTCCGACCGCACCGAGGTCGAACGACAGATTCGGGACGGGCCGACTCCGTGGTTCAGCGATCCCGGTTCGACGATGCACTTCTTCCGGCCGCTGACGAGTCTCGTGTTTGCTCTTGACCACAGTCTCTGGGGTTACCACGCGGCGGGCTACCACATCACCTCGGTGCTGCTCTACGTCGGACTTGTTCTGTGTGTGGGCCTCTTTTTCCACATCGCTCTCGGCGTGCGCCGACCAGGCTCGTCGGCAGTGACGGCGACGCTCGCAACTCTGCTCTTTGCCGTCGACCCGCATCATGTGATGCCCGTCGACTGGATCTCGTCCCGCCACTTCGTGGTCGCTGCTATCCCGGCGGTGCTCGGCCTCGCTGCCCACGTGCGATTCGTCCGCGAGGGTTGGGGCCCGGGTCTCTGGCTTGGCCCGATCGGCGTCGTCGCGGCGTTGCTCGGCAGCGAGGCCGGTGTGGGCGCTGTCGTTTACTGGCTGGCTTTCGACGCGTTAGGCCCGGCACCGCCCGAGCGGTCGTCGCCCCGCTCGCGCCTGTTCTCGAGCATGCCGGTAGTTGCGATCACCACGGTTTATTTAGGCGTCTATACATTTTTCGGTTTCGGCTCGCGCGGCGGTGCATATTTCGATCCCACCAAAGAACCACTCGGTTTCTTGCGTGCCGCCGCTCAGCGGGTCCCCATGTTGGTGGGTATCGCGTTATCGGGGATTCCAGAGGCGGCCCAGGCGGTGCCGGCGGTTATTTTCGTCGTGCTTGGATTTGGCGCCGCGCTTATCGCGTTTGCGCTCTATCGGCTCGCGCGGCCTGCCGTCTGCGATGCGGAGCAAGCCGCGCTGCGGTGGTTGCTCCCGGGGGCTGTGTTCGCGTTGGTGTTGACAGCTGGCCCTCCCAGTGCGCGGTTGATGCTCTTTCCGAGCATCGCAAGCGCGTTGTTCGTTGCCATCTTGATCTACCGCGGCAGCCAGCAACTGGCCGCCGCACGCCCGCAATCGACGCTGCGCGCTGGGCGCTGGTTTCTCGTTGGGGTACACCTCGTCCTTGCCCCAGTGGTGTTCGTGGTCGCCACCACGCAACTTGCCGATGATGCCCGCGGGGAAAGCGATGCCTTCGTCGGAGCCGAGTTCGACCATTCTGCAACACATCACGTGATCGTTCTGGCGGCCCCTGATATGGAAGCGTTCTACGCCGGTGCGATCGCCCAGGCGCTTCAGCCACAGGCGTTGAGTGGTTGGCACATCTTATCCATCAGCGACAGCGACCATCGCTTTACGCGCACCGGCGTGGCCAGTTTCCGGCTGGACGTTGTCGGCGGCGCACATGGACCCGGCGGGTGGGATTCGCTCCGCGAGGCCCCTCGGGTTGGTCGCCACGTGGAACTCACCGGTGCTGCGCTGACCGTCCGCACCGTCGAGGGTCGTCTGCCCACATCCCTCGACGTGACGGTCGATGTCCCTCTAGATAGCCCTAGCCTCGCATTCGTGATCTGGCGCAACGGCCGCCTCGTCCGGTTTGTCCCCCCTCCGGTAGGGGTCAGCGTTGAAGTTCCTGGCGGCCATGGAGCTTGACGCAGCTAGTTGGCCAGGGATGTCCTTGACAGGGCTTGCCGCCTTAGGATCCGTTGAATCGCGGCGATTGTAGGCGGCGGTCCGGGCGTGCGACCACGGCCTCGACGGTCGAGAATCTGCCGTTTGGAGCGCGCAGTCGACCCTGATCAGTTAGTGTCTGTCCGCGGTCGTGTTGATCGGGTGGATCGCCAGTTCGGCCGGTCTGCTTATCTAGAGTCAGGGCGTTGCTATCAGGATGATGAGATGGGATTGGGTTGGCGCGCTCGGGCGGCGATTGCGTTCGTCGCCACCGCTGGTGCTCGGCGCAGTCAGATCACCGAGGTTGGTGACCGGCGAGCGCTCCTACTCCCAGGAAGGCGAGGACCGGATCCTCGCTAGGCTGTTCGACTCGGCTCGCGAGGGCTTCTACGTCGATGTTGGTGCGCTCCATCCGATGCGGTTTTCGAATACCTTTCTGTTCTATCGTCGCGGGTGGCGGGGTGTGAACATCGACGCTATGCCAGGCTCGATGCGCCTTTTCGAAAGATGCCGGCCTCGAGATACCAACGTAGAGGCCGGCATTGGGCTTACTGCAGGCTCGATCCCTTTCTACGTGTTCAACGAGCCCGCTCTCAACTCGTTCGATCGAGAGCTTTCGGAGAGCCGCGACGTCGCTCCATACAAGATCCAAAAGGTCATCGATGTGCGCGTTTCGCCGCTCAACGAGGTGTTGGGCGGTTGCCTGCCGCACGGCAATGTACCGTCCTTCCTGACCGTCGACGTCGAAGGTAGAGACTTGGACGTCTTGAGATCCAACGATTGGTCGGCCTTTCGGCCTACGTACGTCCTCGCTGAATGCCTGGGCATGACCGTAGAGGAAGCGATGCAGGGGCCGGTGTCGGAATTTATGTCCTCCGTCGGTTACCACTTCATCGCCAAGACCGTCAATACTGCGTTTTATCAAGCCGGGGACTCCCGATGACCGCCCCTCTCCCGGCTCCACCACGCCTGCCCGGTGTACCGAATCCCGTATCGGACTCCTTGTGAGCGGCCACCGGCACTGCATAACCCACGACCCGAGGCATTCAGGTACTTCACCATGTAGCAAACCAGCTGCCCCACCGAAGTAGGTCGAGGTTCCCTGCTTGCACCGTTGGTCGCCGGGAATGGGCGAGATTCGGTCAATGCCGGAAAAAGGCCCTCGGATCCGGGCGAAAGCCGCACGGGCACCTGGCACGTTGCGAGAGTATGGGCGGCGATCCGATCGAGCGGGGAAGGGGTCATCTTGAAGATTTCGGTGATCGGGTGCGGCTACGTCGGCCTCGTCACGGGTGCCTGCCTGGCGGACAGTGGCAACGACGTCGTCTGCGTCGATATCGACCAAGCCAAGGTAGACCTACTGCTAGCCGGAGGAGTTCCGATCTACGAGCCAGGCCTGGCTGAGCTGATCGAACGCAACCGGGAGAGCGGGTGCATCGACTTTACGACCGATCGCCGCCGAGCGGTCGAGCACGGAGACGTGATCTTCATCGCCGTCGCAACGCCGATGAGTGAGAGCGGCGAGGCCGACCTCACGTACGTGTATTCCGCGGCCGAAGACATCGGCTCACATATGGACCGCTATAAGGTCGTCGTGGACAAGTCGACCGTCCCGGTGGGCACGGCCGACCAGGTTCGGGCGATCATCCGCTGGAAGGCCAAGCACGATTTCGACGTCGTGTCCAATCCCGAATTCCTCAAAGAGGGCACCGCGATCAGCGATTTCATGAAGCCCGACCGCGTGGTAGTCGGCAGCGACTCGAAGCGCGCCATCGAGGCCATGAGAGAGCTCTACGAGCCGTTTCTGCGCACTTTCAATCCTCTGATCACCATGGACATCAGAAGCGCCGAAATGGCGAAATATGCGGCGAACTGTTTTCTCGCAACGAAGATCTCTTTCATCAACGAGATCTCGAACCTGTGCGAAAAGGCCGGCGCCGACATCTCGGCGGTGCGTGAGGCGATCGGCGCGGACCGGCGCATCCGCTACGAATTTCTATTCCCCGGGGTGGGCTATGGTGGCTCCTGCTTGCCGAAAGATGTTCAGGCGCTCATACATACGGCCGCCGGTCTCGGTTCGGACATGCAATTGCTGCGCGCTGTCGAGCAGGTCAACGCCGGCCAGAAAGCCACCCTCGTATCCAAGATCGTCGCCCATTTCCGGAGCGAGCCGCCTGCGGGAAGCCTGGAAGGCTTGCGTTTCGGACTCTGGGGCCTCAGCTTCAAGCCCCAGACCGATGATATGCGGGAGGCGCCTTCCGTAACCGTCGCGAGCAGGCTCGTCGAACTCGGGGCGGAAGTGCGGGCCTTCGATCCCGAAGCGACCTTGCAGGCGAAGAAGGTGTTAGGAGCTTCGATTGAGTACGCCGACAACATGTACGAGGCCGTCGACGGCGCCGACGCCCTGGTGCTGGTCACGGAGTGGAAGCAGTTTCATCGGCCATCTTGGCAGCGCCTCAAGTCGATAATGCGTGGCTACGTAGTGTTCGATGGGCGAAACATCTATGATCCTAAGCGCCTTCGGGCCGAGGGGTTTGATTACTACGGCATGGGCCGGAACTGGGACTCTAAGGAGAGCAAATAAGTGAAAGCCCTCGTCGCGGGCGCTGCCGGGTTCCTGGGATCCCACCTGTGCGATCGTCTTCGCCACGACGGCTTCGAGGTGCTCGGGCTCGACAACTTCTGCACCGGCCGCCGCGAGAATATCAAGCACCTTGAGAGTGACTCGGGCTTCCGGTTCTTCGAGCACGACATCACGCGGCCGATAGATGCGGCTGTGGCGGGCCCACTAGATGTCATCTTCAACATGGCCTGTCCCGCTTCGCCGCTCACCTATCAGCGAGATCCTCTGTTCACGCTCGAGACGAATTACGTGGGGATGAGGAACTTGCTCGAATTGTCGCGCGACAAGGCCGCGACAATATTGCAGGCATCGACTAGCGAGGTCTACGGGGACCCCACGGTTCATCCTCAGGTCGAGGGCTACTGGGGCAACGTGAACTGCTTCGGCGTACGCAGCTGCTATGACGAGGGCAAGCGTGTTGCGGAGACGCTGATGCTTGAGTACGCGCGTCGTTACGGTGTCCGGATCAAGATAGTTAGGATTTTCAACACCTACGGTCCACGGATGGACCCCGAAGATGGCCGGATCGTGTCGCGGTTCATCGACCAGGCGCTGCGGGGTGAACCGATCACCGTTTTCGGTGACGGCAGCCAGACTCGGTCGTTTTGCTATGTCGACGACCTTATAGAGGGGCTGATGAAAATGGCCGCGAGCGGTCCGTCATTCACTGGGCCCGTCAATCTTGGCAGCCCAGGGGAATTCACCGCTAACGAGGCTGCCACTCTGATCAAGGAAATGACTGGCTCCGGCTCGGAGATCGTCTACCAGCCCCTGCCGCCGGATGACCCGAGACAGCGGAAACCAGACATCAATCTCGCTGAATCCGTGCTGGGCTGGCGTCCGCAGATCCCATTTGCGCAGGGAGTTGCGCGCACTATCGAGTATTTCAGGGGGATGACTGAAGGGCGCCCCGCGTCTTCAGAATCGGTTTAAGGACGGGACTGTGACAGCAACGACGACCCCGGTCGTCTTCATCATCTTCAACCGGCCGGATACCACGAGGCAGGTCTTCGAGGCGATTAGGGCGGCGAAGCCGAGGAAGCTGCTGGTGGTCGCCGACGGGCCCCGCGAGAACAGGCCCGGAGAGGCTGAGAAGTGCCTGGCGACACGCGGAATCATCGACGGAGTCGACTGGGATTGCGACGTTCAAAGGAACTTTTCGGAGACGAACATGGGCTGCCGGCTTCGTGTCTCCACAGGCATCACTTGGGCCTTCGAACTCGTCGACAAGGCGGTCATCTTGGAGGACGACTGCATTCCATCTGCATCGTTCTTTCACTACTGTGCCAACCTGCTTGATCGCTATGAGGCAGACGAGCGCGTCATGATGATTTCCGGGGACAATCATCTATTTGGACAAGCGCAGACGGCGGATAGTTATTATTTCTCCCGGTATCCGCACGTGTGGGGATGGGCCACGTGGAAACGGGCCTGGCAGAAGTACGACCTCAACATGTCCGACTGGCCGGAGATCAAAGAAAGGCGGCTTTTCGACCAGTATCTTCCGACCATGAGCGAGCGCGATCACTGGGAATCCGCCTTCCAAAGCGTATATGACGGCAACATCGATACCTGGGACTATCAATGGGTCTACAGCATATGGGCGAATTCCGGCCTGAGTGTTAGTCCTGCGCGGAATCTCGTACGGAACATCGGCTTCCATGCAGAGGCGACGCACACAAAAGGTGGCACCGTCTACGCTTCACTGGTGGCCGAGGAACTCGACTTCCCGCTGGCCCATCCGACGACCGTGTTGGCGTGCTCCGACAACGATCAGCTTGAGGCAAGGCTGCGGATCGCTCACTCGAACAACCTGCCGTATGGGGTGAACGCCGCCGCGTCGGCGCTCAGACTGCTGATCAGGAGGGCGATGCCGCATGGCCGAGTGCGTTCTTCTGTCTCCGAGGCAGCCGACGGCGAATCATCTCCAAAGCCGCCGCCACGATGAACCTCGGCAGCCGCTTCTTGAATTCCTGGTCCTGCTTGCTGCTGAGTCCGGACATGTCGTTGTAGTCCGCGACGATAATGTCCATATACCGGGTGACCAGTGCTGGGTTGGAAAAGCAACGGACGTTGAAATCCCAATCGGCCCAGAGCTTATAGCGCAGATTGTAGGGTCCGATACCGGCGAACAGCTCCTGGCGGTAGAAGATCGACTGGTGGCATATATTGATGTCGAATAGCAAGCGGTCGAGGTCGAACTCGCCGGCATAACGTGCTGAATCTGAGCGGTGCACCACGTCGCCGTAAACCAGATCGCTGGGCTCGTGTTGGTCGATGAAGGCCGCTACTTTGGCCAGTGTCTCCGCCTCGTGAAGGGTGTCGTCAGCGCCCAGAAAAATCAACCAAGCGCCGCTGGCCAGCCCGATGCCTTTGTTCATGGCGTCGTAGGGGCCTTGGTCGGGGCCGCTGTGAACGACGAGACGCCTGCCGAGGATAGGGGCATAGCTGTCCGCGATATCGCGGGTCCCGTCCGTCGATGCACCGTCAACCAGGACCACTTCGAAGTCATTGTGCGTTTGGCCCGCGATGCTGTCGAGGCATGCTCGTAGGGACGATTCCACGTTGAAGGTCGGCACGACGATCGAGAAAAGCGGTGCTGCCGTAGGCATTTCAGTCAATCGCTTTCACGAAAGAAGATGCCATCTGCCTGCAGCATCCGCCCATTACGCATATCTGTGAAGCAGGGCACCAATCCGGTAAGCGTAAAGCCCAAGGAATAAGCGAGATCCAAAGCTTCGCGAATAAGCATGCTGCCTTCGTACAGCGGGGTGAATGAGAGCTCTAGTTGCAGGCCGACGCAACGATCACTCACCGTGGACTCACCGCCCGCGAGCACTTGTTTTTCGAATCCTTGCACATCGACCTTGAGAAAAGCTACGTCGCGCGGCGTCAGAACTTCCGCCGCGACGGAATCTAGCTGGCGGATTGGCACTTCTTCCGTGCCGACATAATTTGCCGGAGGGAATGCGTCTTGATGACTCTTCAGCATTGGCAGCACGGAACTACTTTCCCCTGCGTTCCCTGCGACGTTTATTTGAATCGTCCCATCGCTGTCGCCAAGCGCGTATTGGCGACACTCCCAAAGCGGATCCTTCGACGCCCTGGCGTTCAGGAGCGAGAACGGCCCGGCAAGCGGTTCAAACGAGACCACGCGGCCTTTGAAGTCCGCCTTGCGGAGCCCGGCGGCGTATTGCCCCGAGTTGGCCCCGATATCTAGGACTACGTCTACGTGGTGTGATGTGAGCTGGTTGATGAAATTGCGCGTCGAGTCCAGCTCAGGATAGTAGCGCGACACCGCTATGCCGGTGAGCATACGGGCACGGTGCAGCAAACCCATTGCACGACAGTAACAAACCAATGAGGTTGCGCAGAATCGCGGGTCGCCTTGCGCCCGAATCATCGCCTCGCCGCGGCGGCGTTCTCCCGATACCACGCGACCGTGGCTTCGATGCCCTCACGCAGCGCGATGTGTGGTGACCATCCGGCCTCTCGCAACACGGAGACGTCCAGCAGCTTGCGGGGTGTGCCGTCCGGTTTGGTTGAATCCCAGCGGGTTTCGCCCGAGTAGCCGACCGCCGCGGCCACCATTCCGGCGATCTCGGCGATGGAGTGATCAACGCCGGTGCCCACGTTGACGTGACCGGGTCCGTCGTAGTGCTCCAGCAGGAACAGTGATGCGGCGGCCAGGTCGTCGACGTGCAGCAGCTCGCGTCGGGGTGTCCCGGTGCCCCAGTTCGTGACCGACGGCGCCCCGGCGGCTTTGGCCTCGTCGTAGCGGCGGATCAGCGCGGGCAGCAGGTGCGAGCCGGTCGGGGAGAAGTTGTCGCCCGGGCCGTATAGATTCGTCGGCATCGCCGAGATCCATGCCAGTCCGTGCTGGCGCCGCATGGCCTGCACCTGCAGGATGCCGGCGATCTTGGCGATCGCATAGGCGTCGTTGGTGGGCTCCAGCGGGCCGGTGAGCAGCGCGCTCTCCGGGATCGGTTGCGGACTGAGCTTCGGGTAGATGCACGAGGAGCCCAAGAACAGCAGTCGCGGCACCCCGGCGGCGAGGGCGGCGTCGAGCAGGTTGACCTGGATCTGCAGGTTCTCGGAGAGAAAATCGGCCGGATAGGTGCTGTTGGCCAGGATGCCGCCGACTCGGGCCGCCGCGTCGATCACCACCCGCGGCTTGGCGTCGAGCATGAAGTCGAACGTCGCGGCCCGATCGGTCAAGTCGAGATCCGAACGTGGCCGCACCACCAGGTTGGTGAATCCCTCGTCGCGAAACCTGCGCACGAGCGCGGACCCCACCAGCCCGCGATGCCCAGCGATGTAGACCGGTGCCGCCCGGTCTAGGACGCCAATCGTGTTGTTGGCTTTCATGTTTGGCCGGGAAGGGTCGGCGTGTCGATCCATGGCGTGCCCTCGCACCCCAAAGCGGCGATGTCGGCGTCGACCATCAGCCGTGCCAGCTCGGCGGTGTGGATGGAGGCTTTCCATCCCAGCTTCTCCGACGCCTTGGAGGCATCGCCGATCAGCGAATCCACCTCGGTGGGCCGCAGGTAGCGTTCGTCGAACTTGATGTGCTCCTGCCAGTCGAGCCCGGCATGCTCGAACGCGGTTTGGGCGAACTCGCGCACGGTGTACCCGCGCCCCGTCGCCAGCACGAAGTCCTCGGGTTCGGGCGCCTGCAGTATTCGCCACATTCCCTCGACGTACTCCGGCGCGTAGCCCCAGTCGCGGACGGCGTCGAGATTGCCCATATAGAGCTCGGACTGTTGGCCGGCCTTGATCCGCGCCACCGCTTGCGTGATCTTGCGGGTCACGAACGTCTCACCGCGTCTCGGTGATTCGTGGTTGAACAGGATGCCGTTGACGGCGAACAGCCCATAGGCTTCGCGGTAGTTGCGCGTTGCCCAGTACGAGTAGACCTTCGCCGCGCCGTAGGGCGACCGCGGGTAGAACGGTGTCTGCTCGCTTTGTGGCGGCGGGGACGCCCCGAACATCTCCGAGGACGACGCCTGGTAGAAGCGGCAGTGCACCTTGGACAGGCGCACTGCCTCGAGCAGACGCATGGATCCCATGCCCGTGGTGTCACCGGTGTGTACCGGTTCGTCGAAACTGACTCGCACGTGGGACTGCGCCGCGAGGTTGTAGACCTCGTCGGGTTCGATAGTGCTGAGCAAAGTGACCAGCCGAGTGCCGTCGATCAGGTCGCCGTAGTGCAAAAACAGGCGGGCGCCCGCGTCGTGCGGGTCGACATAGAGGTGATCGATGCGCGAGGTGTTGAACGTCGAGGCGCGACGGATGAGGCCGTGGACCTCATATCCTTTACGTAGCAGCAACTCGGCGAGGTAGGACCCATCCTGTCCGGTAATCCCTGTTATGAGCGCTCGCTTCATTCGGCTCCCACTCCTGTCAGTGCACGCTCGTCAGCGGATTCCCGGCATCCCCTGGTGGCTGTCTGACTCCATAAGTGCCAAGACGGCGGGGCGCCTTCGGTTCATAGTAGATGGGGTAGGCGATCTCACTGAGTTATGGCCTGCGCTGGCTCGCGTTCGCCGTGGTGTACGAGATGGAGGCCCCGTTGCCGCGGCGACGTTCAAGGCCGATCCGATGGCGCTTCCCCGGCCAGCTGGCCATCGAGTGAGGTCAAACAACCGGCAGCGCCGTTTCGTACAGCAACGGTTTCCACTGCGCTACAGGAACTTGACCATTGACAGAATATGAGTTCGGCGCCATAAGCGCCTAGGTACGCAATGGTTTGCGTCCCGCCTCAACGCGAGGCTGGGAGTAGGGGGCAGTTCGGATGTCATCAAGACCGATGGTGCGGCGGGGCTCAGTCCGGCGTCCGAGCAAGTCGGCCGCGACCACGGTCTCCGGGAGCCCGCGAACCGATTACCGGCGCCAGCAGGGAGGCCGTTGCTAAGATGGCCGCGGTCGAAGGCGACAGTAATGGTTCCCTGCGTGCGCTGGTCGGGCGTGTCAGATGCGATGGTCGTAGCGTACGGTGTAACCCTTCTGTTCCTCTTGGTTGCAGATCCGCAGAAGGCTCGTGGGAGGGTTCGATACCGTGTTGTGCCGGATCTGCACTTCCAACACCCAGCTGGCGTTCACCCGTAAGGTCCTTGCCAAATACGACTGCCGGTACTACTTCTGTCCCAATTGCGGCGGCCTTCAGACGGAGGAGCCCTACTGGCTGGAGGAGGCCTACGCCAGCCCGGTGGCATCAGCTGACACGGGGATTCTAGTGCGCAACCTAGACCTGGCCCAAGCGACATCGTTGGTCCTGTTCTTCTTGTTCGACCGGCGCGGCCGTTTTCTGGACGCCGCGGGCGGCTACGGCATTTTCACCCGTCTTATGCGGGACCTCGGTTTCGACTATTACTGGACAGACAAGTACTGCCCCAACCTCACCGCGCGTGGTTTCGAGGCAGATGAAAGTTCTCGCCTGCCATACACGGCGGTCACAGCATTCGAAGTGATGGAGCATCTTCCGGACCCGGTCGCGTTCCTCGCTGAGCTGCTAGAAAGCACGGGTACCGACACGATCATCTTCACCACCGAACTCTTCGCTGGCGAGCCCCCAGCTCCGGAGGCATGGTGGTACTACTGTTTCGCCACCGGGCAGCACATTAGCTTCTATCAAAAATCAACGCTGGAGCTCATCGGAAAGCGTTTTGGCATGCGTTTCCACAGCTCCGGTACGCTGCACGTCTGGACTCGGGCGAAACTCAACCCGCTAGCCTTGCGTCTGCTCAGCTCGCCGCAGGTTTCCGGACTTCTGCGAAACTTGCCGCCACGCATCCTTGGCTCCCGCACCTGGGCCGACCACGAGAAACTCATGGGTATCGATGGAGGGTAGTAGTTTGCGCACATCGCCCCGCCCGACCCGTCCCGCAGAAGTGGTCGAGGGTAGGAGATGAGAGCGCTCATCTGCGGCATCTCGGGTCAGGATGGCGCCTACCTGGCGCGCCTGCTGCTTGACAAGGGATACGAGGTCTTCGGCACCTCGCGCGATGCGCAGGTCGGTGGGTTCGCGAATCTGGTTCGCCTCGGAATACGCGATCGTGTGCGCCTGGAGTCGATGGCTCTTAATGACTTTCGCAGCGTGCTGAACGTGTTGCGCAGCACCGATCCGGAAGAAATTTACAACATGGCTGGGCAGAGTTCGGTCGGCCTCTCGTTTGAGCAACCAGTGGAGACTCTTGACAGCATTGCCCTAGGCACGGTCAACCTACTTGAAGCAATCCGCTTTCTGGACAAGCCCATTCGTTACTACAACGCCGGCTCGAGTGAATGCTTCGGAGACACTGGCGGACGCGCGGCTAACGAAAAAACCCCCTTCAGCCCCTGCAGCCCGTATGCAGTGGCGAAGGCTACGGCGCACTGGCTGGTCGCCAATTATCGTGTGGCATACGGATTGCATGCCAGCACCGGCATTTTGTTCAATCACGAGTCTCCCCTGCGTCCCGAGCGCTTCGTGACGAAGAAGATCATTGCGGCGGCTGTGCGCATCGCCAGGGGCGAGCGTTGGCGTCTGACGTTGGGTAACGTCGCGATCAAACGAGACTGGGGATGGGCGCCCGAATATGTGGATGCGATGTGGCGCATCCTGCAGCAAGACACTGGCTCTGACTTCGTGATCGCAACTGGGGAGAGTCGGAGGCTCGACGAGTTCGCGGCGGCGGCTTTCGAGCAGGTGGGGCTCGATTGGCGCGAGCATACAGATCTCTCGGATGCCTTGAGGCGGCCGTCAGATCTGGCCGAAGGCCTCGGCGATGCCTCCAAAGCGCGGGAGGTCCTCGGTTGGACGGCGACCTACACGATGCGCGACGTAGTCAAGGCGATGGTGGAGGCCGAGTGGGCTCGGGCTGACAGCCGGTGAAAGTCGCGTTCGACCATCAGATCTTCGCGCAGCAGCGATATGGCGGCGTTTCGCGGTATTTTTTCGAACTTGCTAGGCGCTTGCCGTCCGAGATCGTGTCCGACGTCTCGATCATCGCTCCGTTGCACATTAACAACTACCTGGCGGCTGATTCCGCCCATCCCGCTGTCCGGGGCAGGTATGTGCCGTACAGGTCCGGAAGTGCCGCCCGCGCCGTAGATCTGGTCAACCGGTTCGCAGTACCTTTGGCCTGGCGAGGCGTTAATCCGGACATCGTGCATGAGACATATTTCGCCACCAAACCAGTCGGCAGGGGTCGGCATCGTGTGGTGACGGTATACGACATGATCCACGAGCTTTTTCCCGACGAGTTTCCAGACGGAGAACGGGTGGCCGCTGCCAAGCGCGCCGCGGTGGGTCGCGCTGACCACGTGGTTTGCATTTCGGAGACGACCCGACGGGACCTCGTGCGCATTTTGGGTATCGATGCGGCGCGTACGAGCGTTGTGCACCTCGGTTATTCGATGACCAACGAGACGGACCTGACGGAGCCAAGCAGCGGTCCGCGCAGACCCACCCTTTTGTACGTCGGGAACCGCAGGGGATACAAAAACTTCGGGGTTGTCCTGCAGGCGTATGCCAACTCGGTGGTGTTGCGGGATTTCGAACTTATCGTCTTCGGCGGACACCCGGTACTGCCTGAGGAACAGCAAGAAATCGCTCGACTCGGCATCGCCGGTAGGGTGCGGTTCGAGTCTGGGTCCGATCGAGAACTCGCAGCCCGCTATCGGCACGCAGCTGCGTTTCTATATCCATCGAAGTACGAGGGGTTTGGCATTCCTCCTCTCGAGGCGATGAGCCATGGCTGCCCGGTCGTATGCAGCAATGCCGGCTCCATCCCAGAGGTAGTCGGGGATGCCGGACTGTTCTTCGAACCCGACGACGCCGAGCAATTGCGTGCGACCCTGGAACGCGTCGCGACGAGCGATGGACTGCAGGCGGACCTGCGAGCACGGGGATACGCCCGTCTCAACGCGTTTTCCTGGGAAAAGTGCGCGACCGCAACGGCCGAGATCTACCGCGAGCTCAGCTGAGGTCTGCCGCAGCCCCTTGGGTAGGCATGCCTGCATAAGAATGGCCCTTGGGTCACCCCGTGCGGGGAGGTGGTTCCTCTCGATCCGCAGGCAGTTGCCCGAAATTGGTCGCTCCTGGTAACCGCGGCCCGACGCTTTGCGGCCGGCTCAGCTAGCTGCTACCTGCCTGTCCAAATCCGGGCGTTACGCCACGAGACGCGTCGCATCAAGGTAACGTCCCCTCTGATGTGGACTGCCGTACTGTTTTTGGGTTTCGGGATGGCGATCGATCCCCTGCGGTTGGGGGTCGTGGTTGTCCTGGTGTCGCGGCCCAAGCCGATGCTCAACCTGTTCGCGTGCTGGCTGGGCGGCATGGTCGCGGGCGTCGCTCTTGGCGTTGCGGTGCTCGTCGGGCTGCGCGATGTGGTTCTCCTGGTCATTCACAGCGTGATGTCCGTGCTTACACACCTGAGATCCACGGTCGCAATCTTGAGTGGCGGAGGTCTTCAGATCACTCTTGGTGTGCTTGCTCTGCTGTCAGTTGTGGTCCCGGTGATGCGAAAGCGCGCGCGGGCTCGGGCTGGAGTGGCGGCAGGGGTAGCGGGCGGTCACACCTGCGACGTAGCGCCCCCGCAGTCGCGCGTACTGAACGTATTCGCGCACTTGACTGCCATCACCAACAATATTCTGCAGCGCGGCACTGTCTGGCCGGCTTTCGTAGTAGGACTTGGATCGGCAACGCCGCCCTATGAGTGCATAGTGGTACTAACCATCATTATGGCGTCGGGAGCAGCGCTCGGCACCCAAATCGGTGCATTCGTCGTATACACGCTGATCCTTCTTGCGGTGATCGAGATTCCGCTCATCGCCTACGTTGCGATGCCCAATAAGACACAGGCCGTAATGCAGTCCCTGCATAATCTGATTCAGACTCACCGTCATCGGATCACCCAGGCCGCTCTCAGCACGGTCGGCGTTTCGTTCGTGGTCCAAGGCTTGGGGAGTCTCTGAGCCGCGCCGTGACGCATTAAGCGTGGTATCGGTGAACGTTTGCAGCCTCGATAAAATGCCCGGACATCCCCGCGTCTCGGTGTGCGTACCCATGTACAACAACGGCGCGACGATCGAGCGCTGCCTGCGCAGCATCCTGGACCAGGACGGCATCGACTTCGAGATCGTCGTTGTCGACGACGCATCCTCCGACGGCGGCGCCGCGGTCGTTGCGCGCCTGCTCAGGCCGGGGGACCGGCTCATCCGCAACCACTCTCGTGCCGGCCTCAACGGCAACCACAACCGGTGTCTGGAACAGGCCCGCGGCGACTACGTCCAGTTCGTCCACGGTGACGACTGGCTGCTCCCGGGGGCGCTGCGGACACTGGTGAAATGCTTCGACGACCCAGCGGTCGGCATGGCTTTTGCGCCGCGGCAGGTGGTCAGCGACAACCGGTGGTGGAAGTGGCGCTACGGCACAATGCACCGCCACTTCTGGTGGCTTCGGGAACACAATCGGGGCCCATCACTTGTCGCGCAGATCGCATTGCGGGGCGGAAACGGAAACTGGATCGGCGAACCGACCTGCGTCATGTTTCGGCGCCAGGTGGCATTGGATGCGGGCGGCTTCCGCGAGGACGTCTACCAACTCGTCGACCTGGACATGTGGTTGCGGCTGATGCTGCGCTGCGACGTCTGCTTCATCCCGCACGAACTATCGGTGCGCAGCCACACGGGGATGACGGAGACGGCGATGGTCATGAAAAGCCGGCGATACTGGCTTGACCACCTGCGCATTCTCACCTGGCTTATCGTGGATCCGGCATCGCCGACCGGCGTTCGGGTCATCGCGGGACTGTGGTGGCTGCCCGTGTGGCTGCCGCTGCCGCTGTTGGCCGCGGTGCTGGGCCCCCAGCGGTGGACGCGCCTGAAAGCGGCGGTTTCGGCGCCCGTACGCGAGTTCGCGTTCGCGCGGCGCTTCGCGCAGGCAAAATGCCAGCACGACGCCCCCCTCGACTGGGTGGCGAAAGGGGCTTAGCCGCAATGCTGTTCGAATTTGCGCGGTGTGGCGATGCGTTGTTTCGATCCCCGATCGGGCACCGGCACAGCCGACACCGGGGTACGGTAGCCTCGTGTCACTTCTGATAATCGTCCCGGTGTTCGGGCAACACGAGTACACCCACGCCGTGGTGGGCGACTTGGAGCGCGAAGGCGCCGACTACCTGATCGTGGACAACCGGGGTGACTATCCCCGGATCGGCACCGAACGGGTCAGCACGCCCGGGGAAAACCTGGGTTGGGCCGGCGGTAGCGAACACGGCTTCCTGATTGCGTTTGACGAGGGTTACTCCCACGCAATGACGCTCAATAACGATACTCGGCTCTCCAAGGGGTTCGTCGGCGCTTTTCTCGATCCGAGGCTGCCCGCCGATAGCGGAATCGTCGGGCCGATGTTTGATTATGGATTCCCCTACGCGACAAACGATCAGAAACCCGAAGCCGCAGATTACTTTCCCCGGCCACAGTATCGAGTAGTGCCCGCCGTGGAGGGAACGGCACTGATGGTTTCTCGCGAGTGCTGGCAGGAAACGAGCGGTTTTGACCTTGTTAACTTTAGCCACATGTGGGGGCTCGACCTGGAACTTGCGGTACGTGCACGCAAGGCGGGGTTCGGCGTCTACACCACCGAGATGGCGTACATCAACCACTTCGGGCACAAAACCGCCAATGAGCGATTCGGCGCCTGGCGCTACACGCTCAATGCGAACGTGGCCATGCTGCAGGGGCTGCGCCGGCTGCACGGCCTGCCCGCGGCGCTGGGCATCATGCGGCAGATCGGAATTGCGCATGACCGCAAGTGGCACAAGCCCATTCCGCTCGACGATGCGAGCCGCCAGCTGACGGACTGACGGCCGCCGCCGCCCGTTCAGTGCAAAATCTCGGCGGTCAAGCCGAAGTCGGCGAAAGCACGAGACGTGACGTCGCGCAGCGCGTCCAGGGAGTTGTTGCGCCCGGGCAGATAGGCGTTGACCGAAATCCACAGTTTTCCGCAGCTGCGCCCGGACACCACGAACAATTGACCGCCCATGCGCTCCAGGGTGTGCTTGTTGATGCCCGGTTCGATCAGTCGTCCCGATGCGTAGTCAGCCTCGGTGCCGTCGGGCCGGTTCACCACCGGGTCGGTGTCCCCGACATTGGAGCAGCCGATGGGAAGGTCCGCGGTGCCCAGGCCCATGCCCGCCGCACGGCGCGCCACCCATTTCGGCGTCAGCGACGTCAGCGGCAGTGGCGCCAACAACTCCTCGGTGGTCTCGGCCAGGTCGGCGAAGGCCTGCTTGAACTTGAGCCGCACCTCGGTGAGATCGGAGGCCAGGTTCGCCGGATCGACGGAGATCACCGGGAACACCAAGGCGTTTCCCCGCGTGTCGTCCTCGGTGCGGTTGCTGACCGGAAACGACAGGGTGACCGTTCCGTCGTCGCAGATGCGCCCCAGCCGGGCGCCGAGCCGGCCCGCGAACGCCGCGAAGAGCGTGTACCCGTTGCCGCCAATGCTTTTCGCGCGTCCGTCCCACTCGGCCAGATCGACATAGGCGGTCAGGGCGGGCACCGTGACGGGCTTGTCGTCGCCGGTTCCCCGCGGCGAGGGGGGCGCCGACGCGATCGAGGCGGCGACGTCGTGGCGCCGTTTCCGGGCGATGCGCACCGTCGCGGCCACCGCCCGCCCCAGTTCCGGCGCCGAGGCGAGGAACGCCTTGCCGTCTTCCAGCACGGCCCGCCGGCGGGTACGGGACCGGGGGAGGGGATAGCCCAGGTAGCGAGTCCGGCCGTGGGCCGCATCGCCGATCGCCTGCAAGATCCCGAGCCCGTCGACGAGCGTGTGCGAGGTCACCAGGGTGACAGCGGTGCCACCGTCCTGCAGGGGCAGCACACCGAGATGCCAGCTGGGTCCGTATTCGGGGTCCAGCGGCAGCCTCGCGCGCTCATGCGTCCAGGCGCTGATTTCGGAGCGCGGACGCGGTGTCTCGGCGACGTCGATGTCGGCCGGACCGCGGGAGATCACCCACCGGTCGCGCGCAAACGGGATCGGTGACCGTTCGACACGTCGCCCCAGCAGCCCGTATCCGAGGTTGCGGTTGAATCGCCGCAATCCGTCCATATCCACGGGGCGGTTGTAGATCCAGCTGAACTGCACGAGCGCGCCATAGCCAAGCGCCCGCAGACCCAGGAACGAGGCCTGATCCATGTGAGCGAGCCGGTTGTCCACCGCGATCAGGGTAGTTGACCGGCGCCGCAATACGCAGGGCTTCGGGATTGCGCCCCGCCGCCGCGACATATTGGTACTCTGACAGCTTGCCAGTCTCGGCCGCAACGGCCCGTCACGAAGGTAACCTCATCCCGTGGTCCAGTCCTCCATCCCCGCGGTGCTGCGCGAACGTGCGAGCCTGCAGCCCAATGACACGGCGTTCACGTTTCTCGATTACGACCAGGATTGGGACGGCGTCGCGATACCGCTGACGTGGTCGCAGCTTTATCGGCGGGTATCCAATCTCGCCGCCCAGTTGCTCGATCACGGGTCCAAGGGTGATCGGGCCGTGATCCTGGCCCCGCAGAGCCCCGACTACCTCATCAGCTTTCTCGGCGCGCTGCAGGCCGGGCTCATAGCGGTCCCGTTGTCGGTGCCCTACGGCGGCCCCCACGACGAGCGCACCACGTCGGTGCTGGCCGACACCACCCCCACCGTCCTTTTGACCACCTCGGGCGTCGTCGACCACGTCAGCCCGTACGCCCGGGCGCAGGAGGGCGGATCGGCGCCCTCGATCGTCGAAGTCGACCGGCTGGACCTGGATTCGCGGCCGAGCGGTCCGCGGCCCGGATCGCGCCGCGCCCCCGCCGAACACTCCGAAACCGCCTACCTGCAGTACACGTCGGGTTCCACCCGCACACCGGCCGGGGTGACGGTCTCCAACAAGAACGTCTTCACCAACTTCGAGCAGATCATGGCCGACTATTTCGCTCTCGACGGGGGAGTGGCCCCACCGGGACTCACCGCGGTGTCGTGGCTGCCGTTCTACCACGACCTGGGGCTGCTGCTGGGAATAGTCATGCCGATTCTGGTGGGGGCGCCCAGCGTGCTCACCAGCCCGGTTGCATTCCTGCAGCGACCCGCCCGGTGGTTGCACCTGATGGCCGGCGACGGCCCCACATTTTCGGGAGGGCCGAACTTCGCGTTCGAGGTGGCCGCGCGCAAGACATCTGACGCGGACATGGCCGGGATTGACCTCGGGGGCGTCCACACCATCCAAAACGGCAGCGAACGCGTGCAGCCGAAAACACTCAAGCAATTCGCTGACCGGTTCGCCCCGTTCAATCTGAATCCCGCGGCCCTGCGGCCGTCCTACGGCATGGCCGAGGCCACCGTGTACATCGCGACCCGGAACGTGGGCGATCCCCCCGAAACCGTGCACTTCGACTCCGAGAAGCTGCCCGCCGGCCAAGCGCAGCGCTGCGCAACCGGAAGCGGCACACCGCTGATCAGCTACGGTGTCCCGAAATCGATGCTGGTCCGCGCCGTCGACCCCGAGACCTGCCACGAATGCCCCGACGGAACAGTCGGCGAGATCTGGGTGCACGGCGGCAACGTGGCTTCGGGCTACTGGCGCAAACCCGAAGATACCGCCGCCACGTTCGGGGCCCGCATCAAGAACCCCTCCGAAGGCACCCCCGAGGGCCCGTGGCTGCGCACCGGGGACTCGGGTTTCTTCTCCGACGGCGAGCTGTTCATCGTCGGCCGCATCAAGGACCTGCTGATCGTCTACGGGCGCAACCACTCTCCCGACGACATCGAGGCCACCATCCAGGAGGTCACGCCCGGGCGCTGCGCGGCGATCGCCATCCCGGACAAGGGCGTCGAAAAGCTGGTCGCCATCATCGAACTCAAGAAGAAGGGCGAGTCCGACGAAGAGGCGACGGACAGGCTCCGCGTGGTCAAACGTGAAGTCACGTCGGCGATTTCGAAGTCTCACGGGCTGCGGGTAGCCGATCTTGTGCTCGTCTCGCCCGGCGCGATCCCCATCACCACGAGCGGCAAGATCAGGCGCTCGCAGTGCGTCGAGCTCTACCGGCAGGACGAGTTCACCAGGCTAGACGCCTAGGAGCGTGGGTCAGTAATCCCAATCGCGGGTTCCGCAGGTGAAACTTCGGAATCCGCGCTGGCTAGATTTGGTGGACCGGCCTGTTTTCGTTCGTCAGCGGCGATCTCAGGCCCTCGCGATTTTGCGGGTTTCTTCAAATCCCAATACTGACCCACGCTCCTAGTCCTTCGTCACCGTCCGTCGGGGCCGAACAGCGGGAGCGACTCGTCCTGGTCGCCTGCCTGCTCGGCATCGGCCGTGCGGTGTTTCCCGTTGCTCCCGTTGGCATGCCCGTTCGTTCCCACGCTGACGAGCGCGTGCGACAGGACGTCCGGGCCGAACAGCGGCAACGAGTGGCCCAGATAGCGGTCGACTCTGCGCTTGTGGTTGCCGTTGCGGCGGCCGTTGGCGGACACCGCATCACGTGTCGGTTCGACCAGGTCATCGGTCAGTTGCGTGGACATGCCGCTGAGGTCGAACAGGGGGAGTGCGTGGTTGGGGACATGCGCGGTCGATCGATCGCCCTTGGACGCCTTGTGCGCCCCCGGTGCATGACCATTTGCCTGCGGCGCAGGCGCCGGGACGTGGGTTCTGGGGCTGGGAATGACCTTCATCCGGACCAGTTGTTCGGAAATCTGCTCCAGCTGGCGCTGCTTGGTCTCGTACGCCGCGACCACCTGCGCGGGAGTCTTTCCGAGGTTCGACGGCCACCAGTTCTTCTGGCCGATCATCGCGGCCAGCGCCGGCACCGTGATGGTGCGCACCACGAACGTGTCGATCAGAATCCCCATGCCGAGGATGAAGCCGGCCTCGAGCATCGTGTAGATGCTGGCGCTCATCAAGCCGAACATGGAGGCGGCGAAAATCAGCCCCGCCGAGGTGATCACGCCACCGGTCGAGCCCACGGTGCGGATGACCCCGACGCGCACCCCGTGCGGTGACTCGTCGCGGATCCGCGAGATCAGCAGCATGTTGTAGTCGGCGCCGATCGCGACCAGCAGGATGAAGGACAGGCCGGGAAGGCTCCAGTGCAGGTTCTGGCCCATGAATATCTGGAACACCAGCACGCCGAGGCCCATCGCGGACATGTAGGAGAGCAGCACCGAGCCGATGAGGTACAGCGGCGCGACGATGGCCCGCAGCAGACCGACCAGAATCAGGAACACGATGAGGATCGTCGCGATGACGATGAAGTTGATGTCGTGGTTGTAGTAGTCACGAGTGTCCCTGAGCCCGGTCGGAACTCCGACCACCGACACCTTGGCATCGGCCAGCTCGGTGTTCGGCAGGGCGGAGCGGGCCGCCTTCTCGATCGTGTTGACCTGATCCATCGCCTCGGTGGTGAACGGGTTCAGCGCACTCTGGATGAAATAGCGGGCCGCGTGACCGTCCGGCGAGAGGAATATCTGGGCGCCCTTTTTGAACTCGTCCCTGGTCGTGATCTGGGGGGGCAGGTTGAACCCGGCCATCGACGGCGTGTCGGCGTCCTGCTTCATGTTCAGCAGGAATTGCGACGCCTCGTTGAGTCCGGTGCCCAGCTTCCTGGTCTGCTCGACCAACGCCTTCACACCGCCCGCGATCGCCCGGCTGCCGTCGGCCAGCATGGTGGAGCCCTGTTGCGCCTGCGCCATCGTGGCCTGTAGGCCCTTGATCGTCTTCATGGCACTGGATGCCTGCGTCAGCGTCTGCTGCACGGTGTCCAGCGTCTGGCCGATGGTCGCCGCCTTCTGGGCCGACTGCAGATTGCGGGACATGATCTTCAGCGAGTTCAGGGTGCCGTCGTTGTCGGCCGCGACCAGGGCCGCCAACCCGGCGCGCGACTGCATACAGCCGGGGTCGGAGTTGCATTCCGGGCTGTCGTTGAGCGCCGCCAGCATCGGGCCGGCCCACTGGGCCGTGTTCTCGGCGTGCGCGGTGGACGCGCCGAGGTTGTCGCCGAGTGATTTCATCTGCCCGGTGTAGGTGGACCCCTGGTCGAGCGCGGCGATGGCCTTGTCACCGCCCAGCATCTGCTCCATGGACGTCAGCGTCCCGACCACTCCGCTCAGACTCGACACGGTGCCGGTGACCTGGTCCCGAAGCTGGGCCAGGGCATCGGCCAGCTGGTTGGAGCCGTTGACCAGCTTGTCGAGGTCGTCGCCGTGGTTGGCGATCTGGCCGGATGCCTCGTCGAGCTTGCCGCCGACTTCGCCGGCCTGCCAGGACAGCTTCATCTGTTCCAGCCGTTCACCATTGGGCCTCGTCAGGCCCCGCACCATGGTGACGTTGGGTAGTTGGCTCACCCGGTTGGCGACCTGCTCGAGGTCGGCCAGGGCGGTCGGGGTGCGCAGGTCGTGGGAGGACTGGACGAACAACATCATCGGGGTCATGGCGTTCATCGGAAAATGGCGGTTCATCGCCGCGTAGCCCTGGGAGCTGTCGACGGAGGCCGGCATCGTCTTGAGGTCGTCGTAGTTGAAGCGCATCACGCTGGTGCAGCTGGCGAGGGCGACGAGCACCACCAGGCTGCCCACCAGATGGATTCGCGGCCGGCGCACCACCCGCGTTCCGGTGATCCGCCACATGCGGGTGGTCAACTCGCGGCGGGGCTTGATCCAGCCGCGGCGTCCCGCCAGGACGAGCAGGGCCGGCATCAGCGTCACCGCGGAGCACAACGCGATGACGATGGCGATGGAGATCGCCGGGCCGACGGCCGAGAACACCTGCAGCTTGGTGAAGACCATCGCGAGGAAGGTGACTGCGACCGTGGCCGCCGACGCGGCGATGACCTTCCCGATCGACATCAACGCGTTCTTGACCGCTTCGTCCGACGTCTGGCCGTGCCGCACATAGTCGTGATAGCGGCTGATCAGAAAGACCGCGTAGTCCGTTCCCGCACCGAGCATGACCGCGCTCATCAGGATCATGCTTTCCAGGTTGAACGGCAGGCCCGCGCCGACGAGCCCGGACAACACGCCCTGGGTGGTCCCGATAGATGCACCGATGTTGGCCAACGGCACCAACATGGTGACCACGTTGCGGTAGATCACGAACAAGATGACCAGCACGCAGATCACCGTCGAGATCTCGATGAAGTGCGCGTCCTCTTCGGTCATCGCGGTGATGTCGGCGATGCTCGCGAGCGGCCCGCTGAGGTAGGCGGTGAGCGTGGTGCCCTTCGTGACCTGCTGGGCTATCTCCTTGACGTGGCGATACGCCGCCAGCGTCGCGGGCGCCATGGCCTCGCCGGGGAAGCTGACCGGCAAGTTGATGGCCTTGCCGTCCTTGCTGGCCAGGAGCTCGCGCATCTCCGGCACTTTCAGGACGTCCTGGACGGCTATCTTGGCCTGCTTGTCCTGCTCGTCGTGCTGCAGCGTGTCGATGAGTTTGCGGTAGGTGTCCTCGTCGGCGGGTGTCAGGCCCCTCTCGTCGACCAAGATGATCAGCGCCTCGGAGCCCCCGCCGATCTCGTGGAAGGCCTTTTGCATCTCGTGGCCCACGATCACGGTCGGGGCGTCGTCCGGCAGGGGCTTTTGCTCCTGCTTGGCTGCCTGTACCGGAAGCGGGGGAAATATCAGCGCCAGGGCGCCGGCGAACATGATCCAGCCGGCGATGACCACGAGCGGTCGCCGTATGACGAAATCGCCTAGGTGGTCGAACAGCCCCCCGGGTTTCGCCGCATCATGAGAACCAGTACGGCTTGACACGCAACAACCCTACAATTCGATATCGATCCACGTCGGGGGATCGCGATCCGCGAGGTGATCGTGATCTGGATGTGATATTAGCCGGGCCGGCCGTCGCGCATCGATTTTCCGGTTGCCCGGTGCGGCCCGGTACAATCGCGTAGCGTTTGCCGTCATGTGGGGCTTCGTGCTGTGGATGGCGCTGGTCACGGCGCCCGACCCGGTGCGCATGGGTATCGCCATCCTGTTGGTCTCGCGGCCACGGCCGTTGCTCAATCTGTTTGCGTTCTGGCTCGGCGGCATGACAACGGGCGTGGTTGCTGGCCTGACCGCGTTGCTGGTTCTGCGCGACGCGTTGCCCGGCCTGGTGCACGACATGACGGCGACGATGGCCCGTCTCACCGGCGGGCACGTCCAGATCGTCGTCGGCGTGCTCGTCCTGTCGGTCGCCGCGGTGGGCGCGATGCGCAGGCCGGCCCGGGTGCCGGTACCCGCCGGGGGACCGGTCGCGCCGCCGCCGCAGTCGAGCACCCCGACGGCGTTCTCCCAACTGGTCTCGCGCGCCCGCGACACGCTCGGTGGCGGCAATCCGTGGGTGGCGTTCGTGGTCGGCCTGGGGCAGGCGACCCCGCCCGTGCAGTACCTGGCGGCGCTGACGGCCATCCTGGCCTCCGGGGCCGCGTTCGGCACGCAACTGGGCGCGGCCGTCACGTTCACCGCGGTGACGCTGGTGCTGGTCGAGATTCCGCTCGTCAGTTACCTGGTGGCGCCCGCGCGGACCGAGGCGATCACGCTGCGGGCGCACCGATGGATGCGCACCCACAGCCGGCGGATCCTGGTCGTCGGCGCCGGCGTGCTGGGCGTCGTCATGCTGGCCCAGGGGACGGGCTTCGCCTGAATCGGCGCCTGAGTCGGCGCCTCCGCTACCGCGTCGTTCCGCCGGAGCCCGCCGCGATCAGGTGGTGCCTCCGGACTTCGTCCTCGAGCAGGTCGGCGGTGGTGGTCACGCTGACCTTGGCCGGTGTCATGCGGTCGGCGATCTGGCGGGCACGCGCGACGTAGTCTCCAGCCAGGACGGTGCGCAGGTCTTTGAGCAGCGACTTCTTGGTCACTCCCGCGAAGCGCCGCGCCTTGCCGACTTTGAGCGTCGTGACCTGCAGTGCCCAGGCCGGCTGTTCGGCGCCGATCCACAGGACCAGCGTGGGCACGCCGGCCCGCATGCCCGCGGCCGTGGTTCCCGCGCCGCCGTGATGGACGACCGCGCGACAGGACGGGAACACGGCCGCATGATTGACCTCACGGACCACCTTGACGTTGTCACGGTGCGGTGCGTCGCCGAAATCGGTGACCCCGGCGCAGATCAGCGCCCGCTCGCCCAGCTGCGCGCAGACGTCGCCGATCATCGCGACCGCGTCGGCGGGCGATTCGACCCGCATACTGCCGAATCCGAAGTAGATCGGCGGTGTGCCCGCCGCGACCCACGACGCGACCTCGTCGTCGCACGCCGTCGGCTGCTCCAGCGTCAGCTGGCCCACGAAAGGACGCCGGCTGTTCCATTCCTCGCTGAGGCCCGGAAAGTAGACCGCATCGTAGGCCTGGATCTCCAGCGCTCCGTCGTCGATCATCCGCCTGGCCGACGAGCGCCACGTCTTCGGTAGGCCCAATGCTCGGCGCTGGGTGTCTTCGGCGTCTTTGGTCATCCACCAGTACATCCCGTAGAGCGCCCGCATCGTCGTACGGATCAGCGGCCCGGGCACGTACGGAACGAGGTGGCCGTTGACCCGGTGCGGGAAGTGATGCATGGCGGCCATCGGAATGCCGTAGTACTCGGCGATATTCGCAACGACGCCCTGATAGGTCTGCCCCGACACGATCACGTCGGCATCCTCGGCCAGCGACACCAGCGTCGTGCTCATCTCCGCCCAACCCCGCGTCAGGTACTCCGCGCCCGGCCGCAACACGTTGACCGGATTCTGGACCCGCCAAAAGTGCCTGAACACTTCCTCGTCCAGCTGCGTGTGCGAATCGGGACCATAGGCGACGGCCGACAGCCCTACGGACTCGACGAACCCGATCAGGTTGGGCGGCACCGCCATCCGCACCTCGTGTCCTCGGCGCCGCAACTCCAGGGCAACCGCGGCGCAGGGTTCGACATCGCCACGGGTGCCGTGGACGGCCAGGACAGCTTTCATCGCTGGTATCGGTTACCTTGCGCGCGTGGGCTTGTGGGGCCTGGCGGGCCTCACCTGGCGGCGCGGGCCGGAATCTCGGCCAGGCTGCCCGCGACGACCTTGTCGAACGCCGACTTCAGCGCGTCCGTGTAGCGGATCACCGACTCGCGGGCGACCGGGTTGTTCGGGAAGGAGACCATGATGGAAACCTCGTCGAACAGCCGGAACACCGTCGAGTACATGTAGGCCGGGCTGCGGCCGTCGGTGAACGCGGTCGCGTTCACCCCGTCCAGCGCGGTGGCCACGATCGCGGACAGGGGAGGCAGGCCCGCGTCCATGTAGCTCATCATGGTGAACTGCGGCCCGTACTTGCGCAGCCACGGGGCCAGTTCCAGCACCTTGTCGAACGGGACGTTCGCGCATTCCATGTTCGCGTCGAAGGATTCCTGCGCGGCGCGGGCGGTCTCCCCGAACGAGTTGGGGTTGATGGGCACCGTGAACGGCACCACACCGGTGAACCAACCCACCGTCATGAAATCCGCCGGGCTCTTGCGCTTGTCGGTCGGCGTGAGCCCGTAATACGTGTCCGCACCGGACAATTCGTGGTGAGCCAGGGCGGCGCAGGCGAACAGGCCGCCGCTGAACCGGGCACCCGCCTTCTGGCACAGGGCCTCGAACTGCGCCGTCTGCTCCGGCCCCAGCAACTGCACCGCGTGCACGTCCCCGCCGCACGGGATCGACTGGTCACCCAATGGCAGCGGGAAGTCGGGCAGGGTGCCGCCGTTGGCCTCGGCGAACTCGATCCACTTGCGCACCTCGGGGGAGTCCAACGTCATGGACGACACGGTCTGCGCCTCGCGCAGGCAGAAGTCGTCGTAGCTGGCCGCCGGCGGCAGGGTGACCGGCGCCTTGCCCTCCAGGATCGCGGTGTAGTTCATCAGGATCTCGACGTACAGCCCGGCGATCAGCATCGGGTCGCAGTGCAGGTGGTCGACCACGGCGTACAACGCGAAGCGCTCGTCGTACTGGACGATGCCGAAACGGAAGCAGTCCCACTGCAGCGGGTCCGGCGTCGCCAGGACGTGCTCTTCCCACTCCGGCTGCGTCATCTCACCGTATTGCTTGGCGACGAACTGGATGTCGCGCGGGTTCTCGATGGTGTGCCGGACGATGTCCTTGGGCCCGTTGTACTCGAACCAGCTGTGGTAGGTCGCGTGGCGACGAAGGTGCGCGTTGATGACGTAGGTCATCGCGCGGATGTCGCAACGGCCGGGAACGTCCCAGGAGCCCATGACGGCCCGCGAGTAGTCGAGCCCCTTCTCCTTGAACTCCACGTAGCCGCGAAGGTGGCCGACCTGCATCGAGCTCGCCGGCACCTGGCTGACCGGCGCCTGCCGGGCCTTCGCGAGCGAACCAGGCGTTGGCTGCCACGTCACGACTGAGCCCCCGTTCAGGTCCCAGTCGTAGGCGTTCCCCACCCGCAGGCTGTCGTGCTCGGTGCCTCCACCTATGAACACGTTTCCCTCCTCTGTTCCAACTCCTGAAAACCGGGCCACTTTGCCGTCCAGATCTCCGTCACGCCGGTGCATCCTCTTTGGGCGCCAGCTTGTCGAACAGGTGATCTGCCAAACCCCGCACGGTCGTGATATCGGCAGAGGTGATCCGTACCCCCGTTTGAGATTCGATGTGCGTCCGCAACTCCAGGTTGCCCAACGAGTCGAGGCCGTATTCCGAAAGCGGATGGTCCACATCGATGTTGCGACGCAGTATCAGCCCGATCTGCTCGGAGAGCAGACGCCGCAACCGGGTTGGCCACTCCTCGAGCGGCAGCTCGGCCAGCTCGGCGCGCAGCTTGCTGGAACCCGAACGCTGTTCGCCGGCCGTCTTGAACAGCTCGAGGAACTTGCTGCGTTCGGCGAAGGACGCGATCCACGGGGTCCCGACGAGCGGGGTGTAGCCCGTGTACGCCCGGTCGTGGCGCAGCAGCGACTCGAACGCGTAGGCGCCCTCGTCCGGCGTGATCGCCGCGCCGCTGCCCTCGGCGAAGTCGGCACCGCGGCCGATCTCGGCCCAGGCACCCCACGCGATCGCGGTGGCCGGCAGCCCCTGGGTGCGCCGCCACTGGGTGAAGGCGTCCAGCCAGCTGTTGGCCGCGGCGTAGGCGCCCTGGCCCGGCGAGCCCAGCAGGGCCGCCGCCGAGGAGAACAGACAGAACCAGTCCAGCTCCGCTTTCTGAGACTGGCCAGTGGTGGCCTGGTGCAGGTTCCAGGCGCCGTACACCTTGGGCGCCCAGTCGCGGTCGAGCAACTCGTCGGTGATGTTGAGCAAGGTGGCGTCCTCGACCACCGCCGCCGCGTGCAACACGCCACGCAGCGGAAGCCCCGTGGACGTCGCCGTGGCCACCAGCCGCTCCGCGGTGTCGGCGTGGGCGATGTCGCCGCATTCCACGATCACGTCAGAACCTATCGCTCGGACGAGCTCGATCGTTTCAAGCGCCTTCTGCGTCGGCTCCGAGCGCGAGCTCAGGACGATGCGGCCCGCGCCGGCCGCGGCCATCTTCTCGGCCAGGAACAGCCCCAGGCCGCCCAGACCGCCGGTGATGATGTAGGAGCCGTCGCGCCGGAACACCGGTGCCTGCTCGGGCGGCAGCACGACGCTGCTACGCCCGGCCTGCGGGATGTCGAGGATGAGCTTGCCGGTGTGCTCGGCAGCGCTCATCACCCGGATCGCGGTGGCCGCCTCGGCGAGCGGGTAGTGCGTGCTCTCCGGCATCGGCAGCACGCCCTCGGCGGTCAACCGGTACACCGTGCTCAGGATCTCGCTGACCTGATGCGGGTGGCTGACCGACATCAGGCCCAGGTCGACGCCCCAGAACGCGAGGTTGCGCCGGAAGGGGAACAGACCCAGCTTGGTGTCGCCGTAGATGTCACGCTTGCCGATCTCGACGAACCGGCCACCCAGGGCCAGCAGCTTGAGCCCGGCCAGCTGCGCGGCACCGGTCACCGAGTTGAGCACGATGTCCACGCCGTAGCCGTCGGTGTCCTGACGGATCTGGTCGGCGAACTCGATGCTGCGCGAGTCATACACATGCTCGATGCCCATGTCGCGCAACAACTGTCGACGCCCCTCGCTGCCGGCGGTGGCGAAGATCTCCGCACCCGCGGCGCGGGCGATCGCGATGGCCGCCTGCCCGACACCGCCGGTGCCGGAATGGATCAGCACCTTGTCGCCGGCCTTGATGCGGGCCAGGTCGGTCAGGCCGTACCAGGCGGTGGCGTGCGCGGTGGTCACCGCGGCCGCCTGCGCGTCGGTCATGCCCTCGGGCAGCTTGGTGGCCAGGCGCGCGTCACACGTGACGAACGTGGCCCAGCAGCCGTGGGGGGACATGCCGCCGACGTGGTCGCCGACCTTGTGGTTGGTCACGTCGGGACCGACGGCGGTCACGACGCCGGCGAAGTCGGTGCCCAGCTGCGGCAGGATCCCGTCCAGGCTCTGGTAGCGGCCGAACGCGAGCAGCACGTCGGCGAAGTTGATGCTCGACGCGGTGACCGCCACCTCGATCTCCCCGGGCCCCGGCGGAACCCGGTCGAAGGCGGCGAACTCCATGCTCTGCAGGTCGCCCGGCATGCGGATCTGCATGCGCATGCCGTCGCTCTCGTGGACCGCGATCGTGGTCTGGCGCTCCTCGGGCCGCAGCGGCGAGGGGCACAGCCGTGCGGTGTACCACTCGTCGTTGCGCCACGCCGTCTCGTCCTCTTCCGGGCCGACCAGCAGCAACTGGCGAACCACCTGCTCGGCGTCGGTGTTGTCGTCGACGTCGATGTGGGTGGTGTGCAGGTGCGGGTGCTCGGCCCCGACGACGCGCAGCAGGCCGCGCAGGCCGCCCTGCTCGAGGTTGGGCCGGTCGTCGGAGAGCACCGTCTGCGCGTTGCGGGTCACGACGTAGAGCCGTGGCGCCTCGCCCTCGATCTCGGGCAGCTCGCGGATGATGCGCACCAGGTGACGGACGTACTCGCCGCCCCGGGAGGCGCTTTCCGCGTCGGTGGCGCCGTTGGGCGGCGCGGTCAGCAGGACGACGCCGGTGAACCCGCCGTTGCCGATCTGGTTGCGCAGCCGCTCGGTGACGGCGGCGTGGTCGGCGTCCTGCGGCCACGACATCGTCGTGCACTCCGTGTCGTGCAGCTTCATCGCGTCGGTGAACGACGCCGCCACCAGGTCCGCGGCATCGGAGGTGCTGATCAGCAGCCACGCTCCGGGCTCGGCGGTGGCCACGTCGGGCAGCGACCGCTGTTGCCACTCGACGGTCAGCAGCCGCTCGCTCATCACGCGGGCGCGCTCGCTGCCCGGCGCCGAGCCGGTGCCCATCTGCAGCCCCCGCACCGTCAGCAGGACGGCGCCGTGCTTGTCCAGCAGGTCGAGGTCGGCCTCGACGGCACCGCCGGTCGCCGCGGTCACCCGCGAGTAGCAGTAGCGGGCGGTGTGGACGGGACCGTAGACGCGCAGCTGGTGCACGCCGAGCGGCAGCAGCAGGCCGCCGAAGCTGGCGTTCGCGACGCTGGGGTGAGCGGCCACCGACTGGAAGCAGGCGTCCAGCAGCGCCGGGTGCACGCCGTAGCTGGTTTGCTGCGTCCGGATCACGCTGGGCAGCCCGATCTCGGCCAGCACCGTGGTGCCGGTGCCCTCGGCGGTGTGCGCGGCGGCCAGGCCGGTGAAGGCCGGACCGTACTGGATGCCGCACATGTCCATCGCGTTGCGAAGGTCGGCGCCTTCCAGGTGGCTCGGGTGGGCCGCCAGCAGGGCGTCGATGTCCTGTGCCTGCGGGTGCTCCTCCTCGTCGAGCACGTCGAACAGGACCGCGCTGGCGCGCCGCACCTGCATGCCCTCGTCGGTGGTCTCCACCGAGAAGTTCAGCGCGCCGGGGGCCTCCGCGGTCGCGGTCAGGCTGACCTGGGTCTCCTCGTCCAGGAGCAGCATCTGCTCGAAGCGGACGTCGCGGACCCCCGCCGTCTCGCCGAACACGGTGCGGGCCGCGGCCAGCGCCATCTCGCAGTAGGCCGCACCCGGCAGCGTGGCCGTTCCGTGGACCTGGTGGTCGGCCAGCCAGGGCAGCACCGCGGTGCCGATCTCGGCCTGCCACACGTGGCGCTCGGGCTCCTCGGGCAGGCGCACGTGCTGGCCCATCAGCGGGTGCACCGCGACGCTGGAGCGCAGGGCGCGCGAGCTGTGGCCGTCGCGGCTCAGCAGCAGCGTCCGGTGCGTCCAGGACGCCAGCGGGGCATCCACCAGGTGGCCGTCGGGGTGCAGCACCGAGAAGTCGACTGCGGCGCCGGTGGAGTACACGTCGCCCACGAAGCCGCGCATACCCCGGGGCAGCGGCTGCTCGCGCCGCATGGCGGCGAGGGCGGCCACCGTCATGTCCAGGCTCTTGGCGGTCTGGTCGACGGCGTGGGTCAGCAGCGGGTGCGGTGCGAGCTCCCCGAAGACGCGGTAGCCGTCTTCGAGCGCCGCCTGCACCGCCGCGGAGAACCGCACCGTGTGGCGCAGGTTGTCCACCCAGTAGTTGGCGTCGCAGTACGGCTCCTCGCGGGGGTCGAACGAGGTGGCCGAGTAGTACGGAATCTCGGGAGTCAACGGCTCGATGTCGGCCAGGACCTCGTACAGCTCGTCGAGGATCGGGTCGACCTGCGGCGAGTGCGACGCCACGTCGACGGCCACCTCGCGGGCCATCACCTCACGCTGCTCCCACGCCGCGACGAGCTCGCGGACCGTCTCGGTCGCCCCGCCGATCACGGTGGACTGCGGGGAGGCCACCACGGCCACCACGGCGTCGTCGACACCGCGGGCCATCAGCTCCGAGAGCACCTGCTGGGCGGGCAGCTCCACCGAGGCCATCGCACCGTTGCCGGAGATCGTGGTCATCAGCTTGGAGCGCCGGCAGATGACGCGCACCCCGTCCTGCAGCGAGAGCGCCCCGGCGACCACGGCCGCGGCCGACTCGCCCATCGAGTGGCCGATCACCGCGCCGGGCCGCACACCGTAGGACTTCATCGTCGCGGCCAGCGCGACCTGCACGGCGAACAGCGTCGGCTGCACCCGGTCGATCCCGGTCACCTTCTCGGGCGCGGTGAGCGCCTCGGTCACCGAGAATCCGGACTCGTCGGCGATCAGGGGCTCCAGCTCGGCGATGGTCGCGGCGAACACCGGCTCGTTGGCCAGCAGGTCGGCACCCATCGCCGCCCACTGCGAGCCCTGGCCGGAGAACACCCACACGGGGCCCTTGTCGTCCTTGCCGGCCGCCTCCTGGTAGGGGGTGTCGCCGTCGGCGACCTCACGCAGCGCCTCGACCAGCTGCGCGTTGGTGCCGGCCAGCACGGCCGTCCGCACCGGGCGGTGCCCACGCCGGCGGGAGAGGGTGTAGGCCAGGTCCGCCGGCGTCAGCTCCGAGGCGTGGGCCTCGACCCAGTCGGCGAGCCGCCGGGCGGTCTCGCGCAGCCCCTCGGCCGACGAGGCCGACAGCGGGTAGAGCAGGGCGCCGTCGTGGCGGGTGTCGATCACCGCGCCGTTTCGTGAAGTGGTCTCGGGGGCCTGTTCCACGATGGCGTGCACGTTCGTGCCGGAGATGCCGTACGCCGACACCGCCGCCCGCCGCGGTTGGCCACCGTTGGTCGGCCAGGGCGTGGTCTCCTGCGGCACGAACAGGCCGGTCTCGATCTGGGCCATCTCGGCGGGCAGGGTCTCGAAGTGCAGGTTCTTGGGAACGACGCCGTGCTGGAGGGCGAGCACCGCTTTCATCATGCCCAGCGCGCCGGCGGCGGCCTGGGTGTGTCCGAAGTTGGTCTTGACGGCGCCGAGCACGCACGGTTGGTCGACGCCGTAGACCTCGGCGAGGCTGGAGTACTCGATCGGGTCACCGACCGGCGTGCCGGTGCCGTGCGCCTCGACCATGCCGACGGTGCTGGGGTCCACCCCGGATGCGGTCAGGGCCGCGCGGTACACCGCGGCCTGCGCCTCCGCCGACGGCATCGTGATGTTCATGGTGTGGCCGTCCTGGTTGGCGGCCGTGCCACGGATCACCGCCAGGATCCGGTCGCCGTCGCGCTGCGCATCGGCCAGGCGCTTGAACAGCAGCACCACGCAACCCTCGCCGGTCACGAAGCCGTCCGCCTTGCTGTCGAAGGCGTGGCAGTGCCCGGTCCCCGACAGCATGCCGCCGGCCGACGCGGACACCGACCTGCGCGGTTCGAGCAGCACGTTGACGCCGCCGGCGAAGGCGAGGTCGCTCTCGCCGTCGGCGAGGCTGCGGCAGGCCTGGTGCACGGCGAACAGGCCGGACGAGCACGCGGTGTCGATGGTCGCGGCCGGTCCGTGCACCCCCAGGGCGTAGGCGATGCGCCCGGAAGCCATGCAGGAGATGGTGCCCGGCGTTCCGTAGGGTCCGTCGAACGCGTCGGTGGCCGCCGACACGAATTCGTAGTCGCTGTAGTTGTATCCGACGAACACGCCGGTGGCCTCGGCCATGGTGGCCTTGGTGAGGCCGGCGTGCTCCATGGCCTCCCACGCCGTCTCCATCAGCAAGCGCTGCTGTGGATCCATCGCAGTCGCTTCTTTTTCGGAGATGCCGAAGAACTCGGGGTCGAAAGCGCCGATGTCATCGAGGAACGCGCCCCACTTGCACATCGACCGTCCGGGCACACCCGGTTCCGGGTCGTAGTAGTAGTCGACGTCCCAACGGTCGGCCGGGATCTCGACGACCAGGTCGTCGCCGCGCAGCAACGCTTCCCAAAAGAGGTCAGGGGAGTTGATGCCCCCCGGCAGCCGGCATGCCATCCCAATGACGGCTACCGGAGTAACTCCTGCCCTATCCACTGTCCTTCACCTCTCCTTGCCTATCCTGAAGTTCCTATCACTGCCGCAAGCTCTTATCAGCGCTTCGAGAAATATCGTTGAATTTTCAGTGCTGGCCGCGAACATCGCAGTGCCGCACGAACAACCCATCGACCCCCGCAATCGAAGCCTGCCGCTAGCGGGAGTTTCCGGCCTTCGTTGAGCGACGGCCTGATTTGCCCTGGTGGGGTTGTGTTTTTGGGCAGGGCTGGTGTATTACCCAACTCGCGGTGTTGGGCGCTGTTGGTCAGCGGGTGGGTGCGTATTGGTGGATTGCGAACAGGTCGGCGAGTCGCTGTTGGGTGGGGTTCATGTCGGTGAGCATGCGCTGCACGCGGGGCCGTCCCTTGCTGCCGTCGTGGTAAATCAACACGGTCTCTTGGATGCCGACGAGTTCGTCGAGCAATTCGCGTACCGACAGGTGCAGCCCGGCGTGCTCGGTCTGGCGGCGCATCAGGTGGGCGACGGCCAGGGCGAGCACGCAGTAGAACACGTGCACCCGGATCTTGGAGTCAGTCCAGTGGTGCATCGGGCTGAACGAGACCACGTGGGGGTCCTTGAGCTGGCGGAACCCGAATTCGGCGTCGGATTGCGATCGGTAGGCGGCCACCACGTCGGGCACCGGCCAGTCGCGGTTGGTGAACAGGATGCGCTTGCCGAACAGCCGCTCTTCCATGCGCTTTCGGGCCTTGGTGTCGGTGCGCCAGGACAGCCTCAACTGGGCGGGCGCCTCGCCGGTCAGGGTGACGGTGATGATGTCGGCGACCCAGCGGGGCTTGCAGATCGCGGTGATCTCGGCCTGGACCTGGTCGCGGTCGCGGCGGGTGCGGCCGCGCGCGAGGCGAGCGGCCAACTCGGCCAGGCGGCGCCGGGCCTTGGCCAGGGTCTGGTCCAGGCCGCGGGATTGCTTGGCCGCCAGGTTCGCCGAGTGGGTGAGCACCGCTCGGCGGGTGACGCCGAGCGCGGTGACGGTGGTGTCGACATAGCGCAGCCCGGGGTAGCGGTCGTCGTCCACGGGCCGGTAGTCCCGGGTCGGGATCTGCAGCAGTTCGGGGTGATCGCTGGGCGGCAGCGAACCGACGAACCCGATCCCGTGCGCCTCCACCACCGCATGGTTGTCGCCGCTGTTCTGCCCGGCGTCATAGACCACGGTCAGCGACTCCACGTGCTCGACCAGGTCCCGGTAGCGGGTGACCAGTTCGTCGACGACGGTGCTGAACTGGGTGACATCGGGCCGGTCCCCGGGATAGGCGTGCGCGATCACCGGCACCCCGCCGTCGCGGGTGACGACCAGGGCCAGCCCGACCAACCGCAGATCGGTGCGTTTCTGCTTGGCCTTGCCCCGCTGCGCGATCGGCGCGCGGTCGTTGCCGGTGTCGATGAAGGTGGCGAAGTTGGTCATGTCCAACGCCAGCCCGGTCAAATCCAGCCCGAACTCGGTCACCATCCGCCGTCCCAGCCGGGTCTCGATCTCACGCAGTTCGGTCTGGCCGAGGCGGTCCATCGCGTCCCAGAACCGGCGATGATCCACCGCGGCCCGGTCCAGCTTCACCCACCGCGGCCCGGCCGTGGTCGCCCACCAGTCGGCGAAGCCGCGCTTGGAACACGGGTCGACAATCCGGTTCGCGCACGCCAGCGCCAGATAGGTGCCCACCGATGCGGCCGCGTTCGCGTACCGGGGCGCCACCTCGTCGACGATGCCGGCCACATCCAGCCGGGCCAGCATCGACCACACCGCAGCCAGATCCCCGAACTGCTTGTGCTGGCTACGGATCGGCTGCCCGGCCGGCGTCTCGGACAGCTTCGCCATCACCTCCTCCGCGCTGCCCAAATACTGCTGAGACACGATGCGCGGCTTGCCCTGCACGCGGGCCGATTCCACCAGGTAGTAATAGGTCTGCTTGCCGCGTCGCTTACCCACGATCGACGCCATATATGGGTAATACACCCCAATCACACAAACCTCAAGCACCACAACACAAGACACGCCGCTCAACTACGAAGGCCGGAAACTCCCGCTAGACCTCGGCGCGATCTGAAGCGTAGCGGCTTCGGTTCACCTGCGCGGAAAAATCGTTCGGACGTACAAAAAATTTACAATCCTCAGGCGTGTCCCAAGCCGGTGCACCGGCTTGACTGACTCATCGGTCATTAGACCATCGCGCCCCTGTCATGCCTCCTGATCAGGTAGAAACTGCAGCTAGAGGCGCTGTGCGCCAACGTTGTCCAGTATTCGTGGGTTCGGGCCGCGGTGCGGCGGACGAGTGCGACAGTGATGTAGCCCTCCGCGGCTGGGTGGGCGTTCCCCTGGGGAAGCGCCCGTCGATGTAACAGGGGACTGCCGCATCGGCGGTGCTTTGCCGAGCGGTGATCGGGCGCCGCGGCGCCGCTTTCCGGCTGCCCCAGCGAGGTCCGGGCAGACGCGAGTTCGGCGCCTGGAAGTGGCGATCCAGGGGAGCCCGATGGCGTGATGGTAGGTGCTTCGGGGAATCCGCGTGGGCAATTCGGCGAATTGATATGCATAAGTGACGTATTCCACATCAATGCGTGCCGCGCCGTCACCCTGATCGTTACTATACAAGCGTTAAATTAATGGCTCGAACCGTCTTCGGGGCGGGGGCGGATCGGACCTCGTCGACCGTACGCGCAAACCGGTTGCCGGCCCGGATCGATCGAAATGTCACGGGCTGCCCGTCATGTCTGGTCGGCGGGCCGAGGTTTCGGTGTGGCCGCCGGACGGCCGTTGGGCGGCAACGGTTTCCGGTCGACCGTGCTGCGGACCCGGTGAAAGCCGCTGCACGCAAGGATGTTTCGGTAGCGGCCGAGTCCGCCCGGTCCGGCGGGTCGTCGTTGTGTCCGGCACCCACCCGATGGATACCATGGCCGGTGAACACAACGGATTCCCGCCAGTACAAGGGAGTACGCACGCCATGACGACAGCCCGGGTGCCCAGACTGCCGCTCGACGAAGCCAAAGCCGCCGCCGACGAAGCGGCCGTGCCCGACTACATGGCGGAGTTGAGCATCTTTCAGGTGCTGCTCAACCATCCGCCGCTGGCGCGCGCTGTCAACGACCTGCTCGCCACGATGCTGTGGCACGGCGACCTCGACCCGCGCCTGCGCGAGCTGGCGATCATGCGGATCGGCTGGCTCACCGCCTGCGACTACGAGTGGACGCAGCACTGGCGGGTCGCTTTCCGGCTGGGGGTGCCGGCCGACGACCTGCTCGGGGTGCGCGACTGGCGGCACCACGACTCCTTCGGGCCCGCCGAGCGTGCGGTGCTGGCCGCCACCGACGACGTGGTGCGCGACGGCGCGGTCAGCGCAGCGAGCTGGGCGGCCTGTGCGCGCGAATTGAACGGCGACACAAAGGTTCTGCTGGAGTTGGTCACCGCGATCGGCGCGTGGCGGATGATCGCGTCGATCCTGCACAGCCTCGAAGTCCCGTTGGAAGAGGGCGTCGCGAGCTGGCCGCCGGACGGCCGCCCGCCCGCATCCGACGCGTCGTGAGGGCCGAATCCTCCGCCCTTCGCAAACTAGATTGACTTATCAGTCATCAAATCTTAGCGTCGGCGAATGCGAACCAGGGCCGCCGAACTGCTCGGCGTGGAGTTCCCGATCTGCGCCTTCAGCCACTGCCGCGATGTGGTGGCCGCGGTGACCAATGCGGGCGGATTCGGGGTTCTCGGCGCCGTCGCGCACAGTCCCGAGCGCCTGGAGAACGAGCTGACTTGGATCGCGGAGCAGACGGGCGGCAAGCCCTTCGGGGTGGATCTGCTGTTGCCGCCCAAATACGTCGGGTCCGAGCGGGGCGGGATCGACGCCGCGCAGGCCCGGGACCTGCTGCCCGAGGAGCACCGCGCCTTCGTCGACGATCTGCTCGCCCGCTACGGCATCACGGCGACCGCCGACCAGACCCGCCGGCCGTCCGGCGGGCTCAACATCTCTCCCAAGGGTTACGAACCGCTGCTCGACGTGGCCTTCGCTCACGACATCCGGCTGATCGCCAGCGCGCTGGGGCCGCCCCCGGCCGATCTCGTCGCGCGCGCCCACGACAACGACGTGCTGGTCGCCGCGCTCGCGGGCACCACCCGGCACGCGCAACGGCACGCGGCGGCGGGGGTGGACCTGATCGTCGCGCAGGGCACCGAGGCCGGCGGCCACACCGGTGAGGTCGCCACGATGGTGCTGGTGCCCGAGGTGGTGGACGCCGTCGCGCCGGTCCCGGTGCTGGCGGCCGGGGGCATCGCCCGGGGCCGCCAGGTCGCCGCCGCGCTGGCGCTGGGGGCCGAGGGCGTCTGGTGCGGGTCGGTGTGGCTGACCACCGAGGAAGCCGAGACGGTCCCCGCGGTCAAGGAGAAATTCCTGGCCGCCAGCTCCTCGGACACGGTGCGGTCGCGGTCGATGACCGGAAAGCCCGCCCGGATGCTGCGCACCGCCTGGACGGACGAGTGGGAGCGCCCCGACAGCCCCGCCCCGCTCGGGATGCCGCTGCAGAGCGCGTTGATCACCGAGTCGCAGGTGCGCATCAACAAGGCCGCCACCCATCCCGACTCCAGGGCCCGCGAGCTGGCCACCTACTTCGTCGGCCAGGTCGTCGGATCGCTCGATCGGGTCCGGCCGACGCGTGCGGTCGTCCTCGACATGGTCGAGGAGTTCATCGACACCGTCGGGCGCCTCGAGGGTCTGGTCGACAGGTGAGCGGCGGCGTCCGCCGGAGCCGCGCGGTCACCGACGAGGACAAATCGCAGCGGCGCGACCAGATCCTGGGGGCCGCCAAAGAAGTGATCGCGCGCAAGGGTTTTCACGCGACAACGATCGCCGACATCGCCCAGCGGGCGAACCTGGCCTACGGCTCGGTCTATTGGTACTTCCACTCCAAAGACGAGTTGTTCCACGCGCTGACGGCGGCCGAGGACAGCGCGCTGCGCAGCCACGTCGGCGCTGCTCTGGCCGCGGCCGCAGACGGCCCGGATCAGGCGCCGCTGCGCGTATCCCTGCAAGTCGCCGCGCAAGCCACCTTGGAGTTCTTCGAGGCCGACAAGGACACCATCAAGCTGCTGCTGCGCGACCCTTACGCGCTCGGCGAACGATTCGAGAAGCAGTTGGGCGGCATGTACGAGCGGTTCGTCGACGACATCGAATCCGTCGTCCTCGCGGCGCAGGAACGCGGTGAGGTGGTGGCCGCCCCGCCGCGGATGGTGGCCCACAGCCTGGCCGCGCTGGTGGGGCAGCTGGCGCAGCGGCGGCTGAGCACCGACGACGGCGTCACCGCGGCCCAGGTCGCCGACTTCCTCGTCGCGCTGGTGTTCGACGGGCTGCGCCCGCGTGATCCCATAAGCCCTGCTCAGCCGGGATAAAGCTGGGCGACGCCTGTGGGACAGGTGAAGGGGAGCATAAAGAATCGCGAACACGGCACGCCGGGAATTTGACCGCGCCCTACCCGTCGTGCATCATCGGTCAGGTATGCACCTCGTTAGGTGAGGCGGCTACACGAATACAGGCCACTGACCCCGAACGTCGAAAGACGCCCCGGGTCAGGACAGCTCCTCCCGGCTTAAGGGTTGAGCCCAGGTGGCTTCCGGGCAACCGGATCACGTCGTGTGGTGTCAAAACTCTGACGAGAGGGGTGCCGGTCTCCGACGGTCGTCGGGTTCTGTACTCCACGCGTGCGCGCTGATCGTGCGGATAGTCCGCACGAGTCGTGACCGTCGAGGAGGTGAGGGACGCATGAGTTCCAGCGATAGTCCGGGTCGAAGTCCGAACTTCGTCTCGTCCCGATCCGTTCTCCGGCACGACATCCTCGGCTGAGTTGTCACTACGCCAATAGGCCTGCCAGCCAGGCGTTCTGGGAGCGGAACCACAACGGGACGGGACGCGTCAGTCCAGTCAGTTCTCGTTTTGGAAGTCCCCGAGGAGGCGATGATGACCGCAGCCCTGTACGACGAAGTGGTGAGCCCGGCGCCCGTCCGCACGCTGACGGTGGTGCGCGACACCGACGCGGTCGCGGCGCCCGCGCCCCGGAAGGCGGCGCGCCGGTTGGGCAGCCTGCCGTTCGGCGGCGACCCCCTGGTCGACGGCGCGGCCCACCTGCTCTGCATCCCGCTGCGGCACGTGTACGCGGCGCTGTGGCGCGTCGGCGTGCTCGAAGTCCGCGCGTGAGTGCATGAGTAGAATCGACGCAACGGCATCGATCCGGCCATCACCGGGGAGCCTTCGGAAGAACAGCCATTTCGGCCCAGTAGACCCGAACGGGTAGGCCCGTCAAAGCCTTTCAACGAGCGGCCACGCGAAAGTGCGGCAAGCGGGGTGGTACCGCGGCGCTCGCGCACCCGGCGCGGCGTCGTCCCTGTAACGGCGTTTGGCACAGGAGACGACGCGCGACGTGACCGACAAGGCTTACCCCAAACTGGCCGGCGGGGCGCCCGACTTCCCGGCGCTCGAGCTCGAGGTTCTCGACTTCTGGGACCGCGACGACACCTTCCGCGCCAGCATCGCCCGCCGCGACGGCGCCCCGGAATACGTCTTCTACGACGGCCCGCCATTCGCCAACGGGCTGCCGCACTACGGGCACCTGCTCACCGGATACGTCAAAGACATCGTCCCGCGGTATCGCACCATGCGCGGCTACAAGGTGGAGCGCCGCTTCGGCTGGGACACCCACGGGCTGCCCGCCGAGCTGGAAGTCGAGCGCCAGCTGGGGATCACCGACAAATCGCAGATCGACGCGATGGGCATCGCCGCGTTCAACGACGCCTGCCGCGAGTCGGTGCTGCGCTACACCGACGAATGGCAGGCCTACGTCACCCGGCAGGGCCGCTGGGTGGACTTCGGCAACGACTACAAGACGCTCGACCTGCCGTACATGGAGTCGGTGATCTGGGCGTTCAAGCAGCTGTGGGACAAGAGCCTGGCCTACGAGGGGTACCGGGTGCTGCCGTACTGCTGGCGCGACGAAACCCCCTTGTCCAACCACGAATTGCGGATGGACGACGACGTCTACCAGAGCCGCCAGGACCCCGCGCTGACGGTGGGCTTCAAGGCGATCGGTGGCCCGGTGGACGGCGCCTACCTCCTGGTGTGGACGACGACACCGTGGACGCTGCCGTCGAACCTCGCGGTGGCCGTCAATCGCGATGTCACCTATGTCCAGGTGCGGGTGGGCGACCGGCGGTACGTGCTGGCAGAAGCCCGATTGGGCGCCTACGCAAAGGAACTCGGCGAAGAGCCCGAAGTGCTCGGCACCTATCGGGGCAGTGATTTGTTCCCGGTACGGTACGTGCCGCCCTTTCCCTACTTCATGGACACGCCGGATGCGTTCCGGGTGCTTTTCGGCGACTTCGTCACCACCGAGGACGGCACCGGTATCGTGCACATGGCACCGGCCTACGGCGAGGACGACATGGCGGTTTGCGAGGCGGCGGGGATCCGGCCGGTCACCCCGGTCGACGCCAAGGGCCGCTTCGACGCAGGAGTCCCGGACTACCAGGGGCAGCACGTCTTCGACGCCAACGCGCAGATCATCCGGGACTTGAAGAACGGGAGCGGGGCGGCCGCGGCCAACGGCGCGGTGTTGCTCCGCCACGAGACCTACGAGCACCCCTACCCGCACTGCTGGCGCTGCCGCAACCCGCTGATCTACCGGGCGGTGTCGTCGTGGTTCGTCTCGGTCACCGAGTTCCGGGACCGCATGGTGGAGCTCAACGAGCAGATCACCTGGTACCCCGAGCACGTCAAGCACGGCCAGTTCGGCAAGTGGCTGCAGGGCGCCCGCGACTGGTCGATCTCGCGAAACCGCTACTGGGGCACCCCGATTCCGGTTTGGAAGTCCGACGACCCGGCCTATCCCCGCGTCGACGTCTACGGCAGCCTGGACGAGCTGGAGCGCGACTTCGGGGTGCGCCCGGACAACCTGCACCGGCCCTACATCGACGAGCTCACCCGGCCCAACCCCGACGACCCGACGGGTCGCAGCACGATGCGGCGCATCTCCGACGTGCTCGACGTGTGGTTCGACTCGGGGTCGATGCCGTACGCGCAGGTGCACTACCCGTTCGACAACGCGGATTGGTTCCAGACGCACTACCCGGGTGACTTCATCGTCGAGTACATCGGCCAGACCCGCGGCTGGTTCTACACGCTGCACGTGCTGGCCACCGCGCTGTTCGACCGCCCTGCGTTCAAAACCTGTGTGGCGCATGGCATCGTGCTGGGGTCCGACGGCCAGAAGATGAGCAAGTCGCTGCGCAACTACCCCGACGTCACCGAGGTGTTCGACCGGGACGGCTCCGACGCGATGCGCTGGTTCCTGATGGCCTCGCCGATCCTGCGCGGCGGCAACCTGATCGTCACCGAGCAGGGTATCCGCGAGGGCGTGCGACAGGTGCTGCTGCCGCTGTGGAACGCCTACAGCTTCCTGGCCCTGTACGCGCCGAAGGTCGGTACCTGGCGCACCGACTCGCCGCACGTGCTGGACCGCTACATCCTGGCCAAGCTGGCGGTGCTGCGCGAGGACCTCACCGCGGAGATGGAGTCCTGCGACATCTCCCGGGCCTGCGAGCATCTGCGCCAGTTCACCGAGGCGTTGACGAACTGGTATGTGCGGCGCTCGCGTTCGCGGTTCTGGGAGGAGGACCCCGACGCCGTCGACACCCTGCACACCGTGCTGGAGGTGACCGCGAGGCTGGCGGCTCCGCTGTTGCCGTCGGTCACCGAGATCATCTGGCGCGGTCTGACCGGCGGGCGCTCGGTGCACCTGACCGACTGGCCGGACGCGGGCGTCGCGCCCGCCGACGCGGACCTGGTGGCCGCGATGGACCAGGTCCGCGACGTGTGCTCGGCGGCGTCATCGCTGCGCAAGGCCAAGAAGCTACGGGTGCGGCTGCCGCTGCCGAAACTGACTGTGGCAGTGGAGCACCCGCAGAGTCTGGAGCCGTTCGCCGACCTGATCGCCGACGAGCTCAACGTCAAGGCCGTCGAGCTGACCGACGCCATCGACACCTACGGCCGCTTCGAGCTGACCGTGAACGCCCGGGTGGCCGGGCCGCGGCTGGGCAAGGACGTGCAGGCCGCGATCAAGGCGGTCAAGGCCGGCGAGGGCGTCGTCAACCCGGACGGCACCCTGACCGCGGGCCCGGCGGTGCTGCAACCGGGCGAGTACAGTTCACGGCTGGTGGCCGCCGACCCGGAGTTCACCGCGGCGCTGCCCGGCGGGGCCGGCTTGGTGGTGCTCGACGGCACCGTGACCCCTGAGCTGGAGGCCGAGGGCTGGGCCAAGGACCGGATCCGCGAGCTGCAGGAGCTGCGCAAGTCGACCGGGCTGGACGTCTCCGATCGCATCGCCGTGGTGATGTCGGTGCCCGCCGGGCGGGCCGACTGGGCGGCGGCACACCGGGACCTGATCGCCGGCGAAATCCTGGCCACCAGCTTCGGCTTCGGCGAACCGGGGCCGCACGCCGTCGCGATCGGCGACGGCGTGCGGGTGAGCCTGAGCCGAACCTAGCGTCCTGCGCCGTTAATTCGTCGGCCCCGTTCGCTGAGGCGCCGAGACTGCGGTGGTGGCGACGTCGAGGCGAAAAAGGAGCGCTGAACGCAGTCTCGAAGCCGCCAGCGCAGACTGGGCACCGCCGGCGGCGTCTGTTAGCAACCTCCGACGAACTTACGTGCGAGACCACTAGCCGCCGCGTGCCATCCGCGATACGGGCCGATCGATAGGATCAAGTTCGGCGATCACGTGTGCGGGTAGGGCGCCCGGCCGGCCCGGGGCTCCAGTGGTGCGCCGGGCCGGCGGAGACGCCCCATCGATTCCGGCCGCGGCGCAAAAAAGGAGAGACGATGTCTTATCTGGTTACCGGCCCGGATCTGATGGCGGCCGCGGCGGCGAATCTGGAGCGGGTCGGTGCGGCGCTCACCGAGGCGAACGCGGCCGCGGCGGCTCCGACGACCGCGGTGGCGCCGGCGGGCGCCGACGAGGTGTCGCGGGCGGTCGCCGCGCTGTTCTCCCGCTTCGGCCAAGCCCACCAGTCGCTCAGTGCGGGCGCCGCGGCGTTGCACGGAGAATTCGTGCGGACGCTGACCGCCGCGGCCGGCGCCTACGCGGGTGCCGAAGCCGCCGTTGCCGCATCTTTGCGCGGTGCGGGCAACGTCCTTGGTCTGTCGGTGTCGAGCGCGAACCCGGCCGGCGCGGTGGCGCTGATCATGGGGCCCAGCGGCATCCCCGTACCGCCCAACGTGTACCTGCGGGCCGTGAACGATCTGTATGTCCAGGTGCTCGATGCGGGTGCGTCCCCGTGGCCGTTGACGACGCCGGAGGGGCTCTACCCGATCACCGGGGTCAACAGCCTGCGCTTCGACACGTCATTGACCCAGGGCGTCGCCACGCTGTACTCGGCGATCCTGCACCAGATTGCCGTCGGCAACCACGTCGACGTTTTCGGCTACTCGCAGAGTTCGACCCTGTCCTCGCTGGTGATGTCGCAGCTCGCGGCGGATCACGTGCCGTCCGGCGACGTGTCCTTCATCCTGGTGGGAGACCCCAACAATCCCAACGGGGGTTTTCTGGAACGCTTCGTCGGTGGCTTCGTTCCCAGCCTCGGCCTGACGTCCACCGGCGCGACCCCGAGCGACCTGTATCCGACCACGGTGTACACCAGCGAGTACGACGGATTCGCCGATTTTCCCCAATATCCGATCGATTTGCTGTCGGACCTGAATGCCTACGCAGGCATGCTTCTCATTCACACCACGTACGGCAGCCTGACGGCGCAACAGATTTCCAGCGCCACCGATCTGGGCACCTACGGCGACACGACCTACTACATGATCCCCGAGAGCAACCTGCCGCTGCTGGACCCGCTGCGGTGGATCCCGTTCGGCAATCCGCTGGCCGACCTGATACAACCCGATCTCAAAGTGCTGGTCGACCTCGGTTACGGCAGTACGACCCAGGGTTACTCGCCCGGCGCGCCCAACGTGCCGACACCCTTCGGGCTCTATCCGACGAACGTCAGTCCGGGCGAGGTCGTGTCCGCGCTGGCCCAGGGGTTGCCGCAGGGATTCGCCAGGGCCGTCTCCGATCTGCAGACCGGGCAGTTGACGAATTACTCGTCTTTGCAAGGGTTTTACGACGGCATCTACACGTTCGGCCTCATTCCCAGCCAACACCCGACCCTAGCCCAGTTGCTGGGTGCGGGGGCCACCTACTTCAACGCCGACGTCCCCACCACCCCGATCACGCTGACCTCCTCGCCCACGGAAGTCGGCAACATTCTCGCCGGCGTGGTTTCCACGGACGTTTCGGTCACGCTTCCGGTGGTGGACACCGCGCTGGCCGCGTTCACCTCCCTGCCCAATTACGATGTCAGTTTGTTCCTGACCAACCTTGCGGCCGGCAACCTTGTGGCCGCCGTCGGTGATCCGATCGCGGCCGACACGGCGCTGATCCCGTTCATCCTCGGGGCCGGTGGTCTCGCCCCGGTCGGCGAGGCCCTCGTGACGACCGGTTACGATCTGCTCGGAGGCTTCCTGCCGTGAGGCGCGCGGTGGGTCGTGCTTCGCAGCTAGCCCTTGCGGGCGCGCCAGCGCAGCCGGCCTTCGCACACATCGACCTTTACGTCACGAAAACCGATCGCGCGCAAGCGGTCCGGTAGCTCCTCGGGCGAGACCGGGTTGCACGTGTCGCGAACGTGCAGGAGGCGAAAGCGCAGCGAGGACATGCTGTCACTGCCGGCGAACACGCCGCCGGGCCGCAGCACTCGAAAAGCCTCGGCAAACAACCGGTCCTGCAGTTCGGCGGTCGGCACATGGTGCAGCATGGTGAAGGACACCACGGAGCTGAACTCGGCGGCGGGCAACCCGGTGTTCGTGCCGTCTGCGTTGACGATGTGCGCCCGGTCCCCGTAGAGCCGTTGCAGGCGCTGCGCCATGGCGGCGTCGATCTCGACCGCGGTGAGCCGCGGCGTTTTGTCGATCAGCACCCGCGTGGTGGCGCCGTACCCCGGCCCGATCTCGAGGGTGTTGTCGCCGAGGTCCGCGCCGTCGAGCACCCAGGGCAGCAGCTGCCCCTTGACCTGTCGTGCCCAGCGTGCGGAGTTGCAGCACAACCGGTGACACAGGTTCATCGCCATAGCAAAAAACCCTAGACCAATAGCATGTGCAGGTGTGGTGTCCCGCTGGGTACTGCACCTGGACATGGATGCGTTTTTCGCGTCCGTCGAACAACTCACCCGACCGACGCTTCGGGGTCGGCCGGTGCTGGTCGGCGGTCTGGGCGGTCGGGGCGTTGTGGCGGGCGCCAGCTACGAGGCGCGCGCGTTCGGCGCACGGTCGGCCATGCCGATGCACCAGGCGCGCCGGCTCATCGGCGTCACCGCAGTGGTGTTGCCGCCGCGCGGCGCGGTCTACGGAGTGGCCAGTCGGCGGGTCTTCGACACCGTGCGCTCGGTGATGCCCGTGGTCGAGCAGTTGTCCCACGACGAGGGCTTCGGCGAGCCGGACCAGCTCGCCGGGGCCTCGGCCAAGGATGTCGCGACGTTCTGTGAGGATCTGCGTCGGCGGGTGCGCGAGGAAACCGGGCTGACCGCATCGGTCGGTGCGGGTTCGGGCAAGCAGATCGCCAAGATCGCGTCCGGCCTGGCCAAACCCGACGGAGTGCGGGTGGTGCGCCGCGACGACGAGCGGTCGCTGCTCGGCGGATTGCCGGTGCGCCGGCTCTGGGGCATCGGCCCGGTCGCCGAGGACAAGCTGCACCGGCTCGGCATCGAGACCATCGGACAGCTGGCCGCGCTGACCGACGCCGAAGCGGCCGACATCTTGGGCGCGGCGGTCGGGCCGGCGCTGCACCGGCTGGCCCGCGGGATCGACGACCGCCCCGTCGCCGAGCGCGCCGAGGCCAAGCAGATCAGCGCCGAGTCCACTTTCGCGGTCGACCTGACCGGCCTCGAGCAATTGATCGAAGCGATCGGACCGATCGCAGAGCACGCACATCGACGCCTGCTACGCGACGGCCGCGGCGCGCGCACGGTCACGGTGAAGCTGAAGAAATCCGACATGAGCACCCTGACCCGTTCGGCGACGCTGCCCTACCCGACCACCGACTCGAGCGCGCTGGTCGCGATGGCTCGGCGCCTGCTGCTGGATCCCCGCGAGATCGGGCCCATTCGGCTTCTGGGCGTGGGGTTTTCGGGGCTGAGCGAGGTGCGCCAGGAGTCGTTGTTTCCGGACTTGGAGCTGTCGGCGCCCGAAGCGGAATCCGCGCCCGTGCAGACCGCCACCGACGCGGTGTTCGCGCCCCGGCCGGACACCTGGGCGTGGCGGATCGGAGACGACGTCACCCACTGCGAACTCGGGCACGGCTGGGTGCAGGGCGCGGGGCACGGGGTGGTCACGGTGCGCTTCGAAACCCGTGCTCGCGGTCCGGGGCAGGCGCGCACGTTCCCCGCCGACACCGGTGACCTCGCCGGCGCCGATCCGGTCGAGTCCCTGGACTGGCCGGACTATGTCGCTGCGCGGCAAGCCGGTTCGTCAGCCCCAGCGGGCGATGGCCGCGGCAACGGGTAGTTCCGCGGCCAACGCGGCCATCAGCAGCAGCCGGGCCTGGGAGGGCCGCAGGCGGGGCACCAGCACGGCGCCGGCCTCCACCAACTCCTGCCCGGGGCCGTAGCCCGCGCTGACCCGCGCGCCGGGCACCCGGGTGGACACCGCGACCACCACGCCGTTGCGGCAGTGGCGGCGCACGCCGTCGATCACCGCCGCTCCGGCGTTGCCCGAGCCCACCGCCTCCAGCACGACGGCCGCCGCGCCGGCGGACACACACGCATCCAGCGCGACCGCGTCACTGCCCGGGTACACCGCGACGATGTCGACCCGGGGCGCCGTGGCGGCGCTCAGATCGCCGATGTACGGCCGGGTCTTGGGGAGGGTCAGCGCCACCCCGCCGTTGACGGTGCCGAGCAACTCCCCGGCGAAGCCGCTCGGGTCCGCGGTCGTCGCCTTGTACAGGCCCAGGGGTGCCAGCAGGTGCCCGGCGAAGCAGACCAGCACACCCAGCCCGGCCGCGGCCGGGCTGGACGCGACCGCAAGCGCGTCACGCAGATTGCCCGGCCCGTCGGCGTCGGGGGCGTCGGCGCTGCGCATCGCGCCCGTCATCACCACTGGTGTTGCGCCCGCATAGGTCAGTTCCAGCCATAGCGCGGTCTCTTCGAGGGTGTCGGTCCCGTGCGTGACGACCACGCCGTCGGCGCCGCCGTCGATCGCCGCCTGGACCGCGGTGCGGATCCGGCCCCAATCGGCAGGTGTCAGCTGCGAGCTGTCCACGGCCAGGAGGTCGACGACTTCTATCTGCTGATCGCCGCCGAGCCCCGACGTCAGTTCCGCTCCGCTCCGCGTGGGCCGGCGCACCCCGTCGGGGCCGGTGCTGGTCGCGATCGTTCCTCCGGTGGTGACGACGGTGAGCCTTGCCATGGGAGGATCATCCCGCACGGGACGCCGGCGCCCGTTCGCCGAGGTGCCGAGACTGCGGTGGCGGCGACATCGAGGCGAAAAAGTAGCGCTGAACGCAGTCTCGACGCCGCCAGCGCGGACTCGGCACCAGCGGCGTCCGGTAACAACCCCCCGTCGAACTCACGGGCGAGGCCACTTAGGGGATGATGAGGGGGTGTCCGAGGAAACCACGGGATCTGTCGAGCCGGTGGCTGCGACCGGGGAACCCGCGGGCTCTGCACCCCAGAGCCCGCAGCACCCGCCCCGGAGGCTGCGCCTGCTGCTGTCGGTTGCCGCGGTCGTGCTGAGCTTGGACGTCGTGACCAAGGTGCTCGCCGTCAAGCTGCTGCCGCCGGGCCAGCCGGTCTCCATCATCGGTGACACGGTGACCTGGACCTTGGTGCGCAATTCGGGGGCGGCGTTCTCGATGGCAACCGGGTACACCTGGATGCTGACGCTGATCGCGACCTGTGTGGTGGTCGGCATCTTCTGGATGGGGCGGCGACTGGTGTCGCCGTGGTGGGCGGTGGGCCTCGGCATGATCCTGGGCGGCGCCATGGGCAACCTGGTCGACCGGTTCTTCCGGTCGCCCGGCCCGCTGCGGGGACACGTGGTGGACTTCCTGTCGGTCGGCTGGTGGCCGGTGTTCAACGTCGCCGACCCGGCCGTGGTCGGCGGGGCCATCCTGCTGGTGGTGCTGTCGGTCTTCGGCTACGACTTCGACACCGCGGGCCGGCGCAAGGCCGGCCGGCGTTGACCGAGCGCTCGATGCCCGTACCGGAGGGCTTGGCGGGCATGCGTGTCGACGCAGGCCTGGCGCGCCTGCTGGGGTTGTCCCGCAGCGCCGCGGCGGCGATCGCCGAGGAGGGCGGTGTCGAACTGGACGGCGCGCCGGCCGGAAAGTCCGACCGGCTCACGGCCGGCGCCTGGTTGCAGGTGCGGATGCCCGAAGCGCCGGCGCCGCCGGAGAACACGCCCGTCGACATCGAGGGGATGACGATCCTCTACTCCGACGAGGACATCGTCGTGGTCGACAAGCCCGCGGCGGTGGCCGCGCACGCGTCCGTCGGCTGGAGCGGACCCACGGTGTTGGGGGGCCTGGCCGCCGCGGGCTATCGGATCACCACGTCGGGAGTGCCCGAACGGCAGGGGATCGTGCATCGCCTCGACGTCGGCACCTCCGGGGTGATGGTGGTGGCGTTGTCCGAGCGCGCCTACACCGCGCTCAAACGGGCCTTCAAACAGCGCACCGTCGACAAGCGGTACCACGCCCTGGTGCAGGGGCATCCGGACCCGTCCAGTGGCACGATCGACGCCCCGATCGGACGTCACCGCGGCCCCGACTGGAAGTTCGCGGTCACCAAGGACGGCCGGCACAGCCTCACCCACTACGACACGTGCGAGGCCTTCATCGCCGCCAGCCTGCTCGACGTGCACCTGGAAACCGGCCGCACGCACCAGATCCGGGTGCATTTCGCCGCGCTGCACCACCCGTGCTGCGGGGACCTCACCTACGGGGCGGATCCCGTGCTGGCGAAAAGGCTTGGCCTGGAACGACAATGGCTGCACGCGCGGTCCCTGTCGTTCGTCCACCCGGCCGACGGCCGGCGGGTGGAGTTCATCAGCCCCTACCCGCCCGACCTGCAGCACGCCCTGGACGTGCTGCGGGTCGAAGGGTGAATCACGTGGGCTTGCGCGCCTCGGCGAGGACCCGCGTGGAGTGGGCGACGAAGCGCCCCTCGGCCTGAATGCGCTCGTGGAGTTCGGCCAGCCGCTCGCGGTAGCGCTGGACCGTGAAGTCCGGCACCGTCCAGATCACCTTGCGCAGGAAGTAGATGACGGCCCCGATGTCGAAGAACTCGGCGCGCATCCGCTCCATCCGCATCTCCACCACCTGCAACCCGGCGGCCTGCGCCTGCGCGGCCTGGTGGTCCGGATGCAGCTCGGCCCATTTCTCCGGCTGCGGCCCGATGAAGTATTCGACGAGCTCCGCCATGGTCGCCGGGCCGATCTGTTGCGCCAGGTAGGTGCCGCCCGGGCGCAGCACCCGCGCGAGCTCGGTCCACCGCACCGTGATGGCGTGCCGGCTGGTCACCAGGTCGAACGCGTCGTCGGCGAACGGCAACTCGGCCTCGTCCCGGGTCTGCACGACCACCACGCCGCGCGGATGCAACAGCTTGGTGGCCAGGGCCGCGTTGGGCGGCCACGACTCCGTGGCAACCATCGCGGGCGGAAACTTCTCGGCGCCGGCGAGCACCTCACCGCCCCCGGTGCCGAGGTCGCAGGCGGCCGTCGCGTCCGCCAACCGCCGGCTCATCAGCCGTTGGTAACCCCAGGACGGGCGCTCCTCGGTCGCGCGTCCGTCGAGCCAGGAGAAATCCCAACCGTCCACCGAGACCTGTTCGGCTTCGGCAACCAGATCCTCGAAGGTGCGAGTCATGCGGGCGCGGGGCGGCTCACTCGGGCCGGCAGATGAACGTCGCGCCGTTGAAGATGAGCGTGGCCTCGCCCCGGTGTTCGGCGCTGTCCGAGCCGGGGTAGCCGGACCGTTGCAGAAACAGAGCCTGGTGGTCGCCCTTCCAGTTGAGCACCGCGCTCGGCGGGGCCAGCTGGCGGTAGAACTGCGAGGTGAGCTGGCCGAAGCCCGCGGGTTGATAAGCGGCCAGCACGCAGCCGCGGACGTCGGTGTTGTAGGCGCAGCCGTCGCGGGCGGCCTTCCAGTTCTTCCGCGCGGACAGCAGGGCCGCGCGGTCGGCGCCGGGCCGTGCCAGCGCCTTGTGATACGCGGCCTTGGTCCGGTGGTTGAGGTCGTTCAGATGCGGGTCGGCGCAGATCAACTGTTTGACCGCGTTGACCGGCGCGGCGCAGTCGGCACCCGCGGTGGTGCCGGCCGCTGGATGGGCTGCGGCCAACCCGCAGACGCTCAAGACCAGGGCCGCGACGGTGGCGGGCAGCAGTCTCATACCCGCCAAGTATGACCCGTTCGGCGGGTGTCGTATGCGCCACACCGCATAGTCCACAGGTTGTTCGCAGCGTGTGCTCAGATCTTTGCCCGGCTGTTATCTCGCGGGCGACCTCGCGAGCGCCCGGGCGTCGGAGCGACGGGAATCTGTCGCTATCCGCAACCATTCGCTGACCGATGTCCTAGGTTTGCCCTATGACCCGCGTCACACCATGCACCCTGTCCTCAGGAGCGATCGCTGATGAACCTCGGTGACCTCACGAACTTGGTCGAGAAGCCGCTGGCCGCCGTGTCCAATCTGGTGAACACCCCCAACTCGGCCGGGCGCTACCGGCCGTTCTATTGGCGCAACGTGCTCGACGCGGTGCACGGCCGCACCCTCGAGGACGCGGTCGAGGGCAAGGTGGTGCTCATCACCGGTGGGTCCTCGGGCATCGGGGAGGCGGCCGCGAAGAGGATCGCCGAGGCGGGTGGCACCGTGGTGCTGGTCGCCCGCACCCGCGAAAACCTCGAGAAGGTCGCGGACGAGATTCGCGGCAACGGCGGAACCGCCCATGTCTACCCGTGCGACCTGTCGGACACGGACGCCATCGCCGCGATGGCCGACCAGGTGCTCGCCGACCTGGGCGGCGTCGACATCCTGATCAACAACGCCGGGCGCTCGATCCGGCGCTCGCTGGAACTGTCCTACGACCGGATCCACGACTACCAGCGGACCATGCAGCTGAACTACCTCGGCGCCGTGCAGCTCATCCTCAAGTTCGTCCGCGGGATGCGCGAGCGCGGCTCGGGTCAGATCATCAACGTCTCGTCGGTCGGGGTGCAGACCCGCGCGCCGCGCTTCGGCGCCTACATCGCCAGCAAGGCCGCGCTGGACAGCCTATGCGACTCGCTGCAGGCCGAGACGGTCAACGACGGCGTCCGGTTCACCACGGTGCACATGGCGCTGGTGCGCACCCCGATGATCAGTCCCACCACGATGTACGAGAAGTTCCCGGCGCTGACGCCCGATCAGGCCGCCGGGGTGATCGCCGACGCCATCGTGCACCGGCCCCGGCGCGCGAGCTCGCCGTTCGGGCAGTTCGCCGCCGTCGCCGACGCCGTGAACCCGGTGGTCATGGACATGGTGCGCAACCGCGCCTTCGACATGTTCGGCGACTCCCAGGCGGCCAAGGGCGGCGAATCCGATTCGGACTCAAAGGAACTGGACAAACGCAGCGAGACGTTCGTGCGCGCGACCCGCGGGATACATTGGTGACACGGGGAAGATTGGTAACACGATGAGCCTTCCGAAACCCGACGACCGCGCCACCGTCGTCATCACCGGCGCCTCCTCCGGCATCGGCGCCGAACTGGCGCGGGGATTGGGGCGGCGCGGCTTCCCGCTGCTGCTGGTCGCGCGCCGGCGCGAGCGCCTCGACGAACTGGCCGACGAGGTGGGCGCGGACTACTCGGTCGGGGTGGAGGTCCTGCCTCTCGACCTGTCCACCCCGCGATCGCGCGGTGTGCTGGCGGAGCGGCTGCGCGGCGAACCGATCGCCGGGTTGTGCAACAGCGCCGGTTTCGGCACCAGCGGGTTGTTCCACACGCTGCCGCTCGAACGCGAGAGCGAAGAAGTCACCCTCAACTCGCTGGTGTTGATGGAACTCACCCACGCGGCCCTGGCCGGCATGGTCGAGCGCGGTGCCGGCGCGGTGCTGAACATCGCGTCGATCGCCGGGTTCCAGCCGATGCCCTACATGGCGGTCTATTCGGCCACCAAGGCTTTCGTGCAGACGTTCTCCGAGGCCGTCCACGAGGAACTGCACGGGACGGGCGTGTCGGTCACCTGCCTGTGTCCCGGACCGGTGCCCACCGAGTGGGCCGAGATCGCCAGTGCCGAGCGGTTCAGCATCCCGGTGGCGCAGGTCTCCCCGCGCGACGTCGCCGAGGCCGCGATCGAGGGGATGCTCGCCGGTAAGCGCAGCGTGGTCCCGGGAGTGGTGCCCAAGGCGGTCAGCATGAGCGGCAGGTTCGCGCCGCGCAGCGTGCTGCTACCCGCACTGCGGATCGGCCAGCGCCTGCGCGGCGGGCCGGACCGCTAAGCCGGCCCCGCCGAGCAGACGCAAAATCGCCCATTTCGACCGCGAGATGGGCGATTTTGCGTCTGCTCGCGCCGGCAGCGCGCCATGACCGCTTCGCGCGGCCCGGGCTAGGCTCGGGCCATGGCCGCGCTGGACATGACCGCCGACATGCCGATGAGTCCCCACGACATGTGGGACCGCGTCTCGGACCTGTCGGAGCTCGGCGAGTGGCTGGTCATGCACGAGGGATGGCGCAGCGAGCTGCCCGACGAGATCACCGAGGGCACCGAGATCGTCGGCGTGGCACGGGCCAAGGGCATGCGCAACCGCGTCACCTGGACGGTGACCACGTGGAACCCGCCGCACGAGGTCGCGATGTCGGGGGCCGGCAAGGGCGGCGCCAAGTACGGCGTGACGCTCACCGTGCGGCCCACCGCCGGAGGGTCGGCCCTCGGCCTGCGTCTCGAGCTGGGCGGACGTCCCCTGTTCGGCCCGGTGGGTTCGGCCGCCGCCCGCGCCGTCAAAGGCGACGTGGAGAAGTCGCTCGAGCGCTTCGTCGAGCTGTACGGGTAGGGCCGCAAGACACACTTCGCGACACGCCCGAACGGCGTCGGTCCTCGGTCATAGACTGGCGTCCCTATGACCGGTCCGATTCCTCCTCACGCAAGCGTTCGTCGCGAGTCCTCTTTCGTGCACCTGCATAACCACACCGAGTACTCGATGCTGGACGGTGCCGCGAAGATCACGCCGATGCTCGCCGAGGTGGACCGGCTGGGGATGCCCGCGGTCGGGATGACCGACCACGGAAACATGTTCGGCGCCAGCGAGTTCTACAACGCGGCCACCAAGGCCGGGATCAAGCCGATCATCGGCGTCGAGGCCTACGTCGCTCCCGCTTCCCGCTTCGACACCCGGCGGATCCTGTGGGGGGATCCCGGCCAGAAGGCCGACGACGTCTCGGGTAGCGGCTCCTACACCCACCTGACGATGGTCGCCGAGAACGCCACCGGCCTGCGCAACCTGTTCAGGCTGACCTCGCTGGCGTCTTTCGAGGGTCAGCTCGGCAAGTGGTCCCGGATGGACGCCGAGCTCATCGCCGAACACGCCGAGGGCATCATCGCCACCACCGGGTGCCCCTCGGGCGAGGTACAGACGCGACTTCGCCTGGGCCACGACCGCGAGGCGCTGGAATCGGCCGCCAAGTGGCGCGAGATCTTCGGGGCCGACAACTACTTCCTCGAGTTGATGGACCACGGGCTGTCCATCGAACAGCGGGTCCGCGAGGGATTGCTCGAGATCGGGCGCAAGCTGGGCATCCCGCCGCTGGCCACCAACGACTGCCACTACGTCACCCGCGACGCCGCCCACAACCACGAGGCGCTGCTGTGCGTGCAGACCGGCAAGACACTGTCGGACCCCAACCGGTTCAAGTTCGACGGCGACGGCTACTACCTGAAGTCGGCCGCCGAGATGCGCGGGCTCTGGGACGCCGAGATACCCGGGGCGTGTGACTCGACGCTGCTGATCGCCGAGCGGGTGCAGTCCTACGCCGAGGTGTGGGAGCCGCGGGACCGGATGCCGATCTTCCCGGTGCCCGAAGGACACGACCAGGCGACCTGGCTGCACCACGAGGTGATGGCCGGACTGCGCCGGCGTTTCCCGTCCGGCGTCGGCCAGGACTACATCGACCGCGCCGAGTACGAGATCAAGGTCATCTGCGACAAGGGCTTCCCGTCGTACTTCCTGATCGTCGCCGACCTGATCAACTACGCGCGCTCGGTCGACATCCGGGTGGGGCCGGGGCGCGGTTCGGCGGCCGGCTCGCTGGTCGCCTATGCGATGGGCATCACCAACATCGACCCGATTCCCCATGGCCTGCTGTTCGAGCGTTTCCTCAACCCGGAACGCCCGTCGGCGCCCGACATCGACATCGACTTCGACGACCGCCGCCGCGGGGAGATGGTGCGCTACGCGGCCGACAAGTGGGGCCAGGACCGGGTGGCCCAGGTCATCACCTTCGGCACCATCAAAACCAAAGCGGCGCTCAAGGATTCGGCGCGCATCCACTACGGCCAGCCCGGCTTCGCCATCGCCGACCGGATCACCAAGGCGTTGCCGCCGCCGATCATGGCCAAGGACATCCCGCTCTCGGGCATCACCGATCCGGCCCACGAGCGCTACAAGGAGGCCGCCGAGGTCCGCGGCCTGATCGAAACCGACCCCGACGTGCGCACCATCTACCAGACCGCGCGCGGCCTGGAGGGCCTGATCCGCAACGCCGGTGTGCACGCCTGCGCGGTGATCATGAGCAGCGAGCCGCTCACCGAGGCCATCCCGCTGTGGAAGCGGCCGCAGGACGGCGCGATCATCACCGGCTGGGACTACCCGTCGTGCGAGGCGATCGGCCTGCTGAAGATGGACTTCCTGGGCCTGCGCAACCTGACGATCATCGGCGACGCGATCGAGAACATCAAGGCCAACAGGGGCATCGATTTCGACCTGGAGTCGGTGCCGCTGGACGACAAGCCCACCTACGAGCTGCTGGGCCGCGGCGACACCCTCGGGGTGTTCCAGCTCGACGGCGGGCCGATGCGCGACCTGCTGCGCCGCATGCAACCCACCGAGTTCAACGACATCGTCGCCGTGCTCGCGCTCTACCGCCCGGGTCCGATGGGCATGAACGCCCACAATGACTACGCCGACCGCAAGAACGGCCGTCAGCCGATCAAGCCGATCCATCCGGAGCTCGAGGAACCGCTGCGCGAGATCCTCTCCGAGACCTACGGCCTGATCGTCTACCAAGAGCAGATCATGTTCATCGCGCAGAAGGTGGCCTCCTACACGATGGGCAAGGCCGACGCGCTGCGCAAGGCGATGGGCAAAAAGAAGCTGGAGGTGCTCGAGGCCGAATACAAGGGCTTCTACGAGGGCATGACCACCAACGGCTTCTCGGAGAAGGCCGTGAAAGCGTTGTGGGAAACCATCCTTCCGTTCGCGGGCTATGCATTCAACAAGTCGCACGCCGCCGGCTACGGGCTGGTGTCGTACTGGACCGCCTACCTGAAGGCCAACTACCCGGCCGAATACATGGCCGGCCTGCTCACCTCGGTGGGCGACGACAAGGACAAGGCCGCGGTGTACCTGGCCGACTGCCGCAAGCTGGGCATCACCGTGTTGCCGCCGGACGTCAACGAGTCCCTGGTGAACTTCGCCTCGGTCGGCAAAGACATCCGCTTCGGCCTGGGCGCGGTGCGCAACGTCGGCGCCAACGTGGTCGGTTCGCTGATCAAGACCCGCAACGAGAAGGGGAAGTTCACCGACTTCTCGGACTACCTGAACAAGATCGACATCGCGGCCTGCAACAAGAAGGTCACCGAGTCGCTGATCAAGGCGGGCGCGTTCGACTCACTGGACCATGCCCGCAAAGGCCTGTTCCTGGTGCACACCGACGCCGTCGACTCGGTGCTGGGTACCAAGAAGGCCGAGGCGATGGGCCAGTTCGACCTGTTCGGCGGCAGCGACTCCGGCGCCGACGCGGTGTTCACCATCAAGGTGCCCGAGGACGAGTGGGAGGACAAGCACAAGCTGGCCCTGGAACGCGAGATGCTGGGCCTGTACGTGTCCGGGCATCCGCTCAACGGGGTGGCCCACCTGCTGGCCGCGCAGGTTGACACCCAGATCCCGGCGATCCTGGACGGCGACGTGCCCAACGAGACCCAGGTGCGCGTCGGCGGCATCCTGGCGTCGGTGAACCGCCGCGTCAACAAGAACGGGATGCCCTGGGCATCAGCGCAACTCGAAGATCTCACCGGTGGCATCGAGGTGATGTTCTTCCCGCACGCCTACTCCGCCTACGGCGCCGACATCGCCGACGACGCGGTGGTGCTGGTCAACGCCAAGGTCGCCATCCGCGACGACCGGATCGCCCTGATCGCCAACGAGCTGGTGGTGCCCGACTTCTCCAACGCGCAGGCGAACCGGCCGCTCTCGGTCAGCCTGCCCACCCGCCAGTGCACCGTCGACAAGGTCAGCGCGCTCAAGCAGGTGCTGGCGCGCCATCCCGGAACCTCGCAGGTGCACCTGCGGCTCGTCAGCGGTGACCGCATCACCACACTCGAGCTTGACCAGTCGCTGCGGGTGACGCCCTCGCCGGCGTTGATGGGCGACCTCAAGGAGCTGCTCGGCCCCGGCTGCCTGGGCGCCTGAGCGCCGGTTTCCCCGCTCGGCGGGTCATGCCGCCGACGGATGCTTGTGCACCACACCGCCTTTCATGACGAAGTCGACGCGACCGGTGACCTCGATATCGGCGAAGGGATCCCCGGGCATGGCGACCAGGATGTGTCGGGGCACCGCCCGCTCGGAGACCCCGTCCCACACGTCGGCACCGGTGATCAGCGTCGTCGCCATCGTCGCATGGTATTCCCGGGCGCTCGCCTGTCAATCGGACGCGTTGACTCACCAAAAATGCGCGCGTAGACCCATTCGTTGCCTCAGCTGAGAATGCGCGCGTGCGGCGCGCCTACCCGGCCGGAGATGTATCGCTGGATAGGCCCAGAGGATGGGACTGACGGTGAGTCAACGCAAGGCTGTGACGAAGGCGATCGCGACCCGCTACGCGCGAGCTGACAAGGCCGGCAAGGGCCGGATCCTCGATGAGTTGTGTGCTACCACCGGCTGGCACCGCAACCATGCACGCAAGGCATTGAAGAATGCACTGCGCCCGAAGGTCGTCAAGATCAGGGCGCCGCGTCCACCGAAGTATGGGCCGAAAGTTATTGCGGCGCTGACGTTCTGCTGGGCGGTGCTGGGAATGCCCGCCGGCAAACGACTGGCGCCGATGCTCGACGAGTTGGTGGCGATCTTGCGCCGGTTCGGCGAGCTGATCATCGATGACGACACCGCGGCGCTGCTGGTGGGCATGTCGGCGGCCACCATCGACCGCCGCCTGGCCCCCGAGCGCAAGCGCCACGAGCTCAAGGGCCGCAGCCATACCAAGCCGGGATCACTGCTCAAATCCCAGATCCCGATCCGCACCTGGGCGGACTGGGACGACGCGGTGCCCGGGTTCGTTGAGATCGACCTGGTCGGCCATGAGGGCGGCAACGCCGCTGGTGAGCACGCTTACACGCTGACCGTCACCGACATCGCCACCGGGTGGACCGAGAACCGCAGCGTGCCCAACAAGGCCCGTAAATGGGTGCTCGCGGCGTTGGACGATATCGCGAAGGCCATGCCGTTCCCGATCCTGGGCGTAGACAGTGACAACGGAAGTGAGTTCATCAATCATCACCTGTTGGCCTGGTGCGAGCAGCGGAAGATCACCTTCACCCGCTCACGGCCAGGCAACTCCAACGACGGTTGCCACGTGGAGCAGAAGAACTGGGCGATCGTGCGCACCGTGGTCGGCTACCACCGTTACGACACCACCGCGGAACTGTTGCTGCTCAACAAGATCTGGGTATTGCAGTCACTGCTGACCAACTACTTCTACCCGCAGCAAAAACTCGTTTCGAAGACCCGTGTCGGCGCGAAGGTCAGCAAAAAACACGACAAGGCCACCACCCCGCATCGTCGCGCGGAGCGCCACGAGGCGGTCTGCGCCCAGGACAAGGCGATCCTCGCCGACACCTACACCGGCATCAACCCAGCCGCCGTGCAACGCCAGATCCAGGCCCTGACCACAGAGCTACTCACGATCACCACCAGCAAGGCCGGGCCGGCCAAAAAAGCCCCCGTTACGCGCGCATCCTCGAATGAGGCAACGAATCAATCCTCGCGCGCATCTTGACACGAGGCAACAGGTCGGATGCATAACATGTTGCGCACCGACCGCGCGAGGAGAACCCATGAGAAGCCAACCGCCCCCCATCGCCGTGCAGGACTTCTCCCACGTCTGCGTGGGTGTCTCCGACATCGAGGCCTCCATGGCGTTCTACACCGCCGTGCTGGGCATGGACGTCGTGTTCGACGTCGCGCTCGAAGGGGCCGCTCTGGACGCGGTGACCGGCGGGGCCGCGCAGCGGGGCCGCATGGTCGGCGGCCTGATCGGCGGGGCGATGGTCGAGCTGTTGTCGCTGGGCGCCGTGCCGGGCACGCCCAGCGGCCCGCACCTGGGCTACACCAACATGTCGTTTCGGGTCGAGAACCTCGACGCCGCCTACGAATCCGTCCGGCGCGACCACCCCGAGGTCCGGGCGGACCCGCCCGTCGACATCGGGGGAGTGCGGATGTTCTTCATCTACGACCCCGACGACACCCCCATCGAGCTGCTGGAGCTGCCCGCCGGGGTGACCTCCACGCTGCAGCTGTGGCGTCCCGGAGGCTGACCCGACCGCCTTCGGCAAATCCCGTGATGTGTTCCACGGCGCCGATCGCCGACGTACGCTCACCGTTGTGACGACGGCGACGACGATCCGGGAGCGGCGGTGACCGCGCGCGCACTCGGCCGCGTGGGTGTGCGAAAGGCGCTGCAGCGCACCGGCATCAAAGGCGAATCGAGTGTCCCGTTGGCTACCGACCCGACGGAGGTGAGCCAGCTGCTGCGGGCGCGCTGGTACGACGAGCGGCTGAGCGCGCTGGCGGCCGAGCTCGGGCGCGATCCCGGCGCCGTGCGCGCCGAGGCCGCCGGCTACCTGCGGGAGATGGCGGCCTCCCTGGACGAACGCGCCGTGCAGGCCTGGCGCGGGTTCAGCCGCTGGCTGATGCGCGCCTACGACGTGCTGGTCGACGAGGACGAGATCGACCAGCTGCGCAAGCTGGACCGCAAGGCGACTCTGGCATTCGCGTTCTCACACCGCTCCTACCTGGACGGCATGCTGCTGCCCGAGGTGATCGTGGCCAATCGGCTCTCGCCGGCGCTGACGTTCGGCGGGGCCAACCTGAACTTCTTCCCGATGGGTGCGTGGGCCAAGCGCACCGGCGCGATCTTCATCCGCCGCCAGACCAAGGACATTCCGGTCTACCGGTTTGCGCTGCGCGCCTACGCGGCGCAGCTCGTGCAGAACCACGCCAACCTGACCTGGTCGATCGAGGGTGGCCGCACCAGGACCGGCAAGCTGCGCCCGCCGGTGTTCGGGATCCTGCGCTACATCGCCGACGCCGTCGACGAAATCGACGGCCCCGAGGTGTATCTGGTGCCGACATCGATCGTGTACGACCAGTTGCACGAGGTGGAGGCGATGACCACCGAGGCCTACGGGGCCGCCAAACGTCCCGAGGATCTCCGTTTCCTGGTCCGCCTCGCGCGCCAGCAGGGCCACCGGCTGGGCCGGGCCTACCTGGACTTCGGCGAGCCGTTGCCGCTGCGCAAGCGGCTCGAGGAACTGCGCGGCGACGAGTCGGGCACCGGGACCGAGATCGAACGCATCGCCCTGGACGCGGAACACCGCATCAACCGGGCGACCCCGGTGACTCCGACCGCGGTGGTCAGCCTCGCCCTGCTCGGGGCGGACCGCTCGCTGTCGATCAGCGAGGTGCTGGCCACCGTGCAGCCGCTGGCGAACTACATCGCCGCGCGCAACTGGGCGGTGGCCGGCGCGGCGGACCTGACCAACCGCTCGACGATCCGATGGACCCTGCACCAGCTCGTCGCTTCCGGAGTGGTCAGCGTCTACGACGCCGGCACCGAGGCGGTCTGGGGCATCGGACCCCACCAGCACCTGGTCGCGGCGTTCTACCGCAACACCGCCATCCACATCCTGGTCGACCGGGCCGTCGCCGAGATGGCGCTGGTCGCGGCCTGCGAGGGCGGAGAGTCGGTCGCGCCGGCGACCGTGCGCGACGAGGCGTTGCGCCTGCGCGAACTGCTCAAGTTCGAGTTCCTGTTCTCCGGGCGCACGCAATTCGAGAGGGAGCTGGCCGACGAGATCCGCCTGCTGGCCCCCGTGGACACGACCCAGACCTATCGCGCCGCCGACGTGCGGCGGCTGCTGGAGTCGGCCGACGTGCTGCTGGCGCATCTGGTGTTGCGCCCGTTCCTGGACGCCTACCACATCGTGGCCGACCGGCTCGCCGCCTACGAGGACGAATCCTTCGACGAGGAAACCTTTCTCGCAGAGTGCCTCGAGGTGGGCAAGCAGTGGGAGCTGCAGCGCCGCATCGCCAGCGCCGAGTCGGGGTCGATGGAGCTGTTCAAGACCGCCCTGCGGTTGGCGCGGTACCGCGAGCTCGTCGACGGCTCGGGGGACCCCGACGGAGCCGACCTCGCCAAGCGCCGTCAGCAGTTCGCCGACGAGATCGCCACGGCGACAAGGCGAGTCAACGAGATCGCGGAACTGGCGCGGACGCGATAGCCGGCGCCTCGCCGCGCGGAAGGGCCTCCGGGCGGCCCGGCGGTTGATCGCAGCTTTCGCGCTGCGCCACGCGGCGTAACGCCTGTGGGCGGCTGTCGAATCGGCTGAAATTCCCGAATCGTGCTGTGATCCCCATCACTATGAGGAATACCCCCGCGGGTATCCGCATTGGTACCGCCTGAGGCCGTAGCACCGTGCTTTGCGCCCCGGGCCCCGGGCCGACGAGTGAAGGAAGCAAGCCATGGCGACAGGTACCAGAGAAGTCGTCTCCGGCGCGTCGGTGGCAGTGCCGCTGCGGCGCCGGCAGGGTGCCCCGATGTGCTCGGGTCGCCGCTGCTCGGACGCCCTGCGCGTTGTGGTCGTGTCGATGCGTCGTGCCCTCCTGACGCCCGGGGGAGTTGCGCGCCCGCCGCGCACCGGCTGCTCGGCGCGCTGCGGATATCTCGAGCGCTCCCTCATGGCTCGCGAGGCGGACAGGCTCTGAAGCGCCTGCGCGGTGCCGGTCCCTGCTATTGTCGCCGACATACTGAACGTTTAGTTCGCTATGTGGGTGTGCATGGGGTGATACGTGGCTGACCGCGCCGCAGGCCGTCCCGGCCGTCCCCGCAGTGAGCCGTCGCGGGTGGCCGTGCTGGCTGCGGCATCCGCGTTGCTCAACGAGGTTGGGCTGCGGGCCATGACGACCGACGAGATCGCGGCCCGCAGCGGGGTGAGCAAGGCGACGATCTACAAGTGGTGGTCGAACAAGTACGCGGTCGCCGTCGATGCCTTTCTGTCCGAGATGGCCACGGAATCGTCGGATCCCGATACTGGTTGTGCGCGTGAGGATTTGCGCCGCACACTGCGGGGTATGATCCGCTTCTACAGAAGCAGGTCCGGAAGGGCGTATGCCCAGTTGGTCGGCGAGGCGCAGTTCGACCCGCACATCGGCGCCGAGTTGCGTGAGCATCGTGCTCAACGTGGCGACCAGCAAGGACCACCCGGACAACTCCTTCTACGGTCTGGCCATCGGCGCCACCGTGCTGGTGGGCGCGGTGGCCGTGGGCGGGGTATCCGGCGGCGCCTTCAACCCGGCCGTGGTCGTCGGGGGTGCCGCGATGGGCCTGTTCGCCTGGTCGACGCTGAGCTACCTGGTTGCCCAGGCGATCGCCGGCGCCGGCGCGGGCCTGGTGTTCCGCGCGCTCAACCCGGAGGACAAGTGAGCGGGCGGATCGGGCATCTGCCGAGAAGGGTTGCGCGTGATCGGGTTTCGGCCGGGACGGACGGCGCGATATCGGTCGCGAACCCGAAGTGGTCTGGGGCCACCAGAAAACTGCTCAGCGCCGCAGTCGCTTTCATGGTCTGCGTTGTGGCGGCAGAACCGGCCCGCGCCGACCCCAACCCGTTCGCCGTCCTGGGCTGTAGCTGCCACGAAACGGCTTCGGCCGGCAGCCCGGATCTGCAGAACGAGATCGAGCAGGGGATTCGGCAGGGTCTGGCGACCCCGCACCGGCCCTGATCCCCGGCGGCGCCGCCGCGAGTCTTCCGGGGCGCCACCGCCGTAAAATGGCGGGCATGCCACTTACCGGAGAGTACGAACCGTCGCCCTGGGATTGGTCTCGCGAACAAGCGGAGAAGTTCGCCGAGTCCGGTGGGACCGAAGCCGCCGATTTGCGGGGCATGCCCATCATCTTGCTGACCACCGTGGGAGCCAAGACGGGCAAGCTGCGCAAGACGCCGCTGATGCGCGTGGAGCACGACGGCGAGTACGCCTGCGTCGCGTCGCTCGGTGGGGCGCCGAAGAACCCGGTCTGGTACTACAACGTGAAGAAGAACCCGCGGGTGGAACTGCAGGACGGGTCCGTCACCCGCGACTACGACGCCCGCGAGGTGTTCGGCGAGGAAAAGGCCGTCTGGTGGGAGCGTGCCGTCGAGGCGTACCCCGACTACGCGGATTACCAGAAGAAGACCGAGCGCCAGATCCCGGTGTTCGTGCTGACCCCCGTCGGCTGACGCTCCGCCCGGGCGGTCATGGCACCATTGATCGGTGTCCGCCGAAGTGAGCCAGAACCCGAGCGTGTCACCGCTGTGCGCGGCTGACGTCGACGGCGCGGCCAAGCGGATCGCCCCGGTGGTCACGCCCACGCCCCTGCAGCTCAGCGATCGGCTGTCGGCGATCACCGGCGCCCGGGTCTATCTCAAGCGCGAAGACCTGCAGATCGTGCGGTCCTACAAGATCCGCGGCGCCTACAACCTGCTGGTGCAGCTCTCCGACGAGGAGCTGGCCGCCGGGGTGGTGTGTTCCTCGGCCGGCAACCACGCGCAGGGTTTCGCCTATGCGTGCCGGAGGCTGGGCGTGCGCGGCCGCGTCTACGTCCCCGCCAAGACCCCCAAGCAGAAGCGGGACCGGATCCGCTACCACGGCGGTGAGTTCATCGAGCTGATCGTGGGCGGGTCGACCTACGACCTCGCGGCCGAGGCGGCGCTGGCCGATGTCGCCCGCACCGGCGCCACCCTGGTGCCGCCGTACGACGACGCGCGGACTATGGCCGGGCAGGGCACGATCGCCGTCGAACTCCTCGCGCAACTCGACGAGCTCGGCGGGGAACCCGACCTGGTGGTGGTCCCGGTGGGCGGTGGCGGATGCATCGCCGGCATCACCACCTACCTGGCCGAGCGGACGACGAACACGGCGGTGCTGGGCGTCGAGCCGGCCGGGGCCGCGGCCATGATGGCCGCGCTGGCCGCCGGCGAGCCGGTCGAGCTCGATCATGTCGACCAGTTCGTCGACGGTGCCGCGGTGCGGCGCGCGGGTGCGCTCACCTACGCGGCGCTGGCCGCGGCCGGTGACATGGTGTCGATCACCGCGGTGGACGAGGGGGCCGTGTGCACCGCGATGCTGGACCTCTATCAGAACGAGGGCATCATCGCCGAGCCGGCGGGCGCGCTGGCGGTTGCCGGGCTGCTGGAAGCCGACGTCGAACCCGGATCCACTGTGGTGTGCCTGATCTCGGGCGGCAACAACGACGTCTCGCGCTACGGCGAGGTACTGGAGCGCTCGCTGGTCCACCTCGGGCTCAAGCACTACTTCCTGGTGGACTTCCCGCAGGAGCCCGGTGCGCTGCGCCGTTTCCTCGACGAGGTGCTCGGGCCCAACGACGACATCACCCTGTTCGAGTACGTCAAGCGCAACAACCGCGAGACCGGTGAGGCGCTGGTCGGCATCGAACTGGGCTCGGCCGCCGACCTGGACGGGCTGCTGGCCCGGATGCGGGCCACCGAGATCCACGTCGAGCCGCTGGCGCCGGGTTCACCCGCTTACCGCTACCTGTTGTAGCCCGCCGCTTCCGGGCGCGAGCGTGCGCATATGTACGCGCTTCGCGGCGTGTCGCCGTGCAGACACGCACGCCCGGCGGCAGTTGCGGGCACGTGGGCATCCGTGATAGCTCAACCAACGCGATTTCGCCGTGTGAGGGTGTAGTCTCGACCTTGAGCTTGACATAAGCCGACGTGAATCTCGGGAGTGCCTACCGGTACAACCGAAATCGTGGTCTACGACTGACTTTGTTTGTCGATCCTCACGTTCATATGCCCGGTTCGGCCGGAAGCGAAGGGATCGTCGATGGATCAACGTGCGTCACGTGCGGGTCGCCTGGCGGCAGCGCCGACTCGCGCTCCGGTCTCGACGATCTCGGCACCATGAACCGGGGCGTGCGTGGCCGGCGCCTGGCCAGCCCGGTGCGTATCGCCCTGGCCGCCGAACTGGGTTCGCCCATCGACGGGGCGTGGTGGCCGCACACCTCCTCGATCGCGGCCGAGCTGCCCGAACTGGTCGGTGCGCTGTCCGCCCGTCTGGGGGAGATCATCGACATCAGTGTCAACTGGTCGTCGCTGGAAAGCTCCCCGGACCTGGACGCGCTGAACCGCCTTCGGGTCGGCGACGGCGGCCGGGCCGTCGGGCGCCAGCGGCTGATGGTGGTCGTCGGTAGCCGGGCCTGCGCCAACGTCCTGGTGGTGCCGTGCAGGACCTCGGCCGCTCTGGCGACGATGGTGTTGCGGCAGGCGGCCGCCCTGCCCGTAGCGCGCGTGGAACGCGAAAGCCAAGAATTCCGGACCGGCGCAGACATCATGCGGGCGGCCCGCACGGCAAGCGCGCGTTGCGGCCAGCGCTGGCCGGATGAGCGCGGTGCTCCTGCCGAAGCGGCCGTGGCCGATTGACAGCGATCCCATGCACCGCGGAGACGGGCCCGGCGGGTGTGCGAGACGAATTCCCTCTTGATAGGCGACGGGCAATGTCGCCCTCAACTCTTGGTGAGAAAGGACGAACGATATGACCGTGCAGAACTGGATGGACGCACCCGAGATCCATCCCTCCCAGATCCGGGTCGGCGACACCATCGGCACGATCGAGCCCAGTCATCTGCCCTTCAAGGTGAAGATGATCGGCGAGCCGCAGAAGAGTCCCAAGCAGTGGACGTTCTTCGGCCAGGACGACAACGGCCGGCAGCACGCGAGCACGTTCAGCGAGGCCCAGGTCGTTCGCCGGTACGCCAAGTCGTAGTAGCGGCGGCGCCCTAGGAGCGTGGGTCAGTAATCCCAATCGCGGGTTCCGCAGGTGAAACTTCGGAATCCGCGCTGGCTAGATTTGGTGGACCGGCCTGTTTTCGTTCGTCAGCGGCGATCTCAGGCCCTCGCGATTTTGCGGGTTTCTTCAAATCCCAATACTGACCCACGCTCCTAGGCTGCGCGAGCAGACGCAGAAGTACCCGAAACGGCGTCGTTGAGGGGGCTTTTACGCCTGCTCGGCCGTGGAGATGATGGCGAAGGAATTGCCCTCGAGCACGGTGCGCTCGGCGTCGACGGCCGGTTCGCCCCAGGCCAGCACGACCTCGCCGGTGACCGGCACCGCCACCGGCCGGGCCGCCAGGTTGCACGCGATGCGTAACCGGCCGCGCCGCAACACGATCCAGTGTTCGTCCTCGTCGTAGTCGACGGCGAGGTGATCCAGCCACGGATCGGCCAGGTCGGGGTGGTCGTGCCGCAACGCGATCAAGTCGCGATACACCCGGTGTAGGCGGGCGCGCTCGCCGGAGTTGACCTCGTCCCAGTCGAGTTTGGAGCGCTGGAACGTCTGCGGATCCTGCGGGTCGGGGATGTCGTCGGCGTCCCAGCCGTGCTCGGCGAACTCGGCCCTGCGTCCCTTCCGGGTCGCCTCGGCCAGCTCCGGTTCGGGATGGGAGCTGAAGAACTGGAACGGGGTCGAGGCGCCCCATTCTTCGCCCATGAAAAGCATTGCCGTGTAGGGAGACCCGAGGACGAGGGCGGCCTTGACCGCCAGCTGGCCACCGGTCAGGTTCTGCGACGGCCGATCCCCGAGTCCCCGGTTTCCGACCTGGTCGTGCGTGCAGGTGTAGGCGAGGAGCCGGGTGGCCGGCACGGTCGTCGTGTCCAGCGGGCGGCCATGGCGGCGGTGCCGGAACGACGAATACGTCGCGGCGTGGAAGTACCCGTGCCGCAGCGTGTGCGCCAGCGTGGCCAGCGAGCCGAAATCGGCGTAGTAGCCCTGCCTCTCGCCGGATACCGCGGTGTGGATGGCGTGATGGATGTCGTCGGCCCATTGCGCGGTGATCCCGTACCCGCCGCGATCCCGGGTGGTGATCAGCCGCGGGTCGTTGAGGTCGCTCTCGGCGACCAGCGACAGCGGGCGGCCCAACCGCTCTGACAGCCAATCGGTTTCGGTGGCCATTTCCTCCAGGATGTGGATGGCGGTGGTGTCGACCAGCGCGTGCACGGCGTCTAGCCGCAGCCCGTCGGCGTGAAAGTCGCGCATCCACCGCAGCGCGCACCCGATGATGTAGCGGCGCACCTCGTCGGAATCGGCGTCGGCGATGTTGATGCCCTCGCCCCACGGGTTGCTGCCCGACGACAGATACGGGCCGAACCGCGGCAGGTAGTTTCCCGACGGGCCCAGGTGGTTGAACACCGCGTCGATCAGCACGCCCAAACCCCGCGCGTGGCAGGCGTCGACGAACCGGACCAGGCCGTCGGGACCGCCGTAGGGTTCGTGCACGCTGTACCACAGCACGCCGTCGTAGCCCCAGCCGTGGGTGCCGGCGAAGGAGTTGACGGGCATCAGCTCGACGAAGCCGACCCCGAGATCGACCAGGTAGTCGAGGCGTTCGATGGCCGCATCGAAGGTGCCGGCGGCGGTGAAGGTGCCGACGTGCAGCTCGTAGATCACCGCCCCCGCCAGGGGCCGCCCGGACCAGCCCGAGTCGGTCCAGGCGGCCGCGGCCGGGTCCCACAACTGTGAGCGCTCGTGCACCCCGTCGGGTTGGCGGGGTGCACGCGGGTCGGGCAGCACGGTGGTGTCGTCGTCGAGCAGGTAGCCGTAGCGGGCGTCCGGGGCCGTCTCGACGGTGGTGTGCCACCAGCCGTCCTTCGAGCGCGTCATCGGGTGCACCCGGCCGTCGACGTCGAGCCGGACCAGCTCCGGTTTGGGTGCCCAGACCCGGAATTCAGTCATGGTGCCGCTCCAGCAGCACGACGGGCAGGTCCGCGAACAGCTGGGCGGCCGCGGTCGGGCCGTCGGCGACGGCGCCGGTGAGCGTGTCCTTCCAGGTCCCGTCGGGAAGCGGCAGCACGGTGTTGCCCCAACCCTTCTCGGCCAGCCGCACCGTCCAGCGGGTCACCGCGACCACGATGTCCTCGCCGCGGCGGAACGCCACGATGTGCTCGGCGGCCTCGCCGTCGGCCAGCACCGGCGTGTAGCCGCCGCGCAGGAAGCACCCCGGATGGGCACGACGCAACCGCAGCGCCGTGGTCACCACCCGCAGCTTGGGATGCTGTAGCTCCCGCAGGGCGGACCGGCGGGCGGCGTAGTCGACCGGGCGGCGGTTGTCCGGGTCGACGAGGCTGTCGTCCCACAACTCGGTGCCCTGGTAGATGTCGGGCACCCCGGGCACGGTGAGCGCGAGCAGCTTCTGGCCCAGCGCGTCGCTCGCGGCGTGCGAGTCCAGTTGCGCGACAAGCTCGGTCAGCTGGCCGGCGACCGGGCCGTCGAGCACGGTGTCCAGCCAGCGGTGCACCGCGTCCTCGAACTCGGCGTCCGGGTCGTTCCAGGAGGTGCGCAACGACGCCTCCCTGATCGCCTTCTCGGCGTAGGCGTGCAGGCGCTGCCGCAGCTCGTCGGTGACCTCCCCGCGCAGCGGCCACACCCCGAAGATGTTCTGCCACAGGAATCGTCCGGTCGCCGCGTCGGGGGAGGGGGCCAGGACCTCCCAGCGGGCCACGAACTCGGTCCACAGCGACGGCACCTGCGAGAGCACACCGATGCGGGCGCGCACGTCCTCACCGCGCTTGGTGTCGTGGGTGGTCAGCGTGGTCATCGCCTGCGGCCACAGCCGGGCGCGGGTGGCGGCGCTCTGGTGGAATTCCGCGGAGCCGACACCGAACCGCGAAGGCTCCCCACCCACCTCGTTGAGCGACACCAGCCGGGCGTCGCGGTAGAAGAGGCAGTCCTCGCTCGCCTTGGCGGTCACCGCGCCGCACAGCTGCTGCAGCCGGGTCGCCGGTTCGCCGCCGCGCGCCAGCGCCGCGGCCAGCACCTCCAGCGCGGGGCCCAGGTGCGGTGCGGCCGCCTGCGTTTCGGCCAGCGCCGTCGGCATGATCGCGGCCAGCCCCGGATAGTCGGAGCGGTAGACGCCGATGTGGCTGAGCAGGGTGGCCACCGCGTCGGGCAGCAGCGGATGATCGGCGCCGGCGGCGGCGACGACGCTGCGCCGCAGCCGGCGCAGCTCGCTGCCCAAAGTCTGGGTGGCCGAACGGAACTTGAGTTCGGCCAGCAGCTCCGGCGTCGCCTCGTAGTCCACTCCCGCGGATTCGACCAGCGCGGTCAGCGCCGGGGCGCCCGCCGGGTCGACGAAGACCCCGCCGACCTCGCGCAGCACGTCGTAGCCGGTGGTGCCGGCCACCGGCAGCGTGGGCTCGAGCGCCTCGTCGGGAGCCAGGATCTTCTCGATGACGATCCAGGCGTCGGGGCCGACGAGGGCGCGCAGCCGGGTCAGGTAGCCACCGGGATCCGACAATCCGTCCGGGTGGTCGATCCGCACGCCGTCGACGAGTCCGTCGGCGAACCAGCGGGCGACCTCGGCATGGCCGGCGTCGAACACCGCGGGATCCTCCTGGCGCAGTCCGGCCAGGGAGGTGATCGAGAAGAACCGCCGATAGCCGCAGAGGCCGTTGCGCCAGCCCACCAGCCGGTAGTGCTGACGATCGTGCACCTCGGGGCCGGTGCCAGCCGCGGTGCCGGGCGCGATCGGGAACGCCAGGTCGCCCAGCCGCAGCACGTCGCCGTCGACTTGCAGCGCGGCGGCGTCCTCGTCGGAACCCAAGACGGGCAACACGATCCGGCCGTCCTCGTCCAGGTCCCAGTCGATGTCGAAGAACGCCGCGTACGGCGACGAGCGACCGTGCCGCAACGCGTCCCACCACCACGGGTTCTGCTCGGGTTGGTCGATGCCCACGTGGTTGGGCACGATGTCGACGATCAGTCCCAGCCCGCGCTCCCGGGCCGCCGCGGCCAGTCGTGCCAGCCCCTCGGGGCCGCCGAGTTCGGGCGAGACCGCCGTCGGGTCGGCGACGTCGTAGCCGTGGCTGGAGCCGCGGACCGCCGTCGTGATCGGGGACAGGTACAGGTGCGAAATGCCCAGCTCGTCGAGGTACTCGAGGAGGTTCTCGGCGTCGGCGAAGGTGAACGCGAATCCGCTCGATTCACCCCGCAACTGCAAGCGGTAGGTGGCCAGGGCCGGTAAAGCCATGCGTCACAACGTCTTGCGGAGTACCAGCAGCGAGCGGGACGGCACGGTGATCTTCTCCTCGGCGTTGACGACCTGGTCGGCCTCGCCGACGGGATCGTTGGTGTCCAGTTCCACCGTCCACTCCTGGGCGTAGTCGGCGTGCGGCATGACGAACTCCAGCGTTCGCTCGTCCGCGTTGAAGCACAACAGGAACGAGTCGTCGACGACTCGTTCGCCGCGTGCGTCGGGTGAGGTGATGGCCTCGCCGTTGAGGAACACCGCCACGCACTTGTGCAGGGGTTTGCCCCAGTCCTCGTGGGTCATCTCCCGGCCGTCGGGCGTGAGCCAGGCGATGTCGTGCAATTCGTCGGCGCTGCGGATCGGTTCGCCTTCGAAGAACCGCCGCCGGCGAAACACCGGGTGTTGCTTGCGCAACGTGGTGACCTTGCGCGCGAACGCCAGCAGATCCGAGTTCTTCTCGGCCAATGACCAGTCCATCCACGACAATTCGGAGTCCTGGCAGTACACGTTGTTGTTGCCGTTCTGGCTGCGGCCCAACTCGTCGCCGTGGGCGATCATCGGCGTGCCCTGGCTGACCATCAGCGTGGCCCAGAAGTTGCGCATCTGGCGGCGGCGCAGCTCCCGGACGTCGGGGTCGTCGGTGGGCCCCTCCGCGCCGCAGTTCCACGAGCGGTTGTGGCTCTCCCCGTCCCGGTTGTCCTCGCCGTTGGCCAGGTTGTGTTTCTCGTTGTAGGAGACCAGGTCGGCCAACGTGAAACCGTCGTGGGCGGTGACGAAGTTGATGCTGGCGCTGGGGCGCCGGCCGGTCGCCTCGTAGAGGTCCGAGGAGCCGGTCAGCCGGGACGCGAACTCACCCAGGGTTGCGGGCTCGCCCCGCCAGTAGTCACGCACAGTATCGCGATACTTCCCGTTCCACTCGGTCCACAAACCAGGGAAGTTGCCGACCTGGTACCCGCCCTCGCCGACGTCCCACGGCTCCGCGATCAATTTGACCTGGCTGACGATCGGATCCTGCTGCACCAGGTCGAAGAACGCGCTCAGCCGGTCGACGTCGTGCAGCTCGCGGGCCAGGGTGGCGGCCAGGTCGAAGCGGAACCCGTCGACGTGCATCTCGGTCACCCAGTAGCGCAACGAGTCCATGATCAGCTGCAGCACATGCGGGTGGCGGGCGTTGAGACTGTTGCCGGTGCCCGTGTAGTCCTTGTACAACCGCAGGTCGGTGTCGACCAGCCGGTAGTAGGCGGCGTTGTCGATGCCGCGGAAGTTGATGGTCGGGCCCAGGTGGTTGCCCTCGGCGGTGTGATTGTACACCACGTCGAGGATGACCTCGATACCGGCCTCGTGGAAGGCGCGCACCATGGCCTTGAACTCGGGGACGCTGGCCTTGCGGTTGGCCGCGTACTCGTTGTGCGGGGCGAAGAACCCGAACGTGTTGTAGCCCCAGTAGTTTCGCAATCCCAGGTCCAGCAGCCGCGAGTCGTGCATGAATTGGTGCACGGGCATCAGCTCGATGGCGGTGACGTTGAGCGACTGCAGGTGGTCGATGACCGCCGGGTGGGCCAGTCCGGCGTAGGTGCCGCGCAGTTCGTCGGGGACGTTGGGATGGGTCTGCGTCATCCCCTTGACGTGGGCCTCGTAGATGACCGTCTCGTGGTACGGGGTGTTGGGGGACCGGTCATAGGCCCAGTCGAAGAACGGGTTGATCACCACGCTCGTCATGGTGTGGCCCAACGAGTCGACCCTCGGGGGGGTCCCCGGGTCGGCGCTGACGTCATCGGGTGCGTCGGGGTCGACGGCTTTCAGGTCGTAGGAGTACAGCGCCTGGTCGAAGTTGAAGTCGCCGTGAAAGGCCTTCCCGTAGGGGTCGAGCAGCAGCTTGCTCGGGTCGCAGCGATGCCCGGCCGAGGGGTCGAACGGGCCGTAGACGCGAAATCCGTAACGCTGGCCCGGGGCGATGTTGGGCAGATAGGCATGCCAGACGAACCCGTCGACCTCGTCCAGCGGGATCCGGGACTCGCGTTTGCCGTCGTCGTCGATCAGGCACAGTTCGACCTTCTCGGCGATCTCGGAGAACAACGAGAAGTTGGTGCCGGCGCCGTCGTAGGCGGCTCCCAGCGGATAGGGAGTTCCCGGCCACACCGTGGCGAGCCTGGGTTGTTCGGAATCGTCAGCGCCTGCTTCTGAAGTGCGATTGTTCGTCGGCATCACAAAACCTTATCCGCGGGCGGTCGGTCGGGGCCCTTACCACCACCCGGTGCTGTCGGCGATCTGGCGGCCCAGCTCATTGGTCATGGTGCGCACGTAGGTGGGGGACAGGTGATGGGCCCCGTGGTAGATCAGCACGTTGCCCTCGACCGCGCGGCAGATGTCCTGTCGGCACACCGCGTCGGACATGTCGAGCGGTTTGAGCACCGGGAACCGGTCGACGAAGTCGAGGGTCGGATTGCGCTCGGCCAGCACGTCGGAACGCTTGATCCCGCACGACACCGCGTCGCCTCCCTTGGCCAGGCAGTCCGCGGGATCGAACGGTTTGCCGTCCTTGACCAGCCACGGCGTGTCGCGCATCGCCAGAACCGGGATGTTGTTGTCGGAGAACGCCTGCCAGATCCCGATGTAGGTCGCCGGCATCACGTCGCCGGGTTTGATGTTCCACGGGCGGGTGGAGGTGGTGAACACGTAGTCGGGATGGTCGGCGATCAGCTTGGCCATCGTCCGCTGCACCCAGTCGTGGCATTGCGGGTATGCGGCGTTGTTGCCCATGATCAGCGGGACTTCCGCGGTCGACAACGGGCAGCCCATCTTCAGGTAGGTGACCACCTTGAAGTGGTGGGTGCGGCCGAGCTGGTCGAGCGCGGGCAGCCAGTGCTCGGCGTGCGACCCGCCCGCCAGCGCGATGGTCCGGGTGGCGGCCTCGTCGCCGTAGGTGCAGTTCACCACCGCCGGGTTGACGAAGTTGCTGATGCAGCCGTCCCGCGTGGAGGCCGGGTAGTCGTGCCGCACCTCGAGCACGGTCGGCCGCATCCGCAGCGTGGGCACCCGCACGTGCGTGGTCAGGGCGCGGGCACCGGGGTAGTCGTGGGCGTTGAGCCCGCTGAGTTCTTTGCCCGCGGCGCGCAGGTCGGTGACGTGCTCGCGCCAGCTGAACGCCGTCGCGGTCAGCGTGACGCCGAGCAGCACCACCGCCGACCCCAGCGCCATCGTCGGCCGGCGCAGGCGGGCCTGCCACGGGAGCGCGGGGACGGCGGTGTCCGCGCCGGCGGGCGCGCGGTAGCGCAGCGGGTTCTCGACGAGCCGGGTGGTCAGGTAGGCCAGCACGCCGGACACCGCCAGCACCGCCGAGCCTTCGAGGAAGTTGGCGTGCCGGTGACCGGTGAAGGACAGCCAGAAGATCAGCAGCGGCCAGTGCCACAGGTACAGCGAGTAGGCCATGGTGCCCAGCGCCAGCAGCGGCCCGGTCGCCAGGAGGCGATTGGGCAGCGGCAGCCGCCGGCCGCCGCCGGGGTCGCCCGGCAGGTTGGCCCCGGCGAGGATCATCAGCATGGTGGCGCCGACGGGCACCAGCGTCCAGGGCCCGGGGAACTCGCGGACGCCGTCGATGAGGGCACCGCAAGACACGATCGTCGCCAGCGCGACCGAGGCGACCGTCGTGCGCAGCCACATCGGCCAGCGCAGGTAGGGCACCAGCGCACCGGCGAGCGCCCCCAGCAGCAGCTCCCATCCCCGCGCGAAGCTGTTGTAGTAGGCCGTCGACTGGTTGTCCTGGTGGGCGATGATCGCGTAGACGAACGAGGCCACCGTGAGCGCACCCAGCAGCACGATGAACCCGGAACGCAGGCGTGGGGCCGCGGGCCCCCGGAACCGGCGCCACAGGTAGGCGAACCCGGCGATCAGCAGCAGGAAGGCGACGTAGAACTGGCCCTGCACCGACATCGACCAGATGTGCTGCAGCGGGCTGACGGCCTCGCCCGCCTTCAGGTAGTCCGAGACCGTGTTGGCCAGTTCCCAGTTCTGGTAGTAGCCCAGGCTGGCCAGGCTCTGGTTGGCGAACGTCTCCCAGCGGGTCTCGGGCTGCACCAGGATCGTCAGCGCGGCGCACCCGGCCAGCACCACGACCAGCGCCGGGACCAGGCGCCGGATCAGCCGGATCACCTCGGCCACCGGCGACAGCGGCGCGGCGGGGTTGAGCGCGGCGCGCAGGATCTTGCCGCCGAAGAAGAACCCGGACAGCGCCAGGAACACGTCGACGCCGCCGGAGACGCGGCCGAACCAGACGTGGAACATCGCGACCAGCGCGATGGCGATGCCGCGCAGGCCGTCGAGGTCATGGCGGTAGAAGTTGGTCGCGCGAGCCCCGCTGGCCGGCTCCGGGTCGGTGACCGGCGGGCGGGGCGGGGACGAGAGGCTCAACATGGCTGGAGCCAATTTACCTAAACCGCCACCTGCTCTCCGGTCATGATGGCCGGTGATCGAGCAGGTGGCGGCTGTCGGGTAGTGCCGCGGCGGTTACCGCGTGATGCCGGCGGGTGCGGGCTGCAACGGCGCCTGCTGCGCCGGCAGTTGCAGTGCGGGCATTTGCTGCAGCGGCGCCTGCTGGACCGGCCGCTGCTGCAACGGCGCCTGCTGGACGGGTGCCTGCTGCAGTGGCACCTGCTGGGTGGGCGCCTGCTGGGCCGGCGCCTGCTGGGTGGGCACCTGCTGGGCCGGCGCTTGCTGGGTGGGCACCTGCTGGGCCGGCGCTTGCTGGGTGGGCACCTGCTGGGCCGGCGCCTGCTGCAGGGGCGCCTGCTGCAGGGGGGCCTGCTGGACGGGCACCTGCTGGGTTCCGAGCACCCGGACCAGGTAGGGCGTCATACCGGTGCTGCGCACCGGCGAGACCTGGACGACGTCGCCGACCTCCAGCATCTGCCCGTTGCCCAGGTACATCGCCACGCTCTGGGTGCCCTCGGGGCCGTAGAAGAGCAGGTCGCCCCGGCGAGCCTGCTGCGGCAGCACCTTCTGGCCGAGCTTGTAGATCTCGCCGGAGGAGCGCGGCAGCCGGATCCCGGCGCCCGCGTAGGCGTACTGCATCAGGCCCGAGGCGTCGAAGCCGACGGTGGTGATGCCGCTTCCCCGGCCGCGGGTCGGGCCGGTGATGCCGCCGCCGCCCCAGGCGAACGGCACGCCCCGCTGGGAAAGTCCCCGCATGATGACGACGTCGGTGGCCTGCTGATAGTCCATCGGCCGCACGATCGGGTCGGCGCTCGCCACGGCAGGCGCGAGCAACGCGCCGAACAGCACCGCCAGGCCCGCTGCGAAGAGGTAGAGGCGCTTCATCTTGGTTCCTTCCGAACTTCTGGTGGGCCTCAGCGCGGTGACTTCGCGCATCGGCCCCTATGTCATGACTCGCGCGAAGTCCTCCTCGTCGTGGTCCGACGCCGCGGCATGACGTTGGTGGTGCGAACTCGGTCGGCTAGCCGGCTGAATTCACACCAGTCACTACAGACACTTCTACAACAGAAGTCGCGGCCGGAAAATAGCTGGTGAGGCCCACAGGGGATTATTTGTCGGAACGTGACCGGACGGTGACGGCATCGGCCCAAAACCGCATGCGCAGTTGTGATTTCGGTCTCACGCGGGGGCCGCGCCGGGGCTCAGAGCCAGTAGCGTTCGCTGAAGGTCGTGAGCAGGAAGCCGACCACCGAGGCGATCATGAGCAGCGCGAGCGAGAGCACCGGCCAGAAGGACATGTACCAGCCCTTCAACAGCGAAACCACCGGGCCGACGACGGCCGCGGCAACGGCCGCGCCGATCCCGCCCCACACCAGCGGACGGATGTAGAAATCGAGGCCGAAGGGCACCATCCCGCACTCGTCCCCCTCGCACACATGGGCGAGGAAGCCGAAAAGCCTTGCCGGCCAACGCGTTTCCGTGGCCAGGACGACGAGCAGAATCAGCAGCGCGACGGTGCTGACGACGTCCCACGCGGCCAGCCGCAGCCGCAGCACCCGGGGCGCCTCCTCGTCGTAGTCCACCGGTGCGGACGGGGCGGGGTCGCCCGGACCGGGGTCCTCGGGCTGATGCGGCGTGGCCATGTCATCCCATGCTTCCCGATGGCCGGGGATTGTGCGACCCGGCTGCTTTACGCTGCATCTCTATGCCTGCGGCGAGAGCCCGGTTGACCCCCGGCGAAATCAGCGCGATCGACGCCGCACACCTGTGGCATCCGTACAGCACGATCGGCCGGGAAGCCGTGCCGCCCGTCGTGGCCGTCGGCGCCCGCGGCGCCTGGCTGACGCTGATCCGCGACGGCCGGCCGATCGAGGCTCTCGACGCGATGAGCTCCTGGTGGACCGCCATCCACGGGCATGGCCACCCGGTCCTGGACGCGGCGCTGACCAGCCAACTCGGCGTGCTGAACCACGTGATGTTCGGCGGCCTGACCCACGAGCCCGCGGCCCGGCTGGCCCAGCTGCTGGTGGAGATCACCCCGGCGGGTCTGGAGACGGTCTTCTTCAGCGACTCGGGGTCGGTGTCGGTCGAGGTCGCGGTGAAGATGGCGCTGCAGTACTGGCGCAGCCGGGCGCGGCCCGGCAAACACCGGCTGATGACCTGGCGCGGCGGCTACCACGGCGACACCTTCACGCCGATGAGCGTCTGCGACCCCGAGGGCGGCATGCACGCGCTGTGGACCGACATCCTGGCCCGGCAGGTGTTCGCCCCGCAGGTGCCCCGCGAGTACGACCCGGCCTATACCGCTGCGTTCGAGGAGCAACTGGCCGAACACGCCCATGAGCTGGCGGCCGTGGTCGTCGAGCCCGTGGTGCAGGGCGCGGGCGGGATGCGCTTTCACGACCCCCGCTACCTGTCCGACCTGCGCGAGATGTGCCGTCGGCACGAGGTGCTGCTGGTGTTCGACGAGATCGCCACCGGCTTCGGCCGTACCGGGGAGCTGTTCGCGGCCGACCACGCCGGGGTGAGCCCGGACATCATGTGCGTGGGCAAGGCGCTGACGGGGGGATACCTGAGCATGGCCGCCACCCTGTGCACCCGCGACATCGCGGCCACGATCAGCGCCGGGGAAGCGGGTGCGCTGATGCACGGGCCCACGTTCATGGCCAATGCGCTGGCCTGTGCGGTGTCGGTGGCCAGCGTGGAGGTGCTGCTGGGCCAGGACTGGCGGTCGCGGGTCGCCGAGATCGGCTCGGGGCTGGCCGAGGGGCTCGAGCCCGCGCGGGCGCTGCCCGGCGTCGCCGACGTGCGCGTGTGCGGCGCGATCGGCGTCATCGAATGTGACCGGCCCGTCGACCTGGCCGTCGCCACCCCGGCGGCGCTGGACCGCGGCGTGTGGCTGCGCCCGTTCCGCAACCTGATCTATGCCATGCCGCCGTATATCTGTACGCCCGACGAGATCGGGCGGATCACCTCCGCGATGGTCGAGGTCGCGCGGCTCGTCGTCGACGCCTGAGCGCCGGCCGTCGCGGCCGCACTTTCTTGACGAAACCGGACGGGCGGCGCCTTGGCCGTCCCAATCGTTATGGCCCCCGACCGTGCCGCGTGGCGGATCCGGGCCGCTGACCTGGGCTTCCCCGCAGGTGAAGGCGGCGGGCGTGGGAGGCGTTCCTTGTCCGCCGGGCCCGGGTGCTGCCGTCGCGGGCCCGCCCTCTCAGGGAAATCTCAACAACTTCTTGGGCTTTGGCTAGCTCGGCTCAAAGCATCCGCAAAGCAGGGGAGCCCAGTATCTATCTCATGACCAGTGAGTTGCTCTGCGCGAACCTGATCGAACGCTACCTGGACACCTGCGGGCTGCGTTTCCGGCGGGAGCGCAACTGACGCTACCGGCGGCACCGGCGGGGCCGGCGGCTACACGGGCTTGGTCGGGAGCACGGATCTGGGCTTCAGCGTTCCGACCGGAGCGACCGGCGGGGCCGGTGGTGACAGCACCAGCGGCACGGGCGGCGCCGGTGGAGCCGGCGGGGCCGGCTTTGAGCTCGGCGGTACCGGCGGGGCCGGCGGCAGCGGCGCCACCGGCGGTGCCGGCGGCCAAGGCGGCCTGGCGTTCAACCTGGGGTGGGGAACCGCCACCGGCGGGGCCGGCGGAGTGGGCGGCGCCGGCACGGTCGGCGTCGGCGTCGGCGGGCAGGGCGGCCACGGCGGCACCGCGATGATGGGGCCCTACAACGTCGCCGTCGACAACTTCGGTGGCCTGCTGAAGTACCTCCCCACCGACTGGGGTACCGCCTACGGCGGCGCCGGCGGGGTGGGCGGCGTCGGGGTGACCACCGGTGGTACCGGCGGGACGGGCGGGACCGCGTTCAACCTGTTGGCGAGCGGAACCGCCTATGGAGGCACCGGTGGAGTCGGCGGCACCGGCGTCACCGGCGGCAACGGCGGCACCGGCGGCAACGTCTACGCGGCCAATCCGGCCACTGCCTTCGTCGGGAGCGGTGGCGCGGCCGGCGGGTCCGGCGGAACCGCGGGCGGTCCCGGCAGCGTCGTGTCGCTGTAGGTTCACAGACCGCGCGAATCTCGGGTCGCGCCGCGGCGGCCGTACCTGCGTTTACCGGAAAACGCAGATATACATGTGTGCAACGAGATAGATTCCGTATCGCTCGTAATCGTGACCGTGGTGCGGGGGCGTCTTACCCCATAGCGGTCCCCGGAGGTCAGCAATGTCTTATGTGTTCGTCCAGCCAGACGCGTTGACGGCGGCGGCGGCGAATGTGGCGACGATCAACGCGTCGCTGGACGCGGCGAACGCAGCGGCGGGCCTCCCATTCGTCTGGGTGCCGGGATCTGCCGGTGATCAGATTTCGAAGGCGCTCGCGACGCTGTTTTCCGAGGTCGGCGAGGAGTTCCAGACGCTCCTCAAACAATTCACGACGGTCAGCGCCCAGATCACGCAGGCCTTGAATGAGGCGGGGCAGGCGTTCAGGGGCGCCGAGGCGCTTGCCACCCAGGCGTTCAATCCGGCGACGTGGTGGGCCGCGGTGGCCGAAGCCTCGGGTTCTTCGCCGCCGCCGAGGACGGACCCGTTGGCGACGGTGATGTATGAGCTGAACCAGACCGGCGACAAATTGTTCGGCGAGCCGTTGTTCTACGACGGCGCTAATGGGACGGCGTCGAGCCCGAATGGCCAAAACGGCGGCTTGTTGCTGGGCAACGGCGGCAACGGCTGGAACTCCACGGTCACCGGGGGCAATGGCGGCAACGGCGGGATGGCCGGGATTCTCGGCAACGGCGGCGCCGGTGGGACCGGTGGTCCCGGTGCGGTCGGTGTGGCCCCTGGGACCGGTGGCAACGGTGGGGCCGCCGTCTGGCAGGGCAACGGCGGGGCCGGCGGGGCCGGTTGGAACTCCACGATCTCCGGCGTGAACGGCGGTAACGGCGGGGTAGGCGGGCAGGGCGGGTTCTTCTCGGGTGTTGGTGGTCCGGGTGGGGCCGGTGGCAGCGCAACCGACGCGACAGGCGGCACCGGCGGGGCCGGCGGCAGCGTGGGCTTCCTCGGGGGCGCCGACTTGGGCTTCGGCGTTCCGGCCGGCGCTGTCGGCGGGGCCGGTGGTGACAGCGTCAGCGGCACGGGCGGCGCCGGCGGGGCCGGCGGGGCCGGCTTCGCGCTCGGCGGTACCGGCGGGGCCGGCGGCAGCGGCGCCACCGGCGGTGACGGCGGCGTGGGCGGGGTGGCGTACAACCTGGGATGGGGAACCGCCACCGGCGGGGCCGGCGGAGTCGGCGGCGCCGGCACGGTCGGCGCCGGGGGCAACGGCGGCCATGGCGGCGCCGCGATCATGGGCCCCTACAGCTTCGTTGACACGTTCAACGGCCTGGCGATATGGCCCAGCAACTGGGGTACCGCCACCGGCGGTGTCGGCGGCGCGGGCGGCGGCGGTGTCACCATCGGCGGTACCGGTGGGACGGGTGGGACCGGATACAACTTCTTGAGCACCGGCGTCGCCTACGGCGGCACCGGCGGTATCGGTGGCACCGGTGCCACCGGTGGCAACGGCGGCACCGGCGGCAACGTCTTCGCGGTCACTCCGGGCAACGCCACCGTCGGGAGCGGCGGGGCGGCCGGCGGGTCCGGCGGAACCGCCGGCGGCCCCGGCAGCGTCATCTCGTTCTGACGAGTCGCCCGACAGGCGTCGCGTGCGTCGATCACCGCCACGACGGCCGGGCGCTCGAACGCTCTCGTAGGCTCTAGGTCCATGAGCGCTCCCCGGCAGGCACCGATCGGGATATCACCGCTGGCCTGGCTCGATGAGGTGGAGCAACAGCGCCGAGAGGCCGGGCTGCGTCGCTCGCTGTGCCCGCGGCCCGCGGTTGCCACCGAGCTGGACCTGGCGTCCAACGACTACCTCGGCCTTTCCCAGCATCCCGATGTCATCGAGGGCGGTGTCGCCGCGCTGCGCATGTGGGGCGCCGGGGCCACCGGCTCGCGCCTGGTCACCGGGGACACCGACCTGCATCAGCGGTTCGAGTCCGCGTTCGCCGCATATGTCGGCGCGCCCTCGGCGCTGCTGTTCTCCTCCGGCTACACGGCCAACCTGGGCGCCGTGGTCGGCCTGTCCGGGCCGGGATCGCTGCTGGTGTCCGACGCCTACTCGCACGCGTCGCTGGTGGACGCCTGCCGGCTGTCGCGGGCCCGGGTGGTGGTGGCGCCGCACCGCGATGTCGGCGCCGTCGACGCGGCCCTGGCAACGCGCGACGAGGAACGCGCCGTGGTGATCACCGACTCGGTGTTCAGCGCCGACGGCGCGCTGGCCCCCCTGCGCGAGCTGCATGAGGTGTGCCGCCGGCGCCGCGCACTGCTGATCGTCGACGAAGCACACGGTCTCGGCGTGCGCGGCGGCGGGCGCGGGCTGCTGCACGAAGTCGGGCTCGCCGGCGCGCCCGACGTGGTGATGACCACGACGTTGTCCAAGGCGCTGGGCAGCCAGGGCGGTGCGGTGCTGGGGCCGGTTGCCGTGCGCGCCCACCTGATCGACGCGGCGCGCCCGTTCATCTTCGACACCGGTCTGGCCCCGGCGGCCGTCGGCGCCGCGCTGGCCGCGCTCGAGGTGCTGCGCGCCGAGCCGTGGCGCCCCGAGGCGGTGCTGCGGCACGCCCGTGAACTGGCCCAGATCTGCGGAGTGGCCGAGGTTCCGCACTCGGCGGTGGTGTCGGTGATCCTGGGCGACCCCGAAGTGGCGCTGGCCGCCGCGACGGCCTGCCTGGACGCCGGGGTGAAGGTGGGCTGCTTCCGGCCCCCGACGGTTCCCGCCGGGACGTCGCGGCTGCGGCTGACCGCACGCGCGTCGCTGGACGCGGCCGAGCTCGAGATCGCACGCCGGGTGTTGGCGGACGTCGTCGCGGTGTCGCGCCGTTGACCGTGCTGTTCGTCACCGGCACCGGCACCGGGGTCGGCAAGACGGTCGTCACCGCGGCGCTGGCCTGTCACGCCCGTCGGGCCGGCATCGACGTGGCGGTCTGCAAACCGGTCCAGACCGGCACCGACGCCGGCGACGACGACCTCGCCGAGGTGGCGCGGCTGTCCGGAGTGACCGAGCTGGCCGGGTGCGCGCGGTATCCCCGACCGTTGGCGCCGGTCGCCGCGGCCGAGGCCGCCGGAACGGCACTGCCCACCCGTGAGCAACTGCTGACGCTGATCGACGGCCTGGACCGTCCCGGCCGGCTGACCCTGGTCGAGGGCGCGGGGGGGCTGTTGGTGGAGCTGGCCGCGGCGGGCGTCACGTTGCGTGACCTCGCCGTCGACGTGGGTGCCGCGGCGCTGGTCGCGGTCGGCGCGGAGCTGGGCACCCTCAACCACACCGCCCTGACGTTGGAAGCCCTTGCCGCCAAAGGAGTTTCGTGTGCCGGCCTGGTGATCGGCAGCTGGCCGGCCAAGCCCGGGCCCGCCGAGACCTCGAACCGCGCCGCGCTGGCGCGGCTGGCCGCCGTGCGGGCCGAGCTGCCCGCCGGGGCGGGCCGGCTCGGGGCAGCGGAATTCGCGGACATGAGCGCGGCGGCGTTCGACCGTCACTGGGTGGGCGCGCTGGCCGGCTGATGGTCCATTCGATCGAGCTGGTCTTCGACCCCGGCGCCGAGGCGGCGATCCGCCGCGTCTGGGACGACCTGGCCGGCGCCGGGATCCCCAGCCAGGCACCCGCCAGCCGCCCGCACGTCACGCTGGCCGTGGCCGACCGCATCGCGGCCGACGTCGACGAGCTGCTGCGACCGGTGAGCGCGCGGCTGCCGCTGCCGGCCATCATCGGCGCGCCGGTGCTCTTCGGCCGGGGCGACGTGGTGTTCGCGCGGCTGATCGTGCCGACCGGCGAGCTGTTGGCGCTGCATGCCGAGGTGCACCGGCTCTGCGCGGCGCACATGGCGCCCGGGCCGATGGCCAACAGCCTGCCCGGCCGGTGGACCGCGCACGTCACGCTGGCCCGCCGGGTCGGCGGCGCGCAGCTGGGGCGGGCGCTGCGGATCGCGGGCCGGCCGTCGCAAATCGACGCCACCTTTGCGGGCCTGCGCCGCTGGGACGGCAACAAGCGCGCCGAACACCCGATCGGCTGACCGCGGTTTGGTCGGTGCGGGCCGCTAACCTAACGTGAACGCGAACTCGTTCACGGCGTAAAGGAGTACCGGGTGACTCAGGCGGCGGCTCGGCCAGACACCGACGGCCACGACACCGACGATCCGGCCGACATTCTGGCGGTGGCCCGCCGGCAGGTCCTGGATTGCGGTGAGGGGCTGAGCCGGGACCAGGTGCTCACGGTGCTGCAGCTGCCCGACGACCGGCTCGACGAACTGCTGGCGCTGGCGCACGAGGTGCGGATGCGCTGGTGCGGCCCCGACGTCGAGGTGGAGGGCATCATCAGCCTGAAAACCGGCGGCTGCCCCGAGGACTGCCACTTCTGCGCCCAGTCGGGCCTGTTCGCGTCGCCCGTGCGCAGCGCCCGGCTCGACATCCCCAGCCTGGTCGAGGCGGCCAAGCAGACCGCCAAGTCGGGGGCCACCGAGTTCTGCATCGTGGCCGCGGTCCGCGGACCCGACGAACGGTTGATGGCCCAGGTCGCCGCGGGCATCGAGGCGATCCGCGACGAGGTCGAGATCAACATCGCCTGCTCGCTGGGGATGTTGACCGCCGAGCAGGTCGAGCAGCTCGCGGCGATGGGGGTGCACCGCTACAACCACAACCTCGAGACGGCGCGCTCGTTCTTCGCCAACGTCGTCACCACCCACACCTGGGAAGAGCGCTGGCAGACGTTGTCGATGGTGCGCGACGCCGGGATGGAGGTGTGCTGCGGCGGCATCCTGGGCATGGGGGAAACCCTCGAGCAGCGCGCCGAATTCGCCGCCGACCTGGCCGAACTGGGGCCCGACGAGGTGCCGCTGAACTTCCTCAACCCCCGGCCCGGCACCCCGTTCGGGGACCTGCAGGTGCTGCCGGCCACCGAAGCGCTGAAGTCGGTGGCCGCCTTCCGGCTGGCCCTGCCGCGCACCATCCTGCGCTTCGCCGGCGGCCGCGAGATCACCCTGGGCGACCTGGGCGCCAAGCAGGGCATCCTGGGCGGCATCAACGCCGTGATCGTCGGCAACTACCTGACCACCCTCGGCCGGCCCGCCGAGGCCGACCTGGAATTGCTCGGCGATCTGCAGATGCCGATCAAGGCGCTGAACGCCAGCCTCTAGGAACCGGCAATTGTGGTCGAGGGTCTGGGCGCGCCGGTCAGCGGCGGCGTCTACAACGTCTATACCGGGGAGTTAGGGGGCACCGAGGTGCCGACCGCGGCCCAGCTGGGCCTCGAGCCGCCACGGTTCTGCGCCGAGTGCGGCCGCCGCATGGTGGTGCAGGTCCGCCCCGACGGCTGGCGGGCGCACTGCTCGCGGCACGGTCAGGTGGACTCCTCCGACCTCGAGGCGCAGCGGTGAACGGGCGGGCGCGCGCGTTGGCCGCCGCCGCGCTGGGGCTGACGGTGGCCGGGGCGCTGCTCGGTGCGCTGTGGGCGTGGATCGCCGCGCCCATCCACGTGGTGGTGGCCAAGACCCGGGCCGGTGAGCGCGTGCACGACTATCTGGGCACCGAGTCGCAGCACTTCTTCGACGACCCGTGCCTGCTGCTGGGCCTGCTGACCACGCTGGCGGTCGTGGGGGCCGTGCTGGGGTGGCAGTGGCGCCGCCACCGCGGGCCGGGGATGGTCGTCGGGCTGTTCCTCGGGATGGTCGCCGCCGCGGCGGCGGCCTCGGCCGTCGGCGCGGCGCTGGTGCGGCTGCGCTACGGCGCGTTGGACTTCGACGCCGTGCCGCTGTCGGGGGACCCGGCGCTGGCCTACGTCCTCGAGGCGCCGCCGGTCTTCTTCTCCCACGGGCCGTTGCAGGTGGCGGCGACGCTGCTGTGGCCGGCCGCCCTCGCGGTGCTGGTCTACGCCCTGATGGCCGCGGCGGACGCCCGCGACGACCTGGGGGCCCCGCCGGTGGCCGACCGGCCCGAGGATGCGCTGCCGGTGGGTGCCGGCGGCTCCGCGGAAGCCGCGGTGTCATAGCGGACGGCGGTGGATCTTCCTGCCGAAGACGACCTTGGCCGCGATCTTGGCCAGCCGGACCATGCCGACGTAGGTCATCGGGTTGAACATCGTCGGCCACGTCGTCCGGATGTGGTGCTCGGTGAGCGGCCGGCGGTTGAACCGGTCGGTGAGCCAGCGCAGCGTCATCGGGGCCGACAGCGGGTGCAGGAGCATGTGCTCGTTGAACGCGTCCCGGTGGTAGGTGACCCGGGCGCCGCCGGCCGAGTAGGCGTCGGCGAGCACGTCGATGTCGTTGACGTCGATCAGGTAGTCGTGCACGGCCTGCACGAGCAGCACCGGCGGCGCCGGCACCGCGGCGCCCAGCTTGATCTGGTCGAAGACGTAGCTGACCTCGGGGGTCGACAGGATGGCATCGAGCGGTTCGTCGAGGTAGTCGCCCATGTTCTTGCCCGCCATCCGGACGACGGCTTCGACGGTCGTCATCTTCTCCAGCGATTCGAGCAGGGCGCGGCCTTCTTCGCTGGCGTGCTTCTTGATGACGCGGTCCAGGTCGGGGTAGGTGTGGACGAGCGCCGCCACGACCAGCGCGGGCAGGCCCGACAGGAAGCTGCCGTTGAGCCTGCGGAAGGTGTTGCCCAGATCGCCGACGGGTGAACCCAGCACCGCCCCGACGATGTCCAGGTCGGGCGCGTAGTCGGCGGACATCTCGGCGGCCCACGCGCTGGCCAGCCCGCCGCCGGAGTAGCCCCACAGCCCGATCGGCGCCGACGGGGACAGCCCGAGCCGGTCCGAACCCAGGGCGGCCCGGATGCCGTCCAGGACGCGATAGCCGGGTTCGTACGGGGCGCCCCACAGTCCCTTGAGGCCCTCGTGGTCGGGCACCGAAACCGCCCACCCCTCGGCGACGGCGGCGGCGATCAGGAACAGCTCGAGCTGGCCGATGGACCCGAGCGCCCGGGCCCGGCGCCGCAGCGCATAGGACGGGAAGCAGCGCGACGACACGGCGTCGATCGCGCACTGATACGACAGCAGCGGGCAGGTCTGCCCGGGAGCGAGCTCGGCCGGCACGATCACCGTGGTCGCCGCCGCCTCCGGCTCGCCGTTCAGGTCCATCGTCCGGTAGAGCAGCTGGACGGCTTTGACGGCCTGCGGGATCAGGCCCAGCAACGCCAGTTCGACGTCGCGCGAACGCAGCACCGTGCCCGGCTGGGCATGCTGATAGCCCAGCGGCGGCTGGTAGAAGGGGTCGTCGGAGGGCAGCAGCGGGCGCACGTTGCGCTGCAATTCCTCGTGTGGTGGCCGACCGATCCACTCCGCGCCGCGCGCTCCCGCCAGATTGCCGAGTTCAACCATCACGGATCCCTTCTTGGCCAACCGGCATTGTCGCGTATGAACGGGTGGTAACCCAAACGTAATCGCCGCAGTGTGAGCCGGTTCGTGTCGGTCGGTCCGCTCACCTGCGGCGATGTCCGGGCAGATGGGCCGCCGCAGCCGGTTGCCACCTCAGATAGCCCCGCGGGGTGGGTCCCAAACCTTCACGGCTGGCCGGGGGGCCGGAACGCGGCAAATTCTTCGGTGACCCGCAGCTGGGAGTCGACGAAGTGGTACAGCGCCGCCGGCCGCCCGCCGCTGCGCCCCGACTGCGCGATGGTACCGGTCTGGGTGATGACCCCGCGCCGGACCAGGACCCGCTGCAGGTTCGTCGCGTCGACCGGGTGGCCCAGCGTGGCGCCGTAGATGTCGCGCAGTGCGGACAGCGCGAACTCCTTGGGCGCCAACGCAAACCCGATGTTGGTGTAGGACATCTTGGCCACCAGCCGGGCACGCGCGTGGGTCACCATCGGCCCGTGATCGAAGGCCATCGGCGGCAGCGAACTCACCGGATGCCAACGGGTGTCCGGTGGCAGCTCGGGGGTGGCGGGGGAGGGCACCAGGCCCAGGAACGTCGACGCGATCACCCGGGTGTTGCCGGGCACCCGGTGAGGGTCGGAGAAGACCGCCAGTTGCTCGAGATGCGCCAGCTCGCGCAGGTCGACCTTCTCGGCCAGTTGGCGCCGGACCGAGGTGGTCATGTCCTCGTCGTTGCGCAACCGCCCGCCCGGCAGTGACCAGGCGCCCTGCTGCGGGTCCTTGGCGCGCTGCCATAACAGCACGTTAAGCTGCGGTTTTTCTTTTCGCGCCCCCGCCTTAACCTGCTCGGCCGCACGGCGAACCTGGAACACGACGGCGAGCACTTCGTGCGCGGTGTTACCATTGGACATGTTTTCGATTCTAAGTCGAAAACCTCCTAGCCGAAAGGAGCGGCCGTGACGGTGCTGAAAGGCATGGACACGCTCGCTGAAGACACCACAAACAAGATCACCGGCATCACCGATTCGCCCTCCGGCTACACCGGGGTGGATGCCGACGAGCAGTGGGCCGCCGAGATCCGCCGCCTGGCCAAGCAGCGCAACGCGACCGTCCTGGCGCACAACTACCAACTGCCCGCCATCCAGGACGTCGCCGACCACGTAGGGGACTCGCTGGCGCTGTCGCGGATCGCCGCCGAGGCGCCCGAGGACACCATCGTGTTCTGCGGCGTGCACTTCATGGCCGAGACCGCCAAGATCCTCAGTCCCGATAAGACCGTGCTCATCCCCGACCAGCGGGCCGGGTGCTCGCTGGCCGACTCGATCACCCCCGAGGACCTGCGCGACTGGAAGGACGAACACCCCGGCGCCGTCGTCGTCTCCTATGTCAACACCAGCGCGGCGGTCAAGGCGCTCACCGACATCTGCTGCACGTCGTCCAACGCCGTCGACGTGGTCGCATCCATCGACCCCGACCGCGAGGTGCTGTTCTGCCCGGACCAATTCCTGGGCGCGCACGTCCGTCGCGTCACCGGGCGCACCAACCTGCACGTGTGGGCCGGTGAATGCCACGTGCACGCCGGCATCAACGGCGACGAACTGGCCGACCGGGCGCGCGCGAACCCCGACGCCGAGCTGTATGTGCATCCCGAATGTGGTTGTGCCACTTCGGCGTTGTACCTCGCCGGCGAGGGCGCCTTTCCCGCGGACCGGGTGAAGATCCTGTCCACCGGCGGCATGCTGGATGCCGCCAACGCCACGCAGGCCCGCAAGGTGCTGGTCGCCACCGAGGTCGGCATGCTCTACCAGTTGCGCCGGGCGGCACCGGAAGTGGACTTCCAGGCTGTCAACGATCGCGCGTCGTGCCGCTACATGAAGATGATCACCCCCGCCGCCCTGCTGCGCTGCCTGGTGGAGGGGGCCGACGAGGTCGACGTCGACCCGCAGATCGCCACGGCGGGGCGGCGCAGCGTGCAGCGCATGATCGAGATCGGGCAGCCGGGCGGCGGGGAATGATCACCGCTGCGGCGTGGACGGACAGCGCCGACGTCGTCGTGATCGGCACGGGCGTCGGCGGGTTGGCCGCCGCCCTGGCCGCCCAGCGCGCCGGCCGCCGCGTCGTGGTGCTGTCCAAGGCCGACCGGACCCACGGCACGACCGCCACCCACTACGCCCAGGGCGGCATCGCGGTGGTGTTGCCCGACAACGACGATTCGGTCGACGCCCACGTCGCCGACACCCTGGCCGCCGGCGCGGGCCTGTGCGATGCCGACGCGGTCACCTCGATCGTCGCCGACGGCTACCGCGCGGTGACCGAGTTGGTCGGTGACGGAGCACGATTCGACGAGGCGGCCCCGGGCCGGTGGGCCTTGACGCGCGAGGGCGGGCATTCCCGGCGCCGGATCGTGCACGCCGGCGGCGACGCCACGGGCGCCGAGGTGCAGCGCGCGCTCGACCACGCCGCGGCCGTCCTGGACATCCGCACCGGCCACGTGGCCCTGCGGGTGCTGCACGACGGCGGGGCGGTCACCGGGGTGCTGGTGGCCAATCCGGACGGTTACGGGATCATCAGCGCGCCGTCGGTGATCCTGGCCTCCGGAGGGCTCGGGCACCTCTACGGCGCCACCACCAACCCGAGCGGGTCGACCGGCGACGGGATCGCGTTGGCGCTGTGGGCCGGGGTCGCGGTCAGCGACGTCGAGTTCATCCAGTTCCACCCGACGATGCTGTTCCGGGCCGGCGCGGGCGGCCGCCGTCCGCTGGTCACCGAGGCGATCCGCGGCGAGGGCGCGATACTGCTTGACCGGCAGGGCAATTCGATCATGGCCGGCGTTCACCCGATGGCGGATCTGGCGCCGCGCGACATCGTCGCGGCCGCGATCGACGCCCGGATGAGGGCCACCGGCGACCCGTACGTCCTGCTCGACGCCCGCGGCATCGACGGCTTCGAGGCCCGGTTCCCGACCGTCACCGCCGCGTGCCGGGCCGCCGGCATCGACCCCGTCCGCCAGCCCATGCCGGTCGTCCCGGGCGCGCACTACAGCTGCGGCGGCATCGTCACCGACGTGTCCGGCCGCACCGAGCTGCCGGGGCTGTTCGCGGCCGGCGAGGTCGCCCGCACCGGGATGCACGGCGCGAACCGCCTGGCGTCCAACAGCCTGCTGGAAGGGCTGGTGGTCGGCGGCCGCGCCGGCAAGGCCGCCGCCGCGCACGCGTCGGCGGCCGGGCGGGTGCACGCCGAGGTGCCCGAGCCGCTGACCTACGCCGCGCCGCGACGCGAGGACCTGCAGCGCGCGATGAGCCGTGACGCGGCGGTCGTGCGCGACGCGGCCGGGCTGCGGCGGCTGTCCGAGATTTTGTCCGCGGCGCCGGTGCGTCGCGTCGCGGGCCGGCGCGATTTCGAGGACGTCGCACTGACGATGACGGCCCGCGCGGTGACCGCCGCGGCCCTGGCCCGCACCGAGAGCCGGGGTTGCCATCATCGCGCCGAACACCCCGACGCGGCGCCGGAGCAGGCCCGCAGCAGCGTCCTGCGGCTGGCCGGGGACCGCACGGCGGTGCTGGTCGAAACGCTGGCGGTGGTCGGGTGACGATGTTGTCCGACGCCGAACGGGCCGCCGCCCTGGACACCATCCGGCGCGGTCTCGACGAGGATCTGTGCTACGGGCCCGACGTGACCACGCTGGCGACGGTTCCCGGTGACGCGGCGGCCACCGCGTCGATGGTGCCCCGCGAGCCCGGCGTGGTCGCCGGGGTGGACGTCGCGTTGCTGGTGCTCGACGAGGTGCTCGGCGCCGGCGGCTATGAGGTGGTGCACCGCGTCGAGGACGGGGCCCGCCTGCAGCCGGGGGAGGCGCTGCTGACCGTGCGGGCGCCCACCCGTGGGCTGCTGACCGCGGAGCGCACCATGCTCAACCTGATCTGCCACCTCTCGGGGATCGCCACCGCGACCGCGGCCTGGGTGGTGGCCGTGGAGGGCACCAAGGCCAAGGTCCGCGACACCCGCAAAACCCTGCCCGGCCTGCGGCTGCTGCAGAAATACGCGGTGCGCGTCGGTGGGGGCGTCAACCACCGGCTCGGGCTCGGCGACGCCGCGTTGATCAAGGACAACCACGTGGTGGCCGCCGGGTCGGTGGTCGAGGCGCTGCGCGCGGTGCGCGAGGCGGCCCCCGACCTGCCCTGCGAGGTCGAAGTCGACTCCCTCGAGCAACTGGACGCGGTGCTGGCCGAGAAGCCCGAGCTGGTCCTGCTGGACAACTTCGCGGTGTGGCAGACGCAGATCGCCGTGCAGCGCCGCGACACCCGCGCACCGACGGTGCTGCTGGAGTCGTCGGGTGGGCTCGGCCTCGACACGGCGGCGACCTACGCCGCCACCGGCGTGGACTACCTGGCCGTCGGGGCGCTCACCCATTCGGTGCGCGTGCTCGACATCGGCCTGGACATGTGATGCCCGCGCCCGGCCCTGCCGCGACACATAAACCACGCACACGACACGCCGATGCGCCGGGCGCTGGTTTATGTCTCGACGCGCGGAACGCCCCGGCCTCAGGCGATATCGGCGACGAACACCCCGATGCGCCGCAATTGCATGCGCGCCATCCGCGGTAGCGCGTCGGCCTCGGGCCCCTCGTAACCGGCCGGCAGAATGCGCGTATTGGTGAGGTGCACCACCCGGTTGCGGCTGAACTGCACGTCGGCCTCGCCGGCGGCCAGCACGTTCTTGACCCAGTTGGTCTTGCCGTGGCCCAGAGCGATCGCCAGCACGTGTCCCTTGCGGTAGGGCGTGATGATGGTCTCGTAGGCCTTCCCGGACTTGCGGCCGCGATGGGTGATGGTCGCGGTTCCGGGCAGAAAACGCGCGAACGGCTTGACCGCCGGGTTGAAGTATTTGATCTGGAAGCGCTCGAACCAGGGAGGGAACACCATCGGGACGCCCGGCGCGTTGTTGGGGTGATCCTTTGCGGCCATGACGGCTCCCTTTCCAATGCGGTGTCTACGGGCACTGTACCGGCCGGATAACGACTTGAGTTGCTCTGGGACAATGGAGGCGATGAGTACCCCTTCAGCCCCCGTGATCGCCCGCATCGACCTGCGGGGCACGGAGTTGACGGCTGCCCGGCTGCGGGCGGCGCTGCCGCGCGGGGGCGCCGATGTGGAAAGCGTCCTGCCGAAGGTGCGCCCGATCGTGGCCGCCGTCGCCGAGCGCGGTGCCGCGGCGGCGCTGGAATTCGGAGAGCAGTTCGATCGCGTGCGGCCTCCCGCGGTCCGCGTGCCCGGCGCCGCGCTGGCCGCGGCGCTGTCCGGGCTGGACCCCCAGGTGCGCGACGCGTTGGCGGTGATGATCGAGCGCACCCGCGCCGTGCACGCCGACCAGCGTCGCGCCGACGTGACGACCACGCTCGGTCCGGGCGCGACGGTCACCGAGCGGTGGGTCCCGGTCGAGCGGGTCGGGCTGTATGTGCCCGGCGGCAACGCGGTGTACCCGTCGAGCGTGGTGATGAACGTGGTGCCCGCGCAGGCTGCCGGCGTCGCGTCGCTGGTGGTGGCCAGCCCCCCGCAGGCCCGTTTTGATGGCCTGCCGCACCCGACGATCCTGGCCGCGGCCGCGCTGCTGGGCGTCGACGAGGTGTGGGCCGTGGGCGGCGCGCAGGCGGTGGCGCTGCTGGCCTACGGCGGCACCGACACCGATGGGGCCGACCTGGCGCCGGTCGACATGATCACCGGGCCCGGCAACATCTACGTCACCGCCGCCAAGCGGCTCTGCCGCTCGCAGGTGGGCATCGACGCCGAGGCCGGACCGACCGAGATCGCCATCCTGGCCGACCACACCGCCGACCCGGCGCACGTGGCCGCCGACCTGATCAGCCAGGCCGAACACGACGAGATGGCCGCCAGCGTGCTGGTGACCCCCAGCGCGGACCTGGCCGACGCCACCGACGCCGAACTGGCCGACCAGCTTCGGACCACGGTGCACCACCAGCGCGTGAGCACCGCACTCGGCGGGCCCCAGTCGGCGATCATCCTGGTCGACGACCTGGACGCCGGGGTCGACGTCGTCAACGCCTACGCCGCCGAGCACCTGGAGATCCAGACCGCCGACGCGGCGGGGGTGGCCGGGCGGATCCGTTCGGCCGGGGCTATTTTCGTGGGCCCGTACGCGCCGGTGAGCCTCGGCGACTACTGCGCGGGATCCAACCACGTGCTGCCGACGGCGGGCAGCGCGCGGCATTCCAGCGGCCTGTCCGTGCAGACCTTCCTGCGCGGCATCCATGTCGTCGACTACACCGAGGCGGCCCTCAAGGACGTGTCCGGGCACGTGGTCACGCTGGCCAAGTCCGAGGACCTGCCTGCCCACGGTGTGGCGGTGCGGCGGAGGTTCGAGCGATGAGCACGCCCGAGAACCCCACCCTCGCGGACCTGCCGCTGCGCGAGGACCTGCGGGGCAAATCCCCTTACGGGGCACCGCAATTGGAGGTGCCGGTGCGTCTCAACACCAACGAGAACCCGCACCCGCCCACCGCGGCGCTCGTCGAGGACGTCACGCGCTCGGTGGGCGCGGCGGCCGCCGAACTGCACCGCTACCCCGACCGCGACGCGGTGGCCCTGCGCCGCGATCTGGCCGGCTACCTCACCGCCCAGACCGGCGCCCGGGTGGGCGTCGAAAATGTCTGGGCGGCGAATGGTTCCAACGAGATTCTGCAGCAGCTGCTGCAGGCCTTCGGCGGGCCGGGGCGCTCCGCGATCGGGTTCGTCCCGTCCTACTCGATGCACCCGATCATCTCCGACGGCACCCAGACCGAATGGATCGAGGCCGCCCGCGCCGACGACTTCAGCCTCGACGTCGATGCCGCGGTCACCGCCATCGTCGAGAACAAGCCCGACGTGGTGTTCGTCGCCAGCCCCAACAACCCTTCGGGGCAGAGCATCTCGCTGCCCGACCTGCGGCGGCTGCTCGACGTGGTGCCGGGCATCCTGATCGTCGACGAGGCCTACGGCGAGTTCTCCGCGCAGCCCAGCGCGGTGACGCTGGTCGGGGAGTACCCGACGCGGCTGGTCGTCACCCGCACCATGAGCAAGGCGTTCGCCTTCGCCGGCGGCAGGCTCGGCTATCTGGTTGCCACTCCGGCGCTGATCGACGCGCTGCTGCTGGTGCGGTTGCCCTACCACCTCTCCTCGGTCACCCAGGCCGCGGCGCGGGCCGCTCTGCGGCACGCCGACGACACCCTGGGCAGCGTCGCCGCGCTGATCGCCGAGCGGGAGCGTGTCACGAAAGCCCTGCGCGACATGGGTTTCCGCGTCATCCCGAGCGACGCGAACTTCGTGCTGTTCGGGGAGTTCGCCGACGCGCCGGCCGCCTGGCAGCGCTACCTGGACGACGGCGTGCTGATCCGCGACGTCGGCATCCGCGGCTATTTGCGCGCCACCACGGGCCTGGCCGAGGAGAACGACGCGTTTCTGCGGTCCAGCGCCCACATCGCCGCCACCGAGCTGGCGCCCGTCACCCCCGTAGGAGCACCGTGACCGCGACTGAAACCGCCGGGAAAACCCGCCGCGCGCGCATCGAGCGTCGTACCCGCGAGTCCGACATCGTCATCGAACTGGACCTCGACGGCACGGGTCAGGTCCACGTCGACACCGGTGTCCCGTTCTACGACCACATGCTCACGGCGCTGGGCAGCCACGCCAGCTTCGACCTGACCGTGCGCAGCAAGGGCGACGTCGAGATCGAGGGGCACCACACCATCGAGGACACCGCGATCGCGCTGGGCCTGGCGCTGCGGGAGGCGCTCGGCGACAAGAAGGGCATCCGCCGCTTCGGGGACGCGTTCATCCCGATGGACGAGACGCTGGCCCACGCCGCGGTCGACGTGTCCGGGCGGGCCTACTGCGTGCACACCGGGGAGCCGGATCACCTGTTGCGCACCACCATCGCGGGCAGCTCGGTGCCATACCACACCGTCGCCAACCGGCACGTGTTCGAGTCGCTGGCCGCCAACGCCCAAATCGCGCTGCACGTCCGGGTCCTCTACGGGCGCGACCCGCACCACATCACCGAGGCGCAGTACAAGGCCGTGGCCCGCGCGTTGCGCCAGGCTGTCGAGCCCGATCCCCGGGTGTCGGGCGTGCCGTCCACCAAAGGCGTTCTGTGACGCCAACTTCCCCGAAGAAATCCGTTGTGGTCCTGGACTACGGCTCGGGCAATCTGCGGTCGGCGCAGCGTGCGCTGCAGCGGGTCGGCGCGTCGGTCGAGGTGACCTCCGACGCCGCGGCCGCCGCTGCCGCCGACGGGCTGGTGGTGCCCGGCGTCGGCGCCTTCGAGGCGTGCATGAACGGCCTGGGCAGAATCGGCGGCCAGAACATCATCGCCGAGCGGGTCGCCGCCGGCCGCCCGGTGCTGGGGGTGTGCGTCGGCATGCAGATCCTGTTCGCCCGAGGCATCGAGTTCGGGGCGCAGACCAAAGGCTGCGGGCAATGGCCGGGGGAGGTCACCCGGCTGCGCGCCCCGGTGATCCCGCACATGGGGTGGAACGTGGTGGACGCCGCGCCGGGCAGCGTGCTGTTCAAGGGCCTGGACGCCGACACCCGGTTCTACTTCGTGCACTCCTACGCCGCGCAGCGCTGGGAGGGTGCGCCGGAGGCGATGCTGACCTGGGCCACCCACCGGGTGCCCTTTCTGGCCGCGGTCGAGGACGGTGCGCTGTCCGCCACCCAGTTTCATCCCGAGAAGAGCGGGGATGCCGGTGCGGTCGTGCTGAGCAATTGGGTCGAGGGGTTGTGAAGCTTTGCGCGAAGGTGCATTCCGCTACGCGAATGCCGAGAAGCCGCGTCGCCAGTTGCACTTTCGGCGCCCAGGAGGAGATGTGCTGATTCTGTTACCCGCCGTCGACGTGGTCGAGGGCCGTGCCGTCCGCCTGGTGCAGGGCAAGGCGGGCAGTGAGACCGAGTACGGTTCGGCGCTGGACGCCGCGCTGACCTGGCAGCGCGACGGCGCCGAATGGATCCACCTGGTGGACCTGGACGCCGCCTTCGGCCGCGGCTCCAACCGCGAGCTGCTCGCCGAGGTGGTCGGCAAGCTCGACGTGCGGGTGGAACTGTCCGGCGGCATCCGCGACGACGACTCCCTGGCCGCGGCGCTGGCCACCGGCTGCGCCCGGGTGAACCTGGGCACCGCGGCGCTGGAGAACCCGCAGTGGTGCGCCCGGGCGATCGCCGAGCACGGCGACAGGGTGGCCGTCGGGCTGGACGTCCAGATCGACGACGGACGGCACCGGCTGCGCGGGCGCGGCTGGGAGACCGACGGCGGCGACCTGTGGGAGGTGCTGGAACGCCTTGACGGCGAAGGCTGTTCGCGCTACGTCGTCACCGACGTCACCAAGGACGGCACGCTGGGCGGGCCCAACCTGGACCTGCTGGCCCGCGTCGCCGAGCGCACCGAAGCCCCGGTGATCGCCTCCGGCGGCGTGTCCAGCCTCGACGACCTGCGCGCGATCGCCACCCTGGCCGGCCGCGGCGTGGAGGGCGCCATCGTGGGCAAGGCCCTCTACGCCGGGCGGTTCACCCTGCCGCAGGCGCTGGCCGCGGTGCGGGCATAGGGTCGCGATGGACCTCCACGCGTTGGTCGCCCAGGCGTCGGTGATCCTCGACGCCGTCGTGCCCCGGTTCCTGGACGGCCACCGGGCCGACTCGGCGGTCGCCAAGAAGGGCAACGACTTCGCCACCGAGATCGACCTGGCGATCGAGCGGCAGGTGGTCGCCGCCCTGGTCGAGGCCACCGGGATCGGCGTGCACGGCGAGGAGTTCGGCGGCGCCGACCTCGACGAGCCGTGGGTGTGGGTGCTGGACCCGATCGACGGCACCTTCAACTACGCCGCGGGGTCACCGATGGCCGCGATCCTGCTGGCCCTGCTGCACGACGGGGACCCGGTCGCGGGCCTGACCTGGCTGCCGTTCGTCGACGAGCGCTACACCGCCGTCGCCGGGGGCCCGTTGCTGAAAAACGGTGTGCCGCAGCCGCCGCTGGCCGACACCAAACTGGCCGACAGCCTGGTCGGGGTCGGCACGTTCAGCGCCGACGCGCGGGGCCGCTTCCCCGGACGGTATCGGATGGCCGTGCTGGAAAACCTCAGCCGGGTGTCGTCGCGGCTGCGCATGCACGGCTCCACCGGCATCGACCTCGTCTACGTCGCCGACGGGATCTTGGGTGGGGCTATCAGTTTCGGAGACCACATCTGGGACCACGCCGCCGGGGTGGCGCTGGTGCGGGCCGCCGGCGGCATCGTCACCAACCTCGCCGGTGAGGAGTGGACACCCGCCGCGCGGTCGGCGCTGGCCGCGGCGCCCGGCGTGCACGGCGAGATCCTCGAACTGCTGCGCGCTACCGGCGCACCCGAGGACTACTGAGATGGGTCCGTCAACGTCCGCCAACGGCCTTGCCGTGCGCGTGATCCCGTGCCTGGATGTCGACGCCGGGCGCGTCGTCAAGGGCGTCAACTTCGAGAACCTGCGCGACGCCGGCGATCCCGTGGAGCTGGCGGCCGCCTACGACGCCGAAGGCGCCGACGAGCTGACCTTCCTGGACGTGACCGCGTCGTCGTCGGGCAGGGCGACGATGCTCGACGTGGTGCGCCGCACCGCCGAGCAGGTGTTCATCCCGCTGACCGTCGGCGGCGGGGTGCGCACGGTCGAAGACGTCGACACCCTGCTGCGCGCGGGGGCCGACAAGGTCTCGGTCAACACCGCCGCGATCGCCCGGCCCGACCTGCTGGCAGAGATGGCGCGCCGGTTCGGCTCGCAGTGCATCGTGTTGTCGGTCGACGCGCGCACGGTGCCGCCGGGGTCGGTGCCCACCCCGTCGGGCTGGGAGGTCACCACCCACGGGGGCCGCCGCGGCACCGGCATCGACGCCGTCGAGTGGGCGTCCCGCGGGGCCGACCTGGGCGTGGGGGAGATCCTGCTGAACTCGATGGACGCCGACGGCACCAAGGCCGGGTTCGACCTGGCGATGCTGCGCGCGGTGCGCTCGGCGGTCACGGTGCCGGTAATCGCCAGTGGCGGCGCCGGCGCGGCCGAGCATTTCGCACCCGCGGTCGCGGCCGGTGCGGATGCGGTGTTGGCGGCCAGCGTCTTTCACTTCCGCGAGCTCACGATCGGGCAGGTCAAAGCGGCCATGGCCGCAGCGGGGCTGGTCGTGCGATGACGCTGGACCCGGACATCGCCGCACGCCTGAAACGCAACGCCGAGGGCCTGTTCACCGCCGTCGTGCAGGAGCGGGGCAGCGGCGACGTGCTGATGGTCGCCTGGATGGACGACGCGGCGCTGGCGCGCACCCTGGAAACCCGTGAGGCGACCTACTATTCGCGCTCCCGCGCCCAGCAGTGGGTCAAGGGCGCGACCTCGGGCCACACCCAGCACGTGCATTCGGTGCGGCTGGACTGCGACGGTGACGCCGTGTTGCTGACGGTCGACCAGGTGGGCGGCGCCTGCCACACCGGCGACCACAGTTGTTTCGACGCCGACCTGCTGCTGGGGCCCGAGGGCTAACCCGGCACTCCCTCGAGTCCGTTGGCCGCGGCGATCGCGGCGCGGGCCCACTCGCGGTGGTAGACGGCCGGCCCGATGCGGTCGCGGCGGATCTTCTCGACGTCGATGGCCGTTCCGTTGGCCAGCGCACCGGGCACCCGGAACGAATACGACGGCTCGTCGGTGGCGATGGCCAGCAGGGCGTCGCTGTCGCCCAACCCGTTGGCGCGCACCGCGTTCTCGGCCCACCGGAACGACCGCAGGCCGCCGAAGTCCTTGACGTACACCACCCACAGCCGGGTGTCGCGGTCGTTGTAGAGCTTGGTGAGCGCCCGCTCGACCGCCGCGTGCTCGACGGGCCCCAGCACGCCGGATCGATCGGTGATCTGGGTGGACAGCGTGATCGTCGGCGCCGCCGACGGGACCGCCGTCGGCGGGGGTGCCGCGACCGCGCCGCCGAGCGGCGCCGCCGCCGCCGGGGGCGAGGGGGTGCCGGCGGCCGGCGGGCGGGACTTGCCGCCCAGCAGGTGGATGCCGACGACCGCGGCCACCCCGACCAGCGCGACGGCGACCAGCGCCGCGACCACCGTGACCGGGCCCGGGCGGCCGCCGCGGGCTTTCGGCGCGGGCTCGGGCGGGCGCGCGATCACCTGCGTCGGCGCGACGCCGGCGTCGGCGCGGCCTGTCACCGGGGCCGGGGCGGTGGCCGGCTGGCCGGCCAGTGCCGCCGCGAACTCCCCGCAGGTGGCGAAGCGCTCGTCGGGGCTCTTGGCCATCGCCCTGGCGATGACCGCGTCGAGCCCGGCCAGCGCCGGGTGCCGGTCGCTGAGGCGGGGCGGCGGCGTCGACAGGTGATGCCCGATCACCACCGCCGGGTTGGAGTGCGCGAACGGCGCGGACCCGGCGAGCAGGTTGAACGCGGTGCAGCCGAGCGCGTACTGATCGGCGCGCGGGTCGAGGTCGGCGCCGCGCAGCTGCTCGGGCGCACAGTAGGCGGTCGTGCCCACCAGCATGTTCGTCGCGGTCAGCCCGCTGATCTCGCCGAGTTCGCGCGCGATGCCGAAATCGCCGAGCAGGATGCGCCGGCGCGGGCCCGCGGTGCCCAGCAGGATGTTGGCGGGTTTGACGTCGCGATGCAGCAGGCCGCGGGAGTGGGCGTAGTCGAGCGCATCGGCGACAGCCGAGATGATCTGCACTACATCGGCTTTCGGCATCCCGGACGGATAGTCGCCGCGCAGCAGCTGCGCGGCGTCGGTGCCCTCGACGTAGTCCATCGAGATCCACAACTGCCCTTCGTGTTCGCCGCGGTCGTGGATGCCGACGATGTGCTCGTGGTAGAGGCCGGCGGCCAGGTCGGCCTCCCGGTTGAAGCGCTGCCGGAACTCCAGGTTGTCGGTCAGGTCGCCGGGCAGGATCTTCAGGGCGTCGCGGCGGGGCAATCGGGGGTGCTGCGCCAGATACACCTGACCCATCCCGCCGGCACCCAGGCGCCGAACGATGGTGTACCCGGCGAACACGTCCCCTTCGGCAAGGCCGTCGCTGTTCGGCATGTGAGCATGCTACTGAGGCGGTGACCGCGGCAACGGGCATTCGCACACCGGGTCCGTGTTGCGGCAATGGCCGACAATGGTCGCATGGGCGAGCAAAGTCTCTGGATGCAGAAGGTCGCGGCGAACCCCGAACACTCGCACTGGTATGTGGAGCGTTTCCGTTCCATGGCCCGCGCCGGTGAGGACCTGGCCGGCGAGGCCCGGTTCGTCGATGCGATGGTGCCCCGCGGCGCCCGCATCCTGGACGCCGGGTGCGGGCCCGGGCGACTCGGCGGGTACCTGGCCGCGGCCGGCCATCACGTCGTCGGCGTCGACGTGGACGCGGTGCTGATCGCGGCGGCCGAGCAGGATCATCCCGGACCCCGCTATCTCGTCGGCGACCTCGCCGAACTCGACCTGCCCGCGCGCGGCATCGCCGAGCCGTTCGACGTCATCGTCATGGCCGGCAACGTCATGGCGTTCCTTGCCCCCACCACCCGGGGCCGGGTGCTGAGCCGGGTGCGTGCCCACCTCGGGCGCGACGGCCGCGCGGTGATCGGCTTCGGCGCCGGGCGCGACTACGCGTTCGGCCAGTTTCTCGACGACGCGGCGGCCGCCGGCCTGGCGCCCGACCTGTTGCTGTCCACCTGGGATCTGCGGCCCTTCGCCGAAGACTCGGAGTTCCTCGTCGCGGTCCTGCGGCCGGCATAGGCGATGTCGCGCGCATTCCCGGGCAACTTCGATGACAATGACGGGCGATGGCGAAACGCGTGTCGTGGACGGTGGCCGTTCCCCTGTTCGCCGTCGTCGCGTTCGCGCTGAGTTGGGGCGAGGACGTCGGGCCGGCACTGGCCCTGCTGCTGGCGGTGTTCCTGATCGGTGCCGTGCTGGCCGCCGTGCACCACGCGGAGGTGGTCGCGCACCGGGTCGGCGAGCCGTTCGGGTCGCTGGTGCTGGCCACGGCGGTGACGACGATCGAGCTGGCGCTGATCGTCACGCTCATGGCCTCCGGCGGGCACGAGAGCTCGACGCTGGCCCGCGACACCGTGTTCGCCGCGTTGATGATCACCACGAACGGGATCGCGGGCCTGTCGCTGTTGCTCGGTTCGCACCGTTACGGCGTGACCCTGTTCCACGCCGAGGGCAGCGGCGCGGCGCTGGCCACGCTCACCACGCTGGCCACGCTGAGCCTGGCGCTGCCCTCGTTCACCACGACCCAGGGCAAACAGGAGTTCTCGCCGGGTCAGCTGGCGTTCGCCGCGGTCGCCTCGCTGGGGCTCTACCTGCTGTTCGTCTTCACGCAGAACGTGCGGCACCGGGACTTCTTCCTGCCGGTCACGCAGAAGGGCCAGAAGAGCTTCTTCGAGGACGAGAGCCACGCCGAGCCGCCGAGCACCGCCGCCGCGCTGCGCAGCCTGGGTCTGTTGCTGGTGGCGCTGGTCGCGGTGGTGGGGCTGGCCGAGGAGGAGTCGCCGACGATCGAACACCTGGTATCGGCGGCCGGTTTCCCGCAGTCGTTCGTCGGGGTGGTGATCGCCGCGCTGGTGCTGCTTCCCGAGACGCTCGCGGCGGCGCGGGCGGCGCGGCAGGGCCGCATCCAGACCAGCCTGAACCTGGCCTACGGCTCGGCGCTGGCCAGCATCGGGCTCACGATCCCGGCCATCGCGCTGGCCTCGATCTGGTTCGAGGGTCCGCTGCTGCTGGGCCTGGGCGCCACCCAGCTGGTGCTGTTCGCGCTGACCGTGGTGATCAGCGTGCTCACCGTGGTGCCCGGGCGGGCCACCCGGCTGCAGGGCGAGGTGCACCTGGTGCTGCTGGCCGCCTACGTGCTCCTGTCGGTCATCCCCTGACGGAGTGGCGCGAGCAGACGCAGAATCGCACTCCGCCCGGCGTTTTTGTGCGACTCTGCGTCTGCTCGCGCCTAAGAAGCGGAGCGCGCCCGCAGCGTCTGCAGCGCCTTGTCGGCGTGGCTGTCCATGCTGAACTCGCTGGCGATCACGTCGAGCACCGTGCGATCGGTGTCGATGACGAACGTGGTGCGTTTGACCGGCATCAGCTTGCCCAGCAGGCCGCGCTTGACGCCGAACTGCGCGGCCACCGTTCCGGCGCTGTCCGACAGCAGCGGATAGTCGAACTTCTGCATTTCGGCGAACTTGGCCTGCTTGTGGACGGGGTCGGCGCTGATGCCGACGCGGACCGCCCCGACCGCGGTGAATTCGGCGGCCAGGTCGCGGAAGTGGCAGGCTTCCTTGGTGCAGCCCGGCGTCATCGCGGCGGGGTAGAAGAACAGGACCACCGGTCCGTCGGCAAGCAGGGCGCTCAGTTTGCGCGGCGTTCCCGTCTGGTCGGGAAGTTCGAAGTCGGCCACGGTTTCACCAGGTTTCATGGCCGTCACGCTACCGCCCGCGAGCGTGACCACACGGCGGAAAATCGGGCCGCAGATCGCCGTGGTGTCACGCCCGCGGACCGCGGCCACCCATCTGGGAGGATGGTTCGGTGCACGACCATTTCGCCGCCACCACCTCACGGGAGGACTTCCGCCGGCTGGCGGCAGAACACCGCGTCGTTCCGGTGACCCGCAAGGTGCTGGCCGACAGCGAGACGCCCCTGTCGGCCTACCGCAAACTCGCCGCCAACCGCCCGGGCACCTTCCTGCTGGAATCCGCCGAGAACGGGCGGTCCTGGTCGCGGTGGTCGTTCATCGGCGCGGGGGCGCCGTCGGCGCTGACCGTGCGCGACGGCCAGGCGGTGTGGCTGGGCGCCGCGCCGCAGGACGCGCCCACCGGCGGCGACCCACTGCGGGCGCTGCGGGCCACGCTCGAGTTGCTGGCCACCGCCGCGCTGCCCGGGCTGCCGCCGCTGTCGGGCGGGATGGTCGGCTTCTTCGCCTACGACCTGGTGCGGCGCCTGGAACGGCTGCCCGAGTTGGCCGCCGACGACCTGCACCTGCCCGACTTGCTGCTGCTTTTGGCCACCGATGTGGCCGCGGTCGACCACCACGAGGGCACCATCACCCTGATCGCCAACGCGGTGAACTGGAACGCCACCGACGAGCACGTCGACGAGGCCTACGACGACGCGGTCGCGCGGCTCGACGTGATGACGACGGCGCTGGGTCAGGCGCTGCCGTCGACGGTCGCCACGTTCGGCAGGCCCGAACCGCGGTTCCGCGCGCAGCGCACCGTCGAGGAGTACGGCAAGATCGTCGATTACCTCGTCGAGCAGATCGCGGCCGGTGAGGCCTTCCAGGTGGTGCCCTCCCAGCGCTTCGAGATGGACACCGGCGTCGATCCGATCGACGTCTACCGGATGCTGCGGGCCACCAATCCCAGCCCCTACATGTACCTGCTGCACGTGCCGAACAGCGATGGCGCAACCGACTTTTCGATCGTCGGATCCAGCCCCGAAGCGTTGGTCACCGTCGCCGACGGCTGGGCGACCACGCATCCGATCGCCGGGACGCGGTGGCGGGGCAACAACGAGGAAGAGGATCAGCTACTGGAAAAGGAGTTGCTGGCCGACGACAAGGAACGCGCCGAGCACCTGATGCTGGTCGACCTCGGCCGCAACGACCTCGGCCGCGTGTGCACCCCGGGCACCGTGCGCGTCGAGGACTACAGCCACATCGAGCGCTACAGCCACGTGATGCACCTGGTGTCGACGGTGACCGGGATGCTCGACGAGCACCGGACCGCGCTGGACGCGGTGACGGCCTGCTTCCCGGCCGGGACGTTGTCGGGGGCGCCGAAGGTGCGGGCGATGGAGCTCATCGAGGAGGTGGAGAAGACGCGCCGCGGCCTCTACGGCGGGGTGGTCGGCTACCTCGACTTCGCCGGCAACGCCGACTTCGCGATCGCCATCCGCACCGCGCTGATGCGCGACGGCACCGCCTACGTGCAGGCCGGCGGCGGGGTGGTGGCCGACTCCAATGGGCCCTACGAGTACACCGAGGCGTCCAACAAGGCGCGCGCGGTGCTGAACGCGATCGCCGCCGCCGAGACGCTGACCGCCCCGGATCCGACGTGACCGGTGACCGGCGGGCCCGGCTGGCGATCCGCAGCGCGCAGGTGCTGCTGGTGGTCGCCGCCGGCGCGCTGTGGGCGGCGTCGCGGCTGCCCTGGGTGACGATCCGCTCGTTCGACGGGCTGGGCCCGCCCAAGCGCGTGACTTTGTCCGGGGCGGCGTGGTCGACGGCCCTGCTGCCGCTGGCGCTGCTGATGCTGGCGGCGGCCGTCGCGGCGCTGGCGGTGCGGGGCTGGGCCCTGCGCGTGCTGGCGGCGCTGCTGGCCGCGGCCAGCCTGGCGGTGGGCTACCTCGGCATCAGCCTGTGGGTCGTCCCGGACGTGGCGGTGCGGGGCGCCGATTTGGCGCACGTCCCCACGATGACGCTGGTGGGAAGCGAGCGGCAGTACGGGGGTGCCGGGGTGGCGGTGGCGGCCGCCGTGTGCACGCTGATCGCCTCCGTTCTGCTGATGCGGGCGGCCGCGGATTCCGGGTCGACCCGTTCGAGCGCAACGAAATACGCGGCACCCGCGACGCGCCGGTCGATTGCACTGCAGGATGGCGCCGGCGGGGCGATGCTGCAGGGGCAGGAGGCGCCGGGAATGTCGGAACGGATGATCTGGGATGCGCTTGACGAGGGCCGCGACCCCACGGAGCGGGCCGACGGCTCGGACAGCGAGGGGCGGTGATGTGCCCCACGTCCAGGGCCGCTACCCTTCATGGACGTCGTCGGAATCGGCTAAGCATCGTTGCGGCTAGCCGGATGGCAGTGGGAAGGAAACGACAGGCATGAGTCCGGCAACTGTGCTCGACTCCATCCTCGAGGGAGTCCGGGCCGACGTTGCCGCGCGCGAAGCCCTGATCGGCCTGTCGGAGATCAAAGCCGCCGCCGCGGCGGCGGCGCCGCCGCTCGACGTGATGGCCGCGCTGCGTCAGCCCGGCATCGGTGTCATCGCGGAGGTGAAGCGCGCCAGTCCGTCGGCGGGCGCGCTGGCGACCATCGCCGATCCGGCGAAGCTGGCCCGGGCTTACGAGGACGGCGGCGCGCGGATCATCAGCGTGCTGACCGAGGAGCGACGCTTCCGCGGCTCGCTCGACGACCTCGACGCCGTGCGGGCCGCCGTCTCGGCGCCGATCCTGCGCAAAGACTTTGTGATTCAGCCGTATCAGATCCACGAGGCCCGCGCCCACGGCGCCGACATGTTGTTGCTCATCGTGGCCGCGCTGGACCAGTCGGCGCTGGTGTCGATGCTGGACCGCATCGAATCCCTGGGGATGACGGCATTGGTGGAGGTGCACACCGAGGAGGAGGCCGACCGGGCGCTGACGGCCGGGGCCAAGGTGATCGGTGTCAACGCCCGCGACCTGACGACGCTGGAGGTGGACCGGGATTGCTTCGCGCGCATCGCACCCGGGCTGCCCAGCAACGTGATCAGGGTGGCCGAGTCCGGTGTGCGCGGTACCGGGGACCTGTTGGCCTACGCCGGGGCGGGCGCCGACGCCGTGTTGGTCGGCGAAGGTCTGGTCAAAAGCGGTGACCCGCGCGCCGCGGTCGCCGACCTGGTCACCGCGGGTACCCATCCGTCCTGTCCGAAACCGGCTCGCTAGTCACGTTGATCGCAATGAGTCGTCCGCGCGTCGAGCCTTGGTGATGGCCGGTCTGCCCCGGCCGGACCTCCCTGTGATGAGTGCGGCCATCTCCGAACCCACCCGGCACGATCCCGACCCGGGCGGGCATTTCGGCGTTTACGGCGGCCGTTACCTGCCCGAGGCGCTGATGGCGGTGATCGAAGAGGTCACCGCCGCCTACGAGAAGGAACGCGTCAACCCCGACTTCCTGGACACCCTGGACGACCTGCAGGAGCACTACACCGGGCGGCCGTCACCGCTCTACGAGGCCACTCGGCTGTCCGAGCACGCCGGCTCGGCGCGCATCTTCCTCAAGCGTGAGGACCTGAACCACACCGGATCCCACAAGATCAACAACGTCCTGGGCCAGGCCCTGCTCGCCCGGAGGATGGGCAAGAGCCGGGTGATCGCCGAAACCGGGGCGGGGCAGCACGGCGTGGCCACGGCCACCGCGTGCGCGCTGCTCGGGCTGGAGTGCGTGATCTACATGGGCGCGGTGGACACCGCGCGGCAGGCGCTCAACGTCGCCCGGATGCGGCTGCTGGGCGCCGAGGTCGTCTCGGTCGAAACCGGTTCCCGGACACTCAAGGACGCCATCAACGAGGCGTTCCGGGACTGGGTCACCAACGCCGACCGAACGTATTACTGCTTCGGCACCGCGGCGGGACCGCATCCGTTCCCGACGATGGTGCGTGACTTCCAGCGGATCGTCGGCATGGAGACGCGCGTGCAGATCCAGCAGCAGGCGGGCCGGTTGCCGGACGCGGTGGTGGCCTGCGTCGGGGGCGGCTCCAACGCGATCGGCATCTTCCACCCGTTCATCGACGACCCCGGTGTGCGACTGATCGGTTACGAGGCGGCCGGTGAGGGAGTCGAGACCGGAAGGCACGCGGCCACTTTCGCCGGCGGTTCGCCCGGGGCGTTTCAGGGATCGTTCTCCTACCTGCTGCAGGACGAGGACGGTCAGACCATCGAATCCCATTCGATCTCGGCGGGTCTGGATTACCCGGGCGTGGGTCCCGAGCACGCGCATCTGAAGGAGACCGGGCGTGCCGAGTACCGGCCCATCACCGACTCCGAGGCGATGGACGCGTTCCGGTTGCTGTGCCGCACGGAAGGCATCATCCCGGCCATCGAATCCGCGCACGCGGTGGCCGGTGCGTTGCAGCTGGGTCACGAGTTGGGTTCGGGGGCCGTCATTGTCGTCAATCTGTCGGGCCGCGGTGACAAGGACGTCGAGACGGCGGCGAAATGGTTCGGCCTCTTGGAGCCCGGCGAGCGATGACCGTGGAACAACGCGAGGCAAGCAGGCTGGGGCCGGTCTTCGACGCGTGCCGCGCGGATGCCCGCGCCGCGCTGATCGGTTACCTGCCCACCGGCTACCCCGACGTGGCGGGGTCCGTGGCCGCGATGCTCGCCTTGGTCGAATCCGGTTGCGACATCATCGAAGTCGGAGTCCCGTATTCGGATCCCGGCATGGACGGCCCGACGATCGCCCGGGCCACCGAGGCCGCGTTACGCGGGGGAGTGCGAGTCCGGGACACGCTGGCGGCGGTCGAATCGATCAGCGGGGCCGGCGGGCACGCCGTGGTGATGACGTACTGGAACCCGGTGGTGCGCTACGGGGTTGACGCGTTCGCGCGCGATCTGGCGTCGGCCGGCGGGTACGGTGTCATCACTCCCGACCTGATTCCCGACGAAGCCGGGCAGTGGATGGCGGCATCCGAGGAGCATCGATTGGATCGCATATTCCTGGTGGCGCCGTCGTCGACACCGGAGCGCCTGGTGAGCACCGTGGAGGCGTCGCGCGGGTTCGTCTACGCGGCCTCGACGATGGGGGTGACCGGGGCGCGCGACGCGGTGTCGCACGCCGCGCCCGAACTGGTCAAGAGGGTGAAAGCGGTGTCGGACATACCCGTCGGTGTCGGACTGGGGGTGCGCTCGCGCGAGCAGGCCGCTCAGATCGGCAGCTACGCCGACGGCGTCATCGTCGGGTCGGCACTGGTGGCGGCGCTGAGCGACGGGCTGCCCGCGTTGCGCGCGCTGACCGGGGAACTCGTCTCCGGTGTCCGGGAGCGGGCGTCCGGTTCATGACGATGCGACCCGAGTTCATCCCCAGCCCACCGCAGGGTGTCTGGCACCTGGGACCGCTGCCGCTGCGCGCCTACGCGTTGTTCATCATCGCCGGCATCGTGGCCGCGCTGCTGATCGGTGATCGGCGCTGGGAGGCCCGCGGCGGCCAGCGCGGGGTGATCTACGACATCGCGCTGTGGGCCGTGCCGTTCGGGTTGGTCGGCGGCAGGCTCTATCACCTGGCCACCGACTGGCGGACCTACTGGGGTCCCGGTGGCGCCGGATCCGGTGCGGCGCTGCGCATCTGGGACGGCGGCCTGGGTATTTGGGGCGCGGTCGCCCTCGGTGGCGTCGGTGCGTGGATCGGTTGCCGCCGCCGCGGGATTCCGTTGCCCGCGTTCGCCGATGCACTCGCCCCCGGGATCGTCCTGGCGCAGGCCATCGGCCGGTTGGGCAACTATTTCAACCAGGAGCTTTACGGCCGGGAGACGACGCTGCCGTGGGGCCTGGAGATCTTCTACCGCCGCGACCCGTCGGGCTACGTCGACACCCATTCGCTCGACGGGGTTTCGACGGGCCAGGTCGCCCTGGTCGTACAGCCGACTTTTCTGTACGAATTGCTCTGGAACCTGCTGGTTTTCGTCGCCCTGATCTATGCGGACCGATGGTTCAGGATGGGCCACGGGCGGCTGTTCGCGCTGTACGTCGCCGGTTACTGCGTCGGCCGCTTCTGCGTCGAGCTGTTGCGTGACGATCCCGCCACCCACATCGCCGGAATCCGGATCAACTCGTTCACCTCGACGTTCGTGTTCATCGGGGCGGTGGTCTACATCATTCTGGCGCCGAAGGGTCGCGAGGATCCCGCCAGCTTGCGCGGCAAGGACTACGTCGCCGAAGAGGCGGAACCAGAAACCGGTCGGACGGAAGAGCTTTCGACCGTCGCGTCGCCCGCGGCGGAAACAGTACCGGCCCCGGTGGGCACGGTCGGCGACGGCGAACCCCCGGACCCGGGGGAGGAGTCCGAGCCCGCCGGGGAGCCCGAAGCCGAGGAGCCCGAAGCTGCGAAGCCCGAAGCCGAGGAGGCCGAAGCCGAGGAGCCCGAAGCCGAGGAGGCCGAAGCCGAGGAGCCTGTAGCCGCGGAGGCCGAAGCCGCGGAGGCCGAAGCCGCGGAGGCCGAAGCCGAGGAGGCCGAAGCCGCGGAGGCCGAAGCCGAGGAGCCCGAAGCCGAGGAGCCCGAAGCCGAGGAGCCCGAAGCCGAGGCGGAAGAGCCGGCTGCCGCAGGCGAAGCCGAGGAACCACCGACCGAAACGCCCGTCGACGCGCCTTCGATCGGCGAGCCCGCCGGGCCAACGGGGCGGAGGTGGGCGCTTCGCTCCCGAAGCCGGCGTTCTGGCCGCTAGAGAAGCCCCCGAAAGGCCCGCAAACTGCCGATTCGCCCGCACCTCAACGGTCCTCGTCGCAGCAGTCACATTCGTCACCGCAGACAGGCGGTGTCCGTTGTGCCCGCCTTCGAGCGACAAACTCCGGGCCGGTTGCGCAGTCGCTGCGAGGCGGGCACAAAGAGTGCCGGCTCGGCCAGGTACTCGTGTGGCGGATGTGGGCGGCGCCGCGCCACCACGTCCCGGCGAATCTGGCATGCTGCACATGTGACCGATCCGTCGTGGGGCGACCCGGGGTCCGGCGCGCCGCCGCCACCGCCGCCACCGCCGCCTGGATATCCGCCGCCCTATGCGCCCCCCTACCGGTACTACCCGGTGCCCGGACCTTACTTCGACCCGTCGGCACCCTTCGGCCGTCACCCCCTGACCGGACAACCCTTTTCGGACAAATCGAAAGTCGTGGCGGGCCTTCTACAACTGCTCGGACTGCTCGGCCTCGTCGGGCTCGGTCGCATCTACCTCGGCCAGACGGGCTTGGGGATCGCGCAGTTGATCGTCGGCCTGGCGACGTGCGGACTCGGCGCCGTCATCTGGGGCATCGTCGATGCCGTATTGATATTGACCGACAAGGTCAGTGATCCCGAGGGCAGGCCGTTGCGCGATGGCACCTGAGCAGGCGCCGCAGGCGGGGCCGCGCCGTCAGCACCTGTACACCGCGGCGGGCACGTCCGCCCTGCTGGCCGGCGCACTCGGTTATGTCGGCCTCGTCGACCCGCATCACGCGCACTTGCTCTACCCGCCGTGCCCGTTCAAGTGGCTGACCGGCTGGAACTGCCCCTTGTGCGGGGGGCTTCGGATGACGCATGACATACTGCACGGTGATCTGCCGGCCGCCGTCAACGACAACCTCTTCGCGCTCGTCGGTCTCCCGCTGCTGGCGGCGTGGTTTCTGCTGCGCCGCCGCCACGGCCGGGAGCCGTTGCCGATACCGGCTGCGCTGGCGATCACGCTCGTCGCGGCCGTGTGGACGGTGGTGCGCAATCTTCCCGGATTTCCGCTCGTGCCGACCGTTCTCGGTGGGTAGCGGGCCGGTGTCGCGATTTCTCGGGTGCCTGATCGCGCCGCCACCCTGCGGTCACCCCCGTCGCAACCGGCAAGACTATGCTGGGTCGGCGTGAGTAGACGCGGAAAGATCGTCTGCACCCTTGGCCCTGCAACCCAATCCGACGAACTGATTCTGGCGCTGGTCGAAGCCGGAATGGACGTGGCCCGTCTGAACTTCAGCCACGGCGACTACGCGGATCACAAGGCCGCCTACGAGCGCGTGCGGGCCGCCTCCGACACCACCGGCCGCGCCGTCGGTGTGCTCGCCGACCTGCAGGGCCCGAAGATCCGACTGGGGCGCTTCGCGACGGGGCCCACCTACTGGGCCGACGGGGAGACGGTGCGGATCACCGTCGCCGACTGCGAGGGCAGCCACGACCGGGTGTCGACCAGCTACAAGAGACTGGCCAAGGACGCCGCGGCCGGCGACCGCGTCCTGGTCGACGACGGCAAGGTCGGCCTGGTGGTCGATGCCATCGAGGGCGACGACGTGGTCTGTACGGTCGTCGAGGGCGGGCCGGTCAGCAACAACAAGGGCATGTCGCTGCCCGGCATGAACGTGTCCGCCCCACCGTTGTCGGAGAAGGACATCGCGGACCTCACCTTCGCGGTGGAGCTCGGCGTCGACATCGTCGCGTTGTCGTTCGTGCGCTCGCCGTCGGACATCGAGTTGGTGCACGAGGTGATGGACCGGCTCGGCCGGCGGGTGCCGGTGATCGCCAAGCTGGAAAAGCCCGAAGCCGTCGACAATCTCGAGGCCATCGTGCTGGCGTTCGACGGCATCATGGTCGCCCGCGGCGATCTGGGTGTCGAATTGCCTCTGGAAGAGGTCCCGCTGGTGCAGAAGCGGGCCATCCAGATGGCCAGGGAGAACGCCAAACCCGTCATCGTGGCCACCCAGATGCTGGACTCGATGATCGAGAACTCGCGACCGACGCGCGCCGAGGCCTCCGACGTCGCCAACGCCGTGCTCGACGGCGCCGACGCGCTGATGCTGTCCGGGGAGACCTCGGTGGGCAAGTACCCGATGGCCGCCGTGAAGACGATGTCGCGCATCGTGTGCGCCGTCGAGGAGAACTCCACCGCCGCGCCGCCGCTGACCCACGTGCCGCGCACCAAGCGCGGGGTAATCTCGTATGCGGCCCGCGATATCGGCGAGCGGCTCGACGCCAAGGCGCTGGTCGCGTTCACCCAGTCCGGTGACACCGTGCGCCGCCTGGCCCGCTTGCACACCCCGCTGCCGCTGCTGGCCTTCACGGCCTGGCCCGAGGTGCGCAGCCAGCTCGCCATGACGTGGGGCACCGAGACGTTCATCGTCCCGATGATGAAGTCCACCGACGGCATGATGCGGGAAGTCGACAGGTCGCTGCTCGACCTCGGTCGTTACAAGCGCGGTGACCTGGTGGTGATCGTCGCCGGCGCGCCGCCGGGCACGGTAGGTTCGACCAACCTGATCCATGTGCACCGGATCGGGGAGGACGACGTCTAGCCCGAAGGAGAGCCCGTGCCGGCCGGTGATGCGATGAACGATGCGCCCGACTTCAAGGAACTGCTGGCGGTCCTGGACCTGGACCGCGTCTCCGACGACCGGTTCGTCGGCTCGCACCCCAGCAAGAATCCGATGCGGACGTTCGGCGGGCAACTCATGGCGCAGTCGTTCGTCGCGAGCAGCCGGACGCTGCCCTCGCGAGACCTGCCGCCCAGCGCGCTGTCGGTGCATTTCGTCAACGGCGGCGACATCGCCAAGGACATCGAATTCCGGGTGACGCGGCTGCGCGACGAGCGGCGCTTCGCCAACCGGCGCGTCGACGCGGTGCAAGACGGCGTGGTGCTGTCCTCGGCGCTGATCTCCTACATGTCCGGCGGCCCCGGCCTCGAGCACGGCGTCAAGCCGCCGCAGGTCGGGCAGCCCGAGGCCCACCCGCCGATCGGCGAGTTGCTGCGCGGCTACGAGGAGACCGTCCCGCACTTCGTCAACGCCCTGCATCCGATCGAATGGCGCTTCACCAACGATCCCTCCTGGGTGATGCGGGACAAAGGCGAGCGCCTCCCGCACAACCGCGTGTGGCAGAAGGCGCTGGGCCTGCTGCCCGACGACCCGGTGCTGCACACCGCTGCCCTGGTCTACTCCTCGGACACCACGGTGCTCGACTCGGTCATCACCACCCACGGCCTGTCCTGGGGTTACGACCGCATCTTCGCCGCCTCGGCCAACCATTCGATCTGGTTCCACCGGCAGGTGAACTTCAACGACTGGGTGCTGTACTCGACGTCCTCGCCGGTGGCCGCCGACTCCCGCGGGCTGGGCACCGGGCATTTCTTCGACCGCGCGGGGCAGGTCGTCGCCACGGTGGTGCAGGAGGGCGTCCTGTTATATTTCCCGTCCGCCGGCCGATAGAGGAATTGCCGGACCCGCACGTCAGCCGCCCGACTTCGGCCGACAACGCCACGACTGGCGCGTAGCTTCGCACCAGGCCGGGTATTCGGTGCCCAGGCGGCAGCCTGTCGCCCAGCTGAGCGTCAGCGCATCGGGAGGTGAAGGTGAACGCACCGCTGGTGGATGTCGTAGCAAAGCCCCCCGCCCGCGAACGCGTGGTCGTCAGCGTCGACTCGCGGGCGGCCCGCCTGATCGGCGCCCTGGCCCTGCTGTGCGCGGCGTGCTGGCTGATCGAGATCGTCGCCCGCCAGCATGCGCGGCCGGACTGGTATCACTCCGACCGCGTGGCGTGGTCGCTGACCGTTCTGGTCGCGGTCGGGTGGATCGCCCGCGGCATCTTCCTGGGCCGTCCGGTGACGGCCACCCACGCCACCGCCGCCGCCCTGTGCCTGCTGGGCGGGCTGGGGCTGCAGGTGCTGACGTTCGACCTGCTCGGGGACCTGGTGATCGCGAGTTCGGGCATGGTGCTGATGTGGCCGACGACGTCGCATCCGCGGCCCGAAGATCTGCCCCGGGCCTGGAGACTGATCGACGCCACCCGTGCCGACCCGCTGGCGCCGTTCACGATGCAGACGGGCAAGACCTTCCACTTCAGCGCGGACGGCGGGGCGGCGCTGGCTTACCGGACGCGGTTGGGCATCGCCGTCGTCGGGGGAGACCCGATCGGCGACGAGGCGCAGTTCCCGCACCTCGTCGCCGACTTCGCGGCCATGTGCCACGCCCACGGCTGGCGGATCGCGGTGGTCGGGTGCAGCGAAGCGCGCCTCGGGCTGTGGCAGGACCCGGTCGTGATCGGCCACTCGTTGCGCGCCGTGCCGATCGGCCGCGACGTCGTCGTCGAGGTGCCCGGCTTCGACATGGTGGGCCGCAAGTTCCGCAACTTGCGGCAGGCGGTCAAGCGCACGCACAACTGCGGCATCACCACCGAGATCGTCGCGGAGCAGGAACTCGACCACACGCTGCTGGCCGAGCTCACCGAGGTGGTCCGGGAGTCCACCAAGGGCGCGCACAGCGATCGCGGCTTCCACATGAACCTCGACGGCGTGCTGGAGGGCCGCTTCCCCGGCATACGGCTGATCCTGGCCCGCGACGCCGCGGGCACAGTGCAGGGATTCCACCGCTACGCGACCGCGGGCGGCGGCAGTGAGATCACCCTCGACGTGCCGTGGCGCCGGCGCGGGGCCCCCAACGGGATCGACGAGCGGCTCAGCGTCGACATGATCATGGCCGGCAAGGACAACGGGGCGCAGCGGCTGTCGCTGGCGTTCGCGGCGTTCCCCGAGATCTTCGAGGACAAGCACCGCGGCCGGCTGCAAGCCGTCTTCTACCGCCTGATCCACGTCCTCGACCCGCTGATCGCGCTGGAGTCGCTGTACCGGTACGTGCGGAAATGGCACGCGCTGGACGCGCGGCGCTACGCGCTGATCTCGATGGGGCAGTTGGTACCCCTGCTGTTCGTGCTGTTGTCGCTCGAGTTCATGCCGCGCCGACGTCACCTGTAGGTGGCCGGAAAGCGTTGCGGCGCATGGATGGCTTCCCGCTGCGCGAAGCGGCGGAATTTTTCGGCCACCAGCTACTATTTCCTATGGCCACATACGCGTACCGATGCACGCAACACGGCGACTTCGACCTCAGGTGCCCGTTGGGAACGGCGCCCGCCGAGTCGGCGTGTCCGGTGTGCAACGGCTGGGCGGGCCGTGTCTTTCGTGCGCCGATGCTTTCGCTGGCGCCTCGCGCGTTGGTGACCGCGATCGACCGCACCGAGAAAACGCGCGACGAACCCGAGGTGGTGTCGGCTCTGCCGCCACGGTCTGCGCAAGCGCACAATCCGGCGCCGGCACAGAATCCCGCATGGCGGCGCCTGCCGCGACCGTGAGCAACTCCTCGCCGGCAAGCCCCTGGCTCAGCGCTTTTCTCGAGCGGCGGCCGTCAGGATCCGGCGGTGGCCGTCGGGACGCCCATCCCGGGATCGACCTGCGCCGGCCCATCGGCTGAGGGACGGACATCGATGTCGAAGATCTCGGTGGGGATGTACACCGTTGAACACGAGTTCGGGATGTCCACGACGCCGGAGAGCCTGCCCTCGATCGGCGCCGAACCCAGAATCATGTACGCCTGGATAGGGCTGTAGCCGAACTTGGACAGGTAGTCGATCGCGTGCAGGCACGCCCTCTGGTAGGACAGGTGCGAGTCCAGGTAGTGCTGGACGCCGTCGAGCGTGACCGACGTTCCCGAGAACGCCAGCCATTGGCTGAACTGCGGGCTGACGTTGCCGGGCAGGAAGATCGCGTTCTCGGTGACGCCGTAGGTCTCCATCCCGCCTTTGATCAGGTCGACGTGCAGGTCCAGAAATCCGCCCATCTCGATGGCGCCGCAGAAGGTGATCTCGCCGTCTCCCTGGGAGAAGTGCAGGTCTCCCACGGACAGGTTTGCGCCGTCGACGAAGACCGGATAGAAGACCCGTGTTCCCTTGGTGAAGTTCTTGATGTCCTGGTTGCCGCCGTTCTCCCGCGGCGGAGCGGTGCGGGCCGCCTCGGCGGCGACCCGATCGAATTCCGCGCCGGAGAGGCTGCCCAGGATCGCCGAATCCGCCAGGGGCGGCAGCGCCAGCGGCGGCACCCGGTCCGGGTCGGTGTCGATGAGTGCCTGTTCGCGGGCGTTCCATTTCGCCAGTAGCTCCGGCGAGGGCGCCGTACCCATCAGCCCCGGGTGCACGATGCCCGTGTAGGACACTCCCGGCACGTGGCGCGATGTGGCCACGCCGCCCTGAAAGTCCCAGATGACCTTGTAGGCGTCGGGAAACTGCTCGGTCAAGAACCCGCCGCCGTTCTGCTTCGCGAACACGCCGGTGTAGCCCCAGCCCTGGCCGGCCAGCGGTCCCGAGTCCTCCTGGGGGAGGGGGCCGACATCGAGGATGTCGACGATGAGCAGGTCACCGGGCTTGGCGCCCCGCACGGCGATCGGCCCGCTGAGCACGTGCACCGCGGCGAGTGGCGCGTGCAGAATGTCTTCGGCGGAGTCGTCGTTGTGGATCGCGCCATCGAACCACTCACGGCAGTGGACCCGAAATGTGTCTCCCGGTTTCACCTCAACCTGAGCCGGGATGGCCCAGTGCCACCGATTGTGGCCGACCATCTGCTGGTCGGTGAATGCCTTGGTGGAATCGAGCGGAAAGACTACCTGTGGCACAAGGCCTCCTGAGTGTTGTGGGCGTGGACTCCCTGCAGTAGCTAGACGAAAATCTACAAGCCAACGCCGCGATAGTCAGGACCTCTCCGCATTCCACCTGTGGGACGCGCATCGAAACGTCGCTGCGGTGCCAAGTATTTCGCTGGACCGCGACTCCCGACACGCTGACGCACCGCGTGTCGCAGATCCGTGGTGGTACGCACCGATGTTGCTGTGCCGGCAAAGTAATCGACCCGAAGTTCGACGCATCAACCCATGCCCACAACGGTTTTGGGCGTCTTTCTGCCCGACGGGACGTCGTTGTCCGCAAGCCGCGTCGAACGTGCCCCGGCGCGACGGCGGTGCGATTCAACTGGCCCGTGCGGCGGGGGACTCGCTCGACAGAGATGGTTGGGCGGGTTCGATCCGCAGTTGCGGGCAGTCCACGCCCGCGGGCAGGTGGTGGGTGGCCACGACCACGGTCCGCGCCGCGGCGAGCAGGCCGTGACCGTCGCCGCCGAGCAGGTCCTCCAGCAGCCGGCCCGCGTCCGCCGCGTCGAGATGCTCGGTGGGCTCGTCGAGCAGGACGATCCGGGCGGGCGAGATCACGGCCCGCGCCAGCAGCAACCGCCTGCGCTGGCCCGCCGACAGCGCCTGGGCGCCCCCGGTCAGCACCGTGGACAGGCCGTCGGGCAGACCGGCCAGCCACGCTCCGAGCCCGACGGCATCCAGCGCCGCCGTCAGTTCGTCGTCGCCGCAGTCGCCGCGGGCCACCAGCAGGTTGTCCCGGACGGTGGTGGCGAAGATGTGCGCGTCCTCGGCGAAGAAGCTGACGGCACCGGGGAGTCGGTCCTCGTCGAACCGGCGCAGGTCGGTCCCGTCCAGCAGCACCCGGCCCTCCAGCGGGGGCAGCAGCCCGGCCAGCGTCATCAGCAGCGTCGTCTTCCCCGAACCGCTGGGACCGGTGACGGCCAACCGGGCGCCCGGGGGCAGGTCGAGCTCGATCCCGGCCGACCGCGCCGCTTCGGAGTGACCGCACCGGACGGCGGCAGACAACCGGCCGGTGCCGGCCGGGGGCGCCTCCGCGGCCCGCGCGGGTCCGGTCGCAGCGCCTGGAGTCAGGTCGAGGAGTCGCCGGGCGGCGATCCGCGACCGCGTCAGCTGGACCGCGGCGCCCGGCAGCGGCGTCGTCGCCTCGAAGGCCGACAGCGGCAACAACATCAGCACCGCCAGGGTGGTCGGTGCGACCGAGGGGGCCAGCCCGATGCCGGCCACCACCGCCCCGAGCATGCTGACCCCGATCGCGACGGTGGGCATCGCCTCGGCGATCGCGGCCGGGCGCGCCGCGGCATCCAGGGCATCGCCCCACGCGCGCTGGCGGCGCTGCGACTCGGCGATCACCCCGCCCAGCGCGCCGGCGACACGCAGTTCCGGCGCATGCTCGAGCGCGAGCATCGCCGACGCGTCACGCCGGGCATGGTGCCGGCGGGCGAGCTCCTCCTGGGTGGCGGCGGCCCGGCCGGCCAGCCGGGGCGCCAGCACGCCCGCGACCAGCAGACAGACCGCCAGCACCGCGGCCGCCGCCGGGGAGATGGCCGCGACCACCGCGGTCGCGGCCACCGCGAGCACCGCCGCGACGCCGATCGGCACCAGCGCGCGTACCAGCACGTCGGCCAGTTCGTCGACGTCGGCGCCCACGCGCGCCACCAGCTCGCCGCTGGACAGCCGGGCGGCGGCTGCGGCCGGCCCCCGGGCCAGCCGGCGATAGATCTGCGTCCGGGCGGTGCCCGCGGCGCGCAGCGCGGTGTCGTGGGTGGCCAGCCGCTCGCAGTAGTGCAGCACGCCCCGGGAGATCGCGAACGTGCGCACCGCCACCACCGCGACCGACAGGTCCAGCACCGGCGGCATCTGCCAGGCCCGGGTGATCAGCCACGCCGAAACACCGGCCAGGGCCAGCGCGCTGCCCAGCGACAGCACGCCCAGCCCGATCGCCGCCAGCACGCGGGGCAGCCGCGGACGCAACAGGCGCAGGGCGGCGGGGAGCGGGTCAGACTGCCGCATACCGCACCCCGGTCGCTGCGGCCACCTCGACGACCCGGTCGGCGACGGCCACGACGGGCTCGCGGTGGCCGACGACCACCACGGTCGCGCCGGCGCGCGCCCGCTCGACGATGGCCCGCAACACGAGCTCCTCGGTGCGGGCGTCCAGGTGCGCGGTCGGTTCGTCGAGCAGCAGGACCGGCGCCGCCGACCCGAGCGCTCGCGCGAGCCCCAGCCGCTGCCGCTGCCCCAGGGACAGCCCGACGCCCCCGCGCCCGAGCACGGTGTCCATCCCGTCGGGCAGCTCGGCCAGCACGGCGTCGAAAGCCGATGCGGCGCAAGCGGCGTCGCGGTCCTGCAGCGGGCCGAACAGGTCCAGGTTGGCGGCGACGGTACCCGGGACCAGCACCGGTCGCTGCGGCAGCCAGGACAACTGCCGCCACCACGCGCCCGGTTCGAGGTCGGCGACGTCGACCCCGGCGACGGTGACGCGGCCCGACGACGGCGGCGTCAGGCCGGCGATCGCCTGCAGCGTGGTGCTCTTGCCGGCCCCGTTGCGTCCCGTCAGCACCGTCACCCGGCCGGGTTCGAGCACGGCGGTCAGATCGCACGGCGCGCGGCCGTCACGGCCGGCGACGCTGAGGTTTTCCAGGCGGATCTCGGCGCCGCGCGCGGCCACGGTGCGGTGCCGCTGTGTCGCGGCCTGCGGTTCGCCGATGAGCGCGAACGCCCGGTCGGCGGCGGCCCGGCCGTCCTGGGCGGCGTGGAACTCCACGCCGATGCGGCGCAGCGGCCAGTAGACGTCCGGCGCGAGCAGCAGCACGGTCAGCCCGGTGGCCAGCGACATCTCACCGAACACCAGCCGCAGGCCGATCCCCACGGCGATCAGCGCCACCCCCAGCGTGGCCAGCAATTCGAGCACCAGCGCCGAGAGGAACGCGATGCGCAGCGTCGCCATCGCCGAACGCCGATGGGCGGCGGCCAGTTCGGCGATCCGGTGTTCGGGGCCCGAGGCGCGGCCCAGCGCCCGCAGCGTCGGGATCCCGGCGATCAGGTCCAGCAGCCGCGCCTGCAGCGTCGTCATGGCCGTCAGCGCCGCCGCCGACCGCTCCGCGGTCGCCAGCCCGATCAACACCATGAAGAGCGGGATCAGGGGCAGGGTGATCACCACGATCACCGTCGATCTCAGGTCGTAGCAGGCGATCACGGCCACGGTCGCCGGCGTCAGGATCCCGGCGAGCACCAGCGTGGGCAGGTATCCGGTGAAGTACGGGCGTACGCCGTCGAGACCGCGCGTGACCACCACCGCGGCGTCGTCGCGCTGTGCGGCGAGTTCAGCCGGCGGGCGGGCGGTGACCGCCGCCAGCACCTGACCGTTGAGATCGGCGATGACCGCGCTGGCTCCCCGTTGCCCCAGCCGCGCCTGCAGCCAGTGCGTCACGGCGCGCACCGCCCACAGCGCGGCCAGGATCGACAACGGGCCCAGCCAGCCGCGCAGGCCCGGCGGGGGGTGGGCCACCGCGCGGGCGACGAGGTGCCCCAGCACGATCGCCGAGCCGACCGCGCAGCCGGAGATCACCACGCCACAGCCCACTGCGGCGACCAGGTAACGGCGCACCGCGCCCGATGCCCGCCACAGTCGCGGGTCCAGCGGCCCCCTGCTGGTTTTCGCGTCGTTCGCGCTCAGGAGCCGCGCCTCGCCAAGCCGATGGAGGCGGGTATCCGCTCGGCCGAAATCCGTTGCCGGAACACCCAATACGTCCACGCCTGGTATACCAGCGTCAGGGGCAGCATGAACACCGTCACCCACGTCATGATCTTGAGGGTGTAGGGGGTCGACGAGGCGTTGTAGATCGTCACGCTCCATTGCTTGTTCAGCGTCGAGGGCACCAGGTTGGGATACAGCGCGCCGAACAACAGGACCACCACGGCGGCGACGACCGCCGCGACGCAGGCGAACGCCCAGCCGTCGGACACCCGGCGCCACACCAGGCCGACCGCGGCCAGCTGGGCGACCACCGCGACGGCCAGCACCAGCCACGTCCAGCTCTTGCCGTAGGCCAGCTGGGTCCACAGGCCGAAACCCCCGACCAGCACGGTCACCGGAAGCGACAGCCACACCGCGAACCGGTGGGCGTCCTCGCGCATGGTTTCGGAGGTCTTCAGCGCGACGAACACCGCGCCGTAGAACGCGAACAGTCCGGCCGTCGCCAGCCCGCCGAAAAGCGTGTAGGCGTTGAGCACGTCGGTGATCGACAGGTTTATCCGGCCGGCGGCGTCCACCGGAAGCCCGCGCACCAGGATCGCGAACGCCACGCCCCACAGCACGGCCGGCAGCCAGGACCCGGCCGCGATGCCGACGTCGGCCCAGACGCGCCAGCGCGTGTCGTCGATCTTGCCGCGCCACTCGATCGCGACCGAGCGCACGATCATGCCGACCAGGATGGCCAGCAGCGGCAGGTACAGGGTGGAGAACAAGGTGGCATACCACCCGGGGAACGCGGCGAACATCGCCGCGCCGCCGGTGATCAGCCACACCTCGTTGCCGTCCCACACCGGCCCGATGGTGTTCAGGGCCGCGCGGCGGTGCAGTTCGGGGTCGCCGATGCCGACGCGGGCGAATGGCTCCATCAACATGCCGACGCCGAAGTCGAAGCCCTCGAGAATGAAGAAACCGAGGAACAACGCGGCGATGGCGCCGAACCACAACTCTTGCAGACCCACCGATCAGCTCCCTTCCGAACCCGACCCCGTCGACGCCCCGGTAGGCACCTCAGTAGGCAAAAGACAGTGGTGCCACCTCGTCCTGCCCGGGTGGCGGGGGCGGCGCCGGTTCCGCGTCGTGCTCCAGGGGACCCTCGGTGACGTAGCGTTTCAGCAACCAGAACCAGCCCACCGCGAGGACCGCATAGACCAGCGTGAACGTCACCAACGAGGTGACCACCATGGCGGGGGCGTGATGCGAGACCGCCTGGCCGACGGTGAACCGCACCTGCTGGTCACCGGTCGGGTTGGGTGCGACGATCCACGGCTGGCGCCCCATCTCGGTGAACACCCATCCCGCCGTGTTGGACAGGAACGGGGTGGGAATCGTCACCAGCGCCAGCCGCGAGAGCCACCGCTGATCGGGATTGCGGCCGCCGCGGGTCAACCACAGCACCGCCAGCGCGAACAGCACCGGGATCGCCAGCAGCCCGATCATCGCGCGGAACGCCCAGTACGTGACGAACATGTTGGGCCGGTAGTCGTTCGGGCCGAACCGGTGCTGGTAGTCCTGCTGGATGTTGCGCACCCCCTGCAGGGTGACGCCCTCGGCCCGGCCCTGGGCCAGGATCGGCAGCAGGTAGGGCACCTGGATCACGCCCTTGACGGCGTCGCAGTTGTTGTGCCGGCCGACCGTCAGGATGGAGAAGTCGGGATCGGTTTCGGTGTCGCACAACGATTCCGCCGATGCCATCTTCATCGGCTGCTGGACGAACATCAGTTTGCCCTGGCGGTCCCCGGTGAGGAACAGGCCGACGGTGGCGACCAGCACCACCCAGCAGCCAAGGATCGCCGCCGGGCGGAACATGGCGGCCCGGTCGGCTCCGGCGTCCGTGCCGGCCGACGTACCGCTGCGCGAACGGACCAGCCACCACGCGCTGATGGCGGCGACGAAGGTGCCGGCGGTCAGCAGTGAGCCGGTGACCACATGCATAAACGCCGAGCGCGCAGTGTTGTTGGACAACAGCGCGGCGATGCTGTCGAGCTCGGCGCGTTTGGTCACCGGGTTGTAGTGCGCGCCGACGGGATGCTGCATGAACGAATTCGCCACGATGATGAAGAACGCGGACGCGTTGACGCCGAACGCGACGATCCAGATGCAGGCGAGGTGGACCAGTTTGGGCAGCCGGTTCCAGCCGAAGATCCACAACCCGATGAAGGTGGACTCGAAGAAGAACGCGAACAGGCCTTCCATCGCCAGGGGGGCGCCGAAGATGTCGCCGACGAACCGCGAGTACTCCGACCAGTTCATGCCGAACTGGAATTCCTGGACGATCCCGGTTGCCACGCCGATGGCGAAATTGATCAGGAACAGCTTGCCGAAGAATTTGGTGAGGCGATACCACGCGGTGTTGCCGGTGGCCACCCACACCGTCTGCATCACGGCGATCAGCGGGGCCAGCCCGATGGTGAGCGGCACGAAGATGAAGTGGTACACGGTGACGATGCCGAACTGCCACCGCGAAATGTCGACGACGTTCATGCATTCATCTCCCGGGAGGATGGGGGCCGGACTACCGTGTTACTACGGAGTGTAGTAACACGGTAGTCCCAACGCCACTGGTAACTAGTCGCTCTCAAGCGCCCAGGTTCTTCGACGCCTTGCGGATACCGAACGACGACACGATCTCGAACGCGCCGATCACCACGAACCAGACACCGACCACGATCGCCAGGGTGACGATCGACGCGAACGGCGAAGCCAGCACGACGATGCCGGCCAGCAGGCTGATCACACCGACGAAGATCGACCACGCCCGCCCGGGCAGGCCCGGGTCGCTGATCGCCGAAATCGACGTGGCGACACCGCGGAAGATGAAACCTATGCCAATCCAGATGGCCAGCAACAAGATCGCGGTCAGATCGTCTTTTCCGAAGTGACGGAAGGCCAGCACCGCGAGGATCAGTGATGCCGCCCCGCTGATGAACAGCAAAATCCGGCTCCCGGCCGACACGTGCAGGCTGAACGCGAAGATCACCTGGGCGATGCCGGTGATCAGCAGATAGACGCCGAAGAGGATGGCGGCCAAGAGGATGGTCCTGCCCGGCCACGCCAGGATCAGGCCACCAACGACCAGCGACAGAAACCCGGATATCAGCGTCGACTTCCACAGATGCGGCAACAAGCTCGGAACGGGAGTGGTTCCAGGAGTGGTTTGCATGGCCGCAGTGTGACACAAACACAGGTCCGGGGATAGGGCATTTCGGGTTACACGCGCGCCGAGTGTGATTCCTCCGCAAGAAGATTGCCGGACGCGTCGGCCACCGCCCTGCGCCCGACAAGATACCAGGTGCGCATGACGCCCTTGCCCTTGACGTCGACGCGCCCGCGCTCCTGGAACACGAATTCGTCCTTGAGGCGTTCGTAGACCGAGTGGGGCACCTGAATTCGTCCCACGGAGTCGGTGGACTCCATCCGGGACGCGACGTTGACCGCGTCGCCCCACACGTCGTAGAAGAACCGCCGCGAACCCACCACGCCGGCGACGACGGGGCCGCGCGCCAGGCCTATCCGCAGCGGCACGGACATGCCGTGCGGATCCTTCATCCCGGCGGCGACGGCGACCATGTCGAGCGCGAAATCCGCCAGGGCCCGAACGTGATCGGGCCGTGGCCTGGGGACCCCGCTCACCACCATGTAGGAGTCGCCGCTGACTTTGATCTTCTCCAGCCCGTGCTTGTCCACCAGCGCGTCGAAGGCGCTGTACAGCCGGTCCAGGAAGCACACCAGGTCGGCCGGCGCGGTGTTGCTGGCGCGTTCGGTGAAGCCGACGATGTCGGCGAAGAGGACCGACGCGTCCTCGTACTTGTCGGCGATGATGCCGTGCCCGGGCTCTTTGAGCCGGTCGGCGATGCTGGCCGGCAACATGTTGGCCAGCAGGGCCTCGGAGCGTTGGTACTGGGCCTCCATGGCGGCCTCGGCGCGGGCGGTGTCGCGCAGGGCGAACCAGATCGTCACGACCACCATCACCACGGCGGAGACGGTCGTGATGACGAAGCCGGTCGACTGCGCCCAGGCGGGCTGCAACCCGGTGTAGTCGGGGACGAGGAACTGCAGCGCGATGATCAGGCCGGCGGCGACCGCGGCCAGGCTCGAGGCCAGCACGATGTGCTCGGTGCCCAGCATCAGCACCACCAGGCAGGCCGCGACGAGGTAGAAGAACTGAGAGCCCGAACCGGTGCCCACGTCCCAGCAGCTGGCGAAGATCGACACGTAGGCTGCGCCGATAAAGGTAAGCGGCGCAACCAGTTCGCCGAAGCGGTGCAGCCACGGCACGAACGCGAAGACGGTGGCGGCGGCGATGTTGGTCACGCTGAACTGCCAGGCCCATACGCCCGTGAGAAGTTGCACGAGCACGAAGCTCGCGGTGACCAGGACGGCCAGCCAGGCGGTGATGTTGAGCACACGCGCCCGGCGCGCCGCGCTGTCGGCGTAGTGCCGGCTGCGGTCGTGGTTCTGCGCCCGCACTGCGGCCACACAGTCCGGGCGTCGCGACGTCCCGTCCGACGGGCGTGGAGCGCCGCATTTCTTGGGCACCACGATCGAAGCCTAGCCGTCGTGCCGGGCAAAAGCCCAGCGCGAACGCGTCGACGGCTGAGTGCCCTCGGTGGGATTCGAACCCACACTGGACGGGTTTTGAGTCCGTCGCAAGCGACGTGGGGGAGTGACGGCAGGTGTTGCCAGAAGACAAAAAAGCGCATCCTATGTGCAGTTATAGGCACGATAGCTGGACCGTCTGCGTTGCTGGGTGTAGACCGAAATAGTCAGGTTTGTGCATCTGTTGCGGTATCTACTGCGGTACAAAACCGCTCCGTACACCTTCTGCACGGCACCTCGACGGACGTAGCCTGTTTGACATACGCCCAGCGAAAGGACAAGACCCATGGCCGATAGCTCGTTCGATGTCCCGCTCCCGGCCGGCGCACTCGACGCGGAACCCTGGCAGGACGATACCCACCGTCAGTTCTGGGGCACCACGTACATTCACGATGCCGCAGTTCAGCCCTCCAAGGGCGTGCGCCTTGGCATCTGGGGGCTGCAGGACATCAGCGGGACGGTGCTCACGCGGACAATCCTCATTGAAGCTGACCGCTGTGGCACCGAGGTTGATTCCGCGACCGGTCGAAGGATCGCGACCCACGTACTGTCGTTGTGCGACGAACTCGATGCCCTGTCGGACCCCGACGACACAATCGGATCATGAGCGACACGCTGGCCTCTAACAGGCCAGACACCACCACCCATGCCATACGGGCATGGCAGAACGCACCCGACGAACCGCTGTTGTTGCCGGTGGGCCGCGTCGCCGAGTTGAAGTACTACGTTGCCCGCAGGCGCGGCAAGCTGGCCGCGGTTCTCACATTCACCGCGTTAGCCGCAGCGCTGTTGGTGCTAACCCCGGCGCCAGTGCAGCAAGCCACACCGCCGGTCGGGATCGCGCAGGCGCCGATTAGCGGTCCCATCCCGCCGCCGGTAGCAGCACTGCCCGCACCGAAGCCACCTCCACCACCTCCCGTGCCAGCACCGAAGCCGGTAGCAGCACCGCCGGTTCAACATCGAGCAGCGGTCCCGCAAGCGCCGCCACCGGACGCACACCGGCAGTTCACCCAGTCGCTACAGGACGACAAAGCGCAGACGGTGGGCGGCAACGGGCTACATCCCAGCCAATCCACGGACGTTATCAACGCAGAGGCGCAAGAGATGTGTCAGGACTTGGCGAACGGTGGCAGCGCTCAGCCCTACATCGACGGCACGCTCAAGAAGTCCCCATCACTGGCACCCTGGCAGGCGGCGTTGGTCGTTCATCAGGCCATTCAGGCCTACTGCCCGCAGTACGACCAATAGAAGGAGCGCTCGATGGTTTCACGCGATGGAGAACCCGTATTGGTGCGCGGGCCGCTGTCCGGCTCTCTCCAAATGGCGAACAAGTACGAGATCCGAACAACGCCGATTCCTGCTGGCCACCACGGTACGAACTGGCTCGGGTACTTCAACTCCCAGTTCACCGGTCAGAAAGCGATCACCGGGTATCACGACGGCCACAAGATCACTATTGAGTGCTGGCCAGACGATGAGCCTCGGTTGATTGAAACCGTCGACGCAGCCATCGAGCACGCGAACGAACGAGTGCAGGGCTAGTTCTCCGAGAGGTCAAGAACTGTACAGCCTGACTTCATACCTGTCATTCACCAACGGTTATCGGAGTGTCGTTCCAATGTTGTCGGTGGTCGGTGATACATAAAGGGATGGCGTCCACCGTGGACACCCCCGGCGGGGAAGGCCGGGACCATTCCGGAAAGAGTGAAACAATGACGACAGGCAAGAAAGCTGCGAGTGACGCTGGCAGGGTCCTAAACGACCCGAGAGCGACGAAGGCTGAAAAGGCTGCGGCGGCAAGCGACCTGGCCCAGGCGCCCAGGAAGAAGAAATAGCCCCGCACAAAAAAGGCCCTCAGATCAATTCTGGGGGCCTTTTTGTTGTCTCGGGTATGTTCTATCTACCCGCATGCCGTTGAGGCCTCTACGGGCCATTCAAGACTGGGAAATGCACAGAGGGGCCGGGCGAGCGAGTACCTTTACTCCGATTTGATTTTTTGTCGACCGGCCCCCTGGCGTGGGGTCAGGAGAACTACCGACTGACCCGGTGTTTCCGACACCTTTTTGGGGTGCGGAAGTTTGAAAGCCGGGACGTGCACCTCACATGTCACGCCCCGGCCTGGCGCCGGCCTTTCAGGGGAAAGCCGCGCCCATCGCGCCCGCGCAGCCAGGGGGACAGGCGCAGCTGGGCGGAAGTTTGAGGGGGGCCGGGCGAACTCCCGAGATCAGGGGAATCGCCCGGCCCCATTTGGCCGTGAGATGCGGGAGTAGGAGAATAACTAAAAGAAATCCCCGCAAATACGACCATTCTCGACAATTTACAGAGAAAGGCGTAGCCGCAATTGTCGAAAATTAATTGGGAGGCTGGGGCCTACGGCCGCGCCTGCCGTCCCGTTCATCGTCCACCTGGACGTGAATCATCTCGCCGGAATCGGGAAGCTCGCGACCCATAGGCTCGAATCGCCTAGTGGGGCCGACACGCTCCTCAAACAACGGGCGACCAACCGTCACCACGTCGCCGAGCGGCGCCGCTACGCTTATCACGGCGTGTAGGCGGTCGCAGGCAAGCCGGTGATCGTCAGGATTGCGCCCGGTCGCACAACCGCCAGCTGACCGCGCCAAATCAACGCGTAACGCTGAATGAATTCGCTGAAGTCTGCCGCGTTGTACCCCTGGTGCAACTGAATACCCTGACGGATGATACCGAACCCCATTTTGGTGGAGTCCATTATCACAGCCGTTCCCGCGGTCATCGCGGTGGTGGTGTAGACCGGGATATTCCACAGCTTCTTAGGCGCGTCCTCGGTCGGGTCGGGGGTAATCATGTAACGCCCGTAAGCGTCCTTAATGCCGACTAGTGAAAACCAATCGTTGGGGTGAAGCCAAATCTGATCGGCGACACCCAGGACGTTCGGGACAGTCCGCAGGGTGTTGATTCCCTGAAGGACGTAATCCAGTGCCGTCGCGCCGGTGGGCAACGTGGCAGGAACTGCAATTGTGTTGGCGGCCTGGTTGATTAGGCCGTTCATATTCCCGGTAGTGCCCGTAGCTGTCAGGACCTGTGAGTTCTCTAGGTCGGTAATTTGGCGAGAAATTTCGGCCTGTACGTATCCCAAAAGGGTGGGCCAGTCCTGCAGCGACTCGTAACTGAGCCCGAACGTCGCCTTGAGCGGCACCATTTCGACGATCTTGGCGCCAAACGTTAGCGTCACATCGGGGGCGGCAACGCCTTCGGCGGTCGGCCCGGTAATCCCATTAGAGGTCGTTTCATCGCAGATGAATTCGTAATTCAGCGACGTTGCGGTCACGCAAGGCAGATGGTCATATACCCGGTCCTCATGCACTCTCGCAACCACTGAAGGATTTAATTCCGCCGGCAGTAGACTGGACGTGGTGGTCGAATACCCGGTTTCAACGGTGTTGAAATCTTTGGTAATCAACGTGGCTGTTGGGCTTTTCGCCTCGAAGCCTTTGCGAAGCGCCTCGATGGCGTGGCCATCGAATGACAGCGGCTGAAGATCCGCGCCGGTCGTCGTAATCGTCTGCCCATTGGGGCGGATATTGCTTAGGGCCTTGCGGCCGTTTGTGTCAGGCGCCGATCCGACGCCGGTGGGATTAGTGCCCATGCGTGTGATAAACGCCTCTCCGATTTCGTGTTTCCGCTTTTCGGCCTTCAGGGCTTTAAATTCCGCCGTCAGGGCCTCAAAAGTTTGCTGTTTTTGGTGTTCCGTGAGACGGGGGTTATTCTCGACATCCGTCTCGAAATTCACCAAACGCTTCTCCAATTCGATGCCTTTGGCTTCGAGTTGGGTGATGTTCATATTTGTTACTTTCATTTTTGGTTAGTCATTGCCTACGACTTACCAAGCGCCACACTTTTAATTGCGGGTCACCTAACGCGAGCGGCAAAGTGTGGGGGTGGTCGTGCCAAAGCACTCATAGACGCGTCATTGGCGGGCTGTCGCTTCGACAGGCGGCCCCAAATGGGGCGGGCTATCGGAGGTTGACAGGCGGCCCATCGACGGCGCCCGTTTTCGGTGGGGCCGGGAATCGGCCCAGTTGGGGGTAAGGGACTTTGCCCTACCCCGGTACGCCGGCCAGGTGATCGTATCTGGCCTGCATCTCAGCGATGGCGGCGTCACGCCGTTCGGTCGGCCAGCCATTGATAAAATCGGTTGCCCGCCCGAGGGCGAATGTTCGCAGCAAGGAGGACAGACGTGACATCTCATCCTCACCGCTGCGCTTGCAACCTTCACTACACCACCGTGTCGGCCGGCCAGGTCCCCCTCGGGCCAAGGCGTTTCCGCATTTAGGGCAGTGCGTCGGGGTGTACTTCGGCATTCGGTATCCTTCATTGGACGGCAGCGGGCCCACCCGTACGATGGGTTTGATCTACTCAGGGCCCGACCTTTCGGAAAATACGAGGTTGATCAGAACCCTGGCGGGTGATCCAGATGGATCAGTTGGGGGGGGTACACACGCGGTTCATCTCCAAGGCGTCCGATTCTGGACAGCCGGACCCGGCGGTTCCATCGCCAAAACACGTTGCACACCAGACGGTTTCTGCAATCCCTTGCACCACAACACATCCCGCACCAAGGCCAAACATGCTGCACCACAACACATCCCGAAAACCCTTACGTGTCACCACTTCCCGCGTGTGGATGAAATCCCAAGCGGGAGCGGGTTGTTCGCGTCCAGTGGAGTTGCCCTTGCGTGGGAAATCCCCTGAGCGGGAATGCTTTTCGCGTAGGGAATTCCCTTGCGTGGGAAGGGTTTTGATTTACGCAAAAACAGCGTTTGACCAGCGGTTATGTGGTTTTCACGAAATCCGTTGTGCCGCAATATGTGGAATTTGACCCGTTCAGCCCGAAGGGTCGCGGGGGGTGACCATTCCTAGGGATTTCCTAGCACCCCCCACGGTCGGAATGCCTTGACGCACAACCGCTCTCGACTGCCACGCCCATTACGAGGACTCCATGTGCCCACGCGCATGGACTACAGCAACGCCAAGCGGTACTCATAGCTCCCGACTTTTGTGTACGCACCAGCGCGCCCCGCTTCGATCTGTGCCAAGTCGATTTGGTTAAGCTCGGCTAGCCGTCGCCGGTCGGTCGGCGAGTCCGTCCAATAGAGGCGATTCGCCACATTGATGGCCTTGGCGTCGGCGGTCAGCGCATCGCGATATGCCGACGCGAGTTCCTTCGCCGCGACGAAGTCCCACGTCTTCGTCTTACCGAGGTAGCCGAAGGCCCATTTCTTGCCGCTGAACACGGGCTCATCGAGGTAGGCGACGCCGTGGCGAGAGAATCCGGCTATCGCTGCGGCGCCCCGGTGGGCACCATCGCGCGTTCGCGAGGTCGGACGCTGTAGGAACGGACACGCCACGGCGGCGGTGTAGATGATGCACGAGAGGTGCGCCGGCCCGAGTGACGACACGAAGACGCCGCCGGGGTAGGAATAGCTCCCCTCGTAATCCTCCGAGCAGTGGAGCACTACGTACCGCGGTCCAGAAATGGCGCAACCGCAACTGGCGCAGTGCCCCCTCGTTGCCAGGGCTAGTGCGCGAGCGTCGTCAAACACACTGTGGGCGTGGTCGCTCACCGCTGGGTTGTGAACCTTTAGTTGCGCTGGCGTGCGGGGGGTGCCGAAGTCCGATACCGGGCGTAGACGCGGAAGTGAAGCCAGCCAGGGGGGCTCTGGGAAGCCGCTCACAGCAGCGCCAAGCGATACGTGTAGCCGCCGACCTGCAGGTGCGCACCAGCGCGCCCCGCTTCAAGGTGGGCTTCGTCGATTTGTTTTAGCTCGGCTAGCCGTCGCCGGTCGGTCGCGGAATCGGTCCAGTAAAGCCTGTTCGCGACCTTCACGGTCTTCGCGTCGGCGGTCAGCGCATCGCGATATGCCGAAAGAAGTTCCCTGGCGGCGACAAATTCGATGCGCTTCGTCTGGCCTAGGTAGCCAAAAGCCCAGTTCCAGTCACCCACGACAGGCTCATCGAGGTAGGCGATGCCGTACCGCGAGAATCCAGCCACCGCTGCGCCCCCCCGGTGCGTACCGTCGCGCAGTGCCCGTGAGGTGGGCCGCTGTAGGAACGGACACACCAAGCTCCCGTACAGGGCGCAGGACAAGTGCAATGGCGGCTGACTATCCACGAGCACGCCACCTGGATAGGAAAGGCAAGGCTCATAGTCGTCTGAGCAATGTTCTACTACATACCGCGCACCAGACACGGCATAACCACAGTGCCCGCACCGTCTCCTAAGACCAAGGGCCACGGCGCGAGTCACGTCAAATGACGTTCCACCGGGGTGGCACACCGCTGGGACGGGAAGTTTCAACTGTGACGGGGTGCGCCTGCCGTCCGGCCGTAGCCGCGGAAGGTCGGCCAGCCAGGGTGGTTCCGGCGGAATTCCGCCGGCTACGGGACAGCTAGCAGACACGGCAAGCAAGTATGAGCGAAGCGGCTCATGGCGCGGAACAAGGCGTGGTAGGTCTCGGCGGTGTCGAACACGGCCCAGTCCATCGCCCGGAACGCCATCGTGCGCGCCAACTCGGCCCCTTCGGACGCGGCCAGCGGGGTGGTGGCGTCCAAAAACGCGCTCGCGGCCAATAGGAGGCGATTACGGTCCACGTCCTCGGCGCCTTCCATGGCCGCGAAGAGCAGCATCGACAGTTCACTCACCTAAGTCTCCATTGGCTTTTGTGTAGCGCTGCAGAGGCCCGTGAACGAACTGAATCAACCGATCCAGCTCGGACCGGCTCAGCAGCATCGCGTGACGGTGGTTGCGAATCACAATGCCGCCCTCCGCGTCAGTTCGTCTACGGACCGAAATGGGCGAGCGAAAGCGGTCGGAGATGACCAGGGTTTCCGTCATTGCGCCTTTTCCAGCAATAGGGTGCCGATCTCTACGGCGGTGCGCGCCGTCATGGGGACGACGAAGCTCTCGCCGAACCGCGGATTTACTTTCAGGCCCAGGATTTTCTCGGGGCGCCGTATGGTCGACCAGCACGGCATAGCTGGCCGCTTCAATGTTAGTCATAAAAGTTCCTCTCACCTATTGGTGATGATCGGAGAAGTAATCTACCTGCGCATTTACAGCGGCGATTTTAGAATCATGAAGCCACGGTCTGCCCAATCCAATTCCGCCAACTGGTCACGGTCATCACCAGGCCGGCGGCCCACCAATTTCGGTTCGGCAGGCGCCCCGGTGTGATCACGTATTCCGGCGACGCCGAAATGCAGGGAGTAACAATTATCGGTGGGATAGCTTCTCGGAGCATCGCCACATCGGAGGCAGATCCGGTTACCCGTCCCCCAATGGACGATACGGGGCTTGGGCGTCATCCACGTCTTGAGGACTTCGTGGTCAAACTCCATGAGGGGATGACCCTTGCGGCATGTGACCTGGGGGCGCTGGCGTGCGGCCCGTCGCTCCTGGTCGACCAGCTCGGGAAACACCTGCGGAAAAAGGTCCCGCACGTGAAACCGCCGCGATTGTCCGTTCTTGCACAACCAAACCCGGCCGTCGTCGCACTTGATCCGCTTGCCCGCGTGCTGTCGAGTGCGACCACCCTTACACGCAACCTCACGCGGCAAGCTCCATACTTCCAGCCGGACACTCATAACGTAGGCGCTGAATTCGGGGATGACGCGCCACTCCTCTCCCCAGTCGAAGTCCACTAGGCTTCGCGCTTCTGGTTCGCGCGCCATGCCTCCTGACGGGCGCGGTTGGCCTCGCGGACGCGTTCCTGTTCTTCGAGCTGCGCACGGGTCGACTGCCACGCCCAGTAATCGGCATTCACGCGATAAAGGCCCGCATCATCACACTCGACCAGTCCCATCGCTAAAAAGCGGGCGATGTGCCCGGAGTCCAGATTGGCGACCATCTCAGCGTCGGTCGGGTCGAAGACCCCATCCGAGATCAGCGACACCACCCACACGTTGAGATTGATAAACGCCCGAAACTCCTCAGCCGTCAGCTTGCGTTGCAACTTCGCGTCTAACAGCAGCTTGTGACGCAGGCGAGTATCCAACGATTCGCCTTTAGTCTTAAGTGTCATTCTCAGTTCCTTTTCCTGGCACTCGCTAAACGTGCCTTAAATCCTTTTCCTGAAAGACTGGCGTGGCCTTTACCTGGACTTGCCGCGCCTCGCCTATTCCTGTCCTTCTCCTAAGACCTGTGGCCTAAGCCGGGCCTTTACTAACTGGCCTTTCTCGCCTAACTGGCCTAGTTCCTAATTCCTAGCCTGTGCCTAGCTGGCCTCGCCTCGCCTTGCCTCGCCTTTCCTAGGGTCACGCCGTTACGTAACGCGTGACGTAACAAGCCCCCCTTGTGCCGTCGCCAAGCCGCCGCGCAAGGTCTGCGCCTTCTGTTCGGCGATCCACGCCTCAAGATCGGCCACGTCGTACCAGAGTCGCCGGCCGATGACGTAGGACCGCGGACCCTGGTCCGTGGCACGCCAGAAGCGGAGCGTCCCCACTGGAACTCCCGTAATCTCTGCTGCCCCTTCGATTTTCACACGCTCGGCCATCTCGTCCCTTCAGTTTCAAAGTCCTGTCGTTGCATGTCCGAGTCAATCACCGGCATCCGTCATGGCCCCGTCGCAACAGCTTCAAAAACAGCGTCGGGGGCGCATTCTGTGCAGGTGGGGCCGGACACCCCATCAGCGCAAATCTGTGGGTGTTCGCAGGTCAGGACGTTGTAGCTGGCGTAGTTGCGCAAGTCCCTGACGATCTCGGCGGGCGCCTTGTTGTTCGCGCACCCACGCCCACGGCTCGCCGCTGTGAGCATTCGTTCCGGCATTTCGCGAATCGCAGGGCACAAAGCCGACGAACGGATTTACTGCGGTATGCTGCGGTACGTGGTCACCCGAAATCCCCGCGCAGGAATAGACGACCGCTGGCACAAGCAAGTCAAGGGACCAGACGGCACGATGCGTAAAGAGCGTTCGGCCGTCTACGGCAAGGTAGCCCGCTGGCGCGTTCGCTGGGTCGACGAAACCGGGGAGGAACACACAAAAGTGTTCCGGCTCAAGGAACCCGCCCAAGCCCACCTCGACAAGGTGACTGCCGATGTCGTGAAGGGCGATTACGTTAGCCCGCGAAGCTCTGCGGTCACTTTCGGTACCGTCGCCAAGGAGTGGCTAGAGGGGAAGGGGGCGCGCAAACCGAAGACCGTCGCCGGCTACGAGTCGCTGCTCGACCATCTGATCCTGCCCCGGTGGCGCGACACGAAGCTGAAGGACATCACGCACGCCGATGTACAACGCTGGGTCAGCGGTCTGTCGGCCAGCGGGTCCGTTCGCACCGAAGGAAAGGGACTGTCCGCGTCAAGGGTCATTCAGGCGCACCAGTGCATGTCGGCAGTTCTCAAGTACGCGATCCGCACCGATCGGCTGTCGAAGAACGTCGCGACAAGCATCGAGCTGCCCCGTAAGGCATCGGCAGAGCGCAGATACCTCACGCACGCCCAACTGTGGGAACTGGCTCGCCACTGCGGTTGCGTAGAAACCCTGACGCTCGTCATGGGCTATTGCGGTCTCCGGTTTGGAGAAGCTACCGCGTTGCGGGCACGCGACGTGGGGGACCGGGAACTCACGGTCAGGGCCTCCGTCACCAAGGTCACCGGTAAGGGCTACGTCGAGGACACCACCAAGACGCACCGCACCCGCTGGGTACCAGTGCCCGAGATCCTTTGGGAGCGGCTGGCGAATTATGAGAATGATGAGAATCCCGACCGCCTGTTGTTCCCCAGCCCCCGCGGCGGGTACCTGACCAACGCCGAGTACCGACGCAGGTTCGACCCGGCCGCGAAGGACATGGGCATGCCGGGGCTAGTCCCGCATGAATTGCGTCACACCTGCGCCTCGCTTGCCATTGCAGCCGGCGCCAACGTTCTTGCGGTACAGAAGCTTCTGGGCCATCAAACGGCCTCCATGACGCTTGACCTCTACGGACATCTGTTCTCCGACGATCTGACCAACGTGGCCAAGGCGCTCGACAAGGCTGCAAGGGCCGCGCTCGGCGTCTCTCTATAGTGAACTGCGGTACTACTGCGGTATTGAATCGGAGGTCCGCGCCTGTTTTGCCTGCTTAAGTGGTGCCCTCGGTGGGATTCGAACCCACACTGGACGGGTTTTGAGTCCGTTTCCTCTGCCAGTTGGGATACGAGGGCGTGTCGTCGGCCAAGATCAGCCTTCTACCTTAAAGGAGCCTCTCACCTTAGGTGATCGGTGTAGTCACGGGTTCTCGACGCCCCCGACGTCGGTGATCACAGCCGGCCACGACACAATATTGGTCATGACAGGCCGCACGACCGACCACGACGCCGCTGTGCCGCGCCGAGTGCTGATCGCGGAAGACGAGGCGCTCATCCGGCTGGACCTGGCCGAGATGCTCCGGGAGGAGGGTTACGAGATCGTCGGCGAGGCAGGCGACGGCCAGGAGGCCGTCGAGCTGGCCCAGCGGTGCAAACCCGACCTGGTCATCATGGATGTGAAGATGCCGCGTCGCGACGGCATCGACGCGGCGTCGGAGATCGCCAGCAAGCGCATCGCTCCCATCGTGGTGTTGACCGCGTTCAGCCAGCGTGACCTCGTCGAACGGGCCCGCGACGCCGGGGCCATGGCCTATCTGGTGAAGCCGTTCACCGCCAGCGACCTGGTTCCGGCCATCGAGTTGGCCGTCAGCCGGTTCGGCGAGATCAGCGCGCTGGAAGCCGAAGTGGCGTCCTTGTCCGACCGGCTGGAGACCCGCAAGCTCGTGGAGCGCGCCAAGGGCCTGCTGCAGACCAAACAGGGCATGACCGAGCCCGAGGCGTTCAAGTGGATCCAGCGTGCCGCCATGGACCGTCGGACCACCATGAAGCGGGTGGCAGAAGTGGTACTGGAAACCCTCGACACCGAGGACGAATAGCCCGGCGAGCGTGCGTGTCTGCACGGCGACACGCCGTGCGGCGCATACATCTGCGCACGCTCGCGCCGCGGCGGAGCCCTAGCGGGCCACGATCACCGAGGAGCCGTGCCCGAACAGGCCCTGGTTCGCCGTGATGCCGACCGTGGCGTTCTCCACCTGCCGGCCGGTCGCCTGACCCCGCAGCTGCCAGGTCAGCTCGCAGACCTGCGCGATCGCCTGGGCTGGGATCGCCTCGCCGAAGCAGGCCAGGCCGCCGGAGGGGTTGACCGGGATCCGGCCGCCGACGGTGGTCGCCCCGCTGCGCAGCAGGGCCTCGGCCTCACCTTTGGGGCACAACCCCAAGTGCTCGTACCAGTCCAGCTCCAGCGCGGTGGACAGGTCATAGACCTCGGCCAGGCTCACGTCCTCGGGCCCGATGCCCGCCTCGGCGTAGGCCGCATCGAGGATCTGGTCCTTGAACACCCGCTCCGGCGCGGGCACCACGGCGGTGGAATCCGTTGCGATGTCCGGTAATTCGGGTAGGTGCTGCGGGTAGCGCGGGGTCACGGTGCTGACCGCCCGCACCGACGGTACGCCGTCGAGCGAGCCGAGGTGCTTGCGGGCGAACTCGGCGCCGGCCACCACCAGGGCCGCCGCGCCGTCGGAGGTCGCGCAGATGTCCAGCAGCCGCAGCGGATCGGAGACCACCGCGCTGGCCAGCACGTCCTCGACCGACACCTCTTTGCGGTACCGGGCGTTGGGATTCTGCAGGCCGTGCCGGGAGTTCTTGACCTTCACCTGGGCGAAGTCCTCGAGGGTGGCGCCGTAGAGGTCCATGCGCCGCCGCGCCAGCAGCGCGAAATACACCGGGTTGCTCGCCCCGATCAGGTGGAAGCGCTGCCAGTCGGGGTCGTTTTTGCGTTCCCCGCCGACCGGGGCGAACGCGCCCTTGGGGGTGGTGTCGGCACCGATCACCAGTGCGACGTCGCAGAAACCGGCCAGGATGTGGGCGCGGGCGCTCTGCAGGGCTTGCGAGCCGCTGGCGCACGCGGCGTAGCTCGAGCTGACCGGGACGCCGTTCCAGCCGAGTTTCTGCGCGAACGTCGACCCGGCGACGAACCCCGGGTAGCCGTTGCGGATGGTGTCCGCGCCGGCCACCAGTTGGATCTGGCGCCAGTCCAGCCCCGCTTCGCCGAGCGCGGCCCGGGCGGCGACCACCCCGTATTCGGTGAAGTCGCGGCCCCACTTGCCCCACGGGTGCATTCCGGCGCCGAGGATGTAGACGGGTTCCGGAACGCTCATCGGGGCGCGACCTTCCATGCGTGGACGACGCGCTCGACGCCGTCGTCGTCGGTGAACAGCGGCATCGTCGTCAGCTCCATCTCCATGCCGACCTTCAGGTCGGCCGCCAGCGTGCCCTCGACCACCTTGCCCAGCACGATCAGCCCCTCGTCGGCCAGCTGCACCGCGGCGATGGCGAACGGCTCGAAGGGGTCCGGGGCGGGGTAGGGAGGCGGCGGGGCGTAGCGGTTCTCGGTGTAGCTCCACAGCGTGCCGCGCCGCGACAGCGCGACCGACTCCAGCGCGTCGCCGGCACACGCCGGGTTGGGGCAGTTGTTGCTCCGGCCCTCCGATGGGGCAGGCGGGAAGACGTAGGTGCCGCACTGGGGGCACTTGCTGCCGATCAGATAGGGGTTGCCGGAGCTGTCGGTGGCGAACCATCCATCGATCGCCGGTTCTTGGCGGATGACCTCTGACACCGTGCCAGCGTACCCAGCGCCGGCAGGAAACTGAAACGTGTTGCAGTTCTGTGGCGGCGCGGGGCCGTGCCACGCGGGGTGCCTAGAGTGTGAGCCGTGAGTACCGCCGGCGAGGACAAAACCAGGCCGACGCTGATGTTGCTCGACGGCAATTCGCTGGCGTTCCGGGCGTTCTACGCGCTGCCGGCCGAGAACTTCAAGACCCGCGGCGGCCTGACCACCAACGCGGTCTACGGCTTCACCGCCATGCTGATCAACCTGCTGCGCGACGAGGCGCCGACGCACATCGCCGCGGCGTTCGACGTGTCCCGGGAGACGTTCCGCTCCGAGCGCTACCCCGAATACAAGGCCAACCGGTCGGCGACGCCCGACGAGTTCCGGGGCCAGATCGACATCACCAAGGAGGTGCTCGGCGCGCTGGGCATCACGGTGCTCGCCGAGCCCGGGTTCGAGGCCGACGACATCATCGCGACGCTGGCCACCCAGGCCGCCAACGAGGGCTACCGGGTGCTGGTGGTCACCGGGGACCGCGACTCGCTGCAGCTGGTCACCGACGACGTGACCGTGCTGTACCCGCGCAAGGGCGTCAGCGAGCTCACGCGCTTCACCCCGGAGGCCGTCGTCGAGAAGTACGGGCTGACCCCCACCCAGTACCCCGACTTCGCCGCGCTGCGCGGCGACCCCAGCGACAACCTGCCCGGCATCCCGGGCGTGGGGGAGAAGACCGCCACCAAGTGGATCGCCGAATACGGCTCGCTGCAGGGCCTGGTCGACAACGTCGACGCGGTGCGCGGCAAGGTGGGCGACGCGCTGCGGGCCAACCTGGCCGGCGTGGTGCGCAACCGCGAGCTCACCGAGCTGGTCCGCGACGTGTCGCTGGCCCACACCCCGGACACGCTGCGGCTGCAGCCGTGGGACCGCGACCACATCCACCGGCTCTTCGACGACCTCGAGTTCCGGGTGCTGCGCGACCGGCTGTTCGACACCCTGGCCGCGGTCGAGCCCGAGGTCGACGAGGGTTTCGACGTCAGCGGCGGCGCGCTGGAGCCCGGCACGGTCGGGCGCTGGCTGGCCGAGCACGCCGGCGACGGGCGCCGGGCCGGGCTGGCCGTCGCGGGCACCCACCTACCGCACGGCGGGGACGCCACGGCGCTGGCCGTCGCGGCCGCCGACGGGCAGGGCGGCTACATCGACACCGCGACGGTGACGCCTGAGGACGACGCCGCGCTGGCGGCCTGGCTGGCCGACCCGGCCAAGCCCAAGGCGCTGCACGAGGCGAAACTGGCCATCCACGACCTCGCGGGCCGCGGGTGGACGCTGGGTGGGGTCACCTCCGACACCGCGCTGGCGGCCTACCTGGTGCGCCCCGGGCAGCGCAGCTTCACCCTCGACGACCTCTCGCTGCGCTACCTGCGGCGCGAGCTGCGCGCGGAAACACAAGAACAGCAACAACTTTCGCTGCTCGATGACACCGAAGGCACCGACGACCAGGCCGTCCAGACGCTGATCCTGCGGGCCCGGGCGGTGGTGGACCTGGCCGACGCGCTGGACGCCGAGCTGGACCGCATCGACTCCACCGCGCTGCTGGCCGAGATGGAGCTGCCGGTGCAGCAGGTGCTGGCGGAGATGGAACGCGCCGGCATCGCCGTGGACCTGGACATGCTCGGCGCGTTGCAGAGCCAGTTCGCCGACCAGATCCGCGACGCCGCCGAGGCCGCCTACGCCGTGATCGGCAAGCAGATCAACCTGGGCTCGCCCAAGCAGCTACAGGTCGTGCTGTTCGACGAACTCGGCATGCCGAAGACCAAGCGGACCAAGACCGGCTACACCACGGATGCCGACGCCCTGCAGTCGCTGTTCGACAAGACCGGCCACCCGTTCCTGCAGCACCTGCTCGCCCACCGCGACGTCACCCGGCTGAAGGTCACCGTCGACGGGCTGCTCAACGCGGTCGCCGCGGACGGCCGGATTCACACCACGTTCAACCAGACCATCGCGGCCACCGGCCGGCTGTCGTCGACCGAACCCAACCTGCAGAACATCCCGATCCGCACCGACGCCGGGCGTCAGATCCGCGACGCGTTCGTCGTCGGCAGCGGCCCCGCGGGGCCGTTCGCCGAGCTGATGACGGCGGACTACAGCCAGATCGAGATGCGGATCATGGCCCATCTGTCGAAAGATGAAGGCGTACTCGAAGCTTTCAATACCGGCGAGGACCTGCACTCGTTCGTGGCCTCCCGCGCGTTCGGGGTGCCGATCGAGGAGGTCACCGCCGAGTTGCGCCGCCGGGTCAAGGCCATGTCCTACGGGCTGGCCTACGGGCTGAGCGCCTACGGGCTGTCCGCCCAGCTCAAGATCTCCACCGAGGAGGCGAAGGTGCAGATGGACCAGTACTTCGCCCGGTTCGGCGGAGTGCGCGACTACCTGCACGCCGTCGTCGAGCAGGCCCGCAAGGACGGCTACACCTCCACGGTGTTCGGCCGCCGCCGCTACCTGCCCGAGCTGGACAGCAGCAATCGCCAGGTCCGCGAGGCCGCCGAGCGGGCCGCGCTCAACGCGCCGATCCAGGGCAGCGCGGCCGACATCATCAAGGTGGCGATGGTCCGCGTCGACCACGCGATCAAGGAGGCCGGGCTGGCCTCGCGGATGCTGCTGCAGGTGCACGACGAGCTGCTGTTCGAGATCGCCCCCGGCGAGCACGAGCGGGTCGAGAAGCTGGCCCGCGAGCAGATGGGCGGGGCCTACCCGCTCGACGTCCCGCTGGAGGTGTCGGTGGGCTACGGCCGCAGCTGGGATGCCGCCGCGCATTAGGAGCGCCATGAACCCGATCTGGATGATTCCGTTCATAGTCCTGGGCGGTGCGCTGCAGACCTGCGGCGCGGCCATGAACGGTCAGCTCTTCAAGCACCTGATCAACCCGTGGCTGGCGTCGGCGGTGTCGTTCGCGGTGATCACGGTCTTCTTCGTCGCGGCATTCCTGGTCATGCACAAGCCGTTGCCCAGCGCGAAGGACGTCGCGTCGATGCCCTGGTGGGCCGTCATCGGCGGTCTCGTCGGGGCCGTCCAGGTCTATGCGGGCCTCACCCTGGTCAACAGGGTCGGGGCCGGGACGTTCATGGGCATCACGGTCACCTCGGCGCTCGTCATGTCCTTGGTCGTCGACCATTTCGGCTGGCTGCGCCTCGATCCCCACCCGATCACGGCGTGGCGCGCCGTCGGGGGTGCGCTGATGGTCTGCGGTGTCGTGTTGATCGCCAAGTTCTGACCCGCCGAAAGGGCCCGTGCTCGCCGCCCGGGTTTGTCCAGCGTGTGCAGTGTCGAGTAGCCTCGATGGGTAAATCCCACATTGTCCCTACGACCCAACCTGTCCGGAGCAACCCACCACATGCCGAGTCCCGCCGTCACCTCGCCGCAAGTAGCCGTCAACGACATTGGCTCCAGCGAGGATTTTCTTGCCGCAATAGACAAAACGATCAAGTACTTCAACGATGGCGACATCGTCGAGGGCACGATCGTCAAAGTGGACCGGGACGAGGTGCTCCTCGACATCGGCTACAAGACCGAGGGCGTCATTCCCGCCCGTGAGCTGTCCATCAAGCACGACGTCGACCCCAACGAGGTCGTTTCCGTCGGCGACGAGGTCGAGGCCCTGGTTCTCACCAAGGAGGACAAAGAGGGCCGGCTGATCCTGTCCAAGAAGCGCGCGCAGTACGAGCGCGCCTGGGGCACCATCGAGGCGCTCAAGGAGAAGGACGAGGCCGTCAAGGGCACCGTCATCGAGGTGGTCAAGGGTGGCCTGATCCTCGACATCGGGCTGCGCGGCTTCCTGCCCGCCTCGCTGGTCGAGATGCGCCGCGTCCGCGATCTGCAGCCCTACATCGGCAAGGAGATCGAGGCCAAGATCATCGAGCTGGACAAGAACCGCAACAACGTGGTGCTGAGCCGCCGCGCCTGGCTGGAGCAGACCCAGTCCGAGGTGCGCAGCGAGTTCCTCAACCAGCTGCAGAAGGGCACCATCCGCAAGGGTGTGGTCTCCTCCATCGTCAACTTCGGCGCGTTCGTCGACCTCGGCGGTGTCGACGGTCTGGTGCACGTCTCCGAGCTCTCCTGGAAGCACATCGACCACCCGTCCGAGGTGGTGCAGGTCGGTGACGAGGTCACCGTCGAGGTGCTCGACGTCGACATGGACCGCGAGCGGGTTTCGTTGTCGCTCAAGGCGACCCAGGAAGACCCCTGGCGGCACTTCGCCCGCACCCACGCCATCGGCCAGATCGTGCCGGGCAAGGTCACCAAGCTGGTGCCGTTCGGTGCGTTCGTGCGCGTAGAGGAGGGCATCGAAGGTCTGGTGCACATCTCCGAGCTGGCCGAACGCCACGTCGAGGTGCCCGACCAGGTGGTCGCCGTCGGCGACGACGCGATGGTCAAGGTCATCGACATCGACCTGGAGCGTCGCCGGATCTCGTTGTCGCTCAAGCAGGCCAACGAGGACTACACCGAGGAGTTCGACCCCGCCAAGTACGGCATGGCCGACAGCTACGACGAGCAGGGCAACTACATCTTCCCCGAGGGCTTCGACTCCGAGACCAACGAATGGCTCGAGGGATTCGACAAGCAGCGCGCCGAGTGGGAGGCCCGCTACGCCGAGGCCGAGCGCCAGCACAAGATGCACACCGCGCAGATCGAGAAGTTCGCCGCGGCCGAGGAGGCCGGGCATCACGCCGGTGGCGACCAGTCGCCGGGCAACGGCGCGTCCGCGGAGAAGTCCGCGGGCGGGTCGCTGGCCAGCGATGCCCAACTGGCGGCCCTGCGGGAAAAGCTCGCCGGCAACGCATAACACCGCTCACTGATGCTGCGCATCGGGTTGACCGGCGGCATCGGCGCCGGCAAGTCGGCGCTGTCCGCCACGTTCGCCGAGTGCGGCGCCGTCATCGTCGACGGGGACGTGATCGCGCGCGAGGTGGTCGAGCCGGGCACCGAGGGCCTGGCCGCCCTCGTCGACGCGTTCGGTGCGGACATCCTCCTGCCCGACGGGGCATTGGACCGTCCGGCCCTGGCCGCCAAGGCTTTTCGCGACGACGACGCCCGCAAGACGCTCAACGGGATCGTGCACCCGCTCGTCGGCCGGCGGCGCGCGGAGATCATCGCGGGGGTGGCCGAGGACGCCGTCGTCGTCGAGGACATCCCGTTGCTGGTGGAATCCGGGATGGCGCCGCTGTTTCCGCTCGTCGTCGTCGTGCACGCCGACGTCGAGGTGCGGGTGCGACGGCTGGTCGACCAGCGCGGCATGGCCGAAAAGGACGCCCGCGCCCGGATCGCCGCCCAGGCCGACGACGAGCAGCGCCGCGCGGTCGCCGACGTGTGGCTGGACAACTCCGGCAGCCCCGCGGAGCTGAAGCGTCGCGCCCGCGACGTGTGGAACGAGCGGATACTGCCGTTCGCCCACAACCTGACGGCGCGCCGGGCCGCGCGCGCGCCGGCGCGGCTGGTGCCGGCCGACCCGACGTGGCCGGAGCAGGCGCGCCGCATCCGGGCCCGGCTGCAGACCACCTGCGGCCACAAGGCGCTGCGGGTCGACCACGTCGGGTCGACCGTCGTATCGGGGCTCGACGCCGAGGACGTCATCGACATGCAGATCACCGTCGAGTCGCTGGCGGTGGCCGACGAACTGGCCGAACCGCTGTTGGCTGCCGGTTACCCGCGCATCGCGGACGTCACCGGCGACGTCCCCCGGGCCGAGGCCCGCAGCACCGTGGACGGCTTCGACCACAGCGACGACCCGGCGTTGTGGGACAAGCGGATTCACGCCTCGGCCGATCCCGGCCGGCCGACCAATGTGCACATCCGGGTGGACGGCTGGCCGGGACAGCAGTTCGCCCTGCTCTTCGTCGACTGGCTGCGGGCCGAACCCGGGGTGCGCGCGGAGTATCTGGCGATCAAGCGTGCGGCCGAAAGCGGCGCCCACGGCGACGCCGCGCGCTACGCCGACGCCAAGGAGCCCTGGCTGCACGACGCCTACCCGCGGGCCTGGCAATGGGCCGACGGCTGCGGCTGGCGCCCGCACGAATAGCACGAATAGCACGAATAGCACGAATAGCACGAATAGTGGGGGGCTGTCCCGGGTACGCGCCCCGCGATGAGTTCGGCAGGGCACCCCACCAACCGCCCGACGGTCGTCTTCCTGGCCTCCGACCACGCCCGGATGGTCAGCGGCACCTCGTTCGCGGTGACCGGTGGCGACAGCGCACATGTCACCGCGTGAGCCGGTCGCCGATCCGCCGGCCGGCTCGACCAGATGACGACGTCCGAGGAACGCGCACGATTCCTGCGCGACGCGGCCTACGTCGTTCTCGCGCTGACCGGCGGCGCCTCGGACGCCATCAGCTTCCTGGTGCTGGGTGGGGCGTTCACCAGCGTGATGACGGGCCGGCTTCGCGATCGGCGCGTGGGTCGTCGGCAGTGGGCTCGGGCCGAAACCCGGCTAGTGCCGGCTACCCGGGCAGCGGTGCGCCGCGACCCAGCAGACCGTTGCCCGGCCCGCTGTCGCCCTGCTTCGGCGAGACCACCTGGTCGAGCTGGGCCACCACGTTGTCGTCCACGTCGATCTCGCAGTGCACCTTGGCCGAGTAGGGCCAGTGCAGCGCCACCTGCATGCCGGCCTGCTTCGGGTCGGGCAGCACCTCGTTGGCCTCGAACACCTGGCCGGGCATCGCGCTGAGCGGGGCGCTGTTGGTCTGGCCGCTGTGGATCACGAACGTGGCCTGGCTGCCGGGGGCCACCCCGTCGATGCGGGCGCGGTAGGTGATGTTGTGCATGTCCGCCCGGGCGATCGCCGGCCCCCACTGCGAGCCGGCCGCGATCACCATCACGGCAATGATCGGAGTGCGCTTGCGTGGCTTCATAATTGCCGAGATTACGCCCGGGACCACCGGCTGACCAGCGCGTTCGTTCCGTGGCCGGCTTCAGGACTGGCAGCGCGGACACCACAGCGACGTCCGGCCGCCCACCCGTCCGCGCGCCAGTCCGGCGCCACACCGCGGGCAGTGCGGTTCCGGCTCGTCGCGCACGTCGCCGCCGGCCAGGCCGTCGACCGGCCGCTTGGGGAGAACCCTTGCGCGCCAACAGAGCTCGTCGACCAGCAGGTTGCCCAGCCCCGCGATCACCGACTGGTCCAGCAGCGTCGTCTTGAGCCGGCCGCGCCGCCCGGCCAGCGCACCGCGAAACGCCCGCAACCCGAGGCCCAGCGCGTCGGGGCCTTGCGGACCCGTCACGCGGGCCAGGTCGTCCCCGCCGGCGGCCAGCCACACGCCGCGCAGCTTGCGCAGGTCGGCGTAGCGCAACTCGCCTTCGTCCAGGACGATCGCCAGCCGTTCGTGGCGTTCGCGGCCGGCGCCGTCGGCGCCGTGGTAGGGGTGGCCGGTCATCCCGCTGTGGATCAACAACGTCGGGCCGTCCGTCGGCAGGATCAGCCATTTGCCGTGGCGGCGCGGATCACCGAAGCGGTGGCCGTCGACGCGGCGGCCCAGGGCCTGCGGGGTGGTGTTGCGCAGGACGCCGGGATCGTGCACCCGCACGCGCCGGATCCGCCGGCCGGGCAGGGTGCCGGCCAGTTCGCGCCGGTACCCCTCGACGTCGGGCAGTTCAGGGTCGAAGTTTCGCCAGGCGCTCGCACGGGCCGCTCAGCGAACGCGCATGCCGGGACATGCCCGACCACGGATTACGGTGCCCGGCAAGCCGTTTGGGAAGATCCCGGACGGTGAACCGATCCGCTCGCAGGCCGGGGGTGTTCAGCTCGTCCCACTCCAGCGGCGTGGCCACCGGTGCGCCCGCCAGCGGCCGCACCGAATACGGTGCCACCGCCGTCTGGGCGTACGCGTTGCGCATGACGTCGAGGTACACCCGTTCGCCGCGCTTGTCCTTGCGGACCTCCACGGTGCGGTGCGCGGGGTCGTCGGCGGCGACGACGTCGGCCACGTCGCGGGTGAACCGGCGAGCGGTGTCGAAATCGGTGTCGGCGCGCACGGGCACCACCACGTGCAGGCCGCGTGACCCCGTCGTCTGGACGTAGCTGACCAACCCGAGGTCTGCCAGCACCCCGGCCACCGCGCGGGCCGTCGCCCGCACCACCGCGAAGTCGCCGTCGGAGGGGTCGAGGTCGAAGACCAGCCGGTCGGGGTCGTTCAGCCGGCCCCGCCGCGACTGCCACGCGTGCAACGTGATGCAGCTCTGGTTGGCCAACCAGCGCAGCGCCTCCGGGCGTTCGGCCAGCGGATGCACCACGGTGCCGCCGCCCTCCTTGGCGACCTCGACCCGTCCCATCCAGTCCGGCAGCGAATCGGCGAAATCCTGTTGGACGAAGCCCGGTTCGCCGATGCCGCGGGGATACCGCTGCACGGTGAGCGCCCGGCCCCGCAGGTGCGGCAGCATCGCGTCGGCCACCTCGCCGTAGTAGTCGGCGAGGTCGCCCTTGGTGATCCCGTCCGCGGGGAACAACACCCGGTCCGGGTGGGTGATCTCGACCTGCGCGCGGGGCATCAGCGGGTCTCCCGGACGACCTCGGCGGGGTCCTTGTCGGTGCGCAGGCCGAGGTAGCGCGGATGGCGCAGCTTCCCGTCGCGCGTCCACTCGGTGAACCCGATCTGGGCCACCAGCTCCGGGTGCACCCAGTGGATGCCGGGCTCGCGCACCGCCGCACCGAACGGCGAGGACTCCCGCTCGATCGCCGACAGCCGCTCGTGCAGGCGGCGCAGCGTGGCCTCGTCGAAGCCGGTTCCCACCTTGCCGGCGTAGCGCAACTCCCGGCCCTCGTAGTAGCCGAGCAGCAGGGCCCCCAACTCGACCCTGGTGCCCTTGGGGCCGGTGTAACCCCCGACCACGAATTCCTGGTCGCGCACGCATTTGAACTTCAGCCAATGCGGTGAGCGCCGGCCGTCATACGTCGAATCGGCCAGCTTGGCGATCACCCCCTCGTCGCCGCGCTCGCACGCCGCCCGGTAGGCGGCGATCCCGTCCGCGACGCGGTGCGGGGTGTAGCGCAGCGGACCACCGAAGTCGATGGCGCCGCGCAGCAGCCGTTTGCGCCAGAGCAGCGGCACGTCGGTGGTGGATTCGCCGTCCAGGTGCAGCAGGTCGAACAGGTAGTAGAAGACCCGGACGCGCGACGCGCGCGCCGTGCCGGGGTCGGTGATCCCCAGGCGTCCCTGCAGCCGGGCGAAGCTGGTCCGCCGCCCCTCGAAGGCCACCACCTCGCCGTCCACGACGAAGCGGGTGGTGCGCTGGGCGCACAGCGCGTCGACCAGTTCGGGGTAGGTTCCGTTGAGCGGCTGGCGGTTTCGCGACAGCAGCCGGACGCGGTCCCCGTCCCGGAAGGCCAGAGCGCGCATCCCGTCGAACTTGCGCTCGAAGATCCAGTCGGGGTCGGAGAACCGCTTCTCGGTCAGGGTGGCCAGGGTGGGCGCGCGCCAGTCGGGCACCGCCTCATGGTGCAGCGTGCGGCGCACCGCTTCGGGGAGACCGGCGGGATCGGTCATGGCTGTTCGACATCGGTCATGAATTTTCATTGTGCGCGTCCGGGTGCTCGGCCGCCGGCCGCTCGGCCGGCACCGACTCGGGGTCCTTGCGCCGCAGCAGCAGCCACGTCTCGTGTTCGCCCTCCCGGACCCGGGTCAGGGCGTAGCAGCCGCGCACCCGCTCGCCGCGCAGGTGGAACGACACGTGGCCCCGTCTGAGGCATTCGCCCATCGCGTGCCTGGTCACGTTGGTGTAGGTGCCGCTGTCCACGACCATGACGCCGTCTTCGCCGTCCGGGCGTTGCAGCGGGTGGTCCCCGCCGCGGCGCACTATCCGCTTGAGCTCGGGGGTGGCGGAGGGCCCTTTGGGTATCGCCCATGACACCAGGACGCCGTCGATCTCCAGCCGAAGGTCGTAATGGTCGCCGCCCGCCGCGCGGTGCGCGATGACGAAACCGGGCTCACCGCGGCGTCGGCGGCGCCCCGCCCGCGGCCCGCCGGGCGGCTCGGGACTGCGGCCGGACCGGTGCACGCTCAGGGACATGCCCGGACAGGTACCCGCTCCGCGGATCGGGAAACCGTTTCGGCCCGGCCCGTGGCGGCCGAACCCCGGCTGCGTGCCCGGAAAGCCCTCCGCGGCAGAGTTTCTGGCATACACAGGGCCCGCGGGCGGGCACGGCTGCGCCCGCGGATGGCGCCGGCCCCGGCGCTTCGGGCCTTTCGGCCCTGCACGCGTCACCGCCGGCGGCGCAGAATGGGGGCATAACCGTGGTGGGTGTAGGAGCTGTCGTGCAGACGTTCACCGTGGATCCGCGCCGCTGGTGGATCGGCCGGTTGTTCGCCGGCAATCCGCTGCTGCGGCGCAGCGACCGCATCGAGGTGCTGGCCGTGCTGGCCGTGCTGGTGGTCGCCCTCGCGGGGATCGCCGTCGCCGGTGCCGTGGGCACCGAGATACACGACAGCGAGCGTCGCGCCGACGCCATGCTGGCCCGGACGCGCCAGACGGTGAGCGCGACGGTCCTCGAAGTCGGCACCGTCGCGAATTTCGACGGTTCCGAAATGCCCGTGGTGCGGGCGCAGTGGACCGCCGGCGGTGCGCCGCACACCGACACGTTCCAGTGGACCGGGACGGTGCGACCGGGTGACCGCATCCAGATCTGGGTCGACGACCACGGCGACCACGCCCGGTCGCCCGCGCCGTTGCGTCCCGTCCTGGACGCGCTCACGGTCGCCGTGTCGGTGGGTCTGCTGGTGGTGTTGCTGTCGGCCGCGGTCCTGGCGGTGCTCCGCTGGAGCTTCGGGCGCGCCCACGACGCGCAGTGGGACCGCGAAATCCGCGTCCTGGTCAACGACCGCGCCAGGTGAGGTGCATGCCTTTGCCGGCCACCCAGCGGGACAAGTCGTAGCCGTTGCGGGCCAGCCCGTCGACGGCGTCGACCGCGTGCCGCACCGCCCGCTCGGCAACCTCCGGGGTCAGCAGGCCGTGGCGGACCGCGTCCAGCAGCTCGTCGACGTCGAGCAGCGCCGCGCGCGCCCCGGTGCGGACCTCGATGTCGAGGTAGTGGTCCTCGGCATGCCACGCCTGCGGGCCCGGGACGTATTCGCCCACGTCCAGGTAGTAGTCCTGGTCGCGTTCGTGTCCGGGATTGAACTGGAACACCGTGGCGCGCAGCCCCAGCGACGGCAGCAGCCACGACTCGAGGTAGTGGAACTGGGCCCGGCCCGGGGTGGGCCGGGCGACATAGAGGCCCCACGGGTGCACCGCGTATTCGTCGACGGCCCGCACGATGCCCTTGGGGTCGGTGTTGGTGCGGGCGATCAGGTCGAACGTCTCGTGTTTGGGCGCGTGAATGGTGTCACCCTACCGGTCAGCGGCGTCCTCAGCGGCGCAGCCGGATCTTCCAGCGGACTAAGGCGCCGTAGCACACCGACAGGGCGGCCAGCATCCCCATGTCGAGGAGCCAGGTGCCCGCGGTGTGCCGCCAGAACCGGTCCTGGGCGAGCAGCGTCCCGGGCACCAGGTGCCGGACGTCGACCGTGGCCGCCGCCGCCGCGTATCCCCAGCGCGCGGGCATCGCGAAGGACAGCTGGTCGAGGGCGAGCCGGCCGGTGACCGGAACCATCCCGCCGCACAGCACCAGCTGGGCCATGATCGACACCACGAACAGCGGCATGATCTGCTCGTTCGACCGGGCCAGCGCCGAGATGGCCAGGCCGAGGATGGCCGAGGCGACGCAGGTGGCCGCGACCGTGGCGAACAGCTCCAGCGTGGCCCCGACCGTGCCGTGGCCCAGCAGCACCGGTCCCCGCGTCGGGGGCCCCTTGCCGGCCACCACCATCGTCGTGGTGATCGCCGACTGCAGGACGGCGAACGCGCAGAACACCGCGGTCTTGGCCAGCAGGTAGGCCGTGGTGGACAGGCCGACCGCCTGTTCGCGCTGGAAGATGGCGCGCTCGCCGACCAGGTCGCGGATCGTCAGCGCGGTGCCCATGAACGCGGCGGCCAGCAACAGCAGGTTCAGTATCTGGGCGGACTCGTCGGGTGTGCCGGAGTCGGGGCCGGCGGCGTGGAATCCGTGCGAGCCGGGGACGGTCAGCGACAGCGCGCCCAGGATGAACGGCAGCAGCGCCAGGAAGACGAAATACCCGCGGTCGGCGACGACGAGCCGCACCTGGCGGCGCGCGATCGTGGAGATCTGGCGCCGCAGGCTGGTGTGCGCGGGCCCGCCGAGCTCCGCCGGCTTGCCCGCCGCCTCGGGCTGTTCCTTCTGCGCGCGGCGCCGCGCAATGAAGCGGCGGTTGGCCTCGTCGGGGTCGGCGCCGACCCGGGTGAAGATCTTGGCCCAGTTGGTGGTGCCCATGGCGTCGCCGATCTGCTCGGGTGGGCCGCAGTAGGCGGTTTTGCCGCCGGGGGCCACCAGCAGCAGCTGGTCGCAGATGTCGAGGTAGGACAGCATGTGGGTGACCACGATGACCACGCGGCCGGCGTCGGCGAGCGCGCGCAGCATGGTCATGACCTGGTGGTCGAGGGCGGGGTCGAGCCCGGAGGTGGGTTCGTCGAGGATCAGCAGGGAGGGTCCGGTGAGCAGTTCGAGCGCGACCGAGGCGCGTTTGCGTTGGCCGCCGGAGAGTTTGTCGACGCGGGTGTCGGCGTGCTTGGTCAGGTCGAGCTCGTCGAGCACCCCGGCGATGACCTTGGCGCGGTCGGATCTGGTGGTGTCGGGGGGCAGGCGCAGTTCGGCGGCGTAGCCCAGGGCCTGGTTGACGGTGAGCTGGCGGTGCACGACGTCGTCTTGGGGCACCATGCCGATGCGGCTGCGCAGCGAGGCGTATTCGGCGTGGATGTCGTGACCCTCGAAAGTGACCGTGCCGTTGGTGGGGTGCGCGTAGCCGGCGATCAGCCGGGCCAGGGTGCTCTTGCCCGCGCCCGAGCCGCCGATGACGGCGGTCAGCGTTCCGGGACGGGCGGTCAGGGAGATGTCGTCGAGCAGTTGTTTGCCGCCCGCGACGACGTATCTGACCCCGCGCACCTCGAGACCGCCGGTGCGGGTGTCGGCGCCGCCGCGCTTGGCCAGGGTGCCGCCGCGGAACACCAGGTCGACGTTGCCGATGGTGACGACGTCGTCGTCGGCCAGGATCGCCGACCCGACCCGGGTGCCGTTGACGAAGGTCCCGTTGCTGCTGTGGTCGTGGATCTCGGTGCCCAGCGGCGTCCGGGCCAGCGTCGCGTGGTGGCGGGAGGCCAGCACGTCGGGAACCACGATGTCGTTGTCGTCGGCACGCCCGATGGTGATTGTGCCGCCGAGGTTTTCCGCGCCCCGGGCTTCGGGGACAGGCGGTGGCGGGACCTGCACCATCCGCGTCGCCAGGTTCGACATCTGGCTCGCGGGCCGGGCCTCCTCGGCGGGCGGCGTGTGGTCGGCGGATGCCCGCCCGGTGTCCGGCAGCGGGTTGACCAGATGATCGGGTATGCGCCGCGACCGTGGCGATGTGTCCCGCCGGTCGGAATCGGCACCGCGTTCGGCTTCCGGCGCGGGCGCGGCGCATTCCTGCGGCGCGGCGAGCTCGACCTGCCATACGGCCTGCGAACACGGTTGTGCGGTCTGCGGATTCGACGACCACCACATGGTGCGCGGTCCGTCGCCGCGCTCCGGGAGCGACCTCGGCCGTTCGCGCCGGCCGAGGTCGAACGTCAGCTGCGGCCCCTCCGGGTTACCGACGTTGATGCTCTGGCCGTCGTGGATGTCGATCACCGGCATCCGGTAGCCGTTGAGGTAGGTGCCGTTCACCGAGCCGTTGTCGATCGCGATCCAACGGCTCTCGTCGAAGCGCAGAATCAGATGCCTGCGGGAGATCCGCGGATCGACAATGCGCAAGTCGGCCAACAGGTCACGTCCGACTATCACATCGTGACCTGGGCTGAACGTGCGTTGCGACCCGTTGTGGCGGATGGTCAAAACGGGCCGGGTTGGGCGACCCACGGTTCCAGTATCGGCCTTGCGACGGCCCGGCCACAGGGTCGGCGCCTGTGAAGTTTCTTGTCGTTCGCAAAAAGCCGCGCAGTGGTTGCGGACTGCAAACTCACAGCTGTTCCGAATGTGGTTCCGAGCCAAAGCGATCGCCGCGGGTTAGCATCGGATTTGACGGATGTGCAATGTCGGGGCCGCCGGGCACGCCGACCAGATGGGCCACCGGTCATGCAGGGACGGATGACCGGCAGGGTCACATGGCCGAAAATCGTTCCGCCGAAGGCACATCGAGTCGACGTCCCTGGGTACTGCCGGGCACATGAGGAAGCAGCACCAGATGGACGACGCCACCAACGCCACCCAGGCCTGGGACACCCCGCGGCGAACCCCGCCCGGCCCGAGGGTGTTCCGCGGGATGATGCGGGCCCGCCTCGCGTCCTCGCCGCTCGTCGCCTCCCTGTTCCGGCTGCGCGCCCGGGCGACTGCGACGTGGCGGCCGATGTCGGTGGGCAGCCGCGGCGGCTTCGCGGGCGACGCGCCTCGGCCGTCGGTGGCCGCCGGCGCCGTTTTCGCGGGCTACACCGTGTTGCGGCCACTGGGTGCCGGCGCGACGGCAGAGGTCTATCTGGCCAAGCACCCGAGGCTGCCGCGGCGCGACGTGCTCAAGGTCCTCGCCGAGAACATGACGGCGGACGTGGAATTCCGCGAGAGATTCAACAGGGAAGCCGATCTCGCCGCGACGCTGTGGCACCCGCACATCGTGGGCGTGCACGACCGCGGCGAGTTCGCCGGCCAGTTGTGGATCTCGATGGACTACGTCGAGGGTGCCGACGCCGCCCGGCTGGTCGAGGAGCGTTACCCGGACGGGATGCCGCTGCCGGACGTTCTCGCGATCGTCGCCGCCGTGGCGGACGCCCTCGACTACGCCCACGAGCGGGGCCTGCTGCACCGCGATGTCAAGCCCGCCAACATCCTGCTCACCAACCCCGAGTGTGGTGAACGCCGAATCCTGTTGGCGGACTTCGGGGTTGCGCGACACCTTGGTGACGTGAGCGGGATCACCGCGACCAACGTCGCGGTGGGCACCGTGTCCTACGCCGCGCCCGAACAGCTGATGGGCTCGAACCTCGACGGGCGGGCCGACCAGTACGCGCTGGCCGCGACCGCGTTTCACCTGCTCACCGGTTCGCCACCCTACGAGCAGACCAACCCGGTGGCGGTGATCAGCCAGCATCTGCGCGCCGATCCCCCCAGGCTCAGCGACCACCGCCCGGAACTCGCGTATCTGGACGAGGTGTTCTGCAAGGCCCTGGCCAAGCAACCCGAGCAGAGATTCGAGCGGTGTCGTGCCTTTGCCGCCGCGCTGGGCGCACGGGGTGGCCGCGGCGGCGGGGCGGGGTCCGCGATGCGGCGCCTGTCGCGGAGAACCCGCGCGGCGGCGGCGGTCCTGGTAGCCGTCGTGTCCGCCGCCGGGACCGCATGGGTCGCCGCTCGGGGACTCGGTCCGCCCGAGCCCGTGGCCGTCGCCGCACCGCAGGTCGCACCGCGAGCCGGCCCGAACACGCCGCGTCCCGCCGCGCCGCACCCGCCCGCGCCGCGTCCGGCCACGGCGGCGGCCGTTGCGCCGGCACTGGACGGGGCCTACCGGCTGGACTTCGACATCGGCTTGGCGCGGCACGCCGCGGCCGGTGTCGTCGGCGCCGGTCGGGAGCACCAGACCGGCTGGTGGGCGTTCCGCTCGTCGTGCACGGCCACCGGATGTGTCGCCACCGGCACGCGGCTCGACGACCGCGACCATCAGGTGGCGAGCATTGCGGGCGGCGGCGAGACCGATGTGCTGCGTTTCGTCGACGGGTATTGGGACGGCACCCCCACGCAGGTGTGGGCGGGCTGCCGCCTGCCCGGCCGGGCGGGCACGGCGACGGAGCTGGAAATGGTCGTCTGGTCGCTGGCTCCGGAGGCGAACGGCAGGCTGCGCGGGATGCAGACCGCGACCGTGCGCACCGACGAATGCGGCCACCGGGGCGTGGTGCAGCGGACCACGCTGGTGGCCACCCGGATCGGTGACGTCCCCCCGGACGTCACCGTGGCCGACCCCGCCAACGTCGCGCCGCTCGACCGCACCGGCCCGCCGGCGCCGGCGCCCGTGCTCGGCCGGACCTGCGGCGACGCCGACAAGCTCGGCTACGACCTGACCACGAACGAGCAGGTCGTGTGCGAGGACAAGACGTGGGACACCAAGACGTGGGAGAAAGCGCCCGTCACGACCGGGGTGCACGCGGTGGGGGAGTCGTGCGCCCAGCCCGACATCCCGGTCTTCGCGATGTCCGCCTCCGACGACGGCTACCTGATCGAATGCAACCCGCGCACGCGGGTGTGGACGCGCAGCCCCCGTTAGCTCCGGGCCGCGTGTCGGTGCATCCCTCTACCCTGGACGCATGGCATTTGCTACCGAGCATCCGGTCGTCGCGCACTCGGAATACCGTGCGGTCGAGGACGTGGTGCGGACCGGGGCGCGCTTCGAGGTGGTCAGCCCCCACTCGCCGGCCGGCGACCAGCCGGCCGCCATCGACGAGCTGGAGCGCCGGGTCCGGGCCGGCGAGCGGGACGTGGTGCTGCTCGGCGCCACCGGCACGGGCAAATCGGCGACCACCGCCTGGCTGATCGAGCGACTGCAACGGCCCACACTGGTGATGGCGCCGAACAAGACACTGGCCGCCCAGCTTGCCAACGAGCTGCGAGAGATGTTGCCGCACAACGCCGTCGAGTACTTCGTGTCGTACTACGACTACTACCAGCCCGAGGCCTACATCGCGCAGACCGACACCTACATCGAGAAGGACAGCTCCATCAACGACGACGTGGAGCGGTTGCGGCACTCCGCGACGTCGTCGCTGTTGTCGCGCCGCGACGTGGTGGTGGTCGCGTCGGTGTCGTGCATCTACGGCCTGGGCACCCCCCAGTCCTACCTGGACCGCTCCGTCGAGTTGGAGGTCGGCACCGAGGTGGCCCGGGACGCCCTGCTGCGGCTGCTGGTCGACGTGCAGTACACCCGCAACGACCTGTCGTTCACCCGCGGCTCGTTCCGGGTGCGCGGCGACACGATGGAGATCATCCCCTCCTACGAGGAACTGGCGGTTCGGGTCGAGTTCTTCGGCGACGAGATCGAGGCGCTCTACTACCTGCACCCGCTGACCGGGGAGGTGATCCGCCAGGTCGATTCGCTGCGGATCTTCCCCGCCACCCACTACGTGGCCGGTCCCGAGCGAATGGCCCAGGCGATCTCCACCATCGAGGAGGAGCTCGCCGAGCGGCTCGCCGAGCTGGAAGGGCAGGGCAAGCTGCTGGAGGCCCAGCGCTTGCGGATGCGCACCAACTACGACATCGAGATGATGCGCCAGGTCGGTTTCTGCTCCGGCATCGAGAACTACTCCCGCCACATCGACGGCCGGCCGGCGGGTTCGGCGCCGGCGACGCTGCTGGACTACTTCCCGGAGGACTTCCTGCTCGTCATCGACGAGTCGCACGTGACCGTGCCGCAGATCGGGGGCATGTACGAGGGCGACATGTCGCGCAAGCGCAACCTGGTCGAATACGGGTTCCGGCTGCCCTCGGCGGTCGACAACCGGCCGCTGACCTGGGAGGAGTTCGCCGACCGGATCGGGCAGACGGTGTACCTGTCGGCCACGCCCGGGCCCTACGAGCTGAGCCAGTCCGGCGGCGAGTTCGTCGAGCAGGTGATCCGCCCCACCGGCCTGGTGGACCCCAAGGTGGTGGTCAAGCCCACCAAGGGCCAGATCGACGACCTGATCGGCGAGATCCGCAAACGCACCGACGCCGACCAGCGGGTGCTGGTGACGACCCTGACCAAGAAGATGGCCGAGGACCTCACCGACTACCTGCTCGAGATGGGAATCCGGGTGCGCTACCTGCACTCCGAGGTGGACACGCTGCGCCGCGTCGAACTGCTACGCCAGCTGCGGCTCGGCGAGTACGACGTGCTGGTCGGCATCAACCTGCTGAGGGAGGGTCTCGACCTGCCCGAGGTGTCGCTGGTGGCCATCCTCGACGCCGACAAGGAGGGGTTCCTGCGGTCGTCGCGCAGCCTGATCCAGACGATCGGCCGCGCCGCCCGCAACGTCTCCGGGGAGGTGCACATGTACGCCGACAGGATCACCGACTCGATGAAGGAGGCCATCGACGAGACCGAACGGCGGCGGGCCAAGCAGATCGCCTACAACGAGGCCCACGGCCTCGACCCGCAACCGCTGCGCAAGAAGATCGCCGACATCCTCGACCTGGTCTACCGCGAGGCGGACGACACCGATGTCGGGATCGGGGGGTCGGGCCGCAACTCCTCCCGCGGGCGGCGCGCCCAGGGCGAGCCCGGTCGCGCCGTCAGCGCCGGCGTCTTCGAGGGCCGCGACACCGCCAACATGCCGCGCGCCGAGCTGGCCGACCTGATCAAGGACCTCACCGCCCAGATGATGGCCGCCGCGCGTGATCTGCAGTTCGAGTTGGCCGCCCGGTTCCGCGACGAGATCGCCGACCTGAAAAAGGAACTGCGGGGGATGGACGCCGCCGGTCTCAAGTGACCGAGACGGCAGCCGTCGCGGGCCGGTGGCGGGACCTGCTGCGCGGCAGGTATCTGGGGACCTCGGTTGTGCTGGCCGGCGGCGTCGCGCTGTACGCCACCAACGAGTTCCTGACCAGCAGCCTGCTGCCCAACACCGTCGCCGAGATCGGCGGCGCCCGCCTCTACGCGTGGGTGACCACGCTGTACCTGGTCGGGTCGGTGGTCGCCGCCACCGTGGTCAACCCGATCCTGCTGCGGGTCGGTCCGCGGTCCTCCTACCTGTCCGGGCTGGGTGTCTTCGCCGTCGCCAGCCTGGTGTGCGCGGCGGCCCCCGACATGGCGGTGCTGATCGCCGGGCGCGCCCTGCAAGGGGTGGCCGGTGGCCTGCTGGCGGGGCTCGGCTATGCGGTCATCAACGCGGCGCTGCCACGCGCGTTGTGGAGCCGCGGTTCTGCGCTGGTGTCGGCGATGTGGGGCGTCGCCACCGTCGTCGGTCCCGCCACCGGCGGCCTCTTCGCACAGTTCGGCCTGTGGCGGTGGGCTTTCGTGGCGATGGCGGTGCTCAGCGCTCTCATGGCCGCGCTGGTTCCGGCCGCGCTGGCCGCGGCGCGCGCGGAGCGCGCCGCGGCAACGCAGGTGCTGAAGGTGCCGGTGTGGTCGCTGCTGATCCTGGGGGCGGCCGCGCTGGCGGTCAGCGTCGCGCAGATCCCCCGCGACGTCGGTGCGACCGCGGCCCTGCTCGTCGCGGGGGCGGGGCTGGCCGTCTGCTTCGTGGTCGTCGACCGGCGGGCGCGGGCGGCGGTGCTGCCTCCCAGCGTGTTCGGGCGCGGGCCGTTGAAGTGGGTGTACCTGGCGATGGCGGGGCTGATGGCCGCCGCGATGGTGAACACCTACGTGCCGCTGTTCGGTCAGCAACTGGCGCATTTGCGGCCGGTGGTGGCCGGGTTCCTGGGAGCGGCGCTGGCGTTCGGTTGGACGGTCAGCGAGATCGTCAGCGCCTCCTTGAACGATCCGCGGGCGGTCGGGCGGGTGATCGTGGCCGCACCCGTGGTGGTGGCCGCGGGTCTGGCGCTGGGTGCGCTCACCCAGCGCGCCGACGCCTCGGCCGGCATCGCCGCGTGGTGGGCGGTGGGGTTGCTCGTCGCCGGGATCGGGATCGGGATGGCTTGGCCACATCTGTCGGTGCGCGCGATGGAATCGGTCGACGACCCGGCCGAGGGCGGCGCGGCGGCGGCCGCGATCAACACCGTGCAGCTCGTCGCGGCGGCGTTCGGCGCCGGCCTGGCCGGCGTGGTCGTCAACACCGCCCACGGCGGCGGCGTGGTGGCCGCCCGGTGGCTGTTCACGGTCTTCACCGTGCTCAGCGCCGCCGGTGTCATCTCCGGGTATCGCGCCTCCCGGCGCGCGGCCTGACCGACGCCGCGGCCGAGCGTGCGCACAATGTCAGCCGCACCGGCGTGTCCCCGCACCGACGCGCACGCTCGCGGGGACGGAGGTCAGCGGGTCGACTTGACCACCTGCGAGTAGTGGAACTGCCAGCGCTCCACGATGTGGAACCCGAGGTAGCCCGGGAAGCGATACGCCGGGGCGTGCCCGAACGCGCCCGGCGGCAGCGAGGGCCCGGCCTGGTGATCCGGCAGTGAACCGTCCTTGTTGGTGATGGTCCAGATCGTGGAGCACTGGTTGATCTTGGCCGTCGTCAGCCACACCGCGACGTGCCCGTCCCACAGCCAGCCCATCTTGGGCCCGTACGCGCCACGCTCGACGTCGATCAGCGACCGGAATGCCCCCGGCCGGGTGGAGAGCAGGGCGCGGACCGGCCCGGGCCGCCACCCCACGGTGTTGTCCACCATCAGGCAGTCACCGGGTGCGGCATGGGAGCCGATCAGGTCGGCCACCTGGCTGTAGTCCCAGCCTTCTTTGGCGTAGGGCCAGCGCTGGACGAACAGGTAGTTCGGCACCGCGGCGACGGCGAACAGCAGCACCATCCCGGCGATCGGCCACGGTTTGCGGGCGATCGTGACGATGCAGACCGCGATGATGACGGCCACCGCCGGCGTGGTGAGGATCAGGTAGCGCGGGAAGTAGATCGGTTCGACGACGGCGGAGTACACGACGACGAGCCCGGTCGGAATGACGACCCACGCCGCGCACAGCAGCAGCAGTCCGCGCGTCTCGCCCGCCGGGGCCGGCATGCCGCGCAGCCGCGCCGCGATCGCCGCGACGATCAGCACGGCGGTGAGGACCGCGAAGGGCACGCTGTGGTCGAAGTACTGCCGCAGGACGATGTCGAAGGCGTAATGCCAGCTGACCGGGAAGATCCAGTTGACCTGGAAGACCTGGCCGTGGGCGAACGCGAGGAACGGTGTCGTCAGTCCCACCGCGGCGGCCGAGGCGACGGCCCAGCGGATGGCCGGCGACTTGCGGGCCCCTCCGGGAGCCAACAGCGGCAGCGCGATGGCGTGCACCGGCACCAACAGGACCAGGTTGAGGCTGAGCAGGATCGACACCGCCAGGCCCAGGGCGTATCCCACCCACAACCGCGCCCTGTTGCGGCGGACGGCGGCGACCAGCAGCACGGTCAGCCAGATGGCCGCGGCGACCGCGAACGCGTAGGAGCGTGCTTCCATGCCCGCCCAGGTGATGCGCGGCAGGATGGCGAACACGACACCCGCACACACCGCGGTCGCCCGCGGCGTGAACTGCCTGGTGAAGACCGTGACGCCGGCGGCGGCGGCGCCGACCGCCAGCGCGCTGGGCAGCCGCGACCAGAACTCGGTCGGCGGGAAGATCGCGAACCAGCCGTGCATCACCAGGTAGTACAGGCCGTGCACGGCGTCGATGTGGCCCAGTAGCCGCCACAGTTCGGGCAGCGTCCGGTTCGCCGCCGCCGAGATCGTCGCTCCCTCGTCGAACCACAGCGAAGGCCGGCACGCCCAGGCCGCGCTGACGACGGCGGCCAGCACGGCGATCGCCCACGGGTCGAGCAACCTGCCGCGCGGCGGGGCGCCCGCCGGGGCCCCCGCGGCCCCGGGGGATTCCGGAACGCGCTGCTCAAGGGTGTGCATGGACATGACGCTTCTCACTGTAGGGCGCGCCTGACGGGCTGGTCACCGAGCGCACCCGCCGCGGGGGGCGGAATTGGCGAAAAGGCCGGTAATCCAAGGCTTCCCGCATTCGGGATGAACATTTCACGATTGGTCATCACGGAAAATTGTCCGTCGGCCCGGCACGGGCCCGCAAACGCTGGTCACGCCACGCCACGCTGAGGCGGGAATCTTTTCCCTGTGGAATGGGCAAACGCGATACTGTCATTGGTTGGCTGACCAACCGGAAATGGGAGGGTAAATGGGCGCCTATCAGGTCGTGGTGGTAGGAACTGACGGCTCGGACTCGTCGATGCGCGCGGTGGACCGGGCGGCGCAACTCGCCGGGGCCGACGCCAAGTTGATCATCGCGTCGGCGTATTTACCCCAACATCAGGACGCCCGGGCCGCCGACGCCCTGGGGGCGGAGAGCTACAAGGTGTCCGGCACCGCGCCGATTTATGCGATCCTGCGCGATGCCAAGGAGCGGGCACACGCGGCCGGCGCCAAGAACGTCGACGAACGGCCGATCGTCGGCGCCCCGGTCGACGCCCTGGTGAACCTGGCCGAGGAGGAGAAGGCCGACCTGCTCGTCGTCGGCAACGTCGGCCTGAGCACCATCGCGGGGCGGTTGCTAGGTTCGGTGCCGGCCAACGTGTCCCGCCGGGCCAAGGTCGACGTCCTCATCGTGCACACCACGTCGTAACCGGTACGCCGCCACCCGGCGGCTCACCGCCCAATCGTGTCCCGGGCCCCAGGGCCAGGGAGCGCATCAGCACTTCGCGCTCCATCGCCATCTCGGCGCCCTGACCCCCCGGGCGAATCGCCCGGCCCGCCGGAGGCGCGTTCAGGTCCGTCTCGCGAGCACCCGGCGGCAACACAGTGGGCGGGGGGATGTAGCGGAAGCGCGGCGCATCGCCGGGTTGCGCGGTCCCGGCGCGGAGATTGTCCGGCCCCGCCGCCGCGGGTGGCCCCCCAGCCACCGCCCGCCGCGCCGCCGGCGCCCGCCGCCGCCACCGCCATGAGACCGCCCGGCAGCATCCCGCCGTACCCGGGTCGCAGGCCGTCCACCCGGGACTCCGTCAAACCGGCCAGGGCGGGTTGCGGCATCGCCGTCGCTGCCCGGCCGATTTCGGGCGCCGCCGTTGCCCACGCCGGTGGCACCGACATCCCGCCGATCGACGCCGCCCGGCCGGCGCCGGCCAACACCGCGGTGCCGGCCAGGCCCGGCGCCCCACCGCTCATCAGCGCCGCTGGCCGGGCCCAGTCCCGGGCCAATCGCGGCCGCGGCCGGCAACGCGGCTTTCACCGGTCCCGTCAGGGCCGGCCCCAGGATGAACAACACCCCGCTGGCCACGAAAGTCGCGCCACTGGAGAAATTCAGCAGATCGGTCGCCGAGGGTAGGGACAAGGTTCCGGAAGCGAGGTTTTGCAGCAAGGTGGGCACGGTCGAGACGAGCCGCGACAAGGCGCTCGCGCTCGGGGCCGCGGCCGACACGCCGGCCGCCTGACCGACGGCCGCGGCCTGGACGGCCGCCCCGGCTGGGTTCGTGGTCTGCGGGGGTGGGCTGAACGGCGTCAACGTCGACGCGACCGCCGACCCGCTCGCGTAGCCATACATTGCCGTCGCATCCTGCGCCCACATCCCGCCGTACTACGTTTCGGTTGCCGCGATGGCCGGGGTGTTCTGGCCGAGAATGTTCGTCGCCACGAGCGACATCAACAACGCCCGGTTCTCCGCGATCACGGGCGGCGGCACCGTTGCGGCGAACGCCGCCTCGTAGGCCGCCGCCGCCGATCTGGCCTGAGCGCCGGCCTGCTTGGCCTGCTCTGCCGTGGTGCTCAGCCATGTCGCATAAGGGGTCGCCGCGGCCACCATCGACACCGACGCCGGACCCAGCCACGGTCCACGAGTCAGCCCGGAGACCACCGACCTGAAGAGGCCGCCGCCGAATGCATCTCCGCGGCCAAACCGTCCCAGGCCGTCGCGGCCGACATCATCGGCCCCGACCCCGCTCCGGCGTACATGCGCCCGGAATTGATCTCAGGCGGTAACGCGGCAAAATTCAGCTTCTTCGCCCCCCATCACTCGGCCGCGACCGCTTTCCTTGGCTGCGTGGCCACGGGCAAACCGGTATTGGTCGGTAACGTACCGGCGACCGATCGCCGGATGTGGGAGGCACGTTCGGGGTGGGTGGATCGCCGCGGGGACACGACTTTCCGGTGAACGCCGCCCGGGCTCCGGGTTGCGTCAACCGCACCTTCGGGGCCGTGATGTCAATGGCCCTGTGCGGAAAGGCGGCGCTGCTGCACGGACTGCGGTCGTGGGGCGCACCCGGGACACGCCCGCGGCGTCACCAGCCGCGTTCGCGCCATTCAGCCAGGTGTGGGCGCTCCGCACCCAGGGTGGTGTCGTCGCCGTGGCCCGGGTAGATCACGGTGGAGTCGTCGTACACGTCGAACACGCGCGTCGTGACGTCCTCGAGCAGTTGCGTGAAGTCGCCCGGCTGCCACGTCTTGCCCACGCCGCCCGGGAAGAGGCAGTCGCCGGTGAACAGCTGCGTCACCCCGCCGGTCGCGGGCCCGTCGAGGGCCAGCGCGATCGATCCGGGGGTGTGGCCGCGCAGGTGGATGACGTCGAACGTGAGCTTGCCGATCTGCACGGTGTCGCCGCCTGCCAGCAAACGGTCCGGTTGGACCGGCAGCGGTCCGGCGTCGATCTCGTTGGCGGCCGTCGGCGCGCCGGTGGCGGCGGCCACGGCTTCCAGGGCCTGCCAGTGGTCGAAGTGTTGATGGCTGGTGACGATCAGCGACACCTTCGGGGCGTAGTTGTGGACCAGCGCGATCAGGTCGTCGGCGTCGTTGGCGGCGTCGATCAGCAGGGTCTCACCGGTCTCGGAACATGTCACCAGGTAGGCGTTGTTGTCCATGGGGCCGACCGATGCCTTGAGTATCGTGGCGCCCGGCAGCGTGCGGCGGGCGGCGGTACCGGGGTCGACGTGTCCGGTGTAGTTGTCGCTTGGCTGCTTTGGGACAGTCATGTGCGCCACGTTACTGGTGTGCGACACCAATACAGTTGCTGAGGGTTGACACTGGTCCCTCTGTGTCCGGTCGTGAATAGAATTACCAGTCACAGAGGCGGTCCTCGGGCTCCTGGCGATCCACTCGGGCCGCGATCGCGGGTCGGCACGACTCAACCACGCGCGGGGCCACTGCGCCCCTCTAGCTGAGTTCTGGCCAGGTCGACCGTTTTGATGCCCGCGGCCTTCAGCGCGTTCTCGACGTTTCCGCCGAACCACTTGGTGCGGGCCGCGATCCCGATCTGGGCGGGTTTGACGCCGCCGGCGATTCCTCATCGATCTGAGCGCCGCACCGGCCGTGTTCGGTGACGCTGGTACCATCACAAGGGTAGAAGGGTACCAATATGGCGTTGAACATTAAAGATCCGTCAGTCCACCGGGCGGTCAAGCAGATTGCGGAAATCACTGGTGAATCTCAAGCTCAGGCGGTGGCGATTGCGGTGAACGAGCGTCTGACCAGATTGCAGAGCGACGATCTGGCCACCCGACTGTTGGCCATCGGCCACAAGACCGCCAGCCGGATGAGCGCCGCGACCAAGCGGCTCGACCACGGCGCTCTGCTGTACGACGAGCGAGGACTGCCGGCGTGATCGTCGACACGTCGGCGATCATCGCGATTCTGCGGGAAGAGGACGACGCCGCGGTCTACGCCGAGGCCATAGCCACCGCCGGCGCACGCAGAATGTCTGCGGCCAGCTATCTCGAATGCGGGATAGTCCTGGACTCCCAGCGTGACCCGGTCATCAGCAGAGGTCTGGACGACCTCATCGGAGAAGCCGAATTCATCGTCGAGCCGGTGACCGAGCGCCAGGCCCGCCTGGCCCGCGGGGCATACGCGGACTTCGGGAAAGGCAGCGGCCACCCCGCAGGCTTGAACTTCGGCGATTGCCTTTCCTATGCCCTGGCGATCGACCGACGCGAGCCGCTGCTGTGGAAAGGCGACGACTTCGGGCACACCGGCGTCCGATCGGCACTGGACCGACGGTGATCCCCTGACGGGGCGCCAATCAAGATCAACGAACAGTCACCCCACAAGTTCGTCGCGCGCCCCGCGTTGCTGGCCCCCGGGTACTTGTCGGTACCGGCACCTAGCATGGAATGCGCCGTGCGCAAGAAGCGCTTCAAGGCAAGTACCGGTTCCACTGAGAGGGGCAGCGTGGCTGACCGCCTGATCGTCAAGGGCGCCCGTGAGCACAACCTGCGCGGCGTCGACCTCGACCTGCCCCGCGACGCGCTGATCGTGTTCACCGGGCTGTCCGGGTCGGGCAAGTCGTCGCTGGCGTTCGACACCATCTTCGCCGAGGGGCAGCGCCGCTACGTGGAGTCGCTGTCGGCCTACGCCCGCCAGTTCCTGGGCCAGATGGACAAGCCCGACGTCGATTTCATCGAGGGCCTCTCCCCGGCGGTGTCTATCGACCAGAAGTCGACCAACCGCAACCCGCGGTCCACGGTCGGGACGATCACCGAGGTGTACGACTACCTGCGGCTGCTGTACGCGCGCGCGGGCACGCCGCACTGCCCGGTCTGCGGCGAGCGGATCGCCCGCCAGACCCCGCAGCAAATCGTCGACCAGGTGCTCGCGATGCCCGAGGGCACCCGGTTCCTGGTGCTGGCCCCGGTCGTGCGGACCCGCAAGGGCGAGTTCGCCGACCTGTTCGAGAAGCTCAACGCGCAGGGCTACAGCCGGGTCCGGGTCGACGGCGTGGTGCACCCGCTGACCGATCCGCCGAAGCTGAAGAAGCAGGAGAAGCACGACATCGAGGTGGTGGTGGACCGCCTCACCGTCAAGGCCACCGCCAAGCAGCGGCTCACCGATTCGGTCGAAACCGCGCTGAACCTGGCCGACGGCATCGTGGTGCTCGAGTTTCCGGATCACGGAGCCCACGAGCCCGATCATCACCGCGAGCAGCGGTTCTCCGAGAAGCTGGCCTGCCCCAACGGCCACGCGCTGGCGGTCGACGACCTGGAGCCGCGGTCGTTCTCGTTCAACTCGCCCTACGGGGCGTGCCCCGAGTGCAGCGGCCTGGGGATCCGCAAGGAGGTCGACCCCGATCTGGTGATCCCCGACCCGGAGCGCACCCTGGCCGAGGGAGCGGTCGCGCCGTGGTCGGCGGGCCACACCGCCGAGTACTTCACCCGGATGATGGCCGGCCTCGGCGAGGAGCTGGGCTTCGACGTCGACACGCCGTGGCGCAAGCTGCCGGCCAAGGCGCGCAAGGCGATCTTGGAGGGCTCCGACCATCAGGTGCACGTGCGCTACCGCAACCGGTACGGCCGCACCCGCTCGTACTACGCCGACTTCGAAGGCGTGCTGGCGTTCCTGCAACGCAAGATGGCCCAGACCGAGTCCGAGCAGATGAAGGAGCGCTACGAGGGTTTCATGCGCGACGTGCCCTGCCCGGAGTGCGAGGGCACTAGGCTCAAGCCGGAGATCCTGGCCGTCTCGCTGGCCGCCGGGGACCGTGGCAAGAAGTCCATCGCCGAGGTGTGTGAGCTGTCGATCTCGGACTGCTCGGATTTCCTCAACGCGCTCACCCTGGGTCCGCGCGAGCAGGCGATCGCCGGGCAGGTGCTCAAGGAGATCCAGTCGCGGCTGGGCTTTCTGCTCGACGTCGGACTGGAGTATCTGTCGCTGTCACGCGCGGCGGCCACGCTGAGTGGCGGTGAGGCGCAACGCATCCGGCTGGCCACCCAGATCGGGTCCGGCCTGGTGGGGGTGCTCTACGTGCTCGACGAGCCGTCCATCGGGCTGCACCAGCGCGACAACCGCCGCCTCATCGAAACCCTCACCCGCCTCCGGGATCTGGGGAACACGCTGATCGTGGTCGAGCACGACGAGGACACCATCGCCCACGCCGACTGGGTCGTCGACATCGGCCCGCGGGCCGGTGAGCACGGCGGCCAGATCGTGCACAGCGGGACCTACGCCGAGCTGCTGGCCAACAAGGAGTCGCTGACCGGTGCCTACCTGTCGGGCAAGGAGAGCATCGAGATCCCCGCGCTGCGGCGTTCCGTCGACCGGAAGCGCCAGCTGACCGTCGTCGGCGCCCGCGAGCACAACCTGCGCGGCATCGACGTGGACTTTCCGCTCGGTGTGCTGACGGCCGTCACCGGTGTGTCCGGCTCGGGCAAGTCCACCCTGGTCAACGACATCCTGGCCGCGGTGCTGGCCAACCGGCTCAACGGCGCCCGGCAGGTCCCGGGCCGCCACACCCGGGTCACCGGGCTGGATCACCTCGACAAGCTGGTGCGGGTCGACCAGTCGCCGATCGGCCGCACCCCGCGCTCCAACCCGGCCACCTACACCGGGGTGTTCGACAAGATCCGCACCCTGTTCGCGGCCACCACCGAGGCGAAGGTCCGCGGCTACCAGCCCGGTCGGTTCTCGTTCAACGTCAAGGGCGGCCGCTGCGAGGCCTGCACCGGTGACGGCACGATCAAGATCGAGATGAACTTCCTGCCCGACGTGTACGTGCCCTGCGAGGTGTGCCACGGCGCCCGGTACAACCGGGAAACCCTCGAGGTGCATTACAAGGGCAAGACGATCTCCGAAGTGCTGGACATGTCGATCGAGGAAGCCGCGGAGTTCTTCGAACCGATCAGCGGCATTCACCGCTACCTGCGCACGCTGGTCGACGTCGGGCTGGGTTATGTGCGGCTCGGCCAGCCCGCGCCGACGCTGTCCGGCGGGGAGGCGCAGCGCGTCAAGCTGGCCGCGGAACTGCAGAAGCGCTCGACCGGGCGGACCATCTACATCCTCGACGAACCCACCACCGGTTTGCATTTCGACGACATCCGCAAGCTGCTGAACGTCATCAACGGCCTCGTCGACAAAGGCAACACCGTCATCGTCATCGAGCACAACCTGGACGTGATCAAGACGTCGGACTGGATCGTCGACATGGGCCCTGAGGGCGGCTCGGAGGGCGGAACCGTTGTCGCGCAAGGCACTCCGGAGGACGTCGCCGCGGTCCCGGAAAGCTACACCGGCAAGTTCCTCGCCGAGGTCGTCGCCCGCACCCCGCGGCGACCCGGCCGCCGGCGCAAAGTCACGGCCTGAGGTCTTCGTCGTCGCGCATCGACTCGCGGATCTGGGCCACCCGCTCGGCCGCCGCGCGGGCGCGCTGGGCGTACTGCTCCTCGACCGACCGCCCCTCGGGTGACTCGGCGTCGAGTTCGGCGGCGCCCAGCGATCTCGCGTAGCGGTCCTCGATCTTGTCCCGGACGGAGTCGAACGTGGGCACACCGGCGTCGTCGTATCCGGTGTCGGCCGTGGTTTCCGGTTCGTCGGGCATGCGATCGCGGCCGCTAATTGGTGGCGCCGCTGGAACGCTGGGCCGGGACCACCACCGGGGCGTTGGGCGCGGCGGCGCCGGAGGTGCCGGGAAAGGGTGTCCGCGGCACGCCGGGGGTGCCGATGTGGCCGGACAGCCAGGGCAGCGCCGCCGCGAAAGCGCGGTCGGCGAACGACCAGTCGTGCCTGCCCGGCTGGGGGACCACGGCGCAGTCGATCCCGTTGGCGCGGCCCAGCGCGCACAGCGAATAGGCGGCCGCGGTCTGGTTGGTGGGGTTGGCCGCGGCGTTGCGACCGGCGAGACGCATGGCGGCGGTGTCGGTGATCGCCACGCCACGGCGCGGTGTCGACGGGCCCTCCGACGAGATCGCGAACCACCCGGCCACGCGGCTGTAGGGACCGTGGCGGGTGATCACCGTGGTGGGGTCGAATGCCGCCCAGGCGTCGGCGTTGCCGCCGAACAGGCGGGCGATCGTCTGCGCCTTGCTGCCGGCGTTGGGGGCGAGGTCGCCGGCGACGTCGACGAACGTGCTGAACATCTCGGGGTGCATCACGGTGAGATCGACGGCGCAGGTGCCGCCCATGGACCAGCCCGCGACGCCCCAGTGCGAGCGGTCTGGGCTGACGCCGAACGTCGAGACCATAAAGGGGATTACGTCTTTGGTGAGATGGTCCGCCGCGTTGCCGCGCACGCCGTTGACGCACTCGGTGTCGTTGTTGAACGCGCCGCCGGAATCTACGAAAACCAGCACGGGGGCCTTGCCGCCATGGGCGTCCGCGAACTCGTCGATCGTCTTGACCGCGTTGCCCGCACGCGTCCAGTCCGCGGGCGTGTTGAACTGTCCGCCGATCATCATCACCGTCGGCAGTTTGGGTGGCGGGCTGGTGGCGAACCAGTCCGGCGGCAGGTAGACGAGCTCACCGCGGTGCTTGAAATGCGATGCGACCGCGGGGATCGTCACCGGCAGCACGCTGCCGTGCGGCGGCCGGGTGCCTTTGGCCGCCATCGCGGTGACCGTGGCCTGGTCGGTCTGGTCGGGCAGCGGGCCGGAAACGAGCTGGTTCCACGCGGATTCCACGGTGGGGAAGTAGCCGACCCACAGGTTGACCGCCAGCCCGGCGCTGAGCAGACACAAGGGCACGGCGGCCAGCGCCGCGCCGCGTCGCCAGCGGCGCGCGGTGCGCCAGCCCAGCAGGAGCACTGCCGCAGCCGTCCCCGTCAGCGCGATCCAGACCCATACCGACGACGGCGCCGGGTCGTTGGAAAGACCGCGGTCGGAGAGGTACCAGTGCGTCGCATAAGCCGCGGCGCCGCCGAGCAGCACCGCCCCCGGCAGCCACACCGTGCGCCAGCGCCGCGATCGCCGGCCGGCGGCCAGCGTCAGGACCGCGGCGGCGAGGACCTGGGCGGTGACGGGCACCCAACCATGCATCAAAGATGTGTGGCCACTTGCCATAAACTGCGCCGCGGCGTGGTTGGACGCTGTCACGTCGATCATTGTGAGCCATTGTTAACCCGGCTGGAACATATTCACCGAATGTTCGCTGTGGACTCGTTGGGATTCGCCGCCAGGCTAGTGCGGCTTTGCCAGCGGGAAGGGCAGGGTCTCGCGGATGCTGCGGCCCGTGATCAGCATGACGACGCGGTCGATGCCCATGCCCATGCCGCCGGTCGGCGGCATCGCATACTCCATGGCCTGCAGAAAGTCCTCGTCGAGCTGCATCGCCTCGGGGTCCCCGCCGGCGGCCAGCAGCGACTGCTCCTGCAGGCGGCGCCGCTGCTCGACCGGGTCGGTCAGCTCGCTGTAGGCGGTGCCCAGCTCGACCCCCCACGCCACCAGGTCCCAGCGCTCGGCGACGCCGGCGCGGCTGCGGTGCGGCCGGGTCAACGGCGACACGGACGTCGGGAAGTCGGTGTAGAAGGTCGGTTGCTCGGTGCGGTCCTCGACGAGGTGCTCGTAGAGTTCGAGCACCACCGCGCCGGCATCCCACTGCGGTCGGTAGGGGATGTGCGCGGCGTCGCACAGCTTGCGCAGCGCGGCCACGGACGTGTCGGGCCCGATGTGTTCCCCGAGCGCGTCGGACACCGCGTCGTGCACGGTCCGCACCGGCCACGCCCCGGAGATGTCGACCGGTTCGAGGGCGGCGCCGTGGGTGCCGCCGCGGGGCCGCATCACGATCTGTTCGCCGTGGGCGGCCTCGGCGGCGTTCTGGATGAGTTCGCGGCAGCCGTCGATCCACGCCGTATAGTCGGCGTGCGCCTGGTATGCCTCCAGCAACGTGAACTCGGGGTTGTGGCTGAAGTCGACGCCCTCGTTGCGGAACGCCCGGCCGAGCTCGAACACCCGCTCCACACCGCCGACGCACAGCCGCTTCAGGTAGAGCTCCGGCGCGATGCGCAAGAACAGGTCCATGTCGTAGGTGTTGCTGTGGGTGACGAACGGGCGGGCGGTGGCTCCGCCGTGGACCTGCTGCAGGATCGGGGTCTCGACTTCGATGAATCCCTTGGCGTACAACGTTTCCCGCACGGCACGTACGACGTTGCTGCGCGCCTTGATCAGCTCGCGTGACTCGGGGTTCACCGCCAGGTCGACATAGCGGGTCCGCACCCGGGCCTCCGGGTCGGTCAACCCCTTCCATTTGTTGGGCAGCGGTCGCAGGCACTTTCCGACCATCCGCCAGTCGTGCACGATCAACGAGCGGGTGCCCTTTTTGCTGTAGCCCATGTGCCCGGTCATTTCGACGAGGTCACCGAGGTCGACGGCGCCGGTGAAGTCGGCGGTCCGTCCGCGGCCCAGGCAGGAATTGTCCAGCAGCACTTGCATGTCGCCCGACCAGTCACGCAGCTGGCAGAAAAGCACCCCGCCGTAGTCGCGGATCCGCAGGATCCGTCCCGCCACCGAGATGGTCTCCTGGTCGTCCGCGTCGAGCGCCTGGGCGATCGTGTGACTGGGCGGAGACCCGACGGGGTAGGCGTCGATGCCGTTGCGCTGCAGGACCTTCAGCTTGGCGAGTCGCACCCGCACCTGCTCGGGCAGGCGGGCCCGCTCCGCGTCGGCGCCCGCGCGCCGCAGCCCGCTGACGTCGGGCGCCGATCCGTCGGGGTGCAGCAGCCCCGACTCCGCCAGCCGGGGCGGCACGGCGGGGTGGTGACCCGTATGCGTCTCGTTGCGCCGGCTGAACGGCAACACCAGGAAACCCTCGGCCATCGCCGAGGCGACCCCGACCCGCGGGATCAGCCGGGCGTCTTCGTAACAGGCGTAGCGGGGGACCCATTCGGGTTGGTATTTGACGTTCGAGCGGTACAGAGTCTCCAGCTGCCACCACCGAGAGAAGAACAACAGGAAGCCACGCCACAGCCGCGCAACCGGGCCGGCGCCGAGCTGGGCCCCTTGTTCGAACGCCGCGCGGAACATCGCGAAGTTCAGGGAGACGCGGGTGATGCCGAGCTGTCCGCCGTTGAGGGCCAGGTCGCTGACCATCAGCTCGATGGTTCCGTTGGGGGACTGCGGGGAGCGGCGCATCAGGTCCAGCGACACACCGGTGGTTCCCCACGGAACCAGCGACAGCATCGCGACGACGTCGCCCCCTCGGTCCAGCGCCTCCACCAGCAGGCAGTCCCCGTCGGAGGGGTCACCGAGCCGGCCCAGCGCCATCGAGAACCCGCGCTCGGAGGAGGTGTCGCGCCACGCGTTGGCGCGTTCGATGGTGTCGGCCATCTCGTCGGCGGAGATGTCGCGATGCCGCCGGATGCGCACCGTGAGCCCGGCCCTGCGCGCGCGGGTGACCGCCTGGCGCACCCCGCGCATGTCCGGCCCCGACAACCGGTAATCAGCGGTCCGCAAGATGGCCTCGTCGCCCAGCTCCAGCGCGTTGAGGCCGGCTTCACGAAAGGCCTGGGCCCCCTCCGAACTGGCGCCCATGACGCCGGGCGCCCAGCCGTATGTCTTGCACAGGCTCAACCAGGCGGCGATGGCCTGCGGCCAGGCTCTGGGGTCGCCGATCGGGTCGCCGCTGGCCAGGCAGACCCCGACCTCGACCCGGTAGGTGATGGCGGCGCGGCCGCTGCTCGCGAACACCACCGACTTGTCGCGGCGGGTCGCGAAATACCCCAGGGAGTCGTTCTTGCCGAAGAGCTCGAGCAGCCCGCGGATGGCGGACTCATCCTGCCCGGTCAGCGCGTTCTCGGCGCGCTGGGACTGGAACAGCACGATCGTCGCCGCGATCAGTGCGAGCGCGCCGAACAACCCGAAGATCGCGTTGAGGATCAGGTGCGGCCGGCCGGTGAACAGGTCCGGATCGGCCAGGGCGAAGCCGATCACCCGGTTGACGACGTAGGGCAGCCGGTCCTGGCGCGCCAGCGTTCCCGGCCAGAGCTCGACCAGGCCCCAGGAGACCAGGATCCCGACGGCGCCGGTGGCGACCAGCACGGCGGCGGCCTTGACCAGGGCGCCCCGGCGCACCTTCGCCCAGAATTCGCGATACGCCAACACCAGCACGCCGGCCGCCACGACGTGAACCGCGAACCCCAGGTTCTCGCCGAAGATCTCGGCGGCGGTGTTGTCGCCGGCAGCGATCTCGGCGGCGTTGAGCACTGCGGAAAGGACCATGTTGCCCAGCAGCAGCACCCACGCGATTCGCTTGCGGGCGGTCAGCGCGGCGGCCAGCAATGCCAACACGAACGACCAGGCGATGCTGGTGTCCGGGAAGTTGAACAGGTAGCTGTTGATGAATTCGCGCGGCACCCTGATCAGCACTCGGACCAGCGGCGACACGCTGGCCACCAGCGACACGGTGGCAATGAGGCCGACGGTCCAGCCGGCGGCTGCCGGTACCCAGTGATACCGGGACGTCGACCGGCTACCTGAACGAGGCGTAGCGACAGTCACAGACCGCGAGGATATTCGTTCAATCCTGGAAAAGCCCTGCGAAGCGCCAGGCACGGCGCGCGGACTTCGGCGGCTCGTGCGGCCGCACCCCGCGGGCCGCCGGCGGCCCGGTGCGTGCCGCCGACAGGCTGAAGTGCGGGAAAGGGCTCCAGTGCTGCTAAACTGACCTCTGCGACCATCCCGGCGAACGCCTGGAAAGTTAAGTGGAGTCCCACTCCCACCGCTGGCCGGCAGAATTGACGAGGCTCAGCGGTCCGGTCACAGGCATCCCGGTGTCTGTTCCGCGGTGACGCGGGCGGCTTGGCTGTTCTCGCCGCGATCGGTCGGCATGGGCCCTGCTGGAGCAGGGCTTTTTTGCTGGTGGTGTGGTTCTCCCCTGGCGAATCCGGACGGCCCCGGCGCTGGTCGTGACGACACGACAACGCCCACCCAGGGAGGCCCCATCAGCACTGAGACCCGCGTCAACGAGCGCATCCGCGTACCTGAAGTCCGATTGATCGGCCCAGCGGGGGAGCAGGTGGGCATCGTGCGCATCGAAGACGCACTGCGCGTCGCCGCGGACGCCGATCTCGACCTTGTCGAAGTTGCCCCGAACGCCAGACCACCGGTCTGCAAGATCATGGACTACGGCAAGTTCAAATACGAGACGGCGCAAAAGGCGCGCGAATCCCGCCGGAACCAGCAGCAGACCGTCGTCAAAGAGCAGAAGCTGCGACCCAAGATCGACGACCACGACTACGAGACCAAGAAGGGTCACGTGGTGCGCTTCCTGGAGGCGGGGTCGAAGGTGAAGGTCACCATCATGTTTCGCGGACGTGAGCAGTCGCGGCCCGAGTTGGGCTACCGGTTGCTCCAACGACTGGGCGCGGACGTCGCCGAATACGGATTCGTCGAAACCTCGGCCAAGCAGGACGGTCGCAACATGACGATGGTGCTGGCACCGCATCGGGGCGCGAAAACCCGCGCCAGGGCGCGGCATCCGGAAGGGCCGGAAGCCGAGCCGGCACCGGCTTCAGACGGAAGCGCTGACCCCGCGCCTTCATCCAACTGACCTGACATCTGGACAGCAGACCAGCAGAACGGGAGAGACATGCCCAAGGCCAAAACCCACAGCGGGGCGGCAAAACGGTTCCGGCGCACCGGGACCGGGAAGATCGTCCGCCAGCGCGCCAACCGCCGCCACCTTTTGGAGCACAAGCCGACCAAACGGACGCGGCGGCTGGACGGCCGCACCACCGTTTCAGCCAACGACACCAAGCGTGTCAACTCGATGCTGAACGGCTGACCATCGAGCCGGGCCGAGCGCGTGAGCGACCCGGCACCGGCACCTGACCAGTTACATCGGAACGAGAGTAGGAACATCTCATGGCACGCGTAAAGCGCGCGGTCAACGCCCAGAAGAAGAGGCGCAGCATCCTGAAGGCCTCGAAAGGCTATCGGGGCCAGCGCTCCCGGCTCTACCGCAAAGCCAAAGAGCAGCAGCTGCATTCACTGAACTACGCCTACCGCGACCGCCGCGCGCGCAAGGGTGAGTTCCGCAAGCTGTGGATCTCGCGGATCAACGCGGCCGCGCGCGCCAATGACATCACCTACAACCGGCTGATCCAGGGGCTCAAGGCCGCGGGCGTCGACGTGGACCGCAAGAACCTCTCCGACATCGCGATCACCGACCCGGCGGCGTTCACCGCGCTCGTCGAGGTGGCCCGCGCGGCACTGCCCGAGGACGTCAACCGCCCGTCGGGAGAGGCTGCCTGAGTCCGGGCATCTTCGGTGCTGACCGAGCGCTCAGCCCGCGTGGTCGCGGCGGTCAAACTGCATCGCCACGTCGGCCGCCGGCGCGCCGGGCGGTTCCTGGCCGAAGGCCCTAACCTGGTCGAGGCCGCCGCGGCGCGGGGGCTGGTCCGCGAGGTCTTCGTCACCGAACCGGCGGCGCAGCGGCACGCCGCGCTGGTGGACGCGCTGGAATGCCCGGTCCACCCGGTCACCGAGCGGGCGGCGAAGGCGCTCTCGGACACCGTCACGCCGGTGGGGTTGATCGCGGTATGCGACCTGCCGGAAACGCGGCTCGAGGACGTGCTGGCCGGCCGGCCGCGGCTGGTCGCGGCGGCGGTGGGGATCAGCGAACCGGGCAATGCGGGCACGCTGATCCGGATCGCCGACGCCATGGGCGCGGGCGCGGCGCTCCTGGTGGGCCACAGCGTCGATCCGTACAACGGCAAATGCCTGCGGGCATCGGCGGGCAGCATTTTCGCGCTCCCGGTGGTCGTCGTGCCCGACGGGCACGCCGCCATCGCGGCGCTGCGCGGCGCCGGCCTGCAGGTGCTGGCGACCGCGCCGGATGGTGACACGCGGCTGGACAAGGCAGACCGGCTGCTGGGCGCACCGACGGCGTGGCTGTTCGGGCCGGAATCTCACGGCCTGCCGGCCGAGTTCGCCGCGGCGGCGGACCGCCGGCTGCGCATCCCGATGGCGGGCGGTGCCGAGAGCCTCAACGTCGCCGCCGCCGCGGCGATCTGCCTTTACCAGAGCGCGCGGGCGCTGGATCTGCTGTAGCGGGATCCCGCTGCAATCACATCCGCCCCTCGCTTACCGGGCCGAGGCGGCACGCGTTGTGCCCGTCTATCAGCGACAACTGGGTGTGCGCGCGCTGCCCTAGGCGGCTTCGGTGCCCCGTCCCCGGGCGGGTCGCAGGCCGGCCAGAGACAGGGTCGTGTGCATCAGCGAGCCCGCGCGCGCCATCAGCGACTTGTGGGGCGGGAAATAGTGCATGGGCAGTCCGCGACGGTCACGCGGGGGTGCGACGAATCCCGGCGCCTCGACCAGGGGCGCGTCGGTCCGGTCTCGCCCTTCGGCCCGCCGGTAGGCGGCCAGCGCGCGGGGGTGCAGGCGGATCTCGTCGGGAACGGCCAGGAAAGCCAATTCGACCGCCTTCCCGAACAGCCGCAGCAACACCTCATCGCCCGGTGTCCAGTGCATTCCCGCTTTCTCGCGAACGGCCGGGTCGAATAATCCCACGGCGATCCACCGTTGCCCAGCTAACATGGGTTTGAACAATTGATCCCAAATCGGTGTGGGCAGCAAGACAAATTTCGGTTTCGGAATGCGCATTCGGAAGATGTCCAGAGTCGCCCGATTGATTTCCAGTTCGTCGCGGCACACCCGTTCCCAATACTGCTGGAATTCCTCCCATGAATTCGGTACTGGCCGCATGCTTATTCCGTACATCCGATACCATTGGACATGTTCGTCGAACAGTTGCCGCTTCTCGGCCTCGGTTAAGCCGCCGCAGAAGTACTCGGCGACATTGATGACCAGCATGAAAAAAGTGGCGTGCGCCCAGTAGAAAGTCTCGGGATTCAGCGCGTGATAACGCCGGCCGGCGGTGTCCACGCCCTTGATGCTGTTGTGGTAGCCGGTGATCTGCCGGCCGGTCTGCGCGGCCCGCTCACCGTCGTAGACGACGCCCATGATCGGGTACACCGAGCGGGCCACCCGCTGTAGCGGTTCGCGCAGCAGGATCGAATGTTCCTCGACGGCCGCACCGAGTTCGGGGTACATGTTCTGCAACGCCCCGATCCACACGCCCATCATTCCCGTGCGGAGATCGCCGAAGTACTTCCAGGTGAGGGAATCCGGTCCCAGTGGCCCGGCGGACGTCGTTGTGGGGGTCGCTGCGGGGATCGATGTCGGGGTCATCGCAACCTCCTCGTCGTTGCGGCCACGATAAGCTTTGACAACACGCGTTGTCTACGCATCGGCGGGCGGTGTTATCGACTTTCCACAGCTGCGTCGTAACCCTGTGATCAGGAGTTTGGCGGCGGCCGACGCGGACGGCCGCGTGCGGTGCCCCCGGTGAACGGACGGTGCACCGCGGGGCGCGGTCCGGCGCCCGGAGCGCCGTCGTTAGCCACCGCTGAAATTCGTCCGGCGCGAGCATCGCATGGTAATTGCGGCGCGTTTGCTCGGGCGCCGGGTTTCGGTGCCAGGGGCCGGCGCGGCGCGGTTAACGGGCGGCGCGCCGAAGTGGGAAGTGTTGGTGAAAGCGCCAGAAATATTTAACTAGACACGTTTTTGTATAGCGATAGACTCGGTTCCTCGCCAATTAGGTGACGATTTACATTGTGGAGTCCAAAGGGGACGGGCTATGTCGTTTCTGAACGTGACACCCGACGCCGTGACGTCAGCGGCCGGCAATTTGGAAACCCTCGGTTCTTCGCTGAACGCGGCGAATGCGGCAGCGGCCGGCGGCACCACCGGAATGGCGGCCATGGCGGGCGACGAGGTGTCGGCGGCCCTGCAATCGACGTTTGTCACCTACGCCCAGGGATATCAGGCGGTCAGCGCCAAAGCGGCGGCCTTCCACGCGCAATTGGTGAAGGCGCTGAACGGCAGTTCGCTGGCGTATCTGGGCGCCGAGATGGCCAACGCCAGGCAGACGCTGGGCGCCGACATCGCCGCCGCGCAGCAGGCGATGGGCGCCGATGCCACCGCCGCCGCCCGGATTATGAAAGCCGACGCTGCCGGCGCCCGCCGGGCCATGGGCGCCGACCTCGCCGGCGCGCGGGAGGCCGCGAAGGCCGACCTCGTCGCCGCGCAGCGGGTTGCGCGGGCCGACGCCGCCGTGCTCAGGCGAGATATCGCGAGCGTGGTGAACCCGCCGGCCGAGAGGCTGCTGGGGCATCCGCTGATCGGGACCGGCGCGCACGCCACGTCCGGCGGCGGCACCGGCAGCAGCAGCGGCGGCAGCCCGTCCAGCGGCGCCACCGCCCCCAGCGCTGCCACCGCCACCGCCACGCAGTCCACTGGTGACGCCACGAGCATCGCCACCGGCGCCAACGCCACCGCTACCAGCGCCGGTTCGGTCACCACCGGCAGCAGCACCGGGGTCACCGTTAGTTCGGGCGGCGGCAGCACCGCAACCGCCACCGGGTCCGTAACCGTCACCGCGACCGGCAGCGGCGCCGGGGTCACCGTTGGCACCGCCACCGCCACCGGCAGCAGCGCCACGGGCACCGCAACCGCCCCCGCGACGGGCACCGCAACCGGCACCGGCACGGCGCCCCTGCCCGTCGTGGACGTGAAGACCCCTTTCGGTCCCATCGACATCACGGTGAGCCAGACGCCCCTGGCGAACGGAACGGTCAGCTGGTCGGGGTCGGTGACCCTGCCGCAGCCACTCGTGGTGGCCGCCGACGCGGTGGGCGCCCAGATCAGTGCCATGGCCGCCTTCCAGGACAGCGTCACGACGTTCACCACCGCGGTGCAGACGGGGCACCCGCTCGTGGCCGCCGAGGCGCTCGTGCGCATGCCCTACGAGGTGGCAAACGGCTACCTCTACGGGCAGGCGACGGTGACGGCGCAGCTGCCGACGCCGACGGGGTACAGCTCGGCGTATGTGAACCTGCCCGTCGGGGGGCTGCTGTCGGCCGCCCGGCCGATCACGGTGACCCTGGATCCCACCGGCGGCGGCGCGCCTACGGTCGTGACGCTGTCGGGCAGCGAGCTGGGTGGCATCGCGACCGCACTGTAGGGCCGCCGCGGTGTGGCAGCGGCCTGAGCAGGCCCTTCGCTGCGACGTGTGACACATGCGGGGCGAGTGTCATTGCCTGCCTCTGCGAGAAGCACCTAACGTTGATCGAGTGGAAGTTGCGCCCCGCGATCCGGACACGGGCGAAGTCGAAGAACCGGCGGCAACCGCGGCGCCCTCCACTCTTCGGCGGCTCCCTCCGGTGTCGATACAGAACGCCACGCAGTGGTTGCACACGACCAACCACAATCCCGGGGTGGTCGGCCTGATACGGCGGGCCCGGCGGCTGCTGCCGGGCGATCCCGAGTTCGGTGATCCGTTGTCGACCGCGGGCGACGGCGGACCCCGCGCCGCGGCGCGCGCCGCGGACCGGCTGCTGGGCGATCGCGGTGCCGCGTCGCGCGAGGTCAGCCTGGGGGTGCTGCAGTTGTGGCAGGCGCTGACCGAGGCGGTTTCCCGACGTCCGGCCAATCCGGAGGTGACGCTGGTCTTCACCGACCTGGTCGGGTTCTCGGCTTGGTCGTTGCAGGCCGGCGACGACGCGGCCCTGGCGCTGTTGCGGCAGGTCGCGCAGGCCATCGAGCCGCCGCTGTTGGACGCGGGCGGGCACATCGTCAAACGGTTGGGCGACGGGCTGATGGCGGTGTTCGGCGAACCGACGGTCGCCGTGCGGGCTGCGGTGGCCGCCGACAAGGCGCTGCGGTCGGTCGAGGTGGCCGGCCACACTCCGCGGATGCGGGTGGGTATTCACACCGGACGCCCGACTCGGATGGCCTCGGACTGGCTCGGCGTCGACGTCAACATCGCGGCCCGCGTTATGGAACGGGCCACCAAAGGTGGAATCATGGTGTCCAGTTCGACGTTGGACCTCATATCCCAGACCGAACTCGACGCCTTGGGCGTCCTCGCAAAACGCGCACGTAAACCGATGTTTGCGCCCCAGCCCGCCGGGCTGCCCGCAGACTTGGCGATCTATCGCCTCAAAGCCAGTAGGGAGTTGGCAGTTCCAGATGACAGCGACGAAGCCGAATCACAGGCATAGTAGGTGTCGATGATCTACGGCATCTTGTCCCGGCTCGGCCGGATCCGGTTCACCGTCGGCTACGTGGCAGTACTGCTGGCCGTCAGCTCCGCGCTGATCGTCCTGGGTCCCCAGGCGCGCGACGTCATCATTCAGCATGCCAGCACCAACCTGCACAACCTGGCCCACGGGCACCTGGGCACCCTGCTCGGCAGCGCGTTGGTCGTCGACGCGGGTCCGCTGTATTTCTGGCTGCCCTTTCTGACGTGCATGCTCGTGCTCGCCGAGTTGCATCTGCGCACCATCCGGCTTTTCGTGGCGTTCGTCGTCGGGCACATCGGGGCGACGCTGCTGGTCGCTGCCGCGCTCGCCGCGGCCGTCGAGCTGCGCTGGCTGCCGTTGTCGGTCGCCCGGGCCAGTGACGTCGGCATGAGTTACGGTGCCCTGGCGGTCCTGGGGGCGATGACCGCGGTGATTCCCCGGCGCTGGCGGATGGCGTGGGTCGGCTGGTGGGTGGCCGCGGGCATCGCCTCGGCGATCGTCGGTGGCGACTTCACCGATGCCGGCCACACCGTCGCCGTCATCCTGGGAGTGCTGGTGTCGTCCCGGTTCCGCCAACCGATCTACTGGACCCCGCTGCGGACGATGATGCTGGTCGCGTCGACGGGCTTCGGGTTTCTGCTGCTGGCTCACCACTGGGCCACGATGGCCGCGGCGCCGGTCTTCGGTGCGCTGGGCGCGGTGCTGGCCTACAAGCTCGACCAGATGGTCACGGCGCGCAGGACGGTGCTGGTTCCGGCAGCCGACGTCCCGCAGCCGGTTGCGTCCGGATAGCCTGCCCGCCCCGGCCGCGCGCCGCGCAACTCCAAGGGTCCCCGACCCCATCGCATATGATCGGCTCTCGGCCGGTGCCGCGCGCGGGCCGGAATAATGGGGCGCGCCCGGCGACGATGCGGGCAACTGGACAGCCATGAGCAAGGAGTGTGTCGCCGCGTGGGTGAGCAACCCGTCGACCTGTCGCCGGAAGCGTTGGCCAAGGCCGTCACCGCCGCCCGGGAGGCCATCGCCGGCGCGGGCGACCTCGACGCGCTGGCCCGCGTCAAGACCGAACACCTCGGCGACCGTTCGCCGTTGGCGCTGGCCCGCCAGGCGCTGGCCGCCGTACCCAAGGAGGAGCGCGCCGACGCCGGCAAGCGCGTCAATGCCGCGCGGGGCGAGGTCCAGCGCAGCTACGACGACCGGCTGGCGGCGCTACGGGCCGAGCGTGATGCGGCCGTGCTGGTTGCCGAGGCCATCGACGTCACCCTGCCGTCGACGCGACAGCCGCCCGGCGCCCGGCATCCGATCACGATCCTGGCCGAGCACATCGCCGACACCTTCGTCGCCATGGGCTGGGAGGTGGCCGAGGGCCCGGAAGTCGAAACCGAGCAGTTCAACTTCGACGCTCTCAACTTCCCGGCCGATCACCCCGCCCGCAGCGAGCAGGACACCTTCTACATCGCGCCGGCAAACTCCCGGCAGCTGCTGCGCACCCACACCTCACCGGTGCAGGTGCGCACCCTGCTCGAACACGAACTGCCCGTCTACATCGTGTCGATCGGCCGCACCTTCCGCACCGACGAACTCGACGCCACCCACACTCCCGTCTTCCATCAGGTCGAGGGCCTGGCGGTGGACCGCGGCCTGACCATGGCCCACCTGCGCGGAACGCTCGACGCGTTCGCGCGCGCCGAGTTCGGTCCGTCGGCGCGCACCCGGATCCGTCCGCACTTCTTCCCGTTCACCGAGCCCTCCGCCGAGGTCGACGTGTGGTTCGCCAACAGGAAGGGCGGCGCCGACTGGGTGGAGTGGGGCGGCTGCGGCATGGTGCACCCGAACGTGTTGCGGGCCGCCGGGATCGATCCGGAGGTGTACTCGGGCTTCGCGTTCGGGATGGGCCTGGAACGCACCCTGCAGTTTCGCAACGGCATCCCGGACATGCGTGACATGGTCGAGGGCGACGTCCGGTTCTCGTTGCCGTTCGGGGTGGGGGCCTGATGCGGCTTCCCTACAGTTGGCTGCGCGAGGTGGTGCAGGCCGGCGCCCCGGGCTGGGACGTCGCCCCCCACGAGCTCGAGCAGACGCTGGTGCGCATCGGCCACGAGGTCGAGGAGGTGGTGGCCCTCGGCCCGGTCGACGGCCCGCTGACCGTGGGGCGGGTCGCCGCGATCGAGGAGCTCAGCGGCTTCAAAAAACCGATCCGGGCCTGCCTGGTCGACGTCGGCGAGGAACGGGCGCGTGAAATCGTCTGCGGAGCAACGAACTTCGTGGTCGGCGACCTCGTCGTGGTGGCGCTGCCCGGCGCCACGCTGCCCGGCGGATTCGCCATCGCGGCCCGCAAGACCTACGGCCGCAACTCCGAGGGCATGATCTGCTCGGCGACCGAACTCGGGCTGGGCACCGACCATTCCGGGATCCTGGTGCTGCCGCCGGGCACGGCCGAACCGGGGGCCGGCGGCGCGGGCGTGCTGGGTCTCGACGACGTGGTGTTCCACCTGGCCATCACGCCCGACCGGGGCTACTGCATGTCGGTGCGCGGCCTGGCCCGCGAGATCGCGTGCGCCTACGATCTGGCGTTCGTCGACCCCGCCGGCGATGAAGTGGTCCAGCCGTTGCCGGTGGCGGGGGAGGCGTGGCCGCTGACGGTGCAGGCCGACACCGGCGTGCGCCGGTTCGCGTTGCGCCCGGTCACCGGGATCGACCCGGCCGCCGTGTCGCCCTGGTGGCTGCAGCGCCGGCTGCTACTGTGCGGCATCCGCGCGACCTCCCCGGCCGTGGACGTCACCAACTACGTGATGCTGGAACTGGGCCACCCGATGCACGCCCACGACCGCAACCGCATCACCGGAGGACTCGGCGTGCGCTTCGCCCGGCCCGGCGAGACCGTCGTCACCCTCGACGACATCGAGCGGCGCCTGGACCCGGCCGACGTCCTGATCGTCGACGACGCGGCGACGGCGGCCATCGGCGGCGTGATGGGCGCGGCCAGCACCGAGGTGCGCGCCGAGTCCACCGACGTGCTGCTGGAGGCGGCGGTGTGGGACCCCGCCGCGATCTCGCGGACCCAGCGCCGGCTGCACCTGCCCAGTGAGGCCGCCCGCCGTTACGAGCGCGGGGTGGACCCGGCGATCTCGGTGGCCGCGCTGGACCGCTGCGCGACGCTGCTCACCGACATCGCCGGGGGAGCGGTGTCCGACGCTTTGACGGACTGGCGTGGTGATCCGCCCTGTGAGCGCTGGGCACCACCGCCGATCCGGATCGCCGCCGACCTGCCGGACCGTTTCGCCGGCGTCACGTACCCCCCGGGTACCACCGCCCGGCGGCTGACGCAGGTCGGCGCGCTGGTGACCGACGGGGACGGTGCGCTGACCGTGACGCCGCCGAGCTGGCGGCCGGACCTGGTGCTGCCCGCCGACCTCGTCGAGGAGGTGCTGCGGCTGGAGGGTCTCGAGGCCATTCCGTCGGTGCTGCCGTCGGCGCCCGCGGGCCGGGGGCTGACCGCGGCGCAGCGGCGCCGCCGTGCGATCGGGAGGTCGCTGGCCCAGTCCGGCTACGTCGAGATCCTGCCGACGCCGTTCCTGCCGGCCGGCGTCTTCGACCTGTGGGGGCTGCCCGACGACGACCCCCGGCGTGCGACCACGCACGTGCTCAACCCGCTCGAGGCCGACCGTCCGCACCTGGCCACCACCTTGCTGCCCGCGCTGCTGGAAGCGTTGGGGCGCAATGTATCCCGCGGTCTTGTCGACACCGCACTGTTCGCCATCGCCCAAGTGGTCCAGCCCACCGAACAGACGCGCGCCGTGGAGCTCATCCCCGTGCACCGGCGCCCGACCGATACTGAGATCGCCCTGCTGGACGCGTCGCTGCCGCGGCAACCCCAGCACGTCGCGGCGGTGCTGACCGGCCTGCGGGAACCGCGGGGCCCATGGGGGCCCGGCCGGCGGGTCGAGGCGGCCGACGCGTTCGAGGCGGTACGAATCGTGCTGCGCGCCAGCGGTATCGAGGTGACGCTGCGGGCGGCCCAGCGCCCGCCGTGGCATCCCGGCCGGTGCGCCGAGGTGCTCGTCAGGGGCACCGTCGTCGGCCACGCGGGCCAGTTGCATCCCGCCGTGGTCGAGCGGGCGGGACTGCCCAGGGGCACCTGTGCGATGGAGTTGAACATGGATGCGATTCCCATCGTCGACGCGTTCCCGGCGCCGCGGGTCTCGCCGTTCCCGGCGGTGTTCCAGGACGTCAGCCTGGTCGTGCCGGCGCACGTGCCGGCGGCGGCGGTCGCCGACGCGGTACGGGAGGGCGCTGGCGAATTGCTCGAGGACATCCAGCTTTTCGACGTCTTCACGGGTCCGCAGGTCGGCGAGGACTGCAAGTCGCTGACGTTCGCGCTGCGCTTCCGGGCACCGGACCGCACGCTGACCGAAGACGACGCCAGCGCCGCCCGCGACGCCGCGGTGCGGTGTGCCGCCGAACGCGTCGGCGCCGAACTGCGCGCCTGACGCGGCGCAGCAAAGACGCCGGCCGGGATTAGCCATCGGATCAGGTTGAGATTCAAGGGCATTCGGATGGTCTGTACAAGTGCGATTGCTTGTAGATAGCAAACGACAACCTCGGGCTTGCGTCGGTCACTGCGTCGCGGTGGTCATCCGGTGGAGAGACACCCCGGCTTTGCCGGGATCGCCGACACGAACACCTTCTGGCGTCCAAGGCGCTGCCCCGTGCTGAGATCGGCAACCTGCAGGCGATCGGCAGCACCGATGGCAAACCCGTTTCTGTTGCTGAACCTCTCCGTCAACAACCGGGTCGGCGATGGTCGGGTGATCGCCGCTGCGTCCGGAGCCGCCTCCGGAATCTGTTCACCGAGTTTGCCCATCTGTCGGCGACCATCCGGGCGGGCGTCCAGGGCCCGCGGCTCAGGTCGTTCCACCGCCGCTGTTTCGGAGGGCGGGGGCTAGACGGTATGGGCAGGCTGGGGCCTCACTGCATGTGAACGTGGGTTACCGACAGGAATCAGGTCCTGGCCGGTAGAGCCACAAGATGTAGGAGGCCCCAGTGAAACGTCATCGTACGAGTGTTGGTTTGGATGTGCACGCACGATCAGTGGTCGGGTGCGCTTTGGATGGGGACACCGGTTGTCCGTGGCCATGAGAAAGTCCCCACTGGTGGCCAAGTGGAGGTCCCCGCTGGTGGCCAGATAAAAGTCCCCGCCCCGTGTTCGTCGTGTCGATCAGGAACTGCGGGCCCCGGTGGTGACGGTGAAGGTGCCAACCACTCATCGTCACCACCGGGGAGTTCCATTGAAGTCTGCGAAGGAACGCATGGACATCATTTCTGCCTATCAGCAAGTTGGGTCGTATCGGGGCGCCGCCGACATCTGCGGCACCACTCCCAAGACCGTCAAACGCGTCGTGGACAAGTTCGAAGCCGACCAGGCCGGTGTACCGTCACCGCCGCGGGTTGAGCGGACCCACAACTTCGATGCGGTGACCGAACTGGTCGCCGAACGTGTTGAAAAGTCTCAAGGCCGGATGTCGGCTAAGCCTGAATCCGTGGATGGGCCGGTGATTTGATCGGCGTGTGAACAGCGAAAGCGCCTTCTGAACTGGGATAATACGAGTGCTTACGTCGTATTTGTCCAGAGTTCAAGAAGGCACTTTCGATGCACTCATCGTATACGTTCACCGCCGACTCGGCGGTCTTTGACGAGCAGAATCTGGTATCGGCGGCCGGGCTGGTGCCGGTGTTGGACCTAGCTGAGCAGGCCGGTCTTTCGGAGTTGATCGGCGAACACGTGCAGCTGCCGTCGACTCGGGTGGCGTCGGGGGCGGTGAATCCGGCCGGCAAGCTGACCTCGATCATCGCGGGCATGATGTGCGGCGCGGACAGCATCGACGATGCCGGCGTGCTGCGCGCGGGCGGCACCCCGCGGGTGTTCGACGAGGTGTATGCGCCCTCCACGTTGGGGATCTTTCTGCGCGAGTTCACTTTCGGGCACGCCAACCAACTCGCTGCGGTAGGTCGAGCCCATCTGGTGGCGCTCGCGGCGCGGGTACCGCTGTTACCCGGCATCGAGCAACGCGCTTTTGTCGACATCGACTCGCTGCTGCGCCCGGTCTACGGGAAAGCCAAGCAGGGCGCCAGCTTCGGGCACGCCAAGATCGCCAGCCGCGCGCTGCTGCGCAAAGGCCTCTCACCGCAGATCACTACCATCTCCACCGCGCAGGCCGCACCGGTGATCGCCGAGGCCAGGCTGCGCAGCGGCAAGGCCGCCTCCGGGCGCGCGGCCGCCTCCCAGATCACGGTGGCCATCGGCACCGCCCGCGCCTGCGGGGCCGCTGGGGCGATCATGGTGCGCGGCGACTCGGCGTTTGGCACCAAGAAGGTGATCACCACGTGCGTGGCCCAAGGTGCCGAATTCTCCTTGTCGATCAGCCGCAACAAACGCATCAACGCTGCGATCGCAGCCATCGACGAAGCCGCCTACACCCCGGTGCACTACCCCGGCGCGGTGACCGACCCCGACACGGGGACGCTGATCTCGGATGCCCAAGTCGCCGAAACGCCCTACACCGTGCGGTTGGGCTCTGGCCGCACGCTGACGGTGCGGCTGGTGGTGCGCCGGGTCAAAGACGCCCGCTACCCCGATGCGTTGTTTCCGGTGTGGCGCCATCACCCGTTTGTCACCAACTCCGAACTGCCGGTTACCGAGGCCGATATCACCCACCGGGGCCACGCCGTCATCGAAACCACCTTCGCCGATGTGATCGACGGCCCGCTGGCTCACATCCCTTCCGGGCTGTTCGCCGCCAACTGCGCCTGGCTGGCGGCCGCGGTGATCGCCCATAACCTGCTGCGCGCCGCAGGCACCCTCGCTGGTGGCCATCACGCCGTGGCCCGCGGCGCCACCCTGCGCCGCGACCTGGTCAACATCCCGGCCCGCTTCGCCGCCCCGGCCCGCAAACCGATGCTGCACCTGCCCGCGCACTGGCCGTGGCAAAACGGATGGAAAACGCTGTGGAACAACACCATCGGCTATAGGCCCGCGATCCCACGAGCAGGATAACTATCACATCCCCTGCCCATCTGCCCTCCCAGGCCCGACCCGAGGAACCCCGCAACAAGGAAAAGCTGGTGCAGGCCAGCGGATCACTCATACCCACAACACCCCGAACCGCCCCAACCGTGCAAAAATCAACCCCACGACACCACGAAATCACTGATCCACGGATTCAGGCTAAGCGGATGTTGCCGATCGCTCGGGCCGCAGGCTACGACGGTTCGGCACGTAACTTCCGCCGCTTGGTCGCAAAGGCGAAGGTGTTGTGGCGCAACGAACATCACCGTGGCCGCCGACCGGGGGTGTGGTCACCGGGTGAGTATCTGGTGATCGACTGGGCTGAGGCTGCGCCGGGGTTGTTCCTGTTCTGCGCGGTGCTGGCGTTCTCCCGGTGGCGCTTCGCGGCGTTCGCCACTGATCAACGAGCGTCCACGACGTTGGCGTTGATCGCCGAGGCGTTGGCTGGGATCGGCGGTGTCCCAGCCAAGGTGCTGGCCGACCGAATGGCCTGCTTGAAGGGCGGTGTGGTCGCCAACGTGGTCATTCCCACCTCCGAATACATCCGTGTGGCAACGCATTACGGATTCGCACCCGATTTCTGTCACGCCGAGGATCCGCAATCGAAGGGCGTCGTGGAGAACCTGTGCGGTTACTCCCAACGCGATCTCGCGGTCCCGTTGCTCACCGAGGCCGCGATCACTGGGGTGCCGGTGGATCTGCGGGCCGCCAACACCGCCGCCAAAGCCTGGTGTGTCGAGGTCAACACCTCGGTGCACTCGGAGATCTGCGCAGTCCCCGAGGAGCGGCTGCTGATCGAACGGGAACTGTTGGGGCCGTTGCCGTCGCTGCGCCTGCAGATCGGGGCGCCCTCGGTGCTGCGCAAGGTCGACCGGCTGTCGTGCATCCGATACGCATCGGCCCGCTACTCGGTGCCCACCCGGCTGATCGGCACCCAGGTGGCCGTGGTGCTCGATCACGGTGCGGTGTGCCTGGTGGAACCCGCAACGGGGGTGATCGTGGCCGAACACGAACTCGGCGCCCCCGGATCGGCGTCGATCCTCGACGATCACTACGACGGGCCGCGCCCGGCACCCAGTCGTGGTCCACGACCGAAAACAGCTGTCGAGAAACAGTTCTGCGCATTGGGCGCCGACGCCGAGGCATTCTTGGTCGGCGCCGCGGCGATCGGCAATACCCGCTTGGGCTCGGAGTTGGAGGTCCTGCTCGGGTTGGGTGCCGCACACGGTACCGACGCCTTGGTCGCGGCGTTGCGCCGCGCGGTGGCATTCCGGCGGTTCCGCGCCGCCGACGTGCGGTCCATCCTGGCCGCCGGTGCCGGAACACCACAACCCCGCCCGGCCGGGGATGCGTTGATCCTGGACCTACCAGTGGCCCCGACCCGTTCGCTGGAGGCCTACAAGGTCACCTCGGTGGTCGACGGGGGTGTGACCTCATGACTACCACACCAGCGAAGGCGGCCAAAGTGGTTGCACCATTGAGTGTTCCAGTACTGGCCGCCGATCTCGACGCCGGTCTACGGCGGCTCAAGCTCGCCGCGATCCGCCGCACCGCACCCGAGGTCCTGATCACGGCAAAGACGCAACGCTGGACCCCCGGGGAGGTACTGCGAACCCTGGTCGAGACCGAACTGGCGGCACGGGATGCCTCCAACGTCTTCAACCGGCTCAAGGCCGCCGGATTCCCCCTCATCAAGACCCTCGAATCCTTCGACGTCGCCGCATCCTCCATCCAGCCGAAGGTGTTCGACTACCTCTCCAGTCTGGAATGGGTTCGCGCACAAGCCAACCTGGCGATAATCGGGCCCGCAGGTACGGGCAAGAGCCACACCCTGATCGGGCTCGGGGTAGCCGCCGTGCACGCCGGGCACAAGGTCCGCTACTTCACCGCCGCGGACCTCGTCGAAACCCTCTACCGCGGTCTGGCCGACAACACCGTCGGCAAGATCATCGAATCCCTGCTGCGGGTTGATCTCATCGTCCTCGACGAACTGGGCTTCGCCCCGCTCGACGACACCGGCACACAACTGCTATTCCGCCTCGTCGCCGGCGCATACGAACGCCGATCCCTGGCCATCGGATCACACTGGCCGTTCGAGGAATGGGGCCGCTTCCTGCCCCAGCGGACCACCGCCGTCAGCATCCTCGATCGGCTTCCTGCACCACGCCACCGTCGTCATCACCGACGGCCAGTCCTACCGAATGAAAGACGCCCAACACCGGAAGGAGAACCCCCAGCCAACCTGAGAATTACCGCACGGGGCGGGGACTTCTATCTGGCCACCAGCGGGGACTTCTACTTGGCCATTGACACCGGTGAGGTGTTCGAACGGCGGTTGACCCCGGACTATCAGGATGTCCTGGAATGGCTGCGGTCGCTGCCAGGTCGGGTGGCAGTGACCTATGAGGCGGGCCCAACCGGGTTCGGGTTGGCCCGGTTTCTGCTGGCGGCCAGAGTGCTGTGCCTGGTCGCTGCGCCGTCGAAGCTGCAGCGCCCATCAGGGGATCGGGTCAAGACCGACGCCCGTGATGCCGCGCATCTGGCCCGGTTGCTGCATCTGGGACAAATCGTGGCGGTCACGATTCCCAGCGCGGATCAGGAAGCAGCCCGCGATCTGGTGCGCGCCCGTGAGGACTGCCGCGGCGATCTGATGAGTTCCCGGCACCGGGTATCGAAACTGCTGCTGCGCCAAGGGATCATCTACTCCGGCGGGCGGACTTGGACCGGTAAGCACGAGGCATGGCTACGGGCGCAACGCTTCGAAGCCACCCCATTGCAGCTGGCTTACGACACCGCCCTGGATACGATGCTGGCCACCGTTGATCGCCGCGACCGACTCGATGCCGCGATCGCCGAACTGGCCGCCGACAGTGCCTACACGCCGGTGGTCACGCGGTTGGGCTGCTTGCGTGGGGTCTCGACGTTGACCGCGTTCGGGCTGGCGGTCGAGATCGGTGACTGGGGCCGGTTGACCGGGCGCTCAATCGGGGCCTACCTCGGGCTGGTGCCATGCGAGTACACGTCGGGGAATTCACGCTCGCAGGGATCGATCACCAAGACCGGCAACGGCCATGCCCGCCGACTGTTGATCGAAGCGGCCTGGCACCACCGTCAACCGTATCGGCCCGGGGTAGATCTGCGGCGGCGCTGGGATGCCGCCAGCCCGACAGCACGGGCGCGGGGGCAACAGGCCAACCGGCGCCTGCACCACCGCTGGGCGTCCTTCGATGCCCGCAAGAAGCGCCCCGTGGTCGCCAACACCGCCATTGCCCGGGAACTGGCCGGCTGGTGCTGGTCGCTGGCTGTGCTCGACACCTGAGCACCGGCCCATAACTGTCCGAACAACCCGGTGGTGGCGGCAGCGCCTGGGAGTGACCCGCGAACGCCCTATGAGCAATCATGTTGCAGTGCAGTCTGATTACGCTCGATCTCTAGACCCGCGATCCACTCCAGCAGAACAGTCCGTCCTGCGGTAACCAACCCGCGCATATCAGACCCTGATTTTTCAGCCGGCTTGTGATGATCTTGTTTTCGGTGATCGGGTCGGTGACGGCTGCGCTGTTGGGACGCGCTGACGGGGTTGGAAGCTGTTGGGCGATGGCGTAACTGGGTGCGCACACGGCTGCGGCGGCGGGGTAACCGGTTTCGGGCGTGGCCGATCGCGGTGTGAGGTTCGGGATGTGTTGCGAGGGTGTGCTTTTAGGTGCGGGTGGCGGTCAACCGAAGGCTGGTAGTGCCCGGATGCGGTGCAGCGCCGCGATGAACGCCTGCAGGTGCGGGTAGGCGGCGCCGAAGCGCAGATGCAGGCGCCGGCCGTGGCGCACCAGCCGGGCGGCGACGTTGAAAAACGCCAGGCGTAGTCGTTTGCCGCGCGCTCGACGTACCGTGCGGGGTAGCGCCAGGGTGCGCAACCACAGCGCGATGTTGTGGGCGAGCGCGGCAGCGTGCCAGTACAGCCAGTTACCGAAGAACGATTGCACCGGGGCGTGGATCATCCCGAAGTCGTTCTTGAGCGCCCGGATGGTGTCCTCGGGGATACCACCGCGCAGCCGGTGATGCGCCTCGACCTCGGCTGCGCTGAGCCGCTCGGCAGAAACGTTGGTGATGATCGCGTGCAACCGCCAGCCATCCAGGTCATCGAAGGCCAACTGGTCACCGCACCCTTTGGGTTGACGGCGCACGATCAACCGCACGCTGCGCCCGAGCAACGTAGTGGTGGTCTGGGCGATCTGGCTGCCTTTGTCGGTCTCATGCCCCAACGCCGCAACCCATGCCGTGCCCGGATCGGTTGCCAGGGCGTGAATTACGGCCGCGACCGGCTTGTACTGTTTGACCGTGACCGAGTAGTCCGCGTCGTGGCGTTCGGCCGCCTCGATCACCTGCTGCTGATAGCCCGCCGAGTCGACCCGCAGCCACAACCGGTACTTACCGCGGCAACCGGCCGGGATCGCACTGACACACTCATCGATGAAGCTACCCATCGCCCGACCGTCGTTGGCCGCCCCGCCCCGGGCCCGCAGTGCGAGCACATCCCCGGTCTCCCCGCACACCCCCACCAGCGGGGACAGGGCGGTTTGTCCGGTACGCGAAAACGCGCTGCCTTCTTTGCCCGGCCCGTAGGTGGCCACCCGGGTGGCGTCGGGGTCGATGGTGAGCCGATCGCCCTCAGGGGCGGCGCCGGCCGCCCAGGCTCGACGCAGCATCACCCGGTTGACCGCGGCGGCCTTGACCACCCGACCCAAATCCGCACCCGCCAAAAACCGCCACAACGTAGGTACCGACGGCAACGCGTTGGTCCCGCGCAGCACCGTGGTTGCCGGGTCGGCCAGTAACGCCCGATCACTCAAGAAGTCCCCACCGGCCAGCAGTGTCTCGGTCAGCGCCCGGTAGCACTGCCCACCGGTGTAGCCACCCGGCCCGATCGGGCGCAGCCCACGCCGATCGGCCTCGGCGACCACGTTGAGCCGGTCCAGCAGCGGACCCCATAACGCGACCCCCGCCACCGGCGTCAGATCGTCCTCCGACGCGGCAACCACCGGGTGCGGCACGGCGCGCTGCGGACTCGCCAGCACCACATCATCGACATCGAACAACAAACCGGTAGCATTCACCTCGCGGGTGCCCTTCTGCTCGGGACAGCATGACTGTTGACACCATGATTTTCCCTTGCACGAAGGGCACTTTCGCATCACGACACGGCGATCACCCCACACCAGGCTGAAAAATCAGGGTCAGACTTGACGACGCGTCGACAAACGACACGCTCGCCACCACAGAGTCCCCGTTCGGTCAACGGAAGCGGCGTCCCCGGCGACGGTCGAGGACGCCGCTTCCCCCTGCCCCTTGACAAACTTCACTCCATATCAGGGCGTGTCCCATAACCGTTTGAGCCAGGCGACGATCGCGTTGAGGACAACGCCGCCGCGGTAGTTGAGGTTGTGCTTGTCGTATCGTGTGGCGATTCCGCGCCATTGCTTGCAGCGTTGAAATCCGCGTTCAACGACGTTGCGGCCCTTGTAGTCCTCGGCATCAAAGACTGGTGGGCGCCCGCCGTTTTTTCCTCGGCGCCGGCGGTTGGCGATCTGGTCATCGGGCTGCGGGATCACCGCTGTGATGCCCTTACTACGCAACAGTTCGCGGATGGCTTTCGACGAGTATGCCTTGTCGCCGCGAACTTTGTCCGGACGCGTACGCGGGCGACCCGGTTTGCTGCTGGCCACCTTCAGGTGGCCCATCAGGATCGGAAACATCGGGGCGTCGCCGGCCTGGCCGGGCGCAGTCAGGACTACCAGAGGCATCCCTGCCCCATCGACGAGGTGATGGATTTTGGTGCTCAGCCCGCCGCGGGAACGGCCAATGCCGTGGTCAGCCGGCTCTTCGGACAAATTCTTGTAATTCGACGGTGCCCCCTGTGTCGCGCGGGAGGTTCGTGGCGTGCTGATGCGCCCGGTTGACCGTGGAATCGACACTGACCGCCCAGTCGATCAGATCGGCGTCGGCGGCGACGCTGAGCACTGCAGCCAAGATCGCGTCCCACGTGCCGTCTTTGCTGTACTGGTCATGACGGCGCCACGCGGTTTTCCACGCGCCAAATTGCTCGGGCAGATCGCGCCACGGCGAGCCGGTCCTATACCGCCAGATAATCGCCTCGACCACCGTGCGGTGGTCACGAAACGGCCTGCCGCCCTTGGCCGAAGCCACTGGCATCAACGGCTCAACCAGAGCCCACATCTCATCGGACAACACCTGCAACCGCGACATCCAACGAACACTGCCACGCAACTCACCAAACGGTTACGGGACACGCCCTGATATGGAGTGAAGTTTGTCAAGGGGCAGGGGGAAGCGGCGTCCTCGACCGTCGCCGGGGACGCCGCTTCCGTTGACCGAACGGGGACTCTGTGGTGGCGAGCGTGTCGTTTGTCGACGCGTCGTCAAGTCTGACCCTGATTTTTCAGCCTGGTGTGGGGTGATCGCCGTGTCGTGATGCGAAAGTGCCCTTCGTGCAAGGGAAAATCATGGTGTCAACAGTCATGCTGTCCCGAGCAGAAGGGCACCCGCGAGGTGAATGCTACCGGTTTGTTGTTCGATGTCGATGATGTGGTGCTGGCGAGTCCGCAGCGCGCCGTGCCGCACCCGGTGGTTGCCGCGTCGGAGGACGATCTGACGCCGGTGGCGGGGGTCGCGTTATGGGGTCCGCTGCTGGACCGGCTCAACGTGGTCGCCGAGGCCGATCGGCGTGGGCTGCGCCCGATCGGGCCGGGTGGCTACACCGGTGGGCAGTGCTACCGGGCGCTGACCGAGACACTGCTGGCCGGTGGGGACTTCTTGAGTGATCGGGCGTTACTGGCCGACCCGGCAACCACGGTGCTGCGCGGGACCAACGCGTTGCCGTCGGTACCTACGTTGTGGCGGTTTTTGGCGGGTGCGGATTTGGGTCGGGTGGTCAAGGCCGCCGCGGTCAACCGGGTGATGCTGCGTCGAGCCTGGGCGGCCGGCGCCGCCCCTGAGGGCGATCGGCTCACCATCGACCCCGACGCCACCCGGGTGGCCACCTACGGGCCGGGCAAAGAAGGCAGCGCGTTTTCGCGTACCGGACAAACCGCCCTGTCCCCGCTGGTGGGGGTGTGCGGGGAGACCGGGGATGTGCTCGCACTGCGGGCCCGGGGCGGGGCGGCCAACGACGGTCGGGCGATGGGTAGCTTCATCGATGAGTGTGTCAGTGCGATCCCGGCCGGTTGCCGCGGTAAGTACCGGTTGTGGCTGCGGGTCGACTCGGCGGGCTATCAGCAGCAGGTGATCGAGGCGGCCGAACGCCACGACGCGGACTACTCGGTCACGGTCAAACAGTACAAGCCGGTCGCGGCCGTAATTCACGCCCTGGCAACCGATCCGGGCACGGCATGGGTTGCGGCGTTGGGGCATGAGACCGACAAAGGCAGCCAGATCGCCCAGACCACCACTACGTTGCTCGGGCGCAGCGTGCGGTTGATCGTGCGCCGTCAACCCAAAGGGTGCGGTGACCAGTTGGCCTTCGATGACCTGGATGGCTGGCGGTTGCACGCGATCATCACCAACGTTTCTGCCGAGCGGCTCAGCGCAGCCGAGGTCGAGGCGCATCACCGGCTGCGCGGTGGTATCCCCGAGGACACCATCCGGGCGCTCAAGAACGACTTCGGGATGATCCACGCCCCGGTGCAATCGTTCTTCGGTAACTGGCTGTACTGGCACGCTGCCGCGCTCGCCCACAACATCGCGCTGTGGTTGCGCACCCTGGCGCTACCCCGCACGGTACGTCGAGCGCGCGGCAAACGACTACGCCTGGCGTTTTTCAACGTCGCCGCCCGGCTGGTGCGCCACGGCCGGCGCCTGCATCTGCGCTTCGGCGCCGCCTACCCGCACCTGCAGGCGTTCATCGCGGCGCTGCACCGCATCCGGGCACTACCAGCCTTCGGTTGACCGCCACCCGCACCTAAAAGCACACCCTCGCAACACATCCCGAACCTCACACCGCGATCGGCCACGCCCGAAACCGGTTACCCCGCCGCCGCAGCCGTGTGCGCACCCAGTTACGCCATCGCCCAACAGCTTCCAACCCCGTCAGCGCGTCCCAACAGCGCAGCCGTCACCGACCCGATCACCGAAAACAAGATCATCACAAGCCGGCTGAAAAATCAGGGTCTGATATGCGCGGGTTGGTTACCGCAGGACGGACTGTTCTGCTGGAGTGGATCGCGGGTCTAGAGATCGAGCGTAATCAGACTGCACTGCAACATGATTGCTCATAGGGCGTTCGCGGGTCACTCCCAGGCGCTGCCGCCACCACCGGGTTGTTCGGACAGTTATGGGCCGGTGCTCAGGTGTCGAGCACAGCCAGCGACCAGCACCAGCCGGCCAGTTCCCGGGCAATGGCGGTGTTGGCGACCACGGGACGCTTCTTGCGGGCATCGAAGGACGCCCAGCGGTGGTGCAGGCGCCGGTTGGCCTGTTGCCCCCGCGCCCGTGCTGTCGGGCTGGCGGCATCCCAGCGCCGCCGCAGATCTACCCCGGGCCGATACGGTTGACGGTGGTGCCAGGCCGCTTCGATCAACAGTCGGCGGGCATGGCCGTTGCCGGTCTTGGTGATCGATCCCTGCGAGCGTGAATTCCCCGACGTGTACTCGCATGGCACCAGCCCGAGGTAGGCCCCGATTGAGCGCCCGGTCAACCGGCCCCAGTCACCGATCTCGACCGCCAGCCCGAACGCGGTCAACGTCGAGACCCCACGCAAGCAGCCCAACCGCGTGACCACCGGCGTGTAGGCACTGTCGGCGGCCAGTTCGGCGATCGCGGCATCGAGTCGGTCGCGGCGATCAACGGTGGCCAGCATCGTATCCAGGGCGGTGTCGTAAGCCAGCTGCAATGGGGTGGCTTCGAAGCGTTGCGCCCGTAGCCATGCCTCGTGCTTACCGGTCCAAGTCCGCCCGCCGGAGTAGATGATCCCTTGGCGCAGCAGCAGTTTCGATACCCGGTGCCGGGAACTCATCAGATCGCCGCGGCAGTCCTCACGGGCGCGCACCAGATCGCGGGCTGCTTCCTGATCCGCGCTGGGAATCGTGACCGCCACGATTTGTCCCAGATGCAGCAACCGGGCCAGATGCGCGGCATCACGGGCGTCGGTCTTGACCCGATCCCCTGATGGGCGCTGCAGCTTCGACGGCGCAGCCACCAGACACATCACCCCTGCGGCCAGCAGAAACCGGGCCAACCCGAACCCGGTTGGCCCCGCCTCATACGTCACCGCCACCCTGCCCGGCAGCGACCGCAGCCAGTCCAGGACATCCCGATAGTCCGGGGTCAATCGCCGTTCGAACACCTCCCCGGTGTCCCCGTCCAAGGCGCACGCGACCACTGATCGTGCGTGCACATCCAAACCAACACTCGTACGATGACGTTTCACTGGGGCCTCCTACATCTTGTGGCTCTACCGGCCAGGACCTGATTCCTGTCGGCAACCCACGTTCACATGCAGTGAGGCCCCAGCCTGCCCATACCGTCTAGGTGGCTGGTGTTTTTCGCGTGGCGTTGACCGGGTAATCGGGTGCGGTCGGCGAGAATGGTTGGGTGAGTTTGGGTTTGACGCCGAAACAGGCGGATTTGTGGCGGTCGACGGTGGATTTCTGCGAGGGCCGGGTGGCGCCGGACTCGATTTACAGCGTGCTGCACCGGGAGTGCTTCAACTTGTTCGGCGATGAAATGTTCGCCGACTTGTTCACCGATGTCGGCCGGCGCAGCGTGCCGCCGATGATTGTGGCGGTGGTGATGGTGTTGCAGCGCATCGAGGGGCTTTCGGATCGGGAGGCGGTGGATCGGTTCGCGTTCGACGCGCGGTGGAAGTATGCCGCGGGCGGGCTGGACTTCGATTATCCGGGGTTTGTGCACACCGTGTTGGTGGACATGCGCGCGAGGCTGGCCCGCTCGGATCGCCCGGACCGGATCTTTGAGGTCACCCTGCAAGCGGCCAAGGCGGCCGGGCTGGTGGGCCGTAAGCGGGTGCTGGACTCGACCCCGCTGTATGACGCGGTGGCCACCATGGACACGGTCACATTGATCCGCTCGGCGATCCGGGGACTGCTGGCGGTCGCCGGCGCGGAGCTGCAACCCGCGCTGCGGGCGCGGCTGTCCCGCGACGACGACTACGTCAGCGCCGGCAAACCGGTGTGTGACTACGACGACGTGGCGGCGCGCGAGGCGCTGGTGGACGCGCTGGCCCGCGACGCGTCTGCGCTGCTGGCCTGCCTGGATGAGCAGGCGCTGAAGCCCGAGGTGGACAAGGCGGCCAAACTGTTGGCCACCGTGGTCGGCCAGGACCTCGACCAAGACGCCGCCGACGGGATATTCCGCATCGCGCGCCGTGTGGCCGCCGATCGGGTGATCTCCACGGTGGACCCGCAGGCACGCCACGGCCACAAGACCTCCGCGCGGGGTTTCGACGGATACAAGGGTCACATCGCGATCGACCCCGACGCCGAGATCATCACCGCCACCGAAGTCACCGCCGGCAACGCCGGCGACGCCCAACCCGCCACCGACCTGCTGGCCGGCGACCTACCCACTCCGGTGACCAGCGACACCAACACCGCCGACGGAGATTGCGTTGATCCTCAGGACGACTCGAGCCTCGGTGCAAGTGCTGGCACGACGACCGCGGCCAGCGCGGTCGGTGATGGTGATGGCGACGGGAGCGCCCCCAGCGTGTGCGGAGCCCAAGACCAGCGATGCCCGGCGGTTTACGGCGACGCCGCCTACGGTGCGGGCAAACTGCTGGCCGTGTTGGAAACCGCGGGCGCGGAAATCTTCACCAAGGTGCAGCCACCGACCGCGCCGGGTGGCCGCTACGCCAAGGACCGCTTCGTCATCGACCTCGACGTCGGCACGGTCACCTGCCCGGGCGCGGTGACCGTGCCGATCCGCCCGGCCAAGGGCGGCGGCGGCAACGCGGTGTTCGGCCCGGCTTGCGCCTGCTGCCCACTGGCCGAGCAGTGCACCAGCTCAACCGCCGGGCGCACCATCGCGATCAGCCGCTACGAGGCCGAACTCACCCGTGCTCGCACCACCCAAGCAGATCCGGGCTGGGTCGCCGACTACAAGGCCACCCGGCCGAAAGTGGAACGCAAGATCGGCCACCTGATGCGCCGCCGCCACGGCGGCCGCCGTGCGCGCGTGCGCGGCACCACCAAGGTCGCCGCCGATTTCTCCCTGCTGGCCGCCGCGATCAACCTCGCACGCCTGGGTGTGCTCGGATTACACCGGGAAGGCGCAAACTGGGCCGCCGCCACGACCTGAGGCCGGTCGGCGATGCCAACCGGCCCACCAGGACCGCCTGTAGACCAGCCAAGCAACGGAATCGCCAATCCCGACAACCGAATTCACCTGAGCTAGGAACCGCTCACGACCACACGAGCATCGCCCAATAGCCCGACCGGTCAACCAGCGCCCCCACAATGGCCGTTCGACACCAGCCACCTAGGCCCGGGCGGCACGAAACCGCCGTGCGGCGTCGTGGTTAAGTGCCTCGGCGCCTTGGGGCCTCCTGTGGATGTGGGGCCGCTTACTTGCAAGTAATGTACTTGTGAGTAATATCAATGCTCGCCTGGAAGACCGTCGGTCATCTGCTTCCGGGCAGGCATGGGAAGTAACGCCCCCGCAACTGCGGCGGCGGCCGTTGGCATACCGTAAAATGCTCTCCGGCAATATTTTTCACGCCTTCACGAGAAAAGTAAGCAAATATTACCCGCAAGTAGTGTCTGGTGTATTATTCTCACGTCGAACAGCGGGTTGACCGCTGGTCATCGGGCACTGAGTCAAGGAGATTGATATGTCGTTTGTGATCGCGGCACCGGATCTGGTGGCGGGTGCCGCCACGGATTTGGCGGGTATTCGTTCGTCGCTGGCGGAGGCGGCGTCGACGGCGGCGTTTCCGACTACGGGGATTGCCAGCGCGGCGCAGGACGAGGTATCGCTGGCGGTCGCTTCGCTGTTCGGCAACGTCGGCCAGGAATTCCAGGCGCTGAGCGCCCGGGCGCAGGTGTTCCACGCACAGTTCGTCGAGATGATGAACGCCGGCGCGGGTGCCTACGCGGCGGCCGAGACCGTCAACGCCGGGCAGACGCTGCTCAACGGCGGCATCGTCGGCAACATCGGCGGAACCCTCGGGGGCTCGCTCGGCGGTGTCGAGGCGGCCGTCGGGCAATTCGGCGGATCGGTCAGTGCCGGCCTCAATGGCGCGGTGGCCGCGGTGCAGGCCGACGTCAGCGGCGTCTCGTCGGCGATTCTCGGTGCTCCCGCGTCGTTGTCGGGTGCGGTTCAGACCGGCGTGCAAGGTGTTTCGGGCGCCGTCAACGGGTTCGGGACTCAACTCGAGGCCCTCGCCACCGGCGGGGTGCCCGGGCTGATCACCAGCGCGAACGTCTTCGCCAACCAGATCGTCGGCCCCTACGACACGCTGGTCTCCAACACGTTGGGCAACCTGCAAACCATCGCCACCACGACGATCAATAACCCGTTCCCCTTCCTGCATCAGTTGGTCAACAACCAGGTCGGCTACGCGCAGTCGATCGCCACGGCGATCGGGACCGGTCTCGTCAACCTGCCCACCGAGTTGGCCAACCTGCCGGCGACCCTCCAGGCGGGCATCCAGGGCCTGTTGGCCTTCAATCCGGTGCCCTACGTGCAGGAGTTCATCAACCAGCAGATCGGCTATGTCCAGACGGTCGTCACCGGCCTGCAAAGCGCAGCCCAGGACTTCGTCACGGGGCTGGCGGGCCTGCCGTCTGCCTTCCAAACCGCCTTCCAGGATCTGCTCGCGGGCAACGTCACCGGGGCGCTCAACGCCGTCCAGCAGGGCCTCCAGAACCTGTTCGTGACCGGCCTCGGCGCCGATTTCGTCTCCCCATATGTCATCGTCAACCCGACGGGCACGTTGGGAGACATACTGCCGATCCTGAACATCCCGGGCGAGATGGCGCAGAACTTCGTCAACTTCCTGCCTCCCTCCATCCCCACTCAGATAGCGCAGAACTTCACCAACCTGCTCACGACGTTCACGAATACGGCGGTTGTGGCGAACCTGAACACCACCACCGCGGTCCACCTCACCGTTCCGCTGCTGGCAACGCTCGGGTTCGACCTGGTCGGTTCGCCGCTCACCACGTGGAACGCGATGCAATCGAGCGTCGGTGCATTCGTCGGCGCCGTGCAGACCGGGAACGTGTCGGGTGCCATCGCTGCGGTGCTCGATGCCCCGGCCGTCGTCGCCAACGGCTTCCTCAACGGCCAGATGACCGTGACCCTGCCCCCGTTCGACCTCTTCGGGTTGCAGTCGCAGACCATCATTCCGATCGGCGGGATCATCAGCCCGCTCGAAACCGCCACGATCTTGCTGGGCGGACCACCTGGACTCCCGACCGACACGACCAGCTTCGGCGGCATCGTTCCCGGCCTGCTGAACTACCTCCCGCAGGCACTGGCCGAGGCCATCGGCGCGCCCATCATCACCGTCCAGTAGGTCGGGTGGGGCCAGGGCACCGGGCAACTCACCGGTGTCCTGGCCCGCGCACTGGGTGGCGATAGCGCCGGCCCAGCGCGGCTCGATACGTGGTGAGGGGTGGCAACCGCCCCGGCGCGCCATCGCGGGCCCCGCAAAGGCGTCGGTTTTGCTGCGCAGACAGATCGCGTGTGCCTAAGATCCATTGTCTCGGACGGCCGTCGGGTGACCGTCGATCGAGGCGATGGGAGACGGACATGTCGTTTGTACTCGTGGCGCCGGAGTCGGTTCGGGGGGCGGCCCAAGACCTGGCGGGTCTGCACGATGCGCTGGTCCAGGCTACGGCCTCGGCCGCGGCACCGACCACCGGGGTGCTGGCCGCGGCCGAAGACGAGGTGTCCGCCGGGATCGCGGCGGCCTTCGGGGCTTTCGGGGAGCAATATCAGTCGATCAGCGTCCAGGCGCAGGCCTTTCACTCGCAGTTCGTCGGTTTGCTGAACGCCGGTGCCGGGGCCTACCTCGGCGCGGAGGCCGCGAACGCCGCGCAGAACCTGCTGGGGGCCGTGGATGGTTCGGGCGGGGCGGTGTCCGCCGCCTCGCTTCTCGGCGGCACTTCGGTGGGTCAGACCCTCGGTGGGGCCCTGACCGCTGTGCAGAACGGCAGTGCGGTGTCGATGCTCTCCGGTCAACTCGGCTCCGGGCTGCTGCAGACCGGCGCGGTCACCGGCCTGGCCACCGTCGCCACCCCCTACCAGGCGCTGTTCAACCACACGGTCGACAACCTGCAGATCCTCGGCAACACCTGGCAGGCGAACCCCGCGCCGTTCCTGCACCAGTTCCTGGTCAACCAGGCGGGCTACGCGCACGCGATTGCGGCGGACATCGAGTACGTCGTTCAGAACTTCCCGGCGGTGCTGGCCAACCTGCCGACGAACATCCAGGCGGCCGTCCAGGCGCTGCTGGCCTTCAATCCGGCGCCCTACGTCCAGCAGTTGGTCGCCAACCAGATCGCCTACGCCCAGATCTGGGCCACGTCCCTGCAGAACGCCGCCCACGACTTCGGCATCGGACTGCAGCAGTTGCCGACGGCCCTCCAGTCGGCTTTCCAGGCCCTGGCGGCGGGCGACGTCAACGGTGCGGTGGGCGACCTGAAGCAAGGATTCACCAATCTGTTCGTCACGGGTGTGGATGTCAGCACCACCGGAAGCCTCCCGGGGACGCTGACCGCCGATGTCCGCCTGACGGGCGCTCTGGCGGATCTGTCGCCGATCCTCGCCATCCCGGGCATGAGGGCGGAGTACCTCACCAGTCTGCTGCCGCACGGCTCCATCCCGGCCCAGATCTCGCAGAACGTCACCAACGTGCTCGACACGGTCACCGACACATCCCTCACCGCGCTGGTGGTAGCCCAGGTCGTTTACGGGCCCCCTCCCTTCTACCTTCCGACCGGCTTCGACTTCTCCCTGGCCAACATCGCCGGGCTGCCGACCGCGCTCGCCCTCGATGCGATCGGGGCGCCGATCAACGCGGCGAACGCCCTGGGGGCCAGCACCACCGCCTTCACCGACGCGGTGCGGGCCGGCAACTGGTCGGGGGCGGCCACCGCATTGATCGATGCACCGGCCGTGGTCACCGACGCCTTCCTCAACGGTCAGTCGACGCTGCCCATAGCCTTCGACGTTTCCGGCTATCCCGCGTCGATCAACCTCCCGCTGGACGGAATCCTCGTCCCACCGACGCCGTACACCGCCTCCGTAGCCACAGGTATCCCGTTGATCGGGACGGTCACCACGACTGTCGGCGGCACGCCGATCAGCGGACTCGCGACCGGTTTGCTGGTCTACGGGCCCGAACAACTCGCGCTGGCCATCGGCGCAGGTTAACGGCCCGTGGAACGCCAGCTGCGGGCCGGCTCAAAGTTCACGCGGGCACGCACATACGAAAATCATGATTTCGGCAGACATGTGAACGTAATCACAGTAGTCTCAAGCTCCCCAGGTTTCGCGCGGTAACGGTAAACGGTGGATGGGAGACGCAGATGTCGTTTGTGGTTGCGGCGCCAGACGCGGTGGCGGCGGCAGCACAAAACCTCGCGAGCATTCATTCGACGCTCAGCCAGGCGAGCGCGACGATTGTGGGTCCCACGACCGGGGTGGTGGCCGCGGCCCAGGACGAGGTTTCGGCATCGGTGGCGCAACTGTTCGGCGCCTTCGGCCAGGAGTACCAGGAGATCAGCGCCCAGACGCAGGCGTTTCACCAGCAGTTCGTCAATTTGCTGAGTTCCGGCGCCACCGCCTACGCCGCCACCGAGGCGGCCAACGTCCAGCAAACCCTGACCGCCGCGGTGAACGCCCCCGCGAATACGTTGCTGGCCGTCCAGTCCGGCGCCGCGGCCGCCGCGCAGAACGCGGGTCAGGGCGCCGTCGCGAACGCGGCCGCGTCCGCGAACTCGCTCGTCGCGCCGTACGAGAGCCTGCTCGCCAACACCAATGCCAACCTGCAGAGCATCGGCACCACCTGGACATCCGTGACCGAGCCCGCCTTGATGCAGACGTTCACCACCCAATTCGGCAGCCCGCAGCAGATCTTGACTGCAGTAGAGAGTGGAAATCTGCAGCCGCTCTTGGCCATCCCGGCGCGACTCGCGCTGGGCACCGCCAACGTGCTCGGCGACGTCGCCGACCCGATCTCGGTGACGGTCACGTCCTTGACGCAGACCAATGCGTCGCTGGCGATCGGGGTCGGCCTGCCAGAGCTGCTGGCATTCGACGCGCTGGGGGCGCCGGTCAACGCGGCGCTGGCGATGCAGTCAAGCACCACAGCGTTTTTCGGTGCTCTGCAAGCCGGAAACCCAGTGGGGGCGTTCACCACGCTCGTCGGTGCTCCGGCGAATATCGCCAACGCCTTCCTCAACGGCGAGGTGACGCTGCCGGTCGGGTTGCCGCTCGCCGGAGTGCCGGCGGTCGCCGATATTCCCTTCAGCGGTCTGCTCGCCCCGCTTCAGCCTTTTTCGACGACGGCCACGCTGCCCGGTTCGTCGCTGCTGCAGACCGTCACCATCAGCGGCCCACCCGTCGGGGGGCTCATTCCCGCGCTGGCGGAGTACACGCCCCAACTACTCGCGACGGCCTTCGAAAGCTAAGTCGCACAACGTATTACGGTCGTACTTATCCTGCGTCCGCGCCCCGGGAAACTTGGCGAAAACGAGATTTTTCGGCGGCAACGCGTTGACCCGCCATTAAGCTGGGGTTTGCCTTGACGGCCATCGGATGACAGCGGTGTTACATCGATGGGGGACGAATATGTCGTTTGTGGTGGCGGCTCCGGAAATGATCCAGACGGCGGCCCAGGATCTGGCGGGAATCCGGTCGGTGTTGGCCGAGGCCATGACGACCGTGGCGGCGCCGACGACGGGGGTGGTGCCGGCGGCCGGTGACGAGGTGTCCGCGGCCGTTGCCGCCACGTTCGGCAATTTCGGCAAGGAATTCCAATCCCTGAGCGCGCAGGCGCAGGCGTTTCATGCCGAGTTCGTCACCGTGATCAACGCCGGCGCCGGCGCCTATCTGAGCGCCGAGATCGCCAACGCCGAGCAGACGCTGGCGAACGCGGTCAACGCGCCCGCACAGATGGTCCTGGGGCTCGGTGGTGCGCCGGGTCTCGGCGGTGTGGCCGCGGCCGGCGGCACCCCGGCCGCCGGCGGCCTGCTGGGCGGGCTTCTCGGTGGCCTCACCGGTACGAGTACCGGAGGCACCGGCGGTCTGACAGGGGTGCTCGGTGGTGTTATCGGATCTAGCGGGCTTTTGGGGGGCCTTACCGATAGCACCGGGTTGCTCGGCGGTCTGACCGGCAGCACCGGGTTGCTCGGCGGCCTCGTCGGCGGCCTCACGGGAGGCACCGGCGGTCTCACCGGGATCCTCGGCGGCCTCACCGGCAGCACGGGGTTGCTCGGCGGCCTTCTTGGCGGCCTGACGGGTGGCACCGGCGGTCTCACCGGCATCCTTGGCTCGCTTGGCAACCTGGGCTCCCTTGGCAGCACCCTCGGTTCCCTTCTCCCAGGGCTGCCCAATCTCGTCGGGGGCCTTGGGAATACGTTGACAGGGCTGACGAACTCGCTACTGCCCGGCCTGCTGCACATCAACATCGGCGACGCGGGACCATACTTCGCAGGCATCGCCGGCCCCTACGAAGAGCTCTTCTACAACACCTGGACCAACCTGCAGAACCTCGGGGCGACCTGGCTGGCCGATCCCTTCCCGTTCCTGCGCCAATTCATCATCAACCAGATGGGCTACGCCCAGACCGTTGCGACGGCCTTCGGCAACGCGGCCCAATCGGTCGAGGCGCACGCGGCGGCCCTGCCCACGGCCTTCCAGGCGGCATCACAAGCCTTCTCGGCCGGCAATTACGCCGCCGGGTTGACGGACGCGGAGACCGGTTTGCAGAGCGTCTTTTCCGGCGTCGGCCCCAACCTGACGCCGATCTGGGCCATACCCGGTCACATCGCACAGAACATGGCCAACATCGTCCAGCTGGCGACGAGTACGAGCATCACCCCGTACCTGGATGTGTCGCTATTGCAAAGCGGTTTGGTCCCGCCCGTCAGCGCGACCTTGAACGACGTGGTCGGGCTACCGGTGGTGTTCGGGCTCGCCGTGCTGGGGCCGCCGGTCAGCATGCTGGAGGCGGCCGGTTCCAGTGCCGCGGCCTTCACCGCGGCGCTTCAAGCCGGCAACCCCGCGGGTGCGATCGCGGCTCTCATCGATGCGCCGGCGGTCATCGCCAACGGCTTCCTCAATGGCCAGGCGACATTCCCGTACGCGCTGAGCCTGTCGAACATCACGGGATCCGCGGTTGGTGACATCGCGAATGTGAGTGCCGCCGGCAACCTCCCGCTGGACGGACTGCTCGTTCCGCCCGGCTACTACAGCGCGACGGTGACAATCTCCACTCTGCTCAACGGCATCGGGGCCGGCCCGGTGGTGCTCGACATCGGCGTCGGCGGCACCCCGTTCTCCGGCCTCCTGCCGTTCCTGGTCAACTACGCGCCCGAGCAGCTGGCCCAGGCGATCGGTGCCGCAGCGGCACCGCCGCCGCTGATCTCACTGCCGCTCTGAATCGGGGGCGCTACGATCGCAGCTCTTTGCTACGTGTGAAATCCGTTGGCATGCCGGGCATTTGGGGAACGATTGCCACCGGGGGGCGATATTGTTCGACACACGTTTGATAGAAACGTGTTTCGAGAGTTTCGCCAATTGGCTGCCGCGTTCGTTTCGTGTATGACATAAATCTCACCTGGGCACCGCCTGGTCGGTGCTCCCAAGGTACGGCCCGGTTTTCGCTTGGGAGGCCGGCTTCAGAGGCTTCGCTGAACGGCACACGCGAGGCGGTCGAAAACGGGCGTTTTCGATTTAGCCAAATGGCCTGCTACTAGGCTTCGACTCACCTAGGGGTGATTCGGGCTCGTGGAGTCACATTTCGTTCATTGGCGTGGGGAGATGGACATGTCGTTCGTAATCGCGGTGCCGGACCTTGTAGAAGCTGCAGCCCAGGATCTTGCGGGCATCCGTTCGGCCCTCGACGAGGTCGCCTCGGCGATAGCCGCCCCCACGACTGCGTTGATGCCTGCCGCCCAGGACGAGGTGTCGCAAACGATTGCATCGCTGTTCGGCGAATTCGGCCAGCAGTATCAGACGCTGAACGCCGAAGTGGCGGCCTTCCACAACGAGTTCGTCAGCACGTTGAGTGGGGGCGCGGCCGCGTATGTGGGCGCTGAGGTCGCCAACAGCGCCGGGCTGCTGCAGGGCGGCGGCTCTCTGACCGCGGATCTGGGCGCCGCGCTGTCCGGGCTGGGCGCCAACATCAGCGGGACGCTGTCGACGAGCATCAGCGCCGGGCTTGCGGGCAGCCTCGGCGCTGCCCTGGGCACGGCCATCGGCGCCGGGGCCAGCGGGCTCTTCCTGCAGACCGGTGGCGCCTTGCTGCAAGGCGTCGGGGCCGGCCTGGTCCAGACCGGCAACGCCATCGTGAGCCTTGGCACCGCCCTGGAAAGCAGCGGCGCCGCCTTGTCGACCCTCGGTGCCGGGTTGAGCGCCCAGGCCGGGGCGGCCCTCAACACGCTGTTGAACGGCAGCCTGGCGGCCCAGTTGGGCGCGTCGCTGTCGGCCGGCCTCACCGGCAGCCTGAACGGCCTGGCGAACCTGGGTGCCGGGCTGAACGCCGCGCTGCAGACCGGGGGATCCCTCGTCGGAAACCTGGGCGCGGCGCTGAACGATCTGGGCGGGTCGCTGAGCGCGGCGATCAACGCCGGCCTCAACGGTTCGCTGTCCGGGCTGGCCAGCCTGTTCGGCCTGCCGGCGTCCTTGGCCGCCAGCCTGCAGACCGGCCTCAACGGGTTGCTGAACACCGGTGGCATCTTCGCGGCCAGCCTGGGTGCCGGCCTGAATGGGCTCCTACAGACCGGGGCATCGCTGGCCGGCGACATCGGCGCGGCCCTCAACGACCTGGGTGCCTCGCTCAACGTCGGATTGTCGGCCATGCTGAGCGGGTCGCTGGCGGGCCTCGGCCCGCTGGGCGTGCTCATCGAGGCGGGTCTGAGCGGAGGCCTCAACGGCCTGCTGAACACCGGCGGGATGCTCGTGTCCGAACTGGGGGCCGGGCTGAACGGCGTGCTGCAGGCCGGCGAATCTTTCGCGGCCAACCTGGGCGCGGCGCTGAGCGGGCTCGGCGGATCGCTGAACGCGGCGTTGCAGCTGATGCTCAGCGGCAACCTGAGCGGCCTCGGTGCGCTGCTCGGCCTGCCGGCTTCCTTGGCCGCCACCCTCGGTGCGGGCCTCAACGGGCTGATCAACACCGGCGCGAACCTGGTGGCCAGCTTCGGTGCGGGCCTCAACGGGTTGCTGCAGACCGGGGTGTCGCTGGCCGGTGACATCGGTGGGGCGCTCAACGGGCTGGGCGGCTCGCTCAGCGTGGCGCTCTCGGGTGCCCTGAGCGGGTCGCTGGCGGGTCTCGGCCCGCTGGGTGCGCTCATTCAGGCGGGCCTGACCGGTGGCCTCAACGGGCTGCTGACCACCGGGGCCGCGCTGGTCGGTGACCTCGGTGCCGGCCTGAACTCGCTGCTGCAGACCGGTGCGTCGTTCGCGGCCAACCTCGGTGTGGCGCTGTCCGGTCTGGGCGGGTCGTTCAGCGCGGCGCTCCAGCTGGCCCTGAGTGGCAACCTGGCCGGCCTCGGCGCGCTGCTGGGCCTGCCGGCCTCGCTCGCGGCCAGCCTGGGCACCGGCCTGAACGGGCTCTTCAACGTCGGTGAGGCCCTGGCCGGCAACCTGGGTGCCGGGCTGAACGTCTTGGTGCAGACCGGTGCGTCGCTGGCCGGCGACATCGGTGCGGCGCTCAACGGGGTGGGCGGCTCGCTGAACGCCGCGCTGTCGGCCGCGCTGAGTGGTTCGCTGGCCGGGCTCGGTCCGCTGGGGCTGGCCATCGAGTCCGGCCTCACAGGCGGGCTGTCGGTGTTGGCCAACACCGGGGCGGCGCTGGCCGGCGAGCTGGGTGCGGGACTGAACGCGCTGGTCCAGACCGGCGAGTCGTTCGTGGCCAACTTCGGTGCGGCCCTGTCCGGCCTGGGTGGCTCGCTGGGGGCGGCGCTACAGCTGGCCATCAGCGGCAACCTCTCGGGTCTGAGCGCACTGCTGGGCCTGCCGGCCTCGCTCGGGGCCAGCCTGCAGGCCGGCCTCAACGGCCTGCTCAACACCGGCGCGAACCTGGCGGCGAACCTCGGTGGAGGCCTCAACGTGCTGCTGGACACCGGGGTGTCGCTGGGCGCCGACATCGGCGGGGCCCTGAACGGCCTGGGCGGCTCCCTCAACCTGGCGCTCTCGGGCATGCTGAGTGGTTCGCTGGCCGGCCTGGGCCCGCTGGGGGCGCTGTTGGAAGCCGGCCTGACCGGCGGCCTGTCGGGTCTGCTGAACACCGGTGGGATGCTGGTGACCCAGCTGGGCGCCGGCCTGAACGGCCTGCTGCAGACGGGCGCGTCCTTGGCGGGCAACTTCGGCGCGGTGCTGGGCAACCTGGGTGGGTCGCTCGGCGCGACCCTGAACGCCAGCCTCAACGCCGGCATCACCGGGCTCAGTGGCCTGCTCGGCTTGCCGGCCTCGCTGGCCGCCAGCCTGCAGACCGGACTCAACGGCGTGCTCAACGCCGGCGGCGCCCTGCTCAATGGCCTCGGCGGCGGCCTGAACGCGTTGGTGCAGACCGGGGCGTCGCTGGCCGGCAACTTCGGTGCCGCGCTCAACAACCTGGGTGTGTCGCTGAACGCGGCCCTCTCGCTCGGCCTGAGCGGTTCGCTGGCGGGCCTGGGCCCGCTGGGTGCGCTGATCGAGGCGGGGCTCAGCGGCGGCCTGAACGGCCTGCTGAACACCGGCGGGATGCTGGCGAGCGAGCTGGGTGCCGGCCTGAACGGCCTGCTGCAGACGGGCGCGTCGCTGGTCGGCAACTTCGGCGCGGTGCTGGGCAACCTGGGTGGGTCGCTGAGCGCAGGCCTGAGCGCCAGCCTCAACGCGGGCATCACCGGGCTCAGTGGCCTGCTCGGCCTGCCGGCCTCGCTGGCGGCCAGCCTGCAGACCGGCCTGAACGGCGTGCTCAACGCCGGCGGCGCCCTGCTCAACGGCCTGGGCGCCGGGTTCACCGGCCTGCTGCAGACCGGGCTCACGCTGGGCGGTGAGTTCGGCGCCGCCCTGTCCGGCCTGGGCGGCTCGCTGAACGCGGCCCTGTCGCTCGCCCTCAGCGGCTCGTTGGCCGGGCTGGGCCCGCTGGGCGCGGCCCTGACCGGCGCCCTGAGCGGCGGCCTGTCGGGTCTGTTGAACACCGGCGCCACCCTGGCCACCACGCTGGGCGCCGGGCTCAACGGCTTGCTGCAGACCGGAGCGTCGTTCGCGGCCAACCTCGGTGGTGCCCTGTCCGGGCTGGGCGCGTCGCTCAGTGCGGCGCTGCAGCTGGCGATCAGCGGCAACCTCTCGGGTCTGGGCGCACTGCTGGGTCTGCCGGCCTCGCTGGCGGCCAGCCTGCAGACCGGCTTCAACGGCCTGTTGAACACCGGCGCGATGCTGGGCGCCGAGCTCGGCGGCGGATTGAACGCACTGTTGCAGACCGGCGCCAACCTCGGGGCCATCTGGGCGAACGCCACGGCGCAGATCGGCGCCGCGCTGACCAACGCGCTGGCCGCCAGCCTCGGCGTGACGTTCCCGAACCTCTTCCAGACCGGTGTGTCCCTGGCGACCACCCTCGGAGCCGGGCTGAACGGCCTGCTGCAGACCGGCGCCTCGCTGGCCGCCGACATCGGCGGCGCGCTGAACGGCCTCGGTGGTTCCCTGAGTCTGGCCCTGTCGGCCGGGCTGAGCGGATCGCTGGCGGGCCTGGGCCCGCTGGGCGTGGCCATCGAGACCGGCCTCAGCGGCGGGTTCTCCGGCCTGGCCAACCTGGGTGGCACGCTGGCCGCCGAGTTGGGGGGCGGCCTCAACGGCCTGATCCAGACGGGCGAGGCGTTTGCGGCCAACTTCGGTGCGGCGCTGGGCAATCTGGGTGGGTCGTTCGGTGCGGCGTTGCAGTTGGCGCTGAGCGGCAACCTGGCGGGTCTGGGTGGTCTGCTGGGTCTGCCGGCCTCGCTGGCGGCGAGCCTGCAGACGGGCCTGAACGGACTGGTCAACACCGGTGCGACGTTGGCGACCTCGCTGGGGGCCGGCCTCACCGCCGCCCTGCAGACCGGCGTCTCGCTGGCCGGCGACATCGGTGGGGCGCTCAACGGGCTGGGCGGTTCGCTCAGTGTGGCGCTGTCGGGCATGTTGAGCGGGTCGCTGGCGGGCCTGGGCCCGCTGGGCGCGGTCATCGAGGCCGGTCTGACCGGCGGCCTGTCGGGCCTGGTCAACACCGGGGCGACGCTGCTGAACTCGTTCGGGGCGGGCCTCAACGGGCTGATCCAGACGGGCGAGGCGTTCGTGGCCAACTTCGGTGCGGCGCTGGGCAATCTGGGTGGGTCGTTCGGTGCGGCGTTGCAGTTGGCGCTCAGCGGCAACCTGGCGGGCCTGGGCGGTCTGCTGGGTCTGCCGGCCTCGCTGGCGGCGAGCCTGCAGACGGGCCTGAACGGGCTGCTCAACACCGGCGCCACTCTGGCAACCTCGCTGGGGGCCGGCCTCACCGCCGTCCTGCAGACCGGTGCCTCGCTGGCCGGCGACATCGGCGGAGCGCTCAGCGGCTTCGGCGCGTCACTCGGCGGGGCCCTTTCGCTGGCCCTGAGCGGTTCGCTGGCGGCTCTCGGCCCGCTGGGCGCGCTGATCCAGGCGGGTCTGAGCGGCGGCCTCAACGGGCTGCTCAACACCGGCGCGACGCTGGCCACCTCGCTGGGCGCCGGGCTGAACGGGTTGATCCAGACGGGCGAGGCGTTCGCGGCGAACTTCGGTGCGGCGCTGGGCAACCTGGGTGGGTCGTTCGGTGCGGCGTTGCAGTTGGCGCTCAGCGGCAACCTGGCGGGTCTGAGTGGTCTGCTGGGGTTGCCGGCGTCGCTGGCGGCCAGTCTGCAGACGGGTCTGAACGGGTTGATCACCACGGGTGCGAACCTGGCGGCGACCCTTGGTGGTGGGCTGACCGGCGTGCTGCAGACCGGGGCGTCGCTGGCCGCCGACATCGGTGGGGCGCTCAACGGGCTGGGCGGTTCGCTCAGTGTGGCGCTGTCGGGCATGTTGAGCGGGTCGCTGGCGGGCCTGGGCCCGCTGGGCGCGCTGATCGAGGCGGGTCTGACCGGCGGTCTCAACGGGTTGGTCAACACCGGTGCGACGCTGCTGAATTCGTTCGGGGCGGGTCTCAACGGGCTGATCCAGACCGGGGAGTCGTTCGCGGCCAACTTCGGTGCGGCGCTGGGCAATCTGGGTGGGTCGTTCGGTGCGGCGCTGCAGCTGGCGCTCAGCGGCAACCTGGCGGGCCTGAGCGCGCTGCTGGGTCTGCCGGCCTCGCTGGCCGCCACCCTGCAGACCGGCTTCAACGGACTGGCCAACGTCGGCGGAGCCCTCGCGGGCAACCTCGGTGCCGGCCTCAACGTGCTGGTACACACCGCCGAGGGCCTGGCCACCGACATCGGTGTGGCACTCAACGGCCTCGGCGGTTCGTTCGGCGCGAACCTGTACGCCGCCCTGAACGCGTCGCTGGCGGGCCTGGGACCGCTGGGTCTGGCCATCGAAGGCGGCCTGACCGGCGGGCTGTCGGGCCTGGTCAACCTCGGTGGCACCCTGGCCAGCACGCTGGGCGGCGGGCTGAACGGGTTGATCCAGACGGGCGAGTCGTTCGCGGCGAACTTCGGTGCGGCGCTGGGCAACCTGGGTGGGTCGTTCGGTGCGGCGTTGCAGTTGGCGCTCAGCGGCAACCTGGCGGGTCTGAGTGGTCTGCTGGGTCTGCCGGCTTCGCTGGCGGCCAGCCTGCAGACGGGTCTGAACGGGTTGATCACCACGGGTGCGAACCTGGCGGCGACCCTTGGTGGTGGGCTGACCGGCGTGCTGCAGACCGGGGCGTCGCTGGCCGCCGACATCGGTGGGGCGCTCAACGGGCTGGGCGGTTCGCTCAGTGTGGCGCTGTCGGGCATGTTGAGCGGGTCGCTGGCGGGCCTGGGCCCGCTGGGCGCGCTGATCCAGGCGGGTCTGACCGGCGGTCTCAACGGTTTGGTCAACACCGGTGCGACGCTGCTGAATTCGTTCGGGGCGGGCCTCAACGGGCTGATCCAGACGGGCGAGGCGTTCGCGGCCAACTTCGGTGCGGCGCTGGGCAACCTGGGCGGGTCGTTCGGTGCGGCGTTGCAGCTGGCGCTCAGCGGCAACCTGGCGGGCCTGAGCGCGCTGCTGGGCCTGCCCGCCTCGCTGGCCGCCAGCCTGCAGACCGGCCTGAACTCGTTGATCAACACCGGGGCGAACCTGGCGGCCACCCTCGGCGGCAGCCTGAACGGGCTGCTGCAGACGGGGGTCGCGCTGACCGGCAGCCTCGGCGCCGCCCTCAACGGGTTCGGTGCCTCCCTGAACGCCGCCCTGTCGCTGGCCCTGAACGGTTCGCTGGCGGGCCTCGGTCCGCTGGAGGCGGCCATCCAGGCCGGCCTGAACGGCGGCCTCAACGGCCTGCTCAACCTCGGCGGCACCCTGGCCGCCGACTTCGGTGGTGGCCTCAACGCCCTCATCCAGACCGGCGAGAACCTGGCCGCCAGCCTGGGCGCGCTGCTCAACACCAACCTGGGGCTGACGATCAACGCCGCCCTGGCCGCCAGCCTGGGCGCCGCCCTGAGCGGACTGGCCAACGCCGGGGGAGCCCTGACGGCCGGCCTGCGCGGCGGCCTGACGGGCCTGCTCAGCACCACCGCGAACCTGGTCAGCGGGTTGGGTGGGGCGCTGTACGGCCTTGGGCAGACGGGTGGCGCCATCGCGAACATCTGGGTGGACACCACCACGGCGATCGTCACGGAGCTCGGCGACGCTCTCGGCGCGACCGTCGGTGTGGCCTTCCCGGGGTTGTTCCAGACGGCCGAGTCCCTGGCCGTCGACCTGGGCGGTGCCCTCAACGGGCTCGCCCAGACCGGCGGCACCGTCGCGGGTTCGCTCGAGGCGGCCCTGAACGACCTGGGCGCCTCCCTGGAGGCCAGCCTGCAGGCCAGCCTCGGCATCAGCGTCGCCGCGTAAGGGCCGCCAGAACCCGACAGCGGATGTGGTGCCGGGCTCCGAACGGAGTCCGGCACCACATCTGTGTGTCAGGGCCCCATTTCGGAGCGTCAGAATGGATTTGCAAAGTGCTGCATAACCATGCAGAATCGTCGAAATGGCCGACGTGATCAGGGTCGCCGTCGCAGGGGCGACCGGCTACGCGGGCGGAGAGATCCTCAGGCTGTTACTCGGGCACCCGGCCTACGGCGACGGCCGGCTTTCCGTCGACGCCGTGACCGCCGCGGGCAGCGCCGGCAGCACCCTCGGTGAGCACCACCCGCACCTGACGCCCTTGGCCCAGCGCGTGGTCGAACCCACCGAGCTTTCCGTCCTCGCCGGCCACGACGTGGTGTTTTTGGCGTTGCCGCACGGGCATTCGGCGGCGCTGGCCGAAGAGCTGGGCCCCGAAACCCTGATCGTCGACTGCGGCGCGGACTTCCGGCTCACCGACGCCGCCGCCTGGGAGCGCTTCTACGGATCCCCCCACGCCGGCAGCTGGCCATACGGCCTGCCGGAGCTGCCCGGTGGGCGCGAACGGCTGCGCGGTGCGCGCCGCATCGCCGTCCCGGGCTGTTACCCGACGGCGGCGCTGCTGGCGCTGTGGCCGGCGGTCGCCGAGGGCCTGATCGAGCCCGCCGTCACCGTCGTCGCCGTCAGCGGCACGTCGGGCGCCGGTCGTGCCGCCAAGACGGACCTGCTCGGCTCGGAGGTCATTGGGTCGGCGCGGGCCTACAACATCGCCGGAGCCCACCGGCACACCCCCGAGATCGCCCAGGGGTTGCGCGCGGTCGCCGACCGCGACGTCACGGTGTCGTTCACCCCGGTGCTGATCCCCACCTCCCGCGGGATTTTGGCGACCTGCACGGCGCGCACCCGATCCCCGCTGTCCCAGCTGCGGGCCGCCTACGAAAAGGCCTACCAGACGGAGCCTTTCATCTACGTGATGCCCGAGGGGCAGCTGCCGCGCACCGGTGCGGTCATCGGCAGCAACGCGGCCCACGTCGCCGTGGCCGTCGACGAGGCCGCCGAGACCTTCGTGGCGATCGCCGCGATCGACAACCTGGTCAAGGGCACCGGCGGTGCCGCGGTTCAGTCGATGAACCTGGCGCTGGGCTGGCCGGAGACGCAGGGTCTTTCGGTGGTCGGGGTGGCGCCGTGAGGCTGCTGCGCGAACAGGGCGTCACCGCCCCGGCCGGATTCCGGGCCGCCGGCATCGCCGCCGGGATCAAGGCGACGGGTGCGCGGGATCTCGCGCTGGTCTTCAACGAAGGACCCGACTATGCGGCCGCCGGTGTCTTCACCTCCAACAAGGTCAAGGCCGCCCCGGTGCTGTGGAGCCAGCAGGTGCTCACCACCGGCCGGCTGCGTGCGGTCATCCTCAACTCCGGCGGCGCCAACGCCTGCACCGGGCCGGGCGGCTTCCAGGACACCCACGCCACGGCGGAGGCCGTCGCGGCCGCGTTGTCGGAATGGGGGACCGAGACCGGGGCCGTCGAGGTCGCGGTCTGCTCCACCGGCCTGATCGGCGACCGGTTGCCGATGGACAGGGTGCTCGCCGGGGCCCGCGACATCGTGCGTGAGATGGCCGGCGGCCTGTCCGGAGGCGACGAGGCCGCCCAGGCCATCATGACCACCGACAAGGTCGCCAAACAGGTTGCGGTGCATCACCCCAACGCCTGGACGGTCGGCGGGATGGCCAAGGGGGCGGGCATGCTCGCCCCGTCGCTGGCCACCATGCTGTGCGTGCTCACCACCGACGCGGCCGCCGCACCGGCGGCCCTCGACACCGCGCTGCGCCGGGCCACCGCGCGCACTTTTGACCGGCTCGACGTCGACGGCAGCTGCTCCACCAACGACACCGTGCTGCTATTGGCCTCGGGGGCCAGCGGAATCGCCCCGCCCCAGGCCGATCTCGACGAGGCCGTGCTGCGGGCCTGCGACGACCTGTGCGCGCAGCTGCAGGCCGACGCCGAGGGCGTCACCAAACGCGTCGTCGTCACCGTCACCGGGGCCGCCTCCGACGACGACGCGCTGACCGTCGCGCGCACGGTCGCCCGCGACAGCCTGGTCAAGACCGCGCTGTTCGGGTCCGACCCCAACTGGGGCCGGGTGCTGGCGGCCGTCGGCATGGCGCCGGTCCACCTGGACCCCGACCGGATCGCCGTGTCGTTCAACGGTTCCGCGGTGTGCGTCGACAGCGTCGGGGTGCCCGGCGCGCGCGAGGTGGACCTGTCGGTCACCGACATCGACGTCACCGTCGACCTCGCGGTCGGCGACGGGCGGGCCGCCGTCCGGACCACCGACCTCTCGCACGCCTACGTCGAAGAGAACTCGGCCTACAGCTCGTGAACATCGACACCCTGCCCACACAGCTCAAGGCCGAGGTGCTGGCCGAGGCCCTGCCGTGGCTCAAGCAGCTGCACGGCAAGATCGTCGTGGTCAAATACGGCGGCAACGCCATGATCGACGACACGCTCAAACACGCCTTCGCCGCGGACATGGCGTTTCTGCGCAACTGCGGCATCCACCCGGTCGTCGTGCACGGCGGCGGCCCCCAGATCACGGCCATGCTGCGGCGCCTCGGCATCGCCGGCGACTTCAAGGGCGGATTCCGCGTCACCACACCGGAAGTGCTCGACGTGGCGCGGATGGTGTTGTTCGGGCAGGTCGGGCGCGAGCTGGTCAACCTCGTCAACGCGCACGGGCCCTATGCCGTCGGCGTGACCGGTGAGGACGCCCAGCTGTTCACCGCGATCCGGCGCAGCGTCAACGTCGATGGCGTGGCCACCGACATCGGCCTGGTCGGAGACGTCGCCCACGTCAACACCGCCGCATTGCTGGATCTCATTGCGGCGCGCCGCATCCCGGTGGTGTCGACGCTGGCGCCCGACGAGGACGGCGTCGTGCACAACATCAACTCCGACACCGCCGCCGCGGCGCTGGCCGAAGCCCTGGGGGCCGAAAAGCTGTTGGTGCTCACCGATGTCGAGGGCCTGTACACGCAGTGGCCCGACAAAGAGTCGCTGGTCAGCGAGATCGACACCGCTACGCTGGCGCAACTGCTACCCACGCTGGAGGAGGGCATGATCCCCAAGGTCGAGGCGTGTCTGCGGGCCGTCACCGGTGGGGTGCCCAGCGCCCACATCATCGACGGCCGCGTCGAACACTGTGTGCTCGTGGAGCTTTTCACCGACGCGGGCACCGGGACCAAGGTGGTGCGCGCCGGCGACGATGCGGCGCGCAGCGATGCGGAGGAGCGGCGCAGGTGGCAAGCATGACGGCGACCGACGACCTGCGGCACCGCTGGGAAGCCGTGATGATGAACAACTACGGCACCCCGACCGTCGCCCTGGCCGGCGGTGACGGCGCCACGGTCACCGACGTGGACGGCAAGACCTACCTGGATCTGCTCGCCGGCATCGCGGTCAACGTCCTCGGTCACCGGCACCCCGCGGTCGTCGAGGCCGTCACGCAGCAGATGCGGACGCTGGGCCACACCTCGAACCTCTACGCCACCGAACCCGGCATCGCGCTCGCCGAGGAACTGGTCGCCCTGCTCGACGCGCCCGCGCCGGCCCGGGTGTTCTTCTGCAACTCCGGCGCCGAGGCCAACGAGGCGGCCTTCAAGTTGTCCCGGCTCACCGGACGCACCAAAATCGTTGCCGCACAGGGGGGTTTTCACGGACGGACGATGGGGGCGCTGGCGCTGACGGGCCAGCCGAGCAAGCAGGCGCCGTTCGAGCCCCTGCCCGGCCACGTCACCCACGTGCCCTACGGGGCCGCCGACGCGCTGGCCGCCGCGGTCGACGACGCCACGGCCGCGGTGTTCCTCGAACCGATCATGGGGGAGGGCGGGGTCGTCGTACCGCCCGAGGGCTACCTTGCCGCCGCCCGCGAGATCACCGCGCGGCACGGCGCGCTGCTGGCCATCGACGAGGTGCAGACCGGGATGGGCCGCACCGGGGCGTTTTTCGCCCACCAGCACGACGGCATCACCCCCGACGTGGTGACGCTGGCCAAAGGGCTCGGCGGCGGCTTGCCCATCGGCGCGTGCCTGGCCGTCGGACCGGCCGCCGACCTGCTGACGCCCGGACTGCACGGCAGCACCTTCGGCGGTAATCCGGTGTGCACCGCGGCGGCGCTGGCGGTGGTGCGGGTGCTCCGGGACGAGGACCTGGTCCGGCACGCCGAGATGGTGGGAAAGTCGCTGCGCCACGGCATCGAGGCGCTCGGGCACCCGCTGATCGACCACGTGCGGGGCCGCGGACTTCTGCTGGGCGTCGCGCTGACCGCGCCGCTGGCCAAGGAGGCCGAGGCCGGCGCCCGCGCGGCCGGGTTCCTGATCAACGCCCCGGCGCCCGACGTGCTGCGGCTGGCGCCGCCGCTGATCATCACCGAAGCCCAGGCCGACAGCTTCGTCGCCGCGCTGCCGGGCATCCTCGACGCGGCCGGGACGCCGGCATGAGACACTTCCTGCGCGACGACGACGTGTCGCCCCAAGAACAGGCCGAAATCCTCACGCTGGCAGCCGAACTCAAGAAGGACCCGTTCAGCCGCCGTCCGCTGGAGGGCCCGCGCGGCGTCGCCGTGATCTTCGACAAGAACTCCACGCGCACCCGGTTTTCGTTCGAGCTCGGCATAGCCCAGCTCGGCGGACACGCGGTCGTCGTCGACAGCCACGCCACCCAGCTGGGCCGCGACGAGACCCTGCAGGACACCGCGAACGTGTTGTCGCGCTACGTCGAAGCGATCGTCTGGCGCACCTTCGGTCAGGAGCGGCTGGAGGCCATGGCCTCGACCGCGACGGTGCCGGTGGTCAACGCCCTCTCCGACGAGTTCCACCCCTGCCAGGTGCTGGCCGACCTGCAGACCATCGCCGAACGCAAGGGAACGCTGCGCGGGCTGCGGCTGTCCTACTTCGGCGACGGTGCCAACAACATGGCCCATTCGCTGATGCTGGGCGGGGTCACCGCGGGCGTCCACGTCACCATCGCCGCCCCGGACGGCTTCGTCCCGAACCGGGATGTGTTGTCGGCGGCCCGGAACCGCGCGCAGGCCACGGGCGCGTCGGTGACCGTCACCACCGACGCCGAGGCGGCCGCCTGCGGTGCCGACGTCCTGGTCACCGACACCTGGACGTCGATGGGACAGGAGGCCGACGGGCTGGACCGGGTCGGCCCGTTCCGGCCCTATCGGCTCAACCAGCGACTGCTGGGCCTGGCCGACGCCGAAGCCATTGTGCTGCACTGCCTTCCGGCCCACCGCGGTGAGGAGATCACCGACGAGGTGATGGACGGTCCGGCCAGCGCGGTCTGGGACGAGGCCGAGAACCGGCTGCACGCCCAGAAGGCGCTGCTGGTGTGGCTGCTGGGGCGGCGCTCATGACCGCGCCGGCGACGATGCAGAGCGAAGCGATGAGGAGGAGTGGCGCCGTTGACTAGGTCGAAGGCGACACCGGAGACGACGCGGGCCGGCCGGCAGGCCCGCATCGTGGCGATCCTGTCGTCGTCGCCGGTGCGTAGCCAGAGCGAGCTGGCGGCGCTGCTGGCCGGCGAGGGTATCGACGTCACGCAGGCCACGCTGTCGCGGGACCTCGAGGAACTGGGCGCGGTCAAGCTGCGCGGCGCCGACGGCGGCGTCGGGGTCTACATCGTGCCCGAGGACGGCAGCCCGGTGCGCGGGGTGTCCGGCGGCACGGCGCGGCTGTCGCGGCTGCTGAGCGACCTGCTGGTGTCCGCGGACGCCAGCGGGAATCTCGCGGTGCTGCGCACCCCGCCCGGCGCGGCGGACTATTTGGCCAGCGCGATCGATCGCGCGGCGTTACCGTACGTCGTCGGCACCATCGCCGGCGACGACACCGTCTTCGTGGCGGCCCGCGAGCCCATGACCGGCGCCGAGCTGGCCAGCGCACTGGAAAAGCTCACGTAAGCGTTTCAACTAAAAGGAGTTGGTTCATGTCAGAACGCGTCATCCTGGCGTATTCCGGTGGCCTGGACACGTCGGTGGCGATCAGCTGGATAGGCAAGGAGACCGGCCGCGAGGTCGTGGCCGTGGCGATCGACCTCGGCCAGGGCGGCGAGGACATGGAGGTCATCCGCCAGCGGGCGCTGGACTGCGGCGCCGTGGAGGCGGTCGTCGTCGATGCGCGCGACGAGTTCGCGCAGGGCTACTGCCTGCCCACCGTGCAGAACAACGCGCTCTACATGGACCGCTACCCGCTGGTGTCGGCGATCAGCCGGCCGCTGATCGCCAAGCACCTGGTGGCGGCCGCCCGCGAGCACGGCGGCAGCATCGTCGCGCACGGCTGCACCGGCAAGGGCAACGACCAGGTCCGCTTCGAGGTCGGATTCGCCTCGCTGGCACCGGATCTCGAGGTGCTGGCGCCGGTGCGCGACTACGCCTGGACGCGGGAGAAGGCCATCGCGTTCGCCGAGGAGAACGCCATCCCGATCAGCGTCACCAAGCGCTCGCCGTTCTCCATCGACCAGAACGTATGGGGCCGCGCGGTGGAGACGGGCTTCCTGGAACACCTGTGGAACGCGCCCACCAAGGACATCTACGCCTACACCGAAGACCCGACCCTGAACTGGAGCACACCCGACGAGGTGATCGTCGGGTTCGAGCGCGGGGTGCCGGTGTCCGTCGACGGCAAGCCGGTCACCATGCTGCAGGCGATCAAGGAGCTCAACGAGCGCGCCGGCGCGCAGGGCGTGGGGCGCCTCGACGTCGTCGAGGACCGCCTGGTGGGCATCAAGAGCCGCGAGATCTACGAGGCGCCCGGGGCGATGGTGCTGATCACGGCCCACACCGAACTCGAGCACGTCACCCTCGAGCGCGAGCTGGGGCGGTTCAAGCGCCACACCGACCAGCGCTGGGCCGAACTGGTCTATGACGGCCTGTGGTATTCGCCGCTGAAGACGGCGCTGGAGACGTTCGTCGCCAAGACCCAGGAGCACGTCTCCGGGGAGATCCGGATGGTGTTGCACGGCGGTCACATCGCCGTGAACGGCCGGCGCAGCGCCGAATCCCTCTACGACTTCAACCTGGCCACCTACGACGAGGGCGACAGCTTCGACCAGTCGGCCGCCAAGGGCTTCGTCTACGTGCACGGGTTGTCGTCCAAGCTGGCCGCCCGCCGGGACCTGGCGTGAGCGCCACCCTTCCGGCGCGAGCAGGCGCAGAATCGCGCGTCGACCGGCGTGTCGGTGCGATTCTGCGACTGCTCGCGGAGAGAAAGTGAGCACGCGGGAAGGGGCGCTGTGGGGCGGGCGGTTCGCCGACGGGCCGTCGGACGCACTGGCCGCGCTGAGCAAGTCCACCCACTTCGACTGGGTGCTGGCCCCCTACGACATCACCGCCTCCAAGGCCCACACCGTGATCCTGTTCCGGGCCGGGCTGCTCACCGAGCAGCAACGCGACGGGCTGCTGGCCGGCCTGGACAGCCTGGCCTCCGACGTCGCCGACGGCAGCTTCGCCCCGCTGGTCGGCGACGAGGACGTGCACGCCGCGCTCGAGCGCGGACTGATCGACCGGGTCGGGGCCGACCTGGGGGGGCGCCTGCGGGCCGGCCGCTCCCGCAACGACCAGGTGGCCACCCTGTTCCGGATGTGGCTGCGCGACGCGGCGCGCCGGGTCGCCGCCGGGGCGCTCGACGTCGTCGCCGCGCTGGCCACCCAGGCCGGGGCCCACCCGAGTGCGGTCATGCCCGGCAAGACCCACCTGCAGTCCGCGCAGCCCGTCCTGCTGGCCCACCACCTGCTCGCGCACGCGCATCCGCTGCTGCGCGACGTGGAACGCATCGTCGACTTCGACAAGCGCGCGGCGATATCGCCCTACGGATCGGGCGCGCTGGCCGGCTCGTCGCTGGGGCTGGACCCGGACGCCATCGCCGCGGATCTGGGATTCCGGGCGGCCGCCGAGAACTCGATCGACGCCACCGCGTCGCGGGATTTCGCCGCCGAGGCCGCGTTCGTGTTCGCCATGATCGCCGTCGACCTGTCCCGGCTGGCCGAGGACATCATCCTGTGGAGCTCGACGGAGTTCGGCTACGCCAGGCTGCACGACTCGTGGTCGACGGGGAGCTCGATCATGCCGCAGAAGAAGAACCCCGACATCGCCGAGCTGGCGCGCGGCAAGTCGGGCCGGCTGATCGGCAACCTGACCGGGTTGCTGGCGACGCTGAAGGCCCAGCCGCTGGCCTACAACCGCGACCTGCAGGAGGACAAGGAGCCGGTGTTCGACTCGGTGGCCCAGCTGGAGCTGCTGCTGCCGGCGATGGCCGGGCTGGTGGCCAGCCTGGCCTTCGACGTCGAGCGGATGGCGGCCCTGGCCCCGGCCGGCTACACGCTGGCCACCGACATCGCCGAGTGGCTGGTGCGCCAGGGCGTGCCGTTCCGGACCGCGCACGAGGCCGCGGGCGGGGCGGTGCGGGCCGCGGAGGCGCGCGGGGTCGGCCTGGACGAGCTGACCGACGACGAATTGGCCGCCGTCAGCCCCGAGTTGACGCCCCGGGTCCGGGAGGTGCTCACGATCGAGGGGTCGGTGGCCTCGCGGGACGCCCGCGGCGGCACCGCCCCGGCGCGCGTCGCCGAACAGCTGGAAGCGGTCAAATCACGGTGCGAAAGCCTCGGCGACCAACTGCGCCGCAGGTAGATGGCCGGACCCGGCGTTCCCGCTTTCGGAGAGACTAAACTTCGGAATCGTTGAGGAGTGGCCGAAAATCTCGGCCACGATCTTCGTCTCCGAAGGGGGCCGATGAGAAGCGTCGTCGCGGGAGTGTTCGGCGCGTTGCCGCCGTACCGCTACACCCAGCGAGAGCTGACCGACTTCTTCGTCAGCATTCCGGAGTTCGAGGGCTACGAGGACATCGTTCGCCAGCTGCACACCAGCGCCAAGGTCAACGGTCGTCACCTGGTCCTGCCCCTGGAGCGGTATCCCACGCTGACCGAGTTCGGGGTGGCCAACCGGATCTTCATCGACAGCGCCGTCGACCTCGGCTGCAAGGCCCTCGCCGGCGCCCTGGACGAGGCCGGGCTGCAGCCGCGGGACGTCGACGTGCTCATCACCACGACGGTGACCGGCCTGGCCGTGCCGTCCCTGGACGCCCGGATCGCCGGGCGGCTCGGCCTGCGCGACGACGTGCGGCGGGTGCCCCTGTTCGGCCTGGGCTGCGTGGCCGGGGCCGCGGGTGTGGGCCGGCTGCACGACTACCTGCGCGGTGCGCCGGACGGCGTCGCGGCCCTGGTCTCCGTCGAGCTCTGCTCGCTGACCTACCCCGGCTACAAGCCGTCGCTGCCCGGCCTGGTCGGCAGCGCGCTGTTCGCCGACGGGGCCGGCGCGGTGGTGGCCGTCGGCGAGCGCCGCGCCGAACAGACGGGCGCCGGCGGGCCCGACGTCCTCGACTCGCGCAGCCATCTGTACCCGGACTCGCTGCGCACCATGGGCTACGACGTCGGCGCCGCCGGGTTCGAACTCGTGCTGTCCCGGGACCTGGCGGACACGGTCCGCCAGTATCTGGCCGACGACGTCACGTCGTTCCTGGGCGACCACGGCCTGACGACCACCGATATCGGCGCGTGGGTCACCCACCCCGGCGGTCCCAAGATCATCGAAGCGATCACCGAAAGCCTGAACCTGCCGCCGCAGGCCCTCGAACTGACCTGGCGCTCGCTCGGGGAGATCGGCAACCTCTCGTCGGCTTCGGTGCTGCACGTGCTGCGCGACACCATCGCCAAACCGCCGCCCAGCGACAGCCCCGGGCTGATGATCGCGATGGGGCCGGGATTCTGTTCCGAACTCGTGTTGCTGCACTGGCACTGATGCGCGATCGGGGACTGCGCTGCGCGTTATGAGAGGCCGGGCCGCCCGGTGACCAGCAGCCACGATGAGCTCGTCGAGGCCCTGCGGAAGACCCTGAAGGAAAACGAGCGGCTCAAGCGCGAGAACCGTCAGTACCTCGCGCTGGCCACCGAGCCGGTGGCGGTGGTCGGGATGGGCTGCCGCTACCCGGGCGGGGTGGATTCACCGGAAGGCTTGTGGCAGCTGGTCGCGGAGGGCCGCGACGTGGTCTCCGAGTTTCCCGCGGACCGGGGCTGGGACGCGGCGGAACTGTTCGATCCCGACCCCGACGCGACGGGCAAGTCCTACACCCGCTCGGGCGGGTTCCTGGCGGACGTGGCCGACTTCGACGCCGCGTTCTTCGGGATCGCGCCCAGCGAGGCGCTGGCGATGGACCCCCAGCAGCGCCTCCTGCTGGAGGTGTCGTGGGAGGCGTTGGAGCGCGCCGGGATCGACCCGTCGACGTTGCGGGGCTCGCCGACGGGCGTGTTCGCCGGGGTGTTCCACGGCTCCTACGGCGGCCAGGGCCGGGTACCCGGCGAGTTGGAGCGCTACGGGCTGCGCGGGTCGACGCTGAGTGTGGCCTCGGGGCGGGTGGCGTACACCCTGGGGCTGGAAGGCCCCGCGGTGTCGGTGGACACGGCGTGCTCGTCGTCGCTGGTGGCGATGCATCTGGCGGCGCACTCGCTGCGGTCGGGCGAGTGCGATCTAGCGCTGGCCGGTGGTGTGACGGTCATGGCGACCCCGGCGATGTTCGTCGACTTCAGCCGCCAGCGGGCCCTGTCCGCCGACGGCCGGTGCAAGGCGTACGCGGCCGCCGCCGACGGCACCGGGTTCTCCGAGGGCGCCGGCGTGCTGGTGCTGGAGCGGTTGACCGACGCGCGCCGGCGGGGCCATCCGGTGCTGGCGGTGCTGCGGGGTACGGCGGTGAACCAGGACGGCGCCTCCAACGGGCTGGCCACGCCCAACGGGCCCGCGCAGCAGCGGGTGATCCGCGCGGCGCTGGCCAGCGCCCGCCTGGGCACGGCCGACGTGGATGTGGTCGAGGGGCATGGCACCGGCACCACGCTCGGGGATCCCATTGAGGCACAAGCGCTTCTGGCCACCTACGGGCAGGACCGGCCCGCGGACCGGCCGCTGTGGTTGGGGTCGATCAAATCGAACATGGGGCACACGTCCGCCGCCGCCGGGACGGCAGGGGTGATCAAGATGGTGCAGGCGATCCGGCACGGCGTGCTGCCCAAGACGCTGCACGTCGACGCGCCCACGCCGCACGTGGACTGGTCGGCCGGCGCGGTGTCGCTGCTGACCGAGCCGCGCCCGTGGCCCGCCGAGGGCCGGCCGCGGCGCGCGGGCGTGTCGTCGTTCGGGATCAGCGGGACCAACGCGCACGTGATCGTCGAAGAGGTCCCCACCGCGCCGGACAGCCCGCCGACGCAACGCGCCGATGTGCCGGTGCCCTGGGTGTTGTCGGCGCGGTCGGCCGAGGCGCTGACCAACCAGGCCGCGCGACTGCTGGCGCACCTGTCGGCCGACGCGGATCTGCATGCGGTGGACGTGGGTTGGTCCCTGGTGTCGACGCGGTCGCTGTTCGAGCACCGGGCGGTGCTGGCGGGGCCGGATCGCGGGCGGCTGATGAGCGGGCTGGCCGGTCTGGCCGCCGGCGCCCCGGGCGCGGGCCTGGTGGTGGGCCGGGCGGGGCCTACGGGCAAGACCGTGTTCGTGTTCCCCGGCCAGGGATCCCAGTGGACCGGCATGGGCGCCCAGTTGCTCGAGGGCTCAACGGTGTTCGCCGAACACATCATCCGCTGTGACAAGGCGCTCGGCGAGCACGTGCCGTGGTCGCTGATCGACGTCCTGCGCGGCGCGCCCGGCGCGCCCGGGCTGGACCGGGTGGACGTGGTGCAGCCCGCGCTGTGGGCGGTCATGGTGTCGCTGGCCCAGTTGTGGCGCTCGATGGGCGTGGTGCCCGACGCGGTGATCGGCCATTCCCAGGGCGAGATCGCGGCGGCCTACGTCGCCGGGGCGCTGTCGCTCGAGGACGCCGCGCGGGTGGTGGCGTTGCGCAGCCGGCTGCTGGTGCGGCTGGCGGGCGCGGGCGGCATGGTGTCGCTGGCGTGCGGCCCGGAACGGGCGGCCGAGTTGATCGCGCCGTGGGCGGATCACCTCAACATCGCTGCGGTCAACGGTGTTTCGGCGGTCGCGGTCTCCGGCGAACCGGACGCGCTGGCCGGGCTGATGCGCCGTTGTGCGGCCGAGGACGTGCGGGCCCGCACCATCGACGTGGACTACGCGTCGCATTCGGAACAGGTCGACGCGATCCGCGAGCCCCTCGCCGAGGCGCTGTGCGGCATCGCTCCCCGTTCCTCCTCGGTCGCCTTCTTCTCGACCGTCACCGGCGCCCCCGTCGACACCGCGGGGCTGGACGCCGAGTACTGGTACCAAAGCGTCCGCCAGACGGTGCAATTCGAACGGGCGGTCCGCGCCGCGCACGCCGACGGGTACCGGGTCTTCGTCGAATCCAGCCCGCACCCGGTGCTGATCGCCGGCATCGAGGACACCGTGACCGAACGCGGCGACGCCGTCGTCGTTCCCACCCTGGGGCGCGACGACGGCGGCCTGGAGCGGTTCCATCTGTCGCTGGGCCAGGCGAGCGTCGCCGGGGTGCGGGTGGATTGGCCCGCGGCGTTCGCCGGTCTGGACGCCCGGCGGGTACCGCTGCCGACGTATGGCTTCGTGCGGCGCAGGTTCTGGCTGCCGCCCGGTGCGGCGGGATCCGATGTGGCCGCGGTGGGGTTGGCGGGCATCGAACACGGCGTGCTGGGCGCGGCGGTGGAGCGGCCCGACTCGGGCCAGACGGTCTTCACGGGCCGGCTGTCGCTGAGCGCGCAGCCGTGGCTGGCCGATCACGCGGTGGCCGGCACGGTGCTGTTCCCGGGGGCCGCCTTCGTGGAGTTGATGTTGCGGGCCGGTGACGAGGTCGGCTTCCCGGTGCTCGAGGAGCTCACCGTGTCGGCGCCGCTGGCGCTGCCGGCGGTCGGCGGGGTGCGGCTGCAGGTCGTGGTGGCCGCTCCCGCCGATTCGGGATCGCGGGCGGTGTCGGTGTATTCCGCTGCGGCGCGGCCCGGTTCGGGGTGGACGCTGCACGCCGCCGGAGTGTTGGGGTCGGGTTCGGTAGAGCCGGCCGCGGACCTGTCGGTGTGGCCGCCGGTGGGCGCGGAGGCGGTGGACGTCAGCGGCGCCTACGACGAGCTGGCCGGGCGCGGTTATCAGTACGGCCCGGCCTTCCGCGGACTGCGGGCGGTGTGGCGGCGGGGCGACGAGATCTTCGCCGAGGTCGAGCTGCCGCAGGACGCCGGGGTGACCTCCGGGTTCGGGATTCATCCGGTGGTGCTCGACGCCGCCCTGCACGCGCTGGGAGTCGCCGGCCCGCAGGCGCAGCTGGTGCTGCCGTTCTCGTGGCAGGGCGTGTACTTGCATGCGGAGGGCGCCTCCCGGGCGCGGGTGCGGGTGGCCGCGGCCGGCCCGGATGCGGTGTCGGTGGAATTGGCCGACCCGGCCGGATCGCCGGTGCTGTCGGTGCGGGAGTTGGTGATGCGCCCGCTGTCGGGCGGGCGGCTGACGCCCGGCCCGGTCGGCGCCGACGGGTTGCTGGAGGTGGTGTGGTCGCCGGTGGCGCCGCGTGGCAGCGATTCCGGCGACGGGACCGTGGTGTGGGAGTGGGTATCCGGCGACGGGCCGATGACGGGTTCGGTGCACGCGGCCACCACCGAGGCGCTGTCGGTGCTGCAGTCGTGGCTGGCCGGTGACGGCCCGGGGCTGCTGGTGGTGTTGACCCGGGGCGCGGTGGCCCTGCCGGGGGAGGGGGTCCGCGATCTTGCCGCCGCGGCGGTGTGGGGGTTGGTGCGTTCGGCGCAGGCCGAGCACCCGGGCCGGGTGATGCTCCTCGATTCCGACGGCTCGGTCGAGGCGGGTGATGTAACCGGTTGTGGCGAAACGCAGCTCGTGATCCGTGCGGGGGTCGTGTACGGCGCCCGGTTGACATCGCCGGCGGCGCCGGCGGGTTTGCGGCTGCCCGCGGACGGCTGGTGGCGGTTGGCGCCCGGCGGTGGAGGCACCATCGAGGACGTGGAGGTGCGGCCCTGCGCGGCTGCGGAACCGGGCGCCGGGCAGGTGCGGGTCGCCGTGGGCGCGGTCGGCGTGAACTTCCGGGACGTGTTGGTGGCGTTGGGGATGTATCCCGGTGGCGGGGACCTGGGCGTCGAGGGTGCCGGTGTGGTCGCCGCAGTCGGGCCCGGCGTGACCGGACTGGCCGTCGGCGACGTCGTGACGGGCCTCCTCGGGGTGGTGGGCCCGCAGGCCGTGGTCGACCAGCGCGCGGTGGTGCGCGTGCCGCGGGGCTGGTCGCCGGCCCGGGCCGCGGGCGTGCCGGTGGTGTTCCTGACGGCGTGGTACGGGTTGGCGGATCTGGCCGGGCTGCGCGCCGGCGAGCGGGTGCTGGTGCACGCCGCGACGGGTGGGGTCGGTATGGCCGCGGTGCAGCTGGCCAGGCATTGGGGCGCCGAGGTTTTCGTCACGGCCAGCCGCGGCAAGTGGGACACGTTGCGGGACATGGGCTTCGACGACGAGCACATCGGTGACTCGCGGACGTTGGAGTTCGAGCAGAAGTTCCTGGCCACCACCGGCGGTGCCGGTGTGGACGTGGTGCTCAACTCGCTGGCCGGCGAGTTCACCGACGCCTCGTTGCGTTTACTGGCCCCGGGCGGGCGCTTCATCGACATGGGCAAGACCGACATGCGCGATGCGCAGGCCGTCGCCCGGCAACATCGGGGGGTGCGGTACCGCGCGTTCGACCTCTTGGAGGCGGGCCCCGACCGTTGTGCGCGGCTGCTGGCCGAGGTGGTCGGGCTGCTGGACGACGGTGTGTTGACGCCGTTGCCGGTGCGGACGTTCGATGTGCGCCGCGCCGCGGACGCCTACCGGTTCGTCAGCCAGGCGCGGCATGTCGGCAAGGTGGTGCTCACGCTGCCCGGCGGCCCCGGCGTCGGGCTGGCCGCGGGCACGGTGTTGATCACCGGCGGAACGGGCATGGCCGGGTCTGCGCTGGCCCGGCACCTGGTGGACCGCCACGGGGTGCGGCACCTCCTGCTGGCCAGCCGCGCGGGCGCCGCCGCGGCCGGGGCCGCGGAACTGCTGGACGGGCTGCGCGAGGCCGGGGCCGAGGTCTCGGTCGTGGCCTGCGACGTGGCCGACCGCGACGCGCTGGCGGCGATGCTCGCACGGATCCCCGCAGACCGTCCGCTCAGCGGGGTGGTGCATGCCGCCGGGGTGCTCGACGACGGGCTGATCTCCTCGTTGACCCCGGACCGGGTCGATGCGGTGCTGCGGGCCAAGGCCGATGCCGCCTGGCATCTGCATTCGCTGACCCGGGATCTCGACCTCGCGGCGTTCGTGATGTTCTCCTCGATGGCCGGCATCGTCGGCACGCCGGGGCAGGGCAACTACGCCGCGGCCAACAGCTTCCTGGACGCGCTGGCCGGCTACCGGCGCGCCCGCGGCCTGCCGGGGCTGTCGCTGGCCTGGGGGCTCTGGGAGCAGGCCTCGACGATGACGGCGCACCTCGGGGCCCGCGACAAGGCCCGGATGAGCCGGGTCGGGCTGGCGCCGCTGTCCACGGAACAGGCGCTGGCGTCGTTCGACGCCGCACTGCTCGCGGACAGCCCCGTGGTGGTGGCCTCGCGCCTGGATCGGGCCGCGCTGTCCGGCCACACCGCGGCCCTGCCGCCGCTGCTGCAGGGCCTGGCTGCCCGCCCCACCCGCCGCGTCGTCGCCGACACCGGGACCGCCGCGTCGGTGGCCGGCCTCGGCGCGCGACTGCACGGTCTGAGCCCCGAGGCGCGGCGGCGCGACCTGGTGAGCCTGGTGTGCAGCAACGCCGCCACCGTGCTGGGCCTGGCGCAGGCCGCAGACCTCGACCGCGGCCGCACCTTCCAGGAGCTCGGCTTCGACTCGCTGACGGCCGTCGAGTTGCGCAACCGGCTCAAAACCGCCACCGGGCTTTCGCTTTCGCCCACCCTGATCTTCGACTACCCGACCCCGACCGCCCTGGCGGAGTACCTCGACACCCAGCTCGGCGCCGCCACCGCTACCGCGGAACCCGACCTGATGACCCGTTTCCACGCCGTGGCCCGCGAACTGCAAACCCTGCTCGACCGCCCGGACGCCGGGCCCGACGACAAGGCGCAGATGTCCACCCGGCTGCGCCACCTTCTCGCCGCACTGACCACCGCCGGTCGCCCCGGCGACGACGTCGACGACGACATCCGGGCCGCCAGCGAAAGCGAACTCTTCGCCATCCTCGACGAGGAACTCGGCCACTGATGCCCCAGACCTCGAGGAGTGACGATGCCGGGCACCGATAAGCAGCTCGACTACCTGAAGCGGCTCACCGCGGACCTGAGGCGCACCCGGCGCCAACTGTCCGAGCTGGAGGGCAGGCTCTCCGAGCCGGTGGCGGTGGTGGGGATGGGTTGCCGGTACCCGGGCGGGATCGACTCCCCGGAACGCCTGTGGGAGTTGGTCGTCGAGGGCCGCGACGCGGTCGGCGACTTCCCGACCGACCGCGGCTGGGACGTGGACGCCCTGTTCGACCCCGATCCCGACGCCCGTGGGAAGATGTACACGCGCCGGGGCAGCTTCCTCTACGACGCCGCCGACTTCGACGCCGGGTTCTTCGGCATCGGACCCAGCGAGGCGCTGGCGATGGATCCGCAGCAACGCATGCTGCTGGAGATCTCGTGGGAAGCCCTGGAGCGGGCCGGGATCGACCCGCTCGGGTTGCGCGGTTCGGCGACCGGCGTGTTCGCCGGGGTCATCCACGCCGGATACGGCGGCGAGGTCAAGGGGGAGCTGGAGGGTTACGGCCTCACCGGATCGACCCTGAGCGTGGTCTCGGGCCGGGTGTCTTACGTGTTGGGCCTGGAAGGCCCGGCGGTGTCGGTGGATACGGCGTGTTCCTCCGCGTTGGTGGCGATGCATCTGGCGGCGCAGTCGCTGCGGTCGGGCGAGTGCGATCTGGCGCTGGCCGGCGGCGTGACGGTGATGGCGACCCCCGCGGCGTTCGTCGAGTTCAGCCGTCAGCGGGCGATGGCCGCCGACGGCCGGTGCAAGGTGTATGCCGGTGCCGCGGACGGGACTTCGTGGTCGGAGGGTGCGGGCGTGCTGGTGCTGGAGCGGTTGGTCGACGCGCGGCGGCTGGGTCACCCGGTCCTGGCGCTGCTGCGGGGTTCGGCGGTGAACCAGGACGGCGCCTCCAACGGTTTGACCGCCCCCAACGGGCCGTCGCAGCAACGGGTGATCCGGGCGGCGCTGGCCGCCGCGGGGCTCAGCGCCGCCGATGTGGCCGTGGTGGAGGGCCACGGAACCGGAACCGTGCTGGGCGATCCGATCGAGATCCAGGCGCTCCTGGCGACGTACGGGCAGGACCGCCCGGCGGATCGCCCGCTGTGGTTGGGGTCGATCAAATCCAATATCGGCCACACCTCGGCCGGCGCCGGGGTGGCCGGGGTGATCAAGATGGTGCAGGCGATTCGCCATGGCGTCATCCCGCAGACCCTGCACGTGGATGTGCCGACGCCGCATGTGGACTGGACGGCGGGCGCGGTGTCGCTGCTGACCGGGCCGCAGCCGTGGCCGGAGGGCCCGAGACGGGCCGGGGTGTCGTCGTTCGGGATCAGCGGGACCAATGCGCACGTGATCGTGGAAGAGCCGCCCTCGGAACCGGATGGCCCGGAAGGCGTGGAAAGCGTTGCCGCCGAAGTCGATGATTCCCGGCCCGTGGTGCCCGTGCTGGTGTCCGGGCACTCGGATGCGGCGTTGGCCGCCCAGGCCGGGCGGCTGCTGGAGCACCTGAGCGCGCACGAGGACCTGCGCGTGGTGGACGTGGCCTGGTCGTCGGCGACCACGCGCGCGGTTCTCGAACACCGCGCCGTCCTGGTGGGCGCCGACCGGGGCGAGTTGGTGCGCGGGCTGGCGGCATTGGCCTCGGGTGAGTCCGGTGCGGCCGTCGTGGGGCGCGCACGGCCGAGCGGCAAGACGGTGTTCGCGTTTCCCGGCCAGGGCTCGCAGCGGCTCGGGATGGGCGCCCAGCTATATGGGCGGTTCGGCGAGTTCGCCCGCGCCTTCGACGAGGCCGCGGCGGCACTGGACCCCCATCTGCGCCGCCCGCTGCGCCAGGTGATCTGGGGCGACGACCCGGAACTGTTGCAGCACACCGAATTCGCCCAGCCCGCCCTGTTCGCCGTCGAGGTCGCGCTGGCGGCCCTGTGGCGATCCTGGGGGGTGGTTCCCGACATCGTGATGGGCCATTCGGTCGGGGAGATCGCCGCCGCCCACGTCGCAGGGGTGTTGTCCCTGGCCGACGCCGCCCGGCTGGTGGCCGCGCGCGGCCGGCTGATGGCGGACCTGCCCGCGGGCGGGGTGATGGTGGCCGTCGCCGCCGGCGAGGACGAGGTGGCGCCGTTGCTCACCGAGGGGGTGAGCGTCGCGGCGGTCAACGGGCCCACGTCGCTGGTGCTTTCAGGCGAGCGGGCCGCGGTCGAGGCCATTGCCGACCAGTTGGCCGCGCGCGGCAGGCGGGTGCATCGGCTGGCCGTCTCACATGCGTTCCATTCGGCGCTGATGGAGCCGATGCTCGAGGCGTTCTCCGCGGCATTGGACGGCCTGACGGCCGGTGCGCCCCGAATGGCGTTGGTGTCCAACCTGACCGGCGAGTTGTCCGATTCCGGTTACGGCTCGGCGGACTACTGGGTGGAGCACGTGCGCCGGCCGGTGCGCTTCCTCGACGGAGTGCGCCTGGCCGAGTCGCTGGGTGCCGGGGCCTTCCTCGAAGTGGGCCCCGGTGCGGCGTTGACGGCCTCGGTGCAGCAGAGCCTGCGCGACGACCGGGCCATGCCGGTCGTGACGATGCCCAAGGAGGGGCCCGAGATCGACGCGCTGCTCACCGCGGCGGGCCGGCTGTTCACCGCCGGCGCCGGTGTGGACTGGCGCGCGGCGTTCGCCGGCCTGGACGCGCGAACGGTGCCGCTGCCGACGTATGCGTTCCAGCGGCGCCGGTTCTGGCTGCCGGCCTCGTCGGTGGGGTCGCGGGACGCGGCCGGTCTGGGACTGGCCGGCACCGGGCACCCGCTGTTGGGTGCGGTGGTGCGGCGGCCGGATTCGGGTGGGGTGGTGTTGACGGGCCGCCTGTCGGTGGGCGCCCAGCCGTGGCTGGCCGACCACGCCGTCGGCGGGGTGGTGCTGTTTCCCGGAGCAGGGTTCGTGGAGTTGGTGCTGCGGGCCGGTGACGAGGCCGGCTGCCCGGCGCTCGAGGAGCTGACGTTGTCGGCGCCGTTGCTGCTGCCCGCCTCCGGCGGTGTGCAGGTACAGGTGGTGGTCGACGCCGCCGGCGAAGCCGGTGCGCGTACGTTCGCCGTGTATTCATCGGTGCCCGAACAGGATTCGGAATGGACCCGGCACGCCGAAGGCACCCTGGGTGCGGCCGCGGTCGCGCCCGGCGCGGATCTGGCGGTGTGGCCGCCCGTCGGCGCGACGGCGGTGGACGCCGCCGGGGCCTATGATCGGCTGGCCGAGCGCGGCTACGGGTACGGTCCGGCCTTTCACGGCCTGCGGGCGGTGTGGCGGCGCGGGAGCGAACTGTTCGCCGAGGTCGAGGTTCCGCAGGCCGCCAATGTGGCGTTGGGCGGCTTCGGGATTCACCCCGTGGTGCTCGATGCGGCGTTGCATGCGCTGGGGGTCGCCGACGAGCAGGCGGCGGCCGTGCTGCCGTTCTCCTGGCAAGGGGTGTGCCTGCACGCGGCCGGCGCGTCACGGGTCCGGGTGCGGCTGGCGCCGGCGGGTAGCGGCGCGGTGTCGGTCGAGCTGGCCGACGCGTCGGGCCTGCCGGTGTTGTCGGTGCGGGCGTTGGCGCTTCGCCCCGTCTCCGCCGACCAGTTGGCCGCGGCCGGCGGCCGCTTCAACCGTGACGGGCTGCTCGAGGTGGTGTGGTCGCCGGTGTCCCCGGCCGACGACGCGGTCGGTGGCGAGCACTCGGTCTGGGAGTGGTCGGCCGCGGATGGGGGAGTGGTCAAATCGGTGGATGCGGCCACCATCGAGGCGCTGACGATGTTGCAATCCTGGCTGACTCGCGACGGGTCGGGGCCGTTGGTGGTGTCCACCCGCGGGGCGGTGGCCCTGGCCGACGGGGGGGTCGAGGATCTGGCCGGCGCGGCGGTGTGGGGCCTGGTCCGGTCGGCGCAGGCCGAGCATCCGGGCCGGTTCGTGCTGGTCGATTCGGACGGATCCGTCGACCTGGAGGCCGTACTCGCTTGTGATGAGCCGCAATTGGTGGTGCGCGACGGCGTCGTTCACGGCGCCCGGCTGAGGCCGGCCACCTCCCGGTTCCTGCGGTTGCCCACCGATGGCTGGCGGTTGGCCGCCGGTAGCGGGGGGACGCTGGACGACGTGACGGTGCAGCAATGCCCACCCGCCGAGTTGTCGGCCGGGCAGGTGCGCGTGGCGCTGGCCGCGGCCGGGGTGAATTTCCGGGATGTGCTGGTGGCGTTGGGTATGTATCCCGGAGCGGCGCAGCTGGGCGCCGAGGGGGCCGGTGTCGTCGTCGAGGTCGCCCCGGACGTGACGGGACTGGCCGTGGGTGACCCGGTGCTGGGCATCGTGGGGCTGACGGGCTCCGAGGCGGTGGTGGATCAGCGGTTAGTCGTCCGGGTGCCGCAGGGGTGGGCGCTGTCCCGGGCGGCCGGTGTGCCGGTGGCATTCTTGACGGCGTGGTACGGGTTGGCGGATCTGGCCGGGCTGCGCGCCGGCGAGCGGGTGCTGGTGCATACCGCGACGGGTGGGGTCGGGATGGCCGCGGTGCAGCTGGCCAGGCATTGGGGCGCCGAGGTTTTCGTCACGGCCAGCCGCGGCAAGTGGGACACGTTGCGGGACATGGGCTTCGACGACGAGCACATCGGTGACTCGCGGACGTTGGAGTTCGAGCAGAAGTTCCTGGCCACCACCGGCGGTGCCGGTGTGGACGTGGTGCTCAACTCGCTGGCCGGCGAGTTCACCGACGCCTCGTTGCGGTTGCTGGCCCCGGGCGGGCGCTTCGTCGAGATGGGCAAGACGGACCTGCGCGACCCCCGGGCCGTCGCCCACCAGTATCGCGAAGTCCGCTACCGCGCTTTCGATCTCATGGAGGCCGGGGAAGACCGCATCGCGGCGATGCTGGCCGAACTGATGGAGTTGTTCGCCGACGGAGTGATCGAGCCGTTGCCGGTCAAGGTTTTCGACGTGCGGCGCGCCGCGGACGCCTACCGGTTCGTCAGCCAGGCGCGGCATGTCGGCAAGGTGGTGCTCACGCTGCCCGGCGCGCCCGGTGTCGGGCTGGCCGCGGGCACGGTGTTGATCACCGGCGGAACGGGCATGGCCGGGTCTGCGGTGGCCCGGCACCTGGTGAGCCGCTACGGCGTGCGGCACGTCCTGCTGGCCAGCCGCGCGGGCGCCGGCGCGGCCGGGGCCGCGGAACTGGTGGATGGGCTGCGCGAGGCCGGGGCGCAGGTGTCGGTGGTGGCCTGCGACGTGGCCGACCGCGACGCGCTGGCGGCACTGCTGGCCGGCGTGCCCGAGCGATATCCGTTGACGGGCGTGATTCACGCCGCCGGCGTCCTCGACGACGGCATGGTTGCATCGCTGACCCCGGATCGGGTGGACACGGTGCTGCGCGCCAAAGTCGATGGGGCCTGGCATCTGCATGAACTGACCCGGGATCTGGAGCTGTCGGCGTTTGTGCTGTTTTCGTCGCTGGCCGGGATCGTGGGTGCGCCCGGCCAGGGTAACTATGCCGCGGCGAACAGTTTCCTCGATGCGCTGGCCGCCCACCGGCGTGCGCACGGGCTGCCGGGTCTGTCGCTGGCCTGGGGGCTGTGGGAGCAGGCCTCGGGCATGACCGCTCACCTGGGCGATCGCGACAGATCCCGCATCGGCCGGGCCGGCCTGGCGGCCCTGTCGAGCGAGCAGGCGCTCGAACTGTTCGACATGGCCTTGCTGGGGGAGCGCCCCGTCGTGGTGGCCACCGGGCTGGACCGGGTTGCCTTGTCCGGCAACGTCGACGACCTGCCCCCGTTGTTGCGGGAGTTGGCTGCCCGCCCGGCGCGGCGTGTCGTCGTCGACGCCGACGCCGCCGTCGCGGCGACCGGATTGCGGGCGCGGCTGGAGGATATGACCGCCGAGCAGCGCCACCGCGAACTCGTGGGTCTGGTCTGCGGCAATGCCGCCACCGTGTTGGGCCAAAGTGTCGCCGACATCGACGGCGACAAGGCTTTCCAGGACCTGGGGTTCGATTCGCTGACCGCGGTCGAGTTGCGCAACCGGCTCAAGACGGCGACGGGGCTGACCCTGTCGCCCACGGTGATCTTCGATCACCCGACGCCATCGGCTCTGGCCGAGTATGTCGACGCCGAGATCGCCACCGGCACAGTGGCTTCGGTTGACAAGCAGCCGGATCCGATGGCCCGCTTCAACGACGTCGCCCGGGAACTGCAGGCTCTGCTCGACCGACCCGGCTGGAACACCGACGACAGGGCGCGGTTGAGCGGTCGTCTGCAGGTCATGCTCGCGGGCCTGACCGCCCCGCCCGAACCGGAGTACGCCGACGTCCCGTTCGACGACGACATCAACACCGCGACCGAGAGTCAGCTCTTCGCGATCCTCGACGACGACGCCGGTTTTTAGCGGTACGTTCGCCTCCATGCAGCGGTTTCGCAATGCGGGTGCGCGCGCGCCGAGGCGCCCCAGGCCTCGTCCGTGCCGGCGGTCCCAGTGATGCGCCGCGGATCGACGGGCGCCACGGGTCGTGCTAGACCTCATCCCGTGAAGCAACCCGCGCGGCCGACGGACGTGGCGATCATCGGCCTCGCGTGCAGGTTCCCCTCCGCGGCCGGCCCCCGGGACCTCTGGCGTCTGATCGGCGACGGGGCGGAAGCGGCAAAAGCGTTCGACGACGTCGCCGGCTTCGACGCCGACTTCTTCAACGTGTCGCCGCGCGAGGCCCGCGCGATGGACCCCCGGCAGCGCCTGGCCCTCGAGTTGGCCTGGGAGCTGTTCGAAGACGCGTTCGTCCTGCCGGCGACGCTGGGCGGCGAGCAGGTCGGCGTCTACCTCGGGGCGATGACCGACGACTACGCCCTGTTGACGCTGAGCGGCGCGCCGGAGCATCTCGATCATCAGTCGTTCGCCGGTATCGCCCGGGGAATGATCGCCAACCGGGTCTCGTATGCATTCGGGTTGCGCGGCCCCAGCCTGACCGTCGATACCGGCCAGTCGTCGTCGCTGGTCGCCGTGCACCTGGCCTGTGAGAGCCTGCGTCGCGGTGAGTCCGCGCTGGCGATTGCCGGCGGCGTCCACCTGAACCTGGCGGACGAGACCGAAATGCTGGAAACCGCGTTCGGCGCGGTCTCACCGTCGGGACACACCTACGCATTCGACGCACGCGCGGACGGTTACGTGCGAAGCGAAGGCGCCGGCCTCGTGCTGCTCAAACCGCTGCGCGCCGCCCTCGACGACGGGAACCGCATCCGCGCCGTCATCCGCGGCAGTGCGGTGGGCAACGCGGGGCATACCGGCGCCGGTCAGACCGTGCCCTCGGTTCCCGGCGAGGCCGACGTCATGCGCACGGCGCTGGCCCGGGCGGGACTGGAAGCCGGCGACCTCCACTACGTCGAGGCGCACGGCACGGGCACCCGGGTCGGCGATCCGGTGGAGGCGAACGCGCTGGGGGAGGTTTTCGCGGGGCGTCGCGAGGAGCCGTTGCGGGTGGGATCGGTGAAAACCAACGTCGGCCACACCGGAGCCGCCGCGGGGGTCGCCGGCCTGCTGAAGACCGTGCTGGCGATCGAAAACGCCTTGATCCCAGCAAGTCTCAACTATTCCGCGCCCGGTCCTGCCCTCGACCTGCCGGCGCTTGGCCTGCGGGTCAACACGACGCCGCTGCCATGGCCGCACGGTGTGCGGCGGGCCGGGGTGTCGTCGTTCGGCATGGGCGGGACGAACGCGCACGTGATCGTCGAACAGGCGCCGCGGCTTTCGGAAAGCCCCGGGGCCCAACGGGTTGACGTGGCTGCGCCGTGGGTGTTGTCGGCTCGATCGGCCGCAGCGCTGAGCAACCAGGCGCGACGGTTGCTGACGCACGTCTCCGGCGACGCGGAGCTACGCCCCTGCGATGTGGCGTGGTCGTTGGTCGCGACGCGTTCGACGTTCGAGCACCGGGCGGTGCTGGTGGGCTCGAATCGCGAGCAGGTTACCGCCGGCCTGGCGGAATTGGCCGCCGGTGAGCCGGGTACCGGCGTCATCGCGGGGCGAGTGCGGCCGGTGGGCAAGACGGCGTTCGTCTTTCCCGGTCAGGGCGCGCAGTGGTTGGCGATGGGGCGCCGGCTCCACGAGCGGTTCTCGTTGTTCGCCAAGGCGTTTGACGAGGCGGCGCGGCTGCTGGATGCCCGGATGCGGCTGCCCCTGACGCAGGTGCTGTGGGGAAGTGACCCAGACGTGCTGCGTGACACCGAGTTTGCTCAGCCGGCGCTGTTCGCCGTCGAGGTGGCGCTGGCGGCGTTGTGGCAGTCGTGGGGTGTGGTGCCAGATCTGGTGATGGGGCATTCGGTGGGCGAGATCGCCGCGGCCTATGTTGCCGGCGCCGTGTCGTTGCAGGATGCATGCGAGATCGTGGCGGCCCGGGGCCGGTTGATGAGCGCGCTTCCCGACGGCGGGGTGATGGTCGCGGTGGCGGCGGGGGAGGCCGAGGTGGCCCCCCTGCTCGTCGACGGTGTCGGCATCGCCGCGGTCAACGGTCCGGCCTCGGTGGTGCTTTCGGGTGCCGGTGAACCCGTCGACGCCGTGGTGGACCGGTTGGCCCGGGATGGCCGGCGGGTGCGCCGCCTGGCGGTCTCGCATGCGTTTCATTCGGCGTTGATGGAGCCGATGCTCGGGGACTTCGGGACGGTGGTCTCCGGCGTGACGGCCGCAGACCCGCGAATTCCGCTGATATCGAACGTGACTGGGCGGCTGGCCGGCCGTGGGTACGGCTCGCCGGATTACTGGGTGGAACATGTGCGTCGCCCGGTGCGCTTTGCCGACGGGGTCAGGCTGGCCGAGTCGCTGGGGGCCGCCGTGTTCGTGGAGATCGGCCCCGCCGGCGGTCTGAGCGCCGCGATAGAGCAGACCCTGACCGACGAGCGGGCCTTCGCGGTGGTGACGATGCCCAGGGACCGGCCCGAAATCGATTCGGTGCTCGGCGCGGCCGCGCGGTTGTTCGCTACGGGCGTAACCGTGGACTGGGCCGGGGCGTTTGCCGACGTCGATGCCCACCCGGTCGAGTTGCCCACGTACGGCTTTGCCAGGCAGCGATTTTGGCTGGGTGAGCGGGGGGAGACCGCACCGCGGCCGGCCACCTTGGCCGACGGACTGCACGCGCTGTCCGCCGACGATCAGCGTCGCCGGCTCGTGGAATTGGTGTGCTCGAATGCGGCGATCGTCTTGGGCCACCCGTCCGGCAGTGACATCGATGCCGAACAGGCCTTCCAGGATCTGGGGTTCGATTCGATGACCGGCGTCGAGTTGCGCAATCGCCTCGGAAGCGACGTCGGGTTGGCTTTGTCGCGCACCCTGATATTCGACTATCCCACGCCGGCCGCATTGGCCGAGCACTTGTACCAACGACTGCTTCACCGCGAGGCCGGGGAATCCGAAGAAGAACGGATCTGGTCGTCGCTGCGCAAGATTCCGCTACGCGAACTGCGGCGCACCGGATTGCTTGACGAACTTCTGCTGCTGGCCGGTCAGCTTCCGGCTCGTGACGCAACGGTCGGGGCTGATGAGATCGACGCGCTGAGCCCCGACGCATTGGTGGCGATGGCGCTCAATTCGGACGAACCCGAGGACTCGCCCTGACGAAATTCCCGCTGGCAGCGGCGATTACACGATGAAAATCCGCCGCTAATACGACATGTGTTTAATAGTCCGGCTTTGCGGCGGTAAAAATTACGTCCTAAGATTCCGAGCGCGGGGGGCCTTTTTCGGGTGGGGGCACCGGAGGTAGAGAAATTGAGCGTCATCGCGGGTGTGTTCGGGGCATTGCCGCCGAATAGGTACAGCCAAAGCGAGGTCACCGACCAGTTCGTCGAGTTCCCCGGGCTCAAGGAGCACGAGGAAATAGTTCGGCGCCTGCACGCCGCCGCGAAGGTCAACGCGCGTCACCTCGTCCTCCCGCTGGAACGGTACGCAACGCTCACCGACTTCGGCGAGGCGAACGAGATCTTCATCGAAAACGCGGTCGAACTCGGCTGCGAGGCGTTGCTGGGGGCGCTGGACGAGGCGGGTCTGCAGCCCCAGGACATCGACATGATCATCACCACGACGGTCACCGGCGTCGCCGTGCCGTCGCTGGACGCCCGGATCGCCGGACGGCTCGGCCTGCGGCCCGACGTGCGCCGGATGCCGCTGTTCGGCCTCGGCTGCGTCGCCGGCGCGGCGGGGGTGGCCCGGGTGCACGACTACCTGCGCGGGGCGCCCGACGGCGTCGCGGTGCTGCTTTCGGTCGAGCTGTGCTCGCTGACGTATCCGGCGTGCAAACCCACGGTGTCGGGTCTGGTCGGGAGCGCCCTGTTCGGCGACGGCGCGGCCGCGGTGGTGGCCGTGGGGGAGCGCCGCGCCGCCCGCGACGAACAACTGCGCGTCAGCGGCCCGGACATCGTCGACACGCGCAGCCGCCTGTATCCCGATTCGCTGAACATCATGGGCTGGAACGTCAGTTCCGCCGGCCTCCAACTGGTGCTGTCCCCGGAGTTGCCGGCGCTCATCCACCGTTATCTCGCCGACGACGTCAACGGGTTCCTCGCCACGCACGGGTTGACCACGGACGACATCGGCGCCTGGGTCACCCATCCCGGCGGACCCAAGGTCCTCAACGCGATCACCGAAAGCCTCGATCTGCCGCCCGAGGCGCTCGAGTTGACGTGGCGCTCGCTGGGGGAGATCGCCAACCTCTCGTCGGCCTCGGTGCTGCACATCCTGCGCGATACCATCGCCAAGCCGCCGCCCAGCGAAAGCCCCGGGCTGATGCTTGCGATGGGTCCCGGATTCTGTGCCGAGATGGTGCTGTTGCGCTGGCACTGACCCGCGGACGCCCGGGGCCCGCTGGACCCGGGGTCACGGCGACGACTGTTCGAGGGTCTCGGACAACTCCAGCCAGCGGCTCTCCGTCGCGGCCACCTCGTCTTCCAGCCCGCGCAGCTCCCGGGTCAACCGGGTGATGCCGACGTGGTCGGCCTGGTCGTGCTCGGCGAGCTCGACGTGCTTGGCGGCGATCCGTTCGGCCAGGCGCGCCAGCTGCCGGTCGACGCCGGCCAGTTCCTTTTCGGCGGCACGCCGCTGCGCGCCGGACATCGCCTGCGGCTCCGATGCCGCCGCGTCGGCGCCCGCCGGCCCGGCGGCGTTCTCCGCGGTGCGCTGCGCCGCCAGCCGCAGGTACTCGTCGATGCCACCGGGCAGATGCCGCAGCCGGCCGTCGAGGATCGCGTACTGCTGATCGGTGACGCGTTCCAGCAGATAGCGGTCGTGCGAGACGACGATCAGCGTGCCGGCCCAGGAGTCGAGCAGGTCCTCGGTTGCGGTGAGCATGTCGGTGTCGACGTCGTTGGTGGGCTCGTCGAGCAGCAGCACGTTCGGTTCGGACAACAATGTGAGCATCAGCTGCAGTCGCCGCCGCTGACCCCCGGACAGGTCGGCGACCCGCGCGGACAGCTGGCCTTGCGAACCGCTCCCGCCGAACCCGAGCCGCTCCAGCAGCTGCGTCGGGGTGACCTCGCGGTCCTCGACCTGGTAACCGCCGCGCAGCCGGGCCAGCACGTCGGCGATCCGGTCCCCGGCCAGCGGGGCGAGCATCTCGCCCTGCTGGTCGAGCACCGCCAGCTGCACGGTCTTGCCGCGCTTGACGCGCCCGCTGTCGGGCTGGATGGTGCCCGCGATCAATCCCAGCAGCGTCGACTTGCCGGCCCCGTTGGCGCCGACGATGCCGGTGCGCTCGCCCGGGCCGATCCGCCATTCGATGTCGCGCAGCACCGGGCGGCCACCGAAGGAGACCGACACGTCGAGCAGGTCGATGACGTCCTTGCCCAGCCGGGCACTCGCCAGCTTGGCCAGTTCGACGGTGTTGCGCAGCGGCGGCACGTCGGCGATCAGTTGGTTGGCGGCCTCGATGCGGAACTTGGGTTTGGAGGTCCGCGCCTGCGGGCCCCGGCGCAGCCAGGCCAGTTCCTTGCGCATCAGGTTCTGCCGCTTGGCCTCGGCCGTGGCGGCCAGCCGGTCGCGTTCGACGCGCTGCAGCACGTAGGCCGCATATCCGCCGTCGAAGGGTTCGACGATGCCGTCGTGCACTTCCCATGTCGTCGTTGCGACTTCGTCGAGGAACCAGCGATCGTGGGTGACCAGCAACAGGCCGCCGGTGTTGCGGGCCCAGCGCTGCCGCAGATGCTCGGCCAGCCAGGTGATGCCTTCGATGTCGAGGTGGTTGGTGGGTTCGTCGAGGGCGATCACGTCCCATTCGCCAACCAGCAGCCTGGCCAGCTGCACGCGGCGTCGCTGACCCCCGCTGAGGGTGGCCACGGTCGCGTCCCAGTCGATGTCGGACACCAGGCCGGCGACGACGTCGCGCACCCGCGCGTCGCCCGCCCACTGGTGTTCGGCCTGATCGCCGACGAGGGTCCAGCCCACGGCGTGGTCGGGGTCGAGGGTGTCGGCCTGGCCCACCGCGCCCACTCGTAGCCCGCTGCGCCGGGTGACCCGCCCCGAGTGCGGCTGCACCTGGCCGGTCAGCAGGGCGAGCAGGCTGGACTTGCCGTCCCCGTTTCGTCCGACGATGCCGATGCGCGCGCCGTCGTTGACCCCGAGCGTGACCGACTCGAAGACCACTTGAGTCGGATATTCCAGGTGTACGGCCTCGGCCCCCAACAGGTGCGCCACCGGGACGACCTTAGTCGGACCCGGACAGCGGGCGCCGGGGGCGAGGCCGGCGGAACTCCTACCCGGTACGGCTGGGCACCGGCGCTACTCGAGTGCCAGCAGGGCATGGTCGACGTGACTCTGGGTGTCCGCCGGCGCCTTGCCGTCTGTGACGACGTCGAGGAACCGTGACGCCAGGTCACGCAGTTTGATGTTGGCTTCCTGGGATCGCCACGCCAGGATGTGGAACGCGCGTTCCGCGGAGATGCCATAGGCGGCCATGAGCACGCCCTTGGCCTGTTCGATCCGCGCCCGGGAGGCGGCCACCGACGACATGACGTCGCTGATGTCGGACTGCAACGAGTCGGTGACGTCGACGTAGAACCCGGACATGCCGATGAGCCGCCCGTTGTCGTCGACCATGCGGTCTCCGGCGACGACGACCCAGCGGGTACGCCCGGCGGTGTCGATGATGCGGTGCCGGCTGCTGAACGGCTCCCCCTTGTGCACGTGCTCCAGCACGGCCGCGACGCGCTCGCGGTCTTCGGGGTGCTTGTGCTCCAGCAGCAGTTGGGTGGTGGGCTCGACGCTCCCGGGCTCGTAGCCGTGCATGCGGGCGATCACGTCCGACCACTCCCAACGCTCACCGTCGAGGAAGAACCGGAACCTGCCCACCTGCTGCGGCTCACCCAGCCCCAGCACCAGGTCGACCGGGCTGTGACCCTCTCCCGCTACCACCTCCGACGTCATCGACTCGGTCGCCGGTGAATGCCCGTCGGTGCCTGCACGCCCGTCCGGTCTGAGGACGAAGTCGTCTTCGAAATTCACAGTCATCGCGCGCGTCCCTCGCTATACCGCTGCTCGTTTCTGTGAGCTACACATGCCCATTTTGTGAAAAGTTCATGCACGGTGCGCGGACCCGGTGACCGACCGGCGAAGGCGACCCCGGTCCCCGCGGGGAAACGTCCTGATCAGGACCGCAAAGGGCGCTCATGTGCCATGATGTCCAGGCTGTCGAGAATCAGGGAGCTTTGGTGGATCTGAACTTGTCGGTGATCACACGACCGGTCGGGCGCCTGGTCGCCACGGCGCAGAACGGCCTGGAGGTCCTGCGACTGGGGGGCCTGGAGACCGGCAGCATCCCCTCGCCGTCACAGACCGTCGCGAGCGTGGCGATGTACAAGCTGCGGCGGTACTTCCCCCCGGACAGCCGGCCCGGCCAGGCGCGGGTGGGCCCGCCGGTGCTGATGGTGCACCCGATGATGATGTCGGCCGACATGTGGGACGTCACCCGCGCGGAAGGCGCGGTCGGGATCCTGCACGCCAACGGGCTCGATCCGTGGGTCATCGACTTCGGCTCGCCCGACAAGGTCGAAGGCGGCATGCGGCGCAACCTGGCCGACCACATCGTCGCGCTCAGCCAGGCCATCGACACGGTCCGCGACGCCACCGGCAGCGACGTCCACCTGGTCGGCTATTCGCAGGGCGGCATGTTCTGCTACCAGGCCGCGGCCTATCGGCGTTCGAAGAACATCGCCAGCATCGTGGCGTTCGGCTCGCCGGTGGACACCCTGGCCGCCCTGCCCATGGGCATCCCCGCGAACTTCGCGGCGCCCGCCGCGAGTTTCATGGCCAACCACGTTTTCAGCTGGATGGACATCCCGAGCTGGTTGGCGCGCATGGGTTTCCAGATGCTGGATCCACTCAAGACCGCCAAGGCCCGGATCGACTTCGTGCGTCAGCTGCACGACCGGGAGGCCCTGCTGCCGCGCGAACAGCAGCGCAGGTTCCTCGAACGCGAAGGCTGGATCGCCTGGTCCGGCCCGGCCGTTTCCGAGCTGCTCACCCAGTTCATCGCGCACAACCGGATGATGACGGGCGGTTTCGCCATCAACGGGCAGATGGTCACGCTCACCGACATCACCTGCCCGGTCCTGGCTTTCGTCGGCGAGGTCGACGACATCGGGCAGCCGGCCTCGGTGCGCGGCATCCGCCGGGCGGCCCCGAACGCCGAGGTGTACGAATCCGTCATCAGGACAGGACATTTCGGTCTCGTGGTCGGTTCCAAGGCGGCGCAGCAGAGCTGGCCCACCGTCGCGGCCTGGGTGCAATGGCTCTCCAGTGGCGGTGACAAGCCCGCTGGCATCGACTTGATGGCCGACCAGCCCGAAGAGCACACCGACAGCGGTGTCGCGCTCAGCACGCGGCTCGTGCACGGCATCGGGGAGGTCTCCGGTGCGGCGCTGTCGGCGGCCCGCGGCGCCGCCGACGCCGTCGTCTCGGCCAACAAGTCCATGCGCACGCTGGCCGTGGAGACGGTCCGGACGCTGCCGCGGCTGGTCCGCCTGGGCCAGATCAACGACCACACCCGGATCTCGCTGGGCCGCATCATCGAGGAGCAGGCCCACGACGCCCCCAAGGGCGAGTTCCTGTTGTTCGACGGGCGCGTGCACACCTACGAGGCGGTGAACCGGCGCATCGACAACGTCGTGCGCGGCCTCATCGCGGTCGGGGTGCGCCAGGGCGACCGCGTGGGTGTGCTGATGGAGACCCGTCCCAGCGCGCTGGTCGCGATCGCCGCGCTGTCGCGCCTGGGCGCGATCGCCGTGGTGATGAAGCCCGATACCGACCTGGCCGCGGCCGTCCGGCTCGGGGGAGCCTCGGAGATCCTCACCGACCCCACCAATCTGGACGCGGCGCGCGACCTCCCGGGGCACATCCTGGTGCTCGGCGGCGGCGAGTCCCGGGACCTGCACCTGCCCGGCGACAGCGACATCATCGACATGGAGCAGATCGACCCGGACGCCGTCGAGCTGCCTGCCTGGTACCGGCCCAACCCCGGGCTGGCGCGCGACCTGGCGTTCATCGCGTTCACCGCGGTCGGCGGCGAACTGGTGCCCCGGCACATCACCAACTACCGCTGGGCGGTGTCGGCCTTCGGCACCGCATCCACGGCCGCGCTCGACCGCAAAGACACCGTGTACTGCCTGACGCCGCTGCACCACGAGTCCGCGCTGCTGGTCAGCCTGGGCGGCGCCGTGGTCGGCGGCACCCGCATCGCGCTGTCGCGCGGCCTGGAGCCCGACCGTTTCATCCGGGAGGTCCGGCAGTACGGCGTCACCGTGGTGTCCTACACCTGGTCCCTGCTGCGCGACGTCGTCGACGACCCCGCCTTCGTGCTGCACGGCAACCATCCGGTGCGCCTGTTCATCGGCTCGGGTATGCCGACCGGGTTGTGGGCGCGGGTCGTCGACGCGTTCGCCCCCGCCCACGTCGTCGAGTTCTTCGCCACCACCGACGGGCAGGCCGTGCTGGCCAACGTCTCGGGCGCCAAGATCGGCAGCAAGGGCCGCCCGTTGCCCGGCGCCGGGCGTATCGAGTTGGGCGCCTACGACGCCGAGCGCGACCTGATCCTGGAGAACGACCGCGGCTTCGTGCAGGTCGCCGAGCCCAATCAGGTCGGGGTGCTGCTCGCCGCGTCCAATGGGCCGATCGATCCCAGCGCGTCGGTCAAGCGCGGGGTGTTCGCCGCCGGCGACACCTGGATCTCCACCGAGTACCTGTTTCGCCGCGACGAGGACGGCGACTTCTGGCTGATGGGCCGGCGCGGCACGGTGGTGCGCACCGCCCGCGGCCTGGTCTACGCCGACCCGGTCACCGACGCGCTGGGCTGCATCAACGGCGTCGACCTGGCGGTGACCTACAACGTGCCGGTCGGGGACACCCAGGTCGCGGTGTCGGCGCTGACGCTGCTGCCGGGGGCCACCATCACCGCGGCCGACCTGACCGAGGCGGTCGCCAAGATCCCCGTCGGGCTCGGGCCCGACGTCGTGCACGTGGTCCCGGAGCTGGCGCTGAGTGCCAGTTACCGTCCCACCGTCAGCCCCCTGCGCGCGGCCGGCATCCCCAAGCCGGGACGCCAGGTTTGGTATTTCGACACCGACAGCACGCAGTTCCGCAAACTGACTCCGGGGGTCCGATCCGAGATGAGCGGCGCCTCATGATGATCGACGATGCACTGCTGAGCATTCTGGTGTGCCCGGCCGACCGGGGGCCGCTGCTGCTGGTCTCCGAGGACGGCGGGACCGATCTGCTCTACAACCCGCGGCTGCGGCGCGCCTACCGCATCGAGGACGGCATCCCGGTGCTGCTGATCGACGAGGCCCGCGACGTCGACGACGACGAGCACGCCGAGCTCATGGCACGAGCCCGTCCGGCAGCTCCCCGGTGAGGTAGCGCTGCAGGTTCGGCGCGATGGTCCGCGCGACCTGTTCGGCCGGCAGTGACGCGAACGGTTCCAGGTCCAGGATGTAGCGGGCCATGACGACACCGACCAGTTGCGACGCGACGAACTGGATGCGGATGAGCCCGCTGCCGGGGGGATCGTCCACGCGCGGGCCAACTTCCACCGCGATCACGTCCTGGATGAAGGTGCGGAACAGGTTGACCTCGGACCCGGCGAGGATCGAGCGCAGCGTGGCAATGAACCCGGTGCCGAGGTCGGAATCCCACAGCGGCAACAACATCGACGGCAGCCGGTGGCCGATCTCCTCGATCGGCACCTCGCGCAACGGGCCGATGATGTCCATCGGATCGACCGGTATGTGCACCGCGGCGGCGAACAGTTTCTCCTTGGTGCCGAAGTAGTGGTGCACCAACGCCGAGTCCACGCCCGCCGCCGCCGCCACCGCACGGATCGAGGTGTTCCCGAAACCGTTGGCGGCGAAGAGTTCCCGTGCGACGTCCAGGATGCGGTTCCGGGTGTCGGAGCTGCCGGCCGGACGTCCGGGCCGCCGCTTCGTGTTGGGCGCCGCCACTAGGTGGCTGGTGTCGAACGGCCATTGTGGGGGCGCTGGTTGACCGGTCGGGCTATTGGGCGATGCTCGTGTGGTCGTGAGCGGTTCCTAGCTCGGGTGAATTCGGTTGTCGGGATTGGCGATTCCGTTGCTTGGCTGGTCTACAGGCGGTCCTGGTGGGCCGGTTGGCATCGCCGACCGGCCTCAGGTCGTGGCGGCGGCCCAGTTTGCGCCTTCCCGGTGTAATCCGAGCACACCCAGGCGTGCGAGGTTGATCGCGGCGGCCAGCAGGGAGAAATCGGCGGCGACCTTGGTGGTGCCGCGCACGCGCGCACGGCGGCCGCCGTGGCGGCGGCGCATCAGGTGGCCGATCTTGCGTTCCACTTTCGGCCGGGTGGCCTTGTAGTCGGCGACCCAGCCCGGATCTGCTTGGGTGGTGCGAGCACGGGTGAGTTCGGCCTCGTAGCGGCTGATCGCGATGGTGCGCCCGGCGGTTGAGCTGGTGCACTGCTCGGCCAGTGGGCAGCAGGCGCAAGCCGGGCCGAACACCGCGTTGCCGCCGCCGCCCTTGGCCGGGCGGATCGGCACGGTCACCGCGCCCGGGCAGGTGACCGTGCCGACGTCGAGGTCGATGACGAAGCGGTCCTTGGCGTAGCGGCCACCCGGCGCGGTCGGTGGCTGCACCTTGGTGAAGATTTCCGCGCCCGCGGTTTCCAACACGGCCAGCAGTTTGCCCGCACCGTAGGCGGCGTCGCCGTAAACCGCCGGGCATCGCTGGTCTTGGGCTCCGCACACGCTGGGGGCGCTCCCGTCGCCATCACCATCACCGACCGCGCCGGCCGCGGTCGTCGTGCCAGCACTTGCACCGAGGCTCGAGTCGTCCTGAGGATCAACGCAATCTCCGTCGGCGGTGTTGGTGTCGCTGGTCACCGGAGTGGGTAGGTCGCCGGCCAGCAGGTCGGTGGCGGGTTGGGCGTCGCCGGCGTTGCCGGCGGTGACTTCGGTGGCGGTGATGATCTCGGCGTCGGGGTCGATCGCGATGTGACCCTTGTATCCGTCGAAACCCCGCGCGGAGGTCTTGTGGCCGTGGCGTGCCTGCGGGTCCACCGTGGAGATCACCCGATCGGCGGCCACACGGCGCGCGATGCGGAATATCCCGTCGGCGGCGTCTTGGTCGAGGTCCTGGCCGACCACGGTGGCCAACAGTTTGGCCGCCTTGTCCACCTCGGGCTTCAGCGCCTGCTCATCCAGGCAGGCCAGCAGCGCAGACGCGTCGCGGGCCAGCGCGTCCACCAGCGCCTCGCGCGCCGCCACGTCGTCGTAGTCACACACCGGTTTGCCGGCGCTGACGTAGTCGTCGTCGCGGGACAGCCGCGCCCGCAGCGCGGGTTGCAGCTCCGCGCCGGCGACCGCCAGCAGTCCCCGGATCGCCGAGCGGATCAATGTGACCGTGTCCATGGTGGCCACCGCGTCATACAGCGGGGTCGAGTCCAGCACCCGCTTACGGCCCACCAGCCCGGCCGCCTTGGCCGCTTGCAGGGTGACCTCAAAGATCCGGTCCGGGCGATCCGAGCGGGCCAGCCTCGCGCGCATGTCCACCAACACGGTGTGCACAAACCCCGGATAATCGAAGTCCAGCCCGCCCGCGGCATACTTCCACCGCGCGTCGAACGCGAACCGATCCACCGCCTCCCGATCCGAAAGCCCCTCGATGCGCTGCAACACCATCACCACCGCCACAATCATCGGCGGCACGCTGCGCCGGCCGACATCGGTGAACAAGTCGGCGAACATTTCATCGCCGAACAAGTTGAAGCACTCCCGGTGCAGCACGCTGTAAATCGAGTCCGGCGCCACCCGGCCCTCGCAGAAATCCACCGTCGACCGCCACAAATCCGCCTGTTTCGGCGTCAAACCCAAACTCACCCAACCATTCTCGCCGACCGCACCCGATTACCCGGTCAACGCCACGCGAAAAACACCAGCCACCTAGGCCCCTCCGTGGCGACCCGCGGCGCGCCGGCACGCTACGACGTCCGCCGCCGCAGCGTCGCCGCCGCCAGACCCAGCGCCGCCACCGCGTAGCCCAGCACGACGACGATGTCGCGCAGCGCGACACCGGTCAGCCCGGGATGCGCATCCACCTGCTGAAGGGCCTCCAGGGCGTAGCTGGCCGGCAGCACGTCGGCCACCCACTGCAACCAGTGCGCCATCAACGCCCGGGGGACGATGATGCCGGCCAGCAGCAGCTGCGGCACGATCACCAGCGGGATGAACTGCACGGCCTGGAATTCGGTGCGCGCGAACGCACTACACAGCAGGCCCAGCCCGACTCCCAGCACGGCGTTGACGATCGAGATCGCGAACACCCACACGGGGCTGCCCGCGGTCTGGAAGCCGAGCAGCCAGAACGCCACGACGCAGGCGAGGGTGGCCTGCGCTGCCGCTGCGATCGAGAAGGCGGTCCCGTAGGCGGCGAGCAGATCGAGCCGGCGCAGCGGGGTGGTCAGGATGCGTTCGAGGGTCCCGGAACCACGCTCTCGCTGCATGGTGATCGCGGTGATGATGAACATCACGAAGAACGGGAACAGCCCGAGCAGGATCAGGCAGGCGGTGTTGAACGGCGAAGGCGTGCCAGGCCGGTGCGGCACGTTTTCGAACATGTAGTACATCAGCGTGATGACCAGGATCGGCACCACCAGAATCAGCGCGACGCTGCGGCGGTCGGCGGCCAGCTGGCGCAGGATCCGGGCGGTCGTGGCCGCGTAGTTCCGCAGCGTCAGCCGGCTGCGGGCATGGTGGTGTGCCGGATGATGGACAGGAACGCTTCCTCCAGCGACGTACATCCGGTCTCCTTTCGCAGGCGGTCCGGCGTGGTGTGGGCCAGCAGCCGGCCCTCGCGCATCAGCAGCAGGTCGCCGCAGCGGTCGGCCTCGTCCATCACGTGGCTGGACACCAGCAGCGTGGTGCCGCGCCGCGCCAGCGCGTCGAACTGGCCCCACAGCTCCACGCGCAGCACCGGGTCCAGCCCGATCGTCGGCTCGTCGAGCACCAGCAGGTCGGGCCGGCCGACCAGCGCGCAGGCCAGCGACACCCGGGTGCGCTGCCCGCCGGAGAGGTTGGCGCAGCGGGTGGCGCGGTGGGTGCGCAGGTCCACCGCCTCGACGATCTCGTCGGCGGCCTGCCGGTCGGCCCCGCAGAGGCCGGCGAAGTAACGGACGTTGTCGATCACCCGCAGGTCGCCGTAGATCGTCGGATCCTGCGGCATGTAGCCGACCCGGTGCCGCAGCCACCGGGTGCCGGCGGGGTGGCCGAGGACCGTCACCGAGCCCCCGGTGACGATCTGCGTGCCGACGATGCAGCGCATCAGCGTGGTCTTGCCGGATCCGGACGGGCCGAGCAGCCCGGTGATCGTGCCGCGCGCTATGCGCACCGAAAGATCTTGCACGGCAGGCATCTTGCCGCGGACCACGTGCAGGTGCTCGATAGTGACGGCCGGTTCCGCGCCGTCGCGCAATAATTCATCACGCGATGAACTCATCACCCGATGAATATCCGCCGAGGGTGCGGGGATGTCAAGGGTGGCGAAGCGGGCTCAGCTTCCCGGCAACCCGGGGCGGCGCAACGGCAGGTGCCCGTGCACGCCCTCGGCGTAGGCGGTTTCGGCGTGCTGGGTGAGATCGACACCGGTGGTCTCGTCCTCCGCGCTGAGCCGGAAGCCCAGCACGCGATCGATCAACTTGGCCAGCACGAACGACACGACGAACGCATAGACCGCGACCACCACGATCGCCAGCGACTGCTTGCCCAGCTGGGCGAAGCCGCCCCCGTAGAACAGGCCCCGCGGGCCCGACGTCATGACCGCCGTGGCGAGCAACCCGATCAGCGACACGCCGACGACACCGCCGACGAAGTGCACCCCGACCACGTCGAGCGAATCGTCGTAGGAGAAGCGGAATTTGGCGCCCACCGCGAAGGAGCACACGAAACCGGCCAGGAGCCCGACGACCGCCGCGCCGAGCGTGTCGACGGTCCCGCACGACGGCGTGATGGCCACCAGGCCCGCGACCACCCCGGACGCCGCACCGAACGTCGTGGGCCTGCCGTCCCGGAACTGTTCGACCGAGAGCCAGCCGAGCATGCCCAGGCAGCCGGCGACGAGCGTGTTGAGGAAGATGGCCGCGGCGGTCCCGTTGGCGGCCAGCGCCGACCCGGCGTTGAAGCCGAACCAGCCGAACCAGAGCAGCCCGACGCCGAGCATGACCAGGGGCAGGTTGTGCGGCCGCATGGCGTCCTTCTTGAAGCCGATGCGGGGCCCCAGCGCCAGCGCCAGGGCCAGGGCGGAGGAACCCGAGACGATCTCGACGACGAGACCGCCCGCGTAGTCGAGCACCCCCAGCTTGGCCAGCCAGCCGCCGGGTCCCCACACCCAGTGGGCGACAACCGAATACACCACGACCGTCCACACCGGGACGAACACCATCCACGCGGCGAACTTGGCGCGGTCGGCGATCGCGCCGCTGACCAGGGCCGCGGTGATGATCGCGAACGTCAACTGGAACGTGGCGAACAGCAACTCGGGCACCGCGCCGTGGGCGGTGCCGGGGGTGATGCCGAGCAGGCCGACGTGTCTGAGGTTGCCGACGAGCCCGCCCGCCGCGTCGTCGGAGAACGCGATCGTATAGCCGACCAGCAGCCATGCCACCGTGACCAGCGGTATGGCGATGAAGCTCATCATGATCATGTTGAGCACCCCGGTCGTGCGGACCATGCCGCCGTAGAAGATGGCCAGCCCCGGGGTCATCAGCAGGACCAGGGCGGTGCTGGCCAGGAGCCACGCCGTGGCGGCAGGGTCGATCGCTTGCATTGCTCTGGGCTCCTTCTTCCGCCCCTGACGTCCTCGCGACACCGGGATCCTGCCATGTTCGCGGTCCCGGTAGGTTCGACGGGTGGCTGCACGCCGGCTGTTGGTCGACCCGGTCGAGGCCGCGCACCGGCTGCTCGGCGCCACCCTCGTCTGCCGTGGCGTGCGCGCCACCGTCGTCGAGGTCGAGGCCTACGGGGGAGTTCCCGACGGCCCCTGGCCGGACGCCGCCGCCCACTCCTACCGCGGGCTCAGCGCCCGCAACGCCGTGATGTTCGGTCACCCCGGGCGGCTCTACACCTACCGCAGCCACGGGATCCACGTCTGCGCCAACGTCTCGTGCGGGCCCGACGGCACCGCGGCGGCGGTCCTGCTGCGGGCCGCCGCGATCGAGGACGGCCTGCCCGTCGCCCGGTCCCGGCGGGGCGAGTCGGTGCGCGAGGCCGCGCTGGCGCGCGGCCCGGGCAATCTGTGTTCGGCGCTGGGAATCACCATGGCCGACAACGGGATCGACGTGTTCGACCCGGACGCCCCGGTGCACCTCACGCTCAACGGGCAGCCGGACGCCGCGGTCGCGGGACCGCGCGTGGGGATCAGCCAGGCCGCCGACCGGCCGTGGCGCCTGTGGCTCGCCGACCGGCCGGAGGTGTCGGCCTACCGCCGCAGCCCCCGGGCGCCGGCGCCGGGCGCCAGCGACTAGCCCGAGGCGCACTGGAAAAATCGACGCCATGATCCTCGACGAGCTGGGTTGGCGCGGGCTGATCGCGCAGTCCACCGACCTCGATGCGCTGGCCGCCGAAGCGGAGCGCGGCCCGATGACGGTGTACGCGGGCTTCGACCCGACCGCGCCCAGCCTGCACGCCGGGCACCTGGTGCCGCTGCTGGCGCTGCGCCGGTTCCAGCGGGCGGGTCACCGGCCGATCGTGCTGGCCGGCGGCGCCACCGGCATGATCGGCGACCCGCGCGAGATCGGCGAGCGCACCCTCAACGAGGCCGACACCGTCGCGCAGTGGACCGAGCGCATCGGTGGCCAGCTGGAGCGCTTCGTCGACTTCGACACGTCGCCCACCGGCGCGATCGTCGTCAACAACCTGGACTGGACGAGCCGACTGTCGGCGATCGAGTTCCTGCGCGACCTCGGCAAGCACTTCTCGGTCAACGTGATGCTGGATCGCGACACCGTCCGGCGGCGCCTGGAGGGCGAGGGCATCTCCTACACCGAGTTCAGCTACATGCTGTTGCAGGCCAACGACTACGTCGAGTTGCATTGCCGGTACGGCTGCGCGCTGCAGATCGGCGGCTCCGACCAGTGGGGCAACATCATCGCCGGGGTGAGACTGGTCCGCCAGAAGCTGGGCGCGTCCGTGCACGCGCTGACGGTCCCCCTGGTGACCGCGGCCGACGGCACCAAGTTCGGCAAGTCCACCGGCGGCGGCAGCCTGTGGCTGGACCCGGAGATGACCTCTCCCTACGCGTGGTACCAGTACTTCTTCAACACCGCCGACGCCGACGTGATCCGCTACCTGCGCTGGTTCACCTTCCTGACCGCCGACGAGCTGGCCGAGCTGGAACAGGCCACCGCCGAACGCCCCCAGCAACGCGCCGCCCAACGGCGGCTGGCCCGCGAGCTGACCGTGCTGGTGCACGGCGAGGCGGCCACCGAGGCCGTCGAACACGCCAGCCGCGCGCTGTTCGGGCAGGGTGAACTCGAGCGCCTGGACGAGGCGACGCTGGCGGCGGCCTTGCGTGAGACGTCGGTGGCCGAGCTCGAGCCCGGCGGCCCCGACGGCATCGTCGACCTGTTGGTGGCCAGCGGCCTGTCCGAGAGCCGGAAGGCCGCCCGCCGCACGATCGGCGAGGGCGGCGTCTCGGTCAACAACACGCGGATCGAGACCGAGGAGTGGGCGCCGCAGAGCTCCGATTTCCTGCACGGCCGCTGGCTGGTGCTGCGCCGCGGCAAACGCAACGTCGCCGGGGTGCAGAAGATCTAGAACGCGGCCGGAACGATCCGCGACCGCAAAACGCGTCAGTGCGCAAACCTTTACCTCACCGTGCCACGGCTGTGATCCCCGTTGGCCAGTGTTGTCACGATGACTTGGGCGACGCATGCGCAACTGACCCTGGTGCGGTTCCTGGGGTTGACCACGGCGCTGGTCGCCCTGGCCGGAGCGGTGGCGGCGCCCATCCGCGCGGACATGCTCGGTAACGCCTTCCTGTCGGCCCTGACCAACGCCGGCATCACCTACTCCCAGCCCGCCACCACGCTGGCGCTGGGGCAGTCGGTGTGCCCGTCGCTGTTCTCCCCGGGCGGGTCGTTCGACTCCGTCGTGGACAGGATGGCCGCCAACACCGGCATGCCCTACGTCGTCGCGGGCAAGTTCGCGATCGTCGCGGTCGCGACGTACTGCCCGGCGATGATGGCGCCGCTGCTACCCAACCGCCTGCAGTCCTAGCCGGGTCCGGGCGGCCCCGTATCCTCAGCAGCGTGGTCGACGACAGGCAGAAACCCGGCAGGGAGCGCCGTGCGCGCCCGGCGTCGGGGGGCTGGTCGGGGCCCGGCCGGGCCCGCACCGCCCCGCCGAAGAACGGCGACGGCCGCAGCTCCCACGGCGAGCGCGCGCCGCACGACGCGCCCGCCATCCCGTCCGACGTGGACGCCCGGCAGCTGGACCCCGCGATCCGCCGCGAGCTGAGCACCCTGGACCGCGCCACCGCCGACGCGGTGGCGCGCCACCTGGTCGCCGCCGGCGCGCTGCTCGACGAGGACCCCGAAGCGGCGCTCGGTCACGCGCGCGCGGCCCGGGCCCGCTCCAGCAGGATCGCCGCGGTCCGCGAGGCCGTCGGCATCGCCGCCTATCACTGCGGTGACTGGGCCCGGGCGCTGTCGGAGCTGCGCGCCGCGCGCCGGATGGGCAGCAAATCGTCGTTGCTGGCGCTGATGGCCGATTGCGAACGCGGGCTGGGCCGCCCGGAGCGGGCGATCGAGCTGGCCCGCGGACCGGAGGCCGCCGCGCTGAGCGGCGACGACGCCGACGAGTTGCGCATCGTCGCCGCCGGCGCGCGCGCCGATCTCGGCCAGCTCGAGCAGGCGCTGACCGTCCTGTCCACACCGCAGCTGGATCCGGGCCGCAAAGGCCCGACGGCGGCGCGGTTGTTCTACGCCTACGCCGACACGCTGCTCGCGCTGGGGCGCAGGGACGAGGCGCTGCAATGGTTCCTGCGTTCCGCGGGTGCGGACGTCGAAGGCGTCACCGACGCCGAGGACCGGGTCGGCGAGCTCGCCTGAGCATGACGACCCTCGCGCAGGAATACGACTGCCTGCTCATCGATCTGGACGGGACGGCGTTCCGCGGCCGCAGCCCCACCGAGGGCGCGGTTCAGGCGCTGGCCGAGGTGCGCAGCCGCACGTTCTTCGTCACCAACAACGCCTCCCGCAGCGCCGAGGAGGTCGCGGCCCATCTGGCCGACCTCGGCTTCACCGCCACCCCCGGCGACGTGGCCACCAGCGCCCAGAGCGCCGCGCGGCTGCTGGCCGACCAGCTGCCGCCGGGCTCCCCGGTGCTGATCGTGGGCACCGACGCGCTGGCCGGCGAGGTCGCCGCGGTCGGGCTGCGCCCGGTGCGCCGCTACGACGATCACCCGTTCGCCGTCGTGCAGGGACTGTCCATGACCGTCGGCTGGCCGGAACTGGCCGAGGCCGCCCAGGCGATCCGGGCCGGCGCGTTGTGGGTGGCGGCCAACGTCGATCCCACGCTGCCCACCGAACGGGGGCTGCTGCCCGGCAACGGGTCCATCGTCGCGGCGCTGCGGACGGCCACCGGCGCCGACCCGCAGGTCGCCGGCAAACCGGCGCCGCGGCTGTTGACCGACGCCGCGGCCCGGGGTGACTTTCGCGCGCCGCTGGTGGTCGGGGACCGGCTGGACACCGACATCGAGGGCGCCAACGCCGCCGGGTTGCCCAGCCTGATGGTGCTCTGCGGGGTCAACACCGCGCGGGACGCGGTCTTCGCCGAACCCGTCCACCGGCCCACCTACATCGGCCACGACCTGCGCTCGCTGCACCGCAGCGGCGAGGAGCTGGCGGTGGGCCCGCAACCCGGCTGGCGCGTGGAGGTCACCGACGCGGCGGTGACCGTGAGCGCCGACGGCGGCGGCGACGCCGACCGGGACGGGCTGGCGGTCGTGCGCGCGGTCGCCGGCGCGGTGTGGAGCGCTCCGGCCGCCGCGGCGCGGATCCGGGCCGGCGACGACCGGGCCCGCGACGCCCTGCAGCGCTGGTCGTTGCTGCACTCCGAGTGATGGATGACTAGCGTAGGGACGCGATGGATATCGACCCTGACCAGATCCGCGCCGAAATCGACACCCTGCTCGCCCGGCTGCCCGACCCCGGGGCGTCCGAGACCGCCGAGGGCGGGCCCTCGCTCGCCGAGCTGGAAGACATAGCCCGCCGCCTTTCCGAGGCGCACGACGTGCTGCTGGCCGCGCTGGAGTCGGCGGAGAAGGGCTAGTGCGGTGGCGCGACGTGCCCGCGTTGACGCCGAACTGGTTCGGCGCGGCCTCGCCCGGTCGCGTCAGCAGGCCGCGGAGTTGATCGGCGCCGGGAAGGTCAGCATCGACGGGCTGCCCGCGCGCAAGCCGGGTACCGCCGTCGCCGTCACCGCCAGGCTGACCGTCGCCGACGGCGAACGCGGTTGGGTGTCCCGCGGGGCGCACAAGCTCATCGGCGCGCTCGACGCGTTCGACATCTCCGTGGCGGGCCGCCGCTGCCTGGACGCCGGGGCGTCGACGGGCGGGTTCACCGAGGTGCTGTTGGACCGCGGGGCCGCCGAGGTGGTCGCCGCCGACGTGGGATACGGGCAGCTGGCCTGGTCGCTGCGCAGCGATCCGCGGGTGGTCGTCGTCGAGCGGACCAACGTCCGCGACCTGACACCGGATGCGATCGGCGGTCCGGTCGACGTGGTGGTGGCCGACCTGTCGTTCATCTCGCTGGCCACCGTGTTGCCCGCGCTGGTTCGGTGCGCGCGGGGCGGCGCGGATATCGTTCCCATGGTGAAGCCGCAGTTTGAGGTGGGGAAGGGCCTGGTGGGTGCCGGCGGGGTGGTGCAGGATCCCGGTTTGCGCGCCGACTCGGTGCTGGCCGTGGCGCGGCGGGCCGGGGAGCTGGGATGGCACACGGTCGGCGTCGCCGCCAGCCCGCTACCGGGCCCCTCGGGCAACGTCGAATACTTTCTGTGGCTGCGCGCCGAGACCGAGCGCGCGCTGACCGGGGACGAGTTGGGGGACGCGGTGCGCCGCGCCGTGACGGAGGGCCCGCGATGACGTCCGAACGGACCGTCCTGCTCGTCGTGCACACCGGCCGCGAGGAGGCCACCGAGACCGCGCGGCGGATAGTAAAAGTCTTGGCCGACAACGGTATCAGGCTGCGCTTGCTCTCCACCGAGGCCGTCGACAGGGGATCGCTGCACCTGGCGCCCGGCGAGATGCGGGCGATGGGCGTCGACATCGAGGTGGTCGAGGCCGACCCGCATGCGGCCGAGGGTTGCGAGCTGGTGCTGGTGCTCGGGGGTGACGGCACCTTCCTGCGGGCGGCCGAGCTGGCGAAAAACGCCGGGGTTCCGGTGCTGGGGGTCAACCTGGGCAGGATCGGATTCCTGGCCGAAGCGGAGGCCGAGGCCATCGATCGCGTGCTGGACCGCGTCGTCACCCGCAACTATCGGGTGGAGGAACGCCTGACCCTCGACGTCGTCGTGGCTCACGGCGGCCGGGTCATCCGGCGGGAGTGGGCGCTAAACGAGATGAGCCTGGAACGCGGTCCGCGGCTGGGTGTGCTCGGGGTGGTCGTCGAGATCGAGGGACGCCCGGTGTCGGCTTTCGGCTGCGACGGGGTGCTGGTGTCGACGCCGACCGGGTCGACCGCCTACGCGTTCTCCGCCGGCGGCCCGGTGCTGTGGCCGGATCTCGAGGCGATCCTGGTGGTGCCCAACAACGCTCACGCGTTGTTCGCCCGGCCCATGGTCATCAGTCCCGATGCCACCGTCGCCATCGAGATCGAAGGGGACGGTCACGACGCCCTGGTGTTCTGCGACGGGCGCCGCGAGATGCCGGTGCCCGCCGGCAGCAGGCTCGAGGTCGCGCGCTGCGGCACCCCGGTGAAGTGGGCGCGCCTGGACAGCGCGCCGTTCACCGACCGGCTGGTGCGCAAGTTCCGGTTGCCGGTGACCGGGTGGCGCGGAAAGTAACCGCGGGTGCTCACCGAGATTCGGATCGAGTCGCTGGGCGCCATCAGCGTGGCGACCGCCGAGTTCGGCCGCGGCCTCACGGTGCTCACCGGCGAGACCGGCACCGGCAAGACGATGGTGGTCACCGGCCTGCACCTGCTGGGCGGTGCCCGCGCCGACCCGACCCGGGTGCGGTCCGGGGCCGACCGCGCCGTCGTCGAAGGCCGTTTCACCACAACCGATCTCGATGACGCGGTGAGCGCGCGCCTGGACGGGATGCTGGACGCGTCGGGGTCGGAGCGCGACGAGGACGGCAGCGTCATCGCGCTGCGCTCGGTCAGCCGGGAGGGGCCCTCGCGGGCCTACCTGGGCGGTCGCAGCGTGCCGGCCAAGTCGCTGAGCGGTTTCACCGCCGAGCTGTTGACCCTGCACGGGCAGAACGACCAGCTGCGCCTGATGCGCCCCGAGGAGCAGCGCGCCGCGCTGGACCGCTTCGCGGGCACCGCCCCCGCGTGCGAGCGCTACCGCAAGCTGCGCGACGCCTGGCTGTCTGCGCGCCGCGACCTGGCCGACCGGCGCGACCGGGCCCGCGAACTCGCGCAGGAGGCCGACCGGCTGAGGTTCGCGCTCACCGAGATCGACGCCGTCGACCCGAAACCCGGCGAGGACGACGCGCTGGTCGCCGACATCGTGCGGCTCTCCGAACTGGACACGCTGCGCGAGGCCGCGGCCGGTGCGCGTGCGGCGCTGGCCGGGGCGACCGACGATGCCGAGGGCGCCGGCGCCACCGACTGGCTGGGGCGGGCGAGGACGGCCCTGGAGTCGGTCGACGACGCGACGCTGCGGGCGCTGGCCGGGCAGGTCGGCGACGCCCTGACGCTGGTCGCCGAGGCGGCCCGCGAGCTCGGCGGCTTCCTGGACGAGCTGCCCGTCGACGCCAGTGCGCTGGAATCCAAGCTCGCCCGCCAGGCCGAGCTGCGCACGTTGACCCGCAAGTACGCCGCCGACATCGACGGCGTGCTGCGCTGGGCGCGCGACGCCCGGGAGCGGCTCGCCCAGCTCGACACCTCGCCGGAGGGCCTGGCGGGCCTGTCGGCCCGGGTCGACGAGCTGGCAGCCGAACTATCCGCGGCTGCAGCCGATCTCGGCAAGGGTCGGCGCAAGGCGGCCAAGCGGCTGGCCAAGGAGGTGACCGCGGAGCTGTCCGGCCTGGCGATGGGCGACGCGGAGTTCACCATCGACGTCGGCATCGAGGCGGCGGACCCGGACGACGCCGCGGGCCTCGCGCTGCCCTCCGGGGAACTGGCCAGGGCGGGCGCCGACGGCGTCGACACCGTCGAGTTCGGCTTCGCGGCGCACCGGGGCATGACGGTGCTGCCGCTGGCCAAGAGCGCCTCCGGCGGCGAACTGTCCCGGGTGATGCTGGCGCTGGAGGTGGTGCTGGCGGCTTCCGCATCGGGCCTGACGATGGTGTTCGACGAGGTCGACGCCGGCGTCGGCGGGCGCGCCGCGGTGCAGATCGGGCGGCGGCTGGCCCGGCTGGCGCGCACCCACCAGGTCATCGTGGTGACGCACCTGCCGCAGGTCGCCGCGCACGCGGACGTGCACCTGGTGGTGCACAGCGCCCGGGGCGCGAGTTCGGTGCGGGGCGTCACCGGCGACGAGCGGGTCGCCGAGCTGGCGCGGATGCTGGCCGGCCTGGGGGAATCCGACAGCGGCCGCGCCCACGCCCGCGAGCTGCTCGACGCCGCCCAGCGCGACACCCACCCGTAGCCGCGAGCGTGCGTGTCTGTACAGCGACACGCCGCAAACCGCGTACAACTGCGCACCCTCGCGCGACGGCCTCGACGCCGACTTGTCACCAGCCTGTGACAGGTGTGGCTCTAGATAACTTATGATGCTGGTGTTACGGCGCGCCTCCCCGCCGGGGCGGCGCATCGCCGACAGAATCGGCCCATGAAGATGTCAGGGCTGCTCTCGCGTAACACGTCCCGGCCGGGCCTGACCGGCACCGCCCGGGTGGACCGGAACATCGACCGCCTGCTGCGTCGGGTCTGTCCCGGCGACATCGTGGTGCTCGACATCCTGGACCTGGACCGCATCACCGCCGACGCGCTGGTGGAAGCCGACATCGCCGCGGTCGTCAACGCGTCGCCCTCGGTGTCGGGACGCTACCCGAACATGGGCCCGGAGGTACTGGTCAACAACGGGGTCACCCTGATCGACGACACCGGCCCGGAGATCTTCAAGAAGGTCAAGGACGGCGCCAAGATCCGCCTGCACGAGGGCGGGGTGTACGCGGGGGAGCGCCGGCTGGTCCGCGGGACCGAGCGCACCGAGCACGACATCGCCGACCTGATGCGGGAGGCCAAGAGCGGCCTGGCCGCCCACCTGGAGGCGTTCGCGGGCAACACCATCGAGTTCATCAAGAGCGAGAGCCCGCTGCTGATCGACGGTATCGGCATCCCCGACGTCGACGTCGACCTGCGCCGCCGGCACGTCGTGATCGTCGCCGACGAGCCCAGCGCCGAAGACGACCTGCGCTCGCTCAAGCCGTTCATCAAGGAGTACCAACCGGTGCTCATCGGTGTCGGTTGCGGCGCGGATGTGTTGCGCAAGGCCGGATATCGCCCGCAACTCATCGTCGGCGACCCCGACCACATCAGCACCGAGGCCCTCAAGTGCGGCGCCCAGGTCGTGCTGCCCGCCGATGCCGACGGGCACGCGCCCGGCCTGGCACGGATCCAGGATCTCGGGGTGGGGGCGATGACGTTCCCGGCGGCCGGCTCGGCCGTCGACCTGGCGCTGCTGCTGGCCGACCACCACGGTGCCGCGCTGCTGGTGACGGCCGGCCACACCGCCAACATCGAGACCTTCTTCGACCGCACGCGCGCGCAGAGCAACCCGTCGACCTTCCTGACCAGGCTGCGGGTGGGGGAGAAGGTGGTGGACGCCAAAGCCGTTGCCACCCTGTACCGCCACAACATCTCCGGCGGCGCCATCGCGCTGTTGGCGCTGACGATGCTGATCGCCGTCGTCGTCGCGCTGTGGGTCTCGCGCACCGACGCCTTGGTGCTGCACTGGATCACCGACTACTGGAACCACCTGACCCTCATGGTGCAGAAGTGGATGACCTAGATGATCTCGTTACGCCAACACGCGCTCTCGCTGGCCGCGGTCTTCCTGGCCCTGGCCGTCGGGGTGGTGCTGGGGTCCGGCTTCTTGTCGGACACCCTGCTGTCCAGCCTGCGCGCCGAGAAGCGTGATCTGTACACACAGATCAGCGGGCTCAACGAACAGAAGAATGCGCTGAACCAAAAGCTCAGCGCGGCAAACACTTTCGACGACCAACTGGCCGGGCGCATCGTGCACGACGCGCTGGGCGGCAAGTCGGTGATGGTGTTCCGCACCCCGGACGCCAAAGACGACGACGTGGCGGCCGTCGCGAAGTTCGTCGGCCAGGCCGGCGGCGCGGTCACCGGGACGGTGTCGCTGACCCAGGAGTTCGTCGACGCCAACTCCGCCGAGAAGCTGCGTACGGTGGTCAATTCGTCGGTCCTGCCCGCGGGCCAGCAACTCAGCACCAAGCTCGTCGACCAGGGCTCGCAGGCCGGCGACCTGATGGGCATCGCGCTGTTGATCAACGCCAACCCCGACGCGCCCGCCGTCGGCGACCCCGAGCGCGACACGGTGCTCGCGGCGCTGCGGGACACCGGATTCATCACCTACCAGCCGGCCGATCACCTGGGGGCGGCCAACGCCGCGCTCGTGGTGACCGGCGGCGCGCTGCCGCAGGACGCCGGCAACCAGGGGGTCAGCGTGGCGCGGTTCTCCGCGGCGCTGGCGCCGCACGGTTCGGGCACGCTGCTCGCCGGGCGCGACGGGTCGGCCACGGGCGGCGCCGCGGTTGCGGTGACCCGCGCCGACTCCGGCATGTCGTCGGTGGTCAGCACCGTCGACGACGTCGACACCGCGCCCGGCCGGCTCACCGCGATCCTGGGCCTGCACGACCTGATCAACGGCGGCCACGTCGGGCAGTACGGCATCGGCCACGGGGCGACCTCGGTCACCGTCCCGCAGTAAACGGCTCGCGTCGGGCGTGTTCGCGGCACCGGGGCGTGCCTGGTGTTAGGGTGGGATTCCGTGGGTCGGCAGGCCCATCTGGCTGAAGCTAGAAAAACTCAAGCCCTGCCCGTCTTCACGGAGGTCGCCTGTTGCGTAAGCATCCGCAAACCGCTACGAAGCACCTCTTCGTCAGCGGTGGCGTCGTTTCCTCGCTCGGCAAGGGCCTGACCGCCAGCAGCCTGGGCCAGCTCCTCACCGCCCGCGGCCTGCATGTGACGATGCAGAAGCTCGACCCGTACCTCAACGTCGACCCGGGCACGATGAACCCGTTCCAGCATGGCGAGGTCTTCGTCACCGAGGACGGCGCTGAAACCGACCTCGACGTCGGTCACTACGAGCGCTTCCTGGACCGGGACCTGTCCGGGTCGGCGAATGTCACTACGGGGCAGGTCTATTCGACCGTGATCGCCAAGGAACGGCGGGGTGAATACCTCGGCGACACCGTCCAGGTGATCCCGCACATCACCGACGAGATCAAGCGGCGCATCCTGGCGATGGCCGAACCCGACGCCGACGGCCACCGTCCCGACGTCGTGATCACCGAGATCGGCGGCACGGTGGGCGACATCGAGTCGCTGCCCTTCCTGGAGGCCGTCCGGCAGGTCCGCCACGACCTCGGGCGGGAGAACGTGTTCTTCCTGCACGTGTCCCTGGTGCCCTACCTGGCCCCGTCGGGGGAGCTGAAGACCAAGCCGACCCAGCACTCGGTGGCCGCGCTGCGCAGCATCGGTATCACCCCCGACGCGCTGATCCTGCGCTGCGACCGCGACGTCCCGGAGTCGCTGAAGAACAAGATTGCGCTGATGTGCGACGTCGACATCGACGGGGTGATCTCCACCCCCGACGCGCCGTCGATCTACGACATCCCCAAGGTGTTGCACCGCGAGGAACTCGACGCGTTCGTGGTGCGCCGACTCCATCTGCCGTTCCGCGATGTCGACTGGACCGAGTGGGACGATCTGCTGCGCAGGGTCCACGAGCCGCACGACACCGTGCGAATCGCACTGGTGGGCAAGTACGTCGAACTTTCCGACGCGTACCTGTCGGTGACCGAGGCGCTGCGCGCCGGCGGGTTCAAGCACCACGCGAAGGTCGAGATGCACTGGGTGGCGTCCGACGAGTGCGAGACCGCCGCCGACGCCGCGCACGCGCTGGCCGACGTGGACGGGGTGCTGGTCCCCGGCGGATTCGGCATCCGCGGCATCGAGGGCAAGATCGGGGCGATCCGGCATGCCCGCACTCGCGGCCTGCCGCTGCTCGGGCTGTGTCTGGGCCTGCAGTGCATCGTGATCGAAGCCGCGCGCTCGGTCGGTATCGCCGAGGCCAACTCCGCCGAATTCGAGCCGGGCACACCGGATCCCGTGATCTCGACGATGGCCGACCAGCTCGACATCGTCGCCGGCGAGGCGGACCTGGGCGGCACCATGCGCCTCGGTGCGTATCCGGCCGTGCTGGAACCGGGTTCGATCGTGGCCGAGGCCTACGGCACCACGCAGGTGTCCGAACGGCACCGGCATCGCTACGAGGTCAACAACGCCTACCGCGACCGGATCGCCCAGAGCGGTCTGCGGTTCTCGGGCACCTCGCCCGACGGCCACCTGGTGGAGTTCGTCGAGTATCCGCCGGAGGTGCACCCGTTCTTCGTCGGCACCCAGGCCCACCCCGAACTGAAGAGCCGGCCGACCCGGCCGCATCCGCTGTTCGCGGCGTTCGTCGGCGCGGCCATCGACTACAAGGCGGGTGAACTGCTGCCGATGGACATCTCCGAGCACTCACCCAACGGCAATCACCAAGACAGCGGCGAGCGGTCGCTACCCGAGCCCGCGTCCCGTGGCTGAACACGTCTTCGAGACAACGTCGTCCGAAACCCTCTACACCGGAAAGATTTTCGCGCTGCGACGCGACCAGGTGCGGATGCCCGGCGACAAGGTCGTCACCAGGGAGGTCGTCGAACACTTCGGCGCGGTGGCCGTTGTGGCGCTGGACGACGACGGCAACGTCGCGTTGGTCTACCAGTACCGGCACGCGTTGGGCCGCCGCCTGTGGGAGCTGCCCGCCGGATTGCTCGACGTCGACGGGGAGGCGCCGCACCTGACAGCGGCCCGGGAACTGCAGGAGGAAGCCGGACTGCGGGCCGACACGTGGCGCGTGCTCGTGGACCTCGATTCCACTCCCGGCTTCAGCGACGAATCCGTGCGCGTCTACCTCGCCACCACCTTGAGCGAGGTGGACCGGCCCGAGGCGCATCACGAAGAAGCCGACATGCAGTTGGAGTGGTTCCCCCTCGCCGACGCCGTCCGCAAGGTGTTCGGCGGCGAAATCGTCAATGCCATTGCCGTGGCGGGACTCTTGGCCGCCCACACCGTGTCCGGCGGGTTCGCGGAGCCGCGTCCGGTCGACAGCCCCTGGACCGACAGGCCGACGGCGTTCACCGCCCGAAGGAACCCCTGATGGCGACGGTGGCGCTGGAGTCGCAACTGCAGGGCTACCTCGACCACCTGACGATCGAGCGGGGTGTTTCGGCGAACACGCTCAGCTCCTATCGCCGCGACCTGCGGCGCTATTCGAAACACCTGGCGGACCGGGGGATTCACGACCTGGCGAAGGTGGGCGAGAACGACGTCAGCGACTTCCTGGTGGCGTTGCGCCGCGGCGACCCCGAGGCCGGGACCGCCGCGCTGTCGGCGGTGTCGGCGGCCCGGGCACTGATCGCCGTGCGCGGCCTGCACCGGTTCGCCGCCGCCGAAGGGCTGGCAGAACTGAACGTGGCGCAGGCGGTGCGGCCGCCGACACCGTCGCGCCGGCTGCCCAAGAGCCTGACGGTCGACGAGGTGCTGGCGCTGTTGGAGGGCGCCGGCGGCGACAGCCCCGCCGACGGCCCCCTGACGCTGCGCAACCGCGCGCTGCTGGAGTTGTTGTACTCCACCGGGTCGCGCATCTCCGAAGCGGTCGGGCTGGACGTCGACGACATCGACACCGAGGCCCGGTCGGTGCTGCTGCAGGGCAAGGGCGGCAAGCAGCGGTTGGTGCCGGTGGGGCGTCCGGCCGTGGCGGCGCTGGAGGCCTACCTGGTACGAGGGCGCCCGGAACTGGTGCGACGGGGCCGCGGCACCCCGGCGATCTTCCTCAACGTGCGCGGCGGGCGGCTGTCCCGGCAGAGCGCGTGGCAGGTGCTGCAGGACGCCGCCGAACGGGCGGGCATCACCTCCGGGGTGTCGCCGCACATGCTGCGGCATTCGTTTGCCACCCATCTGCTGGAGGGCGGCGCCGACGTGCGGGTCGTGCAGGAGCTGCTCGGTCATGCCTCGGTCACGACGACGCAGATCTACACGTTGGTGACCGTGCACGCCCTGCGCGAGGTGTGGGCCGGGGCGCACCCCCGCGCGCAGTAGCCCTAGCCCAGGTATTCGGACTCCAGCACCAGGTCGGCCATCAGTGTCTGGTATTCGGCATGCGCCTTGTGCTCGGCGGTGTTCCACCGCGTGCCCTGCTGCTCACGCATGTAGTGGCGGAACTTCGGCGCGCCCGGCAGCTTGACGTTGTCGGCGACCACGATGGCGCCCGGGTGCAGCCAGCCCCGATCCAGGATGCTTTTCAGGTCGTCGAGGTAGGCGTCCTTGTCGTGGTCGAGGAACACGAAATCGAGGGCGCCCGACGCGAACCCGTGCTCGTTCGCCAGCGCGTCCAGGGTGCGCCCGCCGTCACCGATGGTGCCGACGACACACGTCACCCGGTCAGCGACACCGGCGTGTTCCCAGATCCGGCGGGCATTGGCGGCGTTGGCCTCGGCCAGTTCGACGGAGTACACCCTGGCGTTGGGGGCGGCCCCGGCGATCCGCAGCGCACCGTAACCGCAGTAGGTGCCCAACTCGAGCGCCAGGGCGGGATTGGCGCGCCGCACGGCGGCGTCGAGGATCAGCCCCTTCTCGTCGCCGACATTGATCAGGATCGATTTCTCGTAGGCGAACTTGTCGATGGTGGCCAGCACGTCGTCGATGTCGCCGGGCCGGGCGTGCTGCAGGACGTACTTCACCGCGGCCGCTTCGCGTCCGTCGCCGATCTGGCCCGTCGTGGTGATGTTGCGGACCCCGGCGGCCATCCGCCACACCGACCAGCGCAGCAGCGGCATCCGTTTCCTGAGATCCATGACCGCCACGATAGGCCGTCGGGCCGCGACCGGCGCCGCGGCGCGACCGCTCCGACGGTGCTGGTGTGACAGGTGTGAAGGCTGCGCACTCGAATGGGTGTCAACCTGCGTCATCCACGCATATTCGCTGGTAAATCGCCCTGCGGGTCGCCCGGTGTCAGCGCGCGGAGCCGTTAGACTTTCCAGCGATGTTCACCTCCCGAACACCCCCGCCATGACCGATCGGCCCGACAACGGCGTCGAGCTCGGTCTGACCGGGCGACCGCTGCGGGCGATCCCGGAGCCCGAGCCGCGCACGTCGCACGGCCCGGCCAAGGTGGTCGCGATGTGCAACCAGAAGGGTGGCGTCGGGAAGACCACGTCGACGATCAACCTGGGCGCCGCCCTCGCCGAGTACGGCAGGCGGGTGCTGCTGGTCGACATGGACCCGCAGGGTGCGCTGTCGGCGGGGCTGGGGGTTCCGCACTACGAGCTGGAGAAGACGATCCACAACGTGCTGGTGGAGTCGCGGGTGTCGATCGACGACGTGCTGCTGCACACCCGGGTCAAGAACCTGGACCTGGTGCCCAGCAACATCGACCTGTCGGCCGCCGAGATCCAGCTGGTCAACGAGGTGGGCCGCGAGCAGACCCTGGGCCGCGCACTGCACCCGGTGCTGGACCGCTACGACTACGTGCTGATCGACTGCCAGCCGTCGCTGGGCCTGCTCACCGTGAACGGGCTGGCCTGCGCCGACGGCGTGGTGATCCCCACCGAGTGCGAGTTCTTCTCGCTGCGCGGCCTGGCGCTGCTCACCGACACCGTCGACAAGGTGCGCGACCGGCTCAACCCGAAGCTGGAGATCAGCGGCATCCTGATCACCCGGTACGACCCCCGCACCGTCAACGCGCGCGAGGTGATGGCCCGTGTCGTGGAGCGGTTCGGCGACCTGGTGTTCGACACCGTCATCAGCCGCACCGTCCGGTTCCCGGAAACCAGCGTGGCCGGCGAGCCCATCACCACCTGGGCGCCGAAGTCGACCGGCGCCATCGCCTACCGCGCGCTGGCCGGCGAGTTCATCGACCGATTCGGCGCGTGACGGGCGGCGGCAACGGTGAGGCGGCACCAAAGAGCGGCTTTCAGGTCCGGCTGACCAACTTCGAGGGGCCGTTCGATCTGCTGCTGCAGCTGATCTTCGCCCATCGCCTCGACGTCACCGAGGTGGCGCTGCACCAGGTCACCGACGAGTTCATCGCCTACACCCGGGAGATCGGCCCGCAACTCGATCTGGAGGAGACCACCGCGTTCCTGGTGATCGCGGCGACCCTGCTGGACCTCAAGGCGGCCCGGCTGCTGCCGGCCGGGCAGGTCGACGACGAGGAGGACCTGGCGCTGCTGGAGGTGCGCGACCTGCTGTTCGCGCGCCTGCTGCAGTACCGCGCGTTCAAACACGTCGCCGAGATGTTCGCCGAGCTGGAAGCCACCGCGCTGCGCAGCTATCCGCGCGCGGTGTCGCTGGAGGACCGGTTCACCGAACTGCTGCCCGAGGTGATGCTCGGGGTCGACGCCGAGCGGTTCGCCCAGATCGCCGCGATCGTGTTCACGCCGCGACCGGCACCGACGGTGAGCACCGGGCATCTGCACGAGCTGCAGGTCTCGGTCCCCGAGCAGGCCAAGAAACTGCTGGCGATCCTTCAGGCGCGGGGCAGCGGCCAGTGGGCCTCGTTTTCGGAGCTGGTCGCCGACTGTCAGGCGCCGATGGAGGTCGTCGGGCGCTTCTTGGCGCTGCTCGAACTGTACCGGAGCCGGACGGTAGCATTCGACCAGTCGGAGCCGCTTGGCGTGCTTCAAATTTCGTGGACCGGGGAGCGTCAAACCAACGAGGCCCTGGCAGAAGTCCGGGACGAGTCGTGAGGAGCGCCGCCAATGACTGACGACGCAACCGACGTCGATCCCGACGCGGGTATCCCCGACATCGCCGAGGCGGCGCCCATGGACGCCGACGAACTCGGCTCCGTGCTCGAGGCGCTGTTGCTGGTGGTCGACAGCCCGGTGACGGTCGAAGCGCTGGCCGCGTCCACCCAGCAGCCCGCCTACCGGATCGCGGCCAGGCTGCAGCAGATGGCGGCGGAACTCACCGAACGCGACAGCGGCATCGACCTGCGCAACACCGACGAGGGTTGGCGGATGTACACGCGGGCCAGGTTCGCCCCGTTCGTCGAGAAGCTGTTGCTGGACGGCGCGCGGTCCAAGCTGACCCGCGCGGCGCTGGAGACGCTGGCCGTCGTGGCCTACCGCCAGCCGGTGACCCGGGCACGGGTGAGCGCGGTCCGCGGCGTCAACGTGGACGCGGTGATGCGCACCCTGCTGGCGCGGGGCCTGATCACCGAGGCGGGCACCGACGAGGACAGCGGCGCGACGACGTTCGCGACCACCGCGCTGTTCCTGGAACGGCTGGGCCTGACGTCGCTGGCCGACCTGCCCGACATCGCACCGCTGCTTCCCGACGTCGACATGATCGAGGAGCTCAGCGAATCCCTGGACAGTGAACCGCGTTTCGCCAAACTCGCCGGGGGCGCTCCCGCCGAGCAGGCGCTGACGTTCGACGTGGACCACGACTGATGGGCGAAACCGAGGGGGTGCGCCTGCAAAAGGTGTTGTCCCAGGCCGGGATTGCGTCGCGGCGCGCCGCCGAGAAGTTGATCCTCGAGGGTCGCGTCGAGGTGGACGGGCAGGTGGTGACCGAGTTGGGAACCCGCGTGGATCCCGACGCGTCGGTGATCAGCGTCGACGGGGCCAGGGTGGTCGCCGACGACTCGATGGTCTACCTGGCGCTGAACAAGCCCCGCGGCATGCACTCGACCATGTCCGACGATCGCGGGCGCCCCTGCATCGGCGATCTGGTGGAACGCAAGGTGCGCGGCACCAAGAACCTGTTCCACGTCGGGCGCCTCGACGCCGACACCGAGGGGCTGATCCTGCTGACCAACGACGGCGAGCTGGCGCACCGCTTGATGCACCCCTCCCACGAGGTGCCCAAGACGTATTTGGCGACCGTGACCGGTTCGGTGCCGCGCGGGCTGGGCAAGAGGCTACGCGCGGGCATCGAGCTGGACGACGGCCCCGTGCGGGTCGATGATTTCGCCGTGGTGGACGCCATTCCCGGAAAGACGCTGGTGCGGTTGACGCTGCACGAGGGGCGCAACCGGATCGTGCGCCGGCTGCTGGCGGCGGCGGGCTTCCCGGTGGAGGCGCTGGTGCGCATCGAGCTCGGGCCGGTGTCGTTGGGGGAGCAGCGGCCCGGCAGCATCCGGTCGTTGAGCCGCGGCGAGGTCGGGCAACTCTACAAAGCGGTGGGCCTGTGAACGTCGTAGTGGCCATCGACGGGCCGGCCGGGACCGGGAAGTCTTCGGTGTCAAGGGGTTTGGCGCGCGCCCTGGGCGCCCGGTACCTGGACACCGGCGCGATGTACCGGATCGTGACGCTGGCGGTGTTGCGGGCCGGGGTGGACCCGGCCGACGCCGAGGCCGTCGGCGCGCTCGCGTCGACGGTCGACTTGGCGGTCGGCTACGACCCCGAGCGGCTCAGCTATTTCCTTGCCGGGGAGGATGTTTCGGCGGAGATCCGCGGCGACGACGTCACCGGGGCGGTCTCGGCGGTGTCGTCGGTTCCGGCCGTGCGCACGCGGCTCGTCGCGCTGCAGCGCGAGATGGCCGCCGGCCCGGGCAGCGTCGTCGTCGAGGGCCGCGACATCGGGACGGTGGTGCTGCCGGACGCCCCGGTGAAGATCTTCCTGACCGCCTCGGCCGAGACGCGGGCGCGGCGGCGCAACGACCAGAACCTCGCCTCGGGCCTGGGCGACGACTACCCACGCGTGCTGGAAGACGTGCGGCGCCGCGACCATCTGGATTCCACCCGGCCGGTCTCGCCGCTGCGCGCGGCCGCCGACGCGGTGGTCGTCGACACCAGCGACATGACCGAGGCGCAGGTGATCGCCCACCTGCTGGAGTTGGTCGAGCAGCGAAGCGGGGCGGTGCGATGACGCAGGACGGAACGTGGAGCGACGAAACCGATTGGGATTCCGTCGATTTCGACGTAGACGAGCACACCGAGGCGGGTCCGGCGCCCGTCGTGGCGGTGGTTGGTCGGCCCAATGTCGGCAAGTCGACGCTGGTCAACCGGATCCTGGGCCGCCGTGAGGCGGTGGTACAGGACGTTCCCGGCGTGACCCGGGACCGCGTGTCCTACGACGCACTGTGGACCGGACGGCGATTCGTGGTGCAGGACACCGGCGGATGGGAGCCCGACGCCAAGGGCTTACAGCAGCTGGTGGCCGAGCAGGCGTCGGTGGCCATGCGCACCGCCGACGCGGTGATCCTGGTGGTCGACGCCACGGTCGGGGCGACCGCCGCCGACGAAGCCGCGGCACGGATTCTGTTGCGTTCGGGCAAGCCGGTCTTCCTGGCCGCCAACAAGGTCGACAGCGACAAGAACGAGGCGGACGCGGCGGCGTTGTGGTCGCTGGGCCTCGGGGAGCCCCACGCGGTCAGCGCCATGCACGGCCGCGGGGTGGCCGATCTGCTCGACGAGGTGCTGGCCGTGCTGCCGACGGTGTCCGAGGTGGCGCCGGCGCCCGGCGGGCCCCGGCGGGTGGCGCTGGTCGGCAAGCCCAACGTGGGCAAGAGTTCGTTGCTGAACAAGCTGGCCGGTGACCAGCGTTCGGTGGTGCACGACGTCGCCGGGACCACGGTGGACCCGGTCGACTCCCTGATCGACCTGGGCGGCAAGGTGTGGCGGTTCGTGGACACGGCCGGCCTGCGGCGCAAGGTCGGGCAGGCCAGTGGACACGAGTTCTACGCCTCGGTGCGCACCCGTTCGGCCATCGACTCGGCCGAGGTGGTCGTCGTGCTGATCGACGCCTCGGCGCCGCTGACCGAACAGGACCAGCGGGTGCTGTCGATGGTGGTCGAGGCGGGCCGGGCGCTGGTGCTGGCGTTCAACAAGTGGGACCTGGTCGACGAGGATCGCCGCGAGCTGTTGGAGCGGGAGATCGATCGCGAGCTGGTACAGCTGCGATGGGCGCAGCGGGTCAACATCTCGGCCAAGACGGGGCGCGCGGTGCAGAAGCTGGTGCCCGCCATGGAGGCGGCGCTGGCCTCGTGGGACGCGCGCATCCCGACCGGCCCGCTGAACTCCTGGCTGAAGGAGGTGGTGGCCGCCACGCCGCCGCCGGTGCGCGGGGGCAAGCAGCCGCGCATCCTGTTCGCCACCCAGGCCGCGGCCCGGCCACCGACGTTCGTGCTGTTCACGACCGGTTTCCTGGAGGCCGGTTACCGGCGTTTCCTGGAGCGGCGGCTGCGTGAGACGTTCGGGTTCGAGGGCACCCCGATCCGCATCAACGTACGGGTGCGCGAGAAGCGGGCCCCGAAGCGGCGTTGAGTGCGGCGTCGAGGGTGAACCGACGGCTATCGGTGTGACGCCGTGGCCGCGACACGCCGGCAAGCCCGGCCCTCAGCTCATAGTCAATCTCCGGTAGCCGCTGGCCCGGGCGACAACGCCGGCGCCTGATCAGGCCTGCCGAAGGACAAGTGAGGTCGCTCGGCGGGCCGGAGGGCGGCTTAAGGTAGGCTTTCGACCTGCTGCCGCTCACGCTGGCGGCATGCGGGCTGTGGCGCAGTTTGGTAGCGCACTTGACTGGGGGTCAAGTGGTCGCAGGTTCAAATCCTGTCAGCCCGACGCAAGAGAAATAGGCCTGAGCTGCGGTAATGGGGCTATGCCGCCTCGGCGCTTGGTGAGGTGACCACCAACCTGGGGACCACAAAGGTGTCGGTGGCGCGCTCGATGGACTGGTGCGGGGGAGTTTTGGTAGTTGGCCCGCACGTCATGCACGCTGTGTGAGCCTATACACGCTATGGGGCTCGGCTGAGTGCGCTGCCCTTGTGCCGTAGTTGACCGCTGGTCAAGTGCGCTAGTTGTTGTCGTTAGGTCGGATTGTGATGACGGGGCAGTGGATCACCGCCCCGGATCGTTCGATGCGTGCGTCGCTGGTCAGTAGGGCGGTTGCGTGACGTTCGGCGGCAGCGACGTAGATAGCGTCTGGGTAGCGCAGCGATGCCTGAGCAAGAGCCCAGGCCCGGTGCACATCAGTCCAGGGTGTTGCTTCGATGGTGATTTCCAGGGCCGCCGCGTCTTGCAGTGCCTGCTCTATCTCTGCTTGCTGCAGCGGATGATTGGGCCGGTTTGCAGCCGCTACTAGGCCAGACAGAATCTCGACGGCGAAATGGCCTGGGGCGAGCAGAGGTTCAGAGGCGGGGTGTTCTGCTAGCGCCCGGCGGGCGGCCCGTCCTCTCGGACCCGAGTCGGTGACGGCGTCAATGACAACCGAGGCGTCGACGATCACGTCGCACGGCCGAGCCGTGCACCACGGTCGGCGTGCGCGTCATCGATCGCTTCAAGCACCGCTTGACGGTCCTGTTCGTCGACGGCTCGTTGATGTTGTAAGCGCATCGCAGTTCGGTTTAGCGCTTCGCGCCGGCGTAGGTGAGAAGCCTGCGCGTGCACCGCCTCGAGCAGGTATGCCTGGAGTGACATCCCGTGTGCCGCGGCCGCTGACCGGATCTGGTCGAGGTCCTCGGCCGGAACATCTCGGATTAAAACATTCGCCATAAGGCGATGATATCACTGCAGATATCAGAAGTGTAAGCACCATCGCATCGCGCCGAGCTGTCTCTCTACAAGTAGCCACGGGGTGTGTATGAGCATGGTTCAGCCGATTCCACGACCGCGGATTCGCGGACAACGGCGGCACCTTGGGGACCAGTTTGGGACCACACGCTATGCGTGTTGATGAACGACCCGCGCGTCTGTGCACGTTATACGCGAATACAACAGAACCAGCTAGGGCTGCTGGCCTTGGAAAACGCGCTACCGCTACTTACTGGGGGTCAAGTGGTCGCAGGTTCAAATCCTGTCAGCCCGACCAAGAGAATTAGGCTTTGACCTGCGCAGAGTCTTCTCCGCGAATTTCCCCACCGGGACGTGCTTGGGACCAGACCGCACATGTGAAGTAATCGGTGCGGGTGGCCGTGGGAGTGCGTGTGAATCGCCCTGGTTCTGCCGGAGGCTCGGGCTATTGGATTTCGACCAGGGGTTGGTCGCTCCGTTGGGCATCGTAGAATGACTCCTCCCCCTGCGCGGGCCGACTCAAACGCAGAATCATATCGTCGGAATTCCCGCGTTAGCGGACCCAATTAGAGACTCAGTAAGACGCGAGATCCATCTGGGCGCTTCACCGCAACCTCCAGCTCGCCACCGGTGGCCTCCACGTACTTACGGAGTGTGTCGACCCGGCTGGTGCCCAGGTCGCCGTGCTCCATTTGCGAAACGCGGTTCTGCCCGACTCCGATGGCTGCGGCGAGCGCGGTCTGGGTGTAACCGGCATCTTCCCGCAATTCTCGAAGACGGTACTGCGCAACCTCGCGATCCATCTCTTCCTTGACTGCGTCGATGCGGGCACGGTTGCCCGGACGGCGACGGCGAAGATCATCGAGCGTGGTCATCGTTTCTTCCCCTTTCTTGTCTTCGGCTTGGCGACTGTGGCTGCGGCCGCCTGCTTCATCTTCTGTTGGTGTTCGGTGAATAGGCGGTCGGCGATGGGAACGTTCGTCGCGTACCACTTCGTCCAGTTCCCTGCTTTGTCTCCGGCGACGAGCATGATCGCTCGGGACTGGATGTCGAAGGCGAAGAGCACCCGGATGTGGGCTCTACCCTTGGTGGGGCGAGGTCGGAGTTCCTTCATGTTCGGGTGCGCCGATCCTTCGAGGGTGTCCACGAATGGCCGGCGCGTAACCGGTCCGTATTCCTCCAACTGCTCCAGCGCCGCGATCAGGTGGTCGTACTCCTCGTCGTCGAGGCTGTCGATCCATGTTTCAATGAGGGTTAGATCAACCTCCCACTTCCGCACGTCGGCGATTCTATCAGCTAGAACTGATATCAGCTAGAAATGATTCCCGCACTCTGTTAGGCGCGGTTGCGGGGACCACTTTGGGACCGCACGTCATGCGCGATGCTGAACGACCTGCGCGTCAGTGAACGTCATGCCTCGCTTCTTGACGCCGGAAACCGCCGGCGACCTGCGTGTATGCGCTACCGCTGCTTCCTGGGGGTCAAGTGGTCGCAGGTTCAAATCCTGTCAGCCCGACCAGATGAAATAGGCACTGAGCTGGGGTGATGGCGGGCGCGGGCCCGTATTATTCGTTGCCTATGGTGCTTGTCTTGGGACCAGGTCGGTTTCATCACGGTGCCGGAGCGCACTTGACCCGTCCGATGTCGTGGCGTTGAGGCGCACGATATGCGCGCTGGTGCACGTAGCGCACGTAATGTCCTGCGAATCGGAGACCGTTTTCCCTGGCGCCATTGTCCGATGGTCAAGTGCGCCAGGTTCAAAACCAGCCGTAGCTATTAGTCCGCGCTGATTACGAGGTGGCGGATGGCTTCTGCGCCGTTCGGGGATCAGGGAAGCTGAGCTTGGTGTATCCGGGGGCGCGTTTGCGCAGCGACGCCGCGAGAACGGGGGTGAGTTCATCGTGGTAGTCATGGACAGTGGCGTCGGTCTTGCCTGGGTGTGGCCGCGTGATGCGTCCGACGTACTGAATGAGGCGATTCTTGAAGGTGATGGGGGAGGCCAGAAACAGGGTGTCCAACGCGGGACAGTCGAAACCCTCACCGATGAATGAGCCGGTCCCAACGATCAGCAGCGGCGGATGTTCTGGCTGGTGAGCTGCGAGTTGCTGGGTGATTTCCAAGCGCTCGCGCGCTTTCATTCCGCCGCGCAGCACGGTTGCTTCGCATCCGGCATCGCAGAGCCGACGGGTGATCGCATCCAAGTGGTTCACCCAGGTGGTTAGGACGAGGATGTTTGCGCCTTGGCGGTGTGCCGTCAGCACGTCGGTGACGATCTGGTCGAGACGATCCTGGTCAGCGACGAGCGCGCGGTAGATTTCGGCAATCCCGCCCGGTGCGGCGGGATCGGCGTCGCCCGTGTAGCGGAACCGGGTTGGGTGGATATGCAGAACCGGGTGCGGTGCGGGCGAATCCGTTGCAGCGGAGGGGAGTTCACCCGCACCCGGAGGTTCCAGGGTATGACTGTGCGATCCGAGCTGATGGTAGATCAGGTCCTCGAGCCCGTCTCGCCGCTCCGGCGTCGCGGTCAAGCCCAGCCAATACTTCGCTGGTACCCGGTCCAGGACCGCGGAGAACGCGGCGGCGGCGACATGGTGGCATTCGTCGACGATTACGAACCCGTAGCCGGCGGTGATTTCTTCGACATTTCCGCGCCGGGCGAGTGTAGGTAACAGCGCGACATCGATGATGCCGGTGGTCTTCGACCGCCCGCCACCGATCTGCCCACACTTGACGCCGAGATGTTTGTGCAGCCGGTCGCGCCACTGATCCGCGAGCGCTTTGCGGTCCACCAGGATCAGGGCGGACGTGCGACGTGAAGCGATTGCGGCGCAAGCGATCACAGTCTTGCCCGATCCAGGCCGGGCAATCAGGACTCCGGTGTCCTGGGTGGCGAGGTTTCGCACGGCCACCGCTTGTTCGGGCCGGAGCTCCGTTGCCCAGGTGAATTCATGGTCAGTCCCGGTGACGCGGCAGTCATCGATGCGCATCGTGCTCCCGGCGGATTCGACGAGGGTTGTCAACAGCGACAACAACCCGCGCGGCAAAATGAGGTCTCCCTCGACGGTTTCGTCGTAACTGCGCAGAAATCGCGGCGTGTCCCAAGTGCTTCGGCGGGCCCGTTGCCGGGCGTGGAACTCCGGGTTCGGGATCGATGCCGCGTGCTTGACTGCCGAGATCATTGCTGGGCCCAAATCTGCTGCGGTCAGTTTCAATCGGGCCCCCAACGACGCCCGGATGATCGCCGCGGGGCGAGGCACGATCTTCGACGACGTGGGCAGCTGCAACCGACGCACGTCGTGGCCGATCTTGGGATCGGGCAGCTTCCGGGCCAGGGCCGCGACTTCGTTCACCGACAGCCTGGCGATGCTGGACAGGTAGGCCCACTGATCGTCGAACGGTTCGAGCGTGGCCGGGTCGAGAAAAAGTGTGGTGCCGTGTTGGCGGCGAGTGCCGTTCAACGGTGCGGCGATAAGGTTGCCCATGCCGCGTCCGGTGTGCACGTCTTGGGACGGAAACAGTCGGTCATAGCTGGTCAGGCTCATACTGCCGCGCAACTGAATCGCCTCACCCAGCAGGCTGGTCGCGATCCGGCGTGCCGCCGACGCGGAAGTGGCTTGGGCGAAGAAGATCCATACATGTGCGCCGCGACCGGACTGCGACACCTCCAGCGCCGCCGGAATCCCATAGGCGCGTGCGGCTTTCAGGTAGGCGAGGGCGTCCAGCATCGCAGAGTTTTTGTCGAAATCCGCGGCCACCCACCAGCACGTGTCGTCATCGCCGAGCGGGTAGAGCCCGATGTGCAGATCGCCGCGCAGGTGCTTGGCGATCACCTCCGCGGTAAGTGTCAGATAGGGTGCGTCGGCTCGGCTCATGCCCTTGCGCCAGTAGCCGTTGGTGGCAGGCATCCAACCCGATCGCCCGTCACGTTTGTTCTCCCAGCGGAGCGCGTACACATCTGTGCGGCAACGAAACAGGCTCGCGTAGAACCGGAGTTTCGCCTCCGGGGCCGACCGCATATCCACTGGCGCGGTCGGCGCACCTGTGAGGGCTGGCTGATCTGGATCCGCGGCGCGGGCCTGCTCATTACTGAGCTCGAGCAGCCGACGCAGGCGCATGTTATCGGCACGGAGCGTCGCCAACTCACCGGGAAACCGCTCCTCCACGACTTACATTCTGCCTGACCTGAATCGCTGGCTCAGAGTCTCGCGAGCGTGGCGCCGATGTCCTTGGTCAGCAGGTAGAGGTCGAAGTTAGTCGAGTCCTCGGCATCGAACGGGTCAAACCCGAACCGCTGCCACCAACTGAAAGCGGCCGGGTTTAGTGCGGTGACCACGACAGCTCGGCATGCTGCTTTGAGGTTCAACTCGGCTGCCGTCGCCAGGATGTGTTTGACCATTTGGGTGCCCAGCCCCAGCCCGATCACGCGGGTGTCGGTGGCTAGTCGGCCTACTCGGAGCGCGGGAACCTGCAATGGGGCGCCCTTCGCCAATGGCGTGGGACTTGCTGACCGATCCACCGATGTCATCGACAAAGTCGCGTAGCAGACCACCCTGTAATCAACATCAGCGATCACCCAGACCGCTGCGGTGTTGCCGCGTCGGTTCTGGCCGGCGTAGCGGCGCAGCCACTCGTCCAGGGACGAATCGCCCGACGTGAACTCGTCGCGCCGGTGTCTATCCGGGTCGAGTAGGCTCGGCCGGTAGAACTGCACTTCAGTCGAGCCAGGTGAACTTCGCTGGCCGCTTCAAGGTGGCCGCCAGTCGCTCGTTAACCCGCGCCGGATGGTTCAGTGCTTCGGTGAACACGGCCGCCGAGTCGGGGGACAGGCGAATTGTCTGCCGCTCGGCGAGCAAATTGTCGGCGGCCTGGCTGGCGGCCTGCAGCACGAACGCCGTCACGCTCAGGTGCGCCTCGGCGGCGGCCTCCTCCAGCCGCCGCTTGGAGGTTGCGTCGACGCGCAGCTGCAGGCGGTCATCTTTCATCGAAGTCATGTACTTACAATGGCAGTACGCGAACTTCTGGTCAAGCGAGGGGTCGTCGGCACTGGTGCCTGGCACGCCGGTGACCATTTTGGGACCACACGTCATGCGCGATGGTGAACGACCTGCGCGTCTGTGCACGCTATGCACGCGCACGAATCAGCCGCCTACTGTCAGCGACCTGCGGAAATGCGTACCGCTATTTACTGGGGGTCAAGTGGTCGCAGGTTCAAATCCTGTCAGCCCGACTTAAGAAAATTGGCTCTGAGCTGCGGTATTGGAGCTACGGAGCCGCTGCGGTCGCTTCAGGTGGCAACCACCCTGGGGACCACAGAGGTGTGTCGGTGCGCTCGATGGACTCGCGAGGGGGATTTCGGGTCGGTTGTACCGCACGTCAGGCACGCTATGCGCGCCTCTGCACGTTACCCGGCTGGGCCGGGGGCACTGTCTTGTGCCGAAGTTGTCCGCTGGTCACGTGGGGTGGTGACACGCAAGTCCTATCAGCGTCGTGCGCAGTCGGGGAATCCATCGCGAGGTGGTCAACGCTTGCCGGCCTTGGCTCGGCGCCGTTCGGCGACCGCTCGGCGCGCTTCGCGAAGCTGTTCACGAACGACTTCCGGGTGGTCCTCAGCGTCGGTGTCGACCGCTGTGGCGGGGTGAGCGCCGTTTCGCTTCTGGTGCCTGATCGCCGGTAGTACCCATCGCTGGGGCTTTCAGTTCCCGCCGAGTGCACTTCGCGCCAAGGCTGCTGCCGCTGGACTCACGACATCTCGCCGCGCCCGGGTGACGGGCTGGTCCGTCACGTTGATCAGGACTTGGTGGACGGGGAGGTGGCGCAGGGGCGACTCGGAGATTGACCGACCGTCGGAATAGCGCCAGCCGAGTTCGGCCAGCAGCGCCGTCATTTTGTCGAACGGCAGTCTGGAACCGGCCGAAGCCGCCGCAAAGGCCAGCATCAGCAGGGTGGCCTGCTCCTCGAACTTCGCGTCGGACTTGGGAATCAACCGACCGGCCATATGCTCCCACAGCCTGTCGGCGTCACGCTGGGCCGCTACGCCAGCCTTGGTCAGCAAAAGCGTGCCCTTGTGCTTGCGCAGCAGTCCCAACGACTGCACGCCTTCGCGGAACCGGAGCAGTGGGTAGCATTGGACCTCGCGGTTGTGCTTGCCAATCCAATCATTCATTACAGGAACGAATTTCGACGCTTCCTCGACATCAGCCGGCTTGAGGTATCCGGCGGCCGTCAACGGAATGCCGCCGTCTTTGGCGCGGTCCAGGAACCACTGATACGCCCGCAGGTTGTCGGCGGTAGCGACCGTGTCCAGCGGTCTCGCACCGGCCAGCGTGAGCGCCGCCTTCGTCAGGTCGTCGCCATACGGGGTGTCGGTGAGCTGATGAACCAGGTCAATCAGGCGCGCGTCGATGCCTGCCTCACGCAGCACGAAGTACGCGTTGCCGAACCCTTTGTTGAGCCGTTCCGGCTCGAACAGCGCGGGGTCGGGGAGCACCTCGGAGAGGGTGTCGGCATCGACCAGATGCCCGCAGTCTTCTGGCGGCGCGGCTCGCTCGCCGGCGACGACAACCGCTGCGGGACAGCCATTCTCGGCGGGAAGAACCTCTTCGAGACACAACGTCAGCTCCCAGTTGTCGCCGTAATCGTAGAGGTAGTGCAGGACATCGCAGGGCTCACTGAGGGTTTCGTCGAGTCGAGTCTGGGCGGCGGGCAGGCCGTCGTCATCTTCGGGCCACTCCTTGTTGTCCACGTCGTACGGGCACAGGAACACCTGGCTGTGGTGGTCGAAGGCGCTACCGCCCAGTGAGAAGCGATGCAGGTGCGAGTCGGTCCAGTCGAACGCCACCTGCAGGACCTGGTGCAGCAGGTCCAGCGTCAGGTTCGAGCGCAGGTCCAGCCGTCGCCAGATCGGGGGATCGCTGTCATCGAGGTGCACCCGGACCCGGTAGACGACGACATCACGCCGGCGCCCGCGACGCAGATCGGGCCGCGACAACGGTTCCGGCACCAGACGCAGGTACGGATCCTCGCTCATGCCGCCCACCTTAGAGCGGTCGCCGGGTCAATCGGGCACCATGTCGGTATGCCGTTGTCGGAGAGCGTGATGCTCGAGGTGGCTGGTGACCGGAGCTACGCCCGCGGCGAGGACTACGTCCGCTATGTCCGAGGACTCCGGATCGCCGCCGAGAAAGCCTACGCGTCGGTCCAGGCCAAGCGGGTCTACAGCGTGGAGCTCGACTGGTCCGGTCCGCAACCTGATGGTTTCTGCACCTGTCCGCACGCCGGCGACGGCCACTTCTGCAAGCAGCTGGTCGCGGTCGGACTCGCCGTGATCGACAGCGGCGCCGTCGACCACCCCACTCCGGTGGAATCGGCGCTGGAAGCGACCGTGCAGGCGATGGATGTCGACGAGCTTCGCGAACTCGTCATAACCCTCGCTCACCGCGACGGCGAAGTGCGCCGCATGCTGGAGGTTCGCGCCACAGCAGCATGCGGTGATGACACGACCGCCACGGCCGAGTTCGAAGCCTATGTGCGCAACGCCCTGGAGTTCCGCGGATTCGTCGACTATCGCGAGTCCTACGCGGTCGCGGAATCGGCCAGCCAAGTACTCGATGAGCTGGAGCGCCATCTGAACGCAGGGTCCGCCAAAATCGTGCGGCCGGCCCTGCTGTGCGCAGTGACCCTGCTGCGCACGATCACCGAAAATGCTGACGACTCATCGGGGGTGATCGGCGGTGAATGCGACCGGGCCGCAGACCTATTCGCACAGGCATGTCGCCTGGGTGCACCAGACCCAGCTGAACTCGCAGAGTGGCTGGCGACGTTCCGTGCGACGTCGCCGGGATGGCCGACGCTGCTGCTCGCCGATTTCGTTGAGGCATTCGACGACCATGCCCTCAAGATCTACCGCGCGGCGGTCGCGGACTTGGACCGCCAGCACGCAGGTCGCGATCACTGGGGCCGGTTTGAAGTCGACACGATGTTGCTGGAGCTCGCCGATCACGACGGCGATGTCGACCGGGCTATTGAGCTGCTGAACGAACGCGAGCACCCGCAGTACGGCGCGATCATAGCCCGCTTGCGGGAGGCGGGACGTGACGACGAAGTAGTGAGCTGGATCGATCGGGCGGTTGCCGAAGGCCGAATCAGCGGTCAAGGCGGCGGTAATGACTACTGGCTGAGCCCATCTGCGGTAGCCGAGACGTACCGGGGCCTCGGCCGCATCGACGACGCGATCGCTGTTCTGCGCAACGATTTCGCCAGGCGGCCAACGGTTCACGCGTTTCGGTCGTTGCTGGACTTTGCCGCCACGATCAATCGCGCCGATACCGAACGCGCCTGGGCGCTCGACCACGCGCGAGAACTCGCTGGTGACTGCGGCTCGGGGTCGGTCCTGGTCCAGCTCGCCCTGAGCGAGGGAGATGTGGGCGCCGCCTGGGAGGCTGCCGACCGTTACGGTCCCGGATGGGCATGGCAGGAACTCGCTACGCAAGGCGCGGAGGCTCGGCCGGTAGCCGCTGCAGATCTGTACCGGCCGCAGCTCGAGAACGACCTGCAGCGTCCCAACACCAGGCTCTACCCGGGCATTGCTGCCACACTGGCAACGATGGCTAAGCTGTATGAAAGAGGCGGTCGCAGTGCAGATTTCGCGTTGTACATCGCCCAGGTCCGGCAAGACTACGGCAGGCGCCCCTCGCTGATGAAGGCGCTCAAGGCGAAGGGACTCTGAGCGACCTCACTCGCTGGGCCAGCGTGCGGCGAAGACCTGCGTCGACCTACACCTGTAGGGACATCGTCAATCCGGTGATCGCCATTCTCGTTGCCGTACTCCTGTCGCATTTACTGCCGCCAGCGCTCGCCGAGTGCCTTCGCCGCTGTGGACACCTTCATGACCAGGCGACGCTCGCGGTTCCTGACGGGAACGAAGTGGTAGTGCTGGTAGAAGGATTGCGCCTCGTCGTCTATGGCATCGACAACGATGAGCCGGCCGCCGCCGATTTCCGATGCGGCAACGGCTTTGCCCAGCGCGTCGAGGAGCAGTTGCTCACCATATCCCTGACCCCGCAGCGACGTGTCGATTGCCAGGCGGGCAATCAAGTACCCGGGTATGCGCGAATAGCCGCCGGCCATGGAGCCCGAGACGCCGTCGTCGATGCGCACTACCTCGGTGGGACAGATGGCGAAATAGGCGCTGACTTTCTGTTCGCCGAGCGGGGTCCACACGTAGACGTGCGCGACTCCGCTGCTGTCCGCGCGACGGGCATGGGCGATGAGCCAAGTAGTCAGCGACTCCTTACCGCAGTCGAATCCTTCCAGCGTGTGGGCGTCGGCGAGTCGCGCGGACTCGAACATTGTTCAACGCCTTGTGAAGACCGCTGGTTTGCGTGCGGCTGCCGCCAGCCGCGGCGCGTCATCAGCGGCATCGAGCGAGGACATCAGTTTATCGAACTGTTCGGGCTCCATCGCCGTTACCAGCTCCTGACGCAGGATGTCTTCGGCCCGTTGCATCGCAGCTTTCCGCACGAACTCCGACGTCTGCTCATGGACAAGGTTGGCGGCGCGCTGGATGCGGTCCAAGGCCGCTTGTTCCGCGCGAAGCTCGATGCGCTTCGTCTTGACTGCCACAGCGACACCTCCTTCTTTCCGCAGTGATCTCTGCTCGCAGCGGACGATCACTTCATTGTACGGTGAATGTACGTACACGGCTAATAAGGGTTGCGGCCAGCACTGGGGACCACCCGGGGACCGCACGTCATGCGCGACGCCGAACGACCTGCGCGTCAGTGAACGTCACACACCACGCCGCGGCAGCGAAAACCACCGGGCCCAACTCCCCCCAGGGTGAGGTATTGCGACCCTAGAACTCGGCGGCCGCGACTGGTCGACTCTGGGCAGAAGCCGGGAAAGACCGAAAGGATCAGGGGTGACGGGCGGTACGGGACCTGGGACCGTGCGGGGGATCACGCGGCTGCGTCCGCTGATCGAACCGGCCCTGGTGGTGCTTACGGTCGGCGCGCTGGCCGCCGGTGGGATCGCTTGGCTCACCGGGTGGCGCGACGTCGCCGACGGTTGCTGGATCGCCGGGACGGTGCTGGCGGTGCTGCCGGCCCTGGTGTGGGTGGCGATGGCGTTGCGCCGGGGACGGCTCGGCGTGGACATCATCGCCGTGCTGTCCCTGGTGGGCACCCTGCTCGTCCACGAGTATCTGGCCGGGGCGTTGATCGCGGTCATGCTGGCCGGTGGTCGTGCGCTGGACGCCGCGGCGACGCGGCGCGCTTCCCACGACCTGCGGGCCCTGCTGGATCGGGCGCCACGCTTCGCGCGGCGGCGCGTCGGCACGAAAGTCAGCGTTATCCCGCTGGCCGACGTGGTCGTCGATGACCTGCTGGTCGTCGGGCCGGGCGAGGTGGTGCCGGTGGACGGCCGCGTTGTCGACGTGGTCGCGGTGCTGGACGAATCGGTGCTGACCGGTGAGTCGTTGCAGGTCGAACGTGACGTCGGCGAACCCGTCCGCAGCGGTGTGGTCAACGCCGGCGGCGCGTTCGAGTTGCGTGCCGCCGCGACGGCCGAGGGGAGCACCTATGCCGGCATCGTGCGGCTGGCCCAGCAGGCGGGTGCCGAGAACGCCCCGATCGTGCGGTTGGCCGACCGCTACGCGGCATGGTTCCTGCCGTTGTCGCTGCTGCTGTCCGGTGGGGCGTGGCTGGCCAGCGGGTCGGCAGTGCGGGCGGTGGCCGTGCTGGTGGTGGCGACCCCGTGTCCGCTGCTGCTGGCGGCGCCGGTGGCGATCGTCTCCGGTCTGTCGCGCGCATCCCGGACCGGGGTGATCATCCGCGGCGGTGGCGCTCTGGAAAACCTAGGCCACGCAACGACTTTGGTGATGGACAAGACGGGCACGCTGACGATGGGCCGTCCGGTGGTCGTCGACGTGATCGCCCCGCCCGGCGCTGATGCGACCGAGGTGTTGCGGCTGTCGGCCTCGGTGGATCAGCTCTCCCCGCACGTGCTGGCCGAGGCCATCGTGACCGAAGCCCTCGCACGCGGCCTCGAGCTGTCCTTGCCCGCCGACGTGCTCGAAGAACCGGGCCGCGGCGTCACCGCCACCATCGGCGAGCGCCGGGTGACCGTCGGCAAACTGCCCGCCGATTCCGTCAGTGACGCGTGGGCGCGGGGAGTGGTCAACCGGGCGCGCCTGGACGGCGCCGCCATCGCCTGGATGTGCGTCGACGGTGCACCGGCCGGTGCGGTGCTGTTGCGGGATCCGTTGCGCCGCGACGCGCCCCGCACGATGCGGAGGTTGCGTGCGGCCGGCTTGAAGCGACTGGTGATGCTCACCGGTGACCGCCCCGAACCGGCGCGCGAGGTGGCCACGGTCCTGGGGCTCGATGATGTCTACGCCGAACAAACCCCCGCCGACAAGGTCGCGGCGGTGCGCACCGAGCGAGACCGCGCGGTGACGGTGATGGTGGGCGACGGAATCAACGACGCGCCGGCGCTGGCGGCGGCGACGGTCGGTGTGGCAATGGGCGCCCGGGGAGCCACCGCGTCCTCGGAGGCCGCCGACATCGTGCTGACCACCGATCGTGTCGACCGGCTCGCCGATGCGATGGATATCGCGCGCTGGTCGCGGCGCATCGCCGTGCAGAGCGCCGTGGTGGGTATGAGCCTGTCGCTGTTGGCGATGGTGATCGCCGCGCTGGGCTGGCTGCCGCCGGCCGCGGGCGCGCTGCTGCAGGAGGGCATCGACGTCGCGGTGATCCTCAACGCGCTGCGGGCCCTGCGCGGCAATCCGCACACCGAACTGGAGTTGCCCACCGACACCGAGCAGATGTTGCGGCGCTTCGCGGCCGAACACGACGAACTGCGCGACACCCTCGGTCTGCTGCGCGACAGCGCCGACCGGCTGGTCGACGGGCCCGACGCCGCGGCGCTGGAATCGCTGAGCACCGTGCACGGCTTGCTGACCGAGCGGATCCTGCCGCACGAACGGGCGGAGGAGACCCTGCTGTATCCCGCGCTGGCGCGGCCGCTGGGCAGCGACGAGGCCACCGCGACCATGAGCCGCACCCACGCCGAGATCCAGCGCCTGGCCGAACGCATCGGCACGCATGTGGCCCTGGCGCAATCGGCCGGAGCGATCCAACCCGACCAGGTCGACGACCTGCTGGCCTGCCTGTACGGCCTGTACGCCCTGCTGCGGCTGCATTTCGTGCAGGAGGAGGAGAACTACTTCACCCTCGTCGAGGACGAGCCTGCGGCGCCCGACGCCAGTCGACGACCCGGCCCGGCTCCTCGTGCCGACTCCGCGGCGGGCTAGATCGACCACATGGGTCTGCTGAGCGCGGTTCTGGTCGGCATCTTGGTGGCGACGGTCGCCACGGCGGTGTGGCTGGCGTGCAACCAACGCCGGGTGCAATCAGCGCTCACCCGAGCGTCGGACGCGGTTCAACGGCCGCTGGCCGCGCTCGTCGGACAGGTGGGGGAGGGCCGAAACAACTGGGCGGCAACATTATTCGACGGTCCCGCGGTGGCCGTGCTGACCGTGGGCCTGACCATTCTGTGTGTTCTTTCCGCGTTGTTGGCCTATGTGTCCGACAGTGTGGAGGAATACGACGGCATCACCGTGCTGGACGAACCCGTCGTGGCGTGGGTGGCCGCCCACCGCGAGCCCGTGCTGACCACCGTGATGCACGCACTGAGCGTGGCGGCCAGCCCGGTGGCGGTGGCCGCGCTGGCGCTGCTCGCGTGCGCGGCGGCGGCATGGCGGATCCGTAGCTGGCTGCCGGTCGCGACGGCCGGGATCGGGCTGGCGGGTTTCGCCATGGCGGTGATCACGGTGAAGCTCGAGGTGGCACGCCAGCGCCCATCCCCGCGGTACGCGGTGATGGCGGTGGACGGCTATTCGTTTCCCTCCGGGCACGCCCTGGGGATCACGACCGCGACGTTGGTCTCCGCATGGGCCGTCGGCCACTGGCTGATCCGGTCGTGGAGTGGCCGCATCGCGGTGTGGGCGACCGCGATCGTCGCCATCGCCGCAGTCGGCTTCTCCCGGGTTTATCTCGGCGTGCACTACCCCAGCGACGTGATCGCCGGGTGGCTGCTCGGCGGCATCTGGTCCGGTGCCCTGGTGACGGGCGCGGGACTGTGGGACCGGGTCCGGCGCCGACGCGCCGCTGCGGCGCCGGCGTCAGCGCGGCGACGTCCGGGAAACTGAGCGCGCTATCCGCCCGATGGCCCAGAGGCCGTAAAGCGCTGCACGCCGGGAGACCAGGCCGGAGACGGGGGCCAGCATGACGTGGCGCAGGCCGGCTTGGCCGAAGCTGCGCAGCTGGGCCGCCACCCGTTGCGGAGAGCCCCACAGCAGCGGCCCCTCGGTCATCACCGTCTCCGGCACAGCGGCGATGGCGTCCTCCATCGTCCGGCGGTCGTAGCGCTCCGGCACGAAATCCACCAGCGGATTGAAGTGTTCGCCCAGCGGGTGTTCGGCGCCGGCCTGCCGCCACAGCTCGGGGGACGCAACCACCGCAGCCCTGCAGGACGTGCTGGTCCACGTCAATCTCGGCATCGGGCAGTACGCGCAGCGGGCCCGGCGGCTGGGTGCTGACGACCCGCGATTCGCCGCACACGCCAGCTTCGACCTGTTCACCACCCTGACGAACGTCAATTTCGACCCCACCCGATTCATGGCGCTGATCTCCGCGGCGGTCGACATGCGCGAGCAGGCGAAGCTGGCTTACGAGAAGGCCGCACGCGCTGCCGACGTCGAACCCGAAACATTGCCCGGCCCAGACCAGTTCGTGCCCGCCCCGACGATCGCAGAAGTGGTCGCGTAAGCCGGCGCCGTCGGCGTGGACGCCGGTGTGGAGCTGGTCGGTGCGGATGTGGTCGGCCTGCGCAACTTGAACCTGTCCTTGTTCGCCCGGGCCGACGACATCGATCTGGTCGCCAACCCGGTCCTGCTGTCCATCCTCTCCGCGAGCGGTCTGTCCGAACTGGACGACGTCGAACCCGCCCCGCCGCCGGCAGGAGACTGACGCTGACCGCGGTCCGCGGGAACTCCGCGCAGCCGTTCGGCGACCAATTACCGGGACAGCGGAAGCGCGTTGCGGCAGTGAGGAATGGCGAGGAATGGCATTGACGGAAGTGGCAGAGACCGGGCCGGGGACGGTGGCAGTCCGACGAGTCGAACTGGACCTCGACGGGCTGTCGTGCGGGGTGTGCGCCCGGCGCGTCGAGAAGGCGCTGAACAGGATCGACGGGGTGCGGGCGTCGGTTGACTTCGGCGCCAGGGTGGCGACCGTGCAGGCCGCTCCCGGGATCGCCGTGGCCGACCTCTGCGCGGCCGTGCACAAGGCCGGGTATGGCGCTACGGAGCGCTCGGATGGCGCTGACGGCTGCATCGACCACGCCGAGCGGCAACAGCTTTCGCCGTTGCGGGCGGTCATCGCGGCCGCGATGCTGTTGCTGCGCTGGCTGATGTCTGCGTGGCATGTTGGTTGACGACGCCAGTCGCGCGACGAGTGGTCCGCGTTGATCCGGACCCCGCCGGTCTACCAAGGGGTTGCCAGCTGTTGCGGGTCGAGTGGTCGTTGGTTGTCGGTGCTGCGCTGTAGGAACAGGTGCATGGATCTTGCGGCGTGGGTTGAGCGCAACGGTGTTGCGCGGGTGACCGCGTATCGCTGGTTTCGCTCAGGGCGCTTGCCTGTTCCGGCGCAGCGAGTGGGTCGGCTGATCCTGGTGAACGATGCAGCAGCCGAGCCGGTCCAACGTCGGCGGGTGGGGGTGTATGCGCGGGTCTGGTCGGCAGACCGGAAGGCTGACCTGGATCGGCAGGTGGCGCGGGTGACCACGTGGGCCACTGACGAAAAGATCCCGGTCGAGAAGATGGTGACCGAGATCGGTTCCGCTTTGAACGGGTTGTAGAGATCCCGGCCCGGACCGTCGCCGAAGCACCCCGTCCGCCGGACCATCTCACCGACGGTGCCGGCCGAAATGCCGCGGGCCTAGTTGAAGAATCCCGACTGGTTGTCGCCCGTGTTGTAACCGCCGGAGTCGTGGCTGCCCGCGTTCGCAAAGCCCGAGTCGTAATCGCCGGAGTTTCCGAATCCCGAGTTCCAGATGCCCGCGTTGCGGTAGCCGACGCTGTAATCGCCCGCGTTCCCGACCATGCCGGTGTTCCCGTATCCGACGTCGCTGAAGCCGGCATTGGCGACGCCCACGTTGTACTGGCCCCTGTTGAAAAAGCCCACGCCGTTGGTACCCGAGTTCAGGAAACCCACATTCGGGGACAGGTCCGGTGTCAGCATCATGGAACCGCCCTGGCCGTCGCCGGTGTTCCCGAAACCGTAGTTGTATTCGCCCGAATTGCCGTAGCCGGAGCCGAAGCTGCCCGAGTTGGCGAATCCGGAGAGGTGGTCGCCGCAATTGCCGAAGCCCGAAACGCTGCCGGGCTGGGTGGCCGAGCTGCTGAAGCCGGTGTTGACGCTGCCCGCGTTCCAGACGCCGGTGTTGAGGTCACCCGAATTGGCGAAGCCGGTGTTCAGGTAACCCGAGTTGAAGAAGCCGACGTTGCCGCCTCCGACCGCCAGTGTGGCGAGGTCGACACCCCCGGAGTTGAACGCACCGAGGTTGCCGAAGCCCGAGTTGAAGGCTCCCGCATTGCAATAGCCGGAATTGTCGATGCCGAAGTCGGTGTAACCCGCGTTCTGTACACCAACGTTGAAGGTGCCCGAGTTTTCGACCCCGTAGTTCCCGGTGCCCGGGTTGAGGAAGCCCACGTTGCCCTCGCCGGCGTTCAGCGCGCCGACGCCGTAGGAGCCGGGGTTGAACAGGCCGGTGTTGTAGCTGCCCGAGTTGAACGCGCCCGAATTCGCCACGCCCGAGTTGAACAGGCCCCAGTTGCCGCCGCCGCCGAACCCGCTGCCGCCGGAGTTGAAGAGCGCGGTGTTGTTGGTGCCCGAATTGAACAGGCCCGACGTGCCCGTCCCCGAATTCAGCCCCCCGAAACCGATCTGATTGTTCCCGGTCAACCCGATGCCGATGTTGTTGCTTCCGGTGTTGGCGATGCCCCAGTTACCGTCACCGGTGTTGGCCAAACCAACGTTGAAGGTGCCGCTGTTGGCCGATCCGAGGTTCCAGCCACCGCTGCCACTCCAGTTCAACCCGCCGAAACCGAACTGGTGATCACCGGAAAGCCCGATGCCGATGTTCCCGGTCCCGGAGTTGCCGAAGCCGACGTTGGCGTTGCCGGTGTTGCCGAAGCCGAAGTTGCTGCTGCCGAGATTGCCGAAGCCGAAGTTGCCGTTGCCGACATTGGCATCACCCAGGTTGTAGTTGCCGAGGTTGGCGCTGCCCAGGGTTGAAGGTGGAGTAACTGTTCTCGAGCGCAGCCTGCTCGAGGCTGCCGTTGCCGAAGCCCAGGTTCAGGCCACCGACGTTGCCCAGCCCCAGGTTGGTGTAACCGAGGTTCCCGAAGCCCAGGTTGTAGCTGCCCAGGTTGCCGCCCCCGAAGTTGAGGCTGCCGGTGTTCCCGTTGCCCACGTTGAGGCCGCCGAGATTGCCCAGCCCGAGATTGACAGGCGGCACAGCGGCGCCCAGAGCCTGCAAACCCTGCTCGACAGCCTGCAAGGGCGCGGCATTGGTGGCATCGGCGGATGCGTACGCGCCGCCGGTGCCGCGTAGTAGCGCGACGAAATGATCGTGGAACGCCGCGGCTCGGGTGCTCAGCGCGTGAAACTGCCCGCCGTGCTCGGCGAACACCGTGGCGATGGCCGCCGACACCTCATCGGCACCCGCGGTTAGCAGCTGCGTCGTCGGTTGCTGCGCTGCTGCGTTGGCCGCGTTGATAGTCGAGCCCAAGTCGGCGAGAGTTGTTGCCGCCGGACCCATCCACTCCGGCATTGCGACAACAAAAGACATCTGAAGCCTCCGTCTGAAATCACCACCGATGGTGCAGTCGTCCAAAAGTCTGCTCAGACAGCCGAAAAGTTCCCGCCCATCGACGAATCGACCAGAGCGCCGGTGGGACCGGCTGCGAGCGTGTCCGAGTGACTTCCCAGGCTTCGCGCCAGCAGTGACCGGATCGACTGCGGCCTCGCGGAAATCTCGGCCACGGAACCGACTTCGAGCGCGATCGTCGGATACTCGGCAAGGTGCTCGGCATAGGAGCGCCCACCCAGTCGCATGCCCAGGCTCACCCACGCGTCGACCACCGACCATCGCCGCGGATGCGTTCGCGCCCAATCGCTGTGGTCGAGCCGGCGCTTCCACTCGGTGACCTCGATTTCTTCCAGGGCGTACCCGCCGAGCAACTCCGGGTATGAGACCTCCTCGCCCCGAACAACGGTGATGCCGCGGCCCAGTTCGGCCGGCCCCGCCGACTCCGGCAACAGCCCCAGGATCGTCTCGGCCGCGGCCCGGGCCGTGGTGACTTCTTCGGTCAAGGTCAGGGCGGGGTAGGCACCCGACCCGTTGCACGCATCGATGACCGAGACCAAAACGTCTGCCCCGTCGCGCACTTGGTGGTCCTCGCCGAGGACCCGGGGCAGCCGGACGACGGTGAAGTCGAGTCCGCGGGGTGCCCCGGCCACGGCCAGCTCCGCGAGCGCCTTCGATGCCGCGTACGGGTAGGGCGCCTGGCGGGGGTCGGTGACGCGGGGTGCGCGGACATCGGAATCGACGACGAACGTGGACAAATGCACCAACCGGGCGCCGTGGCGCGCGCACGCGTCGACGAGCGCGGCAACCAGTTCCACGTTGGCCGGGCGCAGGTTGCGGTAGGGCACCAGCACGTCGGTGTTACCGACGCAGTTCACGACGGTTGCGGCCCCGCAGCTGTCCAAAAGGGCGTCCAGGTCTGACGGGCCGAACCCAGCGCGAAGTCGTTCGACCCGCACGCCATCGACACCGGTGAGCTCCACCCATGGAGCGCGTCGGGGCGGCGTCGACCGCGACGCCAGCACCACCTGCGGACGCAACGACCCGGACCGCCTCAGTTCGACGACAGCCCGGGCGAATCCGGTGCCTAGGATTCCCGACGCGCCCAGCACGAGGATCGACCGCCCGCGGCGGTGTGCCGCGATGCGGGGGCGCCGCCGCATCGCCTGAGCGAGATCGTGCTCTATCGCGGCGGCGGTCGCGGTGTCGGGCCCCAGGTCCGACACCAGGTGCGCCGCGGTGTCCGCGCCGAGCAGATCGAGGATCGTGAGGTGCCGGCCCAGGTACTCGCGGGTGGGAGGCAGGATACGGATCAGGTCCAACGAACCGATGCCCTCTTCGAGCAGCGAGGTGTCCGGCCCGACGGGCCTTCCCAGGTGCCGGCCCCAGACCTCGGCGAGTCCGGCCGCCCGTTCACCCGAGCCCGGGTCGCATTGCGCGGCCTCGCCGAGCCGGGGCGTCATCGGCAGCTTGTCGGCGTCGACCTTGCCGTTGGGCTTGCGCGGGATGGCCGGCACGCCGACGACGAAGAACGACGGCACCCTCAGGTCCGCGAGAACGCGCCGGATGCGCTCGGCCGCGGCCGCCTCCTCGTCGCCGCCGCGGGTCCGCCGCGTCGCGTACCACACCCCGAGGCTGCCGTCGCACGATGCGACGGCGGCGTCGACGACCGCCGGATCGTCGCGGATGCGCGCGCCCACCGCGGCGGTGTCGACCCGCCTGCCCGAGATCTTGACGAGTGCGTCCTTGCGTCCGACGAAGACGGGGAAGCCGTTGGCGTCGAACGACACCCGGTCGGCGGTGGCGAACGCGCGGCGCCGCGCGCCGTCGGTGGTGAGCAGCGTGCCGAAGCTCGCGCCGTCGGTCCCGAGGTAGCCGGGGGAGACCAGCTCCCCGACGATCACGATTTCCCCGAAAGCGACGAACACCGTGTCCGGTATCAGCGGCCGGCCCAGCCTGAGCCGATCGCGGCCGGTGACGAGTGTTCGGCCGTCGGCGATCGGCAACTGGGTGGCCACGACGGTAGTTTCGGTCGGTCCGTAGGTCGAGACGAGCGAGATCGACCCCGCGGCAACAGAACCGAGCCACGTGTCCACGGCGGCGGGTCGGATCGGTTCACCGCCGACGACGATCTGGCGCAGCTGCGAGCCGCGGATGGTCTGTATCGCCGCGCCGTCCTCGCACAGCAGATGCCACATGGCGGTGGGCAGGTCGGCCACCGTCGCCGCCCGCGCAACCAGATCGCTTGCGAGCCGGTCCAGGTCGCGGCTTCTCGTGGCGGTGGAGCGAACCAGCTTCGCCCCGCTGATCGCGGCGACGAAGACCTCCTCGATGCTGATGTCCGACGTCAGCGGCGCGCATTGCAGGATGGTGTCCTCCGGGCCCCACCCGTAGGCGCGGCGGGCCGCGGCGCAGAACGCGGCGAGCGAGCCGTGCGAGATGGGGACGAGCTTGGGCGGCCCGGTGGTACCCGAGGTCGGCATGACGCATGCCGTCTTGTCGCCGAGCGCGGGGTCGCGTGCGACCTCCTCGAGGCGCGCGTCGACGAGCTCGCCGGTCTCGTCACCGGGGACCGCCGCGAGCGCCGCGGCGGCCACGTCGACCACGTGCACCGCGGCGCCCCGGCCGTGCTCGGCGATGAGGCCTGCCCGCCGGGTCACCTCGGCGGCGGTGTCGCACACGCTGTATCCGCAGCCGGCGAGATGGCATGCGAGCAGCAGGTCGATGGTCTTGTCCGTGTCGTCGTCGGCGAACACCAGGATGTCACCGGGTGCGACGCCCCTGCGTACCAGCCAGGTGACCCAGGGGAGGGTGTCGCGGCGCGTGCCGAGGAATCGGCGCACGCCGCCACGTGGATCGAGAAACCATGCCGCGGGGGGATTTTGCGGTGCCGGGTACGCGCGGGCGCCTGCGGTGCGCGACCCGTCCGGGCCGATGCCGATCCACTCGTTGACGGTCATGGCGATCGGGTGATCCCAGAGCGCGGCCATCGACGCCAGCGCGGCGGCGATGCGTGCGGCCACATCCGGGGGTGCCTTCGTCTCGGGCAGGTCGGCCCTGCCCCATATGGCGCAGTCGAGGGTGCGTGCGCCTTCGTCGAGAACGCACGCCACGGTCATTCCCTCGACCGGACCGATAGCCGTGACCACCGGGGCCTCCGACAGGAAGGGACCAAGGGCGGGCGCGCACGGCGCGGGCAGGAAGTTGAGTGTCAACGCCGCGACGTGCGCGGTCCGGTCGAGCGCCAACCACATGCGCCGGTAATGCTCCTCGCGAAGCCATCGGCGTCGGACGGCTTTGACGTAGTCGCGGTCGAGCGCGCCGACGACGTCGGCCACCGACGCGAACGGCGCGAACCGGACCGGATGCGCGACCGAATTGACCAGACAGGTCGCCACGTTCAGGTCGGGATCCCCGAACCGGTTGTCCACCGCGTGCACGAGCAGGATTTCGGTGTGCTGCCGGAGGCTCGCCTCCACCGCCACGGCCGCCGCGGCCACCAGCACGTTGAGCGGCACCTGCGTGGCATCCGAGAGGGCGAGGAGCGCGTCGAACGGGTCGCCGCAGAGCCGCACGGAGTCGTGCAGGACTCCCTTGGCGGCCGTGGCGGGGGAGTCGTCACCGTAGAGGCCGGCCCCGCCGCGTTGCGCTTCGTCGGCGAGCTCGCGCCGCACGCCCGGGGCGACGCGCCGCAGGGCTTCCTCGACCTTGTCCGCCTCACGGCGGTGCGCCGCGGCCAGCGCGGCCAGACCCGCACCGGCGTCGGGCATCTCGGCCACCCGGCCGGCAGCGAGGTGTCGCGCCAGGCCGGCCTCGATGATGCCCGTCGCGCCGCCGTCGAGCAGAATGTGGTGGGCGTGGACGTCGAGGCCCGACACCTCGCCGCGCTCGTCGGTTCGCACCGTATAGCGCACCAACGGCTGGCCGAGGATCCCGGACGACCAGCTGCGCGCGAGTTCCCCGTCGCCCGGATCGCGGCCGTCGGCCGTCACGCGCACGAGGTCGCCGGCCCGCAGGCGGGGGACCAGGTCGGGATACCCGGTGCCCGCCGCGGGGGGCTCGAGAACGCAGAGCTGCGCGGGGCTTTCGAGGATCGTGGCCTGCAGCGCGGCCAGGAATCGCGATGGCTCCAACGGGTGGAACCGATAACTCTTGGCGATCAGATACAGCGCGGGATCGCCGTCCTGCAGCACACCGTTGTAGAGGTTGCGCTGCGACCTGCTCAGCGGCACGCGTGGCGGCCGGCCCCCGTCAGGCGAAGTCACGCAGACTCGCCGAGTTCGCGCAGCCAGCCCGCGACGGACAGATCGCCCGCCAACCGTGCCGGTACGTCGGATTCCCGGTCGACCCCGAGCCGCTTCATCAGCAGCACGAACCGCACCGAGTCCAGGCCGAGGTCCCGCAGATCCGTGGCGTCACCCTCGGCAAGGTCGGCCTCCTCGATGTACAGCACCGCGCACAGTGCGGCAACGAGCCGCTCCCGCACCGGGTCAGCCACGAACGGCCGCTTCGGCTTCGGCTCCGTTCAGCGCCGCGGCCAGCGACGCCCGCATGACCTTGCCGGACTGCGTGCGGGGGATGTCCGCGACGATCTCGATGACCGACGGGCGCGCGATCGGCTCCGACTCGCTGCGGTAGCGGGCGGCGATAGCCTGCTTGAGCTTACGCACGTCCGGATCCGCCAGGTCCTGCGCGGGCACCACTGCCAGCCCCACCAGCGCCCCGAACTCGGCATCCGGTATCTCGTAGCACGCGGCCTCGCGCACGCCCTTGACGCCCTCGGCGATGCGGTCGACCTCGTCGGGCGCGACGTTCACGCCGCCGGAGATGATCATCTCCGACGATCGCCCCTTGATGTAGAAGAAGCCGTCCTCGCGGCGCTCCAGCAGGTCCCCGGTGTTGACCCACCCGTCCACCAGAACGTCCCGGGTGCGTTCGGGATTGTTCCAGTACCCCAGCATGTTTGCCGGCGACCTGACCCACAGCGTGCCGAACGAGGCGGTCCGGGTCCTGCCGTCGGCGGGGGGCCGGTCGCCGCCGGAACCGGCGAGAAAGACCTCCACGCCCGGATACGGGCGCCCGACCGCGCCCGCCTCGATCTTGGCGATGGAGCCTTCATCGGTCGGCAAGCACAGTGCGGTGCAGCCCGTTTCGCTCAGCCCGTAGACCTGTGCGGTGCGGATCCCGGCGGCCTCGACGAACCCTACGTCGGCTGCGATCGCCCGTGATCCCCCGTAGCCGAGCAGCCGCAGCGACGGCACCGTCGCGTCGGCGCACTTCAGCTCCGCGACCAGCTTGGACACCAGGGTCGGGACCAGGCAGGTCGACGCGACCTCGTTCGCGGTGAGGATCTCCCTCAGGGAGGAGGTGTTCTCGCCGCCGGTGATGCACACCCCGCCGTGCATCAAACAGGTCAGGATCCACCACAGCCCGCCGATGTGGGTGGCCGGCAGCGGTGAATAGGTGGTCTCGCCGGCGACCCAGGTGATCCAGTCCAGTCCCTCGTCGCGCAGGATGTCGGGGATGGCGAAGAAGGTGCGGTTTGCCAGCAGCACCGCCTTCGGCGCGCCCGTGGTACCGCTGGTGAAGATCATCGCCAGCGGATCGTCGGCGCTCTGTCCCGCGGTCCGGGAGGGACTTTCGATCGCCGTGGCGTGGCCGCCGTGGTGTGCGACGGCGGCGATCTCGACCGGGATCGTCGTTATGCGGCGCAGCGCCTCGGGAGGGGAGGACAGCGCCGTCCTGTTCCCCGGGCAGACGAGGACCGCGCCCGGTTCGGTGATCTGGCAGAACCGGTCGAGGGTTGCCGCCGGTAGCCCGCCGTCCGCCATGACGGCGATCGCCCCCAGCCGCGCGCAGGCCAGCACCGACAGGTAGGTCTCGGGCCCGTTGTCGGAGACGACCAGCACCCGGGAGCCGCGGGTGACGGCGTGTGACCCCAGAGTGTCGGCCAGCGCGTCGATTTCGGTGATCAGCTGCCCGTACCGCAGCGCGCTCGTGCCGTCGCAGCGACGCAACGCGATGGCCTCGGGGCGCTGCCGCGCCTGCTCGAGGATCCGTTGCAGGACGGTCGGCGGTGCGTGCGACATGGCGGAAGATGCTCTCCTCTAGGCGGATCAGGGAATGTTGAGGACCGCGAGTTCGACCTGGCCCGAGGCGGATCCGCCGTGTTCGTCCCAGAACTCGATGGCGCACGGGATGAGCAGATAGCGCAGCGTCCGCTCGATGACCCGGAAATCCCGGCACGCCAGGCGGGCCGAGAAGCGTTGGGCGTTGATCGGTTTACGGAACCGCGAGGACGTGGTCTTGATCAGCATGCTGGACAGCTGATTGTCGAGATAGTCGGTGATCGACCAGCCCCGCAGCGCCGCGATCTGCTCGTCGCGAACGGCCGGGGCGAAGGCACAGTACGCGAGTTGGTTGAAGCACAGGATCAGTTCCGCCGCGTTGAAGTGCCCCGTGCTGCGGATGTAGGCGGACTCGGCGATCGTGAAATTCCCGTAGGCCAGCACGGTGTCGGCGGTGGCCCGGTACGTGGCGTCGATGAGATAGCGACATCCCTTGTAGGAGTAAGGTTCGAGGACCCTGCTGAGCAGACCTTCGTCGATCGGCGCCGTGTCCGTAGGTTCCGCCCCGATGTGCGCCGCGGGGCTCAGGCCGGTGCTCATACGGGGTATCCCGGTGTTGCCAGGCCGTCCAGCATCGTCAGGCGGTGGGTCGTCAGCGTGCCCGCGGTCGTCCCGTGCTTGGCCCGGTGCATCAGAACCCGGTTGTCCCACAGCACGATGTCGCCGACCTCATAGTGCTGGGTGTGGATGAACGGCGAGGCGAAGTCGGGGTCGAGTTGACCCGTCGCGGTCATCAGTTCGTGCAGCAGCGCCGGATCGACCGAATTCCCGTCCTCGTCCTCGATCTTGGTGGTGCCCGACGCGCAGATGTAGAGGATCTCCTGCCCGGTCTTCGGGTGCCGGATGACCGTGGGCCACTTGATCGGGGGCGTGGTGCGGTCGATCTCGTCCCAGACCTCGCCGATCGGTCTGTACACGTCGGTGGGGCGGATCTTGATGTGGCGCCGGGGATCGTGGGTCGCGAAGGTTCCGCGCGCGGGGGCCTGCGTGGCGGCGGGGAGTGACTCCCAGACGCGGTTGAGGTCGATGAAGTAGGTGCCGCGGTCCGGGCCGGGCACGGCGAGCGGTACGACCATGGAAAAAGCGAACGGTTGCGGCATGAACATGTAGTCGATGTGCCAGAAGGCGCCGGTCTTGGGCACGCCCCGGCCTTGCTCGGTGGAGGAGACGAAGATCTCGGGATGAACCTCGTGGTGGTACATGGCTTCGTAATAAGGAACGATGTCGCCGATGAGGCGGCCCAGCCTGATGAAGTCTTCCGGTTCCGGGTGGACATCTTTGAGCACCACGAGCTTGTTCCGGTAGACCACGTCGCGGATCTCGTCGGTGGTGATGCCGTGCAGGTCCTTCGGATCGATACCCGTCACCTGCGCGCCAAGGCCTTCGCCTTTCACATTCAGCGCCATCCGGTCTCTCTTGTCCTCAGTCGATTCCAGTTACAGCAACAGTCGGGCCAAAACCACTAAAAGTTCCGCACATTCGCCCCCGAGGTTGCGTCGGCGGCAAATCCCCACGTGGCGGGCAGCAGCGGCACGGAAACGGCCGCGCCATCTGAGGGTGCCTCGATCATCCCGGCCGGGCGGGCGCCGGCCGGTGCCGGTGTCGTGCCGGTGAAGCCGAGGCCCCCTGCGCCCCGGTCGCTCGCCGCCGCGTCGGCGCCCGCGGCGGAACCGGCGTCGTCGTCCATGGCCGTGGTCGCTTGCAGGAATTCGTCGCGGTAGCCGCGGGCCCCCGCGCCGGCCCCCCGGCGTCGTTTGCGGCGCGCCCGGGCGGCCACCGCTGCCGCGCCCGCTGCGGCGGTGGCGTGGACGGTGTCGTCAGCGGTGTCAGGTGATCTCGCAGCGGCTTTGGGGCCGGAGCTGACGCCGGGCGGTGCCAGGCCGGGCAGCGCGTAGCTCATCGCGGGGGCGGGGGGAGCGGCGCCGCCCGCAGCCGACGCGGGCATGCCCGGCGCCGGCCCGCTCGCGTGTGCGCCGCCGCCGGCTGCGGCGGGCGCGGCCGGTGTCACCGCAACGTTGATCTGCGCATCGACGTGGTGGCCGGGACTCGGCTCCGTCGGATCGGGTAGCGCTGCGGCCGAAGCCGTCCCGTCCGGCAGCAGCGTCAGGGCGCTCAGTGCACTCAGCGCGCTCAACGCGGGCGCGAAAAAGGGCAGCAGGAGAAGGGAATACGACGCGTAATAGGGGTACCAGAGCACGTCATACAGGAAGAGGGCGATGACGGCCGATGCGAAGGCGACGCCGGGACTGAAGCCGAGCTGCTGGAAAAGCTGTTCAAAGGACTGGAACAGCTGCTCGATCTGCTGGGGAGTGCCCAACTGCGAGACAAAGGTCACGATCCGGCCGATCAGCTGACCGATCGAGTCGGGGCTTCCCGGGGCCGCGACGCCGGCCTGGGCGCCCTGCTTGAGGATGGGGGGCGCGGGCTGGAGGGCCGGTACCGCCGAGGTCGCCGCGTGGGTGATCGCCTGGTAGGCGGTCATGGTGTCGGCGGCCTGCACCCACATACGGGCGTAGTCGGCTTCGTTGAGGGCGATCGGGATGGTGTTGACGCCGAAGAAATTAGTGGCCAGCAGGACGGCGTGGGTGGCGTGGTTGGCGGCCAGCTCCACGAGGCTGGGCATCGCGGCCAGGGCGTTCCCATAGGCGGCGGCGGCAGTCTCGTGCTGCGTGGCGGCGATGGCGCTGTCCAGCGCGGCCTGCTCGAGCCAGGCCAGGTAGGGAATCTGGGCGGCAACGTATTCGGCGGCGCCGGTGCCCCGCCATCCGCCCACCTGCACCTCGGTGAGCAGCCGGCCCAGCTCGACCGCGGCGGCACCGTACTGACCGCTGAGCTCGTGCCACTGCGCGGCGGCGGCCAGCATCGATCCCGGCCCCGCCCCGGTGCTCAACAGGGCCGAGTGGACCTCTGGAGGCGAGGCCATCCAGACGGGGGCGGTCACGGGCCACACCTCCTTGCCTGACGCTGGTTGGCCGTACTCGCGATGTAGTCGGCGGCGGCGCGCGCAAAGTTCCCGGAGATCGCCGCCCGTTCGAGGCGCTCGGCCGGGCCGTCATCGCGAACTCTGCACCGGTACAGTCGGATCCATGCCAGTCCTCGATGCCCGCCATCTCGACGGGATCTCCGAAACCGCGCTGCTCACGCTGCATCAGCGAGCGACGGAGGCCGCCCGGCCCGACGGCATCATCGACGACCCGATGGCAATCGCATTGCGCGACAACCTCGGTTACGACTACGGGCGGTTCGGCCGCACCCATCAAGCGACGGCCCTGCGGGCCTTGGTGTTCGACACCGCGACCCGGCAGTATCTGGACACGCACCCGCGCGCCACCGTGGTCGCTTTGGCGGAGGGCCTGCAGACCAGCTTCTGGCGCCTGGACAACGCTGCGCTGAGCTGGATTTCGGTGGACCTGCCACCCATCGTGCGGCTACGCGAGCAGTTGCTGCCCCGATCCGAGCGGCTGCGCTGCTGCGCGCGGTCCGCGCTCGATTACTCCTGGATGGACGAGGTGGACGACTCCCGCGGTCTGCTGATCACCGCCGAGGGCCTGTTCCAATACCTGCAGCGCGGTGAGGTGTTCGATCTGATCGAGTTCTGCGCCGGCCGGTTCCCCGGCGCGCGGCTGGTCTTCGACAGCGTCCCGTGGTTCTTGAGCGCCTATTCGCGGCGGCGCGGTTTCAAGCTCAGCGAGGATTACACGGCCCCGCCGATGTCGTTCTGGTTCACCGCCGAACAGTACGAGGAGTTGGCCGAGATACCCGGGATCAACGCGGTGCGCGAGCTGCAATACCCCCGGGGGCGCGGCAAGCTCCTGCGGTGGGTGACCCCGCTGGCCTACCGCTTGCCGTGGCTCGCCCGGTTCCGGGCTCCGGTGACCATGGTCGAATTCGGTTGACCGGGAACGGGTCTAGCCGTCGCGCGGGCCGATCCGCGCCTCGGCGGCCACCCGCATGTCCGGCTGCGAGTGCTCCCAGGGCGTGAGAATCACTGCCAGCCATGTCAGGCTCAGCACGATCGTGCAGAGCACCCCGGTCACCATCCATGCGGAAACTCCCGCGGCGGATCCCGGCGGTGCGGTGCGGTGCCACCAGACCATGCCCAACCCTGCGATGGTGGCGACGACGCTGATGTAGGCCGACGTGCAGCACCACCGGAACCGCGGACGGCACACCGCGAGCGACGACACCGAGGCCGTGAGACCGAAGAGGGCCGTCGCGACGCAGGAAAGCCAGCTGGTACGGGCTTGCACGGTGGCCAGGCTCAGACAACCGAGGACGGTGGCGGCGGCCAGCGCGGCCACCGCCACGCCCGCGACGGCGCGCACGCGCCGGCTGAGCCAGACGTCCTCGAGCACGCGCCGGCCGATCTTGCCGAGCATCTCCTCGAGGTGGCTGTCGCTACTGGTAGGCATGTTCAATGGTCGCACCGCCGCGCGGCCGGGTTCCCCCGCCGTTGCGCGATCAACCCGTCTGGTCGTCGCGGCGGGCGGCGTCGAGCAGGTCTTCGCGGGCGCGCGCGACACGGGAGCGGATGGTGCCGACCGGACAGCCGCAGACCTCGGCGGCCTCCGCGTAGGACAGTCCGAGCACCTGCGTGAGAATCAGGGCGTCACGGCGATCGGCGTCCAGGCCGTCCAGCAGCATCCTGATCTCGACCATGTCTTCGAAGCGGGCCGCCCCGGAGCGGCTGTCGAGCAGACCCTCGAGGTCGACGGCGGAGCTGGTGCGCGGTCGTCTCTGGTTGTGCCGGATCTGGTCGACGACGACGCGACGGGCGATGGACAGCAGCCAGGTCCGCGCCGACGACCGGCCGCTGAAACTCGGCAGTGACCGCAGCGCGCGCAGGAACGTCTCCTGGGTGAGGTCGTCGGCGCTGCCGGGATCGGCCAGGAATGCCACGACCCGCCAGACGTCGCGCTCGGTAGCCCGGACGAATTGTTCGAGGGCGGCGGAATCGCCCCGTCCGGCCGCCAGCGCCAGACAGGTGACCTTGTCGTCGTCGCCGCGCCCGCCCACGTCGAACCACCCTAGGTCATCGCAGCCCGGTTGCCCGCGCCGGGAAGGTCGATGCCGGTCGCGGGGACATCGGGCGGCGCCGCCGGCGGCGCCGGCCGGGTAGCTTGGTCAGGTGAGAGCGGTGAATTTTGCCCGCTCGGGAACTCACGAGGCTGGTGCAGCGACCAGCTGAAGTAGGACCCGGCTGTAGGACGAAGCGAGGAGGGCCATGACGCTGACCGTTGCGGCTGGATCCGACGCGCCGCAGGCTCGCCGGATCGAGCTGGACGTGTCGGGGATGTCGTGCGCCGCGTGCGCCGCCCGGGTGGAGAACAAGCTCAACAAGGTCGACGGCGTGCAGGCGTCGGTGAATTACGCCACCCGGGTCGCCACCATCGACGCCCCCGAGGCGGTCGTCACCGAGGACCTGTGCGAGGTGGTGCGCCGGGCCGGATACGAGGCTGCGCCGCGGTCGCACCGGGCGGTGGACCGGGTCGATCCGGACGAGTTGCACGCCCGTAGCCTGCTGCGGCGCCTGCTGGTCGCCGCGGTCCTGTTCATGCCGCTCGCCGACCTGTCCGTGGTGTTCGCCGTCGTGCCCGGCATGCGCTTCCCGGGATGGGCATGGGCGCTCACCGCGCTGGCCGCGCCGATCGTGACCTGGGCGGCCTGGCCGTTCCACCGGGTCGCGCTGCGCAACGCCAGGCACGGCACCACCTCCATGGAAACGCTGATCTCGGTCGGTGTCACCGCCGCCACGGTGTGGTCCTTGTGCACGATTTTCGGCACCAGTCGGCACCGCGAGGTCCATGGGGTGTGGCAAGCGGTGCTGGCCAGCGACGCCATCTATCTGGAAGTGGCCGCCGGTGTGACGGTGTTCGTGCTCGCCGGGCGGTATTTCGAAGCACGCGCCAAATCGAGGGCGGGTAGCGCGCTGCGTGCGCTCGCTGCGCTGAGCGCCAAGAACGTCACCGTCCTGCTGCGCGACGGCAGCGAGATGGTGATCCCCGCCGACGAGCTCAAAGAGCAGCAGCGCTTCGTCGTGCGGCCGGGGGAGACGATCGCCGCCGACGGCCTGGTGGTGGACGGCGCCGCGGCGGTCGACATGAGCGCGATGACCGGGGAGGCCAAACCGGTACGCGCACACCCGGGTGCCAGCGTGATCGGCGGCACGGTCGTGTGCGACGGCCGGCTGATCGTCGAGGCGGCCGCGGTCGGCGCCGACACCCAGTTCGCGGGAATGGTCCGCCTGGTCGAGGAGGCGCAGGCGCAGAAAGCCGATGCACAACGGCTGGCCGACCGCATCGCCGCGGTTTTCGTCCCCGTGGTCTTCGCCATCGCGGCGCTGGCGGCGGCGGGCTGGGCGCTCGCCGGCGCCGGACCCGACCGCGTGTTCTCCGTCGCCCTGGCCGTGCTGGTGATCGCCTGCCCGTGCGCGCTGGGGCTGGCCACACCGACGGCGATGATGGTGGCCTCCGGACGCGGCGCCCAGCTGGGCATCTTCCTGAAGGGCTACCGAGCGCTGGAAACCATCCGCGCCGTCGACACCGTGGTGTTCGACAAGACCGGGACGCTGACCACCGGCCGGCTCGCGGTCACCGAGATCGTCGCCGCGGACGGATGGGAGCCCGGCGCCGTGCTCGCCCTGGCGGCGGCCGTCGAGGCCGCGTCCGAGCATGCCGTCGCGACGGCGATCGTGGCGGCGACCGAGGATCGCCGGCCGGTCGCCGACTTCGCGGCAATCGCGGGGAGGGGAGTCACCGGGACGGTCGGGGAACACCGCGTCGCGGTCGGACGCCCCTCCTGGGTGTCACGCCGGCTCCCCGTCCCCGTCGCTGTCGAAAGGGCCCGCCGGGACGGCGAAAGCCGGGGCGAGACAGTGGTTTTCGTCTCCGTCGACGACGCGGTCCGCGGGTCGATCGCGGTGGCCGACGGTGTCAAGGAGTCCGCGGCCGACGCGGTCGCGGCGCTGCATCAGCGCGGGCTGCGCACGGTGCTGCTGACCGGTGACAACGCCGCCGCCGCGGGAGCGGTGGCGGCGCAGGTCGGCATCGACGAGGTGATCGCCGAGGTGCTGCCCGAGGGCAAGGTCGACGTCATCCAGCAATTGCGGGACCGCGGCCGGGTCGTCGCGATGGTCGGCGACGGCATCAACGACGGGCCCGCCCTGGCGTCGGCGGACCTGGGGCTGGCCATCGGACGCGGCACCGACGTGGCGATCGGGGCCGCCGACATCATCCTGGTCCGCGACAACCTCGATATCGTCCCGCAGGCGCTCGATCTCGCGCGGGCCACGCTGCGCACCATCAAGATCAACATGGTGTGGGCGTTCGGGTACAACATTGCCGCGATACCGATCGCCGCCGCGGGCCTGCTCAATCCGCTGATCGCGGGAGCGGCGATGGCGTTCTCGTCGTTTTTCGTGGTGTCCAACAGCCTGCGGCTGCGCAACGTCGGCGCGTCCGGCGAACCCGCGGCATCAGCCGTCAGCGACGGTTCCGCGACAGCTCCTTGAGCATCGCGTTGTAGGCGTCGAGGTCGTCGTCGTAAGCGGCCGCGGCGTGGCGATCGGTGCGCGACGCGGCGCGCCGATCCTGCTGCGCCCACTGCGTCACCAGTGCGATGATCACCACGAGAATCGGCAGTTCGCTCGAGCCCCAGGCGATCGCCCCGCCCATGTGTTGGTCGGCGATGATGCCGGCCAGCCACGGCAGGTGGACATTTGAGTAGAAGCTACCGCCGGCGGTCGACGTCATCGTCATCAGTGCGATCCCGAAGAACGCGTGAAACGGCATCACCGCGAACAGCAGTCCCAGGCGGCCGATGAACGGCAGCCGGCGTGGACCCGGATCGACGCCGATGATGCCCCAGAAGAACAGGTATCCGGTGATCAGGAAGTGCACGCTCATGAACTCGTGGCCCCAGTGGTAGCGCACCAGTGTGTCGAAGATCGGCGTGAAGTAGACGGCGTACAAGGAGCCGACGAAGAGCACGAAGGCGGTCACCGGATGGGAGATGAATCTCGTCACCGGTGAGTGCACCAGCCACACCAGCCATTCCCGCGGTCCCGGTGGGCGATCGGCGCCCGCCGCCGGGAGCGCCCGCAACGCGAGGGTGACCGGTGCCCCCAGCACGAGGAATACCGGGACGAACATGTTGAGCGCCATGTGCTCGACCATGTGGATGCTGAACATCGCCGAGCCGTAGGCCCGAACCCCCGATCCCGTGACGAACAGCAGCGCCAGGCAGCCGGTGACCCACGAGGCGGTCCGGCCGGGCGGCCAGGCATCGCCGCGCCGGCGCAGGCGCACCACCCCGGCGACGTAGAGCGCGGCCAGCACGAGCGCCGCGGTGCCGATCAACGTGTCGAAGCGCCACACCGTCAGCAACCGCAGCGCCGTCGGCGGGTGGGGAAGCTCGTAGCCCAAGAAGACGTCCCACGCGGTGAATCGGTGCGCCAGCAGCGCCGGCGCGGTCTGGATCGCCATGGCCGACAGCGCCGCCACCACCGCGACGCCGGCCAGCGCGCTCGCCGCCGCCGCCCCGGTGCTCCACGCGACGCGGCCGGAGCGCGCCCTGACGAGCGCGACCAGGTCGTCGAGCCAGACGAGCGCCAGCGCCACGCCGGCGGCGATCGCCAGCCGCCCGTAGTCGGTGCCGGTCAACGGGGTCGGGGACACCATGAGCCAGAGCAGCTGCGCGCCGTAGAGCAGCGCGACGGCGCCGCTGAGCATTTCGATCAGCAGGACCCGTCGCCGCAGCTGCTCGTCGGGCGGTGCCAGCACCGCGCTGACCTTCATCCCGGTCAGCACGGCGACCGCGACCGCGAAGACGATCACCGAACTGGTCGCGTAGTCGTGGTTGGGTCCCTGCCCGGCGTTGCCGGTGACGGGAACGGCGATCACGCCGATCAGCGACGGGATCAGCAGGACGGCGTGCCATACCCAGCGCACGGTGAGCCGCAGCGACACCGCGACCACACCGGAGAAGACGGTGGCGGCGACCCAGCCCCGCGCCGTCTCCGACGCGCCGACCGCGTCGCCCAGCGTCGCGGTGCCGATCAGCCGGGACACCGCGATGCCGGAGTCGTCGGCGGCCTGGATCGCGATCATCGCCGCCGCGGCGCCCACCCACACCAGCGACACCCGCTCGATGACGCGGTGGACCCGGAACGTCTGGGGGTCCAGCAGGCCACTGTCGTCGGGGCGGGCCGTCGTCACGATGTAGGCGAGGGCACCGATGACCACCGCACCGGACAGCGTGGCGGTGAAATAGCCGACCGCCTCGGCGACGCTGGTCGCCCAGCCCGGGAAGGAGTCACCCGTCGCGACGAAGCGCCGGTCTCCCGATGCCAGCGCGTAGCCGGCGAGGGCGCCGAGCGCGGCGACACAACCGGCGAGCAGCGCCCATCCGCCCACGTGCCGCGCAGCCGCCTGGCTCGAGCTCATCGTCGTCGCCTTCCGCTACCCAGCGAACTTCACGACCCAGTCTACGACTGCTGGTAGTACCGAAGTCGCAGCCGCGGGACCTACCGGCCAGTATCCGCGGCGCTCAGGCCGCACCGTCCGTCGGGTAGAGATGCCCGCGGCGGCGACCCCGGGCCGCGTTCTCGGGCAACACGAGGTCGTCCGGTTCCCGCACGCCGCTCGACCTGGGGGTGGGCTCGGTGGGCCGGGTGGCGCGCCAGACGAGCAGCGCCAGCGCGGTGCCAACCAGGACCGGAAGGTGCGTCAGGAGCCGCGCCACGCTCACCGCGCCCGACGCGAGGTCACCGACGACGAACCCGGTGAGGGCGACGCTGAAAACCGCCAGCACGGCGGCCAGCCCGGCGGCAGCGGCGGGGCGCAGCGCCGCGACGACCATCGCCACGCCCAGCGCGGCCGTCCAGGCGGTCGACTCGTGGAGCAGGTGGCCGTGGGTCGGCATTCCCACGTCGGCGCCGAACCCCTGCGCGGCGCCCAGTCCGATCTGCAGCGCGCCCACCACCCCGAGCGCCCACCGCGGCCCCGCCACCGCGGCCCACACCTGAAGGCGGGTCCGGGTCGGGGTCCGGTCGCGCGGCGTCCGCGCGGCGACGACCTGCGATCGGCCGACGAGCCGGCGCAACTGCTGGGTCTGCTCGACGGCCCGGGAATACCAGTCGCGGCAGCCGGCGCACGACGCGACGTGCTCGTCGACCCGCGATGCGGGGACGGGTTCGCGTTCCCCGTCGATCCGCGCCGACAGCGCCTCGCGCGCGACGTCACAGTTCACGTATCAATAGTCGCGCACGCGCACCTTTTTGTTCCCGCCGGGCAACGGGCCCGGGCGCGCGCCCGCTAGGCCGCCGACTCGGGTTCGGTGAGCTCGTCGAGGTCGGGCAGCGGGCGGCGGCAGATCTCGGTGGCCTCGTCGGCAGGCACGCCGAACATCACCAGCACGTCGCGGGTCAGGCGATCGGCCGCCTCGCCGCCGTCGCGGTCGGGCTGGTCGTGCAGCAGTTGGCCGAGACCCATCAGCGCACCGCCGGCCGCCGCCAGGGCGAGCGCGGGGTCGTCGACGCCGAACCGGCCGGCGCGCATCCCGACCTCGATATCGCGCAGAGCGCGTGGGGCCAGGCCGCGGTCGGCCGAGATCAGCTTCAGCCCGGTGTTGAGCAGCACCTTGCACGTTTCCGGGCGCCGCCGGAACATCCGCCCAACCAACCGGAAGCTTCGGGCGAACGTCTCGGCCGGGTCCTCGCCTTCGGCGGACAGCTTGTCGAGCACCGCGCCGAGGTCGTCGAGCGCCTCGTTGACCGCGGCCTCGAACAGCGCCTCCTTGCTGTCGAAGTGGTTGTAGAACGACCCCATCCCGACGTCGGCGGCCTGGGTGATCTCCAGCACCGGCACGTTGAGCTTGCCGGCGGCGACGAAGGCCTGCCCGGCGCGGATGAGCGCCGCGCGGGTGCGCATCTTGCGCCGCTCCAGACGGTTGTCGGTGGCGGGTCGCGCCTCGGTCATGAGCCGAGATTAGCAGAAAACATCACTTTTGCTGATTTCGTCAAAAGCTATTGACTGAGGTTGTCCTCGTAAGTGATGATTTCGTCAGTCTATCCCCGGGAGAAGCCGTGACACAGCACGTCGACGCACACAAAGACCTGCACAGCCTGCAGGGCGGCCGCCGGGGGGAGCATCCCGGGCGCTCCGGGAACCCGGTGATCAAGGTGCGCGATCTGGCCTGGCTGGAATTCGAGAAGCCGGACCTGAACCGCGCGCAGGCCTTCGCGCGGGCGTTCGGGTTCACCGCCGTGCTGCACACCGCCGACGAGTTGCACCTGAGGGGAACCGACGCGGGCTCACCGTGCGTGCTCGTCCGGCGGGGGCCACGCTCGCGGTTCGTGGGGCCGGCGTTCGCCGCCGCCGACAGGGCCGACGTCGAGCGGCTCGCCGCGGCCGCGGGCGCGCGCGTCGGCCCGTTGCCCGAGGCGATCGGCGGCGTCGGGGCAGAGCTGACCGACCCCCGGGGGATTCCCGTCCGGGTCGTCGCCGGGACGACCGCGCTGGCCGAGTTGCCCGCCCAACGGCCGCACAGCTTCAACTTCGGCCACGAGCTGTTGCGCGCCAACAGCACTCAGCGCCCGCCGCGCGAGCCGGCCGGGGTGCAGCGGTTGGGTCACCTCGTGCTGCAGAGCACCGCCTTCCTGCGCTCACTCGACTGGTACCTCGACCATCTCGGCCTCATCGTGAGCGACTTCCTCTACTACCCGGGCCAACGCGAGCGCGGCCCGGCGATGAGCTTCCTGCGCTGCGACCGCGGCCCGACACCCACCGACCACCACACCCTGGCCCTCGTGCTCGGCCCCGCGGACCGCTACGTGCACTCGGCCTATGAGGTGTGCGACCTGGACGCGATCGCGGCCGGCGGGGAATACCTGCGCGAAGCGGGGTACCGGCGGTCCTGGGGGATCGGCAGGCACATCCAGGGCAGCCAGATCTTCGATTACTGGCGCGATCCCGACGGGTTCCTGGTCGAGCACTACAGCGACTGCGACATGTTCGACAACACGCTGGAGCCCGGGTGGGCCCCGTTGACCGCCTCCGGTCTTGCCCAGTGGGGCCCACACGCGACCAACGATTTCCTCGGGATCGCTCCCGCCGGGGAAGCGGTCGCCCAGTTGCGGTCGATGCTGACCGCGCTGCGCGACGACAACGAATTCGACATCACCCGCCTGCGCGGCTTCCTGAAAGTGGCACGCTCATGAGCATTTCCGTCTACCGCACCTCCGAGGCCTGGTGGGCGGGCACCGCCGACGCCGTCGCCAGGATCGACACCGCGGCGTCGACGACGGCGCAGCTGCTCGCCGACCGGGCGGCCGTCGAACGGGCCGCCACCAGCACCGGAACCGTCGCGGTGACCAGCCTGCAACTGCTGGCCCCGGTCACCGCGCCGTGCCGCGTCGTCGCGCAGATGACCAACTTCGCCTCCCATGTCGAGGACACCGGCGGCGACCCGAGAAAGGTGCCGCTCACCTTCTTCCGCAAGGCCTCGGGATCGATCACCGGCCCGGTCGACGACATCGTCAAGCCGGCCCATGTCCGCCTCCTCGACTACGAGGTGGAGATCGGTCTGGTGATCGGACGCGATGTGCCCGTCGGCGCGACGATCACCGGAGACAGCCTGGCCGACTACGTCTGCGGGCTGGTGGTGACCAACGACGTCTCCGCGCGCGATGTGCAGCTGACGAAAACCCAGTTCTACGAGGCCAAATCGTACCCCGGCTTCACGCCCGTCGGCCCGGCGCTGGTGCTCCTCGATGCCGGCGAGCTGGGCCACTTCGGCGAGCTGCGGCTGCAACTGCGGGTCAACGGGGAGCTGCGCCAGAACAGCACGGTCAACACCGACATGATCTATCGGCCGGCCCAGGCGCTCGACGGGCTCGCCCGCTTCCAGCAGCTGACCGCCGGCGACCTGGTGCTGACCGGCACGCCCGTGGGCACGGCGTTGTCCGCCCCGCCCAAGGCGGTGCAGAAGCTGGTGTCGCTGTTGCCCGACGACCTCAAGTGGAAACTGTTCTTCGCCGGGCAGGCCAAGAACCCCAAGTACCTCCGCGACGGTGACGTGGTCGAGGCCGGTGTCGCCACCGACGACGGCAAGATCGACCTGGGCACCCAGCGCAACCGGGTCCGCCACGCGTGACCGACACGCCCGGCTCGGTCCCGGTGGTGATCGTCGGCGCCGGTCCCGTCGGAGTCACCGCCGCAACACTTTTGGCGCAATACGGCGTCGAGTGTCTCGTCCTCGACCGCTGGGCTGACGTGTACCCGCAGCCGCGCGCGGTGCACCTCGACGACGAAGTCGCGCGCATCGTCGGCCGGCTGGGGATCGGCGAGCAGTTCGCGGCGATCTCACGTCCCGCCCGTGGCCTGCAGCTGCGGGACCCGAAGATGAACGTGCTCAGCCAGTTTCGCCGCGAGCGATCCGAAACCGCCAACGGCTATCCCCAGGCCAACATGTTCGACCAGCCCGAATTCGAGGCGTTGCTGCGGGCCAACCTCAAGCACTATCCGCACGCGGTGCTGCGCGGCGACGCGGAGGTGACCGGCGTCGTCCAGATCGGCAATGGGTGCGCCGAGGTCACCTTTGCGGACCGGGTCGGCGGGCGGCAACACCGCGTGCAGGCCAGATACGTGCTGGGTTGCGACGGCGCCAACAGCATGGTCCGCACGGCGATCGGCGCGTCGATGCGCGACATGGGGTTCGAACAGCGCTGGCTCGTGGTCGATGTGACGACGGACGCCGAACTCGACCAGTGGGACGGCGTGCATCAGGTGTGCGATCCGCGCCGCGCGGGCACGTTCATGCGAGTCGGACCGAGCAGGTACCGGTGGGAATTCCGGCTGCTGCCGGAGGAGTCCGCCGACGACTTCGGCACGGTCGCGACCCTGCTTCCGCTGATCCGGCCCTGGGTGGACCGGGTCGCGCCACAACGGCTCCAGTTGGTCCGCGTCGCCGAATACACTTTCCGCGCCCAGGTGGCCGACCGCTGGCGCCGCGACAACGTCTTCCTGCTCGGCGATGCCGCCCACCTGACCCCGCCGTTCATCGGGCAGGGGCTGTGCGCGGGACTTCGCGACGCGGTGAACCTGGCGTGGAAGCTGGCCGGCGTGGTGCACGGGTGGCTGCCGCAGGACATGCTCGACAGCTATGAGCGGGAGCGCAAGCCCCACGCGCGCTACATGATCCGGTTCGCGCTCGTGATGGGCCTGACCATGACGGCGGGCGGGGAGCTGGGCAATCGGCTGCGCCGCATGGTGTTGCCGCGACTGCATCTGATCCCCGGAATACGCGACAAGATCGTCGACAGCACGACGCCGGCGCTGCATCACGGTCCGCTCGTGATCAGGCAGGGCCGCCGTCGGGGGCTGGCCGGCGGGTTGTGCCCGAATCCCTCCCTAACGGAGGGGAAACGGTTCGACCAGGTGGTGGGGCGGCGGTTTGCCGTGGTGACCTTCAGCCCGCCGGCCGGGCAACAGCGTGCCGAGCTGACGCGCCGGGGTGCCGTCGTGATCACGGCCGAACCCGGCGCCGAACTGGCCGGTTGGCTGCGCCGCGCGGGCGCGACGACCGCGATCGTCCGTCCCGACGGGGTGGTGCTGTGCGCGGGCCGTGACGTGCAAGAACTGTGTCGTCTCGTGCCGGCCTTCGCGCCCGGACTTGCCGGTGCGTAGGCCCGCCGGCGTCGCGGCCTATCACCACGACCTGTACGGCACCCGCGCGATCGTCGACCCCTACCCCCACTACGCCAGGCTGCGTGAGCTGGGCGCGGTGGTGTGGCTCACCAGACAGCGGGTCTTCGCGATACCCCGCTACGCCGAGTGCAAGGCCGCGCTGCGCGACGACGCGGCGTTCGTTTCCGGCCACGGGGTGGGGCTCAATCCGATCGTCAACCGGCTCTCGCGCGGAACGACGCTCAACAGCGACGACGACGAGCACGATCAGCGGCGAAGGCTGCTGGCGCATCGCATGCTGCCGAGGGCCCTCCGTTCGATGAGCGACGTCATCCAGCAGCAGGCCGATGTCCTGGTTGCCGCTGCGGTGCAACAAGAAACGGTTGACGGCGTCGCGGACCTTGCGAAAGCGCTGCCGCTGACGGTGGTGCCGGACCTGCTCGGCTGGCCCGAGCACGGCAGGGGCAACCTGTTGCGTTGGGGCGCTGCCACGTTCGACACGCTGGGACCGGTCAACCGGTATGCCGCCAGGGCGGTGCCGGCCAGTCTGCGCATGGTGCGCTTCACCAAGCAGGTGGTGCGCCGCCGGTCGGTGGCCGAAGGCAGCATGGGCCACGACATCCTGCTGGCCGGCGATGCGGGAAAACTGACCCGCAGCGAGTGTTCGGCGCTGATGATCGACTACCTGGCGCCCTCGCTCGACACGACGATCAGCGGCATCGCCAGCGCGCTTGCGCTGTTCGCGACGCACCCCGACCAGTGGCGGCTGCTGCGAAGCGAGCCGGCGCTGCTTGCCAACGCCGTCAACGAGGTGCTGCGCTACGAGTCACCGCTGCGGGCCTTCTCCCGAAAGCTGGCGAAGGACACCACGTTCGCGGGCGCCGAACTTCCCGCCGGGGCCAGAGCGTTGGTGATCTACGCATCGGCCAACCGGGACGAGCGGGAGTGGAACGACCCCGACACCTTCGACATCCGCCGCGACGCCAACCGCCAGCTGGGCTTCGGGCACGGTGCCCATGCCTGCGCGGGGCAGGGCCTGGCTCGTATCGAGATGCAGGCGATCCTCACCGCGCTGCTGCGGCGGGTCGGCCGGATCGAGATGGTCGGGGAGCCGACCTGGGCGCTGAACAACATCATCCGTCGTTACGAGCGATTGCCGCTGCGGCTGGTCGCGGGCTGAGCGGGCTGACTGGGCGGTGCACGATGGCCGCTGATCGACTGGAGCGGCCTGGCCGATCGGTTGAACGCCGACATGCAGCCCGGCTGCGGGGCGGCGTTCGTCGACGCCGAGGGCGTGCCGTTCGTCAAGCTGATGCCCGTATCGCGAGGAAACGGCCACCCGCCGCAGCAGTTCATCTACCAGCCCGCGCTGGTGAAGGTGCCCGGCGGTGTCACCGTGGTGGCCGTGCTCATCGGTGCGGCGTTGCTCGGGGTGGTCGGGGCGTTGATCGCCATCCCCGTCGCCGCCGCGCTGCAGCTACTGGTCTGCGAACTGTTTTTCCCCACGCTCGACGAAGCATGATCGCCGGCGCGGCGCCGCGACCTTGACCGCAAATTCGCCGCGCCGGTGCGTCGGGCACGCGGCGGGACCATCAGGGCGAGGGAGATCCGTACAGCCCCGGACCGGTGATGCGGAGCTGCTCCAGGAACGAGCGAGCGGACACATACGCCGCCTCGATCAACTCGGCGGTGTGCGTGAAGTCGAGTGGCGACAACAGTCTGGGCGCGGGGCCGGGAAGGTACACGACCGGAATCCCGGCGGCGATGACAGGAGCCTCGAGCACGGACTGCGCGCGCATCGACACCATCACCCAGTAGAGCAGAATGTCGGCGATCGTATCGGTCGAACCCGGCAGGTGGCCGGGAAAATTGCAGTCGAACACCACCAACGAGCGTGCCCCCATCTCGACCGCTTGGCGCATCGGGACGTTGGCCACCAGACCCCCGTCGTAGAGCTGGTGGCCGTCCAGGTCGACAGCTGGGTAGATACCCGGGACCGCCGCGCTGGCCAGCAGGGCCGGCAGCAGCGGACCGTCACGCAGGACGTATGGCCGAGCGGTGGCGATATCTGTCGTAACCGCGGCGAACGGCAGTTGCAGATCGGCGAATGTCGTTGCCTGTCCGATGAAGTCGGCGATCACCGCGGCCAGCCCGGTGTTGGGGAAGAGGTGCGTCCTGACTTTCTGCAGCAGCAGAGCTTGGGCGATCAAACCGCCCGGGAATACCTGGTCTCGCGTCATTCGTGCCCACACGTGCGAGAGCCGGTTCACCGCACCCTTCGGGTCCGCGGCGACGACCGCGCCGTTGAGCGACCCAACCGAGGTTCCGGCGACGAGATCGGGAGTGACCTCGCACTCGCTGAGCGCCTGCAGCATGCCCACCTGGATCGCGCCAAGGCTGGCACCCCCGCCAAGCACGTAGCCGACCGGTCGGGGCAGCCCGTCCAGCCCAGGCACCTGACCATCCATCCCATCAGGCTAAAGCACCCAGTACAACGACTGGGCCCTGGCCGGTAGAGAAGATCTTCAGTGACCCGGCGGGCGGGAACATCGAGTGGCGAGACGATTCGCGTTCTGGCGAACATGATTGAGCCGTGCGACTCGAGGACGTCATCGGTGACTTCCGCGCCGTCGAGCCGGAGCTGGTCACGCACCCGGCGAATAATTCCGTTTCGGCTCCCAGGATCACAGTGAACTTGTCGTTGGGTTCTTGGTTTACGGACCCGAGGTCCCCAAGCGCGGAGAAGACTGGGCAGGACCAACTTCCTGACGGCAACCCCCGTTCAGCTGTGGCGAGGTCCCAGCCTCGTCATACCGTCTACACCCCAGGGGTGTAGCGTGGGACGTGCTGGGAATTTCAGCTGGTTCGGGATGAGTTCGGCTGTCCGCTGCGGAACTTCAGGAGCGTTGGCTCCGGAACCCCTACGCGCCGGTGATCGTTTGCACATCAGGATCACCATGACTTTTTGGCTCTTCTGGGAACTCCGTGGGTCATGGGATGGCCGGATAGAGCTGGAGCCCGCCGAGGTGGAAGTAGATCGCGGTCTTGAAGTGCTCGCGGTTGCGGTAGCCGCGGGCCGAAACCCGGATGGCCTGGATGCGTGAGTTCAGGCCCTCGGCACCGGCGTTGGTGATGCGGTGGGCGAAGTAGGACAACAGCCCCGCCTCGTGGCGCTTCAACGTCTTGGCCGCGTCGATGATCGGCTTGAGACGGCAGTGGGTGGCCCAGAAGTACCAGCGCTTAAAGTGTTTGGCTGCCCAGCCGCGACGCTGGTAGGACCAGAAGTGCCGCAGGCTCTCCTTGATCGCCCATGCCCGAGCGGTTTTCAGGTCACCGGAGCGCAGCGTGGCGAAGCGGTCTTGGTGACGGTCGGGCAGGTTCTCCGCCGAATACAGCCACAGGTACTTGCTGCCGGCCAGGCTCTTATCGCCGGCCGCGGCCAGCGCCCGGTTCTCGGCCTTGCGCACGGTGTCCACGGCCTTGGTCAGGTAGCCCATCAGGTGGTAGCGGTCGAAGACGATCTTGTTCTCGGCGTCGCTCAGGTGCGCGCGCACCGAGGCGGCGAACGGCTCCCACATGTCCATTGCCACCGCCTCGATCCCGGCCAGCTGCTCGGGGGTGAACCGGTCGAAGTAGCCGTCCAGGCTGGCCTGGCGGCGTTCGTCGGCGATGTAGTCCACCGTGCCCGCGTCCAGGTCACTGACCACGGTGATGTAGTCCTGTCCCTTCCCGGCCGCCTTCTCATCGACCCCGACGTGGGCCGGCGCCACCAGCGGTTTGGCGGCCAGGCCGCGGGCCACCGCACGGTCCATCAGGTGCCACGCCTCGTCCCAGCTGACCCGCAGCAGCCCGGCCGCGGCCGCCACGTCGCACGCGGCGAGCACGTCGATGGCCAGCCGCTCAAACAACATGGTGAACCGCGAATGCGGCTCGGCCCACGGCAGCCGCACCTGATGCACCCCGTGCTCGGGACAGGCCACCCGCGGCGGGCTGGCATGCAGGAACGTCAGAAACGCACACGAGTCCAGATGCCGCCACGCCCGTTCCTCGCCATGGTCATACACCGACAGCTCGCGCTCGCAGTCCGGGCAGGCGAACCGGGTCCGGCCCGGATGCACGACCCAGACGTCCACCCGACCTTCCTGAGCCGACAGCTCCACCCGTTGCACCTCCCACGGCGCTACCAGTCCCAGCAGATGGCGGTACAACTCGGTGTCGCGCACACAGCACATCCTGCCGCCCTGCGCCCATCACGCCCAGACCAGACCCACAGAAAACCCGGAAGCGCCGACTTTTTCACGGAGTTTCGCCACTCGATCGGCCCCCTCACCGGACCTGCGAACAACGAGGGTTGGCCATAACGCGGGCAGCGCTCGGCACGGCTCACCGACAGGTGCACGGCGATGAAAACGCTGGGGGTCGTCGTTGTTGTTGTGGTCGTTTTGTTATTGCTGGTGCTGGCGGTGCGGATCGTCAAGCAATACGAGAACGGCGTGCTGTTCCGGCTGGGCCGGGTGATCGGAGAACGCCAACCCGGGTTGCGGCTGATCATTCCGTTCATCGATGTGCTGCACCGGATTTCGTTGCGAATCGTGACGATGCCGATCCAATCGCAGGGGATCATCACCCGCGACAACGTCAGTGTCGACGTCTCGGCGGTGGCCTATTTCAAGGTCGTCGACGCGGTGAAGTCGGTGGTGGCGATCGAGAACGTCTACGCCGCGATCGATCAGATCGCCCAGACGACGCTGCGCAAGGTGGTCGGCCAGCACACCTTGGACGAGACGCTCTCGGAGACCGACAGGATCAATCTCGACATCCGCGCGATCCTCGATGTCACCACCGTCGAATGGGGGGTGCAGGTCACCCTGGTGGAGCTCAAAGACATCCAACTGCCCGACAGCATGAAGCGGGCGATGGCCCGCCAAGCCGAAGCGGAGCGGGAGAAGCGCGCGAAAATCATTGCCGCCGAGGGTGAATCGCTGGCCGCTGCCGCCTTGGGTGACGCCTCGGACACCATGATGGCCCACCCGCTGGCGCTGCAGTTACGTAATCTGCAAACCCTGGTCGAGCTCGGTGTCGACAAGAACAGCACCGTGGTGTTCCCGGCGCCGTTGATGTCGACCATCGCCGAACTCGGGAACTTCCTGGCCCGGGAAAACGGTGCAGCAGTCCAGCCAGAGCCACAGCCGCCGATTCCGGTTCCGGCAGCGGTGGCCAACGGAACCCCCGCCGCGGGGAGCCGGCTCTGATCGCCGTGCTGATGTTCTGTCGTTGATCGGGCGGGGTTACTGGTTGATCCACCGCGACACGCGTCCGGGATGAAGAAGCTGTTCACCCAATTCTCTTTCCCCGGAGGACCGGTCCACGCGGGATACTTGAGTACCTTCGCGACATCCGGAGCGCCCCGACGATGAAGCACCCCGACGATAACGAGCAGGCGGGCAACCAACCATGACCACTGAGGATGAGAAACTTCGAGCCGAGAGCTCCGCAGCGCCGACCAAGGCCGACCCGCATGGAGATCTGAAATCGCTGCCGATGCCCGAGCTGGAAAAACAGCTCGGGAGTTCGGCCGACGGGCTTAGCGCAGCCGAGGCCGGTAAACGCCTGACTCAGTACGGGCCGAACGAGATCGGAGAGAAGAAAACCAACCAGCTGCTGAAGTTTCTCGGTTACTTCTGGGGTCCGATCCCGTGGATGATCGAGGTCGCCCTCATCTTGTCGGGCGTGCTGCGCCACTGGCCGGATTTCGTCGTCATCTTCGTGCTGCTCGCCGCTAACGCGTTCATCGGGTTCTGGGAGGAACGGTCCGCGGGCAAAGCCATCGACGCCCTCAAAGCCCAACTGGCGGTCAACGCGCGGGTACTACGCGACAGCGCGTGGGTCACCCTCCCGGCGCGCGAACTCGTGCCGGGCGACATGATCCGGCTGCGGCTCGGCGACATCGTGGCGGCTGACGCCCGCCTGCTTGACGGCGACCCGGTGGAGGTGGACGAGTCCGCGCTGACGGGGGAGTCGCTGCCGGCCAGCCGCGGACCGGGCGACAACGTGTTCTCCGGATCGATCATGCGTCAGGGGGAGATCAGCGCCTTGGTGTACGCCACCGGTACGAGTACCTACTTCGGCCACACCGCAGAACTGGTCCAAGCCGCCAACAGCGTCAGCCACTTCCAAAAGGCGGTGCTGCAGATCGGCAAGTTCCTGATCCTGCTCGCGCTGGCCATGGTGGTGTTGATCGTCGTCGTGTCGACCCTGCGCGGCAACCCTTTCCTGAATACCGTCCAGTTCGTCCTGGTGCTCACTGTGGCGGCGATCCCGGTGGCGATGCCGACCGTGTTGTCGGTGACCATGGCCGTCGGCGCACGCCTGCTCGCCAGGAAGCAGGCCATCGTCACCCGGCTGGTCGCCATCGAGGAGCTCGCCGGCGTGGACGTGTTGTGCTCGGACAAGACCGGGACCCTGACCCAGAACAAGCTGACTCTGGGCGACCCGTTCGCCGTGGACGGGGTGAGCGCCGGCGACGTCATCCTCGCCGGCGCGCTGGCCTCGCGCGTCGACGACAACGACACCATCGACCTGGCCGTCCTGGCCGGACTGACCGACCCGACGGCACTCGACCCCTACCACATGGTCCACTTCCAACCTTTCGACGCGGTCCACAAGCGCACCGAGGCCAGCGTCGAGATCGCAGGCAAGCCGTCGTTCAAGGTCAGCAAGGGCGCACCGCAGGTCATCCTCGCCCTGGCCGACGACGCGGCCGAGGTGCAGGCAGCAGTGGACACCGCCGTGCAAGGGTTCGCCCAGCGCGGCTTCCGGTCGTTGGGGGTCGCCCGCGCCGACGGTGACGGACCGTGGCGGTTCCTGGGCGTGCTGCCGCTGTTCGACCCGCCCCGCGTCGACGCCAAAGAGATCATCGCGACTGCCGAACAGATGGGCGTGAAGGTCAAGATGGTCACCGGCGATGCCATCGCCATCGCCCGGGAGACCGCCAAGGCACTCGGGATGCGCGACGGGATTCTTGACGCCGCCGGGCTGGGCGGCGTCAAGGAAGAGGTGACGGCCGCCCAGGCGACGGCGATCGCACAGGCCGACGGCTTCGCCCAGGTGTTCCCCGAACACAAGTACCGCATCGTCGACGTGCTGCAGCAGCGCGGCCATATCGTCGGGATGACCGGTGATGGGGTGAACGACGCCCCCGCGCTGAAGAAGGCTGACTGCGGCATCGCCGTGTCCGGGGCGACCGACGCGGCGCGCGCGGCGGCGTCCATGGTGCTGCTGAGCCCGGGCCTGTCGGTGATCATCGACGCGATCAAGGAAAGCCGCCGGATCGTGCAGCGCATGAACAGCTACGCGATCTACCGCATCTCCGAGACGTTGCGGGTGCTGCTGTTCGTGACCGCCGCGATCCTGGTTTTCGGCTCCTTTCCCGTGACGGCGATCATGATCGTCGTCCTCGCGCTGCTCAACGACGGCGCGATCTTGTCCATCGCCTACGACAACGTGAAGTACAAAAACAGCCCCGAGGCGTGGAACATGCGCCTGGTCCTGGGGATAGCCACCGTCCTGGGTGTCATCGGGCCGATCGCCGCGTTCGGACTGTTCTACCTCGGCGAGCACGCCTTCAATCTCGACCGCGACCAGCTGCAGACCCTGATGTATCTGATGCTGTCGGTCGCCGGCTCGATGACGATCTTCCTCACCCGTACCCGCGGGCCGTTCTGGTCCATCCGGCCGAAGCGGATTCTCGTGCTGGCCGTGCTCGGCGCCGAGGCCATTGCGACGCTGCTCGCCGGCTTCGGGGTACTGATGACGCCGCTCGGCTGGCAGTGGGTCGCCTTCGTCTGGGGCTACGCCATCGGCTGGGCACTCGTCACCGACCGCATCAAACTCCTCGCCTATCGCATTCTCGACCCGGTCAGACGTGACGGCGCTAGCCACGGGGGAGCAGCCTCAGACGGTGACAGCTCGCCCGCTGACCCGAGTGCGCATGGTGTCGCTACCACGACGACGATCGCCACCTTCCGCACCGTCACCGATCACGCAGACTCCGTCTACCACGACAATCCCGACTGTCCCTACGGACGGGAAATCACCCGCCACAACACCGGCCAGGCCGTGTACCCGCGCAGCCCTCGCCAATTCCTGCACCTGTTGTCGCCGGCGCAGTGAGGTTTCTTCAAGGCGCCAGGCGGGCAACGCAATTGACCTCACTGAACGCGAATGCGGCGATCACTGCCTGCTGCACTGCACAAGGCGTGGGTAACCCATGCCGACGGTGGTGGCAATCTCCGGTCACCATCTGGGACGCTGACAGTGGTCGTTGCCCCGGGTCATGGAGAGACACACAAGCAGGAGGCGAAGTTGTCGGCGCTCTGGAAACGACTGGCGGAAGCTACCTGGGTAGAGCCGGGGTCCAAGGTGGACCTGGCCAAGGACTTCGATCCCGGCCGCCACGACAAAGAGCTTCGACAAGACCACGGCGCCGCGGTGCTGGCCGATGCGAAGGCGGCGCTGCTGGATTTGCAGGACCGCTTCTTCGCCGAGGCCAACCGGTCGCTGTTGATCATCCTTCAGGCGATCGACGCGGCCGGTAAGGACGGCACGATCAAGCACGTGATGAGCGGCCTCAACCCCGAGGGGGTCGACGTGTACAGCTTCAAGGCGCCATCGGCGACCGAGCAGGCGCATGATTACCTCTGGCGCCACCAAAGGTCGCTGCCGGAATTGGGCCGCATCGCGGTGTTCAACCGGTCGCACTACGAGAACGTCTTGATCACCCGTGTGCATCCCGAGACGTTGTGGCCACGCACCGCGGTGCTCGACGCCGGGAAAATTTGGCAGCGGCGGTACCGCGACATCAACGACTGGGAGCGCTACCTCACCGACAACGGGACCGTCATCGTCAAGCTGTTTCTCAACGTCTCCAAGGACGAACAGGCGCGCCGGTTCCTTGAGCGCATCGACGAACCCGAGAAGAACTGGAAGTTCTCCGTCGCCGACCTACGCGAGCGCGCGTTCTGGGATGACTACCAGCGGGCCTTTCAAGACATGCTCAGCCACACCAGCACCGTCTGGGCGCCCTGGCATGTGATCCCCGCAGACCACAAATGGTTTGGCCGCGTGTCGACTTCCGCGGTGCTGTTGGAGACGCTGCGGGATCTCAACCCGCAGTATCCGCAGGTCGACGCCGCTGCCAAAGCCGAGCTGGCACAGGCAAAGAAGGAGTTGCTAGGCAACGACGGTGACGCGGGCGCACAGTCGTCGTGACACGGTGGACCCGCATGCACCCACGTCGACGGGGCGCACCGACATACCACGGACGCAACTGGACGCACCCGACATTGACCGGTGTTGTGGGCGAATGAGGAGGACGACCCGTGGCGGTTACGCTGAACCAGGCCCGTTCGGTCTACGAGCGGATCGGACGCGCCCAGGACTGGCAGGCCTTCTGTGAGGGCGCGACCATAAACCGCCTCGCGGCCAAGGCGGCCCTCACCGGGGACCAGACCATTTTCGAGTCCGGTTGCGGCACTGGCCAGTTGGCTGCGCGCCTGCCGACGGCGCTTGCCTTCCAGTGTCAATTACCTCGGGTGTCGACATCAGCCCGGTGATGGCGTGCCGCCCGGTGTGTTCGCCCGCGTGCCGGAGGCCGACGCCGTGCCCGCCTACTGCCTCGCATCGATCGACCGGAACGGCACGACGACGTGCTTCGAAGATTTATACGGATGCCGGCCGCCGCTGGGGGAGATGGATCGTGAAGTACCGGTCGTTGGGTCATTATGGGTGTTCGGCGGCCGGCTTGAGCACTTCTGCGTTCGTGATGTGCATGCTTGTGGCTTAGCCTGAATCCGTGGATCAGTGATTTCGTGGTGTCGTGGGGTTGATTTTTGCACGGTTGGGGCGGTTCGGGGTGTTGTGGGTATGAGTGATCCGCTGGCCTGCACCAGCTTTTCCTTGTTGCGGGGTTCCTCGGGTCGGGCCTGGGAGGGCAGATGGGCAGGGGATGTGATAGTTATCCTGCTCGTGGGATCGCGGGCCTATAGCCGATGGTGTTGTTCCACAGCGTTTTCCATCCGTTTTGCCACGGCCAGTGCGCGGGCAGGTGCAGCATCGGTTTGCGGGCCGGGGCGGCGAAGCGGGCCGGGATGTTGACCAGGTCGCGGCGCAGGGTGGCGCCGCGGGCCACGGCGTGATGGCCACCAGCGAGGGTGCCTGCGGCGCGCAGCAGGTTATGGGCGATCACCGCGGCCGCCAGCCAGGCGCAGTTGGCGGCGAACAGCCCGGAAGGGATGTGAGCCAGCGGGCCGTCGATCACATCGGCGAAGGTGGTTTCGATGACGGCGTGGCCCCGGTGGGTGATATCGGCCTCGGTAACCGGCAGTTCGGAGTTGGTGACAAACGGGTGATGGCGCCACACCGGAAACAACGCATCGGGGTAGCGGGCGTCTTTGACCCGGCGCACCACCAGCCGCACCGTCAGCGTGCGGCCAGAGCCCAACCGCACGGTGTAGGGCGTTTCGGCGACTTGGGCATCCGAGATCAGCGTCCCCGTGTCGGGGTCGGTCACCGCGCCGGGGTAGTGCACCGGGGTGTAGGCGGCTTCGTCGATGGCTGCGATCGCAGCGTTGATGCGTTTGTTGCGGCTGATCGACAAGGAGAATTCGGCACCTTGGGCCACGCACGTGGTGATCACCTTCTTGGTGCCAAACGCCGAGTCGCCGCGCACCATGATCGCCCCAGCGGCCCCGCAGGCGCGGGCGGTGCCGATGGCCACCGTGATCTGGGAGGCGGCCGCGCGCCCGGAGGCGGCCTTGCCGCTGCGCAGCCTGGCCTCGGCGATCACCGGTGCGGCCTGCGCGGTGGAGATGGTAGTGATCTGCGGTGAGAGGCCTTTGCGCAGCAGCGCGCGGCTGGCGATCTTGGCGTGCCCGAAGCTGGCGCCCTGCTTGGCTTTCCCGTAGACCGGGCGCAGCAGCGAGTCGATGTCGACAAAAGCGCGTTGCTCGATGCCGGGTAACAGCGGTACCCGCGCCGCGAGCGCCACCAGATGGGCTCGACCTACCGCAGCGAGTTGGTTGGCGTGCCCGAAAGTGAACTCGCGCAGAAAGATCCCCAACGTGGAGGGCGCATACACCTCGTCGAACACCCGCGGGGTGCCGCCCGCGCGCAGCACGCCGGCATCGTCGATGCTGTCCGCGCCGCACATCATGCCCGCGATGATCGAGGTCAGCTTGCCGGCCGGATTCACCGCCCCCGACGCCACCCGAGTCGACGGCAGCTGCACGTGTTCGCCGATCAACTCCGAAAGACCGGCCTGCTCAGCTAGGTCCAACACCGGCACCAGCCCGGCCGCCGATACCAGATTCTGCTCGTCAAAGACCGCCGAGTCGGCGGTGAACGTATACGATGAGTGCATCGAAAGTGCCTTCTTGAACTCTGGACAAATACGACGTAAGCACTCGTATTATCCCAGTTCAGAAGGCGCTTTCGCTGTTCACACGCCGATCAAATCACCGGCCCATCCACGGATTCAGGCTTAGTGGGCGAAGGGCCGCTGGTTGTCGAAGTGGCCGCCGGGCTTGAGGTCGTCCAGACTGGCCAGCGCCGACATCATGTCGTCGCGCAGTGACCGGGCCAGATCGGCGGATAACCCTTCGCGCACCACGACGCGCAGCACCGCGACGTCGGTCGCGTCGGCGGGCATGGTGTAGGCCGGCACCTGCCAGCCGTAGGACCGCAGGGCGTGGGAGACGTCGAACTCGGTGTAGCCGAAATTCCCGGCCAACCGTAGGCAGACCACCGGGATCGCTGAGCCGTCGGAGATCACCTCGAAGTGCTTGCCTTTGCGCAACTCGTCGGCCAGCCAGCGCGCCGTCGACGACAGGCATCCCATCACCTGGGTGTAGCCCGCGCGACCCAACCGCAGGAAGTTGTAGTACTGGCCGATGACCTGGTTGCCCGGCCGGGAGAAGTTCAGGGAAAACGTCGGCATGTCCCCGCCGAGGTAGTTCACCCGGAACACCAACTCCTCGGGCAGGTGTTCATGACCGCGCCACACCACAAAACCGATGCCAGGATAGGTCAGCCCGTACTTGTGGCCGCTGACGTTGATCGACACCACCCGCGGCAGCCGGAAATCCCACACCAGATCCGGCTGCAAAAACGGCACCACGAACCCGCCGATGGCGGCGTCGACGTGCACGGGGACATCCACGCCGCCGCCGGCGGCCAGCTTGTCCAGGGCCGCGCAGATCTGCGCAACGGGTTCCAGCTCACCGGTGAAGGTGGTGCCCAGGATCGCGACCACGCCGATGGTGTCCTCGTCGACCGCGTTGACCACTTGCTCGGGCGTGATCACGTAGCGGCCCTTGGCCATCGGCAGGTATCTGGGCTCGACGTCAAAGTAGCGGCAGAACTTCTCCCAGACCACCTGCACGTTGGAGCCCATCACCAGGTTCGGGGTGCGGGTCCGCCAGCCGCTCTTCGCCGCGTCACCGACCCGCTGACGCCACCGCCACTTCAGTGCCAGCCCGCCCAGCATCACCGCCTCGCTGGACCCGACGGTCGACACCCCGGTGGCGGTGGTCGGGTCGTCGTCGCGCAGCCCCTCGGCATGGAACAGATCGGCCACCATCGACACGCACCGCGACTCGATGGCCGCGGTGGCCGGGTATTCGTCCTTGTCGATCATGTTCTTGTCAAATGTCTCCGACATCAGCTTGTCGGCCTCGGGATCCATCCAGGTGGTGACAAACGTCGCCAGGTTCAGCCGCGCGTTGCCGTCGAGCATCAATTCATCGTGGATGAACCGGTACGCGGCGGCGGGCTCCATATCTTCGTCGGGCAGCCTCAGTGCGGGCACCGACGTGGTGGACAGCCGCCCGGTGTAGGCGGGAGAGATCGACGGCGACAGGCTGACCTTGTATGGCATGAGAATCCTTTCGGCGGTGACTTCACAACACTCCACCGTCACCAGGCGCGAGCCCCACTCGCTGGCGCGGCACCTCTCGTCCTAATCCGAAAATGGCGGTGAGCTGACTCGATACGGGTGTGGTCAGGCTGCGGGGGTGAGGGTGACGGTGTAGCCGAGTGCTTCGAGTTGGCGGATGTGGTTGCGTTTTTTGACCTCTGGGTTTGTGTGTTTGGTGAAGTGATCGGCGCCGAGATCGGTGAAGTGGGTGTCCTGGTCGGCCAGGAGGTGCCAGACGATGACGAGGATGGAGCGGCCGACGGCGACGATGGCGCGTTTCTTGCCTCGTCGGCGGGCGATGCGCCGGTAGCGTTCGCCCAGGAAGGTGTCGGTGCGCCCGGCCACCACGGCGGCCTCGCCCAGGACCCGCGCCAGGTAGCGATTACCGTGCCCGGTCGAGCCGTTGCCCTTGGTTTTGCCTGCCGAGGAGTTGATCCCCGGTGAGAACTTCGCCCATGAACACAGGTGCCCGGCGGTGGGGAAGCGCGACATGTCGGTGCCGATTTCGGCGAGGATGATCGCGGCGGCGATGGGCCCGATGCCGGGGATTTCATCCAGGCGTGTCGCCGCCGCGGCGAAAGGGGCCAGATAGGCCTCGATTTGTTCGTCGAGGGCGGCGATGTCGGCGTCGATACCGTCGATGCGGTCCAACATCCGCGCCAGCAGGAACCCGTGATGGGCGTCGAAGTGGCCGTTGAACGCGTCCTCGAGCCGGCCGATCTTGGTCCGCATCCGAGACCGCGCCATCTGCGCGAGTACCTTGGGGTCGCGTTCGCCGGAGATCAACGCCGCCATCATCGCGCGCCCGGACACCCCGAAAATATCGGAGGCCACCACCGAGAGCTTGATGCAGGCGTCCTCGAGCAGCTTTTCGACCCGGTTCTTCTCCGCGGTGCGCACCCCGACCAGGTCGATGCGGTAGCGGGTCAGATCCCGCAACCGCCGGATCGGTGGGGGTGGCACAAAGCTGGGCCGCAGCATCTGGCGTTCGGCCACCTTGCACAACCACACCGCATCCAGCACATCGGTCTTGGGTCGGCCCGGGAGATGTTTGACATCGCGGGCGTTGACCAGCCACGGATCCAGCCCGTGGGCCTCCAGCAGGTAGAACACCGGTTTCCAGTAATCCGAGGTGGCTTCCATCACCACCCGCTCGACCCGTAACTCGACCAGTCGGTTGGCCAACTCGATCAGCGAGCCGGTCATCGTCGACTGCGTCGACACCTCCTGCAACCGTTTGCGCGCGCTGTCGGGCGCAGGAACACGCACACAGCACACCAGTTCGGCCTTGCCGATATCCAGGGCCGCGACCCTGGCGATGATCTGTTCGTCATCATGGGACTCCTGCAACACCGCCACTGACCTCCCGTCTCCACACCGATCTATATCTAAGGGTGTGGTCGCCCGTGGAATCGCAAGGCCAACAACAGAATCTAATCCTCGTGCTCGAACAAGCGGCAACAATGAAGGGCCCACAACGCGATCCCAGCACCCGGCTAGACGACGGCCTGCAAGGACCATAGAGCGACGGCGTCGCAAGGCGACCACCACACCATTTTCACCCCGGAACGGGCGACCACAAGGTCAATTTGGCTAGACGGGGAATTATAAGCGGCGAAGAGGTATTCGACCGCCTGTTGAGCCTTGGCATAGGTGGGATAGGAGCCGATGGGCCAGCCCGGCGATAGTGTCGGGCCGGCCGGGAGGCGGGATTGCCCGAGAACGTTTGTCGTGGAGTTCCTTTCGATGGTGTCCGCGCGCCGGACCCGGTGGGTCGTAAGAATGCCTGCTACTCCCACCGCCTCGTCGACCTGACCGGCCCGGTCGCATCGACCCTTTGAGCCACTCGTGATCGCAGCGGGGCGATGTTCAGGGCAGCGGTGCTGACCAGCGCAGCAAGGTACCTCCGCCGGGAGCATCCGCGGTGGTGAGCGTGCCGCCTGCCTGCTGCGCGCGGTGATGCAACCTGCTCAAGCCACTGCCGGTGACGTCGCCGGGGATGCCTCGACCGTTGTCGATAACCTCGATGCAGACGTCGTCCCCGACCTTTACCGTCACGGCAAGGTTGGTCGCGCCGGCATGCCGGACGGCGTTGCTGACCGCTTCGCGCACAACGGCTTCGGCGTGATCGGCGAGTGCAGCGTCGAGAACCGACAAGGGGCCCACGAATTGAACCGTGGTCTCCAGTTCCGATCCGCAGAACTGGACGACTACCTCGTCAAGCCGCTCTCGCAGCTGGGTTATGCCCGGCACTGCGCCGTGCACGTCGAAAATGGCGACACGGATCTCCTGAATCACGCCTTGAAGATCATCAATGCTGCGGGACAGTCGCTGCTGCACCTCGGTTGATCGCACCTGCGGAATGGCCCCATGCAATGCCAGTTCGATCGCGAAGATCCGCCGGATCACGTGGTCGTCCAGGTGCCGGGCGATTCTGTCGCGCTCATCGAGAATGTCGCCTCCACGCATCCGGCGCTGTGTGGACCCCAGCTGCCAGGCGAGCGCCGCCTGGTCGGTGAAAGCGGCCATCATGTCGAGCTGTTCGTCGCCGAACGCCCGGGCGCCGCCGCGCCGCAGCGCGACCAGCACCCCGGCCACGGCATCGTTGGTGCGCAGCGGAAGCACCAGCGCTGGGCCGGCATGTTGGACGCCGTCGATCGCGACGTCGAAGTTGTTGATTCGTTGAGGGATCCGCTCCACGAAGGCCTGTTCGATCGAGGTACCGGCAACAGAGATGGCATGAGCCGGCGTCGAGGTCATTGCAGCACCGGCGGTTTCCACGATCATCAAATCGGCCACCTCCGACGTGGGTATGTCGTAGTTGTCTGCGACGGCGACCAATGCGAGTTCTGCGCCCGTGAGCCTGAGCGCTTGTCGGGCGATGAGCCGATATGCTCTCGCGGGCATCGGCGCTGGAGAGTTGTTCGGTTCCGACGTCACGCGTCGCTCCGCCGGTTTAACAGCAGACATGGTCATTCAGTCCCAGATCCGAGGCCCTCGGTGCAGTGGACCAGCGCTTCGTCCATGCTCAGCCATTGCGCGTCGCGCGGTTCCCGGCGACCACAATGTTGACGAAGTGGCGGGTGCGCAGACCTTGGTCGGCGGAAGGTAGATGGGTGATGGCCGCTGCACATATTGGTCACCGGCGGCTCGCTCACGGGGGCGTCGAGCAGGTCCTCGGAGGCCTTGACATCGGTCAGTGGGTCGAACCCGGGCGACTTCGCTCGGGTGACCCAGAACCGCGACCCGGTGTCGGGGCCGCCGCAGTGCCACCCCACGGCGGCCTCTAAGGCTGCGTGTGGATCATGAATGGATTCGATCCGGGGCAGATCTAGCAGGGAAACGCCGACGTTGGAACACAACGCAAATGAAATGGTCATGGTGACCTGACGTCCAGTGGATCACCGGAGTGTGTGAGGGTTCGGAGCCAATGCTCCTTGAATTAAGCGGCGGACGGCTCAACTCATCCCAGACCAGCTGATTCTCAACGCCCTTCACGCTACACCCGTTGGACTGCTCGTATCGACCTACCGAATCAATTTCGCGCCGCCTGGGGTGATTGAACCACGCACGGCGACTGTTGAGACGAACTGTTGAGAGCGCGAGGCGGCAAGCAGAGATCGAAACAAAGACGACGCTGACAAGGCCGACCGGCTGCCGGGGTTTGGCTCGTTCGAACGCAGCAGGTGTCTGGTCCGGTTGCTGGCCCCGCCGGTTTCGGACGCGCGATAGTGTGGGTCTCGGTGCTGCCGACGCTATTATTGTCCTGACAACCATCTCGTGACGGTTGCGCCACGGGTAGGGCGCTGGGTTTCGGTACCGATCCCAGCTCCGCCAAGACTATTGAGCGCAGGTATGACGGAGTTGACCGAGGACGCCGACGGGTTACCGTTGGGGTCGCTGAGCGCGCAGCAAGCCAGTGCTGATGCAGCTGACTTGCGGGCCGGGATCGACGACCTGGCGGGCCTGGTGGCCGGCAGCCTCGGGTTGTCCGAGTTGCTGACTGAGGTGTCGGCGTTTGCGGTGCACGCGATACCGGGCGCCGAGGGCGCCGGGGTGACCTTGTTGCGGGTCGACCGGGTGGACAACATGGTGGAGGCGTTGGCCGCCAGTGCACCGTTTGTCGCCGAGATCGACGAGATTCAGTACGTGACTCTCAAGGAGGGGCCCTGCATCACCGCGGCGCTGGAGCGGCGGACGGTGCGGTCCGGGTCGTTGGGCGGGGAGAAGATGTGGCCGCGATTCGGCCCCCGGGTGGGCCGCCTGGGCGTGCACAGTGCGCTGTCGCTGCCGCTACTGCTGTCGGGCCAGGCGATCGGGGCGATCAATGTCTACGCCCACGGCAAAGACGTCTTCGATGAGCACGCCGCCGAACTGGGGGAGCTGTTCGCCAAGCCCGCGGCGGTGGCGGTGCACAACGCCCAGATCCTTGCGCACGCGTTGGCGCTGACCGTCCAGTTGCAGACGGCGCTGTCGACGCGCCCGGTGATCGATCAGGCGATCGGCTTGATTCGGGGACGCAGCGGGCGTAGCGCCGAGGAGGCGTTCACACAGCTGCGGGCGATCAGCCAAGCCGAACACCGCAAATTGGCCGACGTGGCCCAACACATTGTCGATGAAGCCGTGCGCCGCGCCCGCGCCCGACACAGCCCGGCCTGAGCACAAACGCCAGCCCCTTCCACGCCCGACCTGTCGCTGCACGGTGTGACGCGCGTAGGTTGGAGGTCGGGGTAACAGTCAACGGGACGGGTCCTGGCTACGTCGCGCGTTCCCCACCGGACAAGGCGATTCGCCCATTCGGCACAGGCAGGCTAGATTCGCGCTCGGGAGCGCCCAGCGGAGCAATCCCGTCATGGAGATCGGGGCGGCCCTGGCCGCCGATTTGGGAATCCTCACCGCCGCCCTGGATGAGGCCGGCGCCGATTTACTGCAGGGTTTGCAGCAATTGGGCGACCACGCCCAGGCAGCGGTGTCCACCTATCTAGACGGTATGGGCAGGCTGGGGCCTCGCTGCATGTGATCGTGGGTTGCCGACAGGAATCAGGTCCTGGCCGGTAGAGCCACAGATGTAGGAGGCCCCAGTGAAACGCCATCGTACGAGTGTTGGGTTGGATGTGCACGCACGATCAGTGGTCGCGTGCGCCTTGGACGGGGACACCGGGGAGGTGTTCGAACGGCGATTGACCCCGGACTATCGGGATGTCCTGGACTGGCTGCGGTCGCTGCCGGGCAGGGTGGCGGTGACGTATGAGGCGGGGCCAACCGGGTTCGGGTTGGCCCGGTTTCTGCTGGCCGCGGGGGTCATGTGTCTGGTGGCTGCGCCGTCGAAGCTGCAGCGCCCATCAGGGGATCGGGTCAAGACCGACGCCCGTGATGCCGCGCATCTGGCCCGGTTGCTGCATCTGGGACAAATCGTGGCGGTCACGATTCCCAGCGCGGATCAGGAAGCAGCCCGCGATCTGGTGCGCGCCCGTGAGGACTGCCGCGGCGATCTGATGAGTTCCCGGCACCGGGTATCGAAACTGCTGCTGCGCCAAGGGATCATCTACTCCGGCGGGCGGACTTGGACCGGTAAGCACGAGGCATGGCTACGGGCGCAACGCTTCGAAGCCACCCCATTGCAGCTGGCTTACGACACCGCCCTGGATACGATGCTGGCCACCGTTGATCGCCGCGACCGACTCGATGCCGCGATCGCCGAACTGGCCGCCGACAGTGCCTACACGCCGGTGGTCACGCGGTTGGGCTGCTTGCGTGGGGTCTCGACGTTGACCGCGTTCGGGCTGGCGGTCGAGATCGGTGACTGGGGCCGGTTGACCGGGCGCTCAATCGGGGCCTACCTCGGGCTGGTGCCATGCGAGTACACGTCGGGGAATTCACGCTCGCAGGGATCGATCACCAAGACCGGCAACGGCCATGCCCGCCGGTTGCTGATCGAAGCGGCCTGGCACCACCGTCAACCGTATCGGCCCGGGGTAGATCTGCGGCGGCGCTGGGATGCCGCCAGCCCGGCAGCACGGGCGCGGGGCCAGCAAGCCAACCGGCGTCTGCACCACCGCTGGGTGTCCTTCGATGCCCGCAAGAAGCGCCCCGTGGTCGCCAACACCGCCATCGCCCGGGAACTGGCCGGCTGGTGCTGGTCGCTGGCTGTGCTCGACACCTGAGCACCGGCCCATAACTGTCCGAACAACCCGGTGGTGGCGGCAGCGCCTGGGAGTGACCCGCGAACGCCCTATGAGCAATCATGTTGCAGTGCAGTCTGATTACGCTCGATCTCTAGACCCGCGATCCACTCCAGCAGAACAGTCCGTCCTGCGGTAACCAACCCGCGAATATCAGACTTGACGACGCGTCGACACACGACACGCTCGCCATCCACCCAAAGTCAGTTCGGTCAACGGAAGCGGCGTCCCGGCGACGGTCGAGGACGCCGCTTCCCCCTGCGGTCTTGACAAAACCGATTCCATATCAGGGCTGAGCGTGACCGTCGAAGGCAGCGATCCGCCATTCACGTTCAGCACCCTTGAGGACGGCGGGGCCGGCGATGTTCGCACCTCGCTTCGGCTGACGTTGCCCGGTGTCGGTGTCGGTGACGGCCGGGCAGCGCCGCGGGTTGCCCTCACTCTGTATGCGGGCACGCCGGGCGCATTCGTCGACCTCGCCGCGGACCTGGCGTGGCTAACCGGCCGCCTGCCCAGTGAGTTCGCGCTCGATCAGCATCTCAGCGTCCCTGACGGGTCGGATTTCCGGACATATCTGCGGGCTGCGTCGGTGGTCAATCAGGCGATCGGGGTCCTCATCGGCCGCGGCTACACGCCGCGGCAGGCTCATCGGGAATTGGAAATCCGAGCGCATGGCGCGCGCGCCGATCGACACAGCGCCGCGCAGTTCATCCTCGACACGCTCACCGCTGAGGACCCGGCCGACGCCGAGCGCGTCGGTCCGGAGCCCGAAATCGGCTGAGTGCGCCAAGCACGTTCGGTGGTTCCCAAAGCCCCGCGCCGTGTAGGGTCAGCGATGTTGAGAACCCAGCCACGTCGGGGATGAGGTCGGCTGTCCGCCGTTGTCCTCGCTGAGCAGCAAGCTCGCGCCGAACACGCGGTGAGAACCCCACGTTGGGAATCGCCTTGAACGGTTCGCTTACCACCGACCCGTCGCCCACTGTGCGAACCGCACCGGTCTTTACGCTTGGTTCGGCGCTGCGCTGGCTTGGGCATGACTGCGCGGATCACCGCTGCTCGAAACCGATTGACGCGTTGCGACTTCCATGTGGTTCCGCCGGCGCGGACATTCGCTTCCGACATATCCGCTGCAAGCCGTTCTCGTCGTGTACACCCGTGGTGAACCAATTTGGGTCCACCGGCTATACAGCGACGGGAACGGACACGACCCGATCGCTGGTCAGAACCAGACACTCGCGATGCAGAGTCCTGCCGTGTTGGGCTACCGCGAGGGCCTGCGGCGGATCAGCCAGGATCACACGCAGCGATACCTGCGGATGGTTCGCTAATTCCGACGGTCCGGACGACTACCGCCTAGGTGGCTGGTGTTTTTCGCGTGGCGTTGACCGGGTAATCGGGTGCGGTCGGCGAGAATGGTTGGGTGAGTTTGGGTTTGACGCCGAAACAGGCGGATTTGTGGCGGTCGACGGTGGATTTCTGCGAGGGCCGGGTGGCGCCGGACTCGATTTACAGCGTGCTGCACCGGGAGTGCTTCAACTTGTTCGGCGATGAAATGTTCGCCGACTTGTTCACCGATGTCGGCCGGCGCAGCGTGCCGCCGATGATTGTGGCGGTGGTGATGGTGTTGCAGCGCATCGAGGGGCTTTCGGATCGGGAGGCGGTGGATCGGTTCGCGTTCGACGCGCGGTGGAAGTATGCCGCGGGCGGGCTGGACTTCGATTATCCGGGGTTTGTGCACACCGTGTTGGTGGACATGCGCGCGAGGCTGGCCCGCTCGGATCGCCCGGACCGGATCTTTGAGGTCACCCTGCAAGCGGCCAAGGCGGCCGGGCTGGTGGGCCGTAAGCGGGTGCTGGACTCGACCCCGCTGTATGACGCGGTGGCCACCATGGACACGGTCACATTGATCCGCTCGGCGATCCGGGGACTGCTGGCGGTCGCCGGCGCGGAGCTGCAACCCGCGCTGCGGGCGCGGCTGTCCCGCGACGACGACTACGTCAGCGCCGGCAAACCGGTGTGTGACTACGACGACGTGGCGGCGCGCGAGGCGCTGGTGGACGCGCTGGCCCGCGACGCGTCTGCGCTGCTGGCCTGCCTGGATGAGCAGGCGCTGAAGCCCGAGGTGGACAAGGCGGCCAAACTGTTGGCCACCGTGGTCGGCCAGGACCTCGACCAAGACGCCGCCGACGGGATATTCCGCATCGCGCGCCGTGTGGCCGCCGATCGGGTGATCTCCACGGTGGACCCGCAGGCACGCCACGGCCACAAGACCTCCGCGCGGGGTTTCGACGGATACAAGGGTCACATCGCGATCGACCCCGACGCCGAGATCATCACCGCCACCGAAGTCACCGCCGGCAACGCCGGCGACGCCCAACCCGCCACCGACCTGCTGGCCGGCGACCTACCCACTCCGGTGACCAGCGACACCAACACCGCCGACGGAGATTGCGTTGATCCTCAGGACGACTCGAGCCTCGGTGCAAGTGCTGGCACGACGACCGCGGCCAGCGCGGTCGGTGATGGTGATGGCGACGGGAGCGCCCCCAGCGTGTGCGGAGCCCAAGACCAGCGATGCCCGGCGGTTTACGGCGACGCCGCCTACGGTGCGGGCAAACTGCTGGCCGTGTTGGAAACCGCGGGCGCGGAAATCTTCACCAAGGTGCAGCCACCGACCGCGCCGGGTGGCCGCTACGCCAAGGACCGCTTCGTCATCGACCTCGACGTCGGCACGGTCACCTGCCCGGGCGCGGTGACCGTGCCGATCCGCCCGGCCAAGGGCGGCGGCGGCAACGCGGTGTTCGGCCCGGCTTGCGCCTGCTGCCCACTGGCCGAGCAGTGCACCAGCTCAACCGCCGGGCGCACCATCGCGATCAGCCGCTACGAGGCCGAACTCACCCGTGCTCGCACCACCCAAGCAGATCCGGGCTGGGTCGCCGACTACAAGGCCACCCGGCCGAAAGTGGAACGCAAGATCGGCCACCTGATGCGCCGCCGCCACGGCGGCCGCCGTGCGCGCGTGCGCGGCACCACCAAGGTCGCCGCCGATTTCTCCCTGCTGGCCGCCGCGATCAACCTCGCACGCCTGGGTGTGCTCGGATTACACCGGGAAGGCGCAAACTGGGCCGCCGCCACGACCTGAGGCCGGTCGGCGATGCCAACCGGCCCACCAGGACCGCCTGTAGACCAGCCAAGCAACGGAATCGCCAATCCCGACAACCGAATTCACCTGAGCTAGGAACCGCTCACGACCACACGAGCATCGCCCAATAGCCCGACCGGTCAACCAGCGCCCCCACAATGGCCGTTCGACACCAGCCACCTAGGCCTCTGCCGCGCGCTTTGTGCACCAGCAGCAAGTCAATCAACGGTCGTTACTTCGACAAGCCGTACAGGCGCTTCAACGACATGCTCATGCCGGTGAAGGTTGACGAGGCCGGGAAGGCCTCGCCCCGTGTCGACAATTACCGGGGGCTGTCGCCGTGGGCTGTGCTGGTCCGTTGTCGATCGCGTGACGAGCGGCCGAACCGGGAAACTCGCGTGCTGCGATCGTCGGCGTGATCCGGATTCACGGTTCGGCCAGTGGCTGCGTCGACCTGCTGGTGTTCGAGCAGTTGATCACGATCGCGGTTCAGAAACGCCGTCTCGCGCTGTGACCTCTTGAGTTCGCGTCGGGCGTCTCGCCCGCGAGCCGCGGTGCGCCCGGCACCGGCCAGCAACATGCAAAGCCCGAGCATCGCGACCGCACCGATCACGATGCCGAAGAGAAACAACGTGCCGGTCGACCCGGTGACGTGAAAGCCGAATACGGCGAAATTCGCGGTCAAGTGGTGAGCCGGCCCGGCATTGAGCAGCACCCCGGTGAACCCCACGATCACCGCGGCAAGCAGAACAATTAATCCAAGGATGACGATCATGTCGATCCCTCTGATCCTGGTGCTAGAAATTCAGTACGCGCCAGATCGGCGCTACTGCAGGTCAACATCGTTGACAGGTGCTGTAATCCTACGCCGATGCGGGGCGACCGGAGGCCAGCTGTCCGGGTGGCATCTAGATGACGATGCGTGAATGGACAGGGGTGCGACAATGGCAGACAGCCGACCTGGCCCGACGCGCGCGCTGGCGATGGCGGCCCGTCCGTCGCCGCCGGCCGACACAACGCTCAGTGCTCCCCGGCCGATGGTCCCGTAGGCTGCACCGGCGATCGTAGACGGCCCGAGATCGGTTGATGCTCTGCCGTCTTCGTGCTCACCCCGAGGCAATCGCTAAGCTACCGTCCTGGTGACTGGATCTCGTCCACCACAGGGCGATCGCGCCTTCGATCGAGCCGAGTCCAAGGGTCGGCGATGCCGCCAGTGGCGGCGCCGGCCCAGGCGATCAGAGGGGGTTATCGAATCTAACTGTGCGTTCTGAGATCCCCCAACTGTGGGAATTGGTAGTACACGTCAGGGGTGTCGTGATGGTGCGCGGCCCGCGAGATGGTCATCAGCGTGCTTGGCGCTACGGGCGGGCAACGCCGAACGCTGCCGGGCCCTTACACCCGGCTGCACACCTGCAATCAACGCAGCGGCCACGCCGCAGTCGTCTGAGGCAACTAGCCGGGGGTTCCCGAGAGGGGTACATTTGGAGGTGCTGGATTCTTCAGCCAGTCCGGAAGTGAGTTTGGCTGTACGCCGCCGAACTTGATGAGCGTTTGCTCGCGCCGCACATTCCGATGTCTACCCGTTTCGGTCGAGACAGCATGCACATGTTGCCCATTCCCCCGTTGGCCCGGGATTCGGAGGGCCGGCAATCTCCTGTTCACCCGACCCATGCCCGTCGGTTTGGTGACCACTTGACCGGCGACCGGGGGAGAAACACCTGTTTCGGTGGCATCGGGAATGGCCGGCGACGCAACGAAGGACGCGACACCAGACTAGGGCGACGCCAAAACGCCCGGAGGTCAGGCTAAATGGCGCCTTCAAACAACTGACCCGGACAATCCTCCTCCCCAAACATCTACATCTACAGAGAAACCAGGTAAACGTCGTGATCGTTTTTGGAATCGTCCTCATCGCCCTCGGGCTCCTCCTCCCTGCCCTCGTCCCGACCTTCGCCTACGCCCACATTTGCTTGGTCGTCGGGGTCATCATCCTCGTCGTCGGCCTGCTACTGATGTTGATGGGACGGATGGGACACGCCGTCGGCGGCCGCCGCCACTACTACTAAGGGGTCAGAGTTACTCAGTGGCTACCGGGTTCGGTCGGCCCAAGCCCATGTGAGCGCCGCCCGAGCCACTGGTCTGCAACAAGCCGCCGCCTTACGCCGCGAGGCGGCGACGTGCCGCGACTAAATGAGCGAATAGTGTTAGCGCGCAGACAAAGTCGATTAGACCGCAGATGCATCGGACACACCTGAGTCGGCAGAACGAACCGCAGAACCGCCAACCAATCTGCGGCGCAGGTCCGCACGATAGCGGCGGATGCGGTCGGTCTGGGTTGTTCGTTGCCGATGAATTTTGGCGACCCGTTGTATAAGCCCGACGAAAGGGAGGCAAGCGATGGCGATTACGGACATTCCGGCCTTCGCTCGCCTGACCGACACCGACATCGAGAGTCTGGCTGTTGAGCTGGACGCGATCCGGCTGGACATCGAGGATTCCCGTGGCGACCGCGACGCGCGCTACATCCGCCGTACCATCGCCGCGCAACGCGCCCTTGAGATCGCCGGCCGGCTCATGCTGGCCGGCAGCTCGAAACGCTCTTTGTGGTGGGGGGGAACGGTGAGTCTGGGTCTGGCCAAGATCATCGAGAACATGGAGATCGGCCACAATGTCATGCACGGCCAATGGAACTGGATGAACGATCCCGAGATCCACTCCTCGACATGGGAGTGGGACATGAGTTCGGCGTCAAAGCACTGGCGCTTGACCCACAACTTCCAGCACCACAAGTACACCAACATCCTGGGCATGGATGACGATGTGGGCTACTTCGCCCTGCGAGTCACCCGAGACCAGCCCTGGCAGCGCTTCAACATCGGCACCCTACTGTTCAACGCCGTCCTTGCGCTCGGATTCGAGTGGGGGATCGGCTTGCAGCCAATCGATTTCGAGAAGGTGCTGAAGGCCGGCCCGGAGCGCGACCTCACCCTTCAACAGACACGTGAGTTTTCGGTCAAGGCCGCACGGCAGGTGGTCAAGGGCTACGTCGCGTTCCCGGCGCTGACCTCGCTGTCACCGGCGGCGACCTACAAATCGACGCTGACGGCCAACGTGGTGGCCAACGTGATCCGCAACCTCTGGGCCAACGCGGTGATCTTCTGCGGGCATTTCCGCGATGGCGCAGAGAAATTCACGAATACCGACGTGATCGGCGAAACGCAGGGCCAGTGGTATCTCCGTCGGATGCTCGGTAGCGCCAACTTTGCCGCCGGGCCGATGATGCGGTTCATGAGCGGCAACCTGTGTCACCAGATCGAGCATCACCTTTACACCGATCTGCCCAGTAACCGGCTGCACCAGATCTCGGTGCGGGTCAGACGAATTTGCGCCAAGCAAGTACGACCTTTCCTACACCACGGGCTCGTTTCTGCCGCAGTACGGCAAGACGTGGCGCACCATTGCCAAACTGTCGCTGCCGGACCGCTACCTGCGCGACACCGCCGACGACGCTCCGGAGACCCGCAGCGCGCGAATGTTCACCGAACTGGACCGTGCTTTCGTCGGGACCGACCCGGCGACCGGGCACCGCCGCGGGCTCAAGACAGCAATCGCAGCGACCCGGCAGCGACGTCGCACCCGCGCATCGGCCAAGACACAGACCAGGGCGGCATCGATCATGCCCGCAAGAGCAGTGCTTTACTGGTCGGTAACCTACGCCACCGTAGGTTATGTTAGTGTTGACTCAAAGTAGGGAGAGCGATCGTTAATGCCGTTGAGCCAGCAGGCCGGAACACCGTCGGATGGAGACCGGTGCACGTGGGTGAGATGAACTATCTCGATCTGCACGGTGAGCGCATTGCCTATCGGGAGGCAGGAGCCGGCGAGGCGCTGTTGTTGATTCATGGGATGGCGGGAAGTTCGGCGACCTGGCGGGCGGTCATTCCTCAGCTGGCGAAGAAGTATCGGGTGGTGGCACCGGACCTGTCGGGGCACGGGGAATCAGCCAAGCCGCGTGGTGACTATTCGCTGGGGGCGTTCGCGGTGTCGCTGCGTGACCTGCTCGATGAACTGGGCATCAGCCGGGCGACGGTAGTCGGTCAGTCACTTGGTGGCGGTGTGGCCATGCAGTTCAGCTATCAACATCGCGACTATTGCCAGCGACTGGTTCTCATCAGTAGTGGCGGCCTTGGCCCCGACGTGAACTGGATATTGCGGATCCTGTCGGCACCCGGAACCGAACTGGTGCTGCCGGTGGTCGCGCCGCAGCCGGTGTTGAACGTGGGCAACAAGCTGGGATCCTGGCTCATGTCGGCCGGGATCCAGTCGCCGCGCGCCGGTCAGATGTGGAACGCTTATTCGTCATTATCGGACCGGCAGACACGGCAGGCGTTCCTGCGTACGTTGCGCTCGGTGGTGGATTATCGCGGCCAGGCGGTCAGTGCGCTCGGCAAGATCCATCTAAGTCATGGATTACCCACCTTGCTGATTTGGGGCGAGCAGGACCGGATCATTCCCGTCGCCCACGGCTACGCCGCTCACGACGCCGTGCCAGGTAGTCGACTTGAGGTGCTCCCCGGTGTCGGGCACTTCCCACATGTCGAGTCCCCGACAGCGGTCGTGGACATCCTCGATGACTTCATCGTCACCACCGCGCGAGATCGCGAGCTGACGAATCGAAAAACCTGATCAGAACCGAGATGCGGCGAAGTGTCGACTGCCAAGATCCGACCCACAAGGCGCTTGACAATTGCTCCCGCGGGGTGGAACGTCAGCTGAGTTGAGACTCTCAACCAGTTCGGGATGAGGTCAGCTGTCCGCTGCTGTCCTCTGAGAGCAGTAGGCTCGCGCCGAACAGACCGGTGGCAACCGCATGTCGGGGATCACCATGGATACTGCGCCCGCCCCCTCCGTGCTGCCAGAGGGTGGCTTTCTTTCCCAGCCCTGGCAGGGTCACACCGCACGGTTAGTCAGTCGTCGGCTCAGGTCGTCGGTAGCTGTCATCAGCGCCCACGGCGACATCGACGCATCCAATGCTGACATTCTGACCGACTACACGCTAGGGCATCTGATGCGTTGCCGCGGGCTGATCCTTGATCTGCGCGAGCTGGAGTTCTTTGGGACCGAGGGTTTCTCGGCGCTGCACAGGGTCTCCGGCTGCTGCGCGCACGTCGGCATCGGCTGGGCAACAGTGTTCGGTGCGGCAGTGTCCCGGGTGCTGCGGATCGGCGACCCACAGGGCTTGCTACCCGCCGCCAGCACGGTCGAGGCAGCGATAACCATCGTCCAAAGCCAGCCTCACCGTCCGCCACAGCTCATCGCGACCCGCAAGGATCTCGGACAATCCTCGAGATGCGATCGCACGGTGTGCCTGGTGTGCGGCGGTACACAACAGGTCCGGCAGGAACAACGCACCTTGACAGAAGCAATCGCCAAGCTCGATGGTCCGGCGTTGACGGTGGTTGACCCTGGGTTTCGAGGATGCAAAATCTGAGGTTGTGGAGTGCGGCGCCGGCAAGAAATGTCGAGTCCGCGTCGATCTCGGCGGTTAATGTGTTGCGCCCCATGCTTGGTCGCGTTCGTGTGCCTCCGATGATCGGTTCGCCGCCTTGGACGCGGTTGACCTCACAGGATCGGGGTTACTGAAACCGGGCCGGGGCAAGGTCATTACTCCGGCTCGCCGCTGGAGTGGCCCGCCTACTCGCTGTCTGCGGTTCGTTGCTGGGGCTGGGCGTCGTGGCTTGTAGTCGATTGTCGATAGTGGCCGTCGGTGAGGTCGTGGTGCCAGGTTGTTTCCCCGGGCGCCGGCAGCCCGGCCCTGCGCAGCTCGGTCGACAGTGGACGATAGGAGGGCGTAAGCGGGATGCGGTCAACAATGTGGACGATGGCGGGACGCTGGTGACGGGGGAGGACGCTCAACGCCGTGGTCAGGTCGGCCGCGGTGAGGACGCCGTCCTTGCCCAGCGTCACGGCCGCGACCGCGACGTCATGCGTGTCGGTCGGGACGGGATAGACGACGGTCAGGTCGGTCCCGGTGATGTCGGCGAGGGCGTCGCAAATCGGTTGGCAGAAAACGGGTCCGTGCCCGGACTGGATCACGGTGTTCCTGTGGTCGACGAACCAGTAGTCGCCGTCGCTGTCGCGGCGAAACAGGTGGTTCGTGGTGATCCACGTATCTCCCGCGGCGAATACACCGCGCATCGACCCGATCGCGGCATCGAGTCCGGAGCGTGGTTTCGCCAGCAGCACGCCCACCTCGTCGTCCGCACAGGGCCGCACGAATCCGTGTTCATCCTCGCTGAACCGGCCCGTCGCGGCGTCGTAGCCGGCGAGCCGAATTTCGGCGCTGCCCGGCAGCGGCCGACCCTTGGCCCCGGTCTTCGTGCCGGTGATATTTGCCAGCACGGCGTCCCCTTCGGTAGAGGCGTAGAACTCCAGGACGCGGGCCGGAGCGAATCGGTCGATTACCTGCTGCCATAGCCCGATCGGCATTCCGGCTCCGATGAACAGGCGGATCGGATGATGTTCTGCAAGGTCTGGCGATGTCGTCTCCACCAGCTCGCGCAACATCGCCCAGGTGTAGGACACCACCGTGACCCCGTAACGGTGCACCTCGTCCGCGAACCGCGTCGGGTCGACGCCCCGGGTCAAGGCGATGCGCGAGCCGCCGGCGACCGCGCCCCCGAGGGCGACCATCAGACCCGACGGATGGTGCAGCGGGGTCAGGCAATAGATCGTGTCGCCGCGCCCGAGCGCGGCGGCAGTGGCCGTGCCGTACGCCGACAGCGCCCACCGATGATTGGTGACCTCCTTGACCACCCGGCGTCCGCCCGTCGTGCTGAAGAACACGAAGGCGAGTTCGCTTGCCCGGCCCGGGTTCGGCCGATACCACCGGGGCAGCGGCGCACCGGACGGGTCGAGGCGGTCCAGCTCGACGACCCGTCCCGGCTCCGTCCGGCCCAGGCCGCCGGTGGGAAGGTGGCCGAGGACGAGCACCCTGGCGTCGGTTGCGGTGGCCGCCGCGAGATGGTCTGGGTCGGTGACGATGTCGGACACCTCGCACAGCTGGACGGCCGCGGCGAGATCGTCATCCGGGGGTAGCAGCACCGCCACCGCGCCGAGCCTCGACAGTGCCGCGATCGCGGCCACGGCGCTGGGGCTGGTGCCCATCAACACACCGACGTTGGCTCCCTGACGGATACCGACGGCGATGAGGCCGCGCACCGCGTCGTCGATGCTGCGATCAACCGCGGCGTTGGTGTGCACCCGATCCTCGAAGAGGAAGCATTCCTCCTCGGGCGCTCGGCTGGCCTGTTCGGCCATCAAGCTGCCCAACGACACCCGGGTATGGGGCTGCAGCCGTCCGAGGCGGGCGAGCCGGGGCAGGGTACGTAGCGCCTCCCCGGCGATCTCCCCGCCGCTGCGCGCCGCACCCACCGTGGCGCCGGCCAGCCCCAGCCCCACGCCGATGCCCAATTCGGCCAGCGCACCCGCCGAGCGAGCGATATGCGCCGAGAGCCCGGCGGCGCCGTCGCCCCCGGCGTCAGGGTCGGCCTGCATCGGACGAACGCCGTCGGGCCTGGGCCCCAGACCGTCTTGCCACAGCACCCATTGGCCCACGGTGGGCCAGGTGTGCGTGGCGGCGGTCGATCCGACAACGAGCCCGAAGTGACCCGCCCGCAACAGCACCTCGGACACCTCGGCCCGGGGGGCGGCCCGCCGGATACCTCGCACGGATGCGGGTTGGCCGATGTCGTCGATCTCGCCGATGAAAGCAACGACCGGACAGGTGATTTCCGCGAGCGTGATCAACGTGCCGTCGATCACGGCTCCACCGGCCATCATGCGGTTATGGACCACGAACTGCCGTAACAGTTCGGCGACCGCGGGGCCCGACCATGCCACCCACCCCTCCACCTCGAGGAAGCGGCGTTGCTGTTCCCTGGGCAACAACGCCTCGCGGTCATGGAGTTGCCATAGGAAGTCCCATCTCGCCCGTACCGTCTTGATCGGGTCCAGAAGTTGAAACCCGGTACGGGCCATCCATCCGGACACGGAGAGACGGTTGAAGACGTGGTCGGCGACCAGCTGGGCGCCGCGGCCCGCCAAGGCCGCGGGAATCCCGAACGGCAGACCGCCGAGCGAATCGACGGCGCTACCGAACGTGATGACACTGGCCAGGCCCTCGGAACGTCGGTAGGCGGCGGTCTGATAGCAGAACATGCCGCCCTGCGAGTAGCCCGCCAGATGCACCTTGCGCCGGGTGTGTGCTCGTACCGCGTCGACGGCGCGGCTCAGCGCGATCACATGGTCGCTCAACGTGCGTTCGAGCCCACCGGTTTCCCGGTCCGGTGAGCCGAAGTCCACCACCCACGGGTCCACCCCGAGATCATGCAGGACTCCGACCGCGCCCTGGTGTCTGGTGACGTCAAAAACGTTGGCTGACATCATCATCGGCGGCACGAGTATTACCGGCGGCCGTGACGGATCGTTTGCCCCGTCGGGGAAGTACCGTCGCAGCCGGTACATGTCGGAGCGCTCCACGATCCGAAACGGCGACGGACGGGATCCGGTTTGAAGGCCACCGAACCGCAGCACCTCGATGCCGTTCCGCGTGGTCGCGATCGCCCGGTTCACCGGACCGGTGATCAGGCCGCTACCCCATGTCACCGATACCACATGTCACACCGACACTCCCGCTGATCGCCCATCTGCTGACGTCACCCAATCGACACTACGTGAGGCGCCCTCGCGTCCGCTTCTCGAGGGGCGTTGCTGTCATGTCCGGAATGCACACCCCTTAAAACGCCGCGGTGGTCAGCGGTGTCGTCGTGAATCGAATCGTGACCGGCTGTCGCGAAGCTTCGCCAAGCAGCATTCGGGCGTGTAGTGTTACGCGGTAGAGATACTTGGCAGACAGGCCATCTAACACGCGTTTTGACGGAGTTCCAACACCGAAAATAACCAAAGGTGTTGTCCACCAGAAGAAATGTGCACGCTCGAATTCGCTGCGGTGGTCGATGTGGTTTGCGCTTGTGTCTCGGAAATCGGGTGGCGGCGACTTCTTTGCCCGCTCTGGTCAATCCGGACCTGTAGTCATTCGAGGGCGGCTCGGCGCGTTTACCGCACCCGCAGGGCCGCCGCCTACGCGAAATGAGGCCACGATGGGTAAATCCGAGTACGAACAACGAGATGTCTTCGGGGGGCTCGTGCTTCAGGTGGGTGCGGGTTTCAAGGAGCATGAGCGACGCCATGTGGTGGAGGCATTGTCGACGCTCGGGCCGCACCTGGGAAGGTGGGACCCTCATGACCTGGTCGTCGATGTCTCCCTACAGGACCGCGGCGGCAAGGAGCAGCGCGTCACATTGCGCACGAGCCTGCCCGGCTTTCCGCCATTGGTAGCGGTTGCTGACAACCCGGACCTAACCCGCGCCCTCGGCGAAGCAAAGCGCGAGCTGATCCGGCAGATTGAACATCAGAAGTCGCAGCGAGAACCCATGAGCAACCGTCGGCTCAGGAACCCCACGGTCCGGCATCCGGATAGCCCCACGCCGTGACCGATCGCCCGTTCTCACCCTGGGTGGCGATTTCGTACCACCGGTGGGGCGGTTCGACGCTCGTGGCATGCGGAGATTCGCAGACGCCGATCACGCCGGCGGCTGCGGGCTCATCGCCGCGATGTAGTAGATCTCGTGCCCGGTGGGGTAGCCGCCCCCATTGGTGGCGATGTGAACGTGGTCGTAGTGGTTGAGGGTTTCGTTGCCGTAGTCCGCCGTCCAGCTCCCCGTGCCGATGCCCGGGTAGATCCGCTGCCGCCAGATCACGTGGTTGATGCCCCAGCGTTTGGCGTTCGCGAGGGCATACCCGGCGATCTGGTTGCCGAGCGCGATCCCCTCCGGGCTGTGGTAGTTCGGGATCATCACGTCGATCGCCAATCCTTCGGGGTGCCACTTCAGGGCGTCCTGCCGGTACCCGCCGATCGCTCTGATCTCCGGGAACAGTACGCCGATGGCACGCGCCGCCCAGATGGTCTTGACCTGCAACCCATGCTCCGGCGCCACGCCGGGAGGCAGCGGGACCAGAAAATTCTGGGCGGCGGCGGGGGCAGTGGGCGCGTTGGCCGCCAACGACTGCACCTCCGCGGGGGTGGCGATGCGCGGCCCGTCCGCGGGAGCGGACATCTGCGGCCCGTCCGGGGCGCGGGCGATCTGCGGGCTGCCGGGCGCCGCGGTTTTGGCGACGGCCGGGGCGGCGGGCGGGTGTCCCACGCAGCACCGGTGCTCGGTGCTCTGGGCGTAGACCATGGTGGACGAGACGATGACCGAGGCCGCGATCGCCAGCCAGCGGCCCCGGCCGTTGGCCAGCACGGCGGTACCCACGGTCAGCAGCTTAGTGTCCCGTGCGACGCGTGGGCAGACTTTGCTGTTTGTTGTCGGGTGTCTAACGCCGGGATTCGTCAGCGACGTCATGACGGGACTGGTGCAGGCCCGGCGCGTCCGGGTCCTCGCCTTGGTTTTCCAGCTCTTCCTGCAGCCGACGCTGCTCCTCGGTGGCCTTCCCGGCGTCTTCGGGTACCTCCGGCGGGTCGATGTCGGCTTGCGGATCCACGCGAGATCTCCTCGAAGGGTCGACGAACACTTCTCGTCAGGATCGCCCGAATCGGGCGCGCCCAAACCCTCGGCCCACCGGGGGTCCGCGTTACCTCGTCGCCAGCCGAGACCGATCGGCGGGCGGCTGTTTGATCCCCGCTGCGCGCACGAGCACCGCCAAGACCACGGCCACGAAAAACAGTGCCAGCACGTCGCCCCAGAGGTGTCCCATGTGGCCGTCGCCCAAGGATTGCACCGTCATGATCGCGGCGTGCACGCCGCTGGACCACACCGTGAACCAGATCAGGCTGAGGTTGTTTTCCGGCCTGCGCGCCGCATTGATGAGGAACACCCCGAGGGTGGCGTAGACGCCGACGATCATCATGAAGTAGTCGGATCGGTACGGCGCACCGGAGTGCCACATCCAGCCCGACGGCCAGACCACCGCGAGGGGATAGACCAGGAGCATGACGGCGCCGACGAAAACCAGCGCCAGTTGCAGGAGTTTGTAGGGCGTTGCCATCGTGGCCTCCTGTCGGTGGCTGATGGCTTGTCATTATGCGCTTTTCCCCACCGCCGCGCAGCTATGCTCCGGCGGCGAATTCCGCGGACAGGGCGGCAAGCAACTGCTGGGTGCGGCGGCGCGACTCGCGCCGGGTCCGGGCGTTCTCGCCCAGCGGCACCACCCGGGCGGCGAGGTCGGTGACGCCGGCGTCGCGGTACCGGCGCAACCTGGCGAGGATGGCCGCTTCGTCGCCGGCGGCCATGGTGTCGCCGACGTCGGCGGCGTCGCCGTGCTCGAGCAGCCGCACGTAGTTGGGGGAGAAGTCCGCGTGGCCGAGCACCTCGCTGGCATGGGCGCGGGCCTGCTCGACCTCGCCGGCGCGGCACAGCGCTACCGGGACGCCGGCCACCACGCGAATCCCGTTGCGGCCGAGAGCCGTTGCCGCCGCTGTGATACGGGGGACGACGTAGTCGCCGATCGCGCGTTCGTCGGCCATCCACAGGACGGTGCCGCCGGCGCGTTCCCCGGCGATGCGCAGCATCGCCGGGCCGAGCGCGGCCAGCAGCACCGGCACCGCGGAGTCGGTGACGTCCACCGGGCTGTGCACGTGGTAGGTGGCGTTGTCGACCGACACCGCACCGGGACCGGCGAACGCCGCGTCCAGCACGTCGAGGTAGTCGCCGACCAGACGGGCGGGCCGCTCGTAGGACAGCCCCAGCTGGTCGGCGACGATCCAATGGTGTGACGGGCCGACGCCCAGCGTGAACCGGCCCGCGCACGCGGCCTGCGTGGTCAGTGCCTGTTGCGCCATGATGAGCGGGTGCCGGGTCTGGATGGGCACGACCGCGGTGCCGATCTCGATGCGGTCGGTGACCTGCCCGAGCAGCGCGACGGCCGTCATCGCGTCGAGGTAGCCGGGCACCTGCGGGAACCAGAACGAGGCGAATCCGTCCGCTTCGGCGGCCCTTCCGTCCTCGAGCAGACCGGTCAGCCGCTGCGCGCGGGTGCGCTCCTTGTCCGAGCCCACCATCAGGCCGATCCTCACGACATCGCCCGCTCACGGGACATGGCGGTCCCATTCGTGCGCCACGACGACGTGGAACGGGGCGGCGAACAACGGTGTGGCGGTGCCGTCGGCCCAGCGCTGCTCCAGTGCGGGCCGCAGCCCGCCCGCGGCGACGACCGGGTCCTCGTCGAGGAAGCAGTACGAAAGGGTCTGTCCCGCAGGGGCGCCGGCCAGGTTCGCGTCGACGGCCTGCGAGACTGCGGACCACACGCCGGCGGCACCGTCGACGCCGAGCAGGTCCGTCGGTGCCGACGCGTCGGTTTCCACCAGCACGTACACGCCGCGGGCCGGCCACCACGGCAGCACGTCGGCCCCCACTTTGATCCGGGACGCGGCCGCCTTCGCACGCACGTCGTAGACGCCGCGCTCGACCGGGGGCAGCAGCGGCAGCTTGCGCCCGGCGCCACCGAGTGCCACCGAAAGTTGGTTGAACCCCGCCAATCCGCCCGTGCCGGTGAAGAAATATGACATCACGTGGTCGACGGGATCGAACCGCTCGGTGCCGAACGCCCGCGCGTTGCGGCACTGCGGAGTGGACACCAGCCGCAGCGACGCCCGCACCGCGCCGAGCCGGTGTTGTTCGGGCCGGTGGTCCATCGTGTGCCAGCGCAGGTACTCGGCGTCGGCCCCCTCGGGATGGCGGGTGGCCATGGAGACGAACACGGTGGTGATGTCGCCACGTCCCGCGGCGAGCACGTCGACGACCTCGTCGGAGGGCGTGCCGGGTAGCAGCATCGATGCCGTCCTTCAGACTCGTTTGAGCTCGATCTCGGGGTGACGCGCCCGGGCCATTCGCCGGAAGCCTTCGCGCCAGGGGACTTTCGTGCGCCCCAGCACGTAGTGCATGCGGGTGACGTCCGGCCACAGCGGCGTGTGCGCGTCGGGGGTGTAATCGAAGATCGGCTCGACGCCCACCAACTCGCCCAGGTAGGCGCAGTAGTCCTCGGCGCTGACGGTCTCGCTGCCGGCCCAGTTCACGACCACCGGCGGGGTGGCGGCGACCTCCATGGCCCGGATGCCGAGCTCGACGTAGTCGTCCTCGTAGATCGGGTTGTAGTTGTTGGGCTTGTCGGGGTGCAGGCGAATCGGCTTGCGCGCCAATATCGCATCGAGGCGATCAGCCGGCGCGCCACCCTCTGGCCCGTAGGTGGAGCAGATGCGGATGATCGTCAGCGGAATCCCGTACCGCTCGGCGATCCAGGTGCACACGGCTTCGGCGGCGACCTTGGAGAAGCTGTAGTGGGCCCGCAGCGGCACCCCGGGCGGGTCCGATTCGGTCAGTGGGCGCTGCCCCCGGTACCCGTAGATCGACCCGGTCGAGCAGAACACGAAACCCTTTGCGCCGCGGCAGCGGTACAGGAGATCACCGGAATGCTGCGCGTTGGTGCGCAGGCATGCGGTCCAGTCGCCGGCGCCGGGATCGACCGCCGCGTGGAAGACGTAGGTGAAATCGTCAGGTAGGGAGGAGAAGTCACCGGTGGCCATGTCGAGCGCGACCGGCGTGATGCCGGCGTCGGCCAGTTTGTCGCGGTCGGCGGGGTCCCTCAGGCGCGCGGCGCCCCACACCTCGTTGCGCGGGGCCAGCGCCCGCGCGATGGGGAAGGCGATCTTTCCGGTCGCCCCGGTGATCAAGATCTTCTCTGAATCGAGCATCCCACTAGTCATAGCGCACGGCGCCGCGAATGTTAAGTACTTGATATATTGCGGGTCTGCAAATGACCTTCGGGGATGAGGTCGAGGGATTCCGCGCGCAGTTCGTGAGGTTCCTCGACGAGCACCTGCCCACCGAGGCGCAGGCGGCGGAGCGGTCGCGGTCGACGTCGCACATCCCGGAGTGGGCGTGGCAGCGGCTGCAGTTCGACCACGGCTGGCTGTTGCCGGGCAACCCTCCCGAGTTCGGCGGCCGCAACGCCGGCAACCTGCAGCAGTTCGTGCATCGCGAGGAACTCTCCCACCGGCGCATCGCTCACTGCTTCAACCCGCAGGGCGTGGGCATCGTCGCCGCGGAGGTTTTCTTCACCGGTGTGCGCGTGCTCGCCGAAAACCTCGTCGGCCCGCTGCACGGCGGCTGGAAGGTGGCCAACGGGTCGCTCGGGCACGAGCGCACGCTGATGTGGATGGCGTTGGTCGCCGGCGACACGTCGGAGATCCAGCGCAACATCATCGGCCAACGGATCCTCGGGCTGCCGGCGCGCTGAAACCACATGGGCCACACCAGCACCCAGGGGGAGTCACCAGTCTTCTTGCCCACCTCGCAGCGACAACCAAAGGCGCGGAGCAATTGTCGCTGTGAGGCGGGCACATCGGGTGCCCCGGTGCCCATAGACGCGTGTGGCTGCTGTGACCGCACGCCGCCCCGGCCGCAAACGCTAGCCGGCCGCCACCGCGATCGACTTGGTGTCGGTGTAGCCGTCGAGACCCTCGCGGCCCAGTTCGCGACCGTAGCCGCTGCACTTGACCCCACCGAACGGCGCGAACGGGTCCATCGTGTAGCCCTGGTTGACCCCGAACGTGCCGGTGCGGATGGCACCGGCGACGGCCAGCCCGCGGTCGGCGTCGGCGGTCCACACCGCGCCGGCCAGCCCGTAATCGGAGTCGTTGGCGATGCGCACGGCGTCGGCCTCGTCGCCGTACTCGATGACGGTCAGCACCGGCCCGAAGATCTCCTCGCGCGCGATGCGCATCGTGTTGTCGGCGCGGTCGAAGAGCGTCGGACGCACGTACCAGCCGCGCTCGAGGCCGTCGGGCATGGCGGTGCCCCCGGTGACCAGGCGCGCGCCCTCCGAGCGGCCCTGCTCGATGTAGCCGCGCACGCGCTCCTGCTGGCGGCGGCTGACCAGCGGCCCGACCTGGGTTGCCTTGTCGGCGGGATCCCCGACGCGCAGCGACCCCATCTCGGCGGCCAGCGCATCGGTGAACTCGCCGGCGCGGCCTTCGGGCACGAGCACGCGGGTCAGCGCGTTGCAGATCTGCCCGCTGTTGGACAGGCTGGCCGATCGGACCCCGGCGGCCACCGCGCCGGGATCGGCGTCGTCGAGGACGATGGCCGCCGACTTGCCGCCCAATTCGAGGCTCACGCGGCGCAGCCGGGCCGCGCACGCCGTCGCGACCGCGGTGCCCGTGGCGGTCGAACCGGTGAACGACACCTTGTCCACACCGGGATGCGCGACGAGGTGGCCGCCCGTCTCGGGGCCGCCGGGCAGCACGCTGACCACCCCGTCAGGCACCCCGGCGTCGGCGATCATCTCGGCGAGCACCAGCGCGTCCAGCGGCGACTCCTCGGCGGGCTTGACGATCACGGTGCACCCGGCCAGCAGCGCGGGGACGAGCTTGGTGACCGTCAGGAACTGCGGCATGTTCCACGGCACGATCGCGGCGACGACACCGACGGGTTCCCTGCGGATCTGGATGTCCGAGCCGTACATGCCGCGCCGCGCCTCGCTGAACGGGTAGTTCTCGGCGAGATCGCAGAACGCGGTCATCATCATCGCGGGCAGGCCGACCTGGGCGCGCCGGGAGAAGGCGATCGGCGCCCCGATCTCCGAGGTGATGACCTCGGCCATCTCCGCGCTGCGCTGCCCGTACAGCCCGGCGAGGCGGCGCACGATCGCGATCCGCTCCTCCGCCGGCCGCTGCGGCCACGCGCCGGTGTCGAAGGCCGCGCGGGCCGCCGCCACGGCGGCGTCCACGTCCGCCGGCCCGGCCGCCGCGACCCGGGCCACGAGTTGCTCCGAATGCGGTGAGATCACGTCGATGTGCCTGTCGCTGCTCGGTCGGGCCCACGCCCCGCCGATGAACAGTTCGTCTTGGTGCACTGGCCGCTCGCCTTCCTGACACGGGGTGGGACACGAATATCAACTACTTGCGATGCCGCCCTTCGAGCATATAGCGTCGGCGCTGCACGCTCCCGGCGCATGCCGGGCCGGGTCACGGGGTCGAGAGGGGTAGGCAGGATGGCGCGATTCCCCAAGCCGCCGGAGGGCAGCTGGACGCAGCATTACCCGCAGCTGGGCACCGAACCGGTGTCCTACGAGGACTCCATCAGCCCGGAGGTCCACGAGCTCGAGCGCGAGGCCATCTTCAAACGCGCCTGGCTCAATGTGGGCCGGGTGGAACAGCTTCCGCGAAAGGGCAGCTACTTCACCAAAGAGCTGGTGGTCGTGAAAACCTCGATCATCCTGGTGCGCACGGCAGCCGGGGACGTCAAGGCGTATCACAACATCTGCCGGCATCGCGGCAACAAGCTGGTGTGGAACGACATGCCGCTCGAGGAGACCAGCGGGGTGTGCCGGCAGTTCACCTGCAAGTACCACGGCTGGCGCTACGACCTGGACGGCCACCTGACCTTCGTGCAGCAGGAAGACGAGTTCTTCGACCTCGACAAGAGCCGCTACGGGCTGGTGCCGGTGCACTGCGAGGTCTGGGAGGGCTTCATCTTCGTCAACTTCGCCAAGCGACCCGAACAATCGCTGCGCGAGTTCCTCGGGCCGATGATCACCGACCTGGAGGGTTACCCGTTCGGCAAGCTCACCTCGCGCTGGCATTACCGCTCGCAGGTGAAGGCGAACTGGAAGCTCTACATGGACGCGTTCCAGGAGTTCTACCACGCGCCGGTGCTGCACGCGAACCAGTCGCCCTCGGCCTATTCGAAGGCGGCCGCCGAGGCCGGCTTCGAAGCCCCGCACTACCGCCTGGAAGGTCCGCACCGGCTGGTCAGCACGTCGGGTGTGCGCGCCTGGGAGATGGCGCCCGAACTGCGCAAGCCGATGGAAGAGATCTGCCAGAGCGGATTGTTCGGCCCCTGGGACAAACAGGACCTGGGGCAGATGCCCGCGGGGCTCAACCCCGCGAAATGCGACCCGTGGGGCCTGGATTCGTTCCAGCTGTTCCCCAACTTCGTGATCCTGTTCTGGGGCCAGGGCTGGTATCTGACTTACCACTACTGGCCGACGTCGTACAACAGCCACCTCTTCGAGGGCACGCTGTATTTCCCCCAGCCGCGCACCCCGCGCGAGCGGGTGGCCCAGGAGCTGGCGGCCGTGACGTTCAAGGAATACGGGCTGCAGGACGCCAACACCCTCGAGGCGACCCAGGCGATGATCGAATCCCGTTGGGTGGACCGGTTTTTGCTCAACGATCAGGAGATCCTGCTGCGCCACCTGCACAAGGAGACCGCGGCCTGGATCGAGCGCTACCTGTCGACCTCCGCAACGGCGGGAGCCGCGGCACGATGACCGCAACGCTGCCGACCGAATTCGCCGACCTCGAGCCCTACGCGGACTGGTGCCTGCCGTCCGAGCCGCAGCGCTACGCCAAGCGGCTGGCCAGCTCGATGGCCGAGATGAAGGCCTTCTACGACGCGATCACCCCGCGCGCGGAGGAGGCCCTGGCCTACTGCGACAAGTTCCCGCTCGACGACCTGCCCGACGACGTGCTCAACCTCATGCACCTGCTGTACTCGATGATCATGGTGTCGTTTCCGGTGGAGTGCTGGAAGCAGCCCCGGGTTCCCGACTCCGGGGCGTCGACGCTGGACTGCGTCTCGGAGCCCTTTCCGTGACCGTTCCGGTAACCGACGCTGTCGTCCTGCGGGCGGCGCGGTGGGCCGACGTCGCCGCCGGGCAGATCCGCTCGCCGGCCGTGGTGGTCGTCGCCGGTGACCGGATCGCCGAGGTCGATCCCGCAGGGGCCCTTCCCGATTCGGCCACTGTTCTGGACCTGGGGGACGTTACGCTGCTGCCGGGCCTGATGGACATGGAGCTCAACCTGCTCATCGGCGGCCCCGGCGGGCCCGAAGGCCTGCCGGCACCGATGCACGGCGTACAGGACGACCCGGCGTACCGGACGCTGCGCGGCGCGGTGAACGCGCGCACCACGCTGGAGGCCGGTTTCACCACGGTGCGCAACCTCGGGCTCATGGTCAAGACCGGCGGCTACCTGCTCGACGTCGCGCTGCAGCGCGCCATCGACAACGGCTGGCACGCCGGCCCGCGCATCTACCCCGCGGGCCACGCCGTCACCCCCTACGGGGGGCACCTGGACCCGACGGTCTTTCAGCGGCTCGCGCCCGGCATCATGCCGCTGTCGGTGGCCGAGGGCATCGCCAACGGGGTGCCGGACGTGATCGCCTGCGTCCGCTATCAGATTCGGCACGGCGCCAAGCTGATCAAGGTGTCCGCGTCGGGCGGGGTCATGTCGCACAGCACCGCGCCGGGCTCCCAGCAGTATTCCGACGCCGAGTTCGCCGCCATCGCCGACGAGGCACATCGGGCCGGGGTGCGGGTGGCCGCGCACGCCGTCGGGGACAAAGCGATCCAGGCGTGCATCCGCGCCGGGATCGACTGCATCGAGCACGGATTCCTGGCCGGCGACGACACGATTCAGATGATGGTCGATCACGGCACCTTCCTGGTCTCCACCACGTATCTGACCGAGGCGATGGCGATCGACCGGATCGCCCCGGAGCTGCGCAAGAAGGCCGAGGACGTCTTCCCCCGCGCGAAGGCCATGCTGCCCAAGGCGATTGCCGCCGGGGTCCGGATCGCCTGTGGGACCGACGCCCCGGCGATCCCGCACGGCCAGAACGCCAGGGAACTGCAGGCGCTGGTGGACCGCGGCATGACGCCGATGCAGGCCATCCGGGCCGCCACGGTGGTCGCCGCCGAACTCGTCGACGCCGAAGACGAACTGGGCCGGCTCGCGCCGGGTTACCTCGCCGACGTCATCGCCGTGCCGGGCGATCCCGCCCGGGACATCGGCGTCACGCTCGACGTGCCCTTCGTGATGAAGGGCGGCCAGGTCTACAAGGACGTCATCGGGCGGGGAGGCGGGCATGGAACTCACCGATAACATCATGTGGCTGCTCAAACAGGCTTTCTACCATTCGCTGACGTCCATCAACGATGCGATGAGCGAGCACGGCGTGAGCACCGCGCAGATCGGTGTGCTGCGCCAGCTGGCCAACGAGCCCGGCCTGTCGGGCGCGGAACTGGCCCGGCGCCTGTTGATCAGCCCCCAAGGGGTTCAGTTCGCGCTCACCTCGCTGGAGCGCCGCGGCCTGGTGGAGCGGAAGCAGAATCCCCAGCACGGGCGCATCCTGCAGGCCTACCTGACCGGCGAAGGGCGCGACGTCGCCGCCACCGTCGTCAGCGACGCGGTGGCCGCACACGACAAGGTGTTCGGCGTGCTGACCGCCGAGGAGCAGCAGACGCTGCGCGAGTTGCTGGGCCGGATCGTCGAAAAGGGCACCGGCAATGAGCTTTTCAACGACCACGTGGACACCTGATGGTCGACACCGTGCTGGCCCGGGCCGGGGATGCCGTCACCGAGGAGGTCGTCATCGAACTGAACGGCGCCGCCACCACCGTGGCCCACAGCCGGGGCGACACCCTGCTGCAGACCGCCCGCATGGCGGGGCTGTACCCGCCGTCGTCCTGCGAGATCGGTTCCTGCGGAACGTGTATGGCCCGGCTGGCCGAGGGGAGCGCACACATGGTCAACAACGACGCCCTCGAAGCCGACGAGGTCGCGGACGGATGGGTGCTGACCTGTCAGGCGCTGCCCACCAGCCGCAGGGTCAGGGTGATCTACGAATGAACACACCGAGGGTGGCGGTGGTGACCGGCGGGGCCTCCGGCATCGGTGCGGCCACCTGCCACGAACTGGGCCGGCGCGGGCACAAGGTCGCGGTGCTGGACGTCGACGAGCAAGCCGCGCAACGCGTCAGCGACGATCTCCGGGCGGGCGGGGTCACCTCCGTCGGTGTCGGCGCCGACGTCACGGACCGGCCCGCCCTCGAGCGGGCGTTCGCCGAGGTCCGCGGCCAACTCGGACCCGTCTCGGTCCTGGTGACCAGCGCCGGGTTGTTCGGCTTCGCGCCGTTCACCGAGATCTCCGCCGACGCGTGGGTGCGCGTCGTCGATGTCAACCTGACCGGCACGTTCCACTGCTGCCAGGTGGCCCTGCCCGACATGCTGGCCGCGAACTGGGGCAGGATCGTGACGATCTCGTCGTCGAGCGCGCAACGCGGTTCGCCCTTCGCCGCCCACTACGCCGCCGCCAAGGGCGGGGTGATCACGCTGACCAAGTCGCTGGCCCGCGAGTACGCCACGCACGGGATCACCGTCAACACGATTCCGCCGTCGGGCATCGAGACGCCCATGCAGCACGCGGGGCAGGCCGCCGGCTATCTGGGCTCCAACGAACAGCTCGCCGCCAACATCCCGATGGGCTACCTGGGCACCGGCGCCGACATCGCCGCGGCCGTCGGGTTCCTCAGCTCCGAGGAAGCCCGCTACATCACCGGCCAGGTCCTCGGTGTCAACGGGGGAGCGGTGCTATGACGAGGAGGTGCGCATGACCCGATCGGGACGGCCCGCGGAGGGGTCCTGGACCGAGCATTACCCCGAATTGGGCACCGGCCCGGTGTCTTTGCGGGACTCTACGTCGCCGCAGTTCTACGAGCTCGAATGCGAGGCGATCTTCAAGCGGGCCTGGCTCAACGTCGCCCGCGTCGAGGAACTGCCCCGCACCGGCAGTTTCCTCACCAAGGAGATCGAGGCCGCGGGCGCCTCGGTGATCCTGGCCAGGGGGAGGGACGACCGGATCCGCGCCTTCCACAACGTGTGCCGGCACCGGGGAAACAAGCTGGTGTGGAAGGACTTTCCCGCCGAACAGACCCGCGGCACCTGCCGGCAGTTCACCTGCAAGTACCACGGCTGGCGCTACGACCTGCAGGGCGCGCTGCAATTCGTGCAGCAGGAGTCGGAGTTCTTCGGGCTCGACAGATCCGAATACGGGCTGAGCGCCGTGCACTGCGACGTGTGGAACGGCTTCGTGTTCGTCAACCTCGATCCCGAGCCGCGTCAAACTCTGCGCGAATTCCTGGGCCCGATGATCACCGGCCTCGACGGCTATCCGTTCGACAAGCTGACCGAACGCTACGAGTGGGTCGCGCACAACAACAGCAACTGGAAGATCTTCGCCGACGCGTTCCAGGAGTACTACCACGTCCCCTCCCTGCACCCCCAACAGGTGCCCCCGGAGGTGCGCGAGCCCAACGCCGGATTCACCTGCGGGCACTTCCAACTCGACGGCCCGCACCGGATGGTGTCCACCGCGGGTCGGCGCCGGTGGCTGCTGCCGCCCGAGTACATGTACCCGATCGAGCGGGCCACCGAGAGCGGGCTGGTCGGCCCGTGGCGCACCCCCGACATCGGCGAGCTGCCCCCTGGGCTCAATCCCGGCGGCATCGAACCCTGGGGGATCAGCAATTTCCAGATCTTCCCCAACATCGAGATCCTGATCTACGGCGGCTGGTATCTGCTCTACCGGTACTGGCCCACCTCGTACAACACCCACCGCTTCGAGGCCTACACCTACTTCTCTCCGGCCCGCAGCGTGCGGGAACGCATTCAGCACGAAGTCGCGTCGGTGGTGCTCAAGGAGTTCGCGTTGCAGGACGCGGGCATGCTCGGTGGCACGCAGGCCGCGCTGGAGTACGGGGTCGTCGACGACTTCCCGCTGAACGATCAGGAGATCCTGGTGCGCCATCTGCACAAGGTGGTCGTCGACTGGGTCACTGAATATCAGGCCTACCGCCGCGAAACGGCACCGGCGGGAGTGTGAGCATGCCGGAAGCCCTGCTGCCCAGCGCCTTCGCCGAACTGGAGCCCTACGCCCAGACCTGGTGTCTCCCCACCGAAACCGAGCGCTGGAACGCCCGGATGTCCAGCACGATGCCGCAGATGCGCGAGTTCTACGACGCGTTCTTCCCGCGCCTGGAAGAGGCCATCGGATACTGCGACAAGTTCCCGCTCGACGGTCTGCCGGACGATGCGCTCAACCTGTTGCACCTGATCTATTCGCTGATCATGGTGGCCATGTCGGTGGAGATCATGCACCAACCCGCGCCCGTCTGCGCCGCCGACGCGGTCATGACCCGCACCGTAGAGCCCACCCCCTGACCGCCGGAGGACCGACCATGAGTCTGCTCACCATCAACAAGCTCACCGACCGCGTCGGCGCCGAGGTAGTCGGGCTCGACCTGGCCGCCGTGGCCTCCGACGAGTCGCTCGGGGCCGCCGTGCTCGACGCCCTGGAGGCCAACGGTGTGCTGGTGTTCCGGGGTCTGCGGCTCGACCCGGAGGCACAGGTCGCGTTCTGCCGCCGCCTCGGCGAGGTCGACCACTCCTCCGACGGGCATCACCCCGTGGCCGGGATCTATCCGATCACGCTGGACCGGTCCAAGAACTCCTCGGCGGAATACCTGAAGGCGACCTTCGACTGGCACATCGACGGGTGCACCCCGATCAAGGACGACGAGTGCCCGCAGAAGGCGACCGTGTTGTCGGCGGTGCAGGTCGCCGAGCGGGGCGGCGAAACCGAGTTCGCCAACACCTACGCCGCCTACGATGCGCTGAGCGCCGGGGAGAGGGAGCGCTTCGGGTCGTTGCGTGTCGTGCATTCGCTGGCGGCGTCCCAGCGGCGCGTCTACCCCGATCCCACACCGGAGCAGTTGGCGCGGTGGAACTCTCGGCGCACCCACGAGCACCCGCTGGTGTGGACGCACCGCAGCGGCCGCAAGTCGCTGGTGCTGGGCGCCTCGGCCGACTACGTGGTCGGCATGGACCTCGACGAGGGCCGGGCGCTGCTGGACGAGCTGCTCGCGCGCGCCACCGAACCCGACAAAGTGTACAGCCACGCCTGGTCGGTCGGCGACACCGTCATCTGGGACAACCGCGGCGTGCTGCACCGCGCCGCGCCCTACGACCCGAACTCGGCGCGGGAGATGCTGCGCACCACCGTGCTGGGCGACGAACCCATCGAATAACCCGTGTAGCACACTGGCCGGTGAGGATTCGCCACGAACCCGAAAGGACCGGTCGATGACCCCACGGTTGGACGGCAAGGTCGCCATCGTCACCGGCGGCGCCTCCGGGCTGGGCCTGGGCATCGTCCGCACGTTCCTCGCTGCCGGCGCCTCGGTGGTCATCGCCGACATCGACGACGCCGGACGGCAACTGGCCGACGAGTGCGGTGACCGCGCGCGATTCGAGCACGTCGACGTCTCCTGCGCCGACGACGTCAGCGCCGTGGTCGAGGCGGCGGTGCGGCATTTCGGTGGCCTCGACGTGATGGTCAACAACGCCGGCATCTCCAGCAAGATGCACCGGAGCTTCCTGCAGGCCGACCTCGGCGACTTCCCCAAGGTCATGGCGGTCAACGTCCTGGGCGTCATGCTCGGCACCCAGGAGGCGGCGCGCCACATGGCCGACCACGACGGCGGCAGCATCATCAACGTGGCATCGATCGGGGGCCTGCAGGCCGGCGGCGGCGTGATGACCTACCGGGCGTCCAAAGCCGCGGTCATCCATTTCAGCCGTAGCGTGGCCACAGAACTGGCGCCGCTGGGCATCAGCGTGAACTGCCTTGCGCCCGGAGGAGTTCCGACGCCCATCCTCGCGTCGTCGGTCCCGGGGCTGAGCCCGGAAGCCGTGGACAAATTCGTGCGGAAGACGCGCGAGAAGATGCACAAGGACCGCCCGCTGCCGCTGGAGGGGACCCCCGAGGACGTCGGCGAGGCCGCGCTGTACTTCGCGGCGGGTACCCGCACCAGCGGCATGGTGCTGGCCGTCGACGGCGGGACGTCGGCGCGCGAATCTGCGTGAGACCGCCGCCGACTCGCGGGTGATGACGGCCGACCCGTCGCGCCGCGGACGAAACGTGCCTGCCGGAGGACCGATTCGATGACCTCGCAACTGACGTTCCTGTTGCTGTGCCTGCCGCTGGCGATCGCGCTGGCGGGGTGGTTGGCCGAGCGCTTCGGGGTGCCCTACCCGGTCGTGCTGGTCGGGCTGGGGGCGCTGCTGAGCCTGCCGCCGTGGATGCCGACGCCCGAGCTGTCGCCCACGGTCGTCTTCTACGTGTTCCTGCCGCCGCTGGTCTACTTCGCCGCGTACTTCATCGCCCCGGAAGACCTGCGGGCCGATGCCGTCCCCATCGGGCTGTTGGCCGTGGGGCTGGTCCTGGTCACCATGGCGGGGGTGATGGCGGTGATGGTCGGGTTCGCCGGCGTGCCGATCACGATCGCCGCGGTGGCCGGGGCGGTCGTGGCGCCCACCGACACCGTCGCGGCGACGTCGATCTTCCGGCGGCTCAACGCGCCCGAGCGGTTGGTGACCATCGTCGAGGGCGAAGGGCTGATCAACGACGGCACCGCGCTGGTGCTCTATGTCGGGGCCGTCACCGCCGCGGCCGCGAGTGTGGTGCGACCGGGGCAGATCGCGGAGACGGTGCTCGTCGCGCCGCTGGGCGGCGCGGCGCTGGGCCTGGTGATCGCCTGGATCCTGGTCGGCCTGCGTCGCCGGCTCGATCAGGCGTTGCTGGAGATCACCCTGTCGCTCGCCACGCCCTACCTGACGTACGTGCTCGCGCAGGCGGCCGGTCTGTCGGGGGTCCTGGCGACCGTCGTCGCGGGCCTCTACGTCGGCGCCCGCTCCGGGTGGATCTTCGCGCCGCGGGCGCGGCTGCAGGCGTTCGCGTTCCTGGACGTGCTGGTGTTCCTGCTCAACGGCGCGCTGTTCACCCTGCTCGGGATGCAGTTGGTCCGTGTGGTCCACCGCGTCCCCGGGGTTCCCACCTCGACGCTGCTGACCGTCGTCGCGGTGGTGCTGGCCGTGGTGGTGGGTTCGCGGCTGGTCTGGATGCTGATGCTGCGACCGGCGATGACCCGCGTCGAGCGCCATCCGGGCACACCCGCGACCTGGCGGGAGCGGGCCGTGATCGGGTGGGCCGGAATGCGCGGCGGCGTCTCGCTGGCCGCGGCGCTGGCCATACCGTTGCGGCTCGACGACGGCTCACCCTTCCCGCATCGGGACCTGGTGATCGTGGTGGCGGCATCGGTCGTCGTGGTGACCCTCGTCGTGCAGGGCATGAGCCTGCCGCTGCTGCTCCGCAGGCTCGGGGTGGACCGCGATGACTGGCGCGACCAGGAGCGCGAAGCCCGGCTGGAGGCGGCCGCCGCCGCGCTCGACTGGCTGGGCGAGCAGTCCCAGGCGTGTGACGAGTCCGACGCCTCGGTCGCGTCGCTGCGCAGCCTGTACACGTCCAGGGTGCGCCGGCTGCAGGGACCCGACCCGGTCACGGCGGCGCCGCACAGTGAGGCCGACACCTACCGGGGGCTGCGGCTGGGGATGCTCGCCGCGGAGCGGGCCAAGGTCGTGGGGTTGCGGCAGCAGGGCCGCATCAGCGCGACGGTGTTGCGGGCCATCCAACGCAGCCTGGATCTCGAGGAGGCGAGGCTGCGGGACCTGTGATGCGGGTGGTCGCCTCACCCGGCGGTCGGGGGCACCGAAATGCCCGCGTCGCTCCTGTACTGCGGACAATAGGACGCCACCGAAGCGCCGATGAAGTAGCCGGCGTCCCGCGCCGACAGGAAGGTCGTCTTCGCGAGGGCCAGCGTCAGGCCGGCGGGCGTCTGGCCGTTGTCGAGGCCGGCGCACACGTTGCGGGCCGCCGCGATCGCGGCGGCGTCGCTCGGAAAGACGATCCCGCGCTTTTGCAGCGCCGCGACGAACGCGTCATCGACCTGATCGGCCGCGGCCGGGACCGCGAAGAGCAGCGCGGCAAGCGGGGCCGCAACGAGCGTCGACCACCTCGCGGTGATTGCCCGGCTGTGGGCCATGGTTCCCTCCCGGCGCGCGTACGGACGGACTCGGCGGTGAGTACGGCGGTAGCTAAACGGTAGCCGACACGACGATGTCCGTCCTGCCCAATCGTCCCGGGCAGCCCGCACCGGGCAGCCTGGGTGCGGGGTCAGTAACTTGGGAACCCTGCGTTTGCGGCGGCCGACGGACGGCCGATCCCGTCTCGGAACCAGAACGGAGCACAGATGAGCACAGGCGCGCAGACCGGGACCATCTCGACCCAGGTGCCGGCGCGGCTCGACCGGCTGCCGTGGTCGCGGTTCCACTGGCGCGTGGTGCTGGGTCTGGGCGGCGTCTGGGTCCTCGACGGCCTCGAGGTCACCATGGTCGGCAACGTCTCGGCCCGGCTCACGGAGAAGGGCAGCGGCATCGCGCTCGACCCCGCCCAGATCGGGGTGGCCGCCGCGATCTACATCACCGGTGCCTGCGCGGGCGCGCTGTTCTTCGGTCACCTGACGGACCGCTTCGGGCGGCGCAACCTGTTCATGCTGACCCTGGTGCTCTACCTGATCTCCACCGTGGCCACCGCATTCGCGTTCGCGCCCTGGTATTTCTTCGTCACGCGCTTCTTCACCGGCGCCGGCATCGGCGGCGAATACGCCGCGATCAACTCGGCGATCGACGAGCTGATCCCCGCGCGGGTGCGCGGTCGCGTGGACCTGGTCATCAACGGGACGTACTGGGTCGGGTCGGCCGCGGGAGCAGCGGGGGCTCTGGTCCTGCTCGACACCGCCCACTTCCCGGTCGACATCGGCTGGCGGCTCGCTTTCGGCATCGGCGCCATCTTCGGCATCTTCGTCCTCCTGGTCCGGCGCAACGTCCCCGAGAGTCCCCGCTGGTTGTTCATCCACGGCCGCGAGCAGGAAGCCGAGCGCATCGTCGGCGACATCGAGGCCGACGTGTTCCGGGAAACGGGCGAACCGCTGCCCGAGCCGCAGGGGCGGCCGCTCAAAGTCCGTCAGCGCACGGCGATCTCCTTCGTGGAGATCGCCAAGGTGGCGTTCACGCTCTACCCCGGGCGCGCGGTGCTGGGGCTGGCGCTGTTCATCGGGCAGGCGTTCCTCTACAACGGCGTCACCTTCAACCTGGGCACGCTGTTGAGCGACTTCTACGACGTCCCCTCCGGAACGGTGCCGCTCTTCTTCGTCGTGTGGGCCCTCAGCAACTTTCTCGGCCCCCTGCTGCTGGGGCATCTGTTCGACTCCGTCGGCCGCAAACCGATGATCACGATGTCCTACATCGGTTCCGCGGTCGTCGTGGCCGGCCTCGCGGTGCTGTTCGTGACCGGGGCCGGCGGCGTGTGGGCCTTCATCGCCGTGCTCGCGGCGGCCTTCTTCCTCGCGTCGGCGGGCGCGAGCGCGGCCTACCTGACCGTCAGCGAGATCTTCCCGATGGAGACCAGGGCGCTGGCGATCGCCTTCTTCTACGCGATGGGCACCGCGATCGGCGGCATCACCGGCCCGCTGCTGTTCGGGCAGCTGATCAACTCCGGGCAGCGCGGCGAGGTGGTCTGGTCGTTCCTCATCGGGGCGGCGGTGATGGCCGTCGCCGGGCTGGTCGAACTGTGGCTCGGTGTCGCGGCCGAACAACGCTCGCTCGAGGACCTCGCCATGCCGTTGACCGTCGTCGACGCCGAGGACGAGGACGCGCCGGCCGGCGCGGGGGACGCGCCGGTCCGCCGGGGCGGTGTGTCTGATTGACTGCGGCCATGCCCAGAGAACCGGAATTGGCGCGACGCTTCTTCGACCGTTTCGAGCCGGTGCACGCGGTGACGTACTTCGCGCCCGAGGCGCGGGCGGCGCTGGACGGGCTGGGTTACCGGGGATTCTGGATGGGCTACTTCGCCGCCCGTTCGGCGCCGCTGGGTTCGGTGTCACCGGAGATGGTGACCGCGATCTTCTACAACTTCGCCCCCGAGCGGGTCGCCAAGGCGCTGCCGGCGGCCTGGGAGATCGCCGGCCCGCAAGACGCGCTGCGCGCACGCGTGGAATCCGCCGTGGCGGCGCTGCGGCGCTACGGGCTGAGCGCGGACGAAAACGTCACCGTGGCGGCGGAATTGGCCGGTAAGGCCGCGCGGCGGGCGCCGCTCGACGGGCGGCCGCTGTTCGCCGCGAACCGGGCCCTGCCGTGGCCGGACGACCCGCTGGCCGCGTTGTGGCATGCGGCCACGCTGCTGCGGGAGCAGCGCGGTGACGCGCACGTGGCGGTGCTGGCCGCCGCGGGTGTGTCCGGGCGCGAATCCAACGTGCTGCACGCGGCGGCCGGGAGGATCCCGCGCGACGTGATCGCCGCCACCCGCGACTACGACGAGGCGGCGTGGCGGCACCACGAACAGCGGCTGGCCGAGCGGGGCCTGCTCGACGACGACGGGGCGCTCACCGACGCCGGCCGGGACCTGAAAGGCCGCATCGAGGCGGCGACGGACACCTTGTCCCTGTCGGCGCTCGAGGCGCTCGGCGACGACGAGGTCGAAGCGCTGTTCCGGGCGCTCACGCCGATCACACGCGCCGTGGTGGCCGCCGGCGACGTTCCCGTCGTCACCCCGATGGCTCTGCAGCGCGACGACCTGCACGACGACAGCGCACATCTGGCGTAGACGGCCGCGCGCCCGAAGCACGCTGGAAACGGTTGCCGAGCTACCGTTGACATCGGCGTAACACGTTTGCCATCGAAGCTTCCTAAAGTGAGGCCGTCCGTCTTCCACACCGGGGCAGCGCGGACCCTCAGCGATAGGAACTTTATTGAGCGGCAACTCCGTCCGCCTGCAGGCGATCAACAACGTCGAGGCATACGTCCCGCCCGCGGTCAGTTTCGTGCCCGGTGAGACCCCGGGCGGGATTTTCGGCAGCAACGTGTTCACCAAGGCCGAGATGCAGGCCCGGCTGCCCAAATCGGTGTACAGGTCCGTGGCGGCGACGATCGACAAGGGCGCCAGGCTCGACCCCGCCGTCGCCGACGCGGTCGCGGTCGCCATGAAGGACTGGGCCCTGGAGCGGGGCGCCACCCACTACGCCCACGTCTTCTACCCGATGACCGGCCTCACCGCCGAAAAGCACGACAGCTTCTTGGAACCCGTCTCGGACGGGCAGACGATGGCCGAGTTCGCCGGCAAGACCCTGATCCAGGGCGAACCCGACGCCTCCAGCTTCCCCTCGGGCGGACTGCGCAGCACCTTCGAGGCGCGCGGCTACACCGGCTGGGACGTGACCAGCCCCGCCTACATCCTGGAAAACCCCAACGGCAACACGCTGTGCATCCCGACCGTGTTCGTGTCGATGACCGGCGAGGCGCTCGACTACAAGACGCCGCTGCTGCGCAGCCAGCAGGCCATGGGCACCCACGCCGAGCGCATCCTGAAGCTGTTCGGCCACTCCGACCCCGGGAAGGTGGTGTCGTTCTGCGGGCCCGAGCAGGAGTACTTCCTGGTGGACCGGCATTTCTTCCTGGCGCGCCCGGACCTGGTCAACGCGGGTCGCACCGTGTTCGGCGCCAGGCCCCCCAAGGGGCAGGAGTTCGACGACCACTACTTCGGCGCGATCCCCGAACGCGTCCTGGGCTTCATGATGGACACCGAGCGGGAGCTGTTCAAACTCGGCATTCCCGCCAAGACCCGGCACAACGAGGTGGCGCCCGGCCAGTTCGAGGTGGCGCCGATGTTCGAGCGGGCCAACCTGGCCTCCGACCACCAGCAGCTGCTGATGACGGTCTTCAAGGCGCTGGCCAAAAAGCACGGCATGGAATGCCTGTTCCACGAGAAGCCGTTCGCCGGGGTCAACGGGTCGGGCAAGCACGTCAACTTCTCGGTGGGCAACGCCGAGCTGGGCTCGCTGCTGGTGCCCGGCGACACCCCCCACGGCAATGCCCAGTTCCTGGTGTTCTGCGCCGCGGTGATCCGCGCCGTGCACAAGTACGCGGGGCTGCTGCGGGTCTCGGTCGCCTCGGCCACCAACGACCACCGCCTGGGCGCCAACGAGGCGCCGCCCGCGATCATCTCGATCTTTCTCGGCGAACAGCTCGCCGACGTGTTCGAGCAGATCGCCAAGGGCGCGGCCACATCGTCAAAAGGCAAGGGCACCATGATCATCGGTGTCGACACGCTCCCGCCGCTGCCGACCGATCCGGGCGACCGCAACCGCACCAGCCCGTTCGCGTTCACCGGCAACCGCTTCGAGTTCCGGGCACCGGGCTCCGGGCAGACGGTGGCCGTGCCGATGATCGTCCTCAACACGATCATGGCGGACTCGTTCGACTACATGGCCACAGTCCTGGAGAAGGCGGTCGGGGACGGCGAGAACTTCGACACGGCGGTGCAGAAGCTGCTCACCGAGATCATCACCGAACACGGCGCGGTGGTGTTCAACGGGGACGGCTACTCGGAGAACTGGCAGATCGAGGCGGCCGAACGGGGCCTGCCCAACCTCAAGACGACGCTGGACGCCATCCCGGAGCTGATCAAGCCGGAGGCGGTGGAGGTCTTCGCGAAGTACGGCGTGTTCAGCGACCGCGAGTTGCACAGCCGCTACGAGGTCCGCCTGGAGCAGTACGCGCTGACCATCGGGGTCGAGGCCAAGCTCACACTCGAGATCGGGACCACGGTCATCCTGCCGGCCGCGATCCGTTACCAGACCGAGCTCGCGCAGAATGTCGCCACGTTGAAAGCCGCCGGCATGGAGCCGAGTATGACTGCGCTGCAATATATTTCGGAACCACTGGCAGATCTCGAGGGGGCGCTGGCGGCGCTGAAGGCGGCGCTGTCGGAGCACTCGGGGGCCTCGGCGCTCGACGAGGCCACGCATGCCCAACGGGCGTTGCTGCCGGCGATGGAGGCGGTGCGCGCCGCCGCCGACACGCTGGAAGGCGTCGTGGCCGACGACCTGTGGCCGCTGCCGACCTACCAGGAGATGCTCTACATCCTCTAGCGTCGCTCCTCGTCGTCGGCTCCGCGCTCGCTCAGCCCCTCCCGGGACAGCGCCCTGACGAATCCGTACGCCTGCATCCCGGCCTTGCCCGGGTTTGCCGCGATCCAGTCGTTGATCTTGCCCAGCGCCCTGGCCAGGTCGTCGCGCCTGACCCGCACCAGGTAGGTCTTCCTGTCGTCTGCCGGATCGTCGCTGGATTCGGCGACGGCCACGGGATGGCGGAACGCGTAGGCGATGCCGTGCACGGCATCGTGGTTCAGGGCCCACTGAAGCTCGCCGGGCCGCAACCGATTCACCGCCAGATTCCGGTAGTCGTCGTCATCGTGTGAACTGCTCACCTGGCCGATGGTCCTCCTCTACGAACTCGGAGAATGTGAACGGCGATGGACTGAAGACGATGCCGCGCGGGCGATGCGACCGAAGCTCCGCCGGGACCCTCCCATCATAGGAAGCGGCTTGCCCGGCTGCATGCCGAGTGATAGCCCGACCGCCGTCAACGGCGGTACTTCAGGTACAGGTAGCCCTCGTGTACCAGGGCGTGCTCGAGCCGCATCGCGACCGGCGCGGGCAGCCGCGACGGCAGCCGCTGACCCACCGGCTGACTCGCGGCGAGGCTGGGGGCCAGGGTCACGCAGATCTCGGCGAGCGCGTCGGCCTCCACCAGCTCGTCGAGCAGCGTGGGTCCGCCCTCGCACAGGATGCGGCGCATGCCGTGTTCGCGCAGCAGACCCAGGGCCCGTGTCACGTCCACCGAATCCTCGCCGGCGACCAGCACCCGGAGGCGTCGATCGTCGTGCAGCCGTGCGGCGGAGCGTGCGCAGGTGAGCAGGATCGGTGGCCGGTCGGGGTCCTCCAACAGCCGGGACGGCAGCTCACCGCTGCGGCTGACCACGGCGACCGGGGGCGGATCCGGGCGTCCCTCGGCGCGCCGGCCGGCGCGCTGCGCGTCGGTCAGCCGCACCGGGCCGTAATTCTCGGCGCGCGCGGTACCGGCGCCGACCAGCACCACGTCGGCGAAGGCGCGCAGAGTCTTCAGCAGCTGCTGATCGGTGGGACACGACAGTGGGCCCGCGCGACCGCCGAACGCCGCGGCGCCGTCGGCGCTGAAGATCATGTTGGCGCGCACACCCTCGGGAGGATCGGCGTAGCAGGCGGCCAGTTCGGTGACGCCGTCGACGGCGCCCACCCGGGGACAGTCCACCCGTCAGGCCTCGTGGCCCGGCTGCAGGTCCCGGACGTCGCCGAAGGACACCCAGCGTTGCAGGTCGTGCGGCGCGCTGCCGTCCACCGGCTCCAGCAGATGCCCGACGTGGTCGCCCAGGGTGAACCGGTCCAGGATCCTGCCGGCGAACCAGGCGGCCGCCTCGTCGAGGACGGGCAGGTCCGCGGGGCCGCGGTGCCAGGAGCAGCGTTCGAACTTGTCGATCTCGTCGCCGGTCTGCCCGCCGAACAGTTCGACGACGTCGAGGTGCTCGCGGTCGAACACGTGGACCGCCAGGTGGGTGGCGCCACCGGCCACCCGGTAGGTGTGATTGCGCTTGGACAGGCCGACCAGGAAGCGCGGCGGATGGATGCTGGTCTGGCTGGCGAAGCCCACCAGGCAGCCCGCCGACACACCGTCGGCCGCCGTGGTGACGACGAACATCGGATAGTTCAGCTGCGCCACCAGCTTCTCGAACGCGTCGACTCCGGGATTGCTCACCCGCCCAGTCTTCCCGTTCTGAACGGGCCGGAATCGCATTGACGCGATGGTAGCCGTGCCGCGTCGGGGGCTGCTCGCGGGACGGTGCGGGAGGTGACGCGCTGCGTCGTCTAGCCGAGCGGGTCGTTCGCGCGGACCCCGCGGTACATGCCCCACCGGACCAACCCCGGCATCACCACCCGTTGCACCGACCACGGCGGCAAGCGGAAGGCCTGCCCGCTCGGCAGGAACACCTCCAGCCCGTCGGGCTGGATCCCCAGCAGCGAGCCCCACCGCCGGCCCGGCGCCCGGTAGCCGCGCAGGCGCCGGCCCGCGAATTCGGCGCGGACGTTGCGGGCCACCAGCGCGTCCCCACGGTTGCGGGCCGAGCTGCGCAGCGGGTCGGTGGCCGCGACGTCGCCGACGGCGAACACGCCCCGCTGACCGGGCACCCGCAGTTCCGGCGTCACGCGCACGAAGCCGTGCTCGTCGAGCAGTTCGGGCGGCAGCCAGCCGGTGTTGGGCCGTACCCGTCCGATCGCCCACAGCACCGCGGCGGCGCAAGCCGGAGGCTGCCCGGTGCTCCACCGGACCGGGTCGGCGGTGATCTCGTCGCCGGCGAATCCGTCGGGAATCTCGGCGCGGTGCCCGGGATGCAGGCCGACGCCGAGGTCGGTCAGCCGGCCCTGGATGCGTCGCCAGGTTCGGGGGTGGTAGGCGGGCAGGGCCCGCTGGCCGGGAAAGTAGAGGTCGATGCGCTTGCCGGGCCAGGTGGTTGCCATGTTGGCGGCGCTGCTGACCGCGGCGACGCCGCCGCCCACGACGATCACCGATCCGGCGGCGGCCAGCCGGGCGTGCGCGGCGCGCAGGTCCGCCCCGATCTCGGTGGCCGACTGCAGCGTGGGCCGGCGCCAGAACCCGTTGGTCACCCCGGTGGAGATGACCAGCGCGTCGTACTCCACGGCGATCGGCGCGCCATCCTCGCGCCGGCCCGTGACCGTGCGGGCCGCCAGGTCCACTCCGGTCAGCGCGGCCTGAAGCGTGTGCACCGATTCCAGCCGGCGGAACCGGTCGAACGGGATCCAGTAGTCGCGGGCCCAGTCCGCGGGGCGGGCGAGCCGGACACCGAGTTCCTGACCGCTGACCAGGCCGGGTTTGACCGAGATCCCGGTGACCTCGGCGTGGCGGGAGAGGCGGATCGCGGTCAGCACACCGACGTCGCCCAGGCCGGCGATCACGACGCGCCGGCGGCTCATGTCGCAGCCCGGTGCGGCGGCATCGGCACGAACCGCGATACCCGGTCGATGACGCGCTGGTAGTCCGGCCGGCGTTGCAGGCTGCGCTGTTCCATCATCGGGATGCTCGCGCCCAGGAACATCGCCAGCATCGCCAGCGCACCGCCGAAGAGCCACCACGCGTCCGCCGGCGCGGCCGCGACGCCGAACAGCGCCAGGGCGACCCAGAAGGCGAACTCGCCGAAGTAGTTCGGGTGCCGCGACCACCGCCACAGCCCTCGGTCCATCACATCGCCGGGCCGGCGGCTGCGCACGAACCGGTGCAACTGCACATCGGCGACGGACTCGAAGGCCACCGCCGCGACACCGACCGCGAACGCGACCGCCGTGAGCCATCCGAGGTCACCGCCTCGACGCGTCACGCAGACGTAGACCGGCAGCATGCCCGCGAAGACCTGCAGGGTCGGGATGAGGTGTATGGCGACCAGATCGACGGCGAATTCCCATCTTCCGGCCCGCTGCCGGAACATCTGGTAGCGCCAGTCTTCGTGTTGCAGTCCCGGGAATCCGTAGATCCAGTTGGCGGTCAGCCGCACCGCCCACACCAGGACGAGCGCCGCGACGAGCCAGCAGCGCAGGCGATCCGTTCCCGCCTGGCTCCACCAGTAGAACGTCAGCAGCGGCGGGATGACGCTCCAATAGGCGTCGTAGCAGCTCGAGTTGCGGAATCCGCGACTGAAGGCGAACACCACCGCCGTCGCCAGCACGTCGGCCACGAGGGTGTCCGACCACAGCCTGCCCGTCGTCGGCCCCCAGGCCAGCCAGGCGACGGCGACGGCGGCGGCGGCGGCGTAGGCGACGCCGATGATGGCGAGCGACCGCGATTTCGTCGTGCTCATCGACGCAACCGAACGCGCTCGCCGACAGCGCAATTCATGCGTGGCCTCCTCGACGCGACGCCGGGATGCCCGTGCCGGCGGCCGCGATCGGCAAACTGTAACACGTTCTAGTAAGCCGTCCGGGGGCGTTGGTGGCTACATGACGACGTGGCCGGCGTCCACGGGTATCGACACGCCCGTCACGTAGCGCGCCCGGGGGCCGACCAGCCACAGCACGGCGTCGGTGACGTCCTGCGGATCGACCAGCGACGCGTCGGGCAGCAAAGTCTGGGACAGCGCGGGGTTCGGATTCTCCGTCATCTGTCTGACGACGAAATCGTTGAGGATCATCGGGGTGGCGACGCCGCCCGGATGTACCGAGTTGACCCGGATCTTGTGCGGCGCATACGCATTGGCCGCCGAGCGCATGAGCCCGACCACGCCGTGCTTGGAGGCGGCGTAGGCGAACATGGCGGCGCTGCCGTCCCCGCCCCGGCCGGTCAGGCCCTGCGACGAGCTGACCAGGACGACCGACCCGCCGCGGCCCTTGCGGACGATCGACGGCACCGTGGCCACCAGCGTGTTCCACACGCCCTTGAGGTTGGTGTCGACGATCGCGTCGAAGACCGGTTCGGCGCGGGGCTGGGTGTCACCGATCGCCACCACGCCGGCGTTGGCGATGACGATGTCGATCTCGCCGAGCTCGTCGACGCCGGACCGCACCCCGGCCTCCAGCTGTTCGAGGTCGCGGACGTCGGCGACGACGGGCACCGCCCTGCCGCCGGCCGCCCGGACCAGCCGCACGGTCTCGTCGAGGTCGGCTTTGGTGGCCAGCGGGTAGGGGATCGCGTCGATGTCGGCGCACAGGTCGACGGCGATGATGTCGGCGCCCTGCCCGGCCAGCGCCACGGCGTGGCTGCGTCCCTGGCCGCGCCCCGCCCCGGTGACGACGGCGACGGTGTTCGCCAGTTCCCGCCCGGATTCACTCACGGCTAGACCTCCATCGTTGTGCCGGTTGCCTTTTCGGCGAAGGCCACCAGGCGGGCGGCCGTGTCGTAGTCGCACGCCAGCTCCGAGCGGCCGATCAGGACGGGGCCGCCGCGCAGGCCGAACCAGCCGCTGACCCCGACGTAGCTGCCCGGCGGCAGGGGTTCGCTGATGCAGTACAGGGTGGGCGCCGCCCCTTGGTCGATGTCGTTGCCCAACCGGTCGGCCAGCGCCTTGACGCTGCGGTGCGCCAGCGTCATCAGCGGGAAGTCCGACAGGTGCGACAGGTTCGAGGCCACCCAGCCCGGGTGGGTGAGCTGGGTGACGACCGGCGATGCGGCGGCGCGCAGCCGGCGGTCCAGCTCGAGCCCCCACAGCATGACCGCGAGCTTGGACTGCGCGTAGGCGCCCAGCCTGGTCCAGCCGTGGCGCAGCTGCAGGTCGTCGAGCCGCAGCGTCGCCGTGCGGTGCGCGTCGGAGCCGACGTTGATGATCTGCGAGCGCACCCGCGGCAGCAGCAGGTTGGTCAGGGCGAACGGTCCGAGCAGGTTGGTGGCCAGCGTCGTCTCGAATCCGTCGGCGGTCTCGGTGCGGTGGTCGGTGAGGGTGCCGGCGTTGTTGACCAGGATGTCGACGGCCCCGTCGATCCGGCCGGGGAACGCGCGCACCGACGACAGGTCGGCGAGATCGAGCTCGACCACCGAGGTCGAGCCGCCGACTTCTGCCGCGCGTTGCGCACCGAGTTCGGTGTTGCGTACGGCCAGGATCACGTGGGCGCCGGCCCTGGCCAGGGCGCGCGTCGTGCCCAGGCCCACGCCGTTGGTCGCGCCGGTCACGATCACCCGTTTGCCGGTCAAGTCGCCGAGTCGGCCCGGCGTCCACGGTGCTGCCACGCGATCAGAGTAATGGTTGGTTCTATGAAAGTAAGGCCGGCTCTGCCACGATGGTCTGCGACGGTCGCCAGGCAGGAGTGAGCCCGAGTGAATGACAGCGCCATTGAGATCACCAACCTGATCTATCGCTACGCCGAGCTGATCGACGCCGGTGACCTCGACGCCGTCGCGGGCCTCTTCGCCCACGGCCGCATCTGCGGGGTCGAGAACGGCCCGCCCGAGACGGTGTTCACCGGATCGGCCGGGGTGCGGCAGATGTACGAGATGGCCACGCGCATCTACTCCGACGGCACCCCGAAGACCCACCACAACACCACCAACGTGCAACTGCACATCGACGAGGCCGGCGGCACCGCCCGCAGCACGTCCTACTACTGCGTCACCCAGGCCACCCCCGAGCTGCCGCTGCAGGTGGTCGTGACCGGGCATTACAAGGACACCTTTCACCGGGTCGACGGGGCGTGGTGGTTCGACACCCGCACGATGTTCGTCGACCAGGTCGGCGACGTCAGCCGGCACCTGAAGTTCTGAGCCCGTGCCTCACCCGGACGCCTTCGATGCCGCCGGCGTGCTGGCCGACGCGCAGCGCAAAGAGGCCCTGACCGACTGGGGGCCGGGGGATTTCGAAGACCCGCTGGGCGTGCTGCTGGACGACTACGCCCAAGCCGACCTCAACGCCGTCGGGGCCCACATCCTGCGGTCGGGCATCGTACACAGCCTGCGCATGCGGTTGCGTGCCCAGGAATGGATCCGCCGGAACCCCGAGATCCTCGACGAGCGGGTGGTCGCGCCCGTCGTCGTGGTGGGCATGATGCGCAGCGGCACCACCCTGCTGCAGCGACTCCTGGCCGCCGACCCGCGTTTCTACTGCGCCCACGGCTGGGAGGTCGTGGAGGTCGCGCCACGCCTCGACCACCGGTTCACCGGTGTCGATCCCCGCATCGCGGTGGCCGAAGCCCGGGAGGCCAAGTCCCGGGAACTGGCGCCGGAGCTGTTCGCCATCCACCCGATGTACGCCCGGGAGGCCGAGGAGGAGATCGTCTTCCTGGCCGACGCGTTCCTGTCGCACGTTCCCGAATCCGGTGCGCACCTGCCGGTCTACCGGTCCTGGATCGACGAGCAGGATTTCACGCCCGCCTACGACTACCTGTACCGCATGCTGCAGTTCCTGCAGTGGCAGAAACGCCGGACCGGGGCGAGAGGTGAGCTCTGGGTGCTCAAGTCGCCGGCGCATCTGGGCTACCTGGACCTGCTGCGTGCCCGATTCCCGGATCTGCACATCGTGCACATGCACCGCGACCCGCGCACCACGATCGCGTCCGGAGCCGGCCTGAACGCGACCCTGCACGCGATGCACGCCGACACCGTCGACCCGCACCGGGTGGGCGCGCAGTGGTTGCAGCGCATGGGCTGGACCAACGATCGTGCGATGGCGGTCCGCGACGGATGGACCGATGACGCCGCGCGCGTCACCGACATCGCGTTCGACGACGCCGTGGCCGACCCGATCGGCCAGGTCGCCCGCGTCTACGACGACGTCGGGTTGCCGTTGACCGCCGAGGCGGAGGCCGCCATGCGGCGCTGTCTGGCCGAGCGTCCCCGCGAGGCGCCGCGGTCCCCCTACGGGCTGGCGGCCTACGGCCTGCACCCCGAGCAGGTCGACGAACGGTTCACGTTGTACAACAAGCGGTTTCGGAACCAGTGAGGAGAGGTCCATGCCTGACGACCCGATCGCGACCACATCTCAGCACGAACAGGAACTGGCGGCGCTGGAGCTGACCGAGCACCCAGAAGTCAAGGCGGCCTACCGCACCGTGGCGCAGACCTGGCTGGGCCGGGCCAAGGCATCCGACTCCATGCGCGAGCGGTTCGACGACGCCTTCGCCGAGGTGATGTTCTCCGCGGCGATCTGGTCGTCCAACCAGGACAAGCTGCGGCCCAAGGTCAGCTGCATCACCCGGCTAGCCCATCCCGTCAACGGCCGCCGCATCCCCGGATCACGCTGGGGCATCGACAATCCCGACAGCGTGTACCGGGTGATCCCGATATCGGGAGACGAACGCTACGAGATCCGCGGCCGCGTCGGCGAGCACCGCATGACCGAGAACTACTTCACGCTCTGGGACGCCCACATGGGCACCGTCGACGTGCTCAACGGGCGGACCATGCAGGTGGACTCCGACGGCAGCTTCACCATCACCGTCGACGCCCGGGCGGCCGGCGGGCGGCCCAACCACGTGCAGACGTCGCCCGCCGCGCACGAGTTCTACATCCGCGACGTGCTGCTGGACTGGGGCCGGGACGATCCGAACCAGCTCAGCGTCGAACGGCTCGGCGGACCATCACGAGCGCCCGCACGTACCCTCGACGAGCAGGCCGAGGCCACCACGGCGATGATGGCGTACTTCGCCGACTTCACCGGGAAGCTCAGCCACGGCGTGTACAAGATGCCGCCCAACCATTTCGACCTGGCCTGGTCGGCCGACAAGGTCGGCGCGATGCGCAACCAGGTCTACGTGATGGGACGCTTCGATCTCGCCGAGGACGAGGCCTTCGTCGTCGACCTCAACGACGGCGGCGCCGAGTACTTCACGGTGCCGCTGAGCAACATCTGGGGCACCACCCTGGACATCGTGGACCGCACCGGCAGCCTGAACAAGGCGCAGTCGGTGGCCAACGCGGACGGCAGCTACACCTACGTGATCGCGCCGGCCGATCCCGGCGTCGCGAACTGGATCGACTCCGACGGGCTGCGCGAGGGCATCCTGACGCTGCGGATGGCCGAGTTCGGCGAGGCCGGTCCGCGGGAGACCCTGGGCGCGCGCGGCAGGGTCGTCACGCTGGACCGGCTCGACTCCGAGGTGCCACATCTGGCGCGGGTGAGCCCGCAGCAGCGGGCGGCACAGCTCACCGAGCGGCGCGCGGGGTATCTGCGGCGCCTGCCGGAAGGGACGGCCTAGGTGGCTGGTGTTTTTCGCGTGGCGTTGACCGGGTAATCGGGTGCGGTCGGCGAGAATGGTTGGGTGAGTTTGGGTTTGACGCCGAAACAGGCGGATTTGTGGCGGTCGACGGTGGATTTCTGCGAGGGCCGGGTGGCGCCGGACTCGATTTACAGCGTGCTGCACCGGGAGTGCTTCAACTTGTTCGGCGATGAAATGTTCGCCGACTTGTTCACCGATGTCGGCCGGCGCAGCGTGCCGCCGATGATTGTGGCGGTGGTGATGGTGTTGCAGCGCATCGAGGGGCTTTCGGATCGGGAGGCGGTGGATCGGTTCGCGTTCGACGCGCGGTGGAAGTATGCCGCGGGCGGGCTGGACTTCGATTATCCGGGGTTTGTGCACACCGTGTTGGTGGACATGCGCGCGAGGCTGGCCCGCTCGGATCGCCCGGACCGGATCTTTGAGGTCACCCTGCAAGCGGCCAAGGCGGCCGGGCTGGTGGGCCGTAAGCGGGTGCTGGACTCGACCCCGCTGTATGACGCGGTGGCCACCATGGACACGGTCACATTGATCCGCTCGGCGATCCGGGGACTGCTGGCGGTCGCCGGCGCGGAGCTGCAACCCGCGCTGCGGGCGCGGCTGTCCCGCGACGACGACTACGTCAGCGCCGGCAAACCGGTGTGTGACTACGACGACGTGGCGGCGCGCGAGGCGCTGGTGGACGCGCTGGCCCGCGACGCGTCTGCGCTGCTGGCCTGCCTGGATGAGCAGGCGCTGAAGCCCGAGGTGGACAAGGCGGCCAAACTGTTGGCCACCGTGGTCGGCCAGGACCTCGACCAAGACGCCGCCGACGGGATATTCCGCATCGCGCGCCGTGTGGCCGCCGATCGGGTGATCTCCACGGTGGACCCGCAGGCACGCCACGGCCACAAGACCTCCGCGCGGGGTTTCGACGGATACAAGGGTCACATCGCGATCGACCCCGACGCCGAGATCATCACCGCCACCGAAGTCACCGCCGGCAACGCCGGCGACGCCCAACCCGCCACCGACCTGCTGGCCGGCGACCTACCCACTCCGGTGACCAGCGACACCAACACCGCCGACGGAGATTGCGTTGATCCTCAGGACGACTCGAGCCTCGGTGCAAGTGCTGGCACGACGACCGCGGCCAGCGCGGTCGGTGATGGTGATGGCGACGGGAGCGCCCCCAGCGTGTGCGGAGCCCAAGACCAGCGATGCCCGGCGGTTTACGGCGACGCCGCCTACGGTGCGGGCAAACTGCTGGCCGTGTTGGAAACCGCGGGCGCGGAAATCTTCACCAAGGTGCAGCCACCGACCGCGCCGGGTGGCCGCTACGCCAAGGACCGCTTCGTCATCGACCTCGACGTCGGCACGGTCACCTGCCCGGGCGCGGTGACCGTGCCGATCCGCCCGGCCAAGGGCGGCGGCGGCAACGCGGTGTTCGGCCCGGCTTGCGCCTGCTGCCCACTGGCCGAGCAGTGCACCAGCTCAACCGCCGGGCGCACCATCGCGATCAGCCGCTACGAGGCCGAACTCACCCGTGCTCGCACCACCCAAGCAGATCCGGGCTGGGTCGCCGACTACAAGGCCACCCGGCCGAAAGTGGAACGCAAGATCGGCCACCTGATGCGCCGCCGCCACGGCGGCCGCCGTGCGCGCGTGCGCGGCACCACCAAGGTCGCCGCCGATTTCTCCCTGCTGGCCGCCGCGATCAACCTCGCACGCCTGGGTGTGCTCGGATTACACCGGGAAGGCGCAAACTGGGCCGCCGCCACGACCTGAGGCCGGTCGGCGATGCCAACCGGCCCACCAGGACCGCCTGTAGACCAGCCAAGCAACGGAATCGCCAATCCCGACAACCGAATTCACCTGAGCTAGGAACCGCTCACGACCACACGAGCATCGCCCAATAGCCCGACCGGTCAACCAGCGCCCCCACAATGGCCGTTCGACACCAGCCACCTAGATGGCGCGCTGGCTGGTCACCGGGTGTTCCACAGGTTTTGGCCGCGAGATCGCGCGCGCCGCGCTCGCCGAGGGTCACAGCGTAGTGGTGACCGCGCGCCGGGCCGAGTCGGTGGCCGGTCTCGCCGGCGAGTTCGGCGACCGGGCACTGGCCCTCGCCCTCGACGTGACCGACCCGGCCCAGATCGCGGCGGCAGTCGCCGCGGCCGACGAGGCGTTCGGCGGCATCGACGTCCTGGTCAACAACGCCGGTCACGGCTACCTGGCCGCGGTCGAGGAAGGCGAGGACGTCGAGGTCCGAAAGTTGTTCGACGTCAATTACTTCGGCGCCGTCGACATGATCAAGGCGGTGTTGCCGGCCATGCGAGCCCGCGGCTCGGGCCACATCGTCAACATCTCGTCGATGACCGGCCTGGTGGCCAACCCGCCCAACGCGTACTACTCGTCGACGAAGTTCGCGCTGGAGGCGCTGACCGAGGCGCTGGCCACCGAGGTGCGGCCGTTGGGCATCAAGGTGACCGCCATCGAGCCGGGCGCCTTCCGCACCGATTGGGCGACGCGGTCGATGAAGGAGTCGGGCACCCCGATCGCCGACTACGCCGACGTGGCGGCGCGCAAAGACCTGATCAAACAGTTCGCCGAACATCTGCCCGGCGACCCGCGCAAGGTGGCCGAGGCGGTGCTGATGGTGACCGGGCTCGAGGAGCCGCCGCTGCGGCTGTTGCTGGGCCGCGACGTCCTCAAGGCGATGCGCGACAAGATCGCCGCGACGACGGCGTCGATCGACGAGTGGGAGTCGGTCACGAAGGATGTGAACTTCCCGGGCTCGTGACCCGGCGCCTCCATGGTGGCGCGCGCGCAGCGGTGTGCGCGACCACGCCGCGTCCGGCCGCGGCCGGGCGGGCGGCGAGCGACTTCCGGCGGCCATTGTGGCCGGCGGTGCGCGCCGAGATTCGCTGGGCGTTCACCCCGCCGCGCACCTGGTTGACGGGCGTCGCGGCAAACCTCGTCCTCGCCGCGGGATGGTTGGTCATTCAGCCGCTCACGCTGCCTCCCGGCCGCCATTACGACTGGGTGGTCATGGTGATCACCTACTTCTCCTCGTTCATCCTCGCCGACGTCACCACCACCAACCTGCTCGGCGCCGACCACCACCGCGTCCTGCAGGGGCTGGCCGACGGGGTCCCGTTCTGGCGGATGCTGTTGATCAAGAACCTCGCCCTGCTCGCGATCGTCGGTCTGCCCACGTTGGCGGCGGCGGCGGCGTTGACGCTGTGGCTGGAAGCGCCTGCCCGCCTTGCGATCATCGTCCCCACCGTCGCGGTGCCGATCGTGTCCTGGCTGGGCGTCGGCAGCCTGATCTCGGTGCTGCACCCGGTCAGCGTCCAGTCCCTGTTCCGGCGGTGGCGGAGGCGGCACGACGGTTGGCGCACCGCCGGATGGTTGTTCGCCCTGGCGCTGCCGTATGGCCTGTACTACGTCGCAGACCCGATGGGCGGGGTCGAGCATCGCGTCCTGTGGAGCGATGTGCCCAAGCTCATCTGGCCGATATTCGGGCGCGACACCAAGAGTTTCGTGCATCTGGGCACCGCGGTCGGGGTCTGGCTGGCCGGCGCCGGGGCGGCGGTGCTCTGGGTTGGCAAGCGGGGGTTGCGGTTCCGATGAGGAATCGGATATCTATGGTTTCTCGCCACGCTCGCGAGTTCGGGGTTCGTCGAACAGCGGTTGAATGTCGGGCGTCGGGGGTTTGATTCGCGCTGTGGCGGGCGCTTGACCGGTCGGACAGGTCGAGGCGTTCGCCTCGGAGAGGCAAGCCAGACGAATCGACTCGGCGTTGAACAGGTAGCGCATAAGGGTACGACTCAACTGGACTCAGGCGTAACGGATCTGCACTAAGCCCCGACACCCGCGCAGGCCACCCTGCGACAGTTGGCCGAATGGGTGCGCGACCTACAGCATCAGACGTCCGCGGACATCCGCGCGGTTCTCGACCAGCTCGCCCAACGGGCGGCCCGCACCGTGCCCACGGCCCAGGACGGGCGAAGGACCCGCGCTGTCGGCCGTGCGGGAACATCCCTGTGTGCGAGTCGACGACCTGGCCGCCGAGGACCGCCCGCCGGGTGGTGCACAGTCAGGCGCCGCGGCGATAGCCCGAAAGGGCGCCACGCGGGGTGTCCCGGCCAGTGGTCGATGTCACGCGAGCCGGCGCGCGGTGTTGCTAACCTGGCCGGATGGACGCCCCCGGCACAAGCCCGACAAAGGCGACACTCGCCGCCACGAGTTGGGCACTGCTCGGAATGATGTCCTACGAAGAGGAAGTCTCGGGATACGACCTCAAGAAGTGGATCGACTGGAGCGTCGACCTCTACTATTGGAGCCCGTCATACAGCCAGATCTACACGGAGCTCAAGAAGCTCGAGGGCCTGGGTCTGGTCACCTCGCGGGTCGACCGCGACGAGGGCACCCGCAGCCGCCGGCTCTACAAGATCACGCCGGCCGGGATGGCTGCCGTGACCGACTGGACCAACAACGCCCCGGTGGACCCGCCGGTGCTCAAGCACAGTGTCCTGCTGCGGGTGACCTTCGGTCATCTCAGCAACCCGGCCCGGCTCAAGGAACTGCTGCAGGAGCACGTCGCGTACGCCGAGGCTCGACATCGCAAAGCGGTCGAGGACGCCGAAGGGGCCGAGGCGGAGCCCGCGTGGGCGTATTCAGTCATCGCTCTGCGTTGGGCCGCTAAGTACTACGCCGCCGAACGCGAATTCGCGCTGGAATTGATGAAGGACATCGACGAGGCGGACTCCATCATCGCAAACGCCGCCAAAGGCGGCACCGGAAAGCCACGTCCCGCACCGGGCTATTGGCGAGAAGTTGAGAAGCAGGTCGAAGCCAAGCGGGAAGCCGACTAGCCCGAACGGTGGTGACCCGCTTCGCCTGGCTCCGCCGCGCTCGCGATCACCACTAGTTGGCCTCAGCCGCGTCGCGGGCCGCGATGTAGCCGTACACCAGTCCCTGCGCGATCGTTGCACCCGCCCCCGGGTACGTCGTTCCAAACGCGTTGGCGGCGGTGTTGCCGATCGCGTATAGGCCTGCAATGGCACCGCCATCTTCGCGCAAGACCCGCGCCCGCTCGTCGGCTTTGAGCCCGCCGCAAGTTCCCAAGTCGCTGAGCACCATTTTCACCGCGTAGAACGGGCCTTTGACCAACGGACGCAGGTTCGGGTTCGGCGTCACAGTCGGATCGCCGTAGTACCGGTCATAGGCGCTGCGTCCCCGACCGAAGTCAAGATCCACACCAGCAGCAGCGTTTTCGTTGAAGCGGGTCATCGTGGCGGTGAAATCGACGACGGGAACGTTGATTTGGGGGGCCAGCCCGGCGAGGCTGTCAGCGCGCACTGCGATACCCGCGTCGTACCACGGTTGTGGGATTCTCATGCGCGGGAACAGCTCGGCGCCAAAGACATAGCTGTTGCGGTACTGCTGGTCGAAGACAATCCACATGGTTTCGACCGGCGTTCCCGCGCGTTCCAGTTCGAGCAGTCGCTGGCCGAAAGACATGTAGTCAGTTGATTCATTGGCGAAGCGGTGGCCGTCCTGGTCGACTATGAGGCAGCCTGGGAGCGATCGTTCGGCGAGCATCACCACCGGCGCTTTTCCGGGTAGCGGCGCAACAGCGGGGAACCACCACGCCTGATCCATCAAATCGATGTCGGCGCCGAGTTCTTGAGCCGCTCGGATCCCGTCACCGGTGTTGCTCTCGGCGCCCAGGCTCAGGTTGGCGCCCAGTGATTCGGACTGAAATTTCCACCGCATGTCCATGCTGTGGTCGAACCCACCTGTGGCCAGCACCACGCCGCGCCGGGCAGTGATCGTGAGTTCACGGCCGGCGTGGTCCACGATCGCGCCGTTGACACGGTCGGAATCGCCGGTGAGGCGCAGCAGCGTGGTATCGGTCCACACCGGGATTCCCGCTCGCAGCACGCCCGCGAACAGGCCGGCCGTCAGACCCTGGCCGCCTGCCGCGTAGTGGCGGCCCACCAGCAGCCCGCCCACGCCCTGGGCTAATCGTTTGATTATCGTCGGGATTCCCTTTCGTGGCACCCGGGCCATCAAATTCATCCAGCGATAGTCGGCGCCCGTCGTCGGAACCGGGATGCCGGCCTCCATGACCCCGGGCCGCAGCCGGGCGCGGTGTTCACCCAGGATCGAGGTATTCAACGGCCGGCATTCGCAGGTACGTCCGGCCGCGCTGCCGCCGGGAGCCTCGGGGTGGTAGTCGGAGTACTCACGTGCCCAGAAAAGCCGCAGTGGAGTGGTGCGGGCCAGCATGTCGACGGTCGCGGGCAGGTGCGTCAGGAACCCGGCGGAACGTTGCGCGGGTGCCGAGCCGGCAACCACCGAATCCAGGTACAGGGCAGCCCGCTCGCTCGTGTCGTTTGCCCCAGCTTCCTGCAGCACCGGGCCGGCGGGCAGCCACAGCGCACCACCGGACCGGGCGGTCGAGCCGCCCACACACGACGATTTTTCGATGATCAACACCGACAGGCCGAGCTCATGAGCCGCCAGTGCAGCCGCCATGCCCGTGCCCGAGCCGACAACCAGTAGGTCAACGCAGGTGTCGGTCACCGATAGGCCAGCGGGAATCGTCGAGCTGTGCGCGGTCACGAATGAAACGGTAGGCCCGGGCGCTGCTGCAAAGGAAGAGCCTTCCTGATGAGTGGAACAACAGGCCACCCAAATCGGCGTTATGGGGGTTGAATAGGCGTTATGACGTCGCAGTCTGAATCCGACCAAATCCGAGTCATCGAAGCGGATGCCGCGCCGGCGCGGTTCGCCCGCGGCTGGCATTGTCTGGGTCTGCTCCGGGAATTCGGCGACGGCAAGCCGCATACCGTGAACGCCTTCGGACAAAAGCTCGTCGTCTTCCGCGGCGCCGACGGGAGGGTCAATGTGCTCGACGGTTACTGCCGCCACATGGGCGGCGACCTGTCCGAGGGCGAGGTCAAGGGCAATGAGATCGCATGCCCGTTCCACGACTGGCGCTGGGGCGGTGACGGACGCTGCAAGCAGGTGCCGTACAGCAGGCGCACCCCCAGGCTTGCCCGCACCCGGTCTTGGACCACCCTGCAACAGGACGGCATGTTGTTCGTGTGGAACGACCCCGAAGGCAATCCGCCCCCACCGGAGGTGACGATCCCTCGGATCGAGGGTGCCATGAGCGACGAATGGACCGACTGGCACTGGTACACGACCGTGGTCCACACCAACTGCCGCGAAATCATCGACAACGTCGTGGACATGGCGCACTTCTTCTATATTCACGGATCGCTGCCCACGTACTTCAAGAACATCTTCGAAGGACACGTGGCGACGCAGTACATGAACAGTGCGGGCCGCCCGGACCTCGGCGGCACCGAGGGTGCGCAGATGCTCGGTACCACCTCCGTGGCCTCGTACTGGGGTCCGTCCTTCATGATCGACGACCTGACCTATCACTACGCGGAGGCCGATCACCACACCGTACTCATCAACTGCCACTATCCAATCGATGCGAATTCCTTTGTGCTGCAATATGGCATCATCGTCAAGAAGTCGGCCACGCTGCCCGATGACCTCGCCATGCAGACGGCCGTCGGCCTCGGCGACTTCGTCAAGCTGGGATTCGAACAGGATGTGCAGATCTGGCGGAACAAGGCACGCATCGACAATCCGCTGCTGGTCGAGGAGGACGGGCCGGTCTACCAGCTGCGGCGCTGGTACCAGCAGTTCTACGTCGACGTCGGTGACGTGCAACCGGACATGGTGGACCGCTTCGAGTTCGAACTCGATACCACGCGACCCTACGAGACGTGGATGAAAGAGGTCGAGGCGAATATGGCGGCACAGGCGGCCACCACCGGCTCGGTGTGATGAAGCCGGCTGGGGCCGGCAGGGCCGACAATCGCCTCGACGACATGCCCATGGTTTCCGTCGCATGTCGCACCTGCGGGGCACGGGTCCTGGTCCGCAAAAGCAGCTGGAATCAGACCAGCGTGCAGTGGGATGCCGACGCGACGAAGCGGTGCGCCGAGCGCCGCGAAGCCGATCGCTTCGCCGGCAACCGCCAGGAGCTGTTCCTGGCATGTTCGGGCTTGCGCCATTCGATCGAGGACGCCGTAGCGGCGGGAGAGCTCACGATCGTCCAGGCCGAATAGTGGCCGAATAGAGCTTCTGATGCACATTGCGGTGACGGGCGGAACGGGTTACCTCGGCGCTCATATCGTCAGCGCGCTGCTCGCCGCTGGGCACAGCGTGAAGCTACTTGTGGAGCCGCACTGGTCTAACGATGTGCTGATGGGCCGGTTCGCTTCCGCGGGGCCGGTATCGGTACTGCGCGCCGATCTTCGGGCGCCGGGGGTTATCGATGCGTTGCTGGAGGGTTGTGACGCTGTGCTGTACGGCGCGGGCGTGGTGGGCACCGACAACCGGCGTGAGCGATTGATGTGGGATATCAACGCCGACGCCGCCGAGCGGGTGATGCGTCGCGGTGTGGCGCTGGGGCTCGACCCGATTGTCCTGGTGTCGAGCTACAGTGCGCTGTTCCCGCCACCGGGGCGGATAATCGGACCGGATTCGCCTACGGCCCAAGGTCGGTCGGCCTACGCGCGGACGAAGTCCTATGCCGACAGAGTTGCGCGCGAGCTGCAGCGTCGAGGTGCGCCAGTGGTGGTGACCTATCCGTCCAGTGTGGTCGGGCCGGCGCTGCACACACCACCTGGTATCACCGAGCAAGGTTGGGGGACCATGGTCCGGTTTCGGGTCGCACCGAGACTGCGCAGTGCCGGCATGCAGATGATCGACGTTCGCGATGTCGCCGACGTCCACGAGCGCCTGATGCGGCCGGGGCGCGGGCCGCGGCGTTATCTGTGCGGTGGGCAGATGCTGACGTTCGATGCGATGATCTCGGCGATCGAACAAGGGTCGGCACGGCGCATACGTCGGGTACCGATGAGCGCGGGTATGTTTCGACTCGTCGGCCGATTGTCTGATCTTGCCGCCGCGGTGGTGCCACTGGGCAGCGGGTTCAGTTTCGAAGCCGCGCAACTTATCACCGCGGCGATACCGACCGACGACTCCGAAACACTGCGCGATTTGCACGTTGCGTGGCGGTCGGCCACTCAAGCCATCATTGCGACATTCGACCGGGGCTCGAACGCCGAAGCGCCGCGAGCGACGCGGCGCGGGTAGCCGTGGTAACCAAGGCAGGAGGGGGCATCGCTGTGCAAACGTGCACAGGGCAGTTGAAGCTCCGGAACGGCATGTTGCACGTCAGGCGTGCGCGCCGCCGTCGATCCGGATTTCGGTGCCGGTGATGAACGAGCCGTCGTCGGATGCCACCATGGCGACCACCGCGGCCACCGCACTCGGGTCACCCAGGATTTCGTTCTCGCTGCCGTGCAGCAGCGGTGTCTGCTTGGCCCACAGCCCCAAGTCGTAACCCTCGGGCATCTTGTCCAGCGTGCTCAGCGCCAGCGCGGTGGCCACGCCACCGGGTTGGATGTTGACCGCGCGCAACCCCCGCTTCGAATACTCCAGCGCAAGGGAGTGCGTGAACGACAACACCCCGCCCTTGCTGGCCGCGTAGGCCGCCATGTAGGGGTGAGCGAATGACGCCGCGGTGGACGTGAAGTTGACCACGACGCCGCGGCCGGAAGTCAGCAGCGCCGGAAGCGCCTGACGAGTCATCAGGAAGGTGCCCGTCAGGTTCACCGCAAGGGTGGCGTTCCAGTCGGCCAGCGGGTGCTCATGCGTGTTGGCGCACCGCTGAATTGCGGCCGCGTTGACCAACCCCTCGAGCCCGCCGAGTTCGGCGACGGCCGCATCCACCGCGGCGCTCACGGCGTCCTCGTCGGAGATGTCGAGGACGGCGGTGGTCAGGCGCTTCCCGGTGCCGGCGTCCTCAGCCGCCGCCGCCGTGCCCGCCAACCCGTCCGCCGAGATGTCGTAGGCGACGACGGTGCCGCCCTCGTCGAGCAACCGGGCGACGGTGGCCTGTCCGATCCCCGAGCCGGCTCCGGTGACGATGACCCGCCTGTCGGCGAAACGATCCATCAGCGAACTCCTTTCGGTCATGCCAGCTGGAAGGCGCTGAGCGGGGCTGTTTCGGGGTAAGCCGTCGGCCCGCCGATGTCGTAGGCGGCGTTCAGGGCGCCGATGAACGCCGGGTCGTGCAGCGGTTCGCCAGGGATATCGAGCTTGATGCCCTTGCCCGCGAGGTCGTCGACCATCATGTCGATGGCCTTGTCCACCGTGAGGTCATCGGAGCCTTCCATGTTCTTCTTCAGCTCCTCGTAGTCGGAGAACACCTCGGCCGACCAGTGCACCAGGAAGCGCAGCTCATCGGTGTGGTGGCGGGCGATCACCTCCCCACCGTTCTGCAGCAGCCAGTGGTCGCGGTCACCCGGGTCGCCGGTGAACATGGTGTCGAACGCCAGGCCAGCCGGAACCTGTTGGTCCAGTGGGCCGTTGGCCTCACCACGGTGCACCATCATCTCGTTCTGCACCACGACACCGCGGTTGTAGATCGGCGGCAGCACACGGCGTGGCGCCTTCAACGGTCCCTCGGGCCAATAGGTGAATCCGCTTCCGTCATCGAGCGAGAACCAGGTGATCACCTGCGCCATCTTGATCAGGTAGTCACGGAACAATCCGGATTTGCCCATTACGCTGGTCAGCCACGTGGGCGCGTTCTCGTGCCGCACGCCGCGGAAGCTCGGCGAATCCAGATGGCCCGGGTCGCGGTTGGCGCACGGCCCGTTGATGTTGAACAGCATCAACTGCGGCTTGGCGTATTCAGCGTTCCAGTAGCTCTTGGCCATCTCGAGGAACCGCTCGTTGTAGAAGCAGTCGTGCAGCTGCGGGTAGAGCACCGCGCCGTAGTTGGCCAGGTAGCCGCGAAAGGTCGGCGTCAAGAACAGGTCCAGCGAAGGGGTGAAACCCTCCGGGAAGACGCCGCTCATCGTGGCCATCAGCTCGTCGGGCGACGCAAAATGCTGGGCGATGATCAGCTTCCACGGACCCTCGGAATGCACGACGTCGAGCAGGCGCTCGCGTTGGTCGTCGGTGTACACATTGTCGATCTCGCGGGGCGGTGCGGCGGGCCGCAATACGTCGGAAAGCTCCATCCGCCGCTCGTCGGTGAGCATCAGCAGTCTCCTTTGCAATCCTGAATCGCTTGATTGTGGGCAGCGTCAACGCAATGCGGTCGACGGCTGTCCGGTGATCGGGACGTCAAAGCGCACCGGATGCCGAAATTTGGCGCACAGCAGCGCGCCGACCTCGGCGATAGCCAGCCGGCCCCGCGCCGTTGCGTCGGAGCGCATCAAAAAGCCGTGGTAGGCGCCCGGATAGCGGGTGGTGGTGGTCTGCACGTCGGCGTCGGCCAACCGGGCGGCGTAGCGCTCGCCCCAATCGCGGATCGGGTCGCAACCGCCGGTCACCACGATCGCCGGCGGCAGGCCGGTCAGGTCGGAGGCATACGCGGGGACCAGGTAGGGGTCGGTGGGCGGGCCGGCGTCGCCGTCGACGAGGGCGTGCATGTAGTCGATGTCGTCGCGGGCCAGCATCGGCGCATCGGCCAGTGCGGTGACCGACGGGGCGGACATGTCGCGGTCCAGCCCCGGATACAGCAGCACCTGCGCGCAGATCGGGGGTCCGCCGCGGTCGCGGGCGGCGAGCGCGACGGCGGCCGCGAGCGACCCGCCGGCGCTGTCGCCGAGGACGGCCAGCCGTGCGGCATCGACACCGAGTTGCGGCGCGTTCCGCGAAACCCACTCCGTGGCCGCGTAGGCGTCGTCGAACTGCGCGGGCGGCGGGGACTCCGGGGCGAGCCGGTACTCGACGGCCACGACGGCGGCCTCCGACGCCGCCGCCAGCTCGCGCGCCAGGGGTTCGAAGGAGTGGTTGGAGCCCATCACGAGTCCACCGCCATGCAGATAAACCGACACGGGGCCGCCGGTTTCGGCGGTGGGACGGTAGATCCGGGCCGGGATGTCGCCCGCGGGACCGGGAATGACGGCCTCGTCGATGGCGGCCATGTCGGGCATCGCGTCGGGCAGGGGGGCGGATTCCAGCCCGGCGCGCACCGCGGCCAGTCCGCGCTGCCGCATAGGCGCGATCGGACCGAAGGCCGCCACGCGCGCCGCGGCGTCGGGATCCAGTGCCGGCGTCACGGTGTCAGTGCTTCGTCGATTCGAAGCGGCTCTCGAGGCGCAGCGTCGGAGAGCGTTGCGCGGCAAGCACATCGGCCCGCTCAGCCATCGCGGCGCCCACCGCCTCGGGGTGCGTGTGCAGGTAGAAGTGTCCGGTGGTGGCCTGCTCGAACAGCGTCGCGGCGGCTTCCTGCGGGTCCATGGCCGTGGCCTTGATGTCGAGCATTGTCGAGCGTTGCGCCTCGGCGGCCTGAACGTCCACGCACCCGCCGGGGTCGACTCCGCCGGCCGACTCGAAGATGTTGGACGACACGGGGCCGGGAAGTACGGCCTGCACGTGGATGTGACGGCCGTGCCCGGTCGATTCGACCTCCAGGTACAGGCACTCGGTCAGCGCCAGCACCGCATGCTTGCTGACGATGTACGGGGCCTGCAGCGGAATCGCCACCACCGCGCCGACCGACGCGATGTTCCACACCCACACCCGCTCGTCGGTGGCCATCATCTTCGGCAGGAACGCCCGCACACCGTAGAAGACGCCGCTGACGTTGATGTCGATGATGCGCTGCCAGTTGGCCACCGGCGTGTCCCACAGGTAGCCGAACTGTTCGATGCCGGCGTTGTTGACCAGCAACCGCACCGCCCCGATATCCCGGTACACCCGCTCAGCAAGGTCCCGCACGGCGTCGGGGTCGCGGACGTCGCAGACGACGTCGACCGCGGACCCGCCTGCCGCGCGCAGTTCGTCGGCCACCGAGGCGGCCGCCGCCCCGTCGATGTCGGCCAGCACCACGGTCATGCCCAGCCCGCCGGCGTGGCGCGCCAAACCGGCCCCCAGTCCGGAGCCCGCTCCGGTGATGACGGCGACCCCGCCGCCGAACGATTCCCGGGCGCTCACGAACCCGCTGCGCTGTCGGCGGCCAACTCCGACAGCAGGACCGAGTTGGTGGCGTCCAGGACGACGTCCATCTCGGTGAACTGAAGTCCGTCGGCGCCGCGCCGGACCCCGACGTCGACGACCCCGCTGGACACCGCGAACGGCACGAAGTTGGCGATCTGGTTGACGAAGATGTAGAACCGAGCCCGGGTCACGTCACCGTCGGTGCCGGTGCGGTGCACATTGGTGGCGTGGTGGCGCAACGGGTACGGGCTCTGCGTGCGGTGCTCGGACAGCCACTCCATCACCGCGTCACGGCCGGTGAGCTCCGGTGACATCAACTCCTCGAAAGGGCTTGCGCCGGAATCGCTTCGGGTCAGATAGCGAACGTCCTCGGCGTAACTGGCCACCAGCACGTCGTAGTGGGCCTCGTCGTAGTGGTACCAGAAGCCGGCGATGAACTCCTGCAATTCGGGCAGCGTGATGTCGTTTGCCATGGGAGCAGTCAACTCCGCGGGTGGTCCCGACAACAGACCCGGTGCCCGGTCAGTGGAACGTGCCCGCGAGTCAACCGGTGATCAGGCTCCACAGCCCGCCCGCGCTCGCGTGCATCGCACTGTCGGTGACCTGCTGGTCCCAGTACCCCACCGAACCGAATTCCGAACGCCAGGCGAGCGCGGCCCGGGTGAATTCGTGCAGCCGGTGCTCGCGGGTGGTGCCCATGGCTCCGTGCACCTGGTGTGCGTTGCGCACCACCACCGAGGTCGCGTGGCCGGCACACGAACGTGCGACGGCGACAAGGAAGCCGAGATTCGGTCCCGACCATTGACTGGCCATCCCGGCACTCAGCGCCGCTTCCGTCGTGGCCCGAGCGAGCGCCGCCTCGGTCGCGATGTCGGACACCAGGTTCTGCAGGGCCTGGAATTTCGCCAGCGGGCGGCCGAACTGGACCCGGGAGGTCGCATGCTCGACGCACAGCTGCAGAATCCGGTCCAGCGCGGCGCACACCTGGATCGCGCGCACCAGCCCCGACTTCAGCCCGAGCTGGGTGATGAGGGCCGGGCCGGCCGGGGTACCTTCCAGAGCGGCCAGATCGGCGGCCACGGTGTCTCGCGGTTCGCCGATCAGGTTGACGCCCGCGGTGATGGTGAGTGTCGCGCGCGCGACGTCGGCGACCCGGTACTGCCCGTCGGCGCGCCACACGAGCACCACCCGGTCGGCCGAAGCGGCCCACGGCACCTGCGCCGCGGACCCCTTCGCGTCGAGCACGCAGACGGTCCGGACCGCGTCATCTACTGGCACTCCCGCCGCATCCAGTAGCCAGCATGCCAGTAAATCATGTTCCGCCAATGGGATTCGGACTCCGTGCTGGACGGCGGCGGCCAGGAGCTCGGCCGCTTCGGCCCAGCCGGCCCCGCTGCCGCCGTGCTGCTCGTCGCCAGTCAGCCGCACCAGGCCGAGTTCGTCGAGATGCCGCCACAGGTCCGGATCCCGCCGGACGGTCGTGGAGGGCGGACGCTTTTCGCGGTGTCCGGCGAACACCGCATCCATCATGTCGATGAGTGCGGGGTCGGGGCCGGGCCCGGCGGTCATCGCATGCCCAAGCCGCGCGCGACCACGCCACGCAGCACCTCGTTGGTGCCGCCGCGCAGTGTGAACCCGGGCCGCTGGTCGACGGCCGCATGTACCAGGCCGGCGAACACCGCATCGGGGGAGTCAAGTAGGTCGGCGAATTCCGCGATGTCGCCCTCGGTGGTGGTGCCCAGTACCTTGACGACGGCGGCGGGAAGGTCCGCGGGCTCGTGCCGCTCCAGCGCGCCGGCCACCGCGGTGGACATCTGATGCAGGCCGGCGATGCGCGCCACCAGCCGCCCCAGGTCCGGATCGCGGGGGATGGCATTGGCCGCCATGCGATCCGCGCAGGCCGCCAGCAGCACGAAGGTGGACAGGAACCGCTCGGGTCCGCTGCGCTCGAAGGCGAGCTCGGAGGTCACCTGCTGCCAGCCGTCGCCGATCTCGCCGAAGACCATCTCGTCGGGGACGAACGCAGAATCCAGGATCACCTCGTTGAAGTGGTGGGCGCCGTTCATGGACACGATCGGCCGGATCTCGACGCCGGGGCCGCGCAGGTCGACGATGAATTGGCTGAGCCCGGCGTGGCGGTGCGCCGGATCCACCTGCGCGGTGCGCGCCAGGACGATGAAGGCGTGGGCGCGGTGGGCCCCCGACGTCCAGACCTTGGTGCCGCTCAACGACCAGCCACCGTCGACGCGGGTGGCGCGGGTGCGCACACTGGCCAAATCCGAGCCCGAGTCCGGTTCGCTCATGCCGATGCCGAAGAAGCACTCGCCTCGCACGATGCGCGGCAGGAACTCCGACTTCTGCTGTTCGGTGCCGTATTTGAGCAGCGACGGCACGATCTGGCGGTCGGCGATCCAGTGCGCCGCCACGGGCGCGCCGGCGGCCAGCAGTTCCTCGGTGACGACAAACCGCTCCAGGAAGGACCGCCCGTGCCCGCCGTAGTCGACCGGCACCGTCATGCCCAGCCACCCACGTGCGGCCAGCGCGGCGGTGAAGTCCTCGTCCCATCCGGTCAGCCAGGCGTCGACGGACGGGGTGAACGCCCCGGCGGCCAGCTGGTCGGCGAGGAAGTCGCGCACCTCGGTGCGCAGGCCCTCGGTCGTCGCGGGGTCGACGCGGGCGGGCGGCACCAGCCGGGGGAGCGTCATCAGCGCGTTCTCCACTTGGCGATGCGCTGCTCGTGCTCGCGGTCGTGGTGGGCCAGCGGCTGCATGGCCGCGGCCATCCCCAGCGTCGACTCCAGGGTTCCGGTGCGCGACTCCTGCAGCAACCGCTTGGCCATCCGCAACGCGTGCGGCGGGTTCTTGGCGATGCGCTCGGCGAGCGCCCGCGCCTGGGGGAGCAGGTCGTCGTTGGCCACCACGCGGCTGATCATGCCCCAATCGAGTGCGGTCGCCGCATCCACGCGGTCGCCGGTGAACGTCATCTCGGCGGCGCGCTCGTAGCCGATCGCCCGCTGCAGAAACCAGGTGCCGCCGTCCCCCGGGATCAGGCCGAGTTGCACGAAGCTCTCTGCGAACGACGCCCGTTCGGAGGCGATGCGGATGTCGCACATCATCGCCAGATCGCAGCCCGCGCCGACGGCGGCCCCGTTGATCGCACCGATCAACGGCACCTCGAGACGTCCCAACGCCCTCGGGATGCGCTGGACGCCGTCGATGTAGGCGCGCCGCTGGTCGATCGCGTCGAGACCGAACATTCCGGCGCGGTCGGCCATTTCCTTGACATTGCCTCCGGCGGAAAAGATCTTGCCGTCCCCGGTCAGGATGACGGCGCGAACGGTGGTGTCGGCGTTCGCCGCATCGACGGCCGCCTCGAGCGCGGCGATGAAGTCGTTGCCGGTGATCGCGTTGCCCACCGCGGGCATGCTGATCGTCCACAGCTGCGTCGGCCCGTCGGCGGCGATGTGCAGAGGCGCGCTCATGCGGGCAACTGTAGAGACTTGGTCTGCAGGTACTCCTCGAACCCCGCTCGGCCCAGCTCACGGCCGATGCCCGATTTCTTGTAGCCGCCGAAGGGGGCGATCGGGTTGTAGTTGCCGCCGTTGATGTCGAGTTGGCCTGTCTGCACGCCGCGAGCGAACGCGATCGCGCGGTCGATGTCGCCCGCCCATACCGCGCCGGACAGGCCGTAGGGGGTGCAGTTGGCGATGCGCAGCGCGTCGGCGTCGTCGTCGAAGGGGATGACCGCGAGCACCGGCCCGAAGACCTCTTCCTGACCCAGTTCGGAGGCGGGGTCGACGTCGGCGAACACCGTGGGCGCGAGGTAGTACCCGATATCGCGGACCTTGTCGGGGCCGCCGGTGAGCAGCCGCGCACCGTCGCGCCGGGCGCGCTCGATGTAGCCGCGCGCGGTCTCGAACTGTTTGGCCGACGCCGACGGCCCGATGCGGGTGGCCGCGTCGAACGGATCGCCCACGGTGTATTTGGCCACCGCGGCCGCGACGAGGTCCAGCGCCTCGCCGTAGCGCGACCGCGGCACCAGCATCCGGGTCCAGGCCATGCACGTCTGCCCGCCGTTGAGGAACGCGTTGCCGACGCCCACCTTGACGGCGGTGGACAGGTCGGCGTCGTCAAGGATGACGTTGGCCGACTTGCCGCCGAGCTCGAGGGCCACCTTCTTCACCGACCGTCCCGCCAGCTCGGCGACCCGGGCGCCGACGCCGGTGGACCCGGTGAACGACACGAAATCGAGGTCGGGGTGCTCGGCGAGTCGTTCGCCGATCACCGCGCCGCTGCCGGATACCAGGTTCACCACGCCGGCGGGCAGGGCGGCCTCCTCGACTGCCTCGACGAACTCGAACACCGACAGCGGCGCCTCGTTGCTGGGCTTGAGCACCGTGGTGCAGCCGGCGGCGATCGCCGGCAGCACCTTGGCCACCACCTGATACAGCGGGTAGTTCCACGGCGTGATGGCTCCCACCACGCCGTAGGGTTCGCGCACGACGAGCGAATTGGCCACGTGCTCTTCGAATTCGAAAGTCTCGAGCACGCCGGCGAAACCTCGGGCGACGGCCAGCGGGACCTGGGTCTGCACAGTCTGCGCGATGCGCAGCGGCGCACCCATTTCGCGGCTGATGGTCTCGGCGATGTCGGGCAGCCGCGTCTCCATCGCGGCGATCACGGCGGCGACCCGCTCGCGGCGCTCGGCGACACTGATCAGCGGGTCGAAGGCGCGGCGGGCGGCGGCGACGGCGGCGTCGACGTCCTCGGCGGTACCGGCGGGCACCGACCCGATCGGCCGCTCGGTGGAGGGGTCGATCACCTCGATGACGTCCTCGCCGGCGGGCTTGACCCATTGCCCGTCGATGAACAGTGTGCGGCGGTCGTAGTCGTGCATGTGCGATTCCCTTCGGTCAGGGGACGATACTGGCCCGGACGTCGTGCTTGGCCTCGGCCGCGGTGAACGCATGATTGATGTCGTCGAGCGAATAGGTCGCTGCCGCAAGTCTGTTCAGCGGTAGCCGATCGTGGTTCTGCTCGAGGAAGGTTAGCGCCCGTGCCAGCACGGCCGGGTCGTAGAGCGAGACCCCCACCATCGACTTGTTGCCGAACACGAATCGCGACGGGTCGAATTCGAAGGTCTTGCCGATGTTGATGTTGCCGATCTCGACGTAACGGCCGAACTGCCCGAGCAATTTAAGCCCCTCGTCGATTGCGGAGGGGTGTCCGACCACCTCGACCACCACGTCGGCCCCTTGACCGTCGGTCAATCGGCGTACGACCTTGGCCCGGTCCTTGACTTCGGGCACTTCGGTGATGTCGATGACGTCGTCGGCGCCGAATGCGGTCGTGAGCTCCAGCCGTTCGGGTACCCCGTCGATGGCGATCACCCGGGCGGCGCCGCGCGCCTTGGCCACGGCGACGGCGTACAGACCCAGCGCACCCGCGCCCTGCACCACCACGTACTCGCCGAGCTGCGCATCGACCCGCTCCAGGCCGTACATGACCTGCGAGAGGGCGCAGTTGGCGCCCGCGGCGATGTCGTCGGAGACGGTGTCGGGAACGGTGTAGACCACCGCGCCGGCGGGCAGCAGGTAATAGTCGCCGTACCCGCCGACGAAGTAGGGCGGCTCGTCGGCGCGCCCGAGCATCGCCATCTTCAGGTTCACACACGCGTTGCGCCGCCCGGCCAGGCAGTTGCGGCACTCGTGGCAGCAGAAGAAGTAGGGGAAGACCACCCTGGTGCCCGGCGCCAGCGGTTTGCCGTTCGAATCCTTGCTGACACCGTCGCCGAGCGCCTCGATCGCGCCGACCATCTCGTGGCCCAGCACGGTGGGCAGCTGTCCGCCCAGGCCGCGAGTGGCGAAGGTGCCGTGCCAGGCGTGCACGTCCGAACCGCAGATGTTGGCGCGGCTGACCTTGATCAGGATCTCGCCGGGACCCACGTCGGGCAAGCTGACCGTTTCGATCTCGAACGGCTTGCCGGGCTCGTCGAACCGCGCGATGCGACCTGTGAACACGTCGGGCGCATTCCTTTCGGTGGTGTTGGGACTGACGGGGTCGCTACGTGGCGTGACCGGCGCGAACAGGAGCCACGTAGCTGGGTGACGACGGATCTGGTGGCGGCCAGATTAAGCCTTGCCCCCGCCGGTTGACGCGTTCCCTTCCCGCCCAGCGGTCACCGCTCTCGCGCGGATTGCTTGTGCAGCAATCACGGTCCAGGCGTCAGCGATGCGAGCGCCATCTCGATTCCCGTTCGCAAACCGCGTTTCAGGCGGCGGAAGTCGCCGTCCACCGCCCAGTGAACGTAGGCGTGTCTGCAGCACTGGATCACGAGTTGCGCCGGCAGTTCGCGACGAAACGGGTCCGCGCCGAGGTCGAACCGGGCCGCAAGGAACTCCGATATCGGCTCGGCCAGGTCTTCTCCCCAGTCAAGCCAGCGCAGCCTGTACTGCGGATAGTTGAGCATCAGGGCCAAGAACCGGCGGTCCGTCTCGACCTGCCCGCGCTTGGGGACTTCGGTACTGAACGCTTCCACCAAGGTGTCGACGGCGTTGCTCGTGGACGGGGCATGGTGAAGCACTTGGACACTGAGCCTGCCGAATTCGCGAAACAGCGGCATGACGACGTCTTCTTTTACCGGGAAGTGCCGGTGGAAGGTGCGAGGCGCGATCCCCGCCTCCTCGCAGATGCGCTCGACGGTTGCCGACGTCGATCCCTGGGCGAGGAAGATGTCGCGCGCTGCGATTGCGATATCCAAGCGGAGCTGCTCCGCGCGCCGTTCGCTTCGGGCCTGCTTACCGGGCGCGCTCACGTCAGACTCCCTTTCCGCCCGTGCGGGCGCGTCGAAACTGCGGGCAACGTCGGATTGTGGCTGACGCGATCGAGCCGGCATCCAGTGTCCCACTCAGCGGTCATCGCGACTGATCCTCTGGTGTCGTTTGTCCGTACCCTAGGGCTGTCAGATTCTGCCACACGTTGCAGAGTCTGCCAGGTTGTCTGGGGCGTCGAGCGTTGCCTCGATTCCCGGGATGGCTCGAAAGCTGCTGTTGCACGGTCGGACCTATAGAGACCCATAGAGACCTATCGAGGAGGAGCTCCGGTGAACATGACAGAAGACGGCTTGAACTATGACGACTACACCCACGACTTCATGGGAAAGGTCGGCAATGTGGAGGACTTCTCGCGGGACTTCCTGTTGGGGCTGGCCCGCGTCTTCGAGGACACCCTGAACTTCGTTCCCTACGCTCATGTCACCACCTACGCCCCCAGGGTAGGCATCAACACGGCCATGGACGTCGCCGCCGAGGTGTCGCGCGCCGGGATGCGGCAGGTGATGCCCATGGGCCGCTTCATAGCGCCCCCGGGGTGGGATTGGAAAAACGCTCAGTATCAAGCTATTCCATTCGATGTCCAAACGGAGGACTTCACAAAGGAAGCCCTCATCCGGCTGATCAAGACCTACTGGGACCAATATCTCAAGGGGCACAACTACTTCGTCGATCAATGGACGAAGATCATCCCCGAAGACGAAGTCTGGTTGGGTCTGCCGGACATGTACCAACTGATCATCGACTACGAATACCCCAAGCTGGCGAAGGTGCTGCGGATCAAGCCCGTGCACGTGGTCGACTACCTGAAATTGGCCTGCCTCAGCATCGACGGGACGCTCGGCTACGGCGGTGAGTACATCGTGCACAACCCCGATCACGTGGTTCTGAACATGCGGCGGTGCGAGGTGCTGCAGAAGTACACCGACGAAGGGCTGTACCCGCCGGCGCGGGCTTGGATGAACTGCACGTTCGAGCAGCGCATTTCCGCGCCGTTTTTCCTCGGCTGCAAACTCGACATCAACTTGCCGCCGAAGGATCTCAAGTTCGCCCAGGGCGAGCCGTTCTGCGTGTGGACCTACACCCGCGGCGAGGAGAACCATCGAGCTGCCGCAGCCGCGCCCGATCCCCGGGCCAGCGCCATGAAAAAGATCCCCATCATCCCGGTCTCCTGACCGGCGGCCAGCGGCGATTATCGAGAGCCGAACATTTCTCGCAATTCGCGCTTGAGGAGCTTTCCGCTGGGGTTCTTGGGAAGCGAATCGACGAAGAAGACACGCTTGGGCGTTTTGAAGCCCGCCAGGTGCCCTCGACAGTGGGCTACGACGTCCTGCTCGGTCAACGTCACGCCGTCGCGAGGCACGATCGCCGCCACCACCGCCTCCACCCACACCGGGTGCGCCATGCCGAACACCGCCACCTCTTCAACACCGCTGTGGCGGTACAGAACCTCCTCGACCTCTCGGCTGGCGACGTTCTCGCCGCCGGTCTTGATCATGTCCTTCTTGCGGTCGACAACGTGCAGCAGCCCGTGCTCGTCGTAGAAGCCCAAGTCGCCCGAGTGGAACCAACCGCCTCGGAAGGCTTCGGCGGTGCGATCCGGGTCATCCAGGTAGCCGAGCATCAAATGCGGGCTGCGGTGCGCGATTTCGCCGACGACACCTGTGGTGACCGGTTCATCCTTGTCGTCGAGGATCGTCGTCTCCACGTTGGCGACCGGGCGCCCGGCTGAACCGGCATGCTGGTCTTGCTCGTCGGGGCCCAGGGCGGACGCCAGTGGCGCCATTTCGGTCTGGCCATAGAAGTTCCACAGCCTCAGTTCCGGTAGGCGTTGCCGAATCTCGGCCAAAATCTCGACCGGCATGGCCGACGCACCGTAGTAGCCCTTGCGCAGGCTGGACAGATCCACCTCATCGAACACCGGTGAACGCAGCAGCGAGATCCAGACCGTCGGGGGAGCGAAGTAGTTGGTGACGCGGTAGCGCTCGATCGTGCGTAGCACCGTTTCGGGGTCTGGGCGGGGCAGGATGATGCTGGTGGCACCCAGGTAGATGTCGGTGGCCAAAAAGTTGTCCAGCTGCGCGCAGTGGTACAACGGCAGCGAATGGATCTCGATGTCGTCATGGGCCATCTCCCCGGCGACGATGGTGCTCACGTACTGCCACATCAGGCTGCGGCTGGTGTGCATGGCCGCCTTGGGACGGGACTCGGTGCCGCTGGTGTACATCAGCCGCACCAGCTGGTCGTCGTCGATGTGCGGGCTCGGCGGCGCGTTGTCGGTGTCCAGCCAGTGCGCGAAGTCGTCCCAGCCGGGCGGGGCCTCACGGCCGGCGGGCGCCAACGCAACCCGGGTTGTGACCACACCGCCGCGCCGCATCGCCTCTTCGGCCGTCGCTGTCATTTCGGACTCGACGATGAATCCGCGGGCCCGGCAGTGGCCGAGAATGTACGCGATCTCCTCGGCGGTCAGCATGAAGTTGATCGGCACCAGGACCACGCCGGCGCGCGCCGTCGCGAACGCCAGCACGGCGTACTCCCAGCAATTGTGCGAAAGCAATGCGACACGGTCGCCGACGCCAAACCCGTTGTTCTGCAACGCGGCCGCCGCGCGATCGACCAACCGATCGAAGTCCGTGAAACTCAACGCGACGTCGCCGTCGATGATCGCAGTCTTGTCGGGGTGCCGGCGAGCCGACCGGCGGGGGACATCGCCGAGTCCGTTGCTGCGAGCCCGCGCGACGATCGCGTCCAGATCCTGGGACTGCATTCCCGCCACGGTAGGCGCGAACACCCGGTTGCGGGCCATCGGCGTCCCGCTGAGTAGACAAGGGGCTGCACGCGACCGCGGATCGCCCCAATACTTGCCGGCATGAGCGCTGGCGTCCCCGTCACGACCGAAGGCACCGGATACGTCCACCTGGACCCCGAAGAGTTGCGAGCCAACCTGCGCCAGGCCGATCCCGGCGTGCTGGTTGCCGTGCTGGCGCAACTGACCGGTGACCCAGGGGTCGTCGAGCGGTTCGCAGGGAAGATCAGCTACGTCCCCGATCCGCCCGAGCAAGCCGGTGTCACCGATCCCGCAACGGCCGCGGAGCTGGTCGACGCGGTCGTCGCGGCGCTGCAGTCGCCCCGCCCGAGCGACGCCGTCCGTGCCGACGACCGCGACCTTTTCGCCCGTATCGCACCCGTCGCCCTGGGGGGCGAAATCGGTCCCGAGTACCTCCCGCTGCTGCTCGAGCAGGGCGGATTCCAGCCGTCCCAGCCGGTACTGCCGCGCACCGCCAAGCTTCCCGACGGCTTCAAGGTCGCCATCATCGGCGCGGGAATCGCCGGAATCACCGCCGCGCTCGCGTGCACAGACGCCGGCATCGACTACCAGATCATCGAGCGACACGGCGAGGTCGGCGGAACCTGGTACACGACAACCTATCCGGGCATCGGTGTGGACACCCCGTCGGCGTACTACTCGCTGTCGCGCGACATCAACGGCGACTGGTCGAGTTACTACCCGCAGGGCGCCGAGTACCAGTCCTACCTGGTGTCGGTGGCCGACAAGAACGACCTGCGCAGCCACACGCGGTTCGGCACCGAGGTCGAAGTGCTGTGGTGGGACGAAACCCGCCAGCAGTGGGAAATCCACGCGGTCGGTCCCAATGGCGCCCGCGACATCAGCTACGCGAACGCGGTGATTCCTGCGGCCGGTTATCTCAACCGTCCGCGCTGGCCGGACCTGCCCGGCCTGGAGACATTCGCGGGGGTTTCCGTCCATTCCGCCCAATGGGATCCCGATCTGGACCTGACGGGCAAGAGGGTTGCAGTGATCGGCGCCGGTTGCACCGCGGTGCAGATCGTCGACGCGTGCGTCGACCAGATTGCGCATCTGACGGTATTCCAGCGGCAGCCGCACTGGGTGGCACCGCGGCGACGGGCGTCCGACGACGTTCCGGCCTACCAGCGGTGGCTGGGCACCAGGGTGCCGCACTACGCGAATTGGGTTCGCCTCAAGTCGTATTGGGGGACGGCGGACAACAACTACCCGGTGATTTTGCATGACCCGGAGTGGGCGGCCGAGCATCTGTCGATCTCGCCGGCCAATGACGTGCTGCTGCGGATGTGTCAGGACTACATCGATCGGGTGTTCGGCGCCGGCAGCGAACTGGCCCGCAAGGTCACGCCCGACTTCGCTCCCTACGGCAAGCGGATCATCCGGGATCCCGGCGGCTACTACGCCGCGCTGGCGCGCGAGCATGTGGACGTCGAGGCGAGCGAACCGGCGCGGGTCAACGAGGCCGGCATCGTCACGGCCGACGGCCGGCAGATCGACCTCGACATCATCATCTACGCGACCGGCTACTACCTGGATTTCCTGTCCACCGTTGACATCCGGGGCCGCGGCGGCAAGAAGCTCAGCGACGAGTGGGGCGACATCCCGCGGGCCTACCGCGGCGGGATGGTGCCCGGTTTCCCGAACATGTTCGTTTCGTCGGCCCCCAACTACAGCCCGGGGCACGGGGCGGGCCACAACTTCGGCGTCGAGGTGATGGTGCACTACGTCATGGAATGCCTGCAGCTGATGGCGCTGCGCAAGGCGGCCACCATCGAGGTCACGCAGAGCGCCTACGAGCGCTATGTCGCCGACATCGACCAGACCATGGCCGGTACCGTCTGGTGCCACACTCCGTCCGCCCACACCTACTACCGCTCGGGCGGAGGGCGGATCGTGACCGCGTTCCCGTATCGCCTCATCGACTTCTGGCGCGACCATCGCGCGCCGCTCGAAGAGGATTTCACGCTGCGATGAGCGGACTCCTTTCCGGCAGAACGGCATTGGTGACCGGCAGCAGCCGTGGCATCGGCCGGGCGATCGCGCAGCGCCTGGCCGCCGAAGGCGCCACCGTGGCGGTCACCGCGCGATCGCATGCCCCGTCCTTGTCGACGCGGGCAGGAACGACCGCGGCGCTGCCGGGCACCATCGCCGAGACGGTCGGTCTCATCGAGGCCGCGGGCGGCCAGGCGTTCGGCGTCGCGGCCGACCTGGAGGACGCCGAGCAGCGCGACGGGCTGATCGGCGAGGTGCTCGAGCGCGCCGGCCGACTCGACATCCTGGTCAACAACGCCGGTTTCGCCGACTACTCGCTGGTCGAGGCGATGAGCCTGGAAACGTTCGACCGCACCGTGGAGCACTACCTGCGCGTGCCGTTCGTCCTGACGAAAGCGGCGGTGCCCCAGATGCGCAAGCAAGGCGCGGGCTGGATCGTCAACATCGGCTCGGTCACCGGCGTGGCGCCGGTGCGGCCCTACCGGGAATACAACAAGATCTCGGGCGACGTCATCTACGCGTCGATGAAGGCCGCCCTGCACCGGTTCACCCAGGGGGTGGCCGCGGAACTTCTCGACGCCGACATCGCCGTCAACTGCGTCGGCCCCTCGACGGCGGTCCGCACACCCGGCGCTGCGCAACTCATTCCGGATACTTTCCCGACCGAGCCGGTGGAATACCTAGCCGAGACGGTGCTGGCGATGTGTCATCTGCCCGCCGCGCAGCGCACCGGCTTGGTGGCGTTCAGCCTGCACTATCCGTGGTCGCAGCAGTTGCCGGTGCACAGCTTGGATGGCACCACGGTGTTGCCGCCGCTGCAGCCACCCGCGACGGCCAACCCGAACATCTCTCCCGCGGGGCTCTAACCCAGTACGGGCCCGGTGCTGGCGCAGAAGCTGTGACAGACGCGGTCGCGCACGATGACGTCGGGGCATTCGGGGTCGAACCAGCGATCCACGACCGCCCAGTGGATCGGATGCATCAGGTAGGGCCCGGTCAAACCGTCCGCGTCGGTGAAAAGCTGTTCGAACACATGAGTCCACGCCGAGGTGCCGGTCGCCTCCTCCACCCTGCTCAGCTGCCAGTCGGTGATCGTGCGCACGTACCGCGGCATCAGCCGCAGGTCGGCCTCGAAACGGGCGATGGTGGCCGCATCGGTGCCGGGCAGCACACTCAACAGCAGCGCCCGGTAAACGGTTCCCGGTCTGTCGTTGCCGAGTACGGGCGTTCCCGAGTAGGCCGCGCCGTTCACCCGGCTGACCGCGGACTCGGCGAAGAGCTCGGCGAAACGGCCTGCCGTGCAGTCCCATTGGCTTTTGACGGCAAAGCGGAGGTGAACCAGGATGTCGCCGCCGTTACGCGAACCGGGCAGCGTGGGCGCCACCACCCAACGCAGCGCTCCGGCGTTGGACGCGGCCCCACGCAATCCGGCGAGCATGCGGTCGCGGTCCGGCTCGGCGACATCGATCAGCCGGGTGACGCTATACATTGCAAAGTCCGTCCACGTCGGCGGCGGCCGCAGCGAACGACCGGGACCGTTCGACCACCAAGCCACCGACCTTTGTCCACCATTCGCCCAGCGCCGGGTCCGGCCGGCCTTTCCAGGTCATCTGCCACCACGCCGGTGCGCTCGGCAGCGTCCAGGTGATGGTGACCGTGTTGACCCGCTCCACTGATTCGTCGAACCAGATGGGCGGGCTGACCAGAACGTCACGCAGCGTCATGCCCCGTGCGCGTGCGCCGGGAGCGTATTCGGCGAGGTAGGTGTCGACGAATCGACGGGCACATCCGGGCCGAGTGACGACCCGATCGATCACGAAGATTTCACCGTCGGCCATGAGCCGACCGTATGACACCGGCGCGGCCCGGCGAGGCCGGCTCCCGATTATCGGGAACCTGGTGTTGACCGGCGCCGAATGCGGGGCAACGGTAGCCGGATGAGCACCGCAGCTCCCGATCCTTTCGCCCCCGCCACCTTGGGTCCGGTGAGGTTGCGCAACAGGGTGATCAAGGCCGCCACCTCGGAAGGTCGTTCGCCGGACGGGCTGGTCACCGACGACCTGATCGAATTCCACCGCGCCTTCTCGCGCGGCGGCGTCGGCATGACGACGGTCGCCTACTGCTGTGTGGCGCCGGAAGGGGCCAGTGCACCCGGCCAGATCGTGATGAGCCGGCGGGCGCTGCCGGGGCTGCGTCGCCTGACCGACGCCGTGCACGCCGACGGGGCCGCGATCTCCGCGCAGCTGGGCCACGCCGGGGTGGTGGCGCAGAAGAAGCTGACCGGGGTGACCCCGGTGGCGCCGAGCCGGTTCGTCAACCCCGCGTCCATGGGTTATTGCCGGGCGATCACCCGCGCCGAGATCGCGGCCGTGATCGACCAGTTCGGCGCCGCGGCGCGGGTGGCCGCCGATGCCGGCTTCGACTCCGTGGAACTGCATTTCGGTCACCTCTATCTGCCGAGCTCGTTCCTGAGCCCGCTGATCAACCGCCGCAAGGACGACTATGGCGGCGACATTGACAACCGCTCGCGCCTATGCCGCGAGATCGCCCGGCGGGTACGCGACGAGATCGGCGAGCGGATCGCGGTGACGGCCAAGTTGGATATGGACGACGGTGTGCCCGGCAGCATCTGGGTCGACGAAGCACTGCGGACCGCCGCGCTCCTGGATGCCGACGCGACCCTCGACGCGATCGAATTGACCCAGGGATCTTCGGTGTTCAAGCCCATGTATCTATTCCGCGGTGACGTCCCCGTCAGGGAGTTCGCCCAGGTCATGCCGCAGCCCATGCGCACGGGCATTCGGGTCATCGGCAAATGGGCGATGGGAGACTATCCGTACCACGACCTCTACATGCTGGAAAACGCCCGGCAATTTGTCCCGGTGATCCGCAACACGAAGCTGATCCTGCTGGGCGGCATCACCAACCGCGACCACGTCAAGACCGGTATGCGCGAGGGCTTCGACTTCGTGGCGATGGGCCGCGCGCTGCTGCGCGAGCCCGACCTGGTCGCCCGGATGGCCGCCGACCCCGCCGTGCGCAGCCGGTGTACCCACAACAACAAGTGCATGGTCACGGTGTTCGGCCGGACGCACTGCGTCTTGGACCCAGATCAGCGTTACGAGGCGGCAGAGCCGTTGCGGGCGAAAACTCTACCGCCGCAGCAGGTCGGCTAGCGCCGCAGTGGCCGATTTTCGGGCCTGATGCGCGAGGTCAAGCATCGGCATCGTCATGAAGCCGTGGATGCCGCCCTCGTAGTCCAGTCGCACCGTTGGGACGCCTGCCGCCTGCAATGCCGCGCTGAAGGCCAGTCCCTCATCGCGAAGTGGGTCGTGGCCGGCGATCACGACGACTGCGGGCGGCAGACCGCTCAGCTCCGCATGCAGGGGCGCGGCATACGGGTGAGTGCGGTCGCCCGCTGCGGGCACATAACAGTCCCAGTACCACTGCAGGGCCGGCTTCGGGTTGTAGTAGCCCCGACCGAACAGGCGGTAGGACTCGGTGTCGAAGTCGGCGGCGATCACCGGATACAGCAGCAGCTGGCCGGCCAGCGCCGGTCCGCCGCGGTCGCGGGCCATGATCGCGGTCACCGCGGCCAGGTTGCCGCCGGCGCTGTCGCCGCCGACGACGAGACGCCCGGCGTCGCCGCCGAGGGTGGCGGCGCTGTCGGCGCACCAGCGTGTCACCGCGTAGACGTCTTCGGCGGCCGCCGGCCACGGGTTCTCCGGCGCCAGCCGGTATCCGACCGAAACCACCACCGCGGGAAAGAGTTTGGCGATGCTGCGGCACAGGCCGTCGTGAGTGTCCAGATCGCAGAACACGAACCCGCCTCCGTGCGCGTAGACCAGTATCGGCAGCGGGTCGACGGCTTCGGGCCGGTAGACGCGCACCGCGATCGAGCCGTGCGGGCCGGTGACTATGCGGTCCGTGACTTCGCCGATGGGCTCGGGTTGGGCCGGCGGGACGAACCTGGACCTGATCAGATCGCGGGCCTCCACGCCGGTCATGTCGTGGACAGCGGGGAACCCGCCGTCCAGTTGCTCGATGATGGCGGCGATCTGGGGGTCGAGGCTCACGCGTATTGCAGGGTCGGGTGCGGCGCCGCGGCCGGCCGCGGCCGCGGGGGTAGCAAGGGCCGCAGCGGCTGCAGGGTGGGTGCGACACGTTGCGGGCCGCCTTCGACGTTGCGCCAGACGGCCATAGCGGTCATCCGAACCGGAGCGGCGAGGCGCTGGTCGAAGGTCACCCGGTTCATCGGGCCGCACACCGACACGGCGGCCACCGCTTCACCGGGGTTCCCGATGGGCGCTGCCACGCAACCGAACCCGAGCAGCGACTCTTCGCGCTCGAACGCGACACCGTGAGCGCGGACCTTGGATAGTTCCGCTGCCAGTTGCGCGGCACTCGAGATCGAGTATTTGGTCAAGCGGGCCCGCGGATCGATGCCCGCTCGCTCATCGCCGTAGGCCAGGATCGCCTTGCCGACGGCGGTGCAGTGTGCCGGCTGCCGGCCGCCTACCCTGGTGGGAATCGCGTTGCTCAGCCGGTCGCCGATCTTCTCGAGGTAGACGACATCGGGGCCGTCCAAGACGGCCAGATGTACGACCAGGCCCGTGGCGCGGTGCAATTCCCCCAGCAGCGGGGTGGCCGCGCGCACCAGCCGATCTTGATGCACGGCCAATGAGCCGAGCTCAACCAGCCGCATTCCCAGCTCGTAGTCGCGGCCACTGCGGCGTAACCAGCGGAGCTGAACCAGCCGCTCCAGCATGCGGTGTGCCGATGAGCGCGGCAGTCCGGTGCGTCGCACTATTTGAGCCAGCGTCAGCCGTCCCGGTCCGTCGAACGCGTCGAGCACCAGCGAGATGCGGTCGATAACGGCGCTGGGCGTGGTGGATTCGACGGTGTCATCGGTCGGAGCCATCGGTCGGTCCTCCAAGAGGTTGGTCTGCCTGGCTGGAATATTCCTATTAGGAATATCCGTTTCTATCACATCGTGTGGCTGCTGTCACAAACACGCGCCGAGCAGACGCAGAAACCCCGACACGCTGGGCGTACGGAGGTTTTTGTGTCTGCTCGGCCGAGAACCACCGGGCTGCGCGGGCGCGGATCAGGCCGGGGGACAGATAGCGCGGCATCGCCTCGCGCTGGGAGCGGCCCGTGGCTTCCCGGGGGCCCCGTCGTGCCTATCCCGTCGGAATTTCGTCCTTGTGCCGCGGGCAATACGCGTCGATGCTCGCCCCGACGAAGTAGCCGGCATGGTATTCCGGCAGGCCGCTACTCTGCCTCGATTTTTCATGGTGGGTCGGGTGCTCCCGTGAGGTGTGCTGAGGTCTGCTGGTGGGCGTGGTTTTCGGTCGCAGGGGAGGTGCCGGCGCCGCGTGTCGTGCGGTGGCGCCGGGTTCCTTGGTCCCGGTGGGTGTTGCTCCTTCCTGGGGTTGTTCGGACAGGTGCCAGGTGGTCAGGGGATCGCCAGCACGCGGTGGAACGCGGTTTCCAGTGCTGTTGCCCAGGGCCAGGTTTGGGGTATTCGCAGGATTTGTTTGCGGGAATGGCTGATGATGCGGGCTGCGGTGTGCAGCAGCCGGTAGCGCAGGGTCTGTGGTTCGGCGACGGCCAGGGTGCCATCGAGCAGCAGCAGCCGGGTCCAGCACAGCAGGTCGACGGCCAGGGCGACTGCGGCCACCCACGCGCGGTTCATCGCATAGGACGATGACGGCCATTTGGCCAGGCCGGTGTCTTTGGCGCAGCGGATGAATCCTTCGACGCGGGCGTGCACCCGGTGGCGGGCTTCCAGACGCTGGGCTTGCCCGCCGGCGGTGTTGGTGGCCACCGGTTGGTAGCGGTAGCCGTTGGTCTGCTCGAACAGCGAGAGTTGTGCTCCGGTCTCGATGGGTTCGCGGCGCACCAGGATCCGCATCCCCGCTGGCCAGGTGGATAGTTTGTCGCCGCCGTGGCTTTCCCGCAGCAGGCCGGTGACCTCGGCGGCCTGTGCGTCCTCGCGCGGGGTGCCGGTGGCATCCAGTGCTGGTTCCCACCCGGTCTCGGGCAGCAGCGCCAGCGCGGCACGCACCCGGGCATCCAGGTCGAAGCCGACCGAGTACGCGATGCTGTAGCCGGCGCGGGTGTTGAGCTTGGTGATGTGGTCGATCACCTTGTGGCTGGAGCCCGCACCGTCGATGGTGATCAGCAGGTTGTGCCGCCACTTGGCGGGGATCGCGGCGATCGCGGCGTCGATGATGGCGATGTGATCGGCGGCGGTGTTGGAGCCGGCGTTACCGGCTCGCGCGATGATGGCCAGCAGCTCGCCGGTATTGTCACACCACGCAGTCAGCGGATGAAAACCGTATCCGCCCTTGAAATTTCCCGCTGCCGATTCCTTATCGGAGTACGAGGTGATCAAGGTGGCGTCGATGCGGATGCAGATCACATCATCGAGATCACCGTAGCAGGTGGCCACCGGCGGAATCTTCCCGTGGCGGGCCTCGATGCGCTCCCATACCCGGGCGCGGACCCGATCCCGCGCCAGCGCCAGCGCCAGCCGCCCCAGCGCCGCGTCGTCGAGTTCGTTGAGTGCCCGCCATGCCGTGGTGGTCGAGGCGACCGGCCCGAACACCCGCTTTTGATCGCCCAGGACCGCGATGTCGCAGATGCTGGTCGCGCCGTCGGCGATCCCCACCGCCAGGTCCCGCATCACCGCTCCCCGGTCGTGGACCACGTCGGGCCGGTACAGCGCATCCGACAATGCGCCGGTCAGCCCCGTCTTATCGGCCAACATCCGGGTGATCACACTGCCGGTGTGTGACACCACATCGTCGCCGCGGACCTCCACGTCGAGGTGCCGGGACCATTCTGTTGTAGCCTGCATCTGAAAGGTGCACCCGTTCTCTGGATTTTCCGAGCCTTAACAACCCTGGTTATCCTTGAGCGAGTGCACTTTTCGCGTCTAAGACACCCCAAAGCCGACCATCCCCGTGAAAAATCGAGGCTGGCGGCCGTTGCGGTGGCGTTGTCCGGGTGCGGCAGTGACAACAAGCAGGCAACAGCGCCAAGTTCTTCGACGAATGCGCCATCGGCGAACGTGCATTGCGGTGGAATCAAAACGCTCAAGGCCAGCGGGTCGACGGCGCAGGCCAACGCGATGGCACGGTTCGTGAAGGCTTTCGAGCAGGCCTGCTCGGGTCAGTCGTTGAACTACACTGCCGACGGCTCTGGTGCTGGGATTCGTGAATTCACTGGCCAACAGACCGATTTCGGTGGTTCTGACTCACCGTTGATCCCGAGCGAGTATGCCGAGGCCCAGCGGCGCTGCGGCTCGCCGGCGTGGAACCTGCCGGTGGTGTTCGGTCCGATCGCCATCGCCTACAACGTCCAGGGAGTCGATTCGCTGGTTCTCGACGGCCCGACCGCGGCCAAGATCTTCAACGGCGGCATCACGACGTGGAACGACCCCGCGATTCAGGTGCTGAACAAGGGTGCCACCTTGCCTGCTGAGCCGATCCATGTCGTGTTCCGCAGCAACTTGTCCGGCACCTCGGACAATTTCCAGAAGTATCTCGATACCGCCGGCGGCGACGCGTGGGGTAAGGGTGCCAGCAAGGCGTTCAACGGCGGTGTGGGCGAGGGTGCGATGGGCAACGACGGCACCTCCGCGGCCGTCAAGCGCACCGAAGGGGCGGTTACCTACGACGAGTGGTCGTTCGCCCAGGCGCAACAGCTGAAGATGGCCAAGATCATCACTTCGGCCGGTTCGGACCCCGTGACGATCAGCGGCGATTCGGTGGCAAAGACGATTGCCACGGCCGGGGTCATCAACAAGGGCAACGACCTCGTCCTGGACACGATCTCGTTCTACCGGCCGAACCAATCCGGTGCTTATCCGATCGTGCTGGCAACCTATGAGATCGTCTGCTCGAAGTACCCTGACCCACAGGTCGGGGCGGCCGTCAGGGCTTTCCTGCAGAGCACGATCGGCGGAGGCCAGGAAGGATTGGCCGAGCACGGGTACGTCCCCATTCCGGAGGCGTTCAAGGCGAGGTTGTCGACCGCGGTCAACGCCGTTGAGTGAACCCGGCCTACCAGCCACCGAAAACGTCGAGTGATCCGACGTGGGCTCGGTTGAACTTCACCCGCTCTGTCAGGCGCCAAGCCCCGTCTGAGCACCGCTGCCATGTGTCGCGGTAATCGCCAAGCGTGTAGAACCGCGCCGACGGGTTGGCGTCGGTGCTCAAGTGGACGTCGTGGATGTACGCGCGGCTGGTCGCGGTGTCTCCGTCTACATCAATAACCACATTGCCCAATAGGTGTTGCGTGGGCCCGCAGTTGTCCAGGAATCCGCGAATCATCTCGATGATCGCCGCGCTGCCGTGGAGGCGCCCTGTTCCGAAGTCGCCTTGTGCGTCGCCGGCGAGGATTTCGGCCATCGCAGCCCAATCGCGGTCGTCCATGGCGCGGGCAAACTTGGTCAGTGCTCGTTCGACATCACGCTCATCGCCCAGAACCCGTACTCGATCAGCGTCCACGCGTCCGTTCCTTCGCGGTCAGCTTTTCGCCGCTGAGCGGCCGGCGCGGCGCCCGTAGAAGCTGCCGTCGCCCAGCGAGACGCCGCTGGCGTAGCCCCAGGCGGCCAGCCCGGCCGTCGAGCGGCCCGCCGCGAACAGCCCCGGGATCGGCTCGCCGCTGACGTGCAGCACTTCCGCGTCCAGCGTGGTGCACAGCCCACCCAACGTGAATCCGCCGGTGTTCTCCCGCAGGTCGATCGCGCCGACGGGGGACCCGATCGGCCGCAGCCATTCCGGCTTCTTGTGCAGCAACGGGTCCTCGCCGCGCGCGGCGCCCTCGTTGTAGGCGGCCACGGTCGCCTGCAGCGAGCCGGGCGCCAGCCCCATGTCGCGCTCCAGGTCGGCGACGGTGTCGGCCACCCAGGTGGCCTCCCGCAACATGAACTTCGGTGACCACGACGCCTTGGCCTCCTCCTGGGCGTCGCCGTCGATGATCAGGTAGGCGGTGTTGTCCTGCTGGTACAGCGTCAGCTGCCCGATCCGGCCGGGGTAGGTGTCCTCGGCGACGTAGCGCTGGCCGCGGCCGTTGACCAGAATGCCGCGCACCAGTTGCTGGGGGTCGATGAAGATCGCGACCTCGGTGGCGTCCATGTGGGCCAGGTCCGCGCCGAGCGCCTGCGCCATCCGGATGCCCTGCCCGTCGTGTTGTTCGATCGAGGCGGCCGGGCGCCCGGCGATGCGCGGGGCGTACTGCGCGACCATCGCGTCGTTGTAGGCGAAGCTGCCCATCGCCAGCACCACCCCGCGGCGCGCCCGGACGTTGATCTCGGCGCCGTAGCGGCGGGCGCGGATCCCGGCCACCCTGCCGTCGGACTCGACGATGAGGCGCTGCACCCGCACGTCGTAGAGCGCCCGCGCGCCGGCCGCGCTGGCCGTCTCGACGAGCGGCTTCATCAGCATGTAGCCGGCGCTGGCCTCGCCCTGCTTCTTGTTCGACATCTGCGGGACGTGCCCCCGCGGGGCGGGGGAGGCGATGGTGTTGAACGGGTAGGCGTTCTCGCCGCCGCTGTACATCAGCCCCTGGTCGCCCATCGGCTCCCAGCCGGGTTCGGAGAAGAACTCGGCCTTGAACGGCACACCGCAGTCGACGAGCCAGTCGAAGTGCGCGACGCTGCCCGCGCAGTAGTCGGCGATGCGCTCCGCGTCCGCCCCGGGGCCCATCGCGACGTTGAGGAAGGCCGCCATGTTCTCGACCGAATCGTCGAAGCCACAGGCCTTCTGCAGCGCCGTGCCGCCGCCGAGGTAGATGAAACCGCCGGCCATCGCGGCCGCACCGCCCCAGGAGCCGGTGCGTTCGAGCACCAGGACGTCGGCGCCGGCGCGGGCCGCCTCGACCGCCGCGGCCGCCCCGGCGATGCCGTATCCGGCGATCACGACGTCGGCCTCGTCGTCCCAGGAGGTGATCGACGCCGCCGGGACCGGGGTGACGTCGGTATCGGGCGTCATAACCGCATCGCCGCCGGCATCTCGCCGATCCACTGGTGGCCCCAATAGCTGTCGGCAGTGATTTCCTCAGCGGTGTAATAGTTTTCGTCGACCCGCATGCCCTCGGTGCCGAACTCGATGTCCCAGTCGCCGGGGGCCCGGACGTAGAACGACACCATCTTGTCGTTGGTGTGCCGTCCGAGCGTGGAGGACAGCTGGAAGCCCTCGGCGTTGACGCGGTCCAGCGCCTGACCCACCGCGTCGAGGGTGTCGACCTCGACCATGATGTGCACCAGGCGCGGGTCGCGCTGATGGGCGGCGGGGACGATCGCCAGGCTGTGGTGTCGCTCGTTGATGCCTAGGAAGCGCACCCGCACCGGGCCGAACTCCTTGGGCAGCGGAACCCGGAACGCGCCCCGGGAGCGGAACCCCAGCACCTCGGTGTAGAAGTCGAACAGGCCGCCCGGGTCCGTGGTGGGCAGCACGACGTGGCCCATGCCCTGGTCGCCGGTGACGAACTTCGCCCCGAACGGGGTGATCACCGGGCTGTGGTCGAGCACCGCGCCGTGAAAGACCTCGCACGTGATGCCGGCGGGGTCCTCGAAGGTGATCACCTCCTCGACGCGCCGGGCCTCGGCCTCCTCGTCGGAGAGTTGCTTGAACGCCACCCCGGCGCCGTCGAGGGCGGCTTTGACCCGCTGCAGGCCGGGGTGGTCGCGCACCTCCCAGCCCACGGTGCGGATCCGTTCGGTCTCCCCGGGCACCACGATCAGCCGGGCCGCGCGCTCGTCCATGCGCAGATACAGCGCCGACGGGTCGGGGCCCTTTCCTTCGGCGAACCCCAGCACACCGAAGGCGAACTGCCGCCACCGGCCGATGTCGTTGGTCGAAATGGTGACGTACCCAAGGCTTTTCAGTTCGGTCACTTTCGTCTCACTCCTAGATCAGCGCCCGGAGCGGGCCCTGGGGCGGTTCGACACCCAGCGAGCTCAGGGCCGACGCGTGGTAGATGGTGCCCGGGACGTGGATGGCGTGCATCTGCCCGACGTGCACATCGCGCCAGTAGCGCTGCAGCGGCTTGTCCATCCGCGACGCGTTGCCACCCGATCGGGCGAAGATCTCGTCGACCGCCGACACCGCGCGCCACACCGCGCGCACCTGGGTGCGACGGCCCGCCGCCCGATCGGCGAAGGACACCTCCTTGCCGGCGGCGACCATGTCATAGATCCGGTCGGCGTTGGCCAGCAGTTCCTGGCGAGCGGCGTTGATGTCGGCCGCGGCCTCGCCGACGGCGTACATGACGTAGGGGTCGTCCTTGATCGCCGTTCCGGTGGCGCCGACCCGCTCCCGCTGATAATCGAGGTGCGCGGCCAGCGCGCCCTCGGCGATACCGATGGTCGCCGCGGAGATCCCCAGCGGGAACATCGTCGACCACGGCATCAGATACAGCGGCTCGGTCATCCCGGCCTCGCGCTGGGCGGTGCCGTCCATCACCTTGGTCGCGTCCATCGTCCGGTAGGAGGGGACGAACGCGTCGGAGACGATGACGTCCTTGGAGCCGGTTCCCCGCAGCCCCACCACGTTCCAGGAATCCTCGACGATCTCGTAGTCCTTGCGGGGCAGGATCATGTGCAGCATCTGCGGCGGCATCAACGGCATGCCGTTCTCGTCACCGAGCATCGCGCCCAGGATGATCCAGTCGCAGTGGTCGGTGCCCGAGCTGAACTGCCAGCGGCCGTTGAACAGGTAGCCCCCGTCGACGGGCTTGGCCACCCCCTGGGGCGCATACGGCGAGGCCATCCACGTGTCGACGTCGTCGGCCCAGACCTCGGCAGCCACCCTCGGGTCGGCGTAGGCCAACTGATAGGGGTGCACACCCACCACACCGACGATCCAGCCTGCCGCCGGATCGAGCGCCGCGGTCGCCATGACCGTCTCGGCGAACTCGCGGGGGTGGACCTCGAAGCCCGCATAGTTCTTGGGTTGCAGCAGTCGAATCAGGCCGGCGGCCTTCATGAGCTTCACCGAGTCGTCGGTGAGCCGGCCAATCCGCTCAGCTTCTGCGGCCTGCTCGCGCAACTGGTCGGCCATCGCCACGACCCGGTCAAGTACCCGCTCGCTCATTTTCATCGTCCTTACGTGTGTGGGCTTAATGAATGGTTTACCGCAGTCCATGCGCCGACTCTCTGATGATCCCGATCAGCGGGCTGAAATGGGTCCAAATCGATGTGCGAATTGTTGCCGACGAAACGGCTGCGGCCGCCCGTACAAGTCGAGCACGACGCCGGTGCCGGGCGTCACAAGCGCCGTCGCGCCGCCCGGTGCTCGGGAACGGACCCGCTCCGAGGTCGCGGAAATCCCTAACCTGACGGCGGTGAACAATGCCAGTGCGCGGCCCTGGCGGCGCGAGACCTCACCCCGGCAACCCACGCTCGGGGGCCGATGCCGCGACCCATTGGACTGGCGCGCTATCGACCCGATCGTCCACGACGAAAGGCGGCCATCCGCCAGAGGTACTGCGGCAGGTGCATGGACGGCACCCGTCGCGGCCAGTCATCGGCACGGAAGTATGCGTCAGTGCCGCCGTCGACGAAAATAACGCTACCGCAAAGGAACTCGGCGGCATCCGAGAGCATGAAGACCATCCAGTCCGCAAGCTGTGCGGGATCTCCGAAACCGCCGACCGGCACGGGAAACGAGTGGATCGCCCGGGCCTCGCGCGGTGTCGCGAGCTGCTTCTGTAACAGCGGGGTCATGATCGCGCCCGGCGCGATCGCGTTCAAGCGGATCCCCGCACCTGCCCACTCCGGTGTCACCGCGGTGCGCCGCACCCAACGTGAGAGCGCGATTTTCGACGCGCCGTAGGCCATCGACGGGGCGGCCGACCGAAACATGCGTACCGCCCGTTCGGCCCTGACCACATCGCGGTCCAGCAACGCGCGTACCGCGCGCCCCGGCACGGCCGGCATCGTGGTCGCCGAGTTGCTCGCGACGACGACCACCTTCGCGTTCCCCGCCGCCGTGAACGCGGGACGCCACGCCTCGGCCAATTCGACCACGCCGAGAAAATTCACCGTCAGGATCAGGGGCACACCGGTCGCACCGGGGGTAGGTCCGAGGCCCGCCGCCAGCACCGCGCCATCCAGTCGGCCGTCGCAGGCCTCGGACACCGCTCCGGACGCCGCCGTGCGCCCGTCCTGACTGGACAGGTCGGCCAGCACATCGGCGTCCCTGATATCGACGCCGATCACGCGGTGGCCCGCTTCCCGGAGTTTTGCCGCGGCGGCACGCCCCATACCCGAAGCAGATCCGGTGACCGCGTAGACGCCCATATGCCCTCTTCCTACGCTTTCGCCAGAAGACCGGCGTCGACCACGATCTGGGTGCCGGTGATGTAGCGGGCTTCGTCGGAGGCCAGGAAGACGACGACATTGCTGACATCGACGGGTTCGACCCACGGCACCGGTAGCAAGTGACGGGCGATGAGCACCTCCGCGGCGTCCTCTGCCGTCGGGTTGTCCAAGTCGGGGCGAAGGCGCCGGAACGTCGCGTCGTTGAGCACCATCGCGGTTCCCACTGCGCCGGGGTGGACGGTGTTCACGCGGATACGTCGCGGCCCGAGTTCGTTGGCGAGTGTGCGCGCCAGTCCCACCACGGCGTGCTTGCTCGCGGTGTAATGGGCGCTGTTCGCGGTGCCACGAATGCCGTTGGTGGAACTGATGATGACGACAGAGCCACCCTGCTCCCCGATGTGGGGCACGCCCGCCTTCACGGTGTGCCAGACGCCGGTGAGATTGACGTCCAGCACCTGCTGCCAACTCTGCGGGGTGATCTCCCACGTGGGAGCGCCCGCAGGATGAATCCCGGCATTGGCGACGACCACGTCGATGGGACCGAGCTCGGCGACGGCGGCATCCACCGCGGCCGTCACGGCGGGCAAGTCGCTGATGTCGGCCAGCTCCGTCGCGGCGCGCACGCCCCGCCGCGCGACGGCGGCGGCGGTTTCGGCGAGTTCGGCAGCCGCCGCGGGCGCATCCAGCGCGATGACGTCGGCACCCTCGTCCGCGAACCGCTCACAGTGGCAGCGACCGGTCCCTCGGGCGGCGCCGGTCACCAGGACGACGCGACCATGCAGACCCGACATCAAGATCCCTTGATCAGCGAGAATCCCTTGTATCCGGCCTCGGCGACCTCTTTGCAGATGTCGAGATAGACCCCGAACCCGCCGATGAACAGCATGAAGACCCGCGGCTTCCCGGGAACGTTGGCGCCCAGGTACCACGAATTGGCCTTCGTGAACAGGCTCGCCTCGGCCCGGCGGGCGCACTCGGCCACCCAGTCATCGACGGCCTGCGCGGTCGCCTCGATCGCCGCGTAGCCGTGGGCATCGAGGTAGGCGATGCAGTCGGCGATCCAGTTCACGTGCGCCTCGGCGTGCAGCACCATGTTGGCCAGCACGGCGGGAGCACCGGGGCCGCACACCACGAACAGATTGGGGAACCCGTCGGTGTTCAGGCCGAGATAAGACCGCGGCCCATCGCTCCAATAATCGCGCAGGTGCTTGCCGTTCCGGCCGACGATGTCGATCTTGTCCAGTGCGCCGGTCATCGCGTCGAAACCGGTGGCGAGCACGATCATGTCCAGGTCGTAGTGTGCGTCGGTGGTGCTGATCCCGGCGGCGTCGACGGAGACGATCGGTGTTTTGCGGACGCTGACCAGTTTTACGTTCGGGCGGTTGAAAGTCTGAAAGTAATTGGTGTCGGTGCAGATCCGCTTGGTGCCGATCGGGTGGTCGTTGGGGATGAGGAGTTCGGCCACCTCCGGGTCGTTGATCACGGCCCGGACCTTCTCCTCGTAGAACTTGCGGGCCTCTTCATTGGCGGCCGGGTCGGTCATCTGGTCCGGGAAGGTCTTGGAGAACAGCACACCGCCCAGATCCCAGCGCTTCTCGAATGCCGCGCGTCGCTCCTCGGGTGTCGCCTCCATGGTCGGCTTGGGGTGCGCGACATGGGGGGACCCGCCCGAGCTGCGCCATGACACCCGTCGCCGTTGCTCGTAATTCGCCTTGACCTCCGCGCGATCGAAGTCGGTGAGCGGGCGGTTGCCCGCGGGGACGCTGAAATTCGGGGTGCGCTGGAAGACATAGAGCTGTGACGCCTCTGCGGCGATGATCGGGATCGACTGGATACCGGAGGAACCGGTTCCGATGACCGCGACCCGCTTGCCGGCGAAGTCCACCGGCTCGTGCGGCCACGAGGCAGTGTGGTGCACCTCCCCGGCGAAGGTGTCCAGGCCGGGGAACTGCGGGGTCAGCGCCGCCGACAGGGGACCCGTGGCCATCAAACAGAAGCGGGCGGTGACGCGCTCACCCGTGTCTGTCGTCACCGTCCAACGCAACGTGTGCTCGTCGAGCACCGCGGACGTGACCCGGGAGTTCAGTGTGACGTCCCGACGCAGATCCAATCGGTCGGCGACCCAGTTGATGTAGGCCAGGATCTCGGCCTGGGTGGCGTACTTTTCCGACCAGTCCCATTCCTGTTGCAGCTCGTCGGAAAACGAGTAGCAGTAGTCCACGCTCTCGACGTCGCACCGGGCACCGGGGTAGCGGTTGAAGTACCACGTACCACCGACGTCGGGTCCGGCCTCGCACACCCGGACGGTCAACCCGTCGGACCGCAGCCTGTGCAGCGCATACAAACCCGCGAACCCGGCTCCGACCACCACAACATCAATATCGGGAGCCACCAGCCGATCACCGCCACTATTCACAGGGTCAACGGTAGATCCTGCACGCCGGAGGCAGGTGAGGTGTCCCGGTGACCGGACTCCAAGACGGCCGGCCTCCCGGCCATCGGAAAGACATCGGCGGGCCGGCTCATCGCCCCGCCAGAATCGCTCCATGTCAGAACCCGGACGACATGATGCCGCTCTGCGCACCGACGCGGCGGCTGCTGCTGTCGAGGTGAACTTGGCCGGCGAGGTCCACCGGTTGCGGTGGCCGCGCGACCAGTCACTCGTCGACACGATGCTCGACGCCGGAATCGACGTGCCACACTCGTGCCGTGAGGGCCACTGCGGCTCCTGCGTGGCCACCCTCGTCTCAGGTGAGGTGGACATGGCCTGTTGCGAGCTACTGGGACCCGAAGAGCGCGCCGAGGGCTTGATCCTGGCCTGCCAGGCCCGCCCGGTCAGCGATGATGTCCGCGTCGAATTCTGACGCGGGATGAGTACGCGCTTGGCGGGCAAGGTCGCGCTGATCACCGGCGCAGCGCGGGGGATCGGACGCGCACAGGCCGTGCGGTTCGCCCAGGAGGGCGCCGACATCGTGGCGCTCGATGTGTGCGGACCGGTCGACACCGTGGTGGTTCCGCACAGCACGCCGGCCGACCTCGAGCGCACGGCGTCGTTGGTCGCCGAAACCGGCGCCCGGGTGCACACCGAGGTCGTCGACGTCCGTGACCTCACGAGTGTCCAGGCTGCCGCTGACCGCGGCGTCCGGCAGTTCGGCGGACTGGACGTCGTGTGCGCCACCGCCGGGATCACGTCGCGTGGTGCGGCGCTCGACCTCGACGAAGATGCCTGGCGCGCCATGCTGGATGTCAACCTCACGGGGGTATGGCATACGTGCCGCGCCGGCGCGCCCCACCTGATTGCGCGCGGCGCCGGCGCGATGGTCTTGACGAATTCCATCGCCGGATTGCGTGGCTTGGTCGGCGTGGCCCACTACACCGCAGCCAAGCACGGTGTGGTCGGGCTGATGCAGACCCTGGCCAAAGAGCTCGCGCCGCACAATGTCCGGGTCAATTGTGTGCATCCCACAAATGTCGACACGCCGCTGATCCAGAACGACGCCGTGCGCGGTGCATTCCGCCCCGACTTGGATCGGTCACCCACCCGCGCCGAATTCGCCGAAGCGGCACTGGGCATGAACCTGCTTCCCGTCCCATGGATAGAACCCGTAGACGTGGCCAACGCATCGCTCTTCTTGGCGTCCGACGAGGCGCGCTACATCACCGCGGCGACCCTGCCCGTGGACGCCGGCGCCACTCAACGGTAGGAGCAATCATGCTCGAAGTCGGCAAATACGGACCATGGGCAGTCACTGCCGGCGGTTCGGAAGGGGCTGGCGCCGAGTTCGCCAAACAGTTGACGGCCGACGATTTCAACCTGGCCCTGATTGCACGCAAACCAGGACCGCTGCAGGACACCGCGCGGGCGTGCACGCTGCGTAATGTCGCAGCCACGGCGGTGACCTGCTCGGTGCGTGCCCACACCGCGGCGCTTCACGTCGAACAGTTGTCAACGCTGCACGACCTGGCCAACGATGAGAAAGGAATCGGGTCATGACCGAGATCGCCGACCTTGCCGCACGGCTGAGCCGCCTTGAGGACGAACGTGACATCTCCAGGCTGATCGCCTCGTACGGCCCGGTCGTGGATGCCGGGGACGCCGACGCCGCCACGCAACTCTGGGCGACCGACGGGATCTATGACGTTGAGGGCTGGCAAATGCACGGCCAGAAGGATGTTCATGCGATGGTGAGTTCCGATTCTCACCAGAGGTTGGTGAGCAACGGATGCTGCCACTTCATCGGGCCGAGCGTCGTAACGGTGACTGAAGATTCGGCAGTGGCGGTTGCCGAATCTCTGGTGCTCGTCCGCGACGGTGAGAGCTATCGCGTATGGCGCTCGACGGCAAACCATTTCGAGCTGCAGCGCATCGATGGGCGCTGGCGGATCACCAGACGCACCAGCCGTGTCCTCGACGGCGATCCGGGAGCACATGCGCTGCTGACGCGAGGACTCGTGGGTGCGTCGGCACCGGTATTGGGTGCGGGGCCGATGTGAGGGGTTGCCCGCTGGTGTTCTTTTCGTTTGTCGCGCTCGACAACGCGGATTCCGAGCAGCACCGTCTCTACAACGAATGGCACCAGCTCGACCATCGGCCGGAGAACCTGGCACTTCCCGGCGTCGCATGGGGAGATCGATGGGCGCGCACAGCCGAGTGCCGAGCCGAATCGATCGCCGATTCAGAGCATGCGGCGACGGACTACGTTGCCATGTACTGGTTCCGTGATCCTGTCGAGCAATCGGTACCGGAGTGGGAGCGGCTTGGCACGGACTCGTTCGAGTGGGGCCGCGGGCCGATCATCGCCGATCCCCGTGACGTCCAGATCGCCCGGCGACACCCGCCCCGCACCCAACACGAAACCCGCCGAGGAGGCGTTGTCGGCGATCGTGTCACACAACGCGATCTTCCAATCGGTGATCCGGGTGTCGATCAACTCGATCGCCGGCACCAGCGCCTCGGTCGCGGCCAGCACGTCGTCCTCGCCGCAACCCGCCCCCGGCAGGTCAGCGGCCAAGATGAAACCCACCTCCACCTCGACCCGCGGGTACAGGTACTTCCCCGCCTTGACCGGGGTGTCCTCGAACACCCGCATCTCATCGAGCAGATGCCCGTAGTCGGGCTCATCGACACCCATCATCTGCTGCATCGCCAACGACGACAACCCCACCTTGTGCCCCACCACCCGGGCACCCCCCGCGACCCGCCGACCAATGTTGATCAACTGAATCTCATAAGCATCCACCACATCGATCTCAGGATGGGCCGCCGTCAACGGCGCGATCGGCTCACGGCTCAACTCAGCACGCCACAACCCCGCGGCCAGCTCGTCGCGCAGGCCGGCGCTAAGCATGAAAGCCGGGCGTTTCGTCGCCCGATGCCGCGGCCATCGCCTTGGCGTTCATGCCGGCGAGTGAGCCGATCCCGATTTCCGCGTTGTGCGCATGCGCGAAATGATGGAGCCCGAAGACGGAATCGATGCCGTTGCGCAGCCCCATCTGATCTTCGCACTGGTTGACCGAACGCTTGGCCAACGCCAGTCCGAAGCGTGGCATGGTCGCGATACGTGCTGCGAGGCTGTGGGTTTCGCGGGCAAGCTCGGAGCGTGGCACGACCCGGCTCACCATTCCGACCTGGTAGGCACGCTGGGCGCTGAACCGTTCTCCGGTGTACAGAATCTCTTTGGCGAAGCGCGGTCCCAGCGCCCACGGGTGGGCGAAATACTCGACGCCTGGAATGCCCATGCGCACAACGGGATCGCAAAAGAAGGCGTCGTCGGCCGCAACGATGAGATCGCAAACCCAGGCCAGCATGAGTCCACCGGCAATGCACGCCCCCTGGACCATTGCGATGGTGGGTTTCGGGATTTCACGCCAGCGACGGCACATTCCCAGGTACACCTCCATCTCACGCGCGTAACGTTGATCGCCGCCGGGCTTTCCGACGTGGTCCCACCACAGGACGGCGCGATTGTCATAGTTCACGTGATGATCGCGCGCAGGGGTACCGATATCGTGGCCGGCGCTGAAGTGCTCGCCGGCGCCAGCCAAGACGATGACGTCGATCTGGTCGTCGTCGACGGCGCGTTGAAAAGCGGTGTCGAGGGCATACGTCATTGCCGAGTTCTGAGCGTTGCGGTAGTCGGGACGGTTCATGGTGACCACGGCGACGCCGGCGCTCACCTGGTAGGTGACCACGTCGTCTTCGTCTGCTGCTGCCAACTCGGTGCCTCTCCACGTCACGCTTGGTGGTGGTCTCCATCATCGGCGCCAGCCGGCGCCAGGGCGGGGTCGGTGTCCGCACATCGGGAGTCATCTCGATCACAGCCGCGCGCCGCTTGCGTGATGCAGCGGCAGTCCCGTACCTACATGCGGGCCAGTGAGAATGGGTAGCTCTGGGTCCCGCCTGGCGAACCACCACACCCCGACGCGAACGACGACTCCAACGTGCCGACGAGCGTCGTCGCATCCCATGAGTAGACGTCCCGCGTCGGGATGATCGGGCCGTAGTAGACATCGCCGCAGCGGAGACCGTCGGGAACGTCGACGGTCAACGTGTATCTCCCGTCGGTGAGGCGGGCAGCACCGCTGTATTCGAAAGCTCTGGCCACCGGTCGCGGTATCGCCTGCACGCTGACGCATTCGCCGGGGCAGGACGAGATGGCCCAAACCCAGGTGTGGAAGTCGTATCTTCCGGTGATCAGTAGCTCGTAGTTCCCCGTGCGCATTTCGGCATGGGCCACCGGCGAGGCAACCGTGGCCGTCAGCGCCGCCCAGCCGGTCAGCGCCAACGCCGCAATAGCCTTTTGCATTCCCGAACCGAACGTGGTCGGCGGACCTGCCGGCCGCCGGGACACGCAATGTTCCGGGTCACGGCTGTCGGACGCCGGCTGGTGAGCAGTCACACAGCGATACTGGGCCGTCCGGCAGCGCCGTGTGCCGGGTCTCCCGGTGGGCGGGACGCGCTGTGTTACGCAACTCACTCATCCGGGAAGGTTGCCGCCGGGTAACCCGTCGCGGGTTCGGCGAGGGCCAGCCTGGTTGGCGGCGACGGTAACGATCTGAGAGGAGTCAGTCCGCGTGGTCAGCATGGCGTCGGACCGCTGGCGACTGAGGCTTACGCTGCTCCGCAGCAACGTGGCCGGGCCGCTCGAGGCCATCGGGGGCCTGGTCGCGATGGCCGCCGATGCGGGCAAGTTCGCTTGCCGCAGGCCATTTCAATGGCGGGAATTCTTGGGCCAGTCCTGGTTCGTCGCACGGGTTTCGCTCATGCCAACCCTGCTGGTTGCCATCCCGTTCACGGTGCTGGTCAGTTTCACATTGAACATCCTGCTGCGTGAATTGGGTGCCGCCGACCTGTCCGGGGCAGGTGCGGCCTTCGGCGCCGTCACACAGGTGGGTCCGATGGTGACGGTGCTGATTGTGGCGGGCGCAGGCGCAACGGCCATGTGCGCGGATCTGGGTTCCCGCACCATCCGCGAGGAGATCGACGCCCTGGAAGTGCTCGGCATCAATCCGGTCCAGCGATTGGTGACGCCGCGCATGTTGGCATCTGGAGTGGTGGCGCTGCTGCTCAACAGCCTCGTCTGCATCATCGGCATCCTGGGCGGCTACTTCTTCTCGATATTCGTCCAGGATGTCAATCCCGGTGCATTCGCCGCGGGCATCACCCTGCTGACCGGCGTTCCCGAACTCATCATCTCATCGGTGAAGGCACTGCTCTTCGGTCTGATCGCGGGCCTGGTCGCCTGTTACCGCGGGCTGACGATCACCGGTGGCGGCGCCAAGGCGGTGGGCAACGCGGTGAACGAGACGGTGGTGTATGCGTTCATGTCGCTGTTCGTCATCAACGTCGTGGTGACCGCCATCGGAATCCAAATGACGGCGAAGTAGGCACGCGATGACGTTGCGAGCGGCGCATCCGCGCCTTATGCAAGAGATGAACAGACCGGTTGCCGCGCTGGGCTCGATCGGCGACCATGTCCTGTTCTACGCAAGGTCGATGGCAGGGGCACCGTTCGCGGTCAGCCGCTACCGGCACGAGATTGTCCGACTGATTGCCGAGATCAGCATGGGCGCGGGAACATTGGCGATGATCGGTGGGACGGTGGTCATTGTTGGATTCCTGACCTTTGCGACGGGGGGAACGCTGGCCATCCAGGGGTACAGCTCGCTGGGCAACATCGGGATCGAGGCGTTGACCGGGTTTTTGGCGGCATTCATCAACGTCCGTATCTCGGCACCGATTGTCGCCGGCATCGGTTTGGCGGCCACCTTTGGCGCGGGCGTCACCGCCCAGCTTGGCGCGATGCGGATCAACGAGGAGATCGATGCACTCGAGAGCATGGCAATTCGGCCAGTGTCCTACCTGGTCAGCACGCGGATCATCGCGGGGATGCTGGCGATAACACCCCTGTACTCGATCGCGGTCATCCTGTCATTCGTTGCAAGCAAGTTCACGACGGTGGTGGTGCTGGGGCAATCCGGGGGGTTGTATGGCCATTATTTCTCGACGTTCCTCAACCCGGACGACCTGCTGTGGTCGTTTCTCCAGGCATCGCTGATGGCTCTGGCCATCCTGTTCATCCATACCTACTACGGCTATTTCGCGAGCGGAGGTCCGTCCGGCGTGGGTGTCGCCGTGGGGAACGCGGTGCGGGCCTCGCTGATCGTGGTCGTCTCCGTGACTCTGCTGGTCTCGCTGGCCATCTACGGGGCCAACGGCAACTTCAACCTGTCGGGCTAGGGGTAAACCGTGTCGAACTCCGCCGTACGCCCGTTGCTGGGGTTGGTCGCCGTCGTCGCAATCGGTGCGATCGTCGCGGGAGCGATCGTCCTATTCCGCGGCGGGGCGGTCGAATCCGTTCCGGTCACGGTGCTGTCCCCGCGGGCGGGTCTGGTGATGAACCCCGACGCGAAGGTGAAGCTGCACGGTGCGCAGGTGGGCAAGGTGTCCTCGATCGAGAACCTGCCAGACGGTCGAGCCGCCATACACCTGGCGATTGAACCGTCTTGGCTGCACCTCATTCCGGCCAATTCGCGTGTCGACATCGAATCGACGACGGTCTTCGGATCGAAATTCATCCAGCTGACACCGCCGCCGGACCCCTCGCCGCAATCGCTGAAGGCGGGACAGGTGCTCGACTCCCAGCATGTAACTGTCGAGATCAACACCGTTTTTCAGCAGTTGGTTTCGGTGCTGTCGCGGATAGAACCTGAAAAGCTGAACGAGGCCCTTGGCGCCCTCGCGCAGGCGTTCAGCGGGCGGGGCGAGAAGTTAGGCCATACGCTTGCCGATCTCGACACGCTGTTGGCCAAACTCGATCCGAGTCTGGCGGCCCTGAGCCACGAATTCGCGTTGGCGCCAAAGGTGTTCAACGCTTATGCCGATGCGGCGCCGGATTTGGTCGCGATCGCCGATGGCGCAACCCGGGTCAGCGACACGATCGTCGACCGACAACAGGATCTCGACACACTTCTGATCAGTGCGATCGCCCTGGCGGATACGGGAAACGAGGTGTTGGCCGCGAACGCCAAGGCGTTCGCCGATGTCCTGCATCTGCTGGTGCCCACCACCGCGCTGACAAACAAATACAACCAGGCCCTTACCTGCGGCCTGGCGGGCCTCAAGCCGCTGGCAACCGGGCCGCCCCTTCCGGTGCCGGGTGTTCTCTTGCTGGATTCTTTCCTGCTGGGCACCGAGCGGTACCGCTACCCGCAGAACCTGCCCAAGGTCGCGGCAACCGGCGGTCCGCAGTGTATGGGGCTGCCGAACGTTGGGTTCGGGCAGCGTCCGCCATATCTGGTCACCGACATCGATGCCAACCAGGCCCAGTACGGAAACCAGGGCATCTTGCTGAACTCCGATGCTCTCAAGCAGATGCTGTACGGACCCATCGACGGACCACCACGCAACACACCACAGATCGGGCAGCCGGGATGAGGGGCGGCGCTGTGACCGCGGTCAAATTTGGAGCCTTCGCCGTCGTGACAACACTGCTCACGGCGGCCCTGTTCGCCATCCTCGGCCAGTACCGCACGGGTTCGACGAATGCCTATTCGGCCGTGTTCGGCGATGCGTCCAGCCTCAAGCCCGGAGACTCCGTTCGCGCCGCGGGCATCCGGGTTGGCACTGTCACCGGGGTGTCGCTGCAGCCGGACACCTCGGTAGTGGTGAGCTTCGATGCCGACCGCGAAGTCATGCTCACCACCTCCACCAGGGTCGCGGTGCGCTATCTCGACCTTGTCGGTAACCGCTACCTGGACCTCATCGATGCGCCTGGCTCCGCCAGGATCGAACCACCGGGCTCGCGCATCCCGCAAAACCGCACCGAGCCCGCGCTGGACCTCGATCTGCTGCTGGGCGGATTGAAGCCGGTGATCCAGGGACTCAACCCGCAAGCGGTCAACGCGTTGACCAACTCGCTGATTCAGATTCTGCAAGGCAGCAGTGGCGACATGGAGTCGTTGTTCGCCAAGACTTCCTCGTTTTCTCACGCGCTGGCAGACAACGGGCAAGTGGTGCAGCAATTGATCGACAATCTCAACCAGGGCGTCGCGACGGTTGCCAAAGACGGTGACAAGTTCTCCGGGACGGTGGACCGTCTCGAGCGACTCATCACGGGCTTGTCCGCCGACCGCGATCCCATTGGAGAGGCCATCACCGCGATGGACAACGGGACTGCATCGTTGGCGGACCTGCTCACCCAGGCCCGCCCACCGCTGGCGGGCACCATCGACCAGCTCAACCGGCTGGCTCCGTTGCTGGACAATGACAAGGCGCGCCTGGACCTTACGTTACAGCGGGCGCCGGAAAACTACCGCAAGCTCGTGCGGCTCGGCTCCTACGGCAGTTTCATCAACCAGTATCTGTGCGGAATATCGATCCGGGTCAGCGACCTTCAGGGCCGCACCGCCGAATTCCCCTGGATCAAACAGGATACCGGAAGGTGCGGGGAGCCCTGATGCTCAAATATCGCGGCGGCCAACTCATTCGAACCGGCTTCATCGGCTTCGTGCTGGTCGTGCTCGTCGTCATCATCGGACTGCACCCCCAACAGCTGTTGTCGATGGCCACCTCCGTGCGCTATCAGGCGCTGTTCACCGAGGCCGGCGGCCTCACCGCCGGAAACGACGTCCGAGTGTCGGGGGTCAAGATGGGCACGGTCTCGGAGATCACACTTCGCCACGGAAAGGCGTTGGTGACGTTCAGTCTCGACTCGAGGGTGCGTCTCGGATCGACAACGACCGCGCATATCAGGACGGGGACGTTGCTGGGTGCCCGGATGTTGGCTCTGGAACCCTCAGGTGGCGGAGCTATGCACGCGGCCGACGTCATCCCGGTCTCGCGCACGTCCTCGCCGTACTCGCTGACCGACGCCGTCAGCGACTTCGCTGACAACACCGCCGGGACGGACACCGCGGCGCTCAACCGGTCCCTGGACACATTGGCCGAGACCATAGACCGGATCGCGCCGCGCTTGGGGCCGACGTTTGAGGGCCTGAGTCGGCTGTCGCAATCGTTGAACAGCCGGAATGAGTCGCTTGCCAACCTGCTCAAGAACGCCGCCGATCTCACGGCGATCCTGTCGGCGCGCAGCCAACAGGTGAACACGCTGCTGCTTAACGCCAACGACCTGCTGGGGGTCTTGCATCAACGTCGCTATGCGATCGTCAATCTGCTCGCCAATACTTCAGCGCTGGCTCAGCAGTTGTCCGGCCTGGTCGCAGACAACCAGAAGGAGCTGGCGCCAACACTGCAGAAACTGAACTCGGTGACCGCGATGTTGGAGAAGAACCGGGACAACATTGCGAAATCCATGGCTGGCTTGGCGAAATATCAAGTAACCCAGGGCGAATCAGTAAACAACGGCTTCTACTACAATGCCTTCGTCGGGAACCTACTCCCGGCCCAAGCCCTGCAACCATTCCTGGATTACGCCTTCGGCTTCCGCCGAGGCGTCAATGCAGGGCAGCCACCCGACAATGCAGGCCCGCGGGCAGAATTCCCTTGGCCGCACAACGCAATTCCCGGAGGGCGATGATGAGGGCGCGCGGACCGCGGCTCACCAGAGCACTGTCGGTGACCTTCGTGGGGCTTCTCATTGCGGCCGCGGCATTCATCCTGCGCCAGGAATTCTTCGCGCCGAAAAGCATTACCGCGTACTTCAGCTCGGCGACCGCGATCTACCCCGGAGACGAGGTGCGTGTCGCCGGGGTGAAAGTGGGCACGATCAGATCCATCGAGCCGCAGGGAACCCAGGCCAAAATGGTCCTCGCCGTGGATCACGATGTGCCGATACCCGCCGACGCAAAGGCGGTGATCGTGGCGCAGAACCTCGTTGCGGCGCGGTACGTGCAATTGACGCCGGCCTACGATGCGAATGGATCCGGCGGGTCGATCATGGCTGACGGAGCGGTGATCGGCGTGGAGCGCACCGCGGTCCCCGTCGAATGGGACGAGGTGAAAACGCAACTGATGCGGCTGGCAACGGAGTTGGGGCCGGCCAACGGCGCATCGACCACGTCGCTCGGGCGCTTCATCGACAGCGCGGCCAACGCGATGGCCGGCAATGGGGACAAGCTCCGCCAAACCATCACCGAACTCTCCAAGGTCGGAAGGATATTGGCCCGCGGCAGCGGCAACATCGTCGACATGATCAAAAACCTGCACATCTTTGTCTCGGCCCTGCGGGACAGCAATGCCCAGATCGTGCAATTCCAGGATCGCCTGGCCACGGTGAGCGACGTCGTGGACGGTAACCGGTCCGACCTGGACGCCGCGCTCACCAACCTGTCATCAGCGGTCGGCGAGGTGCGGCGATTCATCGCCGAAAGCCGGGACCAGACCGCCGAACAGCTGGGGCGACTGGCGAACGTGACCCAGAACCTCGTCGACAACCGCACGGCCCTGGAGAACGTTCTGCACGTGGCGCCGAACGCAATCGCCAACGGCTACAACATCTACGACCCCGACACCGGAACAGCCAGGGGAGCTTTCGCAATGTCGAACTTCGCCAACCCGGTGGCACTCGTGTGCTCGGCGATCGGCGCCGTGAAGAACGCCACCGCCACCGAAACGGGCAAACTCTGCGCCCAGTACCTCGGTCCGGCCTTGCGCCTGATGAACTTCAATTACGTGCCGATACCGTTCAACGCCTATCTGCGGAAGTCGCCGGACCCGGGGAATCTGGTCTACTCGGATCCCAATCTGGCGCCCGGCGGGCCGGGCGGGGTTCCGCCCGTACCCTCCGAGCCCCCGGCGGTGTCGGCGTACACGGGCGCGGGAGACATGCCGCCGCCGGCGGGGTGGGATGCGCCACCGGGGCCGCCCGGAGCCTATGCGCCGCACGGGTTGCCGGCGGACCCGTCGCCGGCCCTGTTCCCCGGCGCATCCATCCCGCCCGGTGTACCCGGCGCCGCGCGACCGGCGCCGTCACCGTCCAACTTGCAGGACATGCTGCTGCCTGCGCAGGCACAACCGCCGACGGGCGCAACGCCTGAACCCCTGGGCGGAACGCCATGAGGGGCGCGCCATCGTGGCGCCGCATGGCACTGATCGCGTCCTCGGTGGTGATGACCGCGACAGGGTGCGCGTTCGACGGCTTGAATTCGTTGCCTCTGCCCGGCACGGTCGGACGCGGTCCGGGCGCGGTGACCTACCACGTGGAGATCGCCAATGTCGGCACCCTCGAATCCAATTCACCGGTGCTGATCAACGACGTGGTGGTCGGCAGCGTCGGCAAGATGACCCTCCGCAACTGGCACGCCGACGTCGAGATCTCGGTGCGCCCGGATGCGATTGTGCCGGCCAACGCGGTGGCCAGCGTCGGACAGACCAGTCTGCTGGGCTCCATGCACCTGGAGTTGAATCCGCCACCGGGCCGACCGCCGGCCGGGAGACTCGAGCCCGGGTCCACCATCGGCCTGCAGCGCTCGTCGACCTACCCATCCACCGAGCAGACCCTGTCCTCGCTTTCGGTCATCGTCAACGGTGGGGGATTGGGCAAGGTCGGCGGCCTGATCAACGAGTTCAACGCGGCCCTGGGCGGCCGCGAAGACAAGATCCGCGATCTGCTGAGTCGCCTGAACGACTTCGTCGGGCTGCTGGACACCCAGCGCGACAACATCAATGCGTCGATTACCGCGTTGAACAAGCTGTCCGGCACCGTGGCCGGACAAAGCGGTGTCGTCACCCAGGCGCTCGACCGCATTCCTCCCGCCCTCGACGTGCTGGTCAAAGAGCGGCCGCGGATCACCACAGCGCTGGAGAAGTTTCGGGTGTTCAGCGACACGGCCACCGGGGTGATCCGTTCGTCTCATGCCGATCTGGTCGCCAATCTGCGAAACCTGGAGCCGACGGTGCGTGCCCTGGCCGATGTCGGGCCAAGCCTGGACACGGTGCTCGGGTTCGTGCCGACGTACCCGTATCCGCAGAACTTCATCGACCGTGCAATCAGGGGCGATTATTTGAACGAGTTCATCACGTTCGATTTCACGATTCCCCGACTCAAGAGGGGACTGATGCTGGGCACCCGGTGGGGTCAGGAGGGCGCCGAATTGGTGCCGGCGCCGGGGGATCCGTGGTACAGCACGTTCACCAAAGACCCGCTCAACGCTCCGCTTACGGCCCCGCCCAGCGCGGTGGCGATGCCGCCGACGGCCGGCGCGCCGCCAGAGTCGGGCTCCGTGGCGACGGCTCAGCAAGCCAATTCGGCACGGGTCCCATCGCCAACCGATTTCCCGCCACAGGATGTCGGGGGCCGCTGATGTTGACACGTTTCGTTCGAGTCCAGTTGGTCATCTTCACGATTGCATCCGTGATCGGGATTTCCGTGATGGTGGTCGAGTATCTGCAGGTGCCTACCCTGCTCGGCATCGGCCGAATGACGGTCACGCTCGAATTGCCGGGAACTGGCGGGCTGTACCGGTTTTCCAACGTGACCTATCGGGGAGTGGAGGTAGGAAAGGTCACCGAGGTGCGGCCCACGCGGGCCGGCGCGGCCGCGACGCTGTCGTTGCAGACCTCCCCGAAGATCCCCGCGAATCTGCATGCGGCGGTGCTCAGCGTCTCAGCGGTCGGCGAACAATACGTCGACCTGCAGCCGGTGACTTCGGCAGGCCCCTATCTCGCAGACGGTTCGGTCATCCCCGCGGCCAGGACTTCGATCCCGCAGGCCGTCGGACCGATGTTGGATCAGGTCAGCTTGCTCATCGACAGTATCCCGAAGAACAAGGTCAGCGGCCTGCTCGATGAAACATTCAAGGCTTTCAACGGGTCTGGGTACGACATGGGATCGTTGCTCGACTCGTCTTCGCGGCTCATCGGCGACGCGAATGCGAACGCCGAGCGGTCGCGGGCACTCATCGACGACAGTAAGCCGCTGCTGGAGGGCCAAGCGCAATCCACCGCCGCCATCCGAACGTGGGCACGCAGCCTCGCCGGCATCAGTGGACAACTGGTCGCCGATGACCCACAGACGAGGGTACTGCTCCGTGCCGCGCCGTCGGCGGCCGACGAGGCGGCACGCTTGTTCAATCAGGCCAAACCGACACTGCCGGTGCTGTTGGCCAATCTCACCACCCTTGGACAGGTCGGCGTCACCTACCACCCCTCGCTGGAGCAATTGCTGGTGTTACTACCGCCCACGATTGCCGCCACACAGTCCTACGGTGTGCCCAAGAACAATCCGACCGGTTTCTCGCTCGGAGACTTCACCCTGACGATCAATGACCCGCCGGCTTGCACCGTGGGCTTTTTGCCCCCGTCGTCGTGGCGGTCACCGGAGGACACCACGGTGATCGACACCCCCGACGGCTTGTACTGCAAGTTGCCGCAGGATTCTCCCATCGGGGTGCGCGGCGCCCGCAATTACCCGTGCATGGGGCATCCGGGCAAGCGCGCGCCGACGGTCGAAATCTGCGACAGCGATAAACCCTTCGAGCCGCTGGCGATTCGCCAGCACGTGCTCGGCCCCTATCCGATGGACCCGAACCTCATCGCGCAGGGAATTCCGCCCGACGATCGAACCAGCTTCAACGACAACATCTTCGGGCCGGTCGACGGCACGCCGCCGCCACCGTCTTCGCCCGTCCCGGACGGAGGGGTCCCGGCCGCCGCGCCGAGTGCGTACGCACCCCAGGGAGGAGCCGGTCCGTCGGTTGCCATCGCCACCTACGACCCCCGCACCGGGCGCTATGCCGGCCCGGACGGCACGGTGTATCGCCAGTCGGATCTGGTGGCCCACGCCGGAAGGCGTTCGTGGAAGGACCTGTTCCCCACATGAGGGGGCGCCGATTCCGCGCTTTGGCGAGTATCCCCATTGCGGCCGCCACGGTGATTGCGACGATCGTTGGTGCACCGTCGGCCGGGGCGGCCGACGGCTGGGGTCTCAACGGCAGGTACACCGCGACATCGAACGGGGAGTGGGCGAAGACCAACGACATCTACCACGACGAGCCGAGCATCCGAAGCACGTGGACCATCGACACCACGTGCAGTTATCCCACCGAATGCGCGGGCACGGTGGTCAGCGACTGGGGCTGGCGCGCCCCCATCTATCAGACCGGCGGGGTCTGGTTCGTCAAGCACGTCGTCGACAACTGGCAGCCGTGCCCCGACGGGACGGCCGCCGCCGGCCTTCAGGTCTTCAGGTTTGCCCCCACCAACCCTGACGGCGACACCGTCGACGCGGCGTCGACCGTTTTAACCGGCGCCGACGAGACGACGGGCATCAGCGGTTCCTGTGGCAGGAGCAGGACACTTTTCATCAGCATGCCCTTCAAGCTGGTCAAGGCGGGTTGACAAGTGGCGACGAAAACTCCTGCTCACAGCGATGTTCCGGTCACGGCCGTAGTGGTCGCGGTGCTGACACTCGCTGCCTGCATTCCCGCCCCGGCGGCGGCCCAGGGATCGGAGTGTGACGACCCCACCTGCGTTCCCGGTATCGCAGGGGGCGTCGTCCTCGGCGCACCATGCGCGGATACCGCCCATTTTGTCTTCGGTACGACGTCCTGGGGGCGCTTGGTCTTCTGCGGCTCCCCGCGGCGGTACGGGCCCAGATACTTTCGGTCCCCGACGATGCGGGGGATCAAGGACGAAAACGCCAACTGCGAGGGGTTCGAGAATTCGGTCGCGCAGGCACCCGACGGGTTGTTCCTCACCTGCTTGTCCGTCGACGGTGAACCCCGGTGGGTTCGTGGCGACGGCTAGCCCCTCCGAGGTGACGATGATGGACGGCACGCGCAAATGCGTAGTGCGGCGTCTGGTCGGGCTGGCAACGTCATTGCTCACCGCGACCACAGCAGGTGCGCGCGTGCCCGCGCACGCTGACGAGCCGGTGCTGCACCGGGTCACCTACGTCGTGACCGCGGAAACCCGCGTCGACGCAGACATCTACTTCTGGGACGCCGACCCGCCCGGCTGGGCCGACTACAGCCAAAATCCCTACCAATACAGCCCCAAAGTCGAGAACTCGGGTCCCACGGGCGCACTGTGCTCCATACGGCACTGGTGAGGCCGCGCGGCGGGCAATGCTCACTGAGCGGGAAGGTCGACCCGGTACGGCCACCCGCTCGGCTAACTTGCCTCGAGAAGCGGTCCCGGCACCAGCGCAAGATGTGCTCGATCTGGAATGGAAAAATCAACGGGAGGACGAAATGCCCGATACGACAACGCGGTCGAACTTCAACGGCAGCGAGGACGTATCAGCTGACGCCGGTCTTCTCGAAGAAGCGGAGGCAGAAGCGGCAGAGGCCGAAGCCCTGGCCGCCGCCGCCCGCGCCCGCCTGAAAGCCATGCGGCTGGCCCAACGTGGACAGCTGGCTAAAAGTGCGTTGCCAGAGGCCTCTGCGGTGGCCCCTGGCGGCGACGACACCCCTTCCGAGGAGGACCCTCCTTCCAAGGATGAAACTCCACTGCCCCTTGTCGACGCGACGGTCACCGATGCTTCCGCATCGCGCTCTGACGTAGACGAGCCACCACCCGAACGGGAGGCGCGCCGACCCCGCCGTCCGGCCACGATGACGGTCCTGGTAAGTATCGCGCTCCTCGGCACCGCCGGACTGATCGCCGCAAGCGCCGTCATGATCCGACACCACGCCGTTCTGACGCGTCAGCAGCACCGCGCTGCGGAGTTCACCGCCGCGGCACGACAAATTGTCGTCACACTGATGTCTATCGACGCGGCACGCGCCAAAGACGATGTCCAACGCATCATCGATAGTTCGACGGGCCAATTCAAATCTGACTTTCAGACTGCCGCAGACGATTTCGTCAAGGCCGCCCAGAAAGCCAAAGCGGCCACCAAAACCAGCGTCCGCGCCGCCGCCGTGGATTCGATGACAAGCGACACCGCGGTGGTTCTGGTTGCGGCGAACACCACCCTCACCGATACCACCGGCGCCGCGGGACAGCCCCGCTCGTGGCGGCTGAGCCTCAAGCTGGTCAGGGACGGCGGACAGATCAAGATGTCGAGCATGGAATTCATCCCATGACCGCCAGCCGCGTCGAAAACCGCGACGCCACGCAGTTTGACGCAGTCAGAACCAGCGTCAGCGACGAGCGGCCCAGCGACTGCGAGCGCGGTTGGGTGGATGAGGCGGCGAACACGCGCCGAAGTCGTCTACGACGACTGGTGTCGCGTTGGCCACTGATCATCTCCGGATTGGTATTCGTGGCTGCCGCCACGGGGACAGCCGGGCTGTACTTCGGCCAATATCTGCACGACCGGCAGACCGATGACGTGGCCGCGAAGTCGGCGGTCGCCGCGGCTTCGCAAGGAACTGTCGCCCTTCTTTCGTATGCGCCGGACAAACTCGAGAGTGACCTGGCAGCCGCAAAGTCACACCTGACAGGTGACTTCTTGACCTATTACAGCAAGTTCACCGATCAGATCGTGCTGCCCGCGGCCAAGGCCAAGGGCGTCAGCACCACGGCTGTGGTGAAGCGTGCCGTAGTCGACGAACTGCGCGCGGACTCGGGCAAGGTCTTGGTCTTCCTCGATCAAACCACTACCAGCAAGGACACACCCGAGCCGGTTCAGACCGCCAGCAGCGTCATCGTCGGCCTGACGCGGATCGATGGAGTGTGGCTCATCTCGACGTTCGATCCGATCTAGGCCGTACCCTCGCCACTGAGCCCGATGGTGGCGACCCGCTTCGCCCGGCTCCGCCGCGCATCGAGAGTGAAGTGGTTGCGAAGTCTGCGCGCAGATTTCGCAACCACTTCACTCTCGGCGAGCCGCCGCGCTCGCGATCACCACTAGCGCGACAGGAACGCCAGCACGGTGCTCTCGAAGGCCTCCTTGGCCTCGATCATCGCCCAGTGCCCGGACTTGGGGAAGATGTGGAGCTCGGCGTTGGGGATGGTGCGCATCGGGATGAGGGCCATGTCGGGCGGGCTCACCCTGTCGTCGCGACCCCACGTCAGCAGCGTCGGGGCGGCCAGCTTGTGCATCGTCGCCCACGGCATCGGCCGGTCGGAGGCCTCCATCGCCGCGGTCATGGCAGCGAACGCCGCCTTGCCGTACATGCGGCGCGCGGCGGCCAGCGTCTCCGGGTCGGTGGCCAGCTGCCAGCGTTCCTCGATCAGCTCGTCGGTGATCAGCGCCTGGTCGTAGACCATCGATTTGAGCCAGTCGACCAGGCGTTGCCGGGTGGGGTCCTCGGTGAACTCCTGCAGCAGCCGGATGCCCTCGCTGGGGCTGGCGCTGAAGATGTTCGTGCCGATCCCGCCGATGGTCACCAACCGGCCGATGCGTTCCGGGTTGCGGATCGCGAAGTTGATGCCGACCCCGCCGCCCATCGAGTTGCCGATGACGTGGACCCTGTCGACGCCGAGCGCGTCCAGGAACGGCACGACGGCGCCGTGCGCGGTCACCATCGGGTGGCCCCCGACGTCCGGGCTCACGCCGAAGCCGGGGAACTCGAGGATCAGGCAGCGGTAGTGCTCGGCGAAGCGGGGCAGTAGTCCCCGGAAGTTGCGCCAGCCGGTGACCCCGGGGCCCGAGCCGTGCAGGAACAGCAGCGCCGGGCGGGAGTCGGGGCCGCAGTCGTAGTACCGCAGCACGCCTTTGGGGGTTTCGATGTCGCGCAGGTCTTGTTCGACGGCGATCGGTTCAGAAGTGTTGGCCACGCATGTCACCCTGCCATGCCCGCGCTTCGGGGCGACAGCGGTGTTCCGCAGGCCGGTCACCCGGTGGGCGGGCGCCCGGCGCTCAGCCCGGCGGCGCCGTCGGGCACCAAGGTGTCGCGGTAGCGCCCGAAGTGGTCGAGCCCGATGTGGGTCAGCACGGTGAAATACGACGACACCTGCGCCCGCCCGGCAGTCAGGCCGGTGATCAGCACGTTGGTGAGATTGTGCCGGACAACGGGTTTGACGCCCGCGCCGCCGGCCAGGTCTCCGGTCACGCCGCCGAGGAACTCGCGGATCTCGGAGCGCCCGCGCAGCGGCTTCAAGCCGCGAATCTCGAGAACGCCGTCGGGGCGGAAGGTCTCGGCCAACTCGTCGAGGCGGCCGGCGTCACCCGACCAGTTGTAGCGTGCCAGGGTTTCCCGGATCTGTTCGCGGGCGACGAGTTCCCACATCTCCATCGCGGTGACCCTAATGGCCCGGCGGCGGATCGCCGAGGACCACGCGGATCGACCGCTATCTGACGAGGTAGGGCCGGAAGTGCTGCCTGGGCGCCGGCGTGACGCCGTTGAGGTCGAACACCGCGATCAGCGCGCGCAGCAGGTCGGGGGACCATTCGTGGAACGGGAGCGCGTCCACCCGGTCGAGCAGTTCGCAGCGCAGATAGTCGAGGTCGGGTTGTTGGCGCATCGACCCAGTTCCTTCCGAGGGTGGGCGATCATCGTGGCGGCCGCTAGTTGTTTGCGCGTGGTGGTTGATCTGTGCCGACATTAAGCCGGGGCCTGGGCGGGTGTACAGTTCGGCGGCCGAACTCGAACCCAATTCCCGGCGGAAAATCAGCAGGTTGTCAGGTTCGCGGTGGGTTCGGCACCGCCGCGGAGTCGCCGTGTTGACTCGCGGTTTCCGGTAGGTGTCGGTGCGCCCAACCGGTGCCCAATGATTTGCCGGGCATTAGCCGGGCGTTGGCCGGGGCGGACGGGTGCGCTGATCATGCGTGCTGAACCTGGTTGCCGCCGTGATTGTTTCACCGCGTGGACGGCGCTGCCGGCTCAGCCGTCGGCGACGGGGCGAACATCGACCTGGGGTTCGACGGTCACGTCGGCGCTGAGCGAGTTGGCGATGTAGCACTCCCGATGCGCGACGTCGACGAGGTGGCGTACCTGTTCTGCGGTCGCTCCCGCCGCCACGACGATCCGCGGTCGCAGCGCGATGCGGCTCAGCCGCATCGGGGGAGCGCCGGCGGGCATGACACCCACCGCGTCGTCGCTGTAGCCGAGCACGTCGATGCGCGCCCGGGCGGCCGCGGCGAGAAACGACAGCAGCTGACACGACGCGGCGGCCATCACCAGCAGCTGTTCGGGGTTGAGCCGGTCCGCGGTACCGAGGAAGGCCGGGTCCGCCGAAAGTGTCAGCGTGTCGTGGGCCGGGGGCGCACTGACCAGATGCTCGCGTCGATAGTCGCGGTAGCCGACGCCCGTCGAGCCCTGCCAGGTGCACCGGACCCGATATGTGTGTTCTCCGGGGCCCTCCGCGGGCACACCGCCGGCCGGCGCCTCGACCTGGCGGCGAATGTCCAGGAGGTGGTGCTGGGCCTCGTGCACGGTGTGGACCGCGAGCCAGCGCAACGAGCGTTCCCGCGTCCGCGGGTAGTGGTAGAGCACCGTGCGGTCCCACTCGCCGTCGCCCAAACGCGCCAAGACATTGACGAAAAGTTCTGCGGCGTCTTCGAGTTGGAGATCCACGTCGACGGCGGCCCCATCGACGGCAAGGTCACCGGCATCCGCGGGAACCGCGACGACGTGTGGAGCCGGGGCCACCTGTGTCCGAAGGGCGCGTCGCTGGCCGCGCTGCACCACGACCCCGACCGCATCCGCCGCCCGATGGTCAAGATCGACGGACAATGGCACGAGGTCGGCTGGGACGCGGCGTTCCGCCGCTGCACCGAACTGCTGGCGCCGGTGATCGACAAGTACGGCATCGGGGCGGTCACCGCCTACACCGGTAACCCACTGGCGCATTCGTTTTCGCTGGCCCGCTACGCGGGTGTGCTGATGGGGATGTCGGGGATACCGGTCACGTATTCGCCGGGCACGGTCGACCAATGGCCGAAGAACCTGTCGTCGCACCTGATGTACGGGCTGTGGTGGAACTTCCCGGTACCCGACATCGAGCGCACCGACCTGATGGTGATCATGGGCGCCAATCCCGCCGCGTCGCAGGGTTCCCTGCTGGCTGCGCCCGACGTGATGGGCCTGATCAAGGACATCCGCGGGCGGGGCAAGGTGATCGTCATCGACCCGGTGCGCACGCCGACCGCCGCCCGGGCCGACGAGTGGCTTCCGATCGTTCCGGGCACCGACGCGGCGCTGCTGCTGGCCGTCGTGCACACCCTCTTCGACGAACACCTGGTGAACCCCGGCCCGCACCTCGAGGGCCACGTGGACGGTCTCGACACGATGCGCAAGGTGGCCGCGGAGTGGCCCCCGGAGCGGGTGGCCGCCGTCACCGGCATCGACGAGGACCGGATTCGCCGGTTGGCCCGCGAGCTCGCCGGCACCCCCAGATCCGTCGTCTACGGCCGAATCGGGTTGTGCAACCAGGAATTCGGCAGCCTCGCCAGCTGGCTGGTCGACGTGGTCAACATCCTGACCGGTCACTTCGACACCCCCGGTGGCGCGATGTTCCCCAAGCCCGCGGCCTGGTCGATCACGACGCAACCGCTGCCCGGCCTGGAAGGCGGCGCAGCCGAATTCGGCCGCTGGCGCACTCGGGTGCGCGGCGCCAAGGAGGTCCTCGGTCAGGCCCCGGTGTCGTGCATGGCGGAAGAGATCGCCACACCCGGCGACGGGCAGCTCAAGGCGCTGATCACCGTCGCCGGCAACCCGGTGCTGTCCACGCCCGGCGGCGACAAGCTCGACGAGGCGCTGCCGATGCTGGAAGCGATGATCTCCGTCGACCTGTGGCTCAACGAGACGACGCGGCATGCCGATGTGATCCTGCCCGGGTTGTCCCCGCTCGAGCAGCCGCACCACGACGACCTGATCCTGCTGTTCGCGATACGCAGCATCGCGAACTATTCGGCGCCGGTGTTCGACCCGGGCGACCGCCCCCACGAGTGGGAGATCCTGATCCGGCTCACCGGCCTGTGCACCGGCACACCGGCCGAGGACGTCGACGTGGCGGCGATCGACGACGGGTTCTTCGACTACCTGGCCTTCACGCAGGGACTCGACGGCGCAAAGATCCGCGAACTCTACGAGCACGGCGGCCCGGAGCGCATGCTCGATCTGACGCTGCGGACCGGTCCCTTCGGCGACCGCTACGGCGAGAACCCGGGCGGACTGACTCTGGACCTGCTCAAGGCCAACCCGAACGGGATCGACTTCGGGCCGATGGTGCCGCAGCTGCCTGACCTGCTGGGCACCCCGGACAAGAAGATCCGGCTGGCCCCGCAATACCTGCTCGACGACCTGCCGCGGCTGGCCGCGCGGCTGGAACGGCCCTCCGACGAGCTCGTTTTGGTGAGCCGCCGGCATCTGCGGTCGAACAACACGTGGCTGCACAATGTGCCCGCGCTGATGAAGGGCAAGGACCGGTGCACGCTGCTGATGCACCCCGACGACGCGGCCCGCCGCGGGATCGCCGACGCCGACGTCGTCACGGTGAAATCTGAGGCCGGCGAGATCACCGTGCCCGTCGAGGTCACCGGCGCGATCAGGCCGGGGGTGGTGTCGATGCCCCACGGCTGGGGGCACGGCATGCCGGGCACCCGCATGGCGGTGGCCAACGGCTCACCGGGCGTCAACACCAACGTGCTGTCCCCGCCGACGTTCCTCGACGAACCGTCCGGCAACGGCGCCCTGAACGGCATCCCGGTGACCATCGGCTGACGCTCCAACGCGCGACGCCCGGGCGCGACGTCGCGCCGTCGATGTTTATGGTGGGCACGGGAGGGGCATCGGAGAAGGACCGGGAAAAGCCATAGCGGGAGGGGTGGTGGAGACCGTACTCGGGGTATCGATGGCACCTACGACGGTTCGGATGGTGCTGGTCGAGGGGGAGAACGCCGATGGCGCCACGGTCGACACGGAAAACTTCGAGCTGCCCGCCGGGCGGACCCCGGACGCCCCGGACGCCCCCCGACAGGTGGTCTCGGCGATCCTGGGAACCCGCGAGGGGGCGGTCGAAGCCGGATACGAGCTGGCGTCGATCGGGGTGACGTGGACCGAGGCCGGCCAGGCCGCCACGCTGAACGACTTGCTGGCCGGCCTGAAGATCGAGAAGGTCATGCTGGTCTCGGCCTTCCTGGCCGCCGCCGCGCTCGCTCAGACGGTGGGCAACGCGACGCACTATGCGCAGACCGCGCTGCTGTTCCTGGAGCCCTATACCGCGACGCTGGCGGTGGTCGACTCCGCGGACGGTTCGCTGGCCGACGCACGGCGACAGAACCTACCCGACGACGAGCACGCTGCCGTCGCGGCGTTGACCGCGATGGTCGCCGGTGTCGACGGGCTGCAACCGCGACCGGACGGCCTGTTCGTCGTCGGCTCCGACGGCGTCGACGTCGCCGCGATCAAGCCGCAGCTGCAGCGGGCGACGTCGCTGGTGGTGAGCACACCGGCGGAGCCGGAGACGGCGCTGGCGATGGGCGCGGCGCTGGCGTCGGCCAACCCGCCGTTGTTCTCCTCGTCGACCGCCGCGATGGCCTACGCGCAGGATCCCGGCACGGGTGCGGTGGCCCCGGCGGCGGTCCCCGGCTACCTGGAAATCCCTGCAGCCGTCGAAGAGGGTGACGAGGCGCTCGCCTACAGCGCCGTCCCCGACGAGGAGGCTGACGCTCTGACGGCTGCCACCGGCGGCTTTTTCGCGTCCGCCGCGATCGGAGGCGAGGAGGACGGCGAGCGGCTGGAGACGACCAGACCGTTTCTGGTGGCGATCGGCGTGCTGTCGCTATTCGTCGGCGGGGTGGTGGCGCTGGTATTTGCCCTGGCCATCGCCATCCGGCCACACGTCGACAACCGTCCGGCCATCGGCGCAACCGCCGTCGCCCCGGCGAAGCCGGCCCCGCCGCCCACCCCTCCGGCCAAGCCGGCCACACAGCAGCGTCCCCCGGTGAAGCCGGCGCCGGCCGCGCCGGCCCCCGCGGCTCCTCCGCCACCGGCGCCGCCTCCGGCCCCACCGGCCCCACCGGCGCCGCCGCGACTGCCGCTGCCCGCCCCGCCGGTTCCGCTCCGCCCTCCTGGTCCGCCGATCCCCGGGCCGGGCCCGGGCATCCCGGGCATCCCGGGCGGCCCGCCAATCCCCGGGCCGGGCCCGGGCGGCCCACCGGGGATTCCGATCCCGCACCTCCCGGTGCCGGGCATCCCGGGCATTCCGGGCCTGTGACGAGGGCGTCGGCCAAGCGGCTTTGTGCGGGATGAACCTTCGGGGGGCGCCGCACGTCGGCTGGGTATGACTGCAACAACGTATTCTCCGCCCTCCCACTGGGCCGCCCAGCACGGCCGCGGTGCCGCCCCGCGGATCGCCGGCACCGCGGTGGCGTTCACCCCACACCGCTACGACCAGGACGAAGTGGCCCGCGAGCTCACCGGGTTCGCCGAACCGGGCTTCCTGCGCTTCGCGCAGACGGCGGGTGTCGACCGGCGCAGCCTGGCGCTGCCGCTGTCGCGTTACCCGCGGCTGAGCGGGTTCACCGAAGCCAACGACGCCTACCTGGAGGTCGCCGTGGACCTCGGTGAGCGGGCCCTCCGGGAGGCGCTCGCCGAGGCGAATGTCGAACCGTACGAGGTGGGCACGATCGTGATGGTGTCCAGCACGGGCATCGCCGTGCCGACCATCGATGCGCGGCTGATCTCGCGGGTCGGCCCGCGGCCGGACATCAAGCGTGTCCCGCTGTTCGGGCTCGGCTGCGTGGCGGGTGCCGCGGGGATGGCGCGCGTCTACGACTACCTGCACGGCTACCCGGGGGATGTAGCCGTGCTGCTGTCCGTCGAGTTGTGCTCGCTGACGCTGCAGCGTGACGACGCATCGATCCCAGCCCTGATCGGCGTGTCGCTGTTCGGCGACGGCGCGGCCGCGGCGGTCGCCACGGGTGCCGATCGGAAGGCGCTGTGCACCAACGCTACCCGGGCCCCGCGCGTGCTGGCGACCCGGAGTCGGGTGGTACCGGAGACCGTCGACGTCATGGGCTGGAACGTCGGTTCCAGCGGGTTTCGGCTCGTCATGTCCCGTGACGTTCCGAAGATGGCCGACGACCACCTGCGCGGCGAGGTCGACGCCTTCCTGGGCGACCACGGTTTGTCCGTCGCGGACATTTCGACGTGGGTGTGCCATCCCGGGGGCCCGAAAGTGCTCGACTCGATCGAGAACGCGCTGGGCCTGCCGCCGCAGGCGCTGGCGCACAGCCGAAACTCGATGCGCGAGAACGGCAACATCTCGTCGGCGTCGGTGCTCGACGTGCTGCGCAGGACGGTCGCCGCGCCGCCGGAGCCCGGGGCCTTCGGGGTGATGCTGGCCATGGGCCCGGGCTTCAGCTTCGAGCTGTTGCTGCTGCGGTGGTGAGGGAGTCGCTCGTGTACTACTACCTGTTCATCCTCGCCGTCGCCGTTGAACGCCTGGTCGAACTCGCGGTTTCACGGCGCAACACCCGATGGTCGATTGCGCACGGCGGCAGGGAATTCGGGCGGGAGCACTACCCGGTGATGGTGAGTATTCATGCGCTGCTGCTGGTTTCGTGCTTCATCGAGGTGTGGGCCGTCTAGCCGCGGTTCATCGCGTGGCTGACCGCTGTCGTGTTCAGCGTCGCCAATGCGCTGGTGCTCGGCGTGCGGATCCGCGCCGAGAACGCGGTCCGCGGCTACGTGTGAACGGGGTATCGGGCGATCACGGCGCGAAGGGCCGGTTCGTCCATTCCCGGCCGGCCCGGCGCGACGAGCGGAACCAACCGCCGGCCGCGCCGGTGCCGCCATCGGTCGGGATGGTGTGTCCGGTGACGAACGCCGAAAGATCCGACGCCAGAAAAAGAATCACCCGCGCCTGGTCCTCGGGAACGCCCATGCGCCCGACCGGAACCCAGCCCGGCCATTGCGTCTGCTCCTCGGCGGACAGCCATTGCGAGTAGGGCACCTGCAGGGATTCGGTGACGTCGGGTCCGATCGCGTTGACACGGACCCCGTCGCGCCCGACCTGAACCGCGAGGCTGCGGGTGAAGTGGATGACGGCGGCCTTGAAGGCCGCATACACCGGGTCCTCCGGGTAGCCCCGCAGGCCCTCGACGGAGGACACGTTGACGATCGCGCCGGCCTGCTGCTCGACCATCGAGGGCAGAAAGGCACGGGTCACGGCGAAGACGTGATGCAGGTTGATCCGGTACAGGTCGTCCCACAGTTGCGGGTCGGTGTCGACGAAGTTGCCGGGGTGGCGCAGCCAGTGGCCCACGTTGTTGACCAGGACATCCACCCGCCCGAACCGCTCCAGTACCGCCCGCGCCAGGCCGGCCACCTGGTCGGGGTCGCGGACATCGGTCACCACCGGCATGGCGATGCCACCACTGGCCGCAATCCGGCCGGCGTTGCCGTGGGCCAGTTCGGCATCGATGTCGACGACGACCACGTGGGCGCCGTGCCGGGCGAACAACCGCGCGGTGGCCGCCCCGATCCCGCCACCGGCGCCGGTGACCACCGCGACCCGGTCGGCCAGCAGTGGGGCGGCTTCCGCCGCGGATTCGGCGTCCTGCATGTCCACCATCTTGGGCCACGGGCCCTTACCCCGCGCAGGGGAGGGCCAAACGTGACGAGCGTGACACCGGCCCGAGTTCACCCGTCGTTTCCCGGGCCGCGGGAAGGGTACTTGTTCCTGCCAGGAGTGATTGAAATTGGCAACGAAGAAGAACGATCCGTACCACGTATTGCCAAAGCAAGAGACAAAGCGGCGAATTCACCATCGCCACAGTCCGCAATCGGTTGCGGTGTCCCTGGCCAGCCGGCTGATCGTGAAGAACGCGGTCCGTGCGTGGGCTTTTCAGCCCAACCTGCACTGGCCGCTGGAATATGTGGACGGTCTTGCCGGACTGCTGCCACATTTTCGGTCCTCCGCGAAGATCGACCCGGTGCGGCTGGAGAACTGCAACGCCGAATGGGTTCGCGCGCCCGGGGCGTCGTCGAAACGGGCCATTCTCTATCTGCACGGGGGCGCATTTCTGACCTGCGGCCTCAACACGCACCGTTCGCTGGTGACGCGCCTGTCGAGAGCGGCCGACGCCGCGGTGCTCACCGTCGGCTACCGCAAGCTGCCCTCGCACCGGATCGACGATGCCATCGAGGACGGCCTCGACGGGTTCCGCTGGCTGCAGGAGAGCGGCTATGACGGCGAGCAGGTCGTGGTGGCCGGCGACTCCGCCGGCGGATACCTGGCGTTCATGACCGCGCTCTCCGCGATCCGCGCCCGTGTCGCCACGCCGGCGGGCATCGCGACGATCTCGCCGTTCGCGGATGCCGACCCGGCCGAAAAATTGGGGCACCGCAATGCGCGCCGGTGCTCGATGTTCACCCGCGCGGCGTTGTCGATATTCACCCAATATCTCGGGGAGGTACAACTTCCCGGCGCGGACGGCTCCGCGGGCCCGGTCGTCTCACCGGTGGAAGCCGATCTGTCCGCGTTGCCGCCGGTGACCATCCACGCCAGTTCCGACGAATTGCTGCTGCCCGACGCCGAGCTGATGGCAAAACGCCTGGACGCCGCGGGAATCCGCTGCGATCTGCACCTGTGGGACGGACAGATCCACGATTTCCCGTTGGCGGCCGACATTTTGCCCGAAGGGCGCCGCGCCATTCGCTACATCGGTGATTTCGTCAAAGAGGTCACCGCCGAACGGGACGCGGTGCCCGACGGCCGCGCGGGCACCGCGTGGTCGCGCAGCCTACCGGCGACCACCAGGGTGGGCTAGCCCTCGCGCGCCGCGAAAGATGTTGTGCCGCATAGCCTCGCGCAGGCCGGCGGCGTCGCTGTCGCACGGTGCTGAGGGGATACCCCGGGGTTTGTGCCCGAAACTCGACCGTAGCTCCTGCCCCCGATCGGTCGCGCTGCCGATACAGTGAAGCGGATGAGCCGACCAGCCCCGCCCGTGCTGACCGTGCGTTACGAGGGATCCGAGCGCACCTTCGCCGCAGGAAACGACGTGGTGATCGGCCGCGACCTGCGCGCCGACGTGCGCGTCGCGCACCCGCTGATCTCCCGCACCCACCTGATCGTGCGGTTCGACCAGGGCCGCTGGATCGCCATCGACAACGGAAGCCTCAACGGCCTGTACGTCAACAACCGCCGCGTCCCGGTCGTCGACATCCAGGACGGCCTACGGGTCAACATCGGCAATCCGGACGGCCCCGCGCTGGCGTTCGAAGTGGGCCGACACCAGGGCTCGGCGGGCCGGCCCCCGCTGACGACGTCGATACCGATCTTGAATCACGGCGACGCCGGCGCCGCACCGGCGCACGCCCAGCCGCAGACCGTCGCGCACCGGCCCGGCCAGCTGCATCAACCCCCGTCGGCCTCGTTCCGGCAACCCGGCGGCCCGCAGGTCGGGCACCCGAGCGGGCCACTGCCGGGCTACCCCCCGGAGCCGCAACCGCGGCATCCGACCGGTGCACACCACGCCGGCCCGCCCAGCGGGCCGCAACAGGGGCCGCAGATCTACCGGGCGCCACCGATGCGGGTGCCCGCCACGCCCCCGGGCGAGCCGAGGGCCGGCGAGACCGGCCGCATCGGCGGCGACGCCACCAACATCGCGACGTCCATGATGCGGATCCTGCGCCCCGGCAGGTCGGCCGCCGAGTCGGCGCCCGGAGCGATCAAGATCGGCCGCGCCAACGACAACGACATCGTCATCCCCGAGGTGCTGGCGTCCCGTCACCACGCCACCCTGGTCCCGACCGACCACGGCACCGAGATCCACGACAACCGCAGCATCAACGGCACGTTCGTCAACGGCGCCCGGGTCGACTCAGCGCTGCTGCACGACGGGGACGTGGTCACGATCGGCAACATCGACCTCGTCTTCGCCGGTGGCACGCTGGCCCGCCGCGACGAGACCGCAACCGCGACCCGCACCGGCGGCCTCGACGTGCGCGGGGTGACGTGGACCATCGAGAACAACAAGACGCTGCTGGACAACATCTCGATGGGAGCCCACCCCGGGACGCTGACGGCCGTCATCGGTCCCTCTGGTGCCGGCAAGTCGACGTTCGCCCGCCTGGTCGCCGGCTACACGCACCCGACCACCGGCACGGTGACGTTCGAGGGCCACAACGTCCATGCCGAGTACGCCTCGCTGCGCAGCAGGATCGGCATGGTCCCGCAGGACGACGTGGTGCACGGGCAGCTGACCGTGCAGCAGGCGCTGATGTATGCCGCCGAGTTGCGGCTGCCGCCGGACACCACCAAAGAGGACCGCGAACAGGTGGTGGCGCGGGTGCTCGAGGAACTCGAGATGACCCAGCACCTGCACACCCGGGTCGACAAGCTGTCCGGCGGCCAGCGCAAGCGCGCGTCGGTGGCGCTGGAGCTGCTCACCGGGCCGTCGTTGCTGATCCTCGACGAGCCGACCTCGGGTCTGGACCCGGCCCTGGACCGCCAGGTCATGACGATGCTGCGGCAGTTGGCCGACGCGGGCCGCGTGGTGCTCGTGGTCACCCACTCGCTGACCTACCTCGACGTCTGCGACGAGGTGCTGCTGCTGGCCCCCGGCGGCAAGACCGCATTCTGCGGGCCGCCCAGCCAGATCGGTCCCGCGATGGGGACGACGAATTGGGCCGACATCTTCAGCACGGTGGCCAACGACCCGGACGGGGCGCGGGCCCGCTACCTGGCGCGGACGGGACCGCCCCCGCCGCCGCCACCGGTGGAGCAACCCGCGGAGATCGGCGACCCGTCGCACACGAGCCTGCGCCGGCAGTTCTCCACCATCGCCCGGCGGCAGATGCGGCTGATCATCTCCGACCGCGGCTACTTCGCCTTCCTGGCGGTGTTGCCCTTCATCATGGGTGCGCTGTCGATGTCGGTTCCCGGCAACGTCGGGTTCGGCATCCCCAACCCCATGGGTGCCGCGCCCAACGAGCCCGGGCAGATCCTGGTGCTGCTCAACGTCGGCGCCGTGTTCATGGGCACCGCGCTGACGATCCGGGACCTCATCGGCGAGCGTCCGATCTTCCTGCGCGAGCAGGCCGTCGGCCTGTCCACCGGCGCCTACCTCCTGGCCAAGGTCTGCGTGTACACGGTGTTCGCGGTGATCCAGTCCGCGATCGTGACCGTCATCGTCCTGATCGGCAAGGGCGGTCCCACCCAGGGGGCCGTCGCCCTGGGCCGGCCGGGTCTGGAGCTGTTCGTCGACGTCGCGTTGACGTGCGTCGCCTCGGCGATGCTCGGGCTGGCGTTGTCGGCCATCGCCAAGTCCAACGAACAGATCATGCCGCTGCTGGTGGTGGCGGTGATGTCGCAGCTGGTGTTCTCCGGCGGCATGATCCCGGTCACCGACCGCGTCGGGCTCGACCAGATGTCGTGGGCCACGCCCGCCAGGTGGGGTTTTGCGGCGTCGGCATCCACCGCGGACCTGCTCAAGCTGGAGCCGGGCCCGGTGACGCCGAAGGACTCGCACTGGCAGCACACCGCCGGCGCATGGTGGTTCGACGTGGCCATGCTGTTCGCGATCAGCATGGTCTACCTGGGTTTCGTGCGCTGGAGGATTCGCCTCAAGGGCGGCTGATCACCTGCCGGTGACCGGCGAAGCACCGCGAACGGTCAAGCCCCCTTGCGCGCCATCTGTTCGGCGGCGGCACGCATGCGGTCGGACAGCTGCAGGAGATCGTGCTCGCCCACGCCGTGGGGCAGGGTGTACGCCAGCTGGCGCAACTCGACGGCGCAGGTGCGTAGTTCCTGGCGAAGGCGTGTCTCAACAGTTGGCATCTGCTTCTCCCCGTGCGCTTCGGACCGAGCGGTACGACTGATACCTAAGACCGGTCGATCCCACGATCCTTGCAGCCCCGTCGCGTGGCCGCGAGGGCCGTCGTGCCGATTTACGGGAGTTTGACAGCGTTTTAACAGTGTGAAACCCGGATGCCGTCCGACGTGCACTTTCATGACCACCGGTCATGCAACTCGAGCCTCGGCACCGCGGCCCGGCGGACGATGCCGTCCGGGGGGAGCGGCCGTCCCGCCGTCGGTCGTCCGGAGCCATCGCGATGTCCGCGCAGCGGCGAGCGTAACGTCAGCCCGAAATCGCGGAGCTCGTTCTGTCCCGGCGTTACGCTGGCGCTGCCGTGTGAAAGGCCGGAAGGTGAGGTGGGCTTCGGAATGGATTTCGAACTCGACGCCGGGCAGCGCGCCTGGCTGGCCGAGGTCCGCGAATTCCTCCAGGAGAATGTCACCCCCGCGCTACGCGCCGAGCTCGCCCGGCACGATCTCGAATTCCCGAACGGAGAGGTTGCCCGTTTCCGCCGCAAGATCGGCGAGAAGGGCTGGTTCGGGCTGAACTGGCCGCGCGAGTACGGCGGGCTGGGAGGCGAAGGGGGCCTCGGCGCGGTCCATCAGCACCTGCTGATGAGCGAGTTCGAATACTGGGGCGTGCCCGGTCCCGACCTGACGGTCACATCGGTGGCGCCGATGATCATGCGGCACGGCACCGAGCGGAACAAAACCGAATGGCTGCCACTGATCGCCAGAGGCGAGATGATCTGCGCCGTCGGCTATTCCGAACCCGACGCCGGCACCGACCTGGCCGGCCTGCGGACCCGCGCGACGCGCGACGGCCAGGAGTGGGTGATCAACGGAACGAAGATCTGGAACAGCGGCGCCCAGCGCGCCACCCACGAGTGGCTGTGCGTGCGCACCGATCCCGACGCGGCCCGGCACCGCGGCATCTCGGTCATCATCGTCCCGGTCGACAGCCCCGGTATCGAGATCCGTCCCCTCTACGCCTGGTCGGGATACCGCACCAACGAGGTCCACTTTCGCGACGTGCGGGTCCCGCTCACCAACCTGGTGGGCGAGGTCAACCGCGGCTGGACTTACATCACCGGCGCGCTCGACCTCGAGCGGGGCGCGCTGACCAACGCCGGCGATCTGCGGCGCGCCGTGGAGGAATTGCGCGATCTCGCGGCAAGGCCCCGCCGCGACGGCAGCGTGCCCGCCGACTCTCCGGCGCTGCGCCGCCGGCTGGTGCAGGCCGAGGCCGACGTGGAGGTGGCCACGCTGATGGGCTACGAGGCCGCCTCGATGCTCGACGGCGGCGTGATCCCCACCGTGGAGGTCAGCGTCGAGAAGGTCTTCACCAGCGAACTGCGCCAGCGCATCGCCGAACTGGCGCTCGACCTGCTCGGCCCCGACGGGCTGCTGGCACACCGCAGCGAAAATGCCCCGCTGGCCGGGAAGTTCGAACGGCTCTACCGGGCCGCGCCGTTGATGCGCTTCGGCGGCGGGACCAACGAGGTGCTCCGCGACATCATCGCCCAGCGCGGCCACGGCATGCCCTCGTACGGACGCTGAGCGATGAGACTGCTCCCCACCGACGAACAGCGCGAGTTCGCCTCGGCAGCGCGGGCGCTGCTGGCGGCGGAATGCCCGGTGAGCCTGGTGCGCGCGCTGTCCCGGCCCGGAGCCGACCGCAGCGCCCCGGCGCTGTGGAAGGCACTGGCCGCCGCCGGGATCTTCGGGCTCGCCGTCGCCGAGGAGTACGGCGGTTCCGGGGGATCGCTCGACGATCTCGCCGTCTTCTACACCGAGACGGGCCGCGCCCTGTGCCCGACGATGGTGCACAGCACCGTGCATGCGGTGCTGGCGATCGACCAGCTGGGTACGCCCGCGCTGAAGGCGGCCTGGCTGCCGCCGCTGGCCAGCGGCGGCAGCCGCGGCACCACGGCGTTGTGGAACGCCCGCGACGCCGCGGCCGTATCGCCTGCCGTGCAAGCCGTCCCGGAGTCGACACGCTGGCGGCTCAGCGGAACCGTCGACTACGTCGCCGACGCCGACGTCGCCGACCTCGTCGTGGTGTCGGCCGCCGCGCCCGGGCGCACCCTCGTCCTCGTCGTCGACACCCGCGCCGACGGACTCGCCGTCGAGCCCCTCGCCATGGCCGGCGGGCACCGGGCTTTCACCGTGCGCTTCGAAGACGTGGCGGTGCCGGCCGACGCGCTGCTCGGCGACGGTGTGGGCGAGCCCGCGCTGCGCCGGCTCGCCAACACGGCGGTGGCATTGGGATCGCTGGACCTGGTGGGCATCGGCCAGGCGGTGCTGGAGCGCACCGTGGACTACACCACGCTGCGTCATCAGTTCGGGCGGGCTATCGCGTCGTTCCAGGCCGCCCAGCACCTGGTCGCCGACATGCACATCGCCCTGGCCGCAGCGCGTCTGGCCGCACACGCGGCGGTCTTCCGGATCGCCCGCGGGCACACCGCAACCCGGGAGACGGCCATCGCCCGGATGCACGCGGCCCGCGCGGCTCGGCTGATCACCCTGGACGCGCATCAGTTGCACGGCGGGATGGGTTATGTGACCGAGACGGACCTGCATCTGTGGAGCGAACGGGCGCGGTTGGGCTCGACGCTGGGGGGCGGGGCCGACGTCGCCGCGGCATGGCTGGAGGAGGCCCTCGACGATGAACGATGACAGCCTGATCGACGCCGAGTCGGCGTCGCGGGTGGGGACGGTCGCCGCGTCGGCGACCGGTGAGGTGAACCGGCGCGACTGGCAACGGTGGGCGGCCGCGGTCGGCGACCACAACCCGTTGTGGTTCGACCCGGAGTACGCGCGGGCCAACGGGTTTCGCGACGTCATCTGCCCGCCGCTGTTCCTGCAGTATGCCGTGCTGGGCGTCACGCACCTCGAGACGCTGCGGCCCGACGGTTCCTCCGGCGCCGTCTCGGGCAGCCTGGCATTCCCGCGCGCTCCCAAGCGGATGGCGGGCGGGGAGAGCTTCAGCTTCCACCTGCCGTCCTATCACCGTGACCAGATCGAGATGGTCCGCACCATCGAGTCGATCACCGAAAAAAAGGGCCGCTCTGGCAGATTCGTGTTGGTGACCTGGCACACGATCTACCGTAACCAGCACGGCGAGCTGGTTGCCGAAGCGTCGACCTCGATGATCGCCCGGCCTTAGGAGCGCCTTGACCGAGCAACAGGTCTTCTTCGAGGACGTCGCGGTGGGGGAGCAGATCCCGGCGTTGACCGTCACCGTCGACGAAACCCAGCTGTTCTTCTTCAGCGCGGCCACCTACAACGGCCACCGCATCCACTACGACAAGCAGTGGGCGCACGGGGAAGGCTACGACGACGTGCTGGTCCAGGGCCCGCTGCAGGCGGCGCTGCTGGCACGCGCGATCGGCGACTGGATCGGCGGACGCGGCCGCCTGGTGTCTTTCTCCGTGCAGAACCGGGCCGTGGCCCATCCCGGTGAGTCGTTGCGCTTCGGCGGGGTCATCACCGGCACGCACCTCACCGACGGGGGCGCCGGCCTGGTGGACCTCGACATCGCCGGCCGCCGCGCCGACACCGTGCTGATGCCCGGGACGGCGACGGTGCAGTTGCCCCGGCGCGGAGCGCCGTCATGACGGGGCTGCGCGGCCAGGCGGCCATCGTCGGGATCGCCGAGTTGCCCGCCGAACGACGGCCGACCGCGCCGCCCCGGTTCACCCTCGACCAGTACGCGGCGTTGGCGAAGGCGGTCGTCGAGGACGCCGGTCTCGACCCCGCCGCCGTCAACGGCCTGATCACCCACGGGGTGGCCGAGTCGGCGATGTTCGCCCCGGCCACATTGTGCGAATACCTGGGCCTGCCAATGGATTTCGGAGAGCGGGTCGACCTGGGCGGAGCCAGCGCGGCGGGGATGGTGTGGCGGGCCGCGGCAGCCGTGGAACTCGGTGTCTGCGACGCGGTGCTGGCCGTCGTACCCGGATCGGCAGCGCTGCCCCAGTCTGCCACCGGGCCGGCCGCCGCCCCGAATTGGTATGGGGCGTCGTCGAACAACTACGGGTCACCCCAGGCCGAGTTCGAGATCCCCTACGGCAACGTGGGCCAGAACGCACCGTATGCGCAGATCGCCCAGCGGTACGCGGCCGAGTTCGGCTACGACCCGGCCGCGATCGCCAAGATCGCGGTGGACCAACGCACCAACGCGTGCGCGCACCCGGGTGCGGTGTTCCACGGCACCCCGATCGCCGTGGACGACGTGCTCGCCAGCCCGATGATCGCCGACCCGATCCACATGCTGGAAACGGTGATGCGGGTGCACGGGGGAGCGGGTGTGCTGATCGCCAACGCCGACATCGCGCGCCGCAGCCGGCATCGGCCGGTGTGGATCACCGGCTTCGGCGAGCACATCGCGTTCAAGACGCCGACCTACGCCGCGGACCTGCTGCGCACGCCGATCGCCCGCGCCGCCGACAAGGCGTTCGCGATGGCCGGGCTGAGCCGCTCCGACGTCGACGTGGCGTCGATCTACGACTGCTACACGATCACGGTGCTGATGAGTCTCGAGGACGCCGGCTTCTGCGCGAAAGGCAAAGGCATGCAATGGGTCACCGACCACGACCTGACCTACCGCGGTGATTTCCCGCTCAACACCGCCGGCGGCCAGCTCTCCTACGGGCAGGCCGGCATGGCGGGCGGCATGCACCACGTCGTCGACGGCGCCCGCCAGATCATGGGCCGGGCCGGCGATGCGCAGGTGCGCGACTGCCACACCGCGTTCGTCACCGGCAACGGCGGCATCATGAGCGAGCAGGTGGCGCTGCTCCTGCGGGGGGACTGACCGTGACCGTGAACCCGACCGAACCCCGTCCCGTCCCCGAGCCCACGCCCGTCTCCCGGCCGTTCTGGGACGGGCTGGCCCAACACCGCATCCTGGTGCAGTATTCGCCGTCGGCGGGCCGCTACGTGTTCTATCCGCGCACGCTGGTCCCCGGGACGCTGGCCGACGACCTGGAATGGCGTGAAATCGACGGCGCCGGAACGCTGTACACGTTCACCGTGGCCCGCAGGCCCACGGGACCACCCTGGGCCGACGCGCTGCCCCAGTTGCTCGCGGTGGTCGAGTGGGACGCCGGGCCGCGGATCAGCACCGAATTGGTCGACGTCGACGCGCGCGACGTCCGGATAGGAATGCGAGTGATGCCGGTGTTCTGTGATCTCCCCGAAGCCGGGATCACCCTGCTGAAGTACCGGCCCGCATGAGCGGGCCGACGATGCCCACCCATGTCCACCGGACCCAGGTCGACGACTACCTGCGGGACATGTTGCGCGAGTTGGACGCCGGCTTCCCGCGCGTCGAGACCATGACGGGTGCGGCGGCGCGGGAGGCGGTGGCCAAACGCCGCATGCCCGTCAACAACGCGGCCGACGTGCACAGCGCCGTCGACCACTCGGTTCCGGGTCCGGCCGGGCAGATCCCCGTGCGGGTCTATTACCCGCACGGCGGGCCGCGCACCGACCGGCCCGCGATCGTGTTCTGCCACGGCGGCGGATTCGTCTTCTGCGGCATCGACTCCCACGACGGCTTCTGCCGTACCCTGGCCCGCGGCAGCCAGGCCGTCGTCGTCTCGGTCGACTACCGGCTCGCCCCCGAACATCCCGCGCCGGCCGCCGCGCTGGACGCCTTCGCCGCCTTCTGCTGGACGGCGGAGCACGCGGGGGAGCTCGGCGTCGACGCGGCGCGCATCGCCGTCGCCGGCGACAGCGCAGGCGGCAACCTGGCGGCGGTCGTGCCCATCCTGTGCCGGGAACGTGGGGTGGCCCCGCCGGCCGCCCAGGTGTTGCTCTATCCGGTCATCGACCCGTCGTTCGACACCGAGAGCTACCGCCGCTACGCCCAGGGTCCCTTCAACACCCGCGCCGCGATGCAGTGGTACTGGCGGCAGTACCTGGGCGGTGACGGGATCGTCGAACCGCCCTACCTCGTGGCCCCGGCGCGCGCGGCCTCGCACGCGGATCTGCCACCCGCGGTCGTCGTCACCGCCGGGGAGGACCCGCTGCACAGCGAGGGCTGCGACTACGCCCGCCGGTTGCACGACGCGGGCGTGCCGGTCGTGCACCGCGACTTCCCGGACATGTTCCACGGCTTCATGACGATCCCGTCGCTGGCCGCGTCGGTGCTCGCGCGCGACCTGGTCTACGCCGACCTGCGCACGCTGCTCGACCCCACGTCCGGGAGCTGAGACCGTGCCGGAGACGGTCCAACAACTGCTACGGCAACGCCTGCACGACGACACCCCCGCCGTCGCCCACGGCGACCGGACCTGGACCTGGCGGGAACACCTCGCCGAGGCCGAGGCCGAGGCGGCCGCGTTGATCGGGATCGCCGACCCCACCCGTCCGTTGCACGTCGGCGCCCTGCTGGCCAACTCGCCGGAGATGCTTCGCGCGATGGCCGCGGCCGCGCTGGGCGGCTACGTCCTGTGCGGTGTCAACACCACCCGGCGCGGCGCCGGCCTGCTCGCCGACATCCGGCGCTCGGACTGCCAGATCCTGCTCGTCGACGACGAGCACCTGCCGCTGCTGGACGGTCTCGACCTGTCCGGTGTTGAGGTGCTCGACGTGAGCGCGTCCCGCTACGCCGAGGCGGTCGGGGCGGCGCCACCCCTGGTCGCCCACCGCGAGGTCACCGCCGCCGACACGCTGATGATGATCTTCACCTCGGGCACCAGCGGAAATCCCAAGGCCGTGCGGTTCGCGCACGGGATGGCGATCATGTGCGGGGCGAGCCTGATCTTCCAGTACGGCGTCACGGCCGACGACGTGTGCTACCTGTCGATGCCGCTGTTCCACTCCAACGGCGTCGCCGCCGGGTGGGCGGTCGGCGTCGGCTGCGGCGCCACCATGGTCCCGGTCCGGTTCTCGCCGTCGCGCTTCCTCGACGACGTGCGCCGCCACCGCGTGACGTACATGAACTACGTCGGCAAGCCGTTGGCCCTGATCCTGTCCACGCCGGAGCGCCCCGACGACGCCGACAACACCCTGCGGGTGGCGTTCGGCAACGAGGCGACCGACCGCGACATCGACGAGTTCGCGAGGCGTTTCGGCTGCCGGGTGATCGACAGCTTCGGCTCCAGCGAGTTCGCGGTGATCGTCGTACGCGAGGACGGCGCCCCGCCCGGCTCCATCGGCAAGCCGTATCCGGGGGTCGGCATCTACAACCCGGCGACATGCACCGAGTGTGCCGTCGCGGAGTTCGACGAGAACGGCGCCCTGACCAACTTCGACGCCGCGGTCGGCGAACTCGTCAACACGCAGGGCGCGGGGCCGTTCACCGGTTACTACAACGACCCCGCCGCGACAGCCGAGCGACTGCGGCACGGCATGTACTGGTCGGGCGATCTGGCCTACCGCGACGCCGACGGCTGGATCTACCTGGCGGGCCGCACCGCCGACTGGATGCGGGTCGACGGCGAGAACCTGGCCGCGGCGCCCATCGAGCGGATCCTGGGGCGGATTCCCGAGGTCAGCCAGGTGGCCGTCTACGCCGTGCCCGACGAGCGGGTCGGCGACCAGGTGATGGCCGCGTTGGTCCTGCGCGACGGAAGCCGTTTGGAGCCAGACGATTTCGCGAAGTTCCTGGCCGCCCAGCCCGACCTGTCACCGAAGGCGTGGCCACGCTACGTGCGCATCGACGCCGCCCTGCCGGTGACGGCCACCAACAAGATCCTCAAACGCGAGTTGATCGCCGCCGGCGCCGACGCGCAGGGCGGGGCGCTGTGGACGCGGTCGGCGCGCGGCACCCGGTACGCCGTTGAGCCGGCTGATGACCCGCGCCTCAACCCGCTTCGGCCGCAGTAGGGGCCTCGCCGAACCTCGCCAGCACGAGCGCCCCGGAGACCGCGACGACGAATCCCGCGACGACCAGCCAGCCCAGCCCGTCGCGCGCACGGTCGCCCAGCCAGACCACTCCGACGAACGCGGGCGCGATGGTTTCACCGACCACCATCCCCGCGACGGCCGTGGTCACCGATCCGCGATGCAGGGCCGAGGTGAGCAACAGGAAACCCGCGGCCCCGCCGGCGGCCGCCGCATACAGGGCCGGGTTGGTGTAGAAGGAAACCTTCGTGGGGTCGATCACCGCGATGAGGCGGACGCCGACCTCGATGACCCCGAAACCGGTTCCGGCGGCCAGGCCCAGCGCGAGCGCCCGCGGGCGATCCGGCAGCCGGCCCGCGGCGGCGCCCGCGACGAATATCGCGGCCACCACACCCAACAGCGCCCAGTCGAGCCCGGCGGGGGCGGGGCGAAAGTGGCCCGGGCCGGCGGCGAACGCCAGCACCACCAGGCTGAGGCAGATGACACCCACGGCCGTCCATTCGGCCGGTGACAGCCGCGCCGACAGCACCCACGCCGCCATGACGCCGGTGACGGCGATCGACGCGGCCAGCGCGGCGGCGACGACGTAGATCGGCACCATCCGCAGCGCGGCCACCTGCAGCAGGAAGCCGGCCCCGTCCAGGCTGACGCCGGCGAGATAGCGCCACTGCCGGGCCGCGCGCCACAGCAGCACGGTGTCGAGCCCCGAACCGCTGCCCGCCTCCACCGATCGGGTGGCCGCCGCCTGCAACACCGACGCCGACCCGTAGCAGACCGCGCAGCCCAAGGCCAGTACGAAGCCGATCAGCACACACCGACACTAGGCGTGCCGGGGCCGGGCCGCCGACAGCGCGCCTACGTATTGTTTTCGCCTGTCGATGCCATAGGCGATCCCGATGGCGCGGCAAGACGGTTCGGCGCGGGCGACGGCTTGAATGTGGGCACGGAACGCGAATCGCAGATGGCGGTGGTCACCGGTGGCACAGCGGGCATCGGTCCGGAGTCCGCGCGGCTGTTGGCCGCGGAAGGTGCGGAGTGGTGATCTCGGGCCGCGACGCCGAGCGTGGCGCTCGGGCGGTGGCCGAGATCGGCGGCAGGGTGAGATTCGTGCGGGCCGACCTCGGGACGTGGAGCCGGTCGCCAACCTCGCGCGAGGCGCCGGTGAGGTCGACATTCTGGTGAACAACGCCGGTACTTTTCCAGTAGCCCCCACCGTCGAGCAGAATCTGGCAGGCTTCGAGTCGATGTTCGACACCAACGTGCGCGGTACCTACTTCCTGGTCACCTGGCTGGCCAATTGAATGGTCGCGCGGGGGCACGGGAGCATCATCGCCCAAGCCGTACTGCTTTTGGCGTGCCCCGCGGGCAAGCTGCGTGACCGAGTCCACGCTCGACGCCGACGGCGGCGGGTCGGCCCTGTGAAAGTCAGCCCGTGAGCGGACCCGAACGCCCCGGGCCCCCAGAGTCCGCCGGCCGCTACGGCTTTCCGGCGCGGCTGTGGCGCACGCTCGACGAACATCCGCCGCCCGGCGCGCGGCGGCTGCAGCGGTGGCGCAGTCCGCTGCGCGGGCCGTGGCTGACCTCGGTGTTCGGCGCGACGCTGTTGGTGACGCTGCCTATCGTCGCCATCACGGGTCTGCTGTCCTACATCGCCTACGGGCCGCGCTTCGGCCAGGCCATCCCGGGCGACGTCGGGTGGCTGAAGCTGCCGACGTTCGACTGGCCGACCGACCCGTCCTGGCTGTACCGGCTGAGCCAGGGACTGCACGTGGGACTCGGGCTCGTGCTGATCCCGGTGGTGCTCGCCAAGCTGTGGTCGGTGATACCCCGGCTCTTCGCGTGGCCGCCGTCGCGCTCGATCGCCCAACTGCTGGAACGGGTTTCGCTGCTGATGCTGGTCGGCGGCGTCCTGTTCGAGATCGTGACCGGCGTGCTGAACATCCAGTACGACTACATCTTCGGGTTCAGTTTCTACACCGCGCACTATTTCGGCGCGTGGGTGTTCATCGCCGGGTTCCTCGTGCACGTCGCGATCAAGGCGCCCCGAATGTGGTCGAGCCTGCGCGCGATGCCACTGCGCGACGTGTTGCGCACCCGTCGGGAGGACACCCGGGCAGAGCCCTGGGAGCCCGACGGACTGGTCGCCGCCGATCCGGGTCCCGCCACGCTCAGCCGCCGCGGCGCGCTGGCGCTGGTGGGCGGCGGGGCGCTGTTCATGGCGATCATCACCGCGGGCCAGACCCTGGGCGGCGTCACGCGGCACGCCGCGCTGCTGTTGCCCCGCGGGCGGACCCGCGGCGACGGGCCCAACGACTTCGAGGTCAACCGGACCGCCCTGGCAGCCGGGATCTCCAGCACCCGGACGGGGGAGCGCTGGCGGCTCACCCTCAGCGGCGCCCGGGCCCCGGTGGTCGTCGACCGGGCCGCGCTACTGGCGATGCCGCAGCACACCGCGCGGCTGCCGATCGCGTGCGTGGAGGGCTGGTCGACCACCCAGACGTGGAGCGGGGTGCGGCTGGCCGACCTGGCCCGCCTGGCCGGTGTGCCGGCACCGGAATCGGCGCACGTCTCCTCGCTGGACTCCGGCCCGTTCGGCAGCGCGACGCTGCAGCGCAACCAGGTGCTGCACCCCGATGCGCTGCTGGCGCTGCGCGTCAACGGCGTCGACCTGTCCCCGGACCACGGCTATCCCGCGCGCATCGTCGTCCCCGCGCTGCCCGGCGTGCACAACACCAAATGGGTGACCACGATCGGCTTTCGGGCGGCCCCACATGCGTAGCGCCCCGGCGTGGTTCGCCCGGATCTACGGATCCCACCCGCTGCACCTGCTGAGCCTGGTCGCCGGGTTCGCGCTGTTGGGCTACGTGCTGGCCACGTTCAAACCGGTCACGCTGTGGAACCCGGACACCTGGTGGCAGTCGGTCGCCGTGTGGTTCGCCGCGGCGATCGTCGCGCACGACCTGGTGCTCTTCCCGGTCTACGCGCTGCTCGACCGGTTCCTGCCGCAGCCCAAGGCCGGGCGCGCCGCGCCCGACGTCCCGGTGCTCAACCACATCCGGGTGCCGGCGCTGGGATCCGGCCTGACGCTGCTGGTCTTCCTGCCCGGCATCATCGAACAGGGCGCGTCGACGTACTCGGCCGCCACCGGCCAGACCCAGCAGCCGTTCCTGGGCCGCTGGCTGCTGCTCACCGCGGCGATGTTCGCGGTCAGCGCCGTGGTCTATGCCGTCCGGCCGGCAATCAGCCGGCGTCGCGCGTCGCGAGCCGCCGCACCGCCTCCGCGATCTCCTGAGGGTGGTCCTCCTGCAGAAAATGCTTGGCCGGCAACAGGATCGGCTCAGTAATGCCGGCGGCGCGCTGAGCTTCGACGCCGTAGCGCCGCCACGGCAGCATCGCGTCGCGGGCGCCCCACACGATCTGCACGGGGTAGGGCCCGCGGACCGCATCGCGGTAGCGCCGCTGCGTGGCCGCGGTCAGTTCGAAGCCACGCATGATCTTCAGGAAGGCCCGCCCGCCGTCGTCGCCGAACAGCAGCGGCGGCCAGCAGGCCAACTCGGCGGCGGGAACCCGCCGGCTCACCCCGACCATTCGCATGATCGTCAGGAACGTGCCGGGTATCCGCATCGACGCCAGCCATGCCTCCCCGACGCCCCGGTGGGCGAACGGTTCCATGGGCCAGGGCCGGTGAAACGACTCCACGTCGACGATCGTGTTCAGCAGCGTCATCGACAGCACCCGGTCGGGCGCAGCGGCGGCCACCTCGAAGCCGACGGGCCCGCCGATGTCGTGGACCAGCAGGTGGAACCGGTCCAGTTGCAGCGCGTTGATCGCCGACAGCAGCCAGCGGCCGAGCCCGGTCCAGGTGTAGTCGGCGTCGGCGGGCCGCTGGGCGAATCCGAGCCCGGGCAGGTCGATCGCGATGCCCCGCAAGCCCCGGGCTGCCAATTCCGGCACCACCTTGCGGTACAGGTACGCCGAGGCGGGCACGCCGTGCACGCACACCACCGGCTCGGCGTCCCGGGGCCCGTCGTCGAGCAGGAACGACAAGATCCCGTCGGCGCGCAGCGTGCGTCCGGCGGAGCGATGCGCTTGGAGCAATCGGGTGGTGGTGGTGTTCGGCATGCCTGGGTTCATCGTAAAGACAACGCGATCGCGGGGTCTGGCCGCGGGCGCACCGCCCATTTTCGTCCGCAATGGCGCATTCGCTGTGGCGGCCATCCGTCCTGCGAATGGCCCGCAACTACGCACGGCGTGGCGGCCCCGCCTGGTACGACGAGCTGACGGCGATCCCGCGCAGTCACGGCGTGCACCCCGGGCCGTCGAAGCTCGGGCGGGAGATTCGCCCTGGCGCCGGCCGGGCGCTTCCAGCCACCGCCGGATTCGGTGCGCTGGCCACCGTTGGCGGGCGGCCCCTGGTGCGGCGCACGTGGGTGGTCTGGCCCGCGCCGTCCCGGCGGCAGGATCTTGCGCACCTGGTCGGGGCGCTGGAAGACGTCGCGCGCGATCCGGGGGCCGCGGGCTTGGAGGATCCCGCGGAGCTTCTTGGAGTCTTCTAGGAGAGCGGGCGCGACGGGCCGAGGAGGCGCTCAGGGCGCCTAAAGTGGTGTCATGTCGAATCGCAAACGTAAGGCCTCCGCCGTGTTGTGCGGTGGCGCAGCCGTGTTTGCCCTGGCGATCGGCGCGTCGCTCGACGACGCGACCGCCACCGCGGCAGCCGCGGCGGCGTCGAGCACGAGTTCTCCGGCCCCGGCGAACCCGGGCGGCGCCCTGCCGGTTGAGCCCGTCGGCGGGGGCGCCTGCATCAGCGGCCTGAACTGCGGGTGCATCCGCCACATCACGTGCCCCTGGGACCGCGTCCGGCATCAGCCCGTTCCGGGTCTCGAGGCCAATCAGCACGCCGCCCCGGCCCCGCAGAATCCCTAGCGACTCCACCGACGACGCCGCCAGCGGCTTTCCTATCATGTCCTGATGAGCGCCGGTGAGCTGGAAATCATGGGCTCGCCGGCGTTCGCCGTCGAGGACTCGGCCCGGTTCCGCGCCGAGGGCTGGTGGTCCGATGCGACGCTGTCGGACGCGGTGCGCCGCAACGCCGCGGGCTCACCGGATCGTCCCGCCTACATCGACCATCGCGGCGGCGCGCTGACGTGGGCCGAATTCGATGCCGCGGCAACCGCTCTGGCTGCCCAGTTGGCCGCGGCCGGTGTGGCGCGCGGTGACCGGGTGGCGGTGTGGCACAAGGACTCGGCCGCCGTCCACGCGTTGTTCGTCGCCGTCGAACGCTGCGGCGCCGTCGTGGTCGGCATCGGCGCGCGCGCCGGCACCCGCGAGGTCGCCGCGATCCTGCGCGGCGCCCGGCCCGACATCATGGTCAGCGATCGTGCGCGCAGCGGCGCCGCGGCCGAAGTTTGTGCCGGGTCCGGGCCGACTGTGCTGACCCTGCACGGCCTGCGCCTCGACACCGACGCCTCGCCCGCGGCCTCGGGCGGCGAGGCCCGGCTCGGCCCCGACGACGTCTTTTTGATCAACTCCACCTCCGGGACCACCGGCCTGCCCAAGTGCGTGGTGCACACCCAGAACCGCTGGCACTACTTCCACCGGAAGGCCGTCGCCAACGGGCACCTGCGCCCGGACGACGTGTTCCTGCCGGTCATCCCCATGCCGTTCGGGTTCGGGATCTGGACCAGCCACACCACCCCGATCTACCTCGGCGCCACCGCCGTCATCGTCGAGCGGTTCACCACCGCGGCGGCCTGCGAGGCGATAGAACGGCACAAGGCGACCGTGTTGTGTTGTGTCAGCACGCAATTGACCATGTTGATGGCGGATCCGGCGACCCGCGGCCACGACCTGAGTTCGTTGCGCGTGGTTTTCACCGGGGGCGAGGCGCTGCCGTATCGGCCCGCCGCCGAGTTCGAGGACCTCACAGGTGCCAAGATCCTGCAGTTCTACGGCTCGAACGAGACCGGGATTCTCAGCGCCACCACCCTCGACGACCCGCGCCAGCGCCGGCTGCGCACCGGTGGGCGGATCGTCCCGGAGATGGCGGTCCGACTCTTCGACGGGGACCGCGACGTCACCGACACCGGGCGGGGCCAGCCCGCCTGCCGGGGTCCGGCGACCAGCCTCGGCTATCTCGGCGGCACCGACCACGACAAGCTGTTCACGCGCGACGGGTGGATGCGGATGGGCGACATCTGCGAGATCGACGCGGACGGCTATCTGAGCGTCACGGGGCGCACCTCGGATTTCATCCTGCGCGGCGGTAAGAACATCAGCGCCAGCCAGGTCGAGGATGCCGTCACCACCCATCCCGCGATCGCGGTGGCCGCAGCGGTGGCGATGCCGGATCCGGTGTTCGGCGAGAAGGTCTGCCTCTACGCCGAGCTCGCCGGTTCGGCCGGCATCGATCTGCCCGGATTGGCCGAATTCCTTCTGGCGCAAGGAGTTTCCAAGGAACTGCTGCCCGAACGGCTCATCGTGGTCGACGAGCTGCCCCGTTCGTCGGGAGGCAAAATAGCCAAAGGCCTGCTCCGCGACGACATCCGCGCCAGAATGGAGGCCGATGATGAAGGGTCCTGAGGCCAGGCGCGGCGGCCTGGAGGTGTGGTCGCCGTCGGTGGTTCCCCCGATCGGGGTCGCGCTGTCCGACGAGCAGGCGCTGGCGGTGGCGTTCCGGCACCTGGCCGCCATCGGGTTCGCCGAGAACATGGCCGGACACATCACCTGGCAGCTCGACGGCCAAACCGACATGCTGGTCAATCCGTGGGGCCTGTGGTGGGCCGAGCTCACCGCCTCGGACATCTGCGCCGTCGACAGCGACGCCCGGGTGGTCCGCGGTCGCTGGGACGTGACCCCGGCCATCCACATCCACACCGAACTGCACCGGGCGCGCCGGGACGCGCGGGTGGTGATCCACAACCACCCCTACTACGTGTGCGTGCTCGCCGCGCTGGGCAGGCTGCCCGAATTGGTGCATCAGACCGGATCGCTGTTCCTCGACGACCTGTGCCTGGTGGACACCTACGACGGCGAGATCGACAGCCCCGCGCGCGCCGCGGAGCTCGCGGCGCGCATCGGCGGAGCCAACCTGACGATCCTGGCCAACCATGGCGTCATCGCCACCGGCCGCAACCTGCCCGAGGCCGTCTACCGCGCGGCCTCGATCGAACGGGTGTGCAAGCTGGCCTACGACGTCATGCTGACCGGCCGCGAGCCCGTCGCCATGAACTGGTCGGACATGGCGGGCATGCAGCGCTCGCTCGTCGAACGCGCCGCCGACGTGTACTGGGCCGGGGCGGCGCGGATGACCATCAAGGCCGACCCGGACGTGCTCACGTGAATCGCCGGTCGCCCCGGGTGGATCCGGGCCGGCGACACGCCGGTCGGTGGCACCGCCGGTTCACTCTCGACCCCGTCATTGCACACACGATCGGAGGTTGACGGGTGAAATCGATCGACGAGCTGGCCGCAGACCTCAACTTCACGACCGCCAACACGGGGGACACCCGGTCGGTCACCTTGCTGCCCGACCCGCCCCGGGCCCCGCGCCGCTACACGGTGATCTCGGTCGACGATCACATCGTCGAACCCCCGGACACCTTCGCCGGACGGGTGCCGCGCCAGTTCGCCGACCGCGCACCGAAAGTCGTCGACACCGAGCAGGGCGGGCAGACCTGGGTCTATGACGGCCGGCAGCTGCCCAACGTCGGGTTCAACGCCGTGGTCGGGCGGCCGGTGGCCGAATACGGCTTCGAACCCGTCCGTTTCGACGAAATGCGCAGGGGCGCCTGGGATATCCACGAGCGCGTCAAGGACATGGACCTCAACGGCATCTACGCCTCGCTCAACTTTCCCTCCTTCCTGCCCGGCTTCGCCGGACAGCGGCTGCAACAGGTCACCCCGGACCGCGAGCTGGCGATGGCCGCCGTGCGCGCCTGGAACGACTGGCACCTCGAGGTCTGGGCGGGGTCCTACCCCGACCGCATCATCCCCTGCCAGCTGCCGTGGCTGCTGGACCCCGCGGTCGGCGCGACGATGATCTACGAGAACGCCGAGCGCGGCTTCCACGCCGTCACTTTCAGCGAGAACCCGGCGATGCTGGGGTTGCCGAGCATCCACTCGGGGCACTGGGACCCGATGATGGCGGCGTGCGCCGAGACGGGCACCGTGGTCAACCTGCACATCGGGTCGTCGGGATCCTCGCCGTCGACCACCGACGACGCACCCCCGGACGTGGCGGGCGTGCTGTTCTTCGCCTATGCGATCTCGGCGGCCGTGGACTGGCTGTACTCCGGGCTGCCCAGCAGGTTCCCCGACCTGAAGATCTGCCTGTCGGAGGGCGGCATCGGCTGGGTCGCCGGTCTCCTCGACCGCCTCGACCACATGCTCAGCTACCACGCGATGTACGGAACCTGGCAGGCGCTCGGTGAAAGCCTCACTCCAGCAGAGGTTTTCACTCGCAACTTCTGGTTCTGCGCGGTCGAGGACAAGTCGTCGTTCGCGCAGCGGGACCGCATCGGCGTCGACAACATCATGCTGGAGGCCGACTACCCGCACTGCGACTCGACCTGGCCGCACACCCAGCAGACCGTCCACGAGCAGATCGGGGGGCTGCCGCAGGACGTGATCCGCAAGTTCACCTGGGAGAACGCGTCCCGGTTGTACCAGCACCCGGTGCCGACCGAGGTGCAGCGCGATCCCGAAGCGTTCTAACCCCGGCCATTCGGGGTGGCGCTTTCGCGGCGCCTCCGAATGGATTAGCCTACGTTCAGAATTGTTCTTCGAACTCCTCGGCGCCACCCGCACCATGGGCCGGATATACGGGTGGCTACTGATCTCCGATCCACCGCAGCAGTCGTTGACCCAGCTGGCCGATGCGTTGGCGGTCAGCAAGGCATCGATCAGTACCGTTGCCCGGCAGCTGCTGGAAGGCGGCATGGTGGAGCGGTTGCCCAGCCCGGATCGTCAACACCTCTACCGGGTCAGAGCGGGCGGGTTCACCAGCGTCCTGGAAACGCAGCTGTCGCTGATGCGGCTCGGTATCGAACCCGCCGAGTTCGCTCTGTCCGTGCAGGGTGAAGACCGCGCCGAACAGCGGCAACGGGTCGAGGACTTTCGCGACTTCTGCGAGTTCTGCACGCAGGCCTACCGAGACCGGCTCATGCAGATGTGGACCGAATACCGGGCGGAAAGGAAACAACCATGACCGCGCTGGACAAGGTCGACTTCACCGACGTGGTGTGGGGCTCGGTGGAATGGACGAACCTGTGCACGCTGTACCTGCGGGCATACGAAAGTCGTTCACCGGCGCCGATTCTGGGCGACACGGCGGCCGCCGAGGCGGTGGACCGCATCGAATACGACTGGGCCCGCATGCGCCGCGCCATGCGGCCCGCGGTCAATCAGTATCTGGTCACCATGCGCGCCAGGCAACTCGATGACTGGAGCGCCGACTTCCTGCGCCGCAATCCCGACGCCGTCGTACTCCACCTGGGATGCGGCATGGACACCCGCGCGTTCCGGCTGCATCCGCCGGACACCGCGCGGTGGTTCGACGTCGATCAACCCGCGGTGATCGCGTTGCGGCGCAAGCTCTACGACGACCGCGACGGCTACCGGATGATCGGGTCGTCGGTGACCGAGGAGTGGCTGGACGAGATCCCCACCGATCGTCCGATGCTGATGGTTGCGGAGGGACTCCTGATGTATCTCACCGAACCCGAGGTGCGCACGCTGCTGCAACGCCTCACGGATCGGTTCGGCGCCGGCGAACTCGTCTTCGACACCGTGTCGCCGATGGGGCCGCGCCTGTCCAAGGTGCTCACCAAGGGCATCATCAGGTGGGGCATCCGTGACACCCGCGACATCGAGCGGTGGAACCCACGGCTGCGTTTCCTCGAGCGGTCCGCCGCGGGGGCACTGTACGAACGCATACCCTCGGCCCCGTTGCGACTGCTGTGGCGGCTCGTCAACGCGACACCGATGCGCGACTACGACGTCCTCAACCGATTCGCGTTCTCAGTCGTGCGTGCACCGGCGCGAAACCCCTGACGTGGCGGCGGCGCACCCGTCCGCTCGCCCTCACACCCCGGAGGCCAGCCGCCGCAGGATGTCGGCGGTCGGTTCGGTGGTGGCCTGCCGGTAAGCGGTTCCCGCCCACAGGTGCACGCAGTCGGGTTCGCCCGCCGCGGCCGCCGCCTTGCGCAGGGGACCGGTCAGGTGGTGGATGGCGGGGTAACCCAGCGGCGCCCGGGCTTCGTGGGCGTCGATGAACGCGTTGCGCAGGCCGCGGGCCGGGCGGCCGGTGAAGGCCCGGGTCAGCACGGTCTCGGTGCGGGCGGGATCGACCAGGGCGGCCTGATGGGTGGCCGAGGCGCCGCTCTCGGCCGAATGCAGCAGAACCGTCCCGACCACCGCCGCCGCGGCGCCCGCGCGGATCACCTCGGCCACGGCGCCCGGTGCGGCGAGCCCGCCCGCCATCGGCGCGGCGACCAGTGGGATCGACATCCCGAACTCCGCCAACATCGCACTGCCCTCCGGTGACATCACGGCCAGCACCTGACAGGATGCTTCAGCGTGAAGCGACCCAACTTTCTCGTAATCGTTGCAGACGACCTGGGGTTCTCCGACGTCGGCGCATTCGGCTCCGAGATCGCCACGCCGAACCTGGACAAACTGGCCCACGCGGGAGTCCGGCTGACCGATTTCCACTCCGCCCCGACCTGCTCGCCCACCCGGGCGATGCTGCTGACCGGCACGGATCACCACACCGCCGGCATCGGCACGATGCTCGAAGTCGCCGCCCCGGGATTCACCGGCGCGCCGGGCTACGAGGGCTATCTGAACGATCGGGTCGTGGCGCTGCCCGAACTGCTGCGCGACGCCGGATACCTGACGCTGATGGCCGGCAAGTGGCACCTGGGCAACACCATCGAGACGTCGCCGTGGGCGCGCGGGTTCGAGCGCTCGTTCGCGCTGCTGCCGGGCGGTGGCAACCATTACGGCGGCCCGGCCCCGGTGCCGGCGCTCTACACCGAAGACGACCGGTTCGTCACAGTCGGCGACGACTTCTACTCGTCGGACTCCTACACCGACACCTTGCTGCGGTACCTGTCCGAACGCGCCCCCGAGGACGACCGCCCGTTCTTCGCCTACCTGCCTTACCAGGCGCCGCACTGGCCGCTGCAGGCGCCGCAGGAGTCGATCGCCGCCTACCGTGGGCGCTACGACGCCGGACCCGACGCACTGCGCGAGGAGCGCCTGGCGGCGCTGAAGCGGCTCGGCCTGTGCCCGGACGACGTCGTGCCGCACCCGGTCGTGTCCGACGGCGCCCCGGAGTGGGCCGACATGACCGACGAGGAGCGGGCGCGCTCGGCCCGCTGCATGGAGATCTACGCCGCGATGGTGGACCGGATGGACTGGAACATCGGCCGGGTGATCGACCACCTGGCCGGGACCGGCGAGCTCGACGACACGGTCGTCATCTTCCTGTCCGACAACGGCGCGGAGGGGGCGGTCGTCGAGGCGATGCCGCTGCGCGGCCCGCAGATCGCCGCCCAGATCGAGCAGCACTGCGACAACAGCCTGGACAACCTCGGCGGCCCCACGTCGTTCGTCTGGTACGGCCCGCGGTGGGCGCAGGCGGCCACCGCGCCGTCGCGGCTGCACAAGGCGTTCACCACCGAAGGCGGCATCCGGGTCACGGGTTTCGTCACCTGGCCGGGCTTTGCGCGGCAACGCGAGATCGGCACGGCCTTCGCGACCGTCATGGACATCGCCCCGACCGTGCTGGAATTGGCCGGCGTCGAACATCCCGGCACCGCCTACCGCGGGCGAGACGTGGCCCCGATGCTGGGTCGCTCGCTGGTGCAGTACCTGTCCGGTGCCGCCGAGACGGTCCACGACGCCGACACCGGCACGGGCTGGGAGCTGTTCGGCCGGCGCGCCATCCGACAGGGCGACTGGAAGGCGCTGTACCTGCCCGAGCCCTACGGGCCCGGCGCCTGGCAGCTCTACGATCTGTCCCGCGACCCCGGGGAGACCGACGACCGGGCCGCCGCGCATCCGGACAAGCTCGCCGAACTGCTGGCCCTGTGGGACCGCTACGTCGAGGAGAACGGCGTGCTCCTCGAGCCCGTTTCGGTGTTCGACGCCGAGCTGTAGCCCCTCGGCGGGATGCCCGCGAACACGGGCGTCCCCTTATGCTGAGCGCGGTGGTGGAGACAACGACGTGCGCGATCGTCGGCGGCGGCCCGGCCGGCATGGTCCTCGGGCTGCTGCTGGCCCGCGCGGGTGTCGACGTCACGCTGCTGGAGAAGCACGGCGACTTCCTGCGTGACTTTCGCGGCGACACCGTGCATCCCACGACGATCCAGTTGCTCGACGAGCTGGGGTTGGGGGAGCGGTTCGCCGAGTTGCACTACAGCGAGGTGCGCAAGGGACAGCTCGACACCAACGGTCGCTCGGTGACCTACATCGACTTCGAACGCCTGCGTCTCCGACATCCGTACATCGCGATGGTTCCGCAGTGGGACCTGCTCAACCTGCTCGCCGAGGCCGCCCGCGCCGAGCCCAGTTTCACGCTCCGGATGCGCACCGAGGTCACCGGGCTGCTGCGGGAGGGCGGCCGGGTCACCGGCGTGCGCTACACGGGACCGGAGGGTCCCGGCGAACTCAGGGCCGAACTGACCGTCGCCTGCGACGGCCGCTGGTCGGTCGTGCGCCGGGCGGCGGGGCTGCGGGCCCGCGAGTTCCCGGTGGGCTTCGACGTGTGGTGGTTTCGGCTGCCCCGCGAAGGCGCCTCGGACTTCTCCTTCCTGCCACGCACCGGCCCGGGCAGGGCCCTCGCCGTGATCCCGCGCGAGGGCTATTTCCAGATCGCGTACATCGGGCCGAAGGGCACCGACGCTCAGCTGCGCGCGCGGGGCATCGAGGCGTTCCGCCGCGACGTCGCGGCGCTGCTGCCCGACATGCCCGACTCGGTGGCGGCGCTGAAATCCATGGACGACGTCAAGCACCTCGACGTGCGGGTGAACCGGCTGCGCCGCTGGCACACCGACGGGCTGCTGTGCATCGGCGACGCCGCGCACGCGATGTCACCGCTGGGCGGGGTCGGCATCAATTTGGCCGTCCAGGATGCCGTGGCGGCCGCGACCATGCTGGCCGAGCCGCTGCGACGCCACCGCGTCACCGACCGCGACCTGGCGGCCGTCCGGCGCCGCCGCGCCCTTCCGGCCGCGGTGACCCAGGCGGTGCAACGGGTGTTACAGCGGGCGTTGCTGGGGCCGCTCCTGCGCGGCGCCGACCCCATGCCGCCGGGGGCGCTGTTGGCGCTCGTGGAGCGGCTGCCCTGGCTCTCGGCGGTGCCCGCGTACTTCGTCGGGGTGGGGTTCCGGCCGGAGCACGCGCCGGCGTTCGCCCGTCGCGACTCCGCCGGTGACCATGGCTGAGGGGCAGGCACCGCTGCGCATCGGCGTCCTCGGGGCCGCCCGCATCACACCGCTGGCGCTGGTCAAGCCGGCCCGGGCCAACCCCGAGGTGATGGTTGCCGCCGTCGCCGCACGCGACGTCACCCGCGCCCGGGCGTTCGCCGCCAGGCACGGGATCGCCCGGGTGCACGAGGATTACGAGGCGCTGGTCGCCGACCCGGACCTCGACGCGGTGTACAACCCGCTGCCCAACGGATTGCACGGCCGGTGGACGCGCGCCGCGCTCGCGGCGGGCAAGCACGTCCTGTGCGAGAAGCCGTTCACGGCCAACGCCGCCGAGGCGCACGAGATCGCCGGGATCGCCGCCGATTCCGGCCGGGTGGTGATGGAGGCGTTCCACTACCGCTATCACCCCCTCACGTTGCGGGCCGAGCAGATCGTCGCCTCGGGGGAGTTGGGCAGGATCGAGCGGGTCGAGGCCGCGATGTGCTTTCCCCTGCCGAAGTTCTCCGACATCCGCTACGACTACTCGCTGGCCGGGGGCGCGTTGATGGACGCCGGGTGTTACGCGGTCCACATGGCCCGCACGCTCGGCGGTTCGGCCCCGGAAGTCGTTTCCGCACAGGCGCAATTGCGGGACCCCCGGGTGGACCGCGCGATGACGGCCGAGTTGCGGTTCGCCGCCGGGCACACCGGCCGGATCGTGTGCTCCATGTGGTCGGCGCGCCTGTTGCGGATCAGCGCGCGCGTGGTGGGCGAACGCGGTGAGTTGCGTCTGCTCAACCCGGTCCTGCCCAACCTGGTGAACCGCCTGTCGGTCCGCTCGCCCGACGACAAACGGGCGGAACGCTTTCCGCGCCGCGCCTCCTACGCCTACCAGCTCGACGCTTTCGCCGCCGCGGTGCTGCGCGGCGAACCGGTGCTGACCGCCCCGGAGGACGCGGTGCAGAACATGACGGTGATCGACGGGATCTACCGGGCCGCGGGCCTGCCGTTGCGGCAGCCGAGCTGAGCGCGTCAACCCTGTCGCCGCGCCGGCAGGTCGGCCAGCAGGCGGCGGGCCGCCTCCACGCAGGGGGCGAGCCGGTCGGCCGGGCCGGCGCCGGCCAGCGCCAGCGATCGCCGGGGCACCTCGAGTTCGATCACGACATCGGCGGGAAGTGCGGACACGATGTCGCACAACGGAAGTTCGCCCTCCCCGGGAACCATGCGCTCGAACATGGCTTCCTCCATGTAGTTGTCGATGTGCGGCCGGAGCGGGGCGTCGCAGAGCTGCGCGTACCCGATATGCGCGGGATCGACGGCCGCGAGGTCCGCGGCGCCCGCCCCCGAACGCACCAGGTGCATGGTGTCGATCAGCAACGTGAACTCGGGCCGCCCGACGTGCTCGCGCGCGGCGAGCGCGGTGGGCAGATCGGCGACCGTCAGGCCCGGCACGGGCTCCACGACCGTGCCGATGCCGCGCCGGGAAGCAAGCTCGGCGAGGGCTGCGAACTGGTCGAACGTCCGACCCAGGTCCGGGTCCAGGCTGACGACGTTGATCCGGGGAACGCCGAGTTCGGCCAGGACGTCGAGATCCGCACGGTAGCGGGCCACCTCCGCACCCGGCACCACCAGGAACCCGTCGCCGAGCGAGATGGCCACGCCGCGGTCGTTCATGGCGGCGAGCACGTCGTTCCTGAGCGCGAGGTCGTCTTTGAGGGAGTACGGGGGATAGCCGAGGGGCAGCAACTCCCGGCTCTGCACGGCGGCCGACATATACCCGCAGCCGAGGTCGGCGGTGAGATTGACGAATTCGACCGGCGGAAGGCCGAAGCCGCCGAGGAAACCGATGCCCAGCCGGGCCGTGCCGGAAGTCGCATGCTCGTCGATGATCGGGGCCTGCCCTCCGCCGTACCGTGTTTACGGACACTACAAACATAGAGTATGGTCGTGCTTCAAGTCAGCGAACGTTCGACCGAAGATCCGCGAACGCATCCGCACGAAAGCATCCGCTCATGGCCCGACAGACCCCCACGGTAGCGAAGAGGCGCAAGCCCAATTCGGCGGAGCGCCGCCGCGACCTCTGCGACGCCGCGATCCAGTTGCTGGCCGACGACGGGGCCAAGGGGCTGAGCCATCTGAAGGTGGACCGCAGGGCGGGCGTACCGGACGGCACCACCTCGTTCTACTTCCGCACCCGGGAGGCGCTGCTGCATGCCGTCGCCGAGCGGCTGGCCGAGCGCGACCTGGCCGACCTGCAGTCGGTGGTGGACAGTTCCGACGGGCGGGGCGAGAACCCCTCGCCGTCACGGTTGTCGCAGGTGGTGATCCAGGCCGGCAGCGAGCCGCAACTCTCCCGGACGCGGGCCAGATACGAACTGACGATGCAGGCCGCACGCGACCCGGCGCTGGCCGCGATCCTGCAGCAGGCCACCGACGGGTTCACCAAGCTGCACCGCGAGATTCTCGTGCAGCTCATGCCGCACGGGGCCGAGTTGGAGCCGGCCGTCGTGGAAGACCTGAGCAATGTCACGCTGACCTTCATCAACGGGCTCATGGCGCGCATCGCCCATGGCGACCGCATCGTCGTCAGCCCGGAACAACTCGACGGCATCCTGTCGGCCATCGCCGCCGGCATCCTGAGAAGCCCCGCCAAGGGCCGGCTGACCGAAACCGGCGAAGCGCGCCCGTCGCGCCGGCGCCGGACCGCGGCATCGGGCTGAGCGCGAGACCCGACGCGGCGTTTCCCGGCCGGGGCTTGCCACAACATCCCCCATATGGTTCTCTACGAGAATAGAGTAAGCCGCCGTTCGCGGCGAATACGAAGAAGCACATTTAAGCGGAGTGTACAAATTGCCCGAACCGGATCCGGCGCTGGCACACTGGCAGCGCCGGTGCCCGTGCGAACGACGCCGGTATCCGGAAAACGCAGCCGTAGGAGGGGTTTCGTGACGGCGAGCACCGACAGCCAGGTTCGTTTCGACCCATACGACGTCGAGCTCATCGCCGACCCGTATCCGATGTTTGCGCGCCTGCGCGACGAGGCGCCGCTTTATTACAACGCCGAATACGACTTCTTCGCCGTGAACCGATTCGCCGATGTCAACAAGGCTCTGGTCGACCACGCCACCTACAGTTCGGCGCGGGGCGCCATCCTGGAGTTGATCAAGGCCAACCTCGACATCCCCTCGGGGATGCTGATTTTCGAAGACCCGCCGATCCACGACGTGCACCGCAAGCTGCTCTCGCGCATGTTCACCCCGCGCAGGATCGCCGCCCTGGAGCCGATGATCCGCGACCTGTGCGCCGAACTCCTGGACCCGCTGGTGGGGTCGGGGCGGTTCGACTTCGTCACCGACCTGGGCGCGGTGATGCCGATGAGGGTGATCAGCTCGCTGCTCGGCATTCCCGAGGACGACCAGGTCTACATCCGCGACCGGGGCAACGCCCAGCTGCGCACCGAGGCCGGCAAGCCGATGGCCGCCGCCCAGCACGGGCTGTCGGTGGGCGAACAGTTCGAGGCATACATCGATTGGCGCGCCGGTCATCCCTCCGACGACATCATGACCGAGTTGCTCAACGTCGAATTCGTCGACGAAACCGGAACCACGCGGAAGCTGACACGCGAAGAGATTCTCGTGTATCTCAACGTCGTGGCCGGGGCCGGCAACGAGACGACCACGCGGCTGATCGGTTGGTCCGGGAAGGTTCTCGCCGAGCACCCCGACCAGCGTCGCGCGCTGGCCGAGCACCCCGAACTCGTCCCGCAGGCCATCGAGGAGCTGCTGCGCTACGAGCCCCCGGCGCCGCACGTGTCCCGGTATGTGACCCGCGACGTCACCCTCTACGACCGCACGGTGCCCGAGGGCAGCGTATTGATGATGCTCATCGGGTCCGCCTGCCGCGACGAGCGCCAATTCGGCTCGGATGCAGGCGAATTCAACATCCACCGCCAGGGCCGCGCGCACCTGACCTTCAGCGTGGGCACGCATTTCTGTCTCGGCTCGGCGCTGGCCCGGCTGGAGGGCCGCGTCGCCCTGGAGGAGATCTTGAAACGGTTCCCCGACTGGGAGGTCGACCTCGGCAATGCCAAGCTGAGCCCCACCTCGACGGTGCGGGGCTGGGAGTGCATGCCGGCTCAGGTACCGAGATGACCGGCCGGGTCGCCGGCAAGGTTGCGTTCATCAGCGGCGCCGCCCGCGGTCAGGGACGCAGCCACGCGGTGCGCCTGGCGCAGGAGGGCGCCGACATCATCGCCGTCGACATCTGCGGACCGATCGAGAACCTGGCGTATCCCCACGCCACGCCCGAAGACCTGGCCGAGACCGCCGACCTGGTCAACGCGCAAGACCGCCGCATCGTCACCGCACAGGTGGACGTGCGCGACTACGAGGCGCTGAAATCCGCGGTGGACTGCGCTGTGGAACAGCTCGGCCGACTCGACATCATCGTCGCGAACGCGGGCGTGGGCACTGACGGCCGCAAGCTGCACAAGATCCGGGACAACGTCTGGCAGGACATGATCGACATCAACCTGACGGGCGTGTGGCATACGGTCAAAGCCGCTGTGCCGCATATCCTCTCGGGCGGCCACGGCGGGTCGATCGTGCTCACCAGCTCGGTGGGCGGGTTCAAGGCCTACCCGAACACCGGGCACTACATCGCGGCCAAGCACGGCGTCATCGGGCTGATGCGCGCATTCGCCGTCGAGCTGGGACCGCAGATGATCCGCGTCAACTCGGTGCTGCCCAGCCAGGTCAGCACCACGATGGTGATGAACGACCAGACCTACCGGCTCTTCCGCCCGGACCTGCCCGACCCCGGCCCCGAGGACTTCGCCCCCATCTCCCAGATGATGCACACGCTGCCGGTGCCCTGGCTGGAACCCGTGGACATCAGCAACGCCGTACTCTTCCTCGCCTCTGACGAATCACGTTATGTCACCGGCGTTTCCTTGCCCGTCGACGCGGGCGCTTTGCTCAAGTAAGCACAACAAAACTGGAGAAAATCATGCCGGAATACGACTACGAAAAGATGAAGAAAGAAGCCGAGCAGTACATCAAGTTCGAGAAGGACAAGAAGAACCGGATCGCGTACATCACGTTCAACCGTCCGGAGGAGCTCAACTCCACCACCTTGGGCATGCGGCAGAACTACGCCGACCTGATCCACAAGTGCAACGTGGACGACGACGTCAAGGTCGTGGTGATCCGCGGGGAGGGTCAGGATTTCGGCAGCGGCGGCGATCTGCCGGAACAGCGGGGCATGCTGGAGAACCCCGGAATGCCGCTGCTGCACGAGGTGGCCATCAACGACGAGGACGTCAAATACCCGCCGGGTGGGTCGTACCGCTACCTGTCCACCGTGACCGACTTCTACGCCAAGGCCCGCGCCGGCAACCGGCCGCTGCAGGAGCTGCGGAAGATCAGCATCATCGAGGCCAAGGGCTACTGCTACGGCTGGCACTTCTACCAGGCCGGCGACGCCGACCTGGTGGTGGCCTCCGACGACGCGCTGTTCGGGCACCCCGCGTTCCGGTACGTGGGTTGGGGCCCGCGGCTGTGGTGGTGGGCCGAGACGATGGGCCTGCGCAAGTTCTCCGAGATGCTCTTCACCGGAAGGCCGTTCAGCGCCAAGGAGATGTACGAGTGCGGCTTCGTCAACAGCGTGGTACCCCGGGAGAAGCTGGAGGACGAGACGCTGAAGTACGCGATGGCGTGCTCGCGCTCCCGCCCGACCGACACCGTCGCCGTGCAGAAGACGTTCCTGGAGCTCTACAAGCAGCACAAGGGCGAGTATTTCGGCAGCCTGCTCACCGGGATGGTGGAGGGGATGCTGCCGATGATCGCCAACGACGCAGAAGAGGTCGACCTGACGGCGGGCACCTTCGAGAAGGGCCTGAACAACGTGGTCAAGGACAACGACATGAACTTCCCGCCGGAGTGGCGCCTGAGCCGCTCGGGGCGCCAGAAGCCCTGACCTTCGCGCGGGTGCAGGAATGTCGGCGCTGACCGGTCTCCGCATCGTCGAACTGGCCGACTCCGTCGCGGGGGAGTACTGCGGAAAGCTGTTGGCCGACTTCGGCGCCGAGGTGATCAAGGTCGAACCGCCCGGGTGCGGCAGCCGCACCCGGGCGATGGCCCCCGCCCTGGGCGCCGGCCCCGAGGGCAGCGGCCTCTTCGCTTACCTCAACACCAACAAGCAGTCCGTCGTGCTGGACGCGGGGCGGGTGGACCGGCTCATCGGCACCGCCGACGCGGTGATCGAGGACCGCGCCACCGACCGGCCCGCGCGGTATCCGGGCGTGGTGTTCTGCTCGATCACCCCGTTCGGCAGCGGGGTGCCCGCCGAATTCGACAACGCCAGGAGCATCAACGTCTTTCATGCCAGCGGCTGGGGGTATCACACCCCCAGCCATGCCGACCCCGGCAAGCCGCCGTTGCAGGGACCCGGCCGCTTCCTGGCCGACTACGAAGCGGGGCTGGACGCGGCGCTGTGCATCGCGGCGTCGCTGTTCGGCCGCCTGCACACCGGGCGGGGGGAGACCATCGACATCTCGCAGCAGGCGGTGCTGGTGTCGCGGGCCGACTGCATCCTGGGGCGGCTCGTCCCCGGGGAGGTGCCGGCCGAAGGCAACCGCGGTGACTACGACCAGGCGGGGCCGGCGTCGTTTTTCGCCTGCGCCGACGGCTTCGTCTACCTCTACATGACCAGCCGGGCCCACTGGGCCGGCGTGAAACGGCTGCTGGGCCAACCGGACTGGCTCGACGCGTTCGACGACGACTGGCTCGAGTTCTCCGTCACCGTGGAAAAGGTCGCCGAGTTCCAGCGGGGATTCGCGGCCTGGGTAGGGCATCTGGACAAAGACGACGCGGCCGATGCGGCCCAGCGGCTGGGCGTCCCGCTGGTCCCGGTCAACGGCGCCGCGGATCTGCACCGCTCACCGCAGTACCGCCACCGCCACTTCTTCCAGCGGGTGCACCACCCCGTGTTGGGCGCCGCAGAATACCCGACCGTGCCGTACGCGCTGAGCGCCTCACCGGCGGTCATCACCACCGCCGCGCCGCTGCTCGGCGAGCACACCGCCTCGGTGCTGAAGCGCCTCGATGCGCCACGCCCGGGCCCGGCGGTCGGGTCGGCCCAGCCCAAACCGGCTCGGACGCCCCGTGGCGGCCCGCTGGCGGGAGTGCGCGTCGTCGAGCTCACCAAGGTGTGGGCGGGCCCGTACGCGGGAAAGCTGCTGGCGCTGCTGGGCGCCGAGGTGATCAAGGTCGAAACCGCGGGCAGTCCGGAGGAGATGCGTGCCTACGGCGGCACCGACATCGACCACGCGCCCTTCTTCCTGAGCATCAACCCGGAGGTCCTCAGCGTCGACCTGGACATCAAGTCGGCCGAGGGGATGGCGCGCCTGCGCGAGCTGATCGCGTGCAGCGACGTCGTCGTCAACAACCTGCGCCCGGGCGCGATGGAACGTCAGCGCCTGGGGTATCGGGAACTCGCCGCGATCAAGCCCGACATCATCTCGGTGTCGATCAAGATGTGGGGCAACGAGGGACCGCTGGGCCACCAGACCGGCTACGCCCCCTGCTTCGCCGCCCTGGCCGGGATCGCCTCGCTGGTCGGCTATCCCGGCGGGCCGCCGCTGGGAACGAGCATGCGCTACGGGGACTCCACCGTGGGTGCGGCCGCCGCCTACGCCGCCGTCGTGGCGTTGCTGCACCGCGAGCTCAGCGGGGAGGGGCAATTCGTCGACGTGTCGGCCGTGGAGACCCTGTCCACCTTGATCGGGGACAGCCTGGTGGCACAAAACCTCACCGGAAATCCGCGCGGTCCCATGGGTAATCGCCACCCCGACATGTGCCCCCACGGCTGCTACCCCTGCTCGGGCGGCGGCTGGATCGCCGTTGCCGTCGCCGATGACGCCGAATGGCTGCGGTTGTGCACGGTGCTCGACGCCGCCGCGCTGGCCGGCGATCCCCGCTACGCCACGACCGCCGCGCGGCAGCGCCACGCCGAAGCGCTCGACGCCGCCCTGGCAGACCTGACCCGGCTCCACGACGCCGAAGGGCTCGCGCACCGGCTGCGGGCGGCGGGTATCCCGGCGACCAAGAGCGCCACCGCGCTCGACGTGATCGCCGACCAACGGCTCTGGGACCGCGAACTGTATCGCTTCGTCAGCGATCACCGCGAGGGGCAGCGCCCGATCGTGGGAGCCTCGTGGCGGATGGCGCGGTCTCCGGCGCTCGTCGCCCGCGGGGCGCCGGACCTTGGCGAGCACACCGATTACGTGCTCCACGAGATACTGGGTGCCGAATCTCGAACGGGAGGCTCACATTAAGGCAGGCAGAACATGACGCCGGCACTGGCGGGCACCGCGGCCCTGGTCACCGGCGCCAGCAGCGGAATCGGCGCGGCGACGGCGAAAGCCCTGGCCGGCCGGGGCGCCGCCGTGGCCCTGGTCGCGCGCCGCGGAGACCGGCTGGCCGAGCTGAAAAGCGAGATCGAATCCGCGGGCGGTACGGCGCTGGTCGTGCCCGCCGACGTCACCGACGCCGATCAGGTCGCTGACGCGGTGCGGCGCACGGTCGCCGAGCTGGGACGGATCGACGTCCTGGTCAACAACGCCGGCACGATGCAGTCCGGGCCCGCGGCCGAGGCGCCGCTGCAGGACTGGGACGCCATGGTCTCGGTCAACGTGCGGGGAGTCCTGTACGCCACTCGTGCGGCCCTGCCACACCTGATCGACGCGGCCGCCGATTCGCCGCGCGGCGTGGCCGACCTGGTCACCGTCAGTTCCACCGCCGGCTGGGTGGCCCGGCCGGGAACCGCGGTGTATTCGCTGACCAAGTTCGGGGTCAACGCCTTCAGCGAGGGCATCCGCCAGGAGTTGATCGGCCAGCGGGTCCGCGTCGGCGTGGTGGGCCCTGGAACGGTGGACACCGAGATCTTCCACCACCTGGCCGCGCCGTCGCGGGAGGCGTTCGAGCGCCAGACCGCGGGCATGGTCAAGTTGCGGCCCGAGGACATCGCCGACGCGGTGCTCTACATGGTCACCCGCGACCGCCGAGTTGCCGTCAACCACATGCTGGTTCGTGCGGCCGAACAAACCTGGTGACCGGGCATTGGGCGGCCGGTGACCGATACGGGCTGGCGTTTCCCGCCGACCCGGCGACGTTGCGCGGCGGTGGCGCCAGGTTCCTCACCGACGCGCTGCGCCGTTCCGGTGTCCTGGGGGCCGACAACCGCGTGGCCCGGATCGCCCGGTTCGAGGTGGTCGACGCGGGAAGCACAGGACGCAAAGTCGTCGTCACGGTCGAATACGACCGGGCCGCACCGGAGCTGCACACCGACCTGTTCGTCAAGTTCTCCCGCGACTTCGACAACCCCACGCGCGATCTCGGCAGGACGCAGATGGATGCCGAGGTGCGGTTCGCCGCGTTGTCACGGGTGCCGGATTTCCCCATCGCGGTGCCGAGCGTCCTGTTCGCCGATTATCACCGGGAGACCGGCACCGGTCTGCTGATCACCGAACGAATCTGGTTCGGCACCAACGGGATCGAACCGCATTATCAGAAGTGCCTGGACTACGGGATGCCCGAGCCCCTCGAGCACTACCGCGCGCTGCTGACCGCGCTGGCCCGACTGGCCGGCACCCACCGATCGGGGCGCCTGCCGGCCGACCTGGCCGCCGACTTCCCACTGGACGTCGCGGCCGCGACGGTGGGAGAGCGGGCCCCGCTATCCCCGGAGAAGCTGCACAAGCGCGTCACCCGGTTGGCCGATTTCGTCGTCGCAGTCCCCGGACTGCTGCCGACGGGTGTTCGCGCGCCGGAATTCCTGGACCGCCTGCGCGCCGAGGTGCCGGTGGTGGCCCGGCACGAGGCCGCGGTCGAGCAATCGCTGGCCGCCGACGCCAACTATGTGGCGCTGTGCCACTGGAACGCCAACGTCGACAACGCCTGGTTCTGGCGCGACGGCCCGGACGGCCGGGGCGCCCTGCGCTGTGGCTTGATGGACTGGGGATGCGTCAGCCAGATGAACGTGGGCATGGCCCTGTGGGGCGCCCTGTCCGGCGCCGAAACAGATTTGTGGGACGAGCATTTCGACGAGCTGCTGCACGCGTTCGTCACGGAGTTCCACCGTTGCGGAGGTCCGGCCCTGGATCCCGACCGGTTGCGCCGCCACACCGTGCTCTACGCCGCGGTGATGGGGGTCGCCTGGTTGCTCGACGTGCCGGCGTTGCTGCTCAGGCGATTCGGCGACGCGCTGCCCGGCAGCCGCACCGATCCCCGCATCCGAGACGACGAGAGCGTGCGCGCACCGCTGCAGATGCTGACGAACCTGCTGAACGTGTGGGAGCGACATTGCGTAGGGGAGCTGCTGGACGACGCCCAACTTGGTGCATTCGCTGCAGTACGCCCGTGCGGTGGCTAGACTCATCGCGAGTGAGGCTAGCGTCGTGTTCAAGCTCCGTGCTTCCGCAGTAATTGCCGCTGTCTATGCCGTCGCAGTGGCAGCACCGGCGCATGCCGACGGCGGCTACATCGTGATGGCGGGATCGGACTCCACCCATACCTTCGAAACCACGGTGGGCGGCGGCCTGGCCAGCCTGGACCATGTCGAGGCGTATGCGGTGAACCATTGCGCCGCGCGCCGCGGCGCGACCGACTGCCGCATCCTTGCCGAGGGGGAGGGCGGGTGTGTGGCCCTCTCCGATGACGGTCCGACGTTGCTCGGCGCCTGGGGCGCCACCCGTGAGGATGCCATTGCCGCGGTGGTGGCCAAGGTGGGGCGGCCGGGGGCGACCGCGGACAACGCGTACTGCGTCGGCGACCCGGACCTCGTCGCCCCGCCCGGTGGTTCGTTCTGGACCACGCAGTAGCGGCGAAGAGAAGGTCCCTGAGTCAGCACTGATCGTCGTCGTCTTCGTCGTCTTCGTGGCGCAGGAGTTTTTCGGGGTGCCAGTAGGTGTTGGTGCGGGGTTGGCCGCGCTCGAGGTGTTTGGGTGGGATCCATTCGGTGTCGCCGTTGGCGTTTTTGCGGGTGGTCCAGCCTTTTTCGGTGATGGGGTGGTGGCCGCCGCAGCCGAAGGTGAGGTCGTCGATGCCGGTGGTGCCGGATTTCGCGTAGGGGGTGACGTGGTGGACTTCGCAGTAGTAGCCGCCGACGGTGCAGCCCGGTGCGCTGCAGCCGCGGTCCTTGGCGTACAACACGATTCGCTGCGCGGGTGAGGCCAACCGCTTCGTGTGGTAGAGGGCCAGGGTTTTGCCTTGGTCGAAGATCGCCAGGTAGTGATGGGAGTGGCGGGCCAGGCGGATGACGTCGCTCATCGGCAAGATGGTGCCCCCGCCGGTGAGAGCTTGTCCGGCGGCGGCTTCGAGTTCGGCCAGGGTGGTGGTGACGATGATCGAGGCGGGCAGCCCGTTGTGCTTGCCCAATTCCCCGGAGGCCAGCATCGCGCGCAGCGCGGCGAGCAGGCCGTCGTGTTGGCGCTGTGCGGGGCCGCGGGTGTCGCGGTCGATGGCGTCCTGGGTGGGGGTGGCGTCCAGGCAGGGCTGCTCGTCGAGGTTGTTGCACATGCCGGGGGCGGCGAGTTTGGCCCACAGGGCTTCGAGGGTGGCGCGCAGTTCGGGGGTGATCCAGCCGCTCAGGTGCGACATCTTGTCGGGGCCCTGGGCGCCCAGGATCAGCCCACGCCGGCGTGCCCGGTCTTCGTCGGTGTAGTTGCCGTCGGGGTTGAGGGCGTTGTCGAGTTGCTCGGCCAGTGTGCTGAGTTGTTCGGGGCGGATGTGGGTGCCGTGGCGGGCCAGGTCGGCTTCGGCGCGGTCGCGGGTGGGTTGGTCGACCCAGCCGGGCAGCTGGTGGCAGAAGTGGCGGATCACGGTGACGTGTTCGCAACCGAGCGTGCCCTGGCGCTGACGGGCGGCGGTCTCGGCCAGCGTCGGGGGTAGGGGTTCCCCCGTCAGTCCGTGGCGCTCGCCCAGGTCGGCGGCTTCGCGCACCCGCCGGTTGGCTGCAGCACGCGAGATCAGGGTGGCCTCGGCGATGGCGTGGGAGAGTTTGCCGCCCAACTCTTGCGGGGTGGCTTGGTGGGCCAGGGTGTTGATCACCGCATGCTCGAGGGCGGGCAGGCGCCGGCGCACCTTTTCCACCCGGCCCAGCCAGGCCAGCAACTCCGGGGTGGTCAACGCATCGCAGTCGAACCCCAGCAGCGTGTCCACACTGGCGTCGAGGGCGTCGAACGCCGCACCCAACTCCTCCCGGTCAACACTCACACCGTCAAACTATGCGCACGCACCGACAAGAAACCCCCGATTGTGACTCCTGAAACCAAAGTGACACAAGTTTTTTCACGCCGGAAAGGCGGTCAGCACCTCGGCGCCCCGGTCGGTGATGTGCACGGTGTCGCGGCGAAAAACCGCTCCGACGCCCTGCTGCCACACGTAGCCGGTGAGGGCCAGCACCATTCCGGCGTCGAGTCGATCGTGTTCTCCTGCGGCGTGGAGTGTTTCGGAGACCACCGGCGGATCGAACCCCAGCCCGAGCCCGTGCCCAACCGGCATCGGCGGCAGCGGCTCGCCCGCGGCCTCATACGCCGCGAGCAGCCCATCGGCACGCGCGCCCGGCCGGCAGGCGGCGAGCATCTTGTCGTACAACGCATCCGAGCGCCCGAACAGCTCGCGGGCAGGTCCGCCCGGCGCGTCACCCGCGGGCCGGGTCCGGCCCACCTCGGCCACATACCCGTCCGCCAGGGCGCCGGCGGCGAACGCGACAAGGTCACCTTCACGAACCGGGCCGTCAGCCCGCCGCCACGGGTGTTCCCGCGAGGTCGCCCAGGCGGCGTCCTGGGTGGCCGGCGTGCTCACCCCGCCCGCAGCCATGGCCGCCAAAACGGTTGCGGCCAGACTCCGTTCGGAGCGCCCCGGTTGCAGTGCGGCCACGCCGGCGGCCAGTCCCTGCCCGGCGACGCGGAGCGCCGCGCCCATCGCCGCAACCTCCTCGGCCGTCTTGATGCGGCGCGCCGCACGCATGGCGGGCTCGCCGTCGACGAGTGCGGCGTTCGGGAACGCCTCGGGCAGCAATGCCGCGAAAGTCGGCGTGATCGCGTCGGTTCCGACCCTTCGCGCGGCTTCGGCGCCGTCGATCTTCTTCAGCACGTCGATGAGCGTCATCGGATTCCATGCCAGCCCGTAAAGGTGGTCGCGGCCTATCTCCTCCGGAACCCCTTCGTCGTCGGTGCTGTTGAGGTAGATCTCGCCGGATGTGCGCATCATCACGCACATCGGCCCGAACGGGCGCGTCCCGGCTATCCACAGCTGCGGGGCACCCGTGACGTAACGGATGTTGGCCTGCCGGCCCAGCACCAGGATGTCGAGGTCGTGGGCGTCCATCTGGGCCAGGGCGCGCTCTCGACGGGCCAGCCGCAATGCCCGCGCGTCGGGCAGAACGTCAGTCGCCATAAGGCGCATAAGGGTAGTCGGTGACCGGCGTGTAGCCGTCCTCGGTGATCACGATGATCTCCTCACTGCGATAGCCGCCGGTGCCGTCTTCCCAGACCACCGGTTCCAGCACCAGCACCGTGCCCGGCGGGAAGACGAAGCTGTCGTCGAAGTCCTCGCCGAGATCCGTCCCGATCATCGGCGCTTCCGCGGGGTATGTGCCGATCCCGTGGCCCAGGTAGAAGTGCGGCAGCCACGGCTTGCGGCCGCCGTTCGCCGCGATCGCCGCGCGCGCCAGATCGCCCGCCGTGGCGCCCGCCTTGGTCACCGCGAGCACGGCGTCCAGGATGGCGCGCCATTGCCGGAACTGGTCTTGCTGCCGCGGCGTGGGGTCCTTGCCGACCAGCCAGGTGCGCCCGAAATCCGAACAGTACCCGGCGTAGCCGATGCTGATGTCGGTCCACAACACATCGCCGGCGGTCAGTTCGCGGGCGGTGGGCAGCAGCGGAAGCGCGAGGTCGCCGTGCGTCGTCCACACCCCGGTTGCCCGGGACGCCGGCATCACCTGCCAGATGGCGTCGAGCATGTTGGTGGTGGCGCCGAGCTCGAACGCGCGGCGCACGAGAACGGCCGACAGGTCGATCTGCCGAACACCGGGTGCCAGCGCCTTCTGCACCTCCGCCATCGCCTCCTCGGTGATGCGGCAGGCCCGGCGCAGGCAGGAAAGCTCGTCGGGCGTCTTGACCAGTTGGGCCGCGCCGAGCACGATCGCGGCGTCCGAGGGCTCGCCGCCGGGAAACAGCCCGGGGCCCGACCGTCGCATCGCGCCGGTCAATTCGTCGACGGCCACGCCGGCCCCGGACGGCAGCAACGCGGCCAACTCACCGGCGAATCGCTCTACGCCATGGTCGAATTCGAGATAGACCGGCCCGTGCACATGGTCGTCGGGCACCGGCGGCGGCGACGACGCGCCGCCGCGGAACGGCAGGAACAGGTGGGGGTGCTCGTCGTCGGCGAGCACGACCGCCACCGGCCGCTCCACGTGCGAAAGGCCGGCGTCCAGCAGCGGCCAGCTGACACCCGTCGCATAGGTGACATAGCCGTTCATCGACAGGATCAGCGCGTCGACACCGTGGTCGGCCATCGCCGCGCGCAGCCGTGCACCGACCTCGCGTCGCATCCGCGCGAAGTCCGGTTGGTCGGGGATGTCCAGGCGTGCACCCCGGGCGGTGAGTAGGCCGGTCATGACTGAATCCCCAGGAATTCTCTGACGTTCCCGCCGACGACGCGGGCGGCAGCCTCGGGGCCGACGGCGTCGACCACCGCGGACAGCGACCGCTCCGAATACCCGAATGTGCTCTCGTTGTGCGGATAGTCGGAGGACCACATCACCTTGTCGATACCGATCTCGCCGATCTGGCCGAGGCCGAGAACGTCGACCATGAACGACGCACACATGTGGGTGTCCCAGTAGTGCCGGACGTCGTGGCGGGGCTGGTATGCGAGCATGTGCCGATACGACGCCAGGACGTGCTCGGCGTCCTGTAACGCCGGTGGCACCCAGGCGATTCCACCCTCGAACCAGCCGATCCGCAGGCGCGGGTGCCGGTCGAGGATGCTGCCGAAGATGTACTTGGAGAACATCTCCCGGAACGAGTCGATGTTGACCATCATGGCGACCGCCACGCTGTTGACCGCGCTCGGGCATTTCGGCTGGCTTTCCCCGATGTGGTGCGTGACGGGAAGGCCGGAGGCCTCGATCTCGTCCCACACCGCCCTCATCGCGGGGCTCGAAAAATCGATGATGCGCCCGTTGTCGTCGTTGCCGGGGTTCAACGGCATCAGGAATGTCCTGATTCCCAGCGACTTCAGTTGCTCCAGGGTGCGCCGGGCGCCGCGGGCGTCCCACCAGTTGATCAGCCCGACGCCGTAGCAGTGGCCGCGGGAGCGCTCCTGCAGGCCGGCGATGTGTTCGTTGTAGATGCAGAAGATCCGCTCGCGCAGCGCCTTGTCCGGATAGTGGAACAACGCCAGGACCGCGTTGGGGAAGACCAATTCCTTGTCGACCCCGTCCTCGGCGAGGTCGCGGATGCGGGCGTCGATGTTGTTGGTGGCCGCGCCGGCCAGGTCGTCGTACTGCATGAGCACCGCGCTGAAGTCGCCGACCACCATCGACTGGCCGGGGCGCCCCAGCAGGTAGGCGCCGTCCTCGTACCAGATGCGCGGCGCCTGGTCCTTCAGGTCGTCGGGAAAATGCTCGTAGAAGATGTCGTCGGCCACCGAGACGTGGTTGTCGGCCGAGAACACCTCGGTCCCGGGCGGCAGGCCGGTGTCCGAACCGGCGGCGTGACCGCGTCGGTTCTTGGGTGCGCCGATCACGCCCTCCGGGTAGGGGGTTCGGGTTTGGGTCGACATGTGCACCACTTTCTGCGGTCAGTCCGGGTACGTGACACCGGTGAGTTGTTCGGAAAGCCGCCACAGTTTCGCCATGTCCGGCTCGCTGCGTGCCAGGCGGGGAACCCCGGCGAAGGTGATTCCGCCGCCGACCGTTTCGTAGAACCCTCGCGGACCGTAGTACTCGGCCCCGCGGGCGTCCGGCGAAACAGCCGCGTAGAGCGACGGTTTGAGGCCCTCGTCGACGTCGAGCCACATGAAAGGCAGCAGGCGCCACGTCAGGCGCGTGAGTCGCGCCTGCAGCGTGGGCTTCTCACGTCCGTAGGACGCGCCGCTGAGCAGGTTGGTCTTGCTCAGCCCGGGGTGCGCGGCGTTGGATGTCACGCCCCAGCCGCGTTCGCTGCTGCGCCGGTCCAACTCGACGGCGAACATCAGTTGCGCAAGCTTGGCCATCCCGTAGGAGCGCATGGGCCGGTAGCCCGATTGGGCATTGGCGTCGTCGAAATCCAGCCTGCGCTGTGTCGCGGCGAGGCTGCCGACGGTCACCACGCGCGCCGATCCGGCGGCGCGCAACGCGGTCAGCAGCCTTCCTGTCAACGCGAAGTGGCCCAGATGGTTGGTGCCGAACTGCAATTCGAAGCCGTCGGAGGTCGCCTGACGCTGCGGCGGTGTCATGACGCCGGCATTGTTGATCAGGACGTCGACCGGGCGGCCCTCGGCGACCAGCTCGTCCGCGAACGCCGCCACACTCCGCAGCGACGCCAGGTCCAGCCGCTTGACGGCCAGCTTCGCGTGCGGCAACTCGCGGCGGATCGCGGCGATCGCGTTGTCGCCGTTGGCCGTGCTGCGGACCGCCATGACCACCTCGGCGCCCGCGGCCGCCAGGCGTTTCACCAGCCCGAATCCCAGGCCGCTGTTCGCGCCGGTCACGACGGCGAGGCGGCCGGACAGATCGGGTACCTGCAGGGCGAGAACCGGTTTCACGGCAGCCAAACTCTCACCACGTCACGGGGAGCTCGTAGACGCCGTAGGCCAGCGCGTCGTGCTTGAACGGCAGCTCGTCGAGCGGCACCGCCAGCCTCAGCGTCGGGATGCGGCGCAGCAGGGTGGGCAGCACGATCTGCAGTTCCATCCGGGCCAGCTGCTGACCGACGCACTGGTGGCGGCCGTAGCCGAAGCCGACATGCGGGCCGTCGTCGCGGGTCAGGTCCAGCCGGTCCGGGGCGGGAAACTGATGCGCATCCCAGTTCGCCGGCGCCACATCCAAAATGATGCCCTCGCCCGCCCGGATCGTCTCGCCGCCGATCTCGATGTCCTCGACGGCGATGCGGCGCTGGCCGGTCTGGATGATGCTCAGATAGCGCATCAGCTCCTCGACGGCCACGGCGATCACCTTGGGGTCGGTGGTTTCGCGCAGCAGCGCCAGCTGCTCGGGATGGTCGAGCAGGGCCGCGACGCTCAGGCTGAGCATGTTCGCCGTCGTCTCGTGGCCGGCGATCAGCACCCCGGTGGCCAGTTGCGCGGCCTCGCGCACGCTGAGCTCTTCGGCGCCGACCCGCTCGGCGAGGTCGGACACCAGGTCCTCGGAGCGATCGTGCATCTTGGTGCGCACCAGGTTGGCGATGTACTTCGCCAGCGAGGCGGCGCCCTGCGCGGTGTCCTCCGCGGTGGCGTAACGACCCATGCCCCGCTGGGCCTGCGCCTGGAAGAACTCCGCATCCTCGTACGGCACACCCAGCAGCTGACTGATGACCAGCGACGGGATGGGCAGCGCCACCGTGCTGACGATGTCGCCCGGGTTCGGACCGGCCAGCAGGGCGTCGATGTGGTCGTCGGTGATCTGCTGCACCGCCGGGCGGAGCGCCTCGACCCGCTTGAAGGTGAACGGCTTCGACAGCATCCGCCGGAAGCGGGTGTGCTCCTCGCCGTCGGAGGTGAACACCGAACGCGGCCGGGTGTGCACCGTGGCAAGCATCCCCTCGTTCCAGTGCGGGTAGCCGGGCAACCGGTCGTCGACGCTGGCGCGGGAGTCGGTGAACAACGCGCGGATCGCGTCGTAGCCGTGAATCAGCCAGGGCGTGCTGCCATCCCAGATCCGGACGCGGCTGAGTTGCCGGTTCGCGTTGAGCGCCAACGACTCCGGCGGCGGGGCGAAGGGGCAGCCCGGTGCGCGCGTCATCGGGAACTCGGGAATGTCGGTGGCGGTGCCGGTCGAGACGTCGGTCATGCTGCTCCTCGGTTGTGGTCGTGTCCGTTCCGGCGACACCTAGCAGCCCGCCGCGCTCACGTGCACCGGCGCGCGCCACAGGCCGACGATCGCGTCGATCAGCCCTTCGCCGGCGACCGGCCACGCCGAACGCGATCCCGCCCTGTGCTCGGCCAGCGCGCCTTCGTGCTCGGCGCAGGTGTGCATCAGCAGGTTGCGCACCATCACGATGCGTTCCGAGCGCACCCGCCTGGGCAGGTCGGGCAGGCAGCGGTTGATGCCCTCGATGGTGCGCACCAGCCCCGGCGAGCTGAGAGCGTCCTTGGTGACGACGTGGCGATACGTCGGGTCGGCCATCGCCTGGGCGGCGAACCGCGCATACCAGCTGGGAACGCCCAGCGCCGCCAGGTGATCGGTGAGCGGGCGCACCAGTGCCCCGACCCAGTCCCGCAGTTCGGCCGAATCGCCGATATCCGCCAGCATCCGGGCGCGCAACTGCTCGATCGGCTCGCGGTGCTTGCGCTCGATCGCCCGCAGCAGGTCGGTTCGGGTACCGAAGTGATAACACGCGGCCGCGTTGTTGCCCTGGCCCGCGGCCTCGCTGATCTGCCGGTTGGACACCGCGTACATGCCACGCTCGGCGAAGAGCACCTCGGCGGCCGACAAGATCGCCTCCCGGGTGCCCGTCGACCTGCCGGATCGAACCATCCGCTCGGCGGTCATCGCCTCAGTGAACACCGCCCGCAACGTTAAATCAAGCAATTTATTTAGTTCGGTGGCGGTCCCACCGCCAACCCGCCGCCACGGCCCGAGAACGTGACGAAAAGCCCGGTAGCCAAGGTTATTTCATCGGCCCGACGCCCGGGCGGGAGCAACCCGGAATACAGTGTCCGTATGAATCCGCTGCAGCGGCTGGCGCGGAACCCGACCGCATACCGCTGGCTGGTGCTGGCCGGAAGTCCGCTGATCGAAGCTCTCGAGTCGGTGCTGCGGTTCGTCAGCGTCGGGCGGGCCGGCGTGCTCGAACTCGCCGGGCTGCCCGGTGTTCGGATCACCGTCTCGGGCCGCAAGACGGGTCTCGCCCGCACCGCGACGGTTCTGTCCGCCCCGGTCGGGGAGGGGCTGATCGTGGTCGGGTCGAACTGGGGCCGCCGGTGTCACCCATCGTGGTCGGCGAATCTCAAATCGGCACAACGGGTCAGCGTGCGCCGGGGTCGCCAGGTTTTCACCGCCGAGGTCCGGTTTCTCACCGGATCGGAACGCAAGACGGCATGGGCCACCGTGCTGCAGCAGTGGCCCAACTACCGGATCGCCGAATCCTCGGCGGGCGGAAGGCAATTCCGCCTGTTTCTGCTGACCCCCACCGCGTGACCCCGGTCGGGGTCACCTGGGGATTCGCCCGGTGCGCGAGCGCACCTTTGCCGCCCGGCGAGAAATCGTGAGTCGTGCCCGTCCGACAGGGTAACCACTCCTCATGACACCGACCGCAGTGCTGGGGATCAAACGCGACGACATGATCGTGCGGAAGCAGAGGCCGTACAACGCCGAGCCGCCCGCCGCGGTGTTGGCCGAAAGCGACATCACCCCGATCGACGCGTTCTACGCCCGCAATCACGGCTTGTTTCCCGACATCGCAGCCGAACAGTGGCACCTCACGGTCGAGGGCAGGGTGGCCACGCCGCTCACCCTGACATACGACCAGCTGAGCAGCGATTTCGACCGGCACAGCGTGGTGGCGACCCTCGCGTGTGCCGGGAATCGCCGCGAGGATCTCCTGCGGGTGCGGCCGATTCCAGGGGAGGAGCCATGGTCCCACGGGGCGATCTCGACGGCGGAGTGGGGCGGTGCCCGCCTGGCTGACGTCCTCGCGGCTGCCGGGGTGCGTTCCGAGGCCGGGTTCCATGTCGCGTTCCGGGCTCTGGACGTCGCGGAGCGGGCGCGGCCCGCTCAGGCCTATGGCGGCTCGATACCGCTGAGCAAGGCCATGTCACGGGAAGTGCTGCTTGCGTGGCAGATGAACGGAGAACCGCTTCCCCGCGCCCACGGCGGCCCGGTACGGGTGGTCGTGCCCGGATACGTCGGCGCCCGCAGCGTCAAATGGGTGACCGCGATCACGGTGCAGCCCGGTCCGTCGGACAGCTACTGCCAGGCCCACGATTACCGCGTCCTGCCGGCAGACGCCGACCCGGAGTCCGCGGCCCCGGGCGAGGGCATCGCGCTGTCGGCGCCGCCACTCAACTGTGACATCCTCCACCCCACCGACGGGGACCGGGTGTCCCCGGGCGAGCTGACCATCCGTGGCTACGGGATCGCGCGCGGGCGACGGTCGCGGCGTGGCGCGGGTCGAAATATCCCTGGACGACGGCCTCAGCTGGCAGCAGGCCCGCCTACATCCCGCTCCCGGCGAATGGTCATGGCAGCCCTGGTCACTGACCGTGACTGTCGGGCCGGGCCCGTTGCGGATCATCGCCCGCGCCTGGGATGACACCGGCGCCCTGCAGCCGGAGTCAGCGGATTCGCTGTGGAATCCGGGCGGCTACGCCAACAACTCGTGGGCCCGCGTCGCAGCGTGCGTGGGGGCAGCCGGCTGAACCCTCCGGCAGGCCGAGGTCGGCTTCTCAGCTGGGCTTGCGAAGGTGCGCACCCAGCAGCTGCTGCCATCCCCTGGACATGTTCCGAAACTCTTCCTCGCAGTTGCCCGCCCGGTCTTCGGGAAGGTCACCCGACGTGACGATGCCGGCGTTGGCCACCGGGTCCGAGCCGTAGATCCAGCACTCCCAGTTGTACATCCGCGTGATGTCCATCGAGTGTCCGTCCCAGAACGGCAGGTCGTTCGCGTCGCCGGAACCTTTTGCGCTCAGCTTCCACTCCTGGGCGGTGTCGGTGGCGATGCGGACACCGTTGGGATAGGGCTGTCCGTCGGCGCCGGGAGTGAGAAGCATGAAGGCCGACAGTTGGTCGGCCACGTCCTCCTCGCGTCCCGTGAAGGCCAGGTCGTACATGGCGAGCGTGGCGTGACCGAGCTCGTGGTAGGCCGCCGAGACCGCTTCGTCGACGGCGGGGGTCACCGGGTCCGGGCTGCCGTTCCCGGCGAAGAGCTGTTCGGCGTGATCCCTTGCCTCGTAGCAGAGTTGAATCTCGTTGGCGGCGGGGTCATAGAAATCGTTGTCCGTGTTGCACTGCTTGCCCACGACCCCCAGGTTGGACGGCAGCAGCAGATCGTCCTCGATGTGCTGGGCGAGGTCTTCGAGGACCTTTGCGTCCTGCATGATCTGGCGACCGTGCAACGCCTCCGGCGTTTCCGCGTCCTCGTAACGAATCGTCACCTTCCCCGACGCGGTGGCCGGCTTGGCCACCTGCGATGCCTCCGCCGACGAACCGCCGGCCTCTTTGGCACCGACCAGGTGGCCGCTGCATCCGGCCGCCGCGAGGAGCGCGGCACAGGCTGCGGTGACTCTGACACGCACTCTCATCGTGTTGACTCCCGTCCGGAAATGCCCCCGCAGCCGCCCCCGAGCGATCCTTCGCGGCGCCCAGGGAGCCTGGGGGAACGGTACGACACAATGCCCACCCCACGGGGAACTTTGCGGCCACTTCGACATCGGCCCCTGGCGCAGTGGGCTGTTCGCGGCCGGAGACTATGGCTTGTGTGCTTTCTCCAGGCGTGCTATCTCGCCACCCCACACGGACCGGGCGCCGGCGTCACCCACCCGGTAGGTCTGGATCATCGATGAGATTCCCACGGCGAGAACGACTATCCCGGTGATGACGGACATGGCGACCGACGGCTTGGGGGACCTGCGTTCGGTCACGCGCAGCACGACGAGCCCGACGGCGACCGCCAGCAGAGCGGCGGCGAAATAGACCATCGTGCCGCCGAGCGCGGCGTGTTCGCGCAGGATGGGGGGCGGGCTGGCCCGCAGGCTGTAGAGCCACCCGCCGGCGTTCGCGGTGATCGGCGTCAACACCATCGTCACAGCCGCCGAGATCAGCGTCAGCCACAACAGCTGGCCGCGCCGCGCAGCCGGCCACAGTCCGCACACGATCTCCAGCAGCGCGGTCAGCGGCACGAGCACCACGACGAAGTGCAGCAGCAGGGCATGAGCGGGCAGGCCATTGACGACGTCCATCGAACTCCTCGGCTGGTCAGGGCTGCCTGGCGCCGGCTGCGGTCGCCGGGGGCGCCCGCAACGATAGCGCCGGCACGTGTCGAAGTGCGGGCCGACACGGTTTGCGGGGACGGCCGGTCCACCGGCCCGCGGATCAGCCGCCGAGCCCCTTCTTGACGGCCGCGTCCTGCTTCTGGCCGACGTCGGTCATGAACTCTTGGGGCACCAGCGAGCCCGGCGGGCCGTCGAACTGCAGCGTGACGAGGGCCCTGCCCTGGGTGAACAGCAGTACCGTCACGCCCTTGTTGCCGTCCGGGGAATCGCCGGACAGTGTCGTTCCGCCGGTGCCGATGTTGGCCGGGCGCGACGTCGGGTTCTTCACGACGTCGCCCTGCGCGCCTTTTGCCGCGTTCAGCGCGGCCGTTGCGGCGGCGGGATCGGCGTACACCTGGATGGTGTCCTTGATCTGGTGACTGCCGTCTTCATCGCGGAATGTCGTGGCCACGCCCGGTTTGCCGTTCGGGTTGTCCGTCGGCGGGCTGCCCGTGAAGGTCACCGGGGCGTTGATGTCCGTCGCCTGGATCAGCAGGCCGGCGTACTGGCCCGGCTGTGCCGCGGCCGACGAGGCCGGTGCCGGGCCGCTGGTGCCCGGGGCCGAGGTGGCAGACCCCGGTTTCGGGTTCGACGACGTCGAATGGCTGCCACACGCGCTCAGCGCGACCGTCAGCGCCGCCGCCGCGGCCACGCCCGCCAACACCGCCGGAGAAAACCTCACCGCACGCGCCCCTTCCCGGCTCCGCCCCGGGCTGCCTCGGCGAAGCAATCCGACTCGAATGCCGAATCGGACAGTACATCGCCGGCAAAGCGGGCGTACCGGAAAGGGGCGCTGTGCGTGCGGAGTGCTACTCCAACTGGTCGCGCAGGCAGCGCAGCGTGTTGGCGAGGATGCGCGAGACCTGCATCTGCGAGACGCCGATCCGGTCGGCGATCTGGCTTTGCGTCATCGATTCGAAGAACCGCATGTGCAGAATCTCACGTTCGCGGCGGGGGAGCGCGCTGACGAGGGCGCGGACCGCTTCCCTGTTGGTGATGTGGTCGATCTGAGGATCGACGCCACCGATCGCGTCGGCCACGAGCCGGGGCTTGCCCGAACTGTCGGTGCCGATGGGCGCGTCCAGGGACTCGAGCCGATAGGCGTCACCCGCGACGAGGCACTCGACGATCTCCTCGTGGGGGACTTCCAGAACCCGCGCGAGCTCGCCGGCTGTGGGCGCCCGCCCCAGCTTCTGCGCCAAATCTGCTGTGGTTCTGCTGATTTGGACGTGCAGCTCACGCAACCGCCGGGGCACACGCATGCCCCAGCTGTAGTCGCGGAAATAGCGGCGGACCTCACCCATCATGGTGGGGACCGCAAACCCGATGAAGCTGGGTCCTTTTTCGGGGTCGAAACGGTTGATGGCGTTCATCAGGCCCAGGCGTGCGACCTGCGTCAGGTCGTCGAGACCTTCGCCGCGACGTCCGAAGTGGCTGGCGACATGGTCGGCCAGCGGCAGGCAGCGGGCCACGATCCGTTCGCGTTGTTGTTTGTACTCGTGCGATTCGGCTGGCATCTGGCGCAGCGCGACGAACATCTCGATGACGTCGTCATAGGAATCGTCCGGTTGTGAGGTGGTCGAGCGAGGGGGGCGGGGCGGGGCCAGAACGTCGGTCATCGGCTGGAGAACCCCCACCGCCGGACTCGGCAAGTGCACGAAACAGTTTGCATGGATTGCTCTTCCTCTGCGTCGTGGGCAGCGGGACGGCACGGCATGTGGATGCCACAGGCGCGCCTCCCGCGGCACCCGTATCCGTGCGGATATCGGCCGCAGCTCGCACGGTGCTAACGGGGCGGTGACAGATGACTTATCGCCGTATGCCACGGGAACCCGGCAGCCGAGCGGCTGACTGGCCGCTTTGAGCTAAACGGCGACCTGTCCAGAACGGACTCACTGGTGACTATACGCGACATCGCATCAAGCCGCGACGGGTACGCGGAATCTGGCTTGCGAGAAGGGTTCTAGCCTCGTTAGCGGGCGAGCCGGCTCTTAGCCAGAGGCGATCGCACGCCCGGTGGCAGGGTCGCGCAACCCGTGGGATCGCTTGGCGGCTGGCCGTATTGGGCCGCGCAGGGCCAGGGTCCGCCGCCATGACCGCTTTGCCCGCTACGGTTCGCCGTATACCCCCGGTTCATGGTTCGTTCACCTTCCGGCAACCTCGCTGGTGTCGGTGCCCCACTCGGCTCGGTTGGGGCACCTCGGCGCACCGGCGAGGTACCGTTCCAGTGATGTCGAACACTCGCGGCCAACTATCCGTTTGCAATTTCACTCGGAAGCGCCTGCCACGGAACGTCTTCCGGCAGGTATCGCGGGGTCGGGAAGGTCCGGTGCGATGAGCGGGGATTTGCTGGCCGGGCGCGGCGCGGTGGTGTCCGGCGGCAGCCGGGGGATCGGACGCGCGGTCGCCGAACTGATGTGCGTTCTCGGTGCCGGCGTGGTGGTCAACGGGCGTGATGAGGCCACCGTGGACGACACCGTCGCAGCGTTGACATCCTCGGGCGGACGGGCGACCGCGGTCGTCGGCGCCGCCGACGACGAGCGCATCGCCGGTGCTCTCGTCGATCGATGCATCGGCGCGTTCGGCAGGCTGGACGTCCTCGTCAACTGCGCCGGGGTTGCCGAGCCCCCGGGGTCATCGATCCTGAACATCTCACCGGCGCAGTTCGACCACCTGATCGGTGCGCACCTCGGCACGGCGTTCCACACCTGCCGGGCCGCCGCCCGCGTCATGGCCGCCCAGGGGCACGGGTCGATCGTCAACACCAGTTCGGTGGCGTTTCTCGGCGATTACGGCGGCACCGGGTACCCCGCCGGCAAGGGTGCCGTCAACGCACTGACGATGGCCATCGCCGCCGAGCTGAAGGCCTATGGGGTGCGGGCCAACGTGGTGTGTCCCGGCGCGCGGACCCGGTTGTCCACCGGGGCCGAGTACGAACAACACATCGCGGACCTGCATCGCCGGGGGCTGCTCGACGAGGTGACCATGCGGGCTTCGCTGGACAGCGCCCCCGCCGAGTTCGTCGCCCCGCTGTACGCCTACCTCGCTAGCGACCTGGCGCGCGACGTGACCGGTCAGATGTTCGTCGCCGCAGGAGGATTCGTCGGCAGGTTCGATCGTCCGACGCCGCGGTTGCTGGACTACCGCGATCACCACGACGCCGGGCCGTGGTCGATACCGGACCTGCACGAGATGATCGTCACCGGGTCATGAACCGGCCCGGTGCTGCTTGCGCGCCAGCGAACTCACGGCACGCAGCACGCCGCGCAGCGCGTAGGCGGCGGTCACCAGCGACAGCAGGATCAGCAGCACGAACATCGGGAGCCAGTTGCTACGGCTGTGGTTGACGTCCCACCAGATGACGGTGAACAACACCACACAGGCCAGGAGCACGACGTCGCGCCAATTGCCCTGATAAAACAGGGCGGCCTGACGCAACGCGCGACTCCGGTCGGAGCTGTCGATCAGGTCGTCGATGCGTGCGTCGATCGTGCGCTGCAACTCCGCTCGCCTGGCGGTGGCGTCCGGCGGCAGGCGGTCCAGCAGGTCCATGTCCTGCTTGATCAGGGCCCGGTAGTCGGGGCCGCGGAATTGCCCGGCCGCGACGGCGAGCATCGCGCCACCGAACACCGGTGCACTGTTCAGCGCCAGCTGCGCCAGACCCACCACATCCGCTCCTTCATTCGTCAGCGCCGGCCGATCGCAGCGACCCGCCGGGCAACACAGTCGCGAAAGTGTATGGCCATGTCCGCCTCGCCGATCGGGTCAGGACGCCGCCGGGGGGCGCCGGCGCACACGGCGCAGCTCCGGCATGCGCAGCGTGTCCATCGCCCTGACCAGTTGCGGATAGGCGATCGCGGGCCCGATCCAGCGGGTGAGGTAGCGCCGCAGTTCGGGGCCGCTGCGCGGTGGCCGCCCCGGGTCGGCGAGAAACGAATGCAGGACCCGAAGGCAGAACTCATTCAACTCGTCCAACGCCGCTTCGTCGAAACCGTGGCTTTCCCAATTGATATCGAAGCGATGCAGCATGGACCGGCCGAAAGCCAGGGCGGTGTCCGACATGATCGACGCCTTCTGGCCGCCGCGGTGGCGCTGATTGAGCACGAATTCGACCTGCTTGTCGGAGGCCAGCTGTTCGACCGCGAAGGCGATCCCCTCCGTCACCGCCACCACCGGGTCGGTGACACCCGCCAGATGGGCCGCCGACCGGTCGAGGAAACCGTCGGCCGACCGCATCGCCGATGCCACCAGCAGCGCCTGCGTGCCGGGAAAGTACCGGTAGACGGTCTGCCGTGTCACCCCGAGGACGCGGGCCACGTCGGCGATGCGCATCGCCGAGCCGCGCTCCTCGATGATCACGTCGGCGGCATCCAGGATGCGCTCGATCGCCTCCTCATCGGAGGCGGGCGTGTTCCCCGCCCAACCGTGGCTGCGCATGCTCAGCGAACGGTGGTCTGGCGTCCGGTCGTCCCCACACGCGGATCATAGCGTCCGAGCACGGAGTTCGGCCCCGGTCGGCACGGCGGACGGTGCGGCGCAGCCCGAGCCATCTCGGTAGACATCGTGGACCGTGTGTATGATCACCGCACGTCTGAAGGCGGAATTGCGGCGACGCGCACGCCCGGCGCGAGTCGGTGCCGCACGGTAGCCGGCCCGGGGCCGGGCAGGGAGGCCGAACAATGCAGTACGACACCGTGATCCTCAACGGCCGCTGGTTCGACGGAACGGGTGCGCCGTCGGCCCTGCGCAACATCGGTGTGCGCGACGGCCGCGTCGCCACGGTCACGGCCGCGCCGATCGAGGCGCCGGGTGCCGACGTCATCGATGCGACGGGCCGGTGGGTGATTCCGGGCATGATCGACATCCACACCCATTACGACATCGAAGCACTCTGCGAACCAGGCCTTTCCGAGTCGCTGCGGCACGGTGTGACGACGGTGATGCTCGGTTCGTGCTCGTTGTCCACGGTGTACCTGAACAACGTCGACGCCGGCGACATCTTCGGCCGCGTGGAGGCGATCCCCCGGCGCTACGTGATCGAACACCTGGACCGGGTGCGCACCTGGAGTGATCCCGGCCAATATGTGGCCGCGCTCGAGCGGCTGAACCTGGGCCCCAACGTCGCCGCCTTCATCGGTCACTCCGACATGCGGGCGGCGACCATGGGACTGGACCGCGCGACCCGCAAGGACGTGCGGCCGTCCCCGGCGGAACTGGCGCGGATGGAATCGATGCTCGAGGAGGCGCTCGACGAAGGATTCGTCGGGATGTCCTCGCAGCAACTTCTGTTCGACAAACTCGACGGGGAGGTCTGCCGCTCACGCACGCTGCCGTCGACCTATGCCACCCCGCGCGAGCTGCGCCGCCTGAACGCCATTCTCCGGCGGCGCGACAAGATCCTGCAGTCCGGGCCCGACATCAAGAATCCCGTGTCGGTGCTGTCGCAACTGGTGACGTCGCTGGGGGTCGGTCGTCCCCGGTTGAAGACCAGCCTGCTGTCGGCCGCGGACATCAAGGCCATCCCGCCCGTCATCCACGTCATGGACCGGCTCGGTCGGCTCGTCAACGCCCTGGGCGGTGACTTTCGCTGGCAGCATCTGCCTGTGCCGTTCGAGGTCTACGCCGACGGAATCTCGTTGGTGGTCTTCGAGGAGTTCGGCTCCGGTGCCGCGGCGCTGCACCTGCAGGACGAGGTCGAGCGCAACGAGTTGATGCGCGACGAGGAGTATCGCCGCTGGTTCCGCAGGGACTACGGCCAGAAATTCGGGCCCAGGGTGTGGCATCGCGACTTCTTCGACGCCGAGATCGTGGCCTGCCCCGACCGGTCGGTGATCGGGAAGTCCTTCGGGCAGGTGGGTCTCGACCGCGGGGGGCTGCACCCGGTCGACGCCTTCCTCGACCTGGTGGTCGAGCACGGCGAAAGTCTGCGCTGGCGCACCACCATCTCCAATCACCGGCCCGAACTGCTGCGCACGCTGGCGCAGAGCCCGGCCGTCCAGATGGGTTTCTCCGATGCCGGCGCCCACCTGCGCAACATGGCTTTCTACAACTCCGGGCTGCGCCTGCTGCGGCACGCGCACGACGCCGAGAAGAACGGCAGGCCGTTCCTGTCGATGGAACGCGCCGTGCACCGGCTCACCGGCGAACTCGGGCTGTGGTACGGGATCGACGCGGGCACGCTGCGCGAAGGCGACCGGGCGGACATCGTCGTGCTCGACCCGGACAAGCTCGACGATTCCCTCGACAGCTACGCCGAACACCCGGTGCAGTCCTACGGCGGGCTGTCGCGGATGGTCAACCGCAACGACGACACGGTCAGCGCGGTGCTGGTGTCGGGACAGCTCGCGTTCGGCGGGGGCTTCGGCGGGGGCAACGCCTCTCCCGCGCTGGGCAATCGGAAGCTCGGGCGCTTCCTGCCCGCCGGACGCGCGTCGCGGAAGCTGACCGCGGCGTAGCCCTCTACCCAGCCGCCTATCCGGCCGCAGACTCTCCCAGGATGAGCTCGACGGCCCGGTCGAGTTGTCCGGCGATCTCCTGATACGTGACGAAGCGGGCCGTCATCAGCGCGCCGGCGAACATCATCTGCAGCGTGGATTTCACCGCGCGGGGCCAGCCGGGGCCCAACGCCGCCGCGATCCGCCTGGACACCTCCTCGCCGATCTGCTCGCGCAGGGGCGCCACCGCCGGGTCGTCGGCCATCAGCGCCGCTCCGCAGGCGACGGTCAACTCGGGCTCGTCGGCGACCGCCACGGCCATGTCCCGCAGGGTGGCGCTGACACGGGTCCGGGTCGCGTCGTCGACGTCGGTGTGCAACGGCAGGTCGCGGAGGAAGCGCAGGTAGACCGCGGCCACCAGGGCGCTTTTCGACGGGAAGTAGGTGTAGGCGCTGGCCGGCGAGACCCCGGCCCGGGTCGCGACCGCACGCATCGTCAGGTTCGCGTACGACGATTCGCGCAGTTCCTCCAATCCGGCGTCGAGCACCTTGCGGATGGTCTGCCCGGGACGGCGATCAGAGCGGCGTGCTGCTCCGGCGCTCGGAGAAGCCGCTGCTGTGGACACCGGTCCAGTGTAGGAAGGGCGTGCGCGCAACCGTCGGCATCCGCTGGGCCGGGCTCCTGGGTAGGGTGACGCACGTGGTCGAGGGTGACCGGCTGCGCTGGGACGAGCGGTACGCGCGCCTCGGGCCCCCCGCGGTGGACGCGGTGGCGGTCCCCGGTGTCTTCGCAGCTCACCAGGACGTTTTCCCGACCGCGGGACGCGCTCTCGAGCTGGCCTGCGGACAGGGCCTCGGCAGCGTCTGGCTGGCCCGACGGGGGCTGGATGTCGTGGGGTTGGACATTTCGCCGGTCGCCACCGGCCACGCCCGGGACCTGGCCCGCCGCTGCGGGGTCGGCGACCGTTGCCGCTTCGACGTCGTCGACTTCGACGACGGTCTGCCGGCCGGTCCGCCGGTCGACGTCATCCTCTGCCACAAGTTCCGGGACCGCCGCCTCGACCGGGCGATCGTCGAGCGCCTGGCGCGGGGAGGGCTGCTGGCCGTCGCCGTGCTCAGCGAAGTCGGGCGGGGGCCCGGGCCGTTCCGTGCGGCGGCCGGCGAACTGCCGCTCGCGTTCACCGGCCTCCGCGTTCTCGCCGCCGGTGAAGGGGACGGCTGCGCCTGGCTACTGGCACGTGCGTGAGAACCGGGACCGCTAGCCGGCGAAGGGCGGGCGCGCCATCACCGATCCGTAGGCGTTGGCGGCCGTGGCGAGTTCAGCGGCCAGCGCGTCCCATGCGGTCGCGGCGACCATCATCGATTCCGATCCCGGGCCCGCGTACATGCGACTGGAGTTGATCTCGGGCGACAGTCCACCGAAGTCCAGCACCGCGCCCCCTCTCACACAACCGCGACCGCTTGCGGGCGAACCGCCGACGGGGGACGGCAGGCGGGTGCCGAAGACGCCTCGGCCGGCGAACCGCCTCGGCGGCGAGGCTCCGCACGGTCACAGGGAGCAGTCTGAACCGGTCGGCGGCCGTGCGACAGGGCCCAACGTTGCACGTAACGTGGGCTCACCGACCCGGCGAGTGGAGCCATTGGTCCCTATCGTCAGCGACTGTGCCGTGCCGCGCCTAGCTAGACCTAACGGCACATTAGCAAACTATTCGCTTGCCGCGATGGGATCGGCGGCGGCGCGCGTCACGCAGAGCGCCGCCGCGCCGCCTTGCGGCCGGCGATCTTGGCGCGGACGGCGGCCATGTCCAGCGCCCGCACCTGTGCGATGAGGTCCTCCAGCACGGCGGGGGCCATCGCGCCCGCTTGGCTGTAGACCAGCACGCCGTCGCGAAACGCCATGATGGTCGGTACCGAACGGATTCCCAGCGTGGCGGCCAACTCGGGTTCGGCCTGGGTGTCGACCTTGGCGTGCACGATTTCCGGGTGCGTCTGCGCCGACCGTTCGTAGACGGGCGCAAAGGCTCGGCAGGGCCGGCAGTATGCGGCCCAAAAGTCCACCAGCACTATCGGATTGCCGGTGATCGTCGACGCGAACGTGTCGTGGGTCAGGTCGGTGGTCGTCATCGTGTCTCCCGGAGGTTGGTTCTGCAGACGCCAACGCCATACCCGGTGGGGTATATTCCGGGGTGCGGTACCAAATCGGCGAACCTGGGGCACATATACCCCCCTGGGTACTATGATGAGGTAAGCAACCACGATGGAGGAACCAGTGAGCGGCGAACAAGACAGCATGACCGCGGTGCTGAACCGGCTGCGGCGTGCCCAAGGCCAACTTGCCGGAGTGATCTCGATGATCGAGCAGGGGCGCGACTGCAAGGACGTCGTCACGCAACTGGCCGCGGTCTCGCGCGCTCTGGACCGTGCGGGGTTCAAGATCGTGGCGACCGGATTGAAGGAATGCGTCACGGGTACGACGGCCAACGGCGCGGCTCCCATGAGCGAAGCCGAACTCGAGAAGTTGTTCCTCGCCCTCGCGTGATGCGCGCGAGCGCAAATCAGTCCAGGCAAGACAAACGGCCCAAGCACCAGCATGGACCCCAGGCAACAAAGGACGGAGTCGTCATGGACATCTCAATCGGGACACCTCTGCACACCTCCTTCGACGACGCGGTCGCGCGCACGCGTGCCGCGCTGGCGGAGCAGGGATTCGGGGTGCTGACCGAAATCGACGTGAAGGCCACGCTGAAGGCAAAACTCGGCGAGGACATGGAGGACTACCTGATCCTGGGTGCCTGCAACCCGCCGTTGGCGCACCGCGCCGTGTCGGCGCACCGCCAGATCGGGTTGCTGCTGCCGTGCAACGTCGTCGTGCGCACCGACCCCGACCGGGACGGTACGGTGCTCGTCGAGGCCATGAACCCCGCCCTCATGGTGGAATTCACCGGGGAGCCGGAGCTGCGGCCGGTCGCCGAGGAGGTCACCGGCAAGCTGCAAGCGGTGATCGACTCCTTGAAGAGCAGTGCATCGGTGACCGCGGGCGAATAGGGACATATACCCGCGGGGGTATAGGATGAGAGCCATGTCAGACCAGCAACATCACCACAAGGTCCTCGAGGACCTCCTGCCTCAGCATCGCGAACTCCGCCAGCAGATCCCCGAGGTCTACAAGGGCTTCGCGGCCCTGTCCGGGGCCGCGTTCAACGAGGGCGCACTGAGCCGCAAGGTCAAAGAGCTGATCGCGATGGCGATCGGCGTCGTCGAGGGATGCGATGGGTGCATCGCATCGCATGCCCAGGCGGCCGCCCGTGCCGGCGCCACACCGGAGGAAGCCGCCGAGGCGATCGGTGTCACCTTCCTCATGCATGGGGGGCCCGCCACCATCTACGGCGCTCGGGCCTACAGCGCATTCTGCGAATTCGCCGACGCCAAGACGTCCTAGAAACCCGGGCGGTCGTCGCCCTTCGACGACGAATGGCACGACCTTGAGGGACCAAAGTCATGGCGTGCCGTCGAACTGCTGACCTTTGCGTCCGCCAGTCGTAGCTTGGTGCCCGGAGCACCTATGACCGCCTTCATGCGAAACAGCGACGCCTTCACCTGGGCGATGGAAAGCGACCCGCGGCTGAGGTCGACGGTGGTAACCGTCCTGCTGCTGGACCGATCCCCGGACTGGCAGCAGGTGCGTGACCGCTTCGACCTGATGACCCGCAAGCTGCCCATGTTCCGGCAGCGCGTGGTGGCGTCGCCGCGGCCGGCTCCGCCCCGGTGGGAAAACGACCCGAACTTCGACCTCGCCTACCACATGCGGCGGGTCGCGGTGCCGTCCGGCGGCACGCTCGACGACGTGCTCGAAATGGCCCGGCTGGCCGACATGCAGGATTTCGACCGCGCCCGGGCGCTCTGGGAGACAACCCTGGTCGAGGGCCTCGACGACGGTGGCGCGGCATTGATCTGCAAGTTCCACCATGCGCTCACCGACGGAATCGGCGGCATCCAGATCGGGATGCACCTGTTCAACCTGTCCGCAGACCTATATGCGCGTGAACCCGTGCCGCCCGAACCGCCGGCGCCCGGGCCGTCGCTGCTGGACCGCTACCGCGACATCTTCCGGTACGACGCCGGCGTGCTCGGCAGCGCCGTGGCGGGCGCGGTGACGTGGGCTCCGCGGCTGATCTACGACAGTGTCCGGCGGCCCGTCACGACGATTCGATCGACTGCCTCCACCGCGGCATCCGTGTACCGGACCATCCGGCCGATCAGCCGGACCGGGTCACCGCTGGTGACGGACCGCGGGCTGAACCGTCGCCTGGGAGTGCACGAAGTCCCGAAGCCCCTGTTGCGGGAAGCGGCGCACCGGTGCGGCGGGGCGCTCAACGACGCGTTCGTCGCCGGGGTGGCCGGCGGATTGCGGAGATACCACGACAAGCACGGTGTCACGGTGGGAGACCTGCACCTGACCATGCCGGTCAGCCTCCGCACGGCGTCGGACGACATCGGCGGAAACCGGATCACGCTGATGCGATTCGACGTGCCCGTCGGGGAGACCGACCCGGCAGCGCGGATCAGGGCCATACACCTGCGCAGCGGCGCGGTGCGTGACGAGCGCTCCCTGCCCTACACGCAGGCGATCGCCGGAGCGCTCAACCTCATGCCGCGGTGGTACATCGGTTCGATTCTGCGCCACGTCGATTTCCTGGCCAGCGACGTGCCCGGCGTTCCGGTGCCGGTCTTCCTCGGGGGTGCGAGGGTCCGCGCGCAATACGCGTTCGGCCCGACGATCGGCTCGTCGGTCAACGTCACGTTGCTCACCTACGTCGACACCTGCGCCCTGGGCATCAACGTCGACACCGCCGCCATACCCGATTACGACGTCTTCCACGACGCGATCGTGGCCGCATTCGACGAATTGCTCGCGATCGCCACCTGATCCACTCCAACCCGTTCCCCGTCGAAACCGGCCGGTCCCGAAACGGTCACGGGTGCATACCGATGGCGCCGGAAATATGGCGCAATCGAGCGCGGTGAACAAATCATGGTTAAGTGCGTCAAAGGGGATCACTGTTGCAAATCACGCGCGTGCACGGTCACGCGCACCGCTGTGTGAACAGCGGATCGGGCTGGGGGACAACGGGAGGTACCCACAACATGATGGCGAACTGGGTTCCCGCCCAGACGTCGTATGGCCCGCATTCCGGGCGCATCCTCGACACCGCGCGGGGTATTCTGATCGGACTTCGCCGCTGCCGGTCCGACACGGCCTTCGACGAATTGCACAGCGCGGCACAGCGTCACCGGGTGCCGGTATTCGCACTGGCGTGGGCGCTGGTCCACCTCGCCGGTGGCGGTGAGAAGACGTCCAGCTTCATGGATGCGCAAAGCGCGGCCCGCCAGGAGTGGGGGCAGTTGTTCGCGGCAGCCGCGGCGACCTGCTGAGTGGGGTGAAAGACGTCGGCACGGCCGAGCTTCGAGGGGTACCGCGGTCGTCGCCAACTCCCACCAGTTGATGCGCACTGAAACTTCCCGGCGCACAGCCCTTCCGGGCGGCCCCTCGATCAGCGCGCACGGGGTGCGTACATGATCACGGCGACGCCGGCCAGACACACCAGGGCCCCGGCTAAGTCCCACCGGTCGGGCCGAAATCCGTCGACGGCCATGCCCCATCGGATAGCGCCGCGGTATCGCGTGGTCGACCACTTGGTCGAGGTCGGGCAGAGCTATCCCGGCTGCGATCGCCAGCAGCACGCCGATCGAGGGCAGCGGCCACAGCCGCGTGCGCAACGCGTCGCTGACGTGGTCGCGCCAGGTGCTCGACCAGATCGGGTTCCTGCGCCGTTTGGTATTGCGCGCAGCGCCGAAAGCCCGGGGTGGTCGCAACTTGGACACCGCCTTGGGGTTTCCCCGATTCGGGCGGTTACACCCGAACGGCGTCGAATAAGCGCGGCGGGTGTTCGCGGTCCGGTCGCCCGAAGTTCACGGACGGACGTTCAGCGGGTCCAGATCGGCGCCTCGGGCGCCGCCCGCAACGCGGCGACGATGACCTGTTCCTTGAGCAGGAAACGCTCGGTGGGCGCCGGCACCGAGATGGCGATCACGGTGCCGCCCGGGGCGCGTCCGGCAATGGCGGCCGCCGAGATTCCCGGGGTGTGTTCGCCGCGGTCGAAAGCGATGCCGGTCCGCCGGACCTCGGCGATCTCCCGCCGCAGGCCGTCGCCGACGTCCGGGTCCAGCCGCGAGAGGACGGTTTCGACGTCCGCGTCGTCGAGGGTCGCGAGGGCCGCTTTCCCGTTGGCGGTCGACTCCAACGGGAACCGCATGCCGATCGCCGAAACCGCCCGCAGCCGATGCCGGACTCGATCTGGTCGATGAACCGCATGCGCTGGCCAGTCAGCATCGACAGGTCGACGGTCTCGCCGTCCGTCGCGCGTGCCACCTTCTCGATCGTGGGGCGGAACACCGCCGAGAGTTGCGCACCGTCGGCCTTGGCGAAACCCAGGAGGCGCTCGCCCAGGGAGAAACGGCCCTGGGCGTCGACGCCCGCCAACCCGACTTCGACCAGGCCGACCATCAGTCGGCGAGCCGTCGACTTGGCCAGCCCGAGGCGCTCGCCGAGATCGACCAGGCGCAGCCGTCCGGGTTCGGCGGCAATCTCGTCCAGCGCGGCGGCGGCACGACGTAACACCTGGATGCCCTCGTCGCGACCAGTTGGCAAACTTTCCCCCGCGCGCGTCACCAGTCCACTGTAGTGATCCGCACAACGGACGACTAGGGCCCGTAATGCGGATCAAGTCACTCTGGGCGGGTGAGTGCCGTCGAGGAAGCCAGCGCGTTTTTCGCCGACCAAGCCCTGCAGGATCCGTACCCGCTGTACGAGCGCATGCACGCCGTCGGGCCGGTGCACCGCATCGGCGCGTCGGAGTTCTATGCCGTGTGCGGCTGGGATGCGGTCGACGAGGCGATCGGGCGCCCCGAGGATTTCTCGTCCAACCTGACCGCGACCATCACCCACACAGCCGGCGGTGGCATCGAGCCCTTCCCGATGGACCCCCTCGGCGGGCCGACCCACGTGCTGGCCACCGCCGACGACCCGGCCCACACGGTGCACCGCAAGCTGCTGGTGCGCCACCTGGCCGCCGACTCGCACCTGCTGCTGTTGTGGGGCGCGGCCAATCGCGACCCGGCGCGCTTCGAGATGCCCGGCGAATTCCGCCTCGATCGCAGAGATGCCAAGGGCCACAGCAGCTTTGGCAAAGGCGCGCACTTCTGCGTGGGTGCGGCGCCGGCGCGCCTGGAGGCACGGGTCGTTCTGCGGCTACTGCTGGACCGGACCTCGGCCATCGAGGTGGTCGACGTCGGCCGCTGGTTGCCGAGCATCCTGATGCGCCGCCTGGAGCGCCTCGAACTGGCTGTCGCCTGAGTTCAGGGCTGCGACGGCGGCTTGGCCGTGGCGGCCGGCCCCACCACGACGAACGCCTCGACCGCCGTGGCCTGCTCGAACCCGGCGATTTCGACGCGCCACTCGTAGATGCCGGGCTCCAGCGGGATTCCCGCCGGGATGTTGAGGGTGAGCGGCATCCGAACCGAGGTGCCGTGGATCGCGCCGGGGGGGCGGCCCGCCTCGGCCGAGGCCTCGAAGCAGATCCGCTGAGGCCCATTCGGGCCCGGCACCGAAACCGGGTCACCGTCGGTCGTCAGCAGTTGGCACGTCAGCTTGTGCTGCTTGTTGGTCTCATTCCAGTCGATGTCCAAAAACAGCACCAAAGCGATGGCGGGCGTGGGCGTTTGGCACTGTCGCCAGCCCAATCCCAGGGCATTGACCTTGCCCGACTGGGCGTCGGCCTGTGCCGCGTCCGCGAGGAACAGGCTGATTCTCATGCGGTCGTTCGTCCGGTTGACACCACGCACTGCCCTGCCATCGCTGCCGCCCCCACGAAATTTTGTTCTGCTGTTAAAGACTGGATAATACGCCGTTGCCCGAAACGGGATCGCGGCCGTCGCGCCGGCGGACCGCTGGTTGTGGCCTGCCGTCGCGTCGTGCCGATGGTGGGTGTGCCGGGTGGACCGCTCGTGGTGCGCACCCGCCCCGCGCGTGACCCGGCAAATTCGACCACGCTCATCAGAGTCCGGCCACCTCCAAGGGCTCATGCCTGTCAGCCCGCGGGCCGGGGACCGAGCTGTGGCGGCATCGCTTGCGGCGACGCGATCGGATCAGCGGCCGTTCCAGCAGGCGACGTGAGACGGTATAAGCCTATGCAGAACCACGCTTATGTCACCTACGAAGAATTCGGCCGCAGATTCTTCGAGTACGCCGTCACCCCCGAGCGCGTCGCGGCCGCATTCGCCGACATCGCGGGCAACGAGTTCGCCATGGAACCGATCGCCCAGGGCCCCGGCGGAATCGCCAAGGTCAGCGCGCACGTCAAGATCCACGACCCCCGGGTGACGCGCCGTCTCGGTGACAGCATCACGTTCGTCATCCACATCCCGCTGTCGATCGATCTGCTCCTCGACCTGCGGCTCGACAAGCAGCGGTTCGTCGTCTCCGGTGACATCGCGCTGCGGGCGACGGCGCGGGCGGCCGAGCCGCTGCTGCTGATCGTCGACGTCGCCAAGCCGCGGCCCTCCGACATCACGGTCAACGTGTCGTCGAAGTCCCTGCGCGGCGAGGTGCTGCGCATCCTGGCCGGCGTCGACGGCGAGATCCGGCGCTTCATCGCCCAGTACGTCGCCGACGAGATCGACGCGCCCCAGTCGCAATCCGCGCAGATCATCGACGTGGCCCAGCAGTTGAACGAGGTGTGGCCGTAGGCTCCCCACCTCAGGCGTAGGCGCGCGGACATCCGGGTATGCGTACCCGAGACCCAGTCGACGTGGAGGAGCGGGCAACTTGGCACGAGTGGACGTATCGATGGCCTCGGACGTGGAACCGACGACCGCCTGGAAGCTCGCTTCGGATCTGCGCCGTTTCGACGAGTGGATGACGATCTTCGGCGGATGGCGCGGCCCGGTGCCGTCGACGATCGAGAAGGGTACCCAGGTGTCCTCGTGCGTCAAGGTCAAGGGGTTCCGTAACGTCGTCCACTGGAAGGTGACCCGCTACGAGGAGCCGAAATCTATTGAGCTGCAGGGTCATGGCCGCGGCGGGATCCGGATCGGCGTGACCATGCACGTCGCCCCCAACCACCCGGGAACGGAGTTGCACCTCACCGCCGATATCAGTGGCGGCCTGCTGAGCGGGCCGCTCGGCGGTCTCGTCGCGCGGGTGATCCGGTCCGACGTCCGCAAGTCGGTGGACAACCTCGCGTCGTTGCAGTGATTCCCTACCGGTGAGTGACCGGCCAGTCGCGCTCGGCTTGGCGAATCCGCCTGCGGTCCATGGCAAGCCAGGCCAGCCCGGCACCGAAGGCCAGCAGGCCGACGCTCGCGGCATACACGCCGGCGTGGGCCTGCCCCAGGGCGAAGGACACCACGCACACCACCAGCGCCAGCGCAGCCGCCGCGACCACGACGTGGCCGGGCGCCGGCTGGCCTTCCGGGATCGGCGGGTTCGTGTTCCGGCGGGTGGCCCGATCGTCGTCGACAAGGCCGCGCGCATCGTGTGCCATGAGCGCCTCCTCTGGTAGCCCTTGTGGCCGCGTCCCCCTGCGCGGGCGACGCGGTTCTCGCCTAGGAGCTACCCGAAAAGGCTTTCGAACAAACGGGTTCGAAGCATCAGCCCGGATCGCGGGGCAGCAGCCGGCGTACGGCCCGCGTCTCGATGGCGTTGATGGTCAGGGCCCGGCGGCTGAACCGCCAGCCCGCGTCCGTCAGCGTGTATTCGTCGTCGTAGCGAAGGTGCCAGGTCACGTCGGTCACCTCATCACCGCGCCGATTCCAGTGATGCGCGACGCAGGCGATGCGTCCCCGCGCGAACCCGGGGCCCGAAGACTCGTCGTAGACCTCGCCGACGATCGCGTGCTCGGTCCGCGCCACGGCCGCCACCGCGGACAGCGCCGCCACGATGGCCGGATGGCCCCGGTGCACGTGAACCGGTTCCAGCGAAGCCGGCGGATCGGGCACCGACAGCTCGCCCGAGACAGTGAAAAGTGCTGCCGCGGCCTCGAACCGACGGTCGTCGACGCCGGCCGCATACCGGTGCACCAGGTCGCTGAGGGCCGGCCGGTCCTCCACCGGGAGTGTCATCGCGGCCGCCCCCGGCTCACGGCGCCAGCGACAGCCGCTGCGCGCAGGCCGACACCATGTCCTTGGCCTGCTCGATGTCGGTGGTCGGCGGCATCGCCAGCACGATGCGGTCGGCGCCCTGATCGGCCAGGGCGCCGGCGCGCTCGGCGTCGATCTTGGTGACCAGGTGGCCGAGGGAGATTTCCAGGGCCGCCGGGTCCCGGCCGGCCGCTGACGCCTCGTCGCGCATCACCGCAAGCAGGGCGGCGAGTTCCGCGCCGCCCACGCCGAGTGGCTGAAAGCCGTCGCCGAGGCGTCCCGCGCGGCGCGCGGCCGCCCGGCTGTGACCGCCGATGTGCACGGGAAGCCGGTGGCCGGCAACCGGTTTGGGGTAGCACATGACGTCGTCGAAGACGAAGAACTCCCCGTGGAACGAAGCCCCGCGGGGCTGGTCGGCCCACAGCGTCCGCAGGACCGCCAGCTGCTCGTCGGCGCGCCGCCCCCGGTTGTCGAACTGCGCGCCGCAGGCCTCCAGCTCTTCTTTGAGCCAGCCCACCCCCACGCAGAGCCGCAGCCTGCCACCGGACAGCGCGTCGACGGTCGCAGCCCGTTTGGCCAGCACCACCGGATGGTGGTTGGGCAGCACCAAGACGCCGGTGGCCAGCCCGAGCCGGCTGGTGTGGCCGGCCAGGAACGCCAGCAGATCGAGTGGGTCGGGAATGGGGCAGTCGGCGGCCAGCCCGACGCGTCCGGAACTGTCGTAGGGATAGACGCTCTCGTAGCGGGTGACCAGGACGGTGTGCTCGACGACCACGATCGACTCGAACCCGCACAGCTCGAGATGCTGCGCGAAACTCGCCATCCAGCCGGGGTCCGCGGTGACACCGTCGGCGACCGGGGCCACGACCGAAACCTTCATGGGCCTTGAAACTACAGGTAGCCCCTATTCGACGGCGGCCGGCGCGATCGCGGCGCGGACCGCCTCCGCCAGGGCCCCCGCGCGGCGGTCGGTGAACACGTCCTCGAGCATCATCTGCCGGCCGCCCGGCCCGGTCAGCGGGACCCGCCAGTTGGGATATTCGTCGGTGGTCCCCGGCTGGTTCTGGGTGCGGCGGTCGCCGACGGCGTCGGTCAGCGCCACCCCCAACAGCCGCGACGGCGTGCGGCCCAGATACCGATAGAGGGCGACGACGACCTGCTCGGGGTCGTCCTCGCCGTCGGCGAGCAGGCCGACGCGGCGCAGTTCGGCCAGCCAGGCCGCCAGCTCCGCCCGGTCCGACTCGAGTTCGTCGGCCACGGGCCGGGTCAGCAGGCCCAGGGATTCGCGCAGCCGGACGTGGTCGCCGACCAGGTACCCGGCGGTGGGCGGCAGATCGTGGGTGGTGACCGACGCCAGGCAGTACTCCCGCCAGCGCTCGGCCGGCAGCGGGCCGCCGTTTCCGTCGCGGTCCAGCTCGAACCAGAGGATCGAGGTCCCCAGCAGGCCGCGCAACAAGAGGTAGTCGCGCACCCACGGCTCGACGGTGCCGAGGTCTTCGCCGACCACCAGCGCCCCGGCGCGGTGCGCCTCCAGGGCGACGATGCCGACCATCGCCTCGTGGTCGTAGCGCACGTAGGTGCCTTCGGTGGGCGGGGCGCCGGCGGGGATCCACCACAGCCGGAACAACCCGATGACGTGATCGATGCGCACGCCGCCCGCATGCCGTAACACCGCCCGGATCAGCGCGCGGAACGGCCGGTACTCCTGCTGTTCCAGCCCGTCCGGCCGCCACGGCGGCTGAGACCAGTCCTGGCCGAGCTGGTTGAACTCGTCCGGCGGCGCACCTGCGGTCACGCCGGGTGCCAGCACGTCCTGCAGGGCCCACGCGTCGGCGCCGGCGGGATGCACGCCGACGGCCAGGTCATGCATGACGCCCAGCGCCATCCCGGCGCGCACCGCTTGTGACTGCGCCGCGGCGAGCTGCTCGTCGAGCTGCCACTGCATCCAGCGGTGGAAATCGACGGCGTCCGGGTGCTTCGCGGCGAACCTGGCGACGCCCGCGGCGCCCGGATGCCGCAGGGAGTCGGGCCAGCGATGCCAGTCGGCGCCGAACTTCTCGGCCAGCGCGCACCACGTGGCGAAGTCGTCGAGCGCGCGGCCTTCCCGCTCCCGGAAGGCCCCGTAGGCCAGCTCACGGCCCGCCGATCGCGGGACCCGGTGCACCAGTTCGAGCGCCGCCCGCTTGGCGGCCCACGCCCGGTTCCGGTCGATGGCGTCGACGCGAGCGGCCCGCCGCTGGACGTCGGACCGCAGCTGTCGCACCCGGCCACGCTTGCTCAGCTCGGCGAACTCGGGGATCGCCTCGACGCGAAGGTAGATCGGGTTGACGAAACGCCGCGACGTCGGCAGGTAGGGCGACGGTTCCATCGGCAGCGTGGGCGCGGCCGCGTGCAGCGGATTGACGAGCACGTAGTCGGCCCCGTGGCGGCACGCCGACCACACCGCCAGGTCCGTCAGGTCGGTGAGGTCCCCGACGCCCCAGGACTGGCGCGACCGCACGCTGTAGAGCTGGGTGGCGAGGCCCCACACCCGGCGGGCGCCGAGCCGTTCGGGGAAGCCGAGCCAATCCGGCGTCACGATGAGCGCGGTGCTGTCCTCGGTGTCCCCGGACCGCAAGTGCAGCCGGTGGTAGCCCAGTGGTAGGTCGCCCGGCACCACGAAACTGGCCTCGCCGACCCAGCGGCCGTCCAGGTCGAACGGCGGGGTGAAGTTGTCGACCTGCCGGATCCCGCCGCGCACCGTGCCGTCTTCGAGGCGCAACCACACCTCGGCGGGGTCGCCGTGGGTCACGTGCACCCAGAACCGGATCTGCTCGCCGCTGCGCCCGACGAGGGTCGCCGGCAAAGGCCGCGCCCAGTACGACCGCAGGTGCGCGGCCAGGGCGACGTTGCGCTCCTGCTCGGTGCCGGCGGGAACGCCGAACGCGGCCAGCACCGCGACCAGCGTGCTCGCGGGAACCGGCACCTGCCGCCCGGTCCAGTCCTGGTACTCGGTCGCGATGCCGAAACGCCTGGCCAGCTCGGCCAGGGACGGCGCATGCTCAGTCATGCCGCCCATCCTTCCCCGGAGACGGGCCCGTCGTCGCCGCAGCCGCGTCCGCGCCCGCGCGGCCGCGGCCTTCCGCAGCTCAGCGCCGTGTCCGCCGAATCTCGGCGCTCGACAGGACGAGTTGGCAATCCGCAGCTACCATGCCCTGAGGAGAGACGAAAATTCCGACCGGGGATCGGGTGGGGGGAGCGGAAAGTGCCGGCTTGGTGATGCACGTCAGTGCCGGCACCGTGCGCGCACCCGGCCCCGGCAGCGCGGCCGGAATCCTCTCTCGAGCGGGTAGTACAGGTGAGCTCGCACAACGCAGCGTGGCGGGGTCCGTGCGGGTGGCTTACGGTTGTCGATGGGATTCGCGCGCGGGTGTCGGCGGGTCTCCAGTCGTTTCAACAGACCGGATGGTGAATTAAGTGGCGGAAGAGAGTCGCGGGCAGCGGGGGTCGGGATACGGCCTCGGGCTGTCGACGCGGACGCAGGTGACGGGCTATCAGTTCCTCGCTCGTCGGACCGCGATGGCGCTGACCCGGTGGCGGGTCCGCATGGAGATCGAGCCCGGCCGGCGGCAGAACCTGGCCGTGGTGGCGTCGGTCTCCGCGGCACTGGTGATCTGCCTGGGCGCGCTGCTGTATTCCTTCCTCAGCCCGTCCGGTCAGATCAACGAGTCGCCGATCATCGCCGACCGCGACTCCGGCGCGCTGTACGTGCGGGTGGGCGGCCGGCTGTACCCGGCGCTGAACCTGGCGTCGGCCCGGCTGATCACCGGCCGGCCCGACAACCCGCACCTGGTCCGGTCCAGCCAGATCGCCAGCCTGCCGCGCGGGCCGCTCGTCGGGATTCCCGGTGCGCCGTCGAACTTCGCGCCCCAGACCCCGACCAAGTCGTCGTGGCTGGTCTGCGACACCGTGGGCACCGCGGGCGTAATGGGGTCCGGGCTCGGCTCCCCGTCGGGCGTGACGGTGACCGTCATCGACGGCAATCCCGACCTCAGCGGCCACCGGCGGGTGCTGACGGGGTCGGACGCCGCGGTCCTGAGCTACGGCGGGGACGCCTGGGTGATCCGCGAGGGGCGGCGGTCGCGCATCGACGCGACCAACCGGTCGGTGCTCTTGCCGCTCGGTTTGACGCCCGAGCAGGTCAGCGCGGCCAAGCCGATGAGCCGCGCGCTGTTCGACGCGTTGCCGGTGGGACCCGAGCTGACCGTGCCCGACGTGACGGACGCGGGCACGCCGGCGTCCTTCCCCGGGGCGCCCGGCCCGGTGGGCACGGTGATCGTCACCCCCCAGATCAGCGGTCCGCAGCAGTACTCGCTGGTGTTGTCCGACGGCGTGCAGACGCTGCCGCCGCTGGTGGCCCAGATCCTGCAGAACTCCGGACCGGGTAACACCAGGCCGGTGACCGTGGAACCGTCGGCGCTGGCGAAGATGCCGGTGGTCAAGAAGCTGGACCTGTCGTCCTACCCGGACAATCCGTTGAACGTGATGGACATCCGGGAGAATCCGGCCACCTGCTGGTGGTGGGAGAAGACCTCCGGCGAGAGCCGCGCCCGCGTCCAGGTCATCTCCGGGTCGACGATCCCGGTCGCGTCCCACGACACGAGCAAGGTCGTGTCCTTGGTGAAGGCCGACACGACGGGCCGGCAGGCCGACCAAGTGTACTTCGGCCCCGACCACGCCAACTTCGTCGCCGTCACCGGCAACGACCCCGGCGCGAAGACGACGGAATCGCTGTGGTGGCTCACCGACGCGGGCGCCCGGTTCGGGGTGGACGACACCCGCGACGTGCGCGAGGCGCTCGGGCTGAAGACCGCACCGAGCCTGGCACCCTGGGTGGCGCTGCGGTTGCTGCCACAAGGTCCGACCCTGTCGCGGGCGGACGCGCTGGTGGAGCACGACACCCTACCGATGGACATGACCCCTGCAGAGTTGGTGGTACCCAAGTGAAACGCGGATTCGCACGGCCGACCCCGGAGAAGCCTCCGGTCATCAAGCCGGAGAACATCGTCCTCCCCACGCCGCTGAGCATTCCGCCGCCGGAGGGCAAGCCCTGGTACATGATCGTGATCGGCGTCGTCGTGATCGGCCTCCTGGGCGGCATGGTGGCCATGACCTTCGCCAGCGGCTCCCACGTGTTCGGCGGCGTCGGCTCGATCTTCCCGATCTTCATGGTCGGCGGGATGATGATGATGATGTTCGGCGGCCGGATGGGCGGCCAGCAGCAGATGAGCCGGCCGAAGCTGGACGCGATGCGCGCGCAGTTCATGTTGATGCTGGATATGCTGCGCGAGACCGCCCACGAGTCGGCCGACAGCATGGACGCCAACTACCGATGGTTCCACCCGGCGCCCAACACGCTCTCGGCCGCCGTCGGCTCGTCGCGGATGTGGGAGCGCAAGCCCGACGGCAAGGACCTCAACTTCGGTGTCGTCCGGGTCGGCGTGGGCATGACCCGTCCCGAGGTGACCTGGGGTGAGCCCCAGAACATGCCGACCGACATCGAGCTGGAGCCGGTGACCGGTAAGGCGCTGCAGGAGTTCGGGCGCTACCAGAGCGTCGTCTACAACCTGCCCAAGATGATCTCGCTGCTGGTCGAGCCGTGGTACGCGCTGAACGGGAACCGCGAGCAGGTGCTGGGACTGATGCGGGCCATCGTCTGCCAGCTGGCGTTCTCCCACGGACCCGACCACGTCCAGATGATCGTGGTGAGCTCCGATCTGGACGAGTGGGACTGGGTGAAGTGGCTGCCCCACTTCGGCGACCCCCGGCGTCACGACGCGGCGGGCAACGCGCGGATGGTGTACGGCTCGGTGCGCGAGTTCGCCGCCGAGCAGGCCGAGTTGTTCGCCGGCCGCGGCTCGTTCACGCCCCGGCACGCCAGTTCGTCGGCGCAGACGCCGACGCCGCACACCGTGATCATCGCCGACGCCGCGGACCCCCAGTGGGAGTTCGTGATCAGCGCCGAAGGCATCGACGGGGTCACCTTCTTCGACCTGACCGGCTCGCCGATGTGGACCTCGGTCCCCGAGCGGATGCTCAGCTTCGACGAGACTGGCATCATCGAGGCGCTGCCCCGCGACCGCGACACCTGGATGGTGATCGACGAGAAGCCGTGGTTCTTCGCGCTCACCGACCACTTCAGCCTCGAGGAGGCCGAGGAGTTCGCGCAGAAGCTGGCGCGCTGGCGCCTCGCCGAGGCGTACGAGGAGATCGGTCAGCGGGTCGCCCACATCGGCGCCCGCGACATCCTGGCCTACTACGGGATCGACGACCCGGCCGACATCGACTTCCATGCGCTGTGGGGCAGCCGCTCCGACCACATGGGCCGGTCGCGGCTGCGCGCGCCGTTCGGCAACCGCTCCGACAACGGCGAACTGCTGTTCCTGGACATGAAGTCGCTGGACGAAGGCGGCGACGGCCCGCACGGCGTCATGTCCGGCACGACGGGTTCGGGTAAGTCGACCCTGGTGCGGACCGTGATCGAGTCGCTGATGCTCAGCCACCCGCCGGAGGAACTGCAGTTCGTGCTGGCCGACCTGAAGGGTGGATCGGCGGTCAAGCCGTTCGCCGGGGTGCCGCACGTGTCTCGGATCATCACCGACCTGGAAGAAGACCAGGCGCTGATGGAACGCTTCCTGGACGCGCTGTGGGGCGAGATCGCCCGCCGCAAGGCGATCTGCGACAGCGCCGGCGTCGACGACGCCAAGGAGTACAACTCGGTGCGCCTCCGGATGCGGGCCCGCGGCCAGGACATGCCGCCGCTGCCGATGCTCGTGGTCGTCATCGACGAGTTCTACGAGTGGTTCCGCATCATGCCGACCGCGGTCGACGTCCTCGACTCGATCGGCCGCCAGGGCCGTGCCTACTGGATCCACCTGATGATGGCGTCGCAGACCATCGAGAGCCGGGCCGAAAAGCTCATGGAGAACATGGGTTACCGCCTGGTGCTGAAGGCCCGTACGGCGGGCGCGGCCCAGGCGGCCGGCGTGCCCAACGCGGTGAACCTGCCCGCCCAGGCCGGGCTGGGTTACTTCCGCCGCAGCCTCGAGGACATCGTCCGGTTCCAGGCGGAGTTCCTGTGGCGCGACTACATCTCCCGCGGGGTCACCATCGACGGCGACGAGGCGCCCGCGCTGGTGCACAGCATCGACTACGTGCGCCCGCAGCTGTTCACCAACTCCTTCACCCCGCTCGAGGTCACCGTCGGGGGGCCCGATCAGATCGCGATCCCGACCAACGGGGACGCGGCCGAGCCGCCACTGCCCATCGAGGCCGAGGACGAGGACGAAGAGGGGATCCGCGTACCGAAGATCGGTACCGTGATCATCGACCAGTTGCGCAAGATCCCGTTCGAGCCCTACCGGCTGTGGCAGCAGCCGCTGAACCAGCCCGTCGCCATCGACGAGCTGGTGAACCGGTTCCTCGGGCACCCGTGGCAACAGGACTACGGAACGGCGCGGGACCTGGTCTTCCCGATCGGGATCATCGACCGCCCGTTCAAACACGACCAGCCGCCGTGGACGGTCGACACCTCGGGGCCCGGCGCCAACGTCCTGATCCTGGGCGCCGGCGGCTCGGGTAAGACGACCGCGCTGCAGACGCTGATCTGCTCGGCCGCGCTGACCCACACCCCCGAGCAGGTCCAGTTCTACTGCCTGGCCTACAGCAGCACCGCGTTGACCACGGTCGCGCAGCTGCCCCACGTGGGTGAGGTGGTCGGTCCCACGGACCCGTACGGCGTGCGCCGCACCGTGGCCGAGCTGCTGGCGCTGGTGCGGGACCGCAAGCGCACCTTCCTCGAATACGGGATCGCCTCGATGGAGGTGTTCCGGCGCCGCAAGTTCGGTGGCGCCTCGGGCCCCGTGCCCGACGTGTTCGGCGACGTCTACCTGGTGATCGACAACTACCGGGCGCTCGCCGAGGAGAACGAGGTCCTGATCGAGCAGGTCAACCTGATCATCAACCAGGGCCCTTCGTTCGGTGTGCACGTGATCGTCACCGCCGACCGCGAGTCGGAATTGCGCCCGCCGGTGCGCAGCGGCTTCGGTTCGCGCGTCGAGTTGCGGCTGGCCGCGGTGGAGGACGCCAAGCTGGTGCGTTCCCGGTTCGCCAAGGAGGTGCCGGTCAAGCCGGGCCGCGGCATGGTCGCGGTGAACTACGTCCGTCTCGACGCCGACCCGCAATCGGGTCTGCACACGCTGGTCGCCCGGCCCGCGCTGGGCAGCACACCCGACAACACCTTCGAGTCCGACAGCATCGTCGAAGCGGTCAGCAGGCTGACCAGCGGCCAGGCCCCGCCGGTGCGCCGGCTGCCGGCCACATTCGGCGTGCAGCAGGTGCGGGAGCTGGCCGCGCGGGACACCCGGCAGGGTGTTGGCGCAGGCGGCATCGCCTGGGCGATCTCGGAGCTGGACCTGAACCCGGTCTACCTCAACTTCGGCGAGAACTCGCACCTGATGGTGACGGGACGGCGCGAATGCGGAAAGACCACCACCTTGGCGACCATCATGGCCGAGATCGGGCGACTGTACGCCCCGGGCGCCAGCAGCGCGGCGGCCACGTCGCAGCGTTCGGCCCAGGTATGGCTGGTCGACCCGCGCCGTCAACTGCTGACCGCGCTGGGTTCGGAGTATGTGGAGAAGTTCGCCTACAACCTCGACGGCGTGCAGGCGATGATGGGCGAAATGGCGGCGGTCCTGGCCGGCCGCGAGCCACCGCCCGGCCTGTCGGCCGAGGAGCTCCTCTCGCGGTCGTGGTGGAGCGGCCCGGAGATCTTCCTGATCGTCGACGACATCCAGCAGCTCCCGACGGGATTCGACTCGCCGCTGCACAAAGCCGTCCCGTGGGTGACCAGGGCCGCCGACGTGGGCCTGCACGTGATCGTCACCCGCTCGTTCGGTGGCTGGTCCTCGGCGGGCAGCGACCCGATGCTGCGGGCGCTGCACCAGGCCAACGCGCCGCTGCTGGTGATGGACGCAGACCCCGACGAAGGCTTCATCCGCGGCAAGATGAAGGGCGGCCCGCTGCCCCGTGGCCGTGGCCTGCTGATGGCCGAGGACACCGGTGTGTTCGTGCAGGTGGCGGCGACCGAGGTGCGCAAGTAGAGAGTTCGCGATCGTTGCACCGGGGCGGCCCGGATTGGCCGGGTCAGCCCCAGCGCAGCGGTAACGCCTTGAGCGCGAACGTCTTCGACGGGAACGTGATCTCGGGAGTGTAGTCCGCGGGCAGCTCGAAATCGGGGATCTGGTCGAGCCATTCCCCGACGACCACCGTCAGTTCCATCCGGCCCAGGTGCGAGCCCAGACAGCGGTGCGGTCCGCCGCCGAACCCCCAGTGCCGGTGCACTTTTCCGTCCATCACCAGTTCGTCGGTGGAGATCTCGTCGCTGCCGTCGCGGTTGACCGCGGCCATGCACAACCGCACCGGTGTGCCCGCCGGCAACGTCATGCCGCCGACGGTGACGACCTCCGTGGTCACCCGGGGCGCGACCGGCGCCGAGGGCTCCAGGCGGACGATCTCCTCGATGAAAACCCTGATCTGCTTGGGGTTGCCGCGGAGTTGGGCGCGCAGGGCGGGCCTGCGCGCCAGTTCGTACAGGGAGAACCCGATCGCCGCGGTGACCGTGTCCAGGCCCGCCAGCACGAGCAGGTGGGTCATGCCCAACAGCTCGAGGTCGGTGAATTCGCCCGGGCCGGTCATCACCCGCGACAACATGTCAGAACCGGGATTCTCCCGCCGTTGCCGGATCGCCTCGGCGAGATATGTCAACAACTTGCTGCCCTCGGCGAAGTCCTCCTGCGTGAGGTAGGGCTTGTCGGCCACGACCGCGTCCTTCCAGGCGATCACCCGGTCCCGGTCCTCCAGGGGCAGGCCGTAGAGGTCGAGGAAGACCTGGAACGGGTACAGGCGGGCGAGCTCCGCCATGGCCTCGCACTCGCCCCGCCCGGCGAACGCCCCGATCATCTCGGCGGCATGGCGTTCGAGCACCGCCCGGGACCTGCTGAGTGCGTGCGGGCTGAAATACGGCTGCAGCACCTTGCGGTAGCGGGTGTGTTCGGGCGGGTCGAACGCCAACGGCACCACCGGCAGGGGGCTGCCCGGGGGTTGCAGCGCCAACCGTGAGGAGAACACCTTCGGGTTGCGCAGCGCCGCCAGCACGTCCTCCCGGCGCGTCAGGTAGTAGTGGCCGTTCATGAACACCACGGGACCGGCATCGCGCAACGTCTTCCATCCGACGCCGCGATCTTCGGCCATCGGCAGCTTCGAATATTCGAGGCGCGGCAGGTAGAACGCGCCGGGCTGGCCTTCGTCGGGAGCGCTCATGCTCTCTGATCTCCGCATGCTGGGGGTTCTCGGGTCGTGATGGCACACCAATCTTGCATCTCCGGCCCGAACGCGCCGGCGACCGGGTCAGCCCCAGCGCAACGGCAGCGATTTCAGGGCGAGCGCTTTCGACGGGAATTCGACGTCCGGGGTGTAGCCCGGCGGCAGTTCGAAGTCGGGGATCTGCCGGAGCCATTCGTCGACGATCACGGCGAGCTCGAGCCGGGCCAGGTGGGAGCCCAGGCAGCGGTGCGGCCCGCCGCCGAATCCCCAGTGCCGGTGCACCTTTCCATCCATCACCAGGTCGTCGGTGGACATCTCGTCGCTGCCGTCGCGGTTGATCGCGGCGATGCACAACCGCACGGGTGTGCCCGGAGGCAGCGTCATGCCACCCACCTTGGCGAAGTCGGTGGTGACCCGGGCCACCACCGGCGCCGACGGCTCCAGCCGGATGATCTCGTCGATGAACGCCCTGACCTGCCTGGCGTCCTCGCGTAGCTCACCGCGCAACGCGGGCCGCCGCGCCAGCTCGAACAGCGAGAACCCGATCGCCGCGACCACCACATCCAGATCGGCCAGGATCTGCAGGAAGACCGTGCCGAGCACTTCGAGGTCGCTGAGTTCGCCGGGCCCGTTCAGCACCTGCGACAGCATGTCGGCGCCGGGGCTGCGACGACGTTGCCGGACGGCGTCGGTGAAATATGCCAGCAGCGCCTCGCTCTGGCCCACGTCGGACTTGCCGGCCACCACGGCGTCCTTCCACCCGATCACGAGGTCCCGGTCCTCCAGCGGCAGCCCGTAGAGGTCCATGAACACCTGGAACGGGTAGAGGCGCGCGAAATCGGCCATCGCCTCGCACCGGCCCAGGCCGGCGAGCGCCGCGACCATGTCGGCGGCATGGCGCGCCAGCACCGGTCGGGACCTGCCCACCGCCTGCGGGCTGAAGTAGGGGTCCAGGATCGTGCGGTAGAACGTGTGCTCGGGCGGGTCGAACGCCAACGGCACCACCGGCACCGGACTGCTGGCGGGCTGCAGCGCCAGTCGCGTCGAGAAGAGCGTGGGGTCGTGCAGCGCCGCGAGCACGTCCTCCCGGCGGGTCAGGTAGTAGTGGCCGTTCATGTACACGACCGGCCCGGCGTCGCGCAACGCCTTCCATCCGGCGCCACGGTCCCTGCCGAGCGGCAACGCCGCGTAGTCCAGCCGCGGCAGCTGGAACGCACCCTGCTGGTGTTCGCCGTCAGCGCTCACGCGTTCAGTTCCAGTGCAGCGGCAATGACTTGAGCGCGAAGGTTTTCGACGGGAACGGGATCTCCGGCACGTAGCCGTCGGGCAGTTCGAAGTCGGGGATCTGCCTGAGCCACTCGCCGACGATGATGGTCAGTTCTATCCGGGCCAGGTGCGAGCCCAGGCAGCGATGCGGCCCACCCCCGAACCCCCAGTGCCGGTGCATCTTTCCGTCCACGACCAGTTCGTCGGTGGATATCTCGTCGCTGTCGTCGCGGTTGATGGCCGCCGTGCACAACCGCACCGGTGTGCCCGGGGGCAGCGTCATGCCACCCACCTTGACGAAGTCGGTGGTGACCCGGGCCGCAGCCGGCGCCGACGGCTCCAGCCGCACGATCTCCTCGATGAAAACCCTGGTCTGCCTTGGATTGTCGCGAAGCTCGCCGCGCAGCTGCGGCCTGCGCGCCAGCTCGAAGAGCGAGAAGCCGATCGCCGCCGCCACCGTGTCCAGACCGGACAGGATCAGCAAGTGCGTCATCCCGAGCAGCTCGAGATCGGTGAGCTCGCCCGGGCCGGTCATGATCTGCGACAACAGGTCGGAGCCCAGGTTCTGCCGGCGTCGCCGGATGACGTCGGCGAAATAGTCGTACAGCTCGTCCCCCTCGGACTGGCCGGCCACCACGGCGTCCTTCCAGCGGATCACGCGGTCGCGGTCCTGCAGCGGAAGGCCGTAGAGGTCCATGAAGACCTGATAGGGGTAGAGCCGCCCGAACTCGGCCATCACCTCGCACTCGCCGCGCCCCGCCAGGGCCGCGATCATGTCCCTGGCGTGGCGCTCCAGCACGGGCCGCGACTTGCTGAGGCCCTCCGGGCTGAAGTACGGGTGCAGGATCTTGCGGTAGCGGGTGTGCTCGGGCGGATCGAACGCCGACGGCAGCACGGGCACGGGGCTGCCGGGGGGCTGCAGCGCCAATTGCGCCGAGAACAGGTTGGCCTCGCGCAGCGCCATCAGCACGTCCTCACGGCGGGTCAGGTAATAGGCGCCGTTCATGTACACGACCGGTCCGGCATCGCGCAGCGTCTTCCACCCGGCACCCCGGTCTTCGGCCATCGGTAGCGTCGAATACTCCAGCCGCGGCATGGGGGAGGCGCCCGGCTGCCAGTCGTCGAGAATGCTCATGCGCGCTGGTGTCCGCCTATCTTGTTCGTGACCGCCCGATACAGCAGCCACAGCGAAGCCGCACCGATCAGACCTCGGCCGCAACGCCCCGCTGAAGCCGCCGGCCTTGGTGGGCCTTGGTGCGGGCATCTGCCAAACCCTACCGACCGACTAATCTACCTAGCGAGTTGTCAATCCGACCTGGCGCGCTTGTCGGAGCCGCCGAAGAAGGAACTCAGGTGAAGGTTCGTCTCGAGAAGTCGAAATGTGTAGGGCACGCACAGTGTTACGCCGTCAGTTCCGAGCTGTTCCCGATCGACGACTCGGGATATTCGATCCTCGAAGAACACGAGGTGCGGCCCGAGGACGAGGAGCTGACGCGCGAGGGTGTGGCCTCCTGCCCGGAAATGGCGCTCGTCCTCGAGGAGGATTGACGGCACTATCCGCTCAGTCAACAGCCGAGCAAACGGCAAATGAACGGCGGTTGACTTCGAGTGAACAGTGGTCGGCGGGTAATGAACAGTTGGCGTCTCCGGTCGGTGTCCCGCTTATAACGGGTTAATGTCTTTGGCGAGCGACAGGTCAGCCCACAAGCTAGCTGTCGCTCGGTTGCTGACTATGGGGGTGTCCAAACAGGATGTGCGCGTCGCTCGTGACCGGGTTCACGGGAATCCCGTTGAGGGATCACTAGTCCGGCACAGCAAAACAACACGCCAACTTGTTGGGTCCGCCCCTCGACTGGATTTGCTGACTGTGAACATACAGCTCAAGGCTCCACCGGCTCAGCGGCCCGGAAGTAGCGAATGTGACGAGGCCGTGACCGCGGTCTCTGCTAGGTCTTGTTCGAACGTCGGGGTCGCTCGGCGACCACGGCCCAATAAGGGAGGGCGCGGTGTTTGACTTCGGGGCGCTACCGCCCGAAATCAATTCCGGTCGCATGTACACGGGACCTGGATCGGCGCCCATGATGGCCGCCGCGGCGGCTTGGGACGGATTGGCGGCCGAGCTGAGCACGGCCGCCACCGGTTACGGTTCGGCGATCACGGAATTGACCAGTGGACCATGGGTGGGGCCGGCGTCGGCCTCGATGATGTCCGCCGTTGCGCCGTATGTGAGTTGGCTCAGCGTGGCGGCCGGTCAGGCCGAGGAGACCGCCAATCAGGCCCGTGCCGCCGCCGGGGCGTACGAGACGGCGTTCGCGATGACCGTTCCGCCGCCGGTGATCGCGGCGAACCGCGCATTGCTGCTGATGCTGATCGCGACCAATTTCTTCGGGCAGAACACCCCGGCGATCGCGGCCACCGAAGCGCAGTACATGGAGATGTGGGCGCAGGACGCGGCGGCGATGTACGGATACCTCGGGTCGTCGCTGACCGCCGGGCAGCTGGTGCCGTTCAACTCCCCGCCGAAGACAACCACCCCGAATGCGGGTGCCGACCAGGCCATGGCGGTGGCCCAGGCCGTCGCCACTCCGGCCGGCAACACGGCGCAGACCACCGCGACCACCACCCCGCAGCTGGTGCCGGCGGTGGTGACCCCGCACGCGATCTCGGCGGCCACCGCGCTGCCCCAGCCGCTGCAACAGCTGCAGAACCTGCTCACGACGGCCACCACGAACCCGGCGGCGCTGCCGTGGCCGCTGAACCAGATCCCGACGGCGTGGAACACCTCCGGCATCACGTCGGCGACCTACTACACCTACTTCCACAACTTGCTGCAGGTGTACAACGGCTACGGTACGGGCTACCAGGGCTACCAGTGGGGACAGCAGTTGGTGTTCGGTGCCGGTACCACGGCCGGCTCGGGCTACTGGTACCCGACGCCGCAGTTCGCGCAGCTCGGCCTCGGTGCCCACAGCGTCTCGGCGGTGTCGGCCAGCACGGGCGGGGCCGGCCGGATCGGGGGGCTGTCGGTGCCCTCGGGATGGGCCACGCCGGCCACACCGGCGACGGAGGTCAGCTCCATCGTCAAGGGTGTGGAGGGCACTCCCATCCACGCGGCGGCGAACCATGCACCCGACAACGCCATCCTGCGCGGCATGCCGATCGGGTCGGGGAGTCGGCGGGCGGCCTCCGGTTACGTCAACAAGTACGGGTTCCGCTACAGCGTGGTGGTGCGGCCGCCTTCGGCCGGATAGGCCCGGACACGACCATGAACATAGCGAATGAAACTCAGAAGCTGTTGAGCGCGAAGGTTTTTGGAAAGGAGATCGCATGTCGTTCGTGACTACGCAGCCGGAGGCGTTGGCGTCGGCGGCGGGGACGTTACAGGGGATTGGCTCGACGCTGAGCGCCCAGAATGCCGCGGCGGCGGCCCCGACGACGGGGGTGGTGCCCGCGGCGGCCGACGAGGTGTCGGCGTTGACCGCGGCGCAGTTTGCCGCACACGCGCAGATGTACCAGGCCGTGAGCGCACAGGCGCAAGCGATTCATGAGATGTTCGTCAACACCTTGGGCATGAGCTCGGGGTCGTACGCGGCGACCGAGGCGGCCAACGCGGCCGCGACCGGCTAAAGGAGGTCAAAGGTGATTGATTTTGGTGCCATTCCGCCGGAGATCAACTCCGCGCGGATGTATTCGGGTCCGGGTTCGTCGTCGCTGATGGCGGCGGCCTCGGCGTGGAACGGGTTGGCCGCGGAGTTGAACTCCACGGCGCTGGGCTATGACAAGGTGGTCACCGCCCTGAGCAGCGAGGAGTGGTTGGGGCCGGCCTCGGCCTCGATGGCCCAGGCCGTCCAGCCCTATGTGGCGTGGATGAGCACCACCGCGGCCCAGGCCGAGCAGGCCGCCGCCCAGGCGCGTGCGGCCGCGGCGGCCTACGAGAGCGCGCTGGCGGCCACGGTGCCCCCGCCGCTGGTGGCGGCCAACCGCACCGAGACGGCCCAGGCGATCGCGACCAACGTGCTGGGGCAAAACACCGGCATCATCGCCCAGTTGGAGGCCCAGTACGCCCAGATGTGGGCCCAGGACGCCACCGCGATGTACACCTATGCGGCCCAGTCCTCGACGGCCTCGAAGGTGACGCCCTACAAGAACGCACCGGCCATCGCCAACCCCGCGGCCCAAAGCCTGCAAACCGCCGCCACCACCACCGCGGCGGGCGGGTCGGCCACCAACAACCTGCAGAACCTCATCTCGTCGCTGCCGAGCCAGTTGCAGAGCCTCGCCTCGCCCAGTGGGCTGGCCAATCAACTCGGGTCGAACAACGCGCTCACCGAGCTGTGGTTCCTGATCAGCGGTCAGAGCGTCCTGCCGAGCAACATCGGGACGTTCGTCCAGGGGTACAACAACTACTCGGCCCTCTGGTACAACACGGAAGGTCTGCCCTACTTCTCCGTTGGTATGGGTAACTTCGGTGTGCAGATCGCCAAGACCACGGGTGCACTGGGCGGTGTGGCGCCCGCGGCCGCCGGTGCCGCCAAGGCCCTGCCCGGCCTGGGCGGTCTGGGCGGCCTGCTCGGTGGTGGCGGCGGCGTCGCCGCGCACGCGGCGTCGGCAACGGCGTCCATGGGCAACGCGGCCTCCATCGGCGGCAAGCTCGCGGTGCCGGTGTCCTGGTCGGGGGCCACCGCGCCGCTGGCGCACACCCCTGCCCAGCTGGTCAGCACCGTCAGCGCCGCCCCCGAGGCCGCAGCCGGTGCCGGCGGACCCGGGAACCTGCTCGGCGGCATGCCGCTGGCCGGTGCCGGCGCCGGTAGCGGGGTCGGGTCCGGGCCGCGGTACGGGTTCCGTCCCGTCGTCATGGCGCGGCCGCCCTTCGCCGGATAACGATCGATCGACCCGGTCGGGTGCCGTGCCGACGCGCTCAGCGCCGTCGGCACGGCACCCGTCGGCGTTTCGGCGCAGGCGTTATCCGCGGTCGGATTGTTACCCGTCGCCGCCCTCGGCCACCGCACCGAACCGTCCGGTCGAGGCGCGCCCGACCGGGTGACATCGGTGCTGGTCAGAATCGGGCAGCGGGCTCCGCGAGATGCCGCACGTCGGCGTCGGGTCCGGTGCCCGCGTGCGGTGCGCGCGGACCTTCGGGCGTCCCGGTACGGGAGCGCGCCGATCTAGCCTCGCAAGCACGAGATTCGGAGAACTCTCTCCTCGATGGTGCCCCCGCCGGCGATCGCGGCCAACCGTGCGGCGCTCGCGCGCCTGACGTCCACCAACGTGCTGGGCCAGAACGCGGGGGCGATCGCGGCGCTGGAGTCGCGGTACGCCGAGATGTGGGCCCGGTCACCGCGGCCGGCGAGAGCCCGGCGGGCTCCGGGCAGAGCGCGCTGCACGATCTGATCGGCCAGATCACCGCTCGGCTGCAAAGCCTGGCGGCGCCGCTGTCGTCCCCCCTGCAGGGCGAATGGAACCATCTGGCCTCGTCGTCTGGCCCCCTGTCGTGGCTGTGGCAGATCGTCTTCGGCACGCCGAGCTTCCCGACGAGCCTCCAATCGCTGCTGACCGCCTACGCGCCCTACGCCGGCTTCCTCTACAACACCGAGGGGCCGCCCTATTTCGGCGTCGGGATGGGCAACCCCTTCGTCCAGGTCGCCAAGAGTCTGGGGGCCGTCGGCGGCCCGGCGACCACGGCCGCCGGCGGCCCCGCCAAGGCCACAACTGGTCTGGGCGGACTGCTGGGCGGCGCCGCCGCGCCCGTCACCGCCCGGCTCGGCGAGGCCGTCCCGGTCGGCAGGCTCTCGGTTCCGCCTCTCTGGAGCGACGCCGCGCCCGCGCCTCGCCCCGCCGCGGAGCCACTGGCGGTCAGCAACATCGGGGAGGCACCCGATCCCGGCACCGGCCACCTGTTCGGCGGTGTGCCGCTGAGCGCACCCGGGGCGGGGCCGCACTACGGGTTCCGCCCCGTCGTCATGGCGCGGCCGCCGTTTGCCGGCTAGCCCCTCGTGACCGGTCCGGGCGCGGGAACGGCTCCGAAACGAAAGGCCCGGCGGTCGGACGGAGCCGCGCCCGGCAAGAGTTGCTGACCGGATACGGCCCGGCCCGGCCGGGCAGTCGATCGACCGCTGTTGACGTGCGCCGCCCATGCCGGACAGGGGCGGTGGGCGTCCCCTCTCGGGCCCTTGCCGGACCTCCGCTCCGCGTCATCGGAGACCGCATTTTTACCAGCTCATCCGCCGCCTGGGGGGACCATGGCGCGTCTGCCTGCAGTCCCGCAAACTCACGATTGCTGTGACTGTGTTGCGGGATCCCCCGAGCGGGGTCCGCCGCTGTTACTCTGACGTTACCGAAGGTGAATTCGCCGTGCCGTTTGGTGAACAGTTGCGAACACGGGACGCTGAAGGCAGCTTGGTGCTACGTAGTCATCTACTCTCATACGAGAGCGATTGCTGGAAATTAATCGAGGAGGGAACAGTATGTCGTTCGTAACCACACAGCCGGAGGCTCTGGCTGCGGCGGCCGGGAACCTGCAGGGCATCGGCGCCACCATGAGCGCTCAGAACGCCGCGGCCGCGGCCCCCACGACTGGGGTGGTGCCCGCCGCCGCCGACGAGGTTTCGGCGCTGACCGCGGCTCAGTTCGCCGCGCACGCGCAGATGTACCAGGCGGTGAGCGCGCAGGCGCAGGCGATTCACGAGATGTTCGTGAACACGCTGTCGATGAGCTCCGGCTCGTACGCGGCCACCGAGGCCGCCAACGCCGTCGCCGCCGGCTGACCGGATCGGCGATTCGGGGGGCGGGATCATCGGCGCATGCGCCGGAACCCGCTTGACAGGCCAGCAGTATCGAGCGACCCGTCAACTCGAACGTCGTGGTTCGGGTTTGACTTCGTTCGACCGTGGTACAGCGCCCGGACAGCCATCGGCTGCCGGGAAGGGGGGACATAAATTTCGTGGGCCGGGTTTGGCGGTGTGCAAGCGCGTATCCGTCCGCCCGCCGTCGATCATGTCGACAATGCGCTGAATCAATTCATCAAGACAACGAAGGAGAGAGGCAACATGCCAACACGTTTTATGACCGACCCGCACGAGATGCGTGCGATGGCGGGCCGCTTCGAGGTCCACGCCCAGACCGTCGAGGACGAGGCCCGCAAGATGTGGGCGTCGTCGATGAACATCGCCGGTGCCGGCTGGAGCGGTCAGGCCCAGGCCACCTCGTACGACACGATGGGCCAGATGAACCAGGCCTTCCGCAACATCGTCAACATGCTCCACGGGGTGCGCGACGGGCTGATCCGCGACGCCAACAACTACGAGCAGCAAGAGCAGGCTTCGCAGCAGATCCTGGGCAGCTAGCGCCAAAAGGCGAGGCTGCGTACCATTCCAGACGTTAGGAGAACACCGTCATGTCAATCAACTACCAATTCGGCGATGTGGACGCTCACGGCGCCACCATTCGCGCCCAGGCTGCATCGCTCGAGGCCGAACACCAGGCCATCGTCCGTGATGTGCTGGCCGCTGGTGACTTCTGGGGCGGTTCGGGTTCGGTGGCCTGCCAGGAGTTCATCACCCAGTTGGGTCGCAACTTCCAGGTGATCTACGAGCAGGCCAACGCCCACGGCCAGAAGGTGCAGAGCGCCGGCAGCAACATGGCCAGCACCGACAGCGCCGTTGGGTCCAGCTGGGCCTAACCCCCAACTTCAGGCGCGGCAGCACACCACATATCGGTGTGCTGCCGCGTCCTGCGGTTACCGATTAACCCGACCTTCGAGGGATAGATGGACCAACAGAGCACCCGCACCGACATCACCGTCAACGTCGATGGTTTCTGGATGCTCCAGGCTCTCCTGGACATTCGGCACGTCGCGCCGGAGTTGCGGTGCCGGCCATTCGTATCTACCGACTCCAACGACTGGCTCAACGAGCATCCCGGCATGGCGGTGATGCGCGAGCAGGGCATTGTCGAGGGCGACGAGGTGAACGAGCAAGTGGCCGCCCGCATGCGGGTGCTCGCCGCGCCGGACCTCGAGGTCGTCGCCCTGCTTTCGCGGGGCAAGCTTCTCTACGGCGTGGTCGAGGACGAGGACCAGCCGCCCGGTTCGCGCGACATTCCCGACAACGAGTTCCGGGTGGTGCTGGCCCGGCGGGGCCAGCACTGGGTGTCGGCGGTTCGGGTCGGCAGCGACATCACGGTCGACGACGTCGCCGTCGCCGACAGCGCCTCGATCGCGGCGCTGGTGATGGACGGCTTGGAGTCGATCCACCATGCGGAACCCGCCGCGATCAACGCGGTCAACGTGCCGCTCGAGGAGATGCTCGAGGCGACGAAGTCCTGGCAGGAGTCGGGCTTCAACGTGTTCTCCGGGGGAGACCTGCGACGCATGGGCATCAGCGCCGCCACGGTGGCCGCCCTCGGGCAGGCGCTGTCCGACCCCGCCGCCGAGGTCGCGGTGTACGCCCGTCAGTACCGGGACGACGCGAAGGGCCCCAGCACCTCAGTGCTGTCGCTCAAGGACGGGTCGGGCGGCCGGATCGCCATGTACCAGCAGGCACGGACGGCGGGCTCGGGGGAGGCGTGGCTGGCCATTTGTCCGGCGACACCCCAGCTCGTGCAGGTGGGCATCAAGACCGTTCTGGACACCCTGCCCTACGGCGAGTGGAAAACCCATAGCAGGGTCTGACGCCCGGATACGAAACACAGAGTTTACCAATGCTTCTGCGCACAACATGCGGCCAAGATGCGGACACGGCATACTTCTCTAGAATCATCAGCAAATTCCAAATGAGTGTCACCACAACTCTTAATCGCGAGGCAAGGCAGATGAGATCCGAATTAGTCGAACTGCACGTGCCGGGGGGCGACGTCGCCTCGGGTAATGCAGGGGCCGATGCCCCCGCGTGGCTGAAGACACGGGGTTACACACCAACCATTGCAGGGGGTGCAGGGCGATGACCGCGGTAGTTGAAGCGCCACAGGCTGACGTAGAGGGAGTCTCACAGCCTCGGGCGGTCGTGGTCGGCATCATGGCCGGTACAGGCGTGCAGATCGGCGTGTTGTTGGACGCCAACGCCCCGGTGTCGGTGATGACCGATCCGCTGTTGAAGGTCGTCAACAGCAGGCTCCGGGAGCTCGGCGAGGCCACGCTGGAGGCCACCGGGCGCGGGCGCTGGGCGCTGTGCCTGGTCGACGGCACGCCGCTGCGGGCCACCCAGTCGCTGACCGAGCAGGACGTCTATGACGGCGACCGGCTGTGGATCCGGTTCATCCAGGACACCGAGCGCCGGTCGCAAGTCATCGAACACATTTCGACGGCGGTTTCGGCGAACCTCAGCAAACGATTCGCCGCGATCGACCCGGGCACCGCGGTGCAGGTCGGCGCCGCCATGGTGGCGGTCGGCGTCGTCGCGGCGTCGGCGCTGATGGGTTGGTGGCGCTGGGACCACAACTCGTGGCTCCCCACCATCTACGGTGCGCTGATCGGCGCCGTCGTCACGGCGGTCTCCGTAATGCTGCTGATGCGGGCCAAAACGCAGGCCGAACGCCTCGTCGGCGACACCATGCTGATGAGCAGCCTCGCGCCCCTCACCGTCGCCGCCGCCGGCGCGCCTCCCGGCAGCGCGGGATCGCCGCAGGCCGTGCTGGGCTTCGGTGTGCTCGCCGTCGCAGCCGCGCTCGCCCTGCGCTTCACCGGTCGGCGGCTGGGGGCCTACACCGCGATCGTCACGATCAGCGCGGTGGCGACGGTCGCCAGCCTGGCGCGGATGGTCGCGATGATCAGCACGGTCACCATGTTCACGTCCATCGTGCTGGCATGCGTGCTCGCCTACCACGCCGCGCCGGCCCTGTCCCGCCGGCTGGCGGGCATCCGGCTGCCCGTCTTCCCGTCGGCCACCAGCCGGTGGGTCTTCGAGGCTCGCCCCGACCTGCCCACCACGGTGGTGCGTTCCGAAGGCGGCCCGCCGGTGTTGGAGGGGCCGGCGTCGGTCCGCGACGTGGTGCTGCAGGCCGAGCGCGCGCGCTCGTTCCTGACAGGTCTGCTCGTCGGGCTGGGCGTGCTCACGGTGTTCTCGCTGACCGTGCTCTCCGATCCGCGCACCGGGCAGCGCTGGCTGCCGTTGCTGCTGACCGGTTTCATCGCCGGTTTCCTGATGCTGCGCGGCCGCTCCTACGTCGACCGCTGGCAGTCGATCATCCTGGCCGGCACGTCCGTGATCATCGTCGCGGCCGTGGTGGGGAGGTACGCGATCGTGCTGCAGTCCCCGCTGGCGATCTCCGTCAGCGTGGCGATCCTGGTGCTGCTCCCGGCGGCCGGCCTGACCGCGGCCGCGGTCGTGCCCAACACCATCTACAGCCCCCTGTTCCGCAAGTTCGTGGAGTGGATTGAATACCTCTGCCTGATGCCGATCTTCCCGCTGGCATTGTGGTTGATGAATGTCTATGCAGCGATCCGATACCGCTAACCGGAGGGTGTGGCGCGGTCGCGCGACCCGTGCGACCGTCGCCGCGCTCCTGCTCACCTCGGGTGCGTTGGCGGGCCTACCGCCCGCCTATGCCATCTCCCCACCGACGATCGACCCTGCCGCGGTGCCACCCGACGGTCCGCCCGGACCGCCTGCGCCGATGAAGCAGACCGCGTACTGCACCGAGGTCGGCGTGCTGCCCGGCAGCGATTTCAAGGTGCCGCCGGAGTACATGGACATGCTGAACCTGCCCGAGGCGTGGCAGTTCGGCCGCGGCGCCGGTGTGAAGGTGGCCGTGATCGACACCGGTGTCACTCCGCACCCCCGGCTTCCCCACCTGATTCCCGGCGGGGACTACATCATGGGCGGGGACGGCTTGTCCGACTGCGACGCGCACGGCACCATCGTCGCGTCGATGATCGGGGCGGCACCGGCCAGCGGAGCGGTACCGCTGCCCGCCGCCCCGCGCAAGCCGGTCACCATTCCGACCACCGAGCCGCCGCCCAAAGCACCGCCGCCGCAGACGGTGACGTTGTCGCCGCTGCCGCAAACGGTGACGATGGTTCCGCCCGAGCCGGAGGGGGAGGGTCAGCCGCCGCCACCCGGTGCGCCCCAGCCAGCTCCACCTCCCGGCGCGCCGCCACCACCCGCTGCGCCGCCGGCTCCCGGCGCTCCCGCGCCCGGCGCGCCGTCCGGCAACCGGGGCGACGGTACGGTGACCATTCCGAGCTACTCGGGTGGCGCGCACGTGGCCGGGGTCGACAACCTGCGGGGCCCCCGTCCGCTCGACCCGGCGGTCCCGACGCCGCCCGTGGCGCCGACGCAGCCTTCCGACGCCTACAGCGGCATCGCCCCGGACGTCGACATCATTTCGATCCGGCAGTCCAGCCAGGCGTTCGGCCTCAAGGACGCCTACACCGGGGACGAGGATCCGCAGACCCGGGCGAAGATCGACAACGTGGAGACGATGGCGCGCGCGATCGTGCATGCCGCCGACATGGGCGCCCAGGTCATCAACATCTCCGACGTGACCTGCATGAGCGCGCGCAACGTCGTCGACCAGCGCTCGCTGGGTGCCGCGGTCCGCTACGCGGCGGTCGACAAGAACGTCGTCATCGTGGCCGCCGCGGGCGACAGCAGCAAAAAGGACTGCAAGCAGAACCCGCTGTTCGATCCGTTGCAGCCCAACGATCCGCGCGACTGGAGCGCCGTGACCACCGTCGTGACGCCGTCCTGGTTCAGCGACTACGTCCTGACGGTCGGGGCGGTCAACAACGACGGTCGCCCGCTCACCCAGGGCGGTCAGGGACAGGGCGCGTCGAGTATCGCCGGTCCCTGGGTCGGGATCGCCGCGCCGGGCACCGACGTGGTCGGACTGTCGCCGCGGGACGACGGCCTGATCAACGCGATCGACGGGCCGGACAACACGCTGCTGGTCCCGAGCGGAACCAGCTTCTCGACCGCGATCGTGTCCGGGGTGGCCGCCCTGGTGCGTGCGAAGTATCCCGAGCTGACGTCCCACCAGATCATCAACCGGTTGACCCGTACGGCGCGGGCGCCCGCGCGCGGCGTGGACAACCAGGTCGGGTACGGTGTCGTTGACCCGGTGGCCGCGTTGACCTGGGACGTCCCCGAAGGCCCGGCAAAGCCGCCGCAACAGCTTTCGGCGCCGCTGAACATACCCAAGCCGGCCCCCCCTCGCGACGAGGTGCCGGTCTGGGTTGCCGCAGGGGGGCTGACCGCGGCGCTGCTGATCGGCGGCGCGGTGTTTGGTGTCACGATGTTGATGAAGCGATCGCGTAAGCAGCGATGAGGGCGGGACGGTAATGAAGGCTCAGCGCAGGTTTGGTTTGTCGTTGTCCTGGCCACGGGTCACCGCGGTGTTCGTGGTCGACATCGCGATCCTGATAGTGGCAAGCCACTGCCCGGATTCCTGGCAGGCCGATCACCACGTGGCGTGGTGGGTCGGCGTGGGGCTCGCCGCGCTGGTCACCCTGTTGTCGTTGATCACCTACCACGGGATCACCGTGATCTCGGGACTGGCCGCCTGGGTGTGGGACTGGTCCGCCGACCCGGGCACCGCGCTGGCCACCGGGTGCACGCCGGCCGTCGACTACCAGCGCCGCTTCGGGCGCGACAAGGTCGGGGTGCGGGAGTACGCCGGCCATCTGGTCGCCGTGATCGGGATCGACAGCGGCGAAGACGACTCGGCGGCGCGCCACCGCCACCGTGCGACGTCGGCAACGCTGCCGGTGCAGGCGGTCGCCGAACAGCTGCAGCAGTTCGACATCCACCTCGATGACGTCGACATCGTCACCGTGAAGGTGCGCCGCGGGGGCAACGCGGCGGAACTGTCGGCGCTCGAGGACTGGGGCCCCGAGGAGTGGGGGCTGGTCGGGGATCGCCCGACTTCGTACGTGCGCAAGACCTGGCTGGTGCTGAGGATGGACCCACAGCGCAATGTCGCCGCGGTAGCGGCCCGCGATTCGCTGGCATCGACGCTGGTGGCGGCGACCGAACGGATCGCCCAGGATCTCGATGGGCAGAGTTGTGTGGCCAAGCCGCTGACCGCCGAGGAACTCGCCGAGGTCGACAAAGCCGTGCTGGCCGATCTGGAAGCGACCTGGAGCCGCCCCGGCTGGCGCCATCTCAAGCATTTCAACGGCTTCGCGACCAGCTTCTGGTTGACGCCGTCGGACATCACCACCGAGTCGCTGGAGGAGCTTCTGCTCACCGACGACCCGGACGTCGGTGCGACCGTGATCACGATCCGGCTCAACACCCGCAGCGGTCAGCCCCGGCTGTCGGCCTGGGTGCGGTACCACAGCGAGGGCCGGCTGCCCAAAGAGCTGTCCGCGGGCCTCAACCGGCTCACCGGCCGCCAGCTGGCCGCGGTGCGCGCCAGCCTGCCCGCCCCGACGACCCGGTCCCTGCTCGACGTACCGAGCCGTGAGTTCCTCCACGACGACGACTTGGTGCTGCCGGTGGGCCAGGTGCGGGACGACGCGGAAAGCGTGCCCACGGGGCAATGACACGCCCGCAGACCACCGCCGAGGACGCCCGTAACGCCATGGTCGCCGGTTTGTTGGCGTCCGGAATTTCCGTCAACGGGCTCCAGCCCAGCAACAACCCGCAGGTGGCGGCGCAGATGTTCACCACCGCGACCAGCCTTGACCCGGCGATGTGCGACGGCTGGCTGGCGCGGATCCTCGCCGGTGAGCAGAGCATCGAGGTGCTGTCCGGCGCGTGGGCGGCGGTGCGGACCTTCGGCTGGGAAACCCGCCGCCTGGGTGTCACGGACCTGCAGTTCCGTCCCGAGGTGTCCGACGGGCTGTTCCTGAAGCTCGCCGTCACCAGCGTCGAGTCGCTGGCGTGCGCCTACGCCGCCGTTCTGGCCGAGGCCAAACGCTACCAGGAGGCGGCCAAGCTGCTCGACAGCATCGAGCCACGCCACGCCTTCGACGAGGAACTGTTCAACTACGTGCGCGGGGTGCTGTTCTTCCGCACCGGACGCTGGCCCGATGTGCTCGCCCAATTTCCCGAGGGGAAGACCTGGCGCCACCCCGAGTTGAAGGCGGCGGGGGCGGCGATGGCAACCACCGCCCTGGCATCGCTCGGCGTCTTCGAGGAGGCATTCCGGCGCGGACAGGACGCCGTCGAGGGCGACCGCGTGCCGGGAGCCGCCAACATCGCCCTCTACACCCAGGGCATGTGCCTGCGCCACGTCGGGCGCGAGGAGGAGGCCGTCGAACTGTTGCGCCGGGTCTACTCGCGCGACCCGAAGTTCACCCCGGCCCGCGAAGCGTTGGACAACCCCAACTTCCGGCTGATTCTGACCGATCCAGAGACCATCGAGGCCCGCACCGACCCGTGGGACCCCGACAGCGCGCCGACCCGCGCCCAGACGGAGGCCGCTCGCCACGCGGAGGCGGCGTCAAAATACCTCGCCGAAGGGGATGCCGAGCTCAACGCGATGCTCGGCATGGAGCGCGCCAAGCGCGAGATCAAGCTCATCAAGTCGACGACCAAGGTGAACCTGGCCCGCGCCAAGATGGGTCTTCCGGTGCCGGTGACCTCGCGGCACACCTTGCTGCTTGGCCCTCCCGGAACCGGAAAGACTTCGGTGGCAAGAGCTTTCAGCAAGCAACTGTGCGGGTTGACGGTGCTGCGCAAGCCGTTGGTGGTGGAAACCAGCCGTACCAAGCTGCTGGGCCGGTACATGGCCGACGCGGAGAAGAACACCGAGGAAATGCTCGAGGGCGCCCTGGGCGGCGCGGTCTTCTTCGACGAGATGCACACCCTGCACGAAAAGGGCTACTCCCAGGGCGACCCGTACGGGAACGCGATCATCAACACGCTGCTGCTGTACATGGAGAATCACCGCGACGAGTTGGTGGTCTTCGGTGCGGGCTACGCCAAGGCGATGGAAAAGATGCTCGACGTGAACCAGGGTCTGCGGCGGCGCTTTTCGACGGTGATCGAATTCTTCAGTTACACCCCCAACGAACTGGTCGCGCTGACCAAACTGATGGGGGCGGAGAACGAGGACGTCATCACCGACGAAGCGGCCGAGGCGCTGCTGCCCTCATACACGAAGTTCTACCTCGACGAGAGCTACTCCGAGGACGGGGACCTGATCCGCGGCATCGACATCCTGGGCAATGCGGGGTTTGTCCGCAACGTCGTGGAGAAGGCCCGCGACCACCGCAGCTTCCGCCTGGACGACGACGATCTCGACGCGGTGCTGTCCAGCGATCTCACCGAGTTCAGCGAGGCGCAACTGCGCCGCTTCAAGGAACTGACCCGTGAGGACCTCGCCGAGGGCCTCGGCGCGGCCGTGGCCGAGAAGAAGCCGGAGTAGTTTGAGGTTGGCTCCACCGTCGCCGCACTCATCGCCTTCGGCTCGGCCTGCTCGATGACCACCGTGTACTTGCCGCCACATCGGGCAAGCCGTACCGTGCTCCGCGCTCAAAGCCGGTGAGGCACGTCGCGCCGCACGAGGTGCCTCACGTAAAAGTGAGCGCGAAGCGGTGGCTGGTGCCTCACGCATAGTGAGCGCGTGGGGGGCTTGCATTACTTCGCCTTGGCCAATCGGTTGATTGACGGTTGTAATGCTTGCAGGTCGATGTGGCGGGCGGCGGCGAGGGCCTCGGTCTTGGCTTTGGCCAGGTCCAGCAGCTGCATCTGGATGGTGGTGATCTGGCGGGTCAGATCGGCGGGGTTGATGCCCTCAATTCGGGTGGCCACGTTTGAAAGCTGTTGCGCATCAAGGACACCCGATTCCTGTAGGCGCTGCCACGGGGTGGCCGGCTTGTCGTAGACGCGCTTGCGGCGACCGTTGGTTGTGGTGGTGTAGCCGACGGGCTTTTTGGTCGGGGTGAAAAAGTTGCACCGTAGCGACACCACCGGCCACAGCTCGTTGAGCAGCTCCAGCTCCTCGGGGGTGTCATAGCGCCAGTAGAAGGCGTGTTTGCGCACCACATGGTTGTTCTTGGATTCCACATGGGCCTGGTCGTTTTTCTGGTAGGGCCGCGAGCGGGTCTGTTCGATGTCGCGGGCCTGCAGCCAGTTAGCGACCTCGTGGTTGATGAACTCAGACCCCGAGTCCGAATCGAAGATCACCATCGGGAACGGGAACCGCCGCTGTAACTCCTCGATGCCAGCGGTGATCCACTTGGAGGCGTTGTTGCGGATCGAAGCGTTCTCGGTCCAGCCGATGACCACGTCGGTCATCGTCAGGGTGCGGGCGAACTCGCCGATCAGCGTCGGGCCGCAGTGCGCCACGGTGTCGGCCTCGATCACCCCCGGGACCTTGGGCGCCTCATCGGCGCAGGTGCGGATGGCGATCGAATTCCGCAGCAGCGGTGAGGGTTTCGTTGTCGAGATGCCCTTAATGCGCATCGCATCCCGGGCGGGTTTGAGGTAGCGGTCCACGGTGGCCGCGCTCATCGCCTTCACCCCGGCCATGGCCGCCTCGGTGGCGAACGGCTTGTCCAGATCACCGGCCTTCTCCAGCAACGGCAGCCACAGATCACGCATGACCACCAGGTACTTGCCGCACGGCATGCCCATCAACGCCCACACGTGCTCCAGCAGCGCCCTGGCGTCGTCGCTGAAGCCCCGCGCCCGCAACGATCGCCTGTCGACCTGCTCGGCCGGATCCACCAGTCTCGGGCCGGTCAGCATCCGCCGGGCCGTCGAACGGCCCATCCCGGTGGTGGCCACCACCCGATCCAGGATCTTGGTCTTGTCCGCCTTGCACGCCTTGCCGTACTGACCTCGCAGTTTGTTGGTTACCTGCCGTCTTGCGGCCATGTCGATCTTGCCCTCCATACCGGGCAAGCCTTCCGCGCTACGCGCTCAAAATAGCTGAGGCATCACCACCGGCCACGCGCTCAAAGTAGGTGAGGCACGCCGCCGCATTGACTCCCGGCGCCTTGGAGTGTAAGAATCGTGCACGTAGGCACCTCGCTAGGTGAGGCGTCCACGCGGATACAGGCCACTGACCTCGAACGTCGAAAGACGCCCAGGGTCAGGACAGCTCCTCCCGGCTTAAGGGTTGAGCCCAAGTGGCTTTCGGCTCCGGCCGAATACGCCGTGTGGTGCCAAAGCTCTGACGAGAGAGGTGCGGCTCCCGGGATTTCCCGCTCGGGCTCACACTTCCGAAGTGCCCTGACGGCATCAGCGTATGCCCCGGCCGCGAGGAGGTGAGGACCGAAATGAGCCCAGGCGATAGTCCGCATCCCGAGTTCGACGACCATCTCGATCCGACCGTGGCCGCTCCCAAACTCTGAGCGAGTCCTAAAAGCCGGCACTTTCAACCTCTGGTGATGACCGCCGTCGTTGTACGTAGTGTAATTTTCTTGCAATTCACTTGCATGAAGCACCTAAGCTTTGGCTAAGCTAAGCTAAGCGCGGGCCGTCACGGCTGGGACTCCCGGAACGGCCAGCAACCACCCGGTCGGAACGACAGTTTACCCGTGCGATAGAAACGATTGTCATTTTCATCTAGGCTGCCTGCATCGGCGCCTACGGGCCTGTGAGGAGACTTGGAATGCTGTTCGTTACCGCGCAGCCGGAATCCTTGGCCGCTGCTGCCGCTCGCCTTCAGCAGATCGGTTCGACGCTGGCCGGTGAGCACGCCGCCACCGCCCCGCCGATGACCGGGGTGGTACCTGCCGCCTCCGACATCGTGTCGATGCTGACGGCCGCTCAGTTCGCCCGGCACGCTCAGACCTTCCAGGCATTGAGCGCCCAGGCCGCCGAAATCCACGAGAAGTTCGTGGCCACATTGGCGGCCAGCGCCGGATCGTATGCCGCCACCGAAGCAGCCAACGCGGCCGCGGCCCGTTAACCCGGCAGGGGCAACAATGTTGGACTTCGCCGCGCTACCGCCCGAAATCAATTCGGCCACAATGTATTCCGGTCCCGGATCCGGTTCGATGTTGGCCGCCGCCGGCGCATGGAACACGATCGCCGCCGAGATGCGTTCGGCGTCGGCGTCATACAGATCGGTGATCGTGGAGCTGACGAGCACCGGCTGGCTGGGCCCATCGTCGATGTCGATGCTGGCCGCGGCCACACCGTACCTGACATGGTTGGACACCGCCGCCACCCGGGCCGAGCAGACCGCGGGCCAAGCTTTCGCAGCCGCGACCGCCTTCGAGTCGGCGTTCGCGGCGACGGTCCCCCCACCCGTTGTCACCGCCAACCGCGCACAGCTGGCGATGTTGGTGGCCACCAACGTCTTCGGCCAGAACACCCCGGCGATCGCGGCCAACGAGGCCCAATACGCCGCCATGTGGGCCCAGGACGCCGCCGCGATGAACGGCTACGCCAGCGCTTCGACGACGGCCACCCAATTGACTCCACTCACCGCCCCGCCGACCGGCACCCGGACCGACGGGGTCACCACCCAGACCGCGGCGGTCACCCAGGCGGGACGAACGCCGGCCGGCACCGTGCAGTCCAGCCTCGCGCCCGCGGGGTCGTCCTCGTTGTCGTGGGGATCGGTTTCGTCGTGGCTGGCAGCCACCCTGAACGACACGAACGGCTCGGCTGTGGCGGACTTCCTGGCCAGCAATTTCTTCTCCGGCACGGTTGTCAACGGAGCCCTCGCGGGTGGTCCTTACGCACCGAATTTCATCCTGGGGTCGGTCGCGGGTTTCAGCTTCCTGGGCGCCGCCAAAGCCGGTGGGCTGCTCAAGGGTCTGGGCGACATCGCCGCGGCGAGCTCGGAAGTGCTACCGCTACCCGGGGTGGGGCTCATGGGCGCGGTATCCGCGGGGTCCGCGGCGTCCACCGCGTCCACGGCGTCCGCCGCGATGGGCCATGCCAGCCTGGTCGGGTCGGTGTCGGTTCCACCCGGTTGGGCGTCGGCGGCGGCGATCAGCCCCGCTGACGCGGCGACGCCGGTCACCGGCTTGAGCGACATCGGCTCCTCGCCGGCCGCGGGGGGGCCGGGTGGCTTCGCGGGGCCGATCACCGGCGCGGCCGGGCGTCGCCGCGCTATCCCGAAGTACGGGTTCCGCCCGGTCGTGATCCCGCGCCCGCCGGCGGCCGGATAGCCGCTTTCGGAGAATGCAGGAGAGAAGAGTCATGCTGGATTTCGCGATGTTGCCGCCGGAGATCAACTCCGCCCGGATGTATTCGGGGCCGGGCTCGGCGTCGATGACCGCCGCGGCCTCCGCCTGGAACCGGATTGCCGGCGAAATGCGCTCCACGGCAGCCGCTTACGGTTCGGTCATCACGGCGTTGACCGACGAGAGCTGGCTTGGCCCGTCATCGACGTCGATGTCGGCTGCGACGCGGCCTTACCTGGAATGGCTCGCCCTTGCGGCGGAACAGGCCGAACAGGCCGGCGCCCAGGCCGACGCCGCGGCAGCCGCCTACGAGACGGCATTTTCCGAGACGGTGCCCCCGCCGGTGATCGCCGCCAACCGCGCACAGCTGGCGACGTTGGTGGCCAACAACATCGTCGGGCAGAACACCGCGGCGATCGCGGCCAACGAAGCCCAGTACGGATCCATGTGGGCGCAGGACGCCGCTGCGATGAACGGCTACGCCAGCGCGTCGGCGGCGGCAACCCGGTTGACTTCGCTGACCGCACCGCCGTCCACCACCAACTCCGGGGGGTCGACCCAGGGCGCCAAACAGGCCGCTTCCACCTCGGCGACCACCGCGTCGGCGACCACCGCATCGTCGTCCGATCTCTTCGCGTGGCTGGGCTTGGCACCCAACACGGGCACCTCCACCACGGGCCTGGCCGGATTGCTCAACCTCTTGGACGGAAACACCGGCACGCTGTTCGGCAGCGCGCTCAACAACAACACGATCTCCAACTTCTCCAACGCGCTGACCACCAACGGGATGATGAACCCGACGTCGATGATCGACTCGGTCACGGCGTACAGCTTCCTGTTCGCCACCCAGGGCGGCGCCTCGTTCGACATGTCGGACCTGGCCGCGGGGCTGGCATTGACCGGGCCGATCGGGGCGGCCCCGGGCCTGCCGAGTCTTTCGGCCGCGGCGGTGTCGGCTCAGCTCGGGCACGCCAGCCTGGTCGGGGCCGTATCGGTGCCCCCGGCCTGGGGTGCGAGCGGGGCGACGGTCAACCCGGTCGCAGCTGCCACGAGCCGCATCGGCGCCGGGGCCTACCACAGCCTGAGCAACGCCACCCCCATGGTGATGGAAGAGACCGGGCCCGTCGGCATGCCCGGCCTGCCCCTGGCAGGCATGACCGGGCCGCACGAAGACGAGTTCAGCGCCCCGATCTACGGATTCCGCCCCCGCATCATCACGCGGCCACCTGCAGCAGGTTGACCCACGACCGGTCGAGACCGCCGTCGGGCGGCAAGGGCCGGCCACAACCAAGGACTCACCAAAATCCAGGACCCGGTTGACATCACGGACAAAGGACACGCCATGACGCTCAAACTTCTCACCGCATCGGCCGGCCTCGCCACCGTTCTCGCCGTCAGCCCGCTGGCTCACGCCGATTCCGATGACGGCGATACGGCGGCCTTCCTGATGACCATCCGCAAGGCGGGCATCGCCTTCCACGATCCGGGCCGCGCCGTCAAAGCCGGCCAAGCGGTCTGCGGCATGGCCAGTGCGGGCACCAGCGAGCCTGAGATCCTCAAGGACATCCGCGAGCTGAACCCCGGATTCACCCTGGACGGTGCCGCCAAATTCGCCGAAGCCGCCGCCCGGTCTTTCTGCCCCGAGCAACTCGGGGACGGCAGCAGCAGCGACAAGAGCAGGTGAGGTGCATGGGGCACGGCCTCGGGCAAACTCGTGAAACGCGTGTTTGACCTGCATTGTTGTGTCTGTGACCCGCGGAAGCGGTGTCTGTGACCAGCTGCTGTCTGATTGCTATCCACGGCCTCGGCGCGGCGCGTTCGGCAGCCGCTCAGCGGCCTCCGGTGGGTAACTCGCCGGACTCCGCGCTAGTCCCCGCCCGACGGCCACGGGATGCGTCGGGCAACGACGCACGCCGGCTCGGGTGATCCGGTGGGGCGCTATTTCGGCTGGCTCAGCAGAGCGAACGGGGCAAAGCGACTTGGCAGGAAACACACAGCAGCTAATCAGCGCTGGCGCAGCTATGCCTCGCTAACCTACGTGGTGACATCCCGGGGAGCGATGGTGACGTTTGCTGTTTACCCGCCCGTGCCGCAGGCCGAAAGCCATAGGGGCACTCATGGTGCTGCGCTGCAGACCGGGCACCGGGGATGTGTCAGCCCGGTGGACTGCGGCCGCCCGCTGGCTCGAGCCGGCAGGCACCCGCCGGCGGACCGCGCATCCCGTTGACGTCCGGGGCACCGCCGGCGGCGACGGGTTTGGGTTCGTTGCGGGAAAATAACCATGGCCGAAAGGCTGGACTCCCTCAATCGCGCAAAACCGGCTCCAAAAGCTAGTGACGACTGGCCTTACTTGGCCCTGTGGAAAAATTGTATTTGGATTACCAAAATGGCGGCGGAAGAAAATTCTTTTTGTCCCCAAAAGAAACGGACAGCGCACGCGGTCTGTCGTCGTTGAACCTGGGTTTCGTCGCTCATTCGTATGACGCGGGGCATCACCGTAGCGAGCTGCTGTCGGTGGCGCGTGCGACGCGGAACACACTGAAAGATAAGGCATCTCGCCTTGAGCATGGTCACTGACCGAAAGCGTTCTCTCCACCGCCCGCCTCGTCGTGACACATGTTCGTAACATTGTGCTTACTCCGCTGGAACAACGCCTCAATATCGTGGCACCTCGATGAGCCCGAGATTGCGCAGATCTGCCAAAAATAAGATCTGCAGCAAAGCTTTTGAGACGCAGAAACCACGTTTTTTTGGATTCCATAAGAGCTCGGACAGTTTTGGGGGCAGGGCTACGCGCGTCGTCATTACGATGACGGCTACCTGAAAGGACCGGAGGTAGACAGGTGATAGATTTCAGCGCGCTTCCGCCGGAGATCAATTCTGGGCGGATGTATGTCGGTCCGGGGTCGGGCCCGATGCTGGCGGCGGCGGCGGCCTGGGACGACCTGGCCGCCGAACTACGGTCGACGGCCGCGTCGTACAGCTCCACGGTCGAGGGCTTGACCGTGGGGCCGTGGGTGGGTCCCTCCTCGATCGCGATGGCGGCCGCGGCCACCCCCTACGTCTCGTGGATCAGTACCACCGGCTCGCAGGCCGAGCAGGCGGCCGCCCAGGCCAAGGTTGCCGCCGCCGCCTACGAAACGGCCTTCGCGGCGACGGTCCCGCCTCCGGTGATCGTGGCCAATCGCGCGTTGCTCATGGCGTTGATCGCCACCAACATCCTGGGGCAGAACACCCCGACGATCGCCGCCACCGAAGCCCAGTATGCCGAGATGTGGGCCCAGGACGCCGCCGCCATGTACGCTTACGCCGGCTCGTCGGCGGCCGCCGCACAGCTGATCCCGTTCCTCGACCCGCCTCAGACGACCAACAATTCGGGCGGGCCGATGCAGGCGGCCGCCGTCAGCCGATCGGGCACCTCGGGCGGCCTCAACATCGGTAGCCAGCTGTCGCAGCTGACGAGCTCCGTCCCGGGCGCGCTGCAGAGCCTGGCGACGGGCGCGACCACCAACGCGGCGACGCCGGGACTCACGCTGCCTTCGACTCTGCCCAACGCGCTGAACAACTGGAACTCGATCTTCGGCGCGCTCACCGGCATTTATTCGCCCCAGTCGTGGAGCACCATCCCCGGCGGCCCGTTCCTGTCCTTCGGGCAGGTGTACGCGTGGGGCCAGAACGGGCAAAGCGCGGCCGCCTATCTCGCCGGCCCCAAAGCCATCTCCGGCGCATTGGCGCCGCTGACCAGCGGCGCCGTCAAGCCGATGTTGAGCGCCGCCGTCGGCGGTGCGCCGGTGTCGGCGTCGATGGGCAGGGCCGCCCTGGTCGGAAGCATGTCGGTGCCGCAGGGCTGGACCGAGGCCGCACCGGCGATCAGGACGCTCGCCTCGGTGTTTCCCAACATCGCCGCCGCGCCCACCGCCTCGCTGGCTCCCGAAGGCGGCGTCTTCAGTCAGATGGCCCTGTCCAGCCTGGCGGGGCGTGCCGTGGCCGCGGGGGCGACCTACTCCTCGGGAGGTTCCGTGGCGGCGGGCTCGCTGGGCGGCGTCATCGAAGCCGAGGCGGCCACCGCCACCATCATCGTGATCCCGGCGCTCGAGGACTGACCGCGATGACCGACACGACCAGGCAAGGGGTATAGCGATGTTCTACGGAGCCTTTCCGCCGGAGTTCAACTCGGGCCGCATGTACGCCGGCCCGGGCGCCGAGTCGATGGTCGCCGCGGCTGCGGCCTGGGACACACTCGCCTCGGAATTGCAGTCCACCGTCTCCGCCTACTCGTCGGTGATCGACACGCTGAGCAGCGGACCGTGGGTGGGCCCCTCGTCGGTGAGCATGGTGGCCGCGGTCACGCCGTACCTGGCCTGGATGCAGACCACCGCCGCCCAGGCCGCGCACACGTCGAACCAGGCCACCGCGGCGGCGGCCGCCTACGAGACGGCGTTCGGGGCGACGGTGCCACCGGAGGAGGTCGCGGCCAACCGGACCCAGCTGGTATCGCTGGTGGCGACCAACATCGTCGGGCAGAACACCGCCGCGATCGCGGCCACCGAAGCGCAGTACGCCGAGATGTGGGCCCAGGACGCCCTGGCGATGGACACCTATGTCGCCGAGGCGGAGGCCGCCACCACCCAGCTGACCGCGTTCACCCAGGCGCCGGCGACCACCAACGGCTCGGGCTCGACGACGCAGGCCGCCGCGGTCAGCGCCGCCTCCGCCACCCCGGCCGCCAACGCGGCGGCGACCCTGGGCTCGATCATTCCCCCGTTCACTCCGGCGGCCGGGCCACTCGGATATCTCGCCGGGCTCGCCAACTGGTACCAGGCCCTCGGCAAGAACCTCCTGGAGATCGTCCCGAACGGGAGCGCGTGGTACGCGGCCGTGTACAACGCCGTCAAGATTCCCCTCGGCATCACCACGACGTTCAACGACATCGGTTTGCTCATCAACTTCCCGCTGTCGCAGTGGCTCAAGTTCGCCCCGCCCGTCGCGTACGGCGCGCTGCCGAAGGACGCGCTGGGCGCCGGGCTCGGAGCGCTGGGCTTCGGGCGCGGCACGCTGTACAACGCGGTCAGCCCGGTCGCGGCGAGCCTGGGCCGCGGCACCCTGGTCGGGTCGCTGACGGTACCTCCCAGCTGGGCCTCGGCCACCCCGGCCATCCGGACCGTCGCCGCCGCGTTGACGGCGGCCGGACCGGAGGCGGTGCCGGCGGCCGCCCTCGGCGAGGGCGGGCTGCTCAGCTCGATGTCGGTGGCGGGCATGCTCGGCAGCGCTTTCGGCGCGGGCGCTCCCACGGTTGCGAACCGTGCCGGCGTCCGCGGCCGCCTCACCCCGCTCAAAGAGCTGAAGGACGGCACCTCGCCGGAGAAACTGAAAAAGGTGGTCGCACAGATTTCGGAAAAGCCCGAAAGCGTGCAACATCACAATGTCGACCAGGAAGGGCTCGACGCACTGCTCGAGCAACTGGCCAGAAAACCCGGCATTCACGCCGTTCACCTGTCCAAGGGCAAGCCCAAAGTCGTGCCCTCAGAAGCGCAGATGACTTAGGAGGCAACCATTTTCCGGGGCAGGGCCGGCGACCGCGCCCCCACCGCATCCGGCGCCGAAATCGGCGGCGCGTGAGGCCATAAACGCAGTTCAGGGTGTTTTCTCGGAGAGCGAAAAAAGCGCTGAACCAGCTGTGAGAATGGCGGTGGCACAGCTAATCCAGCAACGTCGACGGTAGAGTTTTTCTGGTCTGCGGTTTCGGTCGAAGACCAGGCGGCACAATTTCCTCGACACGAGGGAAGGAGTAAATCATGAAAATGTTCGTTGCGCTTCTCGGCACGGCGGCGATGATCGGTTTCGCCGCGCCTGCGTATGCGGACCCGCCGCCGGAACCGGACGGTGACGACGCGGGGTTCGTCGCCGCACTGAACCAGGCCGGCATCTCCTTCGCGACCCGGGAGGGCGCCGTCGCCGCCGGCAGGGCGGTGTGTTCCTTCCTGGACAACGGCGAGAGCGGCCTGCAAGTGGTGCACGACGTCAAGGTGCACAACCCCGGGATGGACATGGAGAACGCGTCCAATTTCGCGTTGATCTCGGCGAAGTACTACTGCCCCCACCAGCTGTCCAAGGCCTGACGAACAGGGGTGGCGGCGGCATGAGACGGTTACCGGCGCTGCTCGGCGTCTCGTTCTTGATCGCGTGCGCCGCACCCGCGTCCGCGAGCCCGGACGACGCGTTCGACGACACGGGTTTCCTGGCGACGGTGCGCGACGCGGGCCTCACCTACACCACCCCCGACAAGGCCATCGCTTTCGGCAAAGCCGTATGCGGCTGGATCGACAGTGGCAAGTCAGGCCCTGAGCTCGTCCGCAGCCTGCAAGACGGTAATCCGGGATTGAGCGCGGACCACGCCACCCTGTTCGTGGCGATCTCGGCGAAGTACTACTGTCCACAACGACTCGCCGCGACGCATTAGACACCGGGCATTCAGGGCGGGTGACGAATAGTCAACGGGCCCAGTCGGATGCGGCCTGACCATTGGGCGGCGCACAGATGTCCGGCCGGTGGCCGCGGTGCGATCGGGTTCGCGCGGGGTCCACCTCCCGTTCACCTGCCCGTGGTTAGGTGCCTCGGATCAACACGGTCCGGCACCGGCCCGGCGGCGGTGCCCAATGCTGCGCAGGGGAGGGGAAGTGCCGTCATGCAGACGCTGAGCGTCGCCGATTTCGCGGTGCGACTGGCCGTCGGGGTCGGCTGCGGCGCCCTCATCGGCCTGGAGCGGCAATGGCGGGCGCGCCGGGCCGGGCTGCGCACCAACGCGCTCGTCGCCGCCGGCGCGACCCTGTTCGTGCTCTACGCGGCCGCCACCGAGGACACCAGCCCCACCCGGGTCGCGTCCTATGTCGTGTCCGGGATCGGGTTCCTGGGCGGTGGGGTGATCCTGCGCGAGGGGGTCAACGTGCGCGGGCTCAACACCGCGGCCACCCTGTGGTGCTCGGCGGCGGTCGGTGTGCTGGCCGCGTCGGGACATCTGACCTTCACGGTGATCGGCACCGGCACGGTCCTCGCGATCCACGTGTTCGGGCGCCCGCTCGGGCGGCTGATCGACCGTGACGAGAACGTCGAAGACGACGAGGGCCTCCAGCCGTACCTGGTACAAGTGACCTGCCGCCGCAAGGCGGAAACGTATGTGCGCGCCCAGGTCGTGCAGCACGCCAGCAGCAACGACATGACCCTGCGCGGCATCCACGCCCGCCAGACCGGCGACGACGAGGTCACCCTGAGCGCGCATCTGCTCATGGACGGCCACACCCCGGCCAAGCTCGAGCGGTTGGTGGCCGAACTGTCCCTGCAGCCGGGGGTCCGCACGGTGCAGTGGTACGCGGGGGAGACGGCGCAACAGCCGGACTGAGCACCGGCCGGGCCGGCTAGGGGCGGCCCTGCAGCTGCGGCGCGGCCGCGGCGAGCAGGGCCGCGCGGTCACCGGTCAGCGGCGGGTAGATGCGCGGGGTGTTGATGGCCCGCTTGGTGGCCTTGGCCTGCGCGCCCCGCGAGACCACCGCCCGGTCCCATCCCCGGGTGTAGACCGCGCCGGCCGGTCCGAGGTCGAGAACGGTGACGTACCAAGGTATTCGAAGCGGCAGCATCGGCTCATCGAACAGGTCGCTGATCACGTTGTAGCCGGCGTGGCGACCCATCGGACGTCCGTGCCGGCACGACATCACCGACAGATGTTCTTCGTCCAGGCGGGCGGCCGCCACGTCACCCGCGGCGAACAGCGATGCGATCCCGGGGACGCGCAGGTAGCCGTCGACCGGCACCCGGCCCAGCCCGTCGCCCGTCACCGGCAGCCACGCGGTCAATGGGCTGGCCCACATCCCGGCGCACCACACCAGCGTGGCGGCCTCGAGGCGCTCGCCCGACGACAGCGACACACCCCTTTCCGCGACCGCGGTGACGCGCTCGCCCCCATCCGGGTGTCGATGCCGTTATCCGACAACGCCTGCCGGATCACCGGCAGTGCCGAAGGGCCCATGTCCGAGCCGATCGCGCCGTGGTCGACGAGGACCACGCGCGGGGCGGCCCGTTGCGGGCCGAACAGCCCGCCGAGCCCGTTCGGCAGCTCGCTCGCTCACCACGGTGACGTCGACCGTGCCCGCGGGGACGGCGAGTTCGTCGAGCCGCCGCGCGGCGCCCAGGGCCGCCCACAGTCCGGCGAACCCGGAGCCGATCACCAGCACAGCGGTCAACGCCCGACACTTCACCGATCCGAGCCGCTCGGCGGCTCGGATCGCGCAATCGTCTCACCACGCCGTGACGGTGGCGGCCATCGACGCGGCGCGGCGGCGCGCCCGACGCCCGCAGGTCTCGCGCCGGCGCCGAGCCGACCGGATCCGCGAATTCCCCGGACGCAATAGCCGGACGCAATAGTCTGTGTGGGTGAGTTCCGTTTCGGGTTTCCTGTCCGCGCTCCCGCCCCAAATGCGGGATCCCGTATTGTTTGCTATCCCATTCTTTTTGCTGCTGCTGACGCTGGAATGGACCGCGGCCCGCAAGCTGGAACGCATCGCACCGGACGTCGGCGAGACGCGGCCGGGTTCCGGGGCCTACCTGAGCCGCGACTCCATGGCGAGCATCTCGATGGGCCTGGTGTCGGTCGCCACGACGGGGGGCTGGAAGACCCTGGCGCTGCTGGGCTATGCGGCGATCTACGCCTACCTGGCGCCCTGGCACCTCCCGTCGTCCCGGTGGTACACGTGGGTCGTCGCACTCTTCGGCGTCGACCTGCTGTACTACGCCTACCATCGCGTCGCGCACCGGGTACGGCTGATCTGGGCCACGCACCAGGCGCACCACTCCAGCGAATATTTCAACTTCGCTACCGCGCTGCGCCAGAAGTGGAACAACAGCGGCGAAGTCCTGATGTGGATTCCCTTGCCGTGGTTGGGGGTTCCGCCGTGGATGGTCTTCTTTTCCTTCTCGGTGAGCTTGATCTACCAGTTCTGGATCCACACCGAGCGAATCGACAAACTGCCGCGCCCGTTCGAGTTCGTCTTCAACACGCCGTCGCATCACCGCGTGCATCACGGCATGGACAAGCTCTACCTGGACAGGAACTACGGCGGCATCCTGATCATCTGGGACCGGCTGTTCGGCAGCTTCCAACCGGAGGTGTTCCGCCCCCACTACGGGCTCACCAAGCAGGTCGACACGTTCAACATCTGGAAGCTGCAGACGCGCGAATACGTCGCCATCGCCCGCGACTGGCGAGCGGCCGGCCGCCACCGCGACCGGCTCGGCTACGTGTTCGGTCCGCCGGGCTGGGTGCCGCGCGCGGCGGCGCGGACCGGGGCCGCCGACCCGATGGTCACGACGCTGTAACGCCCGCGCCGACCGTCGCGAAGACTCCTGCGTAAGGGAAAGTAACGCCGTAGTCTCGATTAGGTTGAGATTCGGCCCCGACGGATCGGAGCCCAAGGTGCGCCGCCGAGCATTGCGCGCATTCGCCGCCCCAGTCATTGTCGCGGCCTTCGTGCCTGCGTTGCCGTCCGCTGCGGCCAGCGCGCAGGGCACTCTGGTCTACCCGGGCATGGAGATCGTGCAGGACAACCGGCTGTGCACTCTGGCCTACGTCGACCCGACGATGCGCGTCGCGTACACGGCCGGGCATTGCCGCGGCGGGGGAGCCGTCTACGACAAGAGCGGCAACGCGATCGGCCGGATGGCCACCTTCCGGGACAACACGCCCAGCGGAACGACGGTCGCCACCGACCAGATCATCAACGACTACGAGGCGATCGTGCTGGACGACGGCGTCACGCCGAGCACCGTGCTGCCGGGCGGGCGCTCCCTGCAGTCGAATCCGGCCGCCACCGTGCAGGCGGGCCAACCGGTGTGCCACTTCGGGGTGGTCACCGGTGAGACCTGCGGGACCGTCGAGAGCGTCAACAACGGGTGGTTCACCATGTCGCACGGCGTGCAGAGCATGAAGGGCGATTCCGGCGGACCGGTATACCTGGCACCCGACGGTGGACCCGGGCAGATCGTCGGGATCTTCAACAGCATGTGGGGTGATTTCCCCGCCGCGGTGTCGTGGCGGGCGGCCTCGGACCAGGTCCGCCAGGACCTGGGCGCGACCGCCAACCCGCGCTGATCAGCGCGAGGCGTCCGGGGCCAGCACGAAGACGGGGATCGCCGGCGCGGCGGCGCGCAACTGCTCGTCACCGGAGTCCGGTGTCAGGCCGGGGACGAAATCTTTGACCTGCCAGTACCACCGGGCCAGGTACCGCCGCAGGACGTCGGGCTTGGCCGCGTCGTCCAGCTCTGTGGCGGCGGCGCGCTCCCGGTGCCAGCGCGGGCCCATCTCGAGGACGCCCGCCGCCCGGACGTTGCGGGCCCACTGCGTGTTGCCGCGGGGTGAGACGAGGTAGTGCACGCCGTCGACGGTCAGCAGGTTGACCGCCACCGTGCGCGGCTGCCCGGTCTTGCGGCCCCGCACCCGCACCGCGCGGGTCCCGGCGATGCCGACCCCCATCTCGGCCAGCCAGCGGATCGCGACGTTGGCGGCCCGGGCGGCGCGGTTCGGCTGTTGATAGTGGGTGGTCACCGTGGCGTCCTCTCGACAGACCAGAGAGCGGCGCTCTCGAATTGCCACCACGGTGCCACGCCCTTCGCCGAAAAGCAAGAGCGGTGATCTCGGTTGTGCGATACTGGCCGTGTGGGGAAGCGCCAGGAGTCGCGGGAACAGATCGAGGCGCGGATCGTCGAACTGGGCCGCCGCCACCTGGTGGACCGCGGCGCGGCGGGCCTGTCGCTGCGTGCGATCGCGCGCGACCTGGGCATGGTGTCCTCGGCGGTGTACCGCTACGTGGCCAGCCGCGACGAGTTGTTGACCTTGCTGCTGGTCGACGCCTATTCCGACCTGGCCGACACCGTGGACCGGGCCCGCGAATCGGGCGGCGAACTGTGGAGCGACGACGTCATCGCCATCGCGCGGGCCGTGCGGGGCTGGGCGATTGCCCACCCGTCCCGCTGGGCCCTGTTGTACGGCAGCCCCGTTCCCGGCTATCACGCCCCCGCGGAGCGCACCGTCGCGGTCGGGACCAGGGTTGTCGGGGCCTTCCTCGACGCCGTGTCCGCCGGGATCGCCACGGGAGACATACGGTTAACCAATGACGTTGTGGCACAGCCGCTGTCGTCCGATTTCCGGCGGCTCCGCCAGGAATTCGGCTTTCCAGGGGACGACCGAGTGATCACCAGATGCTTTTTGCTGTGGGCGGGCGTGCTGGGCGCCATCAGCCTGGAGGTGTTCGGCCAGTACGGCGCCGACACGCTGACCGAGCCCGGAGCGGTTTTCGACGCCCAGCTCCAGTTGCTGGTCGGCCTGTTCGGCCAGCCGTGACGCGCGACCGTGCGCCCTCGGCGGCGGCGGAATTAGAACGTGTTCATCCGGTACCGACCGGCGCGGCGCGGCCCGTCACGGCAAAGATCGCGTGCTGGGCTATCCTGCGAGGCGATGACCCTCTCCGTTCACGCGCCCACGCAGATCGCCTGGGTCACCCGGGACCTGGACGCCACCGAAACGGCCCTCACCGGCCTGTTAGGAGTCAGGAAATGGGTTCGCATCCCCGGCGTGCACTTTGCTCCGGACAGCTGCAGCTACCTCGGCGCGCCGGCCGATTTCGTCGCCGACATCTCCTTGAGCTACCTCGGCGACATGCAACTGGAGTTGATCTCACCGGTCCGCGGCCAGAACATCTATAGTGACTTTCTGCGTGACTCCGGACCGGGACTGCACCACATCTGCACGGAGGCCGACAGCCCCGAGCAGTTCGACGCGATGCTGGCCGGGGCCGGCGACCATGGCGCCACCGTCGCGCAACAGGGCGTGATGCCCGGCGGTATCCGGTTCGCCTATCTGTCGGCGCCCCAAGCGGGAGTGCCATTCGTCGAGATCGCCTACGTCTCGCCCGAGATGCGGGCTTTCTACGACTACATCAAACGGCAGCAACGGTGAGCCGCGCCAACGACGATGCAGAGCGCAGCGATGAGGAGGAGTGGCGCCAATGAGTCGCGCCAACGACGATGCAGAGCGCAGCGATGAGGAGGAGTGGCGCCAATGAGTCGCGCCAACGACGATGCAGAGCGCAGCGATGAGGAGGAGTGGCGCCAATGAGCACCGAGACACCAGCAACGGTCAGCGCGGACACGGTGGAGTCCTGGTCCGACGACGTCGACGTGGTCGTGATCGGGTTCGGCATCGGAGGCGGGTGTGCGGCCGTCAGCGCGGCGGCCGCCGGCGCACGGGTGCTGGTGCTGGAGCGCGCCGCCGCGGCGGGCGGCACCACTTCCCTTGCCGGAGGCCACTTTTACCTCGGCGGGGGAACGGCGGTGCAACTGGCCACCGGCCACCCCGATTCGCCCGAGGAGATGTACAAATACCTGGTCGCCGTCTCGCGCGAGCCGGAGCTGGACAAGATCCGCGCCTACTGCGACGGCAGCGTCGAACACTTCGACTGGCTCGAGGACCTGGGCTTCCAGTTCGAGCGCAGCTACTTCCCGGGAAAGGCGGTGATCCAGCCCAACACCGAGGGCTTGATGTACACCGGCAACGAGAAGGTGTGGCCGTTCCTGGAGAAGGCGGTGCCGGCGCCGCGCGGCCACAAGGTGCCCGTCCCCGGCGACACCGGCGGCGCCAGCATGGTGATCGAGCTGCTGCTCAAGCGCGCCGCAAGCCTGGGCGTTCAGATCCGCTACGAGACCGGCGCCACGCAGCTCGTCGTGGACGATTCCGGCGCCGTAACCGGTGTCACCTGGAAGCGTTTCACCGAAACCGGTGCGGTGAAAGCGAAGTCGGTGATCATTGCCGCCGGGGGATTCGTGATGAACCCGGACATGGTGGCCACCTACACCCCGAAACTGGCCGAGAAGCCGTTCGTGCTCGGCAACACCTACGACGACGGCCTGGGCATCCGGTTGGGCGCGTCGGCCGGAGGGGCCACCCGGCACATGGATCAGGTCTTCATCTCCGCGCCGCCCTACCCGCCGTCGATCCTGCTGACCGGGATCATCGTCAACAAGCTCGGCCAGCGCTTCGTCGCCGAAGACTCCTACCATTCCAGGACGGCCGGGTTCATCATGGACCAGCCGGACAGCACGGCGTACCTCATCGTCGACGAGGCGCACCTCGAGCACCCCAAGATGCCGCTGGTGCCGCTGATCGACGGCTGGGAAACCGTCCCCCAGATGGAGGCCGCGCTCGGCATCCCGCAGGGCAATCTGGTGGCGACGCTGGACCGGTACAACGACTACGCCGCGCGCGGCGAGGACCCGGACTTCCACAAGCAACCGGAATTCCTCGCGCCACAGGACAAGGGTCCGTGGGGCGCGTTCGACATGTCGCTGGGCAAGGCGATGTATGCCGGATTCACCATCGGCGGGCTGGCGGTCACCGTGGACGGCGAGGTGCAGCGCGCCGACGGCAGCGTCATCCCGGGGCTTTACGCGGTGGGCGCCTGCGCGTCCAACATCGCCCAGGACGGCAAGGGGTACGCCAGCGGCACGCAACTGGGCGAGGGTTCGTTCTTCGGGCGCCGCGCGGGAGCGCACGCGGCCCGCGGGGCCGGGGAGGCGCAGGCGCCCGCGCCGAGCCTGTAATTCTGCTGGGCCTGCAATTCTGCAGGGAAAGTGCGAGTACAGTCCTGCAGATTTACAGCCTCGAGGGCTGCCCGGCCGACAGCCGGCTAGACCGACGCAGGCTCCTTCTCCACCGGGCCCAACCGCCAGTCGCCGCCACCGAGCAGGTGTAGCCGTTGTTCGTGGTGCTGCTCGACGGCAGGCCGGTGACTGACGCTGACCAGCACGCAATCGGGCAACTCGGCGCGCACCAGCTGGTACAACGCGAATTCCAGCCCCTCGTCCAGCGCGGAGGTGGCCTCGTCGAGGAAGACCGCCTCGGGTTTGGTCAGCAGGATGCGGGCAAAGGCGACACGCTGCTGTTCGCCGGGGGAGAGCACCTTGGCCCAGTCCTGCTCCTCGTCGAGCCGGGCGATCAGCGGGCTCAACGCGACCTTGCCCAGCACGTCGCGTAACTGGTCGTCGGCGACGTCGTCGGGCGAGTTGGGATAGCAGACGACGCTGCGCAGGTCGCCCAGCGGCACGTAGGGCAACTGGGACAAGAACATCGTCGCGTTGTCTCCGTCGGGACGGCACAACGTCCCCGACGCGTACGGCCACAGCTCGGCCAGACTGCGCAGCAGCGTGGTCTTGCCGGACCCGGAGCGCCCGGTGATCACCAGCGAGTCGCCCCGGTCCAGCTGCACGTCGAGCGGGTCGATCAGCTGGTCCCCGTTCGGCGTGCGCACCTCCAGGTCGCGGAGTTCGACCGCCGCCTCCTCGCTGCCTTTGACCAGGATCGTCGGCAGGGCCCGGCCCCGCGTGTTGGCGTCGACCAGGCCGTGCAACCGGATGATCGCGGCCCGGAAGGCCGCGAACGCGTCGTAGTTGTTGCGGAAGAACGACAGCGAGTCCTGGATGTTGCCGAAGGCCGTCGCGCTCTGTCCGACGTCACCGAAGTCGATGCGCCCGGCGAACAGCCGCGGCGCCTGAATCACCCAGGGCAACGGGACGATCAACTGCGACACCGAGAAGTTCCAGCCGTTGAAGATGATGGTGCGGCGCACGAACCTGCGGTAGTTGTCGATGATCGGGGTGAAGCGCCGCCACAGTTGCGCCCGCTCGACCCGCTCACCGCGGTAAAAGCCCACCGCCTCGGCGGCGTCGCGCAACCGCACCAGTCCGTAACGGAATGCGGCGTTGAGCTTCTCGTTGTTGAAGCTCAGCCAGATCAGGGGGTGCCCCAGCCACACGGCGACGACCGTGGCGACCAGCACGTAGACGAGCACGACCCAGAACATCGCACGGGGAATGGTCACGCCCAGGACGTTGAGGTTCCCGGACAGGTTCCACAGGATCGCGGCGAACGAGAGCACCGAGGCCACCGCGTTGACGGCCCCGAACAGCAACGTGCTGCCGGTCCCGTTGGACGGGATGTTCGGCGTGCCCCCGGCGTTGGCGGTGAAGATGTCGATGTCCTGCTGGATGCGCTGGTCGGGGTTGTCGATGGTGTTGTCGATGAACAGGTCCCGGTAATAGGCCCGCCCGGCGAGCCAGTCGTCGGTGAGGTTGCCGGTCAGCCACACCCGCCAGGCGATGATGAAGCGCTGCGTCAGGTAGATGTCCGTCATGATCCGGACGACGTAGAGCGACGCCAGCAGGCTGAAGATCACCAGGGACATCCAGAAGCCGTGGATGCCGGACTGTCTGACCTTTTCGTTGCCGGCCGCCAGGCCCTGCACCGCGATCTGCACGGATGTGTAGAGGTCGTTGCCCTGGTAGCTGAGCAGCACCATGATCCGCACGGACAGGATCACCGACAGCAACAGCACGCCGAGCATCGCCCATACGGGAACGCTGCGCGCGCCGACGAAGTACCCGCGGGTGATCCGCCAGAACTGCCGTCCCCAGGGCGTGAAGTACCTGAACGCGACCAGCACGACCAGCACGCAGACCGCGCTGATGACCCAGGCCAGCGCGACCCACCGCAGCGACTCCACGGGTGCCGTCGACCAATTGATCGACGGCTTAAACGTTTTCGCGCCCAAGGTCTGAGTCTCCTTTGTACCCGGAAGGCGGCGGATAGGCTGCAGTGATGAGCACCGACGCCGTCTCAACCCAGCCCATGCATGCCGGCCGGCTCGTCGCGCGGCGACTCAAGGCCAGCGGTGTCGACACCATCTTCACGCTATCCGGCGGCCACCTGTTCTCCATCTACGACGGCTGCCACGACGAGGGTATCCGGCTGATCGACACCCGCCACGAGCAGACGGCGACCTTCGCCGCCGAGGGCTGGTCCAAGGTCACCAGGGTGCCGGGCGTGGCGGCGCTGACCGCCGGGCCGGGGGTCACCAACGGGATGAGCGCGATGGCGGCGGCGCAGCAGAACCAGTCGCCCCTGGTAGTGCTCGGCGGCCGCGCCCCGGCGGGGCGCTGGGGGATGGGTTCGCTGCAGGAGATCGACCACGTGCCGTTCGTGGCGCCGCTGGCGCGGTTCGCGGCCACCGCGCAGTCCGCCGACGCCGCCGGCCGACTCGTCGACGAGGCGCTGCGGGCCGCGGTGGCCCCGCCGTCGGGCGTGGCCTTCGTCGATTTCCCGATGGACCACGTCTTCTCGATGTCCGACGACGACGGCAGGCCCGGGGTCCTGGCCGAACCGGCGCCCGGCGTCCAGGCGGATTCCCAGGCTCTGGAGCATGCGGTCGGCCTGCTGTCCGCCGCGCAGCGGCCGGTGATCATGGCGGGCACCAACGTGTGGTGGGGGCACGCGGAGGCGGCGCTGCTGCGGCTGGCCGAGGAGCGGCAGATTCCGGTGCTGATGAACGGGATGGCCCGGGGGGTGGTGCCCGCCGATCACCCGATGGCGTTCTCGCGGGCGCGGGCGAAAGCGCTGAGCGAGGCCGACTTGGCCCTGGTCGTCGGGGTGCCGATGGATTTCCGGCTCGGCTTCGGCGGGGTGTTCGGCCCGCAGACCCAGCTCGTCGTCGCCGATCGCGCCGAACCCGGGCGCGACCATCCGCGTCCCGTCGCGGCCGCGCTCTACGGCGACCTCACCTCGATCCTGTCGGCCCTGACCGAGGGGACCGTGGCGAACGGCACCGGCCACCGGGACTGGACCGCGGAGCTGCGCGCGACCGAGAACGCCGCGCGCGCCGGGGAGCAGGCCGACCTGGGCGAGAACAGGATTCCGCTGCACCCGATGCGGGTGTACGCCGAGCTGGCCCCGATGCTGGACCGCGACGCCATCGTCATCATCGACGCGGGCGATTTCGGCTCCTACGCCGGCCGGGTGATCGACAGCTACCTGCCCGGCTGCTGGCTGGACAGCGGCCCGTTCGGGTGCCTGGGTTCGGGCCCGGGTTACGCCCTGGCCGCCAAGCTGGCCCATCCGGACCGCCAGGTCGTGCTGCTGCAGGGCGACGGCGCGTTCGGCTTCAGCGGCATGGAATGGGACACCCTGGTTCGCCACAACGTGCCGGTCGTGTCGGTGATCGGCAACAACGGGATCTGGGCCCTGGAAAAGCATCCGATGGAGGCGCTCTACGGCTACTCGGTGGTGGCCGAGCTGCGCCCGGGCACGCGGTACGACGAGGTGGTGCGCGCCCTGGGCGGCCACGGTGAGCTCGTGTCCGCCCCCGCCGAGCTGCGGCCCGCGCTGGAGCGCGCCTTCACCTGTGGCCTGCCCGCCGTCGTCAACGTGCTCACCGACCCCGCCGTCGCCTATCCGCGCCGATCCAACCTGGCCTGACGCCGCGCCGCATGGTTCCCTCCGGACCGGGTAGGCGCAGTGCATGCCGATGGTGCCGAAGCACCGGATCCCGAGCGGCCCGGTGTTGATGTTCTGGGTGGTGCCGGCGGTCTGCGTGGCCGTGGCGATCGCGCTCGTGATCGCCGAGGTCGCGCATCGGTCGCGCCAGGTGATGGATCGGTACTATCCGGCCGACGCGGACCGGCCCGCCGAAACTGATCTCTCGGAGGCCCCGGAGCACGTGATCGCGTCACCGCGCGAAGGACTGCTCGTCGAGGTGGACGAGGCCGCCCTCGCCAAGCTGGCGGCCCGCGCGAATTGCGTGGTCGCGCTGGAGCGCCGGGTGGGAGACTTCGTTCCCGAGGGGTCGGCGTTGCTGACGGTGCGCGGTGACCCCGACGATCCGGACCGGCTGGTCGGCCGCATGTGCAGGCGGGTGGTGTTGGGCGCCGAACGGGCCCTCGTGCAGGATGTGGCGTTCGGGTTTCGCCAGTTGGTCGACATCGCCGACCGGGCCATGTCCCCGGGCATCAACGATCCGACCACGGCCTGCCGGGCCCTGGACTCGCTGCACAGTCTGCTGCGGCAGCTTGCCACGCGCGCGCCGGCATCCGACGCGGTATGCGGGCCGGACGGCCGGGTGCGGTTGGTGATGCCGCGATATCAGTTCGCCGACCTTCTCGACGTCACGGTGGACGAGATCTGGCACTACGGATCCGACGCGGCGCAGGTGCCCGAGCGGATCAGGCGCATGCTCGCCGACCTGGCTGAGGTCGCCCGCCCGGAGCATCAGGACGCGGTGCGGCACTGGATACGGCGGGTCAACGCATAACGAAATCCGCCGTGCGCGTTGGCATTGGTGTCGCGCCACGCGTCCGACCAGCGCGGCGCCGGCGCGGTGACCGGTTCCGCGCAGCGCCGCAGGGGTAGTCGCACAACCATGAGCTCGCAGCGCAAGCACCGCATCCCCACCGGCCCGCATTCCCAATTCTGGTTGGTGCCGGTGGTGTTCTCGGTGGCCGCGGTCGGGCTGGCCTTCGCGCTGACCACCTTCAACGACACCTTCCCGGAGATGACCGCGCCCTTCATGTTCAAAGGCACGTCGTCGGGTGCCCGCAGCTCGTTGGACTCCATCGTCACCGCGATGATCTCGCTGACCGGGATGGTGTTCTCGCTGGCCTTCGTCGCGGTGCAGCTGTCCAGCGGCCAGTACTCGCCCCGGGTGGTGCAGATGTACATGCGGGACCGCATCATCCAGGTCACGTTCGGAGATCTTCGTCGCGACGTTCTTCTACGCGCTGGTCGTGGAGCAGAGCTTGAAACCCGGCGCGCCGGTGCCGCGCCTGGCGGTCAGCGTGGCAACGGTGTTCGTGTTTGCCAGCGCCGTGTTGTTCATGATCTATGTCGGTCGCGTGGCGTACATGATGCGGGCCTCGACGATCATCGCCGAGATCTGCGACCTGGCGAGCGCGATCCTGGAGGGACGCTGTCCGCGCGACGCGGGGCCGCCCGACACCGTCGGAGAGCTGCCGGCGGCGCACCGCGTGATCGCGGCGCGGGAGCGGGGGATGCTGGTCACGATCGCGGAGTCGGCCGTCGCGAAGCAGGCTGCCCGGGCGGGCTGCATCGTGGCGTTGAAGCTTCGGGTCGGGGATTTCGTGCCGCTGGAGGCGCCGCTGTTCACGGTGCACGGCACGCCCGACGACCTCGACCGCCTCGTCGACGGGACGTGCAAGCACCTGGAGTTCGGCACCGAGCGCACCCTGCAACAGGATGTGGCGTTCGGCTTCCGGCAGTTGATCGACATGATCGAGAAGGCGCTGTCCCCGAGCGTGAACGATCCGACCACCGCCTGCCAGGCCCTGGACGCGCTGCATGAGTTGTTGCGGCGGCTGGCAACCCGCGCGCCGGTGTCGGAAGCGGTCCGCGGACCCGACGGCGAGCTGCGGCTGGTGATGCCGCGCTACCAATTCGGCGACCTGCTTCAGGTGACGGTGTGCGAGACGCTGCGCTACGGCTCGGATGCGGCGCAGGTGCCCGAGCGGATCGACCGCATGCTCGCCGACCTGGCGGAGGCGGCCCACCCCGAGCATCGCGACGCCGTACGTCGCGCCAGGGAACTGAGCGTCTAGGGCGGGGCCGGGACTGGCCGTCGCCACCTGCGACTGCCCGGCGCCGGCCCGCGTACCGTTGTGCTGTGCCCAAGACCAGCCGCGCCCAGCCTGGCGGCCTGAGCAGCCGGTTCTGGCGACTGCTCGGCGCCAGCACAGAAAAGGACCGCAGCCGTTCCCTCGCCGCGGTCACCTCCTCGTCGGAGTACGACGAGGAGGCCGCCGGCCTGACCGATGAGCAGCTCCGCAAGGCCGCGGGACTGCTCAAGCTCGACGACCTCGCGGAGTCCGACGACATCGCCCAGTTCCTCGCGATCGCCCGGGAGGCGGCCGAGCGCGCGACCGGGCTCCGCCCGTTCGACGTGCAGTTGCTGGGGGCGTTGCGCATGCTTGCCGGCGACGTGATCGAGATGGCCACCGGTGAGGGCAAGACCCTGGCCGGCGCGATCGCGGCGGCCGGGTACGCCCTCGCCGGCCGGCACGTGCACGTGGTGACGATCAACGACTACCTGGCCCGCCGCGACGCGGAGTGGATGGGCGCCCTGCTGACGGCCATGGGTTTGACCGTCGGCTGGATCACCGCGGAGTCGACGCGGGAGGACCGCCGGGCCGCCTACCACTGCGACGTCACCTACGCCTCGGTCAACGAGATCGGCTTCGACGTGCTGCGCGACCAGCTGGTGACCGACGTCGCCGACCTGGTCTCGCCCAACCCCGACGTCGCCCTGATCGACGAGGCCGACTCCGTACTGGTCGACGAGGCGCTGGTGCCCCTGGTGCTGGCCGGCACCACCCACCGGGAGACACCGCGCCTGGAGATCATCAAGCTGGTCGGCGAACTCGTCGCGGGCACCGACTACGACACCGACGCCGACAGCCGCAACGTCCACCTGACCGAAGCCGGCGCGCACAAGGTCGAGAAGGCGCTCGGCGGCATCGACCTGTACTCCGAGGAACACGTCGGCACGACGCTGACCGAGGTCAACGTCGCCCTGCACGCACACGTGCTGTTGCAGCGCGACGTCCACTACATCGTCCGCGACGACGCGGTGCACCTGATCAACTCCTCCCGCGGGCGCATCGCCCAGCTGCAGCGCTGGCCCGACGGTCTGCAGGCCGCCGTGGAGGCGAAGGAGGGCATCGAGACCACCGAGACGGGCGAGGTGCTCGACACCATCACGGTGCAGGCGCTGATCAACCGCTACGCGACCGTGTGCGGGATGACGGGGACCGCGCTGGCCGCCGGTGAGCAGCTGCGCCAGTTCTACAAGCTGGGTGTGTCGCCGATCCCGCCGAACAAGCCCAACATCCGCGAGGACGAGCCCGACCGCGTGTACATCACCGCCGCCGCCAAGAACGACGCGATCGTGGCGCACATCACCGAGGTGCATGCCACCGGCCAGCCGGTGCTGGTCGGCACCCGCGACGTGGCCGAGTCCGAGGAACTGCACGAGCGTCTGCTGCGCCGCGACATCCCGGCGGTGGTGCTCAACGCGAAGAACGACGCCGAGGAAGCGCAGGTGATCGCCGAGGCGGGCAAATACGGTGTGGTAACGGTGTCCACCCAGATGGCCGGACGCGGCACCGACATCCGGCTCGGCGGGTCCGACGAGGCCGATCATGACAAGGTCGCCGAGTTGGGCGGGCTGCACGTGGTGGGGACCGGCCGGCACCACACCGAGCGGCTGGACAACCAGTTGCGCGGCCGGGCCGGGCGCCAGGGAGACCCGGGGTCGACGGTGTTCTTCTCCAGTTGGGAAGACGACGTGGTGGTGGCCAACCTCGATCGCAACAAGCTGCCCACCCAGACCGACGAGGACGGCCGGATCGTCAGCGCCAAGTCGGCCGGGCTGCTCGACCACGCCCAGCGCGTCGCCGAGGGCCGCATGCTGGATGTGCACGCCAACACCTGGCGCTACAACCAACTGATCGCCCAACAGCGCGCCATCATCGTCGATCGGCGAAACACGTTGCTGCGTACCGCTACCGCGCGCGAGGAGCTCGCCGAGCTGGCACCCCGGCGCTACGAGGAGCTGTCGGAGAAGATCTCCGAGGAACGGCTCGAGACGATCTGCCGGCAGATCATGCTGTACCACCTCGACCGAGGCTGGGCCGATCACCTGGCGTACCTGGCCGACATCCGCGAGAGCATCCACCTGCGCGCGCTGGGCCGGCAGAACCCCCTGGACGAGTTCCACCGGCTGGCGGTCGACGCGTTCGCGTCGCTGGCCGCCGACGCGATCGAGGCGGCCCAGCAGACGTTCGAGACCGCCAACGTCCTCGAGGAGGAGCCGGGCCTGGACCTGTCCAAGCTCGCCCGTCCGACCTCGACGTGGACCTACATGGTCAACGACAACCCGCTCTCCGACGACACGCTGTCGACCCTGAGCCTGCCCGGGGTGTTCCGCTGACGGTGTTCGCGGCCCGATCCGTCGTGCGAACCACATCATCACGGGGCTAAGGTCACGGCTCATGGAGCCACTGCCTCCGCCCGACCGGGTGCTGACAGTGCCGAACGCGCTGAGCGCCCTGCGGCTGGCGCTCATCCCGGTGTTCGTCTACGTCCTGCTGGTCGCGCACGCCAACGGCTGGGCGGTGGCGATCCTGACGTTCAGCGGCGCCTCGGACTGGGCCGACGGCAAGATCGCGCGGCTGCTCGACCAGTCCTCGCGGCTGGGCGTGCTGCTCGACCCGGCGGTGGACCGCCTTTACATGGTCAGCGTGCCGATCGTGTTGGCCCTGAGCGGCATCGTGCCCTGGTGGTTCGTGATCGTGCTGCTGGCGCGCGACGGGCTGCTGGCCGCGACGCTGCCGTGGCTGCGGAGCCGTGGGCTGTCGGCACTGCCGGTGACCTACGTCGGCAAAGCCGCCACGTTCGCCCTGATGGCTGGCTTTCCGCTGGTTCTGCTGGGAACCTGGGACGCGTTATGGAGCCGCGTGGTGTGGGCCTGCGGGTGGGCGTTTCTCGTGTGGGGTATGTACATGTACCTGTGGGCGTTCGTGCTGTACGCGGTCCAGGTGGGCCTGGTCGTGCGGCGGATGCCCAGGCTCGCACCCCACCTGCGGGAAGCGGCCGCACAGGAGTCGGGTGACCATGGCCGAGGCTGACCGCATGCTCGGGGGCTACGACCCCAACGCCGGCCACAGCGCCCACGCGGCCGCACGGCGGCAACACATCCCGGTGCCCTCCCTGCTGCGCGCCCTGCTGTCCGAGCACCTGGACCCCGGTTACGCCGCGGCGGCCGCCAAACGCAGCCGCTCGACCACGCCACCCACCCCGGGCCGGCGCGCCCTGGACTGGATCTGGCAGGCCCTGGCGGCGCTGTTGATCGCGACGGTGTTCGCGCTCGCGGTGACGCAGGCCCGCTCGGTTGCGCCCGGCGTCCGCAGCGAGCAGCAGCTGCTGGTCCGGGGCGTGCGTTCGGCGGAAGCCACCGCCGGCGACCTGGCGCAGCGCCGCGCGGCCCTGTCGACGCGGGTCGACGACGTGCAGCGCCGGGCGCTGGCCGACAACGCGGCGGGCCAGCGGCTGCTGAGCCGCCTGGACGCGCTCAGCCTGGCCGCGGCCAGCACGCCGGTGATCGGGCCGGGCCTGAAGGTGACCGTGACCGACCCCGGCGTCAGCCCGAACCTGTCCGACGTGTCCAAACAGCGGGTCAGCGGCAGCACCCAGATCATCTTGGACCGGGACCTGCAGCTGGTCGTGAATTCGTTGTGGGAGAGCGGCGCCGAGGCCGTCTCGGTCGGCGGCGTGCGGATCGGGCCGAACGCGACCATCCGGCAGGCCGGCGGGGCGATTCTCGTCGACAACAATCCCACCAGCAGCCCCTACACCATCCTGGCGGTCGGGCCGCCACACGCGATGCGCGACGTGTTCGACCGCAGTCGCGGCTTGCAACGCCTCAGGCTGCTCGAGGTTTCCTACGGCGTGGACGTCACCGTCCACGCCGCCGACGGCCTCTCGCTGCCCGCCGGATCGATCCGGGATGTCAAGTTCGCCAAGCAGATTGGGTCGCAGTGAGCAGAGTTCGCGCATGATCGGTATCGCGGCGCTCGCCGTCGGCATCGTGCTGGGCCTGGTCTTCCACCCCGCGGTGCCCGAGGTGATCCAGCCCTATCTTCCGATCGCGGTGGTCGCCGCCCTGGACGCGGTGTTCGGCGGGATGCGGGCTTACCTCGAACGGATCTTCGACTCGAAGGTGTTCGTGGTGTCGTTCGTCTTCAACGTGTTCGTGGCCGCGCTGATCGTCTATGTGGGCGACCAACTCGGCGTCGGCACCCAGTTGTCCACGGCGATCATCGTCGTGCTGGGCATCCGCATCTTCGGCAACGCCGCCGCGCTGCGCCGCCGATTGTTCGGTGCCTGACCGCGCCGGCGACGATGCAGAGCGAAGCGATGAGAAGGAGCGGCGGATTGACCGCGCCGGCGACGATGCAGAGCGAAGCGATGAGAAGGAGCGGCGGATTGACGGCGCCGGCGACGATGCAGAGCGAAGCGATGAGAAGGAGCGGCGGATTGACGGAGACGGGACCGGGATGAGCCAAGACCCGCCCGAACGCGCCCCCGACGAACCCCCCGGCACCCCCGACGAGCGGCGTGGCGGCCGCCACGAACTACCGGCCCACCGCCCGCGGCCCGCGATCGGGGCGGTGCACCGCAGAGGGTGGTCCGGATTCCTGCGCGGCGGCCGCACCCGGCTGGCCTTCGGCACCCTGGCCATCTTGTTGTGCCTGCTCCTGGGGATCGGCATCGCCACACAGGTCCGGCGGACCGAGACGGGCGACTCCCTGGACACCGCGCGGCCCGCGGACCTGCTTGTGCTGCTCGACTCGCTGCGCCAGCGCGAAGCCACCCTCAACACCGAGGTGAGCGAACTGCAGAGCACGCTGAACTCGTTGCAGGCCGCCGGCAACACCGATCAGGCGGCCATCCAGAGCGCGCAGGCCAGGCTGGCGGCGCTGTCGATCCTGGTCGGCATCGTGGGCGCCACGGGGCCGGGCGTCACCGTCACGATCGAGGATCCCGGGCCCGGAGTGTCGCCGGAGGCGATGCTCGACGTCGTCAACGAGCTGCGTGCCGCCGGCGCCGAGGCGATCGAGGTCAACGACGCCCGCCAGTCCGTGCGGGTGGGTGTGGACACCTGGGTAGCGGGTATGCCTGGCTCGCTGGTCGTCGACAACAAGACCCTGTCGCCACCGTATTCGGTTCTGGCAATTGGTGATCCGCCGACGCTGGCCGCGGCGATGAACATTCCGGGCGGCGCAGAGGACAGCATCAAGCGCGTCGGCGCGCGGATGTCGGTGCAGCAGGCCGACAAGGTGGATGTGGCCACCTTGCGGCAACCAAAACCGCACCAATACGCTCAGCCCGTCAAGTGAACCCGACCAGAACAGGATTACCGTGAGCGATATCCCGCCCGATCTGCACTACACCACCGAACACGAGTGGGTTCGCCGCAGCGAGGACACCGCACGGATCGGGATCACCGACTTCGCGCAGTCGGCGTTGGGCGATGTCGTTTTCGTTCAGTTGCCCGAGGTGGGCGCCGAACTGACCGCGGGGGAGTCCTTCGGCGAGGTGGAGTCGACGAAATCGGTGTCGGACCTCTACGCCCCCGTCTCGGGCAAAGTGTCCGCGGTCAACGGCGACCTGGACGGCAGCCCCCAGCTGGTCAACTCCGACCCCTACGGCGCCGGATGGCTGCTGGAAGTTCAGGTCTCGGACGTCGCCGAGTTGGAGTCGGCCATCTCGGGATTGCTCGACGCCGAGGCGTACCGCGGCACGCTGACCGAATGACGGTTGCTAATGTGCCTGCCAGCCGTGCTCCGCAACCGTGCGCGCGGCGCGGCAAGCTCGATCGTGGAGGTGTCGCTCCCGCTCGCGGGGGTACGTCTCCACATGGGCTCGTGCAGTTCCCCCGCGCGGGGAACCGCGACCCGGGGTGGTCGGGCTTACGATGCCGAGGTGGTGGGCACATTGTCGAGCGGTGCGCGGTACGGTCGACACATCAAGGCGAGCAGGCAGTGACAAGCAGTACGGGGCGAAGCGAAACAAGTGGGTGACCGGCCCGAGCGGCCCGGTCAGACAACGCCACAGCGGCCAGTGAGGAGCAGCGCGTGACGGACATGGACTCCGACATGGGTAAAGACCAGAGTTCTGACGAAGTCACTGTGGAGACGACTTCCGTCTTCCGGGCCGACTTCCTCAACGAGCTGGACGCCCCCGTACAAGCGGGCGGCGAAACCGCGGTGTCCGGAGTGGAGGGCCTTCCGGCGGGTTCGGCGTTGCTGGTCGTCAAGCGGGGACCGAACGCCGGGTCCCGCTTCCTGCTCGACCAGCCCATCACGTCGGCGGGCCGGCACCCCGACAGCGACATCTTCCTCGACGACGTCACCGTCAGCCGCCGCCACGCCGAATTCCGGCTGGAGAACAACGAATTCCACGTCGTCGACGTCGGCAGCCTCAACGGGACCTACGTCAACCGCGAGCCCGTCGATTCGGCGGTGCTGGCGAACGGCGACGAGGTGCAGATCGGCAAATTCCGTCTGGTGTTCCTGACGGGGCCCAAGCAAGGTGAGGGCGAGGGAGGTTCCGGAGGCTAGTGAGCGCACCCGATAGCCCGGCTCTGGCCGGGATGTCGATCGGGGCGGTACTGGACCTGCTGAGGCCGGACTTCCCCGATGTCACGATCTCCAAGATCCGATTCTTGGAGGCCGAGGGGTTGGTGACGCCGCAGCGCGCCGCGTCGGGATATCGCCGGTTCACCGCGTACGACTGCGCGCGGTTGCGTTTCATCCTGACCGCCCAGCGCGACCACTACCTACCGCTGAAGGTGATCAGGGCGCAACTGGACGCCCAGGCCGACGGGGAGTTGCCGGCCGTCGGGTCGCCCTACGGTGTCCCGCGGCTGGTGTCGGTGACCGACGACGGGGAGGTCGCCGGATCCGACACGGCGGCAGTGGCTCCCACCCGCGTCCGGCTCAGCCACGAAGACCTCCTGGCGCGCTCGGGGGTCGACGACGAGCTCCTGACGGCGCTCCTGAAAGCCGGCGTGATCACCACCGGCCCGGGCGGTTTCTTCGACGAACACGCCGTGGTGATTCTGCAGTGCGCGAGCGCGCTGTCCGAATACGGCGTCGAGCCGCGGCATTTGCGGGCCTTCCGCTCCGCGGCCGACCGGCAGTCCGACCTGATCGCCCAGATCGCCGGCCCGGTGGTCAAGGCCGGAAAGGCCGGTGCCCGCGACCGCGCCGACGATCTCGCGCGTGAGGTCGCGGCGCTCGCAATTACGTTGCACACATCGTTGATCAAGTCCGCCGTTCGCGACGTTCTGCGCCGCTGAGGACTAGACTTCAAGCGAAACTTGGTGTTCGACCGCAACGTCGCGCCGAGTATGGGTTGTAGACGGCGGCAGGTGCGGAGGTCAGGCACAAATGGGCGAGGTTCGTGTTGTCGGCATTCGCGTAGAGCAACCGCAAAACCAGCCGGTGCTGTTGCTCCGTGAAGCCAACGGCGACCGGTATCTGCCGATCTGGATCGGCCAGTCCGAGGCCGCGGCCATTGCGCTCGAGCAGCAAGGCGTGGAGCCGCCCCGCCCGTTGACGCACGATCTCATCAGGGATGTGATTGCCGCGCTTGGACATTCGCTGAAAGAAGTGCGGATCGTCGACCTGCAGGAGGGCACCTTCTACGCCGACCTGGTGTTCGACCGCAACATCACCGTGTCGGCGCGGCCGTCGGACTCGGTGGCGATAGCGCTGCGGGTCGGCGTTCCGATCTACGTCGAGGAAGCCGTGCTCGCCCAGGCGGGGCTGCTCATCCCCGACGAGAGCGACGAGGACTCCAACACCGGCGTCCGTGAGGACGAGGTGGAGAAGTTCAAGGAATTCCTCGACAGCGTGTCGCCCGACGACTTCAAGGCCACCTAGCCCGCCCGGCGGGCCGCTCCGTCACCGCAGGTCGCGACCGGCGCGGGGCCGACCAGGGTACGCCCGCTACCCTGGACGGGGACGTCACGGATGTGTCTCATCTCGCCGCGATCTCGACACGCCTGGCGGATAGCGCACCCACTCACCGTTGCGGCGGCCATACTTTGAGGACCAGACAAGGCGCGGCGGCTACCGAACAGCGTAAGCTCTCTAGCACTCGGGCCTGAGCAAGCGCGGCTGCCGGGGCAGCCAGTGAGAACGAGCGCGACCGGCGAGAGGAAGCACCTTGAGCGACCAGCCACGTCAAGAGCAGCTGGATCTAGCCGACCACGCGGAGCCCGCAGGCAACGGTGATCAGGTGCCGCACGAACCCGTGCAGCCCGGACTGTTCCCCGACGATTCCGTGCCCGACGCGCTCGTGGGCTATCGCGGGCCGAGCGCCTGCCAGATCGCCGGCATCACCTACCGCCAGCTGGACTACTGGGCGCGAACGTCGCTGGTGGTTCCCTCGATCCGCGGCGCGGCGGGTTCGGGCAGCCAGCGCCTCTACTCGTTCAAGGACATCCTGGTCCTCAAGATCGTCAAGCGCCTGCTCGACACCGGCATCTCGCTGCACAACATCCGGGTCGCCGTCGACCATCTGCGCCAGCGCGGCGTCGAGGACCTGGCCAACATCACCCTGTTCTCCGACGGCACCACCGTCTACGAGTGCACCTCGGCCGAAGAGGTCGTCGACCTCTTGCAGGGCGGCCAGGGCGTGTTCGGCATCGCGGTATCCGGTGCGATGCGCGAGCTGACCGGCGTCATCGCCGACTTCCCGGGCGAGCGCGCCGACGGCGGCGAATCCATCGCGGCTCCCGAAGACGAGCTGGCGTCCCGGCGCAAGCACCGCGACCGCAAGATCGGTTAATCGCGCGCCCGTCCCGGCGCGAAGGTGCGCGGCTGCACGCGTCGCGCGGCGTGTCGCCGTGCCGACACGCACGCTCGCGGCCGAGCCGAGCGGCCGGGTAAGCTGGACGACGCGTCGCACTCGGGCGGGAGAGTTCCGTGACTGCCAGTCACGGGCGCCGAAGGAGCAAGACCTCTCCACCAACCTCTCAGGCATCCGGACCGCGCGAGTTTACGACGTCTCTGGAAAGCGGTGCGGCCCCGACTGGTCCGCACCCGCCGATGGGGAAAGGCGCTAAGAGCAGGAGCGGCGCCGAATCTCTCAGGCGCCTGGCGAGACGGGCGAAGACAGAGGGAGAGGGCCGCCTTCCTCTGCCTCTGCTTTTCTGCAGGCCGTCCAGTCAGGAGTTCGCCCGTGTCAGACCACTCAACTTTCGCAACCCGTCACATCGGCCCCGACAGCCAGGCCGTCGCGGCCATGCTCGCGGTCATCGGCGCCGACTCGCTCGACGAACTGGCCGCCAAGGCCGTGCCGGGCCGCATCCTCGACAAGCTCACCGACGGCGGTGTCGCGCCCGGTCTCGACGCGCTGCCCCCGGCCGCCACCGAGACCGAGGCGCTGGCCGAGCTCCGCGCGCTGGCCGAGGCGAACACGGTGGCCGTGTCGATGATCGGGCAGGGCTACTACGACACGCTCACCCCACCGGTGTTGGTGCGCAACATCATGGAAAACCCGGCCTGGTACACCGCCTACACCCCGTACCAGCCCGAGATCAGTCAGGGCCGGCTGGAGGCGCTGCTGAACTTCCAGACGATGGTGGCCGATCTGACCGGGCTCGAGATCGCGAACGCCTCGATGCTCGACGAGGGGACCGCGGCCGCCGAGGCGATGACCCTGATGCACCGGGCCGCCCGGGGCACGTCGAACTGGCTGGCCGTCGACGTCGACGTCTTCACCCAGACCGCCGCGGTGCTGGCGACGCGGGCCCGGCCGCTGGGCATCGAGATCGTCACCGCCGACCTGCGCGAGGGGCTGCCGGACGGCGAGTTCTTCGGGGTCGTCGCGCAGCTGCCCGGCGCCAGCGGCCGGATCACGGACTGGGCCGCCCTGGTGGCGCAGGCGCACGACCGCGGGGCGCTGGTCGCCATCGGCGCCGACCTGCTGGCGTGCACGCTGATCACCCCGCCCGGCGAGATCGGCGCCGACGTGGCGTTCGGCAGCACCCAAAGATTCGGTGTGCCAATGGGCTTCGGCGGCCCGCACGCCGGATACCTGTCGGTGCACCCCCAGCATGCGCGCCAACTGCCGGGCCGGCTGGTGGGGGTGTCGGTCGACGACGACGGTGCGCCGGCGTTTCGCCTGGCGCTGCAGACGCGCGAGCAGCACATCCGCCGCGACAAGGCGACGAGCAACATCTGCACCGCGCAGGTGCTGCTGGCGGTGATGGCCGCCATGTACGCGGCCTACCACGGTGCCGAGGGCCTGGTGGCCATCGCCCGCCGGGTGCACGGGCACGCCGAGGCGATCGCCGCCGGGCTCGGCGACGCCGTCGTGCACGACACGTACTTCGACACCGTCCTGGCCCGGGTGCCGGGACGCGCTGACGCCGTCGTCGCCGCGGCGAAGGTCAAGGGCATCAACGTGTGGCGCGTCGACGCCGACCATGTGTCGGTGGCGTGCGACGAGGCCACTACGGACGACCACGTGGCGGCGGTGCTGGAGGCGTTCGGGGTGCTGCCCGCCGACCCGGTGCGCGTCGACATCGCCACCCGGACATCGGAATTCCTGACCCACCCGGCGTTCACGCAGTACCGCACCGAGACCGCGATGATGCGCTACCTGCGCACCCTCGCGGACAAGGACATCGCCCTGGACCGCAGCATGATCCCGCTCGGCTCGTGCACGATGAAACTCAACGCGGCCGCCGAGATGGAGCCGATCACCTGGCCGGAGTTCGCGCGCCAGCATCCCTTCGCCCCGGCCTCCGATACCCCCGGGCTGCGTCGCCTGATCGCCGACCTTCAGAGTTGGCTGGTGCAGATCACCGGCTACGACGCGGTCTCCCTGCAACCCAACGCCGGCTCGCAGGGCGAATACGCCGGATTGCTGGCGATCCGCGAATACCACGCCAGCCGGGGCGAACCGCACCGCGACGTCTGCCTGATCCCGTCCAGCGCGCACGGCACCAACGCCGCCTCGGCGGCGCTGGCCGGCATGCGGGTGGTCGTGGTGGCCTGCCGGGACAAGGGTGGTCAGGCGGGCGACGTCGACCTCGACGACCTGCGAGACAAGGTCGCAGCGCACGCCGACCACCTGGCGGCGCTGATGATCACCTATCCCTCCACGCACGGGGTCTACGAGCACGACGTCGCCGACATCTGCGCGGCCGTGCACGACGCCGGCGGCCAGGTCTACATCGACGGCGCGAACCTCAACGCGCTCGTCGGGCTGGCCCGGCCGGGACGGTTCGGCGGCGACGTCAGCCACCTGAACCTGCACAAGACGTTCTGCATCCCGCACGGGGGCGGCGGCCCGGGCGTCGGGCCGGTGGCGGCGCGGTCCCACCTCGCGCCGTTCCTGCCGGGGCACCCGTTCGCCCCCGAGCTGCCCGGCGGGCACCCGGTGGCGTCGGCGCCGTACGGCTCGGCCTCGATCCTGCCGATCACCTGGGCCTACATCCGGATGATGGGCGCGCAGGGGCTGCGCGCGGCCTCGCTGGTCGCGATCGCCTCGGCCAACTACATCGCCCGGCGTCTCGACGAGTACTTCCCGGTGCTCTACACCGGCGAGAACGGCATGGTCGCCCACGAGTGCATCCTCGATCTGCGCGGGATCACCAAGGCGACCGGCGTGACCGTCGACGACGTCGCGAAACGACTGGCGGACTACGGTTTCCACGCGCCCACGATGAGCTTTCCGGTGGCCGGCACGCTCATGGTCGAGCCCACCGAGAGCGAGACCCTGACCGAAGTCGACGCGTTCTGCGAAGCCATGATCGCCATCCGCGGCGAGATCGACCGGGTCGGTTCGGGGGAGTGGACCGTCGACGACAATCCGCTGCGCGGCGCGCCGCACACCGCCGAGTGCCTGCTGGTCGCCGACTGGGATCACCCGTACACCCGCGAGGAAGCGGCCTACCCGCTCGGCAAGGGCTTCCGGCCCAAGGTCTGGCCGCCGGTGCGGCGCATCGACGGCGCCTACGGCGACCGCCACCTGGTCTGCTCGTGCCCGCCGGTGGAGGCGTTCGCGTAGTCGGCGAGCTCAGCTCAGCTCAGGAACGTGTTGACCGCGGCGGCGAGGTTGGGGGAGGCCGACGTCGGCAGGTTCTGGTAGCCGCCACCGCTGAGCCGGGCGACGGCTTCCCAAGTCGGGCGGTCGGGGTCGGCGCCGAAGTCGATGACGTTGACCGCGATCGGCTTGGCCGGGTCGGCGCTGGTGCGGATGAAGTCCTGCAGGCCCGCTCCGTCGAGCGTCCGGTCGGTGTGCGGCCCGGCGGTGATCACCAGGATGGAGTTCGTCTGGCCGGCACGGTAACTGGCCTGCCGCTCCTGGTAGAGCATGCGCAGCGTCGTGAACGACACCGCACCGCCCGGCGAGGAGTACTGCTTGTCCAGGGCGGCCATCAGTGCCGCCGACCGGGGCTGGCCGTTGACCGGGTCGGACAGCGGTCCGGTCGCCACCTCCGCCCGGCCCTCGTGGCCGTCGAACGTCCACAGCCCGAGGACGTCGGAGGGCGGCAGCGCCTTGATCTTGCCCTCGAGCGCCGCGATCACGTTGGCCAGCCGGGTCTTGCCGCCTTCGTCGGTGGGCATCGACTGGTCGAGCATGATCGTCGCGGCCAGCCCGCTCGACGGCGCGGCCATCGCCTCGGCCAGCGTGGCGCGCAGCCCGTCGTCGCCCACCGACAGGGCGGGCGGGAGGGCGGGGAAGCCGATGACCGGGCTGCTCGGCGGTGTGACGCCGTTGACCCGGAACCCCGCCTTGGCCAGCTTGTCGAGTTGCTCGGGCTTGCGCATGAAGTGGGCGAACTCGCTGCCCGCCGACACCTGCTCCTGCGTCAGCCACTCGCCGCTGAGCAGCACCGTGGGGTAGTCGGCCACCGGTGGCGGTCCGGGCGGCAGCCAGGCGCCCAGCTTGCCCTTGGCGTCCGACAGCGACTGGCCGCGCTGGAACACCTGCTGCTCGGTGGTGATCACCGCGTGCACCGGCGCGGACGCGACGTCACCCGCGTCGACCAGCGCGTTCATCGCCTCGACCAACGAGTTGTCCGCCAGTTTGGGCTGGGAGCCCAGCAGCGTGTGGACCGCGCCGACCCCCTGGGTGGCCGGGGCACCGGCGGGCGCCGAGGCGACCGCGACCGCCTCGCCGGCCAGGAACGAGGCGTCCCCGTTACCGCCCGTCGGCAACGCCAGCCGCAGCGAACCCCAGCCCGGCAGGTTCATTCCGTCCAGGGCGTTCGGGTTGGCCTGCAGGCCGGGCAGCGCGGCCCAGGTCTGGTCGCTCAGGGCGTGCTCGAGTTCGGGGCGGACGGCGACCACCACCGGCGACGTCACCAGCGACCGGCTGTCGCTGATCGTCTTGGGGCCCGTGGCCGCGGCGAGCCGCGCGACGGACACCGAGCTGCCCGGGAGCCACAACGTCGGCCGCTCGCCCAAGTCGGCGGGCCACTGGCCGATGAAGCCGCCGAGGACGGCGTCGGCGTTGGCCGCCTTGATCTTCACCACCATGCAGTGATCGCCGACCGGGCCCGCCGACGAGTTGTAGCTTTCCGCCAGCTGCTGCACCGGATCGGCGATCGACGGGTCGACGATGACCGCGACGTCCTCCTTGCCCCCCACGCAGCGCACCGCGGCGCGGTGCGAGCGGTTGGACAACGCGTCGCCGAAAAAGCTCCACAGAATCACCGTGCCGACCACCAGGATGACGGCCACCAGCGCCACGACCACGCCGACGCTGACGCCCCGGCGCCCGCCGACGCTGCGATGGCCGCCGCGCCAGTCGCCCAGACCCCGGTGCCCGCCCCGGAACAGCGACGGCGACGGGGCTGCCGCGCTGTCCCGGTCCGCCGGGCGCGGGGCGAATTCCGGATACTCGTCGGGCGTGCCCGCACCGAACGCGCCGTCGGCGGGGTAGCGCGCCTCGGCGTCGGGAGCTTCCTCCTCGTCGGCGTCGTCCCCGCCTGCCGCGTCCTCGCCGGGCTCGGGCGGAGACTCCGGCGCGGGGTAGCCGATGCCGCCCCACGGGTCGGTCGTCCACGGCCCGGTCTCGAACCCGTCGCCCGGGCGGTGTTCGTCGGACGGCTGGTCGACGGGCTCGTCGGGGCCGGGCTTGCTGTGCCTACCCATACCGGCGTCCGCCGCCTTTCCGTCGACTGGTCACGTGAACGGGGTCATCGCGTGTGGCGCCCGGTCTCGGGCAACGGCGATTTTACTGCGCGTCGCGGGCCTTGAGCTCCCGCCGGCGCCGATGCAGGATCGGCTCGGTGTAGCCGTTGGGCTGCTGCGCGCCCAACAGGATCAGATCCTGGGCGGCCAGGAACGCGATGCTGTCGTCGAAGTTGGGCGCCATGGGCCGGTAAGCCTTGTCGCCGGCGTTCTGCTGGTCGACCAGCGGCGCCATCCGCTCCAGCCCGGCCCGGACGTCCTCGCTGGTGATGATGCCGTGACGCAACCAGTTCGCGAGCAACTGGCTGGCGATCCGCAGGGTGGCCCGGTCCTCCATGAGGTCCACGTTGTGGATGTCGGGCACCTTCGAGGACCCGACTCCCTGGTCGATCCAGCGCACCACGTAGCCGAGGATGCCCTGGCAGTTGTTGTCGACCTCCTCGCGGATCTCCTCAGGAGCCCAGGCGAGTTCCTTGGTCAGCGGGATGGTCAGCAGCTGCTCGACGGTGGCGCGCTTCTTGCCCGCCAGTTCCTCCTGCACCGCGGCCACGTCGACCTTGTGGTAGTGCATCGCGTGCAGCGTCGCCGCCGTCGGCGACGGCACCCAGGCGGTGCTGGCACCGGCGCGGGGCTGGGCGATCTTCTGCTCGACCATGTCGGCCATCAGCTCCGTCATCGTCCACATGCCCTTGCCGATCTGGGCGTGGCCCTCGAAACCCGCCGCGAGACCGACGTCGACGTTGTTGTCCTCGTAGGCCAGGATCCACGGCTGGGTCTTCATGGCGCCCTTGCGCACCATGGGGCCCGCCTCCATCGACGTGTGGATCTCGTCGCCGGTGCGGTCCAGGAAGCCGGTGTTGATGAACACGACCCGGTCGGCGACGGCCTTGATGCACGCCTTCAGGTTGAGGGTCGTGCGCCGCTCCTCGTCCATCACGCCGACCTTGATGGTCTTCTGCGGCAACCCCAGCACGTCCTCGACCCGGCTGAACAGCTCGGCGGTGAACGCGACCTCGTCGGGGCCGTGCATCTTGGGCTTGACGATGTAGACCGAGCCGGTGCGGCTGTTGGCCAGCGGGCCGTTGCCGTCGCCGGCCTTGAGCCCGTGAATGGCGCACACCCCGGTGAACAGCGCGTCCTGGATGCCCTCGAAGATCTCGTTCCCGTCGGCGTCCACGATCGCGTCGTTGGTCATCAGATGCCCGACGTTGCGGACGAACATCAGGCTGCGGCCCGGCAGGGTCAGCTCGCCGCCGTCGGGCGTGGTGTAGGTGCGGTCCTGGTTGAGGACGCGGGTGAAGGTCTTGTCGCCCTTGCTCACCTCGGCGGCCAGGTCGCCCTTGTTCAGGCCCAGCCAGTTGCGGTAGGCGCCGACCTTGTCGTCGGCGTCGACAGCGGACACGGCGTCCTCGAAGTCGATGATCGTGGTGACCGCGGACTCCAGCACCACGTCCTTCACGCCGGCGGCGTCGGTCTTGCCGATGGGGGACTCGGGGTCGATCTCGATCTCGATGTGCAGGCCGTTGTTGACCAGCAACACCGACCAGCTGGGGGAGCCGAGCTCGCCGCTGTATCCGACGAACTTCTCGGGGCCGGCCAATCCGGTGGAACCCGAGCCGGTGTCGACCTGCAGGCGGCCGTCGACGATGCTCAGGCCGGTCACGTCGGTCCACGAGCCCGACTCCAGGGGCACCGCCTCGTCGAGGAACTTGCGGGCGTAGGCGATCACCTTGTCGCCGCGGACCTTGTTGTAGCTGGTGCCCTGCTCGGCGCCGTCGCTCTCCGGGATGACGTCGGTGCCGTACAGGGCGTCGTAGAGGGAACCCCAGCGGGCGTTGGCCGCGTTCAGCGCGAACCGGGCATTGGTCACCGGGACCACGAGCTGCGGTCCGGCCGTCGTGGTGATCTCGGGGTCCACGTTGGCGGTGGTGATGGTGAAGTCGCCGGGTTCGGGCTGCAGGTAGCCGATCTCGGTGAGGAACTCGCGGTAGGCCTCCGGGTCGAGGGGCTGGATCACCCGTTGCCGGTGCCACTTGTCGATCTGGGCCTGCAACTCGTCGCGGCGGTCGAGCAGGTCCTGGTTCTGCGGGCTGAGGTCGGTGACGACCTTGTCGACGCCCGCCCAGAAGCTGTCCGGGTCAATGTCGGTGCCAGGCAGGGCCTCGTTGTTCACGAAGTCGTAGAGCACTCGGGCGACCCGCAAGTTCCCCACCGACACGCGATCAGTCATTTCTCTCCTCCGTAACGGGCCTGCTCGCACCTCCGGCCCTCAGCTGGCCTTTTAACTAACTCAGGCGTCAGCCTACCGACATGCAGCCTGACGATCGTTCCCCGGCCGGCCCGCAGCAGCAGGTCAGGCCCCGCTGACCGCTCCACCGATGACACCGCGGCGGGCACCGAGGACCACTCGCCGGCAACGCGCGCACCGCGGCGCGAAAACCTTGGCCCTGCAGCACGTTTCTCTACTGGCAGCCGTAGCGATCATACGGGTCGGGGCTGCTCTGCCCGCCGGCCACTCCCACCCGGCCCGTCCGGGCCCCGCCGACCCCTCCCACTAGGCCTCGTTCATGACGCCGACCAGGTCTTCGACCAGATCTTCCATGGCCACCATCCCGACCACCCCGGTGACGTCGTCGGTCACCAGGGCCAGGTGGCTGTTGTTGCGGCGCATCCGGGACAGGGCGTCGGCCAGCGGCAACGACGTGGGCACTCGCGGCAGCGGCCGCACCAGCGCCAGGTCGATCGCGGTCCCGGGGTCGCCGCCGAGGGTGAGTACGTCCTTGATGTGCAGGTAGCCGATGAAATGGCCGTCCGGGCCCGCCACCGGATACCGGGAGAACCCGGTCTCGGCCAGGGCCTGCTCGACGCTGCCGACCGTCGGCCCCGAGTCCGGCCCGGCCACCGGCACCGCCCGGGTCTCGGCCAGCGGAACGACCACGTCCCCGACCACCCGGTTGCGGACCTGCAGCGCCCGGGTCAACCGGCTGTGTTCCTCCCGATCCAGCAAACCCTCCGACACGGATTCGGCGATCATCTCGTCGAGCTCGGCGGTGTTGACCGCGATCTCGAGCTCGTCCTTGGGTTCGACGCCGAGCATCCGCACGACCGCGTTGGCGCAGCGGTTGTAGAACGCGATGAACGGCCGGGCGACGCGCACGTAGGCCAGGTACGGCGGCACCAGCAGCATGGCCGTGCGCTCCGGACCGGCCAGCGCGATGTTCTTGGGCACCATCTCGCCCAGCAGCACGTGCAGCGTCACCACGATGGCCAGCGCGATGGCGAACGACACGCTGTGCAGCAACGCCGGGGGCAGACCGGTCAGCCCGAAACCCGTCTGCAGCAGGCCGAACACCGCGGACTCGCCGATCCGGCCGAGCAGCAGGGAGGCGGCCGTCACCCCCAGTTGGGCGCCGGCCAGCATGGACGACAGCTGCTCCCCGGCGCGGATCACGGTGACCGCCCTGGTCCTGCCCTGCTCGGCCAGCGCTTCGAGGCGGTCCCGGCGCACCGAGATCAGCGAGAACTCCGCCCCGACGAAAAAGGCGTTCACCGCGATCAGCAGGACGGCCAGCAGCAGCCTCATGGTGTCGCTCACCGGCGGCCCCGCTCCTGCGGGCCGCCCAGCTCGGTCAGCTCGAGCTGGTCGATGCGGTGCCCGTCCATCCGGACCACCGTCGCCTGCCAGCGTCCCGGCCCGTCGAGCAGCCCGTCGGAATCCAGCGACGTCAGCTCCACGGTCTCGCCGGCCGTCGGGATGTGGCCGAGTTCGCGCAGCACCAGCCCGCCGATCGTCTCGTAGGGCCCCTCGGGACCGCGGTAGCCGGTGGCGGTGGCGACCTCGTCGATGCGCAGCAGGCCCGCCACCCGCCAGCCGCGGCCGGCCGCCGTCACGTCCGGGGTCGCGTCGTCGTGCTCGTCGCGGACGTCGCCGACGATCTCCTCGATCAAATCCTCGAGGGTGACCATGCCGGCGGTGCCGCCGTACTCGTCGACGACCATTGCGGTCTGCAGCTCGCTGGTGCGGATCTGCGCCATCACCGCGTCCCCGTCCAGCGTCGACGGCACCACCGGGACGGGTTGGGCCAGCTCGGTCAGCGGCGTGTGCGCGCGGTCGGCCGGCGGGATCGCGAAAACCTGTTTGACGTGCACGATGCCGACGGTTTCGTCGAGGTCACCGTCGACGATCGGGAAGCGGGAGAATCCGGACTCGGCGGCCGCCGCGATCAGGTCGGCGACGCTGTCGCCGGTCTGCAGGGCCACGATCTTCGACCTCGGCGTCATCAGTTCCTCGGCGGTCCGGGTGCCGAACTGCAGCGATCGCCGCACCAGCGAGGCGGTGGCCGCGTCCAGGGCGCCGCTGCGCGCCGAGGTGCGCACCAGCGACAGCAGTTCCTGCGGCGAGCGGGCCGACCGCAGCTCCTCGGCCGGTTCGATGCCCAGCTTGCGCACGATCCAGTTCGCCACCCCGTTGGTCACCCGGATGGCGGGGGTGAGCAGCAGTGAGAACAACAGCTGCACGGCCACGACGGCGCGCGCGGTCGCCAGCGGGCGGGCCACCGCGAGGTATTTGGGGACCAGCTCGCCGAACACCATCGACACCGACGTCACGACCACCATCACCAGGAACGCCATGGTCGCGTCGCCCGCGTGGTCGGACACCCCGAGCGCGTCCAGCCACGGATGCGGCAGGTCGGCCACCATGGGTGCGGTGAGGTAGCCGGTCACCAGCGTCGTGATGGAGATGCCCAGCTGGGCTCCCGAGAGCTGGAACGACAGCTTGTTCTGGGCTCGCTGGATGAAACGGTCGCGGCGCCCGCCGGCGCGGGCGTTGGCCTCCACGGCGCTGCGGTCGAGCGCCGTCAGGGAGAATTCGGCCGCCACGAAGACCGCGTTTGCGACGATCAGCACGGCGATGGCCAGCACGCTGACCAGGCTGGCGGCGAGGTTCACGGTGTTCCCGGGAACGTCGCGGGTGGCCGCTGCACCCGCAGGAAAGCGGCCTCGAGGCGTGCCTGCGGCACGTCATCCCCTTCGCTCGATGCCGCGCAGCGGTTTGCTGCGGGCGGGAAATTCACCGGAGATGCCATGGTAGCGAAGTTCGCGTCCCACCCGGAACGTCCGGTTGCCACGTGTTCAGGGTGGTGTCACCAGCCCAGGGGCAGCGGATGGCCCTCGGCGAACCCCGCGGCCGACTGCACACCGACGACCGCCCGCTCGTGCAGCTCCGCCAGGTTGGCGGCGCCGACATAGGTGCAGGTGCTGCGCACGCCCGAGGTGATGTGGTCGATCAGGTCCTCGACGCCGCCGCGGGCGGGATCCAGGCCCATCCGCGACGTCGAGATGCCCTCCTCGAACAACGCCTTGCGGGCCCGCTCGAACGCCGTGTCGGCGCCGCTGCGGGCGACGACGGCCCGCTTGGACGCCATCCCGTAGCTCTCCTTGTAGGGCTGGTTGTCCCGGTCCCGCATCAGGTCGCCGGGGGACTCGTAGGTCCCGGCGAACCACGACCCGATCATGACGTTGGACGCGCCGGCGGCCACCGCCAGCGCCACGTCCCGCGGGTGGCGGATCCCGCCGTCCGCCCAGACGTGCCCACCGAGGGCCCTGGCGGCGGCGGCGCATTCGACCACCGCGGAGAACTGCGGGCGGCCGACCCCGGTCATCATCCGCGTGGTGCACATGGCGCCGGGCCCGACACCGACCTTGACGATGTCGGCCCCGGCGTCGAGCAGGTCCCGGGTGCCCTCCGCCGACACGACGTTGCCCGCCACCAGCGGCAGGCCGAGGTTCAGCTCGGCGACCGCCGCGATCGCCTCCAGCGTCTTGACCTGGTGTCCGTGCGCGGTGTCGATGACCAGCACGTCGACGCCGGCTTCGGCCAGCGAGCGGGCCCGGGCCCCGACGTCGCCGTTGATGCCGACGGCGGCGCCGATGCGCAGCCGCCCGCGCGCGTCGGTGGCCGGGGTGTAGAGCCCGGCGCGGATCGCGCCGGTACGGGTCAGCACTCCGGCCAGCGTGCCGTCCGGGTTGGTCAGCACGGCGACGCCGATCGGGGAGTGCTCGAGCAGGTCGAAGACCTTGCGCATGTCGGTGCCGACCGGGGCGGCGACGAACTCGTTGACGGCGACGTCACGCACCCGGGTGAAGCGGTCGACGCCCAGGCAGGACGCCTCGCTCACCAGACCGATGGGGCGGCCCTCGAAGACGACGACGGCGACGCCGTGCGCGCGCTTGTGGATCAGCGCGATCGCATCGGACACGGAGTCGTCGGGCTCCAGCACGACCGGGGTGTCGAGAACCAGGTCGCGGCTCTTGACGAATTGCACCGTGTGCTGCACCGCCGGGATCGGCAGGTCCTGGGGCAGGATCACGATGCCGCCCCGGCGGGCGACCGTCTCGGCCATCCGCCGCCCGGCCACGGCGGTCATGTTGGCGACCACGACCGGGATGGTGGTGCCCGAGCCGTCGTCGCTGGACAGGTCGACGTCGAACCGCGAGGCAACCTCCGACCGGTTCGGCACGATGAACACGTCGTCGTAGGTCAGGTCGTACCCGGGTCGGTGCCCGTCCAGAAACCTCATCGCTGTCGCCCCAAACTACCCACGCTCCTGTCTCGCTATGCGGGCACTTCGGTGCGGTCGCCGCTCCACAACGTGTGGAACTTGCCCGGCGCGTCGATCCGCGCGTAGGTGTGGGCACCGAAGAAGTCCCGCAGCCCCTGGGTCAGCGCGGCCGGCAACCGCTCGGTGCGCAGCGCGTCGTAGTACGACAGCGCCGACGAGAAGCCCGGAATCGGGATACCCAGTTGGGTGGCCGTCACCACCACACGACGCCAACCGTCGACGGCCGCTTCGATCGCGCTGCGGAAATAGGGCGCCACGACCAGCGTGGGCAGGTCGGGTTCGGCGCCGAACGCCTCCTTGATGCGGTTGAGGAACTTCGCCCGGATGATGCAGCCGCCGCGCCAGATGGTCGCCAGGTCGCCGGGGGCGATGCCCCAGTCGTATTCGGTGCTGCCGGCCTGGATCTGGTTGAAGCCCTGCGCGTAGGCGATGATCTTCGACGCGTACAGGGCCTGCCGGACGTCTTCGACGAACTGCTCCGCATCGGAAGGCTTTGCGCCCAGCCCGCCGGAGGCCAGCCCGATGGTGGCCGTGCGCTGGGTCGCCGAACCCGACAGCGCCCGGGCGAACACCGCCTCGGCGATGCCGGTGACCGGGACACCGAGGTCCAGCGCCGACTTCACCGTCCAGCGTCCGGTGCCCTTCTGCTCGGCCTCGTCCAGGATGACGTCGACGAGCGGCTTGCCGGTCTTGGCGTCGGTCTGGCGCAACACCTGAGCGGTGATCTCGACCAGGAAGCTGTCCAGTTCGCCCTTGTTCCACTCGTCGAACACGTCGGCGATCTCCGCGGCGCTCTTGCCGAGCCCGTCGCGCAGGAGCTGGTAGGCCTCGCCGATCAGCTGCATGTCGGAGTACTCGATGCCGTTGTGCACCATCTTGACGAAGTGGCCGGCGCCGTCGGGGCCGATGTGGGTGCAGCACGGGACGCCGTCGACGTGCGCGGAGATCTCCTCGAGCAGCGGGCCCAGGGATTCGTACGACTCCGCCGGGCCGCCCGGCATGATCGACGGGCCGTTCAGCGCGCCCTCCTCGCCGCCGGAGATGCCGGCGCCGACGAAGTGCAGGCCGCGCTCGCGCATCGCCTTCTCGCGGCGGATGGTGTCGGTGTAGAGGGCGTTGCCGCCGTCGATGATGATGTCGCCCTCCTCCATGGCGTCGGCGAGCTCGTTGATGACCGCGTCGGTCGCCTCACCGGCCTTGACCATGATCAGGACGCGGCGCGGCTTCTCCAGCGCGTCCAGGAATTCCGGGATGGTCTGGCAGCGCACGAACTCGCCGTCGCCGCCGTGCTCGTCGAGCAGCGCGTCGGTCTTGGCGACCGAGCGGTTGTGCAGCGCGACCGTGTAGCCGTGCCGGGCGAAATTGCGGGCGATGTTCGAGCCCATCACGGCCAGGCCGGTGACGCCGATCTGCGCGGTACCCGTCCTGGCATTCGGCTCCATCTTGGCATTCGGCTTGGTGTCCGACGAACTCATGTCTGCGCGCCTCTCAGGTTGGAGAACTTCTGTTGCAAGCCCTTCCGACACACTGTGGCACAGCGGAGCATTCGGTCCTCCGGCGAGTTTCGAGTTGGCCCGCCGCTACAGGTCGAACAGTCGCCGCAACTCGGTGAGCCACGGCACCGCCAGCGCGACGGTGGGCACCACCAGGATGGCGGCCGCGGCCAGGTAGGCGACCACCGACAAGGTCAGGCTGTTACCGCGCCCCGCCAGCCGGCGCACCCGCACCACCGTGCTGGGCCCGCCGACGGCCAGCGCGCCCGAGGGTGCCGTGCCCGACGCGCACGCAACCAGCGCCCGGGCCAGGGGAGCGCGCCCGGCGGCGCGCACCGCGGCATCGTCGGCCAGCAGTTCGACGAGCAGCTGCACGGCGCGCAGCGCGCTGGTGCTGCGCACGAGTCGGGGGAATGCGGCGTGCACGGCGGTGAACGCCTCCAGCACCAGGTCGTGGCGGGCCCGCAGGTGGGCCCGCTCGTGAGTGAGGACGGCCGCGACCTCGTCGCCGGTGAGCGCGGTCAGCGCCCCTTCGCTGACGACCACCCGGCTGCGCACGCCCGGCAGGCAGTAGGCCAGCGGCTGCGCCACCCCCAGGACACGCAGGTCCCGGGTCCGTGCGCACGGCTGGACGCGGGCGGCATCGTGGTCGACCCCGACGAGGTCGACCACCATCCGGTGGTGCGCCCGCCGGCGCCGGTTGGCGATGACGACGCGCACCACGGCGACGGTCAACCGGGCACCGACCAGCACGGTCAGCGCGAAGGCGGCCAGGCACGCCGACCACAGCGGCCAGCCGAGCCGGCCCTCGGCTTCGACGACGCCGGCCGTGGGCCGCCCGTCGGGACCGGGCATGAGCAACCGGCTGGCGACCGCGATGCCGGCGCTGAACGTCGAGAAGACCGCGGCCAGCGCGATGGCCTGCCACAGCACCATCGCGGCGCGCGGGGCGCGCAACGGCCAGGTGGCGCGTGCCAGGATGGCCGGCGCCGGGCCGACCAGCAGCACCGCGAGCAGAGTGAAGGCCAGCGCGGACACGCTGCCAGTCTCCCTCAGGCCTCCGCTGACACGCCAGTAGGTGGCGTATTGCGTTGGTTTGCTTCCAGTTCGGCGAGCGCGCGGCGCAGGGCCTGGGCCTCGTCCGCACCGACCCGCTCGACGAAGTGCACGAGCGCAGCCTGCCGGCCCCCGGAGTCCTCGGCCTGGGCCAGCGCGTCGACCATCAGCCCGGCCACCAGTTCGTCGCGGCCGTGGACCGCCGCATAGCGGTGGGCCCGGTCGTCGCGGATCTGGGACACCAGGTTCTTCTTCGCCAGCCGCTGCAGCACGGTCATCACCGTGGTGTAGGCGAGGTCGCGGCGCGCCGACAACGCCTCGTGGACCTGGCGCACGGTCTGGGGTTCCGGCGTGGACCACAGATGGTCCATCACGGCGCGCTCCAGTTCCCCCAACCGGGTCAGCTTGGCCATAGGCTGCTCATCTCCTCAACCGTCGGGACAAGCGTACTCCCGCTTACTACCGGCCGTCGTAACGAAAGGCGCACGGGTCGCGCCCCGGGGGTTGCAAATTTAGGGCAGCCTTGCCTATGCTGACCGGGATCGAGCGACAACCGAAGTCGACGGACCGCGACGGAGTCCTGAGGGCTGCAGTGACCCCCGGTCCACTCGATCGGCGAGCCCCGTGCCCGGTGCACGGGGCTCGCCCGTTTCCGGGACCGCCCCGCACGCCGGCCGTCGCGCGCCGATGGTGCGGACACGCCGACGGTGCCGACACGCCGATGGTGTAGACACGAGGACGTGCAACCGCCGGACCCGGATTTCAGCGCGCCCTTCGATACCGAATTGGGCCTGCGCTACACCGAACTCGGCCCGGACGGCGTCCGGGCGCAACTCGAGGTCACACCCAAGCTGCTGCAGCCGATGGGCCTGGTGCACGGCGGGGTGTACTGCTCGATGATCGAGAGCATGGCCAGCGTGGCCGCCTACACCTGGCTGGCCACCCGGGGTGGCGGGAACGTCGTGGGCGTCAACAACAACACCGACTTCCTGCGTGCCATCGGGTCGGGAACGGTGTACGGCAGGGCCGAGCCGATCCACCGCGGCCGCCGTCAGCAACTCTGGCTGGTCACCATCACCGACGCGACCGACCGGGTGGTGGCGCGGGGCCAGGTGCGGCTGCAGAACCTCGAGCCGGCTACGGACCAGGGCTGAACGGCGCCCGGGGGGCATCGACCGCCCCGCCACCGCGGCGTGGCAGGATAACCCGACATGCGCCTGACGCCGCACGAGCAGGACCGCCTGCTGTTGTCGTACGCCGCCGATCTGGCCCGGCGTCGCCGGGAACGGGGCTTGCGGCTCAATCATCCCGAGTCGGTTGCGCTCATCAGCGACCACATCCTCGAGGGCGCCCGCGACGGGCGCACGGTTGCCGAGCTGATGGCCAGCGGCTGCCAAGTCCTGACGCGCGACGACGTGATGGAGGGAGTGCCCGAGATGATCGACGACGTGCAGGTGGAGGCGACGTTCCCGGACGGAACCAAGTTGGTCACCGTTCACCACCCGATCGCATGATTCCCGGCGAAATCCTCTACGGCAAAGGCGATATCGAGATCAATGCGGGCGCAAAGCGCCTCGAGATGGAGATCGTCAACACCGGGGACCGCCCGATCCAGGTCGGCAGTCACGTCCATCTTCCGCAGGCGAACAAGGCGTTGTCGTTCGACCGCGCGGCCGCCTACGGTCACCGGCTGGACGTCCCCGCCGCGACCGCCGTGCGTTTCGAACCCGGTGTGCCCCAGCGGGTGCGACTGGTTCCGCTGCGCGGACGGCGCCAGGTGCACGGCCTGACCTTGAATCCCCCCGGAAGGCTGGACGACTGATGGCGCCACTGCCCCGTGACCGCTACGCCCTGGTGTACGGGCCCACCACCGGCGACCGGGTCCGGCTCGCGGACACCGATTTGCTGGTGGAGATCACCGAGGACCGCAGCGGCGGGCCGGGTCTGGCCGGCGACGAGGCGGTGTTCGGCGGCGGCAAGGTGCTGCGCGAGTCGATGGGCCAGGGGCGCGCCACCCGGGCCGAGGGCGCGCCCGACACCGTGATCACCGGCGCGATCGTCCTCGACTACTGGGGAATCATCAAGGCCGACATCGGGATTCGCGATGGCCGCATCACCGCGCTGGGCAAGGCCGGCAACCCCGACATCATGTCGGGGGTGCACCCGGACCTGGTGGTCGGGCCGTCCACCGAGGTCATCGGGGGCAACGGCCTGATCGTGACCGCGGGGGCGATCGACAGCCACGTGCATCTGATCTGCCCGCAGCTCATGCCCGAGGCGATCGGCTCCGGCGTCACCACCATCGTCGGGGGTGGCACCGGGCCCGCCGAGGGCAGCAAGGCCACGACCGTCACCCCGGGCGCCTGGCACCTGGGCCGCATGCTGGAAGCGCTGGACGGCTGGCCGGTCAACTTCGCGCTGCTGGGCAAGGGGAACACCGTCAGCGCCGAGGGGCTGTGGGAGCAATTGCGCGGCGGCGCTTCGGGTTTCAAACTGCACGAGGACTGGGGATCGACGCCGGCGGTGATCGATGCCTGCCTGAGGGTGGCCGACGCGGCGGGCGTGCAGGTGGCGCTGCACACCGACACACTCAACGAGATGGGGTTCGTGGAGGACACACTGGCCGCGATCGCCGGCCGCTCGATCCACACCTATCACACCGAGGGCGCCGGCGGTGGCCATGCGCCGGACATCATCAGGGTCGCCGGCCAACCCAATGTGCTGCCCAGCTCCACCAACCCGACCCGCCCGCACACGCGCAACACCCTCGACGAGCACCTGGACATGCTGATGGTCTGCCATCATCTGAACCCCGCGGTGCCCGGAGATCTGGCGTTCGCCGAGAGCCGGATCCGGGGATCGACGATGACCGCCGAGGACGTGCTGCACGACATGGGCGCGATCGCGATCGTGGGCAGCGACTCGCAGGCCATGGGCCGCATCGGCGAGACGGTGATACGCACCTGGCAGAGCGCCCACGTGATGAAACGCCGTCGCGGCGCGCTGCCCGGTGACGGTGCCGCGGACAACAACCGGGTGCAGCGCTACGTCGCCAAATACACCATCTGCCCGGCGATCGCCCACGGCATGGATCGTGAGATCGGCTCTGTGGAGGTGGGTAAGCTCGCGGACCTGGTGTTGTGGGAGCCGGCGTTCTTCGGGGTGCGCCCGCACCTGGTCATCAAGGGCGGCATGATCGCCTGGGCGGCGATGGGTGACGCGAATGCGTCCATCCCTACCCCGCAGCCGGTGTTGCCGCGGCCGATGTTCGGGGCCGCCCCGGCCACCACGGCGGCGACCTCCGTGCATTTCGTCTCGCCACAGGCCATCGAGGCCGGTTTGGCCGACACGCTCGCGGTCCGCAGGCCGCTGGTGCCGGTCGCCGATGTTCGCGCCGTGGGCAAGGCGCAGCTCCCGCTCAACGACGCCCTGCCCGACATCAAGGTCGACCCGGACACCTTCACCGTGCGCATCGACGGCGAGGTCTGGCCGGAACAACCGCCGACCGAATTGCCGATGGCACAGCGCTATTTTCTGTTCTGACCCTCCCGCGACACGTTCCCGACGGGCGCAGTGGACGGGCTTCGGCAGCACCGATACCGGGGCGTGGAAGGATCAACGAATATGTTCACCGGCCGCATGCCGAGCCCGCAGGAGCGGATGTCCTCCGATTCCGCGGGGCCGACCATCGCCCCATGATGTCTCTCGCGGTGTTACTGACCCTCGCGGACTCGCGGCTGCCCACCGGGGCGCACGTGCACTCTGGCGGCGTCGAAGAGGCCGTCACCACCGGATTGGTCACTAACATGGCAACACTGGAAGCCTTCCTGTGCAGGAAGATTCGCAGCCACGGGCTGGTCGCTGCATCGATCGCGGCGGCGGTGCACCGCGGCGAGCTCACCCCGGCAGACGCCGACCGGGAGGCCGACGCGCGCACCCCGTCCCCGGCGGCCCGCCAAGCTTCGCGCAGCCAGGGCCGCGGACTGACCCGGTTGGCGCGACGGGTCTGGCCGGACGCGGACTGGGATGCCATCGGCCCCCGCCCGCACCTCGCCGTTGCGGCGGGCCGGGTCGGCGCCGCCGGCGGGTTGAGTCCCGAGCAGAGCGCGCTGACCGTCGTCTACACCGCGATGACCGGCACGGCGACGGCCGCGCAGCGCCTGCTCGCGCTGGACCCGGCCGACGTCGCGGCGTGCACGTTTCGGCTCGCGGATCTGTGCGAGCACACCGCCGCCGAAGCGGCCAAGGGACTTGCCGACCTGTCCGACCCGCTCCTCGACACTCTCGCGGAGTGCCACGCCGAACGCGAGCGGCCGTTGTTCTTATCCTGAAAGGTTCGCCATGACAACACATTCCCACACCCACACACACACCCACGCCGATCGGCCCCGACGCGTCCGCGGCCGCGGTGAGCCGCTGCGCATCGGGATCGGGGGACCGGTCGGCTCGGGTAAGACGGCGCTGGTCGCCGCGCTGTGCCGGCAGTTGCGCGACGAGCTGTCGCTGGCGGTGGTGACCAACGACATCTACACCACCGAGGACGCCGACTTCCTGCGCAGGCACGCGGTGCTGCCAGATGACCGGATCGCGGCCGTGCAGACCGGTGGCTGCCCACATACCGCGATCCGCGACGACATCACCGCCAACCTCGATGCGATCGACGACCTGATCGCCGCCCACGACGCGCTGGACCTGATCCTGGTCGAGTCCGGCGGCGACAACCTCACCGCCACGTTCTCGTCGGGACTGGTCGACGTGCAGATCTTCGTCGTCGACGTGGCCGGCGGCGACAAGGTGCCCCGCAAGGGTGGGCCGGGCGTGACCTTCTCGGACCTGTTGGTGGTGAACAAAACCGACTTGGCGTCGGCGGTGGGCGCCAGCCTGCAAGTGATGGCCCGCGACGCCGACGCAGTGCGCGAGGGCCGTCCGACGGTGTTGCAATCCTTGACCGAGGACCCGGCCGCGACCGGTGTGCTGGCGTGGGTCCGGACGCAACTGCGCGAGTTCGCCAGCCTCTGATGCGCTCCGAGCTCCTGGTGATCGCAGCCCCCAACCGGTTGCCGCGCATCGAATGCCGGGCGGGCGCTGTGACTGCTCGCTGCACCGCACCGGACACGGTCCACCTGGTTTCCGCGGCCGCGAACCCGCTGGGCGGCGACGCCATCGAAATTCGCGTGGTCGTCGAGCCGGGAGCCCGGCTGAAAATCCGCAGCGCCGCAGCCAGCGTCGCGCTGCCGGGACCGGCGACACCGACCTCACGCGCACGCTGGGAGGTGGAGGTTGCCGGCGACCTTGACATCGACCTCGAGCCGACGGTCGTGGCCGCCCATGCGCGTCACCTGTCCGGCATCTCGGTGCTGCTGCACGAGGAGGGATCGATCCGGCTGCGTGAACGGGTCCAGATCGGCAGATTCGGTGAGCGGGAGGGATTCTGGTCGGGATCGCTGTGCGCCGACCGCAACGACCGGCCGTTGACGCGGCACCGGGTGGAGCTCGGCGCCGGATCGCTCGCCGACGACGCACTGTGCGCCCCGCGCGCCAATGTCAGCGAGTTATGTTATCCGGCAACCACTTCCGTCGCACCAGCCGGCACCGGGACGACGGTGCTGGCATTGGCCGCCGGGGGATCGCTGAGCACCTGGCAGGGGGACCGGTTGTCCTGCTGACCAACCGGCCACCCCGCCGGGTGCGTCGCTCAGCGTGCGGGGATGGCGTCGTTGTGCGGGGCGTCGCTGTTCTGGTGGGCCCGGGTGAGCACCAGGTACACGATGCCGAGGCCGACGATGGTCACCGACAGGATCGCGATGATGTAGTCGTCGTACCAGGGCTTGTAGGGTTCCCGCGGCCAGGCGAGGTTGACGATGGCCGCGACACCGTAGAGCAGCGCCCCGATGTTGACGGGCAGCCCCCAGCGGCCCAGCTTGTACTTCCCGTTCGGCTGCCAGCCCTTGAGCCGGGCGCGCAGGGCGGCCAGCACCACCATCTGGAACCCGATGTAGACCCCGACCGAGCCGAAGCTGACCAGTTTGGTCAGCGCGTCGCTGGAGATCAGCGACCCGATGATCAGCAGCGCCGGGATGACGACCGCGATCAGCAACGCGTACGGCGGCACGTGCCGTTTCTGGTCGAAGTGCTTCAGGAACTTCGAGCCGACGATCATGTCGTCGCGGCCGTAGGAATAGATGAGCCGGCTGGCGGCGGCCTGCAGACTCAGCGCGCACGACGTGAACGAGATCAGCACGACGCACAGCACCACCTTGGCGCCCAGGCCGCCGAACGCCGACTTCAAGACGGTGTCGATCGGATCGGCGTCCTTGCCGCTGATCACCGCGCCGAAGTCGGGCACCGACAGGATCAGGCTCAAGCAGACGAAGGTGGCCGCCGAACCGCCGATGTAGATGGTGCGCCGCATCGCCTTGGGGATCACCAAGCCGGGGTTGCGCACCTCCTCGGCCACGTCGCCGCACGCTTCGAAGCCGAAGAACTGGTAGAGCGCGATCAGGCCGGCGGCCAAAAACGCGTAGGTGAAGCTGTGGTGGCCTTCGGCGCCGAAGCTGTGGAACAGCACACCGAGGTTGTGGTGGCGCTGGGTGACCAGCAGCCAGACACCGACGACTATGGCGCCGATGAGCTCGGCGCTGAACCCGAAGATGGCGAAGTAGCTCAGCATCTTGGTGCCGGTCAGGTTGATGGCCGTGGCCAGCGCCAGCATGACCAGCGCGCACAGCACCGTGGCGTGCGCGGACGACGTGAAACCGAACACGTCGGCCACGTACGGGCCCGCGCCGTAGGCCGCGTCGGCCAGCAACGCCAGCAGGGTGAACATGTAGACCCACCCGGTCATCCACGCCCACTTGCGTCCCCACAGCCGCCGCGCCCAGGGATAGACCCCGCCGGCCACCGGGAACTGCGCGACCACCTCGCTGAAGACCAGGGCGACCAGCATCTGCCCGGCCCCCGCGATCAGCAGGGTCCAGATCATCGGCGGGCCGGCGGTGGCCAGCGCGAACGCGAACACCGTGTAGATTCCGACCACCGGCGACAGGTAGGTGAAGCCCAGCGAGAAGTTCGCCCACGGGCTCATGTCCCGCCGGAAGTCGGATTGGAGCCCCAGCGCCTTGAGCTGGGCGTGGTCCTCGTCGTATGCGGCGTCGACGCCGGCGCCCACCTCCGTCCGGAGCTGGGTGTGGTCCTCACGATCGTTCGCGGTATTTGATGTCGTGTTGATGGCCAAAGCTCTTTCCTCACTTCTCAGGCCGTGTGGACGGGCAGGCTGGCGGTTCTCGTCACGGATGCGGGCGGGCATCGTGCGGGCCTTCTACTTGTTCGTCCCCTCCTTGATCAGGGTCGCCGCCGTGCGCTTGAGCACGTCGCGTTGTCGGGACACGTCGGCGATCGCCCTCCGCAGCTGGTTGAGTTCGTCGCGCTCGGCCACCGCCGCGGCGTCCTCCGCGCCGGGGGCCGGCTGGGCCCAGCGCGCCGCGGGGTCGTCGTTCATGGCCGATCCGCCGATCAGCTCCGGGATCACCTTGTTGCGTGCGCCGGCCTTGAGCCGGCCCTGGTCGCCGCGCGGCGCGTTGACGACACTTGCCACCGGACCCATCGGGGGCATGCCGTAGAAGCCGCCCGGCCCGGCCTGGGGCACGCCTTCCAGCCCCGCGGCGGGCAACGGCGCCGCGGTGGCGGCCAGCCGGATCGCCGGCGCGCTACCCCAGGTCTCCGGCACCGACAACTTGCCGACGGACACGGCCCGGCCCAGGCCGGCCGACACCCCGGGGCCGCCGAGCCCGGCGGGCGTGCCCGCTCCCGGGCCGTAGGAGTCCACCAGGCTCGACCCGAGCCCGGCATCCAGGGGAGAGGTGGGCGAGACCTGGGAGGCCGTGCTCGCCGAGAGCTGGTCGATCAGCGGGTTCCAGCCCGCGGCCACCGGCGGCGCCAACGTCAGCATGGCCCCGGACGCATCGAAGTTGAGGCCTTCGGAGAGGATCTGCGGACCCACCGTCAGCCCGCTCAGATTGTTGAACGCGTTGAACGGGCCGCTGGTCAACAGGTCGTAGATCGGATTCGATCCCGGCGCCGCGACCGCTCCCGACGACAGGCCCTGCAGCAGGTTGGGCACGCTCGACAACGTCGACTGGGTGCTCGAGCCGACGGCAGACGTGGTGGTCTGGGTGGCCGCCGCACCCTGGGTGGTCGCCGCGGCCGGGGTGGTCGTGGGTGGCGGGGCGTTGAACGGCGTCAACGTCGTGGCGGAAGAGGAGGCCCCGGCGTAGCCGTACATCGCGTGGGCGTCCTGGGCCCACATCTCGGCGTACTGCGCCTCGGTGCTCGCGATCGCCGGGGTGTTCTGACCCATGATGTTGGTGGACACCAGCGACGCCAACAGCGCGCGGTTGACCTCGATCTCCGGCGGCGGCACGGTCGCCGCGAACGCGGTCTCGTAGGCCGCGACCGCCGAGGAGAGCTGACCGGCGGTCTGCTGGGCCTGCGTGGCGGTGGCATTCATCCACGACACATACGGCGCCACCGCGGCCGCCATCCGCATCGACGACGGGCCGGCCCACGGCCCGTCGGTCAACGCCGAGAGCACGGCCCGATACGACGTGGCCATCGACGTCAGCTCGGCCGCCAGCGCGTTCCAGGCCGCCGCGGCGGTCGTCAACGACCCCGGCCCGGGCCCGGCATACATCCGGGCCGAGTTGAACTCCGGCGGGTACGCCGCGAAATCCAGGGCGCTGATCACAGCATCGCCTCCTTGATCAGCCGGGCCGCGGCATCGCGTTCCATCGCCACGTCGGCGATCTCCTTCCTGAGCTTGTCGAGCTCTTCGCGTTCGCGTTCGCTCAAGGCGCTGGCGACGTGCTTGCGAGCCGGTTGCACCGGGGCGGGCCGGGCCGCCGGGCGTTCGTCGGCGTGCTGCTCGCCGGGCAGCGCCGCGACGACCTTCTGGCCCTTGTCGGACTTGGTGCGCGTGGTCTGTTCGCCCCTGGGCGCGTTGACCAGGCTGCCCACCGGCGGGATTCCCCCGAAGAACCCGGGCTCGGCCGCCCCGGCCGCCGGCACGCCGTCGGCCGCCGCGCTCGACAACGGCGATGCGCTGCCGGCGAGGCGGATGGCGGGGGAGGACGTCCAACCGTGCGGTACCGACAACTTGCCGACCGTCGCGGCCTCGCCGACACCGGCCGACACGTCGGGGCCGTTCAGCGCCGCCGACATGGGGCCCCCCTCCGGGCCGTAGGAATCCACCAGCGCCCCGAGCCCGGCGCCGGGTACGACATCGCCGGCGGCCGCGGCGGTGGCCGTCGGCAACGCGAGCCCGTACAGCCCGCCCATCAGGGGCGTGATACCGGACGCGGTGAACAGGAAGCCACTGAGGACCAGCGTCCAGTTTCCGATGTTCGTGGTCAGGGTGTTGAGGTTGGCGGGGATCGGCAGGCCGAGGAGGTTTTCCAGCCACGTGATCGGGTTGAGCGACGCCGCCGGGTTGACCGCCCCCGCCGCCGAGAGACCTTGCAGCACATTGGGCACCGCCGTCAGCGCCGACTGCGCGCTCGGCGCGGCGGCGGAGGTCGTGGCCTGGGTGACCGCGGCGGCCTGGTTCGCCGCCCCGGTCGGATTCGTGGCCTGCGGCGGCGAGGCGAACGCCAGCAGCTTGGTCGCCGCGGCCGAGGCGCCGGCGTAGCTGAACATCGCCGCGGCGTCCTGCGCCCACATCTCGGCGTACTGCGCCTCGGTGGCCATGATCGCCGGGGTGTTCTGCCCCAGGAGGTTGGTGGCCACCAATGCCGCCAACAGGGCCCGGTTGACCTCGATCTCCGGCGGGGGCACGGTGGCGGTGAACGCCGCCTCGTACGCCGCTATCGCCGATTTGAGCTGGCTTGCGGTCTGCTCGACCTGTGCCGCCGTGCCGCTCATCCAGGACACGTAAGGAGTCGCCGCGGCGGCCATCGTGGTCGACGACGGCCCGACCCATGGGCCGCCAGTGAGCTCGGAGACCGTCGACCGGTACGAGGCCGCCGCGATGTTCAGCTCCGCCGCCAGCCCGTCCCAGGCCGCGGCGGCCGCCACCAGCGGTCCCGCCCCCGGTCCCGCATACATCCGACCGGAGTTGATCTCCGGCGGCAATGCCGCGTAGTCCACGTCACAACCCCCTCGTAAGCCGACCTGTCATCACCACGCCACATTCCCGGTCGCCCACATTTCTCGGTTCGTGCCTGCTGCCCGGTTTCGAGCGCCGTGACGGGCGCGCGAATGGTGACGCCCCGAACGTCCACACAGTCGCACCGGGGTGCACATCATCGAACGGACGTCCGGATCGCCGGACAGCTACCAATGATCGTTGTTTACACTGTAACCGGACTGGTTAACTCCTGTGAATTCGCTGGAAAGTCTGGATACCCGCTGTGGACTGACTGTGTTCGGGGGAAGGGACCCGGTTGGCGCGGGCGGGCGACAGCGTCGGCCAACGAGTCGCGGGGGTCGTCGCGGCACCCGGCCGACGCCCGGCGGGACGGCCGGTTCCGCCGGGCCCCAAGCAAAACCTGAACTGTCGCAACAGTTTTTACCAATCGAACGGTTGGGCGGCGGCGGGAGCGACGAGGTCCCGCCGCCGCGAGGCGCAGGGTCGGTGCGCGGCGCGCAGCGGCGCTGCCAGCCCAATTGGCCGACACCCGGGGGCGCCTTCAGCTAAACCGCGCGTTTCTGACGATAATTCGCTTGGGCACACGCCAGCAAACTCAACTCGCGACCCTACCAGGGCCGCGGGTTGAGTGTGGGACGGCTACCGCCGGCCGGTGACGCCACCCCGGCGGCACCGGTCGGCAGTGTCATCGACGCGAATCACCGGGCGGTGCGCGCATCGTGTCCCCAGCCTTCCTCGCTCACAGGCGCGTGAGCGTGTCGTTCAATTTGTACGGGGGCCGGCCACCGCCCTGGGCCGCGCGGCGCGGCTAGTCGGTGAACGGCCCCCACGCGTGCCGTTTCATCGCGGCGGGCTTCTTCCCGAGCTTGCCGGCGCGCACCATCACCGCGAGGCTGTCCAGGATGACGCGGCTGCTCATCAGCGCGGTCTGTTCCGCCCAGTCGTAGGGCGGCGAGCACTCCACCACCTCGATGCCGTTCAGTCCGGGCTCGGAGATCATCCGGATGAGGTTGAGCGCCTCGCGCGGCAACAGACCGCCGGGCTCGGGCCAGCCGGTGCCCGGCACGAATCCGGCGTCGATCACGTCGATGTCGAACGACAGGTACACCGCCTTGGCGTCCTTCCACGCCGTCTCCAGGGCGATCTCGGCGATCTTCTCGATCCCGACGCGTTCGACGTCGCCGACCGTGATGACGGTGCTACCGCGCTGCCGGCCCACCTGGACGCCGGCGCGCGGTGCCTGCCACCCGCCGATGCCGATCTGCACCAGGTTGGTGGCCGGCGCGTTCTTGATGTTGGTGGCGTGGAACCACGGCGTGGTGTGCATCCGCTCGTCGAGGTCGGTTTCCTGGGTGTCGACGTGGCGGTCGAAGTGGATGATGCCCACGTTCCCGTCCAGGTGGGGGGCCAGGCCCCGCACCGTCGGGAACCCGATCGAGTGGTCACCGCCGAGCACCACGGGGAAGACTCCCTGGGAGACCACGTGTGACATCGCCGTGCTGATCTGGTCGAACGACTTCTCGATGTTCGCCGGGATCGTGACGACGTCGCCGATGTCGACGATGTTGAGTTGTTCGCGCAGGTCCACGCCCAGCTCGTAGCAGTAGGTGCCGAACAGGTTGGTCGAGCGCCGGATACCCATGGGGCCAAACCGGGTGCCCGGGCGGTAGGTGGTGCCGGCGTCCAGCGGCGCGCCGAAGACCGCCACCTCGGCGTCGGCGATGTCGTGCACGTCCTCCAGGAACGGGCACTTCAGAAACGTCCCGCGCTCTCCGGCGAAGTGCGGCAGTTCCCCGCGGGAGAAGGTCGACAGCGTGCGGTCGTTGATCGTCGGGGCGGCTTCCAGACCGTGCGCGATGCAGCGGTCGATCTCTTCGCGGTGGCGGCGGTTCGGCAGTTCCGCCTCGGCCTGCTGTGCCCACTGACCTTCGCGGTTGGGAATGTCGGCCTGTCCAGCGAACGGATTCGTCACCAATCTGTCCTCTCGTTGAGATGTAACTCACGGCGGAGGATGCCCCGGCGAACGGTATCTAAGCGACCCGGCGGGTACTCGAATTGGCTTCGGTGACCGCCGCGCGACGCATCCAGTACTCACCGTCTTGTCGCTGTCCGGGTACGGCGAACTCGTCCGGGCGGCCTTTCACGGCTGCGCCGGGGTCCAACATACCGGCCGAGCTCACACCGCAATCCCACCGGCGAGGAACCTGGCCGCTTTGACAGCCGATTACCAGGCACATTGCCAGGCGTTTGACAGGGAAGCGTGGTCGTCGCCGGGGATGACTTCCCGGCGGTCCGGGCTAACTGGCGACCCGGGCGTTTTCCGAGCGGTGCGCCTCGGCCGCCAGTTCGGCAAGCTGTTCGAGGCGCGTCCGCGCAAAGGCCTGCTGCTCGGTGATGGTCAGCTGGCCGCGGCGATTGCTCAGGAACGTCACCGCCCACGACACCAGCGTGGTGACCTGGTTCTTGAAGCCGACCAGGTACACCAGGTGCAGCACCAGCCAGGCCAGCCAGGCGATGAAGCCGCTGAACTCGAGCCGGCCGATCTTGGCCACCGCGGAGAACTTGGAGACCGTGGCCATCGAACCCTTGTCGAAGTACTGGAAGGGCTCGCGCTGCGCCGGGTCCGCCCCGCCGAGCTCGGCTTTGATCGTGCGGGCGACGTACTTGGCGCCCTGGATCGCACCCTGCGCCACGCCCGGCACACCCTCGACGGCGGCCATGTCGCCGACGACGAACACGTTGGGGTGCCCGGGAATGGACAGGTCGGGAAGCACTTTGACCCGGCCGGCGCGATCCAGTTCGACCGCCGACTGGTCGGCGAGGTCCCGGCCTAGCCCACTCGCCGACACCCCGGCGGACCAGACTTTGCACTGGGACTCGATGCGCCGGACGGTGCCGTCGGAGTCCTTGACGGTGATGCCGTTGCGGTCCACGTCGGTGACCATCGCGCCCAACTGGATCTCGACGCCCATCTTCTCCAGCCGCGCGGCCGCCCGCCGGCCCAGCTTCTCCCCGAACGGCGGCAGCACCGCGGGCGCGGCGTCGAGCAGAATCACCCGGGCCTTCGTCGAGTCGATGTGCCGGAACGCGCCCTTGAGCGTGTACTCGGCCAACTCGGCGATCTGACCGGCCATTTCGACGCCGGTGGGACCGGCACCGACGACGGTGAACGTAAGCAGCTTCTTGCGGCGCTCCGGATCCCGGGAGCGCTCGGCCTGCTCGAAGGCGCCCAGGATGCGCCCGCGCAATTCCAAAGCGTCGTCGATCGACTTCATGCCGGGGGCGAACTCGGCGAAGTGGTCGTTGCCGAAGTAGGACTGGCCGGCGCCGGCGGCGACGATCAGGCTGTCGTACGGGGTTTCATAGGTGTGCCCCAACAGGTCGGACACGACGCGGCGGTTGGCCAGGTCGATGTGAGTCACGTTGCCCAGCAGCACCTGGAGATTGCTCTGGTCGCGCAGCACCACCCGGGTGGCCGGGGCGATCTCTCCTTCGGAGATGATCCCGGTGGCAACCTGGTACAGCAACGGCTGGAACAGGTGGTGGGTGGTGCGGGCGATCATCGTGATGTCGACATCGGCTCGTTTCAGCTTCTTCGCCGCGTTGAGGCCACCGAATCCCGATCCGATGATCACGACCCGATGCCTGGCTCCAGCTGGGCTTTCTGGCTGGGGGCTCATTGGTTTGGCTGCTCCTGACGGGGGCTCCTGCGCACGCGAATCCGTATCTTCACCACGGTAGTCACGCGTATACCCCCGGACCCAACTCGTAAGCATGTGTCGTTCGCAACACTAACGTTGTTCCGGGCCTGTATTGCCTGCTGACCGGGGGCGCGCTGTGGCGCAACTATCAGCTGGCCGGCGAGTCCCCGCAACCCGCGCGACGGCACCGAAGCGGCCACTGAGCGCGCTACGTCACTGGTTCGGCGCCGGGTCCCCGGAGCAGTGGTCGTGGCCCGCTTGGACGGTTCCGCCGCCGCCGGCCACCGCCAACGCCGCCGCTTCCGCCGCATCGGGCGTGGGGCCCCAGCCACCGAAGTATCTGGTTTTGGCGCCGTTCAGCGCGAGCGCGACGCACCCACCCGGGCCGCCGCTGGCCAGTAGGCGGCAGTCGCTGATGTTTTTGCGACACCGATCCATCGCCGACTTCTCGGCGTCAGCTTGACTGGCTGCCCCGTTGGCAATCTTGATCTGCCCGGTGGAGTCCGAGATCGCCATTGCCATCCAGTCGTTGTCGGCATGCGCGATCGGTGCTGCCGCGAATGCCACACCACCGATCGCGATCCACACCGCTGCGAATTTCTTCATGGGCTGACCCCGGCCCTTTGCTCTTGCGCTGCGCCGTCGTGACGCCGAGAACCACTATGGCACGGCAAGCGCCACCTCGCGACAGCAACGATTCTCGACCCGTCGTCGCGCGAGGCGCGTGGTGCCGCGTTCTACAACCCGACGACCGGACGCAGTGCTTCGCCGGCGGCGCTCACGACACCGGGCGTGTAGAAGGGCAGGTTGATGATCAGGCTGTCGATACCCGCGTCGAGCACCTTGGTCTTGAGTTGCTCGGCCACCGATTCGGCACCGCCGGCCACCATGCGCTGGCTCATCTCCGCGGGAATCTGGTCGGGTTTGGCGTTGTCGTCGACGAGCGCGGTGACCAGCATGCTGGTTTCCAGCGTGGCCGGGTCGCGGCCGATCTCCTCGCACCGCTGTCGCACCACCTGCAGCTTGCGCGGCAGCTCGTCGAACCCGGCGATCACGTTGAGGTGGTCGAAGTGCCGCGCCGCCAACGGGATCGTCTTCTTCTCGCCGCTGCCGCCGATCATCAACGGGATGTGGTCGCGGTAGCGGGGATTGGCCAGCGCCTCCGTCGCGCGATACCAGTTGCCCGAGAAGGTCGGCCGCTCGCCCTTGAGCATCGGCAGGATGATCTGCAACGCCTCGTCGAGCCGGTTGAACCTGTCGCTGAAGGTGCCGAATTCGAAGCCGAGCTGGTCGTGTTCGAGTTCGAACCAGCCGGTGCCGATGCCCAGGATGGCCCGGCCCCGGCTCACCACGTCCAGCGTGGTGATGGTCTTGGCCAGCAAGGTGGGGTTGCGGTAGGTGTTGCCGGTCACCAGGGTGCCCAGCTGCACCCGCTCGGTGGCGGTGGCCAGCGCCCCCAGGGCGGTGTAGGCCTCCAGCATCGGCTGGTCGGGTGAGCCCAGCATGGGCAGTTGGTAGAAGTGGTCCATCACGAAAACCGAGTCGAAACCGGCCGATTCGGCCTCGCGGGCCTGGGCGATGACGGTGGGGAAAAGCTGATCCACCCCGGTGCCGTAGGAGAAGTTGGGAATCTGCAGACCGAGTCGTATAGCCACGCTGGTTACCGTAGCGATCGGCCCACGGCGAGAAACCGGTGGGACGCGCCAACCGCAACGGGCTCAGGCGAACTGGGTCAACGCGCCGTGGCTGACGTGCAGGGTCTGGCCGGTGATGTGCCGGGCGGCCGGAGTGGTGAGGAACAGCGCCAGGCGGGCGAACTCCGCCGCCACCGTCGGGGGCGTGCGCGACAGGCCGTCGTAGCCGGGCTGGGCGCTGCGCCCGCAGGCGACGGCGTTGACGGTGATCCCGCGCGTGCCGAAGACGACGGCCTGCCCGGCGACCCAGCTCGACAGCGCGGCCTTGATGGCGGCGTCGATACTGCCCGCCGGGGGGTTCTCCGTCACCACCCCGACGATGGAGCCGCCGGAGCGCAGATGGTCGCCGACGGCCTGCACGGTCAGCACGGCCGACAGCACCGTCGCGTCGAGGGCGTTGCGCCAGGCCTGCGCGGTGTCGGCGATCGAGTACGTCCGCGGGTCGCCGGCCTCCCAGGACGGGACGGGCACGTGGACGATGGTGTCCAGGTGGCGGGGGAGGAGCCCGCGGGCCCCTTCGAGGCTGGCCGGGTCGGTGGTGTCGCAGACGATCGCGTCCACGTCGAGTTCCTTGGCGGCAATCTCCACCTCGCTGCGGCGCGCGCCCACCAGCGTCACCTTGTGACCGGCGTCGCGGAAACCCTCGGCCACTGTGCGCCCCAGTTCGGTGTCCCCACCGGTGACCAGCACGTCCACTGCCATGACCTCCTCGTGTTCACCGTCGAACCCCCAGACCCGACTCAGCACATGTTACTGGACGGTAGCTAGCCAATGAAATCCCCGGCGCCGCGACGCGCGCGCCAATTGCGTAACTATTCGGCCATCACCACAATCCTCCCGGGACGCGCACCGCCCGTTAGGGTGCATGCGTGCGTCCGGTCGGGTTCGCGGCTTGTCTGGTGTCGGCGGCGCTGCTGATCGCGCCGGTCGGGTGCGCCGGCAAATCGCCCTCTGCGCAATCCACCGGGTCGATCGTCGTGTTCGCCGCGGCCTCGCTGAAGCCCGCCGTCACCCAGATCGGACGGCAGTTCAAGGCCGACCATCCCGGCGACGGCGTCGATTTCGAGTTCGCCGGTTCCTCCGAGCTGGCGACGCAGCTGACCCAGGGCGCCTCCGCCGACGTCTTCGCGTCGGCCGACACGGCGCAGATGGACACCGTCGCCAACGCCGGACTGCTGGCCGGCGACCCCGCGGACGTCGCCTCGAACACGCTGGTGATCGTGACCGCTCCCGGGAACCCGAAAAACGTCGCGGCCTTCGCCGACCTGGCCAGGCCGGCCCTGGCCGTGGTCATCTGCCAGCGGCCGGTGCCGTGCGGGTCGGCGGCCCGGCGCATCGAGGACGACACCGGCGTGCACCTGAGGCCGGTCAGCGAGGAACTCAGCGTGACCGACGTGCTCGACAAGGTCACCACGGGTCAGGCCGACGCCGGACTGGTGTACGTCTCCGACGCCAAGAACGCCGGCGGCAAGGTGGCGACCGTCGACTTTCCCGAGGCGGCCGGCGCGGTCAACACCTACCCCATCGCGGTGCTGAGGCATGCCCCGCACCCCGCGGCGGCGCGGCGGTTCGTCGCACTGGTGATGTCCGGCCCCGGTCAGCAGGCGCTGGCCCGGGCGGGGTTCGCGAAGCCCTGACCGCCGGCCGTGGCTGCCCCCGTAAACCTGCCGCGCTGGGTGTACGTGCCGGCCGCGGTGGGGACCGTCTTCGTGGTGCTGCCGCTGCTGGCGATCGCGGTCAAGGTCGACTGGCCGAATTTCTGGTCGCTGATCACCAGTTCGTCGTCGAGGACGGCGCTGTTGCTGAGCCTGAAGACCGCGGCCGCCAGCACGGCGCTGTGCGTGCTGCTGGGGGTCCCGATGGCGCTCGTGCTGGCGCGCAGCACGACACCCCTGGTGCAGTTTTTGCGGCCGCTGATCCTGCTGCCGCTGGTGCTGCCCCCGGTCGTGGGCGGGATCGCGTTGCTCTACGCGTTCGGCCGGCTGGGACTGCTCGGGCAATACCTGGAGGCCGCCGGGATCAGCATCGCCTTCAGCACGACCGCGGTGGTGCTGGCGCAGAGCTTCGTGTCGCTGCCGTTCCTGGTGATCTCCCTCGAGGGCGCCGCCCGCACCGCCGGGGCCGACTACGAGGTGGTCGCCGCGACGCTGGGGGCCCGGCCCAGCGCGGTCTGGTGGCGGGTCACGCTCCCGCTGCTGCGGCCGGGCCTGGCATCGGGGGCGGTGCTGGCGTTCGCGCGTTCACTGGGGGAGTTCGGCGCGACGCTGACGTTCGCCGGTTCGCGGCAGGGGGTGACCCGCACCCTGCCGCTGGAGATCTACCTGCAGCGCGTCACCGACGCCAACGCGGCCGTGGCTTTGTCGATCCTGTTGGTGGCGGTGGCGGCGCTGGTGGTGCTGGGCCTGGGAGCGCGCGGGCTGACCGCGAGCGGCGGCAGGTAGGCGCCCGGTTACCAAGTGCCCTTTCCAGGCGCGGGCGGCTGAACGACGATGAACTGAGCCGCCTTTCACGCTTGATACCCCCAGGGGTACCCTTGGGGGCATCGAGCCGCATCACCGTTGTGGCCTGGTCCGACCGAGGAGCATCAATGGCACGAGTCGTCATCCTCGGCGCTGGCATCGCGGGACACACCGCCGCGCTGCACCTGCGCCGATGGCTACCCCGCAAGCACGAGGTCGTCGTGATTTCGCCCAACGCCGACTGGAACTGGATCCCGTCGAACATCTGGGTCGGCGTCGGCCGGATGGAGGCGGACAAGGTGCTGATTCCGCTGAAACCGATCTATGACCGCAAGGGCATCATCTTCCATCAGGCGCGCGCGACCGCGATCCGTCCCGAGGGGACGGGCGGTGAGGCGTCGCCCACGGTGGACTTCACCTACACCGACACCGAGCGCAACGGCCAGACCGGTTCCGTGGTGTACCACTACCTGATCAACGCTACGGGTCCGCAGCTGAACTTCGCGGCCACGCCCGGCCTGGGCCCGGACGGGCACTCCTACTCCGTGTGCACCGCCGATCACGCCATCGAGGCGTCCGCGGCGCTGCACAAGGTGATGGCCAAGATGCGAGCCGGCGAGAAGCAACGCCTGGTCATCGGCGTGGGGCACGGCACCTGCACCTGCGAGGGGGCGGCGTTCGAATACGCCTTCAACGTCGAACACACGCTGCGCGCGGCCGGTCTGCGCGACATGGCCGAGATCGTCTACCTCACCAACGAGTACGAACTCGGCGACTTCGGCGTCGACGGCATGCAGTTCCAGGAGAAGGGCTTCCTGCAGTCCAGCCGCATGTGGACGGAGTCGCTGTTCCGCGAGCGCGGCGTCAAGGCCGTCACCCAGGCCGCCGTGCACGAGGTGATGGAAGGCAAGCTGCGCTACGAGCAACTCGACGGCAAGGAGCACGACCTGGACTTCGACTTCGCGATGCTGCTGCCGCCGTTCAAGGGCGTCCCCCTCGCCGCCTACGACAACGCAGGCAACGACATCACGTCGAAGCTGTTCGCGCCGTCGGGTTTCCTCAAGGTGGACGCCGACTACTCGGGCAAGCCCTACGACGAGTGGTCCGCCGAGGACTGGCCGCACACCTACGAGTCCCCGGCTTACCGGAACATCTTCGCCCCAGGCATCGCGTTCGCGCCGCCCCACCCGATCTCTCGGCCGCGTAAGAGCCCCAACGGCACGGTCATCACGCCGAGCCCGCCGCGCACCGGGATGCCGTCGGGCATCATGGCCAAGACGGTCGCCGAGACCATCCGCGACCGCATCGAGCACCCCGACGCCGCCGCCCACCGCGCCTCGATGGCGACCATGGGCGCGGCGTGCGTCGCCTCCGCCGGTGCCGGACTGCGCGAGGGGTCGGCCGCCGCGATGACGATGTTCCCGGTCGTCCCGGACCCGAAGAAGTATCCGCAGACCGGCCGCGACATCGCCGGCACCTCCGGCGAGCTCGGCCTGGCCGGGCACTGGATCAAGATGTTGCTGCACTACATGTTCATCTACAAGGCCAAGGCCAGGCCGTTCTGGTGGTTGATCCCCGAGTGAAAGGCGGTCCCATGACTTCCATGGACAGTGAGAGCATCGACTCAGAGGTGAACGTCCGGACCGCCGAACGCATCGCCGATGCGCCGCTGCCCACCCGGTCGAAGCTGCGGATGCGCCAAAACCTGCTCGTGCAGTTCTGGCGTTTCACCAGCATCAATCTCAAGATGATGCGGATCATCTTCAGCGGTCACCACTGACGCGTCGCCGGTGAGCCGGTTGCAGCTTCGCGCGGTGGTCGGTGGCCGCCGACTGGACGTGGAGTTCTCGGTGGCCGCCGGCGAGGTGCTCGCGGTGCTGGGGCCCAACGGCGCGGGCAAGTCGACGGCGCTGCACGTCATCGCCGGGCTCGTGCGCCCCGACGAGGGCGTGGTGCGGCTGGGGGATCGCGTGCTCACCGACACCGCGGCGGGGGTGAACGTGGCCACGCACGACCGCCGGGTGGGGCTGCTGCTGCAGGACCCGTTGCTGTTCCCGCACCTGAGCGTCGCCGCCAACGTCGCCTTCGGGCCCCACAGCCGTCCCAAGAAGCTCCGGACGTGGCGCTCCGCGCGCGCCGGGGAGCGGGCGACGGCGCTGCGCTGGCTGCGCGAGGTGGACGCCCACCAGTTCGCCGATCGCAAGCCGCACCAGTTGTCGGGTGGCCAGGCCCAGCGGGTGGCGATCGCGCGGGCGCTGGCCGCCGAGCCCGATGTGCTGCTGCTCGACGAGCCACTGACCGGCCTCGACGTCGCCGCGGCGGCGGCGATCCGCGCGGTGCTGCGGGCGGTGGTGTCCCGCAGCGGCTGCGCCGTGATCCTGATAACCCATGACCTGCTGGACGTGTTCACGCTGGCCGACCGGGTCCTGGTGCTGGAGTCCGGCAAGATCTCCGAGATCGGTCCGGTGGCCGAGGTGCTGACCGCCCCGCGCAGCAATTTCGGGGCGCGCATCGCCGGTGTCAACCTGGTCAACGGCGCCGTGGGGCCCGACGGCTCGCTGCACGACCAGTCCGGCCGCCGCTGGCACGGTATGCCGGCCCAGGACTTCGGGGCGGATCTCACCGCGGGGCGGTACGCGGTCGCGGTGTTCGCGCCGACGGCGGTGGCGGTGTATCGGCATCGGCCGCACGGCAGCCCGCGCAACACCGTCGAGCAGACCGTGGCCGAGCTCGACACGCGTGGGACGGCGGTGTTGGTGCGCGGCCGGGAGCAGCCCGACGGCGCGCCCGGCCTGACCGCCCAAGTCACCGTCGAGGCCGCCGCGGAGCTGCGGTTGGCCCCCGGCGAGCGGGTGTGGTTCAGCGTCAAGGCGCACGAGGTCGCGCTGTATCCGGCGCCGCGGCGACGCCCCGGCTGACGAGCCGGCGCGCTGACCAATTGCCGCAGGGACCACACGAGAAAAAGCGCACCACATTGTCAGCAAGCCACCCTTGCGTCACAGCAGTAACGCGGTAGGTTCGTCGCCATGGATCGGGAGGACCTCAACTCAACGCGCCGCAGGGGACTGCGGGCCACGCTGGCGATCGCGGCCGCGGCCGGTGTCAGCGCGGTCGGTATCGCACTGCCGGCGACGTCGAAGGCCGATCCGGAGCCCGCGCCCCCGGCACCGGCGACCACCGCCGCGCCCGCACCCGCGCCCGCCCCGGGTGACCCGAATGCGGCGCCGCCGCCGGCCGACCCCAACGCGGCGCCGCCGCCGGCCGACCCCAACGCGCCGCCCCCGCCGCCGGCCGACCCCAACGCGCCGCCGCCCCCGCCGCCGCCACCGGACCTGCCCCGGATCACGAACGCCGTCGGAGGGTTCAGCTTCCTGCTGCCCCCGGGATGGGTCGAATCGGACGCGTCGCACCTCGACTACGGCTCGGCCATGCTGAGCAAGACCACCGGAGAGCCGCCGATGCCGGGCCAGGCGCCGCCCGTGGCCAACGACACCCGGATCGTCCTGGGCCGGTTGGACCAGAAGCTATACGCCAGCGCCGAACCCGACAACGCCAAGGCCGCGGTCCGGCTCGGCTCGGACATGGGTGAGTTCTACATGCCGTACCCCGGCACCCGCATCAACCAGGAATCCACCCCGCTCAACGGCAACGGACTCACGGGAAGCGCGTCGTACTACGAGGTCAAGTTCAACGACACGGCCAAGCCGAACGGCCAGATCTGGACCGGCGTCGTCGGCACGCCCGCCGCCAACGGCGGGGCACCCCAGCGGTGGTTCGTGGTGTGGCTCGGCACGTCCAACGACCCGGTGGACAGGGGCGCCGCCAAGGCGCTGGCTGAGTCGATCCAGCCCTGGGCGCCGCCGCCGGCGGCCCCGGGCGCGCCGGCACCCGCCCCGGGTCAGGCGCCCGCCCCCGGTCAAGCGCCCGGACCGGCGCCGGCATCTCCGGCGCCGGCCCCCGCAGCCCCCGCGCCGGCTCCCGAGGTCCCGACTCCCGTCCCCGCCCCGGGCCAGGCGCCCGCGGGACAGGTCAGCCCCACGCCCGCACCGGCACCGCAGCCGACGATGCGCACCTGAGCGCCACATCCGGATCACCCGCGTTGGGCCAATCGTCTCCGATTCGGCACCGGATTCGTTACGCGAACCGGGTATACCGAAATCACGGCCCACGAACGTGAGCTGGGATTTGCCAGCAAATGCAAGGAGACGTGTATGAACGTCATCGCAGCTACCGAATACCTGGCCCGGTCAACGACATTTACCAGCGTCGGTCTGATCGGTTACATCATCATCGGCGGCCTCGCGGGCTGGGCCGCCGGCAAGATCATCAAGGGCGGCGGATTCGGCATCCTGATGAACATCGTGATCGGCATCGTGGGTGCGTTGATCGGCGGCTTCATCCTGAGCTTCTTCGTCGACACTGCGGGCGGAGGCTGGATCTTCACCTTCTTCACCGCGCTGCTCGGCTCGGTGATCCTGCTGTGGCTCGTGGGCATGGTGAAAAAGACCTAGCCGGAACCAACCCGTTGCGGCCGTGGCGGACAGCGGCATGATGGACTGATGCCCTCAACCGCCACGGCCTCAACTATGCGCGCCTGGCGCGTGCGCCGGCCCGGCCCGATGGCCTCCGGGCCGCTCGAGCAAGTCAGCACCGAGGTGCCACGGCCGGCGCCGACGGAGCTGCTGGTCGCCGTCAAGGCCTGCGGCGTCTGCCGCACCGATCTGCACGTCACCGAAGGCGACCTCCCCGTCCACCGCGACCGGGTGATCCCCGGGCACGAGGTGGTAGGGGAGGTCATTCAAGTGGGCTCGGCGGCCGGTGACGGCTTCCGGGTGGGGGACCGGGTGGGCATAGCGTGGCTGCGCCACACGTGCGGCGCGTGCAAGTACTGCCGTCGCGGCAACGAGAACCTGTGCCCCGAGTCGCGCTACACCGGCTGGGACGCCGACGGCGGATACGCCGAATTCACCACGGTCCCAGCCGCTTTCGCACACCATCTACCGAGCGGGTACAGCGACAGCGAACTCGCGCCGTTGTTGTGCGCCGGGATCATCGGATACCGCTCCCTGCTGCGGGCCGAGCTGCCGCCGGGGGGACGGCTGGGGCTGTACGGGTTCGGCGGCAGCGCGCACATCACCGCGCAGGTCGCCCTGGCGCAGGGCGCCGAGGTGCACGTGATGACCCGCGGGGCCGACGCGCGGGAACTGGCGCTGCAGCTGGGCGCCGCGTCGGCTCAAGGCGCCGCCGATCCGCCGCCGGTGCCGCTGGACGCCGCAATCCTGTTCGCCCCGGTCGGTGATCTGGTGCTGCCCGCATTGGAGGCGCTGGACCGTGGCGGCACCCTGGCGGTCGCGGGCATCCACCTGTCCGACATCCCGGTGCTGAACTACCAGCGCCATCTGTTCCAGGAGCGCCAAGTCCGGTCGGTCACGTCGAACACCCGCGCCGACGCGCGCGCCTTCCTCGATTTCGCCGCGCACCACCACATCGAGGTGACCACGCCCGAATACCAGCTGGACCAGGCCGACCAGGCGTTGAGCGATCTCAGCGCCGGCCGCATCGCCGGCGCGGCGGTGCTGCTGGTGTAGCGGGCTCAGGCCGACAGATGCCAGACCAGCGCGGCGGCCAGGGCGCCGAGCCCGTTCAGCGACCAGTGCAGCGCGATCGGCGCGATCAGGCTGCCGCTGCGCCGGCGCAGCCAGCTGAACACGAACCCGGCCGCCGCGGTGGCCGCCACCGCCAAGCCCACCCCGGCCAGCATGCCGGCGATCCCGCCGCCGAACACCCGGGTGAAGCCGACATTGGTGCTGGTCAACCCCAGTGACGTAGCGACGTGCCACAGACCGAACAGCAGCGAACCCCCCAGCGCGACCCCGCGAAACCCCCAGGCCCGGCTCAGCGCGCCGTGCAGCACCCCCCGGAAGGCCAGCTCCTCGGGAATCACGGTCTGCAGCGGGATGATGACCATCGAGGCGATTAGGGCGCCGGACACCGTGGCGTAGCGGTGGTTCATGAACATCGGCCGGGTCGCCGGTAACAGGACGCCGACGGCGATGACCGCGGCCACGACCGCGACGGCCGCCAGCGCGTAACCGAGCCCGGGCTTCCAGTGCTCGCGCCCCAGACCGAGCTCGGCCCAGTCCAGGCCCCGCGATCGCACCAACGCCACCAGCCCGACGGCGGCCGCCGGGACGGTCGCGATGCTGGCCCACGGCGTGGTGAAGTGGGCGACCAGATTGGTGAACACCAGCACCGCGACGACCACGGCGACGTCGAGATGAACCCTGAACCGATGCAGCGCCGCGAGCTGGGACAGCAACGGGTGCGCGTCGGCGCCGGCAGTGGAGTCTTGCATCGCACAATTTTACCGGCACTCCGCGGGTGCAGGGGTCCGGCGACGGCCGCAATGCGGCGGCCGCCGATTTGCCCCCGGCGCTTCCGTGCGGCGGCCCCGGACCGGACCGCGGGCGGACGCCGCCGGCGCCTACGGGCTTTTCCGTGCGCGGTCGGATCCGCCGCCGGGCCGGGATGCGCCGCGTCCGCGAAATCACTGCCGCCGGAACACGCAGGTCAATCGTTTTACCGTGACGTCAGGGGGAACGTTTAGAATCCGGGCTGGTTCTACCGCTGCCGCCGAGGCCGTGGCCAGTAGGCAATTAGGGGACGCAACGAGTTGGATTACGCAGCGTTGCCGCCGGAGGTCAATTCCGGGCGGATGTACGCCGGACCGGGACCGGGCTCGATGTTGGTGGCGGCTCAGGCCTGGGAGGGACTGGCCGGCGAACTGTACTCCACCGCACAGGGTTTCCGGTCGGTGACGCAGGGGCTGTCGTCGTCGTGGCAGGGCCCCTCGTCGGTGGCCATGGCGTCCGCGGCCGCGCCGTACGGCGCGTGGGTGAACGCGGCCGCCGGGCAGGCCCAGCAGACGGCCAGCCAGCTCAGGGCGGCGGTGGGCGCCTACGAGGCGGCGTTCGCCGCGGTGGTGCCACCGCCGGTGATCGCGGCGAACCGGGCGCAGCTGGCGACGCTGGTCGCCACCAACCTGTTGGGGCAGAACACGCCTGCGATCATGGCCAACGAGGCCCGCTATGCCCAGATGTGGGCGCAGGACGCCGCCGTCATGTACGGCTATGCGGCCCACTCCTCGAGCGCCGCCGCACTCAAATCGTTCACCTCGCCGCCGCGGAGCACGAACCCGGCGGGGCCGGCCAATCAGGCGGCGGCCGTGTCGCAGGCCGCGCGCACGCCCGCCGGCGCCACCGCGCAGGAGTTGTCCCGCCTGGTGGCGACGCTGCCCGGCACGCTGCAAAGCCTCGCGTCGGGGGGGCCGTCCGGGCTGGTGACCTCGGCGCAAGCCCTGAACCCGGCGCAGGTCGGCTTGGGCCCGACGCTCGGCACCGTCGGTGACTACCTCAGCTTTTTGAGCGGGTTGTCGTTCATCAGCAGCGGTGTCCTCTACATCGTCGGTCCGCTCACCTCGTGGACCAGATCGGGCGGCGGCGGGTCGTCGTCCTGCGGGCCCTCCTCGGGCGGCGGCTCGGGCAGCGCCGGCTCCTCGCCCGCCGGCACGGGAACCTCGGGCTCGGGCGTCGCCCCGAGCGGTCCGGGCGGCGGCGGGGTCGCGGCCGGGCTGGGCCAGTCGACACCGATCGGCCGCCTGTCGGCGCCACAGAGCTGGACCAAAGCGGCACCGGCGACCAGGACGGTGGCCCAGCGCATGCCCGGCGTCGCCCCCGCCGGCTTCCCGGAGGCCGGGAGCGAAGGGCCGGGCCTGATGCCCGGGGCGCTCGGGCCGGCGGGCCTCACGGCCGCCGCGGCCGGCGGCGGCGGCGCGGCGGGCAGCGGCTGGGCCAGCCAGCGCGGCGCCGCCCAACGCGACGGCGGCGCGGCCGCCCAGTACGGCAACCGCCCCGCGATGCTGCCGCCGCAGGTGGCTCGCCAGGCGGCCCCGCGCCCGGCCGACCAGCCTCAAGGGGTGCCGTACGGCCAACCCGCGGGCGCCGAGAGCCCGGTCACCGAGTCCCTGCGCGAAGAGCTCAGCGCGTTGCGCAAGCAGGTGGCCGACCTGGCGATGGAGCGCGACGTGCTGATGCGCTCGGCCGCGATGTGGGCCCAGCAGGCGGCCGACCTGCTGCCCGACGGGTGAGCGCCTGACGCCGAGGGCCTCCTAGGTCGGGGCCTGCCCGCTTCTGCGCCGCCTGGGCGGGCACCCGTTCCACCGGGTGTGCGCGCGGGTGAACGCGGCCGTTTCCGAGTACCCGAGCCGGCGCGCGGTCTCCTCGACGCTGAGACCGGAGTTCAGCAGTTCGGCGGCCAGGGTCGCGCGGACCTCGTCGAGCAGCGTGCTGTTCTACGCGTCGGCCAACCGCGACCCCGCCAAGTTCGCCGACCCCGACCGGTTCGACATCCACCGGGACACCACCGGGCACCTGGCCTTCGGCCACGGCCTGCACTTCTGCCTGGGGGCGCATCTGGCGCGCCTGGAGACGATCACCGCGGTCGACCACCTGCTCGACGAGGTCGACGGCCTGGAGCTGGCCGGGCCGGTGCGGTGGGGTACGACGCCGTCGCTGCAGGGCCCGGCCTCGGTGCCCGTGCGGCTCAGGCGGAACTAGCGGGCTGAGGCGCCGGCCGCGTTCCGCTCGCTCTACTCCCAGGCCCACCCGGCGATCTCCGGCACGTCCTCCCCGTGCTCGCGCGTGTAGGCGCGGGCGGCCAGACGTGCGTCGGCCATGCGCTGACGGAGCACCGCGGCCCGGCTGGCCAGCCCGTCCACCCGGTCGATGACGTCCATGACCAGATGGAAGCGGTCCAGGTCGTTGAGCATCACCATGTCGAACGGCGTGGTCGTGGTGCCGCGCTCCTTGAAGCCGCGCACATGCAGGTGCGGGTGCACGGCGCGCCGGTAGGTGAGCCGGTGGATCAGCCACGGGTAGCCGTGGTAGGCGAAGATCACCGGCTTGTCGCGGGTGAACAAGGCGTCGAACTCCTTGTCCGGCAACCCATGGGGATGCTCGGATTCCGGCTGCAGGCGCATCAGGTCGACGACGTTGACCACGCGGACCGCCAGGTCGGGCAGTTCCCGGCGCAGGATGTCGACGGCGGCGAGGGTCTCCAGCGTCGGGACGTCTCCGGCGCACGCCAGCACCACGTCGGGCTCGCCGTCCCCGTTGCTCGCCCACGGCCAGATGCCCAGCCCGCGGGTGCAGTGCGCGATCGCCTCGTCCATGCCCAGATAGGTCGGCTCGGGCTGCTTGCCGGCGACGATGACGTTGATGTAGTCGCGGCTGCGCAGGCAGTGGTCGGCCACCGAGAGCAACGTGTTGGCGTCCGGCGGCAGATACACGCGCACCACCTCGGGGCGCTTGTTGGCGACCAGGTCGATGAACCCGGGATCCTGATGCGAGGCGCCGTTGTGGTCCTGCCGCCACACGTGCGAGCTCAGCAGGTAGTTCAGCGACGCGATCGGCCGCCGCCACGGCAGGTCGCGGCTGGTGGACAACCATTTCGAGTGCTGGTTGAACATCGAGTCGACGATGTGCACGAACGCCTCGTAGCAGTTGAACAGCCCGTGTCGGCCGGTCAGCAGATAGCCTTCCAGCCAGCCCTGGCACAGGTGCTCGCTCAGCACCTCCATCACCCGGCCCTGCGGGGAGAGGTGGTCGTCGCCGGGCAGTGTCTCGGCCAGCCAGGCCCGCTCGGTCGTCTCGAACACGGCGCTGAGCCGATTGGACGCGGTCTCGTCCGGCCCCATCAGGCGGAAACGATCCGGGTTGCGACCGATGACGTCGCGCAGATACCCGCCCAGTATCCGGGTGGCCTCGTGACGTTCGGCGGCCGGTTGGGAAAACTCGACCGCGTAGTCGCGGAAGTCCGGCAGGTCGAGATCGCGCAGCAACAGGCCGCCGTTGGCGTGCGGATTGGCGCTCATCCGGCGGTCGCCCCGGGGCGCGAGCGCCCTGAGCTCGGGCCGCAACGCACCGTCGCCGTCGAACAGCTCCTCCGGCCGGTAGCCGCGGAGCCATTCTTCGAGTTGCGCCCGGTGCTCGGGATTGTCGTGGGTGTCGGCGAGCGGGACCTGATGCGAGCGCCAGGTGCCCTCGACCTTGTTGCCGTCGACCACCTTGGGCCCGGTCCAGCCCTTGGGGGTGCGCAGCACGATCATCGGCCACACGGGTCGCTCCAGCTGGTTGCCCCGGCGCGCCCCGGCCTGGATGTCGGCGATGTCGTCGAACGCGTCGTCCAGGGCGGCGGCCAGCTGCCGGTGCACGTCGGCGGGCTCGTCCCCGGCGACGATGATCGGCCGATAGCCGTAGCCGCTGAGCAGCGAAACCAGTTCCGGCGTGGGGATCCGGGCCAGCACGGTCGGATTGGCGATCTTGTAGCCGTTGAGGTGCAGGATCGGCAACACCGCCCCGTCGACCGCCGGGTTGAGGAACTTGTTCGAGTGCCAGCTGGTGGCCAGTGGCCCGGTCTCGGCCTCGCCGTCCCCGATCACGCAGGCGACCACCAGGTCGGGGTTGTCGAAGGCCGCACCGTAGGCGTGCACCAGGCCGTAGCCCAGTTCACCGCCCTCGTGGATGGAGCCCGGCGTCTGGGCGGCGACATGGCTGGGGATTCCGCCCGGAAAGGAGAACTGCCGGAACAGCTTTCGCAGACCTTCGGCGTTCTGGTCGATGCCCGTGTACACCTCGCTGTAGGTGCCTTCCAGGTAGGCGTTGGCCACCAGACCGGGGCCGCCGTGACCGGGCCCGGTGACATAGATGACGTTGGCGTCGCGGTTGCGGATGATCCGGTTCAGGTGCGCGTAGATCAGGTTCAGCCCGGGGGTGGTTCCCCAGTGGCCGAGCAGCCGGGGTTTGACGTGGTGGGCTTCCAGCGGTTCGGTCAGCAGCGGGTTGTCCAGCAGGTAGATCTGCCCGACCGACAGGTAGTTGGCGGCGTGCCAGTACTTGTCGATGAGGGTCAGTTCGTCGTCGGACAGCGATTCGGGTACGGCTGGGGTCATTGCTCCGGTTTCGAGACTCACCCGGCCGATTGTCCACGCCTCAGGTGAACAGTGCCTACTCGTCGCCGCGGGCCCGGGCCTCGTAGGCCCGGCGCCCGGCGACGTCGACGTCGTCGGTGAAGACGTGTTCGCCGCCGAGCACCCGGTTGATGCCCTCGGCCAGCGCGCGGGGCATGAACTTCTGCGACGCGATGATCGCCCCGGCCAGCCTGGTGACCCGCACCCGCGGTTTCGGTGCGGCCACCAGTTCGACGATCGCGTCGGCGATGTCGGCCGGCTCGGCGTTCTTGATCCCTTTGGCACCCGACGTTCCGGCGACGAGTTCGGTGTTGACGAACGTCGGCATCACGACCGAGAACTTCACCCCGGTCCCGCGGTGCTCGATCCGGGCCGCGTCGGTGAAGCCGATCACGGCATGCTTGCTGGCGCAGTAGGTGGCCGCCCCGGCCAGGTAGGTCTCCCCGGCCAGCGATGCGACGTTGATGACATGGCCGCAGCCCCGGGCGGCCATGCGCTGCGCCGCCAGCTTGCTGCCCAGGATCACCCCGTAGACGTTGATGTCGAGGATGCGCCGGGTGACGGCGTCGGGCTCGTCGACGATGCGGCCGAGCGGCATGATGCCGGCGTTGTTGACCAGCACGTCGACCGGGCCGAGCTGGCGCTCGACCTCGTCGAGGAAGTCAGCGAACGAGTGCGGGTCGGTGACGTCGAGCTTGCCGTAGACGTCGAGGCCGAGGTCGGCGCCCGACTCCTTGACCCGCACCTCGTCGACGTCGCCGATCGCCACCCGGGCGCCCAGCTTGTGCAGGGCCGTGGCGGTCGCCAGCCCGATGCCGCGGGCGCCGCCGGTGATCACGACGACCTTGCCGCGAACCTTGATGCCGACGGATGCCGTGTCTGCCATGTGATGAGCACAGCACTGTGGGCCCTTCGGCGCAATCGGCGCTCAGGACGGGGCGGTGGGCGGCCGTTGCCGCAGTATCTGTTCGGCCGTGCGCCGTCCGCTCACCAACGCGCCCTGGATGGAGGCGGTGTCGCGGTGGTCGCCACACCACCACAGCCCCTCGCGGACGCGCACGGGGCGGCGCACGCGCAGCGGCGGCGGCTGAGCCGGTAACGCTTCTTGGACGACGTGTCGTTTCAGCAGCCGCCAGTCGCGCCCGTCGGCGCCGAGGACGTCCGCGGCGTGCCGCCGTGTCGTGCTCTCCTCGGGCGCCGCACCGCCCGCCGTCAGCAGCGCCGACGCACTGATCAGATGGCGTCCGGGCGGGGCATAGCTGGGCGCGGCGGCGCTGATGACGGCGGTGTTGAGCACCGGCCCGGGGGGCCGGGGCCGCCCGTCGACCCAGAGCATCGACAGTGAGCTGGGCGCCTCGTCGGCGGCCCACCAGTCGGTCACCACGCCGTGCATGACCGGCGGCCGCGGGTGACCGGTCAGCGCCGCGGCCGCCACCGGATCGGTCGCCACCACGACGTCGCGGGCGCGTACGACCGCGTCGGGGCCCCGAACCGTCCACCGGCTCCCGTCGTGCTCGACGTGAGTCGCCTTCTGCCCCAGGGTGATCCGGCTCTGCAACGGCGCGGCGAGTTGTTGCGGCAGCGCGCGCATGCCGTCGGCCGGCAGGCCGGGCACCCCCAGCACGAACATGCGGGCCAGCAGCAGGCAGAACGCGTTGGAGGTGGCGCCGGTGTCCTCGAGCACGACACCGGCGAGGAAGCGGTCGACGACCCGGCGCAGTTCACCGCGCGCGCCGCAGCGGTCCAGCCGCTCGCGCACGGTGCCGTCGCCGTGCCCGGATTTGACGGTGTGCGGTCGCAACGCCCCGGCCGCCCAGCGCCCGAGCCCGAACGCTTCGCGGGGCCGGATCATGCCCGAGGCGAGCATCTTCGGTATCCGTGCCGGCTCGCGCAGCGGATGGGCCAGCACCACCGAGTCGCGCTCGCGGCGCACCGCCACCCCGGCGGCGAACGGTCGCAGGCGCAGGGCGTCGAGGTCGACGCAGGCTTGCAGTTCGGGATAGGCCGGGTTGAGCACCTGGAAGCCACGGTCGCACCGGAAGCCGTCGACCACATCGGTGCGGACGCGGCCGCCGACGTCGTCGCCGCCCTCCCACACCCGAACCTCGCGGCCCGCGGCGGCCAGCACGCCGGCACAACGCAACCCGGCCAGGCCCGCGCCGATGACCAGCACCTCGACGTCATCGTCGGTCACCACGTCACCAACCCATCGATCCGGGAACGCCTTTGAACGGACCGGTGATCCAGCTGGTGATCCAGCCCCCGTAGAAATCACCCGGTTGGGGCACGACGACCTCGCCGTTGACGGTGCACCGGTCGACCCGCGACGCCATCACCGCGACCATGCCGGCGATCGACGCGAACGCGGGTGTCGGGCTTGGATAGGTCCACGCCGCCTTCGGGGCGACGGCGTTGCCGCCGACGACGTCGTAGTAGGCGGCCTGGCCCTTCCATTCGCACCACGAGCTGCCCGACGCCAGGCGCAACGCCCCGGCGGTGAACGCGTCGCGGGGAAGGTAGTAGGTCGGCGGGTGGCTCGTTTCGAGCACCCGGAGGGCCCGCGAGGCCGACGCCACCACCTCACCGCCCAGCTCGACGGTGATGGCACCGCTGAAGGGTTCGATCCTGGGCGGCCGGGGGTAATCCCACACATTTTCCCGCTGCGGGGCGTCCCGTTCGCGTTGGCGACTCATGCCCGGCTCCCGGGGCGGGCGATCACGTCGCGGGCCGGCAACACGAACCCCACGGTACGCCGGGCGGACGCGTGCCCGGCTGGATCACCGCAGGCTCAGCCAGACCAGGCTGGCGCCGCCGACCACGGCGCAGTAGATGGCAAACGGCGTCAGCGTGCGGGTCTCGAAGTAGCTGGTGAGGTACCGCACGGCGAAGTAGGCGCTGACGAACGACGCGATGCTGCCGGCCACGACCTGGCCGAAGATGCCCTCGCCCAGGGGCCCGAACAACTCCGGGATCTTGTACAGCCCGGCGGCCAGGATGATCGGCGTCGCCAGCAGGAACGAGAAGCGGGCGGCGTCTTCGTGCGACAGGCCGCGCCACAGCCCGGCCACGATGGTGATGCCCGAGCGGCTGATGCCGGGGAACAGCGCGAGGATCTGGGCGCAGCCGATCAGCACACCGCGGCCCAGCGGCAGGCGACCGAGCCGGTCGTCGACGGCCTCGCCGCCGTGGGCCTGCTCCGCCTCGGCGGCCGGGCCCGCCGGTGCGGGCGCGACGCGGCGCCGCAGCACCTCGCCGGCATAGAGGGCGAAGCCGTTCAGCAGCAGGAACGCCGCCGCCGGGATGGGTTTGCCCAGTGTCGTGCGGAACGTCGATTCCAGCAGCAGCCCGGCCAGCCCCACCGGGATGGTGGCCGCCACCAGCAGCCAGGCCAACCGCTCGCCCGAGGTCTGGATGCGGCGATGCCGTAGCGACGACACCAGTCCGGCCACGATGCGCACCCAGTCCCGCCAGAAGAACACCAGCAGGGCGGCGGCGGTCGCGACGTGCAGACCGACGATGAAGGCCAGATACGGCGACTTCGGGGCGGAGACGTTGAGGTCCTGCGCCCATCGCCCCCCGATCAGGGCGGGGACCAGCACCGAGTGGCCGAGGCTGGATACCGGGAACAACTCGGTGACGCCCTGGAAAGCGCCGACCACCACGGCCTCGAGATAGCTCAAGTGCGCGCTCACGCCTGGGATGCCCCCCATCGGCTCCATCGGAATTGTGTCGACAGGTACGGACGCGCGCACCGGCCTGTGACGTTAGTCGACGCCGCCCGCACCCGGTCCATCGACCGGGGATCGCGACGGCGCATCGAAGCCGGCGACCGGCCCCGACTGTACGGTGTGCAGATGGCCGACGGGTTGCTCGACGCCGTGCGCGTCCTCGACTTGTCCACGGGAGACGCCGACGCGGTGACCCGCCTGTTCGCCGACCTGGGCGCCGACGTCCTCAAGGTCGAGACGCCCGGCGGGAGCCCGGCACGCGAGGCGCTGCCGACGCTGGGCGGTGCCGGCGTGTCGTTCGCGATGCACAACGCCAACAAACGCGGCACGGTGCTGGACCCGTACGACGACGGCGACTGCGACCGCTTCCACGAACTGGTCGCGGCCGCCGACATCGTCGTCGACAGCGGCCCGGAAGGGCTGGCCACCGCGTTCGGGACCTCCGCCGCGCAGTTGGCCGCCCACCACCAGCAGCTGGTCGTGGTCTCGATCACCGACTTCGGGGCCGCGGGCCCGCGGGCGTCGTGGCGGGCCACCGATCCGGTGCTGTACGCGATGGGCGGCTCGCTGTCGCGGTCGGGGCCTCCCACCGGCACCCCCGTGCTGCCGCCGGACGGCATCGCTTCGGCCACCGCCGCCGTGCAGGCCGCCTGGGCCACACTCGTCGCGTACTACAACCGGTTGCGTTGCGGCACAGGAGAATACATCGACTTCTCCCGGTTCGACGCCGTCGTCATGTCGTTGGATCCCCCGTTCGGGGCGCACGGGCAGGCCGCGGCCGGAATCCGTCGCGTGGGGCGCTGGCGCGGGCGTCCCAGGAACCAGGACGCCTACCCGATCCATGCCTGCAAGGACGGCTACGTCCGGTTGTGCGTGATGGCGCCGCGACAGTGGCGCGGCCTGCGGCGCTGGCTGGGGGAGCCGGAGGCCTTCCAGGACCCCCGGTACGACGTGATCGGCGAGCGGTTCGCGGCCTGGCCCCAGATCAGCGTGCTGATCGAGGCGTTGTTCGCCGATCAGACCATGGGAGAGCTGCTGGCCGCCGGCCAGGAGCACGGGGTGCCGATCGCCGCGGTGCTGACGCCGTCGCAGATCCTGGCCTCCGACCATTTCGAGGCGGTCGGCGCGATCACCGACGCCGAGCTGGCCCCCGGCGTGCGCGCCCGGGTGCCGAGCGGCTACTTCGTCGTCGACGGGCAGCGCGCCGGGTTCCGCACGCCCGCACCCGCGGCCGGGCAGGACGAACCGTACTGGCGCGCCAACCCGGCGGTGGTGACGTCGCCGTCCGGCCGGGTCGGCGACTATCCGTTCGCCGGGCTGCGCATCCTCGATCTGGGCGTCATCGTCGCCGGCGGCGAGCTGAGCCGGTTGTTCGGCGACCTGGGCGCCGAGATCGTCAAGATCGAAAGCGCCGACTATCCCGACGGGCTGCGCCAGGCCCGCGCCGGCGAGGCGATGAGCGAGTCGTTCGCCTGGACCCACCGCAACAACCTGGGTCTCGGCCTGGACCTGCGCAGCGCCGAGGGTAACCGGATCTTCCGCCGCCTCGTCGCCGAGGCGGACGCTGTCTTCGCCAACTTCAAGCCGGGAACCCTTGCCGCCCTTGGGTTTTCTTACGAGGAACTGCGCGCCGTGAACCCGCGTGTCATCCTCGCGGAGAGCAGCGCCTACGGCGACAGCGGGCCGTGGAGCGCCCGCCTGGGCTACGGCCCGCTGGTGCGGGCCACCACCGGCGTCACCCGGCTCTGGACACCGGCCGACCCCGACGAAGCGGACGGGACCGCCCGGCACGCCTTCTACGACGCGACGACGATCTTCCCCGACCACGTGGTCGGGCGCGTCACCGCCATCGCGGCGCTGGCGGCGCTGATCCACCGCGACCGGACCGGCGGCGGGGCACGCGTGCACATCTCCCAGGCCGAGGTCGTGGTGAACCAGCTCGACACCCTCTACGTCACCCGGGCCGCGCTGTCCGCGGGCCTGGCCCGAATCCGCGAGGACACCGCCCTGCACGCCGTCTACCCGTGTGCGGGTGACGACGAATGGTGCGTCATCTCGATCCGCGACGACGACGAATGGCGCTGCATAGCTTCGGCTTTCGACCGGCCGCAGTGGGCCGATGACGCGCGCTTCGCCACCGGCGAGGCGCGCCTGGCCAACCGGCGCGAGCTGGTGGAGCTGGTCTCCTCCTGGACCCGCACCCGCACCCCGGCGCGGGTCGCCCAACTGCTGCAGTCGGCCGGGGTCGCCGCCGGACCGATGAACCGCCCCCCGGACCTCCTCGAGGACCAGCAGCTGCGGGACCGGAAACTGTTCGCCGAGATGGTGCATCCGCTCATCGAACGTCGGCTGCCGGCCGAGACCGGCCCGGCCCCGTTCACCCACATTCCGCCGGCCCGCCAGCGCCCCGCGCCGCAGCCCGGGCAGGACACCCGCGCGATCTGCCGGGAGCTACTCGGCATGAGCGACGCGGAGATCGAGCGGCTGATCACCGACGGCGCGCTGTTCGGTCCGGCGTGACGCCGGGCGGGTCATCGGCGGCCGCGGGCGTTCGCCACGCTAGGCCGAAGTTACTGCGGGTTTTGAGGTGGTTTGGTGGCTTGACATGCGGTATTGGGCTGTTTGACATTTTGAATGTAGTCAAAATACTGGTGTGTCGCACCTGGTAAGTGGACCGTGATCAGCTATATTGCTGATTATGTCGCGCGGTCGTGGGAAAGTTCACGTAGTCAAAGTTCGGCGGTCTCATGTGAATAAGCAAGGCCAGCAGCGTGATTACGAATCGGTGTATCTACGCCGCACGTTCCGTGACGGCGCTAAGGTCCGCAACGAGACGGTGGCCAACCTGTCGATGTTGCCCGCAGAGACGATTGCCGCGATCGAGGCTACCTTGAAAGGCCAAACACTGGTGGCGGCGGGCTCGGAGTTCGACACCGTCCGTAGCTTGCCGCATGGGGATGTGGCGGCGGTGGCGGCGATGGCGGCCAAGGTGGGTATGTCCGCCCTGCTGGGTCCGGCATGCCGGTCACGGGATCTGGTGTTGGGGTTGATCATCTCCCGGGTGGTTCGGCCGGCGTCCAAGCTGGACACTGTGTCGTGGTGGGCTGACACCACCTTGGGTGCTGATCTGGGTATCGCTGGCGCGTCCACCGACGAGATCTACGCCGCGATGGACTGGCTGGTCGGGCGCCAAGACGGGATCGAAAAGAAATTGGCCGCCAAACACCTTGACCCGCGCGTCAACCCCTCGAAGATGGCGTTGTTCGACCTGTCGAGCACGTGGATGACCGGCAGCCACTGCGAGCTGGCGGCACGCGGGTATTCCCGGGACGGCAAAAAAGGGTTGCCGCAGATCAACTTCGGGGTGCTCGGTGACCGGGAGGGCCGTCCGGTGGCGGTGCGGGTGTTCCCCGGCAACACCGCTGACCCCACAGCGTTCACCAAGATCGTGGCCGATCTGCAAGACACGTTCAAACTCGATGATCTGGTGATGGTCGGTGATCGGGGCATGATCACCACCGCCCGCATCAACGCCCTGCGTGAACTCAACGAAGCGGGTGCGAGTTTCGGGTGGATCACCGCTTTGCGCAACCCGGCGATCGCCGCGCTGGCCGCCGACCAAGGACCCTTGCAGATGAGCCTGTTCGATCAGCAGGACCTGGTCGAGATCGCTCACCCCGACTATCCCGGTGAACGCCTGATCGCCTGCCGCAACCCGGCATTGGCTGACCAGCGTGCCCGCAAACGTACCCAGCTGTTGGCCGCGACCGAGAAACTGCTAGAACCCCTCACCAAGCGGGTGGCAGCCGGCCGGCTCGCCGGGGCCGCTGACATCGGCAAGGCGGTGGGCAAGGTGTTGGGAAAATACAAGATGGCCAAGCATTTCCACACCACCATCACCGACAGCGGTTTCACCTACCACCGCAACCAACACAACATCGATGCTGAAGCCGCCCTCGATGGCATCTACGTGATCCGCACCAGCGTCGACGCCACGGAACTGACCCCAGCCCAGGTGGTGGAATCCTACAAAAACCTGGCCAACATCGAACGTGACTTCCGCAGCATCAAAACCGACGACCTGCAAGTGCGCCCCATCCGCCACCGGCTGCAAGACCGCGTCAAAGCCCATCTGCTGATCTGCATGCTGGCCCGCTACCTGCTCTGGCACCTGCGTAAAGCCTGGGCGCCACTAACATTCACCGACGAAAACCCGCCGGTCCGGGACAATCCCGTAGCCCCCGCACAGCGCAGCACCGACGCCGCGGCTAAAGCCGCCACCAAACAAGACGCCCACGGCCACCCCTTACGGAGTTTCGCTGGCTTACTCCAACACCTCAAGACTTTGACCCGCAACAGGATCCGCTACCACAACACCGACATCGAGATCGACAAACTCGCCGACCCCACCCCCGAACAACGCCGCGCATTCGACCTCATCGAAGCCACCATCCCCCTCACCATCGCCGCATAGCCAGGTAGACAAACACCACACCACCAAACCCGCCAAAACCCCAGCTCAAACCAGGAAAACCCCTACCAAAGCAGCAGTAACTTCGGGCTAGCCTCGATTTTTCGTGCGGGTGGGGTTCGGGGGTGCTGAGCCATGAAGATCGCTGAGCGATAGCGATTTTGGGCTTGGGGTGTGTTTGGCCGTCCCGTGTCGCCGGGGTGGGCGGGCTTTCCTATGGCCGGTGGGTCTTTCGGGTCGTCGGGGCGGGTTTGCGGTGGTCAGGGGAAGGCGGCGCGGATGCGCTGCCAGGCGGTTGCGATGGCACCGGCCCAGCGCCAGGTGGCGTCGATGCGCAGCCGTAGTTGGCGGGCGCTGCGGGTGATGCGGGCCGCGACGTGTAGGACCCGGTAGCGGAAGGCGGTGATCTCGCAGCGGGCCAGCTGCGGGGCGTCGGTGAATCCGATCAGTTGGGCCCAGGCGACCAGATCGGCGGCGGCCAGGACGATTTCGAGCCAGGCGGCGTTGGACTGGAAATCATGACAGGGCAGGTTGGCCAGGCCGGCGGCTTTGGCTTCGCGGATGCGGTCCTCGACGCGGGCGTGTTGGCGGTGGCGCAGTTCCAGACCGGCCAGCTGCCCGGGAACCATCCCCGGTGGGGTGTCGGTGATGAAGGCGGTCACCCGCATGCCGTCGATGTCGGTGAAGCGCAGCTGCGCCCCGGGGTGTGGGCGTTCTTTGCGCAGCACCAGCCGGGTCCCGGCAGGCCAGGCCGACAGGTTGACCAGGCCGGTGGCCTCGGCCACCCACGCCCCGTCCCGGATCTGCCCATCGGAGTCGATCCCCGGATACCAGCCATCGCCGAGGTTGAGGGTGTCCACGGCGTCCTGGACCCGGGCATCGACGGGAAACCCGAAGGAGAACCCGACCCCGTGATCGCGGCAGGCCTGGGCAAACTTGTGGGTGGCTCCGGCGGAATCTGAGCGCACCACCACCGCCGGCGCGGCCGGGTTCTGCGGGCCGGGACGCCAATCTGCCGGCAGCGAATCCAAAGCCTGCTGAAGGACCGTGATGTGATCGGCGGCGGTGTTGGATCCGGCGTTGCCTTTGCGCAGCAGCCCGGCCAGGGCCTCACCGCCGGCGATCTGCGGGCGGTCCAGAAACGCCAGCAGCGGGTGATGGCCGAACGACTTCTTCCACGTCGGGGCCGCCTGCGCCTTGTTGTCGGAATGGTCGATGACCAGCGTGGCGTCGATGTCGATGTACAGCGGCACACCCGCCGGGGGCGCGGCCCCGGCCGCCCAGGCCGCCGCCCGCGCCGATGCCCGCGCGGTGCGAACCTTCGGCAGGTGCGCGGCATCGATGCGATGGTCAACGAGCCGCCACATCGTCGTTGTCGAGGCCTTGGCCCCGAACGCATGCTCGCGATCTCCACACAACTGGCCGACCCCGTCGATGCAGTCCGCCCCGTCGGCTACCGCCGCGGCAAGATCGGCGAACACCGCACCCGGGGCATAGGTCCACGGCCCCTTGTAAGTATCGGCCAACACCGCCGTGACCTGCGCGGATAACCCGGTCAGATCGGCCAGTTCCCGCAACAGCCCCATCCCGGCGTGCGACACCACCCCGCGACCGTCCGCCGATACTTTCACCCGCCGCGCCACCGCGATACTCTTCACGTGCGAAGTGCCTTCCGCTCGCCATATGGAAACCTAGAGAATTCCCATTATGCGTTGCAGGACAGGCACTTTCGCGCATCAACACCCAGCTACTTCGGCATTCCGCGAAAAATCCGGGCTAGGTTCGGTCTATGACCGTCGACCCCAGGACACCGGTGTTGGTCGGCTACGGCCAGGTCAACCACCGCGACGAGATCGACCCGCAGCGGCGGTCCGTCGAACCGGTGGACCTGATGGCCGCCGCGGCCGGGCAGGCCGCCGAGGCCCGGGTGATCGAGGCGGTGGACTCCATCCGCGTGGTCAACGTGCTGTCGGCCCGCTATCGCGATCCCGGCCTGCTGCTCGGGCAGCGGATCGGCGCCGCGAACTTCACCACCCTGTACAGCCCGATCGGCGGCAACGTACCGCAGACGCTGGTCAACCAGGCCTGCCGGGACATTCAGCGGGGCAGCGCCGGGGTGGTGCTGCTCGCCGGCGCCGAGACCTGGCGCACCAGAACCGGGCTGAAGTCGCAGGGCGGCAGGCTGGTGTGGACGGTGCAGGACGAATCCGTGCCGATGGCGGAGGTCAGCGGCGAGGACGTCCCCATGGCCGGCGAGGCCGAGCTCAGGATCCGGCTCGATCGCCCGTCGTACGTCTACCCGCTGTTCGAGCAGTCGCTGCGCATCGCGGGCGGCGAGTCGATCGAGGACCACGCCGAGCGGATCGGGCGGCTGTGGGCCCGGTTCAACGCCGTCGCGGTCGACAATCCGCACGCCTGGATCCGCACGCCGATGACCGGCGAGGAGATCCGGCAACCCGGCCCGCGGAACCGCATGGTCAGCTGGCCGTACACGAAGCTGCTCAACTCGAACAACATGGTCGACCAGGGGGCCGCGCTGGTGCTGACCTCGGTGGAACAGGCAAGGCGCCTGCAGATCCCCGCCGAACGGTGGGTGTACCCGCACGCCGGCACCGACGCCCACGACACCCCGGCCATCGCCGAGCGCGACGAGCTGCACCGGTCGCCGGCCATCCGGATCGCCGGGGCCCGGGCGCTCGAACTGGCCGGGCTCGGCATCGACGACGTCGACTACGTCGACCTGTACTCGTGTTTCCCCTCGGCGGTCCAGGTCGCGGCGGGCGAACTGGGGTTGAGCATCGACGATCCGTCCCGCCCGCTCACCGTGACCGGCGGGCTGACCTTCGCCGGTGGCCCGTGGAGCAACTACGTCATGCACTCCATCGCCACCGCGGCCGAGCTGCTGGTGGCAAACCCCGGCCGGCGGGCACTGATCACCGCCAACGGCGGCTACCTGACCAAGCACAGCATCGGTGTGTACGGCACCGAACCGCCGGACGAATTTCGTTGGGAGGACGTCCAGGCGGCGGTGGATCGGGAACCGACCCGCAAGGGGTTGGTGGAGTGGGACGGCGTCGGGACCGTCGAGGCGTGGACGACACCGTTCGACCGGGAGGGACGGCCGGAGAAGGCCTTCGTGGCCGTGCGCACACCGGACGGGGCGCGCAGCCTGGCGGTGATCGCCGATCCCGACGCCGCGGCGGCGACCGTGCGTGAGGACATCGGCGGCGCCGAGGTCGCCGTCGCCGCGGACGGCAGCGCCACGCTGCGGTAATTGTCAACAGCATCGCAGCAGGCCAGGGCGCCGCGGATGCGGTAACGGTCGCGTAAGTGACGGCGACGTGCCTATTGTCGAATGTGACGTTGGGAGGGGTGAGCCCGGTGCAGATCCTGGTTACCGACGCCACCGGCGCAGTCGGGCGGCTGGTCGCGCGCCAGCTGCTCGCTGCCGGGCACAGCGTCACCGGTATCGCCGAGCGCCGGCACGCCGCCCTGGACCCGGGGGTGGAGTTCGTGCGAGCCCCGCTGAGCGACCCGGTGTTGCAGGATCTGACCGACGAGGCCGACGCCGTGATCCACCTGGCCCCGGTCGATCCCACCGCACCCGGGAACGCGGACATCGACGGGCTCGCCCGGGTGACCGACGCGGCGGCCCGCTCCGGGGCCCGCCTGCTGTTCGTGTCCCAGGCCGCGGGCCGGCCCGACCTGTACGAGCCGGCCGAGGCGCTGGTGGCCACGAGCTGGGGCCCGACGTTGGTGGTCCGCGCCGCCCCGCCCGTCGGCCGCCAACTCGACTGGACGGTGTGCCGCACCGTGGCCACGCTGCTGCGCGCCAAGGTCTCCACCCAGCCGATCCGGGTGCTGCACATCGAGGATCTGGTGCGTTTCCTGGTGTCGGCGCTGAACACCGACCGGACCGGTGTGGTGGACCTGGCCACCCCGGACACCATCAACGTGGTCACCGCGTGGCGGCTGCTGCGGTCGGTGACCTCGCGGTCGCGTCTGCATCGGCTCCGCGGCTGGCCGCAGCTGGCTCCTGAACTGGATATCTCCGCGGCGCAAGAGGATTGGATGTTCGAGTGCGGCTGGCAGGCGTTCGACACGATCGCCGACACCGCGCGCGGGCTCGTCGGCCGCCGGCTCGACGCCACCGGTGCGCCCGACCACGGGAGCCAATTGCCGCTGCCCGTCGAGGTTTTGCCGCGCCCGCCGGCCGACGAGTTGCCCAGCGCCGCACCGGAGGGCATCGAGGGCGAGTTCGACGACCGGATCGACCTGCGGTTCCCGGTCTTCAGCGCGAGCACTCTCGCCGAGGCACTGCCCGGGCCGCTGACGCCGATCACCTTGGACGTCCAGATGAGCGGCCTGCGCACGGCCGGCCGGGTGCTGGGACAGGTGCTCGCGCTCGGCGGCGTGGTCGGCGACGAGTGGGGGAGCCGGGCCGTCGCGGTGTTCGGTCACCGGCCCTACGTCGGGGTATCGGCCAACGCGCTTGCCGCCGAACAACTTCCGGGCTGGGACCGGGAGGCGGTCGTGCGGCGCACGCTGGCCGGCCGGACCCGGGTGCGCAACCTGCTGCCATTCGGCGAGCCGCAGTTGGCCCGCGGGGCGCTGGGCTCGGTCGCCAAAGCGGTCGTCGCGGCGCGGTCGCTGGCCCTGTTGCGCCACCTCAAGACCGACACGCAGGCCTACAGCGCGGCCGCCGGGGCGGAGCACCTGGACGCGGCGCAGCTGGCCGCACTGCCGGATTCCGCTGTGGTCGTTCGGGTTCCGCTGTTGCGGGACCGCATTCACCAGGGCTGGACCCTGACGGCGCTCTGGCTCATCGACACCGGCGTCACGGCGGCGGCGCTGGAACACACCCAGGCGGGCAGCAGTGTGTCCGGCATAGGCATGATCATGGAAAGCAACCGCATCGCAGCCGAAACCGCCGAACTGGCCGCGGTGCTGCGCGCCGACCCGCCGTTGTGCGCCCTGGCCCGGGAGGGCAACGTCGGCAGCATCCGCGCGTTGTCTCCTTCCACCGCAGCCAAATTCGATGCCGCCCTCGCGCGGATCGGGCACCGCGGGCCCGGCGATGCCGAACTGGCCGGGCGGGTCTTCGGCGACGATCCGGAGATGCTGCTGCGCACCGCCGCCCAGTTCGCCGCCGCCGCGCCGCACGACCCGACGGCATCCTCGGCGACCCTCGCGCAACGCCTCGCCGATGCCGCCCGCGGCTCGCGGGAACTGGCCCACGACACCACGCTGCGATTCACCCACCAGCTTCGGCTGACGTTGCGGGAGTTGGGATCTCGGCGTGTCAACGCCGACCTGCTCGACGTCGCCGACGACGTGTTCTACCTGACCTGCGACGAACTGGTCAGCGTCCCGGCCGACGCCCGGTTGCGGGTCAAACGCCGCCGGGCCGAACGGGACCGGTTGCAGGCCCAGCGCCCGCCGGAGGTCATCGACGGAAAGTGGGCGCCCGTCGATCAGGGCTCGGACTGCACCGACGCCCCGGCGGAGAACGACTGATCGCCTCCCGCTCAGCTCAGACGTCCGCGCAGGGTGAGCGCGTTGCGCACGGCGTGGCCGCCCAGGTCGTTGTTGAAGTACATCCACACGTCGCGGCCGTCGTCGTCCCATTCTGTTAGCTGCGCCGCCCACCGCCGCAACTCCGCTTCCGGATACGAGCCCGCATACATCGCGTCCGGGCTCGGCCCGTGCATCCGCACGTACACCAGATCCGCGGTGGCCCGAGGGATACACGGCAGACCGGCCCCGCTCATCACCACGTAGGCGGCCCGACGGCTTTCCAGCAGCGCGAACACCGCCGGGTCGTTCCAGGTGGGGTGCCGCAACTCGACGGCCACCCGGATCGACGCCGGCATGCCGCGCAGGAAGGCGTCCAGGCGCGCGTCATCGCGCTGCTGTCCGGGATGCAGTTGGACCAGCAGCACGCCGTGGCGGTCACCGAGCAGGTTCCAGCAGCGTTCGAACCGTTCGATCCAGGGTTCCGGCGAGGCCAGCCGGCGGTAGTGAGTGAGCCCGCGGTGCGCCTTGACCGACATGGCGAAGCCCGCGGGCAACTGATCGCGCCACGCCGCGAACGTCGAATCCTTCGGCCACCGATAGAAACTCGCGTTCAGCTCGACGGTGTCGAATACCTCGGCGTAGCGCGTCAACCGGCGTGCGGCCGGCAGGCCGGGAGGGTAGAGCACGTCCACCCAGTGGTTGTAGGACCATCCGGACGTGCCGATCCGAACGGTCACCGCCGGGTCAACCGGTCACCTGCCGGCGCACGTCGTCATCCAGCGACACCCTGACGAGCGCCGCCGCCAGCCGCGAACTGCTCCGCGGCGCAAGGCCTTTGAGCTTGCCGGGCGTGGCGGGCAAACCGAGCCTCTTTGCCGCACCGGTGGCGCGGTCGTCGTAATACGGCTGCACCCACGGCCAGACGTCTTGCACCTCGCGCAGGTAGATGTCGGCGCCGGTGTCGCCGATCCCCTTGAACTTCTTGAGCAGACGCTTTGCCGCGGCGGCGTCGTGCTCGCTGCGCTCGGCGAGCTCGCGCAGGTCACCGGAATAGTCGTCGCGCACCTTCTCGGCCATCTCGGTCAGCCGGGTGGCCGAGCTTTCGTCGTAGCGGGCGTAACTCGCTCTGCCGAACGCGTCGATCATGGTCTGGCGATCCGATGCCAGCACGGCCCGGGGCGTGCGCAGGCCGGCCTTGAACAGTTCCCGTGCGGCGCCCATGGCGATGGACGCATCGATCGGCTTGCTGGCGAGCATGCACAGCACCAAGAGCTGGAACAGCGGCATCGGCTTGTCTTCGAGCTTGATGTCGGCCTCGGCCGCATAGGTGGTCCCGGCGACCCTGAGCAGCCGGCGCGACACTTTCTTCGGCTCGTCCATACCGCGTCGCGTACCCGCACCGTGCCCGGGCAAACGACGCCGGTCATTTGGGCGGCAGGCCGCGCGCGGTCCGCACGCCGGCGCCCTCGACGCGCAGCCAGCCGCGAGTTTCCCGCCCGGCCATCACCATGGGGCCGACATGTGCGCGCCCCGCCAGTTGGTCGGTGTCGCCCGGCGGCACCCGCACCAGCAGCCCACCCTGGCCGCTGACGGCCACGCACATGTTTCCGTCGATCAGGAACGCCAGACCGCCGAACATCCGTTTCTCCTCGATACCGCGCTCGGCGCCGAGGAGTTCGCGGATCCTGTCGGCCAGGTCCTCGTCGTAGGGCATGGGCGGGTCTCAGTCCAGATCGACCCGGATGGTCAGCAGGTCGCTGCCCATCAGGCGCACGACCGCGCTGTTGAGGCGGGGCAGGTTCCCCAGCCGCTGCACCGGGTCGTCGTCGGGTAACAGGTGAGCCGTTCCGTTGCGCCATTCACCGCCGAGGCGCACCCGGACGGCCGGGTTGGCCGTGATGTTGCGGACGTAGTCCGAATGCTCGCCGTGTTCGGAGACCATCCAGAAGCGGTCGTCCTCGACGCGCCCGCCGACGGCGGTGCGCCGGGGCTTTCCCGGTGTGCGGCCGGTCGTCTCGATCATGGTCACCGGCAGCTGCCGGCCCACCGGGTTGACCACCAGCCGCTGCACGCGATGCACGATCTGCCGTTTGAGGTTCACGGCATCATTGAACGCCGGGCGTGACGCTGATGTCACGCCCGGCGGTCGGATCAGGCCGCCTGCGCCGCGATCCCGGTCACCGGTTCGAGCGCCTGCGCGACGATCTCGGCGACGTCGACCATCGGCCGCACGTCCAGGGTTTCGAGCACCTCGGCGGGCACGTCATCGAGGTCCGGCTCGTTGCGCGCCGGGATGAAAACAGTTGACAGGCCGGCGCGTTGGGCGGCGAGCAGCTTCTGCTTCACCCCGCCGATCGGCAGCACCCGTCCGTTCAGGGTGACCTCGCCGGTCATGCCGACGTCGGAGCGGACCTGACGTCCGGTGGCCATCGACACCAGCGCGGTCACCATCGTGACGCCGGCCGACGGGCCGTCCTTGGGCACCGCGCCGGCGGGCACGTGCACGTGGATGCGCCGGTCCAGCGCCGACGGGTCGACGCCCAGCTCGGCGGCGTGCGATCGCACGTAGGACAGCGCGATCTGTGCCGACTCCTTCATCACGTCGCCCAACTGGCCCGTCAGAACCAGCGCGGACTCGCCGGCCTTCTCCGATCCAGTGGCGCCGGCTTCGATGTAGAGGACGTCGCCGCCCAGGCCGGTGACGGCCAGGCCGGTGGCCACACCGGGCACCGCGGTCCGTTCGGCCGACTCGGGGGTGAACCGCGGGCGGCCCAGGTAGTCGACGAGATCCGGCTCGTCCAGGATTTTCCGGTCCTCGGGCCCGCCGTCGGCGATCTTCGTCGCCACCTTGCGCAGCGCCTTGGCCAGCAGCCGCTCGAACTGCCGCACCCCCGGTTCGCGGGTGTAGTCGGCGGCGATCTTGCGCAGCGCGGCGTCGGTGACGGTCACCTCGTCGTCGCTCAGCGCCGCCCGGTCCCGCTGCCGGGGCAGCAGGTAGTCGCGCGCGATGGCCACCTTGTCGTCCTCGGTGTAGCCGTCGATCTCCACCAGCTCCATGCGGTCCAGCAGCGCCGACGGGATGTTCTCGATCACGTTGGCGGTGGCCAGGAACACGACGTCGGATAGGTCCAGGTCCAGGTCCAGGTAGTGGTCGCGGAAGGTGTGGTTCTGCGCCGGGTCGAGGACCTCGAGCAGCGCCGCGCTCGGGTCACCGCGGTAGTCGGAGCCGGCCTTGTCGATCTCGTCCAGCAGCACAACGGGATTCATCGAACCCGCCTCGCCGATCGCGCGCACGATGCGGCCCGGCAAGGCACCCACGTAGGTGCGCCGGTGCCCGCGGATCTCCGCCTCGTCGCGCACCCCGCCCAGGGCGACGCGCACGAACTTGCGGCCCAGCGCCCGCGCGACGCTCTCGCCCAGCGACGTCTTGCCGACGCCGGGCGGACCGGCCAGCACCATCACCGCGCCCGAGCCACGCCCGCCGACGACCTGCAGCCCGCGCTGGGCCCGGCGCGCACGCACGGCCAGGTATTCCACGATGCGGTCCTTGACGTCGTCCAGCCCGTGGTGGTCGGCGTCCAAAACCTCCCGCGCGGCCTTCAGGTCGGTGGAGTCGTCGGTCTTGACGTTCCACGGCAGGTCCAGCACGGTGTCCAGCCAGGTGCGGATCCAGCCGCTCTCCGGGCTCTGGTCGCTGGAGCGTTCCAGCTTGCCGACCTCGCGCAGCGCGGCCTCGCGCACCGTGTCGGGCAGGTCGGCGGCCTCCACCCGGGCCCGGTAGTCGTCCGAAGCGTCCGCCTCGTCCTCGCCCAACTCCTTGCGGATGGCCGCGAGCTGCTGGCGCAGCAGGAACTCCTTCTGCGTCTTCTCCATGCCCTCGCGCACGTCCTCGGCGATCTTGTCGTTGACCTCGACCTCCGCCAGGTGCGTGCTCGTCCAGTCGATCAGGACGCGCAACCGCTCGGCAACGTCCACGGTTTCCAGCAGCTGCCGCTTCTGCGCGGCGCTCAGGTAGGACGCGTAGCCGGAGGTGTCGGCCAGGGCCGAGGGGTCGGTCAGGCCGTTGACGTAGTCGACGATCTCCCAGGCCCCGCGCCGCTGCAGCATGGCCAGCAGCAGCTTGCGATACTCCGCCGCCAGGGCCTTGACCTCGTCGGTGGGCTCAGCCGGGGCGACCTCGGTCACCTCGACCCATACCGCCGGGCCCGGCCCGGAGGCCCCCGCCCCGATCTGGGCGCGGCGCTCACCGCGCACGACGGCGGCGGTGCCGCCGCCGGCGACGCGGCCGACCTGCAGAATCTTGGCGATCACCCCGTACGAGGGGTACCGGTCCTGCAGCCGGGGCGCGATCAGCAGCTGCCCCGACTCGCTGGCCTGGGCGGCGTCGATCGCCGCGCGTGCGGCCTCGTCGAGCGCGATCGGCACCGCCATTCCGGGCAGCACGATCGTGTCGGTGACGAACAGCACCGGAACGGACATGGCGTCGGCCATCGAATCCTCCAAAAGTTGAGTCTGTTACGCTCAACCCCGGTCGGCCGCCGGTTTGTTCCCGGCACGGCCCACTTCGCTCGGCGTGATGCCGCACACCGCAACGTCGAGCAGGGGTGTATACGAGAGGACCGCTGAGCCGCATAATCGGCCTGTGGCACTGTCACGCCCCGCCCTGTCGTCGCTCGATCCGCAAATCCTCGAGTCCGCGGCCAGGGACCTCGCAACCACCGGCGCGATCTCGTTCCTCGTCGGCGAGGACGCCGTCACGTACGCCGTCGACGGGCCGACGATCCGTGTCGACGACGGGCAGCCCACCGGCGACACCGTCGTGCGCCTGTCGCGGCAAGCCTGGGACGACATGGCCGGCCAGGTCCGCACGATCATGAACCTGTTGCTCAGCGACGACCTGGCCTTCGACCGGGGCGGGTTCGAGCAGCTGGCCGACTGGGACCCGGTGCTGCGCTACCTGCACGCCGGCATCCCGCCCTACGATCCGGCGCGAACCGACCTCCAAGGGCGTGACCCGTTCGCCGCTTACACCCTGGACGCCGAGGACGCCGAACTGGCCGCGCAGCTGCGCACGATGGGTTACCTGCACGTCAAGGGCGTCTTCACCGGCGCGGAGATGGAGGCCGCCGACCGCGAGGTCGACCGCCTCGCCGCGGCCGCCCGCCCCGGGGACGACCTGTCGTGGTGGGTCACCGGCGAGGACGGCGACGGCGTCCTGTGCCGCCTGGTGTACGCGACGCTGCGCTCGCCGGTTCTCGCGGCCCTCGAGGGCGACCCGCGGGTGCGCAGGCTGGGCACCCTCCTCGACCCCGCGCTGCGCGCCGCGCCCGACCGGATGGAGGGCAGCGCGGTGCTGCTCAAGGTGCCGGGCAACACCAGCGGGCTGTCCAACATCCCGTGGCACCAGGACTGCGGGATGGGCGGGCACGCCATCATGTGTCCCACGCTCAGCGTCGGAATCCAGCTCACGGGTTCGGATTCCTCGACCGGCAACCTTCAGGTCGTTCCCGGCAGTCACGGTCAGGCGATCCACTACCGGTGGCAGCAGCGGCTCCCGGGGGTGCCGGTCGTGAGCATCGACACCGCCCCCGGCGACGTCACCGTGCACGTCCAGGACCTGATGCACGCCTCGCCGCGGCCGACCGGCGCCGGCGGGCGCCGCACCATGTACGTCGCGCACTACCCGCCGGCGCTGTGGGAGCACGTCGGGCCGGGCCAGGCCTACAACGACCTGGTGCGCAACCGCACCGAACAGGTCGCGCGCCTGCGGTAGCCCTCACGACGCGACGGGCCCCAGCCGCCGCAGTTGCGTCACGTGCCGGGGCGAAAGCTCCTCGAGGCAGGTGACTCCGAGCAGGCGCATCGTGCGCAGCACCCCTTCTTCGAGGATCTGTATCGCGCGGGCCACGCCGGCCTCGCCGCCGGCCATCAGGCCGTAGAGGTAGGCCCGCCCGACCAGGGTGCACCGCGCGCCCAGCGCGATCGCGGCCACGATGTCGGCGCCGGCCATGATGCCGGTGTCCATCAGGATCTCGGTGTCCTTGCCGAATTCGCGTGCCACCGCGGGCAGCAGGTGGAAGGGCACCGGCGCGCGATCCAGTTGCCGGCCACCGTGATTGGACAACACCATGCCGTCGACGCCGCGCTCGACCACGGCGCGCGCGTCGTCGAGCGTCTGGATCCCCTTGACGACGAGCTTGCCCGGCCACCGCGCCTTGATCCACTCCAGGTCGTCGAAGGTGAGGCTGGGGTCGAACATCGTGCTCAGGTACTCACCGACGGTGCCCGGCCAGCGATCCAGCGACGCGAACGCCAGCGGCTCGGTGGTCAACAGGTCGAACCACCATTTCGGGTGCGGCACCGCGTCGAGCACGGTCCGCAGCGTCAGGGTCGGCGGGATCGTCATCCCGTTGCGGTTGTCGCGCAGCCGTGCGCCCGCGGCCGGGACGTCCACGGTGACCAGCAGCGTGTCGAAACCGGCGTCGGCCGCGCGCTGCACCAGCGCCATCGAGCGGTCGCGGTCGCGCCACATGTAGAGCTGAAACCACTTGCGGCCCTGCGGTGCGGCGGCCACCAGATCTTCGATCGCGCAGGTGCCCAGGGTGGACAGCGAAAACGGGATCCCGGCCTCCGCGGCCGCCCGCGCGCCGGCGATCTCGCCCTCGGTGTGCATCAATCGGGTGAACCCCGTCGGCGCGATCCCGAACGGCAGGGCCGCCGGCCGGCCAAGGACATCCCGGGCCGCCGTCACGTTGCTGACGTCCCGCAGGATGGTCGGGTGAAACTCGATGTCGCGGAACGCTTGTCGCGCCCGCTGAATCGACAGCTCCTCCTCGGCGGCGCCGTCGGTGTAGTCGAACGCCGCCTTCGGGGTGCGGCGCGCGGCGAGGCGGCGCAGGTCTTCGATGGTGTAGGCGGCGTCGAGGCGGCGCCTGGTGCGGTCGAACTCGGGCCGCTTGAACTTGATCAGCGGCGCCAGGTCGCGGACCCTGGGCACCCGTCGCTTGACCGCCATGCCTACCAGTGTGCAACCGGCCGCCCGGGCGTGGCGCCGCCCACCCCGACCACCGCGACTACCATGCGCGTCATGAGTGCTACGACCGCGCGGATCGGCACGATGGCGAGCGAGGCGATCGACCTGCTGATCGGCGCGGTCGACCGGATCCCGCCCGAAAGCTGGGACCGGCCGTCCAACATGGCGGGCTGGAGCCTGCGGGAACTGGTCGGCCACGCCACCGGCAGCGCGGCGAAGATCGTCGCCCACCTCGAGGGCGGGGAAGTGAGCCGCGTCCCCTCGGAGCCGGCCGACTGGCTCTGCGAGGACCCGCCGGCGCGGCTGCGCGAGCTGGCGGCCCGGATGCGCGACGCACTGCCGCGCGCCGACTGGGACGCGCCGCGGCCCTCGCCCGAAGGGCAGGTTCCGCTGCACCGGGCGCTGGTCTACCCCGTCTCCGACCTGGCGCTGCACAGCTGGGACGTGGACCGCTCCCAGGGCCGACTCGTGGAATTGCCCGACGACCTGCTGGCCCTGTGCCGCGAGCTGGCCGAGGCGCTGCCCGAGCAGGCGCTGCGCCGCCCGGGCGGGTTCGGCCCGGCCCAGTCGGCGCCGCCGGACGCCACGCCGACCGCGCGGCTCATGGCCTTTCTCGGGCGTTCGGTCGACTGAGAGGGCAGTCTGGCAGCCATGGAATCAGCACCCGACCCCTACAACCTCAAACGCTTCGTTCAGGCGCAAGCACCGGTCTACCGCAGCGTCGTCGAGGAATTGCGCGGTGGGCGCAAACGCACGCACTGGATGTGGTTCGTCTTCCCGCAACTGCGCGGCCTGGGCTCCAGCGAGATGGCGCAGCGCTACGGGATCTCCTCGCTGGGGGAGGCCCGCGCTTACCTGCGGCGCAACCCGCTGGGGGCACGCTTGCGCGAGTGCGCACGACTGGTCAACGGGATCCAGGGCCGTTCGGCCACCGAAATATTCGGTTCGCCCGACGACCTCAAGCTGTGTTCGTCGATGACGCTGTTCGCCGCCGCCACCGACGACAACGAGGAGTTCGTCGCGCTGCTCGACAAGTACTACGACGGCCGGCGGGATCGATCGACGCTGGAACGGCTGGGGTCCGGCTAGGCGCGGCTCAGGATCCGCCACCCGTGTGGCTCGACCACCACCTCGTCGACGACCTCCAGCGGCGGCGCCGACGAGCCCGCCTCCACACGCGCGCGCCCGCCGCCCAGTTCGTCCGCCGCCAGGCTCAGCGGCTCGTCGTCGAGGTTGAGCACGACCAGCAAAGCGTCGTCGCCGCTTCGCGTCTCGTAGATGTAGTGCAGATTGGACAGCCGCACCGCGCTCGTCGATGCCGCGTGCAGCCACGGGTGGCGGCGGCGCAGACCGAGCAGATATTGGTGCAAGCCCCACACCTCGGCGCCGAAGGCATCCAACGGCAATGGGGGAGAGCCGAACTCGGGACGCACCGCGTCGTCCCCGCCGAACCGCTCCTCCTTGACGCCGCGGAAACCCAGCTCGTCGCCGGCGTACACGCTGGGCACGCCGCCGATGGTGAGCAGGACCACCAGCGCGTGGGCCAGGTGCTCGCGCCGCTCGATTTGGCTGGCGATGCGCGTGACGTCGTGGTTGCCGACGAACGTCAGCGGGGCGAAGCGGGCCAGGAACTCGTTGTGCCGCTGCAACGCCCAGTCCAGCTCGAAGAAGTTGCCGTCGTTGAGGCTGCTCCAGATCGCCTTCCACAGCTCGTACTGGGTGGCCGAGTCGAACCCGGCCTCCTCGACCACCGCGGCGTAGTCGCCGTGGATGAGCTCGCCGACGAACCACGCGTCGGGGTAGCGTTCGCGCACGCGTGGCAGCGTTGTGGCCCAGAAGCGTTGTGGCACGGCGTAAGCCGCGTCGAGCCGCCAGCCGTCCGCGCCCCGGCCCAGCCAGTGGGCCATCACGCCGACGGTGTAGTCGACCACCTCGGGGTTGTCGTGGTTGAGGGTGACGAGCCCGGAGTGGCCCTCGAAGGTGTGGAAACGGCCCGGACGGCCGCGGAACCAGCGGGCCGCGGCCTCGTCGTTCTGGGCCTCGCGATACTTCGGGAAGTCCACGCCCACATGGTTGAACACGCCGTCGAGCAGCACCCGCAGCCCACGGCGATGTGCTTCGGCGACAACGTAGTCGAAGTCGGCGTCGTCCCCGAGCCGGGGATCTATGCGGTAATGGTCGGTGGTGTCGTACCCGTGGGTGCGCGAGGCGAAGATCGGCCCCAGCGCCACCCCCGATGCCCCCAGCGCGATGGCGTGGTCGAACCAGTCGACGAGCCGCCGCAGCCGGTGTTGAGCCGGCTGCGGCGGCTCACCTGACGTGGGGTACGCACCGACGAAACCCAGCGGGTAGACCTGCCACCAGATCGCGTGGCCCACCCAGGCGGGTCCCGTCACGAGACCACGATCAGCCGACACCGGCCAGCGTCTCGGTGGCGATGATCGCCTGCGCCACACCGGAGATGATCGCGGCCACCTTCAACGCCTCCTGGATGGCCTCCCGGCCCATTCCCGCCTCACGCAGCGTGTGCTCGTGGGAGGCAACACAGTCCGGGCAGCCGTTGATCGTCGACACCGCGAAGCACCACAGCTCGAAGTTCGCCTTCGCCACGCCGGGATTGGCGATGATGTTCATTCGCAATCCCGCACGCAGGTCGTCGTACTTGCCCTCGAGGAAGCCCCGACCACGGTAGAACACGTTGTTCATGCCCATGATCGAGGCCGCCCCGAGTGCCGCATGGTATGCCTCGGCGGACAAGGTGTCGGCCGCTTCGGCACCGATCTCGGCCAACACCTGGGTGTTCCGGGTCGCCGCGGCGCTGGCCAGCAGCGTGCCCCACAGCTGTTCCTCGTTGAGCTCCGTGCTGCGCGCGATGGAGCCGAGGTTGAGCTTGAGGTCCTTGGCGTACTCGGGCAGCGCGTTCTTGAGGTTTTCGACGCTCATGTCGTCTCCTGACAGACTGTTCGGGGCGGAATCGGGCACCGATCAGGCGGATGCCTTGAGCAGCTCGGCGGCGTTCAGCGTCGGGTCGCCCTTGCGCCAGTTGCAGGCGCACAGCTCGTCGGACTGCAGCGCGTCCAGGACCCGCAGCACTTCCTCGACGTTGCGGCCCACGGATCCCGCGGTCACGGAGACGAACTGGATCTCGTTGTTGGGGTCGACGAGGAACGTGGCCCGGTCGGCCACACCGTCGGCGTTGAGCACTCCGGTCGCCAGGCACAGCTCCCGCTTGATGTCCGAGAGCATCGGGAAGGGCAGCTGCTTGAGGTCCTCGTGCTGCGCGCGCCAGTTGAAGTGCACGAACTCGCTGTCGATCGAGGCCCCGAGCACCTGGGCGTCGCGGTCCGCGAATTCGTCGTTCAGCTTGCCGAACGCCGCGATCTCGGTGGGGCACACGAAGGTGAAGTCCTTCGGCCAGAAGAAGACCACACGCCACTTGCCGGGGTGGTCGTCGCTGCTGATGGTGGTGAAGTAGTCGCCGGGATCCTGGGCATCCACCTTCGACAGGTCACCGGGAATCAGCGCGGTGAGCTGGTAGGTGGGGAACTGGTCGCCGATCGTCAGCAATGACATAACGCTCCTTTGGCTGGGTGTCGCAATGGGGTTTGGGGGTTTTCTGTCTCCATGTTGCCGTCACAGGACTGTGAAGTAAAGGTGATTTTTCACACTATACTGATAAGCATGACCGATAAGAATTATCAGCCGACGATCGCCGGGTTGCGCGCGTTCGTCGCGGTGGCCGAGAAGCGGCACTTCAGCAGCGCCGCGCCCGCGCTGGGCGTGAGCCAGTCGACGTTGTCGCAGGCGCTGGCGGCCCTGGAGAAGGGGCTGGGCACCCAGCTGATCGAACGGTCGACGCGGCGCGTCTTCCTGACCCCGGAGGGCGCGCAGCTGCTCCCGCACGCCCAGTCCGTGGTGCATGCGGTGGACGCGTTCACCGCCGCCGCGGCGGGCACCGCCGACCCCCTGCAGGCCAGTCTGCGCCTGGGGCTGATCCCGACGGTGGCGCCCTACGTGCTGCCGACGGTGCTGGCCGGGGTCGCCGAGCGGCTTCCCGACCTGACCTTGCGGGTGATCGAGGACCAGACCGAGCGGCTGCTCGCGGCCCTGCGCGAAGGCGCGCTGGACGCGGCGCTGATCGCACTGCCCGCCGATGCCGCCGGCATCACCGCGATCCCGATCTACGACGAGGACTTCGTGCTCGCGCTGCCCCCCGGGCACCCGTTGTCGGGCCGGCGGCGGGTCCCGACGACGGCGCTGGCACAGCTGCCGCTGCTGTTGCTCGACGAGGGTCACTGCCTGCGGGATCAGGCGCTGGACGTCTGCCGGATGGCGGGTGTGCGGCCCGAGTTGGCCAACACGCGGGCGGCGTCGCTGTCGACCGCGGTGCAGTGCGCGACCGGCGGGCTGGGCGTGACCCTGATCCCGCAGACGGCCGTCCCGGTCGAGGCGGCGAGAAGCCGGCTGGGACTCGCCGAGTTCGCCACGCCCCGCCCCGGCCGGCGGATCGGCCTGGTGTTCCGCGCCTCTAGCGGACGCCACGAGTCCTACCGGCGGCTGGCCGGGATCATCGGCGGCCTGATCGGCGCCGAACACCGGGTGCGCCTCGTCAAAGGCGAACCCACCGAGTGACCCGGACGACTGTAGGTTCTGCGTATGGAGAAGGTAATCGCGGTACTGATGCGTGCCGACCCGGACGACGAATGGTGCGCCCGCCAGCGGGGCCCGGTCGCCGACGAGTTGCTGGGTCTGGGCGTGGCGGGGCTGGCCGTCAACGTCCGTGACGGCGCGGTGCGCCACTCGCTGATGACGCTGACGACGCTGGACCCGCCGGTGGCCGCGGTGGTGAGCCTGTGGACCCAGCAGTGCTACGGCGACCAGCTCCAGGCGGCGCTGCGACTGCTCGGCCGCGAATGCGACCGGCTCGCCGCCTACCTGGTGACCGAGTCCGTCCCCCTGCCCTCGCCGAGCCAACTCGGTTCTCGCACAACGGGACTGGCGAACATCGCGTTGTTGCGCAGACCCGCGCACCTGGACAAGGCGACCTGGCTGGACCGTTGGCAGGGCAACCACACGTCGGTGGCCATCGAGACGCAGTCGACGTTCGGCTACACCCAGAACTGGGTGGTGCGCGCCCTCACCCCGGACGCCCCGGAGATCGAGGCCGTCGTCGAGGAGTTGTTTCCCGCCGAGGCGATCACCGACCTGCAGGCGTTCTTCGGCGCCGCCGACGACGCGGACCTGCAGGACCGCCTGGGCCGGATGGTCGCCAGCACCAGCGCATTCGGCGCCAACGAGAACATCGACACGGTGCCGACCAGCCGGTACGTCCTCACCACCCCGTTCAAGGAGTAAGGAGCGCGCATGACGACATTGCGCGACGCCGTGGCGCTGGCGGCGGGGGAGAGCGGCCTGGCGGTGGTCTCCACCGTCCGCGCCGACGCCACCGTGCAGGCGTCGCTGGTCAACGTGGGCCTGTTGGCGCACCCGGCAACCGGTGAACCCGCGCTGGGTTTTGCGACGTACGGCAGGGTCAAGCTCACGAACCTGCGGGCACGTCCGCAACTGGCCGTCACGTTCCGCAACGGATGGCGGTGGGCGACGGTCGAGGGCCGCGCCGAGCTGGCCGGCCCGGACGACCCGGCGCCCTGGCCGGCCGACGCCGACCGGCTGCGGCTGCTGCTGCGCGAGGTGTTCACCGCCGCGGGCGGCACCCACGACGACTGGGACGAATACGACCGCGTGATGGCCGCGGAGCGCCGCGCCGTGGTGCTCATCGCACCGACCCGCGTCTACGGCAACGCCTGAACGGCAAACGTTAGGCTGCAGCGGTGATGCTGCAGATCGACGACGACCAGCGGGTGCGCACACTCACCCTCAACCGGCCCGAGGCGCTCAACGCCTTCAACGAGGCCCTCTACGACGCCACGGCCGAGGCGCTGCTGGCCGCCGCCGACGACCCCGAGGTCGCCGTGGTTTTGCTGACCGGCACGGGCCGCGGCTTTTCCGCCGGCACGGATCTCGCCGAGATGCAGGCCCGTATCACCGACCCGGGTTTCACTCCCGGAAAGCACGGCTTCACCGGGCTGATCGACGCGCTCAGCGCGTTCCCCAAGCCCCTGATCTGCGCCGTCAACGGGGTCGGGGTGGGCATCGGCGCCACGATCCTGGGTTATGCCGATCTGGTGTTCATGTCGTCGACCGCCCGGCTGAAATGCCCGTTCACCAGCCTGGGCGTGGCCCCCGAGGCGGCGTCGTCATACCTGCTGCCGCAGCTGGTCGGCAGGCAGAACGCCGCCTGGCTGCTGATGTCCTCGGAATGGGTCGACGCAGACGAGGCGTTGCGCATGGGCCTGGCCTGGCGGGTCTGCGAGCCGGAGCAGCTGTTGCCCGAAGCGCGCCGGCACGCCGAAATCCTTGCCTCCCGGCCGATTTCGAGCCTGATGGCCGTCAAGCACACGATGGTCGAGCCGATGCGCCCGGAGATCGCGGCGGCCAGTGCGCGCGAGAACGCCCACTTCGCCGAGCTGATGGGGGCGCAGGCCAACGCCGCGGCACTGGCCGACTTCAACAAGGGTCGCTAACGCGCCGAAGCGGACTCCAGTTCGGCTTCCCGGTCGCCGTCCCGTTGGGCCGACGCGGCGATGATCGCCCGCAGCGTGCGCCTGCACCGCCCGCAGTCGACGCCGGCGCCGCACGCGGCGGCAACCTCTTTCGACGTCGACGCCCCGCGCGCGACGCACTCCGACACGGTGTGGTTGGTGACCCCGACACACAGGCATACGTACATCAGCACACCCTCCGCACGCCCGCTGCGTCTCCTTCGTGACAAGCTCCGAAAGCCAGCCCGCGCGACCGCGATTCGGCCTCACCCAGGCCGTCCCGCAGCAGCGGGGGCCGAGGCGGAGGTGCCGAGCGCATAGGTCGCATATTAGTGGAGTCTAACCTAAGTGGATTAGTTGAGTCTAACCTAACCCAGGTGTTACATGGGTCACTCTCAGCAACGGCGGCCACGCACTGAGCGCAGCCATACCTTCCTGGAAGATTGCTCCGCGGCATGGCAAAGTGCGAGCACAGGCGGCATTTGGGGGGCCACAGCCCTGCCTTCCTTGCCCCGATCAGAACATGTTGGCTTTCACACCCTAAGGAGTGACCGTGCAAGGTGATCCGGACGTTTTGCGCCTGCTCAACGAGCAGTTGACCAGCGAGCTCACCGCCATCAACCAGTACTTCCTGCATTCCAAGATGCAGGACAACTGGGGTTTGACCGAGGTGGCCAAGCACACCCGCGAGGAGTCGTTCGACGAGATGCGGCACGCGGAGGCGATCACCGACCGCATCCTGCTGCTCGACGGCCTGCCCAACTACCAGCGCCTCTTCTCGCTGCGCGTCGGGCAGACGCTGCGCGAGCAGTTCGAGGCCGACCTGGCGATCGAGCACGAGGTGCTGGACCGCCTCAAGCCGGGCATCATCATGTGCCGCGAGAAGCAGGACACCACCACCGCCAACCTCTTCGAGCAGATCGTGGCCGACGAGGAACTGCATGTCGACTACCTCGAGACACAACTCGAGTTGATGGACAAGCTCGGCGAGGAGCTCTACCTCGCGCAGTGCGTGTCCCGCCCGCCGGGCTCGCAACAAAACGGGGGCTGAACGCGGGCCTCCGGGGTCCGGTCGGGCACGCGCTTGACCAGCCTGACGGGCCCCGGGGTCACCGCCGCCCGGCGTTAGAACGTGTTCCAGAAATGGGCGGCGCGGGCGTACGATCCTGCCATGAGCCGAATCGGAACGTACGCCGACGACGACATAGCCGGCTGGTTCGCCAAGTCCCCGGACCTCGGTGGCGCCCTCGGCGGGTTCAGCCAGGCGGTCTACACCAAGAACCGGCTGCCGCTGCGCACCCGTGAGCTCGCCCGCGCGGTGATCGCCCACAACAACGAATGCGTCGTCTGCGTCAACACCCGCGACGCCGACGGCCCCACCGCCGGCGTCGACGAGGAGCTCTACGACCACGCCCCCGAATGGCGCACGTGGCCCGGCTACAGCGAGCAGGAGCGGCTGGCGGCCGAGTTCGCGCACCGGTTCGCCACCGAGCACACGGCGCTGCGCGACGACGAGGACTTCTGGAGCCGCTGCTCGCAGCACTTCTCCGACGAGTTGCTGGCCGACCTGGCCATCTCATGCGCGCTGTGGGTCGGCATGGGACGGGTGTTGCGCACCCTGGACATCGGCCAGGCCTGCATGCTGACGCTGCCCAGCCGCGCCTAGGAGCGTGGGTCAGTAATCCCAATCGCGGGTTCCGCAGGTGAAACTTCGGAATCCGCGCTGGCTAGATTTGGTGGACCGGCCTGTTTTCGTTCGTCAGCGGCGATCTCAGGCCCTCGCGATTTTGCGGGTTTCTTCAAATCCCAATACTGACCCACGCTCCTAGGCCGCTTGGGCGTTGACGCCGGGCCGCCGGTGAAGATCCGCTTCGGCGTCGGGCTGGGCGCGACCACCGCGCCCGGCGAGCTCGCCGGCATCGTCGACCGTCTGGAGAGCGGCGGCGTGGACTCACTGTGGTTCTCCGAGCTGGTGTACTCCCCGGCGGTGGACCCGGTGGTCGGGATGGCCTACGCGCTGGCCCGCACGTCCCGGCTGAAGGTCGGCACGTCGGTGGCCGTGCTGCCGGGGCGGCATCCGGTGCTGGTCGCCAAGCAGCTGGCCTCCCTGGCGGCCGTCGGGCCCGGGCGAGTCCTGCCCGTCTTCGGCCTGCGTTCGGCCATACCGGCCGAGCGCGAGTTGTTCGTGGTTCCCGAGGGCAAGCGGGCGGCGGTGTTCGACGAGTCGCTGCGGGTGCTGCGCGCGGCCCTGCTCGACGGGTCGGCCGGCCACGCCGGTGAGTACTTCACCGTGAGCGCCGTCGCGGTCGCGCCGCGGCCGTCGCCCCCGCTGGACATCTGGCTGGGCGGCTCGGCGCCGGCAGCGTTCCGGCGCATCGGCGCGCTGGCCGACGGCTGGCTGGGCAGCTTCCTGACTCCGGCCGAGGCCCGGGCCGGGCGCGAGGCCATCGAGGCGGCCGCGGCGCAGGCGGGACGCCGGATCGACCCGGACCACTTCGGCATCTCGTTGGCGGTGGCCGACGGGGAGTTGTCCCCGGGGATCGTCGCGATGGCGCGGCGCCGCCGTCCCGACGTCGACCCCGCCGAGCTGATCGCCGCCGACTGGGACGGGCTGCACCGCCGGCTCGACGGCTACATCGACGCGGGATTGTCGAAATTCGTCATCCGGCCGGCGGGCGTCGCCCCGCTGGACGCGTTCGTCGACCGCTTCGTCGCCGAGTTGCTCGACCGCCAGAACTGATCCGGCGCCCCGGGCTGCACAATGACTGCCATGACCGGCACCCCGCTCGCCGCCGCGGCGATCGCCCAGCTCGAGGCCGAAGGCGTCGACACCGTCATCGGCACCGTCGTCAACGCGGCGGGACTGACGTTGGCCAAGACGGTGCCCATCCGGCGCACGAACACCTTCGCCGACCCCGGGCTGGGCGCCAGTCCCTCCTGGCACGGCTTCGCGATCGACCAGACCGGCATCGCCTTCACCGACGACATCGGCGTCATCGGCGATCAGCGGCTGCGCCTCGACCTGTCGGGCCTGCGCATCGCCGGCCACGGGCTGGCCTGGGCGCCCGCCGCCTTCTACGAGCAGGACGGCACGCCCGTGCCCGCGTGCGGCCGCGGCACTCTCCGCCGGGTCGAGGCCGCGCTCACCGAGGCCGGCATCGAGGCGCTGATCGGCCACGAGATCGAGTTCCTGCTGGTCGATCCCGCCGGGGACAAGCTGCCGTCGGCGCTGTGGGCGCAGTACGGCCTGGCCGGCGTCCTCGAGCACGAGGCGTTCGTCCGCGACGTCAACTCCTCGGCCACGGCCGCCGGGATCGCGATCGAGCAGTTCCACCCCGAGTACGGGGCCAACCAGTTCGAGATCTCGCTGGGCCCGCATCCGCCGGTGGCCGCCGCCGACCAACTGGTGCTGATGCGGCTGATCATCGCCCGCGCCGCCCGCCGCCACGGACTGCGGATCAGCCTGTCCCCGACACCGTTTGCGGGCAGTGTCGGATCGGGCGCGCACCAACACTTTTCGCTCACCATGCCGGAGGGGCCGCTGTTCTCCGACGGGTCGGGCACCGAGGGGATGACGGCGGCCGGGGAGAGCGCACTGGCGGGAGTGGTGCGCGGCCTGCGCGAGGCGCAAGGCGTGCTGTGCGGGTCGATCGTGTCCGGTCTGCGGATGCTGCCCGGCAACTGGGCCGGCGCCTACACGTGTTGGGGCACCGAGAACCGGGAGGCCGCGGTGCGCTTCGTCAGGGGAGGCCCCGGCGCCGCGTACGGGGGCAACGCCGAGGTGAAGATCGTCGACCCGTCGGCGAACCCCTATCTGGCGTCCGCGGCGATCCTGGGCCTGGCACTCGACGGCATCAAGAGCCAGGCGGCGTTGCCGCCGCAGGCCACCGTCGACCCGGCGACGCTGTCGGACTCCGACCGCGACCGCGACAGCATCGCGGCGCTGCCCACCGACCAGGCGAAGGTGATTGGCGCACTGGACGATTCGGCGCTGCTGCGGGGGATTCTCGGCGACGCCGCGGTGGACGCCGTCGTCGCGGTGCGCCGCCTGGAGCACGACCGCTACGGCGACCTGGGCCCCGAGCAACTCGCGGACAAGTTCCGGATGGCCTGGAGCCTGTGACCGAGTTGGCGCGGCGCATCGACGACGTGACGTTGATCGATCAGCACGTCCACGGGTGCTGGTTGGCGGCGGGGGACCGGGCTCGGTTCGAGAATGCGCTCAACGAGGCCAACACCGAGCCGCTCGCCGCGTTCGACTCCGGGTTCGACTCCCAACTGGGCTTCGCGGTGCGCGCCCACTGTGCACCGCTCCTCGGCCTGCCCGCACATGCCGCGGCGGAAGAGTATTGGGAGCGTCGCAGCCGCCACAGCGAGATCGAACTGGCCCGGCTGTTCCTGTCATCCGCCGGGGTGGGCGACTGGCTGGTGGACACCGGGGCCGGCGGTGAGGTCGCCGACGTCGCGGAACTGGAAGCGTTGTCGGGCAACCGCGCCCGCGAGATCGTCCGCCTCGAGGAGGTGGCCGAGCAGGCCGCGCAGGCCCCCGGCGACTACGCGGGCGCGTTCGGCGAGATCCTGCACCGGCGCGCGGCCTCGGCGGCCGGCACCAAGTCGATCCTGGCGTATCGGGGTGGGTTCGACGGCGACCTGACCGAGCCGTCGGCCGCGGAGGTCGCCCGCGCCGCGAGCCGCTGGCGCGACCGGGGCGGGGTGCGGGCGGACGACCGCGTGCTGCTGCGCTTCGGGCTGCACCAGGGACTGCGCCTCGGCCTGCCGCTGCAGCTGCACGTCGGCTTCGGTGACCGGGACTGCGATCTGCACAAGGCCAATCCGCTGCTGCTGCTGGACTTTCTGCGACAGAGTGGCGACACCCCGGTCGTGTTGCTGCACTGCTACCCCTACGAGCGCGAGGCCGGCTATCTGGCGCAGGCGTTCAACCACGTCTACGTCGACGGCGGCCTGAGCATCAACCATCTGGGGGCGCGCGGGCCGGCGTTCATCGCCCGGCTGCTGGAGATGGCGCCCTTCCGCAAGATCCTGTACTCCTCGGACGGGTTCGGGCCGGCGGAGCTGCACTTCCTCGGGGCGAGGCTGTGGCGCAACGGCATTCACCGGGTGCTGCGCGGCTTCGTCGACACCGGCGACTGGAGCGAGCCGGACGCGGTGCGGGTGGTCGATCTGATCGCCCGCGGCAACGCCGCGCGCGTCTACCGCCTGGGCGCGCGTTAATCGAGGCGCGTCGCCGCGACCACCCAGATCGGCATGTGCACCCGGAAGTCGTGCAGCAGCGGCCCGATGACGGCGAGTTGGTCGCGCAGCGGCTGCATCCGCCGCTCCCAGGCCGGATCGGAGCCCACGTTCTCCATGCGGGTCAGGGTTTCGGGCCCGAAACGGGCCACGTAGGTGGAGGTTCCGAGGTGGTCGAGGCGCCAGCGCCCGGCGCCGAGCACGCGCTCGAAGTTGTCGGGCGCCAGCCCGTCCCACTGGATGCCGTTGACGTTGTGGCGGCCGAACTCGAACATGAACAGCCGCGCCCCCGGCCGGGTGGCGCGGTGCAGGGCCTGCACGTAGCGGGTCTGGGTGTCCTCGTCGTCGAGGAAGACGTGGTAGAAGGCGCTGTCGACCACGGTGTCGAAGCGGCCCTCGAAGCCGTCCAGCACCGTCGCGTCGGCGACCTGGAAGTCGACCGCGACCCCGGCCTCGGTGGCCCTGCGCTTGGCCTGCTCGATCGCCGACGCCGACCCGTCGACCCCGGTGGTGGAGTAGCCCTGCGACGCGAAGTAGATGGCGTGATAACCCGGACCGGTGCCCGGGTCGAGCACCTCACCGCGCAGTCCGCCGAAGGCCACCAACTGCTGCACCACCGGCTGCGGCCCGCCGATGTCCCACGGGACGCGGCTGGGCTCGGACTGCTCGTAGAGCGCTTCGAAATCCATGTGGGACCGATCGCTCATCAGCTTCCCCTTTTGTAGACAGACTCGTTCTCTAATACGGCCGAGCCTAATGCGCTCCGCCGGGGCCCGCCAGCAGAAGAGTCAACTTGTCGGTCCCCGCGCGCACAATCGGAGCATGAGCCGGGACGACGACACCGCCGAGGTTGTGGAGGCCACAGAAGCGATCGACCCTCCACCGACGTCAGTGGTGTACGCCTGGGGTGACGAGCCCGACCAGGCGTGGCGGCACGACGCGTGGTCCCTGCCGCGCAGGCTCGCCGACGGCCGGGTCGTCGCCGCCGTGATCGTGGCGGTGGCCGTCGCGGCGGTGTCCGTCGCGGCGACGCTGGTGCTGACCGCACCGCACGGGCAGCGCTTCAGCATCCGGCCGCCCGTCGAGGTGCTGCCGCCGCCCCCGCCCACGGCAGCCCCACCAGCCCCGCCACCGGCGCGACCGGCGCCGCAGGTCCAGTCGGCACCGCCGGTCCGGCAGTTCCCACCCGGGGCCGAGCGCAGGTTCGCCGATGCATTGCACGGCGACGACGGCATGTGGCTGCGAAATCCCGCCCACGCCAACGCGCAGGCGGAACAGCTCTGCAGCGACCTGGCCGACGGCGGTACCCGAGTTGATCAGCGGTTCGGACAGACGTCCGAGCAAGTACAGGATTCACCACGCCGCTTCCCGCCGGCGGACGCGGTGCCGACTGGCTGGCGTTCTTCAATTCGCAGCTGAGCCGACCGCCGGTGTCCGGGTACCACGACGGCAGCAGCCTCGTCGTCGAATGCGGCGCCGACGACGAGACCCCGGTTGGCCGGGGCCATCGAGTGCGCCAACAAGAGACTCAAGGCGCTCTACGGGATCGGCTGAACGCGACGAGGCCGCGACTGGCCGCGTGGCGACGGCGGCTTGGTTGGCGCCGGCGGCTTGGTCGGCGCCGGACCGCCTGCCTGTCCCGGAAGCTGACGACGGCGTGGGACCCGCCGGCAGTCGGCGAACTCACCGGGCTTCGGCGCGGCGCTCGGCGGCGGCGATGCCGCCTTTGAGGAGTTCGTCGATGACCTTCTTGAACACCGGCAGCATCAGCCGGTCGGCGCCGGGAATCTTCAGCGTTGAGCGCAGGTGCCAGCTGACCTCGGTCCCCGCCCCCGTCTCACGCAGCTGGACCGTGCCGACGTGATCCCGCGTCGGCGCGCCCGAGAGCATCTTGTACGCGTAGCGGGTGGGCCGCTCGTACTCGATGATCTCCTCGACGAACGGGGGTCCGACCACCACCAGACGCCTGATCGCGCCGACACCGTTGGGTGCGGGGGTTCCCTCGCGATCGAGGGTGCTGCGCCGGCATGCCCACAGGTAGTCCGCGATCCCGCGGTGGTCGGTCAGGGCGTCGAACACGGTCTCGATCGGCGCCGTCGAGGTCCGGGTCAGGGTGAACTCGATCATCCGCGCTTAACCCCGCCGCTGCTCGCCGCCGATATCCGGTTGTCGGCCGTCATGAGTCGTCCCCTTTCGCTACAGAGAACATAGCCTCACGGCGTGCGGCTCACCGAAGCCGTATGAGTCCGCCGAAACTCCGCCGGCCCGGGAGTGGTCGCCGCCCTGAAACTCTTCGGGCAGGCTGTCGATGGAAAAGCGTCGCCGCAGGCAAAGGCCCCTGACTTCGGGCGGCATGCAAACCCCGGGCGGCCAGGAGGTGAGACCGAGCCACCGGGCGACCGGATCGCCTTGCGCCATAAGGGAAGAAGTCGTATCCGGTCCCCAACCAGTATGACTGCGCGGCCCCGTCGATGACGGCGGGAGTGCCCGGCGGAACCCGTCAGGGCGGGAGCACATCACGACCCGAGGCTGGGATTACTCGCACGCCACACCGTCGCCGTCGCGGTCAAGCCCACGTCGATATCCGGGCTGGCCGGCATAGATCGGCGCCGCGCCGGCGGCCCTTGCTGCCCTGCAGTTCGGGTAGTACACCGACAACCCGTTATCGGCTACCGGCGCCGGCGGGGACGGAACATCGTCGGAGCTGGGGTCCACCGGCGGCTGCCCGGCAGCCGCGGCGGGCGCCCCACAATTCGTCAGGATTCGAGCGATCGCATCGTGTTCGGCCTGAGTCACCCACAACCCGTAGGCGACCTTGACGTCGACGATGCGGGTGACATACGTGCAGCGGTAGGACTTGTTGGGCGGCAACCACGTCGCAGCGTCGCCGGCACCCTTCTGCTCGTTCATCGCCCGCGTGGTGGCCTGCAGATTGATCGGGTCGTTGGCGAAGTTGCGCCGCTTGACGGCATCCCACTGCTGCGCCCCCTTCTGCCACGCGTCCAACAACGCGACCACGTGGTCGACCGGCACCAGCGACGAGGTGCCCCGGCCGCGGCGAAACTCGACCGTGGTGCCGCTGTACGGGTCGTGCAGCACACCGGAAATCACCGTGCAGTCGCCATTGCGGACGATGTCGGCGAGGTCGCGCGCGAGGATGTCGTCGCGGGTGTCGCAGCCGTTGTGTCCGTCGGCCACCGTCACGTCGTCAGTCCAGGCGTCGCCGAACAGGCCGCGGTCATACCCGGTCTTCGGCGCGCGGCCCTTGATCGGCAAGGTGGCGAGTTCTGCCGCCAATGTCGCGGCGTCCGCCCCCTGCTCCGGCGCCGCCGGGGCGAAAGACAACGGCGAGCCGGGGGACGACGAAGGCCCGGCGAGGCCAGCCGACGACGGCGGTGTGGTCGCCTCGACCTTCCCGGGGTGGGGCGCCCCTTCGCGGGCACCGCCGTCGCCTGCCAAGCCCAGACCGGCGATGAGGACCGCGGCCACCACCGCACACACCACGCCGACACCGGCCAGAGTCCAGACCGAACGCCACGGGGGGTTCAGCGGCTCCGTCTCGGGGTCTTCCTGCGACCACGCCAAATCCGAGGCAGCCTGGCCGGCTGCGGGCACGCTCGTGGTCGCATCGTCGCATGGCCCTGCGGCCGTCGCGGGCTGATCGTCGTCATCGTTGGTGATCATCGTCTTCTCCTGTTCGCACACCCTGTGCGGCGAGGGTCTGACTAGCGTATTTCTTCGCAACGGTGAAAAGGGTGGAGGCGCTACCGCGGCGTTGCGCACCGCTTCAGGCGTGGAATCGCTACGGCCGCCCGGATGCAGCGCGGTGGCAAAGAAGGCAGTTCTCCACGCTCGACAACTCGGTGTCTTTGGAGTGCGCGTGCGCCACTGGCGCGGCGGCGTCCGGCGGCCTAGAGAACAACCACCGGACACGGGCCCGTTATCAATAGTGTTCGCACGCAAGTCCGTCGTCGTCGCGGTCAAGCTTCGGAGCGTAGGCCGGATCGCCCCTCGGGATGTTGTAGCGCCCGTCCGCGTGCGCCTGCGAACAATTCCTATACGGCGGATCGGCCTGGGCTGCGGGTGCCGCAGACACTCCGGTGCCGAGGATTGCGGCAACTGCGCCCACTGTGGCCATGAGATGGCGAAATATCAACGCTCCGTGTCCCTTCCGTTGGCGGTCGGAAAGGATCGTAAGAAGACGCCGGTGTCAGCGCGGTGGAATGCCGGACCTCATATGGGCTCATAGGAAGTCCTGCCCGCGCCGCTCGCAGCGTCGTTGGTGGTGCACGACCGGGACGCACTCGGCGTTCAAGAGTCGCGCAGCTGTCAGGTCACACGAGCGCCGACGCGTCGAAAATCCAGCTGGTGTCCGCACTCGCCAGGTTCTCGAAGTGGTTCGGGGGAGCGAAGGCCACCAGGGAATTCATGTCCCAATAGTCTTTCCAGACCGTGATCTTGCCGTCCTCGACCTTGTGCACCGTGACGAACCGCAGCACGCCCTGCTCTCCCGTCGCGAAAGTCCAAGTCTCCGAATGCTCGTAGAGGACGTCGCAACCGTCGGACACCAGCACGCCGTCGTGGTTCTCGTAGCCGGCCAACGGCTCGAGCCCCATCTTCAACCGCTTCACGATGTCGTCGGGACCGCGGGCGGCCAGCGCGGGCACCGGCATGTCGACATAGAGGCAGTCGTCGGACAAAAAGGTCTTTACCGCGTCCCAGTCCCGCCGCGAAAGCGCCTGCCACAGCCCAAGGACAACGTCGCGGACCGTGCTCGTGGATTCGATTGTCACAGCCGTCATCACACCCGCCCGCGGAGCGGGTGTCAACGATTAGTTGGCGACCCGGCCATCGAGTGTGCCGGGCCCAGGACCACCGGCAGCGTCGACCAGCCCCGCAGCACCCGCGTGTCGCGCCTGCTGCCGGCGCCCGCGGCCCGCACCTCGGGAAAGCGCTCGAAGAACGTGCGCAACCCGACCTCGCCCTCGGCGCGCGCCAGGGCGGCGCCCAGGCAGAAGTGCCGGCCCCCGGAGAACGCGAGATGCTTTCCGGCGTTGGGCCGCTGGATGTCGAAGCGGTGCGGGTCGGTGAAGACCGCGGGATCGCGGTTGGCCGCGGCCAGGTAGACGACGACCAGCCCACCGCGGGGGATCGGCGTTCCCGCCGCCTCGACGTCGTCGAGCGCCACCCGCGCGGTGAGCTGCACCGGGGAGTCCAGTCGCAGAATCTCCTCGACGGCGTTGGGCCACAGCTCCGGGTGCTGCCGCAGCGTGTCCAGGTGCTGCGGCGCGTCCAGCAGCATGCGGATGCCGTTGCCCAGCAGGTTGACCGTCGTCTCGAATCCGGCCGCCAGCACCAGACCGGCGATCGCCTGAAGCTCGATTTCACTCAAATATGTTTCGGAAGAACCACTTTCGGCCATCTGGATCAGCTGGCTCATCAAGTTGTCGTTCGGCGCCCGCCGCAACTGCCGCAGGTGGTCGGCGAGCCAGGAGTGGAATCCGGCGATGCCGTCCTGCACGCTGCGGTACTGCCGCCACGGCAAGCCGATGTCCAGGCTCGGCGCCGCCAGCTCACCGAATTCCAGGACGCGGCGCCGGTCCCGCTCGGGCACTCCCAGGATGTCGCTGATGATGGCGACCGGAAGCTGCGAGCAATACCGTCCGACGACGTCGATCACCCCGGAGGTTCCCGATCCGGGGTCCAACTGGTCCAGCAGGCCGGCGGCGGTCTGCTCGACCCGATCGCGCAAGGCCGCGACCGCCCTGGCCGTGAACACCGCCGACACCGTCTTGCGGTAACGGGTGTGGTCCGGCGGCTCGACGGCCAGCAACGACGGCGCGCGCAGCGGGTGCAACCGGTCGTCGCGGGTGCGGCGCTCCAACCACCGCAGCGGCCCCGGCAGATTCGACCCCATGTTGACCACCCGGAAGTCGTCGGAGCGCAGCAACTCCTGGGCCAGCGAGTAATCGGTGGTCAGATAGTTGACTTGGCCTTTCACCAAGGGCCCCAAAGCACGCAGTTCGTCGTAGAACGCCACCGGGTCCGCGGCCACCGACGGATCGGCGATCAGCCTGGCCTGCAGGTCGCCCCGCCGGGCCCCGATCGCCGCGACGCCCCGGACGAACCCGTGCATCGCGAGCCAGTGCAGTCTTTCCTTCACCGGACCAGCCTAAGCCGAATCCGCCGCGGGCCTCAGCACTCGGCGGCGATCTTGAAGTCGGTGGTCACCACCTTGTTGGGGTTGCTGCTGCTGATGCCGTAGGCGCTGCCGCTGATGGTGTACGCGTCGTTGGTGGCCTCGGCGTGCACCTCGCCCACGCCGCCTTCCCAGTAGCTGCCGGTGAAGCCGTCGACGTCGCGGATCTTCACCCACTGCGGGATCGCCCGCGCCCCGCTGAGCAGCACCACCGCCTCGACGCGGCCGCCGCGGTCGCGGATGTCGATGGTGCGGTACGCCTGCTCCTGGCTGCACGCCGCGGGGCGGGTCGCATGGGTGGCGCCGTCGATGGTCAGATGGGCCGCCTTGCGCGGCATGGTCTGGGGCTGGGCGCACCCCGCGACACCGGTCGCCACCACCACACCAGCGACCGCTAGCAACCGGTTCCGCACGGCTTGACCTCCGTTACTGCCGCTCGGGCATCAGCGCGGGTAGGGATTTGAGGATACGGCCCCGCACGAATTCCGGGCTCAGGCCCTTGAGCAGGTCGATCATCCGGATGCTCTTGGGCACGTACCAGTGCAATCGGGTCGGGTGCCGGTAGGCCTGCCAGGCCACCTGCGCGACACTGCTCGCCGGCATCAGCCGGAACATGCCCTTCTTGGGCGCGCGGGCGCGCACGTCCTCGGCCGACGTCGCACCGGCGCCGGCGGAGTGGTCGGTGGTCGTGGTGAGGATGGCCGTGTCGATCAGGCCGGGCAGCACGTCGGCGACCCGCACCCCGTGCCGCTGCCATTCGACGCTGAGCGCCTCGGTGAGCCCCTTGACCGCGTGTTTGGTCGAGGAGTACACGGCCAGCCGCGGCATGCCGTAGGTGGCCGAGGACGACGACGTCGAGAACATCAGGCTGCCCGGGGTCTTCTTCAGGTAGGGCAGTGCGGCGTAGGCGCCGGTCAGCACGGCCTTGAAGTTCACCTCGACGACGCGCATCGCCGCGTCGTAGGGCACGTCCTCGAACCAGCCGGTTTCGCCGATGCCGGCGTTGTTCCACATCATGTCCAGGCCGGCGCCGGTGTTGCCGGCGCAGAAGTCGGCCAGGGCCCCCTCCAGCGCCGCCCCGTCCGTCACGTCGACGGCGCGAGTCCACAGCCGATCACCGCCCAGTTCGCGCTCCAGGGTCGTCAGGCCCTCGGCGTCGCGGTCCACGGCGCCGACCCGCCAGCCGTTGGCGTGGAACAGCCTGGCCCCCTCGCGGCCCATGCCGCTGCCCGCGCCGGTGATGAGAATCGATTTCAAGTCAGCCTGCCTCGACCACATCTTTGATGCGGTTGAGGGTCTTGGTCATGTCTCGGATGTTGCGCCGCTTGCGCAGGAAGCCGCCGAACAGCCAGTAGACGGCCAGCAAGGGGGAGGAGTTCAGCCGAAAGGACTCGGTGACGTCGGTGCCGCCTTCGCTGGGCGCCAGCCGGTAATGCCAGTTGTTCACCGCCCGGTCGCCGACGAGCACCGCGAACCCGAACTCGCGGCCGGGGTCGCAGGCGGTGACTTTGCACGTCGTCCAATACACCGGACCGATTTCGTTGCGCCGGACGTGGCCACGGAATTTGGCGCCGAGCGCGGGGCCGGTGGCACCGCTTAGCCATTCGGCCTCGAAGACTTCCGGGGAGAACCGTCCGATGTTGCGCACGTCTGCGATCACGTCCCAGACCTTGTTCGCGGGCGCACTCATGTGAACCGTCGCAGAACCTTCCATGGCCCGATCAAAACACAGCTTCGCGCCCGCTCCTAGGCCCCGCTCGCGAAGCGTCGCGTGCTAGTGCGGCGCGGCCAGCTGGATCAGCCCGTTGATGATCTGCTTGATGCCCTGGGCCGGGTGCGAATACCACCCGATCGGCAGGCCCGACTCGGCGCCGCACTTCGGCCAGGGCTCCACGCCTTCCTCGGCGAAGAGCCGGTCGGCGACCGCGATCTGCTGTTCCCGTGATGCGGCCGCGGGGTTGCCCACGCCGCCGTAGCGGGCCCACGTGCTCGGCTTGAACTGCAGCCCGCCGTATTCGCCGTTTCCGGTGTCGGCGTGCCAGTTGCCGCCGGACTCGCACTGCGCGATCGCGTCCCAGTTGGGCTCGGGGGGCGCGGCGTCGGCCACACCGGGGGGAGAAGTCAGCGACGCTGCAACGAACCCGCCGACCACCATGGTCTTGACGAGAGGTTTGCAGGGAATTTTCATGCCCACCATTTCGGCGGGCGTGTCCAAAGCGTTACCCATTTGAAAATGACGCGAGATATGCCGTCTATCTGCTGAAATCGCCCTACCGACAAGCCAAATCGGAGTTTTAGAATTCCGTGAGAAAAAACTAAACTATCGCTGGCAATACGATCGGGTTGCCGACGAGAGGGCTTGCCGGCAGAGGCTGTCGAGCGGCCGCGCGACGTCGGTCCTGGCGGCGTCGAGCTGCCCGGCACAGGCCGGCGAATGTAGCAGGTCCCAGTCTGCACTGCGCGAGGCGGCTGTATTCGATCGCCTCGGTCGCGTTGATCTGATCGCCGAAGATGCGGGCGACGTAACCGGCGTCGACGTGCCGGGCGGTCGCCTGCGCGCCCAGCGCGTCGAGTTCCTGCCGGACCCGGGCGGGGTCCTCGACGGCGCCGCGCCGGTCTTCCACTTGAAGGCCGCCACCGGCTCGGCGAGATCCGGCCGCCGCGCGGCGGCACCGACCAGCTCGACGAGCGGGTCGTCGCCGTCGGCGCCCGCGTGCGGCGCAAACGACGTGCCGACCAGCGTGACGAGCACGGCGCAGAGCCGGCGACCGCGGGGTTGTCCGCCGACAACGGTCATGACCACGATTGTGGACCGACACCGGACCGCATCGGTCGAAGTTGGCTAGCCTGGCCCCAGACGAACTCAGACACCCCCGATGAGCCAGACCGCCCACGACCGTCGCCCCACAAGTCAGGGGACACCAGCGCGATGGCTGCGCCCGACGCAGGTTCGCGCATTGACCGCTGCCGTGCTCACCACCTCGCTAACGCTGGGCGGGGTCTTCTTGGCGGTGGACCGGCTGCATTCCACACCCGCCGACTTCCTCGACCATCCGACCGACCCGATCGGCGACGAGCAGGCCGAAGCCCAGGCGATCGGCGCGGCCAGGGAGATCGTCGGCGCCGCCCAGCTGGACACCTCGTCGGCCGGCTACGCCCTGATGTCCTGCAAGAACCGGTACGATCCCCCGTATCAGGGCGCCGTCTACCTGACCTTCGCGTTGCCGGCCGGTGCCCGGAGTTTCAGCTACTTCCCGGCGATCGTGCGCGCACTCGCCGCCCGCGGCTGGGCCGAGGGCCAACCGGCCAACGATCACGCCCTGGGCACGACGCTCTCCAAGGACGCCGTCACGGCGGTCATCTACCGCCAGGACGAGAACCCGGGGCTGGGCATCGTCCGTGTCTACGGTCAATGCCGCAACATGAACGATCACACCAGCGACACGACGGCATGGACCGACGTCACCGACCGGTTCGCGAAGACGGGCTGACAGCCGGCCGAGGGCCCTCGACGCGCTACTGCGCCCGACGGAATCGTCGGGCGCAGTAGCGGAACGTCAGCAGCGCGGATTTACTCGCCGCCCCCGGGGGTGGCGCCCAGGGTGCTCTGCAGGTCGGGCTTCATCGCGTTGAGCTGGGCACCCCAGTACTCCCAGCTGTGGGTGCCGTTCTGGTCGAAGTTGAACACGGCGTTGTGGCCGCCGGCCGCGTTGTAGGCGTCCTGGAACTTCAGGTTGCTGCTGCGCACGAAGTTCTCCAGGAACTCGGCGGGCATGTTGGCCCCGCCCAGCTCCGACGGCGTGCCGTTGCCGCAGTAGACCCACAGGCGGGTGTTGTTGGCGACCAGCGTCGGGATCTGCACGGTGGGGTCGTTGCGCTGCCAGGCCGGGTCGCTCGACGGTCCCCACATGGCGTCGGCCTTGTAACCGCCGGCGTCACCCATGGCCAGGCCGATCAGGCTCGGGCCCATCCCGCTGGAGGGATCCAGCAGCGCCGACAGCGAGCCGGCGTAGATGAACTGCTGCGGATGGTAGACCGCCAGGATCATCGCCGAAGAACCCGACATCGAGATGCCGACCGCGGCGCTGCCGGTGGACTTGACGCTCCGGTTGGAGGCCAGCCACTGCGGCAGTTCGCTGGTCAGGAAGGTCTCCCACTTGTAGGTCTTGCAGCCGTCGTGACCGCAGGCCGGCTGGTACCAGTTGGCGTAGAAGCTGGACTGCCCACCGACGGGCATGATCACCGAGAGACCGGACTTGTAGTACCACTCGAACGCCGGGGTGTTGATGTCCCAGCCGTTGTAGTCGTCCTGGGCCCGCAGCCCGTCGAGCAGGTAGACGGCCGGGGAGCCGTTTCCGCCGCTCTGGAACTGGACCTTGATGTCGCGGCCCATCGATGGCGACGGCACCTGGAGATACTCGACGGGCAGACCGGGGCGCGAGAACGCCCCCGCGGTCGCCGCGCCCCCGGCAAGACCGATCAGGCCGGGCAGCACGGTGGCCGCCGCCGCACCGACCAGTAGCCGGCGTCCCCACGCCCGGATCTTGTCGCTCACGTCTGTCATACCTGCCCCTTAGTCGTATGTCGTCGCGTGTCTTCGCTGGAATTTACCGTGGTTAGAGGCCGAATGTCGATCAGGACGCGGGCTCGTCTCGATTGTGTTTCGCTATTCGCTGCGGATTTCGCGCGCCAAAGCGGCGCGCGCCGGTCTCACGCCGGTTCCCCATGCGGCGATCGACACGGCAACAGCGCAGGTAGGCGCGGCGTCGCACGCGATTCACCGGACCGTTCCCGACGCGATCACGACATCCATATTTCATGTCCCGATTCGCACGGCGGGGAAAGCCGGCGATGAGACGGCGCGGCCGGGTTCGGGGCGAACAACGCCGTGCGGGTGCCGCTCCGCGGCGCCGGGTGTGGCATGATTCGGCGGCCCGCTGGCTGTCGTCTGTGAATTGGGCGCGGGATTGCGGACCGGAGCACTCCACGGTGGACTGCAAGCGTAGGCTCTCACGGAGCACGCCGATGGAGACCACGCTTCCCGGTCCGTTCCGGCTCTGACGATCTACCGCACCAGCGGTTTCAGGGTGCGCGACGGCGAGACCGAGGGCGTCGGCGGTCGAATGATTGAGGTGCAAATTTGGACACGGTACTGGGTCTGTCGGTGACGTCGACCGCCGTCGGGTGGGTTCTCGCCGAGGGGCACGACGCCGACGGCACCATCCTGGACCACCGCGAGATGCCGCTGCATGCCGGCGGCGGGGTGCCCGCAGTGGGCACCGCCGAGCAGGTGACCGATGAGGTGCTGCGGGTGGAGGCCATGGCGGCCGTAAACGATCAGCGGGTGCGGGTCGTCGGCGTGACGTGGACCGACGAGGCCGCCGCGCAGGCCGCTCTGCTCATGGAGGCGCTGACCGACGCGGGTTTCGACAACATCGTGCCGGTCCGATTGCTCGAGGCGGTCGAGACGCTGGCCCGGGCCATCGCACCCGTCATCGGTTTCGAGCAGACCGCGGTCTGCATCCTCGAGCACGAGTTCGCCACCGTCGTGATGGTTCACACCCACAACGGCGCGACGCAGACTGCCGTCAAGCACGTGAGCGGCGGCTTCGACGGCCTGACGTCGTGGCTGACCGGGATGTTCGAGCGCAACGGCTGGCGTCCCGGGGGAGTGGTCGTCGTCGGCGCGGACAGCGACATCCATGATTTCTCGTGGGAGCTCGAAAAGGCACTGCCGGTCCCGGTGTTCGCCCAGAACATGGTCCAGGTGACGGTGGCCCGGGGCGCGGCGCTGACCGCGGCGCGAAGCACCGAGTTCACCGATGAGCAACTGGTGGTGCGCACGCCCGAGCCGGCCCCGGCGCCCCCGCGGCCCCGGCGCCTGTCCTACGCCGGTGCGGTGACCGCGCTGGCCGCCGGGGCGGTCACCTTCGTCGCCTCACTGTCGCTGGCCGTGGGCATCGAGATCTCCCCGAAGGGCGACGCCACCTCGGCGAAGCACGCGGTGCACTCCCGGGCACCGCAGCTGGCCCGGGCCGTCGCACCGGCGGTCGCACCGCCGCGGCAGGCCACAGTGTCGCCCGCGCCGGCCCCCGAGGCCACGCCGCCGGCGCCCGCTGACGAAGCACCCGCCGCGGAAGCGGTGCGGCCGCGTACCCCCGAGGAAGAGCCACCGGCCCCCGACACCCGCCAGCCCTACCTCGCCAGGGTGCTCGAGCACATCCCCGGCGACGCGGGCGACTCGGCGCCGGGCGCGCCCGAGCAACCGTGATCCGGAACTAACCGCGCCGAGTCGCCGTGCAGTAGTAGTTGTCCAGGAACGCCGCGTTGGCCGGCGTGTCCGGGATCTCGGGCAGTCCGTTGGCGGCCAGCAGTTGGTTCAGCGTCGTCGAGTCGGTCTCCCAGCCGTGGGCGCCGAGGTAGGCCGCGACGTCGTTGCGCTCGACGTCATACCGCAGATCGGCGAGCTCGATGTCGAACCCGTGTGCCCGCCACCGCTCGCTCGCCGTTTGCAGCGGGTCCACGGCGGGACCGTCGACCTCGCCCGGCGGGCTGGCGAAAATCTCGGCGGCCAGCCGGCTGTCCGGGGCGCTGAGCTCGGTGATGTTGTCCAGCAGGCGATCCTGGGCCTCCGGCGGCAGGAAGGCCAGCAGCCCCTCCGCGATCCACGCGCTGGGCCGGCCCGCGTCAAAGCCCGCCTCCCGCAACGCCTTCGGCCAGTCCTGCCGCAAGTCGATCGGCACGGCGCGCACGCCGACGCCGGGATGACGGCCTGCCGGATGCCCGCCGCCATCGCGTCGCGAAAGAACGCGTCGAAGTACCGCGTTCGCGCACTCATCAGGTCCGCCATCCGCTGCAGGCCCCAGGCGTCCCCGGGGACGTCCACGTCGGCCGCGTCGATGTCCCCGTTGACCCAACGGGCGAAGAAGTCGATCCCCACCGCCCGCACCAGCGGTTCGGCGAACGGATCGTCGATCAGCGCGTCGTCGCCCTTGGAGGCCACCGCCCGGGCGGCGGCCACCATGGTCGCGGTCGCGCCGACGCTGGTCGCCAGGTCCCACGAATCGTTGTCTGTGCGCGGCATCGAGCCCCTTCCGGTGAATTGGGGGATACGCGCGGTAGCCGTCAGTCGTCTTTGTCGTGCACCGCGGTGAACGACAACCTCACCTCGTCGGCGACCTGCACCGAGCCCATCAGCAGCGAATAGGGCTTGACGCCGTAGTCGGACTGGCGAACGGCGGTTTCCGCCGACATCCGCCAGGTGTCGCCGAGATCCTCTGTTTGCAAGTCGACCGTGTGCTCCCGCGATTTCCCCCGAATGTGCAACTGCCCCCTGATCCGATACCCGCCCTCGGTCTCGTTAATCGTGTCGGCGACGAACCGGATGTCGGGGAAGCGGCCGGCGTCCAACGACTTCAACGCATTAGACCGCGCCAGGGCTTTCTCCGGCGCGGACAACCCCTTGACGCCGCCCTCGCCACGCAGCACCTCGAGGGAATCCGTCTCGACCACCAACTCCAGGCCCGCCGGTTCGGTCCCGGCCCAGCTCACCGTTGCGTGCCATCGCGTCATCGCGATCGTGAGGCGGTGGCCCATGCGCGCGGCCCGGCCGGTGACCCCGGTGCGGATGAGCAACTCACCGCCGGAGGCGTCCAGGGTCCAGGTGTCGGTCACAGACGGCGCCCAGTCACATGGTGAGGACGGTGCGGTAGTGCGCGCGGCCTTCCTCGAGCGCCGCGTAGCCCTCCGCGGCCTGCGCCAGCGGCAGCTCCTCGACCCACGCGCGCACGCCCGCCATCACCGCGAAATGCATTGTGTCCTCGACGTCCTTGGCCGTGCCCGAGGGATGCCCGACGATGCTGAGCCCCGGGTTGATCAGCTGGACGGGACTGATAGGCAAGGGGTCGGGGGTCACGCCGAGCGTGACCAGTTCCCCCTGGGGCGACAGCCCGCCGACGGTGTCGGCCATGGCCTGCGAGTTGCCGGCGGTGGCCAGGACGACCGCCGCCCCGCCCAGGGCCCGCATCGCCGCGGCGACGTCGCCGCTCGTCGAGTCGATGTAGTGGTGGGCCCCCAGCTTCCGGGCATCCTCGGCCTTGGCGGTGCCGCGGTTGATCGCGATGGTCTCGAAGCCCATCGCCCGGGCGAACTGGATCCCCAGGTGGCCGAGACCGCCGACGCCCAGGACCGCGACCCGGTCACCCGGCAACGCCTTGGTGTGGCGCAGCGCGTTGTAGGTGGTCACACCGGCGCAACCCATCGGGGCGGCCTCCACGTCGGTGAGCCCGTCCGGGATCCGGGCCAGCGCGCTGGCCGGCACCGTCGCCGACTCCGCGTAGCCGCCGGGATAGTGCCAGCTGGGGACCTTGCCGTTCTCGCAGTGGATGAACAGACCTTTCCGACACTGGTCGCACCGGTAGCAGCAGCCGCCGAACCAACCGACCGCGACCCGGTCGCCCACCGCGAAATCCTCGACGCCCGCGCCGAGTTCGGCGATGTTCCCGGCGAGCTCATGACCGGGGGTCAGGGGCCACGAAATGTTCGGGAAGCCGCCGTGGACGAAGGCCCGGTCGGTGCCGCAGATGCCGCACGCGGTGACCGCTATGCGCACCTCGCCGCGGCCGGGCGGCCGGGTTTCGACGTCGGCGAGTTCCAGGGCGGCGCCGGCAGACTGGATTTGGACGGCTTGGTGAGTGGGCACCCACTTACCCTAATGCGCCACAGATGATTTCGTCGCCCCGTCGGTGTGGTAGTCGACCTGCCAGTGCTTGATGCCGTTGAGCCAGCCCGACCGCAGCCGTTCGGGTCTGCCGATCGACTCCAGGTTCGGGATGCCGTCGGCGATCGCGTTGAACATCAGGTCGATCGTCATGCGTGCCAGGTTCGCCCCGATGCAGTAGTGCGCGCCCGTGCCACCGAATCCCACGTGCGGGTTGGGGTCGCGCAGGATGTTGAAGCTGAACGGGTCCTCGAAGACGTCCTCGTCGAAATTGGCCGAGCGGTAGACCATCACCACCCGCTGGCCCTTCTTGATCTGCACGCCGGACAGCTCGTAGTCCTGCAGGGCGGTGCGCTGGAACGACGTGACCGGGGTGGCCCACCGGACGATCTCGTCGGCGGCGGTGGCCGGACGCTCGCGCTTGTACAGCTCCCACTGGTCGGGGAAGTCGGTGAAGGCCATCATGCCCTGGGTGATGGAGTTGCGGGTGGTCTCGTTTCCGGCGACCGCGAGCAGGATGACGAAGAAGCCGAACTCGTCGTCGGAGAGCTTGTGGCCGTCGACGTCGGCCTGGACCAGCTTGGTGACGAGGTCCTCGCCCGGGTTCTTCGCCCGGTCGGCGGCCATCTGCATGCCGTACATGATGAGCTCGACGGACGCGGTGATCGCGTCGTTGTTGGCGAACTCGGGGTCCTGGTCGCCGACCATCTCGTTGGACCAGTGGAAGAGCTTCTTGCGTTCTTCCTGTGGCACGCCCATCAGCCCGGCGATGGCCTGCAACGGCAGCTCGCACGAGACCTGTTCGACGAAGTCACCGCGGCCCTGGGCGGCCGCTTCCTCGACGATGCGCCGGGCGCGCTCGGCGAGGTCGCCGCGCAGGCGCTCGATGGCCCGGGGGGTGAAGGCCCGCGAGATGATCTTGCGCAGCCGGGTGTGCTGCGGCGCGTCCATGTTGAGCAGGACGAACTTGCCGCGTTCGACCTGCTCGTCGACCGTGCCGTCCTTGTAGCGCGGCAGGGCCGTCTTCTGCAGGCTGGAGAAGACGTCGCTGCGCAGCGAGATCTCCTTGACGTCCTTGTGTTTGGAGACCACCCAGAAGCCGCCGTCGTCGAAACCGCCCGCCCCGATGGGCTGCTCGTTCCACCAGATCGGCGCGGTCCGCCGCAACTCGGCCAGTTCTTCCACGGGCAGCCGTTCCGCGTGGACGTCGGGATCGGTGAAGTCGAAGCCGGGCGGCAGGTCGGGGACCGGGGTGGCGGCTGGCTCGGCGGTTGGCATGGGCCCACTCCTCGAAACGAAGTCGTCTAGTCGTGCTTCAGTGCAAATAAACCATTGCCATCCCCCGTTGTGAAGCATCATCGCGATATCTCCGAGAAGAACTGCAACGTGTTCAGCGCCGCGAAATCGTGGGCGGACGGCGTTGCCCTCCCCTCCCACCGCGCGCATGCGGCCGGGGCGCCGAACCCGAAACACCTTGAGACCCGCGGCGCAGTGGATATGCTTTGTGCAGGTCACCGGCGGATCGCCGGGAGCGGCTGAGACGAAGGCTTACAGAAGCTAAGGGTGGAGCATGATTCGCGAACTACTCACCGTCGTTGCGGTCGCCGGCGGCGCGGTCGTTCTGGCGCCGTGCGCGGCCGCCGACCAGCATTACGATGGCGACGTGCCGGGGATGAACTACGACGCTTCCCTCGGCGCGCCCTGCGACAACTACGAGCGCTTCATCTTCGGGCGCGGCCCCAGCGGGCAGGCCGAGGCGTGCCATTTCCCCCCGCCCAACCAGTTCCCGGCCGCGACCACCGGCTACTGGGTGATGTCCTACCCGCTGTACGGCGTTCAGCAGGCCGGAGCCAAGTGTCCGGGCCCGCAGTCGGCGGCACAGTCGCAGGCGGGGCTTCCCATGTTGTGTCTGGGTGCGCAGGGATGGCAGGAAGGATGGTTCACCGGCGCAGGGTTCTTCCCGCCCGAACCGTGACCGGCTGACTCATGGACCGCACCCGGCCGGCCGAACCGCCGATCCCGCGCTGGCTGCGCGTCGTCCTGGCCTCCGATCGCGCGGGCTCGGCCTGGTAAGTCGGGACCGGCTTCTTCTTCGCGCCCGCGCTCGCCCTGGTGTCCCCGTGGCCCACGGTCACCGCCGCGCTGTGGGCCCTCATCGGACTGGCCGGACTGTTGCTGGGCCTGCTCGGGATCGCAATGGCCGCCGGGTTGGCGCGAATCCTGCGATCCGGCGCCGAGATCCCCGAAAAGCACTGGCGCAGTTTGGTGAACTACTTCAGACCTGCCGGCCGCGTCTAGAGTCTTAACAAAGTCCGGCAACCATGAGGAGACTCCGATGGGCTTCAACCCCAAAGACGCCGTCGACGCGGCCAGGGACATCGCGACCAACGCGGTCGAGAAAGCGTCCGACATCGTCGAACACGCCAGCGACATCCTCCGGGGCGACATCTCCGGCGGCGCCAGCGGCATCGTCCAGAACTCCATCGGCATCGGCACGTACGCGGTCGACCGGACCAGGGAAATGTTCACCGGCAGCGACGACGACGAGGACGACTAGCCCGTCATCGAACGCTTGCCGCGTCGACCAACGTGGTCGGTATGCACCACGATTCGCGCATACCCACCATGTTCGGCGCGTCTCAGACGGTGGCAGCCTCGTTGAGCTCGTCGAGCCGGTTGGTCGCCTCCAGGTACTCCTGGACCCAGCGCTCGATGACGGTCGCGGTCTTCTCGACCTTGGTGAACTGACCGACGACCTGGCCGACCGGGTTGAACGCGACGTCCACGCTCTCGTTCGGGTACCTGTTGGTGGCCCGCACCGCCATGCCGGAGACCATGTACTGCAGCGGCATGCCGAGCGGCTTGGGGTTGTCCGGCGCCTCCCACGCCTCGGTCCAGTCGTTGCGCAGCATGCGGGCCGGCTTGCCGGTGAACGACCGGCTGCGCACGGTGTCGCGGCTGCCCGCCTTGACGTATGCCGCCTGCTGGACGGGCGTGTTCGAGGATTCCTCGACCATCAGCCACTGCGAGCCGGTCCACGCGCCCTGCGCGCCGAGCGCCAGAGCCGCCGCGATCTGCTGGCCGCTGCCGATGCCGCCGGCCGCCAGCACCGGCACCGGCGCCACTTCCTTGACCACCTGCGGCCACAACACGATCGAGCCCACCTCACCGCAGTGCCCGCCGGCCTCGCCGCCCTGGGCGATCACGATGTCGACGCCCGCGTCGGCGTGCTTGCGGGCCTGCGAGGGCGAGCCGCACAACGCCGCCACCTTGAGTCCCGCGTCGTGGATGTGCTTGATCATGTCGGCCGGGGGAGTGCCGAGCGCGTTGGCGATCATCTTCACCTTCGAGTGCTTGAGCGCCACCTCGACCTGGGGCGTGGCCGTCGCCTCGGTCCAACCGAGCAACTGCAGGCTGTCGCCGTCGCTGTCCTCGATCGGCACGCCGTGGTCGGCAAGGATCTTCTTGCCGAAGTCCAGGTGCTCCTGCGGCACCATCTTGCGCAGCGTCTCGGCCAGTTCCTCGGCGGACTGGTGTGAGTCCATGCCCTCGTACTTGTTCGGGATCACGATGTCGACCCCGTAGGGGTGGTCGCCGATGTTCTCGTCGATCCAGTTGAGCTCGATCTCCAGCTGCTCGGGCGTGAAGCCCACGGCGCCCAGCACGCCGAAACCGCCGGCTTTGCTGACCGCGACCACGACATCGCGGCAGTGGGTGAACGCGAAGATCGGAAACTCGATACCGAGTTCGTCGCAGATGGCGGTGTGCATGCCTACTCCTCGGACGCCGGGCGAAAATTGGAACGTGTTCTACTTTAGTACGGCCGTCGCCGACGGGGCCAGCCAGGTCTGGCGCGTCGCAACTACGACCGATCATCGCCGGGACCTCGCCGCGGCGACGCCCGCGCCGCACTGCGAGGCATCGGGCGCGCGTTGTTGACTTGGTGTCAGCAACGCGCAGTTATGCGCCTACCATTTACCGGGGACGGTAGACCTACCGCCGGAGGTGTAGATGTCTTTCGTAGTCGCAGCGCCGGACGTGTTGGCGTCGGCGGTAGCGGACGTGGCACAGATCGGTTCGGTGCTGACCGCAGCCAACGCGGCCGCCGCGGCCCCCACCGCCGTGATGGCGGCTCCCGCCGCCGACCAGGTGTCGGCGGCAATCGCCTCTTTGTTCAACGGCCACGCTCAGGAATATCAGATGCTCGGCGCTCAGGCGGCCGAGGTCCACGCGCAGTTCGTGCAGGCGCTGAGCGGCGCCGGCAACGCCTATGCGGCCGCCGAGGCGGCCAATGCCACGCAGCTGCAGAACCTTGGGCAGGACATGCTGGGAGCGATCAACGCACCCACCCAGGCGCTGTTGCAGCGCCCGCTGATCGGCAACGGAGCCAACGGGGTGGCAGGCGAAACGTTGACGCAAGCCAATGGCGGTCCCGGCGGGCTGCTGTGGGGTAACGGAGGCAACGCCGCGACCGACTTCGGCGGTCAGGGCGGCACCGGCGGGTCCGCAGGGCTGTTCGGCAGCGGTGGCTCCGGCGGTACGGGGACCCTTTTGGCCGGCGGCGCCGGTGGCAACGGCGGCTGGCTGTGGGGCAACGGCGGCGCCGGCGGGTCCGCCACCACCGCCGGGGCGGTCGGCGGGGCCGGTGGCAACGCGCTGTTGCTCGGTGCGGGTGGACCCGGCGGAAACGGCGGCGCCGCGGGAATCTCCGGGATCGGCGGGAACGGCGGCGCCGGCGGGCACGGCGGCTTCCTGGCGGGCATCGGCGGCACCGGCGGGGCCGGCGGCGACACGACGACCGGAACAGGCGGGACCGGTGGTGCCGGCGGCAACGGAATCGGCCTGTTCACCGGCAATGGCGGTGCCGGAGGCACGGGCGGCAACGCGACCGGCGACCTGGGCCATGGCGGCGCCGGGGGCGTGGGCGGTGAGGCCGCGGCGCGCCTGCCCTTCGGGATCGACTTCGCCAGCGGCGGCGCGGGCGGCGCCGGCGGAACCGCCACCACGGGGACGGGTGGCACGGGCGGCGCCGGCGGCGCCAGTGCCGCCGCCGGTTTCATCGGATTCGACCTCGTCCAGGGCGGCGCCGGCGGCGCGGGCGGCGCCGCGACCGGCGCCGGCGGAACCGGCGGCGTCGGTGGCGCCGGTGGCATGACCGGCGCCCCGGTCGTCGTCGGGGCGGGCTTCGCCCAGGGTGGCAACGGCGGGGTTGGCGGCGCAGCCGTCCTCGGCACCGGCGGGCAGGGCGGCGACGGCGGCATCGGCGCCACGCTCGCCGGCATCGCCGGCGGCGGCAACGGCGGCCTGGGCGGCGAAGGTCTCACCGGCGGCAACGGCGGCAACGGCGGCCTGGGCGCCGCGTTCGTCAGCGCTGTCGGCGGCACGGGCGGACACGGCGGCGAGAGTCTCGGGACCGCCCCCGGCCAGGGCGGTAACGGCGGCGACGGCCTCGGGTTCTTCGGCGGGGGCGGGCACGGCGGTGACGCGGGCATCGGCGTTGGTTCGGCTGACGGCGGCAACGGCGGCAACGCCGGAGTGTTCCAGAACGGAACCTACACCCCGTCGTTCTTCGGTATCGGCGGCGACGGCGGCAACGGCGTCAACGGGGGCGCGGGCGGCACCGGTGGGCTCTCCGGCTACATCGGCGCCAACGGAAACAACGGGACGTCGTAGCCGGATTCTCGGCCGGCGCCGCCGCGGCGCCGGCGCTCTTGATCCACGGGTTGCCCGCGGGTAGCCTTGGTGCCAATTACGACACTGGTAGTAGCGTAATTTTGTCTTTCCCCGTTCACCGAGAGGATCGGCTCGATGCGCAGCCCCTATGCCGGCCGGCCCTTCACCACCTCGACGCCCGAGATCGCCGCTGCGCTCGAAGATGTCAGCATTCCGACGCTGCTGCTGTCCCTCGTCCACATCACCGGCGACCCCCGGTTCATTCGCGACTTCAAGCCAATGGGCATCTTCCTCAACGAGATCCAGGGCTTCATGTCGGAGGAGGACAAGGCCCGGGCCCGCGCTGCGGCCCTGCCAGCGCTCACCGAATACCGGGACCGCGGGTGTCCCGAGCCGCAACCGCTGAGTTCGGACCTGATCCGGGAGATGCTGGACTGGGCCGCCTGCGAGCATGTCACCGACGACTACCTGCCCCTGATCGCCGAGGAGATTGACCTCGACGGCGTCGACCCCCGCCGCCCGGCGGCCCTGCCGAGCGAACGCGCGGCAGGACTCCCCGTCCTCGTCGTCGGATGTGGCGAATCCGGCATCCTGGCCGGCATCCGGCTCAAACAGGCCGGCATCCCGTTCACGATCGTGGAGAAGAACGCCGGCCCCGGCGGAACATGGTGGGAGAACCGCTATCCCGGCGCCCGCGTCGACGTCGCCAACCACTTCTACTGCTACAGCTTCGAACCCAACAACGACTGGACGCATTTCTTCGCCGAGCAGGACGAGTTGCAGGACTATTTCGCCCGGGTGCTGGACAAGCACGAACTGGGCGAGCGGGTGCGCTGGCAGACCGAGATGGTTGCCGCCGAATGGGACGACCACGACGGCGTGTGGGTCGTGACGCTGCGCCCGGCCGACGGGCGGACCGAGACAATGCGCGCGCGGGCCCTCATCACCGCGGTCGGCCAGCTGAACCGGCCTTTGATCCCCGACTTCGACGGCGCCGAGACCTTTGCGGGCCCGGCGTTTCACTCCTCGGCCTGGGATCATTCCGTCGATCTGACCGGCAAGCGGGTGGCGCTGATCGGGGCCGGCGCCAGCGGTTTTCAGATCGCGCCCGCGATCGCGGGCGATGTCGAGCACCTGACGGTCTTCCAGCGGACAGCACAGTGGATGTTCCCCAACCCGATGTATCACGACGCGGTCGGCGACGGGATGCGCTGGGCGATGCGCCACCTCCCGTACTACGGACGGTGGTATCGGTTCCTGGTGCTGTGGCCCGGCGCCGACAAGGGGCTCGACGCGGCGCGCGGCGACGCCGACTACGCCGATCAGGGCGAGGCGGTCAGCGACATCAACGCCGCCGCCCGAATGATGTTCTCGCAGTGGATCACCGACCAGGTGGGCGGCGACGAGGAGTTGTTGGACAAGGTGTTGCCCGACTACCCGGCGTGCGGCAAGCGGACGCTGCAGGACAACGGCAGCTGGCTGCAAACGCTGCAACGGGACAACGTCGAACTGGTGCGCACCCCGATCCGGCAGATCACCCCGCGCTGCGTCGTCACCGAAGACGGCGTGACGCATGACGTCGACGTCATCGTCTATGCCACCGGGTTCCGGCACACCGACGTGCTGTGGCCGCTGAAGATCACCGGGCGCGACGGCACCGACCTGCACGAGATGTGGGGGAGCCGCCCGTACGCCTACCTGGGTATCACCGTTCCGAACTTCCCCAACCTGTTCATCGTCTACGGGCCCGGCACGCACCTCGCCCACGGCGGCAGCCTCATCTTCCAGTCCGAGCTGCAGATGCGTTACGTCAACCGGTGTCTCGAGCATCTGGTGGGGGCCGACCTGCATTCCCTGGAGCCGACGGCCGAGGCGGCCACGGCCTGGCATCAGCGGACGCAGACCGAGATCAGGCAGATGGTGTGGTCGCACCCCGCCGTCAAACACACCTACTTCAAAAACCCCGACGGCGAGATCCACACCGTCAGCCCATGGCGCCTCCCCGAGTACTGGGCGGCGGTCCGCGAGCCCGACTGGTCCCAATTCATCCTGCGGACAAAGGAAGCGAGTACGCCGACATGCGGACGGTAGTCATCGACGGACCCACCAGCATCCGGGTCGACACCCGCCCCGACCCTGCGCTTCCCGGCTCCGACGGGGCGATCGTCGAAGTCAGTGCGGCCGGCATCTGCGGTTCCGACCTGCACTTCTACGAGGCGGATTTTCCGCTGGCCGAACCGTTCCCGCTCGGCCACGAAGCGGTGGGCACAGTCGTCGAGGTCGGGCCGGAGGTGCGCACGGTCAAGGTCGGCGACCAGGTGATGGTGTCGTCGGTGGCCGGCTGCGGCAACTGTCCCGGCTGCGCTACCCGTGATCCGGTGATGTGCCACGCGGGGTTTCAGATCTTCGGCGGCGGCGTACTCGCCGGTGCGCAAGCCGACCTGCTCGCCGTGCCCGCCGCCGACTTCCAGCTGCTGAAGGTCCCCGAGGCGATCAGCACCGAGCAGGCGCTGCTGCTGACCGACAACCTCGCCACCGGCTGGGCGGCTGCGCAGCGGGCCGATATTCCGCTCGGCGGCGCCGTGGCGGTGATGGGCCTCGGCGCGGTCGGTCTGTGTGCACTGCGAAGCGCGCTATTCCAAGGTGCCGCAAAGGTTTTCGCCGTGGATCGAGTCGACGGCCGCCTGGACCGTGCTGCGTCCTGGGGAGCGACACCGCTCAAGGCGCCGGCGGTGGAGGCGATCCTGGCCGCCACGGGCGGGCGCGGAGCCGACGCGGTCATCGACGCCGTCGCCACCGACGCCTCGATGACCGACGCCCTCAATGCGGTCCGGCCGGGCGGCACCGTCTCGGTCGTCGGAGTACACGACCTGCAACCGTTCCCACTGAACGCGCTGGGGTGTCTGATCCGCAGCATCACGCTGCGAATGACGACGGCGCCGGTGCAGCGGACCTGGCCGGAATTGATTCCGCTGCTCGCCTCCGGCCGGCTGGACGTGGACGGCATTTTCACGACGACCATGCCGCTGGACGAGGCGGCCAAGGGTTATGCGACCGCGGCCGCCCGCAACGGCGACGACGTCAAGATCCTGCTGACACCCTAGGAATTCCTACCGCGTCGCCGTGATGTACTGCGACCGCATGAAGCTGTCGATCTTGACGTCGACCTCCGGCGGGACCATCCCGTACGCCGCTTCCAGCTGGAGGGTGTTGCGGATCGGCTCGACAGCCCAGCCGTGCGAGGACAGCCAGTCGGCCGGGTCGCTCATCGGCTCATAGGTCAGCGCCGAGAAATCGACGCTCCCCGACATGTTGACTCCAGGATGGGCCGCCTCCAAGCCTTCCAGCTGGTCGTGATCCAGCCGCGTGCCCAACGCACCCACGGCGACTCGGCTGCCCGGCGCGCTGAGCCCGCTGATCAGGGTGAAGAGCGTGTTCTGGGCCTCGTCGGTCAGGTAGGGCAGAATTCCCTCCACCGACCAGGCGCTGGGACGTTCCACGTCGAAGCCGGCCGCCTCCAGCGGCTTGGACCATTCACTGCGCAGGTCCGCGGGGACCTCGACCCGGCGCGCCTTCGGGGCGGCGCCGCGCTCAGCCAGCACCCGGGACTTGAATTCCAGCACCTTCGGCAGATCGATTTCGAAAACCGTTGTGCCCGCGAGCCAATCGAGCCGGTACGCCCGCGAATCCAGGCCGGCTGCGACGATCACCGCCTGCTGCACGCCCGCTTGTCCGGCCGCGAGGAAGAAGTCGTCGAAGAATCGGGTCTGGACACCGTAGAGGCGGGGAAAGGCCGTCTGGTCCTCGGAGGTCCCCGGGTTGGCGAGCACGTCGGCCAGATACGGGTCCCGCGACGCGGCGATGAATGCCTGCGCGTACTCGTCGCGAACCAACGGCTGCGGGCTCGTGGCGTGCACCGCCCGCCAACCGGCCACCAGCAACGCGGTGTAGCCCACGCTGCTGACGATGTCCCAGTGGTCGTCGTCGGAACGCAACGACCCGAACTCAGGTGTCGTGCTCAATTCGGTCCTCCCCGTCGCAGTCCCCGACGTCACCAAGGTACCCGCAGCGGCACGGTCAAACCTCGAGAAGCACCGTGACCGGCCCGTCGTTGACCAAATCGACCTGCATGTCCGCGCCGAAGACCCCCGTTTCCACGTGGGCACCCAACTGCCCCAACGCCTCCGCGAACGTCGCCACCAGCGGTTCGGCGACGGAGCCGGGGGCCGCGGCGTTCCACGACGGGCGGCGGCCTTTCGCGGTGTCGGCGTACAGGGTGAACTGACTGACCACCAGGATCGGCGCATCGACGTCAGCGGCCGACCGCTCGCCAGCGAGAATGCGCAGGTTCCAAAGCTTTTCCGCCAGGCGCCGCGCTTTGCCGGCGTCGTCGCCGTGGGTGACGCCGACGAAGGCGAGCAGTCCCTGGCCGGACGGGGAGATGGCGCTTACCACCCGCCCGTCGACCGACACCGCCGCCGAGGAGACCCGCTGCACCAGAATCCGCACGATCCTCGATGCTGCCAGGCCGGCTGGGTAGGCTCGTCGGGTGTCTGTGCTCGTGGCGTTTTCCGTGACCCCGCTGGGCGTGGGTGAGAGCGTCGGCGAAATCGTCGCCGAAGCGGTACGGGTGGTTCGCGATTCCGGCCTGCCGAACCAGACGGATTCGATGTTCACCGTGGTCGAAGGTGATACCTGGGAAGAGGTGATGGGCGTCGTGCAGCGGGCGGTCGAGGCCGTGGCCGCTCGCGCCCCCCGGGTCAGCACGGTGATCAAGGTGGACTGGCGTGCCGGGGCCGGCGACGCGATGGCGGCAAAAGTCGCCTCCGTCGAGCGACACCTGGCCGGCGGTTAGGCCTGCACGGCGGTGCTGAACGCCCGCTCGGCCGCCTCACCGTGAACGGCGAAGACCACTTTCTCGAGTGAGCGGGCGCGGTGTCGGCGCGCGGCCCCATCCGCGCCTCCTCGGTCGACTCGCGCTGCACCTCGGGTCCACCCGGGCCGAACGGTCGCCGCGGCGACGCCGCCACCGTGTGGTAGCCCGATGTGGGCCGCATTGGCGATCGCGTCGATGTCGAGCTTGGTCACCTCAGCCTGCAGCACCTGCACATCGATCATCGGCTCATCGCCGCGCGGCACCGGGTGGCTCCGAAAGCGCTGCCGGGCGCGCCGCAATTCACGAAGCGGCATTGTCTTCCGACCGAGGGCTTTGATCTCCGGCCGCCACGGACGACGCTCTCCCTATGAAGTCCACTCCGGCGAGCACGCCCCAGCGACTCGCGTTCGCCGGCGCGGCGATGGCATTGGCGCTGACGCAGGCGGGCTCGGTGGCGATGGTGGAGATCGGATGACGGCGCCATTCACACAGAAAGCCGTGATGGTTGCCCACATGAGAGTGGAAACGCGTGCCAGTGCGCCGTCGGCAATAAGCAGCTCCGCTTTCGCCGGCGGTGTGCCGATCCCATCGCAATACAGGGGCAATACAGGGTCGGGGACGCAAATGTCCCGCCACCGGACGCTGTTCGAGGCACCTGCCTCCACTCGATGGCGCTGGCAGTCCCGCCCGGCTCCAGCGAAAGCGGGGGTGGCCAGACCGGTCCGCCGCGTAGGCCGGCCAGACGCATTGCCGACGAACCTACGGAACGGCAGGTGCGTACGACATGACCAGCGAAACACCGAACAGCGGGGGCACCGTCGAGCCCGGTGAGCCGGGCGGAGCTGCGGGGGCCGGGGGAGCTGGAGGCGCGGGCGGTGCCGGAGGTGCCGGGTCAACCCGGGCAGCCGGGCCAACCCGGGCAGCCGGGCCAACCCGGGCAGCCTGGCCAACCCGGGCAGCCGGGCCGGCCGGGCTGAAACCAGCCGTAGCGGATCAACCGCTGCACAGCGCCGGTCTGTGGCGTGGGCCGAAGATCGGTCAGCGATCCGAAAAATCCCGCCACTAGGCTCATGACGGTGAGCGCACGCGCAGGCATCGTCGTCACCGGGACCGAGGTCCTCACCGGACGAGTCCAAGATGCAAACGGTCCCTGGATCGCCGAGCGACTTTTGGAGCTCGGCGTCGAATTGGCCCACATCACCATTTGCGGTGACCGCCCCGCCGATATCGAGGCCCAGCTGCGCTTCCTTGCGGGCGAGGGCATGGACCTGATCGTCACCAGCGGCGGGCTGGGGCCCACCGCCGACGACATGACCGTCGAGGTGGTCGCCCGGTTCTGCGGACGCGAGCTGCAGCTTGACGTCGAGGTCGAGAACAAGATCGCCGGGATCCTCAGAAAGCTCATGGCGCACTTCGATTCGGACGACTTCGACGCGGTGCGCACCGCAAACCGCAAGCAGGCCATGGTTCCGGAAGGCGCCGAAGTGCTCGACCCGGTGGGCACCGCGCCGGGTGTGGTCGTCCCGGGCAAGCCCACGGTTGTCGTGCTTCCGGGGCCGCCGCGTGAGCTGCAGCCGATGTGGCGCAGGGCGATCGAGACTGCTGCGGCGCAGCAGGCGATCGCCGGGCGCACCACGTACCGACAAGAGACCATCCGGATGTTCGGGCTGCCCGAATCGGGGCTGGCCGAGAGCCTGCGCGCGGCCGAACAAACTGTGCCCGGCTTCGCCGGACTCGAGATCACCACCTGCTTGCGGCGGGGGGAGATCGAGATGGTCACCCGCTACGAGCCGGAAGCCGAGGACGCCTACGCGAAACTGACCCGGATGCTGCGCGACAAGCACGGGGACCAGCTCTACTCCGAGGACGGGTCCACCGTCGACGATCAGGTTGCGCGACTGCTGACCGGTCGCAGGATCGCGACGGCCGAATCCTGCACCGCGGGATTGCTGGCGGCGCGGCTGACCGATCGGCCCGGCTCCTCCGACTACGTGATGGGCGGCGTGGTGAGCTACTCCAATGAGGCGAAGGCGAATCTGCTCGGCGTCGACCCCGCCCTGATCGAAGAACACGGGGCGGTGTCCGAACCGGTCGCCGAGGCGATGGCACGCGGTGCCCTGGAGCGCTTCGGCGCCGACACCGCCGTAGCGATCACCGGGATCGCCGGTCCGGGCGGGGCCACCGAGCAAAAGCCGGTCGGGACCGTGTGTTTCACCCTGATGCTCGGCGACGGCCGGGCGGACACCCGGAGGCTGCGGCTGCCCGGGAACCGATCCGACATCCGGGAGCGCTCGACGACGGTGGCCATGCACCTGTTGCGGCGCATGCTGAGCGGCCCGAGCTAGTCAGGCTTCCGTTGGCAGAAAAGCGCTTTCGGCGGTGCCGAACCGAATTCCGGTGGCGTCCTTGCCGATCAGCGTCAGCACCATGACCGCGAGGAATACCGGCACGATCGTCGCCGCCAAAGCGAACGGATAGCCGTGCGACTCGGCAAGCCGTTCCTGGATCGGCAAGTTGAACGCCGCCAGCAGGTTTCCGAGCTGATAGGTCACGCCGGGGTAGAGCCCGCGGATGGCGTCCGGCGACAGTTCGGTCAGGTGCGCCGGGATCACCCCCCAGGCACCCTGCACGCACACCTGCATCAGGAACGCACCCAGACACAGCATCGCCGCGGTGCGCGAGTAGGCGAACAGCGGCACGATCGGCAGGCCCAGCACCGCGCAGAACACCACGGTGTAGCGGCGGCTGAACCGCTGCGACAGCGTCCCGAACACCAGCCCGCCGATGATGGCGCCGAGGTTGTAGACCACCGCGATCCACTTGACGGTCACGCCGGACAGGCCCGCGCCGTGGTTGGCGGTGGCGCCCAGGAACGTGGGGTAGACGTCTTGGGTGCCGTGGCTCATCCAGTTGAACGCGGTCATCAACAACACCAGGTAGAAGAACCGGCGGATGATCGCCTTCCCACGCAACACGTCGCGGAGCTTGGTGCTGGTGAGCCGCAACCGGTCCTGCGCGGCCTCCCACACCTCCGACTCCTCCACCCGGTAGCGCACGATCAGGCTGATCAGGGCCGGGACGATGCTCAGGGCGAACAGCCAGCGCCACGACAGGCCCAGCAGGTTCATCACCACCAGGGAGGCCAGACTGGCCAGCAGGTAGCCGAACGCGTAGCCCTCCTGCAGCAGGCCCGAGAAAAAACCGCGCCGTTCGGTGGGCACCTTCTCCATGGCCAGCGCGGCGCCCAGGCCCCACTCGCCGCCCATCCCGATGCCGTAGAGCAGCCGGAGAATCACCAGCACGGCGAAGTTGAGCGCGAACGCGCACAAGAACCCGACCACCGAGTAGAACACCACGTCCACCATCAGCGGCAGCCGCCGGCCGACGCGGTCGGCCCAGAGCCCGAACAGCAGCGCGCCCACGGGACGCATGACCAGGGTGGCCGTCGTGACGAACGCGACCTCGGCTTTGCTGCGGTGGAACGTTGTCGCGATGTCGGCGTAGACGAACACGACGATGAAATAGTCGAAGGCGTCCATGGTCCAGCCCAGCCACGCCGCGACGAACGAGTTCCGCTGGTCGCGGGTGATCTTCTCGCGAGGACGTTGTGTTGTCACGTCAGCATCGTGCAGTACCGGGCGCGGTGGCGCGAGAGTATGTTGCGGATGCATGCGGATCATCGACGCCGACGGACATGTCGCCGAGAACTCCTCACTGGCGACCGAAGCGATGCAGCGCTGGCCGCAGTACGTCAAGCCCGCCGCCGACGGCAGCCGGTTGACGTTCGAGGGACGCAGCTACCCGGTCGACGAGGGCCCGGGCGCGGGTTGCCCGCCGCAGCACGGGATCAGCAAGGCCCCCGGGATTCACTGCCGCTCCACTGAAGGAGTCCTGCAAGACGCCGACCGCGATCACATCGACACCATGGTGCTGTACCCGAGCCTCGGATTGTGCGCGCCCAGCCTCGAGGACCCCGAGTTCGCCGCCGGATTCGCGCGGCTCTACAACCAATGGATCGCGGACTACTGTGCGCCGTCCGGCGGCCGGCTGAAAGGCGTCGCCGTCACCCCGATCGAGCATGGCCACGTGGCCATCGACGTCATGACCGAGGCCAAGGACCTCGGGCTGGTGGCCACGCTCGTCCCGCCGGCGCTCAAGACTCGTAACCTCGACCACCCCGACCTCGACCCGTTCTACGCCGCCGCGGTCGAGCTCGGGATGCCGCTCGGCATCCACGGCGCCCCCGGCATCCACCTGCCCAAGATCGGCGTGGACCGCTTCACCAACTACATCCAGGTGCACTGCATCAGCTTCCCGTTCGACCAGATGACGGCGATGACGGCGCTGGTGTCCGGCGGCGTCTTCGAGCGGCACCCCGATCTGCGGGTCGCCTTCCTCGAGGCGGGCGCCGGCTGGGTTCCGTTTTTCATCGACCGCCTGCACGAGCACTACGAGAAGCGCGGCGACTGGGTCGAGCGCGGCTGGCGCCGTGACCCGCACGAATACCTATGGGCGGGCAACATCTGGGTGACCTGCGAGCCGGAGGAGCCGATCCTGCCCGGCGTGATCGACGTGCTCGGCGCCGACTTCATCATGTTCGCCAGCGACTACCCACACTGGGACGGCGAATGGCCGGAGAGCACCAAGCATCTGCGCACCCGCGCCGACATCAGCGAAGATGCCCGCGAAAAGATCGGCGGCCTCAACGCGCAGCGCTTCTACAGGCTGAACTAACGCGCCCGGGGTGGCAGGATCGTTCGACATGGGTGCTTTCCTGCTCCGGGCCACATTGACCGGCTTTGCGTTGTGGTTGGTCACCAAGTTCGTCCATGGGATCGAATTCGTCGGCGGCCACAGCACATTGCAGACGGTCGGCATCATCTTCGTCGTCGCGGTGGTCTTCGGCCTGGTCAACGCGTTCGTCAAGCCGGTCGTCCAGATCCTGTCGATCCCCCTGTACATCCTGACGCTCGGCCTGATCCATATCGTGATCAACGCCTTGATGCTGTGGATCACCGCATGGATCACCGAACACACCACCCACTGGGGACTGCGCTTCGACCATTTCTGGTGGACGGCGATCTGGGCGGCGATCGTGCTGTCGATCGTGAGTTGGGTGCTGTCGCTGGTGATTCGCGACGTCAACCGTCGCACCCGCGCCTAGAGGCCCTCAGCGGCCCCGCCACCGCGGCGGTCGCTTCTCGGCGAAGGCGCGCGGCCCCACTGAACTTTGCCGGAGGCATTCTCAGTGGTGAAATCCGGTCGCTGTGCCGAGTTTCATTGTCGTATGCGGACTCGAGGTCAAGCGCCAAGCCCTCGACGGCCGACTGCTTGGTCGCCGAAACCGCGAGCGGTGCGTTGGCCGCGATGCGCCCGGCGTAGTCGTACGCGATATCCATCAGCTCTTCGGCGGGGACGAGCCGGTTGATCAGTCCCATCGCCAACGCGCGCTCCGCATCCACCATGTCGGCTTGTCAGCAGCGGCTCCATCGCCATGGGGTAGGGCAGTTGCCGCGGCAGCCGCACGGTGCTCCCGCCGCCGGCGAAAAGACCCCGCTTCGGTTCCATGACCGCAAAGCGCGCATCCGGCACGGCCACGCGGATGTCGGTGGAGGTCAGCATCTCGAAGCCGCCCGCGACGCAGGTGCCGTTCACGGCCGCGACGATCGGCTTGTACACGGGAAAGCGGTGCAAGACGGCATGGATTGCGTCGACCTTGTCCCACCCTTCCGGTTGGGCCAGCTCACCGGTCACCTCCGGGATGAACGTCTTGAGGTCGGCTCCGGTGCAGAAGTCCCGGCCGACGCCGGTGATCACCGCGACCCGGGCGCCGGTGTCGTCGCGGAACGCAGCCCAGGCGTGGGCCAGATCGCGGAAATGCGCCATGTCCAGCGAATTACGTGTCTCGGGCCGGTTGATCGTGATGGTGGCGATGTGGGCGTGCAGCGTGTAGTCGATGCTCACCGCGTCTCCCCGTGACCGTCGGTCACGAGGCGGAGCACGTCACGGGCACAACCCCACGAGAGGGTCACGCCGTTGCTGCTGTGCCCGTAGTTGTGGATGCACAGTGCTCGTCCGGGGGGCGAGCCCAGCGGCTCGGCCTCGAGACGGACCGACGGGCGGTCCGGGCGCAACCCGGTGATCGTCTCGATCACCTCGGCGTCGCGCAGCCGCGGCTCGATCCGGCGGCACCGCTGCAGGATCCGCTCGCTCACCTCGGGGTCGGCGGTGGTGTCCCAGCGGTCGGGGATGCTGATGCCGCCGCACACCACCCGCCGCGGGTGAGGGAAGTAGCAGGTCCATTCCGACCCGCCGCTGATCTCCAGGAACAGTTGGCGCAGACCGGGATTCGTCAGAACGACATGCTGGCCGAACAGGGGCCGCACCGTGTCGTCACCCGCCAGCGTCCGGGCGCCGAGGCCGGCGCAGTTCACGACGATCGGGGCGGTGTCGGCGACCTCGGCCAGCGACACGACCGCATGCGCCTCGATTTCACAGCCGGCCGCCGCCAGTCGCCGGGTCAGGTACTCCAGGTATTGCGGCATGTCGATCATCGGCACGGTGGCGCAAACCGCGGCATCGAAGCCGTCGGGAATCTCGGCAGGCTCGGCCGCCCGCAGGTCGGGGATCGGTTCGACCGCCGCCCAGATCGCTGCGTTGAAGTCCCCGGCCGCCATCGCCGGTGCCAGCTGGACTCCGGTGGCGGGGTCGTCGGCGAGTTCGCGGAACACCCGCAGCGAGTGTTCACACCAGGCCCGCGTCGCGGTGGCACACCCGGCCGGCCGCGGGGGTGTCCACACCGCACCGGCCACCGCCGACGTGGTCTGGTGTGGCATTGCGGTCGCCCACACCCGCACCGGCCACCCCGCCTCGGCCAGGCAGATCGCCGACGTCAGCCCGCTGACACCCGCGCCGACCACGACGATCTGTTGGGTGGTGGCCACGGCGGCAAGAACTCAGCGCGGCGCGTTCCCGCCCAGCAGCCCGTTGAGGATGCCGAGCTGGGCGCCCGCGATCTGTGGCGGCGTTTCGGCGGGCAGGTTGGCGTCCGGGGTCAGCTGCCAGGGCTGGCAGCCGTTGGTCTTGAACGACTTGTCCGTCGCATCGATGCGGACCACCTGCGGCTTTTTGGTCAAAGCGTTGTCGACGACGTTGCCGTCGGGGTTGCCCGTCCGCTTCCAGTAGCAGGTGCCGTCGCCGACGGGCCCGCCCGAACTGTAGATGCCCGGCGCGATGTCGGTGCCCACCGCGTACGTGCCGTCCTTGTCGATGGTCGTCTTCGGGGCGGGCGGCGGCGCCGGATCCGGGTCCGCGCCGGCAACGGCGGCACCGGCAACGCAGCCCGCAAATAGCAGCCCCGCGGCACCGAACCGTGCCGCGATCGGTGCTTTCGACTTCGAGCCCATAGCAGAGCAGTTTACCGGCGCGAACGCCGCGGGTGGTGGCCTCGGGTCAATTGCACACGGCCCGCACCCCCAGGACCGGCTGGGAGCCGCGGCCGTCGTCGAAGTCCGGCGCCCACGGCCAGCGGCCGCGCTCGTCGGCCCACACCACCTGAAGTGCGCTTACCGCGCCGAGGATCGCGACTGCGCACTTCAGATGGGCCTCGGGATGGTTCACCTCGACCATCTCGACGGCGGGCCCATCGGGCGGGGTGATCCGCATGCCGTGCGTCGGCGGATCGCCCGTCATGGCCATCCGGGCCACCGAGTTCAGCAACCGGAGCGCGCGCACTGGCTCGGCGCCGGTCAACAACAGTTCGGGCAACCCGCAGCGGCTCAACCCCACGGTGTAGGCGAAGGGCCTTCGGTCGGTGACGTACTGCACCGCCCAACCGTTCGCGAGCATCTTCGCCTGCACCTCGGCGAGGTAGTCCTCTACGGGCCTGCCCGGGTGGTCACACATCCAACACATGGCGGAGTCCTCTTTCGTCCTCGCTCGTCGTTGCTTGCGACCACCATGCCCGCGGGGTCCGACATTCCCGCCCCAAACGCACGGCACCCCGCGGGCCGGATGGCCCGCGGGGTGGCGGTGGGAGGTCGATCTAGCGCAAATCGAACCGGTCGGCGTTCATCACCTTGTTCCACGCGGCGACGAAGTCCCGCACGAACTTCGGCTGCGCGTCGTCGGCTCCGTACACCTCGGCAAGAGCCCGCAATTCCGAGTTGGCACCGAACGCCAGGTCCACGCGGCTCGCGGTCCACTTCGGCTGCCCGGAGACGCGGTCCTTGCCCACGTAGGTCCCGTCGTCGGCGCCCGACGGCTCCCATGCGGTGCCCATGTCGAGCAGGCTGACGAAGTAGTCGTTGGTCAGCGACTCGGGCGTGGCGGTCAGGACGCCCAGCGGCGACTGCTTGTAGTTGGCGCCCAGGACGCGCAGACCACCGACCAGCACCGTCATCTCGGGTGCGCTGAGCCGCAGCAGGTTGGCCCGGTCCAGCAACAGGTACTCGGCCGGCATCGAGCTCGCCTTCCCGAGGTAGTTGCGGAAGCCGTCGGCCTTCGGCTCGAGCACGGCGAAGGACTCGACGTCGGTCTGCTCCTGCGTCGCGTCGGTGCGGCCGGGGGCGAACGGCACCGTGATGTCGTGGCCGGCCGCCTTCGCCGCCTTCTCGATGGCGGCGCACCCGCCCAGCACGACGAGATCGGCGAACGACACCTTCTTGTTTCCGCCCGCCGCGGAGTTGAAGGACTCCTGGATTCCCTCCAGAGCGCGCACCACCTGCGCCAGCTCGTCGGGCTCGTTGATCTCCCAGCCGGCTTGTGGCTGCAGGCGGATGCGGCCGCCGTTGGCGCCGCCCCGCTTGTCGCTGCCGCGGAACGACGACGCCGCGGCCCACGCGGTCTTAACCAGTTGGGAGACAGTCAAACCCGACGCAAGGATCTTGCTCTTGAGCGCGGCGATGTCGTCCGCGCCGATGAGCTCGTGGGAGACGGCCGGCACCGGGTCCTGCCACAGCATGACCTCCTTGGGGACCAGCGGCCCGACGTAGCGGGAGACGGGCCCCATGTCGCGGTGGATCAGCTTGTACCACGCCTTGGCGAACTCGTCGGCAAGCTCCCCGGGGTGGTCCAGCCAGCGCCGGGTGATCCGCTCGTAGATCGGGTCGACCCGCATGGAGACGTCGGTGATCAGCATGGTCGGGGCGCGTCCCGGCCCGCCGAAGGGGTCGGGGATCGTGCCCGCCCCGGCGCCGTCCTTGGCGGTGTACTGCCAGGCACCGGCGGGGCTCTTGGTCAGCTCCCACTCGTAGCCGTACAGGATCTCCAGAAAGCTGTTGTCCCACTTCGTCGGGGTGTTGGTCCACACGACCTCTAGGCCGCTGCCCATCGCGTCACTGCCCAGGCCACTGCCGAACGAACTCTTCCATCCGATGCCCATCTGCTCGAGCGGGGCTGCCTCGGGTTCGGGACCGACGAGCTCGGCCCGGCCGGCGCCGTGGGTCTTGCCGAAGGTATGTCCGCCGACGATCAGCGCGGCGGTTTCGACGTCGTTCATCGCCATGCGGCGGAAAGTCTCGCGGATGTCCACCGCGGCGGCCATCGGATCCGGATTCCCGTTGGGGCCCTCCGGGTTCACATAGATCAGGCCCATCTGCACCGCGGCCAACGGGTTTTCGAGGTCCCGGTTACCGGTGTAGCGCTCGTCCCCGAGCCAGGTGCTCTCCTTGCCCCAGTACACCTCGTCCGGCTCCCACTGGTCGACGCGGCCGAACGCGAAGCCGAAAGTCTCGAAGCCCATGGACTCCAGCGCGCAGTTGCCCGCGTAGACGATCAGGTCGGCCCAGGACAGGCTCTTGCCGTACTTCTTCTTGACCGGCCAGAGCAGTCGGCGGGCCCGGTCCAGCAGGACATTGTCCGGCCAGCTGTTCAGCGGCGCGAAGCGCTGCATGCCCGCTCCGGCGCCGCCGCGGCCGTCCTCGATGCGGTAGGTGCCCGCGGCATGCCACGCCATCCGGATGAACAGCGGCCCGTAGTTGCCGTAGTCGGCGGGCCACCACTCCTGCGAGTTCGTCATCACCGCTTCGACGTCCCGCCGCAGGGCGTCGACGTCGAGCTTCGACACCTCAGCGGCGTAGTCGTACGCTTCGCCCATCGGGTCGGCGACAGGCGGATTCTGGTGCAGGATCTTCAGGTTGAGCCGGTGTGGCCACCAGTCCTGGTTGCCGCCACCCTCCACGGGATGGTTGAGGTGACCATTCCCGACAGGGCAACCTCCCTGCTGTAGTTCGGTGTTGGCTTCTGCAATGGGGGGGTGTTCCTCTGGCATGGCATCACTTCCTCAGATGAAATTGCCGGGTTCTGATCGGGGGCTTGGTCACGACACATCTGTGCGGACGTCTGTGCGGCAGCGGCAGGCGTGGCGACCTCGGCGACGGGCTGCCCCGAGCAGGTCTGGCAGAAACCCCAGTAGATGACTTCGCTCTCGTCGAACAAGAACCCGCACTCGTCGGAGGGGATCAGGCAGGGCCTCTCCCCGACGGAACAGTCGACGTCGGCAATGGCGCAGCATCCGCGGCAGACGAAGTGGTGGTGGTGGTCGACCCGGGTCTCGTAACGCGCGACCGATCCCGACGGCTGGAACCGTCGCAACAGACCCACCTCGGTCAGGGCGTGCAGGACGTCGTACACCGTCTGTCGCGAGACGTCCGGCAGGGCGGCACGGACGATGCCGAAGATCGATTCCGTGTCGGCGTGCGGGTTCGTCTGGACGGCCCGGAGGATGCCGACCCGTGGGCGGGTCACCCGCAGGTCGACCCTGCGCAGCTGCTCCGCATAGACCGCCATCCCAGGCATACCGTTAACATGACGCTCTATTTTGGAACCATTCAAGAGGTCAGCTCCCCTTTCTTCGCGCGGTTTACGCCTCGACGCGTTCGAACTCCCCGTTCGCGCGAGGTAACTGAAAAGCTAATTACTACACCTCGATCACCGTAGAGCCCTTAGACCCCTGTCGAGTGAATCTACCGAACTCCCCGACCGCACACAGCAAACCGTCCGTCATAATTTGGCGGGACTTTCGGGCCCTGAGGAACGATCGGCTTCCATAGCGCGCTATTTGCAACAACCGCCCCGCAATTCGTCGATTTCAAGCCGTCCGGTACGCGTCGGAGGTCGCGGGGTTCCTTGGGCGACTCGCCGCCCGCAGCTAGTACTGCAGCCGTAGTTCGTGATCATTGGTTTTCTTGTCGCTGGTAGTGGGATAGCTGGGCTCGGTATTGATGTCGTCGTCGCCAGCGTGACCATGCCAGCAGGCTGGCGATGGTGCGGCGGGTGGTCAACAGGACCATGTCGAAAAGGCGGCGAAATTCGTTGACGGTCAACGTGATCAGTCCGACTGGGGTGGGGTGGGTGTCGCGTTCGACAGCGGTGGCCACGGCCAAGAAGGCGTGGGCGAGCATGGCCAGAGTGGTCCAGCGCTGCCAGGAGCGCCAGCGACGGACCTGGTGCTGGTCGAGGCCAGTCAGGCCCTTGGCGGCTTGGAAGGATTCCTCGATGCGCCAGCGTTGACCGGCGACGGTGACCAGGGTGTGCAGGGTAACGGGGCGTGGGGCGTAGCAGCGCAGGTAGGCCAACTCGCCTGTGGTGTCGTTACGTCGGATCAGCAACTGGTGGCAGCCGGTGTCGGTGTCGTCTTCGGCAAGCAGTGTGATCCAGGCCCAGGAGTAGTAGCGCTGCCCGTGGCTGCCTGCGCCGGCGGAGTGTTTCTGCCACGCCCACGGCGGCAGCTGCGCGGGGAGTTGGTCGACGCGGATCGGCCCAGCTGAGGTGGGTACTCGCCGGTTGGCGGCCACGGCCAGCACATAACCCAGCCCGTGGCCGCGGATGGCGGCACGCAGCTTGGGGTCGGCGCCGTAGACCTCGTCGCCGGCCACCCAGGCCGCGGGGACCTTCGCCTCCACGGCCCGTGAGATCAGCTGCTTGGCCAGGGTGGGTTTGGTCGCAAACCCCCTGCTATTGCCGGGGATTCCCGCCTCGTCGCAGCGATCCGGATTCTCGGTCCAGCAGCGCGGCAGATACAGTGCGCGGTCGATCAGGGCATGCCCGCGTGGGGCGGCATACGTCAGGTACACCGCGACTTGGGAGTTCTCGATGCGCCCGGCGGTGCCGCTGTATTGGCGTTGCACACCGACGGTTGCGGTGCCCTTCTTGACGTCGCCGGTCTCGTCGATGATCAGCACCGCGTCGGGATCACCGAAAGCGTCGATGACGTAATCACGCAGATCATCACGGACCGTATCGGCGTCCCACTTGGCGCGGGCCAGCAGGTGCTGCAACCCGTCCGGGGTGGCATCACCGCGATGTTCGGCGATCGTCCAGCAATTTTTGCGGTCCAGCCCCGAGACCATCCCGGCCATCAGTGCTGCGGCATGCCGCAGGGGTTCGTGGCGGGTAAACCGCGGCGCGATCCGATCGATCACCTCCGAAAACTGCGCCCACCACCGGTCAGGGTCTACGCTGGCAGCCGCGGCGGCCGCGGCATATTCAGTAGTTGTCACAAACTCCGAACAATGCCCCGGCCACCGCTTCTACCAGCGTAGACACGCCGAAACACTCCAACCCCGAACTACGGCTGCAGTACTAGCACCGGCGTGGTGTCGACCACCCCGCCGAAGTGCCCGCCCCGCATGACCACCGGTCACCCCGTTCGCCGCTTCCCGCGGCAGCGTTCGCGCTTTGCTGGCGGGCGCCGCGAGTGCGGCTTTCCCGACGTGCTTCAGGTCGCGCCCCAGCTGTCCCAGAAGGTGACGGTTTCCGCGGGGGGTCGCGCTGCCGGGTGGAATTCGGTGCCGATCGTGTAAGCCACCGGGAACAGCGCGGCCTGAGTGACCGTGTCGGGGATGCCGAGCAACTCGGCGACGCGCTTCTCCTGGGCCAGATGCATCGTCGTCCACACCGATCCCAGCCCGCGGGATCGCAGGGCGAGCATGAAGCTCCAGCCGGCGGGAATGATCGACGCCCACGCCGAGGCCGCGATCAGCAGGCTGCTTCCGTCGAAACGACGCTCGAGGCAGGGGATGACGTGCACCGGGACCCGGGCCAGGACCTCAGTCAGGCCCAGCGCGCTCTCGTAGACGCGCCGCGTCTGCGGATCGGGTGCGGTCTCGGCGGCCTGCGCCAGGTATTGGGCACCGACGCCGCGGTAGGTGTCCGCGATCGCGGCCCGCTTGTCGGCGTCGGTGACCACCAGCCAGCGCCAGTCCTGCGCGTTGCTTGCCGTGGGCGCCTGGATCGCCAGCCGGATGCATTCGAGGACCACTTCGCGCCCGACCGGCCGGTCCAGGTCGAGGCGCTTGCGCACCGCGCGGGTGGTGGTCAGCAACTCGTCGACCGAGGCGATGTCCATGCCGTCCTTCCCACCCGTTACCGAGCCGAGCAAACCAGATGCCCGCCCCGGCTGTCTACACCGCCGGTGGCGCCGTCGCGCGGTTCAGGATTCGGGTGGCGTCGCAGACCATCTCACCGACGATGCCGCCGGCCGGGCGCACGTCGCGGATGCGTCCTATCGCCTCGCCGACGAGCACGGTGACGACGTCGAAATCCTCTGCGTCGAGCGCCTTCTGGAAGGCGTTCACCATCTCCGGCAGGAGCTCCCGCAGGCCCGCCTCGTCGCCATGCCACGCCTCGATGAACGCGTTGCTCACCAGCCGCGCATCGTAGCCGTCGGGCCAATCCTTCTGGCGCACAAAGTCATAGACCCGGGTGCGGAGGGTGTCGTCGCCACTGGCCGCGATGCCCCGAAGGTGGGCCCGCCGCGACACCAACGCCTCGGGGGATGCCCAGAACCTGGTGCCGACGAGCGCGCCGTCAGCCCCGAGCGCCAGCGCCGCCGCCAGCCCGCGGCCGTCGGCGACCCCGCCGGCGGCCACCACCAGCGTTTCGGGGGAGCGTTCGGCTGCGAGGTCGACGACGTCGGGCACCAACGTGAAGGTCGAGCGCGCGCTCATCCCGTGCCCGCCCGCCTCGCCGCCCTGAGCCACCACGACGTCCGCGCCGGCATCCAGGGCCCGGCGCGCCTGCTCGAGGTTCTGCACCTGGGCGGTGAGCGGAACACCGGCCGCGCGGATGCGATCGGCGAACGGGTCCAGGTCGCCGAACGACAACATGACCGTCACCGGTTGCCGGCCAAGAGCAACGTCGAGCACCCCGGGATCGCAGGCCAGGCTCCAGGTGATGAACCCGCATCCGACCCGTGCGCCGTCGGCCTCGCCGATCTGCGTGCGCAGCCAGTCGGCGTCACCGTATCCGCCGCCGATCAGACCGAGACCGCCCGCCCGGGTCACTTCCGCCGCGAGCCGGCCCCCCGAGACCATGGCCATCGGCGCCAACATGATGGGGTGGTCGATGCCGAAGAACTCGGTGAGCCGCGTCGTCAGTGGCATGCAACCGACGGTAGGCCTTCCCGGTGCGCCGACCGCGCGCACCCGACGCCGAGCGTTCGGAACAGTCCGCCCGCCGATCAGGCGAGCGGTGCCAGGCCGGAGCGAACCAGGTCCAGGCTCGTGGCCACGAGGTCGCCGAGATCCCCGGTGCAACCATGACGGCCCCAGTTCTCCACCGCCACGACCAGGGCCGCCGCCAGCGCGGAGCCGGCGACCTCGGCGGCCAGGTCGACGTCGGCGACGTCGGGGTTGCGAGTCTTGACGAAGTCGGTCAGCACCCGGGCGAACGACGACTGCACCACCCGCAGGTGGCCGGCGATCCGCTCGGCGCTGATCAGCTCCGCGCGTGCCGCCGCCGCCTGACGGACCACCTCGAGGTCGTGCGGGAAAGCCGCCACGCTGGCCCGCACCGCGTCGAACAGCGATTCGGAGGCCGGACGGCGCGCGAGGGCCTCGGCCAGCCATTCCAGCTGCGTCTCGTGATCATGGAACAGCACCGCTTCCTTGGTCGGGAAGTGCCGGAAGAAGGTGCGTTCGGTGACACCGGCTTCGCGGGCCAGCTCGGTCACGGTGACGTTGGCAAAACCCTTGCGCGCGAAGCTGTTCAACGCGGCGCTACGCAGGGCCTCATGCGTCGAGCGCCGGCGTAGCTGGTGGCGGTTGGTCGGCGCGATCATCTCCCGGCCGATGGTACGCAGTCGCCGCAACGCCGGAACGGACATCTCCAAATTGTGTCAGTTACCTCGGTGACAAGCACGGCCTCGAGGCCGTCACCGGGATGGCCGAACTCATCGCGTGAAGCCAGGCGCCCGCGCGGGCCCTGGGGCGCTTCGACGTGCGCCGCGCGCCCAGGACCCTCGACGAGATGTACGCCTGCGCGACCAACGGCGCAGAGCGCCGCGCGATTCACGAAATGCTATTCGGGTCGACGATGGACGTGATCGACCGCTTCCTGCCCGACAAGCGCAAGCACGCGGTGCTGCGCGGGTTGCCGGCGTTTCTGGCCGTCAATTCGACCTATCGCGGCCCGTACACGCCGGGCAGCGCCACCTGCCTGGCGTTCGCCCTCGCGGTGCCGGACGACAGCACCGCGATGATGACCAAACTCGAGGGCGGGATCGGCGCGCTCACCGAGCACCTGCGCGAGTTGTTCGTCGCCCACGGCGGCGAGCTGCGATTCCGGGCCAAGGTCGAGCAGATTCTGGTCGAGGATGGCGCGGTGACCGGTGTGCGGCTGCGGGACGGGTCGACGCTCACCGCACCGGTCGTGGTGTCCAACCACTCGCCCAACGTCACCCTCGCCGAACTCGTCGCACCGGAACTCGTGCCCGCGGAGCTGATTTCGCGCGTCTCGCAGCGCGATCACCGCGCCTCGTTCGTGCAGCTGCACTTCGCCCTCGACGGGCTGCCCGAATTCGCCCCGCCCTGCGACTTTTTGAACGAGCCGGGTATGCAGCAGTCGGTCGGCATCTTCGGCTCCCCGGAAGAACAGCAGCTGCAGTGGGAGGTGCGCCGGCGCGGCCTCGTCCCGGACAACCCGTCGATGGGATGCAGATCCCCTCCGCGCACGACCCGAGCATGGCGCCACCCGGGAAGCGCGCCGCCAGCGCGTACGCCTACGCCTTCCCGGTCGAAGCCGACCGCCAGCAGCACGGTCATCTAAAAAGATGATGTCTCAACGCGTTATCGACAAGATCACCCGGTTCGCCCCCGCCTTCGAGGACATCCTGATCCGCCACATCACGTTCGCGCCCTACCACATGCAGACCATGTTCGCCGCCCCCGACGGCGACTTCTGCCATGGCTTGCCGCACCCGGACCTGATGGGCCCGAACCGCCCGGGCCCCAGGGGCTTCCTCGACTTCCCGATTCCCATCGGCGGCCTCTACCTCGGCGGCGCGGGCTGCCATGGCGGGCCGGGAATCACCTTCACCCCCGGCTGCAACGCCGCTTATCAGGTGCTCGACGACGCGTCGTGAGTCGTCGATGCGCCCTCAGGCCCCGAACGTGCCGGTGAGCTGGGCCTGCGCGACGGCGGCGCCCGCGATCGTCTGGGCCGCCTGAAGCCCGGCCAAACCCCCGGGCAGTTCGTAGGTTGCGGGCAGCTGGTAGAGGGTGAACCGGTAGTGGTGCACCCCGCTGCCCGGCGGCGGGCACGGCCCCGTATATCCCGGACGGCCGCCCGAGTTCGGCAGGCTGGTCCCGCCGCCGGGGTTCTGGCCCTCCGCGGTGCCGCCCGGTCCGGGCGGGATGCCGGTGACGATCCAGTGCACATAGGTGCCGCCGACGGCGTCGGGATCATCGACCACCAGGGCCGCCCCCAGCGGCGCCGACCACGTCAACGGCGGCGCGGTGTTGGCCCCCTTGCAGGTGTAGCGGACCGGGATGGGCGCCCCGTCGGCGAAGGCGGGACTGCCGATCGTCACCGGCCCGTCGGCGGGAGCCTCGGGAACGCTCCGGGCGACCGTCGTCAGCTTCGGCGTCGCCGGCGCCGTCATCTTGCTGCCGCCGTGGCCGCCGCAGCCGGCCTGCGTCAGCGCCAGCGCGAGCCCCACGCCGGCCAGTGCGATGCGCCGGGCGCCACCCGCCGATGTCGACTTCATAAGGAGAGTGTCGCCGACGGCGGGCGCGGAATAAAGGTCTTTTGCCGGCCACGGACGCGGGCCGGCTACGCGCCGCCCTTCTTCACCTCGAGCACCCGTTTACGCAAGCCCTGGGTGGCCGTCTCCATCAGGCTCTTGGTTCCTCTTTTGACCAGGAATCCCGGGACCGGCGCCAGCAGGTCGACGGTGAGCTCGAAACGGACCCGGGTGGAGTCGCCTTCGGGAATCAGCGTGTAGCGACCGTTTTGCGCGCGTTGCTGTTTGGCGCTGACCAGCGTCCAGCTCACCCCGTCGTCGCGCACCTCGTAGGCCAGTTCCTGCTCGTCGCTGACGCCCACCAGTTTGACCACCTGCCGCGACCTGCTGGGGTGGCCCGCGTCGTCGCGCTCCAGGACCTCGACCTTGCGATGCACCGAGGACCACTCGGTCAGCGATTCCAGATCGAACAGCACGTCCATGATCTGGTCGGGTGTCGCCTCGATGACGACTTCGCGGGAGTCGGTGACAGCCATGCGACGAAGATAGCCGCCAGGGGGACGCTCGAAACTCGGTTTGCGACTACCGTCTGCACTCGTGAATTTCGGCTGGGAGCAGTTGACCGCCGGCGTGCATCGCTGCCGGCTACCGTTCTGCGACGTCACGGTAGGGCTGGTGCTGGGCGGTCGCGGGGCCCTGCTCGTCGACGCCGGCTCCACGCTCACCGTGGCGGCGGCCATCGACGCCGACGTGCGACGGCTCACCGGCCGAGCGGTCAGCCATATCGCGTTGACCCACAAGCATTTCGACCATGTCCTGGGCTCCTCGTTCTTCGGCGCGGCCGACGTCTACTGCGCACCCGAAGTCGTCGCGGATCTGACGGTCGGCGCCGGGCACCTCCGCGAGGACGCGTTGCGCCACGGCGCCGACGCGGTCGAGGTCGACCGCGCGGTCGCGGCCCTGCGACCACCGCGCCGCGGCACCCGAGAGGCCATCGTGGACCTCGGCGGCCGGACCGTGGCGATCACCCACCCCGGCCGCGGCCACACCACCTCCGACCTGGTCGTGGTGGCACCGCCCGCGCACGGCGCCGACCCGGTCGTGCTGTTCACCGGCGATCTCGTCGAGGAATCCGCCGACCCCGCGATCGACGCCGATTCCGACGTGGCGGCCTGGCCGGCCACGCTGGACCGGGTCCTCGAGATCGGCGGACCGGACGCCCTCTACGTTCCCGGCCATGGCCGGGTCGTGGACGCGGAGTTCGTCCGCCGGCAGCGGGACTGGCTGCGTCGGCGTGCGACCGCCGGAGGGGCCTGAGCGCCCCGATCCGGCCGTATGCGGCCAAACATGTTGTTTCCCAACATTTATCGATGCGGCCAGCCCCGGCGTCGTTGGTTGCGGGCCCGTCACCGGCCTCGCGCAGCCGTCGCGCGGGTGCGCCGCGGCGAGTCGCGAAGGGGTATTTCGACCCCTGATCGAACCGCGGTCGTCAGGGATAGACTCTGGTCCAACGGAACCTGAAGAGGAGCGTAACCCCATGGCCATCATCGACACGGACACCGAGGTCCGGGCACCGTTCGGCGACGACGTCGTCGCCACCCAGCGATACATCGACGGCCCGCGCTTCACCGGCATCACGCGCCTCTACACGGCTCGTCAGGTTGCCGAGCAACGCGGCACCATCCCCGTCGACTACCCCGTGGCACGGGAAGCGGCGGGGGCCTTCTACGAGCGGTTGCGGGAGCTGTTCGCGGCGAAAAAGAGCATCACGACCTTCGGCCCCTACTCGCCCGGCCAGGCCGTGGCCATGAAGCGGATGGGTATCGAAGGCATCTACCTCGGCGGCTGGGCGACCTCCGCCAAGGGCTCCACCACCGAGGACCCCGGACCCGACCTCGCCAGCTACCCGCTGAGCCAGGTGCCCGACGACGCCGCGGTCCTGGTGCGCGCCCTGCTCACCGCCGACCGCAACCAGCAGTATCAGCGCCTGCACATGAGCGAGCGCCAGCGCGCCGCGGCGCCCGAATACGACTACCGGCCGTTCATCATCGCCGACGCCGACACCGGCCACGGCGGTGACCCGCACGTGCGCAACCTGATCCGCCGCTTCGTCGAGATCGGTGTGCCGGGCTATCACATCGAAGACCAGCGCCCCGGCACCAAGAAGTGCGGGCATCAGGGCGGCAAGGTTCTGGTGCCGTCGGACGAACAGATCAAGCGCCTCAACGCCGCCCGGTTCCAGCTCGACATCATGCGGGTGCCCGGCATCATCGTCGCCCGCACCGACGCCGAGGCGGCCACCCTGATCGACAGCCGCGCCGACGAGCGCGACCAGCCCTTCCTACTGGGCGCCACCAACCTGAACATCCCCTCCTACAAGGCCTGCTTCCTGGCGCTGGTGCGGCGTTTCTACGAGCTGGGCGTCAAGGACCTCAACGGGCACCTGCTCTACGCGATGTCCGACGCGGAGTACGCCACCGCCACCGCCTGGCTGGAGCGCCAGGGCATCCAGGGTTTGGTTTCCGACGCCGTCAACGCCTGGCGGGAGAACAGCGAGACCTCGATCGACGATCTCTTCGACCAGGTGGAGTCCCGGTTCGTGGCCGCCTGGGAGGACGACGCCGGGCTGATGACCTACGGCGAGGCCGTCTCCGAGGTGCTGCAGTTCGGGGAGATCGAGGGCGAGCCGGTCGCCATGAGCCCCGACGAGTGGCGGCGCTTCGCTCAGCGCGCATCGCTGTACTCCGCGCGGGAGAAGGCCAGGGAGCTCGGCGCCGACCCCGGATGGGACTGCGAGCTGGCCAAGACGCCCGAGGGCTACTACCAGATCCGGGGCGGCATCCCGTACGCGATCGCCAAGTCCCTGGCGGCGGCGCCGTTCGCCGACATCCTCTGGATGGAGACCAAGACCGCCGACCTGGCCGACGCCCGCGAGTTCGCCGAGGCCATCCACGCGCAGTTCCCCGAGAAGATGCTCGCCTACAACCTGTCGCCGTCGTTCAACTGGGACACCACCGGCATGGCCGACGAGGAGATGCGGCGCTTCCCCGAGGAACTCGGCAAGATGGGCTTCGTCTTCAACTTCATCACCTACGGCGGCCACCAGATCGACGGTGTCGCCGCCGAGGAGTTCGCGACCGCGCTGCGGCAGGACGGCATGCTGGCGCTGGCGCGACTGCAACGCAAGATGCGGTTGGTGGAGTCGCCCTATCGCACGCCGCAGACGCTGGTCGGCGGGCCGCGCAGCGACGCGGCGCTGGCCGCCTCCTCCGGGCGCACCGCGACCACCAAGGCCATGGGCAAGGGCTCCACCCAGCATCAGCACCTGGTGCAGACCGAGGTGCCCAAGAAGCTGCTCGAGGAGTGGCTGACGCTGTGGAGCGAGCACTACCACCTCGGCGAGAAGCTGCGCGTGCAGCTGCGACCGCGCCGCGCCGGCTCGGACGTGCTGGTGCTCGGCATCTACGGCAACGAGGACGAGCAGCTGGCCAACGTCGTCTTCGACCCCATCAAGGACCGCCACGGCCGCAGCATCCTCACGGTGCGCGACCAGAACACCTTCGCCGAGAAGCTGCGCCAGAAGCGCCTGATGACCCTGATCCACCTGTGGCTGGTGCACCGCTTCAAGGCCGACGCGGTGTACTACGTCACGCCCACCGAGGACAACCTGTACCAGACCTCGAAGATGAAGTCGCACGGCATCTTCAGCGAGGTCAACCAGGAGGTGGGCGAGATCATCGTCGCCGAGGTGAACAAGCCCCGCATCGAGGAACTGCTCAAGCCCGACCGCGTCGCGCTGCGCAAGCTGATCACCAAGGAGGGGTAGCCCCCGGCCGCCGGCCCGTTGCGTTCTCCCGGCCGGCCGCGGGGCAAAACGATGTGGTTTGCGCCTTCGCGCCCCGGGGTACGGATGCATGGACAACGTGGGTGTGGCGCGAGCGGAAGTGGTGGCCCTGATGAGAACTGCAGCGAGGAACGCGGTCGCGGTGTTCGGCGGCGGCGCCATGCTCGTGGTGGCGGTCGGCTGTGGCGGCGGCGGGCACAAGGGGCCGAGCAGCAGCACCACCCCCACGACGACCACCCCCTCCTCGAGCGTGGCGCCCGCGCCGTCCCCGGCGCCCGGCGGCCCCACCGGGGGCGGCGGCCCCAACGGCGGCGGCGGCAGTATTCCCGGCGGCCCCACCGGCGGGGGCGGCCCGGCCGGCGGCGGGGGCAGCATCCCCGGTGTCGGCGGCGGGGGTGGCGGCCCCGGCGGCGGGGGCGGTTGCGTCGGCAACATCTGCGGCGGCTACCCGTGATCGCACGGGTGTCCTGAAACCCGACGGCTCTGCGAAGCCGACAAAGTCTTGCTCCCTAGCCGATGGGGCCACGCTCGCGAGCTGGCCCCATCGGCTGAGCAATTTCTGCCATCGGGGACCGCGGGGACCTAGGGCGGGCGCCGGATCCGAGTTATGGTTCTGCGCAACTCGACCGCAAGAGGAGCCCGATGGCCAAGCTCAGGTTCGGATACTTCATCGCCCCGTTCCACCGCGCAGGAACCAATCCGACGCTTGCCCTGCAGCGAGACCTGCAGTTCATCGAACATCTCGACGCCCTCGGCTTCGACGAGGTCTGGCTGGGCGAGCACCACTCGGCGGGCAGCGAGATCATCAGCTCGCCGGAGATCTTCATCGCCGCCGCCGCCGAACGCGCCAAGCGGATCCGGTTCGGCACCGGGGTGATCTCGCTCGCCTACCACAACCCGCTCTGGGTCGCCGACCGGCTGATGCTGCTCGATCACCTCACCCACGGTCGCGTGATCGGCGGGGTGGGTCCGGGTTCCCTGCCCACCGACTCCGCGATGATCGGCCTGACCCCCACCGACACCCGCGAGCTGCTCGAGACCAATCTCGACATCGTCGTGCGCCTGCTGGCGGGCGAAACCGTGTCCGCGAAGACCGCCACGCACCAACTGTTCGACGCGCGGCTGCAGCTCGCCCCGTACTGCGACGGCGGGATCCCGCTGTCGGTCGCGGCGGTCGCCTCGCCGACGGGGGCACGGTTGGCCGGCAAGCACGGCATCGGCCTGCTGTCGATCGGGGCGACGCTGATCGTCGAGGGCTTCGACGCGCTCGCCTACCACTGGGGCATCGTCGAGGAGCGCGCGGCGGCCTTCGGCACGCAGGTCGAGCGCAAGAACTGGAGCCTGGTCGGGCTGTTCCATCTCGCCGAAACCGACAAGCAGGCCCGCGAAGAGGTGAAGTTCGGCATCGAGCCGTGGTTCCGCTACTTCCAGAAGATCGCCGCGTTCCCGCAGATGACCATGCCGGGAGAGCAGCTCGACGAGATGATCGACGTCATCAACGACAACGGGGCGGGCGTGATCGGCACCCCGGAGCGGGCCCGGGCCCAGGTGCAACGGCTCTGGGACCAGTCCGGCGGGTTCGGCTGCATGCTGCAGATGGGCCACGAGTGGGCCAACCCGGCGGCGACCAAGCGGTCCGCCGAGCTGTTCGCCGCCGAGGTGATGCCGCACTTCCAGGGGCAGGCGCAACCGACCCTGGATGCCGCCGCGCGCGCCGGCCAGGTGCGCGACGACCTCGCCCAAACCCAGCTGCAGGCCGTCGAGCACATGACGAAGAAGTATCAGGACGAGATCACGTCGTCGTAGCGGCGCGGATGCCGAACCAGGTGTCCAGCGCGGCGCGCAGCTCGCGCAGTTCGTCGCCGCCGGGCGCGGCGGCCGAGGACGCCCACTCCACGTAACCGTCGGGGCGCACCAGCACGGCCGTCGCGGCGATGTCGCCCACCGGCCGGCCTGCGGCGACGGTGAGCTGACCGGCGAGGTCGGCCGTCGCGTCGGCTACCACCGCGCCCGCGGTCAGATCGATCAGCAACGGCCGTCCGTCGCGGGCCAGCTCGGCCACGCGGCTGGCCCCCGCGGCACCCAGGACGGCGAAGTCGGGCACCCAGTGCCCCACCAGCGGATGCGCGTCCGGGCCTGCGGCGTAACGGTTTTCGGCTCCCGACACCAGGTCGCCGAGCCGGCGGACGACCTCGGGGTCGGCGAGGAGTTCCGCGAAGAGCCGGCGCAGGGCCGTGACCTCCGGTCCCGGACGCACCAGGGCCAGCTGGGCGCGACTGTGCATGATGACCCGTTCGGCGGCCGGGCGGCGCTCGGCCTCATAGCTGGCGAGCAGGGTGGGCGCGACCCGCCGGTGCAACACGGCCGCCAGCTTCCAGCCCAGGTTCACCGCGTCCTGCAAACCCAGGTTGAGTCCGGGCCCGCCCATGGGGGAGTGCACGTGAGCGGCGTCGCCCACCAGGATCACCCGGCCCCGTTGGTAGTGCGAGGCGATCCGCGAGTTGATGCCGGAGAAGCGGCGCAGATCCAGCGGTTCGTCGGACGAAGGCGACGCCGGCCGCAACGGAAGGTCGGCGCCGATGACACGCTTGGCCGCGGCCTCCAGCTCGGCCAGGCTCATCGCCGGGTCGTCGTCGCCGGTGTCGTCGTGGGGATCCTCGCGAGCAGAGCCGTCCAGCTCGAACACGATCACCGCCGCCCGGCCCCCGAGCGCGCCGAAGGCGAACACGCCATGCTCGGCCCGATGGAACTGCAGGGGCGGGACGCGCCCGAACCCGGGTATGTCCAGCACACCGCTGACCGGATCGACCCACTCCTCGGGCGGCAGCACATCGAAGCCCATCCGGGCGGTGACGTCGTAGGCCGACATGCCGGGGAAGTCGATGCCGGCCAGCTTGCGGGTGGGGCTGGTGCCGCCGTCGGCTCCGACAAGGTAATCGGTCCGCAGCTCGTAGGCGCCGTCGGGGCCGTCGACGTGCACCGTCACACCCTCGCCGTCCTGGTCGAAGCCGGTCAGCGCGTGTCCCCAGCGGATGTCGACGCCATGTCCGTGGGCCCGCTCGGCAAGCACCTGCACGAGCCTGGGCTGCTGCACGGGGAGCAGGAAGACCTGCGAATCCGGCACCTGCGTCAGATCCAGCGGGAAGGCGGCGAACATCGGGCGAGGGTTGCGCCGGGGCGGTTCGTCGGTGCCGGCGAGGACGCCGTAGAGGCCACGGTGGTCCAGGATCCGAACCCCTTGGCCGATAATGCCGTTGGCTCGTCGCTGCGGGCTGGGGCCGGGCATCGGGTCCAGCACGACGGGACAGATCCCGGCCAACCCGAGTTCGCCGGCCAGCATCAGCCCGTTGGGGCCGGCGCCCGCGATGACGACGTCAATCACTTAGCCCAGCTTAATGAATTTGGCCCCGGCCCGCCACGTCGCCGCTTACGGCCCGTCAAATCCGTTGTGCGACAACGTGGTAACGGTCACTCCCGCCGTTCGGCCGCCTTGACCAGCCGATCGGCGAAAAACCGCACCGCGCCGCCCAGGGCCGCGCGCATCAGCGGGCCCGTCCCGCGGACCCCCTCGACGAACGAGCCGGTCCAGCGGATGTCGGTGCCGCCGGACGGGTTCGGTGTGAGCAGCACCTCGCCGTGGTAGTCCTTGGCGGGGCTGGGCGGCCCGACCAGCTTGTAGGCGTGCCGGCGGTCCGGGTCGTACTCGACGGTCTCCTCCTGGACCAGCAGCGGCCACAGCCCCACCTTGCGAATGGCGCCCACGCCACCCGGCGCCGGGTCACCCTGTCGCGCCCAACTCGACTGAAACACGATCGGTTTGGCCCAGGTGGACCAGTTCGCGCCGTCGGTCACGAGCCCGAACAGCGTCGCGGCCGGCGCGGTGCTGGTCCGGTTGATCTCGAAGGTGAACCTACGACCCGACATGCGTTTCTCCCTGGCTCTGCCCGGCAAACACGAGCGACCTCGAATGGCGCTGCCGGTACCTTACCGCGCACCGCCCCGGCCTCCGGCGATCACGCCACGGAGCCGGCCGGCGCGACGTCGCCGTTGCCTACACTGCGCATATGAATTCGGGTTCCCCGCAGAGCGACAGGAGTGTCCCCGGACTCCTCGACATCGAGGACTGCCTGGACGCCGACGGCGAGATCGTGCTGCCTCCGGGCGTCACGCTGATCTCCCTGATCGAGCGCAACGTCGCCAACGTCGGCGACACCGTGGCCTACCGCTACCTGGACTACAGCCACGGTGCCGACGGCCGCGCCGACGAGGTGACCTGGACGCAGTTCGGTGTCCGGCTCCATGCCATCGGGGCCCGGGTGCAGCGCGCCGCGAGCCGCGGCGAGCGGGTCGCGATCCTCGCACCGCAGGGCATCGACTACGTCGCCGGCTTCTACGCGGCGATCAAGGCCGGCGCCATCGCCGTGCCGCTGTTCGCGCCCGAACTGCCGGGCCACGCCGAGCGCCTCGACACGGCGCTGCGCGACTCGCAGCCGTCGGTGGTCCTCACCACGACCGAGGCCGCGGGCGCCGTCGAGGACTTCCTGACCGGCCTGCCGCGCCCGCAACGCCCGCAGGTCCTGTTCATCGACCGGATCCCCGACTCGGAGGGGGAGTCGTTCGCCCCGACCGAACTCGGCATGGACGACGTCTCGCACCTGCAGTACACCTCCGGTGCGACGCGACCGCCGGTCGGCGTGGAGATCACCCACCGGGCGGTCGGCACCAACCTGACCCAGATGATCCTGTCCATCGACCTGCTGGACCGAAACACCCACGGCGTCAGCTGGTTACCGCTCTACCACGACATGGGCCTGTCGATGATCGGCTTCCCCGCGGTGTACGGCGGGCACTCCACGCTGATGTCGCCGACCGCGTTCGTCCGCCGGCCGCAGCGCTGGATCCAGGCCCTGTCCGCCGGGTCACGCGAGGGCCGGGTGGTCACCGCCGCGCCCAACTTCGCCTACGAGTGGACCGCGCAGCGCGGCCTGCCCGCGCCGGGCGACGACATCGACCTTTCCAACGTGGTGATGATCATCGGTTCGGAACCGGTCAGCATCGACGCGATCCGCACCTTCAACAAGGCGTTCGCGCCCTACGGCCTGCCGCGGACGGCGTTCAAACCCTCGTACGGCATCGCCGAGGCGACCCTGATGATCGCGACCATTGCGCCCAGCGCCGAGGCCACGGCGGTGTACCTCGACCGCGAACAGCTCGGCGACGGCCACGCGGTACGCGTCGCGCCGGACGCCCCCGACGCGGTGGTCCAGGTGTCCTGCGGTCAGGTGGCCCGCAGCCTGTGGGCGGTGGTCGTCGACCCGGACACCGGAGGCGAGCTGCCCGACGGCGAGATCGGCGAGGTCTGGTTGCAGGGCAACAACGTCGGCCGTGGCTACTGGGACCGCCCCGAGGACACCCGGCGCGCCTTCGGCGCGCGGCTGCGCTCGCGGCTGCCCGAACGCAGTCACGCCGAGGGCTCCAACACCGACGGCAGCTGGCTGCGGACCGGCGACCTGGGGGTGTACCTCGACGGCGAGCTCTATGTCACCGGCCGGATCGCGGACCTGGTGACCGTCGAAGGCCGCAACCACTATCCACACGACATCGAGGCCACCGTCGCCGACGCCTCGCCGATGGTGCGCCGGGGCTATGTCGCGGCGTTCGCGGTGCCGGCGGACGGCGCGGGCCGGCGACTGGTGATCGTCGCCGAGCGCGCAGCGGGCACCAGCCGCGCCGACCCCCAGCCGGCGATCGCGGCGATCCGGGCCGCGGTGTTGCACCGCCATCGGGTGTCAGTCTCCGACGTGCAGTTCCTGCCGGCCGGCGCCATCCCGCGCACGACCAGCGGCAAGCTGGCCCGCCGGGCCTGCCGCGCGCAATACCTGAGCGGCGCGCTGCGCAGCCACTGACGAGTGTCGGCGGATCTGATCGGCGGCGAGGGGGAGGCCGGCTCCGGAACGGTCACCGACCCGAGGGGCGCTCGATGGGACAGTGGGACAACACATGGTGAGAGCTCGGTGAACTATCCCCGCAGAAGAAGGGCGCGAACCAGCGGACGGGGTCCGATCGATCGGAGCAGTTCGCTGGCTGGACGCGGGCGCACCCGCAACGGCCACCAGAACCAGCGCCCGAGCAGGGTGGCGATGGACGGGATCATCAGCGAGCGCACGATCAGCGTGTCGACGAGTAGGCCCAGGCCGATGGTGGTGCCGCCCTGCTTGAGCGTGTACAGCTCGTTGACGACCAAAGAGCCCATGGTGAAGGCGAAGACCAGGCCGGCGGCGGTCACAACTCCGCCGGTGCCGCCCACCGAACGGATGATGCCCGTCTTCACGCCTGCGCCGATTTCTTCCTTGAACCGCGAGACCAGCAACAAGTTGTAGTCGGATCCCACGGCCAGCAGGATGGTGACGGAGAACGGCAGCACAATCCAATGCAATTCCAAGCCGACGAGATGCTGCCAAATCAGCACGGAAAGCCCGAAGCCCGTCGCCAGCGACAGCACCACCGTGCCGACAATCACCATCGAGGCGACCAGCGCGCGTGTGATGACCAGCATGACGATGAATATCAGGATCAGCGCGGCCATGGCCTCGGTCATAACGTCGTATTTAGTGGACTCCTGAATATCTTTGTAGGCCGCGGCTGTGCCGCCAAGGTACAATTTTGCGCTGGCCAACGGCGTTTCTTTCACCGCCTCGCGCGCGGCTTTGAGTTCTGCGTCGACATGTGAAATTGCCTCGGGGCTCGCGGGGTCGACGTCATGCGTGATGATCATCCGGGTGGACTTGCCGTCGGGAGAGACCAGTAACCTTAGGCCTGTCTTGAAATCTGGACTGTCGAATACCTCGGGTGGGATATAGAAAAAGCCGTCGATTTTAGCCTGGTCGAAAAATTTGCCCATGAGTGTGCTGGTGTCGGTCATGCGATCCATCTGAGTGACCAGGCCCGAGAAGCTGCTGTACAGCGTTAGGAACGTGGTCTGCATCGACTTCGCGACAGCGATCAGCGGCGGGATCAACGCGACCAGTTTTTGGGACGCATCAGCGCTGTTCTGGAGATCTTTGGCAAGAGAATGGAAGTTCTCGGCGAGTTTGTCGAAGCCGTCCAAAGCGTCGAAGATGGAGCGTAACGACCAACACATGGGGATATCGAAGCAATGTTTTTCCCAGTAGAAATAGCTGCGGATCGGCCGCCAGAAATCGTCAAAATCTGCCACACGGTCGCGTATTTTGTCCGTAATAGCGGCAGTATCGGCTGTGACCCGAGCACTGTCGCTTATCGAATTCGTCAGCTCTTGTTGCACCGTGTACATGTGCTCCAGAGTCGCGATCTGGGTGCCGAGGTCGTCGCGGCTCAGTTTGAGAATATCGTCGAGGCGGTCTTTCAGATATCGCAGGTTTTCTCTGATGGGAACCGGCTCCATGCCAATCGCGAACGGTATGGTGCCGTGCTCGATGTTGTATCCCAGCGGCCTGGTGATGCTTTGCACCCGCGCGATGCCCGGCACCCGGAAGATATGTTGGGCGATCCTGTCCAGATCGAGCATGTCCGCCGGATTGCGCAGGTCGTGATCGGCTTCGACCAGCAATAGGTCGGGATTCAGCCTGGCGTGGGTGAAATGCTGAGTGGCAGCGCGGTCGCCGACATTGGACACCAGGCCCGCCGGCACGTAGTAGCGGTCGTCATAGTTGGTGCGGTACCCCGGCAGCGTCAAGCCGCCCACAATCGAGACGACCACAGCGCTGGCCAGGATCGGTGCAGGCCAGCGGACGGTCGCCGTCGCCAGGCGCCGCCAGCCGTGGACATTCATTTTTCGCTTGGCTTCGAGCAGGCCGAAACGCCCGCCGATGACGATGAGAGCGGGAACCAACGTCAGCGAGGCCGCGATCACGACGACCAACGCCACCGCGCACGGAATTGCCAAGGTATTGAGATAGGGCAGCCGCACCAACCGCAGACAGAGCATCGCGCCGGCAATGGTCAGCCCCGAACCCAAAACGACGTGGACCACCCCACGATATGTCGTATAGAAGGCCGTCTCGCGGTCCTCGCCGCTCTGCCGGGCCTCGTGATAGCGGCCGAGAAAAAAGATCGCATAATCCGTGCCCGCGGCGATTGCCAGCGACATGAGCAGGCTGACCGCGAAGGTGGTGAAGCCGATCAGATGAAAGCTGCCAATGTATGCCACGACTCCGCGTGCCGCGGCCAATTCGATGAAGATCACGGCCAACACGATCAGCACGGTGACAATCGAGCGATAAACGATGAGCAACATGATCGCGGCCACCGCGATCGTTATCGCCGTCCGCTTTGCCAGACCCCTGTCGCCGGCTTCCGTGGTGTCGGTGGTCAACGGCGCCTGACCGGTGACATACGCCTTGACTCCCGCCGGCGGATGTGAGCGCGCCACGATGTCCTCCACCGAGTGCACCGACTCGTCCGCCCTCGTCGAGCCTTGGTCGCCGGCGAGGTTGACCTGCACATAAGCGGCCTTGCTGTCGGCGCTCTGTTCGCCCCCCGCCGTGACCAGTTCGCCCCAGTAGTTCTGCACTTTCTCGACATGCTTGGTGTCGCGCTCGAGCCGGCGCACCAGATCGTCGTAAAAGCGGCGCGCGGCATCACCGAGCGGCTCGTCACCCACCAGCACCACCATCGCGACGCTGTCCGAGTCGAATTCGTGAAACACCTTGCCCATTTGCTTCATCGCGATCAGCGACGGAGCATCCCGGGGCAGCAGGCCGACCGAGTTTTCCCGTTCAACCGCATCGAGTCGGGGCACGAAGACGGTGACGACGATCGTCAAAACCAGCCAGCCCAAGACAATCGGCACCGCCAACCGCCGCAATGCCTGCGCGAAAACCGGCCGCTCGGCAGTGCCGCCGTTCATGCGGCCTTGTCCAGGCAGAAGACCTGCGCGTTGACGCCGGTCGCGGACTGTTGGTCTCGAACGATGCCGTTCACGACGATCCGGCAACCGATTGTGTTGCTGTCACCCTGGGCCACCACGTTGGTGAACACCCCGGGCAGGGTTGTGGTCACCGTGTACGACCACGGCAGCGTGGTGAAATTCGCCTGCTGAGGTTGTGCATCCGCGTCCAGATAATTCACAACTCCGGCAGTGCCCGGGGGGCCGGTGACCTCATAGGTAACGTTCTTGACATTGATCGGCACGATCTTTTCGACTGGGCCGGCTTCCGACACGCGGTTCGAGCCGAAGATCCCTTGTAGCCGGTAGGCCACAAATCCCCCGATGGCCACGACCACGACGATCACCAGCGGAATCCATGTGCGCTTGAGGATGCCCAACAATGTCGCACCGCCCTTTCACTCGCGTTCCGTCCAGTCGGCAAGCAATACAAAATCCAGTTCACAAGGCAACGCAATCGGGACGCGGGCCGATTCCCTGGACAAAAGCTCCACACAGTTGACGGAACGCGGATCGACTGTCGAAATCCCAATCTGCGCGTGGCGCGAAAAGCCCGCAAAGCGTGCGAGCGGTCGGTTGCTGCCACGACTGCAGATTGTCGCTGGGGACCGCGGGTCGCAGACAGAGCGAACTTAACCTAGGAATTTGACAACCAGGATAACGCGCTGGTTACCATCGTCTCGTGGCGACGACACTGGGAGAATTTCTTCGTGCGCGTCGCGAGGCGACAACACCCCGGCCCGGTTGCGATGGCGAATCTCGCAGGCGGCGGCGCACGCCCGGGTTGCGCCGCGAGGAGGTGGCCGCGCGCGCCGGGATCAGTCCCGACTACTACGCGCGGTTGGAGCAAGGACGAGAAACCCGTCCGTCAGTTCAGGTATTGGAAGCCTTGGTGATTGCGCTCAGCCTGTCTCCCGACGAGGCGGGCTATCTGTACGACCTCGCGATCCCACAACACCGACGTCGGCAAGAGCTCGGTTCGCAACAAGGCCCCGTCGAATATCTCCTTCTCCTCATGCAGGCGTGGACGCTCGGCCCGGCCTACATCGTCAACCGTCGATGCGATGTGCTGGCCGAAAACCCCCAAGCGTCGCTGCTCTTCAGTCCATTCAAGATCACTGGAAATATCCTTCGCCTACTTTTCCTGGATCCCGAGGCGAAAAACTTCTGGGTGAATTGGGAATCGTATGCCAAAACCGCCGTCGCCACGGTGCACCGTATCGTAGGCGTAGATGTTGATCATCCGGATGTGGCCGAAATCATCCTCGAACTTTCGAAAGAGAGTAGCGATTTCGTCCGGTTATGGAAAAGCCACGACGTCGGTGTGGGTGACGGTAAAGTGAAACAGTTCAGGCACCGCGATTTCGGTGACATTGAGTTTGACTATGAGCTACTCTCTGCCGCGAGTGCGCCAGGACAATTTCTTGTAATTCATTGGAGCAGGAAAAGCACCGCTTCCTTGCCGACTCAGCAACCGACGTGAAAACTAACGCGGGAGGGTGGTCCTGGCGAATCCCGATGCGCGACCGCCGAAGTGGGTGGGCCCTGACGTCGCGACGCCGGCCGGGGCGTTCCTCGTCGGCACCGGCAGGCGAGCACCGCGAACACGACGTAGGTGAGCACGTTGCAGGCCCTGCACGGCTTCGGCATTTTGCGAGCGGAGGCGCCGGGGGCGTGCCGCCGTCCTCGGCCGGTGGTCAGGAAGCCAACGTCACCGAGCGCCGGCGCAGCCAGCGGGTGTAGAGCGCGCCGATCGCGGCGGTGACCAGGCCGTAGAGGGCGACGGCCCCGTACTCCTCGGCGTTGGGGAAGTTCGCCGCGGCAACCGTCAGCGCGGCGGCGGGGTGGCGGCAGCTGGTCGCGAAGGCCAGCACCGCCGAGTACCGGGGATCGGGGCCACCCAGCACATGCCCGATGACGACCATGATCGTCACGAACAGCACCATGGCCACCAGCGTCCAATTGCCCATGAGCGTCCACATGGCCGGTGCCGCGCCGATCAGCAGCACGATCATGGCCACCGGGAGCGCCCATCGCTGGACGCGTTCGATGGGGCCGGCTATGCGTTCGGCGAGTTCCGGCCGGCGCGACCGGATCGTCATGCCGGCCACCAGCGGCGCCAGCACCGAGGTGACCATCAGCTCCGCGATGTTCCAGGCGCTCACCACGTACTGGCGGCCGAACACATGCCCCAGCAGGGGCGTCGCCACGGCGGTCCACGGAACGGCGAGAACGGCCAGCACGACGACCAGGCCGAGCCCGTACTGCACCTGTCCGCCGGCCTTTTCACCGCGCCGCGGCAGCAGCGGCGGCAGGGGTGAGATCGCCAGCGCCACGAGCGCGATCGCCACCTGCGGGCGCAGGGCCAACACGCTGACCAGGACGGCGGCTATCACCGGCGCGACGACGAGCACGGCCAGCAGGGAACGGGCCAGCAGATCGGGGAGGCGCAGCACGAAGGTCACGTCGGAGAACCGCGCCGTCAACCCATACCCGAGGATCACCACGAAGAGGCTGATCTGGAAGGCAAGCTTTGCCGCGTCGGCCATCGTCACCCATCCAGATTGACACGACGCCCGCGGCATCCGGCAAGTGGCCGCTACTCGTCGACGCGCGGATGGCGCCCGGGACGCTCCGGGGCGCAGGAGTGGCATCCTGGCCGGGTGGGCCTCATTTTCCGGCTGGCGGAGCTGCTGATCGTGATCCTGCCGCTGGCGGGCGTGGTCGTCGCCGCGGTGAAGGGGTTCGCGGCCAACAGGCAGCGCACCGCGGCCCGGGATCCGGCGGGAGCCGACGCGGACGCGGCCCGCCCCGCCTCCGGCACCGACCAGGCCACGCAGTGGCGGATGCTGCGGCGGGTCATCGACGAGCACACCCGCACCGACACCCGTTGGCTCGACTACGAACTCGACGTCGCGAAGCTGCTGGACTTCCCGGTCATGACCGACATGCGCGACCCGCTCACCGTCGAGTTCCACAAGGCCAAACTCCGTGCCGACCTGTTGCGTCCGGTCAAGGCCGAGGACCTGCTCGACGACCCGGAGGCCGCCGCGCTTTACCGGGCCGCCGTCGAGGACTACGTGACCGCGTTCGAGATCGCCGAGGCCGAGGCGAAGCGGCGACGCCGCAATGACTTTTCGCGAGCCGACCAGCAGCGCATCGCGCGCGCCCAGAGCCTGCTGCGGGTCGCCTCGGACCGGGCCGCGTCGCCGCAGGAGCGGCAGAACGCCTACGAACGGGCCGGCAGGGAACTCGACGGCCTCATCGTGCTGCCGGCCTCGACGCAGGCCGGCATCGAGCGGGGGATCGCCGGCCAGCTGGAGGGGTGAAGGGCACTTCGCACCGTCGACCGATGCCTTTGGGCCCTTATCCGCGCAGGCCGGTTCCCGACATCATGGCGGCAGCGATCCACCAATGATCCCTCAGGAGCACACGATGATCGAATACGACTTGGACACCGAGCATTCCATCCTGGAGGTGCGACCGAAGTCGGCCCTCGACAAGGCGGATTTCGTCGAACTCGCCAAGGCCGTCGACCCGCAGATCGAGGCCCACGGCGACCTCGCCGGCCTCATCATCAGCGCATCGTCGTTCCCCGGATGGGACAGTTTCGGCTCGATGGTGACCCACTTCCGCTTCGTGCGCGAGCACCACAAGCACGTCAAGAAGATCGCGGTGGTCACCGACTCGCCCCTCGGCGACGTGGCCGAGCACCTGACCTCTCACTTCGTGTCGGCCGAGATCCGGCACTTCCCGGGCGGGCAGGTGGAGCAGGCGCGGCAGTGGATCGCCAACGGCTCCTGACCGGCACTCACGGGCAGGTGTAGCCGCCGTCGATCACTACGTCGGAGCCGGTCATGTAGCTGGATGCCTCGCTGGCCAGGTACAGGTAGAGGCCGGTGAGCTCGTCGGGGCGGCCCATGCGGCCGAGCGGTATCTTCGGTTCCCACTGCCGGTGGTACTCGGCCAGCGGCTCGACGAGTTCGGTGCGAATGTAGCCGGGACTGACGCTGTTCACCCGGATGTTGTGTGGAGCCAACTCGACGGCCATGGCCTTGGTCAGGTGGATGACGGCGGCCTTGGAGGCGCAGTAGTGGCCTACCGGCTGCGGAACGTTGATGATGTGGCCCGACATCGAGGCGGTGGTGATGATGACCCCGCCCCGGCCTTGGCGGACCATCGCGCGCGCCGCCGCCTGGGCCGTGAGGAACACGCCGGTCACGTTGGTGTCCTGGATGCGCTGGAACTCCTCCGGTGCCATGTCCAGCAGCGCCTGCACCGAGACGATGCCGGCATTGCAGACCGCGATGTCGACGCCGCCCAACTCCGCGGTGACCCGGTCCAGCATCGCGGACACCTGATCCCGCTGGGTCACGTCGCACCGGACGGGCACGACCTCGCCGGCACCGGCGAGGTCGGCGGCCACCCTCTCCAACGGTTCGGAATGCCTTGCCGCGACGGCCACCCGGGCGCCGGCCTGCAGATAGGCCAGCGCCACGTGTTTGCCGATACCGCTGGACGCGCCCGTCACCAGAGCCGCCTTGCCCCGCAGGTCGAACAATTCCAACACGTTCATGCGATCTCCCCGTTCCAACGAGTGCCCGGTCACCGAAACACGTTCTAGTCTGTCCGCCATGGGCAAATTCAGCAGGGCCGAAGTCGAGCAGGCCGTCCGGCACTACACCACCGTCGTCGAGGGGTGCAGTTCGTCGGGCGACTGGCGTCCCTTTGCCGACCTTTTCGCCGAGGACGTCGTCTACACCGAACACCACTATGGGGTGTTCCGCGGACGGGAGGCGGTCCGGGACTGGATCGTCGCGGTGATGGCCCCGTTCCCGCACATGCGCTTTCCCAACGACTGGGTCGCCTACGACGAGGACAACGACGCCGTCGTCGTCATGATCAAGAATCTGCTCGACCACCCCACCGACCCGAACGGGGAGCCCTTCTGGTTCCCGAACTGGACCCGGCTCGTCTACGCCGGCGACGGCCTGTTCTCCAGTGAGGAGGACATCTACAACCCCAACCGTGACGCGCCGGGGGTGATCGCCGCGTGGATGCAGGCCGGCGGCCAGTTGGCCTCGACCGAGATCCTGCAGCCGGGGGCCTGACCGGATGTGGCTATCCAAGCCCTGACCCCGGGGCGTCCCGCCGGGCTTGGCAGACTGTGCGCATGGCACAGATAACCTTGCGCGGAAACGCGATCAACACCGTCGGCGAGCTGCCCGCCGTCGGGTCCCCGGCCCCGACCTTCAACCTGACCGGTGGCGACCTGGGTCCGGTCACCAGCGAGCAGTTCCGCGGTAAGCCCGTGGTGCTGAACATCTTTCCATCCGTGGACACCCCGGTGTGCGCGACCAGCGTGCGCAAGTTCAACGAGCGCGCCGCCGCGGGCGGGTCCACCGTGGTGTGCGTGTCGAAGGACCTGCCGTTCGCGTTCTCGCGGTTCTGCGGCGCGGAGGGCATCGAGAACGTCAAGACGGCATCGGCGTTCCGGGACACTTTCGGCGAGGATTACGGCGTCACCATCACCGACGGGCCGATGGCTGGGCTGCTGGCCCGGGCCGTCGTCGTGGTCGGCTCCGACGGCAACGTCGCCTACACGGAGTTGGTGCCCGAGATCGGCCAGGAGCCCGACTACGACGCCGCGCTCGCGGCGGCGGGCTGACCGCCAGGCGCATCGCGGACCGGCTCAGCCTTCGGCCGGCCCGAGCCGCTCCGCCGCGGCCGCCAGCACCGCGCGGCACCCCGCCCACGTCCGTTCGATGATCTCGGCGGCCGGTGCGATGTCGTCGATGCGCCCGGCGACCTGACCGGTGTTGGCGACGCTGGCGTCCATGTCACCGTCGAAGTAGAGCCGCTGGACACGTTGCAGTGCCGCCGCGCGTTCGGCAGGAGATGTTGCGGCGTCGAGGCTGTCGGCGGCCGCCGTGCGGATGACGCGCATCATGCGCTTGCCGTCGAGGGGCAGCAGCACGGTGGCCGTCTCGTCGGCGTCCAGCACCGCCCGCTTGAGGTTGCCGTGTACCGGCGAGTCGGACGAGGCGAGCAGCCGGGTGCCCATCTGCACGGCCTCGGCGCCGAGCACGAACGCGGCCGCCATCGATCGCGCGTCGCAGATGCCCCCGGCAGCCACGATCGGCACGTCGACGTGGGCTGCCACCAACGGCAGCAGCACCATGGTCGACGCGCCGAACCGGTTCTTGAACCCGCCGCCCTCGACGCCTTCGACCACCAGCCCGTCCACCCCGGCGTCGACGGCCTTCTTCGCCGCGGCCAGGGTGCCCACCACGTGGAACACGGTGATGCCCGCATCGTGGAGCCGACCGGTGAACAGCAACGGGTCACCGGCCGAGGTGGTGACGAAGCGAATGCCGTTGGCGACGAACAGGTCGACGACGGCCGGGTCGCGATTCATCAGCAGCGCGATGTTGGCGCCCACCGCACCGTCGGTCAGGGCACGCACCCGGTGCAGATCGGCACGGCCCTGCTCGGAGGTGGTCTCGATGACACCCAGCGCGCCGGCGTTCGACACCGCCGCGGCCAGCCGGGCGCCGGCGATGTAGGTCATCGGGGCCTGCAGGATCGGGATGTCGATCCGCGCGAGCTCGCAGACCCGGTTGATGGTGCTCACGAGCCGCGCCGCTCCCGCCCGTCGATGAGGTCGCGGAAGCGTTCCGCGGGGTAGGCGCAGGCGCCCAGCCGGGTGACCCGGCCGGCCAGCGCCTTGTCCGAGGTGACCACCCGGATGCCATCCGGTCGCGCGTCGGCCCCCACCAGCCGCACGATCTCGTCGTCGGCCGAGTTCGCCGCCGCCCGCGGCGCATGCGCGACCCGGACCACCGACGCGGCGATCGCCGTGGCCGGCGGCCGCTCGAACACCACGGTCACGTCCTCGTTCCGGCTCGACGCCCACCGGTCGAGGCTGTCCACCAGCGCCACCATGGCGCGGCCGCGGTCCTTCCACCACCCGTCCGGGCGGCTCCCGATCACGTTCATTCCATCGACAATCCACCGCACGCACTCACCGTAGGGCCGACCCCGATATTCGGCGACGCATTTGCGGGGCGATCCTGCGACGGGTTGGTACGGTTCACCCGTATCAGCATCCCCTCGATGCTGGCGCACGACGACTGGCGTGATCGACGATGGGATTGGGCCGATGACCTCGATAGCCGACACCGACCGGGTTGTTTCGCTGGCGCGCGGCATGCGGGATCTGGTGGCGGGTGAGGCCGCCGAGTCCGAGCGGATGCGCACCCTGACCCCGGCGATCGTCGACCAGATGTGGGCCAGCGGGCTGATGTCCGCGTTCAACCCGGCCGCGGCCGGCGGCATCGAACCGTCATTCGCCGAGATGATCGAGACGTGGATCGAAATGGCTTGGCAGGACGGCTCTTTCGGGTGGATCGGGATCGCCAATCTGCCATCGTCGTTCGCCGCGGCGGCCTACCTGCCCGACGAGGGTTTCGCCGAGGTCTTCACGGCCAACGACAACCGCGTCACCCTGGGCGGCCAGTTCTTCCCGAACGGCCAGGGGGACGCGGTGGACGGCGGTTACGTGGTGAGCGGGTCGTGGAGCTTCGGGTCGGGGACCGGGCACTCGCAGTACGTCGCCGCGGGGTTCTTGCCGATGGACAACGGCGAAATACGCTGGGCCGCAGAGGGTTTTCCCGAGATGCTGGTCGCCGTGGTGCCACGCGAGCAGATCAGCTTCAACGACGGCTGGTACGTGCAGGGCCTCAAGGGCACCGGGTCCTATGACTACAGTGCCCAGGACGTGTTCGTGCCCGCGAGCCGCACCTTCGAACTGTTCACCCGCCGGCCATACCGCGGCACCTCGCCGGCCACGCGCATGGGGCTGATGCCCGTCACCGCCGCGGGCCACGCGTCCTGGGCACTCGGCGTCGCCAAGAGCATGCTCGACGACGTCCAGGAACTGGCGGCGACGAAATTCCGGATGAGCGACATGGCGTCGCTGGCCAGCCGCCCGACCTTCCAGAAAGGCCTCGCGCACCATCGTGCGGCCTGGCGTGCCGCGCGCCTGCTGGTGCTCGACGCGTTCACCACCGTCGAAGCCGCGGTGGCGGCGGGCGAAGAGCTGACACCGGCTTTGCGCGCCGACATGCGGGTGGCCGCCGTCTACGCCACCGACACTGCCCGAAGCTGTGCCGAGTGGGCGCACCTGGTGGCCGGGACCAGCGCGATCCGCGAGGGCACCCGCCTCGAGCGCGCCTTCCGCGACGTCTACACCGGGACGCAGCACGCCTTCATCAGCGAGAAGGTCGCCATCGACGCCGCGCAGATATGGCTCGGCATCATCGACGACCAGCCCGGGCTCTGACGGCCGGACCCCGGCTCAGACCAGCGCCTCGCCCGCCTGCTCTCCGGGGACATCGCCCTCGCCCTCGTCCGGCTCACCGGTGACCGAGGACGCCAGCGCCGGTCCGGCGGCACCGCCCGCCGACGCGCCCTGGGCGAACGAGCTCATCGTGCTCAGCGGTCCGGTGACAACACCCAGGACCGTCGACGGGTTGACCGCCGCGACTCCGTTGAGCAGGTTGGCCGGCAGCGGCGTACGGGCGGCCGATCCGGCCGCGCCGGGCAGCGTCGCCGAGCGCATCAAGCCCGCGCCGACCGCCGCGCCCGGCCCGCCCGCCAAGGCCGGGCCGGCGATCTGAGCGGCACCGGCGGCCAGCGTGACCGCGGCCGCGTCGTCGACCTCCGAATACACGCGGGCGATGTCCATCAACGCCGCCCCCGCCCGCGCGAGCTCCTCCTGGGCCGCGCTGGTCAACGCCAGCATCGCCTCACCCTCGGCCGCGAACCTCGCCGCCGCCTGCAGGGAGACTTCTTCGGCCCCGGCGGGCGCCAATCCGGTCACGGCCGGCAACGCGGTGGCGCCGGACCCCAGCCCGCGGGCGGCGACCTCGATCAGTTTCGCCCCGATGGCGGCGGCGGCCGGATCGATGGACATCTCCATGTGCGTACTGCTCCCGTGAGTTTGTCCGCGGCCGCATGCCGTTCAGGCCCGGATTCGTCGGCGACACAACTGATCCTAGGTGGCTGGTGTCGAACGGCCATTGTGGGGGCGCTGGTTGACCGGTCGGGCTATTGGGCGATGCTCGTGTGGTCGTGAGCGGTTCCTAGCTCAGGTGAATTCGGTTGTCGGGATTGGCGATTCCGTTGCTTGGCTGGTCTACAGGCGGTCCTGGTGGGCCGGTTGGCATCGCCGACCGGCCTCAGGTCGTGGCGGCGGCCCAGTTTGCGCCTTCCCGGTGTAATCCGAGCACACCCAGGCGTGCGAGGTTGATCGCGGCGGCCAGCAGGGAGAAATCGGCGGCGACCTTGGTGGTGCCGCGCACGCGCGCACGGCGGCCGCCGTGGCGGCGGCGCATCAGGTGGCCGATCTTGCGTTCCACTTTCGGCCGGGTGGCCTTGTAGTCGGCGACCCAGCCCGGATCTGCTTGGGTGGTGCGAGCACGGGTGAGTTCGGCCTCGTAGCGGCTGATCGCGATGGTGCGCCCGGCGGTTGAGCTGGTGCACTGCTCGGCCAGTGGGCAGCAGGCGCAAGCCGGGCCGAACACCGCGTTGCCGCCGCCGCCCTTGGCCGGGCGGATCGGCACGGTCACCGCGCCCGGGCAGGTGACCGTGCCGACGTCGAGGTCGATGACGAAGCGGTCCTTGGCGTAGCGGCCACCCGGCGCGGTCGGTGGCTGCACCTTGGTGAAGATTTCCGCGCCCGCGGTTTCCAACACGGCCAGCAGTTTGCCCGCACCGTAGGCGGCGTCGCCGTAAACCGCCGGGCATCGCTGGTCTTGGGCTCCGCACACGCTGGGGGCGCTCCCGTCGCCATCACCATCACCGACCGCGCCGGCCGCGGTCGTCGTGCCAGCACTTGCACCGAGGCTCGAGTCGTCCTGAGGATCAACGCAATCTCCGTCGGCGGTGTTGGTGTCGCTGGTCACCGGAGTGGGTAGGTCGCCGGCCAGCAGGTCGGTGGCGGGTTGGGCGTCGCCGGCGTTGCCGGCGGTGACTTCGGTGGCGGTGATGATCTCGGCGTCGGGGTCGATCGCGATGTGACCCTTGTATCCGTCGAAACCCCGCGCGGAGGTCTTGTGGCCGTGGCGTGCCTGCGGGTCCACCGTGGAGATCACCCGATCGGCGGCCACACGGCGCGCGATGCGGAATATCCCGTCGGCGGCGTCTTGGTCGAGGTCCTGGCCGACCACGGTGGCCAACAGTTTGGCCGCCTTGTCCACCTCGGGCTTCAGCGCCTGCTCATCCAGGCAGGCCAGCAGCGCAGACGCGTCGCGGGCCAGCGCGTCCACCAGCGCCTCGCGCGCCGCCACGTCGTCGTAGTCACACACCGGTTTGCCGGCGCTGACGTAGTCGTCGTCGCGGGACAGCCGCGCCCGCAGCGCGGGTTGCAGCTCCGCGCCGGCGACCGCCAGCAGTCCCCGGATCGCCGAGCGGATCAATGTGACCGTGTCCATGGTGGCCACCGCGTCATACAGCGGGGTCGAGTCCAGCACCCGCTTACGGCCCACCAGCCCGGCCGCCTTGGCCGCTTGCAGGGTGACCTCAAAGATCCGGTCCGGGCGATCCGAGCGGGCCAGCCTCGCGCGCATGTCCACCAACACGGTGTGCACAAACCCCGGATAATCGAAGTCCAGCCCGCCCGCGGCATACTTCCACCGCGCGTCGAACGCGAACCGATCCACCGCCTCCCGATCCGAAAGCCCCTCGATGCGCTGCAACACCATCACCACCGCCACAATCATCGGCGGCACGCTGCGCCGGCCGACATCGGTGAACAAGTCGGCGAACATTTCATCGCCGAACAAGTTGAAGCACTCCCGGTGCAGCACGCTGTAAATCGAGTCCGGCGCCACCCGGCCCTCGCAGAAATCCACCGTCGACCGCCACAAATCCGCCTGTTTCGGCGTCAAACCCAAACTCACCCAACCATTCTCGCCGACCGCACCCGATTACCCGGTCAACGCCACGCGAAAAACACCAGCCACCTAGTGGCCCTGCCGGGGTGCTCCCGACGCTTTTCGCGGCCGGAAACCCCGCGACAGTTCGCGAATCACCGCGGCGAACCGTCAGCCAGAAAACGAAGAGTTCACGGCTGTGCGCAGACGAAGGCATCGCCGAAAAGGGGTCTGCGTCCTGGCCATTTGGCGTCGGCACACGCCCCGGTACGGTTCGTCGCCGCTACCGGCGGGCGCCGGGCGCGTGCTTCGATGGCTGAGGCTGTGCATGCGTCGCAGCGTTTCTTCACCCTCCGAAGCACCCAGAAAGGCCCGGCGACACCGATGACACCGTTGGCTACGGGAAACGGCTTTCCCGACGTGGTGGTCACGGGCGTCGCCATGACAACCGCGCTGGGGACCGATGCCGAAACGACATGGAAGTGCCTGCTCGACAGCCAAAGCGGCATCCGCACGCTCGATGACGCGTTCGTCAAGGAGTTCGAACTGCCGGTGCGCATCGGCGGGCATCTCCTCGAGGATTTCGAGCTGACTCGCGCCGAGATGCGCCGCATGAGCTATCTGCAACGCATGTCCACCGTGGTCAGCCGCCGGGTGTGGGACAGCGCGGGCAACCCCGAGGTCGACTCCAACCGGCTGATGATCTCGGTCGGCACCGGCCTCGGCTCGGGCGAGGAGTTGGTCTTCAGCTACGACGACCTGCGTGCCCGTGGGGCGGGGGCGGTGTCGCCGCTGGTCGTGCACAAGTACATGCCCAACGCCGCGGCCGCGGCGATCGGGTTGGAGCACCACGCCAAGGCCGGCGTGTTCACGACGGTGTCGGCGTGTGCGTCGGGTTCGGAGGCCATCCTGCGGGCGTGGCAGCAGATCGTGCTCGGCGAGGCCGACATCGCGATCTGCGGCGGCATGGAGACCAAGATCGAGGCCGTGCCGATCGCCGCGTTCGCCAAGATGCGCATCGTGATGTCGACCAACAACGACGACCCCGCCGGGGCGTGCCGTCCGTTCGACCGCGACCGCGACGGCTTCGTGTTCGGGGAGGCCGGCGCGCTGATGGTCATCGAGACCGAGGAACACGCCAAGGCGCGCGGCGCCAACATCCTGGCCCGCATCATGGGCGCGAGCATCACCTCCGACGGGTTCCACATGGTCGCCCCCGACCCCAACGGGGAACGCGCCGGGCACGCGATGGGCCGGGCCGTCCAGATCGCCGGCCTCACCCCGGGCGACATCGACCATGTCAACGCCCACGCCACCGGCACCCAGGTCGGCGACCTGGCCGAGAGCAAGGCCATCAACAGCGCGCTGCGCGGCAACAAGCCCGCGGTGTATGCGCCCAAGTCCGCGCTGGGCCACTCGGTCGGCGCCGTGGGCGCCGTCGAGGCGATCCTGACCGTGCTCGCCTTGCGCGACCAGGTCGTGCCCCCGACGCTGAACCTGGAGAACCTCGACCCCGAGATCGACCTGGACGTGGTGGCCGGCAAGCCCCGGCCCGGCAAATACGACTACGCCATCAGCAACTCGTTCGGGTTCGGCGGACACAACGTCGCGCTCGCCTTCGGCCGGTACTGATCCCGGCGACCGATCACTCCACCTTCACGCCGACCGCGCCCGAGGCACGCGCGAGGCACGAGGCAGTAGTGCCCTCGAGGTAGGGACCAAGGCCTCCTGACGCTGCGCGTCCGGCCGCCTAGGGTCGGGCATCATCGCCCATTCGGGTGTGCGCTCGCGAAGGGAGAATCGGGTGTCACCTCGACAGACGTCCGCGGAGATTCTGGTCGGTGTCGACGGCTCGCCGTCGTCGTTGGCGGCCGTCGATTGGGCGGCGCGGGACGCCGCATTGCACGAGGCGCCTTTGCGGCTGGTGCACGTGGCCCCGGCGATCACCGAATTCTTCGGTCCCGTGCCGCCGGTGCCGCCACCGGGCGAGTACTCGTCCTGGCAGGAACAGCACGCGCACCAGATCCTCGAGGAGGCGCACAAGATTGCCGCCGAGGCGGCCCAGCCTCATGGCGGCTACCAGATCACCAGCGACGTGCTGTACGACGCCCCGATACTGCCCACCCTGATCGATCTCACCAAGGCGGCCCAGACGGTGGTGGTGGGCTGCCGTGGCCAGACGGCGGTGGCCCGCGCCGTGCTCGGGTCTGTCAGCTCCGGCCTGGTCTACCACGCCAAGTGCCCGGTTGCGGTCATCCACGACGAGGACTCGCTGGCGGCCGTGAGCTCGCACGCACCCGTCGTCGTCGGTGTCGACGGCTCGCCGGCCTCGGAGCTGGCGACCGAGATCGCCTTCGACGAGGCGTCCCGCCGTGGCGTGGCGCTGGTGGCTCTGCACGCGTGGAGCGACATGGGCCCGTTGGACTTCGGGCGTCCCGGCCAGGCCCCCGTGGAGTGGGCGAACTTCGAGGTTCGCGAGGGGGAGGTGCTCGCCGAGCGGTTGGCGGAATGGCAGCAACGCTATCCGGACGTGGCGGTCAGCAAGATCGTCGTCAGTGATCGACCGGCACCCCGACTGCTCCAACAGGCCGAGACCGCCCAGCTCGTGGTCGTCGGCAGCCACGGTCGCGGCGGATTCAGCGGCATGCTGCTGGGTTCGGTCAGCCGCGCGGTCGTCAATGCCGCGCGGATACCGGTGATCGTCGCCAGGAGTTCCGAATAGCCCTGCCGGACCGTGCGGTTCACCGGACCAACGCGCCGCTCAGCGGGTGACGGGGTTGGTCTGCCGACCGACGTACGCCGGCCGCTACCCGGCTTGCACCAGCTGTTTCATCGGCTTGTCGCAGCAGACCTCCGAGTGCTCGTTCTCCGAGGTGCACGGGCAGGGCTTCTCGTAGACGAGCACTGCTCCGCACTCCTCGCACTCATACCGGGCTCCGGCGCTACGGGACATGAGGACCTCCTCCTCGGTTGGGGCGGCTCTGGAATCAGGTGCCGCCCGTGTTCGACGCAACTGGGTCTGCGGGGCGGGACTGGTCAGCGGGTTCCCCGCATCACGGGCCATGGGCCGCCCACGCGGGGCGGGCCGGCTCGTTCGGTCATGAATGGAATGATCGCGTGCGGACAACGGCGAGGGTAGGGACCATCGGCCCTAAACACCACCCGCCCGGATCCCTGGGGGTCAGCCGACGCGCGTGGCGTGGACGACGTTGCACGGCCGGTGAATGCGGGCGTTGTCGAGGAGCGGCAGGATCGCGGCCAGGTGTTCGGCCATGCGGCGCATCTGGTCGGCCTGCCCGGGCGGCATCTGGCGTAGGACCGCCTCGGGGAGTTTGCCGAAGCTGCCGGTGAAGCCCGACGTGTTGCCGAGAAACGTGGCCGATCCGAGAAAGTCGATGCGCCAACCGGCGCCTGCCAAGGTGCTGCGGACGTCGGCCTCGGGCACGGCCTCCATCGGTGCGATGACACCGTTGACGCTGTCATCGGAGAAGCAGTAGAGAAACCAGCGCGCACCCGGTGCCGTCGCGCGGTGCAGTGCGGCCGCCTACGCCGGCCTGCCGTCGCGGTCCAGGCAGTGGTACGGAGCGCTGTCGACGACGGTGTCGAAGTCCCGTCGTAGCCAGTCAGTTCGGTCGCGTCGGCGACTTCGAAGCGCAGCCGCACGCCGACGTCGGCGGCGCGGGCGCGGGCTTGCGCGATCGCGGTCGGCGAACTGTCCACGCCGGTCACCGAGTAGCCTTTGCGCGCAAGGAAGATCGCGTTGTCGCCGGTGCCGCAGCCCGCACCGAGAACGCTGCCCGTGATAGCGCCGAGCGCTTCGAGTTCCATCAGCCGCGGCTGGGCCGCTGCGATGTCCCACGGGATGCCGTCGGGAGCGGGCGCCCCCGGAAACGCGGCTTCGCCGCGATAGAGCCTTTCATACGATTCCGTGTTGTGCCGGAAGGCTTCTGATGCGGGCGGGCTCACCGTGTGCACGCTACGCCTGTGCGGCGCGGCCACCCCGGGAATTGGCTACCGCGAAGGATTCCTGTCGACCGCGAACCATTCGACTTTGGCCTGCCACGACCGCGCGGAACCGTATGCGAAACCGATCGCGCCCAGGCATGCGCACAGCCAGGCCGGCAGGGTGATGTCAACGCCGACCTCGGCGGTGGCCACCTGGATCACGGTCGCGGTAACACCGAAGGCGGCCGAGGCCAGATAGAGGTTGGCGGTGGACGTGGAGCGGGGATCCTTCCGCAGGATCAGCAACACCCGGCCGGCGTAGAGAAACAGATAAACCAGCATCGTCCCGAGCACCAGCCAGTAGGCACCGAACCAGAAGGTTCTGACGTGGGCCACGAACAGGTCCGGCTGATATTTCTCGTCAGCGAGGACAAACGTCGCCACCAGCAGCGGAACCCCGATCCGCACCGGCTTCTCGACCTGCCGGCGGAAAAGTCCGCGAACCTGCTCGTCGCCGTTGAGCCGGACCAAGCCGTGGTGGATTATCGCCGTGACCGCGACGACCAGGCAGATATGGGCGAACAAGTCTTCCACGTTCCACCGCCGGAAAATGTGGTGCAGCGGCGGCCCCAGATGGGCCGACGCGCACGGCGACATGAGCAACACCGCGCAGCCTTGCAGGGCGATGTTGAGGCTCGCGCCGGCCTCCCAACGGGAACGCCAGGTGTGACGGCGGATCCACAGGCTGCACACCACGGCAGCCAGTGTCGTGAGGATGAGCACGCACTTCACTGCTCGCGACCGACCGTTTTGCCCAACCGCCGTCAGATCGACGGCTTGCGCGGGTCCGGGCTCAGATCCCGCAGTCGGGACGGGTGGGGCGCCGACTCGACGTATTCGGTGACCGCTTCCGGCGGGATCAACCCGTAGCGGACCTGCAGGTCGACCGGGTTCAAACCGAAGTAGGTGGCGACCCTGATCAGATTGTCGGCCGTGATGAGCCTGCCCTCACGAGCCGCCTTGTAGTACGCGGATTTGCGGTAACCGAATGCTTCGTAGACCTCGGTGGCGGCAAGCGATCTGCCTACAAGATAGGGCAAAACCACCGCCGGATCTTTGTCGCGGTCATCCATGAACCCAAACAGTACGCACTCGGTTGCCAAAGCGCGCAACAGCATCGCGGCCAAAATTGTGCGTGTCCGGCTTGGAAAAATCGCCGGCGCAACCATCTCCGTCGGTGCGCGCCCGTGACCGCTGCCGCGAAGATAGTTGGCTACACTCTGCGGGTCTCGTCACGTGGTGGCCTACGATCGGCCCAATGCGCGGCTCAAAAATCCTGATCACAGGTCCGACAGGTCAAATCGCCACCCCAATCACCCGGGCCCTCGCGGCCGAGAACGAGGTGTGGGGGATTGCCCGCTTCACCGATCCGGCCGCCCGGGAGCGTCTGGAAAAGGCCGGGATCCGGTGCGTGCCAGTGAACCTGGCGGCCGGTGAGTTCAGCGAACTCCCAGAAGATTTCGAGTATGTTCTCAACTTGGCCGTGGCCAAAAGCGGACATTGGGACAAAGACCTCGGAGCCAACGCCGAGTCGGTCGGACTGCTCATGGCGCATTGTCGCGGCGCCAAGGCCTTCCTGCATTGCTCCTCGGCCGCCGTCTACGACCCCCCCGACGACGAGACCCGCAGCGAGAACGCCGCCCTGGGCGACAACCACAAGCCTTTGTTCCCCACCTATTCGATCTCCAAGATCGCCGGTGAGGTCGTCGCGCGCACCATGGCACGCGTTCTCGGCGTGCCCACCACCATCGCCCGGCTCAACGTCCCCTACGGCGACAACGGCGGTTGGCCGTTCTACCACATGGAGATGATGCTGGCCGGCATCCCGATCCCGGTGCCGCCCGGCGGACCGGCCCGCTACAACCCGATCCACGAGGACGACATCATCGCGACCATCCCCAAACTGCTGGAAGCGGCGTCGGTCCCGGCGACCACCGTCAACTGGTGCGGCGACCAAACCGTCAGCATTCAGGAGTGGTGCGGCTACCTCGGCTCACTCGTGGGCGCCGAACCGGTCTTCGACGAGAGCGAGCAGGCGCTGCGCGGCAACCCCACGGACGCCACCCGGATGCGCGAACTCGTGGGCGCGACGACGGTCGACTGGCGCGACGGGCTGCACCGCATGGCGGCCAAGTTTCATCCCGAGCTGGTCTGCTCGTAACCGGTTGCGGCACATCGCAACACGGGGAGACGTTCGGCTACCAGTAGCGCAGGGCCTGCCGGAACAGGTCCGTCAAGACCGGCTTGGTCATCTCCAGCGGCGCGTTCTGCAGTAGGCGCTGCTGCGGGTAGGCGCCCTCGGCGAGCGCCGCCACGTCGGCGTCGGTGTAGCCCACCCCGCCGAGGCCGTTCGGCATGCCCACCGCACGCATGAGGCGGACGAGCTCCGCCGCGAGGACTTCGCCGGCGTCCGCCGCCGCGGCCCCGCGCGTGTCGGCGCCGAGCAGGCGGGCGGCCTCCAGATGGCGCTCCGGGCTGACCGTCGCGATGCGCCGGAAGACCGCGGGCGCGTTGAGGATGACGGCCATGCCGTGGGGCACCAGCGGCTCGTCGGCGGGGTAGCCGTGCGGGCGGAAGTCGCGCACCAACCCGGCCACCGCGTAGGCCATGCCGTGCGGCGCGTGCACGCCCGCGTTGCCGAAGGCGATGCCGGCAAGCGTTGCGGCCCACATCATCTGCTCCCGGGCGTCGTCGTCGGAGGCGTCCCGCACCGCGCGCTCCATGAACAGACCCAGCACGCGCAACGCCTCGCGGCAGCCCAGGTCGCTCCACGGGTTGGCGCCCTGGCTCATCGGCCGCAGGCTCGGGCGTTCGGGGGCCTGCCGATGGACGTAGGGACGTGCGGTGTAGGACTCCAGCGCGTGCGACAGCACGTCGAGGCCGGCCGCGGCGACGACCTCCGGCGGCAGGCTCGCGGTGCAGTCGGGATCGACCAGCGCCTCGGTGGGGCGCAGGGCGTGCGAGGCGATGCCCGTCTTGGCCGACAGCGCGAGCAGGTCGAAGATCGCGATCCCGGTGACTTCGCTGCCGGTGCCCGCCGTCGTGGGGCAGGCGATGTGGGGCCGCAGCGGGCCGGGAACGGGTTTGCCCTCGCCGACCGGCGCGTTGACGTAGGCCAGGAGGTCGGCGGGGTGGGTGGCGTAGAGGTTGGCCGCCTTGCAGGTGTCGATGACCGACCCGCCGCCCAGCGACACGTAGCCGTCCGGGTTCGACTCTCGGGCGAAACGCGCAGCCTCGGCGAACGATTCGTCCGAGGGTTCGACGTGGACGTCGGTATAGGTGAGCACGTCCAGACCGGCCGCGACGAGCGAGTCGTGCGCCGTGTCGAAGACGGGCAGTTCGGCCACCCGCGCATCGGAGAACAGGGCGACCCGCCGCAACCCGAGCGCGCGGGCCCGGTCGCCCAACTCCGCCAGGCAGCCCCGCCCGAAGGTGACCCGGGAGGAGTCGACCGTGAACGCGCCGTCGCAGCCCTCGGCCGCGGCCGGGAATTCGCAGCATCCCATCGGGGCCCTCCTGAGTCCGGTAGCGACGGGAGAGTACCCCACGCGGCCGAACCGCACCGGCGGCTCCGCCGCGACCGTGGACCCTTGACCGCGCCGCAGCCGCGATGCTAAGCAAGTGCTCAGCATTCCGGCATCGTGGCGCCGGTTGCAACAAGCGACGGGGAAGGATCGGATGACGCTGCAGTCGGTAGTCGAGGACATTCGGAAACGGCCGGGGTCGGGGGAGGTCATCCCCGTCATCGATCCGGTCACCGAGGAGCCGATCACCGAGTTCACCGACTGCGGACCGGAAGCCGTCGACGACGCGGCCGCGCGCGCCAAGGCCGCCTTCGAGGCGGGGGTTTGGGCCGGCCTGCCGGGGCGCGAACGGGCCAAGGTGATGTGGCGCATCGCCGACCTGATCGAGGAACACGCCGACGAGCTCGCCGAGTTGGACTCGCTCAACACCGGCATGCCGCTGATGCAGGCCCAGCTGGTCGTGCCCACCTGCGCCGAGTTCTTCCGGTACTACGCCGGCTGGTGTACCAAGGTCAACGGCAACGCCTACGACGTGAAGACCAGCGGCATCGCGTCGGACACGTATGTCGACATGCACACCTACACGCTCAAGGAGCCCTACGGGGTCGTCGGGCTGATCTTCCCGTGGAACGGCCCGATCTTCAACGCGAGCGCCAAGGTGGCGCCCGCGCTGGCCGCCGGGTGCAGCATGCTCGTCAAGCCCGCCGAGGAGACTCCGCTCTCGGCGCTGCTGCTGGACCGCCTCATCGCCGACGCCGGCGTGCCCGAGGGTGTCGTCAACCTGCTCACCGGCTACGGCCACACCGCGGGCGCGGCGATCACCGCGCATCCCGACGTGCAGAAGGTGGCCTTCACCGGGTCGACCGACGTCGGCAAGGAGATCGTGCGCGCGTCCGCCGGCAACCTCAAAAAAGTCATGCTGGAGCTCGGCGGCAAATCGCCGGTGCTGATCTATGACGACGCCGACCTCGACCAGGCCATCATGATGGCCGCGATGGGCATCTTCGTGCACTCCGGCCAGGGATGCGTCTGTGGCTCAAGGATTTTCGTACAGCGCGGCGTGTACGACCGGGTGGTCGAGGGCATCGCGATGATCGCCGACAACCTGAAGCTGGGCGGCCCCCGGGAGGAGGGCAGCATGAGCGGTCCGCTGATCAGCCAGAAGCAGCTCACCCGCGTCATGGGCTTCCTCGACGAAGGCCGCTCCGACGGCGTCGAGGTGGTCACCGGCGGGCACCGGCTCGACCGGAAGGGCTACTTCGTGCACCCGACGGTGCTGACCAACGTCGAGCGCGGGATGCGGCTCTATCAGCAGGAGATCTTCGGGCCCGTCGTGACGGTGCTGCCCTTCGACGACGACGACGAAGCCGTGGCCATGGCCAACGACACCACCTACGGCCTGGCCGCCACCGCCTGGACGACCAACCTCGCCCGCGCCCACCGTCTCGCCAAGCGGCTGCAGGCCGGGACGGTGACGCTGAACTGCCAGTTGGTGTTCGACCACACGGTGCCCTTCGGCGGTTACAAGCAGTCCGGGTGGGGCCACGAGTTCGGCCGCGAGGGCATCGAGGCCTATATGCAGACCAAGTCGGTCTGGACCCAGCTGTAGCGAAATCTACCGGTCGCGCACGTCTGCGTTGATCTCCGCGCGGAACCGCCGATACCGCTCGGCGTGGCCGGGCCGGCGCCGCACCAGCAGCCAGCCGGCCGCCAGGACGGCGAACCACAACAGAACCCACGCCAGGGCGACGGCGGTTCCGGCGTCGACGCAGAGCGTGCCGACCACCAATGCGAAGAAGACGAGTACGGCCCAGCACATCGCCACGCCGCCGGGCATCCGGTAGGCCGAGTCTGCGTGGCGCTGCGCGTGCCGGCGGCGGTAGACGAGGTAACTCACCACGATCAGTGCCCACACGAACATGAACAGCAGCGACGAGACGACGGTCAGCAGGGTGAAAGCACCGATCACCGAACCACGCACGTAGAGCAGCGGAATGGCGGCCAGCATCAGCGCCGCCGTGGTCAGCAGCGCGCGCCAGGGCACGCCGTCGCGGCTGAGCCGGCCGAACGGCGCCGGGGCGCTGCCTTCGTCGGCCAGGCCGAAAAGCATTCGGCCCGTGGAGAAAACCCCGGAATTGGCCGAGGAGGCCGCCGCGGTGATGACGACGAAGTTCACGATCGACGCCGCCGCGGAAAGCCCGGCCAGCGAGAACATCATGACGAATGGGGATTCCCCGCCGGCGAAGTCCCGCCAGGGCACCACGGTGAGGATGGCCAGCAGCGCCCCGACGTAGAAGATCGCCACCCGCAGCGGAACGGCGTTGATCGCGCGGGGGAGGGTACGGCGTGGGTCGACCGTCTCGGCCGCCGCGATACCGATCAGCTCGACCCCGACGAAGGCGAACGACGCGATCTGGAACGCACCGATCGCGCCCGTGAACCCGGTGGGGAAGAATCCGCCGTCGTTCCACAGGTTCTCGACGGTCGCGCGGTGGCCCTGCGGTGAGACGTATCCGGTCGCCAGCAGGACGACCCCGGCGACGATCAAGCAGACGATCACGGCGACCTTGATCAAGGCGAACCAGAACTCGATCTCCCCGAAGTTGCGGACGCCGGACAGGTTCACCACGAGGATCAGTGCCACCGTTAGCAACACCGGCAACCACGCCGGCAACCCGGGCCACCAGAACTCCGAGTAGCCGGTGATCGCGACCACCTCCGCGGTGCCGGTGACGACCCAGGCCAACCAGTACGACCACCCCATGAAGAAGGCCGCCGCGGGGCCGAGCAGATCGGCCGCGAAGTCGACGAACGACTTGTAGTTCAGGTTCGACAGCAGCACTTCGCCCATCGCGCGCAGCACGAAGAACATGAAGAACCCGACGATGCCGTACACCAGCAGCACCGCCGGCCCGGCGTGGGCGATCGTTTTCGCCGACCCCAGGAACAGGCCCGTGCCGATCGCGCCGCCGATCGCGATCAGCTGGATGTGGCGGTTGGACAGCCCCCGGTGCAGGTGCGGGACGGCGGCGTCGTCGGGCATTAGCGGACGGTACCGGACCGGCGGCGCGCGATTCCGGACACACGCAACGCCGCGCGTCTTACGCTGCATCCGGGGCCGAACGGAAGGTGGGTGCGACATGGTCTCGCGAGCCGCATCCGTTGCCGCCGGTGTCGCCGCGGCGGCGGCCGTCTGCTGGCCGGCCGCGCCGGCGAATGCCGATCCACCGCCGACGGAGGTGATCACCACCGTGGCCGTGGCACCCGACGGCCAGCCGGTCGACGGCTATCAGGAGGCGCCGGCACAGGGCAACGTCACCACCGTCGACCAATGCACCACCCCGTCGCCGTCGGCCGTGGCCGACGACATCTACTACTGCTCGCCCAGCGCCGCCGGCGCCGGCACCTGCTGGCCCGCCACACCCGGGTCGCTGCTGTGCATCGACAATCCCTGGGACATGCGCCTGCACCGGGTGGGCTACGGCGGTCCGCTGCCGCCGGTGCAGCCCGTCGCGACGCCCGATCCGTTCGCGCTGGTTCTCGACGACGGCACGCGCTGCCTGTTGCGCAACGGCGGCGCGTGGGGTGGGCGGGACGACGGCTATGTCGGGGTGTACGGCTGCGGCGACCCCGCCGTCCACCTGGCGGTCCTGTGGCTGCCCAGCCAGGGCGCGGGAACCTGCATCGATCGCGCGGCGCCGGTGTGGACGGTCAAGGTCGGCCAGGTGGGCACCTCGAGCACTCCGTTCCCGCCGCCGCAGATCCACGCGGTGACGACCGCATGGTTCGCCGGCAGGTGACCGGCGGGTGCTATAACGCAACGTATGCCCGGCCCTGGAAGCTCGATCACCCATGTATCCGACACGGCGCGGTGGGCCAGGTGGGACCGGCCAACCCGCCACGGCCCCGGTGTCCAGCGCCCGCCGGTAGGCGGGGTCGTCGGCGGGGGATTGTTTCTAGCGGCCGTCCTTTAATGGGCCTCTGCGCAGTCTTGTAGCACACACCTGGTCATCGTTTAGGCAGCCCGCACTGGTTGAAGGGCCACGACGGGTCTTGCCAGTTCGGTGAGGTGTGCGTCGGGTCGATGCCGTTGGGGCACGGGTTTGGCACCGGCCGGCCCCCGGTGATCGGGCTTTGCGGCATATCGGCTGGCCCACCCGAAGCACAATCAGCGACCTGCCCTGTCGCGGTGTACGTGCAATGAATCGGCGGGGGTGTGTTCGGGTAGCCGGTGAATGGTGTCTGGCCGGGGCCGGGTGCACCCCCAGCGCCGGTGCACACCTCACGCCAGTGATACGCGGGGGAGTAGCAGTCGGCGTGGGCTGCGGGAGCGACGACACCAGCCGCCGCCGGCAGCACAGCCGTGGCGGTGAGTGCCGCTATGAACAGTTTCATGGTTGGCCTTATCTCGGTGTGGTTGCGACGGCGGTTAACTCCCAGACTGCGGCCCCGAGGGTGGCGGCGACAGGAAGGATCTTAGGTCGGTCAGGTCACGACTGTCGAGCTTTATAAGCCCTGCATAGACGGGGTATTCCGCGTCTCATCCGCTCAGACTGTTGACCGGCGTTCAAGGTGAGCATGTTGGCGGCGTTCTCGGTGAGGATGATTAGCGCGATTTGGTGTTCACGCTGACGCTGTGATGCTCGCGGTGACGGTGTCGGCCGGCGGTGGTGTTCACGGTGCCGGCCGGGGATGGGCGAGCGGGATCGCCGGCCCGGCCGGATTGGTCCGGGCGATGTGGGCGGTTCAGGTCGGTGCGGCCAGAAGCCGGCCTTGGGTGTGCACGCCGATCAGCGTCCATAGGGGTTCGGTCAAGCCCAGCCGCTGGCGGGCCGCGCAGGCGGCGGCGGCCAGGACGATAAGCGCGTTGTGCAGCGGGTTGCTGGCGCGAGGCAGCTGGTTGAACGCGTCGGGGTCGAGCCGGATGAGGGCCTGGCTGCCGCGCTGCCATAGCCATTGCAGATGAACGCTGCGCGTGGCGCGGCGTATCCAGCGGCGCACGGTCGACGGCGAGCGGTCAAGCGCGGTGGCAATACGGCGATGTCCGTGGCCGCCGGCCTTGCCGGCCAGGGCGGCGCCAATCACTTCGGTGGTGTCGGCCAGACGTGGCTGCAGGGTGGCCGGCAGCAGAATCTGGGTGCTGGCGCAGCGGGTGCATCGTGCCCGCCTGGGGCGCACGTCGAGGGTCCGCGCGCCGAGGCTACGGACGCGCCGGCGGCGGCCGTATCCCCACCGTGTGAGGGCGCCGCCGCACCCGGGGTGCGGACAGCCGAGCTCGCCGGCGCCCAGGGCCTGCTCGGCCCACTCGACGGTGCGGACGACGATCATCGGGTGCTCGGGAGGACATGAAGCACCAAGATGGTCTACCACGATGCCAGTCGGGAAGGGGTCATCTCGTGTTGGCCGCCCCGGGCTGGAACCGTCACTGCGCCAGTCGATCCCCCGGCCACGAACATCCGGCGCCACGATGATCGCCGAAACGAACCCAGGCCACCGTAACCCCGGGAACAGGGGGCGTCGTCACCATGCCGCCGCTCAGATCCCGCCGAAGCATCCTCACCCTCAACGCCGGAACCCCACCCCCAGGTGGTCACCCTGAATGTCCGTCAACACTCAGACTTGTGCGCTGGTGGCCGACCTCTGGTGTGGTGTGCTTCGGGTTTACAGCGGCGCGGTGGACGGCGTTGCACCGGGCCACCGAGTCGGCCCGTCCGGACGCGCTGTTCCGCGATCCGCTGGCCGAGCGTCTCGCCGGCGAGCACGGCCGCGCGATCGTCGCCGCGGTGCCGCGGTCGACCCGCAACGGCTGGTGGCTCGTCGCGCGCACCAAGATCATCGACGACGCCATCGCCCAAGCGATCGCCGACGGCTTGGCTGGCGCACCGTGCACGCCGAAGCGCTGCTCGCGGCCGCGCGCCGGTTCCGTCGCCTGCCGCCGTTGATGCGCCTCGTAGCCCGGCTGCCCCAGCCCGATCCGCGTCACCCGGGCAGCAGGGCATGGAGCGCGGTGGCCCTTTTAGCCCCGCATGATTCGGCCGGCCCCGCGTCGTGAACGCCGGGGTGCCCGAGCGACGTCACGATCGCCGCAGGCGAATCTCGCTCGAGTTCGACATGCGCTTCGCTTCTCCCGAACTCGAGGAGATCACACGGTCGGCGGATGGATCACGTACTAGCTGACGCCGTTGACGCTCGCCGAAAATGAGTTGACCGACGCGCCGACGCTGCCGCTCCACGGCTCGAAGCCGGCCTGGATGCTGGTGAGGTACCACGAGTTGGTCACCGGCTCAATGGTTTCCGTATTGTCGACAAAGCCCAACACATTGAAGTTGTTCCAGGAGTTCATCGGCGTGCTGGCGACGTAGGACACCACGTTGTTCTGACCGTTGCTGCCCTCCCAGACCACGAAGCTGCGCCCGTCGATCGTGCTGTTGCCCACCACCGAGCCGACCGGCTGGATCGGCCCCTGGTGGTTGAACCAGATCATGATCTCCTGGTGGTTGACGCCGTTCGTTATCGGCGTCGGATTCAGCCAGATGTCGTAGGACGCGTCGTAGATTCCGTGGCTGGGATAGGTGTAACTGATGCTGCTGGTGGCGGTTTGGATCTGGCTCAATTGCTCGGGCAGGGGAGTCCCCGGCGAACTGGCGCCATAGGCCGTGCCCAGATAGACCGACGGGTATCCCAGCGGGGCCCCGTTGGTGGGTGCGGACCCGTTTTCCCCGGTGATGGTGAACCCGGTGGAGGTGACGTCGATGGTCTGCCCGTTGGGGTTGTTGTAGGCGTTGTTCTGGACCAGGTAGGAATTTTCGATCGTCGTTTTTCCGTACTGGGTGGTGATCACAGTGTCGCCCGTTCCGGGTCCGCTGCCCGTGCTGTCCGTTCCCGTTCCAGTTCCAGTTCCCGTTCCCGTGCTCCCTGTGCCGGTGCTGCCGGTGCCCGTGCCAGTACCCGTGCCGGTTCCGGTTCCCGTGCCCGTCCCGGTTCCGGTGGGGATCGAGTGTCCGTCGACCAGCAGATGTGTGGGCGGGGAGTAGGAGCCGGTTTGGCTGGCTTGGAAGCCGACCGTCACTGAATGACCCGGCGCGATCGTGTTGTTGTAGCTTTCGGCGGTCAGGGTGTATTGCGTGCCCGAGTGGACGACCTGCGCGTTCCAGGCATTGGTGATGGATTCGTTTGAGGGCAGGTTGAATTGGGCCTGCCAGTTGGTCAGCGGGGTCGAGCCGGTGTTGGTGATCGTGTAGTCAGCGGTAAAACCGTTGGCCCACTGCGACGACACCGTGTACGTCGCCCCTAAACCGGTCCCGCCGGCGCCGGTTCCCGTGCTTCCTGTCCCGGTTCCGCCTGCGCCCGTTCCGGTTCCGGTGCCCGTACCTGTGCCCGTCCCGGCACCCGAACCCGAACCAGTCCCGCTACCCGAACCCGAACCTGTCTCGGCACCCGAACCCGTTCCAGTCCCCGTGCCCGTTCCAGTCCCCGAACCCGTTCCAGTCCCCGTGCCCGTGCCCGTTCCGGTACCCGTGCCCGTTCCGGTACCCGTGCCCGTTCCGGTGCCCGCGCCGGTTCCGGTGGGGATCGAGTGTCCGTCGACCAGCAGATGGGTGGGTGGGGAGTAGGAGCCGGTTTGGCTGGCTTGGAAGCCGACCGTGACCGAATGACCCGGCGCGATCGTGTTGTTGTAGCTTTCGGCGGTCAGGGTGTATTGCGTGCCCGAGTGGAGGACCTGCGCGTTCCAGGCATTGGTGATGGATTCGTTTGAGGGCAGGTTGAATTGGGCCTGCCAGTTGGTCAGCGGGGTCGAGCCGGTGTTGGTGATCGTGTAGTCAGCGGTAAAACCGTTGGCCCACTGCGACGACACCGTGTACGTCGCCCCTAAACCGGTCCCGCCGGTGCTGCCCGCTCCGCTGCCTGTGCCGGTGCCCATACCGGTGCCGGTTCCCGTGCCACCAGTCCCCGTCCCCGTACCCGTACCCGTACCCGTACCCGTGCCAGTGCCAGTGCCAGTGCCAGTTCCGGTGCCCGTGCCCGTTCCGGTGCCCGCGCCGGTTCCGGTGCCCGCGCCGGTTCCGGTGCCCGCGCCGGTTCCGGTGGGGATCGAGTGTCCGTCGACCAGCAGATGGGTGGGCGGGGAGTAGGAGCCGGTCTGGCTGGCCTGGAAGCCGACCGTCACTGAATGACCCGGCGCGATCGTGTTGTTGTAGCTTTCGGCGGTCAGGGTGTATTGCGTGCCCGAGTGAGCGATCTGCGCGTTCCAGGCATTGGTGATGGATTCGTTTGAGGGCAGGTTGAATTGGGCCTGCCAGTTGGTCAGCGGGGTCGAGCCGGTGTTGGTGATCGTGTAGTCAGCGGTAAAACCGTTGGCCCACTGCGACGACACCGTGTACGTCGCCCCTAAACCGGTCCCCCCGGTACCGGCCGACGACGTTGCCCCACCAGCCGAGTTCGCAGTGGATGCGGACGCGTAATCAGTCGCGGTACTCGTCGTGTTGCCGCTCGCCTTCAAGGCCGCGGCGCTGGCGCGAACCTGCCCGCCGGTTCCACCATCTGCCGAGAGGCTGATCTTCCCGTTGGCCCCGGCCGCTCGGGCACCCGTCCCGTTGATGCTCGTCGCTGCGGATCCGTTGTGCCCGCCGGCGCCGCCTTTGGCCACCGATTGAACACCGTTGGCGCCGGTCAGTGCGGTCACCATACTGCGCGCCTCCTGCGCCACGCTCTGCAGGCGCGACGCGTTGGCCGCCTCCGCGTTCGCATACAGCGCCGCGCCGGCAGTCATCGCCCGCTCGAATTGAGCGTGAAATGCCGCCGCTTGGGCGATCAGCGCTCTATATTCGTGACCGTACGAGCCGAATAGTGTCGCGATGGCCGCAGATACCTCGTCGGCGGCCGCCGGTGTTACCCGCGTTGTCGAGACTGTTGCCGCGGCGCTGGCCGCGCTGAGTCTCGAGCCGATCTCGGCGATGTTTGCCGCCGTCGCCGCTAGTGCGTCCGGCGTGGAAATCATATATGGCATGTGCAATCCCCTGGCTGACGTATCACGCAGTTATCACGTTCCTATCACGGCCTGATCACGACCAGTAAAACACTGCGATGTGATGCACATGGCGTTTCGACAAATTTGTGCGAAGTCTTTCAATCGCACGCCCCGAATGGGTGCCGGCAGCCATTCGCTACCCAGGCCAAAAACAAAGGTGGCTCGGGTACACGAACGTTGCGGGGCGGAGCGGTCGGGGAACAGCGGCGTCGCGTCGTGTGGGGCGGCGCGGCGGCTCTGTCCGAAACCACGAAAGAGGTGTGGGGAAGGACGGCGGCAGACATGCGCACGGTGCAATGAACTGGCGCTTCGGGTCTGACGTGGCTGGCCGCGTCCACATCGCGTCGCGGGCATCGAGCTCAGATCCCCGGGCTGCCGCGGTTGCTGCGCCGGTGGCTCCTGTGCATTCGGCCGGAACTTTCGCGTCGTCCGGCGCGATGGCTCGTGGCCCGGAACCAACACGCCGTCTCTCATCCCGCAACCGACGGCGCCGGCCGCAGCGGAGGCTGATTCAGCGCATCGAGTGCGGTGAAGATCCTTTTTCACCGGTTGGCGCCGGGGGCGGGCCTGCGACGGCGCGCCGCGACCGTCGCGGCAGAGCGCGGCCGACTACGGCCAGTGCGCTCTTTTGTGCGTAAACCAACCCGCAAACCTGATAACGCCGGAAATTCGAGGCGGAAATTAACGAAAGAATTCAGGCAACCGTGCAAAAACGCGTTTCGCCGACGGCGCTTTCCACCGGCCCATGCGACCAACCCGGGTTTCATGCATCCTGGAGGTTCTGTGAGACGCCGGTTGATCGCGTGTCGGGAAGGGCAATGAGAAGCCTCAACTTGGACGGGCCAGCCGCCCACCGTGCAGTCAGCCGCGCGCTACCCGGCGCTCCGTTGATCCCCGGTCGACCAATCGAACGAGTGATATTGCGATTACACGCCTCGGATGCCCGGGACAAGAGCCGGGCGCCATCGCGTTCGGAGGACGATTTCCCTTGCAGAATGGCCGGCGAAAATGGGTGAATCAGCTACCGAATGCTTTAACCGGGAGTATGACATGCAGGCGCGAACTCTGGTCCCCGCGGCCACGGCCGTAGCCTCGGCCGCCGTCATCGGTGGGTTGGCGAGCCGTCCGGCCGCATCGCCGTGGTATCGATCGCTGCGCAAGCCGCCGTATCAGCCCCCACCGCAAGCGTTTCCGATCGTGTGGCCGGTGCTCTACGCGGACATCGCGGTGGTCTCGTCCAACACACTCGACGAGCTGGAGCGTCGCGGGAGAAAGCCGGAGCGTCGGCAGTACGTCATGGCATTGGCGGTCAACCTGGCGTTGAATGCCGGCTGGTCGTGGCTGTTCTTCCAGCGTCGCCGGCTGGGCGTCTCCGCGCTCGCCGCCGGGGTGCTCACTGTCAGCAGCGCCGACCTGGCGCGCCGGGCGATGGACGCGCAGGGCGGGCGCGCCGCTCCGCTGCTCTTGTACCCGCTGTGGTGCGCGTTCGCGACGGCGCTGACCGGGCACGTGTGGTTTCTCAATCGACGCTGAGGGAATGAGATCGTGATGAAACTGACCAAGCTCGCCGAACAGGTTGCCGAATCGCTGGTCGCGGTCGTCGGAATCCGCGTGGGGACCGAGGAGCCCGGCTACACGCGCCGGGAGCTCACCGACACCGTCGAAATCCGGAGCTACGGCCCGCGCATCGCCGCCGAGACCACGGTGCCGGGAGACCAGGAGCGCGCCCGCAACGTCGGCTTCCGCCGGCTCGCGGGCTACATCTTCGGCGGCAATCGCGGCGGCCAGGCGATTGCGATGACGGCGCCGGTGGGCCAGCATGCGAGCGCGGGCCAACAGATCGCGATGACCGCGCCCGTCGTGCAGGCGGCCGACGCCGAGCGCGGCTGGGTGATCCGCTTCTTCATGCCGTCGAAGTGGACCATGGAGACCCTGCCCACCCCTGATGACGACCAGGTCCGCCTGGTGACCGTGCCGCCGCAGACGGTGGCGGTGCTGAAATTCAGCGGCGACCGGAGCCCGGCGGCCGTTGCCGCCCGCACCGCCGAGCTCAGGAACATCCTGCGCGACAACGACATCACCCCGATCGGCGGGGCCGATGCGTGGTTCTACGATCCGCCGTGGACGTTGCCGTGCCGGCGCCGCAACGAGGTGGCGATCCCCGTCGAGCCGTGATGGGACGCAACGTCGGCCCCGTCGTGGTGGTGGTCGGGATTCTGGTCGTCGCCATCGGTGTCCTGATCTGGGTGGGCGGCTTCTCGTGGTTCGGCCGCCTTCCCGGCGATGTCCGGATCGAGCGCGGTAACGTGCGCGTCTACGTTCCGTTGGTGTCGATGCTGCTGGTCTCGGTCGTGGCGACGTTGTTGCTCTCGGTCGTGCGGCACCTGTTCCGCCGTTGAGCCGGGAGGTCTGATGAGTCGTCACCAAGACGACAGAGACGCCAAAGTGGACGCCCGCCAGTTGACCGGCGTCTCGGAAACTGCGCTGCTGACCTTGTACGGCAGGGCCTACCAGGCCGGGCGACCCGACGCGATCCTCGACGACCCGATGGCGATCGAACTCATCGAGTCCATCGACTTCGATTTCGCGAAATTCGGCCGCCGGGGCCAGGAGATGGCGCTGCGGTCGCTGGCGGTGGACCGGTGCGCGACCGAATATCTCACGGGGCGGCCCCGCGCGACCGTCGTCGCACTCGCGGAGGGCTTCCAGACCAGTTTCTGGCGCCTCAGCAGGGCACTGCCCGACGCACCGTTTCGTTGGGTGTCGGTGGACTTGCCGCCGGTCATCGAGCTGCGGCGGCGCCTGCTGCCGCATTCGGAGCGGATCACGTACCTGGCGCAGTCCGCGCTCGACTACAGCTGGATGGCCGAGATCGACGACGCCGACGGCGTTTTCATCACCGCCGAGGGTTTGCTGATGTACCTCCAACCGCACGAGGCGCTGGGCCTGATCGCCGAGTGCGCCAAGCGGTTTCTCGGTGGGCAGATGTTCTTCGACCTGCCGCCGACCCTGGTCAGAAAGCTAGCGCCGCGCGGGATGCGGTCCTCCAAGCGCTACCGGGTGCCGCCGATGCCGTTCAGCCTTTCGGCGCGTCAACTCGCGGATCTGGCCGGCACCACGCCCGGGATCCGGGCGGTGCATGACCTGCCGATGCCGCGGGGGCGGGGCTTGTTCTTCGGGACGCTGTTTCCCGCGTTCTGGCAGTGCGCGCCGCTGCGGTCGTTCCGCGGCGCCTACACGTTGCTCGAGTTCGGCTGACTCACCAGACACGTATCCAGTCGACGAGCATGTCAGCGGGGTAGGTGCCCGGTCCCGGATCGCCGCCGCCGGAACCGGCGACCGCAAGGTTGAACACGGTGAACACCGTGTAGCCGGGCGCGTTGAACGGCCAGTCCGGCAGGGAACTCGCCGGCACGTCGAAGTAGGGCTGCGCGCCGTCGGTGTAGTCCTTCCAGAACCGGATCCCGGCCTCGTCCCACTGGGTTCTCCACGTGTGCCAGGCGCTGTCCACCGCGATGTTGTGGGTCTTCCACTCCCCGCCGTTGGCCTTCGCGTGCACGGTGGTGGCCGACGGCCAGTTGCCGTTGCCGTACCACTCCATGATGTCGATCTCGCCTTGGTCCTGGTTGCCCAGCCAGTAGGCGGGCCAGGCGCCCGGCGTCAGGCAGTTCAGCTTGATCCGGGCCTCCCAGGTGTGCCCGACGCCGCCCCGCCACAGGCTCTGCACCTTCCCGCTGTAGTACGTCGGGCCGTCTTTGGCGGCGCGCAGCACGAGGTTGGACTTGCCGTCGACGTAGACGTTCCGCCGGTTGTCGCGGTACTGGCCGATGTTCTCGGGGCGCTCCCAGTACGTCGGGTCCTTGATGGTTTCGCGGGCCTGCGCCACCGTCCACTTCGACGGGTCGGGCGCCGAGCCCGCCGGCCCGTCGAACTCGTCGTGGAAAACGTAGCTCCCGGACTGGCCGCTGGGGGCGACGGGCAGCGGGGTGCGCTGCGCGCGGGCCTCGGGACCGGGCAAGACGGCTGCCAGCACGCCGATCCCGGTGGTCAACATCATGCGGCGGCGATCCATCTCCGGCATAAGCAAGGGACGATAGCAGCCCGATACGAGCCGGGGCCCGGCCGAAGCCGGTAGCAATCGGCCCGCCCGGCCCGCGAATCTTGTCGGTGCTCGCCACTACCATCCTGTTTGGTGGCCGGCCCGAGAACCGGCGGCGACAGGGAGCGGCTGAGCATTGCGGCATTTTCATGGCAAATTCTCATCTCTCGGGATGGTTTGGTCTCAGGATTGGTCGGGCATCCTGAAATCACGAACCAACAACCACACCTGTCTCACGGCGCGGCCGGGTCGCAATGCTTCGGAAGGAGTTGACAATCGTGGCAAACACTTCAGAGGCGACGGTTATTCTTCTTGACTCCCACCCGGTGTGGCTCGCGGCTCAACGACGTGCGCGGGAGCGCGGCGAGGCCATGCTGCGCCATCCCTCCGCCCAGGCCGGACGACGACGCGGCCCGTCCGTCGGCGGCGCGGCCGGCCTGCGCGCTTTCGGGGGTTATTCCAGCTCCGATACACCGGCCTGAACTTCGTCCGCAATCGCCCTGCCCGAACACGGTTGATCAAAGGCACATACATGGCGTCCGGTCGCCGTAAAGCGCGCCCGCTAACCGACCGGCGCGGTGTTTAGCGCTATTTCCAGTGACCGACGGGCGGGAACGGATCGCCCGTCAGCGGAACCGCCCGAGGGGGGGCACGGCCCCCACGCTGCGCCCGCCCTCGGCGCCACGACTTGGCCCGAAAACGAAAAGCCTTGCACCGTAACGCAGCGCGCACTCGGCCCTGGGACGCACTGACGGGCATAATTCGGCATGTGCCACATACGCGCCAGACGGGGAGAACTCGCCAATCCAGACTGGCCGCACGGTGCGGTTCTGCGCGAATTGGGGCGCCACACCGAGCGTTACAAGCCCGGGTGGGCACCGAAATCACGGCAGCGACGAGGCGTGGGCGCGGCGACGGCGAATCGCACCGGGTCACCTTCGCGGCCGTTACCATGGAGAACGAACGAGCCCTTGGCCGATCAAACAGCAGGTCCGCCACTCCGTTGTCCACGTACGCCCGTGCGGGCCGGAAGGGAGCGGACGCCATGGTTGTGGGTACCGGCGCCGCGGAAGCGGCAACGACGCAATCTGTCGGCACCCGGCTCGCACGTCCGACGGCGCCCAACGCTGTCGCGGCGCCGCCCGTCGACTCCCCCCGGCCGCGGACCTGACGTTCGCCATGCCCGACAGCTTTCGTTTCACACGCGACGAGGATTGGAGCCCGTTGCTCGGCGACACGGAATTGATTCGCGGCGCCTACAACGACACCCCGGTGATCCTGTGCACGCTCGACTGGCCGGGGCATCGGCTCACCGCGTGCAATGCCGCCTACCGCGCCCGTTTTCCGGGCGCCGAAATCGGCGCGCCCGCTGCCGAACTCGCGTCCGAGCTCGGCCGTCAGGGGCTGCGCGACGCCTGCGACCGCGTCTACCGAACCGGTGACCCGCTGCGAGTCACCGACCTGCGCCTCCCCGAATTCGGCAGTCCGCGAGAACGTTTCGCGGACCTGACCGTCGTTCCACAGCGGGGACGCAACGACGAGATCGTCGGCCTGCTGATCGCCGTCACGGACATCACCGAGCAGGCGCAAGCCCGGATGGCCGCCGAACGGCGGGCCGAACAGATGGTCGGAAGTTTCCGGTCGCTGCAGGATGCGGTCACCGCGATGCAGCAGGCACTGCTCCCGCCGGTGGTACCGGTACTGCCCGGCGCCGACATCGCCGCCGCCTACCTGGTGGCCGCCGAGGACTCCGTCGCCGGCGGGGACTGGTTCGACGCCATTCCCGGGCCCGCCGGCCGGGTCGCGCTCGTCGTCGGCGACGTCGCCGGTCACGGGCCGCACGCGACCGCCGTGATGGCGCAACTGCGCACGGCAACCCGCATGCAGCTGACCGTCGGCGCCGGCATCGGCGAAACCCTGCGGACGGTCGACCTTTTCGCCGCCGAGGTCGCCGGCGCCAAGCTGGCCACGCTGTGCATCGCGAACCTGGCCACCTCAACCGGGGAGTTCGAATACTGCACGGCCGGCCACCCGCCGCCGCTGGTGATCCACAGCGATGCGACATCCCTCTATCTGGAACCGACCGGCGCCGGTCCACTCGGCAGCGGCCGCGGCTTCGCGACCAGGACCGCACACCTGGCGGTCGACGACGTGGTGCTGCTCTACAGCGACGGGATCCTCCAGCGACCGGCACGCTCGCCCAGCGCCGCCAGCGTCGAGGTCGCCGACGTGACGGCGCGGATCCTCGCCGGACAGGGCTTCCCTGCCGAGTCGGCACAGCCCCCGGTCGAGAGGCTCTGCTCGCAGGCGATCCAGGCGCTGGTGGGCAGGTCCGGCTACAGCGGCGACATCACACTGCTGGCCGCGCAGCGACGCACCCCGCCACGTCCGCTGCGCGTCGTCACGCGCGCGGACGCCGGCGCCGAGCGCCGGATGCGGGCACGACTGCGCGACTGGCTCGCAACGCTGGGCGCCGATCCCGCCAGCGGCCACCTCGTCGAGCATGCGGTCAGCGAGTTCGTCGCCAATGCCGTCGAACACGCCTATGCGGCCACCGCTCCCGGCGACGTGGTGCTCGAGGCGGCGCTCGGCGACGACGGCAAAGTGCGCGCCAGCGTCGCCGACCGCGGGACGTGGAAGCACGACGCGACACACAGCCCGCATCGGGGACGCGGGCTGTCGATCGCCCACCTGCTGGTCGGCGACACCGTGGTCAGCCGTAGCGGCCACGGGACCACGGCCGGATTGACCCATCGGCTGACCCGGGCGGCTCACGTCGTAACCGACCCACCCGTCGACCTCTCCGCTGCGGACACCTGCTCGCCGGAGACGTTCGACATCGGCGTCAGCGATGACGGCTATGTGGTGGTGGCCGGCGACGTGGACGGTCTCGCCGCGCCCAGCCTGGCGGGGTTTCTCTTCCGGCACAGCCGCGCCGGCGCCAGAGCACTCTCCATCGACCTGAGCGCGGTCACTCACCTGAGTTCGACCGCGGTCGGTGTGCTCGCGGAGGCGTGCGATCGCGCCGCCCGTCAAGACACTGCCTGCAGGCTGGTGGCGCCGCCGGGGGGAACGGCGTATCACGTGCTGTCGCTCGTCGGTCTGCCGATTGCGGTCGAGCGGTCCGCCGGCGCCACCTAATTTAAGCCGCGTTTGCAAACATCCGGCGAACGGCAACCCCTGACCCCCGCTTCGGTGTGAAGCCTGGGCGACACGCCCAAAATCCTTCAGTTCACACAGGATGCCTCGCCGCGAATGGCACGCCCCCGAACAAGGTCCACCCGATAGGGGGCGTTCGGCCCTACCCGGTTCACGGCGGGGATGCGACGGTGAACTCGACATGTAGGAGCCCCGAGGGGAGACGGGTTTGACCGAGACCACCGAAAAGCTGACCGAGTTGCCGTTGCCGCAGCTGCTGACCGAATTGGACAGCTCCGCAGCGGGTTTGACGACAGCCCAGGCACAGCAAAGGCTGGAACGCTACGGGCCCAACGAGATCGCAGAACGGCACCGCAATCCGGTGCTGGAGTTTCTCAGCTATTTTTGGGCGCCGATCCCCTGGATGATCGAGGTCGCGCTGGCGTTGTCGGTGGCCGCGCAGCACTGGATCGACGCGGCGATCATCGGCGTGCTGCTGGCGATGAACGGGCTGGTGGCCTACTTCGAGGAACACCAGGCGGCCAACGCGATCGCCGCGCTCAAACAGCGTCTGACGTCCTCGGCCCGGGTGTTGCGCGACGGCACGTGGGTGACGGTGGCCGTGCGCGAGTTGGTGCCGGGCGACGTCGTGCGGGTGCGCCTGGGTGATGTGGTGCTCGCCGACCTGCGGATCCTCGACGACGTCGCCCTCGAGGTGGACCAGTCGGCACTGACCGGCGAATCGCTCGCCGTGACCCGCGGGCAGGGCGACGCCCTGTTCTCCGGGTCGGTGGTGGTGCGCGGCGAGGCCGACGCGCTGGTGTGCGCCACCGGGGTCGCGTCCTACATGGGCAAGACCACCGCGCTGGTCGAGAGCGCGGGCACGGTCAGTCACTTCCAGCGCGCGGTGCTGCGCATCGCCAACTATCTGATCGTGATCGCGCTCGTCCTGGTCACCCTGACTGTCGTGGTGTCGCTGATCCGGCACAATCCCGTGCTGCAGACGCTCGAGTTCGCGCTGGTGGTCACGATCGCCTCGATCCCGGTGGCACTGCCGGCGGTGCTGTCGGTGACGATGGCCATCGGCGCCCGGCAGCTGGCGCGCCACGAGGCCGTGGTCAGTCACCTGCCCGCGGTCGAGGAGCTCGGCGGCATCGACCTGTTGTGCTCGGACAAGACCGGCACCCTGACCCAGAACCGCCTCGCGCTCGCCGCCCGCTGGACCGCCACGGCCGTCAGCGACGACGAACTGCTCACGGCGGCGGCGCTGGCCTCACGCGTGGAGGACAACGACCTCATCGACCTGGCGGTGATGGCCGCCGCGGGCTCACCGCCGCCGGGGCGGGTCGAGAAGTTCGTTCCGTTCGACCCGGTCAGCAAACGCACCGAAGCCACGGTGCACGACCCCGACGGCCGTGCCTTTCGGGTCAGCAAGGGCGCACCGCAGGTCATCGCCGCGTTGTGCGACGGCGACGGCGCGGTCACCGAGGTCGACGGCGTGGTCGAACGCTTCGCCGCGCACGGGTACCGGTCCCTCGGGGTGGCCCGGACCGACGGCGAGGGCTCCTGGCGGCTGATGGGTGTGCTGGCGCTGGCCGACCCGCCCCGCGACGACTCCGCGGCGACCATCAGCGCCGCCGAGGAGCTCGGCATCGACGTCAAGATGGTCACCGGCGACCAGGTCGCCATCGGCCGCGAGATCGCCCGCCAGGTCGGCCTGGGCCAGAACATTCTGGACGCCGCCGTCCTGGACAGCGCCGACGACGACGACCTGGGCGCGCGGGTGGAAACGACCGACGGGTTCGCGCAGGTGTTTCCCGAGCACAAGTACCACATCGTCAAGCTGTTGCAGGCCCGCGGGCACATCGTCGGGATGACCGGAGACGGCGTCAACGACGCCCCCGCACTCAAGCAGGCCGACGCCGGCATCGCGGTGTCCGGCGCCACCGACGCCGCGCGCGCGGCCGCCGACGTGGTCCTGCTGGCGCCCGGGTTGTCCGTCATCGTGCAGGCGATCGGGCTGGCCCGGGAGATCTTCGCCCGCCTCACCAGCTATGCCACCTATCGCATCGCCGAGACCATCCGGGTGCTGTTGCTGATCACCCTGGCCGTGGTGTTCATGAACTTCTTCCCGGTCACCGCCGCGATGATCGTGTTCCTGGCGTTGCTCAACGACGGCGCCATCCTGTCCATCGCCTACGACCACGTGCGTGGCTCAGCCAAACCCGTCAAGTGGGACATGCGCGCCGTGTTGACAATCGCCACCGTGCTGGGCGTGATCGGCGTCGTCGCGACGTTCACGCTTTTCTTCCTCGCCGACAAGGTCTTTCACCTCGACCGTGACTTCATCCGCACGATGATCTACCTGAAGTTGTCGGTCGCCGGCCAGCTGACCATCTTCCTCACCCGCACCCGCGGCCCCTTCTGGTCCGGACCCGCACCCGCACGGTTGCTGCTGGGCGCCGTCCTCACCGCGCAGACCATCGCGACGCTGATCGCGGTCTACGGGGTGGCGATGACGCCGCTCGGGTGGCGCTGGGCCGGGCTGATGTGGGCCTACGCGGTGGTGTGGTTCCTGTTCAACGACCGGGTCAAGCTGGCCGCCTACTGGTGGCTCGACCACCACCCGCGCCGGGAGCAGCCACAAAATCAGCGCGCCAACATATCTCGGCATCAATCGGCCTGAGACCCGACGGACGGCCACGGATGGGCACGGACCCTGCCGTTGGGCACACGTCCAGACCGCGGGGCATTGCGGGACTTTGGTCCCTGTTTTCGGGCCGCGTCGGCCGCCAGGATGCAAGGCGAGACGGAATGGAACGTTTGGCGCTACGGGTCAGGCCACCGTGGGCGCCGGTCGAGGAGGAACGGTCGTGAGTGTCCCGCTCCACCTGCAAGGTTCGGTGCGGCAGGACGATCTCGACCGGCTCGTCGCCGGCGACCATCACGACCCGCACCAGATCCTGGGCGCGCGCTTCCGGCACGACGGCGACTCGGGCGGCGCGGTGGAGATCCGCGCCTGGCGACCGGATGCGCAGGACATGGCGGTGCTGACCCACGGGGAGCGGCTGCCGATGCGCCGCATCCACCCCGCCGGTGTCTTCGCCGCCGCACTGAATACCGATGCCGTGCCCGGCTACCGCCTGGAGTCGACCGACCGCGACGGCCGAACGACCTACTTCGACGACCCCTACCGCTACTCGCCGACGATGGGGGAGATGGACCTGCACCTGTTCGGCGAGGGCCGGCACGAGCGGCTGTGGTTGCGCCTGGGCGCCAATGTGCGCGTCCACGAAGGCCGTTCCGGCACATCGTTCGGCGTATGGGCTCCCAACGCCAAAAGCGTACGGGTGGTCGGGGACTTCAACGGCTGGGACGGACGGGTGCACCCGATGCGGGTGCTGGGCGGCTCGGGAGTCTGGGAGATCTTCCTGCCGGGCGTCGGCCCCGGGGCACGCTACAAGTACGAGATCGTCAGCCAGGACGGGCACCACAGCCTGCGCGCCGACCCCTTCGCGTTCGCCGCGGAAGTGCCGCCCGCCACCGCCAGCATCGTCACGTGCGGCACGCACGACTGGCAGGACGCGCAGTGGGTCGCCGAGCGGGCCACCGTGAACCTCATGAGCGCCCCGGTCTCGATCTACGAGTGTCATCTCGGATCGTGGCGGCGAACCTTGGACGCCGACGGCACGTGGCGCCCGCTGACCTACCGCGAGACCGCCGAGGTGCTGCCGCAGTACGTGGCCGACCTGGGGTTCACCCATGTGGAATTCCTTCCGCTGGCGCAGTATCCGTTCTCGGGCTCCTGGGGCTACCAGGTGACCGGCTACTACGCGCCGGCGGCGCAGTTCGGCAGCCCCGACGATTTCCGCTACCTGGTGGACCGGTTGCACCAGGCGGGGATCGGGGTGCTCGTCGACTGGGTGGCGGCCCACTTCCCGAAGGACGACTGGGCCCTGGCCCGCTTCGACGGCACGGCGCTCTACGAGCACGCCGACCCACGACAGGGCGAGCACCCAGACTGGGGCACGCTGGTGTTCAACTACGCCCGCGCCGAAGTCCGCAACTTCCTGCTGGCCAACGCCTTGTACTGGATCGAGGAGTTCCACATCGACGGCCTGCGGGTGGACGCCGTCGCCTCGATGCTGTATCTGGACTACTCCCGCAGCGACGGCGAATGGGTGCCCAACCCGTTCGGCGGCCGGGAGAACCTCGACGCCATCGGCTTCCTCAGGGAAGTCAACGAGGTGGTCTACCGCCATCACCCGTGGGCGATGATGGTGGCCGAGGAATCGACGTCGTGGCCGGGCGTGTCCCGTCCCACGTTCCTCGGTGGCCTCGGCTTCGGGTTCAAGTGGAACATGGGCTGGATGAACGACACGCTCGTGTACTTCGGCAAGGACCCGGTCCATCGCCGGTTCCACCACCACGAGCTCACGTTCTCCTTGCTCTACGCGTTCCACGAGAACTTCATTCTGCCGCTCAGCCACGACGAGGTCGTCCACGGCAAGGGTTCGCTGCTGGCCAGAATGCCCGGAGACCGCTGGCAGCAGTTCGCCAACCTGCGGTCGCTGCTGGCCTGGATGTGGGCTCACCCCGGTCGGCAGTTGCTGTTCATGGGCGGCGAGATCGCCCAGAACGACGAGTGGCGATACGACGCCAGCGTGGACTGGCACCTGCTGGACTACCCCGAGCACGCTGGGATCCAGCGCCTGGTCTCCCGGCTCAACGCGGTCTACCGCGCCGAACCCGCCCTGTGGGAGCAAGATTTCGACTGGCCGGGATTTCGCTGGATAGAGCCGAACGACGCCGACAACAGCGTGCTGTCGTTCCTGCGGTTCCCGAAGAGCGACCAGCCGGTGGTGGCCTGCGTCGCCAACCTCACCCCGGTGGTCCGGCACGGGCACCGGATCGGGCTTCCCGCGGCGGGCCGGTGGATCGAGGTCCTCAATACCGACGCGACCGAATTCGGCGGCAGCGGCGTGCGCGTCGGCGACCTCACCGCGGAGCCGATCGGGTGGCACGACCTGCCGTACTCAGCCGCCCTGACGCTTCCGCCGTTGAGCGTCGTCTGGCTGACACCCGACGACGATCGAAACCGCCGGTGACGTCTCTCCCTATCGCCGGTATTGCGGGCAGTAGGCGGTGATCGCCGCGTTGACGCCGGCCGCCGCCTGCGCGGGCGTCAATCCGCTCTTGTGCTGGGTTGCGGCGGCCGCATCGGCGGGGCTGCCCCCTTCTTGCAGCCCGGCGCACACCCCTCGGGCGGTGGCGGTTGCCTCCTTGGGGTCGCTGACGGTGACCCCGGGAATCTGTGAGGCCAGGTTGAGATACACCTGGTCGGGACCCGACGCCTGTCGCCTCGGGACCGGCGGCGCGTGCGTCGGCGCGGCCGCGACGGGCGCATGGGCCGGGAGTGCCGCAGGTGGCGCCGGAGCGCGTCTGGGCGCCGGCGCCGGCGCGACCTGGACGGACCGGGCGGGCGTCGGTAGGGGGGATGGCGGTGGCGGAGCCCCCGCAGATGCCCGTCGCTGCGGAGCCGGCGCCGACGGTGGCGCGTGGTTCACCGACTGCCGGGACCGCGCCGGGGCCGGGGACGCGGCGGTCCGGTCGTGGCGTGGTGCGCCGTTGGCGCTTTCCACGGCGTAGCCGGTGGCGCCGACGAGGTCGAATGCGAGCATGGCCGCCGCGGCCGCGAAAATTCGTCGCCGCCTGCGTCGTTGCTGCTTGCCGACGTCGATGGGGGGCAGGACCACGCTCTCGGGCGGCCGGACCGCCAGCGGAATCTGCATGGTCGAGGCCGTGTCCGTCGGCGTCCGCCAGAGCGCCGCCTCGGCGAACGCGCGGGCGAAATCGGTGCATCGGGGGAATCGGTCGGCGGGGTCCTTCGCGAGGGCCACGGCGAGCACCGGGTCGAAGGCCGCGAGTTTGGCGCGGGTCTTCGCCAGCGCCGGCGGCGGCGCGGTGAGGTGGTGGCTGATCACCGCCACCGGATTCGTGTGGGGGAACAGCGTGGTTCCGGTCAACAGGTGATAGGCGGTGGCCGCCAGCGCATACTGGTCGGCGCGTCCGTCGGTCGGTTCGCCCGTCAGTTGTTCGGGTGCGGCATAGGGAAACGTGCCGATGGTCATGTTGGTGGCGGTCAAGCCACTGGAGTCGGCGATGTGGCGGGCTATGCCGAAGTCGCCCAGCAGGATTCTCTGTTCACCGTCACCGGGTTTGGCGAGCAGGATGTTCGCCGGGTTCACGTCGCGGTGCAGGAGGTCGTGGTGCTCGTGGGCGTAGTCGAGCGCGCCGGCGATCGCCGCGATGATCGTGGCGACCTGGTCTGCCGGCATGCCGACCGGGTAGCGGTCGCGCAGGAGGCTGGCGGCGTCGGTGCCGTCGACGAAATCCATCGCGATCCACAGCCGCCCGTCGCACTCGCCCCGATCGTTGACGCGCACGATGTTCGGATGCCACAGCGCGGCAGCCAGGTCCGCCTCCCTGATGAAGCGCCGGCGGTACTCGTGGTCGGCCGAGACGTCACCGCCCAGGATCTTGAGCGCTTCGCGGCGCGGCAGCCGCGGGTGCTGGGCGAGGTAGACCTCGCCCATACCGCCGGATCCCAGTAACCGGACGATCGTGTATCCGGCGAACACCTGCGCGGTGCGCAGGAGCGGCGTGCTCATGGTCTTCTCCTCGATAGGCGGTCCTGCAACGCCCACCATCCGATTTCAGCACATCACCGCGTTCGCCGATAGGGGGTAGGACATCTTGCGCGCCATGCGATCCCAGGCAGGCCGGATCGCCGTCAGAGCATCGATTTGATCATCATTCCGCCGGAGCCCGCGGAATGGGTGGAGGCGTTACCGTCCTGCCGGTAGTCGATGAAGGCCGAGAGCAGGTTCGAGGTGTTCAACAACTCGTCGAAGACACCGAGGACGGGAATGGTGCCCTGCTGTGTGGATATGTCGGCGGTGTAGTCGATGGAGGCCTGCTGCTGGAAGTTTGCGCTGTGCAGCGCTTTCGTGGTGGGGCCGCTGAGGTTCGTCACGTTGGTCAATCCGGTGGTCGGCGTGCTGGTCAACCTGTTGATGTCGGCCTGCAGCTCGGCGAGGATATCCGGCCCGCCGGCCATTTTGACCTCCACTTGGATACGCGCGGTGGAGTCGGCGTTGTAGAGCGTGATCCAGTTCGGGCCGCGGTTTGTGAGGGTCCAGCCCGGTGCCGGGGTGAGCGAGATGCCGTTGGCGATGTTGATCGCCCCGGCCGACGTGAGCGCGATGGCCACACCCCATTTCCCGGCACTCGGATGTGAAAATCGTTCGGGGGCAACGGGTTCTGGCCCGCCGCGCGCGGCAGCAGGAGCTGCGGCGGGCGCGTGTCCGTCCAGTGCCGGCCGGGACGGTTCGGGCGGGTTGGTGACGCCGCTCAGCACGATCGCCGCGGTCACTGCGGCCGCGACGAAGATGATCCCGATGATGGTGGCGGCGACGGCGACCGGCCGCAGTCGGTGCCCGACGTGCGCGCTGCTGCCCGGGTACCGCACCGGCGGAGGGGTGTTCGGTGGTGTTGATGACATCGTGGCTTCCGTTTCGCGCTGTCGTGGTCAGGCCGTCGGTGCGGGACCCGCGGGGCCGGGCGCCGGGGCCGAATGGCGCGCCAGTGCCGCCGTGGCGGTTCCGCACACCTGGCAGAACGCGGCACCGGCAGCGAGTGCTGCACCGCAGGGCGCGCAGATCTGATCGGTGGCGGGGGCGCTTTTCAGCGTGGCGTCTCCGGTCAGGGCGGCCGCCGTGGCGAACACGACCGGCTGGAGGAAGCCGAGTGTCAGCGCGATGAACGCCACGTGCGCCGGATCCCCGGCAGTCGCCTCGACGTGGCTGAATGCCCCGCGCTGCACGACCAGGCTCAGTCCCAGTGACAATGCGGCGCCACTGAGCGAGCAGACGACCACGGCATCGACGGGGTGCCGGAAGGCGGGGCGAGCGGTGATCGACATCGGCGCGATCAGCGCCGCAGCAAAAGCCACCACCGGGACCAGCACGCCCAGTTCGAGGATCTGGGTGAGTGAGGGCAACCGGTGCTCCGGTGCGGCCAGCAACACCGGCTTGGTGAAGTAGCCCTCGAGGAGGCCCACCCCCGCGCCGAGGAACACCGACAGCACAACCGCCACACCGATGACGGTGAGGGGCTCCCGACGCCAGACGTCGTGGTCGTGCACGTAGGTCAGCACCACCGCGGGCAGTGCAATCGCCGCCAACACCAGCGCCACCGACAGCACCCCGAACGCCGCGGCGACCAGCGCCGCCAGCAACGTCACCGCGATCGCGGTGCGGTAGATGTGGTGGCGGCCACCGGCGAGGTGCGGCATGAGCGTGCTCATCACCGCCAGCGCCCGAACCGGCCCCTCGGGATGGGCGGCATAGTGCCCGGACCGGTCGATCGCCGGATGCAATGGCGTGCCGCACCGGCCGCAGAAGCGGGCCGCATCAGGGTGGGAGGTCGCGCAGCTGGGACACTCCATTATACCCTCCGGTGCTCACCCTCTGAATGCGTTGGCGCACCAAGCTTTCCCACGAGGCACGACGATGGCCGACCGCGCGCGCCAAAGCCGCTGAGCCGACCGTACAGTCGATCGGCTCAGCGGCGCCAAATCCGTAAGTCCTCTGCTGCCGGGACCAATGGCCCTACCTTCACCACCGCGGGGCGATGAAGCGTTTGGTTGCAGTTCACCGGGGAATCGGCCGCACGAGATGCTTCACGGGTGCGAATTGACGAACGGAAGGAAATCGAGATGGGCATGAATTCACGGGCATGGCAGGCGGTCGGGCTCTTCGCCGGCGGCGCCGTGGTCGCCGGGGCGCTGGCCGTCTCCGGATTCGGATTTAGCGGAGACCCCGGCTACTTGGCGACCGCTACACCGACGACGACCCCTTCCTCCAGCGCGCCGTCGGCACCGTCCCCGGACAACGATGCACCGGGTGACACGGGTTGTATCCCCGGCGTCAACTGCTAGACGGACCGCGCGCCGTCACAGCATGGAATTGATCATGGTCTGGGCGATCCCGCCGATCTGGCTGGGTGATTCGTCCGATTCCCGGTAGTCGATGAACGCGGACAGTCGGCTCGAGGGGTTCAGCAGCTCCATGAACACACCGAGGAGGTGGGTGGTGTCGATGCCCGCCCGCTCATCCGCGGTGTAGTCCAACCGGGCCGCCTGCTGGAAGTGGCTGCCCTGCACGGTTTTGGTGTTGATCCCGCTCGACGGCGCCAGATTGATCAAGCTGGTGTTGGCCATCTCCTTGTCGACGTCGGCCTGCAGCGCGGCGGCGACGTCGCCGGCGGCGGCGGGTTTGACCGTGACCCGCATCTTCGCGCCGGCGTCGGTGTCGGCCAGCGTGACCCAGTTCGGGCCCCGATCCACGAGTTCCCAGCCGGGTGCGGGGGTGATGGAGACGCCTTGGTCGATGCCGATGGGGTCGGCCGATGTGAGGGCGATCGCCGCGCCGCGACCGGGCGTCGGCGACGGCTGTCCCGGGTCGACCGCGGCGGTGAGGACGGCCGCGCCGGTCACGGCGGCCACGAGGACGTTCGCCGCGATGACAACGGGGCGCAGGCGGTGCGGTGACGTTGATGACATGGTGGTTCCTCTTTCAGTTGTGGTGATCGGGACGTGCGGGCGCGTAGCTACTCTGCTACGCGTGGTTTCTGTTCATCGGCCGTGCTCGGTGGAGGCGGAATAGCGGTCTTCGATGGCGTGGATCAGCTGGCGCCGTATCCGTTGCACGTCGGCGGCGCGGCGCGCCGCGAACTCGTCTTCCCAGGCGGCGACCTGCGCGGCGAGGTCCATGTCGGCGATGGTGTCGCCGAGCCAGCGGGAGAAATCGCCGCGTTCGAGGTGGTACTGCAGCGCCTGCGAATCGAGATATCCCAGTGCGGCGCGGAACTCGTGCATGGTGCCCGCGGCCGGGATGGCGCGCCCGTCGGTCGGGCGAAAGTAGAACCGGCGCTCCCTGGGCAGCGACACGTCGGCGTACTTGTGGGCGTGGCGCACGTGACCGGTGCGGCGAGCCGCGATCGTGAAGGCACGGGGCGCAGCCGAGCCGAACTGGATGGATGCCCGCCGAATAGGTTCCGCTGCAACGCTACTCACCGGGTCGATACCGCCGACGGTGAGCACGATGTCAGTTTCGCCGACTTCGCCCGCCGGTAGCAAGGCGGGCATGAAGGACGACAGCAGGTTTCCGCCGCGGCGCGTCCAGTGCGGCTGCTGGTCCGCACCCAGCAGGTGGGCCTCGTCGTAGATGACCCAGTGGGGAAACCCGCGGGCCTCCCGGTAGGCTTCGGCCGCCGGCCGCAGGCGTTGCAGGTAGTCGATCTTCTCGGCGGCGGGTAGCGCCGACAGGTCCACCACCAGACCGGTGTGCGGCTGCAGCAGACCGACCAGTTCCACCGGTTCGGGGAGCCCGTCTTCGGCCTCGACGACGTGCACCCGGCTGAGCTGTTCGAGTTGTCGGTGGTCGCCTTCCGGGTCGACGAGCAGCACGCAGTAACCGGCGTCCATCCATTCCTCGGCCAGCAACCCGACCAGGTAGCTCTTGCCCGACCCGGCCGGCCCGGTCACCATCATGCGAGCCTGGCTGCCGGGCACCTTCGTCGATGTTCCGTCGTCGAAGGTCCCGATGCTCACCCACCGGCGCGGTGGGCACCAGCGCCGCGCCCCGCTGAGGTATGTGTCGGTGAGCAACTCGGCGACCCCGGCGCCGTTCGGTTGGCCGAGCACCAGGTCGGCGTGTTCGCGTAAGGACGGAACCGCGTCGGCGACGGCGGCACCGATCTCAGCCGAACCGAACAGTGACAGGTCGTTTTCGGCATCCCCGACGGCGATCGTGTTGTGTGGCGAGAGGTTCAGCCGGGTCAGCACCTCGGTCAGGCCGGTGCCCTTGGTGACCCCGGCCGGCATGACCATCATCTCGGCCCGGTTCCGGACGATCTGGCAGTCCAGCCCCAGCGCGCCGATCACCTCGAGGACGGTCGCGGCGTGCTCGGCGCGGGTGGCCAGGATGACCTCGCCGCGCCGGTACGTGACTCCGTGTTCGTCCAGTGCCGCGTCGAGTGCGGCGTCGACCGGCGCCGCCAACGGGTAAGCATTACCGCCGATCTTGGCCACCGCCCCGTTTTCCAGGACCAGCGCATCGACATGGTCGGCGATCTGCGGGAAGCTTGCGGCCAGCTCGGTCCCGATCCGGCCGGTGGCCAGCACCACCACCAGACCGTCGCGGCGCACCTGGTCGATGGCCTGCAGGGCCTGCTCCGAGATCCCGCCTGCCGAGGTCAGGGTGCCGTCCAAGTCCAGGGCCGCCACTCGAAAGAAGCCCACACCCCGATCCCTTCTTCACTCACCGTCGATCCGGCTGACGCCGCGACCACGAGAAGAATAGGCAACCCTCCCGCGCACCGGGCAGGGTCGTTCGTCCCCATTCGCGGATCGAACGTCCCGATGCGCGACCGGCCACCGTGAGCCGCAAACCTTCTGGGGGGTCGGGGCAACCGGCCGCGGGGCTCTCGGCGATTCGTCGGCCCGCCGGGCGCACCGACCGGCACGACCGATAGGTTCGGCTGATGAACCGCACCGATGCCCACTCGACCGAGCGCTTGTTCGCGCTGTCCGAACAGGTGCAGGGTTTCATGCCGGCCGATGAGGGGCGCGCCCTGTACGAGGCGGCGCTGCGGTACCTCGACCGCGGCGTCGGTGTCGAGATCGGCACCTACTGCGGCAAATCGACCCTGTTGCTGGGCGCCGCGGCGCAGCAAACCGCCGGCGTGCTCTACACGATCGACCACCACCACGGCTCCGAAGAACATCAACCCGGCTGGGAGTTCCACGACGCCTCGATGGTCGACGGGGTCACCGGTCTCTTCGACACGCTGCCGACCTTCCGCCGCACGCTCGACGCGGCGGGCCTGGACGAGAACGTCGTCGCCGTCGTCGGCAAATCGCCGGTGGTGGCCCGGGGATGGCGGTGCCCGCTGCGGCTGCTGTTCATCGACGGCGGTCACTCCGAGGCCGCGGCGAACCAGGATTTCGACGGATGGGCCAAGTGGGTGGATCTCGGCGGTGCTCTGGTCATCCACGACGTGTTCCCGAACCCCGCGGACGGCGGGCGCCCGCCTTACCACATCTATTGCCGTGCACTGGATTCCGGCCAGTTCCGGGAGGTCTCGGCCACCGGGTCGCTGCGGGTGCTCGAGCGCACCGGCGGCGAGGCGGGGGAGAGGGTCGTCAGCGGCCCGGGCCGGTGACCACGCATTCGCAGTCGAAGCCGGTCTGCAGCCCCATCGGCAGGCCGTCGCCGCGGAAGATGCCGCCGGCCCCGGTGGTGTCCGAGAGGGCGTCGGCGGCCAGGATCATCGCCGCGCCGGTCCAGGTGGTGCGCTCTTCGGGCCAGCGCTTACCGTCCGCGAAGACCAAGCCGGTCCAGTACGAGCCGTCGTCCTCGCGCAGGTGCTGCATCGCGGCGAACTGCCGCAGAGCCGTGGACCGCTGACCGATCGCGTCGAGCGCCATCACCAGTTCGCACGTCTCCGCACCGGTCACCCAGGGGCGGTCGTCGACGCAGCGGATGCCCAGGCCCCCGACCACGAAGTCGTTCCAGCGCTGCTTGATCCGCTCGGCGGCCGCCGGGCCTCGCAGCGCGCCCCCGAGGATGGGGTAGTACCACTCCATCGAATAGCGGTCTTTCTCGGTGAACGCCTCCGGGTGCGCGATGATCGCATGGCCCAGCCGCCCCAGCGCCAGCTCCCACTCGGGCTGCGGCTCCCCGATGAGACCGGCGAGCGCCAGCGCGCAGCGGATGCTATGGAAGACGCTGGCGCACCCGGTCAGCAGCGCCTCCGGCAGGGGACCGGCTTCGCTTCGCGCCCAACAGATCTCGCCGTAGCCGATCTGCAGGTCGATGACGAAGTCGATCGCCTTGTGCACCACCGGCCACATCGACCTGGCGAAGGCCTTGTCCGCGGTGACCAGCACGTGGTGCCAGACGCCGGCCGCGATGTAGGCGCAGAAGTTGCTGTCGCTGTTGGCGTCCTCGACGATTCCCTCGCGCACCTGGATGGGCCAGGAGCCGTCGGGCCGCTGCATGCGGCGGCACCATTCGAACGCGGCCCGGGCCGGCTCCAGCAGCCCCGCCGCGGTGAGCGCCATCGCGCACTCCACGTGATCCCACGGGTCGGTGTGCCCGCCCGGGAACCAGGGGATGGCACCGGACGGTTCCTGCGCGTCGGCGATGGATTGCGCGGTTTGCCGGCACTGCTCGGCGGTCAGGACGTCCGCGACCGCCGGCGGCTCACCGCGACGCAACTGAATACCCCGGAGTCACTCCGCTTTCCGTCGCCCGCGGCTTGGTGAAGTACATTGCCACGCTTTTACCCACCAGCGGGTTGAGCAGCGACTCGGCCAGCCGCGTCAGTTTCGGCCGCCGCATCAGGTCCCACACCAGTAGCTTGTGGTAGGCGGTCACCGCCGGGTGGTCGGTGTTCGACACGCCGACGGCGCATTTGAGCCACCAGAACGGCGAATGCAGCGCGTGCGCGTGGTGCGCGTGCGTCCAGTCCAGGCCGCCGGCGGTGATCTTCTCGCGTAGCCGGCTGGCCCGGTAGATCCGCACGTGGCCGCCCTCGTTGGCGTGGTACTCGTCGGAAAGCAGCCAGCACACCCGTTCGGGCAACCAGCGCGGGACGCTGACCGCCAGCGTGCCACCGACTTTGAGCACCCTGATCAGCTCGGCGATCGCGGCGTCGTCCTGCGGCACGTGCTCGAGGATTTCCGAGGCGATGACGCAGTCGAACGTCTCGTCGGCGTAGGGCAGGCTGAGCGCGTCGCCGGCGACGGCCTTCGCCGAGGCGTCCGGGGGCGCCTCACCGGTCTCGCCCATCGCCCGCAAAATGGTTTCCACACCCCGCAATTCGGATTCGTCGCGGTCGAACGCGACGACGTCGGCGCCGCGCCGGTACGCCTCGAAGGCGTGCCGGCCCGCTCCGCACCCGACATCGATCACCCTGGTGCCCGGCCCGACGCCGAGGCGGTCGAAGTCCACCGTCAGCATCGGGCTTCGCCCCCGGCGGTGGCCCGGCGCGCGATCGCCCGCTCGTAGACCGCCACGGTCTGGGCCGCCACGGCGTCCCAACTGAACACGTTGACCGCGCGTTCGCGACCCGCCCGCCCCATGCTGCGGCGCTTCTCCGGTGAGTCGAGCAGACCGCCGAGCGCTGCGGTGAGTGCCTCGACGTCGGCCGGCGGCACCAGCTCGGCGCAGGCACCGTCGGTCCCGACGACTTCGGGCAGCGCGCCCACCCGGCTCGCGACCACCGGGGTGCCGCTGGCCATCGCCTCCACCGCCGGCAACGAAAACCCTTCGTAGAGCGAGGGAATGCAGGCAACCTCCGCCGAGGCGAACAAGGCGGCCAGCGCGGCGTCGGACAGCCCGCTGGTGATGTGGACGATGTCGGAGATGCCGAGCTCGGCGATGAGTTTGTGGGTGGGGCCGTTGGGCTCCACCTTGGCGACCAGCCGCAGCTCGAGATCGCGGTTCACGCGCAGCCCGGCCACCGCGTGCAGCAGGGTGCGAACCCCCTTCAGCGGGGTGTCGGCGCTGGCGATGGCGATGACCCGCCCGCGCCGCCGCGGGGCGGATCCCGGTTTGAACAGGTCGGTGTTCACGCCGAGCGGCACCACGTGCAGCTGATCGGGGGAGACCTCGAAGTCGGCGACGATGTCGGCCGCCGACGACGACGAGACGGTCAACAGGTCCGGGATCTGGCGCGACACCTCCTGCTGCATGTTCAAAAAGCCGTACCAGCGACGCACCAGGGGTTTGCGCCACCAGCGCGCGGCGGCCAGGTCGAGCACGCGGTCGCGGGTGATCGGGTGGTGCACGGTGGCCACCACCGGCAAACCCGACTCGGCGATCGTGAGCAGCCCGGTGCCCAGGCTCTGATTGTCGTGGACGAGGTCGAAATCGTTCACCCGGTCGGCCAGCAGCCGGGCCGCCCGCAGTGTGAACGTCCGCGGTTCGGGAAAGCCGGCCGTCCATACGGTGAGCAGTTCGAGCAGGTCGATCGAGCTCCGGATCTCGCTGGGCCGGGGGACCCGGAACGGGTCGGGTTCTCGGTATAAGTCCAGGCTGGGCACCTTGGTCAGCCGCACCCGCGGATCGAGCAGCTCGGGATAGGGCTGGCCGGAGAACACCTCGACCTCATGCCCGAGGTCGACCAATCCGCGGCTCAGGTGGCGCACGTAGACGCCCTGCCCGCCGCAATGGTCCTTACTGCGATAGGACAACAGGGCAATTCGCATACTCAACTCTTATCCGCTGCTGGAAAACCACGGACGGGCAGCCCCCACTCCATCGCCATCAATGCACCCGGGAACCCCGCGACAGCAAACTGGACATGTGTCCAGACTATAGTTCGAACAGCTAAACGACGCAACGCGCACCCGGGACGACGCCGAAGTGTCCGCCGGTGCGCGCGTTCAGAGCTTGCCCGCGACGAAGTCCGCAGCTTGGTTGGGCATCCCGGCCTTGATGTATGCCCCCGCGAGGTGTTGGGGCCAGTTGTCGTTCCAGGTGTGCGGGTCGGCCGGGTTGCAGATGGGGTCGTCCCCGTGGCACAGCTCGATGGTCTTGTCGCCGTACGCCGGGCTCAAGTTCGTGAACGGGCCGATCCATTGGGTCCCGTTGCCGAACAGGGCGACGGCGGCGATGTGCTGTCCGGCGTCCGGCGGGAGTGGGTCGTCGAAGCCGAACGCGGAGAAAGGCACCGCGAGCACCACGTCGGTGACCGCCGCGCCGAGCGAATAGCCGCCCAGCACCAGCCTGGTGTTCGGGCAGTTGGCGACCACGTACCGGACGTGCTTGCCCATGTCGTTGGCGCCGACGGCAACCTCCGTGTTGGCGGGATAGTTCACGGCGTACACGCCGACGTCCTTGCCGGTTTTCGACCTGAGCGCGTCGACGAACGCGTTGCCGACGGCGCCCGTCCCCGGCGGTTCCAGACGTCCGCGGGCGAACACCACCTGGACCGGGGGGCAACCTGCCGCGGCGGCCGGCCAGGCAGCGCCCGGCGCCCAGGACGGCAGTACCGTCGCAGCCGCCATCAGCGCCGCCGCGAGCGCGACGACCGACCTACGGGCGAGCCGGACACCCATAACAGAATTCAAAACGATGCGCGGCCGGCCCACAAGCCGTAGCGCGCACTCCGTGCCGTCCCGGGGATCGGTTTTCACTCGCCCGGCGGCGCACCGGGCTTTGTTACCATCGCGCGATGCACGATTGGGCCGCGCCCAGCGGACCGGACGGCGCGCGGTCGTTCTCACGACGCGACGTCCTCAAGCTCGCCGTCACACCGGTCCTGCTGGGTGCGGGTGCGGCGGCCGCCGCGCTGCACGCGCCGACCGCGTCGGCCGGCGATCTCAAGCTGATCGACTTCGCCGAGCGGCGGATCGCGCCGGGGGAAATCAAGGCGGCGGGCTATGACGGCGTGGTCAACTACGTCTCCGAGCCGCGGCCCGGCGCGCACTTCGAGGCCAAACCGTTGACCCGCGGGTACGCGGACGCGCTGCGCGCGGCGGGCCTGCACATCGTCAGCAACTACCAATACGGCAAGCCCGGCTGGCCCGGGGCGCCGTCGGACTTCACCCGCGGCTACGACGGCGGCGTGGCCGACGCGCAGACCGCCCTGCAATTGCACACCGCGGCGGGCGGGCCCCCGTCGGCCCCGATCTTCTTCAGCGTCGACGAGGACATCGACTCCGGTACCTGGAACGATTCGGCGCTCAACTGGTTTCACGGGCTCAACTCGGTGCTGGGCGTCGGCCGCACCGGCGTCTACGGCAGTTACCAAGTCTGCGGCTGGGCGATCCGCGACGGCGTGATCGGCAGCTCCAGCAGCGCCGGGCACCGGTGGGCCTGGCAGACGAAGGCATGGTCGCACGGGCAACGCGAGCCCATGGCGGTGCTCTATCAGGCCGTGGTCAACAGCCCGTCGAGCCCGGGCCCCCTGCTGGGCGGCATCAACGTCGATGTCGACGACGTCCTCGCAACCGACTACGGGCAATGGGATCTCGACCGCTGACGGTCGCCACCGTCACCGGGAATTCAGGGCACTGCCCTTGCGCCACTGATCCCAGCTGAGCGTCCAGTCGCCGTTCTGCGGCAGGGTCAACGGCGGCCCGCCGGTGTTGCGGACCTCGACCACATCGCCCGGCACGGAGAAGTCGTAGAACCATTTCGCGTTGTCGGCGTTGAGGTTCAGGCATCCGTGTGAGGTGTCGCGGTGACCCTGTGCCCACACGGTCGCGTTGAGCTGGTGCAGGTAGATCCCGTCGATGCTGATCTTGGTGGCGTAGTGGATGGTCTCGCGGTAGCCCAGCCGGGAATTCTTGGGCAGCCCGAACGTCGAGGAGTCCATGATGACCGGGTTGCCCTTGCCGAGCACGGTGTAGATCCCGGGGGGTGTCCACAGATAGATGGTCCTGCCGCCGACGTCTTCGGTGCCGCCCATCCCCATGCTGGTGGGCATCGTGCGGACCAGCTTGCCGTTGTCGTAGACGCTGACCTGTTTGGTGACATCGTCGGCGATGGACACGTGGGCGTCGCCGATCCGGAACGACACCCGCTCGTCCTCCTGCCCGAAGATGCCGTTGCCCATGGCGATTCCGTAGATGTCGGCCCTGGCGGTCACCGTCGTCCCCGGTGCGTAGTAGTGCTCCGGGCGCCAATGGGCGTTCTGGCCGTCGACCCAGAACCACGACCCCTTGACCGGCGGGTCGGTGGTGACCGTCAGGTGTCGCTCGGCGGCGGCCCGGTCGGCGATCTGCTCGTCGAAGTGGGCGACGACGACCGTCCCGACACCGTAGGTGGCGCCCTCCTGCAGGGGCGCCTCCGAGGTCAGCTCGAAGTAGACCTTGGTCTGGTTGGAGGGACGCAGCGTGGAGAAGGAGGACACCTGCGTGGCGTCGACCCCGTCGGATCCGCGGGCGGTGACGGTCAGTGTGTAGGTGCGCCCGTAGCCCAGGGGGACCGTGGGCTTCCAGGCGACATCGTCCGGCGTCATGATCCCCGGGATCGGCTTGCCGGCGTCGTTGACCATGCGCACCTCGGTCAGGGTCCCGGCGTCGGCTTTGACCATCACGTGCCCGACCGGGTCGACATCGCGCGCGTCGTCGCGCGGGGTGATGGTCACCCGCGCCGGCTCGGTGGGCTTCACGGCGGCTTGGTGGCGCGCGCAGCCCCCGCCCGGGCAGGCCACCGGCGACGACGTCAGCTGCACCGCGCCCACGACCGCCACCACGACGAACACGGCCAGCATGAATCGGCGCGGCCAGTCGATGCCGAGGATGCGGCGAACGAGCCGTTCGCTGTTTTCGGATGTCATGGGCTGCCGAATCCTTGCTGGTGTTGCCTACGGGTCACGCCGACACCCGCCGCCGAGGTCGTCCATCAGGTAGCCCGGGACGTGCATTCCGAAACCGGTCACGGCTTCCCGCCCGACGACGGGCTCGCCGAATTGTATTGGGTCCGACCGGATGTTTTCACCACGCAACGCGGCCGCGTTTTCCCGCGGGCGGCCGGGGTATCAGCCGGCGATGACTTCCTTGTGGCTGGACGAACGCGCCGAACCTCCATGGGCGGCGAGCCGGCTTGACGACGGTCCCCTTTCCGCCGACGTCATCGTCGTGGGAGCCGGCATCACGGGCCTGATGACCGCCGTTCTCCTGGCCCGCGCCGGCAAGGACGTGCTGGTGCTGGAGGCCCGCACCGTCGGTGCCTGCGCGACCGGCAGGCCTGCCGGGCGGTAGGCCTGCCCGCGGAGTGGGACGCGGACGCGCAGGTGCCCTTCCCCTACCACGGGGGCGTGCGGCTGGCCGAGCAGGCACAGTTTGACCCGATGCCGTTCCTGGACTCGCTGGTCGTGGAGCTGGGCAGCCGCGGCGGGCGGCTGGTCGAGCACGCCCGGGTGTGGCGGGTGTCCGCCGATGATGATCTCCACCGACTCACCCACGCGATCGGTCCGATACGCGCCGGTCGCCGACGGCGAGGGGTTGATCGTGGGCGGTGCCGGGCACACCGTGGGTCGCGAGAAAAGCCCGTCCAGGGCGCTGGACGAACTGTCGTCCTGGGCGCGCGTGCACTTCCCGGGCGCGGCGCAGACCCACTTCTGGTCGGCGCAGGATTACACGCCGGTCGATGATCTGCCGTATGTGGGCCCCATCCTGCCGAACACCGAAACAATCTATTTAACAACGGGATTCAGCAAATGGGGCATGACGAACGGGGCGGCGGCGGCGTTGGCGCTGTCCAGCCGAATGTTGGGCGGGCGGATGGACCGGTCGGGCGCGTTCGCCAGCTGGAGCCCGCACGAGCTGTCGGGTCTGCTGACCGCCGCGCAAGCCAACATGGAGGTCGGCTTCAACCTGACCACGGGCTGGATCACCCCCGCGACACGCACCGGACGTCGCGGCCCGAGCGTTGACGAGGGCGGCGTGGTCAGCGGGCCGCCGTGGCACCTGCAAGCCCGCTGCCGGGTCGACGGCACCGAGCACCGGGTGTCCTCGCCGATTTGCCCGCATCTGGGCGGGATCGTGAACTGGAACGATGCGGACATGGCGTGGGAATGCCCGCTGCACGGCTCCCGGTTCGCCCCTGACGGCACCCTGCTGGAGGGGCCCGCCGCAAGCGATCTGACCGCCTCGGCCTGAGCGGGTCCCGGCGCTCAGCCCGTCTTCCGGTACACCAGCCAACGCAGGTCGATCGGGGAATCCCCGGGCTCGACGTCGAACACGTCCAGGCCCCGCGCCCACCCCTCGAACCACCCCGTGGGCGGCCAGGCGGTTTCGGGAAGATGGGCCTTCTCGAATTCGTAGGCGGGGTCGTCGGCGACGAGCTCGAGGGGCAGTCCGGCCGCCGCGCTGGCCACCTCGTCCCGGGTGAAGATCATGGTGTTGCACTGCTGGCCCATTTCCCGCGCCGCGTCGTCGGGGGTGTAGCCCGGACGCGCCAGAAAGGTGTTGAGCACCAGGCGCCCGCCCGGCGCCAGGAGCCGGGCGGACAGTTCGAACACCTCACGCAGCTGGGACACCGTCCGGAAGTCGGGAACCACCTCCGAGACGATGATCAGGTGATACTGCGAGTCGACATGCTCCATGGCCGCGAAGACGTCCTGCTGGATCACCCGTACGCCCAGCGATTCCTTGTCGGCCTCGATGCGGATGATCTCGGCGAACTTCGGCGTCATCTCGACGGCGTCCACCGGGTGACCGCGTCGCGCCAGCGCCAGGGAGTTGCGCCCGGTGCCCGCGCCGAGGTCCAGCACCCGGCACGCCGCCGGATCGGCCGCTTCGCCGGCCAGCGTCCACACCCGCGCGTCGGGTTCGCTGCCGAACAGCGGCGCCGGGCGGGTCTCGACCCAGTGGTCGTAGTCGGCTTCGAGCGTCCACCATTCGGCTTTGACGCGGTAGTTCAGCGTCGTGCCGAAGGGGCTGTGAAAGGTGACGACGACGTTCGAGCGGGGCGAGGCCCGGTAGCCCTTTGCCAGCTCGGCTTCCAGCACACTCCTGAGCTGAGCGGACTGTTCTGCCGTGTACTCCACGCCGACACCGGCGAAGAGCTGTCCGCACATGCGGACGTACTCGTCGATCAGCGCGGGCACGGCCGGCAGGCTGAGCCGGCCCTCGGCGACCGCTCGGCGATGCAGCCGCCGCGCCACCGCGTCCCGCAGCGCGGGCGGATCGAACGATCGGGGATTCGGCTCCTCCACGAGACTCCTTCTACAGGACCCGGTGCGCGATCGCACACCGGGGCGGCAGCAAGCCGCCCGGGAGCGCCGGGGCCGGCCGGCGCATCCACGAAACCGCAGTTCTCCGGGGTCGGCGGCCTGTCGCCGGGTGTCGCCGGGAGCAATTGCGTAGGCTGGAGTCACATGGTTGAGCCGACAGCCCCCATCCAAGTGACCGTGCACAGCCCCTGCGCCGGTTCACGACATGCACTGCCTCCCGGCAAGAGAGTCGGCACCCAATGCTGTTCGAGGAAACAAGCGTCGTAAACGACGCGCAGATTCAAGCCTCACCCCCCGACCTCCGCGCCCACCTGGCCGAGGAGATCACCCTCGACCTCGGCGGATCGCTGAACCTGCGCCGAAGCGCGCTGCGCCTGATCACCCTCATCGAGGCCAAGCTGGCCGACTGGGCGATGGTGGTCATGCCCGACGGCCGCACCGGCGAACTCGTCGCGGTCGGCGCCGCCGACTCCGGCGGGGTCGTCTTGCGGCGCGCCACGCTCGAAGGCCTGCCGCTGGGCCGCATCCTGCACACGGGCCGCACGGAGCAGCTCGTGGGCAGCGAGCTCTCGGGCCTGGTCCCGATCCAACCGTTCCACGCGTCGGCGATGGACCTCACCCCGGCCGAGGTGCTCGGGCTGGGACTCACCGCCCGCGGCGGCACGTTCGGTGCGCTGGTGCTGCTGCGGCGGGCCAACGCGGGATTCGATCCCGACGACGTCGCGTTCGCCGAAGTCGTCGCCGGCCGCGCCGCGCTGGCTCTGGACTCGGCCCGGCTGTATGAGGACCAGGCCAGGATCGCCTCGGTGCTGCAGCACAACCTGCGGCCGCCGAGCCTGCCCGAGATCCCGGGTGTCCGCGTGGCCGCTCGCTACCGCGCCGCGGCCGAACACCTCGACGTCGGCGGCGACTTCTACGAGGTCAGCGGTCGCGACGACGACTGGCTCATCGCCATCGGCGACGTGTGCGGCAAGGGCGTGGAAGCCGCGGCGCTGACCGGACGGGCCCGCCAAAGCCTGCGCACCGCAGCGTATTTCGATCGGCACCCGGCGGCGGTGCTCGCCGCTCTGAACAGCGTGCTGTGCGATTCGATTTCGATGCCGTTTGTGACGGTGCTGTGCACGCGGCTGCGGCCGCACCGGGACGGGACGCACGCCGACGTCGACCTGGCCACCGCGGGACACCCGGCGCCGATCATCGTGCGCGCCGACGGCGGTGTCGAGCAGGCCGATGTCTACGGGACCGCGGCCGGGGTGGTGAGCGAGATGGCATACGGCGCCTTGTCGCTGAGGCTGCACCGCGGCGACACGATGCTGATGTTCACCGACGGGATCGACGAGGCACGCGGCGACGGCGGCCTGTACGGGATGGGGCGACTGCACGCACTCCTGCCCGCCTACGCCGGGGCGTCACCCGAAATCATCTGCGAGGCGGTCGAACAGGACGTGATCGAGTATCTCGACGGCCGCCGCCACGATGACATGGCATTGCTCGCGATCACATGCGGCGCGTAGCGGTCGCGTCAGACGCGCTGCGGCAGTATCAAACTGCCGTCGCCGTCGACGACAGGGCCGCGGTGCTCGCACTCGTGGAAGACCTGCTCGAGCAGGGAACCGCGCCGCTGGACATCCTCACCGGGCCGATCGTGGGCGCCCAGCGCGACATCGGCCGACGGTGGCAACGGGGCGAGTGGTCAGTGGCACAGGAGCACGCGGCCACGGCGATGGCCATGGCGGCCACCGAGATCGTGGCACGCCGGATAGCGCAGGTCCCCGTGCGACGCGGCCACGTGATCGTGGCCTGCGCCGAGCGGGAGTGGCATTCCCTGCCTGCCAAGATCATCGGCTGCGCGCTGCGCGCGGACGGTTGGCAGACAACGCAACTCGGGCCGGCCACCTCGCCGCAGCGCGTCAGCCAGTACGTGCAGGACCTCGGCCCCGAAGCCGTCGCGGTCAGTTGTTCTGTGCTGGGGGCGGTCCCCGCCACCCGACGACTCATCGAGGCCGCCACCTCGGCCGGGGTTCCGGTGGTCGTCGGCGGCGCCGCGTTCGGCGACGACGGTCTGCGCGCGACCGCGTTGGGAGCGACGGCATGGGCGGCCGACGCCCGCAGCGCGGTGGAGGCGGTCGACAACCTGCCGCTCTCGGTGCCGCCGGTGGCGCCGCTGCCGGAGGCGCCGGCCCAGGAACAGGCCGCGCTGGAGCTGAATCATCAGCGCCTCGTCGACGGGCTGCGTCGCGGTTGGGTCGTCACCTCGGATTGCCGCCACGTCGGCTCGTCGGCCGCGCTGCGTGCGGTGGCCCGCGACGCGCTCCCGCAAACCCTGCACGCCGTGTCGGCGGCCCTGCTCACCGGCGATCCACGGCCGGTGTCGGAGACGGCGGCCTGGTTGACCGATTTGCTCGCCCACCGCGGCGTCCAATCCGTTCCCGCCGTCGCCGACCTGACCGGGACGTTGGCCGACACGCTGCGCGACTACCCGTTGAGTCTGGACCTGATCCGTCGCCACTTCGCCACCGGCTGAGGCCGGGCGGGCCCGCCTAGAGTTGTTCCCATGGCCGATCCGACGACCCGCACGGGCCGCGCCCCGGCGCGGATGCGGGTCGAGAGCCTGTTCCGCTACCCGGTGAAGTCGATGCTCGGCGAGTCCGTGGACCGGCTGTTCGTCGACGAGCGCGGCGCCGAGGGGGACCGGCGGCTGGCTCTTCTCGATGCCGCGACGGGGCATGTGGCCAGCGCCAAGCAGGCCCGGCTCTGGCGCGGGCTGCTGCAATGCACCGCCCGCGGCGAAGCCGGGGGAGTGAGCATCGCACTTCCCGACGGGACTCTGGTCGCGGCCGACGATCCGCAGGCGGACGAACTGCTTTCGCGGCTGTTGGGCCGGACGGTCCGGCTGATCAGCCGGCGCGGCGCCGGCGCCACGGTGGAACGCCCCGACCCCGAGTTGCTGCTCGACCTGGGGCTGGACGCCGAGGTCGGGGGCATCCTCCTCGAGATCGGCAAGGCGACCCCGGGGGAGTCGTTCACCGACGATGCGCCGCTGCACGCGATCACCACCGCGACCTTGGCGCACATCGGTGTCGAGGCGCTGCGTTACCGGCCGAATGTGGTGATCGCAACGCCACCGGGCTACCCGCCTTATGCCGAAAACGATTGGGCCGGAGCGGAATTGACGGTCGGTGCGGCGCGGCTGCGGGTCATCGAGGCAACGCCGCGCTGCGTGGTTCCCACGCTCGAGCACGGACCGCTCCCACTCGCCCCGCAGGCGCTTCGCACGCCGGGAGCCGAGAATCGGTTTCGGACAAGCGGTTCGGAAGCTCAGCGGCCCTGTGCGGGGGCATACCTCGCGGTCGTCGAGCCCGGCGTCATCGTCCCCGGCGACGCGGTGGTCTGGACGGCTGACACCACGGGATGATCGCCTCCGGCATTTCCGGTATCCCCAGCCTCGAATTCGCATGAGTTTCCCCGACGGCGACCCTCTGCGACGATACCGCCAATGGGCTCAGCAAAACGCGACAAACATACCAAACTCTTTGAATTCCCGACTATGCGGCGCGCTCCGGCCGACTGTCTTGTCAACGCCAACAACGGAAGGACCGATTGGAAATGACTTCGCCTCGCGGGCTGATCGCGCTGTCCGTTCCGGTGATCGTCGGCGCTGTTCTGATGCCCGGCGCCGCGGTCGCGGCGGCCGATGCCGCCGACGACGCATTCCTCACCAGAATGCAGACACTCGGTTTCACGTGGCCCGACGGGGAGGACTCCACAATAATCGCGCTGGGACGCAAAATCTGCACCGACCGAGCGGCGGGCAAAACTCCGGACGAGATCGCCTACCACATCCATTCCACCCTCGGCCCGGAAGTCGTCACGTTTCCCGACGTCACATCGATGGTGAGTGCCGCAGAATCAAACTATTGCCCAGATTAATTGTTTTGGGTTGACCGATTCGGCGCGCAAAATGTTCAGCAAACCCGCAGCGCCGACCGTCGACGGTGACATCTGCGGACACCAGGAGTTCATTGCGTAGCCACCTGCCGGCCACCTTTCTTCGCCGACGTCCGCGGGCCGTTCTCCCCGGTGCGCCCTGTCGAGCCGACCGACGTGGCAAATACGGCGACCACGGTCCAGCACAATTTCTTCGGTGTTAAATACGTTGCACGGAGTGCAGCGCAAAATTACAGCAAAGTTACATCGGTGTGGAGTGGGTCACACACGTGGCGCGCTGAGGAGCCCGACTGTGTATCGTTTGTTAACCCGAAAGAAAGGAGTTTGCGCCCGATGATGTCACTGCGCCGGTTGGCCGCACTCTCCGCGCCCGTGTTTGTTGGCATTGCGCTACTGCCGACTCCTGCGCCGGCACTGGCCGACGCCGCCGGCGATTCCGACGACACGTTCCTGGCGCAAATGCACCGACTGGGCTTCACGTGGCCGGCGGGCGAGGATGCCCCCATCGTTGCCCTGGGGACGCAGATCTGCGCCGAACGCAAGGACGGCAAAACGCCGGATTCCATCAGCCAGGACATCCATTCGGCTCTGGGCTCCAGGACCATCACGTTTCCCGACGTCACGTCGATGGTAAGTGCCGCAGAATCAAACTACTGCCCAGAGTAATTATTCTGTCCCGCAACGGAATTCGCGGGCACGGCTACACGGTCAGGACACTGGGGTCCTGCGGTTGCGCGTCGCGCAGGTCCTTCTCGATGATGGCGAGTCCCGCGCGAAGTTCCGCGTTGCCCTGATCGAGGTAGCTGGCCGCGTACGCGATCTCGCCACCGTCGTGGTTCTGCACGCCCACGATGCAGTGCCGCAGCCCGACGCGGTAGTTGTCGATGGCCTGCTGCAGCGCGATGTCCAGTTCGGGGTCCGGGCTGGGCAGGTGACGCTGGGCGCCGGCAACGGAGGCGTCGGCGCCCTCGCAGGCCACCCCGGTCGCGGTGACGTCGCCGACGGCCGCGGCGGCGGTGACCGCGTGCCGGGCAGAGATCAGCTCGTCGATCGACGGCTCGGCCTGCGTCAGCCACCCCTGCAGCTGCCCACCCGGATGGGGGGACGTCAGCGGCTCGGCGACTCCGGTCGCGGGCGCGTCCGACGGCGGGTTCGCATTCGCCAGGCTGTGGTGCGCCCAACCCGACAGCACCCCGATGACCACCAACAACACGGCGCCACCCGCCGCCGCGGTCAGCTCCTGGCGGTGGTACCTGGCCGGCTTGACCGACACGCCGTCACCGCCGTGGTGTCGGGAACGCACCGGCGCGCGGTGACGGCTGGTCGTGGCCATGGCGGGCCTTCCTGAGAGTGATGGGGCGAGTTATGACGCTGATATTTCCCTTTTGGCACGATTGCAAACGAGAGCCGTCGGACTCGCGCGCGCGTACCTTAGGGACCGCGACGAGGGGTCCGAAGACCCTAGAAGCGGTGTCGGGGTCGCCGGTCGACCGACGGATCGAGGAGATTGCGGATGGCCGTTGACCGACGGGGCTTCCTCCGGTGGACGTCGCTGGCGGCGGCGTCGGCCGGAGGGCTGGCGGCGGGGTGTTCGCGGCCCTCGACCCCCGGACCGCCCAACGGCAAGGCCGACCACACGCTACGGATCGGGACCGGCACGGTCGAGTTGGCACCGGACCGCATCGTGTCCACCGTCGTCTACAACGGCCAGTTTCCGGGTCCGCTGGTGCGCTTCACGGAGGGCCGGCGCACCTGGGTCGACATCCACAACGACACCGACACGCCCGAGCAGCTGCACTGGCACGGCCAGGTGGTCGGCGTCGACGTGGATGGCGCCGCTGAAGAGGGCACCCCCTACATCCCCCCGCACGGGATGCGGCGCATCTCGTTCGTGCCCGGCCCGGCGGGTTTCCGGTTCTATCACACCCACGTGGTCCCGCGCGCCGACCTGTCGGCCGGCCTCTACACCGGCCAGGTGGGCCCGGTCTACATCGAACCGCGGCAGAATCCGGGCGCCTATGACCAGGAAGTCTTCCTGACGCTCAAGGAGTTCGAACCCACCTTCAGTCGTGGCGGCGACGTGGCCGCGGATTTCCTGGCCGGCACGGCGGACCCGGATCTCAAAGCCAGAGGCGAGTCGGCGATGGAGGCCTCCCTCCGGCGCGGGGACCCCCGCGGGTACGAGGTCGGTTACGGGGCATTCGCCGTCAACGGCCGCATGCTCGGCCACGGCGACCCCATCCGCGTCCGGACGAACCAGCGGGTACTGCTGCACGTCCTGAACGGCAGTGCCACCGAGAACCGCAGCCTGGCACTACCCGGGCACACCTTCACCGTGATCGCGTTGGACGGCAATCCGGTGCCCAACCCGGCGACGGTGCCGGTGTTGTGGCTGGGTGCGGGGGAACGCGTCTCGGCGATCGTGTCGATGACCAGCCCGGGCGTGTGGGTGCTGGGCGACCTCTCCGACGACGACCGCACCCACGGCATGGGCGTCGTCGTGGAATATGCGGGGCGCGGCGGGGATCCGCAGTGGGCGCCTCCGCCGGCATTCACGTGGGACTACCGCCTGTTCGCGGCGCCGAACCCGCCGGCCGCCGCCCCTGTCGACCACATCATCGAGATGCTGATCGAGAAACGCAACGCCGCCGACGGCGGCTTCAACGAGTGGACGATCAACGGCACCCCGTTTTCCATGGACACCGACACACCCGTGCTGGACCTGCACCGAGGCAAGCGCTACCGGCTGCAATTCCGCAATGCCAGCGACGACCTGCACCCGATGCACCTGCACCGTCACATCTTCGAAATCACCCGTTTCGCGGGCACGCCGACCAGTGGGGTACGCAAGGATGTCGCGATGCTCGGCGGCTACCAGAGCATGGAGGTCGACTTCGTCGCCGACCAGCCCGGCCTGTCGCTGATGCACTGCCACCAGCAGATCCACATGGACTACGGGCTGATGACGCTGTTCAACACGGCGTGACGGCTGCGGCGCCGGGTCAGGGGGCGGTGGGGGACCGGTGCACCGGTCCGTGCGACTCCTCGCAGTGCGGCGCCGGCGCAGACTGATCGGGCTCGGCGTCGTCGCCGCTGGCATGGTCGAGTTGCAGGGTGGTGTGGTGGATGCCGTGCTCCTCGTCGAGCAGCCGTGCCAGGTCGGTGCGCACGGAGTGGCAGTCCATTCCGTATTCGACCAACACGTGCGCGGACAGGGCGGGGGAACCCGAGGTGATTTCCCAGATGTGCAGGTCGTGCACTTCGACCACCGCGTCGTAGCCGGCCATGGCCCGGCCGACCGCGGCCGGGTCGAGATCTTTCGGCGCGGCCTCCATGAAGACCCGCACGGAGGCGGCGATGAGACCGAATCCGGCCCGCGCCATCAAGGCGACCACGATCAGGGTGGCGATGGCGTCCGCCCGCCAGAACTGGGTCATCAACATGATCACGCCGGCGATCGCGGTAGCGACGAATGCGAACAGGTCGTTGAGGATGTGCTGGAACGCGCCCTCGACGTTGAGGCTGGTGCGGTTGGCGCGACTGATCATCAGCGTGGCCGCCACGTTCACCGCGATGCCGACGAGCGCGGTGATCAGCACCAGGCTGCCGGTGACCTGGGGCGGGTGGATGAGACGGCGGATCGCCTCGTCGGCCAACCAGGCCGCCAACAGCAACAGCGTCAAACCGTTCACCTGCGCCGATAAGATCTCGGCCCGCTTCCACCCGTAGGTCATGAACCCGACCGCGGGACGCGCCGCGAGCCGAATCGTATACAGCGCCAACGCGATCGACCCGGCATCGGTGAGCATGTGCGCAGCATCGGACATCAGCGCCAGCGACCGCGCGATCACGCCCACCGCGACCTCGCCGATCATGTAGGCCACGATCACCAGCAGCGCGCCCAGCAGCCAGCGCCGATCGCTGTCGGCCGAGGCATGCCCGTGCGCGTGCGAATGGCCCGCGCTCACCGACCCGCTCCCACCGCGATCACACCGAGTAACCTATGCACGCACGCTTATGTGTGCAACCCCACGCGAGCGAAATCCGGCTTGCGACCACGGGTCCTTCGTGCGGGCGGTTAGGGACTTAATCCTCCTGATTCGACGCCTGAGGCGGCCTAACCTCGGCGGTATCGCGCATTGATTCGCCGGTCCGACTCCGCTGTGCGGGCGGGAGGGGAGAAACAAGATGTCAGCTCGGCAACTCGGAATCGTCGTCGGTGCCGACGACTCGGCGCCTTCTGTCGCAGCGGTTGCCTGGGCGGCGCGGGATGCCGAACTGCGTAACGTGCCGCTGACGCTGGTCCACGTCATCGCACCCGTGGTGACTCCCATCGAGCCGTGGGTGGAACCGTCGTCGCCGGCGAACTTTTCGCAGTATCAGGAACATCAGGCGCACGAGATCGTCGAGCAGGCCCGCAAGGTCGCCGCCGAGGCGACTTCACCTGATCGCGCATCGCGGATCGCCTGCGAGGTGCTGCACGGGCCGGTGGTGCCCGCACTCGTCGATCTCTCCACACGGGCCGACATGGTCGTGGTTGGTTGCCGGGGCCGGGGTGCGGTGGCCCGCTCGTTGCTGGGATCGGTCAGCTCCGGCGTGGTCCACCAGGCCCAATGCCCGGTTGCGGTGTTCCACGACGAGGATCCGGTCACCGCGCGCCCACCCCGGGCCCCCGTGGTGGTGGGCATCGACGGCTCTCCGACATCGGAGTTGGCGACCGAAATCGCCTTCGACGAGGCGTCACGTCGCGGCGTCGACCTGGTGGCTCTGCACGCTTGGAGCGACATGGGCCCCCTCGATTTCGCGAGCATGAACTGGGCACCGATCGAGTGGCGAAACATCGAGGCCCGCGAGGAAGAGGTCCTGGCGGAGCGTCTTTGCGGCTGGCGCGAACGCTATCCGGATGTCACCCTGCGCAAGGTCGTCGTATGTGACCGGCCGGCGCTGCGACTGCTCGAACAGGCCGAGGCCGCCCAGCTCGTGGTCCTCGGCAGCCACGGCCGCGGCGGGTTCCCGGGCATGCTTCTGGGTTCGGTGAGCAGGACGGTGGTCAATTCCGCCCAGATTCCGGTGATCGTCGCCCGCATGCCTCGTCACAGTGGCGAGTCGTCTGAATCTCTGTGAGGAAAGCTGACCACTCCGGCCCAGGTCTATGACGGCTGGTTCGACAAGCCCTGGGGTGCTCACGCGTGGGCCGTGGAACTGGCCGCGGTCAACGAGGCCTTGTCCGGGTGCACCGGTGGGGTGATAGTCGAAGTGGGTTGCGGCACGGGCCGGCTCATGGAGTTCCTGGCCCGACGCGGTCTCGGGGTGGTCGGCGTCGACGCGTCGGCGGCGATGCTTGCGGTGGCCGCCGCCCGCGCCCCCGGACGCCTCGTGCGCGCCGACATCGCGCGCCTGCCGCTGCCGGACGCTGTCGCTGACGCCACGCTCGCCGTCGCCACGCTGGAATTCACCGACGCCGCGGCGGCACTGGCGGAGTTGGCGCGCATCACCCGGCCCGGCGGTCGCATCGTCGTTCTTGCACTGAACCCGCGCAGCCTATGGGGACTGCTGGACCGGCCAGGCCGTCGTATCCCGTACTCGTCCGCCATTTTTCTGACGCGGCGGCGGCTGCGACACCTCGGCCGCCGGCATGGCCGAATCCGCTTGTCGGGCGCGCTGTTCACGGCGGCGCGCCCCGCTCACCTGCATCACCTGGAGCGGTTCGCCGCCGCGCTGGGGCGCGGCGCCCCCTGGCTGGGCGCCGTACAGGTGCTCGTCATCGACAAGCCGGCGGGCGGCGGGCCCTGCGTCAGCGGGTGAAGGGCAATGTGCCGAGGAACGCCGCGGTGCTCACCAGAACGACCAGCGGCCCCGCAGGGAAACCGGTGAACCGGCACAGGACGATTCCGGCCACCGCCGACACCACGCCGATCGCCGCCGCGCCGAGCGTGTACTGGGTGAGGTTCCTTCCGACGTTGCGCGCGGCAGCGGCCGGAATGGCCACCAGCGCGGCCGTCAAGAGCCCACCCACCATTTTCACGCCGAGCGCCACGACGACCGCGATCAAGAACAGGTACAGCAGGCTGTAGCGCCTGACGTTGACGCCCTCGGCGGCGGCCAGTTCCTCGGAGACGTTGGCCAACACGAGCTTCGGGAAGGCCCGATACACCGCGACCATCACGGCCGCCGAAGAGACCACGACCAGCACCGTGTCGCCCACGCCGACCTTGGCGATGTCGCCGACCAGCGCGGACTCGGCCTGGTCGATCGGCAGAAACAAAAACGCGGCCGCCACCCCGGAGGCGAACACGACGGCCGTCAGCGCCTCCATCGGCAGCTTCGTTCTCAGCTCGAGCAGCCAGATGACGACGACGCCGAGGATGACGAAGGGGAAGGCCCCGAGGGAGACGTCGAAGCCCCACAGCAGAGCCAGCGCGATTCCCGGCAGCGTCAGATGCCCGAGCGGGCCGGCCACGAGCGCCATGTTGCGGCTCAACATCAGCGATCCGAGATAGCCGGCGGCGCCACCGATGAACGTCCCGGAGATCAGGCTGAGAACGAAAGTCTGCATGTCCCTACTCGTGCTTGTGCTCGTAGAACTTGACCTCGGCCCCATACAGCCGCCGCAGGTTCTCGGGCGTGAGCACCGACAACGGTGCGCCTTGGCAGATCGGTTGTTTGTTCAGGCACAGCACCGTCGAGGAAAGCCGGTGCACGACCGCGAGATCGTGGGTGACGATGAGCATCGTGAGGTTTCGTTCCCGATGCAGCCTCGCCAGCAGGGCGTAGACGGTCTCCTCGCCGCCGACGTCCACTCCGGTCGTAGGCTCGTCGAACAACAGCACGTCGGGATCGCCGGCAAGAGCCCAGGCGATGAGGACTCGCTGAAACTGGCCCGACGACAGATCGCCGATCCGCCGGTTGGCCAGCGCCGCGGGCAGCCCCACGGTGGCGAGCGCTCCGCAGACGTCGGTTTTGACGTTTTGCTTCAGCGCGAAGAAGTCGGCGACCGACAGGGGGACATGCTTGATGTAGGGCAGCCGCTGGGGGACGTACCCGATGCGGGTGCCCTGCTTCCAAATCACCGATCCGTCATGGGGCACCGTGCCGAGCAGCGCGCGCAGCAGTACCGTCTTGCCCGCGCCGTTGGGGCCCAGGATGGTCAGGACTTCTCCCGGCCGCACACCGAAGGACACGTCGGCCAGTACGGTGCGCCCTTCGAGGGTCACTGTCAGGCCGGCGACCCGCAGCACCAAGTCGTCATCGAGCGGCACTGCCGCGAACCAGGTCTCGTTGCGGAACCACGACACACCCTTCCTAGCGGCGAATCACCACGTGCAGTATGCCATTGCGGCACCAATGGCGACGACGGCTGCCGCTAGCAGCTCAGTGCCACCTTCCCCATCGGGCCGTCGGCCAGGCGCTCGAACGCCTGCGGCAGCGGCCAACCCCATCAGCTGCATCGCGAGTCGACGCGGAGGACCACCGTGCCGCAAACGCGGTCGGCCGGGGCCGTCAGTACCGCTGCAACACTTCGGGGTTGGCGATCCGGACGGGCGCACCGTCCAGCCACGCGACGACGGCCTCTACGGTGTCCGCATAGAACGCCCCCAGCATCTCGCGGGTGGCGTAGCCGAGGTGCGGAGACAGCGTCACATTCGGCAGCCGCCGCAGCGGATGGTCCGCGGGAAGTGGTTCGGTGTCATAGACGTCGAGGCCCGCCCCGGCGATGCGCCCTGATTCGAGTGCGGCAAGCAGTGCCGCCTCGTCGACGATCGGGCCCCTCGACGTGTTGATCAGGTAGGCGTGCGGCTTCATCGAGCCCAACTCGGGTCCGCCGACGAGACCGCGCGTGCGCTCGGAGAGCACCAGGTGCACGGAGACGACATCGGCCTCCTCGAAAAGCGTCGCCTTCTCCACCCGTCGGGCGCCGGCGGCGTCCGCCGCCTCCTCGGTGAGATTCTGGCTCCACGCGATGACGTCCATGCCGAAGGCTTTCGCGTAGCCGGCCATGCGTCTGCCGGTCCTGCCGAGACCGAGCAACCCGAGGGTCTTGCCCCACAGTGCCATACCCGCGGTGGCCTGCCAGCCGCCGTCGCGCATGCGCCGATGCTCTTCGGCGAGGTTGCGCACGGTCGCGATCATCAGGCCCCACGCCAGTTCCGGTGTGGCATCCCGAACCGACCGGAACCGCGGGTTGACGAAGTCCGAGTGGGCAACCGCGACACCGCATTCGGTGGCCGCTGCCAGGTCCAGGTTCGGCAGGCTCGTGCCGATGATGGTGAGCAGCTTCAGGTTCGGCAGCCGCTCGAGAAGAGCGCGCGGGAAGGCCATCCGTTCCCGCATGGTGCACACCACGTCGAACGGCCGCAGCGCCTCGGCAGCCTGCGCCTCGGAGAGGTGGCGGTCGAACACGCGGACGTGGGAGCGGGTCTGCACCGGTGACCAGTCGGCAACGTCGAGGGCCACGCCGGCGTAGTCGTCGAGTATCGCCACCCGCTGCATGCAGTCTCCCGTCGCGAGCCGAAAAGTGCTGGGCGACAGCTTAGTCGCCTTGGCTCAGCGGCGAGGCACCTCGGCCCGGCGGGTCCGCTGCCGTCGGCGCCGAGTGGCGTGACCGTCGACGAGTCGCCGGGCCATCTGCTCGACGGTCAGCCGGTAGCCGGACGCCAACCTGTTCAGCAGCTCATGGGCCTCGCCTGCCGCGAGCTCGTAGCGTGTCGTCAGCTCGGCCTCGGCCCCGCCGACGGCGTCGGCCGGGAAGCTGGCGGGTCTTGGCCCGCCAGCTTCCCGGCAGCCGCTTTGGCAGCCCGGTGTACGGCCGTCATCACCGTCGGCATAACCACGCTGTCGTGCCAGCGCAGCCACCCGGCACATTCCCGGGCCTGCCGTCCTACGGCAACCAACGTCTCGTCGGTCTGGGCGACACCGACCCCACGGTAGTGCGCACTGACGACGGCGCAGACCGCGTCCTCGACGACGACCGGCCGGCCCCGGGCCAGCGCGTTCGCGCATGCCGAGTTGTCGCCGGCGTCGACGTAGCTGAAGAAATTCAGGAAGGGGCAGTCGAAGCCGCGGCGGGCTTCGATCCGCAGGCCGCCCAACAGGCAGTCGCCGGCCTGGACGGTCATGTTGGGCGCCCCGGTGCGCGCCTGCGTGGCGCGCATGAGCGCCTGCAGGACCTCGCTGCGCCCCGGCCCGCGGCTGCCGTGGACGTTCCGCGCGTAGAAGGACAGGGCCGGCGGGTCGGTCTGGTTGCGCCCGGTCTTCGCGCGGGTCGGTTTGATGCGCGCACCGTGGAAGCGATCGGCGAGCACGAAGGCCGAAGCGACCTCGCGCAACTTGACGTTGTGCTCTTGGGAGGTGTGGCGCAGCACGGCGAATGCCATGTCGCGGTCGTCGATGCCGTAGCAGGTTTGCAGCAGGTCCAGCGCCTGCCCGATCGTCACCCGCGACAGCAGTCCGGCCCGGGGGAGTTCGTTGCGGTCCGCACCGGACGTCGATCGCGATTGCATAGGACAGCTCCTGGAATGGATCGGGATGCCGGCCTACGCAGCCGAGCAGAGCACGGCGACGGCGGCCGGCTGCTCGACAACTGCCTTGAGCGTGCCCGGCGCGGGACCACGACGCAAACCGCAACCGGTCCGGCAGACGCGCGGCGGCCGCTAGGCCTCTGCGGGGGCAACCAGTTCTTCCAACAGGCTCGCGGCGTAGGCAACGCTTTTGGCGGCTTCGGTCATCTGCGCGCGCAGCTCTCGGCTCCTCGCGACGTATTCCGGCGTCAGAATGCGTCGCAGGTCCTCGACCAGGGTTTCCACCGTGGTGTCCGGAAGCTGCCTCTCACATCCCACGCCCAGCCGGACGACCGCGTCGGCCCACATCGGCTGATCGAGCCAGAGCCACAGGATCAGCGTGGGAATTCCGGCCCGCATGCCCGCGGCCGTGGTACCGGCGCCCCCGTGGTGAACGACCAAGCGGCACAACGGGAACACGGCAGCGTGATTGACCGAGGTGACGATCTTGACGTGGGCGGGATGCGGGACCCCGGAGAAATCGTTGGGCCCGCTGCAGATCAACACCCGTTCGCCGAGTTGCTCGGTGGCCGCGCTGACCATGCCGACCATGTCGGCGGCGGAATCGATCGGCGTGCTGCCCAGCCCGAAGTAGATCGGCGGCGTTCCCTCGGCGATCCAGGACAAGACGTCCTCGTCGGCATCCGTGGGCAGCTCGAGGGTGAGCGAACCGGCGAACGGCCGCCGCTGGGCGTCGGCCTCGCTCCATTCGTCGGCGAGCTTGGACGCGCAGAGGTAGTCGTAGGTCTGGATTTCCAGCGAGTCCGGCGCGGGGGTCTCCGGCAGGCCCAGCGATTCGCGTTGGGCGACCTCGGCCTGCGTCCTCATGTTCGAATACAGCCCACCGGACGGCTGCAGCTGCATCGGGAAGAAGTGCAGGGCGGCGAACGGGATGCCATGGTAGTCCGCCACATTGGCGGCGATCCCCTGCTCGTTCATCCCGGCCAGGATCAGGTCCGCCCCCTTCGCCAGCGGTACCAGCGCGGCGCTCTTCTCCGTCGCGATCTGCAGGACCTCTTCCATGAGCTGAGGCAGCGCTTTGAGCGGGTTGTCGACCTGGCGAACGAACTTGGCGGCCGCGTTCATCCGTTCGCGCGTGTCCCGCCCGTAGGTGGCGGCGGGGAGCCCGGCCGCCTCGACGAAGCTGCGCATGTCCGGCGGGACGGCCATGGTCACGTCGTGGCCGCGCCGCATCAGCTCGCGACCGATGGCCGCGCAGGGTTCGATGTCACCGCGGCTTCCGTAGGCTGCCAGTACGACTTTCATGGGTGCGACCTGCCTCGTCTGCGGGATTGCCTCATCGCCATTTGATTCCGCAGCCGATCGACGGCCGCTGGTCGGGGTTGACCGGCCGCCCGGCGAGCACCGCGTCGACGGCGGCCCGCACGTCGGCGGCCGTCACGGGCTTTCCGTTGCCGGGTCGGGAGTCGTCGAGCTGGCCGCGATAGACGAGGCGGCGTTCGCCGTCGAACACGAAGGTGTCGGGGGTGCAGGCGGCCGAGAAGGCCCGTGCGATGTCCTGGGTCTCGTCGTAGAGGTAGGGGAACGTCCAGCCGTGGCGGTCCGCCTCGACGACCATCTTGTCGGGGCCGTCCTGCGGGTAGCTCGCGACGTCGTTGCTGGAGATGCCGACCATCGCGACCCCCCGACCGGCGAGGTCGCGGCCCAGCGCGGCGAGCCCGGCGGCGACGTGCTGGACGTAGGGGCAGTGGTTGCAGATGAAGCTGACGACCAGCGCGGGCCCGGTGAGCTCGTCGAGGCTGACCGTGGCGCCGGTGGCCGGCTCGGGCAATGCGAACGAGGGAGCGGGGGTCCCGAGGGCGAGCATCGTGGACTCGGTGGCCATGCCCGTCACCCTAGCGGCTGCACCTACTCCGGTGCTCGACGGCGGGGACCGACGGCGTCAGGTGCGCGCGGCGCCTTGAGTGACCTTGTTGGCCGCAAATGTCGCGGCCTGGTCGGTCATCCCGGACTGGATGTAGGAGACGTGCGCCATGATGTTGCCGCCTCCGGTGCAGATCGGGTCGTCCGGGGCGCACAGGCTGATGGTCTTGGCGGCGTAGAGCGGGCTGATGGCCGGCAGCGGCTGGCCGCCGTAGAGCATGCTCGAGAAGCCGCTCGACGGCTCGCCGAACAAGGCGACGGCGGCGACGTGGTCGGCCACCGGGGGCGGCATCTGCACGGTCGACAGGTCGATCACGGTGGCGCCCTGGGAATACCCGCCGAGCACCATTTTGGTCTTGGGGCAGTTGGCGACGGTGCCCTGGATGTGGGCGCTCGCATCGTCCGATCCGGCCGACGAACTCCCGTGGTAGTCGTCGTTCGCCGGATACTCGACCGCGTACACGCCGACGGACCGCCCACTGAGCTGCGAGGTGAGCGAGTCGACGAAGGCCTCGCCCACATTGCCCAGACCCGGGGCCTGATGGGTACCGCGGGCGAACACCACCTCGACGTCGGAGCAGGGATCGGCGGACGCGGTGGGCATGGCCGGGGGAAAGCTCAGCAGGCCCCATGCCGTCGCGACCAGGACACCGAGGATGCGGGCGAGTCTGCGTGCGCTCATTGTTAAATCCTGCCACACCGCCGGCGACGGCGATTTCGGCGGCCGCGCCCGATGCGGCGGTAGCGTTCGGCGGCATCGGGGGAGAGGCCTCGGGCCCGGTGGTAGCGCCACCGACATGGCCGCCGAGGTCGCCCACCCGCTACAACCGCCCCGCCGCGGGACGTAACGCCGACGCCGTGGTCAAGTCGATGAACGCGATGGGGCGGTCCGCCGAGCCCGCCAAGATCGCCGCCGTCGCAGCGTTCCTGCTCTCCACGGAAGCCTCCCAGCTCACCGGTGCCACGGTGGACGCCGCCGGCGGGCGGATGCGACCCGACGCTGGAGCTCACGCTCTTCGACGCACGTCTAGTTAATGGTCGAATCCTGAGATTTTCGCGACGGATTTCCCTAGAGTCCGAGTTTGCCGGCGCGCCGATGCTCCCGGTCACCCACAGGGCACGCGGGTGTTGTGCGAGGAGGAGGCGACGAACATGAGCTTCCTGATGTTCCCGCCCGAACTGAACTCGTCGCTGATGTTTTCCGGTGCGGGTGGGGCGCCGATGTTGGCTGCCGCCGCGTCCTGGGACGGGTTGGCCACCGAATTGGGTTCGGCAGCGCAGTCGTTCTCCTCGATCACCTCGGGGCTGGCCGGGCAAGGCTGGCAGGGGCCGGCCGCTGCGGCGATGCTGGAGAGCGCCACCCGCTACGCGGGGTATTTGAGCGCAGCGCAGGCCCAGGCCCAGACGGCGGCCACCCAGGCCCAGGCGGTCGTGAGCGCCTTCGAGTCCGCCCGGGCGGCCATCGTGCACCCGCTGGCCGTGGCCACCAACCGGAACCAGTTGGTGCAGTTGGTGGTCTCGAACCTGTTCGGGCAGAACGCGCCGTCGATCGCGGCCATGGAATCCGAGTACGAGCAGATGTGGGCCGCCGATGTGGCGGCGATGATCGGCTACCACGGCAACGTGTCGGCCGCGGCCGCCCAGATCGCGGCCTGGCCGGCCACGCTGCAGGGGCTGTCGGCCCAACTCTCTGGCGCTCTCGGCACGAATCCGGTGGCCGCGGCGGTGACGTCGGTGGCCGCCGGCAATCCCGTGGCCGGGCTGGTGACCAACCCGGCGCAAACCCTGAGCGCCGACCTCGGCCAGGCCGAGCAGACCATCGTGAACCTGATCAACGCCCCCACCAACACGTTGCTGGGGCGCCCGCTGATCGGCAACGGCGCCAGCGGCGCCAACGGCACGGGGCAGGCCGGCCAGGCCGGCGGGATCCTGTGGGGAAACGGCGGCACCGGCGGGTCGGGCGGCCCGAACCACCCCGGCGGGGCCGGCGGCGCGGCTGGACTGTTCGGCAACGGCGGTATCGGTGGCACCGGCGGGACCGGTTCCTACGGCGGGCCCGGCGGGCAGGGCGGCCTTTTGTTCGGCAGCCCCGGCACGTCCGGCGCCAACGGCAGCGGCGCGACCACCGGACAGGTCGGGCTGACGATGTACGGCACGACCGAGCCGATCGTCTACGCCTCGGTCAACGGCGGACCGAACGTGCCTTTGCTGGTCGACACCGGATCCACCGGCCTGGTGATCCCGCTGCAAGACATCGGCATCTGGAACCTCGGCCTGCCCACCGGGATCGGCCTGAGCGGCTACAGCGGCGGGCTGGACTACGTCTACCTGACGTTCAACGCCCCGGTGAACTTCAGCGGCGGGATCGTGACCTCGCCGACCGCCGTTGACGTGCCCATCTTCTCCTGGCCGACGAGTCTGGCCAATTTCCCGACTTCCTTCAGCCAGTTCTTCGCCTCCGACGGGGTGGTCGGCGTGATGGGCATCGGGCCGAACGCGGGCGGCCCCGGACCCAGCAGCCCGCTCACGGCGTTGCCGGGCAGCCTCAGCCAGGGCGTGCTGATCAACGAGACCACGTCCGCCGGGACGAATACCAACATGATCTTCGGGCCACCGCCCACAGGCAGCGGCATAGCCACGGTGAACGGGGCGCCGATCACCGCCCTGGACGTCACGGTCACCCCGCCGACCGGCAGCCCCTATTCCGTGAATTCCCTGCCCTCGATCATCGACACGGGCGGCGTGCAGGGAACGATCCCGCTCGACGTGTCGTCGGGATCGGTCGTCGACGTCTACGCTCCCGGCAACACGACGCCCTTGTACTCGTACACCTACAACACCGATTACTACCCGATGTATTACCCGGGCGGCCTCATGAACACCGGGGCCCTGCCGTTCCTCGATCATGAGGTGTACCTCTCGAACGCCGGCAACGGGTCGATGACCTTCTACTGACGCGTGGCGTGAATTGCCTTGCGTGCGAGGCACGCTCACCGGTGGACCACGCTTTCTTTGAGTTTGCTATGCCGGTGCGGTAACGCCCCCGGGTGTTGGCGTTTCCCGTCGTACGATCCGCGTTGCGGCAACAGCGGATTCGGCGAAAGGACGGCTCTTCTGCCGTAGTCGTGGGTCTGTGACCAGGGGGCTTGTGGCCCAACGCCGTGTCCTGCTTACGTTTTGGACTGTTATCGGGTTCAAGACGAAGGAGGGTGTACGGCGTTGGGTAAATCCAGGGTATTCGCGACGGTCCTCGATGGCCAGGACATGGTCGTCGATGACGTGATGATCGAGACGGAGACTTCGCGCGGAAAACAGCCGGTGACCAGCGAGGTGCTGGTGTTTGAGGTGCGGCCCAAGGCGAACCAGGCCAGCCGGTGCTCGCGGTGCCGCAAACGCTGTGCGGGCTATGACGGCGGGGAGGGGATCAGGCGCTGGCGCACCCTGGATCTGGGGACGACGAAGGCCTATCTGCAGGCCGCAGCGCCGCGGGTAGCCTGCCCCGAGCATGGAGTGGTGGTGGCCCACCTGCCCTGGGCGCGGCCCGGGGCCCGTCACACCTGGGCGTTTGAGGACACAGCCGCGTGGTTGACCGCGCATGCCGCGATCAGTGTGGTCGCGGTGTTTTTGCGGGTGGCCTGGCGCACCATCGCCGCGATCGTGGGCCGGGTGGTCGCCGATGGCCGCGACACCAACGACCTGCTGGCCGGGTTGACCCGCATCGGCATCGACGAGATCGCCTACCGCAAAGGCCACCGCTATGTAACCTGCGTCATCGATCACACGACAGGCCGGCTGGTGTGGGCAGCCGAAGGCCGCAACCAGGACACCTTGGGCCGGTTTTTCGACCAGCTCGGCGCCCAACGTGCCGCGGCGTTGACTCACGTCAGCTGTGATGGGGCGGAATGGATTCACGCCGTGCTGCGGGACCGGGCCCCGGGTGCGGTGATCTGCCTGGATCCGTTTCATGTCGTGGCCTGGGCGCTCAAGGCCCTCGACAAGGTGCGGGTGCGTACCATGGCCCGCGCCGGTGTCCGCGACCGGCACGCGATGTGGGCGACCCGCAAGAACCCGGCCGATCTGACCGGTGAGCAACGCACCAGCCTCGCGTCGATCACGGCTACCAACGCCACGCTGTATCGGGCGTATCTGCTCAAAGAGCAACTCCGCGAAGTGTTTCGGGTCAAAGGCCGCGACGGCCATCGCCTGCTGGCCGGTTGGTTGTCCTGGGCGTCGCACTCGCGCATCCCGGAATTCGTTGCCGTAGCCCGCACCGTCCGCCGTCACAAGGAGCTCATCGGCAACACTCTCGACCACCAACTGTCGAATGCCCGCTCAGAGGCGACGAACACCCACCTGCGGGCATTGACCACGCGTGCGTACGGGTTTCACAGCCCTGAGGCGATGATCGGCATGGCCATGCTCACCCGCGGCGGCCTATGCCCCGCACTGCCCGGTCGAGCAGCATGAAACCAGACCCACAGAAACGTCAGGAGACCCGAAAGGACGCTACGGGATGAGCTTTTTCACCTGGCCCCCGGAGACCAACTCCGCGCTGATGTTCTCCGGTGCGGGCGGGGGCCCGATGCTGGCCGCGGCGGCATCGTGGGACGGGCTGGCCGACGCGCTGGGGTCGGCCGCCCAGGCGTTTTCGTCCACCACTTCGGGCTTGGCCGGTCAAGCGTGGCAGGGGCCGGCCGCCGCGGCGATGCTGGCCGCCGCAACCCGCTACACGTCATTCCTGACCGCCGCGCAGGCGAAGGCCGAAACGGCCGCGACCCAGGCGCAGGCGATCGTCGGGGCGTTCGAATCCGCCCGGGCCGCCACCGTGCACCCGCTGGCCGTTGCCGCCAACCGCGGCCAACTCGTAAGCCTGGTGGTCTCGAACCTGTTCGGGCAGAACGCGCCGGCGATCGCGGCCGCCGAAGCCGAATACGAAAGCATGTGGGCCACCGACGTCGCCGCGATGATCGGCTACCACGGCGGCGCCTCGGCGGCAGCGGCACAACTATCGTCCTGGCCGGCGACCCTGGAGGGTCTGTCCGCCGGAGTTTCCGGCGCACTGGCCAATCCCGCCGTGGCGTTGCAGGTCGAACTCGGCCGAGCCGAACAGACCGTCCTGGACGTGATCAACGCGCCCACCAACACCTTGTTGGGTCGCCCGCTCATCGGCAACGGAACCGACGGCGCCCCCGGGACCGGCCAGGCCGGCGGGCCCGGCGGAATCCTCTGGGGCAACGGCGGAAACGGCGGATCGGGCACGGGAACGCAAGCCGGAGGGCCGGGCGGCCCGGCGGGGCTGATCGGCAACGGCGGAACCGGTGGCACCGGCGGGTCCACCGCATACGGTGGGGCGGGCGGCATCGGCGGCTGGTTGCTCGGCAACAACGGCGCCCTCGGCGCACCCGGTGCCGACGCCCCGCAGAACGTCACCGTCCCCCTGACGATGTACAAGACCATCGAACCCATCGTCTACGCCTCGGTCAACGGCGGACAGAGCGTGCCCCTGCTGCTCGACACCGGCTCGACGGGGCTGGTGATTCCGCTCCAATACATCGGGATTCAGCACCTGGGCATCCCCACCGGGTTCGGCACGAGCGGATACAGCGGGGGACTGGGATACTTCTACCTCACGTTCCAGGGGCCGGTGGATTTCGGCAACGGCGTCGTCGCCGCCTCGACCGCCTACAACGTCCCCATCTTCTCCTGGCCGACGAGCCTGTCGTCGTTCCCCACCTCGTTCAGCGACTATTTCGCCCCCAACGGAGTCGTCGGCGTCCTGGGTGTCGGACCCAACGCGCTGGGTCCCGGTCCCAGCAGCCCGATCACGGCCCTGCCGGGGAGCCTGAGCCAGGGCGTGCTCATCAACGAGGTCCTCGGCACCACGACCTATCTCGACTTCGGCCCGGCCCCGCAGGGCCTGCCTACACTGGCCACGATCACCGGAGCGCCGATCACCGACTTGTACGTGACGGTCGGCGGCCCGTACGGCAGCCCCGCGCAGTACCCGACCTTCCAGGTCGGCTCGATCATCGACACCGGCGGCGTGCACGGAACCCTCCCGTCGTTGGTGAATGTACAACCGGGACAGGAGGTTTACGTCTACGCGCCGGGCAATCTCACGACGCCGCTCTACGTGTACAACTACAACAGCAACTATTACCCGACCGCGGTGCCGAACACGGCCCTGATGAATACCGGGGCGCTGCCCTTCCTCCTGCACCCGGTGTACCTGTCCAACGGCGGCAACGGCTCGATGACTTTCTATGTGTGACAAGGGTTTGCGCGCCTCACTGGACGACGTAGAGCGCAGCCGTTGCGATGGCCACGACCCCGAGAAAGGCGCGCAGTAGGGAGTCGGGCAGCAGTGGTTGCAGTCGGGCGCCCAGGTAGCCGCCGATGAGTCCGCCGACGCCGGCGGCGATTCCGATGACCCAGTCGGGTGCGATGTCGTGACCCGGGTGGGTGACGGCCAGGATCGCGTAGGTGAGGGCACCGGCGATCGAGGTGACGAAGGTCGATGTCAGGGCCGCCGGCGCGACGGTTGGGATCGGCAGGCCCCGGGCGACCAGGATCGGGCTGAGCAGCGATCCTCCGCCGATGCCGTAGATCCCCCCGACGACGCCGACGACCACGGCCAGCGCGGTGACGGATCGATTCGACGGTTCGCCCGACGGCCGCCGCCGAGGACGGCGGCGCGTTCGGTTGGGCAGGCACAGCCGGATTCCGAGGGGCAGCAGCAGGAGCGCGACGACGAGGCGAAACAGTCGCGGCCCGGGAATGAGGAAGACCCGGATGACGGCACCACCGATGACTCCGGGCACGGTGCCGGCGAGCAGCAGCGCGGTCAGCGGGCTGCCCAGTGGAGCCTTCGTCCGGTAACGGGCCAAGGCGCCGGGGATGGCGACGATGTTGAACAGCAGATTCGTGGGGGTGACCGCGGGATTGGGGACCTGCAAGACGCTCATCTGGAAGGGCAGCAGGAAGACCGCACCGGACACGCCCACCGGCGCGGCGGTTACGGCGAGCGCAAGGCCCGCGGCGAAACTGATGAGCGCGGATTCTGCGGTCGACACTCCCGTAGTATCACCGAACCGGATGCGTTCGGACAAGCGCAGCTATTCACATCCGACGAAAACGATTGCCCCCGTGGAGATCCGAGTCAGGATGCCCCCGGTGGCGGGCGGGCCGACGTCGCCGCGATCTTCCCGGCCACCTCTTCTGCCACGCGCAGGGCCGATTCGTCGGTGGCCGGGCCGAAGCGCTCCGCGACGCGGTCGTACGCGGCTCCGGCGATGGTCCCATGATCGGCGCCCAGCTCGTGCAGTTCCACCGGCCAACCCACCTCGCGGAGGCGGGCGGCGAATTCCCTGCTGGCGGCGAGGGGAACGACGTCGTCGTGCACGCCGTGCAGCAAGGTGAACGGGGTACCGGCGCGGTCGGCCGACAGTTGGTCGGTCGCGCGGTGACCGGAGATCGGATCGGCGACCATGACGGCGCCGGCGAGGCAGACCGTGTGCGCCAGCAAGACGTCGAGGCGGGCAGCCGCGAGTGTCAGGCCCGCGGCGGCGGCGCCCCCCAACGACCATCCGACGAGCACGATGCGGTGGTCGCCGCCGGCGCACGACCGCGCGAACTCGACGGACCGCAACAGCTCACCGCGACCGCCGTCGGGCGCGCGGGAGTTCCAGTCGGGCGCCACCACGGTGGCGCCGTGCCCGGCGAGCAGAGCGGCGAGGGGCCCGACGGCCGCACGGGCGTCGGGCTGCACGTGCGCGGCGCCGAACCGCGGTAAACGTCCGCGAGGCGACCCGGCGCGTATTCCATTGTTTCCGGCGTCTGCATGGGCGAAGGCATGCCCGTGCACGGACGGAGCCAATCGTCCGAGTTTCGCCGCGCGCAACGTGAAATGGATAACATTTCGCCCGCTCCAATTACCCCTGAGCTGGATCGATGCCATTACCGACCGTGCCCGACCCTATTGACATACGTCTATTAGCTTGAATTCAAGATTTTTCGGGTCGCGCTATCGTAGGGTTCATTCACCGGCTGTCGTGATGCTTCCGATCGCTGTCGCCTCAGAGCGTGAGAAGCCCGTCACCGGTAACAGGTGGGGTGTTGTGGAGGGGAAGGACACCAGCGGGGATGAGTTTTCTGACGTCACCACCCGAGATCAACTCGTCGTTGATGTATTCCGGCGCGGGTTCGGGACCGATGCTGGCCGCGTCGGCGGCCTGGGACGGGTTGGCCAGCGAGTTGAGTTCGGCGGCCCAGTCGTTCTCCTCGGTCACCGCCGGTTTGGCCGGCCAGGCGTGGCAGGGTCCCGCGTCGACGGCGATGCTGGAGACCGCTGCCCGGTACACGAACGTGCTCAGCTCGGCCTCCGCCCAAGCCCAGACCGCCGCCGCCCAGGCGCAGGCTGTGGCCGGTGAGTTCGAGGCGGCGCTGTCGGCCGTCGTACACCCCGAACTGGTGCTGACCAACCGCAACCAGTTGGTGCAGCTGGTCGTCTCCAACCTGTTCGGGCAGAACGCCCCGGCGATCGCGGCCACGGAGGCGGAGTACGAGGCGATGTGGGCCAAGGACGTCGCCGCGATGGTCGGCTACCACGGCGGCGTGTCCGCCGCCGCCGCGCAGCTGCCGAGTTGGCAGGCGGCGATGCAGGGCGCGTCGGCCCAGCTGAGCGGCGCGGTCGCCGCCAGCCCGGTCGGCTCGGCGCTCGGCTCGCTGACCTCGGCGGCCAACAGCGGCTCCGTCGGCGGGGCGCTCACCAGCGCCGAACAGAGCGTCAACGTGGCCGTCGGCCAGGTCCGCTCGGACATCATCGGGGCGATCAACACGCCCACCGAGATGCTGTTCGGGCGCCCGCTGATCGGTACGGGGGTTACCACCGGCGCCGCTGCCACCACCAATGCGAGCACCGGCGCGGTGATCAATTCCAACGGCAGCGCCACCGTTCCGCTGACGATCGTCGGCGGCACCGAGCCCATCGTGAACGCCTCCGTCGGCAGCGGCGGAAGCATCCCGCTGCTGGTCGACACCGGATCCACCGGCCTGGTGGTTCCCTACCAGGACGTCGGCGGACTCTTCGGTTTGTTCAGCAATGGCCTGCCCACCGGCTTCGGCATGGGTGGCTACAGCGGCGGGTTGGACTACCTGTACGCCACGTACAACATGCCGGTGAACTTCGGTGGCGGGGTCGTCACCAACTCCACTCCGGTCAACGTCGAACTGTTCGCCTTCCCGACGAGTCTGCAGGGCCTGCAGAACTACGGCTTCTCGTTCCAGAACTTCTTCGCCGGCGACGGCGCGCAGGGCATCCTCGGGGTCGGGCCGAACGCGGGCGGCCCCGGGCCGAGCATCCCGACCCAGCACTTCGCGAACTCGTCGTGGGACCAGGGTCTGCTCATCAACGAAACAGGCAGTACCCCGTCGTTGAGCTTCGGGACACCGGCGCAGTTGGGGTTGACCAACCCGGTGGCCACACTGCAGGGCTCGCCGGTCACCGACCTCAACGTCACGGTCGGCAACACCACCTACACCAACGTCCCGTCGATCGTCGACTCCGGCGGTGTGGAGGGGACCTTCCCGACCTCCGTCCTCGGCAATCCCGCACCCGGGACGTTGATCACGGTCTCGACGCCCGGGGGTACTCCGCTCTACTCATACGGCTATGAAGGCCCCACCCCGGGCATCACACCGCCCAACTCTTACTACCCGACACCCATTTCAAGCGGGCTGATGAACACCGGCTATGCGCCCTACTCGATCTTCCCGACCTACATCGACTACGGCGCCAACACCACCACCCTCTACTAGGCACGCGGGCCGGCTGTTGCCGCCCGGTTTCGCCCCGCGCGCCAGCCGGGCATCCACCACGTCATGGGGTGGGTTTCGCACCACGCCGTCCTCGCGGGCCCGCGCAGGCCACGCCTGCGTGGCTCGGGTAATCCGCGCCCCGGAGCGTCACGCCAGGCCATCAGTGCGCCGCAATCGCGTTGAGTTGTAACCGGATTCGTCTGATCAGCCCATCCTCGACGTCCATGTGGAGCACCACGGGATCCAAAGCGATGGTGCCGTGCGCGTACTGCAACATCGCTGGTATTTCCTGGACTCGGTCGACGAAGTCGTCGATGAAGGTGCGGTAGCGGCGACCGGGACGTCCAAGAGTTGCGCCAGATCGTCCAGCAGCGGCGCATATTCGCTGGAGACCGCCGAGGCCGCGACAGCGCTCCACCATGCCCAGGAATCGGTCGTGATAGTCCATCCGCCGGTTGACGGTGTGCACGATGCCCTCCGCGTCCGCGCTGCTCTCGTCGCCGGGCTCGCCGAACACCCCGGCGAACGCCGGGGTGAGCATGAAGTCCTCGACATGCTTGATCAGCACGATCATTTCGTCCATGCGATCGAGGACGAACCGGCCCACCTCCGCGCCGCCGGCCGCGCGCTCGCCGCTGGGAGCGGCGTAGCCGAGCTGATCGTCGCGCAGCCGCGACCGCTGTTTGTCGCGTCGCTGCACCGGCACCGACGCGAATGCCGCCCACGCCAACACGGCGGCTTCTCCGTCAGCAAGGCATCCAGATCCGCCTGCGTGTGGACGATGGTCGCGGTCTCGGGGTGGTCGGCGGCCCTGTCCAGCTCCGCCTTGACGTCGGGTTCGGGGTCGACCCATCTCATCATCTCGGCGCCCTCGACACCGTAGACACCCCGGGCGTCGCCGCGCTGGGCCCAACGGTTTTGCTGGTCGGCGCGGCGCGCGAGTTCCTCGTTCGCCCACGGTGACACCTCGCGGCGGTTGCCGCTCCTGGCCGTGAGGACCCGAACGGCGTGATACATCCCGACGCAGGCCGCCAGGGCTACCAGCCACCAAAAGACCGTCATGCCACCCTCCCGTCGACGACCGCTCGGATTCTCCCGCAGACCGAACGGTACGTCGTGGCACCGACAAGATCTGGCGTCGGCTGCCGACGTTGTGGGGCGCCTTCAGCCGCAATCGCCTTCGAGGATCGGCCACATCGTCGTCTGCTGCGCGCGCCAATAGTTGTACCGCCCGTCCCCGCGCTCGAGTCCCTCGGCGATCTGCTCGGGGGGAACACCCAAGTTGTAGGCGCCGCAGACCTCCTGAGTCGGGTCCGGGCCATCGTCGGCGCTTGCCGGACTTGCCAACACCACCATCGCCGGTGCCATGGCAGCGACGACGACAAGCGCCGCCAAGCGGCCCGCACGGTGCGACGTGTACCCCATACGCCGAACCGTACAGCGCTGGGATGCGCGAAGCCCGCATGTGGGCTGGGAGTTTTGCTGAAAGCCGCGCGACCGAACCGGTGCACCGTACCCAACGGAGCGGCCCACCGACGACATCGTCACAGCCCGAACAGATTCGGAACCACGCGACGCGGCGTCAGTGTTGCGATCTGCCCGATAATTGTTCGCCGGCGCCGTGCCGCCGCGGGGTTGTCGGACCGTCCGTGCACACTGCGAGTGTGGATGAAGAGGACGACGACGGCGCGACAGCCGTGGTGCCACCGTCGACGCAGGCCGCACCGGAACTGGCGTGGTCGCTCGACGACGGCGAGGCCATGCCCGTCGAGCGCCATTCCTGGCGCATGGCGTGGGCGCAGGCGGCGGTCTTCGCGGCGCTGGGCGCGTTGTGCGCGTTCGCGATCGGCGCCGTCGGGTGGGTCCTGGTGCGCGGGCACGAGGACTGGCGACAGTCGCCGCCGGTCGCCCACCGGCCGGGCGAAGTCACCGCGACGCCCGCCAGGAAAGCCCCCGCCGCACTGGCCGCCCCGGCGACCGTCACCGTCAGGGCCACCCCGCCCACGGTCACGGTCAAGGCCACCCCGCCGACCGTCACCGTCGAGCCGGCCCCCACGACCGTGACCGTCCCGGCCCCCGCGGGCCCCCTCGAGTCGCCGCGGTCGAGCCTCGCGCCGCAAGCGGCCGATCCCGTTGGCGATCAACGGTTCCTCGACCACATGCGGGCGCTGGGATACGTGATCGTGAATCGGCAGCTGCTCCTGGACAACGCGCACGAAGCGTGCCGCCTGCTCCGGCAGGGCGACTCGACCGATCAGGTGGACCAGGAGATGGCGGCGCGGATGGCCACGAGCACAAGCGACACCCTGCAGCTGGTTTCCAGCGCGATGCTGGCCTATCCGGACTGCTACTGATGCGGCGCCACGGATCAGCGGCCGCGCCACCGGGGTTTGCGCTTCTCGCGCCACGCTTGAATGCCTTCGGCCACATCCTCGGTCATCGCGGCCACCTTGCGCATGGTCTCGCCGAAGCGCACCGACTCGATCCAGCCCATGTCCGCGGTCCGCCACGCCACCTCCTTGGTGGCCCGCTGGGCCAGGGGAGCGGCCTCGGTGAGGGTGCGGGCCCACGCCCGCGCCTCGGCCTGCAGGTCGCCGGGTTCGACCAGCTTCCACACCAGCCCGACCTCCTTGGCCCGCTGCGCGCTCATCGGCTTGCCGGTCAACAGCAACTCCATGGCGTTGGCCCAGCCCACCCGTTGGGGAAGCCGGATGGCGCCGACGATCGTGGGCACCCCGAGCGCGACCTCGGGAAAGCAGAACGTGGCCTCGGTGCTGGCGATCACGAAGTCGCAGAACAGGATTCCGGTCAACCCGTAGCCGATACACGGCCCGTGCACCGCGGCGATCGTCGGCTTGAACAGCTCCATGCCGGACTCGAAGGAATTGATCGTCGGCTTCTCCCAGAACGTGCCGCCGAAGGTGCCGACCGAACCCTCGCCGTCTTTGAGGTCACCGCCGGCGCAGAAGACATCGCCGGTGGCCGTCAGGATTCCCACCCAGGCGTCCAGGTCGTCGCGGAACCGATCCCAGGCCGCGTTGATGTCCTGGCGCATGGCCCCGTTGATCGCGTTGCGCGCCTCGGGACGGTTCAGGGTGAGGGTGGCGACATGGTCGTCCAGTGCATAGGTCACCAGGCTCATAGCTGCACCCTAGTGGCGCCGAGCATGGGCCTCAGTTCGTGCGGTCGGCCCAGCCCGGCGGAAGCTCGCCGGGCGCGGTGTCGATCACCGACTCGTCGTCGACGCCGAGGTGTTCGAACAGGGTGATGCGGGCGAATTCGGGCACCACATAGATCGGGTAGGTGGGCCCCTCGTCGCGGTACGCGCGCATCCGGTCGAGGTGGTCGTTCTGGAAACACACCGTGCGCTCGCCGCGCTCCCGAATCCATTGCGGGAAGAAGATCACGCCGTGCAGGCGCCGCTTGCCGGGCATGACGTTGACCGCCACGCAGGTCCCATTCGGCTCGGTCCACGAGATCTTGAAGCTGTCCTCGTCGAGCTGTACCAGATCGACCTGCTGGCCCTTGACCCACCGCCCACCGACATGGCCGGAATGGATGCGGTAGTCGATGGTGTGATCGTTCTTCACGTACATCTCATAGCGCCAACCGTTGGCGTAGGTGTAGACGAACCGGTGCCCGACGATCCCGGACAGGTCCTGCGGCGGAATCGGGTTGTCAACAGTGGTCATGTTGCGACCGTCTCATGACCCGGCCCGCCCGACGCCGCCTACCCTGGCTCGGGTGGCCGAACCGACCGTCAAGGAGCTGCGCGAACGCCTCGACGGCCTGACCATCCGCGACGCCGCACGCCTGGGCCGGCGCCTGAAGAACCTTCGCGGCGCCAAGCCCGGCGCGCTGCGGCAGCTGGCCGACCTGGTCGGTGCGGCCGAAGCGCTCGTCGCCAACCGGCACGCCGCGGTGCCGACGATCACCTACCCCGACCTGCCGATCAGCGAGCGGCGCGGGCACATCGCCGAGGCCATCCGGTCACACCAGGTGGTCGTCGTCGCCGGGGAGACCGGGTCGGGCAAGACCACGCAGCTGCCCAAGATCTGCCTGGAACTCGGCCGCGGTGTCCGCGGCACCATCGGCCACACCCAGCCGCGCCGGCTGGCCGCCCGCACCGTCGCCCAGCGCATCGCCGACGAGTTGGGCAGCCCGCTCGGCGACGCCGTCGGCTACGCCGTCCGGTTCACCGACCAGGTCAGCGACCGCACGCTGGTCAAGCTGATGACCGACGGCATCCTGCTCGCCGAGATTCAGCGCGACCGCCGCCTGCTGCGCTACGACACGCTGATCCTCGACGAGGCCCACGAGCGCAGCCTCAACATCGACTTCCTGCTGGGCTACCTGCGTGAGCTGCTGCCGCGCCGCCCGGACCTCAAGCTGCTCGTCACCTCGGCGACCATCGAGCCGCAACGCTTCTCGGCGCACTTCGGTGGCGCGCCGATCGTCGAGGTGTCGGGGCGCACCTACCCGGTGGAGATCCGGTACCGCCCGCTGGAGGTGCCCGTCACGTCCGGCGCCGAGGACGATCCCGACGATCCCGACCACGAGATCGTGCGCACCGAGACCCGCGACGAGATCGAGGCCATCGTCGACGCCATCGGTGAGCTCGAGGCCGAGCCGTCCGGCGATGTCCTGGTATTCCTGTCCGGTGAACGCGAAATCCGCGACACCGCTGAAGCTTTGGGCGGTTTGAAACACACCGAGGTGCTACCGCTGTACGCCCGGCTGCCGACGGCCGAGCAGCAGAAGGTGTTCGCGCCGCATTCCGGGCGCCGCGTCGTGCTGGCGACCAATGTCGCCGAGACGTCGCTGACCGTGCCGGGTATCCGCTACGTCGTCGACCCGGGCAACGCCCGCATCTCCCGCTACAGCCGCCGCCTCAAGGTGCAGCGGCTGCCCATCGAACCGATCTCGCAGGCCTCGGCCGCGCAGCGGGCCGGCCGGTGCGGCCGAGTCGCGCCGGGCGTGTGCATCCGCCTCTATTCCGAGCAGGACTTCACGGCCCGCCCGCGCTACACCGACCCCGAGATCCTGCGCACCAACCTGGCCGCGGTGCTGTTGCAGATGGCGGCGCTGCAGCTCGGGGCCCCACCCAGCTACGTGGAGAACTTCCCGTTCCTCGACCCGCCGGACCGGCGCAGCGTGCGCGACGGCGTGCAACTGCTGGCCGAACTCGGCGCCTTCGACACCCACGGCGCGATCACCGACCTCGGCCGGCGCCTGGCGCGGCTGCCCGTCGACCCGCGGCTGGGCCGGATGATCCTGGCAGCCGAAACCGAGGCCTGCGTGCGCGAGGTCTTGGTGTTGGCGGCGGCGCTGACGATCCCCGACCCACGGGAGCGCCCCGCCGACCGCGAGGACGCCGCCCGCCAGAAGCACGCCCGCTTCGCCGACGAGCACTCGGACTTCGTGAGCTACCTCAACCTGTGGCGCTACCTGCGTGAGCAGCGAAAGACGCTGTCCGGTAATGCGTTCCGCCGTATGTGCCGCCAGGAATTCCTGCACTACCTGCGCATCCGCGAGTGGCAGGACCTCGTCGGGCAGCTGCGCAGCATCGCCCGCGACCTCGGAATCATGGAATCCGATGAGCCGGCCGATCCGGCGCGCGTGCACGCGGCGCTGCTGGCCGGGTTGCTGTCGCACGTGGGCATGCGCCGCGAGGACTCCCGCGAATACCTGGGCGCGCGCAACTCGCGGTTCGTCCTGGCGCCCGGCTCGGTGCTGACCAAGCGGCCGCCTCGGTGGGTTGTGGTGGCCGAGCTGGTGGAGACCAGTCGCCTCTACGGGCGGACCGCCGCGCGGGTCCAGCCGGAAATCGTCGAGCGGGTCGCGGGTGATCTGGTGCAGCGCACCTACAGCGAACCGCACTGGGACGCCGAGCGCGGCGAGGTGCTGGCCTTCGAGCGGGTGACGCTGTACGGCCTGCCGCTGGCGGCGCGCCGCCGCGTCGGGTACGCCCGGGTGGAGCCGGCGGTGGCACGGGAGCTGTTCATCCGCCACGCGCTGGTGGAAGGCGACTGGCAAACCCGCCACCATTTCTTCCGCGACAACGCGCGGCTGCGAAGCGAACTCGAGGAGCTCGAGGAGCGGGCCCGTCGCCGGGACCTGCTGGTCGGTGACGACGAGGTCTACGCGTTCTACGACGCGCGCGTCCCCGCGGAGGTCGTCTCGGCGCGGCATTTCGACGCGTGGTGGAAGAAGCAGCGGCACAGCACACCCGGCCTGCTGACGTTGACCCGCGACGACCTGCTGCGCACCGACGCTTTCGATGCAGAGCGGCCTGACACCTGGCGGGCGGGTGACGTCGCGCTGCCGTTGACCTACCGGTTCGAGCTCGGCGCCGCCGACGACGGCGTCACGGTCCACGTCCCGCTCGACGTGCTCACCCGCCTGGGCGGCGAAGAGTTCGCCTGGCAGGTGCCGGCGCTGCGCGAGGAGCTGGTGACCGCACTCATCCGCGGGCTGCCAAAGGATCTGCGCCGCAACTTCGTTCCCGCTCCCGACGCCGCACGCGCGGTGCTGGCCGGCATCGATCCGGCCGGGGAGCCGCTGCTGCCGGCGTTGCAGCGCGAATTGCGCCGCCGCAGCGGCGTTCTGGTGCCCCTCGACGCTTTCGACCTCGACAAGCTGCCGCCGCATCTGCGGGTGACGTTCGCCGTCGAGTCGCCGGACGGCACCGAGGTCGCCCGCGGCAAGGACCTGCAGGCGCTGCAGGAGGGGCTGCATGCCGTGGCGCGGCACGCCGTCGCCGACGCGGTCGCCGGCGGCCTCGAGCGGAACGGCTTGCGCGCCTGGCCGGACGACCTGGAGCAACTGCCGCGCGTCGTGGAGCGCACGGTGGGCGGGCGCGCGGTGCAGGGCTTCCCGGCCTTCGTCGACGCCGGCTCCTCGGTCGACGTGAGCGTGTTCGCAACGCCGGCCGAGCAGGACCGGGCGATGGGACCCGGCATCCGGAGGCTGTTGCGGCTGAGCGCGCCGTCGCCGGCCAAAACGGTTGAGCGCCAGCTGGGTCCGCGCACCCGCTTGGCGCTGGGGACGAATCCGGACGGGTCGCTGTCCGCGCTGCTCGACGACTGCGCCGACGCCGCGGTGGATGTGCTGGTGCCCGGGCCGGTGTGGACGCTCGCGGAGTTCGCCGCGCTGCGCGAGCGGGTGGCGCGGGCGTTGCCCGCGACGACCGCCGACGTCGTGGGCCGCGCCGAGAGCGTGCTGGCCGCCGCCCAGGAGGTGCGATTGGCGCTGCCCGCCCGGCCCACACCGCCGCAGGCCGACGCGATCGCCGACGTCCGCGCCCAGCTCGCCCGGCTGCTGCCGCCCGGGTTCGTCACCGCGACCGGGTACGCGCACCTCGCCGACCTGACCCGCTACCTGACGGCCATCGGCCGGCGCCTCGACCGGCTGCCCTACGCGCCCGAGGCCGATCGGGAGCGGATGGCCCGGGTCCACGCCGTGCAGGTTGCCTACGACGAACTGCTGGGCGCGCTGCCGCCGGCCCGACAGGCGGCCGCCGACGTCCGCGACATCGCCCGCGGGATCGAGGAGCTGCGGGTGAGCCTGTGGGCCCAGCAGCTCGGCACGCCGCGACCGGTCAGCGAACAGCGGATCTACCGCGCGATCGACGCCGCACGCGACCTCCGCTGACCTGCCCGGCTGCGAACATGGCGCGGCGGTGGAAATATCGCGGGAGTGACCAAGAAACCGCAGACGATCTCCTACCCGGCACCAGAGTCTCGCCCGCGCCGCCACGACCATCAGCCGCTCAAACCCCATGTCATCGTCCTGTTCGGGGCCACGGGCGATTTGGCCAAGCGCAAGCTGATCCCCGGTCTGGCCTACCTCGACCAGTCCGAGCTCGCCCCCGACATCCAAGTCGTCGCGACATCGCTCGAGGAACTCAGCGACGACGAGTTCCGCGAGATTGCCAAGACCGCGATCGACGCGTTCGGCATCCACAAGCTGACGCCCGAGCAGTGGTCCAACTTCGCGAAGATCGTCACCTACGTGCCGCAGAGCGCCGGACCCGAGGCGCTGGCGGCCGCGGTCGCCGAGGCCGAGAACAACCTGGGGCCCAAGGTGCGGCGGCTGCATTACCTGTCGGTCCCGCCCAACGCGGCGCGCGCAGTCATCAACATGCTGCGTGACGCCGACCTCGTCGAGCGATCCCGCGTGGTGATGGAGAAGCCCTTCGGCACCGATCTGCCCAGCGCGGTCGCCCTCAACGACTTCTTGCACGAGACGTTCGAGGAATCCCAGATTTTCCGGATCGACCACTTCCTGGGCAAGGAGGCGGCCCAGAACATCCTGGCGTTCCGCTTGGCCAACGGCCTGTTCGAGCCGATCTGGAACCGCAACTTCATCGACCACATCCAGATCGACATCCCCGAGGCGCTGGGCCTGGATGACAGGGCGAACTTCTACGAGAGCACCGGCGCCTACAAGGACATGGTGGTGACCCACCTGTTCCAGGTGATGGCGTTCGTGGTGATGGAGCCGCCGACGGCGCTCGAGCCGTACGCCATCAGCGAGGAGAAGAACAAGGTGTTCCGCTCCATGCTGCCCATCGAGACGTCGGACGTGGTGCGCGGCCAGTACAGCGGCTACCGCCAAGAGCCCGGGGTGGCCAAGGATTCCGACACCGAGACGTTCATCGCGCTCAAGGTCGGCATCGACAACTGGCGCTGGGCCGGCGTGCCGATCTATCTGCGTACCGGCAAGAAGATGGCCGAGGGAATCCGGATCATCTCGATCGCGTTCAGGGAGGCGCCGCGCACCATGTTCCCGCCGGGCTCGGGGGTGGGCACCCAGGGACCCGACCACCTCACCTTCGACCTCGCCGACAACTCCAAGGTGTCGCTGTCGTTCTACGGCAAACGGCCCGGCCCCGGCATGAAGCTGGACAAGATGTCGATGCAGTTCTCCTCGCAGGAGATCGAGACGGTGGTCGACGTGCTGGAGGCCTATGAGCGGCTCATCCTCGACGCGATGCGCGGCGATCACACGCTCTTCACCACCGCTGAGGGCATCGAATCCCTTTGGGAGCGTTCGGAAGAACTACTCAACGATCCGCCGGCGGCCAAAATGTACCAGCCGGGCACCTGGGGCCCCAACGCCATTCACCAGTTGATCGCGCCCAATGCTTGGCGGTTGCCGTTCGAGCGGGAATGGCGCGAAACGCGTTCTTAGCCGGGTCACTTTTTCCCACCGGTAGCCGCGGTTTCCCGGGCGGGCGCCCGCGGCGTCGCTCCCGATTCGCCTCAGTCGTCGACGACGGCAAGGCCCCGCCGCTCGAGGTCGGCCAGGCCGTCGCGCATGGCCTGGAGCTGTTGGGAGGAATGCCCGACCCAGTCCGTGATCTCGCCGATGATTCGCACCGCCTCTCGGGTGCGGTAGGAGCGAGTCGGATTCCCGGGCAGTTTCTTGTCCGTCACGTTCGGGTCGTCTTCCAGTGCGCCTTGCGGTTCCACGATGTAGATGCGGCCGCGACCGTCACCTCGCGCCAATTCGGCTCCCCACACTGCGGCGTCGAGTGTCCGCGTGACATAGACGTGGTTGGCGACGCGTCCTGCGCCGTAGTTCGACCGACGCCCGGGCACCAGGCAATCGCCCACCGAGAGGTCGGCCTTGGTGCCGTGCAGGAGTGCGCCGGACTCGTGCACTTCGAAAGGAACCGGCGCGCCCGCCACGACCACCCCCGTCTGCCGCAGTTGCCTGGACGCACAATTGTGCGACGACCCCCGGGGCTTGCCGCAAGCCCCCGGTGCCCGCCCGCGGGCCTCAGTTCAATTCGGCGCTGAGATAGCTGATGGCGCCGCGGAATTCCTGCAGGACCTCGTTATCGGGAACGACGAAGCCGTACTTCTCGTACACCTGATCGGTGGGGTGGACGGTGACCCGCCAGCCGGTCGACCCCAGGTGGTCGGCCGCCGGACGGCGTTCCCCGAGCCACACCAGTTCGGCGACGTCGATGTCGAGTCCGTGCTTGCGCCAGGTGCTGCGCATCGCCCGCGCACGCTCGTCGGTGAACACGCTCATGTCGGTGATGTTCTCCGTGGCCAGCCGGCTGCCGGGCGCGCTGAGCGCGGTGATGTTGTCCAGGAGCCGGTCCTGAGCCTCCGGGGGCAGGTAGGGCAGCAGACCCTCGGCGATCCAGGCAGTGGGCGCCGCGGCGTCGAAGCCGTTGTCGCGCAGCGCGGTCGGCCAGTCATCGCGCAGGTCGACGCTGACGGTGCGCCGCTCGGCGGTCGGTTGCGCGCCCAGCGCGGCGAGCGTGTCGGTCTTGAAGGCGATGACCTCGGGCTGGTCGACCTCGAAGACCACCGTGCCCGCCGGCCAGGCCAACCGGTAGGCCCGCGCGTCCAACCCGGCCGCCAGAATGACGGCCTGGCGTATCCCCGCGGCGGCCGCATCGTGGAAGAAGTCGTCGAAGAACCTGGTCCGAACCGTCATCTGCTCGCGCCGCTGCTGCAATGTCATGGGCGCATCGTCGTTGTCGACGGGGAGTTGCCCGTCCAGCATCCGGATGAAGAACGGGTGCCCGACCGCGCGCACCAGCGGCTCGGCGAACCGGTCGTCGAGCAGGGGATCGGGCTCCCGCGATGCGAGCGCTCGTGAGGCCGCCACCATCGTGGCGGTCGCCCCGACGCTGGACGCCAGGTCCCAGCTGTCGCCCTCGGTGCGTGCCGAGCCAAAGGATGACATCGGTTTCTCCCTCCCGGCGTGACGCCGCCACCAGTTACCTCATCGAGGTCGAAGCGTACTTTCTCCTATGCTGCGCTCAGCATGCACCCGCCGCAGACGAGAGCAGCCCGGCACTCGACGACAGGAAGCGAACCAGTCCATGGCACCGACACCGCGCCCGCGCCGATCCGCCCTCTACCTGCCCGGCAACAACGCCCGCGCGCTCGAGAAGGGCAAGACGCTACCCGCCGACGTGCTCATCTTCGACCTGGAGGACGCGGTAGGCCCGGACGCCAAAGCCGACGCACGAACGACGGTGTGCGAGGCGGTCGCGTCGGAAAGCTACCGGCCCCGCGAGGTCGTGGTGCGCATCAACGGGCTGGGCACCGACTGGCACGACGACGATCTGGCGGCGGTGGCCGGTTCGCCCGCCCGCGGGGTGCTCGTGCCGAAGGTGGAGGCGGGCGAGCAGGTCCGGGCGCTGGCCGCCACGCTCGAGCGGCTCGGCGCGCCGGAGTCGTTGCAGTTGTGGGTGATGATCGAGACGCCCCGGTCGTTCCTCAAGGCCGAGGAGATCGCCTCGGCCAGTGAGCGATTGGCGGCGCTGGTGGTCGGCACCAACGACCTCGTCAACGATCTGCACGCACTGCACGTCCCCGGGCGCGCACCGGTCGTGCCGGCGCTGGCGTTGTCGGTGCTGGGGGCCAGGGCCGCCGGGAAGGTGGTGCTGGACGGTGTGTTCAACGACATCACCGACGAGGAAGGCTTCCGGGCCGAGGCCCGTCAGGGCCGCGAAATGGGTTTCGACGGCAAGACCTTGATTCATCCCTCCCAGATCGGGCCGGCCAATGATCTGTTCGGCCCGTCGCCGGGGGAGTTGGCCGATGCCCGTAAGGTCGTCGCGGCCTACGAGCAGGCGCAGGCGGCGGGCAGCAGCGTGATCACCGTCGACGGCCGCATGATCGAGAGTTTGCACGTGCGCAACGCCGAGCGGATTCTTGCTCTCGCCCAACGCATCTCGGAGATGGAATCCGCCTCCTGAGTCACGGCCGCACGTCGTCGCCCGCGCCCGCGGCGGCGCACTCACCGGCCACCCGCTCCAGGCCGTCCGCACCGCGCGCCACCAGCACCAGCCGCCAGCCCCGCGCCGCGTACCGCAGGGCGACCTGGTGGCCGATGCCGCTGGATGCGCCGGTGATGAGCACGGCTTTGACAGGGGCGGTCGTATCCATATGTCGCATTCGTCTTCCCCGAGGCTCCGGGAATGACTACCCACCGCGCCGATCGGGTAATCGGAGCGGCATCGTCAGCGCGGTTGTACCGTCGAAGAGGTGGCGGTGCTGAGTCAGCTGGGTGCGGTGCGGGAATCGCTGGGCGCCAGCTTGTTCGCCATGGTTGCCGGCCCCGATGGCCCGGCCCAACGGACGCGGATCCATGAGACGCCGGGGCCGCGGTGGTTCGACGAGGACCGCCCCATCCGCAGGGTGAACGCCGACGCGTCAATGTTCGTCGGGGGGCTGCGCGCGTTGCTGCTGCAGTCGTTGCACCCGCTGGCCATGGCCGGCGTGGCCCAGCACTCGAACTACCGGGGCGATCCGTGGGGCCGACTGCAGCGCACGAGCACCTTCTTGGCCGTCACGACGTTCGGGACGGCGGCCGACGCGCAGCGCGCCGTCGATCGGGTGCGGGGGATTCACCGCCGGGTGCATGGGGTGGCGGCCGACGGGACGCCGTATTCCGCCACGGATCCGCACCTTTTGGAGTGGGTTCACATCACCGAGGTGGACAGCTTCCTGCTGGCGCACGAGCTGTACGGCGCCGCCCCGCTGGACCGCAGCGGTCGCGACGCCTATGTGGCGGACATGGCGGATGTGGCAACCCGACTCGGGGTGGTCGATCCGCCGCGCACCGAGGATGAGCTGGCTGAGCGTATCGCGGCATACCGTCCGGAGCTGCGCGGCACGTCGGCGGCACGCGACGCCGCCCGGTATCTGTTGCTGACGCCGCCGCTGCCGCTGGCGGCCAGGGCGCCCTACGCGGTGCTGGCGGCGACGTCGGTGGGGATGCTTCCGGCGTGGGCGCGCACACCGCTGCTGTTGCCGTACTTCCCGCCGATCGAGCGCATCCTGGGCCGCACCGCCGGGCGCGCGCTGGTCGGCGGCATCCGGTGGGCCATGACGGGCTGACGGCACACCGCTGACGGTAGCGTTATGCGCCGTGAACGACTTCGTCGTCGTCAAGGTCAAACCCGGCAGCAGCAAGGGCCCCCTCGTCGAGACCGGCCCCCACGGCGAGCTGACGATCTACGTCCGGGAGCGCGCCGTCGACGGCAAGGCCAACGACGCCGTCATCCGGTTGCTGGCCACCCACCTGCGCCTGCCCCCGAGCCGAGTCGAACTGGTGTCCGGAAAGAGTTCGCGGCTCAAGCGATTCCGCGTGCACCGAGCGGCTTCGCCGACGGATGGGACCCGGACGTAGTTACATCTCCGCAGCAACATCCGTCGAAAGGAACCATCGTGGGCCAACTCAGCGGCAAAACGGCCGTCGTCACGGGCGGAACGTCCGGCATCGGGCTGGCGACGGCGCACGCCATGGCCGCCGAAGGCGCGCATGTTTTTGTGACCGGCCGCAGCCAGCAGGGGATCGACGACGCGACCGGCACGCTCGGCGCGTCGGCGACCGGGATACGCGGCGACGTCACCAAGCAGGACGATCTGGACGCCCTTCGCGACGCGGTCGGCGCGCGCGGCGAGCGCCTCGATGTGCTGTTCGCCAACGCCGGCGGCGGCGAGTTCGCGGCGCTGGGCGAGGTCACCGCACAGCACCTGAGCGACACGTTCGACCGCAATGTCGCCGGCACCGTGTTCACGGTGCAGACGCTGCTGACGCTGCTGACGCCGGGAGCGTCGGTCATTCTGGCGAGTTCGACCACGGGCCTATAACGGGACGCCGGCGTTCGGCGCCTACGCGGCATCCAAGGCCGCCATCCGTTCCTTCGGCCGCACCTGGGCGGCCGAACTCGTCGACCGCAACATCCGCGTCAACACGAACGTGCCCGGCCCCGTCGAAACGCCTGGCCTCACGGAGCTGATACCGGCCGAGCAGAAACAGGGCCTACTGGATGCCCAAGCGGCCCTGGTAACGATGAGGCGGGTGGGCCGGCCCGAGGAGATCGCGGCAGCGGTGGTGTTTCTCGCCTCGGATGCCAGCAGCTTCGTGACGGGCGGGGAGCTGTTCGTCGACCGACGGTGGCGCCGGACAGTTGTAGCGCGCTCGGCGCGTCACAGCCGGGCCACGGCGGTGAGCTTGTGGCGCAAGGCTACTCGTCGCGCCGCGGACCGCACGTCCACGGCAAGATCGTGATCACACTCTGACCCCGCCCGGAAAGGGCAGTGTCGCGCGTTTCACGCTCGCAGGTTACGCGGTCGACTCGGCGGAACGGGCCAAATCTGCTGTGGCCGAACGCAATTGGTCAGCGGAATTCAGCGGTGCCGGGAAGCCGGCGCGGGTGTAGGCCACCCCGCGTGGCGTGTGCACCCGCAGGTCCAGGCCGTAGCGGTCGACGCCGGTGCACACGGCCGTCTCGGTGTCGGGGTAGCCGCCGAAAGCCCGGGCCATCGCGGCCAGGGCGGCGGCGTGGTCGGCGTTGAGATGCGCGAGCGCCCGGGCCGCCGCCGGTGCGACCGGATCCGGCGAAGCGGCGGCGTACTGTTCGCCGGTGGCCGAGTCCATCCGGCCGTAGCCACCGACCCAGCGCACCCGCCGCACTGCGAGCACCCAGAGGGTGAAGTCGCTGAAGTCGAGGTAGAAACGAGCGGCCGGCACCGCTTCCAGGTACGCGGCGCGGGCCGCCTCCCGTTCGGCGTCGGGGGGACGGGCGACCACCCCCGCCAGGGTGATTCGGCTGCCGGCCAGTGGGTCGGCGTCGTTGCTCACCGCCACGATCGACAGGCTCGCCCTCGGGTCGGCGGCCAGGTTGCGGCCGTGCTCGGCCAGGTTCGACACGCACAGCACCGGCATCCCGCCCAGCAGCCCGTAGGCCACCAACGACGCCCACGGGTCACCGTCGGCGGTCAAGCTGGCCAGCGTGGCCGTGTTGGTGGCGGCGGCGATGGTGCGGGCCTCTTCCGCCGCGGAGCGACGGGCGGGGTTGGTCGGCGGCAGCAGGGGAGGGGGCGCGGAGGGCGCATCCCCGGGGTCGCCGTGATCACGAGTGGCCACGAGAGGGGAGGCTAGCAGCGCACGACCTCAGCTCGAGGCGCTGAGGATCTTGATCGCGAAGACGAGCGTGTCGCCCGGCCGGATCCCGGCGCTGGGCTGACCGTTGGGGTAGCCGTCCGCGGAGGTCATGGCGACGGCGACCGTGGACCCGACCTTTTGTCCCGCGATGGCCTTCTGGAAGCCCGGAACGACTCCGCCGAGCGGGAAGTCGACCGGGGCGCCGCGTTCGTAGCTGTTGTCGAACACCGATCCGTCACGCCCGTCGACGCCCATGTAGCAGACGGAAACCCTGGCCGTGGCAGGGACCACCGGTCCGCTGCCGGCGCGCAGGGTGTGCACCTGGGTCTGCGCGACGCTGAACGGTGTCGTCACCTTCACGAGCGGAGCCGTCGTGTCCGTGGATCCGGTGACCGCGACGCTGCCGGTGTTCCCGGCCAGGGTCCACTCGGGTGCTGCCGCGTTGGCCGGCGCTGCGGTCGGGCACGAGCCGGCGGCGGCCGCCTCGCCCGGTCCCACCAGCGCCAGCGCGGTCGCACCGGCCGCGAGGATGACGGAGGAGTACACCCGAGAAGACTTCACCGCCGACACGCTACAGCCACCCGATGCGTCCCTGACCGCCGCGTCCCGCATCCGTACGCGTGTCGGGACGCTTTATGCGTTTGGCGGCATAAAGGCCGGCGTCGGCGGCGGCATGCAGCGCTGCGATGTCGGCGGTCTCGCCACTGTGCGATGCGGTGCCGACGCTCGTGTCCGGGGTGTGCAGGCGGACGCCGGCGACGAACTGCTCGGCCATGGTCGGCGTCGCGCGGTCGACGATGCAGAAGGCGAACTCGTCGCCACCGAACCGGGCCAGGACGGCACTGCGGGGAGCCAACTCTCGCCAGCGCGCCGCGCAGCGGATCAGGTACTCATCACCGGCGAGATGTCCGTCGGTGTCGTTGATCTGTTTGAAGTTGTCGATGTCGACGGCGATCACGGTGACGGTGGCCGCCCTCGACCGGGACCGCGCCAGCAGATCGGCGGTGCCGATCTCCCAGCCGGCCCGGTTGAGCAGTCCCGTCAGTGGGTCGGTGCACGCCGCGGCCACCAGGGTTCGCGTCACCAGCCCGAAGGACTCCGCGGCCCCGACGATGGCGATCACGAAAATGACGTAGTCCAGGTACAAGCCGGCCGCGTGACTCAGCGCAAGGGCGAGGACACACGCGCCGGTGAGCACACCGACCAGCAACGCACCGCGCCGCGGCGAGTAGAAGGCGCGCAGGTACATCGCCAGGAACATCGGCGCGATGAGGCAGGCGAACTCGGCGACCATGACATGGTGGAACGCCATCACGGCGGGGGTGGCCCCGATCGCCACGGCCGTCGCCGGCGCGGGTTTGTCGGGCCGGACCGCCAGCCACGCCAGCGCCGCGAGGCCGAGGACGATCGCCGCGATGCCGCCGGCCGGATTTGTCCGGGGCAGGCCGGGATGGATGAGAATCAGATTGCCGAACACCACGCCGTAGGTGTACAGAAATGTGGTGGTTCCCAAATAGATCCGCAACAGCCGAATCTGGTGTTCGCCGTAAAAGCCGTTACCGGCGTCGGCGCGCAACCGCAATCGATTTCGGCGAGCTCCCCGACGGCCGGGGAAGTCCAGACCCATGTCGCCAACTCTCCTGTTCACCTGCTGCGATACCCGACGCTGCGCCAATTGTTCACTGTATGGTGTCGAGCGCGCGCAGCAACTGTCTTTCCCGGCGCCGAAATGCCGTCGGGAAAGGCGACAGGCGAATACGTCGTCTGATGCAGCGCAACCAACTGCATTCGCCGGCATCGTTGTTCAATCCGCGGCCGTGGGCCTGCCTCAAAACGCCCGATGTCCGGGGGGAATGGCATCCTCGCCGAGCCGCACCCGCCGCACCCGGGATCGCAGATCCGGGTGATTGAGCAGCGCGTCCACCAGCGCAACCGGTCCGCCGACACAGGTCCAGTCGTCGTCCCACAGGGTCGAGAACAGCCAGGACCGGTCCGCGGGAAACATCACGTCGGGAACGAGGTAGGGGCGGCCGAGAGTGGCGCCCGTGCGACGCCAGCCCGCGGCTTCCTCGGGGCCGGCCTGCACCAACACGTACGGCCAGTTCGCGTACATGTTCACCGGCGGCGCGTCGGGAAAGACGATGTCGCTGCCGCCGCGTTCGAGATATCCCAGCCACCATCGCTGATCCGGCGACTGACTTCTGAGGACCGCTATGACGGCCCGGTCATGCTGTGGCTGCAGTGCGGCGTCGTCGGGCAGCACGACGGTTGCGTAGTCGTCGAAGACGGGCGGGATTCCCGAGGTGATCGTCAAGCCGACCGACGTCCCCGTGTTGATCCACGCGACTTCCGACGCTCTACCGAGTCGCCAGCTGCGACCGTCTCGGACGACTTCCTCCATGGCTCAAGCATGAAGCAGCCGCGGTGGTGGACGCCGCCAAACCTCTAAGGCAATAATGAGAAATATGTGGTCATAGTAAGAGTTCGCTGATCTGTTGCGGCACAACGGGGGCGGGAGAGTGCGATGGAATCGTTCGACGTCGTGGTGGTCGGGGCGCGATGCGCCGGCTCGCCACTGGCCACGATGCTCGCCCGCCGCGGACTGAGGGTCTGCGTCGTCGATCGGGCCCGTTTTCCTTCCGAAACGCCGTCGACGCACATGATTCAGCGGTGCGGCGTGGACGTCCTCGCCGAGCTCGGCGTGTTGGACACCGTGACGAGCGCGGGCGCTGCCCCGCTGCACGGCGCCACGCTGGCCAGCGACGACGTCCGGATGCATGCCATCGTCGACGGCGCGGCCGACCGTCCCGTGCTGTGCGTGCGGCGACTGACGCTGGACGTGCTGCTGGTCGAGGCCGCCGGCGCCGCGGGAGCCGAGGTGCGCATCGGCACGCGGGTCAACGGGCTGCTGCGCGACGGGAACCGCGTGACCGGCGTGCGCACCGACAACGGCACCATCCGTGCGCGGCTGGTCGTCGGCGCCGACGGGCGACACTCGACGGTGGCCGGGGCCGTCGGCGCGCAGGAGTACGACGTGACCCCGCCCGGCCGCATGGTGGCGTGGGGCTACTTCGAAGGCGTCGATCGGGACGGCCTGGCCCGGTTCGGGCGGATGAAAGACATGGGCTACCTCGCCGGACCCACCGACGGTGAGTTGTACATGGCAGCCATCGCGCCGGATCAATGGCGAGTCAACGAGTTTCAGTCCGACCGCGATACCTTCTTCACCAACGCCATCCGGGACTGGCCCGAGCTGGCCGACCTCATGGCCGGCGCCAAGCGGGTCGGGCCGCTGCGGGCGTTCACCAAATGGCACGGCTACTTGCGCGAATCCGCCGGCCCCGGGTGGGTCCTCGTCGGCGATGCCGGACACTTCAAAGACTTCTCACCCGGCCAGGGCATTTCCGACGCGTTGCGCCAGGCACGACAACTGGCGCGCAGCATCGAAGACGGCCTGGCGGGCGACGGACTCGATGATGCGATGCAACGGTGGTGGCACTGGCGTGACCGCGATGCCTACGAAATGTACTGGTACGCAGCCCGCATGGGCGCCCCCGGCCCGGCCACGCCGTGGGTGAACGCTCTGTTTCGCGAGATCAGCGCCAACCCCGCCGCCACCCGCGCGTTCCTTCAGGTCCTGAACCACGACATACCGCCCTCGAAGCTTTATACGCCCGCCCTGGCGCTGCGGGCCACCACCCGCGCCATCCGGGCGCACCCCAGACATGCGCCGGCGACCATCAAGGAATTCATTTCCGCTGCAAGACAAGGCATTCAACAAGCCCGCGGAAAAAAGCGGTTAGCCCATCGCGCCATAACCATGAACCGGGAAGCCGGACGAGCTGCGGTCAGCCGTTGAGAGGCCAGTCGACGGTGAAACGATGTCGCAGCACGAGTTCGGTGAGGACGTCGGCGCGTTCGACGAGACGCCACGCCCGCATCCGGAACTGGTGGTGGGCGAAGAAGGCATAATTCGTGGACTGCTGCGGGGTGGTCCTTGAGCGGTAGACGATCGCTGCGAGATCGGGCCACCACCCCCTGGAGGCGTCGGCGAGACGATGGCAGGTGTCCCAGATTACGTCTTGCTGTCCGGTGCTGATCTGGTCGTCGATGTCGAGGGCGTCAAGGTTGCGTTCGGTGCGCAGATCGAGCACCCGCATAGGGCTGCGGGTGACCATCTCGATCAGGTAATGCTCGGCGTGATCAGCGGGGACAACCAGACCTGTGGCGCGGTAACGCTCACGGAAGGCGCCGACAAGCTCCGCGCCGGCGTATCGAGTGCGGAAGGCGCCGGACTGCGAATCGAAGCGATGACGCGGCTGCGGAAAGCCGTGCCACTTCCACTCGTTGGGGCGGTCGGCTTCGACTCGCCACATCTTGGTGTTGCGCTTGGCCGTTCTGCTTTGCAGTCCCGTCGGCCGTGCCGACGGCATAGGACGACGATAGCCGGGGGAGAGGTCAGGCACCGAGCGCGGTGAGGGCTCGCCATGCCGCCGCAGCGGTGGTCGGGTTGTCGAGAGCATCAGCGATCGAGATGCCGCCCAGTTCCTCGTGCTGCAGGCGCATGATGCGGTCTGCGGCGATCGCGTCGTCGGTGTATCGCGCCAACAGCTCGAGAATCCGTGGTAAGTCGGCGCGGAGCCGCCCACCGTCGAACTGCCACGCCGGGAACCAGGTCCTGTTGCCGACCGGGGCGCCGACCAGCCGCTTTCGGGTCCGTAGCCGGTGCACTGCCTGCGGCGAGGCATACCCGAGCTGCGCCTGCACCTCAGCGGTAGATAGAGCGCCGCCCACGAAATCCGTGACGAGCACAGCGCGGCGTTGCTCGTTGAGGGCGTGCGCAGCGGAACGCTCCAGGGATCCGTGCGGGCCGGTCGGCGCGTCCCGCAGGGCGTCGAGCACCCGCACGAATCGGGCGTCGCGGCGGGCCCGGGCTTCGATGTCGCGAACAAGGGGGGTGACAGCGGCGGTCATGAGGCAAGTCTATCCCACCCGCTCCCGATTGAAACAATCGAAACACATCTCGAGGTCCAGTACGTGGCGCTCTCGTTGCCGGCGCGATCACTTTCCGACCCGACCAGTGATCGGCAGGCTTGCCGAGCAACACCACGATTTCGTAATATTCGAAATCGTGAAGTCCGAAACCGTACCGCAGGCGCAATCGGCGCTGCTCACCTTTCAACGAGCGGCGCACGCCCTCTTGCACCTGATCGCCACCGAACTCGTCGACCTTGACCTGACCGCCTCCGAGATCAACGCCCTGGCCAACCTCGCCGATGGGCGGGGCAGAACCGTTTCCGAGTTGGGGTCCGCGGTCGGCACCCGCCCTACCACGTTGACCAGCGTGCTCGACCGACTGGAGCGACGCGGCCACATCACTCGCGGCACACTCGCCGGCGACCGCCGATCCGTGCTCATCGAACTCACCGACTCGGGGCGCGCTGCAGCCGCCGTCATCACCCAGGCCCTGACCGAGATTGAGAATCGTGCGTTACAGGACCTGCCCACCGAAGCAGTCACCGGGTTCCGCGCAGTCATGGATGCGCTCATCAAGGAAGGGTCATGACCGTGCCCAGCCCCGGCGTGCACTCAGCTTGGGCGGCACATCCCCACGGACTGCTCAAGAAGCTGATCGACGCCGCCAAGCGGCTCATCGTCATGCGCGCTGTGGCGGCCATGCAAGACACGCAGGAGTCATCACCGTTCGCTGAGCTGATGGCTGAGGTAATGGCCACTGCTGATAGTTTCGGACATCGCGAGCACGTCCACCTGACTTGGCTCGCAGTCCGACGCTACGACACCACGGCGGCGGTGGAACTGGTCAGCGACGGCATCCAACGTACCGCCCGCTACGCGAAGATCCCCTGGAAGTACAACGCCACGGTCAGCCGAGCCTGGGTCGAATTGGTGGGCCACTACGCGCGGCAGTCTGGCATCGGGGATTTCGACGCCTTCGTCGACGAGCGCCCCGAGTTGCTCGGCAAGAAGCTGCTCACCCGCTTCTACCGGTCCTCGACACTCGCCAGTCCTGCGGCCAGGACCGGATGGGGCGAGCCTGATATCGCCCCCATGCCCCAGTCACGGGCAGACAACGAATGAGATTCACCTGAACTCGTCCACTCCGTCCGCGCCACTTAGGGGCCACACTGAACCATGTATCGGCCGGCCAAAAGCGAACCTGTGGACGGGATAGCCAGAACGCCGGCCCGATCGGGGACGCGAAGTCGTTCAGCCGCCTTGACGGGGCTAAGGTTTCATGACGGTTTCAGTTGAGCAAAGATACTGCAGCTCACCCGCGGCTCGAGGGCCGAGATCACCCGTCTGGCCTTAGCGTTGGTTGCCATGGCCGGACTGAACGATTACGTGAAGCGCTGGCGCACAGTGCTTCACGCAATAGTGTCGGCATGCATGGTTGCCATCCTCGGACTCGCCGTCGCCCCCGTAGCGCATGCTGCTGCGCCCACGGCGCGGTTGTCGGTGACATCGACGTGGCAGACCGGATTCATCGCCCGCTTCACCATCGTCAATCCCACTCCGGCGCCGCTCACCGATTGGAAGCTTGAATTCGACCTGCCGGCAGGAGAATCCGTCTCGCATACGTGGAATAGCAGCATCGCCCAATATGGCACGCACTTTGTGCTCACCCCCGCGAACTGGAATCGCATCATTGCGCCCGGTGGTTCAGCCACGGGCGGCCTGAGAGGCGTGCTGACCGGTACCTACTCACCACCGCAGAATTGCATGCTCAACCGGCAGTATCTGTGCTCCTAAAGACGACTTGACTGATGGAGGTTCCACTGGCCGCAATCGGGGGCTAGGACGTCGTTGACGTCGACCTCGAATCCGCCGACCCGCGGGCCGGGATTGGACGCCGTGCTCACGATGCGTTGGTAGAGAACAGCGGCGGGGTAGACCTGATTGCCGGACCAGGCTCGAGTTTGCCAGGCCCACCGGCGGCCAGGTGTTCTCGAAGACCCGATGACGCCATCGGCCGCGGCCCACTGGCACACTTTGATGCCTCCGTAGACCCCGGTGCGTTGAACCCCCAGAACCGTGTTGATCCCTCGAAACCACTGCAGCGCAATGCGATTCCAGGTGTCGCGGTTGATGTCCTCGTCGATGGTGAAGAAAATTGGCGCACCCTGGGCGCCACCCGCTGCGGTGTGCAGCTGCCAGGCGGTGCGCGCGTCCGCGATGCCGCCGGCGTAGCCCCGCCTGAAGTCCGACGGTGCCGTCCCACCCGGCTTGCCGTACTGGTAGTTACTCACGATCACCAAGCCCGCGGCCGTCAGTGACTCGGCGTAGGACCGCGTGATCGGCTTGGCGCCAAACGACGACCCAGGACGGGACAGCGAGACGTAGTTGATTACCCCGCTATAGCCGGCAGCTCGGATGGCCTGCGCTGGAATCTGGCGCGCGGCGAAGTCGATCAGCTGGGGAGCCGAGGCGGCCGCCGTGGGCATGCCGCAGCCGACCGATGCGGCACCCAGACCGGCCAACGCAGTGGCGTAGCGCAGAGCGTCGCGCCGGGAAAGCGTACCCAGTCGCCCGTGGCTGGCCGCCGGGGGCAAATTGTGCATCGCGCGATGTTAACGATGTGACTGCTGTTAACGATAGGCCTGGGCGGCCCGAAACTCGGTAGCGTTTGCAAATGGATACCCGGCGGTTATGGCCTCGAAAGCTCACGCGGGCAACGACTGACAGATGGCACTCGGCCGCCCTCATCCATCAGGAGACTTTCACCGACGCATCGGAATGCCTCGACGCTGCGCCCGAGCGCCAAGGCGTCGATTCTGCGGTGCGGCCCAACCGATGGGAGGTGCCGCGACCCTGAGCGGACGCCAGCTCGCGTCCCGTCAACCGCCGCCGGTCACAGCGTCCAGTAGGCGTGTCACAAAGTCGTCGTCGATCGGTTCTTTGGAGAACCAGCGGCGAAAGAACAGCGGACCCACCAAACTGGCGACGATTTCGCCGGCAGACCGGTGCGATGTTAGTTCGCCCCGTTTTTGAGCACGTTCGACCACCGCGACGAGGGGAGACATCAACTCTGCGTGTTGCGCGGCGTGAACCTTGGCCACGTCAGGGTCCCGTTCGGCGGCGTCAATGATCGACGACAGGCCGGAGTCTGGGATCTCACGCGGACCGCCCAGCTTTGAACAGGCATCCAGAAGCAGCGCGCTGCGCGACTGCCAGTGCCGGTAGATCGTCGTCTTGGCGACGCCGGAACGTCGCGAAATCTCCTCGACGCTTACGCCGCCGATCCCGCCTTCAGTCACCAGGCGATACGCCTCCGTGAGCACGGCGCCCACAGGACGCTCTACGCGCTTGTCGGTGCCGAGAATGGACCCGGGGGAATTACCGGGGTCAAGACTCCTCGTGGGGGAGAGGATGAGAGCTGGATCTGCACACCGTCCGGAGCAATCGCCGCACACCTGCCAGCGGGAAAAGAGCCGGACGGCGCGCTTGACGACGTCACCTTGGTTGTGGCGGGAGTCAACGCCATTGCCTGTCGAACAAGGCGCGCTGCCCAGCAACTGAATAAGAGATCCAAGCGCGGCAGACACGTTGATCGGCGTCGCCGCCGGCCACGGCAAGCGGATTGATGCCTCGGTGTCAGCCGATTGATCCCAGGATCGCCCGCGCTGTGCGCTCTGCGATGAGCATCACCGGCGCGTTGGTATTGCCGGAAATGATGGTGGGCATAGCTGACGCATCAACCACACGAAGGCCGGCGACACGGTACACGCGGCAGTCGGAGTCGAGCACTGTGAGGGCCGACCGCGGCCGACCTCGGGCGTCAAAGGCTCCCATCGCGCATGTACCCACCGGATGGAAGATAGTTGTTCCGAGCTCAGTTGCTGCCCGGCCTAATTCGTCGTCACTCTCCAGCTGTGGACCGGGAAGCAACTCCTGCGGTCGGTAGCGGGCGAGAGCCGGCGCCGCCATGATCTGCCGGGTCATGCGGAGGCCCTTCACTGCGATTTGCCGATCGGCGTCGGTCGACAGGTAATTGCAGCGAATTTTCGGGTGGATCAGCGGATCTGCACTAGCCATGCGCACATGGCCACGCGAGCTGGGGCGCACATTGCAGACGGAGGGAGTGATCGCCCCGAAGGGGTGCAACGGTTCGCCGAACTTCGGCAAAGACAAGGGCTGCACATGCCACTCCAGATCGGGACTGCCCAGCGCGGGGTCGCTCTTGGCGAAAGCCCCTAGCGTCGAGGGAGGCATGGTCATGGGCCCCGATCGCAACAGCAAATACTGAAGTCCCATGCCCGCGCGGGTGATCCAATTCCGGTAGAGCGTATTGACGGTCCGGGCGCCCCGGACCGTGTACACGGTTCGAAGTTGCAGGTGATCCTGAAGGTTTTCACCCACGCCCGGTAGATCGACAACCACGGGCACTTGATGCCGGGTAAGGAGACCAGCCGGGCCCAGACCCGAGACCTGCATCAGATGCGGCGAGCCAATAGCTCCAGCGCTCAGGATCACCTCCCGCCAGGCTCGGACGTCGACGAGTTGGCCGCCTTTGAGCAGCCGCAGGCCGGTGACGCGCTGCTGGGCCGTGGTCCAGGCACCGCGACGCTGATCGTGGCGCACCTGGTCGTCCAGCAGAAGCCGCACGGCCTGGGTATGGGTGTAGACGGTGAGATTCGTTCGGTGCGCGATGGGATGCAGGAAGGCATCGGCCATCGACCAGCGGCGGCCACGCCGTTGGTTGACGTGAAAGTACGCAGAGCCGGCGTTGAAGCCGCGGTTGAACTCGTCGATCGGGGAGATGCCCAGCTGCGCAGCGGCGGCCTGCCAGGCGTCCAAGATCTTCCAGCGCACACGTGGCCGCTCGACGCGGATCTCGCCACCAACGCCGTGCCAGTCGTCGGCGCCGCCGAAGTAGTCCTCTAATTTTTTGTAGATCGCCAGCGTCTCGCCCGGACCGTCCGGGCCACCTCAGAGCCAACGGTCGTCACCTGTGGCCCGCGCCCAAAGCTCATAGTCGCTCGCCTGTCCTCGCATGTGGATCATGGCGTTGATCGACGAACAGCCGCCGATCACGCGGCCCCGTGCATAGTGAATACTGCGGCCGGCCAGGCCCGGCTCGGCCTCGGTCGTGAAGCACCAATCGGTGCGTGGGTTGGCGATGGTGTACAGATAGCCGACCGGTATCTTGATCCAGAACCAGTCATCCCTGCCGCCGGCCTCAATCAAGAGCACACGGCAATCAGGGTCGGCACTGAGCCGATTGGCGAGTAGGCAGCCGGCGCTGCCCGCCCCCACGATGATGAAGTCGAATTCGGCGAGCGCGTTCATTTCCGGTGTCGGCCCTCCAGCGTCGGTTGCGTGTCCCAGTGTGACCGACGACCAACTGCCGCGGCATCCTGCGCCCGGGCGCCAGATCGCTTGGCTGGAGTCCTGCGGTATTGGGGGGGAGACGGTTGATCCCGATCGGCGTGGCTACGTCTGGCGCCAGTGGCATTCGCTAGGCGTAGAAACACCTGGCGACCCAACCTCGGCGCGGTCGGCCGCTCAGCCGTCCAACTCGCGTCGACCCACGGGGCCATCGCGGGCGGCAGCTGCCGTCCCGGCTCCTGGCTCCGGGCCCGAGGCACGCGAACTCGGTATCGACCGCATCGTCGACTTCGACGTCGAACCCGCCGCGCTTACCCGGTGTTTCGACATCGTGCTGGACGTTGCCGGCGCACTGCCCCTCAAGAAAGCCCGAAGGATGCTGACGCGGGGAGGACGCATCGTCAGTGTCAAGCCCAGTCCGGCGAACATGGTCAGAAACGCCCTGCCCGGACCGCTCCACGTCGTGATCGGCAAGTTCGTCACCGCCGATCTCAAGGCCGTCGCACGCGCCGCCGGTAACGGCCATCTGCGACTGACGATCGACCACCGAATCCTGTGGCCTATGGCGTCACAACCGCTGCCCACGAACTGAACGAAAGGGGAAGTACACTCAGCGATTACGTGTGCCGTTTCGTCAACTCTTCACCGTCACCGGGCGAGCAGAGCTGATCGTGCACAGCCGGAGCCCAGCGCACCTAGCCCGGCCAGCGTCCGTATAGCTTCTCGGACGCCCACGCCGGCCACGTCGGTGCGCCGATGACCGTGCCCGCGGTCAGTTGCGCGACAATTCGGGGCCCGTGAAGGCGTGAATTGTCGTAGATCGTTGCGGTGTCGGCGATCTCGATCGCATCGGCCACCAATTGCCATAATCGGCGGTGCCGTTCACGGATCTTGTCCTCGGGGACGTCGTGACCGCCGTGTCGGACGCGCCGCCGTACGCGTTCGACGGCAAGGCCCTCGGGGACCAGCATCACCTGCAAAGCAACGACGTAGCCCGCATCGCGAGCGGAGCGGATCAGCTCGAGCTTCGACGCATGGGAGAAGACGGTCTCGGCAATAAACGATTTGCCAGTCTCGATAAGCTTGACGCGGGTGTCTGCAGCGATCCGCGCTGCATCGTAGGCGTGCACAGCTGGATCATCGGGCCAACGCTGCTTTGCGATTTCATCGGCATTGACGAATACGCTGCGTGGCAACAACGGCGCCAACGTGAACGCGATGAACGTCGACTTACCAGCACCGTCCGGGCCGACGACGAGATCGAGCCGCTTCACCGGCGCCGCCCGACGTCATGGCTCATTCGTCGACATCGACCACCGAGGTAGTTCCGTCGGGCCGGTACTCGACGATCTCGCCGTCGTCGTTGAGCGCCACTGTCGTGATGCCGCGCACCGCCAGCAAGTCACCGTAATAGGCGTTGGCCAGCGACTCCTCGATAGCGGCCGAGATCTCTGCGTTGAAGACGAGCCCCTCATCCTCGGACAGTTGGTTCGTGTCGAGATCACCGGCCAGGGCCGCCTCGACGCGGCGACGCGAAGCCGTTTGATGGCTCGACACCGCACGGCCCACCCGCGCCCAATGATCGAGTTGCTGCTTGGCCGAACGGCTCTGGCGAGCACCCTCGGCAGCAGCACTGTCCACGAGGTCGGCGGCGACCCTCGTGACGCGGTCGGCGACGTTTGTCATGTCCCTACCTCCCGTAGCAAAACGCTACGCCGTGTAGCGGAACGTTACGAGGCGGAGGGGATTCGCGGCGGCCCGCGCGTGCCCGTCGGCGACGAAGTGCACCACGAGGCTCTGGGATCCCATGGTTCATTTCATGGAGCACCGGTGATCTTTCCCACGGCGCTCTGGCTTGCCGCCTACCACGGGGCGTACGTTCGTGCCAAGCCGCGAATACCGCGACCACCTGCGTCACTCAAGCGGTTCGATTCTGGCCGGGCCGAGCGCGTAGATCAGCCGCACCGGGGCCCACACCACAGGACCATGCGGAGAGGAGCCCATGAGAACGATCGCATACCGCCACCCGGCACTCGTCGGCCTGGCCGCCGTCGCGCTGATCACTGCAGGCTGCAGCAGTGGCAAAAACGGCAGCGCACCTGTGCCACCTCAGGTCGGCGCGCGGGGCATCTCCACGTCTAAAACCCCAGCAGTGCAGCCCACCGCGGTGAAGCTCATCGGGGAGGGCGACGTTGAGGTGACTCTGACCGGCCCGATCGCTGCCAAGTACTCGTCGGCAACCGCCGATCAGCGGGCGGCTCTCGGCAAGCCCCTCACGGGTGATCGCAACGCGGGCACGCGACAGAACGGCGTGGTATTCCAGCAATTCCAGCGCGGTGTGATCACCGCCAAGAACGATGAGGCCGGCACGCCCGCGTATATCGTCCTGGGCAAGATCCGGGACGCCTGGAATGTCCCGCGCGACCCGAACGGTGTGCCTGCGATTTCCGGCGAAAACGGTTCGGCAGGTCCGCTGGGATTCCCCACCAGCGATGACAACGCCGTCGGCGATCTGCTCGTATCGAACTTCGAGCACGGCAGCATCGAGTGCAACACGAAGACCGGCCAGGTCGAGGTGACGGTAAACGGCAAGTCCGTACCATCCGGACTGTAGGCCGAATCAAGCAGCTTTGTCCCGACCTGGTGCGAACGCCACATCGAACTCTTGGTCGTGTCCCGTCGGCGGTGTAAAAGAGTTCGGACGGAGGTTCCCTCGGAGACCGGCAAATCTGGCGAACGGCACCTGCGTCGGTGTCGCAGAGGTTATCGCCTGCGCAGCGGTTGCAGGAGGAAACTGGTGGGGTGTTGGCCGGCGGCGCCGAACGAGCTTGTCAACGCCACCGCGGAGAATCATGAACGCAGACGAGCGGAGCCCACGTCAGGCCACCTCTACACCGCTTCTGGGACCCCTTGTGCTGCGGGTTGTCCTCAATCTATGAGTGCCGTGGCGATATCATCACAACCCAACACGACGAAAACAATTGTTAAGCAGTGTATTACGGCGTAACTTGCTGGTGGCCCGCCATATTCGATTCCGCGGTATTCCTGCCCCGTGCCGGTCTGCACCAATCCAGAAGCCAGCAGCAGTTCGCAAAGCGCCGAGTCCATCGCGCCAAAGCCTCGACCGCATGCGCTCGTTTGCTGGATCGAATATGCGATCGCCGGTGGACCTAGTGTCTACATTTTGTCTACACTGATGTCATGGCAGCAGAAACCACAACGGTCCGAGTTCGTCGGCCCGATTCTGAGCGGCTCCAATCGCTGGCCAAGGCTCGTCAAACCGCCGTTGTCGACGTCGTGCACGCAGCTATCGACGCCTTGGAACAGCAGGAGTTCCTCCGGGGACTAAACAGCGACTACCAGCGCCTGCGTGGTAATCCCGAACTGTGGGAGCAGTACCTGGCCGAGCGTCACGAGTGGGACACTCTGGCTTGATCTGGCGAGGGGAGGTCTACTACGTCGATCTCGGTCATCCGGTCAGCCACGAGCCGGCCTTTCGACGCCCAGCGGTCGTGGTGTCGGTCGACATTCTCAACAATGGACCGGGCGGGCTGGTGGTCGTCGTACCGATTACGACCGCTGGCTACGGGCTGCGAAGCCATGTCGAGCTGGACCCAGAAAGCAGTGGGCTCGATCACACCTCATATGCACGCTGCGATCAACTGCGCGTGGTCTCCGTCGAACGACTGTCACCCCGGCAGACAATAATCGGCCCAGAGCAGATGCAGGCCATTGACCAAGCGCTGCGGTTCGTACTCGACCTGTGACACACAGCCCGAGGCAGACCAATAGTGGAGGAGCGGAACCTGTTGGACCGCAACCGGAAACGGCCGGGTCTACTGGTAACTCTGCATATTCGATTCCTGCATATTCCCACCCGCCGCCGACCAACTGGTGTATCACTTCATTATCGAGTGGTACACTTGCGGCGTGCCAACGACGCGTCCTCGATATCAGGTAACGGAGACACCGGCGGTCGCCCGCGCCTTGGACAGAGCAGCGAAACGATGGCCCGGCGAGCCTCGATCAAGACTGCTCGTGCGGCTTGTCGAGGCGGGAGGCGACATGCTCGCCAATGATGAGCACGCCGACAAACGCGACCATCGATCTGCTGTTCTGGCCTGCGCGGGCCGTTACGCCGAGGCATTCGGTCCTGACTATCTCGCCGAGCTGAGAGCAGACTGGCCGGCGTGATGGCATTGGACGCAAGTGTGCTCATCGCTCATTTGAATCCAGCCGATCCGCATCATCGAGCAGCCACCGAAGTCCTCCTGGCCGGCACACCCGGGGAGATGCTGATGCACATGATCACCATGGCGGAAGTGTTGGTCGGCGGCGTCCGGATAGGCCAGGGCGCTTCGATGCGCGACGACATCCACGCCGCCGGAATCACGGTCGCGCCTCACGACAACGGGGAGCCATTACGACTTGCCGAACTGCGCGCCAGCAGTGGGCTGAAGTTGCCCGACTGTTGCGTTCTTGACGTCGCAATACGACACCAAGCAGGCCTCGCAACCTTCGACCACGCACTGGCCACAGAAGCTGCCAAACGTGGCATACCCGCTGCCACTGCGTGAACGCGAAAACCGTTGGGCGACAACTTAGTATGCAGTAGTTACTGGTAACCCGCCATATTCGATCCCGCCGTATTCCTCCACTGAAGTTACCGCCAGCGGGTTGGCCAGTTGGTACGCAGGGGAGCCGTCATCCGCCAGCCGGGGGCATTGTTTCAACCTAGGTCCTGCCCCAGTAACCGTGCGCGGAGTTTGCTGGAGTGAAGATCGCGCCAAACGTCGACAAGCTGCTAGCATTGACTGCAATGCAATCAATGGGCAAGGGGTGACTGATGGCGACGTTGACGATTCGTGATTTTGACGACGAGCTCAAAGCGGCACTGCGTGTTCGCGCAGCAGAGCACGGCCGATCGATGGAATCGGAGGTACGCGAGATCTTGCGCACGGCATTGCAACGCCCCGTGGGTGGTCCGGGGATGGCGACGCGGATTCGGCAGCGCTTCTCGGGAACCGGGGGGGTGGAGCTTGACCTGCCCGGCCGGACCGAGCGTCCACGTGCTGCGGTCCTTGACGAATGATCGTCTTGGATACCAACGTGGTTTCGGAGCTGATGCGCCCAGCACCGGAACCTGGTGTCACTAGTTGGGTCGACAGTTTGGATGTGTCCGACATATTGCTGACTGCCGTGACGGCGGCCGAACTGATGTACGGCGTCGCCCGATTGCCGAACGGGCGACGCAGATGTGAGCTTCGCGCAAAGGTCGACGGACTGCTGACGGAGGATTTCCAGGACAGGATTTTGCCATTCGATGCGCTGGCTGCAACTCATTATGCAGATATCGTTGCTGAACGGGAGCGTAGCGGACTCCAGATCAGTATGGCCGATGGGCAGATCGCTGCAATTTGCCGCAACTGGAACGCCGGACTCGCGACGCGCAACATCGGTGACTTCGTTGACACCGGCATCGAACTCATCAATCCGTGGGATTTGGCAACACCGTAACCGCTTGGCCGCAACGACGCACGCTGGCTGCGAAACGACATCAGTGAAATACGCTGCAGCACAGTGGTTTAGCAGCGGCACACTGCATTTGCTCGGGAATCGAACCTCCGCGATTCGGGATCTACTGACGTTGTAGTGGGTCATTTCCGTCCGGGTAGTGCTGGGCAGAGGCCGCCTCGGGTGAGCATGGCCATGGCGATGAGTGCGTCTGGGCTGTGGAATCCGTAGGCGCGTTTGGTTAATGCCCGCAGGTGGGTGTTAGTGGCTTCGGATCGGGCGTTGGACAGGCCGTGATCGAGCGTGTTCCAGATGAGGTCGCGGTAGCGGCGGATGCTGCGGGCCAGCGCGGCGAACTCGGGGATGCGTGAGTGCGACGCCCACGACAGCCAGCCGGCCAGCAGCTGCCGCCCGTGGGTGCCCTTGACCCGAAACACCTCGCGTAGTTGCTCTTTGAGCAGATACGCCCGGTAGAGGGTGCGGTTGGTGTCGGCGATCTTAGCGAGGCTGGTGCGCTGCTCGCAGGACAGGTCAGCCGGGTTCTTGCGGGTCGCCCACATGGCGTGCCGATCGGTGATCCCGGCGCGGGTCATGGTGCGTACCCGCACCTTGTCCAGTGCCTTCATGGCCCAGGCCACGACATGAAACCCATCCAGGCAAATCAGCGCCTGCGGCGCGCGGGCACGCACCAGGGCGTGGATCCATTCCGCCCCGTCGCAGCTGACGTGGGTGAGCAGCTTGGCCCGCTCGGCGCCGAGCTGATCGAAGAACCGGCCCAGCGTGTCCTGGTTGCGGCCCTCGCCGGCCCACACCAGCCGGCCTGTCGTGTGGTCAACCACGCACGTCAAGTAGCGATGTCCCTTGCGGTAGGCGATCTCGTCGATGCCGATCCGCGACAGTCCGGCGAGCAGGTCGTTGGTGTCGCGGCCATCGGCCACCACCCTGGTCACGATCGCCGCCACGGTGCGCCAGGCGATCTGCAGCAGCACCGTGAGCACACTCAATGCGGTGTGCGCGGCCAGCCACGCGCAGGTGTCCTCGAACGCCCAGGTGTGTTTGGCGCCCGGCCGCGCCCACGGCACATGCGCAACCACCACCCCATGCTCGCCGCATGCCACCCGCGGGGCCGCGGCCTGCAGATACGCCTTTGTGGTCCCCACATCCAGGGTCCGCCAGCGCCTGATCCCGTTCCCGTCCCGGCCCCCCGCGTCATAGCCCGGGCACCGCTTCCGGCACCGCGAGCACCGGCCCGCCTGCGACGCCTTGGGCCGCACCGAGAACACCAGAACTTCGGAGGTCTTCGGCTGCTTCCGACCCGTGGTCTCGGTCTCGATCGTCACGTCCTCGATCACCATGTTTTGGTCACCCAGACCGCTCGCCAATACCCTGGACATGCGCAACGCCGTAGCTCCTTCTCGCGGATTGAACCCTAGACAGTCCAAAACGTAAGCAGGACACGGCGTTGCGCCCAAATTCCCAGGTCAGCGAACCCACGACAACGTCACAAGAGCCGCGATTCGGCTGACGAAAACCGCGTAGTTTACTTGACATAATGTCGCTTATCGGCAAAAAACTAAATGCGAGTTGCATCAGATGAAAGTGCTCGCACTGTCGTTTTGCAGACGACCTCCGACTTTTTCACTGATTCGCCGATCGGGCGCACACAGTTTTCAGTCACTCGCCTATCGGGCTGTGCGCCTCGTGATGCTTCCGAGCTTTTGGTGTGATGGGGGCCTCGCGCCGAATCCGCCAATCGAGACTCACTGACGGCACACTTGCCCCACGCGCACCACCCGGTAAACCCTCACCCCTTTTCGTCACTGTGACGAATTAGGGGCATTGTGGGCCCCCTAAGGTACCCAACTGGCGCATGCGTCGAAGTCGAACTAGTCTGCTGAATGTCGTTTTGCAGTTGACCTCTGACTTTTTCACTCGTTCGATAACCACCGCATAACCTTTTCCACTCCTTCGCCTACCGGATGTCGCATCTCGTGATGCTTCTGCGCCGGTGGCGTGATCAGGCTTTCGCCCGAGGTCCGCCGTGCACCGTCCCCGCTAGGTTGTTGACGGACATTCAGGGTGACCACCTGGGGGTGGGGTTCCGGCGTTGAGGGTGAGGATGCTTCGGCGGGATCTGAGCGGCGGCATGGTGACGACGCCCCCTGTTCCCGGGGTTACGGTGGCCTGGGTTCGTTTCGGCGATCATCGTGGCGCCGGATGTTCGTGGCCGGGGGATCGACTGGCGCAGTGACGGTTCCAGCCCGGGGCGGCCAACACGAGATGACCCCTTCCCGACTGGCATCGTGGTAGACCATCTTGGTGCTTCATGTCCTCCCGAGCACCCGATGATCGTCGTCCGCACCGTCGAGTGGGCCGAGCAGGCCCTGGGCGCCGGCGAGCTCGGCTGTCCGCACCCCGGGTGCGGCGGCGCCCTCACACGGTGGGGATACGGCCGCCGCCGGCGCGTCCGTAGCCTCGGCGCGCGGACCCTCGACGTGCGCCCCAGGCGGGCACGATGCACCCGCTGCGCCAGCACCCAGATTCTGCTGCCGGCCACCCTGCAGCCACGTCTGGCCGACACCACCGAAGTGATTGGCGCCGCCCTGGCCGGCAAGGCCGGCGGCCACGGACATCGCCGTATTGCCACCGCGCTTGACCGCTCGCCGTCGACCGTGCGCCGCTGGATACGCCGCGCCACGCGCAGCGTTCATCTGCAATGGCTATGGCAGCGCGGCAGCCAGGCCCTCATCCGGCTCGACCCCGACGCGTTCAACCAGCTGCCTCGCGCCAGCAACCCGCTGCACAACGCGCTTATCGTCCTGGCCGCCGCCGCCTGCGCGGCCCGCCAGCGGCTGGGCTTGACCGAACCCCTATGGACGCTGATCGGCGTGCACACCCAAGGCCGGCTTCTGGCCGCACCGACCTGAACCGCCCACATCGCCCGGACCAATCCGGCCGGGCCGGCGATCCCGCTCGCCCATCCCCGGCCGGCACCGTGAACACCACCGCCGGCCGACACCGTCACCGCGAGCATCACAGCGTCAGCGTGAACACCAAATCGCGCTAATCATCCTCACCGAGAACGCCGCCAACATGCTCACCTTGAACGCCGGTCAACACTAGGTGCACGGCGTGGGCCCGTCTAATTTGTCACTGTGACGTATTGGGCGGTTCGGGGGCTCTCCGTTAGACCCCTCGTCTGGCGGTTGCGATCCGCCCTCATTGCTGTTTTGGATCCTGTGCGCATGGCGGTCCCGGGGCGCCACGCCTTTCCGCGTCAGCAGAGAGATCATCAAAGTCCGAGGCCAGTTGGGTATAGCCAACATCAAGGGCTTGTTCATGCAGTGCGTCTGCCCCGGCCCTGAGCAGCGCACGAAGCACGTCGGCTTCCGTTGGTATTTCGGCTGGGACCCACCCTTGCCGCCTGGTCCATGTTGACGACGGTTGAAAACTAGGCCAGAAGCGACGGTGAAAAGTAGGCCACGTGGTCGTGGTTATTGTGCCGTGTTGTCGGCTCTGGCGGAGGGCAAGGTGTCGATTCCGGTGTCTTTGAGGCGGTAGCTGGAGCCTTTGAGGGTCAGGACGTCGGCGTGGTGGACGATGCGGTCGATCATCGCCGCGGCTACGACTTGATCCCCGAAGACGTCGCCCCAGCGATCCGCGGCTCGCATATGTTCGTGATTCGGGATCGGTCCTGCTACCAGGCCTTTTGGAGGTCCTGCGTGTCTTGCCGATAATTCAGGTGCATTCCCGCTATGTTAGGTGCTACCTTAATTGACCAGGCAGGAAGAAGGTTAGCGGTGGTGGGCAGGTTTCAGGTGATTCCGGGCGGGACCGCCGCTGTCGTTCCAGTTTCTTCGGACCCTGTTGTGTTTCAACGCGATTGCGTCGATGCTTTTGTGGCGTCGTGGCGGGCGCGTGGTTTTAGCTCGGTGACGATCGATAACGATGTTGGGCTACTCGAGCGAACGTTGGTGGCGTTGGGTCGGCCGGCATGGGAGGTGACCGCCGAGGACATCGATCGGGTGGTCGGCGACCTGGCAGTGGCGGGCCGGGCGTCATCGACCAGGCGTGAGTATGTGCAGATCTTCAAGGGCTTCCACCGTTTCTTGCAGGTCCGCAAGGCCACGGAGATCGAAGCCACTTTCGGGGTGCGGCTGGTCTGCCCGGTCGATGAGTTCAACGCCTCTCGCCATGTCGGCGACGACTCACCGGCATTGGCGCCGCCGCCGACGCCGGAGCGCGTCGAGGTGTTCTTCGAATTCCTCAAGGCCAGGATCGCCACCGCCCGCAAGTATGGGCCGGCAGCTCGGGACTACGCGCTATTTCGGACGCTGTATCACGGCGGCCTGCGCTCGGAAGAGTCGGCGCTGCTGGAGGTCGCCGATTTGCATTTCGGGCGGGGCCCGTTCGGCAAGATCCATGTGCGTTTCGGCAAGGGAGCCCACACCTCGGGACCTCGGCCGCGGTGGGTACCAATGCTTGACGGGCTGGACTTAGTGTTGCGCTGGTTCTTATCCGATGTGCGCCCGAAGTTCCCGGAGTCTGCGGTGCTGTTCGCCGATGAGTCCGGAGGGGCGTTGCATCAGGGCACCATCCGCAATCGGCTGCGGTATCTGATGCAGCTCGAAGGCCATGCCAAAACAGACTGGTTCAGTCCACATGCGCTGCGCCGAGCGTGCGCGACCCATAACTACGAGCGCGGTGTTGATCTGGTCGCGATCCAGCAGCTGCTGGGTCATTGGACCGTGAGTTCCACGATGCGCTATGTGCGGCCCTCGGCAACGTTCATCGAGGACGCCTATCGGCGAGCGGTGACATCCACCCTGGCGGAGTTGAGCGAAGAGGACGGCACGGCATGAAGATCCGATGGCGGCTGCGGATGGCCGCAGCCCAGCGTGAGGTCTGGACAGGCACCGAATTGCGGCGTCTGTTAGCCGAGAAAGCCGGGCTTGAGATGTCGGCGGCATCGGTGTCAGCGCTGCTGACCAAAGAACCTAGCCAGGTCAAACTTTCCACGCTGATCGCATTGTGCACCGCGCTGCAATGCACTCCCAACGACGTGTTCGAAATCGACACCACCCCAGCCCAACAGCCCGCCACACCTGCGCCCCAGTCCGAACCTGCGAAGTCGGTTAACAGCCGTGGCCGGTCGATGCCACCGATGTAACAGCCGGTGTCGTGAAGGTGGTTGAGCGCGTTGGGGAAACGACAACGTGACTGCGTGAACTGCGCAGCACCGGTGGACATCATCGGCCGCGACCTGTGTTGTCGATGCACGACCCGTCAGAAAGAGACGGAGGCCAAACAACGCTGCCCAGACTGCGGGCAGCTCAGGCGACTCACGCTCATGGGTCGCTGTGTCCTGTGTTCGCGGCGATGCACCGAGTGCGGCCATAAACTCCGCAGCCCAAATGCCGTTTTGTGCAAGACGTGTCGGCGACGAGCCGAGCTGCGCGCCCGCCAGCAGCGCTGCCCGCGATGCGGCAAGCCCGGCTACTTGCAGGCCGAGACTGGATGGTGCGGGTCGTGTTCACGACCAGGACCCCCCAAGGATCCACCGCGTATCTGTTCCTCATGCGGTGAACTGCGCCGCCACTGTGGCCGCGGGATGTGTTCGCGCTGTTTGCAGCGTGATCCGAACCGACCGTTCATCGCCGGTGAAGGTTGGGCGGCCCGCCTGATTGACCCGCCTGAATGGCTGGCCGGGTTTGTCGTGCACCTCGCGGGCGCCTACTCGCCGTCGCGAGCCGCCACCATGATCACCGTCCTGGGACGGATCCTCAACGACGACCACCCCAACCACCCCCAACTGATCCTTGAGCGTGCCCGAACACCAGGACGCTCCATGGGGCCGTTGGCCAGGGCCCTGCAGGACTTCTTCACCGAACACGGACTGGCGATGCCCACCGACCACGCTGAGCGCCTCGCCGCCGGGCGCCGAAGTCGCCGCATCGAAGCAATACCGCCCTCGCTGCGGCGGGCTGTCCGCGATTACGAAACCCACCTGCTGAACTGCCGAACCCGGGCCCGCCGCGCCGGCACACTACCCCGAACCGATCACACGATTGAGACCGCGCTGGCGACCATCCGCGACCTCGCCGTCTTTGTCAAAGACGGACGCAATAAACGGGATTGGTCGACTATCGACGTCAATGACATCGAGGCATTCCTGGGACTCCAACCGGGTAACCGGCCGCGCAACCTGACCGTGATGCGGCAGTTTTTCCGCTTCGCCCGCCGGCGACACATCGTTCTGATCGACCCGACTAGTGGTTTGAAACGTAGACAGGACAAAGGATTTCGCGGCCGGACACTTACCCGAGCCCAGCAACGAGAACTGTTCAGGCGGTGGACCACTGATTCCAGTGTGCACCCACATGAGGCGCTGGTCGGTCTACTCGCCTTGCTGCACGGCGCATCCAGCCAGGAAGTCCGGCTCCTGCGCTGCCAGGACATCGACATCGGGCTGTCAGCGATCCGACTGGGCGGCCGACCACACCCCGTGCCGCTCGACCCCGCCAGCTGGGCAGCACTACAACGCTGCCTATCCCACCGTGCAGACTGGCCTACCACCAACCCACACGTCATCGTGACCAAGGGCACCAAAGCCGGACGGGCGCCAGCGTCTACTGCCTACCTCAGCCACGTCCTGGACCACTGCGGCTACTCACCACGGCTGATCCGTAACACCCGCTTGGTCGACCTCGTCAACATCATGGACGCCAAGCTCGTCGCCGCAGCATTCGGGATGACCCCAGAGGCGACCATGATCTACCTCGCCGACTACGTCGACGCCGGCCGCCTCGCAGAGATCCGCGGCTCGTGAGCCACGGGAAAGTTCACCGAGTTGGCGATGAAACATCGTTTATGCGCCTCTGCATGCAGCGCGTGCGCATCCTCCGCCCGTTCCTCGGACACGATCACGACCCTCGGGCGTAGGGTCACGTGGCTGAACCTGGTGTCCAACATGGTGCCGATCGCAGTGTCGCGGTACTCGACAACGACGATCCCAGCGTCGGTGCACAAGTGCAGATACCACAGCATGTGGCATTGAGACAGGGCCGCCACGAGCAATTGCTCAGGGTTCCAACGACTCGGGTCACCCCGGCCGATCGCTGGATCGGCGGACGCCGGAATCGGTAGGCAGCCAAGGGTATGCACCTCGTGATTACGAGAGTAGCTGCGGTAATCGGTCGTCGCACCCGTCCAGACAACCTCGATTTCATAGCGATGCTCACCCACGCCAACGAGCATCCCACAGCGCCGTGCGCGAGCAATTGTCAACGACTGCGGGTCAGACTTTCCAGCTGCTGCTTACCGTTACTCGGCCGTCAGTGCGCGTCGTATCAGTTCGGCGAATTCTTCTGGACACTCGACCGGCGTGAAGTGTCCGACGCCATCGACGGTATGCAGACTGGCGCTATTGAAGAACTGATCGAGTCGGTCTGACCAGTCGCGGGGAAACAGTGGATCGTGTTCTGGCCAGAGCACCGATGTTGGTGTGCTGATGCGTTCCTCAGGCCTGGGCGGATGCTCGGTCAGGGCGGTTGCCACCGTTCCGGCACCGGCCCGATACCAGCCAATCGAGGTGGTAAACGCACCGTGCGGTGAGTAGACAGCGACCAAGTGAGCAAGGTCCGCGTCGGCGACCGTGAATGTTGGGCCCGACCAGTGGGTCCAGAAATGATGCAGATAGCTATGGACGGCGTCGCGCTTTCCGTCGATCAACTCTTCAGCCAACGGCAGCTGGTGAAACATTTGGTACCAAAACTTTTTTTGGACATTGTGATCGAACACGCGATTTCCGACACCGGGCAGCGGAGGCGACAGGACCAGGTGCTTGGCGAGCCCCGGATGGTCTTTTGCCAGAGTCTGAGCTACGCGGCTTCCGACGTCATAGGCGCCGATAACAGGGCGATGTAACCCGAGTTCATCGATGAGGGCGAGGATGCTGCGAGCCTGTGCCGCGGCGCTGTATCCGACAGATGGATCGACACGATGCTTATCTGATCGCCCAAAACCCCGCAAATCCGGCACCACAACGTCGAGATCCCTGCCCAGCAACGGCACGACGTGGCGAAAATCCGTGTGGTCTCCCGGCCAGCCGTGCAGCAGGATCACAGACTCCTCCCCGCCCGCGCCCCGACGCTCGTATGCCAGCCGAAAGCCATCACAGGGCGAACTCATCAGCATGCCTAAAACGTAGCTGCGGCCCCGCCCTGAGCCACGACATGGTGGACGATGTTGACCATGACGCCGGTGGAACTTGCTCCTGAGGTGGCCGCAGAGGCGATGGCGACAGCCGTCGCGTATTTGCAGCGGGTTGACTCTGGCCCGGTGTGCCGGCCCATCGACCCGCGCGACCGGGACTGGCTTGTCAACCAATCGTTACCCGAGCAGTCTCGGTCGCTGCCCGATTTGATCGCCGACATCAACGCCCATGTGCTGCCGTATCCGATGGGCAATGGGCATCGGCGTTTTTTCGGATGGGTTAACTCACCGCCATCCGTAGCGGGGATAGCGGTCGAACCGTTGGCCGCAGCACTGAATCCGAGCTGCGCTGGCGGCGAGCACGCCGGCGCCCTGTTGGAGCGAACTGTCCTGCGATGGCTCGCGGAGCTGATCGGCTATACCACGGGCCCCGGCGGTGGGCTCCTGACCAGTGGCGCATCGATGGCGTCCATCATCGCGCTCGCCACCGCTCGCGACCGCGCGGCACAGCGACGCGGGGTAAATATTCGAGAACAGGGACTGTGGGGCCAGCGGCCGCTGGTTATCTACGCCTCGTCGGAGGCGCATAGCTGTATCACCAAGGCGGTCGAGTTGATCGGCATGGGCCGGCGATCGCTACGCCGTATCTCGGTCAATGATGCGTTCGCGATGGACACCGCAGCGCTGGCCTCAGCGATACAAGAAGACACCCAGGCGGGCATGGTGCCCTGTGCTGTCGTCGCCACCGCCGGCACTGTGAACACCGGTGCCATCGATGACCTCGCAGCTATCGCCCAGCTCGCGACCGACCACGGCATGTGGATGCATGTCGATGGAGCCTACGGCGCAATCGCCGCCGCGGATCCCGGCCTGCGGGCGCAGTTCGCTGGAATGGAGCGCGCGGATTCGGTTGCCATCGATGCGCACAAGTGGCTCGGAGTGCCAGTAGACAGCGGCGCACTCCTGGTAAAGGACGCCGACGTATTGCGCGAATCGTTCAGCCTTGTCCCAGATTACTTGCGCGACAACACCGCAGACGACCAGGGGTGGTGGTCGGAATACGGCATCGAGCAGACACGCCCCTTCCGCGCGCTGCGCACCTGGGCCACTATCGCCCACCTAGGCAGACGCGGAATCAGCGATCTGGTTCACCGCACCACCACCGCGGCCGCCAAATTCGCCGTCCTGCTCGGGCATACATCGGATTTCGAGCTACTCGTGCCGCCCACCACCTCGGTGGTCGCCTTCCGGTTTGTCGCCGCGGCAGCGGTAGAAGACATCGACCGGATCAACCGGGACATCCCCGCACTGCTGCAGCGCCGCGGAAACGTCTTTCTGACCGGCACCGTGCTTCGCGAGCGTCCCGCACTGCGCGCGTGTCTGTTGAATCCACTTGTGACACAAGATGACCTGAGATTAATTATCGACGAGATCCGAACAGTCGGCTCTCACCTTAGCGAGCGACAATGACTCCTTCGCCACCGCCGTCCACCAACAACGCTGAACTCGTGGCAGTCAGACTGCCTATACGCACAGGTTGGCGTAAACAAGTGCGCTTTGGCGAAGGGCAGGTTTGAGGTCAGGATCAGCGAGGCGTGTTCGTAGCGGCTGGAGACCAGTTGGAAGAACAAGTTCGCGGCATCCTGCTCGAACGGGATGTAGCCGACCTCGTCGACCACGAGCAATCCGATGCGCCGCAGCTTGGTCAACTCGGCGGGCAGGCGCCCGGCGTTGTGGGCGGCCTTGAGGCGAGCGACCCAATCTACTGCGGTGGCGAACGCGATGCGGTGCCCGGCCTGAGCGGCCTTGACCGCCAACCCGATGGCCAGGTGTGTCTTGCCAGTTCCGGGCGGCCCGAGCAGCACCACATTTGATGCCTTGGTCAGAAAAGCACCGGTGCCCAGGTGGGCGATCATGTCCCGATTCAATGCTGGCTGATGATCGAAGTTGAAGTCCTCCAACGACTTGCGGGTCGGGAACCCGGCCGAGCGGATACGAGTAGCCGCACCCGAGGCCTCACGGGCCGAAACCTCCCGCGACAGGACTGCCGCCAAATACTCTTCGTGAGTCCAGTTGGCGTCGCGGGCTTGCTCGGCCAGCCGGGCCGCCGAGTCGCGGATGCGGGGTGCTTTGAGCGCTTGGGCGTAGTGCAGGACGGCTTTGATCGGTTCGTCGGCCATGCTCATGCCACCTCACCATCGGAGGTGGCTGTGCCAGTGGTGAATTCGACGCTGTCAACGGTCATGTAGTTCTCCCCACTGACGGTCAGGAGATCTCCTCGCTGGTGGCCATGAAAACTCCTCACGGACGGACACGGGATCTCCCCGGTTTGTTCAGCTGGGCAGTGGCGCCACCCCCTTGCCGGTGGTGGCTTGAGCGAGCCGGAACGATTGACCTTCGGTGACGCAGACGTGGGCGTGGTGCAGCAGCCGGTCGACGGTGGCGGTGGCCAGGGTCTTGCGCATCAGTTCGTCGAATCCGGCGGGATGCAGGTTCGATGAGACTGCCAGCGAACGCGTTTCGTAGCAGGCATCGACGAGGCGGTAGAACCCTTCGGCGGCGTCCTCGCCGACGGGCAGCATGCCGATGTCGTCGACGATGATCAGATCGACGCGGGTGATGCGGCGCATGGCTTTGGTGATCGAGTCGTCGGCGCGGTGACGGCGCACCAGGGCGCCGAGTTCGTCGATGGAAAACCAGGCCACGGTGCGGCCGGTGTCGATGGCCAACTGCCCCAACGCTTCGCAGAAGTGGCTCTTGCCGGTCCCGCTGGGCCCGCACACGCACAGGTTCTCACGCCGGTCGACCCACTCCATGCCACGTAGGGCTTGTTGGGTGGGTGCGGGAATGGAGCAGCGGTTCTCGTCCCAGACGGCGAAGGTCTTGCCCGCCGGGAAGTTCGCGCGTGCGCGTCGTATCCGCAGGGTGGCTTCGTCGCGGCCGGTGATCTCCTCGGCCAGCAGCACGCGCAGCACCTCGGCGGGATCCCAGCGTTGGGCACGGGCGGTCGGGACCACATCGAGGGCGGCTTTGCGCAGATAGGGCATCCGCAGCCGGCGGGTCAACGCGATCACCTCCTCGAGGGTCTGGGCCGAGGGCCCGGCGACGCCAGATCCGACCGACACCGCCGGCTTGTTGGTCGCGGTCACTTGTCACCGTCCGGGCTCACCGCACCGAACCCGGCCCAGCCGGCGGTACCCGGTTGCAGGCTGTGGGTGTCGCTGACGCGGATCGGCGCGGCGGCCGGCCCGTGCTGCTGATGGGTCAAGATCGCGGCCAGGTCGGCATCGGCGAAGCGGCCGGCCAGCGCCGCGGTACCCAACGCCTGATCGACGGCGGCCGCGCCGTGCAGTTTGGCGAACGCCACCGCTTCGGCCATCTTGGAACGCACCCGCGACGCGCCGGCCGCAGCGGCCTCGACCAGCCACGCGGCCGCGCCGTCGCCGATGGCCAGAAACGCCGCCTCGGCCGGGTTGGCCGCCCGTGGGGTGCGGTCCCCGGGCAGCGCGCGGCGCCCGGGATGATCACTGGGGTAATGCTCGTCGCGGATCTGCGGTCGCCCGCGCTGCCCACGGGCGTGGCGGGCGATCTCGACCGGGCCGCCGTCGGCGATGACGGTGACCACCAACTCCTCGCCACACCAGCGCACCCAGACCCGCTCATCAATATGGTGGTGCGGCACCGAATAACGCACCCCCTCAACGCTGATCGTGGAGTCCCACCCCACCCGACGGGTCAGCCCAAACGCCAGGGCCACCGGCTGGGCGGGCAGCACATGCAGCCGCGGGAGTTCCTCGACCAACAGCTCGGCAGGCACCCGACCGGTGGCACGATGCGGGCGGGCATTGACCTGCTCGCAGAAGTCCCGGCACGCCTGCTGGAGTTCAGCGAAAGTGGCGTAGGCGTCCAGCAGATTAGCCTCGGTGGGCACCAGATCGGCCTTGGCGATGCGCACCGTGGCCTCCGAACCACCCTTGGTTTGTGGATCAGCCGGCACACAGGTGCGGATCGTCATCCCGTAATGACGGCCTGCGGCGACCACATCGGGATGCCGAATCGGCACCCGCGCAACATGTTCGACGGTCACTGTTTTCTCGTTGTCGGTCAACGCATACGTCGGTGCCCCGCCGATCACCCGCAGCGTGGTGTCCAGACAGCCCAGCAAGCTCGGCAGGGTGCGATCCCAGGTGGGCAGCACCACCCGAAACCGCGACCAGGCCAGCCACGCGCAAAACAACAATGTCTGCCGGCCCGCGACGGTGGGTCCTTGGCCCCAGTCGAACTGCAGCCACAACCCCGGCTCGGCCACCCACGGCCGAAACACCCGGCGATGACCCGACCGCCAGCTCTTCTTGACCGCCGCGACCGCGCGTCGGGTGGTGCGCTCCGAGCCGTCGAAGCCCATCGCGACCAGCTTGTCGTGGGCGACGTCGGCGCGGATCAACCCGTTGGAGCGGTCCACCCACTCCTCGACCTTGTCCAGGAATGGATCAATGGCCATCTCTCGCCGCGGCCGCTCATCCGGGCTGAGCCCGGCGTCGCGCAACGCCACGTAGTGGGCCACCGTCTTGTGATCACAACCGGCCAGCGCGGCCGCGGCGCGGTACCCACCGGTCAAGTCGAACGCCTCCAAAATCTCCATGATCTCCTCACTGCTTTTCACTTACTGGCCTTCCGCCCTCGACACACTTGGTCGACAAACAGCCAGCCCGACACCGCCGCCGATCACCGGCAACGACACGACCGCAACGGGGAAATCGCTGGGCCGTCAGTGGGGAGATCTCGTGACCGCCAGCGGGGAGATCAGCTGGCCGCCAATGGGGATTTTTACGCGTCCGCTGTCAGACGCCGAATGCGCGGTCGTAGTCGGCCAGATCACGAACCAGGTGATCACCTGCGGTGGGTGGCTGGCCGGTTTGGAACTGCTGTCGCAGCGCTGCGGCGCTGGCGACGTGGGCGGGATCGGTCAGCGTTTGTCGCGCCGCCCAACAGCGGTCATGAGCCGCCAGGAGGCGGCCGGCTCGGGCCACCGTCACCTGGGCAAGGGTGGTGGTCACGTCGACGAGTTGGCCGATCGCGCCCGGGTCCACGGAGTAGTCGTTACCGGCCACCCGCACGTAGTAGTCACGTCCCAGCCGCACCGAGGAAACCGACTGCACGACCGGCGGCACCGGCGGCAGCGCCAACATGTGAGCTCGATCGGCATCGAGGAAGTCGACCGGGCGACCATCGAGGACCCGCACCCGACGCGCGTTGGCAGTCGCAAGCCATTGGTCGAGTTGACTGTTGAAGTCCTGCGGTGAGACGAAGCTGCGGCCGGGCAGAAACGACGTCTCCAGATATCGGTTGGCTCGCTCGACCATGCCCTTGGATTCGGGGTCATAGGGTTTGAGTTGCACCAGCCGCGACCCCAGCGTGCCCATCAACGCCGTGACCGACTCGGTCAACCGGCCGCGCCGTCCGATCCCGGCCTCGTTGTCCCACCACAACTCGTGCGGTATCGCGGTGAAGGTCTGCGAAAGCAGCTGCCACATCCCGGCCACCAGGTCCATGGTTTGGCGGGAGGGCAGCATCACCGCGGCGATGAAGCGGGAGAACGCTGCCACCATCACCAGCACCGGCAGCATCGTTTCCTGGCCGAAACCGACCGCAATCTTGGGCGCCGGGAACCACAAGTCGCACTGCACCACCCGTCCCGGCGGATGCTCGAGGCGGTCGACCGGATCAGCCGGCAGGTACTCCGGGCGGATCGCCCGGACCCGCTCCCGGAACCAGGAGATCGAACCGGTCCACCCGACCCGCTCGGCGATCACCGTCGCCGGCATCGTCGGGTAGGCCGTCAACAACGCCCGGATTCGAGGTTCCACCTCGTTGATCGCCGACGGCGCCGAGGCCCGCTCGTACTTCGGCGGACCATCACTTGCCACCGCGGCCGCCACGGTGTCTCGCGCAATGCCGAGTTGCCGTGCGATGGCCCGCTGCGATAGCCCTTCGCTGCGGTGAAGATGCCGGATCAAGGCCCAGTCTTCCAAGGAGATCACCCATCCAATCTGATCGGGTGGCCTACTTTTCAACCGTCGCGACTGGCCGGATCTTCAACCGTCGTCAACAGTCCATCGTCGCAGAGCTTCCGCCGCGGGCGAATCCTGACTGAGGTAGGGGGATATCACCGTTTCGTCGGCTTCCCTCAGGATCAGGCTGACGCGTCTAACCACGTTGTCAATGATGACATCACCGCCACCCTCGCGTTTAGTCACTGTGACGGTTTGGGTCGTATTAGCCGGTGGCCTTGTCGGAGCCGAGACCTATTGTGAGGGCTTGTTGTGCGGCGGAATAGGTGAAGGACGGGCAGATGGCCAAGCGTGGTGACCGTATGGCGGCGAAGCGGCGCCGGCAAGAGCGCGAGAAGCAACGTCGTCATACGGTTCCCGAGACCGATCCCGGTCCGGAGGCCTTCGGCATCAAAATGCCATCGCCGGCCGCTCCAGGCGGCCCCGCCTCGCGGCCTGACTTCTCGGAGGTGGATTGGGACAAGCTCAAGGCTGCGTACCCGGACGGCGCGCACGGGCTCATGCGAGCGATGTTTCTTGGGCTCATCGGTGAACGCGCCAAGCGAGCAAAAGATCTTCTGTCGTGGGGTCTGCGGCCCAATCCGATCCATCGCGAGAGCCGCCTCGCATTCGACGATGTGGCAGTCACACTCGAGGATGAAACGAATTTGGTTAGCTCGACGGCGCTCTATCCGACCATGAACGCGTGCGAAAATCTCGCGGCGGCGGCCGAGGTCATTGCGCTGGCACTCACACAGGGGCAAATCCGAACGTCGGCAACGGCGGCGCTGTGCCGTATTGCGATAGAATCGTCGGCCAAGACCATCTGGCTGATTTCCGAGACGGACACGGAAGAACGGATTCGCCGCTGCTACGGATTCCTCAAGGCTGAGCGTGGCCGGCAAGAAGAGTTCGAGAGGCTTGAGGCTGAGGCGCTGGTAGCACGAACAGACCCACTGGCGGAAGTCGATCTGACCAACTTTGAGAAGCGGCGCGAACGGGTGGCTGCTCGGCAGGCCAAGATCGCGGCGTTATCCGCCGAGCATATAACTGGGCCAAGTGGCGGACCGCTCAAATTGGTTGAAGGCGCGGAGATTTGGATGGACGAGCAACTGCCACGCAAGGCTGACGCCGAGTTGGACGCCGTGATGCACCCACGTAGCGCCAAGAGCTTCTACTCACTGGGCTCGGGGTTCGTTCACGGATTCAAGTGGCTGATGGGATACGTGCTCAACGACGAAGAACTCGACGACACGCCACTGCTGGCGATCACTCTCGACTCCTTTGGAAACGCAATTCGCATGACTGAGGCTGCAGTGTCGCTGTACGAGGCACAGTCGATTGGCCCCCGTCCAGACCCCAAGCGAGCTCGCAACTATCCCGACGGTGTGGCAGACGCCGTAGAGGTACTGGCTCCGCAATATCGGTTCGCGGAGAAGAGAACGCCGACTGAGCTCGGTGAGGGCCACCGCGGCAGCGGAGCATGACAGTGCATGGGCATCGCCGGTCATATGGATGCGGCTCTCCATATCGGGCGATTCAGGCGTGTCGGACGAGTAGTTCGCCGATCTCGGCCATACCATCAGAGACGTGCCCACCCATGGGCGCGCGGCGGCGCAGATTCGAAACAGCGAGCTGATTGATTACCGGCCCGCTGAGGGTGAACCTGTCGCTCAAATTCCGGCCGACGAGCTGTGGTCGGTGCCGTTCGAGAGATGTGCGCCGGTCCGCAAAGCCACGACGTACAAGGGTCAGAAAAACTTCACCGGCGAGTGGTGGTGCTCGACCACAGAGTCGCACATCCCATTCGAATCGTGGGTTGAACGGGACTTTCTGATCGCGGCCGACTTCGATCCAGACATCATTGGAATATCCGTACAGCCCTTCGCTTTTCGCTTCACTTCGGTCGCAGGGAAACAGCGGCAGCACACACCTGATGTGTTCCTCCGAACCAGATCCGGCGACGGCGTCGTCGTGGATGTTCGACCAGACCGACTCGTGGACGGTGACGCACGCGAGGCATTCGAATCGACCAGTGCGCTGTGCGGGCGTACTGGGTCTGGGTGGACCTACCGCCGGGTTGGAGATCAGCCACCGATCCGAGCCGCGAACTTGCGTTGGCTCGCCGGTTACCGGAACCCACGAAATCGACGGCAGGACGTCGTCACCAACCTGACCTCGCTACTGGCCCACAACCCGAAGACAATCGGCGCAGCCGCCCTCGCGGCGGGCGAACCGCTATTGGTATTACCCACTCTCTATCACCTGCTCTGGACACACGAGATCGACGTCGATATCGACTCGGCACCGATCGGTGAACATACGCTGATCCGGTTGGCCAAACGATGACTGCTGAGCCCGCCAGAATCGCCATCGGCGACTTTTGTCGCTACGACGGCAAGTTCTGCGAGCTGGTGGCGATCGACGGAATGATAGCGAAGCTACGTCGCGAGGACGGTCAGCTCGCAGCAGTCAAGATTGCGGACTTGTTCGCGGACAGTTCATTCGACGTCCTATCCCCCAGCGTTCGTCGCCGCCCAATCCCACCCGACTACTTCTCCGCGCTGCCGAGACGGGTCCAGGAGCGCGTCCTCTGGCTCGAGCACCACATCTCCGAAGTGGTCGACGGGATACCAGTCGGCTCACCGCCGCAGACCACTCCACGGAACGGATACGACATTCGATCGACATCACTCGGACAGCGAGAACGCAACAAATGCTCCGAACTTGATTCCGCTGGAACGCCATTGGGCCTGAAGTACTTCCAAGAACTCCGTCGGCGTTACGAACGATCCGGCGTTGCCGGGCTGGTTGACGGCCGTCTTCACCGTAGGCGCTCGCCAACCCGTCGGGTCGATAGTCGCTACGTGGGCGTGCTGTTGGAGGTGCTGAACGAGAACGAATTGCAGTCGACGCGCACAGAGATTGCCATGAAGTGGCACGTGGACCGGCGAGTGGTCGACAAGTTCGGCGACGGAGTGAAACTACCTTCTCACACCACATTTCATCGGCTGATGAAACAGCTCCCCCAAGCGCGTCACGCCACTGGATCCGCACGAACCCGGCAGACGAAGAACCATCAGCCGGAGGGCGTGTTCGGTAAGGTGGTCGCGAGCCGTCCCGGGGAGTGGATGCAAATCGACACCACGCCGTTCGATGTCGGCATCCGGCTCGATGAGTCGGTGAGGGGTCGGGTGGAGCTGACGGGCCTCGTCGACGCTGCGACGCGCACAATCGTCGCGGCGGTTCTCCGACCTACGACGAAGGCAGTAGACGCATCCCTTCTTGTCGCGAAATCGATGACGCCGGAACCGATGCGGCCAGGATGGATCGATGCCGTCCGAATGTCGAACTCGGTCCTGCCCTACCACGCAATGCGGTCTGTCGATGACAGACTTGAGCACGCTGCTGCCCGCCCCGTCATCGTTCCCGAGAACATCGTGTACGACAACGGCGCCGTCTATCTGTCGAGCACTTTCCGCTCTGCATGCCGATCGCTCGGGATCAGCATGCAGCCTGCACACAAGGACGAGCCTACCGATAAGCCGATCGTCGAACGCACCTTGGGATCGGTCAAAACCCTTTTCGCACAATACGTCACGGGCTACCTCGGATCATCGGTCGAGAACCGAGGCAAGAACGCCGAGCAGAACGCAGTATTCTCGCTGCAAGAGCTTCAGGATTTGCTGGACGAATGGGTCGTCGTCGCCTGGCAGAACAGACCCCACGATGGACTGCGGGACCCCTTGAACCCGCAAAGAAAGCTGACCCCGAACGAGAAGTACGCGTCCATGCTCGCCGTCAGCGGATATATCCCCGCGCCGTTGACCTCCGACCAATACATCGCACTCCTACCCAGCCTGTACCGGACGGTGACAGCCGCAGGCATCACCATCGACTACCGGACCTACGACAGCGACGACTTGGACGCTGCGCGGGGTGAGATCTCCGGGGTACCCGGCAAGGGCACGCAGTGGCAGGTCCACTACGACCCCTACGACGTCAGTCGCATCTGGGTTCGCAACCACCACGGCGAGGGCTACCTGATGGCCTGCTGGACGCAGCTCCACACCGCACCGCAGCCGTTTGGGTCGTCACTGTGGGAGCATGCACGTCAACTCGAGACAAGTCGAGGAGAGCGGCGAACCTCGCAAGAGGCGATCACGGCCGCAGTCGAGGACCTCTTGGGACGTGCGTCCGTGGCGCCCGAGCCGGCGACCCGGCGTCGCCGCACCGCAAAGGACCGCCGAGCCATCGCGCGTACACGGGCGGCGGCGGAGTTACCACCCACATTGCCACCAGCAGAGGAAAAGCCGACGCCCCATTTGTCTCCGGCGGAGGACGACGATATCGCCGACGTCATCCCACTACCCGTATTCGACGCCGAGAAGGAGGCCGACACATGGTGATTCGAAGATGACCGTCGATGAGCAGGCGGCCGAGCCCGACCTCGACCCCCGCCAGCTGCCGTCAGTAACGCTTGATGGTTGGCGCAGATTCGTCGACGCCAAACCCGCAATATTTGACCTACCCGATCACGATTACTACAGCACGCTCACCGGTGCGGAGAAGCTCGCATTCGATGACCGACGCATGGCCTACCACTCGGAGTTGGTCATCATCGAGACTTCAACGGTCCGCCACATCACCCGCCAGGGCCGGCTGTTGACTCTGCTCAATCAACGTGAATGTGGCGCCCGCCGATCCATGATCGTGTCAGGGCCGTGGGCGAGCGGGAAGACCACCACCATCAAGTTGCTCGGAAAGATCCACGAGCAGAACGTACGCCGCCGGTATCCCGGCCAGGACCGGATACCTGTCGTCTACATCACAACACCGCCGAAAGGCTCGCCCCGCAAGCTCGCTTCAGAGTTCGCCAACTTCCTCGGACTTCCTACGCGGCAACGTCACAACACCACAGACATCGCCGATGCGGTGTGCCACGTGCTCACCGAGGCCCGGACCGAACTCGTCATTGTCGACGAGATCCACAACCTCAACCTTGCCAGTGCCGCCGGCGAGGACATGTCCGATCATCTGAAGTACTTCAGCGAGCACATGCCCGCCACATTCGTCTACGCGGGCATCAATGTGGAGCGCTCCGGGCTGTTCACCGGAGTCCGCGGCCGGCAGATCTCAGGACGGTCCGTTCTGATCAAGACAGGCAACTTTCCATTCAACGACGAATGGAAATCGCTTGTCGCATCAATGGAATCAGCATTGCGCCTGTACAAGCACCGAGACGGCACGCTGACGCGCAACTCGAAATACCTACACCAACGAACGGGTGGGTCGATCAGCAGTCTGAGTCATCTCATCCGAGTCGCGGCGATCACGGCCATCCTCAGCGGAGACGACGCGATCACGCGTGAGGCACTCGACGCAGCCATCATCGACCACGCAGCGGAGGCCGCAACCAGCCACCCAGTCGCCCCCAAGGCCGGGTAGGTCACGATCATGACAACGCTCACGTCCAGCATCGGCAACCCAACACTTCCCCGTCCGGTGAGGCCCCTGCCGAACGAAGTGCTTGCCGAATACCTCGCCCGTCTGGCGAAGGCGAACGGCATCAGCCGTGCTCGCCTGGAAGCACTGCTGACCCGCCGGGGGCCAACGACGCGAGCCGCTCTCGCCGCCTGCGTGTCGATGAGCGATCGCGCCCTCGCCTTCGCACTGCCCGAACTGCGAATTGCGGGCGATACCGACGCCTATCCTGAGTTGTTGCAGCGCGAAGTGGAATCGGTCGGGCCCGGATGTCCACTGTGCGCATCGAGACACGGGCAACGTATTTCCTTCCCGCAGGTGTGGTCCACCCACGACAACGTGGTGTGCGTCCACCACAGCATGTGGCTCAACGGCACGGCCTTTCGTGCCGACCCAACCCGCCCGATCGTCAAAATCGTTGGCGCCTCACGTGCCGATATTCTGCTTGCACACCGGCGGCATCAACGTCTCATCCACCAACACGGCCGGCCCGCGATTCTGCAATCTGTCACCGACGCCTACGACATCGTGGAGCAGTGGAACTACTGGCGACCGCTGGAAGCGATCGGATTCCGACTCTCCGAACTCCAACCCGATGAAGCCCAACGAGGCACGGGCACTGCGAGCCGCAACGCAGCCATGTATCCCGAGATCATTCGGCTGGCCACCGTGCTCAGCGACTCGGCGTGGCGCAGGCGGCTGCTCGCGAAAGACAGAGCAAGACGCGGCAAGGCCATGCTCGACCTTTTTGAACTCGTCCTGGATGGCGACGCCCCCTACCGTGCCGCGGATCCGATCTACGAATGGAGGCTGCGCCAACTGGCGGCAGCGGATGTCAAGAAGCTTGAGCGCAGGGGCAGTCAAGAGAACACGAGGGGATGATGATGACGACAGTCGATCAGGTTGGACCTGCGCTGCCCCACGGCGCAGCAGGATGCACCGACTGGCAGCTGGATGGCGACGAGCTATACAGGATCGTCTATACCGACGAGGAAAGCGTCGAGGGTTACGACGTCGGCGTACACCTGTCCGCCATTCAACACCCCAACGGAGAACTCAGCTCTCATGACTTCGTCGAGATCTACCTTGACATCGCTGGTAATGGTCCGCTGTCCGCGGAACAATCACGTGCGCTGGCTCGAATACTGCTCGACGCCGCCGAACAAGCCGAGCATTGGGCGACGGTGCTGGCGCGCTGAGATTTCAAAGTAGTCAAGCGCACTCGCCGGCATGGATCGTAAAGCACGACGGACACACCGCGTCACCTGAGCGTGTGCCAGCGGACTTCTGATCTATGCGCTGGGCCGCGAGCACCGCTTTCTGAAGCTCGCTCATGACGTGCTTGTTGCGGAGCGGAACATGTCAAGGCCGGTGAGACAGTTTCTTACGCGGATTTGATGAGTGCTTCGGGGGTTGGTTGGTTGATCCAGGCGACGGTGGGCAGTTTCGGTGGGGTGGGTCGGCGGTGCCGGAATCTGGCGGGGTTGGCGGCGTAGGTCGCATCCAGGGTGGCGGCGCGCTGGGCCTGGATCTGGGTTGCGGTGCCGTAGTGCACTGAGGCCGCGGTGTGTAGCGCAATGCCACTGTGACGATGTTCATGGTTGTAGTAATCGAAGAATGCGCCGCAGAAGGCGCGGGCGTCTTCGATGGAGCCGAACCGGGCCGGGAACGCCGGGCAGTACTTGAGGGTCTTGAAATTGGCCTCCGAGTAGGGATTGTCGTTGGATACATGCGGGCGGCTGTGGCTGCGGTCCACACCCAGGTCGGTCAGCAGTTGGGCGACCGGCTTGGAGGTCATCGAAGTGCCGCGATCGGCATGTAGGGCCAGTTGACCGGGCTCGATGCCGTGGCTGGCCAGCGTGTCGTCGATGAACTGCTTGGCCAACTCACCGGTCTCGGTGGCAGCGAGGGTCCAACCGACCACGTAGCGCGAGAAGATGTCGATGATCACATACAGCTGATAGAAGATACCGCGTTGCGGCCCTTGCAGTTTCGTTATGTCCCACGACCAGACCTGGTTGGGTGCGGTGGCGATCAGCTCGGGTTTCTTGCGCGCCGGGTGGGTGCGCTGACGGCGCCGCTCCCGATTCTCCCCGGCAATGGCTAAAAGCCGGTACATGGTGCGAATCGAGCACAAGTAGATGCCGTCATCGAGTAGCCGCGCCCACACCTGCGCCGGTGCCAGATCGCAGTACTCCGCCGATCGCAGCACCGTCAGGATCTGCTGGCGTTGGGCCTCGGTGAGCTTGTTGGGCGGCTCCGGCCGAGCCCGCGGCGCCGGGCGTGGTGGCGGGTTGCGGCGCCGATACAGCGTGGCCCGTGACGCGCCCAGCAACTCACACGCCCGCGTCGTCGACGTCGCCGCCTCCAGGGCGGGCAGATGCTCGCCGATCACGGCTTGCACCTCGGCTCGGAGTCCGCGCTCCCGGAGAGCATCTCCAAGAGCGCGTGTGCTTTTCCCGTGATCTCCAGGGCCAGCTTGGTGCGGCTCAGCTCGGCTTCCAGCGCCTTGGTGCGCCGCCGCAGCTTGTCCAGCTCGACCTGCTCAGCGCTGCGTTTCGGCTTGCCCCGCGACGCCAGCCCGGCACGGGCACCGGCGTCGCGGGCCTTGCGCCACTCGGCGATGTGCGAGCTATACAGGCCCTCGCGGCGCAGCAACGCACCACGCTCGGACGAACCCGCCGGCAGCGCGTCGTACTCATCGAGGATCCGGGCCTTGTACTCAGCGGTAAACGTGCGCCGCCGGGCCCGAGCACCTGGATCCGGCGCGCTGTCCACTTGATCAGTATCAGCGCACCCCTGCAGGGATGCGATCGTCATAGTCACGGAAATGGTGATCCTGTCTCGCCCTGTAGCGATAATCGGCTACTGCTGCTGTCTCACCTAACCCTGTCACACAGGGGAGCAGCCTGCCCACCCGTTCCACAAGTTCGCCAGCCGATAGCGATTGGCCGGCGGACACGGTGCGGCAGTACTGCTGCACCTCCCTCAAAGGCACAATATCGATCGTCCGGGGGCCGAGTTCGCGTGCGACGGTTAATGACTGGTTCCGCAGTCTGAAAGTCCGTGGTTTGTTACCGGACTGATTCAATGGGTTTTCCGACACGATGCGCTGCTGCCGCTCGGCAGCTGAAATAGCCCGATTGAGCAGACGCGAGAACTCATCGTGAGACTCTCGGCCCGTCGCGCACTTTCGGTAGACCTGGTGCAACCGCCACCCAGTCAGAGGACCCTCCGCACCCACGATGCGAACGATGTTGTCGATGACCCGGTCGGCAGGTGTCTGCGAGATCGGTGATAAAGGCTCAGAGAAAACGGGATACCTCTGCAGCGCGGGAGGCGCAGAGCTGGAGGTCTGCGGCCGCGCATCGCTGGTTGAAGCCGGTGATTGAAGGCGTTCTGGAACCACGCGACGGGGTCGGTCCACACGGCTCTCCGAACGAGTCAAGTTCTGCACTGGCGGTCCAGGTCTCACAACGCGGTGACGAGTCGCTGGTGCAGTCGGTCTGACAGATTCCGTCGTGGTCGTTGCCGGTCGAGATACGGTCGGCTTCTCAGTCGGGGGCGACGTCTTCGGTGGCTCATTTGGCGCTGTCGAGGGCGCGGTCTTCACCGATTGACCGAAAAGCCGCTCGCGTTCGGCAGCGATGATGTCGCGTGCGAGTTCGGCCTCTGTGACGTCGTAGGCTTCCGGGGCGCTTGCAGCGGTTTCACTTTCGCGGGCAAAGCTCTCGAAGAGTTCCTTCTTGGTGGCCAGGATCTCACGGAGTCTCTGATCGACTCCTTCGTCGGACAGAAGTCGGTGGACTTGAACGGATTCGAGCTGGCCCATGCGGTGCGCCCGTGCGATGGCTTGCCACTCGGTGGTCGGTTTGAGCTGCGGTTCGCAGATCACAACCACTGAGGCCGCCTGGATGTTGAGACCCACTCCGCCAGCGACGATTTGGGCAACCAGCACGGCCCCCTTGTTGGCAGCGGAGAAGTCGTCGACCATTACCTGGCGTTGGCTGGCGGCGACAGAGCCGGTCAGTGGTCCAAAGACCCGGCCCGGCATATGCCGTGCAACGTCGCTCAAAATATCGAGGAAGTGCGAAAAGACGACGACGCGGCGGCCGTTGGCCTCTGCCTCTTGAACGATCTCGACCAGGCGTTGCATCTTGGTCGATTTGATTCCCTGCTTCATCGTCGCCTGGCGCATCGCCATGAAGTTGCGCTGCTCCACGGCGGAGCGGTACGCCGCGGCGTCGTCGCCCGACATCGGCATCCACTCGTCGACCTCAACGAGTTCGGGAAGCTCGGTGAGGACATCTTCTTGGTTGCGGCGCAGGTATGCCGGCGCTACCTGGCGGCGAAACTTCTTAGGCGCGAATTCGTTCGCATCCAACACGAGGTCCGGGCGGAGGTAACCGACGAGGTTGCGGAACTCGTCAAGTCGATTCTCCAGTGGCGTGCCGGTGAGCAGAATCGCCCGTTCACACGAGTCGATGAGCTGCGCGGTTCGTTGCGTGCGAAGCGCATCGGGATTCTTAATGTAGTGCGCCTCGTCGACGACCACGCAACTGAGCGCCGGGATCGACACCTCATCGTTGAGCCATCGCAGCGTATCGAAGGTCGTGACGCCCACGCCGCCGTTGCGTTGCCAGTTCTTCGCCGCCCATTGCCGGTCGGGGCCGTGCAGACGGTGTACGGGCAGTTTTGACTTCGCGCTGACCTCGCGGACCCAGTTGGTCACCACGGCGGCGGGGCACACGACCAGGAAGTTGTGGTCACCCTTTGCTCGCAGGTGCGCCAGCGTGGCGATGGCCTCGACGGTCTTGCCCAGGCCCATCTCGTCTCCGATGATGACCTTGCGCTGGACCAGTGCGAAACGTGCCGCAAAGCTCTGGTAGCCGCGTAGCGATGCAGTGAGGTAGTCGCCCTTCAACTCGAAATCACGTACTGCTTCGATGATTTCGGTAGGCAGGTCACCGTGAGTCTTCTCGTCGTCCTCGGTGATGAATCCCAGTTCAGCCAGTAGTGCGAAGTAGTCGGCTGGCCGGGTGAGGAAGTCTTCCCAGGGATCGCCGGTTGTTGCGGCGTCTTGGGCGTCGGCGATCGCTCGGGCTGCTCGGGCGACTATCTGAACGGCGTCCCGGAAGTCCGCGACGGTCGACAAGGCGGTGGGGATGACGATGGCGTGGGTGACCGTGTTGTCGATGACTGCTGCGACGGGTGCCAACTCTTCGACGATTGCCATGTCCGCCGACGAAGCGGTGGCCCTACGCGCCGCGTCCCACCCGCGCAGGTGGCGAAGGAAGTCGGTGTGCTCCGGGGTGCGGTTCTTGATGTCGATGCGCATCGGCATCTCGTCGTAGGTGTTCTGCCGCAGCGTCCGGGCGGCTGCGCGAATGCGGGTTGCGGAGGTTTCCCCGATGCCGTCGAAGTGCTCGAGAATGCCTTCGTTAGCCAAGACAGCGAGGACAGTGGTGATGCCGTTGTCGGTTAGAGCGCCGATGCGGATCTTGTCGCGGGTGGCTTCGCGTAGCCGTTCCACGGACATGTCGGCCAGCATGCGATCGGTCTCTTTGGCGCGGACGGCGTTTCCCGCGTCGACCGCGGCTTTGCGCAGCTTGGACTCTTCAGTAGCCGCACGGTGGATGACGGCGGTGGCATTCGGGAGGATCGCGAAGGTCGTCGAGTCGACCAGCTCGGCAGTTTGGCCGTGGTCGGGTAGCTGCTGTTTGAAGCCCACCCAGTCGGTCAGGACGTCGCGGACAGTGAGGGCGCGGATCCGGGGATCGTCGATCGGCTTGGCCTGGTCGATCGCCTGTCCAACACCGCTAGTCAGGAACCACCGTCGGTAGTCGGTGAGGAACTGCGCCGCTTGATTGGCTTTGTCGCGGGTTCCGCCGAACAGCAGCAGGCGGCCGAACCCGGTGACTTTCCTTAGGTCCTCCGTGGCCGCCGCGACTTCGGTGGTGAGCCGGTCAAGTTCTCGCTGGACGTCTGGATGAATTGGCGGGAGGCAGGATGCCCTGGCGATGGTGTGGACGAGCGCCTGATCGTCGGTGCGTAGCGGGATGACGTGCCAGAGGTAGTGGTTGTTGCGCAGTGCCTTCGCGGTGCGTGCTCGTAGCGCGGCGGATTGGGTGGCGGCCGTGCTAGCAATCTCATGGCGTGCGACTGCCACCGCCTTGGCCGCGTCTACCCAGCCTCGTACTTCATCACCAATCGCCGCTGTTGACGGCTGTGCGTCGCTGCTCATGGTCCCCGTTGATCGACTTGCTTCCTGCGGGAGATTAGCGGACCTAGCGACGATTCGCGGACTACCCCGGATATTGTCGGGGAGGTCGACTAGCGTGGGTCAGCTATCTACCGGGGAGGACAAGAAGTGCTGCTGGAAGAGTTGAAGCCTGGCCTGCGGATCGACGGGTTGATCCCGGCGCAGGTGATCACAGTGATCTTTGCCCAGTGGCACGGCACCGACGCTTTGGAGCTGACCTATAAGACCAACGACGGTGCGCTCGGCCAGCAGGTGGTGTTCCGCAAGGACCAGGACAACCTCACCGTCGCCCAGACCGGAAGCCGGGCGTTCGACGCCAACGCCACCGACTTCAAGATGGTCGCCGAGGCCCAACGGATCACCCTGGCCGGATTGTTCGACCCGATGTTGGCCGTGGCCACCAGCGACGTCCGACCGCTCCCCCATCAAATCCGCGCGGTCTACGGCGAGCTTCTCCCCCGCACGCCGCTACGGTTCCTGCTCGCCGATGACCCAGGCGCCGGCAAGACCATCATGGCCGGCCTGTACATCAAAGAGCTGCTGTTGCGCGACGACGTGCGCCAATGCCTGATCGTCGCCCCCGGCGGTCTGGTGGAGCAGTGGCAGGACGAACTGTTCTTCAAGTTCGGGCTGCGCTTCGACCTGCTGACCAACCAGCTCATCGACGCCAACGTCAACCTCAACGTCTTCGAAAGCAACCCACTGCTGATCGCACGAATGGACCAGCTGTCGCGCAACGAGGAGCTCCAAGCCCAGCTCAAGGAGACCGAGTGGGACCTGATCATCGTCGACGAAGCCCACCGCATGGGCGCCCACTACTTCGGGGGCAAGCTGGAGAAGACCAAGCGCTTCCTGCTCGGTGAGATGCTCGGCCGCATCACCCGCCACCTGTTGCTGATGACCGCCACGCCGCACTCCGGCAAGGAAGAGGACTTCCAGCTCTTCCTCACCCTGCTGGACCGCGACCGCTTCGAAGGTAAGAACACCAAGACCGCCAACACTGACGGCATCATGCGCCGCATGGTCAAAGAAGACCTGCTGACCTTTGACGGGAAGAAGCTCTTTCCGGAGCGCCGCGCCGAGACCGTGCCCTACGAACTCACCGAACTGGAGTACTCGCTCTACGAGCAGGTGACCGCCTACGTCCGCGAGGGCATGAATCGCGCCGACCGGGTGGGCGGCAAACGCAAGAACACCGTCGGCTTCGCACTGACCGTGCTGCAGCGCCGCCTGGCATCGAGCCCCGAGGCCATCTACAAGAGCCTCGTGCGCCGCACTGAACGGCTCGAGCGCAAGAAGCTCGAAATTCTCAACGGCACCTACACCGACAGGGAGCCGACCGTCGACGTCGAAGGACTCGACGCCGATGACTACAGCTCCGAGCAGATCGAGGAGCTCGAAGAGGAGCTGCTCGACGCCGCCACAGCCGCGCAGACAGTCGAGGAACTTGATGCCGAACTGCTGGAACTAGCCGAGCTGACGACAGTCGCCAAGCAGGTTCGCGATTCCGGCACCGACCGCAAGTGGACCGAGTTGAGCCGCATCCTCCAGGACGAGGCGCTGACCGTCGACGCGAACGGATGGCCGCGCAAACTGATCATCTTCACTGAGCACCGGGACACCCTCGACTACCTGGCGGGTCGCATCCGGACCCTGATAGGCAAGCCCAACGCCGTGCAGGCGATCCACGGCGGAGTGCGCCGCAGAGAGCGGCGCATGATCACGGAGGAGTTCACCAAGAACAGGGACTGCCAGATCCTGCTGGCCACCGATGCCGCCGGCGAAGGCCTGAACCTGCAAGCGGCCCACCTCATGGTCAACTACGACCTGCCGTGGAACCCGAACCGGATCGAGCAGCGCTTCGGCCGTATCCACCGTATCGGCCAGGAGGAAGTCTGCCGTCTCTGGAACATCGTCGCCAGCAATACCCGCGAAGGTGACGTCTTCGTACGGCTGCTCGCCAAAATCGAGGAACAGCGAAAAGCCTATGGCGGCAAGGTCTTCGACGTCCTTGGGGAAGCTTTCTCGGAGACTCCGCTGCGGGAACTGCTTCTGGATGCGATCCGGTACGGCGAACTCCCCGAAGTCCGCGCCAAGATGCACGAAGTCATCGACCACAAGGTGTCCGACGGGCTAAAGGAATTGCTCGACGAACGAGCACTCGCTTCGGACCATCTCGCCGATGCCGACCTCGCCAAGCTTCGCGCCGCTATGGACGAGGCCCGTGCACGTCGACTCCAGCCGCACTACATCGAGCTGGCATTCAAGGCGGCGTTCACCCGACTCGGTGGCCGCATCGCCAGACGCGAGCGAGGCCGCTACGAGATCGCCAACGTGCCGGCGCAAATCAGAGCCAGCAAGTTCCAGCCAATCGCGACAAAGTATGACCGCGTCACCTTCGACCTTGAACATGTGCACTCCGAAGAACTGGCACGCGCCGACCTGCTCGCACCGGGACACCCGCTGCACGACGCAGTGATGGACGAAGCAATACGGCACTTTGGAGGCACCCTCAACAGCGGCACCGTGCTGGTGTCGGCGACGCTGGAGGAGCCTCACCTGCTCGTCGGTGTTGTCGAAGAGGTCGCCGATGCCACCGGTGCTGCGGTGTCCCGACGTTTCGGCTACGCCTATGTCGACAGCCTCGGCACCGTAACGCCTGCAGGGCCGGCACCCTATCTCGATTGCGTGGCCGCACCCGACACGCCAGCCGTCGCCGCAGCACGCCAACTCCCCTGGCTGGCTGACGCCGAAGACCGTGCCAACAGCTGGATCATCACGACCCAACTCCCCGAGTACTTGGCCGAGGTGCAGCCGTGGCGGGCGGCGGAACTGGCCAAGTGCCGCGACCTCGTGGTCAAACGGCTTGAGGGAGAACGTGACCGGATGCTTCTCGACGCTGCTGTGGCAGCCGAAAAGGAGCAGGCCGGCGAAAAGCCGAAGGAGTCCGCTGAGAGCCTCAACCGCAAGGCAGTCGAGCTCGATGCTCGCCTTCGCAACCGGCTTGAACTGCTCGACAAGCAGGCATTGATGTCGACCAAGCCCCCGCGCATTGTTACCGCAGCACTCGTGTTGCCCGTAGCGATGGTTGACGGTGAACTTCCCGCGTCGGCGCCTATTCATGCCAAGGAGACCAAAGAGGTCGAACGCCGCGGCGTCGATCTGGTGATGGCGACGGAACGGACGCTAGGCCGGAAACCAGTCGAACAACCCTTCAATAACAAGGGATTCGACATCCTGTCCTCGGACTCAGGCGGCGGCACATACCGCATCGAAGTCAAGGCCCGACTGGACGGTGCCTCCGACTTCTTCGTCACGCACAACGAGGTGATCGTCGGCAAGAACGCGGCACCTCGTTACCGGCTGGCTCTGGTCAAGGTGGATCCGCGAGGGCCAGCTCATGACGAAGTGCGTTATCTCGACAACCCGTTCTCCTCCACGGATCTTGGTGACTTCGATGCCACCGGGATCCGCGGCGACTGGAACAAAATGTGGAACAAGGGAACTGAGCCATTCTGATGACTTCTGACAAACAAGTGCCAAAGCGCAAACTGATCGAGGTCGCGCTGCCTCTGGAAGTAATCAACCGGGAATCAGCCCGGGAGAAGTCAATCCGGCACGGCCACCCCTCCACTCTGCATCTGTGGTGGGCTCGCCGCCCGCTCGCGGCCGCCCGCGCGGTCTTGTTCGCCCAGCTCGTCGACGACCCCTCCTCGCATCCCGAGGAATTCCCCACCGAGGAGCTGCAGCGCAAGGAACGCGAGCGCCTCCACAAGCTCATCGAGCGCCTGGTCGTGTGGGAGAACATCCGTGATGAGAAACTCCTCGCCGAGGCACACGCAGAGATACTCAAGTCCACAAACGGGAAGCCGCCGCCCATCCTTGACCCGTTTGCGGGTGGCGGGACGATCCCACTCGAGGCTCAGCGGCTCGGCCTTGAGGCACATGCATCAGATCTGAATCCGGTTGCAGTGCTGATAAATAAGGCGCTGATCGAGATACCTGCCAAGTTTCGAGATGAACCGCCAGCGTTTCCAGGCCTCGCTGAATCGGAGATTCGATCATGGACGGGGGCTGAAGGCCTTAAAGCTGACGTCAGCGCTTACGGCGCCTGGATTGCCAGAGAAGCCAAGCGACGCATTGGTCACCTATACCCGCCTGCTCAATTGGAGGACGGATCTCAGGCACCTGCCGTAGCTTGGCTCTGGGCACGTACAGCTAGATGCCCTAACCCTGCCTGCAGGATCGAAATGCCACTCACAAAGAGTTGGTGGTTGAGCAAGGGCCGTGGTACCGAGGCATACGTGGTGCCGACGGTTGTCGCAGACCAGGGCGACCAGTCTGGTCATCGAGTGCAGTTTCAAGTTATGACCGGCCTACGCGGTGCACCGGCCGCTGACGATGATGGAACTGTCTCTGGAAGAACTGGCGCCACTTGCATAGCTTGTCATACGGCCGTTCCGATGAAATACCTAAGGGTCTCCTGACGTTTCTGTGGGTCTGGTTTCATGCTGCTCGACCGGGCAGTGCGGGGCATAGGCCGCCGCGGGTGAGCATGGCCATGCCGATCATCGCCTCAGGGCTGTGAAACCCGTACGCACGCGTGGTCAATGCCCGCAGGTGGGTGTTCGTCGCCTCTGAGCGGGCATTCGACAGTTGGTGGTCGAGAGTGTTGCCGATGAGCTCCTTGTGACGGCGGACGGTGCGGGCTACGGCAACGAATTCCGGGATGCGCGAGTGCGACGCCCAGGACAACCAACCGGCCAGCAGGCGATGGCCGTCGCGGCCTTTGACCCGAAACACTTCGCGGAGTTGCTCTTTGAGCAGATACGCCCGATACAGCGTGGCGTTGGTAGCCGTGATCGACGCGAGGCTGGTGCGTTGCTCACCGGTCAGATCGGCCGGGTTCTTGCGGGTCGCCCACATCGCGTGCCGGTCGCGGACACCGGCGCGGGCCATGGTACGCACCCGCACCTTGTCGAGGGCCTTGAGCGCCCAGGCCACGACATGAAACGGATCCAGGCAGATCACCGCACCCGGGGCCCGGTCCCGCAGCACGGCGTGAATCCATTCCGCCCCATCACAGCTGACGTGAGTCAACGCCGCGGCACGTTGGGCGCCGAGCTGGTCGAAAAACCGGCCCAAGGTGTCCTGGTTGCGGCCTTCGGCTGCCCACACCAGCCGGCCTGTCGTGTGATCGATGACGCAGGTTACATAGCGGTGGCCTTTGCGGTAGGCGATCTCGTCGATGCCGATGCGGGTCAACCCGGCCAGCAGGTCGTTGGTGTCGCGGCCATCGGCGACCACCCGGCCCACGATCGCGGCGATGGTGCGCCAGGCCACCCGCAAAAACACCGCGACCACACTGATCGCGGCATGCGCGGTCAACCACGCGGCTGTGTCCTCAAACGCCCAGGTGTGACGGGCCCCGGGCCGCGCCCAGGGCAGGTGGGCCACCACCACTCCATGCTCGGGGCAGGCTACCCGCGGCGCTGCGGCCTGCAGATAGGCCTTCGTCGTCCCCAGATCCAGGGTGCGCCAGCGCCTGATCCCCTCCCCGCCGTCATAGCCCGCACAGCGTTTGCGGCACCGCGAGCACCGGCTGGCCTGGTTCGCCTTGGGCCGCACCTCAAACACCAGCACCTCGCTGGTCACCGGCTGTTTTCCGCGCGAAGTCTCCGTCTCGATCATCACGTCATCGACGACCATGTCCTGGCCACCGAGGACCGTCGCGAATACCCTGGATTTACCCAACGCCGTACACCCTCCTTCGTCTTGAACCCGATAACAGTCCAAAACGTAAGCAGGACACGGCGTTGGGCCACAAGCCCCCTGGTCACAGACCCACGACTACGGCAGAAGAGCCATACCTAAGATCCGAGGGGAAAGCCGGAAGACTCGGACAGACACTCCTCGCGATCGTCGCGGAAGGGCCGCGTCGACGGTTCTATGTCACCCCTGACCAGATGCAAATTAGCGCAGCGCAAGTAGCGCGCCCCGAGCACACAGTGACTGGCGATATTGCGGACAACCCTCGTTGGTTCTCGCCGCCGAGCTACGGTCTCGTCCAGTTCGCTGACCTATTTACGAACCGTCAGCTACAAGCGCTCTCGACGTTCAGCGATCTTGTGATGGAGGCGCGTCTACGGGTAATTGCCGACGGAGGCACCGCCAGCTACGCGGACGCTATTGCGACGTATCTGGCAATGGTGCTTTCCAAGGTCGCCGATCGCGGTTCATCCGTAGTCACTTGGGGCATTCAACGCGCTTCAACGAGGAACACCTTTGCGCGTCAGGCGATTCCGATGGCATGGGATTTCGTCGAAGCGAATCAGTTAGCCGACGGAACAGGCAGCTGGTCCGGCGCTCTTTCGTGGACCTGTGAATCCCTTGATGGACTACCCCTCCAAGGAAGTGTCGGCCAAGTCGAGCAGGAGGATGCGCGCGAGGCTGTTAAACGACAAGCAGTTATCGCTACTGACCCCCCGTACTACGACAACATCGGCTATTCAGACCTTTCCGACTTCTTCTACGTTTGGCTCCGTCGATCGTTGAGAGACATCTATCCAGATCTGTTCGGTACGATGCTCGTGCCCAAGGCGCTTGAACTGGTCGCGAACCCTTACCGACATGACGGTAAGTCCGGCGCAAAGGCGTTTTTCGAGAACGGTTTTCGCAAGGTCTTCACGGAGGCACGGGAGGTGACTCACGGCGACTACCCGATTTCCGTGTGGTACGCCTTCAAACAATCAGAGTCCGGCGAGGACGGCGAGGCGTCGAGCGGGTGGGAAACTCTCCTAGACGGCATGATCGGCTCCGGATGGGAGATAACTTCCACTTGGCCGATTCGCGGCGAACGCGGTGGTAGAACAATCAGCCTCGAGACTAATGCTCTCGCTTCTGCAATCGTTCTGACGCTTCGGCCGCGTAATACGTCGGCGCCTACTGTCGGCCGCAGGGACCTTATTGACGCCCTCAAAGCAGAACTGCCCCCAGCGCTACGCCAGCTTCAGCAGGGCCAGGTTGCACCCGTGGATCTACCTCAAGCCGCAATCGGGCCTGGTATGGCCGTATTTAGCCGCTACAGAGCTGTTCTGGAACCGGATGGCTCGCGGATGTCGGTACGCTCTGCGCTGGCCCGCATCAACGAGATCCTCGACCATGTGCTCAATGAGCAGGAAGGCGACTTCGACTCGACGAGCCGCTTCGCAATCGCGTGGTATCGCCAACATGGCTACGACATAGGCGTTTTCGGGGATGCAAACAACCTCGCCAACGCCCGAAACACCACCGTCGATGCAATGGACCGCGGTGGAATTCTGACCAGCCGGGCCGGCAAAGTCCAACTCATCAAGCCGTCAGATCTGAGCACGGACTACGACATTCTCGCGGACCTCCACGTCAGTAATTGGGAGGCACTGCACCACCTGATCAAGACACTCGAAGGCGAAGGCATCAGCGCGGCGGGTGATTTCTTACGTAACGCACTGAGTCGTCCCGACGGTGCGGTAGACGCCGACCTCATCAAAGAGTTGGCGCACCTGTTGTTCCGCATCGCGGAGAGCAACGGCTGGACCAAGGACGCATTGAGCTTCAACACTCTGGTCACCAGTTGGCCCGAGATATCCGACGCTGCGCGAACTGATACGTCTGCAAGCAGTTCGCAGAGTGCATTCGACTTCGATGAGGGGGACGACTGACATGGGTTTCCTGACACCGATGTACGAGTTGGGTGAGTACCTGAAGTGGACTCGCTCCGGGGAGATCCAGTTGCCGGACTTCCAGCGCGGATACAAATGGGAAGACGAACGCATCCGTCAGCTCTTGGTGACAGTGCTGCGCGGACACCCGATGGGTGCAGTCATGCTGCTGAAGACCGGGAACTCGCAGGTGCGCTTCAAGCCGCGCGCAATCGAGGGTGTCGACCTCAGCCCAGGCACCGAGGCGAAGTACCTGCTGTTGGACGGGCAGCAGCGTCTGACCTCACTGACGCAAGCCCTCAGCGGGAACGGTGTGGTCGCAACGAAAGACAGCCGCGGACGACTGCTCGACCGGCGCTACTTCGTCCACATGGAAACCGCACTCAGCGACCCGAACCGCGTCGACGAAGCAGTGATGTCGGTACCGGCCGACGGTGTCATCCGGTCAAACTTCGGCAAGGACGTGGTGCTTGACCTCAGCGACCAGGACAAGCAACACGAGCATGGCTACTTCCCGCTGAACCTGCTCTATGGCGACTACATGAGCTGGATTCTGGAACTGCAGAACCCGGCGCTAGGCAAGCAGTTTCATGACAAGTTCATCAAACAGGCAACCACCTACGACATTCCCGCGATCGTCTTGGACGAGGACACTGACAAAGCCGCCGTGGCCACCGTCTTCGAGAAGGTGAACATCGGTGGCCTGCCTCTCAACGTTTTCGAACTGCTCACCGCAGTCTTCGCCGGCGACGCCGACTACTACGCCAAGACCGGCGAAGACTTCCGGCTCAACGACGACTGGCGGGAGACCCAACTCAAGTGGTCGTCCTACCCGGTGCTGGCCGCCGTCGAGAACACCGACTTCCTCCAAGCGGTCACCATGCTCACCACCCGGCAACGCCACCTCGCCGACACCTCCGACAGGCCGTCGGCCATCTCGGCCAAGCGCGAGGACATCCTGAAGCTGACTTTGAGCGACTATCTGCAGTGGCGGGAACCTCTGCGCGAGGCGTTCATCTGGGCGTCAACATTCTTGGCTGACCGCCACATCTTCGCGCCACGAGACGTGCCCTACCCCAAACAGCTGGTTCCGCTGGCCGCGATCAAGGTGGTGCTGGGCAAGCAAGCCGATCTGATCAGTGTGAGTGAACGTCTCGTCCGCTGGTACTGGTGTGGCGTGCTCGGCGAACTCTACGGCTCGGCGATCGAATCACGGTTCGCCCGCGACATCGAGATGGTTCCGCCCTGGGCCACCGACGGTTCCGCGCCGGTGCCGAGGACCGTTCAGGACGCCAGCTTCACTGAATCCCGTCTGCACTCGCTGCGCACACGCAACGCGGCTGCCTATAAGGGCATCGCGGCGCTCATCCTCGCCGGAGGGGCTCGGGACTGGATGGAAGACAAAGCGCTCGACAAGATTCAATACGTCGACCTCGCGGTCGATATCCATCACATCTTCCCCCAGAAGTGGTGCGACACCAACGGCATCGATGCCGAGCACCGGGAGAGCATCGTCAACAAGACGACGATCAGCGCACGCACCAACCGCACGATCGGCGGTGTCGCCCCGTCGTCGTACCTTCCCGTGATCGAAACCCGCGCGCAGATCGACTCGGCACATCTCGACGGATTGGTGGCCACACACCTGATTCCGGCCGACTTCCTCCGCCAGGACCACTTTGAGAACTTCTTCCGTACGCGGCGCGAAGCACTGTGCGAGCTGGTCGAAAACGCGATCGGGAAAGCGGTGCAGCGAGACATCGACTTGGGATTCGCGGAGGAAGATTCGGCACAGTTCGAGCCCGATGAGTTTCCCAACGAAGCAGGCATGGAGAACGACTGATGGCACTGAGCAACCGCGACCGCATCGACCGCATGTTCCAGACGATGGCACCCCCGCTCGATGACTTCATCGCCTCCGTCATCGGCCAAGGCGATCCTGCGCTGGGAGCAGCGTGGACGAAACTGGTTCAACTCAAGGACGGGAAGAAGGGCGCGCCGTCGGACAAGACCTACAACCCGCTCGACCCGCAGGTCCAGTTCCGCATCCTCACCGAATCGAACATCACCAACGGCTTCAAGCCGGGGTGGTACCCGTTCAGCAAGACTCTCGGCAAAGCCGGCGAGTCCTTCGCGATCGAACTGCGCGAAGTCCGCAACAACTGGGCCCACAACGGCACCTTCAGCGACGATGACGCCTACCGCGCGTTGGACACCGGCGAGCGACTGCTCAAGCTCATCGGCGCCGCCAAGGAAGCCGACGAGGTTAACGCCATCCGGCTCAACCTGCGCCGCGTGGCCGCCGACAAGGACGACAAGAAGACACTCAAAGCCGCCGTCGACAACCCCGAGGCCGCCGGGCTCAAGCCCTGGCGCGAAGTCCTGCCACCCCACCACGACGTCGCCACCGGAAACTTCGCCGCCTCCGAGTTCGCCGCCGACCTCTACAAGGTCGCCTTCGGCGGTGAACAAGATTCCGGCTACGCCGACGCCGTCGAATTCTTCCGCCGCACCTACCTCACCGAAGGCCTGACCGATCTCGTCGGCCGCGCCGTCCGCCGGCTATCCGGCGACGACAACGCACCGCCTGTCATCAACCTGCAGACCAACTTCGGTGGCGGAAAGACACATTCGATGCTCGCCCTGTGGCATGTCGCCGCGGGGCTACCCGTCGGGCAGTTCCCCCAGGAAACGCAGGAACTGCTGACCAAGAACGGCTACACCGGCGCCAAGCTCAACCGGGTCGCCATCGTCGGCAACCACTTCAGCCCGGCCGGCACGACCAAGGACGACGGCACGCACGTCAACACCATCTGGGGCGAGCTCGCCTGGCAGCTTGGAGGCGCCGAGGCCTACGCACTGGTCGCCAAGGCCGACACAGACCGCACCACACCCGGCGAGGCCCTGCATGATCTGCTCGCCAAGTACTCCCCCGCCGTCATCCTGATCGACGAATGGGTCGCCTACGCCCGCTCACTCGTCGGCCGTGACGATCTGGCCGGCGGCACCTTCGACGACCAGTTCACCTTCGCACAATCCCTCACCGAGTCTGCAAAGGGCACTTCCGGTGTGCTGCTGGTCATTTCCATACCCGCGTCAGAAACCGGGGACGATTCCGACAAGATCGTCGCCGGCAACGCCGAAGAGGTCGGCGGCGCGCATGGCCTCGAAGCGCTCAAACGGCTGCAGAACGTCGTGCGTCGCGTCGCCGAACAATGGCGACCCGCCTCCTCAGCCGAGGCATATCAGATCGTCCGGCAACGCCTGTTCGTCCAACCTGACGGTGCGGCACTGGCCTCCATCGGCGCCACTGCGCGCGCGTACGTCGACATGTACCGCAAGTACACCGACGACTTCCCCCGAGAATCCCGCGACACCGCCTACGAAGACCGCATCAAACGGACCTACCCCATCCACCCCGAGCTGTTCGACCGACTCTACGAAGAGTGGTCGTCACTGGAGCGTTTCCAGCGCACCCGCGGCGTCCTGCGGCTGATGAGCACCGTCATCCACGCGCTGTGGACTGGCGAGGACGCATCACCGCTTATCATGCCCGGATCCATCCCGCTCGCCACCGCCAACGTGAACGCCGAACTCACCCAGTACCTGCAGGATTCCTGGAAAGCCATCATCGACGCCGATGTCGACGGGCCGAGCTCCGAACCGTCCCGGATCGACAAGGAGAAGCCCGTCTTCGGGCAGCGGTCGCTGACCAAGCGGCTGGCCCGCACGGTGTTCTTCGGCGCCGCACCCACCATCGGGTCGGCCCACAAGGGCCTCGAAACCCAGCGGGTCTTCCTGGGCACAGCAGTCCCGGGTGATGTTCCCGGGAACTTTCATTCCGCGCTGACCCAGCTTGGCGACCGGGCCACGTACTTCTACTCCGGTTCCGGCAAGTACTGGTATGACCTGCAGGCCAACATCACCCGCACCGCCAAGGACCAAGCGGAGCGGCTGCACAAGGAAGATGTCTGGGCCGAGATCGTCCGCCGGCTGCAGGGACAGGCGAAGACGCGCGGAGACTTCGCGGGCGTGCATGTGTGCCCCGAATCGAACGCGGACATCCCCGACACCGACGAAGCGCGACTGGTGATCCTGCATCCGAAGGTTGCGCACAAGCGCGGATCGGACTCACCGGCCAAGGCGTTCGCGCAGAAGGCGACCGAGCAGCGCGGCACCGCCAACCGATCCAACCGCAACATGCTGGTGTTCTTGGCAGCCGACGAAGCACGGCTTGAGGAACTTGACGCCGCTACGCGGGACTACCTTGGCTGGTCACACGTGCTGGCCAACGAGGCCGACCTGGATCTCACCCAGAACCAGAAGAATCAAGCGTCCACTCGGCAGGCGCAGGCCGACCAGACGGTGAAGTCTCGTCTGCTGCAGACGTTTACGTGGGCGTTGGTCCCGTCTCAGCCTGATGCGAGCGCTCCCTTCGTTGTGCGGGAAACGAAGGTCGAAGGTCAGTCGGAGTCGCTGGCTGAGCGGGTCTCCCGCCGGCTCGGAAACGACGGTGATCTGTCCGTTCGCCAAGCGGCCGTGACGATTCGCCTCGCCATCAATAAGGTGCCCCAAATCTGGAAGGACGGGCACGTCACTCTGGGCTCGCTATGGGGACTCTACTGCCAGTACCCGTACATGCCGCGGCTGCGGGATCGGCGCGTTCTTGAGGAGGGCGTGCTCGATCTTCCGATGATCTGGGAGACCGACGCGTTTGCCCTGGCAACCGGCATCGACGCCGCCACAGGACGGTTTGTCGGACTCTGGATCCCAGGAGACACCAATTCAGCACCCAGTCCAGCGGACTCGCTGCTCTTGGTGCGTCCTGACGTCGCGATCCATCAGCGAAAGCACGAGAAGAAAACCGAAGAGGGTTCCGACACCGGCACTGAAACCGAAGAGGGCACCGGGACTGGAACTGGGACTGGGACAAGCGCCGGAACTGGATCCGGCCCCGGCCCTATCGATATCGCGTTCACGCGGTTCTACGGAGTCAAGACGCTCAGCTCGGACAAGATCGCGATGGACTTCAAGAACATCGCCGATGAGGTGATCGCCAACCTTCGTGAACAGGGCATCAACCTGATCGTGAAGATCGAGATCGAGGCGGTCGACGCAACAGGCTTTGATGAGAACAAGATTCGTACGGTGTCGGAGAACGCGAAGACACTGAAGTTCGACCAGTCGGGGTTTGAAAAAGAATGACCGCCGGCAATTTCGCAGAGCGGAGCTGATGAGTTGTCCCGATTCGCACCACGGATACAGTCGACGCCGCTTCTTGGCCGAATATTCGGGTCCAGCGGCGACAACCGCACCGGCGAGCTCGACAAGTGGCTCGAAGAAACACTCAAGCGCGAGTTCAGGGTTGACGCGATAGAGCGTGACGAGGACGGCGACATTCCGATCCCCCACGGCAGCGCAGTCGTGTTCGTACACACCGCGGATGACGATCCGCCGCGCATCGAGATTTTCTCCCCGCTGCTGGAGGACTTCACCATGCGCCCCGAGGTGTTTGCGGCAGTGAATACCATCAATCGGAATACGCCGTTCGCCAAGGCGTATGTCGACCCGGACAATGCTCAAATCGTGCTGACCGCAGAGTTGTACATCTTCGATGGACTCTCCCCCGAGCAACTTCTGGCCACCATCGATCTTGTAGCCGACCGCGCGGACCATTACGACAGCCTTCTCCAGAAACGGTTCGGCGGCAGAACCATGCTCGACGACGATGAAGGCGACGAGTTCGATGTCTAACACACCGGGGCGGTTGCTCCGGCAGTTCAGTGACGAGATCATCGACCTGGCCGAGCGGGTTGTGCTCTCCACTGCCATCGTCAAGGGACAAACCCACGATTTCGAGGAAGGCGGCGGGTCGGCCTTCCTTTACGACGCCGAACACCTCGTCACGAACAATCATGTGATTGGAGGGATGGTCGAGCCGATCTATGTTCAGTTGCCCGGCGCGCAGCAGACCGAGGCGCGGGTTGTCGGCCGTGACCCGTTGACCGATCTAGCGGTCCTCCGCGTAGACCCGCAATCCGCTGAGCCACTGATAATTTCACCCATGGGGGCTCGACTTGGCGAACTCTGCTTCGCGTTCGGCAGCCCACTTGGCGAGTTCCCGGAAAGCATCAGCATCGGCATCGTGAGCGGGCTGAAGCGGAGCCTGCCAACAGGTGACAAGCAGGCGATTTTCGACGTCATTCAGACGGATGCTGCGATCAATCCGGGGAACTCCGGCGGCCCGTTGGTGAACGTCGACGGCCAAGTTATCGGAGTAAATACGGCAGCGATACCCGAGGCGGACGGCATCGGCTTCGCGGTTCCCGCCGACACCGTCGCTGAGGTCGCCCATGAGCTCATCACCTACGGAGCAGTTGAACGCGCGTCGCTCGGAGTCAGCGTCGCGCGCCGGGCCGTCGACCGCGCACCCGGTGGCCATGCTCTTGTGGTGACCGCTGTTCGCGATAATTCAGCAGGCCCTTTCGAGCGCGGTGATGCCATAGTCGCTGTCGGCGATCGCGACATTCAATCCCAGAATGACCTGCTGCGCGCATTGCGGAGAGATGTCGCCAACCGAAGGGTCAACGTTGTGGTTCTGCGTGGTAACCACGAAGTCTCGATCGAGTGTCGGCCCCGCAGCGTACGAACCTTCGGCTGATCGGAGGCAACGTTGATCGGTGTCTTCGAAGTGCCACCCCGAATCCGGCATCGCATGCACCTTCGAACGTCTCATCCCACTTCAAGCAATTCGGCGGTATGTAACAGTTGGTTCATGGTCCCTACTGGCGAATGCCCTCATGATTCAATTCGCGCAGAGATGCAGCAGATCCTGATCGACCACCCCCGCACCCGCTATGCCAAGGTGCTGATCGGCATGCTGCGCGGGCTTACCGACGCCGAAATGGCGAAAGAGGCCGCCGAAGCAGGGGAACCGATCAGTGCCGACAGCATTGCCAATGTTCGCAGGTTGGTTCGCTTGTCCATGGACGACAAACTTGTGCCGGCTCCGTCTGACGCCGAAGGGCAAGCTGGACTTTATCGCGAACTGCTGAACTACCGGCGTTCACCTGAACTGACACAACACATCAAGACCAAGCTGGCAAAGCTGCGGGAGCTAGACCCAAAGATTCTGCTGACGCCTCTCGGTCATGTCCATCTCGGCGCGAACGATCCCTCGAAGCCAGAGAAGCCGGAAAAAGTTTGTCCTTACTGCTATTTGGTGCATGCAGGAGAGTGTCCATGAGCACCAGACTTGGCGTTATCTCAGCTCACGTCCCGTGTCTCCAACGTGGCGCGGGCTATCCGGCATCAGACGTCGGGGCCACTGAGAAGTGAGTAACTCGGAAAACCCGCCACGCCTCTGCAATCTGAAGAACCCGGCGCACAAGGTCGAAATATGCCAGCGCTGCCAGCGATTGCTCCGCAGTCCGGAAGCTCGCCAAAACCTTCGCGAAAAGAGGAAGGCGGATCGACGCACTGAGAAGTATTATGACGCGAAGCGCAATCCTATTCGGGTCGTGCAAGGCGGGCTAGGGTCCGGCAACAAGTAGAACGGCGCGGCGCGAGGTCATGCTGCCGGATACATGCCATCTGATCGGGGAGGAGGCAGTCGATGGGATTTCACGGCGCGCAGTGCCTGCCATCCCACCTGAGCAGTTCCGCAGTGCAGGTGCCCTTTGGCGCATGAACGCATGCAGTCCACCGTGGCGTACTGGCGCAAATGCTCTTGCCGTCCGCTCCGGGGCCTGCAAGCTCGACTTTGATGAGGTCCCCCTCACCGGCCCAGTTCGCGGAACCCTTAACGACCGGGAACTCGAACGCCCTGGTACTGCCGCGGGACCGAGTTTCGGCTGACTGACGAACCGAGCTACCACTCCCCGTCAGGGACTACGTCGGGGCTGACCCCACCGATGGCGACCACTGTCTTCGGATCGATGGGAACAAACGGATCCTCCTTAGTGCCAAGCTTTCTGCCGACGCTCTCGACGTTCGACAAGATCTTGGACTGTGAGAGGTCCTGCGCATCGGCGTCGTAGTAGTCGAACCAAGGCAACCCGGCTTCTACGTAAGCGTCCCGGTCAACCGGAGTCGACGGCGGCACCTCTCCGGTGATCGCGGTCCACTGCGCGGCCGAGCACAGGTGGACGAAGACCCGCCGGGCGCCATCCTCGTCGTAGTCGGCCAGCGGGCGATCGTCGGCGTACACCTCTTGACGCATCCGGCCGCCAGCCCCCAATCCCATACTGCTCCCCGAGGGCGCCGGCAGCGGTCCGCCATCCGCAAGATCCTCGCAGCACATCACTTGCAGCGTCTGTTCGGCGTGCCACGCCGCCAACGCTTGCTCGGTCAGAGCGACAGCTCGGAGTTGCACGCCACCGTGGGTCTCCTCCCCCGTCACCTGCCCTTCGACTGTGGCTCCCGAACCGAGCGGCACGGCAACGAACTGGCGGATGAACCCATCCCCCGAGTTGATGCCGTCCAGCCAGGGCTGCTGGGGCAACGCCACGTAGTTCTGCGGGTCACCGACGAGGTGATCAATCCACGGCAAGCCGCTAACCGCGCACACCTTGCCCACGCCAATCTGCAGCGCTGCGGGCTCGGAAGCGCTGAACGACAGCCACATCGCCTCGCGCTGGTAGACCGGCAGCATCACCCCGCCACGAACTAGCCATTCGGCTGGTGCGGTATTGGGGTAGTCCGCGACCCGCCGCAACGGAAACCGGCCCAGACCCGGCGGCAGCGGATGCAACCCCGTCTCGGGGATACGCAGCGTCCTCTGAAAACTCACCGTCACTGCACCCAGCACCAGCGAATCGCTGACGATCTTTACCGGCGCGCTCTGCGTCATGACTACCTCCATCTAGACGGTATGGGCAGGCTGGGGCCTCGCTGCATGTGATCGTGGGTTGCCGACAGGAATCAGGTCCTGGCCGGTAGAGCCACAGATGTAGGAGGCCCCAGTGAAACGCCATCGTACGAGTGTTGGGTTGGATGTGCACGCACGATCAGTGGTCGCGTGCGCCTTGGACGGGGACACCGGGGAGGTGTTCGAACGGCGATTGACCCCGGACTATCGGGATGTCCTGGAATGGTTGCGGTCGCTGCCGGGCAGGGTGGCGGTGACGTATGAGGCGGGGCCAACCGGGTTCGGGTTGGCCCGGTTTCTGCTGGCCGCGGGGGTCATGTGTCTGGTGGCTGCGCCGTCGAAGCTGCAGCGCCCATCAGGGGATCGGGTCAAGACCGACGCCCGTGATGCCGCGCATCTGGCCCGGTTGCTGCATCTGGGACAAATCGTGGCGGTCACGATTCCCAGCGCGGATCAGGAAGCAGCCCGCGATCTGGTGCGCGCCCGTGAGGACTGCCGCGGCGATCTGATGAGTTCCCGGCACCGGGTATCGAAACTGCTGCTGCGCCAAGGGATCATCTACTCCGGCGGGCGGACTTGGACCGGTAAGCACGAGGCATGGCTACGGGCGCAACGCTTCGAAGCCACCCCATTGCAGCTGGCTTACGACACCGCCCTGGATACGATGCTGGCCACCGTTGATCGCCGCGACCGACTCGATGCCGCGATCGCCGAACTGGCCGCCGACAGTGCCTACACGCCGGTGGTCACGCGGTTGGGCTGCTTGCGTGGGGTCTCGACGTTGACCGCGTTCGGGCTGGCGGTCGAGATCGGTGACTGGGGCCGGTTGACCGGGCGCTCAATCGGGGCCTACCTCGGGCTGGTGCCATGCGAGTACACGTCGGGGAATTCACGCTCGCAGGGATCGATCACCAAGACCGGCAACGGGCATGCCCGCCGGTTGCTGATCGAAGCGGCCTGGCACCACCGTCAACCGTATCGGCCCGGGGTAGATCTGCGGCGGCGCTGGGATGCCGCCAGCCCGGCAGCACGGGCGCGGGGCCAGCAAGCCAACCGGCGTCTGCACCACCGCTGGGTGTCCTTCGATGCCCGCAAGAAGCGCCCCGTGGTCGCCAACACCGCCATCGCCCGGGAACTGGCCGGCTGGTGCTGGTCGCTGGCTGTGCTCGACACCTGAGCACCGGCCCATAACTGTCCGAACAACCCGGTGGTGGCGGCAGCGCCTGGGAGTGACCCGCGAACGCCCTATGAGCAATCATGTTGCAGTGCAGTCTGATTACGCTCGATCTCTAGACCCGCGATCCACTCCAGCAGAACAGTCCGTCCTGCGGTAACCAACCCGCGAATATCAGACTTGACGACGCGTCGACAAACGACACGCTCGCCACCACAGAGTCCCCGTTCGGTCAACGGAAGCGGCGTCCCCGGCGACGGTCGAGGACGCCGCTTCCCCCTGCGGTCTTGACAAAACCGATTCCATATCAGGGCGTACTGCACTATGGATAGCACCAGGCACTGACACCCGTGGGGTCGCGCCGCAGGCCGGGACCCCCGGTACCTCACCTTGCGCCACTCGACATTCACCGAGGTATCGGACAGGTGTGCAAGGCCGTGGATGTCGAACCTTTTCAGATTCGGTCGGATTGCACACTCGCGGTGCGAGTTCGGAGACGCGATTCGGCTGCGCTGCATGGAAAGCGTATTCACACCACCCGCTGTTAAGGGGCGTGACTCAACTCATGGAATCCAGTTGCGCCTGGCCGAGGGCGATCAGTATCTGATTAGTCGCGTCCCGCACCTGCGCAACGAACTCGTCCTGACCGTCGATCGCGAAAGCTTCTCCATCCGACCAGGTTCTGAGTATCTGCACGCCAGGGCGGACGTGGATCTGAATGCCGGCTTTCTTACTGTCCAGCCACTGGTGAAGGCTTTCCTCTTCGTCTGCGCGGGCGTACCCGCGCTCCACCAGCCACTGGAAGAAGCGCGGATCGGCTATCTCATCGCGGGTTCGACCGCCGGCGCGCCCGTCATGGAAATCGTCGACCCATTGCCGCAAGTAGTCGCCTGCGGACAGCAGTCTGGTCGGGAACCAGCGTTGAAGCGGTTGGGCAAACCGATGCGCAAGTTGAAAGTTGGGCTCGACAGTGAAACCGTCGTGAGTGTTCAGTTCAAGGAGGGCGTCGACTCTTGCCGAATTCGAGTACATATGCGTGTATTGCGGCTGGAGTTCCGCCGGCCAGACACCCAAATGAACGTACTTATCGTCAAAGAATAGAGCTGCGCGGTCGGCGCCGCGGACGTGATCGGCGGCGAATTTGATTGTGACGCCGGGCAACAGCGGGTCTCCCCGCGGGATAAGCGTTCCTTCCACCGCGCTGGCTTTCGGGGACAGCCCCGTCGCCTTCTGCAGAATCGTCTCGAGTCGATGCAGGGCGTTCGCCGTGTCGTCCGGCGTTGAGGTCGATGGCAGTGATGGCATCGGAGCGGATCTCCTTGGGGCAATGGCGGCTGGCTCGGGCGGGCGAGGATGACTGATGCCGCTTCCCCAGCCGATCTCCCACCCCGCACTGGCGTCGAAGTATTCGGCGTATGCGACGGGTGGCAACTGGAATTGCTCGACCAGGCGCATGAGTTCGGCGAACCAGGAAACGTAGGCGGGATCGTCATCGGTCGGAGCGGTCCCAGGCAGTTCGTTCAGGATCAGTTCGGCGACCGATTCGGGTCTGGTTGTCACGGTCACCTCACTCCCGGCGAATTCGGTAAGTCCGCCCGTCGAATACTGCAGTGCGGTGTCGAGGTCGATGACGTGTGGGAAGCTCACATGGTCCATCAGATTGTCAGCGGCGGTGATAGCGACGCGCCAGTACATCCCTGAGGGACTCACTCCCGGCAAAATGCGCAATCGATGGTAGCCGCGCTGATGCAGGACCTGAACCCCTTGCAAGATGCGAATCGGGGTCGACGAAGCCAAATGCATTAGCACTTGCTCGTGTATCTCGGAGTCGAAGGCCACCAGTCGCACCTCCTCGACACGAGTGTTGACGGCGGCAATGGTTTCGATCGCGGCGGCGATCGCATCTTGCCGTGGCCAGCCGAAGGCGCCTGTGCTGATGAGCGGAAAGGCAATGATGCGAGCGCCGAGTTCGTCAGCAACTTCCAAAGCCCGGCGGTAGCAGGATTCAAGAAGCGAACGGTCTCTCTGCCCAGTGTTGTAGTTCGGGCCGACGGTGTGGATGACCCACTGGGCAGGCAAGTCGCCTGCTGTCGTCCAACCGGCGTCACCTGTGGCCAGTCCGTCGGGGAACCGCTTGACGCAGTCGCGCAGAATCGCAGGGCCTCCCGCGCGATGAATCGCGCCATCCGCGCCGCCACCCCCGCGCATAGCGGTGTTCGCGGGGTTGACTATTGCGTCAACCTCTTGCTCCGCGATGTCGCCACGAACCGCGGTGATTGTCAGCACGCAGCCCAGTATGCATCTGGGCACCGACGTCAACGTGGTGTACGGCTACGGCGGCGGCGGACTTGCCCCGAACCCGTCCGTGACCATCCCGGCATCCCTTCGCGATCTTCGATCACCCCTGGCCGCGGTTAGCTGCAAAATTGGCGCTGAGCGGTTTGCGCTTTATCTCTGCTGTGCAGGTCAGCAGCTGCCGTCGGCGAGGGTCATCTGCAAACTGACACTGAATCAGCTTCCCAGACAACGTTTTCGGCGTCTGTAAGCGGTTCGTCAAAGTCTTCGGGAGCATGCAGATCTGGGAGCTGTCCAAATTTTCGCACCGGTAGCTTTGGGGCCGGCGCTGGTTCATCCATGGGTGCCCCGATCAGTGCAGAGTGTCGACCCCGCAGCGTGCGAACTTCCGGCTGACGAGACCGAACGGGCTACCACTCCCCGTCAGCGACTACGTCGGGGCTGACCCCGCCGATGGTGACCACCGTCTCCGGGTCGACGGGCACAAACGAATCCTCTTCGGTGCCAAGCTTTTTGCCTACACTCTTGACGTTCGACAAGATCTTGGACGGTGCGAGGTCCTGCGCGTCGGCGTCGTAATAGTCGAACCACGGCAGCCCGGCGTCCACGTAGGCGTCCCGGTCGACCGGGGTCGAGGGCGGCACCTCTCCGGTGATGGCGGTCCACTGCGCGGCCGAACACAGGTGGACGAAGACCCGCCGGGCGTCGTCCTCGTCGTAGTCGGCGAGGGGGCGATGATCCGAGTACACCTCCTGCCGCATCCGCCCGCCGGCCCCCAGCCCCATGCTCGCCGAGGGCGCCGGGAGTGGACCGCCGTCCGTCAGGCCCTCGCAGCACGCCGTGCGCAACGCCTGTGCTGCGTGCCATTCCGCAAGCGCCTGCTCGGTCAGACCGACGGCGCGGAGTTGGACTCCGCCATGGGTCTCCTGCCCGGTGACCTGTCCTTCGACTGTGGCGCCCGAACCCATTGGCACGGCTACGAACTGGCGAATGAACCCATCCCCCGAGTTGATGCCGTCCAGCCAGGGCTGCTGGGGCAGCGCCACGTAATTCTGCGGGTCTTTGACCAGGTGCTCGATCCACGGCAGACCGCTGACCGCGCACACCTTCCCCACACCGACCTGCAGAGCAGCGGGTTCAGAAGCATGGAATGACAGCCACACGGCCTCACGCTGGTAGATCGGCAGCATCACCCCGCCACGAGAAAGCCACTCCGCTGGTGCGGTGTCGGGGTAGTCCGTGACCCGCCGCAGCGGAAACCGGCCCAGACCCGGCGGCAGCGGATGCAACCCCGTCTCGGGGATCCGCAGCGTCCGCTGAAAATTCACCGTCACCGAACCCAGCACAAGCTGGTCACGGACAATTCTTACCGGCGCGCTGTGCGTCATGACTACCTCCATCTAGGCGTACTGCACTATGGATAGCACCAGGCACTGACACCTTGCGCCACTCGACATTCACCGAGGTATCGGACGGTGTGCAAGGCCCGGGGCGTCGAATCTTTTCAGATTCGGTCGGATTGCACACTCGTGGTGCGGGTTTCGGAGACGCAATTCGGCTGCGACTTCCACGGCCCGGCGGTAGCAGGACTCCAGCAGCGAACGGTCTGTTTGTCCAGTGCTGTAGTTCGGGCCGACCGTGTGAATAACCCACCCGGCCGGCAGGTCGCCTGCTGTCGTCCAGTCGGCGTCACCTGTAGCCAATCCGTTCGGGAACCGCTCGACGCAGTCACGCAGGATGGCGGGGCCTCCCGCGCGATGAATCGCGCCATCCGCGCCGCCACCCCCGCGTATAGCAGAGTTCGCGGGATTAACCACGGCGTCGACCTCCTGCGCGGTGATGTCGCCACAAACCGCGGTGATTCTCAGCACGCAGCCCAGTATGCATCTGGGCACCGACGTCAACCTGGTGGACGGCTACGGCGGCGACTGACTGGCCCCGAACCCGTCCGTGACCATCCCGGTATCCCTTCGGGATCTTCGATCACCCCTGGTCGCGGTTAGCTGCAAATTGACAGCTGAGGGGATTTCGCTATACCTCTGCCGTGCAGGTCAGCAGCTGCCGCTGGCGTCGGTAGCCTGCAATCTGACACGGACAACGCGATTACTCAACCAACCCCGACATCGGCGTCGTCGCCCCACAGCTTCAAATCATTGGTCGACGCGCTCATCGCGATGCAGCAACCCGCTCTGCCCGAGATCCGATCGGTGAGACTGCCGTCGTCATCGCCTGTAAACATCTGCGCGATGATCGACACGCTGAATCAGCACCAGTGAGCGGTCCTCGTCGATCCGGTACAACAGGCGGTATGAGCCGCGCCGGGCGCTATGCAGCCCGGTGAGTTCACGCCGCAGCGGCTTGCCGACGCGGCGTGGTTCGTGCGCTAGGTCGCCGAATGCGAACTCAATCACGGCCGAGAGCACGCGCGGCGGCAGCTTGTGCAGGTCACGCCGCGCGGTGCCGGTGAATCGAACCGTGTAACCCGCCGGCTGCATCAGCCGGGGCGCCGAGGCAGGCCGAACTCGGCACGAATTTCGTCCTCGTCGTAAGTGCGCCCAGCGGCAATGTCGGCGTCGGCCTCGGCGATCGATTCCTTGATCCCGGACTGGGAAAGCCAGTACAGCGTCTCCTGAAGTGATTCCCATTCCTCGGCGCCGACGAGCACCGCCGCGGGCGCACCGTTCTTGGTGATGGTGATTTGGTCTTGCGTTTTGGCGACCGCATCGACGTACTCGTTGAGCTTGTCTTTCATCTTCGAAATCGGAAGTATTCGCACGTCTCCATGTTAGCCTGAATATAAGCCAGCTTCAGGCTTAAATTAAGACCGACGGCCTCACACCAGGCCCTCGAAGAGGTCACCGGGCCGCAGCAGCACCTCTAGCGAGGTGGCCGGCGCTTGGCCAATGACCCCATCCACTTCCCTGGGCAGGAATTCGCGCCCCCTTGAACACGCACCATTACCAGCTCGCTTCGGTGGAGGCCATCAACCGAAGGCCCGGCTCGAACGAGTGGGCACAGTTCAAGGACACCCAGGCAGTGCGCATCCCCCAATCAGGTGGCGAACCCCCGACCGGCAGGTGCGGCTTCGCTCAGGTGAAAATGAGTCGTGGCCGTCCGGGCCACCCCCCGCCACCCGCAATACGTCACAGTGACGAATCATGTTCTGGCGCCGGGCCATTGAAGCCCCGCGCTGGAACATGACGGTCGACGCATGTCCGTTGCCAAAAGGTCTGAGGTATTGCCAACCTAGTTGAGGCATCGGCGTGTCTTTGTCAGGTTATCTGGGGTAACGCGCGTACCGTTGTTTTCGTGCGCGCAGCGCTGGCGGCTTCTTGGCCGCAGATCGTCGGTGGTGTCGAGCTTGAGTTCGAGACTGCCGGAGGTCGTTTGCGTTCGTCGCTCGCGCAGTGTTCGACGGTTCGGTTCGAATGCGACTGCTCGCCGGTGCGGGGCTTCTCGTCGTTTCGTGGTCAGACGAATTTCCCAGGTCTGTGGTGGTTTTCGACGACTCGTGAGCATGTGGGTTACGAGTCTTGGTTGGAGCGGGACCATTTGATGGCGTTCGACGCAGATGCCGCAGTCGTTGGTGTCCTGTCGCAGCCGTTCTGGTTTCATTGGAGTGACGGAAGACGCCATGCCCCTGACTATTTCGTGCGCTTGGCTGATGGATCAGCAGTAGTTATCGATGTTCGTGCCGACGACCGGATATCAGTTGGGGATGCTGAGCTGTTCGGCCGATCGCATGATGCGTGCGCCTTGGTGGGTTGGGAGTATCGCCGGGTAGGCGCTCTCGATCCGGTTAAAGCGGCGAATCTTCGATGGCTGTCTGGCTATCGGCATCCACGAACGCATCGCCCTGGCATCGCAGCGGCGTTGGAGGCAACGTTTGGATGCACGCGTCCGCTGATGGAGGGTACGCGATCGGTCGGCAACGCAATCATGGTGTTACCAGTACTTTTTCATATGCTCTGGCACGGTCGGTTGGTGGCTGACCTTTCATCGGGTGTGCTCAGCGGGCACACAATGGTCGGACTTGCGACACCGTGATGACCGGCACCCGGTTCGGTGTGGTGCGCGAAGGCGACGAAATTCGGTTATCTGATGGACTTTTCACCGTTGTGACGTTATCCGGTGGTGCTGCCCGACTCGCCGATGCCGTTGGCGAGCAGACTATTATCCCGATTTCACAGCTGCTGGGCGATCCCGCGTTGGAGTTGGTCTCGGGGTCGCGTCCACCGATGTGTTCGGAGGAAGTTCTCGCTGGCGTGCCCGATGCAGCCGCTGAACGGGCGCGATGGTGGGAACAACATGTGATGGAGATCCTGACAGGTCGGCGTCCAGATGCAGATCCGGGCACTCGTCCCCGAGCGGAGTTCGATCCGTCGGCGCATTCCTTGCGTCAGCGTGAGTTGGCCAAGCTGGCCGAACTGCGTTCCGCTGGTCACGGGGTCAGCCTGAACACGCTGCAGCGTCAACGGTTTGCTTATGAGCGCGACGGCCTGCTTGGAGTGGTCGACCGCCGTCACATCCCGCAGCGCCAGGTATTCGGCAATGCCGATGAGCGCCTGATCGCAGCGATGCGCCAGGTCATCGAGGATGAGACCGAGGTGTCCACCGGCACGGTCAGCCGCCTGCAGAGACGTGTGGCCAAGAAATTGATCGCGCAGTATGGCGCCGACGATGCACCGGCGATGCCCTCACAGCGAACGTTTTACCGCCTCGTCAAGAGGCTGTCGGAAGGTCGGCACACGTTCGGCTCAGCACGCACCCGGCGTTCACTGTCCAAGCAGCCAGACGGCCCGTTCGGTGTGCTGACGGTGGCCCGGCCCGGCGAGATGGTCGAGATCGACTCCACCCCTTTGGATGTGCGCGTGGTTCTCGATGACGGCACCACCGACCGCGTCGAGTTGACCGGCATGGTCGATAACGCGACCCGCTCGATTCCGTCCGCGGTGCTGCGACCCACGACCAAGGCGGTCGATGCGGCCTTGTTACTGGCCCGGGCGTTGACACCGGAACCGATGCGACCAGGCTGGTCAGATGCGCTGCGGATGTCGCGGTCTGTGCTGCCGCACCGGCATCTGGCAGATATCGATCAGCGGCTGGCCGACGCGGCCGCCCGCCCGGTGATCGCCCCCGAAACAATCGTGTGCGACCACGGGAAAGCCTATCTGTCGCAGACGTTTCGACAGGCATGCGCCACGTTGGGGATCAATCTGCAGCCAGCTCACCCGGACACACCGACCGACAAGCCCAAGATCGAGCGCACCCTGCAGTCAGTGGCGACCCTGTTCGCCCAGCATGTCGCCGGATATGTCGGCTCCAGCGTGGAACGGCGCGGCCCGAAGGCCGAGCAGGACGCAGTGTGGCCGATCGTGGAACTGCAAGCCCTGCTCGATGAGTGGATCGTCGCGGTCTGGCAGAACAGGCCCCATGACGGGTTACGTGATCCCGTCACGCCGGGAACGGCGATGACGCCGAACGAGAAGTACGCCGCGATGGTGGAGGTCGCCGGCTATGTTCCGGTGCCGTCGTCGGCCGACGACTACATCGAGCTGCTGCCGTCGTGCTGGCGGACCATCAACTCCTACGGCATTCGGGTCAACAACCGCACCTACGACGCCAAGGCGCTCAACCGGTACCGACGCCAGCATTCCGGTGTGGAGTCCAGAAAAGGTCAGTGGGAAGTGCATTACGACCCCTACGACGTGTCGCGGATCTGGGTGCGCAACCATCACGACGACGGATGGCTGGCTGCGACGTGGACTCACCTGCGGACCAGCCCGGTGCCGTTCGGCGACGCACTGTGGCAGCACGCGCGCACCGCGCTGACCCAGCGGGGCCAAGATCGCGCCACGGAAGCCGAGATCGCCCGGGTGGCTGACGACCTGCTCGACCGCGCCGCCCAAGGGCCGCCATCCTCGCCACGCGACCGCAAGGATCGCCGCGTCGCCGGGCGGGCACGGGCAACCGCGGAACCGTCGTGGCCTCGGCCCGATATCACCGAGCCGGCCACTGACGATGACCGTTGGCCGGGGCCCGATGAGGATGCCGAGGACACGTCGACCGCGCAGGTAATCCCGCTGCCGGTGTTCGACGCACGCAAGGAGGCAGAGCAGTGGCGGCTGTGAACACCTACACGCCGGTCAGCCAATTGGAGGACCGCCGCCAACCCACCACCACCCTGGAGGGATGGCGCCGGTTCGTCGACGCCGACCCACCCCAATTCGAGTTGCTGCCCGATGCCCAGTGGTCCGCCCTGTCCGATGAGGAACGGACCAGCTACAACGAAGCACGCGTGGCCCATCACAGTGAACTGGTTGTGGTCACGACCTCGGCGATCCAACGCATCACCAACGAAGGGCGGCTGTTGACCCTGCTCAATCAGCGCGAGATCGGCGCCCGCCGCGGCTTGATCGTGTCCGGGGACGCGGCCACCGGCAAGACCACCGCGGTCAAACAGCTTGGCCGCTTTCACGAACTGAGGATCCGCACCCGGTTCGGCGACAAGTCCCGCATCCCGGTGGTCTATGTGACCGCCCCGCCCAAAGGCTCACCCCGCAAGCTCGCGATGGAGTTCGCCCGGTTCCTCGGCTTACCGATGATTCAGCCGCGGATGAACGTCACCGACATCTCCGACGCGGTCTGTCGGGTTCTTATCGACGCCCGCACCGACATCGTGATCGTCGACGAGATCCACAATCTCAACCTCGACACCCGCGCCGGCGAGGAACTGTCCGATCATCTGAAGTACTTCACCGAACACCTGCCCGCCACGTTCGTCTATGCCGGCATCGATGTCGAACGCTCCGGGGTCTTCACCGGCACTCGCGGTCGACAGCTGGCCGGACGCTGCGGAGTCATCAACACCAGCCCGTTCCCCTACGCCAGCGAATGGAAGTCACTGGTGGCCGCGATGGAAGGCACTCTGCGCCTGCACTGCCACACCGCAGGAACTCTCGTTGCTGACGCCAAATACTTGCATCAACGCACCGGCGGCATGATCGGCAGCCTCGCCCACCTGATCCGCTCGGCGGCGATCCGCAGCATGCTCGATGAAACCGAAAGCGTCACCAGGGCACTGATGGACACCGTACTCATCGACTACGCCGCCCAAACATCATCGCGACGCCATGCCAGCTGACACGACAACCGTGCCGGCATGGCCGCAGGGTCCACCAGCAGCGCTGCCCCGAACTGTGGTCCCGTTTCACCGCGAAACCGTCGCGTCCTACATCGACCGGCTCGCCCACGCCAACCATCTCGAACCCACCCGGCTGCGGCGCTACCTGACCGACGCACGCATCGGCTGCCATCCGCAGCCCGACTGGCTGGCTACCGTTAGCGATCACCCGGTGCACCTGTTGCAGACCCGGCTGATCGGACTGAGCGAACGCGACCGAGACCTGAGCAGGCAACGACACCACGCTCGGCCGGCCTGCCGATTCTGCATGGCGCGCCGCGGTGTCACCGAACCGGTCTACTGCTGGCTTCCCGATCACCTCACCGTCTGCCACCGTCACTACCGGTGGATCGGCCCGGGCAACCGCACCGTCGACGATCAACGTGACTTGCGCGGTGCACCCGCGCTCCTAACCGCCGCGCGACGCCATGCCCGCCTACATCGCATTCACGGCGACGCCGCGGCCGTCACCTTGGCCGAGGCCACCCGCATCCTGCGGTGGTGGACCGCCACCCCGTCGAACACCTTGTCGACGGCCACGACCTGCGCCGACACCTACATCCGCGCATATCCCGACCTCATCGACCTGGCGAGCATCCTGGCCGACGGCAGCCGCAAGATCCTGAATACGCCCGCGGCAACCCTTGCTCGACATCGGGCGATCGATTGGGTCTATACCCGCGTGGCCACCCGGTTCCCGGACTATCGCACCCAGCGGCAACCGCTCGAACAATGGATCGGCGACCGGCGGATCGTCGCCGCCAGTATGTGCCAATCCGATGGCCGACCGCGGCCAACATTCCAGACACGCCTTGCACGACAAAGAATTCCGAGTTGCTACCGGAAATGACGATCACACAACTCGGGGCGTAGCGGCAGCCGGCGTCGGCTGTAGCCAAGCTCTTGTGGTGATACTCGGATACGGATTACACTGAGTAGTGTTCCAGTTGTGTGGCCGACCAGGCGCCGACAGACAGACAAAGTGTGTTCGGAAGGAGTGTGGGAGTGGCGATATTTCACATCGCATACCACGGGTATCGAAATAAGCCGTCCACTGAACAGTTCGAGGAGTTCGCGAGGATGCTCAACGCGCACTTTGCGGCCGCCCCGTATATCGAAGACGGGTCAGCCGGTCGTTATGGCGGCCATCCAGACGACGGATTCCACGATGCCGCGTGGGTGAAATTCAAGAGCATCGACGATTACGCGGTGCACATGCGCTCCCCGCATGGCGAGGACGAGGCAACGCACCTCAAGGAGACGGTCGCGCGGGTGCGGTCCTTCGACATCATCACACCCGACGAGCCCGACGATACCGCGGACAAGATCATCGAGCTCTACAAGGAACGGTGGGCACTGTTCCCCGACGTGGCCAAGGTGCTACGCGAGGACGTCGACGCCCATTTCCCATACCTGTAATCAACCACACTGCAACAGAAGTGGAGTAGCCAATGTTTCTGCGTGGTCAGATCGGCCCATGTCCGCAGTGGCTGGCCAAACTGGATGTCAGCGCCGAAGTCACGGCGATCGAAGAGAACTGGATCAAGCCGGGAAAAATGTTGTCGTGGCACAACATCACCGATGGCTTCCCGATCATCGGCCCAAAGCTCCTGGGCGTGGGCGAAGAAGACGGTTTGACGCTGTGGTTCTACACCTTCCCGACCTTCGAGTTGTTCAAGGAGTGGGCCTTGGGCGCCCCCGAGCACGTCGCGATCCACACCAGGCTGCTCGAAGCGATGCAAGCGCGTGTCGGCGCCGGCGAACAGGTGGATCCGAACGCTACGTTGCCGAGCTATTCCTTCCATGCCACCGATGCGCCCCGTGAGCAGATCCCGGCGATGCGCGCTGAACTGCGTGAGCTGTACCACCAGATCGAGGCCACCGACTGGGTGGGAGTGCCGTCGGGGGCCATTCAGCTGATGATGCTGGGCAATCATGACTGAGCTACAACGCCGTTCACCTCAACAACACCGGTACCGAGAAGTCGATGACACCCGACAGTCAGGAGATGTGAAATGAGGCTTGAGGGCAAGGTCGCCTTGGTCACCGGCGCTACCGGAGGTATGGGCGGCGCGTCAGCCCGCCTGTTCGCCAAGGAAGGCGCCGCCGTCCTGGTCGCCGCACGCCACCAAGAACTCGCCGACCCGATCCTGCAGGAGATCACCGACGCCGGCGGCAAGGCAGCGTACGTATCCCTGGACATCACCGAGCACGAACAGTGGGAGGCAGCCGTCCAGCAAGCCAAGGACCAGTTCGATGGACTGCACATCCTGATGAACGTCGTCGGAAGCAACGAGCTGGTGATGCTGCCCGACGTCGACCTGCAGGCGTGGAACAAAGTCTTCGAGATCAACGTCACCGCCACGATGGTCGGGATGCAGACCTGCGCACCGCTGATCCGTGACTCCGGTGGCGGCTCGATCGTCAATATCGGCTCGGTCGGCGGACTTTCGGGAACATTCTCCACCGCCTACTCATCGTCGAAGTGGGCACTGGAAGGCCTGTCACGCTCGGCGGCCTACATCTACGCCGACTGGGGCATCCGCTGCAACGTCATCCAGCCCGGATTCATCGCCACGAAAATGACGGCCCCCATGCAATCCAACCCCGCAATGAAGGCCGTGGTCGACCAGCAGATGAACGAGACTGTGCTGCTGCGCCGCATGGGCAAGCCGGAGGAAATCGCCAACACAGCACTGTTCCTTGCCAGCGACGAATCCTCCTACATCACCGGCACCGACATCGTGGTCGACGGCGGATGGTTCTCCGCCGCGGCATATCTCACCAATGAAAGACGCAACCACATGCTCGAAATGATGCAGCAGGCCAAGAAGTAACGCGGCCATGAGTGAGCTGCAACGCCTTTCACCTCAATAGCGAGAGAACAGAGGTTCACGATGAATGCACTGCAGTCGCCGCCGGGTCCGCCGAGTGTGGCCGACGATTTGGTGCAGGCCGCACTGCATGCCGCCGACGCGCTGGGCAAAGATGTCGCCGACGTCCCCGTGATCGCGATCGCGCGCGAGGCCGGGATCTCGCGTTCCACTCTGATTCGCCGCATGGGCGGTACCCGCGCGACGTTAGACGCCGCGGTCCGGGCCGCTGGGGTGGATCCCGGTGGCCAGGCCCCGGTACGTACCCGCGCGTTGGACGCTGCCGCGGATTTGATCGACAGCCAGGGGCTGGCGGCGGCCACCCTGGAAGCCATCGCCATCGAGGCACAATGCTCGGTGCACAGCCTGTACGCGGTGTTCGGCGGCCGTGACGAGCTGCTGCGGGCGCTGTTCGAACGACACAGCCCACTGCTGCAGATCGAGGATTTCTTCGACACCGACCACGGCGACCTGGCCGCCACGGTGCGCCACCTGTACGGCATGATCGCCCACACCCTGGCCGATGAACCCCGAGTCGCCCTGGCCTTGTTGGCTGAGGCGTTGGCCCGCCCGGACAGCCCGGCCATCCAGAACCTGCTGGGCCACAACGCTCCTCGCTTACTGGCCAGCATCGGTGCGTGGCTGACCGCCGAGATTGCGGCAGGCCGCATCCGGGACATGCCGGTGATCGTGCTGCTGCAATTGCTGATCGCCCCACTGTCGGTTCACATGCTGACCCGGCCCACCGTGGGCTCGATTGCCGGTATCGAGCTGCCCGACCTCGATGGCGTCTGCGACATCTTCGCAGATGCGTTCCTGCGGGCAGTTGCTGTCCCACCACCGACAACTACCACGACCACCAAGTCCAAATCTCGAAAGAAGGTAACAACGTGAGCACCCCAGATCCGACCCGCACTGCCCGCATCGTGTTGGGCACGGCGTTCACCGGCGCCGGTATCGCACACGTCGTCAAACACGAATTCTTCGAAAACCTGGTGCCCGAATCAATGTCGAAGTGGCGCAAGCCGATCAGTGCTGTCACTGCCGTGATTCAGTTCGTCGGCGGGATCAGCATGTTCATCCCACGCCTGCGCGGGCTTGCCCGCTGGACCAACCTGGCGATGCTGGTGCCGACTCTGCCGGCCGCGTTCGCCCAGACCCGACACCCTGAGCAGATGCGCGCACTCGGTGTGAACCCCAAGCTGGTCATCGCCCGTATACCCGCGCAAATGCTGGTGGCTGCGGCGACCTGGTGGGCCACCCGACCGCCGGCCGCCGAGCAGCATCAGTTGCCGAACTGAGCACCCGAGCCCGGAGAGGACGTTGCCATGTGGGAGTGGTTTGAACGCTATTGGAGCTCAGTCGGGCTGGGTGCCGCGATCGTCCTGCTCCTGCTGGTGTTTCTCACCAACACGCTTCGTGACCGGCCGGGGGTGTCGCGCTGGCGAGATCCGGTGTGGCTGGCCTGGCTGATGGTGGCGGCCTACCTGCTGCATAACTTCGAGGAATACGGCATCGACGCCAAAGGCCGCGCATTCCACTTCCCGGTTACCGCGTGCGCGCAATACGGTTTCGACTCTGTCGACGGCTGCCCGCTGGCCCCGTCGTTCTTTGTGGCGGTCAACATCCCGTTCATCTGGATCGCGCTGCCGATCGCCGCACGGTGGTGTCGCCGCAACCCGGCGGTCGGCCTGACCGGGCTCGGGTTGCTGTTCACCAACGCCCTGAGCCATATCGGCGGCGCCTTCACCCCGATGGGATATTCACCGGGAACACTGACGGCCGCAGCGATTTTCATTCCGCTGTCGGTGTGGGTGTTTGTCACCTTCTTCGGCAAGAACAAACTGCTGAGCTACCCGATCCTCGTCGCCATTGTGGTGGCTTCGATTCTGGCCCAGGCCGTTCTGCTGGCACTGCTGCTCGCGCTGTCGAATGACAGCATCTCGCTGCCCCTGGCCATCATCATCCAGAGCATAGCCCCGGTCCTGTTGTTGCTGCTGCCGTTGGCGGCCAGCCGCAAATGGCCACCGGCTCAGATTCCCACTGCGGCGACCGCGCCCTGACATCGACACAAAGGCACACAGTGACACGACAATACGGCCCGGCGATCCACATCGAGGGTCTGGTCAAAAAGTTCGGGGCCTTCACCGCGCTCAACGGTCTGAACCTGTCAGTGGCTGCCGGTGAGGTGCATGGGTTCCTCGGCCCGAACGGGGCGGGCAAATCCACCACCATCCGGGTGCTGTTGGGACTGTTGCGCCGCAACGCCGGAACCGTGTCGCTGCTCGGTGGTGATCCGTGGCGCGACGTCGTCGAGCTGCACCGCCGGCTGGCCTATGTGCCCGGCGATGTGGTGTTGTGGCCGGCGCTTTCCGGCGGTGAGGCGATCGACCTGCTGGGCACCCTGCGCGGCGGGTTGAACGAGGCCCGTCGTGCGGATTTGATCGAGCGGTTCGAACTGGACCCCACCAAACGTGGCCGGCAGTACTCCAAGGGCAACCGGCAGAAGGTCGCGATCATCGCGGCCTTGGCCTCCGATGTGGAGCTGCTGATTCTCGACGAACCGACCTCCGGGTTGGATCCGTTGATGGAGTCGGTGTTTCAGCAGGAGATCGCCGCCGACAAGGCTCGCGGACGCACCGTGTTGCTGTCCAGTCACATCCTCAGCGAAGTCGAGGCGCTGGCTGACCGGGTCAGCATCATCCGCAACGGGCAGGTGGTGCAGACGGGCACCCTCGATCAGCTGCGCGGCCAAACCCGCACGACCATCACCGCGACCTTGGGCCGCCCGCCACACGATCTGCGCCAGCTTCGCAGCATCCGCTATCCGCGGCTGGACGGTAACCGGCTGACCGCCACCTTGGACAACGGCGCCATCAACGTGGCCATGGCCGAACTGGTGCACTACGACATCACCGCACTCACCGTGACTCCGCCGTCCCTGGAGGATCTGTTCCTCCAGCAATACAGCACTGACGGGCAACGCCGGTGAGCCCGGCTGTCGCGATTACCGGCGGGGGTGCTACTGCCGGTCACGGCGAAAATCAACGCGCGGCGCATCGGCCCGTGGATCGTCGGGGTCAGTGCGCTGTCGGCATCCTCGATCCTGGCCTACCGGTTGATCTTTCCCGATGTCGCCGACCGCATGCCGCTGGCGGCCGCGCTGGGCGGAAACCCAGCGCTGTCACTGATCTTCGGTCCCGCCCACGACCTGCTCACCAACGACGGGTTCAACGCGTGGCGCTCCGGAGCCCTCGGTACGTTCTTCGCTGCACTGATGGCGATCCTGACCGTGGTATCGACCAGCCGCGCCGACGAGGACTCCGGGCAGGCCGAACTGCTGGCCTCTGGGGTGCTGGGGCGCCAGGCTCGCCTGGCAGTGGCGGTCGCATTGGCCGCTGTCGCCTCGCTGGTATTGGGTGTGGTGTGTTTCCTGATCACCATCGCCGTCGGCGGCGCGGTGGTGCCATCGCTACTGCTGGCGGCGACGTTTAGCGCCTCGGGCGCGATGTTCACCGGCGTGGCCGCCGTCGCTGTGCAACTGGGCTCAGAAGCCCGCTCGGCCAGCAGCATCGCCATCGGTGTTCTCGGAATCTGCTTTGTGCTGCGCGGGTTCATCGACACCATCGACGCCCCGGGCTGGGCGTCGTGGATCACCCCGTTCGGCTGGCTTGAACATGTCCGCCCCGCCACCGACAACAATCCCTGGCCGCTACTGGCCGCCCTCGCCTTGTCGGCTGTCCTGATCGGTGTCGCCTTCATCCTGGACCACCGCCGTGACTTCGGCGCCGGAATCATCGGGCCGCGCCCCGGGCCCGACCGCGGTGGGATGACATCGAATGTGTGGGGGCTAGCACTGCGCCTCAACCGTGCATCGCTGATCACCTGGGTGATCGCGTTCACCGGACTTGGGGTGATCTTCGGTTACCTCGCCGGCTCGATCACCGACCTGCTCGGGGCCAACGAATCCCTCAGTGACGTGTTCGCCGCCAACGGGGGCACCACGTCGAATCTGGTTTTCGCGTTCCTGGTCACCATCCTGCAGATGGCGGGGCTGATCGCCGCTATCGCCGGAGTGCAGATCGTCAACCGGATCGTGGTGGAAGAAGACGACTTCCGCGTCGAACCTCTGCTGGCCGGCTCGCTGCGCCGTGGCACCTACCTGGCCGCCAACCTCACCGTCGCCTACCTCGCACCCGCGGTGTTCTTGCTCATCGCCGCCGCCGTGATCGGCGTTCTCGCCGCAGATACCAGTGTGGCGTTCGGTGATGTGCTCGCCCAAGGGTTCGTGACGATACCGGCGGTATGGACACTGATCGCGGTGGCCGCCGCCGCGGTCGGAGCCCGCCCCGCCCTGCGCCTGGCCGGATGGATGTCCGTCCTGGCCGCGTTCGCACTCACCATCCTCGGACCCACATTCAAGCTCCCGGAATGGGCCTTGAGCATCAGCCCGCTGCACCATGTCCCCAATGTCACAGCAGCACAGCCGAATTGGACCGGCTTGGCCGCGGTAATCGGGGTGTTCGCCGTGCTCACAACGACCGCCTTCACCGGATTCCGGCACCGCGACATCGCCTGACCACCTCGAAGAGGGGCTGCCGAACGGGGCGGGCTAATCCAGCAGAACACCACAGTTGGTCCCATACCATGCCGCGCAGCCAGCAGACCCGGCCGCTATTACAGAACACGTCATACCCCAGATAAATTGGCAAACGCGGACTACAGCTCTGCCAACCTACTTGGAGCACTGCAGGTCAGCGGGCCGAATCCGCCTCAAATCGTCTGGCAACGGACAACGCACATACCCAGCCCGCCGGGTTCCGATACGTCACGGTGACGAATTGTGCTGTGGCGCACGCCGACAGCCCGCCGGGAACACGAGAAGTGCAGAAAGGCCAGTGGGCTGGTACGGAACAACCGCACCAGCCCACTGTCACGTTTGGAGTTACCTAGACGGCAGAGACTCCCACTGCCTGAGGTCCTTTGGCGCCTTGCGCAACCTCGAACTGAACACGCTGGTTTTCCTCGAGCGAACGGTAGCCGTTGCCCTGGATCTCCGAGTAGTGGACGAACAGGTCCTTCGCGCCGTCGTCCGGGGTGATGAAGCCGAAGCCCTTCTCACCGTTGAACCATTTCACAGTCCCCTGTGCCATTTACTTTCTTCTCTCATTTCAAATGCGGATATACCTAAAATATCCGCGCGATCAACGTAGCACGAGCCGTGCTATTTATTGACGGTTGTTGTCGCGCTGCGGCGACGAACCCTGGGAGCGAGCCGGGCGGCGACTGCGCCTGCGGCCGGCCGGACCGGAGCGGCGAGGCTGCGCCGGACGCTGCTGCGAGGCGTACGCAGGGACGACCTGCTTCGGCGCGGGGGCGCGCTGCGGCGCCACGTCCCCGGCCACCGCATGCACGGCGGCCGAGTCGACGGTGACCTCCTGCGGTGTGACGCGGATGCCGGCACGGCGCATCAACGCGTGCGTGTCCTTGCGCTGCTCGGGCAGGACGACGGTCACGACGTCACCGGCGTTGCCGGCCCGCGCGGTGCGCCCGGACCGGTGCAGGTACGCCTTGTGCTCGGCGGGCGGATCGATGTGCACGACCAGTTCGATTCCGTCGACATGGACACCGCGCGCGGCGATGTCGGTCGCCACCAACACGCGCGCGTCACCGGCGCTGAAAGCGGCCAGGTTTCGGTCGCGCGCGGGCTGAGACAGGTTGCCGTGCAAGTCGACAGCCGGGACACCGGATTCGGTGAGCTGCCGGGCGAGCTTGCGCGCCTGATGCTTGGTGCGCATGAACAGGATGCGGCGACCCGAGCCGGAGGCGAGCCGGTGGACCAGCTCCTTCTTGGCCTGCGCGTCGGAGACGTGGAACACGTGGTGGGTCATCTCGGGCACCGGCGAGTCGGAGCCGTCGACGGAGTGCAGCACCGCGTCGCGCAGGAACCGATTGACGAGCTTGTCGACGCCGTTGTCGAGGGTCGCGGAGAACAGCAACCGTTGGCCGCCCATCGGCGTGGCCGCCAGGATGCGGGTGACGCCGGGAAGGAAGCCGAGGTCGGCCATGTGATCGGCTTCGTCGATCACCGTGATCTCGACGGAGTCGAGGCTGATCAGACGTTGCTTCATCAGGTCTTCGAGCCGGCCGGGGCAGGCCACGACGACGTCGACGCCGGACTTCAGCGCCGCCACCTGCCTGCTTTGCGACACGCCGCCGAAGATCGTCGTCACACGTAGCCCGTTGGCGGCGGCCAGCGGCTCCAGCGTGGCGGTGATCTGGGTGGCGAGTTCCCGGGTCGGGGCCAGGATCAGACCCGTCGGGTGGGACGGACGGCGCCGGTGTCCGGCCAGCCTGCTGACCAGAGGAATCGAGAAGGCGAGCGTCTTGCCGCTGCCCGTCTTGCCGCGGCCGAGGACGTCTCGGCCGCTGAGGGTGTCGGGAAGCGTCTCGACCTGGATGGGAAACGGATGGCTGATCCCGCGGGCGGCGAGCACTTCGATGAGTGGTTCGCCCACGCGGAGATCGGCAAATGTCATGCCTGTAGTCACTGGATGTCTTTCAGCATCGGTGGTGCCGAGTTGGCGGCGAGATGCGCGCGTTCGGTCAGCACAAAGTGGCGAGATTGCCGGTGGGCAAAATCGATCGCCGCGATACGAACTGCGCCGGATTCTGTGCGCCAACCACTCGATGGGGCGGACGCCGGAAGGATGAAGAAGCGTTTCACGACGTGCCGGCCGCCGTAGGACGGCCAACATTGGTACCAGCATAGCGCATAGCGGCTCGGTGCGCGTCGGGGCGAAGAGTTGCGCGCGGCGCCCGCCCGGTGCCTGTACGGTTGAAGACGAACCGCCTGTCAGCGGTCATCGCGAATCGTCGGCGCACTAGAAAAGAGATCAGCGTGCGATTCGATCGTCGTCCGGCCGCCGATGCGAACCGGCCGACCTCCTCTTTCGTAAGGACACACATGGACAACTCGAACCTGTTTTCCCACCCCGAAGCGCCCGAATGCGTCGCCTCGGGCGAGGTCTCCGGGAAGCCCGTCGAACACCCGGTCTTCTCGGATCGGCCCAACGGCGACGCCGGAGCGCGTGCCAAAGAACGACACTGAGGTAGTCAGGGCGAAGTTTTCGCGGGGCGGTTGCGTCGCCTGCGTCACTATCGCGGCGGTGAGCGGGCTTGATCACATCCGCGCGACGGGGCCGTCCTTGCACCACACAATCGTGGGGTGCCCCACCACAAATTCACCGCGCTGTCGATGGGCAGCGCCGCAGCTGCGGCGCTGTGGACCGCCGGCGGCGAAGCGGCGGCAAGCCCCGCCGGCGCAAGCACTTTGGTGCCCCTCACCCAGAAGTTCAGGGCGTGCGACTTCACCCCGGCAATCAACATGCAGTCGAAGGGCCATGGCACCGCGCATGCCGTAATCGGCAGGGACGCAACGCAAACCGTGACAGCCCATGTCCATCTCGTGGCTGCCGAACCCGGAGTCCACTACACCGTCCGGTTGATTCAGGCGCCGAGTTCGTCGGTGTCGTGCACGGCCGGAAGCGCCGGGGTCACCACCGGTGTGATGGACACCGATCCGACCGGGACAGCGACACTGGCGCTGCGGGACGCTTTGTCACCGAATACCACCGGTGCGTGGGTCTTCGTCGAGCGCCCGTCGCAGAACTCGCAGACACCGTCCGAGTACTACACATCGGAGTTCATCGCCGCGCTCTGAACCGGCGCTGGGCCCTAACGCCGATATTGCGGACAGTACGCGGTGATCGCAGCGTTGACGGCTGCGCGCGCCTGCGCGGGCGTGGTGTTCGTGTTGCTCGCGGTTGCGGCAGCGGCATCGGCGGGACTCTCCCCGTACTGCAGTCCCGTACACATGGCATGGCCGGTGGCGATCGCCACCTTGGGGTCTGTGACGGTGACGCCGGGAATCTGCGCGGCCAGTTTGAGGTAGACCTGGTCAGCACTGGGCGCCGGTCGATGCGGCGCCGGGGCCCGCGGCGCCGGTGATGCCGGCGCGGGCTGAGCTCTTGCCGGCTTCGGGGGTGCGGGTGGCGGCGCCGGCGCACCCTTTGCCGCGGGGGCGGGCCGTTGCGGCGCCGCCGGGTGCGGCGGCTCGGCCTGGATGCGCGTCGACGCCCCGGGCGCCCCCTTGGCGGCCGGAGCCGGCGCCGGCTGCCGCGACGGATCATCCGGGTCAGCAATCGCCGGGGCCGCACCCCCCCAGCGCGACGACGATTCCGAGGATCGCCAACGCCGATTTCGCTGGGGTGCGGGCGGGTACGGAGGTGTGTGATCTCAATGGCGGCCGTCCATCGCTGTCGCAGGCGGGTTTTTGAACAGAGCCGGGTCGGCGAACATTTGCTGATCGGCCACGGTGACGCCTTCGGGCACATCGCCTTCCCGCGTTATGACCATCGGCGTCTTGTACACCGACCCCTGGTCGCCGCAGTTGCCGGCGACCACGGTGTCGGTCAGGAAGCCCCGGAGCGTTCCGTCGGGCTGGGGCTCCCACGACCAACTCAGCGTGTCGGTGTCGCTGGCCGTTCCGTCGGCGCCGGGAGGGCGCGGCGCCGGCGACTCGAGACGAGGCATGTCCTGCCAATGGCCGTCGACGAAATGAAGGACCTCCGCGGCGCCGGTCGCTTCGTAGTGGTTGATGTCGGACAACCGGGCGCCGGTGGCAACGCATCCCGTGGCCGTGCACACGGACCGAAATGCCCACCAATGCGTGGTTTTGGGGTTGCCGGTGGCGGGGGCACCATTGACGGTCTGGTTCGCATCGTCGTAGTCCAGCCGATAACGGCCATCGAGAACCGGGCCCGCCACGGCCGGCGCCGGGGTGCTCGCCGGGCGCGGCCCGGCAACGCCGGGATCGGCCACCGCGACACCCGGCGGCACTTCGCCGGTCCGCGTCGCTGCCACCGGAACCTCCAGGACGGAGCCTTGAAGGCTGCATTCATTGGTGAGAATGGTGCCGGTCAGCACGCCCCGCAACGTGCCGTCCTGCTGCGGCACCCACGACGACGTCCACTCCTCGGTGTCCTGCCCCGCTACGACTTTTCCCTGCGCGCCCAAGCACAGCCGCCGCTGCACCCGGCGACGCTCCACCGAGCCCCGCCAACTCCCATCCACCAGCTGGAAGTTGTTGGGGGGCTTGACATCGTGATCTATGCTGTCGGCGTGCGTCTGCGGCGTCCGGTGATCGTGGTCGTCCAACTGCGTGCCAGTGGCGACGCAACCCCGGGACGTGCATGAGGAACGAAACGCCCACCAGCTGGTGCGTCTGGCCTGCGGGTACGGTGCGCCGTTGGCCGTCTGCTTTGCATAGTCCCAGTCCAGGCGATAGGTGCCGTCGAGTACCGCGCTGGGCCGGCCGGGATCGGGGGCGGCGTGGTCCGTCTCGATGGCATAACCGGTGGTGCCGGCGGCGGTGAGCGCCGTAACGGCGGCCGCCGCCCCGAGGACGACGCGGTGTCGCTTGCGCCACCGAAGGGTTCCGGCGTCGGGGCGGTCCGCCTGCGGTGGCGTGCTGCCGGGCGGCCTGCTCGCCACAGGTGCCGGGCGGGTCGAGGCCGACGCGGTCGCATGGGCGCCGGAATCTACTGCCGCGGTGAAGGCTCGCGCAAAATCGGCGCACCGCGCGAATCGATCGGCAGGGTCTTTCGCCAACGCCATGTCGAGCACCGGATCGAACGCCGACAGCTCGGGACGCGACTCTGCCAATGTCGGCGGTGGCGCCGTCAGGTGGCGACTGATCACGACAGCCGGGTTGGTTTGCGGGAACAACGGTGAACCGGTCAGCAGATGGTAGGCCGTGGCGGCGAGGGCGTACTGATCGGCGCGCCCGTCGATCGGGTCGTCCACAAGCTGTTCCGGCGCGGCATACGGAACGGTGCCTATCGTCATGCTGGTAGCGGTAAGACCACTGATGTCACCGATCTTGCGAGCTATCCCGAAGTCCCCCAGCAGGATTCGTCGGTCATCATGTTCGGGATAGGTGAGCAGGATGTTCGCGGGCTTGATGTCGCGGTGCAGTAGACCGTTCTGATGCACGTAGTCCAGCGCGCTGGCGATCGCAGTGACGATCGTGGCAACCTCGTCTGCCGGCATACCGACCGGATAGCGGTCCTCCAGCAGGTTCGCCGCGGACTTCCCGTCGGCGAAGTCCATCGAGATCCACAGCTGGCCGTCGCACTCCCCCCGGTCGTTGATGCGCACGATGTTGGTCTGCCAGAGGGCCGCAGCCAGGTCGGCCTCCCTGATGAAGCGCCGGCGGTAGTCGTCGTCGCCTGAGATGTCGCTGTTCAGGATTTTGAGTGCCTCTCGCCGGGGTAGCCGGGGATGCTGGGCGAGGTAGACCTCACCCATCCCGCCGGCCCCCAGCAGTCGCAGGATGGTATAGCCAGCAAACCCTGCTCCGCTCTCCAATGGCATACCAAAAGCGTACCGTCGCCGTTCCCTCGAGCGACTTGGCGATCATCCTCCGTGCGAACAAATATCCGGTTCGCGAAAATTAATTTTGCGATCGGCTAAATTGGCAACACTTAGGTGAGGCGCGTGAAATAGCGGCACATTTACTCGTGATGAGAAACGCGGGACGCGGCCCGTCCCGCGGCCGATGACACCGCCGGCGCACCCACCGTCCCGGTCAACCCCAAGACAGGACACCGCGCTCACGATCGGTGCCCGTCACCTCGGCGCACCGAACCGTGCGCCTCTGGGCGCTATGGCGCCGACCTGCATGCCGCCGTCGGCGGCTTTGGACCAGGCCACCGCGCCATACTCGCCATTACTCTTACTTTGCAGTGTTTTTGGCTACTTCGGGAACGTCTCGGCTCCCGGTCACGGCGACCCGTGCGCCCGCGACGCGTGCGGGTGATGCCCGGTGAAGCGGCGGGCCGGACGAGCCGGTTCGCGGCGCCGACGACCACGTCGACACCGAGCCCCGACAGCGGGCGACCTCATAGGCGAACGCCGGCGCCGCCGACATTCCGACGCACTCACGGATGCTCGCGACTCAGCTCGCACCCGCGGGGTGGACCGACTTCCGCACCGGCAGGGAAAGCCGCACAGTGCTGCTGAATACCGCATACAAACGTCCCATTTACGGGAAAAGACTCATTCGCCTGTCCGCCAAATGCCGGGTTGCGAATACGCCGCCGTTGTTGCGACCATCGCGCGTCGCTATTGCATACAGCAAATTTTCACCGCGTGCGCGGGATACGAGTCGCCTCCCGGGACCTCCTGGCCGCGCCGGCGTTGGCGCACCAGCACCCCGCGCTGGACCCCGCCGTCGCCCGCGTCGGGGCTACGCCGGAACCGCGAGCCCCCGGTGCGCGGCAAGCGGCCGGTCTCACCACATTGAGCGATGAGAGCTTAGGTGGCGGCCGACCATCCCGGTGGTGCCGGGCAACCGGCGGAACGGCACCGAAAAATCCGCTCAGCGCAACCCCGTTGGCCCGAACGTGATCTGGCGCTCATTGCCGGCACGTCCGCCAAGCCGCCACGATGCGTGACGGTCGGTGCGGTATATTCACCCCCATGCGAGTCCAGAAAGCGGCTCTTTTGACGTGTCGACTGCGTGGGAGTGATCTGGTCGCGTGAGAAGCGGAAAAATCGCATCGCAAACGCCGGAAATCCTCTCTCGGAAGTCGCCTTAGGCGACATTGTCGCCGACCGGGCCGCGAGGATTCGTTGGTTGTGTACGTGTTGATCTGAACCTTATCGGGGGCTGTGAATGGCCAGGAGGCTTCTGCTCCGCCGTTGGCACCGCAACATGGAGGTGCGTGACGACGCCGAGTACGTGAGCAGCATCGCAACGTTGTCCGAGGGATCGGTGCGGCGGAACTTCAACCCCTATACCGACATCGACTGGGATGCCCCGGAGTTCGCGGTCATCGACAACGATCCCCGGTGGATACTCCCGGCTACCGATCCCCTTGGTCGCCACCCCTGGTACCAGGCGCAGTCCGAGGAACGCAAGATCAAGATCGGCATGTGGCGCCAGGCCAACGTCGCCAAGGTGGGCACCCATTTCGAGTCCGTCCTGATCCGCGGCCTGCTGAACTACGCTTTCTGGCTGCCCAACGGCTCCCCGGAATACCGCTATTGCCTGCACGAATCCGTCGAAGAGGGCAACCACACCCTGATGCTGCAGGAGATGGTCAACCGCGTCGACGCCGGCGTTCCGGGCATGCCACGCATCCTGCGCTGGATCTCGCCGCTGGTCCCCCTGGCCGCCGGCCCGCTGCCGGTGGCGTTCTTCATCGGGGTGCTCGCCGGCGAGGAACCACTGGACCACACCCAGAAGGATGTGCTGCGCGAGGGCAAGGCGCTGCATCCGATCATGGAGCGGGTGATGGCCATCCACGTGGCCGAGGAAGCGCGGCACATCTCCTTCGCGCACGAATTCTTGCGTAAGCGGTTACCGCAGCTGCCCAAATGGCAGCGTGTCTGGCTCTCGTTGTATTTCCCGTTGATCATGCGCTTGTTGTGCCACGCGATTGTGGTGCCGCCGGAGGCGTTTTGGCGGGAGTTCGATATTCCGCCCGAAGTAAAACGGGACCTGTTCTTCGGGTCACCGGAATCGCAGAAATTATTGCGGGACCTGTTCGCCGATATGCGGGCGCTGGCATACGACACCGGGATGATGAATCCGCTTTCCCACATGCTGTGGCGGGCGTGCGGGATCGACGGCGAGCCCTCGCGCTACCGCGGAGAGCCACAACGCCGGCGATCGAGCACCCCGCCCGACGACGATACGGCGCCGATGTCCGGCGACGACCCGCACGCAACATCTTCCAGGCATCGCGGCGCGCTGGCCTGACGCGACCCGGGACGCGCAGTTCCTGGTCGACCGCGCTCCCCCGCCCGTCAGGCGGCGTCGTGAAAAATCAAGCCGAGCGTGTAGCGCTGCCCCGAGCGGACCACGGACACCCCGTGACGCACGTGGACGGCCGACCATCCCCGCGTCGAACGGACCGGTCGCTCCCGGGTGGTGAAGACATAGCCGTGCCCCCGCGGCAGCGTGCTGGCCGTGCCACGCGACTGCGCCCGCGGCCGCTGCTCGACCAGCAGGAACTCGCCGCCGGTATGGGTCACGTCCGGTGCACTCAGATTGATGACGACCTGCAGCGGGAAGGCGAGATCCCCATAGAGGTCTCGGTGCAGGGCATTCCAGTCGCCCGGACCGTACTTGAGCAGTAGAGCCGTCGGTTTGGTCTGGCCGGCCCGGTGGCACAGGTCCAGCCATTCGTCGAGGGTGTCGGGCCAGGGGGCCTCCCGGCCCAGCTTGGCCCACCAGTCGCGGGCGATCGCCAACAACCGGGGGTAGAGCGCGTGTTTCAGTTCGTCGATGGGATGCGGACAGGGCCGGTCGAAGTAGCGGTACTCCCCTCGTCCGTAGCGATGGCGCGCCATGTCGACGGTGGCGCGAAACAAGCGGTCGTCGGCGTAGAGGGCGATGACTGCTGCACACTCGGTGGGAGTGAGCAGTTCGGACGTCAGCGCGCCGCCGAATTCGTTCATGTCGGCGGTGACGGCCTGCCAGTCCGCGCCGTCGACGCGCCGGCGCGACGTCGTTGCCATCAGGACGGTCTCCCGGGGTATGACACTTCACCGAGCCTGTAAATGCGCAGACGAAGTGCGAGTGCGAAGCTGCAAATCTACAGGCTCGGCGCAGGAACGCACGCCCGCTCACTCACCCGGCGACGACCAGTGCACCACCTTCACGGCCGTCATCTCGTCGAGCAGCTCGGGGCCGAAGCCGAAGCCGCTGCCGCTGGCCCGGCGCGGCTCGGATGCCCCGCCGGGGGCCCCGCCGAAGACGTCGTTGATCTTCACGGTGCCCACCGGCAGGCTGCGCCACGCCTCTTGCGCGTGCTTCATGTCGCCGGTCAGCACGGTCGCGGCCGGGCCGTAACGGTCGTCGGCCGCCTCCGCCAGCGCGGCCGCGAAGTCGGGCACCGTGCGCACCGGCGCCACCGGACCGAACGTTTCCTCGCGCATCACCGCCATGTCCGGTGTGCACCCGGTCAGCACCGTCGGTGGATAGAACGAGCCAGGACCGGGCCGCGGCTCGCCGCCGACCACCACGCGCGCCCCGCGCCGCGCCGCGTCCTGGACATGACCGTGCACCTGCTTGCGGTGGCGTTCGTCGACCAACGGCCCGATGCGATCGGCCCAGGCCACCGCCTCAGCGGCCAGCGCGTCGACGAACGCGTCGGCATCCGAACCCACGACATAGATCCGCTCCACCGCCACGCAGATCTGTCCCGCGTCGGCGAAGGCGCCGCGCGCGGCCTGGCCGGCCGCCCACACCGGGTCGACGTCGTCGTCGACGATCAACGCATCGTTTCCGCCGTTTTCCAGCAGCGCCTTGGCGCCGCGCTGCGCACACGCCTGCGCGATGGCGCGGCCGGTGGCGCTGCTGCCCACGTGGGCGACGACGTCGACGCCTTCCGTGGCCGCCAGCCGGGCACCGACCGTTCCGTCACCGTCGACGATCTGCAGCACCCCGCGGGCAGCCGCGCGGCGAGCAGCTCCGCGAACCGCCGGCCCGTCTGCGGACAGCGCTCGCTGGGCTTGTGGACGACGGTGTTGCCCGCCACCAGCGCCGCGCCCAGCAATCCGGCGGCCACCGCGACGGGATCGTTCCATGGCGTCAGCACCGCCACCACGCCGCGCGGCTGCGGAATCATCAGATCGGTCGCCGACCATCCACCCTGCAGGGCGCGTCCCCGGTGCAACGGTCCCAGCTCGGCGTACTGCAACAGGGTTCCCGCCCCGGCGTCCACGCCGCCCCGCGCGTCGCCGCGCAGCTTTCCCGTCTCCCGCTCGTTGAGTTCGGCGAGCTCGTCGCCGACAGCGCGCACGTCGGCGGCCGCGGCCGCCACGGCCGCCGCCCGCTTCGCGGGCGGGGTGCGAGCCCAGCCCGGGGCCGCCGCCGCGGCGAGCGCGAGCGCGGCATCGCATGCCGATGGCTCGGCGATGGGCACCTGTGTCACGAAGTCGCCGGTGCGGGGATCAAGAACGCTGATGACGTTTGTCATAGTCGACGACACACCGCGGGATACCCTTGCCGCACCCCACCCAACCAGCCGGTTCGAAGCCGTTCCGGAACGGCCCGGTCACTTTTCGCATCCTGTATGGTCATGCTGGCCTGTCGGCGCGCGGGAATCGAGGGCACCCATGGTGAGCGGATCCACTGACAAGGCCTTCACGACACGGCACGCCGTGGACCCCGGCCTACGCACCGCCGCGCGGTTCCTGCCCCGCGGATACGCGCTGCACCGCGGGTACAAGCTGCAGCGAAAGGTCATGGCGGCCCTGGGTAACGCCGGCCGGTTGCGCGACACGCCGGTCGCCGCCGTCAACGAGCACGTCACCGTTCGCCTGCACCGCCCGGCCGGGCTGCCCGACCGGGCACCCGCGCTGTTGTGGATCCACGGGGGCGGCACCATCATGGGGGTCGCCGCCCAGGACGACAAGTATCTCCGCAAGCTGTGCCGGCGCAGCGGGATCGCGGCGGCGGCCGTCGAACACCGGCTGGCGCCCGAGCATCCCTACCCCACGCCGGTCGAGGACTGCTATGCGGCCCTGCTGTGGCTGGCGCGCCAGCCGTGGGTGGACCCGGATCGGGTCGCCGTCGGGGGCGCCAGTGCCGGTGCGCATTTCGCGGCGGCAGTGGCCCAGCGCGCCCATGATCGGGGCGACGTCGAGCTGGCCTTCCAGATGCTGGTGTATCCGATGCTCGACGATCGCACCGGCGCCAGAGGCGATGGCCCCAAACGCATCATGTGGGCCGAGAGCGACAACCAGCTGGCGTGGCGCTGGTACCTCGACGGCGCGGATCCGCTCGAGGCGGTGCCGGGTCGGCGGAAAGACCTGTCCGGGCTCGCCCCGGCCTGGATCGGGGTCGGCACGTTGGACCTCTTCTACGCCGAGTGCGTGGAGTATGCCCAGCGGCTTCGCGACGCGGGTGTCCCCGTGCACGAGGAGATCGCGCCGGGCGGCTTCCATGCGTTCGACCAGATCGCGGACACGGCCCCCATTTCGGTGAACTTTCTCGACAGCCAGTGCGCCCACCTGAGCGCTGCGCTGGCGGCCCCGCATCGCTGACACCGGCCGGCTCGGCATGCGATCCGTCACGTTGTGACTGCATAGTTTGCAGTTTGTGCAACTATTGGGTGCTATGGCCAATCAGATCGGACTCCGCGAGCGCCGGCGTCGCCAGACCAGCATGGACATCCGGGACGCCGTCGTGCGCCTGGCCAGCGAACGCAGCTTCGACCGGGTCACGATCGACGAGATCTGCGTCGAGGCCGGCATCTCCTCGCGCACCTTCTTCAACTACTTCCCCAACAAAGAATCCGCGATCGCCTACGGCCCCTCAGACATCCCCCCGGAACTCGTCGCCGAATTCGTCGCGTCCGGACCCGCCCCCTACTCGGTGGTGCTGGCGGAACTGATCACCCTGGCGGCCCACCACCTTCGCGACGCGCCGCCCAAGCGCGAGCAGGCGGTGTGCATGTTGCAGCTCGCCAAAACCACCCCCGCGGTGCTGGCCGCCTTCCTCGCCGACCTGGAGCGCTTCCAAACCCACCTGACCGACATCGTCGCGCGACGACAGGGAATGCGGCCCGACGACGAGGTCCCCGCGATGATCTCCGCCCTGGCATTGACGGCCGTGCGCTCGGGCATCGAGCGCTGGTCCGACGGCAAGCCCGAGGATGCCGACGACACGCCGATGCCCTACGTGGAGCGTGCCGCCGCCCTGGTCCACAGCATCTTCACGAAGTGACGCAAAACACCGCCACCGAACTTGCATAGTCTGCAAAATATGCACAACATGTACTAAGCTCTGATCGCGGTGACGCGAAGCGGCCCGGGGGCGTGGATGCATCGCAGCATCTGACGATCGCCTGCGAATCCCCCTGTAGCACAAGCGATCAGCGCTGACCCCGTTCTCGCCCGCGGGGCAACCCGACGACGTCCACACCACCGTTGCGCGACGAGGAAGGAAAGCACCCGGGTGCAGATATCGAAGGTCGTACGCAACGCGTGGCTACCGCTGTTGATCACGGCGGTGGTCTTAGTCGGTGGCTTCACCGTGGCGCGCGTCAAGTCGTTCTTCGGGGAGAACAACACGGGCGTCATGATCAGCCCCCGGCGCGACGAATCCACACCGTTCAAGCCCAAAGTCGTCAAATACGAGGTCTTCGGCTCGGCCCCGCGCGCCAACGTGAACTATCTCGACCTCAGCGCCGACCCGCAGCGGGTCGACGGCGCACCGCTGCCGTGGACGCTGGTGCTGTCCACGACCGCGCCGTCGGTCTTCCCGAACATTTCGGCCCAAAGCGACGGTGACCAACTCGGTTGCCGCATCACCATCGACGACGAAGTCAAGGACGAGAACATGACCACCGGTGTGCATGCCCTGACCTTCTGCCTGGTGAAGTCGGCATGAGCAGACACCTCGACGACACCGCTCCGATCGCCACCGTCAAAGAGCGGCCCGCGATCCCCCGCCTCATCCGAAAGTTCGCCGTACCCGTCATCCTCGCCTGGATCGCGCTCATCGCGGTGCTCAACGTCGTCGTCCCCCAGCTGGACGAGGTCGGCAAGATGCGCTCGGTGTCGATGGCGCCCGACGATGCGCAATCGGTCATAGCGACAAAACGCATGGGCGCGGTGTTTCACGAGTACAAGTCCAACAGCTCGGCGATGATCGTGCTGGAGGGCCAACAGCCGCTCGGTGACGCCGCCCACGCCTACTACGACGAGATCGTCAAGAAGCTCGACGCCGACACCAAACACGTTGAGCACGTGCAGGACTTCTGGAGCGATCCCCTGACCGGGGCGGGCGCGCAGAGCAACGACGGCAAGGCCGCCTACGTGCAGGTCTACCTGGCCGGCAACCAGGGCGAAGCCCTGGCCAACGAGTCGGTCGAAGCGGTCCAGCGCATCGTCAAAAGTGTGCCCCCACCCAAAGGGGTGAAGGCCTACGTCACCGGGCCCGGGGCGCTGTCGGCGGACCAGCACGAGGCCGGCGACCGCAGCCTGCAACTCATCACGGCGGCGACCTTCACGGTGATCATCGCCATGCTGCTGCTGGTCTACCGGTCGGTCGTCACGGTGTTGCTCACCTTGTTGATGGTGGTGTTCGAGCTTTCCGCCGCCCGGGGAATGGTCGCCTTCCTGGGCTACTACAACATCATCGGGCTCTCCACCTTCGCCACGAACCTGTTGGTCACGCTGGCGATCGCGGCCGCCACCGACTATGCGATCTTCTTGATCGGCCGATATCAGGAGGCCCGGTCGGTCGGCGAATCCCGGGAAGACGCCTACTACACCATGTACGAGGGCACCGCCCACGTGGTACTCGGGTCGGGCCTGACCATCGCCGGCGCCACGTTCTGCCTGCACTTCACCAACCTGCCGTACTTCCAGACGCTGGGCATCCCGTTGGCGATCGGCATGGTGGTGGTCGTCGCGGCGGCGCTGACGCTCGGTCCTGCCGCCATCTCGTTGGCGTCACGCTTTCGTAAGACACTGGAACCCAAGCGGGCGCAACGGATTCGCGGATGGCGCAAGGTCGGCGCTCTCGTCGTGCGGTGGCCCGGACCCATCCTGGTGATGACGATCATGGTCGCACTGGTCGGCCTGCTCACCCTGCCCGGCTACCGCACCAACTACAACGACCGCAACTACCTGCCGGCGGACCTGCCCGCCAACGAGGGCTACTCCGCCGCGGATCGGCACTTCTCCAAGGCGCGGATGAATCCGGAAATGCTGATGATCGAAAGCGACCACGATCTGCGCAACTCCGCGGACTTCCTGGTCATCGACAAGATCGCCAAGGCGGTCTTCCGGGTCCCCGGAATCAGTCGCGTGCAGGCCATCACCCGGCCGGAGGGCACGCCGATCGAGCACACCTCGATCCCGTTCCAGATCAGCATGCAGGGCGTCGCCCAGCAGATGAACCAGAAGTACCAGCAAGACCAGATGGCCGACATGCTCCATCAGGCCGACATGATGCAGACGACCATCAACGACATGACCAAGATGCAGAGCATCACCACGCAGATGGCCGACAACATGCACGTCATGGTCAAAAAGATGCACGACATGACCATGGACGTGGCCCAATTGCGGGACAACATGGCCGATTTCGAGGACTTCTTCCGGCCCATCCGCAGCTACTTCTATTGGGAGAAGCACTGCTACGACATCCCGGTGTGCTATTCGCTGCGGTCCGTGTTCGACGCCCTCGACGGTATCGACACGATGACCGACGACATCCAGAGCCTGCTGCCCGTCATGGATCGCCTCGACGCACTGATGCCCCAGATGGTGGCGCTGATGCCCGGGATGATCGAGAACATGAAGGCCATGAAAACGACGATGCTGACCATGTATTCGACGCAGAAAGGGCTGCAGGATCAGCAGAACGAGGCGCAGAAGAACGCCAGCGCCATGGGTAAGGCGTTCGACGCGTCCAAGAACGACGACTCGTTCTATCTGCCGCCGGAGACGTTCAACAATGCCGAGTTCAAGAAGGGCATGAAGAACTTCATCTCCCCCGACGGCCATGCCGTGCGCTTCATCGTCAGCCACGACGGCGATCCGATGTCGGCCCAGGGCATCGCGCACATCGACGCGATCAAGAAGGCCGCCTACGAGGCAGTCAAAGGCACGCCGCTGGAGGGCTCGAAGATCTATCTCGGCGGGACCGCGGCAATGTACAAAGACCTCAGGGACGGCAACACCTACGACCTGTTGATCGCCGGAATCGCCTCGCTGTGCCTGATTTTCATCATCATGCTGATCATCACGCGCGGCGTCGTGGCCTCGGCGGTCATCGTGGGCACCGTCCTGCTGTCGCTGGGCGCGTCCTTCGGGCTCTCGGTGCTGATCTGGCAACACCTCATCGGCATCGAACTGCACTGGATGGTGCTCGCGATGTCGGTCATCATCCTGCTCGCCGTGGGCGCCGACTACAACCTGCTGCTGGTGGCGCGGTTCAAGGAGGAGATCTACGCCGGTTTGAACACCGGCATCATCCGGTCGATGGGCGGCACCGGGTCGGTCGTCACCTCGGCGGGGCTGGTGTTCGCCTTCACGATGATGACGATGGCGGTCAGCGAGCTGACCGTGATCGGCCAGGTCGGCACCACCATCGGCCTCGGCCTGCTCTTCGACACCCTGATCGTCAGGTCGCTGATGACCCCGGCGATCGCCGCGCTGCTGGGCAAGTGGTTCTGGTGGCCGCAGCGGGTCCGGCAGCGGCCCAAGCCTTCTCCGTGGCCCAAGCCGGCCCCGGCCCAGCAGCCCGAGTTCGCTTCGACCCTGCGCTGACGCGCGAGGCTACGTCACCCACTCCGGTTGCTCGCCGATGTCGGCCGCGGAGAAGTCCTTGTGGCCCAACCCTGCCGTGGTGCCGCCGTCCACGACGAACTCCGAACCGGTCGAATAGCTGGACTCGTCGCTGGCGAGATAGACCACCAGGTGGGAGACCTCTCTGGGGTCGGCGGCGCGCCCCAGCGCGGTCTGGAAGAGATCGTCGGGAACCCACTCGGTCATGGGCGTCTTGATGAGCCCGGGATGGATCGAGTTCACCCGGATCCCGCTCGGGCCCAGCTCCAGCGCCGCCGATTTGGTCAGCCCGCGGACGGCGAATTTGGTTGCGGTGTAACCGTGGCAGGCGATGGTGCCGGCCATCCCCTCGATGGAGGAGATGTTGATGATCGAGCCGCGTCCGGCTTCCTTCATGGGTTTGACCACCGCGCGGATGCCGAGGAAGACCCCGGTCAGGTTGATGTCGAGGATCCGCTGCCACTCGGAGAGCTCATAGTCCTCCAGGGTGCCGATGTTGATGATGCCGGCGTTGTTCACCAGCACGTCGACCCCGCCGAACTCGACCAGCGTGGTGGCGACCGCCGCCTCCCACTGCTCGGGTTTGGTGACGTCGAGGTGCACATAGCGGGCGGCGTCACCGACTTCGGCGGCCACCGCCTTGCCTTCGTCGTCGAGGATGTCGCCGAAGACCACCTTGGCGCCCTCCCCGACCAGCATCCGCACGTGCGAGGCCCCCATCCCCCGCGCGCCGCCGCTGACGAGCGCCACCTTTCCCGCCAACCGATCCGCCACCGCGTGTCTCCCGTCGTGTCGCAGGGTCGTAAGCACCATACAGATGCGTGCAGATGTATGACCAGAGGGTGAGGGCTTTCACCGGGACTTTCGGCCCTCGCGATCGGCGCCCCGACGCCGAAGCATGGATGCCAACCTCAAACTCAGATCCTGGCGAGGAACCCACATGCCTGATTCAGAAGACCGTGAACGCGACGTCTCCGCGTCGGGCAGCAGTCCGCGCGGGTCCGCACCGTGCTACCTGCCGAATGTGATCGCGGCGATCGCCGCGAGCGTGGGCATCCTGGTCGGCAGCGTGGGTCCCTGGGCGAGCCGCGCCTGGATCGCCGCGAACGGTGCCACAGCCGGCATCTGGTGGCAGGGACAAACCACCTTCGCCCTCGCGGCCGTTGCCGGCGTGGCGTTGTTCACCCTGCTGCACCGCGTGCGGACCGGGTCCGGCACGCGGTGGCTGCTCGCACTGGCATGGCTCGCCCCGGCCGCCGGGCTGGTGTGTCTGCTGATCGCGATGGTCAACATCGTCAACGTGACATCGGCCGCCGGCCAACTGGTCGGCCTCCACGTCGGTTGGGGCTTGTGGCTGGTCGCCATCTCCGCTGTGGTGCTGTGCGCCGTGGCATCCGTGGCCGCCGCACAGGTCGGTGCGGTGACCAGCGGTTCCCGGGCAGGGGTCCACACGGCGATCGCGATCTCGGTGCTGATCTTGCTCGGCGTCGCCCTCTACGTCCCGATCCGATGGGCCGCGGTCAGCCCGCATCCCGGGCGGGACCCGCAACCGCCGATCGGCGCGCCGGTGCCGGCGCTCTCACCGCAGTCGCCGCCATCGACGACGATTCCGGCCACCGTCGCGCCCCAATCGCCCGAAATCGCCGAGGTGCAGCAGATGTGGCTGACCGCCCTGCAGAAGCATCACCCGGTCCAGGACTTCCTGGCCGCCGTGCAGGCGGCCGGCGTCACCGGGCTGGAACCGGCGCTGTTGAACAACGGTTACCGGGTGTGCGGGGAACTCTGGAATGGCGGCGTGGACGGTGTCCAGGCGGCCAAGGACCTGCAGAGGCGCTATCCGGCACTGACCCTCAAACAAGCGGCTCAATTCGTTCTCGCCGCGGCTGAGAACCTGTGCCCGACAAGTGCCTACGCCGGTGTGTACAACTGGTGGGAATCCGGCGGCGGTGCCGGTGCCGGCGGGGGCGGTGGCGCCGCCGGCGGCGGAGGCGGATGACCGCTGAACTGCTACGAACTCACCAGGTCGAAAATCGCCACGAAAGCCATGTCTCGTCACTGGAAAAGCACGCCGCGGTAGGAGCCGAGGGGCCAGACGTTGCCCTCCGGATCGCTTAGGCCGAACGTGCGTGAGCCGACATCGGTATCGTGCAGCTCAGCCGCAAGGCCGAGTGGCCAGATGATCGCAGGTGCCTCGACACGGCGATTGCCAGGAGCGCATACAGCACCGAAAAGCGCTGGAATGCAAGGCTATCCAGCGTCGCTGCCGAAGACCGACCAGCACACCCGAGACCGAGAAAGTGCGCCACTCCCTCGTCGATGGTCAGTTGGTCGATGTCGGCGACAAACCCACGCTGGTGTCACACTCGATGTCATCGGTGTTACACTCGACTATGCCTACGGCCCGTCCGCGCCACGCCATCACGGAAACCGATGAGATCACCGCCGCGCTTGCGGTAGCACGCAAAGTGTGGCCAGACCTCGCTGACAAGCCGGGCGCACTGCTGCGTCGCCTCATTCTGACCGGCCGTAACAGCCTCGTCCACGACTTCGCCGCCACGGAGCAGGCCCGCCACCAGGCCATTGACGCAACCAGCGGCGCGTTGGCTGGAGTCTTCGGGGCCGGTTATCTGGCCGATCTGCGAGAGGACTGGCCAGAGTGATCCTGTTGGATGCCAGCGTCTTGATCGGGCACTTTGAACCCGCCGACGCGCACCACGCCCAGGCGACGGCACTGCTGACCGCCCACCTGGCGGATACGTTCGCGGCCAGCGTCATCACCCTTGCCGAGGTATATGCCGGTGCCGCACGGGCCGGTCAAGCGCGGCGCCTCAACGAGCTTCTCGAGCAATTGGGCATCGAGGAGTTGAGCCTTCCCGGGGGCGCGGCGCCGCGTTTGGGTGAGCTTCGCGCGGCAACCAATCTGAAGATGCCTGACTGCTGCGTCCTCTACACCGCTGAGCACCACGGCGCGGCGATCGCCACGTTTGACGACAAGCTGGCCGCCCGGGCGGGCGAGGTTGGGATCGCGGTGGTCACCGATGACAGCCGGTAGATGTCACAAGAATCCACCCCGGAATCCCCTGCTCACTTTTCGACCGGAACCGACCTCGGGATTCATTCGGGGAACATTCTTGTGGCGGCGAATCAGTTCGGCCGCGCTGACGCCGCGCGGCGAGCTTTGTGCTGCAGGCTTTTCCAGGGCTGCGCACCAGCGCGCCGACCGCGACACCAGCGTCGAGCAGCGCTGAAGAGATCGCTGCCATCGCGTCCTTTTTGCTGTCCCGCGACGCGTCCTACATCACCGGCACAACGATCGACGCCTCCGGCGGCCGTACCTAGGTGGCTGGTGTTTTTCGCGTGGCGTTGACCGGGTAATCGGGTGCGGTCGGCGAGAATGGTTGGGTGAGTTTGGGTTTGACGCCGAAACAGGCGGATTTGTGGCGGTCGACGGTGGATTTCTGCGAGGGCCGGGTGGCGCCGGACTCGATTTACAGCGTGCTGCACCGGGAGTGCTTCAACTTGTTCGGCGATGAAATGTTCGCCGACTTGTTCACCGATGTCGGCCGGCGCAGCGTGCCGCCGATGATTGTGGCGGTGGTGATGGTGTTGCAGCGCATCGAGGGGCTTTCGGATCGGGAGGCGGTGGATCGGTTCGCGTTCGACGCGCGGTGGAAGTATGCCGCGGGCGGGCTGGACTTCGATTATCCGGGGTTTGTGCACACCGTGTTGGTGGACATGCGCGCGAGGCTGGCCCGCTCGGATCGCCCGGACCGGATCTTTGAGGTCACCCTGCAAGCGGCCAAGGCGGCCGGGCTGGTGGGCCGTAAGCGGGTGCTGGACTCGACCCCGCTGTATGACGCGGTGGCCACCATGGACACGGTCACATTGATCCGCTCGGCGATCCGGGGACTGCTGGCGGTCGCCGGCGCGGAGCTGCAACCCGCGCTGCGGGCGCGGCTGTCCCGCGACGACGACTACGTCAGCGCCGGCAAACCGGTGTGTGACTACGACGACGTGGCGGCGCGCGAGGCGCTGGTGGACGCGCTGGCCCGCGACGCGTCTGCGCTGCTGGCCTGCCTGGATGAGCAGGCGCTGAAGCCCGAGGTGGACAAGGCGGCCAAACTGTTGGCCACCGTGGTCGGCCAGGACCTCGACCAAGACGCCGCCGACGGGATATTCCGCATCGCGCGCCGTGTGGCCGCCGATCGGGTGATCTCCACGGTGGACCCGCAGGCACGCCACGGCCACAAGACCTCCGCGCGGGGTTTCGACGGATACAAGGGTCACATCGCGATCGACCCCGACGCCGAGATCATCACCGCCACCGAAGTCACCGCCGGCAACGCCGGCGACGCCCAACCCGCCACCGACCTGCTGGCCGGCGACCTACCCACTCCGGTGACCAGCGACACCAACACCGCCGACGGAGATTGCGTTGATCCTCAGGACGACTCGAGCCTCGGTGCAAGTGCTGGCACGACGACCGCGGCCAGCGCGGTCGGTGATGGTGATGGCGACGGGAGCGCCCCCAGCGTGTGCGGAGCCCAAGACCAGCGATGCCCGGCGGTTTACGGCGACGCCGCCTACGGTGCGGGCAAACTGCTGGCCGTGTTGGAAACCGCGGGCGCGGAAATCTTCACCAAGGTGCAGCCACCGACCGCGCCGGGTGGCCGCTACGCCAAGGACCGCTTCGTCATCGACCTCGACGTCGGCACGGTCACCTGCCCGGGCGCGGTGACCGTGCCGATCCGCCCGGCCAAGGGCGGCGGCGGCAACGCGGTGTTCGGCCCGGCTTGCGCCTGCTGCCCACTGGCCGAGCAGTGCACCAGCTCAACCGCCGGGCGCACCATCGCGATCAGCCGCTACGAGGCCGAACTCACCCGTGCTCGCACCACCCAAGCAGATCCGGGCTGGGTCGCCGACTACAAGGCCACCCGGCCGAAAGTGGAACGCAAGATCGGCCACCTGATGCGCCGCCGCCACGGCGGCCGCCGTGCGCGCGTGCGCGGCACCACCAAGGTCGCCGCCGATTTCTCCCTGCTGGCCGCCGCGATCAACCTCGCACGCCTGGGTGTGCTCGGATTACACCGGGAAGGCGCAAACTGGGCCGCCGCCACGACCTGAGGCCGGTCGGCGATGCCAACCGGCCCACCAGGACCGCCTGTAGACCAGCCAAGCAACGGAATCGCCAATCCCGACAACCGAATTCACCTGAGCTAGGAACCGCTCACGACCACACGAGCATCGCCCAATAGCCCGACCGGTCAACCAGCGCCCCCACAATGGCCGTTCGACACCAGCCACCTAGGACACTCCCTTGGCGCCCCGACGCGCGCCGCCGTTCGTTCGAAGTCCCCGCACGAACGTCACAATGTGCCGCCGTGCGGCGGAGGGCCAGTCGGCAGTAGCCGGCAGCGGGCTCGCGATCAGCGTGCCGCACACCGCAATATCGGAAGCGTCGACGTCGTCGCGAATAGAGCCGTCGGCCTGGCCCTGCGCGAGGAACTTCGTGATCGCTCCCAGGACCTGCCTGCGCGCCTGGATCGCGGCGTCATCACGAAGCTGCTCAGCGCCTCGTAACGGCATCGCCACCAGTTGATCGGCGAGATTCAGGCATTCGAGCAAATACGATTCGATGGCCTCGGCGCCGGTCAGTCCGTCGGCCGCGATCCGGGCGAGAGTTGCGAGAAGCAGCTCGTAGCCACGCCGCTGAAGCTCCCCCAGCAACGCTGCCCGATCCGCGAAACCCCGATAGAAGGTGCCCACCCCGACACCGGCAGCGTCGGCGATGTCGGTGAGTGGCACGTTATGTCCGCGGCTTGCCATCAATTCGGCGGCGGTGCGCAGAATCTTCTCGCGGTTCTCCAACGCGTCTCGGCGCACGGCCCGGTCTCGACTCCGCTCGGGGCTGGCAGGCATCGGTCGAGTGTCACACACCGATCGCTGACCTACGGGTTGACGTCGCGGACCGTTTGGACAATGCTTCATAGCGGAATAATACTTCCGCTAATACCGGTCCGGAGGGGGAAGGCGCGGCGTGGGCGATTTCAATCAGGCACAAATCGAGGAGTTTCGCGCCAACCGCGGACGGCTCGGCGGAGCGTTCGAGGGAGCACCGGTGCTCCTGCTGCACAGCATCGGTGCTCGCAGCGGACACGAGCGCGTGAACCCGGTGATGTACATGGCCGACGGCGATCGCTATCTCGTATTCGCCTCAGCCGCAGGCGCGGACAACAATCCGGCCTGGTACTGGAACCTGCGGGCGCATCCCGATGCGGAAATCGAAATAGGCGACGACCGTCTCGACGTGCACGCCGTCGAACTAACCGGTGCAGAACGCGACGCCAAGTACGCCTTACAGGCGGAGAAATTCCCGGGATTCGCGGACTACCAACGCAGGACAACCCGCACCATCCCGGTCGTGGCCCTGTTGCCTCGCTCCAGTCCCTCGTGAACACAGTCGTAGCGGCGCTACGAACTCAACTGCACGACAACGTGTTCGAGTACGGCGATGACGAGTACGCCGTAGCGACGAGCCCCGACAATTGCAGCTTCTCTCAGCACCCGCGCGCGGTCGTGCGGCCGTCGTCGCCTGACCAGCTTGCGCGGACGGTCAAGTGCGCGGCGGCCTTCGGTGCCACCATCGTGGTGCAGTCCACCGGCCACGGAGCGGGACGTCCGATCATTGGCGACAAGATACTGCTCGACACCTCTGCCATGAACGCCGTGGCCATCAATCCGAGCACGCGCACCGCTCAGGTCGGCGCCGGCGCGAGGTGGCGGGTTGTGCAGGAATCGACCTGGCAGCACGGTTTGTTGGGTTTGAGCGGGACGTCACCGACCGTGGGTGTACCCGGGTACATCTTCGGCGGCGGCGTGGGATGGCTCACCAGGAAACACGGCCTCGCGTCGGCGGCGTTGCGCTCGGTGGACTACGTCGACGGCACCGGCCAGCTGCGGCACGCGTCCGAGGACGCGAGCGATCCCGTCGATCGTGAAGCGCTGTGGGCGTTTCGCGGCGGCGGGGGCATCGGAATCGCCACCTCCGTGGAGATCGACCTGTTCCCCATCGCCGACTTGTGGACGGGCTACCTCCTCTGGCCGGCTGCCGCGTTGCCCGACGTCGCCGACGCGTGGACCCGAGCACTCGAGTCGGTTACCGAGTCGGTGACCAGCTCCCTGTCGCTATTGCACCCGCCGCCCGTAGGGCCATTCCCCGAGGAACTGCTCGGCGCGCCCGTCGTCCACCTCTCCTATGCCTCGCCAGACGGGCGAGGCGGGCTGGATGCGATGCGTGACGCGCTACATCGCGCCGCCACGCCGATCGTGGACACCACCGGGCCCGGCGACACCGCATCGCTGTCAGCGATACACCTCGACCCACCGTCGGCCGTTCCCGGCCGCGGGACCGGTCGATGGCTGAGCGCAGCCGCGGCCGGCGTCATCGAGGCGATGTTCGACGCGGCGAGGGTCGGCAAGCCCGACGGATTGAACATGATCGAATTGCGCCACACGGCAACCCAAGTCACCGGAGTTGACGGCGCATTGGCCACCGTGCCCGCACCGTTTCTTCTGCACGCCGTCGCGGCGGCCGCCGATGACGGGGCCCGGATCCACGCTGACATGACTCTCCGCCAGTTGGAAACCGCGAGCCACGCCGCGGCGATCGGTCGGTCGGCGCCATCGTTTTGCGATGGACAACCCGAGATTGCCGACGCATTTTCGCCCGCTGAAGTCGCACGACTCCAAGAAGTGCGAGCCAGCCTCGACCCAGCTCACCTATTTGCGGTGCAACGGAATTCAACAATCTAGCGCGGCAACGCAGATGAAGTAAGATTCCCGCTTTCTCCGACCGCGCTGCTCGTGATGAAGCCGAGGGGCGCCTCGTCAAGCGGCGCGACGTCACCGGACCTTCAAACGATCAATGCCGAGATATGCAAGCAATGCCATCAATTCGTTATCGCAGTGCCTCAAGCAAAGGCGACCCTTGATCAGCTCGATTTGTCAGGGCCGCCGCCCAGGCTCCGGTTTCGCACGGGACCTCTTTACGTGGCCGGAGCCAACGGCAGTGACGCGTACGTCGAGGAAATGGTGCAAATGTACATTAAACCGAAGTTACTGCGGGTTTTGAGGTGGTTTGGTGGCTTGACATGCGGTATTGGGCTGTTTGACATTTTGAATGTAGTCAAAATACTGGTGTGTCGCACCTGGTAAGTGGACCGTGATCAGCTATATTGCTGATTATGTCGCGCGGTAGTGGGAAAGTTCACGTAGTCAAAGTTCGGCGGTCTCATGTGAATAAGCAAGGCCAGCAGCGTGATTACGAATCGGTGTATCTACGCCGCACGTTCCGTGACGGCGCTAAGGTCCGCAACGAGACGGTGGCCAACCTGTCGATGTTGCCCGCAGAGACGATTGCCGCGATCGAGGCCACCTTGAAAGGCCAAACACTGGTGGCGGCGGGCTCGGAGTTCGACACCGTCCGTAGCTTGCCGCATGGGGATGTGGCGGCGGTGGCGGCGATGGCGGCCAAGGTGGGTATGTCCGCCCTGCTGGGTCCGGCATGCCGGTCACGGGATCTGGTGTTGGGGTTGATCATCTCCCGGGTGGTTCGGCCGGCGTCCAAGCTGGACACTGTGTCGTGGTGGGCTGACACCACCTTGGGTGCTGATCTGGGTATCGCTGGCGCGTCCACCGACGAGATCTACGCCGCGATGGACTGGCTGGTCGGGCGCCAAGACGGGATCGAAAAGAAATTGGCCGCCAAACACCTTGACCCGCGCGTCAACCCCTCGAAGATGGCGTTGTTCGACCTGTCGAGCACGTGGATGACCGGCAGCCACTGCGAGCTGGCGGCACGCGGGTATTCCCGGGACGGCAAAAAAGGGTTGCCGCAGATCAACTTCGGGGTGCTCGGTGACCGGGAGGGCCGTCCGGTGGCGGTGCGGGTGTTCCCCGGCAACACCGCTGACCCCACAGCGTTCACCAAGATCGTGGCCGATCTGCAAGACACGTTCAAACTCGATGATCTGGTGATGGTCGGTGATCGGGGCATGATCACCACCGCCCGCATCAACGCCCTGCGTGAACTCAACGAAGCGGGTGCGAGTTTCGGGTGGATCACCGCTTTGCGCAACCCGGCGATCGCCGCGCTGGCCGCCGACCAAGGACCCTTGCAGATGAGCCTGTTCGATCAGCAGGACCTGGTCGAGATCGCTCACCCCGACTATCCCGGTGAACGCCTGATCGCCTGCCGCAACCCGGCATTGGCTGACCAGCGTGCCCGCAAACGTACCCAGCTGTTGGCCGCGACCGAGAAACTGCTAGAACCCCTCACCAAGCGGGTGGCAGCCGGCCGGCTCGCCGGGGCCGCTGACATCGGCAAGGCGGTGGGCAAGGTGTTGGGAAAATACAAGATGGCCAAGCATTTCCACACCACCATCACCGACAGCGGTTTCACCTACCACCGCAACCAACACAACATCGATGCTGAAGCCGCCCTCGATGGCATCTACGTGATCCGCACCAGCGTCGACGCCACGGAACTGACCCCAGCCCAGGTGGTGGAATCCTACAAAAACCTGGCCAACATCGAACGTGACTTCCGCAGCATCAAAACCGACGACCTGCAAGTGCGCCCCATCCGCCACCGGCTGCAAGACCGCGTCAAAGCCCATCTGCTGATCTGCATGCTGGCCCGCTACCTGCTCTGGCACCTGCGTAAAGCCTGGGCGCCACTAACATTCACCGACGAAAACCCGCCGGTCCGGGACAATCCCGTAGCCCCCGCACAGCGCAGCACCGACGCCGCGGCTAAAGCCGCCACCAAACAAGACGCCCACGGCCACCCCTTACGGAGTTTCGCTGGCTTACTCCAACACCTCAAGACTTTGACCCGCAACAGGATCCGCTACCACAACACCGACATCGAGATCGACAAACTCGCCGACCCCACCCCCGAACAACGCCGCGCATTCGACCTCATCGAAGCCACCATCCCCCTCACCATCGCCGCATAGCCAGGTAGACAAACACCACACCACCAAACCCGCCAAAACCCCAGCTCAAACCAGGAAAACCCCTACCAAAGCAGCAGTAACTTCGGGTTAAATGACGGGTCGACCCCTGGATAGGAATACTCGCGACGGCGTCACACCCAACCCGGTTGCCGATCCCCCGCTACCCCGCCGGAGGCGGGCAACACGCCAGGGCCATTCATGGATAACCGCTGATATCCACGAGGAAGTACGGCGCCGAGGCGCACGTTCGAAGAATCGACCCCGGCGCGGGATGGGTAGCGAGCAAGCGATCACTCGGCGTCGGCCAGGAACCATTCCACCAGCTGCTACACCAGGTGATCAGGAACCCACCACGTCGAAAATCGCCGCGGCGGAGGTGGGCTCTTCTGCCGTAGTCGTGGGTCTGTGACCAGGGGGCTTGTGGCCCAACGCCGTGTCCTGCTTACGTTTTGGACTGTTATCGGGTTCAAGACGAAGGAGGGTGTACGGCGTTGGGTAAATCCAGGGTATTCGCGACGGTCCTCGGTGGCCAGGACATGGTCGTCGATGACGTGATGATCGAGACGGAGACTTCGCGCGGAAAACAGCCGGTGACCAGCGAGGTGCTGGTGTTTGAGGTGCGGCCCAAGGCGAACCAGGCCAGCCGGTGCTCGCGGTGCCGCAAACGCTGTGCGGGCTATGACGGCGGGGAGGGGATCAGGCGCTGGCGCACCCTGGATCTGGGGACGACGAAGGCCTATCTGCAGGCCGCAGCGCCGCGGGTAGCCTGCCCCGAGCATGGAGTGGTGGTGGCCCACCTGCCCTGGGCGCGGCCCGGGGCCCGTCACACCTGGGCGTTTGAGGACACAGCCGCGTGGTTGACCGCGCATGCCGCGATCAGTGTGGTCGCGGTGTTTTTGCGGGTGGCCTGGCGCACCATCGCCGCGATCGTGGGCCGGGTGGTCGCCGATGGCCGCGACACCAACGACCTGCTGGCCGGGTTGACCCGCATCGGCATCGACGAGATCGCCTACCGCAAAGGCCACCGCTATGTAACCTGCGTCATCGATCACACGACAGGCCGGCTGGTGTGGGCAGCCGAAGGCCGCAACCAGGACACCTTGGGCCGGTTTTTCGACCAGCTCGGCGCCCAACGTGCCGCGGCGTTGACTCACGTCAGCTGTGATGGGGCGGAATGGATTCACGCCGTGCTGCGGGACCGGGCCCCGGGTGCGGTGATCTGCCTGGATCCGTTTCATGTCGTGGCCTGGGCGCTCAAGGCCCTCGACAAGGTGCGGGTGCGTACCATGGCCCGCGCCGGTGTCCGCGACCGGCACGCGATGTGGGCGACCCGCAAGAACCCGGCCGATCTGACCGGTGAGCAACGCACCAGCCTCGCGTCGATCACGGCTACCAACGCCACGCTGTATCGGGCGTATCTGCTCAAAGAGCAACTCCGCGAAGTGTTTCGGGTCAAAGGCCGCGACGGCCATCGCCTGCTGGCCGGTTGGTTGTCCTGGGCGTCGCACTCGCGCATCCCGGAATTCGTTGCCGTAGCCCGCACCGTCCGCCGTCACAAGGAGCTCATCGGCAACACTCTCGACCACCAACTGTCGAATGCCCGCTCAGAGGCGACGAACACCCACCTGCGGGCATTGACCACGCGTGCGTACGGGTTTCACAGCCCTGAGGCGATGATCGGCATGGCCATGCTCACCCGCGGCGGCCTATGCCCCGCACTGCCCGGTCGAGCAGCATGAAACCAGACCCACAGAAACGTCAGGAGACCCCGGAGGTGACGGCCTTGTCGGCGTTCCCCTCGTCGTGCAGCAGCATGCGCACCCCGACGCGGCCGGGCCGGCCGGCATGCGCCGTGCCCTCGACGCGGAACGGACCCACCTTGCCGCGCGACATGAACATCACGTGCCAGCTGACCACCTGAACCTTGCGGGTGCCGGCGGCCTCGGCGGCGAGGTCGGTGGCCGCGGTTTCCAGGACGACGTGCTGGGGCCCGATGTGCAGGGCCGCGTCCGGAGAGGCGAGTTCGGCGCTGAGCGCGGGCAGCACCCAGTGGCCGTCGTCGCGCCGGCTGGCGCCGAAGGCCTGCCACAGCGGCGGCAGGTCGGGCGAGTCCTCGATCACCAGCTCGGTGCCCGAAACATCCATCCTGTCCAGGCCTTCGGGTGGGACACCGATGATGGCCCCCTGGCCCTCGTTGAACGCGAGGACCCGGTCGGGGTGGTCGGCGTCGACGATCGTGCAGCGTCCGTACCCCATGGTCCGGCCCTGGTGCACGATGCCCGATCCGACGATCTCGATCCTGCCGACGTCGTAGCCGGGGTCGACGATCTGCACCGAGGCGATCACGGGGTTGGGCACCGCGACCATGTCGGTCTGGCATCCCTCCGGTGAGGAGATCGCCAGCGGCGCCACCATGAGCCCGCCGGCCTCGTTGCGCATGTCGCGGCGGATGGTCACGGTGTCGTCGGGCTCGCCGAAATCCATCGACGAATGCTTGCGGCCGATGTAGCGGTAGCTCAGCAGACCCGTCCAGCGGCGGTACAGTTCGTCGCGGTAGGCCGCGGAGTCGCCGGCCAACTCCCGGATGTCGCGCAGTTGGTCGCTCAATCCCGGCCGCCTTTCCCCGATGTCGGGCTCCCGCACTGCTGAGCGACTGTACAGACTTCGGGGTCGGTGGGGCCAGGAGCCGATCAGCTTTCGACGGCCTCGAGCAACGCCTCGGCGGCAAGCCGGCCCAGCGCGTCGGACGCGAGCGGGCTGTCGCCGCTGAGCAGCCGGCGGTCCCGGTGAGTCATGCCGGTCATGTCGTCGTTGCGGATCGTCACTCCCTGCTTTGCCAGTAGATCGCCGACGAGCCATGGCAGATGACCGGGCAGGTAACCGATTTCGACGTTCGGCCCCTTGTCGAGTGCGTCGGGGAAGACACAGACCGAGTAGCCCTTGAACGGCGACTCGTCCTTGTCCAGCGCGCCGGCGAGCAACGCGGCCGGGCCGTGACACAGCGTGATGATGAACCTGTCGTTGGCCAGGGCCCAGTCGAGCGTGCGCCCCACCGTCCGGCTGTCGGGGAGTCCCACGACCGCGCCGTGGCCGCCGGGGATAAAGACGGCCAGGTAGGCAGATTTGGGGCCGAGCTCGTGGTCGACGACGTCCGACAGTCTCTTGGGCTGTTTGAGCTTGGGCTTCAGGACCTCGTAGGTCGACAGCACCGCCTCGTCTTCGCGCGGCATGGCCCACAACTCCAGCTTGGCCGGGTAGCCGGAGATGGTCGCGACGTCGACGTCGAAACCCGTCTCCATCAAGTGGTGCAGCGGAAGCAGCGTCTCGACGGGATGGTTGCCGGTGGAGAACATCGTGCCGTTCTCCAGCAGCACGTAGCGCTCCTCGGTCGCGATCAACAGCACCTTCCACCTGCCCCCGGTGTATGCGCCCGGGTGCTGCACACCGTCGAAGTCGGTCTTGGGCGAGGTGTACTCGTTCAGCGAGTACGCGGAGGGGAAGAACGCGTTGTCCTCCGCCTCGTCTGGCCGGGGCTCTTTACTCAGCTCGTCTGCATTGCGCGCCATTCGCGGTGACTGCCCGCGCGGGAGCGCCGGTAAACGCGTATCAGGAGGATCCGCCCCGGCGCACCTGCTTGAACGGCATGCCGCGGTCCGCCGCGTACTCGCGGGGGAAGTTCAGCACCCGCTCGCCGATCACGTTGCGCGCCATCTCGGTCGTGCCGCCGCCGATGCTGGCGGTCTGGCGGCTCAGGTAGCGCGTGCCGATGTCGAGCAGCCCCGCCGCGTCGTCGACGACTGCCGCCGTGCCGGCGACGGCCAGGGCAGTGTCGGTCTCGACGTCGTGCACTTCGGCCATCGAGAGCCGGGTGATCGATCCCGCCGCCGGCGGCAGCGAACCGCCGGCCACGGCGTGGTAGACGTGCTCGGCGAGCTGGCCGTGCACCGCCCGGTGCACCAGAGCCCGGCCGACGCGCTCCCGCGCGCGTTCGCCGCCGCCCGCCTTCTCCACCAACGACAGCAGGTCGATCGAAATGTCCTCGGCGTCAGCGATTCCGGGCCCGCTGGTGTACTCCGAGCCATCCCCCATGGTGCGGCGCTCGTGGTAGAGCTGACGCGACGCGACCTCCCAGCCCTTGCCCGGTTCCCCCACGACGGCGTCGTCGCCCAGCTCGACATCGTCGAAGAACTCCTCGCAGAACTCGACCGAGCCGTTGACCTGCTTGATGCGGTTGATCGTGACACCTGGATGCCGCAGCGGCAGCAGGAACATCGTCAAGCCCTCGTGCTTGGGCACGTCCCAATCGGTGCGGGCCAGGCACAGGCCGTAGTCGGCGGCGAACGCCCAGGTGCTCCACGTCTTGGCACCGTTGAGGATCCAGCGCCCGTCCCGGCGGTCGGCGCGGGTGATGACGCCGGCGAGGTCCGAGCCACCGCTGGGCTCGGACAGCAGCTGCACGAGCACCTCCTCGCCGCGCAGCGCGGCGCCGATGTGGGTGCGCTTTTGCTCCTCGCCGCCCATGTCCAGAATCGTCGCGCAGCAGATGGCGAACGAGGGAACGTTGAGCAGCAGCGGCAGCTCGTAGGCGGCGGCCTCGGCGTCGAACGCCTTCTTGTACTCGTAGCCCAGGCCGAGCCCGCCGCACTCGCGGGGGAAACAGATGCCGGCAAATCCCCCGCCGTGCAGGGTCTTCTGCAGTTCGCGGGCGCGCTGCCAGGACTCCGGCGCGTCGCGCTCGAGGAGTCTGGCCCGCTCGGGATCGAGCGGCGGCATGTTCTCCGCCAGCCAGGCCGCTGCCCGGCTGCGGAATTCCGCGACCGACTCCGTCACCGGTGACCTCCGGGTGCGCTCACCAAGACAGGTTTACACTTCACGGAGTAAATGTCACGCCCAGCCCAACGATCGACCGGAATCGAGCCGCAATGACCGAAGGCGCACCCGACCTGATCGCCGACAGCGACACCGCGACCCTGCTCGCGATCGAGGCCATCAAGCAGCTCAAAGCCCGCTACTGCCGGCACCTCGACGCCAAGGACTGGGCGGCGTGGCGCACGATCTTCACCGATGACTTCGTCAGCGACACCGCCGATGCCGGCGGCAAGGTGATCGCCGGCGCCGACGACTTCGTGGCGTTCCTGCGCGGAACCCTCGGCCGCCCGGCGCAGGTCACCGCGCACCAGGTGCACGCGCCCGAGATCGAGCTCACGTCCACGACGACGGCGCGCGGGGTGTGGGCGCTGCAGGACGTCGTGCGGCTCGCGCCCGGGGTGTCGCTGGTCGGCTACGGCCACTACCACGAAACCTACGAATGCGTCGACGGACAGTGGCTCATCAAGAGCTCCAAGCTGACTCGGCTTCGCGAGGACATCGTCACCCCCCTGTTCTCGATCTACGTGTCCGACCGGATTCGCCGGGTGATCGGCAGGATCGCCGGCCAGCCGGCGGGGCGGTGACCCCCCGATGACCGCCGACACCGTCCTCGTCACCGGCGCGTTCGGGCAAATCGGCAAGCGGTGCACCGAAATCCTGCTCGACCGCGGCCGCACCGTCGTCGCGATGGACCTGCGCACCGACAAAACCGTTGCCGCCCAACGGGAACTGTCCGCGCGCCCCGGCACGCTGATACCGGCCTACGTCGATCTCCTGGATCCGGCCGCGGTGCGCGAACTCGTCGCAACCCACCGGCCCGGGGCGATCATCCACCTCGCGGCGATCGTCTCGCCGCCGTCGTACCGCAACCCCGCGCTGGCCAGAAAAGTCAACGTGGGCGGCACCGAGAACCTGCTGGCGGCGGCTTCCGAATTGCCTGACAAGCCGCTGTTCCTGATGGCCTCCAGCGCCGCGGTCTACGGGTCGCGCAACCCGTATCGCCACCCGGAACGCATCACCGCGGACACCCCGGTGAACCCTATCGACCAGTACGGCCAGGACAAGGTGCTGGCCGAGGCCGCAATCCGCGCCAGCGGCCTGCCGTATGCGCTTTACCGGCTCGCCGGGGTCGCATCCCCGGACACCCAGGGCAGCATCAACGGCGACTACCTGGCGCTCATGCGTTCGATGCCCGGTGACAACCGGATGCACATGGTGGACGCCCGCGACGTGGGGCTGGCGTTCGCCAACGGCGTCGACCGAGCGGCCAGCATCGCGGGCAAAGCGCTGCTCATCGGCGGCGACGAAACGTATGTGATGCTGCAGCGCGACCTGCAGGACGACATGATGGCCGCCGCCGGCCTCGGCCGGCTGGGCCCCGCGGCCAGCCTGCCCGGTGATCCCGAGGACGACCGCGGGTGGAGCTTCACCGGCTGGTACGACACCACCGAGACGCAGGCGCTGCTCGACTTCCAGGAGCACGACTGGCACCAGACCCTGGACTGGATCGCCAAATCCCAGGGCCGCCGGCGCATCGTCGCGCGTGCATTGAGCCCGCTACTGCGGCCGCTCATCTTGGCCGCCCTGCTGCTGCAGCGCCGCCTCGAGGGACGGGGCCCCTACGCCGATCCGTGGGCGCTGATCGCGAAGAAATACGGCCCCGCGGCGCTCGCCGCCGACTAAAGCGTCTCGAAGAATTTGGCGGCCTTGCGGATCGAGTCTTCGACGGGCTCGGGTTTCCAGCCGAGTTCGCGTTCGGCCTTGCCGTGGTCCAGCGGTGACATCAGCTCGGCCATGCGCATGCCGACGTAGGCGAACGGCAGGTCGCGGTGCAGCAAGCCCGCCAACGCGTCGTTGACGCGCGCACCCGCGCGCAGCACCGACATCGGGATACCGATGCGCGGGGGCCGCCTGCCGACGGCGGTGGCGGCGATCTCGTGCAGCTCGCGGACGCTCATGTACCGGTCGGAGATGGTGTAGCGTTCGCCGTTTCGGCCCCGTTCCGCGGCGAGAAGCATTGCCCGGGCGGCGTCTTCGATGCCCACCACCTCCGACGAGTAACCGAAGTAGAACGGGAACCGCCCGGTGGCCACGAGGGCGAGCAGCGAACCGTGCGGGGTCGGCGCCCAGTCGCCGGGGCCATAGGTGGTCGAGATGCACATCGCGACCGCGGGCAGCCCCTTGTCCCGTGCATACGACAGCACCAGGTTCTCCCCGGCCACCCGCGCCTCGATGTACGGTCCGCCCTGGTCCCAGTTGTGCGGGTCGTTCTCGGTGACCGGCCCGGCGTCGCTGATCGCCAGCGTGCCCGCGGTGCTGGTGTACACGAACCTGGTCAGGTCGGCACCCAGTGCCGCGTCCAGGACATGCCGCAGCCCGTCGACGTTGGTGCGGAACAACTGTGCGGGGTCACGCAGCCACATCCGGGCATCGACGACGCAGTAGTAGACGACGTCGCAGCCGCTCATCGCGGCACGCAGGGCGTCGTCGTCGAAGACGTCGCCGTAGCAGCGCTCGACGTCGAGGTCGTCGATGCCCTTGGTGGAGCTGGTGCGGCGCAGCATGACGCGCACGTCGGCGCCCGAGGCGACGAGCTGCCGGGTGACGTGCGAGCCCAGAAACCCGCTGGCGCCGATCACCAGCTTCTTTTTGCGACCCGAAACCGCGCCGGCCACTACCGGTCGATCCATGCCATCTGCGCCTCCGCGTGGTGACCGCCGGCGGGCGGGGTGAGCGCGTCGAGCCTGGCCAGTTGTTCGGGGCTCAGCTCGACGGTGTCTGCGCCGACGTTCTCCTCGAGGCGCGCAACGCGTTTGGTCCCCGGAATCGGGACGATGTCGGAGCCTTTCGCCAGCAGCCAGGCCAGGGCGATTTGCGCCGGGGTGGCGCCGATGTCGGCGCTGATGTCGCGCAGCTCGTCCGCGCTTGCGAGGTTGTGCGTGAAGTTCTCCTCGAAGAATCGCGGATTGGTCTTGCGGTAGTCGGTGTCGGGCAGTTCCCCGGTGGAGCGGATCGCACCGGTGAGAAATCCGCGGCCCAACGGCGAGTAGGCGACGAAGCCGATCCCGAGTTCACGCAGCACGGCCAGTACCCCGTCTTCGGGGTCGCGGGTCCAGATCGAGTACTCCGATTGCACGGCCGTCACGGGGTGCACGGCGTGCGCGCGGCGGATCGTGTTCACCCCGACCTCGGACAGGCCGATGTGCCGGATCTTGCCGGCGGCCACCAGCTCGGACAACGCCCCCATCGTCTCCTCGATCGGGGTGCCGCGGTCCAGCCGGTGTTGATAACAGAGGTCGATGTGGTCGGTCCCCAGCCGCTTGAGCGAACCGTCCACGGCGATGCGGACATTGCCGGGGCTGCTGTCCAGCCCGGCGCGGCCGGTGTGCGACATCAGGCCGAACTTGGTCGCCAGCACGACGCGGTCGCGCCGGCCCTGCAGGGCGCGCGCGACGAGCTCCTCGTTGACGTAGGGGCCATACACCTCGGCGGTGTCGATGAGCGTGACGCCGAGGTCGATGGCGCGATGGATGGTGCGGATGGACTCCGCGTCGTCGCTGCCCGCACCGGCGTAGGCCACGGACATGCCCATCGCGCCCAGGCCGATGCGACCGACGCCGAGGCCACCGAGATTCGCGTGTTTCATGGAGTCATTGTGCCGCGGGCGACTTCGGGCCGCGGCACGGGTACCGTGACCGGCGTGCACCGTAGCGACCCCTCGGAGAGCTGATGGACGGCGCCACCTCCACGCGCCCGGTGCGCAATCTCGCCGTCGACTTCTACCGGGTCTCCGGTGTGGTGCTGATCGTGCTGGGACATTGGCTGGCCGGGTCGGTGACGTACGAGGGCGGGCAGTTCGGCCGCCAGAATCCGCTGGTCGATCTGCCGTGGACCCAGTGGCTGACGTGGTGCTTCCAGGCCGTTCCGGTGTTCTTCCTGGTCGCCGGCTATGCCGGTGGCATCTCCTGGACGCACCGGCGCGCCGGCGACGATTTCTCCCGGCACGCGTGGACCCGGCATCGGCTGGCCCGCGTTCTCGGGCCGACGGCGGTGTACGTCGTGCCGGTGTGGGCCGCCGTGGCGGTCGCGGAATTCCTCGGCGTGTCCGGCTCCCTGCTCGATTACGCGGGCTGGGCGGTGGCCATGCACCTGTGGTTTCTCGCCATCTACCTGATCGTGGTGTCGCTGACCCCCATCGCGGTTGCCGCGCAACGGCGTTGGGGTCTTCGCGTGCCGGCGGCGCTGGCGGTGGGGGTCGTCGCGATCGACGCCGCCTCGCTCCACGGCCACGTCCCCTACCTCGGGTGGCTGAACTACGTGTTCTGCTGGGGGCTGCTCTACCAGCTCGGGATCGCTTGGCACGGCGGACTGCTGGGCGGAATCAGGCCGCTGCTGCTGGCGGCCGGGTCGGCGATTGCGCTGGCTCTGCTGATCGGGCCGGGCGGATATCCCGTCAGCATGATCGGCGTCCCCGGCCAGGCCGTCGAGAACACCACGCCGCCCACCGTGGCGCTGCTGACCTACGGCTGTACCGAGGCCGGTCTGGTGATCGCGCTCGCCCCGGCGCTCAACCGGGTGCTGCGCGCCGGCTGGGTGCGACGGGCGCTGTCGGTCGCCAACACCAACGTGATGGCGCTCTACCTGTGGCACATGATCCCGGTCGTGATCGTCGCGGTCGTCGCCTACCCGGCCGGGCTGTTGCCGCAACCCGTCGAGGGATCGGCGGCCTGGTGGCTGGCCCGACTGGAGTGGGTCGTCGTCCTGAGTGTGGTGACTGGCGCCGAGATGGTCTTGTTGGGTTGGCAGCGAAGGATTTTCGGTGCCCCGCTACCCACGCTGGGGGTCCGGCTCCCCCGCCGCTGGGGCGAAGCTGTCACATTGGCCGGCGCCGCGATGGCGATCTACAGCCTCGAGTTCCTGTCCGCCAACGGCTTCGCTCCGAACGGGCGGTTCCCGTGGGAGGCCGCGACGGTGTTCGCGGCCGGGCTGGTCCTGGCGATGTTTCGACCCGCGGGTCCGCGGCTCAGCCCGTGAACCCGTGGTAGTGCATGACGTGCTTGATCCGGGTGTAATCCTCCAACCCGTACAGCGACAGGTCCTTGCCGTACCCGGAGTGCTTGAAACCGCCGTGCGGCATCTCGGCCACCAGCGGGATGTGGGCGTTGATCCACACGCAGCCGAAGTCCAGCTGCGCCGCCATCCGCGCCGCGGTGTCGGCGCTGCGGGTCCACACCGATGACGCGAGCCCGTATTCGGTGCCGTTGGCCAGCGCGACCGCCTCCCGTTCGTCGCCGAACCGCTGCGCGGTCATGACCGGGCCGAAGATCTCGGTCGCGACCAACTCGTCATCCTGGCGCAGGTCGGCGATCAGGGTGGGCTCGTAGAAGAAGCCGGCCCCGTCCTTGCGGCGGCCCCCGGTGAGGACCCGGGCATGCTCCGGCGTGCCCGACACCAGCCCGGAGACCTTCTCCAGCTGGTTTGCGCTGTTGATCGGCCCGTACAGGATGTCCTCGTCGTCCGGGTCGTAGCCGGTCTTGATCTGGCCCACCGCGTCCGACATGGCCGCCAGGAACTCGTCGTAGATGCCGTCGCCGATGATCATGCGCGTGGCCGCGGTGCAGTCCTGTCCGGCGTTGAAGTAACCCGCCTCCGTCAGGCCGCGCACGGTGGCCGCGATGTCGGCGTCGTCAAAGACGACCACCGGCGCATTGCCGCCGAGTTCGAGGTGCGCACGCTTGAGGTCCTTGGCCGCGCTGGTCGCCACGGCCATGCCGGCCTCGACGGAGCCGGTGATCGACACCAGCTGCGGCACCGGATGCGCGACGAGCTCCGCGCCGGTGTCGCGGTCGCCGCAGACCAGGTTGCACACCCCGGGCGGAAAGATCTCCTGCATCTTCTTTACCATCCAGAACGCCGACGCCGGCGTGGTATCCGACGGTTTGAGCACCGTCGTGCAGCCGGCGGCCAGCGCCGGCGCGAACTTCCACACCAGCATCAACATCGGGTAGTTCCACGGCGCCACCTGGGCGACCGGGCCGACGGGTTCGCGGCGCACCGACGAGGTGTAGCCCGGCATGTACTCGGCCTGGGCGCGGCCTTCGAGGATCCGCGCGGCGCCGGCGAAGAACCGGAGGTGATCGAGCACCTGCGGGATCTCCTCGGATGTCGTCAAGCCGATTGGCTTGCCGGTGTTCTCGCTTTCAATAGCCACGAGTTCCTCGGCGTTGTCCTCGATGACGTCGGCGAGTTCGAGCAGGGCCCGCTGCCGGTCGCCGGGGGTGCGCCAGCGCCACGATTGAAATGCCTGCGCGGCTGCCCGGAATGCCCGGTCGACGTCCTCGGCCGACGAGTTCGGCGCCACGGCATAGGTTTCGCCCGTGGCGGGGTTGACGATGTCCATCAGCTTTCCGTCGGCAGCGGCGGTGATCTCGCCGCCGATGATGTTGTGAAATACCTTGTTCTGCGACATGCGCGCTACCTCCTGCGATGGTTTCACTGTCGGGTGTCCGGGGTGGACCGCGGCAACGTCTGCCCCCGGAAGAACTCGGGGTTCGCGGTCAACGTGTAGCCGGGTGCCACCGAGGCCACACCGAGCACGGCCCCCGACGCCGTCCCCACCGTCCCGGCGGCCAGCCCCCTGGACGGGCTCATCTCATCGGCCGCCGTTGCGGTGGCAGTCGGTTACCGGGCCGGGCGCGACGTCCAACGCCGGGGTCCGATCGAAGAATCCGACGGGCTTGAGCCAGAACGACACCGTGTCGACCGGCATGATCGGCCAGTCCTCCGGGCGGGTGATGTGGTGAATACCGAAGGTGTACCAGAGCACCACGTCGGTGTTCTGGATGGGACGGTCGGCCGCGGTCCACCGGGGCAGGCCGAGGCCGGGCCCGCTCTGGTTCACGAACTCCCCCGCAGGCCAGCGCTCGTCGGGACGGTTGGGAGTGACCCAGACGGTGTGGCCGATGACCCCGGCGCGCTGCAGGACCGGCGAGTCGCGGTCGAACATGGCCGGGATCGCCCCGCCCGGGATCAGCTTGTAGGAGGGGTGGGTGCCCAGACCGTTGGTGGCGTTCTCGTTGACCACCCGCCACGCCCGCTGGGTTTCCCAACAGTAGTCCTGCTTGCCCTCCTGCTCGGTGCGCAGCGGAATCTCCTTCTGCCGCACCGACAATCCGTAGGGGTTGTCCGGCCCCATCGGCACCGGCTCGGTTTCACCGGCGTACACGGTGTTGTCGCTGCCGTCGACGTCGAGGTCGAGTCGCGCGGTGAGGAAATGCTGGTGGTACGGCGCGTAGGTGCGGGTGTCCACGAGCGCTCCCCTCGAGGGCTTCTCACCGGGGTACAGGGCGCTGGTCAGGATCAGTCCCGTGGCCCGAACCTCGCTCTGGATGCTGCCGTCCTGGTAGAAGCGCCAGTACACGAGGTATTCGTAGTTGGCCACGGTCACGTGGAACGACACCGTGAGCCGGCGCGAGCGCCGCACCTCGGCACCGGTCGCTGGGTCGACGTGCTTCCAGAGCACGGCGTCGTCTTCCTCGTGGATGCAGATGGCGTTCTTGATGACATACGGCCGTCCCATGCTGTCGTGCAAGGTCGCGTCCAGATAACGGATCTCGCCCAGGCAGTCGCAGCCCAGCGCCAGGGAGGTCGTCATGAATCCCAGTCCCCACTCGCCGATGTCGAACGCCGTCCGCCGGTAGTGGTCGTCGGACTGGTCACGGTAGGGCACCGTCATCTCCGCGAACGACATCCGGTGGGCGATCGGGCGGATGCGCCCGTGGTCGTTGTAGGCGACGGTGTGCAGCGTCATCCCTTCGCGCCAGTTGAAACCGATTCGCACAGACCAGTTCTGCCATTCCAGCAGGTTTCCGGTGAGGGTGAACGACGGGCCGTCGGGCTGGGTGATCTCCAACGGCCGCAACGGTTCTCTGACACTCGAGTCGCGCAGGCGCCGGGGCACGTGCTCCGGCAGGTACTCGCCCATGATCTCGGGCAACTCCAGCGGCTCCCCTTCTTCGATGTCGAGCACCTCCATGGAGTTCAGGTCGAGAATGCAGTGGAAGCCCCTGAGCTGATGCGCGTAACGATTCGCACCGCCCGGCGATTTGAGCCAGGTGTCCGACCACGCCAGCCGGCGGCCGCGATAGTCCTCCGGGATCAGCACGTCTCCATAGGCCCAGATGTCGGCGAACACGCCGTCCACGTCGGTGATGCCGCGCCGGCGCAGCGCGGCGACGACGCGCGGATCGCGGCGCATGACCTCGTTCGCCTCGCGGAACTCGTCGACCGTGATGTTGGGCTGCACGCCGGGCACCCGGTCCCAGGCCACCACCGCGTCGTCGGTCAGCGAGACCAGCGCCTTGAACGTCGTGTTGGTGTCGCGGTCGAAACACACGACCGCCGCCCGACGGTCGGGCACCGCACCGGTGTCCTCGAACGCGGCGACCGTGGGCTTGCTCGGCTCCTCCAGTGCGATGGAGGCGAAGCGCCAACGGTCGTCCACCGACTTCTCTCGGCGCAGGAGTGCGGCCGCCTGCCGGAACTCGTCCGCGGTGAGCGGGTCGAGCGGGTGGAAGGTCTGGATCTGGGTGTCGGTCATAGCTTGTCTCTACCCACCTCGTCAGGCCTACACGCTCTTCGCCGGGTGGTGGGTTGAGCGCGGCGTCTGGCTACAGCGCTCTCCGGCCCGCCACCCGCCGGGAACGCCGGCGCCGCAACGTGTTTCGCCCGACCCGGCCACCGGCCCGGTCGGGCGGCGGATTCCGACGCCCGCGTCGATTTGGCACCGCTATTTGGGTAGCCTACCCTAACCTACGATGGAAGGATCGCCGTTGCGGAATTCACTCCCGATCGACCCCCATGCCGACGCATCGCGTCGCGCCTGGTTACCCTGCCCGCGCTGCGACTGGGGCCGCAGCAGATGCGCCGAGTGCCGCAGCAGCCGCAACTGCGCGACACACTGGCAGTACCTGCTGAGCAACCAGGCGACGCGCGTCAACCTGCAGTGCCCGAGCTGTGCGACGCTGTGGTCGACCGACACCCGCCATCGGTGACGGCCCCCTCAACGGGGGCGGCTTTTCAGGCCGCCACGGCGGCCCTGGCCACGATCACGGGCACCCGCACGGAGTGCAGCACCGCGTTGCTGACCGAGCCCAGCAGCATGCCGGCCAACCCGCCCCGGCCGTGACTGCCCACGACCACGAGCTGAGCCGAGCCCGCGTTTTCGATGAGCTCATGCGCCGGACGGTCGCGCACGACCAGCCGGCGCACGGTCACGTCGGGATAGCGTTCCTGCCAGCCCGCGAGCCGCTCGGCGAGACTGCGTTCCGCCTCTCCGAGCAGTTCGGGCAGGCCGGATTCCCCGAGGTCGCTGACCGTGAAGTCGCTCCACGCGTGCAGGGCCACCAGGCTCACCCCGCGACGAGAGGCCTCGTCGAACGCGATCCCCGTTGCCAGCTCGGAGGCCCGCGAGCCGTCGATGCCCACCAGGACGTGGGCGTCCGGGGCCGGCAGTTCTCCCGCGTGGATCACGGCGACCGGGCAATCGGCCTGCCGCACCACCGTCGAACTGACCGAACCGATCACGCCGCGGGCCAGCAGTCCAAGTCCGGAACTGCCCACCACCACCATCTCCGCCTCGGCGGACATCTTGATCAGGGTCGCCGCCGGGGTCGCGAAGACCAACTCCCTGCCGATCGGGACCTTGCGGTCGGCCGGCATGGCCTCTTCGGCGATCTTGACGGCGTGCATGATCGCCTTCTTGCCGTCGTCCTCGAGGCGCACCGCCAAGGAATCCGGGTAGGGCATCGGCGGCCAGGTCGCGGTCGGGGTGACCACCGCGTGGACGACCGTCAGTGGAACATTTCTCATCGCCGCGTCACGGGCCGCCCAGGCGACGGCGACATTGGATGCCTCCGAACCGTCGGTGGCGACCACCACGCCGGGCTGTTTCGGTGCTGACATTTCGTACTCCCTCCTTCAGGAGGGACGTTATCGGCGACGGGGATCGCCGGTCGTGAGGCTTTAGTCCCCAACCGGCGGGACGGAGGGCTTCAGCGGCGCCCCGTTGCGTCGCCCGGCCGTAACGGTCCCGTCACCGGCCGGCCACGAGGCGGGGCGTTGCAGCTGCGCGACGACCCAGAACGGCAGGGCCACGAACAACGTGCCGCCGATCAGATTGCCCACCGTGGTGATGCAGATGTTGGTCAGCAGGCCGTGCTCGCCCAAGCCCCAGCCGATCCCGCCGCGCGGCGCCGCCGGATGGAACAGGTTGAGCGTCAAGGGCAGACTCAGGAATCCGGCGTTGGCGACGACGTGCTGGGTGCCGCCGATCACGAAGGCGAACGGGCCGTAGAACGCGAAGGCCATTCCCGCGACGTCGCTGCGGGCCTTGAAGTACATGCACATCGCCGTCTGCAGGAACCATGTGCACACCACCGCCAGCAGCAGCGCGGTCCAGAACGGCTGGCCGGCCTTCTGGGCGCCGACGGCTGCCGCCCGCTCGGCGAAGGCACCCCGATACGGACCTCCGGCGGCGCCGCAGAGGGTGACGAACACCAGCGCGCCGGCGATGTTGCCGACGAGTCCGACGACCACCAGAAACGCGTAGCCACCCACGCTCATCCAGCCTTTCAGCACGGCAAGCAAGCCGGCAGCCATGTCCGCGGTGATCAGCGACATGCCCGAAACCAGGATGAGAACGAACGACATCCCGAACGCCAAACCCATCAGCAGACTCGCGACGCCGGGGGTCTTCACCCCGGTGCTGACGACCAGGGCGAGCAGCACCCCGAAAGCCACCATCGCCCCACCGACCAGGGAACGCATCAGGAACGCCCAACGATGCGTTGCCTTTTCGACCGCCATCGCGGCCACCCGGTCCACCATGGCCCCGCCGCCGAGCGGTTCGCAGGGATCCCCGTCCGCCCGGCCTGCCGGCGGTGCGGTCATCGGAAGGCTGGCTGAAAGCAGCTGAGCCATTGCGATCTTCCTTTCGTGGCGTCAGTGGCCTGCCCGGAACGCGGTGATGCCGCGGAGGACCCCGGCGATGTGCTCGTCGCTGAGCTGCTGTCCGTCGAAGACGTGGCCGAGCAGGAGCCGAAGGTCGAGCATTTGTTGCAGGTAGACCAGGCAGGGCGGGCACTCGTCGAGATGCCCGGTCACGATCGCGCCCCAGCGCCGCGGCTCCGAGTCCACGAGATCGTCGACGAGCCGGACGAATTCGACGCAGTCGATGGCGGGAACTGTCTTGTCGTGGACGGTCATCGTCGGTACCGCTTCTCCAGTGCGTTGCGAAGGTTCCCCCGGGCGCGGTACAGCAGTGCGCGCTGCGCCTCGGCGGACAGGTCCAGGGTGCGGGCCGCCTCTTCGGCGGACATGCCGACGACGTCGCGAAGGATGACCAGCTGCCGCTGTCGCTGCGGCAACGCATCCAGCGCGGCCCGCACGTGGCCGACGATGTCCTGCGTCATCGTCTGGTCCTCGGGGAGGAAGCGCCGCGACGGTGGGGCGCTCCAGTGCCCCGCATCGGGATGCCCGGCGGGGTGCATGCGACCCGACAGCGGGTCGGTGGCCTCGGCCTCAGCCGAGGCCAGCACCTCGTGGTCGCGGATGCGGGACTCGCGGCGCCGATACCGCGACGCGGTGTTCCTGACGATCCCGAACAGCCAGGTGCTCACCGACGAACGGCCCTGGAAGGAACACGAGGACTACATCACCTGCACCCATGCCTCAGACGAAGGGCCTTCGTCGCGCCGAGCGTCACGCGAGCGTGGCGCCCGCGGGGTGTGCCGCCGGGCTCAGGACTCCGACGGTTGCGTCACGAAGTCGATGAGCTCCTCGACCCGGCCGATCAGCGCGGGCTCGAGATCGTTCCAGTCGCGCACGCGCGACCGGATGTGCTGCCAGGCCCTGGCGATGTCCGCCTGGGCGGCGTGCGGCAGGCCCAGGGCCTTACAGGCGCCATGTTTCCATTCCAGGTGCCGCGGCACCTGCGGCCAGGCCTTCAGGCCGAGCCGCTGCGGCTTGACGGCCTGCCAGATGTCGACGTAGGGATGGCCGACGACCAGCGTGTCGTCGCCGCCCGGTCCGCGCCGCACCGCGTCGGCGATGCGCGCCTCTTTCGAACCCGCGACGAGATGGTCGACGAGCACACCGAGCCGGCGCCCCCGGCCCGGACCGAAGTCGGCCACGATGTCCACCAGGTCGTCGACGCCGCCGAGGTGCTCCACGACGACGCCCTCGACGCGCAGGTCATCGCCCCACACCTGGGCGATCAGCTCGGCGTCGTGGCGTCCCTCGACATAGATCCGGCTGGCGCGCGCCACCCGGGCGCGGGCGCGCGGCACCGCGACGGACCCCGACGCCGTCCTGGCCTGGGCAGCCGGCACGGCGCGGCGGGGCGCGGTGAGGATCACCGGTCGCCCCTCGAGGAGGTAACCCGGCCCCAGCGGAAAGCCCCGCGTGCGGCCGTGCCGGTCTTCCAGCTCGACCCGGCCGTATTCGACGCGCACCACGGCGCCGACATAGCCCGTCTGCGCGTCCTCCACCACCAGGCCCGGCTCGGCGGGGTGCTCGGTCGAACGGGGCTTGCGCCGGCCGGCGGCCAGCACGTCGGTTCCATAGCGATCCACCACGCCGGCAATAGTAGGAAGGCCCCGGGGCGATCGGCGGTGCGGCGCGCCCGGGGCCTACGTCACAACGGCGCAACATGACGACTTGGTGGCCACCGGCGCGCCCCCGGCGCGAACGGGCGACCATGACGCAATTCACACAATTCGCGGGTTACCAATTCCAATTGGCATGCGGCAACGGCTGTTCGTGGTCATGCCCGGCGCGCAGAACGTTTGGCCAAGCGTTTACGAGGTACGCCTCTTGTGATTCAGAAATGACGCGAACGAGAGGAGCCACGCATGAAGTTCTCCCGAATCGGGACGACGGCGGTCGCGACCGTGGCCGCAGCGGCGGGCGTCGGGATCGCGAGCGCGCCCGCGGCGTCGGCCGACGCCTACCCCGTCTTCAAGAAGTTCGGCAACCAGGAACGGCTCAACGACGCCGACGGTGCCGTCATCACGGGCTGGACGGTGAGCAACCTGCGCCCGAGCAACGACCCGATCCCGTACCAGCCGCGCGGCCACCTGTGGGAAGCCGACGCGACCGTCAAGGCGATCCGCGGCAACGTCCAGCCGATCATCCCGGACTTCAACGCCCGTGCGGCAAACGGGGACAACTACCCCGAACTCGGCAACGTCGCCACCGCCCAGGGCATGAACCCGGCCGTGGTGAACCAGGGGGACCAACGAAGCGGCAAACTGTATTTCGACGTCGTGGGACCCAATCCCGACAGCGTCGTCTACGACGCCGGGGGCAACGACCTGCTCTTCTGGACGCGCTGAGAACCCGGTCCGCCGCTACGTCACCCCGGGCGCCGGTCCGGTGGCCCGCAGGCCGAAAGATACAGCGGGTAATCCCATGTCGTGAGAAATTGCCGGCCCGCCCGCAGACCTCTTTGGTAAAGGGCGTCCCGTTGCCGGGCGGAAAGGCCGAAATCGATGGGACTGACCTCGTCGGCGGGAACGAAAATGGTGCGCCGAACGGTGCACGGGTCGTCGATATAGGCGTTGTCCTGGTTGCTCATCAGCGTTTCGACGGCGGCAATTCCCAGCGACACCGGCCCGTGCACGGGGTGGGTGGGCGGAATGCCGGGCCGCGCCGAGAGCCGGATGCCGAACGTCGGCCAGCGGGGCCGGCCGTCGGGTTCGTCGAACAACTGCACCGGGAAATCCGACAGCAGTCCCCCGTCGACCCAGGTGGCGCCGGCGACCCGGACCGGTTCGAACACGTAGGGGATCGCCGCCGAGGCGTGCACGGCGTGGGCCACCGGGAAGTCGTCCGGGTCCAGGCCGTAGTCGGGCAGGTCCCACGGGATGCGCACCAGGCGGCGTCGCGACAGGTCGCTGGCCGTCACGACCAATGACCACGCGAATTGTTCGGGCTTCTCGCCGGTGCGCAGGTCGGCGAAGGTGCGCACGCCCAACTCGCCCAGCAGTTCGGCCAGCAGCCGTTCCAGGTAGGCCCCGCGATAGACACCGTCGGACACCAGCAGCGACAGCCCCCCGCCGATGACGGGTACCCGCCCGATCGGGCTGCGGTCGAGGAACTTTCGGTAATCGATGCCGCGCATCACGTCGGCAAGCCGGCTCAGCGGTTCGCCGGCCACCTGCAGTGCGGCCAGCAGCGAGGCGACGATGGCACCCGCGCTGCTGCCGGCGACGCGGGGGAACCGGTAGCCGGCCTCGGCAAGGGCGTCCACCGCGCCGACCAGTCCGATGCCCCGCACGCCGCCGCCTTCGCACACCAGGTCGGCGTGTGCCACGCTCACGTCGCCACCTTAGCCCCGATCCGGCGGGGCGCCGCGCGGCACGCCGGACGGACGGCACTCAGCGAATGCGGTGGCCGTCGGCGCCGAAGAAATGCACGTGCCCGGGCTCGGTATGCAGCCACACGCGGCTACCCCGCTGCGGTGGCCGTCGCCCGTCGGCCCGTGCCACGACGGTCTGGTCGACAGCGTTGCCCGACAGGGTGATCCGCCCGTACAGGTACGCGTCCGCGCCGAGCTCCTCGACCACGTCGACCTGCATCTCGAGGCCCCCGTCAGCGCCGGGGCCGCCGCCCACCGCGAAATGTTCGGGACGCACTCCGACGACCACCTCGGCTCCGAGGGAGGCGACCTCGCGTGGTACCGGGAACCGCCAATCCCCCAGTGAAACAGAAGAATCCACGATCGGCAAGGTGAACAGGTTCATCGCGGGCGAGCCGATGAAGCCGGCCACGAAGACGTTGGCGGGATTGTGGTAGAGCTCGCGGGGTGCAGCGACCTGTTGCAGCACCCCGTCGCACAGCACGGCGACACGGTCGCCCATCGTCATGGCCTCCACCTGGTCGTGGGTGACGTAGACGGTGGTGGTGCCGAGTCGCCGTTGGAGTGCGGCGATCTGGTTGCGCGTCTGGACCCGCAGTTTGGCGTCGAGATTGGACAGCGGCTCGTCCATCAGGAACACCTGCGGACGGCGCACGAGGGCGCGTCCCATCGCCACCCGCTGGCGTTGCCCCCCGGAGAGGTCCTTGGGTTTGCGGTCCAGGTACGGCCGCAGGTCGAGCAGGTCGGCCGCGGCCAGCACCCGCTCGCGGATCTCGGCCTTCGGCGTCCTGGCGATCTTCAACGCGAAGCCCATGTTCTGCGCGACCGTCATGTGCGGGTAGAGGGCGTAGTTCTGGAACACCATCGCGACGTCGCGATACTTCGGGTCGACGTCGGTGACGTCGCGGTCGCCGATGCGGATGCGTCCGGAATCCAGCGTCTCCAGTCCGGCCACCATCCGCAGCGAGGTCGTCTTGCCGCACCCGGACGGGCCCACCAGCACGACGAACTCGCCGTCGCCGACCACCAGGTCCAGCCCGTCCAGGGCCGGCCGGTCCGCGCCCGGGTAGCGGCGGGTCGCCCGTTCGAAACTCACCGAAGCCACGACTAGCCACCGATCCCGGTCACGGCGATGCCGCGGACGAAGGACCGCTGCGCGATGGCGTAGATGAGCACCAGCGGCAGCATGATCAGCATGGACGTCGCCATGAGCACCGGCCAGCGGGCGGCGTACTCCCCGCGCATCCGGACCAGGCCGAGGGTCAGCGTGGCCAGGCTGTCGCGCTGGATCATCAGCAGCGGCCACAAAAAGTCGTTCCACACGTTGACCCATGTGAGCACCGCGAGCACCAGCACCGCGGGCCGGGCGTGGGGCAGCAGAATCCGCCAGTAGACCTGCCACGAGGAGCACCCGTCGAGGATCGCGGCTTCCTCCAGATCGGTGGGCAGGGTCAGGAAGAACTGCCGCATCAGGTAGGTGCCGAACGCGCTGCCGAACAGTCCGGGCACGATCATCGCCCAGGGCGTGTCGACCCAGCCCAGGGTCCGCATCAGGATGAACTGCGGGATGACCGTGACCGTCAGCGGCACCATCAGGGTGGTCAGGTACAGGAAGAACAGCGCGTCGCGCCCGCGAAATTGCAGCCGCGCAAAGGCATATCCGGCCAGCGAGCAGAAGAACACCTGCCCGGCGGTGACGCAGCCGGCGTAGAGCACGGTGTTGAAGAACATCCGCCAGAACGGCATCAACGCGAACACTTCGGTGTAGTTCGACCACTGCGGGTGGGCCGGCAACAGCGTCGGCTCGGTGACCTCACCCTCCTTTTTCAACGATCCCGAGACCGCCCAGGCGATCGGGAACAGCGCACAGCAGGCGATGCCGGTCAGGGCGGTGTAGACGGCCACGGTCCGGATGGCGTTGCGCTTGAACATGCGCGCGGGGTGCTCAGCCAAGCCCACGGGAAGCCTCCCAGGAGCGCCGCCGCGTGATGCGGAATTGCAGCACGGTCAGCACCAGCAGGATGGCGAAAATCACCCATGCCAGCGCGGAGGCGTATCCGAACTCCAGGAACGAGAACGCGTGCTGGAACAGCATGATGCCCAACACGTAGGTCGCGGTCTCCGGACCGCCGTTGGGCCCGTTGAGGACGTACACCAGGTCGAACGCCTGGAAGGCGTGGATGACCGAGATGACGACCACGAACGACATCGCCCCCCGGATCATGGGCAGGGTGATGGAGACGAACTGACGTATCGCGCCCGCACCGTCGATCCTGGCGGCCTCGTAGAGGTTTCCCGGCACCCCCTGCATGGCGGCCAGCAGCACCACGCTGGCGAACGGCACGCTGCGCCAGACGCTGACCATGCACAGCGACACCATGGCCCATTGCGGTTGGACCAGCCAGGGAACCGGGCCCACCCCGGCCCAGCCGAGCACGATGTTGAGCAACCCGTTGTCGGTGTCGAAGACGAACTGCCACACGACCGCCATCACCACCGAGGAGATGGCCAGCGGCAGGAACACGACGGTGCGAAAGATGCCGATGCCCTTGACTTCCCGGCTCAGCACGGCGGCGACGACGAGGCTGACCAGCACGGTCGGCACCACTGTGCCGACCGTGAGCACCACCGTGTTGCGAAGCGCGATGAGAAACAACGGGTCGGAGGTGAGGGCCCCGAAGTTCTTCAAGCCCACGAACTTCGGCGACGTGAACAGGTCCCAGCGCTGAAAGCTCATGTACAGCGAGAAGCCGAGCGGGAACAGCATGAAGACGCAGACCGCGGCCAGGTTCGGCGCCACGAACAGCCGGCCCGCCCGGGCGCGTCGTCGCAGCGGGCGGGCGCCCGAGGAGCGTGTGCGGATCGGTGTCATGGGTTGCGCAGCACCTCGGCGAGGGCGTGCGACATCCCGGCCAGCGTCGTCGCGGGCTTCGACCCGCGCAGCACGGGACCGAAGTTCCGGTCCATCAGGGCGCTGACCTTCTCCCATGCCGGGGTGATCGGCAACGCCTCGGAGTGGGCCGGACCTTCGGTGAGCACGGACAGGTTGCGCAACCGGGCGTGGGCCGCGGCGAACCCGCGGGAGGTCAGCGCGGAGCGTAGCGCCGGCACGAAAAGACACGATTCACCGATCAGAGACTGCCCGACGGGTCCGGTCGCGAATTTGACGAATTCCCAGGCCTGGGCCTTGCGTTGGCTGCTCGCCGAGATGGCCAGGCCGGTGGCGCCGATGTTGGAACAGGCCGCATGCCCCTTCGGCAGCGCCGGCCCCGTCGGAAGTGGCGCGACGTCGAACTCCAGGCCGTCGGCGCGCAGGAACGTCTGATAGCGCCAGTGGCCGCCCAGCGCGATCGCCGCCTTGCCGGCCGCGAACAGGTTGGGCGTGGACATCGACTGGGTCTCCGAGGCGGTGGGCGCCACCTGGTGCCTGGTGGCCAGGTCGGCGTAGAACTGCACCGCCTCGATGAACGCGTCGTCCCCGAAATTGAAGTGGCGGGGGTTCTTCAGCGGGGTCGACCATGGCACGCCGTTGTTCATGGCGAACAGTCCCGCCGACGCATAGGGCAGGAACGTGTCGACGAAGCCCCACTGGGTGGCCCGCCCGGATCCGTCGCGGCTGGTGAGCGCGGTGGCGGCGTTCAGGAACTCGCCGAACGTCCAGGGCTGCGCCCACGTCCCGGGCGGTGCCGGCGCCCCGGCCGCGGCGAACAGGCGCTTGTTGTAGTACAGGTAGTTCCCGGACCACTGCTCCGGGAACGCGAACTGGCCTCCGTTGAACGAGAAGACGTCGTAGAGCGGGCGGATGCGGTCGGCCTCGAGCTGCGCGGCGAACGCCGGATCGCGCGCCAGCATCGTGTTCAGGTCGAGCAACACGCCCCGGTCGGCCAATTCGGAGTAGGTCGATTCCCACGCCATCAGCACGTCGGGACATCGGCCGCCGGCGCAGAACGTCGAGAGCTGCTGCATCACGCCGGGCCCGGACAGCAGTGTCCGAACCTTGATGTCGGGGTGGCGGCGCCGGAACGCGTCGACGACGCGCATCCGGGCGTCGCGTTCGTCCGGGTTGGCGGCGAAGAAGAAGGTGAGCGCGTCGTCGTCACCGGAAGCGCAGCCGCCCGCCCACGGCGTCAGCGCCGCCGCGCTGAGCGCGCCGGCGCCCCGCAGCAGGTCCCGCCGTGCGAACGGCTCGTCGAGCATGGTTCTCCCCGGTCTTCGGTCCTGGCCGGTCGCGCGCCGGCCACGTCTAGTGTCCTTGGTACCCGATGCACGCGTTGTCGCGCGGGCGGCGATCAGGCGGGGAAGTACCGGATCCGGTTGATCGCGTTGGCCCGCCGGGCCACGTCGGCGAACAGGACGGCACGCCCGTGCCCCGAGTTCGTCGCGACGGCGACGGTGGGTCCGGCACCGGCCGTCCCGGTCCAGCCGCCACCCTCGAGGTGCCCGGCGAGCCCGGCGAGGCCGAGGGGCTCGTCGTCGCCCAACGTTATTGCGGCGGTTGGGGACAGCGCGCGCCCCGCGGTGGTCGTGTCGCCACCGGCCACGGCGCCCAGGAACGACTCGACCAACCGCTTGTGCCGCGCCCCCACGCGGCGGAAGCCGGCCATGAAGCCGGCGGTCCCCCGCAATCCCTGGTTGGTCAGCAATCCTCGCGACAGTTGCAGGGCGGGACCGATCGCCCCCGCACCGGCGCCGAGGAACTGCCGCATCATCGCGGGCAACTCCCAGTAGGCTCGCAGCCGGGCAATCCGCCACTGGCCGTTGCCTTCTCGGGGATCTTCCCGAAGGTCGTAGCGCAGGATCGCGGGAATGCACATGGTCACGGCCGAGCACATCGCCACCTCGAGTTCGAGGTCCCGCACGACGATGGTGCCGACCACGACGTCGAGGTCGCGGTGGAACGTGATCGCGCGCGGACCGATGAAAGTGTCGTAGAAGCGGCCGATCTGCCGGTGGCCCACATGCGGCCGCGAACCCACTGGGTCCTCGATGCGGCCGTCCTGCGCGAACAACCCGACCCAGCCGGCGCGGTCGTGCGCCGCCGCCGCCTGCGGCGAGCGCTCCACCGCGGCGAGCAGACGCTCCCGGTCCGGCGGCACGACCATCAGATCGCCTCGGCCAGCTCGACGCCGGCGGCCCGCAGTTCGGCCAGGGCCCGGGCGGCCGAATCCGCGTCGACGGGGCGCGTCAGGTTCACCAGCACGCGCGTCGCCAGACCGGCCCGCGCCGCGTCCTCGGCGGTGCGCTTGACGCAGTGGTCGGTGGCGATGCCGACGATGTCGACCGCGTCGACCCCGCGCCGGCGCAGCCACGCCAGCAGGGAGGTCCCGTCCTCGTCGGCGCCCTCGAAACCGCTGTACCCGGCGGTGTGGGCGCCTTTGCAGAAGACGGCCTCGATCGGGCCGGTGTCGAGGCCGGGAGGAAAGTCCGCACCGGGGCTCCCGGCGATGCAGTGCGGCGGCCAGGACGACGAATAGTCCGGCCGGTCGGAGAAGTGGCTTCCGGGGTCGACGTGGCAGTCCTTGGTCGCCACGACATGTTGGTAGCCCGGACCGCCCGCCAGATATCCGTTGATCGCCTCCGCCAGGGCGGCGCCGCCGGCGACGGCGAGCGGACCACCCTCGCAGAAGTCGTTCTGCACGTCGACGATGACCAACGCCCGCACGGGCTCCACCCTATCGCCGCACCGGCCGCGGAGCGTCGGCTGGGAATACCGGCGCACACCTTCGCCCGGCGGAGGCGGCGGTTTGTTTGCGGGCCCGCGGGGTAACCAGGCTGCCATGTTGATCCGCAGAATCGCGCGGCCGCTGTTGTCGGTCGTGTTCATCGGGCAAGGAATCGATTCATTGCTCAACCCCAAGGCCGCGGCCGAAGCCGCGGCGCCCGCCGTGGGCGGCCTGCAGGCGTTGCCGGATCCGGTGGGCAGCAGCATTCCGAGCAACCCGCAGACGATCGCGCAGATCAACGCGGCCGTCCAGGTGGGGGGTGGCCTGTTGCTGGCCACCGGGCGCATGCCGCGCGTCGCCTCGGCGGCTTTGGCGTTCACCGTGTTGCCGGGCAACCTCGGCGCGCACATGTTCTGGAGCGAGACCGACCCGCAGCGCAAAGCGCAGAAGCGCAAGGAGTTCCTGACCGACCTCAGCCTGCTGGGCGGCTTGATGATCGCGGCCGCCGACACCGCGGGCAAGCCGTCGCTGGGGTGGCGCGGCCGCCGCGCGGCCGAGCGACTCTCGGACGCGGTGTCGTCGGCGCTGCCGGACTTCTCCGAGGGGGTCGACACCGACTTCGACGAGCTCGGCGAGAAGATCGTGCACCGGTTGCAGGCGCGTGCCGAACGCGGCCGCGAACTGGCCCTCGAGGCCGTCGAAAAGGCCGAACCGTTGACGAAGAAGGCACGCAAGCGCGGCGAGAAACTGGCTTCCGAGGTCGCGGAGGTGGCCGAGCAGCCGTGGGCCCGGTCCGCCCGCAGGCGCGGTCGCGAACTGGCCGACGTCGCCCGGGTCCGCGGCGAGCACCTCGCCGAGTCCGCACGCCACCTCGCCGATTCGGCGAACGGCCACGCGGCCGAGGACGCGCTGGAGCGGGTCGGCTCGAAGGTCAAGCGCCGGCTTCGCTGAAGGCGCTAGTGGCGCAGCGGCTTTCAGTCACCAGCGGGTCGCCTCGCCGCCGACGCCGACGCCGACAGATACGCGTCGACGATCGCGCCGACGTCCCGGCCGACATCGACGGTGACGCCGGCCTCGTCGCGGCCGAGGGGTTCCAGCGCCTCGAACTGCGAGCCCAGCAGCGCGACCGGCATGAAATGCCCTGTCCTGGCGGCCAGCCGGTGGCCGATGAGCTCCGGTGAACCGCTGAGGTGCAGGAACTCCACGCGTGGGCAGTGTGCGCGCAACCGGTCGCGGTAGGCGCGCTTGAGCGCCGAACAGCTCGCCACACCACCGGACCGGTGGCCCGCCAGCCACTCGCCGACCAGGTCCAGCCACGGGCGGCGATCGTCGTCGTCGAGCGGTTCGCCGGCGGCCATCTTGGCGATGTTGGCGGGAGGGTGCAGGGCGTCGGCGTCGACAAACGGGACCCGCAGCCGTTGCGCCAGGGCCGAACCCACCGTCGACTTGCCCGAGCCCGAGACACCCATGACCACGATCGGCGACGGCGCACCGGCCGCGGCGCCAGTCACCCGGTGGCCAGGTTGCGGTTCCATTCGACCCAACCGACGCCGCGGCGGCCGTCCGTCGTCGCGACGCCGGCCCAGACGCGCGGGAACTGACTGACCCGCCCTTCGGGGGAAACCAGCCGCACCGGCGCCTGGCCGCGCACGTCGATGTCGGCGACGATCCCGCCCGGGTCGAAGGCCAGCGTCGCATCCAGGGGTAACCCGTTGGCGCCGAAGGCTTCCCGCGAGTCGAGGGTCTGCACCTCGGTGACGTGGTGCTCGGCGTCCTGCACGTAGCCGACGCTGAAGGCCGGGGCCCCGGGTATGCGGATGTTCACCCCGTGCAGGTGGGTGCCGTCCTCGAGGTGCAGCGCGCTCCAGATCCAGTCCATGCTCCACCAGTCGCGCACCCCCCAGGAGTGGTCGCGCTGTCCGGGCACGGAGTCGACGCGGTAGCTCGTGCCGTCCACGCCGACGGTGCCCGAGACCCTGCAGGGGATTTCGTAACGCGTCGTGAGCCGGTACTTGTACGGGGCGCCGTCGGTGGCCCACACCAGATGCATCGTCAGCTCGACCGGAGTTCCGGGCTCCCCGCGCAGCAGCGCCGCCGGGTCGTCATACGCCTGGGCTTGCGCGCGGACGTCGACGCGGTAGGTCTGCAGCGCGGCGGAGGCCGCATGGCCCAGCTCCAGGCCGTTGGCGCTCACCGCCCACGGGTCGGCGGGCAGGGGGACCAGAGTGTCGACGGCGACCGTCGGCATGTCGGGGCCACACAGCAGCGCGTGCACCAATGCCTGCCGCTGGTTGGCGATCAGGCCGAGCCGGAACCAGCCGCCCAATCCCTGTGCGGCATCGGCGAAGTCGGCATACCAGCTTTCGCTCCACAGCGGTTCGGCGGTTGGGGCGTGCGCGAGTTCGTCGTCGTGCGACGGTCGCAGCGGCTCGGGTGTCGCGGCGTCCGGCAGCGTCGCCAGCGCGTCGGTGTCGAGCACGTGCTCACAGTGCCGTTGCAGCATCGTCATGAACATCCGGTCGCCGCGCTCGGTGCGCTCCACCAGCATCGAGGAGACGATCGCCATCATCACCCCGAAAAAGCTCTGGCGGCGCACACCTTCGGCGACGTCGGCGAGGCTGACGGGCGCGTTCGGCCCCAGCGCCTCGTGGTAGGCCCGCAGCAACGCGTCGTAGTGGGCGCGGCGGTCCTGCGCCGACAGGGCGCAGCCCAGAAAGTACGCCAGGTCGGTCAGCGCCGGGCCCCACGAGACGGTCTGCCAGTCGACCACGGTCAACGTGCGGTCGGCCCCCTCGGTGCCGAACAGCATGTTGTCCAGGCGGTAGTCGCCGTGCACCAGGCCCTGGATCCGGCCGGGTTCGGACTCCTGGGCCAGGTAGGCGTCGAACGAGGCCACCAGGCGTTCGCACACCAGGCGGTGACCCGGCTCGATCTGGTCGCCGTAGCGGTCGACGAAACCGGCATACAGCGGGGTGATCATCGCCTGGCGCAGCGGCGACTCGCGGTTGAGCCACGGCGCCTCGGCCAGTGCCGGGTCCCCGAGCAGCGGGCCGTGCAGCCGGCCCAGTTCCTCGACACCGAGGCGGGCCTGTTCGGTTGTGGCACCGGCGATCTCGTCGCCGACGACCGCCGGGCCCGCGTCGCCGAGCAGCAGGTCGAATACGCCGGTCGTGGTGTCGACCGCGCCGTGGTAGCAGGGCGCGACCGGGCCGCCCAGCCGCGGGGCGATGTCGCCGTAGAAGCACACCTCACGTTCGTAGAGACCCAGCGCCAGCCCGGTCTGGCGGCTCATCGGATCGGTCGCGGCGACCTTCAGCACCACCGACTCGGGCCGGTGGGGGCCGGCCGGCCCGTCCGCGTAGGTGAGCCGCACCCGGTAGCACTCGCTCATCTGGCCGGTGCCGATGCGCTCCGCGGTGAACTCCGCGACCGGCCCGGCGCCGATCGCCGCGGTCAGCCAGGGGGCCGTGAGGTCACCGGGTTGTTCGATGATCTGTTCGGTGTCGGCGTGCATGGGGTCAGCGTGCCAGGTCAACGTGCCAGTGAAAAGCCTTCCCAGGCCATCCTGCGGTGCGGATGGGGGTCGAACTCGACGCGGCTCTTGTGGTCGAAGACCATGACGGCGCGGTCCTCGGCGGTGTAGGCGGGCCAGTCCTCGCCCGGTACCCCGGTGTGGCTGAAGGATCGCCAGCGGCGCTGCACCTGGTTGCTGACCCGCAGCGCGGCGCGCCGGTCGGCGGCGGCGGTCAGCAACGCGCCGAACCGGGTCCGGTAGATGTCGAAGACCGCGAACAACTCGGTGGCATGCGTGGCGCCCAGACCCGACCAGCGCAGGGTCCGCGGCGCGTAGTCGTAGCGGTACAGGTAGGTGGGCGCATGGGTGCCGTGGGCCTCGGCGATCTGCCAGGCCGCCGAGCCGAACGCGAAGTCCCCGCCGAGCTGGATGCACGCCGAGGACGCGGGGTAGTCGGGATAGGCGGCGGTGATGCGTTCGCGCGCGGCCGGTTCGGCGTCGGCCAGCAGCTCCTCGATCATCGTCTGGTTGGTGGGCAGCATCCGCAGGAAGCGGGTGAACAACCTGCCCTCTTCGGCGTTGGTCCCCACGATGAGCGGCACCCGGTGCGCGTGCCCGCGCCGCATTGCCTCGACGGGGTCGGCGGGCAGCACGTCGTCACCGAAGACGGGACCGATCGGAAAGGCGCCCAGCCTGTCCTTCATGCCCTGGTCGAGCAGGCGGTGCTGCGCGTCGACCAACTGCTGCGGCGACGCCTGCATCAGGGCCTGCGCGGCGTCCCGGCGCCGCGCGCCGAGCAGTTCGGCGAAGCGCGTCGCGAACTCGGCGGCGGTCTCCTTGGGCCGCGTCATGCCCGCGGCCGGGCTTTCCGCGATCGCCCTGGTGAACAACCCCGCGGCCGCGGGCACCGCCAGCAGCGTGGCGGTGATGTGCGCGCCCGCGCTCTCGCCGAAGACGGTGACGTTGTCCGGTTCGCCGCCGAACGCCGCGATGTTGTCGCGGACCCACTGCAGCGCCAGCACCAGATCGCGCAGGAACAGGTTGCCGTCGATGGGGATGTCCGGTGTCGACAGCGACGACAGGTCCAGGCAGCCCAGCGCCCCCAGCCGGTAGTTCACCGACACATAGACGCAGCCGCGGCGCGCCAGCGCCGCGCCGTCGTACAGCGGCGTCGCCGAGCTGCCCAGGATGTACCCGCCGCCGTGGATGAAGACCATCACCGGCAGCGGCTGGTCACCGCCGGATTCGGGGGTGACGACGTTGAGCGTGAGGCAGTCCTCGCTCATCGGCTGGTACTTGCCGACGCCGAGCAGGGTGTAGCGCCGCTGCTGGGGCGCGCAGCTGGTGAATCCGTGGCAGTGCCGCACGCCCGACCAGGGCCGGGCGGGCTGCGGCGCCCGGAGGCGCAGCGGGCCCAGCGGGGCGCGGGCGTAGGGGATGGACCGCCACCGGTGCACCCCGTTCCGGGTGAAACCTTCGACGGTGCCGGCGGCCGTGTGCGCGCGAACGGTGCGCTCATGCATGACCCGACCGTAACCGACACGACGCGCACAACGCGCGCGCAGCGCCTCATTAGGGGCTGGTTCGTGGCCGTGCGGTTAGCCTGGCTCAATGCGGATCGCCGCGCTGGTCGCGCTGACGTTGCTGGTCGCCGGCTGCTCACACGGCCACCCCGGTCAGCCCCGGCCCTCCGGCCAGGCGCCCGAGACCTCCCCGACGACGACCACCACCGCGTCGGGCAAGCCGGGTCCGCCGGCCGCGGACGCCGCGATCTCGCAGGTGATCGCCTGGATCGAGGCGGGTCACCCCGCCGACCCTGCCGGCTTCCACACCGCAACGCGCGACGGCGTCGTCACCCCACTCGGCGACGACATCGCGTTCACCGCCCAGGCCGGCAAAGTCGCGTGCATGACCGACGCCAAACACACCGGGCCCGCGCCCGTTTGCCTGGTCGAGCTGACCAATCCCCCGCCCGCGCCCGCGACGGCCTACGGCGAATGGAAAGGCGGCTGGGTCTTTTTCGACGGGACGAACCTGCAGGTGGGCGCGGCCCGCGGCGACCCGGGTCCGTTCGTCGACGGTGACGGACCCGTGCTGGCTGACGGGGATTCGCTGTCTTTCGGCGACTACCGCTGCCGGGCCGATCGGTCGGGGGTGTTCTGCGTGAACTACGCCCACCGGTCGGCGGTGCGGTTCGGCACGGCCGGCATCGAGCCGTTCGGCTGCCTGCAGCCCGTGCCGCCGCCCGACGGCGTCGGCCTCGCGTTCGCCTGCTGAGCCCGCACGGGCGCCACGTCCGCAACCGGTCGTGACCTTGGGCTCTATCCGGCGGTGCCGGGTTCGACTTCGCTGGCTGATGAGCGAGCGGAGGTTCCATGGGCGCGGTCGGGGTCGTCGGGCTGGTGGTGGCGGGCGTGGTGATCGCGTCGGTGTTGTGCCTGGTTGCGGTGGGCATCGCCGTCGGATGGGTGCGGCGGCGACCGGCGAACCGTCAGCACGGTGAGCACCCGCGCGGCACGCGATGAGCGTCACGGGTTCCGCGGCGTTGCGGGTCGGACTGACCTCGGAGCAGGCCGCCGCGCGCCTGGATGCCGAGGGACCCAACCGGCTGCCGGTGGCGCGCAGGATCCCGGCCTGGCGGCGGCTGCTCGCCGAGATGGTGCACTTCTTCGCGCTGTTGTTCTGGGTGGCCGGCGCCCTGGCGTTCGTGGCGGGCATGCCGCAGCTGGGTGTGGCGGTGTTCGTCGTCATCGTGCTCAACGGGCTGTTCGCGTTCGCTCAGGAGCAGCGCGCCGAGCACGCGGCCGAACGGTTGAGCGAGCTGCTGCCGCGGCGCGCCACCGTCGTCCGCGACGGGGTGCCGCGGCAGGTGCCGGCCGAAGATCTGGTGGTCGGCGACGTGGTGCTGCTCGCCGAGGGCGACCGCATCTCGGCCGACCTGCGTCTGGACGTCGTGCATGCGCTGGCGGTGGACACCTCGGCGCTCAGCGGGGAGAGCGTGCCCGCGCACCCCGGGGTGGGCGAGGCCGTGCCGGCCGGCTGTTTCGTGGTCGAAGGCGAGGCCCGGGCGACGGTCGAGGCGACCGGCCGGCACACCCGGCTGGCCGGGATCGCCCGCCTCACCCAGGCGCAGCGGCCCGCGCCGACTCCGCTGCGCAAAGAGCTCGACCGGGTGTCGCGCATCATCGCCGTGGTCGCGGTCGTGGTTGGGGCGGTGTTCTTCGGGGTCGCGCTGCTGGTCGGCACGCCCCCCTCCGCCGGGTTTCTGTTCGCGGTCGGCGTAACGGTCGCCGTGGTGCCCGAGGGCCTGCTGCCCACGGTCACCCTGTCGCTGGCGATGGGGGCCCAGCGGATGGCCGGCCGGCACGCGCTGGTGCGCAATCTCGATGCGGTGGAGACGCTGGGGTCGACGACCTTCATCTGCACCGACAAGACCGGCACCCTGACCCGCAACGAGATGTCGGTGGTCGAGGTGTGGATGCCCGACGGCACCGCCACCATCGACGGCAACGGCTACGAACCCGTGGCCACGGTTCACTGGGCCGGGGACGACGCCCCGCTGCGGGACGTCGCATGGGTGGCCGCGCGGTGCTCGTCGGGGCGGGTGAGCGAGAAGGACGGCCGCTGGGTCCCGCACGGCGATCCGATGGAGGCGGCGCTGGACGCCTTCGCGCGCCGGGTCGGCGTCGACACCGACGACGGCGCCCAAGCGGCCCCGGAGCGGGCGCGGTTCCCGTTCGACGCCCGGCGGCGCCGCATGTCCGTGGTCACCGGGAACCGGGTGCTGGTCAAAGGCGCTCCCGATTCGGTCTTTCCGCGTTGCGCGGTCCCGCCCGGCGCGGTCGAGGCGCTGCGGGCGCTGGCCCGCCGCGGCCTGCGCGTGCTCGCGGTCGCCGCGCGAGACCTCACCACCGCCGAAGCGCCGGGTTCGGCGGCCGAGGCCGAGCGCGACCTGACGCTGCTGGGGCTGATCGCGCTGGAAGACCCGCCGCGCCGGGGTCTGGCTGCGGCGTTGGCCGCGTGCCGGCGCGCCGGCATCCGGGTCGCCATGGTGACCGGCGATCACCCCGACACCGCCCGGGCCATCGCCGCCGAGGTGGGCCTGCTCGGGCCGGAGCAACTCGTGGTGACCGGCCGCGACCTGCCTGCCGCGGATGCGGACCTCGGCGCGCTGCTCGACCACGACGGCGTCGTCGTCGCCCGGGTCGCCCCCGAGGACAAGCTGCGCATCGCCCGGGCGCTGCGCCACCGCGGTCACGTCGTGGCCATGACCGGCGACGGGGTCAACGACGCGCCGGCCCTGCGCGAAGCGGCGATCGGGGTGGCCATGGGCCGGTCCGGCACCGACGTGGCCCGCGAGGCCAGCGACCTGGTGTTGCTCGACGACAACTTCAGCACCATCGTCGCCGCCGTCGAACAGGGCCGGGCCACGTTCGCCAACCTGCGCCGCTTTCTGACCTACCACCTCACCGACAACGTGGCCGAGCTCGCCCCGTTCGTCGTGTGGGCACTCAGCGCGGGGACGTTCCCCCTCGCGATCGGGGTGCTGCAGGTGTTGGCGCTCGACATCGGCACCGACGTCCTGCCCGCCCTGGCGTTGGGTGCCGAGCCGGCCGCAGCGCACGTGCTCGATCGGCCCCCGACGCGCGGGCACCTGCTGGATCGGCGACTGTTCGCGCGCGCATTCGGGGTGCTGGGCCCGGCCGAGGCCGCCGTGGAGCTCGGCGCCTTCCTGACCGCGTTCCTGGCCCTCGGCTGGCGACCCGGTGCGCCCTTCCCGCACGGTCCGGCGCTGCTCGCGGCATCGGGGGCCGCGTTCAGCGCCGTGGTGTTCGGGCAGGCGGCCAACGCCTTCGCCTGCCGCAGCACGCTGCGCCCCGCCTGGACCGTTCCATGGCGGACCAACCGTCTGCTGCTGGGCGCCGTTGCCGCCGAACTCGCGATGCTGGCGGCCTTCCTCTATGTGCCACCGCTCGCGCACCTGCTCGGCCAAACCGGCCCGACGTGGGCCGGCTGGCTGACCGCCCTGCTCGCCGTGCCCGCCGTCCTTGCCGCCGACGCGATCCACAAGCGGCTCCGCCGCCGGCGTGCGGGCGACCGCACGCATCACCAGGTGACGGGAAGCTCCTTCATGCCGTAGATGTCGGCCTCTTTGAAGCTCAGCTCTTCCGGCGGCGCGGCCAGTTTCAGCCCGGGCAGCCGCCGCGCCAGCGTGGTGAACGCGACCTGCATCTCGACCCGCGCGAGGTTCTGGCCGATGCATTGGTGCGTGCCGTAGCCGAAACCCAAGTGCCCCCGGGTATTCCGACCGGGATCGAAGGTCTCCGGATCGTCGGTGAACTCGGGATCCCAGTTGCCCGCGGGCAGGTTCATGACGAGGAAGTCGCCGGCACGAACCGCTTGGCCGCCGAGGGTCAGGTCCTCGGTCGCCACGCGATCGACCTGGCTGTGCACGATGCTGAGGTAGCGCATCAGTTCCTCGACGACGTTCGCTGCCGCCGACGGGTCGCCGGTCTCGCCGAGCCGGCGGAACACGTCGGGATTGTCCAGCAGCGCAACGGTTCCCAGCGAGATCATGTTCGCGCTGGTTTCGTGGCCGGCCAGCATCATCACCACACCGGTCATGGCCGCCGTCTCGCGGGTGAGCTGGCCGGTGGTGACGTACCCGGTGACCAGGCGGCTGATCAAGTCGTCGCCGGGGTCGTGGACCCGGCGCTCCACCAGCTCGTGGATGTAGACATACATGGCCCCGAACGACTCGGCCCGCTGCTCGTCGGTCGTGTTCGTCTGCAGCCCCACCGTGGAGTGGTGCTGGAACAGCCCCAGGTCCTCCGCGGGCACACCCAGCAGCATCGCGATGACCAGCGACGGCACCGGCAGCGCGAAGTCGCGCACCAGGTCGGCGGGAGGCCCGGCGGCGATCATCGCGTCGAGATGCTGGTCGACCAGATCCTGGATCTGCGGGCGCATGGCCTCGCAGCGCCGGAAGGTGAAATCGCGAGTCATCATGCGCCGCAACCGATGATGCTCGGGATCGTCGATCCGCGCGAACATCACCGGTATGGTGCTGTCCGGCCCGGCCGGCTTCAGGGCGGCCGGGATGGTGTCGGCGGACAGGCGCGGATCCAGCAGCGCCGCCCTGATGTCGCGGTAGCGACTCACCGCCCAGGCCGGCCGCCCGTGGTACATCACCCGCCGCAGCCCGGGCTTGTCGCGCCAGTCCACGAACTCGGCCGGCGCGGCAAGGGGACAGTGTTCGGCGCGCGGGAGGGGGATGGCGGGCAAGTCGGTTCCGGGGCAGAAGTCCGAAGTTGTTGTCATCACCGGGCTTTCCCATTAAGTGTCAGATGGCTGCCAATTCGATGAGCGTAGAACCCGGCCAACCGACCGTCAACTGTCAGTTACGCTGAGACGATGACGGCGGTTGAAGATCGGCCGCTCCGGTCCGACGCGGCGCGCAACGTCGCCCGCATTCTGCGCAGCGCACGCTCGGTGTTCAGCGAGTTGGGCCCCGACGCTCCCCTCGAGACCGTAGCCCGCCGCGCGGGCGTGGGTGAACGGACCCTCTACCGGAGGTTCCCGACCAAAGCCGCCCTGGTCCGCGCCGCCCTGGATCAAGGCATCGCCGAGGACCTCACGCCGGTGATCGAAGAGGCCCGCCGAGCCGACGACCCACTACAAGGCCTCGCCCACCTGATCGAGGCGGCGATCTCCCTCGGCGCCCGCGAACACCACCTCCTGACCGCCGCGCACCGGGCCGGATCGCTGACCCCCGACATCTCGGTCGCGCTCAACGAGGCCCTCAACGACCTTGTCCGCCGGGGCCAGCGGTGCGGCCGTGTTCGCGGCGACCTGGTGGCCGACGATCTGCCACGGCTGATCGCGATGCTCTACAGCGTGCTGTCGACGATGGATTCGGCCGGCGGTGGCTGGCGCCGCTACGTCGCCCTCGTCCTCGACGCGCTATCCCTCGACGAGCGCCGGCCGCTACCCCCGGCGCCCGCCTTCCGTTATGCGTCCGGGTCGAACAGCTGGCCGCTCTAGCCTCGATTTTTCGTGCGGGTGGGGTTCGGGGGTGCTGAGCCATGAAGATCGCTGAGCGATAGCGATTTTGGGCTTGGGGTGTGTTTGGCCGTCCCGTGTCGCCGGGGTGGGCGGGCTTTCCTATGGCCGGTGGGTCTTTCGGGTCGTCGGGGCGGGTTTGCGGTGGTCAGGGGAAGGCGGCGCGGATGCGCTGCCAGGCGGTTGCGATGGCACCGGCCCAGCGCCAGGTGGCGTCGATGCGCAGCCGTAGTTGGCGGGCGCCGCGGGTGATGCGGGCCGCGACGTGCAGGACCCGGTAGCGGAAGGCGGTGATCTCGCAGCGGGCCAGCTGCGGGGCGTCGGTGAATCCGATCAGTTGGGCCCAGGCGACCAGATCGGCGGCGGCCAGGACGATTTCGAGCCAGGCGGCGTTGGACTGGAAATCATGACAGGGCAGGTTGGCCAGGCCGGCGGCTTTGGCTTCGCGGATGCGGTCCTCGACGCGGGCGTGCTGGCGGTGGCGCAGTTCCAGACCGGCCAGCTGCCCGGGAACCATCCCCGGTGGGGTGTCGGTGATGAAGGCGGTCACCCGCATGCCGTCGATGTCGGTGAAGCGCAGCTGCGCCCCGGGGTGTGGGCGTTCTTTGCGCAGCACCAGCCGGGTCCCGGCAGGCCAGGCCGACAGGTTGACCAGGCCGGTGGCCTCGGCCACCCACGCCCCGTCCCGGATCTGCCCATCGGAGTCGATCCCCGGATACCAGCCATCGCCGAGGTTGAGGGTGTCCACGGCGTCCTGGACCCGGGCATCGACGGGAAACCCGAAGGAGAACCCGACCCCGTGATCGCGGCAGGCCTGGGCAAACTTGTGGGTGGCTCCGGCGGAATCTGAGCGCACCACCACCGCCGGCGCAGCCGGGTTCTGCGGGCCGGGACGCCAATCTGCCGGCAGCGAATCCAAAGCCTGCTGAAGGACCGTGACGTGATCGGCGGCGGTATTGGATCCGGCGTTGCCTTTGCGCAGCAGCCCGGCCAGGGCCTCACCGCCGGCGATCTCCGGGCGGTCCAGAAACGCCAGCAGCGGGTGATGGCCGAACGACTTCTTCCACGTCGGCGCCGCCTGCGCCTTGTTGTCGGAATGGTCGATGACCAGCGTGGCGTCGATGTCGATGTACAGCGGCACACCCGCCGGGGGCGCGGCCCCGGCCGCCCAGGCCGCCGCCCGCGCCGATGCCCGCGCGGTGCGAACCTTCGGCAGGTGCGCGGCATCGATGCGATAATCGATCAGCCGCCACATCGTCGTTGTCGAGGCCTTGGCCCCGAACACATGCTCGCGATCCCCACACAACTGGCCGACCCCGTCGATGCAGTCCGCCCCGTCAGCCACCGCCGCGGCAAGATCGGCGAACACCGCACCCGGGGCATAAGTCCACGGCCCCTTGTAAGTATCGGCCAACACCGCCGTGACCTGCGCTGATAACCCGGTCAGATCGGCCAGTTCCCGCAACAGCCCCATCCCGGCGTGCGACACCACCCCGCGACCGTCCGCCGATACTTTCACCCGCCGCGCCACCGCGATACCCTTCACTTGCGAAGTGCCTTCCGCTCGCCATATGGAAACCTAGAGAATTCCCATTATGCGTTGCAGGACAGGCACTTTCGCGCATCAACACCCAGCTACTTCGGCATTCCGCGAAAAATCCGGGCTAGTCCGAGTTCACGCGTACGAATTCGTTTCGCCGGTACAGCTCCGCGCATGTCGATCGTCTGATCTTGCCGCTGGTGGTGATCGGAATCGAACCGGGAGCCACCATGACCAGGTCCGCGACCCGCAGGTTGTGTGAGTTCGAGACCGCCGAGACGACTTCACGTTTGAGGACGGCGAACTCGTGCATCGCATCCTCGTCGGAATCGCTCCGCTTCTTGACCTCCACGACGACGACGAGCTGCTCCATGCCGTCATCCGGAACGGCGATCGCCGCCACCCGGCCCCGGGTGATCTCCTGGATCGTCGCCTCGATGTCGTCGGGAGCGTGGTTCCGCCCGTAGATGATCAGCAGGTCCTTGATGCGGCCGACGATGAACAGCGCCCCATCGCAGATGAAGCCCAGGTCCCCGGTCCGCAGCCAAGGCCCCTCGGGTGTGCCCGTCGACGGCTCGACCAACACGGCGCCGAAGGTGCGCGCGGTCTCGTCGGGCTTGTGCCAGTAGCCCGTGCTGACGTTGCCCCCGTGCACCCAGATCTCGCCGGTCGTGCCATCCGGACACTCGGTGTGGGTCTCGGGATCGACGATCCGCACGGTGGGCCCTTGCAGCGCGGGGTAACCGACCAGCGCCGTCCCGGTCCCGCTTGCGCACCGTTGCGCCTGACCGCCGGCAAGCTTTTCGGGCTCGAAGTCGACGATCTTGGGGGGTTCACCCTCCGTGCTGGTCGCCACGTACAACGTCGATTCCGCGAGCCCGTAGGTCGGCCGCAACACGGTGTCGCGCAGGTTGAAGCGGGCAAACCGCCGGGTGAAGCGCTCGAGCGTTTCGGGGCGTACCCGTTCGGCGCCGCTGATGATGACCGCCACGTTGCCCAGGTCACGCCCGGCCATGTCGTCGTCCGTCGTCTTACGGGCCGCCAGGTCGAATGCGAAGTTGGGCGCTCCCGTCGACGCGCTGGGATAGGAGGACAGCATCTGCATCCACCGGGCCGGGCGTTCCAGGAAAGCCGCCGGGCTGGTGAGCACCGCACGGCATCCCGCGAGCACCGGTGTGCAAACCCCCATGATCAAACCCAGGTCGTGATAGAAGGGCGTCCACGACACAATGGTGTGATCCGGTGGTTCGATGCCGCCGTTTTGCGAAAAGAAGCCGGCCATCGTCAGCTTGTAATTGATCTGCAGGTTCGCGTAGGAAACCAGCACTCCGGCCGGCCGCCGGGTCGACCCGGACGTGTATTGCAAATACGCCGTGCTCTGGTAGCTGTTTTCCGCGGTGTCGAATCGGGCCGGTGCATCCAGGTCGAGCAAATCGACCTCGATGAACGAGGGAGCTTTTTCCCCGGGCCGGCGCGTGACATGTCCGGCGACGTCGCCGGCGACGGCGGATGTGGTGAGCACGACGGTCGCCGACGCGTCGCGCAGCACCGAGTCGACCCGCTCATCGGCGACCCCGCCCAGCGGCACCGAAAGCGGAACCGCGATGATCCCGGCCTCCAATGCGCCCAGGAAGGCCACGATGTAGTCGAGCCCCTGGGGCGCCGATATCACGGCACGGTCGCCGGGTGAGGCACAAAGCCTGAGTTCGCGCGCGACGTTGCGCACCCGCCGATACAACTGCGGCCAGGTCACGCTTTCGGCGACGCCGGCCCAGTCCCGCTCGTAGTCGACAAACGTGTATGCCACGTCGTCGGGCTGCAGAGCGGCACGTTTACGTAGCAAAACCGGAAAAGGGGTCCCAAGCACGGGCATGAGAGTACCGTGGCCGTCCTCGCTACACCGGCAGAGCGGTCAAGTCCTTTTCTGTCGCTACGAATTGTTCTCCCGAACCGGCGGATGGCCGTCAGGGCCCGGTTCGAGCACCTGAATTTCGCCCGTGGCGCCGTCGACCTCGACGAGGGCTCCGGACGGCAACAACCGGGTGGCGCCCTGGACGTCGACCACACACGGGAAGCCGAACTCGCGGGCCACCACGGCCGCGTGCGACATCGGGCCGCCCAACTCGGTGACCACCGCGGCGGCGTAACAGAAGGCCGCCGTGTAACCGACGTCGGTGACCTCGGCAACGAGGATCTCGCCGGGTTGCAGGTCGTCGATCGTCTCGGGTCGCACGATGCGGACGCGGCCGCGTACCCGTCCGCCGCACACGCCGACGCCGCGCAGGGTTCCCCCGCTGCCCAACGCCACCGTCGAGTCGATCGCGGGTTGCCAGCTTCCGCTGAAGACCGCCGGTGGGACGACTCCGGCCAGCCTGAGCCGTTCGGCCCGGCGGCGCGCCACCAGCCCCGCCACGTCCGCCGGAAGCGCGTCGAGTTCGTCGACCAACAGGTAGAACACGTCATCGGGGGTGCCGAAAACGCCGGCATCGGTCAACCGGCGCCCATATTCCCGCAACAACCCGCGCAGCACCCAGTTGGCGCGCACCATCTTGTCCCGGCGCACCTCACGATCGCGCAGCTGCCGCACGAAAAGCGACGCAACGGGTTTGGCTTGCAACGGGATTCGCGGATGCTGCGGAACCGGCGCCGGCGGCGCACCGATCGCCCGGGTCACCATTCGCACCAGCAATTCCGGATCGTCGGCGTAGCTGGTCGAGAGCATCTCGAGTTCGGCGGGTCCGCGGTGCCCGATCAGATCCAGCTCGGCCAGCACCGCAGCGTGGAATTCGGGAACCTCCACGGCCAGCTTGCCGAGGCGTTCGCCCGGTTCGGCCAATAGCCGTAGCACATCCGGGTCGTGTTGTGCCGCAACCACAAGCCGCTGCACCGCCTCCACGGATCGCGCGCTGACCAGCTCCGGGCCGGCCGGCGGGGCGGTGTCTCGCCCGCACAGGCCGCGCAAGAGCACGTTGTAGGCGGCGCACAACATGAACGACCCCGAGGCCAGCACCCAGCTGTGCACGACGTGATCGCGCGCCAACGCGATCAGGCTGAGGAGCCGGGCGTCGTCGAGACGGGTGGGGTCACCGCCCGCGAGGCGCTCCAATCGGTCGACGTCCGCGACGAAAGCCCGGGTGTCCAGTGTCGAGCCGGCGCTCAGGCCGACTTGGTTGACGGCGAATACCCCGATGTTGCGGACGGTGCGCAGTTGTTTGCGCCCCCAACGCGTCTCCGGCGAGGGGCGCTCCGCACCGAAGATCGGCAGGGACGCCATGCTGGGGCCGAAGAACCCGCTCTTGCTGACCACCGTCGCGGGCTTGACGAACGGCACCGTCTCCGCCATGAAATGCGCCGTTGTGATCGCCCCGTAGAGGCGGTGGGCGAACACCGCGACCATGCGCATCGCGATTTCGCGCTGAATGATCCCCCCTGGCCGCAGCCGCTCGGCGACCCCGACACCGGCAGTGCGCAGGCCGCGAACGGTTACCGACGCCGAGGACGGCGAAAACGGCCCGGGCAGCGCCTCGGACAGGTTCGTGGCCAGGAAGGTCGGGAACCGAGGGTCGATCAAGGTGTCGAACTCGCCGTTGAACCCTTCCGGACCGGCCGGTATGGGCACCACCCCGTCGTCGGCGGGCACGTCGGCGGCGGGCGGGTCGTCGATGGTGGCCAGCCGCCACGGCAGCGAGACCACCCGCCGGCCCACCGTCAGCCGGCCGCGCAGCCCCATCGCCAGGTCCTCGACGCATTCGTCGGCGTTCCATGCCGGTTCGAATCCCCACTCCTCGCGCAGCCGCGAGGTGTCCATCAGCGGGGCACGTTGCAGCACTTCCAGCTCGCAGAGCGAGGTCAGGTGTCGCCGCAGCGGCGCCGCGAACGGGCCGCCCAGCGGCACCATCGGCCGGCCGGCCGCGGCGGCGATCTGACGAAACGTCGGTACGCCCGGCGCGGCGAGATTGACCGGGCCGACTGTGATCCCGGTGTCGAGCAGGGCGCGGGTCAAGACCCGCAGCGCGTCGTCGAGATGGACAACCTGTACCGGCGCATCGGCGGAGCCCTCGGGCAGCAGCGGGAGCGAGAACAGCCGGCGCACCCAGTTGTCGACGCCGCGACCGACGACGAGCGCGCAACGGATCGTCACCGATTCGGCGTCGGAGGCCGCCAGCATCTCCTCGACCCGGGCCTGCTGCACGCCGCCGGGCAGGACCGGAGCGCTCGCGTCGCGCTCTGTGTGCGCGGCTCCGCCCATCCCGTAGACGTGGGCCGACGACGGGAAGACGATGCGCCGAGAACCGTTGTGCGCCATCGCGTCGAGGACGTTGACCGTGCCCCCGAGGTTCACCTGGTCGCCGATGCACTGCTCGGGTCCGGGGGTTTTCGCCCACGCGCAATGCGCGACGACGTCGGCGCCGTCGACGCACAACTTGACCGCGACCGCATCCCGGATGTCGCCTGCGATGAATTCGGCCGTGCTGGGCCAGCTTTCGGGCCGATGCCGCGCCAGCCCGACGACGTCGTGCCCCTGGCTGAGCAACCGGGCGGCGAGCCCGCGCCCCAGGACCCCGCTCGCCCCCGTGATCGCGATTCTCACCGACCGCCCCGGCTACTCATCGTTGTCCAGCAATGCGGCGTTGACCAGGTCGTCGAGATCCATGTCCGCGATGCTCTTCGCCGTGGTCGCGGCCGACGTGGGCTGGCCCCCGACTCCGACCTCGCTGCCGTTGGACTCATCGGCCAACGCCAACAACAGCTCCAGAACCCCCGCCTGGCGCAGACGCTTGATCGGGATCGACGCCACCACCCGCCGGATTTCGTCTTCTCCGGGGGTCGCGGCCGGGGCGGCTTGCCCGGACGTTCCCACGAGTTCGCGGTGCATGTAACCGGCCAGCGCGCCGGAGTTGGGGTAGTCGAAGATCAGCGTCGGCGACAGCGCCAGTCCAGTCGCGGTCTTGAGCCGGTTGCGCATCTCGACCGCGGTCAGCGAGTCGAAACCCAGTTCCTGGAACGCCTGGTCGGGATGGATCGCCTCGGGGCTGGCGCTGCCCAGCACGGTGGCGATACTCGAACGCACCAAATCCAGCAGCACCGCGTGTTGCTCGTCCTCGGGCAGGCCTTCGAGGCGTTGTAACAGAGCCGATTTCGATTTCGCGGCGGCCAGCGAGTCGTCGACCTGGCGCCGGGTGGGCGCGTTGATCAGGTCCACGAACATCGGCGGCAGCGTGCCCCCGTCGAACTTGGTCCGCAGTGCCGCGAGGTCGATGTGTGCCGGCAACACGAACGGCTCGTCGAGGATGAGCGCGGTGTCGAACAACTCCAGCGCCTCGTCCGACGACATGGCCACCACGCCGTCGCGGGCGAAGCGGGCGAAGTCGACGGTCGCCAGTCGCCCGGTCATGGCGCTGGCCTGCTCCCACAGACCCCAGCCCAGCGAGATCGCCGGCAGGCCATGGGCCCGCCGGTGCGCGGCCAACCCATCCAGGAACGAGTTGGCCGCACCGTAGTTGGCCTGCCCCGAGGAGCCCACCAGCGCGGCCAGCGACGAGAACAGCACGAACGCCGACACATCCAGGTCGCGGGTCAACTCGTGCAGGTTCCACGCCGCATCCACCTTGGCCCGCAACACCACATCCATCCGCTCGGGGTTCAGGGAGGTGACGACCGCGTCGTCGAGCGCTCCGGCGGCGTGCACGACGGCCGAAAGCGGATGCTGCACCGGAATATCGGCGATCACCTTCGCCAACGCCTCACGATCGGCCGCATCACAGGCCACCACCTGCACCTCGGCACCGGCCGCACCCAACTCCGCCACCAACTCCGCGGCCCCCGGCGCCTCCGGCCCGCGCCGGCTCACCAACACCAGGTGGCGCACCCCGTGCCGGGCCACCACGTGCCGCGCCAGCGCCGAACCCGCCATCCCCGTGCCACCGGTCACCAGCACCGTGCCAGTAGCCCACGCCCCCGGCATGGTCATCACGACCTTGCCGACATGACGGGCCTGGCTCAGATACCGCAACGCCGCCGGGGCGCGCCGCACGTCGAACGTCGTCACCGGCAACGGCCGCAGCACCCCCGCCTCGAACAACTCGGTCAAATCGGCGAGTATCCGCTGGATGCGGTCGGGGCCGGCCTCGAAGAGGTCGAAGGCGCGGTAACGCACCCCCGGGTACTCCTCGGCGATCGCCTGCGGATCGCGGATGTCGGTCTTGCCCATCTCCAAGAACACCCCACCCGGGGCCACCAAGCGCAGCGACGCATCCACGAACTCACCGGCCAGCGAGTCCAGCACCACATCGAAACCACGGCCACCGGTGACCGCACGGAACTTCTCCTCGAACGCCAGACTCCGCGAATCCGAGATGTGATCGTCGTCGAAACCCATCGCCCGCAAGGTGTCCCACTTGCCCTTGCTGGCCGTGGCAAACACCTCCAAGCCCAGATGCCGCGCCAACTGCACCGCGGCCATCCCCACCCCGCCCGCGGCGGCGTGCACGAGGATGCGCTGACCCGCCTTGACCGAAGCCAGATCCGTCAGCGCGTAGTAGGCGGTGGCGAAGACCACCGATGTGGTCGCCGCGGCGGTGTGCGACCAACCCGAAGGCACCTTCACCAGCAGCCGCTGATCGGTCACGGCGACCGTCCCGGTGCCTTCCGGGAACAGCCCCATCACGCGGTCGCCCACCGCGAAACGCCCATCGCCGGAGGCGGTTTCGACCACCACGCCGGAGGCCTCGACGCCCATGACCGCGTCGGGGTCGGGGTAGAGGCCCAGTGCGATCATGACGTCGCGGAAGTTGGCGGCGACGGCCGACGGTGCGACGCGAACCCGCCCGGGCGCCAACGCCACGTCGGCGTCGGGGATGGGCTCGAGCCTGACATCCTCGAACGTGCCCTGACCGCTCATGCCCAGTCGCCACGGCCCCTGACCCGGGGGCACCAGCACACCGCCGACCGCGCGGCTCCCGCGCACCCGGGCCGTGTACACCGTCCCCTCGCGCAGCACCACCTGCGGCTCACTCACCGCCAGCGCCGCGGCCACGGCCGAATCATCCAGCGGCACATCGGCATCCACGAGCACGATCCGGCCGGGATGCTCGGTCTGCGCCGCACGCACCAACCCCCACACCGCCGCGCCCGCCAAATCGGTGACGTCCTCCCCCGGCAACGCCACCGCACCCCGGGTCGACACCACCAGCGTCGCCGCCCCGTTGCGGGCCAACCACGTTTGCAGCACGTTCAGCACGGCACGTGTGGCCGCGTAGACGTCCGCTACGACGTCGCCGCTCACCGGCGGAGAGTCGAACAGATACGCCGCGGGCTCGACCTCGGTGGTATCGAAGACTGTTGTGCCCCAAGCGAACACCGAGACCGGCCGCACCTCCTCCGGGGGCTGCGCGGACCAGACGACCTCGAAGATGCGATCCGGGCCCGAGTTCGAAGCCGCCGCCAGTAGCTGCTGATCGCTGACCGGCCGCGCCACCATCGTCGACACCGACAGCACCGGCAACCCCAACCCGTCGGCGAGCTCGATCGACATCGCCGACGGACCCGACGGCGCAATGCGCGCCCGTAGCGCCTCCGCGCCCGCGGCGTGCAACGAGACGCGCTGCCAGGAGAACGGCACCAGCACCGAGCCCTCGGGCAACTCGCCCTCCCTGGAAGCCAGGATCACCGCGTGCAGCGCCGCATCCAGCAGGACCGGATGGATTCCGAAGCCGGCCACGGACAACCCGGCGTCGGCCGGCAGGGCCACCTCGGCGAACACTTCGTCGCCGCGCCGCCACATCGCGGTCAGACCACGGAATGCCGGCCCGTACCCGTAGCCGCGTCGGGCCAGAAGCTCGTAGCCCTCGCCGATGTCCACCGGTACGGCCCCCGCCGGCGGCCAGGCCGACAGGTCCGCGCCGGGCTCGACCGATCCCGCACCCAGCACACCCTCGGCGTGTAGGAGCCAGGCGGTGCTCGTTTCGGCGCGCGAGAACACCGAGACCGTGCGCGTGCCCGACTCGCCGGGGCCGCCGACCACCACCTGCACCGCGACCGAGCCGCCAGCGGGTCCTGCCGGCAGAATCAGCGGCGCAGCCAGATTCAACTCCTCGACGACTGCGCAGCCCACCTCGTCGCCGGCGCGGATCGCCAACTCCACGAATCCCGCGCCGGGAAACAGCACGGTGCCACCGACGGCGTGATCGGACAGCCAGCCCTGCGTGGCGGCCGACAGCCGGCCCGTGAGCACCACCCCGCCCGATGCCGGCAAGTCGACCACCGCGCCCAGCAGCGGGTGCTCGCTGACGCCCAGCCCCAGACCGGCGGCGTCGGCGGCCCCACCACCGGCGGAGAGCCAGAACCGGCGCCGCTCGAAGGCGTAGGTGGGCAGTTCGACGAGGTTGGCCGTTCCGATCGCGCGGCGCCAGTCCACATCCATGCCGGTGACGAACCCTTGCGCGAGCGCGTTGGCCAGCGTCGCCGGCTCGGGGCGATCCTTGCGCAGCACCGACGCCGTCAGCACCGGCGCGTCGGACAGCGACTCTTCGATCGCCGCTGCCAGGCCGCCGCCGGGGCCGACTTCCAGGAATCGGGTCACCCCGGCGGAGTGCGCGAACCGGATGCTGTCGGCGAACCGGACCGCTTCGCGGATGTGGCGCTTCCAGTACGACGGCGAGGCGAAGTCGTCTGCGGCCAGTTGCCCGGTCACGTTGGAGACGATCGGGATGCCGGCCCCCGCGGTGGCGAGCCCGGCGGCGACCGCCCCGAATTCGTCGACCATCGGCTCCATCAACGGTGAGTGGAAGGCGTGCGAGACGGCCAGCCGGTGCACTCGGCGGCCTTCCCCGCGGAACCGCTCGGCGATCGCGACCACGCTGTCTTCGGCGCCCGAAATCACCACGGAGGCCGGCCCGTTGACTGCGGCGAGGCCAACGCGGTCGCCCAGCAGCGGCCGCACTTCCTCCTCGGTGGCCTGCACGGCGAACATCGCCCCGCCCGCCGGCAGGGCCTGCATGAAGCGGCCCCGGGCGGCCACCAGCACCGCCGCGTTCTGCAGCGACAGGACGCCGGCGACGTGCGCGGCGGAGAGTTCGCCGACCGAGTGACCCATGACGAAGTCGGGCCGCACGCCCCAGGATTCGAGGAGCCGGAACAACGCCACCTCGACCGCGAACAGAGCCGGCTGGGCGAATTCGGTGGTGTTCAGCAGGTTCTCGTCCTGGCCCCACATCACCTCGCGCAGCGGGCGCAGCAGGTGCCGGTCGAGTTCGGCCACGACGGCGTCGAGGGCCTCGGCGAAGACCGGGTATTCGGCGTGCAGGTCCCTGCCCATGCCGAGCAGTTGGGAGCCCTGGCCGGGGAACACGAAGACGGTCTTGCCCGTCGGTGTGGCGCTGCCCCGCACGACCGAACCGGCCAGGTCGTCGCGCGCCAGCTCGTCGAGGCCGGCCAGCAACCGGTCCCGGTCGGCACCGACCACCACCGCGCGATGCTCGAACACCGACCGGCCCGCCAGCGACCACCCCACATCGGCCACGTCGAGGTCGGGGTGCGCGGCCACATGCTCGGCCAACCGCGCGGCCTGGGCCCGCAGCGCCGTCGCCGACTTCGCCGAGACCACCCACGGCACCACCGGCGGCCGCGGACTCGGCACGCTCTCGGACGCCGGGGCGGCCTCCAGGATCACGTGCGCGTTGGTGCCGCTGATCCCGAACGACGAGATCCCCGCCCGTCGGGGCCGCCCCTCGCCCGTCCAGGCTCGCGCCTCGGTCAACAACGACACCGAGCCCGCCGACCAATCCACGTGCGCGCTCGGTTCGTCGACGTACAGCGTGGCGGGCAGCATCTCGTGGCGCATCGCCAACACCATCTTGATCACCCCGGCCACCCCGGCCGCGGCCTGCGTGTGACCCATGTTGGACTTCACCGACCCCAGCCACAGCGGCTCGTCGCGGTCCTGCCCGTAGGTGGCCAGCAAGGCCTGCGCCTCGATCGGGTCGCCCAGCGTCGTGCCGGTGCCGTGGCCCTCGACCGCGTCCACCTCGGCCGCGCTCAGGCCGGCGTTGGCCAGCGCCGCGCGCAGCACCCGCTGCTGGGACGGCCCGTTGGGAGCGGTCAGCCCGTTGGAGGCCCCGTCCTGGTTGACCGCCGAACCCCGCACCACCGCCAGCACCGGATGACCCAGGCGCCGCGCATCCGACAGCCGCTCCAGCACCAGCATCCCGCCGCCCTCGGAGAAACCGGTGCCGTCGGCGGCATTGGCGTAGGCCTTGCAGCGGCCGTCGACCGACAATCCGCGCCAGCGGCTGAATTCCACGAAGATGTCGGGCGTGGCGTTGACGGTGACGCCGCCGGCCAGGGCCAGGTCGCACTCCCCCGCCCGCAGCGACTGCACCGCCATGTGCAACGTCACCAGCGACGACGAGCACGCCGTGTCCACCGACACCGCCGGGCCCTCCAGCCCCAGCACATACGACACCCGCCCCGAGGCCACGCTCGAGAGCTGGCCGGTCAACCGGAAGCCCTCCACCGGCTCGGCGGCGAACATGCCGTAACCCTGCGTCATCACCCCGGCGAACACGCCGGTGGCGCTGCCGCGCAGCCCGCCCGGGTCAATCCCGGCCCGCTCCAACGCTTCCCAGGACAGCTCGAGGAACATGCGTTGTTGCGGGTCCATGGCCAGCGCCTCGCTGGGGCCGATCCCGAAGAAACCGGGATCGAAGTCACCGACGCCCTCGACGAACCCGCCGGTGCGGGTGTAGCAGGCGCCCGGGACGTCGGGGTCCGGGTTGTACAGCCCGGCCAGGTCCCAGCCACGGTCGCTGGGGAACTCGCTGAGCACGTCGCGGCCCTCCACCAGCATGGCCCAGAGGTCGTCGGGCGAATTCACCCCGCCCGGATAGCGGCACGACATGCCGACGATCGCGATCGGATCGTCGCCGGTGGCGCGCACCGCCGGTGCGTGGGTGACTTCCTGTGGCGCACCGGCGATTTCGGCGCACATGTACCTGGCCAGCCCGTTGGGGGTCGGGTAGTCGAAGATGAGGGTCGGCGACAGCGCCAGTCCGGTCGCCGTTTTGAGCCGGTTACGCATCTCGACCGCGGTCAGCGAGTCGAAACCCAGTTCCTGGAAGGCCTTGTCGGGGTCGACGGCCTCGGGGCTGACGTTGCCCAGCACGGTGGCGATGTTGGATCGCACCAGGTCCAACATGACGGCCTGCTGTTCGGATTCGGGCAGCCCGTGCAGACGCTGCGCCAGAGCCGATTTCGATTTCGCGGCGGCCAGCGAGTCATCGACCTGGCGGCGGGTGGGCGCGGCGACAAGCTCGCTGAACATCGGCGGGACCACGGCGGCGTGCGCTCGCAGCGCGCCGAGGTCGATGCGGGCGGGTGCGACGAACGGCTCGTCGAGGATGAGCGCGGTGTCGAACAACTCCAGCGCCTCTTCGGAGGACAGGGCCAGGATTCCGTCGCGGCCCAGGCGGGCACGTCCGGTGGTGCCCAGCCCCCCGGTCATGGCGCTGGCCTGCTCCCACAGACCCCAGCCCAGCGAGATCGCCGGCAGGCCATGGGCCCGCCGGTGCGCGGCCAACCCATCCAGGAACGAGTTGGCCGCACCGTAGTTGGCCTGCCCCGAGGAGCCCGCCAGCGCGGCCAGCGACGAGAACAGCACGAACGCCGACACATCCAGATCGCGGGTCAACTCGTGCAGGTTCCACGCCGCATCCACCTTGGCCCGCAACACCGCGTCCACACGCTCGGGCGTCAACGACGTCACCACGGCGTCGTCGAGCACCCCGGCGGCGTGCACGACGGCCGAAAGCGGATGCTGCACCCCAATATCGGCGATCACCTTCGCCAACGCCTCACGATCGGCCGCATCACAGGCCACCACCTGCACCTCGGCACCGGCCGCACCCAACTCGGCCACCAACTCCGCGGCCCCCGGCGCCTCGCGCCCGCGCCGGCTCACCAACACCAGGTGGCGCACCCCGTGCCGGGCCACCACGTGCCGCGCCAGCGCCGAACCCGCCATCCCCGTGCCACCGGTCACCAGCACCGTGCCAGCGGCCCACGCCCCCGGCATGGTCATCACGACCTTGCCGACATGACGGGCCTGGCTCAGATACCGCAACGCCGCCGGGGCGCGCCGCACGTCGAACGTCGTCACCGGCAACGGCCGCAGCACCCCCGCCTCGAACAACTCGGCGAGTTCGAGCATGTACTGGTGCATGCGGACGCGGCCGGGTTCGAAGAGGTCGAAGGCGCGGTAACGCACCCCCGGGTACTCCTCGGCGATCGCCTGCGGGTCGCGGATGTCGGTCTTGCCCATCTCCAAGAACACCCCACCCGGGGCCACCAAGCGCAGCGACGCATCCACGAACTCACCGGCCAGCGAGTCCAGCACCACATCGAAACCACGGCCACCGGTGACCGCACGGAACTTCTCCTCGAACGCCAGACTCCGCGAATCCGAGATGTGATCGTCGTCGAAACCCATCGCCCGCAAGGTGTCCCACTTGCCCTTGCTGGCCGTGGCAAACACCTCCAAGCCCAGATGCCGCGCCAACTGCACCGCGGCCATCCCCACCCCGCCGGTGCCGGCGTGAATCAGCACCCGCTGGCCCGGTTGGGCGTCGGCGAGGTGCACGAAGGCGTAGTACGCGGTCATGAACACCGCGGATATGGCGGCGGCTTCGGCGTAGGACCAGTCGGCCGGCATCGGAAGCAGCAGCCGGACGTCGCCGGCGACCCGCGTGCCGTTGCCGTCCGGGAAGAAGCCGAACACCGAGTCGCCGACGGCGAATTCGGTGACCCCCGGGCCGACTTCGACCACCACGCCGGCTCCTTCGCCGGCGAGCAGCGCGTCGTGGGTGAACATGCCCAGGGTGACCATGATGTCGCGGAAGTTGGCGGCGACGGCGCGCACGGCGACTCGAACCTGGCCCGGCTCCAATGGCGCATCGGCGTTGGGGACCGGTTCCAGTTGCAGGTTTTCGAACGTGCCGGCACTGCTCAGGCCCAGTCGCCACGGCCCGTCACCGGGGGGCACCAGCACGCCCCCGGCCGCGCGGCTGCCGTGCACCCGGGCCGTGTACACCGTTCCCTCGCGCAGCACCACCTGCGGCTCGCCCACCGCCAGCACCGCGGCCACGGCCGAATCATCCAGCCGCACATCGGCATCCACGAGCACGATCCGGCCGGGATGCTCGGTCTGCGCCGCACGCACCAACCCCCACACCGCCGCACCCGCCAAATCGGTGACGTCCTCCCCCGGCAACGCCACCGCACCCCAGGTGGACACCACCAGCACGCCGGAGTCGCGCTCGGTGACCCAGGACTGCACGGCGGCCAGCGCCTGGTGCGTGCGCGCGTAGACGTCGGACAGCGGGAGTAATTCGGCCGCAACGGATTCGAAGACTTCGTAAGAGGGCAGTTCGTTCTTGGCCGGCGTCGTCGCCGCGGCCGGCGACCAGATCATTTCGAACAGCCGGTCGGGACCCGAACCCGAAACCGCCGCCCGCAGCTGCTGATCGCTGACCGGGCGGGCCACCATCGCACCCACCGACAACACCGGCAAGCCCAACCCGTCGGCGAGCTCGATGGATACGGCCGACTGTCCGGCGGGCGCGATCCGGGCCCGCACCCCCGTCGCACCCGCCGCGTGCAGCGACACGTTCTGCCACGAGAACGGCAGCAGCACTTCCGCTGTCGGGGAGGCGGACCGGCCGGCAGCCCCGTCCGCCACGACCAGCGCGTGCAGCGCCGCGTCGAGCAGCGCCGGGTGTACCCCGAATCCGTTGACACCACCGGCGGCATCGGGCAACTGCACCTCGGCGAACAGCTCGTCGCCGCGAACCCACGCCGCGGTCAATCCCCGGAATGCCGGGCCGTATTCGTATCCGCGGGCCGCCAGCCGCTCGTACCCGCCGCGCGGATCCACGGCGACGGCGCCGGCCGGCGGCCATACCGACAGGTCCGCGCCCGGCGCGACCGCCCCCGAACTCAACACGCCCTCGGCGTGGCACACCCAACCCGAACCCGGGGCCGAGTCGGAGCGGGAATACACCGAAACGCTGCGCCGTCCCGAATCCTCGGGGGCGCCCACCACGACTTGCAGCGCCGCGGACTCTCCGGGAGCCGGCAACAGCAGCGGCGCCCGCAGCGTCAGCTCCTCGACGACCGGGCAGCCGACCTCGTCGCCGGCGCGGATCGCCAACTCCACGAAGCCGGTACCGGGGAACACCGACACCCCGGAGACCGCGTGGTCGGCCAGCCACTCGTGCGCGCCGGGCGCCAGCCGGCCGGTGAGCACCACCCCGCCGGAGGCCGGCAACTCCACCACCGCACCGAGCAGGGCGTGATCGCCCGCGCCCAGGCCCAGACCGGCGGCGTCGGCCCCGAAGCCTTCGTTCGAGAGCCAGAACCGTCGCCGCTCGAAGGCATAGGTCGGCAGCTCGACGAGGTGCGCCCCGTCCAGTACGCCGCGCCAGTCGACGCCCACACCCGCCACGAATGCGGCGGCGACCGACGCGAAAAAGCGCTCCAGCCCGCCCTCCTCGCGGCCCAGGGTGGGCACCACGATCGCCTGGGCGTCACCACCGGCGCAGTCGTTACCGATGTCTTCGAGCCCGGCGATCAGGGCGGGATGTGGACTGGATTCGATGAACGCGCGATACCCGTGTTCGCAGGCGCTGCGGACGGCCTGCTCGAACTGCACCGTCTGACGGATGTTGCGATACCAATACTCGGCGTCCAGACCCGCTGTGTCCAAACGGCTTCCGGTGACCGTGGAGAAGAAGGCGGTGCGCGTGGAACGCGGTTCGATACCGGACAGCGCCTCGATGAGTTCCGCACGGATGGCGTCGACCTCGACCGAATGCGACGCATAGTCCACATCGATCCGGCGGGTGCGCAGTTCCTGGCCGGCGCAGACCCGCATCAGATCCTCCAGCGCGCCCACTTCGCCCGAGACCACCACCGCCGCCGGGCCGTTGACGGCAGCAATGCCGACGCGGTCACCGTAGGGCGCCGACAATTCCCGCGCCCGTTCGGCGCCGCAGGCGATGGACACCATGCCACCGGGACCGGCCAGTGACCGCAACAGCTTGCTGCGCAACGTCACCACGCGGGCGGCATCGCGCAGGGACAGCGCCCCGGCGACGTAGGCCGCGGCGATCTCGCCCTGGGAGTGGCCGATCACGGCGTCCGGGTTGACGCCGACCGACTTCCACATCTCGGCCAGCGAAACCATCACCGCGAACAGCGCCGGCTGCACGACGTCGACGCGGTCGATGCCCGGGGCGCCCGGCGCCCCGCGCAGCACGTCGATCAGCGACCAGTCGACGAACTCCGAGAATGCGTCCGCGCACGCGGCCATGTGCTGCGCGAACACCGGTGCCGTGGCGAGCAATTCGACGCCCATCCCCAGCCATTGGGAGCCCTGGCCGGGGAACACGAAGACGGTCTTGCCCGTCGGTGTGGCGCTGCCCCGCACGACCGAACCGGCCAGGTCGTCGCGCGCCAGCTCGTCGAGGCCGGCCAGCAACCGGTCCCGGTCGGCACCGACCACCACCGCGCGATGCTCGAACACCGACCGGCCCGCCAGCGACCACCCCACATCGGCCACGTCGAGGTCGGGGTGCGCGGCCACATGCTCGGCCAACCGCGCGGCCTGGGCCCGCAGCGCCGTCGCCGACTTCGCCGAGACCACCCACGGCACCACCGGCGGCCGCGGACTCGGCACGCTCTCGGACGCCGGGGCGGCCTCCAGGATCACGTGCGCGTTGGTGCCGCTGATCCCGAACGACGAGATCCCCGCCCGTCGGGGCCGCCCCTCGCCCGTCCAGGCTCGCGCCTCGGTCAACAACGACACCGAGCCCGCCGACCAATCCACGTGCGCGCTCGGCTCATCGACATGCAATGTCGCGGGCAGCATCTCGTGGCGCATCGCCAACACCATCTTGATCACCCCGGCCACCCCGCCCGCGGCCTGCGTGTGACCCATGTTGGACTTCACCGACCCCAGCCACAGCGGCTCGTCGCGGTCCTGCCCGTAGGTGGCCAGCAAGGCCTGCGCCTCGATCGGGTCGCCCAGTGGTGTCCCGGTGCCGTGGCCCTCGACCGCGTCGACGTCGCCCGCCGAAAGCCCCGCATTGGCCAGCGCCGCCCGCAGCACCCGCTGCTGGGACGGCCCGTTGGGAGCGGTCAGCCCGTTGGAGGCCCCGTCCTGGTTGACCGCCGAACCCCGCACCACCGCCAGCACCGGATGACCCAGGCGTCGCGCATCCGACAGCCGCTCCACCACCAGAATGCCGCCGCCCTCCGACCAGCCGACCCCGTCGGCGGCGTTGGCGTAGGGCTTGCAGCGGCCGTCGACCGACAATCCGCGCCAGCGGCTGAATTCCACGAAAACCGCGGGTGTGGCGTTGACGGTGACGCCGCCGGCCAGGGCCAGGTCGCACTCCCCCGCGCGCAGCGACTGCACCGCCATGTGCAACGCCACCAGCGACGACGAGCACGCCGTGTCCACCGACACCGCCGGGCCCTCCAGCCCCAGCACATACGACACCCGCCCCGACGCCACACTGGACGTCATGCCGGTCAGCCGGTAGCCCTCGACCTCCTCGGCCAACATCCCGTAGCCCTGGACGACGAGGCCGGCGAACACGCCGGTGGCGCTGCCGCGTAGCCCGCCCGGGTCAATGCCGGCCCGCTCCAACGCTTCCCAGGACAATTCCAGCAACATCCGGTGCTGGGGGTCCATGGCCAGCGCCTCGCTGGGGCCGATCCCGAAGAAACCGGGATCGAAGTCGGCGACGCCCTCGACGAACCCGCCGGTGCGGGTGTAAGTCTTGTGGCGCGCGTCGGGGTCGGGGTCGAACAATCCGGCCAGATCCCAACCGCGGTCGGTCGGGAAATCCGACATGACGTCCCGGCCGTCGGCAACCATCTGCCACAGGTCTTCCGGGGTGTCGACCCCGCCGGGGAAACGGCACGACATACCGACGATCGCGATCGGCTCGCTCGACCTTTCCAGCAACGCGCGGTTGGTCCGCTTCAAGCGTTCAACCTGCCCCAGCGCTTTACGCAGCGCCTCGGTCGCATGCTGGAGTTGATCAACCATCACTATCCCTCGCCCTAACCCTCGCCTTTTGGTGGCTGTGGCCCGCCGGATGCGGCTCTCGCCGAGTCACGGGAGCTGCCGTACGACGCGATGTCATGGTCTTTGCGACCAACGTCGTGCTGCTCTCCGACCCAAGTTCGCTGGTGAGTATGGCCAACTCCGGCAGGATTTCAAAACGTCCGATACTCCCGGCTTCTCGAGGAGGACCGGCATCGACATGTGGAAGGCAGCCGAGTGCATGCGATGGCGCGCGCCGGCCTGCCCGGTGACTGATTCGTCCCGCTGACCCCCGGAAACGGGGACATATTCGGCGCGCCGTCCATGGCGCGACTGTACCCGGCCGGCGGCCGAAGGTGGTTACGCGGGCAATCGGGTGCCCGGGCGACAAAGGACACGGTCAGGCCCCCACCCGGCGCCAGCCGTCGGCGGCCCGGGCGGCTGTGATCAGCGTGTCGCACAGCTCGCGAAGTTCCGCTGCCCCGGCACCCTCGTCCAGCGCGGTGGCGACGTCCTCGGCCGCACAACGCACCTGATAGACCCGGTCAGCGAGGTCCGCCGCGTCGTCGGCCGACAGGACCACGGCGTCCTCGGGCACCGCGCCGCCCCCGGCACGGCTCAGCGACGCACGCTGCTCGTATGCCCGCTGCCGGCAGGACTGCCGGCAGTACTGGCGACGGCGGCCCATCCCGGCATCGGCGACGTCTCGACCGCACCAGCGGCACGGTTGGGGGCGGTCGCGGCGGGTCACGCCTGCGACTTTAACCCGCTCAACGCTTGTCGAGCCGCTGTGCGGGTATCATGGGAGGCTGCGTCGCGCGCCCCTCGCGCACGGCCCGGGGAACTACCCTGGCCGTCGCCACGTTTGCCATGCGAAGAGACGTCCGAGAGAACTGCCACCACAGAGCCCACGAGAGCTCAGAGGTCCAAAGGAGTAGCACCTATGGCTGATCGAGTCCTGCGGGGTAGTCGCCTCGGCGCCGTCAGCTACGAGACCGACCGCAACCACGACCTGGCGCCGCGTCAGATAGCCCGGTACCGCACCGAGAACGGCGAGGAGTTCGAGGTTCCGTTCGCCGACGACGCCGACATCCCCGGCACCTGGCTGTGCCGGAACGGCATGGAGGGCACCCTGATCGAGGGCAACCTGCCCGAGCCGAAGAAGGTCAAGCCGCCGCGCACCCACTGGGACATGCTGCTGGAGCGCCGCTCCGTCGAAGAACTCGAAGAACTGCTCAAAGAGCGGCTCGAGTTGATCAGGTCGCGCCGGCGCGGCTGACGCGGCGCGGGGTGAGGCGTCAGGCGCGGTCGGGAGCGCGTGTCCCGCAGGCGTGTGCCGTACGACCCTCGATGCCCCAGCGCGTGACCTTGACCAGCGCCTCACGGATGTTGGACCCGCTCATCTTCGAGACGCCGAGTTCGCGCTCGGTGAAGGTGATCGGCACCTCGACGATGACGAACCCGTTGCACGCGGTACGCCAGGTCAGGTCGATCTGGAAGCAGTAACCCTTGGATTCCACGCGGTCGACGTCGATCTTCTCGAGGACCTCGCGGCGGTAGGCCCGGTAACCCGCGGTGATGTCGTGGACACCGATGCCCAGCGCCATCCGCGAATAGGTGTTGGCGGTCTTGGACAGGGCCAGGCGCCGCCACGGCCAGTTCCGGACGGTCCCCCCGGCGACGTAGCGCGAGCCGATGGCCAGGTCGGCACCCGCGTCGACGGCATCCAGCAAACGGTGCAGCTGTTCGGGCGCATGGCTGCCGTCCGCGTCCATTTCCACCAGCACCGAGTAGTCGCGGCTCAGGCCCCAGCCGAAACCCGCCAGATACGCGGCGCCCAGGCCGTCCTTGGCGGTGCGGTGCAGCACGAACGTGCGGCCGGGATCGGCGGCGGCCAGTTCGTCGGCGAGCCGGCCGGTGCCATCGGGGCTGCTGTCGTCGACGATGAGCAGGTGCACTCCCGGGCACGCCTTCGTCAACCGGTCGTGGATCAACGGCAGGTTCTCCCGCTCGTTGTACGTCGGGATGATCACGAGCGTGCGCTGGCTCGGACGGTTGCCCGGGGCCTGCGGCGCCGGCTGGGCGGTGGTCATTTAGCTCCTCTGTGTCGCCCGAAATAACGCGGTTGTCGGCCGCTCCGGTGGAGCGGAGTCTAGTCACTGCCCTCGCCGGGCGGGACCTGGTCGCCGCCGTCGTCGGGCGGGGGGTCCTGCGAAGTGTCCGAACCGCCCTCGTCAGGCGGTGCGTCGTCCGGGTCGACCGGTCTGGACCTGAGCCGAATCGGACGCGGGAACCACCCATTGTGCCGTATCCCGGCCAGGACGACCGCCCCGGCCACTGCGACCAGAACCCATTGCAGGGTTGGACCCCACCGGGTTGCTGGCGTCAGCCGGGTCTTGAGCCGCACCTGTATGTCCAGATAGGCGGGTTCGAAGAACTCCGTGTGCACCAGCTCGCCGCCGTCCGGCGCGATCACGGCGCTGACCCCGGTGGTGCCGGCCACCACGACGAACCGGTCGTGCTCCACGGCCCGAACCTTGGCGAACGCGAGTTGCTGCTCGCTCATCGTCTTGTTGAAGGTGGCGTTGTTGCTGGGCACGGCCAGCAGCTGGGCGCCGTGCAGCACCGCTTCGCGCGGCTCACGGTCGAAGATCACCTCCCAGCAGGTCGCCACCCCGACCGGCACCCCGCCGATGTGCACGACCCCGCTGCTTCGGCCCGGAACCATGTGGCCGGCCAGGCCGGCGTACCCGGAGAGGTGCCTGAACAGCCACGGCATCGGTAGGTACTCGCCGAACGGTTGCACGATCTCCTTGTCGTGGCGGTCGGCCGGACCGGTGACGGGGTTCCAGACGATCACGGTGTTGGTGTACTCGGGGTCGTCTGCCGGGCGGCCCGGGATGCCGAGCACGGTGCCGACGAGGATCGGCGCGTGGATGGCGGTGGTGGCTTTCGCGATCTGTTGGGCGGCGTCGGCGTTGACCAGCGGGTCGATGTCCGACGAATCCTCCGGCCAGATCACGAACTGGGGTTGCGGAGCGACCCCTGACCGCACGTCCTCGGCCAGCCGCAGCGTTTCCCGGACGTGGTTGTCCAGCACCGCGCGCCGTTGCTCGTTGAAACCGAGACCCAGCCGCGGCACGTTGCCCTGCACCGCCGCGACGGTGACCGCCGGTTCCCCACCCGCGCCGGTCCCGGCGTGCCGCACCTGGGGCCAGACCGCGACCGCGGCCAACAACACCACGCAGATGCACACGCCCGGCAACACGACGGCGGGCGGCCGGTCGGCTTCGTGGCCGGCGCGGGGTTGCGCCCGGCCGCCCCGCGGCCACCACGCGACGATCTCCCGCGCGATCGCCGTGGCGCTGAACCCCACCAGCACGATCGCCGTCGACAGCAGCGCCACCCCGCCGAGATGGGCCAGCGGCAGGAACGGCCCGTCGGATTGACCGAACGCGACCGACCCCCACGGGAAGCCCCCGAACGGGTAGTTCGCCTTCAACCACTCCTGGGCCGCCCACAGCACGGCGAACCAGATCGGCCAGCCGGGCAGCCGGCGCACCACGACGGCGAACAACCCGAACAGGCCCGGAAACAACGCGCACGTCGTCGCCAGCACCAGCCAGGGCATGGCGCCCACCAGAGCGCTGATCCACGGCAGCAGCGGCAGGTAGAGCGCCAGCCCGAACAGGAAGCCGTAGCCCAGGCCGCCGACCGGTGTCGTGGCGCGGTGCGTGAGCACCCAGGCCAGTAGCGCGGCGGCGATGATGGCGGCCCACCACCAGTTCAGGGGCGGAAAGCTCGCGCACAGCAACAAGCCGCCCGCGACGGCCAGCAGCAACCGGGGCAGCCTGGGCATCATCGCGGCCCGGACCGCGGGCAGCCGGGCCAGCACCGCGGCACCCAGCCCCAGCGCGGCCCGGCGCGTCGCGGCGCCCAGGCGTGCGGCCAGGGCCGGACCGGCAGGGACGGGCTGGGGCTCGGGTTCGCCCGCCGGCGGTTCCGCGGGCTCCGACGGCGCCTCGGCCGCGGACTCGTCGTCGGCCGGGACGGTCTCGTCGGCAGCCTCGGCGCGCTCGTCGCGGGCGAACCAGCCCCTAGCCATGGATCACAGCGCCCCGATGCACGGTTCGCCGGCAGCGTGGCACGGGGTCGCCGGGGCCGAGTCGGGGCAACGCCGCAACCCGGGAGCGCGGGTCGGTGGACCAGCGCTGCACGCCGTCCGGCGCCGCCCGGGCCTCCAGGGTCCCGGCGTCCCACACGGCGTATGACGCCGGCGCGCCGGGCACCAGGGTCCCCGCCTTGGCGTCGAGCGCCCCGCCCGCGCGCCAGCCGCCGCGCGTCGCGGCGGCGAAAGCGGCCCGGGGCGAGAGTGCGCTTCCCGCGGTGCGATGGTTGACCGCCGCGCGGACGCTCACCCACGGGTCCAAGCCGGTGACGGGCGCATCGGAACCGAGGGCGAGGGGCACGCCTTGGGATGCTAACAGCGCGAATGGGTTGAGCCGGCTGCCCCGCTCGGCACCGAGTCGCTGCGCGTACATGCCGGTGGGCCCGCCCCACAGCGCGTCGAAGTTGGGCTGCACGCTGGCGATGACGCCCCAGGCGCCCAGTTTGGCGGCCTGCTCGGCGGTGACCATCTCGAGGTGCTCGAGCCGGTGCCCGCATCGGGCGACCGCGGCCACGCCCAGGTCGGCGACGACCGCATCGAACGCCGCGACGACGGCGGCGACCGCGGCATCGCCGATGACGTGGAAACCGGCCGTCACCTGCGCCTGCGTGCATGCACGCACGTGCGCTTCGACGGCGTCGGGGTCCAGGTGGCAGCTGCCGACGCGGTCGGGCGCGTCGGTGTAGGGCTCGTGCAACCAGGCGGTGCGCGACCCCAACGCCCCGTCGACGAACAGGTCGCCGGCCAGCCCGCGAGCACCCGTCTCCTCCAGCAAAGCGCGGGCCCGGGCCGGGGTGGTGACCGCCTCGCCCCAGTAGCCGATCACCTCGACCCCCGGGACGCCCTGGCCGTTCTGGTCCGGCCCGCGCAGCCGCAGCCAGTCGTCGAGGCCCCCGATCTCGGGGCCTGCGCATTCGTGCACGGCGACGATCCCGGACGCGGCGACGGCCCGCAGCGCGGCCGCCCGGGCCTCGGCCAGCTGCGCGTCGGTGAGCAGGCCCCGGGCGACGGCCCGGACGAGGTGATGCGCGTCACCGGCCAGTGGCCGCTCGGCGGCGAAACCGGCGGCCGCGGCCAGGCCGGGAACCAGCCGTCGCAGCGCGGTCGAGGCGAGGGCGGAGTGGACGTCGACGCGGGCCAGGTAGGCGGGCCGATCGCCGAGCACGGCGTCGAGGTCGGCGGTGCCGGGGGCCTCGTTCTCCGGCCACGCCGAGTCGTCCCAGCCGTGCCCCCACATCGGCAGGCCGGGGTGGGCGGCCGCATGGTCACCGATCATCTTCAGGCAGTGCGCACGCGAGGTGGCCGCCCGCAGGTCCAGGCCGCTGAGCGTCAGGCCGGTCGCGCTGAGGTGGACATGGCTGTCCACGAACGCCGGTGCGACGAACCCGCCGTCGAGGTCGTCCACGGTGGCGTCGGGGAACAGCTCGCGGCCGACGGCGTCGCCGCCCAGCCAGACGACGACGCCCCCGCGCACCGCCATGGCGGTGGCATCCGGGTGGGTCGGGCTGTGCACCCGGCCGTTGACCAGCAGCTTGGTCACAGGCCAAACCTAGTCAAACCTGGGCGTGGCGGTGCCGGGGCGATCAGTACGGGCTTCGCGCGGAGCGTTCCCGGGGCCCACCGGCAATCGGGGCGTTCGGCAACGTGGGGGGCTCGCCCTCGGTCACGTCGATGACCTCGCCGTCGATGAAGTCGCGTTCGCCGCTCGGTTCGCCGTGGCGCACACCGGCCGCGAAAGTGGTGATCAGCGGCACCCGCCGCTGCAGGCCGCGCATCGTCACCGCGGCCAGTCCCGAACCGGCGACGGCCCGGATGGGCGGCACCAGCAGCAGGATCCCCAACGCGGTGGTGACCACCCCGGGCACGACGACCAGACCGGTGGCCACCGTCACCAGGGCTCCGTCGCCCAACGCGCGCCGTGGATTCCTGAGGCCGGACCGCACCTGGCCCACGTGGTGGACGAGCTGCGATCCCGCCATCGGCACCATCAGGGCCCACCCGAGCACGAAGCTGGCCAGCAGCACCAACACGGTCCAACCGAACCCGATCGTCGACACCAGCGCGACGATCACCGCGAGCTCGACACCGGCATATATCAGCAACAACCGCCACAGCATGTGACGCCAACGTCTGCGGGCCGGGCCGGAGTTCCCTGGTGGCGAACGACGCGGCTGCAGTTAGATGACGCTATGACAACGATCGAGATCGACACCCCCGACGGACCGATCGACGCGCTGCTGAGCCTGCCGCCGGGGCAGGGCCCCTGGCCGGGCGTGGTGGTGGTCCACGACGCGTTCGGCTACGGCCCCGACAAGGAGGCGACCAACGACCGGATCGCGCGGGCGGGATACGTGGCGATCACGCCGAACCTGTACGCCCGGGGCGGCCGCGCCCGCTGCATCACCCGGGTCATGCGGGAGGTGCTGACCCAGCGGGGCCGCTCCCTCGACGACCTCCTGGCCGCCCGCGACCACCTGCAGGCCATGCCGGAGTGCACCGGCCAGGTCGGTATCGCGGGCTTCTGCATGGGCGGCCAGTTCGCGCTGGTGATGGCGTCCAGCGGCTTCGGCGCCTCGGCACCGTTCTACGGCACTCCGCTGCCGCGCCACCTCGGCGAGACGCTGACCGGCGCATGCCCGATCGTGGCCAGCTTCGGCGCCCGCGACCCGCTCGGCGTCGGCGCGCCGACGCGGCTGCGCGAAACGACCGACGCCAAGGGGCTGACCGCCGACATCAAGGTCTATCCGCACGCCGGGCACAGCTTCGCCAACAAGCTGCCCGCCCAGCCGCTGCTGCGCATCACCGGCTTCGGCTACGACGAAGCGGCGACCGAGGACGCGTGGAGCCGGGTGTTCTCGTTCTTCCGCCGGCACCTCGCGGCGGCGTGGGCCTAGCCGGGACTTCCGGCCGGCCGGAGCTCGAGGCCGACGTTGTTCTGCATCCCGCCGCGCAGCTTGCTGAACAGGTTGAAGACCTTGCCGACGATGCCGTAACGCCTGCCGATCGCGTCGTAGACGGCGCCCGTGTGCGATTTGTCGAGGACGGCCGCGCTGGCTTCGACGGCCTCGCTTTTCGGGTTGCCACGCATGTCGCAGGCGGCCAGCGTGACCCGCGGGGTGTTGCGGATCCGCTTGACCTTCCACGACTTCTCCTGCGTGATCACCAGCAGCCGGTCCCCGTCCTTGTTGTCCAGGGCCGCCCAGACGGGCGTGGGCTTCGGCCGGCCGTCCCTGGTGAACGTGGTCAGCAGGACGTATTGCGACTTGGCGAGGTCGGCAAAGGTGGGCGTCACGGTGTCAACCTACCGCGGCGCCGTCGCCCCCGCTGACGAGAACTCTCGTCATTGGGGACTCGGCGGGCAGCCCGCGAGCGAGGGAGGGGAACTAGCCCTCGAGGTCGCCCTCGGTCTCCAGCAACGCCTGGCGCAGACCGTCGAGCGTCTCCGGTTGCGGGTCGGCCCACATGCCGCGCCCGGCGGCCTCGAGCAGTCGCTCCGCCATGCCGTGCAACGCCCACGGGTTGGACTCCGCCATGAACTTGCGGTTCTCCTGGTCCAGCACGTAACGCTCGGTGAGCTGTTCGTACATCCAGTCGGCCATCACCTGAGCGGTGGCGTCGTAGCCGAACAGGTAGTCGACGGTCGCGGCCATCTCGAACGCGCCCTTGTAGCCGTGGCGGCGCATCGCCGCCATCCAGCGGGGGTTGACGACGCGGGCGCGGAACACGCGCGTTGTCTCCTCCGAGAGCGTGCGGGTGCGGATCGCGTCGGGCCGGGTGTTGTCGCCGATGTAGGCGGCCGGCGCCTGCCCGGTCAGCGCCCGCACCGTGGCCACCATGCCGCCGTGGTACTGGAAGTAGTCGTCGGAGTCGGCGATGTCGTGCTCTCGGGTGTCGGTGTTCTTGGCGGCCACCGCGATGCGGCGGTACTGCCGGTTCATGTCGTCGACCGCCTCCCGGCCGTCCAGGTCGCGCCCGTAGGCGAACCCGCCCCAGGCCGTGTACACCTGCGCGAGGTCGGCGTCGTCGCGCCAGTTGCGGCTGTCGATCAGCTGCAGCAGCCCGGCGCCGTAGGTGCCCGGCTTGGAACCGAAAATCCTTGTGGTCGAACGCCTCTGGTCACCGTGCTGGGCCAGGTCGGCCTGGGCGTGGGCCCGCACGTAGTTGTCGGCGGCGGGCTCGTCGAGGTCGGCGACCAGCCGCACCGCGTCGTCGAGCATCGTGACCACGTGCGGGAACGCGTCCCGGAAGAACCCCGAGATGCGCACGGTCACGTCGATGCGCGGGCGGCCCAGCTCGGCCAGCGAGATCGGCGTCAGGCCGACGACCCGCCGTGACGCGTCGTCCCACACCGGCCGGACACCCAGCAGCGCAAGCACTTCGGCGATGTCGTCACCCGAGGTGCGCATCGCCGAGGTGCCCCACACCGACAGCCCGACGGACCGCGGCCACCGGCCGTGGTCGTCGCGGTACCGGGTGAGCAGCGAATCCGCCAGCGCCACACCGGCTTCCCACGCCAGCCGGGACGGCACCGCCTTGGGGTCCACCGAGTAGAAGTTGCGCCCGGTGGGCAGCACGTTGACCAGGCCGCGCAGCGGCGAGCCCGACGGTCCCGCCGGGACGAAATGGCCGTCCAGGGCCCGCAGCACCTGCTCGATCTCGGCGGCGCTGCCCGCGAGGCGCGGCACGACCTCGGTGGCCGCGAACCGCAGCACCGCCGCGGCGTCGGGGTTGTCGGTGAGCCGGTCCACGGCATCGGCGTCCCAACCGGTGGCCTGCAGCGCCGCGACCAGTTCCCGGGCGGCGGCCTCGGCGGCGTCCACCGAGGAGCGATCGTCGGTGCCGTCCTCGGCCAGGCCCAGCGCCTGGCGCAGCCCGGGCAGCGTGTGCTCGCCGCCGAACAACTGCCGGGCCCGCAGAATCGCCAGCACCAGGTCGAGTTCGGTTTTCCCGGAAGGCTTCTGGCCCAGGATGTGCAGGCCGTCGCGGATCTGGACGTCCTTGATCTCACACAGCCAGCCGTCGACGTGCAGCAGCATGTCGTCGAACGAGTCCTCCGCCGGACGCTCGGACAGCCCGAGATCGTGGTCCATCTTCGCGGCCCGGATCAGCGTCCAGATCTGCTGGCGGATGGCGGGCAGCTTGGCCGGATCCAGCGCCGCCACGTTGGCGTGCTCGTCGAGCAACTGCTCCAGGCGCGCGATGTCGCCGTAGGTTTCGGCGCGCGCCATCGGCGGGATCAGGTGGTCGACGAGCACCGCGTGCGCCCGCCGCTTGGCCTGGGTGCCCTCGCCGGGGTCGTTGACCAAAAACGGGTAGATCAACGGCAGGTTGCCCAGCGCGGCGTCGGGCCCGCACGCGGCCGACATGCCCAACGTCTTGCCCGGCAGCCATTCGAGGTTGCCGTGTTTGCCCAGATGCACCACCGCGTGCGCGCCGAAACCCGCGTCCAGCCAGTGGTAGGCGGCCAGATAGTGGTGGCTGGGCGGCAGGTCCGGGTCGTGGTAGATCGCGACGGGGTTATCGCCGAAGCCGCGGGGCGGCTGCACGAGCAGCACCAGGTTGCCGGATCGCATTGCGGCGATGACGATCTCACCGTCGGGGTTGTTGGTGCGGTCCACGAACAGCTCGCCGGGCGGCGAACCCCAGTGCGCCTGCACGGCCTCGGTCAGCTCGGCCGGCAACGTGGCGAACCATTCACGATAGTCTTTGGCGGACAAGCGGATCGGGTTGCCGGCCAACTGCCGGTCGGTCAGCCAATCGGGGTCCTGGCCCCCGCGTTCGATCAGCGCGTGGATCAGCGCGTCGCCGTCGCCGTTCTCCACCCCGGGCAACTCGCCCACCCGGTAGCCGTGCTCGCGCATCGCCGCCAGCAACGCGACCGCGCTGGCCGGGGTGTCCAGTCCGACGGCGTTGCCGATCCGGGCGTGCTTGGTGGGGTACGCCGAGAACACCAGGGCCACCCGCTTGTCGGCGGGCGCGACGTGCCGCAGCCGCGCGTGCCGGATCGCCAGTCCCGCCACCCGCGCGCAGCGTTCCGGGTCGGCCACATAGGCGATGAGGCCGTCGTCGTCGAATTCCTTGAACGAGAACGGGACCGTGATGATGCGCCCGTCGAACTCGGGCACGGCCACCTGGGTGGCCACGTCCAGCGGGCTCAGGCCGTCGTCGTTGTCGAGCCATTGTTTGCGGGGGCTGGTCAGGCAGAGGCCCTGTAGGATTGGAATATCCAGGGCCGCAAGGTGTTCGACGTTCCAGCTGTCGTCCTCGCCGCCGGCGGATGCGGTGGCCGGTTTCAGTCCCCCGGCCGCCAGAACGGTGACGACCATGGCGTCGGCCTCGCCGAGCCGTTGCAGCAGTTCGGGTTCGGCGGTGCGCAGCGATGCGCAATAGAGCGGGAGGGGCCGGCCGCCGACGTCCTCGATCGCCCGGCACAGCGCCTCGACGTAGGCGGTGTTGCCCGCGAGTTGCTGCGCGCGGTAGTACAGCACCGCGATCGTCGGGCCTGCGGCGCCGTCGGCGGCATCCGCGCGGGCAAGCTCGCCCCAGGTGGGGGTCGCCACCGGCTCGGCGAACCCGTAGCCCGTCATCAGGACGGTGTCCGACAAGAAGGCGTGCAACTGGCGCAGGTTGTCCACGCCGCCGTGGGCCAGATAGATGTGGGCCTGCACCGCGATACCGGCGGCGACCGTCGACAGGCCGGTCAGCTCCGCGTCGGCGGCCTGCTCACCGCTGACCAGCACGGCCGGGATGCCGCTGGCGATCACCGTGTCGATGCCGCTCTGCCAGGCGCGGTAGCCGCCCAGGATCCGCACCACCACGATCGCGGTGTCGGCCAGCAGGGCGGGCAGCTCGTCTTCGGACAGCCGCGACGGGTTGGCCCACCGGTAGTTCTTGCCGCTGGAGCGGGCACCGATCAGGTCGGTGTCGGAGGTCGACAGCAGCAAAATGGTCGGGTCAGCCACCCATCATTCGTACCGCATCGGCCTACCGCTTCGGCCCACCGCATCGGAAGGCGCGGATTCCCGGACCGGTTCACGCCAGCAAGACCCCGCGCGCGACCAGCACCTCGCGTATCTCGTCGAAGATCGACGAGCGCTGCTCGTAGCCCCGCACGACGGCGACCCAGTCGTCGCCGCTCTTGACCGCGAACTCGGCGGCCGCGGTCAGGGCTGCGTAGTACGCCGCGCCGACATCGTCGGACCACATGACCCAGGCCGCCTCGTTGGTCTGGCACAGCGCGCCGATCGACGCGAAGAACGTGTCGAGCGCGCCGTTCTCCCGATCCGGGTTCAGGAAGTACAACAGGTAGGGCAATTCCGAGTACACCCTGTGCAGGAAGCCGGTGATCGCCGGGTTCAGGTACGGGTACGCTCCTCCAGCTTGTCGGTGTCCGCGAATTTCAGCGCGATCGATCCGCGCCAGGCGCGGGCCACCGCCGAGTTCGCGCACACGTCGGCGAGGGTGTTGTGCACCGCGGCGGTGTCTTGCGCCTGCCAGTCGTCGGCCGGGATCTCGATGTGTCGCAGGCTCATGCCGCGAACCGCCGCACCCGCTCGTGCTCAGCACCGATTACGGGATCTGCCCAAGGTGTGTATGTACGCACCACGCCCCCAACATTCACCACGCGACGCACGCCGGGCAATTATCGTCCCACGAGACCGTAGCGCCCGCGACCACGATCTCCGTCGTACCGTAGGGCATGCCTCGAACCCGCGATACCGACGCCTGTCCGGGTGCGTTGCAGGTGCATCGAGCCGCCGACGGCGCACTGGTGCGGGTGCGACTGCCCGGCGGCATGATCACCGCCGACCAGTTGGCGGCGCTGACCGCCGTCTCGAGCGGGCTGGGCTCCGGAACCCTGGAGCTGACCGCACGGGGCAACGTGCAGGTGCGCGGGGTCACCGACGTGACGGCGGTCGCCGAGGCCATCGCGGGGGCCGGGCTGCTGCCCTCGGCGACCCACGAGCGGGTTCGCAACATCGTCGCCTCGCCGCTGTCCGGCCGCGCCGGCGGACGCGCCGACGTGCGGGGATGGGTCGGTGACCTGGACGCGGCGATCTGCGCCGAACCGCGGCTGGCGGATCTGGGCGGCCGATTCTGGTTCAGCGTCGACGACGGCCGCGCGGACGTGTCCGGTCTGGGCGCCGATGTCGGGGTCCAGGTGCTCGACGAAGGTCCGGCCCTGCTTTTGGCCGGGCGCGACACCGGAGTCCGGCCGGCCGCCGCGGGCGTGATCGAGACGCTCATCGGCGTCGCCCTGCGGTTTCTGGAAGTACGCGGAAAGGCTTGGCGGGTGAACGAATTGGCCGACATGCGCGTGCTGCTGCCCGCTGCAGACCCGCGCGGCCCCACGTTTCCCGTCCGCACCAGGCCCCCGGTGGGGTGGATGGCCCAGGACGACGGCCGCGTCACGCTGGGCGCCGCGGTCCCGCTCGGCGTGCTGCCCGCACGCGTCGCGGAGTACCTGGTCGCGGTCCAGGCGCCGCTGGTCGTCACACCGTGGCGCTCTCTGCTGCTCTGTGACCTCGACGAAGCCGTCGCCGACGCCGCGGTGCGGGTGCTGGCACCCCTGGGCCTGGTCTTCGACGAGAACTCCCCCTGGCTGACGGTCAGCGCCTGCACCGGCAGTCCCGGGTGCGCGCACTCGGTGACCGATGTGCGGGCCGACGCCGCACGCTCGCTGGACCCGGACTCCACGGTGCACCGTCACTTCGTCGGCTGCGAGCGGGCGTGCGGCAGCCCGCTGGCCGGCGAGGTGCTGGTCGCCACCGGGGACGGGTACCGGCTGGAGCGCTCCGCGGCGGGTCGCCGCGGAGACGAGCCTTAGGGTGATCGGGTGCTCGACTACACCCGCGATGCGGCGGAAATCTACCGGCAGTCGTTCGCGACCATCCGCGCCGAGGCCGACCTGGGCCGATTCCCCGCCGACGTCGCGCAGGTCGTGGTCCGGTTGATCCACACCTGCGGCCAGGTCGACGTCGCCGGCCACGTCGCCTTCACCGACGACGTCGTGGCGCGGGCCCGCGCCGCCCTGCGCGCCGGCGCGCCGGTGCTGTGCGATTCGTCGATGGTGGCCGCCGGCATCACCGCCGCGCGGTTGCCCGCCGGCAACGAAGTGGTGTCGCTGGTGGCCGATCCGCGCGCGGCCGAACTGGCCGCGCGGCAGCGCACCACCCGCTCGGCGGCCGGGGTGGAATTGTGGGCGAACCGGATGGACGGCGCGGTCCTGGCGATCGGCAACGCGCCCACCGCCCTGTTCCGCCTGCTCGAGCTGATCGACGCGGGCGTCGCCGCGCCGGTCGCGGTGCTGGGCGGCCCGGTCGGATTCGTCGGGTCGGCACAGTCCAAGCAGGAGCTCATCGAGCGTCCGCGCGGCATGTCCTATCTGGTCGTGCGGGGCCGGCGCGGCGGCAGCGCCATGGCCGCCGCCGCGGTCAACGCGGTCGCGAGCGAGAGCGAATGACCGCAGAGGGCACCGCGCGAAGCGCCCCCAGAGGCACCCTGTGGGGCGTCGGGCTGGGACCCGGTGACCCGGAGCTGGTGACCGTCAAGGCCGCCCGGGTGATCGGCGACGCGGACGTGGTGGCCTATCACAGCGCCCGGCACGGTCACAGCATCGCGAGGGGAATCGCCGAGCCGTACCTGCGGCCCGGTCAGATCGAGGAGCACCTGATCTATCCGGTGACCACCGAGTCCACCGACCATCCCGGCGGCTACGCCGGGGCGCTCGAGGACTTCTACGCCGAGGCCACCCGGCGGATCGCGGCACACCTGGACGCCGGACGCAACGTGGCGCTGCTCGCCGAGGGCGACCCGCTGTTCTACAGCTCCTACATGCATCTGCACACCCGTCTGACGGCGCGGTTCGACGCGGTCATCGTGCCCGGAGTCACGTCGGTGAGCGCCGCCTCGGCGGCCATCGCCACACCACTGGTTGCCGGCGACGAGGTGCTTTCGGTGCTGCCGGGCACCCTGCCGGCCGCCGAACTGACCCGCCGGCTGGCCGACGCCGACGCCGCCGTGATCCTCAAACTGGGGCGGTCTTATCGCAATGTGCGGGAAGCGCTTTCGGCTGCCGGCAAGCTGGACGACGCATTCTACGTGGAGCGGGCCAGCACCCCCGGCGAACGTGTGCTGCCCGCCGCGGACGTCGACGCGAGCGGCGTGCCCTACTTCTCGCTGGCCATGCTGCCGGGCGGGCGGCGGGATCGCAGCCCGGCGACGGGCGCGGTGGCGGTGGTGGGACTCGGGCCCGGCGACACCGACTGGATGACACCCCAGACCCGACGAGAGCTCGCGGCCGCGACCGACCTGATCGGTTACGCCGGCTACCTGGACCGCGTACCCGCCCGCGACGGTCAGCGCCGGCATCCCAGCGACAACACCGACGAACCCGCGCGGGCGCGGCTGGCGTGCTCGCTGGCCGAGCAGGGACATGCGGTCGCGGTGGTGTCCTCGGGCGACCCGGGCGTGTTCGCGATGGCCACCGCCGTCCTCGAAGAGGCCAAGCAGTGGCCGGGCGTTCAGGTGCGGGTGATCCCGGCAATGACCGCCGCCCAGGCCGTGGCCAGCCGGGTCGGAGCCCCGCTCGGTCACGACTACGCCGTGATCTCGTTGTCCGACCGGCTCAAACCGTGGGACGTCATCGCCGCCCGGCTGACCGCCGCGGCCGCTGCGGATCTGGTGCTGGCCGTGTACAACCCGGCGTCGGCGTCGCGGACCTGGCAGGTCGGAGCGATGCGCGACATCCTGCTGGCTCATCGCGAACCGGGCACACCGGTGGTGATCGGCCGCGACATCTCCGGGCCCGAGGAAACCGTCCGGGTCGTGCGGCTGGCCGATCTCGACCCCGCCGACATCGACATGCGTTGCCTGCTGATCGTCGGGTCCTCGCAAACGCAGTGGCACTCAGTCGATTCGGGCGACCGGGTGTTCACCCCCCGGCGCTACCCGTTCTGATCGCGCCCGGTCCCGTTTAGCGTCCGACGGCCGGGGTACCACCCCGATGACGATTGCCCGGTAGGCCGCGCGGCGAGCGAAGGTGTTGATGGTGCCCGATTTCGGTTGGACCCGACATCGAACGGTCTCGCTGCCGTGGCGCAGCGAATCGCATGAGTTGGAGATGACTGAGAATCCGCAAAGCAGTGAAACCGGAATTCGGCAGACCGACGTGTCACGGCTGCCGTTCACCGCGGGAGTGGTGCTGGCCATTTCCGGCCTGAACACCGTTGTGCTGGGCCTGTATTCGATAAGTTCGTGGCAGGGCTGGCTGTTCATCGGCCTCGGAATCGCCGTCGGCGCGAGCGCCTCGATGCTGATCGTCCGTCTGCCGTTGGCCTCGCTGGCCGCCGCCGTCGCGGCGTTGGCGTCGTTGACGGTCTCGGCGGTATGGGTGGCCATGTACCCGTGGTTCAACATGGCGGCCACCGGGCTCTTCCTGCTGGCGATCTACGCCCTCGGCCGCACGAAGCTGCGGCTGCGGACCGGGAGAGATCCGCTACGCACCTAGTGGTGCGCGAATGCGCGTGGCCTCAATGCGCGTGGCCCAGGTCCGGCCCCTCGCCGCCGCTGTGCGTCATGTCGTCGGAGGCGAATTCGCTGCCGTCCGTCTGGGTGTCCGCCGTGGCGTTGCCCTCCGGGCGCCGATTCCTGGCTGTCGTCGCGTCCGCGGGCTCACCCAACAGCAGCGAGCGGACCAGGCGACGCGGCCCGAACGGTCGCAGCATCTCGCTGGCTGGGCGGGGCCGCACCTTCAGCGGCCACCAGAACCAGCGGCCGAGCAGCGCGGCGATCGACGGCGTCATCAGCGACCGCACGATCAGGGTGTCGAACAGCAGGCCGAGCCCGATCGTGCTGCCGGCCTGGCCGATCGAACGCAGGTCGCTGGCGACCATCGACATCATGGTGAAGGCGAACACCAGGCCCGCCGAGGTGACGACCCCGCCGGTCTCGCCCATCGAACGGATGATGCCGGTTTTCAGTCCGGCGCCGATCTCCTCCTGGAACCGCGACACCAGCAGCAGGTTGTAGTCGGAGCCGACGGCCAACAGGATGATCAACCCGAACACCGGTGCGATCCAGTTCAGGTCCAGGCCCAACAGGTGCTGCCACACCAGCACCGAGAGCCCGAAGGCCGCGCCCAGCGACAGCAGCACCGTGCCGACGATCACCAGGGACGCCACCAGTGCCCGCGTGATGATCACCATGACGACGAAAATCAGTGTGATCGCGGCAATCCCGACGATCAAGAGGTCGAAATTGGCGCCCGACTGGATGTCGCGGTAGATGGCCGCCGTTCCGGCCAGGTAGAACCTGCCGTCGGTCAGGGTCGTTCCCTTCACCGCATGGTGGGCGGCCTCGAGTTCCGGCTTGACCGCGGCGATGCCCGCCGGGGTCGCCGGGTCCTTCTCGTGGGTGATGATGAACCGCGCGGCCTTCCCGTCGGGCGACAGGAACAGTTTCAGGCCGCGCTGAAAGTCGGCGTTCTGGAAGGCTTCCGGCGGCAGGTAGAAGTAGTCCCCGCTCCGGGACGCGTCGAACGCCTGGCCCATCGCGCTCGCGGTGTCGGTCATCTGCGACATCTGCGTGACCAGCCCGGAGAAGCTGCTGTGGATGGTGAGCAGGCTGCCCCGCATCGACTTGGCGACGGCGATGATCGGCGGAAACTCGGCCACCATCTGCGGCATGATCGCGTCGATGTTGTTGACGTCCTTGATCAGCGTGCTCATGTTCTCGCTGAACTTGTCGACGCCGTCGATCGCCTCGAACACCGACCTCGTGGCCCAGCAGACCGGGATGTTGTAGCAGTGCTGTTCCCAGTACAGGTAGCCGCGCAGCGGCCGCGCGAAGTCGTCGAAGTCCGCCAGGTGGTCGCGCATCTCGTCCAGCGTCGTCTGCATGGCGTGCATGTCGCCGACCATGCGGTGAGTCGAGTTGCTCATCCGGGCCATCAGGCCCTGCATGCGCTCCATCGACCCGATCATGGCGCCCAGGTCGTCGCTCATCTTGAGCATGTCACCCATCCGGTCCTTCATGAACTGAAGGTTCTCCTGGATCGGGATCGACTGGGCGCTGATCTGGAACGGTATGGACGTGTGTTCGATCGGGCCGCCCAGCGGCCGGGTGATGCTTTGCACCATGGCGATGCCCGGCGAGCGGAAGACGTCTTTGGCGACCCGGTCCAGGATGATCATGTCGCCGGTGTTCCGCATGTCGTGATCGCTCTCGATCATGAGGATGTCGGGATTCATCGTGGCGGCGCTGAAATGGCGCTCGGCGGCCTCATAGCCGACGTTCGACGGCAGGTCTTTCGGGATGTAGTAGCGGTCGTTGTAGCTGATCTTCATCGTCGGCATGATGAGGATGCCCACGATCGCGATGGCCAGCGAGGCCGCGAACACCGGGCCGGGCCAGCGCACCGTCGCGGTGCCGATGCGCCGCCAGCCGTGGACCTTGACGGCGCGTTTCGGGTCCAGCAGGCCGAACCGACTGGCCACGGCGACAACGGCCGGTGCCGCGGTGAGCGCGCCCGCGACCACGACCAGCAGGCCCAGCGCCGAGGGAATGCCCAGCGCCCTGAAGTACGACAGCCGCGCCAGGTGGAGGCAGAAGGTGGCGCCGGCGATCGTCAGCCCAGATCCCAGGATGATGTGGAAGGTGCCGCGGAACATGCTGTAGTACGCGGCTTCCCGGTCCAGACCGGCCTGACGCGCTTCCTGGTAGCGGCCGATGAGGAAGATCGCGTAGTCGGTTCCCGCCGCGATCGCCAACGAGGACAGCATGGCGACGACGAACGTCGAGAACCCCAGCAGGTCGTAGTTTCCGAGTATCGCGACAAGGCCTCTGGCCGTGCCCATCTCGAAGCCGACCATGACCAGGACGAGCAGCACCGTGCTGACGGAACGGTAGGCGATGAACAGCATGATCATGATGACGACGCCCGTGACGCCCATCATCGTGAACATGCTCTTGTCGGCGGCTTCGTTCATGTCCGTCGTCAGCGCGGCCGGGCCGGTGAGGTAGACCTTGAGTCCCTGGGGCGGCGATGAGTGGTCGATGGTCTCCCGGACCGCTTTGACGGACTCGTTGCCCAGGGTGCTGCCCTGGTTGCCGGCCAGGTTGAGCTGGACGTAGGCGGCTTTGCCGTCCCGGCTTTCCACACCGGCGGCGGTGAGCGGGTCCCCCCACACGTTCTGGACGTGCTGCACGTGCTTGTGGTCGGCGTCGAGCTTGCGCACCAGGCCGTCGTAGTAGCGGTGCGCGTCCGGGCCGAGTTTGTGATCGCTCTCCAGGACGACCATCGCGATGCTGTCGGAGTCGGACTCGTGGAACGTTGCGCCGATGCGCTTCGCGGCGATCATCGCCGGCGCGTCCTGCGGCGACATGGTGACCGCGTGGTTTCTGGCGACCGACTCGATCGGCGGCACGAGCAGGTTGACGGCCGCGGTCAGCAGCAGCCACCCGATGATGATCGGGACCGCGAAGTTGCGGACGAATCGCATGAATTTCGGGCGCGCTTCGGTGTCTGTGTTCATCCGGCTTTCACCAAGCAAGAGGTTTGGGCGTGGTGGCCGTCCGCCGACCGCTCGTCTTTGACCTCGCCGTTGACGGTTATGCGGCACCCGATGGTGTCGCTGTTGCCTTGTGCCACCAGGTTGGCGATCACCGCCGGCACGGTGGTGGTGATCGTGTAGGTCCAGGGCAGGCTGGTGAAGTTCGCCTGCTCCGGCTGGGCTCTCATGTCCAGGTAGCTCACGCTTCCGACCGTGTCAGCGGGCCCGTAGACCTCGTATGTCACCCGCTTGACGTGGGATGGTTTGAGCGGTTCGGCGCTGCTGCCGGTGGCCGTGAAGATCTCCTCGGAGCCGAACACGCCGCGAAGATTGATGACCGCGACGGCACCCAGGGCGACTGCCACCACGACGACGAGAGGTACCCAAGCCTTCTTGAGAAAGGCCAACATCGGGGTTTCCTTTCGCTCGTGACCTGGTTCCACCGGGTTTGCTCATTGGCAGTTTCACCCCTGCGCCATTGCAGCTTATAGGGCCATTCGACCCTGTGGGCAGTGGCCTTCAGCCATCTGACGTGCGGTTTGTGGCCTGGTTACGCGCCCGCAGCACAATTTATACCATACCCCCCACCGTATTCTGGACGGCCCGGTGACGACCGATCACGACGGCACGAAACAGCCTGCCGGCTGCGTGAATCGGGTAGCACATCCCTCACCCCGGGGCACCCAGACCGCTGACCCATTCGGCGGCCGCATCGACCGTGTCCGTGGTTTGCACGCCCGCCGGCAGCGCCGGCCGCGCCACCATCACGACAGCAACGTCCAGCGCGGCGGCGGCATCCAGCTTCGCCCGGGTCATGTCCCCGCCGCTGTTCTTCGTCACCAGTGCGTCGATGCGGTGCTCGCGCAACAGGGTGAGCTCGTCGTCATAACGATACGGACCGCGGGAAAGGAGCAGGTGACGACGACGCGGCATCCCGGCGCCGTCCGGCGCGGTCACCGCGCGGATCAGAAACCACGCGTCGCTGCCGGCGAATGCCCCGACGCCCGACCGGCCCGTGGTGAGAAACACCCGCGAATAGCTTTGCCCGGCGACGACTTCGGCCGCTTCGGTGTCGGACGCGACGACGATCGCCGCGCCCGGGTCCCAGGCCGGGCGGGCCAACACCAGGTGTGGCATCCGCAATTCGCTGCACGCCTGGGCGGCGTGGGCGGTCATGGTCGACGCGAATGGGTGGGTGGCGTCGACGACGGCGTCGATGCCCTCGTCCTGCAGCCAGCGCCGCAGCCCGTCGACGCCGCCGAATCCGCCGATGCGCACGGGCCCGACCGGCAGGGCGGGGTCGGGCACGCGGCCGGCCAGCGAGCTCACGATGCCGACCCGTGGATGCAGGGTCCGGGCCAGTGCCCGCGCCTCGGCGGTGCCGCCGAGCAGCAACACCCGCATCAGTGCCTGCTCCCTCGGGTCCGCCCGCTCGAATACAGGTAGCTGTCGGTGAATCCCTGCGCGGCCAGCACGTCACCGACGACGATGACGGCGGTCCGGGTGACACCGGCGTCGTGCATCTGCCCGGCGATGTCGGCGAGCGTGCCGCGCAGCACGCTCTCCATCGGCCAGCTCGCGAAAGCCACTACCGCGGCGGGCGTTTCGGGGCGGTAACCGCCCGCGAGCAGCTGTGGGACGATGGCATCGATCTGGGCGGCGGCCAGGTGCAGGACCAGGGTGGCGCCGGATCGGGCGAGCGCGGTCAGGTCCTCCCCGGGCGGCATGGGGGTCGACAGCGTGGCGATCCGGGTCAGCGTCACGGTCTGCGCCACCCCGGGAACGGTCAGCTCTCGCTTCAGCGCGGCCGCGGCCGCGGCGAAAGCCGGAACGCCGGGGACGACCTCGTAGCCGATGCCCAGGGCGTCGAGCCGACGGCACTGCTCGGCCAGGGCGCTGTAGAGCGACGGATCGCCGGAGTGCAGCCGCGCCACGTCGTGACCGGCGGCGTCGGCGTCGGCCAGCTCGGCGACGATCTGCTCGAGCGTGAGCGGGCCGGTGTCAACGACTTTCGCGTCGGGCGGGCACAGCGACACCAGGTCGTCGGGCATGATCGATCCCGCGTAGAGGCATGTCCCGCATCGCTGCAGGATTCGCTGGCCGCGCACGGTGATCAGATCCGCGGCGCCGGGGCCCGCCCCGATGAAGTAGACCGTCACCGCGTCACCGACCACTGGGTGACCGGGTACTGCGGGCGCCAGCCGGTGAACTCGCCCAGGCGTTCGCCCTGATAGTGCTGGAAACGTCGCAGCAGTCCACCGAATCGTGAATGTGCGTGGATCAGCGCGGCTTCCGATTCGGCGGTGACCACGTTGGCGACCAATCGCCCGCCCCGGGGCAAGTTGTCGAAGCATGCGTCGAGCAGACCCGGTTGGGTCAGGCCACCGCCGACGAAGATCGCCGACGGGGTTCCGGCCCCGTCGAACGCCCGCGGCGCGTCGCCGCGCACGTCGATGGTCACGCCCGAGGCGGCGGCGTTGAATTCGACGTTGTGGCGGCGTTTTTCGTCGCGCTCGAACGCGACCGCGCTGCAGCCCGGCCAGCTGCGGCACCACTCGACACCGATGCTGCCCGATCCCGCGCCGACGTCCCACAACCGCTCGCCGGGCCGCGGCGCCAGCGCAGCCAGGGTCACCGCACGCATCGCGTGTTTGGTGATCTGGCCGTCGTGCACGAACGCGTCGTCGGGCAGCGGCGAGATGCGTTCGTCGGGCAGGTAGTGGATGGCGATCACGTGGAGGTCGTCGACGTCCGGCGCGGCGTCGTGGGCCCACTGCCCCGCGGTGCCGTCGCGGCGGCGTTCGCCCGGGCCGCCGAGCTGTTCGAGGGTGGTCATCGTGGAAGCGCCGCGGCCGTGGGCGTCGAGCAGTCCCGCCAGCGTTGCGGGTGTGGTGTGGTCGCGCGAGAGCACGATCGCCCGGCCGCCGCGGCGCACCGCGGTGTCGGGCCGCGCGGTGACCAGGCTGATCACCTCGGTGTCGTGGGCGTTCCAGCCCATCCGGGCGCAGGCCAGCGTGACCGACGAGACGTGCGGCAGAACGGTGACCCGGCCCGCGCCGAACAGCCGGATGAGGGTGCCGCCGATGCCGTGCATCAGCGGGTCGCCGCTGGCCACGACGTGGACGTCGGCGGGCAGGTTCCGCAGGGCGGGAAGCATCGGCGACGGCCACTCCCGACGTTCGGCGGTGACGGTGTCGTCGAGCAGGGCGAGTTGCCGTTTTGCGCCGTAAATAACCGTGGCTCTTGTCAATTCGGTGCGTGACGCCGGCGACAGGCCCGCCATGCCGTCGGCGCCGATCCCGACCACGACGATCATGAGCGCCGCTCTGCATCGTCGGCGGCGCGGATCATCGGGGCATCCTGCGCCACACGAACTGCGGCAACAACCGCATCGCGAAGAACACCGGCCGCAGCGCCCACGGGATCCACACCGTGCGCCGCCCCTTTGCCAGCGCGTGCGCGGTAGCCTCGGCCACCTGCTGCGGGGTGCTCGACAGCGGCGCGGGCGACATGCCCTGCGTCATGCGCCCGATCACGAATCCCGGGCGGACGATCAGCAGGCTGACGCCGCTGCCGTGCAGCGCGTCGGACAGGCCGCTGGCGAAGCCGTCCAGACCCGCCTTGGCCGAACCGTACACGTAGTTGGCGCGGCGCACCCGGATCCCGGCCACCGAGGAGAACACCACCAGCGAGCCCTTGCCGGCTTGACGCATCGTCGTCGCCAAGTGGGTCAGCATGCTGACCTGCGCGACGAAGTCGGTGCGCACGATGGCGGCGGCGTGGGCGGCGTCGGTTTCGGCGCGGGCCTGGTCACCCAGGACGCCGAAGGCCAGCACGGCGGTCGTGATGGGGCCGTGCTGGTCGACGACCGAGGCGACGAACGGGCCGTGCGAGGTCAGGTCATCGGCGTCGAACTCTTCGGTGTGCACTGCCGCCGCGCCGGCGGCTTTCAACGTGGCGACCTGCTCGTCGAGCCGGTCGGCGTTGCGGGCGGCCAGCACCACCGTCGCGCCGGGAGCCAGGCGGCGGGCGAGTTCGACGCCGATCTCGCTACGGCCGCCCAGGATCAGTATCGGGCCTGCGCCCGTGTCATCCACGGCTGCGATTATCACCTGCGCTAGCGTGGGCGGTGATGGCGAACACCACTACCCGGCTCACCGACGACGCGCTGGCATTCCTGTCCGAACGTCATCTGGCCATGCTGACCACGCTGCGCAACGACGGTTCACCGCACGTCGTGGCGGTGGGATTCACCTTCGATCCCAAGACCCACATCGCGCGGGTCATCACCACCGGCGGGTCGCAGAAGGCGGTCAACGCCGACCGCGCCGGTGTCGCCGTGCTGAGCCAGGTCGACGGTGCGCGATGGCTGTCGCTGGAAGGCCGGTCCAAGGTCAACAGCGATGCCGACGCCGTGCGCGACGCCGAGCTGCGCTACGCCCAGCGCTACCGAACTCCCAAGCCCAACCCGCGACGGGTGGTCATCGAGGTGCAGGTGGAGCGGGTGCTGGGGTCCTCGACGCTGCTCGAGCGGGGCGACGGATAGCGGCAGCGGTCGCCGCTAGCCCGAGATCTCTTATTTGACCCCATAAATCTTCAGATCCTGCCTCGGCTTCATGCAAAGAACCCTTCGACGACGGCCAGACGAGCCTCATGATACCTGGATATGGTCGCCGTTCAGTTTTTGATGTCACGCCATACAGCAAAGAGGGGCTTGCCGTCGGCAGCAAGGTACGAGCCTTTAATAATTTCGATAGATACATTCAAGTAATGCGATAGTTCGACCAGTCTATCGATAGCGGCAATTGCAACAACTTTCCCGGCGTGATCAACGAGCGTACGCCGCTCACGTCCCTCGAATAATACCTTCCCGATGCTGTATCCCGGATACAATTCTTCGCGGTCAAATGGCACTCTCACGGAGGGCAAGTCATCACCCCTTACTACCCCCCCGAAAGCGCCATAGAGGTATTTTTCTATGATTTGCATAGATGCTCCTGCGAAACTAAATGCTTCAGGCCCCATGCGATCGGACTCTGTGATGATGTACCAACCATCTGAAAAGTCGATAAAGTTACGCACTTCTCCGCCGCTGTTCCAGATAATCGTTCGGCCGTCGTTTGTCTGCGAGCCTTGAATCATGTCCAAGCCTGCGAGACGAAGCCAGTGCTGCACGTCCGGAGTGAGATCCACGCTGCTCGTCACGTTCGCAATACACCTTTTCTGATCAGGTCGACGACGCTCCTCGCGTTGCCCTCGTCGTCCAGTACCCGGACTTGGATCGAGCCACCCGACTGCCCCACCCCAGGCGCCACCTCTGAAACCTCGATTGTCCATTCTTCTGGTAGCTGACCGAGGGTATACGAATTATAGGGATCGTGCAGCGAGTTGACATGCAGGGCACGCCCTTCCCAAGAGGCGGGTTGGCCGTTTTCCATCACTGCCAAATACTTACCATTTGTTTTGCCAATACGATCCAGTAGCGGACCATGATCCCGGAGGTAATGCTCCGCCTTGGTGTAGACCACCCGAGTATGCGGTACGGCGCCGTCGTTCAGCGGGAAATTGAACCAATGTTCGCCCTTTTCTCCTAGCATATTGAAACGTTCTGCATATTCCTGTTGCGTGTAAACGTGTCCTTGCGGATCGCGCCCGAATGGCGCGTCAGGATCCTTGACCAGTTTCGCCACGGACGGATTAATTCGTGCCGGATCAACCGGATTATCTGCGAAGTCCCAATGTTCTGGCAAGGGTTCGCCATAGTGCTCGTCGATTGGCCCGTCGGTTAAACGATGCCATCCGTCTCCGGTTGGTTCGTCGGAGTGGACTGGATCCTGACGCCCGGTATGCGGCTCGTCCGCGCGGCCACCGTCACCAGGGCCGTGATCTCCGTCGTGGGTTTCCTGCCCGTGCCGGTGCCTTTCCCGTGGATCTCCGTCGCCGTGTTCATGGGGAACACGGCCATTCGACTCGTGTGGCCTGTCGCCGGGTGGAATACCGTCACCTGGTCCGTGTACGCCGGCGCCATGTGGTGCGGGCGTTTCGAATGGGCGACCGCTCGGCGATGTGAGGCTGGGCCCCGGCGGGCGAGATGCGGGCGAGGCGGGGGCTGCTGCTGGTGGTGAGTGTGCGGCGGCGGGTGCCGGTGCCGCCTCGGCGGCTTCTGGGCCAGGTGATGCCGGCGCCCGGGCCGGTGCGTGTTCTGTCAGCTGCGGAGTAACGGACGCAAGACCCTGCGGCGGGGTGGCCGGCGCCCCCGCAGGCTGAGGTGGGCGACCCGCGGCTCGGGGCGCCGATCCGTGCGGTCCACCGGCCGGAACAGCCGGCTCGTGCGCGCCACCCGCGGGCGGGTGCTCGGCCGGGTGCGGTGGGTGCTCGACGGGCGCCGCGGGCGGTTTGTCGGGCGGCAGTCCGACGGGTTGGCCACCCAGCGGGGCCTCGGCCCGGGGGGTCAGGTCCCGGCTGAGGCCGTCGAGGTCTTTGGTCAGCCCGGAACTGGCCTTGCCGATATCTCCCAACGCGCCGCCGGCGCCGGCGACCCGACCGGCGGCTCCCGCACCGCGCCCGGCAACGCCGACGACATCGGCGGCCTGACCACCCTCCTCGGCGGCCCGCCCCGCCGCCGCAGCCCCCTTGGCCCCGGCCCCGGCCTCACCGACCCCGGGCACAACCAGCATCCCGACGTCAAAAAGGTTCTCCCCCAACCCCAATCCCGGCCGATCGCCGCGCCAATCATCCAAATGCAGCAGCGATCTGAACATCTGCTTGTCGGCGTCCACAGCATCCTGTGGGTTGAGGATGTGGTTGAGCAGGCCCGTCCTGGTCATGCCCTTCCAGGCGGGCGCCGCGCCCTCAGGGTCCAGCACAAACCACCGCGGATCCAACCCCTCGATCCCTTTGGCCATCTCGTAGGCGCCTTTGAGGAACCCCTCACCGGTGTTGACCCAGGTGGCGAACGTCGCCGCGACCTGATTGCCGACCTGCTGGCCCAGAAAATGGGTGAACTGGCCGCGCAGGAACCTTTCCATCCCGACCACCAGGCCGTCGATGACCTACACGCCCTCATCCATCGACTGTTCGAACGCCCGCGCCTCGCGACCCAGATTGTGCAGAACCGCGTTGATGTCCTCGGCGATCCTCTTGACCTCGTCGAACGCCTTGCCCTCCAAGACCAACACCACATCGTGGCCGATATCGGCCAGCGACCCCAGCCGTTGCAACAGGTCCCGGATCGCGTTCTGGGCGTGGCTCACCTCGTCGGCGAACCGGTCGAGGGTCGCGGCCAGCTTCCCGCATTGCGCGCCGACGCTGTTGGCGTGCTCACCGAGCTGCGACAACACCGCACCGATCTGCGCGCCCTCGGGGATCTGCTGCTCACCGACGAGCGCATTGGACGCGCCCAGCGCACCCTGCACCCCGCCGATCGCCGCACCGAAACTACGCCAACACCCCGCCGCGGCATACAACGCGCCCACATCGGCGTCGGGCCACACGTCATCGACGAACGCCTGCACCAGCGCCCACCACGGCGGCGGCTGCCCCGGACCCAAGGGTCCCCGGCGGCCCGGGCGCGGCGATCGTGACCGGATCCGGCGACGCCGACAGCACCCCGGCACCCCCACCCAGTGTCGACGCCGCCTCGGCCCGCGAGTAGTTCGACGCCGAAAGCTCGATCTTGGCCCCGTTGAACCGGCACGCGTTGACCACGGCCGCGGCCGCGCTCACCAGCGACTCGGCCGCGCACTGATACGCCAACCCGAACACCGTCCCGGCATGATCGTGCCCGGTGCTGGCCGCAAACCCACCCGTGAGCACCGTGAGATTGGCGGCCAGACCGTCGCCGGCGCCCACCACGGCGGCGCCCGCAGCAGACAACACCGCAGGGTCCACCGCCAACCCAGTCACGCGCGGAATTCTCGCCCAGCCCGCCCGCCGGCGCTAATCACCCAAGGACCGCGCCGCCACGTTAGCCCTCACGAACAAAACAGCACAACTCACGCATTAACAGGCCGGCGCGCTCCCAACGTGATCCGGTGGTGCCCGGCCGGCACCGCGACGGGCGAGCCCGCCGGCTCGTCATCCAGACGCACCTCGACCCCTACCGGCAGCCCGCCGAGCGTGACCTGCGCGGCGGTGTCGGTGGTCACCAAGATCGTCGACGCCGGCAACGCGGCCAGACCGGCACGCGCAACGTCCACCGTGAGGCCGGCGACCCCGGTCAACCGCAGCGTCAGATACGGCATCGGGGCCGGGGGTGCCCCCACCCGCCAGTCCAGCGCGCTGTACACCCCGGGGGTCGGGTCGAAGTTCAGCACCACGCCGCGGTGATAGTGCACCGTGTGCGTCGGGTCCGGCCGCGCGTAGGACCGCGCGTCGACTTCCGCGACGGCGCCGCGCCGCTCCGTCAGCGCGGGATCGGCCGTCAGATCCGACAACCACCACACCCGGTGCGGCCCGATACCCAGGTCGGGGTGCACCAGCTGCGGGTACCACGCGAAGGTGATGTGTCCCGGATCGGCTTGGCGCAGGCCGGTTCCCATGTGGGAGATCGGATCCTCGAACTTGTCCTGGAGCACCCAGGCGAGGTGGTCCTCGAGCGGGTAGGTCGTGAACCGGTGGCGATAGCCCAGCCGGTCGAGCTCGAGTACCTGCTCGGCGACCGAGGCGAACGGCACCAGCTCGTCGATCAGCCCCTGGGCGATGACGTAGGGCAGCCAGCGGGCGTTCACCAGCAGCTTCCACGTGTCGCCTTCGCGGGCGCAGGTCGAGTCCGGATCGACGTCGGCCGGGATGTCGACATCGGGAAGCAACCGGATGCCGCACGCCGGTGGTCCCGCCAGCACCACGGCCTGCGCGAACACCTCGGGGTAGCTCAGGCCCAGCTTGTAGGCCGCGTACCCGCCCATCGAGTAGCCCGAGATCACGGTGCGGTTGGGGTCGGTGCCGAGCTGTTCGGCCACCCGCGCCCACACTTCCCAGACGTCGAGCTCCCCGGTGCCGAAATACCAGGTCGACGGCCCTCGGGCCAGCGGCGTGATCACCACCGAGTCGCGGCCCTCGCAGACCTCGTGCAGCAGGCGCGGGTCGATCGCGGCGAACTGGCTCTGACCGAGCGCCAGCGAGTGCAGCAGCAGTGTCAGCGGCAGCGTCTGGCCGGGCTTGAAGCTCGACGGCACGCAGATCGAATAGGGCTGGACGCGCCCGAGGAACTGCGGCTTGAGGCTGAGAATGTCGTCGGGGGCGACCCCCTGACCCAGCTCGACGGAGGACACGTACCACCGCGTCGACGGGCCGGTGACGACCGGGTCGGGATCGGTCTGGCCGGACGCGAGCCGGTCCCATGCCACCGTGACGGCGAACTCCGACACGTCGCCCTTGGTCAGCGCCGCGGCCTGCGCCGCGTCGGACCAGAAGTTCAGGTGCGGCGCTTCCTGCGCGTTGGTGCGGAAGGCGACGTTGTACACGTTGGGCTGGCCCGGGAGCGCGCCGTGGTCGGCGGGCACGTCGGCGAACCCGTCGCCGGCCTCGTTTGCCAGGCCCGCGCCCACCCGCACCGTCCAGCTCCCGGCGGGATCGGCCAGCGACCTCGGCACCCGCGCCAGAAACGACCGCGACTCCATGTCCACGCTGTGCTCGACCGGCGTGCTCACCTGCGAAGCCAGATCGATCAGCGCGGCGCCGCGCCCCGAGATGCGCAACGCCAGGTCGACGCCCGTCGACCGCACGCCGGCCCCGGCGGGCCAGGTCGCGGCGGCCGAGCGGCCGCGACCGGTGCCGATGACGAACAGCGCGATCGGCACCGAGGCGTCCAGCAGCGTGTTCCAGTCGATTCGCCACCAGATGTCGGTGTCGGTGAGCCCGATGGCGACCCGGAAGATGTCGGCGCCGTTGCGGGCCGCGGGACCGGCCGGATAGACGTAGGTGCCCCGGGGTGGCGCCTGGATCTTCAGGTCCCCGACGGGCAGGCCCGTCGCGCCGTGGTCGTCGTAGATGAAGTCGGTCCAGAAGAAGGCACCGCCGGCCACCCGGCCCGCGCCGCAGGTGCGGGGGAACTCCTCGCCGAACGGCCAGTCCGACGGCACGGGAAGCGGCGGCTCGGGCCACAGCGCCGCCGGCGGTACGCCTTCGGGCATGCCGCCGACCACGACCAGCTCGGCGGGCGGGGCCGGTCCGGGCGCGAGGGTGTGCGCGACGGCGCCGGCGATGTGGCGTGCGACGCGAAGCGGAAGCAACGTGAGATCCCCCAGGAGTGACACCCCGCCCAACCTACGCGGGCACCACGACCAACTCATGCGGCCGGTTGTTGACGGCCAGGGCGCCGTCGGCGGTGACGACGACGATGTCCTCGATGCGCGCACCCCACCGGCCGGGGAAGTAGATGCCCGGCTCGATGGAAAAGGCCATCCCTTCCGCCAGCGGCAGGTCGTTGCCGGAGACGATGTAGGGCTCTTCGTGCACCGACAGGCCGATCCCGTGCCCGGTGCGGTGCACGAAATACTCCGCGAGCCCCGCCTCGGCCAGCACATCGCGGGCCGCGGCGTCGACCTGCTCGGCGCTCACGCCCGGCCGCACCGCGCCGAAGGCCGCGCGCTGGGCGCGCTCAAGCACCGAATAGTGTTGGGCCACCTCGGGTTCGGGGTCCCCGATGCTGTAGGTGCGGGTGCAGTCGGAGTGATAACCGGGCTCATAGGCTCCCCCGATGTCGACGACGACGATGTCGCCTACCCGCAGTTCGCGGTCCGAGTAGCCGTGGTGCGGATCGGCGCCGTGCGGTCCCGAGCCGACGATGACGAACGCGACGTCCGAATGCCCCTCGGCGACAATGGCTTCGGCGATGTCGGCGGCCACGTCGGCTTCGGTGCGGCCGGGAACGAGGAACTCCGGCACCCGGGCGTGCACCCGGTCGATGGCCGCACCGGCCTTGCGCAACGCGTCGATCTCACCCTGCTCCTTGACCATCCGCAGCCCGCGCATCACCCCGGTGGCCAGCACCGGCAGCACGCCGAGCGCCCCTGCCAGCGGCAGCAGGTGCAGCGCCGGCATGGAATCGGTGACGGCGGCCGCGACGGGGCCGCCGCCCAACGCCGCACTCACCAGCGCGTAGGGATCGTCGCCGTCGACCCAATCGCGCACTGCCAAGCCCAGTTCGGTGATCGCAGATCCCTTCAGGGAGGCCAGCTCGAGGCGCGGCACCACGACCATCGGATCGCCGCAGGCCGGCAACACCAGCGCGGTGAGCCGTTCGAACGTCTGGGCCCGCGAGCCGCAGAGGTACCGCAGGTCATAGCCCGGGGTGATCACCAGGGCGTCGAGACCCGCGTCGGCGGTCGCGGCGGACGCCGCCGCCAGGCGGCGGGCATACACGCTCGCGTCGAATCGGTCAGAGTCCACGCCAGCCAGGCTAGCCCGGTGCGGCACCGACGGCGTGAGACCATACCCGGCATGCGATCACCACTGTTGCTGCTCGACGGCGCCAGCATGTGGTTCCGCTCGTACTTCGGCGTGCCCTCCTCGATCACCGCTCCCGACGGCCGGCCGGTCAACGCCGTCCGCGGCTTCATCGACTCCATGGCCGTGGTGATCACCCGGCAGCGGCCCGGCCGGCTGGCGGTGTGCCTGGACCTGGATTGGCGGCCGCAGTTCCGGGTGGACCTGATCCCGTCCTACAAGGCGCACCGGGTGGCTCAGGAAGTCGGCGGGCCGGAACCCGAGGGCCAACCCGACGTCGAGGAAGTCCCGGACGATCTGACCCCGCAGGTCGACATGATCACCGACCTGCTCGACGCGTTCGGGATCCCGATGGCCGGTGCGGTCGGATTCGAGGCAGACGACGTGCTGGGCACGCTGGCGGCGCGGGAACGCGACGACCCGGTCGTCGTGGTCAGCGGCGACCGCGACCTGCTGCAGGTGGTCACCGACGACCCGGTGCCGGTGCGGGTGCTCTACCTGGGCCGCGGGCTGACCAACGCGACCCTGTTCGGCCCCGCCGAGGTGTCCGACCACTACGGGGTGCCGGCGCGGCGGGCCGGGGCGGCCTATGCCGAGCTGGCATTGTTGCGCGGCGATCCGTCCGACGGTCTGCCCGGCGTGCCGGGCATCGGCGAGAAGACGGCGGCGACGCTGCTGGCACAGTACGGCTCGCTGCAGCAGATCGTCGCCGCCGCCGACGACCCGAAATCGAAGATGGCCAAGGGGCTTCGCGCGAAACTGCTGGCCGCCGCCGACTACATCGAGGCCGCCCAACCGGTGGTACGGGTGGCCACCGACGCGCCGTTCACCCTGTCGACTCCGACCGACGCGCTGCCCCTGACGGCCGCCGACCCGCAGCGCACCGCCGAACTGGCCACCGAGCTGGGTGTCGGCTCGTCGATCGCGCGGCTGCAGAAGGCGCTCGACGCGCTGCCGGGTTGACCGCCCCTACTGGGGCCGGCCGACCTCGTAGGTGCCCTTGTTGTCCTGGAAGGTCACCGTCACGTGCTTCTGCGCGCCGTCGATGCTCACGCTGCAATCGAAGCTGGCACCCTTCTTGACGGTCGGGTCGGCGCCGTTGTTGCACTTGACGTCTTTGACGTTGCGGGCGCCGTAGCCGTTGGTCTCATCCGACAGGATCTGTTGGACGCCGGTCTGGGCCTTTTTGATGTCCAGCTTGGTGGTGACGAAAAAGCCGGGCTCCCAGAAGCCGAGCACCAGCACGGCGGCGATGAGCAGAAAGGCGATCACGCCGACCACCCCGACGATCAGCGTGGTCGAGCGCTTCTTGCCCGGTTGCTCATAGGGCGGGAACTGCTGCGGATACTGGCCCGGCTGGCCGTACTGACCGTACTGACCCGGCTGGGCGTACTGACCGGGCTGGCCGTACTGGCCCGGCTGGGCGTACTGGCCCGGCTGGCCGTACTGACCGTACTGAGTCGGCTGGCCGTATTGACCGTACTGGGGGGTTTGCCCACCGTACTGCTGCTCCGGCTGTCCATAGCCGGGCTGCTGCGGGTACTGCTGCTGCGGGTAGGCCTGCTCCCCCTGCTGCTGGTACGGCGAATACCCGGGGGGCGGCGTGTAGGCCGGTGTCTGCCACCCCGCATCCTGGTTCGGCTGCTGCTGCCAGGGCGATCCTTCCTGGGCCGGTTCCGAGGACTGGTCGCCACTGTGACCGGGCGGTTGCCACTGCTGGTCCGGCTCGGATCCCTGCGGTCCGCTCATCGTTTCTCCTCAGCCCCTTGACGTCTTGGCTTCTCGTTACGGTCTCACCGTAGCTTCGGCACAGCCTACCCGGCGTCAACAGCGACGACGCCGCGCCGAACGTCGTTGATGGCCCGCTTGGCGGCCGCCCGCAGCTCAGGATCGAGGGCCGCGTTGCGCACCTGGTCGAGCAGGTCGAGCACCTGCCGGCACCAGCGCACGAAGTCTCCCGCCAGCAACGGCGAACCGGTGCCCGTGACGTCCGCGGCGGCCAGCGCCGCCGTCAGATCGCCGGTCCGCGCCCAGCGATAGATGACGTTGACGAAGCCGTCGTCGGGCTCGCGGCTCGGGGCGATGCGGTGGGCCTGCTCGTCGGCGCGCAGCGCGGTCGACATCCGGGACGTCTGCTGCAGCGCCTGCCGCAACCGCTGGGTCGGCACCTCCGCGGCGGACACGGAGCCGGACCCGTCGCCGCCCCGGGTCTCGTAGAGCACCGCGGAGACCACCGCCGCCAACTCGGCGGGCTTCAATCCCGCCCACGCGTCGGTACGCAGGCATTCGGCCACCAGCAGGTCGCTCTCGCTGTAGATGCGGGCCAGCAGCCGGCCGTGGTCGGTGACGTGAGGATCGGCGGCCGGGCCCTCGATGAAGCCACGCTCGGTGAGCAACCCGACGATCCGGTCGAAGGTGCGCGCCAGCGAATTGGTGGCCGCGGCCACCTTCTTCTCCAGCTGCGCGTTGTCCCGTTCGATGCGCAGGTAGCGCTCCGCCTGACGAACCTGCGCTTCCAGGCCGGGACTGTTGTGCGACGGATGCCGGCGCAGCTGCGCCCGCAACTCCGCCAGCTCCGGATCGTGGAACTCGCCATCGCCGTCACCGCCGCCACGGCGCCGCGACGGGACGGCCAGTCCGGCCACGGCCGAACGCAGCGCCGATGCCAGATCGCGCCGCACGCGCGGCTGGCGGTGTTCGACGTGCTTCGGCAAGGACATCGACCCGAGCGGACCCGGCGCACCCGAATAGTCCGCCGAGGAGATCCGGCCCGCCCACCGGTGTTCGGTCAGCACCAGGGGCCGCGGATCGTCGCTGTCGCGGGCCGACTCGAGCACCACCGCAAGCCCGCCGCGTCGGCCGTGGGTGATGTTGATGATGTCGCCTTTGCGCAGCGCGGCCAGCGCGTCGCTGGCCGCCTGCCGGCGTTGCAGCCGGGAGGCGCGCGATTGCGCGCGCTCCAATTCGGTGATCCGTGCGCGCAGCCGGGCGTAGTCCAGGACCGGCGCCTTCGGCCCACCCAGTTCGGCGGCGATCTCGTCGAGCATCTTGGTGCCCCGCTCGATGCCACGGACCAGGCCGACGACCGATCGGTCGGCCTGGTACTGGGCAAAGGACTGCTCGAGCAGCTGGTGCGCCTGTTCCGGGCCCATGTGCTGGACCAGGTTGATCGTCATGTTGTAGGACGGCGCGAACGAACTGCGCAGCGGGAAGGTGCGGGTCGACGCCAGGCCGGCCACCGCCGACGGTTCGGTGGTCTCCTCGCTGGGCTGCCAGAGCACCACCGCATGGCCCTCGACGTCGATGCCGCGCCTGCCGGCGCGCCCGGTCAGCTGCGTGTACTCCCCCGGTGTCAGCGGCAGGTGCTGCTCGCCGTTGAACTTCACCAGCCGCTCCAGCACCACCGTGCGGGCGGGCATGTTGATGCCCAGCGCCAGCGTCTCGGTGGCGAACACCGCCTTGACCAGCCCGGCGGCGAACAGGTCCTCGACGGTGTGCCGGAACGCCGGCAGCATGCCGGCGTGGTGGGCCGCCAGGCCGCGCAGCAGGCCCTCGCGCCACTCGTAGTAGCCGAGCACCTCCAGGTCGGCGTCGGCGAGGTCGCCGCACCGGTGGTCGATCACCTCGGCGATCTGCGCGCGCTCCTCCTGGGTGGTCAGCTGCAGCGGCGAGCGCAGGCACTGGTGGACCGCGGCGTCACAACCCGCCCGGGAGAACACGAACGTGATCGCCGGTAGCAGGCCCTCGGAGTCCAGGGTCGCGATCACGTCGGGCCGGGCGGGCGGGCGGTAGAACCGCGGCCTGCCACCCGGGCGTCCGGAACCGTGCCGGCGGGGACCTCGCCAGTCCGACATCCGGTCCGCCTCGCGGCGGTGTGCGATGTGGCGCAGCAGGTCCGGGTTGACGCGCGGCTCGCGGTTGCCGTCCTGGGGCGGGCCGGCCTCGGAACCGCGGTAGTCGAACAGGTCGTAGAGCCGTTTGCCCACCAGCACGTGTTGCCACAGCGGCACCGGCCGGTGCTCGTCGACGACCACCGTCGTGTCGCCCCGCACGGTCTGGATCCAGCCACCGAACTCCTCGGCGTTGCTCACCGTCGCCGACAGGCTGACCAGGCGCACCTCGTCGGGCAGGTGCAGGATGACCTCCTCCCACACCGGACCGCGCATCCGGTCGGCGAGGAAGTGCACCTCGTCCATCACCACATGGGAAAGCCCATGCAGGGCAGGGGAATTGGCGTAGAGCATGTTGCGCAGCACTTCGGTGGTCATGACCACCACCGGCGCATCGGCGTTGACCGACAGGTCGCCGGTCAGCAGGCCGATGCGGTCGCGACCGTAGCGCGCCGTCAGGTCGGTGTGCTTCTGGTTGCTCAGCGCCTTGAGGGGCGTGGTGTAGAAGCACTTGCCGCCGGCCGCCAGCGCCAGGTGCACGGCGAATTCGCCGACCACCGTCTTGCCGGCGCCGGTCGGCGCGCAGACCAGCACACCGTGGCCCCGTTCCAGCGCCTCGCAGGCCCGCCGCTGAAAGCCGTCGAGGGCAAACGGCAGCTCGGTGACGAACCGCGTCAGCTCGGCCAGCTCGGTCACGCGGCCGCCCTTGCGCGCCGCGAGGGTACGCAAAATGTCGTCCCTGGCGGCGTGTCGCTGTGCAGACACGCGCGCTCGCGCCTGGAAGCCGGGCTAGGTGACATCGTCGTGCTGCCCGGTGGTGAACGACGGCTCGGGCACCGGGCTGGGCCGCTCGATGACCGAGGCCACGTCGTCGGGGATCTCGGCCTGCGCTTCGCGTCTGGACTTGCGCTTGTCGTGCAGCCGGGCGATCTGGATGGCGAACTCGAGAAGCACCGACAACGCGACGCCCAGTGCCGTCATCGAGAACGGGTCGGAGCCGGGCGTGAACACCGCCGCGAACACGAACATCCCGAAGATCAGGCCGCGCCGCCAGGCCTTGAGCCGCTGGTAGGTCAGCAACCCGGCCATGTTGAGCATGACGATCAGCAGAGGGAATTCGAAGCTGACCCCGAAAACGACCAGCAGGTTGATCAGGAAGCCGAAGTACCGGTCCCCGGACAGCGCGGTCACCTGCACGTCGCTGCCCACGGTCAGCAGGAAGCCCAGCGCCTTGGACAGTACGAAGTAGGCCAGCACGGCCCCGCCGGCGAACAGCACCGCGGCGGGGACGACGAACCCGATCGCGAAACGGCGCTCGTTGCGGTACAGCCCCGGCGTGATGAACGCCCAGAGCTGGTACAGCCACACCGGGCAGGCCAGCACCGCCCCGGCCGTCAACCCGACCTTGAGCCGCAGCATGAACTGGTCGAACGGTGCGGTGGCCAGCAGCCGGCACTGCCCGTCGGCGCTGATGGACGCCCGCGCCGACGCCGGCAGGGAACAGTAGGGATGGCGCAGCCACTCGCCCAGGCTTTCCATCCCGAAGATCGGATGCGAGTACCAGACGAACCCGAAGATCGTGGTGATCAGGATCGCGGCCAGCGAGAGCAGCAGCCGGGTGCGCAACTCGGTCAGGTGCTCGACCAGCGACATCGTCGCGTCGGGATTGGTGCGGCTGCGCCGGTTACGGGGATTGAGCCGCTTCAGCGCGGCGGCGGTGCGCGCTGAAACTTTGGAGACGTTCACGACGCCGGGTCAGTGGTGACCGGGCACCACGGAGATGCTGCCGCGCTATGCCGGGCGTGCTTCAGTGTGACCCTGCTCGGTGGCCGCGGGAGGGTCGACTCGCTGCGCCTGCACGGGAGTGGGGTTCGCCGACGACGTGTCGATCGCGGACGCCTCCGATTTGCTCTCGCTCTGCATTTCACGGATCTCGGATTTGAAGATGCGCATCGACTTGCCCAGCGAGCGTGCCGCATCGGGGAGTTTCTTGGCACCGAACAGGACGATCACGACGACAGCGAGGATCGCCCAGTGCCACGGACTAAGACTGCCCACGTTCATTACCTCCAGACGTCCACCCGATGCTACCGCAGGGTGGCGCGATGCCGGTGGCTCCGCAGCCCGGCGTGGTAGGGGCCGAACCGGTCACGTCTGATCTTGACCCCCGTAGAGCTCGAGCGCCGCCGCCGCGGCGTGCCGCACCCGCCGCGCCAGCGATTCCGGTTCGAGCACCCGGACGGCCGGCCCGAAGCCCAGCACCAGGCGCGTCATCCACTCGTCCGAGGCGTACGTCATCACGGCCTCGCACGATCCGTCGTCCAGCTCGCGGACCTCCCGCATCGGGTAGTACTCGAACATCCACGACGCCGAGGGCGCCACCCGCAGCCTGGCCGACGGCAGTGCCGGGTCGCCGTCGAACAGCGACGTGTCCGGCGGCGCCTGCCGCGCCGGTTCGGGCGGAGCGGCCGGTTCATCCAGCTGGTGCGCGTCCACGATCCGGTCGAAGCGAAACAGCCGGACCCCTTCCGCGTCCCGCGACCACGCCTCCAGGTAGCTGTGGCCGCCGATCAGCAGGACCCGGATGGGGTCAACGACACGGCTGCTCAGGGTGTCGCGTGAGGCCGAGTAGTAATCGAGGACCAGCGCGTGCTGGTCCTGCAGCGCCGTGCGCACCACCGCCGCGACGCGACTCTCGGCCGGCGCCGGCTCGCCGGCGGCCGCCGCCGGCCCCGGGCCCTGGTGCCCGACGGCTCCGGCGGCGGCCTCGATCTTGGCGATCGCGCTGCGCGCCGCCTCGGGATCGACGACGCCCGGAATGTCGGCCAGTGCCCGCAGCGCCACCAACAGGCCGGTCGCCTCGGGCGAGGTGAGCTTGAGCGGCCGGTCGATGCCCGCCGAGAACGTCACCTCGATGGTGTCGCCGGAGAACTCGAAGTCGATGAGGTCACCCGGGTAGTAGCCGGGCAGACCGCACATCCACAGCTGGTTGAGGTCCTCCTCCAGCTGCTTGTCGGACACGCCCAGGCCGGCCGCGGCCTCGGCCCGGGTGATCCGCGGGTTGGCCTGGAAATACGGCACCATGTTGAGCAGCCGGACGAGCCGGGCGGACACGGGTGTCACCGGCCTGCCTCCCCGCCCGCGTGGGCGCGCAACCTGTCCAGCACGTCGTCGCGCAGGGACTGCGGCTCCAGCACGACGGCGTCGGGCCCGTATCCGGCGACGTCGCGCGCCAGGCGCTCGGTGGATCCGATGTCCATCTCGATCACCTCGCCGTCGCGGTCGCCCAGCCGACGCGCGCCCACCGACTTCCCCGCCCGCCGCAGCGCGGTGGCCCGGCCGTCGGCGACCCACACCCGGGCCAGCTCGCCCGTCGGGACCTCCGCTCCGGCGCGGGCGATTTTCTCGGCCACGATGCCGCGCAGGTCCACGCCGGCGGGCACGGTGATCGCACCGCGCGGTCCGATCGGCGTGACCTCGGCCCCGATGCGCGACAGCCGGAAGATGCGCGTGTCGTCGCGGTCGCGGTCGTGCCCGACCAGGTACCAGCGGCCCTTCTCCGTCACCACGCCCCACGGTTCGACGGTGCGCGTGGTGTAGGGCTCGGCCCGCGACGGGCGATGCACGAACCGCACCGCCTGCCCCGATTCGATCGCCGACAGCAGCACGCCGAGAACATCCTCCGAACCGCGCAGACTCGGCACCCCCGCCGGCGAGGCGATGGCCACCGGGGCATCCGGATCCACGTCGACCCCGGCGGCGCGCAACTTGAGCAGCGCGCCCTGCGTGGCGGTGACCATCTCCGGCGACTCCCACAGCTGCGTGGCGACCGCGACGGCGGCCGCCTCGTCCGGGGTCAGCTGCACCGGCGGCAACGCGTAGGCGTCCCGGTTGATCCGGTACCCCTCCGCGGGATCCAGGGCCGAGACCCGGCCGACCTCCAGGGGGATGCCCAGGTCCCGCAGCTCGTTCTTGTCCCGCTCGAACATCCGGGAGAACGCCTCGACGCTGGGGCTGTCGGTGTAACCCGCCACGCTGGACCTGATCTTCTCCGCGGTGATGTAGCCGCGGGTGGACAGCAAAGCGATGACGAGGTTCATCAGCCGCTCGACTTTCGAGGTCGCCATTCGCCCGAGCCTAAAGCGTTCGCGCGGCCGGCGTCTCCCGCCACGCAGCAGACTCGCTACATGCTCGCGATGAGCCGCTTGACCCGCTCGTCGACCGCCCGGAACGGGTCCTTGCACAGCACCGTGCGCTGCGCCTGATCGTTGAGCTTGAGGTGCACCCAGTCGACGGTGAAGTCGCGGCCCGCGGCCTGTGCGGCGCTGATGAACTCGCCGCGCAGCCGGGCGCGGGTGGTCTGCGGCGGGTTCTCGACGGCGTCGGCGATGTCCTCGTCGGTGGTCACGCGCGCGGCCAGGCCCTTGCGCTGCAGCAGATCGAACACACCGCGGCCGCGCTTGATGTCGTGGTAGGCCAGGTCCAGCTGGGCGATCTTGGGGTCGGACAGCTCCATGTTGTAGCGGTCCTGGTAGCGCTGGAACAGCTTGCGCTTGATCACCCAGTCGATCTCGGTGTCCACCTTGGCGAAGTCCTGGCTCTCGACGGCATCGAGTTGGCGGCCCCACAGGTCGACGATCTGCTCGACCTGGGCGTTCGGTTCCCGGGTCTGCAGGTGCTCGACGGCGCGGGCGTAGTACTCGCGCTGGATGTCCAGCGCGCTGGCCTGACGGCCACCCGCCAGCCGGACCGGCCGCCGCCCGGTGGTGTCGTGGCTGACCTCGCGGATGGCCCGGATGGGGTTGTCCAGCGAGAAGTCGCGGAAGGGAACGCCGGCCTCGATCATCTCCAGCACCAGGGCCGCGGTGCCCACCTTGAGCATGGTGGTGGTTTCGCACATGTTCGAGTCGCCCACGATGACGTGCAGCCGGCGGTACTTCTCGGCATCGGCGTGCGGCTCGTCGCGCGTGTTGATGATCGGCCGGCTGCGCGTGGTGGCCGACGAGACACCCTCCCAGATGTGCTCGGCACGCTGGGAGAGACAGAACGTCGCCGCCTTGGGGGTCTGCAGCACTTTGCCGGCCCCGCAGATCAGCTGGCGCGTGACCAGGAACGGCAGCAGCACGTCGGAGATCCGGGAGAACTCGCCGGCCCGCACGATCAGGTAGTTCTCGTGGCAGCCGTAGGAGTTGCCGGCCGAGTCGGTGTTGTTCTTGAACAGGTAGATGTCGCCGCCGATGCCCTCGTCGGCGAGCCGCTGCTCGGCGTCGACCAGCAGGTCTTCCAGCACCCATTCGCCGGCCCGGTCGTGGGTGACCAACTGCACCAGGCTGTCGCATTCCGCGGTCGCGTATTCGGGATGGCTGCCCACGTCGAGATACAGACGGGCGCCGTTGCGCAAGAAAACATTGGAGCTGCGCCCCCACGACACCACCCGGCGGAAGAGGTAGCGGGCCACCTCGTCCGGGGACAGCCGGCGGTGGCCGTGAAAGGTGCAGGTGACACCGAACTCGGTCTCGATGCCCATGATTCGCCGCTGCACCTTACCGAGCGTACTGGGTGCGGGCGCCACTGGTGCGAAAGCGCGGCGGCAAGTGACGTTTTTGCCGACCTTGACGGGTGAAGCAGTCGCGGCGCCGTTCCCGCCGCACAGGTGCGCGGCCACCGGTCAACCCACGCCGAATGCGGGGCCGGACCGCCGATTACCGTGCCACCACGCGGAATTCGGCCAGGGACTCGTCGACGGCACCCTCGAACATCACCCGGCCGCGTCTGCCGGAGCTATTTCGACGGCTCGGCGCCGCCCGAGTCCCCGTCCGCGGAACCGTTGTCGGATTGCGGTAGGAGCGCGTCCAGCGCGGGTCCGGTGATCCGCCGGAAAGCGCGGCGCGGCCGGTTGGCGTCCAGGACCGCGACCTCGAGGCCGGCCACTGCGAGGGAGGACTGATCGTTGCCCGACGTCTCGGCACTGCCCGCCCGCAGCGCGTTCACGGCGATCCGCACCGCGTCGGGAAGCTCGGCGTTCTCGGCGTAGGACTGCTTCAGTGCGGTGGTGACCGGCTCGGTGGTGCCACCCATCACGACGAAGTACGGCTCGTCGGCGATCGAGCCGTCGTAGGTGACCCGGTACAGCTCGGGCGGCTTGGTCTCACCGAGGTGGGCGACCTCGGCCACACACAACTCGACCTCGTACGGTTTGGCCTGCTCGGTGAAGATCGTGCCCAGCGTCTGCGCGTAGACGTTGGCCAACTGGCGGCCGGTGACGTCGCGGCGGGCGTAGGCGTAACCGCGGGTGTCGGCGAACTGGATGCCGCCACGGCGCAGGTTGTCGAACTCGTTGAACTTGCCCGCGGCCGCGAAACCGACCCGGTCGTACAGTTCGCTGATCTTCTGCAGCAGCCGCGAGGGATTGTCGGCGACGAAAAGCACGCCGTCGGCGTAGGTCAGCGCCACCACGCTGCGGCCGCGCGCGATTCCCTTGCGCGCGAGCTCGCTGCGCTCGCGCATCGCCTGCTCGGGCGAGATGAAATACGGGAAGCTCATGACTCTCCCCACAGGTCTGCCTCCGGGCCGAAGGTGTCGGCGCGCGAACGACTCTCGATGACCTCACGCGCCAGTTCGGCGATGCGCTCTTCGGGCACCTCGACCGCGCCCTCGGCACCGATGGTGGCCGCCGTGGGGTAGATCCCCCGCACCAGGTCCGGGCCGCCGGTGGCGGAGTCGTCGTCGGCGGCATCGTAGAGCGCCTCGATGGCCACCCGCAGGGCGGAGTCGGCATCGGTCACCTGCGCGTACAACTTCTTCATCGACGACTTGGCGAAGACCGACCCCGATCCCACCGACTGGTAGCCCTCTTCCTCCATGTTCCAGCCGCCGGCGGCGTCGAACGACACGATCCGGCCCGCCTTCTGGGGGTCCGCGGCGTTGATGTCATAACCCGCCAGCAACGGCAGCGCCACGAGGCCCTGCATCGCGGCCCCCAGATTGCCGCGCACCATGGTGGCCAGCCGGTTGACCTTGCCGGGGAACGTCAGCGGCACACCCTCGAGCTTCTCGTAATGCTCGAGTTCGACCGCGTACAGCCGGGCGAACTCGACGGCGATCGCGGCGGTGCCGGCGATCCCGGTCGCGGTGTAGTCGTCGGTGATGTACACCTTGTTGACGTCGCGGCCCGCGATCATGTTGCCCTGCGTGGAGCGCCGGTCACCGGCGATGACGACGCCGCCGGGGTACTTCAGCGCGACGATGGTGGTGCCGTGGGCGAGTTGCCCACCGGCCTGAGCGCCGGCCCCCAGGCTGGCCGGCAGCAGCTCCGGCGCCTGGCGGCGCAGCAGATCGGCAAACGAGGACAAATCGACGGCTGAGGCTTCGGAAAGCGCGGGGTTAGTGGGCAGGCGGTCGGAAAACTGCCAGGTCACTGTCCACCCTTCTGCACGTACGCGCGGACGAAGTCCTCCGCGTTCTCCTCGAGGACGTCGTCAATCTCGTCGAGCAGATCGTCGGTGTCTTCGGCTAATTTCTCGCGGCGCTCCTGGCCCGCGGCCGCGGTGTCGGTGATGTCGTCGTCATCGCCGCCGCCACCGCCACGCTTGGTCTGCTCCTGCGCCATCGCCGCCTCCTGCATGATTAACAGCCGCGTCACGCGCCTGCTGGTATTTCTCTACCCTACCGTTCCACTCCGACGTTTCCCGGCTCCACACCAGTATTGTCGGGCCCGCGCTGCCCGTCGCGCTTCGCAGGCCCGCAAACAATCGATCACCGGATATCAGCTGGTCAGCTGCTGGACCAGTTCGGCCGCGCTGTCCACCGAATCCAGCAGCGCCCCGACGTGCGCTTTGCTGCCCCGCAGCGGTTCCAGGGTGGGGATGCGGACCAGCGAATCGCCGCCCAGATCGAATATGACCGAGTCCCAGCTTGCCGCCGCGATGTCGGCACCGAATCTGCGCAGGCATTCGCCGCGAAAGTAGGCACGGGTGTCCGTGGGCGGACTGTCGACGGCGTTGAGCACCTGTTGTTCGCTGACCAGGCGTTTCATGGATCCGCGCGCCACCAGCCGGTTGTACAGGCCCTTGTCCAGCCGGACGTCGGAATATTGCAGATCCACCAGGTGCAGCCGCGGCGCCGACCAGCTCAGGTTCTCCCGCTGCCGAAAACCTTCCAGCAGTCGCAGTTTGGCCGGCCAGTCGAGCACCTCGGCGCAGTCCATGGGGTCGCGTTCGAGCTGGTCGAGCACGTGCGCCCAGGTCTCCACGACGTCGGACGCGCGCGGGTCGGGGTCGCGGCTGTCGACCAGTTTTGCCACCCGGTCCAGGTAAACCCGCTGTAGCGCAAGGCCGGTCAGTTCACGACCGTCGGCCAGCGCGACGGTGGCTCGCAGGCCGGGATCGCGGCTGATGGCGTGGACCGCGTGCACCGGCCGGGCCAGGGTCAGGTCGCTGAGGTCTATTCCGTGGGCGGGGCCCTCTTCGATCAAGTCGAGCACGAGCGCGGTGGTGCCCAGCTTGAGGTAGGTCGAGGTCTCCGCGAGATTGGCGTCGCCGATGATCACGTGCAACCGGCGGTACCTGTCGGCGTCGGCGTGCGGCTCGTCGCGGGTGTTGATGATCCCGCGCTTGAGCGTGGTCTCCAGCCCGACCTCGACCTCGATGTAATCGGAACGCTGCGACAGCTGGAAGCCCGGCTCGTCACCAGAGGGGCCGATGCCCACCCGACCGGAGCCGGTCACCACCTGGCGCGACACCAGAAACGGGGTCAGGCCGGCGATGATCGCCGAGAACGGCGTCTGCCGGCTCATCAGGTAGTTCTCGTGCGCCCCGTAGGAGGCGCCTTTGCCGTCGACGTTGTTCTTGTAGAGCTGCAGTTTCGCGGCGCCCGGCACGCTGGCGACGTGGCGGGCGGCGGCTTCCATCACACGCTCGCCGGCCTTGTCCCAGATCACGGCGTCCAGGGGGTCGGTGCACTCGGGCGCGGAGTACTCCGGGTGGGCGTGGTCGACGTAGAGCCGCGCCCCGTTGGTGAGGATCATGTTGGCCGCGCCGACCTCGTCGGCGTCGACCACCGGCGGCGGACCCGTCGACCTACTCAGATCGAAGCCGCGGGCGTCGCGCAGCGGCGACTCGACCTCGTAGTCCCAGCGGGTGCGTTTGGCGCGCTGAATGCCGGCGGCCGCCGCGTAGGCCAACACCGCCTGTGTCGAGGTGAGGATCGGGTTGGCGGTCGGGTCCGACGGCGACGAGATACCGTACTCGACCTCCGTCCCGATAATCCGTTGCATGCCATAAGCCTAGGCCCGACGACGAAGCGGCCCGCGAAGCGGGGCGTGAGGAGTCGGGCGATCCAACCCAACCCGACGACCCTAGACACCCGAGCGGCCCGCGAAGCGGGGCGTGAGGAGTCGGCGGCGAAGACCACGCCCGCGCTCGGTCATCGACCCGGACGCGGCGATATCGCCAGCGCGCGAAGCGCCCCGGCCGTAGGGTGAGCCGTCATGGGCCCTCGCCGCCGTCCGCCGGCCGGACCGTCGGCGGGTGACGCGGCCGAGAGTTGGTTCCTGGCGCGCGGCCTGCCGCTGGTGCTGACACCGCGGGCGCGGGGGCGGCGGCTCTGGCCCCGGTCGGCGCCCGTGTTGGCGGCCTACGCGACGACCGAGGGCTGCGAGCTCGCGATCTGGGTGATCACCGGCGACCGCAACGTCGACATCGTCGGAAACCCGACGGCCGTCGAATGGGGACTGCTGGCCATTCTGGCGGCAATGTTGCCGCTGGCCGCCGTCGCCGGCTGGCTGGTGTCCCGGTTGTCGGGCACCCGCAGCCGCACGGTCGTCGCGGCCATCGCGGTGGCCTTCGCGACCATGACCGGAACCATCGAAACCGGCCCGATTCACGTGCTGCGGATCGCCGCCCTGGTGGCTCTGGTGCTGCTCTTGACCGCCTCCGGCGTCGGGGCGGTGTTCGCCTGGGCGGTGCGGATGACGTTGTCGCACCTCGCGGCAGTCGGCTCCATGGCGGTGCGAGCCCTGCCCGTCGTGTTGCTGACCGTCCTGGTATTCCTCAACCCCTATGTCTGGCTCATGGCGGCGACGATCAGCCAGCAGCGGCTCTGGCTGGCGCTGGCGTTTCTCGTCGCCATCGCGGCGGCGTTCGTCGTGTCGGGGAGCCTGGAACGGGTCCGGCCGATGCTGCGGGCGACTGCCGCCCCGCCCCACGATTGCGAACGGCTGGCCGACACGCCCTTTGCGGATATGCCGGACCCGCCGGTCAGCCCCCGCCTGACCAGGGCCGAACGCCTCAACGTCGTGTTCGTGCTCGCCACCTCGCAGCTGGTGCAGATCCTGGTGGTGGCCGCGGTCATCGCCACGATCTTCTTCGTTCTCGGCCTGATCCTGCTCAGCGAACCCCTGCTCGCCGAATGGACCCACAGCAAGGGTTCGACCCACGGGACGCTGCTGACGATGACGGTCCCGGTACCGCAGGCGCTGATCAACACCTGCCTGTTCCTCGTCGCGCTGGCGTTCATGTACATCGGCGCCCGTGCGGTCGGCGACGGCGAATACCGGTCCACCTTCCTCGACCCTCTGATCGAGGATCTGCACGCCAGCCTGGTCGCGCGCAACCGCTACCGCGGTGCCGTCGCCGCGGCCGCGCCCGCTGTTGACGCCTCGCACCGCACTGGCTAATTTCACCGTGTGTCCGCCCCCGAATCCGACCCCGTAGCGGGTCAAGATGCGACCGACTTGGCCGGGAAGCGTTACGGCGAAGTGCTTCTGGTCCAGATTGACGAGTCGGGCCCGCAGGCCACCGTCTACAACAGCTTCCCGCTCAACGACTGCCCCGCCGAGCTGTGGTTGGCGCTCGATCCCCGGGCCATCGCCACCGAACACGGCGCGGCCGCGGCACTACTCAACGGCCCGCGCTACTGGCTGATGAACGCCATCGAAAAGAAGCCGCAGGGGCCGCAGGAGACGAAGACCTTCGGCGGGATCGAGATGATCCGCCAAGCCACGGTCGCGATGTCGTCGATGAACCCGGCTCCCTACAGCGTCAACGAGGTGGACCGCAACACCGTCTTCGTCTTCAACGCCGGCGAGGAGATCTACGAACTGCTCGACCCCGACGGGCGATGCTGGGTCATGCAGACCTACAGCCAGGTCGCCGATCCGGGCCTGTCACGCACGGACCTGCCCGGGCTTGCCGACCGGCTCACGCTGCCCGAAGGCTGGAGCTACCAACCGCGGGTGCTCACCGAGACCCTGCGCATCGACACCACGACCAAGCCGGCCAAGGTCACTCAGGACGACCTCACCAACAGCTATTCACTCGCCGAGACATAAAATACGAACACCCTGCCCGGCGTGTCGTGTGCGTGGCTTATGTGTCGCGGTGGCGCTACAAGTACTGGCCCAGGTTGGACTCGGTGTCGATGGCCCGCGACGCGCTCGACGACTTGCCGGTGACCAGGGTGCGGATGTAGACGATCCGCTCGCCCTTCTTGCCGGAGATCCGCGCCCAGTCATCGGGGTTGGTGGTGTTGGGCAGGTCCTCGTTCTCGGCGAACTCGTCGACGATCGAGTCGAGCAGGTGCTGGATCCGCAGACCCGGCTGACCGGTTTCGAGCACCGACTTGATGGCGTTCTTCTTCGCCCTGTCGACGACGTTCTGGATCATCGCCCCGGAGTTGAAGTCCTTGAAGTACATGACTTCCTTGTCACCGTTGGCGTAGGTGACCTCCAGGAACCGGTTGTCGTCGATCTCGGCGTACATCCGGTCGACGACCTTCTCGATCATCGCCTTGATGCAGGCCCCTCGGTCGCCGTCGAACTCCGCCAGGTCGTCGGCGTGCACGGGCAACGTCTCGATGAGGTACTTCGAGAAGATGTCCTGTGCCGCTTCGGCATCGGGCCGCTCGATCTTGATCTTCACGTCGAGGCGGCCGGGCCGCAGGATCGCCGGGTCGATCATGTCCTCGCGGTTGGAGGCGCCGATCACGATGACGTTCTCCAGCCCCTCCACACCGTCGATCTCGCTGAGCAGCTGCGGGACGACGGTGGTCTCGACGTCCGAGGAGACCCCGGTGCCGCGGGTGCGGAAGATCGAGTCCATCTCGTCGAAGAACACGATCACCGGCGTTCCTTCCGACGCCTTCTCGCGGGCGCGCTGGAAGATCAGCCGGATGTGCCGCTCGGTCTCGCCGACGAACTTGTTGAGCAGCTCCGGGCCCTTGATGTTGAGGAAGTACGACTTGGCCTCGCGGGCGTCGTCGCCGCGCACCTCGGCCATCTTCTTGGCCAGCGAGTTGGCCACCGCCTTGGCGATCAGCGTCTTACCGCAGCCGGGCGGGCCGTAGAGCAGCACGCCCTTCGGCGGACGCAGCGCGTACTCCCGGTAGAGCTCCTTGTGCAGGAACGGCAACTCGACCGCGTCGCGGATCTGCTCGATCTGGCGGGTCAACCCACCGATGTCGGAGTAGCTGACGTCGGGCACCTCCTCCAGGACCAGGTCTTCGACCTCGGCCTTGGGGATGCGCTCGAAGGCATAGCCGGCCTTGGTGTCGACCAGCAGCGAGTCACCGGGGCGCAGCTTGCGGGGCTTGGTGTCGTCGTTGAGGGCGTCCGGAACACCGTCCGGCAGGTCCTCGGCGACCAGCGGCTCGGCGAGCCACACGATGCGCTCCTCGTCGGCGTGGCCGACGACCAGCGCCCGGCTGCCGTCGGCCAGCACCTCGCGCAACGTCGAGATCTCACCGACCGATTCGAACGTGCCGGCCTCGACGACGGTCAGGGCCTCGTTGAGCCGGACCGTCTGGCCCTTCCGCAGCGACGTGGCGTCGATGTTGGGCGAGCACGTCAAGCGCATCTTGCGGCCCGACGTGAAGACGTCGACCGTGTCGTCTTCGTGTGCGCCCAACAGCACGCCGTAGCCGCTGGGCGGCTGGCCGAGCCGGTCGACCTCCTCGCGCAACGCCAACAGTTGCTGGCGGGCTTCTTTGAGGGTTTCCATCAACTTGGAGTTGCGGGCCGCCAGAGAGTCGATACGGGCCTCGAGTTGATGCACGTCGCGTGCGGTGGGGCCGCCGCCTTGCGAACCGACCGCCTGCTCGAGTTGCTCGCGAAGCAACGCCGCCTCGCGCCGTAGTTCTTCCAACTCGGCAGCATCGCCGCTGGACGGGTTCGACCCCCGGTGGTTACCGAATGCATCAGAACGCTCTGAATCACCCATGTTGCGCTCCTTTCCCACACCAGGAATTGGTGCGGCGGATACTTCAACGCTACCGGCGATTGGCGCTTCATGTGCGGAACCGGATGCCGCCGAAAAGTTAAAACTGTGATGCCGCTGGTAACGTCGCTGTGCAGTCGGGTGGATCGAAAGGGAAGGCGTGACCACAAACCCCCTCGCCACGGGCCCAGCCGCCCTCGCCGGTCCCGGCGCGGGCGCCGCCGGTGTGACGTCCGTTGCATCCGGCGGTGCGGTCTCCGACGCGGACACGCGGCGCCGGGGCTGACCGACTGGATGCGCCGGCAACTCTGCGTTGCGCTGGCCGCCGTGGCCGCGTTCGGGCTCTCGGCGTGTTCGCCCGCCAAGCCCACGGTGTCCTTGCCGCCGTCCTCGCGGGCCGCCCCGACGTCGCCGACGGCGCCGCCTGCGGTGGCCGCTCCCCCGACGGTCCCGTTGCCCGCACCCCGAGCGCTGACCGACGTGCTGAGCCGGCTCGCCGACCCCGATGTCCCCGCCGCCGAGAAGGTGAATCTCATCGAAGGCGCCACGCCCGAGAATGCGGCGACCCTGGACAAGTTCACCACCGCGCTGCGTGACAACGGCGATCTGCCGATGACCTTCGCAGCCAACGACATCGCGTGGTCGGACAAGAACCCCTCCAACGTCAAGGCCATCGTCACCGTCAACACCGCCAAGGCGGACAACGGCAACTTCACCTTCCCCATGGAGTTCACGCCGTCCCAGGACGGCTGGCAGTTGTCGCGGCGGACCGCGGAGATGCTGTTGGCCCTGGGCAAGTCGTCGGCGCCGACGGCCCCGGCCCCACCGAGGTGATCCGCGGGATGTGGATCGGCTGGCTCGAGTTCGACGTGCTGCTGGGCGACGTGCGATCACTCAAACAGAAGCGGTCGGTGGTCCGCCCGGTGGTCGCCGAGCTGCAGCGCAAGTTCAGCGTGTCGGCGGCCGAAACCGGCTCGCCCGAGCTGCATCGCAGGGCCGGCATCGGGGTGGCCATGGTGTCGGTCGACCGCGGCCATGCGGTCGACGTCCTCGACGCGGCCGAACGTCTGGTCGCCGCGCATCCCGAGTTCGAGCTGCTGTCGGTGCGACGGGGTCTGCACCGCAGCGACGACTGGTCGGGCTAGCCGTCGCGTCCCGGCCGCTTGCGGCCCAGCGGCGCCGGGGCCACCGCGCCGGGAGCGAGCCGGCGCGTGAAGATCAGGAACGCGGTGTGCCCGCGCATCGTGTGTTGCGGCCGCACGGCCAGGCCGACGACGTTCCAGCCGCGCTGCAGCGTCTCCCACGCGCGCGGCTCGGTCCAGCACTGCTGCGCCCGCAGCGCCTCCACCGCCTTCGACAGCTGGGGCACCGTGGCGACGTAGACGATCAGGACCCCGCCGGCGACCACCAGCCGCGCCACCGCGTCCAGCACCTCCCAGGGCGCGAGCATGTCGAGGACCGCGCGGTCGAAGGACCCGTCGGGAAAGTCGGAGTCGCAGACGTCGCCGACGATCAGCTGCCAGTTCGCGGGCGGCCGGCCCGGATCGCCGTGGAAATCGGCCACGTTGCGCCGGGCGTGCTCGGCGTGGTCGGCGCGCTGCTCGTAGGAGACCACCCGCCCGTCGGGCCCGACCGCGCGCAGCAGCGAAAGGGTCAGCGCGCCGGACCCGGCTCCGGCCTCCAACACCCGGGCGCCCGGGAAGATGTCGCCCTCGTGCACGATCTGGGCGGCGTCCTTGGGATAGATCACCTGCGGCCCGCGGGGCATCGACATCACGTAGTCGACGAGCAGCGGGCGCAGCACGAGGAACAGGGCGCCGTTGCTGGATTTGACGACGCTGCCCTGTTCCAGACCGATCAGCGCATCGTGTGCGATCGAGCCGCGGTGGGTGTGGAACTCGGCGCCGGGCGTCAGCGACAGTGTGTAGTGCCGGCCTTTGGCGTCGGTGAGCTGGACGCGCTCCCCGCTGGTGAACGGGCCGGTGGCAAGCACGCGGTCCAGCGTGCCAGCCGACTCGCCGGTGCCGGTGCCCGGGGTTGTCGGCGCCCGGTCCTAGGCTGCGGGCATGACAGTCCAGCCGGAGACACGCCCGTCGCGGCCGGCTTCGAAACCGGCTTCGAAACCGGCACTGTCGCCGTCGCGGGCGGCGGACTTCAAGCAGTGCCCGCTGCTGTACCGGTTCCGGGCGATCGACCGGTTGCCCGAGGCCCCGTCGGCGGCCCAGCTGCGGGGTTCTTTGGTGCACGCCGCCCTGGAACGGCTCTACGGCCTGCCCGCGGTGCGGCGCGGGCCCGACACGGCGCGGTCGCTGGTGGAGTCGGCGTGGGAGCACGTGGTCGCGGCGGAGCCCGACCTGGCCGGCGAGTTCGATCCCGACCAGCGGGTCCGGCTGATCGAGGAGGCCCGCGACCTGCTCTCCGGTTACTACCGGCTGGAGGACCCGACCCGGTTCGACCCGCAGTGCTGCGAGGAGCGGGTGGAGGTCGAGCTCGCCGACGGCACGCTGCTGCGGGGCTTCATCGACCGCATCGACGTCGCCGCCACCGGCGAGGTGCGGGTGGTGGACTACAAAACCGGCAAGGCGCCGCCGGCCGCGCGGGCGATGGCGGAGTTCAAGGCGATGTTCCAGATGAAGTTCTACGCCGTGGCGCTGCTGCGTTCCCGCGGTGTGCTGCCCGCCCGGCTGCGCCTGATCTACCTCGCCGACGAACAGGTACTGGACTACTCGCCGGATCACGACGAGTTGCTGCGCTTCGAAAAGACGCTGATGGCGATGTGGCGCGCCATCCAATCTGCCGGTGAGACCGGCGATTTCCGGCCCAAACAGTCACGGCTGTGCGACTGGTGCCCCCACCAGCAGCACTGCCCGCTCTTCGGCGGAACGCCCCCGCCGTACCCCGGCTGGCCGGAAAACTTTGCGGCCGTTGATGTTTCGTCCGACACCTCACCGGCGGCCTAATCCGATGGGGTGAGCGGCGAGAGCTCCTGCAGCATGGTGGGGACGAGTTCGCTGACGGTGGGATGGATGTGCACGGTGCGCGACAGCGTGGTGTAGGGCGCGCCGGCGGACATGACGTCCAGGATGGCGTGAATCGCCTCGTCGCCGCCGACCCCCAGGATGGCCGCCCCCAGGATCTCCTCGGTGTCGGCGTCGACGACGATCTTCATGAAGCCTTGCGTCTCACCCTTTTCCACCGCCCTGCCCACCCGCGTCATCGGCCGCGTGCCGACCATCGCCCTGCGGCCCGACGCGCGGACCTGCGCGACCGTCATGCCGGCCCGGCCCAGCGGCGGGTCGATGTACAGCGCATAGGTGCTGATCCGGTCGCTGACCCGGCGCGGGTCGTCATCGAGGAGATTGGCGGCCACGATCTCGAAGTCGTTGTAGGAGGTGTGGGTGAACGCACCCCTGCCGTTGCAGTCGCCCATCGCCCAGATGTGGTCGACGCTGGTCTTGAGCCCGTCGTCGACCACGACGTAGCCGCGGTCGTCGGTCTGCACACCGGCCGCTTCCAGGCCGAGGTCGTCGGTGTTGGGCCGCCGCCCCACCGCCAGCAGCAGGTGGGTGCCCGCGACCGGTGCCGCACCGGGGCGCGGTGTGAGGTCGAAACCATTGTCGCTATTGGTGATTCGTACATCGTCGGCGTTGAGGAGCACCTCGACTCCTTCGTTCTCGAGGATGCCCAAGATGGCGGCCGACACGTCTTCGTCTTCGCGGGACGCCAGCCTGGGGCCCCGCTCGACCACCGTGACCCGGGACCCGAAGCGCCGGTACATCTGCGCGAACTCCAGCGCGATGTAGCTGCCACCCATGATGACCAGATGCGTTGGCAACGTGTCCAATTCGATGATGGAGACGTTGGTCAGGTAGTCGACGCCGGACAGTCCCGGAATGTCGGGCACCACCGCACGGCCGCCGACGTTGAGGAAGATCCGCTCGCCGCGCAGCAGGTCGTCGCCGACCCGCAGGGTGTGCGGATCCACGAAACGGGCATGACCGCGGACAAAGGTGCAGCCGTCCATGCCGGCCAGCCAGCTCTCGACGCCGTGGCGGTCGGCGAGCATGATCTCGTCCTTGCGCGCCTTGACCTTCGCCATGTCCACGCGCACCGGCCCGGTCACGATGCCGTACTCCGCCCCGCGACGCGCCACCTGCGCGGCCCGCGCGCTGGCCACCAGCGTCTTGGTGGGGATGCACCCGGTGTTGACGCAGGTGCCCCCGACGAATTTGCGCTCGACGACGGCGACGCGCTGCCCGGCGGCCGTCAGCCGACCGGCCAGCGGCGGCCCCGCCTGGCCGGCACCGACGACGATCGCGTCGAAACGCTCCGTCACAGGCTGGCCGTCAGCGCCAGGATCGCGAACCCACCCACCACCGCGACCGCGTCCTCCAACAGCGCGATCGGCAGGTCCTGCCCGCCGCGGGACTCGACCAGTCGCCGGCGCGCCTGGTAACCGCCCATGGTGCCGATCACGGCCCCGATCACACCGCAGCCGAGCGCGGAGAAGGTGAAGTGCCACGCGGCGCCGATCACCGCGGCGGCGAACGCGCCCATCGTGATGCGCGCGGCGAAGGACGGCGGCGCGGTGCGCGGCGGCGTCTTCGGGAGTTTGTCGGTGACGAGTTCGGCGATCGCCAGGACGGTGACGATCGCGACCGTGATGCCATTGCCCATCCAGAACGCCCAGGTGGACTGCAGGTCGATCCACCCGAGCATGGCGGCCCAGGCGACGACGGCGGGAGCCGTCAGGGAACGCAAGCCGGCGACGACGCCGATCAACAAGGCCATCAGCAAAACGAGCACATGCAACACGGGCCCTCCCGGGGACTAAGGCAACGCGGGTGGCGGCTCAGCTACGCGGACGCTAACACAGCCGCGCGCACCGCACCCGCCGTCAGAACCGGCAAAACCGGATGTCAGAGGCGAGGATCGCCTTGGCGCCGATCGCGGCGAGCTCGTCCATGACCTCGTTGACGCCGCGTCGTGGCACCAACGCGCGGATGGCGACCCAATCCGGGTCGGCGAGCGGCGCGATGGTCGGCGACTCCAGCCCCGGCGTGATCGAGGTGGCCTGGTCCAACACCGAGCGCGGGCAGTCGTAATCGAGCATCAGGTACTGCTGACCGAACACCACACCCTGGATCCGGGCCACCAGCTGGTCGCGCGCCGACCTGGCCTGCTGGGCGTCGTAGTCCATGCTTTCGATCAGTACCGCCTCCGAATCGCACAGCGGCTCACCGAAGGCGACGAGGTGGTGCAGGCTCAGGGTGCGGCCGGACCCCACCACGTCGGCGATGGCGTCGGCGACCCCGAGTTGCACCGAGATCTCCACCGCGCCGTCGAGCCCGATGACGGTCGCCTCGATTCCCCGCTCGGCCAGGTCTTTCCGGACCAGGTTCGGGTAGGCGGTCGCGATGCGTTTGCCGGCCAGGTCGGCCGTCGTCCACTTGCGCCCGGCCGGGCCGGCGTAGCGGAAGCTCGACGACCCGAAGCCGAGCGCCAGGCACTCGCGCACCGCCGCACCGGAATCGCACACCAGGTCACGCCCGGTGATCCCGAAATCGAGTTCGCCCGAACCGACGTAGATCGCAATGTCCTTGGGGCGCAGGAAGAAGAACTCGACCTGGTTGACGGGGTCGAGCACCGTCAAGTCCTTGGGATCGGTGCGGCGACGGTAGCCGGCCTCGGCGAGGATCTCGGAGGCCGGCTCGCTCAGCGAACCCTTGTTGGGAACCGCGACACGCAACATGCTCACAGCTTCCGGTAGACGTCGTCGAGGGACAGCCCGCGCGCGATCATCAGCACCTGCGTCCAGTACAGCAGTTGGCTGATCTCCTCGGCCAGGGCGTCGTCGGGTTCGTGCTCGGCGGCCAGCCACACCTCTCCGGCCTCCTCGAGGATCTTCTTGCCGAGCCCATGCACCCCGCCGTCCAGCGCGGCGACCGTGGCGCTGCCGGCCGGTCGGGTGCGGGCACGGTCGCCGAGTTCGGCGAACAGATCCTCGAAGGTTTTCACGGCCAGCGATTCTGTCATGCCGCGACGACCCCATCCCCGGCGAGGGTGCGCAAAATGCCACGCCCACCGGCGTGTCGTCGTGCAGACACGCGCGCTCGGCGGCGCAAACGAGGGGCTCAGTCCTCCGGGTTGTAGCCGAGGTTGGGGCCGAGCCAGCGCTCGGCCTCCCGCAGGGTCCAGCCCTTGCGCTTCGCATAGTCGGCGACCTGGTCCTGGGCCATCCGGCCGATCACGAAGTACTGCGACTGCGGGTGCGAGAAATACCAGCCGCTGACGGCGGCGCCGGGCCACATCGCCATCGACTCGGTCAACTCGATGCCGGTCCGCTTCTTGACGTCCAGCAACTTCCAGAGCGTCACCTTCTCGGTGTGCTCCGGGCAGGCCGGGTAGCCGGGGGCCGGGCGGATTCCCACGTACTTCTCGTCGATGAGCGCCGCGTTGTCCAGCTGCTCGTCGGGCTGGAATCCCCAGAACTCCTTGCGGACCCGTTGGTGCATCCGTTCGGCGAAGGCCTCGGCCAGCCGGTCGGCGATCGACTCCAGCAGGATCGCGCTGTAGTCGTCGTTGGCCGCCTTGAACTCCGCGATCTTGTCAGCGCTACCCAGGCCCGCGGTGACGGCGAAGGCGCCGACGTAGTCGGCCAGGCCGGTGTCCCTGGGCGCGATGTAGTCGCCCAGCGACCGGTTGGGGATGCCGTCGCGGTGCTCGCCCTGCTGGCGCAGGTTGTGCAGCGTGGTCAGCACCTCGCTGCGGGTGTCGTCGGTGTAGACCTCGATGTCGTCCCCGACCGCGTTGGCCGGGAAGAAGCCGATCACCCCGTTGGCGGTCAGCCACTTCTCCTTGATCAGGGTGTCGAGCATCTCCTGGGCCTCGTCGTAGAGCTTGCGGGCGGCCTCGCCGGTGGTCGGGTTGTTGAGGATGTCGGGGAAGCGGCCCTTCATCTCCCAGGCGTTGAAGAACGGCTGCCAGTCGATGTACTCGCGCAACTCGGCGAGATCGTAGTCGTGAAACTCCCGCACACCGAGCCCCTGGGCCGGCACCGGCGGCGTGTAGCCGTCCCAGTCGATCGGCGTCCGGTTGGCGCGCGCCTTCTCCAGCGTCAGCATCGGCCGCTCGTTCTTCTGGGAGTGCCGTTCGCGCAGCGATGCGTAGTCCTTCTCGGTGGCCTCGAGTAGGGCCGGACGCTGCTTGTCGTCGAGGAGGGCGGCGGCGACCGGCACCGAGCGGGAGGCGTCCTTGACCCAGACCACCGGGCCGCTACGGCGCGGCGACACCTTCACGGCCGTGTGGGCGCGTGAGGTGGTCGCGCCACCGATCAGCAGCGGAATCTCCAGCCCCTCGCGTTCCATCTCGACGGCGAAGTTGACCATCTCGTCCAGCGACGGGGTGATCAGCCCGGACAGCCCGATGATGTCGGCGTCGTGCTCCTTCGCCGCGGCCAGGATCTTCTCGGCGGGCACCATCACCCCGAGGTCGATCACCTCGAAGTTGTTGCACTGCAACACGACCCCGACGATGTTCTTGCCGATGTCGTGGACGTCGCCCTTCACGGTCGCCATCACGATGGTGCCGTTGGTGTCCTTGGCCGCTGCCGTGCCGTTCTGCTCTTTCTCTTCCTCGATGAACGGCAGCAGGTACGCGACGGCCTTCTTCATCACCCGGGCCGACTTCACGACCTGGGGCAGGAACATCTTGCCCGAGCCGAACAGGTCACCGACGACGTTCATGCCGTCCATCAGCGGGCCCTCGATCACCTCGATCGGGCGGCCACCGGCGGCGGCGATCTCGGCGCGCAGTTCCTCGGTGTCGTCATCGACGTGGGCGTCGATGCCCTTGACCAGGGCGTGCGTGATCCGCTCGCGGACCGGCAAGGATCGCCACTCCGCAACGGTCGCGTCGCCGGTTCCTTCTTCCGACTTGTTGAACCGCTCGGCGATCTCCAGGAGCCGTTCGGCCGCATCCTCGCGACGGTTCAGGACGACGTCCTCGATCCGCTCCCGCAGCTCGGGGTCGATCGAGTCGTAGGGCACCAGCGCGCCGGCGTTGACGATGCCCATGTCCAGGCCGGCCTTGATGGCGTGGAACAGGAACACCGCGTGGATCGCCTCGCGGACGGGGTTGTTGCCCCGGAACGAGAACGACACGTTCGAGATACCGCCGGAGATGTGCACCCCGGGCAGGTTCTCCTTGATCCAGGCGCAGGCCTCGATGAAGTCGATCCCGTAGGTCGCGTGCTCCTCGATACCGGTCGCCAGCGCGAAGCAGTTCGGGTCGAAGATGATGTCCTCGGCCGGGAAGCCGACCTCTTCGGTCAGGATCCGGTAGGCGCGCCCGCAGATCTGTTTGCGGCGCTCCAGGTTGTCGGCCTGCCCCTGCTCGTCGAAGGCCATCACGACGACGGCGGCGCCGTACTTGCGGCACAGCCGTGCCTCGCGGACGAACTTCTCCTCGCCCTCCTTCAGGGAGATCGAGTTCACGATCGGCTTGCCCTGCACGTTCTTCAGGCCCGCCTCGATGACCTCAAACTTCGAGGAGTCGATCATCACCGGGACGCGACTGATGTCCGGCTCGGCCGCGATCAGCTTGGTGAACCGGTCCATCGCGGCGACGCCGTCGATCATGCCCTCGTCCATGTTGATGTCGATGACCTGCGCACCGACCTCGACCTGTTGCAGGGCGACCGACAGGGCGGAGTCGTAGTCCTCGGCCTTGATCAGGTTGCGGAACCGGGCGGAGCCGGTGATGTTGGTGCGCTCACCGATGTTCACGAACAGCGACTCGTCGGTGATGTTGAGCGGCTCCAGGCCCGAGAGCCGGGTGGCCACCGGGATCTGCGGCACCTCACGCTGCGGCTTGCCCTCGACGGCCTTGGCGATCTCGGCGATGTGCGCCGGCGTCGTGCCGCAGCAACCACCGACGAGGTTGACCAGGCCGGCCTCGGCGAAGTCGGCGATGTAGGACGCCTGACGTTCCGGGTCCTCGTCGTACTCGCCGAAGGCGTTGGGCAACCCGGCGTTCGGGTAGCACGAGACGAAGGTGTCCGCGATCCGCGACACCTCGGCGATGTAGGGCCGCATCTCCGGCGCACCCAGCGCGCAGTTGAGGCCCACCGCGAGCGGCCTCGCGTGCCGGATCGAGTTCCAGAACGCCTCGGTGACCTGACCGGACAACGTCCGCCCGGACGCGTCGGTGATCGTGCCCGAGATGATCAACGGCCAGCGGCGTCCGCGCTCCTCGAACAGCGTCTCGACGGCGAACACCGCCGCCTTGGCGTTGAGCGAGTCGAAGATCGTCTCGATGATGAGCAGGTCGGCACCACCGTCGACCAGGCCGTTGGCCGATTCCAGGTAGGCGGCGACCAGCTGGTCGTAGGAGACGTTGCGGGCCCCGGGGTCGTTGACGTCGGGCGAGATCGACGCGGTCCGCGTGGTCGGCCCGATTGCGCCGGCCACGTAGCGGGGCTTGTCCGGGGTGCTGAACTCGTCGGCGGTCCTGCGGGCCAGTGCGGCGCCGGCGTAGTTCAGCTCGTAGCTCAAATCGGACATGTCGTAGTCGGAGAGCGAGATCGCGTTCGCGTTGAACGTGTTGGTCTCCAGGATGTCGGCGCCCGCCTCGAGGTACTCGCGGTGAATCCCGGCGATGATGTGCGGCTGCGTCAGGCTGAGCAAGTCGTTGTTGCCCTGCAGAGCGGTCGGCCACTCCGTGAACCGGTCGCCGCGGTAGCCGGCCTCGTCCGGCCGGTCGCGCTGAATCGCCGTGCCCATCGCACCGTCGATCACCATGATCCGCCGGCGCAGAGCTGCCACCAGTTCGTCGGTGCAGTCCGGTCGGATGTTGGGCTCGAAGGTCTCTGACGCCGGGGCGCTGTTGGAGGCGTTCACGTACGTTCCTTCCGTAGTGGAAGGCGTCCTTGACTTCGCCGAGCGTGGCGGATACCGGTAGGCAGCCGGAACCGTTGCAACGCCTCTCGACCAGAAAAGTCTACGTCGCCACCCGACGTCTGGACGCCCAGCTCGACCCGACCCGCTCGGCAGTTGCGGAGCCCTCGAGCGCCGGCTCGCGGATCTTGTCGGCCATGTCGGTAGTTAACCAGTTTAACCAAATGGCTGCCGAGCGTATTTCGTGTCGGCCGCGTCGTAGCCGACCACGACACGCTGCGCCAAAGTGTCGAGGATGTCGGTGTCGTAGCGGGGTTTGTTTTCGGCAGCCACCCGCTTAAGGATAGCCGTCCTATGGACTCGGGATTGCCCCCGGCGGCCGGGCCCGCGCCCCCGACCCGCATCGTCGCAGGGCACGAAAGTATTGGCCGCCGCGCCCACACCCCGTCGGGCGCCGCCCGGCGCGCGGCGCGGCCCGCATCGTCACACCGCAACGCCGTACCCTGATTCTGTGACTCCGAGGGATGGCGGGCCCGATGGCAGCGCCGCGCTGCCCGAACTGCACAACACCGTCGTCGTGGCCGCGTTCGAGGGCTGGAACGACGCCGGTGACGCGGCCAGCGACGCGCTCGAGCACCTCGAGGCCATCTGGGAAGCGGAGGCCACCGTCGAGATCGACGACGAGGCGTACTACGACTACCAGGTGAATCGTCCGGTCATCCGCCAGATCGACGGCGTCACCCGCGAGCTGGTGTGGCCGGCGATGCGCATCTCACACTGCCGCCCACCGGGCAGTGACCGCGACGTGGTGCTGATGCAAGGGGTGGAGCCCAACATGCGCTGGCGCACCTTCTGCGCCGAGCTGGTGGCCATCGCCGACAAGCTCAACGTGGACACCGTCGTGATCCTCGGCGCCCTGCTGGCCGACACGCCCCACACGCGACCGGTGCCCGTGTCCGGCGCGGCCTACTCGCCGGAGTCGGCGAAACTGTTCGGCCTGGAGGAAACGCGCTACGAGGGGCCGACCGGGATTGCCGGGGTCTTCCAGGACGCGTGCGTGGCCGTCGGGATTCCCGCGGTGACGTTCTGGGCGGCGGTGCCGCACTACGTGTCGAGTCCGCCCAACCCGAAGGCGACGGTGGCGCTGCTGCGGCGCGTCGAAGAGGTGCTCGACATCGAGGTTCCGCTGGGCGATCTGCCCGCGCTGGCCGAGGAGTGGGAACAGGCGATCACCGAGGTGGCCGCCGAGGACGAGGACCTGGCCGAATACGTGGAGTCGCTGGAGCAGCGCGACGCCGAGGTCGACATGAGCGAAGTCCTGGGCAAGATCGACGGCGACACGCTGGCCGCCGATTTCGAACGCTATCTGCGCCGCCGCCGACCCGGATACGGGCGCTGAGTCCGCCCCGCCGACGAGACCGCCACAATTTGCCGTCGTCGGCGGCGATGCGAAAAAGATCGGCAGTTCAAGGGCAAACCCAGCCGGACGGTGCAAGCGACGACGATAGGACCTGCATGGCCGCGTGCCCCGATCCCGACAGTCCGGTGCCCGGCGGGGACCGCCTCGGCGAAGAGGCCGGCTATCACAAGGGGCTCAAGCCGCGACAGCTGCAGATGATCGGCATCGGGGGTGCGATCGGAACCGGGCTCTTCCTCGGCGCCGGCGGCCGGCTGGCCAAAGCGGGGCCCGGGCTGTTCCTCGTCTACGCGTTGTGCGGCGTCTTCGTCTTCCTGATCCTGCGAGCCCTCGGCGAGTTGGTGCTGCACCGCCCGTCGTCGGGCTCGTTCGTGTCCTACGCCCGGGAATTCTTCGGCGAGAAGGCCGCGTACGTCGTCGGGTGGATGTACTTCCTGAACTGGGCGATGACCTCGATCGTGGACACCACCGCGATCGCCACCTACCTGCACCGGTGGAGCTTCTTCGCCGTCGTCCCCCAATGGCTCCTGGCCCTGATCGCCCTGGCGGCCGTCCTGGGCATGAACCTGATCTCGGTGGAATGGTTCGGCGAGCTGGAGTTCTGGGCCGCGCTGATCAAGGTGTTCGCGCTGATCGCCTTCCTGGTAGTGGGGACCGTCTTTCTCGCCGGGCGCTATTCCATCGACGGACGCAGCACCGGATTGAGTCTGTGGACGGGCCATGGCGGCTTCTTCCCGATCGGTCTGGCGCCCCTGCTGGTGGTCACCTCCGGCGTCGTGTTCGCCTACGCCGCAGTCGAACTCGTGGGCACCGCGGCCGGGGAGACCGCGGAACCGGAGAAGATCATGCCGCGGGCAATCAACTCCGTGATCGCGCGCATCGCGGTGTTCTACGTCGGGTCGGTCGCGCTGCTGGCCCTGCTGCTGCCCTACACCGCCTACAAGTCCGGGGAGAGCCCGTTCGTCACGTTCTTCTCCAAGATCGGCTTCTACGGCGCCGGGGACCTGATGAACATCGTGGTCCTCACCGCGGCGCTGTCGAGCCTGAACGCGGGCCTGTACTCGACCGGCCGCGTCATGCACTCGATAGCGATGAGCGGCAGCGGCCCGAAGTTCGCGAAGCGGATGTCCCGCAACGGCGTGCCCTACGGCGGCATCGCAATGACGGCCGTCATCTGCCTTTTCGGTATCGCGCTGAACGCCTTCAACCCCGGCGAGGCGTTCGAGATCGTGCTCAACGTCGCCGCGCTGGGCATCATCGCGTCGTGGGCCACGATCGTGCTGTGCCAGCTTCGGCTCCACCGGGTGGCGCGCGCGGGGCTCGTGCAGCGCCCGCGGTTCCGGATGCCGCTGACGCCGTACAGCGGCTACGCGACCCTGGCGTTCCTGGTCGCCATCCTGGTGCTGATGGGCTTCGACGCACCGATCGGCACGTGGACGGTGGCATCGCTGCTGGTGATCATCCCGGCCCTGGTCGTGGGGTGGTACGTGGTGCGCCACCGCGTCATGGCCGTCGCGGATCTGCGCGCGGGCCCCGGCGGGCCGCAGCCGCCGATTGCCAACCCGCCGGTGCACCCGCGAGACTGATGCCCGTCGCCACACCCCGCCCGCAGGAGTGAACCGCCATCCGCAATCGCTACGCCGCCACACCACCGCTGTACGGGATGGCCATGGTCTTCCTGGCCATCGCCGTCGTCGCGGTCACCGCATACCTGCACGCGGGCTGGTGGTCGGCCATCGGGTACGGGGCCGCGGCGCTCATCGCCGTGGTCGGCTTCGCGCTGGTCTTCCGCGACCTGTCCTGACGCCCGGCGCGGAAGGGTCAGGCCCCGGGCTTCTGCAAATCCTCGTTGTAGGCGCTCGTGGAGCGGCCGAGCGCGGCGACCTCGGCGTCCATCCGCGGCAACAACTCGGCGGTGGTCCTGCGGATGGGGAACGCCCCGACCGGGGTGGACAGCACCGGCTTGAGCCAGCGGAACGCGCCGACCCAGGGCGGACAGTAGACGTGGTCCCGGCGGCCCTCGATGCCCTTCACCAGGGCGTCGGCGCACTTGTCGACGGTGGTCGTCTTGTTCAGCGGCCAGGGCAGCTTGGCGAGCAGCTCGCCGAACGAGGGCAGGTCGCTCTTGGTGTCGCGGACCAGCGCGGTGTCGATCCAGGACATGTGCGAGGAGCCCACCCCGACGCCCCGGTGGGCCAGCTCCAGGCGCAGCGCGTCGGCCAGGATCTCGACGCCGGCCTTCGACGCGTTGTACGGCGCCAGCCCGGGGGCCGCGGCGTATGCCGCCAGCGACGAGACGACGAGCACGTAGCCACGACGCTCGATCACCGCCGGCAGGGTGGCCCGCACGGTGTGGAACACGCCCAGCACGTTGACGTCCAGCACCCGCTTGAACGCCTCCGGATCGACCTGCAGCACCGACCCGTAACTGGCGATGCCGGCGTTGGCCACGACGACGTCGATGCCGCCGAAGCGTTCGACGGCCTTCGCGGCCGCCGCCTGCATGGCGGGCAGATCGCGCACGTCGGCGACCGCGGTCAGCACCGGGTCCTCGCCGAGCTCGGTGGCCAAGGCGTCGAGCTCGACCTTGTCCAGGTCGGTCAGCACGAGTTTGGCGCCCCTGTCGCGCAGCCGGCGGGCGATCTCGGCCCCGATGCCCCGGGCGCCACCGGTGATGAAGACGACTTTGCCGCGCAGCGATGTCATGGCCCAAAAGGTACCGCCGCGCCGCCTACAGGTCCACCCCGAGCAGCGCATCGACCGCGGTCGCGACCAGCCGCGGCGCGGCGGCGTCGTGGCCGCCGTATTCGAGCGCGTCGGTAACCCAACCATCAAGGGCGGCAAGGGCTTTGGGCGTATCCAGGTCGTCGGCCAGGTAGCGCCGCACCCGGGCGACGACGTCGGTGGCGTCCGGGCCCGACGGCAGCGCCGCCGCGGAGCGCCAGCGCCGCAGCCGGGCCGTCGCCTCGTCGAGCAGCTGCTCGCTCCAGAAGCGGTCGGCGCGGTAGTGCCCGGCGAGCAGGCCGAGCCGGACGGCCGCCGGCTCGACGCCCCGGGCGCGCAGCGCCGAGACCAGGACCAGGTTGCCGCGGCTCTTGGACATCTTGTGCCCGTCCCAGCCGATCATCCCGGCGTGCACGTAGTGGCGGGCGAAACGCCGCTCCCCGCCGACGCATTCGGCGTGCGCGGCGGTGAACTCGTGATGCGGGAAGATCAGGTCGCTGCCGCCGCCCTGGATGTCCAGTCCGCCGCCGAGACGGCTGAGCGCGATCGCCGCGCATTCGACGTGCCAGCCGGGCCGGCCGGCGCCGAACGGCGACGGCCAGCTGGGCTCCCCGGGCCGCGCGGCCCGCCACAGCAGGGCGTCGAGCGCGTCGGACTTGCCCGGCCGCTCCGGGTCGCCGCCGCGCTCGGCGAACAGCCGCAGCATGGTCTCGCGGTCGTAGCCGGACTCGTAGCCGAACTGCAGGGTGGCATCGGCGCGGTAGTAGACGTCGGGGTATTCGTCCTCGACGGCATAAGCCGCGCCGGCGGCGACCATCTTCTCGACGAGCTCGACGACCTCGGCGATCGCCTCGGTGGCGCCGACGTAGTCGTGGGGCGGCAGGACGCGCAGCGCGGCCATGTCCTCGCGGAACAGGGCGACCTCGCGGTCGCCGAGCTCACGCCAGTCGATGCCGTCGCGGTCGGCGCGCTCGAACAGCGGATCGTCGACGTCGGTGACGTTCTGCACGTAGCGGACGTCGTGACCGGCGTCCAGCCAGTGCCGATACACGAGGTCGAACGTCAGGTAGGTGGCGGCGTGCCCCAGGTGGGTCGCGTCATACGGCGTGATCCCGCAGACGTACATGCCGGCGACCGCGCCCGGGCCGGTCCCGACCGTCACCGGGCGGACCTGACGGTCGGAGGTGTCATAGAGCCGCAGCTCCGGGCCGCGTCCCGGCAACTCCGGGACCCCGGGTGAACTCCACGACTGCATGCCCTCGACTCTAAACGCGGTCGGTCACCGGTAGGCGTCGCGTATCGCTCCGAGCAGAATCGACGCCAGCTCCGCGCGGCACATCACGAAGTCGGGCAGGTACGGGTCGAACTGGTTGTAGCGCAGCGGGGAACCGTCGAGGCGCGACGCGTGCATGCCGGCGGCCATCAACACCCCCGCCGGCGCCGCCGAGTCCCACTCCCATTGCCCGCCCGCGTGCACGTAGGCGTCGACCTCGCCGTCGATCACGGCCATCGCCTTGGCGCCCGCCGAACCGATTGCCACCGGCTGGATGGGCAGCATCTGATGGATGCGGTAGAGCACCGCGGGCGGCCTGGTGGCGCTGACCGCGATCCGGATGGTGCCGGTGACGCCGACGCGTGCGGCGTCGGCGGTCACGGTGTCGCTGCGGTACACCGTGTTGCCGCGGGCCGGCAATGCCACTGCGGCGTCGGTGATCTCGCGCCGCCCGTCGGTGGGCCGCTGCCACAACGCGATGTGGACCGCCCAGTCGTCGCGGCCGGGGGTGGAGAACTCCCGGGTGCCGTCGAGCGGGTCGACGATCCACACCCGGTCGCGCTGCAGCCGGACCAGGTCGTCGTGGGCTTCCTCGCTGAGCACCGCGTCGCCCGGACGCTCGGCGCGCAGCCGCCGCAGCAACAGGTCGTTGGCCAGCCGGTCGCCCGCGTCGCCGAGCATCCACGGATGACCGAAGCCGATCTCCTCGCGCACCTTGAGCAGCAACTCCCCGGCGTCGGCGGCGAGATCGGCGGCCAGTGCGGCATCGGTCATCTCATCCGCGTCGGGGCTCACCGTCTCAGTATCGCCGACGCCGCCCGCGCCCCCTCGTCAGAGCCCGCGTCAGAACGCCGGCCACGGAATGGGACGGTGCCGGTTGGGTTCGGGCATCACCGGCTTGTCCAGCAGCACCTGGGCGCGCCCGCGCAGGGCCAGGATCTCGGCCGGGGTGACGAGCCCGGCCAATTCGTCGCACAACGAACCGCGCAGGGCGTAGACGAGGCCGGCGACCGCCTCGCACGTCGGGTCGTCGATCGGCTTGCCGGCCCAGCCCCACAACACCGTGCGCAGTTTGTTCTCGACGTGCAGGCAGACCCCGTGGTCGACCCCGTAGACCCGCCCGTCGATCCCGGACAGGACGTGACCGCCCTTGCGGTCGGCGTTGTTGACCAGGATGTCGAAGACCGCGATCCGGCGTAGCCGAACGTCGTCGGCGTGCATCAGGACGACCTCGTCGCCGGCGTAGTCGTAGGCCCGCAGCACCGGTAGATAGCCCGACTGCGGCTTGCCGGCGGGAAACAAATCGATCAGGTCCGGTCCCGGCCGGGGATCGGAGCCGACCGCGTCGCCGGGTTGCTGCACCCACAGCTGGACCATGCCCGGGCCGGCGGGCCCGTCACGAATCACGCTGTAGGGCACGATGTCCCAACCCAGCTGCGCCGACACCAGGTAGGTGCCGACCTCCCGACCGGCCAGAGTCCCGTCGGGAAAATCCCACAGCGGCTGCTCCCCGGAGACTGGCTTGTAGACGCAGTGCACGGTCGACCGGCCCAGGGTCGCCTCGCACAGGAAGGTGGCGTTGCTGGCCGAGCGGATCCGTCCGAGGATCGTCAGCTCGCCGTCGCGCAGCACCTCTCGCCGGTCATTCGTCGACGTCATCGCCGAGCCCGAGCAGCGCGCCGCGCCTGTAGCCGTTCGTGCGCGCGCAGATGTGGCCGTCAGGGTCCAGCGGCTCCTCGCACAACGGGCAGGGCGGGCGTCCCGCGGAGATGACGCGGTTGGAGCGGCTGGCGAACTGCCGCGCCGACTCCGGCGTCAGGAACACCCGTACGGCGTCGGGGCCCTCCTCGGTGTCGTCGAGCACCACCGAGGCGTCGAACTCGCCGTCGGTGACCGCCAGCAGTTCGACCACCACCGTCTGGGCCTCCGAATCCCAGCCCAACCCCATCGTGCCGACCCGGAACTCCGCGTCGACGGGCGTGACCAGCGGGCTGAGGTCGTCGATCTCGGAGGGCTCCGGCGGCACGGGTGTACCGAATCTGCGGTTCACCTCGAGCAGCAGCGCACCGATGCGTTCGGCCAGCACCGCAACCTGTTGCTTCTCCAAGATCACGGACACCACCCGCGCATCGTGCACGGCCTGGATGTAGAACGTGCGATTGCCGGGCTGGCCGACAGTCCCGGCCACGAATCGGTCGGGGGTGCGGAAGACGTGAATTGCGCGGGTCATGGCACTTCCAAAATACCGACTGTTGGCATCGCTGTGCGATCCGATGGGGGCCCGATCGTCGCGCGGCAGCGAAATCAGTCGGTCGAGCCGCCGATCACCGCGTCGCTGGCCGGCACCGCCGCGGCCGGTTGAGCTTGCCCCTGTCCCCGCTCCTCCCGGGCGTCGTCCTTGGGGGTGGGCGCCGCCCGCAACGCGGCCGAAAGCCGCGCTCCGGTGTGGTTGACGTGCAGCACGAACGGCCGCAGCTCGGTGTAGCGGATGACGCTGACCGAGATCGGGTCGGCGGTGACGCGCTGGAAGCCGTCGAGGTGGATGCCGTAGGCGTCGGCGATCACCGACTTGATGACGTCACCGTGGGTGCACGCCACCCACAGCGCGTCGCCCCCGTGTTGCTCGGCCAGCAGACGGTCGTGTTCGCGTACGGCGGCCACCGCGCGGGCCTGCACCTGTGCCAGCCCCTCACCGCCGGGGAACACCGCTGCGCTGGGGTGGGCCTGGACCACCTTCCACAGCGACTCGCCCGCCAGTTCACCGAGTTTGCGACCCGTCCATTCCCCGTAGTCCACTTCGGCGAGCCGGTCGTCGATCAGCGGCTCGAGGCACAGGGACTCGGCGAGCGGCTCGACGGTGCGCCGGCAGCGCAGCAGCGGGGAGCAGACGACCGCGCGGATCGGCAGGTCGCCGATCCGGTCGATCAGACCGGTCGCCTGCTCACGTCCCTTGTCGTCGAGGTCGACGCCCTCGGACCGGCCCGCGAGGACGCCCGCGGTGTTTGCGGCGGACCGGCCGTGCCGCACCAACATCACGGTCATGCCGCGGCCACCGCAGCCGAGACGACGGCCGAGAGCCGAGCTGTCGTCGAAACCGCAGTCACGACCCCGACGGTACCTGGTGCGGAGGGCTGCCGACCGACCTGACTAGCGTGAGACCGGCACTGCGTGCGCGACCGAGTCGCGCACCGCCGCGGTCAGGCTGCGCTCGTCGGTGAGGTCGATGTCGACCAGGCCGCGGACCGCGGTGGCGACCACCTCTTCGGCCTGCGGAACCGGCCCGGCCAGGCGCGGCCGGTACACCTCGACGACGAGTGCTCGGTGCTCGATGCGGAAGGAGAAACTACGTCCGTCTCCGACCCGCCCGTAGCCACTGGCGAAAATCCCCGTCAACATGTCCTCGACCGCGAAATGGTCGTCTACGACATGCCGGTCAACGGTGACGGTCATGTCGCGACCATACCTCTCCGGTACGGCCCGGTGTCGCCGACATGGCCGTATCGGAAACGAAACCGTTCCTTAGAATTGACCTTTCCGTTATCCGACCCGAGGTTGCCCGTTGCCGTCACGACAGAAATCCGGTAAGCGACCTGTTCAGCGGCGCCTTACCACATTGCTGGGGTTGCTGTCGCTGCTCACGGCGTGCTCCGCGAATCCGCTCGAGGCTCCCCCGCCCACGATCGAACCGGCCCAGCCGGCCGTGTCGCCGCCGCCGACGCAGGAGCCGGCCGGTTCGGTGCGGGCCCTGGCCGGCCACGCCACGGCGGCGGTCTTCGACGGGGCCACCCACCAGCTGGTGGTCCTGACACCCGGTCCCGACGCGGCGGCCCCGGCCGCCCTCACCGCGTTCGGCGATCCGCGGGGTGCGCCACGCGTCGTCACGCTGCCGGGTCCGGCGACGGCGCTGACCGGCGACGGCCACGGCACCGTCTACCTGGCCTCCCCCGGCGGGTACTTCGTGGTCGACGTGGCCAGCGGCCACACGGCCCACGCGACCGTCGCCGGGGCCGGGCAGGCCCAGTTCACCGCGATCGCGCAACGCGCCGACGGCAAGTTGGTGCTCGGCAGCGCCGACGGCGCGGTCTACATCCTCGGCTCCACCACGCCGGACCGTGACGGCACCGCGACCGTCGCCGGCCGGAGCAAGATCTTCGCGCGCGTGGATGCCCTTGTCGCCCGAGGAGATACCACGGTGGCACTGGACCGGGGACAGACCTCGGTGACGGCGATCGGCGCCGACGGCCACGCCCAGCAGGCGCTGCGGGCCGGCGAGGGCGCGACCACGCTGGCCGCCGGCCCGCTGGGCGTGGTGCTGGCCGCCGACACCCGCGGCGGCCAGCTGCTGGTGTACACCGTCAACCCGCTGATGCTGCACCAGGCCTACCCGGTGCGGCAGTCCCCCTACGGCCTGGCCGGTTCCCGCGAGTTGGCCTGGGTATCCCGGACCGAATCGAATACGGTGGTTGGTTACGATCTGTCCACCGGAATTCCCGTCGAAAGGGTGCATTACCCCACCGTGCAGCAACCGAACTCGCTGGCCTTTGACGAAGCGTCGGGCACCCTGTACGTGGTGTCGGGGTCCGGTGCGGGGGTCCAGGTCATCGAGCACGCGGCGGGCGGGCGTTGACCGCGCCGCGCCGGGCCGCGTTGCCCGCGGGCTGGGACACCGAGATGTCCGACGAATACGAGTGGGCGCCGTTGCGCCTGCCCCCGGACGTCACCCGGATCAGCGCGTCCACCCGACTGTCGATCGAGGCCGAATACCGCGGCTGGGAGTTGACCCGGGTGCGGCTCTACACCGACGGCAGCAGACGGGTGTTGTTGCGCCGCAAGAAAACTCGCTTGGACCGGGCCGACGCCACCGGGCGGCGGCCCGACCAGCCGGAACTGTGACAGCCGTCGAACGGCGCGAATCCGCCCATCGCATATACGGTTTGGTGCGCCGGCTGCTGTTCGCCGTTCCGCCCGAACGCATCCACATGCTGGCCTTTGCCGTGCTGCGCGGCGCGGCGGCCGTCGCCCCGGTGCGGCGGGCGCTGCACCGGCTGTTGGCGCCGTCCGATCCGGTGCTGGCCGGCACGGTGTTCGGGGTGCGTTTCCCGGGTCCGCTCGGGCTGGCCGCCGGTTTCGACAAGGACGGCACGGGGCTGCGCACGTGGGGCGCCCTCGGGTTCGGGTATGCCGAGGTCGGCACCGTCACCGCGCGCCCGCAGCCGGGCAACCCGGCCCCCCGCATGTTCCGGCTGCCCGCCGACCGGGCCCTGCTGAACCGGATGGGCTTCAACAACCTCGGCGCGGGCACGCTCGCGGTCCGGCTGGCCCAGCACCGTGCCGCCGTGCCGATCGGGGTGAACATCGGCAAGACGAAGACGACCCCGGCCGCCGACGCCGTCGACGACTATCGGGCCAGCGCCCGCCTGGTCGGCCCGCTCGCGTCGTACCTGGTGGTCAACGTGAGCTCGCCGAACACCCCGGGGCTGCGCGACCTGCAGGCCGTCGAGTCGCTGCGGCCCATCCTGGCGGCCGTCCTCGCGGAAGTCTCGGCGGCTCCCGGGCCCTCGACCCCGGTGCTGGTGAAGATCGCACCGGACCTCTCCGATTCCGACGTCGACGACATCGCGGACCTGGCCGTCGAGTTGGGCCTGGCCGGAATCGTCGCCACCAACACCACCGTCTCGCGCACCGGACTGAGCACCCCCGGTGTGGACCGGCTGGGTCCGGGCGGCATCTCGGGACCGCCGGTGGCGCGCCGCGCCGTCGAGGTGCTGCGCCGGCTTCACGCGCGGGTCGGCGACCGACTGGTGCTGATCAGCGTCGGGGGCATCGAGACCGCCGACGACGCGTGGGAACGCATCACCGCGGGGGCCTCGCTGCTCCAGGGCTACACCGGTTTCATCTACGGCGGCCCCCTGTGGGCCAAGGACATTCACGACGGCATCGCCCACCGGCTGCACGAAGGAGGCTTCGCCTCACTCGGCGACGCCGTCGGCTCGGCGGCCAGGCCGGGACATGCGCCGCCGTGACGCGGGCCCTGCATGCCCCGGCGCCGATGGGTCGCAGGGGGAGCCCGCGTTCGCGATCGGGTGAGCGGGATCGAGTCGCGCTTGAAGTTCAGCGACTCTCGCGCGGGTGGCCGACCATACCGTTCCGGCCGGAGCGCGCATGTCGGGATGACGCGTGGACAGCACGACATCGACCGGTCGCGGTGCGCATGACCTGTCGGCTGCCGCGGCCACCGCAGGGGCGGGCTTTGCGAGCAGCCCGGCGATGTATCCTGCCCACTCCAATTTCGTCACTCCGTCGACGCCCACGGCGTGATAGATACCTCGCCGGGCATTCGTCGCCATGGTCATGGCGGTCACCCGCACGACATGCTCCAATGGAATCGGATAGCGTCTCCGGCCGTCGCAGCGAAGCGGTGCACACTGTCGTATCGCGTTGAACGCTTCGGCAACAAAGTCTCTGCTCCCGAACAACAGCGGGAGACGTATCACCACGTTGTCGCCGTCGCCGAGCAGCAGTTGTTCGGCCTCGGACTTATGACGGCCATACACCTGCTGAGGCGCCACCTGAGCGTCCTCGAAGTAATTCCCGGGGGCCCCGAAGACGTAGTCGGACGAGTAATAAATGACACGACTCCCGATACCTGCCGCCGCCGCTGCCACCTTGCGTAACCCGCGAACGTTGACATCGTAGGAGACCGACGGATTCCGCTCGCACCGATCTGGATCGGACAGAGCCGCAGCGTAAATCACGACGCGAGGTCGGACAGCTTCGATACATTCGACCACGTCACTGCCGGATCGGACGTCAACCCCGCGGGTGTTCGACGCAGTCGGGTTTCGCGAAGCGCTGCTGACCGACACTCCGTATCCAGGTAGCAGCCGGCTCAATGCTTCCCCGACGCGACCGCCCGAACCGAAGATCAGGACGTCAGTGCGCGAAACAGCCATCGGACCAGGGCTTGGAAATCATCGCGTCCACCATCGCATTTTTCGTTCTCACATCAGTCCGACATCGCGATTCTGTCCACCCACACGGCCAGGGCATTCGAACCTGGACCATCGATGTGCTCGCGCGCCGCCAACTTCGCACGGTCAGTCGCCGCACCCACGGCCACACCGTAGCCGGCCATGTGCAGCATCGGCGCATCCGAGTCGCTGTCACCAAAGGCCACGACGTCGTGCATGCCTACGCCGAGGGCCTGGCACAGCACCCGCATCGCCTGCGCCTTCCCTACGCCCTTGCTCTGAATGTCACAGCAATCGCGCCCGCTGGCCACGGCGTCCAAGCTCGAATATGTTTTCATATCGCGGAGCAATTGTTTGCAGGCCGCTTCCTCACCCCGACACATGACTTTCAAAACAGAGATCCCGGCTAGATTCGGCAGCGCATCCGAGGTAAGTCGCTCGTCAACGGTCAAACCAGTCGCTCGTTCTTCCACGTCCATGAATTCGGCGGGTCCGAACGCCAACCAGCGGAGTCCCTCACACAGGTAAAAGTTCACCGCACCGCCAGCGATGGAAAACCGGCGGAGAACCTCGGTCAATTCCCCGGTTATCACAAAACCCTCGGCGATCAACTGCCGGCCGGACGCACTCCTGGCCAGCGCGCCGTTGTAAGCGATCAAGTGCGCGTCCACCCCGATCGCTCGCGCAAGCAACACCAAGGATGCGATCGGCCTGGAGCTGACGAAAACTATCTCAAGCCCTCGCATCTGCAGTTCTCGGAGGGATGCCGCCGTGGCGGTGGCAACCGGGTGGTCCAAGTCCAACAACGTACCATCGATATCGAATGCGACGAGTCGCGCGTGGACATCGTGCATATCGCCTACCCCTCGAGTCGCCATTCATCGTGATCGACATCGTTCATACGACTCAACCCGCTGCGATGCGATTCACTCGAGAACGGCAGTTCAATTGACAGTTTCCGCAGCACATCCGCAAGCAGCAAAGCACCCGTCGCATAGATAGCTACCGCCACATTCGGCGATGCCTCTGGGTGGATATGAAACGGCATGTCGGAACAAAAATGCATGGCCTCGTTGAAGTTGATCCTGAGGTCCATTTCTTCGGTATCCGCGCGCAGAACGTCTGCAACGACCTTCTGCATGGAGTTCTTCAATCGCCGATATATCCTGACCAGATGCGGCGATCTGAAGCCGAATTCGACAACTGCCGCATCGGCCTCGAGACGGTGTCTTATCTCGTGACGGCCCTCATGCAACAAGTCGTAGAGACCGTTGTAGCTGTGCGCCAACTTCCCGATGTCATAGTAGATATCACAGGCGGGATACCCGCGCGGATCGACCAGCCAAAACTTGTCCGATTCCTGATCGTACAAGATGTTCTCTAAGTGCAGGTCACCGTGAATATAGGGCGATACCCCGGGCGGCGCCAATTCTGTCGAGGCACGACTGCTGCGTTCTAATTCGAGCAACATCGCGGGGATGTTCGGTATTACTCTCCCATTGACCTGTAAGCAACGACTCTCTACCAGCAGAGATAATTCCGCGTCGAGATCGATCGAAACTCCGAGACGGTTCCAGACGCGGCTGAAATGGTAGTCCTGCACGTAGGTGGACGGCGGCTCGGCCAGAAACGGCAGGTATGCCTGATGATACTCGTAGTCAAGCACTTGCTTCAGTACAGAAGCCGCTTGATCGGGCGTGATGCGAAGGTTGAGCAGTAAGTCACGGAGGTTTGGCTGGCCGACATAGTCAAGCCCGAGACAGACAGCATCACCTTCCTCGTGGGAAAACAATAATTTCGGGTAGTAAGGGCTGAGCGCGGCCGGAAGACGGGCATAGAAACGCTTCTCATCACCCAACTTAACCGAACCGCGGCCGTCGGCTTGTTTATGAAAATATTTGCGTACGCCCGACTTGGCGAAAGACCCTCCGACGCGAACCGCATCATCGGCGACGAGCTCTTCGACGGTGTAGCGGTGCAAGCCCCTCGTGTCGCTCAATTTGCGCAGTTCAGAATCGAAGGCACACGGGTCGGTACAGTTTATCCTCAGTAAATCTGCGCACTCGAGACGGGCCGCCACGATCTGACCGCTGTCGCTGGGATCCCACACGATGAAATGCGCAGGCAGGCGCACCGACCTCAACGTCAAAAGGCGTACCACCGGAGGTATCAGCTCCCGGCCCGAACGGATGACGATCACGTCGTCGTCGGGAGGACAGTTGTCCATCAGCTCACCGAGATCATCGTTGGCGTAGAGCGTGATCACATCGTTCACGCCGTAGCGTTGAAGCTGATACTGGATGGATTCGTGCAGAGCGTCCGGCTCTGCATTGGAATAGGTTCGTTGCGATTCGTCCACGATTATTCCGTGTACGCGTGCGCTGCGACCGAGCGCTGCCTGGATGAACTCGCTGAGCGGAGCACCCAAAATCTTCGCCAACCTGTCGAGTACGGTGACATCGGTCAGGACGCGTTCACCTCGTTCAACCTCAGACACCCAGCTGACAGCTTTGTCCATCTCGGAGGCCAGCCGCTCACGCGACAAGCCGGCTAAGCGGCGATGTTGGTGGACGAGGTCGGCGACGGTTGATTCAGGCTCAGCCACGATGCCCCATGAGCGGTGATCGCTCGGCCGCACCGTTCGCGGGTCGGGGCCACTGTGGTCTGGGCCTGCGGGCGAAGTTCTCGCTCGGGCAACCGGATCGTGACTGTGCCGACGGTCGTAGGTCCCCAGGCCAGTGCAGTGCAAGGAGGTGCGGTTGCACGCCGGGCAGGGCGCGGGTTCCCGAAACGCGAGCGTCGACACCCGGTGTGTCCAGACCCAAGGGCGGGCGGTCACACATCTCCAACTCGCTGACGAGTGCGAACATCAATGCCTTTCTGGGCTCATCGCAACGTGTTTGTGGCACCGACAACGTGAATGTCAGCCAGTATCGAGGCTACCGAATCCCCAGCCGAGGGTGCCGCCACAGGGTGTATGAGTCAAGCGGTGTAGCTTGCGAGAAAGAAGGTGAGTGCTGTGGCTGGTGCGATGGTCGATGAGAAGACCGCCGAGGTCGTGCTGATCCTTGATCCCGGCCAGCAAAAGATTTTGACGATCTTCATCACCGACACCGACAGCACCGCTGAGACCGTCGCCACACACCAAATACACCTCGCCGGACGCCGCCAAAATCAACACTGGAACGCGCACAAGACCGAACCCGCCTTCGAGGACATACTCGCCGAGCTCCGCGGAACCCTTGTCGTAGAACGAATTACGGGCGCTTTCGCGCCGCGACCTGCCCCTCACGAGTACCGCGACCACGAACTGGCCTGCGCGGCAGCCGCCGCATACTCCAACTGCGAAACTCATAGAGAATGATACTCGGCACTACGCCGTGAGATAGCGCGCGGCGCCACAGGCCGTATTCATCCTGGGCGACTTCGGTTTCCGGGCCGGACAAGGCGCGGTGCGCTTCCTCGATCGGGCAGTTGATCTTGGGGCAACGCCAAAGAACCGGCTTCGGGGTTGCCCGCACGGAGGCGGCCGTCCTCACCGAATCGCATCCAGGCGATGTCGTCGCCAATGGTCTCGGCCTTCCACCCATCAAGCGTCGGGGAGAGCATGGCCAGGTTGGTTTTGCCGCACGAGGAAGGGAAGGCTGCGGCGATCGCGGCCGCGGGCCGCGGGTTGCTCATCTTCGCCCTGGTGGCGCCGAATGTCTTTGCCGCACTGGGGATCATCGTCGCCCACGCCTACGCCGGTCCCGCTCACATTGAGTTCCAGCCGGGAACCTACATCCTGTTCGCAGTACTGTGCGCGGCGGCGTCCTACATCGCCGTGCCCGCGGTGCAGCGACTGGCAATCCCCGAGGCGAGTCCGACGCTGCCGCTGGCCGCATCACTGGGATTGACGTTCTCCTATAACGTCACCATCGGAATTCCGGTCTATATCGAGATCGCACGCCTGTTCAATTGACCGCGCTTTCGCAGATCAGACCTCCACGGCGGCAGGACCTTCACTTCTTGGGCGTGCCGCGCGGCTGGGCCGAGCTTGAACCGGTCGAGGAGCGCCAGATTTCCCACAATCATGGTGCTGAAAGAAGTAGAGTCGAGTCCCATGGTGGAGATCAGCCCTCAGCAGATTGGTGCACTCAAGAATGCGGTCGTTGCCGCGGGAGCGACGGAATATCTCGGGCTGCCACCACAACAGTTCGACGAGTACATACACGCACTGGCCTGGTTCATGGGTGGTCCGCTCGATTCCGTGGATGCGTTTGTTACCCAGGTTCCGGGCACCGTCACCGAAATGGGTGGCGACGCAAACCAGCACCGGGTGTACTGGCTGCGCGGCGACGCGATCGGTTCCCTCGCCGTCGGCCGCACCGAATCCGCGGAGGGTCCGCTGCAGTTGAGCGGGTACGTTCGGCCCGTTTCGGACATCAGACGGCTCGACTTCCGAAACGCTCAGTTCTGCTGGCCTACTCATGGTGGGCCACCGGAGGTGCGCCCTGAGGTGGTACGGATTCGATTCGATGATCTGGCTGTCGCCGTTACGGTCGCCGGCAGACCAAATCAGGAGGCACGCGACCAAGCCCTGTCCTTCATCAGCTCTCTCCAGCAGGCAATGGCCGGGCAGGCCGCCGAACCCCACCACTGAACCGGCGACAAGTCACCCGTGGTCGCGGAGGCAGGCTCCATAGAGTGCAGTTGCAGGCAGTGGCAATGACATCTCCGTGGAAGTAGCCCGTGGATCACGCGCGACGACTGTGTGCCTCAATCGACGCCGTCCGACCCTTACGAAGTCGTGGGCGCGCGGGGTCGGGCCGGTGCATCGGGCTGGGGTGGAGTGCTAACCGACTCAAACTGTTCCCGTGCGCGCCGATCCCGCACTTGTTGACCGTCATCGAGGCTGCAGACGTTGCCGTCATGGCCGGTGTGGAGGGTGCTGATGAAACGAGGATCCTTCCGCGAGCGCGCAGGATCTTCGTCGGTGCGGTCACGGCGTCGTCGGCGTAGTGACGTCACATGATCAGTGATTCAGTCCTGGCCGCTTCCGGTGACGGCGATGCTGGCGGATTTCTCGTCGACGGTGTCGAGGACTTCGCGGCAAGCGCCGCAGTCAACGCACACACCGCATTGGCAGCGTTCCAGCCGCCGGTGTTGCCAGAACCGATCCGGGACAGCCGCGTTGGCCTCGATTTTTCATGGTGGGTCGGGTGCTCCCGTGAGGTGTGCTGAGGTCTGCTGGTGGGCGTGGTTTTCGGTCGCAGGGTAGGTGCCGGCGCCGCGTGTCGTGCGGTGGCGCCGGGTTCCTTGGTCCCGGTGGGTGTTGCTCCTTCCTGGGGTTGTTCGGACAGGTGCCAGGTGGTCAGGGGATCGCCAGCACGCGGTGGAACGCGGTTTCCAGTGCTGTTGCCCAGGGCCAGGTTTGGGGTATTCGCAGGATTTGTTTGCGGGAATGGCTGATGATGCGGGCTGCGGTGTGCAGCAGCCGGTAGCGCAGGGTCTGTGGTTCGGCGACGGCCAGGGTGCCATCGAGCAGCAGCAGCCGGGTCCAGCACAGCAGGTCGACGGCCAGGGCGACTGCGGCCACCCACGCGCGGTTCATCGCATAGGACGATGACGGCCATTTGGCCAGGCCGGTGTCTTTGGCGCAGCGGATGAATCCTTCGACGCGGGCGTGCACCCGGTGGCGGGCTTCCAGACGCTGGGCTTGCCCGCCGGCGGTGTTGGTGGCCACCGGTTGGTAGCGGTAGCCGTTGGTCTGCTCGAACAGCGAGAGTTGTGCTCCGGTCTCGATGGGTTCGCGGCGCACCAGGATCCGCATCCCCGCTGGCCAGGTGGATAGTTTGTCGCCGCCGCGGCTTTCCCGCAGCAGGCCGGTGACCTCGGCGACCTGTGCGTCCTCGCGCGGGGTGCCGGTGGCATCCAGTGCTGGTTCCCACCCGGTCTCGGGCAGCAGCGCCAGCGCGGCACGCACCCGGGCATCCAGGTCGAAGCCGACCGAGTACGCGATGCTGTAGCCGGCGCGGGTGTTGAGCTTGGTGATGTGGTCGATCACCTTGTGGCTGGAGCCCGCACCGTCGATGGTGATCAGCAGGTTGTGCCGCCACTTGGCGGGGATCGCGGCGATCGCGGCGTCGATGATGGCGATGTGATCGGCGGCGGTGTTGGAGCCGGCGTTACCGGCTCGCGCGATGATGGCCAGCAGCTCGCCGGTATTGTCACACCACGCAGTCAGCGGATGAAAACCGTATCCGCCCTTGAAATTTCCCGCTGCCGATTCCTTATCGGAGTACGAGGTGATCAAGGTGGCGTCGATGCGGATGCAGATCACATCATCGAGATCACCGTAGCAGGTGGCCACCGGCGGAATCTTCCCGTGGCGGGCCTCGATGCGCTCCCATACCCGGGCGCGGACCCGATCCCGCGCCAGCGCCAGCGCCAGCCGCCCCAGCGCCGCGTCGTCGAGTTCGTTGAGTGCCCGCCATGCCGTGGTGGTCGAGGCGACCGGCCCGAACACCCGCTTTTGATCGCCCAGGACCGCGATGTCGCAGATGCTGGTCGCGCCGTCGGCGATCCCCACCGCCAGGTCCCGCATCACCGCTCCCCGGTCGTGGACCACGTCGGGCCGGTACAGCGCATCCGACAATGCGCCGGTCAGCCCCGTCTTATCGGCCAACATCCGGGTGATCACACTGCCGGTGTGTGACACCACATCGTCGCCGCGGACCTCCACGTCGAGGTGCCGGGACCATTCTGTTGTAGCCTGCATCTGAAAGGTGCACCCGTTCTCTGGATTTTCCGAGCCTTAACAACCCTGATTATCCTTGAGCGAGTGCACTTTTCGCGTCTAAGACACCCCAAAGCCGACCATCCCCGTGAAAAATCGAGGCAAGCTTGTGCCATACCGGGCTGCCCGAGCGGGTCATGATCTGCATGGAGGCTGCGACGTATTCGGAGTCGGTGATCTGCACGCCGAGCTTGGGTTCGGCGGCCTCCAGCGGCCCCATGCAAAATGCGATCACGTACATGGTGCGCCCGGCCATCGCCCCGCGATACTCCTCGGTCATCACCGTTTTCATGTCGACGGGATCCATCCAGTTGTTGGTGGGCCCCGCATCGGAGGAATGCTGGGAGCAGATGAACGTCCGGTCCTCCACGCGGGCGACATCCTCGGGGTCTGACGCGCACCAGAAGGAGTTGGGCTTTTTCGACAGCGCGACGAAGGTGCCTTTATCGACGAGAAGTGTGGTCAGCCTGCGCCATTCGGCCTCGGAGCCATCGCACCACACGACCGCGTCGGGGCTGGTCAGCTCAGCCACGTTGTTAACCCAGTCCACGATCGCGGCAGCGGCGGTCGGCGCGGTGTCGAGGCCGGTGATGATGGCGGTGCTCATAATGATTCCCCTACGCAATGTTGGTGTTGGGCCATTGGCCGATGTGGCGCGGCGTCGGCGTGGCGGATCGGGCGACGCGGCGAGCGATGCTCGCCCAGGGCCCGGGCCACCTCCGCGTCCACCGTGGGTACCAGCAACGATTCGGTTAGCGCGGGCACGATCTGGCCGGTCGGGGTGATCGCCGCCAGCGCTCGAGCACACGCCACGAGGACGTCGATCGTCAACCTCACGCCGTTGCGCCCGCACAGGGCGGCCAGCAGGCCGGGCAGTACCAATGCGCCGTAATCGAACCGCTCGCGCGGCAGTCTCAGTGTGCGCCCGGGCGCAGCGGTGTCGGGAGCGCTGCCGGCGAGGTCGATCAGCAGGTCTGCGTGCGCCATGACGGCGCGCAGCGGATAGTCCTCCGCGGCGCGCTGGTTCCAGCAGACACCCGGCGCGGATCGGCGTGCGGTCGCGGACAAGGGCTGCGTAATTTTCCATCACCGTCCACGCGAGCCGGTCCGGATCTTGTGCGCACGGTCCTGGTGCAGAGCTTGGTGATCTGGGGGCTCTGACCCCGATTACGCCGACGTCGATTCCAGTGACATCCGGGCCGGTTACCACGAATGCGCCTCCATTCTGGGGTTTTGCCGCCATTGATGTTCCGTTCCCGCCAACCCTGTCCACGCATGATACGCATATTAGAAAGTCTGCAAGTAGTGGGGAAAAGGGTCCGCCTTCCGCCGTCCGTTCAGCTCCTCGACTCGGCCACCAGTGCTTCCGGAAGGTCTTCGAGGGTTTCAGCCTGACCCGCGACCACCCCGCTGAGGATCGATCGGGCGACGCCCAACAGCTCGGCCACCTGCGGTGAGGTCAGCGTGTAGCACACCGACAACCCCTGCCGACGAGCGGTGACCAGACCGGCGCGGCGCAGGATGGACAGCTGCTGAGAGAGATTGGCCGGCTCGATGCCGACCTCGGGCAGCATCTCGGATACCGCGTGTTCGCGGGCGCTGAGCAACTCGAGGATCCGGATGCGGGCCGGATGACCCAGTGTCTTAAAAAACTCCGCCTTCATCCGGTACAGCGGCTGGCGTGCGTCCGTCACGATGCCCTCCCAACCGACCAAAGTATTTGTTACTTGCGAAGTTTAGCAAAGTGCTGCAATAGGGGGAAGGGTGCCGATGCGCGCTCACAGGTCGTTGCCGGCGTAGGACAGATTGAAGCTCTTGTTGGTCAGCGGGAAGTCGGGGACGATCGTGTCGGTCATGGCGACCGGCAGTGCGGGCCAGTTGAACCAGGACGGGTCGACGATCTTGGCGCGCGTAATGCGCGAATCGGCGTCGATCTCGACGCGGTGCACAATGGTGCCGCGCCAGCCTTCCACGATGCCGACTCCGCTGCGCGGGCTCTCCATCACCGGTGTAGGTGTCCTGTATTGGATGGGGCCACCGTGTGATTCGACCAGGTAGCCCGCCAATACGGCGGAGGCCGCAAATTCGTCGCGCCGGACCGTGTAGCGCGCCAGGACATCGCCGGTCGGCTGGCTGATCTCAGTGATGGGCAGCGTGGTGGTGGGATGCTCGAGTCGGGCGTCGGTGCGGATGCCGCTGGCGCGTGCGACATAGCCCAGGCAGCCCATGGCGCGGGCGTCGTCGGCGGCGAGCAGGGCGGTGCCGGCGAAGCGGTCGTAGACGACGCTGTTACCCAGCGTGAGCTCGGCGACCTCGGCGAGGTCGGCGGCGAGGCGGCGCAGCTGCCCGGGATCGGGCAGCTGGTGCAAGGTAACCCCGCCCGGGCGGATGGCCCCGCGCAGCAGCCGGTGCCCGGTGACGGCGGCGTTGATGCGAAGTAGTTGTTCGCGGATGCGTTGTGCATGCCCGTTGGCCAGCGCGAATCCGACGTCGTTGGCGAGCGCACCGAGATCGGCGGCGTGATTGTAGAGCCGTTCCAGCTCCACGATCATGGCCCGCAGCCGGTGGGCGGGGTCGGGCAACGCCATCCCGAGGGCGTCTTCGACAGCGAGGCTGTGCGCGAGGGCGTGCGCTGCGGACGTGTCGCCGCTGACCCGTTCGGCGAGCTCCACCGCATCACCGGCGATGCGGCCGTGGAAGAGTTGCTCGAGGCCGCGGTGCAGGAACCACAGCCGCGCTTTTAGCCGCAGCACGGTTTCGCCGACGACGGAGAACCGGAAGTGACCGGGCTCAATCAGCCCGGCGTGCACCGGGCCGACCGGGATTTCATAGACCCCGGTGCCGTTGACCGTGAGGAACGGGAAGTGGCCGCTGGACGCGAACTGCGGCGCCGGGCCTGCGTCGACACGCATCGGGTGCCAGCCTTCGGGCCAGTGCGCGTGCCGAACCAGGCGGCGGGGGCGGGGATGCCCCTTCGGCCGGATGCCGTACAAGTCGAGCATTTCGCGTTCGAAGCGGCCCGCCGGGAAAGACAGATACGCCAGCGACTGCACCGACGGACTACCAACGGGGACGATACATTCGAGCTCGACACGGCGGTCGGGCCAGCCGGCGACGAACAGGTAGATGACCCGCAGCCGGTCACCGTCGTCGTGGGCGGCAACCAGCGCCAGCCGGAAACCGCTCGCCAGGAGTTCTTCGGCCTTGTCGGTCAGCCCGTCGTCGGACACCCGGTACCGCAACCACGTCGGGCTCACCGAACTACTCCCAGGTGGCTGGCCGCGGTCATGAACAGCTGAGCCAGCGGCCCGGCGGTGACGCCCAGGACGCACGAGGCGGCGACGCCGACGAGCAGGGCCCCCGCGACGGTGGCGGGCACGGGGATGGGGGGCGCGGCGCCATCGGCCGCAGCGCCGAGCAGCATGCGGCCCGCATTGCGCACCAGTGCGGCGAAGGCGATGGCGATCAGCAGCATCGCGGCGCCGAGGACCCACGCCAGCCGGGCATCGGCCAGCGAGCGGGCGATGGCCAGCTCGCTGGCGAACATGGCGAACGGCGGCAAGCCGAGCAAGACGATCAACCCGACGGCGAACGTCCCCCCGATCAGCCGCGAGCGTTGCACCACCGCGGTGATATCGGCGATGGCGGTGGAGCCGTGTGCAGCCTGCAGTTGTCCGCTGGCGAGAAACAACACCGTCTTGCCGATACCGTGCGCCAGGACGTGCAGCAGCAGCGCCGCGATCGCCACTGCGGTCCCGGCGGCCGCGGCGATCGCGATCAACCCCATGTTCTCCATCGACGAGTACGCGAGCATTCGCTTGACATCGCCTGTCACGGTCAGCATCAGCGCCGCGATCACCAATGTGGCCAGCCCGACCGTGAGTAGACCTTCGCGCAAAAACGCCGGACCGGCGGCGGCGTCGACGATCGGTTTGAGCCGCAGCAGCACCGAAATCGCGACCGAGAGCAACACCCCGCTCATCAACGCCGACACCGGGGCCGGTGCCTGGCTGTGCGCGTCGGCCAGCCAGGTGTGAAATGGCGCCAGACCGGCCTTGGCGCCGTAGCCGATCAGTAGCAGACCGCCGGCGAGTCGGGCGACCGCCGGATCCAGGGTGTGTGCCTGCTCGGTCAGCATGTCGAGGTTCAGTGCGTCAGTGACCGGCGCGCCGGCGTGACGGGCGGCGAAGTACAGCAGCACGGTACCGAGGAAGGCGATCGCGATACCGACCGAGCAAATGATGACGTATTTCCAGGTCGCTTCCAGCGCGGTGCGGGTGCGGCGGTGCCCGACCAAAAAGGCGGTGATAACGGTGGTGGCCTCGACGGCCACCCAGATCACACCGATGTTGTTGGCGCACACCGCTAGGACCATCGCGGCGAGGAAGGCGGGCGTGAGCGCCCCGTACAGCCGGGCCCCGCCGGCGTCGGTGTGGCCGTGGGCGCGTTCGGCGTCGATGTAACCGATGCTGGCCCAGGTGGCCAGGGCGCCGACGACTCCGATGACGATCAGCATGGTGACTGACAAGGCGTCCACGCGCAGCAGGCCACCGAGCGCCAGATGTTGACGCGACCCGACACCGAGTCCGAGCAGCGCACCGCAGCCCAGCACCGTGGCCGCCGAGAGAACTGTCAACGATGCGGTGAGGCGGCGCCACCCGAGCGCCACCGCAGCACCCGAGGCCGCCAGCGGTGCGAGTATCGCGGCCAATAGCAGGCTTGTCATCAGTCGCGTAGCTCCCGTAGTTGGTCGAGGTCGGCGCCCCCGAAGGTACGGCGCAGGCGGCCGGTAAGCACTCCGATGACGATCACGGCGAACAGCACGTCCAGTGAGGCACCGAGCTCCACGATCAGCGGCACACCGGCGGTCAGCAGGAACGCGGTCGCGGCGATCCCGTTGTCCAGCATCAGAAATCCCGCGGCCTGAGACAAGGCATGCAACCGGGTCGTCATCACGAACAGGGCGATCAGAATCACCCCGAACGCGGCCGGGACCGCATTGGTCGTGGCACTCGGTTCCAGGTTGGCCATCGGCCGGGTGACCGCGAACGCGACAACGGTCAGCGCCGCCGCGATCAGCAAGGAGGTCGCCGTGTTGATCAGGGGGGTCGCTTCGCGGTGGTCGCGTTGCTCGGCGCCCACTGCGCGGGCCAGCAGCCACGGCAAAACCAAGGCACGCAGCAGTAGTACCGCGACGCCCACGGTGATCAGTGCCGGGTCGTTGTCATGCGCTCCCCGCACGATGGGAATGGTGGCCAGTGCGATGCCTTGCCAGGCCAGCAGGCGCCCGATGGCGCGCACGTCGCGGCGCCACACGATCAATACCGCCGCCAACAGGAGACCGCCCGCGGCGAAATCGGTCATGATCGCGAAGTTCATTGCTGCCTCTCTAGCCCTGGGCGGTGAAGAAGTCGGCCGCCGTCACCGCGAGCAGGGCAAGCAGAAAAGAACCGGACAGCAGCTCGGGCACCCGGAACAGGCGCAGTTTGGCGATGAATACTTCGGCTGCCGCGAGCAGCACCGCCAGCACAGCAATTTTGACCGCGATCGCCGCGAGGCCGATCAAGACGTCGAGCGGGCGCGGGTGCCCGCCGGCGATTCCCCACGGCAAGAACAGATTGGCCAGCAGCGCCAGCAATACGGTGAGCCGCATCCCGGAGGCCCATTCGACCAGCGCCAACTTCGGGCCCGCGTACTCGAGAACCATCGCCTCGTGCACCATCGTCAATTCCAGGTGCGTGGCCGGGTTGTCGACCGGCAGCCGCCCGGTCTCGGCGATGATCACGATCACCAGCGCGACGAACGCCAGCACTCCGGTCAGTGACGCCACCTGTCCGGGATGGCTGAGGGTGTTGGCTACCAGGGCACCGAGATTCGCCGATCGAGCGGGAATGGAAAGCGCGAACACGGCGAGCAGAATCGTCGGTTCCACCAGTGCGGCGATGGTGATCTCGCGGCTGGCGCCCATGCCGCCGAACGACGTGCCGGTGTCGATGCCCGCGAGAGTCAACGCGACGGTGCCGACGAACAGCAGACCGACGACGGCGAACAGGTCGGCGGCAGCATCCAGCGGGGATCCGATCGCGACGATCGGTGCGATCGCGGCTATGAGCAGCGTCGTCCCGGCGACGATCGCCGGGGCGGCAGCGAATACCACCGTGGTGCCCTGCGGGGTGATTTGCTGTTTGCCCAACTGTTTGCGCAGGTCGCGCCAGGGCTGCAGCACCCCGCCGCCGGCACGCCCCTCCAGCCGCGCCCGCACCTGCCGCATGACGCCGATCACCACCGGCGTGCCGAACATGACCGCACCGATCTGGGCGGCGCCCGCGACGTAGGAAAAGACGTTCATCGGGCGATCACCAGCACCACCAGGACACCGAGCATGCCGTAGGCCAGGTAGAGGTGGACGCTGCCGGTGTGTGCCCGCCGGACCAACTCGGCGGCCGCTGCCACCGCCCCGATGATCGGGTTGTAGAACCGCTCCTCGATCGCATCGGCGATCCGGGCCCGATAGGTGACGGCCTCCGCCAGGTACCGCGACTCGGTCAGATGGGTGATCTCGATGTCGGTGTCGGGGCGCAGCACGTCGTCGAACACCCGCTGCAGGGGCTCCGCGAACGACGTGGCGGTGTATTGCATCCGTGGACTGAGTTCTTCTGCACCACAGGCCCACAACGGCAGCGTCACCGAAGCAGGACGCCGCCGCGAGCGCCAACTCGCCGCGCCAACCGCGACCAGCACAGCGACAGTCAACGCCGCGGCGATCACGCCCGGCGCGATCGACCCGTTCACGCCCGGCAGCCGCAGCACGGCGCCGAAGTCGGTGAACGCAACGTCGTGGGAAGCGCACAGCCCGGTAAGCACGCGCCGCAATGTGGACCCGACAACCAACGGCGCCACCGCCACCACGACGCATGCGGTTGCGGCGAGCGCCATTCCGGCGAGCATGCTGAGGGGCGCCTCACCCGCGCCGGCAGCGGGCTGCGAGCGTGGGCGGGCCAAAAAGCCGATGCCGAATGCTTTCACCATCGCCGCCACCCCGAGCCCGGTCGTGAGCGCGACCGCCCCGACCGCCAGGGGCGCCGCCAACGCCAGGGCCGTGTGGTGCTGCGGCGTGGCGTGAATCAAGGACTGGACCAGCAGCCACTCGCTGACAAAACCGGCGCCCAGCGGTAATCCGGATGCACCCAGGGCGGCAACACCGAACAGGACCGTCGTCGCAGGCATCCGCGGGGCCAGGCCGCCGAGCCGGTCCAGGTCGCGCAGCCCGGTCGCGGCCAGCACCGATCCGGCCGCGAGAAACCCCAAACACTTGAACGCCGCGTGCCCAACCAGGTGCAGCATCGCCGCGGCCATCGCGATCGTGGCCGCCGAGTGCGCGCCCGAATCCGCGAACAGCGTCGCTGCACCCAAGGCGAGGGTGATCAGGCCCATGTTTTCGGTCGTCGAATAGGCAAGCAGCCGTTTGAGATCGGTCGCTACCGACGCCTGCAACACCCCATAGAGCGCGGATAGGGCGCCGACGACCAACAGGGTCAGTCCCCACCAGCGCGGACCCGGGCCCAACAACTGCAGATCGAAGCGCACGATGCCGTATACCCCCAGGTTGACCATCGCCGCACTCATCAGCGCCGACACCGGGCTGGGGGCCTCGGGATGGGCCCGCGGTAGCCACGCATGCAGCGGCAACAGACCCGCCTTGGACCCGAACCCGGCCACCGTCAGGACGAACACAGCGGTCCGCGCACCCCCGCTCACCCGCGTCAGGTCCGCGAACCGGTCGGCGCCGCCCGATGCCGACAACACCATCAGCCCTACCAGGACGGCGACGAACCCGAGCTGGGTCATCACCGCGTAGAACAGTCCCGCCGAACGGACCTCCGGCCGGGTGTGTTCAGCCAGCACGAGCAGCAGCGAAGCGATCGCCATCAACTCCCACGCCAGTAGAAAGGTGCTAATCGAGCCGGCGGCCGGCACGAGCAGCATCGCCGCGACGAACAGCGGCACCACCGCCAGCGGGACCCGGCTCGCAAGGTGGTGGTAGCCGATCAGGTAAACGCCCACCGCGATCGCGACCGCTCCTGTCACCGCCATGAAAAACCCGCCCGTTGGGTCGAGGCCCAACCACACCCCCGAAAGCGGTAGCAGCCAGCCGATGTGCACCGGCCGCGTCGACCCGAAAATCCCCAGCAGACCCAGCCACACCCCCAACCCGCCGACACAGCTCGTCAGGACTCCCGACACCGCGCGCCGGAAGCCGTCCCCGGCCAACAACTTCGGCGGGGCCGCCGCGGACGCCGCAGCCGGCGTCAACGTCACGGTCATCTGCCGGTCACCGATCGCAGGGCCGCGACGATGTCGCCCGGAGTCGGCGGACACCCCGGAATCTCGACGTCGACGGGCACCACCTCACCCACCGCACCGACGACGCCGTAGGCATCCCTGAACACCCCCCGGTTGAGGGCACAGTCCCCGCATGCGATCACCACCCGCGGCCGCGGAGTCGCTGCCACGGTGTTTTGCAGCGGCTCGGCCATGTTGCGCGTCACCACACCGGTCACCAGCAGCGCATCGGCGTGCCGCGGGGAAGCCACCAGCCGCGCGCCGAACCGCTCCGCGTCGTAAACCGGGCCGAAGGCGCCCGAGATCTCCACCTCGCACCCATTGCAGGACCCGGCATCGACGTGGCGGATCTGCAACGAACCCTTCACGCCAGCAGGCGATTCCATCACCACAGCCGGTGCCGGCCCAGCAGGCTCCACGACGCGGCCAACCCGCATGATCTTACCGATCCACCCCATCCGGGCCACCCCGCTACCGGACGTCCGACAGGCCGTCGGCGCGCAAGTCTTCCAGCACCGCAACGCGGTCGCTCAGCATCCCGGTCAACACTTTGCGCGCCACCGCGAGCAGTTCGGCGATATCGCGCGAGGCGATCGAGTAGATCACCGTGTTGCCGTCCTTGCGCGCATCGACCACCCCGGCCCGCCGCAACACCCCCAGCTGCTGAGACAGGTTCGATGACTCCAATCCCACCTCGGGCAGCAATTCGCCCACCGAACGGTCCTCCACCGCGAGCAGCTCCAGAATCCTGATGCGTGCCGGATGCCCAAGCGTCTTGAACAACTCACCCTTGAGCTTGTAGAGCGGCTCGGACATCACCGGTCTCCTGAAGACTTCCGATTTCTTACCTTCTATTGATTGAAGAATTTATCATATAGCCGACTGATGGACCAGGAGTGCCTGTATTGGCCACCAGCGCATCGCCGGTCGGTGAGCCGAACCGGGGCGGCGACCACGGATCTGCGGCCACGGCCGCGCCTCGCGGGGTGTCGAAGTCGTTCTAGTTTTACCTCGGCTACATCCGCAACAGCCACGCGCAAAGACATCGAAGTGCTCGGAGTGCGCTCCCAAGCCCTGGCCAAGCAGGCCTGGGCGCAGGGCCGATTCGATCGCGAAGTCATCCCGCTGAAGGCGCCCGTCGTCGACGCGGAGGGCAACAAGACCGGCGAAACGCAGATCGTTTCTCGTGACCAGGGCCTGCGCGACACCACCGAAGAGTCCCTGGCCAGGCTCAAGCCGATCCTCGAGGGCGGCATCCACACCGCCGGCACCTCCTCCCAGATCTCCGACGGCGCCGCCGCGGTGTTGTTGATGGACGCCGAGCGCGCCCAGTCGCTCGGGCTGCGGCCGCGCGCACGGATCGTCGCCCAGGCACTCGTCGGCGCCGAACCTCGGTTCCACCTCGACGGCCCGGTGCAGGCCACCACCCGGGTGCTGCAGAAGGCAGGCATGAAGATCGGCGACCTGGACCTGTTCGAGGTCAACGAGGCCTTCGCATCGGTAGCGCTGTCTTGGGCGCAGGTACATCAGCCCGACATGGACAAGGTCAACGTCAACGGCGGCGCCATCGCGCTGGGCCATCCGGTGGGCTCCTCGGGCTCACGACTGATCACCACCGCCCTATACGAGCTCGAGCGCCGTGGCGAGTCGACCGCCCTGATCACGATGTGCAACGGTGGCGCGTTAGCCACCGGCACCATCATCGAACGGATCTAGGTGGCTGGTGTTTTTCGCGTGGCGTTGACCGGGTAATCGGGTGCGGTCGGCGAGAATGGTTGGGTGAGTTTGGGTTTGACGCCGAAACAGGCGGATTTGTGGCGGTCGACGGTGGATTTCTGCGAGGGCCGGGTGGCGCCGGACTCGATTTACAGCGTGCTGCACCGGGAGTGCTTCAACTTGTTCGGCGATGAAATGTTCGCCGACTTGTTCACCGATGTCGGCCGGCGCAGCGTGCCGCCGATGATTGTGGCGGTGGTGATGGTGTTGCAGCGCATCGAGGGGCTTTCGGATCGGGAGGCGGTGGATCGGTTCGCGTTCGACGCGCGGTGGAAGTATGCCGCGGGCGGGCTGGACTTCGATTATCCGGGGTTTGTGCACACCGTGTTGGTGGACATGCGCGCGAGGCTGGCCCGCTCGGATCGCCCGGACCGGATCTTTGAGGTCACCCTGCAAGCGGCCAAGGCGGCCGGGCTGGTGGGCCGTAAGCGGGTGTTGGACTCGACCCCGCTGTATGACGCGGTGGCCACCATGGACACGGTCACATTGATCCGCTCGGCGATCCGGGGACTGCTGGCGGTCGCCGGCGCGGAGCTGCAACCCGCGCTGCGGGCGCGGCTGTCCCGCGACGACGACTACGTCAGCGCCGGCAAACCGGTGTGTGACTACGACGACGTGGCGGCGCGCGAGGCGCTGGTGGACGCGCTGGCCCGCGACGCGTCTGCGCTGCTGGCCTGCCTGGATGAGCAGGCGCTGAAGCCCGAGGTGGACAAGGCGGCCAAACTGTTGGCCACCGTGGTCGGCCAGGACCTCGACCAAGACGCCGCCGACGGGATATTCCGCATCGCGCGCCGTGTGGCCGCCGATCGGGTGATCTCCACGGTGGACCCGCAGGCACGCCACGGCCACAAGACCTCCGCGCGGGGTTTCGACGGATACAAGGGTCACATCGCGATCGACCCCGACGCCGAGATCATCACCGCCACCGAAGTCACCGCCGGCAACGCCGGCGACGCCCAACCCGCCACCGACCTGCTGGCCGGCGACCTACCCACTCCGGTGACCAGCGACACCAACACCGCCGACGGAGATTGCGTTGATCCTCAGGACGACTCGAGCCTCGGTGCAAGTGCTGGCACGACGACCGCGGCCGGCGCGGTCGGTGATGGTGATGGCGACGGGAGCGCCCCCAGCGTGTGCGGAGCCCAAGACCAGCGATGCCCGGCGGTTTACGGCGACGCCGCCTACGGTGCGGGCAAACTGCTGGCCGTGTTGGAAACCGCGGGCGCGGAAATCTTCACCAAGGTGCAGCCACCGACCGCGCCGGGTGGCCGCTACGCCAAGGACCGCTTCGTCATCGACCTCGACGTCGGCACGGTCACCTGCCCGGGCGCGGTGACCGTGCCGATCCGCCCGGCCAAGGGCGGCGGCGGCAACGCGGTGTTCGGCCCGGCTTGCGCCTGCTGCCCACTGGCCGAGCAGTGCACCAGCTCAACCGCCGGGCGCACCATCGCGATCAGCCGCTACGAGGCCGAACTCACCCGTGCTCGCACCACCCAAGCAGATCCGGGCTGGGTCGCCGACTACAAGGCCACCCGGCCGAAAGTGGAACGCAAGATCGGCCACCTGATGCGCCGCCGCCACGGCGGCCGCCGTGCGCGCGTGCGCGGCACCACCAAGGTCGCCGCCGATTTCTCCCTGCTGGCCGCCGCGATCAACCTCGCACGCCTGGGTGTGCTCGGATTACACCGGGAAGGCGCAAACTGGGCCGCCGCCACGACCTGAGGCCGGTCGGCGATGCCAACCGGCCCACCAGGACCGCCTGTAGACCAGCCAAGCAACGGAATCGCCAATCCCGACAACCGAATTCACCTGAGCTAGGAACCGCTCACGACCACACGAGCATCGCCCAATAGCCCGACCGGTCAACCAGCGCCCCCACAATGGCCGTTCGACACCAGCCACCTAGTGGCGTGCGCGATTCGCGTCACCTTCATCTCTCCTGTGCGGCCCGCTGCGTACGAGTTCGTTGAGCAACGTGGCGCACAACTTGGTGGGCGCCAAGGGCACTCAGGTGGTGTATCCGGGCACGGGGCCTAAGCCCATGTGCCTTCACCGCGGCGTGCGACGCCACCGGCGTTGCGCTGGCGCCGTCGCAGATCTGACTGGCCAGCGCCGCCGTCAGACGGCCACCCGCCACGAGGCAGTTCAGGCTCGCCATCTTCTCCAGGCTGGTCTCGCGCGGGCACTCATCCACCATGAGGTCACCGACCGGCACGATCTCGTTGTCGAAGCGGCCTTCGTCGATCGCGGCGCGGGCGCGCTGGTGACTCTGCAGTGCCCAGCGCTGCATCTCTTCGCGGCCGATGTCCCACTTCTCAGCAATCAGTTCGGCGGCGCGGAACCGCGAAACCTCTCTTCGCTATAACGGCGCTCCCAGCCGATCGAACCCTCAAACGAGGTCTGGAACCCGAACCGCTGGCCGACGGCCATCGCGGAGGCGATCGGAATCATGCTCATGTTCTGCACACCGCCTGCAACCATCAGCTCGGCGGTGCCGCTCATCACCGCCTGCGCGGCGAAGTGCAGCGCCTGCTGGCTCGAGCCGCACTGGCGATCGACGGTGACACCAGGAATGTGCTCGGGGAAACCGGCGGCGAGCCACGCCGTGCGCGCAATGTTGCCCGCCTGCGGTCCGATCGCATCGACGCAGCCGAAGACCACGTCGTCAATCGCTGCCGGATCGACCTGATTGCGCTCCAGCACATGGGTGATCACCAGAGCACCGAGATCGGCGGGATGCACCCGGCACAACGCGCCGCCCTTCTTGCCGACCGCGGTGCGAACGGCGTCCACGATGTATGCCTCACACATCCAAATCCTTCCCGGCGGGCCCAAGCTTTCCAAACCGCGCCCAACAGAATCGAATTCATCGGTGGCCCCTGAAGCGGAATCGCCCGCACCCTAACCAAGCAAGTGCTTGGTCGGCGCTAGCACGTGCGGAACCTCGAGCAAACTGTGAGCAACGTCGCGGTTGCCCGCCTATGCGAACCCGGTATCTCTTAGATTGCTAATATTCGAAACTGATTGAATAATGCCGCGGCCCGATCGGCCGAGACCTCGACCGGCAGTGGCGCATCGCAGCCAGGAGTCCGATGAGTAACGACCCACGACGGCGTCGTCGACCGACCGCCCTGCAATACCTCGCGTACTGCTACGGAGCGGTCCTGCCCGCCTCGATGCACGACTGGGTGCGCAACGACCTGACCGGCAAAGGCGCCGCACGGCGGACCATGATCCGGGCCGTCATTCCTGCCTTTCTGGTACTCGCCCCGTTCTGGCTGATCCCGACAACGCTGTACGTCCACGCCAGCATGACCCTGCCGATTTTCCTTCCGTTTATCTTGTTCACGCATGCGCTCAACAAGGTGTGGCGCCGCCACCGACTGGCCCAGCATGGTTTCGATCCCGACATCGTCGACGACTACATACGCAAGCGCGACGCCCACGTCCACCGCGCCTACATCGAGCGCTACGGCCCCCGGCCATAGCCAGCCAAAACCCGACCGCGCACCGACCTGAGTCGGGCGCAACGCTGCTCAGCCGGAACGAAAGTAGTGACCAGCCGTGTTCGGTGATGACGAATCAGCAGTGGGTTGATCTGGCAAAACTGATGTCCTTCGTTCACTGACATATCCCCCACCTACCTCGTTGGCAAAGGCCAACACCTCTGCGAAGGAGAAGTTCACGGCCGAAGCGGTCATCGTCGAAGCGGTGCGATCACCGATCGGTAAGCGCAACGGCGGTCTATCCGGTGTACACCCCGCCGAACTGTCGGCTCAGATACTGAACGGGTTGGTGCAGCGCGCCGGTGTGGATCCGGTCCTCGTTGACGACGTCATCTGGGGATGTGTGATGCAGGCCGGTGAGCAGGCCCTGGATGTCGCCCGTACCGCGGTGCTCACCGCCGGCTGGCCCGACACCGTCCCGGGTGTAACCGTGGACCGTCAGTGCGGGTCGAGCCAGCAGTCGGTGCACTTTGCCGCCGCCGGCGCGGTGGCCGGCCACTGCGACATCGTCGTTGCCGGCGGTGTCGGGTCGATGTCGCGAACCCCGATGGGCTCGTCGCTGGCCAATGGTGGGCACCCCTACCCGGAGGCATTCCGTGCCCGCTACACCCAGACCCCCAACCAGGGCCTCGGCGCGGAGATGGTCGCACAGCGGTGGGGCTTCGACCGCACCTCACTGGACCAGTTTTCCCTGGACTCTCACGAAAAAGCCGCCACAGCACAGGATTCCAGCGCCTTCGATGACGAGATCGTGACGATCAAGGACCAGGACGGAAACCCGGTGAGCACCGACGAGGGTATCCGCCGTGGCACCACGCTGGAGAAGATGGCTCAGCTCAAGGCCGCGTTCACCGAGGAAGGTGTGATCCACGCCGGTAACTCGAGTCAGATTTGCGATGGCTCCGCCGCGCTGCTGTTCATGTCGGTCGAGAGGGCAAAAGCCCTGGGGCTCAAACCACTTGCGCGCGTGCACACCGCGGTGCTGGCCGCTGCCGACCCGGTGATCATGCTCAGCGCACCCATCCCGGCGACCCAGAAGGCACTGCAGCGGTCCGGTCTGGGCGTCGACGATATCGGCGTGTTCGAGATCAACGAAGCGTTCGCTCCGGTGCCGATGGCCTGGCTGAAAGACATCGGCGCCGACGAGAAGCGTCACAACCCCAATGGTGGCGCCATCGCGCTGGGCCACCCTCTCGGTGGGTCGGGAGCGCGCATCATGACCACGATGCTGTATCACATGCGGGACAAAGGGATTCGGTTCGGCCTACAGACCATGTGCGAGGGTGGCGGTCAGGCCAACGCGACCATCGTCGAATTGCTGTAGCGCAACGCAGAGCATCCTCGGTGTCCCCAATCCGCTTGGGGCCGCGGCCGACCGGGCGCTCGGCGCGCACGCGCTCGAGCTGCGCCGTCGACTGTGATGTCGCGCGACAGGCACACCATGATGCGAACTTGAGTGCGATCCCGGCCGGGCCGACAAATTGAGGTGCAGAACCCGGCGCCGCCCTACTGCTGTTCGTAGGTGCCGTAGATGTAAGCCCGCGCGATCGCGTGCTGGAAGAGGTTGAACCCCAGGAAAGCGGGGCTGGCGTCCTCGGTGAGATCCAGCTTGTCGACGTCCACGGCGTGCACCGCGACGTAATACCGGTGCACACCGTGACCCGCGGGCGGCGCGGCGCCGACGTAGCGGCGCATACCGGCGTCGTTGACCAGGGTCACCGCGCCCCCCGGTAGCTCACCGCCGTCGCCGGCGTCCTCGGGCAACTCGGTGACGTCGGCCGGCAGGTTGGCCACCGCCCAGTGCCAGAACCCCGACAGCGTGGGGGCGTCGGGGTCGTAAACGGTGACCGCGAAGCTGCGGGTCTGCGCCGGGAACCCCGACCAGCTCAACTGCGGGCTGACGTCCTCGCCGCCCGCACCCATGATCCCGCTGATCTGCGGTGTGGCCAGCGGCTCGCCGTCGGTGATCGAGTCGGATGTCAGGGTGAACGTCGGCAGCTTGGGCAGCGCGTCGTACGGGTCGGGCGAGCTCATCAAAAGTCCTCTCGTGGCGTGATATTTCCGGCTAACTCGGCTAACAATGGGTCAGGAAACGTGCCAGCACCTCGGTGCCGAACCTCAACGAGTCGACGGGTACCCGCTCGTCGACGCCGTGGAACAGGGCGGCGAAATCCAGCTCGGGCGGCAGCCGCAGCGGACTGAACCCGAAGCACCGAATGCCCAGGCGCGCAAAGGCTTTCGCGTCAGTCCCGCCGGAAAGCATGTACGGCACCGTCCGGCCGTCCGGGTCGAGTGCGAGCACCGCGGCATTCATCGCGTCGACCAGGTCACCGTCGAAGGTGGTCTCGTAGGACGGCAGGTCCCGGATCCATTCCCGCGTCACGTCCGGGCCGATGAGCTCGTCGACCTCGGCCTCGAACGCCGCCTTGCGGCCCGGCAGGATGCGGCAGTCCACCACCGCCTCGGCGGTCGCGGGGATGACGTTGGCCTTGTAGCCGGCCTTGAGCATCGTCGGGTTCGCGGTGTCGCGCAGCACCGCGTTCAGCATGCGCGCCATCGGGCCCAGCTTCTCGATCGTCCCCTCCAGGCCCGGGGAGTCCGTGTCGAACGCGATGCCGGTCTCCTCCCCCACGGCGGCCAGGAACTGGGCCACCGCGTCGGTCATCACCAGCGGGAACCGGTGCCGGCCCAGCCGTGCCACCGCCTCGGCGACGGCGGTGACGGCGTTCTGCTCGTGCACCATGGAGCCGTGTCCCGCCGGGCCCCGGGCGGTCAGCCTCATCCACGACAGGCCCTTCTCGGCCGTCTCGATCAGATATAGCCGGCGTTCGCCGCCGTCGCGGCGCGGCACGGTCAGCGAGAAGCCGCCCACCTCGCCGATCGCCTCGGTGACGCCGTCGAACAGGTCGGGACGGTTGTCGACCAGCCAGTGCGCTCCGTACTGACCGCCGTGCTCCTCGTCGGCGACGAAGGCGAACACCAGATCGCGTGGCGGCACGACGCCCGCCCGCTTCAACTGGCGGGCGACCACGATCATCATGCCGACCATGTCCTTCATGTCGACCGCGCCGCGGCCCCAGACGTAGCCGCCCTCGACGGCGCCGGAGAACGGGTGCACGCTCCATTCGGACGGCTCGGCGGGCACCACGTCGAGATGCCCGTGGATCAGCAGCGCTCCGCGCCCGTTGTCGGCGCCCTCGAGGCGGGCGAACACGTTGCCCCGGCCGGGAGCGCCCGACTCGACGTACTCGGTCTGGTAGCCGACCTGTTCGAGCTGCTCGGCGACCCACCGCGCGCACTCGGCCTCGCCCTGCGTCGTCTCCGGTTCGCCGGTGTTGGTGGTGTCGAACCGGATCAGCCTGCTGACGACCTCGACGACGTCGTCGCCCGGGTTGTCGGGAACCACGGTCTGCCCACGATCAACGGTCACAACCCAAATTCCTACCATTGCCGGGGTTCGGGGGCGGTCTCAGCAGCTGGGTTGGGCCGGGGCGGGCGAATCCGATAGCCTTAGCTGCCGACCCGAGCGGTTGGTCTTGTCCGAGTGGCGGAATGGCAGACGCGCTAGCTTGAGGTGCTAGTGCCCTACTAATGGGCGTGGGGGTTCAAGTCCCCCCTCGGACACATCCGGCGACACGACTCAGGTCGGCAGTCGCCGTGACTCGCCGAAGATGCGGGTCGTAGTCGAGACGCAGGCCCAAGCTTGCGTACACCTCGGCGCGCTCAGCTCCGGTTGCCGCGCCGAGGATGACCGACAGTCCGCCTAACTCCTTAACTAACTCACTGATCTCGGCGGCACACATGGCGCGGGGCCGCGCCACTCGCTCAACGCGTGCCCTCAGCTCGTCGCGCTCGGCGGTACGTTGACGCAACGCAGCAGTTAGATCCTCAACGGCCACGCCAGACTCCACGGCGGTGATCAAGGCAGCCACTTTGGCATTCGCCTCGCTCAGCTGGCGCTGCAAGGCGGCGTAGCCAGGTCCGGCCGCCGGGTCCACGTCTTGCCCGCGTGCGAGGTCTTCTGGATCGGCCAGAGTGGCGATCCATTCGTCGAGTCGCGCTGTCACTGCGTCTTCGCGGAGATAGACGGTGCGCGGATGATCACTCAGGTCCACAGGTACAGAACGTGACTTGCCGAACTCACAACGGTAGAGGATCCGCGTTGTTTGCTTCCCCGGCCGGGCGGCGCCCTGCATGCGGCGTCCACATGCGGCACAGAACAGCAGCCCGCGCAGCGCATATGGCACCGTCGATTCTCTGCTACACACAAGACCCGGACCCCGCCGCGCCTGCATCCGAAGTCGGACAGCCCGCGCCAGCTCGTCAGTGATCAGCGCTTCGTGCGTTCGCCGGTCAGGTGCGATCCAGTCGACCTCGTCACGCCACCGCATGCGAGTCTCGTACCCGGCAGCGACATCGTCGGGGTTGACCAAGACCTCGTATTTCTCCTGCTTGCCCCACACACGAATACCGCGGTACGCCGGGTTGTCGAGGATTGCGCGGATCGCCGAATGGGACCATCCGCGCGGATCACGGTGCCGGTTCCGCTCCGGGTCATATTGGCTTGGTGATGGCACTCCATCGTCGGTGAGCTGCTGTGCGATGAAGCGCAAGCCAGCACCATCGGCGTACATGCGGTAGATCCGCTCGACGACCGAACATGTCGCGGGGTCGGGTTCGAGACGATGGAGCCGCTGCCCAAGACTTGCCTTGGCAGGGTTGGGATGCGGGCCGGCATCGACGAGTCGATACCCGTACGGTGGGCGACCGCCGAGGTATCTGGTTGTGTCCTGCGCGAGTGCCGACATCGCGGTACGGACGCGCATCTGGATTCGTGCGCGTTCTCCCTTGCTCATACCGCCGAAGAGCGTCATCACGAGGTCGTGTGCCTCGGATCCGGGATCAACCGCTCCGCCGACTTCAGGCACCCATAGGCCAACCCCGTAGTGCGTGAGCACCGGGAAAGTGAGCGCAAATTGCGGTCCGTAGAACGCGCGAGCAGGTTCCCCGATCACCACGGCATCGAAGCCACGGTCACGAGAAGTGACATCTGCAAGCAGACGTGAAGCCTCCGGTCTGCGTTTCCAGGGAAGCGAACGGCTTTGACCTATATCGAAGTAGTCGACAGCGAGGACTCCGCCATGCGGAGTGATCAGATCGATGGCACGACGTTTCTGCCAGCTGCGGCTCGCCTCGGGATCTTGAGCGTCCTCGGTACTCACTCGGCCATAGAAAGCGAACCTGAGGCTCATGCCACTTCCCTTCGTGATCCGCGGGTCCGGTCCCGCACAGCCAGTATGACGTTTACCAGCGCGCGGTTGGCCTCGCGCGGAAGCCGATTCCGGTTCGGCAGGTCAATTTGAACACCTCCCTCTGACATGCTCGGTGCATTAATTCGAGCGTCACATTCGGAGCGAGCATGTGGGGTTGGGCATCGTTCAGCCATCGCTTGCCCCTGGTGGATCCCAATGCTGGCTGCGTGTGTGGCGACGGGCTTCCACTAGTCCGATGCGGCGGATGTGAATACGTTGGAGGGCCGCGGAATAGACGAGACTGCGATCGCCGAGGCTGCCGGGGCCGGCACGGTCAAACTCCCACGCCACCAGATCATCGCCACCGGCGAAGTCACAGTCGGGATCGTATTGGTATGCAGTGCTTTTCGAGCTTTCCTGACGCGTCCAAATGGCGCGCTGTTCGCGCAGCACGGTCATGGTAGTCGAATAACGGCGGGATTTGCTGGTGATGTGGCCGCGGAATCCGAGGGTGTGCAACCACCGCCCGATGCCGGACAGTCCTTTGTCCGCGAGATCGCTGATGGTGGTCAGGATGGTCCGCACATGCTCGGACACGTCCAGGTCGGGTATGGCTTCCGTAGATAGGCGGCGTGCGCTGATTCCGAGGGCTGCCAAGGATTTGGTGACATACTTGGCGAGATAGCGCGCCACCAGCCGGCTAGACATGGACCGGCTTGAGCCTGAATTGTGCTCATTTGGCGGCGGATCCACCGATGCGGTTAGCGGTTGGGTGTCGATCTGTGTGCCGAACCGTATCGTCTGCCCACCGCCATCGGCTGTCGGGTCGTTGACGGTGAGTGTGACGGTGCGGATGGCGTACTGGATGACCTTAGCGAGTTCGACTGCACCGATAGGTGATTCCCACCCGGGGCGGTCAAGGTCGTCGTGGGGATCCAGGCGGATCAGTGCGTGGATGTGTGGGATAGCGCGGGCTTGCAGTTCGACGATCTTGATGAAGCTCACTCGCACCGTATCCGGGTCAACTCCGGCGGCTTTCAGGCTTTTGCGTAGGGCGCGCCGCAGGGTGATGGTGAAGCGTCGCCACAGTTCGGGCAGGTGCCACGTGAACAGCACATGCCCGGCATAGTCGTAGCACTCCGGACACAGCGGCTGGCCGACCCGCTCGTCGCCATGATCATGGGACATGCTGCACCACAATTGTTTTCCATGCGGGCAGCGTCGGTAGCCGCCGACCCGGTGCTGGTCGCGGCACACCTGCGCTGCCTTCTCCCGTGACTTCGTGGCGGTGTGGACGGCCCCGAAGCTCGGTGCGGTGAGAGTGACAAACACTTGCGGATGATCGGCCACCGTGGTGGGCATGCCGTGGTGACCGCCAGCGGCACCGGCGTGCACGAGTTGCCAGGTGTCGCGGGCGTAGAGATCCGAGCAGGAGGGGCAGATGTGGGCGCGACGGTTGTTGCAGCGCGTCCATACCACCCGCTGACGCCCGTACTCATCGGCACCGATCAGCTGGATGGGGTGGGCGCAGAATCCGACGGATTCTGCTCGTCGCCACCAGGATTCGTATCCCATCGAGGCGGCGCGCCGCACCATCTGCTCGACCACCCGGGCGGTGTCAGCTGTATCCGGAACACCCGGTAGGACAAGCTGCGCCGATGTCGTGGAGCTATTCACCGCTGCCCTCACTCGCGGTGTGGCCGGTATCGGTGTTGTGTGGCTGGTGGGGCTTGTTCGGTCGCCTCGCGGTTCGGCGGAACCGGCTGGCCAGGGCGGTAATGTCGTGGTCGGTGACGTGAAAGGCCCGCACCCGCTGGGCGTGGGCGGTGCCGTCAACCATCATGTAGCCCACCCCGGGGGTGGTGTCGGGGATGCGGTCGCATTCTGCCCCGGCATCGCGCGCCCCTTGGCCGAGGACCATGGTGGTTTGGGTGGCTTCGGTCAGCCGCAACCCGATCCGCACCGTGAACAGCTGCCGTACCGGCAGGGTGTCTTTGGCCGGGTCTTGGACCGCGGCGACCACGCTGATGCCGACTGCGCGGCCTTGGGAGAGCAGCAGGCCCAGGAGTTGTTCGACTTCGGTGCGGACCTTGCGGTCGGTCACGTATGCGGTCAGTGCGGCGATCTCATCGATCACCGCAACGAACAACGGCTCCGACGTCGTGGGGGTGTGTAGGCGGGTGTGGCCGCGCAGACGATTCGCCCGGGCGTGCATCACCGTGACGAGCTGGCGTAGCAACTCCAGGGTGGTGTCGGTGGCGTCGTGGGTGAACACGGTGAACAGGGGTGCTCCGGCACCGAGTTCCATGCCGCCTTTGGGGTCGATGACACACAACCGGACCAGCCCGGTCTTCACCGCGGGGGCAATGCCGGCGATCAACGACCACAGCACTGAGCCTTTGCCTGCGCCGGTTGCCCCGGCGATCAGCACGTGGTGACCGAGCAGCGGCACCTGCCACCAATGTCGCGTTTCGGTGATCCCGACCCGCACCGACACCAGATCGACCGGGGTGGCCGGGGTTGGCATGGGCAGGGCGATCGGTTCAGCCAGCACGTCTGCGCGCATTAACGTGATGCGCAGTTCGCCGGGCGAGATGGCGGTGATGCTGATGCGGCCGGCGCGCCACGCGGCGGCCAGCGCGTCGGACTGTTTATGCCAATCTGCCACGGACTGGCCGGTGACGATCCGCACCACGAGCACATCGGTGGTTTTACCGATCGTCACCGTGCGCAGGGTGGGAGTGAGAGTGCGTCCGCCGAGGGTGGCGGTCAGGCCGTGCAAGGTGCAGGTCGATTCCCAGGTGCGGGTGTAGCGCGACCACGTGAGCCAGCGCCGCCGTACCGGTTCGGTCACCCAGGCGCGAAATGACCCCGGTTGGAGCCAGGCCCAGCCCGCATACCCGGCACTGCACACGATCGCGCAGATCAGGCCCACGCGTGGGCCGTGGCTGATAGCAAGGACGAGGCTGGCGATGATGGGCACGCTGATCGCCGGGAACAGCACCGCCCACCACAGCACATACCCGGATGCGGTGAACAGCGACATGACCAGTTCTCCGAACCAGTCGTCATCGCCTGATCCACTGTTGGTGGTGTTCTTCTTGTTCGATGTCATGAGAGATGCCCTCCGTGAGCGTGTGGTCAACAGCAATGCCCGGGGTGTCGGGGTGGCGGGGTGCGATGATCTGCTCACCGCACCCCACACCCGCTTGGGGGTTGTTACTTCTGCGGGCGTGTCTGCTCACTCGGCGCAGCACCACTGGCGGTGGCGGCGGTGAGGGCATCAGCACGGAACGCCACCCCGCTGCGATCACCTTGGGCCCACGGGATGGCCACCAGACCAACTACCGAAACAGGCTGCGTGACTGTCACTTTGGGGTCTCCTGCCACAGTGACAATGAGCACTTCGCCGCCGGAGTCATCCAGCGCGAGGACCTGGGTGGCGTACATCGGCATCCCGGTGGCGGTGTCGACTTTCGGGGCGCCGGTTTCGAAGTTCAGCCGTGGCTCAGGAGCGCGGGTGACGATAAAACGAGTCCCAGACGTATCGATTCTCAAACGCATTGTCCTACTGGTCCTTTCGTGAGCTGTTGACGCCGGTCCGGCGCTGGACTCAGTTCACGTGGACATCACGGACGTTGCGAGAGACATATGCCGACATTTCCGACACATCCACGGGCATTTCGGACACGGCCCGGACATACCCACGGACATCACACCGGCACTATCGCCGCCGGGTGGCGGCAGTCGCATGGCAAACTAGACACCACGCGCTGAGGGATGGATACGGACGACACGGGAAGATGTGCGCTGGCACGATGGACGAGCAGGACGGCACCGAGGCCGCCATCACTCCCAACGATCGCCTCGTGCAGCGGCTACACGCCAAAGGTCTGTCCTCGCAGCGGTTCGCCACCGCGGTGGGTGTCGATATCAAGTCGGTGCGACGCTGGCTGGCCGATAGCGACTACAGAATTCGCGAACACAACGCCCACAGAGCCAGCGAGGTGCTCGACTGCACCCCGCATGACCTGTGGCCCAACCAGTACCCACCCTCCACCGCGAGCGCAGTGGCAACAGCGTCTGCGGGTGGGCCGTTCACCGCGACCCTGTATGCCAGCCGCACCCAGCTACCCATCACCATGTGGCAGCAGCATTTCGCCGACGCCACCACCGGCATCGACATCCTCGTCCTGGCGGCCACGTTCCTGTTCGACACCCTCGACGGATTCCTCGACACCCTGCTCGCCGCCGCCGCCCGCGGTGTGACGGTGCGGTTTCTCGTCGGGGACCCCGACACCCCCACCACGATCCTGCGCGGCGAGGAGGAAGGGATCGGCGAGGCCGTCATCGCCCGCTGCCGCACGTCCGTGGAACTGCTCGCCCCTCACGCCGGCACCCCGGGGCTGGACATCCGCACCCACGACACCGCGCTCTACACGTCGATCTTTCGGGTCGATGACGCCATGATCGTCAACTTCCACATCTACGGCTCAGCCGGGCGCAACAACCCTGTGCTGGTTCTGTCACGTCACCACGAGCCACGGCTCTGGGCCACCCTTGAAGACGCTTTCACCCAGGTCTGGGACCATGCCAGACCGCTGACCTCGAAAGGCTGACCCCGATGCGCACCGACTACTACAACGACCCCAACGCCCCGGCGCCCAACAGTGTCGTTCCGTCGGCCTCGGCCATCGTCACCGACGAACACGGTCGCATTCTGCTGATCAAACGCCGCGACAACACCCTGTGGGCGCTACCGGGCGGCGGCCACGACATCGGCGAAACTATCGCCGACACCGCCGTGCGGGAAGTCAAAGAGGAAACCGGGCTTGACGTCAAAGTCACGGGTCTGGTCGGTGTCTACACCAATCCCCGCCACGTGGTCGCGTTCACCGATGGCGAAGTCCGCCAGCAATTCTCGCTCCTGTTCACCACCACGGTGCTCGGCGGCACCCTTGCCATCGACCACGAAAGCACGGACATCGCCTGGACTGCACCCGACGAGATCCCTAACCTGGATATGCATCCGTCGATGAGGCTGCGCATCGAGCACTACCTGCAACACCGCGACGGCCCCTACCTCGGCTAACCGGCTGGGTTTATAGCCAGTCGCGTACTCGCCGGACGGCCGCCAACAATTCGTCGCGGCCCGCGTCGACCGCCCGGTGCACCGGGTCCTCGGATCCATAACGCGACAGCACGTCGCGTAACCGATCGCGCGGTGATATCGGCGCCCCGTCAGGTCCGGTCGTCAGATCGCAAAAAGTCAGCACATCAAGGAAATCGCTGGGCGGATCACTGAACGCGGATAAGCCTGACAAGCCCCGCTCGGCAGCCTCCGCGTGCGCTCCGGTATGAAAGGCCACCAAGGAGGCGGCCAGCTCCCCGAAGCCGGCCGCTCGCACGTACTCCGCTCCATCGAGCGGATGAAACCCGGTCCGGCGCAACGACGATGCGTAACCGATATCGTGCAGCCACGCCGCTGCGACCAGACAGTCCGCTGTCTGGGGATCGAAACGCCGACTCAACCGCTCGGCAGTCGCCGCGACGCCCCGGACATGCGCCAACCGCCGCGGCTGCTCAGCCAGCCGCGTCTCGGTCTCGCGCCGTGCACGCTGCGTCAGAACCCCGCTCACAGCCGCCAGCTTACGAGCCACAGCACCATGACGCAGCCCCCTCGCAGCTTATGACGTAGATCCTGGAGGCCAGGATCTGCGAGGAACGGCGGCTACCTGCAGGCTTCGCTACGCTCGCTCTGCTCCCGTACGCTGGCGCTCCCGTCCGCGCCGCTCCCTGCGCTTCGCCCTCCGTCCGCCGCCACGCACACATGCACCCACGACCGGCGCCGGAACTAAGTCGCAGGCCACCACAGCTCTGGCATCACGACGAAGCGCAGCTGCCCTCGCTCCTCGCCGCATCGAGACGCCGCGAGCGGCAGGCTGGACCAACAGCCGCCTGACCGTCGTTGACCTGCGATGTGAGAACTTTCTTTACTGGTATCAAGAACTAGAGTCCGATACGTTTGGCAATGATCTCATTCATGATTTCGTTGGTGCCGCCGCCTATTCCGAGAATCCGGCAGTCTCGGTAGTGTCTCTCGATCTCAGACTCACGCATGTAGCCCATCCCACCAAAGATCTGAACCGCCTCATTGACCACGTAGTCGCACGCATACACAGCGGTGTTCTTGGCCATCGACACCTCGGCAACGACATCCTCCCCCGCTAGCCACCTCTGCATGACCGCACGGGTATAGGTGCACGCCACGTCGACCTGTCGAGCCATCTCCGCGAGCTTATGGCGAATGACCTGGCGCCCCGTCAAGGGTCTACCGAACGTTTCACGCTCCCGCGCCCAACTCTTGGCGAGATCGAGAGCCCGACCCGCCGTCGCGTACGCCTGGACGGCGATGCCGAGCCGTTCAGCCTGAAATTGCTGCATGATCTGCAAAAACCCGCTGTTTGCTGCCCCCACCAGGTTCTCAGCCGGTACGCGAACGTCGACGAAAGACAACTCGGCGGTGTCGCTACATCGCCATCCCATCTTGTCCAACCGGCGGGACACTTCGAATCCAGGCGAATTCTTGTCGATCACGAGCAATGAAACTCCACCGTAACCCGGTCCGCCGGTGCGTACCGCCGTAGTAACGAAGTCCGCCCGAACTCCGCTGGTGATGAACGTCTTTGCTCCGTTGACCACGTAGGTGTCGCCGTCGCGCACTGCGCGTGTGCGCAAATTCGCGACATCTGAACCTGCCCCAGGCTCGGTAACGCCCAGCGAGCCGATCATCTTTCCTGCGAGCGTCGGACGGACATATCGTTCAATCAGGGCGTCGGAGCCATTGGCGGCAATGTGGGGAAGGGCAATGCCATGGGTGAACAAGGCGGCGCAGACGCCAGTGGACCCGCCTGCGGCCAGGATGGCCTCAGTGACCAGTGCAGAGTCAATCGCATTGCCGCCGCTGCCGCCGACTTCTTCCGGGAACCCGATTCCGAGAAGCCCCACCTCGGCAGCATTGAGATGCAGGTCGCGCGGAATCTCACCCACGTGCTCCCATTCCGCTAGCTTCGGCGCGATTTCACGTTCCACGAAAGACCGCGCCATTTGGCTCAGCGCTCGTCGCTCCGGCGTGGTCCACACCTCCGGGGCGATAGCGAAACGAGCAGCCCCATCCCCGCTTGCCGTGGTCGTGCCAGCGTCCGTCATCTCAGCCTCCAGAGAATTTGATAAATGATCTATGAGGTGTCTGATGCTTGCCGTCCTCACGACGGGAAAGAAGGACGCGACGCCAACCACCCAAGCGGCCCGGCCGCATGATCTGCAGCGACGCAAGGACATGAAGACCAGCAGTGGGCATGATGCTCTTCAGAACCGGACCAGCCCTCGGATGTTTTTTCCTGAACGCATATCCTCGTAGCCCTCATTGATTTGGTCGAGGGAGTATTCGCGGGTGACCAATTCATCGAGCTTCAACAACCCAGCGGAGTACAGCTCGACCAGTCGCGGAATATCGTGCGGCGCATTGGATGAGCCATACAAAGCGCCACGAATCTGCTTCTCGTAAAGCGTCATTTCAAGCAGTGATCCTGAGATCGATGAGTCGTCGGGGTGCCCGATGGCCGTGACCACGACGCGCCCGCGCTTTCCGACCAAGGCCAGCGCTTCCGCGGTGTAGGAGGCCTCAGCCACATCGGTGGTGAGGATGCAGACATCAGCCAGCTTGCCCAGCGTCATATCGCTGACCAGCGACCAAGCTTCATCCATCGAGGCCGCGGTGTGCGTCGCACCGAACCCGCTCGCTTGCTCTCGCTTGAACTTCACCGGATCGACCGCCACAATCGCCAGCGCTCCCGCGATTCGCGCGCCCTGAATCGCATTCATTCCGATTCCGCCCGCTCCCACTACCACGACGGTGTCCCCGGCGCGCACCTCCCCAGTCCGCACCGCAGATCCGTAACCGGTCGTGACGCCGCAACCGATCAAGGCTGCCCGATCCAGGGGGATTCCGCCGTCAATCTTGACCACGGACGCCTGCGGCACCACTGTGTACTCGGAAAACGTCCCGAGCAAACACATCTGCCCGACGTCCTCGCCTCGTGCGTGAAAGCGATAGGTGCCGTCGATCTGCGGTCCCATCATGAGCGCCGCTCCCAACTCACAGAGATTGCCCATGCCGCGCGCGCAGTACGAGCAGCGCCCACACGAGGGAAGGAAGGTCAAGATGACAGAATCACCTTCGGACAGTTCCTCAACCCCTTCGCCGCACTCCACGACTGTGCCAGCACCCTCATGACCCCCCACTACCGGCAATGGGATCGGGAGGTCGCCGGTCACCAGATGTTCGTCGGAATGGCACAAGCCGGTGGCCGCCAGCCGCACGAGGACCTCCCCGGGACCTGGCGGATCCAAATCGACTTCTTCGACCTCCCACTTCTGCTCCAAGCCCCACAAAACAGCCGCACGTGTCTTCATGTTGAAGTCCCTTCTATCGAATTACGCTTCTCGAGTAGTTATCCCGACCGCGCACGGTGGTCGCGCGAACTGTCCTGGATGATCTCCGGGCACATCGCCCAGAGGCCCGCGCCGCTCACCCGTGCCCGGGCGCGGTACCGCACCGACATCACACATTGAGCAGGTCGTGACGCTTGTCGGCCTCAAGGATTGCCCGGTATTCCGGAAAGAGGTTCTTTGCCTGCGGTATGAGCTTGATCAGTTTGGTGACAGGACCTTTCGCTCGTACAGTTCCTTTCGCCATCGCCATGGTCAAGTTCACCTTCCCCAACCAGAACCTGTTGCCGGTATCCGCGGACATGAACAATTCGACATTCGGTGTAACGCCACTGTCCGCGCCGGTCTCTACGACCTTCTCCGGCATATCCACGGTTAGTACCGCATCCGGATCGGTGTAGTGGATCCGTAACACCACCCCGGACCCGGCAAGTCTGTTCGCAAGGTCTTCGTTCTCCAAACCTCGTCGAAAGATGCCGGCGAGGTAGCGGTAAACCTCTTCCGCATCAGCGAAGACAGCCATCGTGATTCTCCCTTCTTATGACACAATTCAAAGCGCTCAAATAAATCTGCTGGGTCGCAACCAGTTCGGCTTGCTCCGAAGCAATCAGAACTCATAGGAGTAGATCTCCTGCCTCCCTCAGCGCCTCCGCGAGTCGACGTTCGGCTGTCGGCAATTGCGCAGCCACGGACGCGGCGCCGCTCGCTCTTCGGTGCGGATCTGCACCGCGGTCATAAGCGGCGTGCGCAACCGCGGTCCACAACTCAGATGCGGTCTTTGCAGCCTCCGCTGCTTTAAACGCAGGTTCGAAACTCAACTCTTCAGCGACGCGCCGACATCCACGTGCTTGCAGATCTCGGAACAGACCGCCTCCGGTTCCGGCTTTTTCGATGAAGGCGCTCAGCGCAAACAAGGCTCCGTCGAGGGTGTCGTCGTCAAAGATCTTCGGCCACCGCTTGAGATCCTCCACAAAAGTCGATACCCCTGGTAGCCCACGCACCTGAATTTCACAATCGGAGTCCTCGGTGATCGGCGCGCTCACACACGAACCCTGCATCGCGTCCGCGGACCTACGGAAGGCCGACCGGGCAGCATTGCCGAGATCTGGTGCCGCGCCGGGCCACTCGACTACGTAGGTGGTGTGCCGCGTGGGGACGGGAAATCCCGTCGATGCCCGCGCCTTCCGTAGATTCTCGTAAGGCACGGCTTGAGGTGTATCGCGATCGTTATCGACCACGAAGGCGAGTTCCTCGTCGTCGTCGTACCCTACGATCACGACATCGTGCCGGCTCATACTCAGACGCGTTCTCAGATAGGGCAATTCGGCGATGTCAGTCCACACCATGACCGGCGTACCGGCATCGATCTGTTCGGTCACCCATTTCCACCCGAGATCGGGGTCGTCTGTCGAACGACACTCGAAGCGCGCGCCCAACCGGGTCAAGTATTCGTCTTCGAGGTCCGCGCTGCGTCCAACGAGGTAGATCGGTGGACGTAGGTGGGCCGAGCGAACATACGAGAAGTCGAGGGCCCCGCCGAGAGCAAACACGATGCCTTCGTCCGGGGTGTCATCACCCCAACGGATCCCGGCCCATTCGGTCAAATCCCGAAGAGCCCCCGATCCGCAGTGGCCGCCCATGTCGTGGCGATACGGCACCACCATCGATGCCATCAGTCCTCCTCCTCTAGATGACTAACGTGCGGGCGGCAACTCCTCTGAGTCATAGGGAACGCGAGATGATTTCCTTCATCACCTCGTTCGTGCCGGCATAGATTTTTTGCACGCGCTGATCCACCCACAACCTCGAGATGGGGTACTCGGTCATGTAGCCATATCCGCCGTGAAGCTGCATACAGTCATCGAGTACCTTCATCGCTCGCTCAGTGGTCCACCACTTCGCCATGGCGACGGTCTGCACGTCGAGTTGACCCGCAAGGTGCAGGTCGATGCAGTAGTCGAGGAACACTCGTGCGATGCGCGTTTCTGTCGCGGCTTCAGCCAGCGTGAACTTAGTGTTCTGAAAGCCAAAGACAGGCCGACCGAACGCCTCCCGCTCACGGGTGTACTTGAGCGTCTGCTCCAGGGCAAGTTCCATCGCTGCGACAGCCCCCACCGCGACGATGAGTCGCTCTTGTGGCAGCTGCGTCATCAGCTGAATGAAGCCCTGTCCCTCAGACTGGCCCAGTAGATGCGAGCGCGGAACTCTCACTTCATCGAAGAACAACTCGGAGGTGTCCTGGCCGCGCTGGCCGATTTTGTCGAGAACCTTGCCGCGCCGGAATCCCGCCCGGTCAGCCTCGACAACGATCAAAGAGATGCCCGCAGCGCCCTGGCTCGGATCTGTCTTGGCAACAACGATGATGAGGTCGGCCTGTTGGCCGTTGGTGATGAAAGTCTTGGAGCCGGTGATCACGTACTCGTCACCGTCCAGGAGGGCTTTTGTCTTGACGCTCTGCAGATCGGACCCGGTCCCCGGTTCTGTCATGGCGATCGCCCCGATCATTTCACCGGACGCCATCTTGGGAAGCCACTGCGCGCGCAGCTCTTCAGTCGCGTACTGCAGGATGTAGTGGGCGACGATTCCGCTGTGCAGTCCCGCGCCCCATGAGCTGTCACCTATGCGGGCCTGCTCTTCAAGCACGACCGCTTCGTGCGCGAAAGTGCCACCGCCTCCGCCGTATTCCTCAGGTATAGACATGCAGAGCAGGCCCAGCTCGCCTGCTCGGTTCCACAGTTCTCGGTCGACGTGGTGCTGGTCTGCAAAGCGGTTCGCATGCGGCGCCAATTCGGCCGAGAAGAACTTCGCAGCGAGGTCACGAAGCTCGAGTAATTCGGCATTCATCCAGGGAGAGATTGGTGAGGACATGATTACCTTCCGACAGTTGGAATTTCAGGGATTTGACGTTATGACGTTTCGATTTCGATGAGGTATTCGCCGGCAGAGTGGCGCGCACGGATGGCCTTTTTGTCGTACTTTCCGACGCTCGTTCTCGGAATATCGGACACGAAGCTCCATCGCTCGGGAATCCACCATTTGGCGACTTTGTCCGCAAGGAACGATCGGAGTTGGTCAATGTCAACATCGGTTCCGGGGTGGACGACGACAAGCGCCAACGGCCTTTCCTGCCATTTATCGTCCGCGACGCCGACTACCGCCGCTTCGTACACGGCAGGGTGGCCGATCAGCGTGTTTTCCAGCTCCACCGAGGAGATCCATTCGCCACCTGACTTGATGACGTCTTTCGAGCGGTCGGTCAGTGTCAGATAGCCCTCGGCCTCGATCTTGCCCACATCACCGGTACGCAGCCATCCTTCGTCGAACTTCTCCGTATCGTTGTCTCCGAAATAGGACCCGGTGATCCAGGGACCGCGCGCCTGGATCTCCCCAACTGATTGCCCGTCCCACGGCACGTCTTTCCCGTCGTCGTCCCGCAACCGGATTTCGACACCGCAGATCGGCCGGCCCTGGGATGCGCGCAGCTCCCAGCGCCGCGTCGCGTCGGCTCTGTGAGGCGGACGTGCAACGGTCGCCAACGGAGAGGTTTCGGTCATACCCCAGGCCTGCACAATGGGCACGTCGTACTTCTCTTCGAATGCCCGCATCAACGAAAGCGGAACAGCAGACCCCCCGCACGCGACCAGCCGTAACGAAGAAATGTCCCGCTCAGGGTGCGAATCCAGATATCGGTCGACATCGTTCCAGATCGTCGGCACTGCACCGGCCAAGGTCGGTCTGGTGTCTTCGATGATCGACACCAACGGTTCGGCTTGGAGATACCGGTCAGGCAGTACCAGATCCGCACCGGACATCAACGCTGCGTAAATAAGCCCCCACGCATTGGCGTGAAACATTGGGACGATGGCCAGCAGACGGTCGGCCTCGCTGACTGACAAAGCGTTAGCTGTGCAGGCGGTCAGGGAGTGAAGGTACGTCGAACGGTGGCTGTAGACGACGCCTTTGGGATCTCCGGTGGTACCGCTCGTATAACACATGGCCGCGGCGGACAGCTCGTCGAGCTCAGGCCAGTCGAATGATTCTTCTTGGCCGGCAAGCACTTCCTCGTAACGCAGAACGGTCTTCCCGCATCCCTGTAGCGGGGCAAGGTCGCCCTCTCCGGTGACGATGACGGTGTGCACCGACGCCATCGCTGGGAGCGCGCGCGCCAACAACGGGGCAACCGAAGCGTCGACTAGGACGATCTGATCGCTCGCGTGGTTGGCGATGTACGCCAGTTGCTCTGGGGCCAAACGAATGTTGAGCGTGTGCAGGACCGCGCCCATGGAGGGAATCGCACAGTAGGCCTCCAGATGTTCCTGGTTGCTCCACTGGAAGGTGGCCACGCGTTGGTCTGCCGTGACGCCAAGACTGCGCAGCGCATTGGCAAGGCGAGCCACTCGCGCCAGCACAATGCGGTAAGGCGTTCTCCGATATCCATTTCCGGTCGGAGTGACGACCTCGCTGTCACCGTGTATGGCTGCCGCATGCTGGACGATCGCCGACACCGTGAGCGGAACATTTTGCATTGTGCTTTGCATCGTGTAGTGCCCTTTCAGGCGAAGAGGTCGGGACGGCTGTTCGGCTGATCGATGAATGTGCCGTAATGCGTTCTCAGTGCTTGCAGGATGTCTGCTAGGGGTAGATCGTCGTAGGCTCCCCGGTCGCGCAGATACTCCATGTGCTGGGTGCCGTCAGCGGTGAAACCATGGAGTAGCGCGTCGCTACGGCCGTCGAACTCGATCGGCGAGACACCGAAGCGTGCGCACAGCTCGCGATTGAACGCCGGGGTGGCCTTTACCCACGCACCGTTGAGGAACATGAGACTGTAGCCGTGGTAGACGAAAACGTCGCTACCACCCATCCGCTCGCGCAATGCCTTGGTCTGGAGGTGGTTTCGGACGTCGGCGAACCCCAGCCGCGCCGGGATTCCCGCCGCTCGGCACGCTGCAGTCAAGAGCACGGCCTTCGGGACGCAGTAGGCCCGTTCTGCGGTCGCGACGGTGCTGGCGCGATACGCGTGCGGGTTGTCGGTCACCGTGTAGGGGTCGTACCAAATGGAGTCACGGACCGCGGTGAAGATGGCGATGGCCTTCTCGGTGTCGCCGCAGGCATCACGGATCGTCGATGACACGAAGTCACGTACCGAATCTTGTTGCCAGTCAAGAAACTCCGTGGGTTCGAGGTAGGGCCTGTGGTCGACGGTCATCGGCGCTTCAACTGCAACGGAAGTCCGTCCACCGGAATGGGCAGGGAGGTGTTGTCCCATCGGACGTGATAGTTCTCCGGCACCGTCCAGGTGAGCGAACGCAGCATCCTGTGCAGGATTGCTTTGACCTCGAGCGTCCCGAATTGCATGCCGATGCACTTGTGCGCTCCACCTCCGAACGGAACCCAGGCGAATCGGTGGTGTTGGTCTTCGCGCCGAGGCTCGTCGAAACGTGAGGGATCGAACCGCCCCGGATCACTCCAGATCGTTCGATCGAAGTGATTTACGGCAGGCGTTATAGCGCATAACGTGTTCGAGGGGATGTGATATCCATCGATGGCGACATCTCGAACCGTCTTGCGCATCACCAGCGGAACAGGTGCAAGCAGTCTGAGCGCTTCCTTGATCACGAGGTCGATGACCGTCATCTTCTCCAGGGCCTCGATGTCCGGCAACCCGTCACCGATGGCCGCGGCTTCCGCAGCCGCAGCCTCCTGCCACTGCGGATACTTGGCAAGGAAATAGGTGACCGCTGTGGTGGTGATCGTCGAGGTGTCGTGGGCCGCCATCATCAAGAAGATCATGTGATTCACCACATCCTCGTCGGAAAACCGCTCCCCGTCTTCGGTCGTGGCTTGACAGAGAGCAGCGAACAGATCCTCCGTTTCACCGGCTCGCGCGGCCGGCAGATGCCGGAAGAAGTAGTCCTCCAAAACGCGCCGCCCTTGCACACCAGCGCGGAATCTGGTTCCCGGAAGCGGAGCACGCACAAGGGAACTCGCCGCCCGGACCGTAGCGACGAACGCCTTGTTGACAGCATCGCTCTCGTCCTTGCCGCGGCCGCCCATGAAGACGTCGGTAGCGATGTCGAGGGTGAGTTCCTTCAACAGTGGGTAGATTCGAACCGACGGGCCCACCGGCCACGCAGGCACTGCCGAGCGAACGCATGGCGTTACCTGTTCGACGTATCCGGTCAGGCGCGGACGCGTAAACGCCTCCTGCATGATGCGCCGGTGCATCAAGTGCTCGTCGAAGCTCATGAGCATCAAACCGCGATGGAAGAAGGCGTCGATCAGGAAGGACCAGCCATCCTGAGAGAATGCCTTCGCTTCGCTCGTGAACGCCTCTCGAGTGGCGTCAGGGCCGGCGATGACCACCATCTTGGTGCCGAACGCGCCCATCCACGACACCGAACCCAGACGGTCGTAGCGCTCTCGACTGAAATCCGAGCCGAATCGGATGTAGTCGAGCGTGTGACCTACGAAGGGCAGTCCGGCATCCCCCCGGACGGCTTTCAATCCACTGCCCGCGGGTGCCGGTGCCAGTTCACGAACCGGCCAGTCCCGGCTCCATCGACGCCATCTGTCGTCGACGGCGTGAGGCGCGGGGACCATGATCACAGAGGACAACCGCTCCTTCACGTGGTGCGCAGGTGCGAGAAGGTGATTCGTCATGGTTCCTCCTGGACGCTGGGCCGCTTTGACGGCGTCCACCAGTCTTTACAAAGATGCCATTGATGTCAATATCTAGACATTATTGGCCTAGCGGTTAAGTGCGCGTCTCGTGCCCTTAGTCGGCCAGGCTCGGTTCTGCAGGGTCTCCGACCTTTAGACGCCCGACGTTTCTCAAGACGTAATCGCCGCTGTGCGGCTTCCGGGTAAGGAGTCGATAAACCAAGGTAGGCCCCGGCCAGTTCGTCGGGATTTCCCCGCTCGAGGTTCGATACCAGCTCGCACACAGCGCCCACACCGACCTCCGTAGTCGCCTTCTCAAGCGCGTGTTGTAGCGTTGCGCGCTCTCCGCCCTGACATCGATCGCATGACCCGGATGAGCAGCCACGGCTTTGATGAGCGTTGCGATGTGACGGACTTGTGACTCGATCATGTAGAGGATCGACCCCGAGCCCACATTCGTGTTGGGACCATAAAGCAGGAACAGGTTCGGGAACATGGGGACAGTGATGCCCAGATATGCGTACGCCTGGGTCTTCCAACCCTCGGCCAAGGAGACTCCGCGAGAGCCGCGCACGGACATCGGGGCGAGAAAATCGGTGGCGCGAAACCCGGTTCCGTAGATCACGACATCTGCAGGACGAAACTTTCCATCCACGGTCTTGACACCGTTGTCGCAGAGCTCTGCGATAGCCTTCGGCACCAACGACACGCGATCACTCGCGATTGCTGGATAGTAATCATTCGAGAACAGCACTCGCTTGCACCCTGGCGCGTCCGAAGGCATCAATTGCTCGCGCAAAGATGGGCTAGCAACCTGCCGATGTAGGTGGCGGCGCGCGATCGCACCGAGGACGCGTGAGAGGGGCTTCGCGTCGACTAGCCTCGATTTTTCGCGCGGCTTGACCGGGGCGGGCTGACCCAGCTGGGGCGGGCTGGTGATGTTGATTGTGGCGTGTGGGTGTGACCGTTCGCCCGGTGTCGCTCGGTGGCGGGCTTTCCAGGGCCGGGATGGTCTTTCATGTGGTTGGGCCAGGGGGAAGCGGTTAGCCAAAGGCGGCGCGGATTTGGGTCCAGGCCGCGGCGATAGCGTGTGCCCAGCGCCAGCTGGCGTCGATACGCAGCCGGGTTTGTCGGGCGCTGCAGGTGATGCGGGCGGCCACATGCAGGACGCGGTAGCGGAATGTCGCTATTTCGCAGCGCGCTAACTCGGGGTGGTCGGTGAAGCCGATGAGTTTGGCCCAGGCGATCAGATCGGTTGCTGCCATGATGATTTCGAGCCAGGCGGAATTGGCGTCGAAGGCGTTGAACGGCAAGTTGCGCAGGCCGGTGGCTTTGGCTTGACGGATCCGGTCTTCGACGCGGGCGTGTTGGCGATGCCGCAGTTCCAGCCCGGCGAGCTGACCGAGCACCACACCGTCGGGGGTGTCGGTGAGAAAACCGGTAATGCGGTGTCCCTCGGAGTCGGTGAACCGCAGCTGCGCACCCGGATGCGGGCGTTCCTTACGCAGGATCAACCGGGTACCGCTCGGCCATTTGGACAAGTCCACCAGCTCGGTGGCTTCGGCGACCCAGGCGCCCTCTCGGATGCCGCCGCCGGAATCGATCGCTGGATACCAGCCATCGGCGCTGTGGAGCACCTCGACCGCGTCGCGGATCGGCGCGTCGATTGCTGCTCCCAGGGAAAACCCCACCCCTGATTTGCGGCAGACGGCCGCAAACCCGTAGGTGGCGCCGGCCGAGTCCGAGCGGATCAGCACCTTGGGGGCATCCGGATTGTCCGGGTCGGGGCGGTATTGCGCCGGCAGCGACGCCAACGCCTGCTCAAGCACGCTGATGTGATCGGCGGTGGTATTGCTTCCGGCGTTGCCCTTGCGTAACAGCCCGGCCAGCGCCTCCCCGGCGGCGATGTCGGGGCGGTCCAAAAACACCAGCAGCGGGTGAAACCCGAACGTCTTTTTCCAGGTCGCCGCGGCGTTTTCTTTGTGATCGGAATGATCGACGGTGATGGTCGCATCGACATCCAGATGCAGCCAACCATCACGGTCGGGGGCAGCACCGGCGGCCCAGGCCTGTTGGCGGGCATGGGCACGGGCGGCCCGGATCCGCGGTAGGTGAACGGCGTCGATGCGCTCATCGACCAACCGCCACAGCGTGGTTGTCGAGGCGACCTGACCGAACACGTGCTCACGATCCCCCCACAACTGGCCAACCCCATCGACACAATCAGCACCGTCGGCCACCGCGGCGGCCAGATCGGCGAACACATCCCCGGGCGCATGAATCCACGGCCCTTGGTAGGTGTCGGCCAACGCGGCTGTGACCTGCGAGGACAGCCCGGTCGAATCAGCGATCTCACGCAACATGCCCACCCCGGCGTGCGACACCACGCCATGGCCGTCCGCCGACACTTTGAACCGAGAAACCGCTGCGCTACCCTTCACCTAGAAAGTGCCCTCCCGCTCGGAATGATGGACCTTCAGCAGTCTTATTATCCCTTGCAGGACAGGCACTTTCGCTAAATCAGCAGCGTGTCACGCCAACTCGCGCGCAAAATCCAGGCTAGCGTCACAGCGAGCAACTCGAAAATTAGCCATACCGCGAAACGCTCGAGGCGCAGCGCCATCGGCAATAACTCGCTCACCCTGTCGTGAAGGACTCCATACCTGCTGTCCCACTTCGGCAAGATCCACGGAGCCGTGCGCTGATATAGCGTGACATGCTCCGCCTCCTGGGCGATGTGTGGCACGAATTGGATGGCACTAGCTCCTGTGCCGATGACGGCTACTTGCTTGCCGCGAAGCGAAACCGATCGGTCCCAACGCGCCGAATGAAAGCGCGGCCCCTGGAAGGTGTCTGCGTCGGCAATAACGGGTACGTGGGGCAAGGAGAGCTGACCCACGGCCGAGACGACGACATCGCAGGTTATTGTCTCGTTCGAGTTCGTAACCAGGGTCCAACGCCCTGGCTGGTCATCGAAGGTCATTGCGACAACTTCGGTCTGGGTACGCAGATGCGCGGCCAGTCCGCCACTCTCCACGAGTTGTTGGAGGTACTTGAGTATCTCGGGCTGCTCGGCATATCGCCGTGACCAACGAGGATTGGGCTTGTACGAGAGTGAGTACAACGCTGACGGCACGTCGCAGGCCGCTCCCGGATAGGTGTTGTCACGCCAAACACCCCCGATGTCTGCAGCCTTTTCCAGGATCGTGAAGTTCGTGAACCCGTCCTTCTTCAGCCGGTGGGCCATCGCAACCCCGGCGAAGCCGGCCCCGATGATCACGATCGACGGATCGTACGCGCGACAGGCCGTCGCGAAGTTGCTGCTCATGAGGCAGAGACGACTGACTTCACGCTGCGGCGGTCGAGGTGGTGTAGGTGTAGGAGCATTGCCTGTTCGGACACTTTCACCTGACTTCCGAGGCTTCAAGGAAGCGTCCCGCTCGATGAATCGCGTCTCGGGCTTCGGGAAGAATCCGGAACATAGCCTGGAATACATGGATCTGTCCCCGGTATACCTGGATGTCGACGTGGGATCCAGCTGATTGAAGTCGCTCGGCGAGACGGCGCGAGTCATCGATCAACATTTCTCTCCCGCCCACCTGAATGAGGATCGGCGGCATCGAGGTGAGGTCCGCGTCAAGCACGCTGAGGCGCGGATCTCCGCGATCTGCGCCACCTACGTAGAGGTCAAGAGCGCGCGCCGCTGATTGAGCGGAGGCAAAAGGATCCCGGCGGCGAAGTTCACGCGCTCTGGCAAGTTCGCACCTGAGATCCAGGACGGGAGACATCAGCAGCATCGCATCAGGGAGCGGCAATCCAACTGCACGAGCGCCCAAGGCCGTGGCCATCGTGAGCTGACCGCCCGCTGAATCGCCGGCAACCGCGACGGTGCGCTGACAAGAACCCGGGGACCCTCCGCTGGTAAGCCAGCGATACGCATTCAGCGCATCGTCCGCGGCTGCGGGATAGGGATACCGCGGGGCAAGACGATACTTCACTGCGAAGATGGGGCGCCCGCTCGCCGAGGCGAGTTCACCAAGAAGACCGCGGTGCGTCTCCGGCGAGCACATAGAATAGGCGCCGCCGTGGATGTACAGCAAAGGGTTGGCATGCGGATTAATGGCAGGCGTGGTGATCCAGTCCCCACGAACCGGGCCTCCGGCGAATACAGTGTCAACCTTGCGCACTGTGACGCCGCGCCGAGGCCGTGAGGCTACGAGCGCTGTTCGAAGCACGCGATCCATCACCGCAAGTCCGTAGGCGTTTGATGGCATCAGCTGCGCCAGTGGCCGCAGCGTGGTTCGCGAGGACATCGCGACGAGATGACTGGCAAGACTGGGCTGCCAGTCAGGGGCATCCATTCTGGTCACCGGGGACACACCTCTTCGGGCCGATTCTCGAATCGGTAGTCCGAGAGGCGAAAGGTGCGGCTCCGCCAATAGGTCTCCAGAGTCGTTGATGGACGGAGTGGAACGTCACCGTGCCTGTCGAAGTAGTAGCTGTTGGCACTGGAACAGCTCGGCTGCCAGAAAACCTGTCTGTGACGCCGCCTTAGCACTTCGGCGAAATAACGGTCGTTCGCCTCCTTCTTGACCTCCACCCAGTTAGCACCCAGCGCCCGCGCGCGACGAAGACACCGGACGATGTGCCGACTCTGCGCCTCGATGAGCGTGAAGTACGAGGAACCGTTGTAGCCGTACGGGCCGAAGATGTTGAAATGATTCGGAAATCCCGGGACGCTCACCCCTTCGAAGGCCTGCAGTCGATGCTCGCCCCACCATGTAGCCTGCTCCAGCCCGCCGCGTCCCTTCAATACGTAAGTAGGCATGTTGCCCGACTCCATCACTTTGAAGCCGGTGGCCAGGATCAAGACGTCAATGGGATGAGCTTTGCCGTCTCGAGTATGGACGGATGCATGGTCGATATGGGTTATGCCGCTCGTCTCGAGCGAAACGTTGGACCGGTTGTAGGTTGCGAGATAGGAATTGTGGAAGCTGGGTCGTTTACAGCCCAACGAGTAGCGCGGAATGAGTTGTTCTCTCGTCGTCGGGTCATGGACCTCACGCCGCATGTACCGCTTTGCGGCGCTCTCCATGACATCGGCGAACGGTATCACCGTATGAAAGTGAGCGGCGATTGGGAAAGTGATTTCCACGAACGCCTGGCTGGCGGTCCGGGTCGCCAATTGTGCCCCCGGCAGGAAATGTAGAAGCCTTCCACCCCACGTCGGTATGGGGAAGTCTGGCTTCGGCAGACAATAAATTGGAGTTCGCTGAAATACCGTCAGACTCTCTGCTTTCTTTGCGACTTCGGGTATCAGTTGCACCGCCGATGCACCGGTACCGATTACTGCAACCCTCTTCCCGCTGAGATCTTTGGCATTGTCCCATCTAGCCGTGTGGAGCGTAACGCCGGCGAAATCTCGCACCCCCTTGATTTCAGGCCACTTTGGCCGACTGAGAACGCCGGAGCAATTTATCACGAAGCGTGCCGTGAACTCCTCACCATTGGCACTGGTCAAATGCCACCGTGTTGCGTTCTCGTCGAAACAAGCCTCGGTAATGGTTGTGTTGAAACGAATATGGTCCCAGAGCCGATACTTTTCAACACATCGCTCGGCATAGGCTTTGAGCTCATTGCCGTGGGCGTACGTGCGCGACCAAGAGGGCCGCATTTCGTATGAGAATTGATAACTGAACGACGGTATATCGACAGCGATACCCGGGTAGGTGTTCCAGTGCCACGTACCACCTACGCCATCGGCGTCATCAACCATCAAGAAGTCGGTAAATCCCGCCTTCATCAAGCTAATGCCAGACCCGATGCCGGAAAATCCAGCTCCTATGATAATTATCTCGTAATTACGGTCGGACTTGCGATCCATTCCTGTATTTCACCGTTCTGACGGTCAGCCTTGCAAACTTGTATTCAGAGTGATTGCGTCAGCTCGACGTGTGTATCGTCGCGCCGGGTTATCACGTAATCATGAGGATCCAAGCGGGATAGTTCTCTCATAAACTGGGTCGCGAAACCTGGGTACATCGTGCCGTTGTAGCCGTCCTCGGTCAAATACCAACTGCTGCACCCCGAATTCCAAGTCGTTCGTCGAAGGCGGCGCTGAATTTCGGAGTGATAGCGGTCCTGACGATCCTCCCTCACATCCAAAGTGCCGATGTCATTTTGCTGAAGGAGCTTGATCGCCTTGACTATATAGTCAATTGCAGCCTCCATATATACGAGCGCCGAGTTGTGGCCTGGCCCCGAATTCGGTCCGAAAGTGAAGAATAAGTTCGGATACCCGGCCACGCTCACGCTCTTGAAGGCAAATGTCCCCTGAGACCATTCATCGCCGAGCTTCCGACCGCCGAGGCCGCTAATCGGGAACGGGGTGCCACGTTTGGCCACATCGAAGCCAGTGGCAAATACGATACAGTCCACTTCGTGCTCGACACCGTCGGCGGTCCGAACACCGTTGGGTGACAATGTGGCGATCGGCCAGCTGATCAGCTTGCAGTTATCCGCCTGTAGCGCAGGGTAATAATCACTGGTCATGAGCATGCGCTTGCATCCAGGCCTGAAATGGGGCGTCAACTGACGTCTCAACCAGGAGTCTTTCACCTGCCGACGGAGATGAGCCTTGGCCGCCAGCTGTATCGCGGACGTCGCGGCGGTGTTCCAGACCATACCCACTGCCATCACTTCGTGGGCCCAAAACCACGCGTCGCGGAGCGCTTGTTCGCTCACCGGCAGGTGTGTGAAGGTCGAACGCGCCCAGGCCGGATGCCTGAAGTTCACCCTGGGCAACACCCAGCCGGGCGTTCTCTGGAAGACTTTGACCGAGGCAGCCGACTTTACGAGCTCGGGAATGATCTGAACCGCGCTCGCGCCTGTCCCGATGACTGCAACCCTCTTACCGCCGAGATCGTAGCCATGGTCCCATCGAGCGCTGTGGATCTTTTTTCCACCGTACGAGTCAATACCCCGAATATCGGGAAAGCTGGCGTTGGCAAGTGGTCCACTGGCCATCACAACTGACCGGGTGTGATACCGCTTTCCATCTGCCGTGTCGGCCATCCAGATGCCGGCACTCTCATCGAATTCCAAGGCAGTCACGTCGGTATCAAACTGGATGAACCGGGCAAGATCGTACTTGGCGACCATATCGTCGATATATTCGAGGATCTCAGCGCTCCCCGAGTAGGTACGAGTCCAGCCCGGATTCGGCTCGAACGAGTAGGAGTAGAGAAGCGAGGGAATATCGCAGGCCGCACCGGGATAAGTATTGTCTCGCCAGGTGCCTCCGACGCGATCTGACCGTTCCAGGATGACCAAGTCATCCGTGCCCTCTTGAAGCAGTCTGATCGCCGCACCGATACCTGCGAACCCGGCGCCGACGATCAACGTCGTCGTGGTGCCTGTCATTTGGCAACCGGTTCGTAGGTCAGTTCGTCCGTCCAGGATGGCGGCCGACCGAAAATCTGAACAGGGAAAACATCGATCGCATTGCCAAGGCGCTGAGACACGAAGTGCAGAGGCTGGGACCGCTTGATGGACGACGACATGTGCGCCTTCAAGATGTGATAGCCGGGCACCCTCCGCGTATGCTCACTGCGATCGCCGACATTGGCATACCGCGTCACTGCGTTGTATAACTTCTCCTCGGACAGACCCATAGCGTTGAGATTCATCAACATGCGCGTCAGGAGCGGGATATACAGCAAAGCGCCGGTGAGAATTCGCGGGTCGACAAGAGCACCCGCAGTTTGAATGGCGTGGATTCGCATCGGGCTGGCGCCCAGGTCATTCAAGACCTGGAAGCCAACCGCGAGATGCCTTGATTCGTCGCTGTTGACCTTGTTGAACACCTCCCCGCACACAGGGTCGTCAACCTCATCGAGGAGAAACTTCAGCAGCGCTCCATCGAGCGCAGTCTCCAGTGCCGGAATCGCGGCCCCGATGACGGTCAGGGGCAGGGCTTCCGCATAACGGTCCAGCCATTCGATGACCAGCCGAATATTCTTGTTCGGGACCGGTTTCTCGCCTTCCTCGAGCATGCCCCAGCGACGCATCAAGGCAAGTTCGGCATTGGCGTGACGCTGCTCCTCGGCGTGAAAGTAACGGTAAATGTCTCCGAGCGCTTCGAATGGCGCCTTTGGAGCCATCGCGGCGAAGGCACGTGCTCCAACATGCTCAATCCACACCACGTCGGACATGAATTGCTTGAGTTTGGGACGCTGTTCATCGGTGATCAGTTCCGCGCCAGGGGCGTTCCAATCGATATCGGCAAGAGCCCATTGCTTGTTTTTGATTGTCTCGAGCATGTCACTGTATGCGAAAGCCATTTTCCCTGCTCCTCTACTCGGCTGAATCGTTCCATGAGGCCATGCGCTCCACGAGGCCCAGCGTGCGAGTAAAGGGGCCGGGTAGGGCTCTCTTGAGTTGCCACAAGACTTTGGCATCGAGTTGGGGTACTACATAAATTTGTCCGCGATCGTGCGCGTTCAACGTCGTTCGAGCAACGTGCTGTGGCGAAATGCCGGTCCATTTCATCAGGTTGGCCGCGAGTCTTGCAGCCGCCTCGTCGATTTGAGGATTGTTGACGATGTTCGTCTTCACGAAGGTGGGGCAAAGCACTGTGACGTTGATGTCAGTACCGCTCAGTTCGGCCGCCAATGTCTCCGACAGAGCGAGCACCCCGGCCTTGCTCACGTTGTAAGCCGCCATCCGAGGGGCCGAGCCAAAGCTCGCTGCCGACGCCACATTGATGACTCCGCCATGCCCATTGCTGCGGAGCCGAGGCACAAAAGTCTCGCAGCCGTAGATAACGCCCCAGAGGTTGACAGAAATCGCCGCGTTCCAGTCCTCGATCGACGTCGCGCCGATGCGGTTGCCGCCCGCACCGATTCCGGCGTTGTTGATGACGAGGCTCGCAGCCTTCTCGAACCAGTCTTCGCTCACATCAGCGAGGTTGCGGACCTGCTCAAGATCGGTGACATCGCATGCGATGTCGAAGCCCTCGCCGCCAGCCTGCCTCACCAACTCTGCCGACTCTTTTGCAGTGACGGGATCTTTGTCGGCGCACACCACGCGTCCACCTCGGCGCGCAAGCTCCACGGCGAATGCGCGGCCGATACCGCTTCCTGCGCCCGTGACGACTGCATCGGCGCGGTGCGTTCTGCCTGGTGCGCCGCCGAAGGGCAGCAATCTCATCCGTCTGCCTTTCGGGTCGCGACATGGACGTCTGCTGTGGGGAAACTCTCATCTGGGGGCACCAGCCACCATTGGTGTCGCATGCCACCAGTTTGGTGGTGGAACGAGCACCTTGTCAAGATGGAGAGGTGCGGTCGAGAAACAAGCGCTGGGGTGGTCGGACCGGGGCCGAGCGTCGTGCCGAGCGACGGCAGCAATTGATCGAGGCCGCAACCGAGATTTGGAGTGAGAGCGGTTGGGCCGCGGTCACTATGCGCGGCGTATGCGCCCGCACAGGGCTGAACGATCGATACTTCTACGAGGGCTTCAAGACGCGCGATGAGCTGCTCGTTGCTGCGTGGGATGGCGTCCGCAATGACATGCTCGGCGAGGTCGCCGCGCTCTTCAACGAGCGTGCGAATCGGCCGCCGATCGAAACCATCACCGCGGCGATCACCATCGTGGTCGACCGGATCGCACGCGATCCCGGCCGGGCACGCATCCTCCTCGCTCAGCATGTCGGTAGCTCACCGCTACAAGACCGCCGCGCCGTGGCGCTACAGGAAGCAACGCAGTTGGTCGTTGAGGCAAGCCGGCCACACCTCCGACAAGATGCCGACGAGATAGCCCTTCGCATGGACACCCTGATCGCTGTCGGGGGATTCGTCGAAGTCATCACCGCCTGGCACTCCGGTTTGCTTGCGGTGACCGAGAAAGAAGTGGTCGCGCACACCAGCAGACTTGCTGAAACCCTGGCTCAACGCTATGTCATCAGCGACTGATCGAGGCTCACAACAGGGCCAGCCAGCCCCGTGGCGATCGCTGCGAACCGCATTTGCGGGTCCGACCGCCACCTTCACCGGCCACCGAGCACCGAATCCGTGAGTCGACCGACGCGTCGCACCCTGTTCGGAAGGAGCGACGCAGGAACGGTGCTCCTGCGTCGCCGCACTTCCGCATCTTTGCTATCCCGACGAAGCGATAACTCGCTGTGAACCGTCTTGGTCGAACAGTTCTTTGCTCCAATGCTCCAGGACCGCGGCGCTGTCCCAATCATCAGGATGGAAACCCGGGCGATTGTAGGAACGGAAACGCCGCAGCGCATCGGCGGTGAACATCGGGGTGCGACTGAAGCGGTACAGACTGCGCACCAACGTGACCGGGTTATATGAGGCTTTGTCAGCGGCCATGGACAGGGCAGTCTGCAGAATGAGTTCGCCGAACAGAATTACTGAAGCGATCCGCATGCCGCGTACACGGGTGCGCTCGGTTCCTCCCACGAGCCGATAGACATCGAAGGCAACCGCTTTGTGCTCCGACTCCTCGAAGGCATGCCACAGCAGAATCGGTCGAACCTCTGTCTGTCCGATGAGCTTCTGGGCGTCTTCGCTGGTAAGAATGATTTCTGCCAGCGTAGCGGTGTAGTGCTCCAACGCGGAGGTCATGGACAGCCGCATTTCCGGCGAAAAGCGCCGTTCCAATCGCTTGATCAGGCGTGCGACATGACGGTCGATTCGCGCCGTCGGATACCCCATGACCTGGAGTCGCTCGTTGAGGAGACGATGCTGGTGTCGATGTGTGGCCTCTTGTCCGATGAAACCCTTGACCGCTGTATCCAATTGGGGATCGTCGATGGAGCTCTGGAAGTTCCTGACCGATCGGATGAAGAAATCCTCGCCTTCCGGGAACGTCGCAGAAAGCACCGAGATGAAATGGCTCATCACCAGGTCGCCATCCACGAAGTGTTGCCGCTTCGTGGAGGTCGGCATCGGAAAACGAACACGCCTGGGTTTTGGCAGCACGCGGGTCCTGGTCCGGGCTTGATCTTCCGACACTGGAGGTCCTTCCTCGAAGTTGGATCTGACTTTATGCCTTGTCAGATAAGACTGCCAGACTGTAGGACATGAGTCCAGCACGTGTTTATGGCGGGCTGTCCGCAGCTCAACGCGATGCGCAGCGCCGCGTGATGTTGATTGATGCCGCGGTCTCAATCATGGGCACCCACGGAGCTACCGCGTGCACCGTGACCGCCGTGTGTGCGAAGTCAGGAGTGACGAGCCGGTACTTCTACCAGCAGTTTCGCGACCGAGACGCACTCTTGCGCGCGGTATTTGCCAAGATCTCCGCCACCTTCCAGGCGGTGATAACCAGCGCCATTCCGGACGACACGGTTGCTCCTCAAGAACTCGCTTACGCTCCGATCAAGGCCCTGGTTCAGGTGATCGAGAACGATCCCAGCATGGCCCGCATACTGTTTGTCGAATCGGGCGCAGAACCCCTCCTTCGGCAGCTGCGAAGCGAGCTGATGACCGATTTTGCGGAGCTGGTGCTCAGAGAGGCCCGCTTGCACCTCGATATACCCAGCGAGGTGCTTCAAGTCGCAGATCTCGCCGCCACCTACGGTGTCGGGGGCCTGTTCGAGATACTCCGTCGCTGGATAGACGGACAACTGAACCTCTCGACTGAAATGCTTATCGAGCACTGTGCGGGTTTTCTCGGCAGTCTCGGCCTATATACCCTCGGGCAGGCGCCTGATCAGGCCGCTCCGCGGCTGGCCGCAGTTGACGAGACCCGATAGATTCTGACCGACCCGGATTTATATACGACTCGGTTGGCTGAGGCGCATGGCGCGACGCTGATAATCACTGCTGGCGTTCACCCGAGATCGCGACCGTAGACTCCACGCGCGCCGGACGAGGAACTCGATACGACCTAGCAAGGGCCCTGTGTGTGCCGTCGCGCCCGCAGTCAATTCCTTTGATCGCTCGATCTGCAGCGAAGCGCACCGCTTCGATCCATCGCGCTTCGACGGAATCGCGGCGCGGGAAACAAATCTGACGCAAGCCCTGCCGCCGTTGTCACCTGATGTTAATTGCGGCTAACATCAGCGCCTAGCAGATGACGTCGATGCTCGCCCGGAGGGAAAATTTTGGTACAGGTCTTGCCCGACCGGGTCGACGACACCGCGCCCGGGTATCTCAAGAACCGCGAAGGACTGAGCGCGCAACTCCACACCATCGTGGAGCAACTGGCGCTGGTCAACGGCGGCGGAGGCGCGAAATACGTTGCGCGCCACCGCAAGCGGGGCAAGCTGCTCGTCCGCGAGCGCATCGAGCTGATGCTCGACCCCGACACGGCGTTCCTCGAACTATGTCCCTTCGCCGCCTGGGGCAGTAAGTTCCCCGTCGGCGGTAGCGTGGTGGTCGGCATCGGCGTAGTCGAGGGCATCGAGTCGATGATCATCGCCCACGACCCCACCGTCCGCGGCGGCGCATCGAACCCCTATACCTTCCGCAAGGTGTTCCGCGGCATGGCCATCGCGCGGGAGAACCGACTGCCCATCATCAACATCGTCGAGTCTGGCGGCGCCGACCTGCCCACACAGGCAGACATCTTCGTGCCCGGCGGACAGCTGTTCCACGACTTGACACAGCACAGCGCAGCGGGGCTGCCGACACTGGCCTTGGTCTTCGGCAACTCCACCGCTGGAGGTGCGTACGTCCCGGGCATGTGCGACTACGTCGTGATGGTTCGCAACCGTTCCAAGGTGTTCCTCGGGGGTCCGCCGCTGGTCAAGATGGCCACGGGCGAGGTCTCCGATGACGAGTCGCTCGGCGGCGCCGACATGCACGCCCGCACCTCGGGGCTGGCCGATTACATGGCCGAGGACGAGCAGGATGCGATCCGCATCGGCCGTCGCATCATGGCGCGGCTCAACTGGCGGAAGAACGGCCCCGGACCCACCACGCCGCCGCACCCACCGGTGCACGACCCCGATCAGCTGCTCGGCATCGCGTCGGTCGATCCGAAGGTGCCCTTCGACCCCCGCGACGTCATCGCCCGAGTGGTCGACGGCTCGGCCTTCGACGAGTTCAAACCTCTCTACGGCACGTCACTCGTCACCGGCTGGGCCTCGATCCACGGCTTCCCAGTCGGCATCCTCGCCAACGCACGGGGCATCCTGTTCAGTGAGGAGGCCGAGAAAGGTTCGCAGTTCATCCAACTGGCAAATCAGATCGACACCCCCCTCATCTTCCTGCAGAACACCACCGGTTTCATGGTCGGTGCCGAGTACGAACAGGGCGGCATCATCAAGGACGGCGCCAAGATGATCAACGCCGTATCCAACAGCACGGTCCCCCACGTGACCATCACCATGGGTGCGTCCTACGGTGCCGGGAACTACGGCATGTGCGGGCGATCGTACTCGCCGCGTTTCCTATTCGCTTGGCCTAACTCGAAGTCGGCCGTGATGGGTCCGGCGCAACTGGCCGGAGTGCTGTCCATCGTGGCGCGCGAGTCCGCCGCCGACCGCGGGCTGCCCTTCGACGAGGAGGCCGACGCCCAGATGCGCGCCGCCGTCGAGGAACAGATCGAGCGCGAATCCGTCGCACTGGCCAACAGCGGCCGACTTTACGACGACGGGATCATCGATCCCCGCGATACGCGGACCGTTCTCGGGTTCTGCCTGTCGGTGATCCACAACGGCGAGGTCCGTGGCCAGCGTGGCTACGGCGTGTTCCGGATGTGATGGCGATGCCCAAGATCCGCAAGGTCCTGGTCGCCAACCGTGGCGAGATCGCGCGGCGGGTGTTCCGCACTTGCCGCGATCTCGGCATCGCCACCGTCGCGGTCTATTCCGACGCCGACGCCGACGCGTGGCACGTCGCCGACGCCGACGAGGCCGTGCACCTTCCCGGCTCGTCTGCCGCTGAGACCTACCTCGACATCCACCGGATCATCGCCGCTGCCTCGCTCACCGGCGCGGACGCAGTACACCCCGGCTACGGCTTCCTTTCGGAAAACGCCGGGTTCGCGCGCGCCTGTGCCGCCGCCGACCTCGTCTTCATCGGTCCGCCGCCCGGGGCGATCGACGCGATGGGCTCGAAGCTGCAGGCCAAGAAGACGATGTCCGACGCGGGGGTGCCTGTGCTGCCCGGTGGCGACACGACGGGGCTATCGGCCGAGCAGCTGGCGAAGCTGGCCGCCGACGTCGGCTACCCCGTGCTGGTCAAGGCCAGCGCCGGCGGCGGTGGCCGAGGCATGCGCATTGTCGCGTCGCCGGACGAGCTCGACGAAGCGGTCACCTCCGCTTCGCGTGAGGCCGCCGCCGCGTTCGCCGACGGCACCGTCTTCCTCGAGCGTTACGTCCAGCGCCCACGCCACGTCGAGATCCAGATCATGGCCGACACGCACGGAAACGTCGTCTCTCTGTTCGAGCGCGAGTGCTCCGTGCAGCGTCGACACCAGAAGGTGATCGAGGAGGCGCCGTCACCGGTCGTCGACGACGCGTTGCGCGCTCGGATGAGCGAGGCCGCCATCGCCGCCGCGCGCGCCGTCGGCTACGTAGGCGCCGGGACGGTCGAGTTCGTCTACGACGCCGCTCAGGATGGCAAAGCCGACTCCTTCGCCTTCCTCGAGATGAACACCCGGCTGCAGGTCGAGCACCCGGTTACCGAGCTGATCACCGGCCTCGACCTGGTGCGTGCCCAGCTGCTCGTAGCCATGGGCCGCCCGCTGCCTGAGGAGATGCACAACCCGCGAATTCGCGGTCACGCGGTCGAGGCCCGTCTGTGCGCCGAGGATCCGGCCGATGACTACCGGCCCTGTACCGGCACCCTGCGCACCTTGGATGTCCCGGCGCTTGCCGGCGTGCGGGTTGACTCGGGTTTTCGTGCCGGTTCGGTCATCAGTCATTACTACGATTCGCTGCTGGCCAAGGTCATCGCGTGGGCACCAACGCGCGACGAGGCACTTGCCAGCCTCTCGGCGGCGCTGGCCGGCGCCCGTATTCACGGCGTGACCACCAATCGCAACCTGCTTGTTCGCGTCCTGCGCCATGACGAGTTCGCCGGGCGGGGCACCGACACTGGGTTCCTTGACCGACACGACGTCGCCCAACTCGGCGCTGCCCTCCCAGACACGCAGTCCGAGCGCCTGCACGCCGTCGCGGCGACCGTGGCCGGGGTGGCCGCGCGGCGTGCCGTCGCAACTCTGCAGGCCACGTTGCCCGCCGGCTGGCGCAACAACCCTTCGCAGCCGCAGACCACGACCTGGCAGACCCAGGGTGGGCGCGAAGTGCGCGTCGGGTACACGTTAGGTTCGACAGGGACCTGCCTGCAGGTCGACGACGAGCCGTTGGCCGACGTCGAGGTTGTCGAGGGCAGTAGCGAGCGGGTGGTGCTGCGCGTCGACGGGGTGCGCCGCACTTATGATGTCGTCCTCGACGGCGATGTTGCCCACCTCGACTCGGTCGCCGGCTACTCCGCCCTGCGGCTGGCGCCACGCTTCGTCGACCCGAGCACTCTCAACCCGCCCGGGTCGCTCACCGCGCCGATGCCGGGCTCGGTGATCCGACTACCGGTCGCCGAGGGCGAGACGGTCTCGGCGGGCCAAACCCTTGTCGTCCTGGAGGCGATGAAGATGGAGCACACCGTCGCGAGCCCGATCGACGGGGTGCTGAGCGCCCTGCCGGTCCAGGTCGGCCATCAGGTCTCGAGCGGTGACGTCCTCGCCGTGGTCGAGGCGGTGGACGGCGGTGAAGTGGCGTCGGACGCCACCGAGCTCTAATGAACCCGGCGCGCTCCCGATCGGTGGCGCGTCGATACCGATGTGAGGAGTGTCATGGAATTGCACGAGACAGAGGAACGTCAGGACCTGCGCAAGGCGGTCGCCGAGATCGCCAAGGACTTCGGACACGAGTACTACCTGGAAAAATCGCTGGCCGGCGCGAAGAGCACCGAGCTGTGGCAGGCCGTGGGCAAACAGGGCTTCCTCGGGGTGAACCTTTCCGAGCAGTACGGCGGCGGCGGCGGCGGCATCTACGACATGCAGATCGTCGGTGAGGAGCTCGCCGCGGCGGGCTGCCCGCTGCTGATGACCGTCGTCTCGCCAACCATCTGCGGCACGATCATCCAGGCATTCGGCAGTGAGGAACTCAAGCAGCAGTGGCTGCCGGGCATCGCCAGCGGCGAGACGATCATGGCATTCGCAATCACCGAGCCGGACGCGGGCTCGAACTCGCACAACATCTCCACGACCGCGAAACGCGACGGCGACGACTGGGTCATCAACGGCACCAAGTACTACATCTCCGGTGTCGACGAAGCCGAAGCGATCCTGGTCGTCACCCGAACGTCTACCAACGACAGTGGTCGCGGACTACTCAGCCTGCTCGTCGTGCCCACCGATGTCCCCGGGCTCACCAAGTCACTCATCCCGGTCCAGGCGGTCACTCCAGAGAAGCAGTTCACTCTATTCTTCGATGACGTCCGCGTGCCGGCCGCCAACCTTATCGGCACGGAGAACGAGGGCCTGCGCCAGGTCTTCATGGGCCTGAACCCGGAGCGAATCATGGGGGCAGCGCTCGGCAACGGCATCGGCCGTTACGCGCTGGATAAAGCCGCCGATTACGCCCGCAACCGCCACGTGTGGGGAGCGCCGATCGGCTCGCACCAGGGCGTATCGCACCCCCTCGCCCACGCCAAGATCCAGGTCGAGCTGGCCCGGTTGATGACCCAGCGTGCCGCCGCCCTGCACGACGCCGGCGATCCGGGGTCGGGTGAGGCGTCGAACATGGCGAAATATGCCGCAGCCGAGGCGGGCATCCTGGCGCTCGACCAGGCGATTCAGACCCACGGCGGCAACGGCATGGCCACCGAGTACGGCCTCGCCACGTTGTGGGGTCCGGCCCGGCTCATGCGCACCGCGCCGATCAGCCGCGAAATGATCCTCAACTTCGTGGCGCAGCACAGCCTGAAACTGCCCGCGTCCTACTGAGTCGCCGCGGACGGAAAGGGAATCGCATGCAACTCGGCATCGGTCAGTGGGTGACCCGGCGCGCCTTCCTCAACGGCGGGCGCACCGCGTTGATCAGCAACGGCGCGCACATCACCTACGCCGACCTCGATCGGCGCACCAACCAGGTCGCCGCCGCACTCATCGCCCTCGGCGTGCGCAAGGGCGATCGGGTCGCGATGCTGCTGGTCAATTCGACCGAGTTCATCCAGGTGCTGCTGGGCTGCGCCAAAATCGGCGCACTTGCAGTTCCGCTCAACGTGCGCCTTGCCGGACCCGAGATCGGCTACATCCTGGCCGACTCAGGCGCCGATGTTCTGGTCTTCCACGAGCCGTTCGCCGCGCAGGCCAAGAGCGCCGTCACCGAGTCCGGAGTCCGCGTGCGCCATGTCGTACGCGCCGGTGGGGCGCCGGCGCCGGGCGAGCTCGGCTACGAAGACGTCGTCTCGGGCGCCGCGCCCGAACCGCTCAACGGTGACGTCGACGGCAGCGACCCCGCGTTCATCATGTACACGTCGGGGACGACGGGCCGACCCAAGGGCGCGATCCTCACCCACGACAACCTGCTATGGAACGCGATCAACGTCCTCGGCACCGACATCGGCCTGCGGGGCGAGGACGTCACCGTCGCGGTGGCGCCGTTGTTCCACATCGGCGGGCTGGGAGTACACACCCTGCCGCTGCTCTACGTCGGCGGCACCAGCGTCATCATGCCGTCCTTCGAGCCGCGAGCTACGCTGCAGGCGATGGCCGACCACCACGTCACGGTTCAGTTCATGGTGCCGGCCATGTGGACCGCTCTCACACAGGTGTCCGACTTCGACTCCTTCAACCTGTCTGCGCTGCGTTTCGCCATGGGCGGCGGGTCGCCCGTCCCCCTCACGGTCATCGACTTCATGCGCGAGCGAGGCGTGCCCTTCACCGAGGGCTTCGGCATGACCGAGACCGCTCCCCTGGTGACCGTCCTCGACGCCGAGAACATCAGCACGCGGGCCGGGTCGATCGGCCGCGTCGCGATGCATGTCGACGCCCGCATCGTCGACGACGACGACCGCGACGTCGCGACCGACACCGTGGGCGAACTGATCGTGCGCGGTCCGAATGTGTTCACCGGCTACTGGATGAAGGCCGATTCGAGCGCCGAGGCGTTGCGCGGGGGCTGGTTCCACACGGGCGATCTCGGGCGCATGGACGCGGAGGGCTTCATCACCCTCGTCGACCGCAAGAAGGACATGATCATCTCCGGCGGCGAGAACGTCTACCCGATCGAGGTCGAGCAGGTCCTCTTCCGCCACCCGGCGGTGTTCGACGCCGCCGTGATCGGCGGTAAGGACGCGAAGTGGGGCGAACGCGTCGTCGCGGTCGTGGTTGCCGACCCGGCGACGCAGGCGCCGAGCGCCGAGGAGATCGTGGCGTGGTGCCGGGAGCGGCTGGCACACTTCAAGTGTCCGCGTGACGTGCACTTCGTCGCCGAACTGCCGCGCAACGCCACCGGCAAGCTGCTCAAGACCGAGCTGCGCGCGCAGTTCACGGGCATCGAGGGCGGAGTCGTTTTGCGCTGAGTCGTGCCGCTGCACATCGCGGGTTCGGAGCAGGGCCCCTAAATCATGAACTGAGAAAAGGATCGACAGCATCGGCGGGGGCTAGCGGTTTCGTTCACCTCCCTCGATTCGGTGCGGCGGGTGCCGACGCAGGCAACCCCAGCGTCGGTAGGATCCCAGCCCAGCGGATCGGACGGCGAACAACGTAACCACAAATCGACAGGAGGCCTGAAAGTGGCCGGTTTGCGCCGCAAACTGCTCCTCGAGGCCGCCGCCGACCTGTTCGCGCGGCAAGGCTTTCACGCCGTGGGCATCGACGACATCGGTGCCGCAGCAGGGGTGAGCGGGCCGGCCGTCTACCGGCACTTTCAGAACAAGGACGCGATCCTTCGCGAGTTATGCGACGCCGCCATGACTGAGCTGCTGGCCGGCGCCCGGCGCGCCACCACGGCCGGCACACCGACGGAGGTCCTGCACGCCCTTGTCGACCTGCACGCGGCCTTCGGCGCGCGACGACGCGGCCTGTTGGCCGTCTACGCCCGCGAGCACCGCTCGCTGTCGCCGCTGGCGACCCGTGCCCTGCGACGCCGACAGCACAGCTACGAGTCCTTTTGGGTCGAGGCACTCGTACGAGCACGGGGCGATCTGGACCGTGAGCGCGCACAGGGCCTGGTCGCCGCCGTGCTGTCATTGCTCAACGCGTCCGCGTACATGCCGGCGTCGCTGGACGACGCGACGATTGAGGCGATGCTGGCCGCCGCGGCCGTTGCGGCGCTGTTCAGCCGCGCGGTTACACAGCAGGTAGACGGCGCCCCGCACCGGATTTAGTGTGTGTCGAGCAGCGACTGGGGAATGTCCACCATGCGGGACCGCACGTATTCCCCGAGCCCCTTGGCCTGTGCGTCCAGCCGGGTCGAGGAGGCCACCCCGTCACCGAGCAAGCCGTGCACCACCACGTTGAGGGCGCGCAGGTTCGGCAGTTCGAAGCGCTCCATGGGCAGGTGCGCCGTCTCCGGCCCGAGCAGAGTGCGCAGCCGCTCGACGCTGAGGTAGTCACGCGCCCACGCGTACCCAGGGTCATCCCGTGCCCACAGGCCGAGGTTAGCGTTGCCGCCCTTGTCTCCGGACCGCGCGCCGAGTACCGACCCGAGCGGCGCGCGACGTGTCGGCCCGGACGGCACTGGCAGCTTCGCGAGCGCGGCGATCCTAGCCGGCGGGACGGCACCGGTCGGCGGGTCGGGGATCTCGTGCCGTGTGCCGTCGGCGTCGACGAGTACGTGCGTGAGGGCCGACCGCGCTACGTAGGCCGGCCGGTAGACGCCGAAGGCGGTCTCCGAGGACGGTGGCGTGGTGGTGTGGAAGCCGGCGAAACCAGCCAGGGCGATCTCCATGACCCCCCCCCGGAGAAGGCTCGGCCCACCTTGCGCGGGTCGGCGTCCTTCACCGTCACACGCAGGTGCGCGCAGGCTTGCTCGTTCGTCGGTGCGTCGGAGACGTCGAAACGCAACAGCCTCACGTCGACTTCGTCGAAGGCGTCGCGTCCGCCGAGAACGTCGAAGAGCTGCTGTTCGGCGAAAGCCGCCTTGGCCCCGATGTCGAGGCCGGTGAGCACCATGGTCATTGTGTTACGGAAGCCGCCCACCTCATTCAACGCCACCTTCAACGTGTCCGGCGGCGGACTGCCTTTCGTACCGCTGATCGCGACGCGGTGCTCACCCTGTTGAGCCAGCCGGATGGTGTCGAAGTGGGCGACGACGTCGGGGCCGAGGTAGGCAGGTTCAGCGGTCTCGTAGAGCAGCTGGGCGGTGACCGTGCCGACTGAGACCAGTCCCCCGGTGCCGGGATGCTTCGTGATCACCGAAGAGCCGTCCTCGGCGACCTCGGCGATCGGAAACCCCGGGTAGCGGCGGTCCGTGATCTCGTCCAGGAACGCGTAGTTGCCGCCCGTCGCCTGAGGGCCGCACTCGATCACGTGCCCGGCGACGACCGCGCCCGCGAGCCGATCCCAGTCGGCGGGTGCCCAGGCGTGCCACCAGGCGGCTGGACCGACGACCAGGGATGCGTCGGTGACCCGGCCGGTCACGACGACGTCGGCGCCCGAACGCAGCGCCTCGGTGATGCCCCAGGCGCCGAGGTACGCGTTGGCCGATACCGGTTTGATGTCGCCGACGGGCGGCGTGATTGCGTGGAGGTCGCCACGTAGGTCGTCGCCCTCGACGTGAGCGACGCGCGCGGTGAGGCCGAGACGGGCGGACAGCTCGCGCAACGCGGCGGCCAAGCCGGCGGGATTCAGCCCGCCCGCGTTCGCGACGACCTTGATGCCATGATCGAGACAGGTGCCCAGCACCTGTTCCATTTGGGTGAGGAAAGTCCGCGCGTACCCGCCGGACGGGTCTTTGGCCTGGGCCTTGGCCAGGATGAGCATGGTCAGCTCGGCCAGATAGTCACCGCACAGGACGTCGATCGGTCCGCCCTCGACCATCTCGCGGGCTGCGGCGATGCGGTCGCCGTAAAAGCCGGAGCAGTTGCCGATGCGGACCGGGACGCTCACCGCTGACGCCCTGCAAACTGGCCCGCCACGCGCCCGCCGCCAGGGGGCCCCGCGAAGGCCTGGGCGATCGCGAGCCACTGGTCGGCCAGCGGGCCGTCGGCGACCAAAGCGGTGTCGTCGCGGTGGCGGCGTTGGGTGACCAACAGGCAAAAGTCGAGCGCCGGCCCGCTCACGCGGTTGGCCGCGTCGGCTGGCCCCCACGTCCAGACGCTGCCGTCCGGAGCGGTCAGCTCAACGCGTACCGGGTCCGCGGGCAGGTCCAGACCGTTGGCCAGGTAGCTGAACGCGCGTGCACCCACCCCGATGTGGGCCACGTGACGCAGCCGTGCCGTGGCCTCGCGGGTCGCGCCGAGCGCGTCGACGACGTCCTGGCCGTGCGCCCAGGTCTCCATGAGTCGCGCTGTCAGCGACGAGACCGCGCTCATCGGCGGCCCGAACCACGGCAGGCGGGTCGCCGGGTCAATGTCCGCGAACGCCGCAACGAGGGCGGCACGCGACGTGTCGAACCACGCGAGCAGGTCGGCAGCCGGCATTTGACGGTAGCGCTCGGCGATGACGTCGGGTGAGATGGCTCCGTCGGCCATCATCGGCAGGTAGTCGCTGCTGAACCCGTCGGGGTCGGTGGCCGAGCGCACCGCGACGTCGTCGAAGAACGCCAGATGGCTGATCTGGTCGCGGATCGTCCAGCCCACGGCCGGAGTCGGCGCGTCCCAGCCGCGCGGACCTTCGGTCAGCGGCGCGACCAATCCGCGTAGGGCTGCCGTCTCCGCTTCGATGTCGGTGATAACCGACTGCATGCTCACCGCCATGTCAGTGTCCCTTCCACTGCGGCGCGCGCTTCTCGCGGAACGCCGCCGGGCCTTCCTGCGCGTCGTCGCTCAGATAGACCGGCTCCCATATCTCGTCGGCCAGGTCGTACGCGGCGGCGAGGTGGTGCTGCGCCGAGAGGTACACGGTGCGCTTGGACGCGAGCACGGACAGCGGTGCGTTCGCGGCGATGCTGAGCGCCAACTGCTGGGTACGCTCGCGTAACTGATCGGCCGGCACCACCTCATTGACCAAGCCGACCTGGTGGGCGCGCGCGGCGGTGATCGGGTCGCCGGTCAGCAGGATTTGCATGGCAACGCGCGGGGGCACCAGCCACGACAGGGGTGTCGCCCACGGCGAACCGCGGCCGACCTTGACCTCGCTGACGGCGAAGGTCGCGTGTTCGGCGGCCACGACCAGGTCGCACTGCTGCGCGAGCAGGAAGCCCCCGGCGAACGCGACACCGTTGACGGCCGCGATCGTCGGCTTCGCGACATCGATGTTGCGGCCGAACTGCGGAGCGAAGTCCTTCGGGGGCACCTTGAGCGCGTTCTGCGCCATCTCCTTCAAGTCCCCGCCGGCGCAGAACGCCTTATCGCCCACGCCGGTGAGGACGAGCACCTTCGCCGCGTCGTCGTCATTGAAGCGGAGTACCGCGTCGATAAGCCCCGTGCGCACAGCGTTGTTCAGCGCGTTGCGCGCCTCGGGCCGGTTGATCGTCAGCCAGGCCACGCTGTCGACGACCTCGTAGCGAATCGGTTGCTCGGCCACCGAGCCTCCGTCCCTCACCGTCGTCTCGCATGTGAGTGGCAGTTCACCCCGGCACCTCGACAAACGGGTCGGCCAGCTCAACGGTGGCTTCACTCGGCACGCACGGACCATCTTCGCTCGAGACGAGCAACTCGAGGTCGACGAGGCGCCGTCCGCCATCGTCGCGTTTGGCCACGACCTTGCCGCTCAGGGTCGCGGTCTGGCCCGGGTAGATCGACCGGATCATTGAGATTCTGCGGCGCCGGATGAGCGCGTCGGGTCCGGCCCATTCGTTGAGGCCGCGGTCGATGAAGCCATGGAAGAAGAGGGTTGACAGGTAGATTGTGCGCTGGCCCTGGCTGCGCGCGTAGTCGGGGTCGTGGTGACCGGGGAACCAGTCCCATGTCGAAGCCGCGTTCATGCAGATGCGCTTGTAGCTGATCTCGATCGAGACGGGCGTCAGGGTGTCGCCGACGGCGATGTCCTCGAACCGCACGGGGAAGCGGACCATGCTGTGCTCGGTGGATCCGTTCATGATGCGCCTTCACTATCGGCGGTGTCGTATCGGAAGAGCACGTTGGTGTTGCGGCCGATGACCTCACCGTGCTGGTCGGAGAACGTACTCACCGTGGTGATGAACACGCCGGTGCCCACCCGCGTCGTCTTCGGCTCGGAGATCGAGGCGATCTCCTCCACGATCGACACGTGATCGCCTACCCGGGGCCGGCGTTCGAACTCCGTCGTCGTCGAGGCGTTGATGATGTGGTGGCCCGGCAACGGGACGCTGAGCGCGAACATCATGTCGGCACGCGCTAGGTACCCGGGCACCCACTGCGGCGCGAAGCCGAGGCTCATCAGCAGCCCGGGCGGGCAGTCCTCACCCTCCCAGTAACGGGGGTTCGCGTCCTCGACGAGCGAGCAGTAGTACAACACCATCGAGCGGTCGATCGGGAACCACGCACGCCGCGGTTCGGAGCGATGACCGACCCACGCCCGGCCTTCGTCGAAGGTCCCGAATGTCATCCCGAGGCCGGTGACGTCGCTCGTTGGCGCGCTCACCGGGCCACCTGCACGACGGCGCTCCCCTTTATCGCGGGTTCGCCGGACTGGCGCGTGACCACGAGTTCGAGGTCTGCCACCTGCTGCCCTCCGGCCTCGCGCACGCCGGTGACCCTGCCGCCGAAGCTGAGCAGGTCACCGGGCCATACCTGACCGGTGAACCGGATGCGGAACGAGCGGATGTTGGCCAGCCCCACCCAGGCGGTCAGCCGCTGGGCGAGCACACCGCCGTGCAGCAGTCCCATACCGAACACACCGGGCATGCCGGCCGCGCGGGCGAACTCCTCGTCATGGTGGATCGGGTTGAAGTCGCCGCCGGACCCGGCGTAGCGGACGATGTGCGAGCGCGTCAGCGGGCCGAACTGTGAGCTCGGCATCTCGTCGCCGGCGGCCAACGCCACCGGCGCGGGGGATGTCGTCATTGGGTGGAGCCTCCGGTTTCGATCAAGACGTCGGTCTGGCGCACGACGAGTTCGTCGCGCTGGTTGGTGAAGTCGGTCTCGATCGTCACGATTGTCATGGTGCCGCCGCGCTTGCCCTCGCGGCTGGTCACGTTCGACACCCGACGCGTCTCGGTGAGCTCGTCGCCGACGACCACCGGCGCGAAATACTCCCAGCCGCACTCACCGTGCAGTACGCGTCGCAGGTCGAGCCCGAGGGCGCCGAACATGTCGTCGTCGGCGCGCCAGTGAGCCGAGGAGACGACGAAGGTCGGCGGAGCGGGGATCGCGCCGAAGCCGGCGGCGCGGGCCGCTGCGGCGTCCTGGTAGATCGGGTCGTGGTCGTCGAGGGACAGCGCGAACTCGCGCACTTTGGACCGGTCGACGGGAAATGTGGTGCTCCCGAGTTGCGTCCCGATGAGCGATGCGTCAGCCACTCTGGTCACCTTTCCCGCCGGCGAAGGCCGGTGCACAATCGCGAATGAGGCTGCCTAGGTTCTCGGCGATGCGCTCGGGCGCGAGGCCGATCGAGGGTGAGTAGAGAACGATGTGGTCCAGCACGCCCTCGTAGCGGCGCAGCCCTTCTCGGACCTCGGCGGCGGTGCCGGCCACCGCCATCGCGTCGATCATGTCGTCGGTGACGGCTGCGAACATGGCCGGCAGGTCACGCCGCGCGAACGCGTCGCGAATCGCCGCCCCCTGCCTGGCGAAGCCGCTCACATCGAGAACGTGTTCGTAGGTCTTCACCGAGGAGTAGAACGCGATCTGCTGCGCGGCCTCACGGCGTGCGATCTGTGGGTCGTCGTGCACCGCGCAGATGACCATCGAGACGATCTCAATGTCGGCGGGATCGCGTCCGGCCCGCTCCGCACCGCGCACGACGGCTGGGCGGGCGACCTCCTCGACGTAGGTCGTGGTGAATAGCGGATGACCGGCCAACCCGTCGGCGACGCGCCCTGCCACCTCGCACATCCGCGGACGCACGCCCGCGGTGATGATCGGGATGGCCCGCTGCGGCGGCGCGACGTCGCCGGTCGGGACGAGATTCATCCGATAGAAGCGACCCTCATGGCGCACGGGGCCCTCGTGCAGGTTCCAGATCCGACGCACGAGCGGGACCAGCTCCTCCATGCGCAGAGCGGGAGCGGAGGTGTCCTCCACGCCGTGCCAGTCGCTCATCATGCGGCGTGTGCCGTTGCCGAGCCCGAGCACGACGCGCCCGCCTGAAAGCTCGTCGAGGTCACGCGCCTCGGTGGCGAGCACGAGCGGGCTGCGCCCGACGCCATACAGGATCGACGACCCGATGCGGCAGCGCTTTGTGCGCGCGGCCATCGCGGCCATCGAGATCGAGCCGGAGCGCGAGTAGAACTCCGAGGCCCAGGCGGCGTCGAAGCCGGCGAGGTCGGTAGCCTCGGCGGTCTCGACAAGGGTGGCCAAGTCCGCGCCGAGCACCGAGACCCCGTACGTGCTCACGACGCCGCCGGCCTGAATCGGACCAGCCCAAGGTCCTCGTTCACCCGCTCGAACACTGCGCGCACTCTTGCGCCGATCGCAACTTCATCGGGGGCCACGCCCTCGAGACTGGCCAACAACTGCGGCCCCTCGTCCAGACGAACGAGCACGACGACGTACGGCTCGCTGCGCGGGAACGAGTCCCACGGGGGGCGGTACACCGGCGCGAAACTGACGATCTCACCAGTACCCGCCGCGGTCTCCCAGGCCAACTCACCGTCATGGCAGACGGGACACACCAGCCGCGGGTAGAGGAACGGGTGGCCGTTCGCGCACCGCTGGAAGACGAGTACGCCGCGGGCCGCTGCTGCGAAGTAGGGACGGTTGACATCGGTCAGCGGCGGCAGCGCCTCAGGATCGTGCAGACCGTCGAGGGAACTCGAAGCTGCGGTCATGACGCTCCCTCCATCACCATGCTGACGTGACTGCACAGCATCGAGCCGTAGCTGTGCACGAACGCGGTGTCCGCCCCGAAGACCTGACGGCCCTCGGCGCGACCGGGACAACTGCCAATAACCCTCGAGGATCTGCGAAATGCCAGAGGAGGTCCCGGTGTGCCCGAACCGGATCAGGCCGCCGTCGGTGTTCACCGGAAGGTCGCCCCCCGGATCGGCGCGGCCGTCACGGTAGAAATCGCCTGCCCCGCCGGGCTTCACGAAGCCCGCCTCCTCCAGGATCATCGCCGGGTTTGAGGCGAAGGCGTCGTAGAGCAAGGCGATGTCGATGTCGGCCGGCGCCCGTCCGGAGCGCTCGAAGGCCATCGGACCCGAACGGGCGGCCCCGGTACGACCCGGGCGGGCCAGCGAGGTCAGAAAACCGTGGGTGTGACCCTCTCCAAACCCGAGCAGGTGTACCGGCCGGTGTTTGCCCGCGCGAGCCCGGCGGGCCGAGCCCAGCACGAGCGCGCCACCGCCCTCGCAGGGAATCGAGCAGTGGTAGAAGTGGAACGGCCCGGCGATCGGGCGGGACGCCAGCACGTCCTCCACAGTCAGGCGTTGTGAGCGGTGCGCGATCGCCGCGGGATTCAGCGCGGCCCACCGGTCCTGCGACGCGGTGACCTCGGCGATGTCCGCCTTGCCCTGTCCCGTCTCGTGCATCCAGGCCTGCGCGATCAAACCGTACAGCGCCGGCACGGAGGGTCCGTAGGGCATCTCGAACGCGTGGTCACACACCAGCGCCATCAGTTCGCGCCCGCCATCGCGGATCGGTGGAAACTTGCCCGCCGACACGACCAGCACCGTCTCGGCCTCGCCCCGGGCGATGACGTTACTCGCCATGCGCGTCATGGCCAGATGGGTCCCGCCGCCAAGCTGACAGGTCATCTGAAGTTTCAGGTTGTGCAGCCCGAGATAGTCCATGAGGTCCTCGGACAGGAAGATCGAACCCTCGTTCGTCATCGGCCCGGCGCACACGAGACCGTCGACCTCGTCTGGGACCACCCCTGCGTCGGCGAGAGCCGCGACCGCGGCGCGCACATGCAATTCAGTGGAGGTGTACGGAACGTTTCTTCCTGGAGCGACTTCGGCGGCACCGATGATGGCCGGCTGGTCGTGTGGCATCCGGACTCCTTCCGACCACGCGTTCAACGCCGGTCCCGACGTGAACGACGGTTAGCATAGCGTGACTAGGGGGTCCGCGTCACCCCCGGCCCGCACCCGCCGCCAGCGCGGTATGGATTCTCTGGATGTCGTTGCGCCTCTTCCCAAGAGGGTGCTGCGATGACCGAAACCCGCGCCGATCGTGTCGTTTCTCGACGATGTCCAGGTGACAGATGAGGCCGATCGCGAAGCCCGCTGGTTCCGGTGGACGCCCGGCACGCGCCCGGGCGGAACTTTGCGCGCTCAGTCGCGCGTTTTTCTGAAGTGGCGCGGTGACCGACCGGTCCACCGTTTGAACGCATGTGTGAAGTTCGTGAGGTCCGCGTACCCGAGTTCTGCCGCGATCTCGCTTACAGACACCGATCTGTCGAGAATTCGCAGAATTGCTCGCTCCTGCAAGAACGACTGACGTAATTCTCGAAAGGTGGTCCCCTCTTCGCGCAGGCGCCGCTTCAACGTGCTCGGGGATATCGAGAGCTCGCCCGCCGTCCGGCTGATGTTCGTTTTTCCGGGATCTTTCTCGAGCAGGTCCCTTACTTTTTCGGAGACCGACGTGTCACGTCGTTGATCGAGAGTTCGCTGCAAATCGGTGACGGCAATCCGGTACGCCACAGGATCGGAGAATCGACAGACCTCCTCCAGCGTAGCCGCGGGAACGTGGACGAACGAGCTGGGGGCGTCGAAGAAGATCCGACCCGCCAACACTTCGTCATGAAGAACCCACGACTCCGGCGCTGAATGACTCAGATGCAGTTCAATATTCGGTACGGCACCCGCGAGCATGTCGAGCAGACGCAACAGCGCCAGCCCACCGTAGGTGACGGCCAGGCAGTTCAGGCCCGCGTCACCGGTGCGACCGGTGAGCCCGATCGTGAGGCCGCGTTCCGTCGAATGGAACGACGGGCTGAGGGCTGTGGTGATCACCGGCAGATAAGCAAGCAACTCGACAACCTCGGCTACCGAGCCCGCGCTGACCAAGGGAACACTGAGTGCCCCAAAGGACGTCAGTTTGGCGTGTTCAGCGAACGCGAAACCCAGACGGGTTCCCTGATCACAATCGAAATCGGAATATATCTCCCTGAACCACCGTAAGGGGACCTGCGCGTCGCGGCCCACCAACATCGACTCGGTGACGTGCTCGCGAACCATGATGCTGCGCAGCGCAATGCTGGCGTCATGCCCCAGCGCCTCACTGTCCAGCATCTGCAGGAAAGCCAGCGCTGGCATACCCGAGTCGTCGAGTTTCACGTGCCTCCCTGCGCGTGAGCTAAAAACACAACTCTTTGACTCCTGCGAGTCTAGCGACGCTGGTCACGCGCGACAACACTAAAAAGAGAAGTTCCAGATTGAGGAGAGTTAATCATGGCAGTCGTCACCTTCGTCTCTCATGACGGCGAGAAGTACGAAGCCCCCTTGGCCGAAGGGCAGTCCTTGATGCAGATTGCGGTCAATAACGCGGTGCCCGGCATCGACGGCGATTGCGGAGGGGAAGCCGCATGCGGAACATGCCACGTGATCGTCGCTCCCGAGTGGTCGGACACGGTGGGACTCTGCGGCGCCAACGAAGAGGAGATGCTCGCGATGAACCCCGAGCGTCAGCGGACGTCGAGGCTGTCCTGCCAGATGGCCGCCTCCGAGGCATGGGATGGCTTGACGGTCGAGCTACCTGAGTTCCAGCTCTGAAACAACGTCATGGATTTGGAGGAAACAATAATGAGTATTCCCGCGGCAGTGGCCGCCAAAGCCCAGTCTGCCGTGCCTCTGGAGCTGCAAATCCGCGGCGCACACCTCTACGACAAGACACGTCGGTGGGTAACCGGAACCAATGGTAAGAAGATCTTCACCGAGACGCCCATTCCTCCGGTCGAGGACGTCGATATCGCCGACATCGATCTCAGCAACCCGTTCCTCTACCGCCAAGGCCGCTGGAAGTCCTACTTCGAACGCGTGCGCAACGAGGCGCCGGTGCATTACCAGGCTCGCAGTCCGTTCGGCCCGTTCTGGTCGGTGACCCGCCACGCGGACATCATCGCCGTCGACAAGAACCACGAGGCTTTCTCCGCAGAGCCGTTCATCATCATCGGGAGACCGCCTCGTTTTATGGACATCGCCATGTTCATCGCGATGGATCCGCCACAACACGACTTGCAGCGCGCTTCCGTCCAAGGGGTTGTCGCGCCGAAGAACCTGCGCGAGATGGAGGGGCTGATCCGCTCGCGTGTCCAGGAAGTGCTGGACGATCTACCGGTGGATCAGCCGTTCAATTGGGTGCACCACGTCTCCATCGAACTGACAGCGCGCATGCTCGCGACCCTGCTGGACTTCCCGTACGAGCAGCGGCACAAGCTCGTGGAATGGTCGGACCTCGCCACCTCCATGGAGCAAGCCAATGGCGGTCCTTCCGACAACGACAGAGTGTTTCGTGGCATGGTCGACATGGCGAAGGGGCTCAGCGCTCTCTGGCATGACAAGGCGGCCCGTACCGCCAACGGGGAGCGACCGGGCTTCGATCTGATCACGATGCTGCAGGCCAACGAGGACACTAAGGATCTCATCGACCGCCCGATGGAATTCCTCGGCAATTTGGTATTGCTGATCGTCGGGGGAAACGACACGACTCGCAACTCGATGAGCGGAGGGGTTCTCGCCTTGAACCAGTTCCCCGATCAGTTCGAGAAGTTGAAGGCGAACCCTGACCTGATTCCCAACATGGTGTCCGAGATCATTCGCTGGCAGACCCCGTTGGCGTACATGCGCCGAGTCGCGAAAAAAGACATCATGTTGAACGGGCAATTCATCCGCAAGGGCGACAAGGTCGTGATGTGGTACGCCTCTGGTAACCGCGATGAGCGTGTCTTCGAGCGGGCCGATGAGTTGATCATCGATAGGAGCAACGCCCGCAATCACATCTCGTTCGGGTTCGGCGTGCACAGGTGCATGGGAAACCGACTTGCTGAGTTGCAGCTTCGAATCCTGTGGGAGGAATTGCTCCCTCGCTTTGAGAACATCGAGGTGGTCGGCGAACCCGAGTATGTGCAATCGAATTTCGTCAGGGGTATCAGCAAGCTGATGGTTCGCCTCACTCCCAGGCCGAGTGCATGACTCCCGAACGAGCGGTGATCGTCGGCGCGAGCCACGCCGGCGCGCAGTTGGCAGCTAATCTTCGAAGGGAGGGGTGGTCTGGGGAGGTCGTGCTCATCGGCGACGAGGGGGGACTGCCCTACCACCGGCCTCCGTTGTCGAAGGGATACCTGGCCGGCAAGAACGGCCTCGACGACCTCCTGATTCGCGGCGCTGATTTCTACGAAAAGCAGCACATTCGACTCTTGAATGCGACCGTGGAGGCGATCCACCGGAGTGCCAAGCGTGTGTCTCTGAGCACCGGCGACACGCTGACGTACACCAAGCTCGCGTTGTGCACCGGCGCAAGGGCCAGACGACTCCCCACACCAGGGGTGGATCTTCCCGGAATTCACTACCTGCGTACCGCTGCAGACGTCGAGTTGATCCGTGCCGCCGCCACACCGGGTCGGAGGGTTGTGATCGTGGGCGGCGGTTACATCGGGTTGGAAACGGCGGCCTCGCTGTGTTCGCTCGGCATGAACGTCACCGTCCTCGAGGCAACCGAGCGTGTACTCGAAAGGGTCACCGCGCCGGAGGTTTCCGCGTTTTACACGCGAATCCACCGCGGCGAGGGAGTGGAGATCCGAACACACGCCCTCGTCGAAGCCTTCTCCGGTAACGGTGGGGTGCAGGAGGTCGTGCTGGCTGACGGCGAATCGATCCCCGCCGACTTGGTCATCGTCGGCGTCGGTGTGGTGCCGAACACCGAGCTCGCCTCGGCCGCAGGATTATCCGTCGACAACGGCATCGTGATCGACGACCAGGCCCGCACCAGCGACCCCGACATCGTGGCCGCCGGCGACTGCACGAGCCACACCATGGCTCGATACGGCTCGCGTATTCGTTTGGAATCCGTATCGAGCGCCGGCGAGCAGGCCAAGATCGCTGCGGCGACAATCTGCGGAAAACACAGCGCAATCGCTGCGCTTCCGTGGTTCTGGTCCGACCAGTACGATCTCAAACTCCAGATTGCCGGTCTCAACGCCGGATACGACGAACTGTTGCTCAGTGGTGACCCGTCGCGTGACCGTGACTTCAGCTGCTTCTACTTCCGCGAGGGCGAACTCATCGCCGCCGACTGCGTCAATCGTCCTCGCGATTTCATGTCCAGTAAGCGGGCCATCAGCCAGCAGCTCCGAGTTGACCGCTCAGAGCTCCTCGCCGGCTCGATCTGACACGAGAGCTTGCTGGCTACAAACTGTGGACAACTCCCAGGTACCTGAGTGCTACGCGGGAGATCCGCTCACCGGTGGTGGCGATGTCCGCGGCGGGGAGTACAACATGACTCACTGTCAGTCGCACCAGAACATCTGCGACCTCCTCAACGTCTTCGGGATCGAGATCGTCGAAGTGGTCGTTAAACCACGTGATCAGAGCCGCGGAGCAGAGCTGAAGCAGGGAAGCCGACGTCGGCAGAAGAGGTAGGACTCCAGTAGACGACGAGCCACCGCGATCATTCCCCGAAGCGTTGGACGTCAGAACTGCCTTGAGGAGCGGGCTGTCTTCTGCTTCACAGAGGGTGAATTGCACCGCTGCGGTGATGCCGCCCCGCACGTCGCCCACGTGTTCGGCAAGGACGGCAAGAATGCCTTCCATAAAGCGCTGGCCCTCCGACACCACAAGCGCGTCGCCGAGCCCCTGTTTGTCGCCGAACTCTTTGTACAACGTCGGGCGGGAGACGCCGACCGATTCGGCAACCTCGCTCATCCGGACCTGATCCCAGCCCTTCTCGATGGCGAGTTCTCGTGTCGCCCTCAAAACCTTTTCGCGCACATGCCGGCGGAAAGACACCCGCACTGGTTCAGTTGGCATAGGAGCAGGATAGGCGCCAGCCCTACATGGGCAGTCAACCGACAGCAGGGTTCATATGGTCCTGTCGAGGAATTCGACGACCGCCGTCGAGAATGCGTCGTTGTTGTCGCCGGCAATCATGTGTCCCGCGCCCGACACGTCAACGGTTTGCGCGTGCGGAACGACGGTCAGGAAATGCCTTACTGTCTCTTCGGAGACGATGTCAGATAGTAGGCCCCGGACCAGCAGCGTTGGCGCGGACACCTGCCGCGCACCATCGAGAAGGAAGGCGCTCATCATCTCGAAGTACTCAGCGCCCTCGTCTGGATCACCCTGCAGGAACTGGAAATTCGACGTCACGAAGGCTGGATCCCATCGCCAGGACCAGCGACCGTCTTCGCGACGGGCGAGGACTTTTCGGAGCCCGTCGAGGTTTTCGGGGCGAGGGCGGTGCGGGTTGTAGGCGGCGATCACGTCAGCGGCCGACTCTAGGCTGTCGAAACCTTCGGGGTGTGCCGACATGAACGCTACGACTCGTCGGGCGCCGTCCATCTCCATTCTCGGAGTGACGTCAACCAGCACGACGGCCTGCCATAGATCCGGCGGGGCGAGCAAGTGTGTTCCGAGAATGGTCAACCCGCCCAGAGATGCGCCGATTGCGGCGACGGGGCGGCCGGAATCGGCGTATGAGCGCACGGCCAATAGGTCGGACCCCAGCCGGTCCATGTCGTAGCGTCCGTCGGGGTCCCAGTCGCTGTCCCCGTGTCCCCTGGTGTCGTACGCGGCCACCGTGTATCCCCGCTGGTGCAGGCGTTGGGCGGTGACGTCCCAGGCGTGTCGGCTTTGACCGCCGCCGTGAAGGAGCAACACGACCGCCCGCGGTGCGTCACAGTGGTAGAGGTCGACGGCCAGCGCCAGCCCGTCTGCCGTGGGCACGCGCTCGACCACAGGAGCCGACGAATCGCCTGTTCTCTTTGCCGACATCAGGAGCTCGTCTTCGGTGCGACGACGGTGACGGTTCCCTGGGCCGCACACACCGCTCTGCCGTCGTTGCAGATGTCGATCCGCGCCACCCCGCTGGTTCTGCCCAGCGCGATGATCTCAGCTGTGGCTACACAGGTGCCGCTGGAGACCGGACGAAGCAGATTCAGTTTGAACTCCGTTGTCGCGACCCAAGATCCCAGTGGAATCACGGGATAAAACACCACGCCGAGGCAGTGGTCGACCATGGCCGATAAGCAGCCCCCATGCAGGTTGCCGAACGGCGTCTTCAGGTCGTCGCGTGCGTCCATCTCCGCGACGAGCCGTCCCGCAGCGAATTCGGTGTGACGGAAGCCGAGGTAACCGGCCAACCCGCCCGTGGTTTCTGCTGCGCTCTTGAGTTGCTCAGCGACCTGTTCGTTGAACGTGGTGAATTGCACAGGCCCTCCTACCTCATCTGCCGTCGAGACATTACTCCATAGATGTCACATCGGTCGAGCGTGGTCACCCGCCAGGATCGCCGGAAGGAGAAACCTCGACAGAAACGCCCGGAGTCCGTCACGACTGCGCTCCCGCGGCCCTCGAACAGTCAGCAGGCTCAGTATCGTGCGGACAACCCACTCGGCGGCGTCGTCGACGGAGACGCCCGGTTCCACGCAACTCCAGTGTCTGGTGAAGATGGGACGCAGAAATTCGGTGACGATTTCGAAGAGGGACGTCGAGGTCCCCGCCGCGAGACCCACGCCGGCTAGTTCCTCGTCGCTGCCGAACAACAATCCGATGATCTCTTCGCGGCGCGCGGCCTCAACCGTGTATTCCACGAAGTCGACGAGCGCGGAGCCCAGGTCGGCGTGCGCCGCGATCCGCGGGCTGATGCGGTCGAGATAGCGCTCGGCGGCGCGAATGATGACGCCCGACATCACCGCCTCCCGACTGGGGAAGTAGCGATACACCGTTGCCCTGGACACACCCGCTGTTCTGCCGATGTCCTCCATAGTCGTGCCCACCACACCGCAACTCTCGAGGCACCGCTCGGCAGCATCGAGCAACCGGTCGCGAGCGGACCCACGATCTGTCGGCGCGGCGGCGCCCCATCTCAACAACCTCGTCGACACACAGCCAGTATGCCGCGCGCGCACACCATTGTGACTTGCCCACGCACATGACACCATCGCAGTTATGTCTCAAGTCAGCCCCGTGGCCCTGAGCGGATGCCGATGCCGATGTTGGTAGAAGCGCGTACCCCGGTTGTCGTCGGCGTGGGCGAAGTTACCCATCGCGGGAACGACTTCGTGGACCCGATCGACTTGGCGGTAGAAGCCGCACGCCGCGCGGTCAAAGACGCAGGTCGCCCGGTCGAGCGGCGCATCGACACCGTCGCGACTCCCGGCATCCTGGTCATACCGCGCGACAATCCCGCCAGCAGGATCGCCGAAGCGATGCACATCAGTCCCGCCCGCCGCATCAGCTGTCCCGTCGGCGGAAACACCCCGCAGTATCTCGTCGAGGTGTTGGGTGGCGAAATACGCGAAGGCCGTGCAGATGTCGTCCTGGTCGTCGGGGCGGAGAGCGGGCATTCCGCACGCAAGCTTCAGGGCAGGGCACTTCTCGACTCGCCGCCCCCACCCCGCTCCGGCGACGAATCCCTGGGCGACGCCCGCCCCGGGCTGAGTCAAGCCGAATTGTCGGTGGGTCTGAGTTGGCCGCACGAGGTGTATCCCATCTTCGAGTCCGCGATCGCCGCGCGCCACGGCCGCGACTTCGATGCTCAACGGGAGTGGCTGGGCACGCTGATGGCACCGTTCACAGCCGAGGCGGCACGCCATCCGGAACAGGCCTGGTTCCCACGCGCACGAAGTGCCACCGAACTCAGCGAAGTCACCGCGGAAAACCGCATGGTCTGCTTGCCCTATCCCAAGTTGCTCAACAGCATCATGTCCGTCGACATGGCTGCCGCCTTCATTCTCATGGCGGCCGAGGTGGCGGACGAATTGGGCGTCGCGCGCGATCGTTGGGTCTTTCCCTGGTCAGCAGCGACTTGCAACGACGTGTACTTCCCCGTGGAACGGCCGGACCTCAGTCGCTCATCGGGTATCGAGGTAGCGGCACGGAAGGCTCTCAATGCGGGGCGGTTGACCATCGACGACATCCGGTGGTTCGATCTCTACTCCTGCTTCCCGTCGGCAATTGAGATGACTGCCGAGGCTCTCGACTTGGACCCCCTCGACGACAGAGGCCTCACAGTAACCGGAGGCCTGCCGTATCACGGCGGTCCCGGAAACAATTACGTCAGCCACTCGATCGTTGAGATGGTCCGACGGTGTAGACGCGACCCAACCGATGTCGGACTCGTCACCGGCCTCGGGTGGTATTCGACGAAGCATTCGGTCGGTCTGTGGTCGGCCACCCCGCCACCAACCGGGTGGCGACTGCTCGACACGGCGGTCGAGCAAGCTCAGATCGATTCATCGAGGTTGGGTGTCGCAGGCGTCGACGAGGCGACCGGTTGCGCGACAGTGGACGGATACACCGTCGTCTACGACCGAGACGGGCAACCTCGATGGACTCCGATCATCGCGCACCTGTCCGACGGGCGAAGAGTCGTCGCACGCAGCGACGATCCGCAGATTGCCGAGGCGATGGGCGGGGAAATGTATGTAGGTAAAACGGTGTGCCTCCGAAACACAGGGTCGTTCACCGGATTCGAGCTTCCATGATCGCCGAGGCGATGGTGCTGACCGGACCGCGGAGTCTGCAGCGGCGCCAGATGATCATCCCCGACGTCGGCGACCGGGGTGCGATCCTGCGAGTTGAAGCATGCGGTCTGTGCGGAACAGATCACGAACAATTCACCGGACACCTGCCTGCCGGCTTCTCATTCGTTCCAGGGCACGAAATCGTCGGCATCGTCGAACATGTCGGCGCTGCGGCCGGCCAACGCTGGGGTGTACAAGCCGGCCAGCGCGTGGCCGTTGAGGTGTTCCGGTCCTGCCGAGACTGCCCCGAGTGCCGCCGCGGCGAATACCGGCGGTGCGCGGTGAACGGCATCGCCACCATGTTCGGGTTCGTCGACGTGGAGATCGGCGCGGGCTTATGGGGCGGATACGCCACCCATGTGGAGCTTCCGTGGGACGCGATGCTGCTCCCGATTGCCGAAGACATGGACCCCGTTCTCGCCACGTTGTTCAACCCTCTCGGGGCCGGTATCCAATGGGGGGCGACTCTTCCCGACACCAAGGCCGGGGACGTCGTAGCGATCCTGGGGCCCGGCATCCGCGGAATCTGTGCGGCGGTGGCGGCCAAAGAGGCGGGAGCCGCGTTCGTCGCGATGACCGGCGTCGGCCCACGCGACGAACAACGACTGGCCATCGCCAGATCATTCGGTGTCGACCTGCCCATCGATGTATCGCAGGACGATGCAGCGACCGCGCTTCAGCGTGAGACAGGCGGACGGCTTGCCGACGTGGTCGTCGACGTCACCGCCAAAGCACCCTCCGCGTTCGCCGATGCCGTCGGCCTTGCCAGGCCCGGCGGCACAATTGTGGTGGCCGGCACCCGCGGAGGAGGCGGCGCGCCCCGGTTTGAACCAGACTTGTTGGTCTATAAAGAATTACACGTCGTAGGCGCACTCGGCGTGGAGTATCCCGCCTACCGGGCAGCCCTCGAGATTCTCGCCATGGGCCGCTGGCCGTTCGACCGGATCACCAGAGAATCAACCGGATTCGCTGGGCTCGCACAGCTGCTCACTTCGCTTGCAGATGAAAGTGCCCGATCAAGTGGGGCGCTCCACAACGTCTTTTTGCCCACGCCCTAACGGCGGTGCAGAGGTTCAACAGAGAGGGCCACCCGTGACCATGGCGGAACGCGTACCGATGCTCGACCGTGAGCAGGCCCAGCTGCGAGCTGCCGAATGTGGGTTGCCCGAAGAGTTGGCAGAGCTGTCGGTATTCCGCGTGGCACTTCATCAGCCGCGTGTGGCGGTTGCGCTGTATGGGCTGCTGGACGCGTTACTCTTCCGCGGTTCCCTTGACGCGCGGCTACGCGAGCTGGTCATCTTGCGCATCGGCTGGATCACTGGCTCCGAATACGAATGGACTCAACATTGGCGAATCGCCACACTGCTCGGCGTGCCTGAGCGTGATCTCCTCGCGGTGCGCGACTGGCAGAATTCCGAAAGCCTCGGGCCAGTCGAGCGTGCGGTCCTCGCAGCGACCGATGATGTGGTACGCGACGGGGTCATCTCCGAGGAAAACTGGGCTGGGTGCCAGAAGGCGTTCAATAGCGATCACGCGGTTTTGGTCGAACTTGTCGGAGCAATCGCCAATTGGCGGCTCTTTTCGATCCTGCTTCGATCTCTGAATATTCCGCTTGAGTCCGGTACCGACGGCTGGCCGCCCGATGGGCGAGCTCCTCGGCGTCGCGATTGAGCGAAAAAGGTGGACCGGTGCTTGACCGAAGCGGTCAGCGCCCCAATCGCCAGACCACGACCCGTGTCGTAGACGGACAAGTCCCCCCTCGGACACAATTTCTTAGCTACGCAGATTCAAAATCTGTCTGAACTGGTTTGAAGTGGGTGTCTGTGTTTGCTGATGCCGATTGGGCTTCGTGTTGACGGCGTGAACGGGATTCAGGCACCGAGAATGTGGGTCAACCTCGCGATGGGCAGTAACAGCGCGCCTCCCACAGATGCGCTTTGCGGGTGACCAGGACCTCCAGTATCGCCCCCGGCGACCCAGTTCCAGGCAGGTGGACAGTGGACGCCTAACGGATCAGGCCAGCCACTGGCGCTGTGCACGGGAGCGTTTTTTGGGAAAGCAGAAACAGATCAGCATGTCGGTGTCACGTGCTATCAGTACGCTGTGACTCTCGACGTGCCCAATGATGCACCCCTGCACCGCTTCATGCGGTACGTACGACCGCCTGCGGATCGAACCAGCGCACAACGTGAGGCTGGGCCACTGTTTCCACTCCGACCGAGTACACGCAAGCTACGCGTCGCCGTCGATGTGCAGACCTTGGGTGAGCCCACCCTGGAGCTGGTGCGAATCCTTGCTCGGGATGAGGAAGTCGAACCGCTTCTTCTCGTCCAGAACGACGAGTCGGAGCCCACGAGATGGATGCAGGCGCTCGGATGTCGCCGTTGGTACCAGTTCACATTCACGACGGTTACCGAGGCGCCGAAGTTCATGGACTCATCGACGGTCGGAGTTTCCGGCTACGAGGACGGCAGACGTACTTTGGCGACCTCCGGGCACTTCTTCAGCGTTTACGCACAGCTTGACGAAGCTGCCCGCTCTGGGTACTCCGACGACTCTGGAATCACTCTCGCGGATCGCCACCGTGCCGCAGCCCTAGCAAGCGCATCAGGGGCAACTGGGGCTGATGTCATCGTGACCGCTGCGCCCACCGCCGGACGGGATGATGTCGCTGACAACGATCTGGTCGTGAGCGTGACGCCGAGCCAATTGGTGCCGTTGTTCGGTCTTTACCTTCGAATGACGGGTAATCCCGTGCTAACAACTACCAAAGGACAATTGGCAGGTGGGGGCAGTTTCGTCCGCACCTACAACGCAACCTCGGTCGCGGACCTGTACCTGGCTGGCGTCGACGCGTCAGTTCCGCATCTCACAGCTATCCGTCTGATGGCGACGGCGGGCGGCGACCGTGAACTCGTTGAGTCTATGATAGCGATTGGCCTGCGCCTCAGCCGAGCCGCGCGTGCGGTGGACCATCTACTCGCGGCCCTCGGCAGTGGCACCTCATCCGAAATGCAGCGGTCCGACATGTCCGAGACCGCTGCAGAGGCGTTCGACCGCATGCTCTTGTACCTCTGTGCGGCAATGGACAGATACGCACGCGTTACTCGAACATTGTTCGACACCAGCCTCGATCCCGACAAGCAGCGTGGGTCCCTCACCTCGTTGGACGAACTGCGCTCAGTTATCGGGAAGTTCGAACCAACCGATAGCTCAGAGCTGGAATCATTGGGCTCATACGCTTGGGTTATCGGACAGTTGCGCAACCGAATTCACGCCATTCCCCTCGATACCCAGCACCAGTTGTCGCGAAGCTATGGCTCGTCCACAACGGTAGCGATCACTCTCAATGGGCTCGAAGAGTTCGAACCCGCCGTCACGCCGCTCAATCAAGACCAACTGGACAGGCTGGGAGTCTGGAAAGCGCAGTCATCCAATCCATTTCAACCAAGTGCATATGTTGCCGACATCGCCACACTAGCGACAACACTCTTTATGGAGACGCTGCGCTATCTGGAAGAGTTCTCGCACTTCATCATTCGCAACAAGACGCTGGCCACAGTCACCACCCAGAAGCACCCCGTACTGGGATGCTGGGCAGATGATCCCCGCCCGATGCCGGGCGCCTTGCCAAACGAACTCCTTTATCGAGAAATGCTGGGATGGGCGGACTTCGGCTGACCTCTGATGCACCTAGTGTCCCCCGCCGGAAATTCGTTGAAGATATTTGGCGAGTGAGTCGAGGATCTCTTCGGCGGTCTTTTTCCAGACGAATGGCTTGGGGTCGGCGTTCCAGTGCTTGATCCAATTTTTGATGTCCTTTTCCAGTGCCGCAACGCTTTTGTGGACGCCACGTCGCAGGAGCTGGTCGGTGAGGAACCCGAACCAGCGCTCGACCTGGTTGAGCCAGGAGGAGCCGGTCGGGGTGAAATGCATATGGAAGCGGGGATGTTTGGCGAGCCAGTCGTTGACCGCGGGCGTCTTGTGGGTCGACAGGTTGTCGCAGACCAGGTGCACGTCGAGCTCGGCGGGTACGGCCTTGTCGATGGTGACCAGGAATTTCTTGAACTCGACCGCCCGGTGTTGGGGGTGGAGTTGGGAAATCACGGAGCCGTCGGCGATGTTGAACGCCGCGAACAGGTCGATCACGCCGTGACGGGCGTAGTCGTGGGTCCGCCGCTCGGGCATGCCCGGCATCATCGGCAGCACGGGTTGGGACCGATCCAACGCCTGAACCTGGCTCTTTTCGTCGACGCACAGGACGACGGCCTTCTCCGGCGGATTGTGGTAGAGGCCGACAACATCGACGACCTTGTCGACGAACAGTGGGTCGGTGGACAGTTTGAACCCGTCGCTTAAATGCGGTTTCAGCTCGAACTTGCGCCAGATCCGCCCGATCGTCGAGGGCGACAGGCCGCTGCGCTTTGCCATCGAGGTCCGCGACCAGTGTGTCGCGTTGGCCGGCTTGTGTTCCAGCGTCGTCACGATCACCTCTTCGACCTTGTCCAACAGGATCGACGGCGGGCGACCGGTACGCGGCTCGTCGACCAGCCCATCGAGCCGCTTGTCGACAAACCGGGTACGCCATTTGCCCACCGTGGGCTGTGACACACCCAATTTCGCGGCCACCGCCTTGTTGGACAAACCCTCGCCGCAGGCCAGGATGATCCGTGACCGCAACGCCAATGCCTGCGACGACTTCGGCCGCCGTGACCACCGAACCAGAGTCTCACGCTCCTCCTCGGTCAAGGCCAACTCCGCCGTCGGTCGCCCACGCGATGCCATACACGAATCATCCCATCCACCACCGTGATTCGTTGCGGAACGCCGCCGAAGCCCATCGATTACAATTATGTAACGAATTAATGGCGCAGGACACTAGCGCTCGAATCAAGTGATGTCACGCCAACGTCATGTCCAGTCCCCCGTCGCCAGGGCGACGACTCCAAGATCTGTCGACGTGGAGGAGGTCTGCCCACTCGCCGAGGCTGTTCGCGGCGGCGAGGTCGAGCTGTGTCCGCCGACCTGATACGACTCCTCGGTCATCTGGTGATCGCGCTCATCGAAAGTCCCCAGGTGTGCTCGCCGAAATTCCTCACCTGTGAGCAGCGGTCAGTGTAGTGGTTGGCGGGTGCCGGTGGTTGTTCGGCGTAGCGTTTCGGCGGCGGCGTGGTGGTCGCGGAGGCGGTAGGACTCGCCGTCGAGGTTGATGACGACAGAGCGGTGCAGTAGGCGGTCGAGCATGGCGGCGGCCACGGTGGTGTCGCCGAGGATCTCTCCCCAGGCTCCCACGCCGCGGTTGGTGGTGATGACGATGCTGGTCTTCAAATACCGTTGGGAGACAACCTGAAACAGCGCTGAGGCCGCCTCGGCGGGCAACGGCAAGTAGCCCAGCTCATCGATCACCAGGAGCGTCGGTCCGGCATAGAACCGCATCGTTGTGGCCCAGCGTCCCTCGATCGCTGCGCGGTGACACCGTGCAGCCAGATCGGCGGCAGTGGTGAAGTAGGTGCGGTAGCCGGCATGTGCTGCGGCCCTTGCCAATCCGACCGACAAGTGCGTCTTTCCTGTACCCGGGGGCCCGACGAGCAAAATGTTGGTCGCCGATTCCAGGTAGCGGCAGGTCCCGAGTTCGTCGATCAGCTTGCGGTCGATCCCGGCGGCGGCATCAACGTCGAAGTCTGCCAGGGTGGCCGGGGTGGGCAGGCAAGCGAACCGCAACCGGCCGGCCAGCCGCCGAGCGGTGGAGGCCTCGACTTCGACGGCCAAGAGCCGCTCCAGGGCCACCGTCAGCGACAGGTTCTCGGTGGTGGCCTGGTCCAGGACCGCGGGTAGGGCTTCGGCGGCCGCGGCCAGTTTCAGTTCGGCCAGGTGCGAGCGCAGCTGCTGATACCGCGAAGCGGCCGCCGACGGTGTTTCCTGGGCGGTCATGGTGGTGGTCTTGGCGGTGCGTGGGCTGGGGGTCATTGGATGGTCCTGTTCTGGGCGGCCCGCTCGTAGACGGACAGATCGATGACGGTGGAATCGGGTGACGGAGTTGAGGGTTGATGTTCAGAACTGTCGGCTTGTTTGATCCCGAGGAGTTGTGCGGCCGCGGCTTTTGCGGCCGGGCCCGGTGGGATGCGTTCCTTGCGCCGGTGCGGGCGTCCGGTAGCCGCGGTGGCCATCGCGGCGGTGTCCAGGGCGATGACATGGCCGCTGTCACGTACCGTGACGCCGAGCCCGTCGGCGGCCATGCGGTGCCGGGCGACCACGATTCCGCTCGTGGTGGCGATGTCACAAAACTGGGCCCCGACCGGATGGGACACCACGACCTGGGCGGCGGCCAGCTCCGGAGGCACCGAGTAGCGGTTACCGCGATACGACACCAGCGCTTGCCGCGACGCCGTGCGGGCCTCGGCCAGGATCACCGGATAGGCCATCGCCGGCACCGGCTGTAGCGGCTCTGTTTTGGCCACCACCGCCACCGAGGACCGGCCCTCAGCGGTGGCGCGGATGCGGGTGTCGCCACGGACCCCGGCGAAGCGATCCAGGCTGGCTTGGGCCTGCTCGACGGTGGCCTCGTCGGCCAGCGTGCGCCACCAGCGTTGCGCGGCGGTGTGGTTGACCTTTTCCACCACTCCCTTGCGGTTGCCGCGCCGCGGCGGGCAGATCGCCACACAGACCCCGTAGTGCTTGGCCACTCCGGCGAACGAGGCGCTCACCCGTCCCGAGCCGGGGTCGCAGACCGTGGCCATCCGGTCAAAGCGCCACACCCGGGTGCACCCGCCCAGGCCGCGGGTCGCGCGGTCCAAGCCGGCGACCAGGTGCGGCTGATCCTGGCAGGGCGCCAGGAAGCCGCGCCACTTGCCCGAATGGGCCAGCGAGCCGACCAGCAGGTGCGCGGTCTTGCCCCACCCCCACGATGCCGGCGGATCGGGCAATTCCAGCCAGTCCCATTGGGTTTCCTCACCCGGGGCGTGGGGGATCACCGCGTTCGGGCGCTGGGTGGCGGTCCGGCAGGCTTCACAGACGGGGCGTAGATTGCGGACGCGGATGTTGCGGGTCAGGCTCTGATACGACAGCCCGAACCCCAGCTCCTCGAGCTCGTCGAACAGGGTGCGGGCCCACAGGTGCGGGTCCTCGGTCAACCTGGCGGTGACGTAGTCGACGAACGGCTCGAACGGATCGGGGTCGGGGCGGGCACGCACCCCGGGTTTGCCGTCGCCGGCCAGATACTTGCGGACCGTCTTGCGGTCAAAGCCGGTGTGGCGGGCGATCGCCGAGATCGTCCAACCACGCTTGGCCAGGGCATGTACTTCCATATCGTTCTCCCATGTGAGCATGAGAAAGCGGGCCTCCTTCGGGCAGTGCTGCAGGCGTCAGACACCAGCAGCATCGAAGGAGGCCCGCCCTTCTCGGCGGAGCCACACGGGTGGGGAATTTCGATGAGCGTCAGTGGGGAATTTCAGTGAGCGCGATCACTGGAGCGTAGCGGTCATCGATGTCGGCCACGGCGGATGCGCCGCGGGGCCGTGACCGCAATGTTTTCCACGACGTGGACTCCGTGAACGACACCGTCAGGACACCAGCGGAAGTGCAGTTTCAATGATCGCCTTTCCGAAGTCCGAGTCGGCCGCGGCGACGATCGAGGTGGCTCCGCTGCGACGCCGAAAGACCGAAACTCTTGACTTTGTAGCGTGTTTCTAGTTACTCTTGACACACCGCAAGCCTTAAGGGGATCATTGTGAACAATGATGTCAAAGACATCGCCGAATGGGCCAGGTCGCAGGGCTGGACCGTCCTCGACGACACAAAGGGATACAGCCGGTTCTACGATCCGCAGGGCAATTACGTGACGTACTACCCAGCTAGCCCGAGCCGTCCGAATCGGCGGATGGCCGACTTGAAGGTGGACCTGAAGAAGGCGGGCTTACAGATCCCACCCCCAAGCAAGAAAGAACAGCGGTCGCAACGCAGGAAGGGAGAGACAAAGTGAACGACGATTGGGTTATCTCCTTCACCTTCAACGTCGACCCGTCGATGGAGACGATGGACCGCTGGGAGACCCAACTCGAGGGCCTCGACGGTTCGGTCGCGCGGATCCCCGGCCACGGCGTCGATGTGACGACGTATGCATCGGGCGGTATGTCCGTGATCGAAGCTGCCGAGAAGATGGCCAACGAGGTTATACACATCGTTCATGCGGAGCCGGTCGGCATGGAGGTGATGCGGGAAGCGCAGTGGCAGCGCCGGGCGGACGAGCCGACGTTGCCAGAGTTGATGTCGGCCGCCGAGATCGCTGAAGAGCTGGGCATTTCCCGTCAGCGCGTGCACCAGCTGCGCCGCACTGCGATGTTCCCTGCGCCGTTGGCGGATCTGCGCGGAGGTGCAGTATGGGATGCCGCCGCGATTCGGAAGTTCAGCAGCGACTGGAAGCGTCAGCCCGGACGGCCGGCAGGCGACTTCTACGTGCAATATGAGCACTTCGTTGAGGGCCAATGGCAGCTGGACACGACGTTCGGTCCGACGACAGAACATCGGGCTTGGGCTTTCTACAAGCAGGCGATCGAGCACCCACACATGCGCTACGTCCGGCTGATGCGCGGTGCAGACGACTTAATCGCGTCACACGAGTAGCTCCCGGCTGGCGTTCAGCGCCCCAATCGCAAGATCGCAACCCGTGTCGCAGGTGGCCAAGTCCCCCCTCGGACACAAATTGTTAGCTATGCAGATAAAAATCCCGCCCTGAGCTTGGCGAGGGCGGGTTCTTTATACTTGCTAATGTCGATTGGGATCGCGTTGATGTCCTAGCTCGGTCCTACGACTCTTATGCGCGTCACAATCTTCGGGATGCAGTACTGCCCCGTTGGGCTGTCGTGGCCACAGCTGGAGTGCTCACACCTGAAGCGACGTCTGGTTTTCTGGGTTCAGTGCCGCGAAAAGCTTGACCTGTCGGCGCACTGCCATCGGCTGCCGCTCGATCGCTGCCAGGCCGTCCAGCAGCACGTTGATGTCTGCGAGCGCTTTCTCCAGCCACGGCCTGAGCACGTTGCACTTGATCTCAACCACGTGCGAGATGAAGGCGGTGTCGTTCCTTGGTGGGTGGTGCGCTACTGCGAGCGCGGCCAAGGCACTATCGATGGATTTGATGACCACCTCGATCTGCTCGCGCGTCGGCACCATGAACCGGTGCTTCTTCGCGTTCAGATACGTCCGTAGTTCGCCTATTTCTGCCTCCACGACACTTCCGGGAAGGAGGCCTCGATCCACGTTGCCGACTGCTCGCACTAAACGGAATTGCGAGTTGAGGCGCGTTCGCAATTCCACACGCAGAGCTGCCTGGCGTTCGTCGAAAGGAGCGCTCTTCGCATTGTGTTGGCGCTGATGGTCAGCCCGATACCGAGAGCGGTCATGAACAGGCCAAAGACGGTTGAGATGACGGTGAAAGTGTTCATGCTGCGGAGTGTACGGAGGCACGGTGCACGCACCCGCCGACCGAAACGACCACGGCAGTAAGACAGCCACGAAGGGCTCTCAGATCCGAACCCCTCTGGTGAGCGCAGTGGTCATCCGTCTCGGCCTCGGTGGATGCGCTGTGGGACAGTAACCGCAGTGCCTTCCGCGCGTGGCTTCCGGGAACGACGCTGTCAGGACACCAACGGAAGTGCAGCCTCAATGATCGCCTTGCCGAAGTCCGAGCCGGCCGTGGTGGCGATCGAGGTGGCTAGCGAAGTCATCGCTTTCGTGGCCAACTCCTTGAACCGGCCCACCTTCGGCGCCTCCGAATCCGACTCTGCACGGATTTCCAACGCCAACTGCTCCGCGTCCGTCCGGACCCGGTCGTCGGTAATGGCGAGCACCGCCCGCTCTATGGCGTCGACGAGGGTCTGGGCCTGCTCAACCTTCTGCTGGACGTTGACGGTCTGCGTGACATTGCTGCTCTCGAACGCGACCGCGACGCCGCTGCTGCCCTCAATGTGGAGGTAGGGGCTGTTCACCTCGACGACGCCGGGAAGGTCGCGGACCGACCTGCCGGAGGCGGCGTACTTCTCGCCATAGGGGGTGAGATGCGGTCGGACAACGACCCGCTGCGCGGTGCCGATGTTGACGGACATTCAGGGTGACCACCTGGGGGTGGGGTTCCGGCGTTGAGGGTGAGGATGCTTCGGCGGGATCTGAGCGGCGGCATGGTGACGACGCCCCCTGTTCCCGGGGTTACGGTGGCCTGGGTTCGTTTCGGCGATCATCGTGGCGCCGGATGTTCGTGGCCGGGGGATCGACTGGCGCAGTGACGGTTCCAGCCCGGGGCGGCCAACACGAGATGACCCCTTCCCGACTGGCATCGTGGTAGACCATCTTGGTGCTTCATGTCCTCCCGAGCACCCGATGATCGTCGTCCGCACCGTCGAGTGGGCCGAGCAGGCCCTGGGCGCCGGCGAGCTCGGCTGTCCGCACCCCGGGTGCGGCGGCGCCCTCACACGGTGGGGATACGGCCGCCGCCGGCGCGTCCGTAGCCTCGGCGCGCGGACCCTCGACGTGCGCCCCAGGCGGGCACGATGCACCCGCTGCGCCAGCACCCAGATTCTGCTGCCGGCCACCCTGCAGCCACGTCTGGCCGACACCACCGAAGTGATTGGCGCCGCCCTGGCCGGCAAGGCCGGCGGCCACGGACATCGCCGTATTGCCACCGCGCTTGACCGCTCGCCGTCGACCGTGCGCCGCTGGATACGCCGCGCCACGCGCAGCGTTCATCTGCAATGGCTATGGCAGCGCGGCAGCCAGGCCCTCATCCGGCTCGACCCCGACGCGTTCAACCAGCTGCCTCGCGCCAGCAACCCGCTGCACAACGCGCTTATCGTCCTGGCCGCCGCCGCCTGCGCGGCCCGCCAGCGGCTGGGCTTGACCGAACCCCTATGGACGCTGATCGGCGTGCACACCCAAGGCCGGCTTCTGGCCGCACCGACCTGAACCGCCCACATCGCCCGGACCAATCCGGCCGGGCCGGCGATCCCGCTCGCCCATTCCCGGCCGGCACCGTGAACACCACCGCCGGCCGACACCGTCACCGCGAGCATCACAGCGTCAGCGTGAACACCAAATCGCGCTAATCATCCTCACCGAGAACGCCGCCAACATGCTCACCTTGAACGCCGGTCAACATGCCGATTCCGTCGACGTAGCCTTCGTCCTTGAGCCACTCAACCGCCGCGTTCAACTCCACGCGGGTGACCTCGGTGTCCGACCAGGAAGTCGCGGCCATGAAGGGCGCGGGCAGGGCCTCCGCGATGGCCGCCCCGTCGACCCGCAGACCGTACAGCCACGCCAGCACGCCGTCCCGCAAATTCCACAGGCGCTCGGCTTTGTTCATCCCCAGTTCCTCCTCCAGCTTGGTCATGCCAGCGTAGGACGGGGTTACGACGCATCCGCCCCGCCGCGATATGTCCGGTCACCAGCAGTCCCCCAGGATGCGCCAGGTGGCAGTCGGGACACACGTGCGGTTTCCCGGACTTGCCCACGCCTGCCTTCGACGGGGCGCCCGCGGCGTACGAGCACTGTACGGGTTCCACCTTCAGGAGGTACGCGGACTGAAATCAACCGAGCATCAGACGATATGGCACCGCCACCGGCGCTGGCAGCGTCCAGCGCTCACAGTCAAGGCGTGACACCCAACTCGTCGCGAACACGACCGAGGAGATCCTGTGCCAAAGCCGCGAAGCTGGGCGCTGTGATGGGGTTGCCGCCGTCGACCGCCGCGGCAGCCTGCGGCAGGGCCGAAGTCGCTGACGTGCCTTCCTTTTCGAGAAAACCCAACGCGCGGACGCTGACATCTCGTGCGTGCGAGTCGGCGATATGCAGGCGAAAACCGACAGTCAAATCATCGGTGTCCACAGCTTGAAGCAGGCGCAGCATGTCCAACGCGTCTTTCTGCTTCACCCGCTTGCCTTCGGCCTTGATGTCGTTGAGCCGTTCCTCGAACTTGACGATCTTGGCGACCAAGAGTGCGGCCGGTCCTGCGACATTGACCTGAACGCAGCGATGATCGCCTGGGTCTAATGCGTGCAGAGTGTGCGGGCCATTGTCGACGAGGGCGGGTTCCAGACCGGCCGTCGGTCTGGCAGACCACTTTCCGTGCCCCATCAGCCGCGCTGAGCGTGCATCTTTGGCCGTGCGACCTGACTGAAACGGTGCAACCATGATGTCGACTGCCACTTCGCCGCGGCCCGTCCATCGACCAGGGTTTGCGCCCTGGTTGAAGCCCGCAGCTGCCATGGCAGCAGTGATTTCAGGGCTAGTTTTCAGCGACTCCGCATTAAGGGCCAGGTCGCCGTCGGTGGTCATCGGTGGTTCAACAAAGTCGCCAGCACCAGTGTGTAAATACACGGCTTGGGCGCCGACGACGATGATCGTCGACAGGTGCCCATCGAGCGCGTCAAGAGCGTCGAGCAGTACGGCTCGCGCCGCGACATACTCTGGTGCGTGAACGAACTCATTCTCTCCAGGCATCGTCGCTCCTTGCCAATACGTCGATGAGCTGCTCGGCCTCTTGGGCGAGGCGGCCTTTGGGAAGGGTCAGCAGGTCCGCGAGCACCTGGGAGACAGGTGCGACCCGCAATCCCGTCGCGGTGATGTCCGCACTGGTGAGCAATGTGCGATCTCGCGGGGTCGTGATCATGACGTTGCTGGTCGCACGGTCGCCGCGGACGAGCCCGAAACTGCTGGCGGTACTGGTGATGTCCTCGGCGTAGAGAGTGAGCACAGTCAGAGGAACAACTGAGGTGATGTCCGTGGGAAGGTACTCGCGGGCGGCAGCCGAGCCGGTGGCGGTTATGTCGTCGCGCCCCCGGATTCGGTCGAGGGTGCGTGCGACACCTCGTGGCGCGATGTAGTCCAGGACAACACCATTGCCGTTGGTGAAGCTGTAGTCGGTAACCCAGCGATCGAGGAGGGTGCGTTTCCGTACGCGGATGATGGTGCCGTCCTCGGATCGCTCGATCGCTCCGGCATCGACCAGAGTTGGCATCAGTTTGGAGACCGCTGCGGCGCTGCTCGACGACAGATCCGCAAGTTCGCGGATCCCCCACGGTGGTTGTCGTTCGAGGAGGGTGCGGATGGTGCGCGCTGTGGCGGGGCCGGTGAGGCGGACGGTTGCCGTCGACTCTCGGGGCCGCGGCGGTTTGGACGCACCCTCTAGGCGGATCAGCACCGGCGGATCGGAGGCCGTCAGGCTGACCCAGCCGGTCGTGTCCAGGTAACTGATGTTGGCCTCGTCCAGTTCACGCCGGAGCGGCGGGCTGACGTACTCGCTGACGTACAGCAGAGGAGCGTCCCCGAGGGCGGAGGCCATGGTGCGCAGCTGCCTTGTGATGTCCTGCACCGGGAGGCGATTCGTCGACAGCTTCACTTCGGCCAGGAAATCGACGGCGGCGCCGTCGTCGGTGGTCAATGTCATCCGGAAATCGAAGGCGCGGTCGGGTTCGATGTCGGTCTCAACACGCCAGGACGGCGGCAGTCGCGAGCGCAGCGTCTCGACCGCTGCGTTACGCACATCCGTTTCTCGAATTGCCGCATTTCGCACCATGAGAAACATGGTACTTTGCGAAACAGAGCAGGACAACAGGATCAACGACCACCGAGTCTAGGTGGGTTCGTCTTCCCTGGAACGGACGCCGAGGGCACCTGACGCGGCCGAGACGCCCGACCTTGCCGGCGCAGCCGCAGTCATCACCAGCCGTAAGAAAGCTGCTGATCATCAACTCAACTCAAAGACCTGAACTCGTGTCGCACATGGCCAAGTCCCCCCTCGGACACGCGACTGAGGCGAGCGAAATGAATGCTCGCATTCATTTCCGAGCCGCCGGAGTGTGTTGAGCGGCGAAGCCGCGATCACACATCCGGCGCGATGACTCAAGTCGGCCGTCGCCTTGACTTGTCGCAGATGCGGATCGTAATCAAGGCGGAGCCCCAGGCTCGCGTACACCTCGGCGCGTTCCGCCCCGGTCGCCGCACCGAGCACGCTCAGTAGTGACATGTACAAATTACGGTTCAGTGAGTGTACAGTTTACGGTGTGGATGTATCCGTGACCGAGTTGCGCGCACACCTCAGCGATTGGCTCGACCGAGCTCGGGCCGGTGGTGAGGTCGTCATCACCGACCGTGGGATTCCGGTCGCGCGACTGACCGCGGTGGACAACGCAGGCGCCTTGGAGCGTCTCACGGCCGAAGGCGTGATTGGCAAGGCCACTGCGCCGCGGCCCGTCGCTTCGGGCCGGCCCAGGCCCCGACCGCGACGGCCGGTGTCTGACCGGGTCAGCGACCAGCGGCGCTGACCGGTGCCGCTCGTCTACTTCGACGCCAGCGCCTTCGTCAAACTTCTCACCACCGAGACAGGAAGCTCGTTGGCGACAGCGCTATGGGACGGCTGCGACGCCGCACTATCCAGCCGCCTGGCCTACCCCGAAGTCCGCGCTGCACTCGCCGCAGCAGCCCGCAATCACGACCTAACCGAAACCGAGCTCGCCGGTGCCGAGCGTGAGTGGGAGGACTTCTGGGCCGCCACCCGCCCAGTCGAACTCACCGCGACGGTTGAACAGCACGCCGGCCACCTCGCCCGAGCCCACGCCTTGCGCGGAGCCGACGCAGTTCATCTGGCCAGCGCGTTGGCTGTCGGTGAACCCGGCCTGATCGTCGCTGTCTGGGACCGACGCCTGCACACCGGAGCCCAAGCCGCCGGGTGCAGGGTCGCCCCCGCACAACTCGACCCTTAGCCCGGCCGCGGACGACGATCAATTTCTTAGCTAGCAGTGTCCGTAAATCCGCTCCGAACTGCATCGGAGTGGATTTTTTGTGATTGCCTATGTCCACTCGCCACCGACACTGACCCCCACAACTAACGGGTCGGTCTGTCGCGAACTCGCCCGGGAGGCCGACGACGTGGTGTGCGCGACCATGCCGCCCCGATTCGAGGCCGTCGGGCAGGTCTACGACGACTTCCACCAGGTCGGCGACGACGAGGCCCGCGAACTTCTCGGCACGCCGACCGGCTGAGGCCCGCGGCGGCTACTTCGCCGGGTCGTCACGTCGGCCGTCGCCGGGCACACCCGCTTCAGTGGCGGCTTCCTCGAACGACTCGGTGACGTTGGCGTCCGCGGCGGGCCGTTCGTCCGCAGCTTCCTCCGGATAGTCGACGTATGCGGCCGCATCGTCGGCCGCGGGCTCTTCGCCCTGCTGTTCCTCGCCCGCGCCACGCTGCTGACGTTCGCGCAGGGCGTCGATGATCAACAGCACCACGCCCAGGACGCTGGCGCCGATACACACCCACGCCACCAACTCGTTGCTGGTGACGACCGCGAACACCAACGCAACCAGCCCGATGAGGGCCAACACCAGCGCGATGATCAGCATCGGGTCATCCTCCAGCCGACGAGGGAACGTTCAGGTCCAGGCCGGCTCCAGGGCGCCGACCGCGGGGGTCCGCTAGTTGTTGCCCCGGTTGAATTGGTCGAACCCGCCGGCGTCGGCGCTGGAGTCGACGGGTGCGGCAGATCCGCGCTGGCCGAGCTCCTCGAGCTGAGATTCCAGGTAGGTCTTGAGCCGGGTGCGGTACTCGCGTTCGAAGGTACGCAGCTGTTCGAGGCGGCCTTCGAGCACCGTGCGCTGCTGGTTGATGGTCCCCATGATCTCGGAGTGCTTGCGCTCGGCGTCGGCCTGCAGGGCGTCGGCCTTCTCCTGGGCCTGGCGCAGCTGCGCCTCCGAGCGGGTCTGCGCGTCGGACAGCATCGCCTCGGCGCGCTGCCGGGCGTCGGCCACGGTGGTCTCGGCGGTGTTGCGAGCCTCGGTGAGGATCTGGTCGGCGTTGGCGCGGGCATCGGCGAGCATCTTCTCCGATTCGGCCTTGGCCGTGCTGGTGAGCCGGTCGGCGGTGTCCTGCGCCAGCGTCAGCACCCGGGCGGCCTTCATGGCCTGCTCCTCGTTGCTGCCTGACGGCTCCGCGGGCGCGGCGGCCACGACGGGCGCCGGCTTGGCCGGCTCGGGTTCGGGCTCGACGACGGGAATCGCCTGCGTGGCCTGGGCGGCGACCGCACCCCCGGCACCCCCGCCGGAGGCCAGTTCCTGGTCGAGTTCCTCGATCCGCTGGCGCAGATCGGAATTCTCTTCGATGAGCCGCGTCAACTCGGTTTCTACGAGGTCAAGGAAGGCGTCGACCTCGTCTTCGTTGTAGCCCCGCTTGCCGATGGGTGGCTTACTGAACGCCACATTGTGGACGTCGGCTGGTGTAAGCGGCATTGTTTCGTCCCCTCAAGTTCCTGTCAAACGTTCCAGAAAGTGTAGAACGGAGTGCTAGCCGTCGTGCAACTGCCGTCCATCCTGTCACACCAGACCCGAACGTTGCCGATTAGGCCAATTTATAAGAACGGATTTCAGACATCGAGGCCAATAAAATCCCAATCCTCGGAAATTTGAAATCGCGCGCGCCAAATCGAGGCTGAAACGTGGCCGAACCGTCTTCCTACCGGTGCCCCGTTTGCCGGCAACCCTCACGCCGCGGCGCCGAACGCCAACTGCATACCGATGAAGGCGACGAGCAGCAGCACCATGATGGACAGGTCGAAACGCACCGCGCCGATGGTCAGTTGCGGGATCAGCCGGCGCAGCAGTTTCACCGGCGGATCGGTGATGGACATGATGATCTCCAGGATCACCACGGTGACGCCGGTGGGATGCCAGTCCCGGCTGAACGAGCGGATGAACTCGACGACCACCCGGGCGATGAGCAGCAGCCAGAAGATGAACAGCGCAAAACCAAGAATCTGAAAGAACAGAACCAACGGGAGACCCGACCTTACCGATGAGATGTCAAGCGCCGCACGCTAGGCGGTCATCGTCAGCGTACCGACTGCGACCGCGGGCACACATCTGAGCCGGGTACGGCCCGTGTGGGCGGGGACGCCCGAGCCCTGCCGCGGCGCGCAGCGGGCCCCTACTGGTAGGCGTAGAACCCGGTCTCGGCGATCCGGCGGCGCTCCTCCGGCGTCACGTCGACGTCGGCGGGTGACAGCAGGAACACTTTGGTCGCGACCTTGTCGAACGAGCCGCGCAGCGCGAACGCCAGGCCGGCCGCGAAGTCGACCAGCCGTTTGGCGTCGGCGTTGTCCATCGAGACCAGGTCCATGATCACCGGGGTGCCGTCGCGGAACCGCTCGCCGATGGTCCGGGCCTCGCTGTAGTCCTTGGGACGCAGCGTGGTGATCTTCGACATCGGACTGCCCTCGTCGAACAGCATCGCCATCCGGCGCGGGTCCATCGCCAGCGCGCCGCGGGTGGAGTTGCGCAGCCACGACCCGAAGCGTTGTTGCCGGGGCATGTCGGGCCGCTCGAACTCGCGGGGGTGGACCGAACCGTAGCGGGGCTCCTCGGCGTAGCCGCCGCGGTACCCGGGCGGGGCATAGTCGGCCGGCTCGCCGCGCGGGTCCCGGGGGTCCCGAAGGTCCCGGGGGTCCTCGTAGTCGCGCCCCTCGTAGCGGCCGTAACCGTCGTCGAAGCGCGGGCGGGGGAAACCGCGGGAGGGCGCACGGTCGTCGTAGTACTCGTCGTCGTAATCCTCCATCGGGGCCATCCCGAAATAGGCCTTGACCTTGTGCAGAGTGCTCATCGTGTTGACCCCTTCTAGCCCTGGGAAGGTTCTCGCAGTGGTGTTGTCTGTGATGAAGATGTGACTACAGTGACTACTCACGGTGACGGTAGCGGCCGCGGGCCCAATAGCGCGGTACCGACACGCACACAGGTCGAACCGTGTTTGACGGCGATCTCGAAGTCGGCGGACATGCCGGCCGACAGGCCGACCGCCCCGGGGTGCGACTGCAGCACCCGCCGGTGTTCGGCCTGGAGCCGGTCGAAGGCCCGCTCGGGGTCCCAGGTCAGCGGCGGGACGGCCATCAGCCCGACCAGTTCCAGGGCCGGGGCACCGGCGACCTTCGCGCACAGCTCGTCGACCGCGCCCGGCGCCCCCACGTCGACGCCGCCGCGGGACACGTCCCCGTCGAGGCTGACCTGGACGTAGACGCGCAGCGGCTGCTGCCGGCGGGCCTCGGCCAGCGCCTTGGCCACGGCCTTGTCGAGGGCGGTCACCAGCCGCGGGCTGTCGATCGAGTGCGCGGTGTGCGCCCACTGGGCCACCGACCGGGCCTTGTTGCGCTGGATGTGGCCCACCATGTGCCAGTTGACGGGCGGCAACTCGGTGCGCGGCGCGGCGCCCGCCAGCCGGGCCAGTTCGGCCACCTTGGCCGAGGCCTCCTGTTCCCGCGACTCGCCGACGGCCCGGCAGCCCAGGCGGGCCAGGATCGCCACGTCGGTGGCGGGGAAGAACTTGGTGATCGGGAGAAGTTCGATCTCGGCGACGTTGCGGCCCGCCGCTTCCGCCGCCGCGGCCAGTCGCGACCGCACGGCCGCCAGGGCGTGCGTCAGTTCGGCTTCGCGGTCGCCGTCGGGCAGACCCCCCGTCACCGCGGTCACTCCATCCAGACCAGCGACGCCAGCCGGCCCGTCGGCGCGCCCCGGCGGTGGCTGAACAGCGTCGGGTCCGCCACCGTGCAGCGGGGGTCGACGTCGATCGAGGTGACGCCCAGATCCCTCAACTGGCGGGCGATCCCGGCGCGCAGGTCGAGCCCGGGCGTCCCGGCCGAGGTGGTGGTGCGGCTGCCCGGCAGGGCGTCCTCGACCTCGTCGGCCATCGCGGCGGGCACCTCGTAGTTGGCGCCGCTGACCGCCGGGCCGAGCAGCACCGAGACGTCGGCGACCTGCGCGCCCAGGCGCTGCATGGCCTCCACCGCGCGGTTCACGACGCCGCGCTGGGCGCCGACCCGGCCGGCGTGCACGGCCGCGACCACCCCGGCGCGCGCGTCGGCCAGCAGCACCGGCACGCAGTCAGCCGTCACCACCGCCAGCGCCAGCCGCGGCGTGCCGGTCACCAGCGCGTCGGTGTCGCCGACCGCGCCCTCGCGCGGCCCGTCGACCACCTCGACGCGGTCCCCGTGCACCTGGTCCATCCACACCACCCGATCGGCGCCGAGGCCGGTGGCGGCGGCCAGCCGGCTCCGGTTGGCCGCGACGGCCGCCGGGTCGTCGCCGACGTGGTCGCCGAGGTTGAAGGTGTCGAACGGCGGCTTCGACACGCCGCCCGCGCGGGTCGTCGTCACTCGCCTGATCCGAAGGCTCACCCCACCAGTATCGGGAAAACGTTGGCGGCCAAGCGGCCCCGACATCGTTGTCTGAGGAGGTCGGGACCGCATTGTGACCTCCACGGTCTCAGCGGCGCATGAAAGGCGGCACGTCGACGTCGTCGTCGTCGCCGCCGATGTTCAGCGTCGCCCCGTTGGTGTGCAGCGGCACGCTGACGGCGTCCACCGGCTCGAACAGCGTCGAGCTGAGCTTGCCCGCCTTCGCCGACTCGATCCGGTGCGCCCCGCCGCCGCCCGCGGCGCTGCCTTCGGCGCCGTCGCCCACGACGGGCCTGCGGCCCGGTCCGGCGGCGTCGAAGCCCGCGGCGATGACCGTGACCCGCACCTCGTCGCCGAGCGAGTCGTCGATGACGGTGCCGAAGATGATGTTGGCGTCCTGGTGGGCCGCGTCCTGCACCAGCGACGCCGCCTCGTTGATCTCGAACAGGCCCAGGTCGCTGCCGCCGGCGATCGACATCAGCACGCCCTGGGCACCCTCCATCGACGCCTCCAGCAGGGGCGAGTTGATGGCGATCTCGGCGGCCTTGAGCGAGCGGCCCTCACCGCGGGCCGAGCCGATCCCCATCAACGCGGTGCCCGCGCCGGACATGATGCCCTTCACGTCGGCGAAGTCGACGTTGATCAGGCCCGGCGTGGTGATCAGGTCCGTGATGCCCTGCACGCCGTTGAGCAGCACCTCGTCGGCGCTGCGGAAGGCGTCCATCAGCGAGACGGCGGCGTCGCCCATCTGCAGCAGCCGGTCGTTGGGGATCACGATCAGGGTGTCGCAGCTCTCCCGCAGGGCGGCGATGCCGGTTTCCGCCTGATTGCCGCGCCGCTTGCCCTCGAAGGAGAACGGCCGCGTGACGACCCCAACGGTCAGCGCGCCGAGCTTGCGGGCGATGCTGGCGACGACGGGCGCGCCCCCGGTGCCGGTCCCGCCCCCTTCGCCGGCGGTCACGAACACCATGTCCGCCCCGCGCAGCAGCTCTTCGATCTCGTCCTTGGCGTCCTCGGCGGCCTTGCGGCCGACCTCGGGGTCGGCGCCGGCGCCGAGCCCGCGCGTCGAGTCGCGGCCCACGTCGAGCTTGACGTCGGCATCGCTCATCAACAGCGCCTGGGCGTCAGTGTTGATCGCGATGAACTCCACGCCCTTGAGTCCCTGTTCGATCATCCGGTTGACGGCGTTGACACCGCCGCCACCGATACCCACGACCTTGATGACGGCGAGGTAGTTGTGTGGGGGGGTCATCATTCGTTTTCCTCCCTGATGGGCTGGTGTCCCGGTTGGGGGTCTCACTGTGAGCTTCTCCGGATGGTGGCGGAACGCCCTCCTGGCAAACCCTCAACCTCTACCTCAGGCTTAGAGTTATGTCAGGTAGTTCCGCGCAAACAGAACGGTATGGGCACCGCACCCGCTAACCCCGCAGGCGCGCCGACACGCGGCGCGGTTTTTTTCTGCCCGGCGGGCGTGGCGCTACTTGACGGTCGGCAGGTCCGGGCTGGACACGTCGTAGGTCCGCCCCGGCTGGGTCAGCAGCGCGGCCAGCTTCTCGGCCTTCTCCCCGGTGCGGTCGGTGGTCCCCCAGATCACCACCCGCCCGTCGCCCAGCGTCAGCGTGATCGAGGACACCGAGGGCGCAGCGACGCGGCTCACCTGGGCGACCACGTCGGGGCTCAGCGCGGTCAGCACCTGCAGCGCGGCCTTGGTCGCCGGGTCGCTCGGCCCGGGGTCGGCGACGTCGAGGTAGGGCAGGGCCGGCGGCGGCGGCGCGGTCGCGAAGTCGACGCCGTCGCGGTCGAACAGGTGCGGGCCGTCCGGGAAGTCCACCACGACCACCGGAATCCGCTCGACGATCGTGATCCGCAGCGCCGAGGGGTACTGCCGCTGCACGCGGGCGCTGGCCACCCGCCGGATCGTGGCCACCCGGTCGGCGACCTGCTTGGTGTTGATCTGCAGCAGCGGCGTCCCGGGCCGCACCCGCGCCACGTCCAGGACCTCTTCGCGGGTCACCGCCCCGGTCCCGCTGACCACGATGTCGCGGGCCGACATCGCGGGCGTGAAATACAGGACCAGCCCCAGCCCGATCCCGACGAGCACCAGAACCACCGTGGCCAGCAGCATCTTCAGGCCCCGGACGACGCCGCGGGCCACGGGCTTGGGCTCGGCGGCCACGCGCCCGCCGGCCCGGCGCTTGGCCTCGCGGCGCGCCTCCTCGATGGCCGTGGCACGCGCCTGCGCGGCGCGGCGCTCGGCCCGTTCCCGGCGGGCCCGCCGCCGTGGGCCCTCGAACTCGGCCTGCCCGGCCTCGGGCGCCGCCTCCTCGCCGCCGCCGGTCGTCAGCGGTTCGGTGACGGCGCTGTCGGCGCGGCCCGCGGACCCGTCGGTGCCCTCGGCGGACTCGGAGGCCCCGGTGGCCTCGGCGGTCGCAGGGGAATCCGGCGCGGGGCCGGCCTCCTCGCCCACCACGTCGGTCGGCGCGGCCCCGGTCGGCTCGGGGTTCGGCTGGCTCATCGCGCCGTCCCCGGCCGCCCGGGTGCGGTGCGGTTGGCCCGCACCCGCAGCGCGGTGACGATCTCGGGGCCCAGCAGGGTCACGTCGCCCGCGCCCATCGTGACGATGACGTCGCCGGGACCGGCGGCCGCGGCCACCTCTGCGGCAACCGCGGAGAAGTCGGGCAGGTAGCGCACCGGCGCGCTGACGTGCCCGGCGACGCTGGCGCCGCTGATACCGGCGACCGGTTGCTCGCGCGCGCCGTAGACGTCGAGGACGAACACCTCGTCGGCGGCGTCCAGCGCACGACCGAACTCGGCAGCGAAAGCCTTTGTGCGCGAATACAAATGGGGCTGGAACACCACGATGCAGCGACCCTCGCCGGTCTGGTCGAGCAGCGTGCGCACCGCCGCCAGCGTGGCGCTGATCTCCGTCGGGTGGTGGGCGTAGTCGTCGAAGACCCGCACCGGCGCATGGCCGTCTCCGGAGGTGCCGACCAGTTCGAAGCGGCGACGTACCCCCTCGAAGCCGGACAGCCCGTCGAGCACCTCGTGGGCGGCCGCGCCGATCTGGGTCGCCGCCAGCAGCGCGCCCAGCGCGTTGAGCGCCATGTGCCGGCCGGCCACCGACAGCCGCATCACCCGCGGATGCGGCTCGCCGGCCAGTTGAATGTGGGCGACCGCCTCGGTGCCCTGTTGCACCCAGGCCAACAGCGCGCCGGCCAGGTTCTCACCCGCGGACCCGTAGCGCAGCACGCGGACACCCAGTTCCGCGCTGCGCTCGGCCAGCGCGGCGGCGCCGGGGTCGTCGGTGCAGACCACCAGCGCTCCCCCGGGCGCCAGCCGCTCCACGAAGGCGTCGAACACCCCGGCGTAGGCGTCGGCGCTGCCGTAGAAGTCCAGGTGATCGGTCTCGATGTTGGTCACCACCGCGACGTCGGGCCGGTACTGCAACAACGAGCCGTCGCTCTCGTCGGCCTCGGCGACGAAGCAGTCGCCGCTGCCGTGGTGGGCGTTGGTTCCGGCCTCGCCGAGTTCCCCGCCGACCGCGAAGGACGGGTCGCGCCCGCAGTGCTGCAAGGCCACGATCAGCATCGACGTCGTGGTCGTCTTGCCGTGCGTGCCGGTGACCATCAACGTGGTGCGCCCGTCCATCAACCGGGCCAGCACGGCCGGCCGCAGCAGCACCGGGATGCCGCGGCGCCGGGCCTCGACGAGCTCGGGGTTGGTCTTGGGGATCGCGGCGTAGGTGGTGATGACGGCCGTGGGACCACCCGGCAGCAGGTCCAGCGACGAGGCGTCGTGCCCGATGCGGACCAGCGCGCCCCGGGCCCGCAGCGCGTGCACGCCGCGCGACTCCTTGGCATCCGACCCCGACACCAGCGCCCCGCGGTCCAGCAGGATGCGGGCGATGCCCGACATTCCGGCACCACCGATGCCGACCATGTGCACCCGCTGCAGCTCGGGCGGCAGCTGCCGGGCGTTCATCGAGGCCCCCCGGCCGCCACCGCCCGTCGCGCTACGTCCAGGGCCGCCTGGGCCACCCGGCGCGCCGCGTCGGGATGCCCCACCCGCGCGGCGGCGGCCGTCATCGCCGCCAACCGCTGCGGGTCGTTGAGGAGCCCGGCCACCCGTTGGGCGACCAGGGCCGGGGTCAGGGCGGTGTCAGCCACCACCATGCCGCCACCGGCGTCGACCACCGGCAGCGCGTTGAGCCGCTGCTCGCCGTTGCCGATCGGCAACGGCACGTAGATGGCGGGCAGGCCGACGGCCGAGACCTCGGCGACCGTCATCGCCCCGGACCGGCAGATGACCAGGTCGGCGGCGGCATACGCCAGATCCATGCGGTCCAGGTAGGGCACCGCCACGTAGGGCGGGTCGCCCGGCCCGGGATGCCGGAGCTCGAGGGTGTTCTTGGGCCCGTGCGCGTGCAGCACGGACACGCCCGCGACGGCCAGCTCGGCCGCGGCCCCGGACACGGCCCGGTTGAGCGACACCGCACCCTGGGAGCCGCCGAACACCAGCAGCACCCGCGCGTCGCCGGCGAAGCCGAAGTACGCGCGCGCCTCGGCCCGCAGCGCCGCGCGGTCCAGCGTGGTGATGGCCGCGCGCACCGGCACGCCGACGACCTCGGCGCGCGCCAGCCCGCAGTCGGGCACCGCCGCGAGCACCCGGTCGGCGGAGCGGGCACCGACCCGGTTGGCCAGCCCGGCCCGCGCGTTGGCTTCGTGGATCACCACCGGGACGCGGCGGCTCGCCCGCCCGAGGCCGGGGGTACCGCGCGCGGCGAGGTAGGCCGGCAGGGCGACGTACCCGCCGAAACCGACCACGACGTCGGCGCCCACCCCGTCGAGCACCGCGCGGGCCTCCCGGACCGCACGCCACACCCGCGACGGCAGCCGGGCCAGGTCACCGCTGGGTTTGCGCGGCAACGGCACCGGTGTGATCAGCTCGAGGCGGTACCCGCGCTCGGGCACCAGCCGGGTCTCGAGGCCGCGCGCGGTGCCCAACGCGGTGATCCGGACCTGCGGGTCCAGCGCGGCCAGCGCGTCGGCCACGGCCATCGCGGGCTCCACGTGCCCCGCGGTCCCGCCGCCCGCGAGCACGACCGACAACGCACCGGCGGGCGGGGGGCTCGCCCCCGGCCCGCCGGCCGACTTCTCGACGGTGTCGTTCACCCGTAACGCTGACCTTCCAGTACGCGCGTGCGCCGCGGTTGACGCTGACCGGCGTCACGCTGGCCAGATCCATGATGCCTGGCCCGCGCGCGGGCGGCGCCCCCAGACCGCCGGGCCGGCCGGGCGGCCGGCCGCGGCGGCGCCCCGGCGTCGCGGCCGCTCTTGCGCGCCGGGGCCTTCGCCGCCCGCGGGCGACCGCCCTTGCGGTCGCGGAACGACTCCAAACGGGTCGGCACGTAGGGCTGCGGCAGCGGCAGCCGCAGCAACCGGTTGACCTTGTCGTCGCGCCCGGCTCGCAGCGCGGCCACCGCCTCCGGCTCGTGACGGGCCGCGTTGGCCATGATACCTATCATGAAAAGCGTTGCGGCCGTTGATGTTCCGCCCGCAGAAATCAGCGGCAGCTGGATGCCGGTGACCGGCAGGATCCCGATCACGTAGCCGATGTTGATGAACGCCTGACCCAGCACCCACATGGTCGTGGCGGCGGTCAACAGGCGCAGGAACGGATCGGCCGACCGGCGCGCGATCCGCATCCCGGTGTAGGCGAACAGCCCGAAGAGCACCAGCAGACCGAAGGCGCCGATGAATCCGAGTTCCTCGCCGATGATCGCGAAGATGAAGTCGTTGTGCGCGTTGGGCAGGTAGTTCCACTTGGCCACGCCCTGGCCCAGCCCGTCACCGAAGATGCCGCCGTGAGCCAGCGCGAACTTCGCCTGCCGGGCCTGATAGCCGGTGTCCTGGGGGTCGCTCTCGGGGTTGATCCAGGACCGTACCCGCTCCGAGCGGTATCCGGCGGACATCGCCAGGACCGCGCCCGCGGCGAAGACCGCCAGCAGCGAGGTGCCGAACACGCGAAGCGGCAGCCCGCCGTACCACAGCAGGGCCAGCAGGATGATGCCCAGCGACACCGTCTGCCCGAGGTCGGGCTGGGCCACGATCAGCGCCAGCGAGATGACCGCGGCGGGCACCAGTGGAATCAGCATCTCCCGCAGCGACGCCCGCTCCACCCGGCGGGCCGCCAGCAGGTGCGCGCCCCAGATGGCCAGGGCGATCTTCGCGAGTTCGGAGGGCTGCATCGACAGCCCGCCGACCACGAACCACTTGCGGGATCCGTTGGCCAGGTGGCCGATTCCGGGCACCAGCACCAGCACCAGCAGGATGACCGTGACCACGTAGCCGGTGAAGGCGACGCGGCGCAGGAACCGCACCGACATCCGCATCGCCACATAGGCCCCGCCGACCCCGATGGCCGTCCACAGCACCTGCTTGCCGAAGATGACCCACGCCGACCCGTCGGAGTCGTAGGACCGCACACCCGAGGCCGACAGCACCATGATGAGTCCGAGGGTCGTCAGCAGCCCGGCCACGGCGATGATCAGGTGGAACGAAGTCATCGGCCGGTTCAGCCAGGCGCCGAAGCGGTGGCGCGGGCCGGTCTTTTCGGCCGCGACCGGGGCCTTCGAACCCTTGGCGGGCTCGGCGGCGTCCCCCGTCTCCTGGCCCGTCTCCTGGCCGGTCGCCTCGCTCGCGTCGGACTCGGCCGCGTCGGCTTTCTTGCCCCGGCCCAGCAGCCGGGTCAGCGCGTTGTCCACACCCGCCTACCGGACGGCCGCACGCACGGCGGCCGCGAAGGCCTCGCCGCGGTCGGCGTAGCCGCTGAACTGGTCGAATGAGGCGCCGGCCGGCGCCAGCAGCACCGTGTCGCCCGACCTCGCCAGGTCGCGGGCCGCGGCCACCGCGGCCGTCATGACGCGAACACCGAGATCCCCGCCCGTGCGTTTCACTTCTGCCACATCTATCTCAGAAATCACAGCAGTCGCATCCATACCAGCATCCTCGCCTGTCACAACCTGGACGACGGGGACATCCGGCGCGTGTCGCGATAACGCCTCTGCAACCTTCTCGCGGTCGCGGCCGATCAGCACCGCTCCGACCAGCCGGGACGCCATCCTGGCGACCTCCGCGTCGACCGACGCGCCCTTCAGCAAACCCCCGGCCACCCAGACCACCCGCGGGTAGGCCAGCACCGACGCCTCGGCGGCGTGCGGGTTGGTGGCCTTGGAGTCGTCGACGTAGGTGATCCCGTCGGCGACGGCGACGACCTCGGCCCGGTGCCGGCCGGGCCGGAAGGAGGCGACGGCAGCCCCGATTGCCTCGGGGGACACCCCGACCGACCGGGCCAGCGCGGCCGCGGCCAGCGCGTCGAGCACCCCGACGGGGCCCGGCACCGCGATCGAGTCGACGTCCGCCAGCGCCAGGTCATCGGCAAAGGCCCGGTCGACGAGCCGGCCGCCGCGCACGCCGAGCTCGCCGGGGGCCGGCTCGCCCAGCCGGAAGCCGGTCCGCACCGGCGCGGCCGCGGTGTCCAGCAACGCGGCGGCCCGGGCGTCGTCGAGCCCGACCACGGCCACCCGGCCGTCGAGCACCCGGGCCTTGTCGGCCGTGTACTCGGCCATCGAGGAGTGCCAGTCCAGATGGTCCTCGGCGATGTTGAGCACGACCCCGGCCTCGGGCCGCAGCGACGGCGCCCAGTGCAGCTGGAAGCTGGACAGCTCGACGGCCAGCAGGTCGGCGGGCTCGTCGAGAACGTCGAGCACCGGGCTGCCGATGTTGCCGCACAACAGGGCGCGGCGGCCCCCGGCGGTCAGCATGGCGTGCAGCATCGACGTCGTCGTCGTCTTGCCGTTGGTGCCGGTCACGGCGAGCCAGCGGCGCGGCGGCCCGTAGTGGCCCGCGGCGTCGAGCCGCCACGCCAGCTCGACGTCACCCCAGATCGGCACCCCCGCCCTCGCCGCGGCGGCCGGCACCGCCGACCCGGGTGCGAAGCCGGGGCTGGTCACCACCAGCGCGTAGTCGGAGATGCGTTGCGCGGCCGCCGTCGTGGACGCGGTCGCCACCCCCCGCTCGGCGTACCCGCGCAGCGTGGCCGGGTCGTCGTCGCACAGCGTCACCGCCACGCCGAACCGGGACAGGGCCGCCAGCGCCGCCCTGCCGGTCACCCCGCCGCCGGCCACCAGCACGGGCGCGCCCGGCACCAACGGGTCCATCGACTTTTCGATGCCGCTCATCAGGCGCCGATCGTGGCCAGCCACTCGCCGTAGAACAGGGCCACGCCCAAGCCGCAGGTGATCGCGGTCAGCAGCCAGAAGCGGATGATCACCGTGGTCTCGGCCCAGCCCGCCAACTCGAAATGGTGGTGGAAGGGCGCCATCCGGAACACCCGGCGCCCGGTGGTGCGGAAGGCCAGGATCTGCAGCACGACGGAGCTGACCTCGGCCACGAACAGCGCACCCAGCACGACGGCGAGGACCTCGGTGCGGCTGGTGACCGAGAGCCCCGCGATGATGCCGCCCAGCGCCAGCGACCCGGTGTCGCCCATGAAGATCTTGGCGGGCGCGGCGTTCCACCACAGGAAGCCGATGCACGCGCCGGCGGTGGCGGCGGCCACGATCGCCAGGTCCAGGGGATCGCGGACGTTGTAGCAGGCCAGGCCCGGCGCGGTGACGCAGGCGTTGCGATACTGCCAGAACGTGATCAACACGTAGGCGGCGGTGACCATCGCCATGCTGCCGGCCGCCAGCCCGTCCAGGCCGTCGGTGAAGTTGACCGCATTGGACCAGGCGCTGACCACGATCACGCAGAACAGCACGAACAGCGCCGGCGCCAGGGTGACGGTGGCGATCTCGCGGACGTAGGACAGGTTCGGGCTGGCCGGGGTCAGGCCGCTGGCGTTGTGGAACTGCAGCACCAGCACCCCGAACAGCACCGCGGCGGCGATCTGCCCGAGCATCTTGGCCGTCTTGTTCAGGCCGAGGTTGCGTGACCTGCGGATCTTGATCAGGTCGTCGAGGAACCCGACGCCGCCCAGCGCCGTGGCCAGCCCGAGTACCAGCAGGCCCGAGGCGGACATCCCTTCCCCGTCGAACGCCAGGCCGGCGAGGTGTGTGCCCAGGTAGCCGGCCCAGATGCCGGCGACGATCGCCACCCCGCCCATCGACGGCGTGCCGCTCTTGGTGTGGTGGCTGGGCGGGCCGTCCTCGCGGGCCTGGTGGCCGAAGCCCTGCTTGGTGAACAGCCGGATGAGCGCCGGGGTCAACAGGATGGACACCGTCAGCGCGATTGCGACGGCGACGAGGATCTGCCTCACGGGCGGGCCTCGCCGGCGGGCGCGTCCCCTGGCGCCTCCCGGGCCAGGGCGTCGGCCAGCGCGCCCAGCCCCGCGGCGTTGGACGCCTTGACCAGGACGACGTCACCGGGGCGCACCTCGGCCCGCAACAGCGCCAGGGCGGCGTCGCCGTCGGGGACGCTGACCGCTTCGGTGCCCCACGAACCTTCCGTGACCGCTCCGTGGTGCATGGCGCTCATCGACCTCCCATTTCCCACGACGACGAGTCGAGACACATCTAAGCGCACCGCGAGCCTGCCGATGCGATCATGCTCGGTTATCGCGTCCTCGCCGAGCTCGGCCATCTCCCCCAGCACCGCCCAGCTCCTGCGCTTTTCGGCGGGACCGGCCCCGCCGCCGTGGGCAATCCAGGCCAGCGCCTGCAGCCCGGCCCGCATCGAGTCGGGGTTGGCGTTGTAGGCGTCGTCGATCACGGTGACCCCGTCGGCGCGGGTGGTGACCTGCATCCGGTGCCGCGACACCGGCCCCGCGTGCGCGAGCGCCTCGGCCACCTGTTCGGCGGTGGCGCCGCATTCCAGCGCGACCGCGGCGGCGCACAGCGCGTTGGTGACCTGGTGCTCGCCGTAGACGCCGAGGTGGATCTCGGCTTCGGCGCCGCGCGCGTGCAGGGTGAAGCGCGGCCGGGCCAGCTCGTCGAGCGCGACGCCGTCGGCCCACACGTCGCCCGGTCCGGCGCGGCTCACCCGGACCACCCGGGCCGCGGTCACCCCCGCCATCGCCGCCACCACCGGGTCGTCTGCGTTGAGGACGACCACACCTTTCGACGGAACAGCTTGCGGCAGTTCGGATTTCGTTCGGGCAATGACGTCCCGGGAACCGAACTCACCCAGGTGCGCGGTGCCCACGTTGAGGACCACGCCGATCGCCGGCGGGGCGATCTCGGCCAGCGCGGCGATGTTGCCGGGGTGCCGCGCCGACATTTCGAGCACCAGGAAGTCGGTGCGCCGGGTGGCGCGCAGCACCGTCCACGGATGACCGAGTTCGTTGTTGAACGACCCGGGCGGGGCGACCACCTCGCCCAGCGGTGCCAGCACGGCGGCCACCAGGTCCTTCGTCGAGGTCTTGCCCGACGACCCGGTGATCCCGACGATCCTCAGCCCACCGGCCACCAGCTCGTCGGCCACCGCCCGGGCCAGCTTGGCCAGCGCGGCCAGCACCGCCGCGCCCGATCCGTCAGCGTCGTGCTCGAGCAGCCCGGACGTCCCGAATCCCGTTGTGGGCGTGTCCGTTCGGGGCGGCACCACGATGGCGGGGACTCCGACCGGCCGGGCCGCCAGCACCGCCACCGCCCCCGCGGCCACCGCCGCGCCCGCATGGTCGTGCCCGTCGGAGCGGGCGCCGGGCAACGCCAGGAACAGCCCACCGGCACCGACCGCGCGCGAGTCGAACTCGACGGTGCCGGTGACCCGCAGCCGCGCGGCGTCCTGCGGTGAGACGTCGGCCAGCGTGCCGCCGACGATCTCGGCGATCCGGGCGACGGTCAGATCGATCATCGCCGCGTCCCCGGCGCTTCCAACGCGGCGGCCAGTTCCACCCGGTCGTCGAACGGGCGGGTCTGCCCCGCGCCGCGCTGCCCGGTCTCGTGTCCCTTGCCGGCGATCAGTACGACGTCGCCGCTGCGTGCCCACCCCACGGCGTGGCGGATCGCCGCGCGCCGGTCGGCGACCTCGACCACCTCGGCGTTGCCGTGAGCCGTGCCGGCCAGGATCTCGCGGCGGATCGCCGCGGGGTCCTCGCCGCGCGGGTTGTCGTCGGTGACGACGACCAGATCGGCCAGTTCGGCGGCGATCTCGCCCATCGGGGCCCGCTTGCCCGGATCCCGCTCCCCGCCGGCGCCGAACACCACCGCCAGCCGGCCGCCGGGCCGCTGGAGGCCGGTCAGCACGGCCCGCAACGCGCCGGGCTTGTGGGCGTAGTCGACCAGCGCGAGGAAGTCCTGGCCGCGGTCGACCTGTTCCATCCGCCCGGGCACCCGGGTCTCCAGCAGACCGGGGGCAGCCTGCTCCGGCGACACCCCGACCGCATCCAGACTCGCGAGCGCGACAAGACAATTGGCGACGTTGTAGCGGCCCGGCAGCCGGATGCCGACGCTGTGGTGCACGCCGGCGGGATCCGTCGCGGTGAACTGCTGACCCCCGGCGCCCAGCGGCGCCACCTCCGAGGCGCGCCAGTGGGCGGGGCGGCCTTCGGCGCTGACGGTGACCGCGTCACCGGCGCGCTCGGCCATCGCGCGCCCGGCCTCGTCGTCGACGCACACCACGACGCGGCGCGCGCGCAGCGGCGAGGCGGGGTCGAACAGCAGCGCCTTGGCCTCGAAGTAGTCGGCCATGGTCGGGTGGAAGTCGAGGTGGTCGCGCGACAGGTTGGTGAACCCGCCCACCGCGAATCCGGTGCCGTCCACCCGGCCCAGCGTGAGCGCGTGGCTGGACACCTCCATGACCACGGTGTCCACGCCGCGTTCGGCCATCACGGCGAGCATGGCCTGCAGGGCCGGGGCTTCCGGGGTGGTCAGCGCGCTCGGGACGTCGGCGCCGTCGACCCGGATGCCCACGGTGCCGATCAGCCCGGCGACGCGCCCGGCCGCGCGCAGACCGGATTCGACCAGGTAGGTCGTGGTGGTCTTGCCCGAGGTGCCGGTGATCCCGACCACCGTCAGCCGCTCGGAGGGGTTGCCGTACACCGTGGCGGCCAGGGCGCCGAGCACGCGGCGGGGGTCGGGGTGCACGAGGACCGGCACGGCCGCGGTTCCGGCGATCTCGGCCACCCCGGCGGCGTCGGTGAGCACCGCGACGGCCCCGCGACCGATCGCGTCGGCCCCGTAGCGGGCGCCGTGCGTCGCGGCGCCGGGCAGGGCGGCGAACAGGTCGCCGGGCCGTATGTCCTGGGCACGCAGGGTCACGCCGGTGATCGGCGTGTCGGCAACCACGGCGCCCCGATCCGCGGGCACCGCGCCGGCCTGGGCCGCGAGCGCGGACAGCGGCACGCCGACGACGGCGTCGGGGCGCTGCGCGGCGGGAACCGACACCTCACCACCTCCGTCCGACGTCACCCGTTCGCCATGATCAGCCATGACACCCTACCTAGAAGTCGCAGGCACCGTGGTCGACGTCCCGAAGCGGTGCGGGCGCGTCATCGCTTCTTTCGCGCGTCGAGCAAGGGCAGAAATATGGTGTCGGCGATCTCCTCGATCGCCTCATCGGACAACGGCTGCAGCGTCATGAGGATCTCGTAACGGAACAGCTCCACGGGCAGGCGTGCGATGCGGCCGGTGACCTGTTCCGGCTGAATCTCGCCGCGGTCGATGGCGCGTTGGATGACTTGCTCGAGGACGCCGTCGCGGTCGCCGAGGATCAACGCCCGAAGGTCGGCCAGGCTGCGGGCGGTCTGCTGATAGAAGCCGCCCAGCCGGGTCATCAACGCGACCGCCAATCCGACCCTGAGCTTATTGGCTTGCCGAAGCAGGGCGATGACGTCGCCACGAAGGCTGCCCGTGTCGGGAACGGACACGACATCCTTGCCCACCTGACGGGCCAGCGCGGCGAGCATCAGTTCCTGCTTGTTGGGCCAGCGGCGATAAATGACCGCCGGGTGGACACGACCGAACGCGTGCAGTTCGTCGACGCCGACGGGGCCGTCGTGGCCGAACCGCCCCTCGATGAGATCAACGACTCGGCCGATGACGTCGAGATCCCGCGCGAAGACCTCACCAACATCTTGCACGAGCACCTCGGGCCGTCGGCGGAGCTCCGCTTCGAGCAATCGGTCGCCGCACTCGACGACGACGGCGCCGGAGTCGACGTCGAGTTCGCCTCGGGCGCCCGGGACCGTTACGGCCTGGTGGCCGGCGCCGACGGGATGCACTCGGCGGTCCGCCGAATCGCCTTCGGGCCCGAGCGGCAGTTCCTGCGCTATCTCGGCTTCTACGTCGCGTTGGCCGCCCTGCCCGGCTATACGCCCAACGGGCGCAACAACCCCATCTACAATTACCCTGGTCATCTTGCCGGCATCGCCACCTACAACGATAAAGCCTTGGCGGTGTTCATGTTTCGATCGGACTGGATCGAATACGACTACCACGACCTGGACGCGCAGAAGCGCATCCTCGTCGGCGCCTTCGCCGGACACAACGAATGGCGCGTCCCCGAACTCGTCGCGGCAGCTGTCGCGGACCCGGAACTGTACTTCGACTCCGTCAGCCAGATACAGATGCCCACGTGGCACCGCGGTCGCGTCGTCCTCGTCGGCGACGCCGCGCACTGCACCTCCAACCTCACCGGCCGCGGCACCAGCCTGGCGCTGACCGGTGCGTGGTCGCTCACCCAGGCCCTGCGGGTCCACCCCGGCGACGTCGGCCTGGCATCGGAGCAATACGAACGCAACCAGAGGCCGCTCGCGACCAGAATCCAGGCGATGGCCGCGCCGGGAGGCGACCGTCTGGTGCCGGCCACCCAGGCGGAGATCGACACGCGCAACAGCACCTTCAGAGCCGCCGCGGGCGCTTAGATCTGCCCGCCACCCTTCGCGAGGGTGCGCAGTTGTACGCCCGACGCGGCGCGTCACCGTACAGACATGCACGCTCGCGGGGGTGGGGCGCTGCTCAGGTGGCCTGCAGGACCAGCGGCGGCCCGGGGTCGGGTGACAGCGGCACGTTCTCGCGCTGCATCAGCCAGCCCGCGATGTTGTGGAACAGCGGGGCCGCCGAGTGCCCCGGCGAACCGTCGGCGTTGCGGTTCGGGTTGTCCATCATGATGCCGATCACGTAGCGCGGATTGTCGACGGTGGCCATCCCGGCGAAGGTGATCCAGTAAACGTCGTCGAAGTAGCAGCCGCAACCGGGATTGATCTGCTGGGCGGTGCCGGTCTTGCCGGCCATCTGGTAACCGGGCACCGCGGCGGCGGACCCGGTGCCCTGCTGGTAGCCCATCGGGTCGCGCTGCACCACGGCCCGCAGCATGTTCCGCACCGTCTGGGCGGTCTGTGCGGACACCACCCGCACACCCTCCGGGCGCGGCTCCTCGGTCCGGGTGCCGTCGGGCGCGATCGTGGCCTTGACGATGCGCGGCGGTATCCGCACCCCGTCGTTGGCGATGGCCTGGTACATGCCGGCCATCTGCAGCAGGGTCATCGAAAGGCCTTGGCCGATGGGCAGGTTGGAGAACGTGCTGCCCGACCACTGGTCGATCGGCGGGACCAGCCCGGCGCTCTCGCCGGGCAGCCCGACGTTGGTGCGCTGTCCCAGCCCGAACTTCTCGACCATGTCGTAGAAGCGCTCCGGGCCGACGCGCTGCGCCAGCATCAGCGTGCCGACGTTGGACGACTTCCCGAACACCCCGGTGGTGGTGTAGGGCATCACGCCGTGGTCCCAGGCGTCGTGCACGTTCACCCCGCCCATGTTGATCGAGCCGGGTACCTGCAACACCTCGTCGGGGTTGGACAGCCCGTACTCGATGACCGACGACGCGGTGATCACCTTGTTCACCGAGCCCGGCTCGAAGGGCGAGGACACCGACGGGTTGCCCAGCTGCCGGTCGCCCTGCCGGCCGATGTCCTGGGAGGGGTCGAAGGTGTTGTCGTTGGCCATGGCCAGCACCTCGCCGGTCTTGGCGTCCAGCACGACGGCCGAGACGTTGTGCGCCCCGGACACGTTCTTGGCCTGCTGGACCTGCTGCTGGACGTAGAACTGGATGTCGTCGTCGAGGGTCAACTGCACGGTGGAGCCGTTGACCGCGCGGTGCCGGTTGCGGTAGCTGCCGGGGATGACGACGCCGTCGGACCCGCGGTCGTAGGTGACCGAACCGTCGGTTCCGGAGAGCATCGCGTCCATCGACTCCTCCAGGCCCAGCAGGCCGTGACCGTCCCAGTCGATCCCGCCGACGATGTTGGCCGCCAGCGATCCGCCCGGGTACTGGCGCAGGTCCTGCCGCTCGGAGCCCACCTCCGGGTACTTGTCGGAGATCGCACCGGCGACGGCGGGGTCGACGGCGCGGGCCAGGTAGGCGAACGTCTCGTCGCTCTGCAGCTTCTTCAGCACGGTCTGGTAGTCCGGCTTGTTGTTCAGGCGCGCCGAGACCTCCTTGGCGATGTCGCGCAGCCGCTGCTGCGGGTCGGGGGCCGCGGAGTTCTTCGCCTTGGCCTCCTCCAGCTGTTTGCGAATCCGCTTAGGCTGGAAGGTCAACGCGCGCGACTCGGTGGTGAACGCCAGCTGATCGTTGTGGCGGTCGATGATGCTGCCGCGCACCGCCTTCTCGACGTCGGTGACCTTGAGCTGGCTGGCCGCCTGGGCGCGCAGCGCCGGGGCGTCGGTCACCTGCAGGACGAACAGCTGCGCCGCCGCGATCAGCGTCATCACTCCGATGACCGCGTTGCCGGCCCGGTGCCGGGCGACGAACGACGCGCCGCGGGTCCCCATCTGCACGAGTTGGCGGGTACGCCGCTCGCGTGCCGAGTGGCCGGCCGGCTGCGCGTCGGGCCGGGGGGCCGCACCCGACTTCCCGGCGCGCTTGGGCCTGCGGAATCGCCTGGGTTTGCCGACGTCCCGCGCCCGGGCGGCGTTGTCGGCCGTGCGGGCCCGCTTCGGCTGGCGGGCCTCCTCTTCGGAGCGGCGGGGACCGCGGCCCGGTCGCGCCGTCTGCGACCGGCGGGTGCGCCGGGGTTCGCGCCCGCTCATCCGGCCACACCCGGCGTCGCGACGGCGGGCGGCGGGAACTGCCCGGCGGTGGCCGGCAGCGGCGCCGGGGCGCCGGGGCCGACGGGAACCGCGGCCTGGGGGGCTTCGGGCGCCGTCCCGAGCTGCAGCGGTACCGGGACCTCGGCGGGCGCCGGCGCCGGCAGGCCGCCCAGCGGTACCGGGACCCCGACGGGAGCCGGAGCGGGCAGCGGCACCCCCGGGGCCGGCAAGCCCGGTAGCGGGGCCGCGCCCGGCAACTGCCCGGGCGCCGGGAATCCCCCCGGCGTGCCGGGGAGGGGCGCCTGCTGGGCCGGGAGGTGCTGACCGCCCACGGTCGAGGCGCCGTCCGGCGCGCGCAGCAGCATCTCCGGCCCGGACCTGGCCGGCGCCCCCGGTGCGCCCGGGGCCGGCTCTATCCGGACTGGGACCTCGGGGGACTGCTCCGGCCGCGGCGGCGGCGGGCCCTCGTCGGGGAGCTTGGCGTTCAGCGGCGGGGGCGGAACGCCGTCGGCGGGTTTGGGCGTGCCCACGACCACCCAGTTGCCGGCCGGGTCCTGGACCAGGTGGGCGGTGTCGCGCGTCGGGATCATGCCCTGCTTGCGGGCCGCCTCCGCCAGCGCCGGCGCCGACTCCGCCTCGCGCACATCGCGTTCCAGCGCCTCCTTCTGCTGCTGCAGCAGGCGATTCTGCTCGCGGGCGTGGCTGAGCTGGTAGGACCGCTCGGCCGAGGCGGTCGACAACCACAGCGTCAGGCCCAGCCCCACACCCAGCGCACCGATGACCAGAACGACGAACGGAACCCTGCTGAGCAGGGTCCGGGGCCGCAGGTCGACGGCGGCCAGCCGCGCCGCCAACCGCTCCGTCAGGCGGGGCCGGACGACCTTGGGCGCCTTGGCTTTCCGCGCCTTGGCCCGGGCCTTGGCCTGGCTGGCGCTCTTGGCCCGGACCGGCCGCTCGACCGGCCGCGGGACGGGGCTGGTCTGCGGCCCGGACCTCGGCGTCCGGCCCTCGCGGGCGGGCGCCGGGGTCTTGCCCGGCCGGGTGCTGTGTACCGGCTCGGCCGAGATGCGCCTGGCCTTGCGGGCGGAACCGCCGGAGCCGCTCGCCCCAACCCGGCGGTCGTTGCCGCCGCGGCGTTTCGGCGCCTCGCGCTTGGTCTTCATGAGTCGCCCCTCCCGGTTGCGTGTCGTGCTGCTTGCACCCCGTCCTCCACCCGTTGCAGGGCCCGTAACCGCACCGCGGCGCTGCGCGGATTGCGTTCGATCTCAGCGACATCCGCGCGTTCGGCGCCGCGTGTCAACGACCGGAATCGTGGCCCGTGGCCGGGCAGTTCGACCGGCAGGTCGATCGGGGTGCGCGTGGCGACGGCCTCGGCGAAGGCGCGCTTGACGATGCGGTCCTCCAGGGACTGATACGACAGCACCACGATGCGTCCGGAACCGGCGAGGGCGTCCAGCGCGGCCGGCAAGGCGCGGCGCAGCGTGTCCAGCTCGTCGTTGACCGCGATGCGCAGGGCCTGAAACGTGCGCTTGGCCGGATGCCCGCCGGTGCGCCGCGCCGGCGCCGGAATCGCTTGGTAGAGCAGCTCTACCAGCTCCCCCGTGGAGGTGAACGGCACGCGGGCGCGCCGGCGCACGATCTGGGCGGCGATGCGGCGCGCGAATCGCTCCTCGCCGTAGCGGTGCAGGATGTCGGCCAGCGCCGCCTCGTCGTAGGTGTTGACGATGTCGGCGGCGGTCAGCGGCGAGTCCGGGTCCATCCGCATGTCCAGCGGAGCGTCCTGGGCGTAGGCGAAGCCGCGTTCGGCGCGGTCGAGCTGCATGGACGACACGCCGAGGTCGAAGAGCGCACCGTCGACCGATTCCCGCTCCGGACAACCGGATTCGGCCAGCGCGGCGGCCAGGCCGTCGTAGCGGGTGTGGACGAGCGTGACCCGGTCGGCGAACCGGGCCAGCCGGGCCCGGGCGATGTCCAAAGCGCTGGGATCACGGTCGAGCCCGATCAGCCGCAGCCCCGGCAGGTCGGTCAGGAACCGCTCGGCGTGGCCGCCCGCGCCGAGCGTTGCGTCGACCAGCACCGCTCCCGTCCCGTCCGGGGCGCGGCGGGTCAGCGCCGGGGTCAGCAGTTCGACGCAGCGGTGCAGCAGGACGGGAACGTGCCCGTGATCGTCCGAATCATCAGCCACCGCAACGCCTCCGGAGATTGGGCGGGACGCCCCTGCACCGAGGTCCCTGTCCGAAGGCACGAACCTGGCGTTGGGGAAGTACGCCAGGGTCGGTTCGGGCAGAGGCCACGATGCACGGGCATGCGCCTCAGATGATGTCGCCGAGTGCTTCATCGCTGGCCGCGGAGAAGTTCTCTTCGTGTGTCTGCTGGTAGTCGTGCCAGGCCTGCGCATCCCAGATCTCGAGGTAGTCGACCGCCCCGATCACCACGCAGTCCTTGGACAGGTTCGCGTAACGGCGGTGGTCGGCCGACAACGTGATGCGGCCCTGCGCGTCGGGGTGCTGTTCGTCGGTGCCGGCGGCGAGGTTGCGCAGGAACGCCCTGGCTTCGGGGTTGCTGCGCGAGGTCTTGCTGGCCCGGCGGGCCAGCTGCTCGAATTCCGCGCGCGGGTAGACGGCCAGGCTGTGATCTTGGCTCTTGGTGACCATCAACCCCCCTGCCAGCGCGTCGCGGAACTTGGCGGGCAACGTCAGCCGCCCCTTGTCGTCGAGCCGGGGCGTGTAGGTGCCGAGAAACACCTGCTCACCTCCCGCCCGGAGCGGTTCCGTCTCACCCGAACACTGCAGTCACCATACCCCACAATCCCCCACTTTGCCCCATAACCGGGGCGTGCTCGGCGCGTTTTCCGGGACCTTTGCCACCTCGGACCGACCTGAGCCCCTCGGGTGGCACCGCACCGTCCCGCAGCGGCGCCGCAAAACCGCATTTCAAAGGCACGATACGGCGAGTGGGGCAAAGTGGGGGGATGGGGCGCGTCGGTGCGGGCCTCGGTTCGGACGCGGTTCGGCCTCGAATCGGGCACGACCGCAATAAATAAGGGGCAGCCTCCCGGCTACCCCTTTACGAAGGTGGACGGCGTCGAACTCGCCTGGGTCGGCGCGGTTCCGCTACTCGTCGAAACGGCGGCGGAACCGGTCCTCCATGCGGCTGGTGAACGAGCCCCCGGCGCCCTTGGCGCGCCGCGACCCCGGCCCGGAGCCGGGGTGGGCCGGCCGGCCCGCCAGGCTGGGTCCGCTGATGGCGAAGACCACCCCGGCAAACATCACGACGAAGCCGACGACGCTGAGGATCGGGAAGCTCCCGATCATCGTGGCCTTGAAGGCAACGCCGGAAACCAGCATCGCCAGACCGACGACGAACATGGCCGCGCCCTGCAGGCGCCGCCGCGCGGTGGGTGCGCGGAATCCGCCGCCCCGAACGCTCGACGCGAATTTGGGGTCCTCGGCGTAGAGAGCGCTCTCGATCTGATCGAGCATCCGTTGCTCATGATCGGAGAGTGGCATTCGGCCCTCCTTGCCGACAGCGTGGCACGTAACTATCGATAGCACGCGGATGCCCGATTTTGCGGGCAACTAACTCAGATGATACGAGGTCGATCTGCGCCGTACCACTGGTTCGACGGCGATTCTATCGCGGCCCGGCCCCGAGGCCCGGCCGGGCGGCGACGCCCGTGCGGTGCGAGCAGCTTGTCGGGCCGGGGCTCGAGCGCTTGTTAGCCGTGACCGCTCGGCTACCGGCAACCCGGGCGTCCGATAATGGCTGTGAAGCGGGCTTCGGAACGCGATTGCCGCTGCGGGGCGACGGATGAGGAGGACACCGCGAGTTGCCGACATTCCTCATCGATCTGCCGCCCACCGAAATGGAGCGCCGCCTCGGCGACGCCCTGGGTGTGTACGTCAAGGCGATGCGCTACCCGCGGGGCACCGAGAAGCAGCGCGCGGCGATGTGGCTCGAGCACCTGCGGCGACGTGGCTGGCAGGGAGTGGCCGCGGTGGAGGCCGACGACACCCTGGCGGCGGCCGGCACCGTCTCGGGCGCCCGCCTGAGCGACGCGCCGCTGGTCGGCGTGGCCTACGGCTACCCCGGGGCGCCCGGGCAGTGGTGGCAGCAGCAGGTCGTGATGGGTCTGCAGCGCGGCGGCTCGCCGCCCGAGGCGATCACGCGGCTGATGAGCAGCTACTTCGAGCTGACCGAGCTGCACATCCATCCCCGCGCCCAGGGGCGGGGCCTCGGCGAGGCGTTGGCCCGCCGGCTGCTCGCCGGTCGGGGCGAGCAGAACGTGCTGCTGTCGACCCCGGAAACCAACGGCGAGCCCAACCGCGCGTGGCGGTTGTACCGGCGACTGGGGTTCACCGACGTCATTCGCGACTACCACTTCGCCGGCGACCCGCGGGCCTTCGCGATCCTGGGCCGGGCTCTGCCTCTGCAGTGACCGGGCCTCGGCCGGCCCACGGCGCGCACATTCCAGGACTCGCCGAACCGGCCACGCGGCATCTGGCACGATGACCTGGTGCGCGCCGGCTCTCCCCCGATCCATGCCCGAGGATTCACCGCTCGGCGGCGCCGGGTGCTGGCCGCTTCGATGCTGCTGCTGCTGGTCCCGCTGGCCGCCGGATGTCTACGCGTCAGGGCGTCGATCACCATCTCGCCCGACGATCTGGTGTCCGGGGAGATCATCGCCGCGGCGAAACCCAAGACGCCCAAGGACACCGGCCCGCAACTGGAGAACAACCTGCCGTTCGCCCAGAAGGTGGCGGTGTCCAATTACGACAGCGACGGCTACGTGGGGTCGCAGGCGGTGTTCTCCGACCTGACGTTCGCCGAGGTGCCACAGCTGGCGGAGATGAACCCCAACGCCGCGGGCGTCAACCTGTCGCTGCGCCGCAACGGCAACCTGGTGATCCTGGAAGGCCGGGCCGACCTTACCTCTCTCACAGATCCCGATGCCGAAGTCGAGTTGACCGTCGCCTTCCCCGGGGTGGTCACCTCCACCAACGGCGACCGCGCCGAGCCCGACGTGGTCTCGTGGAAGCTCAAGCCGGGCGTGGTGAGCACCATGACCGCCCAGGCCCGATACACCGATCCCAACACGCGGTCGTTCACCGGGGCCGGCATCTGGCTGACCATCGCGTCCTTTGCGGCCGCCGGCGCGGTGGCGGCGCTGGCCTGGTTCAGCCGCGACCGCTCACCCCGGTTCACCGGCCCGCGCGACCAACCGCCGAGCTAGACCGGCTCGCGCGGCGACCAGTAGGCGAGCATCTCGGCGAACGCCTGGAAGGCCGGGGTCGACACCCCGTACGTCGCCTCGAAATGGATGCTGAGCGGGAAGCCCAGGTTGGCGACGCCGTCGACGACGCGCTTGTAGAGGTCGACCATGAGCCGGCGCTTCCGCGCCGGCTCGCTGCCGGCCAGTTCCCTCACGAACTCCTGCTCGCCGGCCACGGCCACGTTGCCCGGGTCCTGGATCAGCCAGTTGATCAGCCCGACGCGGCTCTCCACCTTCGGCACGAAGCCAAACGACAACAGGATCTCGGGCCGGTGATCGGTGGTTTGGGCGAACTCCGTCAAGAACCCCACGATCGCGTCCGAATACAGCAGCTGGGTCATGCCGTAGGTGGCACCCTGATCGCACTTGAAGTTGAACCGGCCGTGTTCGCCCTCGCGGGTGGGGATCAGGATCACCCCGCGGTTGCTCACCAGCTCCCGGTAGATCGACAGCGCGTCGGTGGGAGCGACGCCGGATCCCTCGCCGTCGCTCATCGTGCGCGGCACGCCGACGAACACCACGCCCTCCATGCCGGCGTCGCACAGGTCGGTGAGCCGCCGCCGCAGCGCCGACTCGTCCATGAAGGCGGTCACCTGCGTGCACAGGCCGCGCAACCCCGGCAACTCCGGCTTGAGGATCGACCAGAAGTCCAGCACGTCGAGCTTCGGCTTCATCGGGACGGGACGGTCGTCGTCCTCGGCGATCATCCCGGGAATCATCACGTGCCGGATCCGGCCCTCCAGGCCGCTCTCGGCCGAGCACTGCACCACTTTTCGCGCATCTTCCAGCGCCCGTTCCCGACCGTCTTCCACGTTGGGCGGCACCAGTTCGAGGGCGATGGTGTTGAGGGTCACGCGGCTCCTCTCCATCGGATTCTCATCAGACGATGACGGCCCCGGCACCTCGGGGCCGGGGCAAGCCGGGCCTAAGCCCGGGCCCTCGCCAGCATAGGCGTGGGGGTATCTCCCGCCGGGCGGGGGAACGGCGAGGCTGGCCGGAGCAACTCCGGGCGCCGAAGCGACATACACTGTCGGGCCTAGAACACACACCGCGTCGAGCCGAGCAGAAAGGGGCGCCGCGCTGAGCCCGAAAGCCCCAGCAGCAGCGGCAACCGCCGAACTGACCGGCGCCATCACCGACCGGCTTCGGCGGTACCTGCACGAGCGGCGCAACGAGACCGCCTACATCGGTGGCGACTACGGCGCCTTCATCGGCGCCCTCGAGGATTTCGTGCTCGGCGGCGGCAAGCGGCTGCGGCCGGCCTTCGCCTACTGGGGCTGGCGCGCCGTGGCCAGCGAGGACCCCGATCCCGAGGTGCTGCTGCTGTTCTCCGCGCTGGAGCTGCTGCACGCCTGCGCGCTGCTGCACGACGACGTGATCGACGACTCCTCGACCCGCCGGGGCAGACCGACCGCCCACGTGCAGTTCGCGGAGCTGCACCGCGGCCGGCGGTGGCGCGGCTCACCGGACCGGTTCGGGGTGTCGGCGGCGATCCTGCTCGGCGACCTCGCGCTGGCCTGGGCCGACGACATCGTGTTCGGCGCGGACTTGCCGCCCGACGCCCAGCGGCGGGTCATGCGCGTGTGGGCCGACATCCGCACCGAGGTGCTGGGCGGGCAGTACCTCGACATCGTCAACGAGGCCAGTGCCGCCGAGTCGATCGCGTCGGCGATGAAAGTCGACACGTTCAAAACCGCCAGCTACACCGTGGCCCGGCCGCTGCAGCTGGGGGTGGCCGCCGCCGCCGACCGGCCCGACGTCCAGGACACCTTCAAGCAGTTCGGGGTGGACCTCGGCGTGGCGTTCCAGTTGCGTGACGACGTGCTGGGGGTTTTCGGGGATCCGTCGGTGACCGGCAAGCCGTCCGGTGACGACCTACGGTCCGGCAAGCGGACGGTGCTACTGGCCGAGGCGGTCGAGCTGGCGGACAGGTCGGACCCGGCGGCGGCCGAGCTGTTGCGCAGCTCGATCGGCGCCCAGCTGACCGACGCGCAGGTGAACGAGCTGCGCGACGTCATCCAGGCGGTGGGCGCGCTGCAGGCGGCCGAGCAGCGCATCGCCGCGCTGACGCAACGGGCGCTGGCCACGCTCGCGTCCGCCCCCGTCAACGCGGCGGCCAAAGAGGGCCTGTCCGCGCTGGCCAGGATGGCCACGAACCGGTCCGCCTGAGCCGATGGAAACCCCGTCGAGTCCGGCGCACCTCCCGTCCGCCGAATCGCCCACGGTGCACAAGCTCCCCCGCGCCCCACAACTGTCACGATTGCTGGCGTTCACCGCCGGCCCGGAGTCGCGACCGGCGAAACTGGGGTTTCTCGGCGCGATGCTGATCACCATGGGCGGGCTGGGCGCCGGCAGCACCCGCCAGCACGACCCGCTGCTGGAGTCGATCCACCTGTCGTGGCTGCGCTTCGGGCACGGGCTGGTGCTGTCGTCGATCGTGCTGTGGGCGGGCGTGGGCCTGATGCTGATCGCGTGGCTGGGGCTGGGCCGCCGGGTGTTGGCCGGCGACGCGACCGAATACGTGATGAAGGCCACCACCGGGTTCTGGCTGGCGCCGTTGCTGGCGTCGGTGCCCGTGTTCAGCCGGGACACGTATTCCTATCTGGCCCAGGGCGCGCTGCTGCGCGACGGCCTGGACCCCTACGCGGTGGGCCCCGTGGCAAACCCGAACTCGTTGCTGGACAACGTGAGTCCCATCTGGACGATCACCACCGCGCCGTACGGCCCGGCGTTCATCCTGGTCGCGAAGTTCGTCACGGTCATCGTCGGCAACAACGTGGTGGCCGGGACGATGTTGCTGCGCCTGTGCATGCTGCCCGGGTTGGCGCTGCTGATCTGGGCCACGCCCCGGTTGGCGCATCACCTGGGCACCGACGGCTCCATCGCGCTGTGGATCTGCGTCCTCAACCCCCTGGTGCTCATCCACCTGATGGGCGGGGTGCACAACGAGATGCTGATGGTCGGGCTGATGGCCGCCGGCATCGCCCTGAGCTTCGGCGGGCGCCACCTCCCGGGCGTCGCCCTGATCACGGTGGCGAGCGCGGTCAAGGCCACCGCCGCGATCTCGTTGCCGTTCCTGGTCTGGGTGTGGATGCGGCATCTGCGCGACCGACGGGGATATCCCCCGGTGCGGGCGTTCCTGACGGCCATGGCGCTCTCCGTGCTCGTCTTCGCCGTGGTGTTCGGGATCCTGTCCGCCGCCGCCGGTGTCGGGCTGGGCTGGCTGACCGCACTCGCCGGATCGGTGAAGATCATCAACTGGCTGACCATTCCCACCGGGGCCGCCAACCTGATACATGCGTGGGGCAGCAACTTCTTCACCTTCGACTTCTATCCCCTGCTGCGCGTCACCCGGCTGATCGGGATCGGGGTCATCGCGGTGTCGCTGCCGTTGTTGTGGTGGCGGTACCGCCGCGACGACCGAGCCGCACTGACCGGCATCGCGTGGTCGATGCTGATCGTGGTGCTGTTCGTGCCCGCCGCCCTGCCCTGGTACTACTCCTGGCCGCTGGCGGCCGGGGCGCCGCTGGCCCAGTCGCGGCGAGCGGTCGCCACGATCGCGGGGTTCTCGACGTGGGTGATGGTCATCTTCAAACCCGACGGGTCGCACGGCATGTACTCGTGGCTGCACTTCTGGCTGGCCACCGCCTGCGCAGTGATCGCCTGGTACGCGTTGAAGCGGGCCCCCGCGGCGCCGGCGGAACCGGGCCGCGAAGCCGTCAGTAGGCCATAGCCTGGGCCCGGCGCACGACCTCCCGCGCCTGGTGGGCGTGCAGGGCGTCGACGGGACGGGCGTTGCTGACGGCGTCCCGGCTGCCGTCGCGGGTGACCGTCAGCGACGCGTCCGGGGTGAACAGCCACCGCAGGATCTCGGTCTCGCGGTAACCGCCGTCGCGCAGGATGGTCAACAGGCCGGGCAGGCTCTTGACCACCTCACCGGTGCCGGTGAAGAACGCCTGGGGGATCACCACGCCGCCGTCGCGGCGCACCGCGACCAGGTGGCCCTCCCGAAGCTGCTGGTGCACCTTGCCGACCGGCACGCCGAGCAATTCGGCGACCCGGGGCAGGTCGTACGTTGGCTCGCCGGGATCTATGACGTCGTCGCCGGCCGGGATGCTGCCCACCGCGCCAGTGTAGGCCCTGCTCGGCGCGTTGAGCATGGAGTTTTTCAACCCGGCGCCGCGGCGCACCTACGATGGCCCCGTGGCAGGCGCGGGGATCGGGGAGCTGGACGGCACGCTGCTGGACGGCCGCTACCTCGTGGAGTCCCGGATCGCCAGCGGCGGCACCTCGACGGTGTACCGGGGCCTCGACGTCCGGCTCGACCGCCCCGTCGCGGTCAAGGTGATGGACGCCCGCTACGCCGGCGACGAGCAGTTCCTGACCCGCTTCCGGCTCGAGGCGCGCGCGGTCGCGCGGTTGAAGAATCCCGGGCTGGTCGCCGTTTACGACCAGGGCCTGGACGCCCGGCACCCGTTCCTGGTGATGGAACTCGTCGAGGGCGGCACGCTGCGCGAGTTGCTGGCCGAGCGCGGGCCGATGCCGCCCCACGCCGTCGCCGCGGTGCTGCACCCGGTGCTGGGCGGGCTGGCCGCCGCGCACGGGGCGGGCCTGGTGCACCGCGACGTCAAGCCCGAGAACGTGCTGATCTCCGACGAAGGCGAGGTCAAGATCGCCGATTTCGGCCTGGTTCGCGCCGTCGCGGCCGCCGGGATCACCTCCGCCAGCGTCATTCTGGGGACGGCGGCCTACCTGTCGCCCGAGCAGGTCCGTGACGGGGACGCCAGCCCCCGCAGCGACGTCTACTCCACCGGAATCCTCACCTACGAGCTGTTGACCGGGCGCACGCCGTTCACCGGCGACACGGCACTGTCGATCGCCTACCAGCGCCTGGACACCGATGTGCCCCCGCCCGGCGCCGCGATCGACGGCGTGCCCCCGCAGTTCGACGAGTTGGTGCAGCGGGCGACCGCCCGCGACCCCGCCGACCGCTACGCCGACGCGATCGAGCTGGCCGCCGACCTCGAGGCGATCGCCGACGAACTCGGATTGCCGGCGTTCCGGGTGCCCGCCCCGGCCAATTCCGCCCAGCACCGGTCGGCGGCGCTGCAGCACAGCCGGACGGCGGAGCGCGGGGCCGCCGGGCAGCAGCCTCCCGCCGCCGCAGCGGCTCGCCGGCCCACCCGCCAGCTCACCCGGGGGCCCGGGGACTGGCCCGAGCCGCCGCCGTCCGAGCCGGACGAATACGAATACGAATACGAGCCCGTATCAGGGGAATTCGCCGGTATCGCGATGAGCGAGTTCGTGTGGGCCCGGCAGCGCGCCCGGCGCACGGTGCTGATCTGGGTCGCGATCGTGCTCGCCCTCACCGGGCTCGCGGCGACCGTGGGATGGACGATCGGCAGCAACCTCAACGGCCTGCTGTGAGGTCACCGGTCACCGCGGCGAGCAGACGCAGAATCGCCCGAAAGCACCCGTTCTGGTGCGAGTTTGTGTCTGCTCGCGGGGGAACGGGCTAGTCGCGCAGCATCTCCGCGACCAGGAACGCCAGCTCCAGCGACTGCTGGGTGTTGAGCCGCGGGTCGCAGGCCGTCTCGTAGCGGCCCACCAGATCGGTGTCCGAGATGTCTTGCGCGCCGCCGAGACACTCCGTGACGTTCTCGCCGGTGAGCTCGACGTGGATCCCGCCGGGATGGGTGCCCAGCGCGCGGTGCACCTCGAAGAAGCCCTGGACCTCGTCGACGATGCGGTCGAAGTGCCGCGTCTTGTATCCGTTGGACGACTCGTGGGTGTTGCCGTGCATCGGGTCGCACTGCCAGATCACCTGGTGGCCGGTGCCCTGGACCTTCTCGACGATCGGCGGCAGCAGATCGCGGACCTTGCCGTTACCGAGCCTGCTGACCAGCGTCAGCCGGCCGGGCTGGTTGCGCGGGTCGAGGCGCTCGACGTATTCGACGGCCAGTTCCGGCGTCATCGTCGGGCCGATCTTGACGCCGATGGGGTTGGCGATCACCTCGGCGAACGCGACGTGCGCGCCGTCGAGCTGGCGGGTGCGCTCCCCGATCCACACCGTGTGCGCCGACAGGTCGTAGAGCCGCGGCTCCCCGTCTTCGCCCTCGGACAGGCGCAGCATGGCCCGCTCGTAGTCGAGCACCAACGCCTCGTGGCTGGCGTAGATCTCGGCGGTCTGCAGATTGCGGTCGGCCACCCCGCAGGCGCTCATGAAGCGCAGCGCGCGGTCGATCTCGGTGGCCAGCGCCTCGTACCGCGCACCGGCCGGCGAGGTCGCGACGAACTCGCGGTTCCAGTCGTGCACCCCGTGCAGCGAGGCCAGCCCCGACGAGGTCAGCGCCCGCACCAGGTTCATCGCCGCACTGGCGTTGGCGTAGGCCCGCACCAGCCGCGACGGGTCGTGGTCGCGCGCGGCGGCGTCCGGGGCGAAGCCGTTGATCATGTCGCCGCGGTAGGACTTCAGGCCCAGCGCGTCGATGTCGGCCGAGCGTGGCTTGGCGTACTGGCCCGCGATGCGGGCCACCTTGACCACCGGCATGCTGGCGCCGTAGGTCAGCACGACGGCCATCTGCAGCAGCGCCCGGATGTTGCCCCGGATGTGGGGTTCGGTGTTGTCGGTGAACGTCTCCGCGCAGTCGCCACCCTGCAGCAGGAACGCCTCCCCCCTGGCGACCGCGGCCAGTTGTTCCTGCAGCCGCACGATCTCGGAGGGCACCGTCACCGGCGGCACGCTCTCCAGGACCGTGCGCATCGCCGTGGCCTGCTCGGCCGGCCAGCTGGGCTGCTGCGCGGCCGGCTTGGCCAGCGCGGCGTCCAGGCGGGCGCGCAGCTCGGTCGGCAGCGGCGGCAGCGAAGGCAGCTGGTCGATCGGGATGTCGACGGTCCAGTTCATCGGTCCATGGTAACCGGCACCCGGCCGGGGCCGTTCGGGGCTGATCAGCGCGAACGCCGGTCGACCGGCCGCTCGGCGGCCGGCATTTCCGCGGCGGTGATCAGCCGGAAGCGACGCAGCTGATCGCGGGCGTCGACCAGCGCGTCGTGAGCATCCCGCGACCGCGGCGGCAGCCGGGGCGACCCGCGGTCCTCCCAGAGCTGCCGCAGTTCCCGGGTGAAGCGGGGCAGCGCACGCGGCAGCTCCGGCATGGTGCCCCACAACTGGCACAAGGCCACGTGGTCGTAGGCCCCGATCCAGGCCCACAACTCGATCGGATCGTCGTCGTCGACGCCGGAGACACCGAAGAACTGCTCCAGGTCCTCGCGGATCCGCCTGCGCGACCGCCATAGCTGCGAGGACGGCGGCGGCAGCTTGGGCAGCACGTGCGCACGCACCCAGCTACCGGCGCGTTCGGGATCGAATTCGGTGGACACCGCGTAATACTCGCGGCCGTCTTCGGCGACCACGCCGATCGAGATCAGCTCGATGCTGCGCCCGTCCTCGATGAATTCCGTGTCGTAGAAGTACCGCACCGGAGGAAGCCTAGGCCCGTGGCCGCGGCGAGCTAGCTGCCCAGCAGGATGGGCTCGGTGTTCTCCGGTGGCGGCGCGGGACGCACCTCGGTGTCGAGCCTGGCGTCGACGGTGCGTTCGTCGGGCAGGCGCGGGGTGCCGGCGATCGCACACTGCAACGCCAGCTTGGCCCGCACCACGGGACGGCGCAGCGTCCGCTCCCGCTGCAGCGCCCGGCGCATCTTGTCCGGCTGGGTGGTGTAGCGCCACCGGGCCCACGGGGCGTGCGGGCGCGACAACCGGACCGCCCCGACGAGCAGCAGCACGACGATGAACATGCCCAGCAGGCCGGTCCACACCTTGCCCTTGAGCACCACGATCACGGCCAGCGGCAGCGTCAGCGCCATCGCACCGCCCACCGCGAACCGCAGCGCCGTCGAGTCGGCGCCCTCCCATACCGGCAGGAAGAACATCAACGGATGCAGGCCCATGATCAGCAGGCCGGCCACGGCCACCGCCGCGAACACGGCGTCCACCGACGTGCGCCCGTCTTCCGACCAGTACACGTCGGACAGGTGCAGGATCAACGCGTACTCATCGAGCACCAGCGCGGCCCCGACGCCGAAAAATATTGCTGCCGAGGTGAATTCTGGCTCGTGGCCGTCGAGGGACAGGGTGACCAGCGTCAGCCCGGACACCAACACCAGCACCACCCCGAACGTCACGTGGTGGATGTGGACTCCCCCGAGGTGGACGTTGCGCGGCTGCCACCATTTGGGCGGGCGGCCGGTCGCTGCGCGGTAGCGGATGAACCGGACGAAGGTTCGCGTGACGAAAAAGGTCAGGATGAAGGCCACCAGACAGCACAGCAGCGGCAACCGGCCGCCGTCGTGGATGTCATGGGAGAACCACCGGGTGACCCTCGGCACGAACCACTGCAGCACACCTGAAACCTACGCCTGCCCGGCCGCACCCGGCAGGAGCCGCGCTGCGCCACCCGCTGGCCGGCCCGGGCACCGATTACGCTGTTTGGCGAGATGAGTAGATCGCAGGCGCCCGGCGCGGGCTTCGCTGGCAGAAGTGGGCTCGGACGGGCGCTGACGTGGGGATTGCTCTGGTTGGCGGCGGCCGCCGCGCTGGGCCACACGGCGTGGCGCCTCTTCGGGCACACGCCGTACCGCATCGACATCGACATCTATCAGATGGGCGGTCAGGCCTGGTTGGACGGGCATCCGCTGTACCGCGGGGAGGTGTTGTTCCACACCCCCATCGGGCTGAACCTGCCGTTCACCTATCCCCCGCTGGCGGCCATCGTGTTCAGCCCGTTCGCCTGGTTGCACATGCCGGCCGCCAGCGTCGCGATCACGTTGCTGACGCTGGCGCTGCTGATGGTGTCGACGGCGATCGTGCTCACCCGCCTGGCCGTGTGGGACACCTCGACGGTGCTGCCGGGGCCGGCGTGGCTGCGCCGGCTGTGGCTGACCGTGCTGATCGTGGCGCCCGCGGCGATCTGGCTGGAACCCATCAACTCCAACTTCGCGTTCGGCCAGATCAACGCCGTGCTGATGACGCTGGTGATCGCCGACTGCTTCCCGCGCCGCACGCCGTGGCCACGCGGCGTGCTGCTCGGGTTGGGGATCGCGCTCAAGCTCACTCCCGCGGTGTTTCTGCTCTATCTGGTGCTGCGCCGCGACAACCGCGCGGCGCTCACCGCGCTGGCGTCGTTCGCGGCCGCGACGGCCGTCGGTTTCGCGCTGGCCTGGGACGACTCGTGGGAGTACTGGACCCGCACGGTGCACCACACCGACCGAATCGGCGCCGCGGCGCTGAACACCGACCAGAACATCGCGGGCGGGCTGGCGCGGCTGGGCCTCGGCGAGCACCAGCGCTTCGTGCTGTGGGTGGCCGCGAGCCTGCTCGTCCTGGCGCTGACAATCTGGGCGATGCGACGGGTGCTGCGCGCCGGCGAGCCGACGCTGGCGATCATCTGTGTCGCGCTGTTCGGTCTGGTGGTGTCGCCGGTGTCGTGGTCGCACCACTGGGTGTGGATGGTGCCGGCGGTGTTGGTGACCGCGGTCCTGGGCTGGCGGCGGCGCAACGTCGCGCTGGCGGCCATCAGCGCCGCCGGGGTGGCGCTGATGGCCTGGACCCCGATCAACCTGCTCCCCAAGCATCACGAGACGACCGCGGTGTGGTGGCGCCAACTGGCCGGGATGTCCTACGTGTGGTGGGCGCTGGCGGTCATCGCCGCAGCCGGAATCACCGTCGGCGCGCGGGCCGGCTCGCGGGACCCGGCATCGCCCACCCTGACGCCGGCGACGGCGGCCGGTTAACCCGCGGCGGTCTCGGGGATGCGCGCGGCCTCGCCGGTGGACGCGCCACCGGAGGCGGCGTTGCCATTTTCCTTGAGGCTGGCCGCATAGATGTCGACGTATTCCTGGCCGGACAGGCCCATCAGCTCGTAGATCACCTCGTCGGTGACGGCGCGTTCGATGAACCGGTTGCCGGCCATTCCCTCGAAGCGGGAGAAGTCCATCGGCTTGCCGAAGCGGACGGTGACGCGGCCGAACCGCAGCATGTTCGTCCCGGGCGGGTTGACGACGTTGGTGCCGATCATCGCCACCGGGATCACCGGAACCCCGGTGTGCAGAGCCAGCCGGCCCAGGCCGGTCTTGCCTTTGTAGAGCCGGCCGTCCGGCGAGCGGGTGCCCTCGGGGTACATCCCGAGCAACTTGCCCTGGCTCAGCAGCCGTTCGGCGGTGTCCAGCGCCGCCTGCGCGGCGTCGGCGTTGGTGCGGTCGATCGGGACCTGCCCGACGGCGGTGAAGAACCAGCGCTGGAACCAGCCCTTGAGGCCGGTGCCGGTGAAGTATTCGGACTTGGCCAGGAACGTGATCCGGCGGCGCACGACCAGGGGCAGGTAGAAGCTGTCCATCACCGCCAGGTGATTACTGGCCAGAATCGCCGGCCCGGAGTGCGGAAGATGTTCCAGGCCTTCGACTTTGGGCCGACCAAGCAGTGAGAGCAACGGGCCGAGTAGAACGTACTTGAACAGCCAGTACCACATGGCCCTCCCTCTCACCCCGCCGGTCGTGTACTGCGCCAACTGTACCCATCCACGGCGCGGGCGACCACCTGCGACCCGGGCGACTCACTCCTCGACGGTGACCGGGATGGACTGATACCGGGTCCTGGCGGTGCCTTCCCCCGCATCGCTGCCGGCGCGCGTCTCGTCGCCCGGCCCGTCCGGCGGCGGCTCCGGCGAGCGGTCGGCGTCACCGACGATGCCGCGGATCACCTCGAGCAGAACGATGCTGTGGTCGGCGATCACGGTGAGCAGCGGGTGCTGCTCACCGGTGGCCAGCGCGGCCAGCGCGCACACCGGGCACCACACCTGCTGGCATTTCCCGGTTCCCGGCCCGCCGCCTGCCGTCATCGCGGCCGCCAGCCGCACCGCCGGGTCGATTCCGTCCAGGATCGCCTGGGCGAGCCTGCGCAGCTCGGGACCGACGTCGGGATGAGCCCCACTCATCTAGGCCACACCTCCGGGTCTGGTCGGAAACGAACCGTCAGTTCACTACCCCGCAGACGCGCGTCGGACACCGTGCAACGCCGCAGCACGGACGCCAGCCGCACCCGGCGCCGCAACCCGCCGACGCTGATGATCAGGTCGTCGTCGACGCGGCCGAGGGTCAGGGCACCCGAATCGAGTTGGGGCAACGCTAGCCGCATCCGGTATGTCGCCCCAAGCCCCGATCCGGATTCGAGGTCGACGACGGGCTGCAACGGGCCCGGCGGCGCGGCCGTACCCTGCCGGCGGGCGCTGTCGAGCAGTGCGCCCAGCGCCTTGGGGCCGATCGGTTCGCCGGACAGGTGCGGGGTCACCACCAGCGCGACGTCACCCATGGCGGCGGCCAGTTCGTCGAGGACGACCCGTTGTTCGCAGATGCGTTCGGCGTACCAGGAGAACGCCGGGTGGGCGGGCAGGTTGTGGTACTCGTAGGACTCGTCCTGTACGAGAACCTGGTTGACGATCAGCTCCTCGACGCGCACCCCCATCAGGGCCAGCGAGCCCAGGGTCCGGACCGCCTCGGCCACCACCACCCGCTCCGGGGTCAGCACCAGGTGCGCACCGACCTGCTCGCCGTCGGTCAGCAGTGCGCCGAGCGCGTCGACACCCGCGCTGATGCGCTCCAGCAACTCCACCACCGCCGCCGAGCGGCCGTCGTCGGCGGCGATCGACAACCTGCGGTGGCGCGGCCACGCGCGCTCGACGTAGAGCCCGAACGTGGCGGGCAGGGTCAGCATCCGCAACGCGTCGGCGGTCGAGGCGCAGTCGACGACGACGAGATCCCAGCGCCCGGAGGCCGAAAGCTCACCGACGGCGTGCAAGCCGAGGACTTCCTGCACGCCCGGCAGGGCCGAAAGTTCTTCGGGGGCAATGGTGCCCAGCTCGGAGTCGGGAAACCTGCGGTCCACGGCGCCGACCACCTGCTGCCAGCGGGCCTCGAGCAGGGCCAGGGTGTCGAGGGCCAGCGCGTCGAGGAGACCGGCACCGGACTGGTCGTCGGTGAGCACCCGGACGGCCTCGGCGTCACCGCTCGGCGGGACCGGGACGCCCAGCACGTCGCCCAGCGAATGCGCCTGGTCGGTGGACACCACCAGCACGCGCTGACCCCGGTTCGCGGCGGCGACCGCGGTCGCCGAGGCCAGAGTGGATTTTCCTACCCCGCCCTTGCCGACGAACAGACTGATCCGGGCCGGGGTTGGCGTAACGGAATCACTCAGCCTCGACTCGTTTCTTCAGATCCTTCAACGCGGTGTCGGTGAGCCTGCGCTCGGCCTTGCGTTTGAGCATCCCGATCATCGGGAGGGCCAGGTCCACCGTCAGCTCGTAGGTGACGTCGGTGCCAGAATCCTTGGGCGCCAAACGATACGAGCCCTCGAGCGAACGCAGTAGCGAGCTGGAGACCAGGGTCCAGCTCAGCGAGCGGCGATCCTCGGGCCACTGGTAGGACATGACCAGGGTGTCTTTGATGATTCCGGCGTCCATCACGAAACGCGCCACCTTGGGGTAGCCGTCGGCGCCTCTCTCCTGCACCTCGGCTTCCTTGTACTCCGAGATCCAATCCGGGTAGGAATCGATGTCGGCGATCACCTTCAGTATCGTGTCGGGATCAGCGTCGATATAAATGGTCTGCGTCGTCTTCTCCGCCACCTGGCTGCTGCCTCTCTCCCACGAGCGCGTCGGCCCGCTGCGGGACTAACCCGGTCTCCGGCCCGAAACGGTACTCTCCATGCCCGACGTTGAGCGTCAAACTGCCGGAGAAATCCCGGCCGCGCGTGACCGTTCCAGTGTCGCCTTGAGTTCGAAAGCCATGTTCTTGCCCGCGACCCGGCGCCGGTGGATCACCTTCGCCAGGTTCAGCCTGGCCAGCTGCCAGGCCGCCAGGCCGGTCGGTTCGGCGTGCAGGAAGTAGTGCAGCACCACGCCGTCCAGCCCGTCGGGCAGGGGTTCCAGCCAGATCTCCATGGTGCCGGTCAACGCGCCGGTCACGGTCCAGCGGATGCCCTTGTCGGCGCGATCCTCGACGGTCTGCAACCGCAGGTCGGGCCACCAGCGCCGCCAGTTCGACGGATCGGCGATCGCGGCGCCGACCCGCGCGCCGTCGGCGGCGACGTACGTCTCGTCGGCGATCTGGATGCTGTTCACCGTCCCAGCTTCACACACCCGCGGCCTGGCGACCATCGCCGGGCCGGGCCGGGCGCAGTAAAGCCCGCATTAAGCTGGGTGCAGCAAGCCGGACCCGGCAGCACTAGCCAAATCGAGGTCAACACAGTGCGTGAGTACAGCGTTCCCGCCCGCTTCTGCGTCGGGGAGCACGACAACATCGCGGCCATGGTCTTCGAACACGAGCGACAGGACCCCGGCTTCGCGATCTACCAGCGCCGGGTCGACGGCGTCTGGACCGACGTCACGTGCGCCGAGGCGGCCGGGCAGGTCCGTTCCGCGGCGCTGGGTTTGATCGCGTTGGGGGTGCAGGCGGGTGACCGGGTGACGATCTTCTCGGCGACCCGGTACGAGTGGGCGATCCTCGACCTGGCGATCCTGTCGGTGGGCGCGGTCACCGTGCCGATCTACGAGACGTCGTCGGCCGAGCAGGTGCGCTGGGTGCTGCAGGACTCGGAGGCGGTGCTGGCGTTCGCCGAATCCGACGCCCACGCCGCGATGATCACCGAGCTCACCGGCGAACTGCCCGCCCTGCGCCGGGTGTTGCACATCGACGGGTCGGGCCCCAAGGCGCTCGACCAGTTGGTCGAGGCCGGCGCGCCGGTCGACCCGGCCGAGCTGACGGCGCGGCTCGGGGCGCTGCGGGCCGAGGACCCGGCGACGCTGATCTACACCTCGGGCACCACCGGCCGGCCCAAGGGCTGCCAGCTCACCCATTCCAACCTGCTCTACGAGACGCAGGGAACCAAGGAGTGCCTCCCGACCCTGTTGGCCGAGGGGCAGCGGCTGCTGGTGTTCCTGCCGCTGGCCCACGTCCTGGCCCGGGCGCTCACGCTGGGCGCGTTCGCCAACAAGGTGACCGTCGGCTTCACCAGCGACATCAAGAACCTGCTTCCGCTGCTGGCGGAGTTCAAGCCGACGGTGGTGGTCTCGGTGCCGCGGGTCTTCGAGAAGGTCTACAACACCGCCGAACAGAACGCCGCCAACGACGGCAAGGGGCGGATCTTCGCGATCGCCGCCCAGACCGCGGTCGAGTGGAGCCAGGCCCGCGACCGCGGCCGCCCCGGGCTGCGGCTGCGCGCCAAGCACGCCCTGTTCGACCGGCTGGTCTACAGCAAGCTGCGCGCGGCGCTGGGCGGCGACTGCCGCGCGTCGGTGTCCGGTGGGGCACCGTTGGGCGCCCGGCTGGGCCACTTCTTCCGCGGTGTGGGTCTCACCATCCACGAGGGCTACGGCCTGACCGAGACCAGTGCGGCGATCACGGTCAACCAGGTCGGCAACGTCAAGATCGGGACAGTCGGAACATTGGTGCCCGGCAACAGCTTACGCATCGGCGAGGACGGGGAGCTGCTGGTGCGCGGCGGGGTGGTGTTCAGCGGCTACTGGGGCAACGAGCAGGCCACCGCCGAGGCGTTCACCGACGGCTGGTTCAAGACGGGCGACCTGGGCTCCGTCGACGAGGACGGCTTCCTGACGATCACCGGGCGCAAGAAGGAGATCATCGTCACCGCGGGCGGCAAGAACGTCGCACCCGCGTTGCTCGAGGACCAACTGCGGGGGCACCCGCTGATCAGCCAGGCGATGGTCGTCGGGGACAACAAGCCCTTCATCGGCGCGCTGATCACGATCGACCCCGAGGCGTTCGACGTCTGGAAGCAGCGCAACAGCAAGGCGGCCGGCGCGTCGGTGGGCGACCTGACCACCGACCCCGACCTGATCGCCGAGGTGGACGCCGCCGTCAAGCAGGCCAACCTCTCGGTGTCGCACGCCGAGTCGATCCGCAAGTTCCGCATCCTTCCGGTCGACTTCACCGAGGACACCGGGGAGCTGACTCCCACGATGAAGGTCAAGCGCAAAGTGGTGGCCGAGAAGTTCGCGTCCGACATCGCAGCGATCTACGCGAAGGACTAGTCAGCCGCGGAGCAGGCCGGCCAGCCGCGCGGCCAGCGTGTCCCAGCGCCACTGCGCCGTCACCCACTTGCGGCCGGCCGCGCCCATGGCCGCGGCGCGGTCGCGGTCGGTCAGCAACTCGGTGACGGCGGTGGCGATCTTGTCCACCGAGCGGCCGTCGACCACAAGCCCGGTCTCGTTGTGCCGCACGGCTTCCGGGGCCCCGCCGGACTCGCCGGCGACGACGGGCACGCCGGTCGCGGACGCCTCCAGGAACACGATGCCCAGCCCCTCCACGTCCATGCCGGCGCCGCGGGTGCGGCACGGCATCGCGAACACGTCGGCCAGGGCGTGGTGTGCGGCCAGTTCGGCGGCCGGCACGCCGCCGGTGAACGTCACGTGCTCGGCGACCCCGCAGTCGCGGGCCAGTTTGCGCAGCGCGTCGGCGTGCGGGCCGCCGCCCACGATGACCAGCGCGGCGCCGTCGACGCGTTGCCGGATCGACGGCAGCGCCCTGATCAGCATGTCCTGGCCCTTGCGCGGCACCAGGCGCGACAGGCACACCACGGTCGGCCGCCCGCCCAGCCGGTAGCGGTCCCGCAGCGCGGCGCGGGCGGCGGGGTCGGGCCGGAACCGGTCGGTGTCCACCCCGGGCGGCAGGTATTCCAGCGAGGCGTTCGGCCCGAAGGCCGGGGCGAACCGGGAGCGGGTGTAACGGCTGACGAACGTCACGACGTCGGTGTCGTCGCCGATGCGGCGCAACACCGACCGGGCCACCGGGAGCATCGACCAGCCCACCTCGTGGCCGTGCGTGCTGGCCAGCACGCGGGTCGCCCCGGCGCCGCGGGCCCGCGACGCCAGCAGGGCCAACGGGGCGGCCGCCCCGAACCAGACGGTGTCGATGCCGTGGTCGGCGACCAGCCGGCACATCCGGGCAGCGACCGCCGGCCCCGGCAGCATCAGCGTGCCGGGATGGCGCACCACGCGGTAGCCGGCGGCGGCCGCCGCCTCGTCGAACGCCCCGGCGCCCTTCCATTGCGGTGCGTAGACGGTCACGGAGTGCGACCCCGCGCCGGCCAGCCGACCGACGAACTCGACCAGATACGACTGGATGCCGCCCGGCCGCGGCGGAAAGTCGTTGGTCACCAGCAGGACCCGGCTCACAGTGCGACAGGCTAGCCTGCCGGCCGCCCAGGCTTGCGCGAGCGTCCGCTCCCCGTGGGTGTCGCCAGCCACCGCCGCCAGCGGACGAGCAGACCCGCCGGGTCGGTGCCCAGGACGTCGCGCACGGCGGTGGGCAGGTCGGTGTGCCCCGCACCGCACGTGGCCACGTAGAACGCGCGCAACGTCGCCGGGCCACCGTAGGTGTCGGCGACGAACCGGGCGAACCACCACGCACGGTCGTACGCCGATGAGCGCTGCGGCCCCACCGCGTCCAGATCGGCGTCCGACGGCAGCGCCGGCGTCCCGGCCGCGGCGCCGGCGGGCACCGGGGTGACCGGCCGGGCGACGAAGTCGGCGACGCCCTCGGTGAGCCACCGAGGCGCGTCCAGTGCGGTGTCGGGGCGCGCGGCGTAATGAAAGAGCTCGTGCGCCAGCACGATTCGCAGTGCGTGTGCGCTCATGGCGGCCGCGCCCGGGGCAAACACGATGCGCTGGCCGACCGCCACCCGGCGGGCGGGGTCGACGCGGTCGGCGACCGTCACGGCCGCGATGTCGGCCCACTGCGCCGCCGGTCCCCCACCGGCGGCGGCGCGGAACTCCGCGTCGGAGCCGGCGGCCACCACCTCGACGTCACGCGGCCAGTCGGGACCCCAGAAGGCGTTGACTTGCCGCACCGCGGCGCCGGCGTCCGCGGCGATCCGGGCCAGCAGGCGGTCGGCGGGGCCGAGCAGTCGGACGGTTCTGTCGCCGACGACCACGTCCGCCGCGGCGGCCACCGGGTGGTCGGCGGGGCGCCCCGGCGTGTCGGGGCGCGAACGAAGCGGCAGGGCTGCGGCCACGACCGCCTCGGCGACGAACACCCACGCCAGCAGTATCGGCAGCCGCCGGCGCCGCGGGGCGTCAGGGTGCGCGCCGCAGCGCCTAGTAGCGGCGGGCGTCGTGGATCGGGCCCGCGGCATTCATCGGAACAACGCGCACCGGCTGGCCGTAGGTGGAGGAATGGATCACCATCCCGTCACCGACGTAGATGCCGCTGTGCGACGCGTCGGAGTAGAAGGTGATCACGTCGCCGGGTTGCAGGTCCGACACCGCCACCGGCTGGCCGCCTTGGGCCTGCGCCTGGCTGGAGTGCGGCAGCGCGATACCGGCCTGCTGGAAGGCCCACATCACCAGCCCGGAGCAGTCGAACCCGCCGGGCGCGGCGCCTCCCCACACGTACGGCGAACCGACCTGCGTCAACGCCGCCTGCACCACGCTGGCGCGGTCACCGCCACCGCCACCGCCACCGCCGGGAGCCGCGGCAGCCCAGCCGAAGGGCGCCGGCGGCGCACCGGGCGCCTGGCCGTCACCCGGGGGCGTGCCCGGCGGCGCCGCTTCCGGCGCGGGGGCGCCCGGCGCGGGCGCGCCTTCCGGAGCCGGTCCGGGGTTTGCCAGCGCGGTGCGCTGATCGGCCGTCAGGGCGAGGTACTGCGACTTGACGACGGCGATCTGCACCTGCAACTGGCTCTGCTTGGACTGCAGGCCGGCACGGACTGCGGCGGCCTGTTCGGCCGCGCTTTTCGCCTGGGCGGCGGACTTGGCCGACTCCCGCTCCGCGTTGGCGGCCTGCTGGCCGGCGAAGCGGTAACTGGCCATCTGGTTGGTCATCTGGGTCGCCATGATCCGCTGCATGCCCAGCTTGTCGATCAGTCCCTGCGGCGATCCCGCGGTCAGCATGGCTTCCATGCCGTCGACGCGGCCGCCCATGTACGTCGCGGCCGCCAGCTTGTCGACCGCGTGCTGGAACCCGGCCAGGCGGGCCTTCGCCGCGTCGGCGGCGGCCTCGTCATCCGCGTGCTTCTGCTCCGCCGCGCGCTCGGCCGTCAGTTTGTCGTTCAGGTCGAGCTGGGCGCTGTGCATCGCCTCGGTGGTCTGCTCGGCCCGCCGCGACAGCTCGGTGAGTTTGGCCAGCGCGTCCTGGGCGGGGTCGGCGGCCACATTTGCTGCGAAAACGCCGGATAACACCGTGAAGCCCGCTAACGTACCGACCAGAGAACGTGTTAGACCACGCGCAATCGGGTACTTAACGTCAAAGCTCAAGATTGTGCATCCTCGAACGGCCTTCGACGGACCGACGGCCGCCGAGCTGGTTTAGGTCTCAAACAGGTTACGAAACGATAAAGGCGTTTGTCCAAAGTCGTTGGTTAAGAAATTGGAAAGATTTCTGTCATTTCTCTGTGGGTGACGGCGGGTTCGCCGCGCCCGAAGTGTATGCGGTGCAAGGCGGTTAAGCCACACCGGATCCCCGGGCGCGTCGGATCGGCACCAGGCGCAGCCGTGGCGCCAGCCCGGCGTCGGCGAGAACCTCCAGGGCGGCGCGCTCGTCCTGCAGCAGGGTCTCGGGCACCCCGAGCAGCACGCTCACCACGCAGTCGCGGCAACCGGGCCCGCGCACCGCGCAGTCGTCGCAGTCGATCACCACCGGTTCGGACGTTTCGGTCCTCGCCACGCCTGGGCTGTCGGGTCCGCTGATTCGTGTCATCGGGTCGATCCTCTCGGTCTGGTTGTCGGCGCTCCCCGTGTCCGGGCTGCCCGCACGCTAACCGCGGGCACCGACATCTCCCCGCCGCCGGCCCCGACCGGCCCGCGGCGTGGCGGGCCCGCGGTGTCGGTGGTCCTGCCTAACGTGGCAAGCCATGGGTGCAGGTGGCGCGGCGCAACTGAGTTTCGCCGACGTGGGCACGCCGTGCACGGCCGACGAAATTCCGCTGCGCGAAACGACTTTCGTCGTGGTCGACCTCGAAACAACCGGCGGCCGCAGCCGCGGCACCGGCACGGCGCCGCCCGACGCGATCACCGAGATCGGGGCGGTCAAGGTCCGCGGCGGCGTCGTGCTCGGCGAGTTCGCCACGCTGGTCGACCCGCAGCGCAGCATCCCGCCCCAGATCGTCCAACTCACCGGCATCACCACGGCGATGGTGGGCGACGCCCCGACCATCGATGCCGTCCTGCCGATGTTCCTCGAGTTCGCCGGGAGCGCGGTGCTCGTCGCCCACAACGCCGGGTTCGACATCGGGTTCCTGCGCGCGGCGGCCGAGCGCTGCGACATCGCCTGGCCCCGGCCGCAGGTGCTGTGCACCGTGCGGCTGGCCCGCCGGGTGCTCCGTCGCGAGGAGGCGCCCAGCGTGCGGCTGGGCGCCCTGGCGCGGCTGTTCGCCGTCGCCGCCCAGCCGACCCACCGCGCCCTCGACGACGCCCGCGCCACCGTCGAGGTGCTGCACGCGCTGATCGAGCGGGTGGGCAACCAGGGCGTGTACACCTACGCCGACCTGCGCTCCTATCTGCCCGACGTGACGCCGGCGCAGCGCCGCAAGCGGGTGCTCGCGGACGGCCTGCCGCGCCGGCCGGGGGTCTACCTGTTCCGCGGGCCGGCGGGCGAGGTGCTCTACGTCGGCACCGCGGTCGACCTGCGCCGCCGGGTGCGCCAGTACTTCACCGGCGCCGACCCCCGCGGCCGGATGAAGGAGATGGTCTCCCTGGCCACCACGATCGAGCACGTCGAGTGCGCGCACGCGCTCGAGGCCGGCGTGCGGGAACTGCGCATGCTGGCCGCCCACGCGCCGCCGTACAACCGCCGGTCGAGGTTCCCGCAGCGCTGGTGGTGGCTGGCCCTGACCGAGGAGGCGTTCCCGCGGCTGGCGGTGGTGCGCGCTCCCCGGCACGACCGCGCCGTCGGGCCGTTTCGCTCCCGATCCGACGCCGCCGACACCGGTGAGCTGCTTGCCCGCTTCACGGGGCTGCGAACCTGCACCACCCGGCTGGGACGCTCCGCGCTGCACGGGCCCGCCTGCCCCGAGGCCGAGGTGTCGCCGTGCCCGGCCGCGCGCGACGTCACCGCCACCCGGTACGCGGCGGCGGTGGCGCGCGTCGCGGCCCTGATCGACGGCCAGGACGACAGCGCCCTGGCCGCGGCGGTCGACCAGGTCACCGCGCTGGCCGGGCGCCGCCACTACGAGAGCGCGGCGCGGCTGCGCGACCGCACCGCCACCGCCGTCGAAACCCTGTGGCGCGGCCAGCGGCTGCGCGCCCTGGCCGCCCTGCCGGAGCTGATCGCGGCGGCGCCCGACGGCGAGGGCGGATACCACCTCGCGGTCATCCGCCACGGCCAGCTCGCCGCCGCCGGCAGCGCCCGGCGCGGGGTGCCGCCGATGCCCGTGGTCGACGCCATTTGCGCTGCCGCCCAAACGATCCTGCCGGGCCCGGCCCCACTGGGCGGCGCGCTCGTCGAGGAGACCGCCCTGATCGCGCGCTGGCTGGCCGGCGCCGGGGTGCGCATCGTGCGGGTCGGCGACCCCGACGCCGACGGCTGGGCGTCCCCGCTGCGGTCGGCCGGGGCGTGGGCGGCGTGGGCGGCCTCGGCGCGCTCCGCCCGGCTGGCCTGCGAGCAATCGGGTGCCGGCGACTCAGAGTTCTCGGCCGAACCGCACCCATCGCGCGAGCAGCTGTTCGGCCGCGCCCGAGTCGATGGCCGCGGCGGCCCGCCGCAGCCCGTCCTCCCACGCCGGCAGCCATTCGGCGCGGCTGGATAACCCGGCGTGCGCGACGATGGCCCCGGCGGCGTTGAGCACGACCGCGTCGCGCACCGGCCCCCCGGCGCCGGCCAGCACCGCGCGCACCTCCGCCGCGTTGGCCTGGGCGTCGCCGCCCAGCAACTCGTCGAGATCGGCGCGGGCGAACCCGAACCCGGCCGGGTCGAACGTCAACTTGTCCACCGTCCCGGCCTGCACCCGCCAGATCGTGCTGGTGGTCGTCGTGGTCAGCTCGTCGAGCCCGTCGTCGCCGTGCACCACCAGCACGCTGGACCGGCGCGCGGCGAACACCCCCGCCATCACCTCGGCGAGATCGGCGAACGCGCAGCCGATCAGGCCGGCCCGGGGTGACGCCGGATTCGTCAGCGGCCCAAGGAGGTTGAAGACGGTCGGCACGCCGATCTCGCGCCGCACGGCCGAGGCGTGCCGGTACGACGGATGAAACACCGGGGCGAAGCAGAACCCGATCCCGAGGTCGGTGAGGCAGCGCGCCACCTGGTCGGGTTCGAGGTCGATGCGCACCCCGAGCGCCTCGAGGGTGTCGGCGCCCCCGGACAGCGACGACGACGCCCGGTTGCCGTGCTTGACCACCGGCACGCCGGCGGCCGCCACCACGATCGCGGCCATGGTGGACAGGTTGACGGTGCTGACCCCGTCCCCGCCGGTGCCCACGATGTCGACGGCATCGTCGGGCACCACGCCCTCGGGCATCCGGCGCGCGTGACTGAGCATCGCCCCGGCCAGCTCGCCGACTTCCGCCGCGGTGGGCACCTTCATCGTCATCGCCACGGCGAAGGCCGCGATCTGGGCGGGCGTCGCGGCGCCGGCCATGATCTGATCCATGGCCCAGGCCGCCTGGCCCCGCGCCAGCGGGCGCCCGCCCGTCAACCGGGCCAGCACCTGGCGCCACGACGCCGCCGGCCCGGCGGCGGGGGTCTCGGACGGCTCGGGTGGCACAGGCACGCGCCGATGGTCCCACGGCCTCCGACCGCCTCCCAACCAAGCCGGTACCGCCGCGGAAGCGACGCGCGGCACCCGAATTGCCGCCCCGGGTGGAGTTCGACAACTACAAAGCGTCATACTTGCGGATGTGACCAGCGCTGCCGGGACCTCAGGTACTGCCATCACCTCGCGGATTCATTCGCTGAACCGACCGAACATGGTCAGTGTCGGCACCATAGTGTGGCTTTCCAGCGAGCTGATGTTCTTTGCTGGCCTGTTTGCGATGTACTTCACAGCGCGCTCGCAGGCCGGTGGAAAATGGCCGCCGCCGCCGACCGAGCTGAATCTGTTCCAGGCCGTCCCGGTGACACTGGTGCTGATCGCCTCGTCGTTCACCTGCCAGATGGGTGTGTTCGCGGCCGAACGCGGCGACGTCTTCGGCCTGCGCCGCTGGTACGTGATCACGTTCCTGATGGGGCTGTTCTTCGTCCTCGGTCAGGGCTACGAGTACTACCACCTGGTGACCCACGGCACGACCATCCCCGGCAGCGCCTACGGCACCGTCTTCTACCTGTGCACCGGCTTCCACGGGCTGCACGTCACGGGCGGTCTGATCGCCTTCATCTTTCTGCTGGCCCGCACGACGATGAGCAAGTTCACGCCCGCGCAGGCGACGGCGAGCATCGTCGTCTCCTACTACTGGCATTTCGTCGACATCGTGTGGATCGCGCTGTTCACCGTCATCTATTTCATTCGATGAGCCGGCTCGGGACGAAGAGGAGTGAGCGGTTGAAGAATCTGCGGGTCACCCGGTCCGGTGGCCGCAAGCCACTTAACCAGCGCAGCGATCGCGTGCGGCGGCGGCTGCGCCGGCGCCTGTCGGGCGGCCTGCTGCTGCTGATAGCGCTGACGATCGCCGGCGGGCTGGCCGCCGTGCTGACGCCCACGCCGCAGGTGGCCGTCGCCGACGAGTCGTCCTCGGCGCTGCTGCGCACCGGCAAGCAGCTGTTCGACACCTCCTGCATCTCCTGCCACGGCGCGAACCTGCAGGGTGTGAACCAGCACGGACCCAGCCTGATCGGGGTCGGCGAGGAGGCCGTGTACTTCCAGGTGTCCACCGGCCGCATGCCCGCCATGCGCGGCGAGGCCCAGGCGCCGCGCAAGGAGCCGATCTTCGACGAGTCGCAGATCGAGGCGATCGGCGCCTTCGTGCAGGCCAACGGCGGCGGCCCGACGGTGGTCCGCAACCCCGACGGCAGCCTGGCGATGAAGTCGCTGCGCGGTAACGACGTCGGCCGCGGCGGCGACCTCTTCCGGCTCAACTGCTCCTCGTGCCACAACTTCACCGGCAAGGGCGGGGCGCTGTCGTCGGGCAAGTACGCACCCGACCTGGGCGACGCCAACGAGCAGCAGATCCTCGCCGCGATGCGCACCGGTCCGCAGAACATGCCGAAGTTCTCCGACCGTCAGCTGTCCTTCGACAACAAGAAGGACATCATCGCGTACGTGAAGTCGGTCTCCGAGGAGCGCCAGCCGGGCGGCTACGGCCTCGGCGGTCTGGGACCCGCACCCGAGGGGATGGCGATGTGGATCATCGGGATGGTTGCGGCCCTCGGGCTGGCACTGTGGATTGGGGCGCGAGCATGAGCGACGTCAGTCACGGCGGCTCCGAGGAGCCCGACGACGCCACCCTGGCCAACATGTCACAGCAGCAACTGCTGGAGCTGGGCGGCAAGCTCGACGGCGTCGAGACCGTCTTCAAGGAGTCGCGCTGGCCCGTCGAGGGCACCAAGGCCGAGAAGCGCGCCGAGCGCGGGGTTGCGTTGTGGCTCTTGGCCGGCGGCTTCTTCGGGCTCGCGCTGCTGCTGATCTTCTTGTTCTGGCCGTGGGAGTACAAGCCCAAGGACGCCCCGGGCAGCATCCTGTACACGCTGACCACGCCGCTGTACGGGCTGACGTTCGGGCTGTCCATCCTGGCGATCGCCGTCGGCGCGATCCTCTACCAGAAACGGTTCATCCCCGAGGAGATCTCGATCCAGCAGCGCCATGACGGCGCGTCGCGCGAGATCGACCGCAAGACCGTCGTGGCCAACCTGACCGACGCCTACCAGACGTCGTCGATCGGGCGCCGCAAGCTGGTCGGGCTGTCGCTGGGGATGGGCCTGGGCGCGTTCGGCCTGAGCACTCTGGTGGCGTTCATCGGGGGCCTGGTCAAGAACCCGTGGAAGCCGGTGGTGCCCACCGAAAACGGCATGGAGGCCATCCTCTGGACGTCCGGCTGGACCCCCCGCTACCACGGCGAAACCATCTTCCTGGCGCGCGCCACGGGCACCACCGAGGGTGCGCCGTTCATCAAGATGCGGCCGGAGGACATCGACGCGGGCGGCATGGAGACGGTGTTCCCCTGGCGGGAGTCCGACGGCGACGGCACGACAGCGGAGTCACGCGAGAAACTGCGGGGCATCCAGATGGGCGTGCGCAACCCCGTCATGCTCATCCGCATCCGACCCACCGACATGCATCGCGTCGTCAAGAGGCAGGGCCAGGAGAGCTTCAACTTCGGTGAGCTGTTCGCCTACACGAAGGTCTGCTCGCACCTGGGCTGCCCGGCCTCGCTGTACGAGGAGCAGTCCTACCGGATCCTGTGCCCGTGTCACCAGTCGCAGTTCGACGCGATGCACTACGCCAAGCCGATCTTCGGTCCCGCAGCCCGCGCCCTGGCGCAGCTGCCCATCACCATCGACACCAACGGGTATCTGGTTGCCAACGGCAACTTCGTCGAACCCGTCGGACCGGCATTCTGGGAGCGCACCACATGAGTCCGAAGCTCAGTCCCCCCAAACCGCCCAAGATCGGCGACGTCCTGGCCCGCCAGGGCGAGGACATCGACACCCGGTATCACCCGTCGGCGGCGGTGCGCCGGCAGCTCAACAAGGTGTTCCCGACGCACTGGTCGTTCCTGCTCGGTGAGGTCGCGATGTACAGCTTCATCGTGCTGCTGCTCACCGGCGTGTACCTGTCGCTGTTCTTCGACCCCACCATGGGCGAGGTCACCTACAACGGCGCCTACCAGCCGTTGCGCGGCGTGGACATGTCGAAGGCCTTCGCGTCGACCCTGGACATCTCGTTCGAGGTGCGCGGCGGCCTGTTCGTCCGGCAGGTCCACCACTGGGCCGCGCTGATGTTCGCCGCCGCCATCATGGTGCACCTGGCGCGCATCTTCTTCACCGGCGCGTTCCGGCGGCCCCGCGAGGCCAACTGGGTGATCGGTTCCCTGCTGCTGATCCTGGCGATGTTCGAGGGTTTCTTCGGCTACTCGCTGCCCGACGACCTGCTGTCGGGCATCGGAATCCGGGCGTCATTGTCCTCGATCACGCTGGGCATGCCGGTGATCGGCACCTGGCTGCACTGGGCGCTGTTCGGCGGCGACTTCCCCTGCGGCGGGGTGGGATACCACTGCGCCGACGCGGGCTACATCATCCCGCGCATGTACTCCCTGCACATCCTGCTATTACCCGGCATCATCCTGGCGCTCATCGGCGCACACCTGGCCATGGTGTGGTTCCAGAAGCACACGCAGTTCCCCGGACCGGGCCGCACCGAGCACAACGTCGTCGGCGTCCGGGTGATGCCGATCTTCGCGGTCAAGTCCGGCGCCTTCTTCGCGGCGATCGTCGGCGTGCTGGGCCTGATGGGTGGGCTGCTGCAGATCAACCCGATCTGGAACCTGGGCCCCTACAAGCCTTCTCACGTCTCGGCCGGCTCGCAGCCGGACTTCTACATGATGTGGACCGAGGGTCTGGCCCGTATCTGGCCGCCGTGGGAGTTCTACTTCTGGCACCACACCATCCCGGCCCCGGTGTGGGTGGCACTGCTGATGGGCCTGGTATTCATCCTGCTGATCATCTACCCCTTCCTGGAGAAGCGGTTCAGCGGTGACCACGCGCACCACAACCTGTTGCAGCGGCCGCGGGACGCCCCGGTGCGCACCTCGATCGGCGCGATGGCGATCGCGTTCTACATGGTGCTCACGCTGAGCGCGATGAACGACATCATCGCGCTGAAGTTCGACATCTCGCTGAACGCGACGACCTGGATCGGGCGTATCGGCATGGTGGTGCTGCCACCGATCGTGTACTTCGTCACCTACCGGTGGTGCATCGCGCTGCAGCGCAGCGACCGGGATGTGCTCGAGCACGGCATCGAAACGGGCATCATCAAGCGGTTGCCGCACGGCGCCTACATCGAGCTGCACCAGCCGCTCGGCCCGGTCGACGAGCACGGGCACCCGCTGCCGCTGGAGTACCAGGGTGCGCCGCTGCCCAAGCGGATGAACAAGCTGGGCTCGGCGGGTTCGCCGGGCAGCGGCAGCCTGTTGTACGCCGACCCGGCGTCCGAGGATGCGGCGCTGCGCGAGGCGACGCACGCCGCCGAGCACCGCGCCCTGACCGCCCTGCGCGAGCACCAGGACACCGTCGTCGGTTCCTCCGACGGCGAGCACGACGAGCACTAGCTCGGCGACAGTCAGCGCATAACGGCCGGCCTCCCACCTCGGTGGGGGGCCGGCCGCGTTTCCGGGTGAACGGTCCCCTGGCTCGGCTTCTGTCGGGGCTTCTCTCGGGACGACGCGCGTTCACCGGTGCGGGATTGGCCGTGCCCGGGTCGGTCGCGCGTCGACGTAGTCAGGTGCCGGACAGCCTCGGTACCGACCCCGCCCGGCCAACAGCCGCTGCGGGCCGCGCCGGTTACTCGGAACCGGCCACCAGGCGGCGCAGCTGCCGAACGTGCAGGAACTCGATCACCGGCATCCCCGCGGTGACGGCGCCGGCCAGCCCGTAGCCGACCCAGGACGGACCGTCGTGGCCGACGGCCATCAGGTAGGTCGCCGTCGCGACGGCGACCAGCGCGACGCCCATCGTGCCCGCCAGCAGGACGGTGCCGCGCAGCCACACACGATCCACCGCCTCGCCGGACCACTCGGCGGCCGAATCCGCCGCCTGCACCCGCGGCTGGCGCGTTCGCCCCCCCATCGTGCGCGTCGTCGCGGAGAAACCGGTGCGCAGCGGGGCGCCACCGGCCGGGCCGCGCGCCGCCCCGGCGGTCGGCCGGGCGGGCGGCTCCTCCTGGGCCGTGCGGCGGGCACGCAACAGCACCGGGATGGCCCCGGCGATGATCAGCGCGGAAACGATGATGACGGTGTACAACACCCAGGTGGTGTGCGTGCTGTTGCCGGACATCTTGTGGAAGCCGCGTCCCAGGTCCACCAGCGCGACGGCGGCGGCGACGCTCACGCCGAGCACCACCAGCCAGATCGCCGCGCAGGCCCCGATCAGGAGGCGGTCGATCGCCTCCGGCGGAATCGTGTCCGAGCCACGCCGATAGGAGTATTTGCTGACCATCAGCAGCTCGTCTGCGGCGCGTCGTTGGAGTTCGAGGACAGCACGGTGCCGTCGCTCGTGGTGATCGAGCAGTTGAGCCGGCTGAGCCGGAACAGGCTGGACGCCTCGACCGAGCCCACGTCGGACTGCGAGATCGGCGTGACGGTCATCGACCAGGGAATGTACACGTTGTGCTGCGTACGCCGGCGGCCGGACGCGTCGACGTAGGTCACCGAGATGATGTCCCCCGGCGCCTTGGTGCCGGTCACCGAATAGGTGACCTGCCGCGGACCGGTCGGGGTCGTCGTCGTCGGCGGGGGCGCCGCGGCGGTCGAGGTGGCCGGCGGCGCCGCCGAAGTGCTCGCCGGTGGCGGCGGTGGCGGCGGGGTCACCGTCACCGTCTGGGTTTCCGTGGCGGTCGGCACCTCGGTCGACGGGGGTGGTGGCGGTGGCGGTGGCGGGGGCGGCGGTTTCGTCGTGGTGATCTGATCCTGGATCGGCGGGATGGACGGGGTGGTCGTGGCGGGGTTGGCGAGTTTGCTGGTGTCGGTACGCGCGACGAGCAGCGACACCGACACCACGAGCGCGATCGCCGCCAGGATCGCGGCGACACCGACCACCCACGGCCAGCGCGGGGCGCGTTGTTCGTCGTCCGGTTCGGGCGCCTCGTCGTAGTCGTCGTACTCGTAGAGCCGAAGGTCGGCCGGCACGTAGGGGCCGCTGGTGAAGTGCTCGGACTCCGGCGCCGAATAGGCCCGGGAGTATGCGTCGGTATGGCCGGCCCGCTCCGAGGCCTCCATCTCGGCGCCGTCGAAGGGTTCGAGCTCCTCCACCGGCCCGGCTTCGTCGCCGTGTTCACTGCCGGAATCCGGTTCGGGGCTGAGCTTGCTGACGGAATCGGCTTCTTCAGGTTCCCATCCCGGGGGGTTCGGCCCGCTCATCTTTGCCTGCCCTGTCCAACTGCCTCACAAGCGCGCGGGGCTCCGCGGTCACATCGTTGCGCGCGCACTTCACAAGTTCTCATCCTGCCCGGACAAACCCTACCGAACCGAAAGCGGCAAAAACGTCCTGGCGAACCGGCCGCCGGTCACGTGATCCGATTGTGACCTTCGGGTGCGAAATCAGTGCTTCTCGGGCCCGATGTAGTACTCGAAGACCAACCCGCCGACCGAGGCGAGGATGAAAACCACCCCCGCGGCGAGCAGCCAGGGCAGCCACAGCGCGATGCCGACCGCCGTCACCGACGCCGACAGCGCGACCAGGATCGGCCACCAGCTGTGCGGGCTGAAGAAGCCCAATTCGCCTGCGCCGTCGCTGATCTCGGCGCCCTCATAGTCCTCGGGCCGAGTGTCGAGCCGGCGTGCCACGAACCGGAAGAAGGTGGCCACGATCAGCGCCATGCCTCCGGTCAGCGCTAGCGCGGCCGTGCCCGCCCACTCCACGCCACCGGTGGCGTACAGCGACGTCAACACCCCGTACAGCACCGCCACGATGACGAAGAACCCGGCGATGAACTCGAACAGCCTCGCTTCGATATGCATTGAGGGTCCTCACCTACTGGCTTGTGGTCAATTCACCGCGGCGGGTGTCGAACGGGTGGGTGGTCACAGCCACCGGGGACTGGTTGATCGCCTGCAGCGCCTGGGCGTTGGTCTTGCCGTCCATCCGCTGGTGCAGGTAGGCCTTGAAGTCGTTCGCCGACACGACCCGGACCTCGAAGTTCATCATCGAGTGATACGTGCCGCACATCTCGGCGCAGTGACCGACGAACGCGCCGGTCCGGTTGATCTGCTCCACCTGGAAGACGTTGACCGAGTTGTTCGCCTTCGGGTTGGGCATCACGTCGCGCTTGAACAGGAACTCGGGCACCCAGAACGAGTGCACCACGTCGGCGGATGCCAACTGGAACTCGATGCGCTTGCCCTCGGGGACCACGAGCACCGGGATCTCGGTGGTGGTGCCCAGGGTTTCGACCTTGTCGAAGTTCAGGTAGCTGAGATCCTCACCGTGGAGACCGTGAATCGGCCCTACGAGTTCCTCACCGTGCTTGTCGACGCCCTCCGGCTTGGACACCATGGCCTTCTTGCGGGCGGGGTCGGCACCGTCGTAGGTGAAGGTGCCGTCCTTGAAGTCGACGCGCTGGTAACCGAACTTCCAGTTCCACTGGAAGGCCGTGACGTCGATCACCACTTCGGGGTCCTTGGCGATGTGCAGCACCTTTTCCTGGACCACGACGGTGAAGTAGAAGAGCACCGAGATGATCAGGAACGGCAGCACGGTGAGCACCAGCTCCAGCGGCATGTTGTAGCCGAACTGGCGGGGCAGCTCGGTGTCGGTCGCCTTCTTGCGGTGAAACGCCGACGACCAGAAGATGAGCCCCCACACGATGCCGCCGACGGCCAGGGAGGCGATGACGGCGCCGATCCACAGCTCCCGGTTCAGGTGTGCCTCCGGGGTGATGCCCTCCGGCCAGCCCATACCCAGCGCTTCCGACCAGCTGCAGCCGCTCAAGCTGACCGCGAGCACCCCCAGCATTCCGGCCAGTGCCAGTGGCCGGAGACGGGGAAGGCCGGCCGAAAGCCCTTGAAACCTGCCCTGCGACAAACGGTGCGAACGGACCTGCTCGCGAGGTGTCACGTTGGCGCCTCCATGCTCGGATATCGAATACTACGCAGCGTAGACCACGGCCCTGACGCGGGCGACGAAACCCCGGCCGGTTGGGCGGTGCGGCACGTCGCGGGCCCGTCGGGGCATGTTGCGCGCGGCGCCCACGCGCGCCGCCCGCGTGCGGCATACTGGGGCGCCGTGTGCGGACTGCTGGCCTTTGTCGCGGACCCGGCGGCTGCCGACGCCACCGGTGCCGCCGACGTCGACGGTGCCGTCACCGCGGCGCTGCGGCTGATGCGGCACCGCGGCCCCGACGAGCCGGGCACCTGGACCGACCCAAGCGCCGACGGCGCGGTCGTCTTCGGTTTCAACCGGCTCTCGATCATCGACATCGCCCATTCGCACCAGCCGCTGCACTGGGGGCCGCCCGAGCAGCCGGGCCGCTACGTGCTGGTGTTCAACGGCGAGATCTACAACTACCTGGAGCTGCGCGACGAACTGGCCGCCCGCCACGGCGCCGCCTTCGCCACCGACGGTGACGGCGAGGCGATCGTCGCCGGGTTCCACCACTGGGGCACCGAGGTGTTGGGCCGCCTGCGCGGCATGTTCGCGTTCGCGCTGTGGGACACCGCGACGAGCGAACTGTTCTGCGCGCGGGATCCTTTCGGCATCAAGCCGCTGTTCATGGCCACCGGCACCGGCGGCACCGCGGTGGCCAGCGAGAAGAAGTGCCTGCTGGACCTGGCCGGGCTGGTCGGGTTCGACACCGCGATCGACGAGCGGGCCGTGCAGCACTACACGGTCCTGCAGTACGTGCCCGAGCCCGAGACGCTGCACCGCGGGGTGCGCCGGCTGGAATCGGGCTGTTATGCCCGGATCCGGCCCGGACGGCAGCCGGAAGTCACCCGCTATTTCGTGCCGCGCTTCGCCGCCACGCCGCTGACCCGCGACACCGAGCAGGCCCGCTACGACGAGATCACCGCGGTGCTGCAGGACTCGGTGGCCAAGCACATGCGCGCCGACGTCACGGTGGGCGCTTTTCTGTCCGGGGGCATCGACTCCACCGCCATCGCGGCGCTGGCCATCCGCCACAACCCGCGGCTGATCACGTTCACCACCGGCTTCGAGCGGGAGGGCTTCTCCGAGATCGACGTGGCGGTGGCCTCCGCCGAGGCGATCGGCGCCCGCCACATCGCCAAGGTCGTCAGCCCGGAGGAGTTCGTCGCCGCGCTGCCCGAGATCGTCTGGTACCTCGACGAGCCCGTCGCCGACCCCGCGCTGGTGCCGCTGTTCTTCGTCGCGCGCGAGGCCCGCAAGCACGTCAAGGTGGTGCTCTCCGGGGAGGGCGCCGACGAATTGTTCGGCGGGTACACCATCTACCGGGAACCGTTGTCGCTCAAGCCGTTCGACTATCTGCCACGGCCGGTCCGACGGTCGGTGGGCAAGATGTCGGGGCCGCTGCCCGAGGGCATGCGCGGCAAGAGCCTGCTGCACCGCGGATCGCTGACGCTCGAGGAGCGCTACTACGGCAACGCCCGCAGTTTCTCCGACGCGCAGTTGCGCGCCGTGCTGCCCGGGTTCCGCGAGGACTGGACGCACACCGACGTCACCGCCCCGGTGTACGCCGAATCGGCCGGCTGGGACCCGGTGGCCCGCATGCAGCACCTCGACCTGTTCACCTGGCTGCGCGGCGACATCCTGGTCAAGGCCGACAAGATGACGATGGCCAACTCGCTGGAGCTGCGGGTGCCGTTTCTGGACCCGGAGGTGTTCGCCGTCGCGTCCCGGTTGCCCGTGGAGGCGAAGATCACCCGCACGACCACCAAGTACGCGCTGCGCCGCGCGCTGGAGCCCGTCGTGCCGGCCCACGTGCTGCACCGGCCCAAGCTGGGCTTCCCGGTGCCGATCCGGCATTGGCTGCGCGCGGGCGAGCTGCTGGAGTGGGCCTACGCGATGGTGGACTCCTCGCAGGCCGGTCGCCTGGTCGACCTGCCCGCCGTCCGCCGCATGCTCGACGAGCACCGCAACGGCGTCAGCGATCACAGCCGCCGGCTGTGGACGGTGCTGATCTTCATGCTCTGGCACGCCATCTTCGTCGAGCACAGCGTCGTACCGCAGATCAGCGAGCCGGTCTACCCCGTCCAACTCTGAGCGCGAGCGGGCCTAGGTGAGCACCGCCGTGATCTCGGCGGCCGCCTCGTCGCCGTAGGCGCCGGCCAGCCGGGTTTTCGCGACCTCGTGGTCCCAGTCCCAGTTCTGGGTCCCGGTGGACTCGAGCACCAGCACCGCCACCAGCGAGCCCAGCTGCGCCGAGCGCTCGAGGCTCAGTTCGGCGCTGCGCCCGGTCAGGAAGCCGGCCCGGAAGGCGTCGCCGACGCCGGTGGGGTCGACCTGACTGGTCTCGGGCACCACGTCGACGTGGATGCTGGTGCCGTCGGGCTGCACCACGTCCACGCCCTTGGGGCCCAGCGTGGTGACCCGCAGGCCGATCTGCGCCATGACGTCGGCCTCCGTCCAGCCGGTCTTGGACAGCATCAGGTCCCATTCGTAGTCGTTGGTGAACAGGTACTCCGCACCGTCGATGAGCTTGCGGATCTCGTCCCCCGACAGCCGGGCCAGCTGCTGGGACGGGTCGGCCGCGAACGGGAGCCCCAGTTTGCGGCACTCGTCGGTGTGCACGACCATCGCCTCGGGGTCGTTGGCGCCGATGATCACCAGCTCGGGCTTGCCGATACCCGAGATCACGTCGGCCAGCTTGATGTTGCGGGCCTCCGACATGGCGCCGGGGTAGAACGACGCGATCTGGGCCATGTCGACGTCGGTGGTGCAGGTGAAGCGCGCGGTGTGCGCGCTGTCGGAGATCAGGACGTGGTCGCAGTTGACGTTGTGGGCCAGCAGCCACTTGCGGTAGTCGGCGAAGTCGTCGCCGGCGGCACCGACGAGGGCCACCTCACCGCCGAGCACCCCGATGGCGAAGGCGATGTTGCCCGCCACACCGCCGCGATGGATGACCAGGTCGTCCACCAGGAAGCTGAGCGAGACCTTCTGCAGATGATCGGCCAGCAGCTGTTCGGAAAAGCGGCCGGGGAACCGCATCAGGTTGTCGGTCGCTATCGAACCGGTTACCGCGATCGTCACGAAATCTCCACCCTCCATTACTAAGGTTGTCTAGCTTACTCACGTGCATCGACCGCCGTTGCGTCCACGGTCTGCGGGTGCCGGTGCGCTAGCCTGCCTACAAACCTGACCAGTCGCGAGACCCGTGCCCACACCCGAGCGCGGGCGTTTGCCGCCCCCGATGTCTACCGGGCGCCCCAACTACCACCGTAGGAGACCCACGATGGCCGGTCCGCACCCGCCGAACCACACCGTCGGAAGCGACCGTCCAGCGCCGCGCCCGGAATCCCGGCCGCTCGAGTATCCCGACGAGCACGCCGCCGGCAACCCGGTCTTCGGGGGCCCCGCGGGACCCCTGCCGCCCAATTATGCAGGTCCGCCGCCCGCGCCGGTCGGCTACCCGCAGCGACGGTCCAAGCGACGTTTGCTTGTCAGTGTTCTGGTGGCCATCGCGCTGGCCGCCGTGACGACGGTGGCGATCGTGTACGGGGTGCGCACCAATGGGGCCAACACCGGCGCGACGTTCTCGGAGTCGGCGGCCAAGACGGCGATTCAGGAGTACCTGAACGCGCTGGACCACCGCGAGCTCGACGTCGTCGTCCACAACGCGCTGTGCGGCATGTACGACGGGGTGCGTGACAAACGCTCGGACCTGGCGCTGGCCCGGCTCGCCAGCGACGCGTTCCGCAAGCAGTTCTCCCAGGTCGAGGTGACCTCGATCGACAAGATCGTGTACCTGTCGCAGTACCAGGCTCAGGCGCTGTTCACGATGCGCGTCTCCCCTGCCACCGGTGGCCCGATGCGCGGGCAGGTGCAGGGCATCGCGCAGCTGCTCTTCCAGCGCGGCCAGATCATGGTCTGCTCGTACGTGTTGCGCACCGGCGGCTCGTACTAGCGCCCGCGCAGCCGCGACCCGGTCAGCGGCTCGTCATCGGGTCAGTTGAAGGAGTCCCCGCAGGCGCACGAGCCGGTGGCGTTGGGGTTGTCGATCGTGAAGCCCTGCTTCTCGATCGTGTCGACGAAGTCGATGGAGGCACCCTCGACGTAGGGCGCGCTCATCCGGTCCACCGTCAAGGTGACGCCGCCGAACTCCGCGGTCAGGTCGCCGTCCAGCGTCCGGTCGTCGAAAAAGAGGTTGTAGCGCAGGCCGGCGCAGCCACCCGGCTGGACCGCGATGCGCAGCGCGAGGTCGTCACGGCCCTCCTGGTCGAGCAGGGACTTCGCCTTGGCGGAAGCGGCCTCGGTCAGGATCACGCCGTGGGTCTTGGCGTCCGACTCGTTTTGCACCGTCATTGCTTCTCCTACATGCCTCATCGGTACTGCATGCGCATGCATGCCTCGTGGTTGGGTGGGTCGGCTTCAGCGGGGCCCCATCGGCTCCGGAAAACCCACACGTTCAACGGTACCTCGCCGGACCGCTATTCCCGAGCCGTGCCGCCACCTGTGAGGCCAATCCCATCAGCTGGTTGGCCGCGTCGGCCTGCGCGAGCCGCGCCGAGCCGGCGTAGTCGGCGATCGACAAGGCGGACATGATGCCCGCGGTGCGCACCGCCGAATTGTCCAGGTCGACCTGCCCGGCCAGCACGATCACGGGGATGCCCCGCGGGCGGGCCTCGTCGGCGAGGTACCCCACCACCTTGCCGTGCAGGGACTGCTCGTCGAATCGCCCCTCCCCGGTCAGGATCAGCTCCGCGATGTCGAGGTCGTCGGCCAGGTGGGTGTGCTCGGCGATGATGGCGGCGCCCGACTCGCACCTGGCGCCGAGCGCCAGCAACCCGGCGCCGATGCCGCCGGCGGCCCCCGCCCCGGGTTCGGAACTCACGTCACGTCCGGCCGCCGCTTCCAGTTCGAGCGCCCACGCCTCGAGGCGCACCTCCAGGGCCGCGACGGTGGCCGTGTCGGCACCCTTCTGCGGACCGAAGACCCGGGCGGCCCCCCATGGGCCCGTCAGCGGGTATTCGGTGTCCGAGGCGATGATCAGCTCGACGCCGGCCAATCGTCGCCGCGCGGTGTCCAGCCCGCCCAGCTCGGTGATCATGGCCTGGCCGCCGTCGGTGCAGGCGCTGCCGCCCAGCCCGACCACGATCCGCCTGGCCCCGTAGCACAGCGCCTCGTCGATGAGCTGCCCCACTCCCCTGCTGTGGGCCGCCAGCGCGGTCTCCGGGGTCGGCGGGCCGCCCAGCAGGGCCAGGCCACACGCCTGGGCGCACTCCAGGTATGCCGTCGCCGACGCGGCATCCAGCACCCAGTCGGCGCGGACCGTGGTGTCCAGCGGCCCGGACACCTTCAGGCGCCGCTTCTGCCCCAGCCGGTTGGCCAGCACCTCGACGAAACCCGGGCCGCCGTCGGACTGCGGGGCCACGATGAACCGGTCGCCCGGCCGTGACCGCGTCCAGCCCGTCGCGATGGAGGCGGCCGCCTGCACGGCCGACAGGCTGTCGCCGTAGCAGTCCGGGGCCACCAGAACCAGCATGGCCGGTAGCTGCAGACGACCTGGCGCGAGGCCGGCGGCGCCACCACCCGACGCCATCGAGCCATCGTCCATCACAGCCAGCCGTTCAGCACAGGCCTAAGCGTAGGGCCATCCTCATCGCTGGCGCATGGCTAATAGCGATGCTTTCCGGGGCGATTCCGTGCCGGGCCCGCCGCGAAGTAACCTGGCGGCTGTGAAGCTACTGGGCCGCGGGAAGAGCCACGAAGACGACCTCGGCGAAGGCGCGCCGGAGCCGCGCTCCGGTTCCGGCGACGGAGCCCACGGCGAGTCGCGCCGCACCGCACCCAAGGGCCGGCCCACCCCCAAACGCAACGACGCCCGGCGCAGCGCCAAGAAGGGACCGGTCGCGCCTGCGCCCATGACCGCCTCGGAGGCGCGGGCCCGGCGCAAATCGCTCGCCAAGCCCAAGCTCAGCCGCGAGGAGCGCCGCGCCGACAAGGCCGCCAGCCGGGCCCGGATGACCGAGCGCCGCGAGCGCATGATGGCCGGCGAAGAGGGCTACCTGCTGCCGCGCGACCAGGGGCCGATACGCCGGTACGTGCGTGACGTGGTGGACTCCCGGCGCAACCTGCTGGGGCTGTTCATGCCGGCGACGCTGTTCCTGCTGTTCGTGATGTTCGCGGTCCCCCAGGTGCAGCTCTACATGTCCCCGGCGATGCTGGTGCTGATGGCGGTGATGGCTGTCGACGCGTTCATCCTGGGCCGCAAGGTCACCAGAATGGTCGACGCGAAATTCCCGAAGAACACCGAAAGCCGTTGGAAGCTGGGCCTTTACGCCGCCAGTCGGGCCTCCCAGATGCGCCGGATGCGGGCGCCCAAGCCCCAGGTCGAGCGCGGCAGCAGTGTCGGCTGAGCGTCACCTGAAAGCCGCCTGACCCCGGTGCGCACGCTGGTGCTCGGCGGGATCAGGTCGGGCAAGTCGCGCTGGGCCGAGGAAGCCATCGCCGGGTCGCTGCCGCCCGGCGAGCCCGTGCGTTACCTGGCCCCCGGCCCCGTCGACGAGACCGACGCGGCCTGGTCGGAACGCGTCGCGCGGCACCGCGGCCGCCGGCCCGCGCACTGGGCGACGGTGGAAACCGGGGAGATCGCCGCCCAGTTGCGGCAGTTGCCGCACGCCCCGGCGCTGGTCGACGATCTCGGCGCCTGGCTGACGGCCGTACTGGACCGCAACAACGCGTGGGGAAACGGGTCGCCGGCGGAGCCGGTGCACGAGATGATCGACGACATGCTGGCCGCCGTCGCCGCGTTCGCCGCCCCGCTGGTGCTGGTCAGCCCCGAGGTCGGGCTGACCGTGGTGCCGGCCACCGCGTCCGGGCGCCGGTTCGCCGACGAACTGGGCGGGCTCAACCAGCGCGTCGCCGAGTTGTGCGATCGGGTGGTGCTGGTCGTGGCCGGGCAGGCGCTGCCGATCAAGCCGATCAAGCCGGCGTCGGGAATCTGATGGAGTTCCCGCCGATCTCGCCGCCGGATGCGGCCGTCGCCGCGGCCGCCCGCGCCCGTCAGGACATTCTGACCAAACCGCGGGGCGCCCTCGGCCGCCTCGAGGACCTGGCGGTCTGGATCGCGTCGTGCCAGGCCCAGTGCCCGCCGCGGCAGTTCGGGCGCGCCCGGGTGGTGGTGTTCGCCGGCGACCACGGCGTCGCCCGGTCCGGGGTGTCGGCGTATCCGCCGGAGGTGACGGCCCAGATGGTCGCCAACATCGCGGCCGGCGGCGCGGCGATCAACGTGATGGCCGAGATCGCGGAGGCGACGGTGCGGGTCGCGGACCTGGCCGTCGACGCCGACGCGGTCTCCGAGCGGATCGGCGCCCACAAGGTGCGGCGCGGCAGCGGCGACATCAGCGTGCAGGACGCGCTGACCGACGAGGAGACCGTCGCGGCGATCGACGCGGGCCGGCGCATCGCCGACGAAGAGGTCGACGCCGGCGCCGACCTGCTCATCGCCGGCGACATGGGGATCGGCAACACCACCCCGGCGACGGTGCTGGTGGCGGCGCTGACCAACACCGAGCCCGTCGCGGCCATCGGCTTCGGCACCGGGATCGACGACGCCGCGTGGGTGCGCAAAACGGCCGCCGTGCGCGATGCGCTGTTCCGGACGCGGCTGGTGCTGCCCGACCCGGTGGGCCTGCTGCGCTGCTGCGCCGGTGCAGACCTGGCGGCCATGGCGGGTTTTTGTGCGCAGGCGGCGGTGCGGCGCACGCCGCTGCTGCTCGACGGCATGGCGGTGACGGCCGCGGCGCTGGTCGCCGAGCGCCTGGCCCCGGGCGCCCGGCAGTGGTGGCAGGCCGGTCACCGCTCCGCCGAGCCGGGCCACACGCTGGCCCTGGCGGCCCTGTCGCTGGAGCCGATCCTGGACCTGGGGATGCGGCTGGGCGAGGGCAGCGGCGCGGCGGCGGCGCTGCCGGTGCTGCGCGCCGCGGTGGCCACGCTGGCGTCCATGGCAACCTTCGGCGAGGCCGGCGTCTCCGACCGACCCTGCCCGTGATCCGTTCGTTGGCAACGGCTTTCGCGTTCGGGACGGTGCTGCCGGTCCCGCGCGCCGCGACCGTCCCGCTGGGCCGGGGCGCCATGACCGCGCTGCCGGTGGTCGGCGCCGCCCTGGGGGCGCTGGCCGCGGCCTTGGTGTGGGGCGGCGCGGCGGCGTTCGGTCCGGCCAGCCCGTTGCCCGGGCTGCTCGCCGTGGCGGTGCTGCTGCTCGCGACCCGCGGCCTGCATCTCGACGGCGTCGCCGACACGGCCGACGGGCTGGGCTGCTACGGGCCGCCGCCGCGCGCGCTGGCGGTGATGCGCGAGGGATCCACCGGGGCGTTCGGCGTGGCCGCCGTCGTGCTCGTGATCGCGCTGCAGGGTTTCGCGTTCGCGGCTCTGCCGCCGGCGGGGATCGTCGTGGCGGTCGTCGCGGGCCGGGTCACCGCGGTGCTTGCCTGTCGCCGGGCGGTCCCGGCGGCCGAGGGCAGCGCCCTGGGCGCCCGCGTCGCCGGCAGCCAGCCCGCGGCGGTGGCGGCGGCCTGGGTCGCGGTGTTGCTCGCCGCGTCCGTGCCGGCCGCTCCGCGGCCGTGGCAGGGGCCGGTGGCGATGCTGGTGGCGGTGGGCTGCGGCGCGGTCCTGGCGAAGCACTGCGTGCGGCGGTTCGGCGGCATCACCGGTGACGTGCTGGGCGCCGCGATCGAGGTGACGACGACGGTCGGCGCGGTGACGCTGGCCGGCTTCCAGGGGTGAGCGGTTAGCCCAGCCGGGCCATCCAGCCGTGGGTGTCGGCGAAGGTGCCGCGCTGGATCCCGGTCAGCGTGTCGCGCAGCGCCATCGTCACCTCGCCGGGCTCGCCGTCGGCGATGGTGAACTCGCCGTCGCCGTACTTGACCCGCGACACCGGGGTGATGACGGCGGCGGTGCCGCAGGCGAACACCTCGGTGATCTCGCCGGCTGCCGCCTTCTTCTGCCACTCGTCGATGTCGACCTTGCGCTCCTCGACACTGAAGCCCGCGTCGATCGCCAACTGCAGCAACGAATCCCGCGTGATGCCCGGCAACAGCGAGCCGGACAGCTCCGGGGTGACCAGCCGCGCGGAGCCGCCGCTGCCGAAGACGAAGAAGATGTTCATCCCGCCCATCTCCTCGACGAAGCGGCGTTCGACGGCGTCCAGCCACACCACCTGGTCGCAACCGTTGTCGGCGGCCTCGGCCTGGGCCAGCAGCGAGGCGGCGTAGTTGCCGCCGAACTTGGCCGCACCGGTGCCGCCCGGGCAGGCCCGCACGTACTCCGTCGACACCCAGACGCTGACCGGGCTGATGCCACCCTTGAAGTAGGCGCCGGCCGGGGAGGCGATCAGCAGGTAGCGGAACTGTTTGGCCGGCCGCACCCCCAGGCCCGGCTCGGTGGCGATCATGAACGGGCGCAGGTACAGCGCCTCTTCCCCGCCGGCGGCGGGCACCCAGGCCTTGTCGACGCCGATCAGCTGGCACAGCGAGCCCATGAACAGCTCGTCGGGCAGTTCGGGCATGGCCAGCCGCCGGGCCGACGAGCGCAACCTGGCGGCGTTGGCCTCGGCACGGAACGACACGATCGAGTCGTCGGCCCACCGGTAGGCCTTGAGCCCCTCGAAGATCTCCTGCGCGTAGTGCAGCACGATCGCCGAGGGATCCAACTCGATCGGCCCGTACGGGATGACCCGGGCGTCGTGCCAGCCGCGACCGTGGGTGTAGTCGATCGACACCATGTGGTCGGTGTGGTACTTGCCGAAACCCGGGTCGGCCAGGATGGATTCGCGTTCCGCGTCGGTCGCCGGATGTGGCGAGCGTGAAACCGTGAATTCAGGGGAGCCGCTCGTCATGGCGCCGATTGTATCTCCGGATGCGATGGTGCTTTCGCCGTCGGGAACGCGACCTGAACTCAACTGGCGGCTAATGGGTTTTCGCCGCGACGAACGGTGGTCGCACGACTTCGCATTCGACCGCGCGGCCACGCACGTCGACGGTGACGCGCCGGCCGTCCTCGATGCCGGCGGCGGTGTCGATCAACGCCAGACCGATGCCGATTTGCAGCGTGGGCGAGAACGTTCCGGAGGTGGTGACCCCGACGGGGGCGTCCCCGGCGAGCACCGTGAGCCCGGGGCGCAACACCCCGCGGCCGACCATGCGCAGCCCCCGCAGCAGCCGCCGCGGCCCCGCCGCCTTCTCGGCCAGCAGCGCGTCGCGGCCGAAGAAGGCGGGCTTCTTCCAGCCGACCGCCCAGCCGCACCGGGCCTGCAGCGGCGAGATGTCGAGCGAGAGCTCGTGCCCGTGCAGCGGGTAGCCCATCTCGGTGCGCAGGGTGTCGCGGGCGCCCAGGCCGGCGGGCTCGCCGCCGGCGGCACGCACGGAAACGAGCAGCGCGTCGAACACCACCCCCGCCGAATCCCAGGGCGGTAGCAGCTCGTAGCCGTGCTCGCCGGTGTAGCCGCTGCGACACACCCGCACCGGCACCCCCGAGTAGGAGGCGTCCGCGTAGGCCATGTACTCCATGTCGGTGGGCAGCCCCAGCTCGCCGAGCACGTCGGCCGACCGCGGCCCCTGCACCGCCAGCACCGCGTAGTCGCGGTGCTGATCGGTGATCGTCAGGCCGGCCCCCGAACCGGCCTCAGCGGCCGCCCGCAGCGCCGCCACGACGCCCGCGGTGTTGGCGGCGTTGGGCACCAGGAACATCTCGTCGTCGGCGACGTAGTAGGCGATCAGGTCGTCGATGACCCCACCGGATTCGGTGCAGCACAACGTGTATTGCGCCTTGCCCGGGCCGATGCGGGTCAAGTCGTTGGTGAGCGCGGTGTTGACGAACTCCGCGGCGCCCGGCCCCCGAACCAGCGCCTTGCCGAGGTGGCTGACGTCGAACAGGCCGACGGCGTTGCGGGTGGCGTTGTGCTCGCTGACGGTGCCGGCATAGGACACCGGCATCAGCCAGCCGCCGAATTCGCCGAGGTTGGCGCCCAGCTCGCGATGGCGGTCTTCCAGTGGTCCGTGCAGCAGCTCTGGCCCGTCGCTCACACCATCCCACCCTAATGGGCGCCGCCACCGCCCCGTCGGGGCAGGGGTCCAAGACCCGCCGCAGGTGACTAGGGTGATTTCCCGTGACCACCGAACCGGGCTACCGATCCCCTGCCGTCAACGTCGCCACCTCGCTGCCGAAGCGCGGCGCGGGTTCCACGGTCCTGCTGGTGCCGGTCGTGTCGGCCGGCGAGGAGGACAAGCCGGGCGCGGTCGTGGCCTCGGCCGAGCCGTTCCTGCCCGCCGACGCGGTCACCGAGATCGAGGCCGGCCTGCGGGCCCTGGACGCCACCGGCGGCAGCGAACAGGTGCACCGGCTGGTGGTGGGTTCGCTGCCGGTGGGCAGCGTGCTGACGGTGGGCCTGGGCAAGCCGCGATCGGAGTGGCCGGCCGACACCGTCCGCCGCGCCGCCGGTGTGGCGGCGCGCTCCCTGGGCAACGCCGAGACCGTGCTCACCACCCTGGCCGACCTGCCCGGCGAGGGCGTCTGCTCGGCCGCGGTCGAGGGGCTGATCCTGGGCGGCTACCGGTTCACCGACTTCCGCAGCGCCAAGACGGCGCCGAAAGACAAAGGGCTGCGCAAGATCACCGTGCTGTCCGGCTCCAAGGACGCCAAGAAGCAGAGCGCGCACGGCGCGGCCGTCGCGACCGCGGTCGCCACCGCCCGCGACTTCGTCAACACCCCGCCGAGCCACCTGTTTCCCGCCGAATTCGCCAAGCGGGCAAAGGCCTTGGGTGAATCCGTCGGCCTGGACGTGGATATCCTCGACGAAAAGGCCCTGCAGAAGGGCGGTTACGGCGGCATCGTCGGCGTCGGCCAGGGCTCGTCGCGCCCGCCGCGGCTGGTGCGGCTGATCCACCGCGGGTCGCGGCTGGCCAAAGCCGGACAGGCCAAGAAGGTCAAGAAGGTCGCGCTGGTCGGCAAGGGCGTCACGTTCGACACCGGCGGCATCTCGATCAAGCCGGCGGCGTCGATGCACTACATGACCTCCGACATGGGCGGGGCGGCCGCCGTCGTGGCCACCGTCGCCCTGGCCGCGCAGCTGCAGCTGCCCATCGACGTCATCGCCACCGTGCCGATGGCCGAGAACATGCCGTCGGGCACCGCGCAGCGCCCGGGCGACGTGCTGACGCAGTACGGCGGGACGACGGTCGAGGTGCTCAACACCGACGCGGAGGGCCGGCTCATCCTGGCCGACGCGATCGTGCGGGCCTGCGAGGACAAGCCCGACTACCTCATCGAGACCTCCACGCTGACCGGCGCGCAGACGGTGGCGCTGGGCTCGCGCATCCCCGGGGTGATGGGCAGCGACGAGTTCCGCGACCGGGTCGCGGGGATCTCGCAGCGGGTCGGGGAGAACGGCTGGCCGATGCCGCTGCCCGACGAGCTCAAGGACGATTTGAAGTCAGGAGTGGCCGACCTGGCCAACGTCAGCGGCCAGCGCTTCGCCGGCATGCTGGTGGCCGGGGTGTTCCTGCGCGAGTTCGTCGCCGACGGGGTGGCGTGGGCGCACATCGACGTGGCCGGCCCGGCCTACAACACCGGCGGCCCGTGGGGATACAGCCCCAAGGGCGCCACGGGTGTGCCGACCCGCACGATCTGCGCGGTGCTGGAAGACATCTGCGCGAACGGCTGACCGGCTCATCTGGTCAGCCGTGAGAGCACCGAGCGGGTGAGCTTGCGCCGCGGCCAGCCGGTGACGCCGGCGTCGGCCAGCGCGGCGTTGGCGGCGTTGCGCCCGCAGGCGCCGTGCACCGAGCCCCCCGGGGTGGCCGACGCGCTGCCCAGATACAGCCGCTCGATCGGTGTTTCGGCGCGCCCCATGCCCGGGGCGGGACGAAAGATCAGCATCTGCTGCAGTTGCGCGGTCCCGCCGTTCAAAGCGCCCAGGTGCAGGTTGGCGTCGCTGGCCTGCAGGTCCGAGGGTCGCTGCACGAACCGGCCGATCACCCGCGACCCGAACCCCGGGGCGTGTTCCTCGATCACCCGGTCCACCGCTGCCGCGAGCCGTTCGGCCGCCACGTCGTCGGCCACGTTGCGCGGCAGATGCGTGTAGGCCCATACGCTTTCGGTGCCCGCCGGTGAGCGGCTCGGGTCCGCGGTGGTGGTCTGACCCAACAGCATGAACGGATGCTCGGGCACCACGCGGGTGTTGAGGTCGGCCATCCAGCGCATCAGCCCGTCGGCGTCGGCGCCCAGATGGACGGTGCCCGCGGCGGCCAGGGACTGCGCGCGCCACGGGATCCGGCCGTCGAGGGCGTAGTTGACCTTCACCACCGGCGGGTCCCAGACGAAGTGCTCGAGTTGGCGGCGCAGTCCGGCCGGGACCGCGTCGGCGGGCAGCATCTCGCAGAACAGCCGCGGCGCGGTCACGTCGGCGACGACGGCGCGCCGGGCCCGCACCGTGCGCCCGCCGGCGGTGGTCACCCCGACCGCCCGACGGCCCCGGACCTCGACGCGGGCGACGTCCTGGTCGCAATCGATGCGGGCGCCGGCGGAGCGGGCGCGGCTGACCAGTGCCGCTGTCAGCTGGCCCGACCCGCCGACGGGCACCGGCCAGCCGTGGTCCTGGGCGAACATCGTCATCAGAAAACCCATCGCCCCGCTGCCCGGCGCGTCCGGGGGGATGTCGGCGTGCATCGCGTTGCCCAGCAACAACACCCGTGGGGCCTCGCCGTCGAACAGGTGGTCCACCATCGTGTTGGCGGGCTGGATCAGCAGGTTGGCCAGCCGCACCGCCTCGGAGGTGCCGAGTTCGCGCAGCAGCCGCAGCATCGGGCGCACCGGCGGGAACGGGGCCAGCAGCGCGCCCAGCAGCGGCGCTTTGATCTTCTGCCACAATTCGACCGCCCGCCACCAGTTTTCGCCGTCGGCGCGGTGCCTGCGCTCCAGTTCGGTTGCGGTGCGGGCGGGGTCGCGGTAGATGATCGGCGGGTCCTCGTCGCTGCCGCCGCGCGGGTGACCCACCACCGCGGGAGCGTGTGACCAGCGCAGCCCGTGCTCCTCGAGCCGCAGCGCGGCCATCGCCGGTGAGGCCACGGTCATCGGGTAGTAGGAGCTGCACAGGTCGGTGACGTAGCCCGGTGTCAGCTCGGCGCTGCGCACGGCGCCGCCGGGCTCGTGCTGCGCCTCCAGCACCAGCACGTCCCACCCCGCGTCGGCGAGCATCGCCGCGGCGACCAGCCCGTGGTGCCCGGCCCCGACGATCACGGCGTCGGCGGCGTCCCCCGGCACCTCACTTCACCTGATGACCAGCGGCCAACCACCGACCGAGTGCCGGATGGAGGTGCCCGGTTCCGGCCAGGTCGGGTCGACGGCGCGCGTGCGGCTGTTGCCCACCACCCACTGCGTGTAGGTCCACCCGTCGGCCATCACGTCCCAGACCCGCTGGCAGGGCACGGCCACGTCCCGCGTCGCAATGATCACGGCAAATCCTTTCGCTGCTCGGGTTACCGCCGCCGGGTACCCACCCGGACGGGAGCCAAGCACCGGACCCTGGCGAACTGCAGGTTTACTGGCCGCCCCCAGTGGCTAATCTCCCAGCGTTTTCATTCGCTGACGAGAAAGGCGAGATCGTGACGGTACGACGGTTGATCGTGGCGGTGGGCGCCGTGCTGTTGCTGGCCGGTGTGATCGGTTTGCTGGTGCCGGTTTCCATTTCCGACGGGAACGGAAATTCCATCGGATGCGGGAACGCCGTGGCGGAGAACACGCAGAGCGCCCGTAACGCGACGCAGACAACCAACAACCAGACCGGGGCGAACATCCCGGTCGTCGGTCAATTCGCTCCGCACTCGCCCGATTACGTCGCGCAGTGCAGCTCGGCGGTGGGCAGCCGGCGGGCGTGGACGATCCCGTTGACGGTGGTCGGGGTGCTGGCGGTCGCCGGCGCGTTCCTGGTCCGACGGTCCGAGGGCGCGGCCCCGTCCGTCTAGACCGACCCGTTCGTGCCGCGCGCCGTCGATCGATGCCGGTGAGCCGTGACCGGGATCGCCGCGTTGGGTGAAAACGCCTGTTGCCGTGCAGGATCCGCAGGCAGGATGACCCGGCGTCGAGCCCGGGGCCGACCCGGGATCGGCGGCGCGTGGTACGAAGGGGACGTGACCGGGGGCCGCCGAGGACGCCCCCGGGGATGCAGGGGATAGCCAAGCACACATGCATTTTGCGTTTTTGCCGCCGGAGGTCAACTCCGGGCGCGTCTATGCGGGTCCTGGTGCAGGGTCGATGCTGAGCGCCGCGTGGGCATGGGACGAGCTGGCCAACGAGTTGCACACCACCGCGGCCAACCTCGAGTCGGTGGTCTCCGAGCTCACCAGCGAACCGTGGGAGGGGCCGTCCGCGGCGTCGATGGCGGCGTCGGCCGCATCGCAGGTGGCATGGCTGAGTACCGCCGCCGCGCAGGCCGGCCAGACCAGCGCCCAGGTCAGGGCTGCCGTGGTGGCATACGAGGCCGCGCATGCGATGACGGTGCCGCCGCCGGTGATCGCGTCCAACCGTGCACAGCTCATGTCGCTGATCGCGACGAATGTGCTGGGCCAGAACACCGCGGCGATCGCGGCCACCGAAGTCGCCTATGCCGAGATGTGGGCCCAGGACGTCGCCGTGATGTACGGCTATGCCGGTACCTCGCGGGCGGCCTCGGAGGTGACCCCGTTCGCCCCGCCACGGCCGACCACCGACCAGGGCGGGGTCATCGCACAGAGCGCCGCGGCCGCCGGGGCCGCCGCCACCTCGGCCGGGCACGCACAGGCGGCGCTGTCGAGTGGCGCGCTGATGTCCGCGGTGCCGAATGCGTTGCAGGCGCTGGCGGCGGCACCCTTCGGTTTGACCGGCTTTTCGAACTTCACGAATGTCTATGACCTGGTGGAACTCAGCTCCGGATTTCTGGGCAACGGTTTCGGGCTGATCGGGGTGTCGGGCGCCGCGGGGTTCATCTCCGAGGCTGAACACAACGTCGCGGGGCCGGGTGCCGGGGAGAAAGCCCAGGCCGCGCCGGCGGCACCGGAACGGCCGGCGGGGACGGGGAAGGCGGCGCGCCCGCCGGAGGCGGCCACGTCGGTGTCGGCGCAGATGGGCGGTGCGGGCTCCCGCGGCCGGCTGTCGGTGCCGGCGGGCTGGACGTCGGCGGCCCCGGAGATGCGTCTGGCCGCCGCGGAAGCGCCGATCGCCGGTTCCGTCCCGGCCCCTCGTTCGGGCCTTGGCCCGTTCGGCGACATGCCCCTCTTCGGTGGGACGCCGCTGATGGCGTTTCCCTCGCGCGCCGCGTCCGGTTCCCGAGAAGACCGGCCGGGCGACGAGGGCGGCGCGCCGGGCAGTCGGGTACGGGCCGGGGCGGCCGTCGGGGACCGCGAGCAACGGTCGCGCACGGCCTCGAGCGGCCGGCCGGCCGGTACCGCTGCCGAGCTGCGCGAGATCACCGAAGTGTTGGGCAAACTCGCCGAACTCCGCGACAGGGGCGCCTTGACCGACACGGAGTTCGTCGAACAGAAGCAGCGCCTTCTCGGCGGTCGCTGACCTCGATCGTTCGCGCGGCGGCGTGCCGGCCTCCGGCTAGATCACCCGCAGCCGCGCGGTGCTGCGCAACGCCTGGGGCGCGAACCGCGAAAGGCCGTAGAACGCGTAGGCTTCCGGCGCGACCGGGCGGATCGGCTTGTTCTTGCGGGTCGACGACAGGATCGCGTTGGCGACGTTCTCGGGGCCGTAATGGCGCAGCGCGAACAGCATGCCGAGCTGTCCGCGGCGACCGGCCACCCGCTCCTTCTTGCCCTGGGGCGCGTCGATGCGGGTGGTCTTGATGATGTTGGTATTGATGACGCCGGGGCAGATGGTGGTCAGCCCGATGCCGGCGGTGTCGAGCTCGGCCCGCAGGCAGTCGGAGAACATGAAGGCCGCCGCCTTGGAGCTGCAGTAGGCGCTCAGCGACTGCAGCGGGGAGTAGGAGGCCATGGACGCCACGTTGACGATGTGCCCGCCGGTGCCGCGTTCGACCAACCGCCGCGCGAACGACCGGCAGCCGTTCACCACGCCGCCGAAGTTGACGTCCATCACGCGGTCGAACTCCTCGGCGGGGGTGTCCAGGAAGCCGCCGGCGTGCCCGATGCCCGCGTTGTTGACGACGATGTCGGGGACGCCGTGTTCGGCGCTGACCCGCTCGGCGAACGCCTCGACCGCGTCGGCGTCGGACACGTCGAGCACGTAGCTGTGCGCGACGCCGCCGCGCGCGGCGATCTCCGCCGCGGTTTCCTTGACGGACGCCTCGTCGATGTCGCTGACGACGACTTCGGCGCCGTGGGCGGCGAAGGCGAACGCGGTCTCGCGGCCGATTCCGCTGCCGGCTCCGCTGACCGCGACCAGGGTGTCGCCGAAGTCCCCGCGGGGGCGGCCGACCTGCGCGCGCAGCAGCGCGCGGCTGGGCTGGCGGCCTTCGGCCAGGTCCGCCACGTCGTGCACCGCGGTCGCCATCACCTGGGGGTGCGACATCGGGGAGAAGTGACCGGCCCTGATGTCGCGGCGCCACAGCCGCGGCGCCCAGCGCGCGGTGTCGTCGTAGCCGTAGGGCCGCACGTAGGGGTCGTCGGTGTTGACGATCAACTGCACCGGCACGTCGATCACCGGGATCGGCCGCTTCCTGGCGAACGCGGCGAAGTAGTTGGCGCGGTAGGTCTTCACCGAGCGGGCGGCGTCGGCGGCCAGCCCGGCGGAGTGGTGGATCTTGTCGTCGGGGATGCTGCCGACCATGTGGCGCCGGACCGCCTTGCTCGTCAGCGCCAGCCGCAGCACCAGCGGCGCCAGCACCGGTATCGAGAAGAACACCATGTAGGTCAGCCGCAGCGCCTGGCTGATCGCCCGGGCGAAGGTGCGCGGCCGCCACGGCCGCCGCAGCCCGCCGAAGATGTAGGCGACGAGCTGGTCCTGGCTGGGGCCCGACACCGACGTGAACGAGGCGACCCGGTCAGCGGCGCCGGGCCGGCTCAGGTACTCCCACACCCCCACCGACCCCCAGTCGTGGGCCAGCACGTGCACGGGCTGGCCGGGCGACAGCGCACCGGTGACCGCGGCGAAGTCGTCGGCGCAGCGCTGCATGGTGTACGCGGCGACCGGCTTGGGGGTCGACGAGCCGCCCACCCCCCGGTTGTCGTAGCGGATGACGCGGAACCGCTCGGCCAGCAGCGGCACGACCCCGTCCCACAACACGTGCGAGTCGGGAAAGCCGTGCACCAGGACGACGGTCGGGCCCGCACGGTTGCCCTCTTCGTAGGCCGCGATGCGCACCCCGTCCGTACTGTCGACGAAATGCTGGGAAACCTGCTGTGTTGCCGCCATCTGACCTCCGCCACCCCCGATGTGCTCTGCCTGCCCCTGACTGGCACCGTGACCAGCAGTGGCCACACCGTAGCAAGCGGGTTGACGGTCGCCCCGGCATCGGCGCGCGGCCGCCCTGAATGTGTGCCGTTCCCGCGGCGATGACAAGATAGCGACGGGATAGTTCCGACGCCGACTCGGTTTACCGCCGGTACACCACCGTGCGTCGACCTGCGCCGACCCACCAGCGATTCGAGGAGTCAGAAAAGATGGCCTTCTCCGTCCAGATGCCGGCACTCGGTGAGAGCGTCACCGAGGGGACGGTCACGCGATGGCTCAAGCAGGAAGGCGACACGGTCGAAGTCGACGAGCCCCTCGTCGAGGTGTCCACCGACAAGGTCGACACCGAAATCCCCTCCCCGGCGGCCGGGGTGCTGACCAAGATCGTCGCCCGCGAAGACGACACCGTCGAGGTGGGCGGCGAGCTGGCCGTCATCGGCGACGCCGCCGAGGACGGCGGGGCGGGTGCGCAGGCGCCGAGCCGCCCGGAGCCCGAGACGCAGGCCGAGCCCGAACCGGAACCCGAGCCCGCGGCACCCGCGCAGTCGCAGGCCCCGCAACCCTCCCAGGCTTCCGGCGACGCCACCCCGGTGCTGATGCCCGAGCTCGGCGAGTCCGTTGCAGAGGGCATGGTCACCCGCTGGCTGAAGAAGGTCGGCGATTCGGTGGAGGTCGACGAACCGCTGGTGGAGGTGTCCACCGACAAGGTCGACACCGAGATCCCCTCGCCGGTGGCCGGTGTGCTGGTCAGCATCACCGCCGAGGAGGACGCCACGGTCCCCGTCGGCGGCGAGTTGGCACGGATCGGCTCGGGAACCGGCGCGGCCGCCGCCCCCACCAAGCCGTCCCCACCCGAGCCGGCGCCTCAGCCCAAAGCCGAACCCAAGCCCGAACCCAAGCCCGAACCCAAAGCCGAGCCCAAGCCCGAACCCAAGCCCGCGCCGAAGGCCGAACCGGCACCCTCGCGGCCCGCTGCGGAGTCGCAGGGCCAGGGTGCGGCGGAGGGGACGCCGTACGTAACCCCGCTGGTGCGCAAGCTGGCCAACGAACACGACATCGACCTGAGCGCGGTCAACGGTACCGGCGTGGGCGGCCGGATCCGCAAGCAGGACGTGCTCGCCGCGGCGGAACAGAAGAAGCAGCCCACCGAGGCACCCGCGCCGGCTGCCGCCGCCGGCGCGCCGAGGGCGGCCGCGGAGTCCGGACGGCCCGCACCCAGCCCGGCACCGGCGCTGGCGCACCTGCGCGGCACCACGCAGAAGGCCAGCCGCATCCGGCAGCTCACCGCGGCCAAGACCCGCGAATCCTTGCAGGCGACGGCCCAGCTCACCCAGACCCACGAGGTCGACATGACCAGGATCGTCGGCTTGCGGGCACGGGCCAAGGCGGTGTTCGCCGAACGCGAAGGGGTGAACCTGACCTTCCTGCCGTTCATCGCCCGCGCGGTGATCGACGCGCTGAAGACCCACCCGAACATCAACGCCAGCTACAACGAGGACACCAAGGAGATCAGCTACTACGACGCCGAGCACCTCGGCTTCGCCGTCGACACCGAGCAGGGCCTGCTCTCCCCCGTGGTCCACAACGCCGGCGACCTGTCCCTGGCCGGGCTGGCCCGCGCGATCGCCGACATCGCCGCGCGCGCCCGCTCGGGCGACCTCAAGCCCGACGAGTTGTCCGGTGGCACCTTCACGATCACCAACATCGGCAGCCAGGGGGCGTTGTTCGACACCCCGATCCTGGTGCCGCCCCAGGCCGCGATGCTGGGCACCGGGGCCATCGTCAAGCGGCCCCGGGTGATCGTCGACGAATTCGGCAACGAGTCGATCGGCGTCCGCTCGATCTGCTACCTGCCGCTGACCTACGACCACCGGCTCATCGACGGCGCCGACGCCGGACGCTTCCTCACCACGATCAAGAACCGGCTCGAAGAGGGAGCGTTCGAGGCCGATCTGGGGCTGTGAGAGCGTGGCCCGGGCTGGTGACAAGGCCGTAGTCGCGATCGCGGGTTCGTCCGGCCTGATCGGCTCCGCGCTGGCCGCCGCGCTGCGCGCCGCCGACCACCGGGTGCTGCGCATCGTGCGCCGGGCACCGGCGAATCCCGAAGAGCTGCATTGGAATCCGGATAGCGGCGAGTTCGATCCAGACGCCCTGGACGACGTCGACGCCGTGGTCAACCTGTGCGGGGTCGACATCGGCCGGCGGCGCTGGTCGGGGGCGTTCAAGCAGAGCCTGCGCGACAGCCGCATCACGCCGACCGAGGTGCTGGCCAAGGCCGTCGCCGACGCCGGCGTCGACACGCTGATCAATGCCAGCGCGGTGGGCTATTACGGGCACACCAGGGACCGTGTGGTCGACGAGAACGCCCGGGCCGGCAGCGGTTTCCTGGCCCAGCTGTGCCAGGACTGGGAGGCCGCCACGCTGCCGGCCCAATACGGCGGGGTCCGCGTCGTGCTGGCGCGCACGGGGGTGGTGCTGGGCGCGGCGAGCCAGGCGCTGCGCAAGATGCGGCCGCTGTTCTCGTCCGGCCTCGGCGCCAGGCTGGGCAGCGGCCGTCAGTACATGTCGTGGATCAGCCTCGAGGACGAGGTGCGCGCCCTGCTGTTCGCGATCTCGCAGCGCGCGCTGTCCGGCCCGGTGAACATGACCGGGCCGGCGCCGGTGACCAACGCCGAGTTCACCACCGCGTTCGGCCGCGCGGTCAACCGTCCCACCCCGCTGGTGCTGCCCGGGGTGGCGGTGCGCGCCGCGCTCGGCGAGTTCGCCGACGAGGCGCTGCTGATCGGGCAGCGCGCCATCCCCGGGGCGCTGGAGCGGGCCGGTTTCCAGTTCCACCACAACACCATCGGCGAGGCGCTCGACTACGCGACCGCCCGGCGGGAACGCGACTAGATCCGCGGGGGTGGCGGGGGTGTACCGTCGCCACCGTGACCGCACCCATCAGGTCATCCATCAGGGCCGAGCCGTCCCCCGTCGACGTCCGCCGGCTGGGCACCATGGACTACCGCACCGCGTGGCAGCTGCAGCGCGAGATGGCCGACGCCCGGGTCGCCGGCGGCAGCGACGCGCTGCTGCTGCTGGAACACCCGCCGGTGTACACCGCGGGGCGGCGCACCGAGCCGCACGAGCGGCCGGTGAGCGGCGCTGGCGTCGCAGATGTCATAGACACCGACCGCGGCGGCAAGATCACCTGGCACGGCCCGGGTCAGCTGGTCGGCTACCCGATCATCGGGCTGGCCGAACCGCTCGACGTCGTCAACTACGTTCGGCGGCTCGAGGAATCGCTGATCAAGGTGTGTGCAGACGTCGGCCTGGAAACCGTCCGCGTCGAGGGCCGCTCGGGCGTGTGGGTGCCGGGCGACGCCGCACGACCCGCGCGCAAGATCGCCGCCATCGGCGTACGGGTGTCCCGCGCGACCACCCTGCACGGGTTCGCGCTCAACTGCGACTGCGACCTGGGGGCGTTCGGCGCCATCGTGCCGTGCGGGATCAGCGACGCCGGGGTGACGTCGTTGTCGGCCGAACTGGGACGCACGGTGGGCGTCGACGACGTGTGTGCGGCGGTGGCGGGCGCCGTTTGCGACGCCCTGGACGGGGTCCTGCCGGTGCGGGACCACCCGGTCGCCCGCGTAGCATCGGCGATGTGACTGTCGCACCCGAAGGCCGCAAACTGCTGCGGCTCGAGGTTCGCAACGCCGAAACCCCGATCGAGCGCAAGCCGCCGTGGATCAGGGTCCGCGCGCGGATGGGACCCGAGTACACCCAGCTCAAGGCCCTGGTCCGGCGGGAGGGTTTGCACACGGTCTGCGAGGAGGCCGGCTGCCCCAACATCTTCGAATGCTGGGAGGACCGGGAAGCGACCTTCCTGATCGGCGGCGACCAGTGCACCCGCCGCTGCGACTTCTGCCAGATCGACACCGGCCGCCCGGCCGACCTGGACCGCGACGAGCCCCGCCGGGTTGCCGACAGCGTGCGGACCATGGGCCTGCGCTACGCCACCGTCACCGGCGTCGCCCGCGACGACCTGCCCGACGGCGGGGCCTGGCTGTACGCCGCCACGGTGCGCGCCATCAAGGAGCTCAACCCGGCGACCGGGGTCGAGCTGTTGATCCCCGACTTCAACGGCGAACCCACGCGCCTGGCGGAAGTCTTCGAGTCCCGCCCGGAGGTGCTGGCCCACAACGTCGAGACCGTGCCGCGCGTCTTCAAGCGGATCCGGCCCGCGTTCACCTACCGGCGCAGCCTGGACGTGCTGACCGCGGCGCGCGAGGCCGGTCTGGTCACCAAGAGCAACCTGATCCTCGGCCTGGGCGAAACGCCCGACGAGGTGCGCACCGCGCTGGCCGACCTGCACGACGCCGGCTGCGACATCATCACGATCACCCAGTACCTGCGGCCGTCGGCGCGCCACCATCCCGTCGAGCGCTGGGTGCGGCCCGAGGAGTTCACCGAGTTGGCCTGCCACGCAGAGGAATTGGGATTCTCCGGGGTGCTGGCGGGGCCGCTGGTGCGCTCGTCCTACCGCGCGGGACGCCTCTATGAGCAGGCCGCCCGCGGCTCGGAGAGCATGGAGGCCTCGGCACCCTGACCCGCACCGCATATCCTTGGTGATTATGGCTAAATCCCGCAGAGCCGCCGAGAACAAGGCCGCCAGGGCCCAGGCGCAGGCCGCCCGCAAAGCCGCCGCCAAGGAGCGCCGCGCCCAGCTGTGGCAGGCGTTCAACATCCAGCGCCAGGAAGACAAGCGGCTGCTGCCGTACATGATCGGCGCCTTCGTGCTGATCGTGGGCGCCTCGGTGGCCGTCGGCCTCTGGGCCGGCGGGCTCACCATGATCACGCTGATCCCGCTGGGGGTGCTGCTCGGCGCGTTGGTCTCGTTCATCGTCTTCAGCCGCCGGGCGCAGAAATCGGTCTACGGCAAAGCCGAGGGCCAGGCGGGCGCCGCGGCGTGGGTGCTGGACAACCTGCGCGGCAAGTGGCGGGTGACCCCCGGTGTCGCCGCGACCGGGCACTTCGACGCCGTGCATCGGGTGCTCGGCCGGCCCGGGGTCATCCTGGTCGGCGAGGGATCGGCGGCCCGGGTCAAACCGCTGCTGGCGCAGGAGAAGAAGCGCCACGCGCGGCTGGTCGGCGACGTACCGATCTACGACATCGTCGTCGGCAACGGCGAGGGCGAGGTGCCCCTGGCCAAGCTGGAGCGCCACCTGACCCGCCTGCCGGCCAACATCAGCGCCAAGCAGATGGACAGCCTGGAGTCGCGGATGGCCGCGCTCGGGTCGCGCGCGGGCGCCGCCGTCATGCCCAAGGGGCCGCAGCCGAACGCCGGCAAGATGCGCGGCGTGCAGCGCACGGTGCGCCGCCGGTAGCGGCCGGGGCACCCGGCGCACCTCCGACCGTCAGCGCCGCACCACGGCCGTGCCGGTCACGCGATCGTGCAGGCCGCGGCCGTCGTAGTCGGTGAACAGCGCCGGGATGACCATCGCGACGAGCAGCCCGCGCACGGCCAGCCGCACGACGCCCACCGGCCCCCGGCCGTCCACCGCCGCCACGCCCAGGCCCAGCGTCAGCTGGCCGGGGGTGGAACCGAACAGCCGCACCGCCACCACGCCGAGCACCCACCAGACGACCAGCACCGCGGTAGCCAGGCTGCGCTGGGTCAGCAGGCCGAATGTCACACCCAGCGCCGCCAGGCCGTAGGAGATCAGCCAGTCGATCAGCAGCGCGGCCAGGCGGCGCCCCATCGGCGCCAGCGAACCCGCACCGCTCTCGGGCAGGCCGAGCGCCTCACCGGGGTAGGCGGATCGCGACTCCGGCGTCATCGGGCGCGGACCGGGCGGGGCCGCTCCGCGCGGGAGCGCGGAACACCGGTGCGCCCACACACCGGACCAGATACGATCTTGCGGTCCATGGCCCCACAATAGAGCCCTCGGCGCGTACCGCCGACCCGGCCACTTTTGCGGGCTGCATGGGCGCGTAACGTGCGCGCAACACGGGGTTGACCGACGGGAAATATCAGCTTCGTACCGTCAGGCCGCGGATTTCACCAAGTAAAGGAGCATTCTGTGACAGAAACGACGCCCGACGACATCTTCAAACTCGTCAAGGACGAGAACGTCGAGTTCGTCGACGTCCGGTTCTGTGACCTGCCAGGCATCATGCAGCACTTCACGATTCCGGTGTCGTTCTTCGACAAGAGCGTTTTCGAGGACGGCTTGGCCTTCGACGGCTCCTCGATTCGCGGATTCCAGTCGATCCACGAGTCCGACATGCTGCTGCTCCCCGACCCGGACACCGCACGCATCGACCTGTTCCGTGAAGCCAAGACGCTGAACATGAACTTCTTCGTGCACGACCCGTTCACCCTCGAGCCCTACTCGCGCGACCCGCGCAACATCGCCCGCAAGGCCGAGAACTATCTGATCAGCACCGGCGTCGCGGACACCGCGTACTTCGGCGCGGAGGCCGAGTTCTACATCTTCGACTCGATCAGCTTCGACTCGCGCACCAACGGCTCGTTCTACGAGATCGACGCGATCTCGGGGTGGTGGAACACCGGCTCGCCCAACGAACTCGACGGCAGCCCCAACCGCGGCTACAAGGTCCGCCCCAAGGGCGGGTACTTCCCGGTCGCCCCCGTCGACCACTACGTCGACCTGCGCGACAAGATGCTGCAGAACCTGATCAAATCCGGCTTCAGCCTGGAGAAGGGCCACCACGAGGTGGGCACCGGCGGGCAGGCCGAGATCAACTACAAGTTCAACACGCTGCTGCACGCGGCCGACGACATGATGCTCTACAAGTACATCGTCAAGAACACCGCATGGGCGAACGGCAAGACCGTCACGTTCATGCCCAAGCCGCTGTTCGGCGACAACGGCTCCGGGATGCACACCCACCAGTCGCTGTGGAAGGACGGCAGCCCGTTGATGTACGACGAGACGGGCTATGCCGGGCTGTCGGACACCGCGCGCCACTACATCGGCGGGCTGCTGCACCACGCGCCGTCGCTGCTGGCCTTCACCAACCCCACGGTGAACTCCTACAAGCGGCTGGTTCCCGGGTTCGAGGCCCCGATCAACCTGGTCTACAGCCAGCGCAACCGTTCGGCGTGCGTGCGGATCCCGATCACGGGCACCAACCCCAAGGCCAAGCGCCTGGAGTTCCGTTGCCCCGACGCGTCGGGCAACCCGTACCTGGCGTTCTCGGCCATGCTGATGGCGGGCCTGGACGGCATCAAGAACAAGATCGAACCGCAGGCGCCGGTCGACAAGGACCTCTACGAGCTGCCGCCCGAAGAGGCCGCCAACATTCCGCAGGCGCCCACCCAGCTGTCTGCGGTGATCGACCGGCTGGAAGCAGACCACGAATACCTCACCGAGGGTGGCGTTTTCACGCCTGACCTGATCGACACATGGATCAGCTTCAAGCGCGAGAACGAGATCCTGCCGGTCCAGATCCGGCCGCACCCCTACGAGTTCGCGCTCTACTACGACGTGTAAACGACGTGACGACGCCACCCGTGCCGCGATCACACCACCGATCGCCGCGCGGGTGGTTTCGTCTTTGCCGGGCCAGCCGCGGTCGACGGCGTTATCGTCCCTGCATGCCGCCGCATCGAGTCGACCCCGACCGAGAACTGCGGCCGGCCGTAACCGGAGAAAAGGATCCCGACATGAAGACCAGAGCATTGATGAGCGCGGTCGGCGCCGCGGCGGCGGCCCTGGCCGCCGGCGTCATGTGGACCGCACCGCCGGCGTCGGCCGGCACCCCCTATTGCGATGGGCTCGGCACCCCGCAGGAAGTTCGCGAGTGCAACTGCGGATTCGACTTCGACCCGGGTAGTCAGGAACTTCACGACTGCCTCTATGGAACCGCGGCCCCGACACCCAAACCCTGACATGCCCCCGAGGCGCCTGAGCGGTCTCGTGGGTTTGTGCGCCGCGTCGCTCGCGGTCGCGCTGGCGCCCGTCCCGACCGCCTCTGCCGACTCTCCGTCGTGGAACGGCAAGTACGCGATCACGTTCATGGTCGGCCCGAAGTCCGGCACCAGCCTGGCGGCCGGTGACCCCGAGGAACAGCACACCGACGTCTACACGTTCCGCTCGAGCTGCACGAACGGAAAGTGCACGGCCACGATCGTCGACGGCCCACCGCCGAGCAACCCGACGGTTCCGCAACCGATTCAGTTCACCTGGGACGGCTCGTCGTGGACCCAGACCAGCGACTTCCAGTGGGACTGCATGTTGCCCGACACCACGATCCAGTGGAGTCCCGCCCACGCCACCGTGCGCTACACGCCCCAACCCGACGGGTCGCTTGCCGGCACCATGCACACCGAGATCGCCGGCGGCCCGTGTCAGGGCACGATCGACATGAACATGACCGCCGCGCCCGTGTGAACCTGCGCTCGGTTGCGCTGTCGCTTCGCGAGACATAAACCCCTGCGAGCCCCACCGGCGTGTCTTCGCAACGGACTATGTGTCGCGAAGCCGGGCGACGCGCCTATCCGTCGAGCCCCAGGTCCGCGCGGAAGCGCGCCATGCCGTCGATCTTGTCGGCCAGGCAGGCGTCGGGACCCGCGTAGAACATCCACGGCATGGTGATGATGCCGGTGATGCCGGCGTCGGCGGCGCGCTGGTAGTCGGCGGGGGTGAACGCGTCGGTGAGCGGGGTCAGGATCGTGAAATCGTCCATCGTCAAACCGTTTTCGGCGCGCAGCTCCCGCAGCCGACCGACCGCCTCGATGGCGCGGTCGGTGTCGATCAGGTCGCCGATCCAGCCGTCGTTGCGGGCCGCGCGGCGCAGGGCGGCGTCGCTGAGCCCGCCGGCGTAGACCGGGATCGGCGGTGGCGTCGGCTGCATCTCCAGCCGCGGCGTCGGGTAGAACTCGCCGTCGAACTCCGTCCAGCCCGGCTGCCACAGCGCCCGCATCAACTCGATCATCTCGTCGGTGCGCCTGCCGCGGGCCTCGAACCGCTCCCCCATCAGCGCGAATTCCTCCCGGCACCAGCCGACGCCGATGCCCAGCTCCACCCGCCCCGACGCCAGCACCGCCGCCGTGCCGATGGCTTTGGCCGCCGAGTACGGGTTGCGCATCGCCGGAATGTAGACGGTCGTCACGAAGCGCAGCCGGGTGGTGACCTGAGCCAGGGCGCCGACGAGCACCCAGGGATCCGGCCAGTCGGTGAACGGCTGCCAGCGCCGCTGCCCGTCCTTGGTGTAGGGGTACGGCGTGTCCAGTGTCTCCAGGTTGACGACGTGGTCGGGGATGCCCATCCCGTCGTAGCCGAGTTCGTCCGCGGCCCTGGCGATCTCGATGATCTCGCGGGTGTCCAGGAAGGCGCTGCTGACGTAGAACCTCATTGCGCGGAGTCCCGCGCCCACGCGGGCTCGATGAACACGCCCTCGGCCTCCACGGTGACGCCCGCGCCATCCGAAATGGTACCGCGCGCAAACACTTTGACGCCCTCCCGCCGGTCGATCCAGGCCTCGCAGCGGAGCGCGCCCAGGGGTGTGCCGCGCACGTACTTCACCGTGATGGTTCCGGTGAAGCGCGGCTTGGACAGCCCCTCGCTGGCCGCCTCGCCGAGCATGTGGTCGAGCACCAGTGCGCTCACCCCGCCGTGCGCCAGACCGGGCGGACCCTCGTACGCCGAGCCGAGGACGAACTCGCTCCAGCAGCGTCCGCCGCCCTCGTGGTGGACGACGACCGGCGGGGCGATCGGGTTGCACACGCCCACCGCGGCGTTGCCCAGCGGCAGCGCGCGGCCGTCGACCCGGTAGCTGACCCCGGCGGGCCGGGTCCGCTGCCGCAACGACGCGGTAACCGCCTCGATCGCCGACCGCGCGCCGACGACGACGTCCTCGTCGGCCTCGGTGTGGATGGTGGCGTCGACGAGCTCGCGCACGGCATCGGCCAGCGGCGCGTACAGGGCCGTAACCCGGTCGGCTTCCGTCGCGCTGAGAACCTCGAATGTGGCGTCCAACGCGCCGGCCTCCTGACTCAACTTCCGAACACCTTGCGCACGACCGCCTTCGCCCGCCGCGTCACCCGAAGATAGTTGTCCAGGAATTCGCCGCCGTCGTCGGTCGGCCATCCCGCGGCAACGGCGACCGCGTTGAGCTGGCGTCCGGGGCCCGGCAGCTGGTCGGTGGGCTTGCCGCGGACCAGCACCAGGGCGTTGCGCGCGCGGGTCGCGGTCAGCCACGCCTGACGCAGCAGGTCCACGTCTTCGGAAGGGACCAGTCCGGCCGCGGCGATCTCGTCCAGCGATTGCAGCGTCGAGGTGTTGTGCAGGGCTTCGATCTCGTGCGCGTGCCGCAGTTGCAGCAGCTGCACGGTCCATTCGACGTCGGCCAGTCCCCCGCGGCCCAGCTTGGTGTGGGTGTTGGGGTCGGCGCCCCGCGGCAGCCGCTCGGACTCGATCCGGGCCTTCATGCGGCGGATCTGCTGGACCGCTTCGGCCGACACCCCGTCGGCCGGATAGCGCGTCTTGTCGGCCATCAGCAGGAACCGCCGCCCCAGCTCGGCGTCGCCGGCGACCGCGTGCGCGCGCAGCAGGGCCTGGATCTCCCACGGCTGCGCCCACTGCTGGTAATAGGCGGTGTAGGCGCCCAGCGTGCGGACCAGCGGACCGTTGCGGCCCTCGGGCCGCAGGTTGGCGTCGACCTCCAGCGGCGGGTCGACGCTGGGGGTGCCCAGCAGCGTGCGCGTCTGCTCGGCCACCGAGGTCGACCAGCGGATCGCCTGGGCGTCCTCGACGCCGCGGGCCGGCTCGCAGACGAACAGCACATCGGCGTCGGACCCGTAGCCCAGCTCGGCGCCACCCAGCCTGCCCATCCCGATGACCGCGATCGCCGCCGGCGCGGTCCCGGCGTGGGGCCCGTCGGCGGGCAGGTTGGCCCGGATCATCGCGTCCAGCGCGGCCTGCAGCACGGCCACCCACACCGACGTCAGCGCCCGGCACACCTCGGTGACCTCCAGCATGCCCAGCAGGTCCGCCGAGCCGATGCGGGCCAGCTCCCTGCGGCGCAGCGTGCGCGCGCCGGCGATCGCGCGCACCGGGTCGGTGTAGCGGCTGGCGGAGGCCACCAGCGAGCGGGCCACCGCGGCGGGGTCGGTGTCGAGCAGTTTGGGGCCGTTGGCGCCGTCGCCGTAGCTCTGGATCACCGTCGGCGCGCGCATCAGCAGGTCCGGCACGTAGGCGGAGGTGCCCAGCACGTGCATCAGCCGCTTGGCCACGGCCGGCTTGTCGCGCAGCGTGGCCAGATACCAGCTCTCCTGAGCCAGCGCCTCGGACAGGCGCCGGTACGCCAGCAGCCCGCCGTCGGGGTCGGGCGCGTAGGACATCCAGTTCAGCAGCCGGGGCAACAGCACCGACTGCACCCGGCCGCGCCGGCCGCTCTGGTTGACCAGCGCCGACATGTGCTTCAACGCGGTCTGCGGCCCCTCGTAGCCGAGCGCGGCCAGCCGCCGCTCCGCGGCCTCGGTGCTCATGCCGTGCGAGATCTCCAGCCCGGGCGGGCCGATCGACTCCAGCAGCGGCTGATAGAAGAGCTTGGCGTGCAGCTGCGACACCCGCAGGTTCTGGTGCTTGAGCTCCTCGCGCAGCACCCCGGCCGCGTCGTGGCGGCCGTCGGGCCGGATATGGGCCGCACGCGCCAGCCAGCGCACCGCCTCCTCGTCGTCGACCTCGGGCAGCAGGTGGGTGCGCTTGAGCCGCTGCAGCTGCAGCCGGTGTTCGAGCAACCGCAGGAACTCGTAGGAGGCGGTGAGGTTCGCGGTGTCCTCGCGGCCGACGTACCCGCCCGCGCCCAGCGCGGCCAGCGCGTCGACGGTGGACGCCACCCGCAGCGACTCGTCGCTGCGGCCGTGGACCAGTTGCAGCAGCTGTACGGCGAACTCCACGTCCCGTATCCCGCCGCTGCCGAGTTTGATCTCGCGGGCGCGGACGTCGGCGGGCACCAGCTGCTCCACGCGGCGCCGCATGGCCTGGACCTCGACCACGAAATCGTCGCGCTCGCAGGCGACCCACACCATCGGCAGCAACGCGGTCAGATAGCGTTCGCCGAGCTCGGCGTCGCCGACCGCCGCCCGGGCCTTCAGCAGCGCCTGGAACTCCCAGGTTTTCGCCCAGCGCTGGTAGTAGGCGACGTGCGACTCGACGGTGCGGACCAGCTCGCCGGCGCGGCCCTCGGGCCGCAGGGCGGCGTCCACCTGGAAGAACGCCGCCGACGCCACGCGCATCATCTCCCCGGCGACGCGGGCGCTGACCGGGTCGGCGCGCTCGGCGACGAAGATGACGTCGACGTCGCTGACGTAGTTCAGCTCGCGCGCACCGCATTTGCCCATCGCGATGACCGCCAGCCGCGGCGGCGTGCGATCACCGCACACGGTCAGCTCGGCCATCCGCAGCGCGGCCGCCAGCGCGGCGTCCGCGAGGTCCGACAGCTGGGCGCCCACCACGGTGAACGGCACCACCGGCTCGTCCTCGACCGTCGCGGCCAGGTCGAGGGCGGCCAGCACCAGCAGGCGGTCGCGGTACAGGTTCTGCAACCGCAGCACCGCCGAACCCGGCCCCGCCGACGCGTCGGGGGCGGACTCGTCGACGCACCCGACGAACGTCGCGCACAGCTCCTCGCGGGCGGGCAGTGTGACCTTGCCGCGCAGCAGCTTCCAGGACTGCGGGTTCGCGGCCAGGTGATCGCCCAGCGCGAGCGACGAGCCGAGCACCGCGAACAGCCGGCCGCGCAGGGCACGTTCGCTCAGCAGCGCCGCGCTGAGCTCCTCCCACCCGGTGTCGGGGTTCTCCGCCAGCCGCGCCAGGGCGCGCAGCGCGGCGTCGGGGTCCGGCGAGCGCGACAGCGCCCACAGCAGGTCGACGTGGGCCTGGTCGTCGTGGTCGTACCAACCCAGCTGCGCCAGGCGCTCGGCCGCGCGCGGATCGACCAGCCCGAGCCGGCCCACGCTGGGCAGCTTCGGGCGATGCGTTGCGGGTCTGGTCACGACCACGACCGTAGCGCAACCCGCGGGCCGCTCAGGCGAACTGAGCTACCAAGACAACGGCTACAGAGACAAGTAGGTGCTCAGCTCGTAGGGCGTGACCCGGCTGCGGTAGTTGGCCCACTCGGTGCGCTTGTTGCGCAAGAAGAAATCGAAGACGTGCTCCCCGAGCGTCTCGGCGACGAGCTCGGAGGACTCCATGGCGCGCAGCGCGCTGTCGAGACTGGTGGGCAGCTCGCGGTAACCCATCGTGCGGCGTTCCTCGGGCGTCAGGTCCCACACGTTGTCCTCGGCCTGCGGGCCCAGCACGTACCCCTTCTCCACCCCGCGCAGTCCGGCGGCCAACAGCACCGCGAACGCCAGATACGGGTTGCACGCCGAGTCCGGGCTGCGCACCTCGATCCGCCGCGAGGACGTCTTGTGCGGCGTGTACATCGGCACCCGCACCAGGGCGGAGCGGTTGGCCGCCCCCCACGAGGCGGCGGTCGGCGCCTCACCGCCCTGCACCAGCCGCTTGTAGGAGTTGACCCATTGGTTGGTGACCGCGCTGATCTCGGACGCGTGCTCGAGGATCCCGGCGATGAACGACTTGCCGACCTCGGAGAGCTGCAGCGGGTCCTCGGTGCTGTGGAAGGCGTTGACGTCGCCCTCGAACAGGCTCATGTGGGTGTGCATGGCCGAACCGGGGTGCTCCGCGAACGGCTTGGGCATGAACGTCGCCCGCGCGCCGTTCTCGATCGCCACCTCTTTGATGACGTAGCGGAACGTCATCACGTTGTCGGCCATCGACAGGGCGTCGGCGAAACGCAGGTCGATCTCCTGCTGGCCGGGCGCGCCCTCGTGGTGGCTGAACTCCACCGAGATGCCCATGAACTCCAGGGCTTCGATCGCGTGCCGGCGGAAGTGCGACGCCGAATCGTGCACCGCCTGGTCGAAATAGCCGGCGCTGTCGACGGGAATGGGCACCGACCCGTCGTCCGGCCCGGGCTTGAGCAGGAAGAACTCGATCTCGGGATGCACGTAGCAGGAGAAACCCAGGTCGTTGGCCTTCTGCAGCTGGCGGCGCAGCACGTGCCGCGGGTCCGCCCACGACTGCGACCCGTCCGGCATGGTGATGTCGCAGAACATCCGCGCCGAGTGGTGGTGACCGGCAGGGGTCGCCCAGGGCAGCACCTGGAACGTCGACGGGTCCGGAATCGCCACGGTGTCGGATTCCGACACCCGGGCGAACCCCTCGATCGAGGACCCGTCGAAGCCGATGCCCTCCTCGAAGGCGCCTTCCAGTTCCGCCGGGGCGATGGCGACCGACTTGAGGAACCCGAGCACGTCGGTGAACCAGAGCCGCACGAAACGGATGTCCCGTTCCTCGAGCGTGCGCAGGACGAATTCCTTCTGCCGATCCATATCTCGCACAGTATGCAACCCCTGTTAATTCTGTGTTACCACCGTCGTTAAATGCCCGCTCAGAACCGTTGCGAAGCGCCGACCGGCCGGGACCCGCCTCACGACCGACACTGCAGCGAGGCCGGCGGCAGGGCCACGCCGAGCAGGTAACGCACCACCGCGGTGTCCACACACTGGTCACCGTTGAAGACCGCGGTGTGCTGGGTGCCGTCGTAGGTGATCAGCGGCGCGCCCAGCTGACGGGCGAGGCTGACCCCGGCCTGGTACGGGGTGGCCGGGTCGTGCGTGGTGGACACCACGACCACCTTGCCCGGCGCGGCGGCGCGCGCGACGTGCGGGGCCGACGTGGCCGGCACCGGCCACAGCGCGCACAGGTCGCGGGGGGCGGTCCCGGTGAACGGCCCGTAGCTCAGGAACGGGGCGGCCTGGCGGATCTGCTGGTCGGCGGCGACCCAGCTCGCCGTGTCCGTCGGCGTGGGCGCGTCCACGCAGCGGATCCCGTTGAACGCGTCCTGGTCGTTGCCGTAATGCCCGCTGCGGTCGCGGCCCTCGTAGTCGTCGGCCAGCATCAGCAGGTCAGAGGCGTCGGTGCCGCGCTGCAACCCGAGCAGGCCACTGGTCAGGTACTTCCAGTGCGCCGGGGTGTACAGCGCGTTGATGGTTCCGGTGGTCGCGTCGGCGTAGCTGAGACCGCGCGGGTCCGCCGTGCGGCCCGGCTTGAACACCAGCGGGTCCACCAGCTGGTGGTAGCGGTTCACGAACTGGGCCGGGTCGGTGCCCAGCGGGCAGGCCGGCGAGCGGGCGCAGTTGAGGGCGTAGTCGTTGAAAGCGGTTTGGAATCCGGCCATTTGGCCGATGTTCTCCTGGATGGGGCCGACGGTCGGGTCGATGGCCCCGTCGAGCACCATCGCCCGCACGTGGGCGGGGAACGCCTCGAGGTAGGTGGTGCCCAACTCGGTGCCGTAGCTGTAGCCGAGGTAGTTGATCTGGTTCTCGCCCAGCGCCTGACGGACCATGTCCATGTCGCGCGCGGCCGAGGCCGTGCCGACGTTGGCCAGGAACTCGGTGCCCATCCGGTTCACACACTGCTGGGCCACCTGCCGGTAGAGCTGCTCGATGTGCGCCACACCGGCCGGGCTGTAGTCGACCATCGGTTCGCGCCGGAACGCGTCGAGCTCGGCGTCGGTCCGGCAGCGCAGCGTGGGGGTCGAGTGGCCCACCCCCCGCGGGTCGAAGCCCACCATGTCGAAGTGGCGCGTGATGTCGGTGTCTTCCAGGTCCGAGGCCATCGCGGCCACCATGTCCACCGCCGACGCCCCGGGTCCGCCGGGGTTGACCAGGAGGGATCCGATCCGCCGGCCGCTGGCGGGGACGCGGATCACCGCCAGCTTGGCTTGCGCCCCACCGGGATTGCGGTAGTCGACCGGTACCGGAACGGTGGTACACCGCGCGCCGGCGGGGACGTCCCTGGTGCCGTTCAGAAACAGGCTGCAACTGCCCCAGTTCTGCGGCACCGCCGCGGCGCGCGGCGGTGCGGGACTCGGGGTCTGGCCGGCGCCGGGCTCCGGTGCCGCACCGGCGACCGGCAGCGCCGAGGGTGATTGCGCCCCGAGCAGCAGTCCGAACGAGAGCAGCGCCGAGCTCCATGATCTCAGGCGCAACATGGCAGTCATCGTTTCAGCCGCGGATACCCGTGGCGGCGCGAAAGGATTACGCCTTGGTCTCGCTATCGCGGGCGCCGAGCGTGAACCCAGCGCCAAAAATCGGCGAAAATCTCGCCGTCAGCGCAGGTTCGGCGAAGGCTTCAGCACTTGGCGCCGCGCGGAGGCGTGTCGCCGCCGATGAGGTACGCCGTCACGTAGTTGTCGATGCAGCTGTCGCCCTGGAAGACCACGGTGTGCTGGGTCCCGTCGAAGGTGAGCAGCGAGCTGCGCAGCTCGTTGGCCAGGTCGACGCCGGCCTTGTACGGCGTGGCCGGGTCGTGGGTGGTGGACACCACCACGGTGGGCGCCAGGTTGGGCACCGAGATGGTGTGGGGCTTACTCGTGGGCGGCACCGGCCAGAACGCGCACGTGCCCAACGGTGCGTCGCCCGTGAACTTTCCGTAGCTCATGAAGGGCGCGATCTCCCGCGAGCGGCGGTCCTCCTCGATGACCTTGGCACGGTCCTTGATCGGCGGCTGGTCCACGCAGTTGATCGCCACCCGCGCGTCGGTGGCATTGGAGTAGTGGCCGCGCGAGTCGCGGCGCATGTACATGTCGGCCAGGGCGAGCAGGGTGTCGCCGCGGTCGCTCTCGAGTTCGGTCAGCCCTTCGGTCAGGTGGTGCCACAGCGTCGGGGAGTACAACGCCATGATCGTGCCGACGATGGCGTCGCTGTAGCTCAACCCCCGCGGATCTTTCGTGTGGGCCGGCCGGCCGATCATCGGGTCTTTCGGGTCGACCAGCTTGTCGACCAGGCCGTGGTAGACCTCGACGGCCTTGGCGGGGTCGGTGCCCAGCGGGCAGGTCGGCTTCTTCGCGCAGTCGGCGGCGTAGTCGTTGAACGCGTCCTGAAACCCCTTGGCCTGGCGCAGGTCCGCCTCGATGGGGTCGGCGTTGGGGTCGACGGCGCCGTCGAGGATCATCGCCCGCACGTTTTCCGGGTAGGCCTCGGCGTAGGCGGAGCCGATCCGGGTGCCGTAGGAGTAGCCGAGGTAGGTCAGCTTGTCGTCGCCCAGGGCCGCGCGGATGGCGTCCAGGTCCCGCGCGACGTTGACGGTCCCGACGTTCGCCAGGAAGTTCAGGCCCATCTTGTCGACGCAGCGGCCGACGAACTGTTTGGTCTCGTCCTCGATGTGAGCCACGCCGGCCGGGGTGTAGTCGACGTCCGGCTCGGTGCGCAGCCGGTCGTTGTCGGCGTCGGAGTTGCACCAGATGGCCGGTCGCGAGGATCCCACGCCGCGGGGGTCGAACCCGACGAGGTCGAACCGCTCGCGGACCCGCTTCGGCAGCGACTGGACCACGCCCAGCGCGGCGTCGATGCCGGACTCGCCGGGGCCGCCGGGATTGATCACCAGCGAACCGATCTTGTCCCCCGTCGCGGGGAAACGAATCATGGCCAGCGTCGCCACGTCGCCGCCGAGGCGGTCGTAGTCGACCGGCACCGCCAGCCTGCCGCACAGCGCGCCGCCGGGGAGTTTGATCTTCCCGCCCACCGTGCGGCACGGTGTCCACTCGACCGCCTGGCCCAACTTCGGGCCGGCCATGACCGCGCGCCCGCCGACGACACGGAGGCAGCCGGCGAGAAGAAGCGCCACGGCGGCGATCGTCGTCCAGACCAGCAGCGTGCGCGCGATCTTGGCGCGGCGAGACAGGCTCATGCCCACCTATGCTGCCAGAGGCGGGTCAAGTTGCTGGTTAGCGGCGTCCGCCGGTCGCCGCGAGCAATTCCTCCATTCCCACCGTGAACTCGCCGGCCAGATCCCACAGGTCCGGAAGCAGGTCGGGGCAGGAGATGAGCCCGACGTCCAACCTGCCGCGCAGCGACATCACGGTGATGTTGAGACCCGACCCGTGGAAGATCGGGCCGAGCGGGTACATCGCTTTGACGTCGCAGCCCAACAGGTACAGCGGAACCTGCGGACCCGCGACGTTGGACACCACCAGGTTGTGGACCGGCATGCTCTCGGTCAGCTTGGTTCTGGCGTAGAGGCGCATCGCGATCCCGAAGACGCGCGGAGCCGCGAACTGCGACCAATCCTGCAACAGCGTGGCGCCGATCGCCGAACTGTGTTGCTTGGCAACAGTGTTCGCTTCGGCGATGGCCGTGAGGCGGTCCACCGGGTCGTCGACGTGGGTGTGCAGGCTGGCGAACATGCCCGAGACGTGGTTGCGCCCGGGGCGGTCGGATTTGCCGTGCACCGACACGGGCACCATGGCCACCAGCGACGCGGCGGGCAGGCCGCTGCGCTCTCCCAGGTACTGGCGCAGCGCCCCGGACACCAGGGCCATCACCACGTCGTTGACCTTGACCCCGAAGTGGTTCTTCACCGTCTTGACGTCGTCGAGGTCGAGTTCGGCGTAGGCGATGTTGCGGCGGCCGCTGATGGTGGCGTTGAAGGGGGTGCGCGGGGCGGCGAACGGGCGCGCCATCGTCTGGCCGTCACGCACCTTGCGCAGGGTCGTGACCATCGACGACACGGTCTCGGGCACCACACCGGCCAGCTGCAACGGCCGGCTGGCGAACCGCAGCAACCCGCCGGCGGCGATCCGCCAGCCGCTGGCCCCGCCGACCCCTTCGGCCGGGTCCGGCGCGGGGGCGTCGGGCTCGGTGCTGCACAGCTTCTCCATCAGGCTGGCGCCGGTCACCCCGTCCACCCCGGCGTGGTGCACCTTGGTCATCACCGCCAGGCGGCCTCCCGGATCAGCCAGGCGGTGACAATCGGTGCCCGCCACGTTCTCGATCACCCACATCTCCCAGAGCGGCCTGCGGCGGTCCAGCGGGAGCGACGCGATGTGGCCGCAGATCTCGGACAGCTCCGCGCGGCCTCCCGGCGACGGCAGCGCGATCCGGTGCAGGTGACGGTCGATCTCGAAGCCGTCGTCGTCCACCCAGACCGGGTGGTCGAGGTTCAGCGGGCTGTTGGCCAGCTTTTCGCGAAACTCCGGCATGGCCTTGATGCGCAGCGAGAGCGCGTCGCGCAGCCGGTCGAAGGTGTAGCCCCCCGGCATGGTGGCGGTGTCCAACTCGAGGATCGAGCAAACATGCAAGGGCTGCGACGGGGTCTCCAGGTAGAGGAAGCTCGCGTCCAGGCCGGTGAGGCGCTGCATGCGCAGCATGGTATGTCTCACACACCGCCAACGGTGCGACTGCGTGAAAGAAATGGCAGAATGTCGAGGGTCAGACGAAACCGGGGACCCGCCGGTGCCGCGAGCAACCAGGGCCACGAGGATCGAACCGACCACCTTTGGGGACAGTGATGTCTGAGCAGAACGTCTACGGTGCAAGCTCTTCCGGGCCGTCCCGGCCGCTCACCAAGATTCGCACCCACCACCTGCAGAAGATGAAGGCCGAAGGCCACAAGTGGGCCATGCTGACGGTCTACGACTACTCGACCGCCCGTGTCTTCGACGAGGCCGGCATCCCGGTGCTGCTGGTCGGCGACTCGGCCGCCAACGTGGTGTACGGCTACGACACCACCGTGCCCGTCTCGATCGACGAGCTGATCCCGCTGGTGCGCGGCGTCGCGCGCGGCGCGCAACACGCCCTGGTGGTCGCCGACCTGCCGTTCGGCAGCTACGAGGCGGGGCCGGCCGCGGCGCTGGCCTCGGCCACCCGCTTCATGAAGGAAGGCGGCGCGCACGCCGTCAAGCTCGAGGGCGGCGAGCGGGTCGCCGAGCAGATCGCGTGCCTGAGCGCGGCGGGCATCCCGGTGATGGCCCACATCGGCTTCACCCCGCAGAGCGTCAACGGCCTGGGCGGCTTCCGGGTGCAGGGGCGCGGGGACGCCGCCGAACAGACCGTCGCCGACGCGATCGCCGTCGCCGAGGCGGGCGCGTTCTCGGTGGTCATGGAGATGGTGCCGGCCGAGCTGGCCACCCAGATCACCGGCAAGCTGACCATCCCGACGATCGGGATCGGGGCCGGCCCCAACTGCGACGGCCAGGTCCTGGTCTGGCAGGACATGGCCGGGATGAGCGGCGGCAAGACGGCCCGCTTCGTCAAGCAGTTCGGCGACGTGGGAGCGGAGTTGCGTCGCGCCGCAACGCAGTACGCCCAAGAGGTGGCCGAGGGAGTCTTCCCGGCCGACGAACACAGCTTCTGAGCACCCGCCGCCGACCCACCGGGGCAGGGCCCAACTCCTGTAGACTGGATTGCGGACTCGGCTTGCCGCCGCGAAAGTAGTTGTCGCTGCACCTATTCGGTGCCGGATCGCGAGATCACCGCATCAGGCCGAAGCGCCACGTTTGGTCCGCCGGTAACTGTCAATCCTGTTACGTAACGCCGAAAACCGTTGTGTGACAGGATGGTAACGATTACTCCCATACATGATCCCCGTGTGAGCAAGGGTGCGCGCGTCGCTCCGAGAGTTCGGGGCCACGCCGCCCGCCGGACGATTCTGAAGTTGCCGGCGCTACTGGCAGGAGGCTCCGCACTGGCCCGAGCACCGCGCGCGGCCGCACAACCGCCCAACGCCTCACCGGAGGAGACCCGGTGGTCGCCGGACCGCGCCCAGCGCTGGTATCGGTCGCTGCCCTGGCCCGTCGGCGCCAACTTCATCACCTCGAATGCGGTCAACCAATTGGAGATGTTCGCCGCCGACACCTACGACCCGCGGCGCATCGACACCGAGCTGGGCTGGGCGCGCTCGGCCGGGTTCAACACGGCGCGGGTCTTCCTGCACGATCAGCTCTGGGCGCAGGACGCCCGCGGATTTCAGGGCCGGCTGGCGCAGTTCGTCGCCATCGCCGCGCGCCACAACATCAAACCCCTGTTCGTGTTGTTCGACTCCTGCTGGGACCCGCACCCCAAGCCGGGCCCGCAGCCCGCACCCCGGCCCGGGATCCACAACTCGCGGTGGGTGCAGAGCCCGGGCGCCGAACACCTCGGTGACCGCGGCTACCGGCGGACGCTGCGCGGCTACGTCACCGGCGTGCTGAGCCAGTTCCGCAACGACGACCGGGTGCTGGGCTGGGACCTGTGGAACGAACCCGACAACCCCGCACACCAGTACCGCTCGGTCGAACGTGCGGACAAGCGGGCACTCGTCGCCGACCTGCTCCCGCAGGTGTTCGGGTGGGCGCGCGCGGTCGACCCCAGCCAGCCGTTGACGAGCGGGGTCTGGCACGGCCACTGGTCGGACGCCGGCCGCAGCGCCATCGCCGGCATCCAGCTCGACAACTCCGACGTGATCACCTTCCACTCCTACGCCGAGCCGGCGACCTTCGAGAGCCGCATCGCCGAACTCACCCCGCAGGGGCGACCGATCCTGTGCACCGAGTACATGGCCCGCACCCAGGGCAGCACCGTCCAGAGCATCCTGCCGGTCGCCAAACGCCACAACGTCGGCGCCTACAACTGGGGCCTGGTCGCCGGCAAAACCCAGACCTACTTCCCCTGGGACTCCTGGGACCAGCCCTACCCGGCGATGCCCGAGGTGTGGTTCCACGACCTGCTGAGGCCGGACGGACGACCCTTCCGGGACAGCGAGATCCAGACGATTCGCCAGCTGTCGGGGCTGGCGATGCACCTGCGCCAGTAGCCGCCGACGGGCCGCCCGCGCCCACGGCTGCCGGGCCACTGGGCCACCGGTGGCCCGGCGGCTGCGTGTAAATTCAGCAACGTCCACGACGTACCCGACGGCGCCGCCGCGCCCGCCACGGAGCCGACATGCCTGCAAAAGCGCCCGAACCCTCGCGTTATCTGGAGGTGGAGCGCAAGTTCGACATCGTCGACTCGGCGGTGTCGCCGTCCTTCGACGGGATTGCCGCGGTGGCGCGCGTGGAGAAGTCGCCGACCCAGTCGCTGGACGCCACCTACTTCGACACCCCCGGGCAGGACCTGGCCCGCAACAAGATCACCCTGCGGCGACGCACGGGTGGGTCCGATGCGGGCTGGCACCTGAAGCTGCCCGCCGGGCCCGACGCCCGCACCGAGATCCGGATGCCGCTGGACGCCGCGGAGGGTGTCGCCGGAGGAGAGCCCGTCCCGGGCGAGTTGCTCGACGTCGTGCTGGCCATCGTGCGTGATCGCCCCCTCGAACCGGTCGCGCGGATCTCCACCGAACGCGAAACCCAGGTGTTGTACGGCGTCGACGGCGCGCCGCTGGCGGAGTTCAGCAACGATCGCGTGACCGCCTGGACGATCGGGGTGTCACCCGCCGAGCAGCCCGTCGAACAGGAGTGGCGCGAGTGGGAGCTCGAGCTCTCGGCGACCGGGAGGACGACGAACCAGGCCGCCGACGCCGAGCTGCTGACCCGGCTGGCCAATCGGCTGCTCGACGCCGGTGCCGCGCCCGCCGGCCACGCCTCCAAGCTGGCCCGGGTGCTCGGCCCGGCCGTGCAGCCCAACGACACCCGGCTGCCCGCCGACCCCGTGCAGCGCGCGGTGGCCGAGCAGGTCGGCGCGCTGCTGGTGTGGGATCGGGCCGTGCGGGCCGACGCCGACGACGCCGTGCACCAGATGCGGGTGACCATCCGCAAGATCCGCAGCCTGCTCGGTGAGTCGCCGGAGTTCGTGTCGTCCACCGACGCGTGGATCCTCGACGAACTGCGGGAGCTCGGCAACGTGCTGGGCGGCGCCCGCGACGCCGAGGTGCTCGGTGCGCGGTACCGGCTGGCGCTCGACGCGCTGCCGCCCGAACTGGTGCGCGGCGGGGTCCGGGAGCGCCTGATCGACGGCGCCGGGCGCCGCTATCAGGCCGGGTTGCGGCGATCGCTGGCCGCGATGCGGTCGCAGCGCTACTTCCGCCTGCTCGACGCCCTCGACGCGGTGGTGGCCCATCCCCCGCCGGCCGCGGCCGGCCGGGAAGCGCCGCCGGTGACCATCGACGCGGCCTACCAGAAGGTGCGCAGGGCCGCGAAGGCCGCGGCCCGGGCGCCCGAGGAGCATCGCGACGAAGCACTGCACCGGATCCGCAAGCGCGCCAAGCGGCTCCGGTACACCGGGGCCGCGACCGGCGCGGCGGAGGTGTCCGAGCGGGCGAAGGCGATCCAGACGCTGCTCGGCGACCACCAGGACAGCGTGGTCAGCCAGGAGCACCTGCTGCAGCAGGCCGCCGCCGCGCATGCCGCCGGGGAGGACACCTTCACCTACGGCCTGCTCTACCAGCAGGAGGCCGACTTGGCCAAGATGTGCGAGCGGCAGGTCGACGACGCGCTGCGCCAGCTCGACAAGTCGGTTCGCAAAGCGCGGCGCTGAGCCGCGAAGGCGGGCGGACGAGTTGGCCTGTAAGCCGGATTCTGTTCCCCGCCGCCGCGGCGTGGCCAACGGCGGCGGGGCGGCGACCATCCATCTGGACACACCGTCGCCGGGTGCCTCGAGCGGTCCACCCGCAGGCTCGGGCGAGCAACCCTCGAACGCCTGCGCGGCCGCACCTTGCGGTGCGGCCTTCTTGACCTTGCTTCGGGTGGGGTTTGCCTAGCCACCCCGGTCACCCGGGATGCTGGTGCGCTCTTACCGCACCGTTTCACCCTTACCACCGCGAGGGTGGCGGTTTGTTTTCTGTGGCACTTTCCCGCGAGTCACCTCGGATTGCCGTTAGCAATCACCCTGCTCTGTGAAGTCCGGACTTTCCTCGAACCGCCTTGCGGCGCTCCGCGGCCGCCCGGCCAACTCGTCCGCGACGAACAACGGTACCCGCTGCGCAATCCCGGGGCCAGCAACCGCCGCCCCGGCCTATGCGGCTTTGCGCAGCACCATGACGTTGTCGACCAGGTTCGCCGGCTGCCCGTCCGGCCCGATCGTCTCCCGCTCGACCTGCTCGGTCCGCAGCCGCGTCCAGCTCGCGTCCAGCTGCAACGACGCCAGCACCTCCTCGATTCCGGGAAACCGGTGCAGGTGCTGTTTGGCCCAGGGCGGGGCTTCGCCGTGGTCGACGATCAGCAGCACCCCGCCGGGCGCGACGTGCTCGGCCGCCCGCCGCAGCACCGCCTCGCGGTCCAGTCGCGCGGGTGAGTGCAGATATTGCGCCGACACCAGGTCGAACGCCCCGTCCGGGAAGCTCTCGTTGAGGTCGTGGCACTGGAATTCGATGCGGTCCAGTAGGTTTCGCTGAGATGCCGCCTCGGCCGCGCGTTGCAGCGCGGTGTCGGAGACGTCGACGGCCACCACCTTCCAGCCGCGTTCGGCGAGCCACAGCGCGTCGGCGCCCTCGCCGCTGCCGAGGTCCAGGGCCCGACCCGGTGGCAGGTCGGCCGCCGCCGCGGCGAGTTGGGCGTTGACGCGCCCACTCCACGTCCGCCCAGACGAGCCGTAGCGCTCTTCCCAGAACTGGCGTGCGTCGTCGGGTCCGTCGTCGTCGCGTGAGTGGGAGTCGTGTGAGTGGGACATGATCCGAGCTTGCCGTCGCCCCGTGTTTTTGCCAAGCTGGTTTGCCATGCAGGCAAATCCGGACGACGGGTCGTTCGATGTCCGGGTGCGCCGGCGCCTGCGGCAGCTGCGCCTGCAGCGCGGCATGACGCTGGAGGACGTGAGCGCGGGGGCCGGGATCGACGTCTCGACGCTGAGCCGTCTGGAGTCGGGGAAGCGCCGGCTGGCGCTGGATCACCTGCCGCGCCTGGCCGAGGCCCTCTCGGTGAGCACCGACGAGTTGTTGCAGGCGTCCCATGCGCCCGACCCCCGGGTGCGTGGTCCCGCCTTCACCCGGCACGGCGTCACCTACTGGCCGCTGACCCGCCAGGGTCCGGCCGGCGGACTGCACGCGTTCAAGGTCCGCATGGGCGCCCGGCGGCGCACCCCACCCGCCGCGTTGCCCGTCCACGAGGGCCGGGACTGGATGTATGTGCTGGCCGGGCGGATGCGGCTGCAACTCGACGACCGCGACTTCGTCATCGAGCCCGGGCAGGCCGTCGAGTTCAGCACCTGGACGCCGCACTGGTTCGGCGCCGTCGACGGACCGGTGGAGGCCATCGTGATCTTCGGGCCCCACGGGGAACGGCTGCACCTGCACAGTTGACGGTCGACCATTGCCCAGCGACAACCTTGGTGCCAGGCTGACCAGGAATCGTAGCGCGCAAGCCGCGCTGGTTTAGAGCGCGGTTAGCGCATCAAGTTGGTGGATGAGGTGAACGAGATGATCGACGCATTCGCCGAACGGGGCGAATGCGACTTTCATGCCGAGTTCGCCGTGCCGCTTCCGTGCACGGTGTTCCTGCAGCTGCTCGGGCTCCCGCTGGAGGGCCTGGACAAGTTCCTCGAGTGGAAGGACGGCATCATCCGCCCGGAGGGCGCCCGCAACTACGAGCAGCACGGGGTCGCGGCGGCGTCCGCGGCCGAGCACGTCTACGAGTACTTCGAGCGTGCCATCCACGACCACATCGCCCACCCGCGCGACGACGTGCTGTCCGCGATGATCGCGGCCGACGTGGAGGGGCATCCCCTGTCACGCGAAGAGCTGCTCGACATCTGCTTCCTGTTCCTGATCGCGGGCCTGGACACGGTGACCGACTCCCTCGGCTGCTTCTTCGTCTACCTGGCCCGCCACCCCGAGTACCGCCACCAGCTGGTCGAGCAGCCCGACGTGCTGCCCGGCGCCATCGAGGAGCTGTTGCGCTGGGAGACACCGGTGCCGGGGGTCGTTCGCGTGGCCATGGCCGATGTCGAGGTGGGCGGCTGCCCGATCACCAAGGGGGAACGGGTCAGCCCGCTCTTGGGCGCCGCGAACACCGACCCGGCGGAGTTTCCCGATCCCGAGCTGGTGGACTTCCGCCGCAACCCGAACCGGCACCGGCGCGTTCGGCGGCGGCCCGCACCGCTGCCTGGGCTCGCACCTGGCCCGCATGGAGCTGCGGGTCGCGCTGCGCGAATTCCACCGGCGCATACCGGATTACGAGATCCGCCCCGGCTTCGAGCTCGCCGCCGACGCCGCACGCAACTGCCCCGAGGGCGCGATCACCATGTCGCCCTGAGGCGGTGGGCGTCACCGGCGTCGGCGCAGGTTAACGCCGCCTCCGATTGAGTCGGCAGCCCGCGGGTACCTTCCCCTGGTCGCACGCACGCCGCTCCCGGAGGAGGACCAGTCACATGGGTGACCACCCCGACCCGATCGTCGACAAGCTGAGGGCGACCCTCGAGAAGGAACGGGGTCTGACCGAGCGGCTCGAGGGCTCGCTGCGGCGGGCCCGGGAATCGGCCCGGGCGGAGCTTCGCGAGGAGCTGTTCGACGCGCTGGACTGGCCGGAGACCGTCTCCCAGTACGAGGACTACCTGACCGGATTCAACCGCTGGGTCCCCCAGCAGACCGACGACAAGGCCTGGCAGAGCCAGCGGCCCGGGGAGCGCAACGCCAAGGAAGTCAGCGACCGGATGGCGCATTTCTACTTCCTGGTCGACCAGGAGGTCGACGGTGAAGCCCCGCAGACCTGCGCCGCGTTCCGGGAGTGGATGACCGAATTCGCCCGTCAATGGGGCGATTTCCTGGACACCACGGAGTCGTTCAGCGCCAAGATTCTGCAGGAGTTCATGGAGCAGGCACCGGAGTACCGCATCTGGGAATCACTGGTCGACGGCGTGCCCAACATGCCCAGCGGCTGGCTCACGTTCAACCAGTTCATGGCCCGCGAGCTCAACGACGGCCTGCGACCGATCACCGAGCCCGGGGACAACCTGGTCGTCACCTCACCGGCCGACTGCATCTTCATGCACCACTACGACATCGATGCCGACTCGAAGATACCGGCCATCACGGTCAAGAACACGCACAAGTACGGCGACATCAAGCGACTCCTGGAAGGCAGCGAATACGCCGAGAGCTTCGCCGGCGGGACGTTCGTGCATTACGAGCTGCCGCCGTCGGCTTACCACCGCTATCACCTGCCGGTGGCGGGACAGGTGCGGGAGTCGTTCAAGGTCAGCGGGAAGGTCTTCATGGAGGTCGGCCTCGAGGACCACGGGTTCAAGCCCAGCGACAGCGCCACCAGCGGATTCGAATTCACCCAGAACCGCGGGGTCGTCACCGTCGACACCGCCGAATCCGGCTGCGGCGACATCGGAGTCGTCGCGGTCGTCCCGGTCGGCATGGCGCACGTGTCGTCGGTGACGCTGACGGCCGCCCAGGGATCGCATTGCCCCAAGGGCGACCAGTTCGGCTACTTCCAGTTCGGCGGCTCCGACATCATCATCCTGTTCCAGCAGGGGTTCGACCCGCAGGTGGACCGCAGCAAGGACTTCCGCCTCGTCGGCTCGCCCGCGGCGCGGTTGCGCCGCGCCTGATCACAGGTAGGCGGTCTGGTTCACCAGACGCACCGACGAGCCTCCGTCGGAATAGAATTCGGCGATGCTCAGCGACGCCAGGTCGAGGTGCAGCCGGTACAGGATCCCGGGCCCCGCGTCCAGGGCCAGCCGCAGCAGCATCTTGATCGGGGTCACGTGCGAGACCACCAGCACGGTGTCCCCTTCGTGCGCGGCGACGATCCGCCCCCGCGCCCGCGCCGCCCGGTCGAGCACGGCCTCGAAGCTCTCCCCGCCCGGCGGGCTGGTGCCGGTGTCCTGCAGCCAGCGCCGGTGTAGCTCCGAATCACGCTGCGCCGCTTCGGAAAACGTCAAACCCTCCCAGTCCCCGAAGTCGGTTTCGACGAGGTCGTCGTCGACGGTCACGTCCAGGCCCAGCGCCTTGGCCGCCGTCGCCGCGGTGTCGTAGGCCCGCTGCAGCGGCGAGGAGAACACCGCCGCGATCCCGCCGCGCTGCGCCAGGTACCGCGCGGCGGCCCCGGCCTGGCGCCGGCCCACCTCGGTCAGGCCCGGATTGCCGCGCCCCGAATAACGGCGCTGCACCGACAGCTCGGTCTGGCCGTGCCGCAGCAGCAGGAACCTGGTCGGCGTGCCGCGCGCGCCGGTCCATCGCGGTGCGCTCGGGGCCCGGGCCCCCGGCTCGGGGGCTTTCGCCGGCTCGGTGGTTTTCGCCGGCTCGGCGGCCGGCGGGTCCGATGCCCCGTCCATCGCCTCGTTGGCCAATCGGTCGGCGTGCGCGTTGCGCTCCCGCGGCACCCAGGTGTACCGGACCCGGTCGAACCTCGACGCCAGCGCGCGGGCCTCGGCGTGCAGTTCCTTGAGGTCCGGATGCTTGACCTTCCACCGGCCCGACATCTGCTCCACGAGCAGCTTGGAGTCCAGGAAGACGGTGGCCTCGGTGGCACCCAGTTCCAGGGCGTCCGCCAAACCCGCGATCAGGCCCCGGTATTCGGCGACGTTGTTGGTCGCGCGGCCGATCGCCCGTTTGGCCTCGGCCAGCACGGTGGAACGATCCTCGCTGAGCACCACCGCGCCATATCCGGCCGGGCCTGGGTTGCCACGCGACCCGCCGTCGGCCTCGATGACGACCTTCACTGCTCGATTCCCTTGACCCGCAGCAGGATCGCCCCGCACTCCGGGCAGCGCACCAATTCGTCCTCGGGGGCGGCCGAGATGCGCGCCATCTCGCCGCGGTCGATCTCGAGACGGCATGCACCGCAGCGCCGTCCGAGCAGCGGTCCCGCACCCGGCCCGCCCCCGGCGCGCTGCCGCTCGTAGAGCGCGGACAGGGCGGGGTCCAGCGCCGCGGTCAGCTCGTCGCGGCGCGACGCATGAGCCCGGCGGGCCGCGTCGATCTCGGCGCGCGCGGCGTCGAGGGCCTGCTCGGCGCCGGCCAGCTCGGTTTGCAGCGCTTCCGCCGCCGTCGTCTCGGCGTCCAGCTGCGCCTGCAGCTCCTCGCGGCGCTCCATCACCTCCAGCAGCGAATCCTCCAGGCTCGCCTGCCGGCGTTCCAGGGTCTCGAGCTCGTGCTGCAGATCGGACAGCTGCTTGGCGTCCGTGGCCCCCGAGGCCAGCAGCGAGCGGTCCCGGTCCTCCCGCTGCCGCACCGAGTCGACTTCCGCTTCGAGCCGGGCCACCTGCGTGTCCACGTCTTCCAGCGCGATCGTGACCGCGGCGGCCCGGTCCCGGGCGGCGTCCCGTTCGGCCTGCATCCGCTGGCATTCCTCCTGCTCCGGCAGGTGGGTGGACCGGTGGGCGAGCCGAGACAGCTCGGCGTCCAGCTTCGACAACTCGAGCAGCGAAAGTTGCTGTGCTACTTCGGCTTTCATGGCTCATTCCTCCCGGCCTCGTCGCCAAGATGCCCCAGGTTCCAGGGGTCGGTGCGAATGCCGCACACCCGCACCTGCAGCGCGTCGCCGAACCGCGAGCGCAACAGGCCCGCGGCCTGGTCGCACCAGGGGAACTCACTGGCCCAGTGCGCCACGTCGATCAGGGCCACCCCCGAGGCCCGGCGGTGTTCGTCGGCCGGATGGTGCCGCAGGTCGGCCGTGACGTAGGCCTGCACGCCGGCGCCCGCCGCGGCGGCCAGCAGCGAGTCCCCGGCACCGCCGCAGACGGCCACCCGCGACACGGCCAGGTCGGGGTCACCCGCGGCACGCACCCCCCAGGAGGTCTGCGGCAGCGCGTCGCCGACGCGAGCAACCAAGCGCCGCAGCGATTCCGGCTGCGGTAGCGCGCACACCCGGCCCAGCCCGGTGTCGCCCGGCAAGGGCTCGAGGGCGAATATGTCGAACGCCGGCTCCTCGTACGGGTGGGCGGCGCGCATCGCGGCCCAGACGCCGCCCCGCAGTCGCGCCGGGGCGATCACCTCGACCCGGTCCTCGGCGACCCGCTCGACGGCGCCGACGCTGCCGATCGCGGGCGAGGCACCCTCGTGCGGCAGGAACTGCCCGATGCCGCCGACGCTCCAGCTGCAGTGCGAATAGTCGCCGATGTGACCCGCGCCGGCCCCGAACACGGCCGCCTGTACCGCCTCGGCGTTCTCGCGCGGCACATAGATGACCCACTTGTCCAGATCGGCGCGGGCGGCCACCGGCTCGAGCACGGATTCGACGGTCAGGCCGAGGGCGTCGGCCAGCGCGTCGGACACCCCCGGCGATGCCGAGTCGGCGTTGGTGTGGGCGGTGAACAGGGAACGCCCGGTCCGGATCAGGCGGTGCACCAGCGCACCTTTCGGCGTGCTCGCCGCCACCGTGTCGACCCCGCGCAGCAGCAGCGGGTGGTGCGCCAGCAGCAGGCCGCCCGCGGGCACTTCGTCGACGACGGCGGGCGTGGCGTCCACCGCGACGGTCACCGACTCCAGCGCGTCGCCGGGGTCGCCGCACACCAGCCCCACCGAATCCCAGGATTGGGCCAGCCGTGGCGGGTAGGCCTCGTCGAGCACGTCGATGACGTCGGCCAGTCGCACGCTCACCGATAATCCCCGTTCGTCGTCGCCTCCGAGATGGCCTGAACCAGCAGCGGCCACTCGCGGCGCACCGCCGCCCGCAGATAACGCTCGTCCAAGCCGGCAAATGTATCACAGCGGCGGATAGCAATCCCCTTGTCTCTCAGAGCTTCTCGCACTCGGACACCATCCGGGTGGCGGAACAGCACGAACGGCCCCCGACCGGGGAACACCTCGGCACCCACCGCTTGCAGACCGGCCGCCATGTCGGCGCGGCACCCCGCCAGCCGGACCGCTCCGGCCGCCGCGTCGGCGACCGCCGCCGGGTCGCAGCAGGCCGCGATGGCCGTCAGCTGCAAGGTTCCCACCGGCCAGTGTGCCCGCTGCGCGGTCAGCCGCGCCAACAGCCCCGGCGCGCCGAGCGCGTAGCCCACCCGCAGCCCGGCCAGCGCCCACGTCTTGGTCAGGCTGCGCAGCACCAGCACGTCGGGCAGCGATTCGCGGGCCAGCGACTCCGGCTCACCGGGCACCGCGTCGGCGAACGCCTCGTCGACCACCAGAACCCGCCCGGGCCGGCGCCAGGCCAGCAGCTGCTCGCGGGTGTGCAGCACCGCGGTCGGGTTGGTCGGATTGCCCACCACGACCAGGTCGGCGTCCTCCGGCGGCCGCACGCCGTCCAGGCCGAACGGCGGCTCGAGCACGAGGTGGCGCACCGGCACCCCGGCCGCGGTCAACGCCGCCGCCGGCTCGGTGAACGACGGCGCGACGACCACCGCCCGGGCCGGGCGCAGGTTGCTCAACAGCGCGAAGCCCTCCGCCGCGCCGGCCAGCGGCAGGACCTCGTCGCGGGCGCGGCCGTGCCGGCGGGCCGCCGCCTCCTGCGCGCGGCGCACGTCGTCGACGCCGGGATAGCGCGCCAGGTCACCCAGCCGCTCGGCCAGCCGGCGCATCAGCCACTCCGGCGGCCGCGCGTCGCGGACGTTGACGGCGAAGTCGAGCATCCCGGGAGCAACGGCCTGGTCACCGTGGTAGCGCGCCGGCGCAGGCGGGCTCGGCTGCAGACTCGCCATCCGTGAAACACTAGTGGGCCGTCGGGGGCTGGCCGCAGCAACGTCAGGGACAATGGTCTGGTGACACGCAGCATGTTGACGGCGCAGCTGGTGATCTTCGACCTCGACGGCACGCTGACCGACTCCGCGGAGGGGATCGTGGCCAGCTTCCGCCACGCCCTGGAACGGGTCGGCGCGACGGTGCCCGACGGTGACCTGATCGCCCGGCTCGTGGGCCCGCCGATGCACGCCACGCTGCGCACGCTGGGCCTCGGCGAGGACACCGAGGAGGCGATCGCGGCCTACTACAGCGACTACACCGCGCGGGGCTGGGCGATGAACAGGCTGTTCGACGGCATCGAGCCGCTGCTGGCCGACCTGGGCGCCGCCGGCGTCCGGATGGCCGTGGCCACCTCCAAGGCCGAGCCGACGGCCCGGCGCGTCCTCGCCCATTTCGGGCTCGACGGGTACTTCGAGGTGATCGCCGGAGCCGGCACCGACGGCTCGCGCAGCACCAAGGCCGACGTGCTGGCCCACGCGCTGGCACAGCTCGCGCCGCTGCCCGAGCGGGTGCTCATGGTCGGCGACCGCAGCCACGACGTCGTCGGGGCGGCCGAACACGGCATCGACACCGTGGTGGTCGGCTGGGGCTACGGGCGGGCCGACTTCCCCGACGGGCTCGGCGAGAACGCCACGCACGCCGCCACGGTCGCCGACCTGCGGAGGGTGCTCGGTGTCTGATCGCGAGCCGCTGCACGTCACGTTCGTCTGTACCGGCAACATCTGCCGCTCGGTGATGGCCGAGAAGATGTTCGCCGACCAACTGCGGCGCCGCGGCCTGGGCGACGCGGTGCGGGTGAGCAGCGCGGGCACCGGCGACTGGCACGTCGGCAGCGGCGCCGACGCGCGGGCGGCCCGCGTCCTGCGCGACCACGGCATCCCCACCGACCACCGCGCCGCCCAGGTCGGCGCCGACCACCTCGCGGCCGACCTGGTGGTGGCCATGAGCCGCAACCACCTGCGGATGCTGCAACACCTGGGCGTCGACCCGCAGCGGCTACGGATGCTGCGGGCGTTCGATCCGCGCTCGGGGGCCCACACGCCCGACGTCGAGGATCCCTACTACGGCGAACACGAGGACTTCGAGGCGGTTTACACCGTCATCGCGGCCGCCCTGCCCGGCCTGCACGACTGGGTCGACGACCGACTCGAGCGGAACGGAACGGGCTGATGCGCCGCCTGGCGTTCCTGCTGCGGCCGGGCTGGATAGCGCTGGCTTTGGTGGTCATCGCCTTCACCTACCTGTGTTTCACCGTGCTCGCGCCGTGGCAGCTGGGCAAGAACAGCAGGACGACCCGGGAGAACCACCAGATCGAGCAGTCCCTCAACACCGCCCCGGTGCCTTTGAGAACACTTCTGCCGCAGCAGGATTCGTCGGCACCCGATGCGCAGTGGCGCAGGGTGACGGCGACCGGGCACTATCTGGCCGACGTTCGGGTGCTGGCCCGACTGCGCGTCGTCGAGGGCGATCCCGCGTTCGAGGTGCTCGCACCGTTCGCCGTCGACGACGGGCCCACCGTACTGGTCGACCGCGGCTACGTGCGGCCCGAGCAGGGTTCGCACGTGCCCCCGATCCCCCCGGCCCCGCAGCAGACCGTGACCATCACGGCACGGCTGCGCGACTCCGAACCGGCCGCCCAGGACAAGGCGCCGTTCCTCAAAGACGGCTTCGAGCAGGTGTATTCGATCAACACCGAACAGGTCGCGACGCTGACCAGGGTTCCGCTGGCCGGCTCGTACCTGCAGCTGGTCGAGGACCAGCCCGGCGGGCTGGGCGTCGTCGGCATTCCGCACCTGGACGCCGGACCGTTCCTGTCCTACGGCATCCAGTGGATCTCGTTCGGCATCCTCGCACCGATCGGCCTGGGCTACTTCGTCTACGCCGAGCTCCGGGCCCGCCGCCGGGAGAAGCAGGCGCAGACGCCGCCGGCCGGCGCGGCCCCGCCGCCCCCGCAGACCGTCGAGGAGAAGCTCGCCGACCGCTACGGCCGCCGCGGGTAGGACAATCCGGCCGCCAGCAGCGCGGCCACCGCCTGCACCACCGCCGACAACGCCACCGCGCGGCGCAGGTCGGCCACGCCCGGCGTCCGGCCGTCGCCGAGGGTGGGCCGCAGCTCCAGCTCGTGGCGGTAGCGGGTGGGCCCGCCGAGCCGCACCCCCAGCGCCCCGGCGAAGGCCGCCTCGACCACGCCGGCGTTGGGGCTGGGATGTGCGGCGGCGTCGCGGCGCCAGGCCCGCACCGCACCCGCGGGCGATCCACCCACCAGCGGCGCGCACGCCACCACCAGGGCGGCGGTCGCGCGCGCCGCGCCGTAGTTGGCCGCGTCGTCCAATCTGGCTGCGGCCCAGCCGAACCGGGCGTAGCGCGGCGAGCGGTAGCCGATCATCGAGTCCAGGGTGTTGATGCCGCGGTAGACCAGCACCGCGGGCATACCGCCGGCGGCCGCCCACAACAGCGGCGCCACCGCGGCGTCGGAGGTGTTCTCCGCGACCGACTCCAGCGCCGCGCGCGTCAGGCCCGCGCGGTCCAGCGCCGCCGGATCGCGCCCGCACAGCGACGGCAGCAGCCGCCGCGCGGCGTCGATGTCGCCGCGCTCCAGCAGCCGCGACATGTCCCGGCCGGTGCGCGCCAGCGACGTGCCGCCCAGCGCGACCCAGGTGGCCGCCGCGGTGGCCGCGCTCGACCCCAGCCGGCCGCCGCGGTCGCCGGCCCCGCCCGCGGCCGCGCCCAGCGCGCCCAGGCCGGCCACCAGCAGGCCCACGTGCACGGCACCGGCGATCCTGCTGTCGCGGTAGGTGACCCGCTCCAACCGGGCCGCTGCGCGGCCGTACAGCGCGACGGGATGACCCCGCTTCGGGTCGCCCAGCGCGACGTCGGCCAGGTAGCCGGCCAGCACGCCTGCACTGCGGGTCATCCGCATGTGGCGAGGGTTTCTGCCGTTAGCCAACCAACGGGTTCCTCACCACGACTGCGGAGCCGAACCTGCCGAAATCTCGATCAGCGGACCATAATTCGCGCACGCCGTGCGCCGCGCACAATGCCGCTATGTGCGCGTCGTGCACCATCGAGCCGATGACCTTCCCGGCAGCGAGCATCGTCTTGAGCCGTTCCCAGTAGCCCGCGGGCTCGCCGAGCACGGACAGGGAAGGCGATTCCAGCCACGCATCGACTTGTGCGATGGCTTGACTCTGCGCACTCGGCGGGCTGTAGATCTTCGGGTGTGTGCTTATCGCGAAGAATTCGTGCAGGCATGGCCAGGGAACCGCCCATGCGGATTTGCCTTCGGCAAGGGTCTTGATACGTGCGGACGCGGCCGAGTGAAACTCGGAGTCCCGCCGATGGGCATAGACCAAGATATTGGTGTCGACGGCGATCATGCCGGGTTGGCGTAGATCTCGTCGCGGATTTTCTCCCACGAGGCGCCGCGGAACGCCGGCTGCAAGCCCTGCCCGTCGACGCTGGCGTCGGTGAGTACGAAAGACTCGGCGCCGGAGCGCTGCTTGATCACCGCGCGCAGGCCGCTCTCGATCAACTCCCGCAAAGTCGTCTGCTCCCGGCGGGCGAGTTGTTGCGCCTCGCGTAACAGCTCGTCCGGGAGATTCACGGTGGTCTTCATATGGCTGACCTTATCAGTTCAGCCATACAGCCATATCCCGTGGGGCACCGGGGCCGCTCAGCGCACGGTGGCGAAGAATGCGCGCACGTCCTCGACGAACAGCTCCGGCTGCTCGAAGGCAGCGAAGTGCCCGCCGCGCGGCATGGCCGTCCAGTGCGTGATGTTGTAGGCCGGCTCGCACCACGACCGCGGCGGCTTCATCAGCTCGCCCGGGAAAGCCGCGACGCCCGTGGGCAATTCGACCCTGTCCTGCTGCCCCCACACCCTGAAGCTCTCCCAGTACAGGCGGGCCGAGGAGGTGGCCGTGCCGGTCACCCAGTACACCATCACGTTGTCGAGCAACTCGTCGCGGCTCAGCACGTTCTCCGGGTTGCCGTCGCAATCCATCCAGGCCCAGAACTTCTCGACGATCCACGCCAGTTGGCCCACCGGCGAATCGACCAGCCCGTAGCCCAGCGTCTGCGGCCGGGTGGACTGCTGCTTGGAGTAGCCGGTCCCCCACTTGCGGTGCTCGGCGAGCGCGGCCAGGGCCCGCTGTTCGGCTTCGGTCGGGTTCTTCAGCGCTTCGGGGGTCGGGCGCCCGATCGGCATGTTCAGGTGGATGGCCGCGCAGTGTCCTCGGTTGCGGCCGATCTGGGCGGTGACGGCCGCGCCCCAGTCGCCGCCCTGCGCGCCGTACCGCTCGTAGCCGAGGCGGCCCATGAGCGTCTCCCACGCCTGCGCGATCCGCTCGACGCCCCACCCGGTGCGGGTGGGCTTCCCGGAGAACCCGTAGCCCGGAAGTGACGGGCACACAACGTGAAACGCGTCCTCGGCGCGCCCGGAGGCCGGGTTGGTCAACGGCCCGATCACCTTCTGGAACTCCACGATCGAGCCGGGCCAGCCGTGCGTGATCAGCAGCGGGAACGCGTCCTGGTGAGGTGAGCGCTGATGGATGAAATGGATGCCCAGGCCGTCGATTTCGGTGGTGAAGTGGTCGAAGCGGTTCAGCGCGGCCTCGCGGGAGCGCCAGTCGTATTCGCCGGCCCAGTAGTCGGCCAGCGCGCGGGTGTAGCCCAGCGGGATGCCCTGACTCCAGTCGTCCACACATTCGGCCTCGGGCCAGCGGGTGCGGGCAAGACGCGAGCTCAGGTCGCGGAGAACGTCGTCGGGAACGTCGATGCGGAACGGCCGCACCGTGTCACCAGTCGTCATCGTCGGAGCGCGGCCGGTGGCCGGCCTCCCCGCCGGCCCGCTCGAGGTCGCCGACGCGGCGGTCGGCCTCGGCGATCAGCGTCCGGACCATGTCCATCAGTTCCCGCATGTCGGCGCGCAGCGCGTCGACCGCGCGTACAGTTCGGCCTTGCTCGCCGGCTGCCGATCCTGGGACAGCGGCCGCACGGGCGACGCCGTCCGGCCCGCACCCGCACCCGCACTCTGAAAATCCGGATGCTCGTCCACGTCCCCGAGACTGCCACATCGGTCGCGGCGACGCCGCGTCAATCCGCGTGGGCGCGGACGGTATCGAACCGCCGACCGCTGGTGTGTAAAACCGAGCCGGACGGTCTACGACGTTCCGCAGAGTGCGACGATGTCTGCAAATGCCCAGCTCAGCGGCTGCTTGATTTCCGCCCTGTCCCCGCCGTGTCGGGCCGTGTCGGCCTGTCTTGGCACACTCTTGGCACAACGGGGGTTTTGGTCGCCAGGCGATACGACGCCAGCCAAGACGCCTTTCGGAAGCCGCAAGTGATGCCGTTGGTCACCCGTCGCGCTGAGGCAATGAGGTCGGCCCAAGTCGCAGCCCGACGATGCAGTCGCCGTGTCGACGCCGCGGAGAAGTGGGTGCAACGACGACATTTACACCCACTTATATATCTAACTGGGTGTAAGGTCGTGGGATGGGCCCGCTTACCGGCACCGCGGTCAAGTACGAGACGCTGCCTTGGGACGTCTCGCCCGCGGCAGCATATGTGCGCGCGGCGCAACAACAGCAGGGCAACTACCAGGCGGCGATCAGCGCCAACATCGCCGACCTGACCGTGAACCTGCCGTCCGACGTGCTCGCCGACGCCGGGGACGCCAGCCGCGAGGTCACCCGGTTCGACGCTGAGCTCGGCGGCGAGATCGCGCCGTTCTCGTCGGTCCTGTTGCGAACCGAGTCCGCAGCCAGTTCAAACATCGAGAACCTGACGGCATCGGCGCGGGCCATTGCCGAGGCCGAGCTGCCGGGGGCCAAGACAACCGCCAACGCCAAGGTCATTGTCGCCAACACCGCAGCGATGGTCGCCGCGATCAGCCTTGCGGACAACATCGACGCTGACGCGATCCTGGCGATGCACCAGGCGCTGATGCGCGACGTCGACCCGAAGTCCGCCGGCCGGTGGCGTGACGAGCAAGTCTGGATCGGCGGGGGCACCCATGGTCCGCGCGGCGCCATGTTCGTGCCACCGCACCACAGCCGCGTCGTAGCAGCCATCGATGACTTGCTCCGCTTCGCGCAGCGCGACGACATTCCGGCGCTAGCGCAAATCGCGTTGGCGCACGCGCAGTTCGAGACGATCCACCCCTTCACCGACGGCAATGGTCGCGCAGGCCGGGCACTGATTCAGGCGATGTTGCGCCGCAAAGGGTTGACGCGAAACGTCACAGTCCCGGTATCGGCTGGGCTACTGACCGACACCGACTCCTACTTCGCCGCGCTGACCGCCTACCGCGAGGGCGACCAGGCCCCGATTGTCCGCCGCCTGTCGCAGGCCGCTGTCGCGGCGGTCTTCAACGCTCGTGAGCTGGTCAGTGAATTGCACGCCATGCGCGCGGAGTGGAATGACAAGATCACCGCACGCAGCGACTCCGCCGTGTGGCAGATCGCCAATCTTCTACTGCGCCGCCCGGTCATCAACACGGCACTGCTGGCCGAGGAGTTGGACATCGACTCGAAGCACGCGCGCCGGTACCTCGAACCCTTGTCGGAGGCAGGCATCATCATCGAAACCAGCTCGGGCCCACGCAGCCGCGTCTGGCGCTCGCCAGAGGTCATTGCCGCACTCGATGCCTTTGCCGAACGCGCGCGCCGGGGCGGGCTGAGATGATGGAGGGCAATAGATGGCTCCCCTGGGTTGGACAAGCCGACTGCGTCGTCTGGCTATCGCTGGGTTATGAGCCACGAACCGTGAATTTTTCCATGTCCGCCTGATCTCAAAAGCGCGGTTCAACGTGGGTTAGCCATCCCACGAATCGCGCGCTGTCGCACTGATTTGAGCCGGTTTCACGGCGTTTTGCTCCCAAATCTGGCGGCCAGGAGGCTGCCCAGCAGATCCCCGGCGCAAGCGGTGTCGTTCGTAACGATGCGAATCAGCGACCACCAGCAACAGGCAACGAACTATGCAGTCGGAGTAATCACGGATTGCAGCTCAGCTAATGCAGATCACACGGATCACCGCACGCAACTTCCGCAACCTCGACCGTATCGACATCCATCTGATTCCTGGCGCCGTGGTCGTCGGCGAGAACCGCTCGGCCAAGAGCAATCTGGTCCATGACCGCTTGCATGCGTGCTGGCTGCTAACGCTGGCTGGCTGGCGGCGCTCAGAAGTGCTCGGCCTGGCGTAGTCAGCGGTGGACTTCGACGCCGGGACCGTCGGCGTCGCCCAGGGCCGCGTTGTCGTGCGCGGTGCGGGCACCACGACCGGCGCACCGAAGTCCGAACGCTTGCGGCGCACACTGCCAATGCCCGCCGACGTCATGGCTGCGTTGCGGACACTGAACGCGGATCAGAAGCGCGAAAGGCTGGCGCTCGGCCCGACATGGATAGACACGGGGCTCATTGCGGTCAACGAGAACGGCTCTCCGATTCGGCCCGAAACCTACTCGAAGGCATTCCGGCACCACTGCTCAGCCGCGGGCGTGCCGGTGATCCGGTTGCCCGAACGCACCCCGGCGACAGCCGGTGCCCCCTCCGGGCAACGCAAGGCCCGCCGGCCGATCATGCTTTCTGTGTCGTCGGCGGCGCTCGGCGCAACGAATGAATGAGTGTCACATCGCCTGTGTACGGTTTTTTCATGGCATCGGTTGTGATTAGGGACTCGGATCTCGGGTCACGGTGCCTGCCGACCGCGACCGCCGCCCCGCCAGACGATCGCCCGAAGTATCGATCGAGAATGCGCGAGCCGCATAATCCTGCTGTACGACCGACGCTTGTTCGGGAAGTGATCAGCCGGATAGTCGCCGTGCTTCAGGTAGTAGACGCCGGCCGGATCGACAGTTGCGTTCCACCCTCCCTTCTTGGTGACAGTGACGAGCCGCCGGTTCTGCAAGGATTTTGCAGTCGTCTTATATGTGGAGTCGGTCCAACGACCGTCAGGGCAACCGTCACAGATCCAACGGAGAACATCCAGCTGTCGGGTATTGAGCGGAGTACCAAGTGCCACAAGGCATTCCACCACTTACCGAGCGGTGGTGTCGACACGACGAAGAACTCCATGAACTCCAGGGCATGCGAACGCCGCGCACCTGACAGAACGAACGAACCCCCGGTGGCCGTACTGGGCTGCCGAGGGCTATTCGTTGGTCGGACGACTCATTGCCCGGCTGGCGCTAATGGCTGCTCTAGCCAATTGATTTCCGCAGATTTCGCGGCGCCTTCACCTGAGGCCAGCAAACCCTGCTCGGTTCCCTCGTGCAAGCGCCGCGCGAAATAGGCCGTATCGTCTTCGTAGTCAACCTCGACGGCGGAATCGGCTCGGACGAACACATCCTTCTCTGCGTCGGGTGGCCCGTCCCAGCCGTTCCAGCCGTGTCCGTCAGCTACCTCGCGGATGTGCTGGCGGTCGCCGCCCAACCGCTCGGTGACGGGACCGACCAAGACGTACTCCTTCGGATCGAAGAACCGGTTTTTCCCGTCTGCGAAGTGGACCGTGGTCGTCTCGGGCATGAATCCCGGCCCGCCGCCGTGCGGCATCAACGTCGTCTGTGGCCGTTTCCCGACGAGGTTCCATTCGGAGTCGTCGTCCTCCAACGCCTTGAGCAGGTAGGGCGGCGCCTCCGTGGTTTCCCGCCAGACAGCTTGGCGTTGCCGTGTTTCCGCGGGCGGTTGGAAGGCCATTATCTGATGTTGTCTCACCCGAATCCGCGAGCCGGGTCCTTCCGTTTCGGCCTGCCAGCCGGCGGAGGAACTGACGCGCGAGGCATCTCCGGTTTGTCGCCCTCGTGGGGGATGACCGTGGTCCCCTTCGGCCAGATTTTCCCCTTAGACACCACGGTTCCGTCGGCACGCTTCTCGGGTTCCTCGGTGACGTTGTCGCTGTCGGTGCCGTGCAGCAGGGTCCAATAGGGCATGGTTGCCGCCTACCGGGCGTGGTGGCGTCCGCCACCGTCGTCGGGGTCGTCCACCCACTCCGCCGGTGTGGGGAACGGCTGCGCCCACTCTTTGAGGTAGGCGGCGATCGCGGGCACGTGTTCGGGGGCATTCAGGTTGAGCACCACGGGGTAGCGATCCGGCGTTGACGATGAGTAGCTCGTCAGCTGGTCGTAGCTGGTTTGGTGCTTGCGGTGCCGGGGCGGCACGGTGATCACGTCGTTGTAGGCGACGGCCCCCCCGGTAGGTGTCTCTGGCTGGAGTCTTGCGGGAGGGCCGTCTGTGCGCTTGGGAGGCGCAGTGGTCACGGTAGAGGCGGATGTCGATCTAGTCGAGCGCAGGTTGGCAGCGGGTGAGCTGCGGTGCCCGGCATGCAGTGGGGTGTTGGCGGGTTGGGGGCGGGCCAGGCCGCGACTGCTGCGCGGTGCGGATGGGCCGGTGTGGTTGTGTCCTCGCCGGTCGCGCTGCACCGACTGCCGCGTCACCCACGTGTTGTTGCCGGTGACGGCGTTGCTGCGGCGCGCCGACGTGGGTGCGGTGGTCGTGTCCGCGTTGGTGGCCAAGGCCGTGCGCCGGGTGGGGTTTCGCCGGATCGCGGCCGAGTTGGCCTGTCCGGCGGAGACGGTGCGGGGCTGGCTGCGTCGCTTCGGTGAGCGGGCCGAGGCGGTGCGGTCGGTGTTCACGGTGTGGCTGCGCGCGGTGGATGCCGATCCGGTGATGCCTGAGGCGACCGGCAGCGGGTTGGCCGACGCGATGACAGCGATCGTCGCGCTGGCGGCGGCCATCGGGCGCCGGTTCGTGCTGTCCGAGGTGTCGCTGGCCGAGACCGCGGTGGCGGTGTCGGGTGGGCGATTGTTGACACCGGGCTGGCCCGGCCCGGCAGCGCAACACGAACCGACCCTGCCGCCGACGCCGATCACCCCGTAAACCTGTGCGCTGTCATGTGTTTGAAAGACAGCAAAGGAGGCGGCCAGTGGTCGGCGATGATGAGGTGAAGGTGCGGTCCGAGCGGGCCCGGGCGATCGGGCTTTTCCGGTACCAGCTAATCCGGGAGGCCGCCGATGCGGCGCACTCCACCAAGGAACGCGGCAAGATGGTGCGCGAGCTGGCATCGCGCGAGCACACCGACCCGTTCGGGCGCCGCGTGCGGGTCAGCCGCCAGACCATTGATCGCTGGATCAGGGACTGGCGTGCCGGCGGGTTCGACGCGTTGGTACCCAACCAGCGCCAGTGCACCCCGCGCACCCCGGAGGAGGTGCTGGAGCTGGCGGTTGCGCTGCGGCGGGAGAACCCGCAGCGCACCGCCGCGGCGATCCGCCGAATCCTGCGGACCCAGCTGGGCTGGGCACCCGACGAACGTACCCTGCAACGTAACTTCCACCGGCTCGGCCTCATCGGTGGCGCGGCCACGGGGTCGGCACCAGTGTTCGGGCGGTTCGAGGCCGCCCACCCCAACGACTTGTGGACCGGGGATGCGTTGCACGGCATACGTATTCAACTCAGAAAGACCTACCTGTTCGCGTTCTTAGACGATCATTCCCGGCTGCTGCCGGGCTATCGGTGGGGCTATGCCGAGGACACGGTGCGGCTGGCCGCCGCGTTGCGGCCGGCACTGGCCTCACGCGGTGTTCCCAAGGCGATCTACGTTGACCGCGGCTCGGCATTCGTCGATGAATGGCTGCTGCGCGCGTGCGCGAAACTCGGTGTGCGCCTGGTGCATTCGGCACCATACCGGCCGGAAGGTCGGGGCAAGATAGAGCGGTTTTTTAGGACCGTGCGCGACCAGTTTTTGGTCGAGATCACCGGCGAGCCCGACACCATCGGCCGCCACTATGTGACTGACCTGGACGAGTTGAATCGGCATTTCGCGGCCTGGACCGAAACGGTCTACCACCGCACGATCCATTCCGAGACCAGCCAAACCCCGCTGGAGCGCTGGTCAGCCGCTGGGCCGGTCGCGCTGCCCGCACCCGAGGCTCTCACCGAGGCGTTCCTGTGGGAGGCGCACCGGCGCGTGACCAAGACCGCCACCGTGTCACTACATGGCAATTCCTATGAGGTTGACCCGGCATTGGTCGGGCGCAAGGTCGAGTTGGTGTTCGATCCGTTCGACCTGACCCGCATCGAGGTTCGCCTGGCCGGCGTGCCGATGGGGCTGGCGATCCCGCACCACATCAGCCGCCACTCCCATCCCAAGGCCAAACCAGAAACCCCGAGCACACCACCGCAACCGTCCGGTATCGACTACGCGCAGCTGCTCGAGACCGCGCATGCGGCCGAACTGGCCCGCGGCGTCAACTACGCCGCCCTCACCGGGGCCGGCACGGAGATTCCCGGCCAGCTTGACCTGCTCACCGACCAGGAGGTCGCACCCCGATGATGGAATTGATCTCCTACTTCGGCTTTTCTCGGATGCCGTTCGGCCGCGACCTGGCCCCGGGCATGCTGCACCGCCATGCCGCCCACAACGAAGCGGTCGCCCGCATCGGCTGGTGCATCGCCGAACGGCGCATCGGCGTGATCACCGGCGAAGTTGGCGCCGGCAAGACCGTCGCCGTGCGTGCCGCGCTGGCCGCCCTTGACCGCAGCCGCCACAGCATCATCTACCTGCCCGACCCCACCGTCGGGGTACGCGGCATCCACCACCGCATCGTCGCCTCCCTCGGCGGCCAACCCCTGACCCACCACGCCACCCTGGCTCCACAGGCCGCCGACGCGCTGGCCGCCGAACACGCCGAGCGCGGGCGTACAGCCACCGTCGTCGTCGAGGAGGCGCACCTTTTAAGTCACGACCAATTGGAGGCCATCCGCTTGCTCACCAACCATGATCTCGATTCGTCGAGCCCGTTCGCCTGCTTGCTCGTCGGCCAGCCCACCCTGCGGCGGCGGATGAAACTCGGCGTGCTGGCCGCGCTCGACCAACGCATCGGGCTGCGCTACACGATGGCGCCCATGACCGACAAAGAAACCGCCAGCTACCTGCACCACCACCTCAAGCTGGCCGGGCGCGACGACGCACTGTTCTCCGACGACGCCATCGGGTTGATCCACCAAACCAGCCGCGGCTACCCCCGCGCGGTCAACAACCTCGCGCTACAAGCCCTCGTCGCCGCGTTTGGCGCCAACAAGGCCATCGTCGACGAATCCTCCACCCGCACAGCCATCGCCGAAGTCACGGCAGACTGAACACCACCGCGACACCCTGAACACCACCGACCCCGCCGGACCCCGCCCGGCGGGGTCATTTCATACCCCCACATCCTCACCGCCAACGCCGCCATAATGCTCATCCTGAGTGCCGGGCAACAGCACGTCGAGTTGCCCTTCGGCGACATCGACTACGAGGCCGACGACTCGGCCCGGGTCGACCATGTCGGCGATCACGTATCCGTTGATCTGGTAGAACACCGCGACGGCAGCCCAACTGGTTCTTTTGTTGCCATCCACGAAGGGGTGGTTGCGCGCCAAGCTGTGCAGCAGGGCTGCCGCCTTCTCGTGCAGCGTGGGGTACGCATCTTCGCCGAAGGCGGTCGCCTGGGGCCGCATGACTGCGGCGTCAAGCGCCCCAAAGTCCCGAAGCATGTCGGGACCGACGAATCGCTCGTTGAAGCGCTGCACGTCGTCGGTGATCAGCCAGTATGTCGTCACGAGGGGCGCATTTCCTACTTGTCAGAGGTCTTTCAACTTGTCGAAGGCAACCGAGTGCTGCTGGAGGACTTTGTCGAAGGCAACCCGAACCATGTCGGTGCGGGCGTGGGCCTTCAGGTAGTCGATCAAGGCCTGCTTGATGACATCGTTAGCCGAGGTGTTGGTAACGAAGGCGTAGTTCTTCAATGCATCGGCCAGCTCTGCTGGCAGGCGCACGGTCATACCTGTGACCTTTGCGTTCGGAGTAGTGTTCCCAGCCATGCCACCATGGTGTCATGGTGCAGGCCTGGTGTCCACTGTCGCGACATGTGACATGAGACAGTTCAGCCCGCCGCCGGAGACCGTGGTGGGGGGCTACTCACCAAAGCTGACGGCGACGCCCTGGTGCGATGGATGCTGACCGCGGCGCGCACCTCTTCCCGCCACTACCGCGACGGCTCACTGGCGGGCCAGGTGGTCGCGCTGAGCCGTCTCACCGATGCTCTGCAATTCACGCGTCCGGAGTCTACGAAGTCTCCTGAAATATGACACTGACCTGCAATAACACTCGTGGGCGCGGACGGTATCGAACCGCCGACCGCTAGTGTTTAATGCACGACGTCCGCCGCGTCCATCGGCAAGTCATGGCTCCAGTGTGGGACGTCGACCCACATCCCGACGCGACGCCGGCCGAAGGTCCAGGCTCATTCCGCGAACACGAAATCGACGTGTTCGCGGGCGGAATGAAGCCCGTGACCTGGCTCCGTGTTCATTGATGAGACGGGCTGCGGTGATGGCATCCCAGGTATCCATCACCACGTGCGGCACTCCCTGGAGCAGCATGCGGAACAGCCCGAGGGTGCCCGCGACGTGGCCGGAGGGGAACGCCGCGAGGATGATGCTGTCGGTTGCGCCGCCGGTCAACCGCGTGCGCAGTTCCGCGAGCAGGGTGGTGTGGGTGTGCTGGACCCCTGTGGGCTGTCCGGTCGTCCCTGAGGTGTCGACCAGCAGGCATACGTCGTCCGGTGCGGCAGCCGTCGGCGTGGAACACCCGGCTGTCCTCTTCGCCCGACATCGCCGTCCAGTCTTCGAAGAACGCCTCGACCGGCAGGCCCACGCGGATGTCGTCCATTGATACATCAACGACATTGGTGATGAGACGCACGTCGGGCTCATCGGCGAGCTCCACCATCGCCACGATGTACGGCGGATCGAGTCCAGGTATCCACGGCTGCCGATTGACCGTGTACGCCGCAACAGTGCCCCTGCCGGACACCGGCTCCGGTGCGACGTCGGTGCTCCGGCAGCGCCAGCATGCCGGTCCGGGTGGATGGAAGAAGTGCCCGCAGCCGTGACAGCGGTTTATCAGCAACTGCCCATCGCGTCCGCCCGTCCAGAACGCCGTCGATTCGGGTGTCGGGCTGGGCGCCAGCCGGGTCTGCGGCCTGCGGTATCCGGAGTCGGTCGTCATGAGTTGGCTCCCTGCCAGTCGCAGCCGGTGAGTTCTACGGAAAGCTCCCAGAGCCGGCGGGCGCTTTCCGGATCGCGCACTTTGGCGATCAGCTTCGTCGGTTTCGGTTTGCCCCACTGGTGGAAGAGGCCGCGGGGAGCGATGTACGTCCCGTTGGGCAGATCCGTGGTCACCGCCTGAATGGTGGAGCGGGCGCCGTCGGCGGGGCTCTGCGCGATGTGCGGCGATAGCGCCCGGCCGGCCCACTTCAACAGACCGGAACCGTCGCGGGTGATGTCCGTGGCCGTCATGCCTGGATCGGACGCATACGCGGTCCGGCCGCGCCGGACGAGCTCCCGCACGAACAGCATGTTCGCCAGCTTTGATTCCCCGTACGCCGACCACGGGTTGTAGCGGCGACGGTGCCAGTTGAGGTCATCGAAGTGCATTCGTGCCAGTGCGTGGTTGCTGCTGGCGACCACGACAACTCGATCGCGGATTCGGTCGCCGAGCAGGCAGGTGAGGGCGAAATGGCCGAGGTGATTTGTGCCCATGTGCGCCTCGAAGCCGTCGGCGGTGCGAGTAAGCGGTAGACCCAGCACGCCGGCGTTGTTGACCAGCACATCCACGAAATCCACGGAGTCGGCGAACTTGCGCACGCTGGTGAGGTCGGCGAGGTCCAACTCGGCGACCTCGACGTTTCCGTTCATGGAGGCTGCCGCTTCATGCGCCTTGCTCATCGTTCGACACGCGATCACCACGTCGTGGCCGGCTGAGGCCAACGCTGTTGCCGTCGCCTTGCCGACACCGCTGTTTCCTCCTGTGACGATGATGCGCACTTGGTCGGACTCCTTCCCACCCTCGTCTGCACAAACAGTCAACTATTTATCGTTTTGACGATATGGGCAATCGTCGGCCGGGTGTGGATTCCGTTGTTCCGTCCCGTTGCGGCGTAACCGGACCACCTCGGGCACATCACTGATAGTGTGACAGTCACCTGTCACAATTGAGTTCGTCGATGAGGAATGCTCATGACACTTCCTGAGTCAACCTCAGGCCGCGTTGTGCAGGCGTTGTGCGGCGGTGTGGAGGTTGGGGTCGTAGGGCTGGTGGTCGTGCCAGCAGCGGTAGATGACGCGGATCCAGGCTCGGGCGAGGATACGTACGGCGTGGGGGTGGTCGTGGCCGCGGGCGCGGGCTCGGGCGTAGATGTCGGCGGCCCAGGGACTTTGGTGGCGGCTGTTGTCGGCGAAGGTGGTGATGGCCCGGCGGAAGCGTTTGTTGCAGGCCCAGCGGAAATGCACGGCGTGCTGTTTACCGGAGGCTTTGGTCACCGGGGCGGCACCGGCCAGGGTGGCTACCGCGTCGGGTCCGTCGTAGGCTGCCCGGGAGTCGCCCCACTCGGCGAGCACCTGGGCGGCGTTGATCTGACCCGACCTTGGCAGCGACGTGAAGATCGCGGCGTCCGAGTGTTCCCCGAGGCGGGTGATGACCGCTTTGTCGAGAGCTTTGCCGGCGCTGTTGAGGGCTTCCAACACCGTGACCACGGCGGTGACAGCCTCAGCGATCGCGTCGCGCATGGTCGGATCGGTGTTACCGGCCGGGGCACTTCGCAACCGATCCAGCAGCTGCGCGGCTGGTCGACGACCGGAGTAGCCGTGTCTGGTCAGGAACCCGGCCAGTCGCTTCTCGCCGAGGCGGGCAGCGCTGGCAGCGGTGGGGTACTGGCGCAGGAACGCCAGGCTGATCGGGGATTCGATATCGGCGAAGATCGCTGTGGCGCTGGGCCAGTGGGCATCGAGCAGCGCGCGCAGTTGGTTGGTGGCCGACACCCGCATAGCGACGATGTAATCACGGGTGCGCACCACAGTGCGCAACGCCTTGGTCTGGGCACTGTGGGGCGTGACCGGACGCAGTCGATGGTGGCGCAGGCGCAGGTACTCGGCGATCACCAAGGCGTCGCCGGCATCAGACTTCGCCCCGGAGATGACTTCGCCGTCGCGCCAGGTCTTGATTGCATTCGGCGATACCGGAATGACCGGGTGACCAGCTTCGAGCAACAGGTCGACCAGCCGCCCGTTGGGCCGTTCGATCCCGATCGCCACATTGGCGGGATCACCGAATCTGGCAAGCTTGCGGATCAGCATGGCTATACCGGCCGCGGTATGATCAATCATGAACTGGGCCATACCTTTTCCTCCCGCCGACAATATGCACACAGCGTGTGTGGCAGCGGCCCAGTCCAGGCCGACATAGATGAGTTCGGTAGTGTCATCAGACAACAGATCTCCTCAGGGTGGCAGCGACGACACGGCGAGGGGATCGACCACCGGACGGTCACTAACTGGCGCTCTGCGGCGCATCTTCCTGATGCCGGTCTGCGACCCCGGGAGGACCGAGGGCGGCGGTGTCATGCAGGCCCTCCAAGAGCAACCAACACAGGCCGTCACCTCGGCCCCCGCCGAGTCCCTTCAACGAACACTCATCGAGCATTCGCAGAAAGCATGGTGCCCTAGTGACCAGCCAGGCCCTGCCCATCACACTGCGTACGGCCGACGACGTGACCCCAGAGGTGTTGACGTCTTTACTCCGCCACTACGAGCCGGGCGTGACTGTCACCGCTGTCACGGTGCGCCACACCTGGCAGGGCACCACCTCGCACGTGCACCTAGACGTGGACTATGCCGAACCTGGCACCCAGCTGCCGCGCCACCTCTTCCTCAAGTCGCAATTGAGCACGGTGCACGACCTGCCCGAAGCCGTCGACGTGTCGCTGTCAGAAGGCGGTGGGGGGACGGTGCTGCTCGACGACGAGACGAGGTTCTACCGCGATCTGCGCTCGGATTTGGACATCGAGACCATGACGACGTACTTCGCGGACTATCTGAACGGTCCGTCGCAGTTTCTGATTCTCGGTGAGGACATCACGCTGCGCGGCGCGCAGGTGCCCGACGCGGTGGCAGGCCTCTCGGTCGAGCAGGTCGATCAGCTGCTGACGACTTTGGGCCGAGTGCACGCCGCGTACTGGGACAGCCCACGGCTGGAAGACGGCGGCGATCTGGCCTGGCTCCAGCATCCGCTCACCGGCGGCTTTGCGGACTTCCTGCGCGCCAACGGCTTCGCCATCATTCGGGCGTTTCTCGAAATCCCTTACAAGAAAGCACTACTGGATTCGGCCGGTGCCGATGCGGACGCGATGGAAGCCACGTTCTGGAAACTCCAGGAACGGGTGGCCCGCGAACCGATCACGCTGCTACACGGCGACCCACATCCGCGCAACACCTATGCGCTCCCCGACGGCAGCGTGGGTGTTCTTGACTGGCAACTCGTTCGGCGCGGGTCGTGGTCGCACGACGTGGGCTATGCGCTCATCGGCGCCTTGCCTCCCGACCTTCGGCGGGCACACGAGCGGGGGCTGCTCGACAACTACCGCGGACGACTGCTGGACGCGGGGGTGACATCGGTGCCGGATCGAGAGCAGATGTGGACGGCGTACCGCGAGAGCCCGGCGTGGGGCTTTTGCATGTGGGCGATCACGCCCGACCAGATGTACTCGGTCGATATCGTCACCGCGGTGCTCGGCCGCTTCGCCGAAGCCTATTCGGACCTCGGCACGGGCAAGCTGCTGAGCTGAGACTGACGGTTAGCGCGGGTTACCTGTCACGCAAGCCATTTAGGATGAATCGCGACAGTTCGTTGATGATGTCTCGGTGCTTGGAACATGGTCATCGGTGGGATAGGTATTGCGTAGGAACGTCGCTGTCGTCCCGACGAACAGCATCATCAGGCGCAGTTGCAGCGCAGGCGAGGAATGACGCAAACCCTCGGCGGCGAGATACCCGTCGACGGGCGCAACCATGGGCGCCAGCGTTTCAGCGATTCGTTCACGCAGACGCTCGATCTTGCGCTCGGTCGACGAGCTCCGAAAAGATGCACCATTGCGCGGGCGATGGCCTGATTCGTCGACATGAACTCGTAGAAGCCGGCTGCGAATCGACGGACCAACCGGTCGTGACTCATCGTCGTCAGCGCCGGGTGGTCGAGCCAGCGATGGTGCAGTCCGCCGACCGCGTCCAGCAGCGGCGTCACCACGGCGTCGAAGAACAACTTCTCCTTGTTGTCGAAGTATCGGAAGATCAGGTCGTGTGATACCCCTGCGCGCGAAGCGATCTCCCGTGTCGTCGCGCCGTAGGCGCGCTCTGCGAACACCTCCCGCGCCGCGTCTTCCAGAAGTCCGGGAGCGCTGCCCCGACGCGCGCGCTGACCTTGACCGGCCATGGCGAAAGCCTCAGAGCCAGAGGTACATACCGGCGAGCACCAGCCACAGCACGACGCAGTATGCCTCGAACGCGGCGCGCAGGAGCAGCGGCGCGGTGCGCAACTCCATGAAATCCAGGCCGACGAAGCGGACCTTGATCATCGCGAGGGCCAGAACGACCACGGCGATGCCGGAGCCGATCCCATGGTCGGCGCCCACCGCCCAGGACACGATCATCACGATCACGAGCGCCAGCCAAACGAATGTCGAGCGTGCGCGCAGAAGGGAAAGGGTCATCGATCAACTCACCAGATAAAGCAACGGGAAAAGCACGATCCACAACAGATCGACGAGGTGCCAGAAGCAGCCACCGCCCTCGACGAGGGCCATCCTGGTGGTGCTCAATTCCGTGCGCCGAGCCTGAGTCAACAGGAGCAGAAGCACCACAACACCGATCAGCACGTGAAACAGGTGCAGGTCGGTGAGGATGAAGAAGTACAGATAGAAGTTGTTCTGTGTTGGCACGTGACCCTGTGACATCTTCGCCGTGTACTCGACGGCCTTCAATGCGACGAATGCCATGCCGCACAACAGGGCTCCGACGAGCAAGAGCTGGGCAGCCCTACGCTGGCCCTGCCGAATCGCTCGGATCGCTGTCACGACGAACAACGAACTGGTCAGCAGGATCAGCGTATTCGCCAAGCCGATACCGATGCTCAGTGTCCGACGAGACGCGTCGAAAAGCTCGGGTGCCAAAGACCGCTGGTACATGAAGGTGGCAAAGAATGCCCCGAACACGACCATGTCACCGAACAGGAGGATCCACACGCCGGGCTCGCCCGGCACATGGCGCGCTACCCTCTCCGCCGTCGACCGATCGCCGCCGACCGATCGCAGGGTCACTATATTCACGCCGCCGGTTCCCACTCCCGTTGAGCGGCATACTTTTCGCGCTCGGCGGCCTCGACGTCGATCGCCTTGAGCAGCATCACCGCCGTGACGATGATCCAGATGAGGAAGACGGTCAGGGGGATCCAGAAGGCGAACATCCCGTTCCACGCCAGAGGTCCGGTCTTGAACAAGTAGATCGCGCACCCGGGCACACCGAGGACGGCGTACCAGATGTTGAAGTAGCCGAACCACCGCGGGAAACTCGGGACTTTGCGCTTGTCGATGAAGACGGCCAGGGCCACGATGAGCACTTGGGTAATGAGTGGCCCGACCAGCCCGACGAAGATGAACCAGAAGACGTCGTTGAGCGCCTGCGTCACATCGGGAGAGCGTTCGGGGCGGTATGCGGCGAGTGCGGCGAAGACCGAGCACAGCGAGAAGCCGAACGGGAACGTCACGCTCAGCAGGATCTGGGTCACCGACATCGCACCCCAGCAACCCTCGATTCGCCGCACCTGGCGCGACAGCACCGCGAAGAGCGGTGCGTACAGATACGCGAAGAAGATCATCAGTGCGAAACCGATCTGCATCCGCAGCTGGCGATCGGAGTAGATCTGCGCCGTCTCCTCGGCAGTGTCGTTGGGGTCCAGCGGCGGGATGACCCCGGCGATGAACCAGAACATGACCAGGAATGCGCCTGTCATGCCCAGTCCCAGCCAGACCGAAGCCTTCTCGATCTTCACGTGCATCACGCGCTCCTACCGCCGCAGGATGAGGTGGCCGTCACAGTAAGCCGGGCGTCCGCCGTTGGTCAATCAGTGGTTGATTAACGATCGATCGGACGGAATTCGGGAATCCGATAACCACTGTCCCCCAGGTCGACGATACGAAGTTCGACACGCTGGCCGATGCGGACGTCGGCCGGATCGCAGTCGATGACCGCGTTGATCCGCAGCCCCGGTTGCTCGTCCAGTTCGATCAGCCCGACGACGTACGGTGGCACACGTCCCGGCACCAGCGCCTGACGAACCACGATGTAACTGTAAACGGTGCCCCTGCCGCTGACCGCCTCGAAATGCACAGGGCCTCCGGTGAACCGGCTGCGCTCAAGCGGTGGGTGGATCCACTTGCCGGTGTCGTCGCACCGGCACAGCATCAACTTGCCGTTCTTGAGACCTTCCCAATACGGCGCGGTGTCTGGGTCGGGAACCGGGATCGGCGGCTGCAGTGCCGAACTCGTCATGGCTTCTCCCTGCTGTAGAGGTTCGCTCCGCCGAACGGTCCGCCGCCCGCGGTGACCAGCGCCAGTTGCGCGTTGTCGACCTGGCGGACCCCGGCGGCGTGGCGCAATTGCAGCGCCGCCTCGTAGTGGTGGTTCAGTCCGTGGATGTAGCCCTCCGATAGCAGACCGCCGTGCGGGTTGACCACCACGTCACCGCCGTAGGTGGCCCGGCCGGTCGAGAAGAATTTTCCGACTTCGCCCTTCTCGCAGAAGCCGAAGCCCTCCATTGCCGCCATCACGGTGTAGGTGAAGCAGTCGTACATGCACGCCACGTCCAGGTCGGCCGGAGTAAGTCCGGTCTTCTCCCAGATCCTCGGACCCGCGGTACGCGAATACATCTCGGTGGGGTCGTCCCACTCAGTCCACCCGGCGCCACCTTGGGAGTTCGACGATCCGACCAGCCACATCGGCGGCTGCTTGCAATCCCGGGCGATGTCCTCGCCGGTGATCAGGATCGCCACGGCGCCGTCGACCTCCGAGGTGCAATCCAGCACCCGGAAGGGTTCGTTGATCCAGCGGGCGGCCAGATAGTCGTCCATCGTGAGCGGTTCCCGGCGCAGCGCATGCTCGTTCGGGCCAGCGTGCGCACGCTGCGTGATCGCGATCTGGCCGAGATCCTCACAGGTGGAGCCGTATTCGTGCTGATGCCTGCGCGCCCACATGGCGAACCACTGGGGCGGAACCATGAAACCCGATGCCGTGTCGAACTGATCGTGATGCTGCACCTGCATCGGGCCCTCGATGTGACCGAACCGGTATCCGGACCGCCCGTTGAGTGAGCGGTACACCAAGACCGCCTTGCACATGCCGGCCTCGATGACGGCGGCCGCTGTGGCGATCTGGTCGGCTACCAGGTTGCCGCCGCCGTACATCGCGTTCGCCCAGGAGAGTTCGTCGATACCGAGCGCCCATCCCACGAAGATCGGCTGCTCTGAGTCGTTGGCCATGTAGGTGCAGATGCCGTCGATGTCGGCGGTCGTCAGTCCTGCGTCGGCGATGGCGTCCCGGCACGCGGCCACCGCCATGCCACGAGTGGTGCGGCCGGACTGCTGCGAGTATGTCGTGCGGCCGATTCCTACTACGGCACAGGTCATTCGATTCTCCGATCTACTTCGCCACTGGCTCTCGGGGAAGCCCGAGGATTCGCTCGGCGATGAGGTTCCTGACGATCTCCGAGGTTCCGCCCGCGATCGTGAGGCATCGGCTGAACAGATAGTCGTGCACAACCTCCTGCTCCTCACCGAGCAGAATCGCCGGGCCGGCGATCCGCAGCGCGAGCTCGGCGACGCGCTGAGCATGCTCGGCGCCGAACAGTTTGGCGATGTTGCCCTCGATGCCCGGCCCGGAATCGAAGACCGCCCTGGCGGCCTGTCGCAGGTTCAAGGCGGCCAACGTGTAATCCTCGATGAGCAGCGCCCCGACATCGCGTGCGAGGCCGGCGTCGCCGACACGGTGCTGTGCCAACAAGTCGATCAGCGCCTCGGCGGTCATCGTCACGGAACCGCCGCCGATGGAGACCCGCTCGTTGCCGAACGTCGCCATCGCGACGGTCCAGCCGGCGTTCACGGCGCCGACCACGTCGCGGTCGGGCACGAACACGTCTTCGAAGAACACCTCGTTGAACATCGTCTCGCCGTTGATCTCCGTGAGCGGCCTTATTTCGACGCCCGGATCGGCGAGGTCGATGATCATCGCCGTAATGCCCTTGTGCTTCGGCGCATTCGGGTCGGTGCGCACGGTGGCCAGACCACGGTGGCAGTTCACCGCGTCGCTCGTCCACACCTTCTGGCCGGATACGACCCAGCCGTCGTCGACGCGCCTGGCCTTGGTGGCCACCGCCGCGGCGTCCGACCCGGCGCCGGGCTCGCTGAAGAGTTGGCACCAGCGGATGTCGCCCTCGAGGCTGGGCCACATCAGCCGTTCAATCTGTTCGGCGCTGCCATGCTGTAGCAGGGTGGGCACCACCCAGTTGCCTAATCCGAGGCTCGGCTTCTCGAGCCCGTCGAGCACTTCCTCGATGATCAGTTGCTCGACGCTGTCGGCGCCGCGGCCGTATGGCTTTGGCCAGTGCGGGTGTAGGTATCCGCTACGCGCCCAGAGTTTGTGGCGATCGCCGGAGTCGGTCGCCTCGAGTTCGGCACGGAATTCCTGCGCGGCCTGCCGGTACTGTTCGGCTTCGGGCGGTAGATCCACCGAATGGCCACGTCGCACACCCTGCGCGTGCAACTCGGCGACCTTGTCGCGCAGGGCGTCCTGATCACCGGCGAAGACCTCCAGCACCGTGGCGCGCCTGACGTAGAGGTGCGCGTCGTGTTCCCAGGTGTAGCCGATCCCGCCGTGCACCTGCACGTTCTGCAATGCCACCCGCTGATACGCCGGTAGCACGTGCCCAGCCGCCATCGTCGCGGCCAGTTCGGCCTCTGATCCGTTGGCGCGCGCGGAATCCCAAATGACGGCCACTGCCAGCTCGGTGTCGACCAGCATGTTCGCGCAGTGGTGCTTGACCGCCTGAAACGATCCGATGGGCCGGCCAAACTGTTCGCGCCTCGCCGCGTAGGCCGTTGCCATCTCGGTGCAGGCACCTAATCCGCCGACGGCCTCGGCCGTGGCGAGAAGCCGCAGGATGCGGGTGACACCGGCGCCCGCTCCCGGGAAGACGTCGGCGACCTCTGCGGAATCCAGGCTCACCACAACGACTGGCCGCATGAGCCGGTCAACCGAATCGATCGTCCGGACGCTCACCCCGTCACCGGCGTGTACCACCACGACGTCGTCACCCACCGGAAGCAAGAACGCATCGGCCGCCGCCTCGGCCAGGGCAGGTATCCCCGTGCCGGACAGTCGCGAATCAGCCACAGTTGCATTGCTTTTCGCGCCGATGCCGACCACCATGTCGCCACTGACCAGCTGCGGCAACCAACGCGCACGCTGCTCATCTGTCCCGAACTCGGCGATCACCGCCGACGCGACGACCGTAGGCAGGAACGGTCCGCCGATCGCTGCACGGCCGAGTTGCTCCAGCACGATGGTCAGCTCCGGCAGCCCGTAGCCCTGCCCGCCGAAGGCTTCGTCCACGTGCAGACCGAGCCACCCGGTCGAGACGATCTCCTTCCACAGCCCGTCGTCGGTCCACCACCGGCCCTTGGCCTCGGCGTCGAGGAGGATCCGACGGGCGACCGCGGCACCACCGCGTCCGGTGACCATCGATTTCGCGACGTCGGCAAGCGCGCGGTGGTCTTCGGTTATTGCCAATGCCATGTAGCGGCCTCACTGGTTGGGGAGTGTTCGATCACCAGGCGGCGCCGAACTTCTCGCGGTAGGTGACCTCGGTGGCGGGGCGACGTCGGGGCGGCGACAGCTTTCTCGCCGGCCGGCCGATATAGAGGGCCGCCATCGGGATCAGGTTCTGTGGCAGTTGCAGAAGTTCGCGGACGCGGTCGACGCCGAACGTAGTCAGGCCGGTGGTCAGACAGGACCCATAGCCCAGATCAGCGGCTGACAGCAGCAGGTTCTGCACGGCCGGGTAGATCGATGACGGCGCGTAGATCTCGGCGACCCGGTCAGTGTCGGCGCAGACAACGACCACCACGGGTGCAGCAGCGAATCCACCCTTGTTGAAACCGTATTCGAGGTCGGCGACCAGTGTCTTGTCCTTGAGGCTCTGCTTGACGAAGTCGCCGCCTCCGGCGTTCCACGTCTCGGTCCACCAGTCGGCAAGCAGCTTCCGGTTCTCCTCGGCGCGGACCACGACGAACGACCAGGGCTGGGTGTTCTCCGCGCTCGGCGCGTGCACTGCGAGCTGCAGCATCTGTTCGATGTCGGAGTCGAGCACCTTTCCGTCCGGGTCGAACCACCTGCAGGCGCGCAGCGCCTGCATCACGGCACGCAGATCCGACATCTCAGTCGGCCAACCGTCGGTCGCCGCAGGGCGTCCAGCCGGTCATCGACACTGTGGACAGATCCAGCGTCTCGCCCAGCGACAACTTCCCCGACATCACCCGCTCGAGGAACTGCGCCATCACGGCTTGGGGCTCCCGATCCAGTTCGTAGATCACCATGTACCGGTGCATGGGCGGGGGCAGTTGGGCGGGCAGATCCTCGTCGTCGGGGATGTCCAACTCCGCGAGGTCGTACCGCTGCGCCGCGACTACACCCGGGACGTCGAGCACCTCGGGCACATGCACCTCGTCGTACCACTTGTTAAACGCGTCGCCCTCGCCCTCGATCGGATTACTCAGGACGACGAATCGATTTCCGGTCACGGACGCGCCTTTCTCACCGGGCCCGCTTCCCGGGCCACTGGAAACAGTATGACAGTCGACTGTCACAGTCAATGTCGTTGACCGTGACAGTCGCTTGTCATAATGTGCTGATCACAACGGCGCCATTGCGCACCGCCGGGAAATCAGATGCATAGGAAGTCGCCATGACTCGCACCGCGCACACGTCGGTGGTGCTCCTCGACGGCTCCGCACAGTTGCCACGCGAGACCCTCGGCAACAAGGGCTACGGCCTCAACATCATGCGGCGCAACGGATTGCCGGTGCCGCCCGCCTTTTGCATCACCACCGAGGTTTGTGCGCAGTGGCTCGACGACCCGGGCACCACCATCGACGGCTTGAGCGAGACGTTGGCTCAGATGATCCACTGCCTCGAAGAACAGACGTCACGCACCTTCGGCCGCGGTCCGCGTCCGCTGCTGGTGAGTGTCCGCAGCGGTGCCGCCTTGTCCATGCCCGGAATGATGGACACCGTCCTCAACCTCGGCATGAATGACGCCGTCGAGCAAGCCTTGGCCCAGACGTTCTCGACAAGATTCGCCATGGACACCCGCGCCAGATTCGCTGACATGTACCGACGGATCGTGCTCGACGGCGACGCGTCCGCCGCAGTGCCCGACGACCCGTTCCTGCAGCTGCGTGGAGCCATCGAAGCCGTGTTCGCCTCATGGAACTCGCCGCGCGCCGTGGCCTACCGCAAGCATCACAGCCACGACGATCTGGGGGGCACGGCAGTCGTGGTGCAGGCCATGGTGTTTGGCAACATGGAATCCAATTCGGGTACCGGTGTCCTGTTCTCCCGCAACCCGATTACCGGTGCCGACGAGCCGTTCGGCGAATGGCTGTCGGGTGGTCAGGGCGAAGACGTCGTATCGGGTACGTTCGACGCACAGCCGATCAGCGCTCTGGCCGAAGAACAGCCGGACCTCTATGACGAGCTCGTCGCCGCTGCCCGGACACTGGAACGGCTCGGCTCCGACGTTCAGGACATCGAGTACACGGTCGAAGAGGGCAAGCTGTGGCTGCTGCAAACGCGCGCGGCCAAACGGTCGGCTCAGGCGGCCGTCCGGCTGGCACTGAAACTTCGCGACGAAGGCCTCATCGACGACATGGAGACGCTGCGCCGGGTGACTCCCGCCCACATCGAGACCCTGCTGATGCCCTCGCTGCAGCCCGAAACCCGGCTGTCAGCACCACTGTTGGCCAAGGGGCTGCCCGCGTGTCCGGGCGTGGCGTCGGGAAAGGCCGTTACCGACGTCGACGATGCGATCGACGCGGCCGAGGACGGACAGGACGTCATCCTGGTACGCAGCTCAACCAGCCCGGATGACGTGCAGGGCATGATCGCCGCGCTCGGCATCGTCACCGGGATCGGTGGCGCCACTTCGCATGCCGCGGTGGTGTCGCGGGAGCTGGGCCGCCCGTCCGTCGTCGGATGCGGCGCCGATGTCACGGATGCACTTGCGGGCAAGCTGATCACCGTCGACGGGACCGAGGGCGAGGTGCGGGAGGGCATTCTCGAGTTGACCGCCTGGTCCGAGGACGAGTCGGCCGACCTGGCCGAGCTCACCGGGATCGCGTTGTCCGCCAGTCCCCTCCGGGCGCATACCGTCGGTGATCACCCCCCTCTGGACGCCGGTTCCGACGACGCGGTACGTGCCGCGTTGGCCGCCGGGCATACCGATGTGCTCTCCCCCACCCCGTTGATCACCATGCTGACCGCGGTGCGGCTCGCGGCCACAGTGCCCGAGAGTTGAGTCGATGAGCGAGTTGACGTTGTTGCAAGCGGTGCGGCTGAAAGGACGTGTCCGCCACGAGGATTTGGCCGCCATCGTCGACGAGGATCTAGCCGTCGTCAACGAAATGGTCGACAGTTTGGTCGAGTCCGGCCTGCTGGTTGCAGGCAAGTCCCTGAGACTCAGCGCCGAGGGTCGGGCCCGCCTGGCCCAGCTGCTGACCGATGAGCGCAAGGGAATCGATGCCGCCGCGATCGCAGCAGCCTACGACGAGTTCCGCGCGGTCAACGCCGAATTCAAAGCGCTGATGTCGAATTGGCAGCTCAAGGACGGCCAACCCAACACCCATGAGGATTCCGGGTACGACGCAGCGGTCCTCTCCCGTCTCGACGCCGTGCACGAGACAGTGCTACCGATTCTGGATTTAGTGAGCGCGCAGCTGCCCCGCCTGCGCGCGTACGCGGAGAAACTGGGCAAGGCGCTGGCCCGCGTGAAAGACGGTGACGTGGCTTGGTTGACCCGCCCGATCATCGACTCTTACCACACCGTGTGGTTCGAACTCCATGAAGAGCTGATCCTGGCTGCGGGCCTGACCCGCGAGGCCGAGGCGCCAGCCGGTCACGCGCAGTAGCGTTCGCTATCGGAGGCTTTGTCCCGCCGGTGGTAGTACGTCGCGCATTTGGCTCCGGATCAGCTTGGCGGCCGAGGCCGGCGCGAGGCGGTTCAGCTTGTCCAGTAGAAACGCGTCGAGGCCGACGAAGACCCGGTGCGAATCCTTCTCGATGCCGCGGACGATCTTGGCGGCCGCGACCGGCGGCGGGAGCATCCGCATCGACTTGGCCGTGGCCTCGTTTTCTTCAGGGGTCATCGCGCCCGAGTTGACCGCGATATCTGTCTTGACGGCACCGGGAAACACCACACTCACGCGCACGTTGGTGTCGCGCAGTTCGGAGTTGAGGCCCTCCGCCAGCATTTTGACCGACGCCTTGGACGCGCCATAGATCGCCTGCCCCGGCACCGGGGCATACGAAGCCATGCTCGACACGATCGTGATGTGCGCCGTCGGACGCCTGAGCAGATGCGGCAGGAACGCCATTGTCACGTTCAACACGCCGTAGAGGTTGATGTTCAGCACCCTCTCGATCTCATCGAACTCCAGGTCGTTGAGCCGGGCGAAGCGATGGATGATGCCGGCGACGTTGACCAGGCCGTCGACTGCGCCGTGAGCCGCGACGACTGCGTCGGGTAGCACACGGACGGCCGGTCGATCGGCGACATCGACGACATGAGTGGAGATACGGTCGGCTCGTGGGCCGGCAAGCGCGGCTGTTTCTTTCAGCCCAGTCTCGTCTATATCGACCGCGGCGACCCGCCCCCCTCGTCGAGGAGTCCCAATGCCACATACCGACCCATCCCTTTGGCGGCGCCGGTGACGACGAAGACCTTGTCACGAATTTTCAAAATGCTCCTTGCGCAGTTCGGCTTTTCGGACCTTGCCCATCGAGGTGCGGGGCAACGCGTCGACGACCATCAGCCGCTCCGGGGTCTTCTGCCTGGCGAGCCCCGATGCGGCAAAGTGCTCGCGCAGGCCGTGGAGATCCAGTGCTGCACCGGGTTTGAGGACGACGACCGCAGCGATTACGTCGCCGTAGCGGGAGTGTGGTGCAGCCACCACAGCACCCTCGGCCACCGCGGGATGGGCGTTGAGGACGTTCTCGACCTGTCCCGATGAAATGGTTTCGCCGCCCCGGATGATGACGTCCTTGATGCGGTCGGTGATGGTCAACCTGCCGTCAGTGTCCAGATGGCCGAGATCGCCGGTGCGAAACCAGCCGTCGGCGGTGAACGCATCTCGGTCCAGGGTCGGGTCCCGATAGCCGATGAACTGGTCCGGCCCTTGCGTGACGACCTCGCCGTCCACGGCGACCGGACGCTCGGTGCCGTCCGGGCCGATGATGCGCACCCTCACACCACGCATCGGGAGACCGTCGGTGCCCATTCGCGACGGCGCGGCGTCGTAGGACCAGGCTGAGGTGATGGTCGGTTGCTCGGTGCAGCCGTAGCAGCGATAGGTGTTGATGCCCGCCTCGGCTGCGCGCAGGCCCTGCTCCTCGGTGACGATCGCCGCCCCGACGAGGAATTCCCGCATCGTGGTCAACTTCTGGCCGGTGTCGCCGAGATCGAGGAGCCCCTCCAGATGGAACGGAGTTCCCGCGGTGGCCGTTATCCGATGCCGGTGGATCAGCTCCACGGCGGTCAGGGGGTCCCAGCCGTCCATGAACACAGTGCGGGCACCCGAGATCAGCGGCCGCAGCAGAGATCCCACCCCCGCGATGTGGCCGGGCGGAAAGGTGACCAGCTGGACCACGTCGTCGCCGGTTACCAGGTCGGGCAGCGTCTGCTGCTCGGCGAGCATCGAATTGTGGCTGTGTTGAACGCCTTTGGGAGCCGATGTAGTGCCTGAGGTGTAGATCAGCACCGCCACGTCATCCGCCGACGGTGAGGCCCGACGGTATTGGCCAGCGACCAGATCCGGCCAGCCGAGATAACCGTCGCCAGGTGGGGCATCCAGGACCGCCACGTGCTGCAGGGTGGGAACTGCCGAGAACTCGGCGATACGGTCGATATAGGAGATGGAGCGGAACCGGGCCGGCATGATCAGCGCCTTCGCCCCCGACTCTGCGAGGATGAACCCCACCTCAATCGGACCGTAGATGTGGATGATCGGCACCAACGTCGCCCCGCACATCAGCACCGCCACATAGGCGACGGCGCACTCCAGCCGGTTGGTCAACTGCACCGCCACCGCGTCGCCGGGCCCGACACCCAACCGCTGCAAGCCGGCAGCGACATCCTGCGACCGTCGAAGGATCTCGGCGGGCGTGCTGGTGGTTTCGAGGCCGTCGGCCACGAAAACCATGGGGATATCACCATGTTCGGCCGCTCCCTGTTCCAGCGCGTCGACGAGGGTGCGCCGGGAGTACCAGCCCTCGCGGTACCAGCGGTCGCGCAGATCGCCGCGCTCGAACCCGGCCGGGAAAGCTTTCATGCTGGTCATGATGCGCTTTCTTGTCGACGGCGGCTACGGCTCAACGGCCGGACAGATTCGACCGCTCGATATAGACGTGGCCCGTCTCGTCACCCCACGTCACCTCCGCCCAACTCACGGTGTAGGCGCGTGCCGGCTCGAGCACGCCGTACGGCAGTCCGTCGGCCATCGACAGCCACAGCGACGAACGGACGGTCGCCGTCAACGGGGCGCCACCGTCGAACGCCACGGTGAACTGCTCCCCGTCGCGCGACAACTCCGCGGGCGACGGAATCTCATCCACCTGCACGTGCCGCAGTGCGCCGTCTTCGACCACGTAGGCGCCCTCGAGTGTGATGCGACCGTCACGCGCCCAGTAGCGGCACAGCCCGAAGGCGCGTCCGCTGGGCATCACTCCCCCGACGATGACGTGCCCGCCCCAGTCGGTGAGGGTGTCGGCGCCGCGCGGGCCCCGGGAATGATCCCGCCAGCCGCCACCGCCGAACCGAATCGGTTCGCCGTCGATGCGCACTTCCCCGGTCACCCGGGTGAGCTGCTCGTAATGCTCACGGGCCCAGCTCTGTTCGGCCATACCGGCTCCGGACGCGATGGCCGGCCCCGACTCGGCGTCCCACACCGGTGTCAGGCCCTGCACTTTCAGGTCGAGTTGGACATGCGCCTTGGGGCCATCGGTGAGCAGGCCGGTGCGCATCGCCTGGTAGGAGGACTTCACACAGAATCCGTCGAATGTTATGCGCCACTTGGTGAACGGCCGCTCGCAGCGGAAAGCGAGGTTCGAGCCGGCGGGCTGGTGATCGGGCACGGTGCGGTGATAGGCCCACATGCTGAGCACGCCCTGGTCCTCGGGCAAGGCGATGAGGACCCGGTCCTCCCACATCTCCCACATGTCGGCCACCGTGCCGAGATGTAGCCACATCCCGATGTCGTTGACCGGGTCATACGATGTGAACAAGAGGTTCTCGGTCCAGCCGGGCACCTCCGGACAGGCCCTGACGGTCTGCTCCCGATCGGCGGGCAGTCCGGACGACAGATCAAGTTCTGTGGATGTCATACCCTCTCAACTTCCTGCCCATTGCAGCACAGCGATCTCCCCGGTCACCCCGTCCACCCGGACCACGTCGCCGGTGTGCAGGACGCGAGTGCCGTTGCCCGTTCCGACCACACACGCGATGCCCAGTTCCCGCGCGACGATCGCGCCGTGGCTGGCGGGACTGCCGATGTCGGTCACCAGAGCGCCAGCCAGCGACACCAGCGCCGTCCACCCCGGATCGACCATTTTGCAGACCAGCACCTCGCCGTCGTCGAGCGTGTCATCCGATTCGGCGTCGAGCACCACACGCACGGTGCCCTCGAAGATCCCTGTGCCCGCGGGCATTCCGCGCACCGCTGCGTCCTGACCGGTGGATGCGCCGCCCGGATCGATCGGCACCGGCATCCCGGTGAACACGGTGGGCACCTCGATGCGCCGGTACTCATCGCGCCGCGCACGACGGAAGTCGACCAGTTCGCGCACATTCGATGGCAGTGGTGCCAGTAGCTCCTCCACGGTCAGGTAGAACGTGTCGTCAGGGCGCTGGAGGATTCCGGCGCGTACCAGATCACGGCCCAGCGCGGCGGCGGCGGCCCGGCAGCCGTCGATCGCGGTCAGGAAGCCGGCCTTACCCAGCTCGACCGCTCTGACATGCGCCCCCGTGAACGAGAGCAACTTCCGCAGCATCAGACGTCGCAGCGGAGAGAGCGTGGCGAGCACCTCGGCCTCGGCACGCTGTCGTGCGGCGACCGCGCGCTGGACACGCACGCTGGGGCGCTCCTCTTCGGCGCGGCCGGCGTGCGCCTCCGCGGCATGCTTGACGGCATCGTGGTCTTCGCGCCACGAATGGCCGATGACGTTGCCCTCATTGGGCCCGTGGAATCCGTGTCGGGACAGAAATTCGTCCATGCTCAGTCGGCCCTGACCGAGCGACCACACGTCGTCGGCGAGTTCGGTCTCGATGACGCCGCCGTATCCGGCGAGCAGGACGGGCACCAGGTCGGCGCGGCCGATCTTGCCCACGATCGACTCCACCTGGGAACGCAACGCGTTCAGAATCATCCGGCTGCGCACATGGACGCGCATCACCGAGCTGAACCGCTGCACGGAGTCGGCGAGCAGCGCCTTGGGGTCCGTGTAGTCACCGGCCAGCACGGTGGCACGCCACCACGCCATCTGCCGGGCGTGCGCGTCGCGGGCGGCCGACCGGCTGCGCAGGAGCACCAACGGGGTTTTGACCACGGCGACGGGCAGCCGTTTCGGATCGCTCTTGGTGGGTGTGGCGTCGGGCCGGACCGAACCCAGCAGGTCCCGCTCGAAGTCGTCGCCCGTCATCCCCGGCAGCAGACCGGCGAGTTCCCGGGCGCGATCTACGTTCATCGCCTGCCTGCCCAAGAAGCAGGCCGTGCTCCACTGGTTCGGGTCGTTGGGAACAACCAGCGCCGACGCCGGCAGCACGCCGAAGTCGTAGAGCCCTCCGCGAGACGCGAACTCCACACCCGTCCCCCACAGCGACCAGCACAGCGGCGAAAGGATGTCGGGGGTCGCCTCGCCGACATTGGTCAGCGTCCAGAGCCGATCCGGCGCGCTCTCTCCGCGGATCGGATCCGTCAGTTCAGCGATGGGGCCGATCATGTGCCTCCCTGGAACCTGCGACAGCCGACTGTCGCCAAGACGACGATGCCCCTACCGTACGTCACGACCGTTGACGAGTGACAGTGCACTGCCATAATGTATCAGCTCACGGCTTCGGTGCCGTCGCTCCGACGCGCCATGTGACACTGGGCCGCCGAACCGGAAGGCGCACAATGCGACTCACCGTTTATCTTCCCAACACCATGCATGTCAGTGCGATGACCCAACCCTGGGAGCATGCCCTCACAGGTAGCGGCATCGCTCACGCCGCCCGCACCGCCGAAGAACTGGGTTACTCGCAGGTCTTCCTTCCAGAGCATTTCCTGACGCCGATCCCGCATGTCGAGCTGTCGGGCAACCATTACTTCGATGCCACCACCGCCCAGGCGTTCGTCGCGGGTGCGACGTCAACAATTCAGGTCGGCTCGATGGTGACGATCCTTCCTCTGCACAATCCCGTGATCGCCGCCAAGGCGATTTCGACGCTCGACTGGTTCTCCGGCGGGCGGGCGCAGGTCACAGTCGGTGTGGGCTGGCTCAAGGACGAGTTCGACATCATCGGGGTCCCGTTCAACAAGCGTGGTCGGATCACCGACGAGTGCCTTGCTGCGATGTTCGAGCTCTGGCACAGCGACTCTCCGACTTTCGACGGGGAGTTCGTGAAGTTCAAGGACGTGGCCTTCGGACCGAAGCCGATTCGCAAACCGCACCCGGTGATCTGGATGGGCGGAGACGCCGACGCGGTGCTGCGCCGTGCTGCGCGTTTCGGTGACGGCTGGGCGCCCTGGCTCACCAAGCCCGAGGAACTGCCGACCAAAATGGACTATCTGCGCTCCCAGCCGGGGTTCGACGACCGGCCGTTCTCGCTGTTCTACAGCCTCGCCGTGCTGGCCGTCGGCCAGGAGCACGCGATCGTCGACGACCCGAACGCTCAATTCGGCCAGAGCGCGCAGCAGGTGATCGACAACTGCAACATGCTGGCCGAGCTCGGGGTCACCGATACCTGGGTCAACCCGCCGCCTCTCGACGACTTCAACGCCTACCTCGACCATATGCACTGGGTTGCCGAAGAGGTCATTCCCAAAGTCGGCTAGAGGTCTGGCTATGGCCGGGCCTTGAATTCCAGCGGGACCGATTTGAGTCCCATCGTTCCGGTGGGCCACGGCGTCTGCGGATCCTTGCCGTCGGCCAGACTGTATTCGGGGATGCGCTTGTGCCACTCCTCGAGAATGATCCGCAGCTCCAGCCGCGCGAGATGCGAGCCCAGACACCTGTGCGGGCCACGCCCGAAGGCGAAATGCACTGCCTTGCTGTCCAAATGGACGTTGTCGGCGTCCGCGTAACGCCGCGGGTCGCGATCGGCGCTGCCGTAGCTGAGCATCACCGCCGTATCCTTCGGCACCACTCGGCCCCCGACCTCGACCTCCTCGGTGGTGACCCGAGGAGCGAAGGGAACGGGTCCGTCGACGCGCAGCAGTTCCTCGATGAAAACGGGAATCAGGCTGTAGTCGTTGCTGATCCGGCGCCGCAGCTCGGGATCCCCGGCCAGTTTTGCGAGCGAGAAGCCCACGGCGGAGGTGACCGTGTCGAGGCCGGCAAGCACGAACATGAAGCACAGGCCGAGAATCTCGTTGTCGTCCATGCCGCCCTCTTCGCTGTTCTGCATCAGCTGCGTGAGCATGTCGCTGCCTGTGGTGTCGGCGCGCCGCTCGGCGATGTGTTCGGTCAGATAGGTGAACAGTTCCATCGCGTGGGCGAGCACCTCGGGTGTCGCCTCAGCGCTGCCGGGGTCGGTGAACTCCAGGATCGAGTCCTTCCACTGCACCAGTCCGTCGCGGTCGGCCATCGGCAGCCCGAACAGCGTGAGAAACACCTGGGAGGGGAACGGTGTGGCCAGATCCGGGATCACGTCACAGTGCCCTTTGGCCACCATCGTGTCGATCAGTTCGCCGGCCTGCTTGCGCAGCTCCGGCTCACGCTCGGCCATCTTCTTCGGGCTGAAGAACGGGTCCAGCATCCGCCGGAACCGCGTGTGATCGGGCGGATCGATGGCGATGGGAATCAGCGGAACCGGGCTGCCGAGGCGGTCGAAAGCCTTCGCGGAGGAGAAGATCTCGGGCCTCTTCGCGGCGAATTCGACGGTCTCAGCACTGGTGAGGACGATCTCCTCACCCGACAACACCGCCTCGCCCGCTTCCCGCAGTTCCCGCCACGCGCGTGAACGGTCTTCCGCGAAAGGCAAGTCGTCGATGTTCGTGGTGCCGTTCACACTCAGATTGGTCATCGAGGGAAATCCTTTCTCGGGCGGTCGGCTGATCCGCCGATCAAACAAATGACAGTAGACTGTCATTGTTGAGAAGTATCGTCTGCGCGATCGCAGGTGTCAACGATGCACCCGCGGGCGCGTGACGAGTTGTAATCTCGTTCGAGCGGCAGGGAGAGGTGGATCATGGCGCGGGGCGATCGTTCGCCGAGAGGCGAGCACGCGGACCGGACACGGGCCGCACTGTTGGATGCGGCGCTGAATTTGTTCAGCGCCAACGGTTACGACCAGACCACCACCGATGAGATCGCCGAGGCCGCCGGCGTCTCGCCGAGGACGTTCTTCCGCTACTTCCCGACCAAAGAGTCGGTGCTGTTCTTCGGCGAGTACGACTTCATCCACGCGTTCAGTGCCGTCTATCTGGGGTGCGACGAGTCGTTGTCCGACTACGAGGCGATGGCGGAGGCGTTCGCGGTGCTGGCGCCCTCTCTCAAGCGGATCCGCAAGCGGATCGCGCAGTATCACGAGGCGGTCGCATCGTCTCTGGTGTTGCTCGGCCGCGAGCGAAGAAACCACGAGGCCAACCGCGAGACCGTGGCGAACGTGATCGCCGAGCGCCGTGGGCTGCCCGCGCCCGACGGTGAGTGCTGGCTTCTGGCGTCAGTCGGCATGCTGCTGGTAGAGCGCGCGCTCAATCAGTGGTTGTCGACGACGGACCGCGGGCTGGACGACATCATCCGGCAGGAGTTCGCCGCACTGCCCGGTGTCGTGAAGTAGGCCGCCGGCCTACGGGTCGTCGAACAGCGTGCCGTCCGGGCAGGGTCGCGGTGTGTCCGGCCCGCAGTACTGCGTGCGCAGGTACGTCGGATATGTGTCGGTCGGCCCGGCGTATAGGCCGGCGAGGTTGACCGGCAGGTCGTACACACCGATGGCCACGACGTGGTAAAACCCGGCAACCGCCAATACCCGCAGCAGCGCCTTCGTCTTCGTTCCCGCCCAGCGCAACGTCTCGATACCACCCTCGATCCGGATCTGGTCCTTGCGGTTGCGGAAGAACATCAGTGCGCCGGTAGAGCTCAGCACCAACGACCACAGGATGGGGCCGTATAACGGAATTTGTACCGTCTGCCCGACCCACAGCGTCACGCCGGGGATCGACGCCGGATAGCCGACCAGACCGTGGTGCACTGCGAAGATCTCCAGCGGGAACTCGATGACATAGACAGCAAGCCAGCCGCAGCAGAACGTGCGGACAGGACCAAGCATCGGCCACTGCCGCCGCGCCCGACCCATCGCCCAGAAGGCGACTTTGCCCATGGCCAGCGGCATCCAGACGTAGATCATCCCGATCATCAGCACGGGCTCGGCCATAAACCGGCTGCCCGGGCTCAGCGACCCAGGCACGTTTTCCATCCAGTTGCTGAAGTTGACCAGCCCGGCGTTGTAGAACAACACGGGCTGGAACCAGTTGATCAGGGGGTCGTGCCACCACGCGATCGTCGACGCGATGACGACGGCGGCCTCTACGCAGAGTTGGCGCTCCCGAACGCTCTTGCGGACCACGTAAACGATTGCGACCACAGCCAATATCGGGCAGGCGATCTGGAAGGCGGTCATCGCGAACTGAGTACCAGCCGGGATGGGATCAGGGCCCGGATCCGCCGGCGTCGCATTGCCCGAGACAATCCACGACGTGTAGACGTACGCGGCGAATGCCACGCAGACCCCTCCTACACTCGACCAAAAGAGAACCGGCCGAAGGGTTTTGGTCTGCTCGGGCGTTCCCGGGCGCGGTTCTGAGCCCGCAACGCGGACGGAGCTCTTGAGGTCAGTCACTGTGAGGCCTCCTCTGGCATTCTCACGACACCCAAAGATGACAGTTCACTGTCATAGTGTCAATGATTCGCATATGTCTGACAACGACGTCATATATGTGACTCACCATTTCTCTACGGTATCTGCAGGTTACGCGCGCTGTTACAAAATTTGGCCTGCGGCGGCGCGCCCCGCAATATTGTCTGAATCTGACGGTGGTGGCACACTACGGGAAGTAACCACGGTCACAGTTTTCGCACAGCGCGCACGGACTAGGAATCGAGGATCGGATGACGACCGACGCACTTCCCAAGGTTTGTACCGACGACCTGCCGATGCCGGAAGCCCGTGACGACGCCTGGCACCAGTTGGACAAGCATCCGTTGGTCGAGGTCGAGGATGGCTATGCCGTGACGCGGCGAGACGTGGTCGAGCTCGTCCTCAAGAACCCGTCTTTGTTCTCGTCGAAGCGCGCGTTTGACGTCCTCGCCAGCCCCGTCCCGTTGGTGCCGATCGCGTTCGACCCGCCCGAGCAGACGCGCTACCGGCGGATTCTGCAGCCGTTCTTCAGTCCCCGAATGATCAAGCCCCTCGAGCCCGATCTGCGCAGGCAGGTCGTCGACCTGATCGAGCCGATCGCACGACGCGGGGAATGCGACTTCATCGCCGAGGTCGCCGCCGTCTTCCCGATCCAGGTGTTTCTCACATTGTTTGGACTGCCGCTCGATATGCGCGACCAGTTCATGGTGGCGTCCCAGGAGCGGTGTAAAAGTGGCCTGACGTAGGCTCCGCTCGCTTGCGTTCATGATTCTATGCGGTGGCGCTGACAAGCTCGGTCGGCGCCGCGCCGGTTTCGGTGTGATTTCCCGAATTCTTTTGTGGCAGTTGGGTTAGCGGGTCGTGCAGCATGCGACGCAGATCTTGCAGGAGCCGTAACCCGGCCGGGGTCATAGTGAACCCGCGCCATCCGGCCGAGGCGCGGTCGAGTACGGCCCACAGCAGTTTCAGGCAGGAGTGTTCGCCGGGCAGCCGGCCGATCACCTTGACGCGGCGGCGGGTCTCGCCGAAGGTGCGCTCGATGAAATTGGAGTGCCGCACCCGTGTCCAGTGCTCGCGCGGAAATCGCAGGTAGACCGTCAGCGATTCGCGGTCATCGAGCAGACAGCGCACCGCCGCCGGGTAGGAGTCGCGCCAGCGCTTGGCGAACGTGTCGATGCGGCTCTGGGCGAGTTTGACCGCATCCAGGCCGGGTTCGATGTTGTCGGGCAGGTCGAAGATCGCCCAGTAATCGGCCTTGACGTCGGCCTGGGCGTTCTTGGGCACCTTGGCCAAGATATTGCGGGCGCGATGGATCAGGCAGCGTTGCCGCAGCGCTGCGCCCATGGTGCGCTCGACCGCGCCGATCAGCCCGGGTGCGCCGTCGCTGATCACCAGCAGCGGACACGCCAGGCCACGCTCGCCGAGCCCGGTCAAGAAACCCTCCCAGGCATCGCCGGACTCGCTGGCGGCCGCATCGAGCCCGACGAACACCGGTTTGCCGTCGGTGTCGATGCCCCAGGCGGCCAACACCGGCTCGGCCGAGGCATTGGCGTGGTACTTGAAGTGGCTGCCGTCGAGGAACAGGTAATCGAGCTCGATGTCGTCGAGCCGCCGCCTGCTCCAGGCCTCGAACTGGTCGCGGATGTCCTCGCAGATCCGCGACACCGTCGACTTCGATACCGCCGCAGCCTCACCCAGCGCCTCGACCAAGGTGGCCTCCACATCGCGGGTCGACAGTCCGCGCACGAACCCGGCGATCACCAGCGACTCCAGCGCGTTGGTCTTGGTCACCCCCGTGCCGAACAGCTGGGAAGCGAACCGCTCAGTGGTGCCACGCACCTTAGGCCGCTCCAGCGTCACCGGCCCCGCCGTGGTCTTCACCGTGGTCGGGCAATAGCCGTTGCGCATCCCCGCACGTGCATCCTCGGCTGCCGCGGCCCGCTGGTAGCGGTCCCGGCCCAAAAACGCGCTCACCTCGGCCTCGATCGCGGTCTGCAGCAGCAACTGCGCGCCCAGCCGGGCCACCTCCTCAATTGCACCCGCCAGATCCTCGCCGCCGGCGAACACCCCATCAATTTCTTCCTGCAACCGCTGCGCAGGCGATAACCTCTTCGACACGGACGTAGGTTCCTTTCGTCAGACTTGCCGGTCTTCGAGGGAACCTACGTCCGAACTCTTTTACACCGCCGGAGGGACACGACCCAGTTCATCGAGTGGAAGGACGCCGTCCTGAACCTCAGTGCCGCGGCAGGCCAGACATCGGTCGACGAAGCGGCCCAAGAGGGCATGCAGAAAGCGCTTGAACTGTTCATGTACCTCACCGAGCTGATCCAGAAGCGCCGCGGCGCCCCGGGAGACGACGTGCTCAGTCAGGTGCTCAGTATCGAACCACCCGATGCCCTTTCCGATGAGGAGGCCGTCGGTCTGTGCTTCCTGTTAGTGCTCGCCGGACTGGACACGGTCATGGACGCACTGGGATTCGGGATGCAGCGGCTGGCCGAGAACCCGGATAGGCGACAGGAAATCGTAAACGACCCGTCGTTGATTCCCGCGGCCATGGAGGAGTTGCTGCGGCTGGATCCCCCGGCGCCGTTCGTCCCCCGGGTGAGCACCCAGGAGGTGACGGTGGCCGGGCACACGCTGCCGAAAGGCACTCGGATCACCAATTACCTGGCCGTGGCGAATCGCGATGAACGGCAGTTTCCCAACCCCTACGAGATCGACTTCCACCGCACCGAGAATCGGCACGTCAGCTTCGGCATGGGTGTGCACCGGTGCCTCGGCTCACACCTTGCTCGCCTGGAGATGGCTGTCCTCTACGAGGAATGGCACAAGCGGATCCCGAACTACCACATCACCCCGGGCGCGACACCGCGGGTGCACTGGCCCCGCGGTACGGTCGGCCTGGACTCGCTGCACCTGACGATCGAGGCAGGCGATCACGCATGAGAGTAGCGATCGATCCGGCCAAGTGCATGGGACATGGCATGTGTTATGCATTGGCGTCTAACCCGAAGTTAAGGCTGTTGGAATGGGCGGATTCCTGGGTTGACCTGGGGTTTCGTTGGTTTGGGTGGGTGGTTGTTCTGGCTACGGGGCGATGGTGAGTGGGATCGGGGAATCGATGAGTTCGAAGGCGCGGCGCTGGGTGGGGGTGGCCTCGGTGAGTTTGTCGATTTCGATGTCGGTGTCGTGGTAGCGGATCCGGTTGCGGGTGAGGGTGGCCAGGTGGGCGAGCAGGTCGCGGAATCCGCGTACCGGGTTGCCGGTGGCGTCGTGTTTGGTGGAGGCCTTGGCTTGGGCGGCTGGCGAACGCTGCGCGGGCGCGACGGGGTTGTCCCGCTTGGGGGGTGCTTGGTCGGTGAAGGTCAGCGGCGCCCAGGCTTTGCGTAGGTGCCAGACGAGGTAGCAGGCGAGCATACAGATCAGCACGTGGGCTTTGACGCGGTCGTTGAGTCGGTGGTGGATCGGGCGCAGGTCCAGGTCGTCGGATTTGATGATGCGAAAGTCGCGTTCGACGTTGGCGAGGTTCTTGTAGCCTTCCACCACGGCGGCGGGGTCGAGGGTCTCGGCCCCGACCGAGGTGCGCAGCACGTAGATGCCGTCAAGGGCGGCCTCGGTGTTGATGCCGGCTTGATCGCGTTGGAAACCGAAGCTGGTGCCGGTGATGGTGAGGGCAAAGTGCTTGCGCATCTTGTATTTTTCGATGTCTTTGCCGACCGCGATGCCGATGTTGTCGGCCCCGCGCAGGGTGCCGGCCTCGACTCGTTTCTTGATGGCGGCCAGCTGTTTGTCGGTCGCCGCCAGCAGGTCTTGGCGTTTGCGGGCGCGTTCGGCGGCCAGGGCGGGGTTGCGGCAGGCGATCAGGCGTTCGCCGGGGTAGTCGGGGTGGGTGATCTCGGCGAGGTCCTGGGTGTCGAACAGGCTCATCTGCAGTGGGCCGTCGTCGGCGGCGAGTTTGGCGATCGCGGGTGCGCGCAGCGCGGTGATCCAGTCGAAATCCGTGGGGGTGTCGGGGTTGTTGTTGAGTTCGCGGAGTTTGTCGATGCGGGCGGCGGTGATCATGCCGCGATCACCGACCAGGACGAGTTTGGTGATGTCGAGCTTGTCCTTGACGACCTCGACGATCTCGGTGAACGATTGCGGGTCGGCGGTGGCGCCGCCGAACACACGGACCGCGACCGGGCGTCCTTGCGGGTCGCAGAGCACCCCGTATTCGATCTGCTCGCAGCCTTTCTTGCCGTCGCGGGAATAGCCGCGCGCGGCCAGCTCGCAGTGCCGGCCGGTCACCCACGCCGAGGTCAGGTCGAACAACGCCATCCGCGACGGATTGGCCTGCGGGCCAAGGTGTTTGTCGGCAAGCTTCTTCTCGATCGAGTCTTGCCGGCCGGCCAGCCAGTCCATCGCGGCGTAGATCTCGTCGGTGGACGCCTGGGCCACGCCCAAATCGACGCCGAGGGTGGTGTCGGGCCACCACGACAGGGTGGACAGCTTCGGCTTGGGTCGCACCACCCGGGAGATGATCAACGCCAGCACCAGATCCCGGGCCCGGCACGGCGGGCCGAGCAGCCCCGCCAGCCCGAGCTTGCGCGCCATCGCGGCCACCGCCGCGACATGCCCGTGCGGCAGCGACCGGGCCAAAGCGAACTCCGACCCGGCCGCCACCAGCGTGTGGCCCTTCAGCGTCGCCTCGACCGCGGCGACCGCCGCCTCCGGCAGCGCGGACAGGTTGGCCATCGTCTGGTTGCGCACCTTGTCGCCGTCGCGGTAGGTGTGGCGCAGGTAGACCGACTGGTACTCGCGCCGGCGCCCCTGCTTGTCCACGTGGGACTTCTTCACTCTGACTACGTGCGCCTTAACGGTACTCCGTGGCATACACTACATCATAACCGATATAACCCGACCATTATCGTAATGACACGCGGTATTCTGACTACACAAATATGCCAGTAACCACCAAAATCCTCAGGTCACACCCGGATTCCGCTTAGCAAACCGTATCGCGGTAGGGACCGCCCTTTCGGGCGGCCCCCCGCACAGATCCCAGCGTGCGGAACTACCGCACTGGGCTCCTACCTAAGGTACGAACGTCGAAGCGCTGTTCAGGGTATGAATGCAACACTCTGGCCGGTGGCAGCCATCGAGTTGCGAGCAGGTTCATCCGCGCCCAGGTGATACTTGTCTTATGGCTCCTGCGCCGAAGCGCTTGCAACCAGTTCCTCGTTACTTGGGTGCGAAAGGCCGATACTGCATCGATATTGCCAGGCACGGCGTAGTACGCGAAGTGACCTCGTACCACGCTTGCTAACCACCTGCCCTGCACGGGAATTGGCTGGTACCGACGAAACTTGAGTTGTTCACTGACCTCTCGCAACTTCGCCCGCATCCGCTTCGAGATCGTGATACGCCGCAACCAGAAACGCCCATTCCTCGTCTTTCCGCATACATGCGTGAAACCAAGGAAATCGAACGTCTCGGGCCTACCCAGCCCACGCGCCGACCGCCTTCGGGCAGCATGCCGCCCAAATTCAATCAACCGCGTCTTATCTGGATGCAGCTCCAAGTTGAACTTCGCGAACCGCTCCCGAAGGTCGACAAGAAACCGCTGCGCATCAGCTTGATGCTCGAAACCCACAACGAAATCGTCAGCGAAACGCACAATGATCACATCACCGTGCGCATACCGACGTCTCCACCAGTGAGCCCACAAGTCGAAGACATAGTGCAGGTACACGTTAGCCAGCAACGGCGACGCCGAAGCACCCTGCGGTGCCCCTTGCACTGTCTGCGACCAGTTCCCATCCTCGATTACCCCTGCTCTCAACCACTTACTAATGAGACGCAGGACTCGCTTATCGGCGATCCGGTGCTCAAGAAACCTCTGCAGCCAACTGTGATCAAGCTGACCGAAAAAGTCGCGGATATCCGCATCGAGCACCCAGTTCACCTTCTTCCGCGAGATGCCGGTCGCCAACGCATCCAACGCATTGTGCGGGTTGCGTCCCGGCCGAAATCCGTAGGAGAAGCCGAGGAAGTCCACTTCGTAGATAGCATTAAGCACCTCGACAACAGCACGCTGAAGAATTTTGTCCTCCAACGTCGCTATGCCCAACGGACGCATACGCCCATCGGACTTCGAAATGTAGGCCCGCCGTGATGGACTTGCCCGATAAGCGCCACTGTGGACCCTGGCAAGCAGGTTCTCAAGATTCGCCTCGAGATTCTCGCCGTAATCCTGCCATGCCACCCGATCCACACCCGTGGCAGCCTTGGGGTTAATCGCCCAATAAGCCGCCCAGAGGCGATGCACGTCGACATGGTGCAGTAGCGCCGTGAACTGTGCTTCCTTATCCTTTCTTGCCACCTCACGCACATGATCCAACCCGCTTGACACGCTTGACCCGGCGCTGCGTCCGGCACGTGTTAGGTCGATCATGTTCCCCTCGGTCAGCCCCCTTTCCTCCCCCACCTCCGCCGCCACTTCCGTGGCCTTGTTCGGCAGGTTCACAGGTACTACGGGGCTGTCTGACTTCCCACGCTCGTTCATCCCAGGCTTACCGCCTCGGCGTTCCCTGAGCGACCCGACTGGTGATCAACCAGAGGGCAAACGTGGGATCTCCCGGTTCTCGCGCATGGAAGTTCCGTACATGCACAGGTTCTCTGACCGCGTGGGGTCCGCCAACGACTCGCAATAACGCCGCTAGCGATGTTGCCTTCCACAGTTACGACAGCGTCGGCACCCCAAACTCCCTGATTTCGCGGCTCAATAGCTGGCCTGCACGTGCCCCTGTGAACGCTTCGCTGCGCCCTCACGGAACGCCAACGCATCACTCGGGGTCACCGTGGATTGCTACTCCTTCGGCGTAGGGCTCTTTCATCCCCTCCTCCATGCCGGTTTATCCCGGCGCTTTCCGCAACTTCGGTCTAACGTCTTCGAAGATGACGACCAGGGCTACGGCCACGTGATAGGGGATGACGAGGTGCCGCAAGAGCATGCCGAAGCGGCCCGCAACGGCGCCGCGAACTGCCCCGAGGGCGCGATTTCCGTGACCGAGTGAGTTCGCGATGATCACTCGTCGGCTGGTGGTCTGCGCCAGCCACAGTCCCGGCAAGGAGCGCGATGTCGCGCAGGCGTTCGGGCTCGAGTTCCGGTCGGCTCTCGCACAGGCGGCGGATGATGTGCGCGCCTTCGACCCGGAACTCGTGGTTGTGTTCGGCGGCGACCACCGGCGTGCTTTCACTACTGTGGTACCGACTTTCGGGGTGGCGCTGTCGGCATCGGTCATCGCGGAAGGTGGTCATCCCGCCGGCGCGATGGCGGTGCCGTCGGAGTTGGCTCGTGCACTGTGCGAGCACCTGCTCACCGAGGAGTTCGACGTCGCCGTTTGTCGCGAGTCGAATTAGATCATGCTTTCGCACAACCGATTCGGGACCTCGTAGGTGTATTGGACGCCAAGCCTGTCATTCCGGTCGCGGGGTCGCGTCCGAAACTTGCTGTAAAGCACGGGCCGGTTCGCGGCTTCGTCGTCAGCATACGGGTAGGTGAACTCGGGCGGCAGTCACGCCACCGCCCAGCTGGTCCCTGATGGTGTCATGGGTAACAAGACGCGGGTCCTGTTCCGGATCGCTTTGGCGGGCCCAGGGCCGGCACTACTGTAAGGCCGAGAGTTGTTCAGTGGTAGAGGGTTTGGGCGGCTTCGGTCAGTGCGTTAAACGCGGCGTCGAGGCGGTGCTGGCGGCGCCGGTTGGGTTCGTGGTTGGCTTCAGCGGCCACGAACCCGATCAGCTCCTCGAGGTCGTCCGCACTGGCCAGCAAGACAGCGCCGTCGGGGTGGGCGCGCATGCCAAACACCAGTCGCTCACAGTCGGGGTCGAGCAACACCAGCTCGCGTAGCGCGGCGGCGGTCTCGTCGCTGACGATGACCTCCTCGACGTTGCCGGCAACGCTGAGCCGGCGGCGGCGCAGGTCGTAGGGGGTGTCTGCCCAGTTGCTGATCACCCCCTCGTCGTCACAGACGGTGCACCACCATCGGATCGGCGCGGACACCTGAGCCCCCACGATGGCGATGGTCATCCGCCCGGGGCAGCGCTTGTGGGCCGGTCGGCGCCGACACGGCAACGCCGACACCCACGGATCACCAACCTCGCCGGCGGTGCCCGCCCGGACAATATCGCCCAAATGCTGCGCAAGGCGCCGCGCGGAACCCGAAGCGTCCTCCGGCAAGCCCAGAAAGTGACCCAGATCAGCGACCAACACGCCGCCACACACTACCGGCGCCAAGCCACGGCGTTCGTGTGTACCGATCGCCGGTGGCGTTGCCTACGATCATGACTTGTGATGCTGCGATGCACCGCCAAGGTGTTGGCGCTGCTGCGGGTGTCTGAGCCGGCCATCGGCGAAGCCTGCGCGCAGGACTGGTATGCCCACCTGATCAGGATCGAACGGCGCAAATGCCTGCTGTTGACCCACGCCGGCACCTTGTTCTCGGTGTTCATGCCCAACGTCGCCGCCGCCGGCCTGCGCCCGATCGGCCCGCCCGTCGTCTCGGCGATCCAGGCCGCGCTGCAAGCCGAACACATGCCCATCGATACGCTCGGCGAACTCGATCCCTGGCAGGTGGCCGTGGCCAAGACCGCCGACCGCCGCATCCTGGGTACCATCAACGATCTAGCGTTGACCACCGAACACGTCATCGCCACCGCTGGCGGTCTGGCCCGCTGCGACATCAACGCGCTCCACCACGGCCTGCATCGCACCATCAACAGCATCACCGGCTACATCCCACCGATCGACCTGGTCACCGCCAACCATCAAGGCCAGCGGTAAAAGCTGTCAGATGCGGGCAGGCAGACCCTGACACGTATAGCGGGGGCCGGGTTCGTGCAGTGGCCATCAACACCCTCATTCCCGTAGATGTTGCGACCACTGCGCGAACCCGGGCGATCTCTTACTTGAGGCGTACCGGCGTGGCGACTTGAGGTCGCTACGCGATGGCCGAGATGGGATCGGTCTGGTCGCTGTCGCCACTGGTGGTGGAGGGCGGCGGCCGCAATTCCTGGGGTGGGTCAAGCAGTGACCGGCGTAGATCTTGCAGCAATCGGGTGCCCACCGGGGTCATGGTCAGACCGCGCCAACCGGCCCAGGCGCGGTCGAGTACGGCCCACACCAGGCTGATGGCGCTGGTCTCGCCGGGGAAGCGGCCAATGACCTTGGTGCGCCGCATGGTCTCCCCAAAGGAGCGCTCAATGAAATTCGAATGTCGAACGCGCCCATGGTGTTCGACGGGAAATCGCAGATAGGCGGTCAGCCCTGCTGTGTCGGTGAGCAGGATCCGCATAGCCGCCGGGTAGAGGTCGCAGCATTTGGCGGCGAACGCCTCGATCCGCTTGTCGACGATCTCGACCAGCCGGGGTCCCGGTTCGATGCGCAGGTCGGTGGTATCGAACATCGCCCAGTAGCCGTCGCGGACCTCGGCTTGCATCCCGGTGGGAATCTTGGCGAGCACGTTGCGGAGTCGATGAATACGACATCTCTGGCGCAACGCTTTTGGGTAGATGTGTTCGATGGCCGCGATCAGGCCCCTGGCCCCACGCTTGGTATTCGGCGCGGATCGCCTTGCAGATTTCGCAGACCGTGGATTTGGAGATCGCGGCCTGATCACCGAGTGTTTCAGCAAGGGTGGCCTCGACATCTCGGACGGACAGGCCGCGCACCACGAACGCCGCGATCACCAGCGTCTCCAGGGCGTTGGTTTTCGTCACATGCTTGCCGAACAACCGCGACGCGAACACTGCGGTGGTGCCGCGCAGCTTCGGCCGCTCCAACCTGACCGGCCCGGTGCTGGTATTTGACCGTCACCGACCGATACCCGTTGCGTGAGCCGTCGCTAGCGTCGGGACAGGCGGCACTGCGTTGGTAGCGTTCGCGGCCGAGGAACTCGGTGACCTCAGCCTCCAGGGCCGCCTGCGCCAACAGTTGGGCGCCCAGGCGGGCGACTTCTTCAAGGATCTCCGGAAGCTCCCGATCCTCGGCAAACAAGGCGTCGATCTCGGTGCGGATAGGTGGCGTCCCAGGAGCGGTGTAAAAGTGGCCTGACGTAGGCTCCGCTCGCTTGCGTTCATGATTCTATGCGGTGGCGCTGACAAGCTCGGTCGGCGCCGCGCCGGTTTCGGTGTGATTTCCCGAATTCTTTTGTGGCAGTTGGGTTAGCGGGTCGTGCAGCATGCGACGCAGATCTTGCAGGAGCCGTAACCCGGCCGGGGTCATAGTGAACCCGCGCCATCCGGCCGAGGCGCGGTCGAGTACGGCCCACAGCAGTTTCAGGCAGGAGTGTTCGCCGGGCAGCCGGCCGATCACCTTGACGCGGCGGCGGGTCTCGCCGAAGGTGCGCTCGATGAAATTGGAGTGCCGCACCCGTGTCCAGTGCTCGCGCGGAAATCGCAGGTAGACCGTCAGCGATTCGCGGTCATCGAGCAGACAGCGCACCGCCGCCGGGTAGGAGTCGCGCCAGCGCTTGGCGAACGTGTCGATGCGGCTCTGGGCGAGTTTGACCGCATCCAGGCCGGGTTCGATGTTGTCGGGCAGGTCGAAGATCGCCCAGTAATCGGCCTTGACGTCGGCCTGGGCGTTCTTGGGCACCTTGGCCAAGATATTGCGGGCGCGATGGATCAGGCAGCGTTGCCGCAGCGCTGCGCCCATGGTGCGCTCGACCGCGCCGATCAGCCCGGGTGCGCCGTCGCTGATCACCAGCAGCGGACACGCCAGGCCACGCTCGCCGAGCCCGGTCAAGAAACCCTCCCAGGCATCGCCGGACTCGCTGGCGGCCGCATCGAGCCCGACGAACACCGGTTTGCCGTCGGTGTCGATGCCCCAGGCGGCCAACACCGGCTCGGCCGAGGCATTGGCGTGGTACTTGAAGTGGCTGCCGTCGAGGAACAGGTAATCGAGCTCGATGTCGTCGAGCCGCCGCCTGCTCCAGGCCTCGAACTGGTCGCGGATGTCCTCGCAGATCCGCGACACCGTCGACTTCGATACCGCCGCAGCCTCACCCAGCGCCTCGACCAAGGTGGCCTCCACATCGCGGGTCGACAGTCCGCGCACGAACCCGGCGATCACCAGCGACTCCAGCGCGTTGGTCTTGGTCACCCCCGTGCCGAACAGCTGGGAAGCGAACCGCTCAGTGGTGCCACGCACCTTAGGCCGCTCCAGCGTCACCGGCCCCGCCGTGGTCTTCACCGTGGTCGGGCAATAGCCGTTGCGCATCCCCGCACGTGCATCCTCGGCTGCCGCGGCCCGCTGGTAGCGGTCCCGGCCCAAAAACGCGCTCACCTCGGCCTCGATCGCGGTCTGCAGCAGCAACTGCGCGCCCAGCCGGGCCACCTCCTCAATTGCACCCGCCAGATCCTCGCCGCCGGCGAACACCCCATCAATTTCTTCCTGCAACCGCTGCGCAGGCGATAACCTCTTCGACACGGACGTAGGTTCCTTTCGTCAGACTTGCCGGTCTTCGAGGGAACCTACGTCCGAACTCTTTTACACCGCCGGAGGGACACGACCGTGCGGATACGGTCGGTGGCTGATACTCGAACAGGCACGGGCGTAACTCCTCCTTCTTCACAGACTTGCAGGTCGTGAAGCGGAACCTACGCCCGTGCTCCCTACTTACACCGGATTCCGGACACGACCCATCTCGAATGATGTCAGATCAGGCCGTGTAGCCCCGAGCATGTTGCGGCTCAGGGAGATATACACCAACAGTGCTGCTGCGGTGATCGACCCGGCTGCTGCTCTCGGATCAACGGGCCGACGAGTTCCTCAAACCCCGTGGGCGGGACTCAGTAGCCACCTGCTGATGCGATAAGCGGATTGTGCCCGACACTCTGGCGGCATTGAGCTCCCGCCGTACTACCGCGAGGGTGAAGCCGTCAACATTTGTTTAGTCAGCAGCGGCCGCGCGCGACGAGCTGGCTGGCGATCACATTGCGCTGGATCTCGTTGGTGCCCTCGCCGACGATCATCAGCGGGGCATCGCGAAAGTAGCGCTCAACATCAAACTCCGTCGAATAGCCGTAGCCGCCGTGGACGCGCACCGCGTTCAACGCGATCTCCATCGCGACCTCGGACGCGAACAGCTTTGCCATGCCGGCCTCCATATCGACGCGTTCGCCACTCTCGTACCGCTCAGCGGCATACCGTGTGAGCTGGCGAGCAGCAGTAAGCTTAGTCGCCATGTCGGCAAGGTAGTTACCGACAGCCTGGTGCCTCCAGATCGGTTGGCCGAAGCTCTCCCGTTGCTGTGCATAGGCGAGCGCGTCCTCGAGCGCCGCCGTTGCGACTCCGAGCGCGCGCGCTGCCACCTGAATGCGGCCAGTCTCCAGGCCTTTCATCATCTGAGAAAAGCCCCGACCCGGCTCGCCGCCCAAGACGGCCGACGCCGCCACGCGACAGTGGTCGAACGTCAACTCGCAGGTTTCAACGCCCTTATAGCCGAGTTTGGGCAGATCGCGCGACACGATCACGCCCTGACCATGCTCGACCAGCACGACGGAGATGCCCCGGTACCGTGGCGACGCGTTCGGGTCGGTCTTGCAAAGCAGCGCGATCAGCCCAGACCGGCGGGCATTACTGATCCAGGTCTTGGATCCGTTGACCACTAAATCGTCACCGTCGCGAAACGCGGTGGTGGTCATATTCTGCAGGTCCGAGCCACCTCCCGGCTCGGTCAGCGCCATCGTCGCGCGAATCTGGCCTGTCGCCATCGCTGGCAGGTACTTCTGCTTCTGCTCCTCTGTGCCGAATAGCGTCAGCAGTTTCGCGACGACGGTGTGGCCACCCATCGCCCCAGCCAGGCTCATCCACCCACGCGCGAGCTCCTGAGTCACTTCCACGTAGCACGGCATTGACACCGGCGATCCGCCGTACTCCTCCGGGATCGCCAGGCCGTAAATGCCGATGCGCTTCATCTGCTCGATCCAGGACTCCGGATACTCGTTGGCGTGTTCCACCTCGCGCACCGTCGGCTTGACCTCACGGTCGATGAACGCCCGCACCGTGTCGACTAACATGGACTCTTCATCGGTTAGTGCCGCGAACATCGATCCCCTTCCGCTGCGGTATGTACCAGGAGCTACACGACGATTCGGGCGCAGCCAAAGCCCGCACGAACGACGGTGCCTACTTCGATTGAATGAACGCGGGGCATTGTGCCGCCGCCTACCGGCAACGAAGCATACATGCTTAGCGCATCAAACATGATCTCGCCCTAATCGAGCCGCCGAAACTTCGCCATCCAGGGGGCTCAGCCACCAGTGCTGCGGCACCAGGTCGATGTCTTGACGCATCCCATGACCGAGCGGGACCACCCGCTGTTCTTGAGACCCACCGAGCAGGTTTGGTCCATGCTGAGGGGCGGACAACGTCCGTCCGTATGCCTATTTGATGACGAATTCGGGTATGCGGTAACCGGTTTCCCCGAGATCGGCGACGCGCAGCTCTACCGGCTCGCCGATCCGGACATCGGCCGGATCGGCATCGATGACGGCGTTGATCCGGAGGCCCGGCTGCTCGGCCAATTCGACGAGCCCAACGACGTAAGGCGGCACACGGCCCGGGACAAGGGCCTGGCGGACGACGATATAGCTGAAGATCGTGCCGTCACCGCTGACCTCCTCGAAATGCACGGGACCACCCGTGTACCGGCTGCGTTCCAATGGCGGATGTATCCACTTCCCTGTGTCGTTGCAGCGGCACAGGATCAACTTCCCGTTTCTCAGACCTTCCCAGAAAGGCGCCGAGTCAGGGTCGGGCACCGGAACAGGCGCCGCCAGCGCGGGATTCTTCACGGGTGCTCCTTGCTGTAGACGTTCGCCCCGCCGAAGGGCCCGCCGCCGGCGGTGACCAGCGCGAGTTGCGCATTGTCGACCTGGCGCACGCCCGCGGCGTGGCGCAGTTGCAGCGCCGCCTCGTAATGGTGGTTCAGCCCATGGATATAGCCCTCGGACAGTAGGCCGCCGTGCGGGTTGACCACCACGTCGCCGCCGTAGGTCGCGCGCCCGGTGGAGAAGAACTTCCCGACTTCACCTTTCTCGCAGAAGCCGTAGCCCTCCATCGTCGCCATTACCGTGTAGCTGAAGCAGTCGTACACGCACGCGACGTCCATGTCCGATGGACTCAGTCCGGTCTTGTCCCAAATCTTCGGACCGGCTGTGCGTGCATACATTTCGGTGGGATCGTCCCATTCCGTCCAGCCTGCCCCGCTTTGAGAGTTCGACGATCCGACCAGCCACACCGGTGGCTGCTTGGCGCTGCGCGCCACGTCCTCGCGAGTGATCAAGATCGCCACCGCACCGTCGACTTCGGACGTACAGTCCAGCACCCGGAACGGTTCGTTGATCCAGCGAGCGCCCAGATAGTCGTCCATGGTGAGTGGTTCGCGGCGCAGCGCGTGTTCGTTTGGGCCGGCGTGTTTGCGTTGCGTGATCACGATCTGGCCGAGGTCCTCGCACGTCGAGCCATACTCGTGCTGGTGTCGGCGGGCCCACATGGCGAACCACTGCGGCGGCACCATGAACCCCGAGACGGTGTCGAATTGGTCGTCGTACCGCGCCTGCAGCGGCCCCTCGATGTGGCCGAAACGGTATCCCGAGCGGCCGTTGAGCGATCGATAGACGAGCACAGCTTGGCACATGCCCGCCTCGATCACAGCTGCGGCGGTAGCGATCTGGTCGGCCACCAGGTTACCGCCGCCGTACATGGCGTTGGCCCAGGCTAATTCTTCGATCCCGAGAGCCCATCCGACGAAGATCGGCTGCTCGGAATCGTTGACCATGTAGGTACAGATCCCGTCGATGTCGGCCGGTGCCAGGCCGGCGTCGGCAATCGCCTCCCGGCATGCGGCCACGGCCATGCCCCGGGTGGTACGGCCGGACTTGCGGGTGTAGGTGGTGCGTCCGATCCCGGCGATGGCACAGGTCATCAGATCCTCCGATCTACTTCGGTTCGCGCGGCAGACCGAGAATGCGTTCGGCGATCAGGTTGCGCAGGATCTCCGATGTTCCGCCCGCGATCGTCAGGCACCGGCTAAACAAATAGTCGTGCGGGATGTTGCCCTCAGCGCCGGTGAGAACGGCCCGGACGGCGATGCGAAGCGCCAGTTCCGCAACGCGTTGGGCATGTTCGGCACCGAAAAGCTTGGCGATGTTGCCCTCTATCCCGGGGCCGGTATCGAAGACGGCCCGTGCAGCCTGCCGAAGGTTAAGGGCCGCGACCGAATACGCCTCGATGAGCAGTGCTCCGACCTCTCGCGCCAGGCCCTGGTCGCCGGCGCGGTGACGCGCCAACAGATCGACCAACGCATCGGCCCGATGGTCACCGAACCACCGCCGATGGACACCCGTTCGTTGCCGAACGTTGCCATCGCCACACTCCAACCGGCGTTGACGGCGCCGACCACGTCACGGTCGGGCACGAAGACGTCGTCGAAGAACACTTCGTTGAACAACGTCTCGCCGGTGGCCTCCTTGAGTGGGCGGATCCGGATGCCCGGTGCGGCGAGGTCGATGATCATGGCCGTGATGCCTTGATGCTTGGGCACGTTCGGATCGGTGCGTACGGTGGCCAGCCCGCGCTGGCAGTTCATCGCGTCACTGGTCCACACCTTCTGGCCAGTCACCCGCCAGCCGTTGTCGACCCGCGCGGCCTTCGTCGCGACTGCGGCGGCATCCGAACCGGCACCGGGCTCGCTGAACAACTGGCACCACCGCAGCTCGCCTTCCAGGCTCGGCCAGATCAGGCGCTCGACCTGCTCAGCGCTGCCGTGCTGCAGCAGCGTGGGCACCACCCATCCGCCGAGTCCCAGGTCCGTCTTGTCGAGGCCGCCGAGCACCTCCTCGATCACCAGTTGCTCCGCGGAATCGGCGGCCCGTCCATACGGCTGGGGCCAGTGCGGGACCAGGTAACCGCTGCGGGCCCACAGCTTGGGCTTTTCGGCGGCGTCGGTTCGCCTAAGCTCGTCACGGAATTCCTCTGCGGCCCGCCGGTACTGCTCGGCCTCAGGTGGCAGGTCCACGGTGTGACGCCGCCGCAGCCCTCGGCTCTGCAGTTCGATAACTTTGTCGCGCAACGCCTCCGGCCCACCGACAAAGGTCACCAACACCGTCGCCCGCCGGACGTAGAGGTGCGCGTCGTGCTCCCACGTGTAGCCGATGCCGCCGTGCACCTGTATGTTCTGCAGCGCCACCCGCTGGTAGGCGGGCAGCACGTGACCGGCCGCCATTGTGGCGGCCAGCTCGGCTTCCGGCCCGCACGCCCGGGCGGCATCCCATGTGACTGCCACCGCCAACTCCGTGTCGACCAGCATGTTCGCACAGTGATGCTTGACGGCCTGGAACGAGCCGATCGGCCGGCCGAACTGCTCGCGCGCGGCCGCATAGGTCGTCGCCATCTCGGTGCACGCCGCCAGGCCGCCGACGGCCTCTGCGGCGGCGAGCAGGCGCACCATCCGGGTCGCCGCCCCGGCGGCGCCCGGGAACACATCGGCGATGGGCGCCGACGACAACCTCAGGATGGTAACCGGCCGCATCAACAGATCCACGGAGTCGGTGCGGCGAGCAGTGACGAATTCTCCGGCCTCGACCAGTATCAGGTCGTCTCCCACCGGGACGAGGAAGACATCGGCGTCGGGTTCGGCCAGGGCGGCGACGGCGTCGGCCGAGATCGCAGAATCCGTTCGGACCGCGTCGCTGCTCGTGCCGATGCCTGCCACCAGCTCACCGGACACCAGGCGCGGTAGCCACCGCTCGCGCTGCTCTTCGGTGCCGGCCTCGGCGATCACCGACGACACGATCACCGTCGGCAGGCACGGTCCGCCGATCGCCGCGCGGCCAAGTTGCTCCAGGACAATGGTCAGCTCGGGCAGCCCATAGCCCTGGCCGCCGAATCGCTCCTCGATGTGCAGGCCCAGCCAGCCGGTGGAAACGATCTCTTTCCACAACCCGTCATCGAGCCACCAACGGCCGCCAGCCGGGGCGTCGAGCAGGATGCGGCGGGCGCACTCCGTCCCCGCGCGCCCGGCCACCATCGCCTTCGCCACGTCGGCCAGCGCGCGGTGATCTTCGGTTATCGCCAAAGGCATTGGCAGCGCTCGATTCTCGTCACTCGGTCGTCACCAGGTGTTGCCGTACCGCTCTCGGAACGTCACCGAGGCCGCGGGCCGGCGACGCGGTGGTGACAGCTTTTTCGCAAGCGCGCCGAGGTAGACAGCCGCCATCGGCAGCAGGGTGCCCGGCAGTCCCAGCAGTTCGCGGACGCGGTCGACGCCGAACGTCGTCAGTCCGGTGGTCAAGCAGGAACCGTAGCCCAGGTCCGCCGCGGCCAGCAGCAGGTTCTGCACGGCCGGGTAGATCGACGACGGCGCGTAGATCGCGGCAACGCGTTCGGTGTCCACGCAGACGGCGACGACGACCGGGGCCGCTGCGAATCCTCCCCGGTTGAAGCCGTATTCGAGGTCGGCGATCAGCGCCTTATCGTCGCGGCTGCTCCGGATAAAGTCGCCCCCGCCGGCGTTCCACGTCTCGGTCCACCACTCGGCGGGCAGCGACCGCGTCTTCTGGTCGCGGACCACCACGAATGCCCAGGGCTGCGTGTTCTCGGCGCTGGGGGCGTGCACCGCGGCCTGCAGGATCTGCTCGATATCGGAGTCGGGCACATCGGCGTTGGGGTTGAATCGCCGGCAGGCGCGCTGGGCGTGCATGATGGCCAACAGGTCACCCACTATTGATCAGCAACCCGACGTTCGCCCCGAGGTTTCCAGCCCGTGAGCGAGATGGTGGTGAGGTCCAGCGTCTCGTGCAGCGACAGCTTGCCTGCCATGACGCGTTTCAGGAACTCTGACATTACGGTGTCAGGGTCGCGGTCCAGTTCGTAGATCACCAGGTAGCGGTGGGTCGGCGGCGGCAACTGCGCCGGGAGGTCCTCGTCCTCGGGGACGGTGACCTCGGAGAGGTCGTAGCGCTGCGCGGCCACCACGCCGGGCACGTCGAGAACCTCGGGCACATGCTGGGTGTCGTACCAGGTGTTGAAGGCCTCGTCTTGGCCCTGCACAGGGTTGGTGAGCACAAGAAAAAGGTTCTCGGCCACGGGTCACGCCTTTCTGAGTGGGCTGGTCCAGCGCGTCGAGGTCACATTATGACAGTCGACTGTCACAGTCAACGCACCGTCAATCCGGACCGCGCAAGGTAGATTTGAAGGCCGCAGGGGTGAGTCGCGTGTCCGCCAGGATCGGATCGGGGCCGGATTCAACCGGCGCGGCGTCGGAAACGATCCAGGCTGTGTAGACGTACGTGGCTAAGACAAAACAGATAACCCCGATGCTCGAGCAAAACAGCACTGGCCGAATGGTTTTGACCCTCGTAGGCTGTACTAACGGTCGGCTCGACGTTGCCGATAACGCGGGGACACTCCAGATCTGTCACTGCTCACGCCTCGTTTGGCGCATTGACGACCGCCCAATGATGACAGTCGAATGTCACAGACAGCTCGACTGGACCTTCCGCTCAGGCCGTCACTTGCCAGCTAATCGTGAATTATACAACTAGTTTGATGATTCTAAATGCTTGGCGTAGCATCCCATTCGTGGGACGGCTGACCCCATTTGATCTTACGCGCCTGGGCGCCGTGCCCCCCATCATCAATAATCGGCGAGAGGAACGGGTATGGCGGTACTTGATGGTCGGGTCGTATTCATTACCGGTGCCGCACGCGGCCAGGGCCGTTCGCACGCGGTGATGTGCGCAGAGGCGGGCGCGAACATCGTCGGTGTCGACATCTGTAAAGACCTCGACGTGGTGCCCTACAGGCTGGGAACGGCCAACGAATTGGAGGAGACCGCACGCTTGGTCGAGAAGACCGGGCGGGAGATGTTGTTCCGTACCGCCGACGTCCGCGACAAGGCCGCTCTGCAAGAGGCGTTCGACGCGGGTGTGCAGCACTTCGGCCACATCGACACCGTAATCGCGAACGCCGGAGTGATCCTGACCAACCCCGACGAAAGCGACGCCTCCGAAGCGCTTCGTGTCGGCATCGACATCATGCTGATCGGCGTCTGGAACGCGTTCCAGGTCGCGATCCCCCACCTCAAAGAACGCGGCCAAGGCGGCAACCTCGTAGCCACCAGCTCGATGGCTGCCCTGCTGGATCTCACCGACGGCCGCGGCGGCTCTGACGCCTATCTGATGTCCAAGCTAGCGATCACCGGCCTCGTCCGCGCATACGCGAATATGCTTGCACCGGCGCGTATCCGGGTCAACGCGGTCGCTCCGACGAACTGCGCGACGCCCATGATCACCGAGAACCCAGCCCTGTTCAAGGTCATCGAGGACAACCCTCACCTGGTCAGCGCAATGCAGACGGCGCTGCCGGACCTTCCCATGATCGAGCCCAAGGACGTCAGCAACGCGATCCTGTTCTTGATCTCCGACGCTGGGCGGTCGTTCACCGGAAGCCTGCTCAAGGTGGACGCAGGTATGGACGTGCGGCGCTAGCTTATCCCGGTTTATCGAGGAGCAGACGTGGACTACCGCATCACCGGCAAAACCGCGCTGGTCGTCGGCGGAAGCAAGGGCATCGGCTTTGAGGTCGCGAAAATTCTTGCTGCCGAGAGCTGTCGAGTAGCGGTACTCGCCCGCACCGAATCCGACATCGACGCTGCGGTCGATGTGATCCGCGCGCAGGGCGGCGCCGCAATGGGCCTCGTGGCCGACGTCAGTCACCAGGACGAGATGGACGATGCGGTCCGCCAGGTTCGATCACAGTGGGGGCCACCGCTGATCGTCGTGGGTCAGGCCAAGTACCAGCGGCCCGGCGATTTCGGCGACATCACCGACGTGAACTGTTACCGCGAGTCATTTGAACTGCACACGATGAGCCAGATCTTCCTTCTCCGGGCCGTGCTACCTGGTATGCGCGACGCTGGATGGGGGCGGTTCGTCCACGTCGGTTCGGCTACCGCGAAGGAGCCGGCCGGCAACATCCATCACGCGGTCGCCAACACCAGTCGCCCATCGACGATCGGGCTGCTCAAGACAGTGTCCGACGAATATGCCCGCTACGGCATTACGGTGAATACCGTTGCGCCGGGCTGGATCGAAACCGACAACGCGATCGCCTACATCGATAAGAATCTGGGGGCCGGCACCGATGAGCAACGACGCGAGTACATGCTGACCCAGGCCCGAGTGCCAGCGGCGCGGATGGGCAAGCCGCATGAGATCGCCTCGCTTATCGCCTATCTCTGTTCCGAGCCTGCAGGCTATATCACCGGCAGCTGGATCGAAGTCGATGGCGGCCTGCACCGGTCAGCGTTCTAAACGCCACCGTACTTCTTGACCAGCTCGCCCTGGCACAGATTGCCGGCATCGGGGACCTGCCAGCGGCGCCTCGAACGAGATCGACCGCGCCCGCCGCTGGAGATAAGGCGTAACACCCGTCAATGATCGGACCCCACCAGTCGATCATCTGCTTCTGGATATCCATCTGCTGGCCTGGTCACGACGGCATCGACGACACCAATACCGAGGACGCCTATCCTGCCTGCCATCGATGCCGCGAACAACAATGATCCCGATCTACAGCTGCGGTATTCGAATTAGCCTTAAATTAGATCGGATCGAACGATGAGATCAGCCATCGGCTGCCGACCCTGTCCAATGTCACCCGGACGGTGGATGCGGTGTCGGTAGGCGCATCATTGCCAACGGTCACAACCTGGTCGACATACACCAGAGCGACCGCGTGGTTTGGTGTCGCCGACACCGAGGCGGCAGCGGGCACGGTGGCGATCGCCGAGATGTGGTCCTTCTTGGCGCCGGGTATCACCACGTCGCGGACCAAGTCTGTGTAAGAGTCCCGAAACTTGCCGGTCAATCGGCTACGGGCGGCCCCCAAATCCTTTTCCACGCTGTCGGGCTGGTAAGACAACAGCGAGATGGTGGATTCCTTGGCCGCTGCAACCGACTCGATCGCGGCGGTTCCAGAGTTGCGGATCCACCCGTCTTGCCACTTCAGGAATCCAGCGGCCGCCGCGACTAGCAAGGCCAGCACGGGCAGCACTCCGAAGGCCAACACCCCAGACCATTTAACTCTGCGCCTACGCACCGGGAGCTCAACGTCTTTCGGCTCCTCGGTTTCAGTGTCCGCATCCTCGGAAGACGCTTCCTCTGACGCAAGAATGTCTTGTATTGCGCTGATGCCTTGGGCATCACCGGTCGTCCGAGGGTCATTTGGCGCGCTTGCGGCCTGGTCAGTCGTCTCCTCGGTGACCGTGGCCTCGTCTTGCTCGGCGGTGGAATCAATTTCAACCGGCACAGCGATGGTTCTCTTTCTGGCTCTTAGACTTAGTGCTCGGTGCTTGCCGAGCTGGAAGTTCCTCATGGCACGAAGGCGACGTTGGAGACTTTCGCATCGTTTCCGACCTTTTGCACGGTGATTCGCATTCGCCAATGTCGCTGATCCTGTTCGGCCGCACCGAGATTCGATGTCTTCACGGACACAGCAACCAGAACTTGGGCTTCGTTGCCCGATTGCGACTCCACGCCCGCCTCGGTGATCGTTCCTACCGACTTCGACTGCGCTTTCTTGACGACGTCGATGAAGGGTTTCGATCGATTCGAGAAGTCGTCGTAGAAAGTGCCCGTCGCCGAGTCCAGAATGCGCTGGATGTCGGCATCGGCGTGTTGCCAGTCGATCGTCGTCAGGTTCAGTGCCCCTTGCCTTGCGACCTGCACTAAGAACTCGCGCTGCTCTTGGGCCTGGTGTGACTGATACATTCGAAACCCGAACCACCCGGCCAGCGCCCCCAGGGCGGCGACTGTGACCAGGCCCAACACTGTTGCCAGCCGTAGCGGCGACATCCGCTTGTTGACTGGCGCAGCCTCTTGCGAGGCATCGTCGACTTCGTCATCAACCGCGGGGCTGTAATCGTCGGCTTCGTCGGTCAAGTCTTCCGCCGCCTGCGCCGATGCGAGTGCCGCCGCGGCGCTCTTCTCCTTCGAGGTGACCTGGTTGGGCAAATCCGACGAACCCTCGTCGGTGTGTCCGGCCGAGGTTATCGCCGCCGATCCCGTTTCACTCAGCTCCTCTTGGGAGGAATCAGCATGCTCTGCCATGTTTGCTCCTTTGTGGCCCCGTGGGCCAGGTCTGCTTGGGTATACATACGCCCGTCTGGCCCCACGTACATGCCGGTGGCTGGGTCGTATTGGACAGCCGCGATGGGAGGTGGTGGCGGACCCGGCGGCGACGGTGGTGGGGCCTGCCCGGACGGCTCCTCTCCTGGCCTGAGCTGCGGGACATCCTGCCCGGTATACGTCGCGTTCGGGTCACCCTTCCAGTTCCACCCATCATTGAGGGGAACATACGTCTCGTCGCTTTCGCACATCTTCACCGTCGGGGCGCGCTTGCCCGGGCGGGTCTCACACGGCAGGTTGCGCGCGCCGCGCACGTCGAGCATCGAGTCTTGCGGCACCCGGCAGTATAGGTCGCCTTTAGGTGGATCCGGGTAGTCCTCGTAGCTGGGAGACCGCCGCTGCTGGGCGGGCAGGAACCCCGTGGTGCATGGCGGCGGCCAGTTGAGGTTCAGGTTGAAGGCGAGGTAGCTACCCAGGTAATCCTGTTTGGTGTTCCTGTTGGGCACCCCCGTCGCCTGGACGTCGGCCGCCCCCTGCGGTAACTCCACCAGGACAGCTTCCAGGTTATCCCGGTAGGTGACCCCCACCTGCCCAACACTGACCAGATTGGCCAGCACGATCGGCAATGTGGGGTTGAGCCGGTCGAACAACTGCCGGGCCTCGGCAGCTGCTGGGCCGCCGGTGCTAAGCAGGCCCGCGACCGCGGAGTCGTTGTCCCGCAGCTGCGACGTGATGGTCGCCAGGTGGGCGGCCCACTCCTGCACCGCATTCGATGACTGAATCTGGCTGTCCAGCAGTGGCTTTGACCCGTCGATCAAGGTCACGAGCGCGTCGAGGTTCTTTCGGCTGTCAATCGCGAGCTTCGAGGTCCCATTCACCAGCCGGGACAGTTCTGGGCCGAGCCCGCCGACGGCGGCATAGGAGTCGTCGACCACCGTTTTGAGGTTGTCGCGCGGGATCGCGTTCAGGCCACGATTGGTCGCCTGCAGCAGCGAGTTGAGGCTTGGCGGAATAGAGGTGCGGTCCACGGGGATCACGTCGCCGTTTGTCAGCGACGGCCCCTTTCCGGTGCGCGGCAGCAGCTCAACATATTGCTCGCCGACCGCGGACACGCTGTGCACCTGGGCGCTCAGATCCGCGGGGATACGAACATCGGAATCCAACTGCAGCACCGCCTCGGCGCCACTATTGGTTAATCGCACGTCGCGCACTCGGCCCACCTCCACTCCGCGGTAGGTGACGTTGCCTCCGGGATAGAGGCCAGAGGCCTGGGCGAGCTGCACCGTGACTGTATAGCGGTCGACCCCGAAGAACACGGTCGGGACCTGCATGTAGTCGAAGAACATGATGGTACCCGCGGTGAGGCTGACAACCGTGAAAACCAGCAGCTGGATTTTGATTCGCCTGGTGAGCATGAGATCAGCGCCCCTGATCGAAGTGGTAGGGGACAACCAGCGGGTTACCGGGATTGTACTGGCTTCCCGCCATGCATGGGCTGGGCATCTGGCCGATGGTGCGGCCCCACTGCAGCTCTAGCTCAGTCAGATTGCACTCGAACCGGGTACCGGTGAAAAATGACGAGTCGAGTCGGCTCAGCGTCAGGTCGATGATGGCAGTCAGGTTCGCGTAGTCGCCGCGTATCCATTTGCTGAGTGTGCTCGTGGGGAACGGGAAGGTCCCGTAGAAATCCAGCGATCGAGTCAGCGCCGGCCCGGCATCAGCCAGCGACTGCAGCACCGGGCCAAGGTCCTTGAGTTCCTTGACCAGGTTTTCCTTGGTCTTGTTGACCGAGTCAGCGGCAAGTGCGCCGAATCTGCTGAGGTCACCGAGCGCGTCGGCCAGGGCGTTCCGCTCGTCTTTCAACACGCTCAACGCATCCGGGATGGTCTTGGCCGCCCTGTCGATCACCGGCTTCTGGTCGGCGAATTGACCGACCAGGTTGTTGAGACTGTCCGTTGCGGCGATGATGTCGTTTTTTTGGTCGTTGAGGTAGCCGACGAACGTGTCGAGCTGTCCCAGCAGGCTTCTTAAGTCCTCCTCGCGGCCGGTGAAGGCGGTGCTCAAGGCTTTGGTGATGTCCTGGACTTGGCCGAGACCGCCGCCGTTGAGCACCAGCGAAAGCGCGGCCAATGTCCGTTCGGTAGACGGGTAGGTGCCGGCTGACGACAGTGGGATCAGCGACCCGTTTTTGAGCTTGCCTTCGGGCGAGATCCCAGAAGGCGGTGGAGCCAGTTCGACGTGTACCGACCCCAGCAGGCTGGTCTGCCCGACCGTGGCGGTTGCGTTGGCGGGCAGGTCGACGTTGCCGTCGATCGTCATGGTCACCAACGCATGCCAGCCCTGAAGCTCGATATTGGTCACCTTGCCGACAGTGACATCATTGACCCGAACCCGGGAATTCCGTTCCAGATTTTGCGCATCGGGCATCTGCGCCTGAATGGTGTAGGAACCCGGGCCACGCCCTTTGGTTCCCGGCAGCGGAAGCGAATTCGCGCCGCGGAACCCGCAGCCGGACAGCGTCGCCAAAGCAAGTACCGCCACCACCCCTATGGCTGCGCGCGACAAGCACCGTGATCGGCTCACTGCCCACCTCCGTGCGGCGCCATCATCCCGCGCAGGCCGTCGGCTGGATTGGTCGGCACCGGTTGGGCGGCCGCCGCCGGCGCCTGCGCCGCCAGCGGCGAGGGTGAGGCCTGCACTGGGGTGTTTGCCGGCGGCGGGTTGGCGGGGGCGGGCGCTGCTGGCCCCGGAGGAACATAATCGGGCCGCAGCCAGTCCTCGCTGTAGGTAATTTCGTTGGGGCGCGCCGTGGCTCCGACGAAAAGATTCTCGCCCAGCGGCGGGAAATTATATTGACGGTTCTTAAAGATCGGCGCCAGATACTGCACACAGAGTTTCGCTGACTCTTTGGCGCCCCGGCGCGAGGCCGCTTCTATTGCGCTGCACAGGAACTGGATCGGGTTGGCGAATTGGTTCACCGCCAACGTGCCGGTCAATACGCCCTGCGCGGGTTGGTAGATGTTGAGGAAGTTCTGGAAGGCTGTCGGGGCGACGTGCAAAACCTGTTTGATGTCGTCGAGGCTCGCGTTGAGCGCCTGTGACACCGACGCCAGCCTGTCGGAGGTGGTCCCCAGCGTCTCGCGGTTATCGGCCACAAAGTTTCGCACGTCGTCGGCCACCTCGTTGAGGTTGCGAACCGCATTTCCGACCTCGTCGGGATCGTTGGCCAACAGGTTCGTCACCGCGGCCAGGTTCTGGTTCAGTTGTCGCAACAAGTCGCTGCTGTCATGTAGTGCAGAGACCAGGATCGACAGGTTCTTGACCGTGGTGAACAGGTCGTTGCTGTGGTCGCCGATCGCGGATACCGCCTGTGACAGCTTGATGATGGTGTCGCGGATGTCTGGACCTTGGCCGCGCACATTCTCGGCGGCCGTGTTGATGAACGCCCCCAAAGTGCTGGTGCCGCCCGGTGTGGTGGGCTGTAGTGTCTGCGTCAGTTTCTCGAGCTGCTGGCGCAGGTCGTCGTATTCGACCGGAACCGCGGTGCGGTCCTGCGGGATCACCGCCCCAGCCCGCATCACTGCCCCGCCCGTGTAGGCGGGGGTCAACTGGATGGATCGTGGCGTCACCAGGGACGGCGACAGGATCACGGCTTTGGCGTCGGCGGGCACCTTGTACTTCTCGCCGTACCAGAAGGTGATCTTGACGCGGCTGGGCTGCGGTTCGATTTTCTCGACCTTGCCGACGCGCACGCCGAGAATGACAACGTCGTCCCCGTTGTAGAGGCCAGTGCTATCCGCGAAATATCCGATGACAGTGGTTCGGCCGATGCCGCTGGCCGACCGCACCGCCGTGACGATGCCGCCGATCAGTAGTACTACTAGCGCCACGGCTAAGCCGATCTTGGCGTTTCGTGAATTCACTGTCCACCGCCTTGATCCGGCTGCGGACTCGGAAGCGCGGGAGGCCCTGGCGGCGGTCCGCCGGGTGGCGGTGCGGGTGGCGGCTCCCGATACGGATAGCAGCCAGGGCCGGGCAACGCCACCCCGGGTAAACCGCACGGATGGTCGCTGGGGTTGCCGGTGATGGCATCCGGGATGGTCATGCGTGGTTCCCCGCCCTGACCGGTCCGCGGGTAGGGCATCGGTAGCGGCGGTGTGCCCGGCTGGCCGACCTCCGGGTCGGTGAGCTGCGAGGGCAGCAGCACGTTCGGGTCCAGGCCCAAATCGGAGAAGGCCGCGTCGATGAACGGCTGCACGAACTGGCCGGGCAGCAGGTTGGCGACATACGCTTTGTAGAACGGCGTGGACGACACCGTTTCACCGAGTCTCAAGGAGAAGCTGTTCAGCCCTGTGAGTGCCTTTTGCACGCGTTCTTTGCGGTTGTCGACGATGGCTAGGACCTCGTTGAGCTTGTCCAGCGCCGGCTTGAGGGTGTTGCGGTTCTCGGCGATGAAGCCCCTGACCTGCTGGGCCGCCGCGGAGAGATTGTTGGAAATCTGGTCTAGCGCGCTGCTCTGGCTTTTCAGTTGCACTAAAAGCGCGTTGGTGTTGGCGATCAGCTTGACGACTTCGTCGCTGCGTTCGGCCAGCACCTTCGTCGCTTTGTTAGCGTTGCTCAACAGGTTTCGCAGCTGGGTGTCGCGTTCGTCTAGTGTCTGGGAGAATCGCGCCAGCCCCTGCACCGCGGCCTTGAGGTCGGGTGGGGTGTCCGAGAACGTGTCGGCCAGCACGGCCAGCGAGTTGGACAGTTGATCGGTATTCAACCCGCTGATGGTTGTCGTGAGGTCACCCAACGCGTCGGGCAATTGATAGGCCGGTCTGGTCCGGTCGAGCGGTATCGGGCCGGTCAGCTTTCCATCTCCACGTGGGGTGACCTCGAGGACCTTGTTGCCGAGAAGGGTCTTCAATTTGATTGCTGCCTCGGTGCGGTCACCGAGGCGCACGTTGCCGGCGACGTGGAACTTAACCAGCACCCGGGGTCCGTCCAGCTCGACGCCCGAGACTTGACCGACCCGCAAACCCGACACCTGAACGGCGTTGCCGGGGATTAGGCCACCGGCCTCGGCGAAGTAGGCCGAGTAACTTTTGCCCGTGTTGAAGAACGGCAGCTTGTCGTAGTTCAGGGATATCAACATGACAGCAGCGGTGATGCCGAGGCCGATGGCGCCGATGCGGAGCGGGTTGCGTTCGGAAAAGGTTTTCATCGCGGCGTGCACCTTCCGGTGGACTGGCCGGCGACCTTGATGTACACCGGTTGGCCCCCTTTACCGTTGACCTTCAGCACGACATCGCACAGATAGAAGGTGAACCAGTCGCCGGTTAGGCCCTGTCTGTTCAGAATTTTGTACGCGTCGGGCCATGTGTTGAGGTAATTGTCGAAGAAATCGCGATCGCTCAGCACGGTTCCGGCGGTCCGGTCCGTCTCAGCCACAACCTTTTTCAGCGGCGGGCGGGCGTGTGCTAGCAAATCGGCGATCGACCCGGCAGCGGCGTTGGCATATGCCACCCCGTTGCTGATGTCCTGCTTGCGGGCGTTGAGGCCTGCGACGAGTTCAGATAGCGAGTCGACGGCCTTGGCGAACTGCTTGCTCTGCCCGCTGAGCGAACCGAGCAGGGTGTTCAGGTTGGTGACGACTTGACCGATCAGTTGATCCCGGTCGGCCAGGGTGTTGGTCAGTGCCGCGGCCTGGGCGAGAAATGAACCGATCGTGCCGCCCTGGCCCTGGAAGGCTGCGATCAGTTGGCCGGTCAGCTTGTTCACTTGATCGGGGTCCAGCGCGCGGAACAGGGGCCGGAAGCCGCCGATCAGCGCGTCGAGGTCCAGCGCCGGCTCGGTGCGGCTCAGCGGGATGGTCGCTCCCGGATGAATTCTCTTCACTCCCCCGGCGCCCTCCTCAAGTGCTACATATCTGCCCCCGATCAGATCAGCAAAGCGGATGGCGGCCCTCGTCCCCTCGGTGAGCATCACCGAGTCGGCGGCGGAGAATTCCACGAGCACGGTCGCGTCGGGCTGGATGGTGATGTTTTTGACCTTGCCGACCTCGACCCCGGCGATGCGGACGAAGTTTCCGCCCTCCAGCCCGGACACGTTCGCAAAAATGGCCTTATAGGTCTTCTCCGGTTGGAAGCTGAGCTGGCCGAAGACGGCGACCAGCGCAAACGCGCCGACCAGGCACACGACCAAGTAGATGGCGAGGCGCCAGGTGGCGCCCGCCAAATTCTCTCGCATATCTGCCTTCCTCTATGGCTTCTGTTGACTCTCACCGTCGGCCGTCAAAGGCTCAAGGGGCAGGCGGCGGTGGCGGTACGCATGGCTGGTTGAGGATTCCGCATGTGGCTTGCACTCCGGACGGCACTGAGGGCACGAACGGTTCGGAACCCGCCGGCGGGGGGCCGGGTTCGCGCGGCCTACCCGACGGAGGCGCCGGCGGCAGGCCGGGATACAGCGGCGTTCCGTCCGGAGCGTAGAGCTGCGCACCGTAGGGTGCCGGGCTCGAGTATCCAGCCGTTCCAGGGACCGGACCCGGGGCCGGGCCGCCGGGGTGACGGATGCTGGGCGGTTGAGGGGTTCCCCTGGTGACTGGCAAATAGTCGACGTAGCCGGGGAAGCCGATACCGGGGTTGGGTCGCACATCCATTCCGGTGCCCCACCCCGAGTCGGTGACGAGGTAGCGCTGCGGCCAGTTCTTGGCAACGTCGGGCAACGAGCCACATCCTGGCTGGCCGCCGGGGCCGCCCTTGATGTCGTTGATCGGCAGATTGTCCGGGTAGCGGTAGGCATCCTTGCCCAGCAGCAACGCGACGTCCAAGATCTCCGAATATCCATTGGCGCCGCCCGAAGAATCCCGAGAGCCGAAATCGAGGGCGTTTTTCCCGCCGACCAGCGTGCAGGTCAGTTCCGGGTTGTACTTCATCAGCAGCCGCGAGGTGGACTCCAGCAAGTTGGCGCCGTGCACCAGGTTGTCCTTGTTCGGGCCGATCAAGTTGGTGCCGGCGCGGGAAAGGCCGCTGACATTAAGCAGCAACGAGTCGAGTTGCTTTGCGCTATCGGTGATCGTGACGCTTGTCGTGCTGGCAGCGTCCAGCACCGTCACGATGTTGCCTGCGGCCGCTCCGTAGGTGTCGCTGAACCCTTTGAGGGCGCGGTAGTCGGCACGGACCGTCTCGCTGCGCGGATTGATCGCCATCAGGACCTGGTTGAGGTCGGTGGTGGCCTCGCCGATCGCTTCACCCTTGCCGCGAAACCCGTCGGCAAGCGCAGTGAGCACGGCGTTCAGTTTGGGGACGTCGACCTGGTTCAACACCCCAACAAGATTCTGGAACACTGTGTTCACCTCGACGCCCACGTTGCGCGATTTCACCACCGCTCCAGCCGCCAGCCGTTGCGGGCTCGGGTGCGCGGGGGTAAGCAGGTCCACATATTTGGCGCCGAATGCCGTGGGGGCGGTGATTTCGGCGGTGACGTTGGCGGGAATGTATTCGAGCTGTTCGGGGTACAGTTCCAGCTGCAATTTCACCGGATCGCCCGGCTGAATTGACGCGACCCGGCCGACCTGCACGCCGCGTAACTTCACTTTGGCGCCGGGTTCCATAACCAGTCCCGCGCGGTCAGATGCCAACGTCACCCGGGCGTAGGGCCTGAAGTCCCTGTTGAATGCCCCGACCGTCAGCACGGTCAGCGCACCGATGGAGGCCAAAAGGATAAAGGTCCAGATCGCCGGATGCAGGCCGGCCTCACGACGTTTGCTCTTCATTGCCGCTACCCGGACAGGTGGAAGTTGCCGGAAATGCCATAGGCGGCCAGCGCCACCGCCAACGTCACCGCCACCGCGACGATCAGTGAGGTGCGCACGGCACGACCGACTGCCTCACCGACGCCGGCCGGCCCGCCCGTGGCATTGAATCCGTAGTACGTGTGCACCAACATCACCGTTATCGCGGAGGCGATGACTTGCAGCAGCGACCAAATGAGATCGGTTGGTTGCAGGTACGTATGGAAGTAGTGGTCATAGACACCGGGAGGTTGCCCGTAGACGAAAACAACAAGGCCGCGCGTGGCCAGATACCCGGACAGTGCCGCCAAACACCACAGCGGAACCACGACAATTACACCCGCTAATACTCGGGTTGAGACCAGGTAGGTGATCGTGTGGATGCCCATCACCTCGAGCGCGTCGATCTCCTCGTTGATCCGCATAGCGCCCAGTTGTGCGGTGGCACCCGCGCCGATCGTCGCAGCCAGTCCGATATCGGCGATCAGCGGCGAGCTGATTCGCGTGTTGATGTAGGCGGACGCGAAACCGCTTAACGCCTGCACCCCGACATCGGACAATGATCGGTACAGCTGGATGCCGACGAGTCCACCGGTTGACATCGTCAAGGTAGTGACGATGACTACGGTGCCGCCGATGATTGCCAGCGCGCCGACGCCCAGACTCATATTGGCTATCAGGCGCAGCGTCTCCACCTTGTAGCGGACGATAGCCTCCCAGACAAAGCCGAGCGCTCTAACATAGAAAGCGGTCTGACTTCCGAGCCGGTTCCATCCGTCGACAAAACGGCGCACAAAATTCGTCAGCTGTGGTAGCCGCTGCGCAGCCGGGAGCGCGCTCACATCGTCGCCTTTGCGGTGACCGCGGTCAGCACGACATTGATCACGAACAACGCCATAAACGTGTACACCACGGTTTCGTTGACCGCGTTGCCGACACCTTGCGGACCGCCACCTACGGTAACGCCCTTGTAGCAAGCGATGAAACCGGCAATGAGGCCGAACAGCATCGACTTGGCGAAGGCGATGACCACGTCGGTCAGCCCGACGAGCAGCGTCAGGCTCGCTGCGTAGGAGCCGGGATTGACGTGTTGGAAGTAGACCGAGAAGACATAGCTGGTGACCAAGCCGACGATAGTCATGACGGAGTTCAGGGCTAAGCCGTTGAGCCCGAGCGCAAGTACCCTGGGCACCAGCAGCCGTTGGACCGGGTTGATTCCCATCACCCGCATGGCGTCAAGTTCTTCGCGGATCGTGCGAGCGCCGAGGTCGGCGCACATCGCGGTCGCGCCAGTACCGGCAACTACGAGCACCGTCGCGATGGGGCCGATGTACACCACGGCGGCCAGCGCAGAGCCACTTCCCGATGCGTCGGCAGCACCGATTTCAACAAGCAGGACGTTAGTGATGAATATCGCGAGGGTGTTGAACGGGATCGCCAAGAAGACGGCCGGGGCCGCCGACACCCGGGCCACGAACCACGCCTGATGGATGAACTCACGCCAAGCAAAGGGCGGACGGGCCATCTGCGCCAGGATGTCCAGCGACAATGCGAAGAAGCTGCCGACCTCGCGCAGCGGCTTGCCGGCGGAAGCCGCCAAGGGACTGGCAACCAGGAGCGCCTCGACCCGCGCCGGCGCACCGGTGGCCGCAGGAATAGGAACTGTGTCCATTTCCACCACTAGCACACCCGTTGGTATCTAATCTCAGCCCGCATTCGACCGATGAATCCTCCCCGCAGCGGAAAGACGGCCCGGTGCCGCCTTCTAATGTGTGGCCCACAGCACAGCGGGACGTTACACCATGAGATTGAGGCAAAGCAACATAGGAATCGCTATTCTTAACAAACCGACCCAGCGGACATCCGTGGAGCTATCTCGATTTGCTGCGAGATCCGACAATGTTACCGTGAATGTCGCAATCTCTACGACCTGGGCCCCCCTTAGGCATTGCCTCTCCACACCGCCAGATAGCGCTGTCCACGTCAGGACCTCGCAGATATAGCCGCGTGGCGCCTGACTGAGCAGGTAGAACCCTTCTGGGCGTCGCGGCATTACGCCGCCACTTCAGGGTGACCGCCTGTGGCTACGATGGTTGCTGGAGGTGCGCATTATTTCCGCACGCTCAGCCACGAAATGATTCACATAAATTAAAACTACGACATTCGCAGAGCGATTTGTGAGCGCCACTCTTTTGGATTTATTCATTGACTGATAAGCAATACGTTTCGTGGAAATTCCCGTAGCGCCTATGGCTCGTCTTTGTCGTGTATCCTATACAAATAAAGCAATAAAGAGATCCGACGTAAATCAGACCGAATGGGTGGTGGGGCATGCCTCGCAGTCCGATCCCGACATCCCGGTCCCGAACGGCGTTGGACGCAGCATTGGACGGCCCGCCAGCCCACAAGTCCGACGCGGGCCCAGCAGCCGTCGGCCGGTGTCGATGCACTGGCGAAGCTGTGAACAGCGTTTATGCGCGGCGGCAAGCCTGAGAACTTGACATCGGTCGGTGCGGCCGCGGCTCCTCCGAGCGCCGAACCTCATTATCTAGTGCATCCTCACAACTACCAACGTGGCCCCGACCAGGCTGGGCAATTAATCGCTGCTCGCGGCTAGCCAGTCGGCCCGTCTAGGCTTTATTGCTCCGAGGGTCGGCGGTGCTCCCGTGAACAGGAAAGGCGCCGGCCGTAGCTTCCTCAGCAAATTATCTATCTATATATCGGGTTGTATCATTAGGTGATTATTTAGGAGTATTTGCTGAAGAATCTCAAGGGGTCTGCCCGGTACTGAAACCCAGTGAGTCGCACTCGCTGCTCGATCGTTGCCACCCGGTTAACTGGTCGGATATAACGTCGGTGGTGTACGTGCCGCATTGCCCTGATTGCCGGTTGTCCGGGTAGCCGCTTGAGTGATAGCGGAGCCTAACTTGCGGCGAACTGGGAGCAGTGGGAACTGCCTGCTGTGATGAGCTGACACTGCCAGCTAATCGTCAAGCCCCTCCACCACTTCTAGACCCAGGCTGCTGCTAACACCGCCACGTGGTAGGTGTTGTCCGGTACCAGTCGCTGCCGATCGTGTTGCATCAGTCAGCAGCGGCGGACCCGGGACGGCCGGTGGCGCGGTGGCGAGCCGCCGTAGAACTCCTCCACACGGGCAAAGCAGCTATCGAGCGTTGAGCTGCAGGCAGTGGCTTGTTGTTATCGCGCCAACTGTCTGCCACGAAGGCCGTAGTGTGCTCTTGTGGCCGCTCACTGTTCGGGGGCATTCAGGTTGAGCACCACGGGGTAGCGATCCGGCGTTGACGATGAGTAGCTCGTCAGCTGGTCGTAGCTGGTTTGGTGCTTGCGGTGCCGGGGCGGCACGGTGATCACGTCGTTGTAGGCGACGGCCCCCCCGGTAGGTGTCTCTGGCTGGAGTCTTGCGGGAGGGCCGTCTGTGCGCTTGGGAGGCGCAGTGGTCACGGTAGAGGCGGATGTCGATCTAGTCGAGCGCAGGTTGGCAGCGGGTGAGCTGCGGTGCCCGGCATGCAGTGGGGTGTTGGCGGGTTGGGGGCGGGCCAGGCCGCGACTGCTGCGCGGTGCGGATGGGCCGGTGTGGTTGTGTCCTCGCCGGTCGCGCTGCACCGACTGCCGCGTCACCCACGTGTTGTTGCCGGTGACGGCGTTGCTGCGGCGCGCCGACGTGGGTGCGGTGGTCGTGTCCGCGTTGGTGGCCAAGGCCGTGCGCCGGGTGGGGTTTCGCCGGATCGCGGCCGAGTTGGCCTGTCCGGCGGAGACGGTGCGGGGCTGGCTGCGTCGCTTCGGTGAGCGGGCCGAGGCGGTGCGGTCGGTGTTCACGGTGTGGCTGCGCGCGGTGGATGCCGATCCGGTGATGCCTGAGGCGACCGGCAGCGGGTTGGCCGACGCGATGACAGCGATCGTCGCGCTGGCGGCGGCCATCGGGCGCCGGTTCGTGCTGTCCGAGGTGTCGCTGGCCGAGACCGCGGTGGCGGTGTCGGGTGGGCGATTGTTGACACCGGGCTGGCCCGGCCCGGCAGCGCAACACGAACCGACCCTGCCGCCGACGCCGATCACCCCGTAAACCTGTGCGCTGTCATGTGTTTGAAAGACAGCAAAGGAGGCGGCCAGTGGTCGGCGATGATGAGGTGAAGGTGCGGTCCGAGCGGGCCCGGGCGATCGGGCTTTTCCGGTACCAGCTAATCCGGGAGGCCGCCGATGCGGCGCACTCCACCAAGGAACGCGGCAAGATGGTGCGCGAGCTGGCATCGCGCGAGCACACCGACCCGTTCGGGCGCCGCGTGCGGGTCAGCCGCCAGACCATTGATCGCTGGATCAGGGACTGGCGTGCCGGCGGGTTCGACGCGTTGGTACCCAACCAGCGCCAGTGCACCCCGCGCACCCCGGAGGAGGTGCTGGAGCTGGCGGTTGCGCTGCGGCGGGAGAACCCGCAGCGCACCGCCGCGGCGATCCGCCGAATCCTGCGGACCCAGCTGGGCTGGGCACCCGACGAACGTACCCTGCAACGTAACTTCCACCGGCTCGGCCTCATCGGTGGCGCGGCCACGGGGTCGGCACCAGTGTTCGGGCGGTTCGAGGCCGCCCACCCCAACGACTTGTGGACCGGGGATGCGTTGCACGGCATACGTATTCAACTCAGAAAGACCTACCTGTTCGCGTTCTTAGACGATCATTCCCGGCTGCTGCCGGGCTATCGGTGGGGCTATGCCGAGGACACGGTGCGGCTGGCCGCCGCGTTGCGGCCGGCACTGGCCTCACGCGGTGTTCCCAAGGCGATCTACGTTGACCGCGGCTCGGCATTCGTCGATGAATGGCTGCTGCGCGCGTGCGCGAAACTCGGTGTGCGCCTGGTGCATTCGGCACCATACCGGCCGGAAGGTCGGGGCAAGATAGAGCGGTTTTTTAGGACCGTGCGCGACCAGTTTTTGGTCGAGATCACCGGCGAGCCCGACACCATCGGCCGCCACTATGTGACTGACCTGGACGAGTTGAATCGGCATTTCGCGGCCTGGACCGAAACGGTCTACCACCGCACGATCCATTCCGAGACCAGCCAAACCCCGCTGGAGCGCTGGTCAGCCGCTGGGCCGGTCGCGCTGCCCGCACCCGAGGCTCTCACCGAGGCGTTCCTGTGGGAGGCGCACCGGCGCGTGACCAAGACCGCCACCGTGTCACTACATGGCAATTCCTATGAGGTTGACCCGGCATTGGTCGGGCGCAAGGTCGAGTTGGTGTTCGATCCGTTCGACCTGACCCGCATCGAGGTTCGCCTGGCCGGCGTGCCGATGGGGCTGGCGATCCCGCACCACATCAGCCGCCACTCCCATCCCAAGGCCAAACCAGAAACCCCGAGCACACCACCGCAACCGTCCGGTATCGACTACGCGCAGCTGCTCGAGACCGCGCATGCGGCCGAACTGGCCCGCGGCGTCAACTACGCCGCCCTCACCGGGGCCGGCACGGAGATTCCCGGCCAGCTTGACCTGCTCACCGACCAGGAGGTCGCACCCCGATGATGGAATTGATCTCCTACTTCGGCTTTTCTCGGATGCCGTTCGGCCGCGACCTGGCCCCGGGCATGCTGCACCGCCATGCCGCCCACAACGAAGCGGTCGCCCGCATCGGCTGGTGCATCGCCGAACGGCGCATCGGCGTGATCACCGGCGAAGTTGGCGCCGGCAAGACCGTCGCCGTGCGTGCCGCGCTGGCCGCCCTTGACCGCAGCCGCCACAGCATCATCTACCTGCCCGACCCCACCGTCGGGGTACGCGGCATCCACCACCGCATCGTCGCCTCCCTCGGCGGCCAACCCCTGACCCACCACGCCACCCTGGCTCCACAGGCCGCCGACGCGCTGGCCGCCGAACACGCCGAGCGCGGGCGTACAGCCACCGTCGTCGTCGAGGAGGCGCACCTTTTAAGTCACGACCAATTGGAGGCCATCCGCTTGCTCACCAACCATGATCTCGATTCGTCGAGCCCGTTCGCCTGCTTGCTCGTCGGCCAGCCCACCCTGCGGCGGCGGATGAAACTCGGCGTGCTGGCCGCGCTCGACCAACGCATCGGGCTGCGCTACACGATGGCGCCCATGACCGACAAAGAAACCGCCAGCTACCTGCACCACCACCTCAAGCTGGCCGGGCGCGACGACGCACTGTTCTCCGACGACGCCATCGGGTTGATCCACCAAACCAGCCGCGGCTACCCCCGCGCGGTCAACAACCTCGCGCTACAAGCCCTCGTCGCCGCGTTTGGCGCCAACAAGGCCATCGTCGACGAATCCTCCACCCGCACAGCCATCGCCGAAGTCACGGCAGACTGAACACCACCGCGACACCCTGAACACCACCGACCCCGCCGGACCCCGCCCGGCGGGGTCATTTCATACCCCCACATCCTCACCGCCAACGCCGCCATAATGCTCATCCTGAGTGCCGGGCAACACCGCTCACCCCAGAGAACATCGGGCGAGTTCGAGGAGCGCCGACGCGCCTGCGGACGACGACGAGGCGCGCGAACGGTTGCTGAGCGCAGCCGATGCTTGCTACGCCGAGAAGGGGCCAGTACGTACTCGCATGGGCGACATTGCCCGGCGCGCGGGTGTGCACCGGTCGACGGTGTATTACTACTTCCCGAACAAGGACGCACTGTTAGCCCGGATTTTTCGCGGAATGCCGACGTAGCTGTGTGTTGATGCGCGAAAGTGCCTGTCCTGCAACGCATAATGGGAATTCTCTAGGTTTCCATATGGCGAGCGGAAGGCACTTCGCACGTGAAGAGTATCGCGGTGACGCGGCGGGTGAAAGTATCGGCGGACGGTCGCGGGGTGGTGTCGCACGCCGGGATGGGGCTGTTGCGGGAACTGGCCGATCTGACCGGGTTATCCGCGCAGGTCACGGCGGTGTTGGCCGATACTTACAAGGGGCCGTGGACCTATGCCCCGGGTGCGGTGTTCGCCGATCTTGCCGCGGCGGTGGCTGACGGGGCGGACTGCATCGACGGGGTCGGCCAGTTGTGTGGGGATCGCGAGCATGTGTTCGGGGCCAAGGCCTCGACAACGACGATGTGGCGGCTGATCGATTATCGCATCGATGCCGCGCACCTGCCGAAGGTTCGCACCGCGCGGGCATCGGCGCGGGCGGCGGCCTGGGCGGCCGGGGCCGCGCCCCCGGCGGGTGTGCCGCTGTACATCGACATCGACGCCACGCTGGTCATCGACCATTCCGACAACAAGGCGCAGGCGGCGCCGACGTGGAAGAAGTCGTTCGGCCATCACCCGCTGCTGGCGTTTCTGGACCGCCCGGAGATCGCCGGCGGTGAGGCCCTGGCCGGGCTGCTGCGCAAAGGCAACGCCGGATCCAACACCGCCGCCGATCACATCACGGTCCTTCAGCAGGCTTTGGATTCGCTGCCGGCAGATTGGCGTCCCGGCCCGCAGAACCCGGCCGCGCCGGCGGTGGTGGTGCGCTCAGATTCCGCCGGAGCCACCCACAAGTTTGCCCAGGCCTGCCGCGATCACGGGGTCGGGTTCTCCTTCGGGTTTCCCGTCGATGCCCGGGTCCAGGACGCCGTGGACACCCTCAACCTCGGCGATGGCTGGTATCCGGGGATCGACTCCGATGGGCAGATCCGTGACGGGGCGCAGGTGGCCGAGGCCACCGGCCTGGTCACGCTGTCGAGCTGGCCTGCCGGGACCCGGCTGGTGCTGCGCAAAGAACGCCCACACCCCGGGGCGCAGCTGCGCTTCACCGACATCGACGGCATGCGGGTGACCGCCTTCATCACCGACACCCCACCGGGGATGGTTCCCGGGCAGCTGGCCGGTCTGGAACTGCGCCACCGCCAACACGCCCGCGTCGAGGACCGCATCCGCGAAGCCAAAGCCGCCGGCCTGGCCAACCTGCCCTGTCATGATTTCCAGTCCAACGCCGCCTGGCTCGAAATCGTCCTGGCCGCCGCCGATCTGGTCGCCTGGGCCCAACTGATCGGATTCACCGACGCCCCGCAGCTGGCCCGCTGCGAGATCACCGCCTTCCGCTACCGGGTCCTACACGTCGCGGCCCGCATCACCCGCAGCGCCCGCCAACTACGGCTGCGCATCGACGCGACCTGGCGCTGGGCCGGCGCCATCGCAACCGCCTGGCAACGCATCCGCGCCGCCTTCCCCTGACCACCGCAAACCCGCCCCGACGACCCGAAAGACCCACCGGCCATAGGAAAGCCCGCCCACCCCGGCGACACGGGACGGCCAAACACACCCCAAGTCCAAAATGCGCTATCGCTCAGCGATCTTCATGGCTCAGCACCCCCGAACCCCACCAGTGCGAAAAATCGAGGTTAGCAGCCTCCTTTGTGCGAGTGCTCGCCACCACGCTGCAAGCCATTGAACAATGCTGGCAGACTGACGAACCCTTTCTGACTCAGCTCGTCGCAGCATGCCTACAGGGGATCGACATCGCCCGCAGCTCACCGATAATGCGATCACTAGTTGACGACCACCAAGCCCTTGGTGCTGCCTATCACGCCGCCGAAGGCTCCGAGTTGTGGAGAGCCAAACTCGCTGACGCGCTCGTTCGGCGCCTCGAGGCTGCTGCCGCTGCCGGCGAGATTCGGAGCGATCTTCGCGCCGACACCCTCGCGCGCTGGATTGTCCGCATCAACTTTAGCCTTATTGCCCAACCCGCCGTATTTGAAGACGGTGGTAACCAGGGCGTGCTGCGCAACCTGCTCGTCGCCTCGCTAAATCCTCCGCGGTAGCCGAGTCGATCACGTCAACCCACGGTTATGGCGGCTGGGCCGTCAGCGCCGGCGGCGAGCAATCTCGCTGGCCGTGCCCGCCAGGAAGGCGAGACTATCCGCATTGCAGCATCGAGCCGAAAGTCCCTCTTTTTCCAGCAGGATCCATGTTCGTCCAGCGCTGATCCGTGCGGGCCAGGACACGACTCGATTGCGGCCTGACAGCATCGATCGCCAATCATGACGTTCGGCTGATCGCAGCGATGCTGACGTCTTGTTCGAGCACGTCCGCATCGACACAGAGGTGCAAGTAAGTGTTCTTCAACTGGTCCCCCATACGACCTGCGCCGCCGCCGGCTCAGCGTTGCCGGCAACGTTGACGAGGTCATCGTCAGCGACCAGACCGCCGCCGCGTTACCCGAGCTGGTGTTGCTTGACCCCGACTGTGAGCGGCTGGCGTTCGGCATGCGCGCCCACCCAGACGGCGCTGCCTTGCTGGCCGGAGCAGATGACCTCGAGGAGCTGATCGAGTTCGTGGCCGCCGAAGCCAACCACGAACCCAACCGGGCGCCGTCAACACCGCCTCGACGCCGCGTTTAATTTAATGCACTGACCGACTCCGCCCAAACCCTCTACGGCTGAACATCTCTCGGCCCTGCAGTGTCGCTCCCGGGGGGCTGCCAAAGCATCTGGAGCGGGGTGAACGAAAACCCGCCCCCGCGGCAGCAGCGGGCGGGCCTGTCGCCTGAGTTCCTCAGCCCGTATGCTGATGGCGAAGCCGCGAACCGGCCTGTGCTTTTACACCAACTTTCGGACGCAACCGCTTCAACTAATGCATCGTGATGTCCCGTTACTACGGCACCAAAGTCGGATACCGTTGTTTCGACTATGCTCACAGCTCACTTCGCTGAGCGGTCTGCCGCCGACGGGTCCGGGGTGGTGGCTACATTGCTCTCCGCGTGGGCTCGGTATAGGTGGCGAAATGAAGCGAGGTGCGCTTGTGCAGAAGCGGTTCAGCGCTGCGTCGGCAGCCGTTTTGATAGCGGCGATTCTTGGCGCGTGCTCGCTGGGTTCAAAAGCAGCACCACAACCGGGAACATTACCCGCCGGAACTGCGCAGGTGACGATCAACGATCAGGTTCTCCCGGAGACCCATGCGGTGATATGCATACCGGCAGGATCGTTAACCACCATTACCATCGGTGACACCTCGACAGGCACTCAGGCGTTTGTCTCCAACGAGAAGGCGCTCACGGCCAAAGCCGTCAACATCAACGATCTGGGCGGCTTCACCGGCAGTTTTAACCAAGACCTCCAAGGCAAAGCCGAGGTAACCATAAGTGGTTACACCTACACAATCCGTGGCAGCGCAAAGGGATTCGACACGAACAACCCCAGCCTGAACGCAGTCGGCACATTCACGATCAAGGTTGCGTGTTAGGGCTACCCAGCTATCGCCGGCCAGAACTGGATCATGGCTTGCGCGCACTTACGTCGAGCGATCCGTAGCGCAAACTCCAGCAGAGCCGTCGCCGCTTAAGGCTCAGTGCGGGCGCCAACGACGGTTGATTCCTGCCCTATTCCGGAGGATAGCCTGGCGGTGGATACACGCCCCTTAGGATCCAGGGCAGCCATCTGAGGCCGAACTCGAGTTCGTCGCTCGCGTCATAGTCGGGGGTGGGGTCAAGCGGAATATTCTGCCCTTGGGTGCTCGCCGGCGTTGTGCCCCCGCTCCCTTGTGGCTGTCCGTAGACCGCCACCACAACGGTGCGGTCCGGGCTGTTTTCCGACCACACCCCAACTTGGCTGTGGTCGCAATTGGACATGATGTTGAAATAGGCTGGGTTGTGGTACCACCGGTTGAGTAAATCGTTGCCGCTGATTGCGATTGACTGATTGATCGCCACCGTTTCCGCCACTGGACCATGGAAGCCGGCCGCATTGGCACGGTCTTGCGGCGTGGACCCGTCTGAGCCGATGTCACCGTCGAGCGCACGGTTGTTCAGCACATCCTCGGTGTGCCGCTGCGCAGCGAGTTGCAGTTGCGGGTTGATCCGAACGTCGTTGGTGCAGCCCGCCTGATGCTGAATAGTGTAGACATTGGCGACGACACCGTCGTTGAGTCGCTTATTGTTCGGTATGAGCGTGTTGTTGTCGCCATCCGCATGTGCGACGGGAACTCCCAGGAGGGCGCCGGCGGCAGCCACCAAGACAGACAGGGATAGCGGCCGATACTGCATGTCCAACTGTCCAACTCCTCCTTGTTAGCCACGAGGTGGCGGTAGGCGCCACTGGGCGGCGACGGACCTTATCCGACGAGGTACTACCTTGACCGCGATCGCATACTCGGATTTTGAAGCATCGACACGGCACCCGGGCACCAGAGCTACAGCCGATGTGATTGCGGCGCAGAATCGCTCGGATCCGCTCGCCCTCACTGCAAGCGGATGTGGGACCGACTTGAATCTAGTCAATGTGCGACCAAACTGAGCCGGGCATGGGTGTAGGCTACCCACGGCGCTGCGGCGGCGTCTAGTGGTTCTATTGAATTAAACAGTTAAATATTATCAGGTGCACTCGTTGTCCTCCGGTCCGAGATCCCGAATGCTGCCACCATCGATCCAACCGTCCTGATAGCGCCCCAACGAGGGCATACGATCCAGGTTGCCACGCTTCAGCAATTGATTGGGAACTGGCCGACCCCGTCATCGGCAAAAAGCCGACCGTGGCCGGCGCAGCTGAGAAAAGCCGCGTCTCGGCGCTCGTTAGCGGAACCGGGACTGGCAGCGCGGGGTGGTCACGACACGATCGATCCGGCGGTCACGTTGACCATTCGCCACCTGCCACGCTGACATCGACCCGATACTGCTCTGATAGTCGGGAGATCAGCCGTGCCTAACCCGCAGGTGGTTGGTAACCCACAGCCGACTTCCGCAGCTGCCAGATTTCGGCGGGGCACAATAAATTAACCGCATACGAAACAAGGTAGTTGGCCGCGAACTCGTCGTCAGGAGTCACGTCACTTTTCACGTCACCCATTATTTGGGCGTAGGGTTCGCCTCGGGTGACTTTGTCGCAGATTCCGTGACCGTAGCTGAGCGCGTCATTATTTGGGAAGTTGTAGTGCCGCCGCACCATAACGTCATATACGTACTCCACCTCAGGTGCCGGAGCGGCACGTGCCCGCGATGCTAACGTTCCCGCGACTCCGCCAACCGCAGCCGCCGCGACGAGCAAGGCGACCGACAGGCTACCTGGTTTCAATGACTGCCACCCCCATCCACGCCTGGCATCGAATGAGCCCCGGACACAGCACCGCTAATTGGTTCCCGCTTTCCGACTCCACGGCTTAGTAGCTGAATATATAACTATTCGTAGGTTTCCGTCTATGTGTTTTCGTCTATGTTGAGTCGTCGGGCATTACACAAGGCGCACGACACCGGCCCAGCGTCGCGCACCGAACTCGACGCCAAGATCGCCGGTTTCCATGTGGCCGCCCGACGGCATCTACGACGCCCCACACCGGACGTGGTCGATCGCGTCTCCGAAGATTACGTTTCGGTCTGACGTCGGCGTCGACGCGGGGCGCGGCGTTACCGCGAGGGCGTAGAAGAGAACGGTTCGCCACCGTCCACTGTCCGCCAGCCCGTAGCGACCACTGAAGTAATGGATTGACATTAATCTCTGGCGCTGCCAAGCTGGCGTGGCATCGGTCACATGAGTGTGTCACACACCCGGCCGTCACAAGGGGAGCGATCATGGCGGCAGCCGAAGCGGAGTCCACAGCCCCACTCGCAGGCGTGGTCGTCGTTGATCTGTCGACGACGCTGCCTGGTGCGCAGGCCACCCAGTTCCTGGCCGACTGCGGAGCCGACGTCATCATGGTCGAGCCGCCCGACGGCAGCCCGCTGCGGCAGTTGCCGGGATGGCCAGCACTTCTGCGGGGCAAGCGCAGCGTCACGCTGGATCTGCACGACGACGCCGACCTGGATCAGTTGCGGGAACTGTTGAAACGCGCCGACGTGTTGGTGAGCACCCTGCGCCCGGCCGCCGCCGAGCGCCTGGGCATGACCCCCGCCGTGCTGGCCGAACGCTACCCGCGCCTGGTGGTCGCCATGATCACCGGGTGGGGTTCGACCGGCCCGTGGCGCGAGTACAAGGGCTGGGAAGCGCTGATCATGGCCAAGACCGGTGTCATGCACGAGAAGCGGGACCTCACCCGCAGGCCGGGACCGGCCTACATCTCGTTTCCCTATGCATCGTGGGGCGCCGCACAGGCCGCCGTCCAGGCGATCCTGGCCGCACTCATCGAGCGCAGCTCCAGTGGCCGCGGTCAGGTGGTGGAATCCAACCTGGTCACCGGGGTGGGGTCGATGGACCCGTACAACTGGTTCTACGAGATGGTGCTGGAGCGGTACCCGGGTGCCTTCGAGCCGATGGACGCCGCCTACGACGAACAGGGACGCCCGCAGGCGTGTTCGGGGGCATTCAGGTTGAGCACCACGGGGTAGCGATCCGGCGTTGACGATGAGTAGCTCGTCAGCTGGTCGTAGCTGGTTTGGTGCTTGCGGTGCCGGGGCGGCACGGTGATCACGTCGTTGTAGGCGACGGCCCCCCCGGTAGGTGTCTCTGGCTGGAGTCTTGCGGGAGGGCCGTCTGTGCGCTTGGGAGGCGCAGTGGTCACGGTAGAGGCGGATGTCGATCTAGTCGAGCGCAGGTTGGCAGCGGGTGAGCTGCGGTGCCCGGCATGCAGTGGGGTGTTGGCGGGTTGGGGGCGGGCCAGGCCGCGACTGCTGCGCGGTGCGGATGGGCCGGTGTGGTTGTGTCCTCGCCGGTCGCGCTGCACCGACTGCCGCGTCACCCACGTGTTGTTGCCGGTGACGGCGTTGCTGCGGCGCGCCGACGTGGGTGCGGTGGTCGTGTCCGCGTTGGTGGCCAAGGCCGTGCGCCGGGTGGGGTTTCGCCGGATCGCGGCCGAGTTGGCCTGTCCGGCGGAGACGGTGCGGGGCTGGCTGCGTCGCTTCGGTGAGCGGGCCGAGGCGGTGCGGTCGGTGTTCACGGTGTGGCTGCGCGCGGTGGATGCCGATCCGGTGATGCCTGAGGCGACCGGCAGCGGGTTGGCCGACGCGATGACAGCGATCGTCGCGCTGGCGGCGGCCATCGGGCGCCGGTTCGTGCTGTCCGAGGTGTCGCTGGCCGAGACCGCGGTGGCGGTGTCGGGTGGGCGATTGTTGACACCGGGCTGGCCCGGCCCGGCAGCGCAACACGAACCGACCCTGCCGCCGACGCCGATCACCCCGTAAACCTGTGCGCTGTCATGTGTTTGAAAGACAGCAAAGGAGGCGGCCAGTGGTCGGCGATGATGAGGTGAAGGTGCGGTCCGAGCGGGCCCGGGCGATCGGGCTTTTCCGGTACCAGCTAATCCGGGAGGCCGCCGATGCGGCGCACTCCACCAAGGAACGCGGCAAGATGGTGCGCGAGCTGGCATCGCGCGAGCACACCGACCCGTTCGGGCGCCGCGTGCGGGTCAGCCGCCAGACCATTGATCGCTGGATCAGGGACTGGCGTGCCGGCGGGTTCGACGCGTTGGTACCCAACCAGCGCCAGTGCACCCCGCGCACCCCGGAGGAGGTGCTGGAGCTGGCGGTTGCGCTGCGGCGGGAGAACCCGCAGCGCACCGCCGCGGCGATCCGCCGAATCCTGCGGACCCAGCTGGGCTGGGCACCCGACGAACGTACCCTGCAACGTAACTTCCACCGGCTCGGCCTCATCGGTGGCGCGGCCACGGGGTCGGCACCAGTGTTCGGGCGGTTCGAGGCCGCCCACCCCAACGACTTGTGGACCGGGGATGCGTTGCACGGCATACGTATTCAACTCAGAAAGACCTACCTGTTCGCGTTCTTAGACGATCATTCCCGGCTGCTGCCGGGCTATCGGTGGGGCTATGCCGAGGACACGGTGCGGCTGGCCGCCGCGTTGCGGCCGGCACTGGCCTCACGCGGTGTTCCCAAGGCGATCTACGTTGACCGCGGCTCGGCATTCGTCGATGAATGGCTGCTGCGCGCGTGCGCGAAACTCGGTGTGCGCCTGGTGCATTCGGCACCATACCGGCCGGAAGGTCGGGGCAAGATAGAGCGGTTTTTTAGGACCGTGCGCGACCAGTTTTTGGTCGAGATCACCGGCGAGCCCGACACCATCGGCCGCCACTATGTGACTGACCTGGACGAGTTGAATCGGCATTTCGCGGCCTGGACCGAAACGGTCTACCACCGCACGATCCATTCCGAGACCAGCCAAACCCCGCTGGAGCGCTGGTCAGCCGCTGGGCCGGTCGCGCTGCCCGCACCCGAGGCTCTCACCGAGGCGTTCCTGTGGGAGGCGCACCGGCGCGTGACCAAGACCGCCACCGTGTCACTACATGGCAATTCCTATGAGGTTGACCCGGCATTGGTCGGGCGCAAGGTCGAGTTGGTGTTCGATCCGTTCGACCTGACCCGCATCGAGGTTCGCCTGGCCGGCGTGCCGATGGGGCTGGCGATCCCGCACCACATCAGCCGCCACTCCCATCCCAAGGCCAAACCAGAAACCCCGAGCACACCACCGCAACCGTCCGGTATCGACTACGCGCAGCTGCTCGAGACCGCGCATGCGGCCGAACTGGCCCGCGGCGTCAACTACGCCGCCCTCACCGGGGCCGGCACGGAGATTCCCGGCCAGCTTGACCTGCTCACCGACCAGGAGGTCGCACCCCGATGATGGAATTGATCTCCTACTTCGGCTTTTCTCGGATGCCGTTCGGCCGCGACCTGGCCCCGGGCATGCTGCACCGCCATGCCGCCCACAACGAAGCGGTCGCCCGCATCGGCTGGTGCATCGCCGAACGGCGCATCGGCGTGATCACCGGCGAAGTTGGCGCCGGCAAGACCGTCGCCGTGCGTGCCGCGCTGGCCGCCCTTGACCGCAGCCGCCACAGCATCATCTACCTGCCCGACCCCACCGTCGGGGTACGCGGCATCCACCACCGCATCGTCGCCTCCCTCGGCGGCCAACCCCTGACCCACCACGCCACCCTGGCTCCACAGGCCGCCGACGCGCTGGCCGCCGAACACGCCGAGCGCGGGCGTACAGCCACCGTCGTCGTCGAGGAGGCGCACCTTTTAAGTCACGACCAATTGGAGGCCATCCGCTTGCTCACCAACCATGATCTCGATTCGTCGAGCCCGTTCGCCTGCTTGCTCGTCGGCCAGCCCACCCTGCGGCGGCGGATGAAACTCGGCGTGCTGGCCGCGCTCGACCAACGCATCGGGCTGCGCTACACGATGGCGCCCATGACCGACAAAGAAACCGCCAGCTACCTGCACCACCACCTCAAGCTGGCCGGGCGCGACGACGCACTGTTCTCCGACGACGCCATCGGGTTGATCCACCAAACCAGCCGCGGCTACCCCCGCGCGGTCAACAACCTCGCGCTACAAGCCCTCGTCGCCGCGTTTGGCGCCAACAAGGCCATCGTCGACGAATCCTCCACCCGCACAGCCATCGCCGAAGTCACGGCAGACTGAACACCACCGCGACACCCTGAACACCACCGACCCCGCCGGACCCCGCCCGGCGGGGTCATTTCATACCCCCACATCCTCACCGCCAACGCCGCCATAATGCTCATCCTGAGTGCCGGGCAACACCACCCTGCAGGCACTGATCCCCAACAACACCAGTTATGTCGGCCGGCCCGAGATCCAGGCGGCCGACGAGAACTTCTACGGGCTCAATGCCCTGTACCGGATGTATCGCGCCGCCGACGGTTGGGTTTTCCTGGCGGCGCCGCTGGCCCACGAGTGGCCGGCGCTCGCCAAGGCGATGGCCCCCTACGTCGACCTGTACGCCGATGAACGGTTCGCAACGGCGACGTCGCGGGCGGAGAACGACAAAGCGCTGATAGACGTCCTCGCCCCCATGTTCGCCACCAAGACCAAGCTGGAGTGGGAACAGGAGCTGTCCTCCCAGGACGTCGGCTGTGTGGAAGTCGTGGAACGCAATTCGGAACTGGTGCTGCAGACCGACCCGTACTTCGACGCGGGGTACTCGGTGGAGGCCCACAGCCCCATCTTCGAACACCACCGGCGGCTGGCACCGTTGTACCGGTTCTCACGATCACCCACCAAGGCCGATGCTGGCTGCACGATCGGACAGCACACTGATGCGGTGCTGCGCGAAATCGGGCTCGATCACGCCCGGATCGCCGATCTACGTGCGCGCAAGATCGTCGGCGGCGGCTAGCGCTCCTCTGACTCGGCGAAGAGGCCGCGGGTTTCGTAGGACACCGGCGCGGTCAGCATGCCGACCCAGCCGTCGACGTAGTTGTGCAGCTGAGCCTCACTGATCCCGTGGCCCGACCGGGCCGACTCGGCCAGCACGTTAAGCAGGCTGGTGTAGAGCTGGAACGTGCGACCGCGCCGAACCCGTTCGGGGAGGTCCTGCAATGCGGCTTCGACGAGCTCTTCGAGTCGCTCCTGGGTCCAGTCGTCGTCGACGTGGTCGGGCCAGTAGTCCGTGCGGGCCCGCGGGTCCTCGCTAAGCCGCGCCAGGAACGGCACGAACATCTCGCCCGCTTTGATGCTGTTGGCCAACGGACGCACCAGCAGCCACACCACGGCGCGGGGATCGGCCTCCTTACCCTCGTTATGCATCCGCGCCAGCATTTCCTGCCGCTGAGTGCCCAGTGTGCTGAGGCGGAATGCGATGAGCGCCCGGATGAGGCCATCTCGCGAGCCGAAGTGGTAGCGGATCACCGAGGTGTTCGACTGGCCGGCGGCTTCCTGAATCTCGCGCAGGGTGACCGCTTCGATGCCCCGCGTGGCGAACAGGCGTTCTGCTACCTCAATCAGCATCACGCGGGTCGACTCCCCCGAGACGTTACGACGGCGCGCGGTCGTGGACATCTCGGTTCCCGGTCCCGCCATCAGGCCTCCTTTGACGTCACGACAGTCTCATAGCACCCGGCGCCTCGGCCATATAATAATGCTAATTCATTAAAAATTCTGGACTTCCTCACACGAAGCTGCCACCATCGATGCAGGCAGCCCCGCAGCCCTGGAGGACACATGAGCTTTATCTGGACCAACTCCGGCGATTCCCACTTCATGGAACCCGACGACCTGTGGCAGTCCCGACTGCCCAAGAAACTCGCCGAACTGACACCGCACGCCGAGAAGGATCCCGACGGCGAGTGGGAAACCGTCCACGTCGACGGTCAGATCTTCCGGCGCAAGCTGCCCTCGTCGGCGATGATGATGTTCGTCGAGGAAAGCATGAAACCCCAGGGCATCCGCGACGCGAAAGTGCGGCTCGACGACCTGGACAAGGAGGGCGTCTGGGGCGAGGTGATCTTCCCGTCTCTGGGCATGTGGGCATCGAGCTTCCGCACCCCCGAACTGCTCAAGGCCTGCATGCGCGCCAGCAACGAGTACGCGCTGGAGGAAATCGCTTCGGTGTCGCCGCGCTATGTCGTGACCGCCCAGGTGTCCATCCTCGACGTCAATGACGCCGTCGAAGAGCTGCAGTGGGCCGCCGGCAAGGGCTTCAAGGCGGTCTTCTTGCCGACCACCCCACACCCCAGTGCCCCCGACTGGCACCGCAACGACTGGGAACCGCTGTGGGCAGCGGCCGAGGAGACCGGCATGGTGCTGGCCTTCCACATCGGCACCGATCCGGTGGACATGACGGTCGGCGGCCCGAGCGGCGGTGCTGGCCTGGTCTACCGTGGCCCGGGGGGCGCGGTGATGAACTACGCCGAAACCACGTTCTCCGGCCAGCGGGCGGCGATGAAGATGGTGGCCTCCGGAGCCCTGGACCGCCACCCGGGTCTGAAGATGCTGATCTCCGAGGGTGGCGCCACGTGGGTTCCGTTCCTCGGCGACCGAATGATCGAGGGTTATCGCCAGCATCACATGGCGGTGCGGCCCAAGCTGGATCGTTCGCCCAAGGAAATCCTGTATAGCCAGGTCTACGCGTCCTTCCAGCACGACGAGACGGCGGTCGCGGCCTACGAACACATGGGCTACAAGAACGTGATGTTCGGTAGCGACTACCCGCACATGGAAGGCACCTTCGGGCATACGCAGGATACGCTCAAACAGCTCTTCGATGGGGTCAGCGACGAGACCCGGCTGCGGATCACCCAGGGCACGTTCTACGAACTGTTTCCGGATGTCCCGCCGGTCCCGGCCGAAGCCCTCTGAGCCCGTGCCGAACAACTCCGGTCAACCCGACGTCGCGATAGTTGGAATCGGCGCGACGCCGTATTACAAGCGTGGTCAGTCCCTGCCGAAAACGACGACCGAGCTTGCCTGCGAGGCCATGCTGGCGGCCTGCGAGGACGCCGGTCTGGCTGTCACCGATATCGATGGCTTCGCCTACTACTCGGGCGCCAGCGCCGGCTACACCGAGAAGATGGACACCGCGGACTTCATGGAAACCCTCGGGATTCCGGAAGTCCGATTCACCGCGGCGCTGACATCGGGCGGTGGTGGCTCGGCCGGCGCAATCGGTCTGGCCAGGGCGGCGATCGTCTCCGGCGACGCCCACGTCGTGGTGACCTTGATGGCCCTGCAGCAGTCCAAACAACGTCTCGGATCGGTGTTCTCGGCGTTGGAGCCCGACCCGACCAACTCGTTCCTACAGCCGTCAGGCCTCTTCGGGCCCGGGCAGCTGATGTCGGTGCTGGCCCGCCGGCACATGTATCTGTACGGCACCCGGCGGGAGGCGTTCGCCGAGATCGCCATCTCGACACGGGCCAACGCGGCCAACCGGCCCAAGGCGATGCATCGCGAACCGCTGACGCTGCAGGACTACTTCAACGCGCGCATGATCGCAGAACCGTTGTGTCTGTACGACTTTTGTCAGGAGACCGACGGCGCAGCGGCGGTGATCACCACAAGCCTCGACCGCGCCAAGGACCTGCGGCAGCCGCCGGTACCGGTGGTCGCCGCCGCCCACGGCGGCGTTAAGGACTGGGGCCGGGCGTTCGCGTGGATGGGGATGCCCGACGAGTACTTCGCCTCCTCAGGTAACAAGCCCATCGCCAAACGACTCTACGAGCAAGCGGGCATCACCGCCGCAGACATTGACGTCGCCCTGTTGTATGACCATTTCAGTCCCATGGTGCTCATGCAGCTCGAGGATTATGGCTTCTGCGAAAAAGGTCAAGGCGGACCATTCGTCGAAAGCGGCGCGATCCGATACCGCGGCGGCTCCATCCCGGTGAACACCCACGGCGGCCAGCTGTCCGAGGCCTACATTGTCGGGATGACCCACATCATGGAAGGAGTCGAGTAGATGCGCGGCACCGCCATCAACCAGGTCCGCGACGCCGAACTCGCACTCGTCACCGGCGGTCCGGCCAGCCTGCCGGTCAGCGGGCTGATCCTGGGGCGTGCGGCATGAACGCGCCGACAACGACCCTGGCGACGACGATCCCCGGCGAACACATCCGCATCGCCGTCAACGAGACAACCGAACCCTTCTGGGAGGCCGCCAAACAGCGCCGGCTTGTAGTGCCCCAGTGCGCCGATTGCGGCACGTTCCGGTTGCCGCCGACCCCGTTCTGCCCGAACTGCCAGTCCAACCACATCAGTTGGCCCGAATTGAGCGGGGAGGCAACGGTGTACAGCTTCGCGGTGGTCCACGGCTTCCCGGGTATGCCTGATCTGTTGCTGGTGCCCGCCGTGCTCGACCTGCCCGACGCGCCGGGGGCCCGGCTGGTCTCCAATATCGTCGACGTCTCCCCCGCCGACGTGACCATCGGGATGCGGGTGCACGTGGACTTCACACCGATCGCCGATGGGTGGATGCTGCCGGTTTTCCGCACCATTTCCGCCGACCGAGGCGGCGAGTAACGACCATGTCCAACGACAGCGCCCTGCACGAGAAACCTCTGGAGTTCCTCAACAGCATCGCCAACACCGGGGGCTTCTGCGATGGGCAAGCCATCCTGCCAGAGAACGGGCATTACCGCGCCTCTTGCTCCTGCGGCATGTGGACGGTTGAGGTCGACGACGCGCAGGAAGGGCTGCGCCAGGCGCGCATCCACACCGGCAGCATCAGTGCGTAGGCGTCTCGGCGAGGCGGCACGTGCTGCCCGTCCAGGTTCTGCAGGCAGAAAATATCGCCGGTGCGCCTGCGGGGTCCACCGACAGATGGGAGTCTCAATGACCGACTCGACACTTGACCTCGAACGGCCCGCGGTCGAGTTACGCATCGGCGCGCACCGGTTGTCGGCCGGCTCGGGTGGTGTGTACCAACACGTCAATCCCTGTACCGGACAACCGGATGCGACGGTCCCGCTGGCCGGAGAAGCCGAGGTGGACCGTGCGGTGCACGTCGCCCACGAGGCATACCTGCAGTGGCGGTCCACCAAGGGCTCCGACCGGCGCCGCATGCTCATGCGCCTCGGCGACCTCATCGAGGAACACGCGGTCGAGTTCGGCCGGCTCGGTGCCATGGACAACGGCACCGCTACCGGAGCACTGACCTTGATGACGCCCCTGGCGGCGGAATGGACCCGCTACTACGCGGGGTGGGCAGACAAGATCAGCGGCGACGTCACGACGTCGCTGCGGAGCGACGGTGAATTTACCTACACCCTCGCGCAACCGTACGGTGTGATCGGCGCGATCATCACCTGGAACGGCCCGCTGATTTCCCTGGCGATGAAGGTGCCGGCTGCTTTGGCCGCGGGCAACACCGTCGTTGTCAAACCCTCTGAGCTGACACCGTTTACGTGTGGCCTCTTCGCCGATCTGGCTCACCAGGCGGGGATACCCGACGGTGTCATCAACATCGTTCCGGGCGGTCCCGCCGCCGGTGAGGCACTGGTGCGCCATCGGCTGGTGAAGAAAGTCAGTTTCACCGGTGGGCCCGACACCGCTCGCAGGATCATGCACACCTGCGCAGACCTGATCAAACCGGTCGTGATGGAACTTGGCGGCAAGTCCGGCAACATCATCTTCGGCGACGCCGACCTCGACAAGGCGTGCGGCGTCGGCACGATGTTCTCGGTGGGCCTACTCAGTGGGCAGGGCTGCGCCTTTCCCACCCGGATGATCGTGGCCAGGAGTGTCTATGAGGAGGTCATCGCGCGGGTACAGACCATCGTGGGTCACATCAAGGTGGGCGACCCGTTCCAGGCCGACACGATCAGTGGCCCCGTCGTCAATGAGCAGGCGCTACAACGGATCACCGGGATGATCGAGGCCGCGCGGCGCGACGGAGCGCGGCTCATCACCGGTGGCCAGCGCCTCGGCGGTGAGCTCGCGAACGGCTACTTCCTGACGCCGACGGTGTTCGCCGATGTCGACCCGCACTCCGAGCTGGCGCAAAAGGAAGTCTTCGGCCCCGTCTTGTCGATCATCCCGTTCGACGACGACGACGAAGCGATCGCCATCGCCAACGCCACGCCCTACGGGCTGTCGGGTTATGTGTTCACCACCGATCTGCGACGCGCCCATCGGGTCGCCGAGGAACTCGAGACCGGTGAGGTGTTGATCAACGGTGCGGCGAATCTCAATCCGACACGGCCGTTCGGCGGGATCGGGATCAGCGGACTGGGCAAAGAAGGCGGCCGGCGCGGTCTCGACGAGTTCCTGCGGATCAAGGGCGTCAGCATCGCGTGACGGCACGATGGGCGACGAAGGAGTTCAGGTGGGATAAGACATGGCACTGACCGACCTGGGATCACCCGGCTTCCCGCTGCATCCACTGCACGGCCCTCACCAACCCACCACCCACACACCACCACGGCGGCTGAATTCGGTCCGGCGCACAACGTCGATAGACATGACGCGTGAGGAGAATTCGCTGGATCCGGTTTATTTGATCGGCACCGGTCGCGATCTGTTCACCGCTCGCGATGGGTCGATGCGGGAACTCGGGCGGGCCGGACTGACTGCGACGATCGACATGGTGCCCCGCGTTGTTCAGCACATCGCGACCAAGCCGGCCATCGAGGGCATGTCACGGTTGGCGGGAGCGCCGGCGATGAGCGGTTTCCGCGCCGCCGTCGAAAAGATCGCACCGCAGTTGCGACAGCGCCGTCAGCTGCTCTACACCCTGCTCGACGACGTTCCGGTGGCCACCCTGATCTCCGGTCATGCGTTGTCGGCATCCGGAGTGTTGGGCGAGGTGGTCAAGTCCGGGTACCTGCCGGTGGCCGACCAGTGCGCAGGTTTCGTCACCGGCGGGCCGCTGATGTCGTCGTTCGAAGCCGGAGACCCCGCGATCGTGACCGGTCCACCTGCCCCCGAACTCGATGATCCCGCCGACCCGGCGGGCTGGCACGACATGGCACCCTTGCCGATTCACGGGATGCGCCGACGTCGGCGCCTCGACGTCGCCGAGAACGACCACGCCGCCACGGTCAGCATCGATGCCATGTTCCGTGACACCTACGTCCGCGCCGACGGCCAGGAAACCATCATCCACGAATACACCCTCACCGCGGCCGTCGATCCGGACAGTGGGCTGATCCTGCAATTCGAAGCGGTTCCGCGCGTTCTGCCCTGGCAGGAATGTCCCGGCGCTGTCGCCAGCGCTCGCGGGATCACCGGGATGACGTTGAGCGACCTGCATTTCCGGGTACGCCAGGAACTCACGGGCACGAGCACCTGCACGCACCTCAACGACCTGTTGCGCTTCGTGGCCGACGCCCGGGCCCTGATCGAACACCTGTAGGCCCGTCAATGGCGTCCGATCGACGAGCAGTCTCCGCGAGACATTGCGCGAACGGCGAGGAGCGGACATGCCGATAACCCTCACCCTCGACGTGACCGAGGCGATCAACTCGGGCGAGCAACTCACCCAGGTCGCGTGGGTATTCCTGCCCGATGAACCCGCCGAGTCCCTCGCCGCGCTGGTGTGCCTGCCCGGCGGCACCTACGACAAGCGGTACTGGCACCTCGAGATCGAGGGGCATCCCAGCTACAGCTTCGGGGAACACCTTGACAGAGCCGGCTACATCGTCATCGCGGTCGACCATCTCGCAGTCGGCGACAGCACCGATCCGATCGCGTCGGGCCCCCTCGGCCTTGAACTGCTGGCTGCAGGCGACGCTGACGTTGCCCGCCAGGTCCGAAAGCATTTGCAACAAGGCGATTTCGTTGACGGGCTGGCGCCGATAGATCTCCCGGTGGTCGGTGTCGGGCACTCCATGGGCGCGTGCCTCACCACCATGGTGCAGGCCAGCACGGGCGCCTACGACGCGGTGGTGCTGCTCGGCTACGGCGTGCAGATCACCAACGTGCACGAAACCATGGCCGATGCCGAAACCCTCGAGGCGCGCATCCAACAGAGCATCGAAATGTTCTATCAGGTCTCGGGGGCCAAACCCGGTGACAGCCACGGTATCGCGCCGCGCGACTACCTCACACCGATGTTCTACGCCGCAGAAGTGCCACAAGTGGTGATCGACGCCGACACGGCCGCCCAGAGCAGGGTGCCGGTGCGGGCCGGCAGCGAGGTCACCACGCCGGGGTTCGTCGAACGCTACACATCCCAGATCGATGTTCCGGTGTTCCTTGGCTTCGGCGGTGCCATCGACGTATCGCCCGACCCGTATGTCGAGCCCGCCAATTACTTCAAGTCACCGGATGTCACGCTCCATTTGGTCCCGAAGTCGGGGCACTGACACAACTTCGCCAGCCACAGAACTCAGCTTTGGAACCGGATCGCCGCCTGGGTGCCCACAGTCGCGAGCCGAACTAGGCAGGTTCGTACCCAAAAGAGCCCATCCGTCGGCTAGGGCATGTCTCCTATATGGCGGGTCCAAGTGATGCAGGCGCTGAGGACGACGGTGGCGCGGTAGACGATGGCGAGTTTGTCGTAGCGGGTGGCCAGGGCGCGCCATTGCTTGAGCAGAGCGAATGATCGTTCGACGAGATTACGCTGCTTGTAGAGGGTTTCATCGAAGGCCGGGGGTCGGCCACCTGCCGATCCGCGGCGCGCCCGGGCGGCGATCTCGTCGCGCTTCTGTGGGATGACTGCGGTGATCTTGCGGCGACGTAGCATCCGCCGGGCAACCCCACTGGTGTAGGCGCGGTCGGCGATCACGGCATCAGGGCGGGTACGGGCCCGCCCCGCGCCGATACGGGGCACCACAATCTCGTCCAGCACCGTGGACAACATTGCACCGTCGTTGCGTTGGCCGCCGGTAACCACAACAGCCAGCGGACGTCCCTTGCCGTCGACGGCAGTGTGGATTTTGGTGGTTAGGCCTCCCCGGGACCGTCCAAGGCCGTGACCTGCGGGTTCAGTGTCGTCCAGCGGCAGATTCTTGCAATTCGACACTGCCCCCTGTGTCCTGTTCGGGGCGCGTCGTGTTCGTCGCATGCTGATGGGCACGGTTGATCGTGGCGTCCACCGAGACCGTCCAGTCCAGCTTCGCCTCGGCATCCGCGGTGGCCAACAAGTCCATCAGCACCCGATCCCAGGTGCCATCCCCGGCATAGCGGCGATGCCGTTTCCACACCGTCTGCCACGGTCCGAACTCCGAGCGCGGCAAATCCCGCCACGGCACACCCGTGCGGTACCGGTAGATGATGCCCTCGACGACCCGGCGATCATCCCCGAACGGATGACCCCGGCGCCCCTCGTTCGAGGGCAATAACCCCGAAATCAATCCCCACTGAGCATCATTCAACAACCGAAACCGCGATACCGTCGCCATTCGAACAGCATCCCGTCAAAAACAGTCACCATATGGGAGACACGCCCTGATATGGAATCGGTTTTGTCAAGACCGCAGGGGGAAGCGGCGTCCTCGACCGTCGCCGGGGACGCCGCTTCCGTTGACCGAACGGGGACTCTGTGGTGGCGAGCGTGTCGTTTGTCGACGCGTCGTCAAGTCTGATATTCGCGGGTTGGTTACCGCAGGACGGACTGTTCTGCTGGAGTGGATCGCGGGTCTAGAGATCGAGCGTAATCAGACTGCACTGCAACATGATTGCTCATAGGGCGTTCGCGGGTCACTCCCAGGCGCTGCCGCCACCACCGGGTTGTTCGGACAGTTATGGGCCGGTGCTCAGGTGTCGAGCACAGCCAGCGACCAGCACCAGCCGGCCAGTTCCCGGGCGATGGCGGTGTTGGCGACCACGGGGCGCTTCTTGCGGGCATCGAAGGACACCCAGCGGTGGTGCAGACGCCGGTTGGCTTGCTGGCCCCGCGCCCGTGCTGCCGGGCTGGCGGCATCCCAGCGCCGCCGCAGATCTACCCCGGGCCGATACGGTTGACGGTGGTGCCAGGCCGCTTCGATCAGCAACCGGCGGGCATGCCCGTTGCCGGTCTTGGTGATCGATCCCTGCGAGCGTGAATTCCCCGACGTGTACTCGCATGGCACCAGCCCGAGGTAGGCCCCGATTGAGCGCCCGGTCAACCGGCCCCAGTCACCGATCTCGACCGCCAGCCCGAACGCGGTCAACGTCGAGACCCCACGCAAGCAGCCCAACCGCGTGACCACCGGCGTGTAGGCACTGTCGGCGGCCAGTTCGGCGATCGCGGCATCGAGTCGGTCGCGGCGATCAACGGTGGCCAGCATCGTATCCAGGGCGGTGTCGTAAGCCAGCTGCAATGGGGTGGCTTCGAAGCGTTGCGCCCGTAGCCATGCCTCGTGCTTACCGGTCCAAGTCCGCCCGCCGGAGTAGATGATCCCTTGGCGCAGCAGCAGTTTCGATACCCGGTGCCGGGAACTCATCAGATCGCCGCGGCAGTCCTCACGGGCGCGCACCAGATCGCGGGCTGCTTCCTGATCCGCGCTGGGAATCGTGACCGCCACGATTTGTCCCAGATGCAGCAACCGGGCCAGATGCGCGGCATCACGGGCGTCGGTCTTGACCCGATCCCCTGATGGGCGCTGCAGCTTCGACGGCGCAGCCACCAGACACATGACCCCCGCGGCCAGCAGAAACCGGGCCAACCCGAACCCGGTTGGCCCCGCCTCATACGTCACCGCCACCCTGCCCGGCAGCGACCGCAACCATTCCAGGACATCCCGATAGTCCGGGGTCAATCGCCGTTCGAACACCTCCCCGGTGTCCCCGTCCAAGGCGCACGCGACCACTGATCGTGCGTGCACATCCAACCCAACACTCGTACGATGGCGTTTCACTGGGGCCTCCTACATCTGTGGCTCTACCGGCCAGGACCTGATTCCTGTCGGCAACCCACGATCACATGCAGCGAGGCCCCAGCCTGCCCATACCGTCTAGTAAACGGGCTGACGGTACCGCATCGCCAAATCCGATCGACGGCGATGAACACATTCGCCAAAGCCCTGCGCAGCCATTGCAATTCGTGATTGTGTGTCGATATCAGCGAAGCGTTGAGAGATTGACGCCTGCGGGCGGAGGGAGGAGACGGGTGCGTATCATCATCACCGGCGGAAATAGCGGCGTGGGCCTGGCGGCAGCGACCGCGCTGGCAACCGAAGGCCATCAGGTGCTCCTCGCGTGCCGCACCGTGAGCAAGGGCCAAGAGGCCGCCGTAAAGATGTGCGGGCACGTCGAGGTCCATCAGCTCGACCTCGCTGATCTCGCCAGCGTGCGACGGTTCGCAGAGTCCATCGATGTCGCTGATGTATTGGTCAACAACGCTGGTGTCCTCGGGCTGCCGCTCACGCGGACCGCTGACGGGTTCGAGGCGCACATGGGGACCAACCACCTCGGCCACTTCGCCCTGACGTGTCTGCTCGGTGAGCGCATCCGTGACCGTGTCGTCGTGGTGGCCAGCAGCAACTATGCGATGGCAACGCTGCATCTCGACGACCTGAATTGGCACCGCCGGCGATACAACATGTGGGCGGCATATGGCGAGTCGAAATTGGCCAACCTGCTCTTCGTCCGCGAACTGGTTCGACGAGGCCGCACCGCGTATGCGGCCGACCCGGGCATGGTTGACTCCGGTATCACCAGGAACGGCTCGGGCCTGCTACAGTGGGCAGGCAGAGTACTGTCGCCGCACATCGCTCAACGCCCCAGCGACGGAGCGCGTTCCACCATCCAGGCCGTCTACACCGATCTGCCGAACGGGACCTACATTGCGCCTCGCGGGCTCGCGCATCAGTGGGGCAAGCCCAAGCCGACCAAGCTGCTCACCAAAGCTCGCGATCCAGATAGCGCTCGACGGCTCTGGGAGATCTCGGCCGAGTTGACCTGTTGTGACTGGCCCACGGGTTGAACCGGCAACTGCTCGACGCCGGCAGAGTCGCGTTTCGGATCCAAGCGCGTCAACCCCGTATGGGGTCCGAGGCTCTCAACGCGCCCGGCGGCCCTTCAAGCCGTAGCACATTTGGTAGCAGCCGCTTTCGCGCAATCGGAAACCACGCGCCGTTCCTGCTGCGGATTTGACAACCAGCTATTACATTTTACTGCGGTGGTCAGAAGGAACGTATGACCAGGCAGGCTGTGCCCGTAGACCTGCGGTCCGTAGATGACGTGGTGACGCCCCAGCCGGCGCGAGAGGCGATGGCGTCACTCAATGTTCATTGCCTGGCCGACGAAGAAACACGTCGCGATCCAATGGTTTGGGGCGCCGGGACCTCCCACGTCCCCCAGCGACAGGCACAGGGGTGACAGGTTGTCTGGCCTCGCCTCGCCTACGTTGATCACTGTCCACAGCCGATCGGGACCGCTGCTGTCGCGCAGGGGATCGATCGACGGAGCAGTGCTGTCGGTCATGTACATCCCGAAACCGTTATCGACAGCAAACTGCCTCTCGTCAGCGATTGTTTCAACTATGGCGCCGCAATACCGTCGATCGCACTCAGGGAATCACTACTCGTTGAGACTACTTCGACGCCGCAACCGCCCAGGCGTTCATCGTCGGCGCCACGTCGACGATCACCATTGGTTCGATGGTGACCATCCTCCCCCTGCACAATCCCATCATCGCCGCCAAGTCGATCGCGACGCTGGACTGGTTCAGCGGCGGCCGAGCACAGGTCACCGTGGGTGTGCGGCGGCTCGAGGAGGAATACGACGCGGTTGGCGTCCCAGTCGCCAAGCGAGGCCGGATCGCCGATGAGAACCTGGCCGCGAAGTTCGAACTTTGGCACAGCTCCATCCCCAGCTTCGAGGGCGAATTCGTCAGCTTCGACGAAGTTACCTTCGGACCCAAGCCGGTCAGCCGATCCCATCCTGTCGTGTGGATGGGCGGCGACGCCGATGCGGTGCTGCGCCGCGCTGCACGATATAGGGACAGCCGGGCACCCTGGCTGACCAAGCCAGATGCACTGCTCGCGAATACGGACCATCTGCGCACTCAAGCCGGCTTCGACAGCCGGCCATTCTCACTGTTCTACAGCCTCGCGGTGCGGTCCATCGGCCAGGAGCACGCCGTCATGGACGATCCGAACACGCAGTTCGGTCAGAGCGCGCAGCAGGTGATCGACAACTGCTGCAAGCTCGCCGAATTCGGCGTCACCGACACCTGGGTCAATCCGCCAACGAGTTCAACGCCTACCTCGACCACATGCAGTCGGTCGCCGAAGACGTGCTACCCCATGTGGATTGACCTCTCCACCACCGGGACGGTCGCCGAGCCGTTGGGGGTACCCGTTGACGGTCATGGTATCTTGACCGCAGGTCCGTGCATCGCCGATTGCTCTGATTTCACCAGTCAATCAGAGCCGACATCTCAACCGCGCCAAGGGAATAGGAGACGACATGACAACTGCCCGCCTTAGCTGCAGCAGTTCCTCAAAAGGTTTACGCCGCCTCGGAAGAACGACGGCGCATGTCATTCCGACTGGCATCGACGGGTCAACATGGGTGATCGCATTACCCTCCCCGGATAGCGTTTATCATCTACCGAGGGTGAGGTAGGGCAGCAATGGATGACTACGAAGAGATAAGACGCATTATTGCATTATACGATCAGCTTCTCGACGAACGTCGATGGGCTGAACTTGCGGCGTTATTCTGCAGCGACGGCGTGCTGCCTTGGGCGGGACAGACGTTTCGCGGTCGAAAGGCGATTATCGAAGGGTTGCCTGCAACGCAGCCCCCGATCCCGCACAGGATAAAACATTTTGTCTTTGCGCCGGTAATCGAAATATATGGAAACGAGGCTAGAGCCTGGAGCGACGTGATCGTGTCACTGGTACCAGAAGACGGGCCAGCCGAGATGTCGTTTGTCGGGCGCTATCACGACCATCTTCGTCGAGAGAATGGGCGCTGGCTTCTGTTCAAGCACATCACGGTGAAGACCGGAGACCCCCTGCCTGACGATGAACAATTGCCGTCGGCGCAGCTGGAACCACTGGGCACGGACACCTCGAGCGCAGCATCAGATAAAACCGCCTAACCAAACCAGCGGCCCGCTAACAAGTCCGCTGTCTCAATCCCCTTGATTAGCGATGACCAACGGCACCGCGTTGAGGCTGAGCGTGCCGTTGGGCCACAGCACCTGCGGTTTGGCACCCTCGGCGAGCCGGTAGTCGGGGATCCGGTTGTGCCATTCCTCCAAGATCAGCCGCAACTCCAGCCGGGCTAGGTGCGAGCCGAGGCACCGATGCGGGCCGCGGCCGAACGCGAAATGCGGTGGACACTTTTCGAGATGGACCTGGTCGACCTCCGCGTACTGCTGCGGATCATGATTGGCGCAACCGTAACTGATCAGCACATTGGTGTCCTTGGCCACGAAGCTGCCGGCCACCTCGATATCTTGGGTAGCAACGCGGGGGGCGAACGGCACCGGCGGATCGACGCGCAACTGCTCTTCGATGAAATACGGGATCAGCGAGTAATCGCCCGCAATTTTGGCCCGCATCTGGGTATCGGCCCCGAGGCGGGCGAACGAGAACCCCAGTGCGGCGGTGACGGTGTCCAACCCCGCCAGCACGAAAAGAAAACACAGACCGAGTATTTCAGCGTCAGTCATGCCGCCTTCGTCGTGCAGGTGGATCAACTGGGACAACAGATCGTCGCCGTCGGTGTTAGAACGTCGCTCGGCGATGTGCTCGCTGAGATAGGTGTAAAGCTCCAAGCCATGTGCGAGTACCTCCGGCGTCGGCTCTGCACTGCCCGGATCGGTGAACTGCAGGATCGATTCCTTCCACTGCACCAGGCGATCGCGATCCTCCAGTGGTAGACCGAACAAGGTCAAGAAGACCTGGGAGGGGAACGGAACAGCCAGGTCTGCGACGAACTCGCACGTTCCCTTCATCTTGATCGCGTCGATCAGCTCGCCCGCCTGCTTACGTAACTCGGGCTCGCGCTCGGCCATCTTGCGCGGACTGAAGAAAGGATCCAGGAGCCGCCGGAAGCGGGTGTGGTCGGGTGGGTCGATCGCGATCGGAACCATCGGCACTGGACTGCCAATTCGGTCGAAAGCCCTTGCTGACGAGAAGATCTCGGGATGCTTGGCCGCGAAATCGGCGGCCGCTGCACTGGCCACGACGGCCTGTTCCCCGCTTCGAACCACCTCCCCGCGTTCCCGCAGCGCTCGCCAGGCGCGGGCACGGTCCTCGCTGAACGGAAGCTCGTCAACGCTGAAGTCGGCTTCCCCGGTCACGTCAACCATGGAGGTTTCATCCTCTCGTCAACGGGCCCGACCCTGCCAGCGCGAACATGACAGTAGACTGTCAGTCTCGGATCAGTATCGTTGGGGCGTCGAACAGTGTCAACGCCCTCCGACAGATCAGCCGCAGCGGTATTGTCCTGAGCAGCTAATCACCGGGAAGGAATGACCGATGCCGCGGGGTGATCGCTCGCCGCGAAGCGAACATGCGGACCGGACCAGGTCGGCACTGCTCGATGCCGCGCTGGACCTCTTCAGCGCACATGGCTATGACGAGACAACCACTGAGGAGATCGCCGAGGCGGCCGGCGTGTCGCCGCGGACTTTCTTTCGCTACTTCCCGACCAAGGAGTCGGTGCTGTTCTCCGGGGAATACGACTTCATCCACGCCTTCAGCGCGGTCTACCTCGGCCGGGACGAGTCGCTGTCCGACTATGAGGCGATGGCCGAGTCGTTCGCCCTGCTGGCGCCTGGGCTCAAACGCATCCGAAAGCGGATCGGCCAGTACCACGAGGCGGTGGCGTCATCGCTGGTGCTGCTCGGGCGCGAGCGCCGTAATCACGACTCCAATGCCGACACCGTGGCGAGGGTGATTGCCGAGAGGCGCGGGCTGCCGTCCCCCGACGGCGAGTGTCGACTGCTCGCGGCGATCGGCATGGTGCTTGTTGACCGCGCCATCAAACAATGGTTGTCGGCCCCCAACGCCGGCCTCGACGCTCTCATCCGTCAGGAGTTCGCCGCGCTGCCCGCGGCGGTGAAGTGAGGCCGGCAGCTAAGGGTCGTCAAACCGAGTGCCGTTCGGGCAGAGCCGGGGTATGTGCGGGCCCAACAGATCTGTCACCGAGGCGCCTCGCCTTTTCCGGCGCGTTTGCAATCACCCTAAGATGACAGCCTACTGCCATAACGTTGGTGGATCGCCGCTCCGCAGCGGGCGGCGACTAGCGATGAACCGACCTGAATGACATCCGCAGCTAACCGGCGGGAACGCCATGTCGGGGCCCCTTCGGCGCTTCGCCGCATAACCGCTCTCGCCCTGCGGCTGGACCGGCAGCCGAAGCCGTTCTAACATGTGTGTCACTTATGTGATGGGATGGCGACTGTGAATTCCGATCGGCGGTTGGTGGTCTGCGCGAGCCACAGTCCGGGCAAAGAGCGCGACGTCGAGCAGGCGTTCGGGCGCAAATTCCGCACCGCGCTGGCGTCGGCCGCCGATAACGTCCGCCGTTTCGATCCCGACTTGGTGATCGTGTTCGGCGGTGACCACCGCCGAGCGTTCCGGCAGGTGGTTCCGACCTTCGGCGTGGCGCTGTCCGCGTCGGTCATCGCCGAAGGGCGCCATGGCGCTGGTGATCTCCAGGTTGCGTCCGGACTGGCTCGCGAGCTCTGCGAGTACTTGCTCACTGCGGGCTTTGACATCGCGGTGTGCCGTGACATCGGACTGGATCATGCATTCGCCCAGCCGATTCGAGATCTGGTTGGTGCATTGGATGCCAAGCCGATCATCCCCGTGCCGGTGAACTGCGCGACTGCCCCGCTCCCGACGGGTCGTCGGGTGGCTGACTTCGGGACGGCGGTCGGGCGATTCCTCGACGGCGTCGACCAACGAGTGCTTCTGATCGGGACCGGTGGGTTATCACATTCACCGCCGAGCCTAGAGGTCGATACCTACGACCTCAGCGACGAGGAACGGGCACGGTTGATCGCCGACGGGATGGCCGAAGCGCGCACGAGAATCCGCCCCGACTGGGATGCCGAAGTGCTGCAAGCGATGTCGACATGGGACGTCTCGGCGTTGGTTCGGCTGGTGGATACCGCCCACGCGCGGGCCGGCGCCGGTGCCAACGAGGTCCGGACGTGGGTCGCCGCCGGCGCGGCGGGCGGGGGACGACCGGTTCCACCGCTGGTCTACGAGCCGGTTCCGGAGTGGATCACCGGCATGGCCGTCGCCGCGTCCCAGAGTTGAGTTGCCGCCGCCCAGGCTCGATCATTATCGAGGTCGGATCGGCTCAGCTGGCGTTACAGGGTCGTGACATCGGCCGAGATGCCATGCAACCGCGCGAATTGCACGCGGAGTCATGGATCACATACCCGATGGCCGCGCCGAGCGCCGACGGCGGGCCGGGTTCTAACGGATGATGATTCGACTGATTTCCTTCCCGTGCTCGAGCACCGCCCCGTGTACGGAATCGGTCACGACCATCGTGACGCTCTGAAATAGCTGGGCAGAGGTGACCGGCATCGACGCCGATCGGGCTGTCGCCGCAGCGAGCTGTCACGCTGTAGATTGGCGCGGTGGCGGCTAATCTCGATATTGACGCGTCGGGATTGCTCGACGGCCTTGAGGGCCAAACGCGTGAGGAACGGATGGAGCTGATCGGTTGGCTTCTTGATACCGGCTTCGATCTTGCCCAGATTCGCGCAACGTCCGTCCCGATGGGGTTGCCGGCGTATCGCGCGCTCGGCGATGACGGAACCTACGTATCGGCGCGAGTGATCAGCGACTCCACTGGTATCGACCTGGAACTATTGCAGCGCCTGCAACGCGCAATCGGTTTGCCCAGAGTGGAGGATCCCGACGAAGCGGTTCAGTTGCGGATGGACGGCGAGTCCATCGTGCACGCCAAAGCCTTTGTGGACCTTGGCTTCGACCCCGATCAGGTGGTCGCTATCGTGCGGGTACTGGCAGAGGGCCTGCACCGCACTGCCGAGATGATCCGTCACGCAGCTCTAGAGGCTGTACTGACGCCCGGAGCCACTGAACTGCAGCTTGCCAAGGCTTTCGAGGTGTTGGCACGGCAGGTCGCACCGCTACTCGGGCCGCTCACTGAAGACCTGCTACGCCTGCAACTGCGGCATTCGTTGGAGGCGGTGGCGGTCAATGTCGCTGAGAGGGCCGCGGGCACACTTCCGGGCGCGCGACATATCTCGGTGGCATTTGCTGACATCGTGGGGTTCACCGAGTTGGGGGAAGCGGTGCCGCCCGAAACGCTGGCACAGCTCGCGAGTCGGCTCGCCGAGCTGGCCCGTTCCGTCGTCGTCGCTCCGGTGCAGTTCGTCAAGACGATCGGCGACGCGGTGATGTTGGTCTGTCCTGATCCTGCCGCGCTGTTGGATGCCGCCCTTGATGTAATTGACGCTGCAGCCACGGAAGGCTTGCCGCATCTTCGGGTCGGCGTCGCCTCGGGGTGGGCGATCAACCGCGCCGGCGACTGGTACGGCAGCGCGGTAAACGTAGCAAGCCGCGTTACCGGCGCGGCGCCTCCCGGGGTAGTGCTCGCCGCCGCCTCCACGCGCGCCGCCGTCGGCAACGCGAAGAGATTCGCGTGGTCAGCTGAGGGCTCACGCCAGCTCAAAGGCGTACGTGGCGAGACACAGCTTTTCCGTGTCCACCATCCGACCGATTCTGGGTCGTAATCCCTTGTGTCGCAACTCATGTGCCGTCGGCACTATTCGATTGAGGTGCCCTCCGGTGAGATGTTCGAGGCTTGCGCGGCTCTATTCCGACGGCAACCGCGTGTGCCCCTAACGACGCTGACAGGCCGGCGTTGCCGGCCAATTTCGTTCCACCGGTGAATGCGCTGACCAATAGTTGCTCGCGTTTCAGGACGCTTCTGAAGCCGCGTTATCGCCCTAGCTGCATAGCCCTGCCGCGTACGGGAACATCTGCGCATACGGACCGCTGACCAGCGGATTCTCGCGGGTGGTGTCTGCCGCACACCCGGCTGCGACACTCAACGTGGTGGCGCCGACGCTCGCGGTGAGGGCCCACCTGTCATTCCCGGTTCCGGTCATTGCCGTTTTCTCCATGCGCCCAGCCGACTCAGCGAGCCGTCGAACAGTTAGCCAACCTAACTTTATCTGGCCGTTGAGAAATAAAACTCCTGGGTCGCGGTGCACACCAACACCCCGCAACGGTTGTAGAAGGTGCCGGTCGCAAGCGCGCGACCTCCGATTCCACTGGGCGAGCTCTGTTCAAAGTACAGCCAGTCCGAAAAGTCCGCCGGGCGATGGAACCACACGGTGTGATCAAGTGAAGCCGAAACGTCCAGCGGCGTCTTGTGCATCGGCCCCCGGACAGCCTCCACCATGGTCAGCGCACTGAGCTGGGTCAAGACACAGCTGTTGAGAAGGGGATCAAGGGGAATCTCACCGCGCGAACGAAGCCAGATCCGGCTCACCGGCCGCGCCGGTTCATCGGCGTCCATCGCCGCCCGCGGCGGCGGATCGATGTAACGGGTGTCAAACGGCCGATCACCGACCCACCAGCCGCCGAACTCTGCAGCGTAGGGCGCGAGTTGTTCTTCGACAGGAACCAACGACTCGGGCGTGGGCACATCGGGCATCGCATCGTGGTAGTCGGCGCCGGGAACATTTGCGGTGAAGGACGCAAGCCCCTGCATGAGCACCTCTCCGTCCTGGGTTGCGGTGACCTCCCGGACCGAGAAGGTGCCGCCGTCGCGAAGTCGGGCGATGTCAAAGTCGACCGGGACACGCGCATCGCCCCGCCGCAGGAAGTAGACGTGCAGGCTGTGCGGCGGCCGCCGCGGTACCGTCAAACCGGCGGCCATCAACCCTTGCGCGGCGATGTTACCCCCCACGATATGGTGGTTCGGTCCATCGAGCTGGGTGCCCCGAAAGCTGTCCGGATCGAGTGGATCGAGCGCGAACAGGTTCAGCACATCACCTACCGTAACGCGCACCAAGATCTCCAATTCGGCCGAGCAATAAATAGATTACTGTTTAAGCCTCAATCCACCGATGGGCTATCGGTCTGAAGTCGATTTCGATTGTGCGCCTTGAACTGGGTGTGCTGCGGTGTTGGACGTGTGTGATCGCCCGACCTCGGTGTCGGGTTGTTCCACTTGGTCTTTCGCGTTGAGGGTCGGTGGGAGCGCGTGGGTTAGGCGATGATCGGTGTGTTTCGGCGAAACAGGCTGTCGAACAGGGTGTTCCATGCCGATTTCCATGGCCAGCCCTGCGGTAGGTGCAGGGTCAGGCGGCGGGCCGAGGACGCGATCCGCGCCGGCACCGTGATCAGCGTGCGGCGGATGGTGGCGGTGCGGGCCCTGACCAATCGGGGCCCGGCGATGGTGGCTGCGGCGCGGGTGAGGTTGAACGCCATCACCGCCAGCACCAGCCAGGCGGCGTTGGCGGCGAATCGCCCCGAGGGTAGATGCGCCAGGGCGGAGTCTTTGAGGTCGGCGTGGACCTGTTCGATGATCGCGTGACCGCGGTGGGTCTTGTCGGCGGTGACAGTGGCCAGGGCGCTGGTGGTGAAGAACGCGTGGAAGCGCCAGGTGTCAAACAGCGTGGCTTGCCCGTCGCCGCTGCGGTGGTTGAGGTCGGGGATGCGGCGCACCACCAACCGGCCCGGGACCTGCTTACTGGCCTTCTTGGAACTGAACGCGGTGAACGCGATCTCGGCGACCTCGGCGCGCGAGTTCCATCTGCCGGTGGTTTCGTCGTAGATGGCGTCGGTGTACTCGATGGGCATCCACGCGTCGTCGGGGATCGTGGCGATGGCGGTCTTGACCTTCGAGTCCAGTCGCACGGTGATCGACACCTGGGCTCCGCCGCGGATCGCCGCCGACACGGTGGGGTGTCCGTAGAACGCGGAGTCTGCCCGCAGCAATACCTTTCCGGTCGACCCGGTCGACCGCAGCCGGCGCGCGGTGGCCAGGGCGTCGGAGACCATCCGGGCAGCTCCGCGTGGGGACCCGCAGGCGCCCTTGCGCAGCCGCTGGCCAACGATCACCGGCGCGGCGTGTTCGGTGGTGACCGTAGCGATCAGCGCGTTGAAACCCCGGACCCCGGAGTATCCGTAACCGGATCCCTGCTTGCCGGGTCCGTGCACTTCGATGATGGTGTCGTCGATGTCGACGAGCACCGGGCCGTCGATCCCGGCGACCAGCGGGGTGCGGTCGTGCAGTCCAGTCAACAGCCGGGCGGCAACGGCGTCGAGTTGGCGGACGTGCCCGAAGGTGAATTCACGCAGGAACGACCCCAGCGTCGACGGCGCGTAGGGCCGGTCGAACAGGCTGCCCATCGCCCCGTGCCGCAGCAATGCCATGTCATCGATGCTGTCGGCGCCGGCCACCATGCCCGCGACCAGCGAGGTGACCTTCGCTCCGGCGTTGGCGCCCTTGTCGGTGGGCACGCTGAGGTGCTCATCCGCCAAGGTCGCCAGGTCGCACTGCTGGGCCAACGCCATCATCGGGACCAGGCCCGCGCAGGACACCAGATTGGGGTCGTCGAAGATCGCGGACGCTACTGGTCGAGTGTGAGATAGTTGCATCTACGAGATGCCCTTCGTTCTGGCCGAATGTGATCCTTGAGAAATCCCATTCTCCCACCACGACAGGGCATTTCGGCGTTACAACTCACATAAATCCCCTACCGAATCGGTGTATCCAGGCTAAGGGACATCGGTGCCGCCCAGGACTATTGAAGTTTTGTCAGTAGTTTCCGCTCGGGAAAGTTGATAACGCAATCATAGCCACGACGACTGCGCCAATCCTGTTTGAGCACAGGCGGATTCCGGGGAAGAAACGCCAATGCTGTCTAAGTCCGGCATTGGTGCGTTCACCGATGGCACGCGCCGCGGTGAGCCGTACATCATAGCGCTGGTTCTCCACGTCCAGACCGCCGCACACCACCGTTGATAGCCGGCCTCGTTGCGCTCGTTTCCCCCGTTGATGACGATCACCTTGCCTTCTAACCGAGGTCGCCGACCCCAAATCAAATCTGACAGTATGTACACATGGCGCGACACTCTGACGATCCGGCCGGCGCACCGTTGGCGGGCATCACGGTGGTGAGTCTTGAGCAGGCCGTGGCGGCTCCATATGCCACGCGACAACTCGCCGACCTCGGCGCTCGGGTGATCAAGGTGGAACGTCCCGACGGTGGTGATTTCGCTCGCGGCTACGACCGCACGGTGCACGGCCAGTCCAGCTATTTCGTGTGGCTCAACCGGGGCAAGCAGTCGCTGACACTGGACCTCAAACAACCCGCGGGCAGGCAGGTCGTGCATCGCCTGCTGGACAGCGCCGACGTCCTCGTACAGAACCTGGCGCCGGGCTCCTCGGCTCGGCTGGGCTTGGACACCACCGCCGTCGGGAAGCGTCATCCGAACGTGATCGCCTGCACAATCACCGGTTACGGCGAGAGCGGCCCGTGGTCCGACCGCAAAGCCTACGACCTGCTGGTCCAAGCCGAGGCTGGCCTGTTGTCGGTTACCGGCTCGCCGGCGGAGCCGGCGCGGACGGGTATCTCGGTCGCTGACATCGCTGCGGGAATGTTTGCATATTCGGGGCTTCTCAGCGCGCTGTATGTGCGTGCTACCACCGGTGAGGTGCGACCGGTATCGGTGTCGTTGTTCGACGCGCTGGCCGAATGGATGGGACAACCGCTGTTCTACGGTCACTACGGCGCTCGTCGGTCCCCGCGCACGGGTGCCCACCATGCCACCATTGCTCCGTACGGCCCCTTCACTGCCGGTGACGGCGATACGGTGCTGCTCGCCGTCCAAAACCAGCCGGAATGGCAACGGCTGTGTGAGCTCGTCTTGGACAGGCCTGATCTGGTGCACGATGCCCGCTTTGCGGCCAATCCCGACCGAGTGGCACACCGCGCGGAGCTGGAGTCCATCATCACCGCCGCGATTGCTTCGCTGACCGCTCACGAACTTCAGCATCGGCTCGACGCGGCCGGTGTGGCCACGGCGCGGATGAATGACGTCGAACAGGTGTGGAACCATCCAGCACTGGCTGGGCGGGATCGCTGGCGGCAGTTCAACACACCGGGCGGCCCTGCGGAGGCGCTCATTCCGCCGGCCACGTTGGCCGGCGTACAGGCAAGAATCGGCGACGTGCCAGCGCTGGGGGCGCACAGCGGAACGATCTTGGAGGGGTTGGGGTTTTCGCGTGCGGAAATCGCTGAGCTGGCGCGAACGCGCGTCACCACATTGGCCTGACCTAGACTGGCGTAAATTTAGTCGGCCACCCCAAAAAATCCCCGCCGCAGACAACTCAGCAACAGCTCGACGACCTTGTCGCCGCTGATCGGCTCGGGCAGATCCACCGCGGCCTGCGGGACCCTGGTCACCAGGGCGCGAACGATGACCGCCGAGACGATCGGATCGAACGGGTAGGGGCTTGGGTGCTGGATCAGCATCGTTGCCACGCCGATATCCATCAGCACCTGGCCGTTGGCGCCGAGGGCGATCACCGTCGGGTCATCGGTGGTGTTCTCCACCCACACATCGAGGCAGCCCGAGTACCGATCGTAGAAATCGATGAAACCGGCCAGCCACTGCCGCAGCGTCGGCAGATCCGCCAGCGGGTCGATGTGGGCGATCTGGTCAGCGAACGCCCTAGCGGCGTCATAGATGTCGGCGGCCGTGGCCACCAGCAGATCCTGCTTGTCTCGGAAGTACTTGTAAAAGGTACCCCGCGCGACCGCCGCCGCCTCGACGATGTCGTCCACGCTGGTGCGCCGGTACCCTCGTTCGCGGAATTGCGCCGCGCCCGCGTCGGCCAGCGCGACGACGGTGGCGACCGCGCGCCGGCTCAGTGCCGCGCTGCGCTCGGTGATCGACAAGCCAGTAGTGTCCGGCGCCGGCGGCACCGCGACGGCGGCCACGGCGCGAGCCGGATCGGTGACCGTGTGCAACCGCAGGCTCGTCAGGATCGCGGGTGGCGTGTCGGGGAACAGCACCAGTTGCAGGAATACCGACAAAGTGTCCATCACTTGCTTCGCGGTGTAACCGTAAGCACGCCCCGTATGAACGTAGAGGTTGATCCGGTGCACCAACGCGGTCATTGTCATTGCCGCAACTTCCGGATCGATGCCGCGCACGCCGGAGGCGGCCAGCCGCTCCGCAATGCGGCGGTTATAGCTGCGCACGAACCCCGAGATCGTCGGACCCACCTTGGTGTCCGACGATGCGATCGCGGTCCACTGGATGAACATCGTGGAGTACTTCTCGAAAACCCAGCTCCACTCGCCCACCCACCAGTTCAGGTTGTCGAAGCCCACCTCATCGGGCCCTAGTGGGCCGATGCGGCGGGCGACCCGGAACAGCGCGCTGCCGCACTCGCCGAGCAGTTCCAGGAATATCTCGTCTTTGCCCTGAAAGTACTGATAGAGCGTGGCACGGGAGACACCTGCGGCCTTGGCGATCGCATCGACGGAGGTGTCGAAGAACCCGAGGCGGCCGAACAGTTCGAGTGACACCTCGGCGATTCGGTTGCGTGTGGTGGCACCCCGGATGCCGATCTCCGGGCTGGACGGGCCGTAGCTGGCTCGGCGCACGATCGACGCGTCGGACATGGTCTGACCAGCTTATGGCGGATTCGGTTGACCTGCGTCACCGGGCGACGCGTTTCGCGCGATGAAGAAGTCGCCGGTTCCGGTGATCGCCACCCCACCGGTCTGCCGAGTGCCGGCCAGCTCCACCGTCACCCATTCGCCGCCCTCCTCGGCGGCGATGTCAATGATTCGTCCAGAGCACGTCAGCACATCGTCGGGCCAGACCTGCTCACGAAAGCGCACGCCGAAGCGCCGTAAGGTCTCGGCGCCCAACCAATCCGTGGCGAAAGTGGCCAGCAGCGCCGCAGTTAGCATCCCCTGGGCAAAGACGGACGGGTAACCGGCCGAACGCGCCAACTCGTCGTCATAGTGCATCGGATTGAAGTCGCCGGACGCGCCAGCGTATCGAACGAACATCTGGCGGGTCATCGGCCCGAACTCACACGGTTGGGCTTCGAGGCCGACGTTCAGCGCCGCTGTACCTGCGGTCATTGGCCAGCCGTCTCAATAAACGTGGCCTTCGCCTCGGCCACCAACGCACCATCGGGCGAGCGGAATTCGGTCACCACGACCGCGAACCGCATTATGCCGCCGCGCTTGCCCGGCTTCTCGAACCGGTCGACGATTCGCTCGTGTGCGATCAGGGTATCCCCGACCCTCGGCAGCGGACCGTGGAAGGTGTACTCCTGTTCCCCGTGTAACAACCGCTTCCTGTCGAAACCGACATCGACCCGCACTCCGCGCGGCGCCCATCGGCCGGCGGTGGTCAAGAACGTCGGCGGGATGATGGCATCGGGCCCGCGGTAGGCGGGATTGCTCGATGCCATGGCGTCAGCGAACTCGGCGACTTTCCCGCGTTCGACAATCACCTCCCATGGCTGACCGACAATCGGGGCGGTCGCGGGTTCTGGCGATGGATTCATGTGATCAATACTGTCAGAAAATTCACCGGTTCGAAACTTATAACCGACATGAACCGGCTACGACGCACTTGTACAAAGATGACATCACTGCCAGAATAAATCGATATGATCACGTTGGCGGCGAGTTATGTCGCGGGTCGATGGGGCGGCGGCTCCGGCGAGCAGTTTGCGGTGACATCGCCGGCGACGGGTGAGCAGATCGGCACCGTGGATGCCGCCGGCGCCAATGACGTCGACGCCGCGGTCACTGCGGCCGACACCGCCCTGGTGTCCTCGCCCTGGCGCGACTACTCCCCCGTCAAACGGGCCGAGGCGCTAAGCCGGCTAGCCGATGCGCTGATCGCCCGCAAGGGCGAACTCGCCGATCTCATGACAGCCGAGATCGGCTCGCCGCGCAAATGGAGCACTTTCGGCCAGGTGCTCACCGCCATCGGTGCGCTTCGTGCCTATGCTGCGATCACCCCGGATTACCCGTTCGTGTCCACCCGCCCGTCCACAGCCGGTGGCACCGTCACCGTCAATCAGCTGCCCGTGGGCGTGGTCGGGGCGATCATCCCCTGGAACACGCCGTTATTCATCACCGCATTGAAGCTCGGCCCGGCCCTGTCCGCGGGCTGTACCGTCGTACTGAAGCCGTCGCCGGACGCGCCGTTGAGTATCGGTGTGCTCACTGAGGCCGTCGAAGAGGCCGGTCTGCCCGACGGTGTGGTCAACGTCGTCAACGGCGGCGCCGCTGTCGGTCGGGCGCTGTCCACCCACCCCGGGGTGGACAAGATCAGCTTCACTGGCTCGACAGCAGTGGGCGCCCAGATCGCAGCGTCGTGTGGATCCCAGATCCGCCGCTGCAGCACGGAGCTGGGAGGAAAGTCGGCTGCCATCGTCCTCCCCGACGCGCCCCTGGAATCGACGGTCAGCGGGTTGATCGGTGGAGTGATGGGCAACAACGGTCAGCTGTGCGCCGCATTAACCCGAATCATATTGCCGCACAGCCGCTATGACGAATTCATCACCGCGCTGACCAGCGCAGCGGCAGGGCTCAGCGTCGGGGACCCGGCCGACCGATCCACCGATATCGGTCCGCTGATCAACGAGTCCGCCCGCGACCGGGTCGAGGGCTTCCTGCAGCGGGCGCCGAGCGAGGGCGCCACCATCCTGACCGGCGGCGAGTGTCTTACCGGGCCCGGGTGGTTCATCACCCCCGCGGTGGTGGCTGCAACCAACGACATGGAAATCGCCCGCGAAGAAGTCTTCGGACCCGTCGCAGTAGTGATCGCCTACGACGACTCGGAGGGTGACGACGCCGCGGTGAATATCGCCAACGACTCGAAATACGGTCTGGTGGGCGCGGTCTGGTCGGCCGACAGTGACCGGGCGGCGACGGTGGCGTCGCGGTTGCGGGTGGGATCTGTGGCGGTCAACTCGACCGCGGTCCTGGATTTCGGAAGTCCGTTCGGCGGCTTCAAACAGTCCGGCATCGGCCGCGAGGGAGGCCCGGAGGGTATCGCCGGTTTCGTCGAGTATCAAACTGTCATTCGCTAGACCGGAAGGGCACATCAATGCAGACGCAGGCGGCGGTGCTATGGGAACGAAACACCCCGTGGTCGATCGAGACGATCGAGCTCGATCCGCCCAAGGCACCCGAGGTACTTGTCGAACTGCACGCGTCGGGGATGTGTCACTCCGACGACCATTTGGTGACCGGCGACATGCCGATCCGGCTGCCGTGCATCGGCGGCCACGAAGGCGCGGGTGTGGTGAAGGCCGTCGGCGATCATGTGTCGTGGCTAAAGCCCGGTGACCACGTGGTGTTCAGTTTCATCCCATCCTGTGGGCGCTGCCCCTCATGTTCGACAGGCCATCAGAGCCTGTGCGACCTAGGGGCAAAGATCTACTCCGGGATGCAGATTCACGACGCGACCGCTCGCCACCACGCGGGCGGAAAGGATCTGGCGCTTGCCTGCGGTGTCGGTTCGTTTTCGCACCACACCGTCGTGCACGAGGCGAGCTGCGTCAAGATTCCCGAGCATTATCGACTCGACCTCGCCTGCCTGCTTGGCTGCGGGTTCATCACCGGTTGGGGTTCGTCGGTCTACGCGGCCGATGTGCGTCCCGGGGACACCGTCGTGGTGGCCGGTATCGGCGGTATCGGCGCGGCGGCCGTACAGGGCGCGCGGCTGGCCGGGGCGCGCACGATCACGGTGATCGACCCATCGGAGTACAAGCGTGAAGAGGCCATGAGGATGGGCGCGACGCATACCGCGGCGAACTGGGAAGAAGCAAAAGGCGTTGTCGCCGAGGCCACGTGGGACCGCGGCGCGGACAAGTTCATCTGCGCTATGGGTGTCGGTGACGGGCAGCTGGTCGGCCAGGCGCTGGCCATGACGGCCAAACGCGGCAAGCTGGTCGTCACCAATATCCACCCGATGCTGGAACGCGAAATCCGGGCAAACCTGATGGACCTCACCCTGACGGAGAAGCAGATCATTGGCACGCTGTACGGCTCTGGCAACCCGCGGGCCGACATCCCGAAAATCCTGGAACTGTACAGCGCAGGACAGGTGGATCTGGAGTCGATGGTCACTCGGACGTATCCGCTGGAGAAGGTCAACGACGGCTATGCCGACATGCACGCCGGCGCCAACATTCGTGGAGTGCTGGTCTATCCTGCGGCCGAGAGGTCCATCACCTAAGAGCCCGGTGTGGCATGAACACAAATGGCACGCTCACGCGCTAGCGTCGACGGTCTCCCATCCGCCTCCCTCGGCCGATCGGTGGGCGGCATCGATCACCGCAAGGCTGAGCAGCCCGTCCTCGAAGGTGGCCACGGTGACCGGTTCCCCGTCAAAGCTCGGGCGCCAGTCCTCGAGCATGAGAGCCATAGCCCGGCTGGCGTGTCCGGCCAGTCCCTTGGGCAGCCGCTCAGGGTGAGCCGGCTCGCGATCGTTGACCGCCAGCGGGCTCAATCCGTCGTCAACGGCCGCTCCCGCAACGTATTCCGTCGATCGCAGATCGCCGTCGCCGATAATGGTGCCGTTGGCGCCGAACAACTCCAGGCGGAAATGGTCGGCGTGCGCACCGATCACCGACACACTGAGGATCGCGGTCAACCCGGACTCCATGCGCAGTAACAAAGCGGCGGTGTCATCGGCAGTGATGTGCAACGTCTCGCCGTCGGGAAGTTCGCGGACCGGGTCACTGTTGCGGACTTCGGCGCACACCGACTCCGGGCGGCCGAACAAGCTGCACAAGAAGTCGAGATCATGGACCAGCATCCCGGCGAGGTATCCCCCGCCCTGGGAGCGGTCGTACATCCAGCGCGCCTGCGGCCGATGGCTCGGGTGCCAGTATGACGCGCTGCGGCTGACCCTGGCGAGGTACTGCTTGCCGAGGAAACCCGAGCGGACCAGATCGGCCACGGCCAGCCAGTCGGGGTTCCATCGGTTCTCGAAGCAGCAGGCAGTGGGCCGACCCGACTTCGCGGCGGCGCGCACCATGTCACGGGCGGCCTCCAGATTCCCCGCCAACGGCTTCTCGCATAACACAGCCTTTCCGGCGGCCAGAGCGGCCAACGCCATGTCGTGGTGCAACACGGTCGGTGTGGCAACGGAAATGACATCAAGATCGTCGCGGGTGACGAACGACTGCCAGTCGGTGGATGTGTCCTCGATGCCGAGTTTGGCCGCGACGCGGCTCAACCGCTCGGGCGTGCGCGCGCACAACGCGACTGGCTCGAAGCCGTCGGCCGCCCGGAATCCAGGAACCTGCACGTGCGCGCCCCAACCCACTCCAACCACACCGACCCGCAGCGTCATCTGCCCTCCTTGGCGCGCAACCGATCCGCCTCCCGCCTATGGTGACACTAATGTTAGATTCTGCATCAGTTCAAGGGGCTGGCAAACACTGTACGGAGTTTTCTCAGTTGTTTCCCGCTACCCATGCGTTGCCTCAGAGTGACACAAGTGCCAGAATCAGGGCTGTGAACGCGCTCGACACTGACGAACTGGAATTCACCTCGCTCATCGACCTGGGGTGGTGGCAGAACCACCCCGACGAACGCACCGCGCTGTATCGCCGACTTCGGGACGCTGGCCGACCGATGTTCGTGCCGATCGGGCGGAAAGGCAAGGGATTCTGGGCGGTCGGCACCCACGCCGACATCGTTGACATCAGCCGTCGCCCGGCGGAGTTCTGTTCGGGTCAGGGCACTCAGATCTTCGACCAGACGCCGGAGATGCGGGAGTATCGCGGGTCGATCATCGACATGGATGACCCCGAACACATGCGGCTTCGCAAGATCGTGTCCCGCGGTTTCACCCCCCGCATGCTCGCGGAGCTACGCGGCTTGGTCGAACAAACCACCGCTGAGATTCTCGACGCGATGCCAACGTCGGGAGAGTGCGATTTCGTCAGCGACGTCGCGGTCCTGCTGCCGTTGCGAATCATCGACACCATGCTCGGTGTGCCGCGCGATCATGAGCAGTTCATTCTCGAGTCCACCAATGTGATCCTGGGGGCCTCGGACCCGGAGTATGTGCCCGACCAGAGCGTCGCCGGTATCGAGGCCGCGGTCACCGAGACCAGTGTCAAGATGATCGAGCTGCTTAAGGGGATAGCCGAGGACCGCATCGCCAACCCCACCAACGATGTGATCAGCAAGTTGGTCACCTCGGAGGAGGAAAACCTCACCCCGCAGGAGCTGGCGAAGTTCTTCATTCTGCTGGTGGGGGCGGGTAACGAGACCACCCGCAATGCGTTGACCCACGGTGTTCACATCCTGACCCACCACCCCGATCAGCGTGACAAGCTACTCAGCGACTACGACACGCTGGGCCCCAGAGCGGTCGAGGAGATCCTGCGTTACGCCAGCCCGGTGATCCACATGCGGCGAACCGTGACCGCCGACGGGGTGACGCTGGCGTCCGGTTCCCACACCTTCACCAAGGGCGACCGGGTGGTGATGTGGTACCCCGCGGCCAACCGCGACCCCGCAGCCTTCGACGATCCGGAACTCTTCGACATTACCCGCAACCCGAACAATCACCTGGCCTTCGGTGGTCCCGGACCACATTTCTGCCTGGGCGCACACCTGGCCCGGCTGGAGCTCAACGTGGCGCTGAAAATGATCTACGACCGCTACCCCGACATCAGGACCGTAGGCGAACCTGTGATGCTGCGGTCCAACTTCGTCAACGGCATCAAGCACCTGAACGCGGTGTACACGCCATGACCACCGCTATTCTCTCCAACACCGCCAATGGCGTCATGACCATCACGCTCAACCGGCCGGACGCAGCCAATGCGTTGCGACCCGTTGACCGCGACGCACTCATCGCGCTGTTGGCGGCCGCCGACACCGATGAGCGGGCACGTGTTGTGGTGTTGCGCGCCAACGGCAAACACTTCTGCTCCGGTGCCGATGTGAACACGCTGCAGGACCGCCGTCAAACAGTCCAGAAACGGGTACTGGACCCGATGCGGCGCATCATGAACGGCGCACAAAAACTGATAGCCAGCATCCTGGACTGCACCAAACCGGTCATTGCCGTGGTGCAAGGAGCCGCCGCGGGACTCGGCGCCCACGTCGCCTACGCCAGCGATCTGGTCATCGCGGCCGAGAACGCATACTTCACCGAATCTTTCGTCAAGCGGGGCCTCAGCGTCGACGGCGGTGGCTGTTACCTGCTGCCCCGGCGCATCGGCATGCAGAAGGCCAAGGAGATGGCGTTCTTCGGGGAAAAGCTAAGTGCTGCCGAGGCGTTGGCATTAGGCCTGGTGAACCGGGTAGTGACCGCCGAGGAACTCGACGCCGCGGTAGCCGACTTCGCCGGCCGGCTGGCCACGGCGCCCACCAGCGCGATCGCGCTCACCAAGCGCCTGCTCAACGAGTCCCCCGACTGCGACCGCAGCGCCGCGTTCACCGCCGAGGCGATGTCCCAGGAGATCCAGTCGTATTCGCATGACTCCCAAGAGGGAGTCCAGGCCTTCGTCGAGAAGCGTCCGACCCGCTACACCGGATGGTGACCATGCCCCGCGCCGACATCCCGGTCATCGACCCAGCCAGCGCACCGTATTGGCAGGCGGCGCGGCAGGGCCGGCTGCTGCTCGCGCACTGCCGCACCTGCGCGACGGTGCACCACTACCCGCGCCCGTTCTGCCCACACTGCTGGAGCGAGGACGTCGTTCCGGTCCAGGCCAGCGGTAGCGGCACTGTGTATACGTATTCGACGGTGTACGTCAACGATCTCCCACCGTTCCGCGACCGGGTGCCCTATATCGCGGCCATTGTCGAACTGGCCGAGGGGCCCCGGGTGATGACGACGATCGAGGGTGTTCCCCACGAACAGCTGCGCATCGGAATGGCAGTCACCGCTGAATTCCGGCCCGCCGACGACCAAGATCCGGACAGTCCCTATCTGACGGTCTTCACCGCAAGCAAGGAGGACGAGTGAGAGGACTACTCGACGGCAAGGTTGCCTTGGTCACCGGTGCCGGACACGGCATCGGTCGCGGGCATGCGCTGGAGTTGGCCAAACACGGTGCGACCGTGATCGTCAACGACCTGGGTACCTCGTTGGCCGGTGAGGGCACTGGAAAAGTCGCCGACGAAGTGGTGCAGATCATCGAAAGCCGAGGCGGCATAGCGGTTCCGGACTTCAGCGATGTCGGCGACGAAGAACAGGTCGAGCTGGCGGTCGAACGCGCCTACGCTCAACTGGGTCGGCTCGACATCGTCGTGAACAATGCGGGCATCGTCCGAGACAAGGCGATCTGGAACATGACCGCCGAGGACTTCGACCTCGTGATGCGGGTGCATGTTCGGGGCAGCTGGCTGACTAGTCGCGCGGTCACCCGACAATGGCGTGCGGAGTCGAAGGCCAACGGCGGCAACAAGGTGTATGGCCGAATCATCAACACCACCTCAGGAGCCGGCCTGCACGGACACTTCGGGCAGACCAACTACAGCGCGGCCAAAGCCGCGATCGTCGGCCTGACGCAGACCCTGAGTCTGGAATTGGCGCCGATCGGCGCCACCGCCAATATCATCAGCCCCGGCGGCCGCACGCGGATGTCGGCGTCGATGCCCGGCGCTGCGGCTGCGATCGAACCCGACGAACGCGCCGAGGGCGAGTTCGACCCCAAGGATCCGTCGCTGAGCTCCCCGGTGGTGGCATGGCTGGCAAGTCCGGAAGCCGGCCACGTAAGCGGACAGGTCATCCGCGCCCTCGGGGAGAACATCCAGTTGCTTAAGGGCTGGCATCCGGTCGCGACGGTCTCCAGCGGCCAGAAGCGCTGGGACGCAAACACGCTCGGTACGATCATGGCGACTGATGTGTTTGGCACCCGCAATCCGGGACTGCGGCTCGGCGGCTGACTGCCCGCCTCCCCCAGCAGCGCAGCTCGCTGATGGGTGCGCTGCAGGCCAGCGCCGGATTGCCCCTGGCGACGCCCACCTTCTGCGCGCCTTCTGGTTGGTGTCGTCGGGCGTTTCGCACCGGCAATGGCAACACCGAGGAGGCGGGCAGCCGGCCCACCAACGATGCGTGGCTGCCGGCATCGGAGATCGCCAGCGTTCCGCGATCAGCCAGGGCCGTCACCACTCCCAGATTCGTGCACGCCCGGAGGCGAATGCCAGGCCTTAACTTAAACAGCGTTCAATGATTGAGGTGGGCTGCGGATGAGTGCCGAACTCCAAAGAAGATAGGGAAGGCAGAGATCCTCAGCCCCAGCCGAGGGATTTCGGCTTGCTTTGGGACGCTTAACGGCCCGCAGAGGCGCAACCGATCGTTATTCGTCGTCGAAAACTTTGAGTACCCCTTCTGGGCAGGCGCTCGCACCTAGGATCGCGCTTTCGCGCAGCGATTCGTCGATCACGCTGGGCGGTGGCAAGAGATACCCGTTGTCGTCGAGCTCGTAGACGTCAGGGGCTGCGGCGTTGCACTGCGCATGTCCGACGCATCGTGATTGGTCGAATTCGATTATTGCCATCAGGATTTCACTCCTTTACGGTTGCCCGGGGTGAACTTGATCGGCAAGCTGCGCGGGGCGTACACCTCACCGGCGTCCTCGAACATCACCGCCGGACCGTTGGATTCGAAATCGGGTAGACGTTCGAGGATTTCGGCGATCATCTCCTGAAACATCACCTTGGCCAGGTGAGAGCCCAGGCAGCGATGCTGTCCGACTCCAAAAGCCATGTGCTTGGGGCTGTTTTTGCGCCAGAGGTCAATCTTGTCCGGCTCATCGAACACCGCCGGGTCGCGGTTAGCAGCCGCCCACATGAGGATCGCGCGGTCACCAGCCTTGAGCTGCTGGCCGTGGAACTCCGCGTCGCGCGATACCGTGCGGGCCAGGCCCAGGGTGGGCGTGGCGTGCCGGAGGAACTCGTCGGTGGCCGGTTTGAGCAATTCGGGCTGTTCGATGAGGATTTGCCGGAGCTCGGGCTGGTCGATCATGCGCAGCAGAACATTTCCGGTCAACCCGCTGGTGGTGTCCATGCCACCAAGCATCATCATCACCGTGTACATCAGGATCTGGCTGTCATCGAGCGGGACGCCATCGATCTGACCGTCCAGGATCTCGCCGAACAGGTCGTCGCCGTTCTCACCGGCCTCGCGGCGCTCGGCCATGTGCTGGTGGATTTCGCCGAACAGCTCCATCGCCGCCGTGGTGGCCTTCTCCTCGTCGTGGGTGCGGTCGTGGACAAAGGTGTGCACCCAACCCACCCACTGCCGATACTTCGATTCGTCGAACCCCAGCATGTGCAACACCAGTTTGGCCGGCAGTGGGGTGGTCAGCTCGCCAACGATGTCGCATTCACCTCGCTCGATGAACTCGTTGACCATCTCAGTGGCCATCCGCCGCACCGCGGGTCGCAACCGTTCGGCCGCACCTGGCGAGAACGTCTTCACCGTCACCTGGCGCAGCTTCTTCGTCAGCGGCGGATCGGTCTCGATCGGCAGGATCGGGAAGGGAGCCGTGCTGGCCGGCACACCGACCGACGGGTAGGAGTTGAACAGCTCGTCGTCGCGGGCGGCCTCGAACACCGACTCGTAGTCCAGCAGCGACCAGAAGCCACCGTGCTGTCCGGAATGGGTGACCGGGCACTGGGCGCGCATCTGCGCGAACGCCGCGTGGGGCGGCGCCTCCCGGAACTCTGGTGAATGGTGATCGAAGTTCGCGTGGAGGGGGCAGACCTCCTGCTCGACTGTCATTTGCCATGGTCCTTTCCTGGACTGCAAGAACACATCAGAAACTACAATCTCGGTCACCTTGTAGCGTGCGCTACACGCTAGGCAATTGTGTAGTCTCGGTCAAGCATCCCAGGTAAGGTGCCGGTCATGACGGTCACCGGGCAGGCGACTACGGGCCGCGCCACGGCCTGGGGCGCCGATACACCTGTCGATGAACAGCAGGCCCGGGATCGGCTGCTCGACGCCGCCGAGGCCTGCTACGCAGACCGCGGGCCTAGCCGCACGCGGATGAGCGACATCGCGCACCGCGCCGGCGTGCACCGCACCACGGTGTACTCGTATTTCCCCAACAAAGACGCGCTGCTGGCAGCATGTTTCGTGCGCGCAGTGGCCGAGGTCCTCGATGCGGGTGAGCCATGCTGGCACACCGACGAGCCGTTCCTCGAACAGCTGGTGCAGGCGATGCTTATCGGTATGGAGGCCGGGCGCCGATCACCGACCATGCGGCTGCTGATCGCTGATCAGCAAGCCGGACGCACGTTCCGGGCCGCCGAAGCCTCCGAGCTGTGGCGCCGGGACCTCGCCGAAAACCTCGGCCAACGCATCGCGGCCGCAGCCGCCACGGGTCAGGTCCGCGACGACGTGTCCCCGGAAACAATGGCCCACTGGGTCACCCGCATTGCGTTCAGCCTTGTCGCCGAACCTGCCCGGCCCGAAGACGGCGGCGACGAGGGAATCTTGCGGACCTTCCTCATCGCGTCCCTTGCGCCGACCGAAAGAGCCTAAGCGCTATCACGATATCTCGTTACGGAGTAACGACACTGAGGCAGCCAACCTGCGCAAGGCGACCCGGTCCGGTTTGAGCATTGGGGTCAGCGGGATATCGTCGACCAGGACGAGGTGGTCGGGCGCCTTGTAGTCGGCCAGCTGGGTGCGCACGTGGGCGCGTAAATCCGCCAAAGACGGTGCGGCGAAAGGGTTTTCAGGCACGACGAACGCGACGCCGACTTCGCCGATGACCTGTGCCGGCCAGCCGACGACGGCGGTGCGGGCAACCCCCGGGTGGGTCGCGATCACCTGCTCGACTTCGACGGGATGCACATTGAACCCGCCGCGGATGTACATGTCGCCGGAGCGTCCAACGATCGTCAGCGTGCCATCGTCGTTCAGCATCCCCATGTCACCGGTGTGCAGCCAGCCGTCGCGCAGCACCGACGCGGTCAGGTCAGGGTCGCGCCAATAGCCGCGCATCACGCACGGTCCCCGGACCTCGACGACGCCATCGTCGACAACGCGCACCGTCATGTTCGGTGCCGGCCTGCCCACGGTGCGGAACTGGATCTCGGGTGGGTCGTCTGGTTCGGTGCCACAGATCGTCGGGCATTCGGTCATCGCGTAGCGCACCACCAGAGGAACGCCGATCCGATCGGCGACCGAACGCACCAACTCCGGCGACGCGGGTGCGGTCGCGGCCACGCCCACCCGCAGATGTGGGAACACGCCCGGAGACACCTCGAGCAGTTTGGCCCACTGGGTGGGCACCGCACCCGCGACGGTGATCCGCTCCTCGCGCAGCGTAGTGGCCATCCCGGCGGCGGACCATGGACTCGGCGGAATCACAAGCGTCGTGCCCCAAAGCAGTTGGTCCCAGAGCTTGAACATGTAGCCGGCATGGGCGAACGGCGTCGAGGTCAGGCGGCGGTCATAGGGTGCGCTCATCACCCCTGCCGAGGCCGCGCCGGCCAGCAGATTGTTCCCGTCGAACACCGCTCCCTTGGGCAAGCCGGTGGTTCCGCTGGAGAAGATCAACGCGACGGGGTCGCGGCGATCGATCTCGACATCGGGGACGGCCGCGAACCGTTCGCTGCCGTCATCTGAAATGCCGCTGAGCTCGGCGGATTCGGAAATCACCAGCGCCGGGTCGGCCTGCTCGAGGATGGCCCCGACCTCCCTGGGGCCCAGCCGGGGGTTGATCCCGGTGGTGATGGCACCGATGGTTGCCGCGGCCGCATAACACGTCGCGTAGTCGATCCCCGACGGCAATCGCAGCGCTACCACGTCGCCCTTGCCAACTCCACGGGCGACCAACCCGGCCGCAACCCTGCGGGAGCGCGACGCCCATTCCGCAAACGAGATTCGTGAGCCGGGTTCCACGTACGCCACGCGGTCGCCATAGGCCACGGCTGCGGCCTCCAACAACTCGCGGGTATTCGCGAAGTCACCGCTCAGCACTGTCATGGTTCCTCGTTGCCGAGAATCATTGTGCCGCTAGAGCAGAACCAACCCCCGGTGCCGCTGACACAAGCAATATTCGCATCCGCCACCTGCCGCAGTCCGCACTCCCCCCGCAACTGGCGGACCGCCTCGACAAGCAGGAACAGGCCACGCTGACCAGGATGACATGCCGATAATCCACCGCCGTCGGTGTTGGTGGGCAGTTGCCCACCGATGCGCAACGCCCCGCTCTCCACAAACGCGCCGCCCTCTCCCTTCGGACAGAAGCCGAGGTCTTCGAGGGAGAGCAGGAGCATATAGGTGAATGCATCATAGATTTCGGCCACGTCGACCTCGGACGGCGACACCCCGGCCCGGGCGAATGCGAGCGGCCCACTGACTGCCGCAGGTCCGACGGTCATGTCGTCCCACTGCGAGGTCAGCATATGCGAAGTCGTCTCACCAGCGCCGAGCACCCACACCGGTTGCGATCGCAGATCCTTGACGCGGTCGGCGGCGACCATCACCACCGCGGCGCCACCATCACTGCGGATGCAACAGTGCAGCTTGGTGAACGGGTCGGCGATCATCGGCCCCGACAACACATCGTCGATCGTTATCGGGTCGCGGTAGTACGCCTCAGGGTTGTCCGCGGCGTTGCACCGTGCCGACACCGCCACCTCGGCGAGTTGCTCGATGGTAGTGCCGTATTGAGACATGTGGCGTCGGGCCGCCATCGCGTACTTGGAGATCAACGTGTGTCCGTATGGCGCTTCCCACTGCAGCGGCCCGCGCGCACCCCAGTTGATGCTCGCCCCGCGCAATCCCTTCCTAAGGTCAGCACGAGCGGTGGATCCATACGTCAGCAGTACGACATCGGCGTGGCCCGCAGTGATGGCGTCGGCCGCATGCGCGGCCATCACTTCCCAGGCCGCGCCGCCGACCGCCGTCGAGTCCACCCACCGCGGACGCAGCCCCAAGTATTCACCGACGTCGACTGGGGGCAGCGTGCCCTGGCCGGTAGACGCCAGGCCGTCGACATCGGCGGGCGAAAGGCCGGCATCGGCCAGCGCTCGACGGCTCGCCTGTGCGATCAGCTGGTAGGGGTCCTTGTCATCGATGCGACCCACGTCGGACAGCGCGACGCCGGCGATAGCAACCGTCACTGCAGCCTGTCCTGCATGATCAGTTCCGCGAGAACCTCGTTGGGTTCGACGATCAGGTGCCGGAACAGGTGCGAACGTTTGAGGTAGAGGTGCATATTGCTTTCGAAAGTGTAGCCCATACCACCAAAGACCTGAATGCCCGCCGCGGCATTCTCGACTGCCGCCGTGCCGGCCACTGTGAGTGCGGACAGAACCTGCCACAATGCGTCGTCACGCCTGCTATCCAAAGCGATTGCCGCGAAAAAGGTTTGGGCCTGCGCGGCCTCGGCGGCGACGACCATGTCGACACAACTGTGCTTGATCGCCTGGTTGGCACCAATCGGCTTTCCGAACTGCTCGCGGGTCTTGGCGTGTTGCGTCGACTCGGCGGCGGCGGCCAGCGCCAGGCCGGTCAGGAAAGCCGACGCGAGCACAACCGCGCGTCCCCAGATCCACTCCTTTTCGGCGGGCAGCCAATACAGCGGTTCCACCCCGGTCGCCGATGCTGACGCCAACCGGACACCGGGGTCGGCAGACTCGATGATGGTCGGCTCGCCGAACACCGCGATGTCGACGAGTGCAGCGCCCTCTCGCGATAACACCAGTGCATAACGTGCCCCGAACCAGTCGAGCAGGTCGAAGGTGCCCTTGACGCTGCGCGCCTCGCCGCCACCTCGTAATATCGCAAGCGCGACGGTCGCTGCGCCCGAGCCGATCTCACCGGCCAGCTCCGCGTCACCGCACGCGGCACCGACCCGTGCAGCCAACGTCCCCGCCAGGAATGGGCCTGGTGCCAGCCGCCTGCCCAGTTCGATGTGCAGCAGCACCTCGTCATCGAACGGCTGACCGGACCCGCCGAAGCGCTCCGGCAAACCGAGCGTGAGCAGTCCCATCTCGGCACCCTCGCGCCACACCTCAGGCCGCACGGCCAGGGGATCGGCGCGGTCGGCACGCAGCTGCTCGACCGCCATCCGTTCGGCGATGAATTTCGATGCGGTCGAGACGATCTCGAGCTGTGCAGCACTGGGCAGCAGATCCATGATTGCCTCCCCTACCTCGGCAGACCGAGCACACGCTCACCCAGGATGTTGCGCTGGATCTCTGAGGTGCCACCACCGATCGACTGCGAGAACGAGTAGTAGTAATACCCTACCCAGCCGTCGGAATCCCAACGTGACGAAAACCGAATAGCGGCCGGACCAAGGATGTCCATGGCCAGCTTGCCGATCTGTTTGGCAAGCTCGGCATAGAGCAGCTTGACCATCGAACCTTTCGGGCCCGGAGTCTCTGACTGCATGGCCAGGCAGATGTTCTGATAGGTCAGCGCCCGCAATGACGCCACCGATGCCCGGGCACGGGCCAGGCGCCGCGCGATCTCGTCGTCGGCGATAGCCGGCCGTCGACCGTCCGGGCCGACATGGTCGTGCGCGTAGTCGATGAGGTCTTCGATGATCTTGGCTAGCCGCACCTGGTTCGCGGTGAAAGCGGTGCCCCGCTCGAAGGACAGCGTCGACATCGCAACAGACCAGCCATTATCGATCTCACCGACGACGTTGGACAGCGGAATTCGCACGTCATCGTAGAAGACTTCACAGAATTCCGCGCCGCCTTCGATGGTCTCGATCGGCCTGACCTCGATTCCCGGGGTCGACATGTCGCAGATGACCCAGGTGATTCCGTGATGCTTGCCGCCGGTGTTGTCGGTGCGCACCAACAGTTCCTGGTAATCGGCGACGGTGGCGAAGCTGGTCCACACTTTTTGGCCGGTGACAACCAGGTCATCGCCGTCGATCACCGCCTTGGTGCGCAAGGCGGCGAGATCAGATCCAGCATCGGGTTCGGAGAAGCCCTGGCACCAAATCACTTCTCCTTTCAAGATTTTCGGGAGGTGGAACAACTTCTGCTTGTCGGTGGCACGCGTGATCAATGTTGGTCCGGCATGGGACAGGCCGACGAAACACGCGTCGATGCCTGGGAAACCGCGGGTGGCGTACTCCTCGTACCAGATCAGTTGTTGCAACAGGGTCAGTCCCTTGCCGCCGTATTCTTCTGGCCATGCGATGCCGGCCCAGCCGCCCTCCCACTGAGTGCGCTGCCAGGCCAGGTCGTATTGGCGGATGCCGGCATGGTCGCGCGGCCTGGGTTCGGTCGGCTTGTTCTCGTCGAGCCACGTGCGGACCTGATCACGGAACTCCAGTTGGTCGGCCGTGAAACTCAGGTCCATAACTATCGAGTATAGGTGACGCAATAGTCAGAAATAAAGCTCATTGCGGCGGCTGGCGGTACCTGGCGACCAACTGTTCGGCGCCGCGGGCCAGCAGGGTCACATCGGCCCCGACCAGAACGAAGCTCGCTCCGGCCGCCAGATAGCGCCGGGCGAGGGCCTCGTTGAACGCGTTTACGCCAGCGCTCTTGCCGCGCTCAACGACCGTCGCCAAAGCATTCTCGATGGCACTCACAACCTGAGGATGCTCTGGCTGGCCGAGTTTGCCCATCGAGGCGGCCAGATCGGCGGGCCCGATGAAGACCGCATCGACTCCGTCGACGTCCACGATGTCGCGCACTACCGCCAGCGCAGCCGTCGACTCCACCTGCACCGTCACCGACACACGGTCATTTGCGGTGACAAGATAGTCAGAAATGCGGTTCCAGCGGGAGGCTCTTGCCAACGCGCTGCCGACCCCTCGGATACCGGCCGGCGGGTACCGAGTTGCGGCGACGACGGCGGACGCTTCCGCGGGGCTGTCGATCATTGGAACGATGAGATTTTGCGCGCCTACGTCAAGGAGTTGCTTGATGAGGACCGGATCGGCCACCGGTGGGCGCACCACCACGTCGATACCGGGATAGCCGGAAAGCACCTGCATCTGCGCCAACGTGCTGTGAATATCGTTGGGTGCATGCTCCTGATCGACAAGCACCCAGTCGATACCGGACCCGGCGCAGATCTCGGCGATGTACCCGCTGCCCGAGGCGAGCCACATACCGAAGCGGGGACCATCACCGGCGATACGCCGTGCCCACCGAGTGGTCATGGCGCCGGCTCGCGATCGAATACCACCGAGACCGTTCCGAGCGGTCCGTAGTCGGCGACGAAGCTGTCCCCTGGCTCGGCGAACACTGGCTTGGTGAACGAACCGGACAGAATCACGTCACCGTTGTGCAACGAAACATCATGCGGAGCGAGTCGATTGGCCAGCCACGCCACGCCATTGCCCGGATGGTTGAGAACGGCTGCGGCGACCCCGGACTCCTCGATAGTGCCGTTGCGCAGCAGCAGCGCAGCCACCCAGCGCAGGTCGACGTCCAGGGGTCGGAACACTCGGCCACCGAGCACCAACCCGGCATTGGCGGCGTTGTCGGCGATCGTGTCCACGATCGTGCGCAAGTGGCCGGTGTCGGGGTCCGACATCTGCACGCGCGCGTCGAGAATCTCCAAGGCCGGGGTGACGAATTCGGTGGCGCGCAGCACGTCGAACAGCGTCACACCGGGCCCGCACAGCGTTTCGCCGAGTATGAAGGCCAACTCCACCTCGATCCGGGGGCGAATGAAACGACCGAGCGGCACGTGGCCGCCGTCCTCGATGAACATGTCATCGAATATCGCGCCGTAGTCCGGCTCGTCGATTGACACAGCGCGCTGCATGACCTTAGAGGTCAGGCCGATTTTACGGCCCTTGACCACGCGACCGTCGGCGACCTTGAGTCCAACCAGTGCCCGTTGTGCGGCATAGGCGTCCTCGACGGTCATGCCGGGGAACTCCAGCGACAACTGCCGGATCGGCTTGCGGTTCTGCTCGGCCGCGTACAGCCTTCGCGCGATGTCATTGATGTCGCCGGGACCCGGCCGTCTCATGGGCACACTCTCACCGGCTAAGGAACGAAACGGCCGCCGAATTGAACGATTCCGGATCTTCGAAATGCGGCCAGTGCCGAACGTCGGGCATCTCAAAGACTTCGGCATGCGGGATCAGGCCGGCAAGCGAGGTGGCCGTCTCCTGGTACACCCCGTGGTCGCGACCGGAGGCGACCACCATGACCGGCGCGCTGATTGACCTCCACTGATCCTCGGGTATGAGGTTGCGATCGCGAGCCGCGGCGTCCTGCAGGATCAGCAGGTGGTCGATGGTCTCCCGGGTGTCGTCACGCTGGTAGATCGCCCGGCGCAGTCCGATCAGGTCCGGCAGGCGATTGGCTTCGTCGGCGATGAGGTGGGCGAACACGGCGTGCAGGGATTCCCAGGTGGGTTCGTTGACGGCCTTGGTGCGTTCGGCGCGGATTCGCGCCATGTTCGATGCGGCCGCCTCCTTGCCCGCCGGCGACATCAGGATCACCTTCGAGACCCGGTCGGGATGGTGCACCGCGATCGTCGAGGCCACCCAGGCCCCCAGCGACATCGCGACGAAGTTGGCCCGCTCCATCCCGAAGTGGTCCATCACGCCGAGCACGTGCTCGACGTAGACCGCGATCTCGTAGTCGTAATCGGGTTTGTCGGAAAAACCGTTGCCGACCATGTCGATCGCCACACAGTGGAAGTGCTCGCTCAACACGCCCAGGTTCGGCGCGAAGGTCTCCCAGTGCCCGCCGGTACCGTGGAGCAGAATCGCATGAGGCTTGTCCGGCCTGCCCGCTTCGGCGTAGCGGGTCCGCACCGGTGCCCCCTTCACGGCAACGTCGATAAACCCCTGCCGAAAGTCCAACTCCTTGAGGTACAACCAGATGCTCCGGTAGTCCTCGGTGTCGATCACGGCACCGGAGGTCACAGTCTCGCTCATGCGGTCCCTTCGCAACATTTCTGACATCTATGTCGCCACTACGCCAGCGACGACTTTACGCAGCCAGTGTGCATGTTCAGGCGTGATGAAAGCAATGCCGTCCGGCAATTACTCGATTGATTCTGACAGTCGTATGCGGTAATACTTGGTGAGTCTCTCCACCTGAACTCGACCACCAGAGAAGAGCCACGATCGCCATGGAATGGAATGGGTGCACGCCGAAGCGTCGCGAGTTGGCTGTCCTGATCAACGAATTCGCCGCGGTCCGGCTGTGGCTGGACAGGTCCGGTAACGGCCCGCGCCTGCTGGTCGAGGATCTGGAAAGCGGCGACGAGGCGTTTCTGGATCCGCTGGAACTGTCCAGCTTCACTCTCGCCATGCCCGAGGATCGCGAGGAATGGCTGCGTGTCGGCCACTACCGGGTGAAACGAAAGCCCCGGACACCATGATCAACGTAGACATCGTCGGGTTAGGAATGACCCAGATGTCGCTACGACCCAGCCTCTCGGGGGATGCCACGCCGGTACAGCTCGCCGCCCAGGCCACGCGGGCCGCGCTCGCCGACGCCGGTATCGGACATTGTGATGTCGACGGTCTGTTGGTCGGCTCGTCACAGGGGGTACGGCCGGACCGACTCGGCGTCGGGTTCGCCCTGCAGGGCGGATTCGGCGATCTAAGGCTCCTCGAGCACGTCGAGATCAAGGGCGCGACGACCGTCGCGATGATCCAGCGGGCGCAGCATGCCATCACTATCGGCGAAGCGTCGACGGTGATCTGCGTGTTCGCCGACGCACCGCTGGTGGCCGGCAAGGGATCGGGATCGACGTACGCCCAAAGCGGCGGAAACGCTGGTGCCCGTGGCTTGGAGCGGGCATCGGGCCTGCTCGGTTCCGTCCCAACCTACGCCCTGCTGGCTCAGCGCTGGTTACATACAACCGGCAACAGTGCTGACGAACTATGCGTCGTCGCGATGACGGCGCGGCGGTGGGCCGAAGGTAACCCCGACGCAGTGAACCGCGAGCCGCTGGATGAGGACGGATACCGAAACAGCCCAATGATTTCCGAGCCGCTGCGGCGGCTGGACTGCGCCCGGCCGGTGAACGGGGCGGTGGCGATCGTGCTGACCGGCGAACCGTCGATCGGCACGTCGCGGCTGAGGGTGCGCGGTACCGGACGCGAGCACCCGGTGCGACGTCGTCGCGCCGGCACGGAGTCGTGGTTCGGAGGGGGTCGCCGCGCCGTCGACGACGCGCTGGGCCAGGCCGGGATGAACCGCGACGACCTCGATGTCGTGCAGCTATACGACCCGTTCACCATCGTGACACTGATCCTGCTCGATGAGTACCGGTTGACCGGCGAGGTCCCCGTGGGCGAGTTTGTCCGGGCCGGCCAGCTCGGCCCCGGCGGTACCCTGCCGACCAACACAGGCGGCGGTCAGTTGTCCGGCTTTTACCTGCAGGGCATGACGCCGCTGGCTGAAGCCGTGGTTCAGCTGCGAGGAGATGGTGGCACCCGGCAGGTTCCCGGCGCCGTCACTGCGCTGATCGGTGGGCTCGGCGGGCGGATGGAACACCATGCTGCGTTGGTGCTGGAACGGGCCGCGTGAGCACCATGAACGTCATGTCTGACTGGCTGGTCAGCGCCGAGCTGGCGCCCAACGTCGAGAACGATCCACTGCGTCCGCTCTACGACGCGGCCGCGCGCGGCGAACTGGCGCTGCCGTTCTGCGGGTCGTGCAAGCTCACGCTCGAGCTCGAACAGTACGTGTGCGATGGGTGCGGCCGCCAGCAACCCGACTGGCAAGTGGTGGTCCCCGAGGGCGTCGTGCACTGCTCGACCGTCGTGCACCGACGCGAGCCGGGTCTGGTCCTGACCAACGCTCCCTACCCGGTAGTCGACGTCGAACTCGCCAGCGGCCACCGGTTGATCATGACTACGCTGCACCCGGCTGCGGGCGCCCCCGCGATCGGTACCCCGGTGCAGCTTACTTTCCGACGGCTCGGCATGGTCCACATACCCGCCGTGGCAAACTCCGCCGAAACCACCGAACTAGGGGAACCTGCATGACCACTCTCGAACGATCCACCACCACAGATAATTTCGACGTCTCAACAATCGTGCGGCCCGACCGTGTGCACGGCTCGGTCTACACGTCACCGGAGATCTTCGCCCGCGAGATGGACACGATCTTCAAGAAAGGATGGGTATACGTTGCCCACGAGAGCGAAGTCAGCGAACGCGGCGACTACCTGACCCGGAAAATGGGCCGTGAGCCCGTCGTGGTGACGCGTGGGAACGACGATGTGATACGGGTGCTGTTGAACCGATGCACGCATCGCGCTAACAAGCTGTGCAATGCCGAGAAGGGCAATGCCAACTCGTTCCGCTGTCCTTATCACGGCTGGACCTTCGCCAATACCGGTGCGCTGACCGGTGTCCCGATGCGCGAGGCCTACGGTGAGGCGTTTAACCAGGTGCGCTCCGAACTGGGCCTGGCCGAAGCGCCGCGGGTGGATAGCTACGGCGGGTTCATCTTTGCGTCACTGTCGCCCGAGGGCGTCACTCTGGGCGAACATCTGGGCAAGGCGACCCATGCGATTGACCGACTGCTCAACCTGTCTCCCACCCACTCTATCGACCTGCGCGCCAACTGGATGAAGCATCTGCATCACGCCAACTGGAAAATGGTGGTGGAGAACAATGTCGACGGCTATCACGCGCTGTTTACCCATGCCTCGGTGTACGACGCGATTCGTCCCGCAAAGGTTTCGCACATACCTACCAAGGTCGATGTACTCGTCCGCGATATCGGCGAGGGGCACTCTGAGATCGATTACAGCAACGAATACCGCAAGCTCGATGAGGAATTCGTCTGGTACGGCCGAATTCCACGGGCCAAGCTCACTGAGTATGTCGGCGCACTCGAGAACGCCTATGGGCCCGAGCAGGCGCACGATGCGTTGGTGGTCGGCCCGCCGCACACGCTGATCTGGCCCAACCTGTTTCTGGCAGAGATGAACGTGATGTTCGTCGAACCGCAGGCCACCGACCGCACGGTCGCCTACACCACCGCGGTCCTCATCCCGGGCCAGGACACACTTAACGAGCGCACCCTTCGTCGTGCCGAGGGCGCGATGGGACCAGCGGGCTTCCTGATCGCCGATGACGGTGAGATCGGCATGCGAAACCAGGCCGGTCTGGCCGCCGAAGAGCCCGAGTGGCTGGTTCTGTCCCGCGGTGTCGACAGCGACGTCACCGATGACACGGGCATCGTAAACACCGACAAGAGCGCCGAGACACCCCAGCGAGGTTTCTATGCCCAGTGGGCGGCTGTCGTCGGCGGGAAGGCCTGACCGCCATGACTATCGAAACAGACATTGCTGACCGGTCCGCGATCATCTCGGCGGCGATGCGCCCACTGCCGGATCCCGAGATCCTGTCCTTTCTGCACCTGGAGGCGCGGTTGGCCGATGAGGGCCGCTACTCGGAGTGGGAGGCTCTGTGGGCCGATGACGAGGACGTGCTCTACCGGGTGCCGATGGACCCCGATGACGACCCCCGCACCACACTGGCCTATATTAACGACAACCGCAGGCGCATCAAAAGCCGTGTGGCCCAGCTCAATACCGGTAACCGCCATTCGCAGATCCCGCCCTCAGTGATGCGCCGGGTACTGTCCAACAGCGAGGTGACCAACACCACCCCGGACACCGTGACCGTCGAGTCTAATTTCGCGTTGTTCGAATACCGTTACCGGCAACGGTTCTGGGCCGGGCGGGTCAGCCACACTGTGCGTCGAACCGGCACATCGGGCGAGCTGTGGCTGCTGCGTAAGATCGTCAATCTGATCGACGCCAGCGCCCCACTCGATACATTGGCTTTCCTGATATGAGAACCGCGTGCTGGTAGGGGATATCTCTGCCAACAATGCGCGCCGCTACCCGGACAAGCAGGCGCTGGTGGACGGCGACCGGGTGTATACCTGGTCGCAGGTCGATGATCGGGCACGGCGGTTGGCCAGCTTGCTCCTGCGCCGTGGGCTGTCGCCAGGCGACCGAGTGCCGGTGATTGCGCGCAATTGTATCGAATGGCCAGAGATTTCGTTCGGGCTGGCCAAGGCGGGACTTATCGCGGTGCCGGTGAACATCCGGTTGGCGCCCGACGAAGTAGCCCACATTCTCGATGATTCGGGTGCGCGGGCCGCGATCGTGCACGACGACCAGTATGAGAAGTTTGCTCTCGAACTCAACGACCTGATCGTCTTGACCATCGGACCGGATTACGAGACCGCCCTGGCGGCAGCTGATCCGAATCTGCCGCGGCTGGACATCTCCCCCGATGACATCGCGGTCATCTTGTATACCAGCGGCACCACCGGCCGCGCCAAGGGCGTGATGAACACCCACCGGGGATTGCTCTATCAGGCCGCCGATACGAATCTGGTGACGGAGGCCAACCGGTCCGACGTGATGCTGGCGACCACACCGTTCTTCACGGCCGGCGGCATGGTGCGCACCGTGTCGTGGCTTTATCTCGGCCAGACGATGGTGATTCACCAGCGGTTCGATCCGCAGGCCGTGATCGACGAGATCGAACGCAGCAGAATCACGTTCACGACGTTCATCCCGACGATGCTGCAACGGACGTTGGCAATCCTCGAGAACGGCCCGGCCCGCGACATGTCGAGCCTGCGCCGGATATCCTATGGCTCGGCCCCGGTACCGCCGGGACTCGCGCAAAAGGCGATGGATCTGCTGGGTTGTGACCTGCAGCAGCGCTACGGACTGACCGAGTGCGGAGGCCAGGCCACCATCCTGACCCCTCAAGACCACCGCGACATCGTTGCAGGCAAGACTTCGATCGCCACCTCCTGCGGTCAGGAGACCCCGATGTGTTCGATTCGGATCATCGACGGCGGCGGCACCCTGCCAGCCGGGGAGATCGGCGAGATCGTCATCGAGAGCCCGGCGAATGCAATCGGATACTGGAACCGCCCCGAACAGACGGCCGAGACATTCCAGCCCGATGGATTGCGGACCGGCGACCTCGGCTACCTCGACACCGAGAACTATCTGCATATCACCGGCCGGAAAACGGACATGATCATCTCCGGGGGGTTCAATGTCTACCCTGCCGAGATCGAGCGGGTGATCGCTCGCCACGACCGCGTTGAACTGGTCGCAGTGGTCGGTGTGCCGGATCCCGAATGGGGTGAGTCGCCCGTCGCGGTGGTGATCCCCAGAAAAACGATGGGCACCGTCGTCGACTTGGAGGGCCTCGCCGCGGAACTGACGGCGCTATGCCGGGCCGAACTCGCCGGCTACAAGCAGCCGCGGCGCTTCGAATTTCGCGACGAGTTTCCGCTCGGACCGGCGGGCAAGATCCTGAAGCGAGAGATAGCCAGCCAGGTTAGCGAAGCCAACGGCGGGGATGGGAGAACGTCTATGACATCGGGACCGAGTAAGGAGCGGCCGTGACCGATCGGGATAACCCGACCACCATCGAGTTCGAAGTCATCGATCACGTGGCGACGGTGACGCTGAACCGTCCCGACCAGTTGAACAGCTTCAATGAGCAGATGGCCACTGAGCTCACCGCGACTTGGCGGCGGGTCCGCGAAGACGATGACATTTTTGTCGCGGTGGTGCGCGCCAATGGTGAGCGGGCGTTCTGTACCGGGATCGACGTGTCCAAGGGCGCGTGGTGGTATCACCTGCCAATCTTCAATCAGGAAGATCCCGGTACCCATCTTGGGCCTAAGGCGAACCTGGTCTGGAAGCCGGTAATCGCCGCGCTGAACGGCATGGTGGCCGGGGGCGCGATGTACTTCGTCAATGAATGCGACTTCGCGATCTGCTCCGAGAGCGCGACGTTCTTCGATCCGCACGTCAACTCGGGCGCGGTGTCGGCACTGGAGCCGATGGGAATGCTGTCCCTCGGTGTGCCCTACGGCGAGGTAATGCGCTGGGCGCTGCTGGGCAGCGAGGAACGGCTCACCGCCCAGACTGCGCAGCGGATCGGTTTGGTCACCGAAATCGTGCCCGATGACCAGTTGCGTGCTCGCGCCGCCGAATTGGCCCGCGAGATCGCGGCCCGGCGACCCCTGGCCATCCAGGGCACCGTGCGCGCCATGTGGGAAGCGCGGGACCTGTCGCCGAGCCTGCGCCAGCGGCACGGGCTGTCCTACACCCAGATTGGCAACCCCAGGGGCGACGAGCGGACCGACTCACGAACCAACAAGCGCACACCGCGCTTTCGGTGACCTGATTTCGCTGACCTGGAGGAACCATGGCTGACGCGGCGATCGATCAGTTGACCGAGTTCGAGCTGTTCATCGGCGGCAAGCAGGTGGCGGCTGCCTCAGGTGCGACCTACGACAGCGTGGACCCGTTCACCGGCAAACCTTGGGCCCGGGTACCCGACGGTGCGGCCGTCGACGTCGATCTCGCGGTGACAGCGGCCCGGGCCGCTCTCGAGGGGACGTGGGGGCAGCTGACCCCCACTGCTCGCGGCAAACTCATCTACCGGCTCGGCGAAGTCATCGCACGCGAAGCCGAGGCCCTGGCGGAGCTGGAAGTGCGCGACGGCGGAAAGCTGCTGCGAGAGATGGTCGGTCAGATGCGCTCGCTGCCCGACTATTACTTCTACTACGCCGGACTGGCGGACAAGCTGCAGGGTGAGGTGGTACCCACCGACAAGCCGAACTACTTGGTCTACACCCGCCACGAGCCGGTCGGGGTGGTCGGGGCGATCACACCCTGGAATTCGCCGCTGCTGCTGCTGACCTGGAAGCTGGCCGCCGGACTCGCCGCAGGTTGCACGTTCGTGGTCAAACCCAGCGACCACACTCCGACGTCGACGCTGGCATTCGCAAAGCTGTTCACCGAGGCGGGTTTCCCGCCCGGCGTGATCAATGTCGTCACCGGATGGGGGCCGCGCACCGGCGCCGCACTGGCATCGCACCCGGGTGTCGACAAGATCGCATTCACCGGCTCGACTTCCACCGGAATCCAGGTGGGCAAGGCCGCGATCGCGAACATGACCCGGTTCAGCCTGGAGCTCGGGGGGAAGTCAGCTCAGGTGGTGTTTCCCGATGCCGACCTTGACGCGGCGGCCAACGGTGTGATCGCCGGAGTCTTCGCGGCCACCGGTCAGACGTGTCTGGCCGGATCACGGCTGTTGGTGCACAAGGACGTCGCCGACGTGCTGGTGGACAAGATCGTCGCTCGAGCGGCCACCATCAAGCTTGGTGACCCGAAGGATCCGACGACCGAAATGGGGCCCGTGTCCAATGAACCGCAATACCAAAAGGTGTTGTCGCACTTTGCCGCCGCCCGCGAACAGGGCGCGACGATCAGGTACGGCGGTGAACCGGCAGACGACCTCGGCGGGTTGTTCGTCAAGCCGACCGTGCTCACCGGTGTCAACCCCTCGATGCGGGCGGTAACCGAAGAGATCTTCGGGCCCGTGCTGACGGTGATGACCTTCCGCGACGAGGATGAGGCAGTCGCCGCCGCGAACGCCACCGAGTTCGGGCTGGCCGGTTCGGTGTGGACCAAAGACATCCACCGGGCACATCGGGTAGCCGCCCGACTGCGGGCGGGGACTGTATGGATCAACGCGTATCGCGTTGCAAGTCCTCATGTTCCGTTCGGCGGTATGGGACACAGCGGCATCGGCAGAGAGAACGGCATCGATGCCGTGAAGGACTTCACCGAGACCAAGGCGGTGTGGGTGGAGTTGTCCGGCGCGACCCGCGACCCATTCACCCTCGGCTGATGCGGATCTGACATGTCGGCAGTGCGGAGCGCGACCGGCGCGTGGGAGTTGCCCGACGAACTGATCATGCTGCGTGACACGGTCCGGCGGTTCATGCACAGTCATGTGCATCCGCTCGAGGACAGGCTCGACCACGACGCCACCGGACTACCGCGCGAACAGCTCATCGAATTACAGGCCAAAGCGCGCGGGATCGGGTTGTGGGCGCTGCAGACACCCGAGGAATTCGGCGGCGCCGGCCTCAGCGTACTGGGCCAGGTGGTGGTGGCCGAGGAAGCAGCGAAATGCCGAATGGGGGCATTCTTTCCGGCGCTCGGCGCGTTCGGCGGCAACCCACCAAACATCATGTTCAAGGCGTCATCCGAGCAGTTCGAGAAATATGCCCGTCCGATCATCGAGGGCACCATGAGCAAGGCCTACACCGCGATCACCGAGGCGTCGGGCGGATCGGACCCCGCACGAGCCATTCGGCTCAAAGCCGTTCACGCCGGGTCGCGATACGTTCTTAACGGGTCGAAAATGTGGATATCGCACGCCCCGGACGCCGACTGGGGCATAGTCTATGCCCGAACCGGGGCGGGACGCACCGGCATTTCAGCGTTCATCGTCGAGAAAAACACCCCCGGCCTCACGTTCAGCCGCATTCCGGTGATGGCATCCTTTGCCCCCTACGAGCTGCGCTTCGATAACGTCCGAATCCCGGCCGCCCAGCTGATCGGTCGAGAGGGCCAAGGACTTTCACTGGCCACCGATTTCCTGGTACACGGCCGCATCATCTACGCCGCCGGCCCGATCGGCATCGCCCAGACTGCGCTGGACATGGCGTGCCGATGGGCCAAAGACCGCGATGTCTTCGGCGGCAAGCTCGCCGACAAGCAGGGCATCCGGTGGATGCTGGCCGACAGCGAGGTGCAACTGCGCGCCGCCCGCCTGCTGACCTACCGGGCGGCGTGGAACGCCGACCTGGCTCGAAATGTCGCAGTGGATGCCTCGGTGGCAAAGCTGTACGCCACCGAAGTGGCATACCAAGTGCTGGATCGCTGCATGCAGATTCACGGCGCGTTGGGACTATCCAACGAACTGCCGCTGGAGCGCTGGTTTCGCGATCTGCGTGTCAAGCGGCTCGGCGAAGGCGCCACCGAGGTTCAGCGCGAGGTCGTCGCTCGCGCATTGCTGAGATAAGGTGCCGGAACCCTGGCGATCCCCGCTATGGGGCACCACCGTCTGCATAAATGGTCTGGCCGGTCACGAAACCACAGACGTCGGAGAGCAGAAATGCGATCAGCGCGCCGATCTCCCCGGGCTGTCCCGGCCGCTGCAGCGCGGCGTCGAAACCGAAGTCCTCGACGAGTGCCCGCTCGAGTGCCTCCTCGTAGGGATAGCCTTTGCTCTCGGCGATCAGTCCGCGCAGCGCGTGCAATGCGTCGGTTTCCACCGCGCCGGGGGCGACGCAATTGGCGCGCACACCGGACTTCCCATGGGTGCGGGCGATGCCACGGGTGAAGGCCGCGACCGCGGCCTTGAGGCTGGCATAGGGCAGCCGCGGCTCATGCGGAGCCCGCGCCGAATAAGCCGCGGTGGTCACGATCGCCCCCCTGCTGGCCGTCAGGTGAGGCAGCGCCGCCTGCACACACCGGGTGGTCGCCAACAGCACGTCGCGAAAAGCGTTCTCCCAGGCATCGTCATCGGAGTCGATCGGCATCATCCCGGCGGTGCCCATCGTGATAGCAATACCGTCCAGGCGACCCAGAAGCCCCACCGCCTCCTCGACCATCGACAGCGCCACTCCGGGCTGGCCGACATCGCCGACCAACCCGTACGCCGCGGCGGCGCCATCGTTGGCCAGTGTTGCAGCGGCAGCTTTGGCCTTGTCCGCGTCGCGTCCCACCACGACGACCGCGGCGCCGTCCGCAGCGAGCGCCCGCGCTCCGGCAAAACCCATCCCCGCAGTGCCGCCAACGACGACATAGCCCTTACCGCCGACCCGCAGATCCATCGCGAACTCCTACAGTAGACGTGACTGTCAGAACCCTAAACCGCAGTCAGCCCACTCCGTCCAGGACTAGCGGATCACCGGAGCCCATCTCAGAAAGTTCAGCTGTCGACGGTATTGCCACCGAAGTGACACCAATGCCAGAATAGCGAGCCGATGGCCGCGACCAACCAAGGACCGCACGCATGGCACTGCCCGATCTTGTCCTCGTCCACGGTGGCGAACATGCCGGAGACTGTTGGGATCTGACGATCGCCGAACTGCGCCGGCTCGAACCACGGCTACGAATCCTGGCGGTGGACCTTCCCGGCCACGGACGGAAGCCGGGTGATCTCGCGACAGCCACCATCGGCGAATGGGCGGACTCAGTCGTCGGCGACATCGAAGACGCCGGCTTCGGCGACATTGTCATCGTCGGCCACTCGATGGCCGGTGTGACAGTACCCGTCGTCGTCACCAAGCTGGGGCCGGCACGGGTTCGGGAGATGATCCTGGCGACCGCGTTCGTCCCGCCGCAGGGTACGGCGATCGTGGATACCCTCAGCGGCCCGCTGGCCTTCTTCGCACGTCGGGCCGCCAAAACCGGCAAGCCAACCAAGGTTCCCAAGCTCGCCGCGCGATACGCGTTCTGCAACGGCATGACACGCGAACAACGGATGTTCACCCTGTCACGGCTATACCCGGAATCAGCGCGGATTGGGGCCGAGCCGGTCGACCGCAGAACCCTGCCCGAGGACGTGCCGCGCACTTGGATCCTGACGACGCGCGACCGAGCCCTGTCGGTGCAGGCACAGCGCGACAGCATCAACGCGCTCGGTGGCGTACACCAAGAGATCCCCGTCGCGGCGTGCCACGAACTGATGATCAGCCATCCAGAAGTATTGGCACAGATCCTGATCGAACGATGCCGGTCGTGGCAACGCGACTAAACCGAGGCCGACCGTTCCCGGCCGACCCGGTATACCGATATCTATTTAGCGGTATAGACTAGCCCGGCCGGCCGGCTCACCGTCCGGGTTCGCAGACGACCCAGGGAGAGACATGGGCACAGCACCGTCCCGCGCAGTGATCGTCGCCGCCGCCCGCACGGCGATCGGTACTGCGCGCAGGGGCGCATTGGTCAATGTGGACGCCAAAGATCTCGCGAAGCCGGTCGTCGCCGCGGCCATCAACCGATCCGGGCTGGCCGCCTCGGACTTCGAGGACCTGGTGATCGCCGAGAGCTTGCAGGGCGGCGGGGATAGCGCCCGGTATGTCGCGGTCGATCTCGGCCTCACAGAAATCCCCGGCATGGCCGTCAACCGGCAGTGCGCGTCCAGCCTGACTGCCATCGCCGTGGGCGCGGGTCAGATCGCCTCGGGGATGAGTCGTGCGGTGTTGGCCGGCGGGATGGAATCCTGTTCCACCACTCCGCTTCTGCGTAAGCGCAAGCCCTTCACCACGGGCAAGTCCGCCGAGGACTACCAGGATCCGTGGATGCCGCTCTCGCACCCGCCCACCGACGATGCGCCCGCACTCGACATGTCGATCACCGTGGCGCACAACTGCGCGGTGCAGTACGGCATCACCCGGCAAGACCAGGACGAGTGGGCGCTGCGTTCACACCAGCGCGCGATCAAAGCGATCGACGCAGGCTCGTTCGTCGACGAAATCGTGCCCATCGAAGTGCCCCAGGCCGACGGCTCGACGGTCACGTTCGCAGAGGACGAGCACCCCCGGCGGGGCACCACACTCGAGGTGCTGGCAGAGCTGAAGGTGCTGCACCCGGAGATCGACGGCTTCACCGTCACCGCGGGCAACTCCTCAGGCATCAACGACGCCGCCGCCGTAGTCGCTCTGACAGCCCCCGGCTCGCACACCGCTCCGCTGGCCAACGTGCTCTCATGGGCCTCGGTCGGTGTGGCACCCACCCGCACGGGCAGCGGGCCGATCACGGCAATTCCCAAGGCACTTGGGCTGGCCGGGCGTACGATCGATGACGTCGCACTGTTCGAGATCAACGAGGCCTTCGCCGCGCAGGCCGTTGCCTGCGCGCGGGAACTGAAACTCGACGAGGAGATCGTCAACGTCTACGGCTCGGGCATCAGCCTCGGCCACCCGATCGCGGCCACCGGTGCACGGATGGTGACCTCGGCGATCTACGAACTTCGCCGCCGCGGCGGCGGCATCGGCGTCCTGTCGATGTGCGCCGGAGGCGGGATGGGTGCTGCAATGGTTATCGAGGTGGTGTGAGATGAGCACATTGATCACAGAGGGACTGTTCCGGGTCGATGGCGACCGTTCGGTGCTGTTCGGTTCGCGCCGACGCACCACGGGTGTCGTGAGGTTCCCCGCCGAGCGTTCGGAATTGTTCGATGGCACAGACGATATCGAGCCGATCGAATTGTCCACCGAAGGAACGCTGTATACCTTCACCACCCAGGAGTTCGCGCCACCACTGCCATACAAGGGCCACCGCACACCCGAGACGTTTCGGCCCTATGTGGTCGGTTTCGTCCAATTGCCTGAGGGTCTGCTAGTAGAGACACTGATCGTGGGTGCCTCCTCCGACGCGTTACGTATCGGCCAGCCGATGGTGTCGACTACGACGACGCTGGAAACCGCTGACGGGCAATCGCTTTTGACCTACGCGTTCCGCCCGTCCTGACATCGCCGGACCCGGCGCGACCCGAGCAAAGCGGGCCAGCAGTCAGAGGCGGCTCATCGCATAGATCATCTCGGCAACCACAGCGATCATTTCGTCACGGTCCACGGCGACAGTCTGGGTCTGCACCGCATACCAGGACCGGTCCAGCAGACCCATCACGGCGACACCAATCACCTCCGGCGAGTGCGTGCCGGCGCCACCGATGGCATGTCCCAGCTTCCACGCGGCACGGGTGAGCATACGGTTGCGGGAGCGACGAAACGCCTCATCGTCTGGGGCAGAGTGAGCCGACGCCATTACGAACGCGCCGTGGCGATCGAGGTAGGCAAAGTATTCGCCGACCCAGGTACGAAGATCCTCAAGCGCCAGGGGGCCGCCGAAACCCTCCAGTGCGGAAAGTACGGCGAGCACATCGTGATAGGCAGTCTCGCCGAGAACGTTAAAGACCTCCCGCTTGTCCTTGAAGTAGGTGTAGAACCCGGCCCGCGAAATGCCACAGGATTCGGTGATCGCGTTGATCGGTGTGCCGGCGTAGCCGCGCTCGAGGAACAGTTGGCGGCTGGCTTGGAGAATCGCGGTCCTCGTGCGCACGCCGCGGCCGGCGTCGAGCGCCTCAGCGGGCCCCGAACCCGAAGTCACGGTCATAACCGCAAACCGTATACGACGGGAACGTCAACTGGCAATCGCCGCACCGCAAAGCGCCTCATATGGTATTTACACCGGCTCTACTTGACACTATTGTCAAGTACATTCAAGCCCGGCACCATGCCGAGTAGGAGGAAGAAACAAGCGATGACGCAGTTCACCGAGGCACCGATCTTTGATGCCGATCAGCATATGTACGAAACCCCTGACGCGCTCACCAAGTATCTGCCTGAGCAGTACCGGTCGAAGGTGCAGTTCGTCCAGATCGGCAGGCACACCCGGATCGCGATCCTGAACAAGATCACCGACTACATGCCCAATCCGACGTTCGAGCGGGTCGCCGCGCCGGGCGCGCACGAGAAGTTTTACTCCGGGCAAAATCCCGAGGGACTTTCGATGCGGGAGATGTCTGGTCGCGGGATCGAGGCGCCGGCCGGTTCCCGCAACCCCGAGGACCGCATCACCGAGATGGACCGTCAGGGGGTGGAAGCATGTCTGAACTTCCCGACCCTGGCCAACCTGGTCGAGCATTCGGCCGCCGAGGATCCTGATCTGACTGCGGCAATCATCCACGCGCTCAACCAGTGGATGCTGGAGCACTGGAGCTATGTCTACGCCGACCGGATCTACTCGACGCCGGTGCTCACCTTGGGGATTGTCGACAACGCACGCCGCGAACTGGAGTACATCCTGGAAAACGGGGCCAAGGTCGCGCTGATCAAACCGGCACCGGTCAAGGGTTACAAGGGCTGGCGATCGCCTGCGCTGCCCGAGTTCGACCCGTTCTGGAGCGACGTCCAGGCGGCCGGACTGCCCATCGTGCTGCATGCCAGCCAACCTCCACTGCAGGAGTACATCGACAAGTGGGAGCCACCGCAAACCAGCAGTGCATTCGAGATGTCGGCGTTCAAGTGGACGGCTCTTGGACACCGGGAGATCGCCGACATGCTGACCAGCCTGATCTGCCACGGCACCCTGACCCGGTTCCCGAAGCTACGTATCGCCAGCGTCGAGAACGGCAGCTCCTGGATTCACCCGCTGTTCGACGATCTGCAATCGACATACAACAAGATGCCGCAGAACTTCCCTGAGCATCCACACGAGGTCTTCCGCCGCAACATCTGGGTCAGCCCGTTCTGGGAGGGCCGGGTATCCGATGTCGTGAATACGGTCGGCTGGGACAGGGTGCTGTTCGGCTCGGACTGGCCGCATCCCGAAGGGCTGGAGACCCCCAGGGGTTACTTCAAGTATGCCGAGGGCATGGACAAGCGTCGCACATATGACTTCATGGGTGACAATGCCCGCCGGTTCATGGGCCTGCCGATCCGCAACCCCGATCCCGATGCCGTGAACCCGCCGGTACTGGAAACCGCTGGCGCATAACAGTCGAGCGGAGAATGGCCCGGGCACCGGCTCGGGCCATTCTGTTGCTGACCATCGGTCGCCGCTGCCGGCCACCATGATCTCTAATCCGATATACAGTTATAGACTTAGCGACGCAATATGGAACGACGGCCGCCTGTCGACAGTGCCGAGTTCGTCCCGACATGCCCCGAAGGAGCCCCATGAGCAGTCCTGACATCGCCATCATCGGCGTCGGAATCCACCCCTTCGGCCGGTATGCAGATCGGTCCGCGCTGGAGCTGGGCGCGGTGGCGATCAACCGGGCGGTCAAGGACGCTGGGATCAACTGGACCGACGTCGACAGCCTCTACGCCGGCAGCCTGGAAGTGGCCAACCCCGAGGCTGTCACCGGCCTTGTCGGCATGACCGGATTACCCGCGCGTGCCACCTTGAGCGGATGCGCCACAGGGAACTCCTTGTTGACCCTGGCCGCCCGCGATGTGTTGGTCGGCGAGGCCGAGATCGCCGTCGGTGTGGGACTGGACAAACACCCCCGCGGCGCATTCGGCGCCGACCCCTCAGTGTCCGGCCTGCCGCAGTGGTACGGCGACCAAGGCATGTTCTTGACCACGCATTACTTCGGCACGAAGATCATGCGCTACATGCACGACCACAAGATCAGCGAGCAGACGCTGGCCTTGGTCGCGGCCAAAAACTTCGCCAACGGCGCGCTCGCGCCGCACGCGTGGCGCCGCAAGGCGATGAGCGTCGGGGCCATCCTGGACTCCCCGGTTGTGAACGCCCCGCTGCGCCAGTACATGTACTGCAACCCGAACGAGGGCGCGGCTGCCGTGGTGGTGTGCCGCGCAGACAAGGCCAAGCAGTACACCGACACCCCGATCTATCTCCGGGCCTCGGCACTGCGCAGCCGCCGCGAGGGCGCCTACGAGCTCCTGCGCACCTCCATCGCGCTGCCGATTGTGCCCGGCACCACCGCCGAGGCGGCCAAGGCCGCCTACGAGCAGGCCGGCATCGGCCCCGAGGACATCGACGTCGCGCAACTGCAGGACACCGATTCCGGCTCGGAGATCATCCACATGGCCGAGACCATGCTCTGCAAGGACGGCGAACAAGAGGCGCTGCTGGCCGATGGCGCCACCCAGATCGGCGGCCGCATCCCGATCAACACTGACGGCGGACTGCTCGCCAACGGTGAGCCGGTCGGAGCGTCGGGCCTGCGGCAGGTGTACGAACTCGTACACCAATTACGCGGGACCGCCGGCGAACGCCAAGTGCCCAACAACCCGCAGGTCGCGCTGGCCCAGCTGTACGGGGCACCAGGCACCGCGGCGGTCGCCATCCTCAGCAAGTAGACGCGGGCCCGGATGTCGAACGGGGGTTCGGTCACCGTCGGCGACGTCGAGATCCGCTACACCGAAAGCGGCTCGGGCCCAGCGCTGGTCTTCGTCCACGGCGCGTACGTGACCGGCTCGCTGTGGGACGACGTCATCGCTCGGCTATCCGCCGGCTTCCGGTGCATCGCACCGACCTGGCCGTTCGGCGCGCAGTCGACGCCCGCCGGCGCCGCGGACCTGGGTGTGGCGGCCGCGGGACGGCGGATCGTCGGCCTGCTGGAGGTGCTCGACCTGCGCGACGTCACACTGGTCGCCAATGACACCGGCGGAGGTATCGTGCTGGCAGCGCTGGGCGACCGGACACTGGACTTCGGCCGGGTGTCTCGGCTGGTGTTCACCAATTGCGACAGCTACGAACACTTTCCCCCGAAGTCGTTCGCGCCGATCGTAAAGTTATGCGGGTCGAGTGCCCGCGCCGGCGCGGTGGTGATGCGGGCACTGGCCACCGGCCCGGGCCGATCGTTTTTCGCCTCGGCTGTCACTCGGCACGGCATCCCCACCGACCGCCAGCCTGCCATCTTCGGCGGATTCATGATCTCATCGGCAGTCCGCCGCGAAGCGGTCCGGTTCAGCGCCGACCTCAACCCGCGCTACACACTCGCCGCGGCCGGCGCCATCACCGAATGCAGCAAGCCGGCGCTGATGGCGTGGGGCACCGAGGACAAGATGTTTCCGGTCACACATGCACAGCGGCTGGCCGAGGCCTTCCCGAAGGGCGAACTGCGCACCATCGACGATAGCTCGACCTATGTCATGCTGGACCAACCCGACGAATTAGCCTGCGCAGTAACCGATTTCGTGAGGAAATCCTAGTGCAACCGGTGAACCCAAGGAGGTGTGGGTGAGCCCCCGCACGATCGCCTGCCTGCTCGATGAGATGGCGGCGGACCGACCCGGCCGGCCCCTGCTGCGCGATGTCGACGGCGGCGTTCTCACCGCTGGCGAGGTCGCACGGCTGTCGCTGGCCGCGACTGGGTGGCTGCACGATCAGGGCGTGCGACCGGGTATGACGGTGGCCTGGCAGCTGCCCTCGACGGTCCCGGCCGCGTTGCTGATGCTGGCGCTGGCTCGCTCCGCGGTCACCCAGGCGCCCATCATTCACATCTACCGCGAGCGCGAGGTGGCGCAGGCGGTCGAGGTCGGCGGCGCCGACTTGCTCATCGTCGACGGCTCCACCGCCGCCAATGCCCCAGCCGGCGTCCACGTCATCACCGTCCCCGACGAGTTCGTCGCCGTACTCCGCGGTCTACGACACACAGCGCACCCAGAGCTCGCCCCAACCAACCGCGACGCGACCGAGGCAGAGTGGATCTACTTCACCTCCGGCTCCACCGGTAGCCCCAAGGGTGTACTACACAGCGATGCGACATTGCTCTCGGCCGCAAAAGGATTTACCGAGTACCTCGGCCTGGGTAGCCACCCGGCGGAGACCGGCATAATCTGCTTTCCGATCGCCCACATCGGTGGCATGGTGTACCTGTCGTGTGCCCTACTGGCGGGATACCCATTGCTGATGGTCCCCAAGTTCACACCTGAGCAACTGCCCGGGCTGCTCGCCGAACACAACGTCACCGTGGCCGGCGGGGGCAGTGTCGTTTACCAGATGCTGGTATCGGCGCAGATCGGCAGCGGCGCCACGGAACCTCTCATGCCCAAGCTGCGCATGCTGATAGGCGGCGGCGCCCCGTGCCCACCTGAGTTACACCGACGGGTCCGCGATCACCTCGGTGTTCCCGTGGTCCATGCCTACGGCATGACCGAGGCGGCGATGATCTGCGCCAGCCGCGCCGACGACACCACCGAGCAGCAGATCCAGACCAGCGGCGCCGCGATCCCAGGCTCCCAGATCCGCGTTGTGCGCTACGAACCCGACGGCAGCCGGACCGTGCTGCCGCCGGACACCGAGGGTGAGATCGAGCTGCGCGGGGCCAATATGACCCTGGGCTACCGCAACGAGCAACAGTGGGCCGAGGCACTCACCGACGACGGGTGGTTCCGCTCCGGTGACCGTGGGTCGCTACGGCCCGATGACCACATCGTCGTTACCGGCCGCACCAAGGAACTCATCATTCGCAAAGGCGAGAACATCGCGCCCGCCGAGATCGAGAGCGAACTGCTGCACCACCCGATGGTCGACGAAGTCGCCGTGGTCGGGGTGCCCGACGAGCTACGCGGTGAGCTGGTCTGCGCCGTGGTGCGCCGATCACCGCGGCACCGCGATCCCACGCTCGACGAATTGTGCGCCTTCCTCGACGAGCGCGGCCTGATGAAGCAGAAGTGGCCCGAGCGCCTGGTCATCGTCGACGAATTCCCGCTGACCGGCCTGGGCAAGGTGGCCAAAGCCGAACTGGCGCGACAAATCGCACACTACGGCCCATGACCGCACCGGCTCCCCCGCCGCAATGGCCCAAGTTGCTTGCTGCGCCGACACGGTGGTGACTACTATCACAGGTAAATAACTAAATGTTTTGACGTTTCACGGCCGTATGGCGTTCGCCGACGTGAGGAGACATTGATGCCGTTGCAGCCTTGGATGGAGTTGATCTCCGTCGATGACCATCTGATCGAGCACCCGAAGGTGTGGAGCGACCGGCTGCCGACGAAGTACCTCGGGGCCGGGCCGAAGATCATCGAGTGGGAACGCCCCGACAACGGACAGATGTGTCAGGTCTGGCAGTACGAGGGCCGCATCTATCCCTACATCGGCCTGAATGCCGTTGCGGGCAAAACGCCCGAGCAGTACGGCGTCGAGCCGGTGCGCTACGACGACATGATCCCCGGCTGCTATGACCCCAAGGCGCGGGTGGCCGATATGGACATCGACGGTGTGCAGGCGATGACGTGTTTCCCGTCCTTTCCCCGCTTCGCCGGCGCGGTCTTCGCCGAGGGTGACGACAAAGAACTGGCGGTGTTGTGCTCCAAGGCCTGGAACGATTTCCACCTCGATGAGTGGGCCGCCACCGCACCCGACCGATTCATCCCCGTCGCGATGCTGCCGTTCTGGGACATCGAGGCGAGCGTGAAGGAGGTCCACCGCGTTGCCGAAAAGGGCGCCAAGTGCATCACCTTCCCCGACCTGCCCGACAAGCTGGGTCTGCCCTCGGTGCATTCCGATCACTGGGATCCGCTGCTCTCGGCGATGGAGGAGACCAGCATGGTCCTGGCCCAGCACTTCGGTTCCGGCGGCTTCCCGCCCCCGATCGCGCCGGACGCCCCGTTCGCGGTGTTCATCACGTTGATGGGCACCATGTCGATGACCGCACTGACCGACTGGTTGTTCAGCCACACCCTCTACCGGCACCCCAAGCTCAAGATCGGCTTGAGTGAGGGCGGCGTCGGCTGGATTCCCTACATCTTGGAGCGCGCCGACAGCGTGTGGCGCAAGCACCGCTTCTACAATAACATCAACCAGGACCATCCGCCGAGCTACTTGTGGAAGAAGCACTTCCATGGCTGCTTCATCGAGGATGACTTCGGGATGGAGGTCCGCGACAAGATCGGCGTCGAACAGATCACCTGGGAGTGCGACTATCCGCACTCGGACTCGTTCTGGCCGCAGAGCCGCGAACGTGCCGCCCAGGCGCTGGAGAACGTGCCCGACGACGAAGCGCACAAGATCGTGGAACTCAATGCCCGGGGGTTCTACAACTTCCCCAGGGCGGCCTGACCGGGTGGCAGATTTCGAGCGCATCGAGCAGCTGCCGGTCGACGATTGGGCCGACCAGGACTTGCTCACCAAGGATGAGGCCAGAGGGCGACTGGTGTCGGAGATCGAGCGCACCCGGCGCCGGCTTGACGAGCTGCAGGCCGCCGATCCCGCCAACGACGCCGAGATCCCGTTGCTGGCCCGGCGTCTCAACGCGATGGAATCGGTCTGCGGTGAGTATGACGCGTACCTGGACGGGAAATGACAGGCAGTCCGAAAGCGCAACGGTGAACGCAGAACTCCCTCGCGACTGCGAATCGCGGTTGCGGGCGGTGCTACGCGCCGGAAGCACCGTCGTCCTGGGTGATGGGGTCGGACAGGTCCGCACGCTGGAGTCCGGTGACGCGGTCGGCACCGTGCTGTCGAAGGTGGCCCGCGAGGTCGGCGATGTCCGGCTGGTACTGGCATGGCTGCCGACTCCGCTGGACGGTCTGGTACCCGAAGCATTCGGTGAGATCGTTGCGCTGATGCCGGGTTGGGGGGTGCGCCGGGTGCTGAGCGCCCCCAACGCGCGGTTCGTGCCAACCCGGCTGGCGGCTGTTCCCGCGCTGCTGGCCGGTGTGTTGCGACCCGACGTACTGGTCACCAGGCTGGTCGAGCGCGACGGCGCTTTGTATTTCGGCACCGAAGTGTCCTGGCAGCGTGAACTGGTGGACTCGGGGGTTACGGTGCTCGCGGTCCTGGACAGCAACGCGCCGAAGGCCGATGCCGGTCCGCCGCTGAGCCGGGGGGCGGTGACGGTCGTCGCCCGCAGCGATGACGGCCCAATCCGGTTCCCGCACAAGGAACCCGACCCGGTGCACGACGAGCTCGCCGACGCTGTGCTGCGCCTCGTTCCCGAGGGCGCCCGGCTGCAATACGGTCCGGGCCAGCTGGGCACCGCCGTGCTTCGGCGGGCGTCGTCGCCGTTGCAGATCGACACCGGCCTGCTCACCGACGCGGTCGTCGACCTCGACGACCGCGGTCTGCTGGCCGGGACACCGTCGGCCACCTACCTGCTCGGCGGTGACCGGCTATTCGACTGGGCCGACGGCCGACCGATCCTGCACGGCATCTCCTACACGCACGACTTCACGCGCCTGCGCGACGGCGCACCGCTGATCGCGGTCAACACCGCCATCGAGATCGATCCGGTCGGTCAGGTGAACGTCGAAGGCGTCGACGACAAAGTGGTGGGCGGAATCGGTGGACATCCGGACTACTGTGCAGCGGCCGCGATGAGCCGCCGTGGACTGTCGATTATCGCGGTATCATCCGCCTTCGGCGGGCGCTCACCGTTGGTGGAACGGCTCAGCCGCCCGGTATCCACGCCGGCCTATGACGTCGACATGATCGTCACCGAGTCGGGCCACGCCGATCTGCGCGGCGCCGATTGGGCGCGGCGGCGCAAGCTGATCGGCGAGTTGTTCGGAGCCTGAGGCGACGAACTACCGCTGGAAGTACTTCAGCGGGCGCTCGACGAACTCGAACACCACCCCGTCGGGTGAACGCAGAAACGCGATGTAGAGGCCCTCGATCTTGGTGCCGGGTAGCGGACACCACACCGGGTCACCCTGCGGCTCAACGGAATCAGGCAGCGCGGCCAGCGCTTTTTCGACGTTCTCCACCCGCAGCGCGCACCGGTAGAGGCCTTGGTGATTGCCGCCCCAGGGCACTGGGGGCGCATCGGCGCTGCCGGGGTGCTCGACCACCGTGAGGCTGAATTGATGGTCGTCCTCGGGCAGGGCGAACCGGGCGACGACGCACTCGACGGGTTGCGATGGCCCGCCCGGTGACAGCTGGTCTCCGGTGACGGTCCTGACCGTCGGCGCTTCCACCACAGCGAAGCCTATGGTGGTCAGGAACTGCGAGGTCGCCTCCGCGTCGATGGCCGCGATACGGATACCGCCGAACAGCGCTCCCTTCGATGCGTCGAGATCGGCAGGCCCCTCGGCCAGTTCGATCACCGCACCGTCGGGATCGAGCGCCAGCACCGATTTGGTTCCCGACATCAGCCCGTCGACCGGGTCGCCGATGGTGACGCCGGCCTCCCGCAGCGTCGTCACGGTGCCGGCCAGGTCGGCCACCGTCATCAGTGTCGACCGGATGCCCGGGCGCACCGGGTTAGTGCTGGGATCGCGTTTTAGCACCGGCGTGTGGTACTCGATGGCCTCGAGCGCGCAGCCGCCGCGACCGCCGCGGGCATCGTAGAGAAACGATGTGGCGCAGTAGGTTTCGCCGTCAAGGCCGAGGATGCTGCCGTTGGTCGGCGCGTCGGGGTCGGTCCGCATTCGCGCGGACAGACCCAGCTGTTGGGCGTAAAGCTTCTCGGTGGCGTCCAGCGATTCGCAGTTGAGGTTGATGTGCAGGAACCGCCGCGCCAGCTCGTCGGAGACTGCCATCGACTACAGCACCACCGCGTTGATCTTCAAATCGATGATCTCGTCCTCGCTGAACCCCAGTTCGGCCAGTAACGCGTCGGTGTGTTCACCGTGCCCCGGCGCGCAGATCAGGTCCAGCGGCGCCCCGTCGAACTGAACCGGGCTGGCGGCCAGCGCGAACTCGTTGCCGTTGGCGTCGGTGACCTGCGGCAGATACCCGTTGACGATCGCCTGGGGATCACTGTGTACCTCGTGGGCGGTGCGCATGATGTCCCACACCCCGTCGAACCCGGCGAACGCCTTCTCCCAGTGGGCGAGGTCCTGGGACTCGAACGCCGAACGCAGTTCCGCGATGCACTCGACGCGGTGGCCGAAGCGCACCATTGCATTCGCGAAGCGCTCATCGTCGATCAGGTCCGGGCGGCCCAGACGGGTGCAGAAATCGGCCCAGAACCGATCCGCCTGCAATAGCACGAAGGCGATGAACCGGGCGTCACGGGTCTTGTAGATGCTGGCCACCGGATTGGGCATCTCGTCGAGCTTGAACTTCGGAATGTCCTGTCCGGTTACCCCGGCCCCGACGATGTCGGGGCCCAGTTGCCAGATCGCGGCATTGAGCAAGGAGACGTCGACGACCGAGGGCTCGCCGGTGCGTTCGCGTTTGACCAGGGCGGCCGCGATACCACCTGCGATGGCCAGCCCCCCGTAGGAGTCGCCGAACGCCGGCCGCTGAATCGGCGGGTAGGAGCCATCGCCGGCCGCGTAGGCCTCGCCTATTCCCCCTCGTGCCCAGTAGGCGGCCAGATCGAAGCCGCCCTGGGAGGCCAGGTCCCCTTTGGTGCCGTAGCCGTGACCGCGGGCGTAGATGATCTTGGGGTTGCGGGCCCGGACCTGCTCGACGTCGATGCCCATCCGCTGCCGGGAGTCCGGCAGCAGGTTGGTGACGAAGACGTCGGCGGTCTCGAGCAGCTTCATCAACACCTCCAGCCCCTCGGGACTGGAGGTGTCCAACCCGATGCTGCGCTTGCCCCGGTTTGGCTGCTCGACGAAGTGGTTCACTCCCCCGGCGCCGGTCACGATGCCGGAACTGATCAGGCCACGCTGCGGGTCGCCGGTCTCGGGATGCTCGATCTTGATGACATCGGCGCCCCAGTCGGCGAGCACGGCTCCGGCCGCCGGCACGAATGTCCACGCGGCAAGTTCGACGACACGGATGCCGCTCAGGATGTCGGTCATGTATTCCTTCGTTTGCTGATGGACTCAGTACGCGATGACTTTGGTCTGCAGGTGCTGCTCGAAGCCCTCGACACCGTTCTGCCGGCCGATGCCGCTCATCTTGTAGCCGCCGAACGGTGCGTCCGGGCCGTAGAAGATGGCGCTGTTGACGTTCACCGATCCGGTGCGGATGCGCCGCGCGACAGCCATCGCCCGCTCGGCGGACCCGAGCACGGAGCCCGCCAGCCCGTAGATGGAGTTGTTCGCCATCTCCACGGCGCCGTCGTCACCCCCGTCGTAGGGGGTGATCGTGATGACGGGACCGAAGATCTCCTCCTGGAAAACCCGGTGCTCGGGGGTGACGTCGGCCAGAACCGTCGGCGCAACGAAGTAGCCGCGGTCCAGCCCCTCGGGCTTGCCGCCGCCCACGGTCACCCGGGCGCCCTGCTCCTTCGCGACCCGGATGTAGTCCATCACCCGGTCGCGCTGTTTGGCCGACACCAGCGGCCCGGCGAAGTTGGCCGGGTCGCTGGGGTCGCCGACGGTGACCGAGGCGAACGCCGCGGTGGCCAGTTCGACGGCCTGAACGTAGTGCGCCTTGGGCACCAGCATCCGGGTGGCCAAGGCGCAGCCCTGGCCCGAGTGCATCAGTGCACCGATACACCCTGGGACGGTCTCGGCCAGATTGGCGTCGTCGAGCAGCAGGTAGGCCGACTTTCCACCGAGTTCCATCAGGTTGCGCTTCATGGTCGCCGCGGTCAGCCGACCGATCAGCTCACCGACCGCGGTCGAGCCGGTGAAGGAGATCATGTCGACCCGCGGATCGGTCAGCAGGCGCTGGGCGATGTCGTTGTCCGACGCGGGCACGATGTTGACCACACCGGCCGGGATATCAGTCTTCTCGGCGATGATGCGGCCCCAGCGCAGCGCGCTCCACGGTGTTTCCATCGCCGGTTTGAGCACCATCGTGTTGCCGGTGGCCAGGATCTGGCCGACCTTGTTGCTGATGATCTCGACGGGGAAGTTCCACGGCGTGATCGCGCCGACGACACCCATCGCCTCCTTGACCACGACGCGGTTGTAGGGCACGCCCATCAGGGCGGCCTCGCCGAGCTGGCGCTCCCAGGGAAACTCGGAGATGTACTGCGCGGGCCAGCGGATCGCGTCGGCCAGGGGCCAGTCCAACTGCGCGATGTAGGTCATGCCCAGCGGAGAGCCTGCCTCGGCCACCAGCTCGGCGCGCATATCCTCCTTCTCCTGCTGCAACGCTTCATGGAGCTGCATCAAGCAGTGCTGCCGGAAGGCACGGTCGGTGGACCATGTCGTGGTGTCGAAGGCCCGACGGGCCGCCGCGATCGCCTCCTCCATATCCTGGGCGCCGGCGTCTGTTGCCACGCCAAGCAGCTCCTCGGTGGCGGGATTGAGGTTTTCGATGGTCTTACCCGTCGAGGATTCACGCAGGCGACCATCGATGTAGAGGCGCGATTCGGGGTTGAACTGGACGGTGGTTGTGGCGACCGGTGAAGCCGTCATAAGAGCTTCCTCTCGCTGGACTGTCGGCGTGATCTATTGTACTCATTTATAGATAATTGTTTAGCGGATTATCTGATGGGGTTGTCCGCAACGTCGCGAAGGGGGTGCCGGTTGATCTCCCCCATCGATGCCACCGAATCGGCCGGCCGTCACCGCGACTCCAGGTCGGACATCCTGTTGGGCACGTCGCGGCACTTCGGTAGATGGTCGTCAGAGCAGGCCGCTACGACCGCGGCCGGGCGGGCGCACCGCGCCGCCAGCGACGCTGCGCTGCAGGCGTGCGGCGCGATCGGCCTGACCGCTGAGCACGATCTGAACCGTTATGTCGCGCGAGGGTTCCGGGCTGACACTCTGCGCCGATCCCACCTTCAGCTGGAACCCCTGCTCGGCGAGCGACTATTCGCGATGCGTCCAGCGACGCGCCCTACACCTGCGATCGTCGCTCGCAGCTGAGAAGAAGGAATAACACATGCGCCGCAACATTTTCGACGACATCCACAACGACTTCCGCGCCACCGCACGCGCGTTCTTCGAACGTGAATGCGCGCCCTACAGCGAGAAGTGGGAACGCGAAGGCAAGGTCAGCCGGGAGGCGTGGCGCGCCGCCGGTGAGCATGGCTTGATCGGCTGGGCGCTGCCGGAGCGCTTCGGAGGCATGGGACTCACCGATTACCGTTTCAACCAGATTCTCTCTGAGGAGATGATGGCCACTGGTTCGGTGGGCATCGGCCTGGGCGTGCAAAACGACATTTTGGTGCCATATCTCGACGACCTCACCACAGAGGAGCAGAAAGAGCGCTGGCTGCCGAAATTCATCTCTGGTGAGTACATCGGCTCGATAGCAATGTCGGAGCCGGCCGCCGGCTCCGACCTGGCGGGCATCAAGACCACCGCGGCAGACGCCGGCGACCATTGGGTGGTCAACGGCCAGAAGACGTTCATCAGCAATGGGCTGCTGTCCAAGCTCGTACTCACCGCCGTCAAGACCGATCCAGCGGCAGGCCGCAAGGGCATCAGTCTGCTGATGATCGAGGACGGCATGGAGGGCTTCACCCGCGGCCGCAAGCTCGACAAGATCGGCCAATGGTCCGCCGATACCGCGGAGTTGTTCTTCGACAACGTCCGGGTCCCCAAGGAAAACCTCGTGGGCGAGCTCAATCGCGGCTTCTACCATCTCCTTTCGCACCTCCCGAGCGAGCGGCTGGGCATCGCCTGCTACGGGCTGCCGATGGCCCGGCGCGCATTGGAACTGACGAAAACCTACGCGCTCGAGCGCACCGCCTTCGGTCAGCCCGTCGGCAAGTTCCAGGTGAACCGCCACTTCTTGGCCGAGATGCAGACCAAGCTGGACGCTGCGCAGACCTATCTGGACCAGTGTGTCCTGGCGCTGAACGAGGGCGAATTGACGGCCGAGGACGCCGCAGGCCTGAAGTGGTGGACCACTGAGGTGCAGTGGGAGATCATCGACCGTTGCCTGCAATTGCACGGGGGCTACGGCTACATCAACGAATACGAGGTGGCCCGACTGTGGCGCGATTCGCGGGTGCAGCGCCTGTATGGCGGAACCACCGAAATCATGAAGGATCTGATGGGCCGGTCAATGGGCTACTAGCGCTGATTAGGTGACGTTCCGGCTCGCGCGCCGGCGAAAATCGTGAGTTCAGTCAGCGAGGTGGAGGGCGATTATGGAGGTCACTAATCTTCGGGAGCCGAAGATGGCCGATCGCGTGGCCACCGTGCTGCGCAGGATGTTCATCCGCGGCGAGATCAGCGAGGGCTCGATGCTGCCGCCGGAGTCGGAACTGATGGAGCGGTTCGGGGTGTCGCGCCCGACGCTGCGCGAGGCGTTTCGGGTACTGGAGTCGGAGTCGCTGATCGAGGTGCAGCGTGGCGTGCGTGGCGGCGCCCGGGTTACGCGTCCACGTCGCGAGACACTGGCCCGATATGCCGGGCTGATCTTGGAGTATGAGGGCGTGACGTTGAAAGACGTCTACGATGCCCGGGCCAATCTGGAAACACCCATGGTGGTGGCATTGGCCAATGAGGCCGACCCCGCCGCCATCGCCGAGCTCGAGCGGATCGTCGAACTCGAATCCCGCCTGCAGCCCGGTGCAGAGTCGGTCGACAAGATGACGGATTTCCACGCCGCCATCGCGCGCTTGTCGGGTAACAAGACGCAGCAGATCGTCAGCGCCATGCTGCATCACATCATCGAAAAGGCCAACCGCGCGTTGCAGCCGACCGAGGGCGCAGCCGCAGAGCAGGCGCTGCGCCGTTCGGCCACGACCCACCGCATGGTCCTGGAACTGATCAAGTCCGGCGACGCCGACAAGGCCGGACGGCTCTGGCAACGCCATCTGATGAAGGCAGAGGAGTTTCTGTTCGCCGGATCCAAGTTGTCCACCGTCGTCGACCTTCTCGAATGAACCACGTCGACGAGCAGGAAGTCCGGCGCGACATCGAGACACCCGACAGTATCCGGGTGCGGTTTGGAATCGAATTCCTCGAGGCCAATCTCGCCGATGCGACTATCGCGATGTCGATGCCGATGGCGGGTCTGTGCAACCCTTTTACCGGCGCGCCAGCGGTGGGTCTGCTGGCCATCCTCGTCGACGCCGCCGGAGGCATGTCCAACCATTACCGTCGTCGTAGCGATCAGTGGACGGTGACGACGGAATTGACTTTGGAGCTCAGCCCGGCCGAGTGGGCCGACGTCGACAAGCCAGTGTTCGCCCGTGCGCGCCCGCTGGGCCCTGTCGGTGGGACGACCCTCGCGCTGTGCACGCTGATTTCGAGTGAAACCGTCATCGGCGTAGGCGCGGTTCGTTCGTACTTCATCCCGGCAGAAAGTCGGAGGGTCGAACGCCCGGCAGACCCGTACCGAGGGTCAACACGGCAGTTGTCGGATCTGATGGCGGTCGAAGTTGACAGCTGCGGCGACGGCACCTCGGTACTGCGGCAGCGTGTCGACCCGTGCCTGAATAATGAGATCGGCATCGTGCACGGTGGTGTCGCCGCGGCGGGCTTGGAGCTGGCCGCATCGGCGGCACTCAACACCGCTCAACCGGGTGATCTGCGAACCGCCTCGTTGCGCGTGAACTTCTTGCGCCCGTTCCTCGCCGGCCGCAATTCCCGATACGTTGGAACGCCGCTGCGCATCGGCCGCAACTCCGCAGTCGGCGATGTGCGGGCGCTCGGCGACGATGACAAGGTGGCGATCACTGCGCGGCTGACCGCCTACCGATGAGAAGAGATGTCGGTGCGCCTTCGCGCCTCCGTTCGCTACGCCACGGCCTGCACACCGAAATCACTTGTTGGCGCGCGCGGAAGGCGGCGACCCGCTCCTTTAAAACTCCTGCGTCGAGCAGGAATTCACGCCCGCCGCAAGCCCGTACTACAGGACACCCTGGGGCAGCGCGGCTCAGGTGCATGTTGAGCGCTACCTTCCACGATCGCAGCGCCTGAGGCGGCAGCCCGGCACATCGCTCCCCCAGAGCCAGCGCCTAGTCCAGCACCGCATGTCGCGGACCGCTTTGGCGACAGCATCACTGTGCCACCGTCGCCGACGGTCAAGCCGATCGCGACATGCGGTCGGCAGGTACCTGCCACCTCACCAGCAGATCAGACAGCAGGATGATCGAGCAGGCGAACCCGACGGCGGGCCAATTGCGGACACCAGCTGCTCGAGGAGGTTGATCACCTCGAAAACAGCCATCCGGGCTTCGTGGATCTAAAAACATGCGTGCCGCGTCGTGCTCGATCGCGGCCGAACATCACCATCTCAGCGTCGGCTGGGAATGCCTTCCCCACAAAGCTGGTCACGACCGCACGCACGTCGGTAACCTGCCGAGCCGGAGACCTCATAACTTCGCATATCCGGTACATAAGCGGCTTGTCCGGTACCAAGAAGGCAACCAAATTGTTCGGGGGCATTCAGGTTGAGCACCACGGGGTAGCGATCCGGCGTTGACGATGAGTAGCTCGTCAGCTGGTCGTAGCTGGTTTGGTGCTTGCGGTGCCGGGGCGGCACGGTGATCACGTCGTTGTAGGCGACGGCCCCCCCGGTAGGTGTCTCTGGCTGGAGTCTTGCGGGAGGGCCGTCTGTGCGCTTGGGAGGCGCAGTGGTCACGGTAGAGGCGGATGTCGATCTAGTCGAGCGCAGGTTGGCAGCGGGTGAGCTGCGGTGCCCGGCATGCAGTGGGGTGTTGGCGGGTTGGGGGCGGGCCAGGCCGCGACTGCTGCGCGGTGCGGATGGGCCGGTGTGGTTGTGTCCTCGCCGGTCGCGCTGCACCGACTGCCGCGTCACCCACGTGTTGTTGCCGGTGACGGCGTTGCTGCGGCGCGCCGACGTGGGTGCGGTGGTCGTGTCCGCGTTGGTGGCCAAGGCCGTGCGCCGGGTGGGGTTTCGCCGGATCGCGGCCGAGTTGGCCTGTCCGGCGGAGACGGTGCGGGGCTGGCTGCGTCGCTTCGGTGAGCGGGCCGAGGCGGTGCGGTCGGTGTTCACGGTGTGGCTGCGCGCGGTGGATGCCGATCCGGTGATGCCTGAGGCGACCGGCAGCGGGTTGGCCGACGCGATGACAGCGATCGTCGCGCTGGCGGCGGCCATCGGGCGCCGGTTCGTGCTGTCCGAGGTGTCGCTGGCCGAGACCGCGGTGGCGGTGTCGGGTGGGCGATTGTTGACACCGGGCTGGCCCGGCCCGGCAGCGCAACACGAACCGACCCTGCCGCCGACGCCGATCACCCCGTAAACCTGTGCGCTGTCATGTGTTTGAAAGACAGCAAAGGAGGCGGCCAGTGGTCGGCGATGATGAGGTGAAGGTGCGGTCCGAGCGGGCCCGGGCGATCGGGCTTTTCCGGTACCAGCTAATCCGGGAGGCCGCCGATGCGGCGCACTCCACCAAGGAACGCGGCAAGATGGTGCGCGAGCTGGCATCGCGCGAGCACACCGACCCGTTCGGGCGCCGCGTGCGGGTCAGCCGCCAGACCATTGATCGCTGGATCAGGGACTGGCGTGCCGGCGGGTTCGACGCGTTGGTACCCAACCAGCGCCAGTGCACCCCGCGCACCCCGGAGGAGGTGCTGGAGCTGGCGGTTGCGCTGCGGCGGGAGAACCCGCAGCGCACCGCCGCGGCGATCCGCCGAATCCTGCGGACCCAGCTGGGCTGGGCACCCGACGAACGTACCCTGCAACGTAACTTCCACCGGCTCGGCCTCATCGGTGGCGCGGCCACGGGGTCGGCACCAGTGTTCGGGCGGTTCGAGGCCGCCCACCCCAACGACTTGTGGACCGGGGATGCGTTGCACGGCATACGTATTCAACTCAGAAAGACCTACCTGTTCGCGTTCTTAGACGATCATTCCCGGCTGCTGCCGGGCTATCGGTGGGGCTATGCCGAGGACACGGTGCGGCTGGCCGCCGCGTTGCGGCCGGCACTGGCCTCACGCGGTGTTCCCAAGGCGATCTACGTTGACCGCGGCTCGGCATTCGTCGATGAATGGCTGCTGCGCGCGTGCGCGAAACTCGGTGTGCGCCTGGTGCATTCGGCACCATACCGGCCGGAAGGTCGGGGCAAGATAGAGCGGTTTTTTAGGACCGTGCGCGACCAGTTTTTGGTCGAGATCACCGGCGAGCCCGACACCATCGGCCGCCACTATGTGACTGACCTGGACGAGTTGAATCGGCATTTCGCGGCCTGGACCGAAACGGTCTACCACCGCACGATCCATTCCGAGACCAGCCAAACCCCGCTGGAGCGCTGGTCAGCCGCTGGGCCGGTCGCGCTGCCCGCACCCGAGGCTCTCACCGAGGCGTTCCTGTGGGAGGCGCACCGGCGCGTGACCAAGACCGCCACCGTGTCACTACATGGCAATTCCTATGAGGTTGACCCGGCATTGGTCGGGCGCAAGGTCGAGTTGGTGTTCGATCCGTTCGACCTGACCCGCATCGAGGTTCGCCTGGCCGGCGTGCCGATGGGGCTGGCGATCCCGCACCACATCAGCCGCCACTCCCATCCCAAGGCCAAACCAGAAACCCCGAGCACACCACCGCAACCGTCCGGTATCGACTACGCGCAGCTGCTCGAGACCGCGCATGCGGCCGAACTGGCCCGCGGCGTCAACTACGCCGCCCTCACCGGGGCCGGCACGGAGATTCCCGGCCAGCTTGACCTGCTCACCGACCAGGAGGTCGCACCCCGATGATGGAATTGATCTCCTACTTCGGCTTTTCTCGGATGCCGTTCGGCCGCGACCTGGCCCCGGGCATGCTGCACCGCCATGCCGCCCACAACGAAGCGGTCGCCCGCATCGGCTGGTGCATCGCCGAACGGCGCATCGGCGTGATCACCGGCGAAGTTGGCGCCGGCAAGACCGTCGCCGTGCGTGCCGCGCTGGCCGCCCTTGACCGCAGCCGCCACAGCATCATCTACCTGCCCGACCCCACCGTCGGGGTACGCGGCATCCACCACCGCATCGTCGCCTCCCTCGGCGGCCAACCCCTGACCCACCACGCCACCCTGGCTCCACAGGCCGCCGACGCGCTGGCCGCCGAACACGCCGAGCGCGGGCGTACAGCCACCGTCGTCGTCGAGGAGGCGCACCTTTTAAGTCACGACCAATTGGAGGCCATCCGCTTGCTCACCAACCATGATCTCGATTCGTCGAGCCCGTTCGCCTGCTTGCTCGTCGGCCAGCCCACCCTGCGGCGGCGGATGAAACTCGGCGTGCTGGCCGCGCTCGACCAACGCATCGGGCTGCGCTACACGATGGCGCCCATGACCGACAAAGAAACCGCCAGCTACCTGCACCACCACCTCAAGCTGGCCGGGCGCGACGACGCACTGTTCTCCGACGACGCCATCGGGTTGATCCACCAAACCAGCCGCGGCTACCCCCGCGCGGTCAACAACCTCGCGCTACAAGCCCTCGTCGCCGCGTTTGGCGCCAACAAGGCCATCGTCGACGAATCCTCCACCCGCACAGCCATCGCCGAAGTCACGGCAGACTGAACACCACCGCGACACCCTGAACACCACCGACCCCGCCGGACCCCGCCCGGCGGGGTCATTTCATACCCCCACATCCTCACCGCCAACGCCGCCATAATGCTCATCCTGAGTGCCGGGCAACACCAAATGCGCGTAAACAAATTTCGGTGAGGTCAGCCCGCGAGATATGACGCGATTGAATCCATTTCCCGCAGGCTGCGCGAACGAACGCCCACCAGCCTTCTAAGGTCAACTCGGTGGCATCGCGCGGATGTCCCTGCGCGACGAGTTGATTAATCAGGCGTTGACCCACAACGTGTAGCTCTTCGACGAAGATCGCCTGAATTGCCGGATCATCCGACACGACAACGCGGTTGATCGTCACTGCTTCATGCGGATGATCGACAAAAGACTGAATGTAAGCCTCGAGTGCGGCGGCAAGCTGTTCTGCGAGCGGTAGCTGCGGATCATCGCTGACGCGCGCCAGGAACCGGTTACTAGCCCGGATTTTTCGCGGAATGCCGAAGTAGCTGGGTGTTGATGCGCGAAAGTGCCTGTCCTGCAACGCATAATGGGAATTCTCTAGGTTTCCATATGGCGAGCGGAAGGCACTTCGCAAGTGAAGAGTATCGCGGTGACGCGGCGGGTGAAAGTATCGGCGGACGGTCGCGGGGTGGTGTCGCACGCCGGGATGGGGCTGTTGCGGGAACTGGCCGATCTGACCGGGTTATCAGCGCAGGTCACGGCGGTGTTGGCCGATACTTACAAGGGGCCGTGGACTTATGCCCCGGGTGCGGTGTTCGCCGATCTTGCCGCGGCGGTGGCTGACGGGGCGGACTGCATCGACGGGGTCGGCCAGTTGTGTGGAGATCGCGAGCATGTGTTCGGGGCCAAGGCCTCGACAACGACGATGTGGCGGCTGATCGATTATCGCATCGATGCCGCGCACCTGCCGAAGGTTCGCACCGCGCGGGCATCGGCGCGGGCGGCGGCCTGGGCGGCCGGGGCCGCGCCCCCGGCGGGGAGCCTGTCACGATTTCTGTGTAAGTCAGAGGTGATTTGACTACGAGTTGTATTCTAGCACAATGGGATTCGCCCAGGGAATAGTCTGGCGAGTGTGTTGAGCGCCACAGTCCAGTTGTGCGTTCCAGTACCCGAATAGCCTCCTCTCTCGCTGGAGATGTTGCGCAGCCCGAGGTACAGCAACTTCATCGCGGCGTCCTTGTCCGTGAAATGACCACGGTTCTTGGTGATCTTGCGCAACTGGAAGTTGATCGACTCGATCGCATTGGTGGTGTAGACGATCTTGCGCAACTCCACCGGATAGTCCAGGAACGGAACGAATTCCCCCCAGGCGTTGTGCCACACGTCAATTGCACCCGGATATTGGGCGCCGAATTGCTGGTCGAACTCCTTGAGTGCGAGTTCGGCTCCATCGACGGTCGGCGCACTGTAGATCGCCCGCATCGCGGTGGCGACCTTCTTGCGGTCCTTATAAGACACGAAGCGCATCGCATTCCTAATGACGTGCACGACGCAGGTCTGCACCACGGTATCGGGATAGATCGAGCGGATCGCATCAGGCAGACCGGTCAGCCCGTCGCAGCAGGCGATGAGGATGTCGCGCACCCCGCGGTTGCGCAGGTCGATGACGACCTTCTGCCAGAACTTCGCCCCCTCGGAGTCCTGGATCCAGCAGCCCAAGGCGTGTTTGCGGCCCTCCAGATCCACGCCAATGGCCAAATAGGCGACCTTGGTGGTGATGACCCCGTTGTCGCCGATCCGCAGCCGCAGCCCATCGATGTAGAGGATCGGGTAGACCTCATCGAGCGGGCGGGCCTGCCAGGCCTTGATCTCATCGACCACCACCTCGGTGATATTGGAGATCAACTCCCGCGACACCGACGCCCCATAGACCTCCTGCAGGTGGGCTTCGATATCGCGGGTGGTCATTCCCCGTGAATACAGCGACAACACCACCGAATTGATGTTGTTGAGCCGGCGGGTCTTCTTCGGCACAATCGCCGGCTCAAACGAGCCGTTGCGATCACGCGGCGCATCGATCTGCACCGGGCCGTTGACGGTGGTCACCGTTTTCGGCGTGGTGCCGTTGCGCGAATTTCCCGATCCGCGTCCGGCCGGATCGCCGGCCTCATAGCCCAGATGGTGGGTTAGCTCCGCATTCAGCGCCCGCTCCAGCACGGCCTTAGTCAGCTGGTTCAGCAAACCGTCCGCGCCGTCGATCGGGGTCCCGGTCTTCACCGCATCCTTAATCAACGAGTCCAGCGTCTCTTCGGTGAACATCTCGGCCAGCCGCCGCGCCGCGGTCGTCTCCTCAGCCGGCATCTGCATGGTCTTGGTCACAAAACACTCCTTCTGTCCGCCCAACGGCGGTCCGATGATGGACCACCCCGGACTTACACAGATGGAATGACACGCCCCCGGCGGGTGTGCCGCTGTACATCGACATCGACGCCACGCTGGTCATCGACCATTCCGACAACAAGGCGCAGGCGGCCCCGACGTGGAAGAAGTCGTTCGGCCATCACCCGCTGCTGGCGTTTCTGGACCGCCCGCAGATCGCCGGCGGTGAGGCCCTGGCCGGGCTGCTGCGCAAAGGCAACGCCGGATCCAATACCGCCGCCGATCACGTCACGGTCCTTCAGCAGGCTTTGGATTCGCTGCCGGCAGATTGGCGTCCCGGCCCGCAGAACCCGGCCGCGCCGGCGGTGGTGGTGCGTTCAGATTCCGCCGGAGCCACCCACAAGTTTGCCCAGGCCTGCCGCGATCACGGGGTCGGGTTCTCCTTCGGGTTTCCCGTCGATGCCCGGGTCCAGGACGCCGTGGACACCCTCAACCTCGGCGATGGCTGGTATCCGGGGATCGACTCCGATGGGCAGATCCGGGACGGGGCGTGGGTGGCCGAGGCCACCGGCCTGGTCACGCTGTCGGCCTGGCCTGCCGGGACCCGGCTGGTGCTGCGCAAAGAACGCCCACACCCCGGGGCGCAGCTGCGCTTCACCGACATCGACGGCATGCGGGTGACCGCCTTCATCACCGACACCCCACCGGGGATGGTTCCCGGGCAGCTGGCCGGTCTGGAACTGCGCCACCGCCAGCACGCCCGCGTCGAGGACCGCATCCGCGAAGCCAAAGCCGCCGGCCTGGCCAACCTGCCCTGTCATGATTTCCAGTCCAACGCCGCCTGGCTCGAAATCGTCCTGGCCGCCGCCGATCTGGTCGCCTGGGCCCAACTGATCGGATTCACCGACGCCCCGCAGCTGGCCCGCTGCGAGATCACCGCCTTCCGCTACCGGGTCCTACACGTCGCGGCCCGCATCACCCGCGGCGCCCGCCAACTACGGCTGCGCATCGACGCCACCTGGCGCTGGGCCGGTGCCATCGCAACCGCCTGGCAGCGCATCCGCGCCGCCTTCCCCTGACCACCGCAAACCCGCCCCGACGACCCGAAAGACCCACCGGCCATAGGAAAGCCCGCCCACCCCGGCGACACGGGACGGCCAAACACACCCCAAGCCCAAAATCGCTATCGCTCAGCGATCTTCATGGCTCAGCACCCCCGAACCCCACCCGCACGAAAAATCGAGGCTAGCGCGCCTGAATATCGCTACGTACATGTCTCGCTTTTTTGGATAATAGTGATACACAGTCGCTCTCGACACACCCGCGCGCTCAGCAATGTCCTCCATGAAGACATCTTCATACGGCTTTTCCGCGAACAAGGCGGCTCCGATATCGAGCAGCTGTTCGCGTCGCTGCTGTGGCTCCAGTCGGCGTCGAGTCACGGTCCGCCACCGCCGACATTCAGCACCGGGCTACCAACTCCTATCCCGTAAGCTTCCGCCTGCACTCACAGGTAAACGACTCTTGTTCGCCGGGGACCAGTTGATGAGGCCCGGTCATGGACGTTGCCACGGTTCTCGACGAGCACCGCGGCGCGAACTACTCGTAGCCGAGCAGAGTGGCATCTCGGAGGTCGTCATCCAATGTTCCCCGTCAATTCTTCTCGTTGGACAGGATCGTCACAGCAGACACGGCTGTCGGACCGCCGATATTGTGCGCCAGACCCATTCGCGCACCGTCGACCTGATTCTCAGCCTCCCCACGCAACTGGTTGAACAGCTCGTAGCACTGGGCAACCCCGGTAGCGCCCGGTGGGTGGCCCTTGGCCTTCAATCCCCCGCTGGGGTTGATCGGGATCGATCCGCCCACGTAGTTCTCGCGTCCTTCGACGATCTTGTAGGCCTCGAAGCGCTCGGCGAAGCCGAGGTCTTCATAGCTGATCAGTTCGACTCCAGTGAAGCAGTCGTGCACCTCGGCGACATCGATGTCACGGGGCGTGAGCCCGGCCATCTTCAGTGCCGCCTTCGCGGCCCGCACCGTCGGAGGAAAAGTGGTCATGTCGTTCTTGTGCTGGTGCATGACACGGTCCATCCCGAGGCCGACGCCGCGCACCCACACCGGCCTTTCGGTGTACCGGTCGACGACATCCTCGGCGGCCAGGATCACCGCGGCGGCGCCATCGGACTGCGGGGTGCAGTCATAGAGTCCGAACGGCTCGGCCACGATGGGCGCGGCAAGTGCCTGCTCGACGGTGATCTCATAGCGCAGCTGCGCTTTGGGATTGTTCAGGGCATGGAAGTGGTTCTTGACCGCCACCATGGCCATGTGCTCCCTGGTCGCCGGCGACTCATGTAAATAACGGGTGACGTGCAAGGCGAAGTTGGCCGGTGCGACCAGACCCAGCGGATAGTCCCAGGCGTTGTCGCGCGTCATGGCGGCCCACTCCCAGAACGTCGCGTTGGTCGCCGTCTCGCGCACCTTGTCGGCGCCGAGCACCAGCACAACGTCGTAGAGGCCGGAGGCGATGGCAAGAGTCCCGTTTCGGATAGCGTCATTACCTGTGGCACAGGCGTTTTCGATACGTGTGACAGGGATTTCGGTGAGATCGAGGGTATCGGCGAGGATTCCGGACGGGAATCCATCGGTGGTGGACAGCTCCCCAAACCAGGCGGCCTCGATTTCGGACTTTGTGATGCCCTTGTCGACGTGGGCCACCGCTTCGGAATAGGCCATTGGCACAAGGTCTTTGATCCCCAGGCCGAAGTGTTCGGCGAACGGGGTCATCCCGGCACCGACGATAGCGACGTTCCTCATACCTGGGCTCCTTGTGCCGTGTGCTGCTCCGTGCGTCCCGGCCAGAAGGCGTACCCGTAGTCGGGGATGCCTGCTCGGGTTGCGATTCTGCGCAGTACCACGGAACCAGCTTGCCCGATGGCGGCCTCTCCCGCCGGCACGCCGGTGACCTTGAGCAGGACGCGCACCGGGCTTTCGTCCAGCTGGACCACCGCCAGTGAGTACGGGCTCGGCAGGTCGGGGACCGGAATCCGAATCGTGGTGTGGGTGTAGACGATGCCGGTACGCGGCAGCGGCTCGAGCCGGTACTCGTCGGACAGGACGCCAGCGTCATCGACACGGACCCGCGGCGGGAACTGAGGGGCTGCATCGATGCCGGGACGTTCCTCGAAAACCGCTGCTTCCCAGCGAATTTTCGGCTCGAACGCACGCGCATAGGCCGGTAGCGAGATCGGGATGCCCACACCGTCTGCCACGCGTGTCTTGGGCAGGTCACGGGCGGGCACCTCGTCGCGGACGATCCGCGGTGGCGTGTCGGCGAGCGTCAATTCGCCGACACTGACCGCGGATTGTTCGATGGCGAACAGCAGGCCGGGGGTGCGGTTATCGATCACGTCGGCCAACAACCGGATGACCGCGGCAGCAGACACCGTTGCATCGTCGAGCGCGGCGGACGTGTCGAAGTCTCCGCCGAGCTGTCCGGCTTTTCCGCCGGCGACCGCGGCCACGACAGGAGACCCGGTCAGACCCAGGCGTGCGACCGTGGCCCGCACGCCGACCTCGCGCTGCAGCCGGGGATCAAGATATACGTGGCGGGAACCGTCATCGGCGCGCGCCAGCATGGGCAGGCTGCGGGTCTGACGCGCCGCGGCGGCCAGCGTGGTGCCGGCCGGGCCGGTCAGCACCGCCGACGCCCCCGCCGCGGCCTCGTTGTCGTCGGCGGCGATCACCAGTGTGTGGTCCGGGGCGCTGACGAGCTGGTCCAGCAGCGCCGGCGCCCCGCCGAGGACTTCGGCCACCGGGGTGCCGGCCGGCAATGAGAGGCCGGCCAGCAGCACCGCACCATTGCCGCCCTCCAACAGCGGGAAGTTGCGCGACACCATGATCACCCGGTGCGCCGATGCGTCGGGATCAGCGGCCCGGCCCGCCGCCACGGCCATGGTCAGCGCATCCTCGTCGGGCCCTTTGACGCGGCGGTCACCGATCCGCCATGGCGGCAGATAGGTGCCGATCGAAACGACATGGGTCATAGTGCCTCGTTCCAATCCGGCGGGGCGGCCGCATCTGGCGCGCCATTAATACGCTATATAGTTATAGCATTCCAGACAACGTTCAACTGTGGCCAGGAGGAGACGGCATCATGGCCGATGGCGATTTGCGCACCTTGAAGGATCGCGTTGTCGTGGTCACCGGGGCCAGCCGGGGTATCGGCCGCGACATCGCGGTCCGTGCGGCTGCCGATGGGGCCAGCGTGGTCTTGGTGGCCAAGACGGATACCCCGAATCCCAAGATCGCGGGCACCCTGGCCGAAACCGCCGAGGCGGTGCAGGAGGCGGGCGGTCGGGCGCTGCCCCTGGTGTGCGACGTGCGCGACGCCGAGGCCGTTGCCGGTGCAGTCGCGCAGGCCGCCGAGACCTTCGGCGCCATCGACGTCGTGGTGAACAATGCGGGTGCGCTCGATCTGCGTCGCACCCCCAAGCTTCCGCCGAAGATGTTCGACCGCCTGCTCGCAGTCAACGTGGAGGGCCCGTTCGCGCTGGTGCAGGCGGCCTTTCCGCACCTGCGAGCCTCGGACAACGCGCACATCGTCAACGTGTCGCCGCCTTTGGACCTGGCGCCGTCATGGGTCGGCGCGCACGTCGGCCACACCGTCGCCAAGTACGCCGAGAGCCTGCTGACCCTGGGCTGGGCCGCGGAGTTCGCATCGATTCCCATCGCCGTCAATTCGTTGTGGCCGGCCACCACCGTGGCCAGCACCGGGATGATGGCGGCGATGGGCGAGGACGTCGTGCGGGCACAGGCGCGCAGTCCGCGCATCATGGCTGACGCGGTGCACGCACTGGTCACCCGGCCCGCCGCGGACTGCAGCGGTCACTTCTACACCGACGAAGAGGTGTTGCGCGAGGAGGGCGTCGACGATCTGTCGCAGTATCGTCTGGCCGCACGCGAGGAAGACCTGACCCCCAACTTCTACCTGCCGTCCTCACCGCGACCGGCTCTCTAGAGGCACTGCGCCGGCTGTGGCCATGTCGAGTCGGCACCGCAACCAACTCAATGAAATGTACTGCTACCAAGGAGGACTGTTGACCCTACAGCGATTCGACGGCGCGTCAGCCATAGTCAGTGGCGGCGCGGGAGGTCTGGGTGAGGCGACCGTGCGCCGTCTGCACAACGACGGCCTCGGCGTGGTGATCGCCGATCTCGCCGACGACAAGGGCAAGGCGCTGGCTGATGAGCTGGGAAGCCGGGCCGTGTTCGTCCGCACCGACGTGACGAGCGAGGAAAGCATCCTGGCCGCTATCGAGCAGGCCAATCAACTCGGTCAGCTGCGTTACGGGGTCGTGGCACACGGCGGTTTTGGAGTCGCGCAGCGAATCGTCCAGAGGGACGGCAGCCCAGCCGATTTCGGCGGCTTCACCAAGACGATCGACCTCTACCTCAACGGCACCTACAACCTCACTCGACTGGTCGCTGCCTCGGTCGCCACGGCCGAACCGCGGGAGGATTCAGAGCGCGGCGCGCTGGTGCTGACGGCGTCGATCGCCGGCTACGAGGGCCAGATCGGGCAGACCGCCTACGCCGCGGCCAAGGCCGGTGTCATCGGGCTGACACTGGCCGCGGCCCGTGATCTGGGATCGGTGGGTATCCGGGTCAACACCATCGCCCCGGGAACGATGAAGACGCCGATCATGGAGTCGGTCGGTGAGGAGGCGATCGCCAAGTTCGCATCCAATGTGCCCTTCCCCAGGCGACTCGGAGCCCCCAGCGAGTACGCCGACGCGGCGGTATTCTTGCTCACCAACGGCTATGTCAACGGCGAGGTGCTGCGCCTCGACGGCGCCCAGCGTTTCACGCCGAAGTAAACCACCGGCACGCGCAGCGCTGAAACGGCATTCGGGGCCGCCGGCCCCTACAGTCGGCCGGTCACCCGCAGGTCGGGATGCACCCAGTCCGGCGACCGCTTCTCCTTGAACGCACGGAACCCTTCCACAGCTTCCGCCCCGTTCAGGCTGGTCTGCATGCCGATGCGGTCGAAGAGTCCCATGTAGGCGTCCAGGCTCGCCTTGATCACACTGCGGGCACCCGGCGCGGTCCGAGCGCACTGGGCGAGCAGGTCCCGGGCGGCGTCGAGGACCGCGTCATGGGCGACCACGCGACTGACGATTCCCCAGTCGAGTGCCTCCTGCGCGGTCAGCGTCCGTCCGGTGAGCATCAGGTCCCGGGTCCGGATCGGGCCGATGATGCGTGCCAGCATCTGGCTGTAGTAGGTGTCGGCGATGCCGCGGAACAGTTCGGGTACCCGGAACGTCGCGCGCTCGCTGACCACGGCCACGTCGCTGCACATCGCGATCTGCAGACCCCCACCCTGACAGAGGCCGTTGACCGCTGCCACCACTGGTTTCGACGACGTGCGAAGACTGTCGAACGGGGTCACGTCCATCCCCAGGTTCGCCGCGAAGTCCATCCAATCGTCCACACCACCCTGGCCCAGGTCGCCCCCGGGCGCGAACACGTCGCCGGTCCCGGTGATGATCAGACCAGCCAGGTCGGGATCAGCGTTGACTCTGCTGACGGCATACCGGATGCCGAAGTACATGGCCGGGGTCATGGCGTTGCGGGCTTCCGGCCGATCGAGGGTGCATAGAGCAAACGGACCCTCCCGCTTGAACGAGAGATACGGGGTCCCGAGCCAATCCCCCTGCGGCGGACGCGGAGCGGCGGTATCGCGGTTGTCCGGCATGTCGATCTCCTATCACTGCAGCGGCAAGGTCAACCTACAAGGAAATAATCAAATAGTTGTATGATTCAAGCCACCCAAGGTAGCATCCCCAGGTAGATTTGAGCCGGCTGACCACACAACCCCACCCCAGCCGCGCACCTCGATCACCGTGAGATGAGGATCAGGTCATGGCCCTACTCGATGGCCGCGTCGTATTCGTTACCGGTGCCGCACGGGGCCAGGGCCGCTCGCACGCGGTCATGTGCGCCGAACAGGGCGCCAACATCGTCGGGGTGGACATCTGCACTGACCTCGACGCGGTGCCCTACAAGTTTGGCACCGCCGACGAGCTCGACGAGACGGCCCGCCTGGTCGAGCAGACCGGCCAGGAGATGCTCGTCGCGAAGGCGGACGTCCGCGACAAGGACGCGCTACAGCAGGCCTTCGACGCCGGGCTGATCCGCTTCGGCCACATCGACACGGTAATCGCCAACGCCGGTGTCATCCTGATCAACCCGGACGAGCGTGACACTTCCGAAGCGTTCCGTCTCGGAATCGACATCATGTTGATCGGTGTCTGGAACACTTTCCAGGTGGCGATCCCCCATCTGAGAGAACGCGGCCTCGGCGGCAATCTCGTGGCAACCAGCTCGACAGCGGCTCTGCTAGACTCCACCGACGGCTGTGGCGGCTCGGACGCCTACTTGATGTCCAAGCTGGCGATCATGGGCCTGGTGCGCGCGTACGCCAAACTCCTTGCACCCGAAGGTATCCGCGTCAACGCGGTGGCTCCAAACGACTGTGCAACACCGATGATCACGGAAAATCCGATGCTGTTCACGGTGATCGAAAACCACCTTCACCAGGTCAATGCGATCCAGACTGCCCTGCCGGACCTGCCGATGAGCGAACCGCGCGACGTCAGCAACGCGATCTTGTCCTTGATCGCCGACTCGGGGCGCTGGCTCACCGGCAGCGTGCTGAAAGTCCACGCCAGCATGGACATCCGTCGCTAGCACAACGCGCCCCGGTGTTGGGGTGCCATACACCCGAGGATCTCAATGTCACCATCACCGCTCACGCCCGAGGACCCTGCGACCATGGCAGTCCTGTGCATCGAATGCCAGCAAGGCGTTCTCGGACCACAATCGGTGTTGCCGGCCTTGGCGACCGATGTCGGCGGACTGGTTCCGGTTCTGGGCCGACTTCTTGACGCCGCCCGCGGCGCAGGCGTGCATGTCGTTCACGCCACGTACGCCGGCCCTTTGGCGGGCAGCTCCCCCACCGGGACCGCGCGCATATGGCGGGCGTTGGGACCGGCCACCGCCGGGTGGACGCCGGAATGCCCGGAGGCACAGGTCATTCCCGGATTGCTGGGGGCAACTGATTTCGTGCTGCCCCGCCGCCACGGTCTGTTTCCCACCCTGGGCACCGAACTGCTACCCCTGCTGCGCGATCTCGGCGTGCGCACGGTCGTCCTGACCGGCGTATCGCTGAATTTGGCGTTACCCATCACCGCCGGGCACGTCAGCCAGGCCGGATTCAACCTCGTCGTTCCCCGCGATGCCGTCGGCGGCACCCCGATGGGCTATGCCGAACAGGTGCTGGACAACACCATCGGCTTCCTGGCACGCCTCACGACGGTCGACGACCTCGTCGCCGAGTGGGCCCGCCACAGCTGATTGGGATCGATCGGCAACATCCCCGCAGCGGCCGGGGGTGTCTTGACGCCTTAGTCCGATCAGTCCCGACCGGGCTCGTCAGTCAGCAGATCACGCATCTGCGAATAGATGATCTTTGCTGCTCGCGCAGGCATGAGTCGGGAGAGTTTATCCAGCAGGACCGAATCGGAACCGATGAGTACATGGTAGGAACCTTTCTCGATGCCGCGAACGAGCTTGGCCGCCGCGACGGGCGATGGGGTCATCCTCATCGTTGCTGCCGTCGCCGCGTTCTCCGCGGCCGTCATCGCACAGGAATTGACCGCGATGTTGGTGGCGATGGCTCCCGGGAACACCACGCTGACGCCAACAGTGGTCTCGCGCAGTTCGGAGTTGAGTCCCTCCATCAGCAGCTTCACGGCGGCTTTCGAGGCGCCGTAGATCGTTTGCCCCGGCACGGGCACGAACGAACCCATGCTCGACACCGCTGTGATGTGAGCCTGCGGACGCTTCAACAGCACCGGCAAGAATGCCTTCGTCATGTTCAGGACCCCGTAGAAGTTGATGTCCATGATCCGTTCGATCTCGGTGAACTCCAGGTCGTTGACGCGCGCAAAGCGATGGATGACACCGGCGACATTGACGAGACCGTCGACGACACCGTGCTCCCGGGCCGCGGAATCGGGCAGCGACGACACCGCCACCCGGTCGGTGACATCCACGACGTGTGCAGAGATCCGGTCAGAGTGGTTGCGAGCGAGCGCGACCGTCTCCTGCAGTGCGGCGCCGTTGTTGTCGACGGCGGCGACTCGTGCGCCCTTGTCGAGCAACGCCAACACCACATCGCGGCCGATGCCGCCGCCCGCGCCGGTCACCACGAAAACCTTGCCCTTGATGATCAAAATTCATCCACCTCAAGCCGTTTGGCATTAGCACATCTCGTCTGGCGATGCACGCCCGATCACTGCATCATAGGGAATTCCGCTCGTGCACACGTGCCGATTTCGCGTGGCCCGAGACGCGGTGAACTCGGGAAGCCGGACGGTGGGCAGCGGGTCGGTCTGCACCCGTCGCCGCGGGACGCGGGTGATAAATGCCCGTTGTGGCCTTGGCGCCAGGGGTAGGATAAGGTTAGGTAGCTAACTAGGTTAGCCACCTCTGATGGATTGAGAATCGACATGAAGTGGGGATTGCCTTGGCCGGGCCCGCAGCGTGCCGCCGAGGCGGAGGCTGCCGGAGCCGGCGCGTTCTGCGCGGGCGAATTTAGCGACCTCAACGCCTACGTCACGTCCGCCGAAATGGCCCTGGAGACAACTGCAGCGATGGTAGGTCCCGGTATCGCCTACGCGTTTGCCCGCTCACCGTTCGTGCACGCCTCCGCCGTCCGCCACCTGTCCAAGATCGCCCCCGGGCGGGCGTTTTTGGGCCTCGGCTCGGGAACATCACGGATGAACCGGGATTGGTTCGGCGTACAGGCCGACCACCCGGCGCCGCGGATGGCCGAACTCGTCGAGGTGATCCGAGCATTCCTGGAAGCCGAAAACGGCGAAACGATCCGCTACAGCGGCCAGTACTACAACATCGAGGCCGATATCCGCGCGCCCGTCCTCGGCCGGCTCGACGTGCCAATCCTGATCGGGGCCTTCAACAAGATCATGTTGCGCACCGCGGGCCGCACCGCCGATGGCGTGCTCGGTCACGGCGTCTTCACCGATCGCTGGTGGGGCGAAGTCGTCGATCCTGAGCTTGCCCGCGGCGCGGCGTCCTCGGGGCGGGACGCCGCTGCCCTGCATCGGTGGGGTTGGCTGATAACCGCGATCGACGACACCGACCCGCAGCGGGCCACCCGCGAAGCGCGACTGCAGATCGCGTTTTATCTCACGGTCCGCACCTATGACTCGCTGGTCGAATTGCACGGGTGGCAGGACCAGGTCGCCGCGATCCGCGCCGCGTTCCGCGGCGGCCGTCCGGACACGATCTCCGAGCACGTCACCGACGACATGCTCTGGGCGATCGCGGTCTGCGGCGACACCGCCCAGGCCCGAGAGATGCTGAAGTCCCGCGCCGCGCTGCCCGGCACCGCCTTCCTGTCGCCACCGAGTTTTCTGGTCGGCCGCCGGCGGCGATCGGAGTACGACGCTGCCGCGGTTCGGTTCGCCGCCGCGAACATCGGGTAGCGACGGTCGCCGCGCACCCCGTCGGTCACCGCTGGCTACCTTGGCAGTCAACTGCCACCATATATGAAACAACCAAGTGATACTCGGGCTTCGACTCGCTTCGGCGCTATTGACGTTTGACATCGCACTGCCATAGTTTGAGCGCGGTGGTGGCGGTGGGTCGATCCGGACCGACAGCACACCGGTGTTGATGAATCCAGTGTTGGCGTGCGGAGAAAGTGGGAGTAAACAGATGGGTCGTTTGGACGATCGGGTCGTGTTCATCACCGGGGCCGCGCGGGGTCAGGGTCGCGCGCATGCCGTACGGCTGGCCGGCGACGGTTGCGACATCATCGCGCTGGACATCTGTGCCGACATCGACACGATCGACTACCCGAACGCTCGGCCGTCGGATCTGGAGGAGACGGTCAAACTCGTCGAGAACACCGGCCGCCGGATCGTCGCTCGTCAGGCCGACGTGCGCGATCATGACGCCGTCGATGCCGTCGTCGCCGCCGGACTCGCGGAATTCGGTCGCCTCGACATCGTGATCGCCAACGCCGGCGTCATCCGCCTGACGTCTGGCGGCGACGACCACCAGGTGTTCCGCGACGTCATCGACGTCGATCTGATCGGCGCCTGGAACACGGTGCGCGCGGCGATTCCGGCGCTAATCGACGGCGGCCGCGGGGGTTCCATCGTCCTCACGAGCTCCAGCGCCGGCCTGAAGGGCACCGGAACGGACGTGACCGGCGCGCTTGCCTACACCGCCGCAAAGCGTGGCCTCGTCGGCATGATGCAGGTGTGGGCCAACGACCTGGGCAAGCACTCCATCCGCGTCAACACCATTCACCCGACCGGCGTGGCCACCGGGATGGTGATGAACGAGACGATGCAGAAGATGTTCGAGTCCGGCGATCCCGGTCTGGCCGCCATGCAGAACGTGCTGCCCATTCCGGTGCTCGCGCCCGAGGACATCGCCAACGCGGTGGCATTCCTGGTCTCCGATCAGGCCAAGTTCATCACCGGCACAGCCTGGCCACTCGATGCCGGTTTCGCCGTGCGCTGAGGCCCACCCGCCATCCGGCCCGCTCGGCCCGAGCGTGCCCGCCGATCGGCTAACGGTCGGTGACCTCGACGCGGATGCGCTTTTTGTCGATCTTGCCGCTGGGCAGCACGGGCAGTTCGTCGACGATGACGAGCCGGCGCGGCACCTTGTAGGACGCTAGGTTCTCGCGGAGGAATTCCTGGGCCCGGGCGAGGCTGAGTTCGGCACCGGGCCGCAGCACGACGACGGCGGTAACCGCTTCTCCCCAGCGCGGATCCGGCGTTCCGACCACCGCACAGTCGACCACCTCGTCGAGGCCGCGCAGCGCGTCTTCGACCTCGGGCGAGTAGACGTTCTCACCGCCGGTGATGATGACGTCCTTTTTCCGGTCGACCAGGTACAGCAGTCCGTGCTCGTCGAACCGTCCGATATCACCGGTGTGGCACCACCCGTCCCGCAGCGTGGCGAGGGTGGCCGGTTGATCGTTCCAGTACCCACGAAACACCGAATCGGCCCGCACGACGATTTCCCCGGGCTCGCCACGCGCCACGTCGGATCCGTCCTCACCGACGATGCGCACCGAGATGCCGGGGAAGGGAAACCCGACCGAACCCAACCGATGCACGCCCGCCGGGGTGTCCAGCGAATGCAGTTCGCGCGGCAGACTGGACACGATGCATTCGGTTTGGCCGTAAAGGTTGAGGAATCCGGCGTGTGGCATGATCCGCATCGCGTGACGCAGCGTCGGCGCCGGCATCGGCGCAGCCGAATAGAGCACCGTGCGCACGTTTTCGAGACCGGCTGCGGCGCCGGGTTGGTCCAACAGCGTCTGAAGCATGACCGGAGCCAGGTGCAGCAGGGTGATGCGTTCGGTCTTGGCCAACTCGATGGCTTCACGCGGATCGAACTGCCGCTGTAGTACCACCGATCCGCCGCGGGCGTGCAGCGCGGCGATGATCGCGATCGCGCCAAAGTGGAACATCGGCATGTTGATCAGCGCGCGGTCTTCGCAGCCGGTGCGCATCTCAGCGTTGGCCGCGAGGGCGATTCGGCTCAGCTCTTTGTGCCCGAGCATGCAACACTTCGACGCTCCGGTGGTCCCACTGGTGAACAGCAGGCAGGCGATGTCGTCGGGCCGCGCCACGAAGGGCGGATCCGAGGCGACCCCTTGGGCGATGAAATCCTCATACTCCACCATTCCGGGCGGGGGCTGCCCGCCGATGGACACGATGTGGCGGAGTCCGTTCAGCTGGGCAGCGCAGTCGTTGACGACCGGGGCGAATTCCTCATCACAGAACACGATCGATGGCGTCACCCGGTGCAGGGCATCGAGTACTTCTGACTTGGAGAGCCGAAAGTTGATCGTTGCCAGCGTGATACCACTGAGCGCAGTCGCCGCCAGCAATTCGCCGAATTCGATGCTGTTGCGTCCAAACACGGCAGCTCGGTCGGCGCGGCGGACACCGATCTGTACCATCGCCGATACCAGTTGCAGACTTCGTTGTCGTAACGCGCGGTGGCTGAGCGCACGCGAGCCGAGCCGGTAGGCGGTTACATCGGGGAACCGCTCGGCGTTGTCGGTGACGATGTCGCCCATCGTCATTCCCGCCTCGATGTGTCGTTGGTCCACAGTTCCTACTGCCGTGAGATGTCGAGTGCGAGCACATTTAATGCAGGTTGGCACAAAAGGCGGGATGCACCTGGCGTTTGCGTCAAGCGGCTAGTAGCGTGCTGGCTGTTCGACGGGTCGCTGGGCCTCCTCGCGACAGTCCCCGACCCGCGCGTCGCACGAGCCACGGTATGGATTCGGGGACCCTGGAGGGAGTTCGAAATGGTTGACGTCAAAGGCGATTTGCAACACACCGACAGGGTGAAGCGGCTGTTAAGCCACTTCTCGACGGGTGACTTCGACCAAGCTATCGCCCTGTTTGCCGACGACATCGAAATACGGCTGCCATTCCAGGATGAACGCACCGGCTTTTGGTCACATGCCGATGGTAAAGACAAGGTTCGGCAGCTTTTCGCCGGGGTGGCCAGTCTGTTTGACCCCCATCCGCTGTACATCGACGAACTCCTTTCGGCAACAGACGGCAAGACCGTGATCGCCAGATACCACGGCGATTTCGCGGCCCGGAAAACCGGGAAGCCGTACCGAAACTCTTACATCGCCGTGTTCGAATTCGATGACGGCATGATCCGGTCGTGGACCGAGTTCCACAACCCTATTGTGCTGGCCGAGGCGTTGCTCCCCTAGCGGGAGTTTCCGGCCTTCGTTGAGCGACGGCCTGATTTGCCCTGGTGGGGTTGTGTTTTTGGGCAGGGCTGGTGTATTACCCAACTCGCGGTGTTGGGCGCTGTTGGTCAGCGGGTGGGTGCGTATTGGTGGATTGCGAACAGGTCGGCGAGTCGCTGTTGGGTGGGGTTCATGTCGGTGAGCATGCGCTGCACGCGGGGCCGTCCCTTGCTGCCGTCGTGGTAAATCAACACGGTCTCTTGGATGCCGACGAGTTCGTCGAGCAATTCGCGTACCGACAGGTGCAGCCCGGCGTGCTCGGTCTGGCGGCGCATCAGGTGGGCGACGGCCAGGGCGAGCACGCAGTAGAACACGTGCACCCGGATCTTGGAGTCAGTCCAGTGGTGCATCGGGCTGAACGAGACCACGTGGGGGTCCTTGAGCTGGCGGAACCCGAATTCGGCGTCGGATTGCGATCGGTAGGCGGCCACCACGTCGGGCACCGGCCAGTCGCGGTTGGTGAACAGGATGCGCTTGCCGAACAGCCGCTCTTCCATGCGCTTTCGGGCCTTGGTGTCGGTGCGCCAGGACAGCCTCAACTGGGCGGGCGCCTCGCCGGTCAGGGTGACGGTGATGATGTCGGCGACCCAGCGGGGCTTGCAGATCGCGGTGATCTCGGCCTGGACCTGGTCGCGGTCGCGGCGGGTGCGGCCGCGCGCGAGGCGAGCGGCCAACTCGGCCAGGCGGCGCCGGGCCTTGGCCAGGGTCTGGTCCAGGCCGCGGGATTGCTTGGCCGCCAGGTTCGCCGAGTGGGTGAGCACCGCTCGGCGGGTGACGCCGAGCGCGGTGACGGTGGTGTCGACATAGCGCAGCCCGGGGTAGCGGTCGTCGTCCACGGGCCGGTAGTCCCGGGTCGGGATCTGCAGCAGTTCGGGGTGATCGCTGGGCGGCAGCGAACCGACGAACCCGATCCCGTGCGCCTCCACCACCGCATGGTTGTCGCCGCTGTTCTGCCCGGCGTCATAGACCACGGTCAGCGACTCCACGTGCTCGACCAGGTCCCGGTAGCGGGTGACCAGTTCGTCGACGACGGTGCTGAACTGGGTGACATCGGGCCGGTCCCCGGGATAGGCGTGCGCGATCACCGGCACCCCGCCGTCGCGGGTGACGACCAGGGCCAGCCCGACCAACCGCAGATCGGTGCGTTTCTGCTTGGCCTTGCCCCGCTGCGCGATCGGCGCGCGGTCGTTGCCGGTGTCGATGAAGGTGGCGAAGTTGGTCATGTCCAACGCCAGCCCGGTCAAATCCAGCCCGAACTCGGTCACCATCCGCCGTCCCAGCCGGGTCTCGATCTCACGCAGTTCGGTCTGGCCGAGGCGGTCCATCGCGTCCCAGAACCGGCGATGATCCACCGCGGCCCGGTCCAGCTTCACCCACCGCGGCCCGGCCGTGGTCGCCCACCAGTCGGCGAAGCCGCGCTTGGAACACGGGTCGACAATCCGGTTCGCGCACGCCAGCGCCAGATAGGTGCCCACCGATGCGGCCGCGTTCGCGTACCGGGGCGCCACCTCGTCGACGATGCCGGCCACATCCAGCCGGGCCAGCATCGACCACACCGCAGCCAGATCCCCGAACTGCTTGTGCTGGCTACGGATCGGCTGCCCGGCCGGCGTCTCGGACAGCTTCGCCATCACCTCCTCCGCGCTGCCCAAATACTGCTGAGACACGATGCGCGGCTTGCCCTGCACGCGGGCCGATTCCACCAGGTAGTAATAGGTCTGCTTGCCGCGTCGCTTACCCACGATCGACGCCATATATGGGTAATACACCCCAATCACACAAACCTCAAGCACCACAACACAAGACACGCCGCTCAACTACGAAGGCCGGAAACTCCCGCTAGGAGGGTGGTGCTACATCGCACGTGTCTCGCGCGGCAGCCCGAGAATGCGCTCCGCGATGATGTTGCGCTGGATCTCTGAAGTACCGGCATAGATGGTGCCCGCCATCGCATTGCACAGGTGAACAGACAGCCACGAGCCCGAATCGTTGGGCGCACCAGCGTCGTCGGCTCGGTAAAAGCGCATGGGAATGTCGCCCTCCCAATACAGCGCGTCACGGCCGAGTATGTCGACCGCCAAGCGCGTGGTGCCCGGGTGGTATTCGCTCCAATACAGTTTCGCCACCGAGGCCTCGGGGCCCAGGGTTCCATCGCGCATGTAGGAGGCAAGGATCTTGTCCCCCATCGCCTTCATCACCGCAACGCCGAGATAGGCGCGCCCGAGGCGCTCCCGGGTACCGGGCTGTTGGTCGGCGCCGCGCTGCTTGGCCATGTCGAACACCCGCCGCAGCTCGTGGGCGAACAGGATCGGGTTGACCGCCGCTTCCTCGCCCCTCTCGTGGCTCAGGAGGGAATTGGCCACCCGCCAACCGTCGTTGACCTCGCCCACAACCAGATCCGCCGCGGTGCGCGCGTCGGTGAAGAAGACCTCGCAGAACTCCTTGGCGCCGTTGAGCATGGTGATCGGTCGAACATCGACACCCGGCTGATCCATCGGCATGAGCAACATGGAGATGCCTTTGGTCTTCGGCACACCCGGCTGGGTCCGGGCCAGCAGGAACATCCAGTTGGCATTGTGCGCGTTCGACGTCCAGATCTTCTGCCCATCGATGTGCCATTCGTTGCCGTCCAGTGCGGCGCGGGTTCGCAGACTGGCGAGATCAGAACCCGCCTCCGGCTCGGAGTAGCCTTGGCACCACACATCCTCGCCGCTGATGATTCGTGGCAGGAATCGTGACTTCTGATCGTGGGTTCCCCATGCTGCCAGTGTGTTTCCGATGAGCTTGACCGACACGGTATCCCCCGGCGTTCCAACGGGGACCCCGGCCCGAGAGAACTCCTCGACAACCACAAGGTGATCGATCTTGGTCAGACCGCGCCCGCCGTATTCGACCGGCCAGGTGACACCGATCAGTCTGGCTTGCCCGATGAGCCACCGCCACCGACTTACGAACTCGCGCCGCTGCGGTCCCGGTAGGGCGCCGACCCCGGCCCAATCCGCGGGTAGGTTGTCGCACAGAAAAGCGCGGACCTCGTCACGGAAGCCGGCGGTTTCGCCCGGCCGTTCCTGAGTCATCGATACCCCACAGCATTACGTCCCACAATCATCTATACATTACACTATATTAGCCCTATCGCTGGGCCGACATCGCACGAGGAGGAGCCGGTGGCCGCGCTTACCGACGACGACCGGATCGAGTTCCGGCTCTGGGTTCGCGATGGCCTGCAGCGACTGGCTCCGCTGACCCGTACCCGCAGGCTTGCCGAGTCGGGGCAACGTGCCGACCCTGACCTGGTCGGAAGCCTGGCGGAGCTGGGCATCTTCGGATTCGCAGTTCCAGAACAGTACGGCGGCGCTGATGTCGGGGCGTCGGGGTTGGCCGCGTTCCTGATCGAAGCGGGGCGCTGCCTGTTGCCCGTGCCGTATCTGAGCAGTGCCGTGCTCGCGCCCGCCGCGATCCGATGGGCCCGGACCGAGGCACAGTTCGCCGAGTTGCTGGCCGGCATCGCCGAGGGCGCGGCACGGGTGGCACTGACAGTAGGCCCGCTCGATGACACCTCGCCGCGGGTCACTCGTGAGGGCGACGTGTGGCGGCTGACCGGGGATGACCCAGCAGTTCTCGAGGCTGATACCGCCGACTGGTTCATCGTTGCCGCCCACACCGACGCCGGTGTCGGACTCTTCATCGTTGACCGCACCGACGCCGGGGTTGAGGTCACCAATCTTGACTCCCTGGATGTGACCCGGCCGGTGGCCGCCGTGAGCTGGCGACAGGCTTTCGCCGTTCCGATGGGGCCGATGGGCAATCCCGTCCCGGCGGGACCGGTGCTGACCCAGCTGCAAGACCTCACGCGTCTGGCCGTGGCGGCCGACGCCGTCGGTGGCGCCCAGCACCTGCTCGACATATCGGTCGACCATGCCAAGACTCGGATCCAGTTCGGTCGTCCGATCGGTGCGTTCCAGGCCATCAAGCACCGCTGCGCCGATCTGTTCGTGGCGGTGCAGGCCGCCACCGCGGCCGTGGAAGCGGCCTTCGAGGGGCTCGATCAGCCACGATCGCCGGTGCCGGCAGCCGTCGCCGCGATCACCGCGCTCGAGACGTACTGGCAGGCGGCGCGCACCGCCATGCAGATACACGGCGGCCTCGCCCTGACCGCGGAACACGAGATACAGCTCTACCTGAAACGGGCCACCGCGTCCCAACACCTGTTGGGCAACCCCGACCAGGAGCTCGCCCACCTGACCGATCTGGTACTCGCCGCAGACTACGACGTGGTGCGAAGACTCATCGGATGAGTGCCCCGCGGGCGCTGGACCGACCTGCACGGCCGACAGCCATGACCGATCAACGCAATTCGACGAAAGGCGTTCCGTGCGCACAATAGAAGGTCCCGACGAACTGCGGTCCCTGGTGGGCCAGGAGCTCGGCGTGAGCGAGTGGTTGGCCGTCGATCAAGACCGGATCAACCTGTTCGCCGACGCCACCGACGACCACCAGTGGATCCACGTCGATCCGGCGAGGGCAGCCGAAGGGCCGTTCGGCACAACGATCGCTCACGGCTACCTCACTTTGGCGTTGCTTCCCCCGTTGATGAACAACATTTTCGAGGTGACCAACAAACGGATGGGCGTGAACTACGGCCTCAACAAAGTGCGATTCCCAGCCCCGCTGCCCGTTGATTCCCTGGTGCGCGTTCGGCTCGGCATCGCCGCTGTCGAGGACGTGCCCGACGGTGTTCAGGTCGTGTGGCTGGCCACCGTGGAACGTCGGGGTGGTGACAAACCGGTCTGTGTAGCAGAGTCGATCACCCGCTTGTACTTCTGAGTGCTTCCGCACTACCGACATCGAAGCCATCAAGGAGGAAATTCATGTCAAACTCGGTGCGACTCGCTGACCGAGTCGCGGTAGTCACCGGCGCCGGTCAAGGGTTGGGCCGCGCGATCGCGATCCGTTACGCGGCCGAGGGTGCCCGGGCGGCCGTGGTCGACATCAACGAGTCGAGTGCACAAAGCGTGGCCGACGAGATCACCGCCAGCGGCGGGACGGCGATCGCCGTCGCCTGCGATGTGTCGCAGCGCTCCGCCGTCAACGACGCGGCGGCGCGCATCGCCGGCGAGCTGGGAACGATCACGGTGCTGGTCAGCAACGCGGGGGTGACACGGCCGGCGATGTTGTGGAAGATGACCGACGAGCAGTGGTCCACGGTGCTCGACATCCACCTCAACGGTTCGTTCTACTGGCTGCAGGCCGTCGTGCCGGGAATGCAGGAAGCCAAGAAGGGCCACATCATCTTCACGACCTCCTCGGCGGGCATCAACGGGACAATCGGGCAGATCAACTATGCCGCGGCCAAAGCCGCACTGCTGGGCATGACGCGGTCGGCCGCCCGCGAGCTCGCCGCCTACAACATCGTCGTCAACGCGGTGGCTCCCGCGGCAGCGACCCCGATGACCGAGAATCTGCGAAGCAACGAGAAACTGAATGACAATTACCTGCAACGGATTCCGTTGAAGCGGTGGGCCGATCCCGAAGAGATCGCCAGCACCTACGTTTTCCTCGCCTCCGACGAGACCGATTACATGACCGGTCAGGTGCTGGCGATCGATGGCGGCCTGGTGATGGTCCGGTGAGCGGGCGATGAGGCTGGAAGCGACCGACCTCAGCGCCGAGGAACTACGGCTTCGCGACGAAGTCCGCGCCTTTCTGGCGCAGCGACTCCCCCCGGGCAGCTACGACATCGGCCTCGGCTTCGCCGCCGCCAGCGACCCGGCATTCTCGCGTGACCTGGGTTCGCGGGGATGGCTGGGCATGGCCCTGCCCCGCGGGTACGGCGGCGGTGGGCGCACCGCCGTCGAACGGCTCATCGTGGTCGAGGAGTTACTCGCGGTGGGAGCACCCGTCGGCTGGCACTGGGTCGCCGACCGCCAGTCGGGACCCAACATCGCCGCCAACGGCACCGAGGAGCAGAAGCGCCACTTCCTGCCGCGCATCGCCAGCGGTGAATTCTCCTTCGCGATCGGGATGAGCGAACCCGACGCGGGATCGGATCTGGCTTCGGTGCGCACAAAAGCCGTCCAGGTCGACGGTGGGTGGATGCTCAACGGAACGAAGATCTGGACCTCGGGCGCTGCGGAGGCCACCCATCTGTTGGGATTGTTCCGCACATCCGAGGACCGCTACCGCGGGCTGACCCAGCTCATCGTCGATCGCAACGCCGAGGGCCTGACCGCCTCGCCGATCCCGTTCATCGATGGGACCCGCCACTTCTGTGAGGTGTCCTTCGAGGACGTGTTCGTCGCCGATTCGATGCGACTGGGCGAAGTGGGCGCTGGCTGGGGCCAGAACACCGCCGAGCTGGTGCTGGAACGCGGCGGGGTCGACCGGTGGATGTCGGTGATGCCGGTGCTGCAGCACTGGTCGGCGAATCTGTCCGGGGCGGTGCCCGGGTGGGCGCAGGCCGAATTGGGTTCGGTTACCGCACGCTGCTGGGGATTTCACGGATTGTCGCTGTCGATCGCACGGGCAGTGGACCGTGGCGAATCCCCGACGGTGGAGGCTGCCCTGGCCAAGGAGATGGCCACCCGATTCGAGCAGGAATGCATCGAGATCGTGCTGCGGCATTTCGGGCGCACACCCGAACTGACGTCCTCCGACCCGTACGAGTCGCTGCTCGCCAGGGCCGTCCTCACCGGGCCGGCGTTCACCATCCGGGGCGGCACCACCGAGATCCTGCGCAACATCATTGCGAAAGCGTTGGTCAAACCATGAGCCAAACCGTCCACCGTGATTCCGACCTCGTTGGGATGGTCCGGGATTATTTCTCCAAGAGCTTCACCCCCGAGGTCATCGCCGACGTCGAACGTGACGGTCCCTCACCGCAGCTTTGGCGCTCCGTCGACGAACTCGGTTTGCCCCTCGTCGGCATCGACGAGGACAGCGGCGGCTCCGGGGGCTCACTGCTGGACCTGCTCGCGGTGATGGAGGGCGCCGGCCGCTATGCGGTGCCGCTGCCGTTGGCCGAAACCAGTCTTGCTGCCTGGCTATTGGCGCGGGCGGGGGCCGAGGTGCCTGCCGGACCGCTTGCCGTCGTGCCCGATCCGGGTGAACTCGCCCTTGCCGGCGGGCGACTGACAGGAACAGCAGCCCACGTTCCCTGGGTGCGTGGCGCCACCCGCATCGTGGCGGTGGTGCCCGATGAATCGGCCCGGGTACAGGTAGTCTTGATCAACCCCGAGCACCTCGATGTCACCGCGGGAGCCGACCTGGCCGGGATGCCGCGCGACACGATCCGGGCCCTCGACGTCGCGGTCGACTGCTACCCCGCCGAGATGGGTGTCGACGATGTCCTGCTGCGCGGGGCACTGCTGCGCGCAGCACAGACGGCCGGTGCGATCACTGCGGTGTTCGAACTGACCAAAACCTACGTTGGGCAGCGGGTCCAGTTCGGCAAACCGATCGGTATGTTCCAAGCCGTCCAGGCACACATCGTGGAACTCGCCCAGGCGTCGGCGCTGACAGCACTGTCTGTCGACCGGGCCGGGGCCGCCGCCCTGCGGGGGCCGGCATCGTTTGAGATCGTCGCGACGAAGTCGCTGGCCAACCGCCATGCCGGTCTGGTGACAAGGGCCGCCCACCAGGCGCACGGCGCGATCGGGATGACGCAGGAGTACTCCCTACAACTGTTCTCGCGGCGCCTGCACACCTGGCGTGGTGACTTCGGCGACGAGACGACGCTGAACCTGCGCCTTGGCGAGGCCATAACTGAACGGGGCGGATTGACCTCTGCCGTGACATCCGCCGGTTCCACGATCGGAGTTTGACATGACCCGCAACATCACTGTAAGTACCGACGACTATGTCGCGGTGATCGAGATCAACCGGCCTCCGGCCAACTATTTCGACCGTCAGCTCATCTGCGAGATCGTCGATGCGACAGACGAACTGCACGCCCATGGCACGCGCGCGATCGTCCTGTGCTCAGAGGGCAAGCATTTCTGCGCCGGGGCCAACTTCGCCGACGGCGAGATGGAGGGCGATCGGTCCCGTTCTTCGGGGCTGCTCTACCGCGAGGCGATTCGGTTGTTCGACGCGAAGGTGCCGATCATCGCGGCGGTGCAGGGCTCCGCCGTCGGCGGAGGCTTGGGGTTGGCCTGCGCAGCCGACTTCAGGGTGGCCACCCCATCGAGCCGGTTCCACGCCAACTTCTCGATGTTGGGCTTCCACCAGGGTTTCGGGCTCTCCGAGACGTTGCCCGCCATCGTGGGCGCCCAACACGCGATGGACCTGCTCTACACCAGTCGACGCATCGATGGTCAGCATGCCTTCGAGATCGGACTGGTCGATCGGCTGGTGCCCGACGCGGAGCTGCGGACCGAAGCGCTGAACTGGGCAGCCGAGATCGCGGCGGCTGCTCCCCTTGCCGTGCAGTCGATCCGGGAAACGCTGCGGACCCCACTGGCGAACCGTGTTCGCGTGGTGCTGGAGCGTGAGCTCGATCAACAGCAGAAGCTGTGGGCCACCAATGACAGCAAGATCGGCATCGCCGCCAACCTGGCCCGCGAAAAAGCGGTATTCACCGGTCAGTAGCCGGCGGCGCGTACCGGCGCCGGTCACAGCATCTCGAACGCCGCATCCACCTCATCGCCATCCAAAAATGCGCTGCCGACGACTTCGGTGAGCGCTTGGTGACCACCGAGAAGTGCGTCCAACGCGGCGGCGCGCTCGACGTATCGGTGAATGTCGCTTTCCCTGGTCAGGCCTATCGCACCGAATACCTGCACCGCGTGGCGCATCAGCACCGCTTGCGCGTGCCCGGCGCGGATCTTGGCGATCAGCGCCGCCCACACCTCTGCGTTGCTTCCCGCGACCGTGTAGGCGTTGTCGAGCACCGCTCGGGCACCGACCATGGCTACGTAGGCCTCCGAAAGCCGGTGGCGGACAGCCTGAAAGGAGCCGATCGGACGTCCGAACTGGACCCGGGCCGCGGCGTGCGAGGCAACCAGGTTAAGTGCGGTGTCACAAACCCCGAGGATCTCGGCCGCCAGGGCGCGCCGTCCGGCCGCCACCGCGCGATCCCACTGCGCTGCCGCGCAGACGGCCTCGACGTCCTTCGCCACGACAGCGGTCACGATCCGCCAGCCGCTGTCGAAGTCGAAGCCCCCCAGGGGCTCGGCCGACACGCGCAAGTCGGCGGCCGTCAGCGCAATGAGTCCCACTGCTCCACCGGGCAGCGTCGCGGCGAGCACGGCCTCATCGACGTCGGTGAGCGACCCGAGGCTCAGCCCGACGATCGGCTCGTCGCAGCGCAGCGCCACCGATCCCTCCGGTGGATGCGGATAAATTACCGCCCGGCGCCGGCCGGTCGGCAATACCTCGGACAGCTCTGCCAGCATGACGTCGTCCAACGCGCGCGAGGATGCCAGTGCCCGACCGTGTTCGGTGAAAAGCAGCGTGACAGCGGTGGCGGGATCCTCGGCCAGAACCTCGGCCCAGCCCAGCTCGGCGAGCAGCGGCGCGATGTCCTGGGCCCCGGTCCGCTTTTCGAAGAGCTCACGCAGCGAAGCGGCGATCTCCTCGCGGGTCGCGGTGTCGAATCCCGATGTCTGTACGGCGCTCACGTGGTTCGTTCCTTGGGCAGGTTCAACACTCGGTCGGCGATGATGCCGCGTTGCACTTCGGCGGACCCGCCCATGATCGTCGAGGCCCGGCTGTACCACCAGTCGTCCCGCCATCGCGCCGCCAGTGGACCCTCGCCGAAGAGGAATTCGCCGGGCAACAGGTCGCGGGCGGCGTCGTGCAGGCCGGTCTCGACCGTGGCCAGCAGGATCTTGTCCACGCTGGCCTCCGGACCTACGGTGTCCCCGGCGGCCAGCCGGCGCACCGTGTTGGCGCTGCGCGCTTTGAGCGTGGCGATGTCGGTGTAGCACTCGCCGAGCTGGCGCACGCCGCCATCGGGCAGTTCGTCGACAGCGTCACGCAACTCTCGTAGCTTGCGACCAGCGACAGTGGCACTCAACCAGGCATACATCACCCGTTCGAACTGCAACAGAAACATCGCGACCTGCCAGCCTTGTCCCTCATCGCCCAGCAATCGAGATGCGGGCACTTCGACGTCGTCGAAGAACACCTCGGACAGTTCGTTTTGTCCACTGGCCATCGCGATCGGACGGATCTCGACACCGGGAGTGTCGGTATCGACCATCACCATCGTCAGCCCGCGGTGCCGGCTCTCCAACGACCCGGTCCGCACCAGGCAGACCAGACGCCGGGCGGTGGCCCCATGGCTGGTCCAGATCTTCTGGCCGGACAGCACATAATGATCACCCTGCCGGCGGGCCCGGCACCGCAGACCGGCCAGATCGCTACCGGCGTCGGGCTCAGAGAACGACTGGGCCCACCATTCCTGCCCGGCGAGATAGGCGGGCATAAACTGCGTGCCCAGCGCCGGCGCGAACCGCAGGACCGCCGGCCCTAGCGTCTCCAGCAGCATCTGCTGCTCGGGTACATCCACACCCGCCGCGCTCAGTTCGTCATACAGCACGGCGCGATGCCGCTCGTCGCCGCCGAAGCCACCCGCATCGACGGGCCAGCCGTACCGATTCCATCCACCCTCGAAGAGCTGCGCCATCAGCGCCGCATGCTCGGCCATGTGCGTCTCGGTCGAGGAGTAGCAAGAGTTGCGCCACCGTTGCAGAAGCGGATCCTGCCCAACGTACTCACGCACGGCGCGCCGGTAAGCCGGTACGTCAGCGGTCAGATCCGGCCGTCTTGCGACGCTGCTCGAGGTCACTATCACGACTTCGCTTCCGGCGCCCTGGCCGCGGACCGTTCCAGGAAGCGTTTGACCAACGCCTGGTGCTCGACGGTCTCGAACGAGTCGTACTCCTCGGACAGTGCGTACTCCAGCACCCCGGCAACCGCGCGCTTGATGTGCATGTTCAGTGCCCTCTTGGTGCTCTGCACCGCTTGCGGAGGCAGTTTGGCGATCCGTTGCGCCACGGCCAGCGCCTGATCGAGCAGGTCCGCGTCGGGCACCACCCGGTTGGCCAGCCCCAGCGCCACGGCTTGTTCGGCCGGGATGCGCTCACTGGTGAGCAGGTACTCTTTGGCCCGCAGCATGCTCATCAGCAGCGGCCAGGTCGGGGCGCCGCCGTCGGCGGCGGTGAGACCGACGCTCACGTGCGGGTCGGCCATGTAGGCGCTCTCGGCGATCAGCACCACATCGCTGAGCACGGCGAGGTTGCAACCCAGGCCTACAGCGGGACCGTTGACCGCGGCCACGACGGGCAGCGGGAAGTCGACCATCTCGGTCAACAGCCGCCGGGCACCCTCGATCTCACGACGGCGCCGGGGCCGATCGTCCCAGAGTTCGACGAAGTGCGCGAAGTCGCCGCCTGCGCTGAACGCCCGACCGGCTCCGGTCAACACCACCGCACGCGCTTCCTCGTCGGCGGCGAGGTGGCGCCATACCGACTGCAGCGCGATGTGCAGGGGTTCGTTGGTCGCGTTCAACGCTTCCGGGCGGTTGAGGGTGACCACGCGAATTGCGTCGCGCTCCTCGATCAGCAACTCGGGCTCGAATGGATTGTGCATGTACTCCCCACTTATGGCGCGGTCTGCGACCGGCACGAGCGCCTGCCGGCACGGCCTAAGGGCATCCTAGACCGCTACCTGACGACATTGTCAAGTATGCGCTTCATACCGTGGCAGACCCACACATATCACTGCAATCTATGCAGTTCAGAGCTTCATAATCGATAGTCGACATTATTGTCAACTCTTCGCACCGCCGTACCTTCTCCGACCCGCCTTCCGGGGCGGAGACCGGCGCTGCGGCGGCCGGAACAGCGCGGGTCCGAGGCTGCCGGGCCCGCCGAACACGACGACACTCATGGAATATTCCTCGATTCGTCGGACGCTTGAGAGCTGTCCGTGCATACCCCCGTGCCGCGACCGCGCACTCGCCGCAAGGGGCCCCGTGGATCATCCCGAGATACGGACTAGTTGGCTGCCCTGATGAACGATCGTGATCAACTCGCCCTCGGCGGTCGTGTCCCTCCGGCGGTGTAAAAGAGTTCGGACGTAGGTTCCCTCGAAGACCGGCAAGTCTGACGAAAGGAACCTACGTCCGTGTCGAAGAGGTTATCGCCTGCGCAGCGGTTGCAGGAAGAAATTGATGGGGTGTTCGCCGGCGGCGAGGATCTGGCGGGTGCAATTGAGGAGGTGGCCCGGCTGGGCGCGCAGTTGCTGCTGCAGACCGCGATCGAGGCCGAGGTGAGCGCGTTTTTGGGCCGGGACCGCTACCAGCGGGCCGCGGCAGCCGAGGATGCACGTGCGGGGATGCGCAACGGCTATTGCCCGACCACGGTGAAGACCACGGCGGGGCCGGTGACGCTGGAGCGGCCTAAGGTGCGTGGCACCACTGAGCGGTTCGCTTCCCAGCTGTTCGGCACGGGGGTGACCAAGACCAACGCGCTGGAGTCGCTGGTGATCGCCGGGTTCGTGCGCGGACTGTCGACCCGCGATGTGGAGGCCACCTTGGTCGAGGCGCTGGGTGAGGCTGCGGCGGTATCGAAGTCGACGGTGTCGCGGATCTGCGAGGACATCCGCGACCAGTTCGAGGCCTGGAGCAGGCGGCGGCTCGACGACATCGAGCTCGATTACCTGTTCCTCGACGGCAGCCACTTCAAGTACCACGCCAATGCCTCGGCCGAGCCGGTGTTGGCCGCCTGGGGCATCGACACCGACGGCAAACCGGTGTTCGTCGGGCTCGATGCGGCCGCCAGCGAGTCCGGCGATGCCTGGGAGGGTTTCTTGACCGGGCTCGGCGAGCGTGGCCTGGCGTGTCCGCTGCTGGTGATCAGCGACGGCGCACCCGGGCTGATCGGCGCGGTCGAGCGCACCATGGGCGCAGCGCTGCGGCAACGCTGCCTGATCCATCGCGCCCGCAATATCTTGGCCAAGGTGCCCAAGAACGCCCAGGCCGACGTCAAGGCCGATTACTGGGCGATCTTCGACCTGCCCGACAACATCGAACCCGGCCTGGATGCGGTCAAACTCGCCCAGAGCCGCATCGACACGTTCGCCAAGCGCTGGCGCGACTCCTACCCGGCGGCGGTGCGCTGTCTGCTCGATGACCGCGAATCGCTGACGGTCTACCTGCGATTTCCGCGCGAGCACTGGACACGGGTGCGGCACTCCAATTTCATCGAGCGCACCTTCGGCGAGACCCGCCGCCGCGTCAAGGTGATCGGCCGGCTGCCCGGCGAACACTCCTGCCTGAAACTGCTGTGGGCCGTACTCGACCGCGCCTCGGCCGGATGGCGCGGGTTCACTATGACCCCGGCCGGGTTACGGCTCCTGCAAGATCTGCGTCGCATGCTGCACGACCCGCTAACCCAACTGCCACAAAAGAATTCGGGAAATCACACCGAAACCGGCGCGGCGCCGACCGAGCTTGTCAGCGCCACCGCATAGAATCATGAACGCAAGCGAGCGGAGCCTACGTCAGGCCACTTTTACACCGCTCCTGGGACGCCACCCCCTCGGCAATCCGATCCAAGTACCGCGCTGCATGGGATCGAAAATGACTCAGATTCACTATGGCCGGGTGCGGTGGCGATACGACCGGCTGTTCGGCGCCCTTGGCGGGCGCTGCTTTTGGCACCGCCTCGATTCTGGCCACGATCCGACCGCGGCGCTTCACATGTAAGGTGTCGCCGGCGGCCGCTTGCCGAAGGTAGGCACACGTAGCACCGCGCAGCTGGCCGATCCCTATCGTGTACTCCATAACCATCTCCCACGGTGACCCGACGGTGTTGAGTCGACTAATAACTAAATATATTGCTATATAGCACGGCGGCGAGGCAACCCGCCGTTTACCCCACGGTGATCTGCGCAGCCGCCGAAAGTAGCGGGCTATCGAGGAAGTCCTGGGCGCTGGCGGACACGAAGTTGCGCGTTGGTGATCGGTCTGAAGTCCTTCTCACACTTCGTCGTGGTCGAGGCCGACCAATATGGTCAACCGGCGCTAACCTAATGACAAGGCACGCAGGTTCTGCCGCAGAATCTTTCGCTGGTCGGTGTCGGAGAATCCGGTCAGCTCCGCGGCATACTCCTGTGGATCGGCGAAGCCTTCCGGATGCGGGTAATCCGAGCCGTAGATGATCCGATCCACGCCGATGCAGTCCACGACGGGCTGCAGCTGGTCCTCGTAGAATGGCATCACCCAGACACGGTCACGCAGGGTGTCCGTTGGATCCCGGAATCCGAAGGCCTGCGGCATCTTTCCGTAGGCGATGCGCATCTTGCGGAACAGTTCGGGGACCCAACCGGCGCCGAGTTCGACCGCGGCGACCTTGAGTTTGGGGTGCCGATCGAAAACACCGTGGCTGATCAACGCCGCCAAGGTGTCATAGATCGGGCGGTCGGTGTGCACACCCATAATCTCTCCGAGCGCCGAGGACTTCTGGCCCTCCATCCGGCCGCCCTCGCCCCAGCGTTCGACCAGGTCACCGTAGCCGGTGTCGGCGGCGTGGAAGGCAACCACCGCACCGGATTCGGCGATCTTGGCCCAGACGCGATCGTAGATCGGGTCGCCGATCGAGCGACGGAGTCCCGGTAAGCGTACCGGCGCGGGCCGCATGGCGATCAACCGGCAGCCCGCCTCGAGCAGCAGGTCCAGTTCCGACTCGGCCGCCACCGGATCGATGAAGGACAGGACACCGGCGAAGTGCACTCGATCGTCGATGTTGAAGGTCCATTCCTGGGCCGCCCATCGATTGATCGCCCGAGCACACCCGGCGAGCGCTTCCGGAGTCTCCCAAAGCATCTCCTCCAACCCCAACGCCAAGGTCGGCAGCATCCACACGAAGTCCACGCCCTGCTGTTCGAGCACGCGCAATCGCGGTTCCCGGTACCGGAAGGCCGGATCGAAAGGCTGTAACGGTCCGCAGATCTCCTTGAGCGAGCGGCCCTGCGGGTTGTTACCGCGGAAATAGTCGACCATCGAGCCCGGTCGCGCGACGGGGTCGTAGGTCGGATTGGGCACCAGGCGGTAAAGCCGCTCGTTGAGCATCAGTGTCGTTCGCCCGTTGATCTGGATCAGCTGGAAGTTGTGCCGAAACGCCGGGTCCAGATACTCGGCGATCATTTCGGCGCTCTCATACACGTGTTGGTCGGCGTCGCTGATGGCGTAGTCGAGTCGCTGTTGCGTCGACAATGTCGCGGTCTCACTCATGGACCTTGACTATAGTGTCAAGTGCACGGATCGCCGAGGGTCGAAAGTCCTCTAAACGCAGGGACACTGTCCTACGCAGGGGTATGACGCTGTACTAGAAGGCAACTCGAAGTCCGGCTGGTCTCCCGGTCGCTGACCAGAACCGCACACGGGTAGAGTGATATCAGGGATGTCTTCGGCGCATTTGACGCTTATGTCAACGTGTGATGCGGCGGAACGCCGCTGATGCGGTGGCGATGATGCGGCCGCGGGCGGCTTCGTCAATCATGGTGGCCTCGACACCGAACCGCGGCCCGTGCGGGTTGACTACAACGGCGCTGGCCACAAACGGGCCGGTGTAACCGGCCCGGACAAACATCACCGTGTAGTTCTCCACCTGCAGGTCCGTAGTGCCCAGGACCCGTTGGAGTTGGTCGGTCATCGCGGCTTCCAACGCGATGTTGATGGGTCCCTGGTGCAGCGCCGAGTGCGGCGTGGCGATCTCAGGTGTCACCTTCGGGATTTCCAGCGTGCCGTCGGCGCGCTTGCTGATGCCGAACACCTCGCGCAACGGCGGCAGATCCGGGGTGTCGGCCAGATCATCGATCGGGTTGTCCACCGGGTAGAAGCCAGGCGGAACATCACCCAGGCTCACCCCACTGCCCGTCGAGATCGCGATGACCCGGCTGTGGTCTGCGGCGTCGACGACGCGGGCGCGGCTGAAGCCCATGGTGCGACCCACGCTGATCACGTCGCGAATCACCTCCAGGCGCGCGACGTCGTGGGCGGGATCGAGGATGTCGTAGCTCATCGTCACCGGTGCGGGCACGCATTCGTCGTCGCGCCACCAGGGTTCGGGCGCCAGGATCGTCAACGGGCTCGCCGTGATGCCGCCCGATGAATTGCGCATATCGTGGCGCAGCGGCATTGCTTCCTTGTCGACGCCGGCATCCAGGTGCGGCGTCGTCTTGCCAAGATAGGTATAGCTTTTCAGTGCCCGCCAGGACTTCTCGAAGTGCTTCCAGTGTTCTTCGGGCGTTACGGTCCTGATGTCGCCGTATGAATCGTTACCCACCTAACCTCCTTGTACTGGGAGCAAGGGCCGCCGAGGAGGTCACAGACCCAGGTCGCGGCCGATCAGGTCCTTCATGATCTCAGTGGTGCCGCCGAAGATGGTCATGATGCGGGTGTCGACGTAGTCGCGCGCCACCCGGTACTCGTTCATATAGCCGTAGCCGCCGTGCAGCTGGACACAGGCGTCGACGACCTTCTTGGCCAGCTCAGTGCACCACCACTTGGCTTTGGCGGCTTCCACCGCCGTCAACTCGTTGTCCAGCACTGCGGTCAGGCACCGATCGATGTACTGCTCGGCGATCTCCAGCTCGGTGTCGAGCTCAGCCATCACGAAGCGGTTGTGTTGGAAGCTGCCGATCGGCTGTCCAAATGCCTTGCGGTCCTTGGCGTACTGCAGGGTCTGTCGCCAGGTCTCGCGTGCGCCCGCGACCGCGGAGATCGCGATCGACAGTCGCTCGGAGGGCAGGTTGTGCATCAAGTGGTAGAACCCTCGACCTACCTGGCCGAGCACATTGGCCGACGGCACCCGAACGTTCTCGAAGTGCAATTCGGAGGTGTCTTGTGAGGGCAGGCCCATCTTGTCCAGCTTGCGCCCCCGGGTGAAGCCCTCCATGTCACGATCCACTACGAGCAGTGTGAATCCCTTGTGACCGGCGGCGGGATCGGTGCGCGTGACGACCACGACGAGATCGCAGTTGATGCCGGAGGAGATGAACGTCTTGGAGCCGTTGAGGATCCAGTCGTCGCCGTCCCGCACCGCAGAAGTGCGGATGCCGGCCAGATCACTGCCGGCGCCGGGCTCGGTCATCGCGATCGCCACGATGGTTTCCCCACTGATGATCCCCGGCAGCCACCGCTTCTTCTGCTCATCATTGGTCAATGTGCTGAAGTAGGGGCCCACGACATCGTTCTGCAGGCTCAGCGCGGGGACGACGTTGCCCCACTTCGCGAACTCCTCATTGATGACGGCGTTGAACCGGAAGTCATCCGAACCACCACCCCCATACTCCTCGGGCATATTGAATCCGATCAGGCCGTACTTAGCCGCCGCGACGTAGGCCGAACGGTCGACGATGCGCTCGCGTTCCCACTTCTCGGCATGCGGTGCAACCTCACGCTCGATGAACTGCCGCGCGGTCTCCCGCAGCTGTTCGTGCTCGGCCTCGAACACCAAACGCCTCATCCTCACACCCACTTTCTCGCAAGGCCGCCACCGCGACGGCCCAGCCCGGCAACATCTTGTCGCTGACCCGGCAATCCGATATATGGTTATCTGATTATCGTAGGGTACATCTGGTGCACGGACTCGCCGGGGCGCCGGATCGTCAAACCCCGGTGCGACCAAGGGGGACCAGCTGGACTCGTTATCGGGTCACTGAGGGAAGCACGTGGAAACCAACGCCTCGATCCATCCATGCACGGCCGGAACCTCTATCCCGTGTCTGGCCACCGATCCTGGAAGTTCCCGCCTTACTCACCGGAGAGGCTGCGCTCGACGACGGCGAAGCGACCGGGTTGTGTTATCTGTTCGTGCTGGCTGAGCTGGACACCGTCACCTCGGCAATGGCATCGGCCCTAATCGCTCTGGCTCGCGATCTCCACCTGCGCCGACGACTCGTCGCCGATCCTGAGGACGTGCAAGTGTTCGTCGAGGAGATTGTCCAGCCGGAGCCGCCAGCGCCCGTCGTTCCACGGGTCACCACGGCCGAGGTCACGATCGGCGGTGTCACACTGCCCGAACATAGCCAGGTACGCCTGTGCCTCGGCGCGTTCAACCGGGGCGGACCCGACGAGATCTCGACCGATGCCGTGGTGATGGATGGCAGGGTTCACCGGCACTGGGGATTCCGTGGCGGTCCGCACCGTTGCCTGGGTTCCTACCTGGCGCGACTCGAACTGAGCCTGATCATCACGGAATGGCTCAGGCGGGTTGCGGGGTTCCACGTCGCAGACGGATTCGCCCCACCGCATTTCGTGCGCAGACGTTTGCACTGGCCGAGCCGCCCTTTGTGTTGGGTCGGTCGCGATGCGCTTATCGTGCCGAGCCTGCGAGTTGCATTGAGCGCCGGCTGAAGTGACCAGGAACGACCAATCAGCGGAAGTCGGAACCTCCGTCGACGTTGAGGTCGGCGCCGGTGGTGTAGGTGTTGCGTCGTGAGCCCAGCATCGTGATCATCGGCGCGATCTCTTCAGGCAGGCCTGCCCTGCCCAATTGACCCAGCGCATCACCGAACATGTCCTGCAGAACGTGGGCGACATCGACGGCGTCGTCGGGATCCAGCCCGCGTGCCGTCATCTCTTGGCCGAGGTAGTCGCGAATCTGCGCGGTCAGAAAGCTTCCCGGCGATACCGTGTTGACCAAGATGCCCTCTTTCGCCAGCGTCTGGGAAAGATTCTTGGTCAGGCTGGTGAGTGCGGCCTTACCGGCGGTGTAAGCGATCAGCTTTGGTGATTGGCGTTGCACCGAGTGCGCCGAGACGTTGACGATTCGCGCCCACTCGGCCTTGCGTAACAGTGGCAGCGCGGCGCGGCAGGTGCGTATCGCCCCCATAGCCATCAGATCGATGGCCTCATCCCACTTGGCGTCATCGAGCTCGTCGAACTCACCGACGATCGTGGCGCCCGGACCAACGGTATTGACCAGCACATTGAGATAGCCCCAGCGAGAGCCGATCTGGTCGAACGCGGCGTCGACGCTACCGGGTTGGGACAAGTCCGTGGGGACGCCGAGGGCGTCGGGGCTGCCGGCAGCGCGCAATGCCGCCACCGTCTCGTTGAGGGCATCGCGGGTCCTTGACAGCACCGCAACGCGGGCGCCGTCGTGCGCATAGCACTCCGCGGTCGCGCGGCCCATCCCGGCGGTGCCCCCGGTCACTACGACGGCAGCGTCCTGCAGTCCGAGATCCATGATCTGATTATCCTCATTGTTGGAGTTCGCAACGATAACGAGCGCTGGGCAGGGCGCGGCGCAGTACCTTGCCCGCCGGTGATCGAGGGAGCTCGGGGATCTGCACCCACTCGTCTGGGACTTTGAAGCCCATGGTTCTCGCCCGGGTCCAGACCCGGACCTCGTCGAAGTCAACCTCGTCGCCGACGACGTAGGCCCGGATCCGTTGACCGAGCCGCTCGTCAGGAACGCCGACGATGGCAACCTCGTGCACGCTCGGGTGACCGGTGATGAGGGCCTCGACTTCGGTGGGGTCGACGTTCTCGCCGCCGCGGACGATGCGGTCCCCGGCGCGCCCGACCAGGCGCAGCCGGCCCGTGGCGTCGAGGGTGCCGAGGTCTCCAGTGCGCAGCCACGCACCGTCCACCGCTCCGAACAGGTGAGCGGCGCGGGCGACCACCTCTTCCCCGTCCAGCCGCAGCTCGACCCCCGGAAGCGGGACGCCGACCGTGTCCAGCCCACTACACGCCCGGTGGGCGTCATCGTCGAGCCAGGTCAGCGGACTGCCCTCGGTTTGGCCGTAAAGCTGGATCAGCCGAACCCCGGGCAGCGCCTCGATGACGCGCCGAACCAAGGCGGGAGCCATGGGGGCGGCGCCGTACTGGATGACCTGCAGCGGTGCCTCCGTAAGCGCACCGCGCTCCAGGAGGTCGTGGAGCATCGTGGGCACGAGGATCGTGTGCGTTGCCCCCAGCGCGGCGAGCTCATCCCAGTGCGCGGCTGCCCCGCCGGGTAGCGGGGCGACCGCGGAGCCGGCGCCGAGCCCCACCAGGAGCTGGCCCAGGCCGGCGATGTGGTGCAGGGGTGATCCCGCTGTGACGATCGAGGCCGGGGTCAGGCCCAGGATCCCCGCGAGCAGTCTGATGCGAGCGACGAGCTCGCGGTGACGTCCGGGCACTCGCTTGGGGATGCCGGTTGTCCCGGACGTGTGCAATACCAGGGCGACGTCGGTCTCCGTTGGGATGGGCAGCGGCGTGGTTGACCGCGGGAACGACGGAAGCAGCACCGGTCGGCATCCAGCACTGCGCACGAGGTCGGCCGACGGTCCCTCGCCCACCACGACCAACGGTGTCAGTCCCGGGTCCAGCAGGGGTAGCAGGTCGGCGGATCCGGAACGAGGGTTCAACGGCGCCACCGGCAGTCCCAGCGCGGCGCCCGCCACGGTCAGGGCGAGCACGTCGGGGCCCGAGGGGACGAGCAGCGGGATGTGCAGCGCGCCTTCGGCGGGCTGTCCAGCAAGCCAGTCCGCAGCTCCCGCGGCGCGCTCGAGCAGTTCGCCCGTACTCCAGCGCACGTGGGGGGTGACCACCGCCAGAGACGTCCGGGGTCTCGCCCGAAGCAGGGTGAGCAGGGTTTCCACCACGGACGTACAACCTCGCTTCGGCAGGCCCCAGGGGCGGATCGCGAATACACAATACGGTAGATAGTTAGATAATTGTACGTAAAGCTTGGCCAGCCGTCGCACCGCTTCGACGCGAGGCGTGCCCAAGGGAATGACCAGCTTCCAGCTACCGTGCCATTCTTGATTCAGCGTCACTCGATAACACGAAGCTCTTTAAATGACCCGGACGACTCATCGGCCGAAGTGGGTTGCGCGCAGGTCGGCCTTGCGGACCTTGCCCAGTGAGGTACGGGGCAGTGACTCCACGATCACGAGCCGTTCGGGGGTCTTCTGCCTGGCCAGACCCGAGGCGGCGAAGTGGCGGCGCACCTCCTCGAGATCCAGGTGTGCTCCGGGTTGCAGCACCACGACTGCGCCGACCACGTCGCCGTAGTGAGGGTCGGGGGCCGCCACCGCCACGCCTTCCCGCACCGCCGGGTGGGCGTTGAGCACTTCCTCGACCTGGCCGGACGAAATCGTCTCGCCCGCGCGGATTATCACGTCTTTGATCCGATCGGTGATGTTCAGTCGGCCGTCGGCGTCGAGGTGACCGAGATCGCCGGTCCGAAACCAGCCGTCGGGGGTGAACGCGGCCGCGTTGAGCGCCGGATCGTGATACCCGATGAATTGGTCGGGGCCGGCCACCACGACTTCGCCGTCCCGGCCGGTCGGCACCGGTGTGCCGTCGGGACCCAGGATCCGCACCGAGGAGCCGCGCATCGGTGTGCCGTCGGTGCCCAGTCGTGCGGCGTCGGGCTCCTCGGGGTGCCCAGCGGTGACCGTCGGGTGTTCGGTGAGCCCGTAACAGCGGAAGGTGGTGATTCCGGCGGCGGCGGCGCGTCGTCCCTGCTCGTCGGTGACCGTCGCGGCACCGACCAGAAACTCGCGCAGGCTCGCCAGTTTCTCCGCGGTGTCGCCGAGCGCCAGCAGGCCCTCCAGGTGAAAGGGGGTTCCCGCGGTCGAGGTCACCCGGTGGCGTACCACGATGTCGGCGGCCCGGGCCGGATCCCAGCCGTCGACGAACACCGCGCGGGAACCCGACATCAGCGGCTGCAGCAGTGAGCCGACGCCGGCGATGTGGCCCGGCGGGAACGACACCAACTGAACGTCACCGGGTCGGCCGGCGATGAGGTCGGTCACGGTGGCCTGCTCGGCCAGCAGCGAGTTATGGCTGTGCCGAACCCCTTTGGGCGCTGACGTCGTCCCCGAGGTGTAGAGCAGCAGACAGACGTCGTCGGCCGATGGTGACGGCTCGGCGTAGTCGCCCGACGGTGCCGTCAGTGTGGGCCAACCCAGATAGCCCCGGCCGGATTCCGCGTCGACGAGCACGATGTGAGCGGCGGTGCGTGCGTAGTTCTCGAGGCGGTCCAGGTTCGACGTCGACCGAAACGCCGCCGCCGTGATCAGCACCTTGGCGGCGCTTTGGGCCAGGATGAAGCCGACCTCGTGCGGGCCGTAGATGTGGATGATCGGCACCAGCACGGCCCCGCACAGCAGTACCGCCTCGTAGGCGATGGCGCACTCGAGGCGGCTGGTCAGCTGGACCGCCACCGCGTCGCCGGGCGCCACGCCCAACCGCTGCAACCCCGCCGCCACACCCAGTGCCTGGCGGTGGATCTCGGCGACGGTGGACGTGGTCTCGGCGTGCTCGGTGACGAACACCACCGAGCTCTGGCCGTGCCGGGCCGCGCCGTCGCGCAATGCGTCGATGCAGGTGCGCGTCGAGTACCAACCCTGGCGGTACCACTTGTCCCGCAGCGGTGCGTAGTCGAAGCCGGCCGACGGAGTGGTGTCGCTGACCATGCGAGCAGGCCCGTCCTCAGCGACCGGCGGGCCGTTCGGAGTACCTGGTGACAAGCTCGTGCTTGTAAAGCTTTCCGGTGTCCGAACGAGGCAGCTGCGCCTCGAAGGAGATCGACCGCGGACACTTGAAGTGCGCCAGGCGTTCTCGCAGCCAAGCCAGGAGTTCTTCGGCGAACTCGTCGGTGGTGTCGGTGGCATCGACGGTTTGCACGACGGCTTTCACCGACTGACCCATCGACTCATCGAGGATGCCAAACACCGCGGCGTCGAGCACCCGCGGGTGGGTGATCAGCATGTCCTCGGCTTCCTGCGGGTAGATGTTCACGCCGCCGGAGATGATCATGTGGTGACGCCGGTCGGTCAGGTAGAGGTAGCCGTCGTCATCGAGGTAACCGACATCACCGACGGTCACCCATCCGTGGGCGTCGCGCGCTGCTGCGGTCTTCGCGTCGTCATTGAGATAGGTGAACGGATACCCGCCCTCGTAGTAGATCTCACCGGCCTGGCCCGGCGGAAGTTCATTGCCGTTCTCGTCGAGGATGTGTGGGGCGCCGACCATCGGCTTGCCCACCGACCCGGGGTGAGCCAACCAGTCTTGCGCCCGGGTGAACGACGCGCCGACTGCCTCCGAAGAGACATAGTACTCATCGACGATCGGCCCCCACCACTGGATCATCTGGTGCTTGATGGCCACCGGGCACGGCGCAGCGGCGTGGACCACGCGCTGCAGGCTGGAGACGTCATACGAATTGCGCACGGAATCAGGGAGTCTGAGCATCCGGACGAACATCGTGGGAACGAACTGGCCGTGTGTGACGCGGTAACGCTGGATGGCGTCCAGGGCCTGTTCGGCATCGAACTTCTCCATAACCACAGTGGTGCCGCCCAGCGCCTGCACCGACATCGACCAGAACGACGGGGCGGTGTGATACAGCGGTGCCGGGCTCAAATACACCGACTCGTCGTTGATGCCGACCGCGTTCAGCAATGGCGTCAAGATGTTGGGGGCCTCGGCCGGAGGTAGGTGCAGCAGTTCGCGCCGGATTCCTTTGGGCCGTCCGGTGGTTCCCGACGAGTACTGCAGCAGGTCGCCTTCCCGCTCGTCGGCGATCGGGGTGTCGGGCTGGTCGGCAACGCAGTCGGGATAGCGCTGCCAGCCCTCGAGCTGGTCGTCGGCCAGGATCTTCAGCTCTGGCAGACCGCTGCGGAGGTGTTGGGCCAGTTCGTCACATACCTGCCGGAGCGCTCGCGAGCCGATGACCGCGGTTGCGCCGCTATCGGCGATGATGTAGGCGGCTTCCGCCGCGGTCAGATGGGTGTTGATCAGTGCGTAGTACAGACCGGCGCGCCGCGCCGCCCACATCACCGCATGCAGGTGCTGGTTGTTCTCCATGAGCACCGCGACGGTGTCGCCCTCGCGCAGGCCCGCCTGGCGGAAATAATGAGCCAGCCGGTTGGCCCGAGCCTCGAGTTCGGCAAAGCTGAGCCGGATCCCGGATGGATGCAGAACCAATGCCGTCTTGTTGGAATCGATCCAGTCACGAATCTGCATGCGCTCGGCTCAGTTGTCGTGGCCGTGGTGACCGGCCTCGGCTGGACGCACCGGCCGGAACAACGGAATCCACACCCGGCTCTCGTCATCGCCGGTTCCCGCCGGCCATTCTTCGAAGAACACCTCGACCTCAAGATCGACGTGGACGTCTTGGACCGCGATGTCCACGACATTGGTGATCAACCGGACATCGGGCTCGTCGGCGAGTTCGACGATCGCGACGACGTAGGGCGGTTCGAAGCCGGGAATCCAGGGCTGACGGTTGATGGTGTAGGCGGCCACCGTGGCGCGCCCGGAGACTTTCTCCGGGGCGACGTCGAAGCTTCGGCAGCGCCAGCAGACCGGGGCGGGCGGGTGGTAGAAGTGTCCGCAGCCGTGGCAGCGGAAGATCAGCAGCTCGCCATTGCGTCCGCCGGTCCAAAACGGGGTCGATTCGGCTGTGGGCGTTGGGGCCAAACGCAATTGGGGCCGCTGATACCGCGAGCCGACGGTCGCGGCGTCAGCCACCCTGACTCCGCGTGGTAAGCATGTGGTCAAACATTATCTGTGGACCTCCGGTTGATCGGCGTGGTGAAGGTGCGGTGTCACACCGTGGTGAAGTAGACGACGATTCCCAGCAGGATGATGCCGAGCAGGCAGCCGCCGACGAGAAGGATTGTCTCCCTGAATAGTTCACGTCGCGAGGACGGGGGCAGATAGGTCATGGTTCCTCGTTTGGCAGCATCGGGGTGTGGTCAGGGGATATAGATGCTGTCGTTGCCGGTGATGATCCGCATCAGCACCAGCGGCGCGACGAGCATGATGAAGAAGCTGACCTGGAACACGACGAACCAGGACCCGAAACGGGCGAGCTCGAACTTCCAGCGCGGGATGGTCACCTCGTAGTCGAGCAAGTCATCGTATTCCAGCTGATTACTGGGGCGCTGAGCGGCCGGCGCCAACGTCGCGGTAGCGGTCTGCGCGGAGCTGACCGCCACGTGACCCGTGTCGGTCTGCGCCGGTGTGGGTTTGGGCCGGGTGAAACGCTCGAGGCGAAAGAAGCGCTCGAAGTGATTGAGCCCGCGCACCGGTGGCTTGCCGGCCCAGTAGGCGATCAGATTGGGCCAGAAGCACATCAGGCCGATGGTCCACAGCAGCGTGATCTGCCCGCCGTTGGCGAATCGGAGTACCGGCCCCATCCCGGGGTCATAGGTCCACCATCCCATTGCCGCGGCGATGCCTTCGACGAAGAAGTCCCACGCATAGTTGACCGGGATGGCAAGCACGAGAATTGCTTTGAGCATGCTCCAGCGGAACTTCCTGGCCAGCAAACCGCCGAGCCACAGCACCGCCAACGCGTGCACGGTCCAATACATCGCGTAGGCGAAGGGCATGAATAGCGGATCGTGGGGCGTTTTCAACGGAAGCCAGTCCAGCAGGTGGTGGGTCCGGAACGTGGGGCTGTACACCAGTTCCTGACCCCAGTCGCCGATCGTCTCCATCCAGTACACCAGCGTGCTGTTGATCAGGAACAGAAATCCCCAGGTGAGCCGACGCCGGCGGACGGAATCGACCACGGCCAAGACGATGATCACACCGCCGAGGACGGGCATCACCCAATTGAAGAACCACGTGCCCGCCGGGGCTACGAGCGCTGGCGGCGTCGGAGTTTCGGCTAAGAGCACACAACCTCCCGCCTTCGCTCCATCACGGTCCAGATAGCTAACTTAGTTGACGTTATCAGCAGCGCCGCCGGTGAGGAAGCGTCAGACTGTCACGTCGACGCTCGCCCAGCCACCGCCGCGCGCGGAGCGCTGCGCCGCGTCGATCACCGCGAGGCTGAGGAAGCCGTCGGCGAAGCTCGGCGCGGCACTTGGTTGCCCGTCGAACGCGGGTCGCCAGTCCTGCAGCATCAGCGCCATGGCGCGGGCGGCGTGGCCAGCCAGGCCCGCAGGCAGGTTCTCGGGGTGCTCTGGCGCGCGGTCGACGACCTGCAGCGTGCTAAGCCCGGGCTCCCCCACCTGGCCGCACTGGTAGATCGCCGAGCGCAGCGTGCCGTCACCGACGATCGTGCCGTCGGCTCCAAACAATTCGAGCCGGCAGTGGTCGGCGTGCACCCCCATCACCGAGACGCTGAGGACCGCGGTCATCCCGGACTCCATCCGCATCAGCAGCGCCGCGGTGTCGTCGGCGGTGATGGGCAACCGCTGACCGTCCGGCAGCGTGCGCTCCGGTTCGCTGGTATGAACCTCGGCGCACACCGACACCGGGCGGCCGGCCAGGTTGCACAGAAAGTCGATGTCGTGCACCAGCATTCCGGCGAGATACCCGCCGCCGGAGTCGCGGTCATACATCCAGTGGGCCTGCGGCGGGTGGCTGGGATGCCAGTACGAGGCGCTACGGCTGACCCTGGCGAAGTACTGCTTGCCGAGATACCCCGACCCGACCATATCGGACAGAGTCAGCCAGTCCGGATTCCAGCGGTTCTCGAAGCAGCACGCGGTGGGACGGCCCGAGGCCTCGGCGGCGCGCACCATCTCTCTGGCCGCCTGCAAGTCGGCGGCCAGCGGCTTTTCGCACAGGACGGCCTTGCCGGCAGTGAGGGCAGCCAGTGTCATCTCGTGGTGGCGCACCGTGGGGGTGGCAACCGAGATGACGTCGAGGTCGCCGCGGGCGACGAAGTCACGCCAGTCGGTGGAGGTGTCGGCGATGCCCAGCTTGGCCGCAGCACGCTCCAACCGTTCCGGCGTGCGTGCACACAGTGCCACCGGGTCGAATCCGGCTGCAGCCCGGAAGCCGGGCACCTGCACATGCGCGCCCCAGCCGACACCGATCACGCCCACCCGCAATGTCATCGAATCCCGTCCTTGGGGTCGAAAGGCATGGACTCCGCGGCTACCCGGACAGAGCCGCCTCCCGCACCGGCACCCGGGGGAAGTTGAGCATCCGGCGGGCGTTCTCCTCGACGATCAGCGAGCATTCGTCGTCGGGGACATCGGCCAGTACCTCGGTCAGGCGTTTACGCGAGTTGGGCCAGGTGGAGTCGCTGTGCGGGAAGTCGACCTCCACGGTGATGCGGTCGATGCCGATCTCGTGTCGGTTCTTCACCCCGTTTTCGTCGTCGATGAAGCAGCCCCAGAAGTGCTTGCGGAACAATTCCGACGGGCGGGCGTCGAAGTCGATCGGCTGGTAGTAGCGGTGGCGCTCCCACACGTAGTCGGTGCGTTCCAGGATGTAGGGGATCCAGCCGATGCCGCCTTCGGCCAGTGAGAACTGCAGGTCCGGAAACTGCTGCAGCTTGCCCGAGAACAGCAGGTCCACGGTGGTCCACATCAGATTGGTGGCGAACAAAGCGATGGCGACCGCAAACGGTGCATCCGGCCGCGCCGCCAGCATATCGTTCCCGGGCTTCATCGAGGAGAACGAGAACCCGGGGACATAGGCGCCCGACCCGAAGTGCAGTGAAACCGGCATCTGTGCATCCGAGCAGACCTGCCAGAGCCCGTCCCAGTGCGCGGAGTGGAACGATGGCAGGCCCAGTGGCACCGGGCTGTCGGGGAAGGACACCGTGCGCGCACCCTTGGCGGCCACTCGCTTCGCCTCGGCGACCGAGGCGGCGGCATCCCACACCGGCAGGATCGCCAGCGGGATGAAGCGGTCCGGGGCCGTCGCACACCATTCGTCGATGTAGAAGTCATTCCAGGCCTGCACACACAGCAGGGCCAACTCCTTGTCCTGTCCGCGGAAGAAGGTACCGCCGGCGAACCCGGGGAACGACGGGAAGCACAACGCAGCCTGCACGCCGTCGAGATCCATGTCGGCGATCCGCGCCACTGGGTCATAGCAGCCCGGGATCATGTCCTCGTAGCGGACCGGATCGGTCCCCCACTCCTCCATCGGCTTGCCCGCCACCGCGTTGAGCCCGATGGTCGGGAACACTTGACCGTCGTAGGACCACAGGTGCTGGCCGCTCTGCTCGATGATGCGCGGGCCGGCCTCCCGGTACTTCTGCGGCAACCGGTCCTGCCACACTCGCGGGTGCTCGATGAGGTGGTCGTCGACCGACACGATCTGGTGGTGGTCTTGTAGGGGCATCGGTGCCTCCGAATTCTGACGCGTCATCTTGATTTCTGACGGTTCATCTCACACCGTATAGGATGCAGACCACACCCGTAAAGAGCGGAGAGGCAGAAAATGTCCGGGATCCACGAAACGTCGCCGCCTGCCGGCGGCGCCCGCGAAAAGATCGACGAGACCGACCACGACCTGCTCACGTTCACCGAGGCTGGCGAACGACTGCGACTGGAGATCGCGGCAACCGCCGAACGCGTGGCGCAGCTGCAGCACCTCGATGACCAAGACGCGCTGGCCACCGCGACGGCCCGGCTGACCACCTTGCAGGCGGCGGCGAAGCGCAATGCCGCCAACCCGATCAACGATGCCAACTTCGAGTCGTTCTTCGGCTACCCCGGCAAGGCCAAGCGCACCGCGGCGCCACCGGCCGATGCCTGAATCCCCCATCACGGGCCCCGTTCAGCGATGATGGGGACTGCGATGAAGAGTCCGCAGCGGGTGCGCCGCCCGGGGTACGCGCCGACCAATCCCGCGGTCGGCCGTCGCGGCATGCATACCCGCGAGCAGATCGTGGCCCACGCGGGAGCGCTGTTCGTCGAACACGGCTATCACGGCACCTCGATCGATGCGATCGCCAAGGCGGTCGGCGGGTCGCGCGCCACGATCTATCAGTACTTCGAGAGCAAGGACGACATCTTCCGGGAGCTGGTGCGCCAGTGTGAACCGGCGGTGCTCGAGCACGCCACCCGGCTGGGGCGGCTGGGCCCCGATGCCGACGGCGTGCGCAGCCTGCACCGGTGGCTGACCGAGTGGGCGCAGCTGTACGACAAGTACGCGATGGTGTTCCTGGAGTTCCCCGGCGTCGGCGCGATCGAAGGGCTGCCCCAGACCGAGGCGGGCGCGGTTTCAGGGCAATACGCCGACTTGATCACCCGCAAGCTGCGCGACGCGGGGATCCGCGGCATCGAGGCCGCCGACGCCGCTGCCGCGCTGCTGCGTATCGCGCACATGGTCAACCTGTACCGCTTTCGCGGGATGTTCGGCCTGCGCTCGGCCGCCCGCACCACGGACTCGTTGACCGTCACGATGCAGCTGCTGCTCTTCCCCGAGACACCCGCCGACTACATCGCCGAAATCATCTCAGTGCCGACAGAGGCCGCTGTCGTGCGCGATGAGCCGACGGCACCGGCGTTCGGACTGCCCAAAGAGCCAGATGCTTTCAGTGTGTCGCCGATCCGTCAGGACGTGCTCTCGGCGAGCTCGGTGCTGTTCAACGAGCGCGGGTACTACTCGGTCGCGATGGAGGACATTGCCGCGGCGGCCTCGGTCAGCCGCGCGACGTTGTATCGGCATTTCAGCACCAAGGTCAAGATCCTCGAGGAGCTCACCGGCTGGTCGGTTCTGGAAGGCGCGCACCTCGCGGCGCAACTTCACGAGCTGGCCCGCAGCGGCATCGACGTCGGCACGCTGCATTCCTGGCTGGGTCGCTACGTCCATTTCCATCGCAGCTACAGCGGCGTCATCCGCGCCTGGTACGACGGGACCTTGGCCCAGCAGCTCGCCGGTGACGCGGTGGTCCGCGGCATGGGCGGGTTCCACGTTGCGGTCAGCGCGCTACTGGACGGCGTGCGGTTGCCGGCCGGCATTGACCGGCGGGTTGCTGCCGCCGTGTTCTTGTCGGTGCTGGGCCGGATGACAGAACTGTCGATCTCGCGGCGGCGCAACGTCAGCGACTACGAGGCCGCGAGCCTCATGCTGTTGGTGTTGCAACGCGCGCTGCTGGGTGATCTTGAACCGCGGGACGGCACCGTTCACCCGAGCCCACGCCCGCGCAGCCATTGACTGAGGTTCTCCAGCGCCACGGTTGCCGCTGACACCGCTTGTTCGACCTCGCGGGCATGGGAGAGGAATTCACCGCCTACCCCACCCTTGGCCTCCAGTGCCGGAATGATGAACTGCCGGAAGCGTTTACGCACAGAAGGTTCGGAACGGTCGACCTCCTCGGCGGCCAGGTAGGTCTGCTCTACGAGAAAATCGATCAGGTCGTCGAGCCCGACATCGGTGCGGATCTCGCCCCGTGTCTGCCCCTCCTCGAGCACCGGGCCCATCACCCGCACTGCCGACTCGTGCACACGCGGGTGGTGCACCGAAGCCGAGTGGCGGGCGATCAGGGCGACGATCGCCGGATCGGTGGGCAACTCGCGAGCGGTGTAGATCAATGCCGCCTCGATCTTGGCGAACGCCCCGTTCTTGACATGCACCAGGTGATGCACGGCCTGGATGTGACGCTCGGCGCGCAGCAGGGCCACTTGGATCAGCAGTTCGGAGACGCTGCCCAGCTGCCGGAATGCGGTGGCCCGGGACACACCGGCCCGCTGTGCAACGGCTTCCATGCGCAGCCCGTCGACGCCGCGCTCGTCAACTTCCACGTCGGCGGCCCGGATAAGCCGTGCCCGCACGGAGCCGTCGTCGCTGCGCTCGGGCTGTACTGCGGTCATGTGATCGCGCCGGCGACCTTCAACTCGATGAGCGCGTCATCGTCGAGGCCGAGTTCGCGGAGCACATCGTCGGTGTGCTCGGCGAACTGCGGCGCCCGGGTCAGCGACAACACCGCGTCGTCGAACTTCACCGGATTGGCGACCAGTTTCTGCGGTTGCCCGTCGGCGTCGACGATGTCGACGATGCGCCCGTTGGCGATCAGCGCCTCGTCATTGCCGACGTCCCAGCCGTCGGCCACCGCGGCCCAGGCGCCGGTCCCCTTCTTGAGCCGCCGCACGCACTCGTCGAAGGTTCGGGTCTCGATCGCGTGGGCGACGATATCGCAGGCCACCTCGGCATTTTCGGCCAGTGCTTCCAACGAACTGAACCGCGGGTCGTCGGCGTACTCGCCGCAACCCATCAGCTCGCAGAATTCGGGCCAGTATCGGGTCGGTTGCAGCATCGACAGCTGGATGAACCGCCCGTCGCGGGTGCGGTAGTTGCCCGTCAGCGGGTTGCCGGGGGCCTGGGTTCTGGTGTCGATCTTGGGCAGATGGCCACCGCTGAGCAGAGCCAGGTTCACGCTGAACTGAGTCGCCCAGGCACCGACGGCCAGCAGCGACACGTCGAGCACAGATGGCTGCCCGGTGACCCTCCTGCCGTACAGCGCTGCCGCGACCCCACCGGCAATGGCCAGCGCGCCGATGTTGTCGCCGTAGGCGCCCGCTGGCATGAAGGCGACCTTGTCAGCGTCGGCGGGTGTTACGCCGTGGGCGCTGCCGCCCCGCGCCCAGTAGGCCGTCGCGTCGTAGGCGCCGGTGTTACGGTCGGGCCCGTCCATGCCGTATCCGCTGCCCACGACGTAGATGATGTCGGGATTGATCTTGCGCACGTCGTCGACGTCGATCCGTAGCTTGGCGCGGACATCGGGCAGATAGTTGGTCAAGAACACATCGCTGCGGCGGACCAGCTCCTCGAGGATCGGCCTTGCCTCGGCGGTGGTCAGGCCCAGTCCGATGCTGCGCTTACCGCGGTTGGGTGCCTCCATGATGGGGGCGAACGACGAGCCTGGCGCGGTCACCGCGTTGCCGAGGACTTTGACCAGGCCGCGCTGCGCGTCACCGGTGACGGGGTTTTCGACTTTGATGACATCCGCGCCCCAGTCGGCCAGGACGGCGCCGGCGGCGGGTACGAAGGTGAACTGAGCGACTTCCAGGACGCGCACGCCGTCCAGCGGGCGCTGCATCAGCGGTCCCAGACCAGCGGCAGCGTTTCCAGCCCCAGCTGCCCGCCCGTCTCGGTCAGGTCGGCCCCCGCAGCAAGCCGGTAGTCGGGGATCCGTCTGTGCCACTCCTCCAGGGCGATCTTGAGTTCGCGGCGGGCCAGATGTGAGCCCAGGCAGCGGTGCGGTCCAGCGCCGAATCCGATGTGGTTGTTCGGCTTTCGGGTGATGTCAACGGTCGAGGCGTTCGGGAACGCAGCATTGTCGCGGGTGGCGGAATTCAGCGGGATACACACCATATCACCGGCTTTCATCGGACATCCCTGTATCTCAACGTCTTTCATCACCTTGCGAGCGGGGATGACGATGGCGTAGGCACGCAGGAACTCTTCGATCGCGGTCGGGATTATCGCGGGGTCCGCGACGATCCGGGCTCGGTCCTCGTCGTGGGTGGCCAGGTGCCAAAACGTCCAGCCCAGCGTCACCGACACGGTGTCGAGCCCGGCCATGAACATCAGCAGGCAGAACGACAACAGGTCGGCATCGGTGACCGGCTGGCCATCGATCTGGTAGTCCAGGGCCTTGCTGATGATGTCGTCGCGCGGCTGCTCGCGGCGCTCGGCGATCAGGGTGACAAACCGCCCCATCACCGCCATCATCGCGTCGAGTTGCTTGTGCTGGCGTTCCTCGTCGTTGCCGCCGGCGTGCAGGATGTCGTGTTCCCACGCCATGAACTGGTCGAGCTCGTCGACGGGCAGCCCCATCAACTCCAAAAAGATCGTGGTCGGAAACCGCTGGGCGAATTCAGCCATGAAGTCGCAATTGCCGCCCTCGGCGATCTCGTCGATCAGCTCGACGGCGCGCTGGCGGATCTTGGGTTCGAGGCGTTCGACTGCTCCCGGCGCGAACAACGGTGCGAGTTGGTGGCGCCATTGCTTGTGTTCGTCGCCATCGAGCATTTCCGGGATCCACTTGTACGGCGGATTCGGCTCGGTCGCAACGACGACGCTGTTGGAGAAGGTCTCCGGGTCCTGCATGATCTGCAGGATTCCCTGGTAGTTGACCATGGTCCAGAATCCGGGACCGAACTCGTTGCGGAACCACGGAAATCGTGACCGCAACTCGTCATAGGTGTTCAGCCAGCCCCCGACCGGCTTGGCCTCGGTGTAGTCGAAGTTCAGCGTCGGACACTGCTCGGCGGGTCGGTGGACCGTGGTCACGACAATCCCCCTCTGCGATGATCGTGGATGCAAGTCGCATTAATGCGACACATACCCGCAGACAGTATCAAGTGTAGCGACCAAAAGTCGAGACCCAGATCACAACGATTCTGGGACGTGACGACCCCCATACCGCGCGATGCCCACCGAGACCCCGATGGCCTGCAGAACGCCAGTCATCGACTGTCCCAACGGGTTCGCCCGTCAATCGGCCGTGCGGCTGCGATCGCGGGCGGAAGGGACTCAACCGCCGATGAGGCCGGATAGCATCGCGACGTCGCTGCGGAAGTCGGTCAGACTCCTGCTGACCGGCTCCACGGTGACCCAGGTGACCCCCGCGGCGGCGTAGTCGGGGAGTTTGGGCTGCACTGCCGAGCACAACGCCTCGCAGCCCTGCGCGAGCAGGTCGGCCTCGAACGGCATGAACGCGACCTCGGCCGGGCCGCGGCCGCGTTCGGCGCGCCGTGTGTTCACTTCGGCGATCCAGTCGGCCAGCACATCGATGCGCTCGAGTGCGCGGGCGCGGGTGATCTCGGCGAACTCCCCCGAGGCGGCCATCGGGATCCAGCCGTCGGCGACCTCGACCACCCGGCGGCGCGCGGCCACACCGTTGCCCCCGATCCACACCGGTGGGCCGCCCGGGGTTCGGGGCAACGGAAGTGCGACATGATCGGCCACGCCGAACTCCCCTCCCAGATGCTCCTGGCCAGCCCAGGTGCTTTTCCAGGCTTCGATCGCCTCGTCCATCAGCTGGCCCCTGCGGGGGAAATCCGCTCCGAGGGCACCGAATTCGCTTTTCAGGTAGCCCGCCGCCGTGCCGAGGGTGAAGCGACCGCCGGAGAGCACGTCCAGGCTGGCCGCGGCCTTGGCAGCCAGGTACGGATTGCGGTAGCCGGCGACCATCACGAAGGTGATGACGCGCAGCGTCCGGGTGGCTGCTGCGGCGAAGCTCAGGGAGACGAACGGATCGAAGGCGTGGTGGCCGCCGTGGGCGAGCCAGGCCTTGTCCGGGTACGGGTGTTCGCTCATGGAAAAGCCGTGAAATCCCGAATCCTCGACCAGTTTGGCGATCTCGCCGATGCTTGCGCCCTCCGACCAGCGCTCCCAGTGCTTGACGGCCCGCATGGGGAACAGCAGGTTGAACTTCAACGTCATCGTTTCCTCACCGCCGCCATGAGCGCCTACGTTGGGTATCGATACCAGCCGGCACGCCGCTGTTTCGCAGCACCGCGTCGCAGCGGTCGATGTACCTTCCGCCGTATCGTGCCGGGCACCTCCTATATAGTCAACCATATAGCTATTTTGGGGGTTCGGCCGTAGGACGGGGAACTTTGGAGCAACGCCCGTGAGCACTGCACTCAATGACGAAGAAACGATGCTGGTGGAGACAGTTCGGGCGTTCGTCGACCGCGAGGTCAAACCGTCGGTGCGTGAGGTCGAGCACGCCAACAGCTACCCCGAGGCGTGGATCGAGCAGATGAAGCAGATCGGGATCTACGGCCTGGCGATCAGCGAGCGCTACGGCGGTACCCCGGTGTCGATGCCCTGCTACGTCGAGGTCACCCAGGAACTCGCCCGCGGGTGGATGAGCCTGGCCGGAGCGATGGGCGGGCACACCGTGGTGGCCAAGTTGCTGGAGACCTTCGGCACCGAGAAACAGAAGCAGGCCTACCTGCCGGCGATGGCCACCGGGCAGCTGCGCGCGACGATGGCGCTGACCGAGCCCGGCGGTGGTTCCGATCTGCAGAACATGGCCACCATCGCCCGCCGCGACGAAGACGACTTGGTGATCAACGGGGCCAAGACGTGGATCAGCAATGCCCGCAGGTCTGGTCTGATCGCGCTGCTGTGCAAGACCGATCCGCAGGCCATGCCCCGGCACAAGGGCATCTCGGTGGTGCTCGTCGCATCGCCGACCGCGGGGTTGACGATCTCCCGGGACCTGCCCAAGCTCGGCTACAAGGGTGTCGAGTCCTGCGAGCTGTCCTTTGACGACTGCCGGGTTCCTGCGTCGGCGATCCTGGGCGGTGAGCCCGGTCGTGGTTTCGGTCAGATGATGAAAGGCCTGGAAACCGGCCGCATTCAGGTGGCGTCACGAGCGCTGGGTGTGGCGACGGCAGCTCTCGACGATGCCCTGGCCTACGCCCAGGACCGGGAGAGCTTCGGCCAACCGATCTGGAAGCACCAAGCCGTCGGCAACTACCTCGCCGACATGGCCACCAAGCTGACCGCCGCCCGCCAGCTGACCCGCTACGCCGCCGAACGCTACGACAGTGGCCAACGCTGCGACATGGAGGCCGGGATGGCCAAGCTGTTCGCTTCGGAGGTCGCGATGGAGATCGCACTCAATGCGGTGCGGATCCACGGCGGCTACGGGTATTCCACCGAATACGACGTCGAGCGCTACTTCCGCGACGCACCATTGATGATCGTCGGGGAAGGCACCAACGAGATTCAACGCAACGTCATCGCCGCCCAACTGGTCGCCCGCGGCGGCCTCTAGGCCGCAGCGCTAGATGGACAGCCGGTTGAACTTCAGCGTCATCGTTTTCCTCACCGCCACCTGGCCGCGTTCACGCCAGGCACGACTTCGTCCTTCCGCCGAATCGTGCCGGGAGGCTCCCGATATAGTCGGCCATATAGCTGTTTCGGTGGGTTGGGCGTGAGAGCAGGGGTGATCGACGCGGTGACGGCGGAAGACACCGCCCGCCCTGCGGGGGGCAGTGTGTCGGCGCAGCCCAACGTCGGGACTGACGTGTCGGCCATGGCGGCTCGCCGGATGTCGCCGACTTCCTAGGCCGCCACCATCGCGCATTTCTGTTCTGCCGGGACGCCGCGGGTGAACTCATGGGATATGCGATGCGCACGACCGCTTACGGGGGTGGCGAGTTGCTGTACACCACATATACGAAGAGCGCCAAGGTCGCAAACATCCGCGCCCGCCCCGAGGTCGCCTGCCTGGTTCAGTCCGGGCCCGAGCCGGACGCGTCGTGGGTGTCGGTGCGGGGGCGTGCCGAGATCTCCCTCCCGACGCGCGACGAAGTCGACGCCCTGATGAGCTCGGCTTCTTCTGATGCGCGAGTGCCCGATGCGGTGATGGCCACGGTCAGAGACCGGCTGATCAGCGGGAAGCGCTGCATCATTCGGGTCGCGGTCAATGAGATTGTTGCAACCAACCTGACGGCAGCGCGCGGATCGGGCAGTGACCATGCAACGCCGTGAGATTCGACGTGGACCGATGGCTATGTCGTCCCGCGACCTCGACGAATTCCTCGAGGGCCGGCCGACCGGGGCGATCTGCTTCGACGACGACAGTGGGTTGGTGGCTCTGCCGGCTTCGGTGCTCGGAGGGACCGTCCGCGACGGCGAACTGCACGTGTCCGCCGCCGCGGACGTCTGCATCAGAAGCGAATTCCCCGCGTGCCTGGTCGCCGACAGTTTCGCGAGCTACGCCACGATCCGGGGTGTCATCGCGCAGGGTGCGGTGGCCAGCGCGGTAGCCGGCGCGCACACCGACACACTGGTCACGCTGCGGCTCAAGCGAGTTCGCACCTTCTCCTTCGCCGACGCCGTCTGATGATGCGAGCGCCGTTGCGGTCAGTCAGGCCCGGCTCGCGACGATATGCGCCCCTCACCTCAACGCCGGCGTGGTGCCTTCTTGTTGATCCGGGAGTCGCTCTGGCCCTCACCGGCGTTGCCGATGTGGGTGTAGTACAGGCCGTGGCGCTGCGCCAGGCTCGGCGGCAAGTCGCGCGCCTCCCACATGGCCCGCACGGTGCCCTGCACGCTCTGTGGTCGCCGGGAGGCGATCTCGGCGGCCAATTCAGCAGCGCGGCTTCGCAGTTGGTCGACGGGTACGACCTCGGTCACCAGACCGATCCGCAGCGCGGTCGAGGCGGTGATCCGCTCCTCGCTGCCGAGCAGCGCCCAGCGCATCACCTCGCCGTAGGGCAGGCCCAGGGCCAGCATGCCCATCGGCTCGAGCGCGGAGACGACACCGGCGTTGGCGTGCGGATCGAAGAATTCGGTCGACTCTGCGCAAATGGCGAAGTCGCACTCGTTGACGAAATACATTGCACCGCCGGCGACCATGCCGTGCAGAGCGCCGATCACCGGCTTCCAGACCTTGTAGGCTTTGGGCCCGAGCAGGGTGCCAGGGTCCTCCTGGTTGAAGATCGGCTTGTGGTACCACCACACCCCCTCGGACACGTCGATGCCGGTGCAGAACGCGCGATCGCCGTTGGCGCGCAACACGGCGACGCGGATGTCGTCGTCGTCGCGCACGGTGGCCCACACCGCCGCGAACTCGGTGGCCATCTGCTCGTTGAAGCTGTTGAGTCGATCGGGCCGGTTGAGGGTGACGGTGGCGACGTGGTCTGCCACGTCGAACTCGATGGTGTCCAGCGCGCCTAAATCTGTCATCGGTAGTCCTTGGTCATCGGGCCGACGCCGCCTGACGGCGGCTGCGCCGGCGTATCAGGGTTTAGTTGCCCGGTCTCGGGCCGCGACGAAACGCCCGCACGGCACGACGAAAATCGTCAGTCTGCGTCAATGCCTGTTGCCCTTGGGCTTCCAGCGCTTGAGCGCCCGTCAGGTGGGGCAGTGTCGTGGTTGTCAGTGCACGTTTGGTCCATCCGTATGACGTTGTCGGTCCGGCCGCCAGGGCGCGCAGCACCGACTCCACTTCGTCGTCGAATGCCTCGTCGTCGACAAGGTGACTAATCATGCCCCAGTCGAACGCATCGGTGGCCGGGATCTTTTCGGCCAGCAGGGCCATCCGGGCGGCGCGCGCCCGCCCGATCGCGGCGGGCAGTAACGCCGACGCCCCGCCGTCGGGCATCAGCCCGACCTTGGTGAAGGCGAGTTGGAAGAAGGCCGAGCGCGCCGCGATCACCAAGTCGCAGGCCAGGGCCAGCGAACACCCGACACCCGCCGCTGCGCCACGCACACCGGCGACCACCGGTTTCGGTAGCTGCGTGATCGCCTGGACCACCTCGTTCGCGGCGACCACCGCACCCTCGGTGTCGACCCCGCTCAGGTCGCCACCGGCGCAGAACGCCTGGCCGGCACCGGTGAGCGCCACGACGCGCACCGCGTCATCCCGGGCCGTCGCGATCGCGGCGGTCAGCTCCCGCAGCATCGACGTGTTCACCGCGTTGCGCTTGTCCGGCCGGTCCAGCACGATGCGCAGGATCGATCCGGTGGTGTGCGTGGTGATGCCGTTCATCGCTGCCGTTGTGCCGCAGGTGGTCTCATGCCGGCCGTCACTCCCCGTGCAGTCGGCGCATCTCCTCACCGACCTTGCCCGACATCCGCGACACCACCTGCGCGCCGCGTCGCCTGAGATCCTCGTCGGCCACCGGCAATACCACCGCACCGGTTTGCCTGGACGGCAACAGGACCTTCGCCGTCCCTTGGGTGGTGGCTTCGTCGCGCTGACTGACTCCCCTGACGTCCAGCAACACCGCGGTACCCGGCTCGTCGCCCTTGGCGGTGACCATGCCCGTCATCCGGTGAGTGTCACCCATGTAGTTGAAGCCGCGCAGCTGCAGATCCATTTCGGCCAGCCAACCGTCATCACCGATCCAGTTGGTCAGCAAGTGGCTCACCCAGGCGGCCCGCATCTGCCCGTAGTCGTAGGGCGCGGGGATTCCGAGGGCCTGCGCTCGGGCGGGATCCCAGTGCAGCCGCTGCACGACATCGGGCACACCGTACTCATCGGGCTGATAGAACGCCGGCATCCGCTGGCGCAGCTGATGGGCGTACTTCAAGGGGCCGACGCCGTAACCGCCCCAGCCCCAACCCATATGCATGCTGATGATGTCCACCACCGTCAGCGGTCCCTTCATCACCGCCGGCAGCTCGTCACCGACGGCCACGTCCTCCCACCATTGCGGCTCGGCGCCGCGGCGTACCTCGGTGTCGTAGGCCTGTTCAACCTTGGCGAATTCCTCCTCGGTCCAGTGCTGCCGGGTGATGTGGGAGTACTTGCCGGACTTCTTCGAGCCCTGGCGTTCGGCGTTGATGTAGGACTCGTCACGGGTGGCCAGCGGGGTGCCGTCGATATCGACATAGAGGTATCGGAAGGTCTCTTTGACCGAACGCCCACCGGAGAACTCGCTCTCCTTGACCTGCACATCGAGGGTGTAGTTCTCCGCCAGCACTGGCCTGCCGGCGTAAATCGGCTGATACCAGGTCCATTTCACGCCGGAGTAGTACTTACCGGTGCCGCGGAACAGTCCGCGGAACAGCTTCTTGCGTTCGGGATCGGTGAACCGGGGTGTCTGGTCCAGACCTGTGCTGATCGGGAACGTCGGTGGGGCGATCTGTCCGTGCCAGCGTGTCGTGGCCCCGTAGCCGGGGTCGTGGAACAGCGGGTTGTCATCGCCGCAGCCGAACGCGAAATGGCTGATGGCATCGGCGCTGGGCAACCGATTCCAGGTTTCGTCGCGCTGGTTGACCGGGATGCCGATCTGGGCCTTGGCCCGGGCGATGTCTTCGTCGGTGATGCGGCCCTCGACAGCGGCTGCTTCTGCGGTCGTCATTGTTTCTCCCTGTGTCTCCAATTCAGAACTTCAGCATTGCTCCGGCGTCGACCTTGAACTGACTGCCGGTCACGTAGCGCGATTCATCGGAGGCCAGGAAGCACACGACCTGCGAGATGTCCTCGGGCTCGACGTAGGGCACCGGCATGGCTTGCATCGCCGGAAATGCCAGCAGTGCGTCATCGCGGGTCGGGTGCTCGAGATCGGGCCGGAACTGCTTGTACATCGGGTCGCTGTTGAGCATCCCGGTATTGCAGTTGGTGGGGTGAACGACGTTGACCCGAATCGACATCGGCGCGAGCTGGGCGGCGAGGGTTCGGGTGTAGGAATCCACGAGCTGTTTGGCGAAGCTGTAGCCGGCCCCGCCCGGTCCGAGCGGGCCGCCGGCGGCGGGCTGGCTGGCGGCGATCAGGCCGGCGATCGAGCCGGTGGTGATGATCGACGCACCGGACTTCAGGTAGGGCAGCGCGGCATGCACGGTGTTGACCACACCGACGAAGTCGACGTCGAACGCGTCGGCGAAGGCACCGATGGGCAGGTCGCTGCCGAGCGGGCAGATGCCGGCGTTGGCCACGACAACGTCGAGCCTGCCGCCGAGTTCGGCGACGGCGTTGGCGAGTTCCCGGGTCAGCGCCGCGCGGTCGCGGACGTCAACCTCGGCGGTGACGGCCCGCCGGCCGGTCTTCTCGACTTCGAGGCCCGCCTCGGTGAGGTCGTGTGGTGTGGCCAACGGATATTCGTTCGTATCGATGTCGTGGCAGATGTCGAAAAGAATGATGTCGGCACCCTCTTCGGCAAGTTTGACCGCGTGGCTGCGTCCCTGGCCGCGCGCGGCTCCGGTGATCAGAATGACCTTGTCTTGCACTCTTCCCACTTTGTCCTGCATTCTTCCCACTTTGTCAGGCTGCCTTCCAGATCGATTGCCGTGGGCACCCATACCCTGCGGATCCGCGAATACCGTTGTCGCGCCCGATGATGACTGTGTGTGGCATAGGGCTTCTCCGTAGGACGTGGCTGGAACAGGACCGTCAACAACCGGGTTCAGGTGGCCGCGGTCGGCGTCGATGATCGCAGCTCGTCGAGCATCTCGGTGAGCCTGCGCCGATCGACCTTCAATGCAGCGCCGCGCGGCAGTTCGCCGACGACGAAGATCTGGGCTGGCACTTCGTACGGCGTCAGGATCGACCGGCAGTGTGCCCGCAACTCCTCGGGGGTCACCGAGGTGCCGGCGCGGAGTTCCACGGCGGCGAGTGGAACTTGACCTAGCCGAGGGTCGGGCAACCCGGCGACTGCGGCGTCGTGCACAGCCTCATGACGTCGCAGCGCCTGCACCACTGTCGCCGGCGCGATCTTGAACCCGCCCCGCAAGATCACGTCGTCGGCGCGGCCATCGATGTATAAGAATCCTTCGTCATCGAGATGCGCCAGATCGCTGGTGGTGACCCAGCGATCACCGGATCCGCTGACCTGTGGCGAGGCGACCTGCAGTCGTGCGGTCCGCCCGGGCGCCAGCACCGCGCCGTCGTCGTCGATCACTTGCAGACGTACCCCGGGGAACGCGCGCCCGACGCTGCCCTTCTTGTCGGTCCAGCGGGCGTGAAAATCCTTCAGCGTCCATCCCGCGACGGCGCCGGAGAACTCGGTGGCGCCGTAGACGATCAGGATCGGGATGCCGTATCGCTGCCAGAAAGCGTCCACCAGTGCCGGATCGACAGGGCTGGTGCCGGCGTTGATCGCGCGGACACTGGCCAGATCCTCGCGGGGGATGTCCGCGTCCAGGACCGCGCGGATCGCCGGTGGCGGCAACCCGACCAGCGCGGGCCGGTGTTCTTTGACCGCTGCATGCCAGGCCGCGACGGTGAAGCGTTCCAGCAACACGAATCGGCGCGCCGAGATCAGCGATTGCAGCAGCCCCCACAGGCCGCCGATGTGGACGATGGGCAAGGTCACCAGGGCGACGGCGCCGGTCAGCGGCGCCTTGGCGCGTACTTCCGGGCGCTCGTTGTGCTTTAGCGCCGCAGCCAGGGCCGCTTCGAGCTGGGCGCGGGTGAGCGGGACGCGTTTGGGCGGCCCGGTGGTGCCGCTGGTCAGCATCTCGATCGCGACGTCTGGGTCGCCGGGTACCGCTTCGCGACCGGCTTGCGCGCGAGGTGTTACCGCGTCCCCCTCTACAGACCATCCCGCCGCGGCCAGGTCGGCGACCGCCTTGGTGAAATCAGCGTTCGACCAGAGGGTTTCGGGAGCCAGAACATACCCGGCGCCGGTCGCGGCCAGATCGGTGCTGAGCCGCTCGGGGGGCTGTAGCGGGCTGAGGGTGACCAGCGTCCGGGACGCCCGGAGGATCGCCAACAGTGCGGCGACCGACTCCACGCGGTTGCCGAGCACGACCGCGACCCGGCCGCCCTGCCCGCAGCCGGCGGCGGAAAGCTCGCGGTCGATACGCTCGGTCAGTGACCTGACGTGTCCCCAGGAAAACCAGCGCCCATCGCGCTGCACCATCGCGGCGGAATCGTCGGCATCCCACAACCGCGCCAGCGCTACGGGGAGGCTCGTCATCGTTTGCGTCCTTGCTCGGTTCGGTGCGACGTCCAGTTCCCCGAAGATAGACGACATGGTTTACTAGGTCAACCTACTGGAAAGGACGGGCATGGACTTCGGGCTCTCCAGTGAGCAACAACAGCTCGCCGATGCCGAATGGTCGTGGCTGACTCGCAATGATCCGATCCCGCGGGCGCGCGCAATGCTGGACAGCTCCCCGGTCACCGTCGACCCGAACGCGGTGTCGCACGCCGCCGGGGCCGGGCTGTTGGCACTGTTGACGCCCGAGGTGAACGGCGGTCACGTCGACTTGGCCGTCTTGGCCGAGGCCCACGGCTACGCTGCGAGCTCCCTGCCGATCGCTGATCTGGCGATCGCGGCCTGGCTGCTCGGAGTGTCGGGTGCGCCGCAGGCACCGGCGGCGGCCGAGGGCGAGGCGCTGTTCGGCCTGACCCGCGCGCCGGTGACGCTGACCGATCTGAGCAGTCCGGTCCCGATGGCGGCCGATATGACCGGAGTCGTGGTCGTCGGCGAGACGGACGAAGGTGACTATCTGTCCGTCGTGACCAACCCGCGGCTGGATCCGATGTCGACGCTGGATCTGAGCCGGTCGTGGGCGCGTGTGGGGTTCGACCCGTCCGAAGCCGCGCGGCTGCCGCTACCGTCTGGCACGGCGGGATTCGTCCGGGATGCGTTGGCGGTTCACCGCGGCATGGACGCGCTCGGGGCGGCCTCACGACTGTTGGAGATGACCGTTGTCTACGCCGGTCAGCGCCAGCAGTTCGGCGTGCCGATCGGTTCGTTCCAGGCGGTCAAACACCATTGCGCGAATATGGCGCTCGCTGTGGAGGCGGGCCGGTCGACGTTGTGGGCGGGTGCGCTGGCGCTCGACACCGCCGCGCCGGCGACGCAGCGATCCCGCGCGGTGTCCTCGGCGGCGGCCTACGCCAAAGCCGCGGCGACCGAGGTTGCCGGGACCGCGCTGCAGGTGCACGGCGGTATCGGCTTCACCTGGGAGCACGATCTGCACCTGCTGCTGCGGCGGACCAAGGTCGACGAGGCGATGGACGGCACCGTGGTCGAGCATCGCGCTGCGCTGGTCGCAGGCTAGGCGCCGCCGGTCAGCGCGGCAGGCCGAGCCCGCGCTCGGCGATGAGGTTGCGCATGATCTCGCTGCTGCCACCGGCGATGGTGAAGGCACGAGCATAGAGCCACTCGTCTTGCCAGCGTCCGCCGTCGAGCACCTGCGGGTCACCACCCACCAGAACACCGTCCTCCCCGGCCAGGTCGACGGCGAAGGTCGCGATGGCCAGGTTCAATTCACTGAACATCAGCTTGGCCATCGCGGCGTCGTGGCGGCGCTCGGTCCCGCGGGTCCATCGGGTGATGTTGGCGTAGGTCAGCGCCGAGAGGGCGTCCACCTGCGCGGTGAACATCCCGATCTGGTCACGGACCCGGTCGCTGTCGAGGGCACGGCGGCCATCGATGGTGACCCGGCGGGCCAGATCGGTCAGCGCTTCCAGGGCCAGTCGCAGCTTGACGACGATGGCGCCGACGTTGCCGCGTTCATGGGCCAGTGTGGAGTTGGCGATCGCCCATCCCTGGCCGGGCTTACCGATCATGTTGGCCGCGGGGATCTCAACGTCGTCGAGGAACACTTCGTTGAAGTCCGACGTCCCGGTGATCTCGCGCAGCGGACGCACGGTGACACCGGGTGCGGACATGTCGCAGATGAACGCGCTGATGCCCTGGTGCTTGGGCGCCTCGGCGTCGGTGCGGGCCAGCAGGTAGCCGAATTGCGCCCAGTGCCCGTCGGTCGTCCACACCTTCTGGCCGTTGACGCGGTAGATGTCGCCGTCGGGTACCGCTTTGGTGCGTAGCGCGGCCAGGTCGCTGCCCGCACCGGGCTCGGAGAACAGCTGGCACCACTTCTGCTGACCCTCGCGGATCGCCGGCAGGTGCCGGCGGCGCTGCTCGTCTGTGCCATAGGAGATGAGCGCCTGGGCGGCCAGCACGTTGCCGCTGGGCAGGCCGGGCGCCTGCGCCCGCGCCAGCTCCTCGCCGACCACCACCCCGTGCTCGGTGGTCCAGCCGTCGCGGCCACCGTATTCGGTCGGCCAGTCGGCGCCCGCGTAGCCCGCCTGGTAGAGCCGGGCCGCCCACTGATTGAGGAGTTCATTCTCATGCGCGTCCTCGGCGCTGCGCACCCCGGCGCGCGGCGGGATCGCCGGTGCATATGTGGCGATGAACTGCCGTACTTCGGCGCGGAAGGCCTGCAGTTCCGGACCCGTCCCGTATTCCATCGGTTTAGTGCCCGCCGTCAGCGAATCGTCATCGGGTCAATACCTGTTCGAGGCGGTGTTGCTGCAACGGGGCCAGCAACTCGCGCGCGGCGCGGTCGCGCAGCACCTCGGCCCGGCCCACCGCCACGGCGTTGGCCTGGGCGCGGCGCAACAGCAGGTGGGCGGGGTGCTCCCAGGTGAAGCCGATCCCGCCGTGGATCTGGATCATTGCCTCGGCGGCCCCGACCGCGCCGTCCAGGGCGGCCGCGGCGGCCAGATTGACCAGGCAGTCCGACTCGTCGTCGTCCAGATCGGCCGCCGCGGCGGCCTGGACCTGGCTTCGCGCGCCTTCCAGCGCGACGAGCATGTCCGCGCAGCGGTGCGAGACCGCCTGGAAGCTGCCGATCGGTCGGCCGAATTGCTGACGCTCACCGGCCCAGGCCACCGCCATGCTCAGCGCGCGGGCGGCCACGCCGAGCGAGTCGGCGGCCACAGCCAGCAGGGCCCGCCGCCGGGCGGCGCACAACCCACGCCGAAGAGTGGCGCCGGAGCTCAGCGGCTGCCCGGTCGCGCCGGTGAGGGTCACCGAACCGATGGTCGCGGTCAGATCCAGCGGCTGCTGCGCGGCGACGTCCACGCCCGCGTCGCCGGGATCCACAGCCACGAGCAGTTCACCTTCTCCGCCTTCCGATCGGGCCAGCACCAACAAGATCTCGGCCGCTGGAGCTCCGGCCACGACGGGCACGACTCCGGTGAGCCGGGCCCCGTCCCACACCGGCAGCTCGATACCGCTGGTGACCCAGCCGTCATCGTGGAGGGGCACCGCGAACGCGGCCGCAGCCCCAGCAGTGATGCGCTGCGCCGTCGCGGTGGCGCCGGTCTGCACGGCGACGTCGAGGGCGATGACGGTGGGAACGAGCGGTGCGGGCGCCAGCGCCGCGGCGGCCTCCTCGATGGCCGCATACAGCAGCCGTGGCGCGGCGCCGGCGCCGCCCGCCGACTCCTCGACAGCCAACCCGGGCAGCCCAAAGTCGACCAGCGCCGACCACAGCGCGGTGTCAGCGATGCCGAAGCGGCGCCCGGAGTCCAGCAGCGCCGTCACGTCGACACGCGTGCGCAGGGCCTTGGCCAGCACAGAGCGTAATTCGTCTTCGCTGGGATCGGCCACGGCCAGCGGGGCACCGGCGACGACGGCCGCAGCCCGTGTGCCCTCGCCACGGTGGGACGGCAGGCCCAGCACCGTCTCGGCGATGGTGTTGCGCTGAATCTCGGCGGTGCCCGCCCCAATGGTGGTGGCGCGGCTCATCAGGTAACCGTAGGTCCAGCGGCCACCGTCGACGGCGTCGGCCGCGCGGCTGCCAAGCGCGCCGTGGGGACCGCTGGCGCGCAGCGCCAGGGCATGCATGCGTTGCTCGAACTCCGATTTGACCAGCCGGTTGACCGAAGCGACCCCGCCGGGATCCTCACCGCGCAGCACAGCAGACAGCGCCCGGGCGCTGTTGGCGGCAATGGCGCGCACGTCGGACTCCAGTCGGGCAACGTGCTGGCGCACCAGCGGATCGACGTCGAGCCCACGCGTCACCAGCAGTCTGAATACCTGGTCGACCGTGCGGCGGTACCTGAACTCGTCGGCGAGAAATGCCGTGGCGCGTTCATGGCCCAGCGAGGTCCGCATGATCGACCAGCCCTGTCCTTCGAAGCCGACGCGATTGTCGACGGGGACCTCGACGTCGTCGAAGAACACCTCGGCGAAGTGCGCGCCGCCGCTGATGTCACGCAGCGGACGTACGGTGATTCCCGGGCTGTCCATCGGAATCAGCAGGTAGGTGATGCCGTCGGTGCTGCGGCCGGCCGGCCCGGTGCGCACCAGCGCGAACATCCAGTCAGCACGGTCGGCCATCGACGTCCACACCTTCTGGCCGGTGACCCGATAGATGCCGTCGTCGCGAACCGCACGTGTGGACAATGACGCCAAATCGCTGCCGGCGCCCGGTTCGGAGAATCCCTGACACCAGAACTCGTCGGCCCGCAGCAACGGCCGCAAAAACCTATCCTTCTGCTCCTGCGTGCCGTGGGAGATCAGTGTCGGCGCGAGGATGAACGACAGCTGACACGGTGTGGCGGCGCGCCGGCCGCCGTGGTCATCCGGTAGTAGTCGAGCTGCTCTTCGACGGAAAGCTCAAGCCCACCAGCCGACTTGGGCCATCCCGGCGCGGCGAGCCCATGGTCCACGAGCTCGGCATGCCAGGCCCGCGCAGCATCGACCCGGTCGATCTTGACCCCGTCGGCCTTGGCCTCGGCTCTGAGCTCGGCCTGGCGACGGACGTAGTCGGCAAGCAACTCCTGGAGCCGCGGTCGCCACGCGGTGGACTGGTTCACAGAAAAACCTAACATAGTTAACTTGGTGAGTTACCTACGATCAGTGTCCATCGTGACGGGGCCTCTTGGCAAGAAGCGGCGCGAGTCCCCGAGGATCAGGGTGTGTTACCGGCAGATGGCAACCCCGTCGCGGGCGGCCCGCCCGCCCTTACGGTGGCCGCCAAGTCCAGCGGCCCCTCGGTGACCACTGCCTGCAGGAGTCCGAGATCCACTCCGGCCTGTTCGGCGGCGGCGATGGCGGCGGCCACGTCCTTGGCCAGGAACGGCGCGGCCGCCTCCGAGAATCTACCCAGTCCGCCAATCCCTTTTGCGTAGGCCGCTGCGCTGCTGGATCCGCTGCACACCAGCAGCGCATCGAGGAACGCCTGCGGTGCGATACCGAGTTGTTCACCGACCTGCGCAGCCGCGGCCAGCAGCTGCGCGTTGGCCGCGAACAACATGTTGTTGATCAGCTTGATTCGAAGCGCGCTCCCGAGTTCGCCGGTGGCGAGAATCGGGTCGGCGTAGGCGGCCAGGATCGGTCGTACCCGCTCGACGTCGTCGCCGCGCCCGCCGACGAGCACGGTCAGCGTGCCCGCGGCGATGTGGTCGGCGGTACCGCTGACCGGCGCATCGAGGATCGCCGGTGCGCCCGCGGCGCTATCCGCCAGCTCGGTCAGGGTGGCGGCGGTTCCGGTGGTGTGCGATACGAACACCGCGCCGGGTTTGGCGTTGGTGATGAACCCCTCTGGGCCCAATCCGGTCGCGCGCAGCTGGGCGTCAGAGAACAGACAGGAGATCAGGATGTCGCTATCGGCGGCGAGGTCGGCCACCGACGCAGCTACTGCCGCGCCCTGATCGGCCAACCGTGAACGCACGTCTGGGCGCCGCGCGTAGACGGTCACTGGATGCCCGGCAGCGAGCAGGCGTTTCACCATCGGTTCGCCGAGTTGTCCCGCACCGATGAATCCGATGGACGGCATTGAGGGTCCTTTCGTGCAATGGCCCGCGAGCGTGAGATCAGCGGCTGCTCAACAACATTGACCCAGCCACCGGTCCGCCGCCGACCCCGACGGCCACCACTTCCGGGGTTTTGGGCGCTTGGCGTTGGCCGCCCTCACCCCACAGCTGGACGCAGGCCTCATGCAGAAAGCCCATACCGTGCAGACGGCCACCCGAGAGCTGGCCGCCACTGCTGTTGAGCGGCAGATCTCCATCGAGGGCGATCCGTTCACCGCCGTCGACGAACTCGCCGACGCGGCCGTGCTCGCAGAATCCCATGGCCTCCAGCCACATCACCGTCAAAAAGCTGAATCCGTCGTAGAGCTGCGCCATGTCGACGTCGCCGGGGGTCATCGAGGTGTTTTTCCACAGCGTGGCGGCTGAATCGTGGGCGGCCATCGTGGTCACATCGCTGCGTTGATCCCACGTGGCGCGCTCGAACATGCCCGGCCCGACGGATTCCACCGTCAGGGGATGGCGCGGAAGACCGCGGGTAGCGTCGCGGCGCGAGACGATGACCGCAGTCGCCCCATCGCAGGGAACATCACAGTCATACAGGCACAGCGGTTCGGAGATCATCCGGGCGCCCAGGTAGTCCTCCATCGTCATCGGGTCCCGGTAGACGGCATCGGGATTGCGTGCGGCGTTGCGGCGCGCGTTGATCGCAATCCAACCCAGTTGCTCACGGGTCAAACCGAAGTCGTGCATGTACCGCTGGGCGGGCATGGCCAGCCAATTGGCCGCCGAGAGCGCGCCGAAGGGGGCGACCCACTCCAGGTGCGGCGGCAACTTGCCGCCACTGAAGAGGACCGAAGCGCGACCGCCCCCTGCCTGATGCGCGGCGGTGGATTCCCACACCGACCGGTAAACCACCACGTGATTGGCCAGCCCCAGCGTGACCGCCATGCACGCCTCGATCGCCGGGCCGATCTGGCCCGCGGTCTCCATCGCCGAGACGTACCACCGGCAGCTGAGCCCCAGAGCGTTGCGGACCTCGGTGATGGTGGCGCCGGAGAACCCGGGATCAGGCACACCCGGACCGGGATAGCTCGCGATGCCGTCAACGTCGTCGGGCTCCAGGCCGGCGTCAGCGATCGCTCGCAGCACCGCTTCCAGGGTCAGCTCCAGGCCAGTGCGTCCCAGCCGCCGCCCTACTTGAGACTTGCCCGCGCCGGTGATGACAGCTTTGCCGTCGAAGGGTCCGTCATTCATGCCGACACCGGGACGGATGGCCCCGACGACTGCCGATCGGCGCTCGCCGGACGGCACGGTTTCCAACACCGTTGGCCATCTTCTGGCTCATAGATCCTCTCCTGCACATTCCCACGACACCGCGGGGCCGCACCCCGTGCCGATATCGATAACTGTATAGCGGATTTGGGCGGGAGCCGACCTCGGTCCGGCCGGCTGCGTCACGGTCCACCGGCCGCACTGATTCCACAACCGCATTCAGAAGATGTACCGAGCGATCAGCTCGACCACGGCGGCAGGTCGCTCGTGCCCCTCGATCTCGAGAGTGTGGCGCACGGTGAGGTTAACGGTGTTGTCGTTGACCATGTCGGCAGCGGCGAGCTCGGAACGCACGCGGATCCGGCTGCCCGGGGTCACCGGGGCCAGGAAGCGCACCTTGTTGAGTCCGTAGTTGACCCCCATTTTGGCGTTGTCGACCCGGTAGGTGTCCTTGCTCAGTTTCGGAATGAGCGACAGTGTTAGGAAGCCATGGGCGACCGTGGCACCGTAAGGGCTTTCGCCCTTGGCGCGGTCGGTGTCGACGTGGATCCATTGATGGTCCTCGGTGACGTCGGCGAAGGCGTCGATACGCTGCTGGTCGATCTCTTTCCAATTGCCGACGCCGAGTTCCTGGCCAACGGCGTCGACGGCGTCATCGACCGAGGTGATAACTTTCACGGTCCGCTCCTCGCACTGGGCTCGATATCGTTCAGTCGCTGGCCGGCAGTGGCTTAGCTTCTTTGAGGGTCAGGGGGGTATTGCCGATGCTCAGTGTGCCGGCGCCGGCTTTGGTGACCAAGACTTCGGCACCGTGGTCGTCGACGTAGCGCTTGCCCATCAGGGTGCCGTCGGCGAACGCCGGGTTGAGTTCACCGGTGCGGTCGGCACCTAATGCCACCATCTGCGCGCCCCCGCAGCGCAGATCGTCAAGACTGTCGGCGGACTTGATGACAATGACCTGGGTGTCGCAGACCTGGCTCTGCAGGCGGGTGCCGTTCTTCACCATGGTGCGTCCTCACTTCTGGGCGTTGACATTTCGCAGGCTGTCCACGATGTCGCGGCGCAGGATCTTGCCGGTCGGATTCGTCGGCAGTTCCTCGCGGAAAACCACGTGGTCTGGCGTTCGCGAACCCCGCAGGTGCTTGCGGACATGCGCACGCAGTTCTTCGGGATCTGGGTCGATGTCGGCGGCGGGCACCACCACGGCCACGATCGCCTGGCCCCACTGCGGGTCCTCCACTCCGACGACCGCGACTTCGCGCACATCGGGATGTTCGATGAGCACGTCTTCGAGTTCGGCGGGTGCGATATTCTCACCGCCCCGGATAATCGTGTCATCGGAGCGCCCGCTGATGAATAAGTAGCCGTCCTCGTCGAGAGTGGCCACGTCCCTGGTGGGAAACCAGCCCTGGTCATCGAGCACCGAGCCGATTTCGCTGTACTTACCCGATACCTGGTCGCCCCGCACGTAAAGCTCGCCGGTCTCTCCCGGCCCGACAACGGTGCCGTCGGCGGCACGGACCTGCACCTCGATGCCGGGCACGGGTCGGCCTACCGACGCCAGCCGTTTGGCGATGGGCGCGTCGGGATGGTTGTGGGCCATGCGGTGATCGTCGGGGGTCAGCACAGCGATCGTCGAGCTGGTTTCGGTCAAACCGTAGGCGTTGACGAACCCGACTCCGGGCAGCAGGTCCAGCGCCCTGCGCAAGAGGGGCAGGCCCACTTTCGACCCACCATAGGCAAGGTTGCGCAGACTCGGCAGATCCGTCGGCTCCTGCTCGAGGAATGTCACGATGCGCTCGAGCATGGTGGGTACCACCGTGGCGGTGGTTACCTGCTCGTCAACGATCAGCCGGACCCATTGCCGGGCGTCGAAGCTGGGCAAGTACACCATCCGCCGACCGGCGTACAGGTTCGAGATCGCCGCGTTGACCCCAGCGATATGATACGGGGGCACGCAGATCAGGGCCGCATCTTCGGAGCTTGCCGAGTCGAACTCGACCGTGCCGGTGATGTAGCTCGTCAGATTTGCATGCGATAGTTCAACCGCTTTCGGCTTAGACGTGGTGCCCGAGGTGAAGAGCACGATCGCGATCGCGTCGGGATCGGCGAACCCGTTGGCGGGCCCCGCCGTAGCAGCAGAGGCAAGAAACGCCTCAGAGGTGATCACCCGTTGGGCCGCGGTGGCGACCATGTCGCAGTAGCCGGTGTCGACAACGACCAGGGGGTCAGGCAGCCGCGTGATCAACTCCTGCATCGCCTCGGCCGACAGGCGGTAGTTGATTGGGGTGAATCCGCGCTCCGCACGCGCTGACGCGAAGATCAACACTGGCAGCATTGCCCCGCCGACCCCAACGTAGATGACATGCTGCGCGCCCGACATGACGATAACGCCGGAACCGCCGTCGGCGAGATCACTGAGTTCCCGGGCGGTCCAGCGCCGTTCGCCAGACACCAGCGCGGTGCGCTCAGGATGGGCTTCGGCCGCCATCTCCAGCAGCAGCGAAATCGTCACAGCGTTCATCCCTCGTCGTTTGCCCACGCGGCAGACAACCTGCGGGCCTGTGCCAACACCTTAGCGAATCAGATATATGGTTATCTAGTTCTGTGGTGGTAGTTGGAGAACCGGCGCATCAGCCGGCGGCTTGCCGACTAGCGTGCGACGTCACGACGGATTGACTAGGCCAGGGCGGCGATCAGCGATGACGTTGCACACAGAACCCATGTCTGGCCGCCGCCTTCGGGCGCCGGTCGGCTAACCTGTGAATCAGTTAGTGAATTGATGGTGCAGGCCGACGGAAGGACATGATGGAGGTCACCAGCCTTCGCGAGCCAAAGATGGCCGATCGGGTAGCCACCGTGCTTCGCAGGATGTTCATCCGCGGCGAGATCGCCGAGGGAACGATGCTCCCTCCCGAATCGGAGTTGATGGAGCGGTTCGGGGTGTCGCGCCCCACATTGCGCGAGGCGTTTCGGGTGCTGGAGTCCGAGTCGCTGATCGAGGTGCAGCGCGGGGTGCGCGGCGGGGCCCGCGTGACCCGTCCACGTCGCGAGACACTGGCCCGGTACGCCGGGCTGGTCTTGGAGTCCGAAGGCGTCACAGTGAAGGACGTCTTCGATGCCCGCGTCGCGTTGGAAACCCCGATGGTCGTCCAGTTGGCGAAAGACCGCGACCCGGCGGTCATCGCTGAACTGGAGGACATGGTCGAACGAGACGCTCAACTCATCAAAGGGGCCCACGCCGCCGATCAGTTGACTGATTTTCATGCCGCGATCGCTCGACTCTCCGGCAACAAGACGTTGCAGATCGTCAGCGCGATGCTGCATCACATCATCGAAAAGGCCAACCGGTCCTTGCAGCCCACGGCCGGCACGCGGGCCGAACAGGCGGTACGGCGATCGGCGAAGACCCACCGGATGATTGTCGACCTGATCAAAGCGGGTGAGGCCGAGAAGGCCGGCGAGCTGTGGAGCCGACACCTGCGCAAGGCCGAGGAATTCGTGTTAACCGGTGCCGAATTGTCGACGGTGGTCGACCTTCTCGATTGACAGTGGTCTGCAGCGAGGAGTTCTGCAGGCGACCGGAACGCCACTTCATCTCCTGCGCCCCGTCGACATCGACGTGATCGACACCGACACCAGTCCAAGTAGCGCGGCGACGATACCGCGGGCAGCCCTGGTCAATCCGTTCACCGGCTTACCGACGGTCGGACCGCTGGCGATCCTAGTCAATGCAGTTGGCGGGCTGGTCAACCACTTTCGCCGCGACAGCGATCAGTGGACAGTGGACAGCGAACTTGCCTTCGAGCTGAGCCCCGACGCCAGGGGGCGGGCCTCGATGGCGGCCGGGGTTCCGGTCATCGCCGCGGCTTCCACTTTGGGCCCGAAGTGGGCCAGCTCGCTGGCCTTGTGCACGTTGACGTGTGAGGGCGCCGTAATCGGAACCGCCACCGTTCGGTCCTATTTCGTCGGCACCGACGATCTCGTCCTCGACGAACCCGACGAGACGGTGCCTAGGACATCCCGGGCCAGCCTGGCCGACTTGATGGCTATCGGAACCGAGGATGTATCCGGCGCGACGCGTGTGCTGCGCCAACACGCTGATCCGAAACCTCATCAACACGCTCGGCATCACCAACGGCGATATCGCTTCGGTAGAGCGCGAAAATCGCGGCCGTCAACGCCGGGGCAGCCGATGCAAACGGCGACGTTGAGCGCCGCGTCGTTTGCGGATCGATGCTTTGGATCGACAGGCCCCGACGATCGGAGTGGCCTTCAACCGCTTCTCGGCGGGCAGCAGCATCGTCTGCCATGTCTGCTTGTTGTTGGTGCTATGAGGCGAGGTCCGCAATGGTTCTTGCCGTCTGTACAGCGTGCTCTGGCCCCGGGTCGGTCGTCGCGCTGCAGTACTGCGTCCATCGTGGCGGGATCACCGCGCCGACCGAGACAACATGGTTTACTGAGTTGTATACGTTGGCCTGAGGAGGTTTCGGTGACTCAACGGCGGTCACTCGCGCCGGAGCCGGCTGCGGTTCGGTCGCCGAAAACTTTCGAGCTCGTGGCGGGAACCCTGCGCAAGATGATCGTAGACGGACGACTCAAGGACGGAGACTTCCTCCCGCACGAGTCCGAGCTAATGGCGCAATTTCAGGTGAGTCGACCGACCCTGCGCGAAGCGGTGCGGGTGCTGGAGTCCGAACGACTGGTTGAGGTTCGGCGCGGCTCACGCACCGGGGCGCGAGTATGTGTCCCGGGTCCCGAGATCGTCGCCCGTCCGGCCGGACTGATACTGGAGCTTTCCGGCGCTACGCTCGCCGACGTGATGACCGCTCGTATCGCGATCGAGCCGGCTGCCGCCAAACTGCTCGCGGAGGTTGGCACCGTCAAGGCGCACAAGGAAGTGAGGCGTCTGGTTGATGCGGTTCCGGATGCTTGGAAAGCCGGAGAACTGGCCAGTGCATCGGCGAACTTCCACCGCAGGATTGTCGAGCTGTCGGGCAACGCGACCCTGGCGATGATCGCGGGGATGCTGCACGAGATCTCTGAGCGACACACCACCGTGGCAGTCTTCGCCACCGAGAACGCGGTGCCCCAAGACCAGTACGACAAACTGCTCCGGTCCTATCACCGCCTCACCGAACTGGTCGAGGCACGCAACGGAGCCGGAGCGGAAGCCCATTGGCGCAGGCACATGCAGAACGCCGCGGGAGCACTGCTCAAGGGCTACGAGAAGACCAAAGTTCGCGACATCATGGATTGACAACGCCGGTCGCGCGGAGATGGGTTCACGTCGACCCGATGTGCTCCCACTATGCGATGGCGTTCGCCCGGGCCCTAGCGGGAGTTTCCAGCCTTTGTAGCTGATCGGCGTGTCTTGCGTTGTGGTGCTTGATGTTTGTGGGGCTGGAGTGTATTACCCATATATGGCGTCGATCGTGGGTAAGCGGCGCGGCAAGCAGACCTATTACTACCTGGTGGAATCGGCCCGCGTGCAAGGTAAGCCGCGCATCGTGTCTCAGCAGTATTTGGGCAGCGCGGAGGAGGTGATGGCGAAGCTGTCGGCGACGCCGGCCGGGCAGCCGATCCGTAGCCAGCACAAGCAGTTCGGGGATCTGGCTGCGGTGTGGTCGATGCTGGCCCGGCTGGATGTGGCCGGCATCGTCAACGACGTGGCGCCCCGGTACGCGAACGCGGCCGCACCGGTGGGCACCTATGTGGCCCTGGCGTGCGCGAACCGGATTGTCGACCCATGTTCCAAGCGTGGCTTCGCTGACTGGTGGGCCACCACGGCCGGGTCGCGGTGGGTGAAGCTGGACCGGGCCGCGCTGGATCATCGCCGGTTCTGGGACGCGATGGACCGCCTCGGCCAGACCGAACTGCGTGAGATCGAGACCCGGCTGGGACGGCGGATGGTGACCGAGTTCGGGCTGGATTTGACCGGGCTGGCGTTGGACATGACCAACTTCGCCACCTTCATCGACACCGGCAACGACCGCGCGCCGATCGCGCAGCGGGGCAAGGCCAAGCAGAAACGCACCGATCTGCGGTTGGTCGGGCTGGCCCTGGTCGTCACCCGCGACGGCGGGGTGCCGGTGATCAGCCACCCCTATCCCGGGGACCGGCCCGATGTCACCCAGTTCAGCACCGTCGTCGACGAACTGCTCACCCGCTACCGGGACCTGGTCGAGCACGTGGAGTCGCTGACCGTGGTCTATGACGCCGGGCAAAACAGCAGCGACAACCATGCGGTAGTGGAGGCGCACCGGATCGGGTTCGTCGGTTCGCTGCCGCCCAGCGATCACCCCGAACTGCTGCAGATCCCGACCCGGGACTACCGGCCCGTGGACGACGACCGCTACCCCGGGCTGCGCTATGTCGACACCACCGTCACCGCGCTCGGCGTCACCCGCCGAGCGGTACTCACCCACTCGGCGAACCTGGCGGCCAAGCAATCCCGCGGCCTGGACCAGACCCTGGCCAAGGCCCGGCGCCGCCTGGCCGAGTTGGCCGCTCGCCTCGCGCGCGGCCGCACCCGCCGCGACCGCGACCAGGTCCAGGCCGAGATCACCGCGATCCTCAAACCCCGCTGGGTCGCCGACATCATCACCACCACCCTCACCGGCGAGACGCCCGCCCAATTGAGGCTGTCCTGGCGCACCGACACCAAGGCCCGAAAGCGTCTGCAAGAACGGCTGTTCGGCAAGCGCATCCTATTCACCAACCGCGACTGGCCGGTACCCGACGTGGTGGCCGCCTACCGATCGCAATCCGACGCCGAATTCGGGTTCCGCCAGCTCAAAGACCCCCACGTAGTCTCGTTCAGCCCGATGCACCACTGGACCGACTCCAAGATCCGGGTGCACGTGTTCTACTGCGTGCTCGCCCTGGCCGTCGCCCACCTGATGCGCCGCCAGACCGAGCACGCCGGGCTGCACCTGTCGGTACGCGAACTACTCGACGAACTCTCCGGCATCCAAGAGACCGTGTTGATTTACCACGACGGCAGCAAGGGACGGCCCCGCGTGCAGCGCATGCTCACCGACACCAGTCCCACCCAACAGCGACTCGCCGACCTGTTCGCAATCCACCAATACGCACCCACCCGCTGACCAACAGCGCCCAACACAACGACTTGGGTAATACACCAGCCCCGCCCAAAAACCCAACCCCACCAGGGCAAATCAGGCCATCGACCAACGAAGGCCGGAAACTCCCGCTAGGAAATCACCGAGGATGCGCGGTTTCGTGTCGCTGGCTAGCAGCGGACGCCGAACTGCAACGGCGGCAAGGCCATCCGGTGATCCGGCGGGCGCAGTGAATTGGTGACGCCAAGTCCAGCCGGTGCGGCAACCGCGGTTCAGCGGCTTCGACGGCGGCACGGGAGCGGCTCATCGCCGGGCCACAGGCTCGCGCTCGATCCACCTCGATTGCGACTACGGTGGCCAGCCGGATCCGATCTGCCGTGGGTGCGCCTCCCGATCAACCCGGTCCGCCAAGGCCGATCGTGATCCGCGGATACGTGTTGTTGCGCGGGCCCATGGCTTCGATCCAGGCACCCCCGGGCCGCCGGGGTCCTGTGAGGGTTTACGCGGTGACGGCTGCGCAAAGCTTTGGACGGCGCGGCGCGACCACGACTGAATCAGTGAAATTTTTTGACATATCTGTCAAAGAAATGGCACGATCGCGACATGAGTCAGGCGCCCAGCATGCAGCCCACTGGTTGGTTTCAAGTCGCGTGGAGCGCCGATGTGCCGGCAGGCGCGGTCAAGGCGCTGCGGTACTTCGGCAACGACATGGTGATCTTTCGCGGCGTGGACGGTCACGTCAGCGTGCTCGACGCCCACTGTCAGCATCTCGGCGCCAATCTGGCCCGCGGCGGATGCGTTGTCGAGGACGGCATCCAGTGCCCCTTCCATGGCTGGGTGTGGAGCGGTGAGGGGCGGAACGTGCGGATTCCGTATGAGCCTCGCCCCAACCGGGCACGCAGGGTTCGCCCGTGGCGGATCACCGAGCTCAACGACTGCATCTTCATCTGGCACGACGCCCGGGGACGCGAACCGCTGTGGCAGCTACCGGACTGGAAAAATCTGCTCAATGCAGACGTCGTCACGCAGGACTATCGCCCCCTCGGGGATGACGAGCGAGAATTGTTCTCACAGGTGAAGGTGCACCCTCAGATCATCGCCGAGAACGCTGTTGATCCGCACCACTTCCGCTTCGTCCACGGCACGCCGATCAGTCCGGTGGTGCTCAGCGAGACGATCGACGAGCACGTCTGGCACGCGAAGGTGGGTTTCGGACGGCGCTGGGCAAACGGGGTGGACCGCCCGGACGATAACCGCAACACCATCGAAATCTATTGGTCAGGAATCGGATACGCCATCAATGGCGAATGCACCGCCGACGGTATCCGCGTGATCGCCATCAATGCGACGCCAGTTGGCGATGGCACCTGTGACATCTTCGCCAGTTACTGGATCTCGGGTTCGGACAATTACGCCGAGCGGCTCAAACGGGCGAAAGCCGCTTTGCCCGACGATATCAACATCTGGGAGTATCAGAAGTACTTGGACAAACCGGCGCTCACGCCATCGGAGGCCGACGGCTTCTATAAGTTGCGGAGCTGGGCTCACGGCTTTTATCCGCCGGAACCGGTGGCGGTCTCCGGATAGCAGCGGTGAGCCTCACCGATCCCACCCTGACCTGACGGGTGGCCCTGGATAAGGACGGACCGCCGGCCGCCGCGGTCGTGTGCGTCGATGGGCAGGACCGCACTGTATCGTGGCCGCGCACCGCCACGCTGCTCGACGTCGTACTCGATGAGGGCATCGACGCTCGGTCTCCTGCCGCAAGGGTCACTGCGGCGCCTGTGCCGTGCTCAAGCACAGTGGCGAGATCGAGATGGATACCAACGACATCCTCGAGCCCGACGACCTCGCCGACGGACTGATCCTGGCCTGCCAGGCCCGGCCCACGTCTGATGTGGTCGAAGTGACTTACGACGAATAGGCGCGACGCGCCGTAGGGGTGATTCGCTCGATAAGGAGCTCACCCGACGGCGAGCAACTGGTGGAGGACTTCGCAGAGTGCGGCGATGATCTCCTCGCGCGACGTCGAGGCCATCTCCTGGTGTTGTGCCAGCAGCCAGGACCGCTCGATCATCGCCATCACCACCAGTCCCAGCGAGTGCGGGTCTGACCGCAGCGGCGTGGGCGTGACCTTGATGATTCGCTGCCCCAGCACTTCGGTCGTCCTGCGATACGACCGTGTGGTTGCAGCGCGGAAACGCCGGTCCAGGGGTGCATCCTCTGTGCTGCGCAGAACGAACGCGCCGTTGCGGTCGAGGTAGTCGAAGTACCGCAACACCCACTGCCTGATCTCAGGCATCGTTGGGGGACTGCCGAGGTCGCTAAACGCCTCGACAACGGCCAGCACTTCAAGGTATGTCGTGTTGCCGAGCTCGTAGAACAGCTCGGACTTGTCGCGGAAGTAGTAATAGAAGTTGGCGCGCGTCACCTCGGCCCGCTCGGTGATGTCCCGGATCGTTACGCCCGAAAAACCCTTGCCGGAAAAGGCATAGCGAGCCGCATCGACGATGCGCTCTCTGGTCCGGTCCGACTTGCGAAGCCCCGGCGAGCCAGCGGCGACGTCCTCAGCCGTCATGGATGATCGGCAATCCTTTGTTCTGGCAGTGGTCAGGGAAACGCGGCGCGAATCCCCGTTGGATCGTCGCACCGTTGCGGCGCCAATTCCCGTTCGCATCCCCGGGCAATTATCGACACATCTGTCAAAACCAGGCTAGTGCACGGTAGTGGGCGGCACAAGCGCCGGTGGCGACCGGAACGCAGCGAGGTCCCGCATCCGGCGGCACGCCCACGTCAACGCCGACGCGCACCGGCGGTACCTATCTGCACTCAGCGCTGACCTCCGGACCGCGCAACATCTGGACTGTGGTCCGCGGACCACGTCGGCCTCAAAGCGCCGCAACTCCTCGGCACGCAGGCATCGATCCACCACCGACCACGCACCGCACAGCCCACCGGCACTTAGGCCACCCTAATTTCACCCCTCCGCCGAACATCACACCTCTTGCACACAGGTCTCGGAACAGCAACATTTCGTCAGGACGATTTAAGATGGGCGGTATGGACGCCAAGGACGCGGGGCCTTTGTGTCCCCGCTGTGGCCTACCGATAAGTACGCCACTGCCCGGCGACGGTCCGCGCCGAGGTCGACGCAGAATCTGGTGCTCAACTGCCTGCCGACGGGCGGCCCACGCCGAGCGCGCTGCCGCCGAACGCGCCGGAACCGCGATCCGCATCATCGAGGTTCCCCGGCTCTCCCCTGCGGTTGTTCGGCCGGTGATTGTCCCCCGCCCACCGACGGCTGAAGACATCGAAATACACGTCCTCAACGACCCTGACCACTGCGCCTGGGTCCTTGCTCAGATCACTGCCCGAGCCCGCAGAAAAGAGCTCGACAAACGAGTATTACGAGCGGCCAGGGAGCTTGCACACGTACTACTTCCGAACGCCGCAAGGTACTAAAAGCCGTGTCGGGCCGAACACCTCAGGGACGGATTCGGCAGGATCTGCGTGAAAGTTGCAGCCCTGCTAACGAGTGGCTTGCTCGACGCGTGTCGCGGTCGGCGATCGGCAACACCCTCGATGCTGCGGCGTGATCTCGCGACACTGTCAAGCACGCCAAGCGGGCGGGACGAAAAGCACATCCGCGGACAGCAGCGTCGATTGGCGCACACGGCGCAGACCTCGAGCCAACGCCGGGCCGAATTACCGGAACGCCAGGGCTACCGCAACGCGAGCGAGTGCTTCCACGCACTCGATGACCGACTCAAGAAATCAGACCTTCGCGCCACCAGTAGTCAGCCCAAACGACGAGCCAGGCTTCGAGGAACGCACCGTCGCAGTGACGCTCGGCATCCACTAATACGGCGCTAGCACGGCCGATGTCGCAACGCAGAACAGATGGCCATGCGCCCACTCATCCACTTCGAACGAAAGCACCCATGCGACACTCCCGAGTAGGTTCAACTCCTTCAAACTTGGAATTGAACGCATGTCTTTTCCGTCGTAGCTGGCCCGACCCAGTGCCCCGTAATGGGCAACTGAACCAGGCTCTGGCACATCCTGTCGAGATCAGACTTCAGGCAATCTGCGCTGCTCCGACTCATTGAACCGACGAAGGTTGATGCACCGCACATGAACATCGTCAGCATCGATACCGAACTGCTGTTTGGAGTTATCAAGCGCGAGACAGATATCTTCCCATCGGCAGCCCACTCAGCGTTTTCCTGACGACGTTCGAAGTCTGCCAACGCCGCAAGCGCGACCCGGTACCAGGCGAGATGAGACACTACGTCGATGAGCAGCACGGCCCGCTTGCGCGCGGTCTCGACAACGTTGGATATTGCTGAAACCGGGTACGGCCGCCGGCGCGGATCCAAAGTTCCTGCGTCCTCAGCGCTATCGGACTATAACGACTCGGGCCGCGGTCCTGCCACAGTCAAGGCTTAGCGCTTCCAGACGCAATCGGGCCTCGCGAGGCAGATCTCTCACGAGGTACCCCCAAACCTGGAAACAGCGAGAAATGGGGTGCGCAGCGATTTAAAATCCGAGCTGCGCGCCTCGACACGCACGTGAAAAAGCTTCCTCTGACCGTCGCCTAAGCTCTTCAGCCTTCGTACAGTGAGTCAATGAGCACCTCCATGACTCGGCATGACCCAGTCGACCCGGCCACCCGCGCACAACTCCTGACTGTCAAGGACATCATCAACGCGCTATGCATTTGCCGCCGATGTGCCGACTCGTCGACAGCGCCGAACTACCGTGGATCCAGATCGGGAGGAACCGCGCGGTTAGGTCCGAAGATCTCACGCACTTCATCGACCAGCACAGATGCATTGCGTCCTGATCGCAGATACCTTCCGTAGACGAGGTCCATCGATGGTTGAATGTCGTCATCTTCCTCCGCAGATTCGCCGCATCGAAATCAAAGATGGCGGAAGCGCCAAACCGGCATGGTGTCAGCTGATGACCATCGGTGCGGGTTACGTCGACGGGAAACGCCAGCAACTTCGGCGCTGCTACGAGACGCAGCAAGAGGCGCGCAGAGCCCTCGCAGAAGTTCACGGCAAACTCGCTTCCGGAAGTTATTTTCAGCCAACCAAGCTGACCCTTGAACAGCCCTATGCTCAGTGGCTCTCATCGCGCCACGGAATCAAACGGACAAGTGCAGCTGTAAACGAATATGTGTCACAGCCGATCCGCAGCGAACTCGGTGAGGTCTTGGCCCAGAAACTCTGCCGGCGCCGGCGCACGCGACAGACTCTTATCCGACACGGCCCTTCGGAGGGTGGTGAATGAAATTGGAAGACAAAACGTTCAACGATCTGCCGCTTCTTCTCACAGTGCCCCGAGCCGCGCAGCTGCTGGGAATCAGCCGGGCCGTGGCTTACCGACTGGCGGCCTCCGGAGAATTGCCGGTTCGCAGGCTCGGCGGACGCGTCTATGTGGTGACCGCCGGACTTCGTGAACTGGCCTCGTGAAAGACTTTGGGGTCTCCTGACGTTTCTGTGGGTCTGGTTTCATGCTGCTCGACCGGGCAGTGCGGGGCATAGGCCGCCGCGGGTGAGCATGGCCATGCCGATCATCGCCTCAGGGCTGTGAAACCCGTACGCACGCGTGGTCAATGCCCGCAGGTGGGTGTTCGTCGCCTCTGAGCGGGCATTCGACAGTTGGTGGTCGAGAGTGTTGCCGATGAGCTCCTTGTGACGGCGGACGGTGCGGGCTACGGCAACGAATTCCGGGATGCGCGAGTGCGACGCCCAGGACAACCAACCGGCCAGCAGGCGATGGCCGTCGCGGCCTTTGACCCGAAACACTTCGCGGAGTTGCTCTTTGAGCAGATACGCCCGATACAGCGTGGCGTTGGTAGCCGTGATCGACGCGAGGCTGGTGCGTTGCTCACCGGTCAGATCGGCCGGGTTCTTGCGGGTCGCCCACATCGCGTGCCGGTCGCGGACACCGGCGCGGGCCATGGTACGCACCCGCACCTTGTCGAGGGCCTTGAGCGCCCAGGCCACGACATGAAACGGATCCAGGCAGATCACCGCACCCGGGGCCCGGTCCCGCAGCACGGCGTGAATCCATTCCGCCCCATCACAGCTGACGTGAGTCAACGCCGCGGCACGTTGGGCGCCGAGCTGGTCGAAAAACCGGCCCAAGGTGTCCTGGTTGCGGCCTTCGGCTGCCCACACCAGCCGGCCTGTCGTGTGATCGATGACGCAGGTTACATAGCGGTGGCCTTTGCGGTAGGCGATCTCGTCGATGCCGATGCGGGTCAACCCGGCCAGCAGGTCGTTGGTGTCGCGGCCATCGGCGACCACCCGGCCCACGATCGCGGCGATGGTGCGCCAGGCCACCCGCAAAAACACCGCGACCACACTGATCGCGGCATGCGCGGTCAACCACGCGGCTGTGTCCTCAAACGCCCAGGTGTGACGGGCCCCGGGCCGCGCCCAGGGCAGGTGGGCCACCACCACTCCATGCTCGGGGCAGGCTACCCGCGGCGCTGCGGCCTGCAGATAGGCCTTCGTCGTCCCCAGATCCAGGGTGCGCCAGCGCCTGATCCCCTCCCCGCCGTCATAGCCCGCACAGCGTTTGCGGCACCGCGAGCACCGGCTGGCCTGGTTCGCCTTGGGCCGCACCTCAAACACCAGCACCTCGCTGGTCACCGGCTGTTTTCCGCGCGAAGTCTCCGTCTCGATCATCACGTCATCGACGACCATGTCCTGGCCACCGAGGACCGTCGCGAATACCCTGGATTTACCCAACGCCGTACACCCTCCTTCGTCTTGAACCCGATAACAGTCCAAAACGTAAGCAGGACACGGCGTTGGGCCACAAGCCCCCTGGTCACAGACCCACGACTACGGCAGAAGAGCCAGACTTTGTGCATCAGCGGGGGTTTTCAACTGGTACAAATTCGGCGTTGCCAGCGTGATCCGTCGACTGCGAGGCACCTATGGACCTCCAAGGGTGGCTACGACATCGAACGGAATGCCTGTTTGAGTAATAGTCGTCTAGCAATTCGTGCCGGATATTGCCACACGGCTGGAATGCCAGAACTAAGGAGACCGACCGATGGGGACCGAAACCGCTGCCGATCCAATGCCCGCCGATCCCGAAAAGACTAAGCGCACCCGTCGCGGACTGCCGATCACCAAGCGCATCGCTCGCAACGGGAAAGTGAGCTACACATTCCAGATCGACGCGGGCACAAAGCCGGAAGGCTCGCGCGATCGCCGGCGCTATACCTACCCGACGCTGGCCCAGGCCAAGCATCAATACGCCCGCATCATGACCGAGGCCGCTGCGGGCACGCTGGTCCGGCGCGACAAGGTGACCTTGGGCGCATTTTTGACCGAATGGCTCGAAAGCCGCCGCGTGCGACCCAACACGCTCGACGGCTACCGCGCAGCCCTCAAGCCGGTTATCGACCACCTCGGCACAGTGCCGTTACAGCACCTCGACACCCCCCACCTCGACGAGCTGGTGACACTGCGCCTGACCGGTGAACCAATTGCCAAGCGCGCCAAGCGCGGTCGCCGTTCCGCCGAGGTGCTGGCCTACCTGCGGGAGCGCCCAGAAGGTGCCGGGTATTCCGATCTGCTGACGACGTTCGGCGAGCCCGGCATCAAAGCGCTCGACCGTCTGGTGTCATCCGGCGATGTGCTGCGCCCGCAGCGGGCGCGTTACGTCGCCACACTGCTGACCGAACCCGACCGTCCGCAAGTGCCTGGCGGCGTCAGTAACCGGACCGTCTGTGCGATGTTGACGGTCTTGTCGATGGCGCTCACCACCGCCATGAAACGCGGCCTTGTCGCCCGTAACGTGGCCCAGCTTGTCGACCGCCCAGCCATCGAGCACCGCGAGATGTCCACGTGGACGCCGCAGCAGGTCGAACAGTTCCGCGATCATGTGCGCAACGATCGCCTCTATGCGTGCTGGCTGCTAACGCTCGCCGGTTGGCGACGCTCCGAAGTGCTCGGCCTGGCGTGGTCAGCGGTGGACTTCGACGCCGGGACCGTCAGCGTCGCCCAGGGCCGCGTTATCGTGCGCGGTGCGGGAACCGCGACCGGCGCACCAAAGTCCGAACGCTCACGGCGCACGCTGCCGATGCCCGCCGATGTAATGGCCGCGTTGCGAACGCTGAACGCACAACAGAAGCGCGAAAGGCTGGCGTTCGGCCCGACATGGATAGACGCGGGGCTCATTGCTGTCAACGAGGACGGCTCTCCGATTCGGCCCGAGAGCTACTCCAAGGCATTCCGGCGCCACTGCACTGCCGCGGGCGTGCCGGTGATCCGGTTGCATGACACCAGGCACACCGCCGCGACGCGGATGCTCGACAGCGGCACCACGGTATCTGCGACGGCGAAGTGGCTGGGCCACGATCCGGCGATGACGCTGCGGGTATACGGCCATGTTTACGACGACGCGCTAGCGTCGGCGGGTGATGTGCTATTCGGCCGCGCTTCGACTGCCACCGGGCGAGGTGATTAGTGGGACCACGCTGGTGATCCATACCGCTGACGGTTGCCGCTGGCGTCTGATAGACCGGAACTAACCTCGATTTTTCGTGCGGGTGGGGTTCGGGGGTGCTGAGCCATGAAGATCGCTGAGCGATAGCGATTTTGGGCTTGGGGTGTGTTTGGCCGTCCCGTGTCGCCGGGGTGGGCGGGCTTTCCTATGGCCGGTGGGTCTTTCGGGTCGTCGGGGCGGGTTTGCGGTGGTCAGGGGAAGGCGGCGCGGATGCGCTGCCAGGCGGTTGCGATGGCACCGGCCCAGCGCCAGGTGGCGTCGATGCGCAGCCGTAGTTGGCGGGCGCCGCGGGTGATGCGGGCCGCGACGTGCAGGACCCGGTAGCGGAAGGCGGTGATCTCGCAGCGGGCCAGCTGCGGGGCGTCGGTGAATCCGATCAGTTGGGCCCAGGCGACCAGATCGGCGGCGGCCAGGACGATTTCGAGCCAGGCGGCGTTGGACTGGAAATCATGACAGGGCAGGTTGGCCAGGCCGGCGGCTTTGGCTTCGCGGATGCGGTCCTCGACGCGGGCGTGCTGGCGGTGGCGCAGTTCCAGACCGGCCAGCTGCCCGGGAACCATCCCCGGTGGGGTGTCGGTGATGAAGGCGGTCACCCGCATGCCGTCGATGTCGGTGAAGCGCAGCTGCGCCCCGGGGTGTGGGCGTTCTTTGCGCAGCACCAGCCGGGTCCCGGCAGGCCAGGCCGACAGCGTGACCAGGCCGGTGGCCTCGGCCACCCACGCCCCGTCCCGGATCTGCCCATCGGAGTCGATCCCCGGATACCAGCCATCGCCGAGGTTGAGGGTGTCCACGGCGTCCTGGACCCGGGCATCGACGGGAAACCCGAAGGAGAACCCGACCCCGTGATCGCGGCAGGCCTGGGCAAACTTGTGGGTGGCTCCGGCGGAATCTGAACGCACCACCACCGCCGGCGCGGCCGGGTTCTGCGGGCCGGGACGCCAATCTGCCGGCAGCGAATCCAAAGCCTGCTGAAGGACCGTGACGTGATCGGCGGCGGTATTGGATCCGGCGTTGCCTTTGCGCAGCAGCCCGGCCAGGGCCTCACCGCCGGCGATCTGCGGGCGGTCCAGAAACGCCAGCAGCGGGTGATGGCCGAACGACTTCTTCCACGTCGGGGCCGCCTGCGCCTTGTTGTCGGAATGGTCGATGACCAGCGTGGCGTCGATGTCGATGTACAGCGGCACACCCGCCGGGGGCGCGGCCCCGGCCGCCCAGGCCGCCGCCCGCGCCGATGCCCGCGCGGTGCGAACCTTCGGCAGGTGCGCGGCATCGATGCGATAATCGATCAGCCGCCACATCGTCGTTGTCGAGGCCTTGGCCCCGAACACATGCTCGCGATCTCCACACAACTGGCCGACCCCGTCGATGCAGTCCGCCCCGTCGGCTACCGCCGCGGCAAGATCGGCGAACACCGCACCCGGGGCATAAGTCCACGGCCCCTTGTAAGTATCGGCCAACACCGCCGTGACCTGCGCTGATAACCCGGTCAGATCGGCCAGTTCCCGCAACAGCCCCATCCCGGCGTGCGACACCACCCCGCGACCGTCCGCCGATACTTTCACCCGCCGCGTCACCGCGATACTCTTCACGTGCGAAGTGCCTTCCGCTCGCCATATGGAAACCTAGAGAATTCCCATTATGCGTTGCAGGACAGGCACTTTCGCGCATCAACACCCAGCTACGTCGGCATTCCGCGAAAAATCCGGGCTAACCGGATGGAATCCACTACGGGGACGTCGACAACTTTTGCTGCGGCCAGCTAAATCGCCGCTAATCTGACCCTGATTTTTCAGCCTGGTGTGGGGTGATCGCCGTGTCGTGATGCGGAAGTGCCCTTCCTGCAAGGGATAATCGTGTTTGTGGAAGGCGACGATGATCCCAGGGGAAGGGCACCCGCGAGGTGAATGCTACCGGTTTGTTGTTCGATGTCGATGATGTGGTGCTGGCGAGTCCGCAGCGCGCCGTGCCGCACCCGGTGGTTGCCGCGTCGGAGGACGATCTGACGCCGGTGGCGGGGGTCGCGTTATGGGGTCCGCTGCTGGACCGGCTCAACGTGGTCGCCGAGGCCGATCGGCGTGGGCTGCGCCCGATCGGGCCGGGTGGCTACACCGGTGGGCAGTGCTACCGGGCGCTGACCGAGACACTGCTGGCCGGTGGGGACTTCTTGAGTGATCGGGCGTTACTGGCCGACCCGGCAACCACGGTGCTGCGCGGGACCAACGCGTTGCCGTCGGTACCTACGTTGTGGCGGTTTTTGGCGGGTGCGGATTTGGGTCGGGTGGTCAAGGCCGCCGCGGTCAACCGGGTGATGCTGCGTCGAGCCTGGGCGGCCGGCGCCGCCCCTGAGGGCGATCGGCTCACCATCGACCCCGACGCCACCCGGGTGGCCACCTACGGGCCGGGCAAAGAAGGCAGCGCGTTTTCGCGTACCGGACAAACCGCCCTGTCCCCGCTGGTGGGGGTGTGCGGGGAGACCGGGGATGTGCTCGCACTGCGGGCCCGGGGCGGGGCGGCCAACGACGGTCGGGCGATGGGTAGCTTCATCGATGAGTGTGTCAGTGCGATCCCGGCCGGTTGCCGCGGTAAGTACCGGTTGTGGCTGCGGGTCGACTCGGCGGGCTATCAGCAGCAGGTGATCGAGGCGGCCGAACGCCACGACGCGGACTACTCGGTCACGGTCAAACAGTACAAGCCGGTCGCGGCCGTAATTCACGCCCTGGCAACCGATCCGGGCACGGCATGGGTTGCGGCGTTGGGGCATGAGACCGACAAAGGCAGCCAGATCGCCCAGACCACCACTACGTTGCTCGGGCGCAGCGTGCGGTTGATCGTGCGCCGTCAACCCAAAGGGTGCGGTGACCAGTTGGCCTTCGATGACCTGGATGGCTGGCGGTTGCACGCGATCATCACCAACGTTTCTGCCGAGCGGCTCAGCGCAGCCGAGGTCGAGGCGCATCACCGGCTGCGCGGTGGTATCCCCGAGGACACCATCCGGGCGCTCAAGAACGACTTCGGGATGATCCACGCCCCGGTGCAATCGTTCTTCGGTAACTGGCTGTACTGGCACGCTGCCGCGCTCGCCCACAACATCGCGCTGTGGTTGCGCACCCTGGCGCTACCCCGCACGGTACGTCGAGCGCGCGGCAAACGACTACGCCTGGCGTTTTTCAACGTCGCCGCCCGGCTGGTGCGCCACGGCCGGCGCCTGCATCTGCGCTTCGGCGCCGCCTACCCGCACCTGCAGGCGTTCATCGCGGCGCTGCACCGCATCCGGGCACTACCAGCCTTCGGTTGACCGCCACCCGCACCTAAAAGCACACCCTCGCAACACATCCCGAACCTCACACCGCGATCGGCCACGCCCGAAACCGGTTACCCCGCCGCCGCAGCCGTGTGCGCACCCAGTTACGCCATCGCCCAACAGCTTCCAACCCCGTCAGCGCGTCCCAACAGCGCAGCCGTCACCGACCCGATCACCGAAAACAAGATCATCACAAGCCGGCTGAAAAATCAGGGTCTGATGGCCCTGCCTATCGCCCCTACCGCATCCACGATCGAACCACGCGGTGCCCGAACATATCTCGGCGACTCATTCGACTCCAACGCCGACTTCACCGTGTTCTTCGAAATCCCCAGCATCCGGGCGATCATCTTGATCGACAAACCCTCCGCACGGCGCAATCGGCGAATCTCTGCGCAATCTTCCACAGTCAACATTCCCTTCTGGTCCTCCTAGCACCTAGCTCGGGTAGAGCCAGGACACCGGACCAGGGGGTCAAAATTCGGATCCCGCGCCGGGGTCAGTTTTCACGTGCCGTCGACATCTTCGAACGCATCCACCGCCGAGGCCGCCGGTTTGCGTTCATACTTCGGCGGCCCCTCCTCCGAGGGCAACGCGGAACGCACCGTATTCCGCGAAATCCCCAACGTCCTAGCGATCGTCTTGATCGGCAACCCCTCTGCTCGATACAGCCTGCGGATCTCTGCCCAGTCCTCCACAGCCAACAACTTCCTTCTCCTCTTGGCTTACGCCGAGAATCGGACGAAGGGGGTCAAAATTCGGGCGACGCGGGGTCAGTTTTCAGACGCCGCCGACAGCCGTCGTCGTCGAACTGCGGAGCGCAACTGGCCGCCCAGAGTTTCAATGCGGTCAGCTGCAGATTGATCCCCGCCTTCAGCAGGCGGAACACGAATTTCGGGTCTGCCCGTATCCAGATGACGAACTCGCCGTCGATCTCCTCTGACTCTTTGAGGGCACTCCCGAATGACCTTGAGAACGACGGTTGCGCGAGCCCGCTGACGAACGCACACTCGCCAGCGCACGACCTGCCGCCCCATGGACCGTCGATGCCCTGTTCAGCGCTAGCTTGGTGAAGCAAGGCCTCGTAGCCGCCCGGAATCCCGCGCTCGAACTCGGCCTGGTCGATACCAAGGCTCGCGGCGGTTGGCCTGCGATAGGCGCATCTCCGGAGGGTCGTCATCGAGAGGGCGGTTTTGGACGATAGCCCGGCGATCACAGTTCGCTAAGACACCATCGCTGCGATATCGCTGGCCGTCGGCCCCTCCGGAGCGTCGTGTCTTAGCGATGTCGACATCGGGACAACGCGCGGCGAAGTCCAGGGACAGTTCTGCAGCGAGGAAACGGGGGCGTCTGCGTGCAACCGCCGCTGCCGCTGGGCAGCCGCCCTAGCATATTGAATTGACCATCAATGACCACAACACCAATCAGCGTCCCGGCACCCTCGAGAGTTAGCCTGGTCGGCGTCGTCTTGCCTCCCGGTTTGTGCACAGCGTCGACGACACCCAGTGCGTCTCCACGGCCATTGACCGGCTGTGCGAATCCGGCTGTGCGAATCCGTTGGCACACTCTTGGCACAACGGGGGTTCGCCGGTCATGCCAGATTGGATCGCATTATCAGGCTGACCTGCAATAACACTCGTGGGCGCGGACGGGATCGAACCGCCGACCGCTGGTGTGTAAAACCAGAGCTCTACCACTGAGCTACGCGCCCCATGCCCGCCGCAGGCTACACGCCCCCAGCGCAAGTCCCCAAAACCGGCGAGCGTGCGCGTTTGTACGCCCTACGCGGCGTGTCGCCGTACAGACACGCGCGCTCGCCGGAACCTCAATCCGGCAAAGCCGCCAGCGCCTCGGTCCAGAGGCGCTGGTCGCGCGCCTCGCCGGGCTGCTTGCACTCCGCGAACCGGATGATCCCGGACCGGTCGACGACGAAGGTGCCGCGATTGGAGTAGCCGGCGTCGTCGTTGAACACGCCGTAGGCCTGGCTGACCTCGCCGTGCGGCCAGAAATCCGACAGCACCGGAAACAGGAACCCGCTCTGGATCGCCCAGATCTTGTGCGTGGGCGGCGGGCCCACCGAGATGGCCAGCACCGCGCGGTCGTCGTTCTCGAAGTCGGGCAGATGATCGCGCACCGCGTCCAGCTCGCCCTGGCAGATCCCGGTGAACGCCAGCGGGAAGAACACCAGCAGGACGTTCTTGGCGTCGCGGTAGCCGCTGAGGGTCACCCGCTGCTGATTCTGGTCACGCAACGTGAAATCCGGGGCGGTGGCTCCGACCGGCAGCATCAACGCTTCCCGGCCCGGGATTTGGGCTGGACCAGCCGGCTGGCGGCCCAGTCCCCCAGGTTGACCGACGAGGTCGGCATCAGGCCCGCGGTCGGCGCCGCCTCGGCGATGTCGGCGGGCAGCACGTGCCCGGGTTTGCCGGTCTTGGGGGTCAGCACCCAGATCACCCCGTCCTCGGCCAGCGGGCTGATGGCATCCATCAGCGTGTCCACCAGGTCCCCGTCGCCGTCGCGCCACCACAGCAGCACGACGTCGACCACCTCGTCGGTGTCCTCGTCGAGCAGCTCGCCGCCGCAGGCCTCCTCGACCGAGGCGCGGATGTCGTCGTCGGTGTCTTCGTCCCAGCCCCACTCCTGGACGACTTGGTCTCTTTGGATGCCCAATTTGCGAGCGTGATCCGCCGCGACCACCGTGGAGCCTCCTTGTATTCGTTCGCGCCGTGCGATGGGGATTATCGTCGCATAGCCAGGACCGGGTCCATACCTCTACTCAGGAGGTGACCTGGAAATCGACTGGACAGGGGCTTCTCAGAACGACGCCAGGCACAGCTTGAGCGCCTTGGTCTTGGCGTCGTTGAGCTGGTCGACCCGCTTGTTGAACTCGCCGGTCGGCGCGTGGGTCCCGATGGCGTTCGCCACCGCGTGCGCCGCGTCGGCGTAGGCGTTGAAGGCGTCTTTGAGCTGCTGGGACAGGGCGTCGTTGAAGCTGTCGAGGACCTTCGAGGCGCTGTCGTTGAGCGCCGCGATGGCCGGGCCCTCGGTCGGGCCGGTGCTGCGGCCCGCGTTGAAGGCGGCCACGAACTCGTTCACCTTGTCGATCGCGTCTTTGCTCGCGGTGGCGAGCGAATCGCACGAGCTGCGGACCGCCCTGGTCGTCAGCGACTGCTGCCGCTGCGACTCCCGGCTGCTCGAGGTCGCCTGCGAGGCCGACACCGACGCCGAGACCGACTGCCGGTAGGCCGGGGCCAGGTTGGTGTCGGGTGTCGCCGTGCCATTGGTGACCGTGGTGCACCCGGCCACCAGGCCGAGCACGCCCATCAGGGCCGCCGCCGCGCAGCCCAGCGCCAGGGCGCCCCGTCTGCGCAGGTCTCCCACGCGCGCGCGAGGGACCCCGCGCCATCCGATGAGCACGGGTGCTGACGTTACCGGGTGAGGGTGTCGCGCAACCTCCCGACGCACCGGATCACGGCGCCAGGTGAACGTTGCGCGGCGGAGGGACGGCGGGTACCCGCGCCGGACAGCGGTGCGGCACGATAGGGAGACCGGGTGCGATGCACCGCGAAGCCACACGTCCCGCAGACCACAGGAGCAGTGCGTTGACCACCGAGTTCGCGCGCCACGATCTGGCGAAAAACCCAAGCAGCGCAAGTGAACCCGACCGCGTTCGGGTGATCCGCGAAGGTGTGGCGTCGTATCTGCCCGACATCGACCCGGAGGAGACCTCGGAGTGGCTGGAGTCCTTCGACGAGTTGCTGGAGCGCTCGGGTCCGGCGCGGGCGCGCTACCTCATGCTGCGGCTGCTGGAACGGGCCGGCGAGCAGCGGGTGGCCATCCCGGCGCTGACCTCCACCGACTACGTCAACACCATCCCGACCGAGCTGGAACCGTGGTTTCCCGGCGACGAGGACGTCGAGCGTCGCTACCGGGCGTGGATCAGGTGGAACGCGGCGATCATGGTGCACCGCGCCCAGCGCCCGGGAATCGGTGTGGGCGGCCATATTTCGACCTACGCCTCCTCGGCGGCGCTCTATGAGGTCGGGTTCAACCACTTCTTCCGCGGCAAGTCGCATCCCGGCGGCGGCGACCAGGTGTTCATCCAGGGCCACGCCTCCCCCGGGATCTACGCGCGCGCGTTTCTGGAAGGGCGCCTGACCGCCGACCAGCTCGACGGGTTCCGCCAGGAGCACAGCCATCCCGGCGGCGGGCTGCCGTCCTACCCGCACCCGCGGTTGATGCCCGACTTCTGGGAGTTCCCGACGGTGTCGATGGGCCTGGGCCCGCTCAACGCCATCTATCAGGCCCGGTTCAACCACTACCTGCACGACCGGGGCATCAAGGACACCTCCGACCAGCACGTGTGGTGCTTCCTGGGCGACGGCGAGATGGACGAGCCCGAGAGCCGCGGCCTGGCGCACGTCGGGGCGCTCGAGGGCCTGGACAACCTGACCTTCGTCATCAACTGCAACCTGCAGCGCCTCGACGGCCCGGTGCGCGGCAACGGCAAGATCATCCAGGAGCTGGAGTCGTTCTTCCGCGGCGCCGGCTGGAACGTCATCAAGGTGGTGTGGGGCCGCGAATGGGACGCGCTGCTGCACGCCGACCGCGACGGCGCGCTGGTGAACCTGATGAACACCACGCCCGACGGCGACTACCAGACCTACAAGGCCAACGACGGCGGGTACGTGCGCGACCACTTCTTCGGGCGCGACCCGCGCACCAAGGCGCTGGTGCAGAACATGAGCGACTCCGAGATCTGGAACCTCAAACGCGGCGGTCACGACTACCGCAAGGTCTACGCCGCCTACCGCGCCGCCGTCGACCACAAGGGCCAGCCGACGGTGATCCTGGCCAAGACCATCAAGGGCTACTCGCTGGGCGCGCACTTCCAGGGCCGCAACGCCACCCACCAGATGAAGAAGCTGGCGCTGGAAGACCTGAAGTGGTTCCGCGACTCCATGCGGATCCCGATCAGCGACGCCCAGCTCGACGAGAACCCCTACCTGCCGCCCTACTACCACCCCGGTTCCGACGCCCCCGAGATCCGCTACCTGCTCGACCGGCGCCGCACCCTGGGCGGCTTCCTGCCGGAGCGCCGCACCAAGGCCAAGGCGCTGCGGCTGCCCGGCCGCGAGACCTACGCCGCGCTGAAGAAGGGGTCCGGGAACCAGGAGGTCGCCACCACGATGGCGCTGGTGCGCACCTTCAAAGAGGTGATGCGCGACAAGGAGGTGGGGCCACGGATCGTCCCGATCATTCCCGACGAGGCGCGCACGTTCGGCATGGACTCGTGGTTTCCGTCGTTGAAGATCTACAACCGGCTGGGCCAGCTGTACACCGCCGTGGACGCCGACTTGATGCTGGCCTACAAGGAGAGCGAAGTCGGGCAGATCCTGCACGAGGGCATCAACGAAGCCGGGTCGGTGGGGTCGTTCATCGCGGCCGGCACCTCGTATGCGACGCACAACGAGCCGATGATCCCGCTCTACATCTTCTATTCGATGTTCGGCTTCCAGCGCACCGGCGACGGCATGTGGGCCGCAGCCGACCAGATGACGCGCGGCTTCCTGCTCGGAGCCACCGCGGGCCGCACCACGCTGACCGGCGAGGGTCTGCAGCACGCCGACGGCCACTCGTTGCTGCTGGCCGCCACCAATCCCGCGGTGGTGTCCTACGACCCGGCGTTCGCCTATGAGATCGCCTACATCGTCGAAAGCGGGCTGGCCCGCATGTTCGGGCCGGACCCGGAGAACGTGTTCTTCTACATCACCATCTACAACGAGCCCTACGTCCAGCCGCCCGAGCCGGACAACCTCGATCCCGAGGGCGTGCTGCGGGGCATCTACCGCTACCACACCGCCACCGAGCAGCGGGCCAACAAGGCCCACATCCTGGCCTCCGGGGTCGCCATGCCCGGGGCGCTGAAGGCCGCGGAGCTGCTGGCCGCCGAGTGGGACGTCGCCGCCGACGTGTGGTCGGTGACCAGCTGGGGCGAACTGAACCGCGACGGCGTGGCCGTCGAGAAGGCCCGGCTGCTCCACCCCGACCGGTCCGCGGGGGTGCCCTACGTCACCAGGGCGCTCGAGGGGGCCGCAGGGCCGGTCGTCGCCGTGTCGGACTGGATGCGGGGGGTGCCCGAGCAGATCCGGCCGTGGGTGCCGAACACCTACGTGACGCTGGGCACCGACGGGTTCGGCTTCTCCGACACCCGCCCCGCGGCGCGCCGCTTCTTCAACACCGACGCCGAGTCGCAGGTGGTGGCCGTGCTCGAGGCGCTGGCGCGCGACGGGGAGATCGACCCGTCGGTGGCGGTCGCGGCCGCCCGGCAGTACCGCATCGACGACGTGCTGGCCGCCCCGGAGCAGACGTCGGACCCCGGCGTGGCCTGAGGACGCCCCGGTTTGGCGGAAACTTCCTAAAAACAAGCGTAGGTTTTAGGGGTGAACGACAACGCTTTCGCCGGTCCGTTTGCCAAGCATCCCCGGTCGCCCCTGGAGCTGCTGGCCACCGTTCCCGACTCCGTGCTGCGACGGTTGAAGCAGTACTCCGGCCGCCTGGCCACCGAGGCCGTCTCGGCCATGCAGGAGCGGTTGCCCTTCTTCGCCGACCTGGAAGCATCCCAGCGCGCCAGCGTGGCGCTGGTCGTGCAGACCGCGGTGGTCAACTTCGTGGAGTGGATGCACGACCCGCACAGCAACGTCAGCTACACCGCGCAGGCCTTCGAGTTGGTGCCCCAGGACCTGGCCCGGCGGATGCCGCTGCGCCACAGCGTGGACATGGTGCGGGTCACCATGGAGTTCTTCGAGGAGGTGGTGCCGCTGCTGGCCCGCTCCGAAGAGCAGCTGACCGCCCTCACGGTGGGGATCCTGAAGTACAGCCGCGACCTGGCGTTCACCGCCGCCACGGCCTACGCGGACGCGGCCGAGGCGCGGGGCACCTGGGACAGCCGCATGGAGGCCAGCGTCGTCGACGCGGTGGTGCGCGGCGACACCGGCCCCGAGTTGCTGTCCCGGGCGGCGGCGCTGAACTGGGACACCACCGCTCCGGCGACGGTGGTGGTCGGCACCCCCGCACCCGGTCGCGTCGACTCGACCGGCACCAGCGACCCGGCCGGCAGCGAGCGCGCCAGCCAGGACGTCCGCGACATCGCCGCCCGGCACGGGCGGGCGGCGCTCACCGACGTGCACGGCACCTGGTTGGTGGCGATCGTGTCCGGCCACTTGTCGCCGACCGATAAGTTCCTGACCGACCTGCTGAACGCGTTCTCCGACGGCCCGGTGGTCATCGGGCCGACGGCGCCCATGCTGACCGCGGCCTACCACAGCGCCAGCGAGGCCATCTCGGGAATGAACGCGGTCGCCGGCTGGAGCGGGGCGCCGCGGCCGGTGCAGGCGCGAGAACTGCTGCCCGAACGCGCCCTGATGGGCGACGCGTCGGCGATCGTGGCGCTGCACACCGATGTGATGGGACCGCTGGCCGACGCCGGGCCCACGCTGATCGAAACCCTCGAGGCCTACCTGGATTGTGGCGGCGCGATTGAGGCTTGCGCCAGGAAGTTGTTCGTTCATCCAAACACCGTGCGGTACCGACTCAAGCGCATCACCGACTTCACCGGGCGCGATCCCACCCAGCCCAGGGACGCGTACGTGCTGCGCGTGGCGGCGACGGTGGGCCAGCTCAACTACCCCACGCATCCGGCCGGCGTAGCGGGCGGCACCATGACGCAGGTTCCGCTGCCGGTCAGGGCCGGTGCGCCGCCCGCGTGAGCCCCCAGGCGGGCGATAGTGACCCAAGCAACAGGTCTCGGAACGGTCTCGAACACATAGCTTCAAGAGCGGTTTTGTAGCCTCCATACAAAAACCTAAGACGAGGTTCATAATCTGTTACACCCGCCAAAACCGTTTCCACAGTGTTCTCTTAGACACGTGATCGCATTACTTGCACCCGGGCAGGGTTCACAGACCGAGGGAATGCTGTTGCCGTGGCTCGAGCTGCCAGGCGCTGCCGACCAGATGACCCTGTGGTCGAAGGCCAGCGGCCTGGATCTCGTGCGGCTGGGCACCACCGCCTCGACCGAGGAGATCACCGACACCGCGATCGCCCAGCCGTTGATCGTCGCGGCCACACTGCTGGCCCACCAGGAACTGGCCACGCGCGGGCTGCTCGACGGTGCGGAGTTCATCGTCGCCGGTCACTCCGTCGGTGAGATCGCGGCCTACGCGATCGCCGGGGTGATGGGCGCGGACGACGCCGTGTCGCTGGCCGCCACGCGGGGCGCCGAGATGGCCAAGGCGTGCGCCGCCGAGCCCACCGGCATGTCCGCGGTGCTCGGCGGTGACGAGGCCGAGGTGCTGGCCCGCCTCGAGGAACTCGACCTGTTCCCGGCCAACCGCAACGCCGCGGGGCAGATCGTGGCCGCCGGCGCGCTGACCGCGCTGGAGAAGCTCGCCGAGGACCCGCCCGCCAAGGCCCGGGTCCGCGCCCTCGGGGTGGCCGGGGCGTTCCACACCAAGTACATGGCGTCGGCCCTCGACGGCTACGCCGCCGCGGCGGCCGCGATCACGACGGCCGAGCCAACCGGCACGCTGCTGTCCAATCACGACGGGAAGCCGGTGACCTCGGCGGCCGCGGCGATGGACACACTGGTCGCCCAGCTGACCCAGCCGGTGCGCTGGGACCTGTGCACGCAGACACTGCGTGAGCACGACGTGCAGGCGGTCGTCGAGTTCCCGCCCGCGGGCACTCTGACCGGTATCGCCAAGCGTGAACTTCGGGGAGTCACGGCCCGCGCCGTCAAATCACCCGCAGACCTGGACGCGTTGGCGGAACTCTGAGGGCCAACTCGTCCGGCTTCAAGGCCGCTACAACCAGATAGCACGTCAATCCGATTACCACACAACACATTACGAAGGGAATAGGCCGTGGCCGTTAGTCAAGAAGAAATCATCGCCGGTATTGCCGAGATCATCGAAGAGGTCACCGGCATCGAGCCGTCCGAGGTCACCCCGGAGAAGTCGTTCGTCGACGACCTGGACATCGACTCGCTGTCGATGGTCGAGATCGCCGTGCAGACCGAGGACAAGTACGGCGTGAAGATCCCCGACGAGGACCTCGCCGGTCTGCGCACCGTCGGTGACGTCGTCTCCTACATCCAGAAGCTCGAGGAAGAGAACCCCGAGGCCGCCGAGGCGCTGCGGGCCAAGCTCGAGTCGGAGAACCCCGAGGCCGTGGCCAACGTCCAGGCGAGGTTGGAAGCGGACAGCAAGTGACCAAGCCTTCCACTGCTAATGGCGGTTACCCCAGCGTCGTGGTAACCGCCGTCACGGCGACGACCTCGATCGCGCCGGACATCGAGAGCACGTGGAAGGGCTTGCTGGCCGGCGAGAGCGGCATCCACGTCCTCGAAGACGACTTCGTCACCAAGTGGGACCTGCCCGTCAAGATCGGCGGCCACCTCAAGGAACCGGTCGACAGCCACATGGGCAGGCTGGACATGCGGCGCATGTCGTACGTCCAGCGCATGGCCAAGCTGCTGAGCGGTCAGCTCTGGGAGTCCGCCGGCAGCCCCGAGGTCGATCCCGACCGGTTCACGGTCGTGGTCGGCACCGGCCTGGGCGGCGCGGAGCGGATCGTCGAGACCTACGACCTGATGAACGAGGGCGGCCCCCGCAAGGTGTCCCCGCTCGCCGTTCAGATGATCATGCCCAACGGCGCCGCGGCGACCGTCGGGCTGCAGCTCGGGGCCCGCGCCGGGGTGATGACCCCGGTGTCGGCCTGCTCGTCGGGCTCCGAGGCGATCGCCCACGCGTGGCGCCAGATCGTCATGGGTGACGCGGACGTCGCCGTCTGCGGCGGCGTCGAGGGCCCCATCGAGGCGCTGCCGATAGCGGCGTTCTCGATGATGCGGGCCATGTCGACCCGCAACGACGAGCCCGAGCGTGCCTCGCGTCCGTTCGACAAGGACCGCGACGGCTTCGTCTTCGGCGAGGCCGGGGCGCTCATGCTGATCGAGACCGAAGAGCACGCCAAGGCCCGCGGCGCCAAGCCGCTGGCCCGGCTGCTCGGTGCCGGCATCACCTCGGACGCCTTCCACATGGTGGCGCCCGCGGCGGACGGCGTCCGCGCCGGCCGGGCGATGACCCGGTCGATGGAGCTGGCGGGCTTGTCCCCCAAGGACATCGACCACGTCAACGCGCACGGCACCGCGACCCCGATCGGTGACGCCGCGGAAGCCAACGCCCTGCGGGTCGCCGGCTGCGAACATGCGGCGGTCTATGCGCCCAAGTCGGCGCTGGGTCACTCCATCGGCGCGGTCGGTGCCCTCGAGTCGATTCTCACGGTATTGAGCCTTAGGGACGGCGTGATACCCCCAACCCTCAACTACGAGACCCCCGACCCCGAGATCGACCTCGATGTTGTCGCGGGCGAACCTCGCTCCGGCGAGTTCCGTTACGCGATCAACAACTCCTTCGGGTTCGGCGGTCACAACGTGGCGCTCGCATTCGGACGCTACTGAGCACGACGTCCGGCGACGATGCGGGCCGCACCCGGCCCGAGCAGGAGCCGGACAAGCATGGAAGGAAAGTTCGCAAGACCCATGACCGAGCTGGTTACCGGGAAAGCATTTCCCAATGTGGTCGTCACCGGCGTTGCCATGACGACCGCGCTGGCGCCTGACGCTGAAACCACCTGGAAGCTGTTGCAGGACAGCCAAAGTGGCATTCGCACTCTCACGGACCCCTTCGTCGAGGAGTTCAACCTGCCCGTGCGCATCGGCGGGCACCTCGTGGAGGAGTTCGACAGCCAGCTGACCCGTGTCGAGTTGCGCCGCACAGGTTATCTGCAGAGGATGTCCACCGTCCTGGGCCGCCGGGTGTGGGAGCACGCCGGCAACCCGGAGGTCGACACCAACCGGTTGGCCGTCTCCATCGGCACCGGTCTGGGGTCGTCGGAGGAGATGGTCTTCAGTTACGACGACATGCGGGCTCGCGGGATCAAAGCGGTCTCGCCGTTGGGCGTGCAGAAGTACATGCCCAACGGTGCGGCCGCGGCGGTCGGCCTCGAACGGCACGCCAAGGCCGGCGTGATGACGCCGGTGTCGGCGTGTGCGTCCGGGTGCGAGGCCATCGCGCGCGCCTGGCAGCAGATCGTGCTCGGTGAGGCCGACATGGCGATCTGCGGCGGCGTGGAGACCAGGATCGAGGCCGTGCCGATCGCGGCGTTCGCCGCGATGCGCATCGTGATGTCGACCAACAACGACGACCCGCCCGGGGCGTGCCGTCCGTTCGACCGGGACCGCGACGGCTTCGTGTTCGGCGAGGCCGGGGCGCTCATGACGATCGAGACCGAGGAGCACGCCAAAGCGCGCGGGGCCAACATCCTGGCCCGCATCATGGGCGCCAGCATCACCTCCGACGGGTTCCACATGGTCGCCCCCGACCCCAACGGGGAACGCGCCGGGCACGCGATGAGCCGGGCCATCCAACTGGCGGGCCTGACCCCCGGCGACATCGACCACATCAACGCCCACGCCACCGGCACCCAGGTCGGCGACCTGGCCGAGAGCAAGGCCATCAACAACGCCCTGGGCAGCAGCAACCACGCTGCGGTGTATGCCCCCAAGGCCGCGCTGGGCCACTCGGTCGGCGCCGTGGGCGCCGTCGAGTCGATCCTGACCGTGCTCGCGCTGCGCGACCAGGTCGTGCCCCCGACGCTGAACCTGGAGAACCTCGACCCCGAGATCGACCTGGACGTGGTGGCCGGCAAACCCCGGCCCGGCGAATACAACTACGCCATCAACAACTCGTTCGGGTTCGGCGGACACAACGTCGCGATCACGTTCGGGCGGTACTGAACCCCTCGACGCATCACCGGAACAGGAGAAACGCGATGACAATCACGGCCCCCGAGGCGGTTGGCGAGTCGCTCGACCCCCGCGACCCGCTGCTGCGTCTGAGCACGTTCTTCGACGACGGCAGCGTGCAGTTGCTGCACGAACGTGACCGCTCGGGCGTGCTCGCCGCCGCGGGGACCGTGAACGGCGTGCGCACCATCGGCTTCTGCACCGACGGCACCGTCATGGGCGGCGCGATGGGCGTCGAGGGCTGCGCGCACATCGTCGACGCCTACGACACCGCCATCGAGGAGCAGAGCCCGATCGTGGGCATCTGGCACTCCGGCGGGGCGCGGCTGGCCGAGGGCGTGCGGGCGCTGCACGGGGTCGGCCAGGTGTTCGAGGCCATGATCCGCGCGTCCGGCTACGTCCCGCAGGTCTCGGTGGTCGTCGGCTTCGCCGCCGGCGGTGCCGCCTACGGGCCCGCGCTCACCGACGTCATCGTGATGGCGCCGGAGAGCCGGGTGTTCGTCACCGGGCCCGACGTGGTGCGCAGCGTCACCGGCGAGGACGTCGACATGGCCTCGCTCGGCGGGCCGGACACCCACCACAAGAAGTCCGGGGTGTGCCACATCGTCGCCGACGACGAGCTCGACGCCTACGAGCGCGGCCGCCGGCTCGTCGGGTTGTTCTGCCAGCAGGGCCATTTCGACCGCGGCAGCGCCGAGGCCGGTGACACCGACATCAGGGCGTTGCTGCCCGAATCGCCCCGGCGGGCCTACGACGTGCACCCGATCGTGACCGCCGTGCTGGATGCGGACACGCCGTTCGACGAGTTCCAGGCCAAGTGGGCGCCCTCGATGGTGGTCGGGCTGGGACGGCTGTCGGGCCGCACCGTCGGCGTGCTGGCCAACAACCCGCTGCGCCTCGGCGGCTGCCTGAACTCTGAAAGCGCCGAGAAGGCAGCGCGTTTCGTGCGCCTGTGCGACGCGTTCGGCATTCCGCTGGTGGTGATCGTCGACGTGCCCGGCTACCTGCCCGGTGTCGACCAGGAGTGGGGCGGCGTGGTGCGCCGCGGCGCCAAGCTGCTGCACGCGTTCGGCGAGGCCACGGTTCCGCGGGTCACGCTGGTCACCCGCAAAATCTACGGCGGGGCCTACATCGCGATGAACTCCCGCTCACTGGGCGCGACCAAGGTGTTCGCCTGGCCTGACGCCGAGGTCGCGGTGATGGGCGCCAAGGCGGCGGTGGGCATCCTGCACAAGCGCAAGCTGGCCGCGGCGCCCGAGCACGAGCGCGAGGCGCTGCACAACGAGCTGGCCGACGAGCACGAGCGGATCGCCGGCGGGGTCGACAGCGCCATCGAGATCGGCGTGGTCGACGAGAAGATCGACCCGTCGCACACCCGCAGCAAGCTCACCGAGGCGCTCGCCCAGGCGCCGGCACGGCGCGGCCGCCACAAGAACATCCCGCTGTAGTCACCTCTTTACCGCGAGCAGACACAGAATCGCATTGCGCGGGCGTCCCGCGCGCGATTCTGTGTCTGCTCGCGGCGTTATCCCCAGCGGTGACTGGCCCGGGCGAGGACACCCTCGCATGCTTTCGCGGTGCACACCGGCGCGCTCGAGATCCTGTCTGAATGCGGCGGTTTTGCGACCACCGCACAACTGCTCGGGGTCATGACCCGCCAGCAACTCGACGTTCAAGTCAAGACCGGTGGTCTAGTCCGCGTGTGGTACGGCGTCTATGCCGCCCAGGCACCAGATCTCTTGGGCCGGTTGGCAGCGCTCGACGTCTTCATGGGCCGGCACGCGGTTGCCTGTCTGGGGACCGCCGCTGCGCTGCACGGATTCGACACCCAGGACACGACCAGCATTCACGTCCTCGACCCCGGGGTGAGGATGCGCCCGACGGTCGGGTTGATGGTCCACCAACGCGCCGGCGCTGCGCTGCAGCGGGTGGCGGGGCGTCTCGCGACAGCACCCGCATGGACCGCCGTCGAAGTAGCAAGGCAGTTGCGCCGACCGCGAGCCCTGGCAACGCTCGACGCCGCGCTGCGCTCAAAGCGATGCGCTCGCAATGACATCGAACTCGCTGTTGCCGAGCAGCGGGGTCGGCGCGGCATCGTCGCCGTCCGCGATCTCGTGCCGCTCGCCGACGGACGGGCGGAATCGGCCATGGAGAGCGAGGCGCGGCTCGTCATGATCGACGGTGGCCTACCGCTTCCCGAACTCCAATATGAGATCCGTGACCGCGACGGCGAGCTGTGGCGCGTCGACTTCGCCTGGCCGCAAGCACATGTGGCCGCAGAATACGAAAGCATCGCCTGGCATGCCGGGCGGGACGAGATGCTCCGCGACAAGAGGAGGCTGGCCAGCCTGCAAGAGCTTGGGTGGACAGTCATCCCCATCGTCGCCGATGACGTGCGGCGCGCACCCGACCGTCTCGTCACGCGGATCGCGGGCCACCTAGACCGCGCACGCATCGCCGGCTGAGCACCGCGAGCAGACACAGAATCGCATTGCGCGGGCGTCCCGCGTGCGATTCTGCGTCTGCTCAGCCGCCCGGGGTCACCGGGCTGACGACGACCTTGACGGTGTCGGCACCGGCGTCCGAGGCGATGACGAGTTGGGCGGCATCAGGGGCCGAGACAACCTGCCCGCCGGTGACCGCCACCGTATACCCGCCGGGGAACTCCACCTGCGGCACCGAGATGGTGGTATTCGAACCGGCGGCGAAGTCGCCGATACCGTCGGCCTTGACAGTCGAGTAGGTGAAGTCGAAGACCCCGTTGACGAACGACCACGACTGCGGCGTACCCGAAATCACCTGCGGATACGGCTGCGAAAGCGTGTCCAGCGTGGCGGTGTTGACATTGGAGCCGGTCAACGGCTCGGAGAGGTTGTTGATCAACCACTCCGTGCTGGGCGAGCCGGTGATGTCGTTCTGCCCGGTGAGGGCCCACTCCGTCCACCCCACCAGGTTCTTGTCGGCAACTCCCATCACGGCAGCGATGTTCGATTGGACGTTCGTCGCCCCGAATTCGGTCATGAATGCCGGGATGCCCTGGCCGTGCGCGTACTGCACGGCATTCGTTGCGATCTGACCGATGTCGGGAATGCACCCGACGGGGCCCAACATGAACTGGCAGTAGTCGTGGAACGACAGGGCGGTGTTCGGGACGTCGACCGTGCCCAGATGGACGGGCGATCCGAACTCGGCGGTGATGCTGGGATCGTAGAAGATCGTGGTGCTCGGGTCGACGGCCCGGATCGCCATCGCCGTCTGGTCGTAGAACGGCGTCAGCTGCTGTTGCTCGAAGAACGGGTCGCCCAGCACCGCCAGCGGCCACTGCGCGCCCGGTTCCGGCTCGTTCATGATTTCAATTCCGGCCACATCCGGGTTGCCGTTGAAGTTGTTAGCCACATACTCCGCCATCTGCGCGTAGTTGTCCTCCAGCCCGAGCCCGTTGGGGGCAGCGGCGTTGGACCAGAACGCGTCCCAGGCATGCAGCTCGGCCGGGTCGAGAAATTCGTTTGCCGGGAAAGGTAGCTGCGGGTTGGGCAGCCCGCCGGTCTGGGTCGCCCACAGCGGCATTCCTTCGCCGCCGAACGTGCTGCTGTAGGCGTCCTGGTGCAGGTCGATGATGGTGTAGATGCCGTTGTTGCCCAGGGTCTTCACCGTCTGGTCGATCGAGTCGAGATAGGCGGTGTTGTACACACCGGGCTCCGGCTCCAGATCGGACCAGATTATGCCCAGCCGCACCACGTTGTAGCCGTGGTCGGCCAAGTACTGCGCATCGGCATTGTCGAAGCCCAGCGCGGACGGCTCGCCGGGGGGCAGCTTGTCGACGAGGTTGAACCCGTGCAGTTCGACGACCTGGCCGTTGCTGTTGGTCAGCCACACCCCGGTGGTCCCGATCGTCAGCAGGTCGCTGTTGGCCACCTGGGACTGGGTGACGCCCCCCGCGGCGGTGACGCCGCCCGTGGAGACTCCGGTCAGGGTGCCGAAATCACCGACCATCCCGTGTGCACCGAACAGACCGCCGTTACCGCCGGCGCCGCCCAGCGCGGGTAACACCGTCGCGGACACATCCGCCCCGCTGTTGGCGCCCGCGCCGCCGCCACCGCCGCTGGCGAACAACCCGAAAGCGCTGCCGCCATCGCCTCCGGCACCGCCGGCGGCGCCGGTACCACCGTCACCACCGGCGCCACCGAGACCGCCGACACCGGCCAACCAGTCCGCACCGGCGCCGCCTGCGCCACCGGAACCGCCGGCCCCACCGGCAGCACCCGCGCCGCCCCCGCCCCCGGCGCCGCCGTTACCGATCAGCAAGCCCCCGGCACCCCCGGCACCGCCGAACCCGCCGGCCCCACCGTTGACGCCGGCCACGCCGTCGGCGCCCAGGCCGCCCGGGCCGCCATCCCCGATCAGCAATCCGCCGGCCCCACCGGCACCACCGGCACCGCCGTCCACGCCGGCCCCGCCGAGACCGCCATCGCCGATGAGCCCCGCAGAACCACCGGCCGCCCCGATGCCGTGATCGACACCGGCCACGCCGGGAGCACCGGCGCCCCCGTTTCCCAACAGGAATCCGCCGTCACCGAGATTGCCGAACTGCCCCGAGCTGCCGAACACCGAATCGTTGGGCCCGCTGAATCCGTTGACACCGTTACCGATCAGGTCCCGCCCGAACAAAAAGACCGTCGGCCCGTTGACGGCCGGATCGACCGTCTGGCCCACCGGGCCGGTGATGTAGTCCTGACCTGCCGCGTTCAACGCGACATCGAGCTGATTGCTCACCGCGACCAACGTCGAATTCAATTGCGCCCCAGCAGCCGTCGCGTCCGCCGACGCCACACCGAGATCAGCGGTCAGCACACCGGCGTCGACCGCGCCGGCATCCAGGGCACCCGCCACCCCCGTACCGACCGCATTCACCAACGGATCGATGATCAAATCCAGGACATCGGCACGCGCGGCGGGCATTCCCACCCCCGGGGTCATCGCCGCCACCGCCAACACACTCGTTATCGCCCCGGCGCCGGCCACGCGGACCGCGCCCCGCCGCCGAGCATTCACCACACACCTCCGTGACGTCGCAGCAACCCACACCACAGTGCGTACTCACAGCCAGATGCAACCAGATTCACCGAAACACAATTCGGCGCACAAATCCGGCTCTCCTGACGTATCCGTGGGTCGATCAAGCCCGGTTTCAGCGGCCGGTGCAGTGATGGTTGGACGTTTCTGTGGTCCCTTCCGCGATAGTTGCTCCTTGGCGCTGCCCCGCGTGGGAGGTGTCCATGTGGAGCCCCCGAGCGCAGCGAGGCGGAACGACATGGACGCCGACGAGCGGGTGGTGCAGAATCGGCAACGCTTGGGGAAGGGACATCCCTGGGACATCCCCGAGAGGTGGCCCTGATGGGGGTGTCAGCCGCGGCCGGGTAGGGCGGGTCGGTGGCCCCCGAGGGCGAGCATGGCCAGGGCGATCAGTGCGGCGGGGTTGTGGAATCCGAACGCGATGCGGGTCAGGACCCGGATCTTGGTGTTGGTGGATTCGATTAGCCCCTGGGACAGGCCGTGGTCGAGGGCGGCGTCGATGCTGTCGCGGTGTTTGACGATGCGGCGAGCCAGATCGACAAACACCGGAATGCGGCAGCGGCGTGCCCAGGAGATCCACTTGTCGAGGGCGTCCTTGCCTTCTTGCCCCTTGACCGAGAACACATGCCGCAGGCCCTCTTTGAGGAGGTAGGCACGGTACAGCCGGGTGTCGGTTTTAGCGATCCAGGCCAGCTTCTGGCTTTGCCGTTCGGTGAGGTCCTCGGGATTTTTCCACAGCGCGTAGCGGGCCCCTTTGAGCTTGCGGGCCCGCTCGTGTCCCGGTCGCGGCGGCGTGTCTTCGCTGGGCCGGCCGCGGCCCCATTTGGGCTCGCTACGAGCCAGCGAGCGCGCGTCGTTCCAGGCCCGCCGGCGCTCGGTGTCGAGTGCCTCGGTGGCCCAGGAGACCACATGGAACGCATCGGCGCAAAGGATCGCGCCCGGGCAGCGCTCGGCCACCACGTCGGCGATCCAGTCCGCGGCGTCAGCGGACACGTGGGTGATCAACCCGCAGCGCTCGGCGCCCACAGCGTCGAAAAACTTTCGCAGGGTAGCCTTGTCGCGTCCCGGTGCGGCCCAGATCAGATGCCCGCTGTCGTGGTTAACGACCACGGTCAAATACTTGTGATGGCGTTTGTAGGAAATCTCGTCGATGCCGATCCGGCGCAGGTTGGCAAACCGATCAGCGGTCTTTTCGGTGTCGGCCCAGACCCGCGCCACGATCGCGCCGACAGTGCGCCACGCGATCCGCATAAACTCGCACACCGCGGTTTTCGAACACGCCACCACCAGCCAGGCCACCGTGTCATCGAAGGCCAAGGTGTGTCCGGCGCGATGACGCGCCCACGGCACCGCAACCACGGTCGGCCCGTGTGTGGGGCAGTTCACCCGCGGCGCGTCGGCCTCCAACAGCACCTGCACCGTCCCCAAATCCAGGCCCCGCCATCGGCGTGGACCCTCACCGCGGTCATACCAGGGCGCCTTGCTTCCACAGCGCCCACAACGCTGTGAAACACCGCTGCGGGGACGCACCCGCGCCACCACCACCTCGGCGTCCTCGCCCTCGTCGGAGAACTCGATGTCCTCGATCACCGTGCGCTTATCGACACCCAGCAGCGCACGCCATAACCTCACATTCCGCACGTCGTTGCCCGCTCCCTTGGTTCCTGACCTTCGACAAGCCAGAAACCTTAGGCGACAACGACGTGCGCCCCTCCCTCGCGGCTACCCACCCACGGAAGTGTCAGGGGAGCCACAAATCCACCAATTTCTGGTCCGCGCCGGTAAGACATCGGCGCGGCGCGACGATGCCTAGTCGCCGGCGAACCAGGCGCTCTGCACCCGGTGGGTGGTGACGGGTGCCGGCGGCTCGGGGGCGTTGTCGGGACCGACCTTGACCGTCCACACCGGTGCCGAGCGGTCGACCGGATCGGCGTCCGGCGGGGCCAGCACGGTCAGCCCCGGCCGATCGCCGCACCCGTAAAAGGCCTGCAGGCCGTCGGAGCGGTGCCCCCACGCGCCCCCGTTGCGCGCCCGGCAGTGGGTGCCGTCGTCGAGCAGCAGGGCCATCGGCCTGGGCGTGGCCGGCGGATTCACCGGCGCCAGCGGCGCTTTGGCGCGGATCCGGTGCAGCTCCTTGGCCCACGGGTCGTTCAGGCACAACAGGTCCAGGCCCGAGGCCGGCCAGCAGACGTCGGCGGCGTAGTAGGCCGGCCAGCAGCGGTAGAGGTTCTTGCCGACGGCGGCCGGCGACGGCTCGGTGCAGTCCGCCTGGTCGGGAATGGTTTGGTCGCCGGTGATTTCGTGAAAGCCGTTGACCGGTCGGCCCCCGGCCTCGACGGCGACGACGTCGACGGTCCGGGTGGCCGGAACGGCGGTCGCCGACGCCGAGGTCGTAGCCGGGCCCGGGCCGGCCGCGTGCGTGGAACATCCGGCGACCACCAGTGCGGCGGCCAGCACCAGCGCAAATCTCAGCATCCCAGAAACTCCTCCGCCACACCGACGACCCGCTCCCGGTCGCGCGCCACCAACCCGATCCGGGTCCGCCGGTCCACGATGTCGCCGACCGTCAGGGCGCACTCGTGGGTGACCGCGTACTCGAACTCGGCGCGGGTCACGTCGACTCCCTCGGCGACGGGGTCGAGCGGCCGCTGGCAGCGGGCGGCGGCGACGACGTTGGCCGCCTCGGCGCCGTAGCGCGCCACCAGCGAGGGCGGCAGCCCGGCGACCGGCCCGCACGGCGGGCCGGGATTGCCCGGTGCGCCGATCAGCGGCAACTCACGGGTCCGGCACGGCCCGGCGCGCAGGCCCCGCAACTCCGCCGCCCGGTCCACGACATCTTCTGCCATGTAACGGTATTCGGTCAGCTTGCCGCCGATCACGCTGATGACCCCGGACGGCGATTCGAGCACGGCGTGCTCGCGCGACACGTCGGCGGTGCGCCCCGCGCCGGTGTCGATCAGCGGCCGCAGCCCGGCGTAGGCGCCGATCACGTCGGAGCGCCCGACGGCGGTCCCCAGCGCCGTGTTGACCGTGTCCAGCAGGAACGCGATCTCCGCCGACGACGGCTCCGGCACGTCGGGAATCGGTCCGGGAGCGGCTTCGTCGGTCAGCCCCAGATAGACCCGGCCCAGCTGTTCGGGCATGGCGAAGACGAACCGGTTCAGCTCGCCGGGGATCGGGATGGTCAGCGCCGCAACGGGATTCCCGAATGCGGCCGCATCGAAAACCAGGTGGGTGCCGCGGCTGGGCCGCAGCCGCAACGACCCGTCGATCTCGGCGGCCCACACCCCGGCCGCGTTGATCACCGCTCGGGCCGACACCTCGAACGACTCCCCGGACAGCCCGTCGGTCAACCGCACCGAGGCGCCGGTGACCTCGGAGGCCGCCACATAGGTCAGGATCCGGGCGCCGTGCTGCGCGGCGGTGCGCGCGACCGCGGCGACCAGCCGGGCGTCGTCGATCAGCTGGCCGTCGTAGGCCAGCAGGCCGCCGTCGAGCCCGTCTTGCCGCACGGTGGGGGCCAGCTCCACCACCCGACGCGCCGCCACCCGCCGCGATCGGGGCAGCGTGGCGGCCGGTGTCCGGGCCGCCATCCGCAGGACGTCGCCGGCGAGGAAGCCGGCCCGCACCAACGCACGCTGGCCGCGACCCATCGACGGCAGCAGCGGAACGATCTGCGGCATCGCGCGGACCAGATGAGGGGCGGTGCGGGTCATCAGGATTCCGCGTTCCAACGCGCTGCGCCGGGCGATGCCCACGTTGCCGGTCGCCAGGTAGCGCAGGCCGCCGTGCACCAGCTTGGAGCTCCAGCGGCTGGTGCCGAACGCGAGGTCGTGCTTTTCCACCAGCGCCACGCGCAGGCCGCGCGACGCCGCGTCCAGGGCCACGCCCGCCCCGGTGATGCCGCCGCCGATCACCAGGACGTCCAGCGCCGCACCCTCGGCCAGAGCGGTCAGGTCGGCCGCGCGCCGGGCCGCGTTCAGCGCCGTCACGACAGGTATCCGTTCAGCGCGTGCGCGAGTTCGGTGGCCAGCGTGTCGGTGTCGAGGACCGGGCGCACGATCTGCGCGGACTGGATCGTCGACTGGGCGATCAGCAACACCATGGTGGCCAGCCGGACGGGATCGCCCGCACGGACGCTGCCGTGGCGCTGGGCCGCCCGCAGCCGGTCGGCGAGGGTGTCGATCAGCATGCGCTGGCTGGTTCCCAGCCGTTCGGTGATGTAGGTGGGCGCGAGCTCCGAGTGCAGCACCGACATGACCAGCCGGTCGCGCCGCAGCAGGTCGGCCGCCGTCACGATCTGGCGCACCAGGGACTCCCGATCCTCGCCGAGCAGCGGCGCCTCGCGCATCGCATCGCTGACTCGCCGGGTCAGCAGGTCGGCGACGATCGACCTGGTGTCCGGCCAGCGCCGGTACACGGTCGGCCGGCTCACCCCCGCGCGCCGCGCGATCTCGGCGAGCGTCACCCGGTCGACGCCGAAATCGACGACGCAGCTGGCCGCCGCGGCCAGGATCCGCTCGCCGGTGTCCGACGGTGCATTACTGGTTGACAACATCTGTAATACTGTAACGCATGAGCCAACCCGAGGATCTCCTCCCACCGATGAAATGGAACGCCTGGGGGGATCCCGCCGCGGCCACGCCGCTTTCCGATGGCATCCGGGCGCTGCTCACGCAGGCCGTCGGCCTCGAGGACACCGCCGGCCCCGAGCTCGACCCCGACCAGGTGAAGCTGCGCCCGTCGGCCTTGGCGCAGGCCGACGTCGACGCGCTGGCCGCCATCGTCGGCGCCGAGTACTGCCGCGCCGCGCACCGCGACCGGCTGCTGCACGCCGGTGGGAAATCCACCCTCGACCTGTTGCGCCGCAAGGATTCCGGGATCCAGGACGCCCCCGATGCCGTGCTGCTGCCCGGCGGTCCCGACGGCGAGGACCAGGTCGCCGCGATCCTGCACTACTGCTCCGAGCAGCGCATCGCCGTCGTCCCGTTCGGCGGCGGCACCAGCGTCGTCGGCGGGCTCGATCCCGCCCGCGGCGGGTTCTCCGCCGTGGTGTCGCTGGACCTGCGCCGCTTCGACCGGCTCGAAGCCCTCGACGAGGTGTCCGGGCAGGCGGTTTTCGGGGCCGGCGTCACCGGGCCCGACGCCGAACGCCTGCTCGGCGAACACAGCTTCTCGCTGGGCCATTTCCCGCAGAGCTTCGAATACGCCACGATCGGCGGCTACGCGGCCACCCGGTCGTCCGGCCAGGACTCGGCCGGCTACGGCCGGTTCGACGACATGGTGCGCGGGCTGCGCGTCGTCACCCCCGCGGGCACCCTGGACCTGGGCCGCGCACCGGCCTCGGCCGCCGGCCCCGACCTGCGCCAGCTGCTGCTCGGATCGGAGGGCACCCTCGGCGTCATCACGCAGGTGCGGCTGCGCGTGCACCGCAAGCCCGAGGCAGTCCGCCACGAGGCATGGTCTTTCCCCGACTTCGCGACCGGAACCGCGGCGCTGCGCGCGGTCACCCAAACCGCCACCGGCGCAACGGTCATCCGGCTTTCCGACGAGGTCGAGACGGGGGTCAACCTGGCCACCACCGAGTCGATCGGCGAGAACCAGATCACCGGCGGCTGCCTGGCGATCACCGCGTTCGAGGGCACCGCGGAACACGTCGAGAGCCGGCACGCCGAGACCAGCGCCCTGCTCAGGGCCCACGGCGGCACGTCGCTGGGCGAAGGACCGGCGCAGGCGTGGGAGCGGGGGCGATTCGCCGCGCCCTACCTGCGCGACTCGCTGCTGGCCGCCGGCGCGCTGTGTGAGACCCTCGAGACCGCGACCGACTGGTCCAACATCCCCGTCCTCAAAACCGCCGTCACCCAGGCACTCACCGACGCCCTGGCCGCGACGGGCACGCCGGCGCTGGTGATGTGCCACATCTCGCACGTCTACCCGACCGGCGCCTCGTTGTACTTCACCATCGTCGCCGGGCAGCGCGGTGACGCGATCGCGCAGTGGCGGGCCGCCAAGACAGCGGCGTCCGACGCTATCATGGCGACCGGCGGGACCATCACTCACCACCACGCCGTCGGGGCCGACCACCGGCCCTGGATGCGCGACGAGATCGGCGACCTGGGTGTGCGGGTGTTGCGCGCGGTCAAGGCGACACTGGACCCGGCCGGAATCCTCAACCCCGGCAAGCTGATCCCGTGACCACCGAACCGCACCGGCGCGAGATCGGCAAGGTGATCGCGCTGACCAATCCCGTGTCCGGCCACGGCGCGGCCATCCGCGCGGCGGAACTCGCGATCGCGCGGCTGCACCAGAAAGGCGTGGAGGTCGTCGAGATCATCGGCGACGACGCCCAGGACGCGCGCTATCTGGTCGGCGCCGCGCTGGAGAATGGCGCCGACGCGGTGATGGCCACCGGGGGTGACGGCGTCATCTCCAACGCGCTGCAGGTGCTGGCCGGCACCGGCGTGCCGCTGGGCATCGTGCCGGCGGGGACCGGCAACGACCACGCCCGCGAATTCGGCATCCCCACCACTTCCGACGCGGCGGCCGACGTCGTCGCCGGCGGGTGGACGGAATCCATTGACCTGGGCCGGATCACGTGGGGCGACGGCCAGAGCAAGTGGTTCGGCACCGTGGCGGCCACCGGGTTCGACTCCCTGGTGACCGACCGGGCCAACCGGATGCGCTGGCCCCACGGGCGCGCGCGCTACTACCTGGCGATGCTCGCCGAGCTGTCGCAGCTGCGGCTCCTGCCGTTCCGCATGGTGCTCGACGGAACCCGGGAGATCGACACCGATCTGACGCTGGTGGCCTTCGGCAACACCCGCAGCTACGGCGGGGGCATGCTGGTCTGCCCGCACGCCGATCCCACCGACGGCCTGCTCGATCTGACCATGGTGCACGAGGCCTCCCGCACCAAGCTGGTCCGACTGTTCCCCACCGTCATGAAGGGCACGCACGTCGACCTCGAGGAGGTGAGCACGACGCGCGCCAGGTCGATTCAGGTCGAATGCCCCGGCATCAACGTGTACGCCGACGGCGACTTCGCGTGCCCGCTGCCCGCGGAGATCTCCGCGGTTCCGGGCGCGCTGCGGGTGTTGTGTCCTAGCCCACACCCCGGCTGAGCCAGGTCACCTCGCCGACGTCGCCGCCATCGCGGTACGCCTCGAGCGCGTCGTCCCACGCCGTCCCCAGCACGGTGTCCAGCTCGGCGGCGAGCGCGTCGGCGCCGTGCGCCATCAGCGACCGCAGCCGCATCTCCCCGACCATGATGTCGCCGTTGGCGCTCATCGCCCCGCTCCACAGGCCCAGCTGTGGGGTGTGGCTGAACCGCTGCCCATCGACGCCGGGGCTGGGATCCTCGGTGACCTCGAATCGCAGCACCGACCAGGAGCGCAGCGCGTTGGCCAACCGGGCGCCGGTGCCGACCGGCCCCACCCAGTTGGTCACCGCGCGCAGCTGTCCCGGCATCGCCGGCTGCGGCGTCCACGTCAGGTTCGCCTTGGCTCCCAACGTCGACGACAACGCCCACTCGACGTGCGGGCATACCGCCGCGGGCGAGGCATGGATGTACACCACGCCAGCCGTCACGTCGGCGAATTGATTCGTCGCACGCATCTCTTGCTCCTTCGGTTCCACGAGGGACGTCTTCCCCAACGACCTGGCGGACCCGATAAGCGGGATGCTGTGCTGATGCTGTTGTGTCTTGCGTGTCTATTGTGCCCTGTGATGCCCGTGTTGCGCTAGTCTTCATGCCCGATCAGTGGTATTCGGCGAGCACGGCGTCGGAGATCGCCGGCCACAGCTGGTGCGCCCACTCCCCGAAATCGCGGTCGGTGAGCACCACCAGCGCCAGCTCCACCTCGGGATCTGCCCAGATGAAGCCCCCCGACTGGCCGAAATGACCGTACGTGCGCGCCGAGTTGCGCGCCCCGGTCCAGTGCGGCGACTTGGCGTCTCTGATCTCGAAACCCAGGCCCCAGTCGTTGGGCCGCTGGATGCCGTAGCCGGGCAGCACGCCGTCCAGGCCGGGGAACTGCACCGCCGTCGCCTCAGCGTGCAGCTGCGCCGAGACGACCGTGGGGCGCAGCAGGTCACCGGCGAACGACGCCAGGTCGGCCACCGTCGAGGTCGCACCGAACCCGGCCTCGGCGGCACCGCCGGCCAGCCGGGTCGCGCCCATGGCCAGCGGCTCGCACACCGCCTCGCTCAGATAGCGCCCGAACTCGATGCCCGACTCCCGCTGCACGGTCTCGGCCAGCACGGTGAAGCCGTAGTTGGAATACATCCGCCGGGTGCCCGGCTTGGCCAGCACTTTGTCGGAGTGCATGGCCAGACCCGACGCGTGCGCCAGCAGATGGCGGACCGTGGCACCGGGCGGTCCCGCCGGGGTGTCCAGGTCGAGGACCCCCTCCTCGACGGCGACCTGGGCGGCCCGCGCCACCAGCGGCTTGGTCACCGAGGCCAGCGCGAACACGCGCCGGGTGTCGCCGTGTTCGGCCAGCACACCGGCGGGGCCCACCACCGCGGCGGCGGCAGCCGCAACCGGCCAGTCCGCGATCGCCGCCAGCGCGCCGCGAGCGGCCATCACTTCCTGGCGATGTAGTAGTTGTTGATCGGGTCCGACTCGATCTCGGCCACCCGCACGTCCCCGAATCCGGCGTCGGCCAGCATCGAGGTGGCCAGCTGTTCTCCCCAGGCGGCGCCCAGGCCGGCGCCGTCCAGCGCCAGCGACACGGTCATGCAGTGCATCAACGAGGTCGTGTACAGGTAGGTGCGCATCGGCACCCCCACGTTGTCCTCCAGCCGGCTCGAGGCCTTGATATCGGCCATCAGCAGGACGCCGCCGGGCCGCAGCGCGCGGTAGATGTTCTCCAGCACCCGCGCCGGGTGAGCCTGGTCGTGGATGGCGTCGAAAACGGTGATGACGTCGTACGCGTCAGCCTTGTCGAGTTCGGGCAGGTCGTGGCTTTCGAAGCCGGCGTTGGTCAGGCCCAGCTCGGCCGCCTCCCGCCGGCCCGCCGCGATGCCCTCCTCGGAGAAGTCGATGCCGGTGAACCGGCTGGCGGGGAACGCCTTGGCCATCACGTTGATCGCATGCCCGCTGCCGCAGCCGAAGTCGGCGACGTCGGCCCCGGAGCGCAGCCGTTCGACCAGCCCGTCGACCAGGGGCAGCACCACGTCGACGAGCGCGTTGTCGTACACCGCGGCGCTCTGCTCGGCCATCAGCGTGTGGAAGCGCGGGTATTCGCTGTAGTGCAGGCCGCCGCCCTGGCGGAAGCAGTCGATGATCTTCTGTTCGACCTCGCCGAGCAGCGGGATGAACATGGCCGCCAGCGCCAGGTTGTGTTGGCCAGCCGCGCGGGTCAGCACGCCGGCTCGGTGGGCGGGCAACGAGTAGGTGCCGGAGTCGGCGTCGTAGGCGACGACGTGCCCGGTGGTCATGCCGCCCAGCCATTCCCGCACGTAGCGCTCGTCGAGGCCGGCGGCCTCGGCGATCTGGGCGCTGGTGGCGCTCGACAGCCCGGCCATGGTGTCCAGCAGGCCGGTCTGGTGCCCGATGCTCAACAGCAAAGCCAGGCTGGCGCCGTCGATGGCAGAGACGATTCGCCCGACGAATTCCTCGGTGGTCTCGGAGGTGGTCTCGGTGGCTTTGTTCGTTGCCGTCACGTTCTGGACGCTACACCGGCTTTGTGACCCGGCGCGGGGCACACGGTGGCCGTCAGTAGGGTCGGGGCCATGAGTCAGACAGTGCGCGGCGTGATCTCACGTAAGAAGGGCGAACCCGTCGAACTGGTAGACGTCGTCGTCCCGGACCCCGGCCCGGGCGAGGTCGTGGTCGACGTCGTCGCCTGCGGGGTCTGCCACACCGACCTCACCTACCGCGAGGGCGGCATCAACGACGAGTACCCCTTCCTGCTGGGCCACGAGGCCGCCGGCACGGTCGAGGCGGTGGGGCCGGGTGTGACGGCGGTGGCGCCGGGCGACTTCGTGGTGCTGAACTGGCGCGCGGTGTGCGGCCAGTGCCGGGCCTGCAAACGCGGCAGGCCGCACCTGTGTTTCGACACCTTCAACGCCGCGCAGAAGATGACGCTGACCGACGGCACCGAACTCACCCCGGCGCTGGGCATCGGCGCGTTCGCCGACAAGACGCTGGTGCACGAGGGCCAGTGCACCAAGGTGAACCCGCAAGCCGACCCGGCCGTCGCGGGCCTGCTGGGCTGCGGCGTCATGGCCGGCATCGGCGCGGCGATCAACACCGGCGAGGTGACCCGCGACGACACCGTGGCGGTGATCGGCTGCGGCGGCGTCGGCGACGCCGCGATCGCCGGCGCCGCACTGGTCGGGGCACGGCGGATCATCGCCGTCGACACCGACGACACCAAGCTGGCGTGGGCCCGCAGCTTCGGCGCCACCCACACCGTCAACGCCCGCGAGGCCGATGTCGTGCAGGCGATCCAGGACCTCACCGACGGCTTCGGGGTCAACGTGGCGATCGACGCCGTCGGCCGGCCCGAAACCTGGAAGCAGGCCTTCTACGCCCGCGACCTCGCGGGAACCGTTGTGCTGGTGGGGGTTCCGACGCCCGACATGCGTCTGGACATGCCGCTGGTGGACTTCTTCTCCCACGGTGGCGCACTGAAGTCGTCGTGGTACGGCGACTGCCTGCCCGAGCGCGACTTCCCCACGCTGATCGACCTGTACCTGCAGGGCCGGCTCCCGCTGGAGCGGTTCGTGTCCGAACGCATCGGGCTCGGCGACGTCGAGGAGGCGTTCCACAAAATGCACGGCGGCAAGGTGCTGCGTTCGGTGGTGATGCTCTGATGGTTGACATCCAACGCGTGGTGACCCACGGCACCTTCGAACTCGACGGCGGCAGTTGGGAAGTCGACAACAACATCTGGCTGATCGGCGACAACTCCAACGTCGTCGTGTTCGACGCCGCCCACGAGGCGGCACCCATCGTCGAGGCCGTGGCCGGCCGCCATGTCGTCGCGGTGGTGTGCACCCACGGACACAACGACCACGTGACCGTGGCGCCGGAGCTCGGCAAGGCCCTCGACGCCCCGGTGCTGCTGCATCCGGCCGACGAGGTGCTCTGGCGAATGACCCATCCGGACAAGGACTTTCGCACCATCGCTGACGGTGAGACGCTCAGCGTGGGAGGCACCGAGCTGCGGGCACTGCACACCCCGGGCCACTCCCCGGGATCGGTGTGTTGGTATTCGCACGACCTGGGTGTGGTGTTCAGCGGCGACACGCTGTTCGCCGGCGGCCCGGGTGCGACGGGGCGCTCCTACTCCGACTTCCCGACGATCCTGCGGTCCATCTCCGAGCGCCTCGGCCGGCTGCCCGGCGACACCGTCGTGCACACCGGCCACGGCGACAGCACCACCGTCGGCGACGAGATCGTGCACTACGAGGAGTGGGTGGCCCGCGGGCACTGACGCTTCCCGGCCGCGCGAGCGTGCGCAGATCGCCGGCCACAGCGGCGTGGCGCCGCACCGACACGCACGCTCGCGGGCAAGGGGGCACACTATGACCCATGAGCAAACTCCTCGCCGCCACCGTGCCGGATCTTTCCGGGAAGCTGGCCGTGGTCACCGGCGCCAACAGCGGTCTCGGATTCGGGCTCGCCCGCCGGCTCGCGGCGGCCGGCGCGGACGTCGTCATGGCGATCCGCAACCGCGCCAAGGGTGAGGCCGCGATCGAGGAGATCCGGGCCACCGTGCCCGGCGCGAAGCTGACCATCAAGTCCCTGGACCTGTCCTCGCTGGCCGCGGTCGCCGCGCTGGGCGAACAGCTCAACGCCGAGGGGCGTCCGATCGACATCCTGATCAACAACGCCGGCGTCATGACGCCGCCGAAGCGCGACACCACCGCCGACGGCTTCGAATTGCAGTTCGGCAGCAACCATCTGGGCCACTTCGCCCTGACGGCACACCTGCTGCCGCTGCTGCGCGCCGCCGACGGCGCACGGGTGGTGTCGCTGAGCAGCCTGGCGGCCCGCTACGGCCGCATCCACTTCGACGACCCGCAGTTCGCCACGAAGTACTCGGCCATGGCGGCCTACGGCCAGTCGAAGCTGGCCGTGCTCATGTTCGCGCGCGAGTTGGACCGCCGCAGCCGCCAGGCGGGCTGGGGCGTCGTGTCCAACGCCGCCCATCCCGGGCTGACCATGACGAACCTGCAGATCAGCGGGCCGTCCCACGGCCGCGACAAGCCGTCGCTGATGGAGCGGTTCTACAAGGCGTCGTGGCGGTGGACGCCGCTTTTGTGGCAGGAGATCGACGACGGGATCCTGCCCGCGCTGTACGCGGCCGCCACGCCGGGCGCCGCGGGCGGCGCCTTCTACGGGCCGCTCGGCCTGCTCGAGGCCGCCGGCGGCGGCGTGAAGCCGGCCCACGTGCCCGCCCGCGCCCGCGACGACGCCGCCTGCCGACGACTGTGGGAGCTGTCCGAGCGGCTCACCGGCGTCAGCTACCCGAAGCCGGGCTGAGAAACGCCCTGGACCGCAGAGGTTTTCCACGCCGCCGGTGAGAGTTTCGGTACACCGACGCAGCGGGTAGTCCGCAACGGTCGGGAACCCGACGGCAAGGAGTGGACGCATCAGCGTGCAGGACGACAAATCTGCTGGTGACGAGCCCGATCAGCAGCCGAGCGTGAAACCCGAGTTGGACGGAGACGCCAAGCAGGCCGCCGCGGAGATGATGCAGGCCTACGCGAGTTCCTTTTTGGTGACCCGGATGTCGCTGCGCACCCCCGCGCGCCGGTGGGTCAGCATGGCCGCGGTCTCGGAGGACAACTGCTCCTTGACGTTTCGGCAGCCAGCCCGCAGCCGGCTCAAGGCCCCCATCAGCAGGGCGCGCGACGGGTCGGTCAGCGGATGTTCCCGACCCCCGCGATCAGCGGCAGGTCCAGCGGGGTGACCCAGCCCGGCCGCAACTCGTTGACCGCCGGAACCGCGTGCAGGGCGCGCATCCCGGTGGCCAGGCAACCGGCCGTGGCCGCGTCCCGGCCGGAGCCGTCGGTGAACCGGAACGCGGTTTCCTGGAAGATGCTCGGCGTCCCCTCGATGTCGACCCGGTAGACGTCGTCGTCGTGGCCGGACGGCCAGTCCGGGGCGGCGTCGCGGCCGATGCGGTTGACGTGTTCGAGCTGAATCCTCGTCTCGCCGTTGTAGATGCCGTTGATCGTGAATCGCACGGCGGCGACGTGCCCGGGCTTGATGACCCCCTTGACGGTGTTGCGCTCGGTGGGCGTCACCCACTTGTCCCAGGTGGTGGTGATCTCGTCGAGCATGATCCCGGTGGCATGCGCGATCATCGGGACGGTGGCGCCCCACGCGAAGATCAGCATGTTGGAGTCTTGCAGCAGCGGGGTGTATTCGGGCTCGCGGCCGATGCCCATCTCGACTTCGTAGTCGCCCTCGTAGTTGGTGTAGTCCAGCAACTCCGACGCCCGCACCCGCCGCACTTCGGAGCACAGCCCCATCAGCGTCATGGGGAACAGGTCGTTGGCGAACCCGGGGTCAATGCCGGTGGTGAAGCACGACGACTCCCCCAGCTCGCAGGCCTCGGTGATCGGCTCGATCCACTGCGGCGGGTTGAGGTGCATCGACGGCCAGACCCACGGGGTCATCGCCGTCGAGCAGACGTCGATGCCGGCCCGCAGGAAGCGGGTGATCAGCGCGATGTTGTCCTTGGCGTGCAACGCCGTCGGCCCGTAGTGCACCAGCGCGTCTGGTTTCAGCGCGATCAGGGCGTCGACGTCGTCGGTGGCGAGGACGCCCACCGGCTCGGGCAACCCGCAGATCGCGCCGACGTCGCGCCCGACCTTGTCGGGGTTGCTGACGCCGACGCCCACCAACTCGAACGCCGGGTGTTTGACGATCTCGGCGATCACCATCTTGCCGACAAACCCCGTGCCCCAGACCACCACACGCTTCGCCATGCTCTTCCTTCCTGCCGTCGGCCCCCCGCCCGGATTCACACACTAAGCGCGCGGCACGGGTGCCAGCTAGCATCTGGCACGTGCAACAGGCGATGAAGCCGGCGTGGCTCACCAGGAACGTGTGGGTGCTCTCGCTGGTGTCGCTGCTGCAGGACTCCGCCAGCGAGCTGCTGTACCCGCTGCTGCCGATCTATCTGACGGCCGTGCTGGGCGCGCCGCCCTCGGTCGTCGGGGCGGTCGAGGGCGCGGCCGAGGGCGCGGCGTCGCTCACCAAGGTCGTGTCGGGGCCGTTGGGCGACCGGTACGCCCGCCGTCCCCTGATCGCGACCGGTTACGGCATGGCGGCGCTGGGCAAGCTCATCGTCGCGGCGGCCGGGGCGTGGCCCGGGGTGCTGGTCGGGCGGGTGGTCGACCGGCTGGGCAAGGGGTTGCGCGGCGCGGTGCGCGACGCGCTGCTGGTCGAGGGCGTCGAGCCGGCGCAGCGCGGCCGGGTGTTCGGATTTCACCGGACGATGGACACGCTCGGCGCGGTCATCGGCCCGCTGCTCGGACTGGCCGGCTACGAGGCGTTCGGTCACCGGATCGGCCCAGTGCTGTATCTGGCGGTGATCCCCGCGGTACTCAGCGTGCTGTTCATCGCCTGGGTCCGGGAGCGGCCGCGGCAGGTCTCGCACGCGGTCCGGTCCTCGCTGTTCGCCGGTGCCCGGCGGCTGCCCCGCCGCTACTGGAGGGTGGTCTCGTTCCTGGTCGCATTCAGCGTCGTCAACTTTCCCGACGCCCTGCTGTTGTTGCGGCTCAAGGAGATCGGCTTCTCGGTCGTCGGCGTCATCTTGGCCTATGTCGGCTACAACGCGGTGTACGCGGTGGCGAGCCTGCCGGCCGGGGTGTTGGCGGACCGGTTCGGCCGGCCGGTGATCTACGGGGTCGGGCTGGTGTTCTTCGCCGTCGGCTATCTGGGGCTGGGCAGCACCACCGACACGGCGACCGCCTGGGGCCTGATCGCGGTCTACGGGACGTTCACCGCCTGCTACGACGGGGTCGGGAAGGCCTGGATCTCAACGCTTGTCGGGGGCGAGCTGCAGTCCAGCGCCCAGGGGCTGTTCCAGGGCCTGAGCGGGTTCGCGGTGCTGGCCGCGGGGCTGTGGGCCGGCTTCTTGTGGGGCGCCGACGGGCGGCTGCCGTTGCTGATCTCGGGGACGGCCGGCGCGGTGTTCGCCGTCGTCCTGCTCGCCGGCGCAGCCAAACCGCTTCCGTCTCGTCGCGCGTGATGTCACGATGGGAAACCATGACGAGTCGTCTCAGCGGTTTCGCGGTCCTGTTCGCCGTCGGTGTGGGTGCGGCGGTCCCGGGCGTGGCGCACGCCGCCGGCTTCCCGCAGGTCCGCTACGAGGTGAGCGGACCCGGGGTCGCCCACTACATCTCGTACCAGACCGACACCGGCCAGCAGCATGCGGTCGACGCCGCGCTGCCCTGGTCGACTGAGTTCCAGGGGTTCGGCGGCGAGGTGTTCGTGCTGAGCGCGCAGGGACCCGGACCGATGCGCTGCCGCATTCTGCTCGACGGCAACGTGGTGAGCGACGCGCAGTCGGCGGGCGGCAGGACCGTCTGCACGCACTAGTCGCCCCGAGCGCCAACGGATTAGGCTCTCTCCCACCACTTCAACGGCGAAGGAGATGCAGGTGAGCCTCAAGACGGGCATCGCGACGCGAGCGAACGGGGCGCCGCCGCCCGAGATCCCATTGGTCGACGTCCATCTCGAGTCGCTGGAGTTCTGGGGTCGCGACGACGACTTCCGCGACGGCGGCTTCGCCACGCTGCGCCGCGAGGCCCCGATCTCGTTCTGGCCCGCGATCGAGTACGAGGGGTTCGAGGGCGGCGCCGGCTACTGGGCCCTGACCCGACACGACGACGTGCACTTCGCCAGCCGCCACCCGGAGATCTTCAGCTCGGCGGGCGGCATCACGATCGGCGACCAGTTGCCCGAAATCTCCGAATACTTCGGGTCGATGATCGTGCTCGACGACCCGCGGCATCAGCGGCTGCGTTCGATCGTCAGCCGGGCCTTCACCCCGAAAGTGGTGGCGCGCATCGAGGCGTCGGTGCGCGAGCGGGCCCGTCGGCTGGTCGCCGGGCTGATCGCCGATCATCCGGACGGGCAGGCCGAGCTGGTCACCGAACTCGCCGGCCCACTGCCGTTGCAGGTCATCTGCGACATGATGGGCATCCCCGAACAAGACCACCAGCGGATATTCCACTGGACCAACGTGATCCTCGGGTTCGGCGACCCCGACCTGTCCACCGACTTCGACGAGTTCCTGCAGGTCTCGATGGACATCGGCGCCTACGCCAGCGCGCTGGCCGAGGACCGGCGCGCCAACCCCCACGACGACCTGACCACCAGCCTGGTGGAGGCCGAGGTCGACGGCGAACGGCTGACCTCAGCGGAGATCGCGTCGTTCTTCATCCTGCTGGTGGTGGCCGGCAACGAGACGACCCGCAACGCGATCAGCCACGGCGTGCTTGCCCTGTCCCGCTACCCCGCCGAGCGGGACAAGTGGTGGGCCGACTTCGACCGCCTGACGCCCACCGCCGTCGAGGAGATCGTGCGCTGGGCCTCGCCGGTGGTCTACATGCGGCGCACCCTGACCCGTGACTTCAAGCTCGGCGGCACCAAGCTGAAAGAAGGCGACAAGGCCGCGCTGTGGTACACCTCGGCCAACCGCGACGAGTCCACGTTCGCCAACCCGTGGGTTTTCGATGTGGCGCGCACGCCCAATCCGCATCTCGGGTTCGGCGGCGGGGGTGCGCACTTCTGCCTCGGGGCCAACCTGGCCCGCCGCGAGATCAGGGTGGTCTTCGACGAGCTGCGCCGCGAGGTACCCGACATCGTGGCGGTGGACGAACCCGCGCGGCTGCTGTCGCAGTTCATCCATGGCATCAAGAGCCTGCCCGTGGCCTGGACTCCCCCGAGGTGACGACCCGCCCCGGCTAGTCTCGAAAGATCATGCCCGCGACGACACCGCTGACCGTGACCAAGCTGAGCAGCCACCTCGGCCTGTGCATCGAGGGCGTGCGCCTCGGCGGTGACCTCGGGGCCGAGACGGCCGAGCAGATCTACGGCGCCCTGCTGGAGCACAAGGTGATCTTCTTCCGCGGCCAGGACCACCTCGACGACGCCGGTCAGGTCGCGTTCGCGCGGCTGCTGGGCGATCCCCTGCCCTTCATGCTGGTCGGCCACCCGTCAACGGGGTATTACCCGCTGCGGAACGCGCCGCTCGTGCATCAGGTCGACTCCCGGTACGGCTACGACAACCGCTGGCACAGCGACATCACGTTCGCCACGAACTACCCGGGGGTGGAGATGCTGCGCGCGGTGACCATGCCCGACTACGGGGGGTCGACGCTGTGGGCGTCCACCGCGGCCGCGTACGAGGCGCTGCCCGAACCGCTGCGGCGGCTCGCGGACGATCTGTGGGTGGTGCACACCAACCGGACCGACAAGCCGGAATACCACACCGAGCACCCGTTGGTGCGGGTGCACCCCGACACCGGCGAGCGCACCCTGGTGGCCGGGAGCTTCGCGCGTGGCATCGTCGGGCTCGACACGCACGAGTCGACCGTGCTGCTGGAGTTGATGCAGCGGCGAATCATCTTGCCCGAGAACACCATTCGATGGTACTGGCGGCCCGGCGACATCGCCATCTGGGACAACCGGGCGACCCAGCACCGCGCGGTAGCCGACTACGACGACCAATACCGGCTGCTGCACCGGGTCTCGTTGATGGGTGCGGCGCCCGTCGACGTGCACGGCCAATCCAGCCGCGCGATCGTCGGCGCCCCGCTCGAGCCCTCACCCTAGTTTGCGTCTGCTCGCCGGCACCTTACGCTCGCCGCGTGAGCATTCCCGCATTCCCCGCTCCCGACGTGCTGGCCGCGCGCCAGAGACTCGTGCTCGACCACTTCCGCGACGAGGTCCGTCACGCCTGGGACGACGTGCTGGCGACGTTCCCGCATCCGCGCTACGAGCTCATCCCGCAGCTGGTCGTCCACGACGGCGACGCGGCGGTGCGCGGCTACTACGCCGAGACCCGCACCGCGTTCCCCGATCAGGACCACGAGATCATCGCGTTGCGGCACAGCGCCGACGCGGTGATCGTCGAGTTCTGGTTGATGGGCAGCCATCGCGGCTACCTGGGCAAGGTGCCGCCCACCGGTGGCCGGTTCCGGGTGCGCATGACCGCCTATTTCGTTTTCGACGAATCCGAAACGCTTGTCTGCGAACGTATCTACTTCGACACGCTGACCATGGTCAAGCAGCTGCTCGGCGGGCTGGACATGAAGAGGCCGACGAACTGGCTGCTGGCCGCGCGCTGCGTGCGCGGCCTGTTGTCGATGTCGTCGGGGCAGCCGGACCCGGCGCTGACCGATACGCCCTGATATGGAATCGGTTTTGTCAAGACCGCAGGGGGAAGCGGCGTCCTCGACCGTCGCCGGGGACGCCGCTTCCGTTGACCGAACGGGGACTCTGTGGTGGCGAGCGTGTCGTTTGTCGACGCGTCGTCAAGTCTGATATGCGCGGGTTGGTTACCGCAGGACGGACTGTTCTGCTGGAGTGGATCGCGGGTCTAGAGATCGAGCGTAATCAGACTGCACTGCAACATGATTGCTCATAGGGCGTTCGCGGGTCACTCCCAGGCGCTGCCGCCACCACCGGGTTGTTCGGACAGTTATGGGCCGGTGCTCAGGTGTCGAGCACAGCCAGCGACCAGCACCAGCCGGCCAGTTCCCGGGCGATGGCGGTGTTGGCGACCACGGGGCGCTTCTTGCGGGCATCGAAGGACGCCCAGCGGTGGTGCAGGCGCCGGTTGGCTTGCTGGCCCCGCGCCCGTGCTGTCGGGCTGGCGGCATCCCAGCGCCGCCGCAGATCTACCCCGGGCCGATACGGTTGACGGTGGTGCCAGGCCGCTTCGATCAACAGTCGGCGGGCATGGCCGTTGCCGGTCTTGGTGATCGATCCCTGCGAGCGTGAATTCCCCGACGTGTACTCGCATGGCACCAGCCCGAGGTAGGCCCCGATTGAGCGCCCGGTCAACCGGCCCCAGTCACCGATCTCGACCGCCAGCCCGAACGCGGTCAACGTCGAGACCCCACGCAAGCAGCCCAACCGCGTGACCACCGGCGTGTAGGCACTGCCGGCGGCCAGTTCGGCGATCGCGGCATCGAGTCGGTCGCGGCGATCAACGGTGGCCAGCATCGTATCCAGGGCGGTGTCGTAAGCCAGCTGCAATGGGGTGGCTTCGAAGCGTTGCGCCCGTAGCCATGCCTCGTGCTTACCGGTCCAAGTCCGCCCGCCGGAGTAGATGATCCCTTGGCGCAGCAGCAGTTTCGATACCCGGTGCCGGGAACTCATCAGATCGCCGCGGCAGTCCTCACGGGCGCGCACCAGATCGCGGGCTGCTTCCTGATCCGCGCTGGGAATCGTGACCGCCACGATTTGTCCCAGATGCAGCAACCGGGCCAGATGCGCGGCATCACGGGCGTCGGTCTTGACCCGATCCCCTGATGGGCGCTGCAGCTTCGACGGCGCAGCCACCAGACACATGACCCCCGCGGCCAGCAGAAACCGGGCCAACCCGAACCCGGTTGGCCCCGCCTCATACGTCACCGCCACCCTGCCCGGCAGCGACCGCAACCAGTCCAGGACATCCCGATAGTCCGGGGTCAATCGCCGTTCGAACACCTCCCCGGTGTCCCCGTCCAAGGCGCACGCGACCACTGATCGTGCGTGCACATCCAACCCAACACTCGTACGATGGCGTTTCACTGGGGCCTCCTACATCTGTGGCTCTACCGGCCAGGACCTGATTCCTGTCGGCAACCCACGATCACATGCAGCGAGGCCCCAGCCTGCCCATACCGTCTAGACTGCACGGCGTGCGAGCCGTGCACGCGTTATGGGGACTCACTGCGGGAACCTTGTTGGCGGCCTGCGCCACCAACGCCCTCGCGGCCCCGCCACCGCACGGCTCGCAAACCGAGAAGTGGATCGACCTGAAGGTCGGGCAATGCCTGGCCGACCTGCCGCCGGCCGACCTGAGCCGGGTGACGGTCACCGTCGTCGACTGCGGCGCAGCGCATCTGGCCGAGGTGTATCTGCGGGCCCCGATGGCCGTCGACAGCGCCGTCGCCGCCGTCGCCAACCGGGACTGCAAGGCCGGGCTCGCCCCGTACACCGGGCGATCCGCCGGCGCCGACCCCACCCCCAGCACCGTCATCTGCCTGCTGCAGGGGCCCGACGGCCGACCGCTGACCGGATCGGCGCACCGCTGAAACGTCAGCAGCCGAGTTGCCCGGCGAGGTCGAGAAAGTCCGACGCGTTGACGTCGAACTCGTCCGAGTAGGCCACGTCGGGCGAGCCGTCGGAGCCGAATTCCAGCGGGCGCGCGATGAACGCGGTGCGAAAACCGAGACCGCCCGCGGCGCGCAGGTCGTACTTGTGGCTCGCCACCATCATGATCTCGGCGGGTTCCAGCCTCAGATAGGTCGCCGCCATGCGGTAAATCGCCGGATCGGGCTTGAACACCCCGGCCATCTCTGCGGCGAAGACCGCGTCCCAGGGCAGCCCGGCCCGCTTGGAGATGTCGACCAGCGCGGCGACGTCGGCGTTCGACAGCGTCGCCAACGTGAACGCCTCCTTCAGGCGCGTCAGCCCGGGCACCACGTCCGGCCACGGCCGCAGGCGCTCCCAGGCCAGCGTGAGCTCGTCGCGCTGGGCAACCGAGAGGACACCCTGGTCCAATACGTGATCGAGGGCGCGGCGGTACACCGAGCGCACCGGCACCCATTGGCCGCGCCGACCGGCCGCGGCGCCGGTGGCCGCCAAGTAGCCCGCCCGCCAGCGGCGCACCACGTCGGGCCAGTCGACGGCCGCATCGGGGCCGATGCGCCGCGCCTCCTCGCAAACCGTCGAGAAGAAATCCGTCGCCGTTCCCTGCACGTCGAACAGCAACGCCCGCACCACGGGCGCCAATCTACAATGCGCCTCGTGGCCGATGACGCCGACGGCGGCGGCGAGCAGGAACCCGACTACCGGTTCACCTTCGCCAACGAACGGACATTCCTGGCCTGGCAGCGGACCGCGCTGGGGTTGCTCGCCGCCGCCGTCGCACTGGTGCAACTGGTTCCCGAACTGACCGTCCCCGGCGCACGCCGCGGGCTGGGCGTGGGCCTGGCGGCGCTGGCCATCGTCACCAGCGGGATGGGGCTGCTGCGCTGGCACCAGGCGGACCGGGCCATGCGCCGCGGCGACCCCCTGCCCCGTCATCCCTCGCCGCTCTACCTCGCGGTGGGCCTCAGCCTGGTCGGGTTCATCGCGCTCGGGCTGGTCATCGCCAAGGCGGTACTGGCTTGAGCGACGCCTCGGCCCCGTCCGACCGCGGGCTTCAGGCGGAGCGCACGGCGCTGTCCTGGTCGCGCACCTCGTTCGCGTTCCTGGTCAACGGCGCGCTGCTGATGATCAGGAATCTGCACGGCTCGGTCGGGCCGGCCGGGGTGATCCCGGCCGTGCTGGCCGGGGCGGTGGCGTTGCTCACCTACTACATCTCGGTTCGGCGCCAGCGCGTACTGCAGCAACCCGTCGGGGCCGCGATCACCGCCCGGCGGCCGGTGTACGTCATCGGGGCGGCCTCGCTGCTGCTCATCGTCGTGACGACCATCGGCCAGCTGCTCCAGTAGCCGCCAACGAGCGCCGCGACTCCGGATCGACGTGCGCGGCGACCCGCCGTAGCTGTTCGGCCAGCCCGCGAACTTCATGCCGGAGTTCGGCGATCTCGGCCGACGACGTCGCCCGGTTCGCGGTGTCGGTCTCCGACACGCGTTCGACGATCCACGAGGCCAGCGACGCCGTGACCACGCCCACCAGGGTGATGCCGCCGATCATCAGCATCACGGCAACGAGCCGGCCGGGGACGGTGACGGGGTACAAGTCGCCGTAGCCGACGGTGGTCACGGTGGTGACGGCCCACCACAGTGCCTTCCCGAACGACGTGATCCGGGCGCCGACGTGGTCGCGTTCGAAGTCGAGGACGGCCAGCGAGGACACGTAGATCAGCAGGCACACCCCCGAGACGGTGTAGATGAGGATGCGGCCGCGCACCGCCATCCCGACGGCCTTCTGCAACGCCCCGGCCAGCACGACCAACCGCAGGAGCAGCAGCGGTCCCATGAGCGGAAGCGCGACCACCAGCAGGTCGAACAGATGATGGACGAACCAGTGCCGCTTGTCGGACGCCAAGTTGAGGCGGACCAGGTAGTCGCCGACGAACAGAAACCAGGACACCCAGCTCGACACCCACAGCAGGTGCGTGGCCGCGTGCCCGAGATGGCCCAGCACGTGCACCGAGTACAGGGCGATGAAGGCGATGGCGACGGCGGCCAGCGGCAATTCGGTGACGCGTTGCCAGCTTTCTTCTCGTGTCTGTTCGACGGTTTGTTCACCCACGCGCCCGGCCTCCCGAATTCATGAATCGCTGGGGGATTCGATTGGCCGACAACCACTCGCCCCGCCCGCCGGCATGGGCGCGTCGCGGCCACGCCATGACTCGTTACCCAGTGTTCCCGAAATTCGCGGCGCTATTCCGGTTCGCTCGGGCGGGCTCACGTCGAACCCGCCTCGCGCCGGCGACGGAGTTGGGGATTCCGTTCCCGCAAGCCAGGTCCCGGCCAAATCACTATCTTATGCAACTATTGCCATTGGTGGTAAATTAGCGCTTCTGCCCCACGCCATCAGGAGTCGCCGTAGGCGGCCGGTGCTGGGCTCCGGGAACACACGCGGGGAAGGACCGATCCAGCATGAGGCACGGGGACATCTCGTCGAGTCCGGACACCGTCGGTGTCGCGGTGGTCAATTACAAGATGCCGCGACTGCACACCGTCGACGAGGTTCTCGCCAACGCGCAACGCATCGCCGACATGGTGGTGGGCATCAAGCGGGGCCTGCCGGGCATGGATCTGATCGCCTTCCCGGAGTACTCGACGCAGGGCATCATGTACGACGAGGCGGAGATGTACGCGACCGCCACCACCGTCCCAGGTCCGGTCACGCAGATCTTCGCCGAGGCGTGCCGGACCGCCAAGACGTGGGGCGTCTTCTCGCTGACCGGCGAGCAGCACGAGGAACATCCCCACAAACCGCCGTACAACACGCTCATCCTGATGAACGACCGCGGCGAGATCGTGCAGAAGTACCGCAAGATCATTCCGTGGACCCCGATCGAGCCGTGGTATCCGGGCTCCGACACCTATGCCGTCGAGGGCCCGAAGGGGATCCTGGTGTCACTGATCGTCTGCGACGACGGCAATTATCCCGAGATCTGGCGGGACTGCGCAATGAAGGGCGCCGAGCTCATCGTCCGCTCGCAGGGCTACATGTATCCCGCCGCCGAGCAGACGGTGCTGATGTCCAAGGCGATGGCCTGGGCCAACAACGTCTACGTCGCCGTGGCGAATGCGGCCGGATTCGACGGCGTCTACAGCTATTTCGGGCATTCGGCGATCATCGGGTTCGACGGCCGCACCCTGGGCGAGACCGGGACCGAGGAGTACGGCATCCAGTATGCGCAGCTGTCCGTCTCGGCGATCCGCGATGCGCGCCGCACCGGGCAGTCGCAGAACCACCTCTTCAAGCTGCTGCATCGCGGCTACACCGGGGTGCTCGCGGCCGGCGACGGCGACAAGGGCGTGGCCGACTGCCCGTTCGACTTCTACAAGCTCTGGGTGAACGACCCGAAGAAGGCCCAGGAGAACGTGGAGTCGATGACCCGCGACACCGTCGGCGTCGCGGACTGCCCGGTCGGGGAGCTACCCACCGAGCGGGACGAGAAAGCCTGACGGGGCCGACGCGCAGGCCGGCTCGACCCACCCGAGCCGGTGGCCGTTTCCGGCACCGCACGTTCGATGGTGTGATGCACTATCTCTGGTGTGCGCCGCCGCGCCGGTGTGAGCTTGATCTGCCCGATCGTCGAGTCGAGTCAGGAGAATCTGTTGACCGGTGCACGGTCGGTGCGGGTTCCCGCCGGGATCGACGCGCATGACATCGATGTCCGGGGTGTCCGCACGCGGGTCTTCGAGGTCGACCCGGGCAACGGCGCCACCCCGCTGGTCCTGCTGCACGGCGGCGGCCTGGACTCGGCGCTGGTGTCCTACGGTTCGGCGCTGGTTTCCCTGGGCCGGCGCCGGCGGGTCGTCGCCCCGGACCTGCCCGGCTACGGCGACAGCGAATTCCCTTCGGATGCAGACTTTTCCATCCCGTGGTACGGCGACTGGGTCGTCGAACTGATCCGTGCCCTCGGCTTCGACCGGGTCGATCTCGGGGGGTTGTCGCTCGGAGGCTGGATCACCCTGGCCGTCGCCATCGACCACCCCGAGGTGGTGCGCCGGATCGTCGCGATCAACCCCGGCGGCATCACCGAGAAGTTCAGGTTCATGCGCACGGTCGAGTGGATCGTGCGTCACCCCGCGCTGCAGAGGCGAATGAACCGTCTGTCCGTAAGCCTGGGCTCCGGGTTGATCCGCCTGCAGTTGCGCGCCGGACTCGGCATGACGAACCCGTCCGCGCTGGCCGACGACCTGATCGACGCGCTCGTCGTCAGCGGCAAGCGCCCGCGCGCCGGCGAGGCGTTCACGGCCACCCAGCGATGGGCGTTGGCCGGACCCGCCAATTTGTCGCTCGTGGCGAAGCTACCGCAAATCAAAGCCAAGACGTTGATACTGGCGGGGCGCGGCGACAAGCTGGTACCGGTGGCGGATTCGGTTGCGGCGGCGCAGGCGGTCCCCGACGGGCAGCTGCGCGTCCTCGAACCCTGTGGCCACTGGCTCGTGCGCGACCGGCCGGCCGAGTTCGTCGACGCGGTGAATCAATTCCTGGATGCCGCGGGGTGATTCGGCGCCGGCACCGGTCGCGGCTCAGGAGTTCAGGAAGGCGACGATCCCCGCCGTGACGGCGGCGGCGTAGCGGGCCCGGCCGTCGGGGCTTTGCATCCGCGCGGCATCGTCCGCGTTTTTCATGTTGCCCAGTTCGACCAGCACCGCCGGGTAGTCGGCGAAGTTGAGACCGGCCAGGTCGCCGCGGCCGTAGAGGCCGTCGGAGCCGATGTAGGTGGCCGGGTGAAAACCGGCCTGCGCCAACGCGTCACGCATCGTGTGGGCCAACCGTACGGCGGGGCCGGCCTGCACCTCGTTCAACGGCGGGCTGGAGTAGTTGACGTGGAACCCCGAGCCCGACGGAGGCCCGCCGTCGGCGTGGATGCTCACGATCGCGTCGGGGCGCGCCGCGTTGGCCTGGGCCGCGCGCTGGTCGATGCAGGGCCCGACGCCGTCGTCGCCCGCGCGGGACAGCTGGGTGCGGATTCCCTGCTGGTTGAGCGACTGACTGACCAGCGTGACGACGGCCCAGTTGAACGCGTGCTCGGGGTAGCCGTCGGCGGTCGCGGTGCCCGAGGTGTTGCACGGTTTGGCGCCGCCGCGTCCGTTGGGCACCTGCCGCGCCAGCGACGCGTCGCTGACGGCGTTGTGGCCCGCGTCGAGCACGACGAACCCGGGGCCGGCGGCGGCCGCGCGCGAGGCGACGGCCAACGCGGCCACACCGACGGCGACCGGCGCCATTCCCGCGCATCGGAGCAGGTCGCGCCGCGAAACCGGCCGGCCGCAAGCAGCGCCATCACCCACCGCGCGATGGTAGCAACCGGGTTCGTCACGGCGGCCTCCGCAGCTGCCGCCTCGCCGGGAACAGGTCGTGCATGAGCGCGGCACCCGCGGGGCCGTAGATGCCGCGGTCGTCGCCGCGCAGCACCCAGTTGTGCTGCTGATCGGCGCGGGCGGCCAGCTCCTGGCGACCTCGAGCCCGGGCAGCCGCGCGCTCGCCGTACCAGCGCACGACGGCGCGCACGAGAAAGAACAGTCCCACCAGGAGGATCGTCGCGAGGATCCACCAGATGAGCTTGATGATGACCGCGATCAGCAGCAGCACGGCCACGAAGCCGCCGAACCCGCCGCCCGAGCCCGACCTGGATGCACTCATGGCGTGAACGTACGCCGACCCACCGACACGGCGGTCCGGACCGGTTTGGGCCCGACGTGGGCGGGTACCGCAACGCCGCGACGGAAGGAGCCCGGGTGAGCTATCTCGACACGGCAAAGAGCCAAGTGGCGGACCTGGCGGGCAGGGTCGCCGAGATGCTGCCCCACCGGGCCACCGCGCAGACCGACACCATCGCGTGCCCCGTCGAGCCGATCGCGCGGTTCTGGCGCGACCCCGCGCAGCTGTCGGTGGTGCTCGGCGACATCGCGGCGGTCGACGCGACGGGGCAGGACCGCTACCTCTGGCGCCTGCTGAAGGGACCCGGCGTGGTCTGGGACCCACCAATCCCAACGCCGGGCTCCAGCAGCCGCTGCTCGGCTACCCGTCCGGGGGGATCTACGGCTACGCTCACCCGTTCGGGGGGTACGCCGGTTCGCACGCGCAGTACGTCCGGGTGCCGTTCGCCGACGCCAATTGCTTTGCGATCAAACACGACATCACCGACGAGCAGGCGCTGTTCCTGTCCGACGCGGTGCCCACCGGGTTCATGGGCGCGGACTTCTGCGACATCGTCGGTGGCGACACGGTCGCGGTGTGGGGTGCGGGCGGCGTCGGCCTGATGGCCGCCCGCAGCGCCTTGCTGCTGGGGGCCGAGCGGGCCATCGTCATCGACCGGATCTCGGAAGACTGGCTCTGGCCCGCAACGAGTTCGGGCTGGAGACGGTCGACTACACCGCCGTGGAAAGCGTGCACGAGACGATCCGGGAGATGACCGGTGGCCGCGGCCCGGACGCCTGCATCGACGCGGTCGGCATGGAGGGCCACGGAACCGGGGTGCAGCAGCTCTACGACAGGGTCAAGCAGCTGCTGCGCCTGGAAACCGACCGCGCCAGCGCGTTGCGCCCAGGCCCGCCGAGCCGAATACGCCACTGCGGCGCGGCGTCGCGTCACAGACGCCCGGGCGCGGCCGACCGTGACCGCGTTGCGCCCCGATTCCGATCCGGCGGGCACCCCGGGGGACGAGCCGGGTCCCGGGCGAGGAGGAATGTCATGACGGTCCGCCCCGACGATGTCCGGCGGCTGCTCGCCGGCGACCGGGACGACTGCGTGCCGGTGGTCGTCGAGGGCCGCGTCGAGGTCGCTACGCCGGCCGACCTCGACTCACCGGAGTACCGCGGGGCCCTGCAGGTCGCGACCCGGCAGGAACTCGTCCAGCGCGCCGGGGGCGCCGAGCTGTCCGACCGCGAACTGGTGCACCAGGCCGCCGAACTGGACTCGGCGCTGCGCAATCTGGGTGGCTGACAAAGCCCCAACCTCGGACGGCAAGAGAGCCGTTGTCCGGCAGGCGTTTCCGGGGAACGACCCGGCGCCCCGGGCCTACGCATCTATCTGACGCGCGTCGAACGCGACGTCGACTGGAAGTCCAATTTGCGCATGCCGGTTGCAGATTCACCGATCCTGTGCGGAAAATAATTGAATCGGGTAATTCGTAGGTTTGAGATCCGCTCGCACGGGGAGTATTGCCGCATGATCACACGCCACATCGCTCGTTTTCTCGGTCCGGCTGTCGTCGCCGCCTCCGGACTCAGCGCCTCCGTCCTCACCTCGTCCGCCGTTCCGCTCGCCGCCGCCCAGGGCTGCCCGGACGTCCAAGTGGTCGCCGCCCGCGGCACCGGGGAAGACCCCGGCCCCGGCCCGACCGTGCAGGCCTTCATCGACAACCTGCGCCCCCGCGTGGCCGGCAAGTCCTTCGACGTCTACTCGGTCAACTACCCCGCCAGCGACCAATGGGACACCGGGGTCGAGGGCGTCAAAGACGCTGGGGCACACGTGCTCTCCATGGCCCACCAATGCCCCAACACCAAGATGGTGCTCAGCGGCTACTCCCAGGGTGCGGCCATCATGGGCTTCGTCACCTCCCCCGCGGTGCCCGACGGCATCGACCCCGCCACCGTGCCCAAACCCCTGAGCCCCGAGGTCGCCAACCACGTCTCCTCGGTCGTGCTGTTCGGCACACCCAACGAGCGCGCCATGAGCTTTCTGGGCGAACCCAACCTCACCATCGGCCCGCTGTATCAGGCCAAGACCATCAAGGTCTGCGTCCAAGACGACCCGGTGTGCTCCGACGGGCTCAACTTCGCCGCCCACAACACCTACATCGACGACGTCAGCATGATCGACAAGGGCGCCGCCTTCGCCGCCAGCCGCATCAACGGCAGCCCCGGCCCCCAGGCACCGGTCTCGGTGGCCGGCGCCACCACCGGCGGCGGCTTCGGCAACTGAAGTAACCGCAGCAACTGAGAAACCATCGGCCGCGCCGGTCGCCGTCCTCGGCGACCGGCGCCTTACTGCGGGTGACCCGGGCCCCCTTGGGTCGGCTCGGCCAGCATCAGGTCGAGCAGGTGTTCACGTTGGGCGGCCCGCTGGGCCTCCTCGGCCGAGCCGGCCAGGTGCAGCAGTCCGACGCCGGCCGCGAACGTCAACTCGGCGCGCAGCTTGGCGTCGGCGGGGCCGAAGCCATGGTCGGTGTAGGCCTTGGTGACCGCGCGAAGCACCCGCCTGTCGGCCGCGCGGACGTTGGCGGCGGCGGCCGGGTCGGTGCGCGCCCATTCGCGCATCGCCCGTTCGAGCATCCAGTGCTGGGCGTTGGTCAGGGCGATCATCATGGCGGACAACCGCTCCCGTGGTGGTAACTCGTCGAGCCGGGCCAGCGAGCGCCGGTCCTCTTCCAGGAACGTGTTCCACGATTCGACCAGCGCGGCCCGGTAGCTGTCGATGTCCGCGAAGTGCCAGTAGAAGCTGCCGCGCGTGACACCGGCCTGCTGGCACAGGCGCTCGACTTTCAGCGCGCGACTCCCCTGCTCGGCGAGCAGCGTGTAGCCGGCCTTGAGCCAGTCCTCGACCGACAGCCGGGTCGACGGGGGCTTGCGGGCGGTCACGTCGTGCCACGATACGGGTTTGTCGCGCCGCGGCGGGCCCGGTCCGCGCGCCGATGACGTCGCACGCGCGCAAGGGTGACGATCGATTGGCCGCCTTGGCATGATGAGTTCGTGGCAGTGCTGCAGGGTTCGACGCTCACTCTCGACGACGGTTCGACGGCGGGCGCGATCGCCGTTCGGGACAGCCTCGCGGTGGCGGGGTCGGTCGCCACCGCGGGCAGCGTCGCGGTGGCCGGGTCGGTCGCCACCGCGGGCAGCGTCGCGGTGGCCGGGTCGGTCGCCACCGCGGGCAGCGTCGCGGTGGCCGGGTCCGTCGCCACCGCGGGCAGCGTCGGGGTGATCGGCAGTGTGTTGACGGTGTTGAGCGTTCTCGTGCGCGGATGCGTGGCGTGTGTGGCGTGCATCGCCTGCACCCGCTGCGTCGCCTGCGTGGGGTGCCTGCGCTGCGTCGACTGTGTCGGATGCGTCGGCTGCGTGAACTGCTCGGGACTTCGCAATGTCAGGGGCGCCCGCAACGTCAGCGTTCAGTCCGCCCCGTGAGGGTCGTGGACGACGACGGACAGGACGCGGGTTGCGGTGGGTGGTGAGGCGGCGTTGCCGGGTCGAACGCCAGCGAATCGGCCCGGTCGTCGTGCACCGGCGTGAGGCGCTCCCGGCGAACGCCGTGCACAGCTGAATGGTGCTGCGCGAGTTCGTCTCCACCTGTGCGCGGCCGCACGCAACTGGCGTATTAGGCACCGGCAGCGATCGGATTTGACAGCAAAACTACACAGAGTGTTCAGTATTGTGAACGCCACACTTACGCCCGGGGGGACGATGGCCGACGTCCGATTGCTGACCTTCGCCGACGTTGGCGACCGAACCTGCACCCGCCATCAGGCGAATCGGCATGGGGAGCACGCCGAGGTGCCGCATTTCTTCGCCGGCGTGGGCGCCATCGACGAGGTCGGCCTCGAGGTACCCCCGCAGCGGGGAACCGTTGTCACCCAAGGAGCGTCATGACCGGGGATCATCACATCGGCTGGCTCGGAACGGGCCGGCTGGGCAGCGCGATGGCGACCCGCCTGCTGGCCCACGGGACCGTGCTGACCGTGTGGAACCGCACGGCCTCGAAGGCCGGCCCGCTGATCGGGATGGGGGCCACCCGCGCCGCCAACGTCGGCGATCTGGGCCGTTGCGACATCGTGTTCACCACGGTCACGTCCTCTTCGGACCTGCTTGCGGTGACCGCGGGCCCCGGCGGCCTGTTCCGCGCGCAGCCGGCACCGCGCATCGTCGTGGACTGTTCGACCGTGTCCGCCGAGGCGGCCGCCGAGGTCCGCGCCGAGGCCGCCAAGCGCGGTGTCGCGTTCCTGTCGGCACCGGTGAGCGGCAACGCCGACATGGTCGCCCAGGGGCGCGGTTCGATCATCGTGTCCGGCGCGGCGAAGACATTCGAAACCGTCCAGCCGTACCTGCGTGCCATCGCACCCAATGTGACCTATTGCGGCACAGGCGAAGCCGCGCTGCTGACCAAGCTGTGCCACAACCTGCTGCTGGGGATGGTGAGCGAGGCACTGGCCGAGGTGACCACCCTGGCCGAGAAGGGCGGCGTGACGCCGTCGGCCTTCCTGGACTTCATCGACGACTCCGTGCTGGGCTCGACGTTCATCCGGCACAAGGGCCAGGCGATCCGCGCCCGCAACTACGAGCCCACGTTCACCACCGAAAGCCTGCGCAAGGACTTCGACCTGGGCTTTGCCGCGGCCCGACAACTCGAGGTGCCGATGCCGGTGGCGGCCACCACGCACCAACTCATCCAGACCGCGATCGGTTACGGACACGGCAAGTCCGACTTCGCCGTCCTCTACGAGGTGGCGGCGCGCGCAGCCGCGTTGCCGAGAACCAAACGCTGACAATCGCATCGGGGTGAAGGCCCCGCTGTCGGGCCATGCGGGCCGTTCGCTCGTGTCGTCGACAGCGATGGCCGGGGCTGTGCGACGATCGGTCGATGCGGCATCGCTGGTCGGGTGGCATCGCGCACGGTGCAGTCGCTCATCGTGGAACCCGGGCGCCCACGACACACCGGCGCCGGAGTGCGGGGCTTTCCGCGCGGCCGGGTCGCGCACCGACACTGAAGGGGCGGACGTGATGAGTCCCGTGAAGATCGGCTGCTTCCGGTACGAGACGACGGCGGCGCTGTTCGACGGCAGCGTGACCGTCGAGGGCGTGGACGTGGCGATGGAGACCGCCGAGACCATTCCCGAGATCTTCGAACGCATGATGCGCGGCCGCGAGTTCGACGTGGCCGAACTGGGGCTCACATTCTATTTGCGCACCTTCGGCGCGGATTCGCCGTTCATCGCGATCCCGGTGTTTCCCAACCGCGTGTTCCGGCACTCGTGCGTCTTCGTCAACACCGCGAGCGGGATCCGCGAGCCGGGCGATCTCGTCGGCAGGACCATCGGCGAGATGGGCGTGTACGGCCAGGACTCGGGGGTGTGGGCCAAAGGAATCCTGATGGACGAGTACGGCTTTCGCCCCGAACGCAACCGCTGGCTCATCGGCGGGCTCGACTCCCCCGCGGAGCCGTTCGACTTCGTCCCGCAGACCCACGCCCCCGGCGTCGACGTCGCCGCCGCACCCGCGGCGCTGGGCCCGATGCTCGAGGCGGGCGAGATCGACGCGCTGTTCAGCGCCAACGTGCCGCAGTGCGTGCTGGACGGGTCGCCGGCGGTGCGGCGGCTGTTTGCCGACTTCGAGCCGGTCGAGCGCGACTACCACCGGCGCACCGGCATCTTCCCGATGATGCACACCGTCGTCGTCCGGCGGGATTCGCCCGCGGCCGAACCCGCGGCGGCGCGGGCGATCTACCGCGCGTTCGTGGCGGCCAAAGAGGCCGCCGCCGAGCGCTACCGGGCCGGCCGGCGGGTCTATCAGGTGCAGAACATGACGCCGTGGATGAACGCGCTGGTCGAGCGCAACGCGCAGCAGTTCGGCCCCGACTGGTGGCCCTACGGGATCGCGGCGAACCGCATGGCGCTGGGCACGAACCTGCGCTACCAGTTCGAGCAGGGCCTGGTGGACCGGCGCTGGCGACCCGACCAGATCTTCCTGCCGGAGTTGCTGGACACCTGAGTCGCGCCGGGTTGCCGAGCCCGCGGTGGGCCGTCGGCCCGTTCTGGTGAATTCCTACCGAACAGGCGACGAACTGGAAGCTTCGCCTAGTGCGTGGGTGTAATGTCCGCATTTGCCAGCCGACAAATTCGTGTTAACTCTTGGCCTGCTTGCCTGCATGCCGACGGATCGTTAGGGGCGCCGTGAGCACATCCGAGGCCTCCGAGGTGTTGGCAGTGACCGACGCCGACGAGATCGTGGTGTCGTTCCACGACGAGGCCCTGTTGCTGGGGGGCGATCCCGCCGCCGTCGAGTCGTATCTGACGCGGCTGCGGGCGAGCGCCGGGCACGCCATGCGCGTCGCCGGGATCGACGGCGCGTCGCTGGCGAATGCCGCGAGCGGGCTGGCCGGGCTGGCCTCGCTGTTGGCCGACACCGGCAAGTACGTGCAACTGCACCGCGACAGCCTCGACGCGTTGAGGAGCGGCGAGCTGATTCCCGGCGCCGACGGCTTCTTCCGGCTGACCGCACTCGCCGCCGACGGCCAGTTGCCGGCGCCGCTGCAGTGGCGGCCGGCGGGGGTCGGGCCCGAGGCGATGATGTCGGCGCAGCTGATCGCGATGCAGATGGCGCTGAAGTCCGCGGTCGCCGAGGTCGAGGACGCGGTCCGCCGCGTGGAGGACAAGGTCGAGGCGGTGCTCGAGGTTGCCCGGGCGCAGCGCGCCGGCGACGTCCTGGGCAACAACCTGACGGTGACGCGGATGGTCGACTCGCTGGAGAAGTACGGGTCGCTGCCCGACGCGTACTGGGATTCGGTGGCCGCGCTGGGGCCGGCGCTCAACGTCGCCGTCGAGCAGCTGCGTAACCACGTCACCCGCATCCTGGCGTCGTTCGACCACACGACAGCCGTCCAGCACCGCGCCGCGAAGCTGCGAAACGCCATCGACGACAACCGTGTTGGCGACGCCCTGAGTCTGCTGGTGATCGCCGAGGAGTCGCTGCACAAGTGGCAGCGCCTGAGCCTGGCCCGCATCGAGTCGACCCAACCCGAGCAGCTGCTGCGCGCCATCGACGAGGCCCGCGAGCTGGTCGAACACCATCTCGGCGAGGACCTGCGCATCTACCGGGACGCCAAGGACGTGCTGGACCGGTTCGGAAAGCTGAAGGCCATCGACGGCTTCCGGTTCTCGTCGGTGCGCGAGCTCGCCGGGCAGCGGTGCGCGCTGCGCGAGGAGCTCGACGGTTTCGCGAAGGCCCGCCATCAGCAGGTGGAGACGTGGGAGGACTTCCACATTCCCAGCGTGCTCGATGCCGCGCTGGCGGCCTTCGAATCCGCCGCGACCACGACGGGCCAGGTGCTCGCGGCCGTGGGCCGCGGGGTCGTCTGGTTGGGCGCGCAGCTGGCGGAGCCGTTACGGGGCAAGGGCGACAACGCGGAACCCAAAGAACCTGTCCGAGTGAACGTCACGGTCGCCGAACCGGTCTGAAGACACTAATCGGCGAGCGCCAGCACCTCGTCGAACCCGTCGACGAGGCACTGGTAAAACACCTCGAAGTCGGGAATCGCGCCCGCGTCGACGTTGATTCCCAGCGCGCAGGTATCCATATAGGTGAGCAGCGTGACATTGACCGCTGCACCGATCGTCGGGCCGAACCCATACGCCATCCGCAGCGGGGCGCCGCCGAGGCTCACCGGGGCCGGGATGCCGGGCACGTCGCTGGCCACGAAGTCGACGCGACGCAGCGCCGCCCCGATGTACCAGCGCGGCAACAGGTTCAACGCACCGGCGATCAATTGCATGTACGGCAGCGAGCGCTCGTCGCGCTGCCTGGTGGCCCGACGGTGGATCTCCTCGATGCGGCGCGCCGGGTCGGCGAGACCGACCGGCACGTCGAACCGCATGATCGTGACGCGGTTCCCGCCGATCGCGTCGCCTTCAGCGCGCAGGCTCATCGGCATCCCCACATGAAAGTCCCCGACCGCGGCGTGGTGCTGTTCGTGGTAGCGGCGCAGCGCGCCGGTCAGGCCCGCCAGGAAAGCGTCGTTGAGCGAACCCCCGCCCGCGTGTGCGGCGGCGCGCAGACGCGGCCTCGACACCGCGTGGATCCCGAGGCGACGGACCGTCGAGCGGTCCCTCATGAGCGACGAGCCGGGCTCGGTGATCGGGCGCACGGTGCGATAGATCGACGACGCGACCCCGGCCGCGGAGGTGGCCGTCTGCACCGGGTGCCGGGCGGCGCTGCGCACCACGCCTGGAATGCCGGCTACCGAAGCCGTTGCGGCACGGGCGAGTAGCCCGGCGTCGTAGCGGACTGTGTCGCGCAGCCCGTCCAGCGGCGACGGCGGCCGCGGTGGCGGCACGGCGGGCGGTGCGCCGCCGCGGCGGCCGGTGACATCGAACAGCGTCATCGCGATCTGGACGCCGCCGATGCCGTCGGCCAGCGAGTGGTGCATCTTGGTCATCAGTGCCGCGCCGCCGTCTGCAAGTCCGTCGATCAGGGTGATCTCCCAGAGCGGTCGGGCCCGGTCGAAGTCCGCCATCGCGGCCAGCCGGCCCATCTCCAGGACCGCCGCGACGGTGCCAGGCGGCGACGCGGTCACCCGGCGCATGTGGAAACCGAGGTCGAAATCCGGGCAGTCCGCCCAGCGGGGCGGGGCCGGCCGACGCGAGGACACGATCCGCTTGCGGAAGGTCGGCAGTCGACGGCTGAGTCCGTCGAACCTCTCCACGAGTTCGCCCCAATCCGGGGTGCCGTCCAGCAGGGAGATCGTGACGATGGTCGAACGCAGGACGGGATCGCTTTCCATGGCCCACAGGAAAGCGTCGGTGTTCTGCATGAACTCGCTCACTGCGTCCATAGTGCGCCGAGATCTCGCAGTCGCCAATGATTCCGGCAAACCTCTGCGGTCACGCGGGCGCGGCGAAGCGTCGTTGACAGTGGGCGGGGCGGTCCCGATACTGCAGCCGTGGTCGATTTCGGGCTGTCCGGTAAGCGTGCGGTGGTCTCGGGTGCGGGTTACATCCCCGAGCGCGCGGGCCACGGCTGGTTCACGTCGTTGGTCCTGGCCGAGGCGGGCGCGTCGGTGGCCTGCATCGACATCGACGAGCGGCGCGCGCATCACGTCGCCGACGAGATCGTCGCCAGGGGCGGTCAGGCCGTGCCGATCGTCGCGGACATGGCCGATCCCGAGCAGGTCGGCCGGGCGATCGACGACGCCGTCGCGGTGCTGGGCGGGGTCGACGTGTGCGTCGACATCATCGGCGGTGCGACCTGGTCGAAGGTCGAGGACTTCACCACCGAGTTGTGGGACGCGGCGATCCACTACAACCTGACCCAGGTCTACTACCTCTTTCAGGCCGTGTCCCGGCAGATGATCGCCCAGCGCACGGGCGGCTCGCTGGTGGCGCTCGCCTCGGTCGACGGCATCGCGGCGGCGACCTACCACGCCGCCTACGGCGCCGCCAAGGCCGGCGTTATCTCCCTGGTCAAGACCTTCGCCGACGAGCTGGGCCGGTACGGGATCCGCGCCAACGCGGTCGCGCCGGGCAACGTGGGCTCGGGCAACGAGGACCAGCCGCCGCACGAGTACGCCGTCAACGGCATCAACCCGCTGGCGGCGCCGCGCGCGCACGACGTCGCCAACGCCGCGTTGTTCCTGTCCTCCGAGCTGGCCGCCCGCATCACCGGTCAGACGCTGGTCGTCGACGGCGGCGCCACCATTCGGCAGCTGTGGGGACTGCCCGAATCGATGATCCCGGCCGACCCGCAGCAGGCGCTGCCGGACTTCATGCGGCCCGGGCCTTCCGAAGGCTAGCGCTGGTGGTCCATCGGCAGGCCCGGCACCGAGCTTCTGCCTTTGAGCACGTGCGGGGTCAGGATCGAGCCGATGTAGACGTCACGCATGTCCGCTCCGCCCCAGGCGATGCTGGTCGGGCCCTGTAACGCCGCGCCGTCGGGGTCGTCGAGCACGACGGTCGCCGTACCGTCCGGGCGGATCGCGACGATCCTGTTGGCCAAAACGAGTGTGACCCAGAGGTTTCCCTCGGCGTCGAACGCGCAGCCGTCGGCCATCCCCCACCGGCGGCCCACCTGCGGGTCGGCCAGGAAGCGGCCGGCGTCGGGGCCGAACTCGTCGGGGCGCCGGTCCCCCAGCGGCGGGCCGAATCGTTGTTGGGGCCCCAGTGTTTCGCCGTGGATCGGGAAGCGCACCACGTCGGCGTTCAGCGTGCGGACCACATACAGGGAGGCCTCCTCGCGGTCCAGCGTCATGCAGTTGGGGAAGGCCACCGCGTCGGCGACCACGTGCGCCGACCGGCGATCCGGTGCCACCCGGAACAGGTACCCGTCGGGGGTGCCGCGCGCGATGGTGTCGAGCAGGTCGTCGGCCGTCGTGCTCACCGAACACCACAGCGCCCCAGCGGAATCCACGCACACGAAGTTCAGCCACGTCAGCGGACGTCCCTCGAGTTGTCCGCTCAACAGGGTCGTGATCGCGCCGCTCACCGGGTCCAGGTCCTGCAGCGCGCCCGCGCCCCAGTTGGCGATCAGGAAGTGGCCGTCGCGGTCACGGGCGATGCCGTTCGGCTCGCCGCCGGCCCGGCCGATGCGCCGAACGTTGTCCTCGTCGATCAGTTCCGCGACGGCAGAGGCCTTGTCGGAGGCGAAGACTCGCCCGTCACCGGCCACGACGACGTGTTCGGGGCGCTGCACGCCGCGCCCGACGGGGTGCAGACCCGTCAGCCCGATCGGGGTCTCGGCCATTTGGCTCATCGTTGCCTCGCCTGCGCGGGTGGGAAGCCGACTGTCAGGCTAGCGCGTGGGCGTCGCACCGGTCACAGCGGTCACAGCGAGGGAACCATGGTGCGACGTGCCCACAAAACCCTGGACACACAGCAGAAACAATTGGTCATACTTATGACTATGCCCGAAATGCGCTCACTCGCCGACGTGAAGGCACACCTGTCGGAGTTGGTGGCCAGCGTCGGCGATCAGCACGAACGGATCACGGTGACGGTGCATGGACGCCCCGCGGCGGTCCTTCTTGCCGTCGACGATCTGGAGTCGCTCGAGGAAACCATTGCGGTGCTGTCCGACGCGAAGGCGCTTCGCGCCCTCGGGGAGGCCGATGCCGAGCTGGCGCGGGGAGAAGGGGAGGGCCAGGACGCCCTTACCGCAGCGATGCAAGCGCGCCGAGCCAGGAAGTGACCGGTTCGCGCTACGAGCCGATAATCGCTCCGACAGCGAGAAAGCAACTGGCCGAACAGCTTCCCGAATCGGTGGCGTTCGCCGCTTATGAATTCCTCATCGGTCCACTGCTCGACAATCCCCACCGCGTGGGCACGCGGCTCCGACCGCCGTTGCATGATCGCTTCAGCGCACGCCGCGGCACCTACCGCGTGATCTACAGAATCGATGACGAGCGTCGGCACGTCGCCGTCGTCGGGGTGTTCAGCCGCGCGGACGCATACCGTGCACGCTGACCGCATCGCGGATCTGCATATCGGCGAGGCACACGGCCCGTCGGCCGTTCAGGTCGCGGCGGAGGCCTTCAGCGACGCCAGGGCGCTCGCGCTGAGGCGGGCCAGTTCGTCCGCCTCGTCGGGAGTGAGTGCGGCCGCGAAGATCTCGGCCATCCGGTGGTTGGTCGCGCGCTCGACCTCGGCGTAGCGGTCCTTCTTGTCTGCGCCGTCGGCGAACGGCTCGGGCCAGCCGAACATCGCCGCGTACTGATGGCCCTTGTTGAGCATGTGCGCTTCCACCGCGGTGATGCCGGAAATGGTCAGGGCGTTGAAGTGCACACTGCCCCGCAGTTCCCGCAGGACGTGCATGACCTGCAGCGCCCGCGCGGGCGCGTCGTCGGCCAGCGGCATGGTGCGCCAGCCGGCATACAACGGCAGGCCCGCGTCCGGTGCCGCCGCGATGATCTTCTCCCCCAGCGCCGCGATGCGGTCCAGGCCTTGGGCGCCGGCCAGGTGCTTGCGGCCGAAGCGGGCGGCCTGGTCCCAGTACACCTCGGCCGCGCCGGCCGCGCCGCGCACCGCGACGCCCTCCTCCCACAGGCCGCGCAGGAAGTTGGGCTCGAACGCGACGAAGACCGAAGCGACCGTGGCGCCGGTGGCCTCGCCCAGCACGCCGCCGCGGCCGGCGACGTATCCGGTGAGCGGGTTCTGGTAGCCGGCGGCGATGCTCTCGGCGAACGTCTCGGGGTGCAGCATGAACACCGCGACCGCCTGTTCGATCGGCGAGGCCGCGGCGATGGTGGCGTCGAGCACGTCGGTGTGACTCATGGGTCTCCTTGTCATTCATGGGGCTGCGTGTGTCGCACGCTACTCCTGGCGTCGGCGGCGACCACGCGGGCAGCGGCGTCCCGCCGTCACCGCCGGTGCACTTGATACTCCCCACGCCCGTGGGCAGACTGGTCGGATGCAGCCACGTGAGCATGCCGCCGCCGCGGCGTCACCGACGACAGCGCGGCCGTCGTGAGCACGCCCGCCGACGCCGTCCGCCCGCTGACCTGCCTCTCGGACGTGCGCGCGTTCTTCCACACCAACACCACGCCGCTGTACTTCATCTCGCCGACCCCGTTCAACCTGCTCGGCATCGACCGCTGGGTGCGGAACTTCTTCTACCTGACCTACTTTGACTCGTTCGAGGGCGTGCATTCGCGGGTGTTCGTGCCCCGCCGGCGTGACCGCCGCGATTTCGACTCCATGGGCGACGTGTGCAACCACCTGCTGTCTGACCCCGAGACGCTCGAGTTCATCGCGGGCCGCGGACCCGGGGGCAAGGCCTGCTTCGTGATGCTGGACGAGGAGACTCAGGGGCTCGCCCGGCAGGCGGGTCTGGAGGTGATGCACCCGGCCGCGGAGTTGCGCAATCGCCTGGGCTCCAAGACCGTCATGACGCGCCTGGCCGACGAGGCGGGCATACCCAGCGTGCCGCACGTGATCGGACGGGCCGGCGCCTACGAGGAGCTGCTGTCGCTCGCAGAAGGCGCCGGGCTGGGCGACGACCTCGTCGTCTCGATCCCTTTCGGCAATGCCGGCAGCGGGACGTTCTTTGTGCGCGGTCAGCAGGACTGGGACGAGCACGCCGCCGATATGGCCACCCAGGAACTCAAAGTCATGAAGCGGATCCGCAACGTCGAGGTGTGCATCGAGGGTGCGGTGACCCGCCACGGCACCGTGATCGGCCCCGCGATGACGAGCCTCGTCGGTTACCGGGAGCTCACCCCCTACCGGGGCGCGTGGTGCGGCAACGACATCTGGCGCGAGGTGCTGCCGCCCGCGCAGACCCACGCCGCCCGCGAGATGGTTCGCAAGCTGGGCGACATCATGCGCCGGGAGGGTTACCGCGGTTACTTCGAGGTCGACCTGTTGCACGACCTGGACTCCGACGTGCTCTACCTCGGCGAGGTGAACCCGCGCCTGTCCGGCGCCAGCCCGATGACCAACCTGACCACCGAGGCCTACGCCGACATCCCGCTGTTCCTGTTTCATCTGCTCGAGTACATGGACGTGGAGTACGAACTCGACATCGAGGAGATCAACGCCCGCTGGGAGCGGGGATACGGCGAGGACGAGGTCTGGGGACAGGTGATCATCAACGAGACATCGCCGGACATCGAGCTGTTCACCGCGACACCGCGCACCGGTGTGTGGCGCATCGACGACGACGGCCGAGTCTCCTTCGCGCGCACCGCCAACGACTGGGCCACGCTGCTCGACGGGTCCGAGGCCTTCTACATGCGTGTCGCGGCGCCCGGCGACCTGCGCTCCGAGGGCGCCCAACTCGGCGTGCTGGTCACCCGCGGACACCTGCAAACCGCCGACTATCAGCTCACCGAACGCTGCCAACGCTGGGTGAAGGGCATGCGGGCGAAGTTCGTCTCGACACCGTTGGTGCCGGCCGCGCCGATCGTCTCGCGGCTCGTCGCGCGGGCGTGAGCGGCGTCCCGGCCGGCCTGTCGCTGGACAACTGGCTGTCGCCGCCGCACTCGCACTGGGCTTTTCAGCACGTCGAGGACTTCATGCCGACCGCGGTGATCCCGCGCGGGAGCGGCCCGGTGGCTTCGTTGCCCTGCGCCCGTGCGCCGATCGCCGAGATCGCGGTGACCCGCATCGACGGGACGGCCGGCACCGTCGGGGAGGTGATGGCCGGCAGTCATAGCGACGGGTGGGCCGTTGCGCACCGCGGGGTGTTGGTGGCCGAGGAGTACCGCGACGGCATGGGTGTGGGGACCCGGCATTTGTTGTTCTCGGTGAGCAAGTCGCTGGTGGCGGCCGTGGTCGGCGCGCTGTGCGGGGCCGGTGTGCTGGAAGTCGACGCTTTCGTCACGGATTACGTTGGGGCCCTGGCAGAGTGCGGTTACGCCGGGGCGACGGTGCGCCACCTGCTGGACATGCGGTCGGGGGTCTTGTTCTCGGAGGACTACGACGATCCGGACGCGGAGATCCACGTGCGCGAGCAGGTGATCGGGTGGCAGCGTCCGATCAGGACGGACCTGCCGTTGACGCTGCGGGACTACCTGCTGACCCTGCACCGGAAGTCGGCGCACGGCGGTCCGTTCGAATATCGTTCGTGTGAAACCGATGTGCTGGGCTGGGTCTGTGAGGCCGCCGCCGGTCAGGAGATGCCCGAGCTGATGTCGGAGCTGTTGTGGAGCCGCATCGGCGCGTTGGGCGATGCCACCATCGGCGTGGACGCGGCCGGCACCGGGGTTTTCGACGGCGGCATCAGCGCCTGCCTGACCGACATGATCCGGTTCGGTTCGCTATTTCTGCGCGACGGCGTGTCGCTGACCGGGCAGCAGGTGGTGCCGGCGGCGTGGATCGCCGATACCCTTACCGGCGGGCCCGATTCGCGTGCGGCGTTCGCCGCCTGCCCGCAGGGCACCGACATGCCCGGTGGGATGTACCGCAACCAGGTGTGGATTCCCTACCTGGGCAACAACATTGCGTTATGCCTGGGCATGTGCGGGCAGATGATCTACGTCAACCGGTCCGCGCAGGTGGTGGCCGCCAAGTTGTCCACCCAGCCGAACTCCGGGGATCCGCAGCTGCAGTTGGACACGTTGCGGGCGTTCGATGCGGTGGCACGTGAATTGGGTTCGGGCGCTAAACCTTGACGACGAGCTTGCCGACGTTGGTGCCGTCGAAGAGCATGTTGATCGCCGTCGGCAACTGCTCGAAGCCCTCGATGACCGTCTCGAGCGGGGTGAGCTTGCCCTCGGCGATCAGGCCGGCGATCTCGGTGATCGCCTCCGGCGCACGCCCGAAGTGGTCGAGGACGATGAAGCCCTGCACCGTCGCGCGCTGGATGAGCAGGTTGCCGAACGCGCGGCCCCGGCGGCGGATCGGCCGCGTTGTAGCCCGAGATCATGCCGCACAGAGCCACCCGCGCACCGATGTTCAGGCGCGCGAAGATCGCGTCCATGATGTCGCCGCCCACGTTTTCGAAGTCGACATCGATGCCGTCGGGCGTGGCCGCGGCGAGCTGGGCGGCCCAGTCGTCGGCGCGGTGGTCGACGGCCGCGTCGAAGCCGAGCCGCTCGGTCACCAGCTTGCACTTGTCGGGGCCGCCGGCGATCCCCACGACGCGCGCACCGGCGGCCTTGGCGAGCTGGCCGGCGACCGAGCCGACCGCGCCGGCCGCCGCCGAGACCACGACCGTCTCCCCCGGCTTCGGCTTGCCGATGTCGCGCATCCCGACCCACGCCGTGAGCCCGGTCATCCCGAGCGCGCCGAGATAGGCGCTCGGCGAGACACCCTCGGCGACCTCGACCGCCATCAACGGCGCCGTCGGCGAGGCGACCGCGTACTGCTGCCAGCCGACCAGGCCCTGCACCATCTGCCCGACCCGATAGTCCGGGCTGTTGGAGGCAATCACCTCGCCCAGGCCGAGCCCGCGCATGACCTCGCCGATGCCGACCGGCGGCAGGTAGGTCGGGGTGGCGTCGATCCACATGCGGTTGGTCGGGTCCAGCGAGATCCAGTCGACGCGCACCAGCGCCTCGCCGTCGCCGATCTGCGGGACCGCCTCCTCGCTGAGCTCGAAGGTGTCCGCGTCGATGCGCCCCGAGGGGCGCTGGCGGAGCAGGAAGCGGCGGTTGCGTTCGGTCATCAACCCACGGTAGCGGACGCGGCCGACGGTCCATATGGGTCCGTCCGAGCCACCCTGGTTCGTCGTACCCAGCGGTCGAAACTGTCCTGCCGGCCCGCCGGTGCAGGTATAAGATCAGTCGCGACGCGAAATAGCTTGCGCGGAAAGGCTTTCCGCCGAAGAACCGTGGTACGTCGACCGGCGGCAGCCGCCGTTCACGCCTGCACGAGTCAGGTCGTGGCCGACGCGCGCGACAGGCTATCAGCGGTATTCCACAATGCCCAGCCCATCGATACGCCGGAAATCCACCGTGTTCGCGGTGACCACCGGGATCCCTAATCGTAAGCTCGTGCAACCGATCCAGAGGTCGTTGGTGCCGATCAGTTCGCCGCGGCGACGTAGTTCGCGTGTCACTCTGGCGTAGACAAACGCGGTTTGATCATCCACCGGAACGACTACGTGACCTTCGCGCATGGCTGCCACGGTGGGGTGTTCAGCTTGGTCGAATCCTTCAGCGAACTCGCCCAGCGCGATCGTCGACAGGAACAACTCCGCGTCTGGCGACCGTTTGAGGAAACGGTGCGCGGCGCCGCCGTCACCACCGGAGACTCGTTCCCTTTGCAGATCGATCAGGAACGTGGTGTCGATGCTCAGCCGGAGCGCCATTGGTCATCCGGCGGCGTGTCCTCGCGCTGCGCTGCGTCCAGGCGCGCGAGAACGTCGTCGCTCACCGTCGGCAGTCCGGCGAGTGCATCGAGAAGCGCTGCTGCCGTGCGGGTTTCGTTGCGCCAGTGCGCGCGCTTGATGACATGAGAGAACGATTCGTTCGGCGAACGCCGAGCGGTCCGAAGGCGTTCGTAAGCCTCGAGATCGATCGATATCGTCTTGGTTGCCATAGTGCATGTATACATGCATGGATCTGTGCATGCAATGGGACGCCCCGCACAGAGCTTGGGACAAGTAATGATGCCGACTGATCTTGCCGAAGACTTTTCGACGACGACCACCAGCAAGCAGCGCCGGCGGCGTACATCTCAGGCGTTGGGCCAGCCAGTCGGTGCCCGCAGGAATCCGGCGGCGCCGTGGGCTCTACGCCGGCGCTTCGACCGTGATACCGAGGTCGGCGGCTGCGGCAGCCATCCGGTTGTCGTAGGTAAGCACCGCGCGCAGCTCCGCACCGGCACGCTGGGCGGCGGCGAGGTGGATGGCATCGAGAGTGCGCAAGCGGGCGGGGCGCATGTCAGCGGCGGCATCAAGCAGGCCCCGGGTCAGGTTGATGGTGTCGAGCTCGTCCAGGATGCGACGCGCCTGGACTACCGCCGCGCTGCCGGCGCCGGCGACGGCGCGGACGAGCTCGGTTCGGGTAAGCGCCGCAGTGAACAGCGTGTCGTCGCCGACCCGACGCAGGTACGCGTTTAGAGCCGCGGATTCACCTTCGGAGACAACGAGTTTGACCAACGCTGATGTGTCGAGGTATGTCCTCATCGTTCCCCGGCGCGCAGCTCGGCGAGCGCTTGCGAGGCGTCGAAGTCGCTTGCTATCGGTTCGATGTCCCGGATGTTTCCGCCGCGCGCGGCCGGGGTGATCTCCCCGGCCGCGATCATGTCCGCCCAGGTGTCGTCGGTGATGGGGACGAGCCGGGCGATCGGACGCCCGTGCTCGGTGATTTCGATAGGGTCTCCGCTGGACGTGACCTTGGCCAGATAGCGGCTGGCGTTCTGCCGGAGCTCGCGAACACCAATCCTCTCCATGTGCTACAGAGTAGCACTAATCCTCGGCGCCACGTAGCTCTCTGTGTCCGCTCCGGCACCCGCGCCGAGGTGAGCGGTTGCGACCATGCGTTATTGCGCGAGGGGTCTTGGAAATTCGACCACAGTGGTCGTGAAAGAGGCTGCGGGCGTATCTGATGGGTTCGGCACCAGCTAGCGTTCGGCCTGCCAGCGGGGCTGCGGTTGGCGCCGGCCGGCACGCTCTACTCGGACACCTTGACGACGAGCTTGCCGACGTTGGTGCCGTCGAAGAGCATGTTGATCGCGGTCGGCAACTGCTCGAAGCCCCCGATGACCGTCTCGAGCGGGGTGAGCTTGCCCTCGGTGATCAGGCCGGCGATCTCGGTGATCGCCTCTTGTGCTTGCCCGAAATGGTCGAGGACGACGAAGCCCTGCAGCGTCGCGCGCTGGATGAGCAGGTTGCCGAACGCGCGCGGCCCCGGCGGCGGATCGGCGGAGTTGTAGCCGGAGATCAGCCCGCACAGCGCCACGCGCGCACCGATGTTGAGGCGCGCGAAGATGGCGTCCATGATGTCGCCGCCGACGTTTTCGAAGTCGACGTCGATGCCGTCGGGCGTGGCTTTGGCGAGCTGGGCGGCCCAGTCGTCGGCTTTGTGGTCGACGGCCGCGTCGAAGCCGAGCCGTGCGGTGACCAGCGCGCACTTGTCGGGGCCGCCGGCGATGCCGACGACGCGCGCGCCCGCGGCCTTGGCGAGTTGGCCGGCGACCGAGCCGACCGCGCCGGCCGCCGCCGAGACCACGACCGTCTCCCCCGGCTTCGGCTTGCCGATGTCGTGGATCCCGACCCACGCGGTCAGCCCGGTCATGCCGAGCGCGCCGAGGTACGCGCTCGGCGAGACACCTTCGGCGACCTCGACCGGCATCAACGGCGCCGTCGGCGAGGCGACCGCGTACTGCTGCCAGCCGACGAGGCCCTGCACCGTCTGGCCGACCCGATAGTCCGGGCTGTTGGAGGCGATCACCTCGCCGAGGCCCAGGCCACGCATGACCTCACCGATCCCCACCGGCGGCAGGTAGGTCGGGGTGGCGTTGATCCACCCGCGGTTCGTGGGGTCCAGCGAGATCCAGTCGACGCGCACCAGCGCCTCGCCGTCGCCGATCTGCGGGACCGCCTCCTCGCTGAGCTCGAAGGTGTCCGCGTCGATGCGCCCCGAGGGGCGCTGGCGGAGCAGGAAGCGGCGGTTGCGTTCGGTCATGAGGTCCACGTAGCGCCAGGTGCCGGCGCAGGCTGTTGCGCTTCAGTCACTCTGCCAAAACACCTTACTGGCGGCCGCGGTCCGCTTACCCTCGACGCATGCCGGAGCCAGACGTGGAGGAAGCTGTAAGCGCCGCAGCGGGTGGCGATTCGGTCAGCAGGCTGGCCGCCTACCGCAAGTGCGCCGAACGTATACAGACGGCGTGGCCGGCGTTTGCCGCCGAGCGCCGGAGACGTCTGCAGCAGGGCGGCGGCGGGCAGCCCGTGGAGAAGGTCGCCGAGAACATCCTGGAGAACCTTTTCACCACGGTCCTGGACTGGCCGATCGAAAACGTCCGGCCGCAGGTGGAACGGGCCGACATCGTGTTGACGCGGCTGGGGCTGAAGTACCTCGTCCTGGAGGTGAAACGGCCTGGCTGGCTGACCGGGCGCCAGTCGGCGATCGAGGCCGCGTTGGCGCAGGCCCGTCGCTATGCCGACGATCAGCGCGTCAAGGCCGTGGCGGTCAGCGACTCGATCATGCTGTACGCGGCCGACGTCGTCGGCGGCGGGCTGCGCCCTCGGGTGTGGCTTCAGCTTGATGCCGACGAAGCCCCCGATGATCTGTGGTGGTTGTCGGTTCACGGCATCTACCGGCTCCGCCCGGATCGCCCGGTTGGGCTTGGTGCGCTGTCGATGCGCGGCGACGAGGTCGGATCTGATGTGGATCTCGGCGCCGCCGGTGAGCTGCACCCGAGATACAAGGTTGCGATGCAGTGCTTCGCCTATGTCGGCGCCGCGAACGACACGCATACCTGGAAGCTGCCCTATCTGCTGGCCGACGGCATCACCCCGGACGCCAGGCGGTTGCCGAAGGCGATCCAGTGCATCTTGAGCAACTACCGCGGCGCCGTGGTGGACATCCCGGAAGCCGACGTCGGTGATGTCCTGGTGCGACTCGGGACGGCGGCGTCGGTGCTGCACAAGATGCCCTGCCAAAAGCCGTCCACGGCCGCCGCCTACCGCGAAGCCCACCAATTCCTCGAGCAGCTGGACCGGCTCTCCGACGTCGGCTGTTGCCCCAGGGAGTAGCCGGCGAGCACCGCCTTCCGCGATAGGACTTCCTCGGCAAACGCCTGCGCTGCCCGCCGTCTCGTCGGATACTGACCGTGGCGAAAGGAAGCAGGGGATACGGTGAAGTCGCTCGTCGGCGAAATGTTCGGCAAGTACAAGGTTGTCCGACTGCTCGGTACGGGCGGCATGGGCAAGGTGTACGAGGCCTACGACACCGACAAGGGCAGAACGGTCGCGTTGAAGCTGCTCAACGAGCAGTACGCCGACGACGAGAATTTTCGCGCCCGCTTCCTGCGCGAATCTCGTGCCGCGGCCATCCTTCAAGAGCCGCATGTCATCCCGATCCACGACTGGGGTGAGATCGACAACGTCCTCTACATCGACATGCGGCTGGTCCGGGGCCAGACCCTGCACGACACGCTCAAGAGAGGCGCCCTGGACCCGCAGCGCGCCACCGACATCGTCGGCCAGATCGCGGCCGCGCTCGACGCCGCACACGCCGAAGGACTGATCCATCGCGACGTCAAACCGCAGAACATCATCGTCACGCCGGACGACTTCGCCTACCTGGTGGACTTCGGCATCGCCGAGACCAGGGGTGACACCCACCTGACGATGGCGGGTTATCAGGTGGGCAGTTTCGACTACATGGCGCCCGAGCGGTTCGGGGGCTCCGAGGCGACACCGGCCGTCGATGTCTATGCGCTGGCATGCGTTCTTCATGAGGCGTTGACCGGGCACAAGCCGTTCACGGGCCATGGCCACCAGGTCATCGCGGCCCACCTGTCGTCCCCGCCGCCGCGGCCCAGTGCGGTCAATGCCCGCGTTCCGGCGTCATTCGACGACGTCGTCGCCCGCGGCATGGCCAAACACCCCGATGACCGTTACGGCAGTGCCGGAGCGCTCGGCCGGGCCGCCAAGCGCGCCCTCGCCGACGCGACGTCGGCGGCCAGCGCCCCCACGATGGAGGCGCCCCAATACAGGGCGGGACCGGGTAGCTACCCACCCTTCAACGTCCAATACCCTCCTCCCCCAACGGCTCCGGCGGCACAAGGCCGTGGAAAGTACTTGCTGCCGGCCTTGATTGCCACCGCCGCGCTGCTGCTCGTCGGCGTCGTGGTGCTGACGGCGATCGCAGTTGTCGCCGGCCGGAACACGGAGCCGCAGACCCCCTCACCGGCACTGGCCGCTACCCCACCCAGCGTGACCACCCACCAGCCGGAGCCGTCCTCGACCACGCAGCCGGTCTACCCGCAAAGCACGGCCGCCTCCGCGCCGCTGGACGCCGCGCAGCGGCTGCGCGAGATTGCCGATGAGGACCGGCCATTCGTGGCCGCCACCCTTGCCGACCGTTGGGTGCCGCAACTGAGCTCCAAACGCCCTGGCGTCGTCGATCAGGGTGTGGTGTGGGACAACACCATGACCCTGCAGGAGCATCTGGACCTCCGGCAGCGCTATCCCGACGTGCGGCTGCTGTGGTCGGGTGACTGGTCGACCTTTTCGGCGCCCGACTTCTGGGTCACCGTGGTCGGCATGGCATTTCCCGACCCGGCCGGTCCGTTGGCATGGTGCAGGGACCAAGCACTAGACGGGGACCACTGCATCGCCAAGCTCATCAGCACGACGCATGCGGTTGAGGGAAGTACGGCCTACAACTGATGTGGGACAAACTAACCGGCCGGGTAGGGGTCGACGCCGTCCAGGTACAGCCGTTTCCCGAACCCGCCAGCCTCAGCGCGCTTGCGGTCTCCGGCGTCGACGACGTCCGCGAGCGTGACGCCGTGCTCGGCGGCGATGGCCTGAAGCACTTCCAGCACGTCGGCGGCCTCTTCGATGAGGGACTCGGTTGTCGTCACCGCGATCAGTTCGTCGACCTCTTCGCGCAGCTTGTCGTGGAGAGCGGCCAGGTATGCACCGGCGGCCAACGTCGTGACCCGGGGAGTGCGTCCGGAGGCTCGAATGATATCGGGAATCTTGTCCCGGACGAGTTTGCCCACGCGGCCCCTTTCGCTGGCGATGATGCGGTGGTGCAGTTCTACCTCACCGGGCCGACCACACGGGCGCACCGGCACCAGGGTGCCACATCTGTCACAGCGGCCACCGCTACAGAACCACTACGCAAAATGCCCGCCTCAGAGCGACTTTTCAGCGACAAACCGGGGAGCGGTCTCGCTGGCGAAATGTCTTGACGACGAGCTTGCCGACGTTCGCCCCACCGGGGACGACGATCGGAACTGTCGCGCTGGTTACGGCCGATTCCCGTACAGCCGAGGCTCGTTGATCGCGGGCCGATCCTGTTCTGAGCCAAGCTCCGTCGCGGGCGTTGTCGTCGGCGACGAATACCGGTACGCCTGGGGAATATCCGACGGCCGTTGCGGCAGGCGTTCGCGCGGAGAGCCGAACCACCAGATGGTCTCGGGTTCGCCTGGCCGACGGGACGACGAGGACGGCTGATTCTCCTCGAAATCGCAGAGGTAGTAGTAGAGGACCGCCTCGGAAAGATCCGGCCACGGACCCGGGTCGATGATCGACTCTCTGGTGTCGCGGACCAATCCCCAGGTTCTATCCGAAGGTGGGGCGGTGTAGACACAGTACATCGTCGCGCCCTCGGTCCAGGCGTGCGTGACAAGGTAGGGGCCGTGACCGCGGTTGTTCTCAACTTCGATGTGCCGCAACAGGTTGTGCAACACCTCGGCGGCAAATTGATCTTGCGCGTCGCTAGCGTCAGTTGATGGGCACATTTTTGTTCACCCATGGCGGTGTCAGCGTCCAACCCGGTTCCACTTCAACCACTCCACTACCCCCCGCGAGCGGATACATCGAGATGACCCCTTTCTGTCCGCCATCGGGAATACCGGGACGTCCTTCGTTGACGTTCGCCACGATCCTCATGGTCAGGCTCTCGCCCGTATCCTCGCAATCGGCGATCCCAAGCGGCCCTTGTGTACAGTGCACACGGTTGATCGGAACCTCGTAGACAAGGGTTCCGCCCTGGCTGCTCACCGGTCGACTGTGTGAGATCAGATCCCGGAAAACGTTGGGGTTGACCACGTGGTGCCGCCAGTACGCCTTGTCCCACCCGAAACCTTGTTGTGTGCTCTCGTCGTAGTAGCCGCGCCGGAGAACGACATGGTTGCCGTCGAGGTCCGTAGCCTCGGCGATCACCTCGTTGATCGGGTACGTGGGGGGCGGAGGCTGCTCTTTGAAGGTGTGGTTGTCGACGGGATGGACATGGGCGTCTGTCTTGTCCGAATCTTGGGGGAAAGCCTGGCGGATGCCGGCCACCGCTGCGGTGATCTTGCCGGCTACCTGTTGGTCGACGTCCACCAGCTGAGCCGCGCGCCCGCGGATATCGCCGGCCAGGATCAGCGCCCGGGCGTGCCGGGCAGACCGCTGCACGGCCGACCCACCGCGGGAGCGGTCGGTGACCGCAAGATCATCCCCCACCTCGAACCCCTCCGCGTGGGCGTCCTCCACCGCATAGCGGACCCGTGAGCGGGCGCCATACAGATCCGAGGCCCCGCTACGGGCGACTTTGGCCGCCTCGTGCAACTGGTCGGCCACTGCACTGGTGGTCAGCATGTCGGAATGGGTCGCCGTCCGCAACCTGTCGGCCGCCTCGCCCTGCCAATCGATTGAAATCGCTTCCCGCCAGACCTGATTGGCCACCCCGTAGCAGCGTCCGCCGACGGCCTGCCAGTAATCGGCAGCTTCAGTCAGGTGTTCGGTGGGCCAGGCCAGCAGTTGAGCGAGGCTGGCAGACGCTGCGGGCGCTCGCATCGCTAGACGCAGGCCTCCGGGGAGGCCAAGGCCGCCAGCTCGTGGGCCGAGTCAGCTTCATTGGCGACATAGCGGGAATCGGCCTCGGCGACGTGGACGGCACGGACACAAATCCGTGCGGCCAGTCCCGCCGTGAACGCTGCGACATCGGCATGGGCGGCGTTCACTGCTACGGCGCTGGCCTGAGACGACAAACCCAACCCCGCCGGGGCAGTCGTTTGCTCGAGGTCGCCCGCTGTGGCGCCCCATCTGCCGGCCATCACCTGCACACCAGCACTATCCACCCGCAGTGGCTGCTGCATGGGCCGAAGTTTATCCATGCTCGTGCTTGCCGGCCAGTCACCGCGGGCCGGCCCCGCCGCCGCGGTCGGAGAGACCGGCACGTGAGCAAGTCCCGGTCCGCCCTAGCTGCCGGCCATCACGATGACGACGAACGCGCCGGTGGCTTGACTAACAGGGGCCACCGGAAAGGCTCAAATATCCTTATTCCTCGGCGATCTCATTTCCGGCCGCGAGCTGCTCGATCACCCCGTCGATATGGCTCTTGATGTCTGCGCCGGTACGAGTCCAACCGAAGATACGGGCAACCGCTGTGATGAGCTCGGTCCTCTCTGTCGTTCCCGTATCCCGGAGAAGCAGCGTGGCGCAAAGGCGAATTTCGCTATGCGCGACGTGTTCGACTTTTCTGATCACGCCGTTCGGGGTTCGGACACGGTCGACTGGGCGGCCCTTGCGGTCGATGAAGTCGCCGTCACGATCGACGTTGTCGTGACTGAGCCCGATGGCTCGATCGATGTTCTCGCTGATCTTGGAGCCGATGCGCCCTATGCCCCACGCCTCCCTCAAACGCTGATGGACGAGGGACATGTGGACCGGGCCTTCGATGTCGGCGATGGCGACCACGGCGTCGGTCATGTGATGGTGGCAGTCGGCCTCGGAAGGGTCGATCCACCGAGGCAGCGGCTGCACATGTGCCACCCTGTATTCCGTCGTCCACGATGGCGTTTCGTAGGTCTCCACTTGGGTTGTCTCGACGATTCGACGTGGCAGGTTGCCGTCGTCAGCGTTGATCCGGCCGTCCGCGGGTGCGTTGATTGCAGCTTCGATTGCGGCACGCAGCCGGTCCTCTTCAATCTGCCGGTTTCGATACCATGCGGTTCCCCAGATCCGGTGCAGCCGCCAGCCCAGTCCGCGCAGAATCTGTTCCCGTAGCCTGTCGCGGTCACGGGCAGCGGGAGCGGAATGATACTGGTAACCATCGCATTCGACACCGAGAGCAAACTGACCTGGATGGGCGGGATGCCGTATTCCGATGTCGATGCGGAATCCAGCCGCTCCGATTTGCGGTTCGACGGTGTAACCCCATGCACGGATTGCCTTGATGACGGATTCTTCGAAGGGGCTGTCGGGGCCGAGCCCGCTGCTGCCCAGGTCGATGGCCAGGGCCGCTTGGCCGCGCTCGGCGTAGTCCAGGTACGCGCGAAGATATTCGACGTTTTCGTTGCCAGACGGCGGGACGTCGCCGGCACGCACGGACGCAACGACCTCGACGCGCTGACGGGCGCGCGTAGCCGCGACGTTGAGCCGGCGCCAGCCTTTGGGTTTGTTCAGCACCCCGAAGTTGGTGGTGATTTTGCCGGCCTCGTCCGGCCCGTAGCCGATCGAGAAGATGATGACGTCGCGCTCGTCGCCTTGAACTGATTCCAGCGACTTCACGAAAAAGGCGTTCAGCCGGTCGTCGCCATCGAAGAACCGGTCGAGGTCACGGCGACTCTCCCGCGCTTTGTCGATGGCATCGATGATCGCGTCTGCCTGGGCGACGGAGAAGGTCACGACGCCAAGGGTGAGATGTGGTCGCGTCGTGAAGTGCTCGATGACCCGTTCGGCGACCCGTGCGGCCTCCAGCGGGTTGTCCGCACCGCCCCCGCGGCGGTACACGCCGTGGGCGTGGAAGAACTGCACGCCCACGTCCGGGCCTTCCGAGTGCGAGCTGGGGTACGTTACGAGCTTGCCGTCGTAGAACTTGTAGTTCGAGAACGCGATGAGGTCTTCGTGCCGGCTGCGGTAGTGCCAGTTCAACCGGAGGTCGTTGAAGGCTCCACAACCTTTCGCCAGCTCGAGGACGGACTGGAAATCGGCGGCGTCGGTGTCGTTTTCGTCGAAATCGCTCTCTGCCTCGACGCGTTCGAAGAACGAGGTCGGGGGCAACTGTTTGTCGTCTCCGGCAAGGATCAGCGACTTGCCGCGGTAGATGCAGTTGATGGCATCGCCCGGGGTGACCTGTGACGCCTCGTCGAAGATGACGACGTCGAAGCTCATGTCTGCCGGCAGGTACTGGCTGACGGCCAGCGGCGACATCATGAAGCACGGCTTGATGGCCAACGAGGTGTTGCGGGACCGGGAGATGAGGTCGCGCACCGGTAGGTGTCGTGACTTCTTCATTCCCTCGCGGCGTATCACTCCGGGTTCGCCGATCTCGGCGACCGACGGTCTGCGCGTGTTCACTGCGCGGATGATGTCGCTCGTCGCAGTCAGAATGAGTTGCTTGTCGAGCTTGCGGTACTCCTGGACAAGGGCGCTACGATCGCGCTCCTGTAGCGGCCGGATGCGCGTGTCGTTCTGGATTGCGTGGTCGGCCCATGAACGCAGTAACGCTTTCTCGATGACGCGGGGTACTTGTTCGGCTCCCACGCGCTGTTCGATGCAGAAGTCGATGGCGGTATCGAGGCCGTGCTTGGCCAGATCGGCGCGGGCTCTTGTGTACGCGAACCACTCCTCTTGCCCGGTGCTGTCGTCCTTCAGATCACTGATCAGGCTCGCGGCGTTGGAGTAATCGTCAAGTTCGGTTCTGAGCTCCGCATGCCGGTCGGAATGGAAGGCGTCGATGATCCGATCGGCAGCGGTGGCCCATTTCCCGGCCGCGGCGGCCAGGTGATGCACGGGGCGCGACGCGGTCAGCGCCGTGACTTGGGCGTCGGTCAGTGCTCGCCCGGCGATCTCGCGGGTTTCCTGGGCCCACTTCAGGCCGTCGTTCAGGCGGTCCAGATCGGAGAGTGCTCCGTCGAAGCAAGCGCCGAATGTGGCGGCGTACGTGGCTGTCTCGGAGCGCAAGTTCGCGTGCGACTCGGCCGCTGCACCGCGCAGGGCGAGAATTTCCTCAGCTTCGATCAGGCTGTGCGCCCGCCCGGTCGCCTGGTCGATCGCCGATATGCGTGCCGCCGTCTGCCGCAGGGGTTCCAGCTGGGCACGCAGCCAGTCGATGGACCGGCCGATCGGGTCGAGGACCAGTTCGGGTCGCCCTTGCAGCGCCGGTGCTGGTGCCAGGGAGGATTTCCAACCTGCGAGATCGTGACGGATCTCCTGGATCAGACTGCGGTGCGCCGCGTTCGGCTGGCTGGTGCAGACGTACTCGGCGAGGCTGGGGGGAACAGCTTGCCCCCCAAGCAAGTCGAAAATGCGACTTGCGGCTGCCAAGGCAGCGGCGATCGATGCAAAGTCGGTTTCTCGTCCCCGCCAGTAGTGGCCCAACAGTCCCGCATATTGCGCAACCGCCGCTTCATAGCGACGGGCGGCATCGGACCAGCGGACCGCGGCCGGCAGATGGTGAAGGCCCTGTTTGAATTTCGTGCCGGCCACGAGCAGACCAGTCAACGCCTTCTTGTCGGCTCGATAGTCACCGGATAGCTTCTTGAGGCCGTGATGCCGGTGTTCGAAGCGGTCGGAAAGCTCGGCGAGCGGGGCGTGCAGCGCGTCGCCGGTAAATATCGGCGTCGCCGCCGTTTCGGCGTCGGCAAGCTCGCGCAGACTGGTTTCCAGGGCGTCGACGGCGGCGCGAGCGCCGGCCCACGAGCTCGGCGTAGTCCATTCGCGCAACGGCCGGTGCGGTGCATGGACAAGTTCTGCGAGTGCCAAGACCCTGTCGGCGTCGTGTTGACCGGCGTTCAAGGTGAGCATGTTGGCGGCGTTCTCGGTGAGGATGATTAGCGCGATTTGGTGTTCACGCTGACGCTGTGATGCTCGCGGTGACGGTGTCGGCCGGCGGTGGTGTTCACGGTGCCGGCCGGGGATGGGCGAGCGGGATCGCCGGCCCGGCCGGATTGGTCCGGGCGATGTGGGCGGTTCAGGTCGGTGCGGCCAGAAGCCGGCCTTGGGTGTGCACGCCGATCAGCGTCCATAGGGGTTCGGTCAAGCCCAGCCGCTGGCGGGCCGCGCAGGCGGCGGCGGCCAGGACGATAAGCGCGTTGTGCAGCGGGTTGCTGGCGCGAGGCAGCTGGTTGAACGCGTCGGGGTCGAGCCGGATGAGGGCCTGGCTGCCGCGCTGCCATAGCCATTGCAGATGAACGCTGCGCGTGGCGCGGCGTATCCAGCGGCGCACGGTCGACGGCGAGCGGTCAAGCGCGGTGGCAATACGGCGATGTCCGTGGCCGCCGGCCTTGCCGGCCAGGGCGGCGCCAATCACTTCGGTGGTGTCGGCCAGACGTGGCTGCAGGGTGGCCGGCAGCAGAATCTGGGTGCTGGCGCAGCGGGTGCATCGTGCCCGCCTGGGGCGCACGTCGAGGGTCCGCGCGCCGAGGCTACGGACGCGCCGGCGGCGGCCGTATCCCCACCGTGTGAGGGCGCCGCCGCACCCGGGGTGCGGACAGCCGAGCTCGCCGGCGCCCAGGGCCTGCTCGGCCCACTCGACGGTGCGGACGACGATCATCGGGTGCTCGGGAGGACATGAAGCACCAAGATGGTCTACCACGATGCCAGTCGGGAAGGGGTCATCTCGTGTTGGCCGCCCCGGGCTGGAACCGTCACTGCGCCAGTCGATCCCCCGGCCACGAACATCCGGCGCCACGATGATCGCCGAAACGAACCCAGGCCACCGTAACCCCGGGAACAGGGGGCGTCGTCACCATGCCGCCGCTCAGATCCCGCCGAAGCATCCTCACCCTCAACGCCGGAACCCCACCCCCAGGTGGTCACCCTGAATGTCCGTCAACAGCGTCGTCGAAAGAGACCACATCGGCAAGCCCGAGCTGTCGAGCCATCGCCCGTAGCGAGTCCAGTCGATGAGCGAGCCGGGTGGCGAATTCTTCAAAACGGTCCGCCGTTTGAGCGCATTCTCCGGCGGTCGCGTGCCCTAGCGTGAGTTGTTCCGGACCAGGCGGTAACGGCGTCGGCACGGGAAGCGACATCGGGTCGGGCAGGGCGCTCCACTGCACACCGGTGCGTTGCACGACGGCGGACTCGGCGCGGCGGATGTCGTTGACGGCGAGGGCCAAGCGGTCTCGGGTGTCCAGAACGGCGCCCCAGTCTTCTGCCATGAGCCAGGAGTCAGGCGCATCCGGGGGCCGGTTCTCATGTTGCTGGTTCACCAGCGACACAATCGTCGTCGCGTCGCTGGGTCTGGTCAATGCAAAGGCGGTGGCCACCTCGCTGTTGCTCGCGACGGTGCCGGAAAGTTCCTCCAATGCCGATTCGGCCTGGTACAGCCGGATTTCGAGAGAGCTGTCGTCGATCACATTTCGCCACAGGTAGGACTGCCCCTGAGCGGCCGGGCGCCAAGAGCGCTCCAACTGGGTTGTGATTTCCTGGACCGCTCGGTATTCGGCCTGGGTGAGGTCCGCCGGCGGCGTTTCCGGCATCGGCGCCGAGGGAAATGCATCGAGTTCGGCGAGCACCCCGAGCACGTAGTGCAACGAGAGGTGCAGTGGTTCACGCAACTCGTTCATCGCCGCTGCGTAGTCGTTGAGCCGGATCCGACGGTCGATGAGGGACGAACGGGTCAGCGGCTCCATACCGGGCGGCGCCACAGTGATGTTGTCGAGGGCATGCGCGAGCGCGGTCGCCACTTCTTTGCGGCTGGCCTTATGGCTGTGCAACTCCAGCAGGTAGTTCTCCAGACCGGCGTCGGCCAGGCGATTGCGTACGACGTCGAGGGCCGCCACCTTCTCCGAAACGAACAAGACCGTGCGTCCCGAATGCAGCAGGGCACCGATCATGTTCGCGATCGTTTGTGACTTCCCGGTTCCCGGGGGGCCATCCATGACGAAGCTGCGGCCTGCGATGGCTGCGGCGATCGCGGCGCGCTGCGAGGAATCTGCGTCCAACACCAGCGGGGTGTCTTCGGGCGGGGCGACATGATCGATGTCGGCAGGTTCGGTCGGCTCGAAGATGAATTCGCCGCTCTGACTGCTGGGGTCTTTTGTAGCCAGCGCTCGCACCACCGGGTGGTCCAGCACCGTGGCTTCGTTCTCCAGGAGATCGCGAAACATCGCCTCCTTGTGGAACGAGAACGTCGACAAGACGACGGTGGGCTCGACAGTCCAGCCCTGTTCGGTCGAAACCGCGTCCCGAATCTGCGCCAACAGGTCCATGACGGACGATTCGGCGACGTCGTCTATGTTCGGGAGTTCGATGCCGAACTCACGCATGCGGAGGCTCAGGCTGGGATTCACGACCACGTCGTCCTGGCCCGGCGCCAGCTCAGGGGTGGTCTTCGGGCCCCGAGAGGCCAGTGTCACCGGAACCAGCAACAACGGGCTGGCCATGCCGGTGCCATCGACGTCTTGCCAATGCAACATTCCGAAGGCGAGGTAGAGCACCGACAGGCCCCGGTCGAGCAACTCCGCGTTGGCACGGCGCATCAAGCCGCGCAGCACGGTGCCGAGCTCTTTTTCCGGCGCTTCTGGGTTTTGCGTGGGTGCGGTTTTGGGTTTGACGGGCGTCAGCGGCAGGATTTGCCGTATGCGCGACACCGAGCTGTACCGCCATCTGCTGGGACTGGAGACGCCATGGAAGGTGGGGCGGGTCGAGCTGTCAGCAACCGACGGGCGAGTGGATGTATGGGTTGAGCATCCGGCCCGGACCCGGTTCGCCTGCCCGGACTGCGATGCCGTGCTGTCGGTCTATGACCACTCGGCTGAGCGGGCCTGGCGACATTTGGACTCGTGCGCGTTTTTGACCTTCCTGCACGCCAGTCCGCCGCGGGTGGACTGTCCCGAACACGGGGTGCGTCAGGTTGCGTTGCCGTGGGCCGAGCCGCACTCGCGGTTCACGACGTTGTTCGAGCGGCTGGCGATCGACGTGCTCGCCGCCTGCGACGTAGCCTCTGCCGCCAAGCTGCTGGGTATCAGCTGGGACGAGGCGTGGCACCTGATGGACCGTGCGGTCACTCGGGGCCTGGCCGCCAAACCGCTGAACGTGCCAGCCCATGTGGGGGTCGATGAGAAAGCGGCCGGGAAAGGACAGGACTACATCACCGTGGTCAGTGACCTGGATGCCGGGACCGTGGAATACATCGCTGACGAGCGCCGACAGGCCAGCCTGGACGGTTATTTCGAACAGTTCACCGCCGAGCAGCGGGCCGGGATCGCGGCGGTGGCGATGGACATGTGGGAGCCGTACGCCGCCTCGGCACGCGCACACCTGAGCGGCGCCGAGGACAAGATCGTCTTCGACCACTATCACCTGATGGGGTATCTGACCAAGGCCGTGGACACCGTGCGCAAGGCCGAGAACCGGGCGTTGGCCCTCGCCGGCGACAAGAGCCTGGCCGGCAGTAAGTACCTGTGGCTGTACTCGGCCGAAAACCTACCCGAGCGCCACCACGACCGCTTCGCCGCCCTGCGGGCCAGCGACCTCAAAACCGCCCGCGCATGGGCCATCAAGGAGAACCTACGGCGCTTCTGGTCCTACCGGCGCCGCGGCTGGGGTGCCAAGCATTTCGCCCGCTGGTACTTCTGGGCCACCCATTCCCGGCTGCAACCGATCATCGACGCAGCAAAGACCCTCAAACGTCACCAGGCGGGGCTGCTGTCCTACTTCGCGCATCCGATCACCAACGCCGGCGCCGAAGGCATCAACTCCCGCATCCAGGCCATCCGCGTCTCTGCCCGCGGCTACCGCAATCGAGAGCACTTCAAGACCGCAATCTACTTCCACCTCGGCGGATTACAGCTCTACCCGGCCGCACCATGACCCACAAACTTCCCGGAAGCGCCCTTTTTCCGGGCGAGGCGTGTGCAGCACTCCGGCTCGGCCATTCGCTGCGAGCATCCCGAGTTGTGCCACTCGAGACGAGGATCCATCCGCGCCTTCGTCCCGCTCCTGGTCCTCGGTACCCATGAACAGCCACTTGGCGCCGGAAAGAATCCCCGACAAAATGACATCGGGCTCGGGCGAATCTATGGCAACTGCGCCAGATTTCGAGGCTTTGAACTTGATGAGCCGGTTGACACCTGACAGGTTGACCAGGCTCTCCCGCCATACACCCAGGGCGGCCGTCAGCTCATTCTGTTCCACGTTTCCCCTGTCTCAGATTTGTGCGGTATCGGTGCTCGAGCGAAATGCGCCACCGGTGTGGGTCGTCGTGATCGTTGTGCTCCTCGTCGTTCATCCAGTCGACCATCAACCGTTCCCGCAACATGACCGGGCTGACGGCATGTGAATGCGGCCCGAACCGCCGTACAGGACTCTAAGCCTGAATCCGTGGTTGGGCCGGTGATTTGATCGGCGTGTGAACAGCGAAAGCGCCTTCTGAACTGGGATAATACGAGTGCTTACGTCGTATTTGTCCAGAGTTCAAGAAGGCACTTTCGATGCACTCATCGTATACGTTCACCGCCGACTCGGCGGTCTTTGACGAGCAGAATCTGGTATCGGCGGCCGGGCTGGTGCCGGTGTTGGACCTAGCTGAGCAGGCTGGTCTTTCGCGGTTGATCGGCGAACATGTGGACCTGCCGTCGACGCGGGTGGCGTCGGGGGCGGTGAATCCGGCCGGCAAGCTGACCTCGATCATCGCGGGCATGATGTGCGGCGCAGACAGCATCGACGATGCCGGCGTGCTGCGCGCGGGCGGCACCCCGCGGGTGTTCGACGAGGTGTATGCGCCCTCCACGTTGGGGATCTTTCTGCGCGAGTTCACTTTCGGGCACGCCAACCAGCTCGCTGCGGTAGGTCGAGCCCATCTGGTGGCGCTCGCGGCGCGGGTACCGCTGCTGCCCGGCATCGAACAGCGCGCTTTTGTCGACATCGACTCGCTGCTGCGCCCGGTCTACGGGAAAGCCAAGCAGGGCGCCAGCTTCGGGCACGCCAAGATCGCCAGCCGCGCGCTGCTGCGCAAAGGCCTCTCACCGCAGATCACTACCATCTCCACCGCGCAGGCCGCACCGGTGATCGCCGAGGCCAGGCTGCGCAGCGGCAAGGCCGCCTCCGGGCGCGCGGCCGCCTCCCAGATCACGGTGGCCATCGGCACCGCCCGCGCCTGCGGAGCCGCTGGGGCGATCATGGTGCGCGGCGACTCGGCGTTTGGCACCAAGAAGGTGATCACCACGTGCGTGGCCCAAGGTGCCGAATTCTCCCTGTCGATCAGCCGCAACAAACGCATCAACGCCGCGATCGCAGCCATCGACGAAGCCGCCTACACCCCGGTGCACTACCCCGGCGCGGTGACCGACCCCGACACCGGGACGCTGATCTCGGATGCCCAAGTCGCCGAAACGCCCTACACCGTGCGGTTGGGCTCTGGCCGCACGCTGACGGTGCGGCTGGTGGTGCGCCGCGTCAAAGACGCCCGCTACCCCGATGCGTTGTTTCCGGTGTGGCGCCATCACCCGTTTGTCACCAACTCCGAACTGCCGATTACCGAGGCCGATATCACCCACCGGGGCCACGCCGTCATCGAAACCACCTTCGCCGATGTGATCGACGGCCCGCTGGCTCACATCCCTTCCGGGCTGTTCGCCGCCAACTGCGCCTGGCTGGCGGCCGCGGTGATCGCCCATAACCTGCTGCGCGCCGCAGGCACCCTCGCTGGTGGCCATCACACCGTGGCCCGCGGCGCCACCCTGCGCCGCGACCTGGTCAACATCCCGGCCCGCTTCGCCGCCCCGGCCCGCAAACCGATGCTGCACCTGCCCGCGCACTGGCCGTGGCAAAAAGGATGGAAAACGCTGTGGAACAACACCATCGGCTATAGGCCCGCGATCCCACGAGCAGGATAACTATCACATCCCCTGCCCATCTGCCCTCCCAGGCCCGACCCGAAGAACCCCGCAACAAGGAAAAGCTGGTGCAGGCCAGCGGATCACTCATACCCACAACACCCCGAACCGCCCCAACCGTGCAAAAATCAACCCCACGACACCACGAAATCACTGATCCACGGATTCAGGCTAAGACACGACACCGACACGAACCCGCGGAACGGGCAAACGCCATAAAGCTGAAATCAGCGGTTTTCGCCCGAGATCGCCAGTCGGTGGATCGGCACTCCCGACTCGGTGAGGACGCGGGCGGCCTTCCCGGCGCCGAGGACGAGCTCGACCTTCAGCCCGGCGGCCGTCCACTTGCGAACCCTGGGCGCGAAGATGTGGTCACCCGACGCGATCACGACGCGCTGGAAGCGTCGCTGGACCCACGCGAGATCACCGGCACCCAGCAGGGCCAGGTCCGCGCCGTCCACTCCGCGGCCGACGACGCGGCGAATACCGTTCGGCAGGGCGAAGAATGCCGTCTCCGCGTTGCTGATACCAACGCCGACGACGACGCCGTCGTCGCAGTACACGCCGACGTCGTGGGTGTAGGTGTCCCAGATGGCTCGGACCACCGGCGTGGTGACGCGCCCGTCGGGGCACAGGTTTTCCAGGTCGATGAGATGCAGCGTGCGGGGCAGCACACGACGGTGACGCGCGGGCTTGGCCCGAGTTGGCCGGCTTGGCTGTGGAGAGGTGCCTGCCTTACGGCCTCGTGACACTCGGCCGGCTTTACGTGGTGACCTTCCTGGCGTGTGCTGAGTCATCCGGTGCTGCCTTTCTGTGTCGTTGGCCCCTGCTCCTGCCGTGCGGCGACCGTGGTTTCACGGTAACTTCTGAGTTTCAGTTACGAAATGCATATTTGCTGCGAATGTCATGTGAACTAGCAATACGATTTCGAGCTACGACAGTCATGCGGCATTTGAAGCCGTCGCGCAGTAAGATCACCGAAGCCGCTATAGGAGGCACAGGTGCACGAAGAGTTCGACGACACCCTGACTGAGCTGGTGGAGAAGTCGGGGGTGGGCCAGGAGGTCATCGGGGAGGTGCTGGCACGCACCCTGCTCAGGTCCCCCGCTGCCGTCACTCGCGCCGACATCGCCAAAGGCAACGAAAACGCGTCACGGGCGTTCGAGCGTCGCGCCATCCCGCCGGGAACCCTCAGCAAGGTGATGACGGCACTGTCGGGCTACGGGCTGCTCGAGGAGCGAGGAGTCAAGACGGAAGGGGGCCGCTGGCTCGGCCAGGTCTGCTTGGGCAGCACCCGAGTGATTGCCGGAGTTCACGTGCACCGACGCAAAACCCAACTGGTCGAGGTGACAACCGCCGTTCTGCACCTGGACGGCACGCCGGTCTCGCCCCCAGTAACGGAGAAGGTTCGCGAGTGGAAACGCCTGCCGGCCGTCGTGCTCAAGCAGATCGCCGCGTTGATGGAGAACCCCGGCGGCGCGGCACCCGACTCGGGTGCAGACAGCGATGACCAGGCGCCGGGGCTGCAGTTGTTCGGCATCGGTATCGAAGTCGCGACGCCGGTGTGGAACGGCGCCGTCTTGGAGCTGACGGGCGAACAGATCGATCTCGGTGGACTGTTTCGCGCGGAGTTGAGCGGCGATTCGCGGTTCGATCCCTCGCTTCCCGTGCTCATCGAAAACGACCTCGACGCGTGGGCCGTGCTGGCGGCCGTGGAGTCGCATACCACGCATTCGCATCTCGTCGTGGTCGCCGTGCTCGACGAGAGCGTCGGCGCCGGACTGATCATGGACGGGCGGCTGCGACGCGGCGGCGAGGGGCGGTCCATGGAGATCGGCCACCTTCAGGTCGGGTTCCCGCCCGGGCAGGGGCCGCCACCGGCCGGCGTGGGTTTCGACGCGCCGTGCCTATGCGGACGCTACGGCCATGTCGACACGATCGCGACCCCCAGTCGAATCCGGGAGCAACTCGACATCGCCGACCTGCACGATGCGGCCGGAAAAAGGGCTGCCAGTGCGATCCGGCGGGCGGGTGCGGCGCTGGGACGCGCGGTTTCGCATATCTGCAATGTGGTCAACCCCAGCCAGCTCATCATCTACGTTCCTGCCGCTCTGAGCGCCTCGTTCTCCTCCCCGGGCGGCGCTTACCTGCAAGCTGCGGAAGCCGAGATCGATCAGGCCTTCAACGCGCCCGCGCAGTACGACGTGCGCGCGTTACCGGACGATCCGAAAGACATTGCGCTGCTTGGCGCGAAGGCCGCCGCCGTCTGTGTGTTGCAAAGCTTCGTCGAGCACGCGTTGCGCATCGACGGCTGTCAGAGCACGCGGCGCACGGCCGCGCGTGCGACCGCGTCGGCGTAAATCGAAGCGGCGCAGCAGTTTCCGGGTGGGCTCGCTATCAGTGGCTTCTTGCGGACACCCATCGAAGTTCTGAGCTCATTCCACGTACCTTCGATTAAACCGCGCCTTTAGAGCTCAGCTCTCCAGCGGAGGGCGAGGCGGCAGCGAGCTCCAAGACCGTGGGGCGCGTGGACCGCACCACGACTTCAGGGAACAACGCTAGCAAGGCGCATACGAACGCCGATCGCTCGACATTCAACTCGTTTAACAGCTTCCGGTGGCTAAGCTCGCCCGCCCTACACAGATTGTCCCAGCCAGTCTGGATCATCCACGCCGGGACAAGCTGCGGTCCTGCCCGGCGGGCATTCGACCGTGCGGTTTCGACGAAAACACCGGCGGGTGTTATAGACGCGATCCGGTTCACGCACTTGTTGCTTAGCGTCGTTATTTCGTCGCCTGGTTTGACCGCCGAGCAGATTCGCTCGTAAAGGTCAGGATCGAACTCGGCGACGCGCGGGCCGGCGCTCACCCTGCGTCCCGATCACGGTTCTGCGCGTTATCGCCTTCAGGGCCCGCGCCCGTCGGACCGATGCTGCCCAGCGCCCGCACTTGACGCACGAGGTAGCGCACCTCTAATCCGAAGTTACGCTGTCTCGCAACGTTGATCTGCAGTGTGAGCTGGGCTGATGTACGGGTGCTGCCGATTTTTGTAGACAGAAAATGTAGCATGTCGCTGCCACCGGCTTACGAATTCACTTGCTAGGGTGCATACAAAGCCGAGTCGCAGCAGAGGCGCGTAGCACGAAAGTCGAAATATATTCGCGGCCAAAGCAAGTACCTTGCCATAGGATACTTCGTGTTGACGGCCGCGACACTGTAACCACGTACACGACACGCCGAAAAGGACCGCCCAGGTTTCAGTTTCGATGATTGAAGGACCGCAATGGTTTCGTGTGATCGTTGCTCCTCAGGAGCCTTGTAGCCAGAACAACTCGCCCGCCAAGCGAACAAGAGCCCAGGTCAAACGCTAAAAATCGCTACTTATGCAGTCGTAACTTCGGTCTAATCCGAAGTTACTGCTGCTTTGGTAGGGGTTTTCCTGGTTTGAGCTGGGGTTTTGGCGGGTTTGGTGGTGTGGTGTTTGTCTACCTGGCTATGCGGCGATGGTGAGGGGGATGGTGGCTTCGATGAGGTCGAATGCGCGGCGTTGTTCGGGGGTGGGGTCGGCGAGTTTGTCGATCTCGATGTCGGTGTTGTGGTAGCGGATCCTGTTGCGGGTCAAAGTCTTGAGGTGTTGGAGTAAGCCAGCGAAACTCCGTAAGGGGTGGCCGTGGGCGTCTTGTTTGGTGGCGGCTTTAGCCGCGGCGTCGGTGCTGCGCTGTGCGGGGGCTACGGGATTGTCCCGGACCGGCGGGTTTTCGTCGGTGAATGTTAGTGGCGCCCAGGCTTTACGCAGGTGCCAGAGCAGGTAGCGGGCCAGCATGCAGATCAGCAGATGGGCTTTGACGCGGTCTTGCAGCCGGTGGCGGATGGGGCGCACTTGCAGGTCGTCGGTTTTGATGCTGCGGAAGTCACGTTCGATGTTGGCCAGGTTTTTGTAGGATTCCACCACCTGGGCTGGGGTCAGTTCCGTGGCGTCGACGCTGGTGCGGATCACGTAGATGCCATCGAGGGCGGCTTCAGCATCGATGTTGTGTTGGTTGCGGTGGTAGGTGAAACCGCTGTCGGTGATGGTGGTGTGGAAATGCTTGGCCATCTTGTATTTTCCCAACACCTTGCCCACCGCCTTGCCGATGTCAGCGGCCCCGGCGAGCCGGCCGGCTGCCACCCGCTTGGTGAGGGGTTCTAGCAGTTTCTCGGTCGCGGCCAACAGCTGGGTACGTTTGCGGGCACGCTGGTCAGCCAATGCCGGGTTGCGGCAGGCGATCAGGCGTTCACCGGGATAGTCGGGGTGAGCGATCTCGACCAGGTCCTGCTGATCGAACAGGCTCATCTGCAAGGGTCCTTGGTCGGCGGCCAGCGCGGCGATCGCCGGGTTGCGCAAAGCGGTGATCCACCCGAAACTCGCACCCGCTTCGTTGAGTTCACGCAGGGCGTTGATGCGGGCGGTGGTGATCATGCCCCGATCACCGACCATCACCAGATCATCGAGTTTGAACGTGTCTTGCAGATCGGCCACGATCTTGGTGAACGCTGTGGGGTCAGCGGTGTTGCCGGGGAACACCCGCACCGCCACCGGACGGCCCTCCCGGTCACCGAGCACCCCGAAGTTGATCTGCGGCAACCCTTTTTTGCCGTCCCGGGAATACCCGCGTGCCGCCAGCTCGCAGTGGCTGCCGGTCATCCACGTGCTCGACAGGTCGAACAACGCCATCTTCGAGGGGTTGACGCGCGGGTCAAGGTGTTTGGCGGCCAATTTCTTTTCGATCCCGTCTTGGCGCCCGACCAGCCAGTCCATCGCGGCGTAGATCTCGTCGGTGGACGCGCCAGCGATACCCAGATCAGCACCCAAGGTGGTGTCAGCCCACCACGACACAGTGTCCAGCTTGGACGCCGGCCGAACCACCCGGGAGATGATCAACCCCAACACCAGATCCCGTGACCGGCATGCCGGACCCAGCAGGGCGGACATACCCACCTTGGCCGCCATCGCCGCCACCGCCGCCACATCCCCATGCGGCAAGCTACGGACGGTGTCGAACTCCGAGCCCGCCGCCACCAGTGTTTGGCCTTTCAAGGTAGCCTCGATCGCGGCAATCGTCTCTGCGGGCAACATCGACAGGTTGGCCACCGTCTCGTTGCGGACCTTAGCGCCGTCACGGAACGTGCGGCGTAGATACACCGATTCGTAATCACGCTGCTGGCCTTGCTTATTCACATGAGACCGCCGAACTTTGACTACGTGAACTTTCCCACGACCGCGCGACATAATCAGCAATATAGCTGATCACGGTCCACTTACCAGGTGCGACACACCAGTATTTTGACTACATTCAAAATGTCAAACAGCCCAATACCGCATGTCAAGCCACCAAACCACCTCAAAACCCGCAGTAACTTCGGTCTAATGACGATGGCTGCAATTCGTACGCGTGGTGGTGCACGGCCCGGCTCAGCGGTTGCCATACCCGCCGAGCGCGCTCACTCACCTCTACTCCCCTATTCCTGCACAAAACAACGAGTTTCGAATTCGTCGTCGGATGTTTCACGCTGTTCGCCGCCCAGGAAGCACTCTCTTCGTCGAGCCAGTCCTCGAGCGCCAGGCGCGCAAGCAGCGCCGCCGTCCGTGGCGCTCGAGAACCCAACGCGAAGTGTCCGTCGAGCACCTCGTCGGCGTAGTCGAGCAGCGCAGGCCGCCCGATCACGCGGCACCCCCAACGAGGTCGCCGACCACCAGGCGGGCATCATTGACGGCGCCCTTGTAATCCCACACCCCGGCGTGGACACCCTTGTTGACCACCGACAACGTTCTCTTCCTCTCGAATCCGCCTGCCTTCCACTTGTTCACCGCCGCATCGTCCTCGGCGTTGCCTGACAGGGCCAGCGCCAGGCGCCTCGCCGTCTTTGTGGCCTTCCCCCAGGCATCTTCGATTTCTTCGCGAGATCGCCCACCTGCGAGGGCCTTCGACGAGTAGACGTCCCACGCGGCCGCCTCCAGCGCTTCCCGGCACAGCGCCGGGATCGCGGATCGCTTGATGTCCTCGGGCACCGCGTCGTCTGCCGCGATCGCGAAGGCGTCGTCAAGCAGCCGCGTGGCAGGCCGCGTCGATTCCACCACGCTGATGGCCGAGTCCGGCGCGCGCGTGACCTCCACGATCCGCGCCGGCGCGCGCGAGGCACGGATCGCGGCCGGCAGCCGGTTGTCGTGGGTAAGCACGATCACCTGGCGGTCCTTGGCGAGCGATGTCAAGACCTCTAGGAACCCGTCGATCTTCGAGGGGTCCATCGCTTGAATCGGATCGTCGAAAACCAGGAACCGGAACGGGCTTTCGGACGATGTGGCGCGCGGAATGAAAATGGCCAAAGCCAGCGCCTGCAGTTCGCCCTGGCTCATCACCCCGAACGCCTCGGTCTCGGATCCGTCGACGGCGGCGTGCAGCACCACCCGGCGGTTGGTCTTCTGTCCTTCCAGCCGGATGCCGCCCAGTTCCACGTTGCTTTTCTGGCGCAGGGTTGCCCAGATCTGCCGAGACCGCTCCGCCAACGGCTCGATTCGCTCGTTGCGCAGTTGGCCGGCGTTGGCCTGCAACCACTTCAGGGCTTCGGTCGCCACCGCCAGCGGCGCGGCCACCGCGGCGGCGGCCTCAGCCATGTGGAGCCACGCCGCGAGCTGGCGGGCCACCGGACTCCATGCGTCCTCGCGGGCTTTGACGAGTTCCGCGGCTTCTTGCGCTAGCGCCTCATATGCCGCCCGCAGTGGCGGCAGCGCGGCCTCCACGTGATCGGCCAAGCCCGGGTCGTCCCCGACGGGCAGCTCGGCGAAGCGTTCGTAGGCGTCGCGCGCGTCCGCGAGCGTGCCGAGGTCGGGGTCGGCGCGCGGCGGCCGGGCCACCGAGCGGACCATGGCCACCAACGCCGACCGCGCCTGCTGGCTCTCGGCGCGCGCGGCGGTCAGGTCACGCAGGGCGCTTTGGTCGCGTTCGAGGGCCGCACGCGCGGCCAGGGCCCAGTCCTGGTCGAGGGTCCCCCGCCCGCAGACGGGGCAGGGCTGGTCGCCGTGCTGGTGGTGGAATTCCAGGCTGGACTCGAGCAGCTGGGCGCGGTCGGCCGCTAAAGCGTCGACGCGCAACACTTCTCGCCGTTCAGCTTGCGCCGCCGACCGCAGGGCGACACATTTGGGGTCGGCTTCCTCGGCCGTCGGCGCCAGCAGGTGCCGCGCCTGCTCCCACGCGGCGGGGATATCGGCGGCCGGCTCGGTGACCAGCGGCCGCACCGCCTCCAGGTCGGGTTTGGTCTTCTTCACCTGCGCGAGCGGGACGGCTGCACGCGGATCCTCATAGTCGGCGAGCACCGGTTTCAGGCCGTCGGCGAACTTCTTCAGACCGACGGCGGGCTCGCGAAGCTTCTTGACCTCGGCGTCGAGGACGTTGATGGCTTGGGTGAGTTGTTCCAGGCCCAGCAGCCGGTACAGCTGGTCGTAGAACTCGCTCGGCCTGCCCTCGAGGATGCCGCTGAGCTCGGCGTAGCTCAGCAGCGGCCGGTACATCGTGAGCGCGGCGTCCCAGCCCAGCGCCGCCACCGGTTCACGCTTCTGGCCTTTGCGCTGCACCCAGGACTGCATCTCGCCCACCGGGACCTCGGCGCCCGGCGGCCAGTCGACGTCGATCGTCGTCGTGCCCGCCCCTTCCTCGGTAATGCCGATCCGGATCTGCGCCGGCTCACCGGCGTGCAGGTTGCGCCACGCCTGCGACCACACGACCGGCTTGTCTTGCCACCGGGAGTTCACCCAGGTCAGCGCCAGTTCCAGAGCTTCAGCCAGGGTGGACTTGCCCGACCCGTTGCGTCCGGCGATCACGATGAGACCCGGGCCAGGCTGCAACGGCACCCTCACCTTGGCGCCCATCCCCCGGAAGCCGGACACCGTGATCGACTCGAGGTAGGCCCCGACGGGATCGCGGCTGGGCTCGTCGGCTCGCGCGGTCAACGCGCGGGTGAGGTGTTCCGAGGCGCCGCCCAGTGCTTCGGACAAGACGTCGGGATCCTCGAGCGCGGCTAACACCGCCAGCCGGGCCGGTTCGCTCAGCGATTCGTCGGCGTCGGCGAGCGCCAGCACGTAGCTCTTTAAGGTGTCGTCCCCCACAGTTCCTCCTCGCGGAGGAGACTAAGGGCCTCGGGCGACATCGCACAGGAGTTTCTTCGATGCCGCATGTAAGAACCTGAAGGCGAACGCCTGCGCGACGCCGGCTCGGCGTGGTTCTATGTCCAACGCGAGGTGTCGGTGGGCAGGCACAAGCTCGCGGCACGTCCAGACGAGGGCGACACTATCCGCTCGATCAGCCTAAGGGAAGCCGGTCGTGAGTTGGCCCGCAAAGCTTGCGACGATCGACTGGGCGGAAACGACCTCGTTGTCGGACCGCGGTAGTAACGTCCCGCTTTGTCGCGGGTGCGCCGCTGACCCGGTTACCCGCGAGCTGTCAACGAAAATCACATGGAGCCGTCGTGCGAGAAGTTGAAGTCCCTCCCGAGCCACAGCTCATGGAGTCGATGCGCGCCGTGGGCTACACCCTCCAGACCGCGGTCGCCGATATCGTCGACAACTCGATCTCGGCCAAAGCCGCGAACGTCGACATCTACTTCAACTCCTCCATGCCCGACCATCTGGCAATCATCGACGACGGCGACGGAATGTCCGCGGCTGACGTGCAGAATGCGATGCGACTCGCAGGCCGCAACCCCAAAGCACCGCGTGGGGAGACCGATCTGGGGCGGTTCGGGCTCGGATTGAAGACCGCGTCGCTGTCGCAGTGCCGCACGCTGACGGTTGTCTCCAGCAGGGACCGAGAGGTGTGCGGTTACACGTGGAGCCTGGATCACCTCGCTGAAGCCGGCCGATGGGCCCTGATCGAGCTCAGCCCGGACGAAATCCGCGCCCTACCAAGGACGGTCGATCTTCTGTCGACGGAACACGGGACCATGGTGCTCTGGCGGGATCTCGACTACCTCGTCGACGCCCTTGGTACGTCGTCGAAGTCGCTCGACGAGGCATTAGCGGCAACGCGTGACCACCTGGCATTGGTCTTTCATCGGTACCTCAACGGGGAACACGGTCGGCCTTTCTCGATACGCATCAATGGCAAGGAGCCGGAAAAGATCGATCCATTCCTGGAAGACCGCCGTGCGACCCAAGCCGGGCCGGTCGAATCCTTTCACGTCGACGGGGAGATCGTGTCCGCGCGGCCCTACACCCTGCCCTTCATCAGCAAGCTGACCGAAGCGGACCGACGACGGGCTGGTGTGACCACAACCTTGCGTGACAGCCAGGGTTTCTACATCTACCGCCAATTGCGGCTCGTAATCTGGGGCACCTGGTTCAGCATCGTTCCCAAAGACGACACCGGCCGCCTGGCGCGGGTGAAGGTCGACGTGCCGAACACGTTGGATCACCTGTGGGCGCTTGACATCAAGAAGTCGGCGGCGGTGCCGCCACCTGCGGTCAAGAGGGAGTTGCGCAGGATCGTGGACCGAATCATCGAGCCGAGCCGCACGGCGCATCGTTACCGCGGCCGAGCCGCGACCGGTGACCGGATCACCCGGGTCTGGACGCTGATAGAAGATCGGGACGGCTTCCGATATTCGATTAACCGCGACCATCCGCTGATCAAGGCGATCGGCGCGGAGGTCGACGGGACCGTCGCATCGGACATCGGACGGGCCCTCCAACTCATTGAAGAGAACTTTCCCATCTACGACGCCTACAACAGGATCGGCGGCGACAAGACGCCATCGACTGAGCAGTCGGACGAAAGTGAACTTCTCCCGTTGGCCCAGCGACTTTGGGATCTCAAGCGGGCTGACGGGACAACCGTCGACCAGTTCGTTTCGCTTTTCCAGTACGTCGAGCCGTTCTGCCTGGCCAAAGATCCCATTGGACTCCTAAAGAGAGCGACAGACTGATGACTGCTGACACCGCCGACGAGCTCGGCATACAACTTCGAAACCTCGAGTCCATCGTGACCAGTCTGCTCGGGAACGCCAATCACACCGAAGAGGAGTTGCGCGAGCAGATCAAGAGATACCGACCGATCACCGCACCAGGAGCCACCGACGTTGACTGTGAAGAGCTCACGCGAAGACTCATCGAAAGGCTAAGCATCGACGTCGAGCGGGGAGTTGCTATCTGGGCCGAGGACTACGAACCCTGGCTCGCCGACAAGCGGCGGGACATCACCTGGTCGCGTTGGCTCACCTACAAGCAGTACCTGATCAATTCGAAATGGCCGCCACCCGTCGTCGAGAAGCTCGATGAGCTCACCGACCAGGTCCTCGACTTCGCTGGCGACCCAACCGTCGAAGGGGTGTGGGCTCGACGGGGTCTGGTGCTAGGCGACGTGCAGTCCGGCAAGACGGCGTCTTACCTCGCGTTGTTCAACAAAGCCGCCGACGCGGGCTACCGCTTGATCATCGTGCTGGCCGGCCACACCGAATACCTCCGCCAGCAGACCCAGCATCGAGTCGACCAGGGATTCATCGGACGCGACACCTCGAGGAGCACTCCACGCGCCGGTACCTCCGTGAGTCCGAAACTTATCGGAGTCGGCGGGATCAACAAGCAGATCGCCAATGCACTGGGAATGACGACCGCCGCACGCGACTTTACGAAGAGCAGTCACGAGGCGACCAGCATCACCATCGACTCGCGGGGCTCGGCTCCCTACGTGTTTGTGATGAAGAAGAACAAAAGCGTCCTTCTCGCGCTTTCGCGGTGGCTAGATGAGCAACCAAAGACTTCCGGACAACTCGATGTTCCGCTCCTGCTCCTAGACGACGAGTCGGATTACGCGTCGGTAAACACGCGGGAGGAGACCAACCCGACCGCGATCAACGACGCGATACGCGGGATCCTGGCCCAGTTCTCCAGAAGTTCGTATATCGCTTTCACGGCAACACCGTTCGCGAACATTTTCATCGACTGCGAGAACACCGATGATCTGTTCCCACGAGACTTCATATACGCGCTTGAGTCCCCCTCGAATTATGTCGGGGCCGAGGCGACGTTCGGTCTCACCGGCGAGGAGAACACCACCAACATCATCGAGCTGGACGATGTGGAGGACCGGATCCCACTAAAACACAAGTCCGACTACCAGATCGACGGGCTTCCCGAGAGCCTCATCGAGGCCATAAGAGCGTTTTTCATCGCCAACGCGGTTCGCGACCTGAGGCATCACATCGAACCTCGGTCCATGCTGGTCAACGTGAGCCGGTTCAAGCGCGTTCAGCGTCAGGTCTTCGACTTGGTCGGGGCGGAGGTGGCGGCCATCAAGAACGCCGTGGAGCTGCACTCGGTGCTCCACGCTCGTGGCGAACCCAACGAGGAGCTGACGAAGCTCGAAAAGACCTACCGGTCGGTCTATCCCGACTGCGAGTTTAGTTGGCATGAAGTGCTCTCCGCACTTGCCCCGGCGGTGTCCGATATCCGGGTCCAACTCTATAACTCAGACAGGGATCGCCAGCTCGCCGAGGAGGAGGTCATCTGGGATCGGCCCAAACGTCTGATCGCCGTGGGCGGTGATGTCCTGAGCCGTGGCTTAACCCTGGACGGCTTGAGCACCAGTTATTTCTGGCGCCGCACAGGCGCGTCGGACACCCTGCTCCAGATGGCGCGGTGGTTCGGCTACCGGGACGGATACCACGACCTCTGCCGCCTATGGATAGACCCCTCGGTCGCCGCCGACTACAGATTCGTCGCCGACTCGGTCGCCGAGCTGCGTCGAGATCTGCGTGCAATGTTCGATCAAAAACTCACGCCCAAGGACTTCGGCTTGGCGGTCCGCAAACATCCCGGCGCCCTGCTCGTGACAGCGAGAAACAAAATGAAGGCGGCCGAAACACGCACCGCGATAATCTCCTTGATCGGCAAGCGAATCGAAACCGTCAAACTGCCCTCCGATGCTGACGCGTTGAAATCGAACTACCAAGCGCTGGAGGCGTTCCTCGGCGGGATCGACGTCGCCGCATACCGCCACGACGACACCAGACGGGTTTATCGGTGGTGGCAGGGCGTGCCCAAAGCAACGATCGCCGACTTCCTCGACAACTTCAAAGCACACGGTACCGACGAGTTGTTCTCTCAGGCCGCCATCAGCAAGTTCGTGCGCAACAACGGCTCCGATCGATTCCGGACCTGGGACGTCGTGCTCGTAAACGGCGAGAAATCCGCCAGCGAGCACAAAATCGGCCCAGTCACATTCAAGCCGCCACGCCGCGCGTTCATCAAAGGCCAGAGTGGTGAGTTACGCCTAGGAGGCAAAAGCGCCAGACTCGCGGGCGCCGACGATCTGACGAACGTGATGAGCCCTGAGGCGGTCGCCGAAGTCCGTGCCGCGTTCGCAAAGAAGGTGCCCAAAAAGTCGGTACCTGAAATCGAGTATTACCCGCATCTCGAAAGGCCGGCGCTCCTAGTCTACGCGCTGAGGCCAGCGGAAGGCGTAGAGCGTGTCGGATCGAACGGCGGAACGAAATCGCCTGCGCAGCAAGCGGCCGATGCGATCCGCGAAGCGGGCGTTCTCGTTGTCGCCCTCAAACTCGCTTTTCCCGGAGACGCGCTCCGCGACGATAGCGGCGACATTGAATACGTCATAAACTCGGTTGCCATACGGACCTGGTTTCCGGACTTCGAGGATCTCCTGATCGACGAGGACGTCGATGTCTGACGGCTTCATCGACGTATGGCGTCGACTCATCCGCGAGGACCCAGGTCGTCAGGTAGAGGTCGGCAAGGGCCACCCGCTCACACTCTTTTACGGCAGCGACCGAGGCGGACGCCCACTCTTCTTCGTCATATGCGAGTCGAAGCCGGGCCTGGTGACGCTGTCGGACGCAGTCATCGTCGACCGCGGCGTCCGCACGCTGGACAGCCGCTGGACGCTTTCGATCACCTTGCGGGACAATCGTTTCGCCGACGCGTTCATGCGCCTCGGCGAGGATCTCGTCGACAGCTCGCGCAAGGGGCGCAATGAGGCACACGCCCTGCAGCTGTTGGTGCGGACCGTTGAACGCTGGAAAGCACTGTTCGCCTACGGTTCGAACCAACACCTGTCACTACCGGCGATACGCGGCCTGATGGGTGAACTTTGGTTCGGATTCTTCCATCTCACCCAGTCGGTGCCCCCGTCCACCGTAATCCAAGCGTGGACGGGCCCCTTCGGCAGTCCCCAGGACTTCAATCTGCCTTCCGGACAGTCCTACGAAGTCAAAGCAATATACCCCGATGCGAAGTCAGTGCGGATTTCCTCGGTCGAACAGCTCGACCCCGGGTCCAGGTCATTGGAGCTGGCCGTCATCACCGTCACGGACGTCGACCGATCGACCGACGATGCCGTGTCCCTGCCGACAGTGGTTGAACGAATCGAGACGATGCTGGGCGACAACGTGGCCGACGCCGATGAACTACACGCGCGGATCAGGGCGCTCGAAGTCGACATCGCCGACACCTATTACGACGATTTCTGGTTCTTCATCAACGCGTGCGCCAACTACCGCGTGGACATCGCCTTTCCGGCGATCAGAAGAACTGCCCTGAACCCCGCCATCGACAATGTTCGATACGACGTTGCGTTACACGGCATCGCCGACTTCATGTCGTACACGTGGGCCGCGGGATCCGAAGTCACCACCGAGGCCCATCCCGTCGAGGACCACAAGGCATAGGCGCGTCGCGAATCGAGAGGCAGAACAATGGATTTGGACGAGTATCACCAAGATCTCCGCAACAAGGTTTCACTGCGAGCCGATTTGGAGAACGACTACAAGTCCTCGTCGTTCATGGCCGAAGTAGCCGAGGAACTCGAGGATGCCGGCGAGATCGAGAACCTGACGCTGCTCCACTTCGAGGGTACCGGGTCCGGCAGACGCAAATTAGTTGTCGACGGTTACGACCTCGACGACCCCGACGGTTCTGTCGCATTGGCTGCGCTGGTGTTCACCGGCTCAGAGACGCTTTCCACTCTGACCATGGCTGACACGAAGCGCACCCTCACGCAGCTTGAAAACTTCCTACGCGAGGCCCGCAGTGGCGATTTCGTCCGTGAACGCGAGGAAAGCTCACCGGCCTACATGCTTGCTGAATCGTTGCGGCAACGAGGCCGCAGCATCACCCGGTACCGGCTGTACCTGATCACCGATGCAAAGCTCAGCGACCGGTCGAAGACCATTGAGACATCGGGACTTGACGGGGTACCGATCGAGTACCACATCTGGGACATGTCGCGCCTATACCAAGTCCACGAGTCCAAGCAGGGTAGGGAGGCGCTCGACATCGATCTCACGTGCTGGTTGCAGGGCGGCCTCCCCGCGCTGGAAATCAGCCAAACAGAAGACTTCTCGACATACCTCGCCGCCGTGCCCGGTGCGATCATCGCCGATCTCTACGAACGTTACGGAAGTCGACTGCTCGAGAGCAACGTTCGGTCCTATCTCAGCGCCCGCGGCAAGGTGAACAAAGGTATCCGCACCACGGTGCAGAAGGAACCCGGAATGTTCCTCGCCTACAACAATGGGATCACCGCCACGGCGACGGGGGTCAAGACAAAGGGAGGAATCGGCGGTCAGTGTTCCCTGCAAATGATCCGTGATCTTCAAATCGTCAACGGGGGCCAGACCACGGCCTCGTTATTCTTCATCCGACGAGAGGAGCGCGCGGCCGACCTCGCGCCCGTTTACGTCCAGATGAAGCTCGTTGTGGTCGACCCCGAACGGGCCGTCGAGATAGTTCCCAACATTTCGCGATACGCCAACAGCCAGAACCGGGTAAGTGAGGTGGACTTCTTCTCCAACAGCCCTTACCACGTCCGTCTGGAGGAGCTGTCCCGTCGCGTGCTCGTACCCGCACAGCCGGGGGTCAATTTCCAGACCAAATGGTTTTATGAACGCACCCGCGGACAATACGCCAATGAACGGGCGAAACTTTCAGTAAGCCAGCAAAAGAAGTTCGACGCCACTTATCCACGCAGGCAGGTCATCACCAAAACCGACCTTGCCAAGTACGAGGTGTCCTTCGATCAGAAGCCCCACATGGTCAGTGCTGGGGCCCAAAAGAACTTCGTCGCATTCGCCGACGCGGTCGGCACAAGGTGGGAGAAGGCACCCACTGATTTCAACGAGCTCTACTTCAAGGAAGTCGTGGCGAAGGCCGTCGTTTACAACGAGTTCCGAAACCTGATCTCGCGAGCGGAATGGTATGACAAAGGTTATCTGGCGAACATTGTGACGTACACGATCGCCAAGATTATTTACGAGGTCGATCGACAAGCCGGCGGTAGGCAGATCGATCTCATGTCCATCTGGAATTCCCAGTCCATTTCGTCAGCCATGAGCGATACCGCACTTAAGATCGGTGAAGTTGTATTCGGCTTCCTTACCGCCCCGAATCGCGGGGTTCAAAACGTCACCGAGTGGGCGAAGAGGAAGGAGTGCTGGGATTCAGTGGCGCAGGCACAGATTCCGCTCTCCGAAGAGTTCCTCGCCGAACTTGTCCGGCGAGAACAACGAGTCGTCGCCAGAAAGGACGCCCGCGCGGTGCAGAAGATCGACGACGGTATCGAGGCCCAGATGAAAGTGTTGAAGATCGCCACGCCGATCTGGACGACGGCAGCTGACTTCGGAACCCAACGCCGTGTCCTATCGCCCAAGGACCTCGGAATTCTCAATGTCGTCATCAAGGGCGACATACCGTCCGAACGTCAAAGCCTCTACCTGCTGGACGTCATGCGACGGCTCGAGGATTCGGGGTTCAAATTCGACGGTTCCGCCGGATAGTCGGAGCCCAACACCATTTGTGGGCTAGACAGGCAGCCCTGATGAAGCTGCGAGTCTCCGGAAACGCCGGGACGGGTCAACCTCTTACCGGCTCGCCCACGCCCGCAAAACCGCCTAGGTGGGGGCCAATTGAAACCGTCACGCCGGCCTCAAGTTGACATTGCGAACATGCCGGGGCCGGATCCGGTACCGCGGGGGCCAAGTTATCCCGAGTGCGCTCGCCATCCACACAATGAGACTACGAGGGTGGGCCCGCGAACCTGGCCGAGACCTTTAAAGCCGACACTCAGCCGCGAGTCGGCGACTGGTTGTCTGACCATGCTGATTAAATGCCCATCAACAGCCTCGAACCGGGAGGGAAGCTGCGATGAAACTTTCGAGTGCGGCGCCGTCGGCGGCCCGGCTCACGTCCTCGTTGCGAGATATCGGCTACGACTTCGTCAGCGCGGTCGCCGATCTGATCGACAACAGCATATCGGCCGGGGCCACCGACGTCGCGGTGGAGATCGAGTTCGCCGGTCCGGACTCCGCGGTGTACATCGCCGATAACGGCTGGGGTCTCAATGCCCGCGCGATGACTGAGGCGCTGCGGTTCGGCAGCCGCCGAGCCTACGGTTGCGGCGACCTGGGTCGTTACGGGCTGGGCCTCAAAACGGCCTCGTTGTCGCAGGCCCGCTGCGTGACGGTGGTTTCCAGGCCGGCTGAGCGGAAAACGCCGCTGTGGCGCTCGCTGGACCTCGACCTCATCGCCGAGTTCGACGAGTGGGTCCTGGCCGAGAACCCCCGCGATCACGCCGTCGCGCGCTGCGAGGAGATGCTCGGCACGGACACGGGAACCGTCGTCGTGTGGCAGAACCTCGACCGCGTGCTGCCCGCCTCCGGCGCCGACGGCGGGTGGGCCAAGCGACGCTTCGAGGTCCTCGGAAATAAGACGAAGCGGCACCTGGCCATGGTGTTTCACCGATTCCTGACCGGCGAAAACAACGCTCCCCGGATCACGATCCGGGTCAACGGTGACAAGGTGCGCGCGTGGGACCCGTTCGTCCGGCACGAGGCCGGCACCCAGGAGCTGTCGACCCAGCAGTTCGAGCTGGAAAGCGCCGGCGGGGTTGGGGCGGTGACCTTGCGGCGCTACATCCTGCCCGGCAGGAAGACGTTCAGCTCCCTCGATGCGTTCGAGGACGCCGCCGGACCGCTGAACTGGAACCGGCAGCAGGGTCTCTACGTCTACCGCGAGAACCGACTGGTCCAATGGGGCAGCTGGGCGGGCACCCGCGGCATCGACGAACATACCAAGCTGGCCCGCGCGAGCCTGGACTTCACCAGCACCCTCGACGAGATCTTCAACATCAATGTCGCCAAGATGCGGGTTCTGGTGCCCGCCCAGCTCAAACAGATGCTCGACCGGCCTGTCAGCGAGCTGTGCATCCTCGCTGACAGGGTCTACCGTCGCCACAATGCCGACGCCGGCGACGATGCCGACATCGACCTTTCCGGGCGTGACGACAAGACACCCGCCAGCGGGGCGCTGTCGGAGGTGGGGTTGGCGCTGAAATCCGCGGCCATCCAGTCCGGCCAGTACGACGGGTTCCGCCAGGTGATGGCGGTGATGCGTGACCAGCACCCCGATTTGGCGCGTGGGCTCGGCTTCTAGGGTCCCCGGCTCGCGCACCACCGACTCAGCGGGCACTCGGCGCAGCGGGGTCTGTCTACCAGACAGACTTCGTTGGCCAACGCGATCAGCGCCAGGTGCGCCGAGCGCGAATGGTCACCCAGACCGATCATCGCCGCCACCGCGATCCGGCCATCGGTCTGCACGTTACGCTTGTCGGCGTCGTTGCCCTGAAACCTGCTCGCCACCCGCAGAACACCTTTGGTGATCAGGACCGGCTCGTCGCTCTCCGCGCCGTCGGCTGTGATGGGCAGCGCCAGCTCCACCAGGTCCGCCAATGACGCCGGGATGGCCGGCAGCGCGGTCCGATCGATGGTCGGCGCCCAGAGGGCCTGCGGCGCGGTCGCCATCTGGCCGGCGAGTCGTCGCACCGATGAGATCCGTTGCCCGCGATCGACTCCGGACATTAGTTCGTCAAGCAGATCCACCGCGCCGGGCTCGGGAAGCTCGCCGGGGCTTAAGTCGTGTTCGGGACTGTCGATGACCTTCCACACGGCGCCGATCACGGTGGGCGTGGCCCGGTCGAGCAGCATCTCCCCCAGGACGAATTTCCATCGGCTGGTGGTCCTCAACCATGGCATCGTAGGCACCGACGGAAGGTCGTGGAACCAGCGGGCCAGCTTGGCCGAGGTCTGGCGGGTCGAGAGCCCGGCTTTGGTGCCGGCAGCCAGCGAGGCGCGCAGCGCCTCTCCGATCGCCTGCGCGATCAGAGGCGGCACCGCGTTGCCGATCTGTTTAAACGCCACCGACGGCGGGCCGGCGAAGCGGAAATCGTCGGGGAACGTCTGTATCCGTGCGGCCTCACGCACCGTGAGGGTGCGTGGCTGCCGGGGATGGATGTACCAGTAGCCGTCCTTGGCGATGTGCGCAGTGATGGTGCGCGACAGGTCGTTCTCGTCGAGCTTTTTGTACTTGTCGTCGAAGATGTCCTTACGGTAACGCTGGAACTGCGGGGCCAGATCGGTGTACTTCGTCTTGTGGGTCATCGATTCGAAGGCGGCGCGGTCGTCGTCGCGCACCGGCCGGGTAATGTGGTCAAACAGCTTGTGCGCGTCCTCGGCCGGCACGCGGCGGCGGACCCAGCGCTGGTATTCGGTGCGAGGGCCGCCGTAGTCGGCCCAGCCGAACGCCCCGCCCTCCGGACGCCAGCCGCCCTCGACCGCGGGCATGTCGCCGATGGCGTTCCACAGCGTGACCCGCTTCTCCGACTCGTCGGGCCAGGCGAACGAGACACCGTCACGCAGGGCGACCAGGAGAAGACGCTGCCGCATCTGCGGCACGCCGTAGCGCCAGGTGTCGATCACCCGCGCCGACACCGAGTAGCCGAGCTGCTCGAGCTCCTCAGTGATGCTGCGCAGGATGAACATCTCCCGATCCAGCGCCATATCGGGGACATTCTCCATCATCACGGCCCGCGGGCGCGCCAGCTGCACCACCTCTAGAAACGACCGCCACAGATCTCGGCGCTCGTCGTGCGGGTCAGCCGCGCCGGCCATGACCCGCCACCGCAACATCGAGCGGCCGGCCCGAGAAAACGGTTGGCACGGCGGTCCTCCCGCAAGCAGCTCGATCTTGTTGCGTTTCAGGAGTTTCCCAACACGTGCGATTGTTGCCGGATCGGCCAGGTCCTCCTCCACCGACATCCCCGCGAAATGGTGGCAGTGGGTCTCGACAGCGAAGCCGTAATGGTCGACCCCCAGCACCACCCGGAAACCCGCCTCCTCCAGCCCTAGACTCATGCCGCCGGCCCCGCTGAACAGGTCTGCGGCCAATGGAACACCGCCGGCACGCAGTTCACTGCACAGCGCGACCAGTTCCTTCTCCGAGGCGGCGTGGCCAGGATGCTCGGGCAACTCGAGAAACGGTCCTCGGATCTGTCTGACCGCGTAGCTGGATGACGAAACGTCGGCCACATCCTTGCTCATGCGGCAAGACTAAGGTAGGCCCGTGACATGCAGCCGAGACTCGCCGTCGGGACCAGCAGATCCACGACGCCGCCACGACGCCTTCCCGGGCAGCGTTGGGCTGACGCCGCCGACCGAGCAGGTGCGACGGCAGATGCAGGCCCAAAAGACGACCGGCACCAAGATAGAATTGCAGGTGCGCCGCGGACTCCACGGCCGCGGTTACCGTTACCGTGTCGACCGCAAGCTTCTCCCCGATCATGCCTTCCGCGGCGACATCGTGTGGTCGGGTCGCCGCACGGTTGTGTTCCTGGACGGCTGCTTCTGGCACGGATGCCCTGTCCACGGAGTTGCCCCGAAGTCCAACCGGGACTGGTGGCGCGCCAAGATCGAGGGCAACCGCGAGCGTGACCGTCGAGTCGATGAGGTTCTGCGACAGCGCGGGTGGACCGTGCTCAGGTTCTGGGAACACGACGATCCTGTCGTGATCGTGGAATCAATCATCGATCGCCTTGCCGCCAACGGCCGCCAGCACTGAATCCCGGCGTCGGGGCAGTGCAGAGCAAGCGCCGCTCGCTGCTCGCGCGTTACGACCACGACCAGGCCTTCCGGGTTAAGGTCGCCGAGAACGCCTGTCGCATCACGGGTTCCGACGACGACCCGGCCCCCCTTGTCGAACCGATTGGCCAGGACGAGTGCAGCACCTGCCCCTACGAGCAGTGGTGCACCGAGCAGATGGGCTCCGAGGACCCCTCGGCCGCGATCACCATCGGCCGGCTCGGCACCCGGGAATGGCTGACGCTGCGGGGCATGGGCGTCACCACGACGGAGGCGTTGTCGACGGTCGATCCCGACGACCCGACCTTCGTCGACGACTACGTCGTGGAGGTCACCCACCTGTCGGCCGACCTCGCGCGCAAACGGCTGGCCGCAGCCGTCGAGTGCGCGGAGATGATCTGCCGCGGAGTCGATCTCAAGCCCAACGGCGACGGACCCATCGAGGTGCCGGTCGCCGACGTCGAGATCGACGTCGACGTCGAGTACGACCTGAACAACCGGGTGTACATGTGGGGCGTGCGCGTCCGGCGGGGCACCGACGAGCCACCGCGCGCTACTTCAGCGACTTCACCGACTGGGAGCCGCTCGATGAGCGAGCCGAACGAGCGTTGGCCGGGCGGTTCGCCGCGTGGCTGCGCGCGCAACGGACCGCCGCCGAGGCCAACGGCGAAACTCTGCGAGCCTTCCACTGGTCGCACCCCGAATGGTCGAAGCTGCACAGCATCCTGGGGACCGCCGAGGTCGACGACCTCACCAACCCCGACACCGGGGTGTTCGTGGACGTGGAGAAGGTGTTCAAGGCCCACTTCACGTCGCTGCGCGGATCGGGCATCAAGAAGGTCGCCCCGCTTTTCGGATTCCGCTGGCGGGTCGACGACCCGGGCGGTGCCGTCTCGCAGACCTACCTGGCCAAGGTGCACACCGCCACCGACGCGAATGACGTTGCCGCAGCCAAGCAGTGGCTGTTGTCCTACAACGAGGACGACGCCGCGGCGATGGCAGCCATCCGGGACGGGATGCGCACGTGGCGGCCCAGCGACTGAACGCGACCTGACCGTGAGCGACGTCCCTCGCACAGCTGGCCGGCGGAAACGCGCAACGCCCTCGTCGCTGATTTTGTGCTAGCAAGATGCTAGCAAACTGCTAGCATCACCGGGTATGAGGACTCTGCATCTGCGGAACGTGCCCGATGAGGTGATGGTGCGGCTCGAGCGCCTGGCCCGCCAACAGAAAATGTCGGTGTCCGCGGTGGCGATCCGCGAACTGGACGCGTCAACCAGACGCGTCGACAACGCCTCGCTGATGGCGTCGTGGCCGGACCTGCCGATCGACCCCGCGGACATCGTCGCGGACATCGCGGCCGACCGGCGGTGATCGTCGTCGACGCGTCGGCCGCCATGGCCGCCGTGCTCCACAACGGGGCGGCCCGGGCGGCCCTTGCGTCAAATTCGTTGCACGCCCCCCACCTGATCGATGCCGAGTTGACCAACGCACTGCGCCGCCGCGTGCTGGCCGGCACGTTGGACGACGATGAAGGCCTTGGCGCGGTGATCAGGTGGCGGGCGTTGGCGCTAACACGTTACGCCGTCGCGCCGCTGCTGCAGCGCGTGTGGGAATTGCGTCACAACATGACCGCATACGACGCGACGTACGTGGCACTTGCCGAGCACTTGGAGTGCGCCGTGGTCACACTCGATGGGCCGTTGAGCCGGGCGCATGGCCCCCGGTGCCCGGTAACCATCGTGCCGAACTGAGACCGTCAGCGCCGAGCTGCTTCCGCGAGAGCCTCGTCGCCGCCGACCGGACATCGACGCGTTGTCGCTACGAGGCGGGCAAAAACCCTCACCCAAACTTGCAGTGACCGCTGTGGCTGGTGAGGTTTCCCACGCCAGACATGGACCGGCCCGACCTGGCGCGGCCACGGTTTCCGTAGGCGCCAACCTTGGTGAACCGCCTTGGGGCTCAGCGCAATCCGGCCATTGTGCGCCCCACGCTGGTGCCTGCCGGAGCAATACGAGAGGATGCGGGACATGACCGGTTTGGTGGATCGGCTGGAACACGAGTTGGACGCGGCGGCCAGCGCGCACCCGAGGGATTCGGCCCGGTATGCCGCGGTGCTGGAACGCGCGGTCAAGGCGTGCCGCGAGGATCCCAAGTTCGCCGATGCCCTCGACCTGCCCGACCTGTATTACCAGTTGGCGATGGAATACGAGGCCCAGGGGCGGTGCGAGGACGCGCTGGTCGCCGCGGACGCGGCCGTCGGCGCCGGCCTCAGGTCGAGTCCGGACCCGCAGTGTCTGCGCGCGGAGATCCTGATGCGCGCGGGCCGGGTCGCCGAGGCCGAACCGATCTGGTCCGCGGTGCTCACGGACACGCCCGACGACGTGTGGCTCTACAACAACGCCGGGCTCGAATACGCCCATGCCGGCGACCACGAGGCGGCGCTGGGCTGGCTGACCCAGGGCCTGCAACTGGCGCTGCGCACCGACGATCCCGAGCGGCTGGTCGACCAGCTCAGCCATCTACGGCAACAAAGCCTCGACAGCCTGGACCGGCCCGCCGACGCGCTGCAGGAGCGAGCAGCCGGGTTTCTCCGCGCGACACAGCCCGCACCCTCTGTCCCGGAGGAGCCGACGCCGGAGCACCCATCCGATCCGGGATTCACGGTGGCGTTGGCGTGGCTGCCCGCCGGCGACTACGAAAAGGCGCTGCAGTTGTGGCCGGAACTGGCCACCGGCGCTCCGGTGGCCGGCCCCGACGGCCCGCTGCCGCACGCCCTGTACTGCCGGGCAATGCAGCAACGGCTCGTCGAGCTCGCGCAGTCGGGCATGGGTGCGTTGACGGTCGCGCCGGTGGGGGTGGCACCGTTCACCGCGTGGTGCGCCGAACGCGGAGAGCAACCCGGTTCGGAGGCCCGGGCCACCTACGCCGCACAGCTGGCGGCGGCCGGCGATCCGGGTGTGGTCGCGTGGCCGCCGGGCCGCAACGAGCCGTGCTGGTGCGGGTCGGGCCGCAAGTACAAGAAGTGTTGCGCGGCAATCTCGCTCGTCGACCCGGAACAACAGCGGTGAAGACCGCCCGCCTTCAGGTGGTGCTCTGCGGTGTCGAACCCGCGGTCACCCGGGTGATCGACGTGCCCGCGTCGGCGACGCTGCCCGAGCTGCACGACGTGCTGCAGGCCGCGATCGGGTGGACCGACTCGCACCTGCACCAGTTCGTCACGCCGGACGCGACCTACGGGATGGATATCCCGGGCGGGGACGTGTGGCCGGACGATCAACGTGACGAGGCCGGCGCACGACTGGCCGACCTCGGCGCCCGGTTCGAGTACCTCTACGACTTCGGCGACGGCTGGACCCACGACGTCGAGGTGCTCGGTCGCGGCGGCCCGGCGCCGGGCTGTGTCGACGGGCACGGCGCGTGCCCGCCCGAAGACTGCGGCGGGATAGGCGGTTACGCCGAACTGCTCGACGTCCTCGCCGACCCGACCCACGCCGAGCACGAACGCATGCGCGGCTGGGTCGGCAACCGGCTGCGCCCCTTCGACCGGGCGGCCACCGACCTGAGGGTGCGCCAGGCGGTCGGCGAGGTGCCCGAAAGTGTGCGACTACTGCTCGACCTCGTCGCCGACGGGGTCCGGCTCACCCCGGGCGGACGGCTGCCGAGGACGATCGTGCGCAGCATGCAAGAGCACCGGCCGCGCTGGTACCCGCTGGGTCGGCCCGCCGCCATCGAGGATGACCTGCCACCGCTGGCAGCGCTGCACGGGCTCCTGCGCCGGGTGGGGCTGCTGCGGCTGCGCCACGGCGTGCTCGCGCCCACCCGCGCGGCCGGCGACGATCTCGACGTGGTCCGCCGGCTCCGATCGGCGTTCGGCCCCAACGCCTTTGCTACCGAGATCACCGAACTGACGATCGGCGCACTGGCCGCGCACGGCCCCCTCGGCCGTCGACAGCTTGCGGCGCAAGTCTATGAGCTGCTCGGGCGGGGCTGGCAGCGCGCCGGGCAACCCATCACCGAGGTCGATGTGCAGGTCGCGATCGCCCAAGAGTCTGCGATCATGCTCGGGCTCGACCTGATCGACGACACCGACGGGCGCGCGTGGACCGTCGGGGCTTCGGCACGGTCCCTGCTGCCCCGCGCCGCCATGCTCGCCGAAATCTGGGCTGACTACGCGTGATTGCCTGCCCGACCAACATTTTTGTCCGGCGCCACGCGTCGGTAACCGGAGCCGATGATGCCAACCCAGGTGTTTCCCGCCTCCCCGACCACGGGCAAGCTGGACACCAACACCGGTAAACAAGGAAGCCCGCGATGAGTACAGACGCTGATGTGATCGTCGTCGGCGCGGGCATGGCCGGCCTGTCCGCCGCGGATCGGCTCAGCGCCGCCGGCAACTCGGTGCTGGTTCTGGAGGGCCGCGACCGGGTCGGTGGCCGCGTCCTCAACGAGGCGCTGGACCCGGCCGACCCGACACAGATCGTCGAGGTGGGCGGCCAATGGCTGGGCCCCACCCAGCACCGCGCCCGCGCGCTGGCCCAGCGGCTGGGCCTGGCGCTGCACCCGACCTACGACCGGGGCCAGCGCCTCCTCGAGCGCCGCGGCGGCCGACTGACCCGCTACCGCGGCGACATCCCCGCGATCAACCCGCTCGTGCTGGCGGACTTCGGGCAGGCGCAATTGCGCCTGGACCGCATGGCCAAACGCGTCGCACTGGATGCCCCCTGGACCGATCCCCGCGCCGACCACCACGACGCGATGACGTTCGCAACCTGGCTGTCCCGCAACGTTTTCACCCACGACGCGCGCCGCCTGCTGCGCGTGGCGCTCAAGGTCGTGTGGGCGTGCGAGCCGCACGACGTGTCGCTGCTGCACGTGCTGTTCTACATCCACTCCGCCGGCGGTCTCGACGACCTGATCGGCACCGGCGGCGGCGCCCAACAGGACCGCGTCGTCGGCGGCACCTACCTGCTCGCCGAGCGGCTGGCCCGCGAACTCGGTGACCGCGTGCTGCTCGGGCGCCCGGTGCGCCGCATCGGCCACGACGACGAGGGCGTCACCGTCGTCGCCGACGGCGGCGACGATCTGCGCGCCCGCCGGGTGATCGTGGCCGTGCCCCCCACCCTGGCCGGCCGCATCGACTACGCACCGGCGCTGCCCGCCGCCCGCGACCAGCTCACCCAACGCATGCCCATGGGTTCGGTCGTCAAATGCATGGCCGTCTACGACGAACCGTTCTGGCGCAGCGACGGTCTCAGCGGCCAGGCGATCAGCACCGAGGGCCCCGTCAGCGCCGTCTTCGACAACAGCCCACCCAGCGGGTCACCGGGTGTCCTGCTCGGTTTCCTCGACGGTCGCGAGGCGCGCCGGCTCTCCCCCGCCTCCCCCGAGGAGCGCCGCGACGTCCTGGTCGGCACCTTCACCCGGCTCTTCGGCCCGCGGGCCGCGCGACCGCAGCGCTACCTCGACAAGGACTGGTCGACCGAACCGTTCACCCGCGGCTGCTACGCCGCGGTGATGCCGCCCGGCGCCTGGACGGGGTTCGGCCCGGCGCTGCGCGCCCCGGTAGGGCGCATCCACTGGGCGGGCACCGAAACCGCCACGATCTGGAACGGCTACATCGACGGCGCCATCCGCTCCGGAGAGGACGCCGCAGCCGAAGTGCTACGCCCCGAATAACCGAGCCCCCCTCCGTTGATCCTCGGTCCGCAGCCGACGGGTCAAAACGGCGTTGACTTCTACCAAGTTGGCCGCCGACATCTTGGGTGCCGTTGCGTCCAAGAGCATCTCGGCAAGCCCGCCGCCTGTTCCGCCAAGCACGATCGCAACAGCCGCCGACGCGTCGACAATCACGAAGGCAGGCCGGCACCGTCGTAAAGCCGCCCCTCCGCCTCCGTGAGCCGCGCGCTCCGCACCGGTGAGCAAGCGGTGCAACTCGTCGAGCAGTCGGCGCCGGCGGCACCAGGTCGGATTTCGGACATCAGGCTGCCAGCTGAACCAGTACCGCGACATCGCTGTGCAGGTGCGCCAAGCCACTGTCAAGGGTCGCCAGCCGCCCGTCGCGGCTTCGTGCGAGCTGAGCGAGGTAGGCATCCGTCACCTGGCGGTGGCCGACCACACCACCGACCTCGACGTCGGCGAAAGAGACGCTGTCGGGCCAGAACTCGTGACGTTTCGATGCTTGCACCGCACTGACGACATCCCGCGCCGCTGCCGCCGATTGCCCGGCCCGCACCAGGAATCTGACGAGGCTGCCCTGGGTGATCGGGCAGGTCGCGAATCCCGCGTCGGATGCCGCCAGCCAGTCCGCGGCGGCGTCATGGTGCACATGCTCCGCGACGACCAGCGCGATGAGCACATTCGCGTCGAGCAGCACCGTCACTGCTCGTCCTCCAAAGAGCGCACGTCCTCGGATGTCACGACGGTCCCCACGCTCACCACCGGCAACCCGGTCCTGGGGTCTGCGGAGATCGCGGCCGTGTCACCGGAGGCGAGGCCGCGCCGAACGAGGTCGGCGACGGTCTGACTCAACGTGCGTCGGGTGTCCCGCGCAATCGCCAACGCCTGTTTGTGCAGGTCGTCGGGCAGGTCGATGGTGGTGCGCACGCCCCACCCTAGCATCACTGCATCATGATGCATCGATGCGGCGGCACGGGGCCGGTGGATCAGGCCGATTCGCTACGCGCCGCCACCGTTCTCCCAAATGATGCACTAACATCAGATGCATGCGCACCACACTGTCACTCGATGACGACGTACTGTTCGCGGTCAAGGAACGCGCGCGCCGCGAGAATCGCACAGCAGGGCAGGTTCTGTCCGACCTTGCTCGGCAGGCGCTGACGCAACAACAAAACACCGATCCCGGCACGGGGACGGAAAGCTTCCACGGCTTCGAACCCTTCGAACATCGGGGGCCGGCGGTGTCCAATGCCCTTGTCGACCGGCTGCGTGACGAGGAAGCCGTGTGACGCGCGCTCTGCTGGATGTCAATGTCCTCATCGCATTGCTCGACAGCGATCACGTCGATCACCAGCGTGTTCGCCGATGGATCGGCGCCGAGATCGTCCATGGCTGGGCGTCCTGTGCACTCACGCAAAACGGCTTTGTTCGAATCATCAGCCAGCCTCGATATCCCAGCCCGGTTCCTCCTTCACGGGCGATCGCCAAATTGGCGCGGGCCGCAGCGACCGAACATCACGAGTACTGGCCATGTTCGGTCAGTCTGCTCGATGACGAGCTCATCGACCGCTCACGATTACATGGGCATCGTCAGGTGACCGACGCATATCTGCTGGCCCTTGCAACCGCCAATGGCGGCCGGTTCGCAACTCTCGACCAGTCCATACCCCTTGACGCTGTCCGGCACGCCGACACGCACAATCTGACGCTGATCTGATTTCGCCCGTCGCGCACTCGCGAGAATCGCATCGGCCTCATTGGTCACACGTCGGCGTGGGCTATCGGACATGTCGGTAGTCGCCGGTACCGTTCCGGCGCAAGGATGCACCCGGGCTATGAGAGGGGGCCACATGACCGTCGCCAACGCTGCCGACGAGACGCCGGCAACAGACCTGTCCGCTTACTTGCCGCTGCTGACACGGTTGCGCAATGGCACACGGCCGCAGCCGGATTGGTCGACGATCGTCGATGATGCCGTCAAGGTCTGGGCACGCCCGGGGTTCGATACCTTGCTCGCGATACCGGGGTTGAGGTTCGAGCCGTTCGACTATCAGTTGCAGACGGCGCGCACCGTGTTGCGGCGGATGCGCGGCCGGGGCATTTTGGCCGACGAGGTCGGGCTCGGCAAGACGATCGAGGCGGGATTGGTGCTATCCGAGTTACGCATGCGCGGGCTCGCCAACCACGTGCTCGTGGTCGTCCCCGCGGGACTTGTCGACCAATGGCGCGACGAGCTCGAGCGCAAGTTCGGGGTGCCGACCGTGGTCGCTCAATCTGAGTCGACGTCCGCCCGCGAGAGCGGCATTGACCGACCGGTCACTATCGCATCGCTCGCTGCCGCTCGCCGCGATCCACTGCTGGGCAGGCTCACCGCTGCCAACTGGGATCTGGTGATCTTCGATGAGGCGCATCGGCTCCGCAATCCGCGAAGCGCGTCAGGCAAGCTCGCGCGCAGTCTCCAAGCCCGTTACCTGCTGATGCTGACCGCAACACCGGTGGAGAACAAGCTGTCCGACCTGTACCAGTTGGTCAGTCTCGTCGCGCCCGGGCTGCTGGGCACGCCCGCCCAGTTCCGCGCCAAACACGCTGCGGCATCGGCTGAATCGAAACCACAGAATCTTGAGGATCTGCGCGCACGGACCCGAGAGGTGATAGTCAGACATCGCCGCAGCGAGGTGGCGGTGATGCTGCCGCCTCGCCTCGCCGAGACGGTGATGGTAACGCCCGGCATCCACGAGGCCGGCCTCTACGCCGATATCGTTCGGCGAATCAGGTCAGCGGCAACGGGGCCGCGACGGGCGCGGTTCACCCTGCGGGGCCTGACCCGACTGGCCGGTTCCAGCCCCGCGGCCGCCGCACCTACGCTCGCGAAGCTCGGATGGGCCGACCTCGCTGAGTGTGCCCGCGCCATCCGAGAGCCGAGCAAAGTGCGGGTACTCGTCGAACTCCTTCAGCGCCACCTCAGCAAGGGTGAGAAGGTGCTGGTGTTCACCGGGTTTCGCCAAGCACTGGATGGACTCGTCGCCGCGGTCGAGGCCGCCGGGATGACGTCCGCGGTGTATCACGGCAGCCTTACCCGGGCGGAGAAGGAGTCGGCGATCGCGCAATTCCGCGGCGAAACGCCGATCCTGCTGTCGACCGAGTCAGCGGGTGAGGGTCGCAACCTGCAGTTCTGCCACGTCATGGTGAACTTCGATCTGCCGTGGAACCCCATGCAGATCGAACAGCGGGTCGGCCGGCTGCATCGGGTCGGGCAGGAACACGACGTGACGCTGACCAATCTGGTCTCCCGGGGCAGCATCGAACAACGGATCATGCATGTGCTCGAAGCGAAGATCAACCTGTTCGAACTCGTTGTCGGCGAACTTGACATGATCCTCGGCCGGGTCGATGACGACTTCGATTTCGAGACCGAGGTTTTCGATGCGTTCGTCGATGCCGCCGATGACGATGAGTTCGAGCGACGGCTCGACACACTCGGCAACGCGCTCGCCGAGGCAAGAGGCAGCTACCTGCGAAGCCGTGCGGATGTCGACCTGCTGGTGGGCGGGCCGTCGTGACGAACGCTGATGTGGGCCTGGACTTCTGGCTGCGATATGTCGAAGCGATCGGAGGACTCACCGAATCCAGTGGCGATACGGCGCTGGTGATGCTCCCACCGACTCTGCAGACGACGCTGGAGCTTCCCGAGGAGCTGCGGGTCACCGCCGATCCTGATGTGGCCCGCGAGGACGGTGCGACCTTGCTCTCGGCCGGGCATCCCGCGCTGGGACGCGCCGCCGACGCGGTCCTGGCGCTGGGTGACGTCGCCGCGATGGCCGTGGAGGTGGCCGCCACGCCACCACCACCGGTTGAGCACCTGCAGGGAATCGCGCGCGACCAGTTCGCCATCGATCATGGACGGATCGATGCTTCGGGCACACCGACGCGGTCGGTGCGTTCGTTTCTGCGTGTCGGGGCGCTGGTCGACTACACGCTCTCCAGCGACGACCACTACCAGGAATGCGCCGAATGCTGGGTAGACGTGCAGCGGCGACGCCAACTCCTCACCCAGGTCAGTGTGAAGCTGGCCGCGTTGCCGACGGTGCGGACAGATGGTTCGCTGTCACTCACTGACCTGACCGCCGCGATCGGTTGCGCCGACCGGGATATCGAACAGTGTGCGCAGCGGCGGCGATCCGAGCTCGGTGACGACGTCCGCAAGGTCCGCGACGCGGAGCTCGAACGAGTCGAGGCCTACTACCGCGATGCGCTAGCCACGATCGAGCGGCGGCGAGCGCAAGCTCCTGCCGACCGGCGGGAGCTGCTGGACGCACGCGCCGACAGCGTACGGTCCGAGCGCGCCCGGCGGATCGCCGAAACCCGAGAGAAGTATCAGGCGAGCCACCAAGTTCGGCCGTATCGGTTGCACCTCTACGAAGTGCCGGTATGGCGGTTGCCGGTCGACGTGCGCCGCGGCGACCGGCGGTATCCGTTGACACTCGATTGGCTCATCCCATTGGGCCGTTTCGCCGACATCGCGTGCCCACACTGCGGTGCTGACGGGCAATTGGTCGCCACGAAGACGAGGCTGGGATGCGCCGGCTGTGTTTCCCGCCCCACCGTCCAGATCGCCCCCGAGCCCCCGAGACCACCGGCGCGGCCCGCCGCCACGAAGCCAGACCAGGCGGCCGCGCCACGGCTGACACCCAAGAAGCAGGCGTCCCCGGTACGCGCCCAGCCCGGCGCCCCTCTCAGCCCGACGCCGGCCAGGCTCGACAAACTCGCGGACAAGCTGGCCGGAAAGCTGTGGGAGGCGGTGGTAGGCAACGACCGCCGGGTGGTACGTCTGTGCGTGCCGGATTCGCCTGCTGCGGCAGTAGTTCGGCTGTACGGCCCGTCCGGCGCCGCCCGGGCGGTCGGGATCCCGCCGGCCGAGGATCTGGTCGCCGTCACCCGCACAACAACGGCGTCGTCTGGCGCACGCCACACGTCAATCGGCTACGTGGAAACCGCTGCCGGAGAACATTTTCCCTTCCTACTGCGGTGGCAAATGGCGGCGGAAGCGGGACAGATCAACGAAATCCTGCCCTATGACCGGCCACCGTACATGCCGGCGCGACTGGTTCCCTGGGCGCCGGGTGCTGGCCGGCAAGCCGTGCATGCTCCGCCGCAGCCCCGGATCCCGCTCGGACCTGTTGGCGAACTCCTGTGGCGGAGCGTCATTCCCACATTTGGTCTGCCCGCTGTTCTGCGCTGCCTCGCCGCGCTGTGGCGGCTGCCCGATGAAGACAGCATCCTCAGCTCGCACGGCCCCCTTGCCGTTGCGGCCGCGCTCGAACGTACGGTCTGCCACCGCGCGAACATGACGACGGGACGCTTCGCTGACATCGCTGTTGCGTACCGCATCGAGGAAGCCGCAGTGCGCGCCGCCGACACCGACCTGCAGAAGAGCCTCCAACTTGGGCCGGAGAGGTGGTGGTAGATGCGCGCATCGTCGTATCGCTACGTGGCGGGCGCATAGCACCACGGCCTCACAAACCTCATCTGTCCCACTTTGGGCCGCCGCGCGGCGTGGTCGGGCCGTTTTGTCGGCCCCCATCGCTACGGTGCGGTCATGCAGTCGCTGATGTATCCGTCGATCGATCTGGAAAGTACCTTCGAAGTGCTCGACGCCGACACCTGGCGCCGTGGCATGGCGTATGCGCGCGAGGGGCGCGTGCTGCGCTGCCTGTGGGACCCCGACGCCGAAGAACTTCTCGGCACCGTCCGCGGCAACAACGGCCACACGTACCAGACCACGGCGGAACTCATGCCCATCGACACCGACACGTACGCGCTCGACGGCGGGGACTGCAGCTGCCCGATGGAAGAGGACTGCAAGCATGTCGCGGCGGTCGTCCTCGCCGCCGCCGGGCCCACGGTGCTGCGGCCCGCCCGTGCGCCGGCCCCGCCGGCTCCCCCGGCATGGCGCCGATCCCTCGACGCGCTGCTGCCCCCGGGTCCCACCAACGACGACCACACCAGGACACCGCTGGCCGTCGAGCTGACGTTGGCGGTGAACGGAACGTCGCCGATTCTCCACGCCCGGCTGGTGCGGCCCGGAAAGCGCGGCGGCTGGGTGGCCGGCGACCTGAATTGGGCCAGGCTGCCCGCGCTGCGCCACAATTATCCCGAAGCCCAGGTCCGGCTGCTGCAGGAGCTCTATTCCACCTTCCGGGCGTCGAGCTCGACTTCGGCCGGCTACTACAGCTATTCGTACGGTGGTTACGGGTACGACGACGGGAAGACGATCTCGCTGCTGCGATTCGGATCCCCGCAATTATGGTCGCTGCTCGACGAGGCGCGCCGGGTCGGGGTGCGGCTGTTGCAGGCCCGGCCATTGCGCGAGGTGCCGCCCTACGCCGAGGGGCAGCTGTGCCTGGACGTGACGGCCAACGAGGCCGGCGACCTGACCGTCGCGCCTGCGCTTCGCGTCGACGGCGCGACGGCACGGCCCCTGGCGTTCATCGGCGCCTCGGGTCACGGCGCCGTCTACGACGACGGCGGATTGCGGCTGGCCCGCCTGGACAAGCCGGCCCCGGAGGCGTTGCAGCGCATGGCTCTCGGTGACCAGCCGCTGGTCATCCCCGCGGGCGAGGCGCCGCGCTTCGCCGCGGACTACTACCCGAGGCTGCGCCGCATCGCGGCCATCACCTCCTCCGACGGATCCTTCACGCCGCCCACGATCGTCGGGCCGGCCCTGGTCCTGCGCGCCGACTATCAGGACGACCACCTGCTCGAGTTGACCTGGGAATGGGCCTACCGGCTGGACGACAACGACATTCGCGTCCCGGTCGATGCGCATCGGCTCGCCGATTTCCGTGACCTGCCGGCCGAGAGCGCGCTCGCCTCGAGCATCGACGTGCCGCTGGAGCAGGTTGGCCTCCGCAGCGCCGACGGCACGCTCACCGGAACATCGCTGTCCGGCCTGCACACTATGCGATTCGCCACCGAGATCGAACCGCTGCTCAGCGAGCTGCCCGAGGTCACCCTCGAGGTGCTCGGCGCCCCGGCGGACTACCGGGAGGCCGGCGGCTCCCTGGTGATCGCGGTGACGACGGACGCGGTGGCCGGCGAAACGGACTGGTTCGACCTGGGCGTCACGATCAGCATTGAGGACAAACAGGTTCCGTTCGTCAGCGTGTTCACCGCACTTGCGTCGGGCCGCTCCCACCTGCTGCTGGCCGACGGCGTCTACTTCGCCCTGGACAAGCCTGAGCTGGTCAAGCTGCGCCAGCTCATCGACGAGGCCCGCGCGCTCACCGACGCCGAGGACGGGCCACCCCGGATCAGCCGCTTCCAGGTCGGATTGTTCGATGAACTGGCCGAACTGGGCGTCGTCACCCGGCAGGCCGACGAGTGGCGCCGCCAGGTCGACGGGCTGCGCGCCCTGGGGGGCCTGGAACCGGCGGCGGTACCGACCACCCTGGGCGCCGAGCTGAGGCCGTATCAGGCCGACGGGTTCTCCTGGCTGTCGACGCTGTACACCCACGGCCTCGGCGGGATCCTGGCCGACGACATGGGCCTGGGCAAGACGATCCAGACGCTGGCGCTGATCTGCCAAGTCCGCCAACAGTATCCGGACATGGCACCGTTCCTGGTGGTCGCACCGGCCAGCGTGGTGGCCAACTGGGCCGCCGAGGCCGCGCGCTTCGCGCCCGAGCTGTCGGTCGTGGCGCTCTACGACACCCTGCGCCGCGCCGGCGCCGACCTCGACGAGCTGGCGGCAGGCGCCCACGTCGTGGTCACCTCCTACACGCTGTTTCGGCTCGACTTCGACGCCCACGCCGACCGCACCTGGTCCGGGCTGATCCTCGACGAAGCCCAATACGTCAAGAACCACCACGCCAAGACCTACCAGTGCGCCCGCAAGCTGGCCACGCGGTTCAAGCTGGCCATCACCGGCACCCCGATGGAGAACAACCTCATGGAGCTGTGGTCGCTGCTGTCGATCACCGCACCCGGGCTCTTCCCCAGCCCGACCAAGTTCGCCGACTTCTACGCCAAACCCATCGAAAAAAGCGGCGACGCCGAGCTTTTGGCCCTGTTTCGGCGCCGCATCAAACCGTTGGTCAAGCGCCGCACCAAGGAACTCGTGGCCGCCGAACTGCCGCCCAAACAAGAGCAGGTCCTCGACATCGAGTTGCCGCCGCGGCACCGCGCCCTCTACAACAAACGCCTGGCGCGCGAGCGGCAGAAGGTCCTCGGCCTGCTCGATGACATGCAGCGCAACCGGTTTACCATCCTGAAGTCGCTGACCGTGTTGCGGCAGATGGCGCTGCACCCGGGTCTCGTCGAACCCGCGCACGACACGCTGGCGTGCGCCAAGATCGACGCGCTCGCCGAGCAGCTGCGCGACGTCGTCGACGGCGGTCACCGAGCGCTGGTGTTCAGCCAGTTCACCCGGTTCCTGGGCCGGGTCCGCGATCGCCTCGACGCCGAGGGCATCGACTACTGCTACCTGGACGGGCGAACCCGCAACCGCGCCGCCGCGATACAGCGGTTCAAGGAGGGCACCGCACCGGTGTTCCTGATCAGCCTCAAGGCCGGCGGGTTCGGCCTCAACCTCACCGAAGCCGACTACTGCTTCCTGCTCGACCCGTGGTGGAACCCGGCCACCGAGTCGCAGGCCATCGACCGCACCCACCGTATCGGCCAGACCCGAAACGTCATGGTCTACCGGCTCATTGCCCGCGACACCATCGAGAACAAGGTGATGGCGCTGAACGCCCGCAAGGCCAAGCTGTTCGCCAGCGTCATCGACGACGGCAACGCGTTCGGCTCCGCACTCACCGCCGACGACATCCGGGGACTGCTCACCTGAGCCGACGACCGGGCGTAAATCACCTGCGCCAAGGCGTGTCGCTGCGAGGCGGGCACAAACGGCGCCGACTCGGCCGGCAGCGTCAGACCCGAATGACCGTCAGGTTCGCGGCGCCCTCGAGGGCATCAAAATCGTTGTCCTGGGTGACAATCGGCAATCCACGCGACGCCGCGATGGCCGCGATCCACAGGTCGTTCGCCCGTACCCGCCGACCGCACTCGGCAAGATGAATCCGCAGCCGCGCCCACATGCGGGCCGCGTCCTCATCGACCGGCAGAGCCTCTATATCCCCAACGGATTCCAGTGTGGCGAGGCGTTGCGCCCGGATGTCGGAGGTCGGCGCTGCAAGCACGCCGACGTGCAGTTCGGCCAAGGTGACCACGGTGGTCGCGACCTCCTCGGGGAGCAGCGCCGCGTCGAGAGGACGGCCGCTTTCAGTCGCGATGAACACCGAGGTGTCCAGCACTCCGGCCGCCCGCGTCGTGCTCATCGGATCGGCCCGAGATCCTCGGTCGTGTCGCCGGCGAGCGCGCGAAGGTCCGCGCGCAACCCCGGGTCGGCTTGGGCGCGGTGCAACCGCGTCAACAGCTCTGTCCTGCTCAGCCAGCGCCTGCGCTGGGGGCGAATCGCGGTGAGGACGGCGACGGGGCGGCCGTTCACGGTGATGGTGACGTCCTCCCCGTCACGCACCCGCCGGAGCACTCCCGCCGTATCGTTGCGCAGCTCACGGGAGCCCACCTCGGACATGCTACAAACGTAGCACAGTTGTAGGCGTTCAGAACGGGGCCGGTCACGGCACCGGCACGTACTGCTCACACCGATACGCCGCCGGGTCGCACATCACCGGAAGGTTGGTCCAGCCGCCGTAGGTTCCGGGAGTGTCCCACGTCGGCAACAAGGGGCCGTCGTAATTGGGGTTCGGCATGTACTGGCAGGTACCGAACTGCGCGCACGGCGGAGCGGCGTGCGCCGGGGCGGTCGTCAGGACGCCCAAAGCGGCACCCGCCAGCATCGCCGCACCCGTCAACTTCACTGCGATCATGGCGGCCTCCCACCGGGTCGTCGTCTCCATGAACGACACGATCCCACCGGGCACCGACAACAAGCCCGCTCTCGCCGGCCGGCGCGCTACGGCCGCGGCGGCAACACCGCAAACCACCCCTCGGGCAGCAGCTCCAGCAGCTGCCCGTCGGGATCGCGGATCATCGCCGACCCCTCGGTCACCGATTCGGCGACCACCGATCCCCCGAACTCCACGACCCGGGCCAGCACACCGGGCAGGTCGGACACCGAGAACGAGATGTGCGTCAGTCCCACCTGGTCCATGACACGCTCGGGCCCGGCATGAACGTCGCGCTTGGAGAAGTCGATCAGTTCGAGCACGAACCCGTCGCGCACCAGATACGTCGCATGCGTTCCCAGCGGCTCGGGCAGCCCCACGAGCTTGGCGGTGAGATCGTCGGGCGGGTCGATCTCCCACCAGAACCGGAACCCGAGTAGCCCCTCGTAGAAAAGCCGCGACCGCTCCCGATCCGCGACGCACAACCCGACATGGTTGAAAACCGTTCGGTGGCTTTCCATTACAATCCTCCCGGCAGCGTCTTGCGGCCCCGGCGCCCACTGCCCGCGAATCCGTGCCTGGCCGACCACCTAGCCTGATAGCTTAGCGACCGGATCCCGGTGCCACGGCCGCGCCGCCGATCCGGCGACACCCACGCTGGGCGCGAAAGGGAGCCGCGATGAGCCGGCACAATTCGTCGGATGGCCCCGCGCGTATGGTTGCGATCGCGCGGCACAACCTGCGCCGGGCGGGCGTGACGGCCCAGTTGCGTCAGGCAAACGTCGAGGCGCTGCCCTGCCCCGACGCCCAGTTCGACACCGTCGTCAACACCGTGTCCTTCAGCGGCTATCCCGACGCTCAACGGGTCATGACCCAAATGCATCGCGTGCTAAGGCATCAGGGGCGGCTGGTGTTGATCGACGTGGGCTGTCCCGACGACGGCAACCGGCTGGGCCGCACCGTGGCCGGCTTGTGGAAGCGCGTGGGCGACGTGATTCGCGACATGCCGGCGCTCTTCGACAGCTTCGGGTTCGACGTCCACCACGAGCAAATCGGTGGTTTCGGCAGCGTCCAACTCTACGTTGCGACCAAACAGCGGCCGGCCGGTCTCGAAACCTGACAGCGAACGCTATCTCCGCACCGTTCGAAGGCGTAATAATGCACAGACAAACCCACTACGCGCGCAATCCCCAACTCGGCCAGATCTCCTTGCCGTGAAAGGCTTTCCGATGGTCACACGCCCCGGCGTCACCGACGACGCGATTGTCGGATTCGACCATCACTCCGACGCATTCAACCTCGACGAACTGGCCGTCAACGCCGACCTCCGACGCCGATGCCCCATCGCCTGGAACACAAACTACGGCGGCTTCTGGTACCTCAGCAGCTACGACGCCGTCAGCCGCGCCGCCCGCGACGGCGAGACCTTCGCCCACAAATACGAGCCCGACGCCGACGACGGCGTCGACTACCAGGGCGAGATGGGTGTCCCGCGCCCCGAAGGCCAACCGGCGCTGGGCATCGGCGAGATCGACGGCCCGTATCACCAGGCGCTGCGACACGCGCTGGCCCCGTTCCTCTCCCCCGGCGCCGTGCACGAACTCGAGCCGTTCATGCAGCGGAAAGCACACGAGTTCCTCGACCGACGCATCGACGAGGGCCGAATGGACATCGTGCTGGACTACGCCAGCCCGGTCCCGGCCATCCTCACCATGAAACTCATGGGCCTGCCCTACGACAACTGGCACCAATACGCCGACCTGTTCCACTCCGTCATGGCCCTCCCGCAGGACAGCCCCGGTTACGCCGGCGCGATCGCGCAAGTGCCCGCCCTGATGCAGGGCGTCCTCGACTTCGCGGCCACCCGACGCGGCGATCCGCGCGACGACCTGACCAGCTTCCTCCTCGCGTTCGAGTTCGACGGCCGGCGCCTCACCGACGAACAACTGCTCAACATCCTGTGGAACCTCATCGCCGGCGGCGTGGACACCACCACCTCCCACACCGCGCTCACCCTGCTGCACCTGGGCACCCACCCCCAGCTGCGCCGGCACCTCATCGACCACCCAGAGTTGCTCCGCAGCGCCACCGACGAGTTCCTGCGCTACTTCTCGGTCAACCAGACCCTGAGCCGCACCGTGACCCGCGACGTCGAAATCGACGGTCAACACCTGCGGAAAAACGACCGCGTCGTCCTCAGCTGGCTTTCGGCCAACCACGACGAGAAGGAGTTCGACCGGCCCGACGAGATCGTCCTGGACCGCGCACCCAACCGCCACGTCGCGTTCGGGCTCGGGCCGCACCGCTGCATCGGCTCGCACCTGGCGCGCCTGATGTCGCAGGTGATGGTCGCCGCGGTGCTCGACCGCATCCCCGACTACCGCGTCGAACTCGACGGCGTCCGCCAGTACCTGGGCAACCCCAGCATGACCGGGCTGGCCACGCTGCCGGTCACCTTCACCCCCGGAGTGAGGCGCGGATAGATGCCACACCCCGCAAACCGAGGACCCGGCCTTGCCCGGCTTCTCCGTGACCGCACGGCGCAGGCGCACCATGCCGTCGAGGCGAGCATGCGTCTCGACTTCAGCCGCCCCGATGCGTCCGAATACCTTGCCGTGCTCAACGGCTTGCTGATCTTCCACACGGCGGTGGCGGAGTTCAGCCGGGAGACGGTCGCCAAAGAGCTCGGCGCGGACACGGCCTTGCTGAACAGGACAGAGGCGCTGCGAGCAGACGTCGCGTCGATGTCGGCGCGGCTACCCGCCGCCGAACAGGTTCCCGCTCCCCACGGGCCGGTCTTCACAAATCGGCTCGACGGAGGCCGCGAGGAGAGGATCGGCGCGGCGTACGTCGCGGCCGGATCGGTGCTCGGCGGCCGCGTGATCGCCGCCGACCTCGCCGCGTGCGGGTGCGACTTCCCGCGGGCCTTCTTCTCCTCCGACGGGCTCGACCTCGGACGGCACTGGCGGCGGTTCAAGACGGCGTTGGATGTCTTCGGCGAGTCCGGGGCGGACTCCGCGCGGGTGGTTGCGGGTGCGCTGGCCGCTTTCACGCTGATCCGCGACATCCTGAACCGGACGGATGCCTCTTCGGGGCCGGTGCGATGACCTCCCACGAGCATCCGGGCGCGCAGATTCCCGACGAGTGCGCGAACGAGCAGCTGCACCTGTCCGGCCGAATTCAAACCCACGGGGCGCTGATTGCGGCCGACCTGCACGATCGCCGCATCACCTACACCAGCGCGAACACCGCCGAGTTCCTCGGGGCGGAGCCGGACCAGCTTTTCGATTCGCCGGTGATGAGCATCTTCTCCCCCGACGAACAGCAGCGGCTCGAGCAGGCGATCGAGGAGACCGGCCACCGGCCGTCGTCGCCCGACCTGTACGGAATGCGCCTGGCCGCAGCATCCGACAGCAAGGTCGATGTGATCCTGCATCGCACCGGCGGGCAGATCGTCGTCGAGATCGAGAGGGCGCACGGGGAGGATCAAGCCAATCTCGTCCCGGTTCTCTATGCCTCGCAGGCGCTCGGCGAGGCGACCAGCGTGCCCAAGATCGAGGCGGCCGTCGCGAGCGCAGTGCGCGCGCTGACCGGATTCGACCGCGCGATGGTCTACCGCTTCCATGAAGACGAGCACGGAGAGATCGTCGCCGAGGATCGTCTTCCGGGACTGGTCCGATACCTCGGGCATCACTTTCCGGCGAGCGACATTCCACCCCAGGCCCGCCAGATCTACACCCGCAAGGCGTCGCGCTACATACCCGACGTCGACGAGGGCGACGTCGCCGTCATCGCCTCGCCGCGCATGGCCGGCACGGCCCTGGACCTGGGCCGCGCCGCGCTGCGCAGCGTTTCCCCCTTTCACCTCGACTACATGCGCAATATGAAAACCGCCGCGAGCATTTCGTTCTCCATGGCCGAGGGCGGCCGGCTCACCAGGCTCGTCTCGTGCACCTCCGAGAACCCCCGGCGACTCTCGCGTTCGATGCGCAGGGCGTGCGAATTGGTGGTCCTGCAGGCGAAGCTGCAACTCGCCGCGGCCGAACAGATCTCCAAACTCAACGACGCGGCCGGCCGCGAATCCATCCGGAACCGGCTCCGCGCAGCGATGCAGAACGCGCCCACGATCGCCGAGGGACTCACGTCGCAGCCCGGTGACCTGCTGGAGCTCTGCCGCGCCGACGGCGCCGCCGCCAGCGCGGACGGGCAATACCGGCCTATTGGCGCGGTGCCACCCGAGGACGCCGTGCGACGCCTTGCAGGCGAAATCCGCACCACCGCGTCCTCGAATTCCCCCTGGGCCACCGACCGCTTGCCACGATCGACAGCCGACTCGCTCGGTGCGCCCGGCTGCCTGTTCGTCGCGCTCACCGCGCCGGATGACTTCGTGATCTGGTTCCGGCGAGACCGGCCGCAGCAGCTCCGCTGGCTGGGGGACCCACGCGCCGACTTCACCGGATCGGTCAACCCCCGCAGGTCTTTCGATACCTGGCTGGAACAAGTCAGCGGCTCGAGCGCGCCCTGGACGGCGGCCGACCTCGAGGCGGCGCAGCTGCTGACATACGAGGTCGAATCGGCCCAGTTGGCCCGGGCGCAGGCCGAACTCGCTCACCTCGGCCTGCACGACTCGCTGACGGGCCTGCCCAATCGCCGCCATCTGAGCAGTTTGATGGACGCGAGGCTGGCAGCAGCAACGCAAAGGAACCCGGTGGCGGCCATCTTCATCGACCTCAACCGCTTCAAGCAGGTCAACGACGAGCACGGGCACGAAGCGGGCGACTGCGTGTTGCGCGAGGCGGCCCGCCGCATCGCCGAGGTGGCCCGCACCCGCGGCGAAGTCGTGAACGGGGCCGACGCGGACGACCCCCTGGCGGGCCGGCTCGACGGTGACGAATTCGTCGTGCTGGCGCCGGGGGCGGACGCCGAGGGCGCCGCACTGACAGCCGAGCGGATTCGCCGGTCGCTGCTCGAGCCGATGACGATCGGCCCGGATTTGCGGCTGAACATAGGCGTGGCGGTTGGGGTGGCGGTGGCGACAGCGCCCGAAGACCCCACCCGTCTGCTGGACCGGGCCGACGCCGCGATGTACGAAGACAAGCGGCGACAGCGCCGGCTTGCCGACGAACCCGGTTGATAAGCCGTGAGCGCGCGGCACGTCAAAACAGCTGGGCCACAACGTTCTTGACGATCTCCTCCGGATCTTGCCCGATGCCCACCGCACGCAGCTCGCCGCCGATGGTCAGCGACGCGATCCCGTGCACCAGCGACCACAGCGGCGCGGCGAGTTCGCGCGGATCGCCCCCGCCGACGAGGCCCGCCTCCTGACACGTCGTGATCGCGGCGAGGAGGTCGTCGAACGCCCGCTCGGCGGCCGTCGCCAGGCTCGGATGCTCGGCCTTGAGCGACTCCGCTCCGAACATCACCTGATAGTGGTCGGGATGGCCGACGGCCCAGCGCACATACACCCGGCCGAGCTCGATCACGCGCTCCCGCGGTTCCGCCACGCCCTCGGCGGCCGCCGCCAGCTCGGCGTGCAGCTCATCGAAGCCCTGCTCGGCGACCGCGGCCAGCAGCTCCGCCTTGTCGGCGAAGTGCCGATACGGCGCCGCGGCGCTCACCCCCGCGCGCCGGGCCGCCTCGGTGAGCGTGAAACCCTTCGGCCCCTTCTCGGCCACCAGCGCCAGCGCCGCGTCGGTCAGCGCGCGCTTGAGGTCGCCGTGGTGGTAGCTGTCCCGCCGCGCGGTCCGTGTCATGTTGACGACATTAACATCGTGGTTTATGTTAATGCTATTCACATCGTCAGCGGAGGGAGCCCGCGATGACCACGCCACTCGAACTGCTGGCCGGCGACCGCGACCGCGAAAAGACCGCCGACCTCCTGGGCCAAGCCCTCGCCCAGGGCTACCTGCAGCTGCCCGACTACGAAGCGCGCCTGGACGCGGTGTTCCATCCGGCGCCACGATCCCCGCCGCCGGGCCGCCCGCGCCGCCGCGGCGCGCCGCGGGGTGCGCTCGCACACCGGCGCCTACCTGGCCATGGCCGTCGTCGTACTCACGGTCTGGGCCGCGGTCGCCGCCACCACCACCGCGACGTACTTCTGGCCGGTCTGGCCGCTCCTGGGCGGCGCGATCGGCCTCGCCGGTCACGGCCCGCGGCCGCGGCGGCATCCTGAACGTCGCCTCCACCATCGCCTTTCAGCCCGGCCCGTACCAGGCCACCTACGGCGCGTCCAAGGCGTTCGTCCTCTCGCTCAGCCAGGCGTTGTGGGCCGAGACCCGCCGACGCGCTCGGCTCGGACGTCTCGCACACCGCGATCTATCGGCGCCTGGCCGCGCCCGAACCCGTCGTGGCCGCGGGCCTGCGCGCCCTCGACCGTGGCCACGCCGCGGTCGTGCCCGGGTGGCGCTATCGGGTGATGGCCGCCGGCGGACGGCTCCTGCCCGGCCGGCTCTCGGCGCTCGTGAGCGGGCGGATGCTGCGTCCCGCCGAGGGGGTGGGTTCTAAAGTGCGTTCATGAGCAACATGACGGCGGGTTTCGCGGAGATCGTCGGAACCCACAACCTGCTGACCGGGGACGCGATCCCCGACGACTACGCCCACGACGAGGAACTGACCGCACCGCCGCAGAAGCCGGCCTACCTGGCCAAGCCGTCGAGCGCCGAGGAGGTCGCACGGCTCCTCGAAACCGCCACGGCCAGCAAGGTTCCCGTGACGGCGCGCGGGTCGGGCACCGGCCTGTCGGGCGCGGCGATCCCCCGCGCCGACGGGCTGCTGATCTCCTTCGAGCGGATGAACAAGGTCCTCGAGGTCGACACCGTCAATCAGGTCGCCGTCGTGCAACCGGGGGTGACGCTGACCGAGTTGGACGCCGCGACCGCCGATTGCGGGCTGCGCTACATGGTCCACCCGGGCGAGCTGTCCTCCAGCGTCGGCGGCAACGTCGGCACCAACGCCGGGGGGATGAACGCGGTCAAGTACGGGATCGCCCGCCACAACGTGGTCGGCTTGCAGGCCGTGTTGCCGACCGGCGAGATCATCCGCACCGGCGGCAGGATCGCCAAGGTGTCCACCGGCTACGACCTGACGCAGCTGATCGTCGGCTCCGAGGGCACCCTGGCGCTGGCCACCGAGGTGATCGTCAAGCTGCACCCGCGGCTCGCGCACAGCGCCACCGTGCTGGCCCCGTTCGCCGACTTCGACCAGGTGATGGCGGCGGTGCCGGCGATCCTGGCCAGTGGGCTCGGCCCCTACATCCTCGAATACGTCGACAACATGACGATGGCCGCGCTCGTCCACACCCAGCACCTGGAGCTGGGTGTTCCCGACGCGATCCGCGACAGCTGCCAGGCCTATCTCGTTGTGGCGCTGGAAAACCGGACGGCCGACCGGCTCGACGAGGACGTCGAGCGGGCCGGCGAGCTGCTGGCCGAGCTCGGCGCCGCCGACGCCTACGTGCTCGAAGGGGCCTCGGCGCGCAAGCTCATCGAGGCCCGCGAGAAGGCGTTCTGGACGGCCAAGGCGATGGGCGCCGACGACATCATCGACACCGTGGTGCCGCGCGGCGCGATGCCGAAATTCCTTGCCGGCGCGCGGGACCTGGCGGGGGCCGCGGGCGGCGGTGCGGTCGGCTGCGGGCACGCCGGCGACGGCAATGTGCACCTGGCGATCTTCTGCAAGGACCCGGCCGCGCGCAAGCAGCTCATGACCGACATCTTCGCGCTCGCAATGGAACTGGGCGGTGCCATCTCCGGCGAGCACGGCCTCGGGCGGGCCAAGACCCCGTACTTCCTCGAACTCGAAGACCCGGTCAAGGTGGACCTGCTGCGCCGCATCAAACAGAGCTTCGACCCGGCGGGCATCCTCAACCCCGACGTGCTGTTCGGCTGACCCCACGCGTCACAAGTCTGGGGGACGTGCCGATGCGCCCGCCTCATAGCGACAAATCCGGCCGCTGCACGGTTGTCGCTACGAGGCGGGCACAAAGCCGGTCGGCCAAGCCAGGGGCACGTGTGGCCAATGTGACTGAGCGGCGCCCACCGCGCTACTTGCCGCAGCGCGGAAGGCGGACCGCCGCAACGACTCTCTGGCGCCACGCACCCGATTGACCCGCCGGCGACAACGTACAACACGTCTGGGTTGCACAACCCAGTGTTGCGAGGCCGTCGCCGACGTCTTCTATCGCAATCCCCCGGACCCGCGGGCACCCGAACTCGCACCCGACGACCAGGGTTGGATCTGGCTTCCCACCAACGCCCTTGCCGAAGCCTTCGCCCAGCACGCGGGCGACCGGGAACACGCGGTGCTCGCCGCGGCCCGGCGGCCCATCGCCGTGGCGTACATCCAGAAGCCGGTGCCCGAACCCGGATGGAAAGAGCTACCCACCTGGCATCCGATCGCCGAGGAAGACCGGATGATCAACCCGGCCACCCAAAAGTTCATGGCCGCACGCATGAATGCCCACACGCGGACACACCGGGTCGATCACGCGCCGCTGATCTCCCGGCCGGAGGTCGTCACCGAAATCCTCGCCGAGGCGATTCGGGCGGTGTCGGTCCCCATGAGCTAATCGACGAACTCCGAAATCTCGCGCAGCAGAGCCGCTTTGCCCTTGGCCCCGGTGATCCGCTTCACCGGTTCGCCGTCCTTGAACAGGATCATGGTGGGGATCGACACCACCTGGAACTGGGAGGCGGTCTGCGGGTTGGCGTCGACGTCGAGCTTGGCGACGGTCAGCTGCTCGCCCTGCTCGGAGGCGATCTGCTCGAGCACCGGGGCCACCATCTTGCACGGACCGCACCAGGTCGCCCAAAAGTCAACCAGCACAGGCTTGTCGCTGGAAAGCACCTCCGTGGCGAACGACGCGTCGGTCACGTCCACCGTGCTGTCAGTCATTGCGGGCCCCCGTCAACGTGTTGTCCGGAATCTCGGTCGCATCGCCGTGTGCGGCTTCGCTGGTGCTCACGTGCTCGGCGAGCCAGCGTTCGGCGTCGATGGCCGCCGCGCAGCCGCTGCCGGCCGCGGTGATGGCCTGCCGGTAGGTGCGGTCCACCAGATCCCCACAGGCGAACACCCCCTCGATCGAAGTCGCCGTGGAACGCCCCTGCACCAGCACATACCCCTCCGGGTCGACCTCAAGCACGTCGCGCACCAACTCCGAGCGCGGATCATGCCCGATCGCCACGAACATCCCCGTCACCGGCAACGTCGACTCGACCCCGCTGACCACATCACGCACCCGCAAACCCGTCATCGTGTCCACGCCCTCGACCGCCTCCACGGTGTGGTTGGTCAAAAACCGGATCTTGTCGTTGGCCCGCGCCCGATCCAACATGATCCGCGACGCCCGAAACTCCTCCCGCCGATGCACCAACGTCACACTGCGGGCGAACTTGGTCAAAAACGTCGCCTCCTCCATCGCCGAGTCACCACCCCCGACCACCGCGATGTCCTGCTCCTTGAAAAAGAACCCGTCGCAGGTCGCACACGCACTCACACCCCGGCCCAGCAACTCCTGCTCCCCGGGCACCCCCAGATACCGCGCCGCAGCCCCCATCGCCAAGATCACCGCCCGCGCCCGATGCGTCACCCCCTCAGCAGTCACCGTCTTGACCGGACCCTGCAACGACACCGCCTCGACGTCCTCCATGCGCAGATCGGCCCCGAACCGCAACGCCTGCTCGCGCATCTCATCCATCAACGCCGGGCCCATGATCCCCTCACGAAACCCCGGAAAATTCTCCACCTCGGTGGTCGTCATCAACGCCCCACCAAACGACGTCCCCTCGAACACCAGCGGCGCCAACTCCGCCCGCGCGGTGTAAAGCGCCGCGGTATAACCCGCGGGACCCGAACCAATGACGATCACGTCGTGAACTGTGTCGGCGCTCATACGAACCTTTCAGCCAGGGCCCACGTCCCCTTTGAAAAACGCGAGCCTACTGGGAATCGATTACCGTGCCATTTTCCAAGAGTAATGCCCTGGGCGGCGATCGCCCCCCGGCGACGTCCGCGACGCCGAGACCAGATGACGGTCGCGGTCGCCGAAAGCGATTGCCCGGCAAACCCTTCCGCGATCCCCGATCAACGTCACGCGCAACCGTCGCATCGTCAACGTGAAGCCGCACACACAACGTCGGTTTGTGGGCTCACAACAAGGACACCTCTACTAAACTGCTGCTGACCGGCGCACCATGAATGTCGTGACCCGTAGGTCCAATGTTGTGCCTGCGGGCAACTCTTGCCGACAAACATAATTGTTGAAGTCGAGCTAGCCTGCTTTTAGGCGCGTGCTGCGGGGGTGTGCAGCCCAAAACGATCACCTGCGAGGCGCGCAGTTTAGGCCGGTAATCCATCGCCGGCGATGTTCGAGAAGGAGACGTTATGACCACAGCCCGTCCCGCCAAGACTCGAGATGAAGGCCAGTGGGCGCTGGGAAGCCGCGACCCCCTCAACGACGCCGAGCAGGTCAAGCACGACGACGGTCCGCTGAACGCGCGCGACCGAGTCATCAACAAGTACGCGAAAGAGGGCTTCGACAGCATAGACAAGTCCGACCTGCGGTTCCGCTTCAAGTGGCTGGGCCTCTACACCCAGCGTGAGCAGGGCTACGACGGCGGTTGGACCGGCGATGAGAACATCGACAAGCTCGAGTCCAAGTACTTCATGATGCGCGTGCGCTCCGACGGTAAGCCGATGTCGGCGAACACGCTGCGCGTGATGGGCCAGATCTCCACCGAGTTCGCCCGCGACACCGCCGACATCGGCGACCGGGAGAACCTGCAGTACCACTGGCTCACGATCGAGGACATCCCCGAGATCTGGCGCCGGCTGGAGTCCGTCGGTCTGTCCAGCACCGAGGCCTGCGGCGACTGTCCCCGCGGCATCCACGGCAGCCCGCTGGCCGGCGACTCGCTCGACGAGGTGCTCGACCCGTCGCCCGCCATCGACGAGATCATCCGCCGCTTCCTGGGCAACCCCGACTACGCCAACCTGCCGCGCAAGTACAAGACCGCGATCTCGGGCCTGCAGGACGTCTCCCACGAGACCCACGACGTCGCGTTCATCGGCGTCAACCACCCCGAGCACGGCCCCGGCATGGACCTGTGGATCGGCGGCGGCCTGTCGACCAACCCGATGATGGCCCAGCGGGTCGGCGTGTGGGTTCCCCTCGACGAGGTGCCCGACGTCTGGGAGGCCGTCACCCAGATTTTCCGTGATTACGGCTACCGCCGGCTGCGCGCCAAGGCCCGGATCAAGTTCCTGGTGAAGGACTGGGGCGTGGAGAAGTTCCGCGAGGTCATGGAGACCGAGTACCTCAAGCGCAAGATGATCGACGGCCCGGCCCCCGAGCCGGCCAAGCACCCGATCGACCACGTCGGCGTGCAGAAGATCAAGAACGGCAAGAACGCCATCGGGGTGGCCGCCGTCGCCGGGCGTGTCTCGGGCACCATCCTGCAGAAGGTGGCCGACCTCATGGAGGAGGTGGGCTCCGACCGGGCCCGGTTCAGCCCCTACCAGAAGCTGATCATCCTCGACGTGCCCGACGGCAAGGTCGACTACATGGTCACCGAGCTGGACAAGATCGGCCTGCCGTCGAACCCGTCGAACTGGCGCAAGAGCACGATGGGCTGCACCGGCATCGAGTTCTGCAAGCTGTCGTTCGCCGAGACGCGCGTGCGGGCGCAGTCGCTGGTGCCCGAGCTCGAAGAGCGGCTGTCCGACGTCAACGACAAGCTCGACGTGCCGATCACCGTCCACCTCAACGGCTGCCCGAACTCCTGCGCCCGCATCCAGGTCGCCGACATGGGGTTCAAGGGCCAGTGGATCGACAACGGCGACGGCACGTCGGTGGAGGGCTTCCAGGTCCACCTCGGCGGCGGCCTGGGCGACGAGAGCAACTTCGGCCGCAAGCTGCGCCAGCACAAGGTCACCAGCGCCGAGCTCGGCGACTACATCGACCGGGTGACCCGCAAGTTCCTCGAGCAGCGCGAGGACGGCGAGCGGTTCGCCAACTGGGCACTGCGCGCCGAGGAAGCCGACCTTCGATAACCAGCCCACAAGTGCCGATCGTTACGACCTAAGGACACATCGAAATGACCGAAGTGGTGAACAACTTCACCGAGGAGCAGTTACGTGAGCTGGCGCAGCGCGGCGCGGCCGAGCTCGACGGCGCCAGCGCCGAGGACATGTTGCGCTGGACCGACGAGCACTTCGGTCCCGTGGAAGGTCCGCGGGACTGGTCCACCAGCCGCTACATCGTCGCCTCCAACATGCAGGACGCCGTGCTGGTGCACCTGGCCGCCCAGGTGCGCCCCGGCGTGCCGATCCTGTTCCTGGACACGGGCTATCACTTCGCCGAGACGCTCGGCACCCGCGACGCGGTCGAATCCGTCTACGACGTGCACATCCTCAACGTCACGCCGGAGCACACCGTGGCCGAGCAGGACGAGCTGCTGGGCAAGGACCTGTTCTCCCGCGACCCCAACGAGTGCTGCCGGCTGCGCAAGGTCGTCCCGCTGCGCAAGGCGCTGAGCGGCTACTCCGCCTGGGTCACCGGGATCCGCCGGGTGGAGGCCCCGACCCGCGCCAACGCCCCGTTCGTCAGCTTCGACGAGGCGTTCGGCCTGCTGAAGGTCAACCCGCTGGCCGCCTGGACCGACGAGGACATGCAGAACTACATCGACAAGCACGGCGTGCTGGTCAACCCGCTCGTCGACGAGGGCTACCCGTCGATCGGCTGCGCCCCCTGCACCGCCAAGCCGGTCGAGGGCGCCGATCCGCGCAGCGGACGCTGGCAGGGCCAGGGCAAGATCGAATGCGGGCTGCATAGCTCGTGAGCACGCTGATCCTCACCGCGCACGGCAGCCGCGATCCACGGTCGGCGGCCAATGCGCACGCCGTGGCCGAGCAGCTGAGGAGCTTGCGGCCGGGCCTGGACGTGCGGCTGGGGTTCCTGGAGCTCAACGCCCCGCACTTCGCCGACGTGCTGGCCGGCCTGCCCGACGGCCGTGACGCGGTGATCAGTCCGTTCCTGCTGGCCAGCGCGTACCACGCGCGGCTGGACATCCCCAAGCAGGTCGCGGAGGCCGGCGCGCTGGGCGTGCGCCAGGCCGACGTGCTCGGCGAGGACGCCCGGCTGGTGTCGGTCCTGCACGAACGACTCGCCGAGGTGGGGGTGTCACCGCACGACGACGATCTCGGCGTCGTGGTGGTCGCGATCGGCTCGTCGCACGCGGCGGTCAACGCGCGCACCGCGCAGGTGCCCGCCATGCTGGCCGCCGGCACCCGCTGGGCCGGGGCCACGATCGCCTTCGCGACCCGGCCCGACCCGTCGGTGCCCCAGGCCGTTCACCGGTTGCAGCGCCGCGGCGCCCGCCGGGTCGTCATGGCGCCGTGGTTCCTGGCGCCGGGCCTGATCACCGACCGCGTGTCGACCTACGCGCGCGAGAACGGCATCCCGATGGCCGCGCCGCTAGGCGCGCATCCGCTGGTCGCCGAGACGCTGCTGGACCGCTACGAGCAGGCGCTGGCCGAGGAAACGGCGGCCTGACGCCCGCGCGTCACTTTTTCGGCCCGACCGAGGTGATGTGGCTGAGTAGGTCGCGTATCGCTCCCGCCGGCGGGGTGCGCCCGCCCACCCAGATGGCCCGGAATTGGCGCCGCAGGTCCAGCTCGGGAATGTGGACGGCGCGCAGCCGCCCGACCGCCAGGTCGTCGGCCACCGCCAGCTTGCTCATCGCCGCCGGGCCCGCCCCGGCCAGCACCGCCGCGCGCATCGCCGCGGCCGAGGTCAACTCCAAGACGGGCGGCGCCTGCCGCATGTCGTCGCCCAGCACGTGACACAGCGCCGCGGTCAACGAATCCCGAATGCCCGAATGGGGTTCGCGGGCGACCAACGGCGTCTCCGCGAGTTCCCGGGCGGTGACGGCCCCCGACCGCCGGGCCCACTTGTGGGTGGGCGGCACCACGATCACCAGCTCGTCGTGGCCCACCACGACGGTGCCCAGCCCCTTGGGCGGGCCCGGGTTCTCGACGAAGCCCAGGTCGGCGGTGCCGTCGCGCACCGAGGCGATCGCGTGCTCGCTGTTGGTGGCAGTCAGGATCACCTGCGGCAACGCGCTGCCGCGCCGGGCGGCCGCGGCCTGCAGCGACACCAGCCAGTGCGGCATCAGCTGCTCGGAGATCGTCTGGCTGGCCGCCACCCGGATCTTCTCGCGGCCCTCCTTGCGCAGTGAGCTCATCCCCGCGTCGATCTCGCCGGCGACCTCGAGCAGGCGCGTCGCCCACTCGGCGACGATCACACCGGCCGGCGTCAGCTGTGAGCCCCGGGTGGTCCGGACCGCCAGCGTCACCCCCACCTGGGCCTCCATCGAGGCCAGCCGCCGCGACACGGCCTGCTGGGTCAGCCCGAGTTCGCGGGCGGCGCGCCCGAGGCTGCCCGTTTCGGCGATCGCCAAAAACACCTCGAACGAGGCCAAATCGGGCATGCGGGGGCTGAGGGGCATGGTCGACACAACCATAGCTTGTGACACCACAACATCGAAACCTCTACTCGCGGCCTGTCGCGGCGGCGACCATGGGAACCATGACCCGTCCAACCAATGAGGCACAGACACAGACACTGGACCGGGGACGTCCCTACCACGTCGCGATCGTGGGTTCCGGTCCGTCAGGGTTCTTCGCGGCAGCGTCGCTGCTGAAGGCCGCCGACAGCTCCGATGACTTCGATGTGGCCATCGACATGCTGGAAATGCTGCCCACCCCCTGGGGTCTGGTGCGGTCCGGTGTCGCTCCCGACCACCCGAAGATCAAGTCCGTCAGCGCGCAGTTCGAGAAGACCGCCGCGGACCCCCGATTCCGCTTCTTCGGCAACGTGCGGGTCGGCGAGCAGGTGCAGGCCGCCGAGCTCGCCGAGCGCTACGACGCGGTGATCTACTCCGTCGGCGCCCAGTCGGACCGCGCGCTGGGCATCCCCGGCGAAGACCTGCCCGGCAGCGTGGCCGCAACGGACTTCGTCGGCTGGTACAACGCGCACCCGCACTTCGAGGAGATGGCGCCCGACCTGTCGGGGGCCCGCGCCGTCGTGGTGGGCAACGGCAACGTGGCCGTCGACGTCGCCCGCATGCTGGTGACCAAGCCCGACGTGCTGGCCCTCACCGACATCGCCGACCACGCGCTGGACACCCTGCGCCCCTGCGGCGTCAAGGAAGTGATGCTCGTGGGCCGCCGCGGCCCCCTCGAGGCGGCGTTCACGACCGTGGAGCTGCGCGAGCTCGGCGAGCTCGAGGGCGTCGACGTGGTCGTCGACCCCGCCGACCTGGAGAACATCAGCGACGAGGACGCCGCCGCGGCCGGCAAGATCACCAAGAACAACATCAAGATCCTGCGCGAGTACGCCGGCCGCACGGTCGATCCGGACAAGCGGCGAATCGTGTTGCGGTTCTTCACCTCTCCGATCGAGATCAAGGGAACCGACAAGGTCGAGAGCATCGTGCTGGGCCGCAACGAGCTCGTCACCGATGCCAACGGCCGGATGGTGGCCAAGGACACCGGCGCACGCGAGGAGCTGCCCGCGCAGCTGGTGGTGCGCTCGGTCGGCTACCGCGGGGTGGCCATCCCGGGCGTGGCATTCGACGACAGGTCCGGGACGATCCCACACGCCAACGGCCGGATCGACGGCAGCCGCAACGAATACGTGGCCGGCTGGATCAAGCGGGGCCCGTCCGGGGTGATCGGCACCAACAAGAAGTGCTCGCAGGAGACCGTCGACACTTTGCTCGCCGACCTGCAAGCGGCGCGGGAGTCGGGTCAGGCCGAGCGCGGCGCCGACTACGCCGGCGAACTCGCCGAGTGGCTGGCCTCGCGTCAGCCGCAGCTGGTCACCGCCGACCAATGGCAGCTGATCGACCGCTTCGAGCGCGAGGCCGGTGAGGCCCACGGGCGCCCCCGCGCCAAGCTGGCCAACCTGACCGAGCTACTGCGGATAGCCCACGGCTGACAGCCGTTCCGCTGATTAGGAAGGAACCACTTGTGACATACGTGATCGCCGAACCCTGTGTCGACATCAAAGACAAGGCATGCATCGAGGAATGCCCCGTCGACTGCATCTACGAGGGCGCACGGATGCTCTACATCCACCCCGACGAGTGCGTCGACTGCGGCGCCTGCGAGCCGGTGTGCCCGGTCGAGTCGATCTACTACGAGGATGATCTGCCCGCCGAGTACAGCGAGTACACCCAGATCAACGCCGACTTCTTCGCCGAGCTCGGTTCGCCGGGCGGGGCGTCGAAGGTCGGGCTGACCGAGAACGACCCCGCCCCGGTCAAAGCCCTGGAAAGCCGGGCCGAGGCAACATAACAAGCCTCCTTTAGAAAGTTGGCTGCGCCGACCTCTGACAGCGTCGTCAGAGGTCGGCGTTTTGTGCGTTCAGCTCCCGCCGCATCCGGGGCGGTAGTCAACTTGTGTTCACTTGCCGCTGGTCGCGGTGCCGTGGCCTGCTGCCCCTCGGGTCGGCGAAAGACGAAGGGGCAGGCACTCAGTGACCAACGGGGTTCAGGAACGGACGGCGGCACCGACACCAGCACCCGGCGGCTTTCTCGGCCAGGACCGGCCCTGGCAGCTGTCGTTCGGTGTGCTGCTGGCGGGATCGTGCACGCTGTTCTCGATGTGGGCGTTCGACTACGTGGGCGCGGGCGGCAACAAAGGTCATCAACACAGGTCATCCTGGTGCTGGCCACCGTCGTCGGGATGTTCATGGCCTTCCACGTCGGGGGCAACGACGTCGCCAACTCCTTCGGCACCAGCGTGGGCGCCGGCACGCTGACCATGAAACAGGCGCTGCTGGTCGCGGCCGTCTTCGAGGTCAGCGGTGCGGTGATCGCCCGCGGCGACGTCACCGAGACCATTCGCAGCGGCATCGTGGACCTGTCCAAGGTGGCCGTCTTCCGGGCCCTGTAGAACTGGGTTCCGGTGGTCGCCAGGGGCGGGGCCATGATCATCTCCGCGATGCTGTTGTTCAAGGGCTTCAAGCACATGAACCTGGGCCTGAGCACCATGAACAACTACTTCATCGTGGGCATGATCGGCGCCGCGGTGTGGATGGTCACCTTCATCTTCGCCAAGACGCTTCGGGGCGAATCACTGCAGGCGGTCAACCTTTTTGATGTTCAGCTGGACGCAGGTGTTCACCGCCTCGGGGTTTGCGTTCAGCCACGGCAGCAATGACATCGCCAACGCCATCGGTCCATTCGCGGTGATGCTGGATGTGCTGCGCACCAACGCCATCGAGGGCAGCGCGGCGGTGCCCGCCGCGGCCATGCTCGCCTTCGGCGCGGCCCTGATCGCCGGGCTGTGGTTCATCGGGCGCCGCCTTCCGGTGTCGAGCACTCACATCCTCATCGGCGCCGTCCTCGGCGTCGGCATGGTGAACCGGTCCACCAACTGGGCCTGATGCCGATCGCCCTGGCGTGGGTCATCACCCTGCCCTCGGCGGCGATCCTGGGCTCGGTCGGCCTCATCGCGCTGCGCGCCGTCTTCTGACGCCGGGCCGCCGCAGCGAAGACTACGCGACGGCCTTGCGCCGAACGGCGCTCACGGCGACATTTTGGCCGCTTTTTCGCGCTGAGTTCACGTTCGGCGGGGGCGGCAGTGTGTCGATTCGCTGTTTCCGCACTGCAGGGTGACAAAAATGGACTCGGCGGTCGCCGGCCGTCCAAAGCGATGAGGAGACATCGATGTCCTTCCTGACCACCCAGCCCGAAGCGCTGACCTACGCGGCGGGCAAACTGCAGACCCTCGGCTCCGCGCTGACCGACGAGAACACCGCCGTGGCGGTTCCGACCACGAACCTCGCACCCGCGGGCGCCGACGAGGTATCCGGCTTGCAGGCAGCGCTTTTCGCGGCCTACGGCAGCCTCTACCAGTTCGTCAGCGCCCAGTCCACGGCGATTCACGAGTTGTTCGTGAACACCCTGGGAACCAGCGCCGCCTCGTACGCGGCGACCGAGGCCGCCAACTCCATCGCGGCCGCGTCACCGCTGTCGGCGTTCTCCGGCGCCGCCAACGGGACCGGCGCGCAGGTCATCCCCGACGTGTTCTCGGGGGGGCTGGCCAACGTCGTCAACATCGGGGCGGGCAACTACTCCGCCGCCGCGTCGGACCTGCTGAACATGGCGGCCGGCGGACTGCTTCACCCACAGGAGGGTGGCCTGGGCACCGTCGCCGGCGAGGCGGCGGGAACGGTGCCGGCCCTGACCGGAACTGTCCCGCCGGGCCCGGGCGGGTCGCCGATCGCAACCGGTCTCGGCCGGGCGACCACCATCGGGCGGCTGTCGGTGCCACCCGGCTGGGCCGCGGGACCGGCCGGCCCGCCGGTCGGGCCCGGCGCAGCGACGACGGCCGGGTGGACCGCCCCGCCGCCCCACGGCGCGGCGGTGACGGCCGTGCCCGCCGGGATGCCGGCGGTCGCCGCGGCCGGGAAGGCCGGCGGCCTGGGAGCCCCGCGCTACGGGGTCAAACCCACCGTGATGGGACGCCCGGCGGGCGTTTGAAGCACCGGCGGACCGAATCGAAAAGGATTGCAGCACAATGGATTTCGGAGCATTACCCCCGGAAGTCAACTCCGCGCGCATGTACGCCGGCGCGGGCGCCGCGCCGATGATGGCCGCCGCGTCGGCGTGGAACACCCTGGCCGCGGAGTTGAGCACGACCGCGGCCGGCTACGAGTCGGTGATGGCGGAGCTGACCGGAGACCAATGGGCGGGCCCGGCGTCGGCGGCGGCGAGCGCCTCGGTCCAGCCGTACGTGGCGTGGCTCAACGCCACGGCCGCGCACGCCCAGCACGCGGCCGCCCAGGCCACAGCGTCGGCGGCCGCCTTCGAGACGGCCTTCGCGATGACCGTCCCGCCGCCGCAGATCGCGGCCAACCGGGCCCAGCTGGCGGCGCTCGTCGCGACGAACCTGCTGGGGATCAACACGGCGGCGATCATGGCGACGGAGGCCCAGTACGCCGAGATGTGGGCCCAGGACGCCGCCGCCATGTACGGCTACGCCGCCTCGTCGGCGCGGGCGGCGTTGCTCAACCCGCTGACGTCCCCGTCGGCGATCGCCAACCCGGCCGCCCAGACCGAGCTGGCACAGGTGGTCTCGGCCGCGCCCCACGCGGTGGCCGCGCTCGCCACACCCGCGCAGGCCGGCCCGATCGACAGCTTCCTGAGCATCCCGTTCGTCGCCAACGCCATCAACGGCGCCATCGACACGTCGGCGTGGTTCACGATGAACACCATTCCCACCGCGGTCTCGCTGGGTCACACCCTCAACGCCTCGTCGGGAGCCGCCGCGGCGGCCGGCGCCGAGGCGGCGGCCGGCGGCCTGGGCGGGCCGGCTCTGGTGGGCGCCGCACAACCGGCCGCGGCGGGCGGCCTGGGCGGCGTCGCCGGCGCGCCGATGCTGGCGGGGCTCGGGCAGGCGTCCACGGTGGGCCCGCTGTCGGTGCCGGCCGGTTGGGCCGCGGCCGCCCCGCCCGCCGCGCCCGCGGCGGCGGTGGACGGCTCGGGCTGGGCCGTCGCACCCGACGGCGAGGCCACGGCGGTGCCGGCCGGCATGCCGGCGATGGCGACCGCAGGGAAGGCGCCCGGGTTCGGCGGCCCGCGCTACGGGGTCAAGCCCACCGTGATGCCCAAGACCGTGCTGGTGTGAGACCGCGGGCCGCCTCGTATGGTGACGGCATGCGCGAAGCTCGAGTCGTCCACGTCCTCAGGCAGATCGGATCGTTGGTGGTGACCGCGGTGACCGCCGTCTCCACCCTCAACGCCTACCGGCCGCTGGCGCGCCGCGGCTACCTGTCGCTGTTCTCGTTCATGTTCGGCCTGGTCGTCACCGAGTTGCCGCTGCAGACCCTGGTCAGTCAGCTCGGCGGGCTCGCGGCGACCTCCCGCCGCCTGGACCGGCCGGTGCGCGCGTCCGCCTGGCTGGTGGCCGGCATCTCGGCGCTGGGACTGCTGAACTTCAGCCGCGCCGGCCACCGGACGAACGTCCCGCTCACGGCGGCGCTGGACAGCGGGCTGGGACCCGACCGTTTGACCGAGTCGGGCAACCTGTGGCGCCGGCCGGCCGGCAGCGGCACCGCCAAGGCACCGGGCGTGCTGCGCATGATGCGCATCTACCGCGACTACGCCCACGACTCCAACATCAGCTACGGCGAATACGGCAGCGCCAACCACCTCGACATCTGGCGGCGCCCGGACCTCGACCCGGCCGGCCAGGCGCCGGTGCTCTTCCAGATCCCCGGCGGGGCCTGGACGTTGGGAAACAAACGCGGACAGGCGCACCCGCTGATGAGCCACCTGGCCGAGCTGGGCTGGATCTGCGTGGCGATCAACTACCGGCACAGCCCGCGCAACACCTGGCCGGCCCACATCGTCGACGTCAAGCGCGCGCTCGCCTGGGTCAAGGCGCACATCGCCGAATACGGCGGCGACCCCGACTTCGTGGCCATCACCGGCGGCTCGGCCGGCGGGCACCTGTCCGCGCTGGCGGCCCTGACGCCCAACGACCCGCAGTTCCAGCCGGGGTTCGAAGACGCCGACACCCGGGTGCAGGCCGCCGTGCCGTTCTACGGCGTCTACGACTTCACGCGGTTCAACGACGCGATGCACCCCATGATGCCGGGGCTGCTCGTGAAATCGGTGATGAAGCAACGGCCTTCGACGCACCTGGAGATCTACCGCACCGCGTCACCGGTCAACCACGTCTCCGCCGACGCGCCGCCCTTCTTCGTCCTGCACGGCCGCAACGACTCGCTCGTGCCGGTCGAGCAGGCGCGCGCCTTCGTCGGCGCCCTGCGGCCGGTCAGCCGACAGCCGGTGGTGTACGCCGAACTGCCCTACACCCAGCACGCGTTCGACATCTTCGGCTCGGCCCGCGCGGCGCACACGGCGGTCGCCGTCGAGCAGTTCCTCGCCGAGGTCTACGCCGCGCGGCGCCAAGCCTCCGCCGCGTAGGGATCGCGCCCGGCCCCTACTGCACGGTCACGATCGCGGTGTAGGTGCACGCCGGTTTGCTGTCCTTGCCCACGAAGCTCGAGTAGTAGGTGGTGACCGTCGTGGTGCCCGGCTTCAGCGCGTCGAACGTCCACACCTCCGTGCCCGGCGCGCCCATCCGGTCCGTCGTCGGCTGCACGTACCGGTGGCCGGCTTGCCGGACGATCGAGGAGTCGCCGATCCGCGCGTCCGCCTGCCACCGGTAGGGGGTCGAGTAGTTCGAGCCCAGCTTCACCGTGAGGGTGTTGCCGACGCCGAGCGTGACGTTCTGGGTGATGTTGTCCTTGTGCAGGACGTCGTCCATCGAGACCTGCAGGGTTTTGTTCGGCGAAGGGGTCCTGGACTGAAACGAGCAGCCCAAAGCCGCTGATGAGACGAGCACGACGACCGTCACCAGCAGCCTGATCTTCGCCAGCAGCACGTGTACCCCCATTTCCCTTGCAGCCTAATATCGCCGCCCGACGTCGGGCCGCAGCCGGGTGCCGAGACGCCGCGGCGGTTGCTCCCCCTCCTGACGGTGCCCGTTCCGGTGGCCGGCATGCCTCGCGAAGGTGAACGGCCGGCGATATCGGGCGAGCGGCGGGAGAACTCCCGGCCCCGATCCCCCGCCACCCCGCCACGCGCGATCAGGGCGGTTCCGGCAGGATGGACTGAGTGTTTGGCCTCGTCGTCATCGTTGCGCTGGTGTCCGCGGTCATCGTGGGCACAGTGCTGGGGCATCGCTACCGCGTCGGGCCGCCGGTCCTGCTGATCCTGCTCGGCGGTTTGCTGGGGCTGATCCCCCGGTTCGGCGACGTGCGGATCGACGGCGAGATCGTGCTGCTGCTGTTCCTGCCGGCGATCCTGTATTGGGAGAGCTTGAACACCAGCTTCCGCGAGATCCGCAAGAACGCGCGCATCATCGTGTTCCTCAGCATCGCCCTGGTGATCGCCACCGCGGTGGCGGTGTCCTGGACGGCGCGGGCGCTGGGCATGGAGTCACACGCGGCGGCCGTCCTCGGGGCCGTGCTGTCCCCCACCGACGCCGCCGCCGTGGCCGGCCTGGGCAAACGGCTGCCGCGCCGGTCGCTGACCGTGCTGCGGGCCGAGAGCATCGTCAACGACGGGACCGCGCTGGTGCTGTTCGCATTGACCGTGCACGTCGCGGTCGGCGGCGCCGCGGTCGGCCCGCTGGACCTGGTCGTGCGGTTCGTCGGCTCCTACGTCGGCGGCATCGTGTCCGGGATCGTGGTCGGCGGGCTGGTCACCAAGGTGCGCCGCCGACTCGACGCGCCGCTCGAGGAAGGGGCCCTCAGCCTGCTCACCCCGTTCGCGGCGTTCCTGCTGGCCCAGTCGCTGCACTGCAGCGGCGTGGTCGCGGTCGGGGTGTCGGCGTTGATGCTCACCTACTACGGGCCGGTGGTGATCCGGGCGCGGTCGCGGCTGCAGTCGTACGCGTTCTGGGACATCGCGACCTTCCTGATCAACGGTTCGCTGTGGGTGTTCGTCGGGGTCCAGATCCCGGGCGCGCTGCGCGGCATCGCCGGCGTCGAGGGCGGACTTCGGCACGCCGCCTACATCGCGCTCGCGATCACCGGTGTCGTGATCGGGTCCCGGATCTTCTGGGGCGAGATCACCACCGTGCTCATCCGTGTGCTCGACCGCCGCGAGCTGCAACGGGCCCGCCGCGTGGGCTGGCGGATGCGCTTCGTCACCGCCTGGGCGGGGTTCCGCGGCGCGGTGTCGCTGGCCGCGGCGCTGGCCGTGCCGATGACCACCCTGAGCGGCGCGCCGTTCCCGGACCGCAACCTGCTCGTCTTCGTCGTGATCGTCGTGATCCTGGTCACGGTGATCGTGCAGGGCAGCACGCTGCCCGCCGTGGTCCGCTGGGCCCGGATGCCCGAGGACGTCGCTTTCGAAGAGGAGCTGCAGCTGGCCCGCAGCCGCGGCACCAAGGCCGCGCTGACGGCGTTGCCGCTGGTCGCCGACAAACTCGGAGTCGACGAGGAGCTGCTGGCCCGGATCCGCAAGGAGTACGAGGAACGCGCCGCGCTGGTGCTCGCCAACGACGGCTCGGGGGCCACCGAGCTGGTCGAGCGCAACAACGTGGTCCGGCGGGTGCGCCTCGGGGTGCTCGAACACAAGCGCCGGGAGATCACCGCACTGCGCAACCAGAACCTCATCGACGACATCGTGCTGCGCGAGCTGCAGGAGGAGATGGACCTCGAGGAGGTGCAACTCCTCGACGCCGCCGACGGCGACTGACGCGCCTGCCGGTCGCCGACCGTACAGTCGGCGCCATGTTGCAGACGGTCGCGATCCGCGGGTACCGCTCACTGCGCGAGGTCATCCTGCCGCTGGGCGGGCTGTCCGTCATCACCGGCGCCAACGGCACCGGAAAGTCGTCGCTGTACCGCGCGTTGCGGCTGCTGGCCGATTGCGGCCGCGGCGAGGTGATCGCCTCACTTGCCCGGGAAGGCGGGCTGCAGTCGGTACTGTGGGCCGGCCCCGAGCAGCTGACCGGTGCCCGCCGGACCGGAAAGGCCGAGGGCACGGTACGCACCCGGCCGGTGTCACTCGAGCTGGGCTTTGCCGCTGAGGATTTCGGCTATCTGATCGACCTCGGGTTGCCGCAGTCGGCCGGGCCGGACTCCGCTTTCTCCCGCGACCCGCAGATCAAGCGGGAGGCGTTGTTCGCCGGGCCGGTGCTGCGGACCCCCGCCACGCTGGTGCGCCGCGCCCAGGGGCTCGCCGAGGCCGCCACGCAGTCGGGCCGCGGTTTCGACCAGTTGTGCCGCTCCTTGCCGCCGTATCGCAGCGTGCTGGCCGAGTACGCCCACCCGCAGGCGCTTCCCGAACTGGCGGCGGTGCGCGAGCGCCTGCGCGGGTGGCGGTTCTACGACGGCTTCCGGGTCGACGCGGACGCGCCCGCGCGGCTTCCGCGGGTGGGCACGCGCACCCCGGTGCTTGCCGACGACGGCGGCGATCTGGCGGCCGCGATTCAGACGATCCTCGAGGCCGGGTTCGATGACCTGGGCCGCACCGTCGCGGACGCCTTCGACGGTGCCGAGGTGTCGGTCGCCGTCCACGAGGGGCTGTTCGACCTCGAATTGCGGCAGCCCGGGATGCTGCGCCCGTTGCGTGCGGCCGAATTGTCCGATGGAACACTGCGTTTCCTGCTGTGGGCCGCGGCCCTGTTGAGCCCGCAGGCGCCGTCGCTGATGGTGCTGAACGAACCCGAGACCTCCCTGCACCCCGACCTGGTCCGACCGCTTGCCTCACTGATCCGCTCCGCCGCGGCACGGACCCAGGTCGTGGTGGTGACCCATTCCCGCGCACTGCTGGCGTTCCTCGACACCGTGCCGATCGCCGAGGCCGAACCGGCCGGGCGCGCCGTCGAGATCGAGCTCTACAAGGAGTGGGGTGAGACACGCGTCGCCGGCCAGGGCCTGCTGACCACGCCGCGATGGGACTGGGGCAGACGCTGAGACGACGCTGCACTACCGCGCCCCAGCGGCCAGACTGACTACATGGTGTTCAACAAATCCGCCAAACCGGTGCGCAGCGCGGACAAGATCGTCGAGGTGCTCTCGGCGCAGGGCGTCGAGTACGTCTTCGGCGTGCCCGGCGCCAAGATCGACGCCGTCTACGACGCCCTGGCCGACGCCGGCCCGCGGCTGGTGGTGTGCCGCCACGAGCAGAACGCGGCGTTCATGGCCGCGGCGGTCGGCCGCCTCACCGGGGTGCCGGGCGTCGTCCTGGTGACGTCGGGTCCCGGCACCGCCAACCTGGCCACCGGGCTGCTCACCGCCAACACCGAGCAGGACCCGGTGGTCGCGCTGTGCGGGGCCGTGCGCCGGGAGGACCGCCTCAAGCGCACGCATCAGTCCATGGACGCCGCGGCGTTGCTCAAGACGGTCACCAAGTTCACCGGCGAGATCAACGACCCCGACAACGCCGCCGAGGCCACCGTCGCGGCGTTCCGCGCAGCGCTCGGCGCGCCGCGCGGGGCCGCCGCCGTCGTGCTGCCCGCCGACGTGCTGGCCGCCCCGACCACCGCCGGCATCACCGCCCGCCTGCCGGTCCCGCCGCTGGCGGCGGCCCCGGCGTTCGCCATCGAGAGGGCGTGCGAACTCATCCGCGGCGCACGCCGCCCGGCGCTGCTCGTCGGCAGCCGCGGCGCCGACCCGGACAGCTGCCTGGCGCTGCGCGCCCTGGTCGCCACGACGGGGCTGCCCGTGGTGGAGACCTTCCAGGCCGCCGGGGTGGTGTCGCGCGCCCTCGAGGACTACTTCCTGGGCCGGGTGGGCCTGTTCCGCAACCAGCCCGGCGACGTCGTCCTGGGCCACGCCGACGTGCTGGTCGCCGTCGGGTACGACACCGTCGAATACGACCCCACGCTGTGGAACAGCGACGTCGCACGCACTGTCGTGCACATCGACTCGGTGCCCGCCGACGTCGACAACCACTATCAGCCCACCTGCGAGCTGATCGGCGACGTCGCGGCCACCCTCGGCTCGCTGAGCGACAGGCTGGCCGACCTCACCCTGGCCGACGGCTACCGGGCCGAGATCGACAGGCAGCGAAAAGCGCTGCGAGCCATCGATACCGCTGCGCGCGATCGCAGCCCCGACGGCCCGGGACTCGACCCGGCCGCGGTCGTGCTGCGGCTGCGCGAGGAACTCGGCCACGACGACGAGGCCACCATCACCTGCGACATCGGCTCGGTCTACATCTACATGGCCCGCCATTTCCGGGTCTACGAGCCCAGGCGGCTGCTGTTCTCCAACGGCCAGCAAACCCTGGGCGTCGCCCTGCCCTGGGCGATGGCCGCCTGCCTGGTGCGGCCCGGCACCCCGGTGGTCTCCGTATCCGGCGACGGCGGATTCCTGTTCTCCGCGCAGGAACTCGAGACCGCCACCCGCCTGGGCCTGACGTTCACCCATATCGTCCTGCGCGACAACGCCTACGACATGGTGGGCTTCCAGGAGGTCCTGAAATACGGTCGCACGTCGGGGGTTCGGCTCGGCGACTACGACATCGCCTCGTACGCGGCCGCCTTCGGCGCCCGCGGCCACCGGGTGGAAACCCTCGACGACTTCGGTGCCGCCGTGCGCCGGGCGTTGGCCGGGCCGGGGGTCTCGCTGATCGACGTTCCCGTGGACTACAGCCGCAACACCGAGTTGGCCGCGGACCTGCACACGGACTCCTTCGAGTAGGCATGATGGACGCCTCCGGCGCATACGAGCGCTTCCGACATTGGGCCGCAGCACTTCTCGCTCACCAACAGGCCGACACCGATGACGGCGCCGAGGTGTACCAGTTCTCCACGATCGGCGCGCTGCTGGACGGGGTCTACGACGGCGACGTCACGGTCGCCGAGATCCTGCGGCACGGCGACTTCGGCCTGGGCACCTTCAACCACCTCGACGGCGAGATGGTGGTCCTGGACGGCGTCTGTTACCGGTTGCGCGCCGACGGAACCGCCGCCCGGGCGGAGCCGACCGATCGCACGCCGTTCGCCGCGGTCACCCGATTCCACGCCGACTTCGAGTTCGACATCGCCGAACCCACCGCAAGGTCGGCGGTCATCGGCGCCATCGACCACCGGATCGCAAGCGCCAACCTGATTTACGCGATCCGGGTCACCGGGCGGTTCCGTGAGCTGCGCACCCGCACGGTGATGGCCCAGGAGCCGCCCTACCCACCGCTGACGCAGGCGACCGAGGGGCAGGCCGAAACGGTGTTCACCGACGCGAACGGCACACTGGTCGGCTTCCGCACCCCCGACTTCGAGCAGGGCATCGCCGTCGCCGGTTACCACCTGCACTTCCTCGACGCCGAACGCACCGCCGGTGGCCACGTCCTCGACTTCGTCCTCGAACGCGGGCGGGTCGCGGTCAGCGGCGCCGCACAGCTGCACCTGAGCCTGCCCACCTCCGGCGCCTTCCTCGACGCGCGGCTGTCCGGCGCCGACCTCGCCGAGCGGATCGACCAAGCCGAAGGCCCCCGCGCCGGCCCGCCGCCCAAACCGTGACCTGAGCTACACCCGATACGGAATTCACGGACTGTTCAGGCCGCCGTCGGTTCGGCATCGTTGACTGCACACGCGCACCGCGTGTCCTCACGATATGCGTGTTGTCCAGGTCGCCAACTTCTACGGCCCTCGCTCCGGCGGCCTGCGCACCGCGGTCGACCGGTTGGGCGCGGAGTATTGCGCCAGCGGGCACGAGGTCTTCCTGATCGTTCCCGGTTCGTTCCCCGAACGGACCCTGCTGCCGACGGGCGTGATACGAATTACCCTGCCCGCCAAGCTGATTCCGCTGACGGGTGGCTACCGCGCGGTGCTGCCGGGCCCCGTCAAGGCCCTGCTGGAGGCGCTGGAACCCGACGCGCTGGAGGTGTCCGACCGGCTCACGCTGCGGTCCCTGGGCCGCTGGGGCCGCGCACACGGCGCCAGGACGGTGATGATCTCCCACGAGCGCCTGGACCGCCTTGTGGGCCAGGTACTCCCGCGCCGGCCCGCCCAGAAGTTCGCCGACTTCGCCAACAGGCGCACCGCGGCCGACTACGACACCGTGGTGTGCACGACGGGCTTCGCGCGCGAGGAGTTCGACCGCATCGGCGCGTCGAACACCGTCACCGTCCCGCTGGGCGTGGACCTGCAGACGTTCCACCCGCGGCGCCACTCGTACCTGGTGCGCCGGCGCTGGGCCGCGCCGCAGCAGATCCTGCTGGTCCACTGCGGCCGGCTGTCGGTGGAGAAGCGGGTCGACCGCAGCATCGACGCGCTCGGCACCTTGCGCCACGCCGGCGTCGACGCCCGGCTGCTGGTCGTGGGCGAAGGGCCGCTGCGGGCCCGCCTCGAGCGGCAGGCCGCCCGGTTGCCGATCCACTTCACCGGCTTCGTCAACGACCGACACGCCGTGGCCGGGCTGCTGGCGTCGGCCGACGTGACCTTGGCGCCCGGCCCGCACGAGACCTTCGGGCTCGCCGCACTGGAATCGCTGGCGTGCGGCACCCCGGCCGTGGTGTCGCGCACGTCGGCGCTGACCGAGATCATCACCCCCGACAGCGGCGCCCTGGCCGACAACGATCCCCGGGCCATCGCCCACGCGGTCGGCGCGATCGTCCGCCGGCCCGAATTCCACCGCCGCTCCTCCGCGCGCCGCCGCGCGGAGGTCTTCACCTGGCAGCGGGCCGCGGCCGGCATGCTGGCGTCGCTGTCGCTGGACACCCCCGGCCCGGGCGGCCGCGACGGCGACTCGGAACACACCGCCTAGGAGCCCGGGTCAGTAACAAGTTCGGCGGGTCCATTTGTGCTGGGCGCGTGGCCGGTTTTGATTCTGCGGTGAGGGCGGTGCTCCTCGGCGTGTCTTCACCCTGGACGCAGGCTGAACGCAGTTGATGCACAGTCGGGCGGGTGAGCACCCGTGGAGGCCTGAGCGGGTCAGCTGATTGCCAACCCGGCCAGCCCGTTCATGCCAATGTGGGCGTGGAGTTTTCGTAGGTTGTGGCAGGCGGCGAGCAACTGCCATTCACCGCGGGCCTGCTCGAGTCCGCGCAGCAGTAGGTGTTTGGCGTTTTGCAGGGTGTGCATCTGGCCGAAGACCGGTTCGACGATCACCTTGCGCCGGGCGTACACCTTCTGGCCGTTCTTGGTGGTCAGTTTGCGGGCCATGCGCTGCTTGGAGGTGGCGGTGCCGGGGATTCGTCCACGCGGGGCCACCGGCGGCGGATCTCCGCGGCGCAAGCGCCCGGTGGCCACGAAGAACTCGGTGCCCAATGCCTCGGCGTAGTCGGCGGCGGCATCGAGGTTATCGATGGAGCAGTAGCCGGCATCGGCGAGCATCTGGCCTGGAGCCTGCCCGGTGTTGGTCACGGTTTGGCCGGTCATCGGGATCAGGTTGCCCACGTCGGCGGCGTTGGTGCCGATCTCGGTGGCCACGATCACCTGATGATCGGCGTCAACCACGGCCTGGGCGTTGTAGCACTGGTGAAAAGCGCCATCACTGGTGAGCATGATCTTGGAGTCCGGATCAGTGAAGTTGCGTTGCGCCTTGGGTTTCGGGACCGCCGCATCGGCTGCGGCCTCGCCTTTCGCCGTGACGGTCTCGGTGTCATCACCGCGGTCTCGTGCGGTGTTCTCGGCGTGCTCGCGAGCCCGGGCGCGGGCCTCTTCTTCCAGGGCGGCCATGGCGGCGCGGATCTTTTCCAGCCGAGTCTCGCGGCGGGCCAGCTCGTCGGGCAGCTCATCGCCGCGGCGGTTCTTGTCGAAGTGCTTGTCTTCGGCCTTGTCGATGCGCTCGGCGTCGGCCAACAGTGCTGAGACCTCGTCAGCGAGGATCTTTTCCTTCTCACTCATCCGGGCGTAACTCATCGCCTTTCGTCGGGAGGCATTGGCCCGCACCTTGGTGCCATCGAGTGCGACCTGGCCGAGGCTGACCATGCCGGCGGCCTGACACAACGCCAACGCTTGGACGAACAGATGCCCCAGCGCGGACAGGTGGCGTTTGCGGAACCGGGCGATCGCCCGATAGTCCGGGGCGCTACCAGCAGCCAGCCACCGAAACGCCACCACGTCGACACAGGCTGCTTCCAGCTTGCGCGACGAACGCACCCCGATGGTGTAGCCGTACAGCAGGATGCGCACCATCAGCCGCGGGTCATAGGGCGGCCCACCACGGCCCTCGGTGTAGACCGCGTGGATTCTCGACAGGTCCAAGTGCTCATCAACGAGGTCAGCGACGAACCGGGCCAGATGCCCGGCCGGCAGCCAGTCATCCAGCGACGGCGGCAACAACAAGCCCTGGTCCGGGGCAAACGGCCGGAAAGTCTTATCCACCGGCAGCTTCGATACTCCAGAATGGGTATCTGCCCGCTGCGCGGGATCTACCTCGAACAACCCACCATCACCGAGATCATCAGGCACACCCCATCATCGCCTAACCATGACCATCAACCAGACACCCCGAACGGTGTGTTACTGACCCAGGCTCCTAGGCCGCCGGGCGCCGGGCGTCACTGTCGCGGTTGGGCGATCCATTCGCGGGCCTGCTCGGCCTCCGCGGTGGGGAAGACGCGCAGTTGGGCCGGCATCAGGAACCCGAAAACGTCTGTCGCGCGCCGGATCCAGTCGACATCAGTGACCACCGCGAGCCGCTCCCACCGGCGCAGGTGGCTCAGGCCCACTTTGGTGTCGTCCCAGACCGCTCCGGCGTCCACGCCGTCGAAGTCGGCGGGCACCTCGTAGTACACCCGCAGCTTGTCGTGCCGGGTGAATCTGTCGTCGACGTCGGGTATCAGGACCGTTTCGTAGTCGGCCTTGGTGACATGGCCGTGGCATGCGAACGCCGCGACGTCGTCGGGGAAACCCTGCAGACGCTCAATCATCCTGCGGCCCAGCCGCTACGGGCCCCATATGAGGAGGTCCTCCATCCCGTTGTTCATCGTGACGGTGTTCGGCGACGGACCCGTGACGTCGAAGTGGATCTTGCCGGTCGATTGGGCGCCTTCGGGGATCGTGGCCCCGCTGATGTTGGTGGGGCTCGCGACGAACCACAGCACCCGGTAGGCGGCCTCGTTGGGGGCGACGGCGTTGAACTGCGAGATGGCCGGGGTGACGCTGCCCCGGATCGCCCGGACGGTGACGGTGGCCTCCCACAGTTTGCCGGCCGGGGTGTAGCCGGGCGTCTCGTCGTTGCTGGGCTGCAGACCGCTGACCTTGTAGGCCAGCGTGACCTGGCCGACGGTGTCGGTCATCGTCAGCTCGCTGCCGAGCTTGCCGACGACCGGGTAAGCCGCCGAGACGGTAGGCGCGACAACGATTCCGGCCATCGCCACGACCGCGGCCGCCACCGCCGTAACTATCATCGAGGTGACCTTCATTGGTTTCCTCCCAACTGGTGCGAACAACGAAATCGTCGGCGGGCAGCCGACTCCGGGAGCCTGATTCTGTTCGCCGCGCGTTCGCGCCGATAGGGCCGTTCGGCCCGACAACCGTGGGACCTAAGTCGACGGCGTGGTCAGTCCTGTGGGAGCGGCGCGGGCGGATGGCTGGTCCGTCTCCCGCGCAGCCGGACCGCGCCCTCGACGAGCACCGCGCCCAGCAGGAAGCCGCCGAGGACCCAGAGCTGTTGGGGCATCGTGGTGGCCGCGTAGGCCGTCATCGCGGCGAACGCACCCAAACAGGCTGCGGCGCCGCCGACCGCGACCGCCTTGGTCGAGCGGGCGACGCGGAAGCGCAGCACCGCGAGGTTCACCGCGGCGAAGATGAGCAGGAACCCGGCCGAGCCCATCAGGCTGATGCCCTCGATCTCCACGGCGTTGATCACGACGAGGGTGCCGACAGTCGTCGCGAGCAGGCCCCCGGCCGGGCGATCCCAGACGGACCGGGTCAGCGCGGCCGGCAGCTCGCCGTCACGCGCCATCAGACCCTGATTTTTCAGCCGGCTATGGATTGAGGGCCGCGTCGTAGCGCGGAAGTGCCCTTCCTGCAAGGGATAATCGTGTTTGTGGAAGGCGACGATGATCCCAGGGGAAGGGCACCCGCGAGGTGAATGCTACCGGTTTGTTGTTCGATGTCGATGATGTGGTGCTGGCGAGTCCGCAGCGCGCCGTGCCGCACCCGGTGGTTGCCGCGTCGGAGGACGATCTGACGCCGGTGGCGGGGGTCGCGTTATGGGGTCCGCTGCTGGACCGGCTCAACGTGGTCGCCGAGGCCGATCGGCGTGGGCTGCGCCCGATCGGGCCGGGTGGCTACACCGGTGGGCAGTGCTACCGGGCGCTGACCGAGACACTGCTGGCCGGTGGGGACTTCTTGAGTGATCGGGCGTTACTGGCCGACCCGGCAACCACGGTGCTGCGCGGGACCAACGCGTTGCCGTCGGTACCTACGTTGTGGCGGTTTTTGGCGGGTGCGGATTTGGGTCGGGTGGTCAAGGCCGCCGCGGTCAACCGGGTGATGCTGCGTCGAGCCTGGGCGGCCGGCGCCGCCCCTGAGGGCGATCGGCTCACCATCGACCCCGACGCCACCCGGGTGGCCACCTACGGGCCGGGCAAAGAAGGCAGCGCGTTTTCGCGTACCGGACAAACCGCCCTGTCGCCGCTGGTGGGGGTGTGCGGGGAGACCGGGGATGTGCTCGCACTGCGGGCCCGGGGCGGGGCGGCCAACGACGGGCGGGCGATGGGTAGCTTCATCGATGAGTGTGTCAGTGCGATCCCGGCCGGTTGCCGCGGTAAGTACCGGTTGTGGCTGCGGGTCGACTCGGCGGGCTATCAGCAGCAGGTGATCGCGCCGGCCGAACGCCACGACGCGGACTACTCGGTCACGGTCAAACAGTACAAGCCGGTCGCGGCCGTAATTCACGCCCTGGCAACCGATCCGGGCACGGCATGGGTTGCGGCGTTGGGGCATGAGACCGACAAAGGCAGCCAGATCGCCGAGACCACCACTACGTTGCTCGGGCGCAGCGTGCGGTTGATCGTGCGCCGTCAACCCAAAGGGTGCGGTGAGCAGTTGGCCTTCGATGACCTGGATGGCTGGCGGTTGCACGCGATCATCACCAACGTTTCTGCCGAGCGGCTCAGCGCAGCCGAGGTCGAGGCGCATCACCGGCTGCGCGGTGGTATCCCCGAGGACACCATCCGGGCGCTCAAGAACGACTTCGGGATGATCCACGCCCCGGTGCAATCGTTCTTCGGTAACTGGCTGTACTGGCACGCTGCCGCGCTCGCCCACAACATCGCGCTGTGGTTGCGCACCCTGGCGCTACCCCGCACGGTACGTCGAGCGCGCGGCAAACGACTACGCCTGGCGTTTTTCAACGTCGCCGCCCGGCTGGTGCGCCACGGCCGGCGCCTGCATCTGCGCTTCGGCGCCGCCTACCCGCACCTGCAGGCGTTCATCGCGGCGCTGCACCGCATCCGGGCACTACCAGCCTTCGGTTGACCGCCACCCGCACCTAAAAGCACACCCTCGCAACACATCCCGAACCTCACACCGCGATCGGCCACGCCCGAAACCGGTTACCCCGCCGCCGCAGCCGTGTGCGCACCCAGTTACGCCATCGCCCAACAGCTTCCAACCCCGTCAGCGCGTCCCAACAGCGCAGCCGTCACCGACCCGATCACCGAAAACAAGATCATCACAAGCCGGCTGAAAAATCAGGGTCAGATACGTGAATTTCCCCGTGCCGTAGAGGGTCGCGTTGATCGCGCTCGCGGTGGAGACCACCGCCGCGATGCCGATCAGGTTGAAACCCGCCGAGCCCAGGAACGGACGCGCGGCGACGGCCAGCGCGTAGTCACGGTCGCGGTCGATCTGCGCGAGGTTCAGGTTGCCGACGGCGACGAAGGCGACCAGGACGTAAAGGGCGATCACCACGCCGATCGAGATCCCGTACGCCAGCGGCAGGCTGCGCCGCGGATCCTTCGCGTCCTCGGCGGCGTTGGCGATCAGTTCGAAACCCTCATACCCCAGGAAGATCAGCGCACCGGCGTAGACGATCACACCCGGCGACGGATAGTGGGCGGGCGAAACCCGTTCGCCGTGCACGAAACCCAGCCCCGCGACGCAGAACAGCAGCGGGATCGCCAGCTTGCCGTAGACCAGGAACGCCTCGGTGCGCCCGACGATGCGGGCGCCGGCCAGATTCAGCGCCGCGAAGGCCAGCACGACCCCGCTGGCCAGCACGCGGCGCCACGGACCGGCCGGATCGACGCCCAGCAGCGCGGCCGCGTAGCTGCCGAAGGCCACCGCGTACAGCCCCAGCATCACGAAGTAGCTCAGCCACAACAGCACGTTCAGCGGCCCGGCGACCGCGGTGCCGAAGCACTTGTCCAGGAAGAACGCGGTGCCGCCGCGACTGCGGATGCGCACCGACAGCAGCGCATACGAGCGCCCGGTCAGCGCCGCGATCACCCCACCGGCGACGAACGACAGGTAGGCGCCCGCGTCGGCGATCTGCATCGTCAGGCCGAGCACCGAGAAGATGCCGCCACCGACCATGCCGCCGATGCCGATCGACACCAGCGCCGCCACCCCGAGTTCGCCTGCGGGACGCCGACCGCTGGTGTCGGAGGGGCGTGCGGACGGCATCCGCCAACTTTAGGGTGCGGTCAGCAATGTCGGGGCGGCGCCGCGACCATCGCCTCGACCTGGGCGCGCGAGAGTGTGGCGATGCTTCCGTCGGGCAGGCCCAGGATGCGGTCCGCGGCCAGCCCGTGCAGCCGGAACCGGGCTGTCAGGGCGTCGACCGCCCGCTGCCGCGCGAGCTCGTCGCCGGGCTGCAGCGCAGCCAGCACCTTCGAGTTCGTGCGCGCGGCAAGGCCGTAGATCAGGTCGGCGGCCCCTTCGGGGTCGAAGGTGTCGAACACCCCCTCGCCGACCCCCTCGGCGACCAGCCGCGTCAACAGGGGCAGGAACAGCGCTTCCTCGGCGGCCAGCACGCGCCCGTAGAGGTGGGCGTTGTCCGGGCGCAGCAACGACGCCATCGCGGCCAGCTGCTCCGGTGCGGCCATGCGCATCTTGACGTCGAAACCGGCCCGCAGCGCGGCGTTGAGCCGGGCCAGCGCGCCACCCTCGCATTCGGCGACGACCTTTTCGACCGCGTCGAAAGCCGAGCGCGCGCCACGTTCGGCCAGCGCCGCGATCAACGCCTCCTTGGACGGAAACCAGTGGTAGAAAGCCCCTTTGGAGATGCCGGCGGCGGCGATCAGATCGTTGAGGCTGACGTTGTCATAGCCGCGCCGCAGGAACAGCCCCGCCGCCAGGTCGAGCAGTTCGGCCCTGCGGACGTCGGGATGCTTAACGACCCGGGGCACGCGGGCGGTCCTCGGGCTTCCAGCCGACATAGGTCAGATACATTCCGGCCGCGGCCAGGCAGAGGAACAACGCCCAGATCACCGCCGTCTCCCCCGGCCCGTAGAGCGCCTTGCCGGCGGCGTCGTACGCCCCGGGAACGGTCAGCAGCAACACCCCGCGTATCGCCAGGAACCAGCCCAGCAGCGACACGATGATGGCCGCCGGACCCCGCCAGTACTGGTGGAACGCGATGATCACCAGGCCGAATATCAGAAGGATCGCGCCGAACAGCCAGGGCCACATCGGGTTTGCCTGGAACTCGGTGAACAGCGTGCGCATGTAGGAGCCGCGCACCGCGACCGTGGTCGGCACGAGGGTGAAGAACGGGCCCAGCACCCGGGCGAACATGCGGGTGCGGAGCTGCGACTGCTGCGGTGTGGTCATTGTTCTCCCTCCGGGGTCGTCGCCGATGGTAACCGACCGGTGGTCGGTATGCCAGACCACCGGTCGACTCGGCGCGCGGCTAGGCTTCCTCCGAGGCGACGAGGAGGTGACCGCTTGGAGACGCGGGACCGGGTGCTGATCACCGTCACCGAACTCGCCGCACTCATCGAGGCGGGCGCTGCGCTGAGCGTCCTGGACGTGCGGTGGCGGCTCGACGAGCCCGACGGGCGGGCGGCCTACGGGCGGGGTCACCTGCCGGGCGCGGTGTATGTGTCTCTCGAGGACGAACTCAGCGACCACACCGTCGCCGGCCGCGGGCGTCACCCCCTGCCGTCGGGCCGCGACCTGGAGGCGGCCGCGCGCCGGTGGGGCGTCCGGCACGACGACGTTGTCGTGGTGTACGACGACTGGAATCGAGCGGGCTCCGCGCGGGCGTGGTGGGTGCTGACCGCGGCCGGGCTCGCCGACGTGCGCATCCTCGACGGCGGGCTCGGCGCCTGGCGGTCGGCCGGACACCGGCTCGAAACCGGCCACGCCACCCCGCGGGCGGGGAATGTGACTGTGCCGCACGATGATCTGCATTCCGGTCGCCGGCCCACGTTGACCGCCGAGCAGTCGGGGTCGGGGCAGCTGCCACTGCTGGACGCGCGGGCGCCCGAACGCTTCCGCGGCGACGTCGAACCGCTCGACCCGGTCGCCGGTCACATCCCGGGCGCAACGAACCTGCCCAGCGGCGACGTCCTGGCGGCCGACGGCACGTTCCTCGGCGACGAGGCCCTGCGCCGGCTGCTGGCCGACCGGGGCGTCGACGGCGAGGTGGGCGTGTATTGCGGCTCGGGGATCACCGCCGCGATCACGATCGCGGCGCTCGCCGCGACGGGCCGGCGGGCGGCGCTGTATCCGGGGTCGTGGTCGGAGTGGAGTTCGGATCCGGCCCGCGCCGTGAGCCGAGGTCCCGAATAGTGCGCCCGCCAATAGGATCAGGCCGATGCTCGAGGTGATCGACAAGTTCGCCGGAAGGACGGAAGGGAAGCGCGATGACAGGCCGGCTTGAGGGCAAGGTCGCGATCGTCACCGGCGCCAGCACCGGGCTGGGCCCGGTGCTGGGCGCGCTGTTCGTCCGCGAGGGCGCCCGGGTGCTGCTGGCGGCGCGACGCGAGGACCTGGTCCGCGCGGCCGCGGCCGAGGCCGGTCCCCGCGCGATCGCCATGCGCGCCGACGTGACCGACGAGGGCGACGTCGCGGCCATGGTGTCGCGGGCGGTCGAGGAGTTCGGGCACGTCGACATCCTGTGCAACAACGCCGCCGCGCCCGGGCAGGACCGCTGGATCTGGGAGCAGACGCTGGAGAACTGGAACGCCACGATCGCCATCGACGTCACCGCGGCGATGCTGTGCACCCGCGAGGTGCTCAACCGGTCGATGCTGCAACGACGCAGCGGCGTGATCCTGAACTTCTCCTCCACCGCCGGCTACACCGGCGTCGTGCGCAAGAGCCACTACGTCACCGCCAAGGCGTCGCTACGGGCGTTCACCAAATCGGTTGCGCTGGAGGTCGGCTCGTACGGCATCCGGTGCAACTGCATCGTGCCCGGCTCCATCGACACCGAACTGTGGCGCAACTGGGTGCAACGCAGCGCCGACGAGCACGGCGTCGACTTCGCGACGCAGCGCGCCAGAATCCTCAAAGGCGTCGCACTGCGGGACATCTCCTCGACCGAGGACGTCGCCAACCTGGCGTTGTTCCTGGCCGGCGACGAGAGCAGAACCATCACGGGCCAATCGATCCCCGTCGACGCCGGAGGGTACCTGCAGGGATGAGCACCGAACCCGTGCGGCTGTCGGTGGCCACACCGGTGGTGACCATGCTCCCCCACCTCAGCGGCGACTGGGAGAACGACGCGTCCATCGACGACCTGGCCCGCATCGCCGAGGCCGCCGACCGTCTCGGCTATCACCACCTGACCTGCAGCGAGCACATCGCCCTGCCCGCCGCCGAAAAGGGCCGCCGTGGCGCCCGGTACTGGGACCCGCTGGCCACCTTCGGTTATCTCGCGGCGCGCACGCACCGAATCCGGCTGGCCACCAACGTGTTGGTGCTCGGCTACCACCATCCGCTGGAGATCGCCAAGCGCTACGGGACGCTGGACAAAGTCAGCAACGGCAGGCTCGTCCTCGGCGTGGGCGTCGGCAGCCTCGAAGCGGAGTTCGACCTCCTCGGCGCGCCCTTCGCCGACCGCGGAGCGCGCGCCGACGACGCGCTGCGTGCGTTGCGGGCCTCACTGTCGGTCGCCGAACCCGTCTACCACGGCGAGTTCTACGCGTTCGACGGTGTGGTCGTCGACCCGTGCGCGGTGCAGGAGCGGGTGCCGATCTGGATCGGTGGGCGCACGCTGCGCTCGCTGCGCCGGGCGGTCACCCTGGCCGACGGCTGGGCGCCCTTCAACGTGAGCCTGCACCAGGCCCGGGACTGGCTGCGCCGCTTCGAGTTGCCCCCGGGTTTCGAGGTCGTGCTGGCGCCGCCGGCGCTGCTGGACCCGATCGGCGAGCCCGAACGCACCCGTGCGCTGCTCGGGGAGACCGTCGCGCACGGCGCCACCATCGTCAGCGCCGTGTTCGCCCACCGCTCGCTGGCGCACTACCTGGACGCCCTGCAGGCGCTGGCCGAGCTGGGTGCGCCGTGAACCGGGTCAAGGCAGGCTTTTTCAGCTTCACCGCCGCCGCACCGCCCGACGACGACGGCAGCTACCTGCGCTGGCACCTGCTCGACCACATGCCCGAGCAGTACCAACTGCCCGGGATCGTGCACGGGTTGCGCTGGATCGCCGACGGCGACTATCCCGGCCACCGGCTGGCGGCCCGCGGGGCGTTCAGCGAGCTGGGCAACGTCGTGCACTACCTGGTCGGCGACCCCGTCGAGCGGACCTTCGACGACTTCGTCGCGCTGGGCCGCGCGCTGCGCGACAACGGGCGGTTTCCCGTGGTCCGCCCGTCGCTGCAGGTGGCCGGGCTGCGGCTGCTGCAGTGGCACGCCGCCCCGCACGCGCTGGTCTCCGACGTGGTCGTGCCCTTCCGGCCCCACCGCGGCGTCGTGCTGATCGTCGAAGAACCCACCGACGGCCGGCCCGACGCGTGGCTGCAGTGGCTGCACGCCGAACACTATCCGGCGCTGCTGGCCACGCCCGGCGCCGTCGGCGCGTGGACGTTCGGGACCGGCAGCGGCCGCAGCCACCTGCCGCGGGGCTGGCACCCGGGACCCCAGTACGTCACCGTCGTCTACCTCGACCGCGACCCGCTCGCCACCACCGACGCCCTGGCGCCGCTCGTCGAACGGCGGTGGCGATCCGCGGCCGTGCGGCCCGTGTTCGCCGGTCCGCTGCGGGCCATGATCGGGTGGGAAGCCTGGCCGTGAGCCGGCGGGTGCCCGAGTTTGACTCACCGCCAGAGACATGAGACCTTCCGGAAACGAACGGGCCTTATAGTCCTCCTGGCGGTCTAGCAAAGGAAGAGAGATGCGGCGGACGGTTGCCGGGATCGGCGTGGCCGTGGTGGCGGCCAGCCTGCCGGCCTGCAGCGGTGACGGCGGCCGGCAGGCCGCCACCCCCGCTACCACCAGTTCCGTCCCGGTGAGCCCGACCACCGTCATGATCGGCGGCACCACCCACACCATGATGTCGCCGGTGAACTGCACCACCACGGCGGCGCAGCGCGACGCGACGCCCCCGGAAGCGGGGGACCTGACCATCCGCATCGCCGTCCACGACGACGCGTCCTCGGTGCGGCTGACCCTGTCCGACCTGAAGCCCCCGACCGTCGACGGCTTCGCCATCTCACTGAAGGTGGGCGACGGCCGGTACCAGTTCCCGTACCAGGCACCGCAGTCCCCGATCCAGGTCCAGGCGACCAAGGACGGCAAGAGCTACACGGTGACGGGCACGGGTCAGGCGACGACGCCGGATCAAAGCGGTGCGCGCCCGGTGACATTCGGCATCCACGTGACCTGCCCGTAGGCTCGGGGCGCGGGCAGTTGTCCAACCGCGGTCACCTCTGGGATGCTGGCACCTTGGACATCTTCGCGGAGTGGCAGAAAGACAGCACGCAGCTTCGTTGGCGGTCGACCACGGCGGCCAACGACGAAACCGAGGTCTCGGTGTTCACCCGCCGGTGCGGAACGCCCGGTGCGCCCGCGCTGGTGCTGGTGCACGGCTTCCCGACGTCGAGCATCGACTATTACGGCTTGTCGCGGGAGCTGAGCTCCGAGTTCGACATCCACGTCCTGGACTTCCCGGGCTACGGGCTGTCCGACAAGCCACCCGAGCCCTACGTGTACTCGCTGTACGACGACGCACGCCTGCTCGTCGACGCGATCACCCGGGTGTGGCAGCTGAGCGAGTACCGCATGCTCGCCCACGACCGCGGCAGCAGCGTCGCGATGATCGCCGTGGGCATGCTCGCCGACCTGGACCCGCCGGCGGTGCCCGTCGACCTCTTCCTGACCAACGCCAACATCTATCTGCCGCTGTCCAACCTCACCTCGTTCCAGACCGCGCTGCTCGACGACGCGACCGCACGCGACACCGCGGCCGCGGTCACCCCGGAGATGCTCGCGACGGGCATGGCGGCGGGCACCTTCATGCCCCGGCGCACACTGGAAGACCCCGAGATCGCGGCAATGGCCAAGTGTTTCGCCCACAACGACGGGGTCCGGGTGCTGCCCGACACCATCAAGTACCTGCACGAGCGCGCCGCCGACGAAACCGGTTGGCTCGAAGCGCTTTTCACCAGCCCGGTCAACACCACGCTGGCGTGGGGCCTGCACGACAGCATCGCGCCCCTGCGCGTGCCCAACCATGTCTGGCAGGCGTACCTGAAGAACAAGCCGGGCCGCAACCGCTACTGGGTGGTTCCCAACGCCGATCACTACCTGCAGTGCGACGCGCCCGGACAACTGGCCCAGATCGTCCGCCTCACCGCCCAGGGCGTGGAGCTGCCGCTGCAGACGCTCGACGACGAGCCCGGGGGCGCGGTGTTGATCGACAAGACCGCCGTCTAACCGGTGACGACGGGCAGCCGCGCCCACCCGCGCACGCTCGCGGTGTGTGCGCGCTGCGCGTTGGCGTAGTCGACGTCCCACTCGGCCCAGCGCTGGAGCACCTCCTCGAGCGCCACCCGGGCTTCCATCCGGGCCAGCGCCGAGCCCAGGCAGAAATGCAGGCCCTGGCCGAAGCTGAGGTGGCTGCCGCGGCGGTGGATGTCGAAGCGGTCCGGATCGGGGAACTGCCGTTCGTCCCGGTTGGCGGAACCGTTGAGCAGCAGCAGGGTGTGCCCGCTGGGCGCGGTGTCGACGACGACGAACTTGCGCCGGGATTCGCCGATGACACGGGAGAAAGCCTGGAACACGGCGACCTCTTCGGTGCAGGATGAGCGCAGGTCTTCGGCGAGCATCGCGCGGCCTGCGCATCAAGTGCGGCGCCCTTGGTGGCCAGCACATGCTCACGGTATCGGCGCGTCTCGTGGACCGGATCGATCCGGGATACCTGCAGATTCTGCAGATCCGGGTCGACGGTGTCGGTGAGGTCCCCGGCGGGGTCGGTGGTGGTCAGGTGTACCTGGCGCCCGCGACCGGCAAGTTCGGCCGCGATTGCCGCGGCGACGGTCGTCTTACCGACGCTGCCCTTGCCCATGCACAAAATCAAGCCGTGGGGCTGGTCGGCGAGTTCGTCGATCAGATCGGTGAGCGTGGCCCCGGTCGTCGGTAATCCGGTATCGGACGTGACCGCATCGGCTGGCGCGGCCGCGGTGGGTGTGAACAACGCGGCCACCGCCTCTGCGCCGACGACGTTGGTGGCCTTGAGTTCGACTTGATCGATCGGCAGGGCGGCTAATTCGGCCGGCAGGTGCGCGATCGCATCCTGTTCACGGCGATAGATCGCCGTCGCCAGCGGATCGCTGCCGTCGGCGGGGGCGGGCAGCACGGCGTTGATGACGAGATACTGGCGGGTCAACCCGATCGCGGCCAGTTCCCGGCGGGTGCGTGCGGTTTCGGCCAGGGCCGATTTTTGGGCTCGCGAGACCAGCACCAGCCGAGTGCGCGCCGGATCGGCCAGCTGTGGGTCGATCTCCAACGCCGATAACCCGGCGACCGCGCCAACCTCGGTGACGGTGTTGCCGATGGTCAATCCGAACACTTGCCCGACGTTGGATGCCGGGTCGGTGCTGACCAGCAGGACCTGCTTGCCTTGCCTGGCCAGGGTGACCGCGGTGGCACACGCGGTGGAGGTTTTACCGACCCCGCCCTTGCCGGTGAAGAACATAAACCGGGGCGGATTGTCCAAAAACTTCATGTCCCAACCCATCTCAACAGCAGCTGGTGTCTGCGCCGCCGCAGCAGCCGCCTGCGCCTGTTTCGGTGACTCCGAGCCTCACCGGCGACGCTGCTTCGTCGGCCGCCACGCCGGCCCAGCGGGCCAGCTGCGCGCGGTCGGGGTAGCGGCCGGTCGTCGCGGTGACACCGTCGACCAGGATCAGCGGCAGCCCCTCAGAGCCGGCAACCTCCAAAAACGCCTTCGCCGCATCGTTTTCGGCGAACGCGAGCGGTTCGCTCGCCAGGTTGTAGCGGACCACCTCCCCGCCGCGACTCCGGACGAAATCCATGTCGGCCGAAAACGTCACCAAGTCTTGGTCGACGTCCTCACCGCACACACCGGTGGCGCAGCATAGCGCGGGTTCGAATACCTCAATTTTGCTCATCTTCACTTTCTCCTCTGCTTGGGCAGGTGAACGATGTGGTTTCGGGTCTTTGTCGAAACCAGCGGTCTAGGAGACGCGGCCGAGCGTCGGGCCGTTCCAGTTGCGGATGATTGCAAACACTCACGGACTCGTCAGCGGAGCATTCACCGCCGCCGCCTCGGATGCCTCAGATAAAACGACGGTGGACATCGATGCTGCGAGTGAACCCCCAGATGGACAAGTCTGCTGTCCAGCCGGAGGCGGAGGCGGCTGCTGAGGATGTCAGTGACGGCGCGGACCGACAAACACCTCACCGAGTGCATCCAGGGTGGCGAGCACCACCCGGTAGTAGGCCCACTTGCCGCGTTGTGTTCGTTCCAGCAGGCCTGCCTCGACCAGGATCTTGAGGTGGTGCGACACCGTCGGCTGGGACAGCCCGACCGGCGCGGTCAGCTCGCACACGCACGCCTCCGCACCCTCATGGCCCGCGATCAGCGACACCAGCCGCAGCCGCGTCGGTTCGGCCAACGCCTTGAGCACGCCGGCCAGCCGCTCGGCGGCCGCCGCGTCCAGCACGCCGTCGGTGATCGGGCTGCAGCACGCAGCAAGGTCGGCCACCGGCCGCGAGTCGTCGCGTTCGGTCAGAGACTTGGTCGTGGCGGGCATGGCCCCAGTATGACACACATTGACAGTCATCGATTAGTCGTGCACACTGAACCCATAGATATCCGTCGATGGAAGGAGTGGGTTGGATGACTGCCGAACACAACGAGCTGCGCGATCAGGTCCGGGCGAGCTACGGCGCCGCCGCCACCGCGGCGCATAGCGGTGACACCAACAGCGACGTGCTGACCGCCGCGAGCTGCTGCGGGTCAAGCGACTCGGCCGATGTTGGGACCATCTTCGGCGCCGGCCTCTACGGCACCGACGAGCATTCCGAGATTCCCGCCGAAGCGCTCGCGGCCAGCTTGGGCTGCGGTAACCCGACCGCGGTCGCCGACCTGCACCCGGGCGAACGGGTGCTTGACTTGGGTTCCGGCGGCGGCATTGATGTGTTGTTGTCGGCGCGCCGGGTCGGCCCAGAGGGGTTCGCCTACGGCGTTGACATGACCGACGAAATGCTCGCCCTGGCCGAGGAGAACAAAGCCAAGGCTGGTGCCACCAACGTCGAGTTCCGCAAGGGCACCATCGAGGACATACCGCTGCCCGACGCCGCCGTGGACGTGGTGATCTCCAATTGTGTGATCAACCTGTCGGCCGACAAACCGGCCGTGCTCGCCGAGATGTTCCGCGTCCTGGTCCCCGGCGGGCGGATCGGGATCTCCGACGTGGTCGCCGAAGACCAGCTCAGTGCGGCCGAGCGCGCCGAACGCGGCTCCTACGTCGGCTGCATCGCCGGAGCGCTGTCCCGCCAGGAATACCTCGACGGGCTGGCCGCAGCCGGATTCACCGATGCCACCGTCACCTTCACCCACGAAGTCGCCCAAGGAATGCACGGCGCGATCATCCGCGCCACCAAACCGACCACGTCCTCCGACTGAGGCAGCCGCACAGAAAACACGATCGCGCCACCACGCCAGCACCGCTGCACGTTGACAGTTGCCAGCGAAACGGCCCGCCACCGCGCACCGGGAGAGAAACCCATGAGTAGCCCTGTGTCAAGGTGCCGTCTGTGGTTCCTGGTTGAGGAGGGTCTGAAGGGTGGCCGATGGCTTGGGTGCGATTGTGCAGGTCTGGTGGCCCAAAGGTTAGCTCGGCGTCTGTCGCCGGCGAAGTCACAGACGGCGTCTCGGAGCTGTTTGTCTGCTGCCCAACGGTATCCGACGTGTTTGACTTGGCTGGACTGGCGGGTAGAAGGGGCGACGCCCGCCAGGCCAGCCTGCGACTCGGGGGTGGGGGAAACGAGGTCGGCAATCGCCTGCCTCGGCGAGCGGCCGCCCGCCGTGAACAGTGCCCGAGCGGGCAAGGAGTGAAGAGGCGTCGTGTTCGGGGCCGACAACATGAAACTCGAAGTACAGCGTCACAGGCCCCTCCGGCGCGGCCATCGCCGCAGGGGTTGCAAGTTGTGTCATACCTCCCGTGGTGTTCTTGTCGTAATATCCGCTGGAAATCATGGCAAGCTCGCGCTAAGCCTTTTGGTGTCAACCGATCTCACGGGAGCGGTGGGAACTGACCGGCGTCAGATTCTGCTAGTAGCCATCGATCATCGACAGAATGAACAGAGGCTGCTTGCTCCGGCGGAAGCTGTCAATGCAATCATCGTGTGCGCCACTCACGACGAGGGTACTGACGCAGTTGCGCAGGGCTACCTTGTCGACCCGGCGGACGGATGTCGAAGTATCAGCCTCGTGACAGCGACGGGAAGTGGATATCGCCGCAGCATCAAGCCGGACGTAATGGCTCACGGTGGCGGAGCGATCTGTGTCGGCGGTGCAACAGCACAGAAAGTGATCACGTCACGTGGCCTCTCGCCTCATAGCCCCGGGCTCAAGGTGGCGACTCCTGCAGGCCGCAATGAAACTCACGTAACAGGAACCAGTTTCGCTGCCGCATTGGTTGCGCGACAGGCCGCACGCCCCAATGATCTCATCGATGGATCGATGCAGCCCTGCGTTTCGTCCCGTATCTGACCGTCCCCGGCGCCGAGGACGCGTTCGCCCTGATGTCGGCCTCCAAGGCGTGGAGCCTCTCGGGGCTCAAGGCGGCCCTGGCGATCGCCGGCCCGCAGGCCGCGGCGGACCTGCGCCGGATGCCCGAAGAGGTCAGCCACGGGCCCAGCCACCTCGGCGTCATCGCGCACACCGAAGCGTTCCGGAGCGCAGCCGACTGGCTCGACACGCTGCTGCACGGACTGGACGACAACCGGCGGTTGCCCGGTGACCTCGTCGCCGAGCACCTGCCCGCGGTGAGATATGCACCGCCGCAGGGCACTTATCTCGCCTGGCTGGATTGCCGGCAACTCGGCTGCCCCGAGGAGATCGGCGATGGCCTCGCGGTGGTGGCCGATCTGGCCGGGCCGGCCCGTTGGTTTCTCGACCACGCCCGCGTCGCGCTCAGTTCCGGCCACGTCTTCGAACCGGCGGCACCGGACATGTGCGGTTGAACTTCGCCACCTCGCAAGCGATTCTCGTCGAGGCGGTGTCGCGAATGGGCCGGGCGCTCCGCGATTCGCGGTAGCCGCGTCAGCCGACGAGTGCGGCCCGGGCGCGCCGCACCGCGCCGTCGTCGACGCCGGCGGCGTCGAGGAACCCGCGCAGCGAACCGTACCGGTCGTCGATGGTCTTGCGGGCGGCCTCGAGGTACTCCTCACGCACACCGAGCACCTGGTCGGGCAGCCGGGTCCGCACGTAGTCGAGGATCTCGGGAGTCACGCTGTCGCTGCGCTCCTCGACGCTGCGCAGGATGCGTTCGCGCAGCATCGGAACCGAGTCGTTGCTGGCCAGGAAATCGGCTTTGATCAGGTCGTCGTCCACTCCGACGGCTTCCAGCACGACGGCGACGGCAAGACCGGTGCGGTCCTTGCCGGCGAAGCAGCTGACCAGGACCGATCGCGTGTCGCCGATCATCCGGATGACCTGCCCCACCGCCGCGCGGGTGCCGGGCAGCGCCGAAAACCGTTCGTACTCCTCGATCATGAACCGGCGCGCGGCCGCGACCGGCTCCTCGTCGTCGGGCTCGTCGGTGAGCATCCGCTCGAAAGCCTGTTCGTGCGGTGCGGCGTGCTCGCCGTCGAACGCGAGCCGATGCACCACGACACCCTCGGGCACGGCGCTGCCGCCGTGGCGCTCCACCTCGGTGACCGACCGCAGGTCGGCCACATCGGTGACCCCGAGGCGCCCCAGCGCCGCGCGGCCGGCGGCGTCCAGCGCGCTCAGCTCGCTGGACCGGAAGAAACGGCCGGGACGTATCCCCGTCGCCAGCGCGACATCCCGGCAGTTCCACGCGCCGGACACGTCGGCGGTCATCGCGGCCGGCCTATTCGAGAGATCCGTGTCGTCCATGTTGCTCGCATCCTAGTAAAGCGCCGCTCGGCACCGTCGTTCTCATCTGCATAGCCGCCGGACGTAAACGGTCCGCTGCCGGGCGGTGTCGAGTTTTGACGGCCCCGTCAAAGCCTTTCCGCCGGCCCATGACAGCATCGGTGAAAACTGCTACTGGACGAATTCGCGTCGCGGAGAGAGGCTTGCAGTGGTGTCCGCGCCCCGGAGGTACTGAATATGCATGTGCTGCGAACCCCCGACTCGCGATTCGAAAACCTGGAGGGCTATCCGTTCGTAGCGAACTACCTCGAGGTGACGGTGCGCGACACCCGGCCGTTGCGGATGCACTACCTCGACGAAGGCCCCATCGAGGGCCCCCCGATCGTGCTGCTGCACGGCGAACCCACGTGGAGCTACCTGTACCGGACGATGATTCCGCCGCTGACCGACGCGGGGTACCGGGTGCTCGCTCCCGACCTGATCGGTTTCGGCCGTTCCGACAAGCCCAGCCGGGTCGAGGACTACACCTACCTGCGCCACGTCGAGTGGGTGACCTCGTGGTTCGAGCTGCTCAATCTCAGGGACGTCACGCTGTTCGTTCAGGACTGGGGATCGTTGATCGGCCTGCGCATCGCCGCCGAGCAGGGCGACCGGATCGCGCGGCTGGTGGTGGCGAACGGGTTTCTGCCGACGGCCCGCCAGAGCACCCCTCCCGCCTTCTACGCGTGGCGCGCCTTCGCGCGCTACTCCCCCGTGCTGCCCGCCGGCCGCCTGGTCGCCGTGGGCACCGTCCGCCGCGTTCCCGCCAAGGTGCGGGCGGGCTACGACGCACCCTTTCCGGACAAGGCGTACCAGGCCGGGGCGCGCGCCTTCCCTCAGTTGGTGCCGACCTCGCCCGACGACCCGGCCGTCCCCGCCAACCGGGCCGCCTGGGACGCACTGGGTCACTGGGAAAAGCCGTTCCTTGCCATCTTCGGCTCCCGCGACCCCATCCTGGGGAAGGCCGACCGTCCCCTGATCGACCACATTCCCGGCGCCGCCGGCCAGCCACACGCCCGCATCGATGCGAGCCATTTCATCCAGGAGGACGGCGGCCCGGAACTGGCCCAGCGCGTCCTGTCCTGGCAGCAGGCCATCCGCTGAGCGCGCGTCACCGCAGCCAGATTGCCGTGGTGGTCGTTCAAGGTGCCGGGACACAGCCCTGACGGCAATCTCGGCGCACCCGACTCCGGTACGAATACGCGCTGCTCGCAAGGCGTTTGCGCCCGGCGACCGACGCCGCGTCAGCTGGTGACGGCCAGCACCGCGCGGGCCAGCTCGGGACGGCACACCACCAGGTCCGGCAGCTTGGGGTCGGGCTGGTTGTAGACCAGCGCGGACCCGTCGATGCGGGACGTGTGCAATCCGGCCGCGCGGGCCACCGCCACCGGTGCGGCCGAGTCCCATTCGAACTGGCCACCGGCGTGGACGTAGACGTCGGACAGGCCCTGCACGATCGAGGCCACCTTGGCGCCGGCGGAACCCATTTCCACCAGGACGCCGTCCAGCGCGTCGCGGACGGCCAGCGCGATGGCGGGCGGGCGGGTGCGCGAGACCACGATGCGCGGCTGGTCGGGGGCGGCGGGCGGCGCATCGACATGGGGTGTCGCCAGCGTGATCGCCTGCGCCGGCAGCGCCACGGCACCGGCCACCAACTCGCCGGCCTGCCACAGCGCCACGTGCACCGCCCAGTCGTCGCGGCCGAGTTCGGAGAATTCCCGCGTCCCGTCGAGCGGGTCGACGATCCACACCCGCTCCGAGCGCAGGCGCACCGGATCGTCGGCGCCCTCCTCGGACAGCACCGCGTCGTCGGGCCGTTCGCCGGCGAGCGCCTCCATCAGGAACTCGTGAGATCGTTTGTCCCCGGCGTTCTTCCGCTCGCCGGCCTCGGCATCGGCGAATTCCTCGCGCACCCTGAGCAGCAGCCGCCCCGCCTCGGTGGCCAGTCGCGCGGCCAGCTGGTGGTCATTCATCGGTGAACTCCACGGACCATCACACCTCGATACGCCGGTCAGGTTGGTCAAACCTACCCTGGGGCGCCCGCGGCGCAGTAATCTCCCCGCGTGACATTTCTCTCGGGGGAGCGAATCTGTTGAAGACCGACAATGTCCCCGCGGCGAGCGGGTGGCGACGCATCACCCGCACGCGGCTGATCGTGATCGGTGCCGCGCTGGCCGCGGTGCTCATCGGCGTGTCCGCCTTCGTCGTCGTGACGCTGACCCGCGGTCACCGCACACCGCCGCAGCCCGCGACCCAGGCGCCGCCGGCCACGTACGCCATTCCGGGCTGCTACAACCCGTCGGTACCCCCGCTCGAGCGGCCCAAAACGCTCAACATCGTGGGCTGTGCCAGCGTAGCCGTTGCGCTGCAAGGCATGTCGTGGACGTCGTGGGGACCGCAGGGCGCCGACGGCAAAGGCACCGCCGTGTTCAAGATCTGCGACCCCAACTGTGCGACCGGTTACCAGCTCAAAGACCCGGTGGTCGTGCATGCGTGGAATCCGCGGCCGCCGCGCCCCGACGCCATCTGCCAGGCCGGCCTGCAGATATTCGCGGACATGATCCTGGCGTTTCCCGCCGACGTTCCCCCGGCGGCCGCCCAGAAGATGAACGCGCGGTACGACGGTGCGCCGGCGGTGCACTACGTCAACTACTCGGGCGCCGATCTGCAGGGAGCCGAGTTCATCGGTTACACCTTCTGCAACTGAGGGTTGCCGCTCGCGATCGCCGCTGGCCCGATGGCGGCGACCCGCTTCGCCCGGCTCGTATATTCCGGGGCCGCGCTCGGGATCGCCGCTAGACCTCGACGACGACGGCGCCGCCCTGCCCGCCGCCGGCGCACATCGCCGCGACGCCGATGCCGCCGCCGCGGCGGATCAGCTCGTAGATCAGCGTGGTGACCATGCGGGCACCCGAGGCGGCGATGGGATGGCCGAGGCTGCAGCCGCTGCCGGAGAAGTTCACCTTCTCCTCATCGAGGCCGTACTCGCGGCAGGCCGCGATCGGCACGGAGGCGAACGCCTCGTTGATCTCCCACAGCGCCACGTCGCCGACCGACAAACCGGCCCGCTGCAACACCTTCCCGATGACCTTGACCGCACCCAGGCCACAGTCGCGGGGCGGCACGCCCACAGAGGCCCACGCCCTGACCGTGCCCATCACGTCGAGGTTCTCGGCGTCGGCGTAGTCGCGGTCGACGAGCGCGACCGCCGCGGCGGCGTCGTTGGTGCCGCTGCTGTTGCCCGCGGTGATCGAGAAGCCCTCGATCTCGGGGTGCAGCACCTTGAGCCCGGCGAGCTTCTCGACGGTGGTGTCGCGCCGGGGGTGCTCGTCGACGCAGAACTCGGTGACCGAACCGTCGGCCTGGGTGATCTTCAGCGGGATGATCTCGTCGGCGAACTTGCCCGCGTCCATCGCCGCGATCGCGCGCTGATGGGAGCGGGCCGCCCACGCGTCCATCTCCTCGCGGGTGATGCCGACCTTCTGCGCGGTGTTCCAGCCCACCGTGATCGACATGTCCTTGGCGGGCGCGTCGGGGGTCTCGACATGGGTCGGCGGCATCCACTGCTCCTCGAACTTCAACTCCGGGCCCGGGATCCGCCAGTTGGTCAGCGGCGTCATCGACAGCGATTGCACGCCGCCGGCGATGAGCACCCGCTCCATCCCGGAGCCGATCTGCGCGGCGGCGTTGCCGATCGCGGTGAGGCTGCCCGCGCAGTGCCGGTTCACCGATTGGCCGGGGATGTCCTCCAGGCCGCACGCGGTGGCCGCATACCGCGCCAAATCACCGCCCCCGTAATGCGATTCAGCGAAGATGAGGTCGTCGATGACGGACGGGTCGACGCCCGACCGGCGGATCACCTCGGGCAGTACGGTGGTGATCAGCGCCTCGGGCGGTGTGTTGACCAGTGCGCCCTTGAAGGAGCGGCCGATCGCCGTCCGGACGGCTCCGACGATTACGGGTGTAGCCATGGTTCTGCCCCTCGAGCTGTCTGACGGTCGGACGCGGCGAATCGTATCAAATACTGTATAGACAATAGTAATGGGCTAAGTTGACCGGCGAGGGCTCGGTGACGCGACGGAGGCCACGCCGCGGCGAGGTGACGGTCCAGTTGGAGACGGCCGGTCTGTGCCACTCCGATCACCATCTGCTGACCGGCGACTTCCCCATCCCGAGCTATCCCGTGCTGGGCGGGCACGAGGGTGCCGGCATCGTCACCGAGATCGGGCAAGGCGGCCGCGATCGCCGAGACCACGTGGGGTGCGATGTGCCGCAAGGTGATCGTCACCGTCGGGCATTGCGACGGCAGCGACGTGGAGGCGTGGATGGGGCTGACAGCAAAGGGCGGCACCTGCGTCCTCACGGCGATGGGCAACGTGCTGGCCAATGACGTCACGCTCAACCTCGCGGGGCTGACGCTGCTGCAGAAGAACCTGCAGGGCAGCCTGTTCGGCGGGGGCAACCCGCAGCACGACATCCCCGAGATCCTCGAGCAGTACAAGCTGGGGCTGCTCAACCTCGACGGCTTGGTGACCCGCGAGTACACGCTCGAGCAGATCAACGACGGCTACCGCGACATGCTCGAGGGCCGCATCATCCGCGGCGTCATCCGCTTCACCGATGCCGACCGCGGGTAGCGCGGACTGGCACGCCACAATCGACGCATGACCTCAGCCGTAGCTCGACGTGACGCCAGCAGAACAGCCGCCTACCGGGTCGCGGCGATGCTGCTCGGCGTGGGCACCCTGCACTTCGTGGCGCCCAAGCCCTTCGACACCATCGTGCCCGCCGAACTGCCCGGCAGCGCCCGCCTCTACACCTACGCGTCGGGGGTCGCCGAGATCGCGGTCGGGGCGCTGCTGGTCCCGCGGCGCACCCGGCGATCGGCGGCGCTGGCGGCCGCCGCGCTGTTCGTCGGCGTCTTCCCCGCCAACGTCAACATGGTCCGGCTGTGGTGGGACAAGCCCTGGCCGATGCGCGCCGTCGCCCTGGCCCGGCTGCCGCTGCAGATTCCGATGGTCACCATCGCCCTGAAAATCAGGCGCACCAGCTGACCCGCTGCCGCCCCTTCCCCGCGAGCGTGCGTGTACGTACGACGACACGCCGCTGCGGACGGCAATCTGCGCACGCTCGCCGCACGAGGAGGCACTGATGGGGAAGACCGACATCGCGGCGGCGCTGGCGGTGGCGGCCGCGCTGATGATGGGCATCGGGGACGTCGTGCAGCAGCGCTCCGCCCAACAGGTCACCCAGCAGCCCGTCGGCACCGTCGCCCTGTTCCGTCGGCTGCTGCGCGACCGGCAATGGTGGGTGGGCAGCCTGGTGGCCGGCGCCGGCTTCGGGCTGCAGGCCGCAGCGCTCGGCTTCGGCTCGGTCGTGCTGGTGCAGGCGCTGCTGGTGACCTCGCTGCTGTTCGCGTTGGTCATCAGCGCCCGCGCCAACCACCGCAGAATCACACGCCGGCAAGGTTTTTGGGCTGTGCTGCTCGCCGCCGCGGTGACGGTGGTGGTCACGGTCGGCGACCCCCAGTCGGGTACCCCGCGCGGGTCCCTGCACACGTGGAGCATCGTGGTGGCGATCATGGGGCCGGCGCTGATCCTCTGCGTGCTCGGCGCGCGCATGTTCCCCGGCTCGGTGGCCGCACTCCTGCTGGGCCTGTTGTCGGGTTCGCTGTGGGGCCTGTTCTCGGTGTTGATGAAGGGCGTCGTCGGCCAGCTCGGCCACGGCATCCCGGCGTTGCTGCGCGCACCGGAGGTCTACGTGTGGGCGGTGCTGGCGGTCGCCGCGACCGCCTGGGAGCAATCGGCGTTCCGCGCCGGGCCGCTGACCGCGTCGCTACCCGCGGTGACCGTCGCCGAGCCGCTCGTGGGCTCGGCGCTCGGCGTCACCGTGCTGGGCGAGACGCTGACCACCGAGACCCTCGGCCTGGTGGCGCTGGGCGTGTCGGTCGCGGTGATGGCCGCCGCGACGGTGGCGCTGGCCCGCAGCCAGGCCGCGACACCCACCTGAGGGCATCACCCCCGCACGCGGCGGGCCACCTCGCCATACCGCTCCACGCGGTCCGCGTCGCCCAGGGCGTTGTACAACACCAGGCGCGTGGCGATTCCGGCGTACTTGTCGGTCAGCGCGGCGGCCAACCCGTCCCAGGTCGACTCGGTGGCAAAGGCGGCGATGTGGTCGTCGCTGATCTGGGCCGCCATGCCGGCGAAGTCGCCGGCTTTCTGCTTCTCCCGGATCCGGGCGGTCGTGCCCTCGAACCCGGCCTCGTCCCAGATGAACGCGTAGTTGGGCGTGCTGCCGTAGAAACTCATGCTGGCGCGCACCACTTCTCGCTCTGTGTCGCGCTCTTCGTCGCTGTCGCCGACGATCGTGAGCACCGGCACGATCACGGCGATGTCGGAGGCCGCGCGCCCCGCTTTCGCCGCGCCGTCGGCGATGTTCGGCAGCGCGTGGCGGGTGATGTAGCCGGGTTCGCCGATCGGGTGGATGTGCACCCCGTCGGCCACCTCGCCCGCCATCCGCAGCATCCACGGGTTCACCGCCGCGATGTCGACCTTGGGATCGGGCGCCTCGATGGGCCCGGGACTCCACTGCGGGGTGATGAAGTCGAGGTCGTAGAACTCGCCGTGGTGATCCAGGTTCCCGGTGCGAAACGCCGAGAAGCACGCCTTCACGGCCAGCACGTAGTCGCGCAGCCGTGGGCCGGGCCGCTCGAAGGGCATCCCGTACCGGCGCACCACGTGCGTGCGCACCTGCGTGCCCAGGCCGAGCCGGAAGTTGCCGCCGGTCGCCTCCTGCAGCTCCCACGCGGCGGCCGCCGTGACGAACGGGCTGCGCGGGAAGGCGACCGCCACGCCCGTGCACAGCTCGAGGCCGGGCGCGGCCTGCGATGCCACCGCGGCGTTGAGGTAGGCCGTGCGCCCGGTCTCGGTGAACAGCAGGCCGGAGAAGCCGGCCGACTGGGTGCGGCGCGCGAGGTCACCGGCGCGGTGCAGGGGCTGGGGCGTCGTCATCGCGTCGACGTGCATGATGGGAGCCTACGACGGGGGTCCAGGCGCCGGCTGAGCCGCTTCCCGACTCGGCGAATGTCTCGTGCTCACCGGGCGGTTGCCGGCGGTTCATGATCGACGCCTATTTTCCGGATTGCCATGCAAGTTGGGGAACTGTGATCGAGCTGTTCGACGTGGGCGTGCGGTACGAGACCACCGTCGCGCTGCACCCGCTGACCACCCGGTTCGACGCGGGTACCTTCACCGTCCTGCTGGGCCCGTCGGGGGCGGGCAAATCGACCCTGCTGCGGTGCATGAACCATCTCGTGACGCCGACCAGCGGGCACATCGAGGTGGCCGGGGTGGGAAAACTGAACAACCGCGCCAGGATCCGCGCGCACCGGCGGCGCACCGGCATGATCTTCCAGCAGCATCAGCTGATCGGCCGGCACACCGCATTGCGCAACGCGCTGCTCGGCTCGGTGGCGTCGACCGGCCTGCTGCACGGGCTGTGGCGGACCGACCGCGCGCAGACCTACCGCGCCCTGGGTGCGCTCGACCGGGTCGGTTTGCTGGGCAAGGCGACGGTGCGCGCGGACCGGCTCAGCGGCGGCGAGCAGCAGCGGGTCGGGATCGCCCGGGCGCTGACCCAGCAGCCCGACATCGTCCTGGCCGACGAGCCGGTGGCCAGCCTGGATCCCGAAACCGCGGTCGGCGTGCTGAGCCTGCTGCGGGAGATATGCCGCCAGGACGGCATCACCGCCGTGGTCAGCCTGCACCAGGTCGACCTGGCGCGGCACTTCGCCGACCGCATCGTCGGGCTGTCCGAGGGCCGGGTGGTGGTCGACGACGCGCCCGGCCGCATCGACGCGGCGCAGATCGCCCGGACCTATCGCTCCCCCAGTCAGAACCACCAGATCGTCCCGACGACAAAGGAATGCTCATGAAGGCCGTCCGTATTTTGGTAATCGCCCTGCTGGCGTTCGTCGTCGGCGCCTGTGGGAGCTCGCACGACCAGGCGGCGTCGAACCCGGGAACGCTGCGGGTCGCCCTGCTGCCGGACGAGAACGCGGCCACGGTGATCCAGAACAACCAGCCGCTGAAGAACTATCTGCAGTCCAAACTCGGCAAGCAGGTCGAATTGGTTGTCACCACGGACTATTCGTCGATGATCGAGGCGATGCGGCGCGGGCGGCTCGAGCTCGCCTACTTCGGCCCCCTGTCGTATGTGCTTGCGCGGTCGAAAGATCCCGACGTCCAGCCGTTCGCGGCGCTGGTCGAGGAGCCCGGCGGGCCGCCGGTCTACCATGCCCTGGTGATCGGAAACGTCGCCCAGCACATCGCCGCGATCCCCGACCTCAAGGGCAAGACGATGGCGTACGGCGATCCCGCCAGCACCTCCAGCCACCTGATCCCCAAGTCGATGCTGGCCGATCAGGGCCTGAAGGCAGGGCAGAACTATCAGGAGCAGTTCGTGGGCGCCCACGACGCCGTCGCCCTTGCGGTGCAGAATGGCAACGCCGCCGGGGGCGGCATCAGCAAGCCGATCTTCGACACGCTGGTCCAGCAGGGCAAGATCGACCCGGCCAAGGTGCGGGTTCTCGCCGAGTCCAAGCCCTACCCGAACTACCCCTGGACCATGCGCAGCGACCTGGACCCGAAACTGAAGTCCGCGGTCGTGGAAGCGTTTCTGAGCCTTAAGGATCCGGCGGTGCTCAAGCCGTTCAAGGCGGCGTCGTTCGCGCCCGTGGGCGACGCGGACTACGACGTGGTCCGCCAGTTGAGCACCCAGCTGGGGCTCGACCTGTCCTCGTTGAGCAAATGACGGCCGAGTACGCCGCGATCGCGCGCCTCGAGGAGCGCCGGCGCCTCCGTACGCTGCTGTGGGTGGGGGCGGTCGGGGCGGTCGTGCTCGTCTGCTGCGCCTATGTCGGGCTGCTGGACGCCCGACGACTCAGCGACGGGCTGCCGGCGCTGTTCTCGCTGCTCGGGGAGATGTGGCCCCCCGACTTCGGCCGCGCCGCAACCTGGGTGCGGCCGCTGATCGACACCGTGGCCATGAGTGTGGCCGGGACCGCGATCGCGATCGCCTTGTCGCTGCCGCTCGGGCTGGCGGCCGCACGCAACACGTCCCCGCATCCGGTGGTGTACCACCTGGCCAGAACGATCCTCAACGGCCTGCGCGCGGTGCCCGAACTCATCATGGGGATCGTGTTCGTGGCCGCCGTCGGGTTCGGCGCGTTGCCGGGGGTGCTGGCGCTGGGGATGCATTCGGTGGGCATGGTCGGCAAGTTCTACGCCGAAGCCATCGAGCACGTCAGCCCGGCGCCGATCGAGGCGGCGCGGGCGGTGGGGGCGCGACCGGCGCAGGTGATCATGCACGGTGTCCTGCCTCAGGTGCTGCCCCGGCTGGCCGACGTGTCGATCTACCGCTGGGAGCACAACTTCCGGGCATCCACGGTGCTCGGTCTGGTCGGTGCGGGGGGCATCGGCTTCCAGTTGATGGCCGCGCTGCGGATATTGGAGTACCGGCAGGTGGCCGCGATCATGCTGGTCATCTTGGCCACCGTCACCGTCGTCGACGGCCTCAGCGGCTGGCTGCGCCGCAGGTTCGCATGAATCCGGTTGGCACGCGGACGTTTCGGGTCGTCATCACCCACCGCGTGCATTCCGAGGTGCTCGACCTGCTCGGCCGGTCGTGCGAGGTCGTCGCCAACCAGACACCCGGGAGCCTGCCCCGGGGTGAGCTGCTGAGCCGATGCCGCGACGCCGACGCGCTGCTGGTGTTCATGCCCGACCACGTCGACGAGGAGCTGCTGGGCCACAGTCCCCGGCTGCGGCTCGTGGCCGGCGCGCTCAAGGGCTTCGACAACATCGACGTCGCGGCCTGCACCGCCCGGGGAATCTGGGTCAGCTACGTCGAGGACCTGCTCACCGTCCCCACCGCCGACCTGGCGGTCGGGCTGCTGATCGCGCTCGACCGCCACATACCGGGCGGCGACCGCCACGTCCGGTCGGGCCGCCACCACGGCTGGCGGCCGCAACTCTACGGCGGCGGGCTGGCCGGTCGTCGGGTCGGGATCGTCGGGATGGGTGCGGTGGGCCGTGCGGTGGCCCGCCGCCTGCGCGCGTTCGACGCGGAACTGCTCTACGCCGACCCCGCCCCGCTGCCGGCCGCCGACGAGGCGGAGCTGGGCGCCCGCGCGGTGCCGCTGGACACGCTGTTGGAGTCCAGCACCGCCGTCGTGCTCACCGCACCCCTGACCGCCGAAACCCGCCACCTGATCGGACCGGCTGCGCTGCAACGGCTTCCGGCAGGGGCGCTGCTGGTCAACGTGGGCCGCGGTTCGGTCGTCGACGAGAGCGCCGTCGCCGACGCGTTGGCGTCCGGCCACCTGGGCGGCTATGCCGCCGACGTCTTCGCGTTCGAGGACTGGTCGGATCCGGGCAGGCCGCGGGACATCCCGCCCGGCCTGCTCGCCCACGACCGGACCCTGTTCACCCCGCACCTGGGTTCGGCTGTGCGCGACGTGCGCCTGCGGATCGAGACGGCGGCGGCACGCAGCATCCTCGATGTTTGCGCCGGCAAGCCGCCTTCCGTCGCCGCGAACCGCGTCGGACCTTGATCGCCGGCCTCCGTCAAACCCGCATGGCGGGTGTCGAATCGGCGCTCAGCATTGCTCGGTCGAGCACCTCTGGTTGGGGCAATAGGTCGAATGCGCGAGGCTCACCATCGTGTGGGCGTCCCCGACCGTGACGTTTCTCTGGTCCAGGTTGGCGTGGATGTCCTGGGCAATGTGGTCATAGGTCCATCCCCACGCGAGGTCGTCGCAGACGAGGCGCCCCATCGCGGTCAGCGCACCCGCGTGGTCCGGCGGCCAGGTGAAGCCGGCGGCATGCAGTTGGGCGAGGTAGGTGTCATCGGCGGCGTCGGCGGTCGCGGTCGCGGCGCCGGCGACCAGGGCGGCGGAGACGACGACGGGGACGGCCAGTGCGGCCAGCCAGCGAAACGAGGGCATTCGATGCGATCCCTTCCTCAGACGACAATGCCGTCAGTGTGCGGGCTCGAAGCGGCACGAATATGAAGAACAGCAAAACCCGCGAGGAACGAGGAATTAGTGCACGCCGCCGGCGCGAATTCTGGCGAATTGCCGCGCCAAGCTGCGGCAGCGCCGGCAGAATTCAGTCGCGGATGCGGACCGCGATGTAGCCCAGGGGGATTCCGGTGCGCACCGTGATGCATTCCCGCGCGGCGAATTCCACGTCGGCGCGGCGGCTGGAGTGGGTGACGGCGCCGATTTCGGGGATGCGGATCAGCCATCCGCCGGCCTGGCGCTCGACCTCGATGTCGAAGCACTGGCCGATGACCGCCACGGGGGCCGGGCGCCGGGGCCGGCGGCAGTGGGAACGGCGCAGGGAATCCGCGGACGAGCGGCGCGAAAGCGTGTGGGTCTGCATGCGAATTCTTTCTCGGTCTTCGTTGAGCCGTGGGCCACACTACTGCCGAGCGTGATCAGCACCAAATCGGGGCAGTCCCCCGTCAGCCCGATCGCGGATGGCGGCTCACCGGCGCGGTAAAACCTTGGGTGTCATCGAAGAACGCCCAGCGCCCGTCGTCGTCGACCTCCATGCGCCAGCCCAGCTCGGAACGGCCCGCGACGAGGCCCAAAAACCACGCGTGCGCGCGTTCGGCACCGGCGAAGTTCCTGGTCGCAACGACCGTGCCGTGCGGATCGATGACGCGAAACGCGGCCATGCGATGAGCTTATCCCCGGCGACCGGATTTCAATCACACCGATGTCCGTCGGCCCGTGAGATGCGCGTGCTACACGGTGCGGGCCAGGCGATCGGCGAGCAGCTCGGCGAACCGGGCCGGATCCTCCAGCGCACCGCCCTCGGCGAGAAGGGCTGTGCCGTAGAGCAGTTCGGCGGTCTCGGCCACCTCGGCGAGCGCGGCGTCGTCGCCGGCGTGGTCGTGGTGCGCCTGGCGCAGCCCGGTGACCAGCGGATGGTCCGGGTTGAGCTCCAGGATCCGTTTCCCGAGCGGAACGTCCTGTCCCGTGGCCCGGTAGAGGCGCGCCAGCGTCGGCGTGATCCCGAACGCGTCGGTGATCAGGCAGGCCGGCGACTGCGTCAGCCGGGTGGACAGGCGCACGTCCTTGACGTGGTCGCTCAGGGTCTCCTTGAGCCAGCCCAGCAGGTCGGCGAAGTCCTTCTGCTGCTCCTCGCGTTCGGCCTCGCTGATGTTCTCCTCGCTGTCGAGGTCGACCTCACCCTTGGCCACCGACTGCAGCGGCTTGCCGTCGTATTCGTCGACCACGCCCACCCACACTTCGTCGACCGGGTCGGTGAGCAGCAAAACCTCGTACCCCTTGGCCTTGAACGCCTCGAGGTGCGGTGACTTGGTGAGCTGCTGGCGCGTCTCGCCGGTGGCGTAGAAGATCTGCGTCTGGCCTTCCTTCATGCGCCCGACGTACTCGGCGAGCGTGGTGGCCTCGTCCTCGCTGTGGGTGGAGGCGAACGAGCTGACTTCCAGCAGCGTCTCCCGGTTGTCGGCGTCGGAGAGCAGGCCCTCCTTGATGGCCCGGCCGAACTGGTTCCACACGGTGCGGTAGTCATCCGGCCGCTCGGATTGCAGGTCCCTGATGGTGGAGAGGACCTTCTTGCTCAACCGGCGGCGGATCGCGTTGACCTGCCGGTCCTGCTGCAGGATTTCGCGGGAGACGTTGAGCGACATGTCTTGTGCGTCGACGACGCCCTTGACGAAGCGCAGGTAGTGCGGCAACAGCTGGTCGCAGTCACCCATGATGAACACGCGCTTGACGTAGAGCTGGATCCCGACGTGGGCGTCGCGGTCGAACAAATCGAACGGGGCGTGGGACGGGATGAACAGCAGCGCCTGGTATTCGAACGTGCCCTCCGCCTTCATCGCGATGACCTCGAGCGGGTCGTCCCAGGCGTGCGCGATGTGCTTGTAGAACTCCTTGTACTCCTCGTCGGAGACCTCGTCTTTGGGCCTGGCCCACAGCGCCTTCATCGAGTTCAGGGTCTCGATCTCGGTGGTGACGACCTCGTCGCCGCTGTCGTCCTCGGAGGGGGTGCGTCGCTGGACTTCCATCCGGATGGGCCAGGCGATGAAGTCGGAGTACTTCTTGACCAGGCCCCGCAGCCGCCAGTCCGAGGTGTAGTCGTGCAGCTCGTTCTCGGGGTCCTCGGGTTTGAGGTGCAGGGTGACCGCGGTGCCCTGGGGAGCAGCGTCGACGGCCTCGATGGTGTAGGTGCCCTCACCGCTGGATTCCCAGCGGGTGGCCTCGCTCTCGCCGGCCTTGCGTGTCAGCAGCTCGACCTTGTCGGCGACCATGAAGCTCGAGTAGAAACCGATCCCGAACTGTCCGATCAGTTCCTCGGACGCGGCCTCGTTCTTGGCCTCCCTGAGCTGCTGGCGCAACTCGGCGGTCCCCGACTTGGCCAGCGTCCCGATCAGGTCCACGACCTCGGCGCGGGTCATGCCGATGCCGTTGTCGCGGACCGTGAGGGTGCGGGCCTCCTTGTCCACCTCCAGCTCGATGTGCAGATCGGAGGTGTCGACGTCGAGGTCCTTGTTGCGGAAGGCTTCCAGCCGCAGCTTGTCCAGGGCATCGGAGGCGTTGGAGATCAGCTCCCGCAGGAACGAATCCTTGTTGGAGTAAACCGAGTGGATCATCAGATCCAGCAGCTGGCGGGCCTCGGCCTGGAACTCCATCTGCTCAACACGCGCGTTCATGAGACTCCGTTCGACGACATGACGCCTCAAACTTAGCGAGGCGCGCAGCGCTCGTGCCGGGGGGTTCGCTCAGCGCTGACAGGACTACTGTCGTGAGTCATCGACGCCGATCAGGCGCGGCCCTACCGAAGGAGAACCGGTGTCCGTAGCTCGACGCGAACGTGCCGCCCTCGTCGACACCCTGCGCGACGTGGGGCCCGATGCGCCCACCCTGTGCGAGGGCTGGAAGACGCGGGACCTGGCGGCCCATCTGGTCATCCGCGAGTACCGCCCCGACGCCGCGCCGGGAATCCTGATCCCGTTCTTCGCCTCGCACACCGCCAAGGTGCAGGACGAGGTGGCCGGGCGGGACTGGGCGGAGCTGCTGGACAAGGTGGCGTCCGGCCCGCCGCTGTACTCGCCGTTCAAGCTGCTCGACCCGGTGGCCAACGTCGCCGAGATGTTCATCCACCACGAGGACGTGCGCCGCGCGCAGCCGGACTGGGCGCCGCGCGTGCTCGAACAGAACCTGGTGGCCGCGCTGCGCCGCACGCTGCCGCTGATGGCCCGCCTCACGCTCGCCAAGCTCCCCGCCCGGGTCGCGTTGCGCACCTCGGAAGGCAAAACGGTGCTGACCGCCGGGCAAGGTCCCGCGGTCACGGTGACCGGGTTGCCCGAGGAGCTGCTGCTGTTCGCCGTCGGCCGTGCCGCCCGGGTGGAGTTCGACGGCGACGCGGCGGCGGTGCAGGCGGTGCGCGACGCGCCGAAGGGCTTGTAGCAGCCCGTCCTCAGCCGAACGCCTCGCGCAGCTCCTTCTTGACGACCTTCCCGAATTGGTTGCGCGGCAGGTGGTCGACGATGACGACCCGTTCCGGGCGCTTGTAGCGGCTCAGCCCGTGCGCGCGGCAGTGCTCCACCAGGCCCTCCAGCGTCACCGGGATCGACGGGGGGCCCGGCGCGGGCACCACCACGGCGCACACCCGCTCCCCGGTGCGCGGGTCGGGCACCCCGATCACGGCGACGTCGGCGACCGCGGGGTGGGTGGCCAGCGCATTCTCGACCTCGAGGGCCGAGATGTTCTCCGCGTTGCGGATGATCGCGTCCTTGATGCGCCCCGTCACCCGCACGTTGCCGTCGGCGTCGACGAGTCCGAGGTCGCCGGTGCGCAGCCAGCCCTGCCGGTCGAAGGCGTCGGCGTCCAGGGCGGGGTCGACGTAGCCGAGGAAGCATTGGGGTCCCTTGAGCCGCAGCTCCCCCTCTCCTCCGGCGGGCAGTTCGGTGCCGCCGCTGTCGACGACGCGGACGCTGACGCCCGGTACCGGCGGGCCGACGGTGTGGTCGAGCACCTCCGGCGCGGCGGTCAGCGACGGTGAGGTCGCGCAGGGGAACTCGGTCATCCCCCAGGCGTTGGCGACGCCGGCCACGCCGAACGTCTCGCGGACCCGGCGCCCCAGCTCGGCGGTGATGGGCGCACCGCCGGCCAGACAGCCGCGCAGCGACGGGAACAGCGGCCGGTCGGCGTTCGCCTCCTGGGCCTGCAGAAACGCCACGAAAAACGGGGTGGCGGTGCCCAGGAACGTCGGGTTGTGCGCCGCGACGGCCAGGGGTGTCGTGGCCGGATCGAACGCCTCGAACAGCGCCAACCGCATCCCGGTCGACAGGGCGGCGGCCAGCATCGCGGCGCCGCCGATGTGCGCGACCGGGAAGGCGATCGGGTCCACGTCGCCGCTGCCGGCGCCCACCATGCCCACCACGCCCGCCGAGCCGGCGATCACCGAGGCGTCGGTGTGCCGAATCCCTTTGGGGGCTGCGGTGGTTCCCGACGAGTAGTAGATCCAGCGGGTGTCGTCGCTGGCTTCCGGCGGCGGTGCCAGTGCCTCGGCGCCGGCCCGCGGCAGGCGCAGCTCATCGGCCGCCGGCGGTGCGGACAACTCGACGGTGACGACGTCGAACCCCTGTTCCCGCGCCAGCGCACGCGCCATCTCACCGTGCTGGAATCCGCGCCAAACCTCGGGTACGACAAGCACTTCGGTCCCCACCTGGCCGGTGATGAAGCCGACCTCACGTTCGCGCAGGATCGGGATGATCGGGTTCTGCACCGCCCCGAGCCGGGCCAGCGCGGCCATGACCACCATGGTCTCCAGCGTGGTGGGCAGCTGCCAGGACACCACGGTGCCCGGGCCGATCCCGCGGCGGGCGAGCGCGGCGGCCGTCGAGCAGGCGGCGTCGTGCAGGCGGCGGGCGGTGAGGCTGCGACCGTGCTCGTCGGCGAGCAGCGGGCGGTCCGATGCGCGCCGTGCCGCGTCGGCGATCAACGCCCAGAACGTGCTCATACCGCCGGCGGGGGCCGAAATCCGGAGTGTGCGATCGCGACCGAGACGGCGCTGCCGATCGGGCCGTGCGGGTCGACCAGGACAGCCGAGCCGGTGGCCACGCCCTGGTGGCTGGAATGGGTCAGCGAGGCCAGCCCGAGGTGGGGCCCTTCGGGCAGGCGGCTGAGGATGACGGTGTAGTCGGCGTTGATGAACTGCAGTCCGCTCGTGCCCCAGTTGGCGAGCGAGGCGGTGATGTCGCCGGCCATGGCCGCGCGGGTGAACGCCGTGAGCGGTTCGCCGTCGATCAACGACCGCGTTTCGTGTAGCCAGGTGTATTTCCGCCCCGGCTCGCGGGGCCAGTCCGGGTCGGGGTTCTGCACCTCCGAACCCCAGCCGTAGGTGCGCATGAACAGCGTCGACGGTGCGCCATCCGTCCCGAGCGGGACCGGCGGCATCTGCACTGGCTGGGACCACACGTCGCCGTCGGGTTGCGGGCCGCGCCGCAGGAACAGCGCACTCCCCCGCGCCACCGGGGAGCCGTCCTGGATGAGAACGGCCTCGACGAGCCGCAGCCGCTTGCGGTCGTGGTGGACACGGGTGTGCACCTCGAGCGGTTCCAGCGCGGTGGGCCGGGGCAGGTCGACGGTCAGCCGGGCGGGTTGCAGATGGGCGTCGTCGACCGCGCGTTCCGCGGCCCAGCCCAACAGGGCGCCGACGACGTGCCCGCTGATCGACGGCCCCCAGCCGCCGCGGGCCATTCTGGTTGGGAGGTAGAGGTTTCCGTCGCGGAAGAAGTACGGCGCCGACTCCGGCGAGTCGACATCGTCCGGCGCGGTCTTCGATTCGGTCACCGCGCGACCCTTCGCGGCAGCGGCAGCGGCACGTTCACGGGCTCCTCCTCGGTAAGCGGCAACTGTCGATATTACAGTTCCGCTTCCAGTCCGGCGGCCGCGGCACCGCTCAGCGCCAAACCCGCTATGACACAACGATATCGGACGCTTTCAGCGGCGTCAGGTGATCGCGGCGCCTACCAGATGACCGATCACGTACGTGGTGGCCAACGCCAGGCCGCCGCCGACGACGTTGCGCAGCACCGCCCGTCCCTTCGGGGCACCGCCCAGCCCGGCCGAGACAACCCCCGTCATCAGCAGGGCCAGCAGCACCGCGACGACGGTCACGGGGATTCTCCACGCGATCGGCGGCGCCAGGATGGCGACCAGCGGCAGCGTGGCGCCGACCGCGAACGACAGCGCCGAGGACGACGCCGCGTGCCACGGGTTGGTCAGCTCGTCGGGATCGATACCCAATTCGACCTCGGCGTGGGCGACGAGCGGATTGTGGTCGGTGAGCTCCTCGGCCACGGTGCGCGCGGTCGCCGGCGACAGCCCCTTGGCCTCGTACAGCGCGGCGAGTTCGTCCAATTCGGCGGCCGGGTCGTCGCGCAGCTCGCGGCGCTCCTTGGTCAACAACGCCTGCTCGGTGTCGCGCTGGGTGCTGACCGATACGTATTCGCCCAGCGCCATCGACACCGCCCCCGCCACCAGCCCGGCGACCCCGGCCGTCAGGATCGGACCGCGTTCCACCGTCGCGGCCGCGACACCGACCACGATGCCGGCCGTGGAGACGATTCCGTCGTTGGCGCCCAGGACTCCGGCGCGCAGCCAGTTCAGCTTCGACGACACCGAACCGACATGGGGCTCTGCGGGGTGCGACGTATCGGGCACGGCGGAACAATATACGCCGAAAACCTAGCCGAACAGCAAAGATAGCCTTGCCAAAGGTTTTTCGGGCGGACCGCCAGCTACACCGACGTGCGCCCGGTACGGCCTGGTCCGCGCGCGTTCGCATGCCTCGATAAGCATTCTGCGCCTTGCCGCGGGACAGACCCCGGGGTGCAGCGGGAACAGCACCCGGGCACGGCGCAGCTAATCCATAGCCGCCCTGCCTGACGTTCGGTGTGCCGGGGAGTTCTCGAGGAATTCACCGGCGGAGGCGGTGAACACCGGTGTTCCGGTTGTTTTGGGGTGTGGGTCGCGCTGTAGCCGAACGGCATTCACCATGGTGACTTTGGACCCTCGGGTTTGAGGCCCTTCGCCACGCCGTCGCCGTGCCCTGTGGCACTCGTCGGCGAGGTCTCGGTAGCGAAACATTGTGGTCACGGTTTGGGTTCCGCCAGCCGGAGTCTCGACCGGACAGGAGAAGCGATGGCCACCCACATTGGGCTCCCGATGCACAGCCACGCTGCACGCATGGCCGTGTACGCCGGCGCGCTGACGACCGCCACCCTGTCGGGCATCTGCGCCCTGGCCGCGCTCGCCGCCGGGACGCCTTTCGAGTTCGGGGTCGCGTTGGCGCTGTGCGGCGCCGGGTGGGTCGTCGCCGACTTCGTCGGGTGGACGGCAGAGCACAACCGGGAGCGTGCGGCACGCCGACGGGCGGTCCCGGCCCCACGAATCCACGGCTACCGGCCCTCGCGTGTCGTGGTTGTCGGCGGGCAACTTTCCCGCCCCGCCCCGCGGGACAAGCTCGCCGCCTGACGCACGGCGCCGGCCGCCTCAGCTCTTGGTGCCGACGGTGATCAGGTCGGAGATGACCCGCATCCATACCGGTCGCCGGATACGGTGCTGATCGCTGATGGTGAACCCGGCGTTCTCGAACATCGTCCGCATCTCGGCCGGCGACGCGTTGTGCTGTGGTTTCCACCTGTTCGCCGCCGGCACCTGCAGCAGCGGCTGCCGCGTGCTCAGCGCCGCCACGGCCACCAGTCCGCCGGGCGCCAGCACACGATGGAACTCACGCAACGCAGCGGGTTGGTCGAAGAAGTGAAAGGCCGAGGTCGTCACGACGGCGTCGAGCGCCCCGTCGTCGAAGGGCAGCTGCTCGGCCGGCCCGCGCAGCCACCGCACGCGGCTCGACCTGGCGCGGGCCTGGGCCAGCATGCCGTCGGACATGTCCACCCCGAAAATCCGCTCCGGATGCAGTTCGCGCTCGATGCGATCACTGAGAATACCCGTACCACAAGCGATGTCGGCGATCTCTTGCGCGCCATGGGCGCGCAACTGAGCGATCACCTCGTCGTGGGGGGGCCGGTAGACCCACTGCTGCAGGAAGGGCAGGTCGTAGACCGGGGCGAGGAAGCTCCACATGCGGGTGACCGCGTCGTTGAGCCCCCGGCGTTGCGCGGACGTCATTTGCTCAGCGTGGCGCTGTAGTAGACGGTGTCGGCCAGCGACACCGAGTCGTTGCCCTGCGGGATCGCGGCAAGACCGTTGTCGGCCAGCAACTGACTCATCGGCGCCCCGGCCGTCCGCCATCCCAGGTCCTCCAGGTAGGCGGCGACGTCGGAGCGCTCCCCCTCGAAGCCGAGATCGGAGAACTCGAAGTCGAAGCCGTGGTCGCGCCACTTGGCGGTGACCCTGCGCATCATCTCCCGGGCCCGCTCGTGGTCCACCTGCGACATGTTCGGCACCGCCTCGCAGGCCAGCCGGCTGCCGTCCGCGCTCAGCGCGGTGATGTCGTCCAACAGCCGGTCCTGCGCCGCCGGCGGCAGGTAGCCGAAGAGGCCTTCGGCTATCCAGGCCGTGGGCCGGTTGCGGTCCAGGCCGGCATCCAGCAGGGCGTTGGGCCAGTCCTGCCGCAAATCGATTGCCACCGTGCGCAATTCGGCCTGCGGTGTGGCGCCCAGCGCCGCCAGGGTGGTGGCCTTGAACTCGATCACCTGCGGCTGGTCGATTTCGAACACCGTCATGTCGGCCGGCCATTCCATGCGGTAGGCCCGCGCGTCGAGGCCCGACGCCAGGATCACGGCCTGGCGGATGCCGGCCCGCGCCGCTTCCTGGAAGAACGAGTCGAAAAAGCGTGTCCGGGCGGCCATCGCGTCGGGCATGTGCGAGAGCTTCCAGGTGGACTCGTCGTCGTCGATGTCGGCGGCGGCGAGCTCGCCCCCGGCCCAGCGCGTGAAGAAGTCCACGCCGACGGCACGGACCAGCGGTTCGGCGAACGGGTCCTGGATCACGGGGTGATCGGTCTTGCTGGCGATCGCCCGTGCCGCCGCGACCATGGTGGCCGTCGCGCCCACGCTGGTGGCCAGATTCCAGGTGTCGTTGTCTGTGCGTGGCATGCGCCTGTTCCCCCAACGTCGGATCCGGAGCTTTATTTAGCCACTATAACGACTCAGGGGGCGGCGGAGTTCCACAGCGCGGCCCCGACGGGCTTGCGGGGGCGTCCGGTCGAGCGCTCCGAGCCTGCGCCCACGGCGTCGAGCCTGCGTCCGGCGCGCGATTCTGCGGCGATCTACGCGCTCAGTGCAGTTTCGGCCGGCACGGGGTCTAGCGGGGGCCCGGACCCCCAGGCCCACCGGGTCCCCCGGGACCGCCGGGGCCACCCGGTCCGCCCGGCCCGCCGGGACCGCCCGGCCCGCCGGGTCCGTTCGCGACCGGCAGCCAGAACACGCATTGGTTCAGGTTGGGGCTCCAGACCCAGCCCGGGGCGCAATCCGGCGGATCGGCCCGGGCGATCGCCGGGGCGGCGAGACCGCTCACCGGCAGGCCCAGCACGACCGCGAAGGCAACTGGCGCGCAAACGCGCAGTACCCGCCTGGGCGCAAACCGCGCCGCGATCGCCTCGCTCATGTCGTTTCTCCTCGCAGCAGCAAAAGCTGGGCGGAAACGATTGTGCCTGCCTCGGCCCGCACGTGTCGCCATTTCCGGGACAAAGTTCGGCGCCGCCTCCGCGGCGTGCCCGGCCGGGGCTTCGTCCTCTCCGGCGATGACCGGGCGGCCGGGCCGGCCACCCGGAGTCGGCATGGGCGGTGGGCCGGCTCGCCGACGGATGATTCGGCGAAGCAGGTGGCGGGTATTCCCCGCAAGCGATGGCTGCAACTGCGAAAACCGTGTTGATCACGTTCGGTCGGTCGTTTTTGGCCCTCCAGCTGGCCCGACTGATGGGCGCCGCGGGGCACACGGTGCTGATCTCGGACTCGGTGCCCTTTCCCATCACCCGGTACTCCTCGCACGTCACGAAGACGTTCCGCACGCCGCGGCCGAGGTACGAACCGGTCGGGTGGACGCGGGCGCTGGCGCGCATCGTCCGCGAGGAGTGCGTGGACCTGGTCGTGCCGGTCCACGAGGGGACCGAGATCTTGGCAAACACGATCAAGCAACACCCCGACCTGTTCCCCGACAGCTGCACGCTGTTCCTCTCCGAATTCGATGTCGAGGCCCGCCTGGAGAACAAGTACGAATTCCAGGCCGCGCTCAAGAAGCTGGGCATACCGACTCTCGACTTCGCGCTGGTCCACAACCAGGGCGAGCTCGAGGCGCTGGATTTCGACAAGCCGTTCGCGCTCAAGCCGGTCTATTCGCGCGGCTCGCAGCAGGTCCACAAGGTCGTGCCGGGGCAGTTCCCCAGCGGCCTGAGGTTCGACGCGGACAACCCATGGATCGCCCAGGAGTGGGCGAAGGGCACCAACTATTGCTCGTATTCGGTGTGCCGCGACGGCCAGGTGAAAGCGCACGCCGCCTACCCGGTGCGCTACGCGATCGACGGCACCTCCTGCCTGACGTTCGAGTCCGTCCGGCACGAGGGCATCGCCGCATGGGTGCGCGAATGCGCCGAGGCGTTCAATTTCACCGGGCAGATCGCGTTGGACTTCATCGAGGTGCCGGGCCGGGGGCTGTTCACGGTGGAATGCAATCCTCGGGCGACCAGCGGCATTCTGCTGTTCGACCCGGAAACGCGTTTGGACAGGGCGTTTTTCGGCCTGAACGACGAGGTCATCGTGCCGCTGCCCGGCGCCAGCAAGATGCTGGGCCCGGGCATGCTGATGTACGGGTGGCGCAAGTCGTCGCTACCGGACAACAGTTTCCGCGGATTCCTGCGCGATTTCCTGCGTACCGACGGGGTCATCTTCAAGCGTCACGATCCCCGGCCGGTGCTGGCGTTGCCGTTGGCTTTCGGAACCATCCTCGCCGAGGCCGCCCGCTATCGCGTGAACATCCCGGAGGCGTTCATGCACGACCACGAGTGGGACGGCAGCGCGCTGCCGCCGTGAAATCCGTGGTTTCGCGGGGGGATCAACCGCCGCGTTGTGCGCGGCAGAATGCGGTGATGCGCGCCACACTGTCCCCGGGGCCGGTGAAGATGCCGCCGTGGCCCGCGCCGTCGATCCGTGCGAACTCGGCGGCGGGGATCCGGCGAGTCGACGCCTCGCAGAGGTCCGGCGGAAAGAACAGGTCGTGTTCGAACGCCAGGACGAGGGTGGGCACGCCGATCGCCGCGAGCTGTTCGGCCAGGGGTTCGCCGGCGGTGATCCACTCCTGGGATGCCGCCAGCTGTCCGGCGAATCCGTCCGGCCCGGCCCAGCCGCTGTCGTAGCCGGCCGACAGCACCTGCTGCCAACCCGTCACCGTCGCCGGATCCTGCAACATCGGTGTGTGCAGGGTGGTCAGTAGCTGCTCGAAAACCAGTACCTCGCGCGGTACCTCGCCGTAGCGCTCGATCAGGCCCAGTTCCATCTCCCCGACGATCGCGCTCACCGGCGAGGGCTGCAGCCCGGCGAACAAGACCAGCGCATCCACCAATTCGGGCCGGGTGCGCAGCAGCATCTGCGCGGTGTAACAGCCCATCGAGTAGCCGACGACCGTGGCCCGTCCGATTTGGAAGTGGTCGAGGATGGCGGCGGCGTCGCGGGCCAGGCCGGCCACCGAATACGGCGCGGGCGGTGCGGACGAGGGCGACATCCCGCGCGCGTCGTATGCGATCACCTGGAATCCCGCATCCAGCAGGGACTGTGGCAGTCCGCAGATGTCCCACGTGATGCTGGGCATGCCGAGACCGCCGACCAGCAGCACGGCCGGGCCTTCGCCGATCCGTTTCACCGCCAGTTCGACGCCCGGTTCGGCGGTGACGAACTCCAGACCGTCGTCCGGCGCGCTGGCCGTGGCATCGCTCATTGGTGCAACTCTAACAACGGTGCCGCCGGAAGGCTGCGCCGCTGCACTAGCGAAGCCGCGCAGCGCTTTTCGCGTGGCTCACGGCAGAGGTTGCTTCGCGAACTGGTCCTTGATCTTGGGGACCAGCTCAGGTGCATAGACGAAGATCGCCGCCTCGACCTCCCACTCGGCCTGATCCGCGGTCATCGACGTGTTGTCGGTCACCTGCTGCACGAGAGCTTTCGCGGTTCCGAACGGGTCTGCGGAGTTGCGCACCTGATCGGCGAACCACCGCCCCTCGGCGACCATGTTGCAGTCGTTGGCTTCGGATCCGTGGATCATGTTCTTCTGGGCCAGCAGGTTGATGTACTGCTCATCCTCGGCGGTCAGCGTGCATTCCGCCGCCGCCCGTGGCGCGGCCAGAACGCAATGACCCAGCATGGCGGCCACCACGGCGACGGCGGCAGCCCATACCGGTAGTCGACGCCTGAGCGAAAGTGTCATTGCCGGATCGCCTTTGGTGGGAGAAAGTTACTTCTTACCACGTAACCCAAGCGGCGTGGTCCACATGCAGCTAGTGCCGAAAGTCATCCCGCCTGACAGCCGACCGGCCTGTGCGCGGCGCTACTGCGGGTGGGTCGCCAGGTAATCGCCGACCGGGATCGGTGCCGTCGCGGCATACCCGATGGGCAGCAGCACGTCGCCGGCGGTGGTGGCGTAGTAGACGTTCCAGCGGTAGTAGCCGGCGAACGCGGCGGGGTCGGCTGCGAGCACCCCGGCGTACTGCTCGACCGCCCGCACGTACTGCGGCGAGTGGTTGTACCGGTACAGGGCGCGATCGGCGTCGGCGGCGAAACCGTTGGCGGCCAGGTAACGACCCGCCGCCATGATGCTGTCGCGAGGTGAGCCGATATCGCCGCCCTCGCCGTAGGAGGCGAACGTCGACGGCAGGAACTGCATGGGACCCCGGGCGCCGGCGGTGCTGTCCCCGACGATGCTGCCGAAGCGCGTCTCGATCATGTTGATCGCGGCGAGGTAGCTCCAGCCGACGCCCGACTGCGACTCCGCCTCGTGGTAGTCGCCGAGCAGCTCGTCGGCCGGTGCCGGAGGTTCGATGCGCCAGGCGGGCAGCGTGTCCTTGGCGTGTGTCATCGCGTTGAGTTGCCGGCGGGCGTCGACGTTGCGGTCGTAGGCGTCCAGCAGCCACGGCGGAATCCGCGGCCGGGCGATCGCGTCCCAGTCGGGGTGCCGGGCGATGGCCCGGTAGGCCGACTGCTGCCGGTGCGCCGCGGTCTGCAGCGCCGGCTCCGCCGTGGCCGGGTCACGCAGCGCGCCCTCGTCGGCGACGAGATCGTCGGCCAGCTGGGCGGGCCCGGACGTCTGCTGCGCACCGTCGGGTGGGTCCGGATCGGCGGCGATCGCCGTGGTCGACGCCAGCGCCGCGGCGGGCACTTTCGTCGCGGGCGCGACGACGCTCCGCGGCGCCGCCGACGGGACGGTGGACCCGGCGCACCCGGCCAGCACGGCCAGCACGGCGCCCAGCGCCACCGGAGCAGCGGATGCACGCGTACGACTCACTTTGTCACTTCCGTCGAGAGGGCCGGCCCTTAGTGAGTCTTTCCCATCGCCTGGCCCTACATCAACGGGTAATCACGCGGGCTGCTGCTGCGCGGCTTCACCCTTGATCTTCGGGATCGTCTGCGGCGCGTACGTGTAGATCGCGGACTCGACCTTCCACTCCGCCTGTTTCGCCGTCATCTCCGTCCTGTTGCTCACCAGCTGCACCAGGGAGTTGGCCTTGTCGAACGGGTCGGGTGCGTTGCGCACCTGATCGGCGAGCCAACGCCCCTCAGCTGTGATGTCGCAGTCGCTGTAGTTGGCCGGGTGGACGATCTTGTCCTGAGCCAGCAAGTCGATGTAGCGATCGTCGGCGCCGGTCAGGGTGCACCCGGCGGATGCCTGCGGCGCGGCGAACACCTGGCCCGTCATCGCCATGACCAGTCCGGCGCCGGCACCGCACAGCGCCAACAATCTGCTGCGCGGCCGCGTACGTCTCGTTGTCATCTGGAACCCCCTCCGCGTGGAAACGTCGTCTGCTTTCCAAGGCGCGCCTAGGGACGGGTACCGCAAGCAGCTGGCTTCGCAAACACGAGCACCGCAAACAGCAGGTGAACAACCGCGTCAGGCGACCGCGACCGCGCTCGGTTCGCTGCCGACCGTGATGGTGCCCGTGACCTGGTCGGTGACGGGGTTGATCACCGACACGCTGTTGCCGCCGACGTTGGTGACGTAGACGGCGCTGCCGATGTGGTTGACCGCGACGCCGTTCGGGAAGCTGCCGACCGGGATGGTGGCGGTGACGGCGTTGGTGGTCGGGTCGATCACCAACAGGGCGCCACTGCCGGCGTAGTCGGTGACGTAGACGGCGCCACCGGTGGGGTTGACCGCCACGCCGTAGGGCGTGCCGCCGACGGAGGAGGTGACCACGGTGTTGGTGGTGGGGTTGATCGCCGACAGGCTGCCGCCACTCTCGTTGCCGACGTAGACGGCGCCGCCGGTGGGGCCGACCGCTATCCCGTTCGGGGCGCTGCCGACGGCGACGGTGCTGTAGGAGGAGTTGAGGAGACCTCCGGAGCCGGAGCTGAACACCGACACGGTGTTGCCGCCGGGGTTGGTGGCGTAGACGACGCCGGTAGCGGGATTGACCGCCACTCCGGTCGGGTCGCCGGTGACCGTGACCACGTCGGCGACCTGGTTGGTGGCGGCGTCGATCACCGCCACGTTGGGGCCCGCAAAGGTGTAGGAGCCCCTGAGGCCGGTCGGATCGGTTACGTAGACGGCGTTGCCGCCGGGGCTGACCGCCACCCCGCTCGGACTGCTGCCGACCGCGACGGTCGCCGTCACGGTCTGGGTGGCCGTGTCGATCACCGAGACGCTGCCGCTGCCGGCGTTGGTGACGTACACGGTGCTGCCGCTGGGGTTCGCCGCGACCGCGCTGGGATCGGTGCCGACCGCAATCGTGGCGATGACCTTGTCCGTGGCGGGGTCGATCACCGACACCGAGTTGCCGAAGGCGTTGGTGACGTATACGTCCCCGGCCCCGCGGGTTCCGCCGGCCCCACCGGCACCCCCGGCGCCCCCGGCGAAGCCGCTGGGTCCGCCGCCGGCTCCGCCGGCGCCGCCACCCAGGCCCGCGGAGCCGTTGCCGCTGATGCCGCCGGTGCCGCCATTACCTCCGAGGCCGCCGTGACCGCCCGAACCGAACAGCAAGCCGCCGTCGCCGCCGGACCCGCCGGCACCGCCGAAACCGGCGGAACCGCCGGGCATGCCCCCCGTGCCGATGATGCCGGCCCCGCCGTCGCCGCCGCTGCCACCGTTGCCGCCGTAGCCCAACAGCCATCCGCCGCAGCCGCCGATGCCGCCGTTGCCGCCGGTGAGGCCCAGGGCGCCGAATCCGCCGTTGCCGCCGGTACCGCCGTTGCCGATCAGCCAGCCGCCGTGTCCGCCGGCCCCGCCCGCCGCACCGGCGCCGCCGTTGCCGCCGTTGCCTCCGTTGCCGAACAAGATCCCGCCCGCGCCCCCGTGACCGCCGGCTTGGCCGAACGCGCCCGAGCCGCCGTTGCCTCCGTTGCCGAACAAGATCCCGCCCGCGCCCCCGGCGGCGCCGGTGCCCGGCGCCGCGTTCGCGCCGTTGCCGATCAGCGGGCGCCCCAGCAGCGTCTCGGTGGGCGCGTTGACCGCGGCGAGAACGTCCCGGCCCAACGTCTGCAACGGGGCGGCGTTCGCGGTCTCCGCGGCCGCATACCGGCCCGCACTCGAGTCGACGAGCTGCACAAACCGCGCGTGAAACGCCGCCGCCCGGGCGCTGAGAGCCTGATATTGCCGGCCGTACTCACCGAACACCGCGGCCACCGCCGCCGAAACCTCGTCGCCACCCGCGGCCACCAGCCCGGTGGTCGGGGCCGCCGCGGCCGTCGTGGCCTCGCTGACCATCGATCCGATGTCGGCCATATCCGCCGACGCGCTCACCAACAGCTCCGGCGCCACCAGCACGGCGGTCATCGCACATCCTCCATTTGGCTCCATTTGGCATCCGGGGGTGAAAAGCTTTTTCCCGCCCGGGGATTCGTCGGGGGATCATCACGCTACACAGGGTTGAGCGGGATGGCGGTCGGTTCCGGCGTGTCCCGACGGGGCCACTTGCCCGCGAATATTTGCTCGGTATCGGCGCCGGCGCGGGTCCGGCGGGCGTCCGACGAGTTCCCGGACCGGGGATTACCCCGCGCCTGCCGATGGCACCCAAGACGCTTGTGCGGCAACGGATCAGTTAGCTCGAGGGCATCGAGATCCGGTTATGCGCGACAAATATTGATGACACGAACCTCTTGAGGCGATACGCGCGCGCGTGTGACGATTGCCACAATGAGGGACCTTCAGGGCAAAGTGGCGGTCGTGACCGGTGGGGCCGGAGGCATCGGCCGCGCCATGGGCCGGCGCTTCGGCCTGGAGGGGATGAAGGTGGTGCTCGCCGACGTCCTCGCCGAACCGCTCGACGAGGCGACCCGGGCGCTGGCAGACGAGGGCATCGAGGCGGCCGGGGTGGTCACCGACGTGACGGACTACTCGTCGGTCGAGTCGCTGGCCAAGGAGACGCTCTCCCGCTTCGGCGCGGTGCACGTGGTGTGCAACAACGCCGGCACCGGCGGGGTCTCCGAGGGCTACATGTGGGAACACGACCTGGCCGACTGGCGCTGGGGCATCGACGTGAACGTGCTGGGCGTCATCCACGGCATCAAGGCCTTCGTGCCGCTGCTGCTCGAGCAGGGCGAGGGGCACGTCGTCAACACCTGCTCGGGCAACGGCGGATTCGCGCCTATCGCCCGCGGGGCCCTGGGCGGCCCGGCGATGGCGGTCTACCCGATGACCAAGGCCGCGGTGCTGTGCCTGACCGAGAGCCTCTACACCCATCTGGAGATGACCGGGACGCGGGTGCGGGCGCATGTGCTGTTTCCGGGCGGCTTCTTGAACACCGGCATCTGGGAGTCGTGGCGGCACCGCCCGGAGCGCTACGCCGCGACCCAGGAACGCCGCACACCCGAGCAGAGCCTGGCCGACGTCGTGGCCCGCTTCGAGTCCGCCGGCGCCCGGGTGGAGTTCACCCCGCTCGACACGGTCGCCGACCAGGTGGTGGAAGGCATCCGGGCGGACCGTTTCTGGATGATGGGCCCGCCCACCCCCGCCGACGAGGTGGTGAGCCGCAAGGCGGCCTCGATCCTCGCCAGGGGCGAGCCCGACTACCTGGTCGACGTCCTCGGCCGGAACGCCGGGACGCAACCCGAAGGAGCAACCCGTTGAGCACCAACGCAGTTCGCTACGGCCCCCGCCCACCCGAGACGCAGGTCGACCACGAGATCGACGCCACCAAGGCGCCCATCGCCACCGAGGCGGTGACCGTCACCTACCTCACCGATCCCGAGATCGTCGCGGCCGTGCTGCCAAGGCCGCTGGAGCCGGCGGGCGAACCGTTGGTGCAGCTGCAGCTGCAGCGGGTCCGGATCGAGGGCAGGCCGCCGTTCGGGTCGGCGGTGTTCTCGGTGACGGCCCGGCACGGCGAGCGCGAGGGCGACTACCCGCTGTTCATGCCGCAGTCCACCGAGCAGTCGGTGACGGGCGGCCGTGAAACCTTCGGTGAGCCAAAGAAACTGGCGAATATCGCGGTGGAGCGCGACGGCGACGCCGTCGCCGCGACCGTTGACCGGCTGGGCTATCAGCTCTTCAGCGTGACCGGCCGGGTCACCGGCCCGGCGGAGTTGCCGCCCGACCAGATGAACACCGAGTTCTACTTCAAGTTCCTGCGCGCCCCCGACGGCAGCGGCATCACCGACCCCCACCTGGTCTACGGCGAGTACCACCGGCACTACGAGCTGCTGGAGAACGTCGACGGCACCCTCGAACTGGGTGAGTCGCCGCTGGATCCGGTGGCCGACATCGTGATCCGCCGGCTCAGGTCGATCACCTGGTGCCGCCGGCGCACCGTCCAGGTGGGGCGGATCGCCGAGCGGGTACCCGCCGAGTGGCTGCTGCCGTATGTGCATCAGCGTTACGACGACGTGGCTTTGTTGGCGGCCCCGGCCCCCGAACCGGTGCGGGCCTAGCCGATGGACCGGTACCCGGTCATCTCGGCTGACTGCCACGCCGGCGCCGACCTGCTCGACTACCGCGGCTACCTCGACCCGCAGTACCGGGACGAGTTCGACGTCTGGGCGGAAAGCTACGTCAACCCGTTCGCCGACCTCGCCGAGGCCGACGCCGAGCACAACTGGAACAGCGCGCGGCGCAACGCCGAGCTGGACTCCGAAGGCGTTGCGGGCGAAGTCCTTTACCCGAACACGGTGCCGCCGTTCTTTCCCCAGTCGAACCTGGCCGCTCCCCCACCGCAGACCGCCGGGGAGCTCGAGCTGCGCTGGGCCGGTCTGCGCGCGCACAACCGTTGGCTGGCCGACTTCTGCTCGCTGTCGCCCGAGCGGCGCGCCGGGGTGGGCCAGATTCTGCTCGGCGACCTCGACGAGGCCGTCGCCGAGGTGGCACAGATCGCCAAGCTGGGGTTGCGCGGCGGTGTGCTGCTGCCCGGCGTCGTCCCCGGCACCGGTATCGCCCCGCTCTACGCCGAGCACTGGGAGCCGCTGTGGGCGGCGTGCGCGGAGGCCGGCCTGGTGGTCAACCATCACGGCGGCAACGCCGGGCCGAGCCCGATCGACGGGTGGGGCAGCTCGTTGGCGGTGTGGGTGTACGAGACGCATTGGTGGGCGCACCGGGCGCTGTGGCACCTGATCTTCAGCGGAGCGCTGGACCGCCACCCGGACCTCACCGTGGTGTTCACCGAGCAGGGCGCCGGGTGGATACCGGCCACCCTCGACTCGCTCGACGTGGCCGCGGCGCGCTACGGGCGGGCGGACTCGGCGATCGCCCGGTTCGCCGGCCCCGACGCCGGCTCGCTGCCGCTGAAGCCCAGCCAGTACTGGGACCGCCAGTGTTACGTCGGCGCCAGCTTCCTGCGCCCGGTCGAGTGCGCCGAGCGGCACCGGATCGGCGTCGACCGGATCATGTGGGGAAGCGACTACCCGCACCTGGAGGGCACCGCTCCCTACACCCGAGAAGCGTTGCGCCACACCTTCAGCGGTGTTCCCGCCGACGAGGTGGGGGCCATGGTCGGCGGTAATGCCGCGGCGGTCTACGGCTTCGACCTGCACGCGCTCGCGCCGCTGGTCGACCGGATCGGCCCGACCGTGGCCGAGGTCGCCGAGCCGCTGGCCGCCGTGCCCGCCGGCGCGAGCAGCACCGTGTTCGAGCCCGACCCGATCCGCGCCTGGTAGCGAAAGGACTTGCCCCGTGGAGCCTTACATCATCATCTCCGCCGACTGTCATGCCGAGCTGCCGACCGAGCAGTACCGCGAGTACGTCGACCCCGAATACCGGGACGACTTCGAGGCCTACCTGGCCGAGAAGGCCGCCGCGGCGCAGGTCGGCGGGTTCATCGACGAGGAGTTCGCGCAAACGTGGTTCTCCGAGCACGGCGACGGCATCGCCGGCGGCTGGGACGTGGGCCTGCGCGACAAGGAACTTGACGGTGACGGGGTGGTGGGCGAGGTCATCTTCCCCGACGCCGACGCCGTGACCGGGGTCGCCGGGGCCCCGTTCGGCGCCGGCCTGGGCCAGTCCGGCGAGCTCGACCCGGGGCGGGCCATGGCCGGGGCGCGGGCCCACAACCGCTGGCTGGCCGACCTGTGCAGCCACAGCCCCGAGCGCCGCGCCGGGGTCGCGGTCGTGCCGATACTGGCCGACGTCGACGCGGCGGTCGCCGAGATCACCCGGGCCGCGGAATCGGGTCTGCGGGGCGGGATCCTGATCCCGGCGCGCTGGGCCGGCTACCCGCCCTACCACGACCGCCGCTACGACAAGGTCTGGGCCGCCTGCCAGGACCTGCAGATGCCGGTGCACACCCACTCCGGCCCGGCGCCGCGGGAGGAGTACGGCGAGCACCTGGGCATCTACATCACCGAGGTGCGGTGGTGGGGGGCCCGGCCGCTGTGGTTCGCGTTGTGGTCGGGGGTGTTCGAGCGCTTCCCCCGGCTGCGGTGGGGGGTCACGGAGTGCGGCGCGTTCTGGGCCAACGACCTGCTGTGGCTGATGGACACGCGGTATCTGCGCGAGCACTCGGCCAAGAAGATGAGCCGGGCGATGGAGGGCGATTTGACGATGCCGCCCTCGGCCTACTTCGACCGCAACTGCTTCATCGGGGCCACCACCACCGAACGCCGCGAGCTGGCGCGGCGCTACGAGATCGGCGTGTCGAACATGCTGTGGGGCAACGACTTCCCACATCCGGAGGGCACCTGGCCGCACACCGGCGACTGGCTGCGGCGTTCGTTCTGGGACATCCCCGTCGAGGAGACCCGTCAGATGCTGGGCCTGGCGGCGGCCGAGGTGTACAACTTCGACCTGGGCGCCCTGGCGCCCCTGGCCGCGCGGATCGGCCCGACGCCGGAGGACCTGGGCCAGGACGACGCGGTGAGCATCCCCAAGTGGGAGGCGGCGCGCCGGACCGGGCGCCACTGGCTCACCGGCGCGGAGCCCCTGCCCGACCTCGTGGAGAACTGAGGACGCGCCTCATGGCGTAACCGTGTCGTACACTGGCGACATGGGTACGACAGACCGCGGGCTTCGCGCCCTCCTCGACCGGGTCACCGAAGCGACCAAGCTGTTGCAGCGGTCCACGACGGTTCCGCAGGAGGTCGGCGAGCTCATCGACGACTTCGAGGCCACGCTGGGCGCCGCGACGCCGTTGCGCCTGGAAGCCGACCCATATCTCACGACGACCCTGTGGGCGGCGGCGTTTCGAGCGGAGAAGGCACTGCGCCATGACAACGCCGAAGACCGGCGGCGGGATCTTCGCATCGCCCTCGAGCAATTCCGCCACGCGTTGCGCGACATCACCGAGAATCGGCCCTACAGCGATACCGCTCCCGTCGGTGAGGTGCTCGCCCGGACTGTCGACACCCTCGCCGCTCCGCAAAAGACCCTGGCAGACCTGCTCGGGGTTTCCGTCCGCCAGCTTCAGCGCTGGCTGGCCGCGGACGGCTCGGCACCGGCGGCCGATGATGCCGCACGCATCCGCGTGGTCGGGCAAGTCGTCAACCAACTGCGCCACTCGTTCACGGGTCCGGGAGTGGTCGCCTGGTTCTACCGGAAGCATCCGGTGCTCGGCCGGCGTCCGATCGAGTTGCTCGATGACCCCTTGTGCTATCCGCGGATCCTCGACGCCGCGACGGCCGCCCGCGCCATGACGGCATGAGAGTGACGGCATTCCGGCACGCGTCGTACGACTCGCCATGGTGGGCGTTCCCCAGCACACAGGCCGGCCGTTTCCACCGCGCCAGAAGCGACACCGTCCAGTATCTGAGCCTGCATCCGCTCGGCCCTGCCGCCGAGATGCTTCGCCACAATGTGGGCCCGGGCGGCGATCCCGACGACGTCGTCTTGAATTTGTGGGCGGCGGTGGTCGACGTCGACGACGTTACACGGGTCGACTTCGATGACTGCACCCGCTACGGGCTGACTGCCGATCAGCTCGTCGGCGACGATTACACTCTCACACAGCAATTGGCTGATCTCGTTCGAAACAGCGGAGCAACCGCGATGCAGGTGCCGTCTGCGGCCCTGCCCGGAACCGACAACCTGATCTTGTTCGGCGCGCGAGTTCTGAATCCCTTCCTGGGTGAACCACTCACACCCGAGGAGATTCCGACCGGGCATCTATCGGACGGAGCGCGTTCTCCGCAGGAGGTGGCGCGGCACGTCCGGTGGTTCGGCACTCCGCACAGGGCCGCCGAACAGTGGAAAGCCACCGGCACCTACGAGCCGTTCGACGATCCGATCGCTACGCGCTGGTGAGCGGGTTGCGCCGCCGCTCGTCGTCGCAGCCTCAAGCCTCCGCCAGCCGTTGCGCCAGAGCCCATGCCAGCTGCGCCAGTCCGCGGTAACGGTCGCGGACCTCCGTGGTGCCGGCCCGGGAGTCGGATGCGTTGCCGTCGAGCCCGCGCCGCCAGACGCCGGCGGTGATGGAGGCCAGGCGGAACAAAGAGAACACGATGAAGGCGTCGAGCGAGCGGGGTGGCTCCCGGCCGGCATGCCGACAGTAGCTCGCGACGAACGCATGCTCGTCTGGGATGCCGGTGCCGGTCAGGTCCTCACCCGCCACACCACTCGTGCCGGTGGAGCCCGGCGGAAGGTGATAGGTCAGGCAGGTGTAGCCGAGGTCGGCCAACGGATGGCCGATGGTCGAGAGCTCCCAGTCCAGCACCGCAACGATCCGGGGCTCGGTCGGATGGATCAGGACGTTGCCCACGCGGTAGTCGCCGTGCGCGATACAGGCCGGTTCGTCGTCCGGTGGCAGGTGTTCGGGTAGCCATTGCGCCAACAGGTCCATCGCGGGCATGTCCTCCACGCGCGCGGCCTGCCACTGCCTGGTCCACAACGCCACCTGGCGTTGCAGGTAGCCCTCCGGCCTGCCGAACCCCTCGAGCCCGGCCGCGCGCCAATCCACCCGGTGCAGCGCCGCGAGGACGCGTGCGAGGTCCTCGTAGATCGCCGCACGATGTTCTGGGAAACTCTCCGGCAGGGCCGGATCGGTGAAGATGCGTCCGGGGACGTAATCCATGACGAAAAAGGTTGTGCCGATGACGGATTCGTCGTCGCACAACAGCCGCATGCGGGGCACCGGCACATCGGTGTCCCGCAACGCCGACATGACACGGTATTCGCGCTCCACCTCATGCGCCCGGGGCAGTAGCTTGCCCGGCGGCTTCTTGCGCAGGACGTACTCGCCACCGGCGGTTTGCAGGTGAAACGTCGGGTTGCTCTGTCCGCCCTGAAACTGGCGAACCGTCAGTTGCCCGTCGAAGCCGGGCAGTTGTCCGCGCAGGTGCCGCGCGAGAGCGGCCTCGTCGAAGCGGTGCGCCGGTAGCACCGGCACCAGTTCTGCCACACCGTCCATCGGTGCAACGTTACTTGCGCGCTGTGCCGCTTCAGGGCGATCGCCGTCTGCGGCTTGTTCGGGCAGCCTGAACGCGCTGCCGACATCTCAACCGGAGCAGCAACCACCGTCGGTGGGCTGCAAAACCCAGCAGGAGCGGATCGAACGATGTCTTTGCGATGCCTCCAATGTCGCACACGGCGGCGCCGAGCGCCCGCGACACCCCGACGAAGCTGACCTACTTTCCCGATCCGATGCCCAAGCCGGCGCACCGCTCGAGTTCGTCACCGATCACGTCGACGAAGAGCAGGGTGCAGGTCCCGCCGTCAGAATTCCGCGCGTCCGGTCAGCCAGCTGCCTCCGTCGACGACGATGACCGCGCCGGTGATGTAGGACGCGGCGTCGCTGGCCAAGAACAGCACGGTCTGGGCGACCTCGGTCGTCGAGCCCAGCCGGCGCAACGGGTTGGAGTCCGTCGGGAACTTGTCGTCTCCGCCGGTGATGCGTTGCACGCCTTCGGTGCCCGCCATCCCGCCGGGGGCGACGACGTTGACCCGGACGCCGGCGGGCCCCCACTCGATGGCACACGTCCGGGTCAGGGCGTCGATGCCCGCCTTGGCCGAGACGACATGCGCCTGCATCGCCATTCCCCGATACTGGGTGGCGGCGGTGATGTTGACCACCGCGCCGCCGTGGTCGCGCAGCCACCGCTCGTAGGCCGCTTTGGACGCGTTGAACGTTCCGCGCAGGTCGATGTCGACCACCGCTTTGAAGCCGTTGGGACTCAGATCCGAGACCAGAGCCGGAAAGTTACCCGCGGCGTTGTTGACCAGGATGTCCAGGCTTCCGAACCGCGCGATCACGGAGTCCACCACCTCGGCCACGGCCTCGAACTCACGCACGTCGCACACGCCGTACATGGCGTCGATGCCGTCGTCGCGCAAAACCTGCAGCGCGGATTGGAGATTCGCCTCCTTTCTGCTGCACAGGGCGACTCGAGCGCCATGGCGGCCGAGGACGCGGCAGGTCTCCAGTCCGAGCCCCGTGGCGCCCCCGGTGACGAGGGCGACCTTGCCGTCGAGCAGATCGGACCGAAAGGCACTGCGCCTTGTTTTCATCGTCGTTTACTCCAATCGCTCGAACGTCATGGGCGCACCGGCGGTCGGCTCGAATCCCCGACCCGAGCGACGGTTGACGTCACCTGGAGCTGGCGCCTCGACGTCGTCGCGTGCGCTGCGTCGCCTGCACGTCGGCGTTGGCCAGGGTTTGCGCCTGAGCGGCCAGCGTCGACGCGCGGTTGGCATGGGCGATCACCTCGCCGTCGTTGCCCGGCTGCGCGCCGTGCGCCGCCGCCAATTCCCGTCGCGCCTCGTCGAACCGGGCTTTGGCCTCGGCGCCGATGCTCTGGCGATGCCGGGCGACGTAGTCGGAGATCTGGCGCAATCTGGCGTCCGCGACGGACAGCGCCTGCGGCAACGAATCGGTGCGCCCTTCGATGCCGACGTGCCCGCCGCCGGGGTCGTGTTGGGGCGCGCCGCGGCGGCGGCGCCTGCGATAGGGCACGAGGATCACCACGGCCACGGCGATGATCACGACGACCGCGATGACGACGATCGCGGTCGTCAGCCAGCTCCGGTGCGGCGGGCTTGCCGACGGGCCCAACCCGTCCGCCGCGGCGAGCGCGGCGCCGCTCCAGTCCTTGGCGGCCACCGCGGGCCCGATTTTGTTGGCCTGCAGGCTGTTCGACTCCGCCGACGTCAGGCTCGGCGCGCTGAACGCGTACAGCTTGGTGTTGGTGGCGACGGCCAGCAGCGCGTCGTGATCGCCCATCGCGCTGGCGCTGCGGGTGCGGTCGGCCCAGTTCTCGGGCTTGTACCGGGAGAAGTTGTCGACGTAGACCACCCACAGTCGAATGTGGCGGTCGCGGTAGAGCCGGTCGATCGCCGAACTGACCGCGGCCCGACCCGCACTCGTCAACGCCCCGGTGGTGTCGGTGATGTGGTCGGTGAGCGGGGCCGGCGGCTGCGCGCCGGCGGGGGTTGCCAGCGACAACCCCGCCGTCAGGATCGTCAGGACCGCAGCGAACAGGCGAACCAGGCGCATACGGGTAATCTAGCCCGCCGCCGGGCGCGCCCCCGAGCAACGATTTGCGGAAAGCACGAAGCGGCTACCACGCCCGACCCCCGACACCAGCTGTGATGTGCTTCACAGACCACGACTCGGTGAAATACAGTTATCGCTTCCGAGTCGCCCCGATCAATTTGCTGGGAGGCGCAGATGCCGACTGTCCTGATCGCACAGCCCGAGGCTTTGGCCGCGGCGTCGGCGGAGTTGAGCGGGATCGGAGAGGCGATCGGCAAGGCGACCGCGTCGTGGGCGCCGTCGACCACCAATGTCGCAGCGGCGGCCTCCGACGACGTGTCGGTGGCGGTCGCGCGGTTGTTCGGCAACTACGCGCAGGCCTATCAGGCGCTGAACGCCCAGGCGACGGCGTTTCAGGAGCAGTTCGTGCAGGCGTTGAGCGGGGGCGCGGGCTCCTACGCGGCCGCCGAGGCCGTGAACGGATCATGGCTGCAGACGATCCTGGATCCGCTGGCCCTGGAGCAGAACGTGGTGGCCACGGCGAATGCGCCCATTCTGGCTTTGACCGGGCGCCCGCTGATCGGCAACGGCGCCAACGGGGCACCCGGGACCGGGGCCAACGGCGGGGCCGGCGGCTGGTTGCTCGGCGACGGCGGGGCCGGCGGGTCGGGCGCGGCCGGTAGCGCCGGCGGGGCCGGCGGGGCCGCGGGGCTGATCGGCATCGGCGGGGCCGGCGGGGCTGGAGGCACCGGCGCGGCAGGTGGCGCGGGCGGGCAGGGCGGCTGGCTGCTGGGCACCGGCGGGGTTGGCGGGGCCGGCGGGTTCGCGGCGACCGGGACCGGCGGGACCGGCGGATCGGGCGGGGCCGGCGGGTTGTTCGGCGGCGGCGGGGCCGGCGGCACCGGTGGGCTCGCGGCGACCGGGACCGGCGGGACCGGCGGGTCTGGTGGCGCCGGCGGGTTGTTCGGCGGCGGCGGGGTCGGCGGCACCGGCGGAGCCGGCGACACCGGAGGGGCGGGCGGTGCCGGCGGGACCGGCGGCCTGCTGGCCGGATACGGCGGCGACGGCGGCAGCGGCGGATTGGGCGGCACCGGGGACGGGGGCGCCGGCGGGGCCGGCGGCGCGGCCGGCGCGCTGCTGGGCAACGGCGGCGCCGGCGGCACCGGCGGCACCAGCTATTCCGGGAACGGCGGCACCGGCGGCGTCGGTGGCCACGCCGGCTGGCTGGGCTCCGGCGGCTCGGGCGGGGCCGGCGGCAACACCTTTGGCGCCGGCACCGGTGGCCACGGCGCGGCCGGCGGTAGCGCGGGCCTGATCGGCTTCGGCGGGGCCGGCGGCGCGGGCGGGTTCGCGTTGTCCGGGGCCGGCGGGGACGGCGGCGCCGGTGGCGCCGGCGCGCTGCTGTTCGGCGACGGCGGTGCCGGCGGTGCCGGCGCACAGGGCGCCGCCGGATTCGCCGGCGGGGTCGGCGGCGACGGCGGCAGGGCCGTGCTGCTCGGCATCGGCGGGGCCGGTGGGAGCGGCGGGGTCGGTACGCCTACGGGCAGCAGCGGCGCCACCGGCGCCAACGGGTTGATGCTGCCCGCGGTGGCGCTCAACGCGATCAACGCGCCCAGCCTGGCCCTGACCGGTCGCCCGCTGATCGGCAACGGCGCCCCCGGCGCCGCGGGCAGCGGGGCTGCCGGGGCGCCCGGCGGGTGGTTGCTCGGCGACGGCGGTGCCGGCGGGTCCGGCGCCAACGGCCTGCCCGGCGGGACCGGCGGCGCGGCCGGGCTGTTGGGCAGCGGCGGCGCCGGCGGAGCCGGCGGGTTCGGCGCATCCGGCCCCGGCATTGCCGGCGGCATGGGCGGATCAGGCGGGTGGCTGTTCGGTAACGGCGGTCCCGGCGGGGCCGGCGGGGTCGGCGCCACCTCCGGGGGCGGCGGGGACGGCGGCAGCGGCGGCTCGGGCGGGCCCGGCGGGCTGTTGGGCGCCGGGGGGGTCGGCGGGACCGGTGGATTGACCGGTCAGTTGACCGCCGGTCTGCGCCCCGGCGCGGGCGGGGCCGGTGGGGCGGGTGGGCCGCTCAGCGGGCTGGTCGGCGCCGGCGGCGGCGCCGGCGGGGTCGGCGGGTCGTCCATCCAGTCCGATGGCGGGACCGGCGGGGCCGGCGGCAGCGGCGGCCCGCTGTTCGGTAGCGGCGGGACCGGCGGCGACGGCGGTTCCAGCAATGACGGCGTCGGCGGGACCGGTGGCGCCGGCGGGGCCGGCGGCGCGCTGATCGGCAGCGGCGGGACCGGCGGGACCGGCGGATCGGTGCTGGCGACCGGAGCCGCTGGCGGTGGCGGGGGCCTCGGCGGGGCCGGCGGCACCGCCGGCTGGCTGGGCTCCGGAGGGACCGGTGGCGCGGGCGGCGCCGCGGGTGGTGTTGCAGCGGGCCCCGGCGGGCAGGGCGGCGCCGGCGGCAACGCGATCCTGCTGGGCTGCGGCGGGGCCGGCGGGACAGGCGGATTCGCCGCAACGGGCACCGGCGGGGCGGGCGGCCACGGCGGGGGCGGCGGGTCGCTGCTGGGCAACGGCGGTTCCGGCGGGGCCGGCGCCGACGCCGCCCCCGGCTACAGCGGCGGAGGCGGCGGGACCGGCGGCAACGCCTTCCTGATCGGCGACGGCGGCAACGGCGGCAACGGCGGCAACGCCGCAACCCTCGCGCTGATGGGCGGCCCCGGCACCATCGGGGCCGGCGGGCTGCTGTTCGGCCGCAACGGTATCCCCGGCTTGCCGATGAGCCAGAACTTGCTGGTCAATCCCGGCTTCGAGATCGCCGACCCGTCCGGGTCGGGCTTCAGCTCGGTGACCATCCCGGGCTGGACGGTGACCGGCACCCCGACCGTGATCGCATACGGCACCCCGCGCGGCTATCCGTCGCCGACCGCGTCGCCGTTCCCGGATCTGCCGCGCGCCCTGGGCTTCCCGGGGAGCGCGCCCCCGGGCGGCGGCAACAACTTCGCCGGCGGCGGACCCGTGGGCACGTCGTCGATCAGCCAAACCGTCGACCTCAGCGGCGCACTCAGCAGAATCGACACCGGCACAACGCCGTACACGCTGAGCGGAATGCTCGGCGGCTACCTGCTGGACCCGTCGTCGGCCTCACTGAAGGTCACCTTCCTCAGCGCCAACGGCGTCGTTCTGGGCACCGGCTCGACCGGGTCGGTCACCGCGCTGGACCGCCTGGGACTCACCGGCTTTCAGCCACGAGACATCTCCGGCACGATCCCGGTGGGCACCACCTCCGCGGTGGTGACCGCGACCTTCGCCGACCACAACCCGATCCTGGGCCACTACAACAACGCCTACGCCGACAACCTGTCGTTCACCGTCGGCGATCCCAGCCTCACCGCCGCGCCGCTCACCGTCCCGACGTCCCACGTCGGCCAACTCGACCACGTGTTCCTGATCTACATGGAGAACCACGGCGTCGGCGACATCATCGGCAGCCCCAACGCGCCCTACATCAACGCCCTGATCAACACCTACGGGTACGCGGACAACTACTACTCGCTGGGCCACCCCAGCAACCCCAACTACTTCCGGATCATGGGCGGATCGGACTTCGGCATCGACTACAACCCGACGTCGAACTCCATCAACGCGCCCAGCCTCATGCAGGAAATGGATCAGTCGGGCGTGTCGTGGGCCGGCTACGCGCAGAGCATGCCCTACCCGGGTGCCATCACGTCGTCGGGCAACTACGCCGTCGACGAACTACCCTTCGCCCAGTTCAGCTACGTCTACAACAACACCCCGGCCTACCTGCAGACCCACCTGCTGCCGCTGTCGCAGCTGGGCCCGAATCTGCAGAACCCCAGCACCGCACCGAAATTCGCGTGGCTGGCCGCCAACGAGGCCAACAACATGGAAGGCCCCGTCAGTTCTCCTTCCGGCATTGCCAACTTTATTGGCAGCCAGCTCACGACGCACCAGTACAACGTCTCGGCCGGCGACCAGTTCGTCCAGCAGCAGGTGTCCACCATTCAAAGCTCGCCGACGTGGACCGACCCGACCCAGAAGGACGCCATCATCATCACCTGGGATGAGGACTACAACAACCTGTCACTGGGCATCGGCAATCAGGGCAACAACGTTCCGATGATCGTCATCCCCAACCAGGGCGCCGTGGCAACCGGGGGGATGCAATCCGGGCACTTCGTCACCAACAGCTACTACAACGAGTACAGCCTGATGGCCACGATCGAAGACTCCCTGGGCCTGAACCCGCTCACCTACAACGACATGTACGCCCAGCCCATGAACGCCTTCTGGAGCTGACGGCCGACTCCGCCGCTACTCGGTGTCGCGGACGGCATCGAGGTGCTGGCTCATCGAGCTGGCAATCGCTGGGGCCGGTGCATCGCGCCCGTGCGCTAATGCCCCGTGAACTCGTCCATGGAGTTGTACACGCCGACGCGGCGGAGGTACGCATCGCGCAGCCGGACCGGCAACACCGCAGAGAGCACCTTGTTCATCTTCGACGTCCACGGCATCACAACAAACGGCCTGCCCTTGAGCATCGCCGTCCACGTGCGGTCGACAACGTCCTCCTGTTCGAGCATCGGGGTGAACAGTATGCCCTTGGCGCCCTCGAACATGCCGGTGTTGATGTACGTCGGGCACACAGTGGTGACTTTGACGTCGTGATGGCCGGCCTGTTCCAACTCGAGCCGCAACGAATCAGAGAAACCGACTGCCGCCCACTTCGAAGCGGCGTATGCGGCCATGCGGGGGATGGCGTTCAGCCCGGCTGACGATGCGATGTTGACGACCCGACACGGCATACCGGACGCGATCATCGCCGGCAGGAACTCCCGGGCCACCAGCATTGGGCCGATGGAATTGACTTCCATGGTGAGCAGGAAGTCGCGCGGGTTGTTCTCCCAGAAGTAGCCGTTTCCCCGTACGATTCCGGCGTTGTTGAAGAGCACGTGAATGGTGCCGACGTCTGCACGGACGCGCGCGGCGGCCTCGGCCACCTCATCCTGCGAGGTGACGTCGACGGTCTCGACACGAATAACGCCGCCGGCGGCTTCCAACTCCGCAGCGGTCTTCTTCAGCGCGGTCTCGTTGGCGTCCCAGAGGACGACCGCGGCGGCGCCCTCCTTGACGGCGTTGGCGGCGAAGAGCTTCCCGAGACCCATGGCAGCACCGGTGACGAGGACGTTCGTTCCGCTGACGGACTGCATGTTGAGCCCCTTCCAGGAGTGGCCAGCAATGATCCAACTCGTACCGTTCTACCGCAAAGGAAGGAAAGAACCGCAGCCGTGTTGGCGAGCCGGATGTCGACCGCGACGCCGTCGATGGCAACCCGCTCACCTACAACGCCATGTACGTCCAGCCCATGAACGCCTTCTGGAGCCGAGGGCCGACTCCGTCGCTACTCGGTGTCGCGGACGGCATCGAGGCGCTGGCTCACCCGGGCCAGCGCCTCGTCGAAGACCTCCACCTTTTCACCACGCCGTTCGTTGGCCGGCTGGGCCGCACCGCGCGCACCTTCGGCCGCCACCCGGGCCGCGCCCTGACGCCGCAACAGGCTGAAGTTCTTCTCGCGCGCCGTCCTGAGCCGGCTCTGCAGATCCTTCAGCTGCTTTTCGTCCATGCGCTGCAGGGCCTCGGGGTGACTTTCGGCGATCAACGAGGATTCCTGCTCGGTCAGATTCACATGGTGGGTGCTCACCGTCATTTCATAGCCTGCGCCGGCCACACCGGCACGGCGAACCACGGACGGCGCGCCGAAAAGTCACGTCCGGGCCACCTCGCGTTCAAGGTCTGCGCCGCCGATCACAGCGACGGCCGGTGGCTGTCACCCGCCCGGCGGTCCGACGCCCAGGGGCCGGCAGACATTGGTGGTCGGGTCCCACCACTGCCCGGGATCGCAGGCCAGCGGCTGCGGCCCGACACCCAGTGGCCGGCAGACATTGCCGCTCGGGTCCCACCACTGCCCCGGATCGCAAGCCAGGGGCTGCGGCCCGACACCCAGTGGGTAGCAGGCCTTGGTGAACGGCTCCCAATACTGCCCCTGCTCGCACGCCGCCGAGCTCACCGCCGGCATCCCGATCGTCGTGCCTGCCATCGCCGCTGCCGCCAGCATGACGGCTGTCGCCAACCGGCCCACCAGACTGCGCATCGCAGATCCCTTGGAAACCATGTAACGGAATGCTAGAGGCGTGGCGATGCCTTGGCGCCGGTATCGCCGAGGATGCCGGCGGCCAAACCTTCGGAGGAGTCGGCGCTGGCCGGGTTTTGCTGAAGGCAGGGCACAGGCGACAGATAATCGAACGGTTGGTGGGGCGGGCGGGGCTCGAACCCGCGACCAACGGATTTGCAAAAGGCCGTTCTCGCCATATCCGGAAAATGCGCAACTTATTTTGTGCCACAAGATATTTGAGCAACTCGATAGTCTGAACAGTCCTCGACGATTCCGGTCGAATCTCGATCACTATCGATGAATAAACGATGACTGCCATCGACCGAGTCTGCGGTCGTCAACGGCGGCTGAAACCCCTTTTCGACGGGGTGGAATTCCAGTCAAGGTCGCAAACACCGACGGACTATTCGAAGCTAGCCCGGATTTTTCGCGGAATGCCGAAGTAGCTGGGTGTTGATGCGCGAAAGTGCCTGTCCTGCAACGCATAATGGGAATTCTCTAGGTTTCCATATGGCGAGCGGAAGGCACTTCGCAAGTGAAGGGTATCGCGGTGGCGCGGCGGGTGAAAGTATCGGCGGACGGTCGCGGGGTGGTGTCGCACGCCGGGATGGGGCTGTTGCGGGAACTGGCCGATCTGACCGGGTTATCAGCGCAGGTCACGGCGGTGTTGGCCGATACTTACAAGGGGCCGTGGACTTATGCCCCGGGTGCGGTGTTCGCCGATCTTGCCGCGGCGGTGGCTGACGGGGCGGACTGCATCGACGGGGTCGGCCAGTTGTGTGGGGATCGCGAGCATGTGTTCGGGGCCAAGGCCTCGACAACGACGATGTGGCGGCTGATCGATTATCGCATCGATGCCGCGCACCTGCCGAAGGTTCGCACCGCGCGGGCATCGGCGCGGGCGGCGGCCTGGGCGGCCGGGGCCGCGCCCCCGGCGGGTGTGCCGCTGTACATCGACATCGACGCCACGCTGGTCATCGACCATTCCGACAACAAGGCGCAGGCGGCGCCGACGTGGAAGAAGTCGTTCGGCCATCACCCGCTGCTGGCGTTTCTGGACCGCCCGGAGATCGCCGGCGGTGAGGCCCTGGCCGGGCTGCTGCGCAAAGGCAACGCCGGATCCAATACCGCCGCCGATCACGTCACGGTCCTTCAGCAGGCTTTGGATTCGCTGCCGGCAGATTGGCGTCCCGGCCCGCAGAACCCGGCTGCGCCGGCGGTGGTGGTGCGCTCAGATTCCGCCGGAGCCACCCACAAGTTTGCCCAGGCCTGCCGCGATCACGGGGTCGGGTTCTCCTTCGGGTTTCCCGTCGATGCCCGGGTCCAGGACGCCGTGGACACCCTCAACCTCGGCGATGGCTGGTATCCGGGGATCGACTCCGATGGGCAGATCCGGGACGGGGCGTGGGTGGCCGAGGCCACCGGCCTGGTCAACCTGTCGGCCTGGCCTGCCGGGACCCGGCTGGTGCTGCGCAAAGAACGCCCACACCCCGGGGCGCAGCTGCGCTTCACCGACATCGACGGCATGCGGGTGACCGCCTTCATCACCGACACCCCACCGGGGATGGTTCCCGGGCAGCTGGCCGGTCTGGAACTGCGCCACCGCCAGCACGCCCGCGTCGAGGACCGCATCCGCGAAGCCAAAGCCGCCGGCCTGGCCAACCTGCCCTGTCATGATTTCCAGTCCAACGCCGCCTGGCTCGAAATCGTCCTGGCCGCCGCCGATCTGGTCGCCTGGGCCCAACTGATCGGATTCACCGACGCCCCGCAGCTGGCCCGCTGCGAGATCACCGCCTTCCGCTACCGGGTCCTGCACGTCGCGGCCCGCATCACCCGCGGCGCCCGCCAACTACGGCTGCGCATCGACGCCACCTGGCGCTGGGCCGGTGCCATCGCAACCGCCTGGCAGCGCATCCGCGCCGCCTTCCCCTGACCACCGCAAACCCGCCCCGACGACCCGAAAGACCCACCGGCCATAGGAAAGCCCGCCCACCCCGGCGACACGGGACGGCCAAACACACCCCAAGCCCAAAATCGCTATCGCTCAGCGATCTTCATGGCTCAGCACCCCCGAACCCCACCCGCACGAAAAATCGAGGCTAGCCAACGGGCGCCTACCGCTATTCCGCGAGGGGCTGGGCTAACGACGGAGCGACGCCCGATCCAGGCCGATGCCTGCGACTTCTGCGAGGCGGTAAACGTCGAGGTCGTGCGCAAGAAGGGTGGCACCGTGGCGCCACGCTACCGCCGCGATCATGCAGTCGACCAGCCCGCGCGGTGTGATCCCGGCCCGGCGGCAGTTCCGGTAGATGCGGACTGCCGCGTCGAAGTCCGCGGCGGTGTCGAAGTGAAGCAGCTTGAAGCGCAGCAGCAGACGACGCAGATCGGCCTCGCGCTCGTCGGTTCGTGCGCCAGCCGTGACCTCCATGATGACGGGTTCCGTCACGGCCAGCGGCCCCTCGTCTCTAATCAGGCCGGTGAGGCGCCGATCGACGGCGCTGCCGGTTGCCCGGTCGTATTCGACCCACGCCGACGTGTCGGCGAGGATCACGATGCCGATGTGGGCGCCGAGTCGGCCGGGATCTCGTCGATGGCCCGGACGCCGCGCATCGCCAAGGCCTCATCGCGCGTCATTGGTTGGCCGGCGAGATGGCGCAGCGCGAGATCGACCGCCTCCGTCTTGGTCCGAACACCATAGCGATCCATGATCGTCTGAATGTAGGTGTCCTCGATCTCGATATTGGTACGGACCTTGCTCATACACGAAGTTTACACGTTACGTGTACTCTACGTGTATATAGCGCCTCCCCGGTCCGGCGGGGCGGGTGCCGAAACGCGCGATGCGCTGCGGAAGTGGCTGCGTCAAGGCGGCAAGCCGGGCCGGTTGATCGACATCGCTTCGCGCCTACCGCGGACGAAGTCCCCGGTCTTGCGGGCATTGGAGATGCTCGGGTGAGTGCCAGTGGGCGATCATCGCCGCCCTGATATGGAATCGGTTTTGTCAAGACCGCAGGGGGAAGCGGCGTCCTCGACCGTCGCCGGGACGCCGCTTCCGTTGACCGAACTGACTTTGGGTGGATGGCGAGCGTGTCGTGTGTCGACGCGTCGTCAAGTCTGATATTCGCGGGTTGGTTACCGCAGGACGGACTGTTCTGCTGGAGTGGATCGCGGGTCTAGAGATCGAGCGTAATCAGACTGCACTGCAACATGATTGCTCATAGGGCGTTCGCGGGTCACTCCCAGGCGCTGCCGCCACCACCGGGTTGTTCGGACAGTTATGGGCCGGTGCTCAGGTGTCGAGCACAGCCAGCGACCAGCACCAGCCGGCCAGTTCCCGGGCGATGGCGGTGTTGGCGACCACGGGGCGCTTCTTGCGGGCATCGAAGGACACCCAGCGGTGGTGCAGACGCCGGTTGGCTTGCTGGCCCCGCGCCCGTGCTGCCGGGCTGGCGGCATCCCAGCGCCGCCGCAGATCTACCCCGGGCCGATACGGTTGACGGTGGTGCCAGGCCGCTTCGATCAGCAACCGGCGGGCATGGCCGTTGCCGGTCTTGGTGATCGATCCCTGCGAGCGTGAATTCCCCGACGTGTACTCGCATGGCACCAGCCCGAGGTAGGCCCCGATTGAGCGCCCGGTCAACCGGCCCCAGTCACCGATCTCGACCGCCAGCCCGAACGCGGTCAACGTCGAGACCCCACGCAAGCAGCCCAACCGCGTGACCACCGGCGTGTAGGCACTGTCGGCGGCCAGTTCGGCGATCGCGGCATCGAGTCGGTCGCGGCGATCAACGGTGGCCAGCATCGTATCCAGGGCGGTGTCGTAAGCCAGCTGCAATGGGGTGGCTTCGAAGCGTTGCGCCCGTAGCCATGCCTCGTGCTTACCGGTCCAAGTCCGCCCGCCGGAGTAGATGATCCCTTGGCGCAGCAGCAGTTTCGATACCCGGTGCCGGGAACTCATCAGATCGCCGCGGCAGTCCTCACGGGCGCGCACCAGATCGCGGGCTGCTTGTTGACCGGCGTTCAAGGTGAGCATGTTGGCGGCGTTCTCGGTGAGGATGATTAGCGCGATTTGGTGTTCACGCTGACGCTGTGATGCTCGCGGTGACGGTGTCGGCCGGCGGTGGTGTTCACGGTGCCGGCCGGGGATGGGCGAGCGGGATCGCCGGCCCGGCCGGATTGGTCCGGGCGATGTGGGCGGTTCAGGTCGGTGCGGCCAGAAGCCGGCCTTGGGTGTGCACGCCGATCAGCGTCCATAGGGGTTCGGTCAAGCCCAGCCGCTGGCGGGCCGCGCAGGCGGCGGCGGCCAGGACGATAAGCGCGTTGTGCAGCGGGTTGCTGGCGCGAGGCAGCTGGTTGAACGCGTCGGGGTCGAGCCGGATGAGGGCCTGGCTGCCGCGCTGCCATAGCCATTGCAGATGAACGCTGCGCGTGGCGCGGCGTATCCAGCGGCGCACGGTCGACGGCGAGCGGTCAAGCGCGGTGGCAATACGGCGATGTCCGTGGCCGCCGGCCTTGCCGGCCAGGGCGGCGCCAATCACTTCGGTGGTGTCGGCCAGACGTGGCTGCAGGGTGGCCGGCAGCAGAATCTGGGTGCTGGCGCAGCGGGTGCATCGTGCCCGCCTGGGGCGCACGTCGAGGGTCCGCGCGCCGAGGCTACGGACGCGCCGGCGGCGGCCGTATCCCCACCGTGTGAGGGCGCCGCCGCACCCGGGGTGCGGACAGCCGAGCTCGCCGGCGCCCAGGGCCTGCTCGGCCCACTCGACGGTGCGGACGACGATCATCGGGTGCTCGGGAGGACATGAAGCACCAAGATGGTCTACCACGATGCCAGTCGGGAAGGGGTCATCTCGTGTTGGCCGCCCCGGGCTGGAACCGTCACTGCGCCAGTCGATCCCCCGGCCACGAACATCCGGCGCCACGATGATCGCCGAAACGAACCCAGGCCACCGTAACCCCGGGAACAGGGGGCGTCGTCACCATGCCGCCGCTCAGATCCCGCCGAAGCATCCTCACCCTCAACGCCGGAACCCCACCCCCAGGTGGTCACCCTGAATGTCCGTCAACAGCTGCTTCCTGATCCGCGCTGGGAATCGTGACCGCCACGATTTGTCCCAGATGCAGCAACCGGGCCAGATGCGCGGCATCACGGGCGTCGGTCTTGACCCGATCCCCTGATGGGCGCTGCAGCTTCGACGGCGCAGCCACCAGACACATGACCCCCGCGGCCAGCAGAAACCGGGCCAACCCGAACCCGGTTGGCCCCGCCTCATACGTCACCGCCACCCTGCCCGGCAGCGACCGCAGCCAGTCCAGGACATCCCGATAGTCCGGGGTCAATCGCCGTTCGAACACCTCCCCGGTGTCCCCGTCCAAGGCGCACGCGACCACTGATCGTGCGTGCACATCCAACCCAACACTCGTACGATGGCGTTTCACTGGGGCCTCCTACATCTGTGGCTCTACCGGCCAGGACCTGATTCCTGTCGGCAACCCACGATCACATGCAGCGAGGCCCCAGCCTGCCCATACCGTCTAGCGTTGTACGCCTGAGCGGTTCCAACTATAGTTGCTATACTCTAACTTTAGTTGTAGATGAAGAGATGGTGTCCTCGATGCAGCTGAACCGGCCGTTCGCCACGGTGACGCCGACGTTGGACGGCGACGTACTCGGCGTTCTGGCGACCAGCGAGGTGACATTCACGATCGCCCAGATCCAGCGCATCCTGACCACCGCGTCAGGCGAAGGCATCCGCAAAGTCCTCACCCGCCTCACTGCCCAGGGTGTGGTACTCCATGATCGAGTCGGCAGGACCAACATTTACCGACTCAACACCGAACATCTTGCGGCAGAGCCGATCCTGGCGCTGTCACGGCTGACCGCAACTTTCCTGGACCGCCTCGAGGCGCACCTGCAAGGGTGGGGCGAGGCGCCCAAGTACGCCGCGGTGTTCGGGTCAGCGGCGACGGGGCGGATGACTCTCGACAGCGACATTGATCTGTTCTTGGTGCGCGCCTCCGACGCCGAACCCGATGGTGATCCGGAGGCGTGGGAGCAACAGGTGAGCGAACTCGCACGGTCGGTCACCGCCTGGACGGGCAACGACGGCCGCATCGTCGAGTTCACCGAAGACGCGCTTCGCGCCGCGGCCGCCGCAGGTGAGCCGCTGCTCAGCGACGTGGCCAGGCAAGGCTTGACCGTCGCCGGGACACGGGCATGGCTCAAAAGCCAGCTGCGCCCGAGAGGTAAGGCACGGGATCAAGAAGGGCCTGATGGCGGGGACACGTAAGTGCAGTTCCGCTGTCACGGCGGGGCGCCTGTCCAAGGCGGTTGAGTTTTTCGACGCCGCCGAGCATCTACAAGACGACATGCCCAACGCAGCGGGTGATCTGTTTGTGGACGCCGGCATCGCCGCGTCCGACGTTATCTGCTGCGTCCGGCTAGGAGTGCACTCGTCAAGCGGAACCCACAACGACGCGGTCACTCTGCTGGAAACGGCGGACAAGGGATCCGGAAAACACCTGAGCATCCTGCTCGGCTTGAAGAACAAGGCGGCCTACACCCACCAGTCACTGTCCACCGCCGAGTGCAAGAGGATGGACCGCGCCGCTTCCCATCTGGTCGAGGCGGCCAAACGGGCAGTGGCATCAGCAGGCCCATAGCGGTGATCGCCGCGCCAATTCCGGGTACGCCACCCGGCGCTGCGCGTCCTCGACGCGGACCATCCGCGGCATTCCGCATGGTCAAACAAGTGGAGCTAAAAGGTGACTGGCGGGGTCGGCCAGACTTTTTCGGATCACTCCAGATGCACAAGTGGTGACTCCGCCGCGAATTGGACGCATTGGCCACCGCACCGCTCTCCTGGACCCGAACCCCCGCAGATAGCGATGATTAAGGCAGTTACGCATGAAAAGTCATTCGTTGGGGCTGGGCGCCAACCAACCGCTGCGGTCCAAGAGCCAGCCCAAAGGCGCGGTCGCGCTTACCGCCGACCAGCTGCGCGAACTCCTCGCCAAGCTGCAGACCTCCCACTTCTGCAAAAAGCACGACCTCGTCGATCCGATCACCTTGCTCATCGCCACCGGCCTTCGGCGCTCGGAGCTCCTCGGCCTGCGCTGGCTCGACTTCGACGCGAAGGCGAGCATGCTCGCCATCACCGGCAAGGTCATCCGCGTGCCCGGCGAGGGCCTGCTACGCGTCGATGAGACCAAGTCGGCCGCCGGCCGGCGAACCATCCCGCTCCCCAAGTTCGCCGTCGACGTGCTCGACAAGCGCCGGCACCTGCCCTACCTCGGCGAGCAAGTGGTCGTCTTCCCCTCGACGGCAGGGACACTGCGCGACCCGAACAACTTCAGCAAGGAGTGGCGCACGGCACGAGAAGAACTCGGGGTGGCCGAGGTGACCACCCACAGCTTCCGCAAGACGGTGGCGACCCTGATCGACGACGAGGGGCTATCTGGCGCCGATCGGCGCCGATCATCTCGGCCACAGCCACGTCAGCATGACCCCGGACCGCTACATGACCCGAGGCCGGATCCACACGCAGGTAGCGGACCTGCTGGACCGCGCGGTCCGCATAAACGATGAATAAACGATGACTCGGCGAGACTGATCTTGAAAAATAACCTTTTACAGTGGGGCGGGCGGGGCTCGAACCCGCGACCAACGGATTATGAGTCCGGCCGTCGCGCCGTTTTGGACCGAATCTAGGGACGCTACAACGGCTTTGGATGATTCAATCTGCGCTGTTAAATCCCTTGTGAAACAACATGATTGAAAGATTCAAGGCATTCATTTGCGGGTCTTTAATCATCGCGGCAGGTCAGAGCATAGGCGGGCCAACTGATGAACAAGTGATGAACGCGGCCAACGCCAGCGGGTTTGCTGGCTAGATCGCAGATTGAATCGGCGTGCCATCAGCGCAACGGGTTGCCGCTCCACTAGCTTCGAACCCGTGAAACTTGCGGCATTCAATTGCTACGGTTTGTGGTCTGGCGCAGATAACATGAAACCACCTGATTTCATGGGTAAATCGTTCGATAAGACCCATACCCACTATTTGCGTAGCGGTTCGGAAGATATCGACTCCGCTGACCTAGAACATGCATTGCGCCACATTCGCGAGCACGGTTACGGTTTGACTGATTCAGGTCAAGAGGCTGTCGCGCTGGTAAATGAGACGGAATCCGAAGTGATCCAAGGGTTTAGGGCCAACGTTGAAAACAACAACAGTGCTAAAGCAAAATGGGATTTCATCCCTGCGCTGAACCAACCAACGTTTGTTTTGCAAAACGGCGGCCAGCTTGTCGGAAACCAACCTACTGGCGAAATTTTCAAGCTTTCGCGTGTGGGTAAGTACGGCCCAATTTCTGGCTCTATTGCCATGAATGTGGATGACCTCATGTGTGGTATGGGAGCTCGAGGGTGACCGGTCCGCAGACGAGCATGATCATGGCGAGCGCGTTCTCGGCGCTGTGGAAGCCATAGGCCCTGCGGATGATCAACCGGACCTTGTTGTTGAGCCCTTCGTGGCGGCCGTTGGCCAGACCGCGCTCGACCGCGGCGTGGATGCCGTCGAGGTGTTTCTTGATGGTTCGGCCGACCTTGACGAACTGCGGTATCCGGCACCGCTGCGCCCAAGCACACCATTTGTCCAGCATGTGGGTGACGGTGTTGGTGTCGAGGTCCCCGGCGAACACCGCCCGCAGCGATTCCTTGAGTTCGTAGGCACGCACCAGTGCGCCGCCCTCACGTTTGAGCTGGGCGAGGGTGGCCTGCTGTGTGTCGGTGAGGGATCCGGGATTCTTCAGCAGCGCCCAGCGGGCTCCCTTGTAGGTTTTGGCGATCTGCTTGTCCGACAGCGTGCGCGCGGACTGCCACACCTGACGGCGCACCTCATCGAGGGCATCGGTGGCCAGCTTGACGACATGGAACGGATCGAAACAGATCACCGCCTGCGGGGCATGCGCGCGAACAGATTTCGCGAACGCCGGCCCGAGATCCATCGACACCGCCTGGATCTTCTTCGCGCCGTCGGCGGGCAGAGCCTCGGTGAAGAACACGTCGAGAGTGGCCGCATTCTTGCCGGGTGCACCCCACACGATTTTGCCGGTGTCGTGGTTGGATACCAGCGTCAAGTACTTGTGGTGCTTGCGCCAGGAGATCTCATCGACACCGATGTCGACCAGCCCACTGAGCCGGTCGGTGTCCAGTTTTTCGGCCATGACGCGCGAACACATCGCCCCGACGGTGCGCCACGCGACGCGGCAAAAGGTCGACACCGTCTTCTTGTCACACTTGGTGGCCAACCAGACCACAAGGTCCTCGAAGTCGCGGGTGAACCCCGACCCCGGCCGCGCGAACGGCACCGACTCGGCCAGCACACCGTGCTCGGGGCAGCGCAACCGGCGTCGCCGCAGCTTGAGCACACATACTTGCCCGCTCAGGTCCAGGTGCCGCCACGTGGAATCCACATCCCGTGTGTCGTAGCGATGCCGGGTGCGGAAATCGCAATGCGGACAGGACATCACCCGTTGTTGCGGGCGCACCCACAGCGTCGCCTCGGCACCGAATTCGACGTCGCGGATCGTGGTCTTCGGCAGGTGAACGAGACGGTTGAGTAAGGTGGTCGCGCGCACGGGCAAGCTCCTTGGTACGAGGTTTTGGAGCTTTCGAACCTATGGGCTGCCCGTGCGCCCAGGCCGTCACGCCACGCGAGACATAGCACACCCCACCCGACCCACATTCATGGCAATAGAGCCCAATTTCTATCGTTGAAAGTTCAATGGTCCCAAGCGGATACGTCGCTGTCGTTGCGACCTCTGGACCTGGCGCACCGTCGAATATCGTTGGTGTGAGGGAACATACAAACGTCCTCTACAAAGGGCTGCGCCAAATTCCCGGTAACACTAACGGGTACCCTCTGATTGAGTCCTTCTACTCAAGGTCTTTCGGAACGGGCGTTCGGCACCGTGGCGCTGGTGTTGCGCTCCAATTGACCGCCGAGGCCCAATACACGGCACCGGAAATTCCCGGCGCTGCGTTGATGTAAGTAGCTGCTATGCAACGCAATACGGGTTATCAACCGGGTGTAAGTTTTACCCCGCCAGTCGGTCACGCTGAAATTTGTGGATCTCGCGATGAGGAAAGCGAATTCGGTCTACCTGTCGGCTATCCGCATGAATATTGCGGGCTGTCGCCAGAGCCAGATCGAATCATCAGCGTATGCCCCACCGGATCTACCGATTGCCCTTCGCGCGGTTGTGGGTGATGCAGAGCATCTCGCAGTTATCGAGGTCTGTGTTGCCACCCTTGGACCAGGCCGTCACATGGTCTGCCTCCATGTCTTTCAGGAGGTAGATGCGGCTCTTGTTGCTACTATCGCCCGCTGCGCATAATGCGCAGTTCGATAGACCTTCTGCCTTCGCCTTCTCCGTCTGCTGGGTGTAAGCGGCGATCTTCGTCTTGTCATCGAACAGCCTGATCGCGAGCAGTTGGGAGTCCTGCTTGTTGCATAGCAGATACTCGTAAATCCCCTTCTTGTTTGTGACCGCCGGGTCGGCGCGCAGAGCATCGACCTCGGTGTCGAGTACTTCAGCGTTGTACGACTTCGAGTGGTATGCCTCGTACAGTTCGCCCCATGCCAAGCCACGCATTTCCTTGTCCGGCGACCGGATAAAGACGCTGCCGATCCAGTCGATCACCGCCGTGAAATAAGCCTTCAATTGGCCAATGTCTGGATCCTTCCGATGCTGAGCAAGGTAGGCGTCGACGCCATTGCCCTCGGCAGAAGCGACCCACTCCAGAGCTTCAGCAAGTACCTCTTGCCGCTTTGGATCGCCCTTGATGTAACTCGACCACTTCTGCATATTGGCGTTCTGGCTGTTAGAGAACTCGGCTTTCGCCTTGGTGATGAATGGGCCGGAGTAAATCGCGTTTAACAGCTCCTGCTTGTTGAGCGGCACACCGGCGATGTTGACGGTCTGAAACCACTCCTTGATCTCCTTCTCGGTGCCCTTGCACTCGTACACCAGCAGCTCGCTCTCCTTCAGCATGGCCTGGTGTTCAAGAGGCAGTGACGAGAACGTTTGTTCTTTACCGTCGACCTTGATCGCGAACTTTCCGGTGATGAATCGTCCAATACTCGTGATGCGCTGCTGGCCGTCGAGAACTTCAAGCTGGTCGCTAACGTCGTTGACATTGAAGTAAATCAGACCGATCGGGTAGCCCTTCAGCAGCGAATCGATCACGGCGACATCCCTCTTGCCGTCGTTGTAAATGTAGTTACGCTGGTACTCGGGCTGGATCACTAGCTTGCCAGCCAGACCAAAAAGCCCCTTGCCCTCCAGCTCGTTGTAGACGAAGCCCTGCACGATCTCCTCGACCGAGTAATGCTTTAGGTCGGTCTTCATGACGTGGTCTTCCGACGGATGAACAGACGCTTATAGATTCGCCGGACGGGGTAACCGACATCGAAGTAGGCACCGGGGCCAAACTCTTCGACGCGGATGTAGCAAGCCAGACTCCCCGTCTTCGACTTCATACGAACGCCGTCGACCACGCGTTCCTTCGGACCATACGTCTTCGTCGGCTTGAAGTCCCCTTCACTGCTGCCGACGATCTCGAACTGGTCGGGGTTGTACTTATCCAGAAACGTGATAGGAACTCCCATCAGTCCGTCGTAGTCGCTCGGGATCGCGTCGGTAAAAGGCACCTCTATCGCGGGGAAGTTGTCATAGGCCGGATAGCCGACGCCGCGAACCTCCTTGTGCCTGCTGAACTTGATGTTGTCCGCTTGGGACATCAGCTGCAGCGGTTCATGACGTCGGCCGTGATCGATGTTGGTAAACCAGCATGAATTCCCGAGGCGTGTGTAGTCGTGTAGTTCGTCGGGCGGGTAACCAAGTTTTGCAGCTTTCAGCCGATCGGCCTCCGACACTTTTGCGCCCTTTGGTACCCCGAATACCATGTCGGTGCTATTGGCTGTGGCACCCTTCCAAAGCTCGTTCGCCATAATGTGAGGAAAGACTTCGTTGTAAGTGATGGCGTTGTTGTTTCCGATTACCGAGAACTTCTTCCCTCCGCCGACAAGCCAGGTCATAAACGAGCGAAAGAGGCTAAACGGCGGGTTGGTGATAATGAAGTCAGCCTCGTCTCGCAGCGCCGTCACCTCGGCACTACGGAAGTCACCGTCTCCCTCAAGATATTCCCACTGAAGATCGTCTATGTTGACCACGCCGTCGCCGTTGATGTCCTTCCGTTCCAGCACAAACTTCTTGCCGTTGACGCGCGTCTTTGTGGTGTCGAACTTCGGATCTTCCGTCTCAAACAGCGTCGGCATGTAATACGCACCAGCCGGATTGCTATCGGGCGCATAGGACGTCGAGATGAGCTTCTGGAGCCCGAAGTCTACGAAGTGGAGCGCGAAGAACTTGGTGAAGTTAGACCACTCAGGGTCATCGCACGGGCAAAGGATGACCTTGCCGCGGAAGACATCGAGATCGAACTCAAGGTACGCGTTCATCTCCCGCTCGATATCGGCCCACTGAGTGTAGAACTCGTCGTTCTTGGCTGATTTTGCGGCCGCGAGGTGGCTGTTCTTCACCGCGCTTGTCAATGCCCCTCCTCGATGTCTTGCCCGCCTGCACCTAGCGGAAGATCACCCTACTAGCGCCACTGCCACTAAACGCCGCGTTGACGGTCGCGTCCGTCAGTATTTCAACACTGTCCTCTGACAACCTTTGCGCCGCGCACTGGTGCCAGGGCGGTTTGCTGTGCTGGCGCTGGCGTTGAACGCGGCGCAAAAGTGATGAACGAGTGATGAACGTTTGGCCTTTTTGGCGGAATCAGAAACTTGCTGCTAACGGGCGTTTATTGGGTCTACCTGCACGTTTACGTTGTGGGGCGGGCGGGGCTCGAACCCGCGACCAACGGATTATGAGTCCGCGGCTCTAACCAACTGAGCTACCGCCCCTTATGCTAGGTCGCTGCGGATATAGTCTCCACACTCCTAGTCTCGGCTTCCGAATAGCGCGTCGATACCACAGCACCCTGGATTGCTTTGCCCGGGGCGTCCGCGACACCAGCCAGGCCGCTGTTTCGCAAGCGCCCCCAGCGGTCAAACGTCATGGCCGCTGTCGCGGGTGGGAGAAGCCTCTGCACGACCTTGACATTAGCGCCTGGGCAAATTGCCGGTGACGCGGTGGTGCGCCGTGTGTGCCTGACATTGATCCAGTTGCCAGGCCCCGAATCTTGGAGCAGCCACCCTCCGGGATCTCCGTGAGCGACACCTGATTCGATTGCACGTTCGGAACTCATGATTCTCCCGGGTCCGCTTGGTTGACCGACTACGTCGGTTGCTCTCCGGGGACTCGAACGGGCGAGCACCTCGCGGATTCTCCGGCTGGCGAACCGAGGCGCGATCGCAGCAGATCTGCGCCATGGGGAGCCGATGTCCCAGTGGCAGCAGCGGTACGCTCGTCAAATCCCTCGAACTGAGGATCCCTCGAACCAAGGAAAGATGGAGGGATGCCAATGCCGAAAGGCCCCGGCGCTTCCGCGTCTGCCCGAACCGCGTTCGGTTAAACCGAAGTTACGCTGTCTCGCAACGTTGATCTGCAGTGTGAGCTGGGCTGATGTACGGGTGCTGCCGATTTTTGTAGACAGAAAATGTAGCATGTCGCTGCCACCGGCTTACGAATTCACTTGCTAGGGTGCATACAAAGCCGAGTCGCAGCAGAGGCGCGTAGCACGAAAGTCGAAATATATTCGCGGCCAAAGCAAGTACCTTGCCATAGGATACTTCGTGTTGACGGCCGCGACACTGTAACCACGTACACGACACGCCGAAAAGGACCGCCCAGGTTTCAGTTTCGATGATTGAAGGACCGCAATGGTTTCGTGTGATCGTTGCTCCTCAGGAGCCTTGTAGCCAGAACAACTCGCCCGCCAAGCGAACAAGAGCCCAGGTCAAACGCTAAAAATCGCTACTTATGCAGTCGTAACTTCGGGTTAAATGTGGCGATCCATGAGCAGCTTCTCGCCGCCGTCGACGGCCGGCGCGGGACAGAGGCGGCCGACTGTCTGTGCGAGGCCTGCGTACTCCTTCTCGACGTTGACGCAGCAGCGATTTCGCTCGTCTTCGATGGCGCGAGCAGTGGGACGCTGGGATCCAGCGGTGCGTCCGCCCGCGTGTACGACGAACTGCAGTTCAGCCTCGGCGAGGGGCCATGTCTGGACGCCGTTACCCGGCGGATTCCGATTCTGGTCGTCGACCTCGCCGATCCCGCAGAGGCTCGGTGGCCCGCGTACCGGCCCGCCATGCTGGCCCACCAGGTCAGAGGCGTCTACGCGATACCGGTCGTCGTGGCCGGCGAATTCGTCGGTGCACTCAATCTCTTCCGCACGCAGCCGGGCCCACTGCCGGGCGCGCACTTGGTCGGCGCGGTCGCCGCGTCGGAGCTCGCAGCCATCCCGCTCCTGGATCTCTTGGACGCCGATCTGCAGGCCGCCGTCGCCGACCCCACCAGCAATGCCTGGGCCGAACTCAATACGCTGAGCCGCTCGGAGGTCAGCCAGGCCACCGGAATGCTCGTCGCACAGCTGGAGGTGGAACCGGCCGAGGCCCTCGTCCGGCTGCGCGCTCACGCCTACGCCACCGGCCGCGGCGTCACCGACGTCGCCCGCGACATCCTGGACCGCCGACTCAAGCTCGAGGCCGACTGATGTGGGCTCGCACCGACAGGAACAGGCCGGGAAGGAGGGCAACGTGAGTCGTATCCCGCGGGAAACCCGCGTGCTGGATGCCGTCGTCTCGCTCGTCGACAGCCTGCTCGACGACTTCGACGTCGTCGACCTGCTGACCGAGCTCACGCAGCGATGCGCCGAGCTGCTCGACATCGAGGCCGCCGGATTCCTGCTCGCCGACCCGCTGCACCAGCTCCGCCTGCTCGCTGCCACCTCAGAACAGGCCCGTGAACTCGAACTCTTCCAGCTACAAGCCGACGACGGTCCATGCGTGGACTGCTACACCACCGGCCAGCCGGTTTCGGTCGCCGACGTTCACGGGGCAGCAGAGCGGTGGCCGCGGTTCGTCCCCGCCGCGGTCGCGGCCGGTTTCGCCTCCGTGCACGCCGTCCCAATGCGCGCTGCGGGCACCGTGTTGGGCGCACTCGGTTTGTTCGGCACTCACCGGGGCGAACTGAACCACGCCGACCTGCTCGTCGGCCAGACCCTGACACACATCGCATGCGTCGCGATTCTCCGGGAACACCCGCCCACTCCCTCCACCGTCATGCCGCAACTACGCTCGGCACTGACCGGCCGCGTCATCATCGAGCAGGCCAAGGGCTTGCTACGCGAAACGCTGGATGTGCCGGTGGAAGAGGCGTTCCATTTGTTGCGCACCTACGCGCGGGTCAAAGGCCAACACCTGACCGACGTCGCCCAAAAATTGATGACCGATCGGCATTCCCGCCCCATACTCGTGGCCGGGTTGGCCGAACTCGCCGCCGCACCACCCCGATAGCGGCTTCAGCGGTGCCGCGCGCGGGCGCGGCGCACGGCCTCCACGACGAGTCGCTCGGCGACGGCGTGCAGCTTGATGTTTTCGGTTTGGCTGATCCGCGCGAGCCGCTCGAAGGCCTCCTCAGCGGTGCTGCCCGACCTGCTGCGGATGATGCCGATCGCCTGATCGATCACCGCGCGGCTGTCCAGTGCGCGCTGCAGCCGCAGCATCCGTTCCTGGGCGCTGGCCAACAATTGCGCGTTGTAAACCGAGACCGCCGCATTCTTGGCGAATTGCGATCCCAACCGAACGGCATGCTCGGCGAAGGCATCGCGACTTTTGGCATACGCATTGATCGAGCCGATCACCTGTTCGCCGACGATCAACGGCAGCGCCAGCGCGGAATGCATGCGCATCCGGGCCACCCGGCCGCCGAAGTGCGGCCAACGGTTGTCACTGCCCAGCGATCCGCTCACCGTGGGGCGCCGCGTCTGCATACAAGTGATGCAGGGCCCCTCGTTCAGTTCGTAATACTGAACTGTGTCGATGTCGTGCACGAGTACCGCTGTCGCCGCCCAGGTCTGGACGCTGGAAATGCCTTGGCGCGGGTCGATCAACGCGACACCTACACCGCCGGCGCCGGGAATCGCCTGGGCGGCGAATTCCGCCACGTCTTGGAGAAGGTCGATCACCCCTTGGGCGCCGGCCACAATCCCGGCCACTCCGCGAAGCCCGGCATACAGCTCGGCCTCATCCGCCGCCCGCTGCGTAAGGGAGAGTTCGGGCGGAGCTTTGCGACCGGGCTGGGCGTCGAAGTCGCTCACTATCCCCCTCCTCGGATACGCCCTTGGATAGGGACAAATCTACTCTTTTCCGCCTCCCGAGCAGTCAGTCGATGAGCGCCAACGTATGGCTGCGCCGGAGCTTCCCCGACGGAGTCTTGGGAATCATCCCCGGCTCGAACACAATGACGTTGCGGGGCCGGACGCCGACCTCGACAACTACCTCGTGGGCCACTTGATGCTCGATGCGGCGCACCTCGGCGGGATCCTGCCAGTCGCTGGACTCCACTGCGACAGCGAACGTCTCCCGCGAATGTCCGGCCTCCAGGCGCACCGCCACGGCGCAACCGGGCCGGACCCCGGAGACGCGTCCGGCGGCGCGTTCGATGTCGGTCGGGTAGATGTTGCGGCCTGCCATGATGATCACGTCCTTGACCCGGCCGCAGACGACGATCTGGCCGGTCTCGGTGAGGTAGCCAAGGTCGCCGGTGTCATACCAACCCCGGTCATCTTGTGCCGCAACAAAACCGCCCATCGTCGCGTAGCCCTGCGTCACGGATTCTCCGCGCACGTGGATGACGCCGACGCCCCGGGCGGGCAGGATATTGCCGTCGTCGTCGACGACGCGGGCCTCCAGCCCCTTCAGCGGGCAGCCCAGCGTGGCCAGTCGCCGGGTTTTCCCTTTGGTCGCCGGGACGGCTCGGTGCAGTACGGCGAGCAGGTGGGCGTCGACCTCATCGACCACCAGGCCCGCACCGCACTCGGTGAACGACACCGCCACGGTCGTCTCGGCCATGCCGTAAGCCGGCAGGATCGCCTCGGGACGTAGCCCGAACGGTTTCCCGGCTTCGCAGAGGCTTTCGACGTCGGCGGGTTCGACTTGTTCGGCGCCCGACAGCGCCCACCGCAGGCTGGACAGGTCGAATTGGCCGGGCCGGGCCAGTTTGCGAAGGCGTCTGGCGAACACCGTGTAGGCAAAGTTCGGCGCCGCGGTCATCGTGCCCTTGTATTTGTCGATCAGCTTGGCCCACAGCAACGTGTCGCGCAGAAAGTCCATCGGCGTGACCTTGACTAGCTCTGCTCCGAAATACATTGGCACGGTTAGGAACCCGGTAAGACCCATATCGTGGAACAGGGGCAGCCAGCTCACGATCACGTCGGTGTCGATGTCGACTTTCGCGCCGATGGACATCGCCTCGGCGTTTGATACGACGTTGCGGTGTGAGATCTGTACGGCCTTGGGCGACCCGGTGGAGCCCGACGTCAACTGCAGCAGAGCAATGTCGTCGTCGCCAGTCGCGATCGGATCTGTCGGGGCGCTGGCGAGTAGCCCCTCGATTGTCAGCACTCGCATACCCAGCTCGGACAGCAGTGGGCTCGCGGCCATGAACGGCTCCGAGATGACGACCGTTTTGGCGCCGATCATCTTGATGACGGAAACAGTCTCGTCGGCCCAGCGTCCAAGATCGGTGCGCGGGGTGGGCTGGTGGATCATTGTGAGGCTGGCGCCGCGCATCCAGATCCCCTGCCCGACCGGCGCGATCTCGGCCGGAGCACCCGCCAGTACCGGGACGGCATCGCCCCGGCCGACGCCGGCTCTGGCCAGGCCACCTGCGATCCGACGGGCCCGCTCGTGCACCTCACCCCAGGTATGCCGGACGGGGCAAGTCGGCTCCCCGGTGACCATCCCCTTCGAACTGGTCTGGGCGGTGCGACATATCGTTTCGATGAATTTGCTCAACACGACTCCTTTGGTTCCGGCGCCACGGCGCCGTCGTCGACCCCCGCGGCGAGTCGAGGCGTTCAACGGTGGGCCGCCCCTGCCCGAGTGAAGTGTTGGATATGTCGGATTTGAGCCGCGAAGTCCGGACCGACACCCCCCGGGCGCGCAGATACCGCTGGTGCCGCCGCGGCAAAGCCTGCCCCCTCTAAGCAGACCCCAGATGGTCCGTCGCTCCGGCCGAAGCGGCGCATCAAGCACGTTAGGCCTGTTGACGGTACATGCCTGCAGGTAATGAGCCAACGAGGCGCGCCGCTGTCGCCAGCGGGCGCAGCAACCAGAGTTTGACGCACGAGACTCCGTCAGGGGCAATCCGAGAGCACAACCCTTCAACTGTCGGCTTAACCGGGTGTACAGCCACGTTGCGGCGGGGACCTCTTGAAGATCGCCACCGGACGCGGCCGGGAGGCTGCGGAGTCAACCGTGAACAACGGTACCGCAAACCGCACACCCGGAAAATTGCTGAACGCGGTGGCCCGCCCGTACTGCCCACCTGGTCGGCGTCAAAGGTTCAGACCCGCCGGCCCCCGAATCCGCCAGAGGCGTAGCGTTGTCGCTACTGAGTCCATCAGCCAGTGGGAAAGCGAATATGGCTGTCCGCTTTTGCGTCCGAGACATCGTGCAATGTCGCTCATCAGCCCGGAATGCGGAGAACCACCAGACCTGAGTCCACCATCCCGAAGGTACCGCAGAACCACTGATCATCTGTAGCCGAAGCTCGCAGCCCAGCCCTCTGTCGCGTCAACGATCAGGACAGTAGCCTCGCCTGCCATCATGCGCCGGCGGCGTGCCGCAGCCGCTGCGGTGGTTCCGAGTTCTGCGTTGCCGGTGAACGCCGGCGAACCGAGATACAAGCCCGACGAAAGGCAGCAAAAACGATGGCGATTACGGACATTCCGGCCTTCGCCCACCTGACCGATGCCGATATCGAACATATGGCCGTCGAACTCGACGCGATCCGGCTGGACGTCGAGGATTCCCGTGGCGAGCGCGACGCGCGCTACATCCGCCGCACCATCGCCGCGCAACGTGCCCTTGAGGTCGCCGGTCGGCTCTTGCTGGCCGGTAGTTCGCGACGCTCGGCGTGGTGGGCGGGAACGGTGACGCTGGGCGTGGCCAAGATCGTCGAGAACATGGAGATCGGCCACAACGTCATGCACGGCCAGTGGAACTGGATGAACGATCCCGAGATCCACTCCTCGACATGGGAATGGGATATGAGTGCGGCGTCAAAACACTGGCGCTCCAGCCACAACTTCCAGCACCACAAGTACACCAATATCCTCGACATGGATGACGACGTGGGCTACTTCGTCCTGCGTGTCACCCGTGACCAGCCCTGGGAGCGCTTCAACGTCGGCAACCTGCTGTTCAACGCTATCCTCGCGGTGGGGTTCGAATGGGGAATCGGCTTGCAGACAGTAGATTTCGCCAAACTCTTCGAAAGCGGCCCGGAACGCGAAAACACCCTGCAGCAGGTGCGCGAGTTTTCAGGCAAGGCGGGAAGGCAGGTGGTCAAGGACTATGTCGCCTTCCCGGCGCTGACCGCGCTGTCGCCCGGGGCGACGTACACCTCGACGCTGAAGGCCAACGCGCTGGCCAACGTGATCCGCAACGTGTGGGCCAACGCGGTCATCTTCTGCGGCCATTTCCCCGACGGCGCCGAGAAGTTCACCACCACCGACATGATCGGCGAAACCCAGGGCCAGTGGTACCTGCGCCAGATGCTGGGCAGCGCCAACTTCGACGCCGGGCCCGCGCTGCGGTTCATGAGCGGCAACCTGTGCCACCAGATCGAGCACCATCTCTTCCCCGACCTGCCCAGCAACCGGTATGCCGAGATCTCGGTGCGGGTGCGCGAGCTCTGCGACAAGTACGACCTGCCTTACACCACGGGACCGTTCCTGGTGCAGTACGGCAAGACCTGGCGCACGCTGACCAAGCTGTCGTTGCCGGACAAGTACCTGCGCGACAGCGCCGACGACGCGCCGGAGACCCGCAGCGAGCGGATGTTCGCCGAACTGGGGCCCGGCTTCGCCGGCACCGACCCGGCGACGGGGCGCCGGCGCGGGCTCAAAACAGCGATCACAGCGATCCGCCAAAGGCGTCGCGAAGTGCGCGATCACGCCGGCGCAGCGGGGCATCGGCGGGGTTCGACTTTGCAACAGCGCCGGCAGCCGTCCTACTAGGTGGCTGGTGTTTTTCGCGTGGCGTTGACCGGGTAATCGGGTGCGGTCGGCGAGAATGGTTGGGTGAGTTTGGGTTTGACGCCGAAACAGGCGGATTTGTGGCGGTCGACGGTGGATTTCTGCGAGGGCCGGGTGGCGCCGGACTCGATTTACAGCGTGCTGCACCGGGAGTGCTTCAACTTGTTCGGCGATGAAATGTTCGCCGACTTGTTCACCGATGTCGGCCGGCGCAGCGTGCCGCCGATGATTGTGGCGGTGGTGATGGTGTTGCAGCGCATCGAGGGGCTTTCGGATCGGGAGGCGGTGGATCGGTTCGCGTTCGACGCGCGGTGGAAGTATGCCGCGGGCGGGCTGGACTTCGATTATCCGGGGTTTGTGCACACCGTGTTGGTGGACATGCGCGCGAGGCTGGCCCGCTCGGATCGCCCGGACCGGATCTTTGAGGTCACCCTGCAAGCGGCCAAGGCGGCCGGGCTGGTGGGCCGTAAGCGGGTGCTGGACTCGACCCCGCTGTATGACGCGGTGGCCACCATGGACACGGTCACATTGATCCGCTCGGCGATCCGGGGACTGCTGGCGGTCGCCGGCGCGGAGCTGCAACCCGCGCTGCGGGCGCGGCTGTCCCGCGACGACGACTACGTCAGCGCCGGCAAACCGGTGTGTGACTACGACGACGTGGCGGCGCGCGAGGCGCTGGTGGACGCGCTGGCCCGCGACGCGTCTGCGCTGCTGGCCTGCCTGGATGAGCAGGCGCTGAAGCCCGAGGTGGACAAGGCGGCCAAACTGTTGGCCACCGTGGTCGGCCAGGACCTCGACCAAGACGCCGCCGACGGGATATTCCGCATCGCGCGCCGTGTGGCCGCCGATCGGGTGATCTCCACGGTGGACCCGCAGGCACGCCACGGCCACAAGACCTCCGCGCGGGGTTTCGACGGATACAAGGGTCACATCGCGATCGACCCCGACGCCGAGATCATCACCGCCACCGAAGTCACCGCCGGCAACGCCGGCGACGCCCAACCCGCCACCGACCTGCTGGCCGGCGACCTACCCACTCCGGTGACCAGCGACACCAACACCGCCGACGGAGATTGCGTTGATCCTCAGGACGACTCAAGCCTCGGTGCAAGTGCTGGCACGACGACCGCGACCGGCGCGGTCGGTGATGGTGATGGCGACGGGAGCGCCCCCAGCGTGTGCGGAGCCCAAGACCAGCGATGCCCGGCGGTTTACGGCGACGCCGCCTACGGTGCGGGCAAACTGCTGGCCGTGTTGGAAACCGCGGGCGCGGAAATCTTCACCAAGGTGCAGCCACCGACCGCGCCGGGTGGCCGCTACGCCAAGGACCGCTTCGTCATCGACCTCGACGTCGGCACGGTCACCTGCCCGGGCGCGGTGACCGTGCCGATCCGCCCGGCCAAGGGCGGCGGCGGCAACGCGGTGTTCGGCCCGGCTTGCGCCTGCTGCCCACTGGCCGAGCAGTGCACCAGCTCAACCGCCGGGCGCACCATCGCGATCAGCCGCTACGAGGCCGAACTCACCCGTGCTCGCACCACCCAAGCAGATCCGGGCTGGGTCGCCGACTACAAGGCCACCCGGCCGAAAGTGGAACGCAAGATCGGCCACCTGATGCGCCGCCGCCACGGCGGCCGCCGTGCGCGCGTGCGCGGCACCACCAAGGTCGCCGCCGATTTCTCCCTGCTGGCCGCCGCGATCAACCTCGCACGCCTGGGTGTGCTCGGATTACACCGGGAAGGCGCAAACTGGGCCGCCGCCACGACCTGAGGCCGGTCGGCGATGCCAACCGGCCCACCAGGACCGCCTGTAGACCAGCCAAGCAACGGAATCGCCAATCCCGACAACCGAATTCACCTGAGCTAGGAACCGCTCACGACCACACGAGCATCGCCCAATAGCCCGACCGGTCAACCAGCGCCCCCACAATGGCCGTTCGACACCAGCCACCTAGGTGGCTGGTGTTTTTCGCGTGGCGTTGACCGGGTAATCGGGTGCGGTCGGCGAGAATGGTTGGGTGAGTTTGGGTTTGACGCCGAAACAGGCGGATTTGTGGCGGTCGACGGTGGATTTCTGCGAGGGCCGGGTGGCGCCGGACTCGATTTACAGCGTGCTGCACCGGGAGTGCTTCAACTTGTTCGGCGATGAAATGTTCGCCGACTTGTTCACCGATGTCGGCCGGCGCAGCGTGCCGCCGATGATTGTGGCGGTGGTGATGGTGTTGCAGCGCATCGAGGGGCTTTCGGATCGGGAGGCGGTGGATCGGTTCGCGTTCGACGCGCGGTGGAAGTATGCCGCGGGCGGGCTGGACTTCGATTATCCGGGGTTTGTGCACACCGTGTTGGTGGACATGCGCGCGAGGCTGGCCCGCTCGGATCGCCCGGACCGGATCTTTGAGGTCACCCTGCAAGCGGCCAAGGCGGCCGGGCTGGTGGGCCGTAAGCGGGTGCTGGACTCGACCCCGCTGTATGACGCGGTGGCCACCATGGACACGGTCACATTGATCCGCTCGGCGATCCGGGGACTGCTGGCGGTCGCCGGCGCGGAGCTGCAACCCGCGCTGCGGGCGCGGCTGTCCCGCGACGACGACTACGTCAGCGCCGGCAAACCGGTGTGTGACTACGACGACGTGGCGGCGCGCGAGGCGCTGGTGGACGCGCTGGCCCGCGACGCGTCTGCGCTGCTGGCCTGCCTGGATGAGCAGGCGCTGAAGCCCGAGGTGGACAAGGCGGCCAAACTGTTGGCCACCGTGGTCGGCCAGGACCTCGACCAAGACGCCGCCGACGGGATATTCCGCATCGCGCGCCGTGTGGCCGCCGATCGGGTGATCTCCACGGTGGACCCGCAGGCACGCCACGGCCACAAGACCTCCGCGCGGGGTTTCGACGGATACAAGGGTCACATCGCGATCGACCCCGACGCCGAGATCATCACCGCCACCGAAGTCACCGCCGGCAACGCCGGCGACGCCCAACCCGCCACCGACCTGCTGGCCGGCGACCTACCCACTCCGGTGACCAGCGACACCAACACCGCCGACGGAGATTGCGTTGATCCTCAGGACGACTCGAGCCTCGGTGCAAGTGCTGGCACGACGACCGCGGCCAGCGCGGTCGGTGATGGTGATGGCGACGGGAGCGCCCCCAGCGTGTGCGGAGCCCAAGACCAGCGATGCCCGGCGGTTTACGGCGACGCCGCCTACGGTGCGGGCAAACTGCTGGCCGTGTTGGAAACCGCGGGCGCGGAAATCTTCACCAAGGTGCAGCCACCGACCGCGCCGGGTGGCCGCTACGCCAAGGACCGCTTCGTCATCGACCTCGACGTCGGCACGGTCACCTGCCCGGGCGCGGTGACCGTGCCGATCCGCCCGGCCAAGGGCGGCGGCGGCAACGCGGTGTTCGGCCCGGCTTGCGCCTGCTGCCCACTGGCCGAGCAGTGCACCAGCTCAACCGCCGGGCGCACCATCGCGATCAGCCGCTACGAGGCCGAACTCACCCGTGCTCGCACCACCCAAGCAGATCCGGGCTGGGTCGCCGACTACAAGGCCACCCGGCCGAAAGTGGAACGCAAGATCGGCCACCTGATGCGCCGCCGCCACGGCGGCCGCCGTGCGCGCGTGCGCGGCACCACCAAGGTCGCCGCCGATTTCTCCCTGCTGGCCGCCGCGATCAACCTCGCACGCCTGGGTGTGCTCGGATTACACCGGGAAGGCGCAAACTGGGCCGCCGCCACGACCTGAGGCCGGTCGGCGATGCCAACCGGCCCACCAGGACCGCCTGTAGACCAGCCAAGCAACGGAATCGCCAATCCCGACAACCGAATTCACCTGAGCTAGGAACCGCTCACGACCACACGAGCATCGCCCAATAGCCCGACCGGTCAACCAGCGCCCCCACAATGGCCGTTCGACACCAGCCACCTAGGACAGGTCCGGCCGCTGCCGCTGGGGCGCAGTCCGGGGGCCCGGCCCGCCGCGGCAACGGCTGCTGTCAGGTGATCGACCAGCCAAACGACTCGGGCGGCTCCTCATGCCACATACTCGCGGTTTGGAGGATGCGCTCGGCCGCAGCGTCAATGGAATCTCGAGCGCTGTCGCCACGATCGCCGTCACCTTGTGGAATCGGGAAGATGAATCGGCCGTTCTTTCCCCATTGCCAGACCGCCGAGAAGTCTTCGCGGCTGAGGGGCCTGAAGATGACATCGGTGCGTGCATCTGTGAGCACGACTTCGAGCCAGGTTGTATACACCACCGTCTCACCGTTGATCAGATGCGGCTCGTTGTTGACGTGGACCTCCCCTGAAGCACCAAGCCTGGTACGAAGGGCCTGCGCGAGCGGCTGCATAAGCTCGTGCTCGAATTGGTCTGCTTGGTCTTTGTTCATTCCCACTCCCTGAAAGTCGACGCATGTGTTTTCGGGTCGACGGCCCAAGAAGACCAGGAGATGTCAGGTCTTACCGATGACTCTGGCCGGTACGGCCCGTCCAGCGTCATCATGCCCTCGACGAGCGATCGTTGTGCTGCGAGCAGGCGGGATTCCCAGGGCCAGAGTGCGCAACTGCCTTCGGCTGCAGCAGTTTTCCGCATACATCGGCGCTGCGGACACCCCTGGGTGGTCTCTGTCGATTCGCTGCTTCACCGCTGGTCCTTTGCCGGACAGCAGATCCAATCGTGCCCGATTGTTTCACAACACGGCAAGGGCCCTAAGTCCCCATCCGGGCGTACCGCCTGCGAGGCCGGCGCTGAAAGCCCAGCGCGGCGGGGATATCGCGGCGGGGATCTCCGGGTGGCGCGGCGTGAGCACGCGGACCGTCGGCCTCCTAATCTGTGACTTTCGGCCGTATGGGCTGACCACCGAAGTCGGTTAACCTCGGGTTGACCTAGCAACAAAATGACGAAAGCGATTGGGGAGATTCGGATATGACCCACGGCACCGAGAAAAAGACGGTGGCGCCCCGAGCGGCCGACCTGGTCGACGAGGTACGTGATTCGGCCAAGGCCGGCACGGAGGCCGCGACCAAAGCTTTGCGCAAGTTTCGTGACACTGTCGATCAAGCCCTTCCCGAGTCCGTACAACCACTGCGCAAGAAGATCGTTGACGCCGCTATCGAATTGGCTGACCAGCTCGTCGACGCGCAGTACAAGTTCCACCGCGGCATTGTGCGCAGCGCGGACCGGGCACTGAGCAAGCCCGACGATGAGAAGAAGTAAGGGACTCGCCACAGGGGCGGACCAACTGTCGCAACTACGAGGAACGACCCAAACAGTCCGCGGCGTTCGAATGCTTTGACGCTGCGCAACTCACTCAGGCAACAGTGTTGCGCCTCAACGCTTCTCAGTACGAAGTGACGCCTCGGTGGCCGCGGCACGGCGGGCTACCTTGACATGTTTGTCGGCCCGTTTCTCCTTCAACGACTTTCCGGACTTCTTGCTCATGGTTTGTCGGGGAGACCTATCGGACATCGCTGACTCCTTCAGCATGGGGTCCTGGATGGTCCCGGTGCCCCGACTGTACCCCACCTGCGGGAGTTGGTGGGTCTGCGGGCATCGCATCGACGAATCGCGGGTGTACCCTCGAATGAGTTGGAAACCCAGGCAGCCCGGGCTGAGTCAGCCGTACCCGACTGATCGCACCGAGCAACCGCTCACGCCGGGCACGCAGGTGACCACCTCAAGTTGGGATCACCTTGACCGCCTCGTTTCGATTTCCATCTTTGATGGATCCCCCTGAGGAACAGGGATTTTCTGGCGCACCAAGTTTCGGCATCCTGGGCACTTATCCACCGACACCATCCGGGCTGGCGGCTTTCAGCGCCGCCCTGGCCCAGGGCTTGAGCGCCAATGGCGCCGACGTCAACATCGTGCGAGTGTCCGACGGCCCGCCGTCCTCGAGTACTCGTGTCATCGGAGAGCTGGTCAACGGCTCACCGGCATCGGTCTCAGCATGCGCCGAGCTGCTGAATCGGAGCGACATCGCCGTCATCCAGCATGAGCACGGCAGTTACGGAGGCGTCGACGACGGCGAAGTCATGGGGATCATCGAACGACTGCGCATACCATCGATCCTGATCGCTCATACCATCCCCAAAGACTGTAGGCGACAACAGCGTTCGGTTTTCGAAGCCGTCGCCGCGCGGGTGGACCAGGTGATCGTGATGTCGGGGGCGGCCGGTCAACGGCTACGTGGACACTTCGACATCGACCGCCGCAAAGTCACCACCATCCCCCACGGCGCGACTATCCCGACACAAGCCCCTTGCGTGCGGAGCGGTCGACCGATCGTGCTGACCCGGGGCCTGCTGGGCCCGGGCAAGGGCATCGAGCGCGTGATCGAGGCAATGGGGTCGCTCAATGAGCTGCCCGGCCGCCCGCGGTACCTGGTTGCGGGTCGAACTCACCCGAAGGTGCTGGCCACCGATGGCGAGGCGTACCGCAATGCGCGGATAGACCAAGCGCTGCGCAGCGGTGTCGCGGATTCGGTGTGCTTCGATACGGGTTACCGCAACATCTCGATGCTGACCGCCCTCGTCCAGTCCGCGGCGGTCGTGGCCCTGCCCTACGACTCGACCGACCAGGTGACGTCCAGCGCCCTGGTCGACGCCGTCGCGAGCGGTCGCCCGGTCGTGGCCACCGCGTTCCCGCACGCCGTCGAGCTGCTCGCCACCGGGGCCGGCATTGTCGTCGCGCACGACGACCCCGATGCGCTGGCGTGCGCCCTGCGACGGGTGCTGACAGAGCCGCGCCTCGCCGGTGCCATGGCGGCCGAGGCCAGGAGGTTGGCGCCGGAGATGGCTTGGCCACTCGTCGCGCGTGCGTATCTGGTCCTGGCGCATCGGATCCTGGCGCAGCGACCGGCACCGGTATGACCACTACGACACCAGCCCCCATCTTCGATCACCTGCTGCGGCTGACGGACCGTCGCGGCACCGTGGAACACGCGCGACTCGCCGAACCGCTGCCCGAGCGCGGCTACTGCACCGACGACGTGGCGCGGGTGCTTGTCGTCGCCAGCCGAGACCATGGCCCCGACCGAATATTGAACGGCCTGGCCGGTGTTGCGCTGCGGTTCTTGAACGACGCGCAGGCCCTCACCGGCGCATGCCGCAATCGGATGGACGGCACCGGACGCTGGGTCGACGAGCCCGGCCTGGAGGACGCCTGGGGACGGTGCATCTGGGGCTTGGGGACCGCGGCCGCCCACAGCAATGTCGCCTGGGCCCGCCACTCGGCCATCATGCAGTTCGAGCGCGCCGCCCACGGACGGTCGGTAGTACCGCGCGCGATGGCATTTGCGGCACTCGGCGCTGCAGAACTTCTCACCTTCGACCCAACACACCACGCGGCTCGCGCACTGCTCACAGACTATGCCGTGTCGGTGCCAGCACCGAACACAGACCCGGCGTGGCCGTGGCCCGAGCCTCGACTGACCTACGCCAATGCCGTTGTGCCCGAGGCGATGATCGCTGCCGGCGCCGCGCTCGCCGACACGACGCTGCGTCAGCGGGGCCTCGACCTGTTGGCGTGGCTGGTCGAATACGAAACGTCTGACGGTCATCTGTCGCCCACTCCCGTCGGGGGTCGGGGTGCGGAGGACACAAGACCCGGATTCGATCAGCTGCCCATCGAGGTGTCCACGCTCGCCGACGCATGCGCGCGCGCGGCCGCCGCCGACACCGACCCGATCTGGCCCGCGGGCGTCAGGGCCGCAGCGGCCTGGTTCATGGGCGACAACGACGCGGGCGAGCCGATGTGGGACCCCGAGACAGGTGGCGGATACAACGCCTTGCAGGCGGCCGGCGTGGACAACAACCAGGGCGCCGAGTCCACGCTGGCAGTGATCGCGACTTTGCAGCATGCCCGGCGTTTAGGACTGTGCCACAATGCTTGAGGCGAGTTTATTGCCAATGATTTCGCGCAATGCCCGACTGCTTGGGCCTATGCGCGGGTTTCCCTTTCTTCAGGGCTGATCATCAGCAGGCCCGCGACGGGCGAGGCGTTTTCTGAGCCGGCCGCGGTCATCATGATCGCGTGTGCCTGGCCCGGCTCGGCGCTCGGCGAGACAACCAACAAGACGATTTTGGTGCGATCGAGCCCCAAGACTTCGACGGTGCTGGCCGGCTGGAGGCGATACCCGTCGAGTCGAACCGTTCGCCCGCCGGTCGCGACCTTTGCAGGCGGCGTGGCCCATTCATTCATGTTGTAGAGCACGCGGGCAATCGGTCCGAGTCGAACCGACAGCACCGACAGCAGGTCCGGCAGCTCCGCGGTCAGGTTCGTACTGTGCGGCCACCAAGCCCCGTCGACATACCCGCTCTTGGGCGCCTTGGGCTTTAGCCTCAAGCGCGGTGTATGCACCGGTGGGGAGTGCCGGTGCCGGGCATCCATGTGGTCGGCTTTCAGCGTCATCGCGACGCTCCCGTCTTGACCGCGCAACGGCCAGTTCATTCGAATCGGCGACGACATGGCTTTCATTAGTCAGGTACGAGGGATCGCCAATGACTCCACACTACTCGGCCGGTCCGGTAGAACACGAGGCCGGCCGGTTGTCGTGAGGAACTGACCGGGGCGCGTGTTTTCAGCGGATGGAAACCAGTTGGTCGATCGAGTCCGAAGGCAAGTCCCCGTCGACGACCGCGGTGACAACCAGTCGCTCGAGCTCGATCTGGCCTTTGTGATTATCGAGGAACGCGGTGTCGGAGGCGTCACGGCCGGTGGCTATGCGGACCAGGGTTTGCCGGGGCGCCAGCAGCGTCGCATCGACCACCCGCCATTGCCCCTTGACGTATGCCTCGGCCACCGCGTGAAAGTCCATCGGATACACGCCAGGCGCATACACCGACACGAGGCGGGCCGGGATCTTGACCGCACGCAGCAGCGCCACCACCAGATGCGCGAAGTCGCGGCACACACCTTCGCCGGCGAGCAACGTATCGACCGCCCCGTCGATCGGATCGCTTGAGCCGGGAACATAGTTCAACCTGGTGCCGACCCACGAGCTCACATGTTCCAACAGCGTCGCCGAATCGCCGTAGGTGCCGAACTCGGTTGCGGCGAAGCCATAGAATTTGTCGGCTTCGGCGTAGCGGCTGGGGCGCAGGTACATCGAAAGGTCGTAATCGGTCACCGGAGCCGGATCGGTCTGACCCACGATCGTCGCCGCGTAGTCGACTCTCAATGCGCCCACCGCTGCGTCAAACTTGTGGATGCGGTTGCCATGTGCGCCGCTGACTTCCAGAGGCTGGACGGGCCGACCGTTCAGGACGAAGCTCAGCGACTCGAAGACCTCGGTGCGCGGATGCGGGGCAATCGCAATCTGGAACTCCAGCGTCGTGGGCTCGGTGATTTCGACTTCGATCTCGGCGCCCACTTCGCGTCTCATAGCGTGATGATGCGCCAATCGTTGCCGATTCGCCAGCGTGCGCCGCGCCGGTCGGGAACGGCGGGGTCCCCGCACATGCGTCTGGCGGCCCCCGAGGGACCCTCGCGCCGCAGAGATCACGGCAGCCGTCTCCCATGCCGGGGTGGATCACCACCGCCTGCGCTGTCGCCGATCACCCTTGCCCGCTAGGAGCGTTCACCGGTCGCATGTTCAGATCTTCTATCTGCTTCACATATGGCATATGCTCGAAGACAGCGTCGGGTCCGAGAAGGTTGCTTTCATGATCTGCTGCAGACGGCTGTTGGTGCGCAACTGTGGTGTTAAGCAGTCAGCACCAGGCTGGCCGCCGTCGAATCTTGGTTGTGTGAACAAACGCAGCACGGCTCCATCTGTAGGGTCGATGATTCGGCGCGGGCCATCGGTTTTGACGCTCACCCCTGACGGTCACGAGTAGGAATTATTCCGTCAGCAGCCCGGCTCTCAGGGGCGCGACACATGGCCCCGACGTTCGGCAGGGACCGGGCCGACAGCGCGTTGCGTGCTGGCGCCGTATGTTTCAGTCCAGATTAGGATAGGGTGAACCACGTCGGCGGTATTCCGTTCGTGATCGTTTCGGGTCATGTCGTCGCCGATTCGAATAATTGGCCGGTACCGCGGTCAAGACGGGAGCGTCGCGATGACGCGAGAACAAGCCCGCAACAGCTCGAGACCACACGCCGCACGGGTCCGCCATACAGCCCGGTTTCAGCTGAAACCCACCGGGCAAGGCGGCGGGTATGTGGATGGCGCATGGTGGCCACGCAGCGATGACCTGATGACGGAGCTATCGGGTCTGATCGCAGCTCTGTCGGTGCGCCAGAGCGCGATCAGTCGTGTGGTGTACAAACTCAGCGAGTGGGGAGTAGCGCATGCTGAACTCGTCACCGACGGTCGCGCGGTCCAACTTGACGGACGCCGCGGCCATCCGCCCAACACGGTCGAAGTCTCTGATAATAAAGGCAATACGGTTGTCTTGCTGGTCGTCCCATTCCACCTCGATCCCGACCACGCGCACGCGATTGTGACGATGGCCGCGGCGCCGGGCAATGTGTCACGTGTCGATACGCTGCTGATGATCAGCGCGAAAGACAGGGAAAGCCGCACCGACAGGGACGCCGCGCGCGAGCGCTGGGATTTCCAGATGCGGGCCGGCGTGCCGAAGCCTCGGAATCGACTCCTATGGCAGCGCGCCGACCGGCCCGTGACTCGCGACACTGCGAATATGACGTCGGACGCGCCAGTATTCAAGACATTCAGTGACTTTGGTATTGACGATCCCCGACTTCGGCGCCTCGTGGATATCGACGATTCGGCGGCCCCGGACCGGGAATTGCCGCCACGCGTGTCACCTCGGCGTCCGGCGTCGTCGCGCATGCCGGGGTCGAACTCGAGACCCAAACCAATCGATTGAAGAAGCAGCATCAGCGTCGGGCGGTTGATTCGAGGTTCAGGCTCAGAAGGTTCATTTCAGGGGGGTGGCGCGAAGATGGTGACGCGACTGTCGGGGACCGATGCGCTGTCATTGCACACGCAGAGCTCGAAGACGCCTGCGCACGCATTGACGTTTGTCATCATCGATGCAGCCGATCAACTCAGCCATCAGAGGCTACATCGACTGGTGGCCGCATCGCTGCCGCAGCTGGCGCGCTTTCGCAGCCGACTGGTGGCGAAGCCATTGGGCGTGGGGCAGCCGGTGTGGGGTGAGATTGACAACTATGACCCTTCTTCGCAAATTCATAGCGCAACGGTCCGCGCTCCCGGCGGCAGAAGCGAATTCGCCGATCTCATAGCGACTTTGAGCGCCCGGATTCAGGATTGCCCCAGCCGGCTGTGGGAAGCGTGGAGTATCGACGGACTGGCGGGCGGCCGGTGGGCGTTGGCGGTAAAGATGTCGCCGGCACTCGGCGACGGGGCCACAGGAACAGCATCCTTGTGGCCGCGGCTGCTCACTGCCGAACCGCACGCTTCCCCGGCCAACAACCTGCCGATCGAGCCGAGCCTGGGCTCGATACCCTCCACCGGCGATCTCATTACCGACGCGATGACCGAGATCGTCGAAAACCAGGTCGTTGGAATGTGGTTGATCGCCGAGACGGTATCTCGCGTGCTGCAGGCCGTAAGTGGCCGGCTGCTCCGTAGACGCGTCGGCGACCCGGAGACCCCGGTGACATCGTCGATGAGCGGGCCGGTGCCCCACACGGTGTTCAACGCGCCGCTGACCGAGCGACGTGCGGTGGCCTTCGCCTCGATTTCGATGACAGACGTGAAAACGGTCAGCAACGCGTTCGGGGGCAGCATCACCAACGTTGTTCTGGCTGCCTGCACACTGTCGTTGCGCGCATGGCTGCAACGGCACGACAAGGTGCCCGACGACCCGCTGCTGATGCGGATGCCCTTCGAACTACCAGCCATCGGCCCTCCCATAGTCGGCAGGGCTTTGACGGTCGGACGACTTCGTATCCCGGTACACCTCGACGACCCGGTGCAGATCCTCGCCAACCTCCATACTGCCACCGAAAGACTGAACGCAATTCGCAGCCGTACAATCGACAATTTCTCTCCCACAGTCGATTTAGCTACAGTAGCTTCGATTGCGCCGCCGACCTTGGCCCGCCTGGGTATGCAGCTCTACACCCGATCAGGCCTGCGGCGCCAGCTCGAGCCAATCTGTCACGGCAGTGTCTCCTACAGCGCCGGCGAGCCCGGGCCGGCATACTGTGCCGCCGCCAAGGTTGTCGGCATGCATACCGTGGCGCCGCTAGCCGAAGGCAGTGGGCTGAGCATCGCGCTGACCTCCCGTGGCGGGGAGCTGGATGTGAGCGTGTGTGCGTGCCCCGACAACGTGCCCGCGGTCGACGATATCGCGACCGGGATCATGCAGTCTGTCGAAATTCTGGCGGTGGCCGCGCAGGAATCGCCTCGCGGGCAGGGCCGTTCGGTCGTCACAGAGATGACGTCACACCCCGCGAATCGTTCACGCGGTCAGCCCTACTGACGGCCGATGAGCAACGTGAGCGAGTCGTCGAAGAACACCGCGTAGTACCCCGGCGTGTAGTGGGGATATTCGTTGGGCGCGTCGGTGACCGCAATGTTGCGCGCGATCAGGAACTCCCGGTAGAAGCGGTCGACCTCGGCGCGGCTGCGGGCTCACAGCGCGACGTGGTTGATGCCGACGGCCTGCTCGCCATGCCGCAGTTTCGCACCGATTCGCGCTGGCTGGATGCCGATGTAGCTGTGCGGCAAGGGAAATCGGGCCATATATTAAGTGGACCGATACTCGATGTCCAGGGTCCAGAAACTCATGTACCCCAGCCAGCCGAACATCGCGTCGTAGAACGCAATCGACGCCTCGTAGTCGAGCACGTTGAACTCGACGTGGTGGACGCCCCGCCCGCGCATCGCGCCTTCCTGTGCGACCGGCGGCGACGAAACCCCTCAGCGGGTTACGAAGCGGCCTCCGGTAGCGGGGGCTGGTGGGCGAACTCGTCCTTGATCTTGGGAACCATGTCGGGCGCGTAGGTGTAGATTGCCGCCTCGACCTCGAACTCGGCCTGGTCCTCCTTCGCCGGCGTCCCGTCATCCACCATCTTGACCAGGGACTTCGCGGTGGCCAACGGATCGGATGCCGTGCGCACCTGCTGGGCGAACCACTTGCCTTCGGCGACCATGTGGCAGTCGTTGAAGTCGGTGCCGTGGATCAGCTTGTCCTGGGCCAGCAGGTTGATGTACTGCTCGTCCTGGGCGCTCAACGTGCACCCCGCCGACGCATGCGGTGCCGAAGCGACGCCCTGGCCCACCATCAGAGCCATCAATCCGGCGCCGGCAGCCCCCACCGACAACGCACGCATGCGCGAGCGTGAACGAGTGGATGTCATGTCTGAACCTCTCTCTACGTGGGAAAGCAACCGCCTTCAACGCGTGTGCCGCGTGAAACAGTGCCCAAAGTCGTTCGACCCCCGACCAGCAGTCGCGCGGCGGCCGATGATCGTCGCAAACAGGTGGCGCTGTCATGTATTGTCACCGCCACCAACGGCATCGGTGCCAAGCAAAGAGTTTAGCTGGCCGCAGCCAAACACCGGCGGGCAACGGAGATAACACCCGATTGCGGGCACGTGAACGGATGGTTGCCATTTGTTGAACCGGTGCGCGTCCGAGGGCGCTTCCACAGACCGCGGCGACGTCAACTCGCAAGCGCGGCAAGCAACTAACCCCGACACCGCGCGTCGAAACTATACAGCCGGGCCGGCGGTGGGTCGTTGCCCGACACGGCGGCGCACCCCCAAACTCAGCTGAAGACGGTCTGACCGTTCGCGTCGAGCAGATATTGCTCGGTGCCCTGCTCGACCCGGGCGGCGTCGGCGCCCAGCGACACGGCGACCTTGTTGCTGGCGTTGCGCATGATGTCGAAGGTGAGCTCCACGGCCTCGGCCTCCGAGAACCGTGAGCGCACCTCGGCGACGTCGTCGGCGACGAGGTGCGCAGGCGTCCAAATTAACCCATCCGCATACCGCAGCGCTGCTTTTGCACGTGCGTCCAGCAGCGTCGACGTCGCGAAGCGCTCGATGTCCTCATACAGCGGCTCCGAGCCCCCAGCCTCGAGCGCGGTGCTCTCGCGCAGCGACTTGCACAGCCGGCAGTTGTGCTGGGCCGCGCCGCGCAGCCGGACCACCTCGGAGGTGACGGGATCGAGCGCGCGCATCCGGGCCACCGCGGGCAGAAAGCCGTTGAACACCACATCGGCGGACTCGGAGGTGTGGTCCCAGGCCACCGGGCCGTTCACCCAGCCCAGGTACTCCGAGCCCACGCCGAGGGCCTCCAACCCGGCGCGCACCCGCGGGGCGAAGTCGGCGATGTACATCGCCACGACGACGCCGAAAGCGCGCTGCCCCAACTGTTTCAACAGCCGGGATCGTTGCTCGGCGGTGATCGCCGAGACGTCGGCGCTGAATTGCTCGGCGAATTCGGCGACGACGGTTTCGGTCTCCGAGGAGGGTCCGCTCACCTCGACTTCCGCGGGCAGCGGCGGCAACGACATCGTGCGCGCGCACACCCCACGGACCAGCGCCGCGAGGCGCGCGTCATCCGGGGACGGCGGCGCCAGGGCCACCAACCGCGTCAGCTGATCGTGTCCGAGCGAAACCGGGGCCGTCATTGGTAGTCGGGGGCGCGGTGCTCGTTGAGCCCGTTTCCCCTTCCCCCTTTCAATCCGTGCGTGCGGTTTTCCCGCACACGGCTTACCGATGATCTTCTAGACATGGTTACGCAGCTTTCGGGTAACGGATGGTGCCACGAAGCCGGTGCAGGCCGTGCCCGTTAAACCACTCTTCGGTCCACTGCTCAGCTTGTCCAGCACGCAGATTGCGGCCCCGCTTTCTAACCATCAAGCGAAACAACCGCCAACACACGTACCGGTCGATCTGGCGGAACTTAACGGCGGCATTGCCGGTACGAAAGTAGTTGCCCCAGCCGCGCAGAATCAGCGTCAACTCCGCGATCACGTCACGGATATCGAGACCGACCCGGTTGCGGCCGGTGCGGTCGCGCACCTTGGCCCGTAACCGGGCCATAGCCGTTTGACTGGGCCAGCGGTGCAAGTAGTAGCGGATGACCCGCTTCTGCTCCCACAACCGCCCCGACATGCGGGCGCGGAAATGACAGCCCAGAAAGTCCAGGCCCTCACGCCCTGCCCGCAGATCGACCACCTTCGTCTTCTCCGGATGCAGCCGCAACCCCAACGACGCCAGGATCTCTCCCACCGCCGCCAAAGCATGCTCGGCCTGTTCCGCCGTGCGGCACAACACCACACCGTCATCGGCGTAACGCACCAACTCACCCACCCCACGGGCAGCGAGTTCGGTGTCGAGCACATGCAGAAAGATATTGGCCAACAGCGGCGAGATCACCCCGCCCTGCGGGGTGCCCGCGACCGTCCGCTGGGTCACCCCCTCGACCATCACTCCTGCTTGCAGCCACAACCGCAGCAGTTTGAGCACCCGCCGATCCGAGACCCGCCTACCCACCTGCGTGAGCAGCCGGTCGTGGTCAATCTCGCCGAAGAAATTAGCGATATCGAACTCGACCACAAACACCTGGCCCTCGATGAACCCGGTCCGCAAGCGTTCCTTGGCCATCACCGCCGACCGCCTCGGCCGAAACCCGAACGAGCACGACAAAAAGTCCGCCTCGAAAATCGGTTCCAACACGATCTTGGCCGCCGCCTGGACCACCCGATCTCGCACCGTGGGAATCCCCAACGGCCGCTTACCACCTCGTGGTTTCGGAATCTCCACACGCCTGGCTGGCGCGGGAAGATACACACCCTCGCGAAGGTCACGACGCAACTCGCGCAACATGCGGTCCACGCCGTAGTCCTCCACCGCAGCCACGGTGATCCGATCCACCCCGGCCGCACCTTTGTTCTTACGCACCCGCTCCCACGCCTCCCACAGGACGTCACCCCTGTAGACACGGTCATACAGAGCGTGGAAACGCCGACCCTCAGACTGCTTGGCCGCAGCCCATAGCACCCGTTGCAGTTGTTGCACTTTCACCGGCGAGGCCACCAACGGCTCGTCGTCGGCTACAGCAAGCGATGGCTTGCCGGGGTAATTGGACCGAGTCACCTCGGTCATGCCCTGATGCTTACCCGCTTCGCGCGCGTGATCAAAGCAGGGGCCCTTCCCTCCCGGCGTGTCTCTCACGCCGATCAGCGGTACTACGACCCCCTCGGACTCCCGCTGCCCTCCAAAGGATTTCACCATCGGCTTATACCCTTGGTCTTTGCCTGACGCAGGCCAGGCAGACGGGTCTCTCCCCTTCCGAACCAGACTGTGTGCACGTGCCGCTCCCCATACCCCGGAAGGACCCGCCGAGCTAACCCCGGACCGGGGCTCGACGGACATAGGCCTTCGCCGTGACATGAGCGGCTCGGCTCCTCCGTTGTACATTTGACGAGGCTGCAGGACTCGCGCCTAGCGGCACTACGGCCCGCGCACTTGCTCCCTCCAAAGAGGCTCTCGACACCCCGCTTAGCCCGCCGCCTCTCAACGACGAACCGGGGCCTGCTACCCGGCGCTCCGGTGCCTACCGGGACGGGACTTACACCCGCAAGCCTGATCCAGCTTCTAGGACGCACCATTCGTCACACGCTAGAACGCGCCCGCCCCAGGGGCAATCGGCTACTGCGCCTGGCTCACCGACGACATGTGGAAATCCGGTATCCGCAGCGAGGGCATCGCGGCCCGGGTGGCCCAGTCCCCCCATTCCCGCGGCAGGGTCTTCTCGCTGACGCCGGCCTGGGTGGCCCGCCGCAGCAGGTCCAGCGGGCTCTCGTTGAACCGGAAGTTGTTGACCGCCGCGGTCACCTCGCCGTCCTCGACCAGGTAGACGCCGTCGCGGGTCAGCCCGGTGAGCAGCAGCGTGGTGGGATCGACCTCGCGGATGTACCACAGCGTGGTCAACAGCAGGCCCCGCTCGGTGGCCGCGATCATGTCCGCGAGATCGGCCGACCCGCCGGTCATCACCAGGTTGTCGGCGGCCACGGCCACGTCGGTGTCGAACTTCGCGGCCGTGGCCCGCGGATAGGCCAGGGCGTTGATCACCCCGTCGCGGATCCAGTCCACCTGCCCGATCTCCATGCCGTTGTCGAACACCGACACCGTCTCCGAGGAGTTGCTCGCCGCAACGAACGGCGCGCACGCCAGGCCGGGGGCCATCGGATCGGAGAACAGCGTCAACGGCAGATCGGTGAGCCGCTCCCCCACCCGGGTTCCGCCGCCGGGCGCCGAGAAGGCCGTCCGGCCCTCCTGCGCGCCGCGGCCCGACATCGACCACCCCAGGTAGATCATCATGTCGGCCACCGTCGACGGGGGCATGATCGTCTCGTAGCGTCCCGCGGGCAGTTCGACGCGGCGCTGCGCCCACCCGAGCCTGGTGGACAGTTGCTCGAGCAGCAGATCGGTGGGCACGTCGACGAAATCGGCCGAGCCGATGCCCGCCCAGGCGCTGGCGTCGCCGCGCTTGGCGTTGATCTCCACCGCGCCGGTCGGTTGGGTGTAGCGCCGGCGCAGCCCCGTCGACGACGCCAGGAACGTCGTCGCGACGCTGTGGTGGGCGAACCCGTACAACCGGTCGGCGCCGCCGAACCCGCGGCTCAGCGACCCGGCGACGTCGGCGAACACCTCGGCCCCGGTGCCCGACACCGGCGCATCCCAGTCGACCGGCGTCCCGGCGTCGGCGATCAGCGGCGCGGCGTCGCCGGCCTCCGGCGCGGAGCGGGCCGCGTCCTGGGAGGCGGCCACCAGCCCGGGGATCACCCGCGGGTCCACCTCGGCCGACACCACCGTGCCGATGCGCGCGCTCTCCCCGTCACGCACGATGGAGATCACGGTCATGTGGCGGCTGACCGAAACCCCGTTGGTGGTCATCGAATTGCCCGCCCACCGCAGCGTGGCCTCGACCCGGTCGGTGAGCAGCACCATCGTCTCGTCGGCGCGCCCGAGTTTGGCCGCCTCGTCCAACACGAGGTTCACGACGTGCTGCGGGCTAATCATCGGCCGCCCTCCGTGCGGGTGTTGAGCACGTTGACGCCCCGGAACAGCGCCGACGGGCAGCCGTGGCTGACCGCGGCGATCTGGCCGGGCTGGGCCTTGCCGCAGTTGAACGCGCCGCCGAGCCGCCACGTCGACGCACCACCCACGGCTTCCATGGAATTCCAGAAGTCGGTCGTGGTGGCCTGATAGGCCACATCCCGCAGCTGCCCGTCCAGGCGGCCGTCGCGGATCCGGAAGAACCGCTGGCCGGTGAACTGAAAGTTGTAGCGCTGCATGTCGATCGACCACGACTTGTCGCCGACGATGTAGATGCCGTTCTCGACGCGGCCGATCAGGTCGGCGGTGGCGACGTCCTCGGGTGCGGGCTGCAGCGAAACGTTGGCCATCCGCTGGATCGGCACGTGGTGCGGGGAGTCGGCATACGAGCACCCGTTGGAGCGTGGCTGTCCCATCCGCGGGGCGAACACCCGGTCCAGCTGGTAGCCGACGAATATCCCGTCGCGCACCAGGTCCCAGCTCTGGGCGGCCACACCCTCGTCGTCGTAGCCGACGCTGGCCAGACCGTGTTCGACGGTGCGGTCGGCGGTCACGTTCATCACCGGCGAGCCGTAGCGCATGGTACCCAGTTTGTCCGGCGTCGCGAACGAGGTCCCCGCGTAGGCGGCCTCGTACCCGATAGCACGGTCGTATTCGGTCGCATGCCCGATGGATTCGTGGATGGTCAGCCACAGGTTGCTGGGGTCGATCACCAGGTCAGTGGGCCCGGGCGTCACACTGGGCGCCTTGATCTTCTCGGCCAGCAGCCCCGGCAGCTGGGCAAGTTCGTCGGTCCAGTTCCACACGTCGTCGCCGGCCAGCGCCTCCCAGCCGCGCCCCATCGGCGGCGCCAGCGTGCGCATCGAGTCGAAGCTGCCCGCCGCGGTGTCCACGGTCACCGCGTCCAGCGACGGCATCACCCGCACCCGCTGCTGGGTGATCGACGAGCCGAAGGTGTCGGCGTAGAAGGTCTGCTCCTTGACCGCGTTCAGGCCGGCCGACACGTGGTCGACGCCGTCGGCGGCGAGCAGCCGCCCGGAGTACTCCTGCAGCACCGCGATCTTCTCGGGCGCGGGGACGCCGAACGGGTCGATCCGGTAGCTCGAGCACCAGGTCGCCTCGGCATACACCGGCTCGGGCGCCAGCTCGACGCGCTCGCGGTTCAGCGCCGCCAGCGTGGTCGCCACCTGCACCGCGCGGCGCGCGGTCTCGGCCGCGACGGCCGGCGCCAGCTCGGCGTGCGAGGCGAAACCCCAGGTGCCGTCGACGATCACCCGCACCGCCAGGCCGACCTCGCGGCTGACCACCGCGGTCTCGAGCTCGCCGTCGCGCAGCGCGATGATCTCGGTGCTGATCCGGTGAACCCGCAGGTCGGCGTGGCTGGCCCCGGCCTCGGTCGCCGCCGTCAAGGCGGCGTCGGCCAACTCGTGGCGCGGCAGGTCCAGGAAGTCGGCATCGATCTCCCGGGTCGGTGTCACGACTCCACCGTAACGACCGCTGCCCCACAAAACCCGTCGGCGCCCGCTTTAATACACCCATGCCCGACGTGACCCGTCGATCCACCGCGCTGGGCTATACCTTGCTGGCGCCCAGTCTGTTCGGTGTGGCCGCCTTCCTGCTGCTGCCCATCCTCGTCGTGGTGTGGCTGAGCCTGTACCGGTGGGATTTGCTGGGCCCGCTGCGCTACGTGGGGCTGGCCAACTGGCGCTCGGTGCTGACCGACCCCGGCTTCGGCAGCTCGCTGCTCGTCACGGCCGTGTTCGTGGCGATCGTGGTGCCCGCGCAGACGGTGCTGGGGTTGGCCGCCGCGGCGATGCTGGCGCGCCGGCTACCGGGCACCGGGCTGTTCCGCACGTTGTACGTGCTGCCCTGGATCTGCGCGCCGCTGGCCATCGCGGTGCTGTGGCGCTGGATCCTGGCCCCCACCGACGGCGCGGTCGCCACCCTGTTGGGGCACCGCATCGAGTGGCTCTCCGATCCCACCCTGGCGCTGCCGCTGGTGTCGGCCGTCGTCGTGTGGACCAACGTCGGATACGTCTCGCTGTCGTTCCTGGCCGGCCTGCTGGCGATCCCCGACGACATCCACGCCGCCGCGCGCACCGACGGCGCCACCGCCTGGCAGCGGTTCTGGCGCATCACCCTGCCCCTGCTGCGCCCGACGACGTTCTTCGTGCTGGTGACCGGGATCGTCAGCACCGCACAGGTTTTCGACACCGTCTACGCGCTGACGGGCGGCGGGCCGGCCGGCAGCACCGACCTGGTGGCCCACCGCATCTACGCCGAGGCGTTCGGCTCTGCGGCCATCGGGCGCGCATCGGTGATGGCGGTGGTGCTGTTCGTCATCCTGATCGCGGTGACCCTGGTGCAGCAGTCCTACTTCCGGCGGCGGATCAGCTATGACCTCACCTAGCCGGCTCAGCGCCGCCGCGATCTACCTCGCGCTGGCGTGCGGTGCGCTCATCACGTTGGCGCCGTTCGCGCTCGGCCTGCTGACCTCGTTCACCTCGGCCCACCAGTTCGTCACCGGCACACCGCTGCAGTGGCCGCGCCCGCCCACGCTGGCCAACTACGCCGACCTGGGCGGGGTGGGGTTCGGCCGCGCGGCGGCGGTGACCGCGTTGATGACCGCGGTGATCCTGGTCGGGCAGCTGACGTTTTCGGTGCTGGCGGCGTATGCGTTCGCGCGCCTGCACTTTCCCGGGCGCGACGCGTTGTTCTGGGTCTACATCGCGACCCTGATGGTGCCGGGCACCGTCACGGTGGTGCCGCTGTATCTGATGATGGCCCAACTGGGCCTGCGCAACACATTCTGGGCGCTGGTGCTGCCCTTCATGTTCGGCTCCCCCTACGCGATCTTCCTGCTGCGCGAGCACTTCCGGATGATCCCCGACGACCTCGTCAACGCCGCGCGCCTGGACGGCGCCAACACGCTGGACGTGATCGTGCACGTGGTGATCCCGTCCAGCCGGCCGGTGCTGGCGGCGCTGGCGCTGATCACCGTGGTCTCGCAGTGGAACAACTTCATGTGGCCGCTGGTGATCACCAGCGGCCACAAGTGGCGGGTGCTCACCGTGGCCACCGCCGACCTGCAGTCGCGGTTCAACTCCCAGTGGACGCTGGTGATGGCGGCCACGACGGTCGCGATCGTGCCGCTGGTCGCGCTGTTCGTGGCGTTCCAGCGCCACATCGTCGCCTCGATCGTCGTCTCGGGGCTCAAGTGAGAAGGCCCCGCTTCTCCACGCTGGCCGCCGCGGCTCTGGTGCTCGTCGCGGTGCTGCTGGCCGCGACGGCGGCGCTGCTGAACTACTCCGGCGAACCGCACGGCGGCAGGATCGTCGTGCGGGTGCGGTTCTGGGCGGAGCCGATCGCACAGGCCTACCGGCAGTCCTTCGAGGCGTTCAACCGCGCGCACCCCGGCATCGAGGTGCGCGCCGACATGGTCGCCTACCCGACCTACTTCGACACCCTGCGCACCGACGTGGCCGGCGGCAGCGCCGACGACATCTTCTGGCTGTCCAACGCGTACCTCGCCGCCTACGCCGACGGCGGCCGGCTGATGAACATCGGCGAAACCCTCGGCCCCGACGCCGCCGCGGACTGGGAACCCGCGGTGGTCGACCAGTTCACCCGCGGCGGTGTGCTCTGGGGCGTGCCGCAGCTGACCGACGCCGGCATCGCGGTGTACTACAACGCCGACCTGCTCGCCGCGGCCGGCATCGATCCGGCGCGCCTGGACACCCTGCGGTGGAGCCCCGACGCCGCCGACGACACCCTGCGCCCCCTGCTCGCCCGGCTGACCGTCGACGCCGACGGAAGAACCGCGAACACAACAGGATTCGACCCCGGACGCGTCCGGCAGTGGGGATACAACGCGGCCAACGACCCCCAGGCGATCTACCTGGACTACATCGGCTCGGCCGGCGGGGTGTTCCAGCGCGGCGACAAATTCGCGTTCGACAACCCCGCGGCGATCGCGGCGTTCCGCTACCTGGTCGCCCTGATCAACGCCGACCACGTCGCGCCGCCGGCCTCCGACACCAACGACAACGGCGACTTCTCCCGCAACCAGTTCCTCGCCGGCAGGATGGCGCTCTTCCAGTCCGGCACCTACAACCTGGCCGCCGTGGCCCGCGACGCCCGCTTCCGCTGGGGCGTCGCGATGCTGCCGATCGGCCCCGCGGGCCGGGTCAGCGTCACCAACGGCATCGCGGCGGTGGGCAACGCGGCGTCGAAGCATCCCGCGGCGGTGCGTGAGGTGCTGGCGTGGCTCGGCGGCACGCAGGGCAACGCCTACCTGGGCCGCCGGGGCGCGGCGATCCCGGCCGTGCTCTCGGCGCAGCGCGTCTACTTCGACTACTGGGCCGCCCGCGGCGTCGACGTCACGCCGTTCTTCTCGGTGCTGCGCGGCCCGCGGATCCCCGCGCCGGGCGGCGCCGGGTTCCCCGCCGGGGAGGTGGCCCTGCAGAGCTACTTCGACGAGATGTTCCTGGGCCGAGGCGATGTCGCGGCCACCCTGCAGCGGGCGCAGGCGGCGGCCAACGCCGCCGCCCAACGGTAGCTCACCCGGGCAGCACCAGCACCGGAACCGGGCTGTTGCGGATGATCTTGGTGCTGCGCGACCCGAGGAACACCCGACGGATGTCGCCACCCGGCGACGTGCCCAGCGCCGGGATCTCGCCGTCCACCCAGGACACCGTGCCGAGCACCTCCTCCCACGAGTGGCCGGCGACCACGTCGAGCAGGACGTCGTCACCCACGACGTGTCGAGTCTTCACGTCGTGCAATATTTCTCGCGCCTGAGCCACCCATGCGTCCAGGATGGAGTCCTCGGCGTCCAGCCCCACCTTCGGCGGGTACATCGTCTTGCCGCGCACCGCGAAGGTGAGCGCCCGCATCGGCACGCCGAACCGCTCGGCGTAGCCGAAACGGCGTCGCACCAACTCGACCGCATCCGGGGCCGCCGAGTAGGCACAGGTGAGTCTGGCCAATGTGCCGACATGCGAACGCCGGTATTCGCGGGGGCTGATGGCCACCGGCACGGGTGAGCCGTGCAGCAGCCAGTCGGTGGTCGGTGGACACCCCGTAATCGAGCAGCAGGCAGGCCGCCACGCCCATCGCGGCGGCCTCACCCAGCGTGCTGTAGACGTAGGAGTACGACGAAGCCGACACCGGCACCGCGGCGGCCAGCTCGGCGTAGCAGATCGCGGCGAGCCCGGCCGCGACGCCGGCGATGACGAACGAGACGACCATACCCGGACCGGCTTCGGGCACCGCCTGCGACAGGACGAAGAAGATGCCCGTGCCGATCGTCGAGCCGACACCGAACATGGTGAGCTGGAACGTGCCGATGCTCCGCTTGAGGCGCTCCGCGGCGCCGTGCGCGACGGGTGCGCCGGTTACCGGTCGGCGTCGCAGCATCTGCCCCGCCAGGCCGACCGACGTCGCGGGCAAACGCGCCTCCTGGTGCCGGGTCAGCTGATTATGCGGCAGCCTCCCGCAGCACCGCAGCAAACTGCTGAACCGCCCAGTCGATCTCCTGCGCGGTGATCACCAGCGGCGGCGCGAACCGCAGCGTCGAGCCGTGGGTGTCCTTCACCAGCACGCCCCGATCGGCCAGCCGCAGGCTGATCTCCTTGCCGGTGGCCAGCGCCGGTTCGATGTCGACCCCGGCCCACAGCCCGAAGCCGCGCACCGCCACCACACCGTGACCGATCAACTCGGCCAGCCGCCGGTGCAGGTGACGACCCAATTCGGCCGAGCGGGCCTGGAATTCGCCGCGCGCCAGCATGGAGACCACCGTGGTGCCGATCGCCATGGCCAGCGGGTTGCCACCGAAGGTCGACCCGTGCTCGCCCGGATGCAGCACGCCGAGGATGTCGCGGTCGGCGACCACCGCCGAGAGCGGAACCACGCCGCCGCCCAGCGCCTTGCCCAGCAGGTACACGTCCGGTGTGACGCCCCACCGGTCGCAGGCGAAGGTGTAGCCCGTGCGCCCCAGCCCCGACTGGATCTCGTCGGCGATCATCAGCACGTTGTGCTCGCTGCACAGCGCGCGCACGGACGGCAGGTAGTCGTCCGGCGGGACGATGATGCCCGCCTCGCCCTGGATCGGCTCCAGCAGCACCGCGACCGTATTGTCGTCGATGGCCTGGGCCAGGGCCGCGGCGTCGCCGTAGGGCACCGAGCGGAAGCCCGGCGTGAACGGTCCGAAGCCGCCGCGCGCCGCGGGATCCGAGGAGAAGCTGACGATGCTGATCGTGCGGCCGTGGAAGTTGTTCTCGGCCACGATGATGTTCGCCTGACCCGCGGGCACGCCCTTGACGTCGGCGCCCCACTTGCGGGCCACCTTGAGCCCGCTCTCGACGGCCTCGGCGCCCGAATTCATCGGCAGCACCATGTCTTTGCCGCACAGGTGCGCCAGCGCTGCACAGAACGGCCCCAGACCCTCGGCGTGGAATGCGCGGCTCACCAGCGTCACCGTGTCGAGCTGCGCGTGCGCCGCCGCGGTGATCTCGGGGTTGCGGTGGCCGAAGTTGACCGCCGAGTAGGCGGCCAGGCAGTCCAGGTAGCGCCGGCCGTCGACGTCGGTGATCCACACCCCCTCGGCGCTGGCCGCCACCACGGGCAGCGGCGAATAGTTGTGCGCCGCATATTTGTCGACCAACGTGATCGCGCTCTCGGTGCGGTTCGTGGTGACCGTCTCCGCGGTCCGGGCGTCGAGAATCGTCATGAGAACACCTCCAATGTGCAGCATTTGACCGAACCGCCGCCCTTGAGCAGCTCGGATAGGTCCACGCCAACCGGCTCGAAACCGGCCTCACGCAGTTGTGTCGCGAAATGGTTTGCGCCGGAAGGAATTACAACGTGCAGGCCGTCGGAGACGGCGTTGAGCCCCAGCACGTACGCATCGGCGCTGCCCACCACGATAGCAGCGGGGAACAGCGCACGCAGTTGGTCGTGCGCCGCCTTGCTGAAGGCCGGCGGGTAGTAGGCGATCGTGTGATCGTCGAGAACGGCCAGCGCGGTGTCGAGGTGGTAGAAACGCGGGTCGACCAGCTCCAAAGACACGACCGGGAACCCGAGCGCCGCCGAGATCTCGTCGTGCGCGCGCCGGTCGGTGCGGAAGCCGTAGCCGGCCAGCACGATGTCACCGACCATCAGCAGATCGCCCTGCCCCTCGTTGACATGGCGGGTCGACAGGGGGCGGTAGCCCCGCGACGCCATCCACGCGGCGTAGGCGCGCGCCTCGTCGGCCCGCTCCGCGTACCGGAACTTGGCGACGATGGCGATGTCGTCGGCGATGAATCCGCCGTTGGCCGCGTACACCATGTCGGGCAGCCCGGGCACGGGCTCGACGATGTCCACGTGGTGGCCCAGCGCCAGGTAGGTCTGGTACAGGTTCTCCCACTGCGCGTGCGCGACGCCGACGTCCACGGGCGTGCTCAGGTCCATCCACGGATTGATCGCGTACTCGACAGCGAAGAAGGTCGGTGGCGTCATTGCGTACCGACGGGCCCGCGGGGTGCGGGTGCGCTTGGGGGCCGCGGCGCCGGGCCGAGTCACATACGCGGGCGCGGCGACCGGCGCCGGCTCCGCCACATAGTAATCCGTCACAAATCCACGATATTGGAGCCCATGCAGACAATCAATCGACGAATCTTGCGTGTTGTACGTCTATTTGTTGCGCTAGAGTGGGTCTAGCGGTTGTTTATTGTCTGTCGACGAAATGGGAGGGCGTGACCGGCATGGACAGGCTCGACGAGACCGACGAGCGCATCCTCGCGGAGCTGACCGACAACGCGCGCGCCACCTTCGCCGAGATCGGCGAGAAGGTGAACCTGTCGGCGCCCGCGGTGAAGCGGCGCGTCGACCGGATGCTCGACACCGGGGTGATCAAGGGCTTCACCACGGTCATCGACCGCAATGCGCTCGGCTGGAACACCGAGGCCTACGTGCAGGTGTACTGCCACGGCCGGATTTCGCCGGCCGAGCTGCGGGCGGCGTGGGAGGACATCCCCGAGATCGTCAGCGCGGCCACGGTCACCGGAACCTCCGACGCGATCCTGCACGTGCTGGCCCGCGACATGCAGCACCTCGAGACCGCGCTCGAGCGGATCCGGTCCAGCGCGGACATCGAGCGCAGCGAGAGCATCGTCGTGCTGTCCGACCTGATCGACCGCATGCGGCCCTGAGACGCGCCGGCGGGCCGGCGCCTCAGCGCTTCGAAAGCCCGCCCACCAGACGCCCCAGCAGCGACGGCCCCGGGCCCGGCGGCCGCCGCGACGCGTAGGGCCACGGGTGGTTTCGCTCCGGCACCGAGCCGGCGCGGGCCTCCTTGAGCCGCGTGCGCAGGTGCCCGCGCAGCTCGTGCAGGCCGGGATCGGTCCACCGGCTGTCGGCCTCGACGGGGTCGGCGGTCAGGTCGTAGAGCTCCCACTGGTCGTCGAGCGGCGACGTGCGGTAGGTGTCGCCGCCGAGCCCGTTGGCGGCCAGGTGTCGCACGCCGGGCTCGGTCCAGGTGCCGGGGTCGTCGAACGTGCGGACCAGCTTCCACAGGTGGCCTTCGCCGCCCGGCACGTCGTCGACGCGCACGACCAGCCCCTCGAAGTTGGAGGCGGTGTGGGCCGGGACCCGGATGCGCAGCGGCGCGGGCGGATTGACGGTCTGCTTGAGGCGGCGCCCAAGGCCCGAGGCGACGGTGTCGCCCTCGAGCATGTTGTCGCGGGTCATCAGGTAGACCGCGCGGGTGTCGTCGGCCGGCGCGCCGTCGACGACGGGCATGAGGTCGCGGCCCGGCAACTCGTGGACCTCCGAGAAGGACTCGGCCAGCGTGGCGGCGACCGCCGCGACGTCGACCCCGGCGGCCGACAGCAGCGTCGGGACCAGGTCGACGTGCGATGTCGGAGCCGTCACGACCCGCGGGCCCGTGGACCGCTCCCCGACGCGGGCGATCACGAAGGGGACGCGGGTGGCCTCGTCGTAGAGGTTGAACCACTTCTGGTGCAGGCCGCCGTGCGCGCCGAGCAGGTCGCCGTGGTCGGCGGTGCGCACCAGCACCGCGTCGGCCGAGCCGTTGTCGGTGACGGCCCGCCGGACGCGGTCGATCGGTGCGTCGACCTCGGCGTGCAGCCGGTAGTACAGGTCGCGGTAGCGCTGGGCGTTGCGCTCGTAGGTCCGGTCGATCGCGGGGGCCGGGCCGTAGCCGGAGTAGTAGGCCTCGCGGAAGGCGATCTGCGCGGCCGGCTTGGTCGACAGGTCCTCGCCGGCCGTCGGCGCGGGCGGCACCGGCGGGGGGTCCAGCGGCGACGGCGTGATCGGGCTGCGGCGCGCCCACAGCGGGAACAGCACGATGTCGTGCGGGTTGACGAAGCTGGCGACCAGCAGGAACGGGCGCAGCGCCGCCGCGTCCCCGGCGCGGCGGCGGGCGTACCGGTCGGTGAGCCAGGCGACGACGCGGTCGGCGATCAGCTGGTCGCGGCGCACCCCGGCGTTGGCCAGCGCGGCGCCGTGCGGTTCGGGGCCGACCCATCCGGAGAAGCCGTAGGGCGCCAGCGGGTCGGCGTCGAGGTAGCGCCGCACGGCGGCGTGGTCGACGACGCCGTCGTCGTCGTTGGTGGCCAGCGGACCGCCGGTCGCCGGGTCGGTCAGGTCGGCGTGGGAGATGTGCCACTTGCCGTCGTAGTGGGTGTCGTAGCCCGCGGCGCGGAACCAGTTGCCCAGGGTGGGCACCTCGCCGGGGCGCAGCCAGCGCATCCGGGTGTCGTCGGCGGTCTTGCCGATGCCGTCGGTCTGGGTGACCCCGTGCAGGTCGGGATAGTGCCCGGTGAAGATCGTGGGCCGGCTGGGCACGCAGGCCAGCGAGCCGGTGTAGTGCCGGGCGAAGCTGACCCCGTGGTCGTCGAACCACTTGCGGCCGGTGAGCACCCGGTCGCGCCAGGCGAGCACGTCGGGCGCCTCGTACGGCGGCACCGCACGCTCCTCGTCGGTCATGATGACGACGACGTCGGGGCGATCAGACACGGGCCTTCTCCAATCGGTTCGCGAGCCCGGCGAGCATCTCGCCGGACTGGCGCGCCAGGACCCGGCACACGACGCGTTCGGCAAGCTTGTGCGGCGCGCGGGGGCCGATCTCGACGGTGCTGGTCAGGCTCACGACCGTCACCCCGCCCCCGAACGGCGCCAGCGTCCAGCGGTTGGCCACCCTGCCCAGGCGGGCGGGCAGGCCCTCGATGTCGTAGCCGAGCGCATGCGGCGGGTCGAACTCGGTGATGCGCTCGACGAGGGCGTCGCGCCTGACCTGGACCCGGCGCGCGGTGCCGACGGCCGCGCCGCCGGGACCGGAGAACAGGATGCAGGAGTGGTCGACGTTGCCGGCCCACGAACTGATCGCGCCGAAATCCGCCAGGACGTCCCAGATCTCCTGCGGGGAGGCCGCGATGCGGCGGCTGCGGTGCGCGTCGGACACGTGCCCAAGCTACGCGACCGGCGGCCGGCCGGCGCAGCGTCCGCCCGCTTTCTAACGCGCCAAGTGGAACGCGGTCTCCACCCACACCGCCGCGCCGCACACCGCGGTCGTGATCGCCAGGGTCACCCAGTCCGTCATCTTCGGCCGCGCCGGGTTCGCGGAGAGCTGGCCGGCGCCGCCGCGGGCGGTGATCGCGTCCCCCATCTCGTCGCCGCGCCGCAGCGTCACGGTGATGGCCGCGGCGAGCAGGTCGATCACCTCCAGCGCGTTGCGGCGCAGCCGCGCCCCGCGGCCGCGCGGTATCCGTCGGGGCCGCAGCCGGCGGGCCGCGTGAAGCACCTGGAACTCGTCGATCAGCATCGGGAAGGCGCGCAGCGCGAGCGCCAGCGCCACCGCCCACTCGTCGACCGGAATCCGCAACGGCCGCAGCGGGCGGCCCAAAACCGCCATCGCGGGACCGATCTCGGCGACGTTGGTGGTCCAGGACACCATCGCGCCCAGCGCGAGCAGGACCACCGACAGCGCGGTGATCCGCAGAAACTGCAGGAGCCCGCCGAGGGCCAGGTGCAGGCCCCCCAGGGCGATCACCGGGCTGCCGCCGCCCAGCGCGGCCGTGATGCCGCCCAGCGCGACGATGACCCACAGCCAGCGCGGAACCGACGGCAACGCCCCCCGCGGAATGCGCGCGATCCGCATCGCGGCCGCCACCAGCGCGGCCACCGCGCCGATCGCCACCCAGCCCGGGTAGAACGTCAGCAGCACCGAGATTCCGAAGACCACGAGCAGTTTGGTCCCGGCCCACAGTTCGTGGATGGTCGACGTCCCGGGCACCGGGACGAGCAGCACCACCGGCCGCGGGGTGCGCCGGCTCGTGGCGTGCTCGGGGCCCGCGGTCGCCGTCATGCCACACCCCCGGCCGCGGCCGGGACCGATTGGAGCCTGCCGTTTTGCAGATGCAGGGTGCGTGGGCAGACGCCCTCCAGGCCGGCGAAGTCGTGGGAGATGATCACCACCGTGAGGCCCTGCTCGCGACGCAGGTCTTCGAGCAGTCGCAGCAGGCCGCGCTGGGCAGCGGCGTCCAGCCCCGCCAGCGGCTCGTCGAGGATCAACGCCCGCGGCGAACACGCCAGCAGCCCGGCCAGCACCACCCGACGCATCTGACCACCGCTGAGCTGGTCGATGCGGCGTTTGGCCAGCGCGGGGTCCAGCCCGACGGCGCCCAGCGCCGCGGCGACGCGGTCCCGGTCGCGGTGCGAGAAACCCGCGGCCGAGGCCACTTCCCGGTCGACGCGGCTGCGCATCAGCTGCAGCCGGGCCGCCTGGAACGACAATGCCACCGCGCCGACCTGCTCGTGGGTGGGCCGCCCGTCGAGGAGGCAGGCGCCGGTGGTGGGAATCGTCAGCCCCGCCATGATCCAGGCCAGCGTCGACTTGCCGGACCCGTTGCCGCCGTGGATCAACAGCCCGTCGCCCTGCTCCACCACGAAGCTGATGTCGCGCAGCGCGGGTTTGGCCCACGGTGTGCCACTGGCGTATTCGTGGCCGACCCCGACGAGCTCGATCGCCGGCGCGGACGAAATGTGCGCCACCGCGGCGGACGGCAGCGGCGTGGGGGCGGACTCGACCATGTCGGCGTTGTCCGGCGAATCGCTGAGGTTGATCGCGCGGTCGACCGACTCGGCCTCGACGTTGTAGTGGGTGATGTGCACCAGCGCGGTCCGGTGTCGTTGGGTGAGACCCGACAGCACGCCGAGCAGGGCCTCCCGGCCCACCTGGTCGACCATGGTGGTCACCTCGTCGGCGATCAGCAACGACGGTTCCCGGGCCAGCGCCGCGGCCAGCGCCAGCCGCTGCAGCTCGCCCCCCGACAGGCTTCCGGTGTCGCGGTCGGCGAGCCCGTCCAGGCCCACCTCGCCCAGCAGCCGGTTCACGTCGATCTCGGTGCCCGGCGGCAGGCCCCACACCACGTCGTCGGCGACCCGGGTGCCCAGGACCTGGCTTTCGGGGTGCTGGAACACCACCGCCGTGCCGCCCATCTTCCCGAGGCCGACCGCGCCGGGGCGCCGCACGGTGCCCGACGTGGGCTCCCGGCCCGCCAGGATCAGCATCAGCGTGGTCTTCCCGGAGCCGTTGGCGCCGGTGATCGCCACGTGTTCGCCGATGCGCACGTCCAGGCTGATCTCGCGCAACGCGTCCTGGGCGGCGTGCGGGTAGCGGAAGCGCACCCTGTCCAACCGCACCGGCACCGGGCCGATCGGGGCCGTTTCACCCGCGCTGCTGTCCCAGGCGTCCAGCTTGTGCACGTCGGGCAGTTCGCGCATCCGCTGCAGCAGCCGCGACAGCGCCCACCAGCCGATCAGCGACACGATCGTGATGCCCACGGTGTAATAGCCCAGCAGGATCCACGGCCAGTAGTGCAGGCCGTCGGCGAAGTACTGTTTGACGTCGGCGCCGGCTTGCCGCAGGTGCATGCGGGTCAAGAACGCGGCGACCCCGTCGATGTTCGCGGTCATCACCTCGAAGATCAGGTGCCGCAGCCGGGTCATGACGGCCAGCGCGGCGAGCGTCACGGCACCGAACACCAGCCCGGCGATCAGGGACAGCGCGACCACCGTCGGCGTGCCGCGCCGTCGGCGCTTGACGAACCCGGTCAGGCCGCCGATGTACACGCCGTGCAGGACCGTCATCAACCCGCCCAGGCCGGCGATGAGGAAGGCGATCATCGCGGCGGCGACCGTCGCGGCGACCAACACGCGCATCCGGTACCGGTAGGCCAGCAGCCCCGTCGGCACGGTGCCCAGCAAGGCCACTCCGGCGGCGAACGGGACGACGACGGAGATGATCGCGATGACCGCACACAGCGCCCCCATCACCGACGCCTGCGCCAACTCCACCGGCTGCAGCGGTCCGCCGCGATGGCGCGCGCGCAGGGGTCTGGGGCCGGTCACTTGATCGATTCTGCCAGGCCGCGGCCCCGAGGCCCGGCAGAACACCGCGCCATCTGCGGATTTGCGACCCGGCGCCAAACCAGCGGCTCGCTTAGGGGAGCTATGCAACCATGGAGGCATGAACGCATCCGCCGCCAACCACAGCGGGGTCAGCGGAGTGGCGGGCGCCGCAAAGCCCGAGCCGCGACCGGGCCTCGGGGCGGACCTGCTCGCGGTGGTCGCCCGCCTCAACCGGCTGGCCACCCAGCGGATCCGAATGCCGTTGCCCGCGGCGCAGGCCAGGCTGCTCGCCACCGTCGAGGCGCACGGCGAAGCCCGCATCGGCGACCTGGCGGCCGTCGACCACTGCTCGCAGCCGACGATGACGACGCAGGTAAGACGCCTGGAGGAGGCCGGCCTGGTCACCAGGACGGTCGACCCCGGCGACGCCCGCGCCGTCCGGATCCAGATCACGCCGGCGGGCCGGCAGACGCTGAACGCGGTGCGAGCCGACCGCGCCGCCGCCATCGAACCGCAACTGGGTCAGCTCGCCCCGGCCGAGCGCCAGGTCCTGGCGGAAGCGGTGGGCGTGCTGCGCCGGCTGCTCGACGACGCCGCGACCCCACGCCGCCGCGGCGCCCCGTGACCGGGGCCCGTCCCGGTGGATCGACCACCGCGCACGGGTAGACACTTAGGCAGAGCCCGGATCCGTTTACCGCGCGATTCGGTCTGATCGGCGACGAAAGGTGACGGCGATGCGGCCCGACGCCCCGGCCCACCCGGCTTCCCCGCTGACGGTGTGGGTCGGATCGATGCGGTACGTCTTCGCCCCGGGCCGCGACGTGATCGTCGGCCAGGGCAGGGGCTGCGACGTCCCGCTCGACCGCCCGGGCCACGCCGGTTCGGCCCCGCCCCCGGCCCGTTCGGACGTCGTGCTGCGGTTCGCCGACGGGCATTGGGTCGCCGTCGACACGAGCCCCTACGGCATGTACGCCGACGGGGCCCGCGTGACGACGGTCGACATCCGCGACGGGCAGGCGATCACGATCGGTGATCCGCAGCGGGGTCCGCGGCTGGTGTTCCAGCTCGGCGCGCCCGCTCGGCCGTCCGGCCCACCCCCGCCCCCGGCAGCCCCGCCGCCGCAGCAGCAGCGGCCGAACGTCCCGCCGCCGCCGCCGCGCCCCCGGCCGCAGCCGTCCGGCGCGGCCCCGCGCGAGCAGCCCGGGCCGGTCTCCCAGGCGCCGACGCAACGCCCCACCCAACGGATGCCGGTGGCCCAGCAGCCGCCGGCCCGGCCGTCCCAATCCGGCGCCCGGCCGCAGCCGCCCGCCGAACCGCGGCCGGCCCCACCGCCCGAACCGCATCCGGCCTCACCGCCCGAACCGCAGCCGGCCCCAACGCCCGAAGCGTCCCGGGACGAACGCCCGAAAAACCGGGGCCTGATCAAGCGGATGACCGACGCGACCCGCAAGCTGCGCGCCCAGCAGCCCTCGTTCCGCTCCGAGGAAGCCGACCGGACCTACCGGCTGCCGCTGCGGCCGGGAGCGCGCACCACCGGGGTGACCGCATACCGGTTGGGGCTCGCCGTCGGCGGGCGCGAGGTCATCAGCGACGTCTCGTTCACCGCGCGTCCGGGCACGCTCAACGCGGTCATCGGCCCCTCTGCGCCGCGCAACACCGCGCTGCTCGACATGCTCGCGGGCGCGCGACAACCGGACTCCGGCGTGGTCACCGTCGACGGACACGACGTGCACGCCGAGCCGGCGGCGATGCGTTCCCGCATCGGGATAGTGCCGCGCGACGACCGGCTCCACCGCAAACTCACCGTCGCCCAGTCGCTCCGGTACGCCGCCGAACTGCGGCTTCCGCCCGAGACCACCCCCGCGCAGCGCGACCGGGTGGTGGACCAGGTGCTCGAAGAACTCGAACTGACACCGCACGGGGCGACGCCGGTGGCCAAACTCCCGCCCGCGCTGCGCCGGTGCGTGGCGCTGGCGATCGAACTCCTCAGCCGCCCCACCCTGCTCGTGGTCGACGGCCTGGGCGCCGGCCTCGACGCGGCGCAGGAAAACCAGGTGATGGCGGTGTTGCGGCGGCAGGCCGACCTCGGCTGTGCCGTCGTCGTCGCGATGGCATCGCAGACCTCCCTGACCCAGGTGACGATGTGCGACCAGGCCGTGGTGCTCACCGGCGCCGGCGCGCCGGCCTACATCGGCGCACCGCTGCAGGCCGAACCCGCGCTGGGCACCGCCGATTTCGCCGGGATTCTCGCCCAGGTCAGCGCCGACCCCGACGGCGCCCACCGCGCGTTCCGGGAGCGGCAGCAGGCGTCGACCCCGCCGGCACGGCCGGGAATCGCCGCGCCGTGGCCGCCCCCCGCGGACCTGACCCTGTCCCGGCAAACCGGTCTGGTGATCCGCCGCCAGGTTCGCCAGCTTCTCGCCGGTCGCGCCCGGGTCGTCTTCCTGGTGCTGCTGCCGCTGGTGTTCGGCGCGTTGACGCTGCTGATTCCCGGCGATTCGGGGTTGGGCTGGGCCGACCCCTCCGGACCCAACCGGCACGAGGCCATCGAGATCCTGGCCGCCCTCAACTTCGCCGCCGTGGTGATCGGCACCGTGCTGACCGTGCGCAACCTGGTCACCGAGCGCCTCGCCTACCGGCGGGAGCGATCCGTCGGGCTCTCCCCGGCGGCCTACCTGGCCGGCAAAGTCGTCGTGTTCTCCGTCGCCGCGGCCGCCTTGACGGCCGTGCTGACCGCCATCGTGCTGATCGGCAAGGGCGGGCCCGCGCGTGGCGCCGTCCTGCTCGGGAGCGCCGACCTCGAGCTCTACGTGAGCGTGGCCGTCACGGCCGTCGTGTCGGCCATCGTCGGGCTGGCGCTGTCCGCGCGGGCCGGGTCCCCGCGTGAGGTCCCTGCGCTGGCGGTGCCGGTGATCCTGGCGTCGCTGCTGTTCGCCGGGGGTTTGGTTCCGCTGGTGGGCACGTGGGGCTACGACCAGATCTCCTGGTTCGTGCCGGCCCAGTGGGGCTTCGCGGCGTCGGCGTCGACCGTCGACCTGCGCCGCGTCGACGCGCTGGCCGCCAACATCGAGATGTGGACCCACTACGTCGGCTGGTGGGCGTTCGACATGAACATGCTGGTGCTGTTCGGCGCGATGTGGGCGGGGCTGGCGTGGTTCTGGCTGCTGCCGCGCGGGCGCCGGGCCCGCACCGCGGTACCGCGGCCGGAGCAGGCCGCGCTTGGCGGGCGGACCGGCCGAGAAGCCGAGCGCGCGTAACGGTTTCGCGCGCCGTTGTCGCGTGATTGTTTCCGCCGCGCGAGCGGCGGGCTACGGTCGGGTCATGGCGCCAGAAAAGACGAGCACTGCCGAGCATCTGCGCAACACCCTGGACGGGCGGTGGCGCGACGTGAAGAACCGGATGCGGGACACCATGACCGAGGACATGTTCCGCCCGCATTACACCCCCAACACCGTGATCGCGCGCACCAAGGTGGGCGAGCAGATGAGGATCATGGCCGCGTTCGGTGCCGCCGGCGACAACTTCCGCAAGGAACACGGCGGCACCGGCGACGTCGGGGCGGCGATCACCATGATCGAGATGCTCGCGATGTCGGACCTGTCGCTGATGGTCAAGGCCGGGGTGCAGTGGGGCCTGTTCGGCGGCGCCGTCGAGAACCTGGGCACCCAACGCCACCATGAGGCCTACGTCAAGAACATCATCAGCCTCGAGTTGTGCGGCTGTTTCGCGATGACCGAGACCGGCCACGGCAGCGACGTGCAGGCGCTGGAGACGACCGCGACCTACGACGCCGAGGCCCAGGAGTTCGTCATCGACTCCCCCACCCCGTCGGCACGCAAGGACTACATCGGGGGTGCCGCCGAAACAGCTACCGTGGCAGCGGTTTTCGCTCAGCTGATCACCACCGAGGAGGGCAAGCCGGTCAACCACGGCGTGCACTGCCTGCTGGTCCCGATCCGCGACGCCGACGGCAACGACCTGCCCGGTGTGACGACCTCGGACTGCGAGTACAAGGGCGGCCTGCCCGGCGTCGACAACGGCCGCATCATGTTCGACCGCGTGCGGGTCCCGCGGGCCAACCTGCTGAACAAGTACGGCGACGTCGCGCCCGACGGCACGTACACCTCGCCGATCGACAACCCCAGCAGGCGGTTCTTCACGATGCTGGGCACCCTGGTGCGCGGCCGGATCACCGTGGGCGGCAGCGCGGGCGCCGCGGCGCGCGTCGCACTCGACATCGCGACCCGATACGCGTTGCAGCGCAGGCAGTTCAGCGCACCCGACGACGAGGACACCGAGGTGCTGATCATGGACTACCTGGTGCACCAGCGCCGGCTGTTCCCGTTGATCGCGAAGTCCTATGCGCTGCAGTTCGCCCAGAACGAGCTCGTCGCCAAATGCCACGACGTCCAGACCGCCGACGCGCCCGACGCCGAGGAGCAGCGCGAGCTGGAATCACGCGCCGCCGGGCTGAAGGCGGCCAACACCTGGCACGCCAGCCGCTCCATCCAGGAGGCGCGGGAAGCGTGCGGCGGTGCGGGCTACATGGCCGAGAACCGACTGATCGGCCTGCGCGGCGACACCGACGTGTTCACCACGTTCGAGGGCGACAACCACGTGCTGACCCAGCTGGTCGCCAAGGAGCTGCTCACCGCCTACGCCGACGACATCCGCAGCATGAGCCCGGTCGAATGGGTGCGTTTCGCCGCCGGCACCGTCAGCGACCGCGTCGTCAAACGCACCGCTGCGGAGACCATCATCCAGACGATCGTGGATGCCCGGCAGGACAACGAGGAGGAGGGCAGCCTGTTCAACCGCGGCACGCAGATCAAGATGTTCGAGGACCGCGAAGAGTATCTGCTGTCATCCGTCGCGCGCCGGCTGCAGGCCAAGTCCAAGGAGATGTCGGCTTTCGACGCGTTCAACGCGGTGCAGGACCACGTGCTGCACGCGGCGAGCGCGCACATCGACCGGGTGATCCTGGAGGCCTTCGTCGCCGGCATCGACTCGTGCGAAGACCGGCAGGCACGCGAGCTGCTGGAGCTGGTCTGCGACCTCTACGCGCTGTCGGTGATCGAGGAGGACAAGGCCTGGTACGTCGAGCACCGCTACCTGTCCACCGACCGGGCCAAGGCGGTCACCCGCGGGATCAACGACCGGTGCCGGGCGCTGCGCCCGCACGCGCGAACGCTGGTCGACGGCTTCGGCGTCCCCGAGGAACTGCGCTACGCCGAGATGCTGCACCCGGAGAACCTGCCGGACGCCGTCAGCTCCTCATGAGAGTCAGGTCCCGACGGGCTCCCCGGCGATGACCTTCAGGCTCGCCTCCAGGCTGCGCTGGCCGACCGTCACGTCCCGGTGGGCCGGCGCCTGCACGAGGGTGCGCCGCGGACGCACGTACCGCATCCAGGTCAGGGCCGCGGCGGCGAGGTAGCAGGCCAGGAAGCTCCAGAACGCCGGGGTCTCGGTGCCGCTGCTGACGTACGACTGCCGCAGAGCCAGGTCGATCCCGACACCGCCCAGGCCACCGAACGCGCCGGCGAACCCGATCAACGACCCCGACATGGTCCGCGCCCACTGGCGTCGTTCCGTCTCGGTGAGCGGCAGCGACTGGCTGCGTTGTTCGAAGATCGACGGGATCAGCTTGAACACCGCGCCCTTGCCCATGCCGCAGAAGATGAACAGCGCGATGAAGCCGGTTACGTAGCCGATCATCGTGATGTCGGTCGTCTGGTCGCCGGGACCGCGGGTGAGGTCGTCGTGGGTGCTGACCGCAACCAGCAGCCCGGCGCCCAGGATCATGCCGGCCACGACGGACAGGGTGACCCGGCCGCCGCCGTAGCGGTCACCGAGCCGGCCGCCGAGTATGCGCGCCGCCGACCCCAGCAGCGGCCCGATGAAGGCGATCTCGGCGGCGTGCAGCGCCGCCTGCGCGTGGGTCTGCCCGCCCGCCAGCAGGTTGAGCTGGATGACCTGCCCGAACGCGAAGGCGAAGCCGATGAACGAGCCGGAGGCGCACATATAGATGAAGGCGATGCCCCAGGCGTCGGGCACCTTGAGGACCGACCGCACGTGGCTCACCTCGATGACGTGGGTCAGGTTGTCCATGAACAGCGATGCGCCCAGGCCGGCGATCGCCAGCAGGGCCAGGTAGATCGCGCACACCCAGTACGGCGAGGCGTTGCCGGCGGTGGCCAGCACCACGAGCCCGACTGCCTGGATGCCGGCGACACCCAGGTTGCCCAGGCCGCCGGTGAGACCCAGCGCCAGGCCCTTGCGCCGCTGAGGGTAGAAGGCCTCGACGTTGGCCAGCGAGGCCGAGTAGTTGCCGCCGCCCAGGCCGGTCAGCGCCGCGCACACCAGATACGGCCACAGCGGCAGGCCGGGATTGGACAGCAGCGCGAGGGCCCCCAGGGTGGGGATGATGAGCACCAGCGACGAGAAGATCGCCCAGTTCCGGCCCCCGAACCTGGCGGTGGCCATCACGTAGGGGATGCGCACGCACGCGCCGACCAACGTCGCGGTCGCGCCCAGCAGCAGCTTGTCGCCCGCCGTGAAGCCGTAGACGGACTGCGGCATGAACAGGACCATCACCGACCACAGGGTCCAGATCGCGAACCCGACATGCATGTTCACGATCGACCAGATCAGGTTCCGCCGGGCGATGACCTTGTTGCCGGTCTCCCAACCGATGACGTCTTCGGGGTCCCAGTGCGAGATGTGGCGCGCGCGTCCCATGAAATCATTGCCTTTCACGCCGAGTGTTCGAGGAGTCGTCGTCGAACCGCCCGCAGCGACAGTGGGTCAGGCGATACTACGTCGGCCGAATCACGTTTCGGACTCGGTGAACAGCGGAAAGAGCCGCTGTGCTTGCCCCTCTACGGATTCCGTGGTCTTCACGTTTTCGTAGTCTTCGTTGGCGTACGCCTTCGTACGCCGCATCAACGAGCCGATCGCGTTGCTGCGCCGCCGGCCTCGTAGCCGCCGACACTGATCCTCAGGATGCCAGGCCTTCCCCGCTCGTGGTGTCACCCGCCGCTAGGAGTGTGCTGAGCGAAACCTGTGAAGATGCGGCGTCCGGCGCGTGCGGGAGCGCGCTACTGGTGCGGGATCTTGCCGAGCGCTTTGAGTTTGCCGTCCGGGCCGATCCGGAACTGCACCGTGCCGTTGCCGGAGGGACAGCAGGGCTCGTCGTTGCCGACCCGCCACTGATACCGAACGGTGACGGTGTCATCCGCCGGCGGCAGCACGGTGATGTAGGGCTTGGGGTCGGGGGTGGGTGCGCCCAGCGGGGTGTTGTGGTCGAAGAAGAGCAACTGCTGGGGAGTCGACTCGCTGGCGATGGTCGGGATGAGCTGCACCCAGTACAGCCGGCAGTTCCGGGTGTGCCCACGCGCGATTTCGACCCAGGTGGTGCCCGGGACGGCGATCGGCACCGAGGCGGTGGCCCGCCGGACCGTGCCGTCCGAGGGGCCATCGGAATCTTTGCACGTGACAGGCGCTCTGGGTGGCGCGCCCGCCGGCTTCGAGCCGCACGCCGAAGCCGCCAGGATCAGCAGGATCGCGACCAGCTGACGCATCCGGCTAGCTTAGCGAAGGCTGTGAATGTCCCACAGGTTTGGTCGAAAGGCCGACTTTGCCGGGGTCGCCGCCGGCGCCGCCGGTAGTGTCGTGCCAGGTTCGCCGGTCGACGTTGACCCACGGTGAGCTGCGCTGATCACGGATTTCCGCACGGATCACCAACTCTCCCTAGCCGTTGCGATGAAGCCGTAAAGCGGTGGAAACGTCGGATGACCGATGCCGAAACATCCTTGTCGCACGATCGACTTCTGCCTGCGTAGTAAGGGAGGGACTCACCCGTGGCGAGGGAGCTCGATGGAGCCCGTTAAGGACCCCGTGGATCCCGGCGCGGCTTCGGCGAACACAGCTCTGGTGAACACCATGTGCGGCTACTGCGGTGTCGGTTGCGGCATGGTGTTACAGGTCACAACGGATGCGCGATACGACCGGCGTCACGTCGTGAAGTCGATTGGCAACAAACAACATCCGGCCAACTTCGGCCGGTTGTGCACCAAGGGCACGACCACCGCGGACCTGCTCGCCGCGCCGGGCCGGATGGAAACGGCGCACGTGCGCACCGATCGCGGCGCGCCCGTCGAACCGATCGACATCGACGACGCAATCGCCCGATGCGCGAAGCGGTTACGCGAGATCATCGACCTACACGGCCCGGACGCCTTCGCCCTCTACGTGTCGGGACAGATGTCCCTCGAGGCGCAGTACCTGGCCAACAAACTGGCCAAGGGCTTCATCGGCACCAACCAGATCGAGTCGAACTCGCGGCTGTGCATGGCCAGCGCGAGTTCCGGCTACAAGCTGTCCCTCGGCGCGGACGGCCCGCCGGGCTCGTACGAGGATTTCGACCGGGCCGACGTCTTCTTCGTCATCGGCGCCAACATGGCCGACTGCCACCCGATCCTGTTCCTGCGCATGATGGATCGCGTCAAGGCCGGCGCCAAACTGATCGTCGTCGACCCGCGCCGCACCGCGACCGCGGACAAGGCCGACCTGTACCTGCAGATCAACCCCGGCACCGACCTGGCGCTGCTCAACGGCCTGCTGCAGCTGATCGTCGAGAACGGCCACACCGACGCCGAATTCATCGCCGAATTCACCGAGGGCTGGGACGCGATGCCCGGCTTCCTGCAGCGGTACGCCCCCGACACCGTGAGCGAGATCACCGGCCTGGCCGTCGAGGACATCCGCACCGCCGCCCGCTGGATCGGCGAATCGGCGAACTGGATGAGCTGCTGGACAATGGGTCTCAACCAGAGCACCCACGGCACCTGGAACACCAACGCAATCTGCAACCTGCACCTGGCGACCGGCGCGATCTGCCGGCCGGGCAGCGGCCCCTTCTCGCTGACCGGTCAGCCCAACGCGATGGGCGGGCGCGAAATGGGTTACCTGGGTCCGGGTCTGCCGGGCCAGCGTTCGGTGGGCTCGGCCGAGGATCGCGCCTTCGTCGAGGACCGCTGGGGCATCCCCCGCGGGACGCTGCGCGCCGAGGCCGGCACCGGCACCGTCGACCTGTTCTCGCGCATGGCCGAAGGCCGGATCAAGGCGTGCTGGATCATCTGCACCAACCCGACCGCCTCGGTGGCGAACCGGAAGACCGTGCTGGAGGGCCTGGAACAGGCGGAGCTGGTCATCGGCCAGGACGCCTTCCTGGACACCGAGACCAACGAGTACGCCGACGTGTTGCTGCCGGCCGCCCTGTGGACGGAATCCGAAGGGGTGATGGTCAACTCCGAGCGCAACCTGACGCTGTTCCAGCCGGCCGTCGAGGCGCCGGGGCAGGCGCTGCCGGACTGGCAGATCATCGCCCGGATCGCCTGTGCGATGGGGTATTCGGACGCCTTCGGTTACCAATCCGCCGGGGAGGTGTTCGAAGAGATCAAGCAATTCTGGAATCCCGCAACGGGATACGACCTGCGTGGGGCCGGCTACGAGCGGCTGCGGCAGGGGCCGCTGCAGTGGCCGTACCCGCCCGGGTCCGCCGGCGGCCGCAGCCCGATCCGCTACGTCAACGACGGCGTCAGCCAGACGCGGCTGGTCCGCGAGGACGGGACCGTGCCCCGGCTCGCCTTCCCCACCCCGAGCGGACGCGCGGTGTTCTTCGCCCGCCCCCATCTGCCGCCCGAGGAAATGCCCGACGACGACTTCCCGTTCGTCCTCAACACCGGGCGGCTGCCGCACCAGTGGCACACCATGACCAAAACCGGCAAGGTCGCCAAACTCAACCGGCTCAACCCCGGGCCGTTCGTCGAGATCCATCCCGACGACGCCGCCCGGCTCGGCATCGCCGCGGACGACCCGATCGAAATCGCCTCGCGCCGTGGGCGTGCCGTGCTGCCGGCCGTCATCACCGAGCGCGTGCGCCCGGGCAACTGCTTTGCGCCGATCCACTGGAACGACGCGTTCGGCGAGTACCTGTCGATCAACGCCGTCACCAACGACGCCGTCGACCCCGTCTCGCACCAACCCGAGTTCAAGGCCTGCGCGGTGTCGTTGACCAGGGTTGCCGCCGCCCATGCGGACCCGGCCGCCGGCGCGCCACCCGCCCGGACGCGGGAACCCGGCGAGGCGCGACTCGAGCTGTTGGCCGAACTGCTCGGCGTGCCAACCCAACCCGTACCGGAGTTCGACGAGTCCGCCCGCTCCTACCTGGCGGGAATGCTGGTCGGCCTGCGCTCGGAGGCCGCCCAGCGCGCACCCGGGGTGCCCACCGTGCCCGTCAGCGCGCCGTTGGACCCGACCGCCCGGCTCTGGGTGGACGGTTTGCTCGCGGGCCTGTTCTCGCGCACCGAGGAACCCCGGCCACGCGCGCAACTGGCCGCCGGGGAACCGGTCACCACGCCGTCCGGTTACGCCCCGGTCGTGGTGTTGTGGGCCTCCCAGACCGGCAACGCGGAGGAACTCGCCGCCGACGCCGCCGCGCGGTTGCGCGGCGCGGGCCTGCCGGTCGCGTTGCACGGCATGGACGAGTTCCCGGTGGCCGGGCTGCCGGGCACCCGGGAACTGCTGCTGATCACCAGCACCACCGGCGACGGCGATCCACCCGACAACGGCGCCGCCTTCTGGCGGGCGCTGACGGCCGACGGTGCACCGACGCTCACCGGGACCCGCTTCGCCGTCCTCGCGCTGGGTGACTCCAACTACGACGACTTCTGTGGCCACGGGCGCAAACTCGACGAGCGGCTCACCGAGCTGGGGGCGACCCGGTTGGCCGACCGGGTCGACTGCGAGCCCGACTACGACGACGCGGCGGCCGGGTGGCTCAGCGGGGTCATCGCCGCCCTGGGCGCTGCGGCGGCACCGGCGGGCCGGGACGGCCCGGACGGCGCAGCGTCCACGCCGGCGACCCGCCCGGTCACCCGGCCCGCCGCGCCCGCCTACAGCAAGAAGCATCCACTGATCACCGGCATGGCCCGCAACATCACCCTGAGCCGGCCGCGGTCGGAAAAAGACGTGCGCCAGCTGGTTTTTCATCTACCTGAGATGTCGCTCAGCTACGAGGCCGGCGATGCGCTCGGGGTGTGGCCGCGCAACAGCGCCCGGCTGGTCGACGAATGGCTCTCACTCACCGGGCTGGACGACCAGGCCCCCGTCGAAATCGCCGGACACGGCGTGATGTCGCTGCGGTCGGCGCTCACCGAGCGATTGGAGATCGCCCACATCAGTCCCGACCTGCTGCGCTTCGTGCAGCAGCGCACCCGCGACAGCGGGCTCGTCGAGTTGTTGGAGCCGGAAAACAAACGCGCACTGAGCGACTGGGCGTGGGGACGGCAGTCGGTCGACCTGCTCGCCCAGTTCACCGTCACCGCCTCGGTCGAGGACTGGCTGGCCGTGCTCAAACCCCTTCAGCCGCGCCTGTATTCGATCTCGTCGAGCCCCAAGGAAAGTCCGCAAGAGGTCCACCTGACGGTCTCGCCCGTGCGGTACAACTTCCAGGGGGTGCCGCGCCACGGCGTGTGCTCGACCTACCTGGCCGACCGCGCGCCGGGCGACCAGATCGCACTGTATGTGCGGCCGTCCAGCAATTTCCGGCCTCCGACCGATCCGCACACACCGATGATCATGATCGGCCCGGGCACCGGGATCGCCCCCTTCCGCGGCTTTCTGCAGGAGCGTCGGGCGCTCGGCCACACCGGACCCAACTGGCTGTTCTTCGGTGAACGCCACGCCGCCACCGACTTCTACTACCGCGACGAGATCGAGGCGATGCGTGCCGACGGCTTCCTCACCGAGCTGGATCTGGCGTTCTCCCGCGACCAGCGCGAGAAGGTCTACGTGCAGCATCTGATGCGGCGCCGCGGCGCCCAGCTGTGGCGCTGGCTGCAGGACGGCGCACAGGTGTACGTCTGCGGGAACGCCGATCCGATGGCCAAGGACGTCGACCGCGCGTTGTGCGACATCGCGGCCGAGCACGGAAAGCTCGACCACGACGCAGCCCAGGGATACGTGCGCTCGCTCAGCGCCGACAAGCGCTACCACCGCGACGTCTACTGACACCTCGCACGCCACCCAGATACGCGTAATGCGACGGAAACGTCGCGCACCCGCCACTGAAACATCTCCGTCGCACCATGCTCTTGTCAGGTTGCGCGGGTCAGAGGAGTGGCAAAAACGTGGCTCGGGACTGTGCCGGGTCCGAACGGACCCCCGAATACGTCTGCCCGCCGCAGTGCCGGCTGCGGCTGGGCGCCGCACGGGACACGACCCGCGAACAGGTCGACTGGGCGGGACTGCCCGTCAACCTGGACTTCGTGTTCTCTCAGAACCAGCGTGACAGGGTCTACGTGCAGCACCTGCTGCGCCCGCGGGACCCCCGGCTCGCGCGCCGCTTCGGCGACAGCCCCCGGCTGTGCGCGCGCGGCAACGACTGCCCCCTCGCCCGAGAAGACGCGCTCGCGCGAACCCCGCCTGCGGGCGGCCGCTGAACACCACCGGCCGCCCTGCCCGGAATCGACCGGCGCTCTATCCGGTTGAGACCCGTAGGCGGTGGTAGAGCTTCGGGACGAGGCAGAGGCGCGGATGAGCCGGACCGGCGAACAGCAAAGATGTCCTATAGTGGGGCTATGCAACAGGCCATACAGCCGCGCCTTGCCCTTACGCGCCGCCCCGCCGTGGACTGTTGTTGTCGTTGTTGTTGATTTCCTGACGCCTTTCGACGCTGAACTGTTGTTTGCGTCCGGCGCCGGATACGGGCGGTACCGCGGGTACGCCGGGGCGGCACCAGGACGCGCGTCACTCTCCAGGAAGACCAACCACCGATGACCGCATTTCACCGATCTCACCGAGGGCTTGGCCGACGTGTCCCGCACACCTTCGAGGAGGACACATGAGGATCGCCGAGGACATCACGCAACTGGTGGGCCACACACCGCTGGTCCGGCTGCGCCGGGTCAGCGAGGGCGCCGTCGCCGACGTCGTCGCCAAGCTGGAGTTCTTCAATCCCGCGAACAGCGTCAAGGACCGCATCGGCGTGGCAATGATCGACGCGGCCGAGCAGGCGGGGCTGATCAAACCCGACACGATCATCCTCGAACCGACGAGCGGCAACACCGGCATCGCGCTGGCGATGGTGTGCGCCGCGCGGGGCTACCGCTGCGTGCTGACGATGCCCGAGACGATGAGCGTCGAGCGACGCATGCTGCTGCGCGCCTACGGCGCCGAACTCGTGCTGACGCCCGGCGCCGACGGCATGGCCGGCGCCATCGCCAAGGCCGAGGAGCTCGCCAAGACCGACCAGCGGTATTTCGTGCCGCAGCAGTTCGAGAACCCCGCCAACCCGGCCGTCCACCGCGCCACCACCGGCGAGGAGGTGTGGCGTGACACCGAGGGCAAGGTCGACATCTTCGTGGCCGGGGTGGGCACCGGCGGCACCATCACCGGCGTGGCCCAGGTCGTCAAGGAGCGCAAGCCGTCGGCGCAGATCATCGCGGTGGAACCGGCCGCGTCGCCGGTGCTCTCCGGCGGCCAGAAGGGGCCGCACCCGATCCAGGGCATCGGCGCCGGCTTCGTCCCGCCGGTGCTGGACATGGACCTGATCGACGAAGTCGTCACCGTCGGCGACGAAGACTCGCTCACCATGGCGCGGCGCCTGGCCCGCGAAGAGGGGCTGCTCGCCGGCATCTCCTCGGGCGCGGCCGTAATGGCCGCCGTGCAGGTGGCCCGCCGGCCCGAGAACACCGGCAAACTCGTCGTCGTAGTGCTCCCGAGCTTCGGCGAACGGTATCTGAGCACACCGTTGTTCGCCGACGTGGCGGACTAGCCATGCTCGCTGCCCTACGGACAGACATCCGCGCCGCCCGCGAGCGGGACCCGGCGGCCCCGACCGCGCTCGAGGTGATCTTCGCCTACCCGGGCGTGCACGCCATCTGGGGCCACCGGATCAGCCACTGGCTGTGGCGGCGCGGCGCGCGGGTGACCGCGCGGGTGTTGGCCGAGCTGACCCGCATCCTGACCGGCGTCGACATCCACCCCGGTGCCCACCTGGGCTCCGGGCTGTTCATCGACCACGCGACCGGCGTGGTGATCGGGGAGACGGCCGAGGTGGGCGACGACGTCACGATGTACCACGGCGTCACCCTCGGCGGCAGCGGCGCCGACACCGGCAAACGCCACCCCACCATCGGCGACCGCGTGACCATCGGCGCCGGGGCCAAGATCCTCGGCGCGATCAAGATCGGCGACGACAGCCGCATCGGCGCCAACGCCGTGGTGGTCAAAGCCGTTCCGTCCAGTTCGGTGGTCGTCGGGGTGCCCGGTCAGGTGATCAGTCGCCAGAGCCGGGGCAGCCCGGACGACTCGATGATGCCCGACCTCGTCGGCGTCAGCCTGCAATCCCTGCTCACCCGGGTCGCCAAGCTGGAGGCGTTGAGCGACGGGCAGCAGAGCGGGCGCGTCATCCGGCCGCCCGAGGCCGGGGTCTGGCACGGCGAGGACTTCTCCATCTAGCCAAATTGACCTTGTGGTCGCCCGTTCCGGGGTGAAAATGGTGTGGTGGTCGCCTTGCGACGCCGTCGCTCTATGGTCCTTGCAGGCCGTCGTCTAGCCGGGTGCTGGGATCGCGTTGTGGGCCCTTCATTGTTGCCGCTTGTTCGAGCACGAGGATTAGATTCTGTTGTTGGCCTTGCGATTCCACGGGCGACCACACCCTTAGATATAGATCGGTGTGGAGACGGGAGGTCAGTGGCGGTGTTGCAGGAGTCCCATGATGACGAACAGATCATCGCCAGGGTCGCGGCCCTGGATATCGGCAAGGCCGAACTGGTGTGCTGTGTGCGTGTTCCTGCGCCCGACAGCGCGCGCAAACGGTTGCAGGAGGTGTCGACGCAGTCGACGATGACCGGCTCGCTGATCGAGTTGGCCAACCGACTGGTCGAGTTACGGGTCGAGCGGGTGGTGATGGAAGCCACCTCGGATTACTGGAAACCGGTGTTCTACCTGCTGGAAGCCCACGGGCTGGATCCGTGGCTGGTCAACGCCCGCGATGTCAAACATCTCCCGGGCCGACCCAAGACCGATGTGCTGGATGCGGTGTGGTTGTGCAAGGTGGCCGAACGCCAGATGCTGCGGCCCAGCTTTGTGCCACCCCCACCGATCCGGCGGTTGCGGGATCTGACCCGCTACCGCATCGACCTGGTCGGGGTGCGCACCGCGGAGAAGAACCGGGTCGAAAAGCTGCTCGAGGACGCCTGCATCAAGCTCTCGGTGGTGGCCTCCGATATTTTCGGGGTGTCCGGGCGCGCGATGATGGCGGCGTTGATCTCCGGCGAACGCGACCCCAAGGTACTCGCGCAGATGGCGCGGTCTCGGATGCGGACCAAGATCGGCCGGCTCGAGGACGCGTTCAACGGCCACTTCGACGCCCATCACGGGTTCCTGCTGGCGCGGATGTTGGACCGCATCGACGGTATCGACGCCGACATCGCCGCCCTCGACGAACAAATCGAGGCCTATCTGGCCCCTTTCGCCGCGGCGGCGACACGCCTGGATGAAATCCCCGGCATCGGGCCCATCGCCGCCGCGATCATCCTCGCCGAAATCGGCACCGACATGTCGCGCTTCCCCACCGCCGGGCACCTGTGTTCATGGGCGAAGTTCTCACCGGGGATCAACTCCTCGGCAGGCAAAACCAAGGGCAACGGCTCGACCGGGCACGGTAATCGCTACCTGGCGCGGGTCCTGGGCGAGGCCGCCGTGGTGGCCGGGCGCACCGACACCTTCCTGGGCGAACGCTACCGGCGCATCGCCCGCCGACGAGGCAAGAAACGCGCCATCGTCGCCGTCGGCCGCTCCATCCTCGTCATCGTCTGGCACCTCCTGGCCGACCAGGACACCCACTTCACCGATCTCGGCGCCGATCACTTCACCAAACACACAAACCCAGAGGTCAAAAAACGCAACCACATCCGCCAACTCGAAGCACTCGGCTACACCGTCACCCTCACCCCCGCAGCCTGACCACACCCGTATCGAGTCAGCTCACCGCCATTTTCGGATTAGATCGACCGCGGGCGACCAACCCCGATCGGCGTTACCGTGGCTGTCATGAGCGATCCCTGTACGCCGCGCGTCCCGGTGGCGCTGTCCGCGCCGAGCCTGAACCGCGGGGTCGGCTTCACCCACGAGCAGCGGCGGCAGTTGGGGCTGACCGGCCGGCTGCCGTCGGCGGTGCTCACGCTCGACCAGCAAGCCGACCGCGTGTGGCAGCAAGTGCAAAGCCTGGCAACGGATTTGGGCCGCAATCTGCTGCTCGAGCAGCTGCACTACCGCCACGAGGTGCTGTACTTCAAGGTGCTCGAAGACCACCTGCCCGAGCTGATGCCGGTGGTCTACACCCCCACCGTCGGCGAGGCGATCCAGCGCTTCTCCGACGAATACCGGGGGCAGCGGGGACTTTTCCTGAGCATCGACGAGCCGGACGAGATCGAGGAGGCGTTCGCGACCTTCGGCCTGGGACCCGACGACGTCGACCTGATCGTGTGCACCGACGCCGAAGCGATCCTGGGCATCGGCGACTGGGGGGTGGGCGGCATCCAGATCGCCGTGGGCAAGCTGGCGCTGTACACCGCCGGCGCCGGCATCGATCCGCGCCGCTGCCTGGCGGTGTCGCTGGACGTCGGCACCGACAACGAACAGTTGCTGCAGGACCCGTTCTATCTGGGCAACCGGCATCCGCGCCGCCGCGGCGACGAGTACGACGGTTTCGTCAAGCGCTACATCGAGACCGCGCACCGGCTGTTCCCGAACGCCATCCTGCATTTCGAGGACTTCGGGCCGTTGAACGCGCGCAGCATCCTGCAGACCTACGGCGACAAGTACTGCGTGTTCAACGACGACGTCCAGGGCACCGGCGCGGTCGTCGTGGCGGCCGTGTACGGGGGGTGCCACGTCACCGGGGCCCCGATGCGCGAGCAGAAGACCATCGTCTTCGGGGCCGGGACGGCCGGGATCGGGGTCGCCGCCCAGATCCGCGACGCGCTCGTCGCCGACGGCGCCACGGTCGAGGAGGCCAGGTCGCAGATCTGGGCGATCGACAAGCAGGGCCTGCTGTTCGACGACATGGACGACCTGCGGGAATTCCAGCGGCCCTACGCCAAGAACCGCCGCGAGCTGGGCGTGGCCGCCACCCGGCGGGTGGGCCTGGTCGATGCGATCAAGCTCGCGTCCCCCACCCTGCTGCTGGGCTGCTCGGCGGTGTCGGGGGCGTTCACCCGCGAGGTCGTCGAGGCCATGACGGCGTCATGTGAGCACCCGATGATCTTCCCGCTGTCCAACCCCACCTCACGCATGGAGGCCATGCCCGGCGACGTGCTCGAGTGGTCGAAGGGCCGCGCCATGCTGACCACCGGCACCCCGGTCTCGCCCGTGGAATACGACGGCACGGCCTACACCATCGGGCAGGCCAACAACGTGCTGGTGTTCCCGGGGATCGGGCTGGGCATCATCGTCGCCGGGGCGAGGCTGGTCACGCCGAAAATGCTGCAGGCCGCGGCGGAAGCCGTTGTGCACCAGGCGAGCCCCGCGAATCCGGGCGATCCGCTGCTGCCCGACGTCAAGAACCTGCGTGCCGTCTCCACCGCGGTTGCCGAGGCCGTCTACCGCGCGGCCGTCGACGACGGGGTGGCCCGCAAGACACATGACGACATCCGGCAGGCCATCCTCGACACCATCTGGACGCCCGCCTACGACTGAGCAAGGCCGTGGCGTTGCTCCCCCGGGTGGACTCGAACCACCAACCCTTCGGTTAACAGCCGAATGCTCTGCCAATTGAGCTACAGGGGACTGACCGCGGGACGACTCTAGCGTACCGGCATACCCGCACCCAACTAGAGGGACCGACCGGCGGGTGTGCGGCGGAGGCGATCGGCCGCGCGGGCACCCCGCCGGGTGAGGCAGGATGGAGACGTCCGTACGTCGTCGGGAGGAACGCTTTGATCGGGTATGCCGTGGTACTCGGCGTGGGTTACGTGCTGGGCACGAAGGCCGGGCGCCGTCGCTACGAACAGATCACCGGCACGTATCGCGCGCTGACCGGCAGTCCCGTGGTCAGGTCGGTGATCGAGGGCGGACGGCGCAAGGTGGCCAACCGCATCTCACCCGACACGGGGTTCGTGACGCTGGCCGAGATCGACGCCGAGACCGCCGTCGTAGAGCGGCCGGATGACCAGGCCCTCACTCCGTCGGATCGTCGCCGCTAGCCTGTTCCAGCAGGCTGCGCCGGTAGGCCTCCAGGGCGACCAGGTCGCCGAACAGGGCGTGGTACTCGTCGCCCTGCTCGGTGGGTGACATGCGCTGCAGCCGGGATTTCACGTCGGCGATCTGCCTGCCCATCCAGACCGCCTGCAGGCGGGCCAGCACCCCGGCGATGTAGCGCGGCAGCTTCTCCTCGTCGACCTGGACGGCCTCCACACCCAGCTCGCTGATCAGCCCCGCGGTCAGGGCCGACGTGGTCTTCTGACGCACCATGTCGATCCATTCCGCCCCGGTGACGCCGGTCGAGGTGCCGCCGGCCGCCTCGATGGCCGCGCGGACCGCCGTGTAACCCGGGTGGGTGAAGCTCTCGACGGTCAGGGTGTCGAACACCGGGCCCGCCAGCGCCGGGTACTGCAGCGCGGACTTGAGCGCCTCGCGCTGGGGCCACAGGCTGGGCTCGCGCGGGTCGGGGCGGGCGGCTCCCGCTTCCCGGGGCTCGACCGGGCCCGCGCTCGCGGAGAGCTGACCGCGCCCCCGCGCCACGGCCTTGGGCGCCTTGGCCTCCCTGCGCACCCGGTCGATCACCTGCGCGACGTCGTCCCAGCCGACCCAGCCGGCGAGCTGGCGGGCGTACTCGTCGCGCAGCGTGGGGTCCTTGATCTGAGCCACCATCGGCACGCAGCGCCGCAGCGCGGCGACCCTGCCCTCGGCGCTGTCGAGGTCCGTCTCGGCGAGCGCGGTGCGGATCGCGAACTCGAACAGCGGGGTGCGCCGGGCCACCAGGTCGCGCAGGGCGCCATCCCCGGACTGCAACCGCAGGTCGCAGGGGTCCATGCCGTTGGGTGCCACCGCGACGAACGACTGCCCGGCCAGGTTCTGCTCGCCGTCGAAGGCCTTGAGGGCGGCGGCCCGGCCGGCCGCGTCGCCGTCGAACACGTAGATCAGCTCGCCCCGGAAGAAGCTGTCGTCCATCATCAGCCGGCGCAGCATGCCCAGGTGCTCGTCACCGAACGCGGTGCCGCACGACGCCACGGCGGTGGTCACCCCCGACAGGTGCATCGCCATGACGTCGGTGTAGCCCTCGACGACGACCGCCTGGTGCCCCTTGGCGATGTCGCGCTTGGCCAGGTCGATGCCGAACAACGCCGAGGACTTCTTGTACAGCAGCGTCTCGGGGGTGTTGATGTACTTGGCCTCCATCGGGTCGTCGTCGAAGATCCGCCGGGCGCCGAACCCGATCACCTCGCCGGCCGAGGTGCGGATGGGCCACAGCAGCCGCCGGTGGAACCGGTCCATCGGCCCGCGCCGCCCCTGCCGGGACAGGCCTGCGGCCTCCAACTCCTTGAAGTCGAAACCCTTGCGCTGCAAGTGTTTTGTCAGCGAGTCCCAGCCGGAGGGGGCGAACCCGCAGCCGAAACGGCGGGCCGCCTCGGCGTCGAAGTTGCGTTCCGTCAGGTAGCGGCGCGCCGGCGCCGCCTCGTCGGACTCCAGCGCCGCCGCGTAGAACTCCGCCGCGGCCGCGTTGGCCCCGACGAGCCTGCTGCGGGTGCCGCGGTCGCGCTGCACGCTGGTGGCCGCGCCGGTGTAGGTGATCGTGTACCCGACGCGGTCGGCGAGAAGTTCGACGGCCTCCACGAAGCTGACGTGCTCGATCTTCTGCACGAACGCGTACACGTCGCCGCCTTCGCCGCAGCCGAAGCAGTGGAAGTGGCCGTGGTTGGGCCGAACGTGAAACGACGGCGACTTCTCGTTGTGGAAGGGGCACAGTCCTTTCAGCGAGTCGGCACCGGCGTTGCGCAGCTGGACGTAGTCGCCGACGACCTCCTCGATGCGGACCCGCTCGCGGATGGCGGCGATATCGCGGTCGGGAATCCGGCCCCGCCCCGTGGGGCGGCCCGCATTCGTCGAACCCGCCGGACTGGGCATTCGGCTAGTTTAAGGCCCGGTCCGCGGCGCCGAGACGGACAACTAGCCCGTGCCGATCACACCGCATGCGACGCGCTGCATCCCCTGGTCGCTGTTTTCGGCGCCGTGCAGCATCAGCGCGGTCTTGTCGCCCGCCAAAAGGTCGTCGCGGGTGAACGTGTCGGTCGTGGTCACCAGGTAGGCCGAGCCGTCCCGGCGCACCTCGAGCGCCGTCAGGTCGCCGCTGGCGGGCTTGCCGGTGTGCCCGGGCGCCTGGTAGTGCCCGCCGGCGGACAGGAAGTTGCCGGGCGGCCCGCCGTCGGGGGCCACCGAGTCGGGTTCGCACTTGCCGATCTGGTGCACGTGCATGCCGTGGAAACCGGGCGCGAGGATGCCCGGCGAGGTCGTCTTGACCGTGACGGTGACATACGCCCCGGTGCCGCCGGCACCCCCGGTGAAATCGAACGTCGCCGTGGCCACCGACCGGCCGTCGGGTGTCTTCAGTTGCGCCGTCAGCGATCCGGCGCTCGCTGCCGGGCTGGTCGACGCCGGCGGGGCGCTCTTGACGGGAGGGACGGTGCCCGGCTGCGAACTCGGATTCTGACCCGGGCTGCAGGCGCTGAGGACCACGACGGGAATCGACACTAAGAGAGGGGCGATGCCGCCGAGTTTCATCATGATGGGCAGCCTAGCCCGCGGCGGCGACGCCGCCGCCGGCCGCTAAGAACGGACCTGACCGGCATCGATGCGCTCCAGCCGTCCCTCGGTGTAGGAGGCGATCTGGTCGATGACGACGCGGAAACGGGCGCGGTCGTCGGCGGCGGCGGTGAACGCGGCGGCGAACATCGGATCGAGGGTGCGCGGCGCCCCGGAATGCAACCAGTGCGCCACCCGCTGGATGCGTTCGCGCTGCCGCGCCTGGGCCTCCAGGTGCCGCGGGTCGGACATGATGAACTGCAGCGCCAGGATCTTCAGCAGGGCGACCTCGGCGCGCACCACGTCGGGCACCTGCAGGTCGGCCTGGTAGCGCACCAGCGGCCCCGGTCCCGCGGCCGCCCGCGTGGTCGCGATCGCGGCCGACGCGAACCGGCCCACCAGCTCACTGGTCAACCGTTTGAGGGCGACCGCGGCCGAAAGCGTGGCGTCGTACTTGCCGACCGCGGCGACGACCGGAAGCCCCGACAGCCTGCGGGCGGCGGCCATGAAATCGTCGGCGCTCACCCGCGAGAATTCGCTCTCGCCCAGTTTCGCCAGCGCGGCGGCCTCCTCATCGTCGGCGAGCACACGCAGGTCGATGCGCTGGGACACGACGCCGTCCTCGACGTCGTGCACGGAATAGGCGACGTCGTCGGCCCAGTCCATGACTTGGGCTTCCAGGCACACACGGTCCGCCGGCGCGCGGGCGCGCACCCAGTCCGCCGGCTCGCGGTCCTCGTCGTAGAAGCCGTACTTGCGCCGCCCCGTGGCCCGCGCCCACGGATACTTCGTCACCGCATCCAACGCCGCCCGGGTCAGATTCAGCCCCGCGCTATCACCTTGGGCATCAAGCACTTTGGGCTCCAGCCTGGTGAGGATCCGGAAATTCTGGGCGTTGCCCTCGAAACCGCCGTAGGCGGCGGCCAGCCCGTCGAGCGCGCGCTCGCCGTTGTGGCCGTAGGGCGGGTGGCCGATGTCGTGGGCGAGGCCGGCCAATTCGACCAGCTCGAGGTCGCAGCCCAGGCCGACGGCCATCCCCCGCCCGATCTGCGCCACTTCCAGGGAGTGCGTCAGCCGGGTGCGCGGGGTGTCGCCCTCACGAGGCCCGACGACCTGCGTCTTGTCGGCCAGTCGGCGCAGCGCGGCGCTGTGCAGCACGCGCGCCCGGTCCCGGGCGAAGTCGGTGCGGTGCTGACCTTCCGTCCCGGGCAGACCCGCAGTCTTCGGCGCTTCGGGCACCCGCCGCTGACGGTCGAAGTCGTCGTAGGGGTCGTGCTGATTCGTGATCACCGAGGCACAGTCTGCCAGGCAACACCCGGGCGGGCCCGCCTTTGCCCGGGCACTCGTGCTCGGGCCCGGGCTACATTGACGTATGCGCTCCGTTCGCGTGCTCGGCGCGATCCTGACGATCCTCGGCGCCGGGTTACTGCTGGCACCCCCTGCCACCGCGCAACCACCGCAACGCCTGGCGGGCTACGTCACCGACGAAGCGGGAGCGCTGTCGGCGTCCGGTCGCGCCGCGGTGACGTCGGCCGTCGACAAGCTCTACTCCGCTCGCCGTGTCCGGCTGTGGGTGGTCTACGTCGACGACTTCTCCGGGCAGGGCGCGTCGGACTGGGGGCGGCGCACCTACCGCCTCAGCGACCTGGGCGACCACGACGCCCTGCTGGCCGTGGCGACCAACAGCCGCGCCTACGCCTTCCTGGTGCCCTCCACCATCAAGAGCGTCGACGCGAAGCAGGTCGACGCCCTGCGGCGCGACAAGATCGAACCAGCGTTGCACGGCAACGACTGGAGCGGCGCCGCCGTCGCGGCGGCCGACGGGCTCGACGCGAAGTCGACGTCGTCGGGACCGGTGGTCCTGCTGGTGGGGCTGGCCGTCATCGGCGGCGCCGTGACGATCCTGCTGATCGTCACGCGGGTCCGCCGCCGGCGCCGCCGCACCGCGGAGTTGGCCGCGGCCCGGCGGGTGGATCCCACCGACGCCGACGCGCTGGCCGCGGTCCCGCTCGAGGCCCTCGACGACCTGTCCCGCTCGATGGTGGTCGACGTCGACAACGCGCTGCGAACCAGCTCCAACGAACTCGCCCTGGCGATCGAGGAATTCGGCGCCGAGCGGACCAAACCCTTCACCCGGGCGGTGGACAATGCCAAAACGGCGCTGTCTCAGGCGTTCACCGTGCGCCAACAGCTCGACGACGCCACGCCGGAGACACCGGAGCAGCGCCGCGAGCTGCTCACCCGGGTCATCGTGGCGGCGGCGCGCGCCGACCGCGAACTCGGATCGCAAAGCGAAGAATTCGAGAAGCTGCGCGACCTGGTGATCAACGCGCCCGCGCGGCTGGACGGGCTGACGCAGCGCTACGTCGAACTCACCGCCCGCGTTGCTCCGGCCGAACGGCGGCTGGCCGAGCTGCACAACGAATTCGACCCCGCGGCACTGACTTCGGTGTCCGGCAACGTCGGGGCGGCCAAGGAGCGGCTGGCGTTCGCCGACCGCAACATCGGCGCGGCCCGCGAATCGGCCGCCCGGGCGCTCACCGGGCAGCAGACCGCTCTGGTGGACGCGGTCCGTGCCGCCGAGTCGGCGCTCGGGCAGGCCCGCGCGCTGCTCGACGCGGTGGACGGCGCCGAAAACGACATCCGGCACGCGATCGAGGAACTGCCGTCGGCTATCGCCGACATCCAGGCGAGCATCCAGCGCGCCGGCGAGCAGCTGCAGAAGACCCAGAGCGCGAGATCGCCCCACACCGGCGCCCTGGTGGCCGCACGTGACGCGGCCACCGAGGCCCTCGACAACGCCCGCGGCGCCGGCTCGGCGGACCCGCTGGGCGCCTTCGCCCGGCTGTCCAAGGCCGACGCCGACCTCAACGCACTCGTGGACACCGTGGCCGAAGAGCAGGCCAACGCCCAACGGCTCGCCCGCTCGCTCGAGCAGGCGATGTTCACCGCGGAGTCGCGGGTGCGGGCGGTGTCGGAGTACGTGGACACCCGCCGGGGCAGCGTCGGGCCCGAGGCCCGCACCCGGCTGGCCGAAGCCAAGCGGCACCTGCAGGCAGCGCGCGACGAGGGCACGGCCGACCCGTCCGGGGCGATCGCGCACGCCAATGCGGCGTCGGCGCTGGCCGCCAACGCGCAGGCCCTGGCCAACGCCGACCTGCAGTCGGCTCAGCACGCCTACACCGGTCGCGGCGGCAGCGACATGGGCGCCATGCTGGGCGGGATCATCATCGGGGACCTGCTCAGCGGAGGCATGCGGGGCGGCTTCGGCGGCTGGAGCCCCACGTCGTTCGGCGGCGCGCCGGGCTCGACCTGGGGCTCTGGGGGCGGCTCTTCCGACGGCGACTTCATGGGCGGTGGCGGCCGGTTCTAGGTCGTCGTGGCCCGGCATCGACGCCTCGACCCGAAAACACGAGCGGGAAAGACACCGCCCCCGCGCTCTGGGAGCGCGGGGGCGGCGGTGAAGCAGTGGTCGGAGCGGGCGTACCGGATAGCGGCGCGCCCGCGCCGAACCGTTGGCTAACTCAGGCCCAGCTGGAGCCGACGGCCGAGTCGGTGCTGGCCATGTTGCTGCCGGCGCTCTGCACCTTCTGCCCGTGGGCGTTGGCCTGCTCGTAGATCACCTGGAAGTTGCGACCCAACTGGGTGATGAACTCCTGGCAGGCCACCGAACCCGAACCGCCCCAGAAGTCACCCGCAGCCAGCACATCGCGAACGATGGCCTGGTGCTCGGCCTCCAACGACGCGGCCTGCGCGCGAATCGTGGCGCCGTGAGCGTCCACATCCCCGAACGAGTAGTTAATGCTCATTGCTTATCTCCTTTGAAGTATGAGGGATCGAGGGCTAGCTGCCCAGGATCTGCTGCGAGGCCTGCTCTTGCTGCTCGTAGTTGTTCGCGTCGCGGACCAACCCGTCACGCACCCCGTGCAGCATGTTCACGATGTTGCGGAACGCCTGATTCATCTGACCCATCGTGTCGTACGAGGTGGCCTGCGCCTGGCCGCTCCAGCCCGCACCGGCGATGTTCATCGACGACGCCCACATCTTGCGAGCCTCGTCCTCCACCGTCTGCGCGTGCACCTCGAAACGACCCGCCATCGCCCGCATCTCGTGCGGGTCAGTCATAAAACGTGTTGGCATGTTGCCTGTCTCCTTACTGGGTTTGGTTACTTGAACTCGTCATTTAGCTTTGTTGTCGGCGGCTACGGGGGATCCGGAGCCGCCGATCAGCGATGAGACACCGACAGTCTTCCTTCCCCCTTTCCCGTTAACCGGCCGCCGGGGAATGCGGTATCACACCGCTGGTCCGTGGTACGTCGAAGCGGGGTTCGGCTTCGCCCTGCCATTCACTCCATTGGGCCCATTCGTCCCATTCGTCCGTCGTCTCGGTGGTGATCGCACCGGGCACCGGCTCCTCGACCGGCTTCTCGGGGGCGGCGACGCCCTCCTCCGGCTCCGGCGGCGCCCAATGGTCATAGTCATCCGGCGGAACGGCCACACCCCAGTTGAGCGGAACCGACAGGCCGCCGAGCATGCCCGACTCGCCCCGCTTCGCCGACACCGAATCGTCCGGCAAGGGCGGACCCAGAGGCAGAAGCACGGTGCCTCCTTTCAGAGCCGTTCGAACTCGCGGACTCGGCGGCGACCCGCCACCGAGCTCTGCGAGAATCTTAAGTCAATTCTCAGGACAATATCCGTGATTGCCGGATTTCGCTCGCGGAGACGGATGCGAGCCCGTCGTCGCACCGGCGCGCGCGAGCGCCCCGCACAGGCCAAAGGCGCGGGCAACACCCCGTTGCCGAAGTGTTGCCCGCGCCTTGTGGCTCATGGTCAGGCCCAGCTGGAGCCGACGGCCGAGTCGGTGCTGGCCATGTTGCTGCCGGCGCTCTGCACCTTCTGCCCGTGGGCGTTGGCCTGCTCGTAGATCACCTGGAAGTTGCGACCCAACTGGGTGATGAACTCCTGGCAGGCCACCGAACCCGAACCGCCCCAGAAGTCACCCGCAGCCAGCACATCGCGGACGATGGCCTGGTGCTCGGCCTCCAACGACGCGGCCTGCGCCCGGATCAGCGCACCGTGGGCGTCAACATCGCCGAACTGGTAGTTGATCGACATCGCACTACCCTCCTAACGCCCGCAAGCCCTAGCTGCCCAGGATCTGCTGGGAAGCCTGCTCTTGCTGCTCGTAGTTGTTCGCGTCGCGGACCAACCCGTCACGCACCCCGTGCAGCATGTTCACGATGTTGCGGAACGCCTGATTCATCTGACCCATCGTGTCGTACGAGGTGGCCTGCGCCTGGCCGCTCCAGCCCGCACCGGCGATGTTCATCGACGACGCCCACATCTTGCGAGCCTCGTCCTCCACCGTCTGCGCGTGCACCTCGAAACGACCCGCCATTGCCCGCATCGAGTGCGGATCCGTCATAAAACGTGTAGCCATCACACCGTTCCTTTCACGTCAACAGTTCACTCACACGCCGCACCGCGCCACACCTCCGGGCACGCCACGGCAGCCAAATCTGCGGTTTATCCGACCCCGGTGCGCGGGACGACGCTCGGCCGGGACTGGACCACGTGGTTCGGGCTGGCCCCGCCGCGCCCCAGCATGCCGCCGGGCATGCCGCCCGCGGCGCCACCCATGCCACCCATCGGCATCGGCATCATGGGCATGCCGCCACCGGGCCCGGCCGGCATGCCCGCCGCGGCGGGCACCTCGGCGCCCACGCCGGACATCGCCGCGCTGACCATGCGGGCCGGCGACGACCCCTGCCACGTCGGGGGCACCGACATCGCCCCCACCAAACGAGCCTTGCCCAGACCGGCCGACGCCGCACCCAGGCCGCCCATGCCCGCGCCGCCCAGGCCCTTGGGGGCCACGTCGCCGACGAACTTGGGCGCGTCCGCCAATGCTGCGCCGGAACCCGCCGCCATCCCGGCCCCGGCTCCGCCGCGCATCCCGGCCTGGGCCGCCATCATGATCGGCGACATCATCATGCTGGCCGGGTACATGCCCATCTCGGCCACCGACATCAACGACGGGTTCGCCGCCAGCGTCGAGAAGGCACTCGTCACCGGCGCAAGCAATCCAGTCGACATCACGGCGTTCACCGGCGCGCTGATGGCGCTCATCGCCGTCGTACCCAGCCCGGAGACCCCGGACAGCGGGGCCGACAGCAGCCCGCCGAGGCTGGACAGGCCGGCCAGCAGAGTCGGCGGCATGTTGAACGCGGGCAGCATGGCCGCCGCCGCGGTCGCCGCACCGTGGTAGCCGAACATGGCGGCCACGTCCTGGGCCCACATCTCCATGTACTCGAACTCGGTGGCGAAGATCGCCGGCGTGTTCTGCCCCAGGAAGTTCGTCGCGACCAGCGTCGCAAGCTGAACCCGGTTCGCCGTCACGGCCGCCGGCGGCACCGTCAGCGCCCGCGCGGTCTCGAAACCGGTGGCGGCAGCCACCGCCTGCGCACCCGCCGCTTCGGCCTGCGTGGCGGCCGCGTTCAGCCAGCCCACGTAGGGCACCGCCGCGGCGGCCATCGACATCGACGCCGGACCCGTCCATGCCCCGTTGGACAACCCGGTGACCACCGAGTTGAACGACGACGCCGCGCCCGACAGGTCCGCGGCCAGGCTGTTCCATGCCGAGGCGGCAGTGAACAGGGGCCCCGACCCCGCGCCCGCATACATCAACGCCGAGTTAATCTCCGGCGGCATCCACGGAAACGTTGGAAACATCACAACCCCCACCCAGCTAGCCGCATGAACCGTACCGACAAATTCGCAACTCGAACACCAACATAGACCACGGCTAGAGAGTAAGGGACATCACCGCCAAAATCTCGCCCTTTTACCAAACCCTCAGACGCGTCACCGCCACCAGCAAACTCGTACCAGGGGGGCTTTCGTCGCCCTGCGCGCGTCGATGCGCGGGTATGTCGAGGGGTGCGGGTGGCCGCCCACACCCCTCGGCAAAAGGTCAAGCCCAGCTGGAGCCGACGGCCGAGTCGGTGCTGGCCATGTTGCTGCCGGCGCTCTGCACCTTCTGCCCGTGGGCGTTGGCCTGCTCGTAGATCACCTGGAAGTTGCGACCCAACTGGGTGATGAACTCCTGGCAGGCCACCGAACCCGAACCGCCCCAGAAGTCACCCGCAGCCAGCACATCGCGAACGATGGCCTGGTGCTCGGCCTCCAACGACGCGGCCTGCGCCCGGATCAGCGCACCGTGGGCGTCCACATCCCCGAACTGGTAGTTAATGCTCATTGCTTATCTCCTTTGAAGTATGAGGGATCGAGGGCTAGCTGCCCAGGATCTGCTGCGAGGCCTGCTCTTGCTGCTCGTAGTTGTTCGCGTCGCGGACCAACCCGTCACGCACCCCGTGCAGCATGTTCACGATGTTGCGGAACGCCTGATTCATCTGACCCATGGTGTCGTACGAGGTGGCCTGCGCCTGGCCGCTCCAGCCCGCACCGGCGATGTTCATCGACGACGCCCACATCTTGCGAGCCTCGTCCTCCACCGTCTGCGCGTGCACCTCGAAACGACCCGCCATCGCCCGCATCGAGTGCGGATCCGTCATAAACCGAGTGGCCATCACTCAGCTCCTTTCACATAATTCGTTTCCTGTCACGTACTGCCACACCCTTTATGCGGCAGCTAAACCAATTCCGGCCTGCACCCTTATCCGATCCCGACCCGCGGAATCACGCTGGGCCGCGACTGTGGCGCATTGGGACTGGCCCCGCCGCGCCCGAACATCCCGCCGGGCATCCCGCCGGCGGCACCCATGCCGCCCATCGGCATCGGCATGAACGGCATGCCGCCTCCCCCGGTGGGCCCGCCGACCGCACCGGGGGGCACTTCGGCGCCCAGGCCGGACATCGCCGCGCTGACCATGCGGGCCGGCGACGACCCCTGCCACGTCGGGGGCACCGACATCGCCCCCACCAACCGGGCCTTGCCCAGCCCCGCCGACGCCGCGCCCAGGCCACCCACCCCAGCGCCGCCGCCCAGCCCCTTGGGGGTCACGTCGCCGACAAACTTGGGACTTCCCGCCAGCGGCCCGGTCGCGCTGGCCAGACCGGCAGCCGGGTGCATCCCGGACTGCAACGCCATCATCAGCGGCGACATCATCATGCTCGCCGGATACATCAACATCGGGGCCATCTGCATGATCGATTGAAGCGGCAACTGGGACACCACCGCCGTTACCGACGTCACCGCGGGCGCCATCGCCACCTCCACCGGTGCCAGCAATGCGGCGCCAACCGACGACGCCAACGCCGCGATCGGCGCCGACAGCAAGCCCCCAAGGCCCGCCAAACTCAGCGGCGGCAGGCCGAACGCCGGCAACGATGCCGCCGCCACGGTCGCCGCTCCGTGGTAACCGAACATGGCGGCCACGTCCTGCGCCCACATCTCCACGTACTGGAACTCGGTCTCGAAGATCGCGGGCGTGTTCTGCCCCAGGAAGTTCGTCGCAACCAGCGCCATCAGCTGTGCACGATTCGCGGTCACCGCCGCCGGCGCCACCGTCGCCGACCGCGCCGCCTCGTAAGCCGTAGCGGACGCCGCCGCCTGAGCGGCCGCCGCTTCGGCCTGGCCCGCGGCAGCGCTCAGCCACCCCACATAGGGCGCCGCCGCCGCGGCCATCGAGACCGACGCGGGACCCAACCACCCCCCGCCAGTCAGCCCGGAAACCACCGACTGGAACGACGACGCCGCACCCGACAGCTCCGAGGCCAAGCCGCCCCAAGCCGCCGCGGCCGTGAACAGGGGCCCAGACCCCGCTCCGGAAAACATCAATGCCGAGTTGATCTCCGGCGGCAACCACGGAAACTCCAGTGACATCACAACCCCCACCCAGCCAGCCGCGTCAAAAGGCCAGACCAATACGGATCCGAACCATCAACAAAAGCCACTCCCGGATCGTAAAGCACCAGGTGCGAATAAGCTCCACTTCCACCTAAACTTGAATCGGTCCGAAAATGTAATAACTGGAGCCGATCAAAAATGCGAAACTGGAACCGATCAAAAGACGGTTGCGCTCAGCGGATCCCCCGCATCGGTCGCCCCCGCGCCGACCACACCGGTCGCCGGAGACGGGCTATACCTCTCGAGTATCGTACCCGCGGCGGGGCCGGACAAAGATGAAAATAATGCGGGTGGGATCATCGATGGAATTCAGCGCACACGCCGAAACGGTCCGACCGGGCAATTTCGAGCACAGCTGCTAATTCCTGACGAAAAAATAGCTCGTTCAATTCGGCGATCACGTCCGTTCGACGGGACCTACCGCGGCCGGAAGCTGCTAGCAACCCCTGAGCCGCGGCGCCAGATAACCGGCGACGCCGTCCATCGCCACCCGCTCCTGCGTCATGGCGTCACGCTCGCGCACCGTGACGGCGTTGTCCTCGAGCGAGTCGAAATCCACCGTCACGCAGAACGGCGTCCCCACCTCGTCCTGGCGGCGGTAGCGCCGCCCGATCGCGCCCGCGTCGTCGAAGTCGACGTTCCAGCATCTCCGCAACTCGGCGGCCAAGGCCGCGGCCCTGGGGCTCAAGTCGGCGTGCCTGGACAGCGGCAACACCGCGACCTTGACCGGCGCCAACCGCGGATCCAGCCGAAGCACCGTGCGCTTGTCCATCCCGCCCTTCGCATTCGGAGCCTCGTCCTCGCTGTAGGCGTCGACCAGAAACGCCATGAACGACCGGGTCAGGCCCGCCGCCGGTTCGATGACATACGGCATGTACCGGGTGTCGGTGGCCTGGTCGTAGAAGGACAGGTCCGCGCCGGAATGTTTCGCGTGCGTAGACAAGTCGAAGTCGGTGCGGTTGGCGATGCCTTCCAGCTCGCCCCAGGCATTCCCGGCGAAGCCGAATTTGTACTCGATATCGACGGTGCGGTCCGAGTAGTGCGACAGCTTTTCGGCGGGGTGTTCAAACAATCGCAGGTTCTGCGGATCGATACCCAGGTCGACGTACCACTGCAGCCGGGTATCGATCCAATACTGATGCCAGTCCTTCGCAGTCTGTGGCTCGACGAAGAACTCCATCTCCATCTGCTCGAACTCGCGGGTGCGGAAGATGAAGTTGCCCGGGGTGATCTCGTTGCGGAAGCTCTTGCCGATCTGGCCGATGCCGAACGGCGGCTTCTTGCGGGCCGTCGTGACCACGTTGGCGAAGTTGACGAAGATGCCCTGTGCGGTCTCGGGGCGCAGGTAGTGCAGCCCCTCCTCGGTTTCGATCGGTCCGAGATGGGTCTTGAGCATCATGTTGAACTCGCGCGGCTCGGTCCACTGGCCCTTGGTGCCGCAGTCGGGGCAGACGATCTCGCGCATCGGCACCGAATCGGGGTCGGCGATCCCCTTCTTCGCCGCGTACGCCTCCTGCATGTGGTCCTGGCGATGCCGGTGGTGACAGTTCAGGCATTCGACCAACGGATCATGGAACACCTCGACATGCCCGGAGGCCACCCACACCTGCCGGGGCAGGATGATCGACGAATCGATCCCCACGACGTCGTCGCGGCCGGTGATCACCGAGTGCCACCACTGCCGCTTGATGTTCTCTTTGAGTTCCACCCCCAGGGGGCCGTAGTCCCACGCCGACCTGGTGCCGCCGTAGATCTCGCCGGAGGGATACACGAAACCCCGTCGCTTGGCCAGGTTCACTACGGTGTCGATGACGGACGCCACGGGGTGGTGCGCTCCCTTCCCAGATCAGCCGATACGTGCGGCAGACGGGCCGCCGCATGCAAACCTCCGTCATGGTACCGATCAGCGCCGGGGTCTTTGACATGCGTCATCACGCATGTGACAGTGGGAAGCAACCGCTGGATGAAGCCCGCGGTCGCCTGTTCCGAAACCCGGCACTTCTCGAGGTGATCACTCCCCCATGGCGATGTCCTCCCGCACGCCGACGGCGGCCGACGGCGCCGTGGGATCGGACCTGGGTGTGGCCGCCCACGAGCACGGCCCGGACGGCCCCGGCGGGCACGCCGCCTTCGCCGGGTATCCCGTGCCGCCCCCGCGGGAGATCCTCGACGCCGCCGGCGAACTGCTGCGCGCGCTGGCCGCGCCGGTGCGCATCGCCATCGTGCTGCAGCTGCGCGAATCCCAGCGCTGCGTCCACGAGCTGGTCGACGCGCTGGGAGTGCCGCAGCCGCTGGTCAGCCAGCACCTGAAGATCCTCAAGGCGGCGGGCGTGGTGACCGGCGAGCGCTCGGGCCGCGAAGTGATGTACCGGCTCGCCGACCACCACCTGGCGCACATCGTCGTCGACGCCGTCGCCCACGCCGGCGAGGACACATGACCGGACCCAGTGTCCGCTCCACCCGGCAACGGGCGGCCATCTCCACCCTGCTGGAGACCCTCGACGAATTCCGCTCGGCCCAGGAACTGCACGACGAGCTACGGCGCCGCGGCGAGAACATCGGGCTGACCACCGTCTACCGGACGCTGCAGTCGATGGCGGCGGCGGGGATGGTCGACACCCTGCGCACCGACACCGGGGAGTCCGTCTACCGCAGGTGCTCGGAGCACCATCACCACCATCTGGTGTGCCGCAACTGCGGCTCCACCATCGAGGTGGGCGACCACGAGGTCGAGGAGTGGGCCGCGCAGGTGGCCGCCAAGCACGGCTTCTCCGACGTCAGCCACACCATCGAGATCTTCGGTTTGTGCTCGGAGTGCAGGTCCTAGGACGTCAGTGTGCGGGCCATCTCGGCCCCGGTGTCCAGCACCAGCAGGACCAGGGTGCGCAGGGCGTCGTCGGTCAGGCCGGCGCCGGGAAAGTTGTACCGCATGATCACGTCGGCGCTCTTGGCCGAGCCCTTGCCGGAATTGCGCTGCACCGCTTTGCTGTTGACCTTCTCCACGAGCGTCACGCTGCCGAAGTTGCTGTCCCGCGCCTGCCGGGCCACCTGCTCGGCGATCTTCTTGGTGAGCGGCAGGTCCCACGCCAGGACCTGGGTGAGCGACACCAGGTCCAGACCCTCGGCGATGTTGACCACCCGCAGCGACGCGATCGTGCCGTCGTGGCGGATCGTCAGCGCACCGTCGGGCTCCTCGTCGACGGGCATGACGTCGACCAGGACCGACGCCAGACGCTCCTGCAGTGACGGCACTAAGCACTCCCGAATCGTCGATTGCGGGAAGCATATTCCTCGCAAGCTGCCCACAGGTCGCGGCGGTCGTAGTCGGGCCACAGCTTGTCGGAAAAGATGTACTCGGCGTAGGCCGCCTGCCACAGCATGAAGTTGCTGGACCGCTGCTCCCCCGACGTCCGCAGGAACAGGTCGACGTCGGGGATGTCGGGCCGCTGCAGGTGGCGGGCGATCGTGGACTCGGTGATCCGATCCGGGTTCAGCCGGCCCGCGGCGGCCTCGCGAGCGATTTCCCTTGTGGCTTCCGCGATTTCGGTGCGGCCACCGTAGTTGACGCAGTAGTTGACGGTGATCACGTCGTTGCCGTCCGTCATCGCCTCGGCGATCGCCAGCTCGTTGATGACGCTGCGCCACAACCGCGGCCGCGAGCCCACCCACCGGATCCGGACGCCCATCTCGTTGAGGCTCTCGCGGCGCCGCCGCACCACGTCGCGGTTGAAACCCATCAGGAACCGGACTTCCTCGGGCGAGCGCTTCCAGTTCTCGGTGGAAAAGGCGTAAAGGCTGAGCCATTTAATGCCGAGTTCAATTGCCCCACAAGCGATGTCGATCACCACCGCCTCGCCCATCTTGTGTCCTTCGGTGCGGCGCAGCCCGCGCTGGGTGGCCCAGCGGCCGTTGCCGTCCATCACGATGGCGACGTGGTTGGGCAGGCGGTCGGCCGGTATGCGCGGCGCGGCCGCCTTGGAAATGTGCTGGGGCGGCCTGCGCGGGCCGCCGCCGGATGCGGGTGGCAGCTCGGGGAACTCGACGGGCCACGTCGAGGTGTCGGGGAAGACCGGGTAGTCGTCGGGGGCGGGCGGCAGCTGCGGGAAGCCGGCGGGGGCCGGCTTGCGGTCGGCCTTCTTAGCCACAGGCCATGTCCTGCCGGGTGAGTGCCGCGCGCAGGTCGGCGACCGTGCGGTCGGCCCGGTACGTCCGCTCGACCAGCGGCAGCGTTTTGAGCTGCCGCTCCAGATGCCATTGCAGGTGTGCGGCCACCAGCCCGCTGACGTGGCTGCGGTGCGACTGCGGCGCCTCCTGGGCGGCCTCCCAGTCACCATCGTGCAACGCACACATCAGGTCCAGCACCCCCGGGGGCGGGGTGGTGGAACCGGCGGGGCGGCAGTGCGGACAGACGCTGCCCCCGGCGGCGATGTGAAAGGCCCGGTGCGGCCCGGGTGTGGCGCACCGGGCGCACTCGTTGAGCGCCGGTGCCCATCCGGCGATGCCCATGGCACGCAGCAGGTAGGCGTCCAACAGCAGGTCGCGGGGGCGGTGCCCGTCGGCCACCGCCCGCAGCGCGCTCACCGTGAGCCGATGCAGGACAGGGACGGGTGCCCGCTCCTCGCCGGCGAGGCGTTCGGCGGTTTCCAGCATCGCGCACCCGCAGGTGTACCGGCCGTAGTCGTTGACGATGTCGGTGGCGAACGAGTCGATCGAGACCACCTGGGTCACGATGTCCAGGTTCCGGCCCGGGTGCAGTTGGACGTCGATGTGCGCGAAGGGCTCCAGCCGCGCCCCGAATTTGCTGCGGGTGCGGCGCACGCCCTTGGCCACCGCGCGGACCAGTCCGTGCTCGCGGGTCAGCAGGGTGACGATCCGGTCGGCCTCGCCGAGCTTGTGCTGGCGCAGTACAACCGCCCGGTCTCGATACAGCCGCATTACAACAGTTTTGCACCCCGCCGCGACATCGCGGGTATCCGCGCCGATAGTCTCGTACCCCGTGGTTGGCGCTCGTGGGTCCACTTCCGGATCCGTTCCCGGTTCCGGCAGCCAGCGCCTGCCCACGCTGACTGACCTGCTCTATCAGCTCGCCAGCCGCTCGGTGACGTCGGACACGTTGGTGCGCCGTTCCCTGCACGCCATCAATGTCAGCCAGTCCACGCTGAACGCCTTCCGGGTGGTGCTCACCGAGTCGGCGCTGGCCGACGCGGCCGAGGCCGACCGCCGCCGGGCCGCCGGCGACACCGCCCCGTTGCTCGGCGTCCCGATCGCGGTCAAGGACGACGTCGACGTTGCTGGAGTGCCCACCGCGTACGGGACCGACGGCTATGTCAGTCCCGCCACCCAGGACGCCGAGGTGGTTCGGCGCCTGAAGGCCGCCGGCGCGGTGATCGTCGGCAAGACCAACACCTGCGAACTGGGCCAATGGCCGTTCACCAGCGGGCCCGGCTTCGGGCACACCCGCAACCCGTGGTCGCGGCGGCACACCCCCGGCGGGTCGTCGGGCGGCAGCGCGGCCGCGGTGGCCGCGGGCCTGGTCACCGCCGCCATCGGCTCCGACGGTGCCGGCAGCATCCGCATCCCGGCCGCGTGGACGCACCTGGTGGGCATCAAGCCGCAGCGGGGCCGCATCTCCACCTGGCCGCTGTCGGAGGCGTTCAACGGCATCACGGTCAACGGCGTGCTGGCCCGCACGGTGGCCGATGCGGCCCTGGTCCTCGACGCCGCGTCCGGCAACGTCGAAGCCGAGCGGCACAGGCCGCGCCCGGTCCGGGTTTCCGACTACGTCGGCAAAGCCCCCGGACCGCTGACCATCGCGCTGTCAACCCGCTTCCCGTTCACCGGTTTTCGCGCCAAACTGCACCCGGAGATCGCGGCCGCGACGCGCGCCGTGGCCAAGCAACTGCAACTGCTCGGCCACACCGTCGTGCCCGGCAACCCCGACTACGGCCTGCGGTTGTCGTGGGACTTCCTGGTCCGGTCCACCGCGGGCCTGCGCGAGTGGGAGGAGCGCCTGGGCGACGGCGTCACCTTCGATCCGCGCACCGTGGCCAATCTGCGCACCGGCCACGTGCTGGGGCAGGCGACGCTGCGCAGCGCCCGCCGCCACGAGGCAGCCGCCCAGCGCCGCGTCGGCTCGGTCTTCGACATCGTCGACGTGGTGCTGGCACCGACCACCGCGCAGCCCCCTCCCCCGGTGCACGCGTTCGACCGGCTGGGCAGCTACCGCCTCGACCGCACCATGATCCGCGCGTGCCCGGTGACGTGGCCGTGGAACGTGCTGGGCTGGCCGTCGATCAACGTGCCGGCGGGGTTCACCTCCGACGGCCTGCCGATCGGGGTGCAGCTGATGGGCCCGGCGGACAGCGAACCCATGCTGGTCTCGCTGGCCGCGGAACTCGAAGCCGTCTGCGGCTGGGCGAGCAAGCAGCCGCAGGTGTGGTGGAACGCCGGCGCGGACGCTGCGCGCTGAGGCGACACGGCAGCCTCGGGACTGCGCAGGTCCACACGGCCTACCCGCTACGGGCGGGAGAAAACGACGCTCTAGAAGCCAAGCCGGCCAAGCTGTTTGGGGTCGCTCTGCCAGTTCTTGGCGATCTTGACCCGCAGGTCGAGATAGACCTTGGTGCCCAGCAGCTTTTCGATCTGGGTGCGCGCCGCGGTGCCCACCTCCCGCAGCCGGGCCCCGCCCTTGCCGATGACGATCCCCTTCTGGCTGGACCGCTCGACGTAGAGGATGGCGTGCACGTCGATCAGGTCGTCGCGACCCTCGCGCGGGTTGACCTCGTCGATCACCACGGCAAGCGAATGCGGGAGTTCGTCGCGCACCCCCTCGAGGGCCGCTTCGCGGATGAGCTCGGCCATCAGGACCTCCTCCGGCTCGTCGGTCAGCTCGCCGTCGGGGTAGTACGCCGGGCCCGGCGGCAGGGCCACGGCCAGGACGTCGACCAGCACGTCGACCTGTTCCCCGCTGACCGCCGACACCGGCACGATCTCGGCCGACGGGCCGACGAGTTCGCTGACCGCGACCAGCTGCGCGGCCAGCCGGTCCTTGGGTACCTTGTCGATCTTGGTGACGATCCCGACGACGGTGGTCGTCGGCGCGACCGCGCGGACCTGCTCGACGATCCACCGGTCGCCGGGGCCGATCGCCTCGTCGGCCGGGATGCACAGCCCGATCACGTCGACTTCGGCGTAGGTGTCGCGGACCAGGTCGTTGAGCCGCTTGCCCAGCAGGGTGCGCGGCCGGTGCAGGCCCGGCGTGTCGACCAGGATGATCTGGAAGTCCGCCCGGTGCACGATCCCGCGAATGGTGTGCCGGGTGGTCTGCGGCCGCATGGATGTGATCGCCACCTTGGCACCCACCAGCGCGTTGGTCAGCGTCGACTTGCCGGTGTTGGGCCGGCCGATCAAACACACGAAGCCCGAACGGAATTCCGTCATGACAGCCTTTCGCCGAACGTGCGTCCAGGGCGACAGACGGCGGAAATTCCCGCCGTGAGCACACGCTCGGCGCCGGACCGCTCACCCATGCCGGCCGGCTTCCGCGCGGTCGGACCGGTCGGGCTCGGCCGGGCTCAGCAGGACGGTGCCGATCCGCACCCGGCCGCGATGGTCGACACCGCCCTCGGCGTGCAGGCGCAGGCCGTGCGACACCACCTCGGCGCCCGGCAGCGGGACCCGGCCCAGTTCCAGGGCCAGCAGTCCGCCCACGGTGTCGACGTCGAGGTCGTCGTCGAACTCCACCCCGTACAACTCCCCGACGTCCTCGATCGGCAGCCGGGCCGACACGCGGAAACGCCTGTCGCCCAGGTCCTCGATCGGCGCCGTCTCCGCCTGGTCGTACTCGTCGGCGATCTCGCCGACGATTTCCTCGAGCACGTCTTCGATGCTGACCAGGCCGGCGATCGCCCCGTACTCGTCGACCAGCAGGGCCATGTGGTTGCGGTCGCGCTGCATGTCCCGCAGCAGCGCGTCGAGCGGCTTGGAGTCCGGCACGAACACCGCCGGGCGCATCACCTGCGCCACGGTGGTGTCCCGGCCGCCGTCTTCCGACAGGAAAGTATGCTGGACAAGGTCTTTCAGATACACCACCCCGACGATGTCGTCGACGTTCTCGCCGATCACCGGGATCCGGGAATGGCCGCTGCGGACGGCCAGGTTGATCGCCTGGCTGGCCAGCTTGTCGCTTTCGATCCAGATCATCTCGGTGCGCGGCACCATCACCTCGCGGGCAGGGGTGTCGCCGAGTTCGAACACCGACTGGATCATCCGGCGCTCGTCGGCGGCGACGACGCCGCGCTGCTGGGCCAGATCGACGACCTCGCGCAACTCGATCTCGGACGCGAACGGCCCGTTGCGCAGCCCACGGCCCGGCGTGAGTGCGTTACCCAGCACGACCAGCAATCGGCTGATCGGCATCAGCAACCACGAAATCACCTGCAGCGGAACGGCCGTCGCCAGCGAGATCGAGTAGGCGTGCTGGCGCCCGAGCGTGCGCGGGCCAACCCCGATGACGACGAAGCTGACCACGACCATGATGATCGCGGCGACGAACAGCCCGCCGTCCAGGCTCAGGGCGTGCCGGAAGAACACCACCAGCAACGCGGTCGCGGTGATCTCGCAGGTGATCCGCAGCAGCACCATCAGGTTGATGTAGCGCGGCCGCTCGGCCATCACCCGGGACAATGCCACCGCACCGGGCAGCTCCTCGCGCACCAGCTCCTGAACGCGGGCCAGCGACACCGTGCCGATGGCGGCGTCGATCGCCGCAAAGAGTCCGCCCAGGGCGATCAGCGCGATCGCGCCGAGCAACTCATTCAGTCCGGTCAAAGGTCGAAGGCCGCAATGTCCGGCAAACTTCCTGCCATGCGGACATTTTGACATACCGCCCCGCCACGCCGGTCGCCCCGACGCTCAACGCCTGCGCGGGCGCCTCGGCCGGCTCCCAAACCGGCCGAGAACACCCAACAACTTGCCAGCAATACCCAAGAATTGAGCTCTATGCTCTGGGCCCGTGTGCAGTCGGTCGCACCACCCGGCGGTGGGTCAGGCGAGCGACTTCCCCCCACCGCTGCCGCCGTTCGCCGATGCCGATCGGATCGTGATCGCGGACGATCCCAAGGACTACTGGCGCGCGCTGCAGTCCGAGGGCGTGTTCGTCGGAATGGGCGGCTACTACCTGTTGACGCGCCGCGAAGACGTGCTGGCGGCACTCGGCGACTACGCCACCTTCACCTCACGCAGGCAGCCGCTCCCGGTGCCCGGTGCCGGGATGAAAACGCTGCCGACCCCGGTCCCGCTTGCCTACGATCCGCCCGAGCACTCGCGCTTCCGCCGGATTCTGCAGCCTTTTTTCACCCCGCGCGCGGTGGATGCGCTGCTGCCCGCGCTGCGGGAGCAGGCGTCGGCGCTCATCGACGCGTTGGTGCCCCGCGGTGGGTGCGACGCGATCGCCGACGTCGCCGTTCCGTTCCCCTTCGGCGTGTTGACGGCGCTGTGCGGGCTCCCGCCGGGCGACCGGGACAAGCTGGCCGCATGGGCGGAGGACGTCAACTGGGACACGCCCGGGTCACCCCACGCTTCCGGGCTGTTCGCCTACCTCGTCGAGGCCATCACGGGCGACGAGCGGCCGGCGCTTGCCTCGCAGCTGCTCACCGGCGCCGACCCGCTCACCGAGAACGAGGTGATCGGGTTCTACGCCCTGCTGTGCTCCGCCCAGGACGCCATCCAGGCAGCCATCGGGTCGGCGCTGCTGCACCTGGCGCGCGACCGGCGGCTTCGTCGCTCGCTGCGCGACCACCCCGATCAGATCGGGGCGTTCATCGAAGAGCTGCTGCGGCTCGAGACGCCTTTCCCCTTCATCGGGCGCTTCACCGCGCGACAGGTGACGCTCGCCGGGGTCACGATACCGGCGGGCTCGGTGGTGGTCCTGTGCCTGGCGACGACGAACCTCGAGGCCGACGACCAGTCGTCGGTGACCCTGACCGACGATGGCAAAATCCGGCCCAAGCGTCACCGGAGCTTCGCGGCGGGAGTCCATCGTTGCCTGGGCAAAGCCCTGGCCCGCCTGGAGCTGGCCGTGATCATCAGCGGGTTCCTCGATGCCGTACCGGATTTCGAGTTGGAGCCCGATTTCACGCCGGCCTTCACGTTCACTGCGGGGGGCGCGGTCATGCCGAGCAGTCTGCCGCTGCGGTGGGGCCCACCCCGCTGAGCCGCGGCCGGCTCAGTTGTCGAAGTATCTCGACTTGTCGAGCAACCGCTGGTCTCTCTCACCCTGCAGGTCTTGGCGGTAGGCCTCCACCTGCTCCGCGACCCACTCTTCGAGCAAGCGGTCCTGAAGGGCGAACATCTCCTTCTCCTCGTCCGGCTCGCCGTGGTCGTAGCCGAGCAGGTGCAGCACCCCGTGGATGGTCAGCAACGCCAGCTCGTGGCCGAGGCTGTGGTCCGCCGCGGCGGCCTGCTCGGCGGCGAACTCCGGGCACAGCACGATGTCGCCGAGCATGGCCGGCCCCGGTTCGGGGGCATCGGGCCGGCCGCCGGGCTCGAGCTCGTCCATCGGGAAGCTCATCACGTCGGTCGGGCCGGGCAGATCCATCCACCGCATGTGCAGGTCGGCCATGGCGGCGGTGTCCAGCAGCACCATCGAGAGCTCGGCGCCGGGGTTGACGTCCATCTTCGCCAGGACGAACCGTGCGACGCTGACCAGTTCCGCCTCGGAGACGTCGATGCCGGACTCGTTGGAGACTTCGATGCTCATGGGACCACTATCGGCGACCGCGCGAACCCGACGACCGGCGAGCCGCCCGATTCATCGTCAGCCCGGGCTGTTCGAACCTCGCATAGGCGTCCACGATCTCCGAGACGAGCCGGTGGCGCACCACGTCAGCGCTCGTCAGCTCCGCGATGTGGATGTCGTCGACGCTGTCGAGGATCTCCATCGCCGACCGCAGGCCCGACTTGGCGCCGCCCGGCAGGTCGATCTGGGTGATGTCGCCGGTGACGACGATCTTGGATCCGAACCCGAGCCGGGTGAGGAACATCTTCATCTGCTCGGCGGTGGTGTTCTGCGCCTCGTCGAGGACGATGAACGCGTCGTTCAGGGTGTTGTGGGTCAACAGGAAGTCTTCGGTGACGTAGAGCGAATCGGCGGCGGCGACCTGAATGCATACCGCCTCCTCGGTCCCCGCGGACTCGATGCGGTCGATGAAGCGAATCGGCCGTCCGCCGCCCGTCTCGTCGTACTTTTCGGCCGTGCGAGCCAACCGGAACGGCGCCAAACCGGCGGGCAGACGGATGTCGAGAACATAGGCATCGAAGCGGTAATGCACGTCCCTGCCGCGCGCACGTCCCGGCTTTCGTCCGTCGGCGGGCCTGGTACGCCAGTAGACGACGCCGCCCAGCGATTGCACCAAAAGCACCACGTCGTCGCGCAATCGGCTCGACGTCGTGCAGAACTGGACACGGCAACTGCGTCCGCGCCGGGTGACCGGGCCACCGTCAGAGTCCAGCAGGCCCTGCAGCACGGCCAACCGCACCTCGGGGGTGTTCCACAGGTAGTCCGCGGGGATGAACTTGGTGTTCGAGCGCGTGCCCGCCAGCCCGAGCTGACGCAGCGCGCCAGTCACCGGGTTCTCCCGGGTGATGACTTCGCCCGGACGAGTGACGCGGTTGAGCGCATAGTCAACGTCCGACGTGCGGCGAGCCTCAATCCCGGGGATGAGATTTCCCGGTGTTTCCCCAAGCTCGGGGTCGGTGGTCGCGAAACTCGGTGTGGTGGCGCATGTTAGGCACCCGTCGCCCAGGAGCAGGCCGAGGGCGTAAGGATCCAGCGGCATGGGGCGGGCCGCGAAGCGCACTGGCGCGCTCAGCAGAGGCAGTTCGTAGCGGTGGTAGTGCGCCGCGCGGAGGTTGCCGACCATCTCCTTGGTTTGCAGCACGCGCGGCGGCTTGTGCCGCCGCCGATCGTCGCGGGTGTACACCGACCAAAGGTGGTCACCGGAGGCCAGTGTCGATGAACCGTCCTGCGTGAAAACCCGGTAGATCTCCTTGAAGCCCTGTGGATATACGCCCAGAACCTCGGTCGGAAGCCCATCGGACCCGATGACGAATTCCCCCACCTGCAACTCACCGATCGGACGGAACCCGGTTGGCGTCAAGACCTTGGTGAACAGGGGTTGAGCTCGCCCCCGCATGTACGCCAGCGGCGCCACCTCGATCACGCCGGCGGACATCAGCTTCGGGATCAGCTCGGGGTCCATCATGTCGTAGAGCGCGTCGTAGAGCGGCCGCAGATACGGGTCGATCTTCTCGCTCAGCGTGCCCGGCAGAAAGCCAAGGCGCTCACCGGCTTCCACCGCGGGCCGGGTCAAGATGATGCGGGTCACCTGCTTGGTCTGCAGGGTGCGGACGGCCTTGGCCATGGCCAGGTAGGTCTTGCCGGTGCCGGCGGGCCCGACGCCGAAGACGATGGTGTTGGCGTCGATGGCGTCGACGTAACGCTTCTGGTTCAGCGTCTTGGGCCGGATCGTCTTGCCGCGCCGCGACAGGATGTCCAGGCTGAGGACCTCGGCCGGCGACTCGTTGCCGGCACCGACCAGCATGGCGACGCTGTGGCGCACCACCTCCGGGGTCAACGGCTGGCCGCCGGCCACGATGGCGACCAGCTCGGAGAGCACCCGCTCGGCGAGCGCGACGTCGCCCGGGTCGCCGGACAACGTGACGGTGTTGCCGCGCACATGCAGGTTCGCGTTGAGCGTGCGTTCGAGGGCGCGCAGGTTCTCGTCGGCCGAACCCAACAGTCCCACGATGAGATCGGGCGGAACGTCGATGCTGCTATCAACCTGGGCAGAAGCCGGTAACGCGTCATCAACGCTGGTCTCACGGGGTGTCACGTGGTTTCCGATGCCTGCCTTCCGGTGTTTGCCGGGATCACGTTCCAGATCGCCAGTCTACCGCCGGTCACGACCCCCTCCCAAGCGCGCATTTGCGGCGCGGTCTGGCACCGACGCGCACCCGGGGACGCGTCAGCGGCGCGTCGCGTCGCCGATTTCGCAGTCGGCGCCCGGGTCCCATCGCCCGGTGAGCACGCCCAGGGCGCCCAGCGCCACCGCCGCCGCGCTCGACGTCCGCAACACCTGCGGACCGAGGCGCACCGCCACCGCGCCCGCGCCGGTCAGCGCGGCGATCTCCTGCGGCGCGATGCCGCCCTCCGGGCCGACCAGCAACAGAACCGAATTTACTTGCGCGACAGAGGTATCCACCAGACGAACGGTGGCCGCCTCGTGCAACGCCAGCACTGCCACGCCGGCGGCCACCTCCGCGCGGACCCGCTCGGTGAGCGCCGCGGTGGACAGCACGCCCTCGACGGGCGGGATGTGCGCGCGGCGGGATTGGCGGGCCGCCGACCGGGCGACGGCGCGCCACCGGCGCAGCCCCTTGTCGACGCGCGCGCCTTGCCAGGTGGCCACGCACCGGTCCGCCTGCCAGGCGACGAACGCGTCGGCGCCGGCTTCGGTGGCCAGTTCGATTGCCAGCTCCGAGCGCTCGGACTTGGGCAGCGCCTGCACGACCGTGACCCGGGGCCGCCCGGGCGCGACGCTCCACCGCCCCAGCACCCGCGCGCGCAGTCCGTCGCGACCCGCGTGTTCGACCTCGCAGCGGGCCAGGCCCCCGGCGCCGTCCCCGAGCACCAGCTGCTCGCCGGGCCGGATCCGGCGCACGGTCGCCGCGTGAAACCCTTCGTCGCCGTCGACGACGGCCAGCCCGCCGGCATCGGGCAGCGCGTCGACGTAGAACAGCGTCGCCACCATCTCGGGATAGCCCTGACGTCCCCCCGGTCAGCGACCGGTGAAGGTCTCGCGCAGCCGGCTGAACAGCCCGCCGCCGTTGCCGGCGTGGTGCGAGGAGCGGACCTCGGCCACGTCGCGGCCGCGGCGGTTCTTCAGCTCGCGCAGCAGTTCGGTGTCCTGGTGGTCCAGCCGGGTGGGGACCACCACCTCGACGTGGACGAGCAGGTTGCCCCGGACGCCCGAGCGCAGGTGCGGCATCCCATGTCCGCGCAGCGTGATGATCGTGCCCGGCTGCGTGCCGGGCGGGATCGTGATCTCGCTCATCCCGTCCAGGATGGCGTCGACGGTGACCGTGACGCCCAGCGCCGCGTCCACCATCGGCACCGAAACCGTGCAGTGCAGGTCGTCGCCGTCGCGGACGAAGATGTCGTGGGTCTGCTCGTGCACCTCGACGTACAGGTCGCCGGCCGGCCCGCCGCCGGGACCGACCTCACCCTGCGCGGCGAGCCGCACCCGCATGCCCTCGCCGACGCCGGCGGGGATCTTGACGCTGATCTCCCGGCGCGCCCGCACCCGGCCGTCGCCCATGCACTGATGGCACGGGTCGGGGATGGTCACGCCGACCCCGCGGCAGGTGGGACAGGGCCGTGAAGTCATCACCTGGCCCAGCAGCGAACGCTGCACCGTCTGGACCTCCCCGCGACCGCCGCAGGTGTCGCACGGGACCGGGGCGGAGTCGCCGTTGGTGCCCTTGCCCTGGCAGCGGTCGCACAGCACCGCGGTGTCGACGGTGACCTGTTTGGTGACGCCGGTGGCGCACTCCTCGAGGTCGAGGCGCATCCGCAGCAGCGAGTCCGAGCCGGGCCGGACCCGTCCGATGGGGCCCCGCGACGTCCCGCCGCCGTTGAAGCCGCCGCCGAAGAAGGCCTCGAACACGTCGCCCAGGTTGCCGAAACCGCCGAAACCTCCGGCGCCCGCCGCAGCGTTTTCCAGCGGGTCCCCGCCGAGGTCGACGATCCGGCGTTTCTCCGGGTCGCTCAGCACCTCGTAGGCGGCGCTGATCTCCTGGAATTTCGCCTGCGCGGCCTCGTCGGGGTTGACGTCCGGATGCAGTTCGCGCGCCAGTTTGCGATAGGCGCGTTTGATGTCCGCATCGCTGGCGTTCTTGCTCACACCGAGCAGCCCGTAATAGTCGCGTGCCACGCTTGAGTCTCCTATACCTGGTTTTTCGCCGCGCCTGCGCAAGCCTGAGCATCATGCGGGTGAACGTTCACCGGCCACCCAGCACTTCGCCGATGTAGAGAGCAACCGCGGCAACACTGGCAATAGTTCCCGGATAGTCCATTCGGGTGGGCCCCAGCACACCCATTCCGCCGTAAACGGTGTCGGAGGTGCCGTAGGCGGTGGTCACCACCGAGGTGCCCATCATCTGCTCGACGGCCGTCTCGTGACCGATGCGCACGGTGACCTTGCCGGCCTCCTGCTGGGCCGCCAGCAGCCGCAGCACCACCACCTGCTCCTCGAGCGCCTCGAGGATGGAGCGCAGCGAGCCGCCGAAATCCGCGGCGTTGCGGGTCAGGTTGGCGGTGCCGCCCATCACCAGGCGCTCCTCGGTGTGCTCGACCAGCGACTCCAGCAGCACCGTGGCCGAGCGGCCGACGGCGTCGCTCAGGCCGTCGGTTCCGCGCAGCTGCCCGGCGAGGTCGGCCACCGCGACCGAGGCCGCCGACAGCTTCTTGCCGATCAGCGCCTGGCCGAGCATGTCGCGCAACTGGGCGAGCTGATGGTCGTCGATGACGTCGCCGAGCTCGACGATGCGCTGGTCCACCCGGCCGGAGTCGGTGATGACGACCATCAGCAGCCGGGCCGGGGTCACGGCGATCACTTCCAGGTGACGCACGGTCGACGACGACAGCGTCGGGTACTGCACCACGGCCACCTGGCGGGTCAGCTGCGCCAGCAGCCGCACCGCACGGCGCAGCACGTCGTCGAGGTCCACACCGGACTCGAGGAAGCCCTGGATCGCGCGCCGCTCGGGTCCCGACAGCGGCTTGACGTCGTCGAGCCGGTCGACGAACTCGCGGTAGCCCTGCTCGGTGGGCACCCGCCCCGAGCTGGTGTGGGGTTGCACGATGTAGCCCTCGGCCTCCAGCACCGCCATGTCGTTGCGGATCGTCGCCGACGACACCCCCAGGTTGTGACGCTCGACCAGGGACTTGGAACCGATCGGTTCCTTGGTGGCGACGAAGTCGGCGACGATGGCCCGCAGCACCTCAAAACGACGTTCGTCGGCGCTACCCATCGCTTCTCACCTCCCTGACGCCTGCTGACCGGCTTTATTTTACGGGCCCCGATATGCGCTGACCGGCAGCAGCGGGGAGCGTCGACGCCGGGAAGGGCTTTTCCGGCTAGCCTATCGAGCATGGTTGCGTCGGGCTCGCGCGATTCGACAGGGCCGGAATCGCCGATGGTCGACCCATGATCTTCAAAGGCGTGCGGGAAGGTAAGCCCTATCCCGAGCACGGGCTGTCGTACAAAGACTGGTCCCGCATACCGCCGCAGCAGATCCGGCTGGACGAATTGGTCACCACGACGACGGTGCTCGCGCTCGACCGGCTGCTCTCCGAGGACTCCACCTTTTACGGGGACCTTTTCCCGCACGCGGTGCGCTGGAAGGGGATCACCTACCTCGAGGACGGCCTGCACCGCGCGGTGCGCGCCGCGCTGCGCAACCGCACGGTGCTGCACGCCCGGGTGTTCGACATGGACCTGCGCTGAGCGAACCGGTCACGGTCGGGCGCCGCCGATCACGGACGAAGAGCTGCTGGCCCTGTCCGATTATCGGACCGCTTCGTGCTTCTCCGATGTCGACAGGCTGATCCTGCAGTACGCCACCGCCATCAGCCGCACGCCGGTCGAGGTGGGCGACGGGCTGTTCGAGGCGCTGCGCGCGCATTTCGACACCGCCCAGCTGGTCGCACTCACCCACGTCGTCACGCTGGGCAACCTGCGCGCCCGCTTCAACGTCGCGCTCGGCATCGAGTCGTCCGGGTTCTGCGGCAACCGGGTCTGCGCGCTGCCCGACGGTGCCGGGCCGTGACCGCCGAGGCATCGCTGACGGCGCGTTTCGAGGGGCCCGGCCGCGGCTGAGCGCCATCGCCTATCGCATGCTCGGCTCCGTCGACGACGCCCAGGACGCCGTGCAGGAGGCGTGGCTGGGCCGGCATCCCGAGGGCATCCGCAACCTCGAGCCTGGCTCACCACCGTGGTGGCCCGCATCTGCCTGAACGCGCTGCGCGGCCGCCGGGCCCGCGACGAAGCCGTCGCGCTCCTGCCGGACCCGATCGTCGACGCGCCCGGAGAATCCGATCCCGAGCATGCGCTGATGCTGGCCGACGCGGTCGGGATGGCGCTGTTCGTGGTGCTGGACACGCTGCCACCGGCCGAGCGCCTCGCCTTCGTGCTGCACGACGTCTTCGCCGTCCCGTTCGACCGGATCGCGCCCATCGTCGAACGGACGCCGGAGGCGACCCGCAAGCTGGCCAGCCGGGCGCGCCGGCGCATCGAGCGGACCGCCCCGGTTCCCGACGCCGACATCGTCGCGCAGCGCGAGGTCGTCGACGCGTTCTTCGCGGCGGGCCGGACCGGCGACCTGGGCCGGCTGGTGTCTGTGTTGCATCCCGACGTGGTGCTGCGCGGCGACTTCGGTCCCGGCGCCGCAGCGGTCCGCGCCGAAGGCGCCTCACCGGTCGCCGAGGAGGCGCGAGGTTACGCGGGACCCGAGCGCGAGGTGCGCGCCGCCGCAGTCAACGGCGCCGCGGGCGCGGTCGTGTTCGTCGCCGGCCGCGCGACGGCGACCATGGGGTTCGTGGTGCGCGGCGGGCGGATCGCCGCGATCGACGTGCTGGCCGACCCGGCGCGCGTCGCGCGGACCGACGTGAGTGGCGTGGTCGGTTAGTCCGTCGCCGTCGCGGCCTGTATCAGGGCGATCGCGGCGTCGTGCTGCATGATCCAGGTGCCGTTCTGGTTGACGAACGCGAGGTGCTTGGTGACCGGACCGGCGAACTTCGGGCCGGCGATGGCCACGTCGGCCTGGGCCATGTTCGGGCCGGCCGGCGCGATGTTGGTGACGGTGAACGTCTCCGGGAAGTTTCCGTGCCGGTAGGCCTTGCGCAGGTCGTGGTCGGCGACGTGGCCTTCGTCCGGACTGATGCCGTTCTCGACCAGGTCGTTCTTGGTCGTGTAGGACACGCCGGGATCGGTGACCTGGTTGCAGAGGTTCGACAACTGCTCCGCGGTCGGCAGGTTCTGGCCCGGCGCCGGCGACGGGGGATTCTGGGGCAGCGGGGCGGCGACCGCGGCAGGCCGCACCTGCGCCAGGTCGGCCTGCGGTGCGGCGGAAGTCGCAGCGATGCCCGCGGCTGCGCCGCCGATGAGGACCAGAGCGGCCACGGTTGCAACGCGTTTCACGGTTTTTCCCTTCGCTGGAGCCGAACGTGACGTCATGACGACTGGCCGGCGGCCTGCAGCAACTCCATCGCCGAGGAGCGCGACAGCACCCAGCCGCCCTGGTTGACGAACGTGACGCTCTGGCTGACCGGCGATGTCAGCTTGGGGCCCGACACCGCCACGTCGGCCGTGGCCGAACCGGGCGCGGCCGGCCGGATGTTGGTCACGTTGAACGACAGGGGCAGGTCACCGTTCTTGGCGGCCTTCTTCAGTCTCTTGTCGGCGACGTGGGCTTCCATGCCGCTGATCCCGCCCTGGACCAGGTTGCCCTTGTCGGAGAACGAGACGTTCGGGTCGGCCAGGCTGTTCAGCACGTCCGTCAGCTGCGCGGCGGTCGGGACGGTCGCGCCCTGAGCTGGGGCCGGCGGGTCCTGCGGCAGCGGCGCGCCGACCGCCGCGAGCTGCACCTGGGCCGGGCCGGCGGCCGGAACGGACGCGACGGACGTCACGCCGACGGCTGCGGCGGCAAATGCCCCCAGCGCCGCCGCGCCCGTGGTGATCGATGCGAAGGTCTTCATGGTCAGGTTCCCCCTCGGTGTGTGATGGGTGGTGCCATTGTGCGCCCTGTTGCGGCTGCTTTCCCAGTGACGATGCTTTTCGTTATCGCGACGGTACCCATGTGGACGCAGGGGCAGCTGTGCTCAACCTGTGTAGCAGATTAGAACCGTTCGTCGTCCGGTCACGCTCGCGTGCGGTCGAGGGCCAGGATTTCCTCGTCCGTCATCGCGGCCACCTCGAGGTAGTGGCGGGCGATGACGGCGAGCCGGTCCGGCGTGCCGCGTTGCGACTCGCGCGCGTCCAGCCGCTCGGCCAGACCGGCGACGGTGCGTGCGGCGAACAGGTCCGCGACCATGGCGTGCCCGACGTCCAGCCAGTCGCGGATCCGGGCGATCGCCGTGGTCGCCAACACCGAGTCGCCGCCCAACGCGAAGAAATCGTCGTGCACGCCCACGGATTCCACGCCCAGCACCTCGCCGACGATCTCGGCGATCGCCGCCTCGACGTCGTTGCGCGGGGCGCCGTCGCCCCCCTCGTGGTCCAGCCCCTCGAGCAGTGCGATCACCGCAGGCCGGTCCACCTTGCCGTTGGGAGTCAGCGGTATTCGCTCCAGGACCACGATGCGCGTGGGAATCATGTAGTGCGGCAACAGTTCTGACACCGCGGCGATGATGTCGCCAACCGGCTCCCCGGTGACCGCGGCGGCCAGCCGCGGCGCGGCGGCGCCGACGACGGCCGCGACGGCATGCCGCACTCCCGGCACGGTACGCAGCGCGCTCTCCACCTCGCCGAGTTCGACGCGGTACCCGCGGATCTGCACCTGGTGGTCGGCCCGGCCGAGGAACTCGATCGTCCCGTCGGGCCAGTACCGCGCCAGGTCGCCCGTGCGGTACCAGCGCATCCCGTCGTGCTCGACGAAGCGCTCGGCGGTGCGTTCGGGGTCGTTGCGGTATCCCGCGGCGAGGTTGGGGCCGCTGAACCACAGTTCGCCGGGAACCCAGTCGGGACAGTCACGCCCCGCCGGCGAGGCGATCCGGCAGCGCACATTGCGCATCGGCACCCCGAACGGCACCGTCGCCCAGTGCGCCGGTGGGTCGCCGACCACCTCGCACACGGTGCCGTGGACCGAGGTCTCGGTCGCGCCGCCCAGACCGGCGAACCGGCAGCCCGGAACCTGCCTGGTGAGCCTGCGGGCCAGGTCCGCGCCCACCCAGTCGCCGCACAGCATGGCCACGCGCAGCGAGTCGCCCAGCCGGTCCCCGCCCAGCTCCAAGATCATGTCCAGCCAGCTCGGCACGGAGCTGAGGACCGAAACCCGGTGGCGGCGAATCAGTTCCACCCAGGTGGTGGCCGCCGCCCGCTGCCCGGGGTCCATGGACACGATCGAGCCCCCCGCCGACAGCAGGCCGAAGATGTCGTAGACCGACAGGTCGAACTCGAGGGCGGCCAGCCCCAGCACCCGGTCGCCGGCGCCGATGCCGAACCAGTCGTTGAGCGCGTCGATGGTGTTCATCGCCCCGCAGTGCCTGATGTCGACCCCTTTGGGCAGGCCGGTGGAACCGGACGTGAAGATCACGTACGCGAGTTCGCCGGTGTCGGGCAGCACCGGCGCCGGCAGCGGCGGCTCGTGCCGTTGCGCCGCGTCGATGGGCAGGCACCGGATCGACGGGCCCATGGTCGCGCCCTCGATGGTCAGCGCCGCGACGATGGCGGCGGACTGCAGGATCTTGGCCCGCCGGCCCTCCGGCTGGTCGAACCCGATCGGCACGTAGACGCCCCCCGCGGCCAGCACCCCGAGCACGGCCAGGATCTGGTCGGGGCCCTTGGGCAGTTGAACGGCGACCGCGTCACCCTGGCGAACCCCGGCGGCGCGCAGCGCCCCGGCCACCGCCAGCGCGCGCCCGGCGAGTTCCCCGTAGCTCCACGCGCCCTCGGTGCCGGCTGCTGCATCGGGTAGGCCCCAGACCACGGCCGGCGCGTCCGGGGTTGCCGCGGCGTGCTCGAAGAATCCCTGGTGCAGACAGCGCCCGCTGACCGGGCCGTCGGTCGCGTTGACGGCCGCGCGGACGCGCGCCTGGGCGCTGGGCAGCCGCACCGCCGCCTCCGCCTCCCAGCCCGCATCGCCGTCGGCCAGTCGCTGGACCGCCTTGGTGAACGCGGCGAACATGGCGTCGACGAGCCCCGGCGGGAAGGCGGACTCGCGCACGTCCCAGTTCACCAGCAATCCGCCACCCAGCTCGGTCATCTGGGCGTCGAGCAACACCTGGGGCCCCTGCGAGACGATCCACACCGGGTCGCCGAAGGTCTCGGTCACGGTGGCCGAGAACAGTTCGCCGAGGTCGAGCGCGCTGGTGAAAACCACCGGCGCCAGCACCGGCTCGCCGCGGAGGCGGCCGAGGTCGCGCAGCACCTCGAGCCCGGAATAGGCTGCGTGCGAACCGCTTTCGTACATGCTGCGCTGGATGGCGCGGGCCCGCTCGGTCACCGAGACGTTGTCGGTGACGTCGACCTCGAGCAGGACCGAGGAGGTGAAGTCCCCGACCACCCGCGCGATGTCGGGGTGGGCCGGTTCCCGTTGGAACAACGGCACATTGAGCAGGAAGCTCGACTGCGCCGACCACCCGCCGACGGTGTCGGCGAACACCGCCGCCAACGCCATCGCCGGCGTGACGCCGCGGGCGTGGGCACCGGCCAGCAGCCGCTGCTTGGCCTCGGGCGCCAACCAGTGGTGGTGACGCGCGGTGCGGTGCGGTGCGCTCCGCTCCCCGACCGGCACGGTCGGCAGGTCGGGCGCGCCGGGCAGCTCGGGCAACCGCTGCTGCCACCACTGCCGGTCCCGGGCTCGCGCCGCGGCGTCGACCCGGCGTTCCGTGCGATAGCGCCGGTAGCTGTAGCCGGGCGGCTGCAGCACCGCCCCGTTGTACATCTCGGCCAGCTCCGACACCAGGACGCGGTAGCTCATCGCGTCGCCCGCCAGCATGTCGACGTCGAGATGCAGGCGGCTGCGGTTCGGGTCGTAAAGGGTCAGCGTGACGTCGAGCACCTGGGCATCCTCGATCGCCAGGCGCTGATGCGTCTTGCGGTCGCGTAACTCGGCCAGCCCGGACCGGACGGCGTCGGGGCCGTGGCCGCGGAGATCGAGCACGGCGAAGACCGTCCTGCCCGGTTCGGGCATCGTCTGTTGGGTCCCGTCCGGAAGGACCCGGGTGCGCAGCATGGGATGGTTGGCGACCAGACCGGACACCGCCCGCTCGAGGCGCTCGGGATCGACTGATCCCCCGTCGAATTCGACGTAGAGGTGGGTCGCGACACCGCCGAGTTCCTGTTCGTCGGAGCGCCCGATCCAGTAGGCGTGCTGCATGGTGGCCAACGGGAACGGCGCGTCCTCGGGCGTGGGCTCGGCGGCGGCGGCGTCGGCGGCGCCTCCGTTGTTCCCGGCCCCGAGCAGGGCGTGCCAGGATTCGACCGTCGGCGCGTCCGCGAGCTGGGCGAAGGTGATGTCCGCGCCGCGCTTTCGCCAGCCCCCGGCCAGGGCCATCATGCGGATCGAGTTCAGGCCCAGCTGGATCAGGTTGGCCTCGTCGGCGATGTCGGTCGCCGGGCAGCCGAGTTGGGCGGCAACGGCAACCCTGATCTCGTCCCTGCTCACCCGGCCGGCGCCGTCACCCATGCGTTGGCTCGCGGTCACGTCGGTCCCTTTCGTGCGGTCGATCCAGGTCGGCGACGAGCGCGGCGACCCCGCGCCGCCACAGCTGCGTCAGGCGGTCGATGTCGGCGGAAGCGAACAGCGCTTCGCACCAGCGCCAGTTGCTGATCAGTTGCACGCCCTCCGGCGTCATCGCCACGAAGGCGCTGAGATTCAGGGCGAACCGCAGCGGCAGGTCGGGTTCTGGGTCATCGGGGAGCGCGTCGATGTAGGACCCGGTGAGCAGCGACCATGGCTGTGCGCCGACCCCGAGGTCGAGCCGGCCCAGATAGCTGAACTGGATCTGCGGCTCGGCGGCTGCCCGCAACTCGGGCACCCCCCGGACGTAGCGCAGCAGCCCGAAGTCCAGGCCGCCGTTGGGGACCGCCCCGAGGTGGGCCACCACCGCCTCGAGCAGCGCCCCGGCCGCGCGCGGGTCCCGCTCGGCCCGTTCGACGTCGAGCGCCCCGGCTCCCGCGCCCAGGCGCGCCGGGTAGGCATTGGTGAACCACCCGACGGTGTTGGTCGTGTCGGTGTCGAGCACGGCGTCGGCGCGCCCGTGTCCCTCGAGCGCGACGAGCGTGCCGGTGGCCGGGTCCTGGCCGCGCTCGCGGCGCCAGCCGGCGACGGCCATGGTGGTTGCGGTGAGCAGGAATTCGCGCACCCCTTCGTCTTTGGTGACCGCGGCGAGCATGCGCCCGGTGGTCTCGGCGTCGACGGCGACCCGGGTCACCCGCAGCGTGGACCAGGTGTCGCGGGTGGGATCGACGGGCCGGGTCCCCAACGCCGGATCGGGCCCGCCGACCTGGTCGAGCCAGTAGGCGAGCTGGTCGCGCACCTCGGACGTGGCGGCCCGCTCCCACATCAGGTCGCACCAGCGCCGGTAGGAGGTGAACTCCGGCAGCATCTTCGGAGCGTTCCCCGCCCGCACGCAGCGCCAGGCCTCGACCAGGTTGCCCAGCATGATGTGCCAGGACACCACGTCCACGGTCAGGTGGTGCGCGGTGAGCAGCAGCACGTCCGCGTGCTCGGCACCGGAGTACCAGACCGCGCGCACCATCGCGCCGGCGCGGGGATCGATCTCGTCCAGCACGGCCCGGGCCGAAGAGGCGATGGCCGAAACCAGCGCTGCGTCGGTGGGTTCCGCGAGCCGCACCCGGCTGAGCAGGTCGGCGGCGCGGACGGTGCCGCGCTCGCGGGTGACGAGGCGAGCGCCCGCGGCGGTGTCGACGAGGATCGAGCGCAGGGTGTCGTGCCCGTCGAGCAACGACTGCAGCATCGACTCGATCGACGCGCGGTCGATGCCGGACGGCAACCGCAGCAGGACGGTATGGGTGAACCGCCGGTAGTTGCCGTGCTCGTAGAGCCACGACACCATCGGCAAGGGCAACACCTCGCCGTACTCCGCACCCGGCGCCGACGCGTCCGGCGCGGGTCCCGCGTCGATCGCGGCCGCGAGTTGGCGGATCGTCGGCGCGGCGAACACCATCCGCGGGCTGAGCGTGAGCCCGCGCCGTTGCGCCTTGTGTACCAAAGAGATCGCCACGATGCTGTCCAGCCCCAACGCGAAGAAGTCGTCGTCGGGGCGGGGCACCACCCCGTTGAACTGCTCCCCGAACACCTCGCACAGCGACCTTTCGGTTTCGGTGGCGGCCGCCGCGCCGTCGCCCGCCGGCGACAGTGCGCGCTCGGCCTGCAGGTCCAACGCGTGCCGGTCCAGCTTGCCGTTGTCGTTCACCGGCAGCCGCGGCAACACCACGACGCGCGCCGGAACCATGTAGGACGGCAGCCGCTCGGCGAGCGCGGTGCGCACCCGGTCCGGATCGACGGGCGCGGTGTCCTCACACGCCACGAAACCGACCAAGGTGGTGGAACTTTCGCGTCGCACGACGGACACCGCCGCGTCGGCGACCGCGGGGTGGCCGCGCAGCGCGGCCTCGATCTCCCCGATCTCGACCCGGTAGCCGCGGATCTTGACCTGGGTGTCGGCGCGGCCCAGGTAGGCGTACCCGCCGTGCGGCAGGCGACGCACCAGATCGCCGGTCCGGTACATGCGCCGGCCGGGACGGAAGGGGTCCGCGACGAAACGCGCGGCGGTCAGCGCCGGCCGGCCGAGGTAGCCGCGGGCGAGTTGTGCGCCGCCCAGGTACAGTTCACCGACGGCGCCGTGGGGCACCATGCGCAGGCCGGAATCCAGCACGTAGGCGAACGTTCCGGCGTTGGCGGTGCCGATCGTCGGTGCCGGGTGGTCACCCACCGCCGCCACGACCGCCTCGACGGTCACCTCGGTGGGCCCGTAGCAGTTGTACACCGCGCCGCACACCCCCGCCGCGGGCAGGCCGCGCAGCTGTTCCCACAGTGCGCCGTCGATCGCCTCGCCGCCCAGGGCGAGCACCGGCAGGCCCTGCTTCAGCAGCCCGGCGGCGCGCAGCTGTCCGAGCATCGACGGGGTGGTGTCGATCATGTCCACCCGATGGGCGGCCATGCCCGCCACCAGCCGGTCGGCGTCGCGCATCTCCCCGGGCTCGAACAGGTGCAGGGCGTGGCCGTCGAGCAGCCCGACCAGCGGTTGCCAGGACGCGTCGAAGCTCAGCGACCAGGCGTGCGCGATGCGCAGCGGACGGCCCAGCCGCGCCACGGCCGGCCGGTAGACGCGTTCGCGGTGGTCGGCGAAATAGCTCAGCACCGCGCCGTTGGTGCCCAGCACCCCTTTGGGTTCCCCGGTCGAGCCGGAGGTGAAGATGACGTAGGCGCACTGCCCGGGATGCCGTCGCACCGCCGGCGCGACGGCGGGCGACCGCGAGATGCGCCGGGCGGTGGCGGGATCGTCGACGACCAGCGTGGCCGTCCGCCCGCCGACCAGCCGTTCGCAGGCGGCCGTGGTGACGGCCAGGACCGGATCCGCCTGCGCCAGCATCGTGTCGATGCGGGCCTGCGGGAGCGTGACGTCGACCGGCAGGTAGGCGCCGCCGGCGGCGAGCACCGCCAGAATGGCGACGATGGACCGGGCCGAGCGCGGCATCGCCAGCGCGACAACGGATTCCGGCCCTACGCCGCGCCCGGCCAGCTCCGCGGCCAGCCGGCAGGCCGCCGCATGCAGCTCGGCGTAGGTGTACCGCTCACCGCTGCCCGTGCCGAGCGCGTCCGCGCCCGGGGTGCGGCGCGCCTGCCGCGCGAACGCCTCCCACAGCGTCGTGTCCGGCTCGGGTTCCGGGCGAGCGGCAAGGGCGGCGGATTCGGCGCGCTCGGCGGCGGTGCGGACGTCGAGCGCGTCGGGGGCGGCGTCGCCGGCTTCCGGCAGCTGCCGCAGCACGCCCAGCAGCCGCTCGCACGTCTCGTCGGGCCGAAGATGCGGCAGCGCTTCGGGAATCGCCTCGACGAGCACCACCAGCGCGTCGTCGCGCAGGTGCGCGACCACGGTCAGCGGGTAGTGCGTCAGGCTTTCCATCTCGACCGGGCGGAAGCGGGCCCCGTCGGGCGTGGTGACCTCGCGGATCGCGTCTTCGACGGGCGCGTTCTCGAACACGAACAGGCTGTCGAACAGCGCGCCGCGCCCGTGCGCCCGCTGGATCTCCGACAGGCTGAGGTAGCCGATGTCGCGCATCGCCGACGCCTCGCGCTGCAGTCGCGCGCAGTGGCCGGCCACCGTGTCGGTCCCGACGAAACTGTGCACGACGGGAACGGTGTTGATGAACAGGCCGACCATGCCCTCCACGCCGGGCAGGTGCTCGGGCCGGCCGGACACGACGGTGCCGAAGACGACGTCGCGGCGGTCGGTGAGCCTGCTCAGCACGACCGCCCACGCGAAGAGCACCGCGGTGTTGAGCGTGAGCCCGTTGCGGCCCGCCCAGTTCCGCAGCCGGGCCGTGTCGGCCGCGGGCAGCACCCGCTCCGCGCTGCCCGGCACGCCGTCGCGGGGGGCGACGGTGCCGTCGGCGACCATGAGCGGCGCCGACACCCCGCAAAGGTAGGCGTTCCACCGCGACAGCGCCGCGACGCGGTCCTGCCGGGCGAGCCACGCGATGTAGTCGCGGTAGGGACGCGGCGGCAGCAGGCCGTCAACCGAACCGCCCGCCCGGTAGACGGCGAGCATCTCGGTGAAGAACACCCCGAGCGCCCAGCCGTCCATCAGGATGTGGTGGGCGGTGAAGATCAACCGCCGCCTGCAGTCGCCGGGCACGCGGAGCACCACGACGCGCAGGGCCGGTCCCCGGCTCAGGTCGAACGGGCGGCGCCGCTCGGACCGTGCGATGGCATCGAATTCGGTTGGTGATGCGGGGCGTTCGGTCCACGGCAGCTCGGCATGGGCGGGCACGATCTGCACGGGCCTTTCCACGCCGCGATCCCAGAACGCGGCGCGCAGGTTCGGGTGCCGGTCCAGCATCGCGGCGGCGCTGCGGCGCAGCAACTCGACGTCGACGGGACCGTCGATGTCGACCCGCAGCTGCATGGTGTACAGGTCGACGCCGTCCTCGGCCAGCCGGTACAGCGCGAACAGCCCCTCCTGCAACGGGCTCAGGGCGAGGACGTCCTCGACCTGCGGCGGGGTCTGGTTCACCGCCACCTCACGATTCCCGGAGCCAGGAGGCGGTGAGCTCCGCCAGCGCGCCGGCGTCCAGCCCCGACGCGCTCATCGGCGCCGACGGCGGCTCCGGTGCCGACTCATGTTGCGGTGCAGGCTGATCGGCGGCCGTGTCCACCGCGGCGGCCAGCTCGGCGATGCTCATGTGCTCGAACACCATCGCCGGGGTCAGCGTCAGTCCCTGGGCGGTGGCGCGCGCCGCCAGCTGCACGGCGACGATGCTGTCGCCGCCGACGGCGAAGAAGTTGTCCTCGCGGTCGACGCCGGTGATCTCGAGCAGCTCCTCGAGCAGGGTCGTCAGCGCCCGTTCGGTCTCGGCGGAACCGCCGGGCAGCGGTCGGGACGGCCGCGCTTCGGCCGGGGCGGGCGGGGCCAGCAGCGCCTGCAGGTCGGCGGCGGGCAGCAGCCCGAGCGCGCTGACCGCCGCGTCGGGGGTGGTCGCGAACGCCTCGAACGCGTTGTCGAGGGCGGCGGCGATCCGCCGGACTGTCGCGGGCTCGTAGAGATCGGCGTTGGCGACGACCCGCACGTCGAGTTCGGCGTCCGGGGTCACGTTCACCCCGACGTTGAGGTCCAGTAGCGAGATCTCGAAATCCATCGGGAGTGCCGACACCGTGGTGTCCCCGCTGCCGGTCAGGTCGCGCGGCAGCAGTGCCCAGTCCTCGCCGCGGAAGTGGATGGAATTCTGGAACAGCGGGTGGTTGCGCGACGGCGAACGCGGCGGGTTGAGCGCCTCGACCAGCCGCTCGATGGGAAATTCCTGATGCGCCAGGGCGTCTTTGACGCTGTCCCGGCTGCGCGCGACGATGTCGCGCAGGCTCGGCTCCCCGGACAGGTCGGTGCGCAGCACCACCACGTTGGCGCAGGGCCCGGTCAGGTTCGCGGTGCGCTCGTCGACCCGGCAGGCCACGGGACTGCCTATCGCGATGTCCGTGCCACCGCCCAGCGTGTGCAACACGACGGCCAGGACCGCGTGGTACACCGAGAATTCGGTGGTGCCGACCTCCTCGGCCAGCCGGACAAGGGCCGCCCGCCGGGCCGCGGCGACGGTGAAATCGACCACCTCCCCGCGCCTTCCGAGCACCGGCGGGCGCGTGTGGTCGGCGGCCACCGAGATGTCGGCGGGCAGCCCGGCCAGCGCGCCGCACCAGTGGTCCAGTTCCGCACCCGCCCACGGTCCTGCAGCTTCGAACGTGTTCCGTTGCCACAGCGCGTAATCGGCGAACTGCAGCGGTGGTGTGGCCCAGTGCGGAGCCTGGGCGTCGCACCGCGCCCGGTACGCGGCGACGAGGTCGTCGAACAGGATGCCGAAGGAGGTGTGGTCGGTCACCATGTGGTGGATCACCAACAGCAGCACGTGGGTGTCCGGGCCCAGCACCAGCAGGGTGGGCCGGATCAGCGGTTCGGATTCGAGCGCGAACACGTGGCCGCGCAGCCCGGCGATCGTGTCGTCGAGCCGGCCGGGGACGACCTCGGTCACCTCCGGTTCGAGCCGCAGTTCCGGGTGCACGTGCTGGTACGGCATCCCGTCGTGCTCGACGAAATTCGTGCGCAGCGCCTCGTGGCGGGCCACCACGTCGTTGAGCGCCGCGGTGAGCACCGCGGTGTCCAGCGGGCCGTCGAAGCGCAGCGCGAGCGCCATGTTGAAGACGTCGTTGGCTCCCCGCATCCGGTACTGGAACCACATGGCGAGTTGGGAATACGACAGCGGGGGCCGGGCGGGGCGGTCTTGCCCGGTCAGCTGCGGCCGGATCTCCTCGACGCCGGATCCGGCACGCAGCCGTTCGACCAGCCGCGCCAACCCGGCCGGCGTCGGGGCGTCGAACACCGCGCGCACGGTGCACTCCACCGAGAATGCGCTGCGTATCTGTGCCACCAGGCGGGCGGCCAGCAGCGAATGGCCGCCCAGCCCGAAGAACGAGTCGTCGGCACCGATGCCGTCCCAGCCCTCGTCGCGGCCGAACAGGCGGGCGAACATCGCGCAGATCCGGCGCTCGATCTCGGTGGCCGGCCGGCGGTGGCCGCGCGCGGCCACGGGGGTGGGTGGAGGCAGCGCCCGCTTGTCCAGTTTGCCGCTGACCGTCAGCGGGATCTCGGGGATGACCCCGAATGCGCTGGGCACCATGTAGTCCGGCAACGCCGCCGCGGCGTGGGCGCGGATGTCGTCGATGTCGATGCCGTCGGGCGCGCCCGCAGCGGTCGCGGGCACCAGGTAGGCGGCCAGCGCCGGCCCGGCCTCGGTGTCCTCGGCGACGACGAGGCAGTGCCGGACCGCCGGGTGGGTGGCGATCACGGACTCGACTTCGCCGAGCTCGATGCGGTAGCCACGGACCTTCACCTGCTCGTCGGCGCGACCGACGAATTCCAGCTCGCCGGAGAGGTTGCGGCGCACCAGGTCTCCCGTCCGGTACATCCGCATCCCCGCGGCGAACGGGTCGGCGACGAAGCGCTCCGCCGTCAACCCGGGGCGCCCCAGATATCCGCGCGCGAGCTGCACCCCACCCAGATAGAGCTCGCCGATCACCTGCGCGGGCACCGGCTGCAGCTCCTCGTCGAGCACGTAGGCGTACACGTTGCGGTTCGGCACGCCGATGGGCACCACGCGCGAGCCCTGTGCACCTTCGACTTTCATGTGCGTCGCGCAGACCACGGCCTCCGTGGGCCCGTAGTGGTTGCGCAGCTCCGCATCGAAGTGGCCGGCGAATCTGTCGGCAACCTCGCCGGGCAGCGCCTCCCCGCCCACCGGGACGTGCCGCAGCGCCCGCCACTGGGCGGCCCGCGGCAGCAGCAGCAGGGTGCTCAGCATCGACGGAACCATGTGCAGCACGGTGACGCGGTGCCGCTCGATCAGGTCCGCGACGTAGTCGAGGTCGCCGAACGCCCCGGGCCTGGGCACCACCAGCCGCGCACCCAGCGTCAGCGTGACGAAGATGTCCAGCAGCGACGCGTCGAAGCTCACCGACGACGACTGCAACAGCCGATCGTCGGCGGTCATGCTCCATTCGGCCACGAAGCCGTCCACGTGCTCGGCGATCGCACGGTGCGACACGGCCACGCCCTTGGGCCGGCCGGTGGAACCGGACGTGTAGATGACGTAGGCCAGATGATCCGGGTGCAACGGGCCGAGCCGGTCGGCGTCGGTCAGCGGGGCGTCGGGGAGCCGCTCGGCGTCGCGTTCGGCGGCGACGAACTCCTGCTGCCCGATGACCGTCCGCGGCCGCGCGTCCGCGATGAGGTAGTCGATGCGCTCGTCGGGGTAGGCGGGGTCGATCGGCAGATAGGCCGCCCCGGCTTTCAGCACGGCCAGCATCGCGACGACGAACTCGACCGACGTCGTCATGCGCAGGCCGACGATGGCCTCGGGCCCGAAGCCCCGCCGAACGAGCAGGCGCGCCAGCCGGTTCGCGCGGCGATGCAGCCCGGCGTAGGTCAGCCGCGCCTCGTCGGAGACGAGCGCGACGGCGCCCGGGGTGGCGTCGGCGGCCGCCTCGAGCAGCGCCACCATCGTGGTGGGCGGCGTCGCGACGAGTTCGCCGTGCGATTGCGCCAGGACGGCGGCGCGCTCGCCGGGACCGAGCATGTCGATGCCGGTGATCCGGTGCCCCGGCTCGCCCAGCGCATGCTCCAGCAGCTGCAGGTAGTGCGCCAGCATCCGGTCCACGAGTTCGCCGCCGAGCCGGGTCTGGTATTCGAACTCGACCGACACCCGGTCCGGGTCGAGCACGATCGCCAGCGCCAGCGGCAGGTGTGCGGTCACCGCGGCCAGGTCGAGCTGCCGCACGGCGACGCCGTCCAGGGCAAAGTCGCCGGCGGTCTTGCGCCACGAGAAGCCCAGCCGCACCAGGCGGTCCATGCCGTCGTGACCCAGCCGTTCCGGGTTCACCTCGCGCACGACCCGGTCGATGCCGACGGACTGGTGGGCGAATCCGTTGAGGCAGGTTTCGCGGACCGCGTCGACGAACGAGACGAAGGTGTCCTGCGGCCGCGCGGTGAGCCGCAGCAGCAGCGTGTTGCCGAAATATCCGAGGGCGCCGTGGGCGGCGGGCTCGCGCGCGGTCACCGGCACGGACACCAGGAAGTCCGGGGCGCCGGTGTAGCGGCGCACCAGCACCCCGAAGGCCGCCAGCAGCACCATGAACGGCGTGGCGGCGTGCCGCTGGGCGAATTCTTCCACCCTGCCGAACAATTCGGGGGGCATGACCCGGGCTCGGCGCTCGGCGTCCCGCGACGGGCCCGGGCCGGCCAGGCCGGGAAGCTGCAGCGGTTCGGGCGCCGGCCGCAGCGTGTCGGCCCAGTAGCCGACGTCGGCGACGGTGGGTTCGGCCGCGGCCCGCAGCACCGCGGCGGCCACGAACTGCGGCGCCTCGCCGAGCCGGTCACCGTTGTAGGCCGCGCTCAGCTCGGCGGAGAAGACGGCCCAGCAGTCGTCGTCCCAGCAGATGTGGTGTGCGACGAACAGCAGCACGAACTCGTCGGTCCCGCTGTGGATCAGGGCCGTCCGCAGCGGCAGGTCGGTGGTGAGGTCGAACGGCCGGCCGAACTCGGCGCGCGCCAGGGCCGCGATGTGACGATCGCGTTCGGTCTCGGGAAGCGCGGTCAGATCGACCGTCGGCCAACCGATCTCGACGTAATCGGAGAACACCTGGTACGGTTCGCCCTCGCTGTCCACCCCGTACACCGTGCGCAGGATCGCGTGCCGCGCCACCAGGTCGCCGAAGGCCGCACGCAGCCGCTCCGGGTCCAGCGGGCCCGTCATCCGGTAGGCGAGGCAGACGTTGAGCGTGACGTCGCCGGCGTCCATCGCCTGCAGGAACCACATCCGCCGCTGCCCAGGCGAAAGGGGGTATCGCTCCCCCGCCCGCACGGCCTGGGTCCCGGCGGATTGGGTTGCCGCCAGGCCGCTTTCGGCGATGCGGCGGCGCAGCAGCTCGCGACGGCGTTCCTGTACGGTCCTGGGATGCTCTGCCATGGCTCGCCCCGCTAACCGTTGGACGCCGTCGAACCGGTGACGTAGCCCCCGCGCAGGAAGAACTCCGCACCGCGGTGCTCCCGGCCGTCGGCACCCCGCAGGCGGGTGATCACCAGGCCGTGGTTAGCGCCCCGGAACGCCTCCGGCCCGCACACCACCACACCGCCGCCCTCCTGCACGATCACCCGTCCCGGCGTTCCGCCGTACCGCGCCTCCGACACCCGCGCCTCGACGATCTCGATGCGCTCGCCGCGGTAGCGGGTGAACGCCCGCGGATACGGGTCGGACAGCGCCCGCACGAACCGCTCCAAATCGGACGCCGGCCAGCTCCAGTCGACCAGACTGTCGCGCTCGCAACGCTTGTGGAAGTAGGTGCGCTGGGCCTTGTCCTGCGGGCGCCACACCGCGGTCCCGGACTCCAGGGCCGTCAGCGCGTCGCGCAGCGCGCCCGGGATCAGGTCCAGCCCGCGCAGCACCAGGTCGGTGCCGGTGTCGGTGGGCCCGATCGGCAGCGAGTGCTGGATCAGGATGTCGCCGGTGTCCAGGCCGTCGTCCATCCGGTGCACCGTCAACCCGAACTCGGTCTCGCCGCTGATCAGCGCCCACAGGACGGGGGAAAACCCGGTGAACTTGGGCAGCAGCGAGTCGTGCAGGTTCAAGGTGCCGTGCGGCGGCCGGGTGTACAGCTCCGGCGGCATCCACGTGTACCAGCTGTTGACCACGATGACATCGGGCTCGGCGCGCTTGACCAGGTCGATGGTTGCGGGGTCGACGCGCTCGGTCAGGTGCACCGGGATGCCGTGCTCGCGCGCGAGCTCTTCGACCGACTCCGACCAGATCGCCTTGTAGGAGTGCCCGCTGGCGGGGTGGGTGACCGCGAGGACCACGTCGTGGTCCAGGTCGATCAGCGCCTGCAGGGTCCTGCATCCCCAGGTCTGGTAACCGAACGACACCACGCGCATCAGTCGAACCTCTCTCCGTCGTCGCTGTTCGGCCAGGTCGGGACTCGTGGTCGGGGCCCGTTCGGGCACCGCCCACCGGCCCAGCAGCTTATGTTAGCCTTCGCTAAGTTGCATGCTCCGCGCGGCTGCGCGCCGGGGCGAGAACGAGAGGTGGGAGCGCATGCCGCGCACGCTGGGGTGGGCCAGGCAGTTCCACGAGCCGCAGTCGCCGGGCAGCCCGCCGCTGCTGGTGTTTCCCCACGCCGGGGCCGGCGCGTCGGCCTACCGCGAGTTCTCGAAGGTGCTCAGCGGGGCGTTCGACGTCGTCGTCTTCCAGTACCCCGGACGCCAGGACCGCGCCTCCGAGCCCCCGCTCGCCACGTTGCCGGAGATCGCCGCGGGGGCGTTCGCCGAGTTCTCGGCCTCCGAGCGCAACCGCGGGGTCCCGATCGTCGCCTTCGGCCACAGCATGGGCGCCATGGTCGCCTTCGAGTTCGTCCGGCTCGCGGAGGCCGCGGGCATCCGGGTCGACCAGCTCAACGTCTCGGCGACCGTGGCCCCCTGTCACGCCGCGGCCAAACCGTCGCACCCCACCGACGACGAAGAACTCCTCAACCACCTGCTGGCGCTCGAGGGCACCGCCTCCGGTGTGCTGGCCGACCGCGACCTGATGCGGCTGACGCTTCCGGTGGTCAAGGCGGACTTCAAGGCCTTCGACGCCTACTCCTGCGCCGCAGACGTCAAGGTGGCGGCGCCGATTCACGCCATGGGCGGAGATCAGGACCCGTATGTGACGCTGGCCGACCTGTACGGGTGGGGCAAGCACACCGGCACAATCAGGGTCACGATGTTCGACGGCGGGCACTTCTACCTCGACCGGCACGTCGACGCGATCGCGGCGCTGCTGACCTCGCGCGCCGAGCAGACGGCGTGAGCGCCGACCCCATCGTCATCTCGGGGATGGCGGTCGAGGCGCCGGGCGGGATCGACAGCCCCGCCGCGTTGTGGTCGGCGCTGGCCGAGGCCAGGGAACTCATCGGGCCCTTCCCCCGCGACCGCGGCTGGCCGCTGCACGACCTGTTCTCGGTGTCGGAGCTCGACGGCTGGGGCCCGGTCCGCGATGCCGGCGGATTCCTCGACGGCGCAACCCGATTCGACCCGGCACTGTTCGGCGTCACCCACCGCGAGGCCCTCGTCATGCACCCGCAGCAGCGGGTCGCGATGCGGGTGGCCTGGAAGGCGCTGGAGAACTGCGGGATCAACCCGGCCGCACTGGACGGGGAATTCGTCGGCTGCTTCGTCGGCATGTCGCCGATGGAGTACGGACCCCGCGCGGCCGTCGCCGACGCCCACACCGGGCACCGGATCGCGAGCCTGGGACAGCTGGGCGGCGCCGCCCGCATCTCGCACAGCCTCGGGCTGACGGGACCGTCGATCAGCATCGACACAGCATGCGCCTCGTCGTTGACCGCGGTGCACCTGGCCGCCACGGCCGTCGCGGCCGACGAGTGCGACTGGGCGCTCGCCGGCGGGGTGTGCGTCATGGGTTCCCCGGGCGCGTTCTACGAGTTCGCAAGGCTCAACGCACTTTCCGACGACGGGCATTGCCGCGCCTACTCCGCCGACGCCAGCGGCACCGTGTGGGGGGAAGGCGCGGGCATGGTCCTGGTGGAGCGCGAGTCGCGGGCGCGCCGGCTCGGGCATCCGGTCTTCGGGCGCATCCTGGCGATCCGCACCAACCACAACGGCAAGGGCAAGCCGATCCTGGTGCCCCGGGTGCGCGCGCAGGAACAGCTGATCCGCAAGACGCTCGACGCGGCAGGCATCGACCCGGCCGCCGTCGGAATGATCGAGGGGCACGGCACCGGAACCCTCGCCGGGGACCCGGTGGAACTGCTCGCGTTGTTCAAGACCTACGGCGCGGCGGGCTGCACGGCGCCGATCGGCTCGATCAAGTCGAACCTGGGGCACCCGCAGGCGGCGTCCGGGATCCTCGGGCTGATCAAGCTGCTGCTCGCCGGTGCGCACGGCGCCGTTCCCCCAACCCTTTTCGCGGACAACCCGACCACGGTGCCGGACTGGGACCGCACCGGCCTGCGGCTGGCCGCCAAGCTGCACGACTGGGAGGCCACCGACGGCCTGCGCTACGGCACCGTGTCGTCGTTCGGCGCCGGCGGCGCCAACGCGCACGCCCTCGTCGCGATGCCCGCGGATCCGTGGGGATGACGCCCGTGACCTACCGCCTCCCCAACGGCACCGTCCCGGTCCTGCTGTCCGCCGACGCGCCCGGGCCGTTGCGCGCCGAGGCCGCGGCCGTCCTGTCCTACGCCACGCGGCATTCCGCCGTGACGCCGCAGGAGATCGCGGCGATGCTGTTCCGCACCCGGACCGCCCGCAGGCACCGGGCCCTGGCCATGGTCGCCACCCGCGAGGAGTTGACCGGTGCGCTGCGGGCGGTCGCCGACGACCGTGCACACCCCGCGGTGGTGCGCAGCGAGACGCCGGCCGCCGCACGCAAACTCGCCTACGTCTTCCCCGGCCAGGGCGGCCAGCGCCCCGGGATGGGCCGGCTCTTCTACGACGCGGTCCCCGCGTTCCGCGACGAGGTGGACCGCTGCGCCGCGGCCTTCGAGACGCTGGTCGGCGAGTCGCCGCTGAATTACCTTCTCGACGAGAACCTTCCGGCGCCCGACGCCGCGAGCACGGTGCAGCCAGCGCTGTTCACCCAGATGGCCGGGCTGGCCGCGATGTGGCGGTCGTTCGGGATCGTGGCCGCGGCCACGGTCGGACACAGCCAGGGGGAGATCGCCGCCGCCTACGTGTCCGGCGCCGTGACACTGCCGGATGCCGTCCGCGTCATCGGCGTTCGCGCGCACGCGGCCGACGAGTTCGGCTCCGGTGACTACGCGATGGCCGTCGTGGCCACCGGCCGCGACGCCTGCGAGGACGTCCTCGCGCGCCGCTCGGGGTGGGCGCAGCTGTCGGTGGTCAACTCCCCCAACATGGTCGGGATCTCCGGCGACCGCGACACCGTGCAGGGCATCGTCGATGCGTTCACCGAGCGCGGAACCTTCGCCCGCGTCATCCGCGTCGGGTACCCGGCGCACACCGGCGCGATCCAGGAGCTCGCCGAGAAGGTGCGCGCCATCGCCCACCACGAACTGCAGAACCACGCGTTCCTGGGCACCGAGATCGACTGCATCGGCGGCACCCTCGGCGGCCGCATCACCACGGACCTACCGGTCGACGAATACTGGCTGTGGAACCTGCGCAACCCGGTCCGGTTCGACAAGGCGGTGGCGGCCGCGCTGGAGCTGGGCGTGGACACGTTCGTCGAGCTGGCCGAGCACCCGACGCTGCAGCTGGCGATCCAGGACAACCTCGCGGCCTGCGAGGGCGACTCGGGCGAGCGCGCGACCATGGTCGTCGGCACGTCCGAGCGGGCGGCCGGCGACCTGGACAAGTTCACCCGCAACCTCGCGCTGCTGGCCGTGCACGACCAGGCCTACCCGTGGGAATGCCTGCACGCCGGGCCCGGCGGCCCGCCCACTTGGCCGTTGCCCGACTTCCCCAACCTGGCGATGAACGAGTCGAAGCTGTGGCTGCCCTACGACGAGGTCGTGCCGCGGCGCCCCCGGCGGGCGCCCCGGGAGACCAATGCCACCGCGGCGCCGCGGCTGCTCACCGAGGAGTGGGTCCGGCTCTCGCACCGCTCGCTGGCGCCGCCACGCGCTTTCGGGATCGTCGACCACACCGGGGCCTGCGCGCCACTGGCCGAGGCCCTGTGCGCCGCGGCCGGCGACATCGGCGCCTCGGCGCGGGTGCTCGGCGGTCCCGATAGCCATTCGGCGGCAATCGGTCTGGACGCCTGCGTCATCCTGCTCCCGCCTGCGCCGCGGCTGGACGACGCGGCCGCCGCCGCCGAGGTGGCGGCCTTCTTCTCCCGCCGCGCGTGGTGGCCGCGGATCGATGACGCCATCACCGAATGCTGGCTGGTGACGGTCGGTGGTGAGCCCGTCACCGGCGACGCGCCGCCCGATCCGGTGCACGCGGCCGTCGGCGCGGGATTTCGCTGCCTGGGCGCCGAACACCCCTGCGTGCGTTTCCGTCACCTCGATCTGGACGCCGGGTCGGCGTCACCGGCGGCCGCCACCACGATCCTCGCCGCGCTGCACACCGCCGACGAGTCGGAACTGGCGCTGCGCGACGGCGGGCTCTACGCCAAGCGGGTCACCGAGACTCCCACGGCTGCAAATGATTCCGGCGGCAAGCCATGGGAGCATGTGCTCGTCGTCGGGGGGACCGGCACGCTGGGGCTGGAATTCTGTGACCACTTCGCCCGCCGCGACGCGCGGCGGATCACGCTGGTCAGCAGGTCGGGCGAGACCGAGGCCGTCGCGCAGCGACTACACCGGATCCGGTCGGCGACGTCGACGCGCATCGACGTCGCCCGTTGCGACGTCGGCGACCAGGCCGCGATATCCGAGCTGGCGAAGCGGCACCGGGACGCGCCCGCGGACCTGATCGTCCATGCCGCGGTTCACTATTCGGGTGCCGAACTGGCGGACATCACCCCCGAGCTGGCCGACGACGCGTTGCGCGCCAAGGTTGTCGGCCTCTCGTGCGTGCTGGCGGCGTTCCCGCGCACCGACGACTGCCGCGTGGTCTTGTGCTCCTCGATCGCGGCGACGGTCGGCGGGCGCGGGCTGATCCTCTACGCCGCGGCCAACAGGATGCTCGACGCGATGGCGCACCGGCTTCGCGCGCAAGGCCTGGACTGCGCGTCCGTGCAATGGGGGCAGTGGGCGGTCACGTTCGACCCCGGGGCGTCGGGCACCGCGAAACTGTCCCCGACCGGGTTGCTGCCGATGTCCTCGGCCGACGCGCTGGCGGTGGGCATGGGCCGGTGTGGCGGAAATTCCGTCGTCGCGTCGTTCGCCCTGGATCGGGCCCGGTCGGTGCTGGACGCCTGCGGGCGCGCGTCGTTGTTGTCGCAACTCGACGGCCCGCTCCCCGAAACCCCCGAAACGCCGGTCAGCGAGGCGCGTGCGCCGCACCGGCTGGCGACGCTGGTGGCCCGGGCGATCGGTGTCGATCACGCGGAGTCGATCGACACCGCGGCACCGCTGGTCGCGCTGGGACTGGATTCGCTGCAGGCGTTGGAGTTACGTCGTCGCGTCCAGGCCGAGTTCGACCGGGACGTGGACGTGGCCGACCTGCTCGGCGGGGCGTCCGTCGCCGACCTGCTGGAGCGGCTGGGCAGCTAACCGCCGGCCATCGCCGCACGCAGGCTGCCGGGACGCAGGTCGGTCCAGCTCGTCTCGACGTGGGCCAGGCAGTGCGCGCGGGTGTCCGCGCCGAACACCACGCGCCAGCCCGCCGGCGCGTCCTTGAACGCCGGCCACAGGCAGTGCTGCTCCTCGTCGTTGACCAGGACGCAGAACGCGAGCTCGTCGTCGTCAAACGGATTGGTATGCATCGGTTCTCCCCCTCGTCGGTGCGGTGGCCCCCAACCCGGCGGCCAGCACGCGGTCGGACAGCAGCCCCAGGCAGCTCAAATTGGGGAACCCCGGCCCCTCGTTGACGCCGGCCAGATTCGGCAACACCAACTTCGGTGCCACACCCGCGACGGCCAAGTCGGGACCGATGGACTCCTCCAGCGCCTCGACGGTCACCGGCCCGCCCAGCCCGAGCTCCAGCGCACCCCGGGCGGCCGGGCACAGCAGCGGCAGGAACCACACCGGGTCGGCGCCGGATCCGTCGATGACGAGGTCGAACCGGTGCAGCGACTCGAGCGGCTCACCGCAGTTGTCGGTGTGCAGCGTGATCCAGATCCGGTCGTCGCGGTCGACCACGCGGGCGACGCGCCCGCGCTGATGCTTGATCCGCTCGTCGGCCAGCAGGGATTCCTGGACCCGGGCGGAGAACACCCCGCGATCGGTGCGGGCGATGCAGTCGCGCCGTTCGGCCTGGCTCAGGCCGCGCCAGCCGGTCGGGTCGGAGAACAGCGAGTTCTCGAAGAAGCCCTCGCCGCGGGTGAACAGGGTCGCCTGCGGCGAGATGGCCGTGATGGCCGAAACGCGGTGGTGGAAAAGCTCGTTGAGGATCGATGCGGCTGTCTCTCCCCCACCGATGACCGCGACGTTGTCGGCGACGATGCGCTCGTGTTGGCCCGCGCGCTGCCAGAACTGCGCGATCGAGAGCACCCGCGGATCACCCGAGAGCATCGACCGGTCGGGCTGTCCCGGCCCGGTCACCATCAGCGTGCCGGCGGACAGGCTCGCCCCGCGGGTGTGCAGCACCCAGCGGGCGTCGTCGAGGGAAATCCGGACCACTTCGCCGTCAACGACTTTCAAGCCGACCACGTCGGCGACCCAGCGCAGATACCCCGCCCACGTCTCGTGGGTGGGCGCCGGACGGCCCCGGTCGACCCAGCCCACGAACTGGTCGGTGGCAACCAGGTAGGACTGCCAGCTGAACCGCATCATCCGCTCGTCGACCTCGGTGCCGGGCGCCAGATCGGAGCGGTACGGGAAGCCGATGTCCTTCTCGGGGCTGGTGCCCAGCCGCTGGCGACCGTCGGTCCAGCCGCCACCGGCCCGCCAGTTGGCGGCCACCCCGGAGCGTTCGACGGCGAGGACCTCGGGCACCTCGACGCCGAGCTCGCGCAGCACCGCCGCCTTCGCGGCCACCGCCACCGCCTTCGCGCCGGCCCCAACGATCGCAAGTGTGTCGCTCATCGCGCGTTCACCGCGCACCTCCGTCGATCGGCTTAGCCCAGGCTGCCCTAACTTTGTGTACGCTACCCTATGTTCGACCGGCGGGACACGCCCGCCCCCGACGGAGTCGCCGAGTGCCACCTGACCCTTCCCGCCCCCCCTTGAACGGTTTCGTTCCGTTCCCGCCCGACCGCGCGGCCCGCTATCGAGCGGCCGGTCACTGGGCCGCCCGCCCCCTCGACTCGGTGTTGCGGCACGCCGCGGCGACGTGGCCCGATCGCGTCGCCGTCGTGGACGCGGTGGGCAGCCACACCTACGCCGAACTGGACGAGCTCGCCGACCGGGCGGCCGCGGGTTTCGCCGGGCTCGGCATCTCCCCGGCCGACCGGGTGCTGCTGCAACTGCCCAACACGTGCCGGTTCGCGGTCGCGTTGTTCGGCCTGCTGCGCGCGGGGGCCATCCCGGTGCTGTGCCTGACCGGGCATCGATTGACCGAGCTGCGCCACTTCGCCGAGGTCAGCGGCGCGGTGGGGCTGGTCGTCGCCGACACCGCGGGCGGGTTCGACCACCGCGCGGTGGCCGAAGAACTGGTCGCGCTGCATCCCGGGCTGCGCCACGTGATCGTCGACGGCGACCCCGGCCCCTTCACCGCGTGGTCGGCGATGCCCGCCGGGGCCGTCCCACGGGTGAGGAGCGACCCGTCCGCGCCCGCGCTGGTGCTCGTGTCGGGCGGTACCACGGGAGCCCCGAAGCTGATCCCTCGCACGCACGACGACTACCTCTACAACGCCACCGCGAGCGCGCGACTGTGCCAACTGTGCGGCGACGACGTCTACCTCGTCGCGCTGCCCGCCGCGCACAACTTCCCGCTGGCGTGCCCGGGCCTGCTCGGGGCGATGACGGTCGGCGCCACCACGGTCTTCACCGCCGACCCCAGCCCCGAGGCCGCCTTCGCCGCCATCGCGCGCCATCGCGTGACCGTCACCGCGCTGGTGCCGGCCCTGGCCAAGCTGTGGGCCCAGGCGTGCGACTGGGAGCCCGAGCCACCGAAGTCGTTGCGGCTCCTGCAAGTCGGGGGGTCTCGGCTGGAGCCCGAGGACGCCCGCCTGGTGCGCGCGGCGCTGACCCCGCGCCTGCAGCAGGTGTTCGGGATGGCCGAGGGACTGCTCAACTTCACGCGGCTCGACGACCCGCCCGACGTCGTCGACCACACCCAGGGCCGGCCGTTGTGCGCGGACGACGAATTGCGCGTCGTCGACGCCGCGGGCCAACCGGTCGCGCCCGGAGCCGAGGGCGAGCTGCTGGTGCGGGGGCCGTACACGATCAACGGCTACTTCCGCGCCGAGCGCGACAACGAACGCTGCTTCGATCCCGAGGGCTTCTACCGCAGCGGCGACCTGGTGCGGTTGCGCGACGACGGCTACCTCGTGGTCACCGGCCGGGTCAAAGACGTCATCTGCCGCGGCGGCGAGACGATCGCGGCCGCCGACGTCGAGGAACCGCTGCTGAGCCACCCGGCGGTCCGCGCGGCCGCGGCCGTGGCGCTGCCCGATCCGCTGCTGGGCGAGAAGATCTGCGCCGCGGTGGTTTTCGCCGGTGCGGCGGTCGGGATCGCGGAGCTGAACGCCTACCTCGACGGCCGCGGTGTGGCCGCGCACGCGCGCCCCGACATGCTGGTCGAGATGGCGGCGCTGCCAATGACACCCGTCGGCAAGATCGACAAGAAGGCGATCGCCGGGCGGCTGGCGAGCTCCGCTACATCGCCTCTTTGATCCCGCGACGGATGAGCCAGACGTTCATCGGCCAGGCCGTGGCGAATCCGATGATCATGCCGATCTGCATGAGAAACCAGTAGACCGGGCTGTCGGGGTACAGCGGGTGGGCCGGGAAGAACACCAGCGCCATCAGCGCCATCCAGCCGAAGAGCCCGACCTCGAACGCGGTCAGCGACAGCACGTCGGCCTTGGCGGCCGCGACGATGCCCTCGCGAAAGCTCAGGCCGCGCATGGGGGCGATCGCGAAGTACTGGAACAGGATTCCCAGCGCCAGGGCGGCGGCGTAGTCGCCGATGAATTCGGGCAACAGCGCCCGGCCGAGGATCTCGAACCCGAACGCGAATATCAGGAACTCGGCGAGGATGTCGCCGAGGGTGCACCCGGCGCCGCAGTGGCTGACCCCCACGGCGGTGGTGGCCCATCCGGGTTTGTCCGGCGGGCTGTCGCGGTCGTGTTCGGCCAACCATCTGCCGCTGCCGGGACGCCCGTAGCGGAAGTACATCGGCAGCGCCAGCGGCCCGAAGTACAAGGCGGTCACCGGCCACACCGCTTCCATCACCGCCATCCGTTGGCGATAGCCGCGGCCGTAGACGTCGACGCCGATGACCGCCGCCGAGGCGAACGCGACCGCCAGCGCGCACCACGACAGCACGACGAGCCAGCCCGCAGGCATCAGCGATCCTTCCGGCGAACGGTGGGGGTCAACTGGATGGTTCCCCGGTTGCGGCGTTCCTACACGTCGGCAACCCCGTTAGGCGCGCGAACGCTCAGACGGGCAGCCCGGAGAACATGACCCGGCCGGGATCGTACTTCTGCCGCACGGCGCTGAGCCGCGGCAGATTGGAGCCGAAGTACCGCGACGCAGGCTGGTTGGCCTCGAGGTAGTTCACGTAGCCGCCGGCCGAATATGGTTGCACCGCTTGGTGTGCCGTGTTGAGCCAGGCGGTGGCCGCCGCGGGCGGCCCGGAGGTTTCGACGTACCACTGCACCAGCGCGTATTGCCGCCGCCACGGGAAGGCCGTGGCCCCGGGGGCCACGGTCGCCAGGGCGCCGTCGAGGGCGTGCATGATCGCCAGCATGCGGCCCGCTGCGCGCGGAAAGGCGTTGACCGCCGCGGCGATTCCCTGCGCGGCGCCCGCGTTGACGACGGGCAGGACGTCGGATCCACCGACATAGCCCAGCGGTGCCGGGTTGAGGTTCCCGACGGCCAGGTACCGCACCAGATCCATGCGGTTGAACGTGTGCGTCTGGGTGCCGGTCGGCTGGATGCCGACGGCCGAGACGATGGCGCGCTGCACGCCGGCTCCCGATCCGGCCGGGCAGGTCGCCAGGATGCGGCAGTGGGTGCCCATGGGGTCGACGGTCGCATCGGCCAGCGCCCAGCTGTTCCGGTCGGCCGTGCGCAGCCAGTTCTGCCAACCGACGAGAACCTGGGCGAGCGACTCCGCCGGGAAATCGAGGTTCACGGCGTCGACATCCCCGGTCGGGAAGGTGGCGAATGTCAGCGAGGTGGTCACTCCGAAGTTGCCGCCGCCGCCGCCGCGCAACCCCCAGAACAGGTCGGGATTGTTGGCGGCCGACGCGGTGACCGCCTGGCCGCCGGGCAGCACCACCGACGCCGACGTCAGCTGGTCGCACAGCAGGCCCGCGTGCCGCGAGTCGGCGCCCAGTCCGCCGCCCAGGGCATGCCCCGCGGCACCGACCGTCGGGCAGGTGCCGGTCGGCACGCCGCGACCGGCCGCGGCCAGCGCCTCGTGCATCGCGTACAGGTCCGTCGCCGGGGTCACGGTGACGTGTCCGGTGGCCGCGTCGTAGTTGATCCCGCCGGGCAGCTGGCGCAGGTCGAGCACCATGGTGCCGTTGGCGGTGGAAGCCCCCACGTAGGAGTGCCCACCCGCGCGCGGGGCGACCTTGAGGTTGTGCGCCGCGGCGAAGGCCATGGCCTTCTGCACGTCGGCGGCCGAGGTCGGGACGACGACCGCCGCGGGCATCGCGTCGTTGTAGTTGGTGTTGAAAACCTGCTTGGCCGTTGCGAATTGAGGACCCTGGTCCGGCAGCACGACCTGCCCGCCGATCACGGACGAAAGACCGCTCCAGCCAGATGCTTTCGGGTCGGCGACGGCGCGGCCCGGCCCGAAAGCACCGCCCGCGACCAGCGCTCCCGCGGCAGCCCGCAAAAAAGTCTGCCGCGAGAATTCACGCGCCAACGTCGGGCTCCCGCGAATGCGTCACATCCCGCATTGTCAACCACGGAAACCGCGGTACCGTACGACGTGACGCGGGACGACTGAAACGTGCCCGAACCGTTACCCCGCTCGGCGGACGGCGAAGTGAAGGAGCGACCAATGGATTTGGGTCTCTGGGGTGGTCTGACACTGCTCTCCCTGATGCTGGCGCTGCTCTTCGCCGCCGTCGCGTCCGTGTTCGTCAAGCGCCTGGGCGACCGGACGACCTTCCCGATCAGCGAAGAGATCGGCAGCGCCAAAACGGTGCTGGACAAGGTGCGCAAGGGCCAGCCGATGTCGCGAGAGGAGCTGGACTATGCCAAGCAGGTCGTCGCCGACCGCGGTTCGCCGATGGCGCTCTGCATCCCTGCCGCCTTGTTCATGCTGGGGTGCTTCTACGTGATGGGCAGCCTCGAACACCTGCACGGGGCCACGCCGTCCGAACGGACATTCCTCGGCGTGATCCCGATGTTCACCTCCACGAACCTCGCCATCCGGCTGCGCGCCAGCGCGCGGTTGAAGAAGCGCCTGCAGTAGACGCTAACGTCCACAAACTGATATTCTCCCTTCGCTCCACATGTCAATCTGTCTGATACATGGATGGGTCGTGCCGGTCCCGACAGTTCTTCGGGACCGAGGCGAGAACGTGCGGCCAGGCACGGTAGCCCGAAAGGTGGTCGAGTGACTCCTCGTGCGTCAGTGGCCAGGACCGTCCTGGCGCGGGCGTGGATGCCGCTGGTCACCGTCATCGCGATCGGTGTGGGCGCGTTGTGCATGTGGAAGGTGCATCAGTTCTCCGCTCCGCCGCCGGCCATCACCGTCAACGGACCGCAGGCACCCGAGCAGTTCAATCCCAAACGGCTCACCTACGAGGTGTTCGGCTCCGCCGGGACGGGCGGACAGCTCGTCTACATCGACATCGACGGCCATCCCCATCAGGTGGATGTCTCGACGTTGCCGTGGTCCCACACCGAGACGACGACGCTCACGGTGGTCTCCGGCAGCATCTCGGTGCACGTTCACGGCGGTCACGTCGGCTGCCGGATGCTGGTGGACGGCGTGCTGCGCGACGAGCAGACCAGTCACCACGAGGACGCGGACGTCGAATGCCGGGTGAAATCGGCATGAGTGAGCACCGCCTGCCCGACGCCCCCGTCAAACGCCCGCTCATCCCGCGGATGGTTCGTATGTTGGCGATACCGATCATCCTCTTCTGGGGTCTGCTCGCGGTCTCCACGAACACCTTTATGCCCCAAGTGGAACGGGTCGCAGAAGAACTCGCCGGACCGATGGTGCCGCACTACGCGCCCTCACAGCGGGCCCTGCTGCACATCGGCGAGAAGTTTCACGAGTCCGACTCGACCAACCTGACGATGCTCGTGTTCGAAGCCAACCGGCCGCTGGCCGTGGCCGACCACGAGTACTACGACGGTCTGGTGCGCCGCCTCGAGCGCGACAAGAAGCACGTGCAATACGTGATGGACCTGTGGGGCAAACCGTTCACCGCGGCCGGCGCGCAAAGCGTCGACGGCAAGGCCACCTACGTGCTGCTGCGGTTGGCCGGCGACATCGGCCAGATCGAGGCCAACCAGTCCGTGCAGGCCGTACGTGACATCGTCGCCAAGGACACCCCTCCGCCGGGCCTCAAGGTCTACGTCAGCGGCGCGGCGCCGCTGGCCTCCGACACGCTCGCCATCGCCAACAACAGCCTGAACAACGTCACGATCGTCACGATCGTCCTCATCGTCGTGATGCTGTTGCTGGTCTACCGCGCCCCCTCGGTGCTCTTGGTGCCCCTGCTGGGAGTCCTCATCGAGATGCTGGTGGCCAAGGGGGTCATCGCGACCCTCGGCCACCTCGGCTACATCGAACTCTCGTCGTTCGCCGTGAACATCGTCGTCGCCCTGACTTTGGGCGCGGGAACCGACTACGGCATCTTCCTGATGGGCCGCTATCACGAGGCGCGCCAAGCCGGCGCGAGCCGAGAGGACAGCTTCTACATCGCCTACAAGGGCGTGGCGCCGATCATCATCGGCTCGGGGCTCACGATCGCGGGCGCCTGTTACTGCCTGACATTCGCCCGGCTGAACTACTTCCACACCATGGGTCCGGCGGTGGCGATCACGATGGTGTTCACCATCGCGGCGGCGATGACGCTGGGCCCGGCGTTGTTGACCGTCGGAAGCCTTTTCGGGCTGTTCGATCCCAAGCAAAAGGCGAAGGCGCACCTGTATCGGCGCATCGCCGCCAGCGTGGTGCGCTGGCCGGTGCCGATCCTGGCGGCCAGTTCGGCCGTCGTCATGATCGGGGCGATCTTCGTGCCCACCTACCGGCAGAACTACGACGACCGTCAGTATCAGCCGTCCGACTCGCCGGCCAAGCTGGGTTTTGCCGCCGCCGACCGGCACTTCCCGAAGAGCAAACTGTTCTCCGAGATGCTGATGGTCGAGACCGACCACGACATGCGCAACTCCGCCGATTTCATCTCGCTCGACCGGGTCGCCAAAGCGCTGATCCGCCTGCCCGGTGTGGCGATGGTGCAGAGCATGACGAGGCCCCTGGGCCGGCCACTCGAACACGCCACCATTCCGTACTTGTTCACCACCCAGGGCAGCGGCAACGGCCAGCAGCTGCCGTTCAACAGGGAACAGAACTCCGACACCGATCAGCAGGCGGACATCCAGGCGCACTCTGTCGCGGTGTTGCGCAAGGAGATCGGCTTCTTCCAGAAGGTGTCCGACGAACTGCACCAGACAGTGCTCACCGTCGAGGATCTGCAGAGGATCAGCGACGAGTTGAATCAGGAAACCGCAAACGTCGACGACTTCTTCCGACCGGTCAAGAGCTATTTCTATTGGGAGCGACACTGTTTCGACATTCCCATCTGCTGGACGTTCAGGTCGCTGTTCCAAGCACTCGACAACATCGACAAGTTGGCCGAAGACATCGGGAAAGCCAAACTCTCGCTCGAAGAGGTGGACAAAGCCTTCCCGCAGATCATCGCCCAGCTCAAAGCCACGGCCGACGACACCGAGGCCCTGCGGTCGAAGATCCTCAACAGTTACGGCTCGGCAGATCTTCAGTCGCTGCAAACCAGCCAGACGTTCGACGACATGATCAACGTCGGTAACGACTTCGACCGCGCCCGCAGCGACGACTACTTCTACATCCCCCACGAGGCGTTCGACAACGAAGACGTCAAGACCGGGATGAAGCTCATGATGTCGCCGGACGGCAAGGCCGCGCGGTTCATCGTCACCCACGAGGGCAACGCGATGGGCCCCGAAGGCATCCAGCATGTGGAGAAGTTTCCGACGGCCATCACCACGGTCCTCAAGGAGACCTCGTTGGCCGGCGCCCGCGTCTACATCGGCGGTTCGGGGTCCAACGACAAAGACATCAAGGAATACGCCACATCCGATCTGATGATCGCGGCAATCGCCGCGTTCATCCTGATCTTTCTGATCATGATGTTCCTCACCCGAAGCCTGGTGGCGGCCTTGGTCATTCCCGGCACGGTGGCGTTCTCCTACGCCGGGGCCTTCGGGCTCTCCATACTGGTCTGGCAGCACCTCATCGGGCTGCACCTGCACTGGCTGGTGCTGCCGCTGACGTTCATCATCCTGGTGGCGGTGGGCTCGGACTACAACCTGCTGCTGATCGTCCGAGTCAAAGAGGAGATCGGCGCCGGCCTGAACACCGGTCTCATCCGCGCGCTCGGCAGCACCGGCGGTGTGGTGACGTCGGCGGGCCTGGTGTTCGCGTTCACCATGCTGGCGATGCTCACCAGCGATCTGCGCACCATCGGCCAGGTGGGATCCACCGTGTGCATCGGCCTGCTGCTCGACACGCTGATCGTGCGGTCGTTCGTCGTGCCGTGCATCGTCAGGCTGCTCGGCCCGTGGTTCTGGTGGCCGACGCTGGTGCGTACCCGTCCGGCACGGCAACGCCAACCCCTGCCGGTCGGTCCCCCGGCAGCGGAATAGGCGCGCCGAGAGACGCGTTGGAGCGGATCATGGCAGAACGTGGACTTTTTCAGCCGTTGACCGTGCGCTCGCTGACCGTGCCGAACCGGTTCGCGATGGCGCCGATGACCCGCCAGGCCTCACCGGGCGGGATCCCGGGCGCCGACGTCGCCGAGTACTACCGGCGCCGCGCCGCCGGTGGGGTCGGGCTGATCATCACCGAGGGGATCCGGCTGCCCGACCCGGCCGCGGGCTACCCGTACTCCATCCCGGCGCTCGCCGGCGACGACGTCCGGGCCGGGTGGCGGCGCGTCGTCGACGCCGTCCACGGCGAGGGCGCCACGATCGCCGCCCAGCTGTGGCACCAGGGCGCCCAGCGCGACGACACCGACGGCGTGGTGCCGGTCAGCCCGTCGGGCGTCGACGGGCTCGGCAAGCCGAAGGGCCGGGCGCTCGGGACCGACGAGCTGCCGCGGGTCGCACGGCTGTACGCCGAGAGCGCGGCCACCGCGCGGGACCTCGGCTTCGACGCCGTCGAGATCCACGGCGCCCACGGCTATCTGCTCGACCAATTCTTCTGGGAGCGAACCAATCTGCGGACCGACGGGTACGGCGGGTCACTGTCGGCGCGCACCCGCTTCCCCGCGGAGGTCGTCGCCGCGGTCCGTGCCGCCGTCGGCCCGGACTATCCGATCACCTTCCGCTTCTCGCAGTGGAAGGGCACCGACTACACGGCCACGATCGCCGACGACCCCACGCAGCTGCAGGAGTTGCTCTCCCCGCTGGTCGAGGCCGGGGTGGACATGCTCCACCCCTCCACGCGCAGGCATTACGTGCCCGCGTTCCCCGATTACGACGGCGAGCTGAGCCTTGCCGGGTGGGCCAAGAAGGTCACCGGGCTCCCGGTCATCGCCGTCGGTTCCGTCGGCCTGGAAACGCAGTTCCGCAGCGAGAAGCGGGGCCAGGTGATCCAGCCCGCGCCGGTCGACCGCCTGGTCGAGCAGTTCGAAGCCGGCGAGTTCGACATCGCGGCGATCGGGCGCGCGCTGCTCGCCGACCCGGGCTGGGTGAATCGCCTGCGCGACGGCGAGCTCGACGGGTTCACCGGCTACGACCCGGCGACGGCGCTGGCCGCCCTGACCTGACGGGTCATGTCGTGGCCCTCTCGAGGGTCGCGCCGATGAAGAGCGTGCCGCCGAAACCGATATCGGCGGCAAGCATGACAGCCCGCAGGGTCAGACACGCCGCGCCGCCCAAAAGCTGCCATTGACTAATGTCACCATTTGCAGTTGACTCCGTCCATGGCGAGTGGCCTTCCGGTGCCGAGGATCTTCGGGCCGCGCAAGCGCACCAGCCACGGCGCATTGGCGGTGATCACCGGTGCCGGCAGCGGGATCGGTGCGGCCTTCGCCGCCGAACTCGGCCGCCGCGGCGGCACGGTCGTCTGCAGCGACATCGACGAATCCGCCGCCCACCGCACCGCCGACGCCATCGCGGAGCGTGGCGCGAAGGCCACCGCGGTCCGCTGCGACGTGTCGAAGATCGACGACGTCGAGGCGCTGGCCGAGCGGTCGCGGGAATGGTTCGGTGGACCGCCGACCCTGGTGATCAACAACGCCGGTGTCGGGGCCGGCGGCGCGGCGATCGGCGATGTGTCCCTGGACGATTGGGTGTGGACCCTGGGGATCAACCTGTGGGGGCCCATCCACGGCTGCCACGTGTTCACCCCGATCCTGCGCGACGCCGGGCCAGCACCGGCTCCACGCGGGATCATCAACGTCGCCTCGGCGGCGGCGTTCGGCGCGGCCCCCGGCATGGCGGCCTACAACGTCAGCAAGGCGGGAGTGCTGTCGCTGTCGGAGACCCTGGCAGCCGAGTTGTCCGGGACCGGCATCAACGTCACGGTGCTCTGCCCGACGTTCGTCAAGACCAACGTCGTCGAATCCGGCCGGATCAGCGCCGAATCCAGCGAGCTCGCCAACAGATTGATGCGCTGGACCGGGCTGGCGCCCGACAAGGTGGCCCGAGCCTGCCTGGACGCCCACGACCGCGGCGAGCTGTACTGCATGCCGCAGCTGGACGCCAAAATCGGGTGGACGGTCAAAAGGCTGGCGCCACAGTATTACACGCGCGCAGCCGGGCTGCTGTCCCGGCTGAACATGCACTGAACAGGAGGGGACCCCGTGGCCATCGACATGGAAGCCATGCTCGCCAAGATCAAGGACCGCCAGTGGGCGCTGGCCGACATCGACTGGGACGGCCCCGGCGCCGAAACCATCCGTCCCGAGTTCCGCCCCAAACTGAAGGCGTTCATGGCCGACCTGTGCTGGATCGAGAACGTGGGTGCCCGCGGCTTCGCCGCGCTGGCCAGAAAGGCGCCCGACCCGACCCTGGCCGAGATCTACCGGTACTTCCACGCCGAGGAGCAACGCCACGCCAACGCCGAGATGGCGCTGATGAAGCGCTGGGGCATGCTCGACGACGGCGAACTGCCCGAGCCGAACGTCAACATCCGGCTGGCGATCGAGTGGCTGGACTCGTTCGCCGACAGCATGCCGCTGTCCGTCCTGGGCACCGTCATCCCCATGCTCGAGGTCGCCCTGGACGGCGCGCTGCTCAAGTTCCTGCTGGACACGGTTCAGGACCCGGTGTGCCATCAGGTGTTCGAGAAGATCAACAACGACGAATCCCGGCACATCGCCGTGGATTTCGAGGTGCTCGACCTGATCGGGCATGCCAAGACGCGCCGGCTTGCCATCGAACTGGTCGGCCGAGTCGCCTCACCCGGCCTGATCATCGGCATGCTCATGTACGTCCCCCTGCTCAAGCGCATCTACGGCGAAATGGCCGGAATGGGACTGGAACCGGAGCGGCTGAACAACGCCGTCAACCGTTTCAAGCAACTCGGCGAGCGCGGCGAACACACCTGGCGCGTGCCCACCTATCAACTGCTCAAGCGGCACGCCGCGATGGTGGTCAACCCGCGACACCCCTACCAGATCCTGGCCGGTTCCATGGTGTGGCTGTCGGACCGCTACCCCAGACATCTGCTGCGGCCGGTGCCCAGCTGGTTCAAGGAACTCACCTACCGGCCGGCGGCGTGAGCATGACCGATGCCCACGCAGTGCTGATCGTCGGTGCCGGCTTCACCGGTCTCGGTGCGGCAATTCGTCTGGCGGAGTCGGGGATTGACGACATCGTGATCCTCGAGCGCGCCGACGGCGTCGGCGGAACCTGGCGCGACACCACGTATCCGGGCGCGAGCTGCGACATCCCCTCGCTGCTGTACTCCTACTCGTTCGTCCCCAACCCCGCGTGGTCGCGGACGTACTCGCCCGCCCCGGAGATCCGCCGCCATCTCGAGGACATGGCGACCGGATACGACCTGCGTCGCCGCATCCGATTCGGCACCGAGGTCAGCGGGCTGGCCTTCGACGAGGACACCGGTGTGTGGACCGCGACGACCAAGGACCACAAGCAGTTCCGCGCCCGCACGGCGGTGCTGGCCTCCGGCCCGCTGTCCGACGCCAGCTTCCCGGCCATCCGGGGGCTGGACAGCTACCGGGGGCACAAGATCCACAGCGCCCGCTGGGACCACGCCTACGACTTCACCGGCAAGCGGGTCGCCGTCGTCGGCACCGGCGCCAGCGCCGTCCAGATCATCCCCGAACTCGTGCGGCAGGCCGAGTTCGTGAAGGTCTTCCAGCGCACCCCGTGCTGGGTACTGCCCCGCCTGGACGTTCCCACGCCGCCGGCCCTGCAAGCGTTGTTCGCCAAAGTTCCTGCCATCCAACAGCTTGCGCGCCAGGCCCTGTTCTGGGGCCACGAGGCCAGCGCCACCGCGCTGGTGTGGAACACACCGCTGACGTCGCTGGTCGCGCGGCTCGGGCGCGCACACCTACGCACCCAGGTCAAAGATCCGTGGCTGCGCCGCCAGCTGACCCCGGATTTCCGGCCCGGCTGCAAGCGGATGCTCGTCTCCAGCGACTATTACCCCGCCCTGCAGCGCGACAACTGCAAACTCCTCGACTGGCCCATCGCCACGCTGAGCCCGGCCGGCATCCGCACCAGCGACGGCATCGAGCACCACCTGGACTGCATCGTGTTCGCGACCGGCTACGACGTCCACCTGACCGGGCCGCCATTCGAGGTCACCGGGCTGGGCGGCCGGTCCCTGGCCACCGAATGGGCCGGTGGCGCGCAGGCCTACAAGAGCATCAGCGCTCACGGCTTTCCGAACCTGTACTTCATGACGGGCCCCAACTCCGGACCCGGACACAACTCGCTGCTGGTCTACATCGAAGGCCAACTCGACTACGCAGTGCGCGCCATCACCGCCATCCTCGACGACGGCCTGCGCTACCTCGACGTGCGCGCGGACGCCCAGCTCCGCCACAACCAAACCCTGCAGCGCCGACTCGCCAAGACCACCTGGATGTCGGGATGCCGCAGCTGGTATCTCACCGACGACGGATTCAACGCCTCGATGTATCCCGGGTTCGCCACGCAGTATCTTCGCCAGATGAGGGATTTCCGCATCGAGGACTACGACGCGATCGCGCGCCACACCCGCGCGCGCGTCGCGTCGCCGGCCTGATACCGGGCGCCCGCATGGCCACCGACCGACCGCGACCCGAGCCCGGCACCATCGGCAGCGTGCTGCACAACCTGCGGCGCGCACCCAAACGGGTGCGGCGCCAGTCGCGCGAATACCGCCAAGTCCTGGAGTCGGCGGTGACACAGCTGTTCGACGTGGCCGCGCGCCACCCGCACGGGATCGCGGCGCCCGGCGAGTACCGCATCGAGGACCTGGCCCGGCTGGCCGGCACCACGACCCGCAACATCCGGGTCTACCGCGACCGCGGACTGCTGCCGCCGCCGCTGCGGGTCGGCCGCATCGCCCTCTACAACGACACCCACCTGACCCGGCTACGCCTGATCACCTCGATGCTCGACCGCGGCTACAACATCGCCCACGTGCGGGAGATGCTCAGCGCGTGGGAAGACGGCAAGAGCCTCGGCGACGTGCTCGGGCTGGAGACCGCCATCGTGGGCACCTGGGCCACCGAGAAGCCGCAGACCATGCCGCTCGCCGAAGCCCAACGGCTGGTTGGTGATTCGGGAGCGTTCGAGCGGCTGGTCGCACTGCAGGTGGTCCGCGTCGACGGCGCGCAGGCGACCGTCACCCGGCCCAAACTGATCGAGGCGTTCAACGAGATCCGCGGCTACGGCGTCGGACTGGACAAGCTGATCGACCTGCACGAGCAGATCGTGCCCGAGATCGACAAGGTCAGCGACATGCTGGTGCGCGCCGGCGCCGAGCACGTGATGGACCGCATCAAGCCGGGCCAGCCGCTGCCGGCCGACGCCGAGATCGCCGAACTGATCACCATGCTGATCCGGTTCCGCAGCCAGGCGGTCGCGACCGTGACCGCGACGCTGGCGGCGTCGATCGAATCCAACATCGAGTCGTTGGTCAGCCGCATCCTCGCCGACTACCTCGAACGGTCCACCGAAGCCGAGCCGAAGGCTAGTGCCCGCTGAGCGTCAGCGTCCCTTGAGTTTTGAGCACCTTACTGGCGGTGATCTTCTCGGTCCTGCGGGCCTCGCGCTCCAGGTAGCGCTGCTTGGACTCGTCGAACTTGGCGCCGGCCTCCTCGAGCTCCTTGACCAGCAGGCCCAGGTCGTCGCGCATCCAGGCCGCCTCGCCGGTGAAGTCCTCGCGCTCGAAGATGCGCCACTTCTTCAGCACCGGCATCACCACCTCCTCGAGATGGATGCGCGGGTCGTAGACGCCGCCGACGGCGATGATCACGGCCTTGCGCCGGAACTCCGGCACCGTGAAGCCGGGCATCTTGAAGTTGCGCAGAATCTTGTGCACCGACCGGATGGCCTGGTTCGGGGCGATGTCCAGGCCCGCGGCGCTGACATCCCGGTAGAAGATCATGTGCAGGTTCTCGTCGTGGGACACCCTGGCCATCAGCTGCTCGGCGATCGGGTCGCCGGCCACCTTGCCGGTGTTGCGGTGCGAGACCCGCGTGGCCAGCTCCTGGAACGAGACGTACATGACCGAGTCGAAGATGCTCTCAGCGAACATGTCGCCCTGGCGATTCTGGCCCGGGCTGAAGCCGCGGGTCATTTGCTCGAGGCGCAGCTTCTCCAGCTCGACCGGGTCGACGGCGCGGGTGACCACCAGGTAGTCGCGCAGCGCGGTGCTGTGCCTGGCCTCCTCGGCGGTCCACCGGTTCACCCACTGCCCCCACGGGCCGTCCATGGTGAAGTTCATCGCGATCTCGCGGTGATACGAGGGCAAATTGTCCTCGGTCAGCAGGTTTTGCACGATCGCCACCTGCGCCACGTCGGAAAGCCGGCTCTGGCCGGGCTCCCAGTCCTGGCCGTCGAGCGCGTAGAAGTTCTTGCCGTCCGACCACGGGACGTAGTCGTGGGGGTTCCATTCCTTGAACTTCTCGAGATGCCGGTTGAGCAGTTTCTCGGCCACGGGCTCGAGCTCGTGAAGTAGCTGCATATCGGTCATGCCCTCGGACACAAAGCCCTCCCAGTTATCTGTTGATGCCAATAACGCGCAATGTATCTGTGTCAAACGGTTACATCAAGAAAGCCACGCCGGGGCACGATTAAAAAGGGTCTTTGGTCCCTACGGGCGTCACAAGCAGGTCACGCCGCCGGCGCGACGCTACCGAGCGGGGACCAGATAGGGCGCGAGGGTGAACAGCTTCTCGCAGGTCTCCTCGAATTCGCGCTCGGGGTCGGACTCCCCGATGATCCCCGCACCGGCCCGCAGCCAGGTCGTGCCGTCGCGCTCGTAGGCGGCCCGCAGCGTCAAAGCCGCGTCCAGGCCCCCGTCCGCCGAAACGGTCACGACGGCACCGGAATACAGGCCGCGCGGGGCGCCGTCGAGGCGCAGGATGGCCTCGACCCCGGCCGCCTTGGGAATGCCCGACGCGGTGACCGCCGGGAAGAGCGCCTCCAGCGCGTCCATCCGGTCGCTCGAGGAGCCCAGGCGCGCGGTGATCGTCGAGCCGAGGTGCTGGACGCTCCCCCGTTCGCGCACCGTCATGAAATCGGTGACCGACGCGGTGCCCGGCTCGGCGATCTCGGTCATCTCCTGCAGCGAGCTGCGCACCGAAATGGCATGCTCCACGATCTCTTTGGAGTTCGACTCCAGATCGGCGCGGGCCCGGCGGTCATGGGCCGCGCCCCGGCCGAACGCGCGCGTCCCGGCCAGCGGCTCGGTGACCACCGCGCCGTCCGCGTAGACGGCGGCGACGAGCTCGGGGCTGTACCCCAGCGCCCGAATCCCGGCCAGCCGCAACAGGAACGACCGCACCGGAGTGTTGTGCCGGCGGCCCAGCCGATAGCTGGCCGGAAAGTCCAGCGCGAAGGGCACTTCCACGCAGCGGGACAGGATCACCTTGTGGTAGCGCGCCGCGGCGATCTCCCCGACGGCGACCGCCACCCGATCGCGGTATCCCGACGAATCGGCGCCCACGTCGATGCCGCGGGCGCCGCGGACGTCGGGCACCCCGTCGCCGAGCAGTCGCAGCACCGCGTCGCGGTGGCCGGGCTCCGCGCCGGCGAGACGGACCTCGCCGCGGGTCACCGCGATGCGGGTGCGGGGCCAGAACAGCCGGGCCAGCGGGGTGTGCGGGGCCAGCCGCTCGCCCAGCCCGTAGCGGTACACGCCGAACTCGAAGGCGACCCAACCGAACAGCTGATCGGTCTCCAGCAGCAGTCGGTCGACGGCCCCGCCCAGGACGGGCCCCGGGCGTCCGGACCATTGGCGACGCCGGGTCAGCCCGTCGCGGGTCACCCGCAACTCGTCGGAGTCCAGCTCGATCATCGCCCGCACACCGCTGGCCAGCACCCACTCGCCGGCGCGTTCGTAGAGCAGGTACTCCTCGCCGGTCCGCTCCGACAGCGCCGCGGCGAGTTCGGCGGCGAGGTCACCGGGGTCGATGTGCGCGGGGAGCGGAATCGGCGATGAAGCGCAGTCCGCGGGACTCGTCTCGACGCCGACCTCGGTCACAATTAGTAAATGTAGCCTAACCTATCCAAGCGCGCGCCACCCGCCCCCGCCGGCGCGGCACCGCGCAACAGCGGGCCCTTTCTCCGGCCCCGGCAGCCCATGCACCAGACCCCCAGGAAACTCTCAGCTCATTCACACCCGGATTGCCACTATCCTCCGCGGTCGCGAATCTTCCTCCGCACGCCTGTGACCGTTGGTTTGCCCGACCAAAAGCCGTTCCGGAAGCGGGAATTCGGCGGCATCGCGCCGCGGCCTCCACGAGTGGCGGTTTGACACCGGCGGGGCTACATTCTTCACGATCTGTCGGGATGTTCGTGGTTTGCTCGCTTGCGGACGGTGCTTCCTCTGATCATTCACGTTTCACGGGAGGCTTCATGCTGCAAGAGTTCTGGAACAACTTCACCCACAACCTGTTCAAGCCGCTGCTGCTGTTCTTCTACTTCGGGTTCCTGATCCCGATCCTGAAGGTGCGGTTCGAGTTCCCCTACGTGATCTACCAGGGCCTGACCATGTATCTGCTGCTGGCCATCGGCTGGCACGGCGGTGAGGAACTGGCCCAGATCGGCGCCTCCAGCGTCGGGGCCATCGTCGGGTTCATGGTGTTGGGGTTCGTGACGAACTTCCTGATCGGCGTGCTGGCCTACGGTTTGCTGAATTTGCTGAGCTCGATGCGACGGGTCGACAAGGCGACCGTCGCCGGCTACTACGCGTCAGACTCGGCCGGCACCTTCGCGACATGCGTGGCCGTGCTGGCGTCGGTCGGTATCGCGTTCAACGCCTACATGCCGGTCATGCTGGCCGTGATGGAGATTCCCGGCTGCCTGGTGGCCCTGTACCTGGTGGCGCGGCTGCGGCACCGGGGCATGGACGCGGACGGGTACATGCCCGAGGAGGCCGGCTACACCGCCCCGGTCAGGGCCGGCATCGGCCCGGGGACGCCGGCGCGGCCCGCCGACGGCCGCAGCCTGCAGGCCGAACACGAGCGCGGTGTCGAGCAGGAGATCGAATTTTCGTTGGAGAAGTCGGACCATCCCGAGGATCTGGACCTGGGCGAGCCGCTGCCGGCCGGCAAGAGGTCCTCCCTGTTCACCCGCGAACTGTTCCAGGAAGTCTTCCTCAACCCGGGCCTCGTCCTGCTCTTCGGCGGCATCATCATCGGCCTCGTCAGTGGATTGCAGGGCCAGAAGGTCGTGGCCGACGACGACAGGTTCTTCGTGCTGGCGTTCCAGGGGGTGCTGTGCCTGTTCCTGCTGGAGATGGGCATGACGGCCTCCCGCAAATTGAAGGACCTCAGGTCGGCCGGGCGCGGCTTCATCATCTTCGGCCTGCTGGCGCCGAACATTTTTGCGCCGCTGGGAATCGTCGTCGCCCACCTGTACGCCTACCTGACCCACACCGACTTCAAGCCGGGGACCTATGTGCTGTTCGCGGTGCTGTGCGGTGCCGCGTCCTACATCGCCGTGCCGGCCGTCCAGCGGCTGGCCATCCCCGAGGCCAGCCCGACCCTGCCGCTGGCCGCATCGCTGGGCCTGACGTTCTCCTACAACGTCACGATCGGCATCCCGCTGTACATCGAGATCGCCCACCTCGTCGGGCACTGGTTCCCGGGCACCTGAGAACTACCCGAGCACCCTGCGCACGACCCCGTCGGCGAGCAGGCGTCCGCGCGGGGTGAGGACGAGCCGGTCCTCCTCGGACACCAGCAGCCCGTCGGCGACCGCGGACTCGGCGCGTTCGCGCTCGGCGGCATCCAGCGCCGCCAGCGGAAGCCCCTGGCGCAGGCGGGTTCTCAACAAGACGTCCTCGGTGTGCAGCGCGTCCGGGCCGAGCTGTTCGAATCCCGCCACGGGCAACCCCGCACCGGCCAGCCTCTCGGCATAGGCATTGGGGTGCTTGACGTTCCACCAGCGCGTCGCCCCCACATAACCGTGCGCCCCCGGCCCGGCTCCCCACCACTGACCGCCGGCCCAGTAGCCGAGGTTGTGCCGGCACTCACCGCCCGGACGCGACCAGTTGGACACCTCGTACCAGTCCATCCCCGCCTCGGTGAGGCGGGCGTCGACCAGCTCGTAGCGGTGCGCGAGCACGTCGTCGTCGGGGGCGGCCAGCTCCCCACGGCGGACCCGCCGGGACAGGGCGGTGCCGTCCTCGACGGTCAGGGCATAGGCGGACACGTGGTCCACGCCGGTGGCCACCGCCGTGTCGACGGAACGCAGCAGGTCGTCGTCGCTTTCCCCGGGTGCCCCGTAGATCAGGTCCAGGCTGACGTGTTCGAAGCCGGCGTCCAGCGCCTCGCGGGCCGCGTCGGCCGACCGGTTCGGCGTATGAATCCGGTCGAGGACGCCCAGCACCCGCGGTGACACCGACTGCATGCCCAGCGACACCCGCGTGTATCCCGCGGCACGGGCCGCCCCGAAGAAGTCCGGCCAGGCCGACTCCGGGTTGGCCTCGGTGGTGACCTCGGCGTCCGGCGCCAGCGCAAAATGCTCCCGCACCATGTCCAGCAGCGCCGCCACGCGCGCGCCACCCAGCAGCGATGGCGTCCCACCGCCGACGAAGACGGTGTCCAGCGTCGGGCCGCCCAGCCGCGCGGCCGCCAGCCCGAGTTCCGTCCCCAGCGCCTGCAGCCAGGCATCGGGGTTGACGCCACCCAACTCGGCCGGGGTGTAGGTGTTGAAATCGCAATAGCCGCAACGGGTTATGCAGAAAGGTACGTGCACATACAACCCGAACGGCAGGTCCGGGCCCGGCTGCAGGCCGGGCAGGTCGACCTGCTCCTCGCGAAGGCTCATGCCAAATGATCCCACGCCCGCGGACCGCGCCGGGCCGGTCGGCCAGCCGTCGGCCGTCAGTCCTCTTCCACCCCGGGGCAACCGCCGCCCTGAGCCTCGACGTAGCCCAGGATGTGTGACAGGGATCCCACCGGTGCCGCGTCCGGGCTGCACGTCGCGCACCGGGGCCACGCGCCGGGGCCCTGGGTGGACATGATCCGGTCCGCGACCTCGACCTGCGCGTCGGGAGCGGCGGCCGACGGCACGCCGTAGCCGCCGTGGGCGTCCCACGTCGGCTGGCTGATCTGCAGGCCGCCGAACAGTCCGTTGCCGGTGTCGGCGGCCCAGTCGCCGCCCGACTCGCACTGCGCGATGGCTTCCCAGTTGACGTCCTCGGCTTTCGAGTAGCTGGTCGAGACCGCCAGCGCGGTGACGAACAGGGCACCCACCATCAGGGTCTGAGCCAGGAATGCGCACACGATGACGCGGATCCCCGCGGGCCTGATCGTCATATCACGCGCACCTTGCTGGCCAGCCAACGGCCGTCGACCTTGGTCATCACCATCTTGACCCGGCTCCGTTCGATCGTGGCCTTCGCACTGGTGCGGGTTTTGACCGACTGGTCGACGAGCATGAGGATCACCGCCCTGGTGGTCGTGGCCTTCTTCACCCATGCCTCCGTGATGGTCCCGCGCACGGTCGCCACGTTCTCCCTGAGCATCCGGTGGAGTTCGGTGCTGGACTTGCCGTAGTGCTCTTTGAAATCGCCGGTCGCGCCGTCGAGGATGTCGCCGTATTTGCCCTCGATCGTCTCGCCGTCGAAGTTGATCAGCTCGCCGATGTAGGCCTGGGCGGCCGCAAGCGCCTGCCTGGCGGCGATGTTGCGCTGGTGCTCCTGGTAGAGCAACTGCCCGCCCAGGCCCGCCACCGCCAGCGCGATGACGACGACCCCGGCCACCAGCCATCGCAAGGCCGGGCGTCTCGGGCGGGAACGACGAGGGGCGCCGGTGCGATTCCGGACGATCCCCGGGAGTCGTTCGGTGATCGCGAAATGCGAAGCACCGACGGGTTTGTTGACGACCAGGTGGGCGCCGCCGCCCTCCACCCGCGATCCGTTCACGATGACCTCAATCCCTCCAGTACCAAGGCGAGGTAATTATCACCAGTAGCAGGTGTCACTTCGGTAACGGAGAGGCGGCTTTTTCGCACGGCCATCGGGACCCCGCGCGCATGCGTGGGCGCCTTCCGTGGCACAATCACGGGCGTGATCGTTGTCGAGCCTCGTCTGCGCGTTGCGCTGGTGGCACGTCGGCACATCGATTTGAAGCGCGTCTGCAGCTGTTGTTGTCTCCGCTGATCTCGTAGACCCGCCCCTGTCAGCAGCCGGCGCCGGATCTGCGCCGCCGCCGGAAATCCTCGGTGAAGTGCGCGTTCACGCCTGCGAACGTTCTTGAAGGACAACCGAGCAGTGATCACAGCAACCCCCCGGGTACGGGAATATCACAAGGCGCCCAACGGTTATCAGACTCGTGCGACGGGTACGCGCCGTTTCGTACCGGGTCCCATCGAAAGCGACAGCGCGACATGGTGTTTGCGCGGGATCATTTCGCCGGAGGAAGCCGCGCAGCACGTCGGTCTCGGTGTGCGCGATGTCACGCACACCATCTGGATGGAGGAAGATCACCTATGACGACCACCGAAGTGTCGGAACTCTCCGAGTCCGAGTTGCGCGAGGTGGCGGCGCGCGGGGCGGCCGACCTGGAAGGCGCCAGCGCCATCGATGTCCTGCGTTGGACGGACGAGACTTTCGGCGGGGTCCGCGGACCCCGCGGCTGGGCGACATGCAACTACGTGGTCGCCTCGAGCATGCAGGATGCGCTGCTCGTGGAGCTGGCCGCGAAGGTGCGACCCGGTGTTCCGGTCGTGTTCCTGGACACCGGATACCACTTCGTGGAGACGATAGGCACCCGCGACGCGGTGGAGTCCGTCTACGACATCCACGTGATCAACGCGACCCCCGAGCACACGGTGGCCGAGCAGGACGCCCTGCTGGGCAAGGACCTCTTCGCCCGCGACCCCGGCGAGTGCTGCCGGCTCCGCAAGGTCGCGCCGTTACGCAAAGCGCTGCAGGGTTATTCGGCGTGGGTGACCGGGTTGCGCCGAGTGGACGCGCCCACTCGCGCCAACGCGCCCGTGGTCAGCTTCGACGAGGCGTTCAAGCTGGTGAAGGTCAGCCCGCTGGTGGACTGGACGGACCGCGACGTCGAGACTTACGTCGCCGAGCACGGGGTGCTGGTGAATCCGCTGATCTACGACGGGTATCCGTCGATCGGCTGCGCTCCCTGCACGGTCCGGCCCGCCGAAGGCGACAACCCGCGCAGCGGCCGCTGGCGGGGAACGGCCAAGACCGAGTGCGGTCTGCACGCGTCGTGAGGCGCGGCGGGATAGGTGCTGGCTGACCGGCTAACGCCGGTGTCGCCGCGATCGGCGGCACGCGGGGTGGGGCGCACGCTGCGCGCTGGATCTTTCGCACCTGTGGCTGCCGCCGAGACCGCCCCGGGGTGCACCGCGGCCGTCATCCGGTGGCCCGCAGGTAGGCCTGGGTGATGGCACCGGTGGCCTTGTCGAACAGCTGCGAATCGACGGCGTCCCAACCTCCGAGGTCGGCGATCGTGAAGAGTTTCGCCGGCACCGGGAACCGGTCGGAGAACTCGGCGGCCACGGCCGGGTCGACGGGACGGAATCCGGCCCGCGCCCACAGGCGCTGCGTCGCGGCGCCGTACTGGAAATTCTTGAACGCGCTGGCCGCATCCAGGTGTGCGCTGGTGGTCACCACTGCGAGCGGGTTGTCGACCCTGACGGTCCGCGGCGGGGTGACGTGCTGCACCGGCTTGCCCTGCCGCTCGGTCGCGAGGGCCTCGTTCTCGGAGCTGATCAGCACGTCACCGCTGCCCTGCACGAAGATGTCGGTCGCCTCCCGCCCCGACTCGGGCCGCAGTTTGACGTGCCCGCTCACCAACTCGTCGACGAAGCCGACGCCGGCTTCCTGGTCGTTGCCGCCGCGGCTCGCGGCCGCATACGGGGCCAGCAGGTTCCACTTCGCGGCGCCGGAACTCAGCGGGCTGGGTGTGATGACCTCGATCCCGGGGCGCAGCAGGTCGTCCCAGTCCCTGATGTTCTTCGGGTTTCCCGCGCGCACCACCAACGTCACCACCGACCCGAACGGGACGCCCCCGGTGGCGTCCTTGTCCCAGGAGGGAGAAACCTTGCCCGCCTTGACCAGTCGGGTGACGTCGGGTCCGACCGAGAAATTCACGACGTCGGCCGGCTTGCCGTCGGCCACCGCGCGGGACTGGTCGGCGGAGGCTCCGTAGGAGGCGACGACCTGCACCCCCTTGCCGTCCTCGGAGGCATTGAACGCCGCGATCACCTTGCTCCAGCCGGGTTCTGGGACGGAGTAGGCGACCAGGTCGATCCTGGTGTGCGCGTTGGCCGGTCCCCCGCCGCCGACGACATCGCCGGCACCGCCCTGGCAGGCGGCGAGCGCACCGACAACCAGGGCGCACGCGACGGCGGGGCGCCAGCGCGACGAGACGACGATGTCGTCGGGCATTGATGACCTTCCGCTGCAGGACTTACGGTTATCGGTCCCGTTGCTGCGGAAAGGCGCCGAGCCTTCGGCAAAAGTCACTGACTCGATACCAGACCGCGCACGGGTGGGGCAGTCAGCGACAACAATGCACGACGACCGAGCGCGTCACCACACCCGATGCCCCGCGCGCTCAGTGGGTCAGCAGCCACGTGACGATGACGAGCACCACGAGAGCGACGAGCACCAGCGTCACGTGCGAACGGGGCATGAACGTTACCGCGGCGACCCGTCGGTGCGACGGAGGCGGCGCATCACACCGATGCCCTTGCCGAGCAGGCCGTCCAGCACCAACGCCGTGAGGTAGGCCACCGCCAGCACGATCGGCATCACCACCATCGCCTGCAGCACGAACGGCAACCCGGAAAGCCACAGTTCGTTGCCGTCCCACCAGTTCAGGAACGCGGTCACCGGGCCCACACTATTCGTCCCCGCCGCCAAAGCCAACGCGCGGCCGACGAGCCGCCCATGCGCCAGGATCTGCCCATGGCTTCCGCCGACGAAACGACCTGCCTCATCGCCGACGGGGGCCCCCGCCGGCATGGTGCTCGGCCTGCTGCTGGCCCGCGCCGGCGTCGACGTCACGGTGATGGAAAAGCACGCCGACTTCCTGCGTGACTTCCGGGGCGGCACCGTGCACGCCAGCACCCTTCCAGCACCCTGCGGTTACTCGACGAACTGGGATTGGGGCCGCGGTTCACCGCGATACCGCACCGCTTCATCGACACCATCCACATGGAGATCCAGAACCAACCGGTCGATCTCGACCTGACGCGGCTGCCAGGCGCACACCGGCACATCGCCCTGGTGCCGCAGTGGGACTTCTTGGAGATGGTCGCGACCGCCGCCGAGGCCGAGCCCTGCTTCCGGTTGTTGCGCACCACCGAGTTGGTCGGCGTGATCCGCGACGGCGACCGCGTCACCGGCGTCACCTACCGTGACCGGGCGGGCGAAACCCGACGGATGCGCGCCGAGCTCACCGTGGCCTGCGACGGCCGCTATTCGACGGTGCGCTCCGCCGCCGGGCCGATCCCACGATCGGGCGAAGCGTGGACGCCGGGCGGGTCGACAGTCGATGATGTCGGCATGGTGCTGCACGCCGAACCCGCCGACCAACCCGTCCCCGCCGACCAACCCGTCCACATCGGGGACGGGCACGAACCGGCACTGCATTCGCCGTTGGCCTCACCGATCGACTTCAGCGCGCCGGCGCCCCTGGCGCCCAATGCCGGGCTGCGCAACCCGTTTCCGCCGATCGCCGACTACGCGTTCCTGTCCGACTGGGAGACGACGTGCCTGATCTCCCCGGCCGGATCGGTGGAATGGCTGTGCGTGCCCCGGCCCGACTCCCCGAGCGTGTTCGGCGCGATCCTGGACCGCAGCGCCGGCCATTTCCGGCTGGGGCCCTACGGGGTTTCGGTTCCGTCGGCCCGCCGCTACCTGCCCGGCAGCCTGATCATGGAGACCACCTGGCAGACCCACACCGGGTGGCTGATCGTGCGCGACGCGCTGGTGATGGGCCCCTGGCACGACGTCGAGCGCCGCTCGCGGACCCACCGCCGCACCCCGATGGACTGGGACGCCGAGCACATCCTGCTGCGCACGGTGCGCTGCGTCAGCGGCACCGTCGAGCTGATGATGAGCTGCGAACCCGCATTCGACTACCACCGCACCGGGGTGACGTGGGAGTACTCGGCGAACGCCTACGGCGAGGCCGTCGCCCGCGCCGCCAAGCAACCCGACGACCATCCCACGCTGCGGCTGACCACCAACCTGCGCATCGGGCTGGAGGGCCGGGAGGCGCGCGCACGCACCCGGATGAAGAAGGGCGACGACGTGTTCGTCGCGCTGAGCTGGACCAAGCACCCGGCGCCGCAGACCTACGAAGAGGCCGCCGACCGGATGTGGCAGACCACCGAGTGCTGGCGCCAGTGGATCAACATCGGCAACTTCCCCGACCACCCGTGGCGGGCGTACCTGCAGCGCAGCGCCCTCACTTTGAAAGGCCTCACCTATTCGCCGACCGGTGCGCTGCTAGCCGCCGCCACCACGTCACTTCCGGAAACGCCTCGGGGCGAACGGAACTGGGACTACCGCTACGCCTGGGTCCGCGACTCGACGTTCGCGTTGTGGGGGCTTTACACGCTCGGCCTCGACCGCGAGGCCGACGACTTCTTCGCGTTCATCGCCGACGTCTCGGGCGCCAACAGCAACGAACGCCATCCGCTGCAGGTGATGTACGGGGTGGGCGGCGAGCGCAGCCTGGTCGAAGAGGAACTGCACCACCTGTCCGGCTACGACGAGGCGCGCCCGGTGCGGATCGGCAACGGCGCCTACGACCAGATCCAGCACGACATCTGGGGCTCGATCCTGGACTCGTTCTACCTGCACTGCAAATCCCGTGAGCAGATTCCGGAAAGCCTGTGGCCGGTGCTCAAGCGGCAGGTGGAGGAGGCGATCAAACACTGGCGCGAGCCCGACCGCGGAATCTGGGAGGTCCGCGGGGAGCCGCAGCACTTCACGTCGTCGAAGGTGATGTGCTGGGTGGCGCTGGACCGCGGCTCCAAGCTGGCCGAGCGGCAGGGCGAGAAAAGCTACGCGCAGCAGTGGCGCGCGATCGCCGAGGAGATCAAGGCCGACATCCTCGAGCACGGTGTCGACCCGCGCGGCGTGTTCACCCAGCGCTACGGCAGCGACGCGCTCGACGCCTCGCTGCTGCTGGTGGTGCTGACCCGGTTCCTGCCGCCGGACGACCCGCGAGTGCGCAACACGGTGCTGGCGATCGCCAACGAGCTCACCGAGGAGGGCCTGGTGTTGCGCTACCGGGTCGAGGAGACCGACGACGGGTTGTCCGGCGAGGAGGGCACGTTCACCATCTGCTCGTTCTGGCTGGTGTCGGCGCTGGTCGAGATCGGCGAGGTGGCCCGCGCCAAGCGGCTGTGCGAGCGACTGCTGGCCTACGCCAGCCCGCTGCACCTCTACGCCGAGGAGATCGAGCCGCGCACCGGCCGGCACCTGGGCAACTTCCCGCAGGCGTTCACCCACCTGGCGCTGATCAACGCGGTCGTCCACGTGATCCGCGCCGAGGAGGAGGCCGACGGTTCGGGGATGTTCCTGCCCGCCAACGCGCCCATGTGAACGGCCGCGTGTCGGCCCGCCCGCGCACAACGGCTCGGCCCTAGGCGATACCATCTGGCAGTGCCTGCCGCGAAGCGCCGAACCTGGATCCTGACCGCATTCCTCTTGCTGGCGATCGCCGCCCTGGCCGGGTGCGGTCACAGCGGCAAGCCCGCCACGACGCCGGGGAACAGCACCTCGGCGGGTTCGCACTGGTCGCGGCCGTCGGCTCCCCCCGACCCGCAGACGTTGCTGCAGGCCGGCGCCGTCGCCGTCACGAAGGTGCCCGGCGGCACGCTGACGTCGATCAGGACCCAGGAGACCGGGAGCTGGCGGGTCCACGTCGTCACCGCCGACGGCACCGAGCAGTCGATGGACGTGTCCTCGGACGGCGTCACGATCCTGGTCGGCCCGACCCCGATGAACCGGAGCGACGCCGACAAGGCCCAGAACCGCGCCCTGGTGCAGGCCGCGACTGTGAACTACCGCACGGCCGTCGAGAAGTTCCTGGCCACGGTGCCCAACGGTTCGATCACCGAGATGCAGCTCGCCGAGACCAACGGCGCCACCGTGTGGGAAGCCGACGTCTGGGACACCTACATCGTCGAGCACAAGGTCACGCTCAACGCGGCGTCCGGGGACGTCATCGCCAACAAGCAGGTCTAGCGGCAGCCGCGCCGAACGCCCTGTGCGGGTTACTTCTTCGCCTTCTCGTCACCGGTGGACAGCGCCGCGACGAACGCCTCCTGCGGCACGTCCACCCGCCCGATGGTCTTCATCCGCTTCTTGCCCTCCTTCTGTTTTTCCAGCAGTTTGCGCTTGCGGGTGATGTCGCCGCCGTAGCACTTGGAGAGCACGTCCTTGCGGATCGCGCGGATATTCTCGCGCGCAATGATTTTCGAGCCGATCGCCGCCTGCACCGGCACCTCGAACTGCTGGCGCGGAATCAGCTCCTTGAGCTTGGTGGTCATCTTGTTGCCGTACGCCGAAGCGCCGTCCTTGTGGACGATCGCGGAGAACGCGTCGACGGCCTCGCCCTGCAACAGGATGTCGACCTTGACCAGATCGGCCTCCTGCTCGCCGGCCTCCTCGTAGTCCAGGCTGGCGTACCCGCGGGTGCGTGACTTCAGCGAGTCGAAGAAGTCGAAGATGATCTCCCCCAGCGGCATCGTGTAGCGCAGTTCCACCCGCTCGGGCGACAGGTAGTCCATGCCGCCCAGCTCGCCGCGGCGGGACTGACACAACTCCATGATGGTGCCGATGAACTCGCTGGGCGCGATGATGGTGGTCTTGACCACCGGCTCGTAGACGGCGCGGACCTTGCCCTCCGGCCAGTCCGAGGGGTTGGTGACCACGATCTCGGTGCCATCCTCCTTGAGCACCCGGTACACGACGTTCGGCGACGTCGAGATCAGGTCCAGGTCGAACTCGCGCTCGAGGCGTTCGCGGGTGATCTCCATGTGCAGCAGGCCCAGGAAACCGCACCGGAACCCGAAGCCCAGCGCCACCGACGTCTCCGGCTCGTAGGTCAGGGCCGCGTCGTTGAGCTGGAGCTTGTCCAAAGCGTCCCGCAGATCCGGATAGTCGGAGCCGTCCACGGGATACAGACCCGAGTACACCATCGGCTTGGGCTCGCGATAGCCGGTCAGCGCCTCCTTGGCGCCGTGGCGGGCCGTCGTGACGGTGTCGCCGACCTTGGACTGGCGGACGTCCTTGACGCCGGTGATCAGGTAGCCCACCTCGCCCACGCCGAGGCCCTCGCTGGGCTTGGGTTCGGGCGAGACGATGCCGACCTCGAGCAGCTCGTGGGTCGCCCCGGTGGACATCATCAGGATGCGTTCGCGCGGAACGATTTTGCCGTCCACCACCCGCACGTAGGTCACCACGCCGCGGTAGATGTCATAGACCGAGTCGAAGATCATCGCGCGGGTCGGCGCGTCGGCGTCGCCCTGCGGCGGCGGCACCTGGCGGACCACCTCGTCGAGCAGGTGCGCCACGCCCTCGCCGGTCTTGCCGGACACCCGCAGCACGTCGCCGGGCTCGCAGCCGATGATGTGCGCGATCTCCCCGGCGTAGCGGTCGGGATCGGCGGCCGGGAGGTCGATCTTGTTGAGCACCGGGATGATCGTCAGGTCGCGGTCCAGCGCCAGATACAGGTTGGCCAGGGTCTGCGCCTCGATGCCCTGGGCGGCGTCGACCAGCAGCACGGCGCCCTCGCAGGCCTCCAGCGCCCGCGACACCTCGTAGGTGAAGTCGACGTGGCCGGGGGTGTCGATCAGGTGCAGGACGTAGTCGCGATCTGCGGATTTCCACGGTAGCCGCACGTTCTGGGCCTTGATGGTGATCCCGCGCTCCCGCTCGATGTCCATGCGGTCCAGGTACTGAGCCCGCATCGAGCGCTCGTCGACGACGCCGGTGAGCTGCAGCATGCGGTCGGCCAGCGTGGACTTGCCGTGGTCGATGTGGGCGATGATGCAGAAATTCCTGATCTGCGCCGGCGCGGTGAAGGTCTTGTCGGCGAAACTGCTGATGGGAATCTCCTGGTGTACCGATGTTCGGGGATGCGCTGGGCCCGGTCCGCGGGCATGTCCAGGGTATCTACGCGGCGGGGCCGGGACACACTTGGACGCGGTCGGCCCCGGCCGTTCGCGGCTATGCTGCAAAATATGGCTTCTACCCGGAAGCAGTGGAAGACCTTCCAGCAGTTCGCGGAGAACCTCGTCGCCGCCGGGGCTCCGCGGCTGGCCCGGCACATCGAGAACTCGCAGACCGTCCTGCGGGAACTCCAGCAGGCCGTCAAGATCACCGCCAACGTCATCGCCGCGGTCGCGCCGCCACCCCCGGCCGCGGTCACCGCCGGCCGGCCGGTGACCAGCAACAGCTTCCCCACCGCGCAGCGGGCCCGCAGGGTGGTCTACGCCCCCGCGCTGGACGGCCGCGCCGACCCCGGCGAGATCGTGTGGACGTGGGTGGTCTACGAGGACGATCCCACCCGCGGCAAGGACCGCCCGGTGCTCGTGGTGGGCCGGGACCGCGACGTGCTGCTCGGGTTGATGGTGTCCAGCCAGGAGCGCCATGCCGCCGACCCGGGCTGGGTCGGGATCGGCGCGGGCAGTTGGGATTACGAGGGCAGGGAGAGCTGGGTTCGGCTGGACCGGGTGCTCGACGTCCCCGAGGAGGGCATTCGCCGCGAGGGCGCGATCCTGGACCGCGAGACCTTCGACGCGGTGGCCACCCGGCTGCGAGCGGACTACCGCTGGAGCTGACGGGGCGCCGGTCAGCCCTGCGTGATGTAGGAATGCAGCTGCTGCTGCTGAGCCTCGAGCTCTTCCATCCGCGTTTTGACGACGTCGCCGATGCTGACGATGCCGATGAGCTTTTTGCCGTCGAGCACCGGCACGTGGCGCACCCGCTGCGTGGTCATCAGCACGCTGACGGTGTCGACCGTGTCGGCCTTGGTGCAGGTCGCGACCGCGGCCGTCATGATCTTGGACACCGGGCGCGACAACACGCTGGCGCCGTGCGCGTGCAGCTGGCGCACCACGTCACGCTCCGACACGATGCCGACGACCCCCTCGGCGTCGATCACCACCATGGCGCCGATGTTCTGTTCCGCCAGACCGGCGAGCAGTTCTTGGACCGTCGCATCGGGGTTGATCGTCACCACTGCCGCCCCCTTGTTCTTCAAGACGTCCGCGATCCGCATCTGGCCTCCTGCCGGGGGTGATCTGATTCACATCAGGTTACCGCGTCCCCCGCGCCAGGTCGACGGCACGAGCGTGGCCGGGAGATGGCAATCGCACACCACGCGCGCGTCCGGCTTGCGAGGATGACGCCATGATCGAGATCACGCTGCTCGGGACCGGCAGCCCAATCCCCGACCCCGACCGCGCCGGCCCGTCCACCCTGGTGCGGGCCGGCGGCCAGGCGTTGCTGGTGGACTGCGGGCGCGGCGTGCTGCAGCGCGCGGCGGCGGTCGGGGTGGGCGCCGCCGGACTGTCGGCGCTGCTGCTCACCCACCTGCACAGCGACCACATCGGCGATCTCGGCGACCTGCTGATCACCCGCTGGATCAGCACCTTCGCCCCCGATCCGGCGCCGCTGCCGATCATCGGGCCGCCGGGCACCGCCGAAACGGTCGAGGCGACGCTGCAGGCGTTCCGCCACGACATCGGCTACCGGATCGCCCATCACGCCGACCTGAACGCACCGCCGTCGGTGGAGGTTCACGAGCACACCGACGGCCCGGTGTGGGACCGCGACGGCGTGTCGATCCGGGTCGCCGCCACCGATCACCGCCCGGTGGCACCGACCATCGGCTTCCGGATCGAGTACGACGGGGCGTCGGTGGTGCTGGCCGGCGACACGGTGCCCTGCGCCACCCTCGACGCACTGGCCGCCGGCGCCGACGCACTGGTGCACACCGTGATCCGCAAGGACATCGTCGCCAACATCCCCCAGCAGCGGCTGCAGGACATCTGCGATTACCACTCCTCGGTGCAGGAGGCGGCGGCGACGGCGGCCCGCGCCAACGTGGGCACCCTCGTCATGACGCACTACGTGCCGGCGCTGGTGCCCGGTCAGGAGGAGCAGTGGCGCGCGCTCGCGGCCGGCGAGTTCGGTGGCCGGGTCGAGCTCGGCGACGACCTGCACCGGGTGGAGGTCGGCGGCGCGTCGTGACCGTCGTGCGCCGGCACCGGGATCGCCGCACCCTCAAGCCAGGCGGGTGACCTCCACGATCACGTCGAGATCGGTGGCCCCCTCCCCGGAGTAGATGCCTTTGAGCGGGGCGACGTCGGTGTAGTCGCGACCGGCGCCCACGCTGACGTATTGCTCGTTGATCCCGGAGTCGTTGGTGGGGTCATAGCTCCACCAGTCACCGGTCCAGGCCTCGATCCAGGCGTGGCTGCGCCCGTCGACGGTGTCCCCGACGACGGCGTCGCTCCTGGGGTGCAGGTAACCCGACACGTAACGTCCCGGAATTCCCATGCCGCGCAGCAGCATCAACGACAGATGCACGAAGTCCTGGCCCACGCCCCGGCCCTCGCTCAACGCGTCCAGCCCCGAGGAATGCACGCTGGTGGTTCCCGGCAGGTAGTCCAGCGCGCCGCGCACCCACTCGGCCGCGGCGACGACGGCGTCGGCGGGCGCGTGACTTTTCGCGATCTTCTTGCCCACCGCCCCGAGGCGCTTGCTGGCCGGGGTGTGCGGGGTCGGCCGGAGCAACTCGTCGAACCGGTCGATCACGGCCTCGGAGCGCAAGTCGCTCCAGTCCGCGTCGCCGGCCGGCGGCTCCTGCGGCTCCGTCTCCACGACCGAGGACGACATCACCGTCAGGTCGGCGTGCGGCGCGTGCAGGTCGAACGCCGTGACGGCGGTACCCCAGTAGTCGATGTAGCGGTAGGACCGGGAGGCCGGGATGGTTTCGACCCGGTTGAGGATGACGTTCTGCCTGCCGTTCGACCGCGGCGTCAGCCGGGCTTCGTTGTAGGAGGCGGTCACCGGCGCTTGATAGGCGTAGCCCGTGGTGTGCACCACCCGCATCCGCCACATCAGGGCTCCCCCGCCTTGCCGACCAACCGGCCGTTGTGGCCGGCATCCGACCACGCCACCCACGGGGTGACGTGAAAGTACTGCAGCGCCAACGCTTCCCCGACGTCGTGGCAGGTCCGCTGCAGGCTCGCCAGGCGCGTGTCCAACGATTCGAGCAGCACGCCGGGCTGCACGAACTCCAGCTCGCTGCGGGCCTGGCCGAGCAGTCGTTGCGGCTCGATGGTCGCCCCGACCCGGCTCTGCGGATTGTGCAGCAACTCCTCGAGGTTGTGCTCGGCCAGCCGCAGCGAGTAGAACACCGAACGCGGGAACAGCCGGTCGAGCAGCATGAACTCGACCACCCGGCCCGCGTCCAGCACCCCGCGGTAGGTACGCAGGTAGGTGTCGTGGGCACCCGCCGAGCGCAACAACGTCACCCAGGCCGGCGACGAGGCGCTGTCCCCGACCCGCGACAGCAACAGCCGCACCGTCATGTCGACACGCTCGATGGCGCGACCCAACAGCATGAACCGGTACCCGTCGTCACGGGAGAGCGTCGAGTCGGCCAAGCCGGCGAACATCGCCGCGCGGCCCTCGATGAATGACAGAAACTCGTGCGGCCCAAGACGTTTGGCGGCACGCTGCCGCTCGGGCAGGGCATGGTAGGTGGTATTCAGGCACTCCCAGATCTCGCTGGACGTCACTTCCCGCGCCGACTTCGCGTTCTCCCGCGCGGCCGTGATCGCGTCGACGATCGAGGATCCCCCGGAAAGGTCGCTGCCGTAGGCCACCAGGTCGGTCAACGACCACACGTCCAGGTCGTGGGCCGGAGGCTCGATCCCCAGCACCCGCAGCAACACCCGCGACGCCTGGTCGGGGTCGACGCTGGAATCCTCCAGCAGCTGGTGCAGGGCGACGTCGAGAATCCGCGCGGTGTCGTCGGCGCGCTCGACGTACCGTCCGATCCAGTACAGCGCCTCGGCGTTGCGGGCCAGCATCAGCGGGGCGCTTCCGTGCGTTGCTGCTGCTTCCGCTGCGGTTGCTCGGCCTGGCGCTGTTTCCGCTTCGCCTGACCGTCGGGCGCCGGGTCCGGCAGGGAGCGCACCACCCCGGCGGCGCCCAGTTCGCGGTCGGCGGCCGACGCGCGGGGCGCCAGCACCCAGGTGTCCTTGGAGCCGCCGCCCTGGCTGGAGTTGACCACCCGCGAGCCCTCGACGAGGGCCACCCGGGTCAGGCCGCCCGGCAGCACCCACACGTCCTCGCCGTCGTTGACGGCGAAGGGCCGCAGGTCGACGTAGCGGGGAGCCAGGGCGTTGTCCACCTGGGTCGGCACGGTCGACAGTTCCATCATCGGCTGGGCGATCCAGCTGCGCGGGTCGTCGCGGATCTTCTTGGCGACGGCGGCCAATTCCTTGGCGGAGGCCTCCGGACCGAACACGATGCCGTATCCGCCGGACCCCTCGACCGGCTTGAGCACCAATTCGTCGATGCGGTCCAGCACCTCGTCGCGTTCGTCGTCCAGCCAGCACCGTAAGGTCTCGACGTTGGCCAGCAGCGGTTTCTCACCCAGGTAGTACTCGATCATGGTCGGCACATAGGTGTAGACGAGCTTGTCGTCGCCGACGCCGTTGCCGATCGCGCTGGAGATGACGACGTTGCCGGCGCGGGCGGCGTTGACCAGCCCGGCCACCCCCAGCACGGAGTCGCCCCGGAACTGCAGCGGGTCCAGGAAGTCGTCGTCGATGCGCCGGTAGATGACGTCGACCTGGCGCTCCCCGTGGGTGGTGCGCACGTACACCTGATTGTCCCGGCAGAACAGGTCACGGCCCTCGACCAGCTCGACACCCATCTGCCGGGCCAGCAACGAATGCTCGAAATAGGCCGAGTTGTAGACCCCTGGTGTGAGGACGACGACGGTGGGGTCCGCCTCGTTGGTGGCCGCGGAGTTGCGCAGCGCGCGCAGCAGGTGCGCGGCGTAGTCGTCGACGGCGCGCACCCGATGGGTGCCGAACAGGTTCGGGAATACGCGCGCCATGGTGCGGCGGTTCTCCATGACATACGAGACACCCGAGGGCGAGCGCAGGTTGTCCTCGAGCACCCGGAACGTGCCCCGCTCGTCGCGGATCAGGTCGATGCCGGCGACGTGGATGCGGACGCCGTTGGGCGGCTTGATGCCCACGGCCTGACGGTGGAAATGCTCGCAGGAGGTGATCAGGCGTCGCGGGATGACGCCGTCGTTCAGGATTTCCTGGTCCCCGTAGATGTCGTCGAGGTACATCTCGAGGGCCTTGACCCGCTGGATGATGCCGCGCTCCAGCCGGCTCCACTCGGGCGCCGAGATCACCCGCGGCACCAGGTCGAGAGGGAAGGGCCGCTCCTGACCCGACAGCGAGAACGTGATGCCCTGGTCGATGAACGCGCGGGCCAGCGCCTCGGCGCGGGCCTTCAGATCCGAGGCGTCCGCGGGTGCGAGTTCGGCGTGGATGCCCTTGTACGCGGCCCGGACGGCCCCCTGGGCGTCGAACATCTCGTCGAACGCCTTCGAATAGGCGTCGGAGGCGTCGTACCCGCCGAAAATGTGTTCGGCGCGTCGCAGGCCGCGCGGACCGGTTCCGGTCTCCTCCAGCTGGTTCGCGGAATTCACTTCTCAGATGCTGCCTCAAATCGACGACCTGGCAGGCCAAGGGTTCCCCTTTTGGGAAAAAACGTAACCGACTGATAACCTGGGCAGTCGCTGTCGGGGATATCGGATGCCGGTCCCGAGCAACCACCGAATCAAAGAAGGAAACTCAGGCGTGGCCAACATCAAGTCGCAGCAGAAGCGCAACCGCACGAACGAGCGCGCCCGACTGCGTAACAAGTCGGTGAAGTCCTCGCTGCGTACCGCTGTCCGCGCGTTCCGTGAGGCCGCCCACAACGGCGACAAGGAAAAGGCCGCCGAGTTGCTCGTCGCGACCAACCGCAAGCTGGACAAGGCGGCCAGCAAAGGCGTGATTCACAAGAACCAGGCGGCCAACCGGAAGTCGGCGCTGGCCCGCGCCCTCAACAAGATCTGAGGGCCACCGCCCGCCTGCACCGGCCTCAGTCGGCCACCAGCTCGGCGACCCGCCGGACCGCGGATTCCAGCGCGTAGTCGGCGTCCGCGGCGGCCCCCTTCACGTCGGCGTTGAGCGCCGCCACCACCTTCATCGCGGTCGCCACCGAGTCTCGCGACCAGCGCCGGGCCTGTTTCTGGGCCTTCTGCACCCGCCAGGGCGGCATCCCCAGCTGCGCCGCCAAACGGTAGGGATCGCCCGACAGCGGTCCGACCCGCCCGATCGCATGCACGGCTTCGGCCAGCGCGTCGGCGAGCACCACCAGCGGCTCACCCCGCATCATCGCCCACCGCAGCGCCTCGGCGGCGCCCGCGACGTCGCCGGCCACGGCCTTGTCGGCGATGTCGAAACCCTTCACCTCGGCCTTGCCGCTGTGGTAGCGCCGCACCGCGGCGACGTCGACGGCCCCGCCGGTGTCGGCGACCAGCTGCGAGCAGGCCGATGCCAGTTCGCGGAGATCGGAGCCGACCGCGTCCAGCAGCGCGGTGACCGTGCGCTCGTCGACCTTGGCGCGCAGGGCACGGAACTCCTTGCGGACGAAGTCGACGCGTTCGGCGGCCTTGGCGATCCGCGCGCACGGATGCACCTCGGCACCGAGCGACTGCAGGTCCTTGGCCAGCGCCTTGGCGCGTCCCCCGCCGGAATGCACCACCACCAGCACGGTGCCCGGCGGGAGGTCGGCGGCCGCCGAGGCGATCACCCCGACCGCCTCCTTGCCCGCTTCGGCGGCGGCCTCGAGCACGACGATGCGCTCGTCGGCGAACAGCGACGGGCTCAGCAGCTCGGCGAGCTCGTAGGTACTGACCTCACCGGCCCGCATCCGGTTGACCGGAACGTCGTTCGTGCCCGCCCGCTTGCGCGCCGCCCGCAGCACGTCGGCCACGGCCCGCTCGACCAGCAGATCCTCGTCTCCCAAGACCAGGTGCAACGCCGAAACCTCACTCACCCCACGATGGTGTCACGGGATTGTGACCAGGGACCGACCAGTCCCGACAGCGACCAGGCCAGCAGGCACAGCACAAGGAGCCCGCCGGCGTATCCGGCCGCCACACGAAACCGCCGCCGCCTCCCCAGCAGCACGACCGAGACCGCCAACATCGCCGTGGCACCGCCGACCACCAGCACGCCCGCCGCGCCGGACGGCACGGGCACGCTGGCCGCGGGCACCGCGGCCGCCCACCGCGCGACACCCAGGACCCACCACAGCTCGGGCCCGGTGAACCGGATCAGCAGCCGCGCACCGGCCGGCCACAGCGGGTCGAGCGCGGCCCCGGCGGTGCCCAGCACGGTGATCGGGGCGATCACCGGGGCCACCGCGAGGTTGGCCCCGGCGGCCACCAAACTGACCCGGCCCGAGATACCGGCCACTAGCGGAGCCGTCACCGCGTGGGCGGCCCAGGCGACGGCGAACGCGTCCGCCGCCGTCCGGGGCCATCCTCTGGCGACCAGGCGCCGCGACCAGGCCGGCGCGATCACCACCAGCGCGGCGGTCGCCAGCACCGACAGCGCGAACCCCACGTCGACCGCCAGCTGGGGAGCGAGAGCCACGAGCACCAGCACCGTGGCGGCCAGGGCCGGGACCGCCTGCCGCCGGCGCGCCGACAGCATGCCCGCCAGCGTGATCGCCCCCATCACCGCCGCCCGCAGCACGCTCGCCGTCGGCTGGACGACGATGACGAACGCGACCAGCGCCACCGCGGCAAGCGCGACAGCCGCGCGTGGCCCGAGCAGCCGCGCCGAGAACAGCACCGCCGCGCAGACGATGGTGACGTTGGCCCCGGACACCGCCGTCAGATGCGTCATTCCCGCCGCCCGGAATTCGCGGCCGATCTCGGCGGTCACCGCCGAGGTGTCGCCGAGGACAAGGGCGGGCAGCATCGCCCCCTGGGCCGCGGGCAGCGCGTCGCGGGCGGCGGCCGCGAAGCGCATTCGCACGGCGTGAGCCGCCCGCTGCACCGCACCGGCGGTGCCCACGGTCGGCCGGCCCGAGGCGTTGAGCACGGCGACGGTCAAGTCGTGGCGGCCCGGCCGTCCGATGCGGGCGGTGAACCGCACCGGTTGACCCACCATCACGTCGCCGAAGTCGGAGGCCCGGGCGAAAACGACCACGCGGCCCGACATGTCGTCGGCCCGCACGCGCACGAGGTCGGCACGGAACATCAGCCGTGCGCTCCCGAGCGGCACCGGGCTCTCGGTGGGGGTGACCGTCACCGGGGCCGCCGTCCCGAACGCGGCGGCAATCGGATGGCGCGCCAGCGCGTCGCAGCGCAGGGCGATCGCGAACCCGAATCCGGTGCCCACGACCGCGACGGCGAGCAGTCCGGCGCTGAACGCCCGCAGGCGCGGGTACGCGCCGGAATGGCCCGCCGCGTAGCAGGCCAACACGCCGGCGGCCGCGAGCAGCACGACGCAGCACCACGCCAGCGCCCGCCCTACTGGCCACACGATCCCCGCGGCGGTCACCACCCAGCCGGTGAGCGCGGCCGGCACCAGGCGGACGTCGACCCGCGCCGGCGCCGGTTCGCCGGGGGTGGGCAACCCGGGCCCGCGTAGGTCAGACGCGGACCAGGGCACGCAGCTTCTCCAGCCGTGCCGGGCCGATGCCGTCGACGTCGGCGAGCTGGTCGACGCTGGTGAACTTGCCGTTGGCCTGCCGCCACGCCACGATCGCGGCGGCGGTGACCGGCCCGACCCCCGGGAGGGTGTCGAGCTGCTCGACGGTTGCGGCGTTGAGGTCGAGCGCCTGGCCCGGCTTCGGTTTCGCCGGCCCCGATGCCGGCGCCCCCGGGGCCGGCGCCGGGCCGGAGGCCACCGAGCTGCCCAGCGCCGCCGGCCGGCCCGGCGCCGGCGCGAGCCCCACCACGATCTGTTCGCCGTCGCCGAGCGGGCGGGCCATGTTCAGCCCGATGGTGTCCGCGCCCGCCACCGCACCACCGGCGGCCTGCAGCGCGTCGGCGATACGCGCGCCCGGCGCCAGGGTGACCAAGCCGGGGGTGTGCACCAGCCCAACCACGCTGACGACCACCGGGTGGTCGCCGGCGCCCGGGCTCGCCGACGAGCGGGGACTTGCCGGCGACGCCTTCTCGACCGGGGGAAGCTTGGCCGACATCACCGGGGCGGGCCGGTCACGCACCAACGTGAACACGGTGACCAGCACGGCCAGCGCCGCCACGACCGCCAAGGCGATCGCACCGGCCCGGCCCGGATCGGCGCGCACCCTGGCCACCCAGCCCGGACCCGGCGACGCCTCGGGAAGCCACCGCGGTAGCAACGAATTCTGGTCCTCGTCGGCCCCGCCCCCGGAATCGGCGGAGGGATCGGCGCCCGGGTCGGCATCCGGGTCGGCGGCGAGTCGCCGGTGCAGTCGCTCGGCGGGAAGGTCTGTGCGCATGCGCCGACCGTAGGCGCGCCCGCCGCCGCAACGGCCGCGCACAACGGCGTCGGCGGCCCGATCTGTGGATTAACCCGAGGCTGTGGACAACGCCCGCAACGGATGGGTCAAGATGTAAGCCGAGCGAACCACCGCCAACCGAAAACTCCCTGGCAGCGGGTCGCCGCGTTCCCGAAACGACAGGAGGCCGCCATGCAATTGGCGCTGACACCGGAGGAAGCCGCGTTCCGCGACGAACTCCGCACGTTCTACACGACGAAGATCCCGCGGGAGTTGCGTGAGCGGGGGCGTGCGGGTGCGGCGTCGGCGCGCCGCGACGACATCGTGACCAGCCACAAGATCCTGCACGAGCACGGTCTGGCGGTGCCGAACTGGCCGGTCGAGTGGGGCGGCAAGGACTGGACTCCCACCCAGCACCAGATCTGGGCCGACGAGATGCAGTTGGCGAGCGTTCCGGAGCCGCTCAACTTCAACACCAAGATGGTGGGCCCGGTGATCGCCGAATTCGGTTCCGAGGAGATCAAGAAGCGGTTTCTGCCGCCGACGGCCAGCCTCGACATCTGGTGGTGCCAGGGCTTCTCCGAGCCCGAGGCCGGTTCGGACCTGGCGTCGCTGCGCACGACCGCGGTCCGCGACGGCGACAGCTACGTCGTCAACGGCCAGAAGACCTGGACGACTCTCGGCCAGTACGCGGACTGGATCTTCTGCCTGGTGCGCACCGACCCGCAGGCTCCCAAACGCCAGGCCGGCATCTCGTTCCTGCTCTTCGACATGAAGACCCCGGGCATCACCCTGCGGCCCATCAAGACCATCGACGGCGGCCAGGAGATCAACGAGGTCTTCTTCGAAGACGTCCGCGTGCCGGCCAACCAGCTTGTCGGAGAAGAGAACCAGGGCTGGACCTACGCGAAATTCCTGCTCGGCAACGAGCGCACCGGCATCGCCGGAGTCGGGCGCACCAAAGTGCGCCTCGCCGAGGTGAAGAAATGCGCCGCGGAAACGGGGGTGCTCGATGACCCGCTGTTCGCGGCCCGGCTGGCAGAGGCCGAAAACGAGGTGCTCGCACTGGAACTCACGCAGGCGCGGGTGGTGTCGGACTCCTCCGGCGGCAAGCCCAACCCGGCGTCGTCGGTGCTCAAGCTGCGCGGCAGCCAGTTGCAGCAACTGGCCACCGAATTGCTCGTCGAGGTGGCCGGCGCCGACGCGCTGCCGGCCAACGGGGAAGACATCGCGTCGCCGTCCTGGGCGCAAGACAGTGCGCCGCACTACCTCAACTACCGCAAGACGTCGATCTACGGCGGCAGCAGCGAAGTGCAGCGCAACATCATCGCATCCACCATTCTCGGCCTGTGAACGTTTTGGGATTGTGAGGCAACCATGGACTTTCAACTGAGCGACGAGCAGTCACTGCTCCGCGACACCACCCGCGACCTGCTGGCGCGCACCTATGACCCGGAAAGCCGCAACAAGGTCGTCGGCACCGATCTCGGCTGGAGCCGCGAGGTCTGGAGTCAGCTGGCCGACACCGGGATCCTCGGCCTCGGGTTCGATCCCGAGGAGGCCGGCCAGATCGAGGTCATGGTGGTGCTCAACGAAATCGGGCGCCGGCTCGCCCCGGAACCGGTCCTGCACGCCGCGCTGGGGCCCGGCGCGCTGATCGCCGCGCTGGGCAGCCAGGAGCAGCGGCAACTGCTCGACGACGTCGCCGCCGGACAACGGTTGCTCGCCTTCGCCCATCTCGAGCCGGGTCACCGCACACCGTCGGCCGGCGTGAGCACCAAGGCTGAGCGGCAAGGTGGTTCGTGGACACTCAGCGGCCGGAAGAATCCGGTGCTCGCCGGCGACTGCGCCGAGACCTTGGTGGTCAGCGCCGCGCTGCCGGACGGTGGCACCGGGCTGTTCCTGGTCGACGCGGCCTCGGAAAACACCTCGGTGACCCGTCACCCCTATCGCACCTTCGACGGACAGCGCGGCGCGCAGCTCGACCTCGATTCGGCGCCCGCCGCACCCCTGGGCGAAGCAGCCGACGCGTCGGGCGCCATCCGTGACGCCGTCATCCGCATCCAGTCGGGGTTGTGCGCCGAGGCGGTCGGCGCGATGGACGAAGCGCTGCGGCTGACCACCGACTACCTCACGACCCGCAAGCAGTTCGGCGTCACGCTCAGCAAGTTCCAGGCGCTGACCCAGCGCGCCGCCGACATGTACGTCTCGCTGGAACTGGCCCGCAGCATGAGCCTGTACGCCGCCATGTCGATCGCGGACGGCAACCTCGACCCGGTCATCGCCTCGCGGGCCAAACTGCAGATCGGCCGCTCGGGCCGGCACGTCGCGCAGGAGTCGATCCAGATGCACGGCGGCATCGGCGTGACCGCGGAATACCCGATAGCCCACTATGCGGCGCGGCTCACCGCGATCGAGCACACCCTGGGCACCTCGGGCGACCACCTGCACAACCTGATCGACCACCTCGGCGAGTACGACCTGGCCCGGCTCTAGCGACATGGCCGGGCGTAGCGAACTCTCCGAGAAAGTCGTCGAGTTCCTCTCGGCCGGCACCCGCACCGGCATGCTCGGCTACCTCGCCGCCGACGGGCGGCCGCTGGTGGCACCGGTGTGGATCATCGTCGACGACGACCAGGTGGTGTTCAACACCGGCCGTGACACGGCCAAAGGCCGGTCACTGCACCGTGATCCGCGGGTGGTGATCTGCGTGGACGACCCCCACCCGCCCTATTCGTTCGTAACAGCGTCCAGGGCCGCAAAAAAGAAGCGTCAGTGAGCGAGGACCCGCAGGACCTGCTGGACACCGCGACGCGGATCAGCGCCCGCTACATGGGCGCTGAGCGCGCCGCCGAGTTCGGCCGCCGCAACGCCGTGCCGGGCGAACTGGTGGTGCGGGTGCGCCCGACCAAGGTCAACTCGGCGTTCGACATCGCCGACTGAACCCGCGGGGAATCAACTCGGCTCGGGTCCTCCGACGGCTTCGGGTCCCGGCTCCGCCGCGGGCTCCGAATCCTGCTCGTCCGCCGCGACGGGTTCCGCCTCGCCCGCCGCCTCGGGCAGCTGTCCGGCGAGATATTCGGCGAGCCCCCCGATCGTCGGGTAGTCGAACACCGCGGTGGCGTTGATCGTGAACGCGCCACCGAACTGGCTGTGCAACCGGTTGCGAAGTTCGACCGCCATCAGAGAATCCGTACCGAGGTCCAGGAACCTGCTGGTGGCGGCCGGTGGTTGCGCGAGCCGCAGGAAGCCCTGCACCTCGCGCTGCAGGAACTCGGTGATGAAACCGGCGCGCCGGGCCGCCGGTATCTCCTGCAGTTGCCGGAGCAGCTCACTGTCGCCGGTCGTCTCCCCGACGGCGCTGGGCAACACCAGGTCGAGAATCGGGGGACGGGAACTGCCCAGCACCTTCGCGACACGCTGCCAGTTGGCCTTGATGACGGTTGCCTGCCCCGTTCCGTTGGCGACGGCTTCGGCGAGCGCGTTGAGTGCGGCCGAGGGATCCAGCGAAACCAGGCCCTGCGCACCGATATTGGCGCGCGCGGCCTCCGAGGAAGCCATGCCGCCCTGCGCCCAGGGGCCGAAGTTGACCCCGGTCGCCGGCAGGCCAAGCGCCTTCCGCTGGGCGACCAGCCCGTCGAGCCACGCATTGGCCGTCGAATAGTTGGCCTGACCGGGTGAACCCAGCAAGCTGGACACCGACGAGGACACGATGAAGAAGTCGAGATCGTCGTCCTTCGTCGCGCGGTCCAGATACGAGGCTCCGAACGCCTTGGGCGCCAACGTGGTTCGGAACCGTTCGACGCTCTGTTGGGACAACAGGGCGTCATCGAGGACGCCCGCCAGATGCGCCACACCCGCGAGCGGCGGCAGCTCCGCCCGGATCCGCTCCACCAGTTTCGAGACCTCGGATTCGTCGCCGACATCGGCGGCGAAGGTGTGGATGCGGCACCGGTAGCGCTCGACGATCTCCCCGATGGTCCGTTGGGCGTCTGCGTCGGGGGCACGCCGGCTCGTCAAGACGATGTCTCCGGCACCGAGTTGGGCCAGATAGGCCGCCAGGTGCAAACCGATCGCACCGAGTCCACCGGTGACCAGATAGCTCCGATCACCCCGCGGCTGAAGCCGGTTGGGCATCTGCAGCACGATCTTGCCGATGTGCCGCGCCTGCTGCATCCGGCGGAACGCCGTCTTGGCCTCGGTCAGCGGATAGATCTCGGCGGGCAGTGGCGTCCACTCGCCGCGGGCCAGCCCGTCCGACACCTCGCGCAGCAGGCCCCGGATGCGTTCGGGCTCCTGGAAGGTGACCGTGTCGAGCGCGACGATCTCGTAGGCGATGTCGGGTCGGGCCGCCGCCATCTGCTCGCGCGTCCAGATGTCGCGCTTGGCGATCTCGGCGAATCGGCCGTTCTGGGCGGTGGCCCGCACGGTCGCCTCGACGAACCCCTCGTTGGTCAGGCTGTTGAGCACCACGTCCACGCCGGCACCGTCGGTGTCGGCGAGGATCTGGTCGGCGAAATCCGTACTGCGCGAGTCGTAGACGTGCTGCACACCCAGCTTGCGCAGTGTCGCGCGCTTGTAGGTGCTCGCGGTGGCGAAGACGGTCGCGCCGTGCTGCTGCGCCATCTGGATCGCGGCCAATCCGACACCACCGCTGGCGGCGTGGATGAGTACCCGGTCGCCGGGCTTGAGCTGTGCCCAGTCGAACGCGAGCCGCGCGGTGAGCGCTGCAGCGGGGATGGTCGCCGCGTCCACCGCACTCACGCGAGCGGGGATCGGCGCCAGCAGCTGGGCCGGCACGTTGAACCGGCTGGCGAACGCGCCCTGCATGAAGCCATAGACGCGCTGGCCGACCTCGAGCCCGGTGACACCGCCACCCAATTGGGTGACGACGCCGGCGAAATCGCCGCCGATCGGGCCCGGGTCGCCGGGGTAGAGGCCCAGCACGTTGAGCACATCCCGGAAGTTCAGGCCGGCGGCCTCCACCCGGACCTGCACGTAGCCGTCGCCCGGCGGCGGCACTTCGGTCTCGGCCAGGCGCAGGTTGTCGATCGCGCCGCGCTCGGTGGGGGCCAGCGCGTAATCGGCCGCGCGCGGCACCGTGAGGTGGCCGCTGCGCGACCACTGCAGTAGCCGCGGCGCCAGGAACTTGCCTTGGCGCAGTGCCAGTTCGGGCTCCTCGACCGGTGTGCCGAGAAGACCGACCAGCGAGCGCACCGCATCTTTTGATCCGTCGTGGTCAACCAGCCTGCAGTGCAGGGCCGGTTCCTCGTTGGCGACGGTGCGGCCGAGTCCCCACAGCGCCGCCTGCACGGGGTCGACCGGTTCGCCGGATTCGGTCGCCACGGCCCGTTCGGTGATGATCCACAGGCCACCGGGCAGTTTCACCACGCCCGAGTCATCGGCGGCCTGCAACGTGTGCACGGCGCCGAGCAGCTGGGCGATCTCGGTTTCCAGCCGCGCGGCCGACTCGCCGGCCGACTCGGCCGCCCCCGGGCCCGCGCTGCGCCACACGATGCCCGAGAAGGGCATCCCACGCTCGCGGGCCTGCGCCAACAGCTGCCCCAACGGCTCCGGATCCGTCACCCGGTCGAACGCGATGCAGCCCGGCAGCTCGGCCGCCAGTTCGTTGAACCCGGCGACCAGCCAGGTGCCGGCCATGCTCGCCGTGTCACCGCTCGACGGCGGAGGCGGCACCTCGTGCCAACCCAGGGTGTACAGCTGCCGGGTGGCGTCGCCACCGAGTCCCCGCAGCAACGCCTCCCGGGGAGCGCGCTTGACGGTGAACTCGCGGATGCCGCCGAGGCGGCGGCCATCCCGGTCGACGAAGTCGAGATCGAAGACCTGGGTTTCGCTGTCGAGGGCGCTGGTGTGCCACTTCGCGCGGCAGTAGAACCGCCGGGGCATCTTCTCCAGCAGTTCGACTTGCCCGTACCGCAACGGCAGGAAGAGATCGTTCACCCCTGCCTCGGCCGCGAGCAGCGCCGGGAACGCCGGGAAGGCGACGCCGGTGCACAGGTCGAGCAGCACCGGGTGCATGGGCTCGGTACCGAGATGTTCGGCGAGTTCTTCGCCGACGGTGACGTCACCGATCGCTTCGCCCTCGCCCAGCCACAACGACTTCAGGGAACCGGACCAGTTGGGCCCCCAGGCCAGCTCCATGTCGGCGAAGGTCTCGAACAGCTGCTGCGGACGCATGCGCTCCATCCGCTCGGTGGCCGTGTCGATGGGTTCCGCGGCGTCGGATGCCGGCTCCTCCTCGACAGGGGCGGCACCGTTGACGACGGTGCCGTCGGCGTTCAGCGACCACTCGGCATCGCTGACGCCGTAGGGGCGGCTGTGCACCCGGAAGCTCCAGCCGGCACCGTCCTCCAGCGGATGCAGAGTCAACTGCACCTCGCGAGAAGCTTTCTCGGACAGAATGATCGGCTCGTAGAAGAAGACGTCCTGCACGCGCCCCGGCGGCCCGGCGGCGGCCAGGGCCATCGCCGCGTACGTGGCCCCCGGGACGACGACGGTGCCGTAGATGACGTGATCGGACAGCCACGGCTGCGACTTGACCGACAGCCGACTGGTGTACACGGAGTCGCCGGAAGCGAGATCTTTTGCGCTACCGAGGATTCCGGACACCGCACCGCCGTGTCCCTCGAGGCCCGCGATCCCGGACGCCTTGGGCCAGAAGCGGCGGCGCTGGAACGGGTAGGTGGGCAGCTCGAGTTTGCGGCGGGGTTGGCGATGCGGCGCCGCGAAACTGGGCCGATGGCCGCTGACGTAGGCCGCGGCCAGCGCCTCGGCGATCTGGCGCCGGTCGCCGACGCCCTTGCGCAGGGAGACGACCGCACGCGGGGCGGCCAGGTGCTCCGGCCAGACCTGCACCGCGGCCCCCGTCAGAACCGGCTGCGGACCGATCTCCATCAACACCGAGCAGCCCAGCGCCGCCACGGTGCGCACGCTTTCTGCGAACTGCACGGGCTGGCGGGAATGGCGCCGCCAATACTGGGCGTCCAGCGGGGTGTCGGGCGTGAGCACGGCGCCGGTGCGGTTGCACACCAGCGGCAACGTCGGCACGGCGAACTCCAACCGCGCCGCGTACGACTCGAATTCATCGAGCACCGGCTCCAGCAACTCCGAATGGAAGGCGTGGCTGGTTTCCAGCCAGGTGCACCGGGCCCCGTCGTTGCCACACCTGCCGAAAATCTCTTCCAGGTCTTCGCCGGGACCCGACAGCACCGTGTTGGGGCCGTTGTAAGCGGCGACCGAGACCCGGGGAAATTCGTTGGCGAACCCCTCGACGTATTTGGCGTCGGCGAACACGGCCACCATTCGCCCGCCGTCGGGCAGGCTGCCGAACAACCGGCCACGCTCGGCCATCAGCCGTACGCCATCCTCGAGGCCGAACACGCCGGCCACACACGCCGCCGCGTACTGGCCGACGCTGTGCCCCAGGACCACGTCGGGCTCGACGCCCCACGACTGCCACAGGCGGGCCAGCCCCATCTCGACCGCGAACAGCGCGGGCTGCGCAAACGACGTGTGCCGCAGCGCTTCTCCGGCTTCGGGGTCGCTAGCGAACAATACCTCGAGCAGCGGGCGCGGCAGCATCCCGTCGACCGCGTCCGCGCAGCGTCGCACCGTGTCGGCGAAAACCGGCTCGGCGTCGTACAACTCGCGCGCCATCCCGGGGTATTGACTACCCTGACCGGTGAAGAACCAGGCCGTCGTCGGGGCGTCCGTGCACTCGCCGCGCACCACTCCGGGCCGCATCCGGTTCTCGGCCAACTCAGCCAGCAGATCGCGGGCGCCCTGAACCGAATCGACGACCAGCGCGGCGCGGTGTTCGAAATGCGAACGCCCGACCGCCGCGGTGAAGCACACGTCGGCGATGTCGACCTTCGGGTGGGCGTTCAACCACTCCCCGTATCGCTGTGCCAGATCGATCAGACCCTGCGGCGACCGCGCGGACAGCGGCAGCACCTCGACCGGCTCGTCTGCAGCGTCCACCTCCGCCACCGCGGTGACGTCGAGGGCGCGATCCCCCGTCGAGTACTCGTCGGCGGTCGCCGATTGTGGCGGTGCCTCCTCGATCAGCACGTGTGCGTTCGTCCCGGTGAACCCGAAGGAACTGATGCCGGCGCGCCGCAGCCTGCCGTTCGCCTGCCACGGCATCGGCTCGTCGACGACCTGCACCGGCAGCGAGTTCCAGGGAATGTGCGGCGACGGTGTCTGGAAGTGCAGGCTCTTGGGCAGCATCTCGTGCTGCAGGGACAACACGACCTTGATCAGACCGGCGACCCCGGACGCCGCCTCGAGGTGGCCGATGTTGGTCTTCACCGATCCGATCAGCAACGGCCGGTCCGGCTCCCGGGCGGCACCGTAGACGGCCCCGGCCGCCTGCACCTCGATCGGATCGCCCAGCGCGGTTCCCGTCCCGTGCGCCTCGAGGTAGTCGACGTCCCCGCCGGCGAAACCCGCGCGAGCCAGCGCCGTGGTGATAAGTCGTTGCTGGGCAAGCCCGTTGGGCACCGTCAACCCACTGGAGGCGCCATCCTGATTGACCGCGCTGCTCGGGATGACCGCGCAGACCCGATCGCCGTCGCGCACCGCATCGCTCAGCCTCTTGAGCACCAGGACCCCGCAGCCCTCGCTACGCACGTAGCCGTCGGCGGAGGCGTCGAAGGTCTTGCACCGCCCCACCGGGGAAAGCATCCTGGCGCGCGAGGCCGCGATGACGGTCACCGGGCTCAGCAACACGTTCACCCCGCCGGCCACCGCCAGATCGCAGTCGCCGGAGTGCAACGCCTGGCAGGCCTGATGGACGGCCACCAACGACGAGCTGCAGGCGGTATCGACCGCGACCGCCGGCCCTTCCAGGCCGAGCGCGAAGGCGACGCGGCCCGAGACGGCATTGAGCGCATTGCCGGTGATGAAGTAGGGCTCGAGCTTTTCGACCGACTCCGCGGACAGCAGATGCGAATACTCGTTGGCGCCGACCCCGACGAAGATGCCGGTTCGGCTGCCGCGCAGCGCGGACGGCGCGTACCCCGCCCGTTCGATGCCCTCCCACACGGTTTCGAGCATCAGCCGCTGTTGCGGTTCGATCCAGACCGCCTCGCGCGGGGAGATACCGAAGAACTCCGGGTCGAATCCGTCGATGGCGTCGAGGAATCCGCCGAAACGGCTGTAGATCTTGCCCGGCGCCTCCGGGTCGGGATCGTAGAACTCGTCGATGTCGAACCGGTCTTCCGGGACCTCCCGGATCGCATCGACACCGCCGGACAGCAGCTCCCAGAATGCTTCCGGGTCGGGCGCACCGGGGAAACGGCACGACACCGCGACGATCGCGATCGGCTCGTCGGTGCGTGTCGTCACTGCCGACGCCTGCGGGCGCCGCGAACCGGCCCCCGAACCAGCCGATGCCTGGTCGTCGAGCCCGAGCACGTCGCCGAGCAGGTAATCCGCCACGTCGGACAGACGTGGGTAGTCCATCGCCAGGGTTGCGGGGATCTCCTTGCCGACGCCTTGCTCGATGCGTTGCCGCAATTCGATGGCCATCAGGGAATCCATGCCGAGGTCGAAGAATCCGGCGTCCTCACGGATTTCGGCGGCATCGACGCGCGTCACCTCCGCCACCGCCTCGCGCAGGTAATCCACGAGCATCTTCCTGCGCCGCTGTACCGGAGCGTGGGTGAGCTGCTCGACCAACCGGGTCTTCCCGGAAAGAGTTGCGGACGCCGCGACCCCCGTCGCCTCGGTGGGCACCTCGCGCTCCAGTTCCGCGAGGAGCGACCGCCTCCCGGCTTGCTGGTACAGCGGCAGGAAGCGGGCCCAGTCGATCCGGGCCACCACCCCTTGCGCGGGACCCGGCGCCTCCCCCGGCGCGCACGAAGCCGCCATGACGTCGGCCATACCCGCCAGCGCGTCGGCGGCCGACAATGTCCGCACCCCGCGCTGCGCCAGTCGCGTGCGAGCCTCCTCGTCGGCCATGCCGGCGGACCAGGGGCCGAAATTGACGCTGATGCCCCCCCTCCCGCGCAGCCGCCAGGCCAGCCCATCGAGGAAGGCGTTGGCCGCGCCGTAGGCGGTCTGGCCGAAGCTGCCCCATACCGAGGCGATCGAGGAGGTGCTGAGGAAGAAGTCCAACTGCAGGTCGGCGGTAGCTTCGCTCAAATGCCAAGCACCCCAGACTTTCCCGGCGAACACACGGTCGACTTCGGCATCGTCGAGGGTGCGCAGCGGGGTGGTGCCGATCTCGCCCGCGGCGTGCACGATGCCGGCCAGCGGCGGCAACTCGGCCTGCACGGTGGCCAGCAGGCGCGCGACGTCGTCGGCGTTCGCGACGTCGGCCGCGACGACCATGACCTCGCAGCCGTGCTTTTCGCGGATCGCGTCGATGCGCCGTTGCGCGGCGTCGCCGGGTGCGCGCCGGCTGGTCAGCACGAGGTGCCGGGCGCCGTTCGCGGCCAGATAGGCGGCAATCTCCAGCCCGATCGCGCCCAGCCCGCCGGTCACCAGATACGTTGCGTCAGAACGTAATTCCGGCGGTGCGCCGCTCGGTTGCCGAAGCTGCCGAACCAGCCGCGGCACATAGACCGCCTGCTCACGCAGCGCGAACTGGTCTTCCCGCGCGGACGAGCCGCGCGGGGCCGCCGCGACCTGGTCGATCAACGCCGACCAATCTGCGGTCGTCGGCGCTGCGGTCCCTTCGGCCAGGTCCGCCAGTCCGCCCCACACCTGCGGATGCTCCAGCGCGGCGGCACGGCCGAACCCCCACAGGCAACTCTGGTCCGGTGACACGGTGTCGGCGTCGATGACTCGCTGGGCGTTGCGGGTCACCAACCAGATGGGTGCGCGCAGTTCGGCGGCGACCGCGGCGCGGAAGAGCCGCCGTGTACCGCCCAGGACCCGGTGCTGCATTTCCGACAGCGACAGCGTCGTCGGCCCGGCGCCGGAGTCGAGGGCCGAGACATGCAGGATGCGCAGCGCCGGCTCGTCCGCGGCGGCGGCGCGCAACGCGTTCCCGAGTTCCTCCTCGTCCGCGTCGGACGCCGGCAGCCCCAGCATCCGATGCCGGTGTCCACGCGCGGTCAGCGCGTCGACCAACGGCGCAACCACGTCGGCGTCGTCGCCGATGAGAAGCCAGTACGGTGCGTCGCCGGCTTCCGCACCGGACGCGGCGGCGGTGCATTTGTCCCACCGGATCTCGTAGCGCTCATCCGCGATCGACCGGGTCGCACGCTGCCGGTTGTGTTGCGCGGCAAGCTTGGTCAGCACCTCCACGGTCTGCTGGTTGCCCCTCGCACCGTCCAGGAGCGCGGCCAGTTCCTCGATCTGATCCGCTTCGAGAAGCCGGACCGCCTGGCTGCTGGCGGCGACGCGCTGTTGCTGGTGGGGGCGTTCCCGATTGTCCCGGTACCAGTACTCGCGATGCTGGAACGGGTAGGTGGGCAGATCGAGCTTGCGCGCCGGTCCGATGAGCGTGCCGAAGTCGGGCAGGTGTCCCAGGACGTACGCCTCGGCGAACGCCTCGGTGATCTGACGGTGGTCGGCGCCGTTGCGGCGCAACGAAGCGATAGCCCGCGGCGCGGTGGCCGGGTCGGGCCAGGCCCGCAATGCCGCCGCGGTGAGCACCGGCTGCGGTCCGACCTCCACCAGCACTTTGCAGCGCAGATCGACGAGAGCGCGCACGCTCCTGGCGAATTCCACGGGCTGACGCGCGTGACGACGCCAATAGGCGCCGTCGATTGTCACGCTCCGGCCGAGCGCGGCGCCCGTGCGGTTGCACACCAGGATCTTTTCGGGTTCGCCGAATTCGAACCGATTCGCATAGGATTCGAACTCGTCGAGGATCGGGTCCAGCAGCGCCGAGTGGAACGCGTGGCTGGTGTCCAGCCAGTCGCAGCGCACACCGTCGTCTTCCAGGCCCTCCAGCGCCCGCTCGAGGTCCTCCGCGGGACCCGAGAGCACCGTGTTGGCGCCGTTGTACGCGGCCACCGACAGGCTCGGGTACTCGTCGGTGAGGCTCTCCACGCGCTCGGGGCCGGCGAAGATCGCGACCATGCGGCCACCGGCGGGCAGGCTGCCGAACAGCCGGCCGCGCTCGGCCATCAGCAGGGCCCCGTCCTCGAGGCCGAACACGCCCGCGACGCACGCGGCCGAGTACTGGCCCACGCTGTGGCCCAGCACCACGTCGGGCTCGAAGCCCCAGGACTGCCAGAGCCGGGCCAGGCCCATCTCCACCGCGAACAACGCGGGCTGGGCGTAGGTGGTCAGCCGCAGGGTGTCTTCGTTCTCCGGATCGAAAATGACTTCCAGCAGCGGCTTTTCGAGCACGCCGGCGATCGCCTCCGCGCACCGGGTCATCGTCTCGGCGAACACCGGCTCGGTCTCGAACAGCTCCCGGGCCATCCCGGTGTACTGGCTGCCCTGACCGGTGAACAGCCATGCCGTCTTCGGCGTCCTGTCCGAAACACCGCGCACCAGGCCCGGCGCGGGGCGATCGTCCGCGAGCGCACCGAGCAGCTCACCGGCGGATTCGGTCGAATCGACCACCAGCGCGGCCCGGTGCTCGAAGTGCGCTCGCCCCGTTCCCGCGGTAAAGCAGAGATCGGCCAGCGTGACCTCCGGGTGCGCGCTCAACCAGCTGCGGTAGTGGTCGGCCAGCTGCACCAGCGCGGCCGGCGTGCGCGCCGAGAGCGGGAGCACGCTGAAGCGTCGATTCCCGGGCCGCTCGACCGGACCCGGTGCGATCGCGAGCCGACCGGCCTGATCGGGTGCCACCGGGGCCTCTTCGATGACGACGTGCGCGTTGGTCCCGGCGAACCCGAACGAGCTGACCCCGGCGATGCGGGGCCGACCATCGCGTTCCCAGGGAGTGGCCTCCCGCACGACCTGCAGCGCCAGCCGGTCCCAGGGGATGTGCGGCGACGGATTGCGGAAGTGCAGGTGCGCCGGCAACACCTCGTGCTCGAGCGACAGGATGACCTTGATGACGCCGGCGATCCCCGCGGCCGCCTCCAGGTGCCCGATGTTGGTCTTCACCGACCCGATCAACAGCGGCCGGTCCGCGTCGCGCCCCTCGCCGAACACCGCACCGGCGGCCTGGGCCTCGATCGGGTCGCCCAGCGACGTCCCGGTGCCGTGCGCCTCCAGGTATCCGACGTCCCCGGGTGCGATGCCGGCCCGCCGCAGCGCTTGGGCGATAACCCGTTGCTGCGCAATGCCGTTCGGCACCGTCAAACCACCCGATGCGCCGTCCTGGTTGATCGCGCTACCCCGGATCACGGCCCGGATCCGGTCGCCGTCACGGACCGCGTCTTCGAGCCGCTTGACGACGATGACACCGCACCCCTCGCCGCGCACGTACCCGTCGGCGGACGCGTCGAAGGTCTTGCACCGGCCGTCGGGCGCGAGCATGTGCGCGCGGGAAAAGGTGATCATGGTCGCCGGGGTGAGCAGGACATTCGCGCCGCCGGCCAGCGCGAGGTCGCAGTCCCCCAAAAGCAGCGCCTGGCACGCCTGATGGATCGCCACCAACGACGAGCTGCACGCCGTGTCGACGGCCACCGACGGGCCCTGTAGCCCCAGCCGATGGCTGATCCTGCCCGCTGCCGCGGCATTCGAGGTCCCGATTGCCATGTAGGCCTCGATCTCGGGGTAAGTCAGCTCGCCGGAGGCCATCCCCAGGTAGTCATGGGTGGCCAAGCCGACGAACACGCCGGTGTTGGTGTCCGCCAACGCAGTTGGTGCGATACCCGCATGCTCCACCGCACGCCAGGCCGTCTCCAGCAGGAGTCGGTGCTGCGGGTCCAGCAGCCTGACCTCGCGCGCCGACATCCCGAAAAACGGAGCGTCGAACCCCGTCACGTCGTCAACAAAACCCGCCCGGCGGGTCGCAATCTTGCCGGGGGCATCGGGATCGGGGTCGAAGAACTCGTCGACATCCCACCGGTCGGAGGGCACCTCGGATACCGCATCCCGGCCTTCGGCCAGCACCTGCCAGAATTCGTTCGCATCCGCGGCACCGGGAAAGCGGGCCGCGTAGCCGACGATCGCAAAACCCGATGTTCGCGTGCTCGGATTTTCGGCGGATGTCATGCGGTTGTCCTAACTATCTCGATCCGGAGCTCCGATGCGCGCCGACGCTTGCGGCGCCGGAACCTGGTTGTGTCCACATGGGTTCCGAGCTGCTCACTGCGCCCACCCTAGACCGGACCTGGCGGAACTCCACCGAATTGGCCCCCCGACACCATCGTGGGCACTGTACACATGCCCGCCGGATCGCGCAGCCGAATCGCCTCCGCGGCAAGTATGCCAAGCATGCGTGCTTCGCGTGCCGCATCGCGCCGGTATCATTCGGGCACGGCCGCGCGCCGGGCCCTCCGCGTCGGGCGGTGCCGCACCACCAGAACCACCACCGCCCGCCGAACCCGGCCGGCCGTGGCGGGGGCATCTGCCCATATCACCGACGGTGGTTGCCGCAAGGGCTATCTTGGTCTCGCGACCAGCGCGGCCCGGCTGCCGCCTTGGAAAACGTGGAAAACCGGGGAGAACGTATTGCAAATCGGGCAAATAACGATCGGCTCACTCGACGATTGGAGGCCGACTCCAGGCACGGTCATTTCCTGGCACCCGACCACCGCGGCTGCCGAAAAGGCCCGGCAGGCCCCGGTCAGCTCCGTGCCGGTCAGCTACATGCAGGGCCAGCATCTTCGCAATTATCACGAGCGTACGGTCGCGGGCCTGGGCTTCTCGCGGCAGATCATCGGCACCTGCGACGTGCCCGGCCGGTGTGATGTCGCGGCCATGGACCGCGCCCTCAACGCCTACCTGCGTCGGCATGACACGTTCCGGAGCTGGTTCGACCACATCGGTGACGGAAAGTTCGTAAGGCACGCCATCAACGACCCTGCGGACATCGAGTTCGTGCCGATCGACCACGGCACGATGACGGTCGACGAAATACGCGCCCATCTCGTGGGCATCCCGAATCCGCTGGAGTGGGGCTGCTGGACCTTCGGGATCGTGCAGAGCGAAGACCGTTTCACTTTCTTCGCCGCCATGGACCACGTCCACGGCGATGCGACCCTGATCGGCACGACGATGCTCGAGGCCAATGGGATGTATACGGCGTTGAGCGAAGGCGCCGAAGGCCTGGCGCTTCCCGATGCGGGCAGCTTCGACGAGTTCTGCGCCCGCGAGCGCCAGTACACGTCGACGCTGACCGTGGATTCGCCTCAGGTACGCGCGTGGATCGACTTCGCCGAGAACAACAACGGTAGCTTTCCCGAGTTCCCGCTGCCACTGGGTAACCCGCTGGAGCCCGGCGGCAGCGACATGGTCTCCGAACTGCTGATGGACGCGGAGCAGACGGAGCGGTTCGAATCGGCCTGCACGGCGGTCGGCGCGCGGTTCGTCGGCGGCTTGTTCGCGTGCATCGCCCTGGTGGAGCACGAGTTCACCGGTGCTCTGACCTACTACGGCCTCACCCCCAGGGATACACGCAGAACCACGGACAACTTCATGACGCAGGGCTGGTTCACCGGCCTGGTGCCGATCACCGTGCCGATAGCCGCGGCCTCTTTCAGCGATGCCGCCTGGGCGGCGCAGGCGTCTTTCGATTCGGGCCAGCACCTGGCGAAGGTGCCGTACTACCGGGTATTGGAACTGGCGCCGTGGCTGAGCTGGCCACAGCCGAACTTCCCGGTGACGAACTTCTTGCACGGCGGCGCGGCGCCGCTCAACGCCGTGCTCGCGGCAGCCGACCTGGGTTATGCGAACAACATCGGGATCTACTCCGACAGCCGGTTCTCCTACCAGCTGACCATTTACATATTTCGCTACGGGGCGGGCACGGCGATGGCGATCATGTATCCCGACAACCCGGTGGCCGAGAAATCAGTCACCCGCTATCTCGAAGCGATGAAGTCCGTGTGCACGCGGGTCGCCGGCCGCGGGCACTGGGGGCGCGTTGCCTAGCTCGGAGTACTTCGCTGGCGCTCATCCGGCTCGGATCGCGGAACTGCGCGATCCGACGGCGGCCGGGAGAGCGTTGGCGCGGGTCGCCGGCGAGCGCCGGCCGGGGTTGAGGACGACATGCGACGGCTAGCGGATTTCGTGGTGCGGTGGCCCTGGGCGGTGATCGGGATCTGGCTCGCGATCGCGGCCGCCCTGCCGCTGGCACTGCCGTCGCTCAACGAGATGGCCCAGAAGCATCCGCTCACCATTCTGCCCAACGATGCACCGTCGAACGTCGCCGCCAAGAAGATGACCGAGGCGTTTCACGAATCGGGCTCGGACGACCTGCTGCTGGTCGTCCTGACTGACGACAAGGGGCTCGGCCCCGCCGACGAAGCCGCCTACCGCAAACTGGTGGACGGTCTGCGCCAGGACCCGCGGGATGTCCTGATGCTGCAGGATTTCGTCAGCACGCCGCCCCTACGTCCGGTCCTCACCAGCAAAGACCACAAAGCCTGGGTGCTGCCGGTCGGCGTGGCGGGGGAACTGGGCACTCCGCGGTCCTATGCCGCTTTCCAACGGATCGGCGACATCGTCGCGCACACCGTCTCCGGCACGCCCCTGACGGCACACCTCACCGGCCCCGCGGCAACCGTCGCCGACCTCACGGTCGCGGGCGATCGGGACCGGCTCCCCATCGAGTTGGCGATCGCCGTCCTGGTGCTCATCGTCCTGCTGATGGTCTACCGCAGCGCGATCACGATGCTGCTGCCGTTGGCGACGATCGGGTTGTCGCTGGTGATCGCGCAGGCGTTGGTGGCCGGCTATTCGCAACTGACCGGCTCGGGCGTCTCGAACCAGTCCATCGTGTTCCTGAGCGCGATCATGGCCGGCGCCGGAACCGACTACGCGGTGTTTCTCATCAGCCGGTATCACGACTACCGGCGATCCGGCGCGGATTTCGATCAGGCGGTCAAGAAGGCGATGACCTCGATCGGAAAGGTGATCACCGCATCCGCCAGCACCGTGGGAATCACCTTCCTCCTCATCAGCTTCGCGCGGATGGGGGTGTTCAAGACGGTCGGGTTCTCGGCGGCGATCGGGATCGGCGTGGCATACCTGGCCGCGATGACGTTGCTGCCGGCGATCATGGTGATCGCCGGTCCGCGCGGCTGGGTCAAGCCGCGGCGCGAACTGACCGCCCCGTTCTGGCGGCGTTCGGGCATCCGCATCGTGCGCCGGCCGGCGGTACATCTGGTCGCCAGCCTGCTGGTGCTGGCCATCCTGGCCAGCTGCGCCACCTTCGTCCGCTACAACTACGACGATCGCAAGGCCCTGCGGGCTTCCGCTCCGAGTTCCCTCGGGTACGCCGCGCTGGATCGCCACTTCCCCGTCAACCAGTCCATCCCGGAGTACATCCTCGTCCAGTCGCCGCACGACCTCCGCACGCCCCGGGCCCTCGCCGACCTGGAACAGATGGCGCACCGGGTCAGCCAGCTGCCGAACGTCGCCGCGGTCAGCGGCATCACCCGTCCCACCGGAAACGTGCCCGAACAGTTCCGGGCCACCTATCAGGCGGGCGCCATCGGAACCCTGCTGGCCAGCGGGTCCACCCTGATCAGCGACCACACCGGCGACCTGAACCGCCTGGTGGAGGGAGCCGGCACGCTGGCCGACAACCTCAGTCACGTGCGCGGCCAGGTCGACCAGCTCGCCGCCGGCGTGCACGAGCTGGAGAATGCCTTCTCCTCGGCGAAGAACCAGTACAGCGGCGACACACTCGTCAAAGAGGTCGACATCGCGGCCCAACTCGTCGACCACGTGAACTCGCTCAGCAACGCGATGGGCTGGAACTTCTCCGCCGCCAAGAACATGTTCGGGTGGATGAGCCCGGTGCTGGCGGCGCTGCAGGGCAACCCGGTCTGCGACGCCGACCTGTCGTGCAGCGACACCCGCGCGACCTTGGAGCAACTGACCGGGGGGCGCGATCAGGCGGACCTCGACGCGATCAACGACCTGTCCCACCAACTGCAGGAGTATCCGGACAAGCGGGCCCTCAAAGCGTCCACCGACCGCCTGCGTCAGGCGCTGGCGAAGCTGGCCGCCGTGCTGAAGTCGATGGGGATGGACCAACCCGGCGGCCTGCAGGCGAACCTGAACAGCCTGCAAAGCGGCGCCGATCGATTCGCCGGCGGGAGCCGCCAGGTGGCCGACGCGGTGGCTCAACTCGTCGACCAGGTCAAGCGCCTCGGGGCGGGGCTCAGCGAATCGGCGGATTTTCTGTTGTCGCTGAAGCAAGACGCGGCACAACCGGCGATGGCCGGGTTCAACATCCCCTCGCAGCTGCTGCACCTGCAGGAATTCCAGAAGGCCGCCAAGGTGTTCATCTCGCCGGACGGCCACTCGGTGCGGTACCTGGTGCAAACTAAGCTGAACCCGTTCAGCAACGAGGCCATGGACCAGGTCAACGCGATCATCGCCACGGCGCGGGGAGCCCAGCCGAACACCGCCCTGGCCGACGCCACGGTGTCGATGGCGGGTTTCACCGTCGGCCTGAAAGACACGCGCGACTACTACGAACACGACATCCGGTTCATCATCGCGGTGACCCTGCTCGTGGTGCTGTTGACGTTGATCGTGCTGCTGCGTGCGATCGTGGCGCCGCTGTATCTGGTTGCTTCCGTGGTCGTTTCGTACTTGTCGGCGGTGGGTGTCGGCGTGCTGGTGTTTCAGTTCCTGCTCGGCCAGCATCTGCATTGGAGCGTGCCGCCGCTGGCGTTCGTCGTGCTGGTCTCGGTGGGAGCCGATTACAACATGCTGCTGGTCTCGCGGATGCGTGACGGATCTCCGCACAGCGTGCGGTACGGCATCATCCGGACCCTCAGTTCGACGGGCGGTGTGATCACCGCGGCGGGTCTGATCTTCGCCGCCTCGATGGGCGGCCTGCTGTTCTCCAGCATCGGCACCGTGGTCCAGGGCGGCTTCGTGATGGGTGTGGGAATCCTGCTCGACACCTTCCTGGTTCGCACCATCACGGTGCCCGCCATCGCCGCGCTGGTCGGTCAGGCGAACTGGTGGCCGTCACGGGCGGGCGCGCCGAGGCGCAACCGGGTTAGCGCGCGAACTTGATGTGTGTGAAACTAGAGGATCCGAGGGGTCAGGGGTAGGGATGAAGAAACTGGTCGCGGGAGTCGCCGCGCTGGTAACCGTCAGCGCCACAGCATGTTTCGGCGTCCCCACCGCCTCGGCCCCCACCGCGTCGGCCGATGACACGCCCATCGGCGGGCCGCCGACACCGGGGGCACCGGGCGACCAGACCGCGTACGCGCTCGGGGGCGCTCACGTTCTGGGCATCCCCTACGACGAGTACATCCGCCAGGAGGGCGCCCAATGGTTCCCCGGCCAGCAGCGCGAAATCATCGGCTACCCGGCGGGGCAGGTGCAGGGCCACGTGCTGGGGCGACTGTTCCCGGGCATCGGCAAGCTCGATGAGAACTTCCCGGGCCTGGGCCTGGACGGGCCCAGCGTCGGCGAGTCGGTCGACGTGGGAATAGACAATCTCGTCGGGGCGATCAAGTCGGGTCGGCCCGGCACCGCGATCGGCTTGTCCGAGGGCGGGTTCGTGGTCGACGGCGCGCAGGCTCGACTGGCCGACGACCCGGCCGCTCCGCCGCCGGACACCCTGAACTTCGCCACATTCGGCGACCCGATCGGGCGGCACGCCTTCGGTCAGAGTTTCCTGTCCGCCATGTTCCCCGTCGGCAGCGTCGTCCCCGCGCTCGACTACACCATGCCGCCCCCGTACCAGAGCCAATACGACACCGACAAGTTCGTGGCCGCGTACGACTCCATCGCGGACTTCCCGGACCGGCCGGACAACATGTTCGCCCTCGCCAACACCGTCATGGGCCTGGCCACGGGTCACACCGCGGTGGCCTTCACGAACCCGGGCATGGTGCCGCCGCAGAACATCAGGACCACGGTCAACTCCAGGGGCGCGAAGATCACGACGGTCATGGTCCCGGAGAAGCACCTTCCGCTGGTCATGCCCCTGGCCTACATCGGGATTTCGGAGGACACGCTCAACAAGCTCGACGCGATCCTGACGCCCCGGGTCAATGCGGGCTACGCGCGCAACGACGACCCGTCGACCGCCCCGGTTCAGGTGGACCCGCTGCACGGCTTCGACCCCGCGGAGGTCACCGCGCCGGCCAACCAGGCCACCTTCGGCGGCGGGGCCGACCCGTTCTCGCAGATCCTCGCCGGTGCCTTGTCCGTGTTGTCCCATGGCGCGGGACAGGCCGACCACTGACTCCGATGCGCCGCCTCGGAGAAATCGGCACGGACGTGATGTGACGCAGCCCCAGTCTTCCATTCTCTCGATGCTGCACGGCCGTGCCAGCCTGCGGCCCGACGACGTCGCCTTTACGTTCACCGATTTCGACGACGACTGGGCGGGCGTTCCCGAGAGCCTCACGTGGTCGCAGTTGTCCCGCCGGACAATGAATTTGGCGCGCGAGCTCAGCCTGCACGGCTCGGCCGGGGACAGGGCGGTGATCCTGGCTCCGCAGTCCCTCGACTACATCGCGGCGTTCCTGGGAGCCATGCAGGCCGGCCTGATCGCGGTTCCGCTCCCGTTGCCGCACCGCGGCTCGACCCATGAGCGGGTGAGCGCGGTCCTCACCGACACGTCGCCCGCGGTTGTCCTCACGACGTCCGCGGTCGCGGAGGACATCACCGAATATGTCGATCGGGCACGCCTGGAGGCCGTGCCGAAGATCGTCGAAATCGATTCGCTGAATCTGGATGCCGATGGCGGAACATCCCTTCCGGCAACAGCTTTGCCCAGCGTCGCGTATCTGCAGTACAGCTCGGGCTCCACCCGGCTGCCGACCGGCGTGATGATCTCGCACCGCAACCTCCAGGTGAACTTCGAGCAGCTGATGCGGAGCTTTTTCACGGAGTCCAACATCAAAGCCCCGCCGGATCTCACCATCGTGTCGTGGCTGCCCTTCTACCACGACATGGGTTTGGTGCTGGGCGTCTGCGCACCGATCCTGGGCGGCTATCGCGGCGAGCTGGCGAGCCCGGTCTCGTTCCTGGAACGGCCCGCGAGGTGGGTGCGATCCCTGGCCACGAGTCCGCACGCGTTTTCGGCGGCGCCGAACTTCGCCTACGACCTGGCCGCCCGCAAAACCGGCGACGGCGACCTCGCCGGGCTCGAGCTCTCCGGCGTGCTGGGCATCATCAGCGGCGCCGAACGTGTCGAGCCGGCCACCTTGCAGCGCTTCGTCGACCGGTTCGCCCACTTCGGCTTTCAAGACCACATGGTGCGCCCCTCCTACGGCTTGGCGGAGGCGACCGTCTTCGTGACGGCCGGCACCTGGAGCGAGTCGTCGAGCGCGGTGCGCTTCGATGCCGATGAGCTGTCCGCCGGCCGCGTCCGGCCAGGTGCGGCCCGGACCGGCACGGCGCTGGTCAAATACAAAGTGCCGCACTCCCCGACGCTGCGGATCGTCGACGCCGACACGGGCCGGGAGTGCCCGCCCGACGTGGTCGGCGAGATCTGGCTACACGGCCCCAACGTCGCCGAGGGCTACTGGCGCAAGCCGCCGGAGGAGCAGCGCTGCTTCGGCGCGACGCTGGTGGACCCGTCGCCGGGCACGCCGGGCGGCCCGTGGCTGCGAACCGGCGACCTGGGTTTCGTCTTCTCCGGTGAGCTGTTCATCGTCGGGCGCATCAAGGACTTGCTGATCATCCGCGGGCGGAACCACTACCCCGAGGACATCGAGGCCACGGCCCAGGAGCTCACCGGGGGCCGGGTCGCGGCGATATCGGTTCCGGTGAACGGCACCGAGGAGCTGGTCACCGTGATCGAACTCAAGAAGAGGGGCGACTCCGACGAGGCGGCGCTGCACCGGCTCGCCCGCGTCAGAAGCGACGTCACGTCGGCGATATCCAACGCGCACGGCTTGAGCGTCGGCGACCTCGTTCTGGTGTCGCCCGGGTCGATACCCACCACGACCAGCGGCAAGATCCGGCGGGCCGCCTGCGTCGAGCAGTACCGCGAGGGCCGATTCACCCGGTTGGACGCCTGAGGAGCAACCAGGCGGCGGTGGGGGCCGCCCCGCCCGCGGGCACGGTGACCGGTTGCACATAATGAGTCGAATCGCACCGGCAAAGGAGCCCCCGTGAGCACAAACCGTCCCCTTCGCGTCATCCAGTGGACCACCGGGAACATCGGGCGCCGCTCACTGCACGCCGTCATCGGCCGGCCCGACATGGAACTGGTCGGGGTGTACGCGCACGGGGCGGACAAGGTCGGCGTCGACGCCGCCGACCTGGCCGGCTGGCCCGAACCGACCGGTGTGCGCGCGACCGACGACATCGACGCACTGCTGGCCCTGGACGCCGACGCGTGCTGCTACAACCCGTTGTGGCCCAGCGTCGACGAACTGGTGCGGCTGCTGGAATCGGGTGTCAACGTGTGCACCAGCGCGGCCTGGATCACCGGGGGCAAGCAGACCCCGCAGGACCGCCAACGCATCCTGGACGCCTGCGAGCGGGGGCAGTCGACGATCTTCGGCAGCGGGGCGCACCCCGGGATGACGAACATGGTCGGCATGGTGCTGTCCGCCTCCTGCGAGTGGGTCGACGAGATCCGGATCACCGAGTCGGTGGACTGCTCGACCTACGAGTCGGCGGAGACCCAGACGGCGATGGGCTTCTCCCAGGATCCCGACACCCCGGGCCTGGCCGAGAGCGTGCGGCGGGAGAGCGAGGTGTTCGCCGAATCGGCGGCGATGATGGCCGACGCGATCGGGGCGAAGCTGGACAGGATGACCTTCGACGTCACGTTCACCGCGGCCACCGACGACTCCGATCTGGGCTTCATGAAGATCCCGGCGGGAACGGTCGGCGGCGTCTACGGGTACCACCGCGGCTGGCAGGGCGATCGCAACGTCGTCAGCGTCGGCTTCAACTGGACCATGGGCAACCACGTGGCGCCGCCCAAGCCGCTCGAGAACGGCCACGTCATCCAGGTGTTCGGGTTGCCCAACATGCGCACCGTGCTGCACTGCCTGCCGCCCAAGGACTGGACCGAGCCCGGGTTCATGGGCCTGGGCATGATCTACACCGCGATGCCGGTGACCAACGCGGTCCCGGCGGTGGTGGCGGCGCGCCCCGGCATCGCGACGCTGGCCGACCTGCCGCCGGTCACCGGCCGGGTGGCTCGCTGAAGCTATGCCGTTCGCCACACCAAACGGGCCCGGAGGAACGGTTCCGTGCATTAAGGTTTACGATACTTAGCTGAGCAAATGTTCTGATGATTTGGCTGGTCGTCGACGGTGTCGAGCGTTCCGATCCGGCAGGACGGCGGACACGCGCAGCAGTGAGTGGAAGGCGGTGACATGAGAGCGGTTTCCATCGGTGGCCATCTCAAGCAAGCGTGGATACCCTTCGTGCTGGTGGTCGTCCTGAGCGCCTCGGGACTGGTGGTGTCGCGACTGCACAGGATCTTCGGTTCGCAGGACCTCAACGCCAATGCCGGCGCGGGCATCGAGATCGTGCAGTTCAATCCCAAGGTCGTCACCTATGAGATCACCGGGCCGCCCGGGTCGACCGCCAACATCAACTACTGGGACGCCGACGCCAACACCCACCAGGTCAACGGGGCGCCGTTGCCGTGGTCGTACACCCTGTCCACGACCCTGCCCGCGGTCAGCGCCAACATCATGGCCCAGACTGACGCCGACCGGATCGGCTGCCGGATCACCGTCGACGGCCAGCTGCGCGAGCAACACGAATTCAACGGCGTCAACGCGCAGGCGTTTTGCCTGGTGAAGTCCGCATGACCGCCCCGAGCGCCGCCCGGCGCGGCCACCGCCCGTACATCCCGCACCTCATCCGCATCTTCGCGGTGCCCATCATCCTGGGCTGGGTGGCGGTGACGGTCCTGCTCAACGTCGCGATCCCGACGCTGGAAGTCGTCGGGGAGGCGCACTCGGCGCCGATGGCTCCGCTAGACGCGCCGTCGATGAAGGCCATGATGCGGCTCGGCCACAACTTCCAGGAGTTCGACTCCAACAGCACGGTGATGGTCGTGCTCGAAGGCCAGCGGCCGCTCGACGACGCCGCCCACCGCTACTACGACGAGATCGTCCGCAAGCTGCGCGGAGACCACGAGCACGTCCAGCACATCCAGGATTTCTGGGGTGACCGGTTCACCGCGGCGGGGGCGCAGAGCGCCGACGCCAAGGCCTCCTACGTGATGATCAACATCGCAGGCGACCAGGGCACGACGCTGGCCAACGATTCCGTCGAGGCCGTGCGCAAGGCGGTCAACAACACCCCGGCACCGCCGGGGGTGAAGGCCTATGTCACCGGGCCCGCGGCGCTCTCCGACGACATGCACGTCATCGGTAACTCCAGCCTGGCCAAGATCACGCTGTTCACCCTGGGCGCGATCGCGGTCATGCTGCTGCTGGTGTACCGCTCGATCGTCACCACCGTGATCCAGCTGTTCATGACCTTCGTCGGGCTGGCGTGCTCGCGTCAGGTGGTCGCCGCGCTGGGCTACGTCAACGCGTTCGGGCTGACCACGTTCGCCGCCAACATCCTGACGATGCTGGCGATCGCCGCGGCCACCGACTACGGCATCTTCCTGGTCGGGCGCTACCAGGAAGCGCGGGCGGCCGGCGAGGACCGGGAAACCGCCTACTACACCACGTTCCACGGGGTGGCGCCCGTCGTGCTCGGGTCGGGCCTGACCATCGCCGGCGCCACCTACTGCCTCAGCTTCGCCCGGCTGCCCTGGTTCAGCACCATGGGCGCGCCCGTGGCGATCGGGATGCTGGTCGTGGTGCTGGCTGGCCTGACGCTGGGCCCGGCGGTGATCTTCGTGGGCAGCCGCTTTGGCCTGTTCGAACCCAAGCAGGCGGCCAAGGGCCGGCTGTGGCGCCGCGTCGGCACCGCGGTGGTGCGCTGGCCGCTGCCGATCTTCGCGGTCAGCGCCACCGTCGTGCTCATCGGCATGCTGGGCCTACCCGGCTACGTCACCAGCTACAACGACCGCTACTACCTGCCCGGATCGGCGCCCGCCAACCTCGGATACGCGGCGGCGGACCGGCATTTCTCCCAGGCCCGGATGAACCCTGACATGCTGATGGTCGAAGCCGACCACGACATGCGCAACCCGGCCGACATGCTGGTGCTGGACAAGGTCGCCAGAAACCTCATCCGCACCCACGGCATCGCCATGGTCCAGGACATCACCCGGCCCCTGGGCATCCCCATCCAGCACAGCTCGATCCCGTTCCAGAACAGCGTCCAGGGCCAGACGACCATGCAGAACATGGACTTCCTCAGGCAGCGCATGGCCGACATCCTCAAGATGGCGGATGAGCAGCAGATCACCATAAATTATCTGGAGCAGATGTATGACCTCACGAAACAGATGGCCGACAATGCTCACGACATGGCGAATCTCACCGAAAAAATGGCGAACATCACTGATGAGCTGCGGGATCACCTAGCGGATTTCGACGACTTCTGGCGGCCGGTCCGCAGCTACTTGTGGTGGGAGAAACACTGCTTCGACATCCCGATATGCTGGTCGACCCGCTCCATTTTCGACGCCTTGGACGACACGGACAAGCTTGCCGAGACCATCCATTCCCTGTCAAAAGACACAAGAACCCTGGACGTGCTCACGCACCAGTTGGCCGCGATCTTGCCGCCGCAGATCAACAGCATGAAAACCACCCGCGAGCTGACCCTGACGATGCACAGCACCTTCGAGGCCATGCTCGACCAGATGGACGCGATGAACGACACCGCGATCGTCATGGGGCAAAGCTTCGACAAGTCCAAGAACGACGACTTCTTCTACCTTCCGCCCGAGGCGTTCTCGAACCCGGAGTTCATCCGCGGCATCAAGATGTTCTTCTCCCCCGACGGCAAGTCCACGCGTTTCTTCATCACCCATCAGGGCGATCCGATGACCCCGGAAGGGATCTCACGGGTCGACTCCGAGCGCCTGGCCGCCCAGGAGGCGCTCAAGCAGTCGTCGCTGTCGAACGCCAAGGTGTTCCTGGGCGGTACGGCGGCGACCTTCAAGGACATGCATGACGGCGCCAAGTACGACCTGATGATCGCGGTGATCTCGGCGTTGACGCTGATCTTCATGATCATGCTGCTGCTGACCCGCAGCGTGGTGGCGGCTCTGGTCATCGTGAGCACCGCGGGCAGCTCGATCGCGGCGTCGTTCGGGTTGTCCGTGCTCATCTGGCAGGACCTGTTCGGTTTCAAGATCCACTGGATCGTGATGGCGCTGTCGGTCATCATCCTGCTGGCCGTCGGGTCCGACTACAACCTGCTGCTGGTCTCCCGTTTCAAGGAGGAGATCCACGCCGGCCTCAAGACCGGGATCATCCGGTCCATGGCCGGCACCGGCACGGTGGTGACGTCCGCGGGTCTGGTGTTCGCCTTCACCATGGCGGCCATGCTGGGCAGCGAGCTGACCGTGCTGGGGCAGTTCGGCTCCACGGTCTGCATCGGTCTGCTGCTCGACACCCTGGTCGTGCGCACGCTGCTGATGCCGTCCATCGCCACCATGCTGGGGCGCTGGTTCTGGTGGCCGCAGGTGGTCCACCCCCGCGGCGACTACGGGCGCCGGCAGCAGCCGGTGGCCAAGGAGGCCGACACCTCGCCGATACCGGTGCCGGCGCACCGCTGATTGCCCGCGGCACTACCCGGACAGCTGCACGCACACCGCGACGGCTCCCGCGCCGACGTGCAATCCCAGCACCGGCCCCAGCGGGGTCACGGTCGCGGGCCGGCACGCCGGTAGCCGCGCGGCCAGCGCGGCGGCGACCCGGTCGGCGCCGTCGGGGTTGGCGACGTGGTGCACCGCCAACTCGGCGGAGTCCTCCCCCACGATCTCGCAGACCCGGTCGATCATCGCCGCAGTTGCGTTGTTGACCGTGCGCACCCGTTGGGCCAGAACGAGTTTCCCGTCCTCGATGCGCAGCACCGGCTTGAGCGCCAGCGCGGTGCCCAACCACGCCTTGGCCCCGCCGATCCGTCCGCTGCGGCGCAGGTTGTCCAGGCGGTGGACCACGATGTAGGCGTGGCCGCGGGACACCGCCGCGCCGGCGGCGCCGGCGACGGCCTCCAGATCGCCGCCCGCGGCCGCGGCCCGCGCGGCGGCCAGCGCGACGAAGCCGGTGCCCATCGCGGCCGACCTCGAGTCGACGACCCGCACGGCCGGGCCCAGTTCGGCCGCCGTGCGTTGCGCGGCGGCACAGGTTCCCGACAGGCCCGAGGAGATGTGCACCGCCACCACGCCGTCGCCGCCGCTGTCGGTCAACGCCTGCCGGTAGGCGGCGTCGAGTTCGGCCGGCGTCGCCGCCGCGGTGGTGGCGTGACGCTTGTGGAGGTCCTCGGGGATCTCGTCGACGCCCTCACGCAGGTCGGCGCCGTCGAGCAGGATGTGCAGCGGGACCACGCGGATCGCCCACTTCTCGCACAGGTCGGCCGGCAGCCGCGACGACGCATCGGTCACCACCACGACAGTCATCAGCGCCGCTCCTTCTCATCGCTGCGCTCTGCATCGTCGTCGGCGCGGGTCACGGTCAGTCACACGGCTTCTCGGCCGCCACTTGAGCCTTTTGCAAGGCTTCGGCCAGCGCCTTGAGCATCAGCTCGGCGACCGCCTGGTGGGCCTCGAAGTTCCAGTGGATGCCGTCGGGGTTGCCTCGGCCGCTCATGATCTGTTCGGCCACAGCGGCTTTGAGGTCCACCAGCGGAACGTCGTGGCGCTGCGCCCATTCGGTGATCGCCGCCACCGTGCCGGGACGGCCGTGGTGCGCCTTCCCGTAGGTCTCGGCGATGTGCACCGACGGCAGGGATGCCACGATCGGGATGCCCGGGCGGTTGAAATCGATTGCGGCACGGGTCTGTTCGAGATAGTCGGCGCTCAGGCGCGGGGGCAGCGCGGGCCTGGCCACCGGCGAGAGCCGCGGCTGTACCCAGCCGTACCCGTCGCGTACCCAGCGCCGCAGCCACGACGGGCGCACGTAGCGGATCAGCTCGCGCAACGCCGTCGGCAGCACCGAGGGCAGCGAATCCATCCCGCCGGTCGCGAAGACCACCGCGCCCGCCCTGGGTAGCGCCGCCCAGGCGCGCGGGTCCTGGGTCGCCGCCCACCAGACGTCCCGGCAGGTCCAGCCGATGCGACCGATCAGCTCCAGGTCCCAGCCTAGCTGTGCGGCAACGAGATTGGGCCAGATCCGCGGGTCGTCGGCGGGCAGTCCCCCGGTGGGCCCGTAGTAGGCCAGGGAGTCGGCGAACACCAGCAGGGTGGGACGCGCCTCAGAGGACATCGCCGAACACCTGCGCCGACGCGTTCCAGACGTCCAGGCGCCAGCCGATGCCGTCGAACCCGTCGCCTTCGCCGCGGGAGTGGCCGGACAGTTGCACCCAGCTCGCGTTGCCCATGCCGCCCAGGACCGGCCAGTTGCCGACCGGCAGCTTGAGCAGCGCGGCCGACAGCGCGGCGATCAGCCCACCGTGGGCGACGAACACCACCGGTCGATCCGGCTGGTCGGGGTCGCCCCACTCCGGGTTGCCGGCGACCAGCTCGGCGACCACCGGCAGGCTGCGCGAGGCCACGTCCACCCGGCTCTCCCCACCGTGCGGTGCCCACGTGGCGTCTTCGCGCCACGCCAGCCGGGCTCCCGGGGCCTCGGCGTCGATCTGGGTGTGCGTCAAGCCCTGCCAGTCGCCGAGATGGGTCTCGCGCAGCCGCTCGTCGACCCGCACGTCCACGCCGGCCCGCTCCCCCAGCGTCACCGCGGTGTCGTAGGCGCGCCGCAGGTCCGAGGAGACGATCAGCAGCGGCTGCTGCTTGCCCAGCGCCTCGGCCGCGGCGATCGCCTGCGCCCGGCCCAGCTCACTGAGCTCGGTGTCCAGCTGGCCCTGCATCCGGCTGCCGAGGTTGTAGGCGGTCTGGCCGTGCCGCAACATCACCAGGCGACGAATTCTCATAGCGGATCCGCCGATTCCGCCGACAGGTCCACCGGCACCACCGGGCAGTCGCCCCACAGGCGGTCCAGGGCGTAGTAGTCGCGGTCGTCCTGATGCTGGATGTGCACGACGATGTCGCGGTAGTCCAGCAGCGTCCAGCGGCCTTCCCGGGTGCCCTCGCGGCGCGCGGGCTTGTAGCCGGCCCGGCGCATCTTCTCCTCGACCTCGTCGACGATGGCGTTGACCTGCCGCTCGTTGGACGCCGACGCGATGACGAAGCAGTCCGTGATGACCAGCTGGCCGGAGACGTCGATCACGATGACGTCGTCGGCGAGTTTGGCGGCGGCCGCACCGGCGGCCACCGTCGCCATGTCGATGGCTTCCTGCGTGGCGCTCATGTGTCGTTCCCCGTAACCAGTCCGGCCTGTTCGTTTTTGCAGTAGAGCCGGCGCTTGGACACGTACTGCACGACGCCGTCGGGCATCAGGTACCACAGGGGGCGCGACTCCTCGGCCCGGCGGCGGCAATCGGTCGACGAGATCGCCAGCGCCGGGATCTCCACGAGGGTGAGCGCGTCGGCGGCCAGCTCGCCCAGCACGCCGGTGATGTGCTCATCCTGCAGTTCGTAGCCGGGGCGGCTGACGCCGACGAAGTGCGCCAGGTCGAAGGCCTCCTCCCAGCCGCGCCACGACAGGATGGAAGCCAGCGCGTCGGCGCCGGTGATGAAGTACAGCTGGGCGTCCGGGTTGAGCGCGTGCAGGTCGCGCAGGGTGTCCCTGGTGTAGGTGGGCCCGGCGCGGTCGATGTCGACCCGGCTGACCGAGAACCGGGGATTGGACGCGGTCGCGATCACGGTCATCAGGTAGCGGTCCTCGGCGGCCGATACCGGCCGGCCCTTCTGCCAGGGCTGCCCGCTGGGCACGAACACCACTTCGTCGAGCTCGAACAGGTCGGCGACCTCGCTGGCGGCAACCAGGTGGCCGTAATGGATGGGATCGAACGTCCCACCCATCACCCCGAGCCTGCGAAGCAGCTTTTGCACGGTTTGCCAGCTTACTTGAGGCGATGCGGGAGGCCGATTTCTCGGCGGTGACCGCACCGGTCATCCGCGAGCCCGGCGCTCACACGGGCAGCAGCTGGTCGATCACCGCGGCCAGTTGCTTGGCGGACCGGCACTCGTGCATCGTGACCACCTCTTGGTAGCGCGGCACCGCGGAGTCGCCGCTGCCCCACAGGTGCCTGGGCTCGGGGTTGAGCCAGTGCGCGTGGCGGCTGGCGGTCACCATGTCGGACAGCACGTCGATCGCCGGGTCGCGGTAGTTGGTGCGCCCGTCACCGAGCACCAGCAGGGAACTGCGCGGGGAGAGCGCGTTGGGGAAGGCCTGCACGAACGACACGAACGCGTTGCCGTAGTCGGAATGGCCGTCGCGGCTGTAGACGCCGGCCTCCCGGGTGATCCGCTGGATGGCCACCGCCAGGTCGGCCTCGGGCCCGAACATGTGCGTCACCTCGTCGGTGGTGTCGATGAAGGCGAACACGCGCACCCGCGAGAACTGTTGACGCAACGCGTGCACCAGCAGCAGCGTGAAATGGCTGAATCCGGCAACCGAGCCCGAGACATCGCACAACACAACCAGTTCCGGACGCGCCGGGCGGGGCTTGGCCAGCACCACATCGATCGGGACGCCCCCGGTCGACATCGACCTGCGCAGCGTCTTGCGCAGATCGATCGTCCCGGCCCGGGTCCGGCGCCGGCGGGCCGCCAGCCGGGTCGCGAGGGTGCGGGCCAGCGGCGCGACCACACCCCGCATCTGGCGCAGCTGCTCCCCGGAGGCGCGCAGGAACTCGACGTTCTCCGAAAGCTGTGGAATGCCGTACATCTGGACATGGTCGCGGCCCAGCTGCTCGGCGGTGCGCCGCTTGGTCTCGGCGTCGACCAGCTTACGTAGTTGTGATATACGCTGCGCGGCAAGGGCTTTGGCGATCTGCTCCTGGGTGGGCGTGGGCTCGTCGCCGTAGGGGGCGAGCAGGCCCGCCAGCAGCTTGCCTTCCAGCTCGTCGAGTGCCATCGCCTTGAGCGCCTGGTACGACGAGAACGACGGGCCGCGGCTGGAGCTGTACTTGCCGTAGGCCTCGACGATGCGCGCGATCATCGAGACCAGACGCTGGTCCATGTCGGCGAGATCGGGGTTCTCGGCGAGCAGGTCCAGCAGCATCTGACGCATCGCGTCGACGTCGTCGGGCGGCAGTGAATTGTCGTCCGCCGCCTCGTCGTCGGTCGTCAGGGCCACCGCGCGCGCGCCCAGCGCCGCCGGGAACCACAGGTCGAACATGGCGTCGTAGGTCTCGCGATGGTCGGGCCGGCGCAGCACGGCGCAGGCGATGCCCTCGCGCAGCACCTCCCGGTCGCCCAGCCCGAGCGTGGTCATCACCCGCCCGGCATCGACCGTCTCTGAGGGCCCCACCGCAATGCCCGCCCCGCGAAGGGCTTCCACGAACCCCACCAGGTGGCCGGGCAGCCCGTGCGGGGCGAGCGGCCGGGTGGGTCGGATACGGCGGGCGGCCATCAGTGCAGCCTCATCAGTTGAGCCTCAGCTCCCCGCTCGCGCGCTGCTGGTCGGATTGGTGTTTGAGGACCACTCCGAGCGTCTGGGCGACGACGGCGTCGTCGATGGTGTCCAGGCCCAGCGCCAGCAGCGTGCGGCCCCAGTCGATCGTCTCGGCGATCGACGGCACCTTCTTGAGCTGCATGCCGCGCAGCACGCCGATGATGCGCACCAGCTCATCGGCGAGGTGCTGGGGCAGCTCGGGGACGCGCGACAACAGGATGCGCCGTTCCAGGTCGGGGCTGGGAAAGTCGATGTGCAGGAACAGGCAGCGGCGCTTGAGAGCCTCCGAGAGCTCGCGGGTGGCGTTGGACGTCAGCACGACGAACGGGGCCCGCTCGGCGGTGATGGTGCCCAATTCCGGGACCGTCACAGCGAAGTCGGACAGCACCTCGAGCAGCAGGCCCTCGATCTCGATGTCGGCCTTGTCGGTCTCGTCGATCAGCAGCACCGTCGGGTCGGTGCGCCGGATGGCGGTCAGCAGCGGACGGGACAGCAGGAACTCCTCGCTGAACACATCGTCCCTGGTCTGATCCCAGTCCCCCTGTCCGGCAGCGTTGCTCGTTTGAATTCGCAGGATCTGCTTGGCGTGGTTCCACTCGTAGAGCGCGCGGGCCTCGTCGACCCCCTCGTAACACTGCAGGCGGACCAGCCCCGACCCGGTGGCCTGCGCGACCGCACGCGCCAGTTCGGTCTTACCGACACCGGCCGGCCCCTCCACCAGCAGCGGCTTGCCGAGCCGGTCGGCCAGGAAAACCGCCGTCGCGGTGGCGGTGTCGGGCAGGTAGCCGGTCTCGGCCAGCCGTCGCGAGACGTCTTCGATGTCGGCGAACAGCGGCTTGGGCCGGGCGGGCACGCTCACAATCGCATTCTCCTCAAGCACTTTGGCGACAGGTCAGGCTGGGCGGATCTGGCCGTCCCCCCACGCGATCCACTTGGTCGAGGTCAACTCCGGCAGCCCCATCGGTCCCCGGGCATGCAGCTTCTGGGTGGAGATCCCGATCTCGGCACCGAAACCGAACTGCTCGCCGTCGGTGAACGCCGTCGAGGCGTTGACCATTACGGCGGCCGCGTCAACTCCATCGGTAAATCGTTGTGCCGCGGCCATGTTGGTGGTGACGATGGCCTCGGTGTGTCCGGTGCCGTACTCGTTGATGTGGGCGATGGCGGCGTCGACGCCGTCGACCACGGCCAGCGCGATGTCCATCGACAGGTATTCGCGGCGCAGATTCTCCTCGCCCGCCCCTTCGGTCAGGCCGCCGTGCACGGTCACCCCCGCGTCCTGCAGCGCGGCCACCAACCTGGGCACCGCGTCGGCGGCGATCGCCGCGTCCACCAGCAGCGTCTCCGCGGCGTTGCACACACTGGGCCGCCGGGTCTTGGAGTTCAGCAGGATTCGTTCCGCCACGTCCAGGTCGGCACCCTCGTGCACGTAGACGTGGCAGTTGCCGACGCCGGTCTCGATGGTGGGTACCTGCGCGTCGCGGACCACCGCGTCGATCAGGCTGGCGCCCCCGCGCGGGATCACCACGTCGACCAGGCCGCGGGCCTGGATCAGGTGCGTGACCGTCGACCGGTCGGTGGCCGGAAGCAGCTGGACGGCGTCGGCGGGCAGGTCCTCGCCGAGCAGCGAAGCGCGCAACACGTCGACGAGCGCCTGGTTGGACCTGGCCGCCGACGAACTCCCGCGCAGCAGCACGGCGTTGCCGGACTTGAGCGCCAGGCCGAAGGCGTCGACGGTGACGTTGGGCCGGCCCTCGTAGATCATGCCGATGACGCCCAGCGGCACCCGCTGCTGGCGCAGCTGCAGGCCGTTGGGCAAGGTGTAGCCGCGCAGCACCTCACCGACCGGGTCGGGCAACCCCGCGACCTGACGCAGGCCCGCGGCGATCGCCTCGACGCGCTTGGCGTCCAGCGCCAGCCGGTCGAGCATTGCGGGCGCCGTGCCGGCGGCCCGCGCGGCGTCGAGGTCTTCGGCGTTGGCTTCCAGGATCGTCGCGGTGTGCGCCACCAACGCAGCGGCCGCGGACTGCAACGCGGCGTCCTTGGCGACCGTCGGCAACACCGCGAGCGCGCGGGCCGCGACACGGGCGCGGCGCGCGGCGTCGTGGACTTCGCGGCGCAAGTCGGGGCGCGACGGTGCTCGCAGACTCATCGAACCAGGGTATCGGTCGCCGAGCGGCCGACTAAGGCTGCCCCATCCGCGTCATTGCGACCGCTGCATCGGTGCGCCGTGACGTGCCGGGCCGCGTTCCGTGTGCACCACCGACAGGGCGGCTTTCACCGGCGTCTCTCCCGCCCGCTCGCCGCACCTCGCCTGGCGCACTTTGTTGCGACGCTCCTCGATGATGCGGCCGAAGTTCTGCAGCAGCACCGGTTCGCGCATCACCAGCGGCTCGAGGTGTTCGCGGTCGATCTCGAGCGCGGTGACCTCCCCGAGCGCGTGGGCGCCGGCGAGGTTCGGTTGCCGGGTCAGCGCCGTCAGCCCCAGGAACGAGCCCTCTGCCAGCGTGCCGATCACCGTGACGGACCCGTCGTCGGCCGTGGCGGTCAGTTGCACGCTGCCGGCGACCAGGAACGTCATCCCGGCGGGCACCTGACCCGCGTACTCGACGATCTCGTCGGCCCCGTACCGGACGAGCCGGGCGCGCGAGTGCAGCAAGCGCTGTTCGTCCATGCTGAGACGCAGTGCCGGCGCCACCACGGTGCGCAACGCGCTCTCGACCCGTTCGGCGGTCGAGTAGTCGTCGTCGGCGCCGTCCAGGTGAAGCCCTTCCCGGCGCGCGGCGTACCAGATCCATCGCAAAAACGTGGACCGGGCGCCACCGTCGTCGGCGGGCGAGTTCAGCGCGAAGGACGTGCGGTACTCGGCGCCGCCGACGGGCACCGAGCGGGGCACGACGCCGGTCGCCAGTTGCGGCAGGCCGGATGCGGTCCGGGTCAGCAGCGCGCAGACCCGGTCGGGCGGGTCCGCGGCCGAGAAGGTGGTGGTCAGCGACAGTTTGTGTGTGCCCGGCGGGCGGCTGAGGTTCGTGAACGACGTCGTGGCCAGCATCGAGTTCGGCATGATGCGCATGCCGCTGCCGGTGTCGATGTGCACGGCCCGCCAGTTCACCTCGACGACGCGCCCCTTCGCGGTTCCCGTGTCGAGCCAATCGTTGATCCGGAAAGGCTGCTCGAAGAGCATGAACAACCCCGACACGATCTGGCCGACGGAGTTCTGCAACATCAGGCCGATCACGACCGACGTGACGCCCAGCGCGGTGAACAGGCCGCCGACCCGTACACCCCAGACCCAGGACAACATCAGGGCCACACCGGTGCCGATCACGGCGAAGCGGGCCACGTCGAGGAAGATTCCGGGAAGCCTTTTGCGCCAGCTGTCTGCGGGGGCGCCCTCGAACACGGTGGCGTTGAGACCCGACACCACCACCAGCAGCACCAGGAAGCCGAACAGCGTGGTGAGCATCCGCACCGGCACGTCGCCGGCCGGGATCTGCGACGCCTTGACCAGCAGCAGCAACAGCGCACCGAGGGGCAGCAGGTAATTGCGCAGCAGGCTGACTTGTCTGGTCATACGGCTGTTGCGGCGGGCCAGGTTGTGACCCAGCTCGGTGAGCACGATCAACGCGAGCGGAAACCCGACCGCGATGCCTATCGCCCAGTAGAACCACGGGGCGTGCCAGGCGTTCATCACCGCTCCGCGAGCCGGTAAATCGCCTGCTCGGATCCGCCGACCGAGATGGTGCCCGCGGGCGTGAACTGCCGCACGTCCCGCAGCGCCTCATAGACCTGAGCACTCACGTAGATGCCCGGCTGCGGTGCGCCACTGTGCATCTGGTAGGCCAGGCTCACCGCCCCGCCCCACATGTCGTAGATGAGGCCGGACCGGCCCACCAGCCCGCTGACCACGTTGCCGGTGTTGACGCCGATCCGCAGGCTCAGCTGGTGACCGGTCTGGGCGTTGAAGCGGTCGATGCTGTGGCGCATCTCCAGGGCGAAATCGACGCTGCGGTGGATGCTGTCCAGTCGCGGGGTGATCACACCGCAGCTGGCCAGATAGCCATTGTGGAACGTGCGGATCCGTTCCACGCCAAGGGCTTCGGCCGCCGAATCGAACTGGCGGAACAGTTCGTCGACGATGCCGACCAGCACGTCGCCGGGCAGGCTGTTGGAGATCTCGTCGAGCCCGACGATGTCGGCATAGATGATGGCGACGTCCTGATGCGTCTGGGCGATGGTCTCCTCGCCGCCGCGGTACCGCTGCACCACCGATTCGGGCATCAGCGCCAGCAGGAGCCGTTCGTTCTCCCGGCGCTGCTCGTTGAGGAGTTCGTCCTTGATCGCCAGGTTCCGGCTCATCTCGTTGAACGCCGCGGTGAGATCGCCGAACTCGTCGCGCGACTTCACCGGGATGTTCACTTCGTAATCGCCGGAGCTGATCTTGCGCGTGCCCGCCTCGAGTCGCCGGATCGGCCGCACCGCCGCCTGGGCGACCAGCATCGAGGCCACGCAGATGACGAAGATCATCGCCGTCACCGCGATCACCAGCGTTTGGCTGAACCTGCCCAGTCGCGCGAAGGCATCGGAGTTGTCCCTGGTGGCCAGGATCGACCAGTGCAAGTCTGAGTCGGGTATGTTCACCGGGGCATACGCTTCCAGCTCCCGGTTGCCGGTGTAATCGGTGCCGCTGACGGTCCCGCTCTCGCCGCGCTGGGCGGCCCGAAGGCCCGAGCTGGCAACCGGCTGCACCAGCACGGTGGTGTGCAGCCGGATCGCCCGGGCGACGACATCGGGCGGTGTGCCGGCGGCGATGGCCTCGCGCCGGTACTCCTGCGGGTCTTCCAGGAAAATGCGCGAATCCGAGCGCATCAGGTCGTCGGGGCCCGCCAGATAGGTCTCGGTCGCGGCACCCATCCCAGCGGCTTTCCACTCTTTTCCTGCGGTCATGATCGTGTTGATCATCGCGATCGGCACCGGCAGGGCCATGACGCCGCTCATCTTGCCGTTCATGCCGACCGGCGACACCACCCACGCCGTGGGCGTGTCGAGCTGTGGCTGATAGGGCTGGAAGTCGGTGATCCAGACGAAGTCGAGATCGTTGGAGCGCAACGCCTTTTGGTAGGCGCTACGGAGATTGGATTCCCGGTACGGGCCGGTGAGGATGTTGGTCCCCAGGTCCGGCCCTTTCCGCACGCTGTAGACGACATTGCCCTGCGTGTCCAGCAGCAGCGCGTCTCGATATTTGAAGCGCGTCACGATGCCGCTCAAGTAGAAGTTGAAGTGGGCGTTGGCCGCCGACCACGCGCTGCCGTCGCCGGCTTCCCGCATGCCCGCCTGTTCGTTCGGCGGCGTGGGCACCGCGGTGTAGTTCGCCTGAACGTACCTCTGCGCGTTGGAACTCGGCAGGACGGCGTTGAGGTCGATCGTGTCGCCGGTCAGCTGCTTGATCGGCAGGATCATCTGGTTTTGGTAGTAGCCGACGAGCGCCTGCTGCTGGGCGGGGGTGATCGTCGCGTCGGCAAGTTGGTCGAAACCCGCAGTGAGCGCGTCGGTTGCCTCGACGATGCTGAATCCGCCGCTGTAGACGATCAGCGAATTCGTCACTTGCCGAAACAGCGCTTCCACCGCGCGCTTCTGGGATCCGCGCAATTCGATCAACCGCTCGGACTCGACCTGCACCAACGCGTCGCGGCCGGACACGGCCCCGATGAAGCCGATGACCGCCACGCCCAGGATGCTCGACAGCAGCAGCGCCACCAGGATCTTGGACTGGATGCCGAACCGGAAGCGGGGCCGCGACAGAAACCGGTGCTTTCTTCTGCCCGCCAATTCGACCGGGGCGGATTTCCCATCGGTCTCTCCGGCGGATTCCCGGCCGCTTTCCGAAGTGGTTTCGCTGGCAATTTCCCCGCCGGTTTCCCGGCTGGTCCGAGGGGCCGGATCGGCGTCTTTAACCCCGCTCGATGTCAATCGCCTCTCCGCCTTTCTTCGACAGGATTCGGCCTCGCTCACGCAGCAGAGTAACGCGCCGACCCGCAGATATTGGCGATTGCCGCAAAGCGACGCTCCCCGCCCGGCGCGACTACCGTCGCGGGAATGGCGCGGGTGTGTGTGGTTGGCAGCGTGAACATGGATCTGACGTTCGGCGTCGAAGCCCTCCCGCGTCCGGGCGAGACGGTGCTGGCGTCGTCGTCGAGCCACGCCCCCGGCGGCAAGGGCGGCAACCAGGCGGTCGCCGCGGCGCGGGCCGGCGCACAGGTGCAGTTCGTCGGCGCGCTCGGCGAGGACGCCGCGGCCGGACAGCTGCGGGCGCATTTGACGGCCAACGGCGTCGGGCTGGACGGGACCGTCGCGGTCCCCGGTCCGAGCGGCACGGCGATCATCGTGGTCGACACCGGCGCCGAGAACACCATCGTCGTCGCTCCGGGCGCCAACGGGCGGCTCTCGCCGTCCGACGAGACGGTGCGCACGGTGATCTCCGACTGCGACGTGCTGTTGACCCAGTTGGAGATTCCGGTCGCGACGGCGCTGGGCGCGGCGCGCGCGGCCCGCTCGGCCGGGTCGGTCGTCCTGGTCAACGCGTCGCCGGCGGGCCGGGACGACGGCGCGCTGGCCGAACTGGCGGAGCTGGCCGACGTGGTGATCGTCAACGAAGACGAGGAACGCCAATGGCGCTGGCGGCCGGACCATCTGGTGACCACCCTGGGCGCGCGGGGCGCCCGGTACGCCGGCACCGACGGCGAGTTCACGGTGCCCGCCCCAGCGGTCGACGCGGTGGACACCACCGGGGCCGGCGACGTGTTCGCCGGGGTGCTGGCGGCGAACTGGCCGCCCCACCCCGGCGCGGCGGCCGAGCGGCTGCGCGCGTTGCGGCGCGCGTGCACGGCAGGCGCGCTCGCCACGCTGGTGCGCGGCGCCGGCGACTGCGCCCCGGACGCCGCGGCGATCGACGCGGCCCTGCGCGAGCGGCGTTCGGGCTAGTCCCGGCGCACGTCGTGGGCGATCGTCAGGCCGTCGGCCGTCTCGAGTTCGTCGGCGGTCTGACTCAGCAGCACGCGGCTGCGGCCGGGCGACAGCAGGGCAGAAAGGTGATGGTGCGGCGCGCCGGCCACGAACACCAGCCGATTGACGCGCAGCAGCGCGGCGCCGATCGCCGTGTCCAGCAGGCGGGCGTTGCGCGGGCCCGCGATCTCGGCGGTGATCTCATGGCGCACCCGGTCGGCGACGATCCCCGCGTCGGACAACAACTGGTAGAGGGGCGCGCGCCGCAGCGCGGACTCCGTCAGCGTGCCGGCGAGTTCCCCGGGCAGCCAGGCCTCGCTGACGATCAACGGCTCCAAGGTCCTGCGTTGCCGCCGCACCCGCACGATGTGCAGCAGGTCGCCGGACGTCTCGAGCGCCTCGGCGACGGGTTGCGGGGGGCGGCGGGCCCCGAGTTCGACCACCTCCACGTCGGTTTCGAACTGGGTCTGGCGCAGGCCCGCCATGTAGGACCTGCCGGCCGACGACACGTCGGCCGCGCCGTGCGGGCGTACAAAGGACCCCACCCCGTGGCGGCGCTCGATGTAGCCCCGCTCGGCGAGGTCCGCCAGCGCCCGGCGCACGGTGATGCGGGAGACCCCGAACTGCCCGCAGAGGGTCTGCTCGGTGGGCAGCGCGTCGCCGGGGGCCAGCACGCCGCGGTCGATCTCGTCGTGCAGCACCAGGAACAGCTGCCGGTGCAGCGGGACGCCCGCAGCGGCGGACACCGGTGCCGCCCTGTCGCCGGCCTTGTCCACGGTCATGAATATTTCCACACCCGGCCCCTTGCGCCCGCTTCGTTAGTTGTTATATGTATATAACAACTAACGGGAAAGGGGTGGCCGATGACGGCGGTGACGCAGCCGGCCGCCACCGACCCGGCGGGGCCCACCGGACGGCTGGCCACCTGGGTCGCCGGGCTCACCCTCGACGACGTGCCACACCCGGTCGCGCGGCGCGCCAAGCACCTGTTGCTCGACGGCCTGGGCTGCGCCCTGGTCGGCGCGCGGCTGCCCTGGTCTCGGCTCGCCACCGACGCGGTACTCGGCATGGAAGGCGGGGGCGACACGGTCGTCATCGGCACCGGCCGCACCACCGGCGCACCCGGCGCCGCGATCCTGAACGGCACGTTCATCCAGGGCTTCGAGCTCGACGACTTCCATCCCCTCGCGCCGCTGCACAGTTGCTCGCTGATCATCCCCGCCCTGCTGTCGACTGCCGCGACCCGCCCGGGAACGATCACCGGCGCCGAACTGCTGCTCGCGGCGATCGCCGGGTTCGAGGTGGGGCCGCGCGTCGGCTACACCCTGCACGGCACCCAGATGCTCGACCGCGGCTGGCACTCCGGGTCGGTCTTCGGCACCCACTCGGCGGCCATGGCCTCGGGCAAGCTGCGCGGACTGCCGCCCGCACAACTGGAAGACGCCCTCGGGCTGGCGGCCACCCAGTCGTCGGGGCTGATGGCCGCGCAGTACGAGGCCATGAGCAAACGCATGCACCACGGTCTGGCCGCGCGCAACGGTTTTTACGCCGCGGGCCTGGCGGCGGCCGGCTACACCGGCATCAAGCGGGTGTTCGAGCGCGAATACGGCGGCTTCCTCAGCGTGTTCGGCGAGGGCCACGAACCCGACGCCGCGCTGCTCACCGGCCAGCTGGGCCGGCACTGGGAGACGACGAGCATCATGGTCAAGTCCTACGCCGCGATGGGTGGCCTGCACGCAGCGATCGATGCCGCCAGACGGCTGCGCGAATCCGTTGCGCCCGAGAACATCTCAACGGTCGACATCACCGTCGGCGAGACCGTCTACAAGCACGGCTGGTGGCCGCCGGAGCGACCGCTCACGCCGATCGGGGCGCAGATGAACATCGGCTACGTCACCGCCGCAGCGCTGCTCGACGGCAACGTGCTGCCCGAACAGTTCGCCCCGGCGCGCCGCGACGCCGACGACATCTGGTCGCTGATCGCCGCAACCACGGTCCACCTCGACGAATCGCCGGCCCGCGCCGCGATGACCGAGAAGTTCCGCACCGAGCTGGCGGTGACGACCGTCGACGGCGCCGTGCACCGGGTCCGCGTCGACGTACCGCATGGCGCGCCCACCGACCCCGTCACCGACGACGAACTCGTCGCGAAGTTCCACGCGCTCGCCGACCGGGTCACCGACCGCGCCCGCGCCGACGCGATCGAACGGGCGGTGCTCGGTCTGGACGAACTCGACGACACCGATCATCTGGCCGAACTGCTCGCCGCTCCGGTGGCGGGCGCCTTGGACTGAAAGGAACCTGCTGTGGCTACCACCCCGGCCCGCCGACGCCTCAGGGAGCTGCTCGACAAGCGCGAACTCATCGTCGCGCCAGGCGTTTTCGACGGGATCTCCGCACAGCTGACCAAACGGACCGGCCATGTCGCCGCATACATGACCGGGGCCGGTGTGGCGGCGTCCGGTTTCGGCCTGCCCGACATCGGGCTGGTCACGGCAACCGAGATGGCGGGGCGGGCCGCGATGATCGCCGACGCGCTGGGGGACATCCCGCTCATCGCCGACGCCGACACCGGCTACGGCGCACTGCGAAATGTGGTGCGCACGGTGCGTTCTTACGACGCGGCGGGAGTGGCCGCGATCCAGCTGGAAGACCAGGTCTTCCCCAAACGGTGCGGCCATCTGCCGGACAAACGGGTCGTCGACGCGGCGCTGTTCGAGCAGACCCTCGCCGCCGCCCTGGACACCCGGTCCGACGACGACCTGCTCGTGGTGGCCCGCACCGACGCCCGCGCCCCGCTCGGGCTCGACGAGGCAATCGAGCGCGCCAACCGCTACGCCCGCGCGGGCGCGGACGTCATCTTCGTCGAGGCGCCGCAGGACGCCGGCGAGATCGAGCGCATCGCAACCGAAGTCGATGCCCCGCTGCTGATCAACCTCGTGCTGGGCGGCATGACGCCGCCGCAGTCGGCGTCGCGACTGCAGGAGCTGGGCTACGCCATCGCCATCCATCCCGGCAACCTGCTGATGCAGGCGACGTTCGGCATGCTGCAGAGCCTGTGCGAACTCAACGGCAGCGAGTTGGCGGCCCACCTGCCGAGCAGCCCCGCCGGCTTCTTCGACCTCGTCGGCATGGCCGAGTGGCTGGCCCTCGACGACCGCTACGCGCACCGGGACAACTCATGGGCATGACCGTCATCGAGAAGATCCTCCCCCGCAAGGCCGGTCTGGCCTCGGTGTCCCCCGGCGACACCGTCGTGGTCGACGTGGACATGACCGTCCTGATCGACCTGCAGTTCGCCACCATGTGGATCGCGCCGAACCGCGTCCACGACCCCGACAAACTGGCGGTCGTCATGGATCACGCCGTCCCGGCGCCGACCGTCAAGGACGCCGCGGGTGGAACGCACGCCCGCAAGTTCGTCGCCGACTTCGGCATCGAGCGCTTCTACGACGTCGGCCGGCACGGGATCTGTCACGAGGTGATCGCCGAGAACGGCCTGGCGCGGCCCGGACAGATACTGGCCTGCGCCGATTCCCACACCTGCGCCGCCGGCGCCTACAACACGGCGGCCCGCGGACTCGGTCCCGCGGAGGTGTATTCGATCATGTGCACCGGAACGACGTGGTTTCAGGTCGCGCCGACCGTCCGCTACGAATTCGGCGGCGCCAAGCCGGACGGCGTGAGCGGCAAGGACGTCTTCCTCTACCTCGCCGACGAATACGGCGACGCCGCCAACCTCAACCTGGAGTTCGGCGGGCCCGGGCTGGCCGGCATCCCGATGCACGACCGGCGCACCATCGCGACGCAGTGCGCCGAGGTTTCCGCCGACTTCGGCACCTTCGAGCCGGACGAGGTCCTGACGGCATTCCTCGACGAGCGCGGCATCACCGGATACGCCGCCGCCGCACCGGATCCCGACGCCGCATACCGCGAGGTCCGCCACGTCGACCTGTCCGCGCTGGAACCCTATGTCGCACGGCCGGGCACCGTCAGCCGCAACGGTCTGCCGGTGTCGCGGCTGGGCAGGCAGAAGGTGGACCAGGCGTTCATCGGGTCGTGCGCCAACGGACAGCTCGAGGACCTGCGGATCGCCGCGGAAGTGCTGCGCGGCAAGAGCGTCGCCCCCGGGGTGCGGCTCCTGGTCACCCCCGCCTCGCAGGCGGTCTACCGCGAGGCCATGCGGCTGGGATACCTGCAGGACATCGCGGATGCGGGCGGCGTCGTCACCAACTCCACCTGCGGCGCCTGCTTCGGCTACCACATGGGGGTCGTGGGTCCCGGCGAGGTGTGCATCACGTCGAGCACCCGCAACTTCACCGGCCGGATGGGCAGCGCCGAGGCAGAAATCTTCATGGCCTCCCCGGCGACCGTCGCGGCCTCGGCGATCGCCGGATACATCACCGACCCCAGGAGCGTGACGGCATGACGGTGGCATTCAGCGGAAAGGTCTGGGTGTTCGGCGACAACCTCAACACCGACGACATGTATCCGGGCTACGCGCTGAAAATGGAGCCCGCGGAGGCGGCCAGGCACGTGTTCTACCAGGTCCGCCCCGGCTGGACCGACGAGGTCTCCCCCGGCGACGTCGTGCTGGCCGGCAAGAACTTCGGGCTGGGGTCGTCGCGCCCGGTCGCGGTGTTGTTCGCCGAACTGGGCGTCGCCGGGCTGGTCGCCGAGGAGTTCAGGCTCTTCTGCCGTAGTCGTGGGTCTGTGACCAGGGGGCTTGTGGCCCAACGCCGTGTCCTGCTTACGTTTTGGACTGTTATCGGGTTCAAGACGAAGGAGGGTGTACGGCGTTGGGTAAATCCAGGGTATTCGCGACGGTCCTCGGTGGCCAGGACATGGTCGTCGATGACGTGATGATCGAGACGGAGACTTCGCGCGGAAAACAGCCGGTGACCAGCGAGGTGCTGGTGTTTGAGGTGCGGCCCAAGGCGAACCAGGCCAGCCGGTGCTCGCGGTGCCGCAAACGCTGTGCGGGCTATGACGGCGGGGAGGGGATCAGGCGCTGGCGCACCCTGGATCTGGGGACGACGAAGGCCTATCTGCAGGCCGCAGCGCCGCGGGTAGCCTGCCCCGAGCATGGAGTGGTGGTGGCCCACCTGCCCTGGGCGCGGCCCGGGGCCCGTCACACCTGGGCGTTTGAGGACACAGCCGCGTGGTTGACCGCGCATGCCGCGATCAGTGTGGTCGCGGTGTTTTTGCGGGTGGCCTGGCGCACCATCGCCGCGATCGTGGGCCGGGTGGTCGCCGATGGCCGCGACACCAACGACCTGCTGGCCGGGTTGACCCGCATCGGCATCGACGAGATCGCCTACCGCAAAGGCCACCGCTATGTAACCTGCGTCATCGATCACACGACAGGCCGGCTGGTGTGGGCAGCCGAAGGCCGCAACCAGGACACCTTGGGCCGGTTTTTCGACCAGCTCGGCGCCCAACGTGCCGCGGCGTTGACTCACGTCAGCTGTGATGGGGCGGAATGGATTCACGCCGTGCTGCGGGACCGGGCCCCGGGTGCGGTGATCTGCCTGGATCCGTTTCATGTCGTGGCCTGGGCGCTCAAGGCCCTCGACAAGGTGCGGGTGCGTACCATGGCCCGCGCCGGTGTCCGCGACCGGCACGCGATGTGGGCGACCCGCAAGAACCCGGCCGATCTGACCGGTGAGCAACGCACCAGCCTCGCGTCGATCACGGCTACCAACGCCACGCTGTATCGGGCGTATCTGCTCAAAGAGCAACTCCGCGAAGTGTTTCGGGTCAAAGGCCGCGACGGCCATCGCCTGCTGGCCGGTTGGTTGTCCTGGGCGTCGCACTCGCGCATCCCGGAATTCGTTGCCGTAGCCCGCACCGTCCGCCGTCACAAGGAGCTCATCGGCAACACTCTCGACCACCAACTGTCGAATGCCCGCTCAGAGGCGACGAACACCCACCTGCGGGCATTGACCACGCGTGCGTACGGGTTTCACAGCCCTGAGGCGATGATCGGCATGGCCATGCTCACCCGCGGCGGCCTATGCCCCGCACTGCCCGGTCGAGCAGCATGAAACCAGACCCACAGAAACGTCAGGAGACCCGGAGTTCAACTCCCTGTTCTTTCGCAACGCCGTCAACGCCGGCCTGCCCGCGATGACGATCCCCGACGCGACCTCGCTGTTCCGTGAGGGCGACCGGGGCACCTTCGACCTGAGCGCCGGAACGTGGCGCAACGACACCACGGGAGCCTCGGGCACCGTGCCGACGCTGCCCGGGCTGATCCTCGAGATCCTCGAAGGCGGCGGGGTGCTGCCCCGGCTGGTCGAGCAGGGATACCTGCCCGCCGAACTGGGCGATCTGATGCGGTCTTCCAGCGTGGCGATCCGCGGCGCCGGAAGCGGCGCGTGATGGCGCTGGTGGGCCGGCTGCTGCGCGGCGCCCGCGCGGGCGAACACCGAAGCCCACTGGCCGGCAGCGCGTTCGACGCTCCCGCCTCCATCCGCGTGACGAGTTCGGCATTCGGCGACGGCGCGGCCATGCCGCCGTCCAGCGCGGGAAAGGGGGTCGGAGACAACATCTCTCCGCCGCTACGCTGGGAGGGGCTGCCGCCCGGGACGCGGCAGGTGGTGCTCGTCATCGACGATGTCGACGTCCCACTGCACCGGCCGCTGCTGCACACCGTCGCGGTGATCGAGCCGACGGTGCGCGAAGCCGCCGCGGGTTCGCTGCGCCCGGGCAGCGCCGGAATGCGTTTCCTGCGAGCGGATCTTGGGCATCGGGGCTACGCCGGGCCGCGCCCGATCCCCGGCCACGGACCCCACCGCTACCGGTTTCAGGTGTTCGCGATCGACGAACCGATACCCGCCGTTGTCGACTCGGCCAAGGCCCTGTTGGTTGCGATGCGCGGCCACCTGCTGGCTCGGGGCACGCTCACCGGCACCTACGAGCGCTGAGCTTGCGCGGCCTACTCCTCGGGTATTTCGCGCTGGATCTCGTCCAGCCAGATGCGCGCCGACATGTCCGACGGGGCCCGCCAATCGCCCCGCGGCGAGAGCGCCCCGCCGTGGGACACCTTCGGGCCGTTCGGCAGGGCGGACCGCTTGAACTGGCTGAACGAATAGAAGCGCTGCACGAACACCTGCAGCCAGTGCCGGATCTCCTTCAGCGAATAGGTCGGTCGTTTCTCCGCGGGGAATCCCGGCGGCCAGTTGCCCTGGCCGGGGTCGTGCCACGCGTGCCAGGCCAGAAACGCGACCTTCGACGGCCGGAATCCGTAGCGCAACAGCTGAAACAATGAGAAGTCTTGCAGCGCATACGGCCCGACCTTGGCCTCACTGCTCTGCAGCTCTTCTTCCTCCCCGCTGGGCACCAACTCCGGAGTGATCTCGGTGTCGAGCACCGATTGCAGCACCTCGCCGACCTCGGACTCGAACTCCCCCGTGGAGATCACCCAGCGGATCAGGTGCTGGATCAGCGTCTTGGGGACACCGGCGTTGACGTTGTAGTGCGACATCTGGTCGCCGACACCGTAGGTCGACCAGCCCAGCGCCAGCTCGGAGAGGTCGCCGGTGCCCAGCACGATCCCCCCGCGCTGATTGGCCAGCCGGAACAGGTAGTCGGTGCGCAACCCGGCCTGCACGTTCTCGAAGGTGACGTCGTAGACCTTCTCGCCGCGCGCGAAGGGGTGCTCGATCTCCTTGAGCATCAGCGCAGCGGTGTCGCGGATGTCGATCTCGGAGAAGGTGACGCCCAGCGCGCGGCACAGCTCGATCGCGTTGCGCTTGGTGCGATCCCCCGTCGCGAAGCCCGGTAGCGTGAACGCCAGGATGTCGGCACGCGGCCGTTCCTCGCGGTCCATCGCGCGCGCGGCGACGATCAGCGCGTGCGTCGAGTCCAGCCCGCCGGAGATCCCGATGACGATCTTCGGGTAGTCCAGGGCGCGCAGCCGCTGTTCGAGCCCGGCGACCTGGATGTTGTAGGCCTCGTAGCAATCCTGTTGCAGCCGTTGCGCATCCGCGGGAACGAAGGGGAAGCGCTCGATTTCACGGCGCAGGCCGATGTCGCCGCCCGGCGGATCCAGCCGGAACTCGATGCGCCGGAACGACTCCGCCGACGTGCGGTGGTGGCGCCGATTGTCGTCGAACGTCCCCATGCGCAGCCGCTCGGAGCGCAGCAGCTCGGTGTCGACGTCGGCGACGCTGTGCCGCTCCCCCCGCGGGAACCGCTCGGAGGTTGCGAGCAACACGCCGTTCTCCCACACCATGGTCTGGCCGTCCCAGGCCAGATCGGTGGTCGATTCGCCCTCGCCCGCGGCGGCGTAGACGTAGGCGGCCAGGCACCGGGACGACGCCGAACGCGCCAGCAGGCAACGATCCTCGGCGCGCCCGATCGTGATCGGGCTGCCGGACAGGTTGGCCAGCACCGTCGCCCCCGCCAGGGCCGCCTCCGCGCTGGGCGGAATCGGCACGAACATGTCCTCGCAGATCTCGACGTGCAGCACGAAGCCGGGCAGGTCCGACGCGGCGAACAGCAGGTCGGGACCGAACGGGGCCTCGATCGGGCCGGAGGGGCCGCCGATGCGGATGGTGCCGCGTTCGCCGTCGCCGGGCGCGATCTGGCGACGCTCGTAGAACTCCCGGTAGGTGGGCAGGTAGGACTTGGGCGCCACGCCGAGCACGACGCCGCGGTGGATCACCACCGCGGCGTTGTAGATACGGTGCCGGTGCCGAAGCGGGGCGCCGACCACCAGCACGGGCAACAGGTCGGCCGAGGCCGTCACGACCTCGGCGAGGGCCGCTTCGACGTCATCGAGCAGCTGGTCCTGCAGCAGGATGTCCTCGATCGAATAGCCGGACAGCGTCAGCTCGGGAAAGACGGCCAGGCCGACGGCCTCGTCGTGGCACTCGCGCGCCAGCCGCAACACCGACGCGGCGTTTGCCGCCGGATCGGCCATCGTGGTGTGGCGGGTGCACGCGGCGACGCGGACGAAGCCCTGGCTGTAACTGTTGTAGAAGTCCATCGCTTCCCCATTCTCGCCCAGGTGGTGTCAGCACCGGTTTGCCGGGTACACGTTGCCCCATGAGTGACACCGCCGTCTTGGTCGTCGACATGATGAACACCTATCGGCACCCCGACGCCGAAGAACTGATACCCAATGTCGGCAACATCATCGAGCCGCTGTCGGATCTGGTCCGCCGCGCGCGCGAATCCGGCGGTGTCGACCTGATCTACGTCAACGACAACTACGGCGACTTCAGCGTGGAGTTCTCCGACATCGTCGAATCCGCACTCGGCGGCGAACGGCCCGACCTGGTGAAGCCGATCGTGCCGGCCGAGGGCTGCCGGCTGTTGACCAAGGTCCGCCACAGCGTGTTCTTCGGGACGGCGCTGGAGTATCTTCTGCACCGCCGCGGCACCAAGCGGTTGGTGTTGACCGGGCAGGTCACCGAGCAGTGCATCTTCTACAGCGCGCTCGACGCCTACCTGCGCCATTTCCCGGTCGTGGTCCCCACGGATGCGGTCGCCCACATCTACGAGGAGTTGGGTGAGGCGGCTCTCAAGATGATGCAGCGCAACCTGTCCGCGGAGCTCACGACCGCGGCGGAATGCCTGAGCTGACCGCCGAGCGTGCGGGCACGCACGCTCGCGAAGCGCGCGGGGCCGCTAACCTCGAAGAGGTGATCGCCCGCGCAGAATCGCCCGAGTTGGTGGCGCTGCTGGCCGGTCGCCGCGTCGCCGTGCTCACGGGTGCGGGAATCTCCACCGACTCCGGCATTCCGGACTACCGGGGCCCCGATTCACCGCCGAGCAACCCGATGACCATCCGCCAGTTCACGTCGGATCCGGTCTTCCGGCAGCGCTACTGGGCGCGCAACCACGTCGGCTGGCGCCACATGGCCGACACGCTGCCCAACGCGGGCCATCGGGCGCTGGCCGCCCTCGAGCGCGCGGGCGTCGTCACCGGCGTGATCACCCAGAACGTCGACCTGCTGCACACCAGGGCAGGCAGCGTCAACGTGATCGACCTGCACGGCACCTACGCGCGGGTGGTCTGCCTGGGCTGCGGCCACACCATGAGCCGCGCCGCGCTGGCCGACGCACTCGAGGCACTCAACCCCGGCTTCCTGGCGCGCGCCGGGGCGCTCGGCGGCCTGGCGGTGGCTCCCGACGCCGACGCCGTCGTCGCCGACACGACGACGTTCCGGTACCTGGACTGCCCGCGCTGCGCCGGCATGCTCAAACCCGACATCGTCTACTTCGGCGAGAGCGTGCCCAAACACGTCGTTTCCCAAGCCTTTTCACTGGTTGAGCGGGCCGATGCCCTGCTCGTCGCCGGTTCGTCGCTGACCGTGTTCTCCGGCTACCGGTTCGTGCGGCGCGCCGCCGCGCTCGGCATTCCGGTCGCCATCGTCAACCGGGGCCGCACCCGCGGTGACGACCTGGCCGACGTCAAGGTCGAGGGCGGATGCTCGGAGTTGCTGACCCTGCTGGCGTGCGAACTGGGCGGGGCGGTGGCGCCACTGCCGAACTCCTAGAAGTCGCAGGGCATGCTGCGGATGGCGTGGATGAAATTGCCCGGCACGTACGAGGGCTCCCCCGCCTGGATGTCGGGCAGCTGACGCAGCAGTTCCCCGAAGATGGCGCGCAGCTGCGCCCGGGCCACATGGGCGCCCAGGCAGAAATGCACACCGCCGCCACCGAAACCGACGTGCGGATTGGGGTCGCGGCCGAGGTCGAAACGGTCCGGACGGTCGAACACGTCGGTGTCCCAGTTGCCCGACGGGTAGAACATCACCACCTTCTCCCCCGCCTCGATCTGCTGGCCGGCCAGTTCGAAATCCGTTGCGGCCGTGCGGCGGAAGCTCATCACCGGGGACGCCCAGCGGATGAACTCCTCGACCGCGGTGCCGATGCGGTCCTCGAACGCCACGCGCAGCCATTCGCGCTGGGCGGGAAAGTCGGTGAGCGCCTTCATCGCGTGGCTGGTGGTCTGGCGGGTGGTGTCGTTGGCGGCCACCGAGAGCAGTACGAAAAACGCCGAGACGTCCGCGTCGGTCAGCCGGTCGCCGTCGACCTCGGCGTTCACCAGCGCGCTGAACAGGTCGTCGCCGGGCCGGGCGCGGCGCTCGGCGGCCAGTGCGCCGGCGACCTGGTGCAGGTACACCTGGTTCTCGACCAGCACCTGCATCGGGTCACGGCCGTCGAGGTAGACGGGGTCGGCCCACGACACCAGCGCGTCGGCGGCCTGCGCGACCCGCTCGCGCTCCGACTCCGGGATACCCACCATGTCCGACAGCGTGCGGATGGGCAGTTGCTTGGCGCAGTGCTCGACGAAATCGACGCCACCCCCGGCGGCGCGCAGCTCGCCGACGATGGCGTGGGCGTTCGTCCGGATCGAGTCCTCGATACGACGAACCTGCCGCGGGGTGAACGCGGCGCTGACCAGTTTGCGCAGCTTGGTGTGCCGCGGCGGGTCCATCGCCAGGAAGGACTGCGAGGCCTCGAGCAGGTCCACGGGGATGTTCTCGAACATCACCCCCTTGCCGGACAGGAACACCTCGTTGCCGCGGCTGACCGTGACGATGTCGGCGCGCCGGGTGACCGCCCAATAGCCCCGGTCGTCGGGGTCGTGCATCAGCGCGTCCTGGACCGGGGGATGCCAGCTCACCGGGCGTTCGGCGCGCAGCACGGCGAACGAGCGTTCCCGCTCGGCGGCGGTCTTCGACCAGAACGCGCGCGAGGACAGATCGATCGGGTCGTAGGCGCGGTTCGTGCCGGGCTTCCCTGCCATCACCGTCATCGTCGAGACCCTTCCCATGACGCCAGTCACACCGTAACGCCGACACTATGCCTAGACACTATGTCTAGTCAAGGTGTCGATCGGGTGGCTATGCTGGGCGAATGCCGTCGGTGACCCGCAAGCCGCAGGGCCGCCGCGAGGAGGGCCGCGAGCAGCGGCGGGAGCGGATGGAGCGCCGCCTGCTCGACGCCACCGACCGGCTGATGCGCGCCGGCGCCAGCTTCACCGAACTCAGCGTCGACCGGCTGTCGACCGAGGCCGGCATCTCGCGCGCGAGTTTCTACGTCTACTTCGAGGACAAGGGCCACCTGCTTCGCCGCCTCGCCGGCCAGGTGTTCGCCGACCTGGCCACCGGCGCCGAACGCTGGTGGGACGTGGCCTGGCGGCACAATCCGGAGGACGTGCGCGCCGGAATGGCCGGCATCATCGACGCCTATCGGCGCCACCAGCCGGTGCTGGTCGCGCTCAACGAGATGGCCGGCTACGACCCGTTGACGGCCCAGACCTACCGCGAATTGCTGACGGCCGTCTCACAGCGACTCACCGGTGTCATCGAGGAGGGACAGGCCGACGGCTCGATCCGCCGGGAACTTCCCGCGGCCACCACCGCCAACGCGCTCACCTGGATGGTCGAGCGGGCCTGCCAGCAGAACCTGCCCGACCAGCCCCCGGACTACGACGCGGAGCTGGCCAGCACGCTCGCCGAAATAGTCTGGGGAGCTTTGTATCTCAAGCCGACTGGGGCGCCATGACCGGCCCCGTGTGACCAGCGCAACTTGGTTAGCACACTAACTATTAGCGTACGATGTGTATGTGGCCCAGCCCGCGCCGGAAATCGACCCGCTCGCCCTCGAACAGCAGGTCTGCTTCGCGCTGAGCATCACCAACCGGGCCGTCCTGGCCGTCTACCGGCCCCTGCTGGAGCCGTTGGGGCTCACCCACCCGCAGTACCTGGTGATGCTCGCACTCTGGGATCATCGCAAGGCATCGCCGGGCCAGCGGAAACCGTTGGCGGTCAAGGAGATCGCCGCCATGTTGCAGATGGACTCGGCCACGCTGTCGCCGATGCTCAAACGCCTGGACGCGCTCGGCCTGATCACCCGCAGCCGCAACCCGGCCGACGAGCGTTCCACCGCGGTGCACCTCACCGACCGCGGCGTGGCCCTGCGTCGACGCGCGCAGGACGTCCCGTCCGCCGTCGTCGCGCGCCTGGGCGTCGACCTGGCCGAACTTCAGCACCTGCACCAGGTGCTGACCCGGATCAACTCCGCGGCCCTGGCCGCCGGCGCTCTGCAGTCCTCAAACCCCCGCCCCTAGGAGCCACGATGGCCAGCGACAAACCCAACCTGTTCCAATACATCGCCTACTCGTACGGCCGGTGCCTTCCGGATTCGATGCGCGCCTGGGTCGCCGACGACCTGGCGGGTCCGGGCGCCGTGCGCAGGCACATGATCCGGTGGTCGATACCACCGCTTTTCGTCCTCGCCCCGTTCTGGCTGCTGCCCGCGTCGCTGTACGTGCACACCGAGATGACCGTGCCGGTCTACATCTGGGCGCTGCTGGTGTCGCTGGCCCTGAACAAGGTCTGGCGGCGGCACCGGCTGGCGCAGCACGGGCTCGACCCGAACCTGGTCGATGCGCTCAAGCACGAGAAACAAGCGCAGATGCACGAGGACTACGCGCGCCGTTACGGGCCGCGACCCGAATCGGCGGCCTGGCAGGCCAACAGCAACCCCTTCAACTGACCAGTCCCACGGGGCCGTTCACCGCGACGAGGTCGTCGGCGTGCACCGGTGGGCGGCGCAGTTCGTCGGGCAGCGCCGAGGTCGAGCGGCCCATCATCGTGGCCAGTTCGGAGGCGTCGTAGGCGACGACACCGCGGGCCACCATCACCGCGTCGGGGCCCCGCAGTTCGACCACGTCGCCGGCGTAGAACCGGCCCGACACCGCGATGACACCGGCGGCCAGCAGAGATCGGCGCTGGCCCACCACCGCCCGCACCGCGCCCTCGTCGAGGGTCAGCGCGCCGGCGGCCTCGGCGGCGTAGCGCACCCAGAACCGGCGGGCCGACATGCGATTGGGCCGGGCGGCGAACACCGTGCCGGCCGAGGCGTCGGTGAGCGCGGTCGCGGCGTCGGACGCGGCGGCCAGCAGCACCGGGACCCCGGCATCGGCGGCCAGCAGCGCCGACGACATCTTCGACACCATTCCGCCGGTGCCCAGGTGGCTGCCCGGGCCGGCGACCACGCCGTCCAGGTCCGCCGCGCCGGATACCTCCGGGATGAACCGTGCGCCCTCGGTCGTGCGGGGGTCGGCGTCGTAGAGGCCGTCGATGTCGGACAGCAGCACCAGCGCCTCGGCGCCGACCAGGTGGGCCACCAGGGCCGACAGCCGGTCGTTGTCGCCGAACCGGATCTCGTTGGTGGCCACCGTGTCGTTCTCGTTGACGATGGCCACCGCGTGCAAGGCCCGCAGCCGGTCCAGGGTGCGCTGGGCGTTGGTGTGCTGGGCCCGCATCGAGATGTCGTGCGCGCTCAGCAGCACCTGCCCGACCGTGCGGCCGTACCGGGCGAACGCCGCGCTCCACGAACTCACCAACGCGACCTGCCCCACGCTGGCCGCCGCCTGCCTCGTCGCCAAATCCTTTGGGCGCCTAGACAGGCCGAGCGGATCGATGCCCGCGGCGATGGCTCCCGAAGACACGATGACGACGTCGGTGCCGGCCTTCATGCGCGCCTCGATGGCATCGGCCAGTCCGGCCAGCCGGCCGGCGTCGAACACACCGGACGACGTGGTCAAAGCGTTGGTCCCGATCTTGACCACCAGGCTGCGGGCGGACCGGATGGCCTCGCGGTGCTCGCTCACGAGTCGTCACCGCGTTCGCGCCTGCGGCGCCGGGCGGCCTTGCGCTCGTCGGCGCCGATGCGCTCGGTGCGCTCCAGCCGCGCGTCGGTCCCTCTCCCGGACATGGGAACTTGGCGCCCGGCGGGCGTTTGCGGCTCCCAGTCGAACGTCATCTCGCCGATCGTCACCGCGCACCCCGGCCGGGCGCCCAGCCGCAGCAGTTCGTCTTCGACGCCCAAGCGCGCCAGGCGGTCGGCGAGATAACCCACGGCCTCGTCGTTGTCGAAGTTGGTCTGGCCGATCCAGCGCTCGGGCCGCGCGCCGGTGACGACGAAACCGCCCTGTCCGTCGGGTTCGACGGTGAAGCCGCCGTCGTCGACGGGGACCGGCCGGATCACCGGCCGGCGCGTCACGGCGGGCGGCTGGGCGGCGCGGTAGGCCGAGATCATCTGCCACAGCCCGAAGATCAACGGCTGCAGGCCTTCGCGGGTGACCGTGGACACCGGGAACACCGGCCAGCCCCGCTCGGCGATCTCGTCGCGGACGAACTCGGCCAGCTCACGGGCCTCCGGGACGTCGATCTTGTTGAGCACCACCGCGCGGGGTCGTTCGGCGAGGTCACCCAGCGCAGCGTCGCCCTGCAACGTCGGCGTGTAGGCGGCGAGTTCGGCTTCCAGCGCGTCGATGTCGGAGATGGGGTCGCGACCCGGTTCGGCGGTGGCGCAGTCCACCACGTGCACCAGCACCGCGCACCGCTCGATGTGGCGCAGGAAGTCCAGGCCCAGACCGCGGCCCTGGGACGCGCCGGGGATCAGGCCGGGCACGTCGGCGACGGTGAACGCATGCTCACCGGCCGAGACCACACCGAGGTTGGGGACCAGGGTGGTGAACGGATAGTCGGCGACCTTCGGTTTGGCCGCCGAGATCACCGACACCAGCGAGGACTTCCCCGCCGACGGGAACCCGACCAACCCGGCGTCGGCGACGGTCTTGAGCTCCAGTGTCAGGTCGCGGGATTGGCCGGGCTCACCGAGCAGCGCGAAGCCGGGTGCCTTACGGGCGCGCGATGCCAGCGCGGCATTGCCCAGACCGCCGCGGCCGCCGGCGGCCGCCTCGAAGCGGGTGCCGACGCCGACCAAATCGGCCAGCAGCCGGCCGTTCTCGTCCAGCACGACGGTGCCGTCGGGAACCTTGACCTCCAGATCCTGGCCCGCGGCGCCATCGCGGTTGTTGCCCATCCCCTGCTTGCCGGACGGCGCGGTGATGTGCGGCCGGAAATGAAAGTCCAGCAGCGTGTGCACCTGGGGATCGACGACGAACACGACGCTGCCGCCGCGGCCGCCGTTACCGCCGTCGGGACCGCCCAGCGGCTTGAATTTCTCGCGGTGGACCGACGCGCAGCCGTTACCGCCGGAGCCGGCCCGCGTGTGGACGACGACGCGATCGACGAACCGGGGCATCGAAGATCCTCTCACCTACCCCGGCAACCAGTTGACCCGAGATCGACGTTTCGCGGCTGCAGGCTGCCCGGGAAAGCCAGGCGTCCGCCCGTCAGGCCTCCGCGACGATGCTGACCGTCTTGCGGCCCCGCTTGATCCCGAACTCGACCGCGCCGGCCTCCTTGGCGAACAGCGTGTCGTCGCCGCCACGCCCGACGTTGACGCCGGGGTGGAACTTGGTGCCGCGCTGACGGACCAGGATCTCGCCGGCCTGGACGACCTGGCCGCCGAACCGCTTGACGCCCAGCCGCTGAGCATTTGAGTCGCGGCCGTTGCGCGAGCTCGAAGCACCCTTCTTGTGTGCCATGTCTGCCGCCTTCGCTACTTGATTCCGGTGACCTTGAGGACCGTCAGCTGCTGACGGTGGCCCTGGCGCTTGTGGTAGCCGGTCTTGTTCTTGAACTTGTGGATACGGATCTTGGGGCCCTTGGTGTGTTCGAGCACCTCGCCGGTCACCGCGACCTTGGCCAGCGCCGCGGCGTCGGTGGTGACGGTGGCGCCGTCGACCACGAGCGCGACCGGCAGCGACACCTGGGCGCCGGGCTCGGACTCGAGTTTCTCGACTTTGACCACATCCCCGACGGCGACCTTGTACTGCTTGCCGCCCGTCTTGACGATTGCGTAGGTCGCCATCGTTGCTCCTGCCTCTTTCTCGCCTCTGTTTTGCCGCGCTTCGCGCGCATGCCACCGGCGGTGTGCGTGGTGGGTCTGGGTGCGGGTCCGTGCCGATCGCCCGGAAATCCCGCTCTAGCCGGGCCGGTCTGCTCGCCCCGCCCGGCGACAACTGACCAAGGGTACGTGACCAGCGGCTACAGGGTCAAACCGGACGCACTCCCCGATCAGTCCAGCTGGATCGGCGGGCCGGCCGGCCGGCCGGCCGCGCGTCGCCGCCGCGGACGACGGGCAGCCCACGCGGTGTCGTCGTCGCCGTCCTCGTCGTCGGAGTCGTCCTCGTCGTCGTCGGAGTCGTCGGAGTCGTCCTCGTCGGAGTCGTCCAGATCCTCGTCTTCGTCCTCCATGTCGAGGTCCTCGTCGTCGCCGAGGTCTTCCTCCTCGTCGTCGAGGTCCTCCTCGTCGTCGCCCTCGTCGAAGTCCTCGCGGTCCACGTCGTCCGCGCCGGCCGCGCGCCGCTCCTCCGTCGGGCCGCCGCCCTCGCCGTTGAGCTCCTCGCCCGACTCGTCGGATTCGTCGTCGTCGCGCCCGGCGCCGGCCGACGACCCCGCCGCCATCGCCTTGAACATCGGATGCTCACCGGGAGCGTGCACGGGCACCTTGGCCACCGCGGGCTGGCCGGCGGGCTCCTCGGACCGGTTCTTCCTCGATCGCTTGCCTCGCCGACCGCCGGATTCGGATTTGCGCCCGTTGGCCGGCGCCGAGTCCACCGGGTCGGCGTGCAGCACGATCCCGCGGCCACCGCAGTGCGGGCACGAGCTGGAGAACGCCTCGACGAGGCCCGTTCCCAACCGCTTGCGGGTCAACTGCACCAGCCCCAAAGAGGTCACCTCGGACACCTGGTGGCGGGTGCGGTCGCGGGCCAGCGCCTCGGTCAGCCGGCGCAGCACCAGGTCACGGTTGGACTCCAGCACCATGTCGATGAAGTCGATCACCACGATGCCGCCGACGTCGCGCAGCCGCAGCTGGCGAACGATCTCCTCGGCCGCCTCCAGGTTGTTCTTGGTGACCGTCTGCTCGAGGTTGCCCCCGGACCCGGTGAACTTCCCGGTGTTGACATCGATGACCGTCATCGCCTCGGTGCGGTCGATCACCAGGGTGCCGCCCGAGGGCAGCCACACCTTCCGGTCCATCGCCTTGGCCAGCTGTTCGTCGATGCGGTGCACCGCGAACAAGTCCGGACCCTCGGCGCTGGCGGGCTCGTATTTGGTCAGCTTCGAAACCAGCTCGGGCGCAACGGAATCGACGTAATCGTTAATCGTCTTCCACGCCTCGTCGCCGGAGACGACGAGGCCGGAGAAGTCCTCGTTGAACAGGTCGCGGATGACCTTGACCAACACGTCGGGCTCTTCGTAGAGCGCGATCGCGGCGCCGGCGGCCTTCTGCTTGGTCTCGGCCGCCTTGGCTTCGATCTGCTTCCAGCGCTCCTGAAGACGCGTGACGTCCTTGCGGATCTCCTCCTCTTTGACGCCCTCGGACGCGGTGCGGATGATCACCCCGGCGTCCGACGGCACCACCTCGCGCAGGATGTCCTTGAGTCGCTGACGCTCGGTGTCGGGCAGTTTGCGGCTGATCCCGGTCGACGACGCGCCCGGCACGTAGACCAGGAAGCGACCCGCCAGCGACACCTGCGTGGTCAGCCGCGCGCCCTTGTGCCCGACCGGGTCCTTGCTGACCTGGACCATGACGTAGTCGCCGGGCTTGAGGGCCTGTTCGATCCTGCGGTCCGACCCGCCGAGTCCGGCCGCCTCCCAGTTGACCTCACCGGCGTAGAGCACGCCGTTGCGACCGCGACCGATGTCGACGAAGGCCGCCTCCATCGACGGCAGCACGTTCTGCACGATCCCGAGGTAGATGTTGCCCACCAGCGACGCCGAGGCGGCCGACGTCACGAAATGCTCGACGACGATGCCGTCTTCGAGCACCGCGATCTGGGTGTAACGCGCACCGGGGTGCGGTGGTTCGGTGCGGACCCGGTCGCGCACCACCATGACGCGCTCGACGGCCTCACGGCGCGCCAGGAACTCGGCCTCGGTCAGCACCGGTGGGCGGCGCCGCCCCGCGTCGCGTCCGTCACGGCGCCGTTGCCGTTTGGCCTCCAGCCGGGTCGAGCCGTCGATACCCTTGATCTCGGCCCCGCCACTGCTGTTACCGGAACCGTCGGAGCCCTTGCCGCCGCGCGAGGCACGCTCGTGCACAACCGTGTTCGGCGGGTCGTCGGGCGAGGCGGACTCGTCGTTGTCGTCGCCGGAACCCGATTTGCGGCGGCGCCGCCGGCGCCGCCGGCGGCTGCCACCCTCCGACGAACCGTTCTCGTCGTCTCCGGAGTCGCCGTCGTCGGAGTCGTCCGAGTCGTCGGAGTCGTCGGAATCCGGGGAACCGTCGGTGTCGCCGTCGTCACCGGTGTCGCCCTGGCCGTCGGGTCCGCCCTGCTCACCGCGGCCGCGGCCCCGGCCGCGGCGGCCACGACGACGGCGGCGGTTGGCCGGTCGATCGCCCTGCTCGTCGTCGTTGTCGTCGGAGTCGGAGTCGGAGTCGTCGGTGTCGTCGGAGTCGTCGTCCTCGCCGACGGCTCGCTGCCCGGTCTCCACCGGTTGCGGCGCGACGAACAGCGGCATGTAATGCGGACGGTCAGCGGCGGTTTCGGCGCTCTCGGTGCCTTGTGCGGGCTCGGCCTCCCCCGACGGCGGTTCGTCGACGACGTCCACCGCGGGCTTGGCGAACAGCAGGTCGCGCACCCGCAGCGCGTCCTCGCGGTCCACGCCGGACTGGACGTTGCGCATCTGCCCGTCGAGGGTGACGAGCGCCTCCAGCACCTCTTTGTTGGTGCTGCCCAGCGCTCGCGCCAGCTGATGAACCCTCAGGCGGTTCGGCAGGTCCTCCGGCGGCGTCGGCTCGCGAGATGTGTCTGAAGTTGGGGCACCGTCTACCACGTAATCTCCTCAAGCCCCCGGGCGCGTCGTTGCGACGCGGCCACGCGAGGGCTGCGCTATGTGCCCGGGTCACTTCTCCCGGACTTGTCAATGGCCTCGCCCCGAGCGGCTCGTGTCGAACCCACTCGGCGCCGTGCTGAATGACGGCCTGACATGCTGCGCCATATCACGTGACGGCGATTGTCGCGCTTGTCCAAGTCTTCATCCGAGTGTCCGACGCCGGTCCGGCGACGTTCACCCGCTGCCAGTATCCCACATCACGCCGCGGACCCGACGACCCCCGAGCTTTGGGACCGCTACGCGTCGGGAAACCACAGCGCGATCTCGCGCTTGGCCGAATCGGCCGAATCCGAGCCGTGCACCAGATTGAACTGCGTCTCCAGCCCGAAATCGCCCCGGATCGTGCCGGGCGTGGCCTTGTCCACCGGGTCCGTGCCCCCGGCGAGCTGCCGAAACGCGGCGACGGCCCGCGGTCCCTCCACGATCGCGGCCACCACCGGGCCCGAGGTGATGAATTCCAGCAGGGACCCGAAGAACGGCTTGTCTTCGTGTTCGGCGTAGTGCCGGGCGGCCAGTTCCTGGTCGACGGAGCGGAGTTCGAGCGCCGCGATGGCGAGGCCCTTACGCTCGATGCGGTTGACGATCTCGCCCACCAACCGGCGCTCGACGCCGTCGGGCTTGATCAGTACGAGAGTCCGTTCGGTCACTTTCCAGAGCGTACAGAACGAGGCACCGCTCACTCCGGCGGCGGTCGCCGCGGCAGATCCTGAGCCTGCCGCCGCCGCACCTCGGCGCGAAAGTAGGCGATCAGCGCCCACACTCCGGCGAACACCACCCCGATGAACCCGATCCCCGGATAGACGAAGACACCCGCGAGCAGCACCACCTGCACGCCGAGATTGAGCCAGATCGCCCAGGGCCGGCGCTGTAGCCCGGCCAGCAGGATCAACAGCGTCGCCAGCCCGACCAGGTATCCCAGCGACACCGCGGTGAAGCCGGCGCCGACCATGCCGACGACCGGTATCGCCAGCAGCACCACGATCGCCTCCAGGATCAGCGTGGCGGCCATCACCGCGCTGAAGCCCTTCCACGGGTCGGGCTGTGCGTTCTGGGGAGCCTGCCCGGTCATTCGGGATCACGCCCGAACAGGGTCCGCGCGGCCCCGGCCGTCACCACCGAGCCGGTGACGACGATCCCCGTGCCGGAGAACGCCTCGCTTTCGCCCTGCGCTTCTCCGCGCAATGAGGCCTCGTCGACCAGCGCGGTCGCGACGTCGATGGCGTCGCGCAGGTTCTCGGCGGTCGTCACCCGATCCGGCCCGAACAGCTGGCGCGCCGCCAGCGCCAGCGACTCGACATCGAGCGCGCGCGGCGACCCGTTGTGGGTCACGACGACGGAGTCGAACGCCGGCTCCAGCGCGGCCAGGATGCCGTCGACGTCCTTGTCGGCCAGCACGCTGAGCACACCGACCAGGTAGCGGAAGTCGAACTCGCCGGACAGCGTCTGCGCCAGCGCGGCGGCACCGGCCGGATTGTGCGCGGCGTCGACGAACACCGTCGGCGCGCTGCGCAGGCGTTCCAGCCGGCCCGGGCTGGCGACGGCGGCAAAACCGGCGCGGACGGCGTCGACGTCGAGTTGGCGCTGCGCGCCCGCCCCGAAGAAGGCCTCCACCGCCGCGAGGGCCACCGCGGCGTTGTGCGCCTGGTGCTCACCGTGCAGGGGCAGGTAGATGTCGGAATACACCCCGCCCAGACCCTGCAGCTGCAGCATCTGCCCCCCGATGGCGACCTGGCGGCCCAGCACCGCGAACTCGGAGTCCTCGCGGGCCACGGCGGCGTCGGCCCGTACGGTCTCGGCCAGCAGCACCTCCATCGCCTCGGGGGCCTGGCGGGCGATGATCGCGACGGTGTCCGGCGCGCCCTCGGGGGCTTTCGTGATGATGCCGGCCTTCTCCCCGGCGATCGCGGCGATGTCGTCGCCGAGGTATTCGACGTGGTCGATGCCGATCGGGGTGATGACGGCGACCGGCGCGTTGATCACGTTGGTGGCGTCCCATCGACCCCCCATGCCGACCTCGATGACCGCGACCTCGACCGGCGCGTCCGCGAACGCGGCGAACGCCATGGCGGTGAGGACCTCGAACTTGCTCATGGCCGGCCCGCCGGCGGCCTGGGACTGCGCGTCGACCATCTGGACGTACGGCTCGATCTCCCGGTAGGTCGACACGTATTGCGCCGGGCTGATCGGCTTGCCGTCGATGGCGATGCGCTCGACCGCCGACTGCAGGTGGGGACTTGTGGTCCGGCCGGTGCGACCGTGCAGCGCGGTCAGCAGGGCGTCGACCATCCGCGCCACCGAGGTCTTGCCGTTGGTCCCCGTGATATGGATCGACGGGTAGCTCTTCTGGGGTGAGCCCAGCAGGTCCAGCAGCGCGTTGATCCGGGTCAGGCTCGGCTCGATCTTCGTCTCGGGCCAGCGCTGGTCGAGCAGGTGCTCGACCTGCCACAGGGACGCTATTTCGTCCGGGGTGGGTGCCGCGTCGCCCCCCGACCCCCACTCGGGCTGCTCGCTCATCGCAGCCCGGCCAGCCTCGCGGTGATCCGCTCGGTTTCCTCGCGGGCCACCCGCTGGCGGTCCCGGATCTTGTCGACCACATGCTGGGGGGCCTTGGCCAGAAAATCGGCGTTGTCGAGTTTCGCGGCGGTCGAGGCGAGCTCCTTTTGCGCTACGGCCAAATCCTTTTCGAGGCGCCGGCGCTCGGCGGCCACATCGATGGTGCCGGAGGTGTCCAGTTCGACGACGTGGACGTCTCCCATGCCCGGACCCAGAGAAACCTCCAGTGACGCCGAGGGGCTGAACCCGGGACCGGGTGCGGTCAGCGAGGTCAAGGCCCGCACTTCCGCGCTCAGCTCTCCGCCACCGGCCAAACGGGCCGGCACCTTCTGCCGATCCGCCAGACCCTGATCGCTGCGGAACCGCCGGATTTCGGTGACGAGCTTCTGCCTGTCGCTGATACGTTGCGCCGCAACCGGATCCAGGGCGATACCCGAGGGTTGCGGCCACTCGGCGATCACCAGTGACTCCCGGTGGGTCAGGGCCTGCCACAGCGCCTCGGTGACGAACGGGATCACCGGATGCAGCAGTCGCAGCAGCGTATCGAGCACCGCGGCCAGCACGGCGGTGGTGTGCGTGAGGCCGTTGGCAAGCTGCACCTTGGCCCATTCGACGTACCAGTCGCAGAATTCGTCCCACGTGAAGTGGTAGAGCGCCTCGCATGCCCGCCCGAACTCGTAGCCGTCGAACGCCGAATCCACCTCGGCGCGAACCTCCTCCAGCCGTCCCAGGATCCAGCGGTCGGTGTCGGTGAGGTCGGCCGGGTCCGGCAGCGGGGCCGGACTGGCGCCGTTGAGCAGCGCGAAGCGGGTGGCGTTGAACAGTTTGGTGACGAAGCTGCGCGACGCCCGTACGGCGTCTTCCCCGACGGCCAGGTCGCTGCCGGGACTGGCGCCGCGGGCCAGCGTGAACCGCAGCGCGTCGGCCCCGAACTCCTCCACCCAGTCCAGCGGGTCGATCACGTTGCCCTTGGACTTGCTCATCTTGCGCCCGGATTCGTCGCGGATCAGGCCGTGCAGGAAGACGTCGGTGAACGGCACCTGCGGACCGCGGCGGCCGCCGAGGGTGAGGACGTCGTCGCCGCCGACGAAGGTGCCGAACATCATCATCCGGGCCACCCAGAAGAACAGGATGTCGTAGCCGGTCACCAGAACGCTTGTCGGATAGAACTTTTCCAGCTCCGGGGTCCTCTCCGGCCAGCCCAGCGTGGAGAACGGCCACAGCGCCGACGAGAACCAGGTATCCAGCACGTCGGGATCCTGTTGCCAGCCCTCCGGGGGCGTCTCGTCCGGGCCGACGCACACCTGCTCGCCGTCGGGCCCGTACCAGATCGGGATGCGGTGACCCCACCACAGCTGCCGCGAGATGCACCAGTCGTGCATGTCGTCGACCCAGGCGAACCAGCGCGGCTCGAGGCTGGCCGGATGAATCACCGTGTCGCCGTTTCGGACCGCATCCCCGGCGGCCTTGGCCAGCGATTCGACCCGGACCCACCACTGCAGCGACAGCCGCGGTTCGATCGGCTCGCCGCTGCGCTCGGAATGCCCGACGCTGTGCAGGTAGGGACGCTTTTCCTCGACGACCCGGCCCTGGGCCGCCAGCGCTTCGCGCACCGCGACACGCGCTTCGAAGCGGTCCATGCCGTCGAATTGTGTTCCGGTGCCGGTGATCCGGCCGCTGGTGTCCAGGATGGAGATCATCGGCAACTCGTGCCGCAGCCCGATCTCGAAGTCGTTTGGGTCGTGTGCGGGCGTGACTTTGACCGCGCCGGTGCCGAATTCGGGGTCGACATGTTCGTCGGCGACGACGATGAGCCGGCGGTCCACGAAGGGGTGCGGCAGGTGGGTGCCGACCAGGTGCCGGTAGCGCTCGTCGTCGGGATGGACCGCGATCGCGGTGTCACCCAGCATCGTCTCGACCCGGGTGGTGGCGACCACGATGTGGGGCTGCGAGTCGTCGAGCGAGCCGTACCGGAACGACACCAGCTCGCCCTCGACGTCGAGATAGTTGACCTCGAGGTCCGAGATCGCGGTCTGCAGCACCGGCGACCAGTTGACCAGCCGTTCGGCCCGGTAGATCAGCCCCGCGTCGTAGAGCCGCTTGAAGATGGTCCGCACCGCGCGCGAAAGGACCTCGTCCATGGTGAACCGGTCGCGGCTCCAGTCCACGCCGTCGCCGAGGCGACGCATCTGGGTGCCGATGGCGCCGCCAGATTCGCGCTTCCAGTCCCAGACCTTCTCGACGAACAGTTCGCGGCCGAGGTCCTCCTTGGTCTTGCCGTCGACCGCGAGCTGCCTTTCCACCACGCTCTGGGTCGCGATGCCCGCGTGGTCCATGCCCGGCTGCCACAGCACCTCATACCCCTGCATGCGCTTGCGGCGGGTCAAGGCGTCCATCATGGTGTGTTCCAGGGCATGGCCCATGTGCAGGCTGCCGGTCACGTTCGGCGGGGGCAACACGATCGAGTACCCGGGCCGGCCGCTGGTCGGGTCCGCCACGAAGTAGCCGGCATCCAGCCACTTCTGGTAGATCAGGCTCTCCGCCGCACCGGGATCCCACGATTTGGGCAGGTCGGTGTCGGAGCTGGGGCTGGCGGTCACCCGTCAATTCTAGGAAGCGCCGCGCGCCGGCCTGTAAGCGCCCGAATCGGGGGTCCGGCCCGCCGGGCCGTGGATCTACCCGAGTCGATCGGTCTGCAGCGACACCCCGGCGGCCGGGAAGCGCGCCAGCAGTGCCTCACCCATCGCGGCCGCGGGCGTCAGGACGCCGCGCAGCTCGGAGAGCTTGTCGCGGTCCATCGCCAGGGCGAGACCGCACTCGCCCAGCAACACCGAGGTCGCCTTGTAACCCGGATCGCCGTGCTGCTCCATGCGTGCCACATATCTGGCTCCGGTGCTGGTGGTGGTGTACGTCTCGATGCGGTAGTAGCCGCGCTCACGCGCGGCGGGGCTGGGCCCGGTGCCGGGTTTGGGCGCGATGCGCTCCAGCAGCGGGCGAGGCAGTAGCCGGAAGTAGCGGCCGCCCAATCCGAACGTCGCGCCGGCGATCCCGGTGACGACGCCGGACGCCAGGGGTGCGACGACCGGGGCCGATCCCACGCTCATGCTTTCGGTGTAGCGGAACCGGTGGCCGTATCCCCAGTCCAGGAGCGCGTTGCTACGGCGGACGATCCGCGTGTTGTAGGGCGCCATGACAAAGCCAGCGGTCCACAAACCGGCCAGTTCCGGCGCGATCTGGCGACCACGGCGCCAGGGCAGGTCGGGCTGCGGACCGAGCTCCGGTTCGGCGCCGCGGTCGGGGGTCAGCGTGTAGGGGTCGGCGAGCTGGCGGCGTGCCTCGGGGTCGCGGGAGGCGGTGTCGAGCAACTCCATCATCGAGGCGATCGTGCCACCCGAGAATCCCCCGGAGAACGACTTCACCACCAGATCGGTGTCGGTGAGCTCGCCCGCGCCCGCGTCACGAACCGCCCGGTACAGCGCGTACACGGTCAGGTCGGAGGGTACGGAATCGAACCCGCAGGCGTGCACGATGCGGGCGCCGGTGTCGGCGGCCTGCTTGTGGTGGAGGTCGATGCTGTCGCGGACGAACATCGCCTCCCCGGTGAGGTCGGCGTAGTCGGTGCCCGCCGCGGCGCAGGCGGCCACGAGCGGCAACCCGTAGCGGGTGTAAGGCCCGACCGTGGTGACGACCACCTGAGTGCGCGCGGCCATCTCGTCGAGCGTCGACGGCGCGGAGGCATCGGCGGCCAGCAGCGCCCAGGACTGCGCGGATTCACCCAGGGTGTCGCGCACCGCGCGCAGGCGCTCGGTTGACCTGCCGGCGAGCGCTATGCGGGCCTGCCCGCCCGCCCGCGCCAGGTATTCGGCGGTCAGCTTCCCGACGAAGCCGGTCGCCCCATATAAGACGATGTCGAATTCGCGCGGCGATGCGGTCACGGATCCCGACGCTACCCGACCGGCGACCGCTGCGGCGGCCCCGCCGACAAGGAATGCCGGGCCGTGCGGCCCGGCATTCCTTGTCACGGTTGCGACGGCTATCCAGACTCGGGCCGCCGCCGGCCGCGGCCCTCGTCAGCCGCGCCGCCCGCAGACCGGCCAGGCTCTGATGCCCTGCGAGTGCAGCACGTTCTCGGCGACGCGGATCTGCTCCTCGCGGCTGGCGCTGGCCGCGGAGCCACTGCCGCCGTTGGCGTGCCAGGTACCCGGGGTGAACTGCAAGCCGCCGGAGTAGCCGTTACCGGTGTTGATCGCCCAGTTTCCGCCGGACTCACACTGCGCGATGGCGTCCCAGTCCACGCTGTACGCCCGCTGCGGAGGCGGCGGCGGGGCGTCGGGGCCCGGAGGGGCGTCCGGCGGCGGTGGGGCGTCGGGGCCCGGAGGGGCGTCCGGCGGCGGCGGCAGGTTCGGGTCGAAGTCGGCGGGCGGCGGGGCGTCCGGAGCCGGCGGCGCGTCCGGAGCCGGCGGCGCGTCCGGAGCCGGCGGCGCGTCCGGCGGCGGGGGAACGTTCGGGTCGAAGCCCACGGGAGCGGGGGGAGACCCGTTCGAGTCCAGGCCGGCCGGTTCCGCGGTGGCGGTGGCGGCGGACGGCATGCTCGCGAGCGTCCCGCTGATCGCGGCAGCGATGAGCGTCTTGCGGACGTTCTTCAAAAGGTGTTCCTTTCGCGATTTGCGCGCGCCAAAGCAAGCCCATCGGTGTGGGCTTGGGTGCCATGTCTGTGCGGAAGTGGCTCTCTGGGGCGTGCCGTCTCGTTTCGGCCCGACAGCGGGGGTTCGCAACTGCCAGGCGGACTGTCAGCCGCCGGCCGGGGCGGCTCGCGCCGCTCCCACCCCCCGCTCACACGCGGGGCCGTGGATTCAGTTTTCGTTTGCCCGTCTCGGGCCAACAGGGACGCTACGAGAACCGCCCATGTTTTTCATCTTCAGGAAATGGATATCTCATTCCTATAACGAACCGATCACAGAGCGGTCGGAGAAATATTTCCGCAGGTCAAGCTTGGATTTCGCGCTCCCGTCATCCGCCGTACACTGCGGGGCGAGAGTGACCCTAATCACGCGTAAATTGTGACTCAGGCCACGGTGTCGGACGTTTGGCACCGCACGTTACGGCGGCGGGACCGCGATCCGGCACTGCAGTCACCCCCAGCCGGACCACATCGCGCGACCGGATCGACGCAGCATCAGCAAATCGCCTCCACAACTGAATCTTTCGCTGCGACGTATTGCCAAAGGCTGAAACCACATCCGAATCGGGCAGCCGAATTATGTTCCTGGGCAACGCTTTCAGAGCAGATTTTTTCGGGCTCGCTGCGCGATCGCCCGACCACGCGGCGTTCCCGACGAGGGCGAGTCGCGAAAAACAGCGCCGCGCTGCCGGTGGCCCCCGTTTTGCCGTAAATCCGTGGACCGCTTGCGGGAGCCGCACGTAACGGCCCCGCCAGACCAATCAAGCTCTCCCCCAATCGCCGTCGCGCCAACGGACTACGATATGGGCGCGGCCCGGCAGGTTATTGTCGTTCCAATGGATTTCCGAAGATAATGGCACCCACCGCAGCCCGAACGGATTGCTGCCGGAATGATAATGCGAATTCGCTGGACGCCAATAAACCGGGAAAGATGCGAAGTGCCGGCGAGCGATGATCGAAGCGCCGCGGGTGAATGGGCCCCGGCCCGCGGCCGACCGCGCGGCCGAGGGGGTCCCCGATGTGGCAGAAGACGGTCCATAACGACCAATTGCGCCGCCGCCGAGACGAGTCGCTCAGCGCGAGGTGCGGGCCGGGCGGGGGTTGAGCAGCCTGCCGTGGGCCACCAGCGATCCGTGTTGCTTGAGGCGCTGAGTGCGGATGTTGACCTCGTAGCCGAGGATCGCCTCGATCTGCCCGAGTTGCTCGCTGAGGTATCGGTACAGATCGTCGGTGTCTCGACAGATGGCGATCGCCATCAGGTTCTTGGTCCCGCTGACGGCGCCGGCGAAGGCGATGCGGTCGTGTGCCGCGATCAGCTCGCCGACGCGGTGTAGGTCGCGGGGGGCCACCGTCAGCCAGAGCATGGCGCTGAGCTGGTGGCCGAGCCGCTCGGGCAGCACGTCGACGTCGTAGATCAGCGCGCCGCAGGCTTCCAGCGCCGCGATCCGCCTGCCCACTCGCGAGACCGACCAACCAGTGCGTGCGGCAAGCCGCGACTGCGGTGTGCGGCCGTCTTCGGCAAGCGCCTCGAGGATGTGGCGGTCGTCTGCGGTGGGCGAGAACCGCTGAACGCAGGACACCGGGCCGGTCCGCTCGGCCAGGATCTCTTCGGCTTGCCGGTCGGACAGCGTGTGCCCATAGCCGGTCCACGGCGCGGTTGCGGGGTGGCCGAACGAATGCAGCAGCAGATCGATGGTGATGTCGGTGACCGAAGTTGTTCGTGGCAGTAGCCGGGGCAGGAGGTCCTCGCGCGTATCGCCCAGCGGCGCCCGGACGACGCAGACCAGGTCGGTCCATCCGGCCAGCACGTTGGCGTGAGACACGTCTCGGCGGCGCACCAGCGCGTCGGCCAGCTGCGATATACGGTCGGGTGCGGCGCGCATGCGGCACACCCAGCTCGCTTCGCCGTCCGCCCACCGGTTCTCCAATCCGACAACGCGCACCACGCCGTCGCGGCGCAGCCGGTGATAGCGCCGGGCGACCGTTTGCTCAGTGGCCTCGACCACGGCGGCGATCCGGCGGAACGAAACCCGGGGGGCCAACTGAAGAGCATGCAGGATCTGCGCGTCCAGATCGTCGATCACGAGGAAAAGTATCCATCCCGATTGGCTCAGACGAGGACTTCTGCATGATTCGACCGCAGCGGTCGTGGTTTCGGCGCTACCGCTGTCAGCCTGGACTTCATGAACCTGACGGGCAACACCATCCTGATCACCGGCGGCGGCAGCGGAATCGGCCGCGGCCTGGCCGAAGCGTTGCATCGAGCGGGCAACCGGGTGGTGATCGCCGGGCGCCGTCGCGAGGCGCTGCGGGCCGTCGCCGAGGCGAACCCGGGTATCGAATACCTCCGGCTGGACCTGGCGGAGCCGGATGGCATCGGCCGGTTGGCCGCCGAACTGCCCGGCCGCCACCCCGGCCTGAATGTCCTGGTCAACAACGCAGGCATCATGCAGACCGAGGACCTGGTGGCCGGCGATCCCGCCCTGGCCGAGATCGCCGACATGACTGTGGCTGTCAACCTGCTGGGGCCGATGCGGCTCACCGCGGCACTACTACCGACCCTGCTCGGGCAGCCGCACGCCGCGATCGTCAACGTCACCTCCGCTCTGGCGTTCGTGCCCAAAGCGGTCGCGCCGACCTACTCGGCGACCAAGGCGGGCCTGCACGCCTACACCCAGTCGCTGCGTCGCCAACTGCGCCACACCCCGGTCCAGGTGATCGAGATCATCCCGCCGCAGGTCGAAACCGACATGCTCGCCGGCCACCCGAGCGGTCCCCACGCGATGTCGCTGGATGCCTTTGTCGTCGAGGCGATGTCGCTGCTGCGCAGCCAACCCGACGCCGGCGAGATCGTGGTGGAAGCCGCCAGACGGGTGCGATTCGCCGCCCGCGACGGCCACTACGACGACGTCTTCGATGCGGTGAACCCCTGAAAGGAACGATCCCCATGCACATCGGAATAGGACTGCCCAGCCATGTAGCGCACGTGCCCGGCCCGCTGACCGCCCGGTGGGCCCGCCGAGCCGAGCAGCGCGGCTTCGCCCACTTGGCCGCGATCGACCGGCTGGTCTATGAAAGCCTCGACTCGATCGTCGCGCTGTCGGTGGCCGCTGGCGCGACCACCGAGATCGGCTTGATGACCAACGTGCTGCTGGCGCCGCTGTACCCCGCGGTACTGCTCGCCAAGCACGTCACCAGCCTGGCCGACGCGTCCGGCGGCCGGCTCACCCTTGGCCTGGGCATCGGTAGCCGCCCCGACGACTACACCGCGGCCGGCGTGGACTATCGGCGGCGGGGACGCATCCTCGACCAGACCGTCGCCGTGCTGCGCGACACCTGTGACGCCAAAACCGTTACGGGCGACAAGGCGCTCGGCCCTGCGCCGGTGCGGATTCCGATCCTGTTCGGTGGACGCGCGGACGCGACGATCCGCCGCGCCGTGACGATCGGTGACGGCTGGACCGCCGGAGCGCTGCGTGACTACGCCAACCAATCGGTGCTCGCCGACCGGGTACGTGCGGCGTGGAGGGAGGCGGATCGCCCGGGACGCCCCCGGCTCCAGGCCAGCGTCAACTTCGCCTTCGGTGACGCCGGCACCGTCGCGTCCGGTCGTGCCCACCTGCAGCGCTACTACGGCTTCAAGCCGGACTACGCCAGGCTCAACGTCGCCGACATGCTCACCTCACTGCGGGATGCGGCGCAGACCGTGGTCGCCTACCGCGACCTGGGCTTCGACGGGCTCGTGTTCCATCCGTGCGTGGCCGATATCGACCAGATCGACCGCCTGGCCGACGCGGTGCTGTGATGCCAACTTGTTTACGACCACCCGGACAAGGTGTGGCGGCGTGGATCAAACGGGCGCGGCGGCGGCCGGTGTCGGGGTTGCTAGGCCAAGGCCCGCAGGTCGGCGTCCGTGTTGACGTTGGTCAGCGACCGCGCATCCACCATCACCACCCGCTGGGCGTCCGAGGCATCGACCAGGGCGCTCATCCTGCGGGCACCGCCGGCCACCAGCGCGTCAGCCCGGTCGGCCAGGTTAGTCCGGTACACGGCCGCGAGGTAGTGGTCCTGTCCGTCCCACGGCAGCACCACCTCGGCGTTGGTCTCGGTGGCACGGCGGACGAGATCGTCGATGAGGTCGACGGCCAGCAGGGGCATGTCGACGGCGCACACGAAGGCCAGCCGGGCGCCCGCATCCGCCGCCGCGCGCAGTCCGCGCGCAGTCGCCGGCAAGGGTCCCAGGCCGCGGAGTTCGTCGCGCACGATGTGAGCCCGCAGCGCGGGCAACGGCTGGCCCTGCGCGGCCATGACGAACACCGGCTCGCAGCGCTGTCCGATGACGCCGACGACGTGCTCGATCATGGTGGGCGCGCCGGAGGCCCCCGCGCCCGCCGGGACGGGCAGGTTGGCCTTGTCGCGGCCCATGCGCTGCGATGCCCCGCCGGCGAGTACCACCCCGGCAAGCGACACTGCGTCCGGCATCCGCTCTGCCACCTCTACTCGACGGTCCAGGTGTCGCGCCCGCGCAGCAGCGACTGCAGCGCGACGCGGTCGGACGGGGTCGCGTCCCGGGCGGCGCGGACCTGCGCCCGGGCCGCGTCGTCGTAGGTGGGCCGGCTGATGTCGCGGAAGATGCCCAGCACGGTGTGGTCGAGGTTCTGGTCGGACAGCCGCGACAGGGCGAAGGCGTACGCGGAGTCGTCGGCGTGCGCGTCGTGCACGACGATCTCCTCAGCCGCCACGTCGGCGGTCTTGGCGACGTCGAGGCCGAATCCCGACCGCACCACGCAGTATTCGCCGTTCGCGCCGAACACGATCGGCTCGCCGTGGTGGACGTTGATCACCCGCTCCTCGGCGCCCTCCTTGCGCAGCGCGTCGAACGAACCGTCGTTGAAGATCGGGCAGTCCTGCAGGATTTCGACCACGGCGGCGCCGCGGTGCTCGGCGGCGGCGCGCAGCACCTCGGTCAGCCCGGTGCGGTCGGAGTCCAGCGCGCGACCGACGAAAGTCGCCTCGGCACCCAGCGCCAGGGACACCGGGTTGAACGGCTGGTCCAGCGATCCCATCGGGGTCGACTTGGTGATCTTGCCGACCTCGGAGGTGGGCGAATACTGGCCCTTCGTCAGCCCGTAGATCCGGTTGTTGAACAGCAGAATGGTGATGTTGACGTTGCGGCGCAGCGCATGGATCAGGTGGTTCCCGCCGATCGACAACGCGTCGCCGTCCCCGGTGACCACCCACACCGAGAGATCCTCGCGGGCGAGTGCCAGACCCGTGGCGATGGCCGGCGCGCGCCCGTGAATCGAGTGGAAGCCGTAGGTTTCCAGGTAGTACGGGAACCGGCTGGAGCAGCCGATGCCGCTGATGAACACGATGTTCTCGCGACGCAGCCCGAGGTCCGGTAGGAAGTTGCGGATGGTGTTGAGGATGACGTAGTCACCACAGCCCGGACACCACCGGACTTCCTGGTCGCTGGTGTAGTCCTTGGCCTTTTGCGGCTGATCAGTGGTGGGCACGCCCGTGTTCTTGGTCGGCCTCGGCGTCACCCCGAGGTCCGCGCCTACCAGATTGTCGATCACGTCAGTCACGAGCGCCGCTCCTCCTCATCGCTTCGCTCTGCATCGTCTCATCGCTTCGCTCTGCATCGTGCCCGGCGCGGGTCATGCGCTCGCTCCCGCCCCAACCGTCGCCGCCGCCATTCTGGCGACCATCGTCTTGTCTTGCTCGATCTCGGCCAACGTTCCACCCAGCGCGGCGTTGATGAGCCGACTCACCTCGTCGGCCAGGAACGCGACGCCCTGAACCTTGGTGACCGACTGCACGTCCACCAGATACTTGCCGCGCAGTACCAACGCCAGCTGGCCCAAGTTCATTTCCGGCGCCACCACCTTCGGGTAGCGCCGCAGCACCTCGCCCAGGTTCGCCGGGAACGGGCTGAGGTAGCGCAGGTGGGCGTGGGCGACCTTGACGCCCCTGCGCCGCGCGCGCCGGCAGGCTTCCCCGATCGGGCCGTAGGAACTGCCCCACCCGATCAGCAGCAACTCCGCGTCGCCGGTCGGATCGTCGACCTCGAGGTCGGGCACGGAGATCCCGTCGATCTTGGCCTGGCGCAACCGGACCATCAGGTCGTGGTTGACCGGCTCGTAGGAGATGTTGCCCGAACCGTTCGCCGCCTCCAGACCGCCGATGCGGTGCTCCAGGCCGGGGGTGCCCGGAATGGCGAACTGGCGAGCGAGCGTCTCGGGGTCGCGAGCGTAGGGCTGGAAGGGCTCGCCGGCCTTGGCGTAGGTGTGCGTGATCGGTTGCAGCTCGTCGACGTCGGGAATCCGCCAGGGCTCCGAGCCGTTGGCGATCGCGCCGTCGGACAGCACGATCACCGGCGTGTGGTAGGAAACCGCGATGCGCACCGCCTCGAGCGCCGTCGCAAAGCAGTCGGACGGAGTCCGCGGGGCGAGTACCGCCACCGGCGACTCTCCGTTGCGGCCGTACAACGCCTGCAGCAGGTCGGCCTGCTCGGTCTTGGTCGGCAGGCCGGTGGAGGGACCGCCCCGCTGCACGTCGACGACGATCAGCGGGAGTTCGGTCATCACGGCGAGGCCGAGCGCCTCCGACTTCAGCGAGAGGCCCGGCCCGGACGTGCTGGTGACCCCGAGCGCACCGCCGTAGGCGGCGCCGATCGCCGCGCAGATGCCGCCGATCTCGTCTTCGGCCTGGAAGGTGACGACGTCGAAGTTCTTGTGCTTGGACAGCTCGTGCAGGATGTCCGACGCCGGCGTGATCGGGTAGCTGCCGAGCACGACGGGGATGTCGGCCAGCCGTCCCGCGGTGACGATGCCGTAGGCCAGCGCGGTGTTACCCGAGATCTGGCGGTATTCGCCGGCCGGCAGGCTCGCCCGGGAAACCTCGTAGGTGGTGCCGAAGGCCTCGGTGGTCTCGCCGTAGTTCCAGCCGGCCTTCAGGGCCAGCACGTTGGCCTCCGCCACATCGGGCTTGCGGACGAACTTCTCCCGGATGAAGTTTTCGCTGGCCTGGATCGGACGCCCGTACATCCACGACAGCAGGCCCAGCGCGAACATGTTCTTGGCGCGCTGGCCGTCCTTCTTGGAGGCCCCGATCGTCTCGACGGCACCGAGGGTCAGCGTCGTCATCGGAACGGGATGCACCACGTATTCGGACAACTCGCCGGACTCGAGCGGGTTGCTGACGTAGCCCACCTTGGTGAGGTTGCGCTTGGTGAACTCGTCGGTATTGACGATCACCATGCCGCCGCGCGGCAGGTCGCCGATGTTGGCCTTGAGCGCCGCCGGGTTCATCGCGACCAGGACGTCGGGCCGGTCACCGGCGGTCAGGATGTCGTGATCGGCGATCTGGATCTGGAAGGAGGACACTCCGGGCAGGGTGCCTGCGGGGGCCCGGATCTCGGCCGGGTAGTTCGGCTGGGTGGCCAGGTCGTTGCCGAATAGCGCGGCTTCCGAGGTGAATCGGTCGCCGGTCAGCTGCATCCCGTCGCCGGAGTCGCCGGCGAACCGGATGACGACCTGCTCCAGACGCTGGCGGTCACTCCCAGGCTGAGACGCCGCGCCATGAGAATCTGATCCGGCTCCGCTGCCGTTCGGATCCACGTCCACGCCTCCCATTTGTTAACCGGACAGGCACTCCGCCGCAGCCATAGGTTACGCGCAGTCGGAGCGATTACCGCGTGCTCGCGCTTTTATGTCACTCGTAGTACCAATTATGGCACCGGATTTCAGCCCGCATGACCGTGTTCGACGACTTCGTCGGGTCCGTTTCCCCACGAAAAGCCCTAGTACGCGGGGCATTGCAATGCCGGCTTGACAAAACTGTGGTATTGGTCACGTACGCCGGGTAAAGCCACGCGCACCACTGCCGAAAGCCTTATTCGGGACGCCGGATTCGGTGGGCGCCGTTTCGGGCATCGCGACCAGATACAGCACAAAGCCCGCGGCGGCGAGAGCACCGAGGGAGGCGAAGGCCGCGGGATAGCCCGCCGCCACCACGATCGACCCGGCGGCCAGATTCGACACCGCGGCCCCGATCCCCGTCGCGGCCGTCACCGCGCCCAAACTGACGTTGAACCGGCCGGTGCCGTGCGTCACGTCCTGGACGACGAGCGGAAACAGCGCACCGAACACGCCGGCTCCCACACCGTCGAGCATTTGCACGCCGACCAGCCAATAGGAGTTGTCCGACACCGTGTAGAGAAAGCCCCGGACGGCCAGGACCGCGAAACCTGCCAGGAAGATCGGCTTGCGCCCCCACGAGTCGGCCTTCGCCCCGGTCACGTAGGCCACCGGAACCATGACGACCTGCGCGGCCACGATGCAGACCGCCATCAGTGCGGTCCCGACGTCTTTGTTGTGCAGCGCCAGGAGCTGGCCGACCAACGGGAGCATGGCGGCGTTGGCGAAATGGAAGGTGATCACCGTCGCGGCGAAGATCATCAGCCTGCGGTTGTGCAGCAGCACAGTCATCCCGGACGGCCGCTGGTGCGGCTCTCCGCGCGCGTGGTCCATGCCGCGGGCGACGTCGTGATCGATCGCGTCGCCCGGAATCCGCAGCGTGGCCGCCACACTTCCGACGGCGACCGCCGCGAGCACCCAGAACGCTGCGGCCGGTCCGAAGAAGTAGGCCAGCCCGCCGGTAACGGCTGCGGCCGAAGCGTTTCCGGCGTGGTTGAAGGATTCGTTGCGTCCGATGCGCCGGGAGAACAAGCGTGGACCGGTGATGCCCAGGGTGATCGCGGCCAGCCCCGGCGCGAAGAGGGAGCCGGCGAGCCCGGTGAGCACCTGCAGCGCTGAGATCGGGTACAGACCCGGGAAGAACGGCATCGCCAACGATCCGGCGGTGACGGTCAGCGCGCCGCCGACGAGCAGCGCCCGCTTGGCCGTCGTCCGGTCCACCCACGCACCGGCCGGCGCCTGCGCGACGATCGCCGAGATACCCCCGACCGCCATGACGAGCCCGATCGACGCCTGGTCCCAGTGGTGGGTCAGCAACAGGTAGATCGAGAGGTACGGGCCCAGCCCGTCGCGGACATCGGCCAGCAGGAAGTTCAGTAGGTCCAGCGCCTGCGCCAGCGGACCCGGAACCTGGTCGACCGAATCACCATCGTCGGGCACGCGCGCTTACAGCCTCACGGGTGCGCCGCCCGGTGGATCAGATCAGGCGCTCTTGTCGCGGCGCTCGCTGCGCGACGGCTTGCGCGGCACGATCGTCGGCAGCACGTTGTCCTGCACGGTCTCCTTGGTCACCACGACCTTGGCGACGTCGTCACGACTCGGGATGTCGTACATGACCGGCAGCAGGACCTCTTCCATGATGGCCCGCAGGCCCCGGGCACCGGTGCCGCGGTGGATCGCCTGGTCGGCGATCGCTTCCAGCGCGTCGTCGGTGAGCTCCAGTTCCACGTTGTCCATCTCGAAGAGCCGGGTGTACTGCTTGACCAATGCGTTCTTCGGCTCGGACAGGATCTTGACCAGCGACTCGCGGTCCAGGTTGGTCACCGAGGCGACCACCGGCAGCCGCCCGATGAACTCCGGGATCAGGCCGAACTTGATCAAGTCCTCGGGCATCACTTCGGCGAAGTGGTCGGTGGTGTCGATCTCGGCCTTGGAACGGACCTCGGCGCCGAAGCCCAGACCGCGCTTGCCGACCCGCTCGTAGATGATCTTCTCCAGCCCGGCGAACGCACCCGCAACGATGAACAGCACGTTGGTGGTGTCGATCTGGATGAACTCCTGGTGCGGGTGCTTGCGGCCACCCTGCGGGGGAACCGACGCCTGGGTGCCCTCGAGGATCTTCAGCAGCGCCTGTTGCACGCCCTCACCGGAGACGTCGCGGGTGATCGACGGGTTCTCGCTCTTGCGGGCGATCTTGTCGACCTCATCGATATAGATGATGCCGGTTTCGGCGCGCTTGACGTCGTAGTCGGCGGCCTGGATCAGCTTGAGCAGAATGTTCTCGACGTCCTCACCGACGTAGCCGGCCTCGGTCAGCGCGGTGGCGTCGGCGATGGCGAACGGGACGTTGAGCATCTTGGCCAGCGTTTGGGCCAGGTAGGTCTTGCCGCAGCCGGTGGGTCCCAGCATCAAGATGTTGGACTTGGTCAGCTCGACCGGCTCCACCCGCGAGTCGCGGCTCTTCTCGCCGGCCTGGATCCGCTTGTAGTGGTTATAGACCGCAACGGCCAAAGTCCGCTTGGCGGTGTCCTGGCCGACGACGTATCCCTCGAGGAAGTCGCGGATCTCGGCCGGCTTGGGCAGTTCGTCGAGCTTGACGTCGTCGGCGTCGGCGAGCTCCTCTTCGATGATCTCGTTGCACAGGTCGATGCACTCATCACAGATGTACACGCCGGGACCAGCAATGAGTTTCTTGACCTGCTTTTGGCTCTTCCCGCAGAACGAGCACTTCAGCAGGTCACCGCCGTCTCCGATGCGCGCCATGGGCTAAAGGCCTACTTCCTGTTCGCCGTTCGTCTTGCTGTCCCGCATGTAATCCCCGACGCTACCCGCTTGCTCGGGCCTGCCGCGACAATTACCGCCGAATCGCGTCAGTGGTATTCAAGTCGTGTCCGCCTGAAAGGAACATATAGGCAAACGGGGCCCTCCACTGCCGAGACGCGCAGCGCATGCCTTGGCGTGTCGCGGTCGTTACCCGACCGTGGCTCGGGCACGTACCGAACCCTGGGTGCGGGTAGCCACCACCCTACAGCGACCATGCGGCGGCCGGCGGTGTAAAAACCCGGCGCCGCCGCCAAGGCGGGCGTGTTGGGGCCGCGAAAACCCCGCCGTCGGTGCAGGTTCGGCGCAGGGGGTAACCGCCGACCGGAACTACGAGTTCTGCGCGGAGAGCTTCCGGTACTCGAGGACGGTGTCGATGATCCCGTAGTCCTTGGCGTCTTCGGCGGTCAGGATCTTGTCCCGGTCGGTGTCCTTGCGGATCACCGCGGGGTCCTTGCCGGTGTGGCGGGCCAGCGTGGTCTCCATCAGCGTGCGCATCCGCTCGATCTCGGCGGCCTGGATCTCCAGGTCGGAGAACTGGCCCTGGATCACACCCTGAAGCGACGGCTGGTGGATCAGCACCCGCGCGTTGGGCAGCGCCATCCGCTTGCCGGGCGTCCCCGCCGCCAGCAGCACCGCCGCGGCCGACGCGGCCTGGCCCAGGCAGACCGTCTGGATGTCGGCGCGCACGTACTGCATGGTGTCGTAGATCGCCATCAGCGAGGTGAACCCGCCGCCGGGTGAGTTGATGTACATCGTGATGTCGCGGTCGGGGTCCAGCGATTCCAGCACCAGCAGCTGCGCCATGATGTCGTTCGCCGACGCGTCGTCCACCTGCACGCCGAGGAAGATGATGCGCTCCTCGAACAACTTGTTGTAGGGGTTGGACTCCTTGACACCGAAGCTGGAGTGCTCGATGAACGACGGCAGGATGTACCGCGCCTGAGGTTGGGTCTGAGGGTTCACTGGGCTTCTCCGTTGACGTGGGCGGCGCGGGTGATGATGTGGTCGACGAAACCGTATTCGAGGGCTTCCTGAGCGGTGAACCAGCGGTCCCGGTCGGAGTCCGCCTCGATCCGCTCGATCGGCTGCCCGGTGAACTCGGCGTTCAGCCGGAACATCTCCTTCTTGATGACGTGGAACTGCTCGGCCTGGATGGCGATGTCGGCCGCGCTGCCGGTCACCCCGCCCAGCGGCTGGTGCATCAGGATCCGGGCGTGCGGCAGCGCGTAGCGCTTGCCCTTGGTGCCCGCCGCCAACAGGAACTCGCCCATCGAGGCGGCCATGCCCATCGCGTAGGTGGCGATGTCACAGGGCGCCAGGACCATGGTGTCGTAGATCGCCATCCCCGCGCTGATCGATCCGCCCGGGGAGTTGATGTACAGCGAGATGTCCTTCGTGGCGTCCTCGGCGGCGAGCAGCAGGATCTGCGCGCACAGCCGGTTGGCGATTTCGTCGTTCACCTCCGAACCCAGGAAAATGATGCGCTCGGACAGCAAGCGCTCATAGACCGAGTCCGTGAGGTTGAGACCCTGCGAGTTCGAACGCATGTCAGTCACGACTGGGTTACCTGCTTTCTCGAGTTACGTATGATCCGACCCTAACCAACGGAGCCCGCCGCGTGGCGGCCGCGCGCCCCCTCAACCGGGCACGTTCGCTCAGAGCGTCATGCGCCGGGTCATTCCTGCGCGTCGGCGGCGACCACCGGCTCGGCCTCCGGGCCCGCTTCGCCGGCGGCCTCGGCCGGCTCGCCGTCCCCGGCCTCGTCGCCCCGCGGGCGCTTGCCGAAGAAGTCGCTGGTGTCGATCGTGTTGCCGTCGGTGTCGGTGACCGTCGCGGCCTCGACCACCGCGGCGACGGCCAGACCGCGCCGCACGTCGGCGAACATGGCCGGCAGCTGGTTGTTCTCCTGCATGTAGGCGAGCAGTTGCTGGGGCTCGATGCCGTACTGGCGGGACGTGGCGACCAGCCGTTCGGTCAGGTCGTCCTGACCAACCTGAATCTCCAGGTCGTCGGCCAGCGTATCCAGCAGCAGCTGCCGTTTGACGTCCTTCTCCGCGGCCTCGCGAGCCTCGGCCTCGAACTCGTCGCGCGACTTGCCCTGCTGGGCGAGGGCCTCGGCGAGCTTGGCGTCGTCGTGGCCGAGGCTGCTCAGCGCGTTGTGCACGGCGCTCTCGTACTGGGACTGCACGACCGCCTCCGGCAGCGGCACGTCGACCTGCTCGAGGAGCGCGTCCATCGTCGCGTCGCGAATCTGCTCGGCCTGCTGGGCCCGCTTGGCCCGCTGGACCTGCTCGCGCAGATTCGAACGCAGCTCCTCGATGGTGTCGAACTCGCTGGCCAGCTGCGCGAACTCGTCGTCGGGCTCGGGCAGTTCGCGTTGCTTGACCGACCGCACGGTGACGGTGACCTGGGCGTCCTGCCCGGCGTGCTCGCCGGCGGCCAGCTTGGCGGTGAATTCCCGGGACTCGTCGACGGACAGGCCCACCAGCGCGTCGTCGAGTCCGGCGATGAGCCGGCCCGAGCCCACCTCGTGGGAGAGGCCCTCCGCGGTGGCGTTCGGAACCTCTTCGCCGTCGACGGTGGCCGACAGGTCGATCGAGACGAAGTCGCCCGTGGCCACCGGCCGGTCCACACCGGTGAGGGTGCCGAACCGGGCCCGCAACGACTGCAGTTCGGCGTCGACGTCGTCGTCGCCGACCTCGACCGGGTCCACGGACACCGTCAGCGAACTCAGGTCCGGAAGGGTGATCTCGGGCCGGACGTCGACCTCGGCGGTGAAGGTCAGATCCTGGCCGTATTCCTTCCGGGTGACCTCGATGTCGGGCTGGCCGAGCGGCTGCACCTCCGACTCCATGACGGCCTGTCCGTACCGGGCGGGCAGCGCCTCGCTGACCACCTGATCGAGCATCGCCTCCCGTCCGAAACGGGCCTCGAGCAACTTCGCCGGCGCCTTGCCGGGCCGGAAGCCGGGCAGCCTTATCTGCTTGGCCAGCTCCTTGTAAGCCCGCTGGAAGTCGGGCTCGAGTTCTGTGAAAGGCACCTGCACGTTGATGCGCACCCGGGTGGGGCTCAACTGCTCGACGCTGCTCTTCACGGGTGTGCTCCTCGGTGTTTGTTTCTGGCTGTCGGTGGCTCGCTGATGGTGGCTTGGCGTGCCGGCGCAGCTGCGGCACGGGGCCGGTCGCGCTGGTCGGGGTGACAGGATTTGAACCTGCGGCCTTCCGCTCCCAAAGCGGATGCGCTACCAAGCTGCGCTACACCCCGCACTGACCAGGCGATCCTACGGCCCGACCGTGCCGGCTGCGCAGCCGCCCACAGCCTCACGGAACGATCACAAAACCGCGTCGATTAGATTTGATCTCGGCGGGCGGATACAGTCTCGCTCGACTAAAACATGCGGGCGTAGCTCAATGGTAGAGCCCTAGTCTTCCAAACTAGCTACGCGGGTTCGATTCCCGTCGCCCGCTCGGGCTAAGTATCTGCTCGATAGAAAGGCGCCATGAACGACGCCGGAACAGACACTGCCATCCACGGCTTCTGCGCGCCGGACTTCGTCCGGGTGCGCGAGGCGTTCGCACGCAACTTCGCGTCGCGCAACGAGGTCGGCGCGGCCGTCGCGGCCTGGGTGGACGGCGACCTCGTCGTCAACCTGTGGGGCGGCTCGGCCGACGCGGCCGGCACCCGGCCCTGGCGGCAGGACACCCTGACCACCGTGCTGTCGGGCACCAAGGGTCTGTCGGCGACCTGCGTCCACCAACTGGCCGACCGCGGCGAGCTGGACCTGCAGGCCCCGGTGGCGCGCTACTGGCCCGAGTTCGGGCAAGCCGGCAAACAGGACATCACGCTGGCGATGGTGATGAGCCACCGCTCCGGGGTGATCGGTCCGCGTCACCCGATGCTCTGGGAGGAAGTCGCCGACTGGGATCACGTCTGCGAGCAACTGGCCGCCGCCGAACCCTGGTGGGAACCGGGCACCGCCCAGGGCTACCACATGACCACCTTCGGTTTCATCCTCGGCGAGGTGTTCCGCCGGGTCACCGGCCGCACCATCGGCCAGTATCTGCGCACCGAGATCGCCGAGCCGATCGGCGCCGACGTCCACATCGGCCTGTCCCCGGCCGAGCAGCGCCGGTGCGCCGAGCGCGTCAACAAGCCGCACGCGCGCAACCTGCTGGCCGACGCCCACGCCCCGGGCTACCCGACCAGTCTCGTCGAGCACCCCAAGGCCGGGTTGTCGGTCTCGATGGGCTTCGTCCCGGACGACGAACTGGGCTCACACGATTTGCAGCTGTGGCGACAACTCGAGTTCCCCGGCACCAACGGTCAGGTCTCGGCGCTGGGACTGGCGACCTTCTACAACGCGCTGGCCCAGGAGAAACTGCTCAGCCACGAGCACATGGACCTGGTCCGGGTCTGCCAGGGCGGCGCCGACACCGATCTGGTGCTCGGGCCGCGCGTCGCCGACCACGGGTGGGGCCTGGGCTACATGCTCAACCAGCGCCGCGTCAACGGGCCCAACCCGGGGATCTTCGGCCACGGCGGGCTGGGCGGGTCATTCGGTTTCGTCGACCTCGAGCACCGCATCGGCTACGCCTATGTGATGAACCGTTTCGACGCCACCAAGGCCAACGCCGATCCGCGCAGCGTGTCCCTCAGCAACGAGGTGTACGCGGCTCTGGGGGTCGGGCTACCGGCCTAGCGGCCGGCGTCAGCGTTCGTCAGTGCGGGCCACCGGGACCACCCGGGCCACCGGGACCGGCCGGGCCACCCGGACCACCGGGTCCGGCCGGACCACCCGGACCACCGGGGCCACCGGGGCCGCCGGGACCGCCCAGTCCACCGGGTCCGGGGTACGGGTTGGGACCGGGTCCGCGCCAGTTGTCGTGGCAGTTGGCGCCGTCCCAGTTCGGTCCCCAGCCCGGGTCCCAGTAGTCCCCCGGGCACCATTGCGGGAAAGGTCCCGGCTGCGCGTGCGCCTCCGCGGTGATCCCCAGGCCCGCCAACCCGAGGCCGCCGATCGCGACGGCCGCTGCAGCGAATTGTGAAATTTTGTTCACGAGAGCCTGAGTACCCCGCGACCGCGGCCACGCAAACGTACGGCGTCGTTCACGTCTGGCAGGTCGGGCACCAGAACACGTTGCGGCCCTCGAGTACAGCGGTGCGGACCGGTTCCCCGCACACCCGGCACGGCTCCCCGGCGCGGCGGTACACGTAGGTCCGGGGCCGTCCGGGCCGGTACGACGGTGCGCCGCGGTCGTGTTCGCGACGCACCACGACGATCTTGCCGCGCGACAACCCGACCTTCATCAGCGCCACCAGATCGGTCCACGCCTCCCCGAACTCCGCCTCGCCGACGTCACGGCCGGGCCGGAACGGGTCGATGCCGTGGCGGAACAGCAACTCGCTGCGGTAGACGTTGCCCACGCCGGCGATGACGGTCTGGTCCATCAACAGCGCACCGATCGGCCTGCGGGACTTGGCAATTCGCACCCAAGCCCACGATGAGTCAGCGTCGCCGCGCAACGGGTCGGGCCCGAGCTTGGCTACGACGTCGGCGACCTGACCCTCGTCGATCACCTCGCACACCGTCGGGCCGCGCAGGTCGGTGCCGAAATCGGCGCCCACCATGCGCATCCGCACCTGTCCGACCGCTTCCGGGAGTGCATCGTCGGGACCCGCGGGCACCGGCCATTCGGTGAACGTGCCGTACAGCCCGAGATGCACGTGCACGATCGGGCCGCCGGCGTAGTGGTGGAACAGGTGCTTGCCCCAGGCGTCGGCGCGTCGCAACACCCGGCCGTGCACCAGGGCCGCCGAGTCGGCGAAGCGGCCTTGCGGGCTCGACACCGCGACCGGCGCCCGGCCGAAACGCCGCTGGTGCAGCCGGGCCAGCCGGTGCAGCGTATGCCCTTCGGGCACCCGCGGCGCTCAGGCCCCGGCGCCGGGCACCGGCGGCGCCTGGTGGGTACGTTCGTATTCGCTGAGGATGTCGATACGCCGTTGGTGGCGTTCGGCTTTCGACCACGGCGTGCTGACGAAGGCGTCCACCATGGCCAGCGCCTCCGCCTCGGTGTGCATGCGGCCGCCGATGCCGATCAGCTGCGCGTTGTTGTGTTCGCGCGCCAGCTTGGCGATTTCGACGTTCCACGCCAGCGCGCAGCGGGCCCCGGGGACCTTGTTCGCCGCGATCTGCTCGCCGTTGCCCGATCCGCCCAACACGATGCCCAGACTCTCGGGGTCGGCGACCGTGCGCGTTGCGGCGGCGATGCAGAACGCCGGGTAGTCGTCCTCGGCGTCGTAGCCGTACGCGCCGCAGTCGATCGGCTCGTGGCCGGATTGCTCGAGGTGCTCGATGATTTTCTGCTTGAGCTCGAATCCGGCGTGGTCAGAACCGAGGTAGACGCGCATGCCCGACATTGTGCCCGACCCGGTCGCGCCACCCCCCGGGGGCTAGTCGAACTCGGGCTTCTCGGTGCGGGTCCGCTTGAGCTCGAAAAAGTGGGGGTAGGCGCTGAAGGTGACCGAGGCGTCCCACAGCTTGCCGGCTTCCGCGCCGCGCGGAATTCGCGAGAGCACCGGCCCGAAGAACGCCACGCCGTCGACGTGGATGGTGGGCGTGCCGACGTCGTCACCGACCGCGTCCATCCCGGCGTGGTGGCTCTTGCGCAGGGCTTCGTCGTAGGCGTCGCTGTCCGCGGCCTCGGCGAGTTCGGCCGGCAGGCCGGCGTCGGCGAGCGACGCCTTGATGACCTCGGGCAGGTCCTTGTTGTCCTCGTTGTGGATCCGGGTGCCCATCGCCGTGTACAGCGGACCCAGCACGCCGGTACCATGGGCCTGCTCGGCGGCGATCGCCACCCGCACCGGGCCCCACGCGTGCTTCATCATCTCGCGGTACTTGTCGGAGAGCCCTTCGCGGTTCTCGTTGAGGATCGCCAGGCTCATCACACGGAAGTTCACGGTGATGTCGCGAACCTTCTCGACCTCGAGGATCCAGCGGGAGGTGATCCACGCCCACGGGCACAACGGGTCGAACCAGAAGTCGGCCTGGGATTTGACGGGGGCCTCTGCGGGCATGGCGCAGTCCTCTCCTCGAAAGCGGATGACGCTGGCGAACACCGTCCAGCACAACCGTAGTCGCCGCGGGTGTGTTCCCGTCCCCTCCTGCACGTAAGTTGGACGCGTGGCCCTTCCTAATCTCACCCGGGACCAGGCGGTCGAACGTGCCGCGTTGATCACCGTCGACAGCTACCAGATCAGCCTCGACCTCACCGACGGCTCCGGCGCGCCCGGCGACCGCGCTTTCCGGTCCACCACCACCGTGGTGTTCGACGCGCTCGCCGGCGCCGACACCGTCCTCGACATCGCCGCCGACACGATCCGCAGCGCCACCCTCAACGGTCGCGACCTCGACGTGTCCGGCTATGACGAGTCGACCGGCATCCCGCTGCGCGGGCTGGCCGACCGCAACGTGGTCGTCGTCGACGCCGACTGCCGCTACTCCAACACCGGCGAGGGACTGCACCGGTTCGTCGACCCGGTGGACGACGAGACCTACCTGTATTCGCAATTCGAAACCGCCGACGCCAAACGCATGTTCGCCTGCTTCGACCAGCCGGACCTCAAGGCGACGTTCGACCTTAAAGTGACCGCGCCCAAGCACTGGAAGGTCGTCTCCAACGGCGCGACCGTATCGGTTGACGAGACGGACGGGGCCGGCGTGCACACCTTCGCCACCACCCCCCGGATGAGCACCTACCTGGTGGCCCTGATCGCCGGCCCCTACGCCGAATGGACGGACCGCTACACCGACGAACACGGCGAGATCCCGCTGGGCATCTACTGCCGCGCCTCGCTGGCGCAGTACATGGACGCCGAGCGGTTGTTCACCCAGACCAAGCAGGGATTCGGCTTCTACCACAAGAACTTCGGCATGCCCTACGCCTTCGGCAAGTACGACCAGCTGTTCGTGCCCGAATTCAATGCCGGCGCAATGGAAAACGCCGGCGCGGTGACGTTCCTCGAGGACTACGTGTTCCGCAGCAAGGTCACCCGCGCCTCCTACGAGCGGCGCGCCGAGACGGTGTTGCACGAGATGGCGCACATGTGGTTCGGCGACCTGGTGACCATGACGTGGTGGGACGACCTGTGGCTCAACGAGTCGTTCGCGACGTTCGCCTCGGTGCTGTGCCAGGCCGAGGCCACCGAGTTCACCGAGGCCTGGACGACGTTCGCCACCGTCGAGAAGTCGTGGGCCTACCGCCAGGACCAGTTGCCCTCGACGCACCCGATCGCCGCCGAGATCCCCGACCTGGCCGCCGTGGAGGTCAACTTCGACGGCATCACCTACGCCAAGGGCGCGTCGGTGCTCAAGCAGCTGGTGGCCTACGTGGGGCTGGAGCACTTCCTGGCCGGACTGCGCGACTACTTCCGCGCCCACGCGTTCGGCAACGCCACGTTCGGCGACCTGATCTCCGCGCTGGAGCAGGCCTCCGGCCGGGACCTGTCGGACTGGGGACGGCAGTGGCTGAAAACCACCGGCCTGAACACGCTGCGGCCGGAGTTCGACGTCGACGGCCCGGGCGCTGAGGGCAGGTTCACCCGGTTCGCGGTCACGCAGAGCGGCGCCGCGCCGGGCGCCGGGGAGACCCGGGTGCACCGGCTGGCGATCGGCATCTACGACGAAGACCGGTCCGGCAAGCTGGTCCGGGTGCACCGGGAGGAACTCGACGTCGAGGGTCCGCAGACGGAGGTGCCCGCGCTGGTGGGTGTTTCGCGCGGCAAGCTCGTCCTGGTCAACGACGACGACCTGACGTACTGCTCGCTGCGCCTCGATGCCGAGTCACTTCGCACCGCGCTGGAGCGGATCGCCGACATCGCCGAACCGCTGCCCCGCTCGCTGGTGTGGTCGGCGGCGTGGGAGATGACGCGCGAGGCCGAGATGCGGGCCCGGGACTTCGTGGCGCTGGTGTCCGGCGGGGTGCAGGCCGAGACCGAGGTCGGCGTCGCGCAGCGGCTGCTGATGCAGGCGCAGACGGCGCTGGCCTCCTATGCCGAGCCGGGCTGGGCGCGCGAACTGGGCTGGCCGGCGTTCGCCGACCGGCTGCTGGAGCTGGCGCGCGGCGCAGCGTCCGGCTCCGACCACCAGCTCGCGTTCGTCAACACGCTGTGCTCCTCGGTGCTGTCGACCCGCCACGTCGAGACGCTGACCGCCCTGCTCGACGGGGATCCGGCCGAGCAGGGTCTGGCCGGCCTGGAGATCGACACCGACCTGCGCTGGCGCATCGTCACCGCGCTGGCCACCGCCGGCGCGATCGACGCCGACGGGCCCGCGACCCCGTTCATCGATGCCGAGGCCCGGCGCGACGCGACGGCCGCCGGCCGGCGGAACGCCGCCCAGGCCGCGGCGGCTCGGCCGCAGCCGCGGGTCAAGGAGGAGGCCTGGACCAAGGTGGTCGAGGACGACACCCTGGCCAACATCACGGCCCGGTCGATGATCGCCGGCATCGCGGCGCCCGGACAGGGCGAGCTGCTCGAACCGTTCGCGGCGCGCTACTTCGAGGCGATCCCCGGGGTGTGGGCGCGCCGCTCCAGCGAGGTCGCCCAGACCGTGGTGATCGGCCTGTACCCGCACTGGGACATCAGCGACGCCGGTATCGCCGCCGCCGACGAGTTCCTGCGCGCCCCGGAGTCGGAGGTGCCGCCAGCCCTGCGCAGGCTGGTGCTGGAAGGCCAGGCCGGGGTCAAGCGGGCCCTGAAGGCCCGCAAACTCGACGCGGCCGGCTGAGGGCGCGGCGAGTCGCGAGCGTGCATGTTTGTACGCCGGTGACCGGCGTGCCGCGCACAAGTGCGCACGCTCGCGACACCCCCGGACGCCGAGGGGGCGATCAGGCCGGGGAGATCCCGGCGCTGAGCACGCGGATCGCGCTGACCAGCCCGTCGACCAGGTCGCCCTGCTCGAACGCCGATGCGGCCGCGGCAACCCCCAGGGGTGCGGCCGACTCCGCGCCGCGGCCCCGGACCTGAGAGCCGTAGACGACCTCGATGGCGCACTGGTCGGGCGAGACGGCGAGCAGCACCGCGTTGTCCGGCGTCGGCACCTTGGCCAGGATCTCGCGCGCCCGGGCGGCGGTGTCGCTGCCCAGGTCGCCCAGGTAGATGGCGAACCGCGCCCTCGACGCCCGCGAGCCGTATTTGAGCGCGTCGTCGATGGCGACGAGGTCCTTGATCGGGAACGGATACTTCACCGACAGTTCGCCGGGCTCGGTGACCGCCGAGATCCGTCCGCTGCTGGTGATGACGGCGCCCTCGGGCAGGTCGCCCTGATCGATCGTCGCTAGCTCACCATGTGCCACTGGCGCCACCTCCCACTGAGAACTTCGCTGCGTCGTGCCCACCGTGCGCGTGGCCGACGGCTTCGTCCGTGGCCGCCCACAGGATCGGCGGATGTGTCCAGGGCTCGGAGAGCTTGTAGGTCGCGGGGTGCGGCCCCTTGCGCGAGAAGATCGGCACCGCCAGCAGGATCACCAGCAGCAGCGGGATTCCGATAAAGAACAGGTGGATCTGCATAAGGCTCACGACGCAAACCGTATCCCACCGGGGCGCCTTGCGGGGCACCCGGATGGGCCTGGCATGAGCCCCGGACGACCCCGGACCGGCTAAGCCGCGCCTTCACCGAGATAGCGGGTCCACGCCGGGTCCAGCTCCTTGACCGTGGACAGCAGCCGCCAGTGTTGGCCCGTCGGCGGCATCGGCGCCCGGCGCAGCGTCCAGCCGAGTTCGGCGAGCAGCTTGTCGCCCTTGCGGTGGTTGCACGTCGAGCAGCACGCGACGCAGTTCTCCCAGGAGTGGTCGCCGCCGCGGCTGCGCGGCACCACGTGGTCCACGGTGTCGGCTTTCGCGCCGCAGTAGGCGCAGCAGAAGCGGTCGCGGTGCATCAGCGCGGCGCGGGTCATCGGCACGCGGGCGCGGTAGGGCACCCGCACGAATGCCCGCAGCTGGATCACCGAGGGCACCACGATCGAACTGGTCGCCGAGTGGATGACCGGTCCGGCCGGGTCGTGGTGCACCACGTCGGCCTTGCCGCAGATGACCATCACGATGGCGCGCCGCATCGGCAGCGCCGTGAGCGGCTCGTAGGTGGAGTTGAGCAGCAGCACCCGCCGCCGGCTCCAGATCGACGAGCCGTCCGGGCGAGGGGGAGGGTAACTCTCAACACTGTGCAGGCATGACGCGGTCGCTGGCTCGGTCGACCCTGCCGCGGCACCGGAACTGCGGTGGCTGCGGCGTCTCTTGCCCTGCGCCATAGATCCTCCGCGGATAGTCCACCATGATTCGCCGCGGATCGCACCCCTATTCCCGGGGTGAGCCGTGTCCATCCGGTGAACAGCAGGCAAGTCTTGGCGCAGGTTTGCGCCCGGCGCGCCTCGCCCGCCGCCCCATGCACCACAATGGAGGAGATGGATCAGGTCAGCTTTTACGACGCCGTCGGCGGTGCCGAAACCTTCAACGCGATCGTCTCGCGGTTCTACGAGCAGGTTCCCGAGGACGAGGTCCTGCGCGAGCTGTACCCCGCCGACGACCTGGCGGGCGCCGAGGAAAGGTTGCGGATGTTTCTCGAGCAGTACTGGGGCGGCCCGCGCACGTACTCCGACCAGCGCGGCCACCCGCGGCTGCGGATGCGCCACGCCCGATTCCGGATCACGCCCATCGAGCGGGATGCGTGGTTGCGCTGCATGCACACCGCCGTCGCGTCCATCGACTCGCAGACGCTTGACGACGAGCACCGCAAAGAGTTGCTGGACTACCTCGAGATGGCCGCCCACTCGCTCGTGAACTCGACCATCTGATGGCGGGCGCGACGGACACGCCGTGGTGGTCGAACGCGGTCTTCTACCAGGTTTATCCGCGGTCGTTCGCCGACAGCAATGACGACGGGGTCGGCGACCTGGACGGGCTGACGGCCCGGCTGGGCCACCTGCAAGAGCTCGGTGTCGACGCGATCTGGCTCAACCCCGTCACCGTGTCCCCGATGGCCGATCACGGCTACGACGTGGCGGACCCGCGCGACATCGATCCGTTGTTCGGCGGGCTGGCGGCGTTCGAGCGGCTGGTCACGGCCGCACACCAGCGGGGCATCAAGGTCACCATGGACGTCGTCCCCAACCACACCAGCTCCCAGCACCCGTGGTTTCGGGCCGCGCTGGCCGCGGGTCCGCGCACCGAGGCGCGGGATCGGTATTTCTTCCGCGACGGGCAAGGCCCCGACGGGGCGGTGCCGCCGAACAATTGGGAGTCGGTGTTCGGCGGCCCGGCCTGGACGCGGGTGGTCGAGCCCGACGGCGAGCCCGGCCAGTGGTACCTGCACCTTTTCGACGCCGAGCAGCCGGACCTCAACTGGGACAATCCCGAGGTCTTCGACGACTTCGAGAAGACGCTGCGGTTCTGGCTGGAGCGCGGCGTGGACGGCTTCCGCATCGACGTGGCGCACGGCATGGCCAAGCCCGAGGGCCTGCCGGACGCCAAGGACAACAGCACGGTGTTGCGCCACACCGACGACGACCCGCGCTTCAACAACCCGAACGTGCACGCCATCCACCGCGACATCCGCACGGTGGTCGACGACTACCCCGGGGCGATGACCGTCGGCGAGGTGTGGGTCACCGACAATCGCCGCTGGGCGGAATATCTGCGGCCCGACGAGCTGCACCTCGGCTTCAACTTCCGGCTCACCCGAACCGAGTTCGACGTTACCGAGATCCACGACGCGATCCAGAACTCGCTGGCGGCCGCGGCGCTCGTCGACGCCACCCCGACCTGGACGCTGTCCAACCACGACGTCGGCCGGGAGGTCACCCGCTACGGCGGCGGGGAGGCCGGGCTGCGCCGGGCGCGCGCCATGGCCATGGTGACGCTGGCCCTGCCCGGTGCGGTGTTCGTCTACAACGGCGAGGAACTGGGCCTGCCCGACGTCGACCTGCCCGACGAGGTGCTGCAGGATCCCACGTGGGAACGCTCCGGACACACCGAGCGGGGCCGCGACGGCTGCCGGGTCCCGATGCCGTGGTCGGGTGACACTCCCCCGTTCGGTTTCTCCGGCTCCGCCGACACCTGGCTGCCGATGCCGGAGGACTGGGCGGCGCTGACGGTCGAGAAGCAGCGCGCCGACGCCGGGTCGACGTTGTCGTTCTTCCGGCAGGCGATCGAGTTGCGCAGGGCCCGTGCGGAATTCGAAGGCACCGCGATCGACTGGCTGACGGCGCCGGCCGACGCGCTGATTTTCCGCCGCCGCGCGGGCGGGTTGCGTTGCGTCCTCAACGCGGGCAGCCGGCCGATCCCGCTGCCGCAGGGGGAGGTCATCCTGGCCAGCGTGCCGCCGGCCGGCGGCGCCTTGCCGCCCGACGCCGCGGCGTGGCTCGTCTAGTCCCGCTGCGTGCATCGGACCTCAGGCGTGGACGGTGAGCCAACCGGAATCGCCGCGACTGCGTTCCGCCCTTGTGGACGGCCCAGGGAACCTGATCCTCAGCGCAGCACCAGCGCCGGGTCGCCGCGACGCCGGTACACCGAGCCGAACCTGGCGTCGATGCGCAGCCAGTTCGGCATGGCGCGGACCCGGATGATCTCTTCGGCGGGAATGGCATCCGCCTGCTGTGGCAGGAATCCCATTGCGGTCAAAGCGAACACACAACGCATGGGCACACCTATCTCGACCTCGGCCGAACTGGCCCGGATGACCTCCTGGTCGAGCAGTGAGACGGGCGGGCCGTGGGAACTGCTGTGTTCCTTGGCAAGTCGCGCGCCGCGCTCGGCTAGGTCCAGCATCACCCGGGCCGGTACGTCGTCGACGTGGATGAAGCCGGATTCCGGGGGCAGTGCACCCCGCCAGGCCGAGTCCATCGAAAAGCCCGGATCCACGTAGCCCGAGGCGTCCATCGCGGCCAGGCCGCGCGCCAATCCGTCCGCGGCCACCGACAGGTCGCCGGGCCGCACGGTGCCCCCCACCACGCGACAGACCAGTACGTCGAAACCCGTTGCCACCCATGCGGTCACCAGCCCACCGGCCCGAGCACGCAACCGGATCACCGCCGTGTCGTCGAGTCGCAACGCGCGATCGACGAACGTGGCGAGGTCCGCTCGCTGGGCGGCACCGCCTTGCGGCCCCAGCCACAGTCCTCGCTCGGCTCCGCCTCCTGTCACCGCAGCCACCGTTGCAAGTACTCCCGTTGGTGTGGTGAGAGCCGCACCAGTCGCTGCTCCTCGATGTGGACCGCGGCCAGCTGCGACTCGGCGATGACAGCCGGCTTGGACTCGGGCGCGGCCCCGACCGAACGCACCTCGTAGCCCAGCGTGAAGTCGACCGTCCGCAACTGCTTGGTCCAGATGGTCACCTGCAGAGGCGAATCGGCGAGGCGCAGCTGCGCCTTGTAGGTGACCCGGACGTCGGCGATCAGCAACCCGACCGTGGCGATGTCGAGGGCGAACGGCTCGGCGAGGAACGGCACCCGCGCTTCTTCCAGGATCGTGACCATGGTGGCGTGGTTGATGTGCTGGTACATGTCGATGTCCGACCAGCGCACCGGCACGGGTGCGACGTAACCAACGCTCAACTCGACGAGCCCCTGCCGCTGGTGCGGGTCATGCGCCGGATCTGCCGCGCGGCCACCGACAGCGTCGCCAGATCCTTTGCCCCGCTCTCCTGGATCTCGGCCAGCGTCCGGCGGGCCCGTTCCACCCGCGAGGCGCTGAGGTGCTCCCACTCCGCGATCTTCTCCTCGCCGGTCTCGTCGGGCTCCCCGACGGCGAGCACATCGAAGCACAGCGAGCGCAGCGATGCGTAGATGTCGTCGCGAATGGCCAAGCGCGCCAACGAATGCCAGCGATCGTTGCGGGGCAGCTCGGATACCGCCGTGAGCAGCCCGTCGGTGCCGAGCCGGTCCATCAGGGCGAAGTAGGTGTCGGCGACCTCGGCGGCGTCGATTTCGTTGATGTCGGCGATGTCGATGATGTCGAGCAGGCTGAACCGGTACAGGCCGGCGGCGACCAGGTAGGCCAGATCCTCGGGCGTGCCCTGCGAGGAGTATTCGGCGGCTTCCTTTTCCACGATCGCCTTGTCGTCACCGCGCAGCCACTCCGACATGCGCGGGGTCAGCTCCTTGACCTTCGCGGCGAAGCGGTTGATCTCGGCGCCGACGGCAAGCGGCTGCGGGCGGTAGTTGAGCAGCCAGCGCCCGGATCGGTCGATCAGGCGCCTGGTGTCCAGCGTGAGCCGGTCCGACAGGGCCACCGGTATGTCCGACGCGCGGATCTGCCGCCAGAGGTCGCCCACCCCGAAGATGGCGTCGGTGGCCACGTAGGTGCGCACCGCGTCGACGGGCTGGACGCCGACGTCCTCGGCGATCCGGAAGGCGTAGCTGATGCCCCCGGTGTCCACCAGGTCGTTGATCAACATGGTGGTGACGAGCTCGCGGCGCAGCTGGTGGGCACGGATCTCCGGGGTGAACCGTTCCCGCAGCGGCGTCGGGAAGTAGAGCGGCAACCGGGAGCTGAACACGTCCTGCTCGGGCAGTTCGGTGCCCAGCATGTCCTCCTTGAGACCGAGCTTGACGTGCGCCATCAGCGTGCACAGCTCGGGCGAGGTGAGCCCGATGCCCGCCTCGGAGCGGCGGCGGATCTCCTTTTCCGACGGCAGCGCCTCCAGTTCGCGGTTGAGGCCGCGTTCTTCGACCAGGAACTTGATCTGGCGTTCGTGCACCGGCAGCAGGCTGGCCGCGTTGGAGCGGCTGGTGCCGATCAGGTCGTTCTGGTCCTCGTTGTCGGTGAGCACCAGCCGTGCCACCTCGTCGGTCATGGACTCCAGCAGCTCTTTGCGCTCGTCGGGGTCCACCTTGCCGGCGGTGACCAGCGCGTCGATCAGGATCTTGATGTTGACCTCGTGGTCCGAGCAGTCCACACCGGCGGAGTTGTCCATCGCGTCGGTGTTGATGCGCCCGCCCGACAGGTCGAACTCGACGCGACCCAGCGCCGTCACACCGAGGTTGCCTCCTTCGCCGATCACCTTGGCGCGCACCTGGTTTCCGTTGACGCGGACCGGGTCGTTGGCGCGGTCGCCCACGTCGGAGTCGGACTCGGATTCGGCCTTGATGTAGGTGCCGATCCCGCCGTTGAACAGCAGATCCACCGGCGCCTGCAGGATCGCCTTGATCAGGTTGGGCGGGGCCATCTCCTCGGAGTCGCCGTCGATGCCCAGCGCGGCGCGGACCTGCTCGCTGACCGGGATCGCCTTCTGCTCGCGGGCATACACGCCGCCACCCTCGCTGATCAGCGACTTGTCGTAGTCGTCCCAGCTGGAGCGCGCCTGGTCGAACAGCCGTCGGCGTTCCTCCCAGGACGCCTCGGGGTCGGGGTCCGGGTCGAGGAAGACGTGCCGGTGGTCGAAGGCGGCGATCAGCTTGATGTGCTTGCTCAGCAGCATGCCGTTGCCGAACACGTCGCCGCTCATGTCGCCGATGCCGACGACGGTGAAGTCCTCGGCCTGGGTGTCGACCCCCATCTCCCGGAAGTGCCGTCGGACCGCCTCCCACGCACCCTTGGCGGTGATGCCCATGGCCTTGTGGTCGTAGCCGACCGACCCGCCGGAGGCGAACGCGTCGCCCAGCCAGAACCCATAGGACTTGGCGACGTCGTTGGCGATGTCGGAGAACGTGGCGGTGCCTTTGTCCGCGGCCACCACCAGGTAGGCGTCGTCGCCATCGCGCCGCACCACCTCGGGCGGGGGGTTGACCTTCCCGGTGGAGTGGTCGACGTTGTCGGTGACCTCCAGCAGCCCGGAGATGAACAGCTGGTAGCAGGCCACACCTTCGGCGCGGGTGGCGTCCCGGTCGGCGGCGGGATCACCGGTGGGCAGCGGCGGGCCCTTGACGATGAACCCGCCCTTGGCGCCGACCGGCACGATCACGGCGTTCTTCACCGCCTGCGCCTTGACCAGGCCCAGGATCTCGGTGCGGAAGTCGTCGCGGCGGTCCGACCAGCGCAACCCGCCGCGGGCCACCGGGCCGAACCTCAGGTGCACACCCTCGACGCGGGGGGAATACACGAAGATCTCGTATTTGGGCCGCGGCAGCGGCAACTCGTCGATCAGTTGCGCGTCCAGCTTGAGCGCCAGCACGTTCTGGGCGCGGGCCGAACCCTCTTTCGTCACAAAGTAATTGGTGCGCAGCGTGGCCTGGACCAGCGACGCGAAGGCGCGCAGGATGCGGTCGGTGTCCAGGCTGCGCAGCGCGTCGATGTCCGCGGCGACCGCGTTGGCCGCCGATTGCGCGTCGCGGCTCCCGGAAGATCCCTGGGGGTTGAACAGCGCCTCGAACAGTGCGACGAGCGACCGCGCCGTCGACGGGTGGTCGTTGAGCACCGCCTCGATGTGGGACTGGCTGTAGGGAAACCCGGCCTGCCGCAGGTATTTCGTGTAGGCGCGCAGCAGCACGACCTGCTGCCAGGCCAGGCCCGCGCGCATCACCAACTCGTTGAATCGGTCGATCTCGACGCGGCCCTGCCAGATCGCGGTGACCGCGTCGGCGAACCGTTGTGCCGTCGCGTCGCGCTCTTCGGTCGACGACGCCTGCGGGATGGTCGGGTGCGGTGAGATCTTGAACTGGTAGATCCACACCGGCAGCTCGTCGGCCCGGGTGACGGTGAACGGCCGCTCCTCGAGCACGTCGACCCCCATGCTCTGCAGCATCGGGAGCAGCTGACTCAGCGACGCGGTGTGCCCTCCCAGGAACCAGGTGAGCTGGGCGAGCCCCTCTTCGCCGCTGTCGGAGAACACCAGCTTGACCGAGTCGTCGCTCAGCTCGTTGATGATGCGGATGTGGTCGATGGCGTCGGCGGGCGCGACGGCCTGCTTGTAGGCCTCGGGGAAGGCGGCCGCGTAGTGCTCGGCGTCCGCCTGTGCGACGGTGTCGTCGGCCGCGGCGCCATGCAGCCGGTCGGACCAGGTTTGGGCGGCTTCGCTCAGCATCGCCTGGATCCGGACCCGGTTCTCTTCGGAGGTGTCGACCGGAGCGACGGCGACACCTTCCTGTTTCGGAGGCAGCCGCACCATGAAATGCATCAGTGCCCATGGGGATTCGCTGACACGCGCGGTGAATTCGAGTCGTGTCCCGCCGAATTCGCGCACCAGGATGTCCTCGATCTGGCGCCGCACCGGTGTGGTGTAGCGGTCGCGGGCCACATAGACCAGGCAGGAGACGAAGTACTGGAGCCGGTCGGCGCGCAGGAACAACAATGCGCGCCGCTGGGATCCCAGGTCGACCACGGCTTTGGCCATCGCTAACAGCCGTTCGGCGCTCAGGGTGAACAATTCCGACCGCGGGACGGTCTGGATGACGTCGAGAAGGAGCTGCCCGGGATAGGCGGGGTCGCTGTCGGCCATCGTGAGCACCTCGCGGACCCGGTGCGAGACCATCGGGATCTCCAGCACGTCCGCGTTCATGGCTGTGATGGTGAAGAGCCCGACGAAGCGGTGCTCGACGATGCCGTCGTCGACGTACTCGCGGACCCCGATGGCGTACGGGTAGGCACCGTAGCGCAGATAGCTGCCGACCACGGACTGGGCCAGGACCAGCAGTTGGTCGTCGTCGGTCAACCGGGGCCGGGAACCGGTGCGTGTCCGCAGCACGCCGAGGCCCCTCGACCCGTCGCCGGAGACCTCGCTGTCGTGCACCTGGCAGCGCTGATAGCCCAGCAGCAGGAAGTTCCCGTCGGCCAGCCAGCGCAGCAGTGCGGCCACTTCGTCGCGGTCCGGTGCGGCGAAATGGTCGTCGGAGTTGGCTTCGACGGCGGCGGTCACCTGCTCGAGCGCGGCGATCAGATCCGTTGCGTCGCTGGCGACCTGCTGGACGTCGGCCAGCACCTTGGACAGCAGCCGCTCGAGTTCGGCGAGGGCCTTGGTGTCGACGGCCGGGGACAGCTGCACGTGTATCCACGCCTCGCCGTCATACGGTGACGCGCCGGCGGGCTTCGGCCCGATGCCGCGCAGGTCCCCCTCGGGGCTGCGCCGCACCTCGAACACCGGGGTCATGATGGCCGCGTAGGCGACACCGAGGCGGTGCAGCAGCACCGTGACGGAGTCCATCAGCATCCCGCCGTGGTCGGTGACGACCTGCAGCGCAGGCCCGAACCCCGCGGGATCGTCCAGGGGGTATACGGCCACGCAGCTTTCGCCGGCCGGGCGGTGCTCGCCGAGCCGATAGTGCGCACCGAGCATCGCCGGGGTCACGATGGCGGCGGGCAGGCTCGGATCGATCGGCCCGGCTTCCCCGAGCTCGTCGGTGTGCGGACCGCGATAGCTCTCGAGGTAGGCCGTCGAGATCCACTCGGGAATGTCCTCGTCCTCGGAGAACGTGGTCCACGGCTGAATGTCCTGCTTAGCCCCGGGATCGATCGTCATGCCGATTGCTCCCAACTTGCGACGGATGTCAGCGCGGGCCGACGTCAGCCGCGCGTCAACTTGCGGTGGGTCACTCTGTGCGGACGCGCGGCCTCGGCGCCCAGCCGGTCAATCTTGTTTTCCTCGTAGGCCCCGAAGTTGCCCTCGAACCAGAACCACTTGGCCTCGTTGTCCTCGTCGCCCTCCCACGCCAGGATGTGCGTGCAGGTGCGGTCGAGAAACCAGCGATCGTGGGAGATCACCACCGCGCAGCCGGGGAAGTTCTCCAGGGCGTTCTCCAGCGAGCTCAGCGTTTCGACGTCCAGGTCGTTGGTCGGCTCGTCGAGCAGGATCAGGTTGCCGCCCTGCTTGAGCGTCAGCGCGAGGTTGAGCCTGTTGCGCTCGCCACCGGAGAGCACCCCCGCCGGCTTCTGCTGGTCGGGTCCCTTGAACCCGAACGCCGACACGTAGGCCCGAGACGGCACCTCGCTCTGGCCGACCTCGATGTAGTCGAGCCCGTCCGAGACGACTTCCCACACGGTCATTTTGGGGTCGATGCCGGCGCGGTCCTGGTCGACGTAGCTGAGCTTGACCGTTTCGCCGACCTTGACGGTGCCGCTGTCCGGCTCCTCGAGACCCACGATGGTTTTGAACAGCGTGGTCTTGCCGACACCATTGGGGCCGATGACGCCGACGATGCCGTTGCGCGGCAGGGTGAACGAGAGGTCCTTGATCAGGGTGCGTCCGCCGAAGCCCTTGTCGAGGTGGGCCACCTCGACCACCACGTTGCCCAGTCGCGGCCCGACCGGAATCTGGATCTCCTCGAAGTCGAGCTTCCGCGTCTTTTCGGCCTCGGCGACCATTTCCTCGTAGCGCTGCAGTCGCGCCTTGCCTTTGGCCTGACGCGCCTTGGTGCCGGACCGGACCCACGCCAGCTCGTCGGCCAGCCGTTTCTGCAGCTTGGCGTCTTTGCGGCCCTGCACCGACAGCCGCTCGGCCTTCTTCTCCAGGTAGGTCGAGTAGTTGCCTTCGTAGGGGTAGGCGCGGCCGCGGTCCAGCTCGAGGATCCACTGGGCGACGTTGTCGAGGAAGTAGCGGTCGTGGGTCACCGCCAGCACCGCCCCCGCATAGGAGGCCAGGTGCTGCTCGAGCCACTGCACGCTCTCGGCGTCCAGGTGGTTGGTCGGTTCGTCCAGTAACAGCAGGTCGGGCTTGGACAACAGCAGCTTGCACAACGCCACCCGGCGACGCTCACCGCCGGACAGATTGGTCACCGGCTCGTCGGGCGGCGGGCAGCGCAGCGCGTCCATGGCCTGCTCGAGCTGCGAGTCGAGGTCCCACGCGTCGGCGTGGTCGAGGTCCTCCTGCAGCCGCCCCATTTCCTCCATCAACTCGTCGGAGTAGTCGGTGGCCATGAGTTCGGCGACCTCGTTGAAACGGTCCAGCTTGACTTTGATGTCGCCCAGGCCCTCTTCGACGTTGCCGCGAACCGTCTTCTCCTCGTTCAGCGGCGGCTCCTGCTGCAGGATGCCGACGGTGGCGCCGGCGGCCAGGAACGCGTCACCGTTGTTGGGTTTGTCCAGTCCGGCCATGATCCGCAAGACGCTCGACTTGCCGGCGCCGTTGGGGCCGACGACACCGATCTTGGCGCCCGGGTAGAAGCTCAGCGTGACGTCGTCCAAGATGACCTTGTCGCCGTGCGCCTTGCGGACCTTCTTCATCGTGTAGATGAACTCAGCCATGCCGCGGTTTTGCCTTTCTGGTCTTGCAAAATGATCTCGCGGACCATCCTAGGCATCGCCCGACGGCGCCGGGCCGGCCGCTAGGCCGACAGCGGCAGCGGGTTGCCGCCCGCGGCGTCGTCGTCGGCGGCGGCGGCGTCCTCGGCCGGTTTGCCGTCGGCGGCGGCCTCCGCCGGGGCAGGAGCCGGTTCCGGACCGGTGTACCCGGGCTTTTCGATGCGCACCAGGGCGCGCGACAGGTCCGGCCCGACCGCGATGGCCCGCATCTCCAGCGAGGAACGGCGGTTGCCGTCGCGGTCCTCGTACTCGCTGGTGTACACGTGTCCGGTCGCAATCACCGGCGCTCCCTTGCCCAGCGCGGCACCCACGCCGGTCACCAGCTTGCCCCAGCAGTTGACCGTGATGAACAGCGAGTTGCCCGGCTCCCAGCCACCGTCACCGGTGCGGCGACGGGAATTGCTGGCCACCCGGAACTTGATGAGCTCCTGGTCACCGACCCGGCGGCGCTGGGGGTCGTTGACGATGTGACCGACTACGGTAAGCGGAGTTTCGAACATTGGCTGATCCCTTTCTCGATTTCTCTGTCATGGCTTGGTGAACAGGTCACCGCCCTATACGACCGCCATTCAGCTCGGGACCACCGACGGACTCGGTCGCCGACGGGGCCCGCGCGCCGGCACTGTGGATAAAACGGTGACTGTGGATCAGTCCGTCGGTGAGTCAGATCGATACTTTTGCCGCGGCTTTCGAGAAACACACAGCACTGGCGGGACGGCGTCGCTGCAGGCCCCTCGGACCGACCTATGTGGTACCATATCTTGTACCACTAGCAAGGAGGCCCTCGGTGGCAATCACCGCAAGCGAGGCGCGCAAGAACCTGTTCCCCCTGATCGAGAGGGTCAACGCCGACCGGACGCCGGTCGAGATCACATCGAAGGCTGGTCGCGCCGTGCTGATGTCCGCCGAGGACTGGGAAGCATGGCAGGAGACGGCATACCTGTTCAGCTCTCCGGCCAATGCCCGCCGGCTCCTCGATGCTGCTGACGCCCTGGACCAGGGCCGCGGGATCCGGGCCGAACCCGCCGAGTGAACATCGTCTTCTCACCACAGGCGTGGGAGGACTACCAGCATTGGCAGACCGTCGACCGTGCGGTGCTCAAGCGGATCAACAAGCTCATCGCGGACACCTGTCGGTCGCCGCAGGAAGGCATCGGTAAGCCGGAGCCGTTGAGATACGGGCTCGCCGGCGCCTGGTCTCGGCGGATAACCCAGGAGCATCGGCTCGTCTACCGCGTCGTCGGCGATGATCTGCAGATTCTCCAGGCCCGGTATCACTACCTCTAGCGCAGTTCTGTCGTCTCATGCCGCGCGAGCCGGGCCAGCATCGCGTTGTAGGCGGTCAGGCCCGCGTCGTCGTCGCGTTCGGCCGCCCGGTCCAACCGCCGGGCCATGCGGTCGTCGCTGCGCGCCCACTGGATCAGCAACGCCAGCATCACGATCACCAGGGGGCCTTCGCCGGCCGCCCAGGCGATGGCGCCGCCCAACCGCTGATCGCCAAACAGGTCGGTGTGCCAGCCCAGCCCCAGTGACCGGTAGTAGTCGGCGCCGAGGACTCGTCGGGTGCCCATCAGCACCACCCCGAAGAACGCGTGCAGCGGCAACAACGCGAACACCACGCCGACCTTGGCCAGCGGCGGGATCGGGCGCGGCGTGGGGTCCACCCCGATGACGATCCAGTAGAACAGGTAGCCGCTGAGCAGGAAATGCACGTTCATCGCCAGATGCCCGGCGTGACTGCTCACCGCGGTGTCGAACAGGCTCGAGAAGTACAACCCGTAGAAACCGGCGACGAAGAGGACCGTGGCCACGACCGGGTTGGTGAGGAACCGGGAACAGCGGCTGTGCAGTGCGGCCAACAACCATTCCCGCACACCCGGGGGATCGTCACGACCGGCGGCCGGCAGCGCGCGCAGCGCCAGGCTGACCGGGGCGCCCAGCACGAGCAGGATCGGGACCAGCATCGACAACCCCATGTGGGCGACCATGTGCATGCTGAACATCGCCGGCATGTACCGGCCGACGCCCGAGGACGTCATGAACAACAGGGTCAGGCACCCGAGCAGCCACGCCAGCGTCCGGCCCGCCGGCCACCGGTCGCCGCGCCGGCGCAGCCGCACCACCGCCGCCACGTACACCGCGGCGAAGACGATCGCGGCCGTGCCGAAGATCAGGTCGAAACGCCAGTCGAACAGGACGCGCGCCGTGGTCGGCGGCCCGTCGAAGTTGTAGCCGACCTCGGCTTCCGCCGGCGAGGGCAGCCGGATCGGCGGCGGCGGGGGCGGTGTGCGGCCCAACCCGACGGCGATGCCGAAGGTCAGACCGAACACCGCGGCTTCCATCAGCGCGAGCCGAATCAGGGCCCGGCGCGCGTGCGGCGGGCTCGCGTCGTCGCGCAGCGCGGCGACCCCCGAGCGGCGCTGACGCCAGCCGAGGACGCCCAGCAGGCACAGCGCCAGGAATTTGCCGACGACCAGTCGCCCGTAGGAGGTGGTCAGCAGGTCCGACGGCAGCAACCGCACCAGGGCGTTCATCACCCCGCTCACGCCCATGGCCATCCAGCACCACAGCGCGATCGCCGAGAACCGCCGCGCTGCCAGGCCCAGGTGGTCACCTCCACGCAGGGCGTGGGCCAGCAACGCGAGCAGGCCGCCGGCCCACAGGCCGGCAGCGACCAGGTGGATCAGCAGGCTGTTGGTCGCCAGATCGTGCGAGCCGCCGGCCGAGGAGTGTCCGGTCAGCGCCAGCGGGATCAGGGTCAGCAGCGACGCGCCCAACAGCGGCGCCGTCCACGACCAGCGCAGCACCGACACGCTGGCCAGCGTGACCAGCGCGGCCAGGATCGCCGTCCAGCGCCACGCGGAGGCGGTGGTGACCAGGCCGGCCGACGACCACAGCGTGAGCGGGTTGAGGCGCTCGCTCAACGGTTGGCCCGACACGTCGGAGATGGTCAGCGGGACCAGCAACGCGGCGCACACCGCCCACACCCCGGACGCCCACGTCCCCGTGCGGAGCGCACGGTAGCCGCCGGCGTCCAGCACGCCGCTCTTCTGCGGGGGCACCAGGAAGGCGGCGAACAGGAAGGAACCGACGGCCAGGACCGTGGCAACCTCGCCCGCCGCGCGGACGAACGGCAGCCCCAGCGTGGTGGCCGGCCCCGGATCGGGCAGGCCGGTGTCGAGCAGCGCATCGGCCAGCGCCAACGCCCCGATGCCGGCCGCCGTGCATCCCGCCAGCACCGCGACACCGACCAGCAGCGGCCACACCTGCGCAGGGTGCTTGGCGGCGCCCCTCGTCGCGCGGGTGCCGGGGGCGTTGCCGGCGGGCGGGGCGACCGTCATGGGTCCAGCGTATGGACGGCGCGCTGCGGTCAGTCGGTTCGGCTGTCCCGGCGGTCCTGGCGCGCCTTGAACTCGCGGGCGACGAACTGCTCGCGCGCGAGCCGACCGATGTGGTCGGAATCCCGCAGCACGTTCCGCAACTCGCGCCGGAAGGCGACCCGCCGTTCGGTCAGGTCGGCTCCGGGGCCGATCAAGCCCTGGTCCTCGACGACCTGGCGCGCGGTGGCGAACAGCAGCGTCGAGACCGATTCGCTGCTGCGGATGCGGGTCTGCGCCACGTACTGGCGCCCCACCCCGAGAGCCAGCTCCGTCAGATCCTTCTGGTTGATGTCCGGCGGCGCGTCGCGCAGCACGTCGGCGACGATCTCGTAGGCCTCGAAGAACACCCGCAGCATGGCGTCGGCCATCAGCGGATGCTTGGCGAACAGCATCGCGTCGATCTCGTCTCCCCCGGCGGCGACGTGGGACTCCCAGTCGTCGTGCCACGCCATCTCTTCGGCGATGTTTTGCCGGAACGTCGCCGAGTCGGCGAAATAGAAGTCGAACTTGAGCAGGTCCCGCAGCCGCATCGCCTGCGCCCAGAACGCCTCCATGCGGTCGCCGCCGGCGTGGCGCGCGTGCGCGAGCGCGAGTTCGACGATGGAGGTTTCCAGGAAGGCGTGGATCACCGAGTTCCGGTAGAACGCGGCGGCGTGTTCGTCCTCGGGCGCGATCTGCCACACCGGCTCCCGGCCGCCGTCGACCCGGGTGATCGGGTGACCGTTGGACAGCGCGTCGACCGCGGCGCGCACGCCCGCCCGGGTGCGCAGCCGCAGCGCGCTCGTCGAGACCGGGGTGTGCTTGCGTTCCAGGTAGTCCAGGGAGGCCTGCAGGGTGTGGTGCAGCTGGCCGAGCGTGAGCGCCGCGCCGCGGGTGGTCAGCAGCAGCGCGCACACCAACCCCGTCGCGGTGACGGGGGTGGCCTGCAGGATTCGCCATGCGACCTCGAACGACATCTTCTGCAGGGCAAGTTTTTTGGCGTCCCGGTCGTGGTTGAGCGGACCTTGCTGCGGGCCGAGGTACTGGCGCATCGACACGGCCTCGGGGAAGCGGACGTAGATCTTGCCGTAGTTGCGTTCGCCCTGCGCCCTGATGAAGTTGTACAGCCAGCCGATCCCCTCGGGGGTCTTCTCCCCGCCGCGGGCGTAAGCGGCGTACTCGGCCGTCTCGTGCAGCTGGTCGAAGCTGATCGACACCGGCTGCAGCAGGATGTCCTCGCTGCGGCCGTCGAGGTAGGCGTCGGCCACGTAGGCCAGCAGGCCGAGCTTGGGCGGCAGCATCTTGCCCGTCCGCGAGCGGGTGCCCTCGATGGACCAGCTCAGGTTGAACCGCTTCTCGACGATGTAGCCGACGTACTCGCGCAGGACGTACTTGTAGAGCGGATTGTCGGCGATGTTGCGGCGGATGAAGATGACCCCGGACCGGCGCAGCAGCGGGCCCATCAACCCGAACGACAGGTTGATGCCGGCGAACACGTGCACCGGCGGCAGCCGGTTCTCCTGCATCGCCACCGGCACCACCGCGCCGTCGATGTAGGACCGGTGCGAGAACAGCAGCACCGCCGGGTGCGCTTCCAGCCCGGAGCGCATGGCCGCCACCTGGTACTCGTCGTAGTCGAGCTCGGGATCGAATCCGCGGCTGATCGCCCGGCCGAGCACGGACACCAGGTCGACCGACACCCTGCTCCACCCGGTGGCGAGTTCGTCGAGCATCTTCCCGGCTTCCTCGACGGTGGCGCCCGGGATCTTCTGCAGGCCGGCACGAAACCGCGCCGACGCCAGGATCTCCGGCTTGAGCAGCCGCGGAGACTTGTACTGCGGCCCGAGGATGCGGTACTCGACGCGCTCGATCGCCAGGATCGCGCGGCGGACGACGAACCCGGCGAAATCGCGCGGATCCTCCCCCACCGTGGTGTCGCGCCACTGCTGGCGCAGCTCGGAAACCTTGGCAGGCTCGCCGGCCACCACCCGCGCACGGCCGGGAGCGTCGCGCCGGATACGGCGTTGCCGGCGCTGGTTGGGGTGGTAGGGATCCAGGCCGGGCAGCAGGCCCGCCACCTTGGCGAGCCGGCCGCGATCCGGGGGCGGCAACCAGAACACCTGAACCGGCACGATCGAACGGTCGTCACCGGATTCGAGCTGCTGCGCCAGCGCGGTCAGCTCCGACGGCGGTGCGTCGGGTTCGGGCAGCCGCAGCACGTCGACCCGGGTCCCCGGGTGGTCGGCGCGCTGCCGTTCCACCCAGGTCGTGATCAGCTCCATCTCGACCGGCGAGGCCATGGACGCCAACACCAGCGAATCCTGAGCGCTGAGGACTGCGCTGGTGTCTGCGGCCGGTTCGCTCACGCGCGCCCTCGGGGCCCGGATTCGGGTGTATCCTCGCCGGGGCCGGGGGCCTTCGGCTGGGCTTTCGCCGCGGCCTTCTGAGCCGGAGCCTTCTTCGCCGGAGCCTTCTTCGCCGGAGCCTTCTTGGCCGCAGCTTTCTTGGCTGGGGCCTTCTTGGCCGGGGCCTTCTTCGCTGGGGCTTTCTTGGCCGGGGCCTTCTTGGCCGCTTTCGTCTTGTACAGATCGGATTCGGGCAGCTCGTCGGCGGGCCAGTCGGCCAGCGTGTCCAGATACAGCCGGCGCACCGCAGCGATGCGCTCGGGCAGCGTCTCGACCGTCCAGTCGTCCACCGGGATCGGCGGGAACACCGCCACGTCGACCGTGCCCGGGTTGATGGTGGTGGAGTTGCGCGCGGCGACGACCTCGGCGTTGCGGATCACGATCGGCACGATCGGGATGCCGACGGACATCGCGATGCGGAACGCGCCCTTCTTGAAGGGTCCGACCTCGGTGGTGTCCACGCGGGTGCCCTCGGGGGCGATCACGACCGAGAGTCCTTTTCTGGCGAGCTCTTCGATCTGGTGCAGCGACTCCACGGCGGCGCTCGGATCGTCGCGGTCGATGAACGCGGCGTCCATCGCCTTGCCGATCGTGCCCATGATCGGGTCCTTGGCCAGTTCCTTCTTGCCCACGGCGGTCCAGTTGTCGCGCACCAGCGCGCCGACCATGACGGGGTCGACCTGGTTGCGGTGGTTGAAGATGAACACCGCCGGGCGCTGCGCGGTCAGGTTCTCCCGGCCGATGACGTTCATCTGGACACCGGTGGTGGCGAGCAGCACCTGGGAGAAGGTGGAGGTGAAGAAGTTGACCCCGCGCCGCCGGCTGCGGGTGAGCATCCCGATCCCCACCGCGCCGGTGGCGATCGGGAACAGCGAACCGAAACCGGCCAGCGTGCGCAGTTGCCGGCGGAGGCCGACCGGTCCGCGACTGTTGAACCGCAGGATCGGCCAGCCGCGCCGCTTGGCCACCGCGGCCATCTTGCCCTCGGGGTTGGTCGGCCGCGGATTGCCGACCAGGTACATCAGGGCGACGTCCTCGTCGCCGTCGGCGTAGAAGTAGCTGTCCTTGAGGTCGATGCCGTTCTCGGCGGCGAACCGCTGCACCGCGGCGGCCTTGCCGGGCCCCCACAGGATGGGCTTCTGAACGCCGCCGGTGAGCATGCCGTCCTCGGTGGTCTCGAACTTGTTGGTGAGCATGTTGGTGATGCCGAGGAATCGGGCCACCGGGTTGACCTGGATGGTCAGCGCCGACGAGCTGAGCACCACGGTGTGTCCACGCGCCACGTGCGCCCGCACCAGTTCGCGCATCTCGGGGTAGATGCGGCCCTCGATCCGCTGCACGAACAGGCGCTCGCCGATCTCCTCGAGGTCGTCGATCAGCCGCCCGGCCAGCGCGGAGGCAGCCTTGCCGATGAGGTCCTCGAACTCGATGCGCCCGAGCGTGTGGTTCAGACCCGCCTGCACCATGCTGAGCAGCTCCCCCACCCCCATGTCGCGGCGCAGCAGACGCTCCTGGGTGAGGATGACCGCGGTGAAGCCGGCGACCAGGGTCCCGTCCAGGTCGAAGAACGCCCCGATCTTGGGCCCCGGTGGGCTGGCCATGATCTCGGCAACCGATCCGGGCAGTCGCATGTCCGTCGCCGGTTTCTGCATGTCGCGTTCGGTCCCCTGCTCCTCGGATGCGCTCATGATCCCGCCACCGATCGCGACGCCGCCGCGGCCGGCTCGCCGAACGAGGCGGGCACCGCGCGGGGCGCCGGGTCGCCGGCCAGCGCCAGGATCTCGTCGAAACCCTCCAGCAGGCACTGGGCGAACAACGGCTCGTCGCGGATCGCCGCCCTGTCGTAGCGGACGGTGATCGTGCACCACCCGCCCCGAGAGATCAGCACCGCCATCATCGCCACGCCGGGCAGCGGGCCGATGCCGTACTGGCGCAGGACTTTCGCGCCGGCGAGGTAGGTGTCCCCCGGGTAGACCGGGAGGTTGCTGGCCTGGACGTCGGAGCCGATCACCGAGCCGGTGATCCCCTGCAGCACGGCGGTCGGCAGCACGCTGAGCACCGGCGCGAGGGAGCCGACGATGTTCATCGCGGGCTCGTCGCGGCGCTGGGTCATCTGGGCGCGGATCTTGCGCATCCGGGAAACCGGGTCGGCGGTGCCCAGCGGCGCCGCCAGGTTGACTCCGGTGAACCGGTTGCCCCCGGCCGCGTCGGCGTCGGCTCGCAGGTTCACCGGTACCGCCATCGGCAGCGTGCTGACCGGCACGCCGAGGGCCTCGTGGTAGCGACGCAGGGCCCCGGACAGACCGGCGAGGTAGGCGTCGTTGATCGATCCCCCGCCGGCCTTGGCGGCTTTGTGCAGGTCGGCGAGCAGAATGTCGATCGCCTCGGTGCGGGTGGCCAGGCTGCGCCGGCGCAGCAGCGGCGACGGCTCGGCGGCCCGGTTGAGCACCCGCATCCCCGACATGGCGTAGCCCACGATCCCCGAGACCGTCGACGTCGGCTCCAGCACCACCCGCCCGGCCGTCGAGACGGCACCGGACACCGCGCCCAGGACGCCACCGAGCACCGACAGGGGAATCCGGTTGATGCCCTGCCGCATCAACTCGTTGGGCGTCAGGTCCTGCGGAACGGGCAGCGGCGGCGTCGGCCTGGGCGGGGGGTTGCGTTCGAGGTCGTAGATCTCGGCGAACATCGCCACGCCACCGACGCCGTCGGTGACGGCGTGGCTGACGTGCAGCAGCGTCGCGGCCCTCCCGTCAGGCAGGCCCTCCACCAGGGTGGCCGTCCACAGCGGCCGGGAGATGTCCATCGGTGACTGCAGGATCACCTCGGCGAGGTCGAACACCTCGCGCAGCGTGCCCGGCCCGGACACCCGCACGCGGCGCACGTGGAAGTCCAGGTTGAAATCGGGATCGACGACCCAGCGCGGCGCCGCCGTCGGCAAGGTCGGGACGACCACCTTCTGCCGCAGCCGCAGCACCCGGCGCGAGGCATTCTCGAAGCGGGTGCGAAAGGTGTCCCAGTCCGGTGTCGCGTCAAGGAATTCCAGGGCCATGATGCCCGAGCGGGTCCGGGGATTGGCCTCGCCCCGATGCATCAGGTAGTCGACCGGTCCAAGCTCGTCGGACAATTTCACGACGGCCACGGAATCGTTGGCCTCAGCCATGATCACCAACTCGACGTGCCATACGTGTCACCGCCGACCAAGCCTCTCACCTCGGACCAATCGCCACCACAACGCTAGTCGGGTTGACGGGCTGGTGAAAAGGCACGATCCGGTCGCGGGCCCCGCGCCGGCGACGGGTCCGGACGTCAGCTGGCGGACGTGACCGCCAGCGGCAGCGAATCCATCAGCGCGCTCGAGCGCCGCCCGTAGACCACACCGAAGAAGTCGGCGACGGCGTCGGCGGCCAGCCGCGAGCGCAGCGTCGGGGTGATGTCGAAGGCGTGGTGGGCGTTGGCGAGCTCGGCGTAGCCAACCGTGGGTGCGCCGGCCGCGCGCAGCGCCGCACAGAAGGAGCGGGCCTGGCCGCAGGGAACGATTTCGTCCTTCTCGCCGTGGAGCACGAAGAACGGCGGAGCCTCGGGGTGGACGTAGGAGATCGGGGACGCCGCCTCGAACCGCTCGGGGGCGCTGGCGTAGCGGGCTTTCATCACGAACTGCTCGAGGAACGGCAGCATCAGATCGTGCATGTTGTCGGCGTCGACGAAGTCGTAGACCCCGTAGTAGGGCGCGACGGCCTGGACCGTGGTGTCGGCGCGTTCGAATCCGGGTTGGAACCTCGGATCGTTGGGCGTGAGCGCGGCCAGTGACGCCAGGTGCCCGCCGGCCGAGCCGCCGGTCATCGCGATGAAGTCGGGGTCGCCGCCGTAGTCGGCGATGTTCTCGCGGACCCAGGCGATCGCACGCTTGACGTCGATCAGGTGCGCCGGGAACGTGCAGCGCGGGCTCTTGCTGTAGTTGATCGAGACGCAGATCCAGCCGAGTTCGGCCATCCGGCTCATCAGCGTGTAGGCCTGAACCCGTTTGTCGCCGACGGTCCATGCGCCGCCCGGCACCTGGATCAGCACCGGGGCGCGGCTGCCGGGTGCCACGTCGGGGCCCCGCCAGATGTCGAGCAGGTGCGCGGTGCCACCGGGACCGTAGGAGATGTCGGAGGTGTGGCCCGCGTAGCGGCGGTGCGGGCCGGGCCGTTGGAAGAGGCCGTCGCGGGGGGTGCGCTGCGACGTACGGCAGGTCGGATGCGACACCTGGTCGCGAAAGTCGGGCCCCAAAGCGTCCTCGAGGGCCGCGGTGAGGGCCTGATCGGCGCGCTGTGCCGCCCAGGTGGTGGCGACCCGGCCGACGGCCGGGTGGGCCACCCGCGACAACGCGTGTCCGGTCACCACGTGGGGCGGAAATTCCGTGGACAGCCAGCCCGCGACCCAGCCGAGCGCGAACGGCGAACCGCGCAGCAGCAGCGCGCTGGCACGGCAGGTATCCCTGGCATCGGCCGCCAGTCGCAGCGCGTGGGCACTGGCCCGCGAGCACCGCGAAGCCACATCTATGGCCACGCTCATAGCTATGCCACCCCTCGACGTCAGGCACACGCCACATTGCGGTTAACGGCTCATGTCCAGCCGATGTTGTACGTGTGTCGAGGGTCACTACCCTAACCGATAATCGCGGCGGCGGAAGCCCTTTCGGGCGCGTCGTGTTGCTCCGGCCGAACCGCCGACGTCCGTTGGCTAGACTGACGTGCACATTGCCTCCGTAGCTCAGGTGGATAGAGCAAGGGCCTTCTAATCCCTAGGTCGCACGTTCGAGTCGTGCCGGGGGCACTGGTCAGAGCTGGTATCAGCGCGTTGCGTACCCGCACCAGCAGATTCGCCCAAGCGTTCGAACCCACCTCCTGTCAACCGGTTGACGCCACCGCCCGCCCTTACCGCAACTTTTGAAATGTAATCAGCGTGAAGTGTTGAGCGGGCGGGATACGGCCAGGGATATTTTCGCGTTCGCGTGCGTGACGCCTCACCGCGTGCCGTGTGCTGGGCTTGGTCGTATGAGCCTCACTTTCTATGCGCTGCTGTGGGCTCATCCGGGGGCGGATGAGGCGCTGATCGCATACGAAGACAGGGTCTTGGACCTGGTCCCCGAGCACGGTGGCCGCGTCGTACAGCGGTCCCGAAGCGACGGCGCCGACGGACGGCCCCTAGTGTCCTGCGCCATTAATTCGTTACATAATTGTAATCGATGGGCTTCGGCGGCGTTCCGCAACGAATCACGTTGGTGGATGGGATGATTCGTGTATGGCATCACGTGGGCGACCGACGGCGGAGTTGGCCTTGACCGAGGAGGAGCGTGAGACTCTGGTTCGGTGGTCACGGCGGCCGAAGTCGTCGCAGGCATTGGCGTTGCGGTCACGGATCATCCTGGCCTGCGGCGAGGGTTTGTCCAACAAGGCGGTGGCCGCGAAATTGGGTGTGTCACAGCCCACGGTGGGCAAATGGCGTACCCGGTTTGTCGACAAGCGGCTCGATGGGCTGGTCGACGAGCCGCGTACCGGTCGCCCGCCGTCGATCCTGTTGGACAAGGTCGAAGAGGTGATCGTGACGACGCTGGAACACAAGCCGGCCAACGCGACACACTGGTCGCGGACCTCGATGGCAAAGCGCAGCGGCCTGTCGCCCTCGACGATCGGGCGGATCTGGCGCAAGTTCGAGCTGAAACCGCATTTACTAAGGAGTTCGTAAATAAGTCGAGTCAGGCCGCGATGTAGGCCAAATTCGGGTCGCGGAAAAATCCCTGGACCAGGTGTGGGAGTCTCTGCAGTCGGCGTAACGCGTTGGTGGCCTTGTTCTTCAGGTCATCCTTGCTGGTGACGCCGGTCTTGCCGATGCGGTCGTGCTTGACGCTCTTCCACACCCACTAATCGGGGTTGAGCTCGGGCGAGTAGCCGGGCAGGAAGAACAGCTTGAGCCTGCCGCCGGTGGAGGCCACGAATTCCTTGGTGGCCCTGGCTCGGTGGCAGGGGTGGCCATCGACGATCAGGTAGACCGGGGCGGCGGCGTCGCGCAGCAGGCGCTTGCAGAACTCGATGAACACCGCCGAGTTGACCTTGCCGTCGTGGACCATGAATCGCAGCTTGCCCTGAGCACTCACAGCCGAGAGCATGTTGATGCTCCAGCGGGCGCCGGTGTTGGCCACCACCGGTGTGCGCCCGACCGGCGCCCAGGTGGTGCCCGAATGGTAGTCCGAGCGCACGCCGGCCTCGTCGGCGAAATAGATCGTCGCGCTCTCCCTTTTGGCGGCCTTACGAATCGTGGGGAATTGTTCGCGTTTCCATTGTTCGACCGCATCGGGGTCCTGCTGGTAGGCGCGATGCAGCGGTCGCTGCGGGGATAGGCCCATCGTGTGCAGCAGCCGGCCCACGCTGGCCTCGCTGAGGGTGATCGCGAACTCGCGGCGGATCAGCTCGGCGATCATCGAGCGGGTCCATAGGGCGAACCCGAACGACAGCTGGCGCGGATCGCTGCCCACGATCAACTCATATAGTCGCGAGAGCTGCTCCGGCACCAGCTTGGGCGGGCGACCCGGAACCGGTTTGGCCGCCAACGCGTCCTTGCCGCCGTCGCGGACCTTGGCCAGCCACCCGTAGACGGTGTTCTTGTGGAACCCCATTGTCACAGCGACCTTTTCGGGGTGCTCACCCGCCTCGACCTGCTCCACCGCCCGCTTCCGCAGCACTTCGAGCGTCTTGTGATCAAGCTTGCGGCCATCGTTATCGCGCACATACCTATTCTCGCCGAATATCATCGGCCAGCAGGTATTTTCGCTGGCATGTCTCGACTTACTTACGAACTCCTTAGTAAATGCGGTTTCAGCTCGAACTTGCGCCAGATCCGCCCGATCGTCGAGGGCGACAGGCCGCTGCGCTTTGCCATCGAGGTCCGCGACCAGTGTGTCGCGTTGGCCGGCTTGTGTTCCAGCGTCGTCACGATCACCTCTTCGACCTTGTCCAACAGGATCGACGGCGGGCGACCGGTACGCGGCTCGTCGACCAGCCCATCGAGCCGCTTGTCGACAAACCGGGTACGCCATTTGCCCACCGTGGGCTGTGACACACCCAATTTCGCGGCCACCGCCTTGTTGGACAAACCCTCGCCGCAGGCCAGGATGATCCGTGACCGCAACGCCAATGCCTGCGACGACTTCGGCCGCCGTGACCACCGAACCAGAGTCTCACGCTCCTCCTCGGTCAAGGCCAACTCCGCCGTCGGTCGCCCACGTGATGCCATACACGAATCATCCCATCCACCAACGTGATTCGTTGCGGAACGCCGCCGAAGCCCATCGATTACAATTATGTAACGAATTAATGGCGCAGGACACTAGTCACGGGCTTTCACTGTATCGAGTATCGCGTTGCTGGATCGTCAACAAGCGGAGTAACGCCACGGCTTTCGAGGCCGTGCCTCTCGTCAGTTACGTCGTCTATCCTAGGGGGACTGAATGAAGGTGGTGTCCAGGTGACCGGGCTACAGAAGGCCAAGCGCCGGGTCAAAGCCGTCCGCGCAATCCGCCGCAGCACCGAGCTCGAGGGTTCCCGCAGCACCAACGCCACGCGCGCCGACCAGGTCGCCTACGCGCTCGGCTCCATCACCGCCGCTGAACTACGCGACCGCGTCCGGCGCCGATACAACCTCCAGTAGCCGAGCTCGGGAGTGCAGCACCCCTGGGACACCGGCGATCCCGAGCAGAACTGGCGGGGCTATTTCATCCCTGGCACCAGCATCCTGAGAAACCGGGTCGGTGCCCAGACACCTGAAGCGCTGCGGGACGCGGAGAACGACCTCGTCGAGGCGCGTGTCATCGAACTCCGCGAAGCCCCCGGCCTTCTGGGTCACCGCACATACGATCTCGCCTACCTGCAAGCGCTCCACCGTCAGCTATTCCAGGACGTATACGTCTGGGCCGGAGAACTGCGGACCGTCGGCATCGAAAAGGGCGGCGAGCCTTTCTGCCCACCAGGCAGCATCGACCAGCCGATGACCCATGTCGCCGCTGACATTCACCGGCTCAACCAACTCAAGGATGTCCCCGAGGCAGATCTCGCATACACCGTCGCCTACTTGAACGACTACACGAACTTTGCCCATCCCTTCCGCGAGGGCAATGGCCGCACCACCCGCGAGTTCTTCGACCTCCTCCTCTCCGAACGCAGCGCCGGGCTCAACTGGCTGAACACCGACCTGACCGAGCTGCACAACGCATGCCACAGTGCGCGATCCGAATCCGACCTCCGAGGGCTCACCGCGATGTTCGCGAAAATTCTCGACAACGACCCTGCGTACGACTTTTGATTTCGATGAAACGAACCATGCGAGCCAGGCGGATTCAGCGCCGACTCGTCCGAGTGCTCACCCGCTACGGGCCAATGTCGGTACGGCTGCTATTCCTGTTCTTTGGTGTCGGGCCTGTTGCCGATGCGCTCGTCAATCACACTGCGCTGTGGTGAAGCACAATGCCGCTTCCTGCCCGAATCCTCATCAACGACCTCCGCTCACGCCGCAGTTTCATCCCTTCTGCTGTCGACCGACACGACGAACCTAACGCGTGGGTGTGGGAATCACAGGCAGGTGAGGGCGCGTTCGACGTCTGCCAGAAGGTCATCGGTGTCCTCGATGCCCAATGAGATGCGCGCGAATCCGTCCGCCACGGGGTCTCCCCAGCGGGCACGGCGATCGACGGAGGTGTGGATGCCGCCGAAGCTCGTCGCCGCGATGAGCAGTTCGCTCCCCCGCACAAGGGCATGCACGGCGGCGGCGTCGGCCAGCTCGACAGACACCAGGCCACCGAAGCTGCGCATCTGCGCCGCGGCCACGGGATGCGCGGGATCGTTGGGAAGCCCCGGGTAGCGCACCGCTTGCACACTCGGATGGTCCCGCAGCATCGTCGCCAGCGCCTGCGCGTTGTGACATTGGCGCTCGAAGCGCAATCCGGCGCTACCCAGGCTGCGCAGCACCAGCCAGGCCTCGAACGCGCCCAAGATCGCTCCGGCAAGCAGCCGTTGACGTTCGATGGCGGCGAGCAGTTCCGAATCGTTGGTGGCCACGTAGCCGGCCAGCAGGTCGCTGTGACCGGACAGGCCCTTGGTGGCGCTGGCCACCACGAGGTCGGCACCCAGTGCCAGCGGCTGCTGGCCCAGCGGCGTGGCGGTCGTGTTGTCCACGATCAGGCGCGCGCCCCGGCGATGGCAGGCCCTCGCCAGCTGCTGCAGATCGACAACATCGAGTCCCGGGTTGGTGGGAGTCTCAGCCAGCACCACGTCGGCACCTGCCGCGGCATCGCAGATCTGTGCACTGGCCACCTCCTCAACCGTGACTCCAACGGGCACAAGGTATTCAGCCGCATAGCGGCGCACCTGGTAGTAACCGTCGGCCGGCAGCACCAATACCGCCCCCGGCTTGGTCAGTGCGCACAATGCGGCGCTGATAGCCGCCATCCCTGAGCTGAACACCAACGCGCCGGCCGACACCTCGAGCTCGGCGAGCGCCGATTCCAGGTGCCGCCAGGTCGGATTGGAGCTGCGGCCGTAGGCATCGAGGTCCGCGGCGTCGTCATTCGCCAGGTGGAAGGTCGCGGCCAGCACTGCGGGCGGCGCCACCGGATGACCCGGGAAGGCCTGCGCACTCACGGCTTTGACGCTGCGAGTCGAATCACCAAACCGGGCGCTCATCGGCACCTGGACCGCAGTGGCGAATCCGTTCGGCGGCGTCCGGCTGCGCCGGTACCCGCGCTCGGCTGCGCGGTCAGGTCGAAATCGCCCCGCCCAATGGTGATCACCATCGCTACATCATGCTCGTGCGCACCGGCCTGCCGCATCAGGTTTGCCATCACGTCGACTGAGGCTCCGCGAAAACGACGGGCGACAACAATCCGGCCGTGATTGCCCTGGCGGAACGCACGGACGTGCGCCAGGCTGGAACCGATGGTTGCCTACGACCGGATCGGCAGTAGCTATCGCGCAACGCGGCGGCCCGACCCGCGCATCGCCGCCCAAATCCGTGCCGCACTCGCCACGATGAGCACCGTGCTCAACGTCGGGGCCGGAACGGGCTCCTATGAACCGCCCCAGACCGTCGCCGCCGTCGAGCCCAGCATGGTGATGATCAATCAACGTCCGCCGGAATCCGCTCCGGGCATACAGGCCAGCGCCGAAGCCCTGCCGTTGCGAGACAAGTGTGTTGACGCCGCGATGGCAATACTGACAGTGCATCACTGGAACGACCTCGCAGCCGGCATCGACGAACTGCACCGAGTCACCCGCGATCGAATCGTGGTGCTTACGTGGGACCAAACGGTGACCCGTAACTTCTGGTTGCTGCGCGAATACCTGCCCGAGGCCACCCGTATCAGCGACGAACTGTCCGTGCCGATCGAACGCCTCGTAGAGCTGTTGGGGGGCGCAGAGGTGCAGACGGTTCCGGTGCCCCACGACTGCACCGACGGGTTCGGGGCCGCCTTCTGGCGACGCCCAGCCGCCTACCTGGACCCCACCGTGCGCGCCGGCATGTCCATGCTCGCTTACGCACGCGAGCCCGCCCTGACCGAGGGACTAACCCGGCTGGCGGACGACCTGCACTCCGGACATTGGCATGACCGACATGCGGACCTGGTGCACAAAGATCAGCTCGACGCCGGCTACCGCCTCCTGATCAGCCACAACGATCGAGTGCGGTCCCGGTCGTGAAACCATCCCGCCGACGAGACGGGTCACCTCAGGCATCCGCACACGTCAACATCGTCGGGCGGGCGTGACGGATCAAACACCGGCAGAACTCGTTGCTTCCAACCACACGCTTCCGCGGACCTGTTCCGCGAACGTCCAAGAACCTTATTTTTGTCTTAACTTTTCCTTACTTTTCTTATTTTTTGGTGTAGCGTCTTCCGTCATGGGCTTGCTCGAGCCGCGCGATCGCGGGGTCTGGTGGCCGCCATGCCGCACCTGCGCCGGTCAGCGATCTCCCGTAGCGAAAGGGGCCGTAATGTGAGCGAGATCGGTGAGCACGCTGTGGTGTTGGGTGCCGGGATTGCGGGTCTCCTTGCCGCGAAAGCGCTTTCAGAGTTCTACGACTCGGTGACCGTGGTGGAGCGCGACAGGTTGACAGGCCACCCGAGCGAACGCAAGGGTGCGCCGCAGGACCGACATCTCCACAATTTCTTGGGTCGCGGCATCCAGGTGTTGGCGGAATTGTTTCCCGGTCTGCTCGACGAGCTGGCCGCAGCCGGAGCGGTGGTCGTCGACGACGGCGACTTGTCGCGGTTCTACACGCGCGTGGGCCACTGCGAGTTGAAACGCTCGGGCAGGTTGGCCGAGCCGGCAGCGTTGACACTGTGTCTGGCCACCCGACCATTTGTGGAATTCCACGTGCGCCGACACGTGATGACCCTGCCCAATGTGACGGTCAGAGACGGCCACGACGTCGTCGAACCAGTTGCTGGCGGCGACGCAATCACCGGGGCGCGAATCATCAACCGTGACAACGGCGTAGTAACAACATTGGATGCCGACCTGGTGGTCGATGCACTGGGCCGCGGCGCACGCACTCCGGCGTTTCTGGAAGGTCTGGGGTACGGCCGCCCGACCGAGACGCGATCCACCACGGCGCTGGGCTATTCCAGTCAACGGTTCCGTCTGCCCCACGGCCGCATCGACGAACAATTGGTCGCGACCAATCAAGGCCTCGGCCGGCCTGGGGCGTTGCTGATGGCGTGCGAGCACGACACCTGGATGCTGGCCGTCGCCCGGTCTACCGGGCACGGCGGCGCACCGCCCGACTTCGCGACCATGCTCGACGTGGCCGCCGAAACCTTACCCAGGTCAATCTCGGACGTGTTGCGCCGCGCCGATCCTGTCGGGAGGATCGCCATGTTGCGTAACCCGGCCGCGGTGTGGCGCCGCTACGACCGGATGCCGAAATTCCCGCGTGGATTATTGGTGGTCGGAGACGCACTGTGCAGCCTGAACCCCGTCTACGGGCAAGGCATGACCATGGCCGCACTGCAAGCTATTGCGCTGCGCAACTGCCTGCATGGCGGCGATCGCGACCTGGCCCGGCGCTTCTTTGACGCCGCCGCCGCCGACATCGGCCCCACGTGGACCCGCAACCAGGCCAACGACCGCGTCCCGTCGCCCTCCAGCAGACAATCATTGCGCCACAGACTGATGCGTCGAACAGTCAAGGCCACGCTGATCTCCGCCACCTATGACATCACCGTGACCGAACGCCTACTGCGCGTCGTTCACCTCATCGATCCGCCGTCCCGACTGACCGACCCCGCGCTGCTGCCACGCATCCTCGCCGCCAACCTTCGCCACCTTTTCACGCAGGTCAGAAACAGCCGCGGTAAGGCATCGGTCGATCCCGACCGGCGATCCGCACTGATCGACAACCGACGAGGAGGAAGCCCATGCAGGACCCAGCAGTCGTGACAACTACGGGGTTCGACCGACGATTGTCGACGATCACCGCCACGGCGCTGCACCGGCGGCCGGTCGATCGCGACGATTTGTTGGCGGTGTTGGCAAGCAGCGACGACGACCTGCTCGATGTCATCGCCGCGGCCGCACGGGTACGGCGTAAATTCTTCGGGCGTCGCGTCAAATTGAACTATCTGGTGAACATGAAGTCCGGTCTGTGCCCCGAGGATTGCGGCTATTGTTCACAACGGAGCGGGTCGACCACCGATATCTTGAAATACTCCTGGATCACCGCCGATGAAGCCGCCCGCCACGCCCAGTGCGCGATCGATGCCGGTGCCAACCGCGTCTGCCTGGTTGCCGCGGGCCGCGGGCCGGGTGACCGCGATATCGAGCGGATCGCCGACACCGTCGCCGCCATCAACAATTCGGCCCCATCGGTGGAAGTGTGTGTCTGTCTGGGGTTGCTCAAAGACGGGCAGGCCGAACGGCTGCTGGCGGCCGGCGCCGACGCCTACAACCACAACCTCAACACCAGCACCGGCAACTACGCCCGGATCTGCTCGACCCACACCTTCGACGACCGGACCGCCACCGTGGCCGCCGCTAAAACCGCTGGGCTCTCGCCATGTTCGGGCGCCATCGTTGGTATGGGCGAATCCGACGAGGACATCGTCGATGTCGCGTTGACTCTACGTGACCTGCAACCGGACTCGGTGCCGGTGAATTTCCTCATCCCGTTCGAGGGCACACCACTGGGCGGGCAGTGGGCGCTGACCCCGCTACGCTGCCTGCGCATCCTGGCGATGTTCCGGTTCGCCTTCCCCGACGTCGAGGTCAGGGTCGCCGGCGGACGCGAAATTCACCTGCGGAACCTCCAGCCGCTGGCTTTACATCTGGCGAATTCGATGTTCCTCGGGGACTACCTCACCAGCCAAGGACAACCCGGCCACGCCGATCGGGCGATGATCGCCGACGCCGGCTTCGTGATCGAGGGCTGCGACCAGCAGACGGAGGCCGCGCACCACCGCGACCTCGTCGTCGCCCGCCACCGCGGTGCAGGCACCACCATACCCGCCAACACGTAAATCCTGAACATGCCCGAAAGAAGGTCAAATAAGTTGCCCAGCAATGAATTCCAGGAGGGATCGTCTCGGTCCCACACCTGCCGACCACCGCAGCTGTTGCCGATCTCCGACGCCGCGGCGGCCTACCGCCTCGTCTGCAGACGCATCGACGGGCTGATCCGCAGCCGCGCTGAGGTTGCCGACCTGACCGTGCCGGCCTGTCCCGGCTGGACCATCCGCCAGACAGTTGCTCACCTTGCCGGCGTCGCCCAAGACGTCGTTTCCCTCAACATGGAGGAAAAGGCCGCCACCTCATGGACCAAGGCGCAGGTCGATCGCCTCGGCGGGACCAGCATCGACGATCTACTCGACCTGTGGGAGCAGCTGATCGACGCGGTGAGTGCCAGGCTCGATCTGGCCCCCCAGGCATCCGCAAGCCAGCTTGTCTTCGATACCCTCACCCACGAGCATGACATTCGCGGCGCGCTGGCTGAAAGCGGTTCCCGAACTCCAGATCTCACATTCGAGGTGGCACTGGGCTTCCTGACCACGATGGGCGACCGAATTTACCGAGAGGCAGGGCTGCCGGCGCTCCAGTTGACCACCCCCACCACCGGTTCGGTACAGCTCGGCGACCCACAGACCGCGCCAGGTCAACTCGCGCTCGATATCTCTGATTTCGAGGCACTGCGCGCCTTCGGCGGACGACGTAGTATCCGGCAACTGATGGCACTTCCCTGGCGCGGAGACCCGACACACCTGCTGCCCGCCTTCACGCATTCGCTGCCTGCCGCCAGCAACGGCGGCATCCGACCACCGTCCGACGACCTCCTGGAATGATCGAGACGTAACCGCCACAGCGTCACGCCGATGTGGGCCATCTCGGCGCGGCCCCGTTCGTGGAGCCCGGAGACCGCGTCGTCGACCAACATGACGCGGTAGTCGCGCTCGCTGGCTTGATAGAGCGCGGTGCGTGGGCAATTCGGAAAGTTGCATCCGGCGACCACCACGGTGTCGACGTCATTGTCACGGAGATGGTCGTCGAGGGCCGTGCCGAAGAAGGCGCCCCACCGATTCCATCCTGTCGGGTTGGAGCCTGGCACGGCCACGGTCGACCAATGCCGCCCCCGAGGCCAGCATTCCTCGTTCGCCGTGAACTTGCTCAGGTCAGAGATGCCGAGGCTTTTTCCGATGTCGGCGAGTTTGTCGACCATCCCCTCGAAGCCGGCCGGACCGAACCGCCGATGTTCCTCCTCTTCGGAAATCTCAGCCAGGTGGCGAAACTCCGCGGCGGGCAACACCTCACACACCGGGAAAACGACTGTGTCTTCGCGTGCCTCATGGGGCTCATTCATCCGGATATCGAGCCGATCCACGGCACCCGGATTGAGTTCCCGACAAGAAGGGGTGGACGGACGCGCTCGCCGGGTCTACGAGGTCACCGACTCCGGGCAGCCGGCGCTGGCCGGGGAGCGTGCCGCGCTCGCCGAATTGGCCTCCGAGATCCTCGGCCACCGGGAGGAGTCATCGCCAGCGATTTCCCCGCATTGGCGCAGCGACTCGGCACCGGCGGTGCAGGGCTACTGGCCCGCGTTGTGGGCCAGGTCGATGGCGTACTGGTTCACGAACGTGCCCGCCGGCGGGTCGCCTTTGTCGCAGGTCCCGTCGGATTCGCCGGGACGTTTGATCCACAGGTAGGCGTCGGCGTGCGCGCCGCCGGTGGCCGCGGTCGGCGGAGCGCCCAGCGCCCGGCCGCTGGGGTTGCACCAGTTCAACTTGGAGTCGGGCGCCGGCCCGGCGCCGTTGCGCGAGGTGTCGATCACGTAGTGCGAACCGTTCGTGAGCCCCGAGATCGCCTCGCCGTAGCCGATCTCGTCCTCGGTGGTGAAGAAGTTCGCAGTGTTGAGGCTGAAGCCCCGCGCGTGCCCGACGCCGGCCTGGTTGAGTCTGGCGGCCATGTCCTCGGCGCTGTGCCAGCGCAGGTGGCCGCCGTCGACATACACGGCCGTGCCCGGATTGCGGCCCAGCGTGTCGACGGCGTAGCGGATCAAGTCGTAGCGCTCCTGGCGCTGGTCGGCCGGCAGGCAGTCGGCCATGGCCAAAGCATCCGGCTCGAGGATGACCGCCGTCCGCGAGGCGCCCACGTCGGAGGCGATGCCGTCGATCCAGGCGCGGTAGGCGTCGCCCGTCGCGAAGCCCCCCGCGGCGAAGCTGCCGCAGTCGCGGTGCGGGATTCCGTAAAGCGTCAGCACCGGGAGTGCGCCGGCAGCCTGCGCGTCACCGGTGTACTTGGCGACCGTGGCCGCTGAGCCGCCCGGGACGATCCAGTACGCCTGCGGCGTGTTGGCGATTGCGGTCAGCTCGGCGCTCGGCGGATCGGCGTGCTGCGCTGCTCGCATGGCCGCCGAGCCGGGATTGACGTAGAGGGGCATGCCGGCGAACGGGTTGGCGTCGTCGACGAGGCGCACCGCCGGCACCGGACCGACCGGCCCCTCGTGATCGAGAACACCCAGGACGGAAACGGCCGCAACCGTGAGGAGGGGCGCCATCCACTGCGCGACGACACCAGCAGCTGAGAACATCACCTTAGGGAAATTAGTGCTCCAAAGCAGTCAGCGCCAATCCCCGCGGGGTGGCGGTGGCCCGTACGGCGCTTTCGGGATCAGAGTCGAGGTAGCTGCGGCCTGGGTCGAACAAATGCCCGATCCCGCCGTGGGCGGCTTCCGGACTGTCGACCGCACCGCCCTACCAAGAGGTCGAGCTGTTGGTGGCCCGTCGGGCCGCACCGCAACTGTAGCTCCGCCCTTCCGGCAGCGCAGTCATCACCTGAGGGCGAATACCGGTCATAAGCGGCTGTACAGCAGGGTGTTTGGGATATCCGAGCGCGCATTCGAATGCGCGAGTGCACATTTCGGTGAGCTCGATTCGGGTGATCTTCTGCGCTTGGACCCATTTCACACACGCTGCGCGAACGAAACCCAACCATCCCTCCACGGCAATCTCGGTGACATCGCGTGGACGGCCCTCGCCGGCAAGCTTGTCGATCAGGCGTTGGCCGACGACATTCAGCTCATTGTTGATGATCGCCTGGATCGTCGGGTCATCCGATAGCGCGCCACGGTTGATCGCGATCGCCTCAAAAGGATGATCGGCGAAATACTGGATGTGGGCCTCGAGCCCCGCGGCGAGCTGTTCTGCGAGCGGCAGGCCCGGATCGGGGTTGGCCCGCGCCAGCAATCGGTTGCTCGCACGGGTGAATATCGCCACGTACAAGTCTCGCTTGCTCGGAAAGTAGTGATAGAGCAGCGCTCTCGACACACCGGCGCGCGCGGCGATGTCCTCCACGAAGACCTCTTCATACGGTTTCTCCGCGAACATCGCGGCCCCGACATCGAGCAACTGTTGGCGTCGCTGCTGCGGCTCGAGTCGGCTTCGTGTCATGCGCCGATGATAGTGGACACATGTTGCTTAAGCCAACTAAACACGTTATTAGACAACACTTCAACAGTCAGATTCCTGATTTATCAACATATTTGCCCGGCGCGAACGACCCTTGCCCTCGGATCAGTCCGCGTTGCAGTGGAATTGGCCGAATTTGACGGCTCCAACGGTCGATCCGGTCGTTGCACAGTGGCTGATGACGAAGCGGCGGGACGAACTCGCGGTACTCCCATGTCGGCGAGTAACTTATCGAGACTTGCCACCTGCCAGGGGTCTTGAACACAAGGTTCCGGTCCACTCGGGGGTTGCTCCGTGAAATTGCCCGGCGAGAGCGCACCGCCGGCCGCGAAGCATGCCAGGCACCGTCGCCGGTGCTTGACCAAGTCAAGCCAGCCAGGACCGACGCGGATCGGCTCGCCTGCACCAAAGTGGGTAATTCCGGCTCATGGCCGGTGCCATCGAGCGCCGTGCACGCAGCACGCGGCGGAGCGTCTTGTCGTCGCCGATGCTCACGCTGAACGGCTACGTCGCCTTTGCCTTGCCCCGTACGGTGACCGCGCTGGGCGTGTCGCTACTTGCGGTCCTGGCGGCGGTTCACGCCTACGTCTGGGCAACGCGACCGGCACTGCCACAGTACTTCCTCGTATACAGCGCCGCGCTCGTCGCCGGCCGCGTGATCGCGGCAGGCGCCATGGTCTGGGGCGTCAATCGGCGTGCACCGCGAATCGGCTGGTACCTCGGCGACGTGGCCAGCCTGGCATTTCTCGTCGCCTATCTGGCAACCCGGATGCGTCGGGACGATCCGCGAGGTCGGGACGGGCCAGTTTGAACCGCTCGATCAGTGGCGACAGCTCTCTGAGTTCATCACACAGCGACTGGAAGCGGCGCTTGTCGTCGTCGGTGAGCAGGCCGGCCGAACTGTAGTGGGCGATGCGCGGCAGCCGCCCCGCGAGAGCCGTGCCCCACCGCACGCTGAGGTCGTAGACGCCAAAATCGCCGAATTGGTCTCGGCCGCTGTCACACTCACCGAGTTCCTTGAGCCGTTCCATCTGCTCGGTCAGGAACGCCACGCCGTCGTCGATGCCGACCGGCGCCGGGTTCTTCGCTGCCCCGTTCATGTCGTCCTCCTTCACAGGCGCGGCTTTGCCACGCTGATCACGTAGGGCTGGCCTCGCAGCGTCAGGTACACCCTCTCGGGGCCGACTGCCATGCCCGACAACGGGCGCCGCGGCGACCTGCCCGGCAGGCAGCGCCGCCCGGTAGTCGACGGTGCGGACGACCGGGATTGCCCCGTTCGGGTAACCGATGAAGCTCGCCGTCTCGAGCACCGTCAGATCGTGGTCGGTGGCCGCGTAGATGCGGGTGTCGTCGGTCCCCAGGTATCGGATCGGCGACGAAAGTTGGGCGCGGCCGAGCACTTCCATGCCGCTGCCGCTGCGCTGCGATGGGTGTCGAGCGCGTAGAGGACGATCACCATCGCGGGCGGCGACGTAGCTGCGCTTCACCTGGGTCCCGTCCCCGGCGGCGGCACCGACGTCCATGGTGAACGAGCCGCGCTTCTCGGGCGGCGACGACGGGTCTTGGTAGTAGCGGATCCCGGAGGGCCCGTACAGGTGATAGTCGATGGCGCGGTCGCGGTTCGCGCCCTCGATCGTTTCGGCCGGCCCGCCGGTCACCGTGGCGATCGGCAGCTGCCGATAGCCCTATTGGTCCACCGGTGTGACCGCCGACCCGTCCGCCGAGAGCGCGAGCAGGATCCGCATGCCGGCATCCTGGGCGACGTAGGCGGGCGCGGGAGCGGCGTCGACGTCGAAGACGGGCCGCAAGTCGGTCAGGTCGACGACGGCGACCTTGTTGCGCCCGGGCTGCGGCACGAACACCTGCCGGTCGTCCCGCTGGCTGATCTGCAGGTTGGCCCGACTTCCATCGGCGCCGACAGTCGCGTCCGCGCATCCTCGGGACCGGAATACGCGATCTTGGCCAGCCGGTGATCGTCGGTGGGGCCCAACAGGGCGCCGTCGCGATACGACCAGACAGGCTCGCGCATCGGCGCGCCGATACGCGACACCGCAACGTCGGGCGCGCTGTGCGCCCCGCCGCCCACCGAGCAACCCGTGAGCGCCAAGGCGCCGGCCACCGTGCCGCACCACCGCGGCCGCACCGAACCGGCCACGTTGCTCGTCCTTTCGCCGCCCGTTTACCGGTCCGGGTACCCCGTCGCCGTCCCGCTACGCCGCCGTGCCGCGGGCCGCTCACGCCGAGTCGATCTCGACAACCTGCTTGGCGATCTCCGCCAGCACGACATTCGTCCTCTGCGAAAGTTTCACCAGCATATCGAAAGCCTCCACCGCATCGACGGAAAACCGTTCCATCAGCATGCCTTTGGCCTGGCCGATGACGTCGCGGGATTCGAGAGCGCGACGCAGCTGATCACGTTCGCGTGCCAGCGCATGCACGCGCTCCCGGTCCGCGCGCACGGTGGCCGCCAGGGCGCTCAGAATGTGTAGTTGCTCGGCGGGATCGAAGGGTATGGCGTGCTCGTTGTGCAGCGCCAACGCGGTCAGGGCCGCGTCGAGCGCCGTGATCTCGACCACGCGGTGCAGCAATCCGATCTGCTCCCCGCCGTCGTCGATCGCGGTGCTGCTGGACGACCACAGTTTGGGGAGGTAGACGCCCGGGTTCTGCGGATCGGTGATGTCGTACCGGCAGATAGGCATCGGGTCGGTCGAGTGCCGGCGCAGCGCGCTCTCCATCGACGCGGCGAGCCGCGACGAGCCGCTGGCCTGCGGATCGTCGGGGTTGTCGGGAAACACGTCGAAAAAGTTCTGGCCGAGCGTTTCGTCCCGCCGCCGCATGGTGACCGTTTCGAAGGTCGTGTCAAAGCCACGGATGTTGAGGTCACGGTCCAAAAACGCGATCCCGACCGGACCCGACTGCCCGCCGGGCAGCGCCGCCGCGATCGCGTCGAACCGGTGTTCGTCCACGATCCGTGACATCCGTCGCTGAGAAGTCACTCCGATCCCATACCCAAACGTGCGGAATGGTACACCTTTTGGATCCTGATCCACCAGCAAACGCCCAAGTTCACCGGGGCACGCGCGACCGCGCCTACCGTTGCGGGCATGGGACGCGTCGACGGCAAAGTGGTGTTGATCAGTGGCGGTGCCCGTGGGATGGGCGCCGCCCACGCCGCGGCCCTGGTGTCGCAGGGTGCCCAGGTGGTCGTCGGCGACGTCCTCGACGAGGACGGGCGGACGGTCGCCGAGAACCTGGGCGCAGCTGCGCAATTCGTGCACCTCGACGTCACGGACGCCGATCAGTGGGACGCGGCCGTCGCCGCGGCGCTGAGCGCCTTCGGGCGGCTCGACGCGCTGGTGAACAATGCCGGAATCGGAGCACACGGCCCGTTGCGGGGCTCGTCGCTGTCTGATTGGCAACGGGTTCTCGACGTCAACCTGACCGGGGCGTATCTGGGGATGCGCGCCGCCGTCGAGCCGATGATCGATGCCGGCGCAGGCTCGATCGTCAACATCTCGTCGGTCCAGGGCCTGGCCGGCGCCCCCGAACACCACGCCTACGTGGCCTCCAAGTTCGGCCTGCGGGGCCTCACCAAGTCGGCCGCGGTTGAGTTGGCGGGCAACGGCATCCGGGTCAACTCGATCCATCCCGGGCTGGTGCGGACCCCGATGAGCAGGGGCGTGACCGATGAGATGATGACGCCCATCCCGATGCGCCGGGGCGGCTCCCCCGGCGAGGTGGCCAGCTTCGTGGTCTTCCTGGTCAGCGACGAATCGTCCTATGCCACCGGGGCGGAGTTCGTCGTCGACGGCGGCTTGACCAGCTACGTGCCCGTCTAGCACACAGGACTTGTGCCCCCAGTACTCTGACGCCAATGAGCCCCATCGACCCCGTGCTGTATCGCGTCGAGAACCGCGTCGCGCTGATCACCATCAACGATCCCGACCGCCGTAACGCTGTGACCGGCGAGATGTCGGCTCAGCTGCGCGCCGCGGTGGGCCGGGCCGAGGACGACGACGCCGTGCACGCCGTGGTGGTCACCGGGGCGGGCAAGGCGTTCTGCGCCGGCGCCGACCTCAGCGCGCTCGGCGCCGCGGGCACCGGGGCGGCCGAAGCCGGGCTGCAGCGCCTCTACGACGGCTTCATGGCCGTCGGCAACTGCCGCCTGCCCACCATCGCTGCGGTCAACGGCGCGGCCGTCGGCGCTGGGCTGAACCTGGCGCTGGCCGCCGACGTGCGCATCGCCGGGCCCGGCGCCTTGTTCGACGCCCGATTTCAGAAGCTGGGTCTGCATCCCGGCGGTGGCGCGACGTGGATGCTGCAGCGGGCGGTCGGCCCGCAAGTGGCCCGCGCGGCCCTGCTGTTCGGCATGCGCTTCGACGCCGAAGCCGCGGTGCGCCACGGTCTGGCGCTCAGCATCGCCGACGATCCGGTCGCCGCCGCGCTCGGCCTGGCCGCCGGCCCGGCGTCGGCCCCGCGCGAGGTGGTGCTGGCCACCAAGGCCACCATGCGCGCCACCGCCAGTCCGGGGGCGCTGGACAACGAACACCACGACTTCGCCATGCGCACGGAACTGGGTCCGCAGGCACACACCATCCAATCCCCTGAATTCGCAGCCAGATTGGCCGCAGCACAGCGGAAGTAGTCGTTTGGCCCGCGGCCTGAAACAACTTGTGTCACTTTGGTTTCTGTGGTCACATTCCGGGGTTTTCTGTCGGTGGGTGCCGATAGTTTCGCGGTGTGAGTGTTGACCGGGAGGCGTTGGGTGCGGCGTTCGACGCGCTCGACGCCGACCTGGACACGCTGCTGGGGTTCGACTGCGAGGCGTTGACCACCCCGGAGTTACTGGCCTGGCTGGGCCGGGTGGAAAAGGTGCGCCGGCGCCTGCCCGCCCTCGAGCATGCGGTGATCAACACCCTGGCCCACCAAGCCACCCCGGAGGAGTTGGGCGGCAAACTCTCCCACGCCCTCGCCGAGGCCACCCTGATCTCGCGTGCTGCAGCCAACCGGCGGGTGCGCGAAGCCGCCGATCTGGGCGAGCGCCACGGGCTGACGGGGGAACCCCTACCCCCGACGCTGGCCCAGACCGCTTTGCGTCAGCGCCAGGGCACGCTCGGTTGCGAGCACGTCACCGTGATCCGCCGCTTCTGCCACCAGCTGCCCGGCTGGGTCGACCAACCCACCCGCGAACGCGCCGAAGCCGACCTGGCCCGCCACGGCACCCACATCCGCCCCGAACAACTCAGCACACTGGCCGAGCAACTCGACAACGCCCTCAACCCCGACGGCAACTACACCGACACCGACCGGGCACGCCGGCGTGGGCTGATCCTGGGCGCCCAGGGCCCCGACAAAATGTCGCACCTGAGCGGCTGGATCACCCCCGAACTGCGCGCCACCCTCGAAGCGGCGTGGGCCAAACTCGCCGCGCCGGGCATGTGCAACAACCTCGACGAGCAGCCCCGCCTGGACGCCACCCCCACCCAGGAGGCCATCGACACAGATGCCCGCGGCCCCGCCCAACGCCAACACGACGGCCTGCTCGCCGCGCTGCGCGCGATGCTGGCCTCCGGGGAATTGGGTAAGCACAACGGGCTGCCGGCCGCCATCATCGCCACCACCACCCTGGCCGAACTCGAAGCCGCCGCCGGACAAGCTCTCACCGGCGGGGGCACCATCTTGCCGATGAGCGATGTCATCCGCCTGGCCCGCCACTCCCATCATTACCTGGCGATCTTCGACAAGGGCAAGGCCCTGGCCCTCTACCACACGAAGCGGTTGGCCTCACCCGCGCAGCGAATCGTGTTGTACGCCAAGGACCGCGGCTGCAGCGCCCCGGGCTGCACCGTGGGCGGCTACTACTGCGAAGTCCACCACGTCATCCCCTACGCGAAATCCGGCACCACCGGCATCGACGACCTCACCTTCGGCTGCGGCGGCCACCACCCCATCACCGAAAAAGGCTGGACCACCCGCAAAAACACCAACGGCGACACCGAGTGGATCCCACCCAAACACCTCGAGCGCGGCCAACCCCGCACCAACACCTACTGGCACCCCGAAAAACTCCTGCGCCACGAAGACGACGCGGACGAGGAGGACGAAAGCTGATCGCGCCCGTCAGCCCGTGGGCTCCCCCGCCCGCCGCAGCAGCATCTGCGCGTGCTTGAGCACCGGCGAGTCGACCATCTGCCCTTCGAAAGCGAACACCCCGCGCTCGCTCTTCGCCGCCGCCAGAACCCTTCGCGCCCAGTCCACCTTGTCCTCGCTGGGACGGTAGGCCTCGCGCACCACGTTAACCTGGGTCGGGTGGATGCAGACGGTCCCGCCGAAGCCGACGGCGACGGCGTCGTCGGCCTCCGCCCGCAGGCCGTCGACGTCACCGATGTTCAGATGCACGGCGTCCAGCGCGATCCGGTCGAACGCCGACGCCGCGAGCAGCGTCGTCGACCGGACATGCCGCGCGAAGTCGCGGTACCCACCATCGGCCCGCCGGCTCGAACTGCCGCCGAGGGCGGCCACCAGATCCTCTGCGCCCCACATCATCGCGACCGTGCCCTCGGCCGCGGCGATCTCGGCGGCGAACACCGCGCCGCGCGGCGTCTCGATCAGCGCGACGACGTCGCGGGGCACCAACGCGGAAACCTGCGCCGCCGATTCGGTCTTGGACAGCATCACCGTGCCGTATGCGGTATCGGCCAGGGCGTCGAGGTCCGGGGCGTGCTCGTCGGTGCCAACCGCGTTGATGCGGACCACGGTGCGCGCGGGGTCCAGCGGGTTGTCGCGCAATGCCTTGCGGGCGGCCGCCTTATCGCCTTGGGCGACGCCGTCTTCGAGGTCGAGGATCACCACGTCGGCGGCGGCTGCGGCCTTTGCGAATCGCTCGGGGCGGTCGGCCGGGCAGAACAACCATGCCGGGCCGGCGGCGCGCAGGTTCATCGATTTCCCTCCGTAGCGGGCCGCTTCTGTACGAGCGTGGTGCGCACCGCGCGCGCGACGACGTCGCCGTGCTGATTGCGCCCGGTGTGCTCGAGGGTGACGATGCCCTCCCCGGGGCGGCTTTTGGATTCCCGCTTGGCGGTGCACACGGTTTCGGCATAGAGCGTGTCGCCGTGGAAGACGGGTTTGGGGAAGGACACCTCGGAGAAGCCGAGGTTGGCGACGATCGTGCCCAGCGTCAGCTGCGACACCGACAGACCGACCAGCGTCGAGAGCGTGAACATGGAGTTCACCAGCCGCTCGCCCCGGAACCCCGGCTGCTCGGCCGCCCACGCGGCGTCCAGGTGCAGCGACTGGGTGTTCATCGTCAGCGTGGTGAACAGGACGTTGTCGGCCTCGGTCACCGTGCGGCCGGGCCGGTGCAGGTAGGTGGTGCCGATCTCGAACTCCTCGAACCACAAGCCGCGCTGGACGATCGACTTCCCCGGCCCGCTCACGACAGGCCCAGCGATCGCGCGATGAGCATCAGTTGCACCTCGGTGGTGCCCTCCCCGATCTCGAGGATCTTGCTGTCGCGGTAGTGCCGCGCCACCGGATACTCGTTCATGAAGCCGTACCCGCCGTGGATCTGGGTGGCGTCGCGGGCGTTGTCCATCGCCGCCTCGGACGCGATCATCTTGGCGATCGCCGCCTCCTTCTTGAAGGGCTTGCCGGCCAACATCTTCGCGGCCGCATCGTAATACGCCGTGCGCGCGACGTGGGCACGCGCCTCCATCCGCGCGATCTTGAAGCTGATCGCCTGATAGGAACCGATCGGCTGGCCGAACGACTGGCGCTCCTTGGCGTACTTGACGCTCTCGTCGACGCAGCCCTGCGCCGCGCCGGTGGCCAGGGCGGCGATCGCGATGCGCCCCTCGTCCAGGATGGACAGGAAGTTCGCGTAGCCGGTCCCGCGGGCACCCAGCAGGTTCTCCTCCGGAACCCGGGCGTCGGCGAAGGTCAGCGGGTGGGTGTCCGACGCGTTCCAGCCGACTTTGTTGTAGACCGGCTCGACGGTGAAACCCGGTGTGCCGCTGGGCACGACGATCGTCGAGATCTCCTTCTTGCCGCCGTCGAGGGCCCTGGTGACCGCGGTGACGGTGACCAGCGAGGTGATGTCGGTGCCCGAGTTGGTGATGAACTGCTTGTTACCGTTGATGACCCACTCGCCGCCCTCGAGCCGGGCGGTGGTGCGGGTGGCGCCCGCGTCCGAGCCGGCTCCCGGCTCGGTCAGGCCGAAGCCCGCCAGCGCGCGCCCGGCCGTCAGATCCGGCAGCCACCGTTGCTTCTGCTCCTCGGACCCGAAACGGTAGATCGGCATCGCGCCGAGGCTGACCCCCGCCTCGAGCGTGATCGCCACAGACTGGTCGACCTTGCCGAGTTCCTCGAGCGCCAGCGACAACGCGAAGTAGTCGCCGCCCATGCCGCCGTACTCCTCGGGGAACGGCAGACCGAACAGGCCGATCTCGCCCATCTTGCCGACGACCTCGTACGGGAAGCTGTGCTCCTCATCGTGTTTGGCCGATACGGGCGCCACCACGGTCCGCGCGAAATCGGCGACCGTCGCCCGTAGGTCTTCGTACTCCTTGGATAGCGTCATGATTCCTGATCCTTGATCCGCGCCAGCACCTGGTCGACTTTGACCTGGTCGCCGACGAACACCAGCACCTCGACCCGCCCCGAAACCGGTGCGGGCAGAGAATGTTCCATCTTCATCGCCTCGACGACCACCACCACGTCGCCCTCGGCTACCTCGGCGCCGGAGTCGACCTGGACGGCGATCACGCTGCCGGGCATCGGGCTGAGGACCTCGGCCTGCCGCGCGGTGGCCGTGCGGTGAATCCTGTGCTCCTCGGCTTCGCGCAGCTGCCAGGTGCCGCGCTCGTCGGCGATCCACAGGTGCCGGCCGGACTCGGCCCACCGGTGCTCCCGGCGCACCCCATCCAGCGTCACGAACATCCGCGCACCGTCGAGTTCGATACTCGCAGAGCAGGTCTCGCCGTCCCCCACCCGCACGGAGGCGGCGTCCGGCGGCCCCCACACCGACACCGTCTCGGTGCGCAGCGCGGTGTGCATCTCGGTGCGCACCGGCGCCGGGTTCGCGCCGACGCGCCAGCCGGTCGGCGCCGCCCAGAGGTCACCCGATGCCCGTTCGGCCAGGCCACTCTGGCGGTAGAGACCCCCGGCGGCGAGCACGTCGTCGGGCGCGGGCAGCGGCGCGAACTGGGCCACCCGCTCGTCGAGCAGCGCGGTGTCCAGGTCGCCGGCACGCACCCGCTCGTCGGCCAGCAGGAACCGCAGGAATTCGACGTTGGTCTGCACACCCAGCACGGCGGTCCGGGCCAACGCCCGGTCGAGGGCCGCCAGCGCCGTGTTGCGGTCCGCGCCGTGGGCGATCACCTTGCTCAGCATCGGGTCGTAGTCGCTGCCGACCACGGTGCCGGCCAGCAGCGACGAGTCCACCCGCACACCGGCGCCGGACGGCTCGGACACCTGCAGCACCCGGCCGCCGGTGGGCAGGAACCCGCGCGCCGGGTCTTCGGCGTAGACGCGCGCCTCGATCGCGTGGCCGCGCAGCTCGATGTCGTCCTGGGCGAACGCCAGCTTCTCACCGGCAGCCACTCGCAGCTGCCACTCCACGAGGTCCAGCCCGGTCACCGCCTCGGTGACCGGATGTTCCACCTGCAGACGGGTGTTCATCTCCATGAAGAAGAACTCGTCCGGGCGTTCGGCCGAGACGATGAACTCGACGGTGCCCGCGCCGACGTAGTCGACGCTGCGGGCGGTGTTGCAGGCCGCCGCCCCGATGCGCGCCCGGGTCGCCAGGTCGAGCAGCGGGGAAGGGGCCTCCTCGATGACCTTCTGATGGCGCCGCTGCAGGCTGCACTCCCGCTCACCGAGGTGGACGACGTTGCCGTGGGTGTCGGCGAGCACCTGGACCTCGATGTGGCGGGGCCGCAGCACGAACCGCTCCAGGAACAGCGTGTCGTCGCCGAACGAGGAGGCGGCCTCCCGGCGTGCGCTCACCAGTGCGTCGCGCAGCCGGGCCGGATCGTCCACCAGCCGCATGCCCTTGCCGCCGCCGCCCGCGGACGGCTTGATCAGCACGGGGTAGCCGATCTCGTCGGCGGCCGCGACGAGATCGTCGTCGCCCAGCCCGGGCCTGGCCACCCCGGGGACCACGGGCACGTCGAAGGCGGCGACGGTGCTCTTGGCGGTGATCTTGTCGCCCATCACCTCGATCGCCCGGGCCGGCGGCCCCAGGAAGACCACCCCGGCGCGTTCGCAGGCGGCGGCGAAATCGGCGTTCTCCGAGAGGAACCCGTAGCCGGGGTGGATGGCCTCGGCTCCGGTGCGCGCCGCCGCGTCGAGCACCTTGGTGATGTCGAGGTAGCTCTCCCGCGCCGGGGCGGGTCCCAGCCGGACCGCCTCGTCGGCCTCGAGCACGTGCCGCGCCCCGGCGTCGGGGTCGCTGTAGACGGCGACCGAGCGGATGCCCAGCCGGCGCAGCGTCCGGATCACCCGCACGGCGATCTCGCCGCGGTTGGCCACCAATACGGTGTCGAACATCCTCATCACATCCGGAAGACGCCGTAGGAGACGGGTTCCAGCGGTGCGTGAGCGCACGCCGAAAGCGCCAGCCCCACAACCAGTCTGGTGTCCGCCGGGTCGATGATGCCGTCGTCCCACAGCCGGGCCGTGGAGTAGTACGGGTTGCCCTGGTCCTCGTACTGCTCGCGGATGGGCGCCTTGAACGCCTCCTCCTCGTCGGCCGACCACGGCGTGCCCGACGCGGTGAGTTGCTCGCCGCGCACGGTCGCCAGCACCGAGGCGGCCTGCTCACCGCCCATCACCGAGATGCGCGCGTTGGGCCACATCCACAAAAAGCGCGGCGAATACGCCCGGCCGCACATCGAATAGTTGCCCGCACCATAGGATCCGCCGATCACGACGGTCAGCTTGGGCACCCGGGCGCAGGCCACGGCGGTGACCATCTTGGCGCCGTGCTTGGCGATCCCGCCGGCCTCGTAGTCGCGGCCGACCATGAACCCGGCGATGTTCTGCAAAAACAGCAGCGGGATGTTGCGCTTGTCGCACAGCTCGATGAAATGCGCTCCCTTCAGAGCGGATTCGCCGAACAACACGCCGTTGTTGGCGACGATCCCGACGGGGTGGCCGTGGATGCGCGCGAAGGCGGTCACCAGCGTCTTGCCGTAGTTGGCCTTGAACTCGCCGAACTCCGACCCGTCGACCAGCCGGACGATGACCTCGTGGACGTCGTAGGGCACCCGCGGGTCGGGTGGCACGACGTCGTAGAGCTCGGTCTGCGCATGGCCGGGCTCAACCGTGGGCCGGATCTCCCACTGGGCCGGCTCGCGCGGGCCGAAAGTGGCCGCGATGCCGCGCACGATCCGCAGCGCGTGCTCGTCGTCGTCGGCGAGATGGTCGGTGACACCGGAGACCCGCGAGTGCAGGTCACCGCCGCCGAGTTCTTCGGCCGAGACGATCTCGCCGGTGGCGGCTTTGACCAGCGGTGGCCCGCCGAGAAAAATCGTGCCCTGCTCGCGGACGATGACGGCCTCGTCGCTCATCGCCGGCACGTAGGCCCCGCCCGCGGTGCACGAGCCCAGCACCGCGGCCACCTGCGGAATGCCCTTGGCGCTCATGGTGGCCTGGTTGTAGAAGATCCGGCCGAAATGCTCGCGGTCGGGAAACACCTCGTCCTGGCGCGGCAGGAACGCCCCGCCCGAGTCGACCAGGTAGATGCACGGCAGCCGGTTGTGCAGCGCGACCTCCTGGGCGCGCAGGTGCTTCTTGACCGTCATCGGGTAGTAGGTGCCGCCCTTGACCGTCGCGTCGTTGGCGACGATCGCGCATTCGCGCCCGGACACCCGCCCGATCCCGGTGATGATCCCCGCCCCCGGGGACTCGTCGTTGTACATTCCGTGGGCGGCCAGCGGGGTCAGCTCCAGGAACGGGGTGCCCGGATCGAGCAGGCGGTCGACGCGGTCGCGGGGCAACAGCTTGCCGCGGCTGACGTGGCGTTCCCGGGCACGCTCGTTACCGCCGAGGGCCGCCGCCGCGAGCTTGGCGTTCAGCTCCGCGACGAGCCGGCGGTGCTCGTCGGCGAACGAGGGCGCGGTCGTCGTCGTCACCGCGCGGCCGCTGGAATCACTAGGGGCGGTTGGGTCTTGGCGACGACCTCGTCGACCGAGACGTCGGGGGCGGTCTCGACCAGGTGCAGGCCGTCGGCGCGGACATCGATGACCGCGAGCTCGGTGACGATGCGGTTCACGCAGCCGACACCGGTCAGCGGCAGGGTGCAGCGCTCCACGATCTTCGGGCTGCCGTCCTTGGCGGCGTGCTCCATCATCACGATCACCTTGCGGGCACCGTGCACGAGGTCCATGGCACCGCCCATGCCCTTGACCATCTTGCCCGGAATCGTCCAGTTGGCCAGGTCGCCGCTGGCCGAGACCTGCATGGCCCCCAGCACCGCGACGTCGAGGTGTCCGCCGCGGATGATGCCGAACGAGGTCGAGGAGCTGAAGAACGCCGCGCCGGGCAGGGTGGTGACCGTCTCCTTGCCCGCGTTGATCAGGTCGGGGTCGAGTTGCTCGCGCGTCGGGTAGGGCCCCACGCCGAGGATGCCGTTCTCCGAATGCAGGACGACGTGTACCCCCTCGGGCACGTGGTTGGGGATCAACGTGGGCATCCCGATGCCGAGGTTGACGTACTGGCCGTCTTCGAACTCCGCCGCCACGCGGGCAGCCATGCCGTCCCTGCTCCAACTCATCTCGCGCCACTCCTCCTCATCGCTTCGCTCTGCATCGTCGCCGGCGCACTCATCTCGCGCCACTCCTCCTCATCGCACCGTCTCCTTCTCGATCAGCTTGACGGGAATGGGCACGTGCACCACCCGCTGCACGAAGACACCCGGGGTGTGCACCGCCGCGGGATCGATCTCGCCGGGCTCGACGAGATGTTCGACCTGGGCGATGGTGATCCGGCCGGCGCCGGCGCAGTCGGCGTTGAAGTTCGCGGCCGCCTCGCGGTAGACCAGGTTGCCGTGCCGGTCGCCCTTCCAGGCGTGCACGAGCGCGAAGTCGGTGCGGATCGACCGCTCGAGAACGTAGGTGATGCCGTCGAATTCGCGGGTCTCCTTGGCGGGCGACACGACCGCCACCTCCCCCGAGGCGTCGTAGCGCCACGGCAGCCCGCCGTCGGCGATCTGGGTGCCGACCCCGGCCGGTGTGTAGAACGCCGGGATTCCCATGCCGCCGGCACGCAGCCGCTCGGCCAGCGTGCCCTGCGGGTTGAGTTCCACCTCGAGTTCGCCGCACAGGAACTGCCGGGCGAACTCTTTGTTCTCACCCACATAGGAGGCGGTGGTCCGCCGAATCCTCTTGTGCTGCAGAAGCAAGCCCAGCCCGACGCCGTCGATGCCGCAGTTGTTCGACACCGTTTCGAGGTCGGTGACCCCGCTGTCGACCAGCGCGGCGATCAGCGCGTCGGGAATGCCACAGACCCCGAATCCCCCGACGGCCAGCGACGACCCGTCGGTGATGTCCGCGACCGCCTCCGCAGCGGTAGCCACCACTTTGTCCATAGCGCAGGGCCTCCTCGCCGTCGGGGGTTGCGAAGATTCAGTTAATACCGATTAACTGGGGTGAGAATACCATCGCGCCCACCGTCCGTCCAGGCATGCAGTGGCCGCTCAGTCGCGGCCACGGAGGTATTCGATCGCCCGCTGCCGGATCTCGTTCTTGCGGACCTTGCCCGTGACGGTCAACGGGAATTCGTCGACGATCCACAGGTACCGCGGGATCTTGAAGTGCGCGATGCAGGCCGCACAGAACTCGCGCAGCGCCTCGATGGTGAGCTCCGGCGCTCCGGGCCGCAGCATGACCACCGCCATGAGCTCCTCGCCGTACCGGGCGTCGGGGACCCCGATGACATGGCCGTCGACGATGTCGGGATGGGTGTGCAGAAACTCCTCGATCTCGCGCGGGGAGATGTTTTCGCCACCCCGAACGACGATGTCCTTGATCCGGCCCGTGATCCGGACGTAGCCGGATGCGTCCATGACGGCCAGGTCCCCCGTGTGCATCCAGGCGTCGGCGTCGACGACCTCGGCGGTTTGTTCGGGATCGTCCCAGTAACCCGCCATCACCGAATAGCCGCGGGTGCAGAACTCCCCCGCCACGCCCCGGGGCACGATCTCGGCGGTCAGCGGATCCACCACCTTGACCTCCAGGTGCGGACCCACCCGCCCGACCGTGCCGACCCGGCGCTCCAGCGAATCGTCCATGCGTGTCTGCGTGGACACCGGCGAGGTCTCGGTCATGCCGTAACAGATCGAGATGCCCGGCATGTGCATGCGCTCGATCACCCTGCGCATCACCTCGACCGGGCAGGGGGAACCGGCCATGATCCCGGTGCGCAGGCTGCCCAGCTCGTAGCTTGCGAAGTCCGGCAAACCCAGTTCGGCGATGAACATCGTCGGCACGCCGTACAGGCTGGTGCACCGCTCGGCCTGCACCGCGCGCAACGTGGCGGCCGGTTCGAAACCGGGCGCCGGGATCACGATGCAGGCGCCGTGGCTCGTGGCGGCCAGGTTGCCCAACACCATCCCGAAGCAGTGATAGAAGGGGACCGGGATGCAGATCCGGTCCCGGGCGGTGTACTCGAGCAGCTCGCCGACCAGATACCCGTTGTTGAGGATGTTGCGGTGACTGAGCGTGGCAGCCTTCGGGTATCCCGTTGTGCCGGAGGTGTATTGGATGTTGATCGGGTCGCCGCCGTCGAGCGCGGCCGCCCTGTCGCCGAGCGCGGACGGGTCCACCCGGGCGCCGGAGAGCTCGTCCCACCGCCGGCTCTCCAACAACACCACCTCGCGCAGCGCCGGACAGCGCGGAGCCACCTCGGCGAGCATCGCGGCGTAGTCGGTGGTCTTGTACCGCGGGGCCGCGACCACCAGCGCGACCCCGGATTGCTTTAGCGCATACTCCAATTCGCGGGTGCGGTAGGCGGGGTTGAGGGTCACCAGTATCACGCCGATCTCGGCGGTGGCGTACTGGACGAGCACCCACTCCCAACGGTTCGGCGCCCAGATGCCGACCCGGTCGCCCACGCCGACACCCGCACCCAACAGCCCGGTCGCCAAACCCCGCACCGCCGCCCGCAGTTCGGCGTAGCTCCACCGTCGCCCGGCCGGGATGTCGACGAGGGCGTCGTGCGTCGGGTGCGCGGCGGCGGTGTCCGCGAGGTTGGCGCCGATCGTCATTTCGAGCAGCGCGGGCTCGCTCGGGCCGCGATCGATGGACAGCGGATCGAAGTGTGCGGCTCCTGCGGTTGCCACGGTCCCTCCGGCTGGTTTGGATACCAACCTAGACGCTCGCCGAAGTCGATTGCCACCGACTCGTGCTACGTTAGTGACGATTAACCGAACGGTCGAGTTGGGTACGGGAGGTCCGTCGTGACGGCGTCCGCTCCGGAAAGCCAGACCGGTCATCCCGAGGCGCCAAAGCGCCGCAGCCAGTTGAAATCCGACCGGCGCCTGCAACTGTTGGCGGCCGCCGAACGGCTGTTCGCCGAACGTGGCTTCCTGGCGGTCCGGCTGGAAGACATCGGCGCGGCCGCCGGTGTCAGCGGTCCGGCCATCTACCGGCATTTCCCCAACAAGGAGTCGATGCTGGTCGAGCTGCTGGTGGGCATCAGCGCCCGATTACTCGCCGGGGCCCGCGACGTGCGGGCGCGCAACGCCGACGCGGCGGCGGCCCTCGAGAGCCTCATCGACTTTCACCTGGACTTCGCGTTCGGCGAACCCGACCTGATCCGCATCCAGGACCGTGACCTCGCGCACCTGCCCGAGGCGGCCGAGAAGCAGGTCCGCAAAGCCCAACGCCAGTACGTGGAGGTCTGGGTCTGCGTGCTGCGCGAACTGAACCCCGAGTTGGCCGAAGCCGATGCCCGGCTGGCCGCCCACGCGGTGTTCGGACTACTGAACTCGACGCCGCATGCCATGAAGTCCCCCGACAACTCGCGCAGCAAGCCCGGGCGCACGGCGAGGTCGCGCGCCGTCATGCGCGCCATGACCGTCGCCGCGCTCACGGCGGGAAATCAGTGCCCCTGAATCGGGCGTCCGACGGTGAGCAACCTGTCATGGTTTCGGCACAGGTACCCTGCTAGCCATGAGGTGGACATGAACGATCCACGTCGACCCGAGCGGTTCAGTCCCCCTCAGTCGGGGTCGGAGCCGACCGATCCGCGCGGTCGCTGGTACCCGCCGCCCGTCGACCCGGCCTACGCCGACCAGGCGCCGTTCGCGCCCACATACGGCGGGCACTATCCACAATGGTCCGCCGGCCTCAACGAGGCCAACCCGACCGCACCGATGCCGACCTACTGGCAGTACGACCAGCCCCCGCCGGGCGAGATGCCGCCTCCGGGGGTCGCCCCGCCGCCGCCGAGGCGCCCGAAGACGCCGCGCTGGTTGTGGGTCGCCTCGGGGATCGCAGTACTGCTGGTCGTTGGGCTCGTCGCGCTGGTGCTGATCAACACCGTCATCCAAACCCAGACGGCGCTGCCCCCCATGCCCGGACCGAGCACCTGGGGCCCCACGCCGACCACGGCACCGCCGACGCTCACGCCGCACTCACCGTTTCCCGCGCCGGTGCCGCCGACGTTCGGCCCGGAAACACCGTCGGAAACGACCGGGCCACCGGCCGCCATGCAGGACGTCGTCTACGACGTCACCGGCGAGGGCCGTGCCCTCAGCATCATGTACGTCGCCACCGGCGGCCTCATCCAGACCGAGTTCAACGTCGCGCTGCCGTGGAGCAAACAGGTCAGGCTGGCCAAGTCGCCCACCCACCCGGCGAACGTCACGATCGTGAACTTCGGCCACGACGTCACCTGCACGGTCACCGTCGCCGGGGTGCAGGTCAGCCGACGGGTCGGGGTGGGCCTGACGATGTGCGATGCCAGGGGCTGAGCGCCGCTACGCCTGTTCGGCGAGGACGACGCTGCGCGCCGGCGCACGCACCGCCAGCATCCCGAGCAGGCCGGCGATCAACACCAGGGAAATGCCGGCGAGACCGGCGCGGACGGCGCCGAAGACGTCGACGAAAATCGAGAACAGCCACGGCGCCAGGAACGACGCCGCCCGACCCGTCATCGTGTAGAGGCCGAACGCGACGCCCTCCCCGCCGTGCTTGGACAGGTGCAGCAGCAGTGCGCGCGACGACGACAGCGACGGACCGACAAACATGGCCAGCAGCAACCCGCACAACCAGAAGGCATGCGCACCGGACGACGCCATCAGAGCGAGCGCCACGAGGACGATCGCCGTCAGTGACCCCAGGATGACCGGTTTGGATCCGATCCGGTGGTCGACGAACCCGCCGGCCACCGCGCCGACCGCGGCCACCACACTGGCCGCCATGCCGAACACCAGCACGTCCGCCTGCGAGAGGCCGTAGACGTTGACGCCGAGCACGGCGCCGAAGCCGAACACCGCCGCCAGCCCGTCCCGGAACAGCGCGCTGGCCCCCAGGAAATAGACCAGGTTGCGGTCGCGGCGCCATTCGGCGCTGACCTCCGCCCACAGCTTGCGATAGCCGCCCAGCATGCTCGTCGGATGCGAGGCCACCTCGCCGGAGTCGGGCAGCCGGTGGGCGACGAACAGCAACGGCAGCGCCAGCACCGCGAACCACGCCGCGGTCAGCAGCATCGCCTCCCGGACGTAGAGCCCGTCGTGGACCGGCACGCGCAACAGTCCGCGCACCGGGCCGCTGCCGGAAATGAAGCCGGTATAGAGCAATAGCAGCAGCACGACGCTGCCGGTGAATCCTGCCGCCGCACCCAGGCCGGAGATGCGCCCCACCGTCCGCGGCGTCGAGATCTGACGCAGCATGGCGTTGTAGGGAACGCCGGCCAGATCACCGCACGCGGCCGTGGCCGAAAGCAGCAGCAGACCCGCCCAGAGATAACCGGGATCGTCGCGGATCAGGAACATGGCGCTGGTCGACGTCACCGCGAGACCGCTCAGAACCGTCAGCGTCACCCGCCGACGATGCGGGGCTTCCACCCAGACGCCGACGAGCGGCGCCAACACCGCGATGGTCACCCCCGACACGGCCAGCGCACGACCCAGCCAACTGGCCGGCGACGTACCACCGGACAGCCCCTTCCCCACGCTGCCGGTCAGATAGACCGAGAAGACGAACGTGGCCACGACGGCGTTCATACCGAGAGAGCCGCAATCCCATAGCGCCCACGCCACCACTCGGGACCACAGTGGCCCGTCCGAACGCGACCCCGGTCGATTCATGTCGGCGACTCTATTGGAACGGGCAGGCGACCCGCCGCGCCCGGCTCCGCCGCGCACGCTGTCTACCATGGGCCCATGCCGGTACCCGCCCCCAGCCCCGACGCGCGCGCGGTCGTCACCGGGGCCTCGCAGAACATCGGTGCGGCGCTGGCCACCGAACTGGCGGCGCGCGGATACAGCCTGATCATCACCGCCCGACGCGAGGAACTGCTCAACGAGCTGGCGGCCCGCCTGGCCGACCGGTACCGCGTCGCCGTCGACGTCCGGCCCGCCGACCTCGCCGACCCCACGGACCGGGCGAAGCTGTGCGAAGAACTCGCCGCCCGCCCCGTCTCCATCCTGTGCGCCAATGCCGGCACCGCGACTTTCGGTCCGATCACGAAGCTCGACCCGGCGGGCGAGAAGGCGCAGGTCCAGCTGAATGCGGTGGCGGTGCACGACCTGACGTTGGCCGTGCTGCCCGGCATGGTGGCGCGGAGGGGTGGCGGCATCTTGATTTCCGGTTCGGCGGCGGGCAACTCGCCCATTCCCTACAACGCGACGTACGCCGCCACCAAGGCGTTCGCGAACACCTTCAGCGAATCGTTGCGCGGGGAGCTGCACGGCTCCGGTGTGCATGTGACCCTGCTGGCGCCGGGCCCGGTGCGCACCGATCTGCCCGACGACGCCGAGGCCTCGCTGGTGGAAAGACTGGTGCCCGACTTCTTGTGGATCTCCACCGAACACACCGCCCAGGCCTCGCTGGATGCGTTGGAACGCAACAAGATGCGCATCGTCCCGGGACTGACATCCAAAGCCATGTCGGTGGTCAGCGGGTATGCCCCACGCGCCATCGTCGCGCCGATCGTCGGCAGCTTCTACAAGAAGCTGGGCGGCGGGTAGAGAGTGTCGCAAGCGAGCGTCATGCTCGCGACGAGCGCGGCCATCCTTATCTCGCTTTGCGACGGCCGGTGCCGAACTTGGCTCTGATGAGCTCGCGGATCCCCGTGTTCACGGCGCTTTGCACTTCCGGATCGTGCCACAGCCTTGCCAGCACGCCGGGCCGCTCCGGCTCGAAGGGCTCCGGCATCGGCGGAACCGGTTCGTCCGGCGGGCTCGAGGGGGAGCCGGACCGGGCTTGCGGCGGCTGCGGCTCTCGTTGCACCGTATTGCCGTACTTGTCCTGCAGCGGACTGGATTTGGCCGCCGCGGCGATCGCATCGGTACCGATCGCGGCCATCAGCGATCGGGGTGCGCGCAAGCGCGTCCACGCCACCGGTGTCGGTGCGCCCTTCTCCGACAACACGGTGACGACGGCCTCGCCGATCCCCAGCGACGTCAACGCCGACTCCAGGTCGTAGACATCGGTTTTGGGATACGTGCGGACGGTCCTGCTGAGCGCCTGCTGGTCGTCGGGGGTGAACGCCCGCAGCGCGTGCTGGATGCGCGCGCCGAGCTGGGACAGCACGTCGTTGGGCACGTCCGTGGGCAACTGGGTGCAGAAGAAAACCCCGACGCCCTTGGAGCGGATCAGCTTGACGGTTTGCTCGACCTGCTCGAGGAACGCCTTGGAGGCGTCGGTGAAGAGCAGGTGCGCCTCGTCGAAGAAGAAGACCAGCTTGGGCTTGTCGACGTCACCGACCTCGTCCAGTTCGGCGAACAACTCGGCGAGCAGCCACATCAGGAAGGTGGAGAAGATGACCGGGCGCAACGACTGACCGCCGAACTCCAGCAGCGAGATGATGCCCCGGCCCTGAGCGTCGACGCGCAGCAGGTCGTGGGGGTCGAGCTTCGGCTCGCCGAAAAAGGTGTCACCGCCCTCCCCGGCAAGATTCACCAGCGCGCGCAGGATGACGCCCGCCGTCGTCGACGAGACCCCGCCCAGGTCTTTCAGGTCGGCCTTGCCCTCGTCGCCGGCCAGGTGGCTGATCACGGCGCGCAGATCGTCCAGTGTGACGAGCGGACGGTCGACCTGCCTGGCCCAATGAAAAATCAGCCCGAGCGTCGACTCCTGGGTGGCGTTGAGCCCCAACACTTTCGACAACAGGACCGGGCCGAAACCGGCGACGGTCGCCCGCACCGGTACACCGACGCCACCGGTGCCCAGCGACAGAAACTCCACCGGGAACGCCGCGGGCTCCCAGTCGTCGCCGGTGTCTTTGGCCCGCGCGGCCGTCTTGTCGTTGGCCTCCCCCGGTCGCGACAACCCCGACAGGTCGCCCTTGACGTCGGCCATCAAGACGGCCACGCCCGCGGCGCTGAGCTGCTCGGCGATCAGTTGCAGCGTCTTGGTCTTGCCGGCCCCGGTCGCCCCGGCCACCAGACCGTGCCTGTTGATCGTGGCCAGCGGAATGCGAATCCGCGCGGCCGGGTCGGCGACACCGTCGACGACGACGCTGCCCAGTTCCAGGGACCGGCCGTCGACGGCGTAGCCGGCGGCGATCCGTTGCGCGGCCGTCGCCGCTGATTCGGTGCTCATGTGCTGCGCCCTCTTTACGATCGTCACCCGCTCGGCAAACTCACCCTACTTGCCAGGGGGATGCGGGAGCGATGGCTCGCGTACGCCTACGCTGAGCGCTGTGGTGGACGAATTGGTGTGGATCGACTGCGAGATGACCGGACTGGACCTGCGTTCGGACAAACTGATCGAGATCGCGGTACTTGTCACCGACCCCGACCTGAACATCCTGGGCGAGGGCGTCGACGTCGTCATCCACGCCGAGGACGCCGCTCTGTCGTCGATGATCGACGTCGTCGCCGACATGCATGCGCGGTCCGGGCTCACCGACGAGGTGAAAGCGTCCACCGTCGACCTGGCGGCCGCCGAGGCGATCGTGATGGACTACATCGGCACCCACGTCAGACAACCGAGGAGCGCGCCGTTGGCGGGCAACTCCATCGCCACCGACCGCTCCTTCATCGCCCGTGACATGCCCGCACTGGACTCGTTCCTGCACTACCGGATGGTCGACGTGAGTTCGATCAAGGAACTCTGCCGGCGCTGGTACCCACGCATCTACTTCGGCCAGCCAGAGAAGGGCCTCGCTCACAGGGCACTGGCCGACATTCACGAATCCATCCGCGAGTTGCAGTACTACCGCCGGACCGCCTTCGTTTCCCCGCCGGGCCCCTCTACCAGCGAAATCGAGGCGGTCGCCGCTCACCTTGCGGACAAAAGCGACCCACCGGAACCAAACGATTCGGCCCCCGGGCCAACGACCGGCTAGTATCGACGTCGCCGTTCGTCGGCCCCGGTCCGGGGCCGGCCCGGCGGCATGGTGAGTGTAGTTCAGTTGGTAGAGCACCAGGTTGTGATCCTGGAAGTCGCGGGTTCGAGCCCCGTCACTCACCCCACCGGTCAGAGGTGGTATCGAGCCCCTCTGACCTTGTTCATTGCAGTCTCGACGGGTTGATCCTCCGTATGCCCGACGGTGGGCCAAAGCCGGTCGCCGACGCTGCGCGACTGCGTCAGGTGTCGGCGTTGCCGGCCTTCCACACCGGCCACGGGATGTTCCAGTCGCCCAGGCCCTCGGTGCCCGACAGCGTCGGGCCCACGGTGTTGACGACCTCGACGATGTCGCCGCGCTTGACATGGCCGTAGAACCACTCGGCGTTGGCCGGACTGACGTTGAGGCAGCCGTGGCTGGTGTTGCTGCGGCCCTGCGCGCCGACCGACCACGGCGCGGAGTGCACGAACACGCCGCTGTAGGAGATCTGCGTGGCCCAGTCGACTTCCGTGCGATATCCGTTGGGCGAGTTGACGGGCACCCCGTAGGTCGAGGAGTCCATGATGATGTGCTTGAACCGCGAGCCGACGATGTAGATGCCGTTGGCCGTCGGGGTGCTGTCCTTGCCCATCGACGTCGGCATGGTCTTGACGACGTCGCCGTTGACCCGCACGGTGATCGTCTTGGTGCTGTCGTCGGCGGTCGCGATGACCTCGTCACCGATGGTGAAGTGCGTCTTGACGTTGTCCTCGCCGAACATGCCGTCGCCCAGATCGACGCCGTAGGTGTTGACCGCTACGTCGATGGTGGTCCCTGGCTTCCAGAAATGCTCTGGGCGCCAACGAACCTCGCGGTTGGTCAGCCAGTAGAACGCGCCTTTGACGGGCGGGTCGGTGGTGATGGTGATGGCCCGCTGCGCCGCGGCGCGGTTGGCGATGTTCTCGTCGAAACGGATCGCCACCGGCTCACCGATCCCCACCACCTCGCCGTCGCCCGGATAGACGTACGGCATGGTCAGGTGGGCGGGGGAACTGGTCTGGAAGGTCATCTGCCGGCTCGCCGCGCCACCCAGGCCCAGCGCCTTGGCGGTCAGCGTGTAACGCCGGTTGTAGCCGAGTTGCTCGGTGGTCGCCCAGCGCAGGCCGTCGGGGCTGAGCCGGCCGCTGATGGACCTGCCGTTCTCGTTGACCATGGTGACCGACGCGAGCACCCCGTCGGCGACGGTCACCGTCACCGGCGCGTCCACGGTGACGCCGACGGCGCCGTCGGTCACCGAGGCGGTGAGCTTGGGGACCAGCAGATCGGCGAACGGGGTGCCCTTGTCGACGATGACGTTCGCGGGTGCCGCCCGGCGGTCGGCGCTGCACGAGACGCCGAACACAGCAACCGTGACGGCTAACACAGCCAGCCACGATCGGCGTATCAGCAAAGCCGCCATCGAGTGACCTTCCACATCATCCTGCCTGCTCCGGTCACCACTGACCCGCATGGTTGGAAGCATTTTACGGGGTTTGCCGACGCCCCCGTGACGAGCCGAAGGCGGCGATTTCGGACACAAGTCGGTCACCATGGGAGCTCGTCGCGGGGCCGGGGCGACACCGGGGACCGCCGCCCTTGCGCTATTCTGGGAGCATCCGGCCAATTTCGTCCCGCGGCGGGATGCCTGTTATTGTCGCAAACGCGGTCGAGACCGACCGAAAGCGCCGTTAGCTCAGTTGGTAGAGCAGCTGACTCTTAATCAGCGGGTCCGGGGTTCGAAACCCTGACGGCGCACCACCGAAAACCCCTACTCCGGAGGGGTCTTTTGCATTTGCCCGAGCCGCTTTCCGCAGCTGCAGAACCGCCCCGTCTGCGCCGCCGGGCCGGGGAAGGCCGAGGTTCGACCCCGCGAACGGCCAGAAGGCGGCTTTTGCGGCGATCACGCCCGGTCAGATCAGCCAGCAGATCCGTGAGCGCGCCCGTCACGCATCCCTGCCGGACTGGGGACGCATCTGGTGCGGCTGCACCGGTCTCCTGCCCCACCGGCGCAGCGACCTGCGTGAGCGTCTGGCGCCCACGTAAGGATCGGCGGGGGCGGGAGCCCGGCGCCGGCGGAATCAGCGATCGCCGCGCCACCGCAGATTCCATCACCCCCTGCGTGGAGAGCTGGAAAACGGAGACGGACTCCTACACAAGCGAATTCACCGAAAAAATATCGGGATTCACGGTGACGGGAACCTGGACGACCCACCGAACCGGTCATTCCCCGGCGGACCCCGGGTGCATGATCGACGAAACCTATTCCGGGCCGGTGACTTACGTTTGCAGCCCGGATGGTGGTGCGACGCCTCTCGCCGGCGGGGCCACCACGACCTGGACGACGAGGGCGTCCCGGCGGTGCGAGGACACCGTCCGCAGCGCATCGGTTAGATTGGCTCAGTCACTGGCCTAACCGAGGCTGAGCAAACCGGCAGACGGCGTAAAGCGGGGCGGCGTAGACGCTCCCGCGCGAGCGGGCAAAAGGGGCAGCAATCATGACTGCGGATGCCTGGATCACCCTTGCGGTGGTCATCGTGGCGATAGTCCTGCTGGTGCGCGACCGGTTCAATCCCCCTCTGGTCATGGGCGGCGCGGTGCTGGCCCTCTACCTGGCGGGGGTGGTGGACCAGAGTCAAGTTCTCGGGGGCTTCGCCAACGAGTCGCTGGCCGTGGTCGCCGCGCTCTACGTCGTGGCCGGAGCGGCGGATGTCACCGGGGCCTTCGAGGGCGCTACCTCGCGCCTGCTCGGCAGGAGCACGCGAGCCCAACCCCGCCGAGAGCTCTTGCGGACATGTGCACCGGCTGCGGCGGCGTCCGCCTTCATCGCCAACACCCCACTGGTGGCGATGTTCGCCCCTCGGGTGATCCGCTGGTGTCGACGCACCGGACGATCGCCATCGCACTACCTGATGCCCTTGAGCTACGCGATCATGCTGGGTGGCTCGACGACGATGATCGGGACCTCGACCAACCTGTTCGTCAACGATCTCATCGACAAGGCGGGCCTCGGCAGGTTGAGCCTGTTCTCGGTCACCGGAATCGGATTGCCCCTCGCCATCGGCGGCGTCGTCCTCCTGGTGTTGCTGGGACCGCACCTGCTCCCGAAACGTCCCGCACCCGGCGACAGCCTGGCCGGCACCGAACGCGAGTTCACCGTGGAGATGACGATTCCCCACCACAGTGAGCTGGCCGGTGCCACCGTCGCCGAAGCGGGCCTACGCAACCTCGAAGGCGTGTTCCTCGTGGAAGTCGAGCGCCGGAACAGGGTCATCGCGGCGATCGGACCCGACGAGCTACTGGCCGTCGGGGACCGGTTGGTCTTCGTCGGAAACCTTGCGCGCGTATTGGATTTACAGCGCATGTCGGGGCTGGTCTCGTCGGAGGCCCGTCACTTCGACCATCTGGCACGCAATCCCCAGCGTCAGTTCGTCGAAGCGGTGATCGGTGCGGGCTCGCCGCTGGCCGGGTCGAGTCTCAAAGCCGCCGGGTTTCGCCGCCGCTACGGGTCGGCGGTCGTGGCGATCCATCGGTCCAGCGAGCAGCTGAAGGGCAAACTCGGCGAGGTGCGTCTCCGGGCCGGAGACGTCCTGCTGGTATTGGCAGGGCCCGACTTCAGCCAACGCTTTCACCAGCACCGCGACTTCGCCATCGTGGCTCCGCTGAACTGGGACAGGCCGATTCGCCGCGAGCACGCCGGGGCCGTGGAGCTGAGCATCGTCGCGCTCGCCGTCGTGGCCGGTACGGGGCTCCTGAGTCTGTTGCAGGTGTCGCTGCTGGTCGCGTTCGGGCTGGTCGTGGCCCGGATCGTGACGGTCGAAGACGCGCGCCGGTCGATCGACCTCAACGTCCTGGTTCTGATGGCGACGAGTTTCGCGCTCGGACACGCGGTCGAGAGCAGCGGGCTCGCCCACAAGCTGGCACACACGGTCGTCGGCGCCGCGGCACCGCTGGGCGCCTATGGCCTGCTCGCGGCCGTCCTGGCGGCCACGATGCTGGTGACCGAGGTGATCTCGCACGCGGCCGCGGCCGCGCTTATGTTTCCCATCGCCATCGCCATCGCCGAGCAGGTGGGGTTGCACGCCTTGCCGTTCGCCGCGGTCGTGATGTTCGGTGCAACCCAGTCGTTCCTGACGCCCATCGGCTACCAAACCAACACCATCGTCTGGGCGATGGGCGGCTACCGGTACACCGACTTCATGCGGCTTGGCGCGCCCCTGACCGTCCTGCTGCTGATTGCGACCCCGCTGCTGGTGCCGATTTTCTTCCCGTTCCACTGAATTGTTCCGGCGGGACATCTCCACCCGCCCTTCCCCGCATGCTCCGCTGGTGCGCGTGCGCGAGCGGGTTCCAGTCCCTCCAATCCGCGCGGATCTTCTCCGGGTTCACGCGATACAGCCGTCGGTAATAGGCCGCGCCAGCTTGCAGAAACGGTGGACTCGCGTCCTGACTGTGCAGCGCCTGCACGAGTGTGAACGCGATGTCGTGGGCACGGCGCGGCGACTCGGGCACCACGGCGTATGACGCGTTGTCGATGTCGAGCCAGCGCATCCGTACGTTCTTCACGCTGCACCGGCAGGAATACCGGCTGGTCGACGCCGCGACGGGCGAGTTCGAGCGTGGCTACGTCGACGTCGCCGACATGGCCGATACCCAGCCTTGGGCCGATGACATTCCAATTCACGTCCGGCGCAGCGCCCGCGCGGTCAGCGATTCCTGACCCGGTGCACCACCACCACGACGATGAGCGTTCCGACGCCCGCCAGTGACACCATCACCGCCGGCTTGGTGACGAATTCGATCGCCTTGGCCTTGATGTCGTCCGCGAGGCGGCGGGGGTTGGCGCGCTCGGCGAGCGAATCGACGGTGGCCGCCAGCTGGTCACGCGCGCGGTCGATCTCCTGCTTGATGACCTCGGGATCCCGGTCCGCCACGTCTCTGTCCTCCAAGTCCGCTTGGTGCACGTCAGGCACTACCCTAGATCAGCTGGCGCCGATGCCGACGCGGCGGTGAACAGAAAGGGAAGAACCTTGACCGAGACCACGCGGCTGGCGCCGGGTGACAAAGCGCCCGCTTTCAGCCTGCCTGACGCCGACGGCAACAAGGTGTCGCTGGCCGACTACAAGGGACGGCGCGTCATCGTGTACTTCTACCCGGCCGCCTCCACGCCGGGATGCACCAAACAGGCCTGCGACTTCCGCGACAGCCTGCGCGAGCTCAACGCGGCCGGCCTCGACGTCGTCGGGATCTCTCCCGACAAGCCGGAGAAGCTGGGGAAGTTCCGGGACGCCGAGAAGCTGACGTTCCCGTTGCTGTCCGATCCCGACCGCAAGGTGTTGACCGCCTGGGGCGCCTACGGCGAAAAGCAGATGTACGGCAAGACGGTGCAGGGCGTGATCCGGTCCACCTTCGTCGTCGACGAAAAGGGGAAGATCGCCGTCGCGCAGTACAACGTCAAGGCCACCGGCCACGTCGCCAAGCTGCGCCGCGACCTGTCGGTCTGATCAGGCCAGGCCGGCCAGCAGCAGCGCCTCGGCGATCGCCGCGCGTTCCAGCACCCCCAGATGCAGGCTCTCGTTGACGCTGTGCGCCTGGGTGCCGGGGTCCTCGACGCCGGTCACCAGGATCTTGGCCTGTGGGAACGCCGCGGCGAACTCGGCGATGAACGGGATCGAGCCGCCCATGCCCATGTCGATGGGGTCGGCGCCCCAGGCCTGCCGGAACGCCGCCCGCGCGGCGTCATAGACGGGGCCGGTGGCGTCGATCGCGTAGGGCTCGCCCTTGTCGCCGGGCGTGACGCTGACGCGGGCGCCCCACGGGGCATGCCGCTGCAGGTGGGCGGTCAATGCGTCCAGGTGCGCCGCGGCGTCGCCGCCGGGGGCGACGCGCATGCTGATCTTGGCCCGGGCCCGCGGGATGAGGGTGTTCGAGGCCGCCGCGACCGGTGTGGTGTCGATGCCGATGACCGTGATGGCGGGTTTGGCCCACATCCGCTGCGGCACCGACCCCGAGCCGATCTCGGACACGCCGTCCAGCAGGCCCGAGTCGGCGCGGACGCGCTCGGCCGGGAAGTCGGGATAGTTCAGGCCGGCTACATCGGTTTCGTGCAGGCCTTGCACGGCCACGTTGCCGTCGTCGTCGTGCAGGGTGGCCAGCAGCCGCACCAGCACGCTGAGCGCGTCGGGCACCACCCCACCCCACAGCCCGGAGTGCAGCCCGTGGTCCAGGGTGGCGACCTCCACCACGCAGTCGACCAGCCCGCGCAGCGACACCGTCAGTGACGGGGTCTCGGCGCTCCAGTTGTCGGAGTCCGCGATCACGATCACGTCCGCGGCCAGCGCGCCGCGGTGGGCGGCCAGCAACGCGCCCAGGGACGGCGACCCGGACTCCTCTTCGCCTTCGACGAAAACCGTCACGCCCACGGGCGGCTGCCCGCCGTGCGCCCGGAACGCCGCCAGATGCGTTGCGATGCCGGCCTTGTCGTCGGCGCTGCCGCGCCCGTAGAGCCGGCCGTCGCGCTCGGTCGGCGCGAAAGGCGGCGAGAACCACTGGCTTTCGTCCCCTTCGGGCTGCACATCGTGGTGGGCGTAGAGCAAGACCGTCGGGGCGCCGGGCGGGGCCGGATGCCGGGCGATGACGGCCGGCGCGCCACCCTCGCTGACGATACGCACGTCGCCGAAACCGGCCTGCGCCAGCAGATCCGCCACCGCCTGGGCGCTGCGGTGCACCTCGGGCCGCCGCCCGGCGTCGGCCCACACCGACGGGATGCGCACCAGGTCCTCGAGATCGGCACGCACCGACGGCAGCACCTCGCGGACGCGCTCGACGAGATCGCCCATGGTCTCCCCTTTCTTCGCGCGAGCGTGCGCAGAATGCCGCTCATCACCGGCGTGTCGCGTACAAACACGCACGCTCGCGGTCGAGGCTACGGCGCCTCCAGGATGGCGACCGCGGCCGCGGTGTCGCCCTCGTGGGTCAGCGACACGTGGATCGTGACGTCGGCCAGGTGCTTGGCGATGTCGCCGGTCAGCCGCACCCGCGGCCGTCCCCACATGTCGGTGACCACCTCGATGTCGCGGTGGATGGCCTCCGGTAACACCGGCCGCTGGGCGAACCGCGACCCCGACCAGGCCTTGATCACCGCCTCCTTGGCCGCCCAGCGGGCCGCCAGGTGCCGTGCCGCCGACGAACTCTTGTCCGACGCGTCGCGACGCTCGCCCGGGGTGAAGGTCTCCGAGAAGATCGTTCCGGGCTGGTCGACCTGCTCGGCGAAATCAGGAATGGAAACCAGGTCGATCCCCACTCCGACGATGCCCATGGATCGCCAGGCTAACGGATGGGCCCGCCCGGCGACGATGCGGTCCGCGCAGCGGACCGAGGAGAAGCCGGGCCATGCTGCGGGGTCATCCCGCGGACACCTGGTATGCTCCGTCCCCACCCAGCCGGGCGGCCGGGTCCAGCAGCATCGCCGCCTCCTGGCGCTTCTCCGGCGCGTCGTGGTCGAAGCGGCGGTCCGGCGGCCGCTGGTACATCGGCTCGCCGCCGGCGATGGCCGAGACCAGCCGGCGCTGGCCGGCCAGCAGGCGGGCGTCCGCGCGACGCTGGTAGTCGGCGCGCTGCCCGGGATCCAGCGACGCGATGAACGCCTGCGGGTGCACCAGGGCCACCAGGCCGGACACGTGCCCGAAGCCCAGGCTGGTCAGCATGCCGGCCTTGAGCGGGAACTTCTCGCCGAGCCGCAGCGTGTCGCGCACCCACACGAAGTGCGCGGAGCCGGCCAGCTCCTCGTCGACGCAGTCCAGGCTGCGGTTGGGCGGGATCACCCCGTCGCGCAGCATCTGGCACAGGCCCATCATCTGGAACACCGCAGCGCCGCCCTTGGCGTGCCCGGTCAGGCTCTTCTGCGACACCACGAACAGCGGCGCACCCGGTGAGCGGCCCAGCGAGTCCGCCAGCCGCTCGTGCAGCTCGGTCTCGTTGGGGTCGTTGGCCAGCGTCGAGGTGTCGTGCTTGGAGACCACCGCGACGTCGTCGGCGCCCACGCCGAGCTTGGCCAGCGCACGCGCCAGCGGGGAGTCCTTGCCGCCGCGGCCCGCGCCCAGCGCGCCCAGCCCCGGCGCCGGGATCGAGGTGTGCACCCCGTCGCCGAACGACTGCGCGTAGGCCACCACCGCCAGCACCGGCAGCCCCATCTTCAGGGCCAGGTCACCGCGGGCCAGCAGGATGGTCCCGCCGCCCTGGGCCTCCACGAAGCCCAGCCGGCGCCGGTCGTTGGGCCGGGAGAACTTCGAGTCGGCGATGCCGCGGCCGCGCATCATCGCGGTGTCGGCGGTGGCCGCCATGTCACCGAAGCCGATGATGGCCTCCAACGTCAGGTCGTCCAAGCCACCGGACACCACCAGTTCGGCCTTTCCCAGCCGGATCTTGTCGACACCCTCCTCGACCGACACCGCGGCCGTCGCGCACGCGGCGACCGGATGGATCATCGCGCCGTAACTGCCGATGTAGGACTGAACCACATGTGCGGCAACAACATTCGGCAGAACTTCCTGCAAGATGTCGTTGGGCTTGCTGCGGCCCAGCAGGTTGCCGTGGTACATCGTCTGCATCGACGTCATGCCGCCCATGCCGGTGCCCTGGGTGCTGGCCACCAGGCTGGGGTGGACATAACGCATGACCTCGGCCGGGCTGAAGCCGGCGCTCAGGAACGCGTCGACCGTCGCGACGATGTTCCACAGGGCCACCCGGTCGATGGAACTGGCCATGTCCTGGCTGATTCCCCACACCGTCGGGTCGAACCCGGTCGGGATCTGCGCGCCGACGGTCCGCGACAACTTGGTCTTTCGCGGTACCCGAATCTCGGTGCCCGCCTTGCGGATCACCTGCCAGTCGGGGGAGTCGGGAACGGGCCGCACGACCGTGTGCTCGGGGTCGAACTCGGCGAAGGCGCGGGCGTCGGCCTCCGAGGAGACGACGAAGGAGAAGTCCTTGTCCAAGAACACCGACACCAGCAGCGGCGAGGCGTGGTCGGGGTCGATCGCGCCGTCGTCGACGAACTCGCGGATGCCGCAACGCTGTACGACGGCGTCGTGGTAGCGCTCGACGAGCTCGGCCTCGTCGATCAGCTCACCCGTCTCGGTGTCGTACCAACCCGGTTTGGGGTCGTCTTCCCAGCGGATCAGGCCGGTCGTCCAGGCCAGCTCGAGGACGCCGGCCGCCGACAACTCGTTGTCGACCTCCATCTCGAAGCGGGTGCGCGAGGAGCCGTACGGGCCGAGTTCGGCGCCGCCGACGATCACCACCAGGTCGGCCGGGTCGACGTCGAGGTCGTCCCAGTGCGGCGGCGGTGCCGGGGTGAATCCGCGCGGCGGGGACGGCAGCGCGGCGATCGCGTGCGCGGCCTGCCCGGTCTCGGCCTCCTCGGGCGGCGCGGCCTGCTCGCGCGCCTTGGCGGCCAGCTCGGCCATGTCCAGCTCCACCTCGCCGAGCCCGCCGGTCAGGTCGACCTTCATGGGCGAATGCGCCGCCGCCACCTTGGATTCCACGTCGCACAGGTCCAGCAGCATCGCGGCCATCTCGTCGGTGGAGTACGTGGTGACGCCCGCCTCCTCGACCGCGCTGACGATGGCGTCGTTGTGACCCATCAACCCGGTGCCACGTGTCCAGCCGATCAGCGCATGCGCCAGGCTGACCCGCTGCGACCACGACGACTCCGCGTGCCACCGGGACACCACGGCGTCCAGCGCGGACTTGGCTTCGCCGTAGGCGCCGTCGCCGCCGAACATGCCGCGGTTGGGTGAGCCGGGCAGCACCACGTGCAGCCGCGACGCGATGTCACGCTCGACGCCGATCTTCGACAGCCCGCCGATCAGCCGCTGCACCGCCCACAGCAGCACCTTCATCTCCATCTCCGAGCGCGCACCGGCCTCGGACAGGTCGCCGGCCACCCGCGGCGCCGCGAACGGGAACAGCAGCGTGGGCGTCTGCGCGTCCTTGATGTGAATGGACTGCGGCCCAAGGCTTTCCGTCTGCCCGGTCCCGACCCACTCGACCAGTGCGTCGATGTCGGCATAGGACCCCATGTTGGCCGCGACCACCCACAGCGCCGCACCGTAGCGAGCGTGGTCGCGGTAGAGCCCGCGGTAGAACGCCAGCCGTTCCTCGTCGAGCTTGGACGTCGTCGCGATGACCGTGGCACCGCCGTCGAGCAGTCGCGCGGCCACCGACGCGGCGATCGAGCCCTTCGAGGCGCCGGTGACCACGGCGATTTCACCGCTGTAGCGGCCCGGCTCCGGGTTCTCGGCCCCGGCGGCGATGCGGCCGTACAGCGCCGCGTGAATCTGGCGCCCCGCGGCCAGCGCCTTGCCCTGCCACCAGGTGGCCTGGGTGGCGACGACATGCCCGGCGCCCTCGAACCTCTCCGAGAGACGCGCCCAGTCTGCGTCGATCTCGACCTCGTCGGCCAGCCACAGCCTGACCAGGTCCTCACGCGCACTGGCCCAGCGGTCGTCGAAGACGACGGCCTTGCGCGCGTCGAACACCGGCGCGACCAGACGTGGCCAGTCCGCGCCCAGTTCGGTGGTGACCAGGTCGATGAGTTCGGCGTCCGTGGCCCCTGACGACCCAGCCAGCGCGCTGACCGGCTCGTCGTGGCCCAGCTGGCCCAGCACCAGGCGGGCCGCCGCGGCCAGCACGCCGTCGCGGCCGGTGATCTGCTCGGTGAACTCGCCCAGCGCGGCCGCGTCCACGGTCGCGCCGCCGCCACCGCCCGCCGACGGCAGCGCGACCGAAATGCCTCGGCGCGCCGCCACGGAAACCACCGCGGCGTCGACGACCCTGTCGACGGTGGCGGCGTCGGCCAGGGCTCCCTCGTGCAGGTGGCCCATCGCACCGCCGCGCACGCTGGTGCCCTCCCGGGTGCCCAGCGCCACCTCGACGGTGACGTGCTTGGCCCAGCCGTCGCCGAGCTCCCAGGTCTTCTTGACCCGCTCGGCGATCGCGCCGGGCCGCTTGCCGGAGGGCCCCAGAACGGTGCGCAGCTGGTCGTTGATCGCGTCGGAAAGCACCGGGCCATAAGGCTTGTAAGTGCGCGCCAGCTTGGTCACCTGCGCGCGGAGCCCCGCCAGGTCGGCCTCGGCCGCGCCGTCGATGGCCCCCAGGTTCAGCTCCGAACCCAGGTCCACCAGCAGCTGGTTGCGCCGCGACGACGCACCGTCGGTGATCGACTCGATGGAGTCCAGCTCCTCGATCTGGTCGATGCGCATCTTGGCCGACAGCGCGATCAGCGCCAGCGTGGCATCGGCGGCGTCGAATGCGATGTCGTCCGGGCGGACCCCGCCCGAGGGCGCGGACGGCGCCGCAACGGGGGCCGGCGCCGCGTCGACGGCGACGGCGCTCTCGGCCACCGGTTCCGGCGCGTCGTCGGGCTCCGGCTCGGGGTCGGTGTCGTTGGCGAACAGCACCGCGGCGTCGCGCTCGGCGTTGAGCACTTCGACTGTGCTGTGGGCATATTCGGACAACTTGAGGGTGTTGGTGGCCAGGCCGGCGACGGTCGGCGCGGACTTCACGCCGATCTCGACGAACCGCTCGACACCCAGGCCGCCGGCGGCCTCCTCGGTGAACAACAGGTCCTGCGTCTCGATCCAGCGCACCGGGCTGGCGAATTGCCACGCCAACAACTCGATCAACACCTTGCGGGCCAGCTCGCGCGGCTTCTCGTCACGCCAGGCGTCGTAGTCGGCGAGGATCTCGTCGAGCGGCTCGGCCGGCACCAGATCGCGGATCTCCTGGACGAAGTCGCGATCGAGGGTGAACGGGCGGGGCACGAGGTTGGGGATGTAGCGCCCGATGATGATGTCGGGATCCTTGTCGCGCGGCATGATCCGGTCCAGGGCGCGCCGGAAGTCGGCCACCCCGACCCGCAACACCCGCGAGTGGAACGGCACGTCGATGCCCGGAACCAGGATGAACGACCGCTTGCCGCCGGTGATCTCGCGGCGTCGCTCCACCTCCGCCTCCAGCGCCTCCAGGCCCCGCACCGTGCCGGCGATCGCATACTGGGAGCCCCGCAGGTTGAAGTTGACGATCTCGAGAAACTCACCGGTGCTCGCCGCGATGTCGGCGACGAAGCCGCGGACCTCGTCGTCGGGCAGGTCGATCTGGGAGGGCCGGATCGCCGCCAGCCGGTAGTTGGAGCGGCCCAGCTCGTCGCGCGGGACGATGTCGTGCATCTTCGAGCCGCGGTGAAAAACCGCTTCCAGCAACGCTTCCAGTTCGAAGATGCCGCTGACGCAGGCCAGGGCCGTGTACTCGCCGACCGAGTGGCCGCAGGCGATCGCACCCTCGACGAAGGCGCCCTGTTCGCGCATCTCGGCGACCTGCGCCGCGGCCACCGTCGCCATCGCGACCTGGGTGAACTGCGTCAGGTACAGCACGCCCTCGGGGTGGTGGTAGTGCACGCCGCCGGCGATGATGCTGGTCGGGTTGTCGCGCACCACATTCAGCACCGAGAAGCCCAGGACGTCGCGGGTGAACTTGTCGGCCTTGTCCCACACCTTGCGGGCCGCCTTGGAGCGGGCCCGGACCTCCATGCCCATGCCCTTGTGCTGGATGCCCTGGCCGGGGAACGCGTAGACCGTCTTGGGGGCGGCCAGCCGGGCGGTCGCCGACATCACGAGGTCCGAGCCGATGCGGGCGACGACCTCCAAAACCTCGGCGCCCTGGTCGATTCCGACGCGGTCGACGCGGAAGTCGACCTGGTCGCCAGGCCGGACCATGCCCAGAAAACGCGCGGTCCAGCCGACCAGCCGGGCCGGCGGGCGGGCCTGACCGTCGGTGGCCGTCACTGCGTGCTGCGCGGCGGCCGAGAGCCACATGCCGTGCACGATCGGCGATCCCAGCCCCGCCAGCAGCGCGGCCGCGCGGTCGGTGTGGATGGGGTTGTGGTCGCCGGAGACCATCGCGAAGGGGCGCATGTCCACCGGCGCGCTCAGCGTCACGTCGCGGCGGCGCCGACGGGGGGTGTCGGTGGCGTTCTGCGAGACCGCACCCCCGGCGCGGGCCGGGTCGGTGAGCTCGGCGGCCCCGGTGCGCCCGAGGATGGCGAACCGTTCGTCGAGGGTGGCGATCACCTCGCCGCCGGCCGTCGCGATCGACACCGACACTCCGACAACGCGGCCCATGTCGGTGTCGACGGCCGGGGAAGCCGTTGCGGTGACGACCAACTGGGCCCGGTCAGCGGGCAGCGGCCCGACCAGACGGGCGGCATGGTCCAGGTGTACCAGGCTGAGCAAGCCCTCGACGACCGGAACGCCGGTGTCGGTCGTCGCGGCGCCGACGGCCGCGAAAACCGCGGGCCAGCAAGGGCCGACGAGCGCGTCGGGCACGGTGGTGAGGGTGGGCGCCAGCGGCTCGCCGAAAATCGCGGTTACCCCGGTGTGATCGGCGACCCGCTCGGGATCCCAGTCGACCGCCACCGTGGCCGTCCCGTCGACGACCGCGGGGAGGAACTCCGGCCCGTCCACACCGGCGGCGATCGCCAGCACCGCGCGCATGGCCTCGCCGGCGTCGGCGGTGGACACGACCGGGGCGCCACCGTCAACGGTGTTGGCCGGCAACGTGAACGGGATGTCGACCCAGACGCCGGACAGTGGGACGCTGAGCACCACCCGGTCGGCCCCCTCCACCTGCAGCCGAGCGCCAGTGGACGAGTGTGTGGCGCAGCGGCTTTCGGGTCCGTCGTGCACCTGCCAGTCGGACGGCTCGGCGATGCGGTGCACCGGGTTGGTGGTGGTCCGGCCGGCCCACAGCACGTCCGGCGCGTCCAGGACGGTGGCCAGCGGGCCGGTCACGTCGGGGCGGCCCAGCCGGCGCGAGGTGACGGCCTGCGGCTCGGTTCCCGATGATGCGAGCACCTCGAGCGCTTCATCTATGGCGGCCTGCTCGAAGCGGTCCAGCAACTCCCCGACGGGCTCGTCCAGCCGGGTGATACCGGCGACGGCCGCGATACCCGGGATGATGCACACCTGGTCGGCGTCGTAGCGGGCGTCGTGCGCCTGCCACAGCGAGTCGCTGCGCCACCAGCGCCGCACGTCCTTGTCGATGACCGGCACGAAGTTGACCGGCTTACCCGGCGCCTTGCACAGCGTCACGAAGAACGGCAGATCCGCCGGATGCAGCTGCACGGTGTCCGCGTCGGGGTAGCGGGCGAGCAGCAGCTCGATCGCCGCCTCCGGGCTCTCCAGCAGCGCCGGGTCGGCGAACAAGGTCTCGATGGGGCCGTGATCCTGCGGATGCAGCCGCGCCTCGGCGCGCTGCAGCATCTGCTCGAACCGGTCGCGCCAGGTGTCGGCCAGCCACGGGCTGCCCGGTGCGGCGGTGTCGGCGGTCGAGTCGCCGTCGCCGATCGCCAGGTCGACGTAACGCCGCAGCCACTGCAGGTAGGTCATGTCCGCGACGTCGCCGAAATACGGCTTGGCGGTTTTTGCCATCGCCGCGATGATCTCGTCGCGGCGCTCGGCGACCGCTTCGGCGTCGCCGGCGACCTCGTCGAGCAACCGGCCACAGCGCGAGGCGCTGTTGTCGATCTCGTGGATGTCCGCACCGAGCTGGCTGCGGCTGGAGGCCATGCCGCCCTGGGCTTTGCCGGCGCCGATCCACTGGTCGGTGCCCTGGGTGTCGACCAGCATCCGTTTGACCGACGGCGACGTCGTGGCCTCCAGCGTCGCCATGGCCGCGGTGCCGACCAGGATGCCGTCGATAGGCATCGACGGGAAGCCGTAGGTCTGCGCCCAGCGCCCGGACAGGTAGTCGGCCGCGCGCTCGGGGGTGCCGATGCCCCCGCCGACGCACACCGTGATGTTCGGCCGCGACCGCAGCTCCGAGTAGGTGGCCAGCAGCAGGTCGTCGAGGTCCTCCCAGGAGTGGTGACCGCCGGCACGGCCACCCTCGATGTGCACGATCACCGGCTCGGTGGGCACCTCGGTCGCGATGCGGATGACCGAGCGGATCTGCTCGATGGTGCCGGGTTTGAACACGACGTGGGTGATGCCGACCTCGTTGAGCTCTTCGATCAGCTCGACGGCCTCCTCGAGCTCGGGGATGCCGGCGCTGATCACCAGGCCGTCGATCGCCGCGCCGGACTGACGGGCCTTCTGCACCAGGCGCTTGCCGCCCACCTGCAGCTTCCACAGGTACGGATCGAGGAACAGCGCGTTGAACTGGTAGGTGCGGCCGGGCTCGAGCAGCCCGGACAGCTCCTCGACGCGGTCGGCGAAGATCTCCTCGGTGACCTGCCCGCCGCCGGCGAGTTCGGCCCAGTGCCCGGCGTTGGCGGCGGCGGCGACGATCTTGGCGTCGACGGTGGTCGGGGTCATGCCCGCCAGCAGGATCGGCGAGCGGCCGGTCAACCGGGTGAACTTCGTGGAGAGCTTGACGCGGCCGTCGGGCAGCCGCACCACCGTCGGGGCGTAGCTCGACCAGGCGCGGGCCACCTCGGGGACGGCCCCGACGGTGAACAGGTTGCGCTGGCCGCCGCGGGTGGCCGCGGGCACGATGCCGATGCCCAGCCCCCGGATCACCGGCGCGGTCAGCCGGGTCAGGATGTCCCCGGGTCCCAGGTCGAGGATCCAGCGGGCTCCGGATTCGTGCACCCGGGTGATCTCCGCGACCCAGTCGACGGGGCTCACCAGGATGGCCTCGGTGAGCTGGCGGGCCAGCGCCACGTCGAGGCCGGCCTTTTCGGCCCAGGCGCCGACGATGTCGATGCCGTCGGCCAGCCGCGGGGTGTGGAATCCGACCTCCACCTGCACCGGGTCGAAGACCGGCGCGAAGACGTCGCCGCCGCGGACCTTGCTCTTGCGGTCGGCCTCTTCCTTCTCCGAGATCTGGCGGCAGTAGAGCTCGAAGCGCGACAGCTGCTCCGGGGTGCCGGTGATGACGACGGAACGCCGGCCGTTGCGGATGGACAGCGCCGGGGGCTGCACGGTCCGGACGTCCTGTGCGAACTCGTCGAGCAGGTGCTGGATGCGCTCGGGATCGGCGTTGCTGACCGACACCATCGGCGGGCGGTCGCCGAGGACGGCGATGCCGCGCCGCCGTGCCACCAGCGTGCCCGCCGCGCCGATCAGCTGCGCCATGGCCAGCAGCTCGGCGTCGCGGCCGGCCCCGTCTTTCAGGGCCCGCAGCGCCTCGACCGCGAGCACGCCCTGGGAATGGCCCGCCAGGGCCGCCGGCGGGGTGGCCGTCAGGTCCATGCCCTGGCGCGCCAGGGCGCGCATGGCCGCGATCTGGGTGAGCAGCACCCCGGGCACCGAGACGGCCGCCGAGGTCAGGTACTTGTCCGCGGGAACGGGGTCCTCGGCCGCCAGCGCGCGCACCCACTGCAACGGCTCGAAGCCGATCGGACGCACCACGACCAGCTCTTTGGCCACCGGCTCGAGCAGCAACTCCACCTCGCCGACCAGCGTCGCCAGGTCTGTCTCGATCCCGGCCGAGGACACCAGCTCCTCGAGCGTCTCCAGCCAGGCGCTGCCCTGCCCGCCGAACGCCACCGCGTACGGCTCGCCGGCCGTCAGACGGTCGACCAGAGCATGGGTGCCCTGCGGGCCGTGCCCGTCGCGGTCGGCGGACACCCGGTCGTGCTCGTGGATCGTCACGTTCTACGTCTCCCCTACATGCGTCTTCTGTCGGTTCGGGCCGGCACCCTGGTCGTCGCCGACGGGCCGCCCCCTCGGTCGATCGGCGCGGCGGACTGCTTGGGCTGTAATAAGAGTGTCATAAGGATCAGTGCCCTTTTTCCGAGCTGATTGGTTACTGGTGAGTTCTACGCACGGGTAACCGTGTCCTGGGTAACACCGGGTCAAACCGCGCGCGCGGGCGTGGCGGACAAACTCGCTGCATGTAGGTGGTTACGGTCGAGTAGCTATAACTTCGCTGTTCAAAGCGCTATTGTTATGGAATCGTTATATTAAGAATTTCGGCCTTCGGTCGCGTCTCGCGTGCGAGCAACCTCGCCCTCGTGCGGCCACCAGATCTCGGCGGCACCCCGCTGTCAGCGGCCGGTTGTTTGCTAGACCGGGTGCCGACGGCCTAGATCCACTGCCCGAATTGGGGCTTGAGGATTTGATTGAGGTCCACCCCGACGCCGCCGACACTGCGTTTGTCGATCTCGACCTGATGAAGGTTCGCGGCCGGATGGGTGTACCCCGCGGGGGAACCCCAGTTGTGCTGCCAGAAGTAGGACCCCAAACCGTCCTGCAGCGCCCAGTCGATGGTCTTGGAATTGGCGTACACACCGGTGCGCTGGTGCCCGATCACCGATTCCCAGGACCGCAGGTAGGGAGCGACCTGCTGCTTGTACTGGTCGTAGGACGGGTTGTCGTCGATCGAGGCGTAGATGGGAGCGCCGGGCGGACCCCCGGCCGCGGCGTGCAACTGCATGCCGCGGCGGGCGTGCTCCACGCCGGCGGCGGCCCCGCCCAGCCAGTCGGAGGTGCTGCCCTTGCCGTACTGGTAGCAGGACACGATCTTGAGCCCATTGCTGGCGAGGTCGCGCGCTTCGCCGGCCTGGATCGGCTTGCCGAGCATCCAGTTACCACCGGGCCGCCGATCCGACACGTACCGGATCGATCCCACCGCCCCGGCCGCCCGGATCTCGCTTGCGGGGATGACCCCGGCCGCGTAGTCCAGCAGCATCCCGAGCGCGGCCGACGCCGGCGCGGCGCGCAGCGATGCCGCGGCGAGGCCGAAACCGACCAGTCCCGGGGTCGCGGCGGCGAACTTCAGCACGTCGCGGCGCGAAAGCGACATGGGCCCAGGGTACGACACAACCATCACCGGACACATTGACCCCACCGGTCACATGTGCATCACATTGGCGCATCACCGGTCCGCTGTTCGGGCGCAACGAGCCGGGGCTGCAGCACCGCCACATCAGCTGGGCGACGAGACTGTAATTCTGCAGTAGAAGTGCGAGTAGACACCTGCGGATTTACAGTCTCGGCGCGAGCCGCCTAAAGATCCTCGGACAGCGCCGCGACGAGGTCCCCGACAAGGGTTGCCACCGTGTCGTTCTCGACCAGCTGCAGGCCGGCCAACAGCTCGATCGCCTCGCCGCGGCGGCCGGCGGCCACCAACGACGCGAGCTGGTCTGCGAGGCTCTGCAGTTGCGGGGCAACCGATTCGGCGCCGCCGACGACGGCGGCCAGCACGTCGACGAGTTCCCAGTCCCGGTACAGCGCCAGCGACCGCTCGTAGAACGCGAAGCCGGTGACCGGCTCGCCCCACAGCGTTCCCCGGTAGCGGTACGGACCCTCCATGTACTCGATCGGCAGGCCGTGCGCCGGTGCGGCCACCAACGGCTCCCCCACGAGATCGAGTTGCATTGCCGCGCTGGTGATCCGGTGCCGGTCGGGCAGGTAGCGGCCCGCGGCGAGCGGGCGCACGAGCGGGCGCACCGCCTCCGGCCACCGGACATAGCTGCTCACCGTGACCTCGACGTCCTCGGCGCACTGCGGCGGCGGCACGGGCTCCACACCCGGGTCGGGACAGCTCGTCGTCACCCCGGAGAACGGCTGCAGCGCATTGCGGTTCGTGCGGTCGAACTGGTGCCAGATGCTCAGGTCGACGCCGTTGTCGAGGTTGATGGTGCGCCACTCGTGCGACGCGGCACGCGGGTCGCCGCCGGTTCCGCCGCCGCCGGCATACTTCGGGAACCACTGCCGGTCGACGTGCCCGCCGCTGCCGAACACCTGCTCGACCGCATCGCCCCAGCGCAGGGTGCCGGTCATCTTCATCCCGCTCTGGAAATAGGAGTACGTGTCGTGCTGGCCGAAGCAGCAGATCTTTCCGTTGTAGGTCGACGCTCCCACCGGTGTCGGCGCACGCGTCGGTGTCACGGCCAGGTCCAGCCGCATGGGCCGGCCGGACTGGTCCTCGCCCACCAGGCTGACGCGGTAGGTGTAGGGCAACAGCCCGCCGTCGCCGTTGCGGCACGTGGCCCACGACGCGGTGCCGGCGCCGCTGCGGTAGCTGACGTCGAGATACCCCGGCGCCATGGCCAGCTTGGGCCGGGCGCCCGGTTGGAGGTTGGCCGGCGGCATGTCGTAGTCGGTATAGGTGCCGTAGTCGCCGCTGTCCAGATCGAAGAGCGCCATCGTGTAGAAATCCGCGACCACCGTTGCGCCGGGCCGGTTCTTGTTGAAGATGGTCAGGAACGCGAACGACCGGTCACTCCCGGCCGAGTCGAGTTGGCCGGCGATGAACCAGGTGTCCGACTCCTGATCGGGGTGTTCGCCTTCGGCGGCGGGAAACTCCAATTGGGCGTCACCGGGCACCAACTGGAACGGGTAAGTGCGCCAGTCGTCGTTCATCTCACGCCTCGGTGACCTGGTTCGCGTCGTATCCGGCCATGTTAGCGTCAACGATGGCGAAAAGCTCCGGCCATCGTTCCTACGACGCGGTCTTCGTCGGGGGCCAATGGCGCAAGCCCGCCAATCCCCGCCGACTGGACGTCATTTCGCCGCATTCCGAAGAGTCGATCGGCCACGTCCAGGCGGCAGGACCCGACGACATCGACGCGGCCGTCACCGCGGCGCGGCACGCTTTCGACCAAGGCCCGTGGCCGCGCCTGGCCCCCGCCGAGCGGATGGCCGCGATCGAGAAGCTCGCCGCGATCTACTCCCAACATCTCGACGAGATGGCCGACCTCATCACCGAGGAGATGGGGTCTCCGCGCAGCTTCAGCAGGCTGGGCCAGGCGGCGGGCGCGGCGGCGATGATGCAGCGCGCGCTGGCTGTCGCCCGCGACTATCCCTGGGCGGAACGCCGCCGGGGCGTGCTTGGCGAGGTGCACCTGAACAGGGCTCCGGTCGGGGTGGTCGGCGCCATCGTGCCGTGGAACGTGCCGCAGTTCCTGATCATGCCCAAGCTGATTCCCGCCCTGATCGCCGGCTGCGCTGTCATCGTCAAGCCCGCGCCCGAGACACCTTTGGACGCCCTGTGGCTGGCCGAGATGATCGAACAGGTCGGCCTGCCCGACGGGGTGGTGTCGATGCTGCCCGGCGGAGCGGACGCCGGCGAGGCACTGGTGCGCCATCGCGGTGTGGACAAGATCTCGTTCACCGGTTCGAGCGCCACCGGGCGCCGCATCGCGGCGTTGTGCGGCGAGCAGCTCAAGCGGGTGAGCCTGGAGCTCGGGGGCAAGTCGGCGGCGATCGTCCTCGACGACGCCGACGTTGGCAAGACCGTGGCCGGGCTGAAGACCGCCGGCCTGATGAACAACGGGCAGGCCTGCGTCGCGCAGACCCGCATCCTGGTCAGCGAGCACCGCCACGACGAGCTCGTCGACGCGCTGGCCGACATGATGTCGGGTCTGCAAGTGGGGGATCCGGCCGACACGGCCACCGACATCGGTCCCCTTGTCGCACAACGACAACAGCGCCGGGTCCAGGACTACATCCGGTGCGGCCTACAAGAGGGCGCGCGCATCGTCGTCGGCGGCGACGACGCGCCGGCCGGGCGGGGCTGGTATGTGCGGCCGACGCTGTTCGCCGACGCCAGCAACGACATGCGCATCGCCCGGGAGGAGATCTTCGGCCCGGTGTTGACCGTGCTGCGCTACCGCGACGAGGCCGACGCGATCCGGATCGCCAACGACAGCGACTACGGGCTGGCCGGCTCGGTGTGGACCGCCGACACCGCGCACGGTCTCGAAGTCGCCGGCCGGGTGCGCACCGGCACCTACGGCATCAACATGTACATGCTCGACACCGGCACCCCGTTCGGGGGCTTCAAGCAGTCCGGCATCGGGCGCGAGTTCGGCCCGGAGGGCCTCGACGAGTACGTGGAGTTGCAGTCCGTGGTGTCCCGGGGGCAGATGCCAGCGTTGCCTCGTTGATTCTCAACGTGTTTCGGGCATCTCCAGGGTGAGTTCGACCGGGCAGCATAGCGCGCCGTGCTGATTGGTCACCTCGATCCGGACGTCGACCAGGCGGAGCGGCGGATCCACCGAGGTGTCGCGCCGCTTGGCCACCGCGCGGCCCCTGCCGACCATCGTGTCGCCGGCGAAGATCGGGCCGGCCAGCCGCATCGCGCGGCGTACCACGCGACTGCCCGGGCCGGCCCACTCGGTCGCGACGCGGTCGGCGAACCCGGCAAGGTGCATCGTGTTGACGTAGATCGTCGGGTTTCCCTGACTACGGGCGTAGTCGGGGTCGAAGTGGCCGGGGAAGTAGTCCCATGTCGCCCCGGCATTCTCGACCACCCGCTGATAGCTGATCGGGTCGATGACCTCCGGCAACTCGACCGGAACGACGACGTCGTCCCAGTCCAGGCCCGACCCGCTCACGCGGCGTCCCCGGGCGTGAACCTGAACAGGGTGTTCCGGCAGGTTGCCACCACCGTCCCGTCCTGGCGGCGATAGGTTTCCAGCGTCTCGACGAAATGACCGGCACCGAGCCGGGTCCGCTTCTCCGGCGACACCGACACCAGTTCCTCGACGACGGTGAGCACGTCGCCCTCGAGGATGGGCCGCAGGAACTCGCAGTCGTTGGCCGCGTTGATGAAGGTGCTGCCCGGCAACGGGACTCGCAGCGCAAGCGATGCCGGCCGGGCGCTTCCCTGGTCGGCGGGCTGCCACGGTGGCGGTATCAGCCAGCCCATCAACAGCGCCGGCGGGGCCGGCATACCGCCCCACTGGCGCCGGGCGAACCCGGGGTCCCAATACGATCGGTTGCCGTCGTGCACCATGGCGGCGAACAGCTGGATGCGCGCCCCGCTGACCGGCGTCGCCGCGGTCCGCGGTCCGCTCGCCGCGCCGACCATCCGCAGCGCGTCCTCGTAGGTGCCGTAGGCGAGTCCGTAATCGCTCACATGACGAGCGGCTGGCGGCTTGGCACCACGTCCCAGGTGAGTTCGCGCGAGGCGAAGTACCACGCACCCCGCTCGTAGCTCAGCGCATCGCGGTAGCTCCCGGTCGCCCGCAGCGTGGTGTCGCCGTACATGTTGGCGAAAAGCACTGCGACACAATGCTGGGTGGCGTTGACCCCGTCGACGTGGATCTCGTGGTCCAGCGTCACCAGTCGCTGCCCGTCGCCGCCGTGGAAGGCCGGCCGCAGGTCGGTGAACACCTCGCCGTCGCGAGCGTAACTGGCGCCCGAGTGGCGGAACGTCGCGATCCACCGGTCGCGATCGCCCGCGGAGAACGCCCGATTGTGCCGCGCGTTCAGGTCCAGGATGGCGGCCCGGCCCGTAGCGGTCTGCAGCAGCTGTTGTTCCTGGTAGCTCATGGTCATCTTCGCTCTCCAGCCTCCTTGGGAACTACGGCCGATCCGCTGCTGACGCAACGGTAACGCAACTCAACGCCGGACGGTATAACCGTGCCTCTGGCGGTCCCACGCCCGCGCGGTCAACCCCCGCGCGCGCAACACGTCTTTGCGGATGCGGCCGATGCCGTTCTTCGGGAGTTCGGCCACCGTCTCGACGTATCGGGGCACGCAGAAATAGGGCATCCAGGCCGCGCAGAAGTCGAGCAGGTCGGCGCAATCCAGTGCGGCGCCGGGGCGCAACGTCACGACCACCAGGACGTCGTCCTCGCCGAGTTCGCTGGGCACCGCGACCGCCGCGGCTTCGGCCACCGCGGGATGGCGCGTGACGACGCCCTCCACCTCGACCGAGGACACGTTCTCGCCGCGTCTGCGCAGCGAATCCTTGACGCGGTCGACATAAGTCAGGTTCTCGTCGGGGCCGAGCCTGCCGAGGTCGCCGGTGCGGAACCATTCCGGGTGCGGCGCCAGCCGCGCATCCTCGCCCACGTAGCCCTCGCTCATCACGTGGGGGCGCCTGGGCCTGCAGGCGATCTCGCCGACGCTCCCGGTGGGCAGCGGATGGCCGGACGCGTCGACGATGCGGACCTCGAAGTCGGGGTTGGGCCGGCCCGACGTTCCCGGCACCCCGGCTTCGGCCAGCGCCTTGACCGCGATGGGGAAAGCCTCGGTCATCCCGTACATCGTGACAATGCGGCAGCCGTAACGCTTTTCGATGGCGCGGTAGGACTGCGCCTCGATCGGTGCGGCCGAGATGAACCGCAGCGGCAGTTGCGAGTCACGCGGACCCGGGGGCAGGTTCTGCAGCATGGTCACCATCGCGCCGGCACCGGCGAAGCCCACGGCGCCGTGGGCGCGCACCTCGTCCCATACCCGGGCCGGGTGAAAAGCGTCCGCCAGCACCGTCGTTGCGCCCACCAGCATGGGGGCCAGCACGCTGGGCGCCGCGCTCAGGTGGAACAGCGGCATCGCCGTCCACACCACCTCGCCGGGTACCAGTTCCCACGCCGACGCCACGGTGGCGGCCACGGAGAACAGGTAATGCCAGGTCGTGGCAACCGCTTTCGAGGGACCGGTGGTGCCCGAGGTGTAGAACAGACAGCCGATGTCCCCGATCGCGGCCGCGCCGTCCGCCGGCGGGCTCCCGGCACTCCGCTCCAGGTCGCCGGTCAGCGAATCGACTTGCAGCACAATGTCAATTCCGGTTCCCAACGCACCGGCGACCTCGTCGACGCGGGGGCGCCGCTCGGTGTCGGTGAGGATCACCCTGGCGCCCGACAACCGCAACGCGTGCAGCAGGAAGTCGCCCTTGTTGGCGGCGTTCACCGCGGCGCTGACCGCACCGATGCGCGCCGCACCCAGCCAGAAGTACACCCATTCCGGACAGGTGGCGGTGAACAGCGCCACGCAGTCCCCGCGCCCCACACCGAGGTCGGCCAGCATGTCGGCCGCCGCGCAGGATCGCCGCCGCATCTGGGCGAACGTCACGTCGGTGCCGGCGATGGTCATCATCACCCGCTCGGGGTACTGCTCGGCGCGCCGGTCCAGCACGGCGGGAACGCTGAAACGCCCGACCCCGAAGTCGGAGGGCCCTGGCATCAGGCTTTCGCGCCGGCCGGGTCGGGTTCCCCTTCGGCGGTGTAACCGAAGTCGGCGGGCGAGGGCTGCGGGCCCGGGTAGAAGCGGTGCGCCCAGCGGCGCAACGCGGCGTAGTCGTGCGCCTCCTCGGGGGCCAGGTTCGGCTTCTCGAGGTATTTCATGTTCTCCCAGGTGAAGAAGTCCTGTTTGATGACCTCTTGCTGCAGCGCCAGGAAGCGGGCCGCACGGCCCGTGGGCGCGTCGCCGGTGTCGCCGGGCTCGCGCACCGAGGCCTGGGTGTAGAAGTAGTCGGTGTAGTCCTCGTCGACCGGCGTCTGCCCGGTGACCTGCACGGTGGCCACCAGCTCGCTGGGGAACCGGACCACTCCCAGGCCCAGCGAGTAGTTGTCGTAGATGATCTTGGCGTCGACGGGTCCGTTCGGGGTCAGCCAGGTCTGCGCGCGCCCGCCGCCGAAATGGGCGTTGACGGTGGCGTGCAGGTGGTACCCGGATACCTCGAACGACGCGGTGGTGGCGGGGTTGGCGGCCTTGTGCACGTACTGCACGTGGTAGGGGTCGGCGGCGTTTTCGATGATCATCTGCGGGTGCACCTTGACCCGGTTGAGCATCTGGGTGTGCGGGTGCAGCGGGTAGTACTCGCCGGTTTCCAGTTCGGGCAGCACCGGCGGGGTCCAGTACGGTGCCCGCCCGTGCCGCTCGTGCCAGGCCAGCACGAAGCCGTACCACTCCATGCTCGGGTAGGTGCGGATGCGCACGTTGTTCTTGCAGCCGATCTTGCTGTAGGGGATGAGCGCGTTGGACCCGTCGCCGCGCCACTGCCAGCCGTGCCAGGGGCAGACGACGTGCTCGCCTTCCACGGTGCCGCCGACGCCCAGGTTGGCGCCGAGGTGCTGGCAGTAGGCGTCCAGCACGTGGACCCGGCCCGACTCGGTGCGGAACAGCACCAACTCCTCGCCGAAGTAGTGCGCGCGCTTGACCTGGCCGACGGCGAGATCGGAGGCGAAGGCGACGATGAACCACCCCGTGGGAAACCGGTAGGACGACAGCGCTATGCCGGCCTCGCCGAACTCGCGCTCCGACGGGTCCGGGGCCGATTCCGGGATCGTATGCGTCACGAGCACTCCGCTCGTCTGGGGCTGGGGCGGTTCGACGACTAGGGCTGTTTTTACTATTTTAAGCATTGAACGTCAACGAGCGGGCGGGAACGCTCCGGCCGGAACGAGGTTTCCCATGGCGGCTGTCGCAGTGGATCTCTCCGATTTCGCTTTGTGGCGCAATGGGTTTCCCGATGAAATTTTCACCGAACTGCGCCGCACCCAACCGCTTTTCCGGCACGAGCCGACCCCGGGCGTCGCTCGTGTGTTTTCCGGGACGGTCCAGCGCGGGTTCTGGGTGGCCACCAAACACCGGCACGCGGTGCGCCTGCACCGCGACGTCGACGCGTTCACCGCGACCGACGGCCCGTTGATCCAGCCGGTCGGGATGTTCGCGGCGTACCCCACGATCATCAACATGGACCCCCCGGAACTGAACAAGCGCCGCAAACTCATCTCGAACGCGTTCAACCCCCGCGCGATCGCCAAACTCGAGGACGGCATCCGGGCGCGTGCCGCGCGGATGATCGACGGCCTGCTCGCCGGCGGCGGCGGCGACTGGATCGCGGACGTCGCCGACGCCCTGCCGATGACGGTCATCGGCGACATCATCGGCATACCGGACGAGGACCGGCCACGGATCTTCGACTGCCTGGACCGCATCCTGCAGGCCAACTCGCCCGCGCAGCGGCCGAGCCGGCAGGACTACAGCGATCTGTACGCAACGATTTTCGGCTACGCGATGGAGCTCACCGCGGAAAAGCGCCGCAATCCGGCCGATGACATCTGGAGCACGCTGGCGACCGCGGTGATCACCGGCGAGGACGGCGAGCGATTCAGCCTCCCGCCCAACGAACTCGAGTTCTTCTTCTTCGTGCTGACGTTCGCGGGCAGCGACACCACGAAGAACGCGCTGGCGGGCGGGCTGCAGGCGTTCGTGGCGAATCCCGGGCAGATGGAGCGCTACCGCGCCGAGGAGGCGGTGCGCTCGACCGCCGTCGAGGAGGTGCTGCGCTGGACCTCACCGGTGGCGTACTGGACCCGCACCACCAAGGTCGACGTCGAAATGGACGGCCGGCACATACCCGCGGGCGAGCGGGTGGTGTCGATGCTGCGCTCGGCGAACCGCGACGAGGAGGTCTTCCCCGACCCGTTCACCTTCGACATCGGCCGCCGGCCCAACCCGCAGGTGGCCTTCGGCGGTGGCGGGCCGCATCACTGCCTGGGCGCCATGCTGGCGCGGGCGGAACTTCGCGCGGTCTGGGACGAGCTGCTGCTGCGCTGCGACGACATCGCCCTGGGTCCGGCCAAGGTGGCCTACCCGAATTTGACCACCAACATGTCGATCTACGACGAGATGCCGATCTCGCTGACCGAGCGCCGGTAGCTCAGTCGATCAGCCGCAGCGCCGCCTTGGGGCACTGGTCCACGGCGGCGCGCACGTCGATCTCCAGCCGCGGCGGCACCGGGCCGTCGGCGATCTGCACCACGTCGGCGTCACCGAGTTCGAACACCTCCGGGGCGAGCGACTCGCAGAAGCCGTTGGCCTCACACAGGGTCCCGTCGACGGTCACGCGCATCGGATGCCTCCTTCCTCACAGCCCCTTGGGTCGGGTCCCGATCACCCCGTTGCCTGCCAGGGTCTCCAGTTGTTCGTCGGTCAGCCCGCACCGCTCGCGCAGCACCTCCCCATTGTGCTCACCCAGCCGCGGCGGCGGACGCCGCAGCCACCTGTCCTGGCCGGCGAGCAAGGCGAACGGCGGGCAGGGATACAGGGCCGCACCGATGCTCGCATGCTCGAGCGGCTGGAAGAATCCCCGCGCCAGCAGTTGCGGGTTCTCGACCACCAACGACGGCGACACCACGGGCGCGGCGGGAATGCCCGCACCGGCCAGTCGCTCCACCGTTGCATCGCGCGGCTGCCCGGCGAACCACGCGCCCAGCCGGCGATCGATGTCGTCGGCGCTCTGCTGCCGGCCCGCGGCCGTGGACGTCGTTTCGTCGCACCAGTCCGGATGCCCCATCAGGTCGACCAGCGCACGCCACTGCCCGTCGTCGCGCACGGTGAGCGCGATCCATTCGTCGTCGTCCCCGGCGCAGCGGTAGATGTTCTGGATCGACTCGCCATGGCCGCGGTTGCCCCGCCGGCCCAGCGTGACGCCGAAGACCTCGTGTTCGATCGCCTGGATCGCGGTGGCGTTGAGCACCGTTTCGAGCATCGGCAGCTCGACCAGCTGGCCGGTGCCCGTCCGTTCGGCGAAGCCCAGCGCGGCCAGCACGGCGAAGGCGGCGTGCACGCCGGCCAGCGGGTCGCAGGCGCCGCGCGGCGTCACCGGGGGCGTCTCGGGCAGTCCGGTCACCCAGGCCAGTCCGGCGATCTGCTCCATGGTCGGGGCGAATCCGACCCGGTCGCGCCACGGGCCGTCCAGCCCGAACGCGGGCATCCGGGCGACGACGAGCTCGGGGTTGGCCTGCAGCAGCACGTCGGCGGTGAGGCCGAAGTGGTCCATCACCCGGGGCGAGAAGTTCTCGATCACGACGTCGGCTCCGGCGGCCATCGCACGGAACGCGGCACGTCCCTCGTCGGAGCCCAAATCCAGTGTGACCGAACGCTTGTTGGTGTTCATCGCGTGGAACACCCACCCGTACTCCCACCAGTCATCCACGTCGGTGCGCATCCCGCCCGAATACCGGATGCCGTCGGGACGCTGGATCGACTCCACCTTGACGACGTCGGCGCCGAACGCCGCCAGCAGATGGGTGGCGGCGGGACCGGCCCAGAACGCGGTCAGATCGATGATGCGCACGCCCTCCAGGGGCAACTCGTGCGACGCCGCGCCGGTGGTGGTTTCCCTTGGCGGCCAAGGCGCCTCGCCGTTGTCGGCGCCGGGAGCGGCGGTGGCACGCGGCGGCGCGGGCGCGCACACCGACATCAGCCACGGCGGACGGGGCTGGTGAAAGCCCGCCGGGTTGGACACGAACGCCCCGCGTTCCCGCACGTATTCGGTGTCGCGAATCGTCGAGCCGTTGCCCAGCGCCGCGATCGGCAGCCGGAACAGCTGCCCCAGCTCGACGACCTCCGCCACGGTCCGCTCGGCCAGCCACGGGCCGATCCGTTCGCGGATGAAGTCGCGGTATTCCCACCGGCCGATCTGAAAGCGCAGCTGCTCGATCTCCTCGAGCTCCGGACACCCGACCATCGCGACGAAGTCGAGCCACTGCTGGCCGGTGACCATGGTGATGCCGACGTAGCCGTCCTTGGCCGGTTCGATCGAGGGCACCTCCAGGGTGCGCCGGATCGGCGGCCGCCGCAGCAGCTGCGAGTGCAACCATTCGCTGCTCTGCATCGCCGTCATCGCCTCGAGCACGGACAGGTCGAGGTGCTCGCCGGGGCCGCCGCGCGCGACGCGGCGGCCCACGGCCAGCGCGCCGAACGCGGCGTACACGCCGCCCATGTACTCGCCCAGGTCGCCGCCGATCGAGATGGGCGGCCCGGCGGGGTCACCGCGGAACCCGGGCGAGCCCGCCCATGCCTGCAGCGTCAGCTCGCTGGCGGCGCGCCCGGCGTACGGCCCGTTCCAGCCGAAGTCCGAGATGGTGACGACGATCGCGTGCGGGGAGTCGGCCAGCAGCCGCCGCGGATCGATCCCCAGCGCCGCGGCCCGCGCCCGGTCGGCGGTGACGACCACGACGTCGGCGGCGGCCAGTTCGGCACGACAGCGTTCCGAATCCGGGGCGAAGGTCATGCTCTGCTTGCCCGCGTTGAGGTAACTGAACAACGGTGCATCACCCGCGCCGACCGGTGCGCAGCCGGCGGAGTAGCGTCGCAGCCAGTCCCCTTGTGGTGGCTCGATTTTGCGCACCTGCGCACCGGCGTCGGCCAGCAGCTTCCCGCAGTAGCCGCCGGCGATCCGGTCGCTGATCTCGACGACACGCAACTCGGGCAGCGGTGCCGGGCGGCAGTTGGACCCGCAGCTCACCCGGCTATTTATACCATTACTGCTAAAATAGCTAAGCCTGTGGAGTGGACTTGGCTGCGAGGATCGGATGACCGCCTTGGGAATTGCACCTGACTCCCGCCGCCGGCTGTCGGCGCCGCGGATCGCCGAGATCGTGGCCGACGAGTTGCGTCGCCAGATCGTCGACGGCGAGCTCGCCGACGGCGATCTGCTGCCGCGTCAAGAGGTGCTCGTCGAACAGTTCAACGTCAGCCTGGTGTCGCTGCGGGAAGCGCTGCGGATCCTGGAAACCGAGGGGCTGGTCTCCGTGCGCCGGGGCAACAGGGGCGGCGCCGTCGTGCACGCCCCGGCGAAAACCAGCGCGGCCTACATGCTGGGCCTGTTGCTGCAGAGCGAGTCCGTCGAGGTCGCCGACCTGGGCATGGCGCTGCAGGAACTCGAACCGGCCTGCGCCGCACTGGCGGCCCAGCGGCCGGACCGGGCCGACACCTTGGTCCCCGACCTCAAGCGCGTCAACGATGCCATGGCCGAGCACCTCGATGACGGCCGGCGGTTCACCGAAATCGGCCGCCAGTTCCACGATCTCATCGTCCGCGGCTGCGGGAACCACACCATCATCGCGGTCGTCGGCAGCCTGGAGACGCTGTGGACCGGCCACGAACGGCAGTGGGCCGACGAGAGTGCGGCGCGCGGCACCTACCCCTCGTTGGCCAAGCGCCGCGCGGTGCTGAACACCCACGTCAAACTGGCCGAGACGATCGCCGAGGGCGACGTCGACCGGGCCCGCCGCATCGCGGGCCGCCACCTCGCCGACACCCAGACCTACGTGCTGTCCGGGGCATCCGGTCAGCGGATCAATGCGCTTTCCCCGCAAGCGTTCTCCCGCTTGGAGTCCCGCCCGCGGGACTTGCGGCGCTCCTGAAGGCGGGCCCGTGAGAACCGCGCTGGTGACCGGCGGCAGCGGCGGGATCGGGAAGGAATGCGGGCGCAGGCTCCGCGAGCTCGGGTACGACGTCGTGCTGGTGGCCCGGCGCGAAGCCCCGCTGCGCGCGGCCGCCGCGGAGATCGGTGCGCGACACATCGCGGCGGACGCCTCGGATACCGATGGATTCGCCTCCGCGATCGCCGTTGTGAACCCGATCGACCTCGTGGTCCACGCGGCGGGCACCCTGGGCGGGACCTACGCGCGCAAGCAGACGTTCGCGCAGTGGCGCGACATCATGTCGGCGAACCTGGACTCGTGCTTCGTGGTGACCGCCGCGGTGCTGCCCCGGATGCGGGCCGGTTCGCGGCTGGTGTTCGTCTCGTCGTCGGCCGCGCACGAGCCGATGCCGGGCCGCACCGCCTACTCGGCATCCAAGGCCGGGATGAACGCGTTCGCCCGGGCCCTGGCGCTCGAGGTCGATCGGGACGGCATCGGCGTCCACCTCGTCACGCCGGGTCCGGTGGAAACCGAGATGCTCCAGGACGTTCCGTTCGAGATGCACGCGATCCAGGCGTCCGACGTCGCGGCGGCGGTCGCCTGGCTCGACACCGTCGACCCGTCGGTCGACCTGCCGGAGATCCGGCTCGGCGCGGTGCGGCGGGGCCCGTTCGCGCGGCCGCCGGTCGTCCCGACCGAGGCCCGGCGGCGCGCGGCCGCCGCAGACCCGTCCCCTTAGCTTGCTATCTTTAGTATGTTAGAGGTCTTATGGACGTCGGCCTGAACTCGGACCAGCTGTCGCTGCGCGATGCCGTGCGCGACGTCCTGCGCACCGAGTGCCCGACCGACGCCGCCCGCCAGGCCCTGACCGACCCGGATCGCTGGCGCAGCCTGTGGAAGACGGTCGTCGGGCTGGGCTGGACGGAGCTGGCGGCCGGCGACTACGGCCCCGTCGAGTTGGCGGTGGTCCTCGAGGAATGCGGCGCCGCGATCGCGCCGATCCCGTTGCTGAGCAGCGTCGGCCTGGCCGCGGGCGCGCTGCGCGGCACCGGCCTCGACTCCGTGCTCGCCGAGATCGCCGGCGGTGCCGTCGCGACCCTGGCGGTCCACTCCCCCGGCGCCCGGCTGCCCGGGGCCCCGATGGTGCTGCACGACGGACGCCTGCGCGGACGCGCGGTCGCGGTCCCCAACCTGCCGCGCGCCGAGTTGCTCGTCACGCTGGCCGCTGCCGGCGACGGGTTCGTGGCGGCCGTGGCGCGCTGCGGCGACGGGGTGACCGTAACGGCCGGCGATTCCACCGACCCCGCACAGCCCCTCGCCGACGTCGACGTCGACGCCGAGCCGCTGGCCACCGCGCCCGTCCACATCGAATCGGCCCTGGCCACACCGCTGGTGGCCGCGGCCGCCGACCTGGTCGGGGTGGCCGGCGCCGCGTTGCACCGCGCCGTCGAGCATGCCAAGACGCGCCGCCAGTTCGGCACGCCGATCGGCGCGTTCCAGGGGATCAAGCACGCGCTGGCCGACAACTACGTCGCCGTGGAACGGGCCCGCAGCCTCACCTACGCGGCGGCGGCCCGGCTCGGCGATCCAGACACCGGTCCCGCGGCTGCCTGGACCGCCGCGGCGCTGGCCAAGGCGGCGGCCGACGACGCGGCGGTCACCTGCGCGCGCACCGCGGTCCAGGTGCACGGCGCCCTGGGACAGACCTGGGAACACGACATCCACCTCTACGTCCGGCACGCCTGGCAGTGCGCGGCGATGCTCGGCGACAGTCGCGCCCTGTACCACGAGGTGGGCCGCCGTTTCGCGGGAGGCACGGAATGAGTGCGGTGGTCGAGGAATTCGGCGCCTGGCTGACGCGGTTTCTGCCCGGCGACTACTACGACAACTACCGCACCTACCGCTGGGACCTGGCGCTGCGACGTGACTACCAGCGCGCCGCCTTCGAGGCCGGATGGATACAGCCGACCTGGCCGCGCGAGCACGGCGGGCGCTCGCTGGGTCTGCGCGACGCGATGGAAGTCCGGCTGGAGGCGGCCCTGCGCTCGGCGCCCAAGCTGCCCAACATCGCCGGACCCAACGTCGCCGCACCCGGCATCCGCCAGTTCGGCACCGCCGAGCAGATCGACCGCCTGCTGGTTCCCCTGCTGCGCGGCGACGAATGGTGGGCGCTGGGCATGTCCGAGCCGGAGGCCGGATCCGATTTCGCCGGCCTGCGCACACGGGCCGAGCGGGACCGAGACCTGTTCCGGGTCACCGGTCACAAGATCTGGACCACGCAGGCACACGAGTCGCGGTGGTGCACCCTGTACGCCCGCACCGATCCGGAGGCGCCCAAACACCGCGGCATTTCCTGCCTCATCCTCGACCTGCATTCCCCCGGGGTGCGGATCGAACCCATCCGGATGGCGTCGATCTCCGACGAGACGTTCTGCGAGGTCTTCCTCGACGACGTCGAGGTGCCGGCCACCAACCTGCTGGGGCCGCTCAACGGCGGTTGGAACGTCGCGTTGTCCTCGTTACACCATGAGCGCCAGATGATCTGGATCATGAACTGGGTCGAGATCAAGCGCGGGCTCGAGGCGGCGCGGGGCGGGCGCGACCCGGACATCTACGCCGAACTCGGCGCGCTGCTCGCCGACGCCGAGGCGTTGCGCGCCACCGGGTACCGCGCCCTGAACAACGAGCTGGCCGGGCGCCCCAGTCCGGAGGCCGACATTTCCAAGCTGCTCGGATCGGTTACCTTGCAGCGGGTTTGGGAGCTGGCCGCGGCCGCCCACGGGCCCGGCTCGGCCGGTGAGCCCGACCTGCTGTTCGAGCGCCAGGACGCGCTGGCCGCCACCATCTACGGCGGAACCTCGGAGGTCCAGCGCAACATCATCGCCGAGCGGCTGCTCGGGCTGCCGAAGGGATAAAGAACATGGACTACGATCTGGGCGACGACGCCGAGCAGCTGCGACACCGGTTGCGCGGGTTGATATCCGAGCACATCCCGGCGGACTTTCTGGGCGCCTGCACCGACGACCCCCAGGATCTGGCCACCACGGAAGCGTTCTGCAAGCTGCTGGCCGCCGAAGGGCTGCTGGCCCTGGCCTGGCCCAAAGAGCATGGCGGCGGGGGCGGTTCGGTCTGGCAGCAGACGGTGTTGCGCGAAGAGATGTGGGCCCGACACGAACCGCGTGGTCCGCAGTACATGGGGATCAACTGGGTGGGCCCGGCCCTGATGCGGTACGGCACCGCCGAGCAGAAGGCCAAACACCTGTCGGCCATCGCGTCCGGCGACGTGATCTGGTGTCAGGGATTCTCCGAGCCGGAGGCCGGCTCGGACCTCGCGTCGCTGCGCACCCGCGCCGTGCCCGACGGGGACGGCTGGCGAATCACCGGCCAGAAGGTGTGGACGTCGTACGCGCAGATGGCGTCCTGGTGCGTGCTGGCCGCCTGCACCCACCCCGACGCCCCGAAGTCCAAGCGGCTCAGCCTGTTTCTGATCCCGATGGACCGGCCGGGTTTCACCGTCCGGCCCATCCCGTCGATGCTGGGGCCGCACCATCTCAACGAGATGTTCCTCGACGACGTCGCGGCGTCCCCCGAGGACGTCCTAGGCGAGCCCGGCGACGGCTGGCGGGTGATGCGCGAAGCGCTGGCGTTCGAGCGGGTCGGCATCGCGCGGTACGCGCGCTGCGAGTCGCTGCTGGACCGGCTGCGCACCCAGCTCGGCGACGAGTGGGACACGCTGCCCGAGACGATCCGCGCCCGCTGGGTGCGGGCGCTGGTCGACCTGCGGGTGGCCAGGCTGCTGGCGTATCGGGCCGTCTCGCTGCAGGACGACCCGGCGGCGGGCGCGGCGGCCAGCGCCGCGCGCATCGCCACCACCACCTGCGACCAGCAGGTCGCGGAATTGCTCTTCGACGCGCTCGGCCCGGCGGCCCTGGACAGCGGATCGTCTGCCCCGCTACACGGGGCGATCGAAGACCATTGGCGCTACGCGCAGGCGGCCACCGTCGCGTCGGGAACCATCGAAGTCCAGCGAATGCTGGTCGCGCGGGAAGTGTTGGGAGAACGCCGGTGAAAACCGCTCTGCCAGAAGATATCAGCGACTTCGCCGCGGTCGCGGCCAAGCGCCTGGGCCGGCTGGGCGGCCCACAGGCGGCGCTGCGCGCCGAGAGCGATCGGGGCGTTCGGGACGAGGCGCGGGTGGCCCTGAGCGAGGTCGGCGCCTTCGACCTCGACGTGCGATCGTCCTCCGACGACCTGCTGGCCGCCGCCGTGCTGTGCCGCGCCGCCGGCGCGACGGCCCTGCCCTACCCCGTCGTCGAAGAACTGCTCGCGATCGACGGCGCCCGGCTGGCCCTGGTCAATCCCGACGCGCCCCGCATCGACCACGGCGACCTGGCCGGCGGCTGGATCGCCGCCGACCTGGACGGCAACCGCTACCAGACCCACCCGTCGGCGCGCACGAGCGCCAAGCTGGGGCCGTTCCTGGTGCCGGCCTTACTGGACGCATCCGATGGCGCGGTGCCGGCGGCCGACGTCAACCTTCACCTCGTGCTGGGGTCATGGCGGATTCTGGGAGCGCTGCAGCAGGCGCTGCACATCGTGACCGAACACGTCCGCGCCCGCGTCCAGTTCGGCAAGCCGTTGGCGGACTTCCAGGCGGTCAGGTTCGCCGTGGCGGACGCCTCGGTCGCGGTACGCGGGCTCGAGGAGCTCGCGAAATACACGGCGTCCCGCGCCGAGATTCCCCGTGCACCAGCGCGTTCGGCCGACGCGCTGGTGCTGCGGCTCAAGGCCGCCGACACCGCACGGCAGGTGCTGCGCACCTCGCACCAGTTGCTCGGCGCACTGGGCTTCTGCGACGAGTCCGACATCAGCGTGCTCGACCGGCACACCCAGCCGCTGATCCGGTTGCCGCTGGGTGCCGACGCACTGGCGCTGCGCCTGATCGCCGACGTTCGCGACGGCCACCTCGAGACCCTGTTCACCGGGCCGGTATCGGCGTGAGTGACTCGGCCTTGCCGACCGCACCCGCGGCGGCCGCCAATCCCCTGGCAGACGGCATCCCGTTCGGGACCAAACTGCAGCAGCTGGCCGACCGGAAGCGCGACGAGAAGGCGGTGACGGTCGTCGGTCTCGACGGCACCGCGGAGTCGCTGACGTTCGGTGAGCTCGACGCCCTCGCCAACCAGTGGGGGCGGGCCCTGGCCGCCAGCGGCGCCGAGCCGGCTTCGCTCGTCGCGCTTGGGATCCCGAATTCGCTGCACCTGGTCCTCGCCGCGCTGGGGTGCTGGAAGATCGGCGCGGTTCCGGTCCCCATGCATTGGGACCTCCCCGAATGGGAGCGCGACCGGGTGCGGGAGGTGATCGCGCCCGCCGTGGTAGTCGACGAAAAAAGCCGGTGGGAATTGGACGCACGCGCTGCCGGGGAATCCGCAAACCCCTTGCCCCCGGCCGTCTCCCCCAACGTCAACGGAATCTGCAGCAGCGGGTCGACGGGCGTGCCGAAGGTGATCCTCAGCCTGGCACCGTCGCTGTGGACGCCCCAGCACGGCGAACCGTTCCTGTCGAACTGGACCTCGGTGGCCCAGCCGCAGACGATCATGGTGCCCGCGCCGATGTATCACACCAACGGCTTCGCCACCTTCTTCTTCCTGCTGGCCGGCGACCATCTGGTGGTCCTCGAGAAGTTCCACGCGGCACTGGCATTGGACGTGATCGAGCGCTTTCGCATCACCAATTTCACGGCTACCCCGACGATGCTGGCGCGCATCGCGGCCCGGCCCGACGTGAGGCAGCGCGACCTGTCCAGCATCGTGTTCATCCTGCAGGGCGCCGCGGTGATGCCGCCGTCGCTGATGCACACCTGGTTCGAGCTCCTGAGCCCCGAGCAGATCGTGTCGGCGTACGGCATGACCGAGAACCTGGGGCTCACCGCGTTGCGTGGCGACGAGTGGCTCGCCCATCCGGGCAGTGTCGGCCGCGGCTTCCGCGAGACGGAAATCCGCATCCTCGACGCCGGCCGGACGCCGCTGGGCCCCGGCGAACACGGCGAGATCTACCTGCGCGCCCCGATGAGCGCGGGATCGCGCTACCTCGGCGGGGCAGCGCCGCTGCCGTCGACCGACGACGGCTTCCGCTCCGCCGGCGACATCGGATACCTCGACGAGGACGGCTACCTGTACATCGTCGACCGCCGCGTCGACATGATCATCACCGGCGGCGCCAATGTCTTTCCCGCAGAGGTCGAGTCGGCGCTCGCGGGCCACCCCGGCATCGTCGACGTCGTGGTCATCGGGCTCGCCGACCCGCAGTGGGGCCGCCGCGTGCACGCGGTGATCCAGCCGGCCGACGGGGCGCCGCTGACCGAAGCGGAGGTGATCGAGTACGCCAAGAGCAGGCTCGCCCACTACAAGGCGCCCAAGACCGTCGAGTTCGTCGACGCGATCCCGCGCACCGCGGCGACCAAGGTCAACCGCTCGGCGATGATCGAGGCCCGGGGCGGGTAGGTCCGTTCAACTACCGGGATAGCAACACCGACGACGACGGCCCGTCGCCGTTTCGAGCAGATCCCTCCCCGCGCGCGGTAACCTCATTCTCATAGCGCAGGAACCGCTCGACGGAAGGGGACCGAGCAACTCATGACCGCCCCCGGCGAGGAAGCCGAAGTGACCCGCGGCGACCGCTTCATCAAGACGGCCGTTGCCATCCTGGGCGAAACGGGACGCACCGACTTCACCGTGCAGGAGGTCGTCACGCGCTCGCGGACCTCACTGCGGGCCTTCTACCAGCATTTCAGCAGTAAGGACGAACTGCTGCTCGCGCTGTTCGAGCGGACCATCGCGCAATCGGCGCAGACGTGGCGTGCCGAAACCGCCACGATGGACAGCACGGCGGCGCTGAAACTCGTCCTCGACCGCATCAGCCAGAAACCGGAGTCGACCACCCAGGACAGCCTCAACCGGGCGCTGACCCTCTACAACCAGCATCTGGCCGAGACCCGCCCGCGCGAGTACGCCCGGGTGCTTTCTCCCCTGCATCAACTGATCCGCGACATCGTGGGGCAGGGCATCACCGAGGGGGAGTTCAACCCGGGACTCGACGTCGGGGCGGCTGCCGCGATCGTGATGCAGACCGTGATGGGTGCGCAACGATTGCATTGGCTGGGCGCCGAACTGAACGGAACGCCGATCGACGCGGGCCAGCTGTACGACTTCTGCAGCCGCGCCCTGGGCATCCGGCACCACGAGGACGAGCCCGCCGCGCCGTCGCTGCGAGAACTGTTCGCGCAGGTCGGCATGCGGCCCGGCACCCGCGACGGCGAGTTCGCGATGACGATGCCGGTCAGCCCCCAGGTGGTCAACACCTCCGGGGCCCTACAGGGCGGCCTGATCGCCACCCTGGTGGACGTGGCGGGCGGTCAGTTCGGGTTGGACTTCCTGCAGCCGGGCACCACGATGACCACGGCCGACCTGTTCGTGCGCTACCTGCGGCCGATCCGCAGCGGCTCCGCGGTGGCGGTGCCGCGCATGTTGCGGACCGGCCGGCGGGCGATGGTCATGCAGGTCGACATCTACGGCGAGGGCCCGGACGACGGCGACGAACTCGCCGCGACCGCGACGGTGAACTTCGCAATCATCAACGGGGCAACACCGGCAGCGGGCCTGGGGGCCGAGTAGCAGCCGGTACACGCGATGGCGCAAAAGTGGTAACGTCATTACCGCACGATGAGAATCCTGACTTCAAGGAGATCGCCATGCCGTCTCGCGAGCTTCCCTTCCCCGTGTTCGACGCGGACAACCACATGTACGAGCCGCAGGAGGCGCTGACCAAGTTCCTGCCGGAGAAGCGCAAGAACGTCATCGACTACGTGCAGGTTCGCGGTCGCACCAAGATCGTCGTGCGCGGCCACATCAGCGACTACATCCCCAACCCGACGTTCGACGTGGTGGCGCGCCCCGGCGCGCAGGAGGAGTACTTCCGCAACGGCAGCGGCGGCAAAAGCTACCGCGAGATCCTGGGCGAGCCGATGAAGGCCATCCCCGCCTTCCGCGAGCCGGGCGCCCGGCTGGAGGTGATGGACGAACTCGGCATCGACTACGCCCTGATGTTCCCGACACTGGCCAGCCTGGTCGAGGAGCGCATGAAGGACGACCCGGAGATGACCCACGACGTCATCCACGCGCTCAACCAGTGGATGCACGAGCAGTGGTCGTTCAACTACAGGGACCGCATCTTCGCCACCCCGGTCATCACATTGCCGATCGTCGATCGCGCGCTCGAGGAACTCGAGTGGTGCCTCGAGCGCGGCGCCCGCACCGTGCTGGTCCGCCCGGCGCCGGTTCCGGGCTACCGCGGCAGCCGCTCCTTCGGCCTCGAGGAGTTCGACCCGTTCTGGCAGGCCTGCGTCCGCGCCGAGATCCCGGTCTCGATGCACGCCTCGGACAGCGGCTACTCCGAGCTGCTCAACATCTGGGAGCCCGGCGACGAGTTCCTGCCGTTCAAGCCGACCGCCTTCCGCAGCCTGGCCATGGGGCATCGGCCGGTCGAGGACGCGTTCGGCGCGCTGATCTGCCACGGCGCGCTGTCCCGCAACCCCGACCTGCGGATCCTGTCGATCGAGAACGGCGCCGACTGGGTCCCGCACCTGTTCAGGGGGCTCAAGAGCGTCTACAAGAAGATGCCGCAGGCATTCAGCGAGGACCCGATCGAGACCTTCAAGCGCTGCGTGTACGTCAGCCCGTTCTGGGAGGACCGCTTCACCGAGATCGTCAACATGGTGGGCACCGAGCGCGTGGTCTTCGGATCCGACTGGCCGCACCCCGAAGGGCTCAAGGACCCGATCTCCTTCGTCGACGAACTCAAGGACTTCAGCCCGGAGGACGTCGAGAGGATCATGGGCGGCAACCTGATGAAGCTGATGAAGGTTTCGGCGCCCGCCTCCAAGAAACCGGTGTCCGCCTGACCCGAAGCCTCTCAGGGGGCAGTTGCGCCCCGCTCGGTCGAGACGGCCGCTTCGGTGGCGGCACGGACAGAGACCACTCCCCGTGACTCCCACACCGCCAGGCTGACGTCCTCGGGGCTTTGGTGACCGTGTTCGCGCAGGATGGCGTCGAGGTCGGAACGGGTGATCCTGCAGCGTCGTAGATTCGCTTGCTGCAGTTGGCCATCGCGAATCAGGACGCGCACGGGCGGGTCGACGAGACGGCGTATCCAGGGGGTGAAACGCAGGCGCGCGACGACGTCATGGGCGGCGATCAAGGTCACCAGCGCGGCGGCCCCGGTGATCCATGAGGTACCGGCGGCCGTGGCGGTGCGACCGATGATGGCGCCGACCGCGACGCCCGTGACCCAGTCGAAGGGCGTCAACTCGGACATGGTCCGGCGTAGCGTGAACCGGAAAGCCGCTGCGGCAGTGGCGAACAACGCGGCCGCCTTCACGGCGGCATAAAGCGCGGGGCGCCACCCGTCGTACAGCTCGAGCAGTAGGCCGCTCATCGCAGCGCCGGATCAGGCGACCGCACCGCACATTTCGCCATACTGGCCTCCTTGCCTCGACGCCCCGACGGGATTGCGCCCGGGCCGGTCAGGACCCGAGGGGTCGGCAGCGGGCTATCGGAGTGCCGTAAAGGCGGTAGTGCTCGCCGGTGTCGATCTCCGGAGCGGCCCCCTCCTGGAAGAGGACGATGATGTCCGAGCCGCCGAACTGGAAGTAGCCGAACTCCTCGCCCTTGGCCATCCGGGTGTCCTCGGCGGCGGTGATCACCACCGAGGACACGTGCGCCATCCCGACCGGGATGACCGCGACGATACCGATGTCGCCCCCGTCGGAGTCGGCGGTGTCGACGGTGACCACACCCCGGTTCTGGACGAACTCGAAGCCTGTCGTCGCACTGTCGCTGGCGACGAACTCCTGGTTCTTCAGCCCGACGTGCATGCAGACCGTTCCGGCGTTCCGGAAGGACTCCTTGATCCGCCCCGACACGGGCAGATGGAAGCGGTGGTACGACGACGGCTTCAGCATGTAATGAACGAAGGTCCCACGCGCGAAGCTCTCGGCATAGCGACTGCCCTCGATCAGCTGCGTGATGTTGCCGTACTTGTGGGTGTTCTTGATGGTGATGGCCGGGACGTTGGAGTCGCCGTCGATGTCGTAGGCGTGCTGGAAGACGCAGTCGGCCGGCGACGTGACGATCGTGTTGCTGCCGGGCTCGGCGATCGGACGGAGCCCGCCGTTGAGCCGGCGACCGAAGAACTGGTTGAACGTCAGCCAGCCGCTCGGCTCGTTCGGCTTTCCCTCGACCAGCGACTCGTAGACCCGGTATTCGAGCGCATTGTCGATGAACGATTGCACGATCTCCGGACTGAACGATTCCGGGGTGTCCAGGAAACTGCCCCACTGCCGGGCGAATTCGGTCATCCAGTCCCGGAAGGCGCCGGAATCCTGGGGCGCGCCGCGCCCACCGTCCTGATCGACCAGGAAAAAGAAGTGCGAGATCCGGTCGCTGACCTCCTTGGCGTGCCGCTGGTCGGGGTCCATTCCCCCCACGCCTTCGCGTCGGACTGGCGCGGCAACCACCTGAGGAAGCCCTTCAGGTATTCCTCGTACTGACCGATGTCCTCGGGCCAGTCCAGCGCCTCGAAAAGGTCGGCGTTCAACTCGGCTTCGGCCGACTTCCGGGCGTTGACCAGCGACTGCTCGAGCAGCTCGGCCAGGCCCTCCTCTTTTCCGAGGACGTCTCGCAAACCGGTGATGATCGCATCCTGCTGGCTCACTGGACTACCTTCCTGAGGTCATCGCTTCTGGATGAAGCGTTGATGCACCCGAGGTGCCACCAGGTCACTGCCCTGCTCGCTTGACGCGGTTGATGTCCAGTATGAGATCTGCAGGCCCTGGTGGTTGCCCGGGGCGTGTCGACCGTCGATAGGGCTGAGCGCCAACGCCGCGTCTGGCTGCGAGCGCCGATCAGTGAGCGGACCGGCAACCACGTCCCGGCACCAGCGGCACCAGAAAAGATGGGTGCCTCCCCACTGGGACTAGCAGCGAGGAGGCTGACGTGAAGTCTGCCAGCAATACCCCGACCGATACCACCCTGCCGCAGGAGCCGCCGGGGGGTGTGACCGCCGGTCTGGACTGGGCCCGCGACGACCACGCGGTCAGCGTCGTCGATGACCGGGGCCGCGAACTCGACCGAGCCACGGTGCCCCATAGCGCGCCCGGACTGCGGGAACTCATCGCTTTCCTGCGCCGCCATGGAGTGGGTGAGGTCGCCATCGAACGTCCCGACGGGCCAGTCGTCGACGCCCTGCTGCTCGCCGGTCTGGCCGTGGTGGTGATCTCGCCGAATCAGGTCAAGAACCTGCGCGGCCGCTACGGCTCGGCCGGCAACAAGGACGACCGGTTCGACGCCTACGTGCTCGCCGACACCCTGCGCACCGACCGCGCCCGGCTGCGGGCGCTGATCCCCGATACCGACGCCACCGTCGCCCTGCGGCGCGCCTGCCGCGCCCGCAAGGACTTGGTCAATCACCGTGTGGCCGTTGCCAATCAGCTGCGCGCACACCTGCGCAACGTGCTGCCTGCCGCCGTCGGATTGTTCAAAGACATCGACTCCGCGATCAGCCTGGCGTTCCTGACCCGATTCGACACCCAGGACAAGATCGACTGGCTGACCCCCAAACGGCTCGGCGACTGGCTCGCCAAGCAGGGCTACTCCGGCAAGGTCGACCCCGCCGTGCTGCACCACCGCATCCTTGACGCTGCCCCCGGCGCAACCGGTTCTCACGGCAGCACCCAGGCCCACATCACCGCCAGCTACGTCGCACTGCTGGGCACCCTGGTCGCACAGATCAAAGCGCTCTCGACCCAGATCGAGGCACAACTGGACACCCACGCCGACGCCCACATCTTCACGTCCCTGCCCCGCGCCGGACGGGTCCGCGCCGCGCGCCTGCTTGCCGAAATCGGGGACTGCCGTGCTCGATTCCCCACCCCGGAGTCGCTGACCTGTCTGGCCGGCGCCGCGCCCTCTACGCGCCAGTCCGGCAAATCCCGCATTGTCGGATTCCGCTGGGCTTGCGACAAACAACTCCGTGACGCCGTCACCGACTTCGCCGCCGACACCCGACTGGTCAACCCCTGGGCCGCCGACCTCTACGACAGGGCCCGAACCCGCGGGCACGACCACCCCCACGCCGTACGCATCCTCGCCCGCGCCTGGCTGCACATCATCTGGCACTGCTGGCAAGACAACCTCGCCTACGCCCCCGACAAACACCGCGCACTCCAACGAATCCTCACCCAAGACGAGGCGGCTTGACATAGGGCTTCTCATATGGCCACTCCTCGTGGGTGCTCCGCGCTGACAGACGTTCAGTACGGCGGTTACCCGCAAAAGGCGAGGTGTTAACCGGGCCGGCCGACGGCGCGTCGAGGACCGGGCGATCGGGCAACTTCTGCGGTTGCGGCACCGGTGGGCGGGTACACGTTCAGGGATGACTATTCACGACGTATCGATTCGCCTGTCCCCGATCGACCCCACGGAGGTGCGCCAATGATCACCCTCACCGCCGACGCCCCCGAGTCGCTGACGCGTACGACGCCGTCGCAACGCCCGCCCCTGCGGGTCGGACTGGTCCAGCATCGCTGGCGCGCCGACCACGCCGAGCTCACCAGCGTCCTGGGCGACGGCATCGCGCGGGCCGCCGCCGCCGGCGCGCGCGTGGTATTCCTGCCCGAGTTGACCCTGATCCGGTACCCGGGCGACCTCGCCCCGCCGTCGCCTCCGGTCAGCGCCGCCGAAGACCTGCTCGCGGGACCGACGTTCGCGTTCGCCGCCGAATGCGCGCAGGCGAACGACGTGTTCGTGCAGGCTTCGCTGTACGAGAAGGCGGCGAACGAAGACGGCAAGGAAGACGGACTGGGTTACAACACAGCCATTTTGGTGTCCCCTGCCGGCGAACTCGTCGCCCGGGTGCGCAAGATGCACATCCCCGACTCCGAGTGTTACCGCGAGGCCGCATACTTTCGCCCCGGCCCTGCCGACGGGGACCCGTATCCGGTGCTGACGCCCGAGGGGCTCGACGCAAGGATCGGCCTGCCGACCTGCTGGGACGAATGGTTCCCGGAAGTGGCCCGGAGCTACTCGCTGCACGGCGCCGAAATGGTGGTCTATCCCAGCGCCATCGGGTCGGAGCCGGCCTTCCCCGACTTCAACAGCGAACCGTTGTGGCAGCATGTCATCGTCGGCAACGGCATCTCCAACGGCTTGTTCATGATCGTGGCTAACCGCACCGGCGACGAGGGCAAGCTCAAGTTCTACGGTTCGTCGTTCATCTCCGACCCGTACGGCCGGGTGCTGACTCAGGCGCCCCGCGACGAAGAGGCGATACTGATCGCCGACCTCGACCTCGACCAACGTCGCGACTGGCTGGACGCCTTCCCGTTTCTGCGCACCCGGCGTCCCGACAGCTACGGTGCGCTCGTCGGCCGGCATTAGCATTAGCCACCAGCCGGCCTCCCCAGTGCGAATTCGGTTGCCCGCCAGCGCCTGAGCGAGCCACGCAGTTTGGCCGTACCCGCGGCGGGTAGGCGGATTCGTAGCCCCGACTCGGGGGTTCGACCGAGGACAGCCGCACGAGGGGAGGAACGACATGAGCACTACGGGCAGCATGCTGAAGACACATCCGCGCGACCTGAACGGGATCGACCACGAGGTCGTGACGAAATGTATCGAGGCCTGCGTCGAGTGCGCACAGGCGTGCACGTCCTGCGACGACGCGTGATTGGGCCAGGAGTCGGTCCAGGACTTGGCCGAATGTATCCGCAGCAACGCCGACTGCGCCGACATCTGCGCGGCGACCGCCCGCATGATGACGCGCCACACCGGCCACGACGCCAGCCTGAAGCGCTCCGTGCTGGAGGCGTGCGCGGCCGCCTGCAAGGCCTGCGAAGACGTGTGCGAGGGACATGGCAGCCGCTACGAGCACTGCCGCGTCTGCGCCGAGGTGTGCCGGCGCTGCGAGAAGGCGTGCCGGGAGATGACGAAGTCGCTCGGCCGAGGCCGCGCACCGGGGATGGGCCCGCCGACGGTGTCGGCGGGCCCATCGCGTCGACGGCGGTCTGGCAGCCCTCACGCCGCCGTTATCGATCCGTGCCTCGGGCGTCGGGCACCGATTGATAGTGTGGTTGTCACTAATTGACGAATACGTCGACGCATTGGGCCTGGCGACTTCGCGTCTATCCGCAACCAGGCCGGTGGTAGGTTCCGCAGGAGGGACGGCCATATGGTGGCCGAAAACGACCGGGACAGACCCGTTGATGCGGCCGAGAACGTGCGCCGCGTCTTCGAAAACGTCCCCGTGATGCTGGTCGGGCTCGAGGGGCCCGATCACCGATTCGTGGCGGTCAACGCGGCATTCCGCGCATTCCATCCGGCTTTCGATCCCATCGGCCTGCCCGCGCGCGAGGTTTTTCCCGAGCTGGAAAGTCAGCGGATCTACCAGATGTTCGACCGGGTGTACACGACCGGTGAATCGCAATCGGGGAGGGAATGGCGGCTGCAGGCCGACTTCGACGGTTCGGGAGTCCACGAACGCTTCTTCGACTTTCTCGTCACGGCACGGCACGGCGACGACGGATCGATCGAGGGCGTACAACTGCTGTTCGACGACGTCACGAACCGGGTGCGGGCCCGCTCGGCCGCCGAGGCGCGGATGGAGGAGCTGTCCGAGCGCTACCGCAACGCACGTGACTCCGCGATCGTCATGCAGCAGGCTCTGCTGGCCCCGTCGGTACCCGTGGTCCCCGGCGCCGACATCGCCGCCCAGTACCTCGTCGCCGCGGAGGACACCGCGGCCGGCGGCGACTGGTTCGAGGCGATAGCCCTGGACGACCGGCTCGTCCTTGCCGTCGGCGACGTGGTGGGCCACGGCGTCGAGGCCGCGGCGGCGATGGCCCAGCTGCGCACCGCGCTGCGGATGCAGATCTTGGCGGGGCAGCCGATCCCCGAAGCGCTCGAGGCCGTCGACCGCTTCCATCGGTACGTGCCCGGCTCGAAGTCGGCCACGGTGTGCATCGGCTCCCTCGACTACAGCACCGGGGAGTTCCGGTACTGCACCGCCGGGCACCCGCCACCGCTGCTGGTGACCACCGACGCGAAGTCCCGGTATCTGGTGCCCTCGGGCGCGGGCCCGCTCGGCAGCGGCACCGGTTTTCCGGTGCGCACCGAAATCCTCGACGTGGGCGATGTGATCCTGCTCTTCACCGACGGTCTGATCGAGCGGCCGGGCCGGCCGTTGGGCGCCAGCACCGCCGAGTTCGCCGAGTTGGCGGCCGGTGTCGCCGCCGGCCACAGCGGCTTCGTCCTCGACAGCCCCGCACGGCCGATCGATCGGATCTGCTCGGAGTCACTGGAGTTGCTGCTGCGGTCGACCGGCTACAACGACGACGTCACGCTGCTGGCCGCGCAGCGGCGCACGCCGCCGCCGCCCCTGCGACTGACGCTGGACGCCACCCTGCACACCGCGCGCACGGTCCGCGCCCGCCTGCGCGCATGGTTGTCGGAGATCGGCGCCGACCCCGGCGAGGCATCCGACGTCGTGCACGCGATCTCGGAATTCGTGGAGAACGCCGTCGAGCACGGCTACGGCGCCACGGCTTCCGGGGAACCGGGAGAACGCAAGGAAATCGTCGTCGAGGCCGCGCTGGCCGGTGACGGCAACCTGCACGCCTCGGTGTCCGACCGTGGCAGGTGGAAGGACTACCGCGCGGGCGAGAAGGGCCGCGGGCGGGGGCTTGCCATGGCCGAGGCGTTGGTGTCGCAGGCGCAGATCAGCCACGGCGCCGGCGGGACGACCGCCAGTATCGTGCAGCGCATGTCCCGGCCTGCGGACTTTCTCGCCGACACGCTGATCAGCCGGGTTCCGCACCAGCGGGCAAACGAATCCGAGTTCGCCTCAGCGATCGGCGACGACGGCCGCATCGTCGTCAGCGGTGACGTCGACTCGGATACGGCGTCCATCCTTGACCGCCAGATTGCCGTCGAAAGCCGTTCGGGCATAGCACCTTTGACGATCGACCTGAGCGGGGTCACCCATCTGAGCTCGGCGGGCGTCAGCGCGCTGGCCGATGCCCGGGAGAGGGCCCGCAGACAGGGCGGCGAATGCGTGCTGGTGGCCGCGCCCGGCAGCCCGGCCCACCATGTGTTGTCGCTCGTCCAGATTCCCACGGTCAGCAGCTGTGCAGCCGACGTCTTCGCCGAGGAGTCCGAGTCGGACCGGGGCTAGCTTTCGCGCGGGCCGTGGCGGACTTCGTTGAACGGCACCCCGCGGTCGGCGGCGTATTCCCGCGGGAAGCCCAGCACCCGCTCACCGATGACGTTGCGGGCCATCTCCGTGGTGCCGCCGCCGATGGCGACGGTCTGCCGGGACAGGTAGCGCAGCCCCGTCTCCAGCCCGTCGCCGCGCTCCCCCACGACCCCGGCGGCCCCCGCGATCGCCAGCGCGGTGTCCACATCCAGGCTCACGGTTTCGGAATGGAACAGCCTGATCAGCGTTCCGGCCGCCGGCGGCAACGCGCCGTCCCTGACGCTGCGGTACACGTGCGCGATCAACTGCTCGGCGACGGCGCGGTGGACCAGGGCCCGGCCGGCCATTTCCTGCACGCGCTCGTCGCCGGCCCGGCCGGTCCTTTCCGTCAGGTCGAGGAAGTCGACGGGATTGGCGTTGCCCCCTTCGCTGCCGCTGCCGCTGGCGAACTCCGACCCCTGACCCACCGCCCGGCGCTCGTGATACAGCTGCCGCGACGCGACCGCCCAGCCGCCGTCGACCTCACCGACGACGGCGTCGCCACCGACGTCCACCCCGTCCAGGAACTCCTCGCAGAACTCGGTGGAACCGCTCAGCATGGTGATGCGGCGCAACGTGACACCCGGGTGGGCGATGGGCACCAGGAACATGGTCAGGCCTTCGTGTTTGGGCACGTCCCAGTTGGTGCGGGCCAGGCACAGGCCGTAGTCGGCGGCGAAGGCGCTGGTGCTCCACGTCTTGGCGCCGTTGATCACCCAGCGGTCGCCGTGACGTTCGGCGCGGGTGATGACACCGGCCAGATCGGATCCGCCGCTGGGTTCGCTCAGCAGCTGCACCAACACCTCGTCGCCGCGCAAAGCGGCGGCGATGTGCTGCTTCTTCTGCTCCTCGGTGCCGGTGTCGAGCAGCGTGGCGCAGCAGATGGTGAACGTCGGGGTGTTGAGGATCAACGGCATCTCGTAGCCGAGCGATTCCGCGTCGAAGGCCTTCTGGTACTCGTAGCCCAGCCCCAGGCCGCCGCATTCGCGGGGAAAGCAGATGCCGGCGAATCCGCCTTGGTAGAGCCGCCCCTGCAGCTCGCGCGCCCTGGCCCAGGCCCGCTCGTCGTCACGCGGGGCGGGCGGCGGGCAGTCCGGGTCGATCGTGGGCATGTGCTGCGCCAGCCACGCCCTGGCGCGCGCGGCGAACTCCGCGACGGATTCGGTCGGCGTCATTGCGCGGCGCGGGCCGTCTTGGCGTCCGCGTGCCACGCATACACCAGCTGATTGTGTTCCTCGGGAGTCCCGAACATGGCGCGGTACAACGTGACTCGCCGCAGGTACAGGTGCAGGTCGTGTTCCCAGGTGACGCCGATGCCGCCGTGCATCTGCACGCACGCCTGAACGATCTGGCCGGCCATCTCGCCGACGTAGGACTTGGCGATGCTGGCCGACAGCCCCGCCGTCGGCGCCTGGGCGGCGACGGCGGCAACCGCCGCGGAGGTGGTGGCCCGGCATGCTTCCAACCACAGCTTCATGTCGGCGAATTTGTGTTTGAGCGCCTGGTAGGACGCCAGGGGGCGGCCGAACGTGTGCCGGTCCAGCGCCCACTGGACGGTGAAGTCGAAGACCGTCTGCAGGGCGCCGACCACCTCCGCGCACTGCAGGACCTGGGCGATCTGGCTCTGCCGGCCGATCAGCGCGGTGCTCTCGTCCGCGGCGCCAACGGCCGCGGACCCCGCCACCAGGACACCGTCGAAATGCACCCGCGCGTACTGCTTGACCAGGTCCACCGACTGTTGGGGTTCGATGCGGACCCCCGGCGCGTCCGTCGGGACCAGGAACTGACGGATCCCCTCACCGCACCGCGCCACCACCAGCAGCAGAGCGCTCTGGGCGCCGGCCTCGACGCGGTCCTTGGTGCCGTCGATGCGGTAGCAAGAGCCGGTGTCGGAATAAGTTTCAGCGGCCGTCACCGACGGATCCAGTGGGGCCCATCCCCGGCCCGGCTCGGCAACCGCCCACGACGCGACCAACTCGCCCGACATCAGCGCGTCGATCGTGGCGGCATGCGCGTGGCGCTCGGCGCCCCCGGCAAGCCCGGCCAGCACGACACTGACCGGATACAACGGCCCGGGCGCCACCGTTTTGCCGAGTTGCTCGGCGACCATGGCCAGGTCCGCGAGGCCGCTGTCGGAGACGCTGCCACCGCCCAGGTCCTCGGGAACGAGCAGGCTCGTCCACCCGAGTTCGGCGGCGCGCCGCCACCAGGACGCGTCGAACGACACACCCGCGGCGTGCAGTTCACGGACGCGACTCAGCGGCGCTTCTTTTTGCAGAAAGGCTTGGGTCGTGGAGGTGAAGAGTATCTTTTCGGGAGAGTCGACAGCGGTCATGATGCCGGCAGGACCTTCCTTGGCAATTGATCGTCGCCGCAAAACATGCAGAGGAGAGACGCTGGGTGGGGGTGGTCATCCGCCTATTCGGTCCTCGTCGCAGTTCGCCGGCGACTCGATGTTAGCAACGGACAATACAGTAAGAGATACCGGAGTTCAGTCGATAATGATGGTGACGAGCGGCAGGCGCGATGACTGAGGCGGACGAACCGTTCGAGGCTTCTGCCGGGTCGGAGGCCATGTCGGAGGACATGGCGGAGGCCACGTCGAGGGCCGAGGCGATGGCCCTGGCCGAAGAGGCCGAAGCCGAGGCCGCCGAAGCCGAGGCGCTGGCCGCCGCGGCCCGCGCGCGCGCCCGCGCCGCCCGGTTGCGGCGCGAGGCGATGACGCTGGCCGAGGCCGCCGAGGACTACGGGGATGCGGCCGCCGCGGCCGCGGATGCGGACTACTACGAAGATTACGACGAGACGGACGAAGACTACGACGAGGAATACGACGAAGACTACGGCGAGGAGTACGAGGAAGCCGTCGGCGAGGACCACCCCGAGTCGGCCCCGGAACCGGCGGACCGGCCGGAGGCATGGCGACGCCGGTTGCCCTCGCCGACCGCGGCTTCCAAAGTCGCCGCGGTCCTGCTCATCATCGGCTTCGCCGCGTTCAGCACCTACGCGGTGCTCCACCATCGGGACGCCGTCCGCTACCAGCAACGCCAGGCCGCCTACGTCGACGGGGCCAAACAGGGCGTGACGAACATGATCTCGCTTGACTACACGAAGGCCCAGGAGGACGTCCAACGTGTAATCGACAGCGCCACGGGCGAATTCAAGGACGATTTCAAGAACCGGGCGAAAGATTTCATCGCGGTGGTCGAGCAGTCGAAGGCCGTCACCGAAGGAACCATCAACGGCGCCGCCGTCGAGTCGATGAAGGGGGCTTCGGCGGTGGTACTGGTGTCGGCGACCTCGCGGGTCACCAATTCCCCGCCCGGAAAGGACCAACCACCGCGAATGTGGCGGCTCAGGGTGACCATTGCCGATGTCGGCGGGCAGTACAAGATGTCGAAAGTTGAGTACGTACCGTGACCGACCATCTGCACGACGTCGCCGCCGATGCCGAGATCGACTCGCCCGAAACGGACTTCGCCGATCAGGCGGGTGAGCCGTTCGCGGGGGAAGAGGAAGCGGTCGACTCCACGCCCCAGCCGAGACGACCGCGTCTGGTCCGGACGCGCGCGGTGCTCAACTCGAAGGCCCTCTCCGTGGTCCTGATCGTGCTGCTGCTGATCTCGGGCGGCGCGGCGACCTGGCTCTACTTCAAGCAGTTCCGGCCCGACCAGCAGACCGATCCCGACGTCGGCCGCGCCGTGGCAGGCATCGCGTCCGACGGGACCGTCGCGTTGCTGTCCTACTCCTCGGACACCCTGGACCAGGACTTCGCCACCGCAAGGTCGTACCTGGGCGGGGACTTCCTGTCCTACTACAACGATTTCACCAAGCAGGTCGTGACTCCGGCGGCCAAACAGAAGTCGCTGAAAACCACGGCCCATGTGACCGGCGCCGCGGTGACCGAGCTGCAGCCCTATTCGGCCGTCGTCCTGGTCTTTGTCGATCAGACCACCAAGATCAAGGACAACCCGCAACCGTCGCTGGCACTCAGCAGCGCGCTCGTGCGCATGAGCCGGATCAACGGCAAGTGGCTGATCACCAAGTTCACCCCGGTGTAGGTCTGCGCCCGTTACATCGCGAACACGCGGCGCAGCGCCTGCGCGTGCAACGCCCGGTACTCCCGGGAGACGACCCAGTCCGGAACCACCGAGTCGAAACCGCTGAACGTCGCTGCGACGACGTGTAGTTCGGTATGGACGAAGGCATGCAGCAGCCGGTTCGCATAGTCGATGGCCTCGTCGCGGCACGGGTCGATTTCCGAGCAGCTGATGAACGTGGGCGGCAGGCCCTCCAGGTTCGCCCGATGGGCCGGAACGTGTTGACCGGTGGCGTTCGCGTGGCCGAGGTAGTGGCCCCAGGCCCGGCTCACGGCCGGCCCGTTGAGGCCCGGCGTGCGCTGGAACTCGCGCCGCGACGGCGTGGTGTCGGAGTCGAGCATGGGTTGGTGCAGGATCTGTACCCGGATCTCGGGACCCTCCTGGTCGAACATGCGCTGGGTCAGCCCGGCGACCAGCGCCGCGCCCGCATCGCGGCCCATCACCGCGATGCGGGCGGCGTCGGCGTCCAGCGCGGTGCAATTCTCGACGGCGTACCGCAAGGCCGCCTCGACGTCGTCGAGCGCCGCCGGGCACGGATTCTCCGGCGCCAGCCGGTAGTCCACCGACACCACCAGGCAGCCGGCCGCCCGGGCCAGCTCCACGCAATGGGCGTGGTCGGTGTCGAGGTTGCCGGTCACGAAGCCACCGCCGTGGGCGTACACCAGCAGGGGCGCCGGCGACCCGGTCGGTGCGCGGTACAGGCGAAGACCGAGCTTGCCGCCGCCCGGACCGGGAACGGTCTCCGACGCCACGGTGACGCCCGCGGTGTCGGCCGCTGCGGCCCGCCCGGCGGCCACCGAGTTGGCGCGTCCGCGTTCGGCGGGCAGTGTCTCGATCCGGAACTCGGCGACCCCCAGCTCGATCGCGGCATCGCGCAGCATCGGGTCGATACGGCTGAGGCCCTGCGGCCGAACCAGATTCGTTTGTGCCATACCCGCTCGGTCTCCCTCGGCCGTCATTCCCCGGGGAGCGCCTTGACGGTGGCCGGCAACCCGTAGAGGGCCGTCGCATTGCCACGCATGATCCGCTCCCGCTGGTCGGCGGGGAACCTGTTGATCGCATACGTGGGTGAGTCGTAGCTCCAGTGCGGGTAGTCGGTCGAAAACATGAGATTGTCTCCCAGGTCCATCATCTCCAGGTACTCGCGGAAGCCCGCCGTGTCGGCGTCCTCGAGCGGCTGAGTGGTGAACCGCACCTGCCGAATCACCGCCTCCCGCGACACCAGCGATTTCAATACTGGGCCCGCCCTGGCAGCCGGGACAAGCCGTTGGGCTTCGTTGCTATTTATACTATGTTAGCGATATTCCGTCAGTGAGGAGCGTTGATGACGCTGCGTACCGGCCCCGACGATCCGCCCGTCGCCCTCGATATCACCGGCGAAACAAGCCCTTATCCGTTCTTCGAGTACATGCGGCGCACGGATCCGGTCTGGCACGGCTCCCTGACCGACCAGTCCCAGCTGCCGGAGGAGCTTCGGCCCGACGACGAGTGGGTCTTGTTCGGCTACGACGGCGTGTCCCAGGCCTTCCGCGACGACCGGGTCTTCACCTCGGCCGGCTACGACAAGACGATCGGGCTGGTGATGGGCCATACCATCCTCGCGATGGGCGGCAAGGAACACCACGACCACCGCAACCTGGTGGCCAAGGCCTTCCGCGCCACCGCGCTGCAGCGCTGGGAGCCGTCGGTGATCGGCCCGGTCTGCGACCGACTGGTCGACGAGATCAAGGCGGACGGCGAGGCCGACCTGGTGCAGGCGCTCACCTTCGAGTTCCCGACCCGGATCATCGCCAGGCTGCTGGGCCTGCCGCCCGAAGACCTCGACCTTTTCCGTCGATTGTCGCTGGAGCTCATCTCGATCCCGACCGACATCGTCGCCGGGCTGAACGCGGCGGCGGAGTTGCAGGGTTACTTCCTCGAGCAGGTCGAGCAGCGGCGCCACCAACTGACCGACGACATCATCGGCGACCTCGTCGCCGCCGAGATCGACGGCGAGAAGCTGACCGACGAGGCGATCATCGCGTTCCTGCGACTGCTGCTGCCGGCCGGTCTGGAGACCACGTACCGGTCGTCGGGAAACCTGCTGTACCTGTTGCTGACCCACCCCGAGCAGCTGGCGGCGGTCTGCCGCGACCGGTCGTTGATTCCGGCGGCGATCGAAGAGGGCCTACGGTTCGAAACCCCGCTGACCATGGTCATGCGGACCACCACCGAGGCGATCGACCTCGGCGGCAAGACGATCCCCGCCGGCGCCCAGATCGACCTGTGCATGGGCTCGGCCAACCGTGACGAGAGCCGCTGGACCGACGCCGGGGTATTCGACATTCACCGGCCGCGCCAATCCCACATCGCGTTCGCCGGCGGCATCCACATGTGCCTCGGCATGCACCTGGCCCGGCTGGAGACGAGGGTCATGCTGAACAGCCTGTTCGACCGGGTGACGGACCTGGCGCTCGCGGGCGGTGACGACACCGGGATCGTCGGGCTCACCTTCCGGTCGCCGAACAAGCTTCCGGTGACGTTCGCCCCGGCCGCATGAGAAGCGCTTGAAAACCAGGGGAGCGGTCCTGCACGACGTCGGCGGCCCCTGGTCAGTCGAGGAATTCGAGCTGGACCCGCCGCGCGCCGGCGAGGTCCTCGTCGAGATGGCCGCCGCCGGGCTGTGTCACTCCGACGACCACATCCTCAAGGGCGACATGTCGGCACCCAACGAGGTGCTGCGGTCGCTGGGCCTGCCGACCATGTTCCCGACGATCGGCGGGCACGAGGGTTCCGGTGCGGTGCGCGAAATTGGGCCGGGCGTCACCGATTTCGCGGTCGGCGACCATGTGGTGATGTCCTTCGTCGCCGTATGCGGGCAGTGCCGCTGGTGTGCGAGCGGGATGGAGTACATCTGCGACGCGGGCATCGGCACCCTGACCCCGGGCATGCCCACCGACGGCACGTTCCGGCACCACACCGGTGACGGCCGCGATCTCGGGCATCTGTCCAAGATCGGTGCCTTCGCCGAACACACCGTGGTGGCGACGAATTCGCTCGTCAAGATCGCACCGCACCTGCCGCTGGCGCCGAGCGCGTTGCTGTCGTGCGCCATTCCGACCGGCTACGGTTCGGTCGCGAACCGCGCCAACATGCGCGCCGGCGACACCGTCGTGGTCGTCGGCGCGGGCGGGATCGGCACGGGCGCCATCCAGGGCGCCCGGATCGGGGGCGCCGCGCAGATCGTCGCCGTCGATCCGGTCGAGTTCAAACAGAGGTCCGCCTTGCGCTTCGGCGCCACCCACACGGCGGCCGCGGTGGGCGAGGCGCTGGACCTGGTGCGCGCCCTGACCTACGGGGTGATGGCCGACGCGGTCGTGGTCTCGCCGTCGCTGATCACCGCCGCCGACGTCCGCGACGCGTTGCAGCTCACCCGCAAGGGCGGCACATGTGTGCTCACCGGAATGACCTCGCAACTGACCCGCTCGGTCAAGATCGATCTGCAGGATTTCATCCTGATGAACAAGTCGCTGGCGGGCACCGTCTTCGGGTCGTGCAACCCGAAGGCGGACATCGCGCGGCTGGCCAGGCTGTACGAGACGGGCCGGCTGCAGCTCGACGAGATGATCACCCGGCGCTATCGCCTCGAGGACATCAACGACGCCTACGCCGACTTACTCAATGGCGAAATCATCCGCGGCGTCATCGATTTCGGGCTCAGCTAGCTTTTGCCGATCGCCTTCTGCAGCTGGCCGTACGCATCGATCGGCCTGTGCAGCGCCAGGCCGCCGTCGGCGTGCACGATCTGACCGGTCACCCAGGGCAGTTCGAGGACCCCCACGATGGCGCCCGCCACGTAGTTCGCCTCGCCCACGCCGCCCAGTGCCGTGCGTTCCGACAGCGCGTCCACCCAGCCGGGAAGCTGTTCGGGTTTCGCCAGCATCGGCGTCCTCGTGGCGCCCGGCCCGACCGCGTTGACTCGGATGCCGTGGCCGCCCCACTCCACGGCGGCGACCTTGACCAGCATGTCCACGCCCGCTTTGGACACGCAGTAGGCCCCCATGTCCCGGTCGGCGAGGGTGCCGCTGATGCTGGAGACGGCGACGATCGACCCGCCCGCCCCGGCGTCGACCATGGCCCGCGCCGCGGCGCGAATGGTCAGCCAGGTGCCGGTGAGGTTCACCGCCAGCACCCGTTGCCAGTCCGCGGGCGACTGCTCCAGCAGCAGGCCCGAGGCCCCGATTCCCGCGCAGGTCACCACCCGGGTCGGCGTTCCGCGCTCGGCCACGGTTTGTTCCATCGCCGCCGACACCGCGTCGGGATCGCTGACGTCACAGACGATATCGGCGTCGGACAGGTCCCAGAGCACGACGTCGTGCCCCGCCTCGCGCAGCACCGATCAACCCGACCAGCACGCCGTCGGGCGCGGTGACCACGGCCATCGCGACGGTCTTTCCGGCCGGAGCCGCCACGTCGATCCGGCGAACACCGTCGGTGAAACCCAATTCGGCCAGCGCGGAAAGCGTCTCGGCGGTGCAGATCGCCGAGTGGTGAACTCCTAACACGAGTTCGCAGTCTAGTACTCCGGACTGGTCAGTTCATGATCCGGCGCAGCGCGCTGACCTGATCCGCCAGATCCGAGAGCGAACGCGCGGTGGCGAGCTCCTGGCCGGCTTCGCGGGCCAAACAGTCCGACGGGTGGCGATAGGCGACCCCGAACCCGAAGATATACGAACGTCCCCAACGCAATTGAGCCTTCGCGAGGGTGCGGCCGCCGTGCTCGTCGATCGCCACGGTGACCATCGGCCGGTTGGCGGCAATCGGGCTGCTGTCGTACGGCATGGCGGCGCCTCTTTCGAATCGTGCTGCGGGACAAGCTGGCCTCAACCCTAGGCACTGCCGTGGCGCATCATAGGGTCATTGGTCCCCACGGGCGTCGCCGATGGGCACTTCTAGCCGACCGCGGCCAGCGCGCGATCCCACAATTCGCGCGCCAGGACGCGGTCGTCGGCAGCGCGGTTGGCCCTGGTCACTTTGCCCTTCGCGTAGTACTCGCCGGCGGCCCAGTCGACGCCGGGGTAGTCGACGCCAGCCAGACCAGCAGCTCGGCGCCCCGGTCCGCGGTCGCGATGGAGCGGCTCACCGGGGTGCGCTGCATCCACACCAGCAAGCGTGAACCCGACGCGTGACCGATGTCGGCGTTGACGAAGCCCGGGTGCACCACCGCAGCCGAAAGACCCTCGGCGTGGTAGCGCCGATGCAATTCCCGGGTGAACACAATGTCGGCGAGCTTCGCGAGCGCGTAGGCGGCGCCGGGCCGGCGCCGCTCGGTGGTCGCGACGTCGGCGATGGTGACGTTGCGCAGCAATCTCTGCGGCGAGCTGGACGCGTTGACGACCGTGGCACGCGAATCGAGGAGCACCTCGAGCAACCGCGTGGTCAGCAGGAACGGCGCCAGGAAATTTACCTGAAAGGTGATCTCGTGGTCGTCGGCCGTCCTGCGCAGTCCGCTGCGACGCAAACGACGGGCCGCCGCGGCGCCGATGCCGTCGCTGGCGCCGGTGATCACGATCGTCCTGCGCATCACGCCAGGGAGTAGCGGACGGGCAGGTGCTTGAGACCGCCGACGAAGGTGGTAGCCATGAGTTCCGGATCCCCGGTCAGCTCAATGCTTTCGAGCCTGGGCAGCAGCTCGGAGAAGAAGCTGCTGACCTCCATGCGGGCCAGGGCCGCACCCATGCAGAAGTGCACGCCGTAGCCGAACGCCAGGTGTTTGTTGGGGTCGCGGCCGGCGTCGAAGCGGAACGGGTCGTCGAAGACGTCCTCGTCGCGGTTACCCGACACATACGACAACAGCACGGAGTCGCCCGCGGCGACGGGCACCCCGCGCACGACGGTGTCCGCGGCGGCGGTACGCATGAATTCCTTGACCGGGGTGACCCAGCGGATCATCTCCTCGGTGGCCAGTGGCAGCAGCTCGCGGTTGTCGCGCAGCCGCTGCAGCTGCTCGGGGTTTTCGATGAGCGCCTGCATGCCACCGGAGATGGTCGCACTGGTGGTGTCGTGGCCCGCGGTGGCAACGATGAGGTAGTACGACACGGTGTCGATGTCCGACAACGATTCCCCGTCGACGCGGGCGTTGGCGATCGCCGACGCGAGGTCGTCGGTCGGATGCTCCCGGCGGGCCGCGGTGACCGCGTTGAAGTAGCCGAACATGTCCAGCAGCGCCGGAAGCTGGTCTTCGTTCGTCGTGCCCCGTTTGAACTCGGAGTCCTCGCTGCCGAACAGTTCCTGGGTGAGCTTGAGCATGCGCGGGAAGTCGTCTTCGGGCAGACCCAGTAGCGACATGATCACGTACAGCGGGTAGTTCACCGCGACTTCCTGGACGAAGTCGCACTCGGGGCCGGCGGCCACCATCTTGTCGACGTAGACCTTGGCCAGTTCCTCGACCCGAACCTTCAGCGCCCGCATGGCCTTCGGGCGGAACCAGTCCGACCCGATCGCGCGCACCACCCGGTGCTGTGGGTCGTCCATGTGGATCAGCGTGCGCACGCCGGCGGCCGCCTGCATCTCGTCGCCCTCCGCGGTGGTCAGCACGGGGCGGGGCCAGTTGGTGAACAGCGCGTTGTCGCGCTCGATGTCCATGATGTCGGCGTGTTTGGTGATCGCCCAGAACGGCCGATAGCCGGGCACCTCGACCCACGACACCGGTGCGTTGGCCCGCAGATGGGTCAGCGCCGCGTGCAGCCTCGGCTCGTCGGTGTAGGCCAACGGGTCCGCCAGGAGGCCGCCGGCCTCGTCCAGGGTGGTGCTCATTCGCGAAACTCCTTCAGTATGGCCGCAACACGGGTCGTCGAGGCGGTCGGAAAGATCGGCAGGACCCGGTCGACCGCGCCGTCGCAGCGATGCCGGAGCGCGGTTGCGACCGTGTCGGCCGCGCCGACGACGGCGAACGTCGCGAGCATCTCGTCGTCGATCAGCGCTGCCATGGCGTCCCACTCCCCGGCCAGCGACAGCCGGTGCAGCTCGGTGTGCAGATCGCCCCAGCCGTGCAACTCCAGAACCGTGCGGTAGGCCGGTGTCGACCCGTAGAACGCGATCTGCTTGCGCACGGCGGCAGCGGCGGCCGCCAGTTCGGTGTCGTCCGCACCGGTCGCCACCATCACCTCGGCGCACACCTGGAAGTCGTCGCGGGCGCGGGCGCGGCGCCGCATACCGCGTTCCAGCGCGGGCAGGGTCACCTCGTCGAGATAGCGCTTGGAGACCATCGGGTGGCCGAGGTGGCCGTCGGCGACCTCACCGCACACCTCGGTCATCGCGGTGCCGACGGCGGCGAGGAAGACCTTGGGCGCGGGGTGGGGCTGCGGCTCCGGGGTGAACATCGGGGTCATGATCTTGTGGGTGTAGAAGTCGCCCTCGAACGACAGCCTGGTGCCGTCGCGCCACGCGGCCCAGATCGCCTGCAGCGCCGAGACGAACTCGCGCATCCGGGGCGCGGGATGGCTCCACGGCATGCTGAACCGCTTCTCGATGTGCGGCCGGATCTGGGTGCCCAGGCCGAGCAGGAAACGGCCCTTCGCGTACGCCTGCAGGTCCCAGCCGATGTTCGCGACGATCATCGGGTTGCGCGCGAAGGCGACCGCGATGTTGGTGCCCAGTTCGATCCGCGACGTGTGCTCGGCGGCCAGCAGCAGCGGCAGGAAGGGGTCGTGGCTGGTTTCGGCGGTCCAGCCGCCGTCATAGCCCTGGCGCTCGAGGTCACCGGCCGCCGCGGCGGCCCGATCGAGGCGATTGGGAATGCCCCCGTCGATCTTGAGACGGGGGCTGCTGGCCATGCCGGTGACTTTACAGTAAGCAATCCAGTATGTGACCCTGCTCATCTGGCTGCGCGAAGATTCTCCCGTGAGGTAGGACTACAAGCATGGTGAAGACAGCATGACAAAACCCCAGGGTTGGGAGGAGACGCTCGAGGACCTCGACCGTCGCCGCCGGCACGCGTGGGCCATGGGCGGGCCGGAGCGGCTCGACAAGCACCGCGGCAAGGGCAAGCTCGACGCGCGCGCCCGGATCGAGCGGCTGCTCGATCCCGGGACCTTCCGCGAGTTCGGCACTCTGGTCGGCGGCGAGATCGCCGCCGACGGGATCGTGGTCGGCTCGGGATCGATCAACGGCTCGCCGGTGATGCTGGGCGCCGAGGACTTCACCACCATGGCGGGCACCATCGGACCGGGCGGCAACTCCAAGCGTTACCGCATCGCCGAGCTGGCGCTGCGCGACAAGGTCCCGCTGGTGATGCTGCTCGAGGGCGCCGGCTTTCGTCCCACCGGCGGGCACTACGGGCGCACCCCGACCGATCTGCTCGCCCAGGCGCAGTGCTCGGGGCGCGTCCCGACCGTTGCCGCGGTGCTCGGCCCCTCGGCCGGCCACGGCGCCCTGGTGGCCCCGGTGTGCGACTTCCGGATCATGAGCCGGCAGGGCGCGATCTTCACCGCCGGGCCACCCGTCGTCAAAGAGTCCACCGGCGAAGACATTTCGAAAGAGGACCTCGGCGGGCCGGACGTCGCCCTGCCGAGCGGGGTGATCCACAACGTCGCCGAGGCCGACGAAGACGTGCTCGACGACATCCGCCGCTACCTTTCGTACTTCCCGCCGAGCGCATGGTCCTACCCGGCGGCGCTGCCCCCGTCCGAGACCGGCGGCCCGCGGCAAACCCCGGAGTTGCTCGACATCGTCTCCCGCGACAACCGCCGCGTCTACGACATGCGCGCGGTCCTAGACGTGGTGTTCGACCGGCCGGACTGGTTCGAGGTGCAGCCCCAGTTCGGCAGGGCGGTCATCTGCGCGCTGGCCCACCTCGGCGGCCACCCGGTCGCGGTGGTGGCCAACCAGCCGCAGGTGCTGGCCGGGTCCATCGACGCCGACGCCGCGGACAAGGCGGCGCACTTCATCATGGTCGCCGATTCGTTCCACCTGCCGATCGTGTTCCTCGCCGACAACCCGGGCATGCTGCCCGGCAGCCGGTCGGAGCGCAGCGGCGTGCTGCGCTCCGGCGGGCGGATGTTCGCCGCCCAGACCGCGGCCACCACGGTCAAGCTGCACCTGACGCTGCGCAAGGCCTACGGCTTCGGCTCCATGGTGATGTCGCTGCTGGGCTTCGACCACCAGTCGGCGACCTTCGCCTACCCCGGCGCGACCATGGGCGCGATGAGCGCGGCAGCGCTGAGCAGGGCCTCGCACGCCGGTGAGGACCTCACGGCGCAGCTGCGCGACGCCGAACTGCAGGCGTCCTACCGGTCGGCCGAGCACATGGGATTCGACGAGCTCATCGACCCCCGCGAGACCCGCGACGCCCTGCTCGCCGCCCTGCAGCGCGGCATCTCCAGCCGGCAGGCCGCCGCCGAACCGGTGTCGCGCACCGCCATCCTGCCCTGAGCACACCGACCGCGAGCGTGCGTGTCTGTACGACGACACGCCGCTGCAGGCTGGGAGCACCTCCCGCTTGCGGGGGAACAACTATGCACGCTCACGGCTAAGCCTCGCCGCGATACTCCTCGACCACCGGCTCGAGCTCGTCGGGGGTGGCGCCGTGCATGATCACCGCGTCGGCGCCGTAGTCGAATTCGGCGCGGATGCGCTCCGCGCATTGCCGGGGCGACCCGGTCGCCGACGGTTCCAGCCATTCGTCGGGGATCAGTGTCGCGATGTGCTCGATCTGCTCGGCGGTCGCCTTGTGGTCGATCCCGCCGGCGATCGACGTCACCACCGAGTCCTCCCGGAACCTTTGCAGCACAGCGGGATCCCAGTCGTTGGTCCGCACCAGCAGATCACCGTAGCCCTGCAGGTAGGTGGCCAGCCGCGCGACGGTCTTCTTCAGCCGCAACTGTTCGGGCAGGTGGTCGCCGACCGTGGCGAAGCACGACCAGACCCGCACGGCGTCGGGGTCGCGGCCCGCCCGCTCCGCGGCGGTCTTGACGGTCTTGACGCACCGCTGCAACGTCTCCGGGGTGAAGTAGGTGTGCAGGATGACGTCGTCGAACGCGCGGCCACCCAGCGCGAGCGTGTTGGGCCCGAAGGCGACCAGCGCCAGGCGGATGTCCTCGTTGAAGTCCGGGTCGAGGAACAGGATCGGGTATTTGCCCAGCGGGCCGTCGTGGTTGACGATCAGCTCGCCGTGCCACAGCCGGCGCATGACGTGGGCGAAGTCCTCCATCTGCGCGGTCGTGACCGCCGGGATGCCGAACGCCCCATAGATCGCCGCGATGCCCCGGCCGATGCCCAGGGTGAACCGGCCCCCGGAAAGCCGGTGCATCGTGGTCGCCCACGACCCGATGATCAGCGGATGGCGGGTGTTGTGGTTGGTTGCCGCGGTGGCGATCTGCATGCGGCTGGTCACCGCGCACGCGGCGCCGACGAGCGAAGACGCCTCCTTGACGTTCCAGCGCTCGGAGATGAACGCGGTCCCGAGGCCCAGCTCCTCGCCGCGGCGCGCCTCGTCCATCAGGGTAGCCGGCCCCTCACCACCGGCCCCGGCCAGCAGGTAGTAGCCCAACTCGTCGAGCGTGCGATCGGTGCTCATGTCCAAACCCCTTGCTGGTAGCCGCAGTTCCAGACCTCGGTGATCCTGCCGTCGACGACGCGGAAGACCTCGATGCTCGCGATGTTGGTCTCCGCGCCGTCTTTGGTGGTGATGGCCGTGTCGTACAGGATCGCGACGTGCCGGCCGTCGTCGACGACGAGGTTCAGGTCGAAGCGCAACGAATCGACCGATGCCCACATGTCCGCGACGCGCTGGACCGCCTGGGCGCGGGTCAGCGTGTGCGTCCGGCCGACCTCGTGACGAACGACGTTCTCACCCAACAGCTCCCCGGCCAATTCGAGGTCGCGTTCGTTCCAGACCACGAGGTTGTAGAGTTCGACCACTTCGCGGGCCGTGCGCGGGGACGTCATCACCCCGACACCGATTCGCCGGCCACCTCGCGCAGGAATCCCTCGGTGACCCGCTGCACCCGCCGCGAGAAGACGTGGCCGACGTGGCTGCCGTCGTACCAGTGCAACTGCCCGCCCCAGCGCTGCTGCAGTGCGGTGGCGGGCTCGCGCATCGCCATCCGGTCGTGCCACGCCCCGACGATGAGCCGGCGGTGCGGCGGGGGTGCCGGCTCGGTCCTGAGCGGGTCGATCACCGAGGTCAGCTGCGCCACCTCGGCCGAACCCAGCAGTTCGCGGAACCCGCCACGAGAGGCCCCCCAGCGCCCCAGATGACGGGCGATCATCGCATTCAGGCCGAGGATCGGGGTGTACAGCGCGACGGCGTCGACCTGCCGCTCGAGGTGGGATACCAGCGCCGCCACCGGGCTGCCCATCGAAATCCCCGCCACCACAACGGCGGTGGCCTGCGGCTGCGCCCATCGCACGACGGCGCGCACCTCCGACACGGCCCGCATCATGCCCGCGACATTGCCCAGCGGATCCATGTCCGGGTACGCCGGCCACTCGCGGCGCCGGCACCCGTGGCCGGGCTGCACCGGCAGGGCGACGTTGAAACCGAGCTCGCGATGGATGCGGCCGGCGCGGGTCAGCAACAGGTCTTCGGTGCCGCCCTGACCGGCGCCGTGCACCCAGACGAGCCACGGCCTCGGGCCGTCGCGGTGCCGGCACACGTGCACGACCGCCCCGGCCGGGCCGCCCAAGCCGTCGGCCTCCAGCGCCGCCGGCAGCGCCGGATCGTGCTCGAACGTGATCCGCTCGAACGCCAGGCCCGCGACCCTGCGCCGCTGTGCCGAGTTCGGCCGCAAGGGTTTCGGGTCGGCATGCGCGCCGTCGATGCCGAGCGCGGACAGTTCCCCGGCCGCGGCGGTGCACGCGGTCAGCGGCCGCATGGCCGCCGGGGCGCCGCCCAGCAGTGAAAAGGCGCTCAGCGCAAACTCGTCCAGCATGACCTCGCCGAACTGGCGCACACCGCGCGGCGACACCGGGTTCCACCCGGTCGATTCGTGCAGGCCCGTCACCGTCCGCGGCAGCACCATCGCTAGCTCACGCGCGACGTCGGGAACCCTGCTCACCCAGGACATGACGCTCACCCTAAACCAGCTGAGCCAGCTCGAACCCGGTGTACCCGGCCGCGGCGACCTCGTCGCAGCGCCGCCGGTATTCGGGGATTCCGCCGGTGTAGCCCATGTACATCCGCCTCTTGCCGGGCACGTTGCCGCCGTTGTACCAGGAGTTGCAGCTCGGGTGGACCAGCACGGTCGGGGCCACCAGCGCGGTGGCGTGCTCGATCCATTCCCGCTGGGCGGGCGCCAGCGCCTCGATGGTGCGGATCCCGTTGGCGCGCAGGTACGCGATGCAGTCACCGATCCACTCCACGTGCTGCTCCATCGCGGCGACGAAGTTCGTGGTCGCACTCGGACTGCCCGGGCCCTGCACCATGAACAGGTTGGGAAAGCCGGCTACCGCCAACCCGAGGTAGGACAACGGTCCCTCCCCGGCCCAGAAGGCGGCGAGCGACATCCCGTCGCGGCCCCGCACGTCGATGCGGCTGAGCGCGCCCGTCATCGCGTCGAAGCCGGTGGCGTAGACGATGAAGTCCAGCACGTACTCGTCGCGCTCGGTGCGGATGCCGGTCGCCGTCACCTCGCGGATCGGCTCTCTGCGCAGGTCGACCAGGGTGACGTTGTCGCGGTTGAAGGTCTCGTAGTAGCCGTAGTCGATGATCGGGCGCTTGCAGGCGAACGGGTGGTCGGGCACCAGCGCGGCGGCGGTGTCGGGGTCCTCGACGATCCGGGCCACCGCCTCGCCGTACAGCTTGGCGGCCATCCGGTTGGCGTCGATGTCGAAGAACACGTCCCCCCAGTTCAGCGCCCCCATGACGCCGCCCTCCTCGACGGCGCGCAGCTGCTCGTCGCGCGGGGCCGATTTCAGCGGCGGCCTGCCGAGCATGTCGAACAGCACCGAGAACGCGCTCAGCCGCGCCGCGCCGATCGGGTGCGCGCGCTGGGCCGCCCGGATCTCGTCGTAGCGGGCCTTCAGCTCGTCCAGCTCGCCGGGCTCGAATCGGCGCACCCGCCACGGCAGGGTGTAGGCCGGCGAGCGCTGGAAGACGAAGAGCCGTGCGGCTTCCTGCGCGACCACGGGGATGAGCTGCACGCCGGTCGATCCGGTCCCGATGACACCGACCCGCTTGCCGGCCAGATCGCAGCCCTCCCGGGGCCAGCGGCTGGTGAACAGGGAGGTCCCGGCGAATGCGGCCATTCCCGGGATGTCCGGTTCCAGCGGCACCGACAGGATGCCCGTGGCGGCGATGACGTACGGGGCCCGGAAGGTCTCGCCGGCCGCGGTCCGCACCGTCCAGGCGCCCGCGTCCTCGTCGAACGCCATCGCGACGACCTCGGTGCGGAACTGGATGTCGCGGCGCAGATCGAGCCGGTCGGCGACGAAGTTCAGGTAGGCCTCGATCTCGGGCTGGGCCGGCATCGACTCCGTCCAGACCCAGTCCTGCTGAATCTCTTCGGAGAAGCTGTAGGAATACTCGATGCTCTCGATGTCGCACCGCGCCCCGGGGTACCGGTTGAACAGCCAGGTGCCACCGACGTTTTCGGCCCTCTCCAGCACCCGCGTGCGGACACCGAGCTCCCGCAGCCGATGCAGCATGTACAGCCCGGAAAACCCCGCACCGATCACGAGGGCCTCGAAGTGCCGATCAGCCGCTTGCGACATTTCGCTCCTTGCCGTGCACGGGGCCGGACTGCTGAAATCTATACTGTAATGAATTTAGTAGCAACGACCGCAGGAGGCCCCGGCGTGGAAGTTCCCTTCACCTGGAAGGTCACCGGGTGGTTCATGGTGGGGTGGTCCCCCGAGTTCCCCGTCGGCGAGGTCCGGCCGCTGCACTACTTCGGCGAGGACCTGGTCGCCTACCGCGACCAGACCGGCGAGTTACACGTCCTGGAAGCGCACTGCAAACATCTGGGCGCGCACCTCGGGCACGGCGGCACGGTGGTCGGCGACTGCGTTCAGTGCCCCTTCCACGGCTGGCGCTGGGGCCCGGACGGCACCAACCGCCACATCCCCCACCAGCCGGACCGGCCCAACCGCGCGCTGCGGCTGCGGGTGTACCCCGTGCGGGAGCAGTACGACTGCGTCTTCGTCTGGCACCAGCCCGACGGCAAGGAGCCGCAGTGGGAGATGCCCGACATCTTCCGGAAGTTCCCGCAGTTCGAGACCGATCCGGCGGCCTATTACCGGGCCTATCCGGAGTTCTCGCGGCGCACCGAGCGGGAACCGGTACATCCGCAGATCGTGGCGGAGAACGCCCCCGACAGTGCCCATTTCGAATACGTGCACCACGCCACGGTGACGCCGCGGGTGCTGGACTGGAAGATCGTCGACCACGAATGGCAGTTCGTCGCCGGGTGGCCGGACGCGCGCAGCGACGACCCCGACGACCTCGCGCTGCGGTTCCACAGCCACCTGTTCGGGCTCGGCGGGGCGATCAGCGTGTTCGAGGGCGCGCAGAACCATCGGCTGATCTTCACCTGCACGCCGGTCGACGACGGGTGTTCGGACTTGTTCTACTCGATCTGGTGGCCGCGGATCCCCGGGGACACCGCCGACGTGCCGGAGGGCAGGCTACGCGAACTGATCGAAAAGCAGTTCCTGTCCACCGTCTTCGACGATCTGCAGATCTGGCGCTACCAGAGGTATGTGGAAAATCCGCCACTGTCCAAGGTGGACGCGAAAGGCTATATGGCGCTGCGTAAGTGGGCCACCCAGTTCTACGAAGTGCCCGCATGACCGCGCTGCGAGAACTGGCGGCGCCGCAGCACACCGCGATCGTGACCCAGGAATGCCAGGGCGCGGTCGTCGGCCCGGACGCCGGCCTGGCGCTGCTCGCCGAGGAGGCGCGCCGGGTTGCCCTGCCCAACATCGTGCGGCTGCTGCCGGCCGCGCGAGCGGCCGGGGTGCACGTCGTGCACTGCCTGGTGCGGCGGCGACCCGACGGGCTCGGGTCCAACCACAACGCCAAGATCTTCGCGATCGGTCGCGGCGCCGGTCACGAGGGGGTCGACATCACTCCCGGCTCCCCCGGGGCGGCCCTGCTGCCCGAATTGGGGCCCGAGCCAACGGATCTGGTGTTGAGCCGCTGGCACGGCGTGGGGCCGATGGGTGGCACCGACCTGGACGCGGTGCTGCGCAACCTCGGGGTGTCGACGATCGTCGTGGTCGGCGTCTCGCTCAACATCGCGATCCCCAACGTCGTGATGGACGCCGTCAACGCGGCCTATCGCGTCGTAGTGCCGCGGGACGCCGTGGCCGGGATACCCGCCGAGTACGGCGAGGCGGTGATCGCCAACACGCTGTCGCTGCTGGCGACCATCACCACCGCCGACGACCTGCTGCGGGCGTGGACACAGCCATGACCGACACGGCTTCTCACGCCCGGGACGGGTTCCCGGAGATCACGCCCGCCGACGACGCGCCGCCCGATCTGGGCCGGTTCGTCGCCGCGATGCGCCGCCTGCAGGACCTCACGGTCTGCACCGACCCGGACTCCGCGACGTGGACCGCCCTGGCCGAGCATGTCGAGCGGGCCTGCGCGCTGCTGGACGGCCACCAGGTGCCGGAAGGCCGGGCACCGGCCGGGCGGGTCGTCGAACTGCCCGGGTTGGGCCATCCCCTGCTGCCGCCGTGGACCGTCGGGGACTCCGGACCCGACGGTGTCACGATGACCGGGCATTTCACCCGGGCCCACGTGGGCGGGAACAACGCCGTGCACGGCGGCATGATCCCCCTGTTCTACGACTGGCTGTTCGGGATGGTGGTCTCCACCGCGGAGATTCCCCCCACCCGCACCGGATATCTGCACGTGGACTACCGCAGCGTCACCCCGATCGACGAGCCGTTGACGGCGCACGGCCGCATCACCGGCGTCGACGGCAGGAAGGTTTTCATTGACGCTACTATGATAGCTGCCGACGGGACGCTGCTCACCGAAGCCAACGGCTTGATGGTCCGACTGCTCCCCCACCAGCCGTGAGAGGCACGATGACCGCCGTGCGAGCAGACGCAGAATCGCACTGTGGAGGGCTTTGAGGTGCGATTCTGCGTCTGCTCGACAGAAAGGAAATAGTGTCCACCGCAAAACAATTCACGATGCCCGCCGTCGTAGCGGCCGTCGCGGCGGCAATTCCGGATCGCGACCTGTTGATTCAGGGCGACCGGCGCTACAGCTACGCACAGGTGGTCGAGCGGTCGAACCGGCTCGCCGCCTACCTGCACTCGCGCGGGTTGGGCTGCCACACCGAGCGTTCCGCGCTGGCCGGGCACGAGGCCGGCCAGGACCTACTCGGCATCTACGCCTACAACGGCAACGAGTACGTCGAGGCGCTGCTCGCCACGTTCGCCGCCCGGGTCGCCCCGTTCAACGTCAACTTCCGCTACGTCAAGAACGAGCTGCAGCACCTGCTCGCGGATGCGGGGGCGAGCGCGCTGGTCTACCACGCGGCGTTCGCGCCGCGGGTGGCCGAGATACTGCCCGACCTTCCGCGGCTGCGCGTGCTGATCCAGATCGCCGACGACTCCGGCAACGACCTGCTCTACGGCGCGGTGGACTACGAGGCCGCGCTGGCCTCCGTTTCGCCGGAGCCGCCTGCGGTGCGGCACTCGCCCGACGACCTGTACGTCCTGTACACCGGCGGCACGACCGGCATGCCCAAGGGCGTGCTGTGGCGCCAGCACGACATCTTCATGACGTCCTTCGGCGGGCGCAACCTCATCACGGGCGAACCCGCACAGTCGGTCGAGGAGGTCGTCGCGCGGACCACCGCGGGGCCGGGCACCAAGTTGATGATCCTGCCGCCGCTGATGCACGGCGCCGCCCAGTGGAGCGTGATGACGGCGATCAGCACCGGCCAGTCCGTCGTATTCCCTTCGGTGGTGGACCATTTGGACGCCGAAGATGTCGTCCGCACCATCGAGCGCGAGAAGGTGGCGGTCGTGACGGTGGTGGGCGACGCGATGGCGCGCCCGCTGGTGAACGCCATCGAGAAAGGTGTCGCCGACGTGTCGTCGCTGGGAGTGGTCGCCAACGGCGGCGCCTTGCTGACCCCCTTCGTCAAGGAGCGGCTGATCGAAGCGCTGCCCCATGCCGTCGTCGTCGACGGGGTCGGATCCTCCGAGACCGGGGCGCAGATGCACCACATGTCGATGCCGGGAGCGATCTCGACGGGCACGTTCAACGCCGGACCGGACACCTCCGTGGCGGCCGAGGATCTGTCCGCCATCCTGCCGCCCGGCCACGAGGGCATCGGCTGGCTGGCGCAACGCGGTTATGTTCCGCTCGGCTACAAGGGCGATGCGGCCAAGACCGCCAAGACCTTCCCGGTGATCGACGGCGTCCGCTACGCGGTCCCGGGCGACCGCGCCCGCCACCGCGCCGACGGGAGCATCGAGCTGCTGGGCCGCGACTCCGTGACGATCAACTCCGGCGGCGAGAAGATCTTCGCCGAGGAGGTGGAGACGGCGATCGCGTCGCACCCCGCGGTGGCCGACGTGGTGGTCGCCGGCCGGCCGAGCGAACGCTGGGGCCAGGAGGTGGTTGCCGTCGTGGCGCTGGCCGACGGCGCACGCGCCGACGCCGAGGAACTGGTGGCGCACGCCGCGACGTCGCTGGCCCGCTACAAGCTCCCCAAGGCGGTCGTCTTCCGGGCGGCCGTCGAGCGCAGCCCCTCGGGCAAGGCGGACTACCGGTGGGCGCGCGAGCAGGCGGTGGACAGCTGATCGGCCCGTCCGCTCGGTACACGCTAGCCGCGGCGGCCGACTCCGCCCCCGACGCGCGCCGAACGTGGGTGTAACGCACGATCCGCCCGAGCTTTTCGTGCATATCCCCCACGGTCGGCGGATGGATTCCGCCCCGCCGGCCCCCGAGTCCTGTTCTTCGGTGCGCTCGTGAGGCACTTCGGGAGACGGCCGGCACAGCGACCATCTTGTCTACTGTAATAATTACAGTACGATCTTACGCAAGGACTTCCCCTTCCCGCCGAAGATGCTGGAGATCTAGGTGACGACCAATGTTCACGCCGCCGCCGGCACGGGCGACCAGACCGTCAGCCTGCGTGACCCGTATCCCTTCTTCGCCCGGAAGCGCCGGGAGGCCGGCGTCTTCCGCGGGACGGTCATGGACTACTCCAAGACACCCGAGTCCCTCCTGCCCGAGAGCGAGTACTCCGCGGTGTCGTTCGACGCGGTCAACACGGTGTTCCGGGACGGCCAGGTGTTCAGCTCCAAGCCGTACGACAAGACGATCGGGCTGTTCATGGGACCGACCATCCTGGCGATGGAGGGCAAGAAGCATCGCGACCACCGCAACCTGGTGTCGGCGGCATTCAAGTCCAAGGCGCTGGCCCGGTGGGAGCCCGCCATCGTGCGGCCGATCTGCAACGCTCTGATCGACGAGTTCGTCGATGCGGGCACGGCCGACCTGGTCCGGAACTACACCTTCGAGTTCCCGACGCGCGTCATCGCGAAGCTGCTGGGACTGCCGGCCGAAGACCTGCCGATGTTCCGCAAGCGCGCCGTGCAGTTGATCAGCTACCACGTCGACTACGAACGCGCCTTCGAGGCCTCGGCGGCACTCAAGGACTACTTCCTCGAACAGATCGAACACCGCAGGTCCGAACCCACCGAGGACATCATCGGCGACCTGGTCGCCGCCGAGATCGACGGTGAAAAGCTCGGCGACGAAGCCATTTACTCCTTCCTTCGCCTGCTGCTGCCCGCGGGGCTGGAAACCACCTACCGGTCGTCGGGAAACCTGCTGTATCTGCTGCTCACCCACCCGGACCAGTTCGCCGCGGTGCAGGCCGACCACGAACTGATCCCCCAGGCGATCGAGGAGGGGCTGCGCTTCGAGACCCCGCTGACCACCGTGCAGCGCTTCACCACCGAGGACACCGAGGTGGGCGGGGTCGAGATTCCGGCACGCTCGGTCATCGGCGTGTGCATGGGTTCGGCCAATCGCGACGAGCGGCGCTGGGAACGTTCCGACGAGTTCGACATCTTCCGCGACCACGTGCCCCACATCTCGTTCGCCGCCGGCGAGCACACGTGCCTGGGTCTGCACCTCTCGCGCATGGAAACCCGCGTCGCGATGGAATGCCTGCTGAGCCGGCTGACGAATTTTCGACTGCAGACCGACGACGACCCGCACATCCACGGCCAGCCTTTCCGCTCCCCCACCGCACTTCCGGTGACGTTCGACGCGAAGTAGGGTCCCCGAAATGGTGAAAGTCATGTCCGGCTTCCGGATCTTGGAGCTTGCGCAGTTCACGTTCGTCCCGGCCGCGGGAGCCATCCTGGCCGACTGGGGCGCCGACGTTCTCAAGATCGAGCACCCGGCCCGCGGCGACACCCAACGCGGCTTCGTCAACATGGGCGGCATCCAGGTCGATCCGGCGCGGCATCCGCTGATGGAGCACCCCAACCGGGGCAAGCGCAGCGTCGGGGTCGACGTGTCGACGCCCGGCGGCCGGGAGGTGATCTACGAGCTGGCCAAGACGTCGGACGTGTTCCTCACCAACTACCTGCCGGCGCAGCGGCAGAAGCACAAGTTCGACGTGGAGCACATCCGCGCGGTGAACCCGAACATCGTGTACGCCCGTGGCTCGGCGTACGGCGACAAGGGCGACGAACGCGACGTCGGCGGGTATGACGGGACGGCGTTCTGGACGCGCAGCGGCATCGGCTACGCGCTGACGCCCGCAGAACTCGGCGGTGCACTGGGGCAAGGCATTCCGGCTTTCGGCGATTCGATCGGCGGCATGTTCATCGCCGGCGGCATCTCGGCCGCGCTGCTGCATCGCGAGCGCACCGGCGAAGCCCTCGAACTCGACGTGTCGTTGCTGAGCACCGCCTGGTGGGCGGCGGGCGCGAGCATGACGCAGGGCATGGAGACCGGCGAAGTCATGCGCACGCCCATGCCGGGTTCCGGCGCGTCGGTGAATCCCTTCATGGGCAACTACACCACCTCCGACGGCGGCACCATCAACCTGTGCATCATCAGCCCGACCGGGCTGATCCGCGACACCTTCGAGCACCTCGGCATCCCCGAGGCGGCCGACGATCCCCGCTTCGCCGACGTGCTCCCGCTGATCCAGAACGCCGACGCGGCCGCCGAACTGATCGCGCAGGCCTTCGCGGGCAAGCCCTTTGAATACTGGCGGCACCACCTGAAGACCATGAAGGGTCAATGGGCCCCGTTCCAGAGCCTGCTCGACCTGGTCGACGACGAGCAGGCCATCGCCAACGACATGATCAGTGAGGTCGAACTTGCCGACGGCGGAAAGCCTTTCCGCGTCGTGCGCGGTCCCGTGCAGTTCAACCACGAGCCTCTGTCCACCACGCGGGCGCCGCAGGCCTCCGAACACACCGAGTTGGTCCTGATGGAACTCGGCATGGACTGGGATCGCATCGAGGAACTGAAGCAGTCGGGAGCCATCGCGTGAAAGACGGCGTGCACGAACATGAATGACGTGGCCATCATCGGGGTGGGGCTGCACCCGTTCGGTCGCTTCGAGGGCAAGTCGGCGATGGAGATGGCCGTCGACGCCATCCAAGCCGCCGTCGCCGACGCCGGCGTCGCGTGGCAGGACGTCCAGGCCGCCACGGGAGGCAGTTGGACGGTGGCCAATCCCGACGCGATCGTCGCCATGGTCGGCCTGACCGGCATCCCGTTCACCAACGTGTTCAACGCGTGCGCGACCGCGGCCAGCGCCGCCAAGGCGTGCGCCGACGGGATCCGGCTGGGCGACTACGACATCGGCATCGCCATCGGCCTGGACAAGCACCCCCGCGGAGCGTTCACCGAAGACCCTGCGCTGGTGGGCATGCCGCGCTGGTACGCCGAGAACGGGCAGTACCTGACGACCCAGTTCTTCGGGATGAAGGCCAACCGCTACCTGCACGACCACGGCATCTCGCGGCAGACGCTGGCCAGGGTGGCGGCCAAGAACTTCCGCAACGGTGCGTTGAACCCGAATGCGTTCCGCCGCAAGCCCATTTCCGAAGAGGACATTCTCGGCTCGCCGATCCTGAATTATCCGCTGACCCAGTACATGTTCTGCGCGCCCGACGAGGGTGCCGCCGCGGTGGTGATGTGCCGCGCGGACATCGCTCACCGCTACACCGCCAAGCCCGTCTATCTGCGTGCGGTGGAGGTGCGCACCCGCCGCTACGGCGCCTACGAGGTCAACACCACCTTCGCGCCGGTCGAAGAGGATCTCGCACCGACCGTGTACGCCGCGCGGGCCGCGTTCGAAAAGGCCGGAGTGGCCCCCACCGACGTCGACGTCATCCAGTTGCAGGACACCGACGCGGGCGCGGAGATCATCCACATGGCCGAATGCGGTTTTTGCGCACACGGTGATCAGGAGAAGCTGCTGGCCGACGGCGCAACCGAGATCGGCGGCCCGATGCCCGTCAACACCGACGGCGGGCTGATCGCCAACGGTGAGCCGATCGGGGCGTCGGGCCTGCGCCAGATCCACGAGATTGTTCGTCAACTTCGCGGCGAGGCGGGCGACCGTCAGGTCCCGGGCGAGCCGCGCGTCGGATTCACCCAGTTGTACGGCGCCCCCGGCACCGCCGCGGCCACGATCCTGACCACTTGAGTTTCGCGAGCAGACGCAGAATCGCACTTCGCGAAGCGAATTCGTGCGATTCTGCGTCTGCTCGCGCTACTTTGTCGGGGCGTAGGCCGGCTTGCCCAGCCCCAGCACGTACTGCGCGATCATGTTGCGGAACACCTCCAGGGTGCCGCCGTAGATCCCGACCAGCGGTGCGAACCGGAACGTGTACTCCGCGGCGCCGTCGTCGGCGGCGCCGTCGGTGCCCAGCGGCAGCGCCGAGGCCGTGCCGAGGATGTCCATCAGGTCCGGTGAGATGTCGCGCATCGTCTGCGCGAGGGCGACGCGGCCGAAGATGCTGGGCGCGCTCAGGGCCGCTTCCATCCGGGCGGCGCTGCGGCCCAACCGGTATGCCACCGATGCGTCGTCGATGAGCCGGCGCCCGCCCGGATCCCGCTGCGTCGCTTTGCCTGCCGCCTTGTCCAGGGCGTCGGCCATGAAACCGGCCTGGTGCATCATGATCGAGACGTCCTGCAGCCCGTCGGGGGCGGCCGCGACCGCCCCGTGCTCGACGTTGAGCGGCTCGCGCAGCACCGTCCAGCCGCCGTGCACGTCGCCCAGCCGATACTTGTCGTCGACGCGCACGTCGCTGTAGTAGACGATGTTGGTGCGGTCGCCGTCGACGGTGCGGATGCCCTGGATCTCGATGCCCGGGGAGTTCAGCGGAACCAGGAACATCGTCAGGCTCTTGTGCTTGGCGGCGTCGGGGTCGGTGTTGGTGATGAGGAAGACGTACTGGCAGTTGTGCGCTCCGGTGGTGAACATCTTGGAGCCATTGATGACCCAGCTCGATCCGTCCGCCTCCCGCTCCGCGCGGGTCTTGCAGGTGGCGATGTCGGATCCGCCCTCGAGTTCGGTGTAACCCAGGCACAGCCGGACGTGACCGCTGAAGACGCCGGGCAACACCTCGTCCTGCAGTTCCTGCGAGCCGAACCGCGCCACCGAGCGGGCCACCATCGCGGTGGTGCCCCAGGTCACCCATGGCACGTGCGCGCGCCGCTTCTCCAGCTCCCAGATCCGGCGACGCACCCGGCTGAAGCCGCCCTCGTCCTGCGGCTTCCACTCGCGCTCCAGATAGCCCGCGGCGCCGAGTGCCAGGTGCACCCCCTCGTCGAAGTTGTCTCCGGTCTCGCGGTCGCGGCGCCTGACCTCCTCGGTCACGTGCGTGCGCAGGAAATCGCGGGCCTGCTGCAGGAAGTCCTGGTCGTCGGCCGACAGGGTGACTCGTGAGAAATCCACCTCAGGCGCCCTTTCCGCTTTCCCGGGCGGCAACCAGCTCGCCGACGTACTTGGCGCTGGCGCCGGGGTCGCCACCGGCCAGCGCCCAGCCGCGGGCACGCACCAGGTACGCCGTCGCGGCCGCCTCGGACGAAACACCAAGCCCGCCTTGCACATGCACCGCCATGGTCGCGGCCTTGGCCGCCTCCTCGGCCATGAACACGAACGCCGAGGCGGCGAGCTCCGGGCGCTCGTCGGGTTCGTTGTCCAGGAACCAGGCCGCGCGCCGCGCCAGGTTGCGCCCACCCTGCACGGTGATCGCGATGTTGGCCAGCGGATGCGAGATGCCCTGCAGCGTGGAGATCGGCACGCCCAGCGTGTAGCGCGTCTTGGCGAACTCCGCCGCGATCGTCAGGGCCTCCTCGACCAGCCCGACGAGCGCCGCCGCGGTCAGCAACCGCCACTCGTCCAGTGCCCGTTGGTATTCCGCGAGCGCGTCGGGCCCGCCGGCCAGCACGGTGCGGTGGTCGGCGGCGGCCGGGTCGACCCACGCCATCGGCAGCCGGCCGATGTTGTCCACCTTCGCCGGGCGGGTGTCGAAGGCCAGCCGCACCACCTCGGCGCCGTCGCGGACGATGACCTGATCGGCGATCGACCCGGCGGGAATGAGCCGGGTCCCAATGACGCTGTCGTGCTGCGGGTCGAGCGCGGTGAGCCTGGTGCCCTGGACGACGTCGGATTCCGCGGCGCCGAGCCGGGCCAGCAGCCGGGCCGCGCAGACGTGGTCGATCCACGGCACCGGCGCCAGTGAGCGGCCGATCTCCTCGGCAACCAACGTCAGGTCGACCAGCGTCGCCCCGTCCCCGCCCGCGGATTCCGGCAGCGCCATCGTCGTCGCGCCCATGGCGCACAGACGCTCCCACAGGTTCTTGTCGAAACCGGTCTCCTCCGCGGCGCGCACGGTTTCGATCGGGCAGTGCGTCTTGAAGAAGTCGCGGTAGGCGGCCTGCAACGCTTCGTGATCCGGCGTCAGGCTGTAGTCGAGCCTGCGTAGTTCGTAACGGTCCATGCTCAGCGTTCCTCCTGGCCACCGAAGAAAAAATCTTGCGCGTTGTTGTAAAGATAGTTTTCGAGCACGTCGGCCGGCAGGTCGAGCCCGGCAGCTTCCGGGACGACGCGGCGCATCTTGAGCACCGGCCAGTCGGAGGCGAAGATCACCTTGCCGGGCCCACGCGTGCGCATGTAGTGCAGCAGGCTGTCCGGCAAACGCTTCGGCGACCACGCCGAGGTCATCAGGCGCAGGTTGGCATACTTGATCAGCAGCCGGATCGCGATGTCCCACCAGGGATCCGCGCCATGAATCATGCACAGCTTCAGCTCGGGGAACCGCACGCAGACCCGGTCGAGGTGGATCGGGTTCTGCACCTCCCCGGGGATCGGCGGCCCGGGGATGCCGGTGTTGACGCACAACGGCAGCCCGAGTTCGGCGCACTTGGTGTACAGCGGGTAGTAGACCGCGTCGCTGGGCGGATACTGGCCATCACCCCAGAAGCTCGGTCCCACGGCGGCATACGCGACGGGCAGGTCGTTGACGACGGCGCCGAGTTCGCGCAGCGACGGCATCGGCCGCAGCAGGTCCACACCACCCATCGCCAACGCGAAGCGCTCCGGCTTCTCCTCAACGAACTTGCGTGCGGTCACCGATGGTCTGGCGAGGTTGTCCATCAGGATGGCCTTGCGAACGCCCTGAGAGTCCATCTCGTCGAGCAGCTCCGGCAACTGGACCGGCGCGAACATCGACTCGGGTCCCTTGAAGTAGTCGTCGCGCACCTTCAGCATCCACGTCGGTTGCTTCTCGGTCTCGCCGAAGTGCACGTTGACCAGGCAGTCGATCGCTTTCATGTGGACATCGGCGCCTTCGCTTCAGCGTGCTGCAGAGCCAGCCTCCTGGCCCACCGGTAATCGGCCTTCCCGTTGCCCAGCCGCTGGACGCGCTCGACGAACAGGAACTCCTTGGGCGCCTTGAACCGGGCCAGTTGCGACGTGCACTGCGCGTACAGGTCCTCGGCGGTCGTTTCCGCTTCGGCCCGGGTTTCGACGAGCGCGACGAGCTCTTGCCCCCACCGCTCGCTCGGGCGGCCGACCACCAAGGCGTCGGCGATCGCCGGATGGGCGCGCAGCACCTCCTCGACCTCCTCGACGAACACCTTCTCGCCGCCGGTGTTGACCACCAGCGAATCGCGGCCGAACAGCCGCAGCGTTCCGTCCGGCTCGAGGCTGGCGCGGTCGCCCGAGATCACCACCCGCTTGCCGCCGATCTCGGGGAAGGTCTTGCGGGTGGCGTCGGGATCGTCGAAGTATCCCAGCGGGATCCGCCCCTCCCTGGCCACCCAGCCCACCTCTGGCTCGCCGGGGGACAGAAAGCGGCTGCAGTCCTCGGACAGCACCAGTCCACCCTCGCGCAGCGTGAACGTGTCGTTGCGCGTGGACCCGCGACTGTGGCCGAATCCCATGTTCCCGGTCTCCGAGGAGCCGTAGCCGTTGATGAGGGTGGCCTGCGGCAGCGCTTCCAGCAGGGCGCGTTGGTATTTCGAGTTCGTCGCGGCGCCGCCGGTGCCGATCGCATACAGCGCGGACAGGTCGTAGGAGCCGCGCCGCAACTCGGCCACCAACGGGGCGGCGTAGGCGTCGCCGACCATCGTCATCAAGCCGACCTTCTCGCGCTGCGCCGTCTCCCAAACAGACTGCGGCTGCAGCCCTTCGGCGGTGTCGTAGAGCACGACGGTGGTGCCCGCCATGATCGCCGAGAACGCCGTCCACATGCCGGCGGCGTGCATCAACGGCGACACGGCGAACCACGGCGCCCCGGCATCGCCGCGCACCTTCTCGTGGATCTCCCGGGCGCAGGCGTGGTCGGCGCCCACCATCGACGACACGTAGATGTCGGACTGCCGCCACAACACCCCCTTGGGCCGGGCGGTGGTGCCGCCGGTGCAGATCATCAGCAGGTCATCCGGCGACGCCTTGGCGACGCAGTCGGAATCCCCCTGCGCCAGCACGTCTTCCAACGACACCGCACCGGCCAATTCTGTGGCCGCACTGCCGTCGTCGACCGACAGCAGCAGGTCGACACCGTCGCGCGCGAGCACGTCGGCGAACTTGGCGCCCAGCGCGCGGTGGTAGATGACCGCGCGGGGCTTGAGGTAGTCGAGGAGCTCGCCCACCTCGCGGGGCGTGTAGTGGTAGTTGACGTTCACCGGGACGGTTCGCGCCTTGAGGCAGCCGATGACCATGTCGGGGTACAGGTCGTTGTGCATCAACAGCGCCACCCGGTCCTGACCGCATTCCCAGTTCTGCAGGTCGGCGCGTTCGCGGTGCGCCCCCAACCCCTTGCCGGCCAGGAAGTTGGCGAGCCGGCGCGTGCGGTCGGCCGATTCGGCGAAGGTGCTGCGGCGACTGCCGCACACGGTCATCGTCCTGTCTCCGATGACGTCGGCGATGGCGTCGAAAGCCGCGCCTATGGTCCATTCGCTCATGGCGTCCAGCCGCTAGACGGCCGAGCCGACTGGCACACCGAGTAGGCCAAGAGCGTTGTCTCGCATGATTTTCCGGACCTCGGTGTCGCTGAAACCCACCAGCTCCCCGGTGAACGACACCGGCGACTCGAGGCCCTCGCCGTGCGGCCAGTCCGAACCGAACAGGATCTTGTCGACGCCGATGACCTCGGCCAGCTGCGGCAGGTCGTCCTCGTAGTAGGGCGCGATCCACACGTTGTTGCGCAGCTGTTCCACCGGGTCCTCGGGGAAATGCCGCGGGTAGTTGTTGGCCGCCTTCTTCAGCCGCTTGACCAGCCGGTGCACGAAGTACGAACCGTTTTCGATGCTGACCGCCCGCAGCGTGGGGTGGCGGGTGAACACACCGTGCACGATCATCGAGGCCATCGTGTCGTGGATGGCGCGGTCGTCGAGCAGCACGGTGTCCAGGGGGTCCTTGTCGCCGAAGCCCTCGAAGGTCGCCTTGCCGCCCCACTGCGCGGCGATGTGCAGGTAGCCGCTGTCGGACAGATGGAAGCCCACCGGCACCCCGGCCTCGGCCAGTCGCGCCCACACCGGGTCGTGGCTCCGGTCGCCCAGCGACCTCGGCTTGACCACGCCGGGCACGGGCGCCGGCCGCACCAGGACCAGCTTGGCGCCGCGCGCCAAGACGAACTCGACCTCCTCGAGCGCCTTGGCCGGATCGGCCAGCGAGACGATCGGCGCGGCGATGATGCGGTGGTCGGGCCGGTCGAAACCCCAGTCCTCGTCGAGCCACAGGTTGAAGGCGTGCACCGACGCCATCGTCGCCTCGATGTCTCCCTTGAGTGCCTCCTCGACGCCGCAGCCGAAGGTCGGCAGCATGAAAACCGTCTCGATGTCCTGGGTGTCCATCACCGCGACCCGCGCGTCGCGGTTCTGGTACTCGGGGTGCTCGGCCAGGCGTTCGACCTTCATCAGCGACGCCGGGTCGACGCCTTCGGGAATCTGGCCACGGAACAGCAGATCGAGACAGCCCGGCACGATGATCGGGTCGAAGGTGGGGTTGGGGATGAAGTGGTTGACCCGATCCCCGATCACGGCCCAGGTGCGCTTGCCGTCGCTGAGCATCTGCACGCCGCGGCGCTTGAACTTCTTGTCCAGGTGCCGGGTGAAGGCGTCCAGCGGTTCGTAGTAGTGGTTGTCGACGTCAATCGCCTGGTAGCCCAGTTTGCCCATGATCATCCTTTCCGTGGCACCGGCGACCGCTGAACATCGGTCGGGTCGAGCGCAGGAAATCGGGGCGGCCGCTTCTCGAGGAAGCTCGTGATCCCCTCGATGACGTCGGGCCGCGGCATCGCCTCGTGCAACAGGACTTCCGCGCGCGCGGTGGCGTCGACGACATCGCGCGCGGCGTCGCCGTAGACCTGCCTTTTGATGACGGCCATCGACGCCGGCGAGCAGTTTCGCGCGATGTCCTCGGCGTAGTCCAGGGCGCGCCTCATCAGATCGTCGGGAGCGACGACCTCCTTGACGAGGCCCAGTTCGACGGCCTCCTCGGCGAGGAAGGTGCGGCCGCTCAACAACAGGTCGAGGGCGGCCCCCCAACCCGTCAGGCGGGGCAGGATCCAGGAGATCCCGAACTCGGCGATCAGGCCGCGGCGGGAGAACACCGCGCCGAACTTGGCCCCGGCGGCGGCGAACCGAACATCGCACATCAGCGCCTGGGTCAGTCCGATGCCGACGCAGGCACCGTTGACGGCGGCGATGACGGGCTTGCGCAGCGTGGTCAGGAAGTGCGGCGGGCGTTCGCCGACCAGCTCGGACAGGTTCGTCTGACCCGCCTTCTCCAGCGTCGCGCCATACGTGGGCGCCGCACTCGGCGCGCCCAGGTAGGCGCCGGCGCAGAAACCCCGGCCGCGGCCGGTCAGGACGATCGCCCGCGCCACCGGGTCCTGTTCGGCGCGGTCGATGGCCGCATAGAAGCCCGCGGCGATGTCGGGCCCCCAGGCGTTGAGGCGCTCCGGGCGGTTGAACGTGAGGACCGCGACGCCGGCGTCCGTCGTCTCGTAGAGCACCGCGTCCTCGGAGGCACCGTCGCTGCCGGACATCTCCCGCGGCACCTCCTCACCCTGCCGGACCCAGGCTGCTTTGTACGCATACTGTATACCTATCGGTAGCGCATTCCACAACCGCGGCCCGGCCGGTACAAAACCCGGGCGAACAGCCAATTCCCGCTCACCGAGGCGCGACTCGGGCCGTCACGACGGCCGGCTGCACGGACGCGCGACGGGCGGCCGGCGGCGCGCCCGGCGCACCGGGCGATCCCGCTTGCCACCGCGCGTTTTAGGACGCGCCGCACCGGGGTACCGCATGCAAACCCCGACCCGCAATTCGTCCGAACCGAAGGAGACGACCCATGACCGCGACAGCGGAAGCGCCGGTACACCGCCTGCGCCAGATTCGGAAGACGGCGCTGCGTGCCGAACTGGCCGTGACCGCCGCCCAGGTTCTGTTCTGGACGGCGCTGATCGCCGTGCCGGCGGGCGCGTTGTTGCTGGCACGACGCCGCACCCGCAGCGAGCCGGCACCCTGGAGCCCGCCGCCGGCCCCCGCGCACCACGCGCCGCACCAGCCGACCTCCCCCGAGGACGGCAGGGCTCATCCCAATTCTCAAGGCTGAGAACGTGTTTGGCCGGCACGCCGCAGACCTGCCGGGGAGCCGGCTACCCCCGTGTGGCGAGCGACACAATGCGGAGACGTTTGCCCCGCCGACCCGATCGGGAACCCGCACTCAAGGTGTCCATGAGCAGGAGGGAAGTGCAAATGGCTGACAGCAAGAGCGGCCCGATGGAGGCCATCCAGGGCATTGTGGAAGGCATCTTCGGCAGGGCCAAGGTCATCCTCGGTGCGGTATTGGGCCGCAACGACATGATCAAGGAGGGCCACGCCCAGCTGGACAAGGCTGAGGCGCAGCGCGACGCGGCCAAGAAAGAGGCCAAAGCCGAGAAGGCCCGCGGCGAGGCCAAGATGTACGAGGAGCGCGAGAAGGCCGAACAGCGCGCCAAGCAGTAACCGTTGAACGGCGAAGGCCCGGTCACCAGGTGGCCGGGCCTTTCGCCACCCTAGGCCGCGACCAGCCCCAGACGTCGATAGGCGCTTTCGATCTGGGCCTTGGCTTGCGCCGGCAGCCACGCCTGCGGCGGCCGGGAGTGGGGAAAGTCGCCGATCGGCAGGCCCAGCAGCGACGCCGCGTACTTGAACGCGCCACCCCAGTGCGTGAAGTAATCGGCGCGTCCCGGGTAGCAGGTCCACCAGGACCCGATGTCGAGATCGAACTGATCGAGACCCGACTCGCGCCCGTAGTCCATCGCCTCGAGCAGCTTGTCGTTCTGCACCAGATCCCAGTACTCGGAGAACAATCGCCGCTGCGGCGTCTCGAACAGGTAACCCGCCGTTCCCAGTTGCGCCGGGCAGACGATCCCGTCCCGCAGCCAACCGGCCCGGTACACCGTCTTGTCGCATTCCCACAGCACGAGTCCCGGCGCCAATTGGTGCAGCAACCTGCTGCCGCCCGGCCGGAAGGCGCCCTCCTTGGTCGCGCACACGGCCGGCACCTCCTCATAGATGCGCGCGCTCTCGGCCGGCGTCAGGACATAGCCCGACGACGGGGAATTGAACATGCCCAGGGCGATGTCGGTGCGTGCGGCGACGTAGGCGAAGAACCGCAGCACGCCGTCCCCGCCGTGCGCCTCCATCATCGGCGTTTGGATGTAGGCGATGTCGGCGCCCGCCTGCTGGGCGTGCAGCGTCAGATCCACGCAGTCCTTCGCGCTGGTGGCCGCCGTACAGGCCTGGACGACGACGTCGGGGTTGATGCCACGCGCCTCCTCGATCGCCACCTCCAGCAGGCGCTTGCGCTCGTCGAGGGTCAACGACCAGAACTCGGCGATGCCGCTGGTGCACCACAACATCGGGTGCCCCAGGTCGCCGACGCAGTAGCGCACCAGCGTTCGGTAGGCCTCCCAGTCGATGTCGTCGCCGTCCGGGCCGCAGAACGGCGTGTACAGCGAGTCGCCGATACCCCGCAACGCGCCGCGCGCCCACACTCGCGCCTCACTCGCTGTCGCCATGATCCATTCCTGTTGTCGTACAAGCAAATTCGCGTCAGGTGAAGTCCGAGCCGCCGTCGACGTTGATGTTGGCCCCGGTCATGTAGGAGTTGCGCCGCGACGCGAGGAAGGCGACGACCGGACCGATCTCCTCCGGCAGGCCGGCCCGGGGCATGTGCGCCGGATGCCCGAAGTGCTCGGTGATCGCGTCCATCAGCCGGTAGGGGTCGTCGCCGTCGACGCCGACCGACTTCGCCCACCCGACCAGAGACTCCGAGGCGATGCTGCCCGGCGAGACGACGTTGACCAGGATCTCCTCTTTGGCCAGCAGCAGCGACAGATTCTTGGAGACGCTCGTCAGCATCGACTTGGCGGCCGTGTAGGCGGGCAGCATGACGCTTTGGCGCTGCGTCGAGTGCGCGGAGAAGTTGACGATCCGCGCCCATTGCGCCGCGCGCAGCAACGGCAGCGCCGCCCGGACGCAGCGCACCATCCCCATCACCCCGTCTTCGACGGATTGGCGCCACTGTTCGTCGGTCAGGTCTTCGAAAGTGCCCGCCGCGCCCGGCCCGACGGTGTTGACGAGCACGTTGAGTTCGCCATTCCACAGCCGACCGAGTTCGGCGAACGCCGCGTCCACCGCTGCCGCGTCACCGATGTCGACCACCAGTCCGAGGGCCCCGGGGCTGCCGCGCCCGGTGAGATCGGTCACCGCGCTGTCGACGGCCGCGCGGGTGCGGCCGATCACCGCCACGCGCGCGCCTTCGTCGGCCAGACATCGAGCCGTCGCCAGACCCATGCCGCGACTGCCGCCGACCACCACCGCCGCGGCACCGGACAACCCTAGGTCCATGGGACAATCCGTGAATCGCCCGGTGGCGTGCGCCCGGTCATCTTCGTCCGCCCAGCCGTGATCACCAAAAGCCTTTTACCAAAAAGCCTACGATAGGTATTACAGTAGCAGATGAAAAACCGCAGGAAAGGCTGTCGCCACGGTGCGCAGACCGCCCACCGGTAAGGTTGACGGTCGGAACCGAACGGCGAGACGCCAATGCACAAGCGAGATCTGATGGAGGTGCCCCGTAGTGGCAAAGCAGGCCACCGCCGATAAGCGTCGACGACGTGAGCGCGGGTCCATCAACCCCGACGACATCATCAGCGGCGCATTCGAACTCGCGGAACAGGTTTCGATAGACAACTTGAGCATGCCGCTGCTCGGCAAGCACCTCGGCGTCGGCGTCACGAGCATCTACTGGTACTTCCGCAAGAAAGACGATCTGCTCAACGCGATGACCGACCGCGCCCTGAGCAAGTACGTGTTCGCCACCCCGTACGTCGAAGCCAGCGACTGGCGCGAGACCCTGCGCAACCACGCGCGCCTGATGCGTAAGACGTTCATGGGCAACCCAATCCTGTGCGACCTGATTCTGATCCGGGCCGCGTTGAGCCCGAAAGCCGCCCGCCTGGGCGCCCAGGAGGTGGAGCGGGCGATCGCCAACCTGGTGGAGGCAGGCCTCACGCCCCAGGATGCGTTCGACACCTACTCCGCGGTCTCGGTCCACGTCCGCGGATCGGTGGTGCTGCACCGGCTCTACGAGAAGAACCAGTCGGCGGACAACGGCGCCCGTGCGATCGAGGATGCCGTGGCCATAGACCCGACGACGACACCCCTGATCGCCCAGGTGAGCGGCCAGGGTCACCGCATCGGGGCCCCCGACGAGGCGAATTTCGAGTACGGCCTCAACTGCATCCTCGACCATGCCGGCCGGCTGATCGAGGAGGGCGCCGGGTCCGCGAAGTCGGCCGCGTCCCGGCAACGCCGAGCCACCAAGTCACCGGCCCAGCGGGGACGGACCAAGGCATCCCCGCCGCGCTAGCGACGCGCGTTTCCGGGTTACGTTGTCACGCTTCCGGTTCGGGCACGTGGAAGTGTTCGTCACGCAACCGGAACGCCTCCTTGGTACCGTGCTCGGCTCGGGTCTTGACGAAGTTGAACTCCCCCGGCCCGAACTGCAGGTTGGTGCCGAAGGCGTGGAACAGATAGCTCGCGACCTCCTCGCCCTGGTAGGCCTGGGTCTGCTCGACGAGGCGGAACGCCTCCTTGGCGATGACGACCCCGTCGGCGGGCATCCTGGCCGCCTTCTCGGCCCAATAGCGCGCCCGCGCCGTGACGGCGCCGGGATCGCATGTGTCGGTGAAGATTCCGAGGTGTTCGAACTCGCCGGCCGTGACGATGTCGCCGGTCAGCAACAGGCGCCGGGCCAGCACCGGCCCCAGCCGGTGGAAGAACATGTGCAGGCTGCCGAGCGCCGGCCCGAGGAAGCGCGTCGCCGGCATGCCGATCCGGGTGTCGCGGGCGATGACGGAGATGTCGGTCATCAGCGCCATCTCGAATCCGCCACCGAGGGCGTAGCCCGCGATCTCCCCCACCGTCACTTTCGGGAAGCCCAGAAGATTGTGGTAGAAGCCGAATGTCTTGCGGTCCACGGTGAGCCGGCGACGTTGGCTGGGTCGTCGCCTGGGCGAGTCACCGCCGTACCAGCCGTACGCGTTGTTCATGTCGGCTCCCGCGGAGAAGACCCCGCCGGCACCGCGCAGCAGCACCACGGTGAGGTCGTCGTCCTCGGCCACGCGGTCCAGGCAGCGTTCCACGGCGTCCCGCATCGCCGCGTCGTAGGAGTTGCGGCGCCCGGGATCGTTCAGGGTGATCGTGGCGATGTGCCGGTCGGGCTCCACGTCGAAAAGCACCCGCTCGTCCGAAGTCCCCGCGGAGGTCATGTGGCCGGCTCCTTCCGCCTTCTGGCGAACCCGGAGGCGGCCAGCTTCTCCGGTGGCGACGCGAGCGTGCTCACCTCACCCGTGCAGAGCACCTCGTCGCCGGCCAGCAGCCGCGCCGTCGAGACGATGCCCCCCTCTGCCGCCGACCGGGAGATCTCGAAGCGCAACTCGGCCAGCACCGGCGTCGGCCGCCGAAACCTCACGCCCAGCGACCGGGTCTTCCCGGACAGGCCCGTCGCACAGTTGTGGTGCTGGATGACGCAGTCGAAGAACACCGCCAGGAAGCCACCGTGCACCAGGCCCGGCGGGCCTTCGTAGACCAGCGGGAAGGACACCCGGCCATCGGCCCGCGCGGCGTCGAGGCGGTCGAAGCGATACTCGGGGAAGCAGGGGTTGTAGGCGCCGATGTCACCGGCGTGGTTGAGATAGACCCGCCCGCGATCGTCGTCGCCGGCCATCCTGGGGGCCGGGTCCGCCGGCGCCGCGGCGGCCAACACGCCCTCCCAGCCGGCGAACTTCTCCAGCATGTCGTCCACCGCCGGGTGCGAATGCTCGAGACTGAGCAGCAGCGCGGTGAGGCGGCGCATCGCACCGGCGGCGGCCACGGTCTGGGCGAGCGGCGCCTCGCCGAACCTGCCGTCACCGAGCGCCGCCATGGTTTCCTCTTTCAGCTTCTTTCGCAGGGTTCCGCCCCGCTGGTTCCGTCGGCAGTGTTTCCTTGCTAACTTATACAGCGTAGCAATCGTATTGCCTACTGTATGGGTAACCGTATCGCCGAGAAAGGCCGGGTTCCGACGGTGAGTCACGAGGCCGACGCGGCCGGCGCCGAGGGCTCGGTGACAGCCTCCCGCGACGACGCGGTGTTGCGCATCTTCCTCGATCGCCCGGATCGGCGTAACTCGTTGACCCCCAAGATGATCGAGGCGTTGGTCGACACTCTGACCGCTGCCGCCGCCGACGACTCGCTCCGAGCGGTTCTGATCACGGCGGCCGGAAGCGACTTCTGCGCCGGCGCCGATTGGGTGGCCGCCAACGACCGCGAGCGTCCCCGCACCGGCGATCTGGTGCGCCGCATCCCCCATGGCGCCCACCGCGTGATCGAACTCGTCGCCGGCATCCACCTGCCGGTCGTCTGCGCCGTGCGCGGATGGGCCGTCGGGTTCGGCTGCAACCTGGCGCTGGCCGCCGACTTCACCGTGGCCGCCGCCGACGCCGTCTTCTGGGAGCCGTTCGTGGAACGCGGTTTCAGCCCGGACTCCGGTTCCACCTGGCTGCTGCCCCGCCTCGCCGGCGTGGCGCGGGCCAGGCGGATGCTGCTGCTCGGGGAGAAGGTGGGCGCGACCGATGCCGCCGAGTGGGGCATGATTCACCAGGCCGTCGAACCGCCGGGACTCGACGACGCATGTGAAAAGCTGCTGGAGCGGCTGGCCGGCGGGCCGACGGTGGCGATCGGGCTGGCCAAGCAGGCCCTGGCGTTCGGCCAGGGCGCCGGCCTGGCCGAATCCCTCACGCAGGAGCTTTTCAGCCTGGAACTGGCTTGCCGGACAGGCGATTTCAAAGAAGGCCTGGAAGCCTTCCGGCAACGGCGCGCACCGCGGTTCCGCGGCCGATGACCTCCATGAAGGGAAACACGGATGCCCTCTGACTCCTTCGACACCATCGGCTACGCCGTCGACGGGCACACCGCCACGATCACGCTGAACCGCCCGGAGGCCCTCAACGCGCTCAGCCCGCACATGATCACCGAACTGCGCGCCGCCTACCACGAGGCTGAGAACGACGACAACGTGTGGCTGACCATAGTCACGGGCACGGGTCGCGCGTTCTGCACGGGGGCCGACGTCACGGCCATCCCCGAGGACGGCAAGGTGATCTACGAGCGGCCCTACCTGTCGACCTACGACCAGTGGGAGGCGCCGCAGGAGGGCACGCCCCCGTTTCGCACGGCGGCCAAACCGGTGCTGGCGGCGGTCAACGGGTTGTGCTGTGGCGCCGGCATGGACTGGGTCACCACCTCCGACATCGTGATCGCCTCGGAGCAGGCGACGTTCTTCGACCCGCATGTGAGCATCGGCCTGGTGGCCGGGCGCGAGATGGTACGGGTCTCGCGGGTGCTGCCCCGCTCCATCGCGCTGCGCATGGCGTTGATGGGCAAACACGAGCGGATGAGCGCACAGCGCGCCTACGAACTCGGGTTGATCAGCGAGGTCGTCGAGCACGGCAGCCTCCTCGAACGGGCCCACGAGATCGCCGGCATCGTCAACTCCAATGCGCCGCTGGCGGTTCGGGGCACCCGGCTGGCCATCCTGAAGGGATTCAACGTGCCGCTGCACGAAGCCGAGATCATGGCCGAGACGTTCCGCGAGCGGGTGCTGCGCACCGAGGACGCGGCCGAGGGCCCCAGGGCCTTCGTCGAGAAGCGCAAGCCCGATTGGCAATGCCGATGAGCTTCGAGACCATCCTGGTCGACGTCGACGCCGCCGACCACGTCGCCACCATCACGTTGAACCGGCCCGAGCGGCTCAACGCCTTCGATCGCACCATGTGCGAGGAGATGGCCGAGGCGTGGCGCATCCTCAAGCTCGACGACGCCGTGCACGCGGTGGTGCTGCGGGCGGCCGGAACCCGGGCGTTCAGCGCCGGCCTGGACGTCAAGACGCCGTACGGCCAACCCGAAAACGTCTGGACCCACGAGGATCCCGGCGAATTCCTCAGCCCCAAGTGGCAGAAGGTGTGGAAGCCGGTGGTCTGCGCGGTGCAGGGCATGTGCACCGCGGGGGCCTTCTACTTCGTCAACGAATCCGACGTCGTGATCTGCTCGGACGACGCCACGTTCTTCGACTCGCACGTCTCGGCCGGCCTGGTCTGTGCGCTCGAGCCCATCGGGCTGATGCGACGCGTCGGCCTGGGCGAGACCTTGCGCATGGCGTTGATGGGCAACGACGAACGCGTCGGCGCCGACACGGCGCTGCGGATCGGGCTGGTGTCGGAGGTCGTCCCGGCCGAGCGGCTCTGGGCCCGCGCCCACGAGATCGCCGCGGTGATCGCCGCCAAGCCGCCGTCGGCCACCCAGGGCACGGTGAAGGCGATCTGGGAATCGTTGGACAAGCCCTACCGCGCCGCCCTGGAACAGGGCCTCCTCTACACCCGGCTGGGCAACCCGTTGGGGACGGCCGAACTGGCCGCGCAACGGGCGGCCGCCGGTGCGAAGCCGGGCCGCGGAGAACCGAGAATCCGCTGATGCCGCCCCACCCGCTCAGCCGGCGCGTCGCCGACGTCCTGGCGCTGCAACCGGGCTCGCGGGCCATCGAGTATGAGGGGCAATGGCTTTCGTGGGGGCGGCTGGGAGCGATGGCGGGGCGCGTCGGTGCTGTGGCCACCGGGAGCGGGGGCGAGGTCGGGGTGTTGCTGCGCAACCGTCCCGGCCACGTGGCGGCGCTGCTGGGCGTGCTGCTGGGCGGCGGGACCGTCGTCGTCATCAACCCGTCCCGCGGCGACGACCGCACCAAGGCCGACATCGCCGCGCTCGGGCTGGCGCTGGTCATCGGCGAGACCGCGGATCTCGGCGCGCTGGTCCCCCCGGGCACCCCGGCACTGCCGATCCCGGCGCTCGCGAACGGCCCCGACGGGTCGCCGCCGGGCGGCGCCGGGCCCGCCCCGCGGAACGGGGTGGCGGTGCGGATGCTGACCAGCGGCACGACCGGCCCCCCCAAACGGATCGACCTGAGCTACGACATGCTGGCGCGCAGCGTGCTGGGTCCCGCTCCCGACCGCGCGCCGGCCCCCACCGGGGTGCGGCGCGGCGTCGCGATCGTCAATTCGCCGCTGGTGCACATCGGCGGCGTGTTCCGGGTATTGCAGTGCGTGGCCGAGGCGAGACCCTTCGTGCTGCTCGAACGGTTCGAGCTCAACGCATGGGCCGCCGCGGTGCGCGCCCACCGGCCCCGCGCGGTGTCGCTGGTCCCGGCCGCGCTGCGCACGGTGCTGCATTCCGGCCTACCGCGGGCCGACCTGGCAAGCATCCGGGCCGTCACCTGCGGCACCGCCCCGCTGTCGGCCGACGACGCCGACGCCTTCACCGAGAAATACGGGATTCCGGTGCTGACCTCTTATGCGGCAACGGAATTCGGTGGTGGGGTGGCCGGCTGGACGCTCGCTGACCACGAAAAGCACTGGCGCGACAAGCGCGGCAGCGTCGGGCGGGCCAACCCGGGCGCGCAGCTGCGGGTGGTCGCCGAGGACGGCACGCCGGTGGCGCCCGGCGCCGTCGGCCTGCTGGAAGTCAAGCCCGCGCAGCTGGGGCCGTCCGCCCGCTGGATGCGGACCACGGACCTGGCGCGCATCGACGCCGACGGCTTCCTGTGGATCCTCGGGCGCGCCGACCAGGCGATCATCCGGGGCGGGTTCAAGGTGATGCCCGACGACGTGCGAACCGCACTGGAGGGCCACCCCGCGGTGGCCGGTGCCGCCGTGGTCGGGCGAGCCGACGCCCGCCTCGGGGAGACGCCGGTCGCCATGGTCGAGCTGCGCGCACCCGCGGTCACCGATGCCGGGGCGCTGGCGGAATACCTGCGGAACCGCTTGGCGCCATACGAGATTCCGACGGAGATCGCCATCGTCGACACGATGCCGCGAACGCCGTCGGGCAAAGCCGACCTCACCGCCATCCGGCGCTTCTTCAGCGTCGGGGCCGCCCAGAGTGACCATGCCCGGTGACTCCGTCACGGTCGCCGAGGTTTTGCGACACCAGGCCCGCTCGCGCGAACACCACCCGCTTCTCGTCTGCGACGGTGACCGCATCAGCTACGGTGAGGCCGATCGCCGCTCGGCGGAACTCGCCCGCGGGCTGATCGCCCTCGGGGCCGGCAAGGGCACTCACGTGGGCCTGCTCTACCCCAACGGCCCCGAGTTCGTGGTCGGGATGCTGGCGGCGGCGCGGATCGGCGCCGTGGTGATCCCGATCTCCACGTTCGTCACCGCGCGGGAGATGCGCGAGCAGCTGATCGACGCCGACATCCAAACACTGCTGACGGCGGCATCCTTCTGCTCCCACGATTACGTGCGGCGGCTGGCCGACGCGGTCTCGGATCCGGGCTTTGACACCGGTGCGCCGCTTTTCGCCACCGCCGTGCCGCAGTTGCGCCACGTCGGCATCAGCCACCAACCGGATGCGGTGCAGCGCCACCGTGACATCGAAGGCATCTACCGGCTGGCCGATACGGTCGAGACCGCGCTGCTGCAGGCGATGCAAGACGACGTCGACGGCTGCGATCCACTGGCCATCGTGTACACCTCTGGCTCCACCAGCGCGCCCAAGGGCGTCGTGCACACCCACTCCGCCCTGCTCCGGCACCAGCGCAACCTGAACGCGATCCGCGGCCTGACGGCCGGGGACAGGCTGTTCTGCAACTCCCCGTTCTTCTGGATCGGCGGGTTCGCGTTCGCCCTGCTGGCCACGCTGGTCGCCGGCTCCACGCTGGTGTGCTCCAACGCCACCGACGCAGGCCGGACACTCGACCTGCTCGAGTCCGAAAAGCCAACCATGACAAACGGTTTCACCGCCGGGATCGCGCACCTGGCCGACCACCCGAGCTTCGCCGGCCGTGACCTGTCGTCGCTGCGGCGCGGCAACCTCTACCCGATCATGGCGCCCGAGGCGCGACCGGCCGACCCGGAACTGCGGCACAACATGCTGGGCATGACCGAAGCCGGCAGCATCGTGTTGATCGGCGATGACGAATCCGACCAACCCGAAAGCCGCCGCGGATCGTTCGGCAGACCCGCACCCGGATTCGAGGCGAGGGCCGTCGACCCCGACACCGGCACACCGGTCGGCGTCGGCGAATCCGGCGAGCTGTGCATCCGCGGGCCCTACCTGATGCAGCGCTACTACAAGCGCAGTCGCGAGGAGAGTTTCGGCCCCGACGGCTGGTTCCACACCGGCGATCTGGTGCGCACCGACGCCGACGGGTTCTTCTACTTCGTCGGCCGGCTCGGCGCGATGATCAAGACGGCGGGCGCCAACGTCTCGGCGACCGAGGTCGAGGCGGCGATCGCCAGGGTCACCGGCGGGCTGGGGGCATACGTGCTGGGTCTTCCCGACACCGACCGCGGGCAGCTGGTGGCGGCGGTCATCGTCGGAGGCGACGGCCCGGCCCCCGTCGACGAGGCGGCGGTACGCGAGCGGCTCAAGTCAGAATTGTCGGCCTACAAAATCCCGAGGCGGTTCGTCACGATAGCCCGCGCGGAGGTGCCGCTGTTGTCCACCGGCAAGGTCGACACGCAGCGCCTGAAGAGGCTTTTCGATGCCTGACACCATTGACCACCTGGTGCGACTGCAGGCCGCCCGGCACGGCGACGAGCCCGCAGTGGTCGACCCGGCCATCCGGCTCAGCTACCGCCAACTCGACTCAACCACAACCGATCTCGCCGCATCCCTCGTCGAAGCCGGTGTCGGCAAGGGCACCCGAGTCGGGCTGATCATGCCCAACGGCGTGCGTTGGGTACAGGTGGCCATCGCGTTGACCCGCATCGGCGCGGTGCTGGTGCCGTTGAGCACACTGCTGGCGCCGGCCGAACTGGTGGCGCAGCTGCGCGCCGCATCGGTGCAGTTCCTGGTCAGCGTCGAGGAATTCCGCGGACACCGTTACCTGGACGAACTCGGACCGGTGCCGCGACCCGAACTCCCCGCGCTACGCGGCGTCTGGCCGGCCGCCCGGCTGGACGACGCCGCCACCGAGCGTGCCCGCCGGATCGTCGGCGCGATGCCGGAGACGGTCGTCCCGGCCGATCCGCTGGTCATCATGTTCACCTCGGGCAGCAGCGGAGCACCCAAGGGGGTCATGCATTCGCACGGCAGCGCATTGGGCGCCGTCCGGGCGGGGCTGACGGCCCGCTGCATCACGGCCGACACCCGCCTGTATCTGCCGATGCCGTTCTTCTGGGTGGGCGGCTTCGGCAGCGGAATACTGTCGGCGCTGCTGGCCGGCGCCACCCTGGTGACCGAGGAGATACCGCGGCCCGAGACCACGCTGCGGCTACTGGAAAGCGAGCGGGTCACGCTGTTCCGCGGGTGGCCCGACCAGGCCGAAACGCTGGCACGCCACGCCGATGCGGTCGGCGCTGACCTGTCCGCGCTGCGCGCCGGCAGCCTGCCGGCGTTGTTGCCGCCCGAGCGGCGGGCCCGGCCGGGTGCGCGGGCCACGCTGTTCGGCATGACCGAGGCGTTCGGCCCGTACTGCGGCTATCCCGCCGACACCGACATGCCCGCGTCGGCGTGGGGCAGCTGCGGAAAGCCGTTCCCCGGCGTGGAGGTACGCGTCGTCGATCCCGACACCGGCGCACCCCTCCCGGCGGGAGCCGTGGGCATCATCCAGATTCGGGGACCGCACACGCTGCGCGGCATCTGCCGGCGCAGCCGCGAAGAGCTGTTCACCGCCGACGGCTTCTACCCCACCGGCGACCTCGGCCACCTGGATGCCGACGGGTTCTTGTTCTACCGCGGCCGATCCGACGACATGTTCAAGGTCAGCGGCGCCACCGTCTACCCCGGCGAGGTCGAACGGGCGCTGCGAACCATCCCCGGGGTCGAGGGCGCCTACGTCACCAACGTGCCCGGTACGGCGGGCGAACGGGTGGGGGCGGTGGTGGTGGTGTGCGGCGCCGCGCTCACCGCCGAACAGCTGCGCGGCCACGCGCGCGAGCTGCTGAGCGCCTTCAAGGTGCCCACGGTGTGGCTGATGCTGGAATCCGACGGCGACGTCCCGCGCGGATCCACCGGCAAGGTCAACGCCCGTCGACTCAGGGAACTGCTCATACAAGCCAGGCCCACCGAGACAGGAAGTTAGTCGGGCCGCTCCGCTTCGGCTGCGCGGCCTCGTGAACGCGTATTCCTCTGTCACGCAACGGCGTTAGCGAGGTGGCAATCACTTGAATGCTCGGCGACGACGTGGTAGCTCACGGATCGTGCCGTCCTGCTCGCTTCGGGCTGCGCCGATAGGTGGAAACGTGCCCGAGCGCCATGTTCACGGCGAGTTCGACAGGTCGGGCGCTGCGCAAGGTCTGCGCCATCAGCAGTCCGCCTTGCAACGCGCTCAGCACGGTCAATGCGAGCTCGGCGGGATCGGCAGCTGCGGCGAGTTCGCCATTGTCGCGCATGGTCGCCAAGCCCGTGGCCAGATACGACTGCCACTCGGCGAAGGCCTGCGCAAGCTCGTGGCGCGCCGAATCGGACTGCTCGGCAAGCTCGCCTACGAGCGAGCCCAGCGGACAACCGCCGACACCCTGCGTCGCACGGGTCATGGCCACGACGTGATCACACCAGCGCTGCAACCCCTCCCACGACGAGACCTCGCCCAGATCGGGCTGCTGGGCCGCGATGACCTGGCCGAGTTGGGTCTTCACGACCTCGCGAACGAGCGCGTCCTTGTTGGCGAAGTAGTGATACAGCTGCGACTTGCTCGTGCCGGTCGCAGCCATCACGTCGTCCAGGCTCGTCCCGGCGACCCCCTGCCTGCGAACGAGGGACGCCGCCGCAGCGACGATGCGATCCCTGGTGGCCGCGCCGCGAGCGGTCAGCCGTGCAGCGCTGAAGCGCTCCGTTGAGGACATCCGCGCAGCGTATTCGGATTGGACTTGATAGTCCACTTTTAATCCGAAGTTACTGCTGCTTTGGTAGGGGTTTTCCTGGTTTGAGCTGGGGTTTTGGCGGGTTTGGTGGTGTGGTGTTTGTCTACCTGGCTATGCGGCGATGGTGAGGGGGATGGTGGCTTCGATGAGGTCGAATGCGCGGCGTTGTTCGGGGGTGGGGTCGGCGAGTTTGTCGATCTCGATGTCGGTGTTGTGGTAGCGGATCCTGTTGCGGGTCAAAGTCTTGAGGTGTTGGAGTAAGCCAGCGAAACTCCGTAAGGGGTGGCCGTGGGCGTCTTGTTTGGTGGCGGCTTTAGCCGCGGCGTCGGTGCTGCGCTGTGCGGGGGCTACGGGATTGTCCCGGACCGGCGGGTTTTCGTCGGTGAATGTTAGTGGCGCCCAGGCTTTACGCAGGTGCCAGAGCAGGTAGCGGGCCAGCATGCAGATCAGCAGATGGGCTTTGACGCGGTCTTGCAGCCGGTGGCGGATGGGGCGCACTTGCAGGTCGTCGGTTTTGATGCTGCGGAAGTCACGTTCGATGTTGGCCAGGTTTTTGTAGGATTCCACCACCTGGGCTGGGGTCAGTTCCGTGGCGTCGACGCTGGTGCGGATCACGTAGATGCCATCGAGGGCGGCTTCAGCATCGATGTTGTGTTGGTTGCGGTGGTAGGTGAAACCGCTGTCGGTGATGGTGGTGTGGAAATGCTTGGCCATCTTGTATTTTCCCAACACCTTGCCCACCGCCTTGCCGATGTCAGCGGCCCCGGCGAGCCGGCCGGCTGCCACCCGCTTGGTGAGGGGTTCTAGCAGTTTCTCGGTCGCGGCCAACAGCTGGGTACGTTTGCGGGCACGCTGGTCAGCCAATGCCGGGTTGCGGCAGGCGATCAGGCGTTCACCGGGATAGTCGGGGTGAGCGATCTCGACCAGGTCCTGCTGATCGAACAGGCTCATCTGCAAGGGTCCTTGGTCGGCGGCCAGCGCGGCGATCGCCGGGTTGCGCAAAGCGGTGATCCACCCGAAACTCGCACCCGCTTCGTTGAGTTCACGCAGGGCGTTGATGCGGGCGGTGGTGATCATGCCCCGATCACCGACCATCACCAGATCATCGAGTTTGAACGTGTCTTGCAGATCGGCCACGATCTTGGTGAACGCTGTGGGGTCAGCGGTGTTGCCGGGGAACACCCGCACCGCCACCGGACGGCCCTCCCGGTCACCGAGCACCCCGAAGTTGATCTGCGGCAACCCTTTTTTGCCGTCCCGGGAATACCCGCGTGCCGCCAGCTCGCAGTGGCTGCCGGTCATCCACGTGCTCGACAGGTCGAACAACGCCATCTTCGAGGGGTTGACGCGCGGGTCAAGGTGTTTGGCGGCCAATTTCTTTTCGATCCCGTCTTGGCGCCCGACCAGCCAGTCCATCGCGGCGTAGATCTCGTCGGTGGACGCGCCAGCGATACCCAGATCAGCACCCAAGGTGGTGTCAGCCCACCACGACACAGTGTCCAGCTTGGACGCCGGCCGAACCACCCGGGAGATGATCAACCCCAACACCAGATCCCGTGACCGGCATGCCGGACCCAGCAGGGCGGACATACCCACCTTGGCCGCCATCGCCGCCACCGCCGCCACATCCCCATGCGGCAAGCTACGGACGGTGTCGAACTCCGAGCCCGCCGCCACCAGTGTTTGGCCTTTCAAGGTGGCCTCGATCGCGGCGATCGTCTCCGCGGGCAACATCGACAGGTTGGCCACCGTCTCGTTGCGGACCTTAGCGCCGTCACGGAACGTGCGGCGTAGATACACCGATTCGTAATCACGCTGCTGGCCTTGCTTATTCACATGAGACCGCCGAACTTTGACTACGTGAACTTTCCCACTACCGCGCGACATAATCAGCAATATAGCTGATCACGGTCCACTTACCAGGTGCGACACACCAGTATTTTGACTACATTCAAATGTCAAACAGCCCAATACCGCACGTCAAGCCACCAAACCACCTCAAAACCCGCAGTAACTTCGGTTTAATTCAGCACACTTCCACCTACCGGCCAACCCTCGGAGAGGATGACATGTCCCGCTTGCACTACGGTCAGCAGTTCCCGGCGCTCGAAATTCCCGCCGTCGGTGGCGGCACGATCTCGCTGCCGGGCGACCTCGCCGGCTCCTACGGCGTCGTGTTGATCTACCGCGGCTCTTGGTGCCCGTACTGCAACGCCCAGCTGGCCGCGTTCTCCCGCGCTTCCGAAGCGCTGACCGGGCTCGGCGTCAAGGTCGTCGCCCTGTCCGTCGACGACGAACAGACCTCGACCGAGCTGGCCTCCAAGCGCAAGTTGCGCTTCCCGGTCGGCCACAGCGCGGACGCCGACAAGATCGCCGCGGCGACGGGCGCCTATGTCAACGAGGATCCGCGCTATCTGCAATCGACCGGCTTCATCCTGGCACCGGACGGGACGCTTCGCCTCGCCGTGTATTCGAGCGGCGCCATCGGCCGGCTGGTCGCCGACGATGTGATCGGCTTCATCCGGTATCTGACCGAACACCCGGACGCGCGGTGAGCGACACCGCACCCGACCCCGGCCACGCCGAACCCGAAAGAGAGAGAAATCATGACGCCGACCGCAGGCAATAAGATCGTGACGTACAACTCGACGTTTCTGGGCGTGACGATGTTCTTGTTCGGCTTCCTGAAATTCTTCAACCCGTTTCGCACCTGGTTCGATGTTCAGATCACCAAAAGTGGCCTGCCGCGATCGAGCATTCCGATGGCGATGGCCGGTGAAATGTCCATTGGCCTGAGCCTGCTTTCGGCGTCCTTCTTGGGCCGGAAGCGCTCGAACCTTTTCGGCCCGATCGTGTCCGCCGCCTCGGTGGGGCTCATCGCCAACATGGGCGGTGCCACCTATGTGCACTTGCATCCGGAGGTGCCCGCAGATGTGCTTCCCCTGAAAATCAAGCCCCCCATCATCCCCGGATTCGTTATGTTGTTGGCCGGAGTGAATCTCTTCGAACTTCGTCGAGACCGTCAACGGAAATGTTCACCGCGACGACCATCGGTGGCGTCGACCTCGCCAACCGGGTCGCCCTGGCACCGATGACGCGAGTCAGCGCGACGGCCGACGGCCTGCCCACCGCGCGGATGGCTTCCTACTACCGCGTGTTCGCCGAGGGCGGTTTCGCGTTGTTGATCACCGAAGGGCTCTACATCGACGACCAGACCAGTCAGGGACAGCTCTTCCAACCCGGCATCGCGAACGCCGCCCACGCGGCGGCCTAGCGGCGAGTCGTCGACGGCGTCCATGACTGTGGGGCCAAAGGAAGGAGTGCGCTGCGCAAGATGACGTCGCTCCGGGAGCCACCGGCCGCGCGCATGCTGGTGGCCGCCGATCAGGAGACGCGTTGCCAGGGTTGACAATTCCGCGACTCGAAGGCCTTGACCGTGGTGTTGATGTTCGCATACATCGGACCGATCGAGGTGTTCGTCTGGAGCACATGGTCCTTGGCCGCATCGGGCGTGCTGTAGGTGAACCACGAGCACATCGACTCCTGGGTCGGCACATTGTTGATCCAAACCCCGAAGGCCGACGCCGACCCGGCCGTGTGATACAGGCCCGGTGCGATGTCGGGCCCCACCAGAAAGACGCCGTCGCCCGGGATCTCGTCGCCAGGTTCGCCGGCCGCCGGCGCGGCGAAGGCGATCACCGCCACCAAAGCGGCGCCCACTGCCGGGGCGCGAAGCGTTGGGGCCATTGTTCTCTCCCTATGCTCGGCACGACACTGGCAGCGTAAGCCCACGCGCGCACGGGCACCAACGGCCGGTTCGGCTCAGCGAGACCCGGGCGGGTCCGCATCGACGACCACCCCCCGCGCCACGAGGTGGTCGATCAGCGGTCCGGCACCGACGGCAAGGTGTTCCGACATCGCCGCGCGCGCCCTCTCGCCGTCGTGCGACTCGAGCGCGGACAGGATCCGCCGATGGTCCTTCATCGACCGTTCCGGCCAGCCCTCGATCGTCGGGAACACCGACTCCGGTGCGTAGCGGGTGACCAGCGACATCAGCTGGGCGAGTTTCGGCGAATCCGCGGCGACGTTGATGGCCCGGTGAAACTCGTGATTGAGCCGGACGGCCGCCTCGTGGTCGTCGCGGGCGTAGGCGTCCTCCAGCTGGGCCTGGATCTGCTTCAGCTCGCCCAGTTGGTCCGCGGTGATGTCGGTGGCGGCCCTGGCGGCCAGTTCCCCGCCGACGTGCGCCTGGACGTTCGCGACGTCGGTGACATCCCGCCCGGTGACCGGCAACACCACGAACCCCCGGCGGGGCTGTTGGTCGATCAGGCCTTCGGCGCGCAGGGCGAACAGCGCTTCGCGCACCGGGGTGACACTGATCCCCAATTCCGCGGCCAACTGGTCCAGACGGATATAGGTGCCCGCTGCGTAGGTGCCGTCGAAGATCCGGCCGCGGACCAGGCGCGCGACGTCGTCGGAAAGTTGCGGCCGCGCGGCGAAATCGGGGACGGTCACCGTCTCACACCCGATAGTCGGCGAGCAGTCGCTTGCTGATGATCGACTTCTGGATCTCGCTGGTTCCCTCGCCGATGAGCAGGAAGGGTGCGTCGCGCATCAGCCGCTCGATCTCGTACTCCTTGGAGTAGCCGTAGCCGCCGTGGATGCGGAAGCTCTGCTGGGTGACCTCGGTGCAGTATTCGCTGGCAAGGTATTTGGCCATGCCGGCGGCGACGTCGTTGCGCTCCCCGGAGTCCTTGAGCCGCGCGGCGTTGACCATCATCAGGTGGGCCGCTTCGACTTTGGTGGCCATCTCGGCGAGCTGGAAGGCGATGGCCTGGTGCTCGGCGATCGGCTTGCCGAAGGTCTGCCGCTGCTGGGCATAGCGCACGGCGAGCTCGAAGGCGCGGATGCCGACACCGCAGGCGCGCGCCGACACGTTGACCCGGCCGACCTCGATGCCGTCCATCATCTGGAAGAACCCCTGGCCCGGTGTGCCGCCCAGGATGTCGTCGGCACTCGCCCGGTAGCCGTCGAAGATCAGTTCGGTGGTGTCGATGCCCTTGTAGCCCAGTTTGTCGATCTTGCCCGGAATCACCAGTCCCGGTACGGTCTCGCCGAACCCGGTGGGCTTCTCGACGAGAAACGCGGTCAGGTTGCGGTGCGGCTTGTCCGCCCCCTCGTCGGTGCGCACGAGCACGGCGATCAGCGTCGAGCTGGCCCCGTTGGTGAGCCACATCTTCTGGCCGTTGATGGTGTAGTCGCCGTCCGGGTTGCGCCCAGCGCGAGTGCGTATCGCGGCGACGTCGGAACCGAGCTCCGGCTCGGACATCGAGAACGAACCGCGCGACTCGCCGGTCGCCATGCGCGGCAGGTGGTTCCGCTTCTGGGCGTCGGTGCCGTGCTGGCGCAACATGTACGCCACGATGAAGTGGGTGTTGAGAACCCCGGACACGCTCATCCAGCCGCGGGCCAACTCCTCGACGCACAGCGCGTAGGTCAGCAGCGACTCGCCCAGCCCGCCGTACTCCTGCGGGATCATCAGGCCGAACAGGCCCATCTCGCGCATCTGGTCGACGATGTCCTGGGGATAGGTGTCGCCGCGGTCGAGTTCGGCGGCGTGGGGAATGACTTCCTTCTCGACGAATTGCCGCACCGTGGCGATGATCTCGGTCTGGAATTCGGTCAGGCCGAGAGTCTGGGCGAGTTTGGTCATGCGCTTCTCTCTTTCGGCGGGCTCAGCGGGCGATCGTGTTGGCGTCGACCAGGCGGTCGATGTCGGCGGCGCTCAGGCCCAGACGCTCGGCGAGGACCGCGGCGGTGTCCTGCCCCAGCGCGGGGGCCGGCGCCCCGGCCGGGTGGGTCCCGTCGAAGGCGGCCGGCAGGCCGGGGGCGAGATACTGCCCGACGCCCGGTTGATCCAGCCGCGAGAACAGCGGGTTGGCGGTCACTTTCGGGCTGGCCGCGGCCTGCGCGAAGGTGCGGTACCGCTCGACGAGCACGGTGGTGTCCGCCAACGCGGCGGTGATCTCGTCGGCGGTGTGCTCGGCGAACCAGACGGCGAACAGGCCCGAGAGCACGTCGCGGTAGCGGTAGCGGTCCCCCTCATCGGCGAAGTCCACCCCCAGCGCCCCGGCCAGCGCCGCCACCGCGTCCCCGGTGCCCGTCACCGCGACCAGGTCGCGAAAGTGCCTGCCCGTCAACGTCACCACCATGAAGGTGGCGCCGTCGCGGCTGGTGAAGTCCTGGCCGTACTGGCCGTAGATGGCGTTGCCGAGCCGCTCGCGCTGCGTCCCGGTGACCTGCGGCTCGGTCAACAGCCCGAGGTTGCCCGCGGTGGCCAGCGCGACGTCCTCGAGCGCGAGGGTGATCCGCGCACCCGCACCGCACTGGTCGCGGCGGCGGACCGCGGTGACCACGGCCAGCGCGGCGTACAGGCCGCAGCACACGTCCCAGGCCGGCAGCACGTGGTTGATCGGGCCGGCGTGCTCGGCCGGGCCGGTGACGAGCGGGTATCCGATGCCCGCGTTGACGGTGTAATCCACCGCGGTGGAGCCGTCCCCGCGGCCGAGCAACTGGACGTGGATGACGTCGGGGCGCTTGGCGGCCAGCACGTCGTGGCCGAGCCACGCCAGCCCGGCGGCGTTGGTGACGACGACGCCGTCGCCCTCCACGATCAGCCGCTGGACCAGCTCCTGGCCCTCGGCGGAGCGCAGGTCGATGGTCGCCGACCGCTTGCCCTTGTTCAGCCCGGTCCAGTAGATCGACGTGCCGCCGGCCGCCAGCGGCCAGCGCTGGACGTCCGACGCGCCGCCGATGGGGTCGACCCGGATCACCTGCGCGCCAAGCTGTCCCAGCGTCATGCCGCACAGCGGCGCGGCCACGAAGCTGGACACCTCCACCACGGTGAGCCCGTCCAGTGGCAGCCCTGTCATGCCGGGCCGACCCGTTCGAAGACCGCGGCCAGCCCCTGCCCGCCGCCGATGCACATGGTCTCCAGCCCGTAGCGTCCTTGGCGGCGGTGGAGTTCGCGCGCCAGGGTGGCCAGCATCCTGGCGCCGGTCGCGCCGACGGGATGGCCCAACGAGATTCCCGAGCCGTGCACGTTGGTCCGGTCGTGGTCGGCGGCGCCGAACTCCCATTCCCGCATGACCGCAAGCGCCTGGGCGGCGAAGGCTTCGTTGAGCTCGATGAGGTCGATGTCGGCGAGCGTCAGGCCGGCCCTGGCGAGCGCGACCTCGGTCGCGGGCACCGGCCCGATCCCCATGACGTCGGGCGGCACGCCGGCCGACCCCCAGGAGACCAGGCGCACCAGCGGCCTCAGGCCGTGTTCGTCGGCCTTCTCCGGGGTGGTCACCACGCACATCGATGCCGCGTCGTTCTGGCCGCTGGCGTTGCCGGCGGTGACGGTGGCTTCCGGATCCTGGCCCAGCAGAACGGGCTTGAGCTTGCCCAGCGACTCCACCGAGGTGTCGGCGCGCGGATGTTCGTCGGTGTCGACCAACTCCTCGCCCTGCCGGGTGCGCACCGCGACGGGAACGATCTCCTCGGCGAAGATTCCGTTCTTCTGCGCGGCCACCGCCCGCTGGTGCGAGCGCACCGCGAGCTCGTCCTGCTCCCGGCGCGAGATGCCGTACTGGCGGCGCAGGTTCTCGGCCGTCTCGAGCATCCCCCCGGGAACCGGATAGTTGCGGCCACCGGCCGTGGTGCGGCCGCGCGCCAGCCCGTCGTGCACCTGGACGCCACCGCGGGCACCGCCCCAGCGCATGTCGGTGGAGTAGAAGGCGACGTTGCTCATGCTCTCGCAGCCGCCGGCGATCACCAGGTCGTGGTCGCCGCTGCCCACCTGCAGGCACGCCTGGATCACCGCCTGCAGGCCCGACCCGCAGCGCCGGTCCACCTGCATGCCGGGGACCGTCACCGGCAGGCCCGAGTCCAGCGCCACCACGCGCCCGATGGCCGGGGCGTCGCTGGTGGGATAGCAGTGCCCGAGGATCACGTCCTGGACCGCGTCGGGCGCCAGCCCGGTCCGCCCCAGGAGGCCCTTGAGTGCCGCGACACCGAGGTCGACGGCGCTCTGGGACTTGAAGATTCCCCCGTAGCGGCCGGTCGGCGTCCGCACGGGTTCGCAGATCACTGTCTCACGCATGCCCACTCCTTTGCCGAGCAGACGCGAAATCGCCCCAATTCGGCGCGAATTGGGCGATTTTGCGTCTGCTCGCGCTGAGAAAACTCATATGTGGCGGCCGCCGGTCACTTCCATCACGGTGCCGGTCATGTACGACGACAGGTCGGAGGCCAAAAACAGCGCGACGCCGGCGACCTCGCTGGGCTCCCCGGCCCGGCCCAGCGGGACCTCGGCCTCCTTCTGGTCCCAGATGTGTTGCGGCATGGCCTCCGTCATGGCCGAACGGATCAGGCCCGGGGCGATGACATTCACCCGCACACCCAGGTAGGCGAGCTCTTTGGCCGCGGCCTTGGTCATGCCGACGATGCCCGCCTTGGCCGCCGAGTAGTTGGTCTGCCCGATCATGCCGACCTTGCCCGAGACCGACGACATGTTGATGATCGAGCCCCGCTTGTTTTCCCGCATGATCGCGGCCGCGGCCCGGATCCCGTTCCAGGTGCCCTTCAGGTGCACGGCGATGACCTGGTCGAACTGCTCCTCGGTCATCTTGCGCATGGTCGCGTCGCGGGTGATGCCGGCGTTGTTGACCATGATGTCCAGGCCGCCGAAACGCTCGACCGCGGTCTGGACGAGAGCCTCGACGTCGGCCGCCTTGGTCACGTCGCACCGGACCGCCAGCGCCACGTCGTCGCCGCCCAGCTGTTTCGCCGCGGCCTCGGTGGTCTCGAGGTTCACGTCGCCGAGCACCACGCGCGCGCCCTCGGCGACGAAGCGTTCGGCGATGGCGAAGCCCAAACCCTGCGCACCACCTGTGATCACCGCAGTTTGACCGCTCAGCAACGACACCCGATCACGCGTCCTTTCCTGTCTGTGCTCCCCGTCCGGGGGCACACCGTTTCGAATATCGTATTTCATATAGGATTTTTCCGGCCACGGGGTTGCCCGAGCGAGTGAGGAGCGTCTGCCGAATGACAACCGCCGAAGTTCCCGAAGTCTCCGACGAGGACTTCCAGGAGATCCAAGCCCAGACCCGTCAGTTCGTCCGCACCGCGGTGCTACCGCGCGAACAGGAGATCTTGGCCGACGACCGGGTGCCCGACGACCTCCGCGAGCAGGCCGCCAAGATGGGGTTGTTCGGTTACGCGATTCCCCAGCGGTGGGGCGGGCTGGGGCTGAACCTGGCCCAAGACGTCGAACTGGCAATGGAATTGGGCTACACCTCGCTGGCGCTGCGGTCCATGTTCGGCACCAACAACGGCATCGCCGGGCAGGTGCTCGTCGGCTTCGGCACCGACGGGCAGAAGGAGCGCTGGCTCGAGCCGATGGCGTCCGGCGACGTCGTCGCGTCCTTCGCCCTGACCGAGCCCGGCGCCGGATCCAACCCCGCCGGACTGAAAACCAAAGCCGTTCGCGACGAAGATAACTGGGTCATCTCGGGGCAGAAGCGCTTCATCACCAACGCGCCCGTCGCCGACCTGTTCGTGGTGTTCGCGCGCACCCGGCCGGCCGACGACCAGGGCCCCGGGATCGCGGTGTTCCTGGTCCCCGCGGACGCCGCGGGCGTCGAGGTGGGCGCCAAGGACGCCAAGATGGGCCAGGAGGGCGCGTGGACCGCCGACGTCGGCTTCACCGACGTGCGGGTCGGGCCCGACGCGCTGATCGGCGGCAGCGAGGACATCGGCTATCGCGCGGCGATGACCTCTTTGGCGCGCGGCCGGGTCCACATCGCCGCACTGGCCATGGGCGCGGCCCAGCGCGCGCTCGACGAGTCGGTGTCCTACGCCGCCACCGCGACCCAGGGCGGGGCGCCGATCGGCAGCTTCCAGTTGGTGCAGGCGATGCTCGCCGACCAGCAGGCCGGGGTACTGGCCGGGCGCGCCCTGGCCCGCGAGGCCGCGCGGCTGTGGGTCACCGGCGAGGACCGCCGGATCGCGCCGTCGGCGGCCAAACTCTTCTGCACCGAGACGGCCGGCAAGGTCGCGGATCTGGCGGTGCAGATTCACGGCGGCAGCGGCTACATGCGCGGGGTGCCCGTGGAGCGCATCTACCGCGACGTGCGGCTGCTGCGACTGTACGAGGGCACCAGCGAGATCCAGCGGCTGATCATCGGCTCCAACCTGGTCAGGGCGGCGCAGCGGTGAGCGGGCGGCTCGCGGGGAAGGTCGCCTTCGTCACCGGCGCCGCGCGCGGCCAGGGCCGGGCGCACGCGGTCCGCATGGCCGCCGAGGGCGCCGACGTCATCGCCGTCGACATCGCCGGCAAGCTCCCGTCGTGCGTTCCCTACGACCCCGCCACGCCCGAGGACCTCGCCGAAACGGTTCGCCTCGTCGAGGAGACGAACCGCAGGATCGTTGCCGCCGTCGTCGACACCCGTGACTTCGCGGGGCTGCGCAAGGCCGTCGACGATGGTGTCGCCGCGCTCGGGCGCCTCGACGTCATCGTGGCCAACGCCGGGGTCTCGGCCCCGCAGGCCTGGGACGAGATCACCCCTGAAACCTTCCGCGACGTCATGGAGATCAACGTCACCGGCACCTGGAACACCGTGATGGCCGGCGCGGACAAGATCATCGCGGGAGGGCGCGGCGGCTCGATCATCCTGATCAGCTCCGCGGCCGGCATGAAGCTGCAGCCGTTCATGGTGCACTACACCACCAGCAAGCACGCCGTCACCGGGATGGCCCGCGCCTTCGCCGCCGAGTTGGGCAAGCACTCGATCCGGGTCAACAGCGTGCACCCGGGTCCGGTGAACACGCCCATGGGGTCCGGGGACATGGTCGCGGCCATCGGCAAGGCCATGGAGACCAACCCGCAGTTGTCCAGCATGCTGACGCCGTTCCTGCCGACGTGGGTCGCCGAGCCCGAGGACATCGCCGACACGGTGTGCTGGTTGGCCAGTGACGAATCGCGCAACGTCACCGCAGCCCGGATCCCGGTGGACCAGGGTTCGACCCAATACTGAACTTCGCGGGACGGGAATAGCCGGCCCGGATCGGTGCTTGCAGTCGGCATGAAAAGCTTCAGCGACACCGAACGCCAGGACTTCCTTGCCGCAACGCACGTCGCCGTGCTCTCCGTCGATGCCGGCGACGGCCGCCCGCCGGCCAGCGTCCCGATCTGGTACGACTACAGCCCCGGCGGCGACGTGCGGATCATGACCGGCGCGTCCAGCCGCAAGGCCCGGCTCATCGAGCGCGCGGGTGCGGTGACGCTGGTGGTTCAGCGCGAGGAGTTGCCCTACCAATACGTGGTGGTGGAGGGCACCGTCGTGGACACCACCAAGCCGGCCCCGGGCGACCTTCAGGAAGCCATCGCCATCCGCTACCTCGGCGAGGAGGGCGGCCGCGCCTTCGTGCGCAGCATGGAGGGCGTCGAGGAGGTCTTGTTCACCATCCGGCCCGGCCGCTGGCTCAGCGCCGACTTCTCCGACGAGTTCTGAGTTCTCAGCCGATCAGGTCCAGCGTTCCCAGGTCGCGCACGGCCTGGCAGCCCCGGGCGAGCATCGTCAGCACCATGTCGTCGCCGCGGTCGGTGGCGGCCGCGAACGCGAATCCCAGCGCCGAGATCAGCAGGGCCTGCGGCACGCCGAGCCGGTAGTCGCGCCAGCACGTTTCGCGCTCGTAGCCGCTGACACCGTGTTCCAGGAGCGCGCGGTGGTAGTCGTCGACGAGGTCGTTCTCGATCGCCGAGCGCAGTTGCGGATCCAGGCTGGTGGCGGTGAAGTAGGCGAGGTCCCGGGCGGGAAGTCCCACCCCCAGCGTCTGCCAGTCCACCACGCTCACCCGGCTGCGATCGGGATCGAACAGCATGTTGTCCAGTCGGTAGTCACCGTGCAGCAAGGCGAACCGGTCGTACTCGGCGAGCAGCCAGGGCGTCACCAGTCCCATTGTCGCGGTGAAGGTCTCGCGGTCCGCGGCGCTCATCCGGTCACCGAGTTTCGCCAGGGTGATGTCGAGGCTCATCTTCGCCACCTCGCCGAGCCCCTTCGCGCCGGCTTCGTCGGGACGCGCGAACGCGATGCCCGGAAAATCCAGCCACACCGGGTCGCACCAGCTGGGGCCGTGTAAGCCGGCCAGCGCCGCCACCGCCAGCCGCGCCTCCTGCTCGCCGCAGCCGGCGAGCTGATCGCCCTGCACCGCGGGCGCCTGATCGGCAAGCAGCAGCGCGTAATCCATTGCATCGTCGGTGATCTCGCAGTAGAAACACTGCGGCGTCGGAACCCGGACCCGGTCGGCCACCCCGGCATAGAACGCGCACTCGCTGCGATAGCCGACGGTGACCCGGTCGCGCACGGTGTCGTCCTGGGCCGGCAATTTGATGACGAACGTATCGGGCAGTCCGCCGGGATCCGTCGCGTACCGGGCCTTGACCCGGTACGTGGCGCCGGTCTGTCCGGTGCCGATGGCCACCACCTCCACGCCGGCGATCTCGACGGCGGTGCCGCGCCGGCTGAGCGCGGCGGACAGCCATTCGGGTGTCACGTCGCCGGGATACCGCGGGATCGACACCACCGCACTCATGCACATGCCTCCGTGAAACCGGCTCGATCGGACTGACAAACTGTAAGGCATACGGCAAGAGTTGCGGTGCGCCGGGCTTCACCGCCGCCGCAGCGGCGCACGCAACCGGTCGGCGACCTGGGCGCGCCACTTGTCCGGGGACACCGGCGCCGGTGCCGGGCCCGACGGCGGTACCACCGATTCCTCTGGTGCGACCGCGCTTTCACCGCGCCGGGTGCCCATCGCGCGACCGGCACTCCAGTAGGCCTGGGCGTGGATCCCGGACTTGTGAAAGCCGAACTCGTCCCGCAGCCGGTTGCGCACGTGTTTGAGCGTCGTGGCCTCCGGCGTCGCCCAGGCATACCAGCCCGACCAGTCCCGCGTCTCGATCGCCTCGGCCAGCGACTTCGCATCGCGGCGGGCGACCCAATGCACCCGTGAGCGCGGATGCCGCGCCAGCGGGATCAGGGTGTCGTCATCGTCGTGCTGCTCGAGGTAGGTCTCGATCGGGACGTCGTCGGGCACCGTCCCGATGATCCCGTTGATGCCGGGAATCGACGCCGAGTCACCGATCAGCAGATAACCGGCCGGTCGCTCCGGGGGCGCCTCGAAACGCGACGACCCCATCAGCGACATGACCGCGATCGTCGCGCCCGGCTCGACCGTGCGCGCCCACGACGAAGCCGGCCCGGCCGGGTCGTGCAACACGACATCGACCGCGAAGCGACCGCCGGCCACGTCCGCCTCCGAAATCGTGTATGCGCGCTGGAACTCGGTGGTGGACCCGTCCGGGTCGGGAAACCAGAAGCGCAGCCACGCGGCGGGTTCGGGCACGGCGTCGTCGAACAGCGTCGGCGACACCATGCGTACCCGGACGCAGTGCGGGGCGATGCGCACGGTCTCGGTCACCGTTGCCGTGTGGTCGCGTGCGCCGAAGACCCGCAACACCACACCCTGGAACCCGCGCGCCATCAGCGATGCTCCCCCGCCGCGCCGACCTCTGCCAAGACACCACGCTCCGATTCGGTAAGTTACCCCAAACTAAGGGTTGCCTTACCAAAGGTCAAGCCGGGTCGGCGGGCCCGGTTCGGTCAGGCCGCGCGCCCCTGCAGTTCGCGCAGCGCGCTGCGCAGGCCGCGCCGCTTGCCGGTGGCGGGATCGACGAAGCTGTCCCGCAGCCCTTCGCGGACACGGAATTTCAGTTCCGAGCGGGTTTCCGGGGCGTCGTCGGGACTGGCCTTGAGCAGCTTGTCGGGCAGGGCCAGCTTGAAGATCGTCCAGAACGATTGCCAGTATTGGCGGCCCAGCGATCCCGTGGTGTAGGGCAGGTCGTACTTGTCGCACAGCTCGCGCACCCGAACGCCGATCTCCGCATACCGGTTGCTGGGCAGGTCGGGGAAGAGATGGTGCTCGATCTGATAGCACAGGTTGCCGCTCATGAACGCCATCAGCGGACCGGCGTTGAAGTTCGCCGACCCCAACATCTGGCGCAGGTACCACTCCCCCTGCGTCTCGTTCTCGAACTCCTCGACGGTGAATTTCTCGGCGCCGTCGGGGAAGTGGCCGCAGAAGATCACCCCGTAGGCCCAGACGTTGCGGATCAGGTTGGCGACCATGTTGGCCTTCATGGTGCGCTTCCAGTTCGGCCCGGTCAGCGCGGGGAAGATCAGGTAGTCCTTGCCCTCCTGCTTGAGCACCTTCTTGCCGATGACGCGCAGGTCTTTGCGCGCCTCGGCCCAGGTCTTCTCCTTCTTGCGGATCTTGGCCGTCTCGATGTGGTGCAGGGCGACGCCGTACTGGAAAAGCAGGCCCAGCAGGATGTTGTTGATCGGGTTGCCCAGCATCCAGGGCTCCCACGGCTCGTCGCGGGTGACGCGCATGATCCCGTAGCCGACGTCGCCGTCGAGGCCGACGACGTTGGTGAACTTGTGGTGGATGTAGTTGTGTGAGTGCTTCCATTGCACGCTCGGGCAGGTGGTGTCCCACTCCCACTCCGTGGAATGGATTTCCGGGTCGTTCATCCAGTCCCACTGGCCGTGGATGATGTTGTGCCCGAGTTCCATGTTCTCGATGATCTTGGCGGACGCCAGCATCGCGGTCCCGGTGACCCACGCCAGCTTGTTGTGGCTGGCGAACAAGACAATTCGCGCGCCGGCGGCCAGCGCCCGCTGCAACTGGATGGCTCGGCGGATATAGCGGGAGTCGCGATCGCCGCGGGACTCTTCGATGTCGGCGCGGATCGCGTCGAGCTCCCGTGCGAGCTGCTCGACGTCCTCGGTCGTCAGGTGGGCGTATTCCTTGATGTCGGTGATTGCCATCGGTTATCCCTCGACTCTCTGTGGTGCGTCAGATCTTGATGGTGCAGCTGCCCGAAGCGGTGGAGATGCATGTCTGGATGCGGTCGCCTTCGCGGTGCTCGGTCCCCGACCTCACGTCGCGCACGTGACCGGCCTCCAGCGGGAGGACGCAGGTCTGGCAGATGCCCATCCGGCACCCGAAGGGCATCTGGATGCCGACCCTTTCTCCCGCTTCCAAAAGCGACGTGGCGCCGTCGATTTCGATGCTCTTGTCGGAAATCGAGAAGGTGACCGTGCCGCCCTCGCCGCCCTTGTCGGTGGCGGCGATGGTGAAGCGCTCCATGTGGATCTGGTCGCCGAGGCCTGCGCTCTTCCACACTTCTTCGGCGGTGTCCAGCAGGGCGGACGGGCCGCACACCCACGCCGGTCGCTCCCGCCAGTCCGGAACCATGTCGGCGAGCTTGCCGAAGTCGAAATGGCCTTGAGTGTCGGTGAGCTGCAGGTGAAGTCGGTAATCGGTCTGGCTGCTTTCGAGCTCGCGCAACTCGTCGTGAAAGATCACCGCCTCGGCACCCGGAGCCGAGTGGATGTGCACGATGTCAGCCTGCTGCCGGCGGGACTTCAGCGTGCGCAACATCGCCATGACGGGGGTGATGCCGCTGCCGGCGGTGACGAACAGGATCTTGGCCGGCGGCGGGTCGGGAAGCCTGAAGTCCCCCGTCGGCGCCGCGAGCCGCACGATGGTGCCGGGTTTGACGCCGTTGACCAGGTGACTCGACAGGAAGCCCTCCGGCGTGGCCTTGACGGTGATGGTGATGTTCTTGTTGTCGCGCCGCGGGATCGACGTCAACGAGTAGGAGCGCCAGTGCCACCGGCCGTCGATCCGCAACCCGATGCCCACATACTGGCCCGCCGTGTACCGCCCGGAGAAGCCCCAGCCCGGTTTGATCGTCACGGTCGCCGAGTCGGCGGTCTCCGGGCGCACGTCGACGATGAGGCCGCGCAACTCGCGCGCCGACCAAAGCGGGTTGAGCATCTTGAGGTAGTCGTCGGGCAGCAGCGGAGTGGTCGCCCGGGCCGCCAATCCACGGGGCACGTTGACCCAGGATCTGGCGGCCTGCACGCCTTTGGCGGGCGCCGTGCTCCATCGTGCGAGGGTGCGAAGCGGAGAACCCATTTTTTGTTCCTGCGGTCTGATCGAGGTTGCCGCGAGTCGGTTGAACCACGGTTCCTGACCGGCTTCCCGGCCGCCGCTTTCACTAAACACTTGTTCGCTGAGAACTGGCGGGGATTGGGCGGCGCCCTCGAGGATGCGTTCACGCGCTGGGAATTCGGCGCCGGATCAGCGCGCCCGGCACCCCCGCGCATCGACGCTCATCGGTGCTCACCGAGTTGAGGGCCCCGTAGGTCGGGCCGGCCGGGACCGCCTTCGCTGTGCCCCTACTCCCGGAGAGGTTCCGGGCGGGAGGGCTCGGGCGGGGCGGCCAGGTCGGCTTCGGACTCCTCCCGCTTGCGTGCGCTCAGCTCGCGATCTTCGGCCGCCGCGGCGCGATGACGGATCGCCGACTCCCGGTGCACGTCCGAGTGAGGTGCGCCCTGATCGACGGTGCCGTCCTGGACCCGCGCCAGCCGTTCGTGCGCGCGTGCGGATTCCTCGAAGCTGCGGGCGGCCGACAGGCCCGCATGTGCCGCGCGTTCGCGGGCCTCGCCGGCTCGGCGTTCGGCGAGTTCCACGGCATCGGCGATCACGGATTCGTCCGGTGCCGGTAGTTCGGGTGCGGTGGCCATGGCGTCTCTCCCCTGTTTGTGCGGCCTGCCCGGGTCACCACGGCGCTTGCCCGCAAAGCCGGGCGGCGAAACGTCGGGTTTCGAACCCGTTTCGCGGGGCCTGCCCACGGAGGTACGGGTGCAGCGACCCGGAAGGCTCCACAGCCGACTGGCCGGCGACGGGAAATCAACTTCGGCTGCAGAAGGACATGACTGCGGTTGAATGCATTTACCCGTTTTTTATGTCCCTGCGAATTTATACGCCACAGTCACGTTTTAAAGGCCCCGTGTGATCGCGGCGCCGTTACCGGCGCGCTGCCTTCTTGGCCGCGAACGCAGCACCGACTCGGGATCATTCAAGCGCGTTAGGGGCTGATCGTCAGCCGGGTGTCACGATGGTGCGTCGGTAGCGGGTCTGGCCGTCGACAAGCAAACTTCTCGCGGTCGCGCAAGCCGGCCCGGGGAGGTTGGCACTTTCGCCGCCGCCACCCCGCGCCTTATTCTCTCGGCACCTGTCACATTCATCCGATTCACCCAGACGTGCAGACAACCTCACTAATGTGGTGACGACAACGACCTGACCGGTAAATGATCCAAGGTGACCAGACGCGCGACAGCTTCCGGCGGAGCTTGCGGAGCCGGATTACGTTTGGGTGGTGCGTGGTTAGGGGTTCAGGCGGCGGGTTCGAGGGTGACCCGATAGCCGAGGGCGGTGAGTTGGGCGATGTGGTTACGCATGCGGCGTTCGACGTTGATGCGCAGTGTGTGGTAGTCGGGCCCGAGGTCATGAAAACGCGCGAGCGGGTCGGCCAGCAGATGCCAGACGATGACCAGGATGGAGCGGGCGACCGCGACCAGGGCTTTGAGCTTGCCGCGGCGTTTGACGATGCGGCGGTAGCGCTGGCCGAGGAAGGTGTCGGTGCGGGCGGCCGCGGCAGCGGCTTGCCCGAGCGCGCCCTTGAGGTACGGGTTGCCCTTGCCGGTGCGGCCGCCCCGGGTGACGGGCCCGGATTGGATGGTGCGCGGGCACAGCTTCGCCCACGCCACGAGATGGCCCGGGGTGGGAAAACGGGTCATGTCCAGCCCGATCTCGGCGATGATCACTTGCGCGTTGTGTTCACCGACGCCGGTGATCTCGTCGAGACGCTCGAGGACACTCAGGCGCTCGCACTCGGCCTCAACGGCGGGATCCACCCGAGTCGGCGTGCCGCCGGTGAATCCGGCTGCACCTCGATCTGGCAGCGGCCCGGTATCGGATCGGTCACCTGGGTTGGGTGCGGTGGTGTCGTCGCCGCCACCGTGATCGACCGGGGCGGTCTCGGGCAACTCGGCGATCAGGTCCTCGATCCGGCCGGTGAGGGTGTTGATCTGGGTGCTGAGCGCATCGATCTGGGCCAACAGCATCCGGGCCAGCTCGGCGTGATGGTCATCAAAGCGCCCGTCGAGTGCGGTCATCAGTTCCGAGCGCTTGGCCCTCATCCGCCCGCGAGCCAGCTCGGCCAACCGCCGCGCATCGCGTTCCCCGGCGATGAGCGCCTCGATCATGTCCCGCGTCGACATCGTGTCAAGCCGCGACGCCACGACCGACACCTTGATCAACGCATCCTCGAGCAACTTTTCCAGCCGCTGCCAGTAACGGCTGCGTTCGCGGGTCAGATCCTCGCGCAGCCGGGTGTAGTCGCGCAACCGCCGGATCTTGGCCGGGGGCACAAACGACGGCCGCAGCAGGCCCTTCTCGGTCAACTTGGCCAACCAGACAGCGTCGAGTTTGTCCGTCTTCGGCCGGCCCGGCACATTCTTCACATCCCGGGCATTGACCAGCTGCACCGACAGGCCCGCAGCCTCCGGCAGGTAATACCAGATCCGCCAATAATCCGAGGTCGACTCCACGGTGATCTTCTCCACCCCGAGGTCAACCAACTGCTCACCCAGCTCGGTAATGGCCCCGGTACGCGCGGGAACGTCCCACACCCGGCTAAACCGGCGCCCAGACTTGCCGGGCAATCGCACGCACACCTTCCCGGTCGCCTTGGCCACATCGACCGCGGCGACCCGCTCGATAACCAACTCATACTCGGCGTCAGGAATTACCTCCGGCGCCGCCCTATCGACCGGCGCCGGCCTACGTTTCCGTCCACTGACCATTTCGCTTGCCCTCCATCCGAATCCGTACCAATCCATCGGGTGGGCCGCCTGGGGGCCTCGGTCAAGGGAACCGAAATTCTGACCGGCGTGCTCGAAGCAACAGTGCGTGACCCTTCCAGGTCGGGCCCCGGCACCAGGCTGACTAACGGGCTCCACAGCCCAAGGAAGCGTCGGCGTCGACAGGCGACCCGAACCCATTTTCACGCCTACGAGGCGTCACCGACAGGGACAGGGGGCTGACTAGAGGTGGCGATGTCGTATCTGGCGGTGGCCCCAGAGTTCCTGACTTCGGCGGCAACGGAATTGTCCAAAATCGGCTCGGCGGTGACCGCTGCGCATACGGCGGCGGCGATCCCCACAACCGGGGTGGTGGCCGCGGCCGAGGACGAGGTGTCGGCGGCGGTAGCGTCGCTGTTTTCCGGCCACGGCCAGCACTTCCAGACGCTCAGCGCGCAGGCGGCGGCGTTTCACGCCCAGTTCGTGCGGGCGCTGAGCGGCGCGGGCGGTGCGTATGCGACCGCCGAGGCGGCCAGCGCCAATCCCCTGCAGGCCCTGACGAGTGCCGCCCAGACGGCCGGACAGTTCCAGATCTTCGGGCGGCCGCTGTTCGGGGACGGCACCAACGGGGCGACGGGGACCGGGCAGGCCGGTGGGCCGGGTGGCTGGCTCTTCGGCAACGGCGGAAACGGCGGGTCGGGTGCGGCCGGGCAGCCCGGTGGTGCCGGCGGATCGGCCTTCTTGTTCGGCAACGGCGGCGACGGCGGTAAGGGCGGTGCCGGCATCACCGGCGGCATCGGCCAGGCCGGCGGGAACGGCGGATCGGGCGGGGCGGGCGGGGCCGGCGGGCTGCTGTTCGGCGCCGGCGGGGGCGGCGGGGCCGGCGGAATCGGCGGGGACGGCGGCGCGGCCGCCGCCGGCTCGGGCGCCGTCGGCGGCAACGGCGGCGACGGTGGTACGGGCGGGGCCGGCGGAACCGGCGGGCTGTTGGGCGCCGGCGGGGCCGGCGGCGAGGGCGGCGGCGGAGGTAATGGCGGTACCGGCGGGACCGGCACCGCCGGCAACGGCGGCACCGGTGGTGTCGGTGGTAACGGCGGGGCCGGCGGCGCCGGCGCCGGCTCGTTGGGCGGCAGCGCGGGTACCAACGCCACGGGCGGCAACGGCGGCACCGGCGGCACCGGCGGCAGCACCAGCTTTTCCGGCGCCGTCAGCGGCAACGGCGGCACCGGCGGGCATGGCGGCGCGGGTTCCACCGGCGGCAGCGGCGGCGACGGCGGTGACGGCGGCGCCGCCAGCATCGCCGGGGCCGTCAACGGCAACGGCGGCGTCGGGGGCACCGGCGGCAGCGGCGGCGCCCTCGGCACCGGCGGCAACGGCGGCAGCGGCGGCGACGGCGGTGCCGCCGGCTTCGCCGGCGCCATCGGCGGCAACGGCGGCACCGGCGGCGTCGGCGGCACCGGCTTCACCGGCGGTACCGGTGGCACCGGTGGCAACGGCGGTGGAGGCACCCTCACCACCACCACCAGCGGCGCCATCGCCGGCGGGGGTGGCGGCGGCGGCGGCGACGGCGGCGGCGGCGCCCACGGCGGAAGCGGCGGTGCCGGCGGCAAGGGCGGCGGCGCCGAAATACTCAATTCCGGCGGCGGCGTCGAGGTCACCAGCGCCGGCGGCGGCGGTGGTCAAGGCGGTGGCCACAACTCGCTGGTTCTGGGCGGTGACGGCGGCGGCGGTGGCGGCGGCGGCGCCGTCAACGTCGGTGTCGCCTCGATCACCGGGGGCACGGGCGGCAGCGGCGGAAGCGGGCTCGGTAGTCCCAACTTCGGGGGCACCGGAGGCACTGGCGGCGCGGTCACCGGGAACGCGAGCAACGCCGTCGACGCCGCCGGCGGCGGTGGTGGCGGTGGCGGCACCGGGCTCGCCGACTTCGGCGGCGCCGGCGGCATCGGGGGCGCTGCCAACGCGATCGCCGGCGGCTCCGGCGGTGCGGGCGGCACCAGTTTTCTCGGCGGCACTCCCGGTAACCCCGGCACCGGAAGCGGCACCGGCGCCACCGGTGGCCAGGGCGGCGGCATCGAACCGGTCATCAGCGCGGGCGGCGGTGGCGGCGGCGGCAGCGCCGAGGTCTCCGGCGACGGCACCGCCACCGGCGGCAACGGCGGCACGGGGTACTGAGTGTCCTACTTGCACTGACGGCGACTACTGCATCGGTGCGGGCGGAGGGACTCGAACCCTCACGCTCTCTCGAGCGCCGGCACCTAAAGCCGGTGCGTATGCCAATTTCGCCACGCCCGCAGCCTGCCGATCGTACCGCCCGCCGCACGGACGACGCCGCCGCGCTCGACCCTGACTTGGCTCCGGGGTCGCGGCTCGGCGCGGGCCAACTCAGAACTGATCCATCAGCGCTGCGCACACCGCCGCGCGGTACCGTCGAGGGGTGTCCAGTGAGCCCCCGCGGAGGCGTCGCCACAGGCCCGCGCTGATCGCGTTAGTGATCGTCGCGGCGTGCGGCTGCCTGGCCTTGGGCTGGTGGCAGTGGTCCAGGTTCCAATCCGTTTCGGGTACCTTCCAGAACCTGGGATACGCGTTGCAGTGGCCGATGTTCGCGTGGTTCTGCGTCTACGCCTACCGCAAGTTCGTGCGGTACGAGGAAACGCCGCCGGAGCCGCGCGACAACCAGGGCGCGACCGAGATACCTGCGGGGCTGCTGCCGGAGCGGCCCCATCCGACGCAGCGGCCGCCCGACGACCCCGCGCTCGAGGAGTACAACGCCTACCTCGCCGAGCTCGCCAGGAAAGACACCCAGCAGCAGAACAGGACGACCGCATGACGACACCCGAGACCCCCGGGGCGCCGGCGCCCACGGTGCCCGCCGACAAACTGCGCCCCGCGCTGCTCAGCTACCGGATCATGGCGTGGACGACGGGCCTGTGGTTGATCGCACTGTGCTACGAGATCGTGTCGCATCTGGTCTTCCACCACCAGATCCGGTGGATCGAAGTGGTGCACGGCTGGGTCTACTTCGTCTACGTGCTGACCGCCTTCAACCTTGCCATCAAGGTCAGGTGGCCGATCGGCAAAACCATCGGGGTGCTGCTCTCCGGGACCATCCCACTGTTGGGCATCATCGTCGAGCATTTCCAGACCCGGGACATCAAAGCGCGCTTCGGGCTGTAGAACCCGGGTGTGACGCCGGCGTCACAGCCGGGCGAGCGTGATGCTCACGCCCGGCCGCGAGCCGCCAGCTCCCGCAGCGACGGCACCAACAGCGCCAGCGCGCGACCCCGATGCGACACCGCATCCTTCTGCGCCGGGGTGAGCTGCGCCGCGGTGCGGTCATCGCCACCAGGACCGTCGGGAACGAACACCGGGTCGTAGCCGAACCCGCCGTCGCCCCTGGGTTCTCGCGCGATCCTGCCCGTCCACTCGCCGCGGACGACCACCTCGCCGGACGCCCAGACCAGCGCGCACGCGGACACGAACGCCGCGCCGCGCCGTTCGTCGGGAACGTCGCGCAACTGGGCCAGCAACAGCGCGGTGTTGGCGGTGTCCGCGCCGTGGTTGCCCGACCAGCGCGCCGACAGCACACCGGGCATCCCGTTCAGGGCGGCCACCTCCAGACCGGAGTCGTCGGCCACGCACGCCAGCCCGGTGGCGGCGAACCCGTCCCGCGCCTTGGCCAGGGCGTTCTCCTCGAACGTCGCACCGGTTTCCGGCGCTTCGGCGAACGGCGGAACGTCGTCCAGCGACAGCAGCGTCAGGCCCGACAGCCCGGCACCGTCGAGCACCCGGCGCAGCTCGGCCAACTTCTTGCGGTTGCGGCTGGCGACCAGAAGCCGGGTCACCTCTCGATCCGAGACATGGCGGTCACCCTCCGTACGAAGCCTCTGTGCACACGACAAAGTTAGCCGCAACGGCCACCCCGGCCTGCGCGCCTGGTAGGCCTACAGGGACATACCGAATTCATAGGCGTTGACGGCACCGGGGAACGAGGTGCAATGTGATACTGGTCATATGACCACTGGTCACATTCGGCAGAGAGGCGGAAACTCATGACCACGAGGGACAAGTACACGGACGTGCCCACGCCGTACTCGTGGGAGGTTCCCAGCGCCGGCGACGCGCGTTTCACCTGGGAGTACGACGAGGGACGCGCGCGACTCCTCTCCCTGTACCAGAAGGGGAAGGACAAGCAGTGGGACGCCCAGTCGCGCATCGACTGGGCGCAGGACGTCGACCCCGAGAACCCGGTGGGCCTGCCCGACGAGTTCCATCCGCTGTTCGGCAGCCCGATGTGGGACGCCGCGGACGACGCGCGTCGCGCCGAGATGCGCCAGCACTTCCAGGCCTGGCAGTTCTCGCAGTTCCTGCACGGCGAGCAGGGGGCGATGGTGTGCGCGGCCAAGATCGTCGAGGTCGTCCCGGACCTGGACGCGAAGTTCTACGCGGCCACCCAGACCATGGACGAGGCGCGGCACGTCGAGGCGTTCTCGCGGTTCCTGCAGGACAAGGTCGACCTGGTCTACCCGATCAACAAGCACCTGACCGCGCTGCTGGACGACACCTTGCGCGACTCACGCTGGGACATGCCCTATCTCGGCATGCAGGTCCTCATCGAAGGGCTCGCGCTCGCCGCGTTCGGGGTGCTGCGTGACATGGCGGCGCCCGACTCGCTGGCCAAACAGCTGCTGGCCTACGTCATGCAGGACGAGGCCCGCCACGTCGCCTTCGGCCGAATCTCGTTGAAGGACTACTACTCCGCGCTCACGGAAGCCGAGCGCGGCGAACGCGAAGAGTTCGTCGTGGACGCCTGCTACCTGATGCGCGACCGGTTCCGCGGCGAAGAGGTCTTCGAGACACTCGGCATGGACGTCAAAGCGTGCGCCGAGTGGGTGGACAACTCGCCGTTGATGATCCAGTTCCGCTCGCACCTGTTCAGCCGCATCGTGCCGATCGTCAAGGACATCGGGTTGTGGGGCGACAAGGTGCAGCAGGCGTTCCGGGACATGGGCGTCCTCGACATGGCCGGCTTCGACATCGAGGCGCTGATGAAGGCCGACGAGGATCAGGCCGACGCGCTGGACAAGGCGCACGCCGAAATGGCCGACCGGGCCCTCGAGGTGGACCAGGTGATCGCAGCGGGCGCGAGCTGAGCCGCTCGAGAACCTACGCGCGAGTTTTCTGGTTCAGCGGGGCAATGTCCTGGCTCAGCACCGGCTGTGCCGCCATTTTCCTGTCGTAGGGAACTTCGCAGTCTTCACAACCCCAGATCAATTTGTGCATGTAGCAGCCCACGCAAAACCCCAGCGTGGCCTCCGACCAGGTCAGGACGAAACAGACCGCGACGACGGCCGCCATCGCCACGGGCGAGGCGCCCAACAGGCGCATGGCAAGACACGTCGCGGCCAAAGCGGCACCGAGCAACCATGCGAACCGTTTCGGCCGCGTCGGCTTCCACACCGGGCGAATGTTCATCGTCAACGCCGTGCCCAGAATGCCGGTGGGGCTGAATGGGGTCAATCCGGTAACCGCCGCGGCCAACATGTCGAAAAGCACGAGCGGACCGACAATGATCACCGGATCGGTTTCCGGGCGCATAAGCAATAACGCGATCGTGATTGCCGAGATGATGTTCAGCAAACCCGCCCTCGCGCGGGTCGCAACCTCGTTGACCCGCGGTTCCGCATGCTCGTGCGTCACTTGCCCCATTGCCCACCACGGCCGATTGAGAAAAGCATGCTCGAGTGGGACGTGCCGATTAACCATGAATCGATCCTAAGGAAGCGGTGGGGTATTGGCCACGGCCCCGGTCACGCTCACCGCGAACACGAAGCGACCGGTCAGCTGCCGAACGCCTTCGACGGCGGCGGGCCCTCGGGCAGCACGCCCGGGTAGGGCAGCGCCAGGGCCTCGCGCTGGGCGGCGAACAACGTGTCGCAGGCGCCCAATGCCGCGTCGAGCAGCTTGTCCAGCGTCGAACGCGGGAACGTCGCACCCTCACCGGTGCCCTGAACCTCGACCAACGTCCCGGTATCGGTGGCCACGACGTTCATGTCGACCTCGGCGCGCGAATCCTCCTCGTAGGGCAGGTCCACCCGGATGCGGCCGTCGACCACCCCGACGCTGCAGGCCGCGATGGCACACGACAACGGCCGCGGATCCGACAGCTTGCCCGCCGCCGAGAGGTAGGTCACAGCGTCGGCCAGCGCGACGTAGGCGCCCGTGATGGCCGCGGTGCGCGTGCCGCCGTCGGCCTGCAGGACGTCGCAGTCGACGGCGATGGTGTTCTCCCCCAACGCGGCGAGGTCGATGCAGGCCCGCAGCGACCGGCCGATCAGCCGGCTGATCTCCTGGGTGCGCCCGGACAGCCGGCCCTTCACCGATTCACGGTCGGAGCGGGTGTGGGTCGCCGAGGGCAGCATCGCGTATTCCGCGGTGAGCCATCCCAGGCCGGACCCCTTGCGCCAGCGCGGGACGCCGTCGGTGACGCTGGCGGTGCACATGACCTTGGTGTGGCCGAATTCGATCAGGACCGAACCCGCCGGATGGTCGGTGAACCCCCGGGTGATGACCACGGGGCGAAGCTCGTCATCGAGGCGACCGTCTTCTCGTTTGGACACTCACCAACCCTAGCCAAGCCTGCGGCCGGGCGCTCAGACCCGTTCGGAGCGGCGGATGTCGAACGTCTCGCCGCACACGACGGCGTGCACCGGGCCGTCGAACTCGGCCTTGGCTTCGCTGATCACGTCCTCCCGCGAGGTCCACGGTGGGATGTGCGTCAACAGCAGCTCCCGCACGCCGGCCTGCGCCGCGGCCCTGCCGGCCTCGGTGCCCGACAGGTGCAGGGCGGGCGGGCGGTCCGGGGAGTGCGTCCACGAGGCCTCGCACAGGAAGACGTCGGCATCGCGCGCGAGTTCGACGAGCTGGTCGCAGAAGCCCGTGTCGCCGCTGTAGACGAAAGACGCGCCGGTGGGGTCGGTGACCCGCAACCCGTACGACTCGCACGGGTGAGCCACCACCCGCGGCACCACCGTCAGCGCGCCGAACGTCACGGGTTCGCCGTCGACCCAGTGGCGGACGTCGAAAATGTCGGAGCAGTCGTCGATCTCGCCGCCGAAAGGCGAGGACGCCGCCCCCAACCGCGACCAGGTGTCGCTGGGGCCGTACAACGTCGCCTTGCCTTCGGGGCGGATCGGGTGATACCGACGCCAGACGAACAGCCCCGGCATGTCCAGGCAGTGGTCGGCGTGCAGGTGCGACAGCATCACGTGTACCGAACTGGGATCGGCGTAGCGCTGCAACGCCCCCAGCACGCCGCCACCGAAGTCGAGCACCAGCGGCGGGGTGTCCGGCGCGCGGAGCAGGTAGCCCGACGCAGGCGAATCCGGGCCCACCACGCTGCCTGAGCAGCCGAGCACGGTAATTCGCACGGACACTACTGTGCCATGCCCGATACCGGCATGACGAAAACATGGCCGCATTTATGTGACCAGAATCTCCCTCGCCACTAGCGCTCGGACGGGTGGCGAAGCGGCCGCACCCCCGTCACCGACGGACCCAGGAACCGCGCCGCGAGTTTGGTGAACGCCTCGGGGTCGCCGGTGGCCTCGAACACCCGGCTCGCCGGCGGGGCGCCGGGACGCTCGGGGTGTGGGCGCAGCAGGTCTCGTTCGGTGAGCACCCGAAGCACCTCCTTGGCGGTTTCCTCCGCGCTCGACACGAGCGTCACAGTGTCGCCCATCGCCAGCTGGATCAGCCCGGACAGCAGGGGATAGTGCGTGCAACCCAGCACCAGCGTGTCGACCCCGGCGCGCTGCAACGGCTCCAGGTAGCCCTCGGCCAGCCCGAGCACCTGACGTCCGCTGGTGACGCCGCGCTCCACGAAGTCCACGAAGCGCGGGCAGGCCACCGCGGTGATCTCGGTGTCGCGGGCGGCGGCGAAGGCGTCCTGGTAAGCGTGCGAGGCGATGGTCGCCTGCGTCCCGATCACCCCGATGCGGCCGTTGCGGGTGGTGGCGACCGCGCGCCGCACCGCCGGCAGGATCACCTCGACGACGGGCACGGCATAGCGTTCGCGCGCATCCCGCAGGCACGCCGCCGAGGCCGTGTTGCAGGCGATCACCAGCGCCTTGACGCCGCGGTCGACCAGGTCGTCGCCGATCGCGAGCGCGTGCGCGCGGATCTCGGGAATCGGGAGGGGCCCGTAGGGGCCGTGCGCGGTGTCGCCGACGTAGATGATGTCCTCGTCGGGCAGCTGGTCGATGATGGCCCGGGCCACCGTCAGCCCGCCGACACCGGAATCGAAGATCCCGATGGGAGCCGGGGGCGAGGTCACGCGCTGCGCCGCTGGGTCGAGGCCTTCTTGACGGCGCGGGCCTTGCGCTCCGGGGCGGACAGCGCGTAGGCGGCCACCACGCCGGCGACCGCTCCGCACAGGTGGCCCTGCCACGACACGCCGCCGCACCTGCCCAGCACCGGCATGGCGCCGAGCAGGATGCCGCCGTAGACCAACAAGACCGCCAGGCCGATGATGATGTCCCACACCCGGCGCACGAATATCCCGAACACGAGCAGAAAGGCCAGCCAGCCGAAGATCAGGCCGGAGGCCCCGATGTGGTCGGTGGGCCCGCAGCTGCTGCCCAGGTCGCCGATCAGCCAGGTACCGAACCCGCCCAGGATCCACACGATCGTGGTGGCCCACACGAAGCGCGACAGCCCGAACAGCGTCATGAGAAATCCCAGCACCAGCAGCGGCACGGTATTGGCCATCAGGTGCTCCCAGCTGGCGTGCAGGACCGGAGCGAAGACGATGCCCCACAGACCGTCGGCCTGCAGCGGCCTGATGCCGTTGGCGTCCAGCGAGTGCCGCGTCAGCTGGTCGATCAGTTCGACGAGGTAGAGCAGCGCCACGAAGGTGAGGATCGTGGCCGCGCCGAGCATCCACGCGGGCCGCGAGGCCTCCCGGGGCGCCGGCGTGTCCGACCGTCCCTTTCGTCTGGTCATCCGCATCCCCTCATCGGCCGAACGCTCCGGGCAACATGCCGCGGTAGGTCGGTATTCCGGCCACCGACTCGGCACCGAGCACACCGGCCAGCACCGCCCGCGCCACACAGTCGGCGGCCGCGGCGCCCAGTTCGCTGACCAATCCCGCCTCCGGGGAGAAGGCGGCGGGCGTATCGGCCGCGGGCGGTACCTCGAGGGCGCCGGTGGCCAGCGCGAACACCGTGTCGCCGTCCAACGGGGTGTGCGCCGGGCGCACCGCGCGGGCCAGGCCGTCCTGGGCGGCGGTGGCGAGGCGCCGGCAGGCCGCCGGGCTGAGCGCGGCGTCGGTCGCCACGACGCCGATCGTCGTGTTGAGGGGGTTGTCCAGCGGGCTCAGCCTGGGCGGCAGCCGCGCGAACGCCTCGATCTGTTCGGGCGGCGGCGGCCGCAGCGCGAACTCTCGGATCAGGTCCGCCATCCAGGGCAGGCCGGTGGCCCGGTCGGCGACGTCGCCCGCAGAGTTCACCACGACGATCGCGCCGACGGTCACGCCGGACGGCAGCGTCGTCGACGCCGTGCCCACGCCGCCTTTGAGCACCCCGGCCCGCGCCCCGACCCCCGCGCCGACCGTGCCGACCGCCTCACCACCCCGGGCGGCCTCACACGCCGCGTAGCCGAAGTCGGCCGTCGGCCGGCGGTCCCAGCCGCCCACCGCAAGATCGAAGATCACCGCACCGGGCACGATGGGCACCACACCGCCCTCCATCGCGACACCGCGTCCGCGCTCCTCCAGCCACCGCATGACGCCGTCGGCGGCGGCCAGGCCATAGGCGCTGCCACCGGCGAGCAGCACCGCGTCGACGAAGCGCACGGTGTTGGCGGGATCGAGCAGATCGGTTTCCCGGGTGCCCGGCGCGCCGCCGCGGCAGTCGACCGCGCCGACGGTCCCCGGCGGGGTGAGAACCACGGTGACACCGCTGGCCCATCCGGCGCCCGGCGACGCGTCGGGATCCAATCGGTGGTGGTGGCCGACGCGGACGCCTCCGACGTCGGCGATGGAGCCCAGCGGCGGCGCCGTCAAGTTGACCGGGGACCGATCAGCACCAGGACCAGGTATTCCTGCAGGACCGTCAGCCACTGGTAGACGTCGAAGTGGGAGGCCAGCGGGTGGTCGGGCGGCAGGCGGTCGGGGCCCTCCGGCCCGATTTCGAGCATGACGCCCAGCGTCAGTCGGATGTCGTTGACCGCCGAGACCCAGGCGTTCGCCTCGTCCTCGGTCAGCTCGAACTTGCCGGCCCTGGCCGGGATCGTCTGCAACAACTGTTGCGCCGCAACGCGTTTGGCCTCGATGATCTCCGGCTCATGCAGGCTGCGCAGCGCGGCGTTCAGGTCTTCGGGAACCTCGGGCGAGGGCTCGTCGTCGGCGTCGGGCCGGTAGAAGTCGGGCAGCAGGCGGCGCAGGGTCGGATCGCGCGGCGGCTCGGAGTTCCCGGTCTTCATGCCGGTGATCTCTTCGAGTTCGTCTGCCGGAGCGGAGGATTCGCGCTCGTCGAGCAGGCCGATCATCGCGCTGACGAGGTTTCGGAGCAACTCGGCCTCGTGGGTGGCCAGGGAGGACCGAAAGCGAGGACCCTCGGGGGTCTCGACGCGCTTCCATTTGCGCACAGGGAATCGGGTGCCCTCACCGGTCCTGCTGCAGGGTCGCCCACAACCCCGCGGCGTGCAGTTTGGACACGGCGGCTTCCATGGACTCGCGGCTGCCCGCCGACACCACCGCCTTGCCCTCGTTGTGCACCTGAAGCATCAGCTTGGTGGCATGTGGCTCGCTGTAACCGAACAACTTCTGCAACACATACGTGACATAGGTCATCAGGTTGACCGGGTCGTCCCACACGATCGTGACCCATGGACCGGCCGTCACGTCGACGGGGGCAGCCTCGCGTTGTCCGGTAGTGCCCGGTTTGGTGGGCGCTGACGCAACAACCATGGCTCCCAGGATAGCGAGCCCCACATCTGAATACCGAACCCCGCACGGGGGCGGATACCGTAACGGAATGATCGACCCGGTCCCCGCTGGGCTGTTGACCGACAAGTACGAGTTGACCATGCTGGCGGCGGCGCTGCGCGACGGCACCGCCGCGCGACGGACCACCTTCGAGCTGTTCGCGCGCAAGCTCCCCCCGGGGCGCCGCTACGGCGTGGTCGCCGGAACCGGACGCCTGCTGGAAGCGTTGCCGCACTTCAGCTTCGACGACGACGAGTGCCGGCTCCTCGCCGAATTCCTCGATCCCGACACGGTCGGCTACCTGCGGGACTTCCGGTTCGGCGGCGACATCGACGGCTATGCGGAAGGGGAGCTGTACTTTCCCGGGTCGCCCGTGCTCTCGGTCACGGGCAGCTTCGCCGAATGCGTGGTGCTCGAAACGCTGGCGTTGTCGATCTTCAACCACGACACCGCGGTCGCGTCGGCGGCCGCGCGGATGGTCAGCGCCGCCGGCGGGCGTCCGCTGATCGAGATGGGATCGCGCCGGACCCACGAGCACGCCGCGATCGCCGCGGCCCGTGCCGCCTACATCGCCGGCTTCGCCGCCACCTCCAACCTGGAGGCCCAGCGGCGATACGCAATCCCCACCGAGGGCACCGCCGCGCACGCCTTCACCATGCTGCACACCACGCAGGACGGACCTGACGAGCCGGCCGCGTTCCGCGCCCAGGTCCGGGCACTGGGCGTCGACACCACGCTGCTGGTGGACACCTACGACGTGACGGCCGGCGTGGCCAACGCCGTGGCGGCCGCCGGCACGTCGCTGGGCGCGGTCCGGATCGACTCCGGAGAGCTGGGCGTGCTCGCCCGCCAGGCGCGCCGGCAACTCGACGAGCTGGGCGCCGCCCGGACGCGGATCGTGGTGTCCGGCGACCTCGACGAGTTCTCCATCGCCGCGTTGCGCGCCGAGCCCGTCGACAGCTACGGCGTCGGCACCTCGCTGGTGACCGGCGCGGGCGCCCCGACCGCGCACATGGTGTACAAACTCGTCGAAGTGGACGGCATGCCGGTGCAGAAGCGCAGCACCCACAAGGAATCGCACGGCGGCCGCAAAGAGGCGCTGCGCCTGTCGCGTCCGACCGGCATCGTCACCGAGGAGGTGGTGCACCCGGCGGGACGCCCGCCCGCGGTGGGCGAACCGTCCCGGCCCCTGACCACTCCCCTGGTCCGCGGCGGCGAGGCCGTCGCGGAGACGGGCGCCCGCGCCCTGGCCTCCGCGCGCAAGCTGGCCGCCGCCGGCCTGCGCAGCCTGCCGTGGGAGGGGCTGGCATTGGCGCCCGGCGATCCGGCGATCCCCACCAGCCAGATCCCGGCCTGAGCGCGAACAGTGACCACCTCCGACGCCTCCGCGAGCGTGCCCGAGCTGCTGGCCGCGGCGGTGGCCGCGCTCGGCGGCAGTCAACGCCAAGGCCAACTCGAGATGGCCGTCGCGGTGGCGCGCGCCTTCGACACCGGCGAGCACCTGGCCGTGCAGGCCGGCACCGGCACCGGTAAGTCGCTGGCGTACCTGGTCCCCGCGATCGTCCGCGCCGTCAGCGACGATTCGCCCGTCGTCGTGTCCACGGCCACGATCGCCCTGCAACGTCAGCTCGTCGACCGCGACCTGCCGCGGCTGGCCGAGTCGCTGGCCGAGACGCTGCCCCGCGCGCCGCGGTTCGCGCTGCTGAAGGGCCGGCGAAATTATCTGTGCCTGAACAAGATCCACAACGGAGGCACCACCGACGGCGAGCCCGAGGACAGACCGCAGGAGGAGCTCTTCGATCCGGTGGCCGCGACCGCGCTGGGTCGCGACGTGCAGCGGCTCACCGCCTGGGCGTCGACGACCGAGTCCGGCGACCGCGACGACCTGCGGCCCGGCGTTCCCGACCGGTCCTGGTCGCAGGTCAGCGTCTCCGCGCGCGAATGCATCGGGGTGGCTCGCTGCCCCTTCGGCGGCGAATGCTTCTCCGAACGGGCACGTGGCCGCGCCGGCGGCGTCGACATCGTGGTCACCAACCACGCGCTGCTGGCCATCGACGCCGTCGCCGAATCGGCGGTGCTGCCGGAGCACGCGCTGCTGGTGGTCGACGAGGCGCACGAGTTGGTCGACCGGGTGACGTCGGTGGCCACCGCGGAGCTGACCCCGGCCACCCTCGGGGCGGCCACGCGCCGGGTCGCCCGGCTGGTCGGTCCGGAACTGACCCAGCGCTTGGAGGCGGCCACGGCCAACCTCGCCGCCGCGATCCACGACGCGCGGCCCGGCCGCATCGACCGGCTCGACGACGAGCTCGCGGCCTACCTGACGGCGCTGCGCGACGCGGCGAGCGCGGCACGCTCGGCGATCGACGCCACCGGCCCGGTGCGGGCCGACCCCAGAGCGGCGTCGGCCCGCGCCGAGGCGGTCGCCACGCTCGGCGAGATATCCGACACCGCGTCGCGCATCCTCGTCTCGTTCGCTCCGGCCATCCCGGATCGGACCGACGTGGTCTGGCTGGAGCACGAGGACAACCGGGGTTCGCCGCGGCCCGTGCTGCGGGTGGCGCCGCTGTCGGTCTCCGGCCTGCTGCGCGACCGGGTTTTCTCGCGGTCGACGACCGTGTTGACGTCGGCGACGCTGACGGTCGGCGGGTCCTTCGATGCGATGGCGGCGGCCTGGGGCCTGACCGGATCGGAGCCCGGCGGCGATCCGACGTGGCGTGCTCTCGACGTCGGGTCGCCGTTCGAGCACGCCAAGGCGGGAATCCTCTACGTCGCCGCCCACCTGCCGCCGCCCGGCCGCGACGGCACCGGGTCGGCCGAGCAGCTCACCGAGATCGCCGAGCTCATCACCGCCGCCGGCGGGCGCACCCTCGGGCTGTTCTCGTCGATGCGGGCCGCCCGGGCCGCCGCCGAGGCCATGCGCGAACGGTTGTCGACACCGGTGTTGTGTCAGGGCGACGACAGCACCTCGGCGCTGGTCGAACGTTTCAGCGCCGACCCGGAGACCTCGCTGTTCGGCACGCTGTCGCTGTGGCAGGGCGTCGACGTGCCGGGCCCGTCGCTGTCGCTGGTGCTGATCGACCGCATCCCCTTTCCCCGGCCGGACGATCCCCTGCTGGGCGCGCGGCAGCGGGCCGTGGCCGCCCGCGGCGGCAACGGTTTCATGGCGGTGGCCGCCAGCCACGCGGCGTTGCTGCTGGCGCAGGGGTCCGGCCGGCTGCTGCGTCGGGTGACCGACCGCGGCGTCGTCGCCGTACTCGACTCGCGGATGGTCACGGCCGGCTACGGCGCCTACCTGCGGGCCTCGCTGCCGCCGTTCTGGCCGACCACCGATGCCGCCCAGGTGCGGGGGGCGCTGGAGCGGCTGCGCGCCGCGCCCGACGGCGTGCCGGCCTGACCGCAGGCGGTCATCCGGCGAGAGCCACCAGACCGAGCTCGGCGCTGCCGGCGAGCATCGGATGGCGGGGCAGCACCCGCACCGTGTATCCGACCGCACCGGCCAGCGGCAGCGGCGTCGTCGTCGAGAACACCGCTTTCCCGCCGTCGGCGCTGCCGGTGTGCGGCATGTCGACCGTGATCGGGTCCTGCAGCACGTCGCCGGAGTCCACCCGGCCGAGCACCGCCTGCACGGCCACCTCGTCGGGCCGCAGGCCGCCCAGCCGCACGGTCGCGGTCAGGGTCAGCTTCGACCCGAGCAGCGGGGTGTCCGGCAGGCCGGTGCTGTCGACGTCGGTGACCCTGATCTTGGGCCACGCCTCTTCGACGCGCCGACGGTAGGCGGCCAGCTCCCGCGCGGCGCCGAAGGGCTCGTCGCCGCCGATGGTCTTGCGCAGCGACTGCGCCGCGGGCATGTAGTACCCCTCGACGTAGTCCCGCACCATCCGGGAGGCCAGCACTTTGGGCCCCAGCGTCTGCAGGGTGTGGCGCACCATCTCGACCCACCGCGGCGGCACCCCGTGTTGGTCGCGCTCGTAGAACTTCGGTGCCACCGCCTCTTCGAGCAGCGTGTAGAGCGCGTTGGCCTCCAGGTCGTCGCGGCGCACCTCGTCGGCCAGCCCGGTGGCCGACGGTATCTCCCAGCCGTTTTCGCCGTCGTACCACTCGTCCCACCAGCCGTCGCGGATGGACAGGTTCAGTCCGCCGTTCAGCGCGCTCTTCATCCCGGAGGTACCGCAGGCCTCCAGGGGACGCAGCGGGTTGTTGAGCCAGACGTCGCAGCCCCAATACAGCAGCCGGGCCATCGACATGTCGTAGTCGGGCAGGAAAGCGATGCGGTGGCGCACCTGCGGGCGGTCGGCAAAGCGCACGACCTGCTGGATCAGCGCCTTGCCGCCGTCGTCGGCGGGGTGGGACTTCCCGGCCACGATCAGCTGGATCGGCCGCTCCTCGTCGAGCAGCAGTCGTTCCAGCCGGTCGGGATCGCGCAGCATCAGGGTCAGCCGCTTGTAGGTCGGCACCCGCCGGGCGAACCCGATGGTCAGCACGTCCGGGTCGAAGGCCGTCCCGATCCAGGCCAGCTCGGCGTCGGCCGCGCCGCGCTCCAGCCACGACCGGCGCAGCCGCGCCCGCACGTCCTCGACCAGCAGCGAACGCAACTGGGAGCGGATCCACCACAGGTGGCCGGGGTCGACCTGCTGCAGCCGCTGCCAGACCGTGGGTTCGCTCAGCGAGTCCGAGCCGGCCAGCTCGCGACCCAGCTCCAGCCACTGCGGCGCGGCCCAGGTGGGTGCGTGCACGCCGTTGGTGATCGAGCCGATCGGCACCTCGCCGCGGTCGAACCCGGGCCACAGCTCGCTGAACATGGCGCGGCTCACCCGCCCGTGCAGCAGGGAGACGCCGTTGGCGCGCTGGGCCAGCCGCAGGCCCATGTGGGCCATGTTGAACTTGGCCGGGTCGGCCTCGGCGCCCAGTTCGAGGATCCGGGCGGTCGGCAGGCCCGGCAGCAACGTCGCCTCGCGTTGGTCGTCGAAGTAGCGCTGCACCATCTCCAGCGGGAACCGGTCGATTCCGGCGGGCACCGGGGTGTGGGTGGTGAACACCGTGCTGGAGCGCACGACGGTCAGCGCGGTGTCGAAGTCCAGTCCCGAGTCGGTGACCAGCTCACGGATGCGCTCCGCACCGAGGAAGCCCGCGTGCCCCTCGTTCATGTGGAACACCTCGGGCGCGGGCAGGCCCGCGTTGGCCGTGAACGCGCGGATCGCCCGCACCCCGCCGACGCCGGCCAGGATCTCCTGCTTGATGCGGTGTTCCTGGTCGCCGCCGTAGAGGCGGTCGGTGACGCCGCGCAGCTCGTGTTCGTTTTCGGGCACGTCAGAATCCAGCAGCAGCAGCGGAACGCGACCGACCTGCGCGACCCACACCCGGGCCCGCAGCTGCGCCGAGTCGGGCAGGTCCAGCTCCACCAGCACCGGATCGCCGGTGGTGGTGTCGGTGAGCAGCCGCAGCGGCAACCCCTGCGGATCCAGCGACGGGTACGTCTCCATCTGCCAGCCGTCGGCGGTCAGCGACTGCCGGAAGTAGCCGGAGCGGTAGTAGAGGCCCACGGCCACCAACGGCACCCCCAGATCGGAGGCGGACTTCAGGTGGTCGCCGGCCAGGATCCCGAGCCCGCCCGAGTAGTTGGGCAGCACCTCGGCGACGCCGAACTCCATCGAGAAGTAGGCGATCGACGTCGGCATCGCCACCCCGGTGTCCTGCTGCTGGTACCAGAGCGGACGGCTCAGGTAGTCGCGCAGGTCGGCGGCCAGGCCGTCGAGCAGGCCGAGAAATTCCTCGTCGACGGCCAGTTCGTCAAGCCGGGCGGGGCTCACCGCCCCCAGCAGCGCAACCGGATCTGAGCCGCACTGGGCCCACAGCGTCGGGTCGATGGTGGCGAACAGGTCCTGTGTCGGCTTGTCCCACGACCACCTCAGGTTGGTGGAGAGTTGTTCCAGCGCGACCAGGCGCTCGGGCAGATGAGCACGGACAGTAAAGCGGCGGAGGGCTTTCACACGTCATTACCTTACTGAGGCTGCCAACCGGTGCAGCGCCACTAACCCAGCGTTTACCTTCACCTGGTGTGGCCGGACACTAGGGTGGGTATCGGGAAGTAATGGGGCCGCGGCGAGACTTTCCAGGCGTGGTCCCCCACGAGACGAGCTTTCCCCCACGAGAGGCATTCCGCGACGCGGGACCCCGCGGTCTTGCCGCACAACCGGAACGGCCCCGGCCACGACCGCGGCCCGAACAGCGGGCCGCCGACGAGCCGGGCGGATCGAATACCCGGGCGACGATTCGGCCCGAGCAGCGGGCGGAGGAGGAGCCGGGCAGATTGAGCAGATTGAATGGAGTGGTGGTGCCCGGTCGCGTCGAGATCGACAACGTCCAGCCCGTCGTTTCCTGCGGCACCTACCCCGCCAAGGCGGTGGTCGGCGAGGTCGTCCCGGTCAGCGCAGCGGTGTGGCGGGAGGGCCACGACGCCGTCGCGGCGACCTTGGTGGTGCGATACCTGGGGCAGCGCTACCCGCAGGCGACCGAGGTCCGCCAGATCAAGGCGGTCGAGGCTCCCGAGCGGCCGGCCGGGGCGCACGAGGCGGGCGCGCCCGACCAGCAGCGGGTCAAGCCGCAGCTGTCCCCCATGACGATGAGCGAAGAGCCCTACGTGTTCCACGGCCAGTTCACCCCCGACCGCGTCGGCCTGTGGATGTTCCGCGTGGACGGGTGGGGGGACCCGATCGCCACGTGGAAGCACGGGCTGGTCGCCAAGCTGGACGCCGGCCAGGGCGAGACCGAACTGTCCAACGACCTGCTGGTCGGTGCCGGGCTGTTCGAGCGCGCCGCGGCCGGGGTGCCCCGCGCGCTCCGTGACCCGCTGCTGGCCGCGGCGGCGGCGTTGCGGGCCCCCGGCGACCCGGTCACCCGCACCGCGCCGGCCCTGGCGCCCGAGATCGACGAACTGGTGGCCGAGCACCCGTTGCGTGACCTGGTGACCCGCGGCGAACAGTTCGCAGTCTGGGTGGACCGGCCGCTGGCCCGCTTCGGCTCCTGGTACGAACTGTTTCCGCGCTCAACCGGCGGATGGGACGCCGACGGCAACCCGGTGCACGGCACCTTCGCCACGACGACCGCGCAGCTGCCCCGCATCGCCGACATGGGGTTCGACGTCGTGTACCTTCCGCCGATCCATCCGATCGGCAAGGTGCACCGCAAGGGCCGCAACAACTCCCCCACCGCGGCACCCGGAGACGTGGGCTCGCCGTGGGCGATCGGCAGCGACGAGGGCGGCCACGACGCCATCCACCCCAGCCTGGGCACCATCGATGACTTCGACGACTTCGTCTCCGCGACAAGGGCTTTGGGCATGGAAGTGGCGCTCGATCTGGCACTGCAATGCGCGCCGGACCACCCGTGGGCCCGCGAACACCGGGAGTGGTTCACCGAGCTGCCGGACGGCACCATCGCCTACGCCGAGAACCCGCCGAAGAAGTACCAGGACATCTATCCGCTCAACTTCGACAACGACCCCGCCGGCCTGTACGACGAGGTTCTGCGCGTGTGCCGGCACTGGATCGATCACGGCGTCAAGATATTTCGGGTCGACAATCCGCACACCAAGCCACCGAACTTCTGGGCCTGGCTGATCGCCCAGATCAAAGACCACGACCCCGACGTGCTGTTCCTCTCCGAGGCGTTCACGCCGCCGGCCCGCCAGTACGGGCTGGCCAAGCTCGGTTTCACCCAGTCCTACAGCTACTTCACCTGGCGCACGGCCAAGTGGGAGCTCACCGAGTTCGGCAACGACATCGCCGCGCTCGCCGACTTCCGCCGGCCGAACCTGTTCGTCAACACCCCCGACATCCTGCACGCGATCCTGCAGCACAACGGTCCCGGCATGTTCGCCATCCGCGCCGTGCTGGCCGCCACGATGGGCCCGGCCTGGGGCGTGTACTCCGGCTACGAACTCTTCGAGCACCGGGCGGTGCGGGAGGGCAGCGAGGAGTACCTGGACTCGGAGAAGTACGAACTGCGTCCCCGCGACTACGCGGGCGCACTCGCCGAAGGTCGTTCGCTCGAGCCGTTCATCTCCCAGCTCAACGAGATCCGCCGACTTCATCCCGCGCTGCAGCAACTGCGCACCATCCATTTCCACAATGTGGACAACGACGCCCTGCTGGCCTACAGCAAGTTCGACCCCGCCACCGGCGACTGCGTGCTGGTGGTGGTGAGCCTCAACGCGTTCGGGGCCGAGGAAGCCACCCTGTGGTTGGACATGGCCGCACTGGGTATGGAGCCCTACGAAAGATTCTGGGTGCGCGACGAGATAACGGGCCACGAATTCCAATGGGGCCAGGCCAATTACGTTCGCCTAGACCCGGCGCAAGCAGTCGCGCACGTCATCAACATGCCCCTCATACCGCACGAATCCCGAATCACGCTGCTACGCAGGCGTTGAACGCACCGGAGGTGAAAGGGATATGAGCAAAGCCGATCAACTCGCCGAAACGCACCTGGCGCCCGACCACGACGACCTGTCGCGCCTGGTGGGCGGCACCCATTACAACCCGCACAGCATTCTGGGCGCCCACGAGTATGCCGACCACACCGTCATCCGGGCATACCGGCCACACGCCACCGAGGTCGTCGCGCTCGTCGGTGACGACCGGTATCCGATGCGTCACATCGAATCGGGCCTGTTCGCCGTGGCGCTCCCCTTCACGGACCTGATCGACTACCGGCTGCAGATCAGCTATGAGGGCTCCGACCCGTACACGGTCGCCGACGCCTACCGCTTCCTGCCCACCCTGGGCGAGATGGACCTGCACCTGTTCGGCGAAGGACGTCACGAGCGGCTCTGGGAAGTCCTCGGCGCCCATCCCCGCTCCTTCACCACGGCCGACGGTGCGGTCGACGGTGTCTCCTTCGCCGTCTGGGCGCCCAACGCCAAAGGCGTCAGCCTGATCGGGGAGTTCAACGGCTGGACGGGCACCGACGCGCCCATGCGGGAACTGGGCTCCTCGGGCGTGTGGGAGTTGTTCTGGCCCGGGTTCTCCGTCGGCGGCCTCTACAAGTTCCGCGTGCACGGCGCCGACGGCGTGGTGACCGAACGGGCCGACCCGATGGCGTTTGCCACCGAGGTGCCCCCGCACACCGCGTCACGCGTGGCGGTCAGCAGCTACAGCTGGAGCGACGAGGACTGGATGACCCGACGCGCCGAGCGCAATCCGGTGTTCGAGCCGATGAGCACCTACGAGGTCCACCTGGGTTCGTGGCGCCCGGGGCTCAGCTACCGCCAGCTCGCCCGCGAGCTCACCGACTACGTGGTGGAACACGGCTTCACCCACGTCGAACTGCTGCCGGTGGCCGAGCACCCGTTCGCCGGCTCGTGGGGATACCAGGTCACCTCGTACTACGCGCCCACGTCGCGGTTCGGCACACCCGACGAATTCCGCGAACTCGTCGACGCGCTGCACCGGGCCGGCATCGGGGTCATCGTGGACTGGGTGCCCGCACACTTCCCCAAGGACGCGTGGGCGCTGGGCCGCTTCGACGGCACCGCGCTCTACGAGCACTCCGATCCCCGACGCGGCGAGCAACTCGACTGGGGTACTTACGTGTTCGACTTCGGCCGCCGCGAGGTGCGCAACTTCCTGGTGGCCAACGCGCTGTACTGGATCGAGGAGTTCCATGTCGACGGCCTTCGCGTGGACGCCGTCGCCTCGATGCTCTACCTGGACTACTCGCGCCCGGCCGGCGGCTGGACGCCCAACGTCTACGGCGGGCGCGAGAACCTCGAGGCGGTCCAGTTCCTGCAGGAGATGAACGCCACGGTGCACAAGACGGCGCCGGGGATCGTCACCATCGCCGAGGAGTCGACGTCGTGGCCCGGCGTGACACGTCCGACGAGCCTTGGCGGCCTGGGCTTTTCGATGAAGTGGAACATGGGCTGGATGCACGACACCCTGGACTACATCAGTCGCGACCCGGTCTATCGCAGCTACCACCACCACGAGATGACGTTCTCGATGCTCTATGCGTTCAGCGAGAACTACGTCCTGCCGATCAGCCACGACGAGGTGGTGCACGGCAAGGGCACGCTGTGGGGGCGGATGCCGGGCAACAACCACGTCAAGGCCGCCGGCCTGCGCAGCCTGCTCGCCTACCAGTGGGCGCACCCGGGCAAGCAGTTGTTGTTCATGGGCCAGGAATTCGGCCAGCGCAACGAGTGGTCCGAGGAGCGCGGCCTGGATTGGTGGCAACTCGACGAGCAGGGCTTCTCCAACGGCATCCTGCGGATGGTGCGCGACATCAACGCCATCTACCGCAGTCATCCGGCGCTGTGGAGCCAGGACACCGTTCCCGACGGCTACTCCTGGATCGACGCCAACGACTCCGCCAACAACGTGCTGAGCTTCCTGCGTTACGGCAGCGACGGTTCGGTCATGGCCTGCGTCTTCAACTTCGCGGGTGCCGAGCACAGCGGCTACCGGCTCGGACTGCCGTGCGCCGGCCGGTGGCGCGAGGTGCTCAACACCGACGCCACGGACTACAACGGTTCCGGCGTCGGCAACATGGGTGGCGTCGACGCGACCGAGGACCCGTGGCACGGGCGGCCGGCATCGGCGTGCCTGGTGTTGCCGCCCACGTCGGCGCTGTGGCTGGCGCCCGAGTAGCGCTCGGCATTCAGCGCGAGCAGACGCAAAATCGCCCTAAACCGGAGGTTTCAGGGCGATTTTGCGTCTGCTCGCCGCGTCAGTACAGCGCGTTGGCGAGGTTGCGCCGGCCGGCGACGACCTCCGGATCGGCCGGATCGAACAGTTCGAACAACTCGACCAGGCGGGTGCGCACCCTGGCACGCTCGTCCCCGGATGTCTTGCGCACCAACGCGATCAGCCGCTCGAAGGCGGCGCCGACGTCCTGGTTGAGGATCTGCACGTCCGCGGCCGCGAACGCGGCGTCGATGTCGCCCGGCGCCGCGTCGGCCACCGCGACCGCGTCGGGGACTTGAGCCGTTGCGCGCGAGAGGAAGTCGATCTGCCTGATCGCGGCCTTCGCCTCAACGCTGCCGGGGTTGGCGTCCAGGATCGCCTGGTACGACTCCTTGGCGGCCTCGAAGTCGCCGGCCTCGAGTTGCTGGCGGGCCTGCAACAGCTCCGGATCGGTCTCCGGCGACTCCCCGGCCTCCCCCGGGCCCCTGAGCTTGCCGTCCGTCGCCGCGAGCAGCGAGTCCACCCACCGGCGCAGCTGGTCGGCCGGTTGCACGCCCTCGAAGCTGGACAACGGCTGCCCGGCGGCCAACGCCACCACGGTCGGAACCGCCTCCACGCCGAACGCCTGGGCGACCCGGGGCGCCACCTCGACGTCCACCGTGGCCAGCGACCATCTGCCGTTGTCCTCGGCGGCCAGTGCGGACAGCGTTTCGGCCAGTTGGGCACACGCGTCGTTGCGCGGCAACCACAACAGCACCACGACCGGCACTTCGCCGGACCGGATCAGCACCTCGTCTTCGAAATTGGCCTCGGAGACCTCGGTCACCCCCGGCGACGGCGCCGCCCGGCTGCCGGCCCCACCTGCCGATGCTTTCTGCTGAGCGCGCTGCTGGAGGCCGGACAGGTCGACCGCACCAGCCAGCGCAGGCCCTATGGAGGATCGCGGACGCGTCACGCCGTCAAGTCTGTCATGCACATCGGCACCCGATCCACCCGGTGGCGCGGACCCTCGCGCAAAGCGAAAATCCGGCCGCGGCCCCGGCCGGAAGGCTACTGAGCGGCCGATATGACGAACATCACACGTGTGCGCGCGAACCCCGCGCCAGCAACGCCGGCGCGGGGGCCGTCACCCGGCCCGCAGGATCAGCGCGTCGCCCTGCCCACCCGCCCCGCACAGGGCGGCGACACCGTAGCCGGAGCCGCGACGCGCCAACTCCAAGGCGGCGTGCAGCGCGATGCGGGCTCCCGACATGCCGAGCGGATGCCCGACGGCGATCGCCCCGCCGTTGGCGTTGACGATCTCCGGATCCAGTCCCAGCTCGCGGGTCGAGGCCAGCGCGACCGCCGCGAACGCCTCGTTGATCTCCACCACGTCGAGTTGGTCGACCGAGATGCCTTCGCGCCCGAGCGCCTTCCTGATCGCGTTGGCCGGCTGCGATTGCAGCGTCGAGTCCGGTCCGGCCACGACGCCGTGCGCACCGATCTCGGCCAGCCCCGTCAGGCCCAGCGCCTGGGCTTTTTCCTTGTTCATCACCACGACCGCGGCCGCGCCGTCGGAGATCTGCGACGCGGAGCCCGCGGTGATGGTGCCGTCCCGGCGGAATGCCGGCTTGAGGCCGGCCAGCGATTCGGCGGTGGTGTTGGCGCGGATGCCCTCGTCCTCGGCGAACTGCAGCGGGTCGCCCTTGCGCTGCGGAATGCTGACCGGGACCACCTCGTCGGCGAACACGCCGTCCTTCCACGCCGCGGCCGCCCGCTGGTGCGACCGGGCGGCGTAGGAGTCCTGCTCCTCGCGGGTGAATTTGTCGACGTCGTTGCGCTGCTCGGTGAGCGCACCCATCGGCTGGTCGGTGAACACGTCGTACAGACCGTCGTAGGCCGTATGGTCGAGCACGGTGACGTCGCCGTACTTGTAGCCCGCGCGGCTGTCCATCAGGAGGTGGGGCGCCCTGGTCATGGACTCCTGCCCGCCGGCCACCACCACGTCGAACTCTCCGGCGCGAATCAGCTGGTCGGCCAGCGCGATTGCGTCGATACCGGACAGGCACATCTTGTTGATGGTCAGCGCCGGGACGTCCCAGCCGATGCCGGCCGCCACCGCCGCCTGGCGGGCGGGCATCTGGCCGGCTCCGGCCGTCAGCACCTGGCCCATGATCACGTACTCGACCGCGCCGGCCGACAGGCCGGACTTCTCCAGCGCGCCGGCAATCGCGACGGCGCCCAGATCGCTGGCCGAGAAATCCTTCAGCGAACCCATCAACTTGCCGATCGGCGTGCGGGCTCCAGCAACGATCACCGACGTCGTCATGACTACCTCCTAGGCGTGCGCGGACGGCCAATTCCGATCCCTGGCGAAGCGGAATCTTTGCCCTCAGGTTACCGTTGTGTGATGACGACCGATCAAGTTGACGCCCGTCAGGTCCTCGGTAGCGCGCTCGTGACCGCGGTCGACCATGTCGGCATCGCTGTACCCGACCTGGACGCGGCGATCGCCTGGTACCACGACCACCTCGGCATGATCCTGGTTCACGAGGAAGTCAACGACGATCAGGGTATCCGCGAGGCCATGCTGGCTGCACGCGGCGGGCCCATCGGCACCGCACAGATCCAGTTGATGGCCCCAATCGACGATTCGTCGGCCATCGCGAAGTTCCTCGACAAGCGCGGGCCGGGCATCCAGCAGCTGGCGGTTCGGGTCAGCAATCTCGACACCTTCTGCGAGCAACTCCGCTCACAAGGCGTCCGGCTGACCTACGAGGCGCCGAGACGCGGCACCGCGAACTCTCGAGTCAACTTCATCCATCCCAAGGATGCCGGCGGAGTTCTGATCGAGTTGGTCGAGCCGGCTCTGTAGGGCCGGTAGTCACGACCACCTCCGGGTCGGACCGCGAGTCGCGCGGTTGCTCCAGCACGGGGTGTGCCAGTGTCGTCGGTCCTCGATCCCGGAGTCGGGGCCCTCCACCAGCCAGACCACGACATGCGCAGTCCCCGAACGGATCTCGTGGTCACACCCGGGGCAGCGGTAGATCTTGACGGCGCGCTCCGCAGCGACCGGGTGAACCTCGTAGTCGTATCCGTCGGGCCCCGCCTCGACCCGCCGCGAGACCGACGACAACGGCGGGGGCCCGTACCGTCGTGGCGGTGTGCGGCGCCGTGTCATGCCGCCAGTCTAATCCGCAGGCCTCAGAACAGCCGGTATTCGTCGCTGTCCATCCCGCGCATTCTGTCGTAATCCAGTGTCACACAGCGGATCCCGCGATCGACCGCCAGCGTGCGCGCCTGCGGTTTGATCTGCTGGGCGGCGAACACGCCCCGCACCGGCGCCAGCACGCTGTCGCGGTTGAGCAACTCCAGATAGCGGGTGAGCTGCTCGACGCCGTCGATCTCGCCGCGCCGCTTGACCTCCACCGCGACCGAGCCGCCCCGCTCGTCGCGGCACAGCAGGTCGACGGGCCCGATCGCGGTCATGTACTCGCGCCGCACCAACGTGTACCCCTCACCCAGCAGGCCGACGTGCTCGGCCAGCAATGCCTGCAGGTGCGCCTCGACACCGTCCTTGACCAGCCCGGGATCGACGCCCAGATCGTGACTGGAGTCGTGCTCGACCGCTTCGACGGTGATGCGCAGCTGTTCTCCTGCTTTGTTTTCCACTACCCACACCGGCGCCTCGCCGCCGGGCTCTTCGGTCAGCCGGCACGGCGGACTCATCCAGTTCAACGGCTTGTAGGCGCGGTCGTCGGCGTGCACGCTGACCGACCCGTCGGCCTTGAACAGCAACAACCTGCGCGCGGACGGTAAATGCGCGGTGAGCCGGCCGACATAGTCCACCGTGCACTGGGCAATGACGAGTCGCACCCGACTCACCTTAGAGCGTGGCCGACAAATTAGGCTGACGCCACCATGTCGGCACAGAAGACCGTAGCGCGACGCCTGGGCCAGGTGCTCGAAGCGGTCACCCGTCAGAGCGGCCGGCTGTCGGAGACCCCGGCGTACGGCTCGCTGCTGCTCGGGCGCGTCACCGAAAGCCAACGGCGCCGGCGCATCCGCATCCAGGTGATCCTGACCGTGCTCGTCGTGGCCGTGAACCTGATCGGCATCGGCGTCGCCCTGCTGTTGGTGACGGTCGCGATCCCCGAGCCGAGCGTGTTCGACGACGCGCCGCTCTGGCTCACGTTCGCGGTGGTGCCCGCCTACATCGCGGTAGCGCTGGCGCTGGGCGCGTTCTGGATCACCCGGCGGACCGTGCTCGCGCTGCGTTGGGCGATCGAGGAGCGCACACCGACCCGCGAGGACGAGCGCAACACATTCCTGGCGCCGTGGCGGGTCGCGATCGTCGACCTCGTGCTGTGGGGAAGCGGGGCGGTGCTGCTGACGGTCCTCTACGGCCTGGTCAACACGTTGTTCATCCCGCGGTTCCTGTTCGTGGTGAGCTTCTGCGGCGTGCTGGTCGCCACCGGCAGTTACCTGCTGACCGAGTTCGCGCTGCGGCCGGTGGCCGCGCAGGCACTCGAGGCGGGACGTCCGCCTCAGCGGCTGACCGCGGGCATCATGGGCCGGACCATGATGGTCTGGTTCTTCGGCTCGGGCGTCCCGGTGATCGGTATCGCGCTGGTGGCCTTCTTCCAGCTCTTGATGCGCAACATGACCGAAACCGAGTTCGCCGTCGGCGTGGTGATGATCTCCACCGCCACGCTGATTTTCGGTTGCCTGTTGATGTGGATCCTGGCCTGGCTGACGGCAACGCCGGTGCGGGTGGTGCGCACGGCGCTCGAGCGGGTCGAGCGCGGCGATCTGCGGGGCAACCTGGTGGTCTTCGACGGGACCGAACTCGGCGAGTTGCAACGCGGTTTCAACGCGATGGTCGACGGCCTGCGGGAACGGGAACGCGTGCGCGACCTCTTCGGCCGCCACGTCGGGCGCGAGGTGGCCGCCGCCGCCGAACGCGAGCGCCCGAAGCTGGGCGGGGAAGAACGCCACGTCGCTGTCGTGTTCATCGACATCGTCGGCTCCACTCAGCTGGTGACCAGCCTGCCTCCCGCCGACGTGGTGGCGGTGCTCAACCGGTTTTTCAGCATCGTCGTCGAGGAGGTGGACCGCCACCGCGGGCTGGTCAACAAGTTCGAGGGCGATGCGACGCTGGCCGTGTTCGGCGCCCCGAACCGCCTCGAGTGCCCCGAGGAGGAGGCGCTGACCGCCGCCCGCCGTATCACCGAGCGGCTCGGCGAGGAGATGCCCGAATGCCAGGCCGGCATCGGCGTCGCGGCGGGCCAAGTGGTCGCCGGCAACGTCGGCGCCCGGGAACGCTTCGAGTACACCGTGATCGGCGAGCCGGTCAACGAGGCCGCGCGGCTGTGCGAGCTGGCCAAGTCATATCCGGGCCGGTTGCTCGCCACGGCCGGCACGCTCGACGGCGCAAGCGAGAACGAGCGCGCCCATTGGTCGCTGGGCGAGACGGTCACCCTCCGCGGGCACGAGCGCCCCATCCGGCTGGCCTCGCCCGCCGAGCCCGCTCCCCCGACCGAGTAGACCGCGTCACCGCCGCCCGCGGGGCGGCAGCACGGGTGTCACGAGCCGACCGGTCTCGAGATAGCTGTCCAGATTGCGGATCGCGAGCTGCGCCATCGCCCGTCTCGTCCGGGCCGTCGCGCTGCCGATGTGCGGGAAGAGCACCACGCTGTCGAGCCCGAGCAACTCCGTGGGCACCCAGGGCTCCTCGGCGAAGACGTCCAGGCCCGCGCCGGCCAGCCCGCCGCCGGTCACCAGCTCCACCAGCGCGTCCTGGTCGACCACGCTGCCGCGCGCGATGTTGATCAGGTAGCCCTCGGGCCCCAATGCGTGCAGGACGCTGCGGTCGACCAGGTGACGCGTTCCGTGATCTCCCGTGGTGGCGACGACGAGGACGTCGACCGATTCGGCCAACTCGACCGGAGACTCGGCGTAGCGGTATGGCGACCCGTCGATCCGATTGCGGTTGTGATAGGCGATGGCACAGTCGAACCCGAGCAGCCTGGTCGCGATGGCCGAACCGATGCGACCCAGGCCCAGGATGCCGACCCGCAGGCCGCTGACGTCGCGGGCGTACGGGAACTGGCCCTCGCGCGCCCATCGGCCGCCGCGCACGTAGCGGTCGGCGGCACCGAAACGACGCACCGTCGTCAAGATGAGCCCCAGCGCCGTGTCCGCGACCGTGTCCGAGAGCACGCCGGGGGTGTTGCTCACGCAGACCCCCCGGCGCTCCGCCGCATCCAGATCGATCAGGTCCACACCGGCGCCGTTGTTGACGATCGCCTCCAGGCGGGGCAGCGCCGCGATCGTCTCCGCGTCGACGCCGGGCCGCCCGGACGTGACCAGCACCCGGACGCCGGCCGCGCGCCCCGCCAGGAAATCGGCCCGACCGGGACCGTCGGGCAGCCTGGGGATCCGGTAACGCGCGGCCAGCTCGGCTTTGAATGTGGGCTCGAACTCGCCGATGCCCAGCACGCCGTCGGGACTCTTCACCGTCACAGCTCCATCATCGCCCACGATGCCGAGGGATCTCCCCAGCGATCACGTTGTGACGGAGCTTTTCCCGACCGGACGATTACATCGGCGGCATCAGCACCGTGTCGATCAGGTACACCGTCGCGTTCGCCGTCGGCACGCCACCGCAGACAACGCCGGCGTTGGCGACCCTGAGATCGTTCCCCTGGCCGGTCACGTTCACGTTCGCGCCTTGCAGGGTCTTGTGGGAACCCGCCACCCGGGCCGGGCTCAGCTGCCCCTGCACCACGTGATAGGTCAGAATGCTCGTCAGCAGCTTCGAATCGGTCTTGAGCTGGCCGATCGTAGACTCCGGCAGCTTGCCGAAGGCGGCGTCGGTCGGTGCGAACACCGTGTACTGGCCGTTGTTCAGCGTGTCGACCAGGTTGACATCGGGATTCAGCTTGCCGGACAGCGCGGCGGTCAACGTCGTCAACATCGGGTTGTTCGACGCCGCCACCGCGACCGGGACCTGCGACATGCCCTCTACCGATGCGGGACCGCTGGGATTTGCCGCCGCGTAATTCGCGCATCCCGGCCCCACCAGGTCGGCCGCTGCCGCGGTCGGGGCGGTGGTCACGGTGAGACCGATGAGGGTCGCCGCCGCGAAACCCGTCGCCAACATCGAGGTGGTGCGTGCTTTCATGTGTCTGGCCTCCTACGTGTCGGCGACGGGTTTCCGCCGCCGGATTGGTATCGACACGAGTAGTTCGGAGCCCGAACCGGTTTGGACTGCCGACCGGGGAAATTAATCGTGCCCCGGTTCAGCCGTAGGTGAACGAGTAGATCTGCAACCCCTGGCTGGGGCGAACCTCGAGCGTTCCCGACGCCGGACGATCGTCGGCGACGATCCGGTGCGACGTCGGCGGACCGCTGATCGGCACCGCAACGGAGTGTCCGCCGCGGGTGACGGTCAGGGTTCCCGTTCCGCCGGCGACGACATAGACGTCTTGGGCGTGGTAGTTCAGTTCGATGCCGCACCGGTCCGTGTCGGCCGTCGCGCCCTGGTAGTCCAGCGACCACCGTCCCCGCAGCGCGAAGCTGTCGGCGGCGAGGGCCTGCGGGTAGTCGAACGTCGCGGCCCCTTCGTCGTAGCGGCCGTCACCGCCGTAGTTGACGACCTTGCCCACCGCCAAATAGGTCTCCGGGGTCGTCTGTCGGCGGGGAGCGGACCCGGTCGTGTCCCCCGGCGGCGGCAGCTCGAGTCCGGGATGCGCGTCGACGAGCAGCCGCCGGATCAGCTTCTCGGTGACGCTGTAGTCACCTTCGCCGAACTCGATGTGGCGCACCTCGCCGGCGCCGTCGATCAGATATTCCGCGGGCCAGTAGCGGTTTCGGTAGTTCGTCCACGTCGAATACCGGTTGTCGAGGGCGATCGGATAACGGATGCCCAGATCAGCGGCGCCTTTGGCGACATTGCCGGCCACCTTCTCAAAGGCGTACTCGGGCGTGTGCACCCCGATCACCTCGAACCCGTAGTCCTGGTACGCGTCGTACCAGCCGACGACGTGGGGGATGGCGCGCTGGCAGTTGATGCACGAGTACGCCCAGAAATCGATCAGGACAACCTTGCCGCGCAGCGCCGCGAGTTCGACCGGCCGATCCCCGGGTGTGTTCAGCCATCCGGCTATGCCCTTGAGACCCGGTGCCGGGCCGCAGTTTTCGAGCTCCGCGGCACCGTCGCCGCAGTTGGACAGCTGCGCGTTCTGGTCGTTGACGATGCCACCGAGCTGCAGGTGCTGGCGGATCCCAGGGTCGGCGGCCAGCCTGTCCTGCAGCGGGCCGGTGTAGTCGGGCACGGCGGTCTGCAGCGCCGCGGCCGCATTGAACACCAAGGCCACCGCGAGCGAGATCATCACCAGGCCCGCCGCGACGCGGATCTGCCGCTGGTTGCGCCGGAACACGTTTATCCGCTGGGCCACTCGTTGGCCCGCCAGTGCGAAAACCAGCAAGGGCACGGCGATGCCGAGCGTGAACGCGCCCGTCAGCACCGCGGTGGCCGAACCGATGGAAGCCGTGGCGCCGGCCACCGCGATGGCGGCGAGGACGGGCCCCGCGCAGGGGACGTAGAGCGCGCCCAGCGCCAGACCCAGGCCGAAACCGCCGCCGTCCATGCCGATGGATTTTTGCGGGATGCGCGCGAACGGCCGCTCCAGCAGATGCTGGAGCGGCGGGAAGATCAGGCCCAGGCCGATCGCGACGAGCGCGGCGAGCGCGGCCCAGCGGATGGCGTCCTGCGGCAGGTGCAGCAGGGACAGCAGTGCCGAGCCGGTCAGCGTGACGAGGCTGAAGCTGACCACCAAGCCGCCGACGACCAGGTAAGGCCGCAGGGTCCTCGACCGCTTGCGTTGCGGCGCAGCGTCGTTGGCGGCGTCTGGGGTGCCCGCGAAGAAGATCACCGGGAGCACCGGCAGGATGCACGGCGAGACGCCCGTCAGCAGGCCACCGAGGAAGCCGATCAGCGCGACGGTCAACACGACAGGTATTCGTGGCCGCTGCGGTCCCGGATTGGTGCCGATCGAGAAGAACAGCCCGACCGTGGCCGGGCTGTTCTCGTCTCGCTCGCTCTACTGGCCCGGAGGCATCAGCACGGTGTCGATCATGTACACCGTCGCGTTGGCGGTGTGAACGCCGCCGCAGACCAGACCGGCGTCGTTGACCTTGAGGGCGTCGCCCTGGCCGGTCACGGTCAAGGTGGCGCCCTGCAGGGTCGGATGGGTGCCGTCGACCTTGTCCGGACTCGCCTGACCCTGCACCACGTGGTAGGTCAGGATGCTCTTGAGCAACGGGGCGTCCGTCTTGAGTTTGTCGATGGTGGCTGCCGGCAGCTTGCCGAAGGCCGCGTCGGTGGGCGCGAATACGGTGTACTGGCCGTCGTTCAGCGTGTCGACCAGGTTGACGTCCGGGTTCAGCTTGCCGGCCAGCGCCGACGTCAGGGTGGTCAGCATCGGGTTGTTCGACGCGGCCGTGGCAACCGGGTCCTGGGCCATCCCGGCGACGGACCCGGGACCGCTGGGGTTCTGCTTGGCGTAGGCGGCGCAACCGGCACCGATCAGGTCGGCCGCGGGATCGGCCATGGCCGACGTCGTCACGGACACCGCCATGTTCGACGGCGTGCTCTCAGTCGTCGACGACCCGGACGCCGACTTGTTGCTCGAACACGCCGAGAAGCCGACGACAGCGATCGTCGCGAGACTTGCCGCAGCGACTGTTCTGACCCGAGCGTTCTTCATCGCGTTTGCACTCCTTCATCAGGGACGGCCACCTGCGCCGCCTTTCGAACGGACGAAGGTGATTCGGAGACACCGCGGCCGCGGATGGGTGCGGGCGGTGATCCGTTCAGCGCAGCGGCAACTCGGCCAGTATCGCCCCGGTCGGCTGGGCCGAGCCGGTGCCCGGTTCGACGGTGAACGCCAGGGCCGTCGAGGCGCCGAGGTTGGTCAGCGTCGCGGTGGTCGAGGGCGCCACCGCCGCCGTGCCCATCGTCCCTGCCGAGGTCGCACCCTTGGCGCCCAGCAACCACATCTGGTAAACGGTGCCCGGTGAGGGTGGCGGGACATTGTTCATCACCAGAACGCCCGCGTTGCGATCACGGGAGAACACCACCGTGGCCGTGCCGTCGGCGAGCGGGCGGGACACCGTTCGCACGTCCGGGGCGGCCAGGACTTGCGCCGCGACCGTCGCGGGTGGATGCGGTCGCACCAGCACGCCGACACCGAAGGCGACCGCTCCGACCACGATTGCGGCCGCCGCGGAAGTCACAGCCGCGATCCGCCAACCTGACCGGCGCTTGCGGGGGGATTCCGCCGCCGCCAGCGTGGCGGCCCGCAGCCGGGGCGGCGGGCCGACCGCGGTCGCCGCCGACGCGACCGCCATCGTCTCGCGGATGGCGCGGACTTCAGCCTCGAAGGCCGCCGCCAACGGCCGCGGGGAGGCGGCCACGCGCCGCTCGATGTCGACTCGTTCCGCGTCCGACACGGCGTCGAGCGCGTATGGCGCGGCCAGTTCGAGCAGTTCGAATTCGGTCGGTTCGGTCATCGCACGTCCAGACAGTTCCGCAGGCTCCGCAGCGCGTCGCGCATGCGCGATTTGATCGTCGACAGATTCGCGTCCAACCGCTGCGACACTTCGCTGTAGGTCAATCCCTCGTAGTACGCCAACTGGATACACTGCCGCTGCGTGTCGGTCAACGCGTCCAGGCATTCGGTCACCGCACGACGTTCCTCACCGGCGATCGCCGAGTCGACGACGACATCGCCCGGCGGCTCGGCGCTGGACGCGGCGTAGCGAGACTCCCGCCTGCTGAACGCTTCCTCGGAGCGCACCCGGTCGACGGCGCGCCGGTGCGCCATGGTCAGCAGCCAGGCCAGAGCCGAACCTCTGCCCGAGTCGTACTCCCCCGCCGTGCGCCACAGCTCGAAATAGATCTCCTGGGTCGTTTCCTCGCTGTAGCCCGGGTCACGCAGCACGCGCATCACGAGTCCGTACACGCGGCTTGCGGTGAGGTCGTAGACGGCGGCGAACGCGGCACCGTCGCCGCGCGCGACCCGACGCAGCAATGCGTCCAGCTCGTCGCCCGGTCGTCCACTCATCGATGGGTAGCCTATGTGAGCTCCCGCGCGCCGGTCTTTCTTTCACGCTGGTGATTCGAAGCTGTCGGACAGACGGACGAGCCTTCCCCGCACCCCACTTTGATGTCGCATTTCCGCCAGCTTTGTCGGCGGGCGGGTGTAACTGTGGAAACGTGCACGAAGACTTCGAACGCTGCTACCGGGCCGTGCAGTCCAAGGACGCCCGCTTCGACGGCTGGTTCGTCACCGCCGTGCTCACGACCCGGATCTACTGCCGGCCGAGCTGCCCCGTGCGGCCACCCTTTGCCCGCAACGTCCGTTTCCTTCCGACCGCGGCGGCCGCCCAGCGGGCGGGGTTTCGGGCCTGCAAGCGGTGCCGTCCCGACGCGTCGCCGGGCTCCCCCGAATGGAACGTGCGCGGCGACCTCGTCGCCCGGGCCATGCGGCTGATCGCCGACGGCACGGTGGACCGCGAAGGCGTCGGCGGCCTGGCGGCGCACTTGGGCTACACCGCCCGGCAACTGGAACGCGTGTTGCGCGCCGAAGCCGGCGCCGGCCCGCTCGCGTTGGCCCGCGCGCAGCGGGCACAGACCGCGCGACTGCTCATCGAGACCACCGACCTGCCTTTCGGCGACATCGCTTTCGCCGCCGGGTTTTCCAGCATCCGCCAGTTCAACGACACCGTGCGTCTGGTGTTCGAAGGCACGCCGACGGCGCTGCGCCGGAGCGTGGCGACTCGGCCGCGACGCTCGAAGTCCGAACCGTCCCCGGCAGCGGTGAACCTGCGGCTGCCGGTCCGCACCCCGTTCGCCTACCAGGGTGTGTTCGGCCATCTGGCCGCCACGGCGGTAGCCGGTTGCGAAGAGGTCCGCGCCGACGCCTACCGGCGGAGCCTGCGGCTTCCTGCCGGCAACGCCGTGGTAGCCCTCACGCCGGCCGCCGACCACGTCCGCTGCCGGCTGGTGCTCGACGACTTCCGCGACCTCGCCACCGCGATCGCACGCTGCCGGCGACTGCTGGACCTCGATGCCGATCCCGAGGCGGTGATCGACGCGCTGGCCGACGACCCGGCGCTTGGGCCCGTCGTGGCCCGGGCCCCGGGGCAGCGCATTCCCCGCACCGTCGACGAGGCCGAACTCGCGGTGCGCGCGGTCCTGGGCCAACAGGTGTCCACCAAAGCCGCCGGGACCCACGCCGGCAGGCTGGCATCGGCCTACGGGGACCCGATCCACGACCCCGACGGGGGCTTGACCCACACGTTCCCCTCGGTCGATCAACTCGCGGAGATCGATCCGGAGCTTTTGGCGGTGCCCGCGGCCCGGCGACGGACGCTGGCCGCCCTGATCTCCGGCCTCGCCCGCGGGCACGTCGTGCTGGACGCCGGCTGCGACTGGGGCGGCGCGCGTGCCCAATTGCTGGCCCTGCCGGGAATCGGCCCCTGGACCGCGGAGGTGATCGCCATGCGCGGGCTCGGTGACCCCGATGCATTTCCCGCCGGTGACCTCGGCCTGAGGCTGGCCGCCGAGCGGCTGGGCCTGCCCACCCGGCAACGGGCACTCGTCGAGCACAGCGCTCGTTGGCGACCCTGGCGTTCGTATGCCGCCCAACATCTGTGGACCACGCTGGCACATCCGGTAAACGATTGGGAGGTTGCATGATTCGTGCCGACGACAACGCAGAGCGAAGCGATGAGCTGGGCGCCGCCAGCTGGCGGGGGAGAGTGGCGGACATGATCGAGTACCGCACCGTCGACAGCCCGGTCGGGCCCCTGACCCTGGCCGGGCGCGGATCGGTGTTGACCAATCTGCGGATGGTCGACCAGAAACACGAGCCCAGCCGCACCGGCTGGTCACCCGCCCCCGAGGCGTTCGCCGACGCCGTCGACCAACTCGAGGCCTACTTCGCCGGCGAGCTCGTCGACTTCGACATCGAGCTGGACTTGCGGGGTACCGATTTCCAGCGCCGAGTTTGGAAGGCGTTGTTGACGATTCCGTATGCGGAGACCCGCTCCTACGGACAAATCGCCGAACAGATCGGTGCCCCCGGTTCGGCGCGCGCGGTGGGCCTGGCCAATGGCCGGAATCCCATCGCGATCGTCGTGCCGTGCCACCGTGTCATCGGCGCCGGCGGCAGCCTCACCGGTTACGGCGGCGGCATCGAGCGCAAACGCACCCTCCTCGAATTGGAGAAACGGCGGGCAGGCGCGAATTTGTCATTATTCGACTAGAAAGCACAAAAACACCCCCGGGTTACGGGGGTGTTTTTGTGTATGTTCGGCGGTGTCCTACTTTTCCACCCGAAAAGGGCAGTATCATCGGCGCTGACAGGCTTAGCTTCCGGGTTCGGAATGGGACCGGGCGTTTCCCTGTCGCTCTGGCCGCCGTAACTCTATTTATTTTGAATAAAGTGTTCTGGTGGGGGGTGTGGTGTCCGAAGACAGTGGTTGCGAGGTGTGTTGGTAAGTTTTCGGCCGGTTAGTGCCAGTTCCCTGCACTCATTGCTGAGCTTCCAGGTCTGACCTATCGAACCCGTGGTCTGCGGGGGGCCTTATCCCTCTAAAAGGGTGAGAAACCTGATCTTGGAGAAGGCTTCCCGCTTAGATGCTTTCAGCGGTTATCCTAGCCGAACGTGGCTATCCAGCGGTGCCCCTGGTGGGACAACTGGTAGACCAGAGGTTCGTCCGTCCCGGTCCTCTCGTACTAGGGACAGCACTCCTCAAGTTTCTGACGCGCGCGGCGGATAGAGACCGAACTGTCTCACGACGTTCTAAACCCAGCTCGCGTGCCGCTTTAATGGGCGAACAGCCCAACCCTTGGGACCTGCTCCAGCCCCAGGATGCGACGAGCCGACATCGAGGTGCCAAACCATCCCGTCGATATGGACTCTTGGGGAAGATCAGCCTGTTATCCCCGGGGTACCTTTTATCCGTTGAGCGACACCCCTTCCACTCGGGGGTGCCGGATCACTAATCCCGACTTTCGTCCCTGCTTGACGTGTAGGTCTCGCAGTCAAGCTCCCTTGTGCATTTACACTCAACACCTGATTGCCGTCCAGGTTGAGGGAACCTTTGGGCGCCTCCGTTACATTTTAGGAGGCAACCGCCCCAGTTAAACTACCCGCCAGGCACTGTCCGTGAACCGGATATACGGTTCGACGTTAGGTGTCCAATACGATCAGAGTGGTATTTCAACAACGACTCCGCCCCAACTGGCGTTGGAGTTTCACAGTCTCCCACCTATCCTACACAAACCGTACCGAACACCAATACCAAGTTGTAGTGAAGGTCCCGGGGTCTTTTCGTCCTGCCGCGCGTAACGAGCATCTTTACTCGTAGTGCAATTTCGCCGAGTCTATGGTTGAGACAGTTGAGAAGTCGTTACGCCATTCGTGCAGGTCGGAACTTACCCGACAAGGAATTTCGCTACCTTAGGATGGTTATAGTTACCACCGCCGTTTACTGGGGCTTAAATTCTCCGCTTCACCTTACGGTTAACGGGTCCTCTTAACCTTCCAGCACCGGGCAGGCGTCAGTCCGTATACATCGTCTTGCGACTTCGCACGGACCTGTGTTTTTAGTAAACAGTCGCTTCTCACTGGTTTCTGCGACCGGTTTCCGCTCCCACCGCAAGGGTGTTCACGGCATGCCGGCCCCCCTTCTCCCGAAGTTACGGGGGTATTTTGCCGAGTTCCTTAACCATAGTTATCTCGTACGCCTTGGTATTCTCTACCTGACCACCTGTGTCGGTTTGGGGTACGGGCCGTGTGTGTGCTCGCTAGAGGCTTTTCTTGGCAGCAGAGGATCACCGAATTCGCCTCAATCGGCTATGCATCACCTCTCAGGATTAATGAGCGACGGATTTGCCTACCGCTCTCCCTACAGGTTTACCCCAGTATTACCACTGACTGGTACGGCTACCTTCCTGCGTCACCCCATTGCTTGACTACTACCAGCGAAGATCCCACGCAGCCCCGAAACGCCATGCCCCCGAAGGGGAATGGTCATTCCGGTTTTGGGTGGTTAGTACCGCTGATTCGTCAGGGACGCCCACACACGGGTACGGGAATATCAACCCGTTGTCCATCGACTACGCCTGTCGGCCTCGCCTTAGGTCCCGACTCACCCTGGGCGGACTGGCCTGGCCCAGGAACCCTTGGTCTTTCGGCGGGCAAGGTTCTCACTTGCCTAATCGCTACTCATGCCTGCATTCTCACTCCCCCACCCTCCACCACCGGTTACCCGGAGGCTTCGCTGAATGAGGGACGCTCCCCTACCCAACCTTGCGGTTGCCGCGGCTTCGGCGGTGTGCTTGAGCCCCGCTACATTATCGGCGCACAATCACTTGACCAGTGAGCTATTACGCACTCTTTCAAGGGTGGCTGCTTCTAAGCCAACCTCCTGGTTGTCTCTGCGACTGCACATCCTTTTCCACTTAGCACACGCTTAGGGGCCTTAGCCGGCGATCTGGGCTGTTTCCCTTTCGACGTACGGAGCTTATCCCCCGCCGTCTCACTGCCACGCTATACACCACGGCATTCGGAGTTTGGCTGACGTCAGTAACCTAGTAGGGCCCATCGGCCATCCAGTAGCTCTACCTCCGTGGTGAAACACGTGACGCTGCACCTAAATGCATTTCGGGGAGAACCAGCTATCACGGAGTTTGATTGGCCTTTCACCCCTACCCACAACTCATCCCCTCAGTCTTCAACCTAAGTGGGTTCGGGCCTCCACGCGGTCTTACCCGCGCTTCACCCTGGTCATGGGTAGATCACTCCGCTTCGGGTCCAGAACACGCCACTCAATCGCCCTATTCAGACTCGCTTTCGCTGCGGCTACCCCACACGGGTTAACCTTGCGACGTGTCCCTGACTCGCAGGCTCATTCTTCAAAAGGCACGCCATCACCCCACAAGGAGGCTCTGACGGATTGTAGGCACACGGTTTCAGGTACTATTTCACTCCCCTCCCGGGGTACTTTTCACCATTCCCTCACGGTACTAATCCGCTATCGGTCATCGAGAAGTATTTAGGCTTACCGGGTGGTCCCGGCAGATTCACAGCAGATTCCACGGGCCCGCTGCTACTCGGGAGTTGATACTAGGTAGGTGTCGGGTTTTCGCGTACCGGGCTCTCACCGTCTACGGCAGACCATCCCAGGCCACTTCCGCTAACCACGACACTTTATGACTACCTCTCAGCCAGGTAGAGCTGAGACATATCAATCCCACAACCCCGCACACACAACCCCTACCCGGTTACACATGCGTGCGGTTTAGCCTGTTCCGCGTTCGCTCGCCACTACTAGCGGAATCACAATTGTTTTCTTCTCCTACGGGTACTGAGATGTTTCACTTCCCCGCGTTACCTCCCGCACCCTATATATTCAGATGCGGGTAACACGACATCACTCGTGCTGGGTTTCCCCATTCGGAAATCCTCGGATCAATGCTCGGTTGACAGCTCCCCGAGGCATATCGCAGCCTCCCACGTCCTTCGTCGGCTCTCGATGCCAAGGCATCCACCATGCGCCCTTAAACACTTACTAACACACAAAAACCAAGAAGAAATTACACAAAACGAATACGCCGCCGCTATGAGCGACGAATCCGCTTAGATGCTCGCAACCACTATCCAGTAATCAAACACCACACCCCACCACCAAGATGGAGGGACACCACTGAGGCAGTCCCGCTAGGACAGCCCGAGTGTTGTCTCAGGGCCCAATAGTGTGTCTGGCGATCAGTTGCTGTTGCGCACCCGGCCCCGTCCACTACAGACGGGAACCCCTCACGGCTCGCACCCCACTTGTTGGGGTGCTTTTCGTGGTGCTCCTTAGAAAGGAGGTGATCCAGCCGCACCTTCCGGTACGGCTACCTTGTTACGACTTCGTCCCAATCGCCGATCCCACCTTCGACAGCTCCCTCCCAAGGGTTAGGCCACTGGCTTCGGGTGTTACCGACTTTCATGACGTGACGGGCGGTGTGTACAAGGCCCGGGAACGTATTCACCGCAGCGTTGCTGATCTGCGATTACTAGCGACTCCGACTTCACGGGGTCGAGTTGCAGACCCCGATCCGAACTGAGACCGGCTTTAAAGGATTCGCTCCACCTTGCGGCATCGCAGCCCTTTGTACCGGCCATTGTAGCATGTGTGAAGCCCTGGACATAAGGGGCATGATGACTTGACGTCATCCCCACCTTCCTCCGAGTTGACCCCGGCAGTCTCTCACGAGTCCCCACCATTACGTGCTGGCAACATGAGACAAGGGTTGCGCTCGTTGCGGGACTTAACCCAACATCTCACGACACGAGCTGACGACAGCCATGCACCACCTGCACACAGGCCACAAGGGAACCGACATCTCTGCCGGCGTCCTGTGCATGTCAAACCCAGGTAAGGTTCTTCGCGTTGCATCGAATTAATCCACATGCTCCGCCGCTTGTGCGGGCCCCCGTCAATTCCTTTGAGTTTTAGCCTTGCGGCCGTACTCCCCAGGCGGGGTACTTAATGCGTTAGCTACGGCACGGATCCCAAGGAAGGAAACCCACACCTAGTACCCACCGTTTACGGCGTGGACTACCAGGGTATCTAATCCTGTTCGCTCCCCACGCTTTCGCTCCTCAGCGTCAGTTACTGCCCAGAGACCCGCCTTCGCCACCGGTGTTCCTCCTGATATCTGCGCATTCCACCGCTACACCAGGAATTCCAGTCTCCCCTGCAGTACTCTAGTCTGCCCGTATCGCCCGCACGCCGAGGGTTAAGCCCCCGGTTTTCACGAACAACGCGACAAACCACCTACGAGCTCTTTACGCCCAGTAATTCCGGACAACGCTCGCACCCTACGTATTACCGCGGCTGCTGGCACGTAGTTGGCCGGTGCTTCTTCTGCAGGTACCGTCACTTGCGCTTCGTCCCTGCTGAAAGAGGTTTACAACCCGAAGGCCGTCATCCCCCACGCGGCGTCGCTGCATCAGGCTTGCGCCCATTGTGCAATATTCCCCACTGCTGCCTCCCGTAGGAGTCTGGGCCGTATCTCAGTCCCAGTGTGGCCGGACACCCTCTCAGGCCGGCTACCCGTCGTCGCCTTGGTAGGCCATCACCCCACCAACAAGCTGATAGGCCGCGGGCCCATCCCACACCGCAAAAGCTTTCCACCTCAAGACATGCGTCTCGAGGTCGTATTCGGTATTAGACCCAGTTTCCCGGGCTTATCCCGAAGTGCAGGGCAGATTGCCCACGTGTTACTCACCCGTTCGCCACTCGAGTACCTCCGAAGAGGCCTTTCCGTTCGACTTGCATGTGTTAAGCACGCCGCCAGCGTTCGTCCTGAGCCAGGATCAAACTCTCCAAACAAAAACTCCTCGCGAACGAGGTGAATTCAAATCAGAGATACCTGACAAGACACCAAATCTGGCGTCAAAAAGCGACCATACCCACACACGGGGCGTGTACGGCATGGTCAAAAAAACAACAACAAACAAAAACACCAAACACACTATTGAGTTCTCAAACAACACTCTATACTTGCCTCACCCGCTCCGGGGCAACCCTGCCAGCTTAATACAAACTTGGCAGTGGAGTCAAGCCCCAGTTTTTCCGGCCTTTTCAAGTGGCCCGTTTCGGGGCGGCCGTGCCAGGTTAGTACAGATCCAGCAGGAAGGTCAAGCCCAGTTTTGGCCAACTTCGTTCTCTGGCCGCGCCTTTGGGCGCTGACTCCGACTACTGTACCCGCTCGATCTCCGCTCCCAAAATCTGCAGGTTTTCCACGAACAATGGGTAGCCGCGGTCGATGTGGAAGACGTCGTGCACCTCGGTATCGCCGTCGGCCACCAGCCCCGCCAACACCAGGCCGGCGCCGGCGCGAATGTCCGAACACCACACCGGCGCGCTGGACAGCTGCGGGAGACCCCGGACCACCGCGTGGTGGCCGTCGGTACGGGCATCGGCACCGAGCCGGATCATCTCTTCGACGAAGCGGAAGCGTGCCTCGAAGACGTTCTCGGTGATCATCGACGTGCCGTCGGCGATCGACGCCAGCGCGATGGCCATCGGCTGCAGATCGGTCGGAAAGCCAGGAAACGGCAACGTCGCAACGTTGATGGCCTTGGGGCGTTCGTACTGGGCTACCCGGAAGCTGTCGTCGGTCTGGGTCACGGTGGCGCCGGCGTCGTGCAGCTTGTGCAACACCAGCTGCAGATGGGCGGGGTCGACCCCGGTCACCGAGATGTCACCGCGGGTCATCGCCGCGGCGATACCCCAGGTCGCCGCAACGATGCGGTCCCCGATGACCCGGTGCTCGGTCGGATACAGCCGTGGGACGCCGGTGATCGTCATCGTCGGCGAGCCCGCACCCTCGACCTGAGCCCCCATCTGGTTCAGCATCGTGCACAGATCGACCACGTCGGGCTCCCGCGCCGCGTTGTGGATGGTGGTCACACCGTCGGCCACCACCGCGGCCATCAAAATGTTCTCGGTCGCCCCGACCGACGGGAACTCCAGCTGAATCTCCGCGCCGCGCAACGTCTCCGCCTGCGCGACCACGCAACCGTGCTCGATGTTGCACTGCGCGCCCAGCTGGCGCAGACCCGCCTGGTGCATATCCAGCGGACGGGACCCGATCGCGTCACCGCCCGGAAGGGCGACCCTGGCCCGCTTGCAACGGCCCACCAGCGGCCCCAACACGCAGACCGACGCCCGGAACTGCCGCACCGCCGCGAAGTCGGCATCGTACTTCGGCTCGTCGGGGGACGTGATGCGGGCGACGTCGCCGTCGAGTTCGACGGTGGCGCCCAGACCGCGCAGCACCTCCGCCATCAACGGCACGTCGAGGATGTCGGGGCAGTTGGTGATGGTGCTGGTGCCCTCGGCCAACAGCGTCGCGGCCATGAGCTTGAGCACGCTGTTCTTGGCGCCGCCCACTACGACCTCGCCGGACAACCGGTTGCCACCGGTCACCACGAATCGCTCAGCCACCCGCATCAGTCTAGTGAAGCCCTATCGGCTTGTCAGTCAGCCCGGTTGACGACGATGCGGTCCGCGGAGCGGAGTGAGGCGGAGTCAAGCGATCGAGCCGAGCGGTTGGACCAGGGTACGGTTTTGTCATGGCGATACACCTGACCCGCATCTATACCCGGACCGGCGACGACGGAACGACCGGGCTGAGCGACTTCTCGCGGGTCTCGAAGAACGACCTGCGCCTGGTGGCATATGCCGACTGCGACGAGGCCAACTCCGCGATCGGTGTCGCCATTGCCCTGGGCCAGCCCGGCCAGGAGATCTCCGGTGTGCTGCGCCAGATCCAGAACGACCTGTTCGACGCCGGCGCGGACCTGTCGACCCCGGTGGTGGAGAATCCCGAATACCCGCCGCTGAGAGTCACTGAGCCCTACATCGACCGGCTCGAAAAGTGGTGTGACACATATAACGACCCGCTGCCGGCGCTGAACTCCTTTGTGCTGCCGGGCGGTTCGCCGTTGTCGGCGCTGTTGCACGTCGCGCGTACCGTCGTACGCCGGGCCGAGCGGTCGGCGTGGGCCGCCGTGGATGCCGATCGCGAGGCGGTCAGCATCGTGCCGGCGAGATACCTCAACCGGCTGTCCGACCTGCTGTTCATCCTGGCGCGGGTGGCCAATGGCGGCGACGACGTGCTCTGGGTACCCGGCGGCGGCGCGCCGGCGCGGGACTGACCGGGGGGCTCGCCGTCCGACCGTCGCTCCCTGGCGCTTCTAGGTGCTGCGTCGGCGGGCGCGCGGTGACGGCCGGGATTCCAGCCAGGACAGGAACGCGGTCAAAGCCCCCTTGTCCAGGGCGATCTCGTATCCAGACCTGCGGTCCTGCGTCGTGTCGCGCAACTCCAGAACGACGATCTCGTGGGTCATGATGTCGAACTCGTCGCCCCGCGGCGCGCGCCGTCCCACGATCTCCACTCCGCGCCGGGCCAGCCGCCGGTCCGGCCACAGCCTCAGACTCGACAGCCGGTAGAACGCGGCTTCGCCGCCACGATAACGGATCACACCGTGTCGCCAGCCGTGGCCGCCGACTGCGGGAATGTCCCGCATGATCGCCGCGGTGCCGCCTTGGCGCAGCTTCCACAACCGGTAGCTCAAGGCGAGGACGGCCACGCCCAGCACGACGACGAGCGCGGCCATGAGACCCATGGACGCGCTCATCGGCGCCTAGTCGATCGCGCCGAGGGCACGCAATCTGGCGCGGCCCCGTGCGGCGATACGAGGATCGTCGGACTCGGAATCCTGTCTGGCGGAGCTCTCGTCGATCTCCGATTCGAACGCCGCGGATTCGGCCAGGATGCTCACGCTCTCCTCGGTGACCGACAAGAATCCGCCGTCCACCGCGATCCGCAGATCGTCCGCGCCGTCCCGCTCCACGCGCACCACGGCGTCGTCGACCAACTGGGCCACCAGAGGGATGTGGTGAGGCAGGATGCCGATTTCTCCGACGGTGGTGCGGGTGAACAGGAACGTCGCCTCCCCGGACCAGATCTTCCGGTCGACGGCAACGATCTCCACGTTCAGTTCCGCCACCTCACACCGCCTTTCGCCTTGATGCCAGCAGGGTTTCGGTCACAGCTTGGCGCCGAGGCTCTCGGCCTTCTTGGCCAGGTCGTCGAGACCGCCGATCAGGAAGAACGCCTGCTCGGGGATGTGGTCGAACTCGCCCTTGGTCAGGCGGTCGAACGCATCGATGGTCTCCTTCAGCGGCACCGTCGAGCCCGGCTGTCCGGTGAACTGCTCGGCGGCCATCATGTTCTGCGAGAGGAACCGCTCGATGCGCCGGGCCCGGTTCACCAACTGCTTGTCTTCCTCGGAGAGCTCGTCGATACCGAGGATGGCGATGATGTCCTGAAGGTCCTTGTAGCGCTGCAGCACCCGGATGACCTCCTGGGCCACGCGGTAGTGCTCCTCGCCGACGACACCAGGATCGAGGATCGTCGAGCTGGAGGCCAGCGGGTCGACCGCGGGGAAGATGCCCTTGGAGAAGACCGAACGGGACAGCTCGGTGGTGGCGTCCAAGTGCGCGAACGTCGTTGCCGGCGCCGGGTCGGTGTAGTCGTCGGCGGGTACGTAGACCGCCTGCATCGACGTGATCGAACGCCCACGCGTCGAGGTGATGCGCTCCTGCAGTTCACCCATCTCGTCGGCCAACGTCGGCTGGTAACCCACCGCCGACGGCATGCGGCCAAGGAGCGTCGACACCTCGGATCCGGCCTGGGTGAACCGGAAGATGTTGTCGATGAACAGCAGCACATCTTGGCCGGCCTCGTCGCGGAACCACTCCGCCATGGTCAGGGCGGACAGCGCCACCCGCATACGGGTGCCGGGCGGTTCGTCCATCTGGCCGAACACCAGTGCGGTGTCCTTGAGCACGTTGGCTTCCTGCAGCTCCACCCAGAGGTCGTTGCCCTCGCGGGTGCGCTCGCCCACACCGGCGAAAACCGAGGTGCCACCGAAGTTCCGGGCGATACGGTTGATCATCTCCTGGATGAGCACCGTCTTGCCCACGCCCGCGCCGCCGAACAGCGCGATCTTGCCGCCACGCACGTACGGAGTCAGCAGGTCGACGACCTTCAGGCCGGTCTCGAGCATTTCGGTGCGCGGTTCGAGCTCCTCGAACGCCGGGGGCTTGCGGTGGATCGACCAGTGCTCGAAATCTTCGCCGTACCCCGGCTTGTCCAGGCATGCGCCCAGCGCGTCGAACACATGCCCCTTGACTTCCTGGCCGACCGGCACCGAGATCGGGCGACCGGTGTCGGTGACCTCCACGCCGCGCACCAAGCCATCGGTCGGCTGCAGCGAGATCGTTCGCACCAAGTTGTCGCCCAGATGCTGTGCGACCTCCAGCGTGAGGGTCTTGGCGAGCGCTTCGTAAGTGATCTCGGCGTGCAGAGCGTTGAACAGCCCCGGCACCGAACCCCGCGGGAACTCGACGTCCACGACCGGCCCGGTGATCCGGACCACGCGGCCGTTGCTCTCGCTCTCGGTCGTTTTCGCGCTCTTGTGGGCAGTAACAGTCATATCTTTTCGCTTCCTCGTCGGGCCTATCTAGCGCGCGTCGGCGAGCGCATTTGCGCCACCGACGATTTCGCTGATTTCCTGGGTGATCTGTGCCTGCCGCTCGCGGTTCGCCATCAGCGTGAGCGCCTTGATGAGGTCGTCGGCGTTGTCGGTGGCCGACTTCATCGCCCGCTGTCGCGACGCCAACTCCGATGCCGCGGCTTCGAGCAGCGCCTCGTAGACACGGGTGGTCAGGTACCGCGGCAGCAGGGATTCGAAAAGCGTCGTCGCGTCCGGTTCGAACGAATACAGCGTCCGCAGTTCGGGTTCTTCCTCGACGTACTCGATCACCATAGGAGCGATCCGGTGCGCCACCGCCGACTGGGACAACATCGACTTGAACTCGCTGTAGACGATGTGCAACTCGTCGACGCCCTCGGCGCCAGGCGGACTACCGACCTCGTCGCCGACACCGAACATGAACGCGTCGACCAGGGTCCCGGCGATCTCGGTGGCGTTCTCGTACTGCGGCTGCTCGGAGAAACCCGTCCACCATTTGGCGATGTCCCAGTTTCGGAACTTGTAGTAATTAAGAGCTTTACGGCCCACGGTGTAGAGCACCGGAGTCTTGCCTTCTTCTCTCAGCAGAGAAAAGAGTTCTTCGGCGCGCCGGAAGATGCTCGCGTTGTACGCACCACACAGGCCGCGGTCGGACGTCACCACGAGCACGCCCGCACGCGTGGGCTCTGGGCGCTCGACGAGCAGTGGATGATCCAGAGCGGCTTCAGCCGCCAACGTGGTCAGCATCGCCGTGATTTGGAAGGCATAAGGCCTGGCGGATTGGAGACGAGCCTGCGCCCGCCCGATGCGTGACGTGGCGATCAGCTCCTGGGCCTTGGTGATCTTTTTGATCGACCCAGCCGAGCGGATTCGCCCGCGCAACTCGCGAAGTGTGGCAGCCATTGGTTGCTACTTCTTCTCTTTCTTTGCCTTCTTCTCCGGCGCCGGCTTTTTCACCTTCACCGATTCCTTGCCCAGGTCCTCTTCGCTCATGGCACCGACGTGCTCGTCGGGTACCACCGACGCACCGCTTGTGGACCCGAAACTCTTCTTGAAATCCTTGATGACTTTCTCGAGCTTTTCGGCGGTCTCGTCGGAGAGCTTCTGGGTGTCGCGGATACTGCTGAGAATCTGCTCTTCGGACGCCCTGATGTGGTCCAGCAGTTCGGTCTCGAAGCGCCGGACATCCTCGACGGGTACCGAGTCCAGATGACCGCCGGTGCCGAGGAAGATCGAAACCACCTGTTCCTCGACGGGCATAGGCCGGTACTGCGGCTGCTTGAGCAGTTCCACCAGCCGGGCACCGCGATCCAACTGCGCCTTGGACGTGGCGTCCAGATCGGAAGCGAATGCGGCAAATGCCTCCAACTCGCGGAACTGTGAGAGGTCCAGGCGGAGGCTTCCCGCCACCTCCTTCATGGCCTTGATCTGCGCTGCGCCACCGACCCGGGACACCGAAACGCCCACGTTGATCGCGGGACGCACGCCCTGGTTGAACAGATCGGATTCCAGGAAGCACTGCCCGTCGGTAATCGAGATGACGTTGGTGGGAATATAGGCCGAGATGTCATTGGCCTTCGTCTCGATGATCGGCAGGCCGGTCATCGAGCCCCCACCGAGTTCGTCGGAAAGCTTGGCGCAGCGCTCCAGCATTCGCGAGTGCAGATAGAAAACGTCGCCCGGATAAGCCTCGCGGCCCGGCGGACGGCGCAGCAGCAGCGAGATGGCGCGGTAGGCCTCGGCCTGCTTGCTCAGGTCGTCGAAGACGATCAGCACGTGCTTGCCGTCATACATCCAGTGCTGGGCAATGGCCGAACCGGTAAAGGGCGCAAGCCATTTGAAACCGGCCGAATCGGACGCCGGCGCCGCGACGATCGTGGTGTAGTCCATCGCGCCACCCTCCTCCAGGGCACGGCGAACCGAGGCGATCGTGGTTCCCTTCTGCCCGATGGCGACGTACACGCACCGCACCTGCTTGCTGACGTCGCCGGTCTCCCAGTTCTGCCGCTGGTTGAGGATGGTGTCGACGCACACCGCGGTCTTTCCGGTCTTACGGTCGCCGATGATCAGCTGACGCTGGCCGCGGCCGATCGGAGTCATCGCGTCGATGGCCTTGATACCGGTCTGCAAAGGTTCCTTGACGCTCTGCCGTTGCACCACCGACGGCGCCTGGATCTCCAGGGCACGCCGCGTGTCCGTGTTGATGTCGCCCTGACCGTCGATCGGCTGGCCCAGCGGATTGACCACGCGCCCCATGAACGCGTCGCCGACGGGCACCGAAAGGACTTCGCCGGTACGCTTGACCTGCTGGCCTTCTTGGATCTTTTCGAAGTCACCCAGGATCACCGCTCCGACACTGTGCTCGTCGAGGTTGAGGGCGACGCCGAGAACACCACCGGGAAACTCGAGCAGTTCCTGGGTCATGACGGACGGCAGTCCGTCGACGTGGGCGATGCCATCACCTGCGTCGACGACAGTGCCGACTTCCTCGCGCGAGGTGTCGGAGCTGAAAGAGCCTACGTACTCTTCGATGGCGCCCTGAATATCGTCAGCGGAGATTGTCAACTCGGCCATGGCTTTTCGTCTTTCTACTTCTGTTCGCGTGGGTCTTCGATGGGTCTGTGATGAATACTTCGTGTTCAGTCAGGCAACTGAGCCTCGGCTGCGGCCAGGCGCGAGGAGAGCGTTCCGTCGATCACCTCGTCGGCCACTGCGATCCGCAGCCCGCCCAGCAGTGCCGAGTCGATCCGCAGTTGCACGGTCACCGGGTTTCCGTAGATGCGGCCGAGGACCTCGATGAGACGAGCGCGCTGGGCGCCGCTGAGCTCGGCTGCCGCGCCGACTTGCGCGACGACTTCGCCGCGGCGAGCCACCGCGACTTGAGCGAGGAACTGCACGGCCTCCTCGGCCGGCTGACCCCTCAGCAACTCGACCGTATGGGTCAGCAATGCCGACACGATCGGGTTGACGCTGCTGCTCGCGCCGCGAAGAACACTGCGCAGCAGCTGAACTCGTTTCTCGGCCGGAACGACATAGTCACCCAGCAGGATGCCGAGGCGCGGCTGCGTGTCGAGGATCCGGGAGAAACGGAACAACTGTTCTTCGACTTCGCCGGTCTTGTCCTCACGTTCGGCAACCTCCAGCAGGGCTTGCCGCGACAGGTGCTCGATCGCATCGATCAGGTCCTCCTCGGCCGACCAACGCTGGCTGACCGCCGCGCGCAACACCTCGATCGTCGCGTCGCCGACCTTCCCCGACAACAACCGCTCGATCAACCGGACCTGCGGTCCCGAGTCTTCGACCGACAAGGTGAGGTAGCGGGTGACCACCATTTCACTGTCGAGCATCTTGGCCACCGCGACCAGCTCGCCGGCCAGCACGGACAGCCCGTCCTCGTCGAGATCCTCGATAACCGTGGCGAACCGGTCCAACAGGTCCCGCAGTGCCCGCCGGCTGGCCGCACGCATCTTGGTCAGCAGCGGGTACTGCACGTCGGCGGAGGCCGGCGCCATCGCGTCGAGGTCGTCTAGGAACCGGTCCACGGTGGCCGACTGCTGCGCGGCGTCGGCGACGTAGTTGCGCACCAGTTCAGTTGCACCGCGCACGGATTCGTGGCCGAGCTCCAGCCGGAGCTGGCGGCTCAGCTGCGTCCGCAGCAGCTCGACCTGGCGGGCGCCCTGCCCCGTGATGCGTTCGGCCTCCACCTCGGCCTGAACCCGGAACTGCTCGGTGATTCGCTTCGCGTCGGTCTGAGCCTCTTCGATGACTCGCTTCGACTCCGACTTGGCGTCGTCGACCGCCTTGCTGTGCGCGTTGCTGGCCTGGCCCAGGCGCTCGGCGGCCGTGGCGGCGTCGCTCAGCTGTTGACTGACCACCTTCTGCCTGGTGGCCATCAGATTGCGCACCGGCGGAACGACGTAGCGCACCACGAGGAAAACGATGACCGCGAAACCGATCAGCTGTCCGATGAACGTCGACATGCGGCTACCGTCCGGACGATCTGGTCGAGGTGGCGACCGGGCCGACGTCGACGCCGAGGATACGACTGGCCAAAGTCGCCGACATGCCTGCCACGTTGGAGCGCAGATCCAGTTCCACCGCGTCCCTTTCCCGCTTCAATTGCTCTGCGGCCGTTTGCAACGTCGACATCACCTGGTGCTCGGCACGGGCTCGCGCGTCCTCGACCACCTTACGACCCTCGGCCCGGGCGTTGTCGCGGTGCGACGACGCCTCGATCCGGGCCTTGGTCATGACTTCGTCGTAATCGGCCTGGGCGGCCTCGAACTGCTCGTTCGCCTTCTTGTTGTCGGCAAGGGTCTTGGCGACCATCGCGTCGCGCTCACGCAACACCTTCAGGATCGGCGGTACGACGAACGTGCCGATGACGGCGAGGACGATCAGGAAGATGGCGAGAACGAAGAAAAAGGTGCCGTTTGGAATGAGGAAGTTGTTGGTCTTCCCTTCCTCCGCTGCCTGGCCGGCGGCCAGAACGAGGGTGCTTGCGTCGCCCATCACAGCGAATTAGGTGCCGACCGGGGTAGCGAAGACGAACAGCGCCATGAACGCCAGGTTGATGAAGTAGGCCGCCTCGACCAAACCGACGGTGATGAAGAACGGTGTGAACAACCGTCCCTGCGCTTCCGGCTGCCGGGCGATACCCGAAACCAGCGCGTTGCCGGCGATGCCGTCACCGATGCCGGCACCGATCGCGCCGCCACCCATGATCAGGCCACCGCCGATGAGCGCGGCGGCAGCGACTTGGGGGTCCAGGGCCATTCTTTCCTCCTTTGAGTGGTGGCTGTCTGGTAGCGGTCTACCAGGCGCCGATAGTGATGCGCGGATGAGCCGGATGCGTGGCGGTCTCAGTCATGGTGTTCTTCGACCTCCATCGCCTGGCTGAAATACAAGATCGTCAAGATGGCGAAGATGAACGCCTGGATCGCGCCGACGAACAGATCGAACGCCTTCCAGATCGCGTTGGGCGCCCACATGATGTACGGCGGAAACAGCGCGATCAGTGCGACCAGGATGCCGCCGGCAAAAATGTTGCCGAAAAGTCGGAGCGACAAGGAAATTGGCTTCGCGAGTTCTTCGACGAGGTTGATCGGCGCCAAGAATGCCACGTGTCCTTTGAGCACCGCGAGCGGGTGGCCGACGATGCCACGACGCCAGATTCCTGCCACGTGGTAGCAGACGAAGACGAACAAGGCCAGTGCCAGCACATAGTTGATGTCCGCCGCCGCCGACTTGAGCAGCTCGGTGGTGTGCCCCGACTTGTCGGTGTACTGCAGCGGCAGCACCGACAGCCAGTTGGAGATCAGGATGAACACGAAGATGGTGACCGCGAGCGGGAGCACGAAGGGGGCGATCCGCATGCCGATGGCGCCCTCGACCTGGGCGCGCATCTGCTCGGTGATCGCCTCCCAGAACAACTGCACCCCACTGGGCACGCCCGTCGAGGTGATCTTCGCGCGCAGGAAGAACGCCAGCCCGATCACGATCGCCGCGGCGATCGCTGTCGACAGGATCGTGTCGGTGTTGACGGTCATCCCCAGCCACGTGGCGTGGGTGTGCTCTCCGACCTCGATCTGCGACTCGGCCAGGATCACCTGAGTCATTTGCCGGTACCCCTTTCTTCCGGCCCTGCCGACGACTCACCGGGCACCCCTGCACGTAGCTTCTTCCAGACCGGCACGGCGGTCGATATCACCAGCAGCACCTGGAACAGTGCCAGCCCGAACATCACACCCAGCCCGGCGGGCCGGAAAAGATAGGCGATGACCAGCGCGACCACCGTCATGACGGCCAACCGCGACGCCGAGTTGATTGCCATCGACCTTTTCATCGGATTTTCCTGCGAGGTGATCGAGTCGACCGAGCGGCGCACCAACAACGCGTTGAGCAAACCCAGCAGTAGCCCGACACCGAAAAACACCCCGAGCATGAGATGACCCGACAACGCGGCGGCGACAACCGCGACCGCGGTGATCCCGATGCTGATCAGGAGAAGCCGAACGGGTCGGAAAGCAACAGAGGGAAACACCAACGGCGCGTCCTGCGCTGGCGTCGTCACTGCAGCACCTCAATCCCGAGTTAGTGGAGCGGGAACGCCCCGACCGACTGATCAGTGGCCCGCCGAGCGTATCGCAGTCATCACGATGGAATCACCCAAGGGGTAGCTCCCTGCGTCCGTCGTGAATCGGCGCGATCGGGAAGACGACCGATGGGCCGGTGAGCCGACAACCCTCGAGGTTCTTTTCGGGGTTCTACCTGCACCGTACCATATGACAGGGACCACTACTACTCCTTGTCGTAGCCGTCGTCGTCGTAGTCGTCGCGGCGGCGCAGCAGCGGGATCGCTGTCGCCACGCCGGCTACCACGATCGCGCCGAGCATCACCGCCCCGGTGCCGCGGGGGTTGAAAAAGATCGTGCTGGCCGCGCCGAAGGCGACGATGCCCACCCACAGGTAGATCAGCAGCACCACCCGGCGGTGCGAGTGTCCGATCTGCAGCAACCGGTGGTGCAGGTGCATCTTGTCGGGGGAAAAGGCGCTGCGACCCGCGCGGGTGCGCCGCACGATGGCCAGCAGCAGGTCCAGCATCGGCACGAACATCACCGCCGCCACCAGCAAGAACGGCGACAGCAGAGCAAACACGTCACGAGCGCCGTAGGCGTTCTGCGACACCGGGCCGGCGGCGGTCGTGGAGGCGGCAGCCAGCATCAGACCGATCAACATCGAACCGGAATCGCCCATGAAGATCCGGGCCCGGTGAAAGTTGTGCGGCAGGAAGCCCAGGCAGGCGCCGGCCAGCACCACCGAGATGACGGCCGGCGGATAGAACAGCACATCGCCGCCGTGGTCGCGCAGCATGCCCACCGAGAACATGCAGAAGGCCAGCGCGGTGATGAGCCCCAGCCCGGCGGCCAGGCCGTCGAGCCCGTCGACGAAGTTCATCGCGTTGACGACCGACACCGTCAGCGCCAGGGTCAGCAGGATCGACGAGGCCTGATCCAGCACGATGGTGCCGACTCCCCCGATCGGGATGTACAGAACGGTCCAGGCGACACCCATGGTGACCAGCACGCTGGCCGCGGTGATCTGCCCGGCGAATTTCGTCAGGGCGTCCAGGCCCCAGCGGTCGTCGATGAGCCCGATGCCCATGATGATCGCGCCCGCGACCAGCACCGCGGGCATGCCGGTCGAGTAGACGAAACCCCGGGTCAGCGCGGGCAGCTCGGAGGCCAGGAACACGGCGGCCAGGACGCCGAGGAACATCGCCAGCCCGCCCATGCGCGGGGTCGGCGTCACGTGCACATCCCGTTCCCGCGGATAGGCCACCGCGCCCAGCCGGGTGGCCAGCACCCGCACCGGTCCGGTCGCGAAGTAGGTGATGACCGCCGCGGTCAGGCCGACCACGGCGAGCTCGCGCAGGGGGACGCCGGCACCGCGATCGGACAGGGCGAGCAAACCGCCGGCAAGGCTGGTCACGTCGCTGGACACCTCGAGACCGTACTGCACCGGCCGTGAGCGTCGAACACCGCCGGACTGTATCCGATCGCCCGGCCCGGGAAGGTCGTGAGTCGTTGATTCACCGACGCCACAGGGCGGCTGCGCGGCCTCCCCACGCGCACCGTCGGCGCGCGGTCCGCTAGGCGGTCAGGGTTTCGGGATCCAGGCCCAGCACTTCGGCGATCCGCTCGGCGCTCACCGGTCCGGCGCGCAGAATGCTCGGTGCGGCCCCGGTCAGGTCGACGATCGTGGACGCGGCCTGCTGCTGGGCGGCGCCCGCGTCGAGGTAGACGTCGACGAGATCACCGAACTGGGCGCGCGCCTGGTCCGCATCCACCGCGGGCGGGCGGCCGGACACGTTGGCGCTGGACACCGCCATGGGGCCCACCTCGCGCAGCAATTCGATGGCGACCGGGTGCAGCGGCATCCGCAGCATCACGGTCCCCCGGGCATCGCCGAGATCCCATTGCAACGAGGGCGCTTGCGTCACCACCAGGCTCAGCGCGCCCGGCCAGAACGCGCGGATCAGCTCGCGGGCCCCGTCGGGCATGGTGTACACCAGGCCCTCGATGGTGTGCCAGGAGCCGACCAGCACCCCGACCGGCATGTCCCGGCCGCGCCCCTTCGCCGACAGCAGCGCCCCCACCGCGGCACCGTTGAAGGCGTCGGCACCGATTCCATAGACGGTGTCGGTCGGCATCACGACCAGCCGGCCGCCCTTGACCGCGCCGACCGCCGAGGCGATTCCCCGCGCACGCTGCTCGCGGTCGGCACAGCTGAACACTTCAGTCATCGGCGCCGCTCCTCCTCATCGCTGCACTCTGCATCGTCGCGACGCGAGTCATCGGCGCCGCTCCTCCTCATCACTGCGCTCTGCATCGTCACGACGCGAGTCATCGGCGCCGCTCCTCCTACGGGCCGTCACGAACCTGGGCCGGCCCGCCAGATCGCACCGGCTTTGGATGTCGTCGAAAAGCCCCGTGTCCTGCACCAATCGGGCCGTCCGCGCCGCGGTGGTGTCGTCGTGTTCGACGGCGAACAGGCCACCCGGGCGCAGCCAACGCCCGGCCAGGGCCACCACGGGAGCGATCACCGCCATCCCGTCCGGCCCGCCGAACACCGCATGATGCGGATCATGATGGAGCACTTCGGGTTCCAGCGCGGCGTTGGAATCCGGATCGTCGGGAACGTAGGGCGGGTTGGACACGACCAGGTCGACGCCGCCGTCGAGTTCGGGCAGCAGTCCCGACGTGCCGACGTCGGCGCGCACCAGCTCGACGGCGGTGCCCTCGGCGTTGCGGCGCGCGTACTCGAGCGCCGGCGCCGAGTCGTCGATGGCGATGATCCGGGCGTCCAGCCCGAGACCGGCACGGTGCCGGGCCAGCGCGACCGCCAGGGCACCGGATCCGGTGCACGCATCGACGATCACGGGCCGGGCGCCGAGCGGCTGCGCGATCGCCCACTCCAGCATGGCTTCGGTCTCCGGACGCGGGATGAACACACCCGGGCCGACGTGCAGAAGGAGCGGCCCGAACGCCGCCGTCCCGAGAAGATGCTGCAACGGCACCCGCAGCGAGCGGGCGGCGACGGCGTCGCGGTACCGACCGAAGAACTCGTCGTCGGGCGTGTCCAGCAGACCCAGCCTGCCCCGGTCGGTGCCGGCCAGATGGGCGGCCAGTTCCTCGGCGTCCCACCGCGCCGAATCGATCCCCGCCCGGGCGAGCAGCGCCGCCGCGGAGTCGATCGAACGCCGCAGCCGAGTCGTCATGCCTGCTGCAGCCGTGACTGCTTGTCGGCGGCGCTCAGCGCGTCGAGCAGCGCGTCCAGGTCGCCGCCGAGAACCTGGTCGAGATTGTGCGCCTTGAAGCCGATCCGGTGGTCGGTGATCCGGTTCTCCGGGAAGTTGTAGGTGCGGATGCGTTCGCTGCGGTCGACGGTGCGAATCTGGCTGGCCCGATCCGCCGACGCGTCGGCCAGCGCCTGCTCCTCGGCGAGCGCCTGCAGGCGGGCGGCCAGCACCTGCATGGCGCGGGCCTTGTTCTGCAGCTGCGAACGCTCGTTCTGGCAGGTGACGACGATGCCCGTGGGCAGGTGGGTGAGGCGCACCGCCGAATCGGTGGTGTTGACGCCCTGGCCGCCCTTGCCGGACGAGCGGTACACGTCGATGCGCAGGTCGGACTCGTCGATCTGCACCTCGCCGACTTCCTCGGGCTCCGGATAGACCAGTACCCCGGCCGCCGAAGTATGAACCCGGCCTTGGGATTCCGTCACCGGGACCCGCTGCACGCGGTGCACCCCGCCTTCGAACTTCAACCGCGACCAGACGCCGTCGACGGCGTCGCCCTTACTGGCGATCGACAGCGTCGCGTCCTTGTAGCCGCCCAGATCCGAGAACGTCTCGTCCAGCACCGTCACGGTCCAGCCGTGCCGCTCGGCGTAGCGGATGTACATCCTGGCCAGGTCGGCGGCGAACAAAGCAGACTCCTCGCCCCCCTCGCCGGATTTCACCTCGAGGACGATGTCGTCGGCGTCATGCGGGTCGCGGGGCGCCAGCATGTCGGTGAGCTGGGTGTCCAACTCGGCCACCCGCGCTTCGAGCGCGGTGACCTCCTCCGCGAACGACGGGTCGTCGGCGGCCAGTTCGCGCGCCGTCTCCAGGTCTTCCCTGGCCGACGTCAGCTTGCGGTGGGTGGCGACGATGGGGGCCAACCGGGCGAACCGGCGGCCGGCTTTGCGCGCCTCCCCGGGATTGCTGTGCAATTCCGGATCTGCCAGTTGGTGCTCAAGGTCGGCATGTTCGGCGAGCAGCACATCGATCGCCTGCGTCGGCTGCGTCATGTCACACCTCCTTCCGCACGCTGTTCGGCGCAGACACGAACCGACGCCCGCCTGTGCGGGTCACACACAGTCCGGGCGTCGGTGAGCCGGCTATTTGTCGGCCGCGTCGGCCTTGTCAGCTGCGCCCTTGCGCTTGCCGTAACGCTTCTCGAAGCGGGCCACGCGGCCGCCGCTGTCGAGGATCTTCTGCTTGCCCGTGTAGAACGGGTGGCACTGCGAGCACACCTCGACGACGATGCGGCCACCCGGCTTGGTGCTGCGGGTCTCGAACGTGTTGCCGCATCCGCAGTGCACCGTGGTGGGCTCGTAGGCGGGATGGATGTCAGTTTTCATGGGAGTCCTCTTCAGGTTGTCGAGCGTCGATTATGCCAGGTCAACCGATACCTCCCCAAAACACCGGCGTGCATCGCCGCATTCCCGGTGCGCCGGGGTTGCGCCCAGACATGATCCACGGCGACGTCGGTCGGCGTGTCGGGTGCAGCCCCTAGTCGTTGTCCATGGAGCCGGGCGTCGTCTTGGACACCTGCACCAGGAACTCGTAGTTGTTCTTGGTCTTGCGCAGCTGGCTCATCAGCAGGTCGATGGCCTGGTGGGAATCCAGGCCCGACAGCACGCGGCGCAGCTTGTGCACGATCGCGAACTCGTCCGGCGAGAGCAGCAACTCGTCCTTGCGGGTGCCCGACGGGTTGACGTCGACCGCGGGGAACACCCGGCGCTCGGAGATCTTGCGGTCCAGCTTGAGCTCGGCGTTGCCGGTGCCCTTGAACTCCTCGAAGATGACCGTGTCACCGGTGGACCCCGTCTCGACCATCGCGGTGGCGATGATGGTCAGCGACCCACCCTCCTCGATGTTGCGCGCGGCACCGAGGAAGCGCTTCGGCGGATACAGGGCGGTCGAATCGACACCACCGGAGAGGATCCGGCCCGACGCGGGCGAGGCGTTGTTGTAGGCGCGCCCGAGGCGGGTGATCGAGTCCAGCAGCACCACGACGTCCTTGCCCTGCTCGACGAGCCGCTTGGCGCGTTCGATCGCCAGCTCGGCCACCGAGGTGTGGTCCGACGGCGGGCGGTCGAACGTCGAGGCGATGACCTCGCCCTTGACCGAGCGCGTCATGTCGGTGACCTCCTCGGGCCGCTCGTCGACGAGCACGACCATGAGGTGGCATTCGGGGTTGTTCTTGGTGATCGCGTTGGCGATGTCCTGCAGGATGGTCGTCTTGCCCGCCTTGGGCGGGGAGACGATCAGCGCGCGCTGGCCCTTGCCGATCGGCATGATCAGGTCGATGACCCGCGTGGTCAGCCGCTCGGTCGTGGTTTCCAGGCGCAGCCGCTGGTTGGGGTACAACGGCGTCAGCTTGCTGAAGTCGGGCCGCTTCTTGGCGTCTTCGACCGATCCGCCGTTGATGGTGTCCAGCCGCACCAGCGGATTGAACTTCTGCCGCTGGTTGGCCTGTTCGCCGTCGCGGGGCACGCGCACCGCGCCGGTCACCGCGTCGCCGCGGCGCAGGCCGTTCTTGCGCACCATGTTCATCGACACGTAGACGTCGTGCGGGCCGGCCAGGTACCCGGAGGTGCGCACGAACGCGTAGTTGTCGAGGACGTCGAGGATCCCGGCCACCGGCTGGACGACGTCGTCCTCGCGCAGTTCGGTGTCGGCGCCGTCGCCGGAACGTTCGCTGCGGCGCTTGCGGTCCCGGAAGCGGCGTCCGCGCCGGCCCTGGCGCCCGTCGCCCTCGTCGTCCTGCTGGTTCGAGGCGCGCGACTGTTGGTTACCCGAGCCCTGCTGGTCATTGCCCTGCTCGCCACCGCCGTCCCGCCCGCGCTCGTCGGACTTCGTGTTCTGTTGGCGCTCTTGGGTGTCGCGTTGGCGCTCTTGGCGATTGTCGGCCGCGTCGGCCGACTTGCCCCCGCCGTTACCCGAGCCGTCGCGCTCGTCGTCCCGGGCGCGGTTCTTCGAACCGGCCTCGCGGGACGCGCCGCGACGTTCCCGGCGTGGCGCCTCGGCTTTCGCCTCGTTCTGGTCGGCCTGGGGGGCCGGCGCTTCGGCGGTGGCGGTTTCGCTGTCGGATTTGTCGCTCTTCTCAGGAGCCGGCCCGCCACCGGCGGTTGTGCCGTTGGCCTTGCCCCGGTGTTCCTGGATTGCGGCGATCAGTTCATTCTTGCGCATGCCTGACGTGCCCTTTACGCCGGCTTGGCTGGCCAGCGCGCGCAGCTCGGGCAGCACCATCGTGGACAGCGACCCGCCCGAGGCAGAGGCTTTGACGGCCGGCGCGTCATGGTTCACGGAATTCGACGCGTGATCGTTCTCGGTGCTTTCGCCAGCCGTGATGAGGTCCGTATCAGTCACGGATTTCCTTTCTTCCCCCGCTGATCACGTCATAAGGGGGTTCGTTGCGCACGTAGCTCGAATTGCCGAGTGCGCCCAATCGTCGACTCTGCGACGGTGATCGCCGGGATCAGTGCCAGGATCGGCGTGAGAAACGGCGACCTCGTCCACGAGAAGAATTGGTGGTGTCCTAGCGGCAAGGCAGTATGGATGCAGAAGCAGATGCTGCGATTGCTGGACGATGCCGAGGATAGCCCGCATCCTGGCCGGAAGCAAGCAAACGCGTTGACTCACCAAAAATGCGCGCGTAGACCCATTCGTTGCCTCAGCTGAGAATGCGCGCGTGCGGCGCGCCTACCCGGCCGGAGATGTATCGCTGGATAGGCCCAGAGGATGGGACTGACGGTGAGTCAACGCAAGGCTGTGACGAAGGCGATCGCGACCCGCTACGCGCGAGCTGACAAGGCCGGCAAGGGCCGGATCCTCGATGAGTTGTGTGCTACCACCGGCTGGCACCGCAACCATGCACGCAAGGCATTGAAGAATGCACTGCGCCCGAAGGTCGTCAAGATCAGGGCGCCGCGTCCACCGAAGTATGGGCCGAAAGTTATTGCGGCGCTGACGTTCTGCTGGGCGGTGCTGGGAATGCCCGCCGGCAAACGACTGGCGCCGATGCTCGACGAGTTGGTGGCGATCTTGCGCCGGTTCGGCGAGCTGATCATCGATGACGACACCGCGGCGCTGCTGGTGGGCATGTCGGCGGCCACCATCGACCGCCGCCTGGCCCCCGAGCGCAAGCGCCACGAGCTCAAGGGCCGCAGCCATACCAAGCCGGGATCACTGCTCAAATCCCAGATCCCGATCCGCACCTGGGCGGACTGGGACGACGCGGTGCCCGGGTTCGTTGAGATCGACCTGGTCGGCCATGAGGGCGGCAACGCCGCTGGTGAGCACGCTTACACGCTGACCGTCACCGACATCGCCACCGGGTGGACCGAGAACCGCAGCGTGCCCAACAAGGCCCGTAAATGGGTGCTCGCGGCGTTGGACGATATCGCGAAGGCCATGCCGTTCCCGATCCTGGGCGTAGACAGTGACAACGGAAGTGAGTTCATCAATCATCACCTGTTGGCCTGGTGCGAGCAGCGGAAGATCACCTTCACCCGCTCACGGCCAGGCAACTCCAACGACGGTTGCCACGTGGAGCAGAAGAACTGGGCGATCGTGCGCACCGTGGTCGGCTACCACCGTTACGACACCACCGCGGAACTGTTGCTGCTCAACAAGATCTGGGTATTGCAGTCACTGCTGACCAACTACTTCTACCCGCAGCAAAAACTCGTTTCGAAGACCCGTGTCGGCGCGAAGGTCAGCAAAAAACACGACAAGGCCACCACCCCGCATCGTCGCGCGGAGCGCCACGAGGCGGTCTGCGCCCAGGACAAGGCGATCCTCGCCGACACCTACACCGGCATCAACCCAGCCGCCGTGCAACGCCAGATCCAGGCCCTGACCACAGAGCTACTCACGATCACCACCAGCAAGGCCGGGCCGGCCAAAAAAGCCCCCGTTACGCGCGCATCCTCGAATGAGGCAACGAATCAATCCTCGCGCGCATCTTGACACGAGGCAACAGGGCAAACCCCTCGGCCGCGCCGCGGATCAACCGGCGACGGTGACCCCCGGGCCCCAGCGAACTGCGTCGCCGGCGGTCATCTCGGTGATGGTGAATCCGTTTGCGGCACCGTACTCCAGCGCTTGCCAGGGCAACTCCGCCTCTGTGCTGAGTGCGATCAATGACGGGCCGGCCCCGGAAAGCGCCGCTGCGACACTATGACGCCGCAGCAGGCGCAGATATTCCGCCGAGGCCGGCATCGCCGGGGCACGTTGCGGTTGGTGCAGCATGTCTTCGGTGGCCACGAGCAGCAAATCCGGTCGTTCGGTCAGCGCCACCACCAGCAGCGCGGCGCGGCTGACGTTGAAGCTCGCGTCGTCGTGGCTGACGTGGGCGGGCAGCAAAACCCGGGTCTCGGCGGTCAACGAACGCACCTCGGGAATCGCGCAGAACAGCCGGATCTGCGGATGAAGCCGCAGCGGCACCGCCGAGAAGGCGGGACCGGCACCGGTGCGGTCCACCCACGAGACCACCGCACCGCCCAACACCGCGGCCGCGGCGTTGTCGGGGTGACCCTCGAACTCCGAAGCCAGCTGGATCAGCTGCGCGTCCGTCAACGGAGTCGAATCAGCCTGTGCGACAAGGCCGTTGGCCGCAGCAAGGCCACCGACCACCGCCGCGGCGGAGGAGCCCAGACCGCGCGAGTGCGGGATGGCGTTACGGCAGCGGACCACCAGCCCCGGGGCGCCGACGCCGGCGGCCTGCAGACCGCGTTGGACCGCGCGGACCACCAGATGTTCGGGGCCACGCGGCAGCGAGTCGGCACCTTCCCCCTCGACCAGCACCCGCAGTCCGGAATCCGTTGTCTCCACGACCACGTCGTCGCAAAGGCTCAACGCGAGACCGATGCTGTCGAAACCTGGACCCAGGTTGGCGCTGGAAGCCGACACCACGGCGCTCGCCACCAGGCCCGCGGGCAGCATCAGAGTCACCGTCAGGCCAGTCCCAACTTCTCGACGACGAGCACGGGATCCACGGGCAGTGGGGACACGGTCGGCATGTCTTTCAGCGCGGTGTCGGGATCCTTGAGCCCATTGCCCGTCACCGTACACACCACCGTCGAACCGCGGGCCACCCAGCCGTCCTCGACGGCCTTGAGCAGCCCGGCGATGCTGGCCGCCGACGCCGGCTCGACGAAGACACCCTCGGAGCTGGCCACCAGGTGGTAGGCGGCCAGGATCTCCTCGTCGGTGGCGGCCAGGAAGCGTCCGTTGGATTGCTGCTGGGCCTCGACGGCCGCCGTCCAGGATGCCGGTGCGCCGATGCGGATCGCGGTCGCGATGGTCTCGGGATGGCGCACGGGCTTGCCGTGCACCAGGGGCGCCGCGCCGGCGGCCTGGGTGCCCAGCATGCGGGGCAGGGCGTCGATCACGCCCTCCTGGTGGTACTCCCGGTAGCCCTTCCAGTAGGCGGTGATGTTCCCGGCGTTGCCGACGGGCAGCGAGTGGATGTCGGGGGCGCGGCCCAGCGCGTCGACGATCTCGAACGCCGCCGTCTTCTGGCCCTCGATGCGCACCGGGTTGACCGAGTTGACCAGCGCGATCGTCGGGAAGTCGGCGGTCATCTTGCGGGCCAGCTCCAGGCAGTCGTCGAAGTTGCCGTCGATCTGGATGATCTTCGCGCCGTGCATGACGGCTTGCGCGAGCTTGCCCATCGCGATCTTGCCCTGCGGGATCAGCACCGCGCAGGTGATGCCGGCGCGGGCGGCATACGCCGCCGCCGAGGCCGAGGTGTTCCCGGTCGAGGCGCACAGCACGGCCTGCTGGCCGCGGGCCACCGCGTCGGTCACCGCCATCGTCATGCCTCGGTCCTTGAAGGAACCGGTCGGGTTGAGCCCCTCGACCTTGAGGTGAACCGTGCAGCCGGTCAGCTCGGAGAGCCGGGGCGCGGCGATCAGCGGGGTGCCGCCCTCGAGCAGCGTGACCGGGGTCCAGTCGTCACCGACCGGCAGCCGGTCGCGGTAGGCGGCGATCAGCCCCGGCCACGGAACGTGGGTGGCCATCCGTGGAGCGCTCATAGGGTGGTTCCTTCCAGCCTCAGCACGCTGGCCACCCGCTGCACGACGTCCAGCTCGGCGAGCGCCTCGACGGTTTCGGAGAGCGCGGCGTCGGTCGCGGTGTGGGTGACCACCACGATCCGGGCGCCGACGCGCCGCCCGCCCTCGTCGGCCACGCCCTCCTGCCGTACCTCGGCGATGCTCACCTCGCGTTTGGCGAATTCCGCGGCCACCGTGGACAAGACGCCGGGCTTGTCGGCGACGTCCATGCTGACGTAGTAGCGGGTCGTGATCAAACCCATTGGCGCGATGGGAAGTTGGGCGTACCTGGACTCCTTGGGACCCCGGCTGCCCAGCACCCGGTTGCGGGCGGCCATCACCAGGTCGCCGGTCACCGCCGACGCCGTGGGCGCACCGCCGGCGCCCTGGCCGTAGAACATCAGCCGGCCGGCGGCCGCGGCCTCGACCACCACGGCGTTGAAGGCGCCGTTGACCGTGGCAAGCGGATGCGACAGGGGCACCAGCGCCGGGTAGACCCGCGCCGACACCCGCTCCTGGCCGTCGCCGCCCGTGACACGCTCGCAGATCGACAGCAGCTTGATGGTGCAGCCCAGGGCCCGCGCGGAGGCGAAGTCGTCGGGGGTGATCTTGGTGATGCCCTCGCGGTACACGTCGTCGGCGGTCACCCGGGTGTGGAAGGCGATGGAGGCCAGGATCGCGGCCTTGGCCGCGGCGTCGTAGCCCTCCACGTCGGCCGTGGGATCGGCCTCGGCGTAGCCCAGCGCGCTGGCGTCGGCCAGTGCGCTGCCGTAGTCGGCGCCGGTGCTGTCCATCGCGGACAGGATGTAGTTGGTGGTGCCGTTGACGATTCCGGCCACCCGCAGCACCGTGTCGCCGGCCAGCGACTGGGTGAGCGGGCGGATGACCGGGATGGCGCCCGCGACCGCCGCCTCGAAATACAGGTCGACGTTGGCGGTTTCGGCCGCCTGCGCCAGTTCGCCGGTGGAGATCGACAGCAACGCCTTGTTCGCCGTCACGACGGACTTGCCGTGCTCGAGCGCGGTCAGGATCGCCTTGCGCGCCGGCTCGACCGGGCCCATCACCTCCACGACGATGTCGACGTCCTCGCGCGAGACGAGTTCTTCGACGTCGTCGGTGAGCAACTCGACGGGGACGCCGCGGTCGGCGGCCACGCGGCGCACCCCGATGCCGCGCAGCAGCAGGGGGGCGCCGATGCGGGCCGCGAGGTCGTCGGCGCTGTCCTCGATGATGCGGACGACTTCGCTGCCGACGTTGCCCAACCCGAGTACCGCTACGCCGACTGGCTTTTCACCACCGGGCACAGGCCGTTCACCTCACTTCCAGACTCAGCAGATCGTCGACCGTCTCCCGGCGCAGGATCAGGCGGGCCCGCCCGGCGCGCACCGCGACCACGGCCGGCCGGCCGATCATGTTGTAGCGGCTCGAGAGCGAATAGCAATACGCACCGGTCGCGGCCACCGCAAGCAGATCGCCGGGCCTCAGGTCGCCGGGCACCCAGGCGTCGCGCACGACGATATCACCGCTTTCGCAGTGTTTCCCCACGATGCGGGCCTGCACCGCCGGCGCATCGCTGCCCCGCGAGACCAGCCGGGCGTCGTACTCGGCGCCGTAGAGCGCGGTGCGGATGTTGTCGCTCATGCCCCCGTCGACGCTGACGTAACGCCGGTTCGCCGTGGCGCTCACGTCGACGTCCTTGACCGTGCCGACCTCGTACAGCGTGATCGTGCCCGGTCCGGCGATGGCCCGTCCGGGCTCGACCACGAGTTTGGGCGTGGGCAATCCCACGGCCGCCGACTCGCTGCGCACGATGGCTTGGAGTTTGGCCGCCAGGTCGGTCACCGGCGGCGGATCGTCGGGCGCCAGATACGAAATGCCAAGGCCGCCGCCGAGATCCACCGTGGACAGCTGGGCGGTCTTCTGGGCGCCGAACTCGGCGACGATCTCGCGCAGCAGGCCGATGACGCGATGGGCGGCGATCTCGAAGCCGGCGACGTCGAAGATCTGCGAGCCGATGTGGCTGTGCAGCCCGACCAGCCGGAGGTGATCGGTGGCGAACACCCGGCGCACCGCGGCCATCGCCGCGCCGCTGGCCACCGACAGCCCGAACTTCTGGTCCTCGTGCGCGGTGGAGATGAACTCGTGCGTGTGCGCCTCCACGCCGACGGTCAGGCGCACGAAGACGTCCTGGACGACGCCGGCGTCGGCCGCGACCGCGTCGAGGCGCTCGATCTCGGTCATCGAGTCGACGACGACGTGCGCCACCCCCGCCTTGACGGCGTCGGTGAGTTCGGCGACCGATTTGTTGTTGCCGTGCAGGGTGATCCGCTCCGGGGGGAAGTTCGCGTGCAGCGCCACGGCCAGCTCACCGCCGGTGGACACGTCCAGGGACAGGCCCTCCTCGTCGACCCAGCGGGCGATCTCGCCGCACAGGAACGCCTTGGCGGCGTAGTTGACGTTGCCCCCGCCACCGAAGGCCGCCGCCATCTCCCGGCAGCGGGAGCGGAAGTCGTCCTCGTCGACCACGAACAGCGGCGTCCCGTACTCGCGGGCCAGCTCGGTCACCGGCAAACCCGCGATGCTGACGACGCCGGTCGCGTCTCGAACGGTGTTGCGCGGCCACACGTTCGGCGCCAGCGCCAGCAGCTCCTCGGGGGACTGCGGCCGCGGCGGGCTGCCAGGATGGCGGGTCTCTTCGGCGTGCCGGGGACCGGCGGGATGCACGGTCACATGCGCTCCGGGGCGCCGACGCCCAGGATCGTCAGTCCGTTGGCGATGACCTGGCGGGTGGCCTGGCACAGGGCCAGCCGCGCGGCGTGCAGGTCGGTGGGCTGCTCGTCGCCCTGCGGCAACACGCGGCACGAGTCGTAGAACCGGTGGTAGTCGCCGGCGAGGTCTTCCAGGTAGCGGCAGACCCGGTGCGGTTCGCGCAGCGTGGCCGCCGTCTTGAGCACGCGGGGGAATTCGCCGAGGCTGCGCAGCAGCGTGCCCTCCTTGTCGTGGGTGAGCAGCTCGAGGTGGGCGGTGTCGGGAACCAGGCCGAGCTCGGCGGCGTTGCGAGCCAGCGCCGAAAGGCGGGCGTGCGCGTATTGCACGTAGTAGACCGGGTTTTCGTTCGAGGCCGAGGACCACAGCGCCAGGTCGATGTCGATCGGGGTGTCCACCGAGGAGCGGGTCAGGCTGTAGCGCGCGGCGTCGACGCCGATCGCCTCGACCAAGTCGTCGAGGGTGATCACGGTGCCGGCCCGCTTGCTCATCTTCACCGGCTGGCCGTCGCGGACCAGGTTGACCATCTGCCCGATGAGCACCTCGACGGTGGCCGGGTCCTCACCGAAGGCGGCGGCCACGGCCTTCAGGCGCGCGATGTAGCCGTGGTGGTCGGCGCCGAGCATGTAGATGCACAGGTCGAACCCGCGCTGCCGCTTGTCCAGGTAGTAGGCGATGTCACCGGCGATGTAGGCGGGCTTGCCGTCGCTCTTGATCACGACGCGGTCCTTGTCGTCACCGAAAGCGCTGGTGCGCAACCAGCTTGCGCCGTCCTTCTCGTAGATGTTGCCGGTCTGGCGGAGCCGGGCGATGGCCTCCTCGACGCGGCCGCTGGTGTGCATCGAGTCTTCGTGGGTGTAGATGTCGAAGTCGGTGCCGAACTCGTGCAACGACTCCTTGATGTGCGTGAACATCAGGTCGACCCCGATTTCGCGGAAGGTCTCGCGCATCTCGGGTTCGGGCAGGCTCAGCGCGTCGGGGGCCTTGGCCAGCACGTGCGCGGCGATGTCGGTGATGTAGTCACCGGCGTAGCCGTCTTCGGGCGCCGGTTCGCCCTTGGCCGCGGCGATCAACGAGTTGGCGAACCGGTCGATCTGGGCGCCGTGGTCGTTGAAATAGTATTCGCGCTCCACGGCGGCGCCCTGGCTGGACAGCAGCCGGCCCAGCGCGTCCCCGACGGCGGCCCAGCGGGTGCCGCCGATGTGGATCGGTCCGGTCGGGTTGGCCGAGACGAACTCGAGGTTGATCTTCTGCCCGACCAGGTCGTCGGCGTGGCCGAACGTGTCGCCGGCGTCGATGACGTTGGTGACGACGACGGCCTGCGCCGAGGCCTCCAGGCGCATGTTGATGAAGCCCGGCCCGGCCACCTCGGCCTGCGAGATCCCGTCGTTGCGTGCCAGCGCCTCGGCCAGCCATCCGGCCAGCTCACGAGGGTTGGCGCCGACCAACTTGGCGAGCTGCAGCGCCAGGTTGCTGGCGTAGTCGCCGTGCTCGGGGCTGCGCGGACGCTCCACGGTGACCGTCGGCGGCAACGCCGCGGTGTCGAGCCCACGCTCGGCCAGCACCGCGGCGGCGGTGGTCTTGAGCAGCTCGGCCAGGTCGGCGGGGGTCACGAGCGTCCATCCTATTGGCTCGGGTGCTCCCGCCATCCATCGCGGTGACGAAGCGCCCGCCGGAATGCGTTAGGCTGTCGGGGCCCCAACGGCGCAACATCTTGTTCAGTGCGCCCCCGTAGCTCAGGGGATAGAGCGTCTGCCTCCGGAGCAGAAGGCCGCAGGTTCGAATCCTGCCGGGGGCACCATCTGACCAGCGCAGATGCAATCCCGCGCAATATTCGCGCAACATCGGCGTGGCTCCGAGCAGAACGGAGCCCGTATATGACGACCTCACCATCCCGCGACAGCTTGTCGGTGCCTGGAGTGACGGTGGACTTCCCCACGCAGGAAGGCACCACCATGACAGCCACCACAACCAACCCGCACCCGGTCGACTCCGAAACCCGCGCATGCTGCGGCGGCATCGGCCGGCATGTCCCCGACTGCCCCGAGATGGCCGCCGTCCCGATGCCTGCCGGCGCCTCCCGAGTGTTCAACTGGGAGTCGGCCGAGGTCACCGGGCGCCAGCTGCCGTCCCGCATCTTCGACGGCACAGTCCGCCGCGTCGAGCGCCTGCGCGGCGACCCGATCGAGGTGCGCATCGAGGGCACCCAACTCGCGAATGGATTCCCGGAGCGTTTGGTGCGTTGCCAGATCCGCGAAGGCGACGACGTTCTCACGACCGCCCAGGCCCGCAAACTCGCCGAAGCACTCGCTGACGCGGCAGCCGAGGTTGACCAGATGAACGAATTTGACTCGGCGATCGTGGCCTTTTCAGAAGCCGCCGACGTGATCGACGGGTGGGTGAAGTCATGACTACCACCACACCAAACAGGTCCCCTAACGTCGCGCTGCCAGTCGGCACGGTAGAAGCTGACCGATGGGAAGACATCGACGCCCAGCCGTGGCGCACGGTCACATTCCTGCGCCACCAGGTCACCGACAGCGACGCCCGCGCGTCGATGAATGCCTGCCAGCACGCCGATGGGCGCATCGATGAGTACGAGGTAGTCGTGATCGGTGACCACCTCAACAGCGACCAGGCCCGCGAGCTGGCCGCCGTGCTGCTCGAAGCTGCCGCCGAGATAGACCGGCAGGTGACACGATGAGCACGAGCACCAACCCGCGGCCCGAGGTTGCACTGCCGCCTGGCGCAGTCACCGACGACGACGCTTGGGCATCCTGGGACAACGAGTGTCGCTGCTTCCGCGGCCCTGATCGCGCCGTGCTGAATGGCGCCGCCGAAGTGATCGCCGAAGTACGCACCTGCGGAGTGCAACTCGCGGATGGCAGCGTCGACAACGGCCAGGACGCGCCGACGATCGACGTTCATTTCCACCACGGCTCTGAACTATCGGCCGATCAGGCCCAAGAGCTGGCTCGAGCGTTGCTCAACGCGGCGGCCGAAGTGCAACGGTGGGTCCGTGGTTAGCCACGCGTGTCCGCGCTGTGGCTATGAGTCGCGCTGTTCGCGCGGCGGCTGGGTGGACCGTCACCCGGCCGCCGTCGCGGTCATCGCGTTGCCGACCATGTACACCCTCGTCGGTGTGATCTTGGCCTTCCCGTGGTTCTTCATCCCGCTGCTGATCGTCGCCGCGGCCGGCTGGGTCGACCGCAGGAATCGGAAGCGGGCAGCCATCGCGGCCCGAGCCGACTGGGAACACCGCACACTGATGGCCCGGGCCATCTTCGCTCCGCACCCGCTGCTACCGGCGCCGCTCAACCCACCGCCGAAGCCGCGGACGGCTCCGGTATCGGTGCGGCACGTCCTGACCGATTGGCCGACCACCCCGATGCTCACCAGGCCGATACGGACCAGACGATGACCGGCCGCACCTTTCAACGGGAACGGCTGTTTTCGCCGCGAGCGAATACCTGCAGAGAGACACTGCCTGCTTATCGGGCTTCCAAGCGGACTGAGCAACATCTTGGAGAGAAGATGAAACGACTATTCGTCGCCGCAGCAATAACCGCCTGCGCAGCCTTCGGCGCCACGCCCGCAGCACACGCGGATCCGCCGCCACCTTGGCAGGACCCCCATATCCCGGACCGGCAGCACGGCAACTGCGCCGGCGGCCAGGGCGGCGCGTTCGGATTCGGATGGTGCGACGGCGCGCCCTACCCAGACGGCACCCGCTGGCATCAAATCCTCGGCACCGGCGGTTCGTGGGGTGGCGGGAACTGGGCGCACAAACCAGAATGCGTCAACCCTGACAACAGCCCCGCACCGCCGAGCGGCTGCGGCGGCAACGCCTGAACACGGCCGATTGGAGACCATGATGAAACGCATACTCGCCGCTGCTGCGCTTCTGCTGTCCGCCTACGGCTTCGGCGCGTTCGATCCCGCATCAGCCCACGCCGAACCAGGCTGCCAACCATTCGGCGGTCCCGGCTGCTGCCAGTTCCTCGGCCAGAACTACACCGTGTACTACCCGTGCACGCAGTACCAGCCCTGGCTGCCCTACGGGACCGCGAACAACCCACCGCTGGGTGGGAGCGTGGCTGGGGATTGCTCACTGCCGATCAATGCGCACAATATCGGGTGCTCGTGACACGGACGGCTTAGGCGCATGTCTCGCATTTTCGATGACTTCGAACGGACAAATCTAGCACCCGCGTCCGACACCGAAAGCTCGTATCGCTTTCTCAACCGCGCAGCACGGCCCGACTGGGGATTGGTCCGCAACCTTATTGAGGACTGGTTCACTGAATATCCAGTGGCCGCGCAGGCGGATCTGCGAAGCCGATTCCAAGACGACGACAACATCCAACACATCGGCGCCTGGTGGGAGCTGTATACCTACACGCTGTTTCGCCGCCTCGGCTACCAAGTAGCTATCCACCCGGTACTGGAAAACACGAGCCGGCAACCAGACTTCCTGGTGATCCGTGACGGGGTCAGCATGTACGTCGAATGCGTTATTTTCCTATCAGGTCTTGGACCGGTGAAAGGCCAAGGCAGCGGCGAACGATCATGGATCTTTGAAGCCACAAATCAGGCTCGCGACCCAAACTTTATGGTGGACATCGAGATTCACCAAAGCGGAACGCAAAGACCTAAGGCGTCTGAGATTGTTCAGCCACTCGAATCCTGGCTTTCATCTCTGGACCCGGACGAAGTCGCAGAGCAGATCGACGCAGGGATGGGTATCCCAGCGTTAGTGCTCCGCGTGCGGGGATGGATCATCGAATACGGTGCATTTCCAGTGAAGCCCGAAAGTCGCGGGGAAACAAGCCGTCTCATCGGGAGTTATCCAATGACCGGAGGATCCATCAACAACGACACGGTCCGCTACCGTGACCTCGTCAGTCGCAAAGGCGGACACTATGGGCAGCCGGACAAGCCGTTGGTCGTCGCCGTCCTCAACACCTCAGGGTTCCTCGAGCAAGATGAAGTGGCCGAAGCGTTGTTCGGGTCACGAGCAATCGAATACTACGAAGGGCAACCCGAATCTGTGCGCGCCGTTCGCAGGCGCGACGGTTATTGGCGTCAAGGCCCCCCGAAACGCGGGGCGCGCGTTTCCGCGGTACTCGACGGTGAAAATATCTATCCTTGGCGCGTATCGGCGCAAATGCCGACTCTTTGGGTCAACCCATGGGCCGAAAGGTCGATCAATGCCACACTGCCGTTCGCCACTTTTACAGCGCGTGATACCGGCGAGGTTCACCAAACAAAAAGTGGCACTTCGGCTGGCGCTGTTTTCGATCTCAACACGGACTGGCCGGGATTCGGGCGCTGATCACGGGGCAGCGTAACTACACGTAGACATCGGAACCCCGTACCTAGCCGCCAGCAGCTCGCCGACCCGCTGATCGCATCCCGCGGCCACGATGTACAGCTCGAGGATTTCGCCCGAAGCGGCGCGCCACTCAACGCCGAGGTCATCGAACTTCGGCAACAGCGGGTCGCTGTACGGCACGGCCCCATTGAGGCGCACGCGGCCGGCGACGTAGGCCGGTTGCGCGGCCACGCCCAGGACCGACGCCCACCCTGCGACCTGGCTCTTGTACGCCGATGCCCGAGCCGATACCGCCGCCCAGGTTCGGTCCGCATAAACACCACAAATGCAACCCGGCGCTGGCGGCTGGTGCGCCGAGTCGCGGCGACACAGGGCTATCTGGGCTGCCTTCGACCACGATCCCGGCGCCACCGGATTCCGCAGCAGATCCTCGCCGGGGCGCACAATCCAAAAGCGCCAACCCTCGACGCTGTGTGTCCGCGCCAGGTGCTCATCCACCAGCCGATGCAGCGACGGCAGCGCGGCCGAGATGCGGTCGAACGCCTCGACGAAATCGCTTGCCGATGAAGGATTGCGGACCTCGACATAGTGCAGCCGGTCATCGGCGACGCCGTGCGCTTGGAGCTGGCCCACATGCTCACGACCGAGCGCGACCACCACGTCGGCGCCGAGCACCTGGGCGCCGATCGCCGCGGCCCGATGATCCGGCATCGGGTAGCCGCGCTCTACGAGCAGCCGCGCCGCGAGAGCATCCATACGGCCGCCGACAAGCGGGCACGTGCCGGCGCTGGACACCCGCACCGCGTCCGCCAAGCCGCGCTGCCGCAACTGCTCGGTGAACATGGCCGCGGCCAGCGGCGAACGCCCCCGGTTATAGCGGCAGACGAACGAAACGTGCACCGTCACTGCCAGTCCGCTGGCGAGTCGTCGTACCGTTCCGCGATTTCGATACGGTCGTTGGGATAGACGCGGTACGAACGCACCGACCGGTCCCGGAATATCTCAAGGTCTTTCGGCACCGGCACGCTGTGGCCGCCGAGCATCCACTTAGGCGCCGTCACCGGGTCGCCGGACTTCAGCCGCTCCTCAAACAGACGCTCAGCGTCCAAGGCGGCTTGGTCCTCAACCGAATCCCGCTGCGCCCGGTCCAACTCCACGTGAAGCAGGCCCCGGTCCGGCTGCGCCTCCATCTCACACTGGCGCCGCAGCACCTTCTCGAAAACTCCCGCAACGTGCACACCGAGCGCGCCGGTAGCACGCCTAGAACGCGCCATGCTGCCGACTCCATCTCGTCCGCGCCGCCCTCGAAGCCTTCTCCGACGCCCGCGACCGCGGCTGCGGCAAATCCGTCTCCACGTGACGCAACAACCGCGGCAAGCTGGCCTCCAACAGCCTGAGTTCGGCGGACAATTTCACGCGCACCTTGTCGTCATCACTCGCGCACCAGCGCCGCCACAAATCCACCTGCCGATCCACATTCCGAGCGATGGGCTCCAACACCGCCCGCTCGGCCGCCGACCAACTCAGCGGATCAACCAGCCCGCGATCCGCGCTGTTCTCGGCCAACTCCTCATCGAGCCAGCGCAGCAACTCCAACGCTTCGGCGCTATGGCCGCCCTCGGCGACTGGCGAAGTGACTGTGACAGTTCCGGTGTCACAGTTGTCACGGTCACTGTCACACTCACGGCGCGACCGCTGACGACGCGCCTGCTGCCGACACCGCGCCGAACAATACACAGCCCGAGCACCGCCAATGAACTTGTTTCCGCAGGTCGGACAGGTTGTCTTCTCTCCCGCCATCGTCAACTCCTTCCCCTGCTCAATCACGCGACTCGGAATCCGGCCCGTCGACTCCAATTCCGCCCGCTCGGCGCCACTACGCGATTCAGCCGGAATGCGTGCGGCCGTCCGAATTCGCAGAAAGCGAAGGCGCGGCGATATGCCCGGGGCCGGGGTGGTGGCACCCCCGTCTAGGCGTTTGAACTGCGGTGATGCTGCTGTAGCAAACACTTTCCCGTTCACGCTCGCTGTTTGTCGGTGGTGCGTGCTTTGTGGTCGTTGCATGGGGCACAGGCCCCGCGCAGGTTCGTCGGGTCGAGCGCGAGGTCTGGTCTGCGCGAGGCTGGTTGGATCTTGTCGACGGTGGTGGCCTTCCCGGTGCAGATCCCCGGGTAGTGGATTTGGCAGCGGTGGCCGTCGCGGTCGAGGATGTCGCGGCGGATGCGCTTCCATTGCGATGTTGAGGTGATCTGGCTGGACATGGTGCGCTCGGTCGGCCAGTTGCAGTTGTGGTCGTCGCAGTACTTCGTTCCGGCTGCGATCAGTGTGGTGCAGTTGCCGTTGTCGCCTGGGCAACGACGTGGTGCGCGTGGCATTAGGTCGTCATCTCCCTGGTTGGGGTTGGGCCGGCGGCGCGCGTGCTGGTGGTCGCGGGCGTGTCCACGGCGCCCAGGGTCCAGCGATGAGGAGATCGGAAGTGCAGCGCCGCCGACCCAAGCATTGCGGGTTACTTGCTTTCGAGCGCGATGACGCGGCGCTCGAGGTCGGCGAGCGCGTTGAAGATGGCGCGTAGTGCTGGCTCGGATGCGATGGGGCCTGCGGTTGTGGCGAAGCGGGCGGCCGCGACGACGTTCTTCGTCAGCGGCGGCAGGTCGCTCGGGCTGGAATCGAAAGCGTCAGCGGACATTGGTGGTTTCCTTTCGGGCGGTGATCTTGCGGATGACGCGGTCGTAGTCGCCCAGCGGTGCGTTGAGCGGGGCGGATCGGATGCCTTCAATGACTGTCGGGTTCGGGTTGGCGTCGCGGCGGCGCTGCTCGCGTTGCTGCTGCAATTCACGGAGCGTCGGTACCCACGGCTCGGCGGCGGATGTGACCAGCCACGCGAGCATCTGTGCGCTGTATTCGTGTTCGGGCCATGGTTCGAGCCGCGGTTGGCTGCCGTCGATGCGGATTGCAGCGGTGTGGTCGGGTCGCTGCCAGTCGGGCCAGACGGCGCTGATGTTGCGTAGGAACAACCTTGAGGCGTGGTCGTCGCCGCGGCCGTTGGCGCGGCGGGCGCCCATGTTGACATCCGCTGGGGCCAGGTACATGACTTCGCGTTGTGCGTCGCGTAGCGTGGCGTAGTCGTTTGCCAGCTCACCCAGGGTTTTCCATTGGGGGCCAGCGTCGTTGGCGACGGCTTCCTCGGGTGTCGTTGCGCCGCCGAGCTGGTCGACGATCGCCTTAGCGTCGTCGAGGAGTGCCATCAATTGGGTGTTCAGGTGTGTGAGTAGTGCGTCGATGTTCTGTACGGCGCAGGTGCGGGCGGCCGCGGTGGCGCGCTGTTGGACGTCGACCAGGATTGCGCGCTCTTGCTCAGCTATTGCGATGGCTGAGCGGTGTGCGAGGACGCGGCGCGGCCACTCGGTGAAGCTGCCGCCGTTCAGAGGGTCGTCTGCCGGGTCGATCGGCTCCGGCCGTGCTAGTTCGCTGATGAAGGTGCGGGCCTGGTCGGCGATATCCAGCGCGGTCCGGTAGCCGGGCAACTGATCGTAGGCGGCTGCAAGAAACTGATTCACTTCTGTGCTCCTGTTCCGAATCTCTTTTGTGCTGCTGCTCGGCCGACGGCACCGGGTCCGCTCTGAGTCGTTGCGGTAGATGATCCGGTTTGTTTCTTGCCGAATCGTTTCTCGGCTTCGGCACGGCCCGCAGCCCCCGGTAGCGCGCCTGGTGGTTGGCCGCCGTGCTGGCCCCAGCTCGAACGCTGCTGGCCGCCGGGCTGGTCGTGCTGCACCCCGAATAGCGCGGTCAGACTACCCATGACGCGCTGCTCATCGACCTGACCGTCCGTGTCGATGAACTTTGCCGGGTCGATGCCGGAGAGCCACGCATCGAGCTGGCTTCCCGACAGTATTTGCGCGGCAACTTCCTTCAACTGCTCGGCGCTGTTGGGCGGTCGGACGCGCGCGGTGAACGCGGTCCAGTCTTCGTCGTTCATCCGGCTGGCGTAGTCCTCGAGCTGGGCTTGCTGCCGCTCAGGGTCGTTGTCACTCAATGTGTTTCCTTCCAGTGCTCGACGGCTGTGCGTGGGAAGCGCCAGCGGTCGCCCTGCTGGATGCCGCCGAGTTCATCGCGGTGGCGACGGACCCACCTGTCGTTGCGCCCGATCAGTTGCGCGACTTCCATACTGCTGAGTGTGTCGGACTGGTCGGTGTTGAGCGAGTTTTGCTGTCCGCGTGCGGACATTCGGATTTTGGTGTCGAGCTGCACGTAATAGCGGTTCAACCACGGCGGAATAGGCTCGCCAGTCAGCCGGCGCCGGCGCACGACTTCAGCCGCACAGCGATAAGCACACTGCAAGTCGGTTTCGGTCACGCCGACACCGCCTTGCGCTTCCTGTGCTCGCTCGGGTGCGACACCCATGGCCGATGCTGCCCAGCGACGACGCCGTGAACGCCGTTGTGTGGCAACTCGTCGGCCCATGCACGGCAAGCCGCTAGTGCCGGGCAGCGGTGGCATGCGCTGATGGCGAACTGGATGCGCTCTGCCGTGTCGTCGTCGGATGGCCCGGCGTCGAATGTGTCTGAATGCCCGCGGCACAGTGCACCCGGTAGTGCTGGGACGCCGCGCAGGATCGCTGCCGTCAACTCAACCCACGGCGCCGTCATCGCACCGGACTCCCGAGCCCGACGACTTCTGACGGCCTGTTGGCCAGGTCCAGGCAATAGACCAGATGCCCCGGGTCCATGTACCAGTGCGACCGGCCGCACCAGTCGCAGGTGAGTTCGACGAATTGGTGGCCGTCGCGCAGCGGACGAGTTTGCAATACCTTCGCGCGCTTCACGATGCACCGCTCTGGTTTGCTGGGCAGCTTGGCTTGTGTCCCATCGTCGGCACGTGCCAATGGCACCCACTGCAGCGGTCAGGTCCATCCGGCGGTGTGAAGCCACTTTCTGCACCGTTTCCGAGGGGGTGGGTTTCGGATCGGTGCAAGCGGTTATTGCGGTGCATCTGGTTGTTTCCGCAGGAATCTGCACCGGTTTCACCGGTATAACCAGTTGCACCGGTTTCAGATGGGGGTGCACCGATTCGGAGTCGGCGCCACACCGGTTCGAATTGTGACCGGAAGAATCCCCTTGGCCCGCGTCCACCCGGGCGCTGGGAAGTGACCTTCGACGCCTGGGAAACGAGTTTGCCGAACCGGTGCTCGGTTAGTGCCTTGCCATAGCTACTTTGCACTCCCCAGTAGTCGGGATTGTGTCCGATGAGCTTGGCGACGAGTTCGCGCGTCGGTACCAGCTCGTCGTGGTCGGAGAAAACGGAATGCAAGTCTGTCATCAGCACCACGGCGGGCGGCTGATTCCGTAAACCCGCATCCCGTTCCGCTGCATCTTCATCGAGGCTTCGGCGTATGAGTTCATCGGCGACAGCCGGCCAGCGTCCCCCGGCGACGACTGCAACACGCTTGAGTGGGCGCCACTTCTCCTTGGTGCGGGCGATGCAGTTCGGCGGCAGATCGACGGGGAGACCTTTGATCTGGTCGCGTACGTGGTCGGCGAATCGAGCGACCCTATCGTGAAGCGCACGCGCCTCGTCCTCGATGTGCTCCCAATCGCTGTCCTCGATCGACCCATCCGTGTCGGGCATGAGCAGGAGCCGGATGCAGCGAGACCGTGTGTCATCTGCGAGGACCGGGGCATTGCCGGCTATGGCTACGGGTGCGTGCGTGGGCATCTCGCTTGCTTCCCAGCCGCCGCCCTTGATGGGCACCAACACCGGCCTGGTGGCCCCGACGCGGTAGCCGCTGTTGATGATCGCGAGCAGGTCAGGCGTTCCTGGACCGTCTGGGCGCAGCGTGCGGTCCACCTCGTCGAACAACAAAGTCCGCATCTCGCGTTCGAGTAAGCGCGGAATCAGGGCAGGTGATGGCGTACTTGCCATCTGAATCGGGTTGAAGCACAGCCGGTTTAGGTGATCCAGTGCGGTCGTTTTCCCGCTCTCGGGCATGATGGAATCTAGTTGCAACCGCGGAGTCGTATACAGTTCGGCGGCGAGATGCGTGTGCACGGTCCACAACGCCAGCAGCGCGAGGTCTCCGCCGAACGTCACCTTGATGAAGCGCCCGAACCACTTTTCAAGATCGTCGAGTACCTGGGCGCCGTCGGGGTCATCCTCGGCATACCATTCGCGCAGTTCGTCCGAGCGATCGATGGTAGTCACTAGATCACCGACCGCGGAATGTAGACGTCGCGACGGTTACGGGTCTGCCGCTCAACGTCTTTCCAGTCGGCAGCCGCGGACAGGGCCTTCGATGCCTCGGACATCGCCTCCTGGCGGCTGTCCAGCCTTAGCGCCCAGTGCTGGGCAGCATCGAGCAATGCGGCCAGTTTCACTGGCCCATCGGGGAGCGCGCACCACGCCGGAGAGCCGACCAGCGGCCACGAATCGACCCGATCCAGAAACGGCCGCACGTGCTCGTGAACTGACCACCAGGAGACCTGTTGCGATTCAATCGTCCTAGACATCGGCCGCCGCCGCTCGTGCCCGGCAGGTCGGGCCGCGATGATGGATCACCGAGACTGGGTCAGCCAGAGGCCGATGGCAGTCGACACACCGGACACTGAGCCGGTATCCGAGCGCGTAAGTCTCTGCCAGTACCGCGGCCTCGCGCCGGTCCTCGGCGGTCGGGGCGGCGTAACCGTCTTGACGGCGGTATCCGTTAGAATTCTGGGCAGTTGTGGTGGTTGGAGAGGGTCGGTCCTGTGGGGGGACCGGCCTTTTTCGTTCGGTCATGCAGCACCACCGCCGACCGGCTGCAGCAGCGCGTTTTCCAGCTCGTTCAGATCGACCTTGATCAGCCGCGGGCCGACACGGTATCCCTGTATGCGGCCTTGGGCGATGTAGCGCCGAATGGTGCGGGTGCAAACATCGGCCGTCGCCGCTGCGACGGGGATGCTGGCCAGTCGAAGTTGAGGTTTGTTCTTGGGCACGGTGAGCCGCCCTCCTTTAAAGGGTCGGCTCGGGCGCCCAGATCCGAGCTATTCGCGGGTCTCCCGCGGACGGTACCCACGATAACAGTCGTGTCCGCTAAGGTACGGACCTGTCACTGTTCGGCGTGTCCCGGCGGCGGCGACACGGTGGACTTGCGGCCTTCGCGGCCAAAGATGCCACCGACCGTGAACAGATATTCATCAGTGCGGCAATCGCAAGCGGCCCAAACCGGTTCGGTCGGGTCAAACATGCCCTCAATGAACGGCTCCGAACGCCCCCACTTCCCGCGCCGCTTCGATGCTTTACGTTCTGCGCTGGCGGCCGCCGCCAGGCGCCCATGCTCACCAGGAGGCAAATCCCCGGGGTCGGGAAGACCCCGAGGAAGCCGGTCGAGGGAGGCTAAGCGGATCACACGAACGTCGGTGCCGTCGGGGAGCTTGAGCGGAATCACTTCGATTATTTTGGAATGACAACCAGTACAATAGATTTCGTGGTCTACGTAGGACGCCTTGCTTCTCAATGCGTCAATTGCGGCAAGTTGGGCATCGAGGTAGGCGTCGACTTCGTGCATGGCTTCTTCGGTCAACCATGACAGGTCAGGTTTATCGTTCACGTTGTCTCCGTTGACTTTTTGGCGAGACGCGAGAGGCGTTCCGCAATTTCGGCGTCGCGCCCCTCGGCGACGTGCTGGTATTTCAGCGCCATTTGTGGGGTGGTGTGCCCGAGACGGTGCATCAATTCTGCTGTGGTGGCACCGGATTGGGCGGCGAGCACCGCGCCGACGTGGCGCAGGTCGTGGACTCTCAGGTTCGGTTTGCCGATAGCTGCGCGGGCCTTCTCCCAGTGAGTCCGGTACAGGTCAGCGCGCAGATGGTTTCCGTCCTCGTCTGGGAACAGCAGCGAATCGGCAGCGCGGCCGACGTGATTCTTTATGTGCGACTTGATGATTGGCCGTATGTGGGGCGGCACTGCCACATCTCGCACGCCGGCCGCGGTTTTCGGCTCTCCGGGATAGAAGTTGCCGTTGCGGTAGGTGACGGCCCGACGCACGTGCAGAACGGCGCAATCGCTGCTGACATCTTTGCGGCGGAGCTCGGAGGTCTCACCCCAGCGCAACCCGCACCATGCGGCCATGACCACGCTGGCGCGCAGCTGCGCGGGCATCTTGGCGGCCAGCTTGTCCACTTCGGCCGGCGTCAGGATGTCCACTTCGCGGCGGCGCTTGGTTTGCATCGCCGCGCGGATGCGGCACGGGTTGGCGTCGAGCACTTCGTCCTGAACGGCGGTCGCGCAGATGGCGTGCAGCAGCGCATAGGCGTGCGCGTTGCGGGTCGGATGCCCAGAACCGAGGGCGCCATGCCATTCGCGGACCTTGGCCGGTGTCAGGGTGACAATCTTCGCGTCGCCCAACTCGGGCAGAATCAGCCGCTCCAACATGGACTCGTAGTGTGAGCGCGTGCGTGGGCGCAACTGGCGCTGCTCGATCCAGCGGGCCGCGTAGGCGCGCAAGGTGATGCCGTCGGAGCGTTCGACCGCTCCCCACGTGCCGAGATCGATTTTGCGGCGCTCGATGGCAAGCCAGCCTTCGGCGTCGGACTCGCTGGCGTAGGTTCTGGGGGCACGGTGAAGCTTCGTGTCGGGGCCGATGTAGGCGGCGCTGTAGCGGCCCGAGCGTTCCTGCCGGATACGGCCGAAGCCGCGGCGACTACGCGCCACCGGTCAGACTTCCGCACAAGATTTGCACAACTTGAGTGTACCGATATGTCCGGCAGTGTCCTATACTGTCGGAGTGGGAAAAGTGCCTAATCCGCAGGTAAAGGCGCAGAAACCGCAGTTAGAGAAACCAGCCACGCCGCACGTCTCGTCAGGTTCGAATCCTGCCGGGGGCACCCAAGCATTGTTTTACCGTGAGATGGCGAAACGGCTGGGGTACAGCGTCGGCGTGGCTGGCTGATCGTGCCCTTGCCCTGTTCGATCACGGGCAGTGAGGCGTTCACGGAGTGGCAGGACGCGGGCCTGGGTTGGACACCGGAGGATGCCCTGCAGTGGCTGCCGTCCGAGTCGTGACCCACCTCTAGGGCTCATGATGCTGGCGCTGACCAGCATAGACGCGGGCCCGTGGAATTTCGTGTTACGTTAATCAAGTGAGGCCACTGAAGGTCCACGACTCCGCCCTGAAGCGCGAGTACACCGAGGACGACATACGACACGCTCTGAATCACATACACGTCTCCTACGACGTGGTCGACGATGATCCGCCCCGGACCTGGGTATTCGGGTTCACGGCCACGGGAGTCTTGATCGAACTGATAGTGCTTCACAAGGCGAAGGAAGACCTCGTGATCCATTGCATGACGGCCAGGAAGGCTGAACTTGACAAAGCCCTCCGCATCACGGGAGGCAGGTACTGACATGGCAACTTCGAAGAAGGATGCGGCGCGCGCCGCCACGACGCTCAGGACGGGCAAACGGAACAAGTCGCCCGCTGCGTCACACCTGGCCCACGACGAGCGCCCGTTGCCGGAGTCGGTGGACGAGGAAACCATCGCCCGTTTGGTCGCCGAAGCCGAGGAGGGTATTCCCGCCGAGAAACTGCGTCGTCGCGGGCGTCCTGCGATCAGCGATGAAGCGGCGCGCACGTTTTCGGTTCGGCTGCCTGATGACCTGGTAACCCTGGCTGACGAGCGTTCCGAGATCGACGGTGTGACGAGAGGAGAGACGATCCGCCGCGCGCTCATCGAGTACCTGACGAAGTGACGCGGAGCAACGAGAACCCACTCGACCTGTGAGAAAGCATGAGGACTATGACCGTTCGCGCCGGACTGGCTCCCAAGTTCTACTTTGGCCGCGACGCGGTGCTGTTGGCCATGGACAACGCAGGGGTGACCCCATTCCTCGCGGCGCTCACCCAAGCACAACAACAGGGGTCGTCTCGACTCGACGTCGACGAGATGACTCACCAGTTCTTCGTCGAACCCGGCGCGGCCGAGGTTCAGTTCCAGGACGCGGCGGCGGTGTGGCGGCTCGACCACGCCAAGGCGGCCGAAATCATCGACCTACTCACCGATATGAGTCGGCATCCGGGTGCGGGTCACTACTACGTCGACATTGCGGCGCCCGCTACCACGCTCGTGGTCTCACTCGACGAGTACGCCTGAGGACCGCGCCGCGGGTTCGGCCCCACGGGTGAACGCATAGTGCAACACCAGGGCGGTGACGACGCCGTAACCGATGTGGGGCACCAGGTCGCTGACCCAGCCCACGAGTCCCCAGGTGCGCGGGTCGGTCACCCCCAGGACGGTCATCGGCCCGTTGGTGCCGATCAGCGCGAACACGGCGGCGGCCAGGATGCCCGTCGTGAGCCCGGGCCGCCAGCCGAGCCCGTAGGCCAGCCCCAGAATCACGCCGATGCCGATGCCCGCGGTGTATCCGGTCAGCGCCCCGAGGCCCGAAAGCCGGGCCGCCAGCACGTCCCCGCTGCCGGGCACCCTCAGGTGGATCAGCTTCGCCATGGCCGCGACGGTCCGCTCAGGCGTGCTGCTGGCCGGCCGGCCCCGGATCGCCATGTCGAGGTAGGTGATCACGTTGAGTGTGGTGGTGCCCGCGGCGCCGGCCGCGGCGCCAATCAGCACACCCGCCCAGATGCGCGAAACCCGGTTGGTTTTCCTCACCGCTGTCTCCTGGATCGTCATGTCTTTCCGCGGTGGTCACCGCGCGGGCATTGACCCGTCAGCGCCGCAGCCGTGACCGCAGTGCCGACCACCATCGTCCGGCAACGCTGAGCTGGTCGAGCAGTTCGGGAGCCTGGGCGCGGACGGCCTCGAGCACCTGGCCGGGCGACGGGTTGACCATCGCGATGTCGCCGACGACCACCGTCGGAACGGTCTCGTTGCCGTCGGCGATCGAGCGGACCACCGCGGCGGCGTCCGGGTCGGCCCAGATGTCCACCTCCCGGGTCGGCAGGCCCAGCCGGCGCAGTGCGCCGCGCAGGCGCCAACAGAACGGACAACCCGGCCGCCAGTAGACGACCACCTCCGGCGCGCTCATGGCCGGCCCACCGAGCGCTGGATGTCCAGCAGCTCGTCGACCGACCATTGGTCGTCGGCATGCCGTCCGTAGTGGAGTGCGACAACCGTTCCGTCGGCATCGATGAGGAAGTCGGCGGGCAGCCCCAAATGCGTTGTGCCGTCATTCGATCCAACGCCGCCATAGTCGGGGTCGCCGCGGTGGTCGAGCATGGCCCGATACCCGCGCAACGCCGAGGACCACGAACGCGGGTCGGCGACGGCGCGCAGGCTGGTTTCGACCCCGAATTCGCGGTAGATCGCCTTGTCGGGGTCGGCGACCACCGCGAACGGTAACAACGCCTGGTAGCCGCGCAGCGCATCGGCCGGGGAATGGAAGAACACGACCTCGGTGATCCCGGCGCCGGCGAGTTCGGCGTGCCGGTCGGCGAATCCGCGCAGGTGCAGGCTGCAGATGGGGCACCCGGCGAATCGGCGAAACTGCAGGTGCGTGGTGCCGCTCGCCGCCGGTATCGACAATGACTCGCCGGTGATCGTTTCCCACCGGCGCACCGGGACGGTCGCGCCGGTCGACAGCCGGTCGCTCGTCGGGCGCTTCATGGCCGGCGCAACAGGAACAGGCTGTAGGCGGCCAGCGACTGCGCGTCGGCGATCACCCCCGAGCGGATCATCTGCTCGACGTCGTCGCGGGTGAACCAGGCATCGCGCATGTCCTGCTCCTCAGGTTCGCGGTCGTGCTCGCCCTCGACGATCCCGGTGGCCAGGAACACCCAGCCGCGCTGACTGGTCATTCCGGGTACCGTGTCGATCCGGCCCAGCGCCTCGAACGACGCGGCGCGCAGGCCGGTCTCCTCCCGCAGTTCCCGCTCGGCCAGCTCGGCCGGCTCGAGATCCTCGGCCGCGGTGCCCTGAGGGAACTCCCAGCACCGCACACCGAGCGGATACCGGAACTGTTCGACGAGTCGGAAGCGGTCCCCGTCGTAGGGCATCACCAGCGCGTAGTCCGGCTTGTCCACCACGCTGTAGATGCCGGTGGCGCCGTCGGGGAACCGGATGTCGTCCTCGCGGATCGACAGCCACGCGTTCCGGTAGATCTCGCGGGATGCCAGCTGTTCGATGATGGGCACCAGACCAGTATCGCGTCCGGGCGCAGCGCTGGCACAAATCGGCGCGGTGTCCGATAGTCATAACAACCAGCGAACACCGATAGCGCCAGAGGTGGGGGTTTATGCCGGACGAGCCAACCTCGAAACGCGCCTGACCATGCGCCGCCACATCATCGTCAGCGGTGACGACTCACTGGCCACGACGATCGTCGAGGAACTCAACAACGCCGGCGTCAGCATCGTCAAGCTCGCCAGCCCGGCCGATCTCCACGCCGCCGGGATAGCCCGGGCCGCCGCGGTCGTCTGCGCCGGCGACGACGACGCGATAAACCTCGAAATCGCGCTGCTGGCGCGCAAAGCCAACCCGGACGTGCGCGTGGTGGCGCGGCTGGCCAACGGCGTGCTGCGCGAAGCGGTGGCCGACGACAACGGCCCGGGCGCGATCCTCGACGTCGCCGACCTGGCGGCACCGTCGGTCGTGGAGGCGTGCCTGGCCCACAACACGCACCCGATCGAAGCTGCCGGCATCGAGTTCGTCGTCTCCGACGCCGAGGCGCCGCGGGACGGAACCCTGCGCGACATCTACGGCGACCTGGCGCCGGTGGCGGTCATCCACGGCAAGAACTCCGACACCCCCGGCAAGGTCGTGGCATGCCCGGGTCGGGACCTGCGGGTTCAGGCCGGCGACCTGACCGTGATGATCGGCACCCCCGAGGAACTGGACTGCTGCGGCATCAAGACGCCCCGGCCCAACCGCACGCGCACCCACCGGCCGCGGCTGCGGCGGCTGTTCGACGCCGTACGCACCCTGCGCAACGACGTCAACCCGATGTTCTATCGCGCGCTGGCTGCCGCGCTGACGTTGTGGATCGGCTCGACCGCGGTGTTGCGCTTCACCTACCAGACCCCGCCGGGCATGACGTGGATCGACGCGCTGTACTTCAGCACCGAGACGATCGCCACGGTGGGATACGGCGACTTCAGCTTCCTGCACCAGCCGATGTGGCTGCGACTGTTCAGCATCATGTTGATGTTCGCCGGTGTGACCACGACCGCGCTGCTGGTCGCGTTCATCGCCGACCTGCTGCTGTCGCGCCGCTTCGCCCACTCGGCCGGGCAGCGTCAGGCACGCCACCTGCGCAACCACATCGTCGTGGTGGGCCTGGGTTCGTTCGGCATCCGCGTCGTCAGCGATCTGACCGCCGCCGGGTACGACGTGGCGGTGATCGAGCGCGACGAGAACAGCCGGTTCCTGTCGTCGGCGGCCCAACTCGACGTGCCGGTGATCTTCGGGGACGCGACGCTGCGCCAGACGCTGGAGTCGGCCCGCGTCGACCACGCCCGCGCGGTCGCGGTGCTCACCCAGGACGACATGGTCAACATCGAGACGGGGATCGTGCTGCGCGAGATGCTGGGCCCGCGGACCATGCCGCACGTGCACCGGCCCGACGTGCCGACCGTGCTGCGCATCTACGACCGCGCGCTGGGCAGCGCGGTCGCCCAGCGGTTCGGATTCGAACACGTCCGCTCGACCGTCGACCTGGCCGTGCCGTGGTTCATCGGCGCAGCGATGGGCCTGCAGGTGCTCAGCACCTTCTCGGTCGGGCAGCGTTCCTTCGTGGTCGGCGCCATGCACGTGGCGGCCGGCAGCGAACTCGACGGCCTGCGGATGTTCGAGCTGTCCACCCGCACCCGCGTCATCGCGATCACCCGGCACGACGCGCCCCTGAACCTGCATCCGCGCCGCGACGCCTGGCTGCGCGCCGGCGACACCGTCTACCTCGTCGGGCCCTACCGGGAACTGCTGGCCACGCTGCGCAAGGGCCAGCCGCCCGCACCCGTCAGCGTCGACGAGCGCGCCAGCTAAAGCCGCCCGGCCACGTCGGCGGCGCGCCGGACCTGGTCGAGGTCCGAGCTCGTCGGGATGAGCTGCACCTCGTCGGTGCCGATGTCGGAGAACCTGCGCAGCACGTCCAGCAGCTGCTCCTCGGTGCCCGCCCAGCCGGTCGTCGGCGCCATCGCGTCGACGTACTCGGCCGGTATCCAGTTCATGTAGCGCCGCAGATGACGATGCACCTGCGCGCGGGACTCCTGGGGCGAGCCGAACGCGAACCAGAACGACGTCATCAGGTGGGGTTTCGGCTTGCCGGCCTGCGCCCACGCCTGCCGCGCCACGTCGAACAGCTCGTTCTGCTTGGCGGCGTCGAGGTCCAGGGTGGTGCCGGCCAGCCCGTCGGCCCAGGCCGCGGCGCTGCGGATGGTCTTGGGCCCGATGCTGCCCACGAGCAGCGGCGGGCCACCCGGCTGCACCGGCGCCGGCCCGACCGGCAGCACCGAGTCGGTGACCTTCTCCCCCGCCCACACCCGCTTCATCACCGCCACGCGCTCGGCCATGCCGCGCATCGTCTGCGTCGCCGGGTCCGCGCCCACGGCCTGATAATCCTCGTGCCTACCGCCGACGCCGATGCCCGCGCTCAGCCGCCCGCCGCTGAGCATGTCACCGGTGGCCAGCCCCTTGGCCAGCATGACGGGATCGTGCAGCTGCGGCACGATCACCGTCGTCAGCAGCCGCACCCGATCCGTCCAGGCTGCCAGCGCGCCGAGCAGCGTCAGGTTGTCCGGGTTGTCGAAGGCGATCCGCTCGCCCCAGCACAGCGACGAGAACGGGCCCTCGTCGACCGTGCGCGCCCAGTTCTCCAGAAGGGTCGCGTCGAGGTCAGGCTCCATCACCGGCATCGTCATCGCTATGTGCACACAGGCGATTCTGGCAGCATGATCCGGGTGGGCTCGAGCAGCACCTCCATCGCGCACGTGCGGCTGACCGTCACCGACATCGAGCGGTCGCGACGGTTCTACGAGAGCGTGTTCGGATGGCCCGTCCTGCTCGAGGTTCCCGACAACGCCGACGAGGCGACCCGCAACCGGCTGGGGTTTCTGTTCGGGGGCGTCATCTACGACCTCGGCGGCACGCTGCTCGGGCTGCGCCCGGTCGGCACCGACCGCTTCGACGAGGACCGCACCGGCCTGGACCACATCGCGTTCCGGCTCGTCAACAAGTCCGAAATCGACTCTGCTGCAGCACATCTGGACGAACTCGGCGTGGTCCATGAGCCGGTCAAGGACATCGGGCCGTCGTTCATCCTGCAGTTCCGCGACCCCGACAACATCGCCCTGGAACTCACCGCGCCGAAGTAGGGCGGGCGCGAGGGTGCGCAGAATGACAGCCTGGACGGCGTGTCACGGTACAGACACGCACGCTCGCGGGGAGAAGGGAAGGGGTACCACCATGGGCGTCAGTTTCAACCACACCATCGTCGCGGCCCGCGACAAGCACAAGTCCGCGGAGTTCCTCGCCGAGCTGTTCGGCCTGCCCGCGCCAAAGCCGTTCGGCCACTTTCTGGTTGTGGAGCTGGACCACGGCGCCAGCCTCGACTACGCCGACGTCGCCCCGGGCGAGGACATCACCCGCCAGCACTACGCGTTCCTGGTCTCCGAGCAGGATTTCGACGCGATCTACGGCAAGATCCGCGCGCGCGGCCTGCAGCACTGGGCCGACCCCCGACAGAGCCGGCCCGGCGAGATCAACCAGCGCGACGGCGGGCGTGGCGTCTACTTCCTGGACCCCGCCGGGCACGCCATGGAGATCATCACCCGCCCCTACGGCTCGGGCGGCTGACCGCTGACACCCTTTAGGGCGTGACCTCGTCGAGCTTCCCGGTGGCGACGTCGAAGACGAACCCCCGCAGCGACACGTGCTTGGTGACGAACGGGCTGATCTCGATGCGGCGCAACGACTGCCGCACGTCCTCCGCGACATCGGGGAAGGCCTCGGGCGCCCACGGCGGTTTGACGCCCGTCTCCTCGGCGATGGCGCGCCGGAAGTCGTCGTCGACGAACGTCAGCATGCCGCAGTCGGTGTGGTGGATCAGGATGACCTCGCGGGTGCCCAGCAACCGCTGGCTGATGGCCAGCGAGCGGATCGTGTCGTCGGTGACCACGCCGCCGGCATTGCGGATGACGTGGGCCTCGCCCTCGCCGATGCCCAGCATGCGGTAGACGTCGAGCCGGGCGTCCATGCACGCCACGACCGCGACGTGTTTGCTCGGCGGCATCGGGAGCGGGCCCTCGAAGGAGCTCGCATAGTCCGCGTTGTGGGCGAGATAGTCGTCAGTGACCGTCATGCCAGCCTCCCGGGAACGTTGCGGTGCATCGTAACAACCGGGCTTGGGGCCGCCGCCCTCGCGCCGCCGCGCTCCCCGGTCGATAACCTGTCCCCATGCGACACGGGCGGGCCAGTCAGGCATGATCCGCTTCCTGGCGCGCCGGTTGCTCAACTATGTCGTGCTGCTGGCGCTGGCGTCCTTTCTCACCTACTGCCTGACCTCGTACGCGTTCCGGCCGCTGGACAGCCTGCTGCAGCGCAACCCCCGGCCGCCGCAGGCGGTCATCGACGCCAAGGCCCACGCCCTCGGCCTGGACAAGCCGGTCCCGATCCGCTACGCCGACTGGGCCTCCCACGCGGTGCGGGGTGACTTCGGAACCACCATCACCGGCCAGCCCGTCGGCTCCACGCTGTGGCGCCGCGTCGGCGTCACGCTGCGCCTGCTGGTCATCGGCTCGGTGGTGGGCACCGCGTTGGGCGTGGTGGCCGGCGCGTGGGGCGCCATCCGCCAGTACCGGCTCAGCGACCGAGTCGTGACCGCGATGGCACTGCTGGTGCTGAGCACCCCGACCTTCGTCATCGCCAACCTGCTGATCCTCGGGGCGCTGCGGGTCAACTGGGCGCTGGACATGCACCTGTTCGACTACACCGGGGAGACCTCGCCCGGGGTGCGGGGCGGAACCTGGGCGCACCTGCTCGACCGCCTGCGGCACCTGATCCTGCCGTCGCTGACGCTGGCGCTGGGCGCCGCGGCGGGATACAGCCGGTATCAGCGCAACGCGATGCTGGACGTGCTGGGCCAGGATTTCATCCGCACCGCCCGCGCCAAGGGGCTCACCCGCCGGCGCGCCCTGGTCAAACACGGGCTGCGCACCGCGCTGATCCCGCTGGCCACGCTGTTCGCCTACGGCGTCGCCGGGTTGGTCACGGGGGCGGTGTTCGTCGAGAAGATCTTCGGCTGGCACGGGATGGGCGAGTGGCTGGTGCAGGGCATCGCGACCCAGGACACCAACATCATCGCCGCCATCACCCTGTTCTCCGGCACCGTGGTGTTGCTGGCCGGGCTGCTCTCCGACGTCTTCTACGCGGCGCTGGACCCGAGGGTGCGGGTGTCGTGACTTCCGAGGCCGCGAAGTTCACCTCGCAGCGCACCCTGGTGCTGCGGCGGTTCGCCCGCAACCGGGGCGCGGTGGTCTGCCTGACGCTGCTGGCGCTGCTGTTCGTCGGCTGCTACACGCTGCCGCCGCTGCTGCCGTATTCGTATCAGGACCTCGACTTCAACGCGCTGCTGCAGCCGCCCAACACCCGGCACTGGCTGGGCACCAACGCGATGGGCCAGGACCTGCTGGCCCAGATCGTGCGCGGCATGCAGAAGTCGATGCTGATCGGCGTCTGCGTGGCGTTCATCTCCACCGGGATCGCCGCCACCGTGGGTTCGGTCGCGGGCTATTTCGGCGGCTGGCGGGACCGGGTGCTGATGTGGGTGGTCGACCTGCTGCTGGTGGTGCCGGCCTTCATCCTGATCGCCATCGTCACCCCGCGAACCAAGAACTCGGCCAGCATCCTGATGCTGGTGCTGCTGCTGGCCGGCTTCGGCTGGATGGTCAGCTCGCGGATGGTGCGCGGCATGACGCTGAGCCTGCGTGAGCGCGAATTCATCAGGGCGGCACGGTACATGGGGGTGTCGAGCCGCCGGATCATCCTGCGCCACGTGGTGCCCAACGTGGCGTCCATCCTGATCATCGACGCCGCGCTCAACGTCGCCTCGGCCATTCTGGCCGAAACCGGCCTGAGCTACCTCGGTTTCGGCATCCAGCCGCCGGACGTCTCGCTGGGCAGTTTGATCGCCAACGGCACCCCGTCCGCGACCACGTTCCCGTGGGTCTTCCTGTTCCCGGCCGGGGTGCTGGTGCTGATCCTGATGTGCGCCAACCTCACCGGCGACGGTCTGCGTGACGCGCTGGACCCCGGCAGCGCGACGTTGCGGGGCGGCGCGCGGTGAGCCCGCTGCTGGAGGTGAGCGACCTGGCCGTCACCTTCCCGACCGACGGCGGGCCGGTGACCGCGGTGCGCGGCATCAGCTACAGCGTGGACGCGGGCGAGGTCGTGGCCATGGTGGGCGAGTCGGGCTCGGGCAAGTCCGTGGCCGCGATGGCCGTCGTCGGGCTGCTGCCCGAGTACGCCCGGGTGCGCGGCTCGGTCCGGTTGCAGGGCACCGAACTGCTGGGCCTGGCCGACGGGGCGATGTCGCGGTTCCGCGGCAAGTCGGTCGGTATGGTGTTCCAGGACCCGATGTCCGCGCTGACGCCCGTCTACACGGTGGGCGACCAGATCGCCGAGGCGATCGAGATCCACCAGCCGCGGGTCGGTCGCGGGGCCGCCCGCCGGCGCGCGACCGAACTGCTCGAGCTGGTTGGCATCGCGCAGCCGGAGCGACGCACCCGCGCCTTCCCGCACGAGCTCTCCGGTGGCGAGCGGCAACGGGTGGTGATCGCCATCGCGATCGCCAACGATCCCGACCTGCTGATCTGCGACGAGCCCACCACTGCGCTGGATGTCACGGTGCAGGCGCAGATCCTCGACGTGCTCAAGAAGGCACGCGACGTCACCGGCGCCGGGGTGCTGATCATCACCCACGACCTCGGCGTGGTCGCCGAGTTCGCCGACCGGGCGCTGGTGATGTACGCGGGCCGGGTCGTCGAGTCCGCCGGGGTGCGCGACCTCTACCTCGACCGTCAAATGCCTTACACCGTTGGATTGTTAGGTTCGGTGCCGCGGCTCGACGCCGCGCAGGGCACCCGGCTGGTGCCCATCCCCGGGACTCCCCCGTCACTCGTCGGCCTGGAGCCGGGCTGCCCGTTCGCGCCGCGCTGCCCGCTGGCTATTGACGAATGCCGTTCTGCAGAGCCGGATCTGGTGCCAGTCGGGCCTGAGCACCGGGCGGCCTGCATTCGCACCGAACAGGTCGACGGGCGCAGCGCCGCGGAGATCTACGGGGTCGAGACCGCATCCCGCGCTGCAGAACCCGGCGACTCGGCGGTCGTCGTGCGGGTCCGAGACCTGGTCAAGACCTACCCGCTGACCAAGGGCGTGGTGCTGCGCCGCACGATCGGCGAGGTGCGCGCCGTCGACGGGGTCAGCTTCGAGCTGCGCCAGGGGCGCACGCTGGGCATCGTCGGCGAGTCCGGTTCGGGCAAGTCGACCACGTTGCACGAGATCCTGGAACTGGTTGCCCCGCAATCGGGGTCGATCGAGGTGCTCGGCAGTGACGTCGCCGCGCTGAGCCCCGCGAGCCGCCGGGCACTGCGCCGCGACATCCAGGTCGTGTTCCAGGACCCGGTCGCCTCGCTGGACCCGCGGCTCCCTGTGTTCGAGCTGATCGCCGAGCCGTTACGGGCCAACGGTTTCGGCAAAGACGACACCAACGCCCGGGTCGCCGAGCTCTTGGGCATAGTGGGACTGCGCCGCGCGGACGCGACCCGCTACCCCGCCGAGTTCTCCGGCGGGCAGAAGCAGCGCATCGGCATCGCCCGGGCGCTGGCGTTGCAGCCCAAGATCCTGGCGCTCGACGAACCGGTGTCGGCCCTCGACGTCTCCATCCAGGCGGGGATCATCAACCTGCTGCTCGACCTGCAGGAGCGGTTCGGCTTGTCGTATCTGTTCGTCTCCCACGACCTTTCGGTGGTCAAACACCTGGCCCACGACGTGGTCGTGATGCACGCCGGCGCGATCGTCGAACGGGGCGACAGCGTGGCGGTCTTCGGCAACCCGCAGCACGAGTACACCCGCCGGCTGCTCGGCGCGGTGCCGCAACCGGATCCGAGTAGGCGTGGCTAGCGGGCCGGGCGCCGAGTCTGCGTCCAGCGCGCCGAGCCGCGGCAAATACACGCCCTGGACGCAGACTCGACCGGGGCGTCCCGCGGTCGCGCTTCTGGTCGCGCTTCTGGTGGCCGCGCTGGTGATCTCCGGCTGCTCGGCGATCAACCTGGCGCCCGAGACCGGCACGAAAGCGCGGATCGGCTCGAGCAGCGACGTCAACCCGCAGGATCCCGCCACGCTGCGCGACGGCGGCAACCTGAAGCTGGCGCTGAGCGACTTCCCGCCCAACTTCAACATCCTGCACATCGACGGCAATTCGGCCGAGGTCGCCGCCATGATGAAGGCCACGCTGCCGCGGGCGTTCGTCATCGGCCCGGACGGCTCGACGACCGTCGACACCAACTACTTCACCAGCGTCGAACTCACCGGAACCTCGCCTCAGGTGGTCACCTACACGATCAACCCACGCGCGGTGTGGTCCGACGGCACACCGGTCACCTGGCGCGACATCGCCAGCCAGATCCACGCCCTGTCCGGCGCCGACAAGGCGTTCGAGATCGCCGGGCCCAGCGGCGCGGACCGCGTCGCGTCGGTGACCCGCGGGGTGGACGACCGGCAGGCGATCATGACCTTCGCCAAGCCCTACGCCGAGTGGCGCGGCATGTTCGCCGGCAACGGTATGTTGCTGCCCGCCAGCATGACCGCCACACCCGAGGCCTTCAACAAGGGGCAACTGTCCGGACCCGGCCCGTCGGCGGGCCCGTTCATCGTTTCGGTCCTCGACCGGACCACGCAACGAATCGTGTTGACCCGCAACCCCACATGGTGGGGGCCGCGGCCACGCCTGGACGCCATCACCTATCTGGTGCTCGACGACGCCGCGCGGTTGCCCGCGCTGCAGAACAACACGATCGACGCCACCGGCATCGGGACGGTGGACCAGCTGGCGATCGCGCAGCACACCAAGGGCATCTCGATCCGCCGTGCGCCCGCCCCGAGCTGGTCGCACTTCACCTTCAACGGCGCCCGCGGATCGATCCTGGCCGACAAGGCGCTGCGGCTGGCGGTGTCCAAGGGCATCGACCGGCAGACCATCGCCAAGGTCGTCCAGTACGGGCTCACCACCGACCCGGTGGCACTGGGTAACCACATCTACGTCGCGGGCCAGGAGGGCTACCGGGACAACAGCGCCATCGTCCCCTACGACCCCGCCGCGGCGCGACGGGAACTCGACGCGCTGGGCTGGAAACTCAACGGCCGGTTCCGGGAGAAGGACGGCCGCCCGCTCGTCATCCGGGACCTGTTCTACGACGCGCAGGGCTCACGGGCGTTCGCCCAGATCGCCCAGCACAGCCTGGCCGAGATCGGCGTCAAGCTCGACCTGGTGGCCCGCTCCGGCAGCGGCTTTTTCAGCAACTACGTCAACGTCGGCGACTTCGACATCGCGCAGTTCGGCTGGCTGGGCGACGCGTTCCCCCTGTCGTCGCTGACCCAGATCTACCAGTCCGACGGGGCGAGCAACTTCGGCAAGATCGGCAGCCCGCAGATCGACGCCGCGATCGAGCGCACGCTCGAAGAACTCGATCCCGCCAAAGCGCGGGCGCTGGCCAACGACCTCGACAAGCTCATCTGGGCCGAGGGATTCAGCCTGCCGTTGACCCAATCCCCGGGCGACGTGGCGGTGCGCAGCACCCTGGCCAACTTCGGCGCCGCGGGCCTGGCCGACCTCGATTACACCGCGATCGGTTTCATGCGGTCCTGAGCCGGCGGCGCAGCGGCGCCGGATACGGAAGTGCAGCCTCCACGACGGCGGCCGCGTCGACCGCCTTCCACAGCAGCCGCATCCCCGCCCGCGGCGGGAGCGCGTCCAGCCGCGAGGCCTGGCCGACCAGCCTGGCCGGCGCCCCGTCCCACACCGCGGCGATGACGGCCAGGGCCGCGGGCTCGCGGAAGTCCAGCGCGCTGTGCGCCATCGTCGGCAGCGTCAGCAACACGGCACCGGGGATCAGCGACGCGATCCGGCGGGCCACCGCCGGCGGTGTCACCAGGTCACGGCCGCCGGAAAGCAGGACCGTGGGCCAGTCGAACTTCGGCATCTCGGCCGCCAGGTCGAAGGGCTCCGCCTCGAAAGCCATTGTCGGGGGCAGTGTTTCACGTAGCGCCACGGCCGGGTCGAGGGGCAGCCCGTCGGGCTCGGCGGCGTAGTCGAGTTCACGGAACGCGATGCGGCTGACCAGATCGGCCTCGAACCGGTACGGCACCTTGCGGTTGAGAATCTCGGTGGAGCGGAACAGGGTGCGCCACAGCAACGTTCGCCCGTCCAGCAACAGGTCGAGCTGGCGGTCAAGCAGCGCGGGGCCGCCGTACCCGTACATCCGGGCGGCCATCTCTCCGGCGGAGGCGGTCATCACCCCGGCGTCGACGAGCTTGCGCATCTTCGGTGCCAGCGCCGCGGTCTCGGGTCCCTCGCCGGCCAGCAACAGCCCGCGCACGGCGTCGCGCACCATCGCGATGTCGTGGCGCGACAGCAGCGGCGAATCCAGCACCATCGCCCGCACCCGGCCGGGATGGCGGACGCCGACCCCGGCCGCGATGTAGGTGCCGTACGAGGTGCCGTAGAGGACGGCCGAGTCGACGTGGGCGTCCTCGAGCACGGCGGCGACGTCGTCGACGACCTGCTCGACGGTGATCGCCTCGGGCGGCAGGTCGGCGCCGGAGTCGTCGTGGCGCGACATGCCCACCCCGCGGTGCTCGATCATGATGACGTCGAGGCCGGCCGCGGCGGCACGCCGCCGAAAACCCTGATACATCAGCACGGAGGCCACCCCCGGGCCGCCCGGGATGATCACCACCGGGTGGGTGGACTTGCGGCCGGCCCGCACGTAGTAGAGGTCGAACTCGTCGGCGCTGCCCGGCGAAACCGGCCGGCGCACCGGCCGCACCCCGGGCAGTCGGGCCAGCTTGTCTTGCGTGCGGCGCCGCTTGGCGTTCATGGTCATCGGTATCGGCCCACCATGGTCCCCTATTCTGCCGAGCGCGCCCGCGGTCGCGGTCCCGCGGCCCGCCCGGGGCCTTTCGACCCCGCTATACGTCGAGGTCGATGCGGTGCGCGCCCTTGACGCCGTCGTAGCGGCCGGGGCTGCAGGTCAGCACGATCACCTGCCCGTGCGCGCCCACGGTGTCGAACACCTGCCCCATCGTGGCCAGCCGGTCGGGATCGGTGAACCCGAGGGCGTCGTCGACCACCACCGGAACGGTGTCCTCCTTGGCGACCAGCGCGGCGCCGGCGAGCCGTGCCAGGATGCCGAGTTGCTCTTTGGCCCCGCCCGACAGGGATTCGTAGGGCACCGTGACGCCGTCGAGGGTCCGGCTGCGGATGCACAGGTCCGGGTCGATGTCGACCTCGAAGGTCGGCCCGAACACGGGGCGACCGAGCCGCTGCAGTTCGCTCCGGTAGGGCTCGACGTAGCGCAGCCGGGTGTTCTCGCGGTGGCGGGTCATCACCGAGCGCAGCAACTGCGCGGCGCGGGCCCGGCCGCCGATGCGGGCGTGCTCGGCAGTGGCGTGCTCGAGTTCGGTCTCGGCGGCGTCGAGTTTGCCTTTGCGGCCCTCGTTGCCGATGACCGAGAGTTCGATGCCGACCTCGCGCAGCGCGCCGGCGGCGTCCTCGTAGCGCTCGTGCAGGGATGTGGCCTCGACGGTCGCTGCCTGCAGTTCGGCGGCCACCGCGTCCGGCGCCGCCGCGGCCAGCTGTTCGGCCAGATCGGCCACGCGCTGCTCGGCGGCCCGGGCCGCCGCCAGCGTCGCCTGCGCCGCCGCGGCGAGGTCCTCGTCGCGGGATGACGCACGCTCCCGGGCCAGCCGCTCGGCAGCCGCGGCCAACTCCGCGCGCTGGGCCTCGGCTTTGTTCTGCAAAACCGTTGCCTGCGTGGATGACTCGTTGAGCCGGGCGCGGGCGGCGGCCGCCGCCTCGCGGGCGGTCTCGCAGGCGGCGTCCGCGGCCGCGCGGGCCTGCTCGGCGGAGTCGAGTTCGGCACGGGCCGCACCGGCATCGAGGGCCGGGATGCCGGCCTCGTCCCGCCCGGCGGCGCCGAGCTGCGTCAGGCGCGCGCGCAGGTGGTCGACATCGTCGTCGCCGCACAGCCCGGCCAACGTGGCGGTCAACCGGTCGCGGCCGCTCTCCAGTTCGCGGCGACGCCGGCCCTCCGAGCGTGCCCCGGCCAGGTCCGCCACCGCGCCGGCGGCCAGCGCGGCGGTCAGCTCATGGTGCGCCGCGGCGTGCTCGGCCTGAGCGTCGAGCGCGGCCGCACCCGGGGTGATCCGCGCGCTCAGCACGTCGGGCACCTCGACCGTGGTGGGGCCGGTGGCGGTGATCGACCAGGTTTCGCCGGCCGACAGCGACACCCGTTGGTCGCCGGTGCACAGTTCGACGTCGGTGGCCGCGGTGAACTCGACCGCCGCCGAGATCAGCGTCAGCTGCGCGCCGAGGCGATCGACCGCGGCCGCGGCATCCTCGATCCGCCCGAGCACCTGCTCGGTGACCGCGACCGCGGACAGTTGTGCGCAGATCTGGTCGCGCTCGGCCTGGAGGGCCTCGATCTTGGCCAGCCGCGCCCGCAGGCGGTCGGCCTCCTCGCGCTCGGCAATCCCGTCCACGGTGCGACGGGCGGCGTCGACGCGGCGTTGCGCGTCCAGCAGGGCCCCCGTCGCGGCTTGGGCTGCGGCGTCGGCGGACTCGGAGGCCACCCGCGCCACCGCCTGCGCCCCGGCGGCTTCCCGCGCCGCCGCCTCGGCGCCGGTGACGGTTGCCGTGCGGGCGGCGATGTCGCTGAGCAGCCGCAGGCGCCCCTCGTGGGCGGCGGCCGCGGCATCGCGCGTCGCGCCCGCCGCGGCGGCCACCAGCCCGGCTTCGCGCGCCTGGCCGGTGAGTTCGGCGACGGTGTCGGCGGCGGCCTGCGCGGCCGCCAGGCGCGGCCCGGTAGCCATCCGCTCCTGGGACAACTCGGCCACCTGCTCGGTCAGGGCGGCGTGGCGGCGCACCCGCTCGTCGACCTCGGCGACGGCCGCCGCGCATTCGGCCACCGCGGCCTCGGCTTTGTCCCGCCGGGAGATCGCGGTGGCCCACTCCCCGGTGGGCCGCCCGGTCGGGGTGAAGTAGCGGCCGTACTCGGCCTCGATCCGTTCGACCAGGAGCGGCTCGGTCCCCGACAGGGCCGCGTCGGCGCCCGAATGCGCGGCCGCGACGTCCAGCGCGCGCGACAGCGCGTCGCAGCCGGAGAGATTGACGGCGGCGGTCGACGCGCTCTGCAACACCCGCTGGGCGCGCCACAGGTCGTGGTCCACCGTCTCGGCCAGCATCGCCCTGACCCGCTCATGGGCTTCGTCGCCGGTCAGCTGTTCGCGGCGCGGCGTCAGCACCGTCAGCTCCGTCTCGTACTTCTTGTGGAACCGCTTGCGGTAGACGAAACGGTAAGGCCCGCAGCTGATCTCGGCGCAGACCTCCGAGCCGACGTCGCTGTTGGCGGGCTTGACCTGCTTGATCTCCTTTTTCGTCGAACGGTCCCGGCATTCCAGCAGCAGGTCCAGCGCCTCGATCATCGACGACTTGCCGATCTCGTTGGCGCCGCACACCACGACCACACCCTGGTCGGGAAACGCGACGTCCCGGTGCGCGATGCCGCGGTAGTTCGTCAGGACCAGCCGGTGCAGCTTCATGCCGCCCCCCGGTCGGCCAGCCGCAGCAACAGCGCCAGCGCCGCCTGGGCGTCGGCGGCGGAGTCGGTGTCGCCCTCGCGCGCCGCCGCCACGAGTTCCTCGACGGCCGCGGCGGCGAACCCGCCGATGCCCAGGTCGGTGAACTCGCCGTCGGCGGGGATCACGGCGAGGTCGGTGTGGCGGTCCCACAGCCCGAGCCAGGCGAACAACCGCGCGTACTTGTCCAGGCAGGCGTCCAGCGCGGCGCGGTCGGTGACGGTCAGCGAACCGGCCAGCGCCAGCCGCACCACCGTCCGGTCCTTCGCCGGCATCAGGTCGAGGTTGAGGTCGAGATCGGCGATGTCGCGGCTGTTGTCGACCTGGCGGCGCAGGGTGACGAACCGCCAGTCGCCGACGTTTCGGGAGTCCACGGTGACGGCCCGCCGCGGGTCGCCGTCGTCGATGTCGACGACCAGGACATGCCCCGGGTCGGATTCGACGTCGTCGAAGTTGGTGACCTCCGGGGAACCGGAGTACCAGACCCGGCCGCCGGCACCGACCCGGGTGAGCGAATGCTTGTCCCCCAGCGCCGCGTAGTGCACGACGCCCCGGTCCAGCGCGTCGTGGAGCCCGGCGAGCCGGATCAGCGAGGGTTTGCCGGGATCGGGGTCGAGTTCGTCGACACCACCGTGGGCGAGCAGGATCCGGGTGGCCGTGCCCGGGGACAGGCCGTCGAGGACGTCGGCGACCAGGTCGGTGGTCGGGACCTTGGACCGCCACGGTGCGGCGACGATCTCCAGCCCGGGCCGGACCTGGTGCACTCCCGCCCGGTCGAGCACCGTGACGTTGCCCGGGCATTCCGAGGTGAACAGCGCGCTGGTGTAGACCGACGAGGCGTCCAGCGGATCGTGGTTGCCCGGCAGCAGGTAGACGGGAATGCCGATGGCGCGCATGGCTTCCAGCGACTGGCTGACCACCTGGGGGGCGAGCTGGTTGTGTTCGAAGACGTCACCGGCCACCACGACGAACTCGGCGCCGACCTCGGCCGCCAGTGTCCCGAGGCCGGCCACCGCGTCGCGGCGCGCGGCCGAATAGCGCGGCTGGGCGTCACCGGCGAGGAAGTGCCGGGTCATGCCCAGCTGCCAGTCGGCGGTGTGCAGGAATCGCATGCCGGCGACCCCCTCTCGGATTGCGTGGCTGTCAGGGCACCGCGAGCTTAAATCCGGCCACCGACAAGAACGGGGACCTCGCCCGGCAGGTCTCGGGGAGGCCCGTCGAGACGGGCCACCGGCCACGTTTCGGCCGGTTGCACGGCGCGCAAGACCCCGCAGCGATGACCGCTGAAAAAACTTGTGTCACTTGTGTTTCTGTGGTCACATTCCGGGGTTTCTTGTCGGTGGGTGCCGATAGTTTCGCGGTGTGAGTGTTGACCGGGAGGCGTTGGGTGCGGCGTTCGACGCGCTCGACGCCGACCTGGACACGCTGCTGGGGTTCGACTGCGATGCGTTGACCACCCCGGAGTTGCTGGCCTGGCTGGGCCGGGTGGAAAAGGTGCGCCGGCGCCTGCCCGCCCTCGAGCATGCGGTGATCAACACCCTGGCCCACCAAGCCACCCCGCAAGAGTTGGGCGGCAAACTCTCCCACGCCCTCGCCGAGGCCACCCTGATCTCGCGTGCTGCAGCCAACCGGCGGGTGCGCGAAGCCGCCGACCTGGGCCCCCGCCACGGGCTGACGGGGGAACCCCTACCCCCGGTGCTGGCCGAGACCGCCGAGCGTCAGCGCCAGGGCACGCTCGGTTGCGAACACGTCACCGTGATCCGCCACTTCTGCCACCAGCTGCCCGGCTGGGTCGACCAACCCACCCGCGAACGCGCCGAAGCCGACCTGGCCCGCCACGGCACCCACATCCGCCCCGAACAACTCAGCACACTGGCCGAGCAACTCGACAACGCCCTCAACCCCGACGGCAACTACACCGACACCGACCGGGCACGCCGGCGTGGGCTGATCCTGGGCGCCCAGGGCCCCGACAAAATGTCGCACCTGAGCGGCTGGATCACCCCCGAACTGCGCGCCACCCTCGAAGCGGCGTGGGCCAAACTCGCCGCCCCCGGCATGTGCAACAACCTCGACGAGCAGCCCTGCATCGACGGCACCCCCACCCAGGACGCCATCGACACAGATGCCCGCGGCCCCGCACAGCGCCAACACGACGGCCTGCTCGCCGCGCTGCGCGCGATGCTGGCCTCCGGGGAATTGGGCAAGCACAACGGGCTGCCCGCCTCGATCATCGTCACCACCACCCTGGCCGAACTCGAAGCCGCCGCCGGACAAGCCCTCACCGGCGGGGGCACCCTGCTGCCGATGAGCGACGTCATCCGCCTGGCCCGCCACTCCCATCATTACCTGGCGATCTTCGACAAGGGCAAGGCCCTGGCCCTCTACCACACGAAGCGGTTGGCCTCACCCGCGCAGCGAATCGTGTTGTACGCCAAGGACCGCGGCTGCAGCGCACCGGGCTGCACCGTGGGCGGCTACTACTGCGAAGTCCACCACGTCACCCCCTACGCGAAATCCGGCACCACCGGCATCGACGACCTCACCTTCGCCTGCGGCGGCCACCACCCCATCACCGAAAAAGGCTGGACCACCCGCAAAAACAGCAAAGGCGACACCGAGTGGATCCCACCCAAACACCTCGAGCGCGGCCAACCCCGCACCAACACCTACTGGCACCCCGAAAAGCTCCTCCAGCACCGGGACGACGACGATGACGCGGCATAGCGGCCCCGGTTCCCCGTTGGCTACCGTGATGCCGATGAACGGCCAGCGCACGTTGCTGCTGCTGCGGCACGCGAAATCCGACTACCCCGCCGGGGTCGCCGACCACGACCGGCCGCTGGCACCGCGCGGCATCCGGGAGGCGGGGCTGGCCGGTGAGTGGCTGCGCGCCAACGTGACGGCCATCGACGCCGTGCTGTGTTCGACGGCGACCCGCACGCGCCAGACCCTGGCACGCACCGGAATAGATGCCCCGACGCGTTACGCCGAACGCCTCTACGGCGCCGCCCCCGGCACCGTCATCGAGGAGATCAACACGGTGGGCGACGAGGTCAAGACCCTGCTCGTGGTCGGCCACGAGCCGACGATGTCCGGCCTGGCACTGGTGCTGGCCGGCACCGACGGCACCGACGACGCCGTCGCCGAGCGCATCGCGGCGAAGTTCCCGACGTCGGCGATCGCCGTGCTCGCCGTGCCCTGCGCGTGGGAGGACCTGGAGCCGGGCGCCGCCGCGCTGGTCGGTTTCGAGGTTCCGCGCTGAGCCCGATTGCGCAGCTCCTCCTCGCCCCGCCACGCGGGCCGCATCGTCGCCGCGCTGAGCCCGATTGCGCAGCTCCTCCTCGCCCCGCCACGCGGGCCGCATCGTCGCCGCGCTGAGCCCGATTGCGCAGCTCCTCCTCGCCCCGCCACGCGGGCCGCATCGTCGCCGCGCTGAGCCCGAGCGGGCCGGCTACAGCTAGGAGTTGGTGGCCAGCGTCAGCTCCATGAGCTTGATGGCCTGCCCGCACGCGTCGATGCCGGGCGCCTGGGGGTTGATCCACCAGCCGACCACCCCCGCCGCGTCGCTGGCCACCCCGCACGCGCCGTTGGGGTCGTCCGGGCGCATCACGATCGAGTCGATGCCCGCGATGTTGCGGCTCTCGACCTTGTATTTCAGGAAGTCGGCGACCTTGCGCTCGTTGCTCAGGCTGCCCTGCTCGAACCAGAACCTCGTGATGTCGATCAGGCCGGCGGGGTTGGCCGCCTGCCACCGGCAGATCGCGCCGACGAACGTGCTCTGGATGTCGAGCGGATCGGCGCCGACCGTCTTGGCCAGGATGTCGGTGGTCAGCACCTCACATTCCTTGAGCAGGTTCGGATATTGCTGCTGGGAATTGTTGTTGCGCGGCACACCGCCCGAGCCGGCCTTGACGGCGTTGCCACCGACCGATCTCGAGCAACCGGTCAGCACCAGCAGCGCGGCGACCACCAGGGTCACCGCGGCGCGCACTCCTCTTCTGGCCATCACTTCGAATTCGCAATCGACTGGCGGGTGAGTTCGCGGGCGATGTCGCAGGGCGGCGGGAACGGCTTCTGGCTGAAGCTGATCGACCATTCGATGAAATCGTCCTGGAACTGGATGCCGACCTCGCACAGCGAGTCGCCGAGGTTGGGTTCGTTGCCGACCGCGATGAAACCGCTGTGGCCGTTGATGTTGATGTCGTCGACGCTGGCGCGCGAGAGCTCCTCGGTCTTGCGTTCCCGGCCGATGGGGCTGCCGCGATACCAGGAGAAGGAGAAATGCGGGCCGAGGATGCCGCCGCCGGCCAGCCACTGGCATCCCACCGAGTTGCGGGCGGTGTTGACCAGCCCGCTCATCTTGGTCAGTTCTGCCACCGTCTGATCGCTGATGCCACCGCACTGCGGGAACATCGGGCCGTGGTGGCCCTCGGCGTTGCCCGGCGCCGACGACGCCGTGGCCCCCGGCTTGTTGCCGCCGGAATTGGAGCACGCCGCCATCGCGGGGCTCAGGATCGTCAAGGTCGCGGCGGCAATGGCCAGGGTCGCCGGGTTACGCCGCACCGCTACTCCGCTGTTCCTCAGCCTGCTGCTCGTCCACACGATGCACTGTAGCGGCAGCCCCGCGGGGCAACCACCGGCGCGCCAGCTGAGCAGGCATTTCAATTCCCTTGATCCTGCCGGTGCTCAGCAGCCCGGCGCAGCACGTATGCGAGAGTTAGCCCCATGCTCCTGGCACTGCTGCGCCAGTACATCCGGCCCTACCGCCGGCTGGTCGCGGTGCTGATGACGCTGCAGATCGCCAACACGCTGGCGTCGCTGTACCTGCCGACGGTCAACGCCGCGATCATCGACGACGGCGTGTCCAAGGGCGACACCGCGACCATCGTCAGGCTCGGCCTGGTGATGCTTTGCGTCACCGGCCTGCAGGTGCTGTGCTCGGTCGGGGCGACCTACGTCGGGTCCCGCACGGGGATGGGCTTCGGGCGCGACCTGCGCGCGGCGGTGTTCGACCACGTCACCACCTTCTCCGAGCGCGAGACCGCGCGTTTCGGCGCGCCGACGCTGCTGACCCGCAGCACCAACGACGTCCGGCAGATCCAGTACCTGGTGCAGATCTCGGGCACCGTGCTGGTCACCGCGCCGATCATGTGCGTCGGCGGGGTCGTCATGGCCATCGACCAGGAGGCCGCGCTGACGTGGTTGCTGCTGGTCAGCGTCCCGGTCATGGCCGTGGCCAATTACTGGATCATGTCGCACATGCTGCCGCTGCTGCGCGGCATGCAGCGCCTCATCGACGGCATCAACCGGGTGATGCGCGACCAGCTCTCCGGTGTCCGGGTGGTGCGGGCGTTCGCGCGCGAGCGCTTCGAGAGCGAGCGCTTTGCCCGCGCCAACGCCGCGCTGTCGAACACCGCGCTGAGCGTCGGCAACTGGCAGGCGCTGATGCTGCCGGTGACCACACTGACCATCAACGCCTCCAGCGTGGCGCTGATCTGGTTCGGCGGCCTGCGCATCGACCGGGGCCAGATGCAGGTCGGCGCGCTGACCGCGTTCCTGGCCTATTTCACCCAGATCCTGATGGCGGTGCTGATGGCGACGATGACGCTGGTGGTGCTGCCGCGGGCATCCGTGTGCGCCGAACGCATCACCGAGGTGCTGTCCACCCGCCCCGCCGTCGGCAACCCGCCCAGCCCCCGGTTCCCTCGCGCGGGCATCACCGGCGTCGTGCGCGTGGCGGGCGTGACGTTTACCTACCCGGGCGCCGAACGCCCGGTGTTGCAGGACGTCTCGCTGACGGCGACACCCGGCACCACCACCGCGATCGTCGGCAGCACCGGGTCGGGCAAGTCGACGCTGGTGTCGCTGATCTGCCGGCTCTACGACGTGACCGACGGCGCGGTGCTCGTCGACGACGTCGACGTCCGCGCCTACGACACCGAGCGGCTGTGGTCGGCGATCGGGCTGGTCCCCCAGCGCGGCTACCTGTTCACCGGCACGGTCGCCGACAATTTGCGCTACGGCAGGGCCGAGGCGACCGAGGCACAGATGTGGGAGGCGCTGGAGGTGGCCGCCGCCGACGGCTTCGTGCGGGCACACCCGGACGGGCTGCAGATGCGGGTCGCGCAGGGCGGGATCAACCTGTCGGGCGGACAACGGCAGCGACTGGCCATCGCACGCGCGGCCATCCGGCGCCCGGCCGTCTACCTGTTCGACGACGCGTTCGCCGCGCTCGACGTGCACACCGACGCGCGGGTCCGGGCCGCGCTGCGGGAGGCGGCCGCTGACGCAACCCTCATCGTTGTCACACAACGTGTCTCGACCGCGGCCCAGGCCGATCAGGTGATCGTCGTCGACGACGGGCGGCTGGTCGGCGCGGGCACCCACGAGTCGCTGCTGGCCGGTTGTGCGACCTACGCGGAGTTCGCCGACTCCCAGTCGGTGGACGCCCTGCAATCGGGTCGGGTGGGGGGCGCGCCGTGACCGCGGCGGTCAGCCGGGTCCCCGTGCCCGCCGCGCGGTCCCGCGACTTCTGGGGTTCGGCCGCCCGGCTGGTCACACGGCTCGCGCCGCAACGGGGGCGGGCCGTGGCGGTGATCACGATGGGCGTCACCGGCACGGCGATCGGGGTGATCGTTCCGCGGATCCTCGGGCATGCCACCGATCTGCTGTTCAACGGCGTGCTCGGGCGGCAGCTACCCGCGGGCATCACCAAGGCCCAGGCGGTCGCGGCGGCCCGGGCCCGCGGCGACAACACCTTCGCCGATCTGCTGTCCGGGGCCAACGTGGTTCCGGGCCGGGGCGTGGACTTCGACGCGGTGGGACGAACCCTGGCGGTGGCCCTGGCGTTCTATCTGGTTTCGGCACTGCTGATCTGGGCGCAGGCCCGGCTGCTCAACGTCACCGTGCAGCGCACCATGGTCGCCCTGCGCGCCGACGCCGAGGCCAAGCTGCACCGGCTGCCGCTGTCCTACTTCGACGGCCGGCAGCGCGGTGAGTTGCTGAGCCGGGTCACCAACGACATCGACAACGTCCAGTCGTCGCTGGCGATGACGATCAGCCAGTTGCTGACGTCGGTGCTGACCGTGGTGACCGTCCTGGCGATGATGGTGTCGATTTCGCCGCTGCTGGCGACGATCACGGTGCTGACGGTGCCGCTGTCGCTGCTGGCGACGCGCGCGATCGCGCGGCGCTCGCAGCGCCTGTTCGCGGCCCAGTGGGCCAGCACGGGACGCCTCAACGCCCACATCGAGGAGACCTACAGCGGCTTCACGGTGGTCAAGACGTTCGGGCACCGGGCCGCGGCGCGCGAGCAGTTCCGCCGGCTCAACGACGACCTCTACCACGCCGGTTTCGGCGCCCAGTTCGTTTCGGGCCTGGTCGCGCCGGCGATGACGTTCGTCGGCAACCTCGGCTACGTCGCGGTGGCCGTCGTGGGCGGCCTGCGGGTGGCCAGCGGGCAGATCACCCTCGGCAACATCCAGGCCTTCATTCAATATGTCCGGCAGTTCAATTCGCCGCTGAGCCAGGTTGCCGGCATGTACAACACCCTGCAGTCCGGGGTGGCCAGCGCCGAGCGGGTTTTCGACCTGCTCGACGAGGCCGAGGAACCTGCGGACTCCCGGCCCGCGCCGCGGCCCAACGGCCTGGGTCCGCGGCCGGGTGGCCGCGTGGAGTTCCAGCACGTCAGTTTCGGCTACCGGCCCGGCGTCCCGGTGATCGAGGACCTGTCGATGGTGGCCGAACCGGGCAGCACGGTGGCCGTCGTCGGCCCCACCGGGGCCGGCAAGACCACCCTGGTGAACCTGCTGATGCGGTTCTACGACGTCGATTCGGGCCGGATTCTCTTCGACGGGGTCGACATCGCCACGTTGAGCCGGCAGTCGCTGCGGTCGCGGATCGGCATGGTGCTGCAGGACACCTGGCTCTTCGACGGGACGATCGCGGAGAACATCGCCTACGGGCGACCCGAGGCCAGCCAGGACGAGGTGACCCAGGCCGCCAGGGCAGCCTACGTCGACCGGTTCGTGCACACGCTGCCCGCCGGATACCAGACCCGGATCAGCGGCGACGGCGCCAACATCAGCGCCGGCGAGAAGCAGCTCATCACGATCGCACGCGCGTTCCTGGCCCGCCCGCGGCTGTTGATCCTGGACGAGGCGACCAGTTCGGTCGACACCCGCACCGAAGCCCTCGTCCAGCGGGCCCTAGGTCAGCTTCGCCAGGGCAGAACGAGTTTCGTCATCGCGCACCGTCTTTCGACGATCCGGGATGCGGACCGGATCGTGGTCGTCGAATCCGGCCGCATCGTCGAGCAGGGCAACCACGCCGAACTGCTGGCGCGGCGGGGCGCCTACTACGCGATGACGCGGGCCTGACCCGGCCGCCTCCGGGGCTGACGGCGGCCGGGCGGGCCGGGCTTACGGCTGCAGGTCCGGCCCCTGCGCGCGCAGGTCGTCGACCGCCGTCATCGCGTCGCGCAGCTTGGCCAGCCACTCCTCGGTGTGCTCACCCACCAGCCGGACCGTCCAGGCGAGCGCGTCGGCGCGCGACCGGGCGACCCCGGCGTCGACCAGCGTGTCGAGCACCTGGCGTTCGGGCTGCTTCAGGCGCGTCATCACCGGAACGGCGATGTGCGTGAACAGGATTCGCTCGGCGCCGGTTTTGGAGGGGACCTCGACACCCCAGGAGACCTTGCGGCCGTAGCGGTCCTGCGCCTCCTCGGCGATGCGCATCCGCTCCGAGCGGGTTTCCTCCCGGAACCGCGACGCCCGGCCGGCCGCGCGGGCCTCGCTGTCTGCGTCGCCCTCGGATTCCGGCAACTTCCCGACGACCGTGATCTCCTCGCGGTCGACGATGACGGTCGGGTCGCCGTCGAACCACCCTTCGGGCATACGCCCGGCGAACCATTCGCCGGCGTCGCCCGCATCCGGCTGCCCGGCCTGCTGCCAGCCGCCCGCGCGACCGTGCCGGTGGTGTGTGTGATGGGATTTCATAATTACATGATTACATCGTTACACACTGGATGGAAGGGTGTTCGCCGTCGGCCGAACCGGGGACGCCCCGGCGCCTCAGAGCTGGGAAAATCGTTGATCTGGGCGCCGGGACGGCGTATTTTCGGAAGGGAAGCAGGCCCGGAAGCGACCGAAATCAAAGAGCCGGACGATGGGGTAACAGTCGGCCGCGTAGCACCCGCGCATGACGGAGTTGCACGCCCCTAGCGTCGCGCCGGGCCTGCCCATACGGGATGGCTCAGCCGGTCCCCCGGCGAATCCGGAAGAGTTTCACGTCGCTTTTGACGCCCTTGAGCCGGCGCGCGCCCGCAAACGACCCGTCGAACGCGCCGGTGTCCGCGACGGCCTCCCACACCGAATCCGCGACGAGCGCCGTACCCGGGCGCGCCACCCCGGTGATCCGGCTCGCCACGTTGACGGGGCTGCCGAACCAGTCGCCGGCCCGGCTCACCGCCATCCCGGACGCCACCCCCGCGCGTAAGCGCGGAAAGTCGTCGTCGGTGTCGACGGCCTCGACGAGCTTCAGGGCGACATCGAGCAACGGCGCGGGATCGGGGCAGACGAACATCACCGCGTCGCCGATCGACTTGACGAAGCGCACCGGGGGGGCCGCCACGTCGCGCGCGAGATGGGCCAGCCGGTTGGCGAGGTGGCCCAGCTCTTCGGCCGAGATGACCTCCCCGAGCCGGGTGAAGCCGACCAGGTCGGCGAACGCGACGGTCACCGGTCGCGCACCCGGCAGGGGCTTCCCGGCGGCCCGCTCCCCCGCGGTGACGGCTTCGGTCTCCATCATGTGGCGCAGCTGAAGGAACAGCATCTCCTGAATCATGGGGCCGAGCACGGGGACGACGCGCCCCACCAGATCCTTTGACGCCTTTGCGATCTCCACCTCGGTGAGCCCGGGGCGCATGATCGCCGCCAGCGCGCTGTAGCGCATCACCTCGGCGGCGCGCGAGAGCCCCTCGGCGAGTACGCGGACGACGAGCACGACGTGCTCGGGATCCAGCCCCAACTCGACGAACCGCTGGGCGGTCGCGGCGGCTTCACCGTCGGCGCGCATGTGTACGACGGCATCGGGGTCGTCCACCCGGGCCAGGCCGATGGCGCGCTGGACGCGCTGCAGCAGCGTCAACTCGATGCCGTGACGCTCGCTGATCTCCCGGGCGGACACGTAGCTGCCGTCGTCTCCGATGAGGTGGCGGGTGGCCAGCAGCAGCGGGGGGTTGGTGGCGTGGATCTCGTCGGCGCCGATGCCCTGCTCGAGCAGCCACCGCACCAGCTGCGCCCGCTCGGTGCGCGCGGTGCCCTCCAGCCCGTCGAGCAGGTCGTCGATGCCCGGCTCATCGATGCCCGGCTCATCGATGCCCTCACCCACGTCCGGCCACCCGCCTGCCGGCGCGCCAGACGGCTTCGACGTCGCGGAGCGCGGTGAGGTCCTGCTGCACGCGGGCGGGAACGGCGAGCAGGTCGGCGTCGTAACCGGCGGCGATACGGCCTTTGCGGCGGCCCAGCCCGCAACTGTCGGCGGCGGCGGAGGTGGCTCCGGTCAGTGCCTCCGTGGTGGTGAAGCCGTGCCGGACCAGCTCCGCCAGTTCGTCGGGTAGCACGTCGTGGGCTTTGGCGGGCTCGATACCGGCGTCGGTCGAGAAGGCGACGCGGGCGCCGGCGTCGATGAGCCGGCGGATGTTCCGCCACACGCCCTCCATCAGCGCTTTGATGTCGTCCGGCATCTCGGGCAGCGCGCGGCCGATCGTGATCCCGCACCACACGCCCCGGCCGACGATCGCCTCGACGACCTCCGGGCTGGCGGCGACACCGCTCTCGGTGAGGAACGTGCAGTGCTCGATCCCGTCGACCCCCGCGGCGACCGCGGCCGCGATACCGGCGGTGGCGTGCGCGTGCGCGGTCACCGGCAACCCCGCCCGGTGCGCGGCGTCGACGACCGCGGCCAGTTCGTCGGCGCTGTACTGCGGCCGGCACGGATCGGTCCCGGCCGTCATGAAACCGCCGGTCGCCATGATCTTCACCCAGTCCGTGCCCCGCTCGGCCCGCTCCCGCACCGCGGCGACGAGCGCCCCGGTGTCCTCGGCCTCACCGCCCAGATACCAGCAATGCCCGCCGCGGCGGGTCAGCGGCGGCCCGGAGACCAGCAGCTCCGGCCCCACCTGCGCGCCGCGCCGGTATTCCTCGCGCAGCGTCAGGGTCGCGAAGTCGCGGTCACCGAGGTCGCGCAGCGTGGTGATCCCCGCATTCAACGCGGCCGCGGCGTGCCGCCGCGCCCGGTCGGCCAGCGCGTCGTGGGCCGTGTCGGCCAGGGCCTGGGGGTCGCCGTCGGGGTCCCAGCACAGGTGCGTATGCGCATCGATGAGCCCCGGCAACAGCGCCGCCCCGCCCAGGTCGACGAGCGTCGTGTCCGGCGGGCAGCCGGCGCTCGCAAACTCGACGGCGCAGATCCGGCCGTCCTCGACCACGACCGTCACCGGGCCACCGTGAAAGCCACCGTGAAACCGGTACCCGTCGAACATCCGGCCGGCGCGGATCGCGAGCCGTTCCCCCCGCCCCGCGGTCACGGCGGGGCCGGTGTGGGACTCATGGCGCGGCGAGCGAACTTCACGGACTGCGTGGTCTTCCGACGAAGGCGGCTGTTGTCGACAAAGATCTGTTATCGACAAAGATACAGTCCACGATGACCTCGCCACTTCTGCATGGATTGCCCCCGGTCGCCGACGACCGTGCCACGGTGGTGATCCTCGGCTCGTTCCCGAGTGCGCTGTCACTGGCGGCGGGCCAGTACTACGCCAACCCGCGAAATGCGTTCTGGCCGATCATGAGTCGACTTTTCGGCTTCGATGCGACGGCGCCGTACGACGCGCGGCTGGCGACGTTGCGGTCCCATGGGGTCGCCCTGTGGGACGTGCTGCACGCGTGCCGTCGCGTCGGCAGCGCGGACTCGGCGATCGAGCCGAAAAGCTTGGTGGTCAACGATTTCGGCGGATTCTTCGCCGAGCACCCGCGGATCTCGCGGGTGTATTTCAACGGCGCCAAGGCCGCCGCGCTGTACCGCAGGCTGGCGCCCGCCGCGCAACACGTGCACTACGAGCGGCTGCCGTCGACCAGCCCGGCGCATGCCGTGCGGCCGGACGTCAAGCTGACTGCTTGGCGGGCGATCACCGCGCCGATCGCGAGCGCGGCGCAGCCGGGCGAAGCGGGTCGGCGCCATCGGGCCGCCGCGTCATGACAGCGGCGGCCGCCGGTGGGCCCACGGCCGCGCCGCCTCGATCTGCGCGGACAGCGACAACAGCGTCGCCTCGTCGTCGGGCCGGCCGACGAGCTGCACCGCGAGCGGCAGCCGGTCACCGTCGAAGTCCCAGGGCACGGCCGCGACGGGCTGTCCGGTCAGGTTCCAGATCTGCTGGTAGGGGACCCGCTGCGCCACCAGCAGCAGCGTCGACACCGCGCCCCGGTGCTGGTAGGCGCCGATGCGCGACGGGCCCGCCGCGTTGCCCGGCGTGACGACGACGTCCACGTCGTCGAAGATCGCCTGGATCCGGGCACTCAGCGCCGGTTCCGCGGCGGCGAGGGCAGCCATCCGCCGGTCGGAGAAAAACGATCCGAGGCGCGCGATGTTGCGGGTGCGGGCCTCCATGAGCTCCGGGTGCGCCAGCGCGTCCGCGTCGTCGCTGATCCCGCGCAGGTAGCGCGGCAGGTAGTTCGCCAGGATCGCCGCGGGCGGGTACTCGGGGTCGGCGTGGATCACCTCGTGGCCCAGCTCGCGCAGCAGCGCGCCGGCCTCCTCGACCGCCGCCAGCTGGGCCTTCCCGACCCGCACGGGCAGCGGCGTCGGGACCTTGGTGCTCAAGGCGATCCGCAGCCTGCCGGGCGGGCGCCCCGCCGCGGCCACGAATTCCCCCTCGGCACCGGGCTCCGCGGACCCGGTGGCCGTCGCCTCGAGGAACACGGCCGCGTCCAGCACCGAGCGGGCCAGCGGACCGTTGGCGCTCAGCCCGTACCACGCGTTGTCGTGCGGCTCCAGCGAGATCCGGTCCCGCTGCGGTTTGAGGCCGAACAGGCCGCACCAGATCGCCGGGATGCGGATCGAGCCCCCGCCGTCGGAGCCCAGCGCCAGCGGCGCCAGCCCCGCGGCCACCGCCGCCGCGCTGCCGCCGCTGCTGCCGCCCGGCGTGCGCGTGAGGTCCCACGGGTTGCGCGTGGCGCCGAAGGCCAGCGACTCGGTGTAGGGGAACATCATCAGCTCGGGCGTATTGGTCTTGCCGATGATCACCGCGCCCGCGGCGCGCAACCGGCGCACCACCTCCGCATCGGCGGTCGCTGCCGGGCCGTGGCCGCCGCTGCCGTAGGCCGTCACCTCCCCGGCGACGTCGACATCGTCCTTGACCGCGATCGGCACCCCCAGCAGCGGCAGCCGCTCGCCCGCGTCGAGCCGCTCCTGCGCGACGGCGGCCTCGTAACGCGCGCTGTCGGTCAGCACCACGCGGTAGCAGCGCAGCTCGCTGTCCAGGCTCGCGATCCGGTCGAGGTAGACCTCGAGCAGCTCCGGGGCGGTCACGTCGCCGTCGGCCAGCATCCGCGCCTGCACGACCGCGCCGGCGAAGGCGAGCTCACGAGCGTCCATCGCGGCAGCATATCGGGCCGGACCATCGGCCCCGCGGCGCCGGACGCGGCGGCGTGGTGAAAGGTTGAGCCCATGCAGGATCACGTCTTCGATTCGCTGACCGAGGAACGACTCCGGGCCCGCAACACGATCAAGTGGAACTATTTCGGCGCCGACGTGCTGCCGTTGTGGGTGGCGGAGATGGACTACCCCACGGCACCGGCGGTGCTCGACGGGGTGCGGGCGTGCGTGGAGAACGAGGAGTTCGGCTACCCCCCGTTCACCGAGGACACGCTGCCGAGGGCAACCGCGGACTGGTGCCGGCAACGCTACGGCTGGCAGGTGGGGCCCGAGTGGGTCCGCGTGGTCCCCGACGTCCTCAAGGGGATGGAGGTCGTCGTCAATTTCCTCACCCGGCCCGAGAGCCCGGTGGCGCTGCCGGTCCCGGCCTACATGCCGTTCTTCGACGTCCTGCAGGTCACCGGCCGCCAGCGGATCGAGATCCCGATGGTGCGCCAGGATTCGGGACGGTACCTGCCGGACCTGGAGGCGCTCGAGGCCGCGTTCGTCCGCGGTGCCGGATCGGTGATCCTGTGCAATCCGAACAACCCGCTGGGCACGGCCTTCACCGCCGACGAGCTGCGGACCGTCGTCGACATCGCGGCCGCACACGGCGCGCGGGTGATCGCCGACGAGATCTGGGGGCCGCTGGTCTACGGGCGGCGCCACATTCCCGCGGCCTCGGTGTCGGAGGCGGCCGCGCAGACCGTGGTCACGCTGGTGTCCGCCTCCAAGGGCTGGAACCTGCCCGGCCTGATGTGCGCGCAGGCGATCCTGTCCAATCGCCGTGACGCCGAGGACTGGGACCGGGTCAACATGCTGCACAAAATGGGGGCCGCCACGGTCGGTATCCGCGCGAACATCGCCGCATACGGGCACGGCGGGCCGTGGCTGGACGAGCTGCTGCCCTACCTGCAGGCCAACCGCGACCATCTGGCGCGGACGCTCCCGGAGCGGGTTCCCGGGGTGACGGTCACCGCTCCGGAGGGCACCTACCTCTCGTGGGTGGACTTCCGCGGGCTGAACCTGCCGGCCGAACCGGCGGAGTATCTGCTCGACAAGGCCAAAGTGGCGGTGTCGCCGGGCATCCCGTTCGGCGCCGCGGTCGGCTCCGGGTTCGCCCGGCTGAACTTCGCGACCACGCGCGCGCTGCTGGACCGGGCGATCGACGCCATCGCCGGCGCGCTGCGAGCCTGAGCCGGCCAGTACCGTGGGCGACATGTCCTGCGTGTTCTGTGCCATCGTCGCCGGCGAGGCCCCGGCCGTCCGGATCCACGAAGACGACGACTACCTGGCGATCCTCGACATCCGCCCGTTCACCCGCGGCCACACCCTGGTGCTGCCCAAACGCCACAGCGTCGACCTCACCGACACCCCGCCCGAGATTTTGGCCGGGATGGCCACCCTCGGCCAGCGGATCGCCCGCGCGGCCCGGGCCACCGAGTTGGCCGACGCGACCAACATGGCGATCAACGACGGCCGCGCCGCCTTCCAGACGGTGTTCCACATCCACCTGCACGTGCTGCCCCGCCGCGACGGCGACAAGCTCTCGGTCGCCAAGGGGATGCTGCTGCGCCGCGACCCCGACCGGGAAGGGACCGGCCGAATCCTGCGGGAGGCTCTGGCCCGCATCGCGGCGAGCCAGCAGGAGTGAGTCATGCGAGCGTCGTTCGAGCAGTGGGTGGGCGTCCCGTTCCTGCGTCTGCATGACGCCGTCTACCAGAAGACCCACGGCTGGATCGGGCACCGGATACCCGGGGCGCCTCCCGCCCTGCTCCTGCACACCGTCGGCGCCAAAACCGGTCGGCCGCGCACCACGTCGCTGTCCTATGCGCGCGACGGCGACTCCTACCTGATCGTCGCCTCCAACGGCGGCGCCGACCGCCACCCCGCCTGGTACCACAACCTGCGCAAGCACCCGCGCTGCGAAATCAACGTCGGCCCAAGGCGTTTGGCGGTCACCGCCCGCCAGGTCGGACCGCAGGACACCGACTACCGGCGGCTGTGGGAGGTCGTCAACGCCAATAACGCCAACCGCTACGACGGCTACCAGAACCGTACGTCGCGGCCCATTCCGATCTTCGTCCTGACCGGGCAATAGCCGCGGAAAGGCCCATCGGGGCGTCGCGGCGCTCTATTGTTTGCTCACGCGCGGCGATGCGTCGCCAGGGCTCGCCGCGCACTTTGAAGTTGCGAAGTGGGGTGACGCAGCGATGAAGCCCTCGACCGGCAGGCCGTGGCAGCACCTGGGGGTGTCCGCGCGGGTCGGTTGGCTCCTCGTCGCCGCCTACGGCGTCGCGGAGGCGCTGGTCGTGGCCTCGTGGCGCTGGGGCTGGCGCGGCCCGTACGGGACCCGGCCGGTCGACGAGATCGTCACGGTGGCGTGTCTGCTGTGCGCGGCGGGGTGCGCCGCCAACGCGGCCCGCCACGCGGTTGGCCGCTCCCGATTCGGCTGGCTGGCCCTGGCGACGGCCCTGGTGGGCTGGGCGGCGGGAGAAGTCGTCTGGGCGGTCTACGACGTGCGACCCGACCTCGACCACGCGACCCACCCCGCGGCGGCCGAAGTGGTGCTCCTGCTGTATCCGATCGGGGCCATGGCGGCGGTGGTGGCGTTTTCCCACGTGTCCCGCAACACTCCCCCACGGATGGTGCTGGACGGCCTCATCCTGGCGACGTCGCTGTTCGTCATCTCCTGGGTGTTCGTCTTCGAAAAGCAGCTCCGCGAGGCCAGCGGCTCGCGGCTCTCCACGCTCACGGAGGTGTTCATCGACATCATCCTCGTGACGACGGCGATCATGGTGCTCTCGCGCGTCCGCCCCAGCGACGGGCCCAGCCGCAGCCTGGTCCCCGCCGGCATCGGGACGATCGGACTCGCCGACATCGCCGTGGTGTTCCACACCGGGATCGGCTCCTATCACACCGGCGACGTGGGCGATTTGACCCGGGTGGCCGGGTTGGGTTTGTTGACGTGGGCGGGGCTGGCCGGTGCGCACGAGTCCCCGACACCGGCGGCGCCCGACGACGCCCCGTACCGCACCCGGCTGTGGTTGCCGTACCTGCCGTTGCTGCTGGCCGCCGCGGTGGGGCTGGGTCACGCGCTGGGGCACATGCAGCACGGACCGATGCTCGCCGCGCTGGGAATCCTGGTTGCCGCCGTGCTGGCGCGCCAGTTCGTCGTGCTCGTCGAGAACCAGCGCCTGCTGACCGAGGTCGCCCGGGAAGCCTTCCGGGACAGCCTGACCGGCCTGGCCAACCGCGCCCGGTTCGTCCAGCGGTTGAACGAGGCCATCGCCCGCCCTCCGGTGGGCGACGCGCCGATCGCAGTCCTCTGCCTCGACCTCGACAACTTCAAGCTGGTCAACGACGCGTTGGGGCACCCGGCCGGCGACGAACTGCTCGTGCGGGTCGCCGAGCGGCTCACGGCCGCGGTGGACGAGTCGGCCACCGTCGCGCGACTCGGCGGCGACGAATTCGCGGTGCTCATCGAAGCCTCCGTCGAGGAGTCGCAGGCCACGGCGCATCGCGTCCTGGACGCCTTCACCCCGCGGATTCTCATCGACGGGGTGCCCTTGGACGTTCGGCCGAGCATCGGCTTCACGGTGGCTCCCGCCTCGTCGGGTTGCACCGTCGACGAACTGCTGCGCCACGCGGACCTGGCCATGTACGCCGCCAAACGCCAGGGTGGCCGGTGCGTCCACAGCTTCGTGCCCGATGTGCCCCTCACGGCCGCATCGCCGGAGGCCACCGGACCGGTGGTGTCGGCCGTCAGCGTTACGCGGCCCCGCCGGGCCCGTAGGCTTCCCGAGACGAGCGCCGACGCCGAGGTCACGGCGAGGTCCGTTCAGGAAACATCGACCGACGCACCCGAGGGCATCCGCTGGCCGCCGACGGCGGTCCGGATCGCCATCGGGGCCTTGGCGATCGGCGTCGTCGCCTTCGCCGCGCTGAGCGCGCTCACCCGGGCGGGCCAAGGCCACCCCGCCTTCGTCGGCGGCCTGTATGCGGCGTTGAACCTCTCGGCGGCCGCGCTGGTCGCCGCCCGCGCCGTGCACGTCACGGCGAACCGTTTCGCGTGGGCGCTGATCGCGGCCGGCATGGCGATCTCCGCGGTCGGTGACGTCGTCTACGCTGCCTGGGTCCCCGACGGCCAGTCGCCCTCGGTGGCGGACCCCGAGTACCTCGCGTTCTACCCGCTGGTCTACGCCGGGCTGTTGCTGCTGATGCGGGCACGCCTCGAGCGGGTGCCCGTGGTGATCCGGCTCGACTCGGTGACCTGCGGGCTTGCGATGGCCGCGGTGGCCGCGGCGTTGCTCGCGGGGCCCGTCCACACGGCCGCCCTCCGCCAACCGTCGACCGTGCTGGTCGGCCTGCTCTACCCGTGGAGCGATCTGCTCCTGCTGGCGCTGGCCACGAGCATGCTGCCGATCCTGGGCAGCAGCAAAGCCTTGCGCTGGTCTCTGCTGGTCGGCGGCTTCGTCCTATTCGCGGCGGCGGACACGGTCTACCTGTTCGAGACCTCGGCGCGCGCATACCGCGTCGGAACGGCGCTCGACGCGTGCTGGCCCGCGTCCTCGTTGCTGGTGGCGGCGGCCGCCTGGGCCCGGTCGGCGAGGGGACCGATCAGCGCCAAGCGCGGCCTGGGCTCCTTCGCCGTACCCGTCTCGTGCACCGTCGTGGCGGTGGCGGTGACCGTGCTGGGTCATGGATCACGGCCGGCCACGACGCTGGCCGCGTTGAGCCTGGTCGTGGTCGCCACCCGCTTCGCGGTGACGTTCCGCGACATCAGCGTGCTGGCCGAGGACCACAAACGCGCCATGACAGACAAGCTGACCGGCCTGCCCAACCGCCGCTCCCTGGTCACGGTGCTGACCGAGGTGTCCGCCCCGCAGCCCGCGCCGGCGACCAAGGTCGTATCGCGCCGCGCGCTGCTGCTGCTGGAGCTGTACGAGTTCCACGAGATCAACGGCTCGATCGGCGCCGCATTCGTCGACGAACTGTTGTGCCGCATCGCGAACCGGCTGGGGAAGACCATCCGCCGTGACGACCTGTTCGCCCGCGTCGGTGACAGCCGATTCGCGATCCTGCTGGCCGAGGGCACCGACCTCATCGCCGCGCGCGCCCAGGCCGGCCGTCTGCTCGAGTGCCTGAGCGAGCCGTTCGCGCTGGACCCGATCACCGTGCGGGTCGACGCCCGCATCGCCATCGCGCTGTGTCCCGACCACTGCGATCATCCCCAGGAACTCCTCGGCCTCGCCGAGGCGGCGATTCCCCACGCCCGGTCGGCCGTCAGCAAGATCGCCGTCTACGAAGCGGCGTTCGAGCTGTATCGGGACAACGACCCCAACCTCATCGAGGAACTGCGCGCCGCCCTGGACGACGGCGACGAGCTCACCTGTCACTACCAGCCCAAGATCAACCTCGACGGCAGCGTCCACAGCGTCGAGGCGCTGCTGCGCTGGCACCATCCCGACCGCGGTCTGCTGCTGCCGGCCGAGTTCGTCCCGGCCGCCGAACGCGCCGGGCTGATGCGCAAGATCGCCGACCGCACGCTGAACCTGGTCCTCGAGCAGATGCGGTCCTGGCGCGCGCGGGGCCTCACGCTGACCGTCGCGGTCAACCTGTCCACCACCAACCTGCTCGACCTGGACCTGGTCGGCACGATCGAACGGCTGCTGCGCGCCCACGACGTGCCCGCCGAGGCGCTGATCATCGAGATCACCGAGAGCACCCTGATCGACTCGATGAGGTCACGCCACACCGTGGCCTCGCTGCAACGCCTGGGCATCCACATCTCGCTGGACGACTACGGCACCGGATGGTCGTCGCTGGCGCGCCTGCAGGACGTCTCGGTCGACGAGCTCAAACTCGACCGGGTGTTCGTGGCGCGCCTCGCCCACGACCCGCGATCGGTCGCGATCGTGCGCTCCACGGTGGCCCTGGCCGAGAACCTGGGCGCCGACCTCGTCGCCGAGGGGGTCGAAGACGAGGTCACGCTGGATGCGCTGCGGCGCTACGGCTGCACGATCACGCAGGGCTTCGTGCACAGTCCGCCGCTGCCGGGCGACGAGCTGCCCCAGTGGATCGCCGACCACGCCCCGGCCGGCCGCGCGGCCCGGCAGCCGGCGGAGTCCTAGGTGGCTGGTGTCGAACGGCCATTGTGGGGGCGCTGGTTGACCGGTCGGGCTATTGGGCGATGCTCGTGTGGTCGTGAGCGGTTCCTAACTCAGGTGAATTCGGTTGTCGGGATTGGCGATTCCGTTGCTTGGCTGGTCTACAGGCGGTCCTGGTGGGCCGGTTGGCATCGCCGACCGGCCTCAGGTCGTGGCGGCGGCCCAGTTTGCGCCTTCCCGGTGTAATCCGAGCACACCCAGGCGTGCGAGGTTGATCGCGGCGGCCAGCAGGGAGAAATCGGCGGCGACCTTGGTGGTGCCGCGCACGCGCGCACGGCGGCCGCCGTGGCGGCGGCGCATCAGGTGGCCGATCTTGCGTTCCACTTTCGGCCGGGTGGCCTTGTAGTCGGCGACCCAGCCCGGATCTGCTTGGGTGGTGCGAGCACGGGTGAGTTCGGCCTCGTAGCGGCTGATCGCGATGGTGCGCCCGGCGGTTGAGCTGGTGCACTGCTCGGCCAGTGGGCAGCAGGCGCAAGCCGGGCCGAACACCGCGTTGCCGCCGCCGCCCTTGGCCGGGCGGATCGGCACGGTCACCGCGCCCGGGCAGGTGACCGTGCCGACGTCGAGGTCGATGACGAAGCGGTCCTTGGCGTAGCGGCCACCCGGCGCGGTCGGTGGCTGCACCTTGGTGAAGATTTCCGCGCCCGCGGTTTCCAACACGGCCAGCAGTTTGCCCGCACCGTAGGCGGCGTCGCCGTAAACCGCCGGGCATCGCTGGTCTTGGGCTCCGCACACGCTGGGGGCGCTCCCGTCGCCATCACCATCACCGACCGCGCCGGCCGCGGTCGTCGTGCCAGCACTTGCACCGAGGCTCGAGTCGTCCTGAGGATCAACGCAATCTCCGTCGGCGGTGTTGGTGTCGCTGGTCACCGGAGTGGGTAGGTCGCCGGCCAGCAGGTCGGTGGCGGGTTGGGCGTCGCCGGCGTTGCCGGCGGTGACTTCGGTGGCGGTGATGATCTCGGCGTCGGGGTCGATCGCGATGTGACCCTTGTATCCGTCGAAACCCCGCGCGGAGGTCTTGTGGCCGTGGCGTGCCTGCGGGTCCACCGTGGAGATCACCCGATCGGCGGCCACACGGCGCGCGATGCGGAATATCCCGTCGGCGGCGTCTTGGTCGAGGTCCTGGCCGACCACGGTGGCCAACAGTTTGGCCGCCTTGTCCACCTCGGGCTTCAGCGCCTGCTCATCCAGGCAGGCCAGCAGCGCAGACGCGTCGCGGGCCAGCGCGTCCACCAGCGCCTCGCGCGCCGCCACGTCGTCGTAGTCACACACCGGTTTGCCGGCGCTGACGTAGTCGTCGTCGCGGGACAGCCGCGCCCGCAGCGCGGGTTGCAGCTCCGCGCCGGCGACCGCCAGCAGTCCCCGGATCGCCGAGCGGATCAATGTGACCGTGTCCATGGTGGCCACCGCGTCATACAGCGGGGTCGAGTCCAGCACCCGCTTACGGCCCACCAGCCCGGCCGCCTTGGCCGCTTGCAGGGTGACCTCAAAGATCCGGTCCGGGCGATCCGAGCGGGCCAGCCTCGCGCGCATGTCCACCAACACGGTGTGCACAAACCCCGGATAATCGAAGTCCAGCCCGCCCGCGGCATACTTCCACCGCGCGTCGAACGCGAACCGATCCACCGCCTCCCGATCCGAAAGCCCCTCGATGCGCTGCAACACCATCACCACCGCCACAATCATCGGCGGCACGCTGCGCCGGCCGACATCGGTGAACAAGTCGGCGAACATTTCATCGCCGAACAAGTTGAAGCACTCCCGGTGCAGCACGCTGTAAATCGAGTCCGGCGCCACCCGGCCCTCGCAGAAATCCACCGTCGACCGCCACAAATCCGCCTGTTTCGGCGTCAAACCCAAACTCACCCAACCATTCTCGCCGACCGCACCCGATTACCCGGTCAACGCCACGCGAAAAACACCAGCCACCTAGAAAAGCTCTTTGGCCAGCAGCTCCAGCGTCGCGACCCGCGCAGGCGCGGTGGCCGGATCGGTGTCGTAGCGGGCCGACGCGACCGGGTTGACCATCACCTCGTCGACGCCGAACCGTGCGGCGAGCTCGCGCAGCCGGCCGGCGGCCTCGGCGGGCGCGCCGACCACGGCGCGTCGCAGCCCGCTGTCGACGATGCGCTGCTGCTCCGGCGTCAGCTCCGCGGCCAGGGCCTCTTCGACGAGGGGCACCGGCCCGAGGGCCTGGCCGGTCCGCAGGCGCGCCATCACCTGCAGGTTGGGCAACACCAATGCCGTTGCCTCCTCACGCGTTTCGGCCACCGAGGCGTTGACCGTCAGAAACGTCAGCGGCTCGGGGGTCAGCGTGCTGGGCTTGAACCGGGACCGGTAGATCTCCAGCGCCTCCTCGGTTCCCTGGCCGGAGAAGTGGTGGGCGAACACGTAGGGCAACCCCTTGGCGGCCGCCAGGTGCGCCGAGTACGTCGAGGAGCCGAGCAGCCACAGGCTCGGTTCGCCGGCGGCGGCGGGCGTGGCCCTGAGCCGGTAGTCCCCCGAACGCAGCGGCACCACCACGCCGCGCGCGCTCATCAGCGCGGCGACGTCATCGAGGTAGTCCGGGAAGTTCTCGATGTCCTCGTCGCCGCGGCTGCCGCGCAGGGCGTACGAGGTCACCGGGTCGGAGCCGGGCGCGCGGCCGATGCCGAGGTCGATGCGGCCGGGCGCCGCGGCTTCCAGCAGCGCGAACTGCTCGGCGACGGCCAGCGGCGCGTGGTTGGGCAGCATCACCCCGCCCGAGCCCAGCCGCAGCCGGGTGGTCTGCGCGGCCAGGTAGGCCAGCAGGACGGGCGGGCTGGTGGCGCCGACGGACGGCATGTTGTGGTGTTCGGCGACCCAGTAGCGGGTGAACCCCATCCGGTCCGCGGTCTGCGCCAGCTGCACGGTGGCGGCCAGCGCGTCCGCGGTCGTCTGGTCGCTGCGCACCGGGACGAGGTCGAGGACGGAGAGACGCACGATGGCGTCAACGCGCTTTGGGGTGCGAACGTTCCCCGTCAGTAGGTTTTCAGCTCGATCGAGTTGACGATGCGCTCGAAGACCTCCTGGGGTATCGGCGCGCCACCGGGGATGTTGTCGACGACCAGCCACTGGTTGCGCTTGACGTAGTCGGCGAACTCCTTCTGGTAGTTGGCGAAGCCCTTCTCGTAGTCGTCACCGCAGGCGGCGAGCTCCCCGGCCAGGATGTAGGCCCCCAGCAGCGCCACACTGGTGCCCTGGCCCGACAGCGGCGAGCAGCAGTAGCCCGCGTCGCCCACCAGCACCACCCGGCCCTTGGCCCAGTGATCCATCTTGATCTGCGACATCTCGTCGAAATAGAAATCCGGTGCGCTGCGCATGTACTCGAGCAGCTGCGGCCGCACCCAGCCGTCGCCGGCCATCCGCCGCTCCAGCTCGGCGAACTGGGCCTCGGTGTCGCGGTAGTCGATGCGCAGCTCGGCGTCCATGAAACCCAGCATGGCCCGGGCTTCGGTGTTGTCGCGCGCGCTGTAGACCCCGGCCATGCTCGACTCCCCGTAGTTCCAGGTCTGCCAGTAGTCCAGGTTCAAGAAATTGGGCACGGTGAAAATGGCCGCGAACGTGCCCAGCCGTTCGATGAACTGCTCCTCGGGGCCGAAGACCAGCCTGCGCACGGTGGAGTGCAGGCCGTCGGCGCCGACGACGAGGTCGAAGGTGCGCGGGTCGGCGCGCTCGAAGGTCACCCGGACCCCCGTGCCGTCGTCGTCGAGGGCCGCGATGCTGTCGCCGAACACGAACTCGGCATTGAGTTTGGTTGACTCGTAGAGCAATTCGACGAGGTCGTCGCGCAGCAGCTCGATCTCGGGGCCGGCGATGGGCCCAACGGTGGGTCCAGCAGGGGGGGCCTCGGTGTCGTGGGACATCTCGTTGCCGTCGCGGTCGACCACCGACGAGCCGCGGATCCGCGTCCGGAGATGGTCGGCAGCGGCCCGCAACGACATGCGTTCGAGCACCGTCAGCGCCGGGCCCCGCACGTCGATCGCCTGCCCGCCCGGCCGCAGCCCGGCGAAACGCTCCACGACCGTCACCGAATAACCTTGGTGGGCAAGCCAATACGCCGCGGTTACGCCGGCCACGCTGGCGCCGGATACCAGCACACTAACCATGGAAAGTCACTTGATCCCTGCCAGTTTCGCTGCATCGGTGAAGATGTCGTCGAGCATTGCCGGTGTCAACCTACCGGTGAACATGTTCTGCTGGCTCGGGTGGTAGCAGCCGAGCAACCGCACGCCCGCGTTCAGCTCCGCGACGACGCCGTGCCCGAACCGCGGCTTGGGCAGCCCGGCCGCGGCCGGCAGCCGCAGCGCGACCTGCCAGCCGAACCCGCCCAGGGCCACGATCACCCGGACGTGAGCGGCCACCAGCCGCCACTCGGCCTCCAGCCACGGCCAGCAGGTGTCGCGCTCCGCCGGAGTCGGGGCGTTGGCCGGAGGCGCACACCGCACCGGCGCGACGACGCGAACGTGCTTGGCGCGCAACCCGTCCGCGGCGTCCACGCTGGTCGGCTGGTTCACCAGGCCGGCCCGGTACAGCGCCGCGTACAGCTGATCGCCCGACCGGTCGCCGGTGAACATCCGCCCCGTGCGATTGGCGCCGTGCGCGGCGGGCGCCAGCCCCACGATCAACAGCCGGGGCCGCTCCGAACCCCAGCCCGGCACCGGGCGTCCCCAGTACGGCTGGTCGGCGAACGCCCGGCGTTTGGCGACGGCGACGTCCTCGCGCCAGCTCACCAGCCGCGGGCAGGCCCGGCACACGCTGATCAGCGCGTCGAGCCGGGGTATCGAGTCGGCGCCGGCCGCCAGCGCGAGTACCTGCGCGGCGCCGGCGGCCGCCGGGGTCTGCGGGGTCGCCGGATCGCCGGGCCATCCGGTGCCGGGTTCGACCGGGGAGCTGAACGGCTGGCCGGTGCGTGGGTGGACGAGCACATGAACATCGTGCATTCAGCCGGTGGCATCCGCGAAATTCGTTCGCTGCGCTCACCGACCCGGGGTTACATTCGGCCGCGATATCCATGAGTCTCACGAGCCGCGGCCCGGCATTCCTGATCCTGTTCGCCACGCTCATGGCCACCGCGGGCACGGGAATCTCGCTGGTGACGTTCCCGTGGCTGGCCCTGCAGCACCACGGTAGCGCGCGCGACGCGGCGATCGTGGCCGCCGCCATGACGGTGCCGCTGGTGGCCGCCACGGTGGTCGCCGGCACGGCCGTCGACTTCTTCGGCCGGCGGCGGATCTCGCTGGTGGCCGACCTGCTGTCCGGCACGGCGGTGGCCGGCGTCCCCCTGCTCACCCTGGCACTCGGCACCGACGCGATCACCGTGGCGGTGCTGGCGGTGCTGGCCGGGATGACGGGCGGGTTCGACCCGGCCGGGATGACGGCCCGCCAGTCGATGCTGCCGGAGGCCGCCGCGCGCGCCGGCTGGTCCCTGGACCACACCAACAGCATCTACGAGGCGGTCCTCAACCTCGCCTACATCCTCGGCCCGGGTCTGGGTGGTCTGATGATCGCCACGGTCGGTCCCATCTCCACGATGTGGATCACCGCCGGCGCATTCGGGTTGTCCATCCTCGCGATCGCCGCGCTGCGCCTCGAGGGCGCCGGCAAACCCGGGCCCTCGAACCGGGCCGAAGGGTTGATGTCCGGCATCACCGAGGGGCTGCGGTTCGTCTGGCAACTGCGGGTGCTGCGCACGCTCGGGCTGGTCGACCTGGCCGTCACCGCGCTGTACCTGCCGATGGAGAGCGTGCTGTTCCCCAAGTACTTCGCCGACCGGCGCCAGCCGGCCGAGTTGGGCTGGGCGCTGATGGTGCAGACCCGGGCCCCGGAGCGGCTGCGCGGCCGGGTGGTCGGGGCCATGGCGTCGCTGACCTACGCGGCGGGGCCTTTGGGACTTCTGGTGGCCGGGCCGCTGACCGACGCCGCCGGCCTGAAGGTCACCTTCCTGGCGCTGGCGCTGCCCATCCTGGCGATCGGACTGGTCGCCACCCGGCTGCCGTCGCTGCGGGAACTGGACTTGGCGCCCGAACTCGACGCGCCTTCACCGCTGTAGGCCTCGGCGTCACTCGCCGAGAATTCTGCCCCTTCCGACGCAACGGCGTAAACTAAGTCCATGACTAAGTCTGCTGCGATCAGGGTCGGCGTCCACGAGGCGAAGACCCGCCTGTCGGAGCTGCTGCGGCTCGTCGACAGCGGGCAGGAGGTCGAGATTGCCCGGGGAGGTGAACCCGTTGCAAAGCTCGTGCCGTTCCACTCGCAGAACACCCGCCGCTTGGGCATCGACCACGGCGTGTACACCGTGCCTGAAGATTTCGACGTTCCGTTGCCGGACGATGTTCTCGAAAGCTTTTATCGGTGAAGCGCTATCTCATCGATACCCACGTTTGGCTCTGGCTGCAGTCCGACCCCGGCCGGTTGTGCGACCAAACACGGGCAATCGTTCAAGACGTCCGCAACGGCATTTTCTTTTCGGCCGCCAGCGCCTGGGAGATCGCCATCAAATACCGGCTCGGCAAACTCCCGTTGCCCGAACCACCGGCCTCCTATATCCCTGATCGCATGCGTCGCTCCGGCACGTCTCCGCTGCCCGTCGACCACGCGCACACCCTGAGGACCGCTGATCTTCCCGATCACCATCGGGATCCGTTCGACCGTGTCCTCGTCGCTCAGGCGCAGCTGCTCGACCTGACGATCATCACCGCGGACAACCAGCTGTCTGCCTACGACGTCGCGGTCGTCGCCGCGTGATGATCGGATTTCGCCGGGGCTGCCCGATGCCACTGTCGCCCGCCTCGACGGTGCTGCGGCATCCCTTGGCTCGTCGCGACTTTGGTGAGTTCCTTTGTCAGAACACCGAACTTGACCCGTTCCAGGATCGCTCAACTGTGCAGCGGTCGGCGCGCCGTAGGATCGGCCCGTGAACCCGGATGCGTTGGCGGATCTGATCACCGGCCTGCCCGACGGGACGGTGGTCACCGATCCGGCGGTGACCGAGGGCTACCGGCAGGACCGGGCTTTCGACCCGTCGGCCGGCGAGCCCCTGGCGGTGGTCCGGCCGCGGCGCACCGAAGAGGTGCAGACGGTGCTGCGCTGGGCCAGCGCCAACCAGGTGCCGGTGGTGACCCGCGGCGCGGGCAGCGGCCTGTCGGGCGGGGCGACCGCGCTGGACAACGGGATCGTGCTGTCGACGGAGAAGATGCGCGACATCACCGTCGATCCCGTGACCCGCACCGCGGTGTGCCAGCCCGGCCTGTTCAACGCGGAGGTGAAGAAGGCCGCCGCCGAGCACGGCCTGTGGTACCCGCCCGACCCGTCGTCGTTCGAGATCTGCAGCATCGGCGGCAACATCGCCACCAACGCCGGCGGGCTGTGCTGCGTGAAGTACGGCGTCACCACCGACTATGTGCTGGGCATGCAGGTGGTGCTGGCCGACGGCACCGCCGTGCGGCTGGGGGGTCCGCGGTTGAAGGACGTGGCGGGCCTTTCGCTGACCAAGCTGTTCGTCGGCAGCGAGGGCACCTTGGGCGTGATCACCGAGGTGACGCTGCGGCTGCTGCCCGCGCAGAACACCTCGAGCATCGTGGTGGCGTCGTTCGGGTCGGTTCAGTCCGCGGTCGACGCGGTGCTCGGCGTATCGGCGCACCTGCGGCCCTCGATGCTGGAGTTCATGGATTCGGTGGCGATCAACGCCGTCGAGGACATCCTGCGCATGGACCTGGACCGCGGTGCGGCCGCCATGCTGGTGGCCGGCTCGGACGAGCGGGGCGCGGCCGGTGCGCAGGACGCCGAGGTGATGGCCGCGGTGTTCGCCGAACACGGTGCCACGGAGGTGTTCTCGACCGACGACCCGGACGAGGGCGAGGCGTTCGTCGCCGCCCGCCGGTTCGCCATCCCCGCGGTCGAGGCCAAGGGGTCGCTGCTGCTCGAGGACGTCGGGGTGCCGCTCCCGGCGCTGGGCGAGCTGGTCGGCGGGATCGCGCGCATCGCCGCCGAGCGCGAGCTGATGATCTCGGTCATCGCCCACGCGGGGGACGGCAACACCCACCCGTTGCTGGTGTACGACGCCGCGGACGCCGCGATGACCGAACGCGCCGAGCTCGCGTACGGCGAGATCATGGACCTGGCCCTCAGCCTCGGCGGCACGATCACCGGCGAACACGGCGTCGGGCGGTTGAAGCGGCCGTGGCTGGGCGACTACCTGGGGCCCGAGGCGATGGCGCTGAACCAGCGCATCAAGACCGCGCTCGACCCACTGGGCATTCTGAACCCCGGCGTGGCCATCTGAGCCCTCGCGCCCGGCTGCGGCGCGGTGCCGTCGGATTTGACACTGCGCGTCCCGTGTCGTACGAATGAGACATGACTGCGGCCGTGTCTCACAACGCGCCGGCCACGTTCGAACTCGCCACGGCCGACACGTGGGCGGCCCCCTGGTCGATGTACCGCGCGCTGCGCGACCACGACCCGGTGCACCACGTCGCGCCGGCCGGCAGGCCCGGGCACGACTACTACGTGCTGTCCCGCCATGCCGACATCTGGGCGGCGGCGCGTGACCACGAGACGTTCTCCTCGGCACAGGGTTTGACGGTCACCTACGGTGACCTGGAAATGATTGGGCTGCAAGACAATCCGCCGTTCGTCATGCAGGATCCGCCGGTGCACACCGAGTTTCGAAAACTGGTGTCGCGCGGTTTCACGCCGCGCCAGGTGGAGGCGATCGAGCCCAAAGTCCGCGCATTCGTGGTGGAGCGCATCGAGGGGTTGCGCGCCGCCGGGGGCGGCGACATCGTCGCCGAGCTGTTCAAGCCGCTGCCATCGATGGTGGTCGCCCATTACCTCGGCGTGCCCGAGGAGGATCGCGCGCAGTTCGACGGGTGGACGGACGCCATCGTGGCGGCCAACACCGTCGAAGGCGGTGTCGCCGGCGCACTGGGGAGCGCCGGCGACGCCGTCGGCTCGATGACGGCCTACTTCACCGGGCTGATCGAGCGGCGGCGCACCGAACCCGAGGACGACACCATCTCGCATCTGGTGGCCGCCGGGGTCGGCGCGGACGGCGACATCGCCGGCACCCTGTCGGTGCTGGCGTTCACGTTCACGATGGTCACCGGCGGCAACGACACCACGACCGGCATGCTGGGCGGGTCGATGCCACTGCTGCACCGGCGGCCCGACCAGCGCCGGCTGCTGGCCGATCGGCCCGGGCTCATCCCCGACGCGGTCGACGAACTGCTGCGGCTGACCTCCCCGGTGCAGGGCCTGGCGCGCACCACCACCCGCGACGTGACGCTGCACGGCACCACCATCCCGGCCGGTCGCAAGGTGCTGCTGCTCTACGGGTCGGCCAACCGCGACGAACGCCAATACGGGCCCGACGCCGGCGAACTCGACGTCACCCGGTGCCCGCGCAACATCCTGACCTTCAGCCACGGGGCGCATCACTGCCTGGGCGCCGCGGCCGCCCGGATGCAGTCGCGCGTCGCGCTCACCGAATTGCTGTCCCACTGCCCCGATTTCGAGGTCGACGAGTCCGCGATCGTCTGGTCGGGCGGCAGCTACGTGCGCCGCCCGCTGTCGGTGCCGATCCGGGTCGACGCCTGATGGCGGGCGACTGGCTCGGGGGGCGACGCCAGGAGGCGGCCACCGACCGGATCCTCGACGCGGCCGAGCGGCTGTTCACCGAGCGGGACCCGGCCTCGATCGGGATGAACGAAATCGCCGCGGCCGCAGGGTGTTCCCGCGCGACGCTGTACCGGTACTTCGAGAACCGCGACGCGCTGCGCACCGCGTACGTGCACCGCGAGACCCGCCGGCTGGCCCGCGCCATCGCCGAGCGGATCGACGGCGTCGACGATCCGGGCGAGCGGCTGATCGGCGCTGTGGCCGCGGCGTTGCGGATGGTGCGCGACAGCCCAGCCCTGGCGGCGTGGTTCGCAACCAGCCGTCCCCCGATCGGCGGCGAGTTCGCGGGCCGCTCCGAGGTGATCACCGCCTCGGCCGCGGCGTTCCTCGACTCGCTCGGTCCGGAAGACCCTGCCGCCGTCCAGCGCCGGGCGCGCTGGCTGGTGCGGGTGCTGACGTCGTTGCTGATGGTCCCGGGCCGCGACGAGGCCGACGAGCGGGCGATGATCGAGGAATTCGTCGTGCCGATCGTGACGCCGGCCGCAGCACGCCGGGTCTAGGTGGCTGGTGTTTTTCGCGTGGCGTTGACCGGGTAATCGGGTGCGGTCGGCGAGAATGGTTGGGTGAGTTTGGGTTTGACGCCGAAACAGGCGGATTTGTGGCGGTCGACGGTGGATTTCTGCGAGGGCCGGGTGGCGCCGGACTCGATTTACAGCGTGCTGCACCGGGAGTGCTTCAACTTGTTCGGCGATGAAATGTTCGCCGACTTGTTCACCGATGTCGGCCGGCGCAGCGTGCCGCCGATGATAGTGGCGGTGGTGATGGTGTTGCAGCGCATCGAGGGGCTTTCGGATCGGGAGGCGGTGGATCGGTTCGCGTTCGACGCGCGGTGGAAGTATGCCGCGGGCGGGCTGGACTTCGATTATCCGGGGTTTGTGCACACCGTGTTGGTGGACATGCGCGCGAGGCTGGCCCGCTCGGATCGCCCGGACCGGATCTTTGAGGTCACCCTGCAAGCGGCCAAGGCGGCCGGGCTGGTGGGCCGTAAGCGGGTGCTGGACTCGACCCCGCTGTATGACGCGGTGGCCACCATGGACACGGTCACATTGATCCGCTCGGCGATCCGGGGACTGCTGGCGGTCGCCGGCGCGGAGCTGCAACCCGCGCTGCGGGCGCGGCTGTCCCGCGACGACGACTACGTCAGCGCCGGCAAACCGGTGTGTGACTACGACGACGTGGCGGCGCGCGAGGCGCTGGTGGACGCGCTGGCCCGCGACGCGTCTGCGCTGCTGGCCTGCCTGGATGAGCAGGCGCTGAAGCCCGAGGTGGACAAGGCGGCCAAACTGTTGGCCACCGTGGTCGGCCAGGACCTCGACCAAGACGCCGCCGACGGGATATTCCGCATCGCGCGCCGTGTGGCCGCCGATCGGGTGATCTCCACGGTGGACCCGCAGGCACGCCACGGCCACAAGACCTCCGCGCGGGGTTTCGACGGATACAAGGGTCACATCGCGATCGACCCCGACGCCGAGATCATCACCGCCACCGAAGTCACCGCCGGCAACGCCGGCGACGCCCAACCCGCCACCGACCTGCTGGCCGGCGACCTACCCACTCCGGTGACCAGCGACACCAACACCGCCGACGGAGATTGCGTTGATCCTCAGGACGACTCGAGCCTCGGTGCAAGTGCTGGCACGACGACCGCGGCCAGCGCGGTCGGTGATGGTGATGGCGACGGGAGCGCCCCCAGCGTGTGCGGAGCCCAAGACCAGCGATGCCCGGCGGTTTACGGCGACGCCGCCTACGGTGCGGGCAAACTGCTGGCCGTGTTGGAAACCGCGGGCGCGGAAATCTTCACCAAGGTGCAGCCACCGACCGCGCCGGGTGGCCGCTACGCCAAGGACCGCTTCGTCATCGACCTCGACGTCGGCACGGTCACCTGCCCGGGCGCGGTGACCGTGCCGATCCGCCCGGCCAAGGGCGGCGGCGGCAACGCGGTGTTCGGCCCGGCTTGCGCCTGCTGCCCACTGGCCGAGCAGTGCACCAGCTCAACCGCCGGGCGCACCATCGCGATCAGCCGCTACGAGGCCGAACTCACCCGTGCTCGCACCACCCAAGCAGATCCGGGCTGGGTCGCCGACTACAAGGCCACCCGGCCGAAAGTGGAACGCAAGATCGGCCACCTGATGCGCCGCCGCCACGGCGGCCGCCGTGCGCGCGTGCGCGGCACCACCAAGGTCGCCGCCGATTTCTCCCTGCTGGCCGCCGCGATCAACCTCGCACGCCTGGGTGTGCTCGGATTACACCGGGAAGGCGCAAACTGGGCCGCCGCCACGACCTGAGGCCGGTCGGCGATGCCAACCGGCCCACCAGGACCGCCTGTAGACCAGCCAAGCAACGGAATCGCCAATCCCGACAACCGAATTCACCTGAGCTAGGAACCGCTCACGACCACACGAGCATCGCCCAATAGCCCGACCGGTCAACCAGCGCCCCCACAATGGCCGTTCGACACCAGCCACCTAGACGGTATGGGCAGGCTGGGGCCTCGCTGCATGTGATCGTGGGTTGCCGACAGGAATCAGGTCCTGGCCGGTAGAGCCACAGATGTAGGAGGCCCCAGTGAAACGCCATCGTACGAGTGTTGGGTTGGATGTGCACGCACGATCAGTGGTCGCGTGCGCCTTGGACGGGGACACCGGGGAGGTGTTCGAACGGCGATTGACCCCGGACTATCGGGATGTCCTGGAATGGTTGCGGTCGCTGCCGGGCAGGGTGGCGGTGACGTATGAGGCGGGGCCAACCGGGTTCGGGTTGGCCCGGTTTCTGCTGGCCGCGGGGGTCATGTGTCTGGTGGCTGCGCCGTCGAAGCTGCAGCGCCCATCAGGGGATCGGGTCAAGACCGACGCCCGTGATGCCGCGCATCTGGCCCGGTTGCTGCATCTGGGACAAATCGTGGCGGTCACGATTCCCAGCGCGGATCAGGAAGCAGCCCGCGATCTGGTGCGCGCCCGTGAGGACTGCCGCGGCGATCTGATGAGTTCCCGGCACCGGGTATCGAAACTGCTGCTGCGCCAAGGGATCATCTACTCCGGCGGGCGGACTTGGACCGGTAAGCACGAGGCATGGCTACGGGCGCAACGCTTCGAAGCCACCCCATTGCAGCTGGCTTACGACACCGCCCTGGATACGATGCTGGCCACCGTTGATCGCCGCGACCGACTCGATGCCGCGATCGCCGAACTGGCCGCCGACAGTGCCTACACGCCGGTGGTCACGCGGTTGGGCTGCTTGCGTGGGGTCTCGACGTTGACCGCGTTCGGGCTGGCGGTCGAGATCGGTGACTGGGGCCGGTTGACCGGGCGCTCAATCGGGGCCTACCTCGGGCTGGTGCCATGCGAGTACACGTCGGGGAATTCACGCTCGCAGGGATCGATCACCAAGACCGGCAACGGGCATGCCCGCCGGTTGCTGATCGAAGCGGCCTGGCACCACCGTCAACCGTATCGGCCCGGGGTAGATCTGCGGCGGCGCTGGGATGCCGCCAGCCCGGCAGCACGGGCGCGGGGCCAGCAAGCCAACCGGCGTCTGCACCACCGCTGGGTGTCCTTCGATGCCCGCAAGAAGCGCCCCGTGGTCGCCAACACCGCCATCGCCCGGGAACTGGCCGGCTGGTGCTGGTCGCTGGCTGTGCTCGACACCTGAGCACCGGCCCATAACTGTCCGAACAACCCGGTGGTGGCGGCAGCGCCTGGGAGTGACCCGCGAACGCCCTATGAGCAATCATGTTGCAGTGCAGTCTGATTACGCTCGATCTCTAGACCCGCGATCCACTCCAGCAGAACAGTCCGTCCTGCGGTAACCAACCCGCGAATATCAGACTTGACGACGCGTCGACAAACGACACGCTCGCCACCACAGAGTCCCCGTTCGGTCAACGGAAGCGGCGTCCCCGGCGACGGTCGAGGACGCCGCTTCCCCCTGCGGTCTTGACAAAACCGATTCCATATCAGGGCGTCCCGCGGCTCATTCGCGCACGCGCGTGAAGCGGTGCAGCAGCCAGGCCGGGGGGACCGTCATCGCCAGGGTCGCGACGAACAGGTACAGCATCGAGCCGGTGTAGACGTGCGCGCGCACGACGTAGACCATCGCGAATTCCATCGTGATCAGATGGATCAGGAAGATTTCGTAGGAGATCTCCCCCAGCCACACCATCGGCCGGCTGGCCAGCAGCCGCGAATACCAACCCCGGTCGCCCATGGCCAGCGGCGCCACCGCCAGCGTGGCGATCACCGCGTAGAACACCGTCTTGAACAGCGCCTCGCTCAGCGACGCCGGCGACGTCGTCGGCGCGCCCGCGATGGGCGTGGAGACGATGAAGTAGCTGACGACCGCCAGCGGGATGGCCACGAACGCGTAGCCGCGCACCCGCATCCCCTGCAGCACCGACAGCGCCATGCCGCCCAGGAACCAGGCCAGGTACGTCGGCAGCCACAGCCGGGCGCCGTCGGGAAATGCGTGGTCGGTGTGCACCAGGACCAGCCACGCGGGGCTGAGCAACGCCAGGCCCGCCAGGGCGCCCAGCACCAGCCGCGGGCGCCATCGCCGCCGGCAGATCAGCACCAGCAGCACGTAGGCCAGCAGCGGCAGCACGACGTAGAAGGACGCCTCCACCGCCAGGCTCCACATCTGCGTCAGCCCCTGGTGCAAGTACTTGCCCAGGTAGCCGTTGCAGTAGATCTGCGTCAGCGTGAGGTTGCGGGCCAGCCCCAGCCAGCTGTGCCCGGGGTTGGGCCCGGCCTCACGGAAGTGGTACAGCACGTAGGCGAACAGCACGGTGACGACGTAGGCGGGCATTATCCGGCGCACCCGGTGCCGCGCATAGCGGCTCAACGAGGGGGGCGGGCCGCCGGTGGCGGCCGATTTCACCCAGGGGCGAAACAGCAGGAAGCCCGAGAGCACGAAGAAGATCGGGACGCCGATCTCCAGCCGGGCGCCGACCAGGCCCCAGTAGCCGTGGGTGTACTTGCCGGTGGTGTAGGCCGCGTGGGTGCCGACGACCAGGAGCGCGGCGAGGGCACGGATGCCGGTCAGCGACGCGACCCGGTCCACATGCGAAATCTGTTCGAGCCCGCCCTGTTCGATCTCCTCGGACAGGGTCATCGGCCGGTGTCTCGTCGGGGCCGCCCACCGTCGTGGCGGGTCTTCGCGGGGGGCTTGCCGGACGACCTTTCGGGCCGCAGGTCGATGAGCACGCCCGAGATGCGGGTGCGCTCAAGCTTTTTCAGCGTCGATTTGGGCAGTTTGGCCGGCAGCTCCACCAGCGAGAAGTCCGGCCCGATCGAGATGTGACCGAAATCGCTGCGGTGCAGCCCGCCCTCGTTGGCGATGGCGCCGACGATGGCGCCGGGGCCGATCTTGTGCCGCTTGCCCACGGCGATGCGGTAGGTGCTGAAGGCGCGCAGGTGCCTGGGCTGCTCGGCGTGCTCGCGGCGCTCGCGGCGCTGCTCGGGTGGGGGTTCGGGCGCCATCAGGAACGCCTCGCCGTCGCGGGACTGCAGCGCCAGCGCCGCGGCGATGTCGGCCATCGGGACGTCGTGGTCGCGTTCGTAGTCCTCGACGAGCCGGCGGAACAGCTCGATGCCGGGGGCGCCGAGCGCGTCGGTGATGGAGTCGGCGAACTTCGCCACCCGCTGCGCGTTGACGTCCTCGACGCTGGGCAGCTCGGCCTCGGTGAGCGTCTGGCGCGTGGCCTTCTCGATCGCCTTGAGCAGGTGGCGCTCGCGCGGCGACACGAACAGCAGCGCGGTACCGCTGCGCCCGGCCCGCCCGGTACGCCCGATGCGGTGCACGTAGGACTCGGTGTCGTGCGGGATGTCGTAGTTCAGCACATGGGAGATGCGCTCCACGTCGAGGCCACGAGCGGCCACGTCGGTGGCTACCAGGATGTCGATACCCCCGGACTTGAGCGCGGCGATGGTCCGCTCCCGCTGCGCCTGGGGGATGTCGCCGTTGATGGCGGCCGCGGAAAACCCTCGCGCCCGCAGCTTTTCGGCGACCTCCTCGGTGGCCTGCTTGGTGCGGACAAAGACGATCATCGCCTCGAACGGCTCGACCTCCAGCACGCGGGTCAGCGCGTCCATCTTGCGCGGGCCGGCCACCTGGATGTAGCGCTGCAAGATGTTCTCGGCGGTGGCGGTTTTCGCCTTGGAGGTGACCTCGAGGGGGTCGTGCAGGTATTTGGTGGTGATCTTGCGGATCGCCGGCGGCATGGTCGCCGAGAACAGGGCCACCTGCTTGAATTCCGGGGTTTCGGACAGGATGCGCTCGACGTCCTCGGCGAAACCCATGGTGAGCATCTCGTCGGCCTCGTCGAGCACCAGGTAGTCGACGTGCGAGAGGTCCAGCGTCCCGCGCTCCAGGTGGTCGATGATCCGGCCGGGGGTGCCGACCACCACCTGCGCGCCGCGGCGCAGCCCGGCCAACTGCACGCCGTACGACGACCCGCCATAGATCGGCAGCACGTTCACCTCGGGCAGGTGGGCCCCGTAGCGGCTGAACGCCTCGGCCACCTGCAGGGCCAGCTCCCGGGTGGGCGCCAGCACCAGCGCCTGGGTCGCCTTGCTGGTCACGTCGATCTTGGACAGGATCGGCATCGCGAACGCGGCCGTCTTGCCGGTGCCCGTCTGGGCCAGGCCCACCACGTCCGAGCCCGCCAGCAGCGCCGGAATGGTCGCAGCCTGGATGGCCGTCGGCGACTCGTAGCCGACGTCGGCGGCCGCCCGCACCACGGCGGGATGGATCTGCAGGTCGGCGAAAGTGGCGGGCGGGGCCGCGGGCGAATCTTCGGAGGGGGCCATTGTCCTATGGAGTTTAGTGGGAACCGGCGGTTCGCAGGTGCCGAGCGGGGTCGGGTGGCCCCCCCCGTGGCCGAGCGCACATCGGGCCATGGCGGCCACGCCTGCCCGGCCCGCCGGCCCGAGGACGGTACGGTGCGCGGTGTGTGGTCGCTAGCCCGCCGTGCCCCGGCTGTCGTGTTGGTCGCCGCCACCCTGTCGGGCTGCGGCTCGGGTGACTCCACGGTCGCCAAGACCCCCGAGAGCAGGGTCACCGGCCCGGCGAGCGCCCCGGGCGCGGCGCCCGGGCCGCCGTCGATCACCGCGCCGCCGGCGCCCCCCACCAGCAGTGGCCCGCCGCCCGATCCCTGCGCGGTCGACCTCGCCGCGCCCGCGATCGCCAAAGTGGTCTCCGAGTTGCCACGCGACCCGCGCAGCGGGCAGCCCTGGAGCCCCGCCCCGCTGGCCGGCAACTACAACGAATGCGCCCAGTTGTCGGCCGTCATCATCAAGGCCAACACCAATGCGCCCGGCCCCAACACCCGCGCGGTGATGTTCCATCTCGGCAAGTTCATCCCGCAGGGGGTGCCAGACACATACGGGTTCAACGGGATTGACACCGCGCTGTGCACCGGTGACACGGTGGCGCTGACCTATCCCAGCGGCCTCAACGGCCTGCACACCCCGGTACGGTTCCATTGGAACGGCACCGGGGTCGAGATCATCGGGAACGTCCCCGGCTGAGCGGGCCAGCAGGCCGGCGACGCGGATACCCGCTGGTGCCGCATCGGCAACGAGGGAGATGACGTGAGTCACGACGCTAAGCGTGCCCGGTCAAGGCCATGGTGCCGGCAGTGCCGCCAACTTGGCTTCTCTCAGCAATGCGCCCGGCAAAGCGTTTCCAGATAGCGCGTGATCTCGAAGCTGCGCGTGTGCGGATCGACAAGCCGGAGCCGGATCGCTGTCCCCGGCACCGCCGAGCAAAGCGCAGGCCGGCGTTCTCGTCGGCTACCGCCCAGCTTCGCGCCGGTCTCGGCAAGCCGTATCAGCTGCTCACCAGGAGCGGCAGGGAGATCACCCCGGTGCCGCAGGTCACCACGAATACCCAACGGCCATCAACCGGCAGGCACACGTCGATACCGAAGAACGCGAATCCGATTTCGCCGCCGGCGGCGGCGTCGGGCAGCTCGTATTCGAAAGCGAGCGGCTCGTCGTCCGTCGGTGGCCTGGCTTCTACGTCGACCCGCCGAACCGGACTGTCGGTCTCAGTCTGCGTCAACAGCACGAGCGTGAACTGGGCCAACCGGTCGCTTCCAACCCTGAATCCGGCCAACACGCCGCCAGTCACCGTGAGTTTGTTGTCCACCACCGAAGCCGCTTCGGCGAGGAAGGCGCCGGTAATCACGCTGCCGAACGTACCGTGTCGCGGGCCCTCGCGGTCGGCAAGCCAGCGCACACCCGGCTCGGCACCCGACCGCTCACCTACAGTTGCTGCTGTGTTCGTCACCGGCGACAGCATCGTCTACAGCGCCTCGGATCTTGCCGCCGCCGCCCGCTGCGAATACGCCCTGCTCCGAGATTTCGACGCCAAGCTCGGCCGAGGCCCCGCCGTGGCCGTCGAGGACGAGCTGCTCGCGCGGACCGCGGCCCTGGGCAGCGAGCACGAGCAACGCGAACTCGCCGGACTACGAAGCGCATTCGGGGACGCCGTCGCGGTCATCGGCCGTCCGCCCTACACGCTCGCCGGACTGGCGGCGGCCGCGCAGGCGACCCGGCGCGCGGTCGAGCGACGCGCCCCGGCGGTGTATCAGGCCGCCATGTTCGACGGCCGCTTCGTCGGCTTCGCCGACTTCCTGGTGCGCGACGGGGACCGGTACCGGGTCGTCGACACCAAGCTGGCCCGCTCCCCCAAGGTCGAGGCGCTGTTGCAGCTGGCCGCGTACGCCGACGCGCTGGCCGCCGCCGGCATCGCGGTGGCGCCAGACGCCGAACTGCACCTGGGCGATGGAACCGTGGTGCCTTATCGGCTCTGCGACCTGATCCCGGTGTACCGCTCCCAGCGCGCGCTGCTGCAGCGCCTGCTCGACGAACATCACGCCGGCGGCACCCCGGTGCGCTGGGGCGACCCGCGGGTGGCCGCCTGCTTTCGCTGCCCGTTGTGCACCGAACAGCTGCGGGCGGCCGACGACCTGCTGCTGGTCGCCGGCATGCGGATGAGTCGGCGCGACGAGCTGGTGGCGGCCGGGATCACCACGGTCGCGCAGCTGGCCGGCCACACCGGGCCGGTGCCGGGCCTGGGTGCGGCGGCGCTGGCCAAACTGACCGAGCAGGCGAAACTGCAAGTGCGCCAACGTGACACCGGCGCCCCCCAGTTCGAGGTCGTCGACCCGCAACCGCTGGCCCTGCTGCCCGAGCCCGACCCCGGCGACCTGTTCTTCGACTTCGAGGGCGACCCGCTGTGGACCGCCGACGGCCGCGAGTGGGGCCTGGAATATCTGTTCGGCGTCCTGGAGACGTCGGGCACCTTCCGCCCGCTGTGGGCGCACGACCGGGTCGACGAACGCAAGGCGCTGACCGACTTTCTGGCGCTGGTGGCCAAGCGCCGCAAACGCCACCCCAACATGCACATCTACCATTACGCGCCGTACGAGAAGACCGCGCTGCTGCGGCTGGCCGGCCGCTACGGGGTCGGCGAGGACGAGGTCGACGACCTGTTGCGCAGCGGTGCTCTGGTCGACCTGTACCCGTTGGTGCGCAAAAGCATTCGCGTTGGTGCGGAATCCTTCAGCCTCAAGGCGCTGGAGCCGCTGTACATGGGGACGCAGCTGCGCGCCGGCGAGGTCACCACGGCCACCGCGTCGATCACCTCCTACGCCCGCTACTGCGAGCTGCGGTCCGCCGCCCGTTTCGACGAGGCCGCTTCGGTGCTCAAGGAGATCGAGGACTACAACCACTACGACTGCCGGTCGACTCGCGAACTGCGCAACTGGCTGTTGTTGCGCGCCTACGAGTCCGGCGTGGTGCCGGTTGGCGCGCAGGCGGTTCCGGCAGCCGATGCCGTCGAGGACAGCGACGAGGTGGCGGTGACGCTGTCGGCCTTCGCCGGCGATCCCGCCGCCGGCGGCCGCGCGCCCGAGCAGACTGCGGTGGCGCTGGTGGCCGCGGCGCGCGGCTATCACCGGCGCGAGGACAAGCCGTTCTGGTGGGCGCACTTCGACCGCCTGAACTTCCCGGTCGACGAATGGGCCGACAGCAGCGACGTTTTCATCGCGGTGGATGCGTCCGTCAGCGTCGACTGGCATACGCCCTCGCGCGCGCGCAAACCCCGGCGAGAGGTGCGGCTGCGCGGAGAGCTGGCGCGCGGCGACCTGGCGCGGGAGGTGTTCGCGCTCTACGACCCGCCGGCACCGCCCGGCATGACCGACGACCCCGACCGGCGGGCGGCCGGGCGCGCCGAGGTCGTCGGCGCCGACGACCCGATGGTGCCCACCGAGGTGGTCATCGTCGAGCGAGCGGGACGCGACGGCAACACCTTTCACCAGTTGCCGTTCGCCCTCACGCCCGGCGCGCCCATTCCGACGACAGTGCTGCGGGAGTCGATCGAGGCGACCGCCGCCACGGTGGCGGCCGGACTGCCGCGACTGCCGCGCACCGCCATCTTCGACATCCTGCTGCGCCGCACGCCCCGCACCCGCAGCGGCGATCCGCTACTGCGTAGCGGCGACGCCGCCGCCGACATCACCGCCGCGCTGCTGGACCTGGACTCGTCGTACCTGGCGGTGCACGGGCCGCCGGGAACCGGCAAGACACACACCGCCGCCCGCGCGATCCGCCGGCTCGTCACCGACCATGTCTGGCGCGTCGGCGTGGTGGCACAGTCGCATGCGGCGGTGGAGAACTTATTGGACTGCGTGATCGACGCCGGGCTGGATGCGGGACGGGTCGCCAAGAAGCGGCACCACCGCGACGCCGCGCGCTGGCAGCAGATCGAGGGCGACCACTACCCGGCATTCATCGCCGACACGCCCGGATGCGTGATCGGCGGCACGGCATGGGATTTCGCCAATCCGAACCGGGTGCCCCCGGGCAGCCTGGACCTGCTGGTGATCGACGAGGCGGGGCAGTTCTGCCTGGCCAACACCATCGCCGTGGCACCGGCGGCCGCCGCTCTCCTGCTGCTCGGCGACCCCCGGCAACTGCCGCAGGTCAGCCAGGGCACCCATCCCGAGCCCGTCGACGCGTCGGCGCTGGAGTGGCTGGTCGACGGCGAGCGCACGTTGCCCGACGCGCGGGGCTACTTCCTGGACCGCTCCTACCGGATGCACCCCGCGGTATGCGCCGCGGTCTCCACGTTGTCCTACGAGGGCAGGCTGCACTCCCACGACGAGTTGACCGCCACGCGCCGCCTCGCCGGATGCCGCCCCGGCGTGCGCGTGCTCCCGGTCGCCCACCAGGGCAACTCGAGCGAGAGCCCGGAGGAGGCCGACGCGATCGCCGCCGAGATCACGCGGCTGATCGGTGCCTCGTGGACCGACGAGCGCGGCACCCGCCCGCTGAGCGCCGCCGACGTGCTGGTGCTGGCTCCCTACAACGCCCAGGTGGCGTTGGTGCGCGGCCGGTTGGCCGCCGCCGGGCTCGGCGACGTGCGGGTCGGAACCGTCGACAAGTTCCAGGGCGGTCAGGCGCCGGTGGTGTTCGTTTCGATGACGGCGTCGTCGGCCGATGTGGTGTCGCGCGGAATGTCGTTCCTGCTCAACAGGAACCGGCTCAACGTCGCCGTCAGCCGGGCACAGTACGCGGCGGTGATCGTCCGGTCTGCACTGCTGACCGAGTACCTGCCGGCCACGCCCGCGGGCCTGATCGACCTGGGCGCCTTTCTGGCGTTGACGGACCGCGCCTACCTGCCGGAGGAGTGCCTGCCGTAGCCGGCGGCGGCTTCGCGGCGCAGGATCACCTCGACATAGTCGTCGTCATCGTCATGGTCGGCACCGACGACGGGGCCACCCACGGGCCGGGCCGGCACGTCGGCGCCCGTGCGGGTGCGGCCGATCACCGAGGGCGCGAACCCGACCAGAAACAGCGCCGCGAGGATCCCGAACAACGCGATGAACGCGGGCAGCAGCATCGACTGCGCCATCGCGGCCGAGAACGGGTCGCGCAGGAACGCGGGCAGTCGCAGCGCCCCCGTGTGTTCCGGGCTCCCCGCGGCCGGCATCTCCGCGCCGATCCGCGATGCCATGAACGCGGCCATGGCGGCGCTGCCCAGCACGGCCCCGAGCTGGCGGATCGCGTTGTAGACGCCCGAGCCGGCGCCGGCGAGGCGCGCGGGCAGATTGCGGGTCGCCGTCGCGGTCAGCGGCGACCAGACGAACGCGTTGCCCACCCCCAGCGCCAGGAACGGCAACACCAGCCGCCACACCGGGGTGTCGGGGCCCATCTCGAACGACAGCCACGTCAGCGCGACCGCCAGCATCGAAAAGCCGAAGCCGAGCACCGGCCGCGGGTGGTAGCGGTCGACGATCCTGCCGACGAAGGGCGCCAGCACGCCGTTGGCGATGGCCATCGGGGCGATCAGCAGGGCCGAGCGGGTCGGCGACAGCCCGCACACGGTCTGCGCGTAGAACGTGACCGGCAGCATCATCCCCGTCGTCGCGAAAGCCGTGACGGCCACCCCGGCGGCGCACAGACTGAAGTCGCGGTCGGCGAAGACGACCAGCGGAACCAGCGGTTCGCGGTGGTTGACCGACTGCCAGTAGACGAACGCGCACACGCAACCGGCGCCGGCGACGATCATCGCCCAGATCCAGGGCTGCCAATGCGCGGCCTGGCCCTGCTGCAGGGCGAAGACGATCAGGAATATGCCCGCCCCCGACAACCCGACGCCGACCGGGTCGAACCGGTGCGCCTGCGTGGGCAGCGCCGGAACCAGCCACACCGCCAACGCCAGCCCGGCGACGCCGATGGGCACGTTGACGAAGAAGATCCACTCCCAGCCCAGCGCGTCGACCAGTACGCCGCCGGCCAGCGGCCCCACCAGGCTGGCCACCCCGGCGGTGGCGCCCCACACGCTGACCGCCACACCGCGCCGGTGCGCCGGGAAGATCCGGGTGATGGTCGACAGGGTCTGCGGGGTCAGCACCCCGGCCCCGACACCCTGCACGACGCGCGCGGCGACCAGCATGCCGGCGCTGCCCGCCAGCCCGCACCACATCGAGGCGACGGTGAACACCACCAGACCGATCAGGTAGAGGTTCTTGGGGCCGAACCGGTCACCGAGCCGCCCCGCCACCAGCAACACCACCGCGTAACCCAGCAGGTAGGCGCTGGTCACCCACACCACGGCGTCGTACCCGATGTGCAGGTCGGCCATGATGGTCGGGTTCGCGATCGAGACGATGGTCGAGTCGACCATGATCATGAAGAAGCCGATCATCATCGCCCACAGCGCCGACCACGGGCTTCCGGTGAGCCGGGTGTCCGACGGCAGTCGCCGGGACCGGCGGGTGGCGACGTCGCGGCCGGGCCCCGGGCGCCGGTCTCCCGGGGGCGACGGGCGTGTCGCCGTGACCATGTACCCCACCTCGTTCAGCTCTTCGACGGTGCCCCACCACCGGGACCGGCAAACGGGCCGGACCGGCACGACCCGCGCTGCATCCCGCGTGCAGAGCCATTATCCCGGTGGGGTGACGGAACCCGCAGGCACGGACCCCCTGCCGGGCGACAATGCGCGTTAGCCTGAAATGAACGCCATTCGCAGGAGAGACGATATGCGGGCCCGACGGAACAGGTCTCAACGGTCTGACGGCCGATTGTCGAACAAGTCCGGCGCGGAGCAGCGGCCGCACCCCACCGACGGTCGGCCCAAGGCATCCGCGCGGGCGTTGGCGCAGGTCATCGAGCGGAGTGCGCGGCTACAGGGCCCGGCGGCCGAGGCGTATGTCTCCCGGCTACGGCACACCCACCCGGGGATCAGCCCCGCCGGGGTCGTCGCGAAGCTGCAGCGGCGCTACGTGGCGCTGGTCACGTTCAGCGGCATGGCGGTGGGGGCGGCGGCGACCATCCCCGGCATCGGCACGCTGAGCGCGCTGTCCGCGGCCGCGGCGGAGACCGTCGCGTTCCTCGAGGCCACCGCCTTCTTCGTGCTGGCGGTGGCGGTGGCGCACGGTATCCCCGCCGAGCACCGGGAGCGGCGCCGGGCGCTGGTGCTGTCGGTGCTGGTTGGCGACAACAGCAAGCAGGCGGTCGCCCCGCTGATCGGTCCGTCGCGCACCAGCGGCGGCTGGATCGCCGAGAGCGTGGCCGCGCTGCCGCTGTCATCGATGTCGGGGCTGAACTCGCGGCTGCTCAAGTCGTGGGTGCGGCGCTACACGGTGCGGCGCAGCGCCCTGGTGTTCGGCAAGCTGCTGCCGGTGGGCATCGGCATCATCGTCGGGGCCGTCGGCAACTACCTCGCGGGTCGCAAGATCGTGCGCAACACCCACCAGGCGTTCGGCACCCCGCCCCCGCGCTGGCCACGCGCCCTGCACGTGGTGCCACCGATCTCCGAGACGGGCTGAGCGCCCGTCGGTGGCCGGTTCGGCGGGCCTACCCCGCCCGTCTGGCGAATCGGTGGGGAAAGGTTAGCCTTTATGGGGCGGAAACGGTGAGGACCAGCGCCGTGAGGCGCCTCGCCAGCCGGGACGCACAAAGTCGCAGGCGTTGTGGAATCGAGATCCCAGGGCCTGCAGGGCAAAAGGATTGAGGCGAGAAGCGGCCGTGAGCAACATATCGCCATTCGGGCAGAACGAATGGCTGGTCGAGGAGATGTACCGCAAGTTCCGCGAGGACCCCTCGTCGGTGGATCCGAGCTGGCACGAATTCCTCGTCGACTACAACCCCGAGCCCGCCGCCGGTAGGCCCGCAAGCCCCCCGAAGACCGCCGGCGAGCCGTCGGCCGTCCCCGCCCCGTCGGCAAAGCCCGCGCCGCAGGCCAATAGCACCGAGACCCCCGCGGCTCCCGCCTCGGCCGGCAACGGCGCCGCCGCGTCACCGGCCGCGCCGCCCGCCAAGCCGCCGGCCAAGGCCGCCGTCTCCTCCGCCGAGGGTGACGAGGTGCAGGTGCTGCGCGGCGCAGCTGCGGCCGTCGTCAAGAACATGTCCGCCTCGCTGGAGGTGCCGACGGCGACCAGCGTGCGAGCGGTGCCGGCCAAGCTGCTCATCGACAACCGCATCGTCATCAACAACCAGCTCAAACGCACCCGCGGCGGCAAGATCTCCTTCACCCACCTGCTGGGCTACGCGCTGGTGCAGGCGATCAAGCAGTTCCCGAATATGAACCGGCACTACGCCGAGGTGGACGGCAAGCCGAACGCGGTCACACCGGCCCACACCAACCTGGGGCTGGCGATCGACCTGCAGGGCAAGGACGGCAAGCGCTCCCTGGTAGTCGCCGGCATCAAGGGCTGCGAGGAACTGCGGTTCGCCCAGTTCGTCACCGCCTACGAGGACATCGTCCGCCGCGCCCGCGACGGCAAGCTGACCGCCGAAGACTTTGCCGGCGTGACGATCTCGCTGACCAACCCCGGCACGATCGGCACCGTGCACTCGGTGCCCCGGCTGATGGCCGGCCAGGGCGCCATCATCGGCGTCGGCGCCATGGAATACCCCGCCGAGTTCCAGGGCGCCAGCGAGGAGCGCATCGCCGAACTCGGCATCGGCAAACTGATCACCCTGACCTCGACATATGACCACCGCATCATCCAGGGCGCGGAATCGGGCGACTTCCTGCGCACGATCCACGAGATGCTGCTGTCGGACGGCTTCTGGGACGAGATCTTCCGCGAGTTGGGCAATCCGTACCTGCCGGTGCGCTGGAGCACCGACAACCCGGACTCCATCGTCGACAAGACCGCCCGCGTCATGGAGCTGATCGCGGCCTACCGCAACCGTGGCCACCTGATGGCCGACATCGACCCGTTGCGGTTGGACGGCACCAGGTTCCGCAGCCACCCCGACCTGGAGGTGCTGACCCACGGCCTGACCCTGTGGGACCTGGACCGGGTGTTCAAGGTCAACGGCTTCGCCGGGTCCGAGTGCAAGAAGCTGCGCGACGTGCTGGGCCTGCTGCGCGACGCCTACTGCCGCCACATCGGCGTGGAGTACACCCACATCCTCGAACCCGAACAGCAGGAGTGGCTCGAGCAGCGGACCGAGACCAAGCACGTCAAACCGACCGTCGCCGAACAGAAGTACATCCTGAGCAAGCTCAACGCCGCCGAGGCGTTCGAGACTTTCCTGCAAACCAAATACGTTGGGCAGAAGCGGTTCTCGCTGGAAGGCGCCGAGAGCTTCATCCCGATGATGGACGCGGCGATCGACCAGTGCGCCGAGCACGGCCTCGACGAGGTGGTCATCGGGATGCCGCACCGGGGCCGGCTCAACGTGCTGGCCAACATCGTGGGCAAGCCGTACTCGCAGATCTTCAGCGAGTTCGAGGGCAACCTCAACCCCGCGATGACGCACGGCTCCGGTGACGTCAAGTATCACCTCGGCGCCACCGGTGTGTACCTGCAGATGTTCGGCGACAACGACATTGCGGTGTCGCTGACGGCCAACCCGTCACACCTGGAGGCCGTGGACCCGGTGCTGGAGGGCCTGGTGCGAGCCAAGCAGGACCTGCTCGCCGAGGAAGGCGACGACCCCGAAGCCCGCGCCTTCTCCGTGGTCCCGCTGATGGTGCACGGCGACGCCGCGTTCGCCGGGCAGGGCATCGTGGCCGAAACGCTGAACATGGCGAACCTGCCGGGCTACCGCGTCGGCGGCACCATCCACATCATCGTCAACAACCAGATCGGCTTCACCACCTCGCCGGAGTACTCGCGCTCCAGCGAGTACTGCACCGACGTCGCCAAGATGATCGGGGCGCCGATCTTCCACGTCAACGGCGATGACCCGGAGGCCTGCGTGTGGGTGGCCAAGCTGGCCGTGGACTTCCGCCAGCAGTTCAAGAAGGACGTCGTCATCGACATGCTGTGCTACCGGCGGCGCGGCCACAACGAGGGCGACGACCCGTCGATGACCAACCCGGCCATGTACGACGTGGTCGACATCAAGCGCGGGGTGCGCAAGAGCTACACCGAGGCGCTGATCGGCCGTGGCGACATCTCGATGAAGGAGGCCGAGGACGCGCTGCGCGACTACCAGGGCCAGCTGGAACGGGTCTTCACCGAGGTGCGTGAGCTGGAGAAGCACGGCGCGCGGCCCAGCGAGTCGGTGGAGGCCGACCAGATGATCCCCGCGGGGCTGTCCACCGGGGTGGACAAAGCCCTGCTGGCCCGCATCGGCGACGCGTTCCTGGCGCTGCCCGACGGGTTCACCCCGCACCCGCGCGTACAGCCGGTGCTGGAGAAGCGCCGGGAGATGGCATACGAGGGCAAGGTCGACTGGGCCTTCGGCGAGCTGCTGGCGCTGGGTTCGCTGGTGGCCGACGGCAAGCTGGTGCGGCTGTCCGGGCAGGACACGCGGCGCGGCACGTTCTCGCAGCGGCATTCGGTGATCTTCGACCGCCAGACCGGCGAGGAATTCACCCCGCTGCAGCTGCTGGCCACCAACCCCGACGGCACCCCCACCGGCGGGAAGTTCCTGGTGTACGACTCACCGCTGTCGGAGTACGCGGCGGTGGGCTTCGAGTACGGCTACACCGTCGGCAACCCCGACGCCCTGGTGCTGTGGGAGGCGCAGTTCGGCGACTTCGTCAACGGCGCGCAGTCGATCATCGACGAGTTCATCAGCTCCGGTGAGGCCAAGTGGGGCCAGCTGTCCAACGTGGTGCTGCTGCTGCCGCATGGGCACGAAGGGCAGGGCCCCGACCACACGTCAGCTCGGGTCGAGCGATTCCTGCAGCTGTGGGCGGAGGGCTCGATGACAATCGCGATGCCCTCGACGCCATCCAACTACTTCCACCTGTTGCGCCGGCACGCCCTCGACGGGGTACGACGCCCACTGATCGTCTTCACGCCCAAGTCGATGCTGCGCAACAAGGCGGCGGTCAGCGACGTCAAAGACTTCACCGAGATCAAGTTCCGCTCGGTGCTCGAGGAACCCACCTACGAGGACGGGGTCGGCGATCGCGGCAAAGTCACCAGGATCCTGCTGACCGCCGGCAAGCTGTACTACGAGCTGGCGGCCCGCAAGGCCAAGGACAACCGCGACGACGTGGCGATCGTGCGGATCGAGCAGCTGGCCCCGCTGCCGATGCGTCGGCTCCGCGAGACGTTGGACCGCTACCCCGACGCCGACGAGTTCTTCTGGGTGCAGGAGGAACCCGCCAATCAGGGCGCGTGGCCGCGCTTCGGCCTGGAGCTGCCGGAGTTGTTGCCCGACAAGCTGACCGGGCTCAAGCGGATCTCGCGCCGGGCGATGTCGGCCCCGTCGTCGGGATCGTCGAAAGTGCACGCCGTCGAGCAGCAGGAGATCATCGACACCGCGTTCGGATAGACCGGCGCCGACTCAGCGAGCGCCGGGCCCCTCTGTCCGAACGTCGGGCCTGCTACCGGCACATCGCGCTATCGGCACATCGCGAGGAAATCCAGGCGCCACAGCGACTGGAACAGCTTGCGGCCGAAATTCTCCGGGTCACCCGCCGCGACCCGCCGCGATCCCGTCTGCGCCACCGCCTCGGCGATCTCGCGGATGGTGCGCCGCCCGTCGACGTTCTGCACGAAGGGCAGTTGTGCCGAGTTGAGCTGCATGCTCCAATCCGGCCGGTAGATCTCGTTGCCGGACAGGCCGCAGCGCATCCGCATCGCCGGGATGTAGTCGAAGGACTCGTCTGCCGAAAAGTTCACGGCGTAGGACTGTTTCGGTCGATCTACTCGACACGCCATGAAAAAGTGGCACGCGTTCAACGTTTGGATCCGCTCCATGACGGACCAGAGTTTGCGCTCGGACATGTCGTTGGCGATGCGGTGAAAATCGCTGGTGGGCATGACCGAATCGTGCAGGTAGTAGGGCGCGTTGAAAAACCATCCCTGAAATGCCAGACCTGAAAGGTCGACAAGATCGATGCACTCGTCGACGGTGTAGCTGCACTGCCGCCCGTGCAGGAAAGTATCCACCAGGGCGGCGTCGGAGGATTGCAGATCACGCGCGATCCGAAGATAGCTCTGCACGGGGTGGTCGGCCGGCAGCATTGCGATGGTGTCCTTGATGATGCGGACCGATGCGTCCTCCTGCGCCAGTCCCATGTCACGAAAAAGCGACTCCAACAGCTCCACGCCGATGCGGCCGTATTTCGCATATAACATCAAGGCCAGGGCACCGTCTGGACGAAGGCAGCCGCCGAGCGCCCGCATCCCTGTCACCGGATCCGCAAGGTGGTGCAACACGCCGGTCGACACGATGAGGTCGAATTCGAGACCCAAGCTCGAGACTTCTTCGATCGGGAGCAGCTTCGGCTCGAGGTTCCACAGGCCGTGCTTGTCCTTGAGATAGTGGACATGGTCAAGTGAGGGCTGGCTGATGTCGATGGCCACTACCCGTGCGGTGGGGTTGGAATAGGCGAAAACCGCAGCCTGATTGGTTCCGCAGCCGGCGATCAGAATGTCGAGATCCGTCTTGTACTGCCGATCCGGCCACAACACCCGGTGCGCGTGAACCGGATCGAACCACTCCCAGTTGCCATCGAGCCACACTTCGAGGTCGTTGATGGGTTGCGGGTATCGCCACCGCTCGTACTGGCGGTTGACAACGTCCGCGCGAGGATCGTCGTTCATGTCCGTCCTGGCTCCTTAAACCCGTCAATCGAGAATAGATGACTACTGTGCTCACGGTGGCGCTGTGACAAAGCTGCCTCGCACCGATGGTTCCGCACACCCGTGACCTGACCGAGCCGGTACCGGCAGTACCGGCTAGCCTCGGTGGCAGCCGACCGACAAGGAGGAGCGTGTTCATGCAAGGTTTCGCCGGAAAAGTCGCCGTGGTCACCGGCGCGGGCTCGGGTATCGGCCAGGCGCTGGCCATCGAGCTGGCCCACTCGGGCGCCAAGTTGGCGATCAGCGACGTCGATATGGACGGACTGGCCGATACCGAGCAGCAGGTCGCGGCGCTCGGGGCCGCGGCCAAATCCGACCGGCTCGACGTGACCGAGCGTGAGACGTTTCTGGCCTACGCCGACGCCGTCGCAGCGCACTTCGGCACGGTGAACCAGATCTACAACAACGCGGGCATCGCCTTCACCGGCGATATCGAGATCAGCCAGTTCAAGGACATCGAGAAGGTGATGGATGTCGACTTCTGGGGCGTCGTCAACGGCACCAAGGCGTTCCTCCCGCACCTGATCGCCTCCGGCGACGGGCACGTCGTCAACATCTCGAGCGTGTTCGGGTTGTTCGCGGTGCCGGGGCAGGCGGCGTACAACTCGGCCAAGTTCGCCGTCCGCGGCTTCACCGAGGCGCTGCGCCAGGAGATGATCCTGGCAGGTCACCCGGTGGGCGTGACCACGGTGCATCCCGGCGGAATCAAGACCGCGATCGCGCGTAACGCCACCGCCGCAGAAGGGCTCGACCGCGACGAACTGGCCAGGACATTCGACAAGCAGATGGCGAGGACCAGCCCGCAGCGCGCTGCCGAGATCATCCTCGACGCGGTGCGCAAGAACAAGGCTCGGGTGCTCGTCGGCGGCGACGCCAAGGTTCTCGACATCCTGGTGCGGCTGACCGGGTCTGGCTACCAGCGGCTGTTCAGCCCGTTGATGCGCCGGATGCTGCCCCCGACGCATTGACGGGCGCGGTCTGGAAGCCGCCCACGCCGGCCCGGCACTGCGGGACCTAACGGCCCAGCGGGTGTTCGGCCAGCCATGCGTCGGCCACGGCCTGCGGATCGGCACCACCACCCCCACCACCATCGGCCGCCACCACCAACTGGCGGCGCATCGCCGCGAGCGCCGCGGTGTCGAGCACGCCCGCCACCTCGTTGATCGCCAGCAACGCACGATCGCTCAGCGCGTTGCGGCGATACAGCGGCACGACGTTCTCGGCGCGGATCAGCGCGGGCTTGCCGTCGGCGAGTGCGACCAGGTCGGCGGGAATGCCCGGATCGGCGGTGGTGGCCCATGCCGCCGTCAGCCGCGCGTCCCGCAGCGCCGCGAACATCGTTGCGTCGTCCGGGAATTCGCGCGGGGCCGAAAGCTTGCACGAGCCGACCGACGGGGGCGTTTGCAACCCGGAGACGGCCCCCAGAACCAGACCGTCACAGTGCTTGGGCAGCATGCTCAGGTCGGCGCCGGTGTCGCTTCCGCCCCAGGCCCGCGCGGTGGTCCCGGTCACCAGCACGACGGGTTTGTCCTCGGCGGCCGTCGCATAGTCGCCCGCGGCGATGCCCTCGGGCAGGGCGGCGACCAGGGCCCGGTACACCTGCTTGTCGGAGAGCACCGGGGTGCCCGGCTGCAAGGCCTGCAGGGTCCGGCCGGTGAACGCGGGGACGACGGTGAACGCGCCGGAAGCCAACTTCGAGATCGGGTCGGCGGTGGTCTGGGCCGCCTGCGCTGCGAAACCGTAGGACCGCAGCGCCGCCACGTAGACGGCGGCCAGCAGCGTCGACTCGGAGTCGAGGCGCGACCCTACAACCACGGGAGCGGCGCGGTGGTCGTCGCTGCCGCAGCCGGCGACGACCAGCACGGCGGCGAGCAGCAGCGCCACCAGCTTGCCGATCTTCACCCCGTGCGGGCGGCGGTGTCCGCGGCGATGGCCACCGCGGTGGCCACGGCTTCCCCGACGCGCAGGTCCAAGGGGCTCGGGACGATCCGATCTACGGCCAGGTCGTCGCTGACCACGGAGAAGATCGCCTCGGCGGCGGCGACCATCATCTTCTCGGTGATCCGGTCGGCCTTGGCGTCCAGCGCTCCGCGGAACACCCCGGGGAAGGCCAGGACGTTGTTGATCTGGTTGGGGAAGTCGCTGCGCCCGGTGGCCACCACCGCCGCATGCCGGGCCGCGACGGCGGGATGGATCTCCGGGTCGGGATTGGACAGCGCGAACACAATCCCGTCGGGCGCCATCGTGGCGATCAGCTCCTCGGGGATCAGACCGCCCGACACCCCAAGGAACATGTCCGCGCCGGCGAGGGCTTCGACCATGCCGCCGGTCAGGCCGCTCGGGTTGGTGCGCTGGGCCAGACCGACCTTGGCGCTGTTCATGTCGTCGCGCCCGGTGTGCAGGATGCCGCGCGAGTCCAGCACGGTGATGTCCGACACGCCCATCGCCATGAGCAGGTTGGTGCACGCGACGCCCGCGGCTCCGGCCCCGGAGACCGCGACCCGCAGCGAGGACATGTCGCGGCCGAGCAGCTTGGTGGCGCCCATCAGCGCGGCCAGCACGACGATCGCGGTGCCGTGCTGGTCGTCGTGCATCACCGGGCAGTCCAGCGCCTCGACGAGGCGGCGCTCGATGTCGAAGCAGCGCGGCGCGGAGATGTCCTCCAGGTTGACCGCGCCGAACGTCGGACGCAGCCGCACCAGCGTCTCGACGATCTCGTCGGGATCCTTTGTGTCCAGCACCACCGGGATGGCGTTGAGCCCGCCGTAGGCACGGAACAGGGCGCACTTGCCCTCCATCACCGGCAGCGACGCCGCGGGCCCGATGTCGCCCAGGCCGAGCACCGCGCTGCCGTCGCTGACCACCGCCACCAGCCGGTTCGCCCAGGTGTAGCGGGCGGCCAGGGTGTGGTCGGTCGCGATCGCGCGGCTGACCTGCGCCACCCCCGGGGTGTAGGCGATCGACAGGGCGCGCTGGGTGTCCAGCGGGGCGTTGAGCGCCACGGAAAGCTTCCCGCCCGCGTGCGCCTCGAAGATCTCCTCGTCGTGGATGACGATCGGGGAATGCTCGCTGTTCGGCACGGCCTCAGGGTACTGATTACCGATTAGTAGACCTAATCGGCGCCTCGGTCACCGGCGTCAGATCAGGCCCAGCTCCGTGACCGCTTTGCGCTCGTCGGCCAGCTCAGCGGTCGTCTTGTCGATGCGGGCGCGGGAGAAGTCGTCGATCTCGAGGCCGGTGACGATCGACCAGTTGCCGTCCTTGGTGGTCACCGGGAACGAGGACATCAGGCCCTCCGGCACGCCGTAGGAACCGTCGGAGATGACCGACATCGAGACCCAGTCGCCCTCCGGCGAGCCCAGCAGCCAGTCGCGGGCCGCGTCGACGGTGGCCGAGGCGGCCGAGGCGGCCGAGGATGCGCCGCGGGCGTCGATGACGGCCGCGCCACGCTTGGCGACCGTCGGGATGAAGTCGTTCTCGATCCAGGCCTGGTCGTTGACGACCTGGGCCGCGTTCTTGCCGTTGATCTCGGCATGGAACACATCGGGGTACTGGGTGGCCGAGTGGTTGCCCCAGATCGTCATCTTCTTGATGTCGGTGACCGCGACGCCGGTCTTCTTGGCCAGCTGCGTCAGCGCGCGGTTGTGGTCGAGGCGGGTCAGCGCGGTGAACCGCTCGCGCGGGATGTCCGGGGCGTTGCTCATCGCGATCAGGCCGTTGGTGTTGGCCGGGTTGCCGGTGGTCAGGACGCGAATGTCGTCGGCCGCGACCGAGTTGAGGGCCTTGCCCTGCGCGGTGAAGATCGCCCCGTTGGCCTCGAGCAGGTCGCTGCGCTCCATGCCCGGGCCGCGCGGGCGGGCGCCGACCAGCAGGGCCAGGTTCGCGCCGTCGAAGATCTTGTTGGCGTCCGAACCGGTCTCGATGCCCGCCAGCAACGGGAAGGCGCAGTCGTCGAGTTCCATCACGACGCCCTCGAGCGCCTTGAGCGCGGGCTCGATCTCGAGCAGGCGCAGCTCGATCGGGCGGTCGGGACCCAGCAGCGAACCGCTGGCCAGGCGGAACAACAGGCTGTAGCCGATCTGGCCGGCGGCGCCGGTGACGGCGACCTTGAGAGGACTTGCGCTCACGTCGGTTTACTCCTTGAGGAGAAGGTCGTGCGGTTCGGGTTTCGGCTCGAAACTATCGCACCGCGCCCGGCGCCCGGCGCCCGCACCCGGATGTCGCGCTGACGGGCACGAACACGCGTAGCATGGAGCACCGCCGGTCAGACCTGCGCTGCGATCGGAGGTGGATGTGTTCCAGGGATTCGACGCATTACCCGAAGCTTTGCGGCCGATCGCCAAGCCGCAGCCCCGCGTCTACCAGCATCACGTCCACCCCGAACCGGGACACGGCGCACCCCTGGTGGACTGCGGCGTCTACGTCGACGGCCATCGGCTGCCCGGCAGATACGGCTACGCCGACGCACTGCACAAGGTGCGCGAGATCGAACTGATCGGCCAGGAGGCGTTCGTCTGGATCGGGTTGCACGAGCCCGATGTCGAGCACATGCAGGAGGTGGCCGACGTGTTCGGGCTGCACCCGCTGGCGGTCGAGGACGCCGTGCACGCCCACCAGCGGCCCAAGCTGGAGCGCTACGACGAGACGCTGTTCCTCGTGCTGAAGACGGTGAACTACGTCGAGCACGAATCGGTCGTGCTGGCCCGGCAGATCGTGGAAACCGGCGAGATCATGATCTTCGTCGGCACGGGGTTCGTCGTCACGGTGCGCCATGGCGAGCACAGCGGGCTGGCCGATGTGCGCAAGCGGATGGACACCGACCCCGAGCATCTGCGGCTGGGGCCCTACGCGGTGATGCACGCCATCGCCGACTACGTGGTGGACCACTACCTCGGCGTGACGCGCCTGATGGAGGTCGACATCGACGCCATCGAGGAGGTGGCGTTCTCGCCGGGCCGCACCCTGGACGTGGAGCCGATCTATCTGCTCAAGCGCGAGGTCGTCGAGCTGCGCCGGTGCGTGAGCCCGCTGTCCACCGCGTTCTCGCGGATGCAGACCGAGAACAAGGACCTGATCTCCAAGGAGGTGCGGCGCTACCTGCGCGACGTCGCCGACCACCAGACGGAGGCCGCGGACCAGATCAGCGCCTACGACGACATGCTCAACTCGCTGGTGCAGGCCGCACTGGCCCGCGTGGGCATGCAGCAGAACAGCGACATGCGCAAGATCTCGGCCATTGCGGGCATCCTCGCGGTGCCCACGATGGTCGCCGGGATCTACGGGATGAACTTCGCCGACATGCCCGAGTTGCACGCGGAGTGGGGCTACCCCGCGGTGCTGAGCGGGATGTTCCTCGTGTGCTTCTTGTTGTACCGTGCCTTCCGCAAGCGGGGTTGGCTCTAGCGCGGCGGACTCACTTCGGCTGCGCGGCGGCGCGATTTGGATTCCGCACGTCGACGCCGTCGGTGTGCCACGCCCGCCGCATGGCCTCCGCGCCCTTCAGACGCACCCAGGCGGCCTCGGTCGCGGTGATGGGGGTCGCCGACAGGAAGACCACCGGATCGCAGGGCGGGTCCAGCTCGAGATCCGCGATCTCACTGCGGCCCAACAGGATCGCGGTGAACGGTGCGCTCACCGAATCCCGCGCCCACAGCGGCGCGCCCAGATCGATCAGCGCGTCGGGCACGAGCACCACCCCCTCGACGGCCGGGGTGGCCGCCAGAATCGCCAGGCTGCGGGGGATGCCGGTGGCCGGACCCGGATCGCGCAGGCACAGCGCGACTTCGGCGCGCGGGCCGCGCACCTGCTCGGTGACGGCCTCGGCTGGGTCACCCATCGGTCGCCGCGAGCAACCCAGCGTCACGTAGTGCACCAATTCGCCGGCCCCGCGCCGAAATCGCAGCACCTCCACGGGTTCGGCGCCCAGAAACGTCACCCGCGCCACGGCGGGCTCGGCACCGGCGAAGTGGGCACTCAGGTGCGCGCGCACCCGGTCCAGGATCTCTGTCACTGCCCACCGGCGGGAGCGACGGTGAGGTTGGCCCCGGAGTCGGCGTCGAAGACGGCGAGTTTGGCGGTGTCGAACGCCAACTCGACCGACTGCCCGATACGGGCCTTGGACTCTGCGGGAACCCTTGCCACGAACTGGTTCTCATGCCAATCCGCGTCCTCGGCCAACTCGTCCAACTGCAGGGAGTGCACCGCGCAACCCGCCGCGGTGAAGTACACGTACTTGTCGGCGCCCAGCGACTCGACCAGATCGACCTTCACCTCGAAGGTCAGCGCCCTGATGCGCTGGTAGCCGTCGATCAAGGCGGCGTCGGTGAGGTGCTCGGGCCGCACTCCGACGATGACGTTGTCCGGCTTCGGATGCTGCGCGATCGCCTGCTGGACCTCCGAGTCGAGCATCACCTCACCGAAGGGCAGCGTCAGCCCGAACGGCGTCAGCTTCGCGGGGAAGAAATTCATCGCCGGAGAGCCGATGAAACCCGCGACGAACAGGTTGGCGGGGCGCTCGTAGAGCTCGTCGGGCGTACCGATCTGCTGCGCGACGCCGCCGTGCATCACCACCACCCGGTCACCTAGGGTCATGGCCTCGGTCTGGTCGTGGGTGACGTAGACGGTCGTGGTGCCCAGCCTCTTCTGCAGCCGCGCGATCTCACCGCGCATCTGCACCCGCAGTTTGGCATCGAGGTTGGACAGCGGCTCGTCCATCAAAAATGCCTTGGGATGACGCACGATCGCCCGGCCCATCGCGACCCGCTGCCGCTGGCCCCCCGACAGTTGGGCGGGCTTGCGGTCCAAAAACTCGATCAGATCAAGGGTTTTGGCCGTTTCCTCGACCTTTTGGGCGATCTCGGCCTTCTTCATCTTCGCCAGGGTCAACGGAAATGCGATGTTCTGGCGCACGGTCATGTGCGGGTACAGCGCGTACGACTGGAACACCATGGCGATGTCGCGGTCCCTGGGCGCCCTCTCGTTCATCCGTTGACCGCCGATCCGCAGCTCACCCGAGGAGATGTCTTCGAGCCCGGCAATCATATTCAGCGTCGTGGTCTTGCCGCAGCCAGAAGGGCCGACCAGGATCAGGAATTCGCCGTCGGCGATCGTGATGCTCAGGTCCCGCACCGCCGTCGCGCCGTCCGGGTAGCTCTTGCTGACGTGCTCGAGCACGATCTCGGCCATCGAGTCATCCCTTCACGGCGCCAGAGGTCAAACCGGCGACAATTCGCCTCTGGAAGATTAAAACAAAGACGACGACGGGGACGGTGATCACGATGGCGCCGGCCGCGATCGAGCCGGTTGGCTCCTCGAATTGCGAACTGCCCGAGAAGTTCACGATCGCCACGGGCGCGGTGATCGCGGCCTTGGTCGCGGTCAGCGACAGCGCCAGCAGCAGGTCGTTCCAGGCGAAGATGAACACCAGGATCGCTGCGGTCACCACCCCGGGCGCCGCCAGCGGCACGATCACCTTCCGGAACGCCTGCGCCGGCGTCGCGCCGTCCATCTTGGCGGCCTTCTCCAGGTCCCATGGGATTTCCCGGAAGAACGCCGACAGGGCGTAGATGGCAAGCGGCAACGCGAACGTGGTGTACGGCAGGATCAACCCCGGCCAGGTGTCGAACAGTCCGGTGAAGCGCTCGATGTCGAACAACGGGGTGACCAGCGAGATCGCCGGGAACATCGTGATCAGCAGGGTGGCGCCGACGAGCAGGCGCTTGCCCGGAAAGTCCAGCCGGGCAATCGCGTAGGCCGCCATCGCGCCCAACACCACCGCGATCAGTGTGGTGATCAGCCCGACGCCGACGGAATTGACCAGCGCCGAGGAGAAGAAGTCGCCCCGGAAGATGCCGCGGTAGTTGTCCAGGGTCGGCGATGACGGAATCAGCTTGCCGTCCTTGACCGTTGACGTCGGCTTGAGCGACAGGCTCAAGATCCACAGAACGGGAAGGAGGGCGTACACCACCACCACGGTGTCGATGACGGCCCAGGCCGCGGTGCGCCGCCGGTCCCCGGGTTCAGCGGGCATGGACGTCACCACCGGGTGCCGCGACGCCGAACACCTTGATGAAGATCAGCGCGATGACGCCCACGCAGCAGAAGATCAGCACGCTGATCGCCGATCCCAGCCCGACGTTGAAACCCTTGAACAGGTTGTCGTAGCCCAGGATCGACACGGATTCGGTGCCGTTGGCGCCCTCGGTCAGCACGTAGATGTTGTCGAAGATGCGGAAGGCGTCCAGCGTCCGGAACAACAGGGCGACCACCACGGCGGGCTTGATGATCGGCAGGATGACGCGGGTCAGCCGCCGCCAGGCGCCCGCCCCGTCGACCTGCGCGGCCTTCAGCAGGTCCTCGGGGACCAGCGCCAACCCGGCCAGCAGCAGCAGCGACATGAACGGCGTGGTCTTCCACACCTCGGCGAGCACGACGATGCCCAGCGACGGGATCTGCTCGGTCAGCGGAGCCGCGTCGTGCGGCAGCAGGCCGGCCAGATAGCCGGTGCCCGGCGTCCAGGCGTAGTACCAGCTGTAGGAGGCGGCGACGGTGACGATCCCGTAGGGGATGAGCACCGCGGTGCGCACCAGGCCCCGGCCGACGAGGGTGCGGTGCATCACCAGCGCCAGCGTCAGGCCCAGCACGAACTCGATCGACACCGAAACCACCGTGATCGCCAGCGTCACCGTCAACGCGGTCCACCAGTACCGGTCGGTCAGGATGGTCTGGTAGTTGCCCAGGCCGACGAACGCGGTGTCCCCCGGCGTGGCCAGGCTGTTGCGTTGCAGGCTCAGCCATACCGCGTAGCAGATCGGATAGGCCGTCACGGCCAGCATCAGGATCGCCGCCGGCGCCACCAGCGCGAAGGCCAGCCGCCGCTCGTCGCGGCGGGTCATATGCCGGCGCGTCATGGCAGCAGCCCCTCCCCGTTGACGGCCTTTCGTACCTGCCGGGTGAGTTCGTCGGCCGTGCGCTCCGGGTCGATGTCGGTGATCGGGCTCAGCGTCGCCGCGAGCCGGATCGCCACCGCCTGGTAGTCCGGCGTCGCCGGCCGCACCGCGGCGTCGGTGAGCTGCTGGCGGATGATGGCGTACATCGGGTACTTGGCCTGGAACTGCGGATCGGAGTACAGCGAGATGCGCACCGGGGGCAGGCCCCCTTCGATCGAGACGTACTTCTGGCTCTGCATGCTGCGCAGGCATCGCACGGCCTCGAAGGCCTCGGTGCGGTGGCGGGTGGTGCTGGCCACCGCCAGGTTCGCGCCCCCGATCGTCACCCTGGCCGGCCGGCCGGGCGCCACACCGGGGTACGGCGCGAACCCGAAGACCTTCGTGCTGGCGTCGTAGGCGATGCGGAATTGCTCGTCGTCGGGGACGAAGGCGCCGAACTGGTTGATGGCGCCGGCCAACGCGGGGTCCTCGTTGAGCGGCAGGAAGCTCACCCCGCCCTTCACCGCGTTCTCCAGCATGGAAGCCAGCACATAGGGCCAGTTGACCTCCAGTGCGGCCCTGCCCTGTTCGAGCGCCAGCCGGGCGGTGCCCTCGTCGCTGCGGGTGATCGACGGGTCGGCTCCCGGGGCGGTGGCCACCGACTTGAGGATGCGCAGAGCGTTGACCGTGGCGGCCCGGTGCGCGGGCGTGTCGGTCAGGGTGACGTGGTGGCCGTCCTCGGAAAGCACCCGCCCGCCGCCGCTGACCAGCAGCGTGTTGAACCACACCACCAGACCCTCGTTCTGGTTGGCCTGCACGGCGATCCAGCTGGGCCGGCCCGCGGCCCGCAACGCGGCGGCCTCGGCAACCATCTCGTTCCAGTCGTGGGGCGGTTGCTTCACCAGATCCGCTCGGTACCAGAGCAGTTCGGTGTTGGTGACGACGGGCGCGGCGTAGAGCCGGCCCTTCCAGCGGGCGGTCTCGAGCGGGCCCGGCAGGGTGTCGGCGGTGGCGTCGGATTCGGTCAGGCCGGCCGGGTCGTCGGACAACGGCAGCGCCCAGCCCGCCTCGGCGAACTCCGCGGTCCACACCACGTCCATCGCCATCACGTCCAGGGTGCGGTCGTGCCCGGTCAGCCGTCGGGCCAGCTGCAGGCGCTGCTCGCCGGGGGCCCTGGGCAGGCTGATCTGCCGGATGGCGAACCTGCCGCCGGCCTGCTGGGTGCAGTCGTGGGCGACCGCGGTGAACGTCGCCCCGTCTCCGGCCGGCGTGTACAGGCTGATCACCAGCCCGTGCGCGCCGGAACCGCAGGCCGACCCGGCGGCTGCGGCGCTCGCCGTCGCGAGCAGGAGCGCACCCAGTCGGCGGACGCTACCGTGGCGCCGGCGGCGACTCACCCTCATCGGCTCTCGCGGGTTCTCTCGTGCGGCCTCAGATCGCCAGGCGCGCCAACAGGTCCCGCGCCTTCTCCGCGTTCTGCGGGTCGCAGAGCACGTCGTAGCGGCCGGCCACCAGTTGCATCGTGGAGCTGAAATCGCGCGTCCCGCGCGCCATCGCGTACGGAACCGCGGACGTGATCAGCCCGAAGAAGACGCCCGCGACCAGGCCGGTGACCAGCGCCGCCCACGGATTGGGGCTGAAGAAGCCCAGCACCAGCCCGATGAACAACCCCAGCCAGGCCCCGCTGAGCACGCCACCACCGATCACCTTGGGCCAGGTCAGCCGCCCGGTGACCCGCTCCACCTGCATGAGGTCGACGCCGACGATGGTCATCTGCTGGACGGGAAAGTCCTGTTCGGAGAGATAGTCGACAGCGCGCTGCGCCTCGGCGTAGGTGGGATAGGACCCGACGGGCCAGCCCTTCGGCGGGGTCGGCAAACCGGGCGCACCACGCCGGCCGGCCGGAGCGCCGGTGGGCGTGCCGCCGGGAACTTGTCCAGGCTGGAATGGACTAGTCATATGAGCTCATTCTCCTCCGCCTCGCCTTCGCTCGCTTCCACATCTCATCTTCGGCCCTCCCACCCTATGCCGCGACCCCTCGGCGACCTGCGAATACTCGAGGCGCCCGGCCCACACGTCCCGCGCGTTCGCGGACCGCGGTGGCCGCCCGCCCATGGGCTAGGTTGAACCCATGACGGCTCCCGGCGGCGGCTTCGGCGAGAGTGCCCACGACGGCGAGGCCGATGCGCCCCAGCCCGGCGGGGCCTTCGCGGAGCCGACTCGGCAAGGCCCCTGGGAGCCACCGGGATCCGGCTATCCGCCGCCCGGCCATCCGGCCGGGTATCCCGCGCCCTACCCCCCTCCGATGCCGCCGCCGGCGCCGATGCCGGGATACCGGCAGCCGGCACCGCCCTATCCCCCGGTGCCACCGCCGCCCGGCTATGGGCCACCACCCGGCTATGGGCCCGCCCCGTACCCGGGGGCCTATCCCCCGCCGCCGGACTATCGGGGCGGCTACGGGACGTTCGAGGTCGCGCGGTCCGGGACGAACGGGCTCGCGGTCGCCTCGCTGATTTCGTCGCTCACCGGTTTGCTCTGCTGTTTCATCGGCTCGATCGTGGGCATCGTGCTGGGCGTGGTCGCGCTGAGCCAGATCAGGCAGACCCGCCAGGGCGGCCAGGGAATGGCCGTGGCCGGCGTCGCGATCGGCATCGGCACGCTGCTGGTCGGCGTGGTCGTCGCCGTCTTCAACATGCATGCGCGTTAGCGGCGACAACGACTGCGCTCCGGCCGCCGGCTGCCGGCTGCCTAGGCTCTACGTCTATGGGATCGGCTAACAGGGTGTACGTCGCGCGGCTCGCGCGGATGCTGGTGCTGGGCCCACTCGGCGAAAACTTCGGGCGCATCCGCGATGTCGTGGTCAGCATCAGCATCGTCCGGCAGCAACCGCGCGTCCTGGGGCTGGTGGTGGACTTGGCCACCCGCCGCAGCATCTTCATCCCGATCTTGCGGGTCACCGCCATCGAGCCCGGCGCGGTCACGCTCAACACCGGCAACGTGTCCCTGCGCCGTTTCGAGAAACGGCCGGGTGAGGTGCTGGCCATCGGCCAGGTGCTCGACACCCCGGTCAAAGTCAGCGACCCCGCACTGCCCGAGCTGGCCGGGCTCGAGGTCGTGATCACCGACCTCGGCATCGAACAGACCCGAACCCGGGACTGGGTCGTGAGCAGGGTCGCGGTCCGCGGCCAGCGACGGCTGGGGCGACGCGGCCCCGTGCACGTGGTCGATTGGCAGTACGTGCAGGGCCTGACCCCGTCGGCGTTGGCGATGCCCGGGCAGGGGGTCGCCCAGCTGCTCGATCAGTTCGAGGGGCGCAGGGCCGTCGACGTCGCCGACGCCATCCGCGGGCTGCCACCCAAGCGGCGCTACGAGGTGCTCAGGGCGCTCGACGACGATCGACTCGCCGACATCCTGCAGGAGTTGCCCGAGTCGGATCAGGCCGACGTGCTGTCCCAACTGGGCACCGATCGCTCGGCCGAAGTGCTCGAGAAAATGGATCCCGACGATGCCGCCGACCTGCTCGGCGCCCTGAGCCCGACCGACGCCGAGATGTTGTTGACGCGCATGGACCCCGGGGAGTCCGGCCAGGTGCGCCGGCTGCTGACGCATTCACCGGACACCGCGGGCGGCTTGATGACGTCGGACCCGGTGGTGCTGACCCCGCACACCTCGGTCGCCGAGGCGCTGGCCCGGGTCCGCGACCCCGACCTCACCCCGGCGCTGTCGTCGATGGTGTTCGTCGCCCGCCCGCCCACGGCGACCCCCACCGGCCGCTACCTGGGCTGCGTGGCGCTGCAGCGGCTCCTGCGCGAACCCCCGGCCGAGCTGGTCGGCGGCATCGTGGACAGTGACCTGCTCACGCTGGCGCCGGAGACCCCGCTGGTCGCCGTGACCCGCTACCTGGCCGCCTACAACCTGGTGTGCGGGCCCGTCGTCGACGACCAGAACCATCTGCTGGGCGCGGTCACTGTCGACGACCTGCTCGACCACCTGCTGCCGCACGACTGGCGGATGGACATGCAGCGGCTGGACGCGGCCCGCCTCGAGGGACTGGGAGGGTCCGCGTGAGCAAAACCCCGGCACCCCGCGGGCTCTACACCCCGCGCACCTCCCGCCGGTACTCGCCGCGCGTGGACCCCGAGGCCGTCGGGCAGCTCACCGAGTCCATCGCGCGGTTCTTCGGCACCGGCCGCTACCTGCTGATCCAGACGATCGTGGTGATCGCCTGGATCGCCGTGAACCTGTTCGCGGCGACGGTGCGCTGGGACCCCTACCCGTTCATCCTGCTCAACCTGGCGTTCTCCACGCAGGCCGCCTACGCGGCGCCCCTGATCCTGCTGGCCCAGAACCGCCAGGAGAACCGCGACCGGGTCGCGCTGGAGGAGGACCGCCGCCGCGCCGCACAGACCAAGGCCGACACCGAGTTCCTGGCCCGCGAGCTGGCCGCGCTGCGCATCGCCATCGGCGAGGTCGTCACCCGCGAGTACCTGCGCGACGAGCTGGACGAGCTGCGAGCGAAACTCGACGCACTGGCGCCGGCATCGACGGATGCCGACTACCCGGCCGACGACGGTCAATGCCGCAGCTCTAAGAATTCGGGCTGAGAGCAGAACTGACCATTGCGCCACTCTCGTCACATGAGTTATGTATTGTGATCTGGTTCACGGAGCTAATAAGAACTGGTTACAGCCAGGTCACATTGCTTAGGACGGTCGAGTGCGCATTGGGGGACGCTGGGGTCGCCAGAGTCGAAACCCGGCCGCGGCGGCGGCCGGTCAACGCACGCGCCGCTTGACACGGACACCGGCCTTCGGTGTCGCCGTCATCACCCCGTTGATACTTGCGGGCGCGGTCGGCGGCGAAGCTCCGCCGCTGCAGGGCCCACCCCCGCCCAAGGGCACCGCCATCACCCCGGTGGCCGCGGTCTCACCCGCCGTTCCCGGGAATTCCGGGCCGGCCGTCGTCGCCGCCGACCGTGAGCCGACCGCCTTCCACATCGCGGAGGGTGCACTGGCGGCGCCGCCCCCGAAGGCCGTGAACGCCCCGGGCGCGCTGGGCATCCCGACGATGGCGCTGTCGGCCTACCGCAACGCCGAACAGAAGATGGCGGTCTCCGACCCGAACTGCGGCATCAGCTGGAACCTGCTGGCCGGGATCGGGCGCATCGAGTCCGGGCACGCCGGCGGCGGCGCCGTCGATGCGCGCGGCACCGCGGTCACCCCGATCTACGGCCCCGCGCTGGACGGCACCCTGCCCGGCAACGAGGTCATCATCCAGAGCAGCGTCGGCAACCGGGTGACGTACGCCCGCGCGATGGGCCCGATGCAGTTCCTGCCCGGCACCTGGGCCCGCTACGCCGCCGACGGGGACGGCGACGGCCGGGCCGACCCGCAGAACCTGTTCGACTCGACCCTGACCGCGGCGCGGTACCTGTGCAGCGGGGGCCTCAACCTGCGCGACCCGTCGCAGGTGATGGCCTCGATCCTGCGCTACAACAACTCGTCGGCCTACGCCCAGAACGTGCTGGGCTGGGCGTCGGCGTACGCGACCGGTGTGGTTCCGGTCGACCTGCCTCCGATGACCGGGCCGCCGCCCCCGCTCGGCGACGCCTTCCTCGAGCACCCGGAAGGCCTCGGGCCCAGCCTGCCGATGAACATCAACGGCCTGCCGATGGACCACCCGCAGGCGCGCACACCGCTGATCGACCTGAGTGGTTCCGAGCCGGCCGGCCAGCAACCGATGTTCCCCTGGATGGCGCCGACGCCGTCGCAGCTGCAGACCCAGATGCCCGGCTGCACGGTCATCTGCGTCACCCCGCAGGCACCCCCGGGGCCGGCCCCGCCGCCGTGGATGGCGGCCCAGCCGCCTCCCCCGCCGTGGATGGCACCGCCCCCCAACCCGGCGCCGGCGCCCGCACCCGGCGGCTGACACCCGGCCGCCCGACCCCGCCGCCTACACTCGGCGGTGATGTCACCTCATAACACCGACGACCTCACCGCAGCCATCCGCACGGCGCTGGGCAAGGTGATCGACCCCGAACTGCGGCGTCCCATCACCGAACTGGGGATGGTCAAGAGCATCGACATCGAGCCCGACGGCGGTGTGCACGTCGGGATCTACCTGACCATCGCCGGCTGCCCGAAGAAGAGCGAGATCACCGAGCGTGTCACCAGCGCGGTGTCCGACGTCCCCGGCACCGGCGCGGTGCGGGTCAGCCTGGACGTCATGAGCGACGAGCAGCGCACCGAGCTGCGCAAGCAACTGCGCGGCGATGCGCGCGAGCCCGTCATCCCGTTCGCCCAGCCGAGCTCCCTGACCCGCGTCTACGCGGTCGCCTCCGGCAAGGGCGGGGTGGGCAAGTCGACCGTGACGGTCAACCTGGCCGCGGCGATGGCCGCCCGCGGGTTGTCGGTCGGCGTGCTCGACGCCGACATCCACGGCCATTCCATCCCGCGGATGATGGGCACCACCGACCGGCCCACCCAGGTCGAGGCGATGATCCTGCCGCCCATCGCGCACGACGTGAAGGTCATCTCGATCGCCCAGTTCGTCGAGGGAAACACGCCGGTGGTGTGGCGCGGGCCGATGCTGCACCGGGCGCTGCAGCAGTTCCTGGCCGACGTGTACTGGGGCGACCTGGACGTGCTGCTGCTCGACCTGCCGCCGGGCACCGGCGACATCGCCATCTCGGTGGCGCAGCTCATCCCCAACGCGGAAATCCTGGTGGTGACCACCCCGCAGCTGGCCGCGGCCGAGGTCGCCGAACGGGCCGGCAGCATCGCCCTGCAGACCCGCCAGCGCGTCGTGGGGGTGGTGGAGAACATGTCGGGGCTGATACTGCCCGACGGGTCCACGGTGCAGGTGTTCGGCGAGGGCGGCGGCCAGCAGGTCGCCGAGCGGTTGTCCCGCGCGGTCGGCGCCGACGTGCCGCTGCTGGGCAAGGTTCCGCTGGACCCCGCGCTGGTGGCCGCCGGGGATGCGGGCATCCCGATCGTGCTGAGCGCGCCCGACTCGCCGGTGAGCGAGCAACTGCGTGGCGTCGCCGACGTCCTGTCCTCGCGGCGGCGCGGCCTGGCGGGTGTGTCGTTGGGCCTGGACCCCACCCGGCGCTAGGCGGCCCTCACAGCCAGCCGCCGGCGCCCGCGGTGCCGGCGATCACGAACGACATCCGCTACCTCCACGACCGCTCGCCGGCTCTCACCGGGCTCCGGGAACACTGTGCAGGCGCAGGCTGACGCGGCATCAAAGCCGCGGCCCGATGGTCGAAGCATCGGTGAACGGTCGGCGGCCCCGCGGCGCCGGCTCAGGTCGCGTCGCTGTCGAACGGCGTGGGGCCGTCGTGCTGCTCGGCCGCAAAGGTCGGTCCCGCCGGTTCCGCGGGCTGGGGCGGGGCTCCGTTGACCGGCCTGACCGGCCCGTCGAAGTTGCCGGTGAAGAAGGAGTCGTCGCCGTCGAAGAGGTGCTTGGTCAACGCGGCGCGCGGCGTCATCCCCCGCAGCCTCTGCAGCTCGCTGATCGGGCCGCGCAGGTCGTCGAACTCGGGGCCGATGTCCTCGCGCAGCTGACTGGTCACACCGCTGAGGTAGTCGCGCGCCTGCCGCAGCGCGGTCGCGCTCCAGCGGATGGCCCCCGGCAGCCGCTCCGGGCCGAGGATCACCAGCCCGACCACCACGAGGACAAGCATCTCCCCCCAGCCCACGTTGGCGAACATCTAGCTGGTATCGGGTTCCGGCTTGACCGTCAGCGTGACGTGCCGGCCGTCGCGGACCACCTCCACCGGCGCGTCCTGGCCGATGGTCAGCTGCCGCACGGCGACCACGAACTCGTCGGAGTCGGCCACGGTGCGGTTGCCGACCTTGACGATGACGTCGTTTTCCAGGATTCCCGCCTTCTGCGCCGGGCTGCCCGCCTTCACGTTGGCGACCTGAGCGCCGGACGCGATCGCGTTGCTCACCGACCGGGTGCTGATGCCCAGCGTCGGGTGCACGATCTTCCCGTCTTTGATCAGGGTTTCGGCGACCTGCCTGGCCTCGTTGATCGGGATGGCGAAGCCCAACCCGCTGGCGCTGTCCGACAACGACTTACCGGCGGTGTTGATGCCGATCACCTGCGAATCCATGTTGATCAGCGGGCCGCCGGAGTTGCCGTGGTTGATCGAGGCGTCCGTCTGGATAGCGTCGATGACGGTGTCGGTGTCCGACCCCTCCCCCGACAACGGGACGGGGCGGTGCAGCGCGCTGATGATGCCGTGGGTGACGGTGCTGCGCAGCCCCAGCGGGGCACCGGCGGCGAGGACCTCGTCACCGACGCGCACCTTGGCGGAGTCGCCGAGGCGGGCCACCGTCAGGTTGTCGACGTTGTCGACCTTGAGGACGGCCAGATCGGTCTTGGGGTCGCGCCCCACGAGGTTGGCGGGCACTTCCTTGCCGTCGTTGAACACCACGGTGGTCTTGAACTGGCTGGGATTGTTGGCCGCCTCGGAGATGACGTGGTTGTTGGTCAGGATGTAGCCGCGGCCGTCGATGATGACTCCGGAGCCCTGCAGCCCCTCCTGGTCGCTCTTGGACTCGATGGTCACCACCGAGTCGGCGGTCGCGGCCGCCACCTTGGCGAACCGGCCGGCCGGTCCCTGCGGGTTGTTGTCGGTGGCCAGCGTCACCCGCGAGGTGGTGAACGCCTCGACGACCTCCGCCGTCTTGCGACCGATCACCCCGCCGATCACGCCGATCAGCAGCGCGATCATTGCCAGGACGGCCAGCGCGCGGTAGGACACCCGGCCGCCGAACAGGACGTCGCGCACGCCCAACTTGCCGCGGTAGCCCGGCACGGTCTGCGGGGGGGCCGGGGCCACCGCCGGGGTTCCCAGCGCGGCCCCGGCACCGGGGTCGCGCCACGGGTCGTCGAGGTCGTCCGGACCGGCGCCGTTGCGTTCGCCGTCCAGCGCGCCGGCATCGATCGGGTGACGCTGCAGCGACTCGGAAATCCCCACCGGGCGGCTGAACGCCTCCTGCAGCACGGGGTCGGCCGGTTGGTCGTCAGGCCTGAATTCGCCTTGTTCGCGGTACTTCGCCGGTCGCACGCGCTCCGCCACGAAGGACCCCTGCAGCCCGGCGGGACGACTGAACGCCTGCCGCGACGCGGGATCGACCGGTGGCCGGGAGATGGGGCGCGGCGCCAGGCGCGGGGCGCTGTTCTTGCCGCTGTCTTGGTCGGAGGTCACATTATCCTCTTTGGATCCTCTTCTGAGCACTGGAGACAGCCCATTTAGGGGCGATAGCGGGACCGGCGTGGTCCGTGTCAATCCCTAGTATCCATGCTCCCCGGTCGTTCGGGGTGAGCGCCCACGGCGGGCCACCGGTCGGCAGGGGCGAGTCACCGGCGCTTGCGCTCGTCGCGCGCCTCGCGGTCGGCGAAAGGCTCCGATGGCGGCGATGCCTCGTCGGGCGAACAACGCGGGATGTCGGACAGCAAGCCAAGCAACGTGCTGGGGATCCGGATCGGGTGGGATTCGCGCAGCGCCGCACGCGCCCGGCTCTGATCGTCGACCTCGGCCGCGCACTGCGCGCACAACGACAGGTGGTGCGCGGCGCGCAGGTGCGCGTTCATCCTCAACTCGCCGTCGACGAAGGCCGCGATCGCCTCGGCGGACAGGTGTTCGGTGGAACCGAACTGGCGGGGCGCACCGACCGGCGCGTCGCTCTGGGAGGCGAACTGAGCGGGTAGCCAGGAGAACGCGCGGCGGAACACATGTCCCCGGTCGGCCATCGCCAGCTCCAATCGTCGCGCAACACCTCGAAATCCAACACCTCGAATGTAGCGCGACGTGGCGCCCGTGAGCCCGCTTGCGGACCCCGAAACCGCTGGTTTGTCCGGCCCGGTGTCGCGAGCGGGTCGCGATCCGGCTTGGTCGAGCCGGTGCATCGCATCGAGATCGGCCGCCGGGCGATCGTGCCGGCCTATGCCGACGTGACGGCGTCGGCGCGGCTGCCCTGGTCCGGGTGGGCGGCCAGGTAGTCGCGGAGCGCCTGGCGTCCGCGGTGGATGCGGCTGCGTACGGTGCCCAGTTTGACGCCCAGCGTGGCGCCGATTTCCTCGTAGGACAGACCTTCGATGTCACACAGCACCACGGCGGCACGAAACTCCGGCGGCAACGAATCCAGGGCCGCCTGCAGGTCCGGGCCAAGCCGGGCGTCGTGGTAGATCTGCTCGGGGTTGGGATCGTCGGCGGGTACCCGGTCGTAGTCCTCGGGCAGCGCCTCCATCCGGATGCGGGCGCGACGCCGCACCATGTCGAGGAACAGGTTCGTGGTGATGCGGTGCAGCCAGCCCTCGAACGTTCCGGGCTGGTAGTTCTGCACCGAGCGGAAGACCCGGATGAACGTCTCCTGCGTCAGGTCCTCGGCGTCCTGCTGATTTCCGGAAAGCCGGTAAGCCAGGCGGTAGACCCGGTCGGCGTGCTGGCGGACCAGCTCGTCCCAGGACGGCATCGTCGACTTGTCACCGGTCGCGTCGAACACCGCGGTGCCCTGCAGTTCCTCGGACGTCTCCACCCATTTGTCGTCGGGAAGCTCCTGGGGGTGCGACATGCTGGCCGGGCTCAAAAGCGTGGTGATGATCGAATCCTCCGAGTTCGGTCTGCCAGTGATTGGCATTTCGTCACTGGCGGCAACAGGAAGCTGCCATTCTGTATTCCCGGTCCATCGCCCTCCGCGTTCCATACGGCTACCGTCGCGTACCGGGGTGTGTGCGATATATGAGCAATCTGAGCTGAAGCTGAGAAACCATATCGTTACCTGCGCTGCGCAGGAGATATCCGCCGCGGGGCAACCTTAAACCTTTCCGTCCCGGCGGGCGTGTCGCCGCGGTCCGGTTCAGGCGCGCCTGAGCGACGGCGCCGCGGATTCGACATACGCTGCGGACATGGACGGCACCGGTAGCAGCTCCGTCACACCCGACCAGCCGGCCCCCGGCCGGGCCGAATCGCTGTTCGCGCACGCCGAGGGTTCGATCTCGGAGGACGCCATCCTGGCCGCGGCCCGCGAGCGCGCCGTCGACATCGGCGCGGGGGCGGTGACACCCGCGGCCGGCGCGCTGTTGAGCCTGCTGGCCAAGCTCAGCGGCGGCAAGGCCGTCGCCGAGGTCGGCACCGGCGCCGGTGTGAGCGGACTCTGGCTGCTCTCGGGGATGGGCGAGGACGGCGTGCTCACCACGATCGACATCGAGCCCGAGTATCTGCGACTGGCCAAGCAGGCGTTCTCCGAGGCCGGGGTGGGGCCGTCACGCACCCGCCTGATCAGTGGCCGGGCCCAGGAGGTCCTCACCCGGCTCGCCGACGAGTCCTATGACCTGGTGTTCATCGACGCCGACCCGATCGACCAGCCCGACTACGTCGTCGAGGGGGTGCGACTGCTGCGCTCCGGCGGCGTCATCGTCGTGCACCGGGCGGCTCTGGGCGGGCGGGCCGGCGACCCCTCCGCGCGCGACCCCGAGGTGGTGGCGGTCCGCGAGGCGGCGCGGCTCATCGCCGAGGACGAGCGGCTCACCCCGGCGCTGGTCCCACTGGGCGACGGCCTGCTGGCCGCCGTCCGCGACTGAACTTCTCGCGAGCAGACACAGAATCGCCCATTTCGGCACGAAATTGGGCGATTCTGCGTCTGCTCGCCGCGCCTGCTTGACCCCAGGCTGAACGCGCGTTTAGTCTCCTGAACATGCGTTCAGCCGACCTGACCGCCGCCGCCCGGATTCGCGACGCGGCCATAGCGCAGTTCGGCGAGCACGGGTTCGGCGTCGGAGTCCGGGCGATCGCCGAGACGGCCGGCGTGAGCGCCGCGCTGGTCATCCACCACTTCGGCTCCAAGGACGGCCTGCGCAAGGCGTGCGACGAATACCTCGCCGAAGAGATCCGCAGCGGCAAGCTGGAGGCGATGCGGTCCCCCGATCCGGCCTCGTGGTTCGCGCAGATGGCCGAAATCGAGTCCTATGCACCGTTGATGGCCTACCTGGTGCGCAGCATGCAAGCCGGCGGCGAACTCGCAAAGACACTGTGGCGCAAGATGATCGACAATGCCGAGAGCTACCTGGACGAGGGCGTGCGGTCGGGAGCACTCAAGGGAAGCCGCGATCCCCGGGCCAGAGCGAGATACCTGTCGATCACCGGGGGTGGCGGATTCATGTTGTATCTGCAAATGCACGACACACCAACGGATCTGCGTGCCGTGCTACGCGACTACGCCGACGACATGATGCTGCCCGCACTGGAGATCTACACCGAGGGACTGATGGCCGATCGCGCCATGTACGACGCATTCCTGGCCGCGAAAGAAGGAGAATCCCATGCCGGTTGAGCAGGTTGCGCCCATCGAAATCCGTGGGTTGACAAAATACTTCGGCGCGGTGCGGGCGCTGGACGGCCTGGATCTCACGGTGCGGGCGGGCGAGGTGCACGGCTTTCTCGGACCCAACGGCGCAGGCAAGTCCACCACCATCCGCATCCTGCTGGGCCTGGTGAAGTCCGACGGCGGCAGTGCGCGGTTGCTGGGCGGCGACCCGTGGACCGAGGCCGTCGACTTGCACCGCCGGATCGCCTATGTGCCGGGCGATGTCACGTTGTGGCCCTCGCTGACGGGCGGCGAGACCATCGACCTGCTGGCCCGGATGCGCGGTGGCATCGACGGGAAGCGCCGAGCGGAGCTGATCGAGCGCTTCGACCTGGATCCCCACAAGAAAGCCCGCACCTACTCCAAGGGCAACCGCCAGAAGGTGTCCCTGATCTCGGCCTTCTCGTCGCACGCCGAGCTGCTGCTGCTGGACGAGCCGAGTAGTGGCCTGGACCCGTTGATGGAGAACGTGTTTCAGCAGTGCGTCGGCGAAGCCCGCGACCGCGGGGTGACGGTCCTGCTGTCCAGCCACATCCTGGCCGAAACGGAAGCACTGTGCGAACGCGTCACGATCATCCGGGCCGGCAGAACCGTCGAGAGCGGGTCCCTGGCCGCCCTGCGGCATCTCAGCCGCACCTCGATCAGGGCTGAAATGACAGGCGATCCGGGCGACCTGACCCGGATCCGGGGAGTCGAGGACGTCATCGTCGAGGGCAACACGGTGCGCGCCCAGGTCGACAGCGAAAGCCTCGGCGAACTCATCCGGGCGCTCGGCCACGCCGGCGTGCGCAGCCTGGTCAGCCAGCCGCCGACGCTCGAGGAACTCTTTCTGCGCCACTACAACACCGCGGAGGCTTCGGCGTGATGAGCACCGCCACCGTGGATCGGCCACATCCCGCAACGCACCACGCACCGCAACGCTTTTCGAAATTCGCCGGCACGCTGGGGATGCTGCGGCTCTATGTGCGCCGCGACCGGGTCTCCCTGCCGCTGTGGGTACTGCTGTTGTCCGTGCCGTTGGCCACGGTCTACATCGGCAGCATCGAGAAGGTCTACCCCACCCAGGCCGCCCGCGCCGCACTCGCGGCCTCCATCATGGCCAGCCCGGCCCAGCGGGCGCTCTACGGGCAGGTCTACAACGACAGCCTCGGCGCGGTCGGCATCTGGAAGGCGGGGATGTTCCACGTGCTGATCGGGGTGGCCGTCATCCTCACGGTGATCCGGCACACGCGCGCCGACGAGGAGACGGGCCGCACCGAGCTGGTCGACTCGACCGCGGTGGGCCGCTACGCCAGCCTGAGCGCGGCGCTGCTGCTGTCGCTCGGGGCATCCGTGGCCACCGGCGCGATCGGTACGGCCGGACTGCTCGCCACCGCCGTGCCGGCCGGCGGGTCGCTCGCCTTCGGGGCGGCGCTGGCCGGCTCCGGCGTGGTGTTCACCGCCGTGGCCGCGGTGGCCGCGCAGCTGTCGTCGAGCGCGCGGTTCGCGCGGGGTGCCGCGTTCGCCGTGCTGGCGGGAGCGTTCACGTTGCGCGCCATCGGCGATGCCGGTGACGGCGCGCTGTCGTGGCTGTCGCCGCTGGGTTGGTCGCTGCAGGTCAGGCCGTATGCGGGCGATCACTGGTGGGTGCTGGCGCTGCACCTGGCGGCGGCGACGGCGCTCACCGCGGTGGCGTATCGACTGCTCGCCGCGCGCGACGTCGGCGCCGGACTGCTGGACGAGCGCGCCGGTCCCGGATCCGCGGCACCGCAGTTGGGCAACGCCTTCGGGCTGGCATGGCGGCTGGACCGCGGCTCGCTGCTGCTGTGGACGGCCGGGCTGTGCCTCTACGGCCTGTTGATGGGCAGCGTGGTGCACGGCATCGGCGACGAGCTGGGCGGCAGCCAGCTGGCGCACGACATGGTGGTGCGCATGGGCGGCACCGCCGCCCTCGAGGAGGCGTTCATCGCGGTGGCATTCACCATGATGGGCATGGTGGCCGCCGCGTTCGCCATCTCGCTGACCTTGCGGCTGCACCAGGAAGAGTCCGGCCAGCGAGCGGAGACGACCCTGGCGGGTGCCGTGTCGCGAAGCGGCTGGCTGGCAAGCCATCTGGTGGCCGCGCTGGCCGGATCCGCGGCGGCGATGCTGATCAGCGGTGCGGTGGGCGGACTCGTCTACGGCGTCGCCGCCGGCGACGTCGGCGGCAAGCTGGCGGTGGTGACCGGAACCGCCCTGGCACAGCTGCCGGCGGTGTGGTTGCTCGCCGCCGTCACGGTCGGGTTGTTCGGTCTCACGCCCCGTTTCGCACCGGCGGCATGGGGCGTGCTGGTCGCCTTCGTCGCCGTCTACCTGATGGGTTCACTGGCCGGGTTCCCGCAATGGTTGCTCGACCTGGAGCCTTTCGCCCACATCCCGCGCGTCGGCGGCGACTTCACCGCGGTGCCGCTGCTGTGGTTGCTGGCCATCGATGGCGCCCTGATCGCATTGGGCGACATCGCTTTTCGACGACGCGACCTGCGCTGCTAGGAGGATAGTGAAAACCGCCATTCGGCTGACGGCATCCTCGGTTCTGGGGCTGGCCGCATTAGCCTTGCTGCTGTTCGTACCGGCCGGCACGCTCGGCTATTGGCAGGCATGGGTTTTCATGGCCGTGTTCACGGCGGCGTCCCTGCTGCCGACGATCTACCTGGCGCGGACCCGCCCCGCCGCCCTGCAGCGGCGCATGCATGCCGGGCCGCGGGCCGAGACGCGAACGGCCCAGAAGATCAGCATCACCGGCTCGTTCGTGACCCTCTTCCTGATGGCGGCGTTCAGCGCATTCGACCATCGCATGGGCTGGTCGGGCGTGCCGGGGTGGCTGTGCGTGCTCGGTGACGTCCTGGTCGCGGCCGGGCTGACCGTCGCCATGCTGGTCATCGTCGAAAACAGCTACGCCGCCGCCACCGTCACAGTCGAGGCCGGCCAGCGACTGGCCTCCGCCGGTCTCTACAAGTTCGTCAGGCACCCTATGTACGTCGGGAACGTGATCATGATGGTCGGCATGCCGTTGGCGCTCGGCTCCTACTGGGGTCTCGCCTTCGTCATCCCGGGGATCGCGGCCCTCGTCTTCCGTATCCTCGACGAGGAAGAGTTGCTCAGCCAGGAGTTGGCCGGCTACAGCGAATACCGGGAGCGGGTGCGGTATCGATTGTTGCCCCATGTCTGGTAGCGGCCGGTCTAAGGTATCGGCGTGGCCCGAAATCCGGCACCCGCGCTCGACCGGCCGTGGCGGCGGGGCGGCGCCCTGCGCTACGGGGTGGACCGGATCCGCCGACTCGTCAAACCGCCCGTCACCGTCACCGACCCGCCGGCCGACGTCGTCGTCGACCGCGACGTGGGGGCCCCGGCCCGCGACGGAACCACGTTGCGCGTCAACGTCCTTCGCATGGAAGGCGATCCGCCCCGGCCGGTGGTGCTGAGCGTCCATCCCTACGGCAAGGACAAGCTGCCGGCGCGGCGGGGCAAGCGGTGGACGTTCTCGGCGCAGTACCGCATGCTGCGCCAGCCGCAGCCGGTGAGGTTCTCGGCGCTCACCGGCTGGGAGGCGCCCGACCCGGCGTGGTGGACCGCGCGCGGGTTCACGGTCGTGAACGCCGACTCCCGTGGGTGCGGCCATTCCGGCGGCACCGGAAAGCTGTTGTCGCACCGGGAGGCCGAGGACACCTACGACCTCGTGCAGTGGATCGCCGGGCAGCCCTGGTGCGACGGCCGGGTGGTCATGCTCGGGGTGTCCTATCTGGCCGTCAGCCAGTACGCCGTCGCCGCCCTGCGGCCGCCGGCGCTGCGGGCGATCTGCCCCTGGGAGGGCTTCACCGACGCTTACCGCGACCTGACTTATCCGGGCGGCGTCTGCGAGCGCGGGTTCGCCCGCCTGTGGGGACGCATCGTCGCCCGGACGACGCGGCAGACCTACAACCTCGCGCAGATGCAGGACGAGCACCCGCTGCGCGATGACTTCTGGCGGTCGCTGGTGCCCGACCTGTCGGCGATCGAGGTGCCCATGCTGGTGTGCGGCAGTTTCTCCGACAACAACCTGCACAGCCGCGGTTCCATCCGGGCGTTCACGCATTGCGGCTCCGCCCACGCCCGCCTCTACACCCACCGCGGCGGCAAGTGGGCGACCTTCTACTCCGAGGCCGCGCGCGACGAACAGCTGCAGTTCTTCCGCGGCGTGCTGGACGGCGCGGCGGGGTCGCGCAGCGTGCGGCTCGAGGTGCGCGAGGACCGCGACACCGTCGCCGCGGTGCGCGAGGAAGCCGAATGGCCGCTGGCCAGAACGCGTTGGCGGCCGCTGTATCTGGCCGGGGGCGGGGCGCTCTCCGCACAGCCACCGGCGGCCGGCAGCGTCACCTTCGAGACCCGTTTTCGCGCAGCATCTTTCACCTGGAAAATACCCGCGAATATCGAGCTGACCGGTCCCATGGCCGCGCGGTTGTGGGTCTCACTGGACGGCTGCGACGACGCCAACCTGTTCGTCGGCGTCGAGAAGTGGCGCGACGGAAGGTTCGCCGGATTCGAGGGTTCCTACGGCTACGGCCGGGACCGGGTCACCACCGGGTGGCAGCGGGTTTCACTGCGCGCGCCCGACCCCGAGCTCTCGCGGCCGTGGGAGCCCGTGCCGGCATGCACCGAACCGCAACCGGTGTCCGCCGGCCAGGTGGTGGCGGTCGACGTCGCGCTGGGACCGTCGGCGACGCTGTTCCGCGCCGGCGAGCAGCTGCGGCTGGTGGTCGCCGGGCGCTGGCTGTCGCCGCGCAACCCGCTCACCGGCCAGTTCCCGGCGGCCTACGCCAGATCGCCGCGGGGTCGGGTCACGTTGCACTGGGGACCGGGCTACGACGCCCACCTGCTCATCCCGGAGGTCCCCTGAGGCCCGCGAGCAGTCCCCCGCAAGCCGGAGGTGCCCCCGACAAAATCGCCCGTTTCGGCACGAAATTGGGCGACTTTGTGTCTGCTCGCCCTAGATCCAGACGCCCTTGCCCACCGCGACCACGCCGCCGGCGCTGATCGCGAAGCGCTCCCGGTCCCGCTCCAGGTCCACCCCGACCATCTCGCCGGGCCCCACCACCACGTTCTTGTCCAGGATCGCGTGCCGCACCACCGCGCCGCGGCCCACCCGGGCGCCCGGCATGATCACGCTGCCCTCCACGATCGCGCCGTCGTCGACCACGACGTTGGACGACAACACCGAGTTGCGCACCGAGGACGCCGAGATGATGCTGCCCGCACCCACCACCGACTCCTGCGCCGAGCCGCCGTTGACGAACTTGGCCGGCGCCAGGTTCTCCGACTCGCCGCGAATGGGCCAGCGCTTGTTGTACAGGTTGAACACCGGATGCACCGACACCAGGTCCATGTGCGCGTCGTAGAACGCGTCGAGCGTCCCGACGTCGCGCCAGTAGGCCCGGTCGCGGTCGGTGGCTCCGGGGACCTCGTTGTCGTTGAAGTCGTAGACCGCGGCCATCCCGTCGTTGACCAACCGCGGGATGATGTCGCCGCCCATGTCGTGATCGGAGTGGTCGTCGTCGGCGTCGGCGCGGATCGCGTCGATGAGCACCTTGGTGGTGAAGATGTAGTTGCCCATCGACACGAACGTGGACTCCGGGTCGTCGGGGGTTCCGGGCGGGTCCAGTGGCTTCTCCACGAAATCGCGGATGCGACCGGAGTCGTCGGCGTCGATGCACCCGAACGCGGTGGCCTCGCTGCGCGGGACGCGGATACCGGCCACCGTCGCGCCGGCCCCGCTGTCGATGTGGAACCGGAGCATCTGCTCGGGGTCCATCCGGTACACGTGGTCGGCGCCGAAAACCACGATGTAGTCGGGGTCTTCGTCATAGATCAGGTTGAGCGACTGGTAGATCGCGTCGGCCGAGCCGGTGTACCAGCGCGGGCCGAGGCGCTGCTGCGCCGGCACCGGGGTGATGTACTCACCGGCCAGGCCGGACAACCGCCAGTTCTGCGAAATGTGACGGTCGAGTGAATGCGACTTGTATTGCGTGAGAACACAGATCCGCAGGAACCGGGCATTCACCAGGTTGGACAGCACGAAATCGATCAGCCGGTAGGCGCCGCCGAAGGGAACCGCGGGCTTGGCGCGGTCCGCGGTGAGCGGGTACAGCCGCTTGCCCTCACCGCCGGCCAGGACGATGCCCAGCACGTGTGGCGCTTCCCTCATGGCACAAACCTATCGGCCGTTGCGAACCGCTGCCAGGGGATCCTTGCATTTGCCGTTCTGACGTTCTGTCCGTCAAGGTATTTGGCTCGCCCAGCCGCGCCGCGGCCCACCGGCCGCCGCCCACCGGCCGCCGTCCCGGCGCTACCCCATCCCGACTCGCGGACCACCCGGTCGCCGCACTACGGTGCCGATATGCGGGTGGCGATGATGACGCGGGAGTACCCACCGGAGGTCTACGGCGGGGCCGGGGTGCACGTCACCGAGTTGGTCGCCCAGCTGCGCCGGCTTTGCGAGGTCGACGTGCACTGCATGGGCGCGCCCCGCCAGGGGGCCCCGGGGGTGCAGGCCCACCAGCCCGATCCGCGGCTGCAGGACGCCAACGCGGCGCTGTCGACCTTGTCGTCGGACCTCGACATGGTCAACGCCGCGTCGGCGGCCACCGTCGTGCATTCGCATACCTGGTACACCGGCCTGGCCGGGCACCTGACCGCTCTGCTCTACGGCATCCCCCACGTGCTGACCGCGCATTCCCTCGAGCCGCTGCGGCCGTGGAAGGCCGAACAGCTCGGCGGCGGCTACCGGGTGTCGACGTGGGTCGAGCACACCGCGGTGCTGGCCGCCGACGCCGTCATCGCGGTCAGCTCCGGCATGCGCGAGGACGTCCTGCGGGTCTATCCCGCGCTGGACCCCGGCAAGGTGCACGTCATCCGCAACGGTGTCGACGCCGAGGTCTGGTACCCCGCCGGGCCCGCGGACCCCGGCGGCTCGTTGCTGGCCGAACTCGGGGTGGACCGGAACAGGCCGATCGTGGCCTTCGTCGGCAGGATCACCCGGCAGAAGGGCGTCGCCCACCTGGTGGCCGCCGCACATCATTTCAGCCCCGGGGTGCAGCTGGTCCTGTGCGCCGGCGCTCCCGACACCCCGGAGCTGGCCGAGGAGGTGCGCAACTCGGTGGCGCAACTGGCCCGCGCCCGCTCCGGCGTGTTCTGGGTCCGGGAGATGCTGCCCACGACCGATCTGCGCGAAATACTCTCGGCGGCAACGGTTTTCGTATGCCCGTCGGTCTATGAGCCGCTGGGCATCGTCAACCTGGAGGCGATGGCCTGCGGGACCGCGGTGGTGGCTTCCGACGTCGGCGGGATACCCGAGGTGGTCGCCGACGGTGTCACCGGGTCGTTGGTACATTACGATCCCGACGACGCCTGCGGATACCAGACGGGATTGGCCGCCGCGGTCAACGAGCTGATCGGCGACCCAGGAAAAGCCGAGCGCTACGGCCGGGCGGGACGGCAGCGCTGCATCGAAGAATTTTCCTGGGCGCACGCCGCGGAGCAGACGCTCGACGTCTACCGGAAGGTGTGTGCGTAGCACCCGGGCCTTGGGGTTCAGGAGACCTCAGGTGGAACTGGTGACGCCCTTGAGTTCGTCGCCCAGGGCGGCGGCCTCGTCAGGTGTGAGCTCGACGACCAGTCGACCGCCTCCCTCGAGTGGTACCCGCATCACGATGCCGCGCCCTTCCTTGGTCGCTTCCAAAGGACCATCTCCGGTCCGGGGCTTCATCGCCGCCATCGAGTGCTCCCTCCACAGTCGGGCCGGCCCGCTTGAGCGGGCCTGGTCGGCGTCGAGCGTGCCCCGCCGGCGAACTTCCTGCCACACCCGACATCGAACTGGCAAATCACCCCTCCATTGTTCCCTATGAAGGTCACGGGTTGCACCAAGACCCGGCTGTGCGGCCCCATCAGCCTGTCGCGGGCACCCAGCAAGCACGAATATGGTCGTCGACCATCCCGGTTGCCTGCATCAGCGCATAGGCGGTGGTCGGTCCCACGAAGCGGAATCCGCGGCGTTTCAGCTCGTGTGCCATCGCCTTCGATTCGGCGCTGGCCGAGGGGATTTGGCTGCCGTCGGCCGGCCGGGGCCGCGGCGGCGGCGCAAACGACCACAGCAGCCGGGACAGGTCGTCGGGAGATCCCAGCTCGGCGGCCGCGCGCGCGTTGGCGATCGTCGCCTCGATCTTGGCCCTGTTGCGGACGATTCCCCCGTCGGCCATCAGTCGCTGCACGTCGGCATCGGTGTAGCCGGCGACCTTCTCGATGTGGAACCCGGAGAAGGCGCGCCGGAAATTCTCCCGCTTGCGCAGGATGACCAGCCAGGACAGCCCGCTCTGGAAGGCCTCCAGGCTCACCCGTTCGAACAACGCGGCCCCGTCGCGCACCGGGCGGCCCCATTCCCGGTCGTGGTAGGCGCGGTACAGGTCGAAATCGGGGCCGGGCCGCGCCGACGCCCAGCCGCAGCGAACCAGCTCGTCATCGCTCATGTCAGTCCTGACGGTTTTGGCCGTCCTCGGGTTCCACCGGATCGGCTTGGGCGGCGGGCTCGGCGGCCGGCGCATTGACCGCCGCCAGCTGTCCGCGCAGGGCCTCGAGCTCGCGGGCGAGCCGGTCCAGCACCCAGTCCACCTCGCTGGTCTTGTATCCGCGCAACACCTGGGTGAACTTGACGGCGTCGACGTCGGAGCCGGTCACGCCGTAGGCGGGCAGCACCGTCGCCGTCGTGCCCCGCGGCAGCGGCGGCAGCTGCTCACCACGCCCGAACAGCAGGCTGGCCGCACCGAACAGCACGATCGCGACCAGCACCAACACAACCAGGTACAGCAACACCAGCGCCACGTGACCGATACTGCCTTATCGTGCCGACAGGCCGGGGATCACCGTGGCCGGACCATTTTCATCGGCGGCCGGTCCGCCAGCGACACCGGCGAGGTGTGCGGGGTGAAGCCGAAACCCTCGGGCCCGTCGGCGAGGAACTGGGTCAACCCGACCCCGGAGTCGGGGATCCCGCAGCGGGAGAGCAGGGTCGCGATGACCTGACGGCTCATCGCCCCCAGTTCGGCCAGCGGCCTGTTGCGGTGAGCCCGCACACCCAGGTTGACCTGGGCGATCGCGTCGAGCCCCAACCGGTCGAAGGTGTCGACCAGCAGGCCGATCTCCACGCCGTAGCCCGGGGCGAACGGTAGTGAGGTCAGCAATTCCCGGCTCGCGGCGTACTCGCCGCCCAGCGGCTGCAGAATGCGGCCCAGCTCCGGTCGCAACGCCGCCAACAGCGGCCGGGCCACCAGCTCGGTGACCCGCCCGCCGCCCGTCTCCCCCGCGGTGCCGTCGGCGTCGCCGACCTGCAGGGGCCGCCGGTAGAAGCTTTTCACCAGGTGAACGCCGTCGCCGGTGAGCAGCGGAGCGACCAGCCACGGCACGAACATCGGGTGCGGGTCGATCAGGTCGGAGTCGACGAACACCACGATGTCGCCGCTGGTGGCCGCCAGGGAGCGCCACAACGCCTCGCCCTTGCCGGGCCGGGGTGGCACCCCGGGAAGCGCCTGTTCGCGGCTGACGACGCGGGCGCCGGCGGCGATGGCGCGGATCTCGGTGTCGTCGGTCGAGCCGGAGTCGAGCACGATCAGCTCGTCGATCAGGCCCCCGCCGTCGCCGATCAGCGGCGAGACGCTCTCGATCACCGATTGGACGGTGTCCTGCTCGTTGAGGGCGGGCAGCACCACGGAGATGGTCCGCCCGGCCTTCGCGGCCTCCAGCTCCTCGACGGTCCAGCCGGGCCGGTGCCAGCGGTCGCGCAGCCAGACGTCCCCGGGGCGTGCGGACACGGTCCCCGCACCCGTCAGTTCGCCGGCGACGAGTTCGGATGCCGTCATGCCAGTCCCCTCACCGTGCGCGCCGGCGGGCGCGTTCCCTGGATCGAGGCCACCATCTCCAGAACCCGCCGGGTGGCCGCGACCTGGTGCACCCGAAACATTCGCGCACCCGCGGCCGCCGCCAGCGCGGTGGCCGCCAATGTTCCCTCGAGCCGCTCGGTCAATTCCACTCCAAGAGTCTCCCCGACGAAGTCCTTGTTGCTCAAAGCCATGAGCACCGGCCACCCCGTGTTAACAAGATCGCCGACGTGGCGCAACAGGGCCAGACCGTGGAAGGTGTTCTTGCCGAAGTCGTGGGCCGGGTCGATGAGCACCCTGTCGGGGGCCACCCCGGCCGCCACGGCCCTCTCGGCGGCGCCGGTGACCTTGCGGATCACGTCGTCCACCACGCCGCGGGCCGATGTACCGTAACTCACCCGGAACGGGCGGGTGCGCGGCAGCGCGCCCCCGGTGTGCGAACACACCAGTCCCGCGCCGAACTCGGCGGCCACCGCAGGCAGGGCGGGGTCGACGCCGCCCCAGGTGTCGTTGATCAGGTCCGCGCCGGCGGCGCAGGCCACCCTGGCCACCTCCGAGCGCCAGGTGTCGGCACTGACCAGCTGGTCCGGATAGGCGCCGCGCAGCCACTCGATGAACGGCACCAGGCGGGCGATCTCGGTGGCCGCGTCGACGCTGTCACCGGGCCCCGCTTTGACACCGCCCACGTCGATCACGTCGGCGCCGTCGGCGATGGCCCGGTGGACCGCATCCCGGGCGGCGCCGTCGCTGAAGGTCGCACCGCGGTCGTAGAACGAATCCGGGGTGCGGTTGACGATCGCCATGATCAGCGGGCGATCCCCTGCGACCGGGCGGCCGCACAGCGTGGACTGCACGCATATATGGTGCCTGGTTCCCGCAAACCCCGCGGCGCGCAGGCCCCGTTGCGGGCGTCTCGCGTCAGCCCCGCGGTCGCTTACCGGCTCGAACCGACGGGCCGGTGCACTCCCCCGGGCCCTTCAGCCCCCGCGGTCGCTCACCGGTAGTGGGTCAGTTTGAAAAGGTCAGTTTGAATCGGGTGGTCAACCCCTAACGGCGTCGTCGACGCTCAAGATATTGGTAGAAACCCGGGGCCGTGTAGATGTATTGGCCTTTGCGCTCTCGATAGATGACGTTCTCAGCGACTAGTCTGCCGAGGAGTACGTTCACGTTTCCCGATGACTTCGAAGACCGTGAGTTCAACTCCGCGACAATAAGCGGCGGGTAGGAACACTTGCCCGAGTCAACCAACAAGTCCTGCTCTGCCGGTGTTAGCGAAGCGATGCGGGGTTCGTAGAAGTCCAGATCCAGCCGCCGGTATATCTCCTCTCGGGCTTCGAGTAGAAGCGGCACACTCAATTCGGTCGTACCGGAAGCCCGCGCGATTTCCCATAATTCCTTGCCCCACAACTGAATGAAGTATGGGTAGCCTTCGACCTCGTCCAGAACAGCCGCCACTAGTTCTGGCGTGGCTGAGTAACCCGTGTCGTGGAGTGGAAGTACGAATGCGTCCTCAGCGGCGCGTCGATCGAGCGAACTGACCTCTTCGCCCGTAAACATACGTTCGGTATACGTCCGAGCGGCGAGCAAATTCACCGTGAGGGTGGGCAGTCCACACAGTACGAGCGCTAGGGGGGCCCCGGCTCGCTGAAGTGTTGAGACGGCCGAGATGAGTATTGAGAGGGGGTGATCCCCTTCACGACCCTTGTCATCGCTTAACACTTGCGCTTCGTCCAATAAAAGAGCGAATCCGGTCTTGCCGGCCTTTAACGCTGCATCGACCGTCTCTTTTAGCTCGTCACCGAGGGCAGATGCGTCTCCCGCCAGATCACCCGCCAATGACCACGAGACCCCCTCCCATTCCACTGTTACGGCGCGTCGCATCGCTTCTGCTGCCGACGCAAGGCCACGGCGAACCCGCGTGGCAATCGACAAGTCACGGCGTAGGCGATCGGTGGTCGATTGCAACATGGCGATTAGACCCGCGTTTGAGTTCTGTTGCGGTTGAAGCTCCAACTGGATAGTTGCCCAGTTCCGCTCAGTCGCTACTTCCTCCAGCTTCCGCAACAGGACAGTTTTGCCGACACCCCTCAGGCCGGTGATTCTGATACTGGCGGGTATATCTGGAGCACCGTCCAACGTGTTCACGAACCGCTGAATCTCACGTTCACGGCCCGTTAGGTGGGTGGGCGTTAGACCCACCCCGGGCCGGTATGGGTTTCTTGCCTGGACTGAGGGCGGCATCTCAAGCTTTCAATCAAGGAAAATTACAGAGTCTCTGTAAGGCTTCCCGTTGAGGGTACCCGCGACCTAAAGAACATTACAAAAACGTTGTAAGGTCTCGTACGATGAGCTACTCAAAGGACATTACAGATTGTCTGTAATGTTACGTGCGTTTGGGCGATGCCGCGGTAGGTCCGCACGCGGTCCTCAACGTCGGCGGGCGTCGCAGGCGTCACCTTACGGCCCCTAGCGGCCTTGGTGAGTGCCACGTGGGGCCGCGCGAAGTTGTAGACATGTAGTGCAGCGATATCGCGTTCCAGCCATGACAGCGACGGCAACTCGGGGCACAGCCCCACCCACCCGTTGTCCTCGTCCCACCACTCAACCCGGTAGGTGTAGCGATCTGGCGTCTCGTCGGTAGCATCGGCCGCGATGGACGCGGCGAGCGCATTGAGGTCGCGGGGACGTTTACTTGACCGGTCAGGCATTTCTCCCATCACCCCACCCGGACGCCGGAGCCCGGCGAATTACATCGCTTCAAACTGACCCACTACCCGCTTACCGGCTCGAACCGATGGGCCGGTGCACTCCCCCGGGCCCTTCAGCCCCGCGGTCGCTTACCGGCCGCCACCTCGTCGGGGTAGTCGTCGTAGTACGGCACGTAGCCCTCGTCGCGGCCGGCCAGCACGTACAGCGGGTCCTTGACGTCGGGACCGTAACCCTGGTCGCGCAGCTGCACCTTGCGGCTCTTGAACGTCGTGGTCTGCTCGATCGAGTCCACCACCCGCACGAACAGCGGCAGCGCGTACGCGGGGAGCTGCGAATACACCGCGCGGGCCAGCGACTGCCCATCGAACTCGGCGCCCTCGCGCAGCTTGACCGCGGCCATGCCGGCGCGCCCGCCGGTGCGGGGCACCTCGACACCGAACACCGTGCAGTCCTCGACGGAGTCGTCGGACGCCAGCGCCGCCTCGACCTCGGTGGTGGCGACGTTTTCGCCTTTCCACCGGAAGGTGTCGCCGAGCCGGTCGACGAAGGCGGCATGCCACAGGCCTTGCGGGCTCATCACGTCCCCCGAGTTGAACCAGCAGTCACCCTCGCGGAAAGCGTCACGCACCAACTTCTTTTCGGTCGACTCCGCGTCGGTGTAGCCGTCGAACGGCTGCAGCCGGTTGACGGGGGTGAGCAACAGGCCGGGTTGTCCGGCCGGGACCCGGCGCACCCGGCCGCTCTCGTCGCGCAGCGGCGCGCCGGTGTCGGGGTCGTACTCCACGTAGGCCAGCGGCATCGGGAACAGTCCGGTGGTCTTGGGCACGTTGAAGACGTTGATGAACGCGGCGTTGCCCTCACTCGAGGCGTAGAACTCGCAGACACGGCTGATACCGAAGCGCTTGGTGAACTCGTCCCAGATCTCCGGGCGCAGCCCGTTGCCGGCGATCACCCGAACGTTGTGCGCACGATCGGTGGGCTTCGGCGGCTGGTTGAGCAGGTAGCGGCAGATCTCGCCGATGTAGATGAACGCGGTGGCCCCGCTCGCGATCACCTCGTCCCAGAACTTGGACGCCGAAAACGACGCGCCGAGCACCAGCGTCGCGCCGGAGTTGATCACCGACGACAGCGCCACCGTCAGGGCGTTGTTGTGGTATAGCGGCAGGCAGCTGTACAGGGCGTCGGAGCTCTTCAGCCGCAGGCCCATGCCGCCGAACGCGGCCAGCGCGGCCAGCCACCGGCGGTGTGTCATCACGCTGGCCTTGGGGAATCCCGTGGTGCCCGAGGTGAAGATGTAGAACGCGGTGTCGCGGGCCTGCACGGCCGAGGCGGACGCCGGATTGGTGGCCGGGGCGCTCACGGCGAACCGCTCGAGGTCTTCGACGGTGAGCGTATCGGCGGTGGCCGAGACCTCGAAGGCCCCGCATTCGGCGACCGCGCTGACCAGGTCGGTCTCCGCGATCAGCACCTTGGCGTCCAGCAGGCCCAGGCTGTGCGCCAGCACCTCGCCGCGCTGGTGGTAGTTGATCATCCCCGCGACGGCACCGCACTTGACCGTGGCCAGCATGGCCAGCACGGTGCTGGGCGAGTTGCGCAGCATGATGGCAACGACGTCGCCCTTACCGACGCCCCGCGCGGCCAGCACCGCGGCGTAGCGGTTGGCGGCCGCGTTGGCGTCGCGGTAGGTCACCTCCTGGTCGCCGAACCTCAGGAACACCCGGTCGCCGTGGCGGGCGGCCCGCTCCTGGAAGACGGTGCCGATCGACTTCTTGGAGTCCGGCCGGGCCAGCAGCCCGGTCAGCGCCCCGCGCAGGATGACCGGCAGGTCGGCCAGTACGCCCGGCAACCTGAGTGCGATGTCGGTCAGGCCAACCGCCTTGCGCGCTCCCCCGTCGTGTTCGGACACGTCGATCCCTCGATTCCCTGTCAACAGTCCAGCTCGGCGGCCAGCCTATCGGGGGCCGCGACGGACCGCGGCTCAGGCGGGCGCGCACGCCTCGATCGCGGCGCTCACCTTGTCGACCAGCACCAACCGGTCCATGGCCGCCTGCGAGACGTACCCGCGGTCGGCCAGCCCGCACAACCAGATCCACAACCCCTCGTAGTGCCCCAGCGGGTCCAGCAGCACGATCGGCTTGCCGTGTATCCCGAGGTAGCCGGTGGTCCATGCGTCGAACAGCTCGTCGAGGGTGCCGACGCCGCCGGGCAGGACGATGAACGCGTCGGCGAGGTCTTCCATCGAGCGCTTGCGGTCGCGCATCGTGTCGCTGACGATCAGCTCGTCGGCGTCGGTGTCGGCGATCTCGCGGCGCATCAGGTGCTGCGGGATGACACCGATGGTGTGGCCGCCGCGGGCCCGCGCCGCGCCGGCGACCGCCCCCATCGCCGACACCCGGCCACCGCCCCACACCAGGGTCCAGCCGCGCTCGGCGATCGCCTCGCCGAGTTCGGCGGCCAGGGCGAGCAATTCGGGATGCGTCGGCGCGGACGCGCAGTAGACGCAGACGGCCCAGCGGCCTGACGCATTGCCTCCCGGGCCCATATCCGCCAAAGGTAGACCAAGCCCCGACGGCGCGCCCGCCGATGCGCCCCGCCGGGCTCGCCCGCGCAATAAGATCCGGCAGTGCCGATTCGATGGAACGTCCCGCTGCATGCGGCGGCGCTGGACCGGCTGAACGACGCCCTGGCCGGCGGCGCCGGTGCCGTGGTGCTCGGGCCCGACGGCGTCGGGAAGTCCACGTTGGCGCGGTTGGCCGCCGAGCACTTCGCCCGCCGGCACCCGAACGTGCTCGCCAGGTGGGTCACCGGCACCCCGAGCGAGCGGGCGGTGCCGTTCGGGGCCTTCGGCCATCTGGTCGCGGTCGCGGACCTCGGCAAGCCGGCGGCGTTGTTGCGGGCGGCCCGGGCCTCGCTGGCGGCGGGCGGTGAAGACCTGCTGCTGGTCGTCGACGACGCCCACGAACTGGACATCCTGTCGGCGACGCTGGTCTATCAGTTGGCGCTGGCCGGCACGGCACGGCTGATTGTCACCGCCCGTGCGGACGCCGCCCCCGAGGCCATCGCGGCGCTGTGGACCGACGCCCTGCTGGACCCCATCGACATCGAGGCGCCCGGCGGGCCGACCGACCCGGCCGAGGTCGACGAGTTCATCGCCGCGTTGCCCGCGCCGGCCCGGTCGGTGCTGGACTACCTGGCCGTCGAGGAACCGCTGACGCTGGCCGACCTGACGGTCCTGGCCGGCGACGGCGCGGTGGAGCAGGCGCGGGAATGGGGCGCGGCGGAGACGCGGGAACGCGGCGTGCCGGTGATCTACACCGCGCACCCGCTGTTCGCCGAGCGGGCCCGGGCCGCGCTCGGAGCCGACGGCGCCCGGCGGCGGCGCACCGAGATCGTGACGTTGCTGTCCCGGCGTGCGCCCGGGCATCTCAGCGAGCGGCTGCGGCTGGCTTCCCTGGCGCTGGACAGCGACGCCCAGCAGCCGGTCGCCGAGGTGGTCGCGGCCGCCGAGCAGGCCCTGCGGCTGGGCGACCTCGAACTGGGCGAACGGCTGGCCCGCTCGGCGCTGGACCGCTCCGGGGACCTCGCGGCGCGGCTGCCGCTGGCCCACGCCCTGGCCTGGCAGGGTCGCGGCCGCGAGGCCGAGGCGGCGCTGGCCGTGGTCGACCCGGCCGCGCTGCCCGAACCGGAGCTGATGGCGTTCACGCTGTTGCGGGCGGCCAATCAGTTCTGGATGCTCGGCGAACCCGAACGCGCGACCGCGTTTTTGCGGACCGTGCGCAACCGGGTCACCGATCCCGCCTCGCTGACCACCCTGCAGGCGCTGAGCGCCACGTTCGCGATGAACGCGGGCAATGTCGCCCATGCCGTCGAGATCGCCGGGGAGGTGCTGGCGTCGCCGGCGGCCGACGACCAGGCGGTGGCGTGGGCGGCCAGCGCGGCCGCGCTGTGCTCGGCGCGACAGGGCCGGTTCGACGATGTCGAGCCGCTGGCCCGGCGGGCCCTGGCCGCTGAGCATCCCGGGCTGCTGCGCTTCACCATCGGGTTGGGGCAGACCACCGCGCTGCTGATGGCTGGCCGGCTCGACGCGGCCGCCGAACTCGCCCAGCAGTTCACCGATTTCGCCGAACTGCAGCAGCCGGGCCGCGCGATCGGCGAGGTGCTGCTGGCCCATGTGCTGATCGCCGCCGGGGAATTCGACCGGGCCGCGGCGCTGCTCGGCCCGGCGGCCACCACGCTGGAACGCACCGGATATTCGTGGGGACCACTGTCGTTGACGCTGCTGGCCACCGCGCTGGCCCAGCAGGGCGACACCGCCGCTGCGGCAAAGGCGTTGAGCAGGGCCGAATCCCGCCACGGAACCAAGTCGGCGCTGTTCGCCCCCGAGCTCGGAGTGGCGCGGGCCTGGCGGCTGGCCGCGGTGCGCGACGCACACGGCGCCGTGGCCGCCGCCCGCGAGGCCGCGCGCATGGCCGAACGCGGCGGCCAGCCCGGCGCGGCGCTGCGGGCGTGGTATGAGGCCGTGCGTCTCGGCGACATTCGCGCCGCGGATCCGCTGGCCCGGCTGTGCGACGAAATCGACTGTCCAACGGGCAGTCTCGCACTGTCACACGCGCGGGCGCTGGCCGCCGGCGACGCGGCCGCGCTGCGGGCGGTGTCCGGCGACCTGGCCGCGCTGGGGATGCGCGCGGCGGCCGCCGACGCCGCCGCGCAGGCCCGGCGGTGCGCCGACCGTTAAGCGCTGAGGTACGCCCGCAACACGTCCACGGCGGCGGTGATGTTGCCCACCGGCACCGCTTCGTCGCGCTTGTGCGCGACGTTGGGGTCGCCGGGCCCGAAGTTGACCGCCGGGATGCCCAGGGCGGCGAACCGCGCCACGTCCGTCCAGCCGTATTTCGCCCGGACGCGTCCGTCGGCGGCCTCGACCAGGGCCCCGGCGGCGGGCTGCGCCAGCCCGGGCAGGGCGCCCGGTGCGGCGTCGGTCTGCTCGATGCCCACGTCGAGCCCGTCGAACACCTCGTGCACGTGCGCCAGCGCGGCGGCCACCGACCGGTCGGGCGCGAAACGGAAGTTGACCGTCACCGAGGCGGCGTCGGGGATCACGTTGCCGGCCACGCCGCCCTCGATCCGCACGGCCGACAGGCCCTCGCGGTAGGTGCACCCGTCGATGTCCACGGAGCGCGCCCGGTATCGCGCCAGCCGGTCCAGGACGGGGCTGAGCTTGTGAATGGCGTTGTCGCCCAGCCAGGAACGCGCCGAGTGTGCGCGGGTGCCGGTGGCGCCGATCACCACGCGCAGCGTCCCCTGGCAGCCGGCTTCGATGTAGCCGCCGGTGGGCTCGCCCAGGACGGCCACGTCGGCGGACAGCCAGTCCCGCAGCTCGCGCTCGATGCGCCCCAATCCGTTTGCGGCGGCCTCGATCTCCTCGCAGTCGTAGAACACCAGCGTCAGGTCGTGCGCGGGTTCGGCCACGGTGGCGGCCAGGTGCAGGAACACCGCGTCACCGGATTTCATGTCGGCGGCCCCGCAGCCGTACAGCAGGTCGCCGTCGCGGCGGCTGGGCAGGTTGCCGGCCGCCGGGACGGTGTCGAGGTGTCCGGCCAGCAGCACCCGCGACGGCCGGCCCATTGACGTGCGCGCCAAAACCGCGTTGCCGTTGCGGACGATCTCGAAGCCCGACGTCTGGGCGCGCAGCGCGGCCTCCACCTCGTCGGCGAGGTGCGCCTCGTGCCGCGATTCGCTGGGGATGTCGACCAGCGCCGCGGTCAGCTCGATCGGGTCCCCGCGCAAGTCCAGCACGACCCAAGTATGCCGAGCAGACGCAAAAGCTCCTATTTCCGCCCCGAACAGGGCGCTTTTGTGTCTGCTCGGCCAGAGTAAAGTAACCTGACCGCCGTGACTGGAGCTGCAGGAATCGGGCTGGCGACGCTGGCCTCGGACGGATCGATTCTCGACACCTGGTTCCCCGCACCGGAATTGACCGAATCGGGCACCACCACCACCTCGCGGCTCGCCGCGTCCGACGTTCCCGCGGACCTGGGCGCGCTGGTCGGCCGCGACGAGGACCGCGGCACCGAGACCGTCGCGGTGCGCACGGTGATCGGCTCGCTCGACGACGTCGCCACCGACTCCTACGACGCCTACCTGCGGTTACATCTGCTCTCGCACCGGCTGGTGGCCCCCCACGGCCTGAACGCCAACGGGCTGTTCGGGGTACTGACCAACGTGGTGTGGACCAACCACGGCCCCTGCGCCGTCGACGGGTTCGAGGCGGTCCGGACCCGGCTGCGCCGCCGCGGACCGGTGACCGTCTACGGTGTCGACAAGTTCCCGCGGATGGTCGACTACGTCGTGCCGAGCGGGGTGCGCATCGCCGACGCCGACCGGGTGCGCCTGGGCGCCCACCTGGCCCCGGGCACCACCGTGATGCACGAGGGCTTCGTCAACTTCAACGCCGGCACGCTGGGCGCGTCGATGGTCGAAGGCCGCATCTCCGCCGGTGTGGTGGTGGGCGACGGGTCGGACGTCGGCGGCGGGGCATCGATCATGGGCACGCTGTCCGGCGGCGGCACGGATGTCATCTCGATCGGGAAGCGCTGCCTGCTGGGCGCGAACGCGGGGCTGGGCATCTCGCTCGGCGACGACTGCGTCGTCGAGGCCGGCCTCTACGTCACCGCGGGCACCAAGGTGACCACGCCGGCCGGCAAAGTGGTCAAGGCCAGGGAGCTCTCCGGCGCCGGGAACATGCTGTTCCGCCGCAATTCGCGCACCGGGTCAGTCGAGGTGGTGGCCCGCGACGGCCGGGGCATCACGCTCAACGAGGAGTTGCACGCCAACTGAGTCAGCGGCAGCCGTTGCACTGCAGGTCTGGCGACGCCGCCGCTCCCAGCGCCGCCCCGTTGGTCTCCGGCAGCAAATAGGTGCTGAGCAGGCTGACCAACACCAGCGCGGCAAGTAGCAGGCTCAGCGCCCAGCTGCCGAAGCTGGCCAGCAGCGTCCCGGCGATCAGCGGCGGCAGCGCCCCGCCGAGGATGCCGGCCAGGTTGCTGGACAGCGCGGTGCCGGTGTAGCGGTAGCGGGTGGCGAACAGTTCGGGCACGAACGACGCCGTGGGGCCGGCGGCGATGGCGCCGACGGCGTACATGCCCACGATCGCGACCGCGAACAGGACGGGGCTGCCCGTGTCCATCAGCGGGATCACGACCAGCGACCACGGCAGCGACGCCGCCCTCCCCGCCAGCATCATCCGTCGCCGCCCGACCCGGTCGGACAGGCTCGCGGAGACCGCGACGAGCGCGATGCTCGCCAGGCCGCCCAGCACCCCGACGACCAGGATCAGGGTGCGGGAATGCCCCAGTTCGCTCTGCGCGTACCGGGCCAGGTACGTGCTGGCCATGTAGACGAATCCGAATCCGCTGACGACGCTGCCTCCGGCCAGGACGATCGTGCGGAACTCGCGGCGCAGCACCTCCTTGATCGGCGCCTCGGTGACGGGGGCGCGGGCCTTCTCGCCGGCGAACACCGGGGTCTCGCCGATGTTGAGCCGCACGTACAGGGCGACGGCGATCAGCGCGGCGCTGATCAGGAACGGAACCCGCCACCCCCACTGCAGGAACGCGGCGCTGCGCTCGCCGATGGTCGCGTTCACGCCGAGGAACACCAGGCTGGTCAGCACCAGCGCGACACCGCCGCCCAGCGGGGTGAACATGCCGTACCGGCCGCGGCGGCCCGCGGGCGCGTACTCGGCGCTCAGCAGCGCCGACCCCGCCCACTCGCCGCCGACGGCGAACCCCTGCAGCACTCGCAGGGCGATCAGGATCAGCGGGGCGGCGCCCCCGATGGCCGCGGGAGTGGGCACCAGGCCAACCCCGACCGTGGACACGGCCATGATCAGCAACGTGGCGACGAGCGTCTTCTTGCGGCCCAGCCGATCCCCGAAGTGCCCGAACACGGCCGCGCCGAGCGGCCGCGAAAGAAACGCGGTGGCGAACGTGCCCATCGAGGCGACCGTGGCCAGCGCGGGGCTGAGGCCCGGGAAGAACACGGTGGGGAACACCAGCGCCGCCGCGATGCCGTAGATGAGGAAGTCGTAGAACTCGATGGCGGAGCCGACCAGGCAGGCGGCCGCCACCCGCCTCATCGGCGTGACGCCGGGGTCCGCGTGGATCGACACGGTAACGACGGTAGGCGACGCCACGCGGTCGCGCTCGGGGACGGGCCGCGCTCTCAGCCTTCGGACAGCAACTGCTTCTTGAGCACCTTGCCCATGGCGTTGCGGGGCAGCGAATCCACGAAGCGCACCTCGCGCGGCCGCTTGTGGGCCGAAAGCTCCCGGGCGACATGGTTGACCAACTCGTCGGCGGACACGTCCGACGCCCCGACGACGTAGGCGACGATGCGCTGGCCCAGGTCGTCGTCGGGCACCCCGACGACGGCCACCTCGCCCACGCCCGGATGCCCCAGCAACGCCGTCTCGATCTCGCCGGCGCCGATGCGGTATCCGCCGGACTTGATCAGGTCGACGGACTCGCGCCCGACGATGCGGTGCATCCCGCTGCCGTCGATGACCGCGACGTCCCCGGTGCGGTACCAGCCGTCGGTGTCGAACGCCTCGGCGGTGGCGTCCGGCCGGTTGAGGTAGCCGTCGAACATCGTCGGCCCGCGAACCTGCAGCCTGCCAACGGTTTCCCCGTCGTGCGGCGCGGGGCCGCCGTCCTCGTCGAGCAGCCGGGCCTGCACGCCGGGCAGCGGGAGGCCGACCCAGCCGGCGCGCCGCTCACCGTCCGCGCGCGTGGACAGCGTGATCAGCGACTCCGAGGCGCCGTAGCGTTCGACGGGCCGGTGCCCGGTCAGCCCGGCGAGCCCGTCGAACACCGGTACCGGCAGCGGGGCGCTGCCGGAGACCAGCAGCCGCGCCCGGCTCAGCGCCCGCGCGGAGGCCTCGTCGGCCACCACCCGCGACCACACCGTGGGCACCCCGAAGTACAGCGTGCCGCCGGCTTCCGAACACGCCTGGGCATAACCGGCCGGTGTCGGCTTTCCGGTGTGCACGAAGCGGTTTCCCACGCGCAGCGATCCGAGCAGGCCCAAGACCAGGCCGTGCACGTGGAACAGCGGCAGTCCGTGCACCAGGACGTCCTCGGCCGTCCACTGCCAGGCTTCGGCCAGCGCGTCGAGGTCGGCGGCGATCGCGCGCCGGCTCAGCACCACCCCCTTGGGCAGCCCGGTGGTGCCGGAGGTGTAGATGACCATCGCGGTGGCATCGGGCGGCGGCTCGGAGTACCGGTGCCAGGAGCGCGCGTGCAGCCGGACGGGGATGTGCGGCAACCCTTCCGGCTCGTCCGGCAGGGGCCCCAGCCAGGCCTGCACCCGCGAGTCGGTGAGCATGTGGCGGCGTTCGGACGTACCGATGTCGGCGGGCACCGGGACGAACGGGACGCCGGCGATCAGACAGCCGGTGACCGCCAGCACCGTCGCCGCGGTGGGCGTGGCCAGCACCGCGACCCGGTCCGCGCCGGCGACCCGTTCGGCCACCGACGTCGCGGCACCGACCAGGTCGCCGCGGCTCAGCGCGACGCCGTCGATGCGCACCGCGTCGGCGAGGTCGGTGGCGGTGACGAGCGCGGGATTCAGGGAAGCCAGCAGCACGTGAGCAGGTTACTGCTCGTCCCAGATCTTCATCAGGGTGGCCAGGATCTCCTCGCCGCGCCCCAGCCCGGCGAGATGGCTTTCGCCCGGCAGCACGTAGAGCTCGGCGTCGGGCAGCCGCGACACCACGTGCTCGCCGTGGGCGAACGGCACGATGTGGTCGTGGTCGCCGTGCCACCAGCGGACCGGGACCTTGACCTCGTCAAGCCGGAATCCCCAGTCCCGGGTGAACAGGATGACGTCGTTGAACGGGGCCGCCAATTGCTTGCGGCTGCCGTTGAGCAGGTCGTCGAGGAACATGGCCCCGAACTCGGGCCGGGTGAGCAGGCGCCGGTCGCCTTCGGGCGACAGCGCGGCATACAGATGGAGCGCGGGGTTGGCGACCGGACGGATCATGCGGACCATCAGGCTCGCGCCGATCCGCAGCGGGTCACCGCCCAGCCGCAGCAGCGGCGCCGCCCGCTTGCCCAGGTTCATCAGGCCGCTGGTGATGCCTTCGTCGCCGACGAACGGCGCGACGCCGCCGAGCACGCCGGCGGCGACCACCCGGTCGGGCAGGACCGCGGCGGACGCCAGCGCGTAGGGACCGCCGCCGGACAGGCCGACCACGGCCATCTTGTCGATGCCCAGCGTGTCCGCGATCGTGCGCAGGTCTTCGCCGAAGGCCCGGATGTTCTCGTAGCGATGGGGCGTCGAGGAGCCGATCCCGGGGCGGTCCAGGCCGATGAGCCGGATGTGGTTGTTCTCGGCGTAGACGCGGGCCTCGGTGGGGATCTGCCGGCGCGCGCCGGGGGTGCCGTGCAGCCAGAACACCGCCCGCCCCTGGGGGTCGCCGAACTCGGCGAACCCGATCTGCCGGTCGGTGCCGACGGCGACGTTTCCTTCGAGCTTGGGACGGGCGATCTCGATGGCCATGCCGAGCAGCTTGGCATGGGAAAGGTGGTTTGCCAAAGGCTCACGGGGAGTCGACCGCTCCGCGGTTGATTGGGCAGTTGGAGCTCTAGCCTCGATTTTTCGTGCGGGTGGGGTTCGGGGGTGCTGAGCCATGAAGATCGCTGAGCGATAGCGATTTTGGGCTTGGGGTGTGTTTGGCCGTCCCGTGTCGCCGGGGTGGGCGGGCTTTCCTATGGCCGGTGGGTCTTTCGGGTCGTCGGGGCGGGTTTGCGGTGGTCAGGGGAAGGCGGCGCGGATGCGCTGCCAGGCGGTTGCGATGGCACCGGCCCAGCGCCAGGTGGCGTCGATGCGCAGCCGTAGTTGGCGGGCGCCGCGGGTGATGCGGGCCGCGACGTGCAGGACCCGGTAGCGGAAGGCGGTGATCTCGCAGCGGGCCAGCTGCGGGGCGTCGGTGAATCCGATCAGTTGGGCCCAGGCGACCAGATCGGCGGCGGCCAGGACGATTTCGAGCCAGGCGGCGTTGGACTGGAAATCATGACAGGGCAGGTTGGCCAGGCCGGCGGCTTTGGCTTCGCGGATGCGGTCCTCGACGCGGGCGTGCTGGCGGTGGCGCAGTTCCAGACCGGCCAGCTGCCCGGGAACCATCCCCGGTGGGGTGTCGGTGATGAAGGCGGTCACCCGCATGCCGTCGATGTCGGTGAAGCGCAGCTGCGCCCCGGGGTGTGGGCGTTCTTTGCGCAGCACCAGCCGGGTCCCGGCAGGCCAGGCCGACAGGTTGACCAGGCCGGTGGCCTCGGCCACCCACGCCCCGTCCCGGATCTGCCCATCGGAGTCGATCCCCGGATACCAGCCATCGCCGAGGTTGAGGGTGTCCACGGCGTCCTGGACCCGGGCATCGACGGGAAACCCGAAGGAGAACCCGACCCCGTGATCGCGGCAGGCCTGGGCAAACTTGTGGGTGGCTCCGGCGGAATCTGAGCGCACCACCACCGCCGGCGCAGCCGGGTTCTGCGGGCCGGGACGCCAATCTGCCGGCAGCGAATCCAAAGCCTGCTGAAGGACCGTGACGTGATCGGCGGCGGTATTGGATCCGGCGTTGCCTTTGCGCAGCAGCCCGGCCAGGGCCTCACCGCCGGCGATCTGCGGGCGGTCCAGAAACGCCAGCAGCGGGTGATGGCCGAACGACTTCTTCCACGTCGGCGCCGCCTGCGCCTTGTTGTCGGAATGGTCGATGACCAGCGTGGCGTCGATGTCGATGTACAGCGGCACACCCGCCGGGGGCGCGGCCCCGGCCGCCCAGGCCGCCGCCCGCGCCGATGCCCGCGCGGTGCGAACCTTCGGCAGGTGCGCGGCATCGATGCGATAATCGATCAGCCGCCACATCGTCGTTGTCGAGGCCTTGGCCCCGAACACATGCTCGCGATCCCCACACAACTGGCCGACCCCGTCGATGCAGTCCGCCCCGTCAGCCACCGCCGCGGCAAGATCGGCGAACACCGCACCCGGGGCATAAGTCCACGGCCCCTTGTAAGTATCGGCCAACACCGCCGTGACCTGCGCTGATAACCCGGTCAGATCGGCCAGTTCCCGCAACAGCCCCATCCCGGCGTGCGACACCACCCCGCGACCGTCCGCCGATACTTTCACCCGCCGCGTCACCGCGATACTCTTCACTTGCGAAGTGCCTTCCGCTCGCCATATGGAAACCTAGAGAATTCCCATTATGCGTTGCAGGACAGGCACTTTCGCGCATCAACACCCAGCTACTTCGGCATTCCGCGAAAAATCCGGGCTAGTGCCACGACGCGGCCCCCTAGCGACACCGGTTTTGCCCGGCTATTTATCCAGCCATTGATTGGCCAGGGTTCGGGCTATACTGCGGACTCATGAAGACGGTGCCGCTGACTGAGGCCAAGGACAAGCTCTCCGCGTTGGTCGACGAGGCCGACACCACCCACGAAATCATCCAGATCACCCGGCACGGCCGCGTCGCGGCAGTTCTCATGTCCGCCGACGACCTCGAGTCGCTCAACGAAACTCTGCACGCGCTCCGGACACCGGGTGTGGCCGACGAGCTCGCCCAGGCCGACGCCGACTACGCCGCCGGAAAGACGGTCAGCGGCGAAGAGATTCGCCGGCGCTACGGCTTGAAGTGACCGGGCCGCAGACACCGTGGTCCGTCCAGCTGTCGCCGTCGGCGTCGCGCTCCCTCGACCGGCTCGCGCACAGAGTCGCCGCTGCGATCGCCGAATTCATCACCCTCACATTGCCGGCTGACCCATACCGGCTGTCCAAGCCGCTGCGATTCGAATTCGAAGGCTGGCGCGTCGCGCGCCGCGGCGATTACCGCGTCACATTCCGGGCGCTCGAGAACGACCGCGTGCTGTACATCGGCCGCATCGAGCACCGCGCGCATGCCTATCGCCGCTGACGCCATCTGCGGCGGCTCAGACGTTCAGCACCCGCTCACCGATCACCCGAGCCGCGCGCAGCGACGCCACCTCGTCGTCGGAGCACCCCAACCCGCGCAGGATCTCGTCGTTGTGCCGGCCCAGGGTCGGCGGGGCGCTGCGGTGGTGCCGCGCCGGGCCGGGGGTGATGCGAAACGGCCACCCCGGGTAGCGGTGCGGCCCGGTGACCGGGTGCTCGAACTCCTCGTAGTAGCCGCGGGCGTCGAGTTGCGGGATGCCGTACATGTCCTCGCCGGTACTGACCCGCTCGGCCGCAATGCCATGCGCCGCACAGGTTCCCACGATCTCCGCGGCCGTCTGCGTCGCGGTCCAGGCGCCGACGATCGCGTCGAAGGCGTCGTGGTCGGACCCGTCCCGGTCGGGCACGGACAGCGCGACCCAGGCGTCGTCCGCGGTCGGGTAGACACCCTGCAGGTAGCCGCGCTGCCGGTTGCCCTCGCGCGGACGCACCACGCCGTTCATCGAGTACTCGATCACCGGTTCCGCGGTGACGCAGGCCGCGACCTCGATCTGGGCGATCTCGATCAGCCGGCCCGCCCCGGCGCGGTTGCGGTGCTCGAGCGCGGCCAGCAGCGCGACGCCCGCGTGCACGCCGACGATCGGGTCGGCGGGCCCCTGCGGGTTGCACGGCGGCCCGTCGGGATAGCCGGTGGCCGCCGACATCCCGGAGGTCTGTTCGAAGTTCAGCGCCCAGCCGACGTAGTCGCGCCAGGGGCCGTGCAACCCGAACCCGGGCATCCGGACCATGATCACGCCGGGGTTCAGCGCCACCACCGACTCGTAGTCCAGACCGAACTGCTCGACGACGCGCGGGGAGAAGTTCTCCACGACGACGTCGGCCTCCGCGGCCAGCCGGCGGGCGATGTCGAGGCCCCGCTGCGAGGTCAGGTCGAGCGTGAGGTCGCGCTTGTTGAGGTTGGTGCCCTGCCAGATCGGGCTGCGCTCGTACCAGTCGTCGCCCTCGTAGGCGAACGCCCCCGAGTAGCGGTGGCCGTCGGGACGCTGGATCGACTCGACCTTGACGATGTCGGCGCCGAACGCCCCGAGGTAGCAGGTCAGGTACGCCCCGGCCCAGAACGTGGTCAGGTCGAGCACCCGCAGCCCCGCGAAGGGCAGCCGCCCCGGAGCCACCGGAGTCAACGGGTTCGGCTGTGGCGCACCGGTTTCGGAGAACCGGAACGGCGGGCCCGGGCGCCGGAACGACCAGCCGGCGCCACCCGCGTCGACGAAGAATCCGCGTTCGGCGTACTGCGGACAGGCCGGCACCGTGGCGCCGTCGTTGACCGGGGAGGCCGGGATGCGCAGCGCCTGGGCCAGTTCGACGATCTCGGCGACGGTATGGCCGGCCAGCCAGGGCTCGGCCTCGGCGAAGAATTCGGCGCGCTCCGGTCCGCCCATCATGATCGCGATCTGCTGCTCGCCGCATTCCGGCAGTCCGAGCATCGCGCACACGTCGAGCCAGTGCTGCCCCGTCAGACAGTTGATGCCCACCCACCCGTCGGCGGACCGCACGACTCCGAGCATCGGCGCCGAGCTCGCATGCGTCGGCGGAATCGGTTGTGACCAAACGCTTCCCGGCATTGAGGTACTCGAAAAGCCCGCAGCGCCGGGGATCGGTGGCGCCACCGGGAAACGGGCCCCACCGGCGCAGCGGATCCCCTTCGGGCGGCTCGACTTTGGTGACCGTGGCGCCGAGGTCGGCGAGGAGCTTGCCGGCGTAGGGGCCCGAGATGTCGCCGGCGAGTTCGACGACGCGCAGCCCGGCCAGCGGCCCTGTCACGCGGGGATCCCGATGGCCTTCACCTCCATGTACTGGTGCAGCCCGCGGATCCCGCCGCTTTCCCGGCCGAATCCGCTCAATTTGAAACCGCCGAACGGGGCGTCGCCGGGCCCGACGCCGTTGATCGCGACCTGCCCGGTGCGGATGCGGCGGGCGACGGCGACCGCCCGGTCCACGTCGGTGCCCCACACGGCGCCGGAAAGCCCGTAGCGGGAGTTGTTCGCGATCGCCACGGCCTCGTCGTCGCCGGCGTAGCGCAGCACGGTCAGCACCGGGCCGAAGACCTCCTCCTGGGCGATCGCCGAGTCCGGGTCGACCTCGGTGAGAATCGTCGGCTCGAAATAGAATCCGGTGTCCAGCCCGGCCGGGCGGCCGCCGCCGGTCACCAGTTTCGCCCCGTCGCGAACGGCCCCGTCGACGTGCTTTTGGACGCGGTCGCGCTGGGCCGCGCTGATCAGCGGTCCCATCCGCGTCGCGGGATCCCGGGGGTCGCCGACCTTGACATCGCCGGCGAGCGCGACGAGCCGGTCGACGACGTCGTCGTGCAGCTTCTCGGGCAGCAGCAGCCGGCTGTGCAGGATGCAGGCCTGCCCGGCGTGCAGTGAGCAGCAGTTGAACAGCAGCTGCTCGAGCATCTCGTCGGTGACGGTCGCGTCGTCCAGGACGACGCTCGCCGACTTGCCGCCGCACTCCAGCAGGAGCCGCGTCATGGCGTCGCCGGCGGAGCGCATGACCTCGCACCCGACGGTCGAGCTGCCGGTGAAGCTGATCATGTCGATCCGCGGGTCGGTGGTGAGCAGCTTGGCGGCCTGCAGGCCCGACGGCGTCACGACGTTGACCACCCCCGGCGGGATGTCGGTGTGCTCGTCGATGATTCGGGCCAGCGCGAGCCCGGCCAGCGGCGTCAGCGGCGACGGCTTGAGCACGACGGTGTTGCCCGCGGCCAGCGCGTTGTTCACCTTCATGACGTTGAGAATGTGCGGGAAGTTCCACGGTGTCAGGATGGACACCACACCGAGGGGCTCGTGCCGCAGCACGGTGGTACCGGCGCCGATCCCGGTGACCGGCTCGTCGACCAGCTGCGTGGCCAACTGCGCCGCGTGCATGGACGTGTATCCGGCGCCGTCGATCTGCATCATTCGTTCGTTCGCAACGCAGCCCCACTCCGCCTGCGAGAGCGCGAAGAACTCGTCGGCGCGCTCGAGCAGCGCCGCGCCCAGCTGGTTGAGGCAGGCGGACCGCTCCTCGGGACCCATCGCCGACCAGGGGCCGTCGTCGAAAGCGCGGCGCGCGGCCGCGATCGCGTCGCCGACCTGCGCGACGCTCGCGTCGGGGGCGCCGGCGATGACCTGTTCGGTCGCCGGGTCGATGTCGTCGTAGCGGCCGTCCCCCGGTTCGACCCAGCCTCCGTCGATGTAGAGCCGATAGGTGTCGACCAGGGGACCCGGAGGTGGTAACTCGGCCATGCGCTTCCTTACCGAACGTCGGTCATCTCCCGAGACAGTGTTCACCTATGACGACGTGACGTCAATCACTGAAGAGACGAATCTCCGCGTATTTCAATGCGTTGCCCACGCCGTTGACAGAGCTGTCCGCCTGGAGTAGACACAACGGCGCAAGACATATTGCCGCAATATGTCGGATCGCCTGGTCAGGAAGGCTCTGCCGTGCAGACCACTTTGCCCGCTTCTTTGTTGCACTCCCCGGATTTCTACGCGGGCGACCCCTACCCGGCGTACCGGGAGCTGCGCGCGACCAACCCGGTCTGCTGGAACGATGTCACCAACTTCTGGGCGCTGCTGAAATACGAGGACATCCGGTTCGTGTCGGGAAACCCGGCCCTGTTCACCTCGACCAAGGGCATCACCATCCCGGACCCGCACATGGCCAACCCCGTGCAGGAGGGCAACCTCATCTTCACCGACCCGCCGCGGCACCGGCAGCTGCGCAAGCTGATCAACTCGGGATTCACCCGGCGGCGCGTGGCGGTGCTCGAGCCCAAGATCCGCGAGATCGTGCGGGGCATCCTCGATCCCCTGCAGCCGGATTCCGTGCACGAGTTCGCCGAGGAGATCGCCGCTCCGCTGCCCACCCGCATGATCGCCGAGCTGATCGGCGCCCCGCCCGACGACTGGGAGCAGTTCCGGGCGTGGTCGGATGCGGCCACCGGAACCGCCGACCCGGAGATCGAGCTCGACTCGATGGTCGCGCTGGGGCAGCTCTACGAGTACTTCCAGAAGCTCGTCGCGTCCCGCCGCGCCGCCCCCCGCGACGACTTGTTGTCGGTGCTGGCCGGCGCGGAGATCGACGGGCATCGCCTCACCGACGAAGACCTGCTCAACTTCGCGTTCCTGCTGCTGGTCGCCGGCAACGAGACCACCCGCAACCTGATCGCGCTGGGCATGTGCGCGCTGATCGCCCACCCGGACCAATGCCGGCTGCTGGCAGGCGATCCCACGCTGATCCCGGGCGCAGTCGAGGAGATGCTGCGCTTCAACAGCCCGGTGGTCCACATGGCGCGCACCGCGACCGCCGACGTCGGGATCCGCGGCCGGCACATCGCCGCGGGCGACGTCGTGGTGATGCTCTACGGGTCGGCCAACCGCGACGAGGACATCTTCGGCCCCGACGCCGAGCAGTTCAAGGTCACCCGGAACCCCAACCCGCACATCGCCTTCGGCTGCGGCGAACATTCCTGTGTGGGAGCGCAATTGGCGCGCCTGGAGGCGCGCGTACTGTTCGAGGAGTTGCTGCTCCGGTTTCCCCGGCTGGAGTTGGTGGGCGAGGTGGACCGGATGCGGGCCACCATGGTGCCCGGGGTCAAGTGCATGCCGGTACGGCTCGGGGCCTGACGGTGCACCTCGAGTACACGCCGGAGCAGGAGCGCCTGCGCGCCGAGATCCGCGCGTCGTTGGAGCGGGTGATGACGCCCGAGCGCGCCGCCGCGGTCCGCGAGCGCGTGGAGGGCGGCCCGGAGGTGCGGGAGTGCATCCGCGCGCTGGCGGCCGCCGACCTGCTCGGGGTCGGCTGGCCCAAAGAGTACGGCGGGCGCGGCTTCTCGGCGATCGAGCAGTTCATCTTCGCCGAGGAGGCTCGCCGAGCCGACGCCCCGATCCCGCTGGTGACGCTCAACACGGTCGGGCCGACGCTGATGCAGTGCGGCACCGAGGAGCAGAAGCGCAAGTTCCTGCCGGCGATCCTGGACGGCAGCGTCGAGTTCGCGATCGGCTACTCCGAACCCGGCGCCGGAAGCGACCTCGCCTCGTTGCGCACCACCGCGGTGCGCGACGGCAACGAGTACGTGATCAACGGCCAGAAGATGTTCACCAGCGGCGCCGCGTACGCCGACTATGTCTGGCTGGCCGTGCGCACCGACCCGGATGCCAAGAAGCACAAGGGCATTTCCATCCTCATCGTGCCCGCCTCGTCGCCCGGGTTCTCCTGGCAGCCGCTGCACACCATGCCGGGAGTCTCGACGTTCTACACCTTCTACGACGACGTGCGGGTGCCGGCCAGCGCGCTGGTGGGCGGCGAGAACCAGGGCTGGCAGCTGATCACCACGCAGTTGAACTTCGAGCGCGCGGCCCTGGGCAACCTCGTCGGGCTCGAGCCGCTGTTCGAGAAGACGCTGGACTGGGCCGCCACCACCGAACTCGACGGCGGCCGCGTCATCGACCAGCCGTGGGTGCGGCTCGCGCTCGCCCGCGTCGAGGCCCAGGTCGCCGCGTACAAACTCGTGAACCTGCGGGTCAACGCCGCGATGACCAAGGGGGTGCTCAGCATGGGAGAAGCGTCGGCGGCCAAGGTGTTCGGCACCGAGCTCACCCAGCAGGTCGCCCGCCAGCTGCTGGAAGTGCTGGACCACAACGGGTTACGCCGCGGCGCCGACGCACCGCTGCGCGGGGCGCTGGAGGCCGCGTACCGGTTCGCGGTCATCAACACCTTCGGCGGCGGTGCCAACGAGATCCAGCGTGACATCATTGCCATGGCCGGGCTGGGCATGCCCCGCGCGCCCCGCGACCTTCGCGCCACCACGTAGTCAAGGAGGACCAACGCAGTGACCGACCCAGAAACCGTCAGCGCCAAGGTGCGGGCCCTCGTCGGCCAGCCCACCGGCGGCAGCGGGAAGCCCTCG